>CAVYJG010000022.1:0-407999 GCA_963768695.1 uncultured Acidobacteriota bacterium | reverse complement strand
ACGGAGCTCCCGATTCGTCCTTTTTGCGCTGGAGTTCGATGAGCTCAGGCCAGTTGAAATCCTTGTCTCCTGCCAAAGCGAAATAGGCAAAACGATTTTTTTCTGAAGGCGGGGACGATGCCGGATAGCCGGCTCCCTGTGAAATCACGCCGGCGACCGCGCAGGCATCGCAGTCATTGCCACAGAAGTGGCGACTCGCGCGCCGCCCGAAAATCCCATGGTGTAGATGCGCCGAGGGTCGAGTTGCAAGCGAATATGCGTATCCATCCAGATCGCCTGCGCGGCCTTAGAGCTCTCCCCGGGCCGGAAATTTGCGGAATTATTGGAGGCGGCAAGGATGGGTCCATACTTTTCCGCGATGTCCTTGTACAACGCTACCGGAGCTTTGCCTCGAGCCATCGGATCGAAGGTGTAAATGATCGGCCAAGCCTTCAGTGCGCTGTAACGCGAGGGTAAATACAAAGCGTAAGTCTCGGCCGGATCGGTTCCACAGGCAACGCGTTCGATGATTTGGCCAGCGGGGAGCGATCGTCCGCCTTCCGTCGCTTGCGGTTGTGCGCCAACCTTCGAGCAAGCGAGACTGAGTATGACTAAGGTCGCGAGCTGCTGACGCAGTCCGCCGGCAAATCTCCGCATCCACATCCCCCAATCAATGATGATACGGCACGTCGGTGATGACAAGAAGGGCGAGTCGAAGCGTATGAAATTTGCGTCGCGTGGACTGTGTTTGCTCGCTAGAGCGTCAGCACCGCCTGTACGGTTGCTCCTGGAGCGAAGCTTCAAGTTTAAAACCAAGCTTCTTGCAGATGGTCTGCATCTCCCTATTTTCCGACAGTATGGTGGAGACGACGCTGCCCAGATGCTCGTCGCGAGCGACCTCGATCAGGCGGCGATAGAGTTCCGTTCCCAGACCCTGATGCTGAAAGCGATCGTCTGCCAGCACGGCCATCTCGGCTTCGTCTTTTCCGCGCATCCGGCTGAGGCGCCCGATGGCGATGATCTCGCGATTGCCGTCTGCGTTTTTGTGCTCCACGGCCAAGGCCATTTCGCGATCGTAATCGATGTAACAGATACGCGTCAGGCGATCGTGCGCGGTACGCTGGCTGAGCCGCAAGGGCTGGAAGTAGCGCAGGTAGACGGTGCGTTCCGACAATACCTGGTGCAACTTGATGAGGAGGGGCTCGTCTTCGGGGCGAATCGGGCGGATCAAAACCTCCTCGCCATTCTTCATCTTGCCGGACCGCACATATCGCTGAGGATAGGGACGGATAGCGAGCCGCGGAATCTCTTCTTTCTTCGTGTCCTGAGGATAAAGGATGATGCGCGCATCGAGAGCAGTAAAGCGGTCGGGCGATGCGAGCAGAGGGTTGATGTCAATCTCCTTGATCCAGCGCTGCTCGGCAACCAGTTGACTGAAGCGCACCAGCAATTTCTCAAGCTCTCCGATGTCGACGGGCTTGCGGCCACGCACTCCCTGCAAAGCCTTAAAGATATGAGTTTGCTCCATGAAGCGGCGCGCGAGCGTGGTAGTCAGCGGCGGGAGGGCGAGTGCGCGGTCACCAAAGACTTCGACCAGTTGGCTCCGGGCCGAACAGCATTACGGGGCCAACTGGGCGTCGACTGTGCTTCCGAGGATGAGTTCGTATCCCTCGGCTCGGAAGAAAGGCTGGACGGTGACTCCAAGAAAATGTTCCTCGCCGGCTTTTTCATGAACGGAGGCTTCAATCTCACACCAGGCGTTGCGCACGGCATCGGGTGTGCCGAGGTTCAATTTGACGCCGGCGACTTCAGTCTTGTGCGTGATGGTGTGTGAAAGCAGCTTGAGGACGACGGGATATCCCAAACTATTTGCCTTTTCGACCGCTTCGAAGCCGCTGTGGGCCTCCAAAGTGGGAGCGGTAGGGATCGCTAGCAGGCCAGCAGTTCTTTGATTCGGGCTCGGTCAGGAGCGGCGTGCGGCCGCTCTGCCGAATATTTGCAATCAAGCGCTTCCGCGCGCGCGCGATCAGGGCTTTCGTCTCCGTGTCGAAGCCCGGGAGTCTCATACAATCCCCGCAACAGGTAACTGTAGCGCCACATGTAGTAAAAGATTCGGGCGGCGGCATCGGGATAAGCGAAGGTGGGGATGCCGGCCTGATTCAGAATTTCGATCCCGGCCGTCATCTCCGAACCGCCCATCCAACAGGCGAGGACAGGCTTGCCCAAGCCCTTCGCCAGGGAGCCAACTTCTCGGCGTGATGGTGGGATGTGACATGCCCTGCGGGCAAAGGATGGCGAGCAGGCCATCATTGTTTGTGTCCGCAGCTACGATCTCGAGAACCTTGGCGTAACGGTCAGGCAGGGCGTCTCCGAGCACGTCCACAGGATTGTTGTGGCTCCAGTGCGGAGGCAACGTTTGGTTTAGTTTTTCCAGGGTTGCGGGAGCAAGTTCGGCGAGCTCACCGCCAGCCCCGATAATGGAATCGGCGGCGAGCACGCCCGGGCCTCCGGCATTGGTCACGACCGCGAGGCGCGGTCCTTTGGGTCTCGGCTGCTTGCTGAGCGTTTCCGCCATGTAGAACAGATCGGCGATCGTATTGACGCGCAAAACACCGCATCGGCGGAACGCCGCTTCCAATACCGCATCACTGCCGGCGAGTGTTCCCGTATGCGACGCGGCGGCGTGAGCGGCGGCCGCGGTCCGTCCGGCCTTGATAACGATAATCGGCTTGCTAAGTGACACCTCGCGGGCGGCAGACAGAAAGCTGCGAGCATCGCCGACCGATTCCATATACATGACGATCGAGTGCGTGCGGGGATCGTTGCCGAGATAATCGATCAGGTTGCCCCAACCGACGTCGAGCATCGAACCGATGGAGACAAAAGCGCTGAATCCGACGACTTCCTTCCGCGCCCAGTCAAGAATCGCAGTACGCAGACTCCACTCTGGCGATGAAGGCAACGTTGCCGGCGCGTGCCATGTCGGGAGCGAAGGTCGCGTTGAGCCCCCCGACCGGGTTCATGACGCCGAGGCAATTCGGGCCGATCAGGCGCATTCCGCTGCCGCGAAGTTGTTCGAGCATCTGGCGCTCGAGTTCCTGTCCATGCTCCCCGTGTTCTTTAAAGCCCGCGGAGATGACAATGGCTCCGCGCACTCCTGCGGCTATGCATTGGCCAATCACGCCGGGGACGGTATCGGCGGGAGTAACGATGACGGCGAGATCGATCGTCTCCGGAATCTGTTCGACATTCGGGTATGCCTTGATCCCGAGCACGCTGGCGCGCTTTTCGCTGACCGGGTAGACGGTGCCGCCGAAGGGGCTACTGACCAGGCTCCAGAGAACAGCGCGGCCAACACTCCCAGGGCGATCGGAAGCGCCAATGACCGCGACGCTCTGAGGCCGGAAAATTGCGTCGAGTGGATGGCCTTCGGTGCGCAACACATCGTGCGCCTTATCCTGCGTGGGGCGATGTTTGCTGACTTTTCCCGTTCTTGTCGAACCCATAGGTGGTAAGTGTAATCGTTCTCCCAAATCCCGGGCTGTGATTTAGAACACTGCAGCGTTCGGGTTCGAGCGGCGAGACTTTGCTTTGAAGGGGAATCTGGCATCAGACATTCGCTCTAGAAAAAAGAAGTCCACGTCTGATTTTATTCTTTGGAGCGTAAGGTGCTAGCGCCTTGGGAGCACATACGCCGGGCGAGCGGCGGAACGTGCTAGAATTTGTTGCGCCTGCAACGACTTCTCCGGCTCGTGGCGCGAGATCTCTCACCGGCAACGACGGAATAACAAAGTGGCCCAAAACCCTAACGCCCCAAGCGGCTCGATGACCTATGCGGATGCCGGTGTCAACATTGACCGCGGGAACCGGACGAAACAGCGCATCAAATACCTGGCTCACAAGACGTTCACCAAGGGCGTGCTTAGCGAGATCGGCGGATTTGGCGGACTATTCTCCGTCGACAAGAAATATCTGGATCCGGTGCTGGTTTCGAGCGTGGACGGGGTTGGGACGAAGCTGAAGATCGCATTCGAAATGAAAATGCATCACACGGTGGGCGCGGACCTGGTGAACCACTGTGTGAATGACATCGCGGTGCAGGCGCAGCTCCGCTTTTCTTCATCGATTATCTGGCAACCGGCACACTCGAGCCGGAAGTAGCGGAGAAGGTTGTGGTGGGCTTACCGAGGCGTGTAAGCACAACGGTTGCGCGCTGATCGGTGGCGAAACTGCGGAAATGCCGGGATTCTACCCCGCCGGCGATACGATCTTGCGGGATTCATCGTAGGCGTGGTGGAGCGCGAGCGCATCATTAATGGCAAGACCGTCGAAGTGGGCGACTGTGTATTGGGATTGCCCTCGAACGGCTTGCACACGAATGGGTACTCCCTCGCTCGTAAGCTGCTGTTTGAGACGGCCGGTTATTCACTGGAAACGTTTGTCAGCGAGATCAAAAACAAAGTGGGCAATGAACTGATGCGGACTCACCGCAGCTACTGGCCAATTATCAGAAAGCTGATCGCGGGCGAATGCGTGTCCGCACTGGCGCACATCACCGGCGGAGGCATTACCGAGAATTTGCCGCGAGTGCTGCCCAAGGGCACCTCGGCGGTGATCGAAGTTGGAACCTGGCCGGTCCTGCCGATTTTTGAGCACTTGCACAACTTGGCAACGTCGCACAGGAAGAAATGTTGCGTACTTTTAATATGGGGCTGGGTATGCTGATAGTGGTTCCGGCAAAGAAGTTCAAGAAAGCGCAAACTCTGCTCGAGCGCGCAGGAGAGAAGTTTTATAGCGTCGGCCGGATCACGAAGGGCGATCGGAAAGTGCTGTACAGCTAGACAGGCAATTCAGAAGTTAGAGGTTAGATTGTAGAAGTAAGAGCGCTCCCGGGCGGACAGCTTTTGGAATTGCGAACGACTCGGGGCCTGGCATCTCTCCAGATTTTTCCCTTCCCTAAGAAAATCATATTTGTGTCTGTGGAGGCGGTGGGCTTGCCGGAGGTGCGAGCGCCTGCGCGTGCAGGCGGTGCTGAACCAGAAATGCATAATGTACTGCCGAGACGATCGTGAAGATGAACGTGGCCCGCAGGATGTTGTGCGCGCGATCCACACCCAACGGTAGGGCATTACCAGCAGCAGGAGTGCGAAGAAGACCGCCAGACCTGCGAAGGTATTGGCTTTGCCGAAGATGCTGGGACGGAAATCGCGCAGGCCGGCAATCATAAAGAGCACACCACTCACGAGAAGAATCGATACGTCGCGGCTGAATACCAGCACGGTGTATTTCCACGGAATCATCTTCTCGATAGAGAGGACAAGAAACATGGTGCTCATCAGCAACTTGTCGGCGATGGATCAAGATATTGCCCGAGAACGGTTTGCTGATGCAGGGTTTGGGCGAGCAGGCCGTCCAGGCCATCGCTCATTCCGGCAAGGACGAAAAGGGCAAGCGCCCACTCGAAGTCGTGTTTCACAATATTGATGATGATGAAAGGCAGAAAGATCATGCGCAGCAACGTGAGCTGGTTGGGCGCGGTGAGAATCTGGCGGAGGTTCACCGTGAGGCGTCTCCGAGGGGTCTTTGGCCGCGTCGGATTTCGACGACCGAGTCTCCTCGTCTGCTCCGCTTGACGGCAAAAATTCGCTGACCAGCATGGGCGCCGGGTCCTGCCCGGTTTTTTGCGCAAAGCGCTGGGCTAGTGACGAAATGGTACCCTCGGGCAGATCGAGCTCCAACCGTTCGACGCGGTGCATGGGGAAGAACATGACTCCGGCGGCAAAGGGTTCGCCATCGCGAATCTGGGTGGTGAAATCATCGAAAGAGGAAAGTTCGACGCCACGCAGGCTGAGTCCGGTGGTTGAGAAATGAAGAATCGCACCCCAGAATTTCTCGCGCGGATTCGCGAGGGTGGCGATTACGATGGCTCCGGGGCGGAACGGCTCACTAGGCTGCGGTTCTTGATAGAAGCTTGCGCTGGGCACGAAGGGATTGTCGTCTGGGAGGGTGTGAAATTGCAATGAAGTCTTAGTGGCGCGACTTTGCTCTTAAGACCCGCTGTCGCTTTTCACCGCCTTCAAATCGATCCCCACCTGCTCGGCCTTCTTATAAAGATGAGAGCGTTCCAGCCCCAGCGCTCGGGCGGTATTCGAAATCTGGTTGCGATTGCGTTTCAGCTCCGCGAGGATAGTCTGCTTTTCGAAGGCGCGAACCCGATCGGCTAGCGGACCTGATCCGGCGATCGGGGCTTCAGGGGAGCCTGACGCCGCCGGGAGCGCCAGCGCCACAGTTTCCGCCGTCACTTCATTTGTCGTCGCGAGCAACATCAAGCGTTCGACTGCGTTCCGCAATTCGCGGATGTTGCCGGGCCATGGATGCTGCTGCAAGGCGGCGATAGCGTCGGCGGTAAACGGCATCGGCTTCCATCCGTTGATCGCGCTGACTTGGGCGGCAAAATGCTCGACCAGCGCGGGAATATCTTCGCGGCGCTCGCGCAGCGGCGGCAGGCGCAGGGGAAAGACGTAGATGCGGTGAAACAAGTCCTGCCGGAATTTTCCGTCGCGCACCAACGCTTCGAGATCGTGGTGAGTGGCGACAACGACCCGCACATCCACCGCAATCGAGCGGTCACCACCGATACGCTCGACTTCTCCCTCCTCGAGCACACGCAGGAGTTTCGCCTGCATGGTGAGTGGCATGTCGCCGATCTCATCGAGAAAGATAGTTCCATGTTGCGCCTGCTCGAATTTGCCGAGATGACGGGCGCCGGCGCCCGTGAACGATCCTTTTTCGTGGCCGAACAATTCGGATTCAATGAGTTCGGCGGGGACAGCGGCGCAATTGAGTGTGACAAAGGCGAGGCGGCACGAGGACTGCGCTCGTGCAGGGTGCGGGCGACGAGTTCCTTGCCCGTCCCCGTTTCGCCCAGGATGCAGACTCGGGTTTCGCTGGCGGCCACGCGATCAACCTGCGCCATCACGCGGCGCATCGTCTCGCCTTTCCACACAATTTCATGTTTGCCGAGACGGCGTTCCAAATCGCGGTTCTGGCGCTCCAGGCGGCCGAACTTGAGGGCGTTTTCGACCGTAAGGAGAAGCTTGTCGGTCGAAATCGGTTTTTCCAGAAAATCCAGAGCGCCGAGGCGCGTGGCACGCACCGCCATTTCGATGTGGGCCTGCCCGGACATCATGACGACGGGGGTAACGATGCCTTGCGTTTTCAGTTCTTCCAGAAGCGTGAGGCCGTCTTTGCCGGGCATGACGACGTCAGAGAGGATGATGTCGAACGGTTGCGTGGTGGCCAGTTCGAGAGCTTTATTCGCATTGTCGCAGACAGTCGCCTCATGTCCTTCAAGACGAAATGCCCGCGAGAGTGAGGCCAGTGTATTGGCTTCGTCATCGACAATGAGCAGATGTGCTTTTTGCGGCACGTGATTTGACCTCTCCTATTGCGCGGCACTAACGAAAATCAATCTACCGCAGACGGGCCGAGTCCGCTGGACGCGGTATCTCGATTGCCGACCAAGGCATAAGTCGAGGCCGCTCTGGCCTGTCCCACGAGCGGACCCATCCCGAGTGCTATGGCCGCCTCGCACTGCTGGACGGCGAGCGCATTGTCGCCCTTTTGTACGAAGCAGGCCGCGAGAACAGCGTGAATTGACCCCGGGGAGGGATCCAACTGAAGCATCTTCTGACCACACTCGATGGCCCAGTCGTAATGCCGCGCATAAAATCCGAAGACTACTAACCATTGAGTAAGTTCGGCGGATTTTGGCCCGAGTTGCCGCGCCTGCTCTAGCTCTTTCATCGCGTCCTCAGGCTCTCCCACCACGATATAGTATGCTGCCCGAATGATTCTCGCCCATGGGTCGCTGGGATTCAAATTGACCGCACGTCTGCTACTTGCCTGAGCCCTGGGCCAATTCCGGTGAAAGGGGTTGTCCTGTGCCTACAACACTACGGGTTTGGAACCATTTGTCAGTCTCGTGGGTGAATGCGTAAATCGACCCTCTTTTGCCGTGGAGGTGACGACGAACAGGCAATCCCTCTTGACGCTCCCATCGGCGGACGGTTCGGGGGTCCCGCTCTCAGGTAGGCCGCGATTTCCTTCCAGGAATCCAGGCGTACGCC
Source organism: uncultured Acidobacteriota bacterium (assembly GCA_963768695.1). Classification (GTDB taxonomy): domain Bacteria; phylum Acidobacteriota; class Terriglobia; order UBA7540; family UBA7540; genus CAVROP01. Next base: position 399,891 of record CAVYJG010000022.1, on the reverse strand, counting down.
CGACCCCTCTGGTTCTTGTTGCAGTTCGGTAGCACCGGCCTCCCCAGGCATGGCCAATTCTCCAGTTACTCTCTTTTTACACCAAATCAAGAAGATTACAAGCCCATTTCTGGGGGGCCTTGGATGCCTGACCGCGCGGGCAAAGGAGGGCAAATAAGGGCAAGAAGGATACACCCTGTATTGTCCCTATGAGGGTTTTCTTAAGCCCCTTATCCTTTCCGTAGAGAGGATTTGGTGTCATCACTCAATGACCGAAAAGCCCAAACTCGTTCCCGGCCCTTGGATCAAGGGTGAAGCGTTTGGCTATACGTGTTCAATTTGTGGCCAGGCGTTTCTACCCCCAGAAGATCGCATCCCAAAGGAAGCAATGGAAGAGTTGCTGGAGGCGTTCAACGAGCATATCCATGAGATACACTCCGATGCGCAAGAGTCGGGACCACAGGCCTAAAGCCGATGCCCCTTGATGAAGGAAGTAGAGCGTCAGCGTTGCCCCCCTACCGTTGTTGGAGGATTGCCCCTACGACGCCAGCCCTTGGGCCGAATCCCATGCGGGCGAGCCCACCTGCAGTCATTCGCACTTTTGACTTTCGATCGTGTCCCTGATGGCCGCGAGCCCTTCTTCAAGACTTGTAACTGCCCGGGACACCGCCGCTCTTCGAACGATGGATCCCTTGGGGCCGCTCAGCCCCCCTTGCTCAGAGCCGAGGGCCTTGATCAAATAGAAGCCTTGATGCTTCGGGTCGCTGCCGTCGCGGACGCAGACGGAGAGGTCCAACGCAGTGCGGAAGTAATGGCTGGAGTAGAGTTGCTTTTGGGCGATGGCGCACGCGATGGGATCCGATGGCTTGCCGCGCATGGTCACCATGTGCACAATACGCAGCGTCGGCTTTAATCCGAACTTCACTTTGGCCCAATAGAACGTCTCTTCGAAATGCGAGGGTTTATCGCGCGGGTAGGCAAGCAGGTAATGGTAGAAGTCCGGCACGTGCTCGGGCAAGGCGTTGTCATAGCTGAGCAGGTAGGCGAACTGCTCGGGCACGTCGGTCGGGTCGCGCTTATCGTTATAGGCTCCCAGGGCCGCATTGCCCTCGCGCTGGTAGGCAAGCAGGCGCTCAAATGCGCCCTTCTGCAGGCGCTGATTCACTTGTTCATCGACGTTGGGGGCAGACCAGTTGATGGAGTGGTGAAGTACATCGATCGAGGTCGCCGGCATCTGAATCCGGCAGTTGCCCGGTTGGCAGTTCTTCAGATCCTCGATGTCATCGTGGTCTAACGAAAAACCTCGCAGGTCGGAAAGCTGCGGAGGATCGGTGAACACACCAAGCGCCAAGAAGCCGGGAACCTGGCGGAGGCGGTCGAAATTGCGTGCATATTGGAAGTAGGCCTCAGGAGTAGCGTGGATGTAGATCACGCCAAACAGCAGCACCTCGGCCGGCATGCGTGGGGAGAGGGGCTTCACCACCGGCTGCCCACTGTGGATGGCGGCAATCTGATCCTCGCTCAGCGCGACATTCTGCCTGAAGAATGTCTCCAGATTGGGATTCGACTGGGAAGTCGCAGGGCGCGAGGCGGCGGCAATCAAACCCAGCAATGCGGCAATACACGTAGCACTCCGAATCATGACTACTTTACCCCATCCCAATTATACTGCGTCGCTTGTGGCGCATCCTTTCCGACAGTGGTTAGGCGACACGAAGAACGATCTTGCCGCGTGTGTGACCCATTTGACTGAGTTCGTGGGCCCGCCGGACATCCGCAAGCGGCAGGACGGTTTCAACCACGGCTTTCAGTTTCCCGGAATCCACAAGCCCAGCGATTTCCGTTAATTCCGGCCCATTGGGCGTCATGAAAATGTACGCTTGCCTCACGCCACTCTTGGCGGCCTCATCCGCCGATGGCCGAGCCGCGATGGAGACCAAGATTCCGCCCTTCTTCAATACCTTCCATGAACGTCTTAGTGTGTCCCCGCCGATGGTATCGAATACCACATCCACACCGCGGACGAGATCCTCGAATCGCGTCTTTTCATAATCGATGGGTTCATCAACCCCCAACTCCCGAAGAAAGGACTGGTTCCGCCCGGAAGCAGCCCCGATCACGTGTGCGCCCTTCCACTTGGCAAGTTGCACGGCAAAGCTGCCGACCCCACCGGCGGCGGCGTGAATCAGAATCTTCTGACCCGCGCTCAACCCGGCCGTGTCGAAAACTGCCTGCCATGCTGTCAAACATGCATGAGGAATGGCGCCGGAGTGGATGTGGTCAATGGATCTTGGCTTGAAGGCCACCTCTGCCTCCTTCACCGTGATGTACTCAGCGTAGGCTCCGTCACGAGAGCTGTCGGGCCGGGAGTAAACCTCATCGCCGATCTTAAATTTGCCGGCGCCGGGACCCATCGCCTCGACGACCCCCGAGAGGTCGAATCCCAGAATCAAGGGGAACGTATAGGGACGGAGATCTTTCATGTAGCCGGCGCGAATTTTCCAATCGACAGGGTTTACCCCGGCAGCATGGACTCGGATCAGCACCTCGCCAGAACCCGCCACGGGGCGCGGGGCATCCTCGAAGATGAGGACTTCCGGGCCCCCGTATTGGTGGATGCGCACTGCTTTCATGGTTTCCATTTCAGATATCTCCTTGGTCGCGCCTAAGCGGCGACCGCTAAAGTGTCTCCGTGCTTGATCGCATTTTTTTGAGTTGTGTCACGGAGAAGGCGCCGTTTCGCAGCTTCCACAAGCAAGAGATAGGCTCCCGTCGCGACGGCAACAAAAGCAAAATATGACCCGGGCAGCGGCGTGAAGCCGAGCATGCCGGCCAGGGGGCTGAACGGCAAGTAAATTCCAATCGCCACAACCGCGAGGCATGTTGCTAACAAGGGATTGCTGGGTCGGCTGCGTAGCGGATTCTTCGAGGTGCGGATGACAAATAGTACGAGCGTCTGAGTGGCCAGCGATTCGACAAACCAACCGGTATGAAACTGCGCTTCGCTCGAGTGGAAAACATGCAGCAACACATAGAAAGTCAGGAAGTCGAAAAGGGAACTGAGAGGTCCTATGAAGACCATGAAATTGCGGATCAGACTGATGTCCCAGCGCTGGGGCTTCTGCAGATAGGTTTCGTCAACATTGTCTGTGGGAATGGTGAGTTGGCCCACATCGTAAAGAAGGTTGTTGAGAAGGATCTGGGTGGGTAGCATGGGCAAGAAGGGCAGAAAGAACGAAGCTACCGCCATGCTGAGTACGTTACCGAAATTCGAGCTTGTGCCCATCAGCAAATACTTCATCACGTTGCCAAAGGCTTTGCGACCCTCGATGATGCCATCATGCAGGACCCGCAAGCCGGGCTCAACCAGAATCACGTCAGCAGAGTCGCGAGCTACATCAACCGCGCTCGAAACGGAAATGCCCACATCCGCCGCGTGGAGCGAGGGCGCATCGTTAATGCCGTCGCCCATGAATCCCACAGCGTGGCCGTTATGCTTGAGAGCCAAAAGAATACGGTTCTTCTGTGCCGGAGATATGCGCGCGAATACCCTCGTCCCTTCAACATCGTGCCCGAGCGCCGGGTCTGTCATCCGCTCCAGTTCATCGCCCGTGAGGATGTGGCCAGAGGCGATTCCTACCTGCGCGCAGACGTGACCGGTGACGCGGTCATTGTCCCCCGAGATAACCTTCACCTCAACACCATCCTGCTTTAGAGACTCCATCACTTGCGCGGCGTCCGCCAGGGGCTCGTCTGAAAAGGTCAGGAATCCGGCCAGGATCAGGTTGAGCTCGTCGCCGACGGAATAGTTGGGGCGGGCCGGAACTTCGACGTAGGCGACCGCCAGCGAGCGGAACCCCTGGCTGTTCAGCTCGTTACTCGTCTGTTGAAATCGTTTGGCAGTGTCCGCGTCGATCGGTTGCACCTTGCCATCGCGCTCGTAGCCGGACAGTAATTGAAGAATTCCTTCCGGAGCGCCTTTGGTGATAAGGAGCCTACGTGACTGTCGCTCAACCACTACGGAGAGCCTCCGCCGCTCGAAATCGAAGGGAATCTCGTCACGCTTGCTGTAGCCTTCGATCCCAGGCGGCGGAGCCTGGTGGAGAATGACATCGTCCAGCGGACTGCGAATACCTGTCTCGAACTTGCTGTTCAGGTAGGCGAGTTCCAGGGCGCGCTGGGAGGGATTCCCAAAGGGATCAAGGGAGCGATCAAGCGACATGGTGCCGGCGGTGAGCGTTCCCGTTTTATCGCTGCAAAGAACATCCAAGCTGCCCAGGTTCTGAATGGCGGAGAGATGCTTGACAATGACCTTCTTCCGGGCCATCGCCACGGCGCCTTTCGAGAGCGTCACCGACGTTATCATGGGCATAAACTCAGGCGTCAAGCCGACCGCTAGCGCCACCGCGAATAGCAGAGATTGAAAGGGATCGCGGTGGCGAAAAATGCTGGCGACAATCAAGAAGATAACCAGGAAGAGGACGGTGCGCGCCAGGAGTTGGCTGAAATTTCGCAAGCCGTGATCAAAGGCTGTCTCTTCCGGATGTGCGGCGAGGCGAGCTGATATATCGCCAAAGGCCGTCCGAGGGCCGGTCGCCACGACCTCTGCGGTGGCCGTTCCACTGACCGCGGAAGTGCCCAGAAAAACCATGTTGCGCGCTTCAGCCTTGGCCGAGGCGGGTTCTCCGGTGGCTTCTTTTTCGCAAGGGAGGGATTCGCCCGTGAGTGCCGCCTGCTGGACATAAAGGTCACGAGCAATGAGGAGGCGCGCATCGGCGGGAACCAGATCCCCTGCAGAAAGCCGGATGGTGTCTCCCGGTACGACGTCGCGCCGCTGTATTTCTTGCCACTCTCCGCCGCGGAGGACGGTGGCTGTGGGAGCGACTCGGTCGCGCAGCCGTTTCATGGCCTGTTGAGAGCGATACGTCTGAGTAACGTCGATTACAGCGCTCAGCAGAACAATGATACCGATAATTGCCGCATCCACGGCCTCACCCATGAATCCTGATATGATTGCGGCAATGATCAGGATTAATACCAAAGGATTCGAAAATGCATGCAGGAGATCGGAGAGAAAAGAATGGTGATGCGCCGCCGTCGGCTCGTTCGGCCCGAACTGGGCGAGCCGCGCCTCGGCTTCCTGCTGCGTCAAGCCGGTAATCTTGGTCTGGGTTTGATTGGTGTTCGATGCCATGGCTAGTAACCTACTTCATCGACTCGCCTGAAACCCTCGAAGAGTCTCCCCGTGACCGCTCCGAAGATGAAGCCTCCAACATGCGCCGCATAAGCAACGCCGCCACCCTGCACACTTGCCACAGCACCGACCTGATCGAAGATCTGGATGAGAAACCAGAACCCGATCAAGAGCGCTGCCGGAATAAAAGTGACACGGGTCCACCAGCCGAGCAGAAGCAGGGCGCGTATTCGGTCCTGGGGGAAGGTGACCAGAAAGGCGCCCATCACTCCTGCGATCGCGCCACTCGCGCCGAGATTAGGAACAGTGGAATGGGGCGTGATGGCAGTTTGAGCAAGCGAGGCTGCCAGACCGCTAAGCAGGTAAAACAACAAGTACCGCCCGTGCCCCATTGCATCCTCGATCTCGGGGCCAAATGCCCATAGGAAAACCATGTTGCCTATAATGTGCATCCAGCCGGCGTGCATGAACATGGCAGACAGGATGGTGATCCAGTGGTGGCCTGCGCTAATCGTGGCGGGGATTTCCGACCAACGCATTACAAACGCTTCGCCGCCCGACAGCTCCGCCACAAAGACCAACGCATTCACGATGATTATCCCAACCGTGACAGCGGGGAAGCGTTCGGGGCGTCGAGTTGCATCGCTTAACGGGATCATGGCTCCCATAGTGTTCCTCTCTCGTTCGAGATCAACACGTGCTCGAACTAGACAGTGCAGACACACCGTTTCTTCTGGGTCTGCGGCTTTCGGTTGGCAGCCTTCGCACCTCTGCGGACCTGCACACCGATGCTAGCTTCACTGCGAGCGCCGGGCGTCCAGGCTCAACGGCCCCGATCCGAACTGAGTGATGAGCAAGGCTCCGCCGAGAATCGCCAAATTCTTCATGAACATGACCATTTGCATTTGCGCCATCACCGAATCGTGCACGGTCCAGAATTGGTGCATCATTGGTGTGACGGGAACCAGGAACAGCACAATCAGCCAAGCGCCAATTTTGGCGCGATATCCGAGCAGGATGCTCAATCCGCCGGCCAGCGCAATGATTCCAGATAGCGGCACGGCGACGGACGCGAGCGGCACCCCCTGCGCCGCCGCGTAGGCAATAGTCTGTTTGGAGAAGTGAGTGGGCGCCGCCATTAGGAAAATCAACACATAGAGAAAACGTCCCAGAAGCACTGTGGCCGCTTGCGGAACGCTTTTAGCTTTGAAACTGTACGGGATTGTCGAACCTGTTGCCATTTTGTTTCCCTCCCTGTTCATGCGCAGATTAGTGCACCCGAATCGTCACTCAGTTGCAGCCCCTTAATACAATTCGTCACCGAGAGATTGCTCGGCAACTTCGTCGCCCCGTATGTCACATCTTGTGGAGGCCTAGTGCCAGCATAATCCAGGCCCAACCGAAGAAAACCAGATCGATTCCAACGAAAAGGCCGATTACCCAAAGGCCTGAGGCCGGCCATCCGGCCGCGACCAGAACGCCTAAAGTTGCTGTGACGACCCCGCTCAGTGCCTGCCACCCCCAACCCGGCAGGTGAGCCCACAACGAAGCAATCAATTGATACAGTCCCGCGATCAGGAAAAACATCGACATCAGCAATGTCAATGCCTCCGCGCTCATGACCGGCCTAGTCAGCATGAGGATCCCGGTTATACCGAACACAATCGCCACCAGCACGTGTAGAAAGAACCCTGCCCAATTCCCAACCATAAACGCAGCGACAAACTGAAAGATGCTGCCAAAAATCAGCAACCAGCCGAAGAACAGCATCGAAGCCACGGTCGCTGTGACGGACCGTACAATTGCCGCGATGCCCAGCGCCAGCAGCACGATGCCAAAGGCCAAGAACCATCCCCAGTGATGAATCATCTCTGGGGTAACACCAAATATCAACACATCAGTCATTGTCAGTTCTCCTTTTCTGAATTCTGGGCTGATCCCCGCTCGTCGTCCGAGCGCGCTGAGTCTATAGTTGACGTGAACGCCGCAATCGTTCCAAACGCCGCCGACAGAGCAAAGATCCACTCCCAGTTCTTGGGACCCATGACGCCCCTCCTCTTATTCCCCCTCCGAGGGAGACAGATTCTTCGATTCAACGACAAGCCCTACCCGCAACTTCGCACCTCAGCCTGCCTTCGACTTGGATTCCGCATCCTTCAACAGCTTCTTGAAATGTGCGATGTGTGCCTCGAGATCGGACTTCGCCTGTTCCCACCTGTCTCCGCCCAACTTCTTCAGTGCCTTCAGCTCAAGCTGAAGGGCTCTCTTCCTGGCCGCCAGTTCGGCAACTACCTTAATTTCGGCGTCTGCTTTAGCAGATTCAGCTTGGGCTTTGACCATGTCCAGGTTCGCCTCAGCGATTTTGATCTGGGTCTCGAACTTGTCATGGATTGCCTGTTTCAGCATGTTTACGTCTGCGCACATTCTGTTCCCCTTTGCCTCTCCCCACTGCCTTCTTGCGTGATTGTGTTGAGAGCGCAATCTGTCATAGAGCAATGCGCAGGCCAGAGCTAATCCATTGCAAAGGCGGGGGTTCACGGATCAGAAAGGCAGGATTCCCTCGCGAATTCGCGAACTTCGCGAATAGTCAGGTTGCATGGCGGGCGTGCCGACCGCTTTGGCCGATTGGTCTTTCCGTCCCTCCCTTCAGGCTCTGGCCGCGCGTGGGGGCGACCGGCTCCCACTGCGGCGGGCGAGACGACCGCACCGCGACGGCATGGTCTGTCACAATTGCAAGTTTTCCCGGGAGATTACTGGCGCACACTTGGCAAGATGCAGTTGGCTGGAAGGTGCTTTATTCTCGTTATTCTTACTTGGTATTGGACCGTCACAGCGATGCACTGAGGAGCGAGGGGATCCGGTTCGACGTGGCACAAATGTCTACCGGAAGGCGGCAAGCTCCGCCTCGCTTAAACGCCCCTCGACGTAGTCCAGCGCTCCCGACCGCATGGCTTCCTCATAGCAGCCCCTGTTGTAAGAGCGCGCCAACTCGACTTCCATGGCCGTCATCAGCACTTGCCGCCCCTCAGACCTGCTGCTGCCTTGCTGCATTTTATGGAGCATGGCTCCGTAGCTCTGCACAGTCTTGTCGAGCTTATCAAAGCAACTTAAGGAGCGACTTTGAGCTTGCGAGTCGCCGACGGGCACGCCGCAAGCGAGCTTTCAATGTATTCTCGCTGACTCCACATCTCTGTGCGGCTTCTCGAGTAGACAACCCTTGCATATAGCGCAGGCGCACAGCCGATTGCATTTCGGGGCTCAGTCCATCGATGCTCCGAGTCAGAACTCGGCGGCGTTCCCTCATCAGGCAGAGTTGCTCAGGGTTGGGATGGGAGTCCACGATCCAGTCGGCCCTGCGTGACGCCATACCTTCGAGAGCCTCATCCAATGCGGCTGCTGTGTGCGTTCGCTGGCTCCGCAGGCGCATTAGTGCTGCATTTATTGCGATCCGCGTAAGCCAGGTTGAGATCCCCGATCGCCCTTCGAAGCGGCGGATATTCCTGAAAGCCGACAGTAAGCCTTCCTGGAGGGCATCCTCCGCATCCTCGGGGTTTCGCACAATTCCTAGAACTCGGCGGTAGAGCGTCCGAGAATGGCAAGCGTAAAGCCCATCCCAGTCGGCTTCGGGATATTCTGCGATTGAGGGCTGGCCGTTATCGACTTGCGGGTGAGCTGTTGATCCCACAACCTCCTCCTTCAGTGATGAACACGCTTAAGCCGGCCGCAGGCCGCGTAATTGGAGGCCCGCACTACCCGTGCGCATGCCCCGCTTTACATCAAGCGTGAACTGCCAAGACCGGACAAGGGCCTAGCTGGATCACGCGATGAGTGGTTGAGCCAAATACGGCGAGGTCCAGAGCATTCCGGCCACGGACCCCCATAATCACGGCGTCCGTTTTGGCTTCCGCAGCCTCTTGGATAATCTCGACGTAGGGTTTACCGATGCGCACCTTGGGCTTAACGGTGGAACGCCAGCGCACCTCCGCTGGGAGTGTTTCCTCGAGCCGCGCCAGCAATGGTTGCGTGGCGCTCCGTAAATCCTTCGATGCGGGCATTTCCTCCAGAACATGGAGTAGGCTCAGCTCGGCATGATACTCGGCTGCTATGGAGATCGCGTGCTCCAGGGCCACCTTTGAGCATTCAGAGAAGTCCGTACAGACGAGAATTCTTTGCAACTGGACCGGGTCCTGCCCATTTCCAGGGCTGATGAAATCGTGATCCGGACTTCGGACCACCAGTACTGAACAACACGATTTGCGCAACACCTTTTCGGTCACCGATCCCAGTGAGATACGATCCGCTCCTTGGAGCCCATGACTCCCCATTACGATGAGATTGACCGCTTGCACTCCGGCAAGACCAAGTATCGTGCTCGCCGCGGCGCCCTCGTTCAGGATGCGTTCGGGTGGCGCGCCGTAATCGACCGGTCGCCGGGCGAATTCTTGCAGTTGCAACATGGCATCCTTGTGTAACTCTTGCTGAAGCTCGACAGCGTAACTGGCCGGGACGTAGTAAGCGTACGCTGGAAGATTGAAATCGAAGACATGTTGAAGAAACAGTTTGGCCTGGTAATGCTGCGCCAGAGACTGCGCGTAGTCGTACGCCCTTGCCGAAAACACGGAAAAATCAACCGGACAAAGAATGCGCTCAATCCGTAACATGGTTGGCCTCCTCAATCGAAGCTGCAGGTTTCCAGTTCAGTGGTTCAGCGCCGGCACCGGTGGTGCATCGTCGCAGAAATATGCGCTCTTTGGTTTCTGGCGGAAGAGCGGGGTCTTAGCCCTGCCGCGGAGAGTTCTTGGAGGCTCTAGACCCCGGAGCGCGGTTTCGCTCCTCGTTGTTATACGGCAGGGCTAAAGCTCCGCACCTCCGCCATCTAGGCCCTGCCAGCATTGCCCTCAGGCTTCTGGGCACGGTGTACCACCAGGGCCGGGCAAGGGCCTAACTGCACCACTCTGTACGTCGTCGAGCCGAACACGGAAAGATCCGGCGCGTGCCGCCCACGCCCACCCATGACGAGCAAGTCGGTTTGCGACTCCAAGGCAAGCTGGATGATTTGTTGATAGGCTTTGCCGATCCGCACAACAGGCTTTGTCACGAGGTTCTGGTGCGCCCAGGGTGAGATTTGTCTCTCCAGTTCTTCCAGCGCTCTCGTTGTTTCTTTTTCGACATCGGAAGAGCTCGACATGTGTTCTATTACGTGAAGCAAAGTGAGTTCCGCACAGTACTCCGCCGCCAGCGAAACGGCTTGTTCCAACGCTTGATTCGAGGATTCCGAAAAGTCTAGGCAGCAGACTATCCGCTGCACTTCGACAAGGTGAGGCACCCCTGTAAGGGTGGCAGAGTCGTGGAGCGGCTTGCGCACGGTCAGCACCGGAAAGCCGGCCTTTCGCAACACCTTTTCCGTGACTGATCCCAGCGTCATGTGGTCGACCCCTCGCAGCCCGTGGGTTCCCATGACGATCAGGTCCACCGCTCTTTCTTCGGCAACTTCGAGAATAAGAGCCGTTACATCGCCGTCTCGCACGCTCGATTGGGTGCGTACGCCACAGCAATTGTTTGTCTTGGCAAACTCAACAAGCTGCTGCACGGCGTCGGCGCGAAGTTTTCGGCAGATTTCATCGTAATCATTGGGGAAAGCATGGTAAGGATACAATGGCCTCAGCGAATCAACGACATGTTGCAATAACACAAGAGCCTTGTAATGAGCCGCGACTGACTGCGCATAGTCAAAAGCCAACGCCGAAGATTCTGAGAAATCGATCGGACAAAGGATGCATTTAATTGCTGGCATGGCATTCACTCCTCTCCTCTGTCACTCCCAACAGCTGGCGGCTTCGCCTGACAGCATCGATCAGACATTGTTGCCCCAACGGCCTGATCTCTTGTGTTGTGCCACAACGGCAACCGGTTGTGCCCAAAATGGCGCGCTGGCCTCTTGGAATGCCTGTGATGTACCTCTTGGGTTTTCCAGTCGCTCTTTGAGCGCGAGAAACAAGATAGTGAACCCAAACAAGATGGCACCTACTGCGAATGTCATCACGATGCAAGTTACGCATTCTGAAATGGCGTACATGAATCACCTCTCTACGTTCGGTAAGGTAGAACTCAATTGTTCCGGCGCAATTCGTCAATCAGTTCGACCCGCGTCGGAGTGGGGTCACGGGAAGATCGGCGGTTACCCGCGTGTTTTCAGGGGCAGTGCAATTTTTGGATACCGCCGATCCTCCGACATCTCAGATATTGGCTCTACGCCACGCAGCCTCAGTACGAGACCGTGAGGAGGTTCTCAACCTGAGTAACCCCGGGCGCGGCCCAGGCTGCGTTCGTGGCCTCGTCCAGCTCGGCCCAGGAGCGCACGCTGCCGGTCAGGGTGACCTTGCTCCCCTCGGCTTTTACGTTAATCTCCTGCGCATCCAGCATCGCGTTGCGCTTGAGTGCCGCTTCGATGTTTTCCTTCACGTCGGTCAGCGCCACCTTCGGTTTAATCGTGATCTGGTTGCTTACTCCCGTAACCCCCGTCAGATGATGCACCGCTTTCTCGGCAGCCGACCTCTGAAATTGCCGGTCAACCTCCCCGTCCAGAGTCAGGAAGCCCTTCTCTACGGTCACCTTGATCCGGTTACGGGGCACCAAGATATCCCACTGCAAAGCGTCTTCGGCGGCGCGGGCGATATCCGAGTCGGTCCGCTCACTGGAACCTGGCAGCTCGACCTTGAGCTCGACGGCAAGGCCCTTGACATTAGGCAACCGTTTTACTGCTTTCTCGGCAGCCCACTTTTCAGCGTAGCTATCCACCGTACCTTCGAGCGTGACTACGCCGTCCTTCACCGTGACGCCGATGTCAGTCGCGTTTACGCTCGGCTCCCACCGGAGTTCGTCGAGAACATCCGTCTGAATTTCCCTGTCACTCTTCATGGCTCTTCTCCTTTGGTTTAGCACGTTCTCCTTTTCTGGCCTTGGTTAGTGCAAGGCAGGTGCCATTCTTAAGCTATTCAAAATGCCTAAGTTCGTGCTGCGAGGACCGTGGATTCTTCACGAATTCACGAACTTCGCAAAAGCTGTGCGGTGACGAGTTAGCCCGTCACTCGAATAGTGATCCATTCGCGTCGAAGGAACGTGGTTTGAAACCGCACCTCTGTTGGCGGGAGGTTATTTGTGTCGCAGAGTTCTTTCTCGGCGTTCTTTGTAGCGGGTGAGATCAGCGGACAGTGAGTACCGGACAGGGCGCGCTGCGGACCACTTCGTAAACCGTGTCAGTTTCGGGAAGGTGAGCGGTAATGACCGGGTCCAAGCGTCGCACGTCCATCACGATCAAGTCCACGCCGCGGTCTGAGGTGAACTGGAGAATGGCTTCCGCCGCATGGCCGAACCAGAGCTCAAAGCTAGTGCGCTCGCGTAGGAGTGATCCTGACGGGACGTGATCGTCCATCCAATGCCTTACGGGCTCCTCGACCTGGGCTTTCAGATCAGGGGACGTAGCCGTCTCCTCAAGGACCTTCATAAACGTGAGCTTGGCGGAGTATTCCTCAGCCAGCGAGATGGCGTAATCCGCAGCATGGCTCGTGTCGGGGACGAACTCCACAGGGTAAAGGATGTGGCTGACTTCGAGGTCCCTTGACAATGCCCCTGAAGTTTTCGGGCCCACGGAGAGCACTGGGCAGGGCGCCATTCGAAAGACCTCCTCCGCGACCGAACCTAGCAGTAGTTTGCCCAGGCCTCGACGTCCGTGAGTTCCCACGATTATGAGGTCGATGCCGTTTTGGTGGATCATGTCCACGAGGGCGACCCAGACCGCACCCTCCCCGATCAACGGCAGGCACGGAATGCCCTTTAGGTGTCCGGCGGTGAGCAAAGGCTCGAGTTTTTGATGTGCGGAGTCTCGGGCCTGCTTGAGCTTTGCCGCCGTCTCCTCCGCCGGAGAAAAATCCATGTGCTCGACAGAAACAACGTGAGCTAAGTAGAGTTTGGACCCGTAACGACCAGCTAAAGAGAAGGCATAGGGCAGCGCCGCCTCTGACGCGGGGGAGAAATCCTCGGCGAACAAGATTTTCTTCGGGGCTACATGGCTCGTTGGATCTGGTGGTTTCATCTTTGCAGCTCACTTTTTGAGGCCGGACTCCTGGGCAGTCCCCAGGACGCCTTCGATGAATTCATTGTATACCCTGGGTGCTGGAGATTGTCTTTCCCGTCCCACCGGCAGGGTGTGCTCCGCTTCTTCGTCGTTGCTTGGGTTTGTACCACACGAGATAGATTAGGGCTCCGATGCCGCCGGCCACTGCCACTGAGATCAGGACATGCAACATGGACCGGTAGTGGTGTGCGAAGAAGCCGATCATTTGCTGCCCGTAAACCCTGCCTAGAAAGGCCTCGACAAAAAAGCGCGCAGCGCGTCCGGCGAAGAGTGCGGAGAAGAACTTTTTCCGCGGATACTGCATCACCCCCGCCGCCATTACGACGGGACTGAAAGGAAAAGGCGGCGGCAGGATAGAGCCGGCAAACACCGTCAAGTCGCCGCGTTTTTCAAATTGTTTGTAGATTCTTTCTGCACGCGGCTTCCCGACCTTCTTTTCAAAGGTTTCCTGGCCGCCTTTTGCTGCCAGCCGATAGCCTAAATACCCGCCGAGCACCTCCCCCACCGTGGCCATGAAGGCGTAGTAGACCCACCAGTGGGGGTGATGCGCGGAAAGCAGAATGAGGAAAACGTCCTCGCTTCCTGGCGGGGCAGAGACGAAAGGAGTGTTGTCAGCCAGGCCCACCAGGATCAATCCAAGTCCGCCCAGTCCCTGAATCCACGACCACACTGAGTCGGGAATTACGACCAGACCAAGCACGACCACTCCCAGTCGGATCAGTCCGAGTTTTCCCAACCCGTGGATCCACGTCCACACCGATTCGGGAATCACGAATTGTGCGGGGATAGGCATACGCGACTCACGGTGTTACGCCTCTCTGGTTCATTCGATGGAGTGGAGCATAGCGTTTCGCCGGGTGTTGCAAGTCAGACCGAGTCTGCAATAACTGCACAAGATGAGAACGGGAGACGATCCCTTGAAAAGCGCCATTCGCCACCACCGGGAGCTGGTTAATGTCGTTGCCGGCCATGAGCCTCAACGCATCCAATACCTGGGTGTCAGGGGTGATGATGTGCAGGTCCTTGAGTGGTCGCATGGCCGCGCGCACGGTTGTGCTTTCCCAACGGTCACGGGGGACAGCGCCAATATCCCGTAAAGTAATGAGGCCCACCAAACGGCCATTGTCTTCCACAGCAAAACAGCGGTCGCCGGTCCTCAAAAGGTGGGTATCCACAAACTCCTGTAAACTCATATCACGGTTGACAATGGCGCAATCGCGCGACATCACGTCGGAGACGCGCATGCCGCGAAACGCCGAGGCAACCTCCACCTGGGCGTAGCTGCTTTGGGCTGCGTCCATCAGGAACCAACCGAAAAAGGCGGTCCAAAGTCCGTTAAAGCCGGCACCGTGAAAGAAACTCCATAACCCAGCAAGGATGAAAAGCAAGGCGACGGCTTGACCAACGCGCGCCGCGATGCGGGTGGAACGGTCGGCATTCTTCGTGATCGCCCACACGATGGCGCGAAACACGCGGCCACCATCGAGCGGAAACCCGGGAATCAAATTGAAGATGCCGAGCCCTAGGTTGATATATCCCAGCCAGAGCAGCACCGCGGTCATCAAGGTACGGGGTTCGGCCGGAGGGTGCCAACCCAGAGCGGCCGCCAGAGCGATACAGCCGAAGCCGATGATCAAACTGGCCGTCGGCCCCGCGATGGCGACCCAGAACTCTGTTTTCGCATCGGTGGCATCGTCCTCAATTTGGGAAACTCCGCCGAGTGCGAACAGAGTGATCGCCTTGACCTTCAACCCCCGAGCCTGGGCCACGAGCGAGTGTGACAGCTCATGCAACAGCAACGTGACAAAAAAAAGTACGGCGGTGAATAGCGCAACAATCCATATTTCAGCCGGGCTCCAACTCCGGTTGACCTGACGAAGATGTTCTCCAAGGGAGAACACAATGAGGGCCGCGATGATAAACCAACTGTAGTGAAGCCCAATTTCAATCCCTGAGACTGTTCCTAATTTGATGTGGGAGCGCATCAGCGACCCTCCTCAAATGACCTTCTACGTTTCAATGTGTATCTCCGCAGCCTTGGCTTTGGCGGCGGCATTGGCTTTGGCGGCCACCGCCTTCTTCTGAAGCAATGCGACTTTAGCCCGCGCCTCGCGCTCCGTTGCCTCGCGCCGCCCTTTGGCCTTTTCTAACCGCGCCTGCAGTCGCGATTCGAGCTGGTTGATTTCTTCCTGGAGTCTGAGTTTTCGGGCCGTGTGAGCCTGGGCGTGCTCTGCCTTCATTTGCGCGAGGTCGGCCTTGATAGCTGCAGTGTGCTCGTCATCGATAGTGTGTTTGATTTCTGAAAGGGCCCGGCGGAATACTGTGCCCCCTATTGCCTCCATCTCGGTGTCCACAGGAGCAGTCGAGTTTTCTTCGATTTCTGCAACAACTGCCGCCCGAGTCGGCACGAGGGCGTTGGCCACATCATCAACAAAGTCCTCAGCAACCCAGCCGTTATGCAGGTCCACCGCGCCGCCGGCAGCTAACCCGACCGTACCGCCGATTCCAATTCCCGCAAGCCCGCCGAGTGCGCCGAGGAGCGCTCCGAGTGCAGTTCCGACGAGAAGGCCAAACGGGCCCCGGTCATCAAACTCCCTCAGCTTTACCGTGCCGTCTGGATTCTTTACGACTATCGCGCGGCGGTAAACAGTAAGATGGCCGTCGAGATCCAACTGCCGGAGCGTCCTCGCCCCTTCGTCGGCTTTGCTCTCATCCCCAAATACCACGACCAGCATTCGTTGCATGATGTTTGCCTCCTTTCACGAGCCCACACGTCGGCATTCAATTGGCTCTACACTGTTTCGGGGCATTGCCGATCCATGTCAGGAGTTCGAGTACGCCTGAATATGTGTTTCAGCCGCCTTGGTTTTGGCGGCCGCCGCCTTCGCCTGAAGCAGCTCGACTTTAGCGCGCCCCTCGCGCTCGGCTGCCTCGCGGCGCTCTTTGGCCTTCTGCAACTGCGCCTGTAGCCTTGACTCCAGTTGATTGACTTTCTCCTGGAGCTTGGTTTTGCGCTCCGCGTCCGCCTGGGCATGCTCTGCCTTCATCTGCGCCAGGTCGGCCTTAATGGCAGCAATGTGGTCGTCATGAATGGTGTGTCTGACCTGAGAAAGCGTGCGGCGGAAAACGGCGCCCCCGATTGCCTCCATTTGGGCGTCCACAGGGCCAGTTGTTTCTTCTTCAATCTCTGCCACAACTGCGGCCCGGCCGGGCAAGAGAGCCTTGGCTACGTCATCGGCGAAGTCTTCTGCAATCCTTTCCCTGTTCATGTCGGCGGTGCCACCGGCAAAAAAGCCGACCATACCGCCGATGGCCACACCGGGCGCGCCGCCCACGAGACCGATGAGCGCTCCTAGTGAGGTCCCGACCAGGGGCCCGAACGGTCCCCGGGCGACACCTTGTTTGACGATCGTTGTGCCGTCGGAATTTCTCACCACCACCGCGTGCGCGTAAACGGTAATGCCCCCGTCGAGATCCAACTCCACAAGCGCTCCCAGCCCTTGTTGAGCTTTGCTCAGGTTATCAAAAACCACTACCAGCATTCTGTCCATGGTGTTTCTCTCCTTCTACTCGGGTGCCGCGACCTGCTAGCTACTCAAGGCTCTCCTTATGCAGCCTTCAGCGACTGGTTGACGGCTTTAGTGAGAGCCTTGTCGAAGTCCTGGATATCGGTGTCCAGTTGCTTCTCGAACTGTTTCACCGCGCGCTTGGTCACCCTTTGCAAGGTCTCTTGCAGTCTCGACCGGCCGACCACGATCAGGGTTGCCGTGCTCGCCTGAAGAGTATCGCCGATCTCCTTCAGATCCGAACGCGACATGCCTGCCCAGAAGTGCCCGATGAGAGAGCCTGCAGCCGCGCCGGCCGCAAGTTCCCATACCAAGTAGGGTGGAAAAAAGATGCCGACTAAGGCTCCCACTGCCAAGCCACCCCATGCCCCGTATTGCGTGGGCATCTCGGTCTTGTGGATCTTCACCTGGCCGCTCGCGTCTTTGCTTACCACGGCCGCGTCGAAGACTCCGATCACACCGTCGAAGTAAAGGCTCTTCACTTGCCCGTAGTCAGCTTTCGCATCGTCGAGGGTTGAATAAGTCGCGACGTACACAAAAACCGGTTTGTTTGTTTTATCTGTCATAACTCCTCCTTGTATTGGGAAATGGTTCTTTGCAATCACTCGCTCACTTTCGACAGTCACGGTGTCGCCCGCCGCGACCTCGGTTGTAAAAGGATCAACAGCTATACCATTGCATTTGGTGATCCGCCGGAACAGGCCGTACTTGGAAGTTGCGACATCCCGGACGGTTGTCTCCTCTACGGTCTGCACAATGGACCGAGCTTTGTCCGGACCAATAAGAGTTACAGACATCATCTTGGCTCCTTAGCGGTATGCTGCCGCCAAGACAAGCGCTCTGGAGCACAGACTGATCATTCTCCGGGCAAGCTGTGAATGGCGGCGGCAAAAGCTACCAAGGCACCGCCGTCAAACAAGAGGTCGACGCCGATCACAACTCCGACGAAGAAAGTGCTCGCAACGGGCCAGTGGACTAAAAGGTAGATCCCCAGACCGACGGAGACCAGACCCGCAAGGACGGTCCACCCCCACAAGGGGAATTTAATAATGCTCACCCCGACGGTCCGGAACAGTCCCTCCACGATCAAGAGCAACGCGAGCACCATGGTCACGCCCTCCGCGCCGGCGTCGGGGTGACGAATCAGCAGATATCCGACTGTTCCCCGAATCAGTGCATTGAGCAGGTACAGAAAGAATATGGGTCGAGCGATAGCGAGAAAAGAACTTACGAGCCAGAAAACGCCGCTGATCAAAAGGACCCAGCCCAAGGCTAGGATTGAGAAAGTGGTAGCGGTCTGAGCTTTGACCAGGCATGTGCCGCCGAGAATCATCAACAGGATTCCCAGCGCCAAGAACCAGCCCCAGGATTTTCTAACTTCCGCCATTCCGGTCGCGAACTCCTCAGCTATCTTCAACATCGCCCTGCTCCTTTTATGACTGAATGGTTTTGGGTGTCTTTTGCTGCTGGCACCAGATCAAACATCCACATTCATGTTCAGACACGCCTCCGACGAAGCTCCGCTGATTCAGGCCGCAGCGCTCAGGCAAGGCTGGGGAGGCAGCAGCCGGCCTATCTCCCAGGCCGAGAAGGGCTCCACCAGATAATCCCTGGCTCCCAACTGCATGGCTTCTATGTAGGAGCCCATGTCGAGGCAACTCGCCACGACTACAACGGGTAAGCTGCGATCAACCTCGACCGCCCGCTTGAGCACGCAGCTTCCTTCGAATTTGGGAGTTCCCTGGCTCACGATCACGAAGTCGAAGGCTTCCTTGCCCAGGCAGCGGACACCTTCCTCGTAAGCCCTGCAGCGCCGCACCTGATAGCCGTACGCTTCGAGCACGGCGGAATAATACTCAAGGTCTTCTGGACACTCATTTACCACGAGAGCCTTGCGCTGAAGAAAATCATGAGGTCCTGCACTCGTTCCCTGGTAATTGGCTCTCAGCTCCATAAACCCACCTCGGTAACAACGAACTGCGTTCTGCCTTCTGCGTGCCTTGAGTTCGTGGCTGTGCCTGCGCAGCACCTTCCGGCGGCGAAGGCGGAACAAGTTTGCTTGTCGTGCCGCGATTCACCTAAACGTGTTTCTCTGCCGCCTTGGCCTTCAGGCCCGCAGCTTTGGCCTTCAGGATCTCAACCTTGGCCTTGGCTTGGCGCTCTGCTGCCTGGCGCTG
This sequence comes from uncultured Acidobacteriota bacterium, assembly GCA_963768695.1. Taxonomy (GTDB): domain Bacteria; phylum Acidobacteriota; class Terriglobia; order UBA7540; family UBA7540; genus CAVROP01. The sequence continues at coordinate 380,841 of CAVYJG010000022.1, read as the reverse complement.
CTCCTTGGCCTTCTCCAGTTGAGCTTGTATCTTGGAGTCGAGTGCGTTGATCTTCTCCTGGAGCTTCGCTTTGCGCTCAGCGTGCGCCTTGGCCTGCTCCGCCTTCATTTGCGCGATGTCAGCTTTCATCGCGGCTACGTTCTCGTCATGGAGCGTCTGCTTGACTTCTGACACGGCGCGCCGGTATACCGTGCCGCCGATCGCTTCCATGCGGCTGTCCACCGGAGTCGTCCAGTCTTCCTGAATCTCCGCGACCAGGGCGAACTTGCCCGGTTGTAGTGCCTTGCTGACGTCATCAACAAAGTCCTCACCCACCCCGGCGTTGTTCAGGTCCACCGCGCCGCCGGCAAGCAATCCTGCGCTGGCCCCGATTGCGAGCCCTACTGGCCCGCCCAGCAGTCCAATCAGGCTTCCCAGTGAGGTACCGACCAGAGTCCCCAGCGGTCCCGGGTCGTCGCCTTGCTTTAGCGTCGTGGTCCCATCTGGGTTCTTGCCGATTACGCCGTAAGCGTACACGGCAATGCTGCCCTCGTTTTCCAGTTGAGAAAGCGCCTTTTTCCCGTCGTACGTCTTGTTTTCTGAGTCAAATACAACTACCAGCATTCTATCCATGATTTTGCTCCTCTACGGCTCGTCTCATCTGCCGTCGGACCCTATCAATGCAAGGCAAGCGCCAACGCCAAGCCGTTGAAAGCACAGTTGCTTAGTCACCCAAGGGTCCCAATTCATTTCGCGAATTCGCGAAGTTCGTGAGAACCTGCCGACCAGCGGGTGGGCTGCGGGCATTAAAGGAGAGGCAGGGGAGAGGAGAGGGCCCGCTGTCCCGATGCACTTCGCCAGGAAGCGGGCCGGGTGGAGGGTCATTTTTGGAGGGGAAGATTAGGGCAGGATGTTGTGGGAACTGTAAGCGATGCCACGAGCTTCTGGATGGTGAGGTCCGTCGCCCGGCTCATCTCGGCTACGACTGCGGGCACGGTTCGCTTTTCCACTCGCGCGCTCTCTGATGCGGCGTTGGCCCAAACCGTTTTAAGAGCACGAGGATCGGTAATTTGTGCAGAGAGCGCGACTTCTACCCTGACGCCGCCTTCGTAGTCTACCTCCTCGAGCTTTTCCAGATTTCCGCTCAGGACGAAATCCACGTCCGAACGCCCGTCATAGGCTCTCACCTCGGCGAATCTGCCGGTGGCACGCAGGCAATCGATCATCGTTTTGGTCACAAACTCGCGCGGATCAACTGCCCAGCGGTGATACTGATAGAAACCAACCTGCTCGGGCGAGGTCCGGTAAACAATGGCGCCTTGGTGGAGGTACGCCGGCGAACGGAATTCACGCACCGCAAGGGACGGGCGGTTCGCAGCCGCGATTGGCACGTCACCGGCCGGAGGCACATGCAGAGTGTAGTAGGCTGGAAACCTGGCCCTATTGAAGCAGCCGGTCAGGCAAGCCGACATTGCGAACGCGGTAAGGGTTACAGCCAGGCGTCTAGTCATATTTCGGTCCCCCTATTGCGGTACCTTTCGGTCCTTGTCCTGTTTAATACGAATCAGGCTCCAGGGACGCTGCTTAAGTGAATCCGTTAACTGGTTCAGGTTCTCAGTAGCAGTGCGCAAGTTCTCGACCGTGTCGTCGAGTTTATAATCGTTAGCCCGAAGCATCACCTGCATGGTTGCCAACAGGCTCTGCGCCTCCTTCAACGTACTCTGGAGGTCAGCAAGATCCTTGGTGCGCAGATCGCCCACCGTGGCGTTGGCGTTTTGTATGGCGCCGTCGGCATGCTCGACCACCGGCCCCATCTTTGCCATTACTGCGTCCGCATGCTGCGTTAGTGCCAACAATTGGTCAGCAAGATGGTCGATCTTCGGCCGTTCGTCGGTTAAGAGCGCGTTGCTCTGCTCGAGCAGCGTCTCGACCCGTTTCTGATTAGGCTTGCCCGTAATCGAGTTTAGATTGCCCAAAAGTTGTCGGGCGTCGGTGCTGATACCGCCAAACTCTCCCTGCGCCTGCACAACGAGGCTGTTTGCGTTTTTCGCCAGCGTGTCAATCTCGGTCTCGAGATTATCAATGCTCAGCGCCTCTTCGGAGAGAATCACGGCGCCGGGCGCGAGCCGCCGAGCAGCATTGCTGCCGGGGCTGATCATCAGAGCCGGGTCGCTCATCAAGCTGATCGAGCCGAGCTTCGCCACCGACTTTTCGTTCACAGGTATCCCCTTTTTCAGTTCCAAGAGAATCTCAATACGCGTCGGATCCGCCGCCCAAGGCCTGACAGCCATGACTTTGCCCGCGGTGATGCCTGCAAACAGCACGTCATTACCGGCTTCGAGGCCGCCTGCATAGCGCAGGTACGTACGATACTTCACGCCCCCGCCTCGGAACTCAGCGTTAACCAGACGGATCAGTGTAAATGCCATAACCGCAAGAGAAGCGAGGACGAAGATACCGACCTTGGTCTCCGTCGTCACTGCGGCCTTGGTTTCCGCTGTCACGGCGTCACCTCCAGGGAGCACAAGTACTTTTCGAAAAAGGATTCCACCACATGGGTGGTCGCTATGTTATCGGGCACGCGATCCAGAAACTGCCGGAGGTGCGGATTTTGACTCGCTCTGATCTCATCCTTACTTCCGACGGCCAGAAACGTTCCGTTGTAAAGCATCGCGATGCGGTCGGCGATTCGGAAAGCGCTTGCCAGTTCGTGGGTCACCACGACGACGGTCATCTGGAACACCTGCTTCGAGAAGCAGAATAAGGTCGTCCAACTCCGCCGCCACAATCGGATCGAGGCCGGCGGAGGGTTCATCAAACACCAGGATTTCGGGATCGAGGGCCAGGGCGCGCGCCACCGACGCGCGCTTTCTCATGCCGCCGGACAGTTCCTGCGGGTAGAGCTTCCCGCAATCTGCCAGTCCCACAGCAGCCAACTTCATCCAGACATCCAGCTCAATGATGGAAGGGGCAAGTGACGTATGCTCGCGCAGAGGCAGCGCGACGTTATCCTCAACCGTGAGGGAGTTGAACAAGTGCCGCGCTCTGGAATGAAACGCCAATTGAGCGCCGGACGCGTTTAAGTTCCGCCGGCGAACAACGTCGTGATATCAACCCCTTTCACCACCACGCTGCCCGATTGCGGACGTTCGAGCCCCAGCAGGTTTCGCAACAGGGTGCTCTTGCCGGCGCCGCTGCCGCCGAGCAGCACCATGGTTTCGCCTGCCTCGACCTCCAGGTTGAGCCCGTCCAGCACCCGGCGTCCGCCGTACTCGACCACGAGACTGCGAACTGAGATGATCGACATCAGTGTTTCCCGGTAAAGTAAAAGATCGCGGTGAAAAACATATCAGCGACAATCACCAGGAAGGTCGACTTGACTACCGCGGCGGTCGTGGACCGGCCCACCGCTTCCGGCCCCCCTCGCACGCTGAATCCTTCCATGCAACCCACGAGCACGATGATGGCGGCGAACGCTATGCTTTTGATGACGCCGCTGACTACGTCGCGTAACACCAGCGAGTCGAATACTTCGTGCACATAGAGCTTGAGACCCAGATGGGTGCTGAAGAACATGAAGATCCAACCCGCAAAAATGCCGCAGACGTTGCACACGACGGTCAAGGCAAGGCACGGTGATGAGGGCGGCAAGCAACTTCGGCGCCACGACGAATTCGATCGGATCGAAGGCCATCACCTTCAGCGTGTCGATTTCTTCGGTCACCATCATGGTCCCGATCTCGGCAGAGAATGGCAGAACCCGACCTCCCGCTCACCGCAATGGCCGTGAGAAGCGGGCCTATTTCGCGCGTGAAACCTATAGCCACGAGGTCGATAACAAGACTCATGGCTCCATAGCGGCGTAACTCGGAGGCCCCTTGCATGGCGAGAATAAAGCCGCAACACATCGCCATGAGGCCCACCATGGGGATCGCCTCAACGCCAATCTGGAGCATCTGAACGATAGAAGCCTTCCAGCGATAGCGATTTCCGGTGAGGGGCAGCGTTGTGCGCAGCGCGCGAACCGCAGCCCACAGTCCAATACTCAGCCCTCCAACGTAGTCCAGGCGTTTGAGCGTGTCTCTTCCGACGCTTTCGACGAATTTTGCCATCAAGTCACCTTTGGCACAGACGAATGATCCGCCGTGCCATTTGTGTCGAATAAACCCAAGAGCCCAGTGACCTCGAGCAAATGACGAGGCCCATCGCGCACCCCTCGCAACTGCAAATTCGTGTGGCGCTGGTGCGCAATCCGGAGTGCCTCGATCAGCGTGGCGATCCCGGAGCAGTCGATATAGCTCAACTCCGACAAGTCGATTATGAGGGTCGGCAGCGACCGCCGGCTTAAGAGCGCGAGGAGCCGTTTGCGAAGATCAGGAGAAGAGTCGATCGTGACCCGTCCGCCCAAGCAAACGAGTGCGCCGCCCTCACCATCCGTCACTTGAATGCTTAAATCTTGGGCAGTGGTAGACTCCGCAGCTAGCAAGGCCTTTCTCCTCGATTCGGCATTTCCTCATCTTCGACATTGCAACCTAATCGCCAGCGCGTAAGCCCCTGAAAACACGGGGAATCATGCATCGCGAAATCCCGATGATTTCGCGAATTCGCGAAGCTCGCGAAAGCGGATGCTGAATTCTTGAAAGAAGGTTCCCTGGTACTTGTTCGTCAGTCACTTACAGCTCTCCCGTTTGGAACACCCATTGCCCATCAAAGGGACTGACGAAGAACTCTTTGCAGTCCGGACAGTATCAAAGACGCATTAACGAGCATCGCGCCCGACATTGACGGTCAGGAAAAGGAAAATGAAGATGGCCGGGAGGAGTCCATCGAGAAGTTGAATCGCCGCAAAGGCGCAGTTGGTGAATGCTCATTGCAGAGCGCCAATCCGAAGGAGGCATACATGTCGCACTACAGTAAGGCTAAGGAAGCCTTAGTTCAGGACTTCGACGCACTCATGCTGGACCGAGACAAATCGGCGCATGATTATCTGCTGTACGCTATCAACACGGCCCTCTATAACCTTGTCGAAGCTCTTGAGGCTGATTCTAAACACATAAAGGCAAGCTTGAGCAGGATCGAGCATGCCCTGAAGCGTCAGCGACAGTCTCGTCGCGACGAGGACCAACCCGCATAAATAGATGCAGCGAGGGCCTTCTGATCAGCCGTTATCAGTTCCCTCGGCGGATGTCGGCCTTCCTCCGCATTGCCAGGCGGTGAAAGTACATTTCGTTGGTACAGGAGTAAAAAGGACTTGCGATTCATGAGAGTCCGCAGAATCCTGAATCCGGTGCAGACCACAAGATTTGAAGATGACCAGTAATCTGATACTGAGCGTCGCGCAGTCGATACTACAATTGCGGCACAGTTTGGCGGCTCGGCATTAGCTCAATGGCGAGTTTTCGGCTTTAGTGTACTAAACGGCTCGGAAGCTGAACTTGTTGATTTTCATTGCTCTGATCTTCGATTCCAGCGTGGAGGGCGGAATCCCGAGCTTGGCGGCTGCGCCCGACGGCCCCGACACTCGACCCCGCGATTCCTCTAAGGCTGCGCCGATCATCTCGCGCTCTTCCGCCGTCGACCTTCTGATCGAAGGATGCTGGACCGGTTCAGTGAGGAAGCATTCGTAAGCCAGCCAATCCTTATTGACCGAAAGCTCACCCTTGTCGTACACAACCACTGACCGTTCAATGACGTTTTGCAACTCCCGGACGTTTCCGGGCCAGGGATAGTCCGCCAGTGCTTCCATCGTCTCGGACGAAATCGACTCAACCGTCTTGTGCATTTTTCGGGCGAATTGCTGGACGAAATGTTGCACCAGCTCGGGAATATCTTCCCGGCGTTCGCGCAAGGGAGGAACGGAGATCGGGAAAACGTTCAGCCGGTAATAAAGATCCAGGCGGAACTGTTTGTGGACGACCATTTCTTCGAGAGCACAATGGGTAGCAGCCACAATTCGAACATCGATTTTCTTCGTTTGCGTGCTGCCCAAGCGTTCGAATTCCCGTTCCTGCAAAACGCGCAGAAGCTTCGGCTGCAGATCCAGCGGGATATCGCCGATTTCGTCCAAGAAAAGTGAACCTTGGTTTGCCAGTTCCAGCCGGCCAATCTTTTGAGTCAAAGCCCCGGTGAAGGCGCCGCGCTCATGCCCAAAAAGCTCGCTCTCGAGCAAACCAGTGGGAATGGCAGCGCAGTTGAGTTTGACGAAAGGCCGGTTCTTCCGCGGGCTGCAATTGTGAACGGCGCGGGCGATCAACTCCTTTCCGGTACCGGTCTCACCCAGCAGCAGTACCGTGGAATCGCTTGGACCCACAGTTCGCACCAGTTCCAGGACTTGCTTCAGCGCCCGGCTGTTCCCAACAATCTGCATCTGCCCCAAATTCATTTCACTGCGCGTCTCTTGTTTCGCATCCGAGGTGATACATTGCCGGATGGCATTCAGCAGATCCTCGTCGTCGAAGGGCTTAGTCAAAAAGTCAAACGCACCTGCTTTGACCGCGCGCACGGACATGGGAATGTCGCCGTGGCCAGTCAGAAATATGATGGGGATCGGATCACCCGATTTGGCCAGTTCCTGTTGCAGGTCGAGCCCGCTTAGGCCGGGGAGGCTCACATCCAGTACCAGACAACCCGGCACATCAGGTCGAGGAATCGCCAGGAACTCCTGCGCTGAGACAAAGGTTCTTGTTTTCAGTCCGGCGGAGCGAATGAGGCTCGCTACACCTTCCCGCGCGGACGGATCGTCATCCACCACGTAAACCAAAGCTCCCGTGTCACCCATGTGACCTCCTGGCTTTAACTGTTATGGTTGTGGTTCGATTTCAATATTGAAGCCGCGTGGACGGCCTCAAGCAATTCATCCTCGCTGAATGGCTTAGTCAAGTAAGCGACTGTCCAATCCGAGGAAGCTTCTGACCTTGCTCGGTCGTCAGATGCGTGTGCGGTAATGAAGATCGCCGGCACTTTACACTTGCTGGCCAGCAGGTGACGGTGGAGTTCGATTCCGCTCATTCCAGGCATGCGCACGTCCAATATCAGACAGTCCAGCTTGGTCGGATGGCCTAAGTCCAAGAACTCCTCTGCCGAGGCGTACACTGTCACCGCCATACCGGCGGACCTGATTAGGCTCTCTAGCGATTCCCGCACCGCAACATCATCATCGACTACTGCGATAAGAGGAAGCATCGATCCTCCTCACTCTTTAATACCAGCGGGGGGAAGGGAAATCAATCACACCTTAGTATTAGGCCTGACGGCTTGAGCCCTGACTGCCCTCAGAGTTATTTGCCAGACCGAATCCCCAGCTTGTCTGCCATTCTCACCAGGTCCGCCAGAGAATCGGCGTGCATTTTGCGCATCACCTGCCCGCGGTGAATCTTGACCGTAACTTCACTTATCTTCAGTTCGGCCGCAACTTGCTTATTGAGCAGACCAGAAACCACCTGTTGCATCACTTCCTGCTCGCGCGCGGTCAGCGACGCATACCGACGTTGCAACTCATGCATCTCCGCCTGCCGCCGGCGCGCTAAACGATCGCGTTCGATAGCTTCTTCGACCGCCCGTAAGAGGTCCTGCTCGTCGAAGGGCTTGGTCAGAAACTCAACGGCCCCCGCTTTCATGGCCTGGACGGAGGCAGGGATACTGCCGTGGCCTGTCAGGAAAACGATAGGGACCTCCACTTCGGCCTCGGCCATCCGCCTCTGCAGATCGAGCCCGCTCAGCCCGGGCATTTGCAGGTCCAATATCAAACAACTTGGCGCCTCAGTCCGAGGACGTGCCCAAAATTCCTGCGCAGAGGCGAAAGTTTCGACCCTCCAGCCGGCGGACCGGATCAGGCTTTCGAGACCTTCCCGGACCGAGAGGTCGTCGTCGACAATCGCGATAATTGCGTCAGGCTGCCGCATTGGATTCGTCTTCGCGGTACTTGGGAAGGGAAAAGTGGACGATTGTTCCTCGGCTGTCCTTAGCCGCAGCCCAAAGCCGGCCGCCGTGCGCCTGAAGAATGGTATGGCTAATCGAAAGTCCCATGCCCATGCCGCCGGGTTTCGTGGTAAAGAACGGGTCAAAGATCTTGTCGATCATGTTCGGGTCAATCCCTGGCCCCGAGTCGTTAACCGTTACCTCCACCTGGTCGGCATCAAGGTTCCGTGTGGCTATCAGGAGTTCTCGTGGCCGGTCATGTACGGTGCTCATGGCTTCGATGGCATTCATCACCAGGTTTAGCATCACCTGCTGCAACTGCACCCGGTCGCCGAGCACGGAATAAGCGTCAGTTGCAAACTGGCTTCCGACCGCCACGCTGTTTCTCTTCGCTTCGTCCGCTACCAGGGCCAGGACTTCCCGGATTACTTCATTGAGATCGAGTTTTTCGTTAGGCGTCGCAGCTCTCTTTGCCAGGGCTCGAACTCGGGCTATCACGTCCCCGGCGCGCTTCCCGTCGCGCACGATACGGCGGGCGGCCTCACGGGCTTCCTCCACGTTCGGCGCCACTCCGGCCAGCCAACGCAGGCAAGCGCTGCCGTTGCTGACTACGCCTGATAGGGGCTGGTTGACTTCATGCGCGATCGAGGCGGTGAGTTCGCCCATCATGCTCACGCGGTTGATATGCGCAAGATCCGCCTCGAGTTGCCGCAGCCTGTCGCGCTCCTGTTCGGCGCGCTTGCGGTCTTCGATGTCGTTCGCTACCCCACACCATTTCACCATCTTCCCGCGCTTGTCGCGCAGCGGCACAGCGCGCGTATGGAACCAGCGATACGCTCCGTCAGCACCGCGACGCAATCGCGTTTCATAGTCCAAGGGGCCACCCGTAGCGGCCGATGTTTTCCATGCGGCCATAGCTTTCTCGAGATCGTCGGGATGTACTGCCGCCTCCCAACCGGAGCCGGTCGCCTGCTCCACCGTCATCCCCGTATATTCCACCCAGCCCCGATTAACGAAGGTCCGGTAGCCGTCGGGCCGGGCGATAAACGCCAGGGCCGGCATGGTTTCAACCGCTTCGCGAAACTTCTTTTCCTGCGCCTCCAGCTGCCCGATGCGGAGCCGGTAAGCCGCCCAGAGCAGCGCCAGAAAAACAACCACGCAGAGCGTGCGAAACCAGTTGGTCCTCCACCAGGGGGGTGTAATGAGAATGGGCAGTGACACCCCTTCTTCATTCCATACGCCATCGCTGTTTGACCCCTGCACGCGAAAAACATATCTACCCGGATCTAGATTGGTATACGTAGCCAAGCGCTGCGTGCTGCCTGCCTCGTTCCAGCCAGGATCAAAGCCCTCGAGCTTATATCGATAACGATTTTTGTAAGAATTTGCATAACTCAACGCCGCAAATCCCAAGGAGAAGACATTGTCTCGGAAGGAGAGAGTTAACCCATCAACGTAGGAGACGGCTTTCGTGAGCACCGACTTGGCGCTAATAGGAACGGGTTTGTTGAAGATTTTGACGTTGGTGATCACTACCGGCGGCACATAGGGATTGTCGCGGATATTTTGAGCAAAGAACGCATTAAACCCATTGCTGCCGCCGAAAAACATCTCCCCATCTGGGCCTTGGAAATAGCAGCTTTCACTGAACTCATCAGCCTGCAGGCCGTCCGACACGTCGTAGTTTCTAAACGTTTCCGTCCTAGGATCGAACCGGGATATCCCATCCTTGGTGCTGAGCCAAAGCCTGCCGCCCTTGTCTTCCAGTATCCCTTGGATAACGCTGCTCGGTAGGCCCTGACTTTCCGTGTACCGGGTGAACGTCCCGCCGTGGTGGTTGAACCGGTACAGTCCGTCCCAGCCTCCCACCCACAAGGTTCCAGAGCGGTCTTCGTGAATGGAGGTGATGCCGCCGCCGTAGAGTCTGCGAGGGTCACGCGGGTCGGGCGTGTAGTTCAAAAAAGTTTTGGTCTTGTCATCGAAGCGGCTCAGCACGCCACCCCTCGTTCCCAACCACATCGTGCCGGTATGATCCTGATAGACGGCCCAGACGGCGTTGCTCTGGCTGTTCGGATTGCTGGGGTCGGGCCGATAGTTTGTAAATTGTTCCGTTGCCGGATCAAGACGGCTTAGGCCGTACCGCTGGCCCACCCATATTTGGCCAGTTCGATCACCGTAGATTTTGTAAGCGTTGTCAGCGGGGTAACTATTCGGATCATCAGGCTTGTGGACGTAGTGCTTGAATTGTCCAGTGCGTCCATCGAACCGAACAAGACCGCTACCCCAGCCACCCAACCAGAGATAGCCGTGAACATCTTTATAAATCGTGATAAGGTCAGCGCCTGCGCCGAGCGAGTTCTTGTGCTGCGGGCCGGGAACGTAGTGCGTAACTTGCCCCGTTTTACGGTCCAATCTATCCAAGCGCCGAGGGAAGAATCCTATCCATAAAATACCGCCCGGCTCCTCGTAAATCGCCGTGACCTTGCCGGGTGAGAGACTGTTGGGATCGTTGGCGCGATGGTGATAAAGACCGAACTGCTCTTGCTGCAGATTGAGGAGATTAAGCCCGCCATCTTCAGTCCCCACCCACAGTAAGCCGCCCCTATCCCGATAGACCGAGGCAACGGTGTTATCGTTGAGGCTATCGAGGTTCGTGTCATCGTGCTGAAACCGATACGTCCAACGTTCAGCTCGCCGGTCGAAGTAACAGAGACCGCGGCTCGATGAAACCCAGAATCCATTTCGGCCGTCGGCCAGGAAGTTACTACTAGCTATGCCGACAGCACCCTCACCGAGGGGGTAGTTTGTGAGCCGCTTCGCCTGCCGATCATACTTGACGAGTCCGACGACCGGGGACCATGCCAGCATCCACAGATTGCCGACCTCGTCCTCATATACATAGTCTGCGGCGAGGCCACTAGTGGTTCCAGGAGGGCGAATAATCTGTCCTGTTTGTGGGTCCAGATGGAACAGACCACGCTCCCCAACAAACCAGATGTCGCCTTGCCTTCCCTCCACAACTTTAGTGATCCTGCCAAGAAAATCCTTCGCACTGTCATTCCGATGATGAGTAAAGGTTCCGGTTGATGGATCAAACTCGTCGAGGCCGCAGCCACCAGTGCCAAACCACAGATACCCGCGGCAGTCGGTGGCGACGCTTTCTACCGAATCCCCGCAGATAGTGTTGCGGTTGTTGGGGTCGTGACGGAAGCGGGAGAAGCGTTCGGTGGTAGGGTCGAATTTGTTCACGCCGCCTGTCTCGGTGGCAATCCACAAGTAACCGTGGTTGTCTTCCGTCAGATCCCAAATATAGTTGGCGCTCAAGCTCGTAGGGTCTTTGGGGTTGTGTTTGTAGACCACGAAGGCGTTGCCATCATAGCGATTGAGGCCGTCTCGGGTGGCAAACCACATGAAGCCCTGGCGATCCTGCAGAATCTCCGTGACGTTGTTTTGCGATAGGCCATCGTTAGTCGTGAGGTGTATGAATTTGAGGTCTGTCAGCCGAGCATGGCCGCCCTGTGCGTGGAGATCCTGAAATTGGCGGGCGGGCGAGTCAACTCTCCCTTCGCGGTCCCCTCGGAAGCCGGCCTTCCTCGTCAGGTGGGCGGACCGTGTGGCTGGGCGTTCAGCCGGGAGGGCGAGAGCGGGACCCAACGCGAACCCGCAGCCGCAGACTGCCGCCAGGACGCCCAGCACGATGGTAACTCGTCGCATCACCGGCCCTCCTCTGGGTGCCCCTGCGCCATCCCTACCATGAGGTAGCGGCTCACAATCGCAATAATTCCCTCAGACTCCTGCAACTCGCTCATCTGCTGCTCCTGCATGGTACTTCGGAAGGCTGCAATGGAAGATTGTGCCCGGGCCGTCCTTGGCCGCAGCCCACAGCCGGCCTCCATGCGCCTGAAGAATGGAACGGCTAATCGAAAGTCCCATGCCCATGCCGCCGGGCTTCGTGGTGTAGAAAGGGTCAAAGATCTTGTCAAGGGTGTCCGAGTCAATCCCTGGCCCCGAATCCTTAACTGTCACCAGCACCTGGTCCTCCTCAATGTTCCGAGTCGTAATCACAAGTTCTCGTGCTCGCTCATCTACACTGCTCATCGCTTCGATGGCATTCATGGTCAGGTTTAGCATCACTTGCTGCAACTGTACTCGATCGCCTGACATAGGTGAAAGGTCATCCGCAAACTGCGTACGGATGATCACGCTCTTTCTTTTCGCTTCGTCCCCGACGAGGGCCAAGACTTCTCGGATTGTTTCATTCAGATCGAGTTTTTCATGAGCTGTCGCAGCTCTCTTGGCCAGCGCCCGAACGCGGGCGATCACTTCACCGGCTCGCTTCCCGTCGCGCACGATGCGGCGAGCGGCTTCCCGGGCCTCCTCTACGTTAGGCGCCTCTCCGGCCAGCCAACGCAGGCAAGCGCTGCCGTTGCTCACTACGCCTGATAGGGGCTGATTGACTTCATGCGCAATCGAGGCAGTCAATTCCCCCATCATGCTCACCCGGTTGATGTGCGCAAGATCTGCCTCAAGTTGCCGCAGCTCCTCGCGCTGTTCTTCGGCACGTACGCGGTCACTGATGTCCCGCGCAACCTTCAGCAGGAAACGACGACCTGCATACCAAAACTGGCTGGTGTGTGCTTCGACCGGGAACAGTGTCCCGTTCTTTCGCTGATGCCAGTGCGTGTCGAACACGGTCTCACCCGCCGCCGTCCGCTCCGCGACCGATTCCGTGACCGCCAGACCCACGTTCCTGTCGAAGGCCAGCGGCGTCATCCCGATCAGTTCCTGCCGAGTGTAACCAAGGCTCTCGCAGGCCTCCCGGTTCACGTCAGTAATTTTTCGTTGTTCGATGTCCAGGACGAAGAATGCATCTGCTGCGTGGTCCACAAATGTGCGGAAGAGCGTCTCGCTCTCCCGCAACGCTTCCTCGGCGCGCTTACGTTCTGTGACATCGACTGCCGTGCCGACGTATTGCGCGACCTGTCCGTTTTCATCGAGAACCGGATGCCCGATCACATGGAGGTGCTTGACCGTTCCATCGGGCCGCACGATCCGGTGATCATGCTCGTACTCTGTGTTTCCAGCCGCTGCCTTCAGCAGCAGTTCACGCACGTGGTCGAAGTCCTCAGGGTGGATTCGTTGCCAGAATGTTTCGGTGGCTGGTACACCCTTCTGCGGGTCTAGCCCAAAAATCCTGAACATTTCCTCGGACCAGTAAAGTGACTGAAGAGTGGCGGGGTTCCACGCCCAACTGCCCGTGTGGCTCAGTCGCTGCGCTTCCGCCAGGTGCGCTTCACTTTGGCGCAGAGCTTGCTCGGCCCGCTTGCGTTCGGTGATGTCGCGAGCGGCGGCGAAAACACCTATCGCTTGGCCCGACACATCGCGATAAACCGAGGCATTGTACAACACCGGCATCACGCCTCCGTTTCGATGCCGCAGCCCCAACGGATAATCTCGCACCATCCCTTCCCGGAACACCTGCTGGTAACCGGCACGAGCTTTTTCAGGCTCGGTGAAGTAATCGCAGAAATCGGTGCCGATCAGTTCGCCGCGGGAGCGGCCCGTGGCCGCCTCTGTGGCCGCATTGACGTCCGTGATCTTACCCTCCGGCCCGATGGTCACCAGCGGGTCCGGGCTGGCTTCGATCAGGCTGCGGTTATAAGCGTTGGACTGCCGCAGGGCTTCTTCGACCCGCTTGCGCTCGGTAACGTCCGTGCCGACACTCAAAATCTCCGCCACCTCGCCCTTGGCGCCCCACACAATTCTGTTGGTCCATGCAATCGTGACTCGCTCCCCACTACGGCGCATGTTTTCATTGATGTTCTGTTCAAAAGCCTGCGGGTCAGCGCAAACGTGAAGCATAAGTTGGCGCAGGTCGCGTCCGGCTCTTTCGGTCGGGGGGACAATCGTGCCCACAACGTGGCGGCCGATAATCTCTTCGGCAGAGTAGCCGAAGAATCTCAACCCGAACTCGTTGAGAAACGTGATCCGTCCATCATGCGTCCAGCGCAGGATGATGCTGTTCGCGTGCTCCACGAGTTCGTGGTACTTCCGTTCGCTCTCGCGCAGCGCCTCCTCCGTCTGCTTGCGCTCGGTGATATCCCGCACAAGGGCTAAGTTGTAACCCCGGCCTCCGTAGTCGAAATAATTGGCACTGATCTCGACCGGGAAAATGCGGCCATCGCGGGTGCGGTGGCGGCTTTCGAAACTCAACGACCGCTGCGCTTTAAGGTCTCGCCAATGGCCGGACCAACGCTGCGCCGGGAACTCCGGGTCAATATTTGATACACCCATGCCGAGCAATTCCGCACGGGTATAACCCAGAACGTGGCAGGCCTCCTCGTTGACGTAATGAAAACGCCCATTCTCGTCCACCAGCAAGGCGGCTTCGCGGACTTTGTCCAAGGCGAAACTCAGGAGCGAGACTTGCTGCTCTGCCCGTTCTCGTGCGCCCCGGGAACGCAGGGTTACGATGCCGAAGGCGAGGTCGCCAGCCAACTCCTCAAGCAGCCGAACCTCCTCCGAAGTAAAAGCATTGGGCTGTGCGGAATAGATCGTAATGGTGCCGAAGGCGTTGGCCTGTTCGTCCTTGAGCGGCAGGGCGATGCCGGAAAGAAAACCGTGCTGCAAAACGCTCTCACGCCAGGGCGCGATCCGAGGATCCGTTGCCGAATCCTGAATGCAGCAGCTTTTGCCGCTGCGAATTGCTGTTCCACTGGGGCCGCGCCCGCGCTCTGTGTCCGCCCAACTGACGCCCAAGTTTGCGAGATACCCCTCCTCGATCCCGGCCCACGCGACGGGGCGCAAGCTTCTGGCCTCGTCGTGTTCCGCGTAGGCCACCCACGCCATGCGGTAGCCGGCCTCCTCGCAGACGATCCGGCAGATTTCTTCGAGCAAGCTGTGTTCGTCAGTGGCGCGCAGGAGGGTCTGGTTGCAGTTGCTGAGCGCCCGCAGTTCGCGATTCAAACGACGCAACGCCTCCTCCGCCCGCTTGCGCTCGGTGATGTCGTTGTTGGTCTCGAGGATCGCGACCGGCGCGCCCCGCTCGTCGCGTTGCAAAGACCAACGGCTCGCCACCACCACCTGGGTTCCGTCCTTCTTGGTATGCACAAGCTCGCCTTCCCAGCGACCCGTAAGCACCACTTCCTCTTTGATCTGTTCAAATGGCGCCGGGAAGACTGTCTTCAGCAGGTGGTGAACATCTTTGCCGATCGCTTGCTCGATGGGCCACCCGTACCGCTCCTCGGCACCACGATTCCAGTACTTGATCTCCGCCTCCAAATCCATCACAAAAATGGCGTCGTGCGTGAGGTTGAGGAGATTCGCCTGCTCCTGCAGAGTATCAGCAAGCTGCTTCAAGCGCGCTGCCCTTGCGTGCAGTTGCCTTACACGCAGCCAATAGGCACTGCCGGCGAGCAGCACCACGCCGGCCAAGAGGACCAGCCGGAACCACAGCGTCTGGTAAAAGTGCGGCTTCAGCAAGAAACGCACGCTTGCCCCCTGATCGTCCCAGATGCCATAGCTGTTGGCCGCAACCACCTGGAACGAGTATTTTCCGGGAGCCATGTTCGTGTAGTGAGCAGTTCGTCGCGTGCCGGCATCCACCCAGTCCTTGTCGAATGGGTCGAGTCGACACCTGAAACGCAGTTTTTCCGGGGCGGAAAAGCTCAGGGCTGTGAAGCGGAAATCGAGTGTGTTATTGCCGGGGGGTATGGAAGTCTGGCCGTCAGGCGCAAGTGTCAGCTTGTTTGCCCATGCCTCCTCCAACACCACAGGCGGGGGAAGACGATTGCCCACACCCGGATCTATCGCCACCACGCCGCGCAGGGTGGGAAACCATATCCGCCCGTCGGTAGTCTTCCAGGCGGCGGGGCTCCCATCATTAGATTCGGTGCTTCTCATGCCCTCGGCGGCCCCGTATGATACGGGCGAAATGGAAGAGATTTTCCCATCGACAAAATCGTTGAGCTCCTTCAGACTGAGGTGACAGATACCCTGATTGGAGCTGAGCCAGAGATTCCCTTCGGCATCCTCCAAGATGCCCAGCAGCATGTTGTTGGGCAGGCCGTCTTTGGTGGTGATCGCCTTAAACCGGCCGTCCCGCAAGCGATTCAACCCCCCGCCGTAGGTCGCAACCCAGAGAGTCCCGGTCGAATCTTGGTGGATGTCGTACACGGTTTTGCTGGACAAGCCTTGCTTCTGGTCGTACGTGACAGTTTTGCTGCCGCGCATGTACCGGAGCCCTTCGAGGCCGCCCAGCCATAGGCCACCGTCCCGGTCCTCGGCGATCGCGCGCACATCGGAGATTCCGGGGACTTGCTCCAGTTTTCCCTCGCGGAAGCGGTAAAGGCCTCCAGGACGCTCCTCGGTCAGCGCACCGATCCAAAGCGTCCCTTGCCGGTCTTCATAGATGGCCCTCACGGCCGGCGCTTCAACCTTGAAATAACTCAGCACGCCCGCGCTGAAGCGATGAACCCCGCCGTATCCGCCGAACCACAGCTCTCCACCGCGCGTCTGGGCAATGGTGAGAATGTTCACCACGCCCGGGAAAAGATGGAATCGATGCCCATCGAACCAGTAGAGCTCATCCCCGCCCAGCCAGGTCCGGCCTTCCCGGTCCTGAAACACCGCACTGAAGCTTGAGTCCGAGAGGCTTTCGTCCTTTCCGTAGGCTGTCAAAGGGGCTCGCCGAAGACGAACCAGCCCTGACCCAATCGTTCCAACCCAGCGATTACCTTCGCGATCCACCAGGAGGCTGCGTACCTTAGGCAGTTCGCGGCCACTCGCCGGCAAGGGTAAGGCTTCGGGAGAACTGGCCCTTCCGTCCACGACCCGAACCAGTCCGGCCGGGGTAGCCAGCAGCAATGCCCCATCCGTATCCTCCGCCATGGCCGGGACGCCTTGCCCGGCATACACGGGAGACTTGCCTATGGGCGGCAGCCGTACATCGGAGAACGTCCCATGGTCATAGCGCACCAAGCGATACTGATCGCGAAAAGCAATCCAGACACTTCCGTCGCGAGTTTCGTTGAGGAAATAAACGGTCGGCTTGAGGACCGTCAGGGTCGCAACGGAGCCATCTGCCCCGAAACGCAAAACATCTTGTCCAGAACGAAACCACATGCTTCCATCCCGCGCCTGCAGGAAAAACTCCCTAACCGCTCTCCCCCGGTAAGTGGCGTAAAGCTCCACTTTTGTACCGGCAAAACGTGCAACGCCACGCGAAGTGTTGATCCACACGTTACCTTCGGTATCGTGGCGGATGGAGCTGATGGACCCGCTCGGCAAGCCGTCGTGTTCGGTGTAGGTGGTGGCAACACCGTCATCCAGCCGGATGAGACCGCCGTCCACAGTACCGATCCACAACACTCCTAAGCGACTTTCGTTGAGACAGAATATCCGATCGCTGCTGAAACCTGGCGTATTCGCCGAATCGAAAACCGTGAAGCGCTCGCCATCGAAGCGCGCGAGCCCCCCGAAGGTGCCTATCCAGAGATAGCCGCGATGGTCCTGCACCATCGCATTCACCGAGTTCTGCGGCAGACCTTGTTCCGTTCGCCAGTACTTGGTGACGTACTGCGGAGGTTGGGATTGCGCTTGTACGCGAGCAACTGAGAGACTAGCAAGCAGACCCACTGCGAGACCGACTGAGCAGACTGAAAGCGCGCAATGCTGGATCAGGAGCAGCGGCCCCGTTGATTGATGGGTTCGGGACTCAATCGTGCCGATACCTGACGGGTCCATTTTCATCACCCCAATTCCCGAGCTCCGAGTCGGCACACTTCGGGCCGACCAGCTTGCTTGCAAGATGCGTGGCGTCTGTGACCTCCGCGCGTGGCATTTTACCACGGTGTAAGAGAGAGTTGGCCAGCTCGATTCCCTACGACAGCAAATCACGCCGACAACCAAAGCAGTGGTGTAAGACCTAGGGCGGCCAATCCGGTCAAGAGACATAAGTTTTGAATGCCTGTCTTGCGGTCGGCCATGGCGTAGGCATAAATTCCTTTGACCAGATTGTTGCTGGCCGCTGCAATGAGAATGCTTGCCGAGGCCATGGTCAGAGGAGTGAGCGAGGGAGTCGCTTGAGTTATACCCATGATAAAGGGATCCACATCCGTGGCTCCCATGATTGCCGCCAGCCCGTAAACCCCGGGTCTTCCCAGGTGCACGACGACCACGTGAGTGACCACCAGCATGGCGAGGAACAAGATGGCAAAGATAAAAGCCGTGCGCAGCTCGAGCGGATTTGCAGGTTCGAACTCTCTCTTCACGGCCTCCGAACGTTTATCAGGCTGACGGGACCAAATCCAGCCCGTCGCGAGGGCCAAGAAGGCCAGCCCGAGGAAAGATGGCGCCAGTCTGATCCTCAGATCCCGGTTGAACAAACCCAGGAGGATAACAAGGCGCAGGAGCATGGTCCCAGATGACCTCTTAACTGAGTCGACTCGGAGGGGCGCATGGCTATGCGCCCCCACTAGTTGGAATGCAAGCCTTATCCGGGCACGTTGATATTCGGAGGTAGGTCATAGCGTTCCCGAACTAAGGTCGCGAGTACAAGTCTGAGATCACGGATGTGACCCAAGCGATACTGCTCTTCCACTTTGCGAATTCTCGACGAGAGCGGATGATCGCGGAATACGTCCAAAATCCACCTCGAGAAGTCCGCCCGTTTGGCGTGACCGTCAAGAACTGCGGGAGGAAGGCTATTCAGTGCGGATACAAACTCCCTTAAACTGCAAGCCCGAGCCCCCACCGGATTACTGTTGGATGTGAACACGAACCCTCGGCCTTCGCCCACGGACACATCGAAGTACTTGACCCGGTGACGAACGTGCGGGGTGAGTCGGGGCAGAAGATTAAAGGGCAGCAGCTTTCCTCCGGTCGCGGGCACTGGCAGAATTGCCGCCTCGTTGATGGTCAGGCCTTCGATAATCTTTGTCAGTTCGGCCCTCGGGCATGCGCCGCCGCACATCGACAGCAGCGCGTCGAGCGACTGGGGATCAGTCATCCCGGAGGCGACAACAACATCAATAGCTCTGCGGACTTCCGGATGCAGTTCCGATGGACGGCAAGTCACAAGCGTGTAAGCACCCAAGTCGAAATCCAACAACTGAAGGACGTTTGGTGCATTAAGAAAATAATGGGCCTCATCAATCACGATGCGGTGCGGCAAGCCAGTCGAGCGTCGGTGGGAAGCGAGCATTGGCAAAAGCGTGTTTAGATATTCTCCTTTCTCCGGGAGAGGCAGGCGCGACAGGTCCACTACCACGCTGACATCAGGATATCGCAGGGCTTGCTCCAAATCGCCGGGAGGCGGGGGAGAGGCCCCACCCCCCATCACCACTACGCCTGGGAGGGATTCCAGAGTGCTGTAATCCCCCTCGGGGTCTACCACCCAAACACAGTAGCCTTGGAGAATGTACTGCTCGCAGAGAAGTCCAGTGCCCCAGGACTTCCCCGAGTGCGGGCCACCGGTGATAAGGAGGTCATAACCTCGAATCGGCAGCGCGACTGTATGCCCGTCCATAGTTGTGCCAGCCGTGATCAAATGACGGCCGAGCAGGTCAGGGGGAAGTCTACCTTTTTTTGCAGCCTGCCGAATGTAAGCTGCCACGGCACTTGGACCGTCACCCTGGAGAACTTCATCCGCCACAGCCTGAAGGGCGCGGCTACCCCAGGAGACAGCCACACCCAGTTCGCAAGCCACCAACAGGTCATGGTCGTTTTCGGCGTCGCCGATGCCGATCGCGTTGTGTGCGGAGAGGCGGAGCGCGGCCAGCGCGGCACGCAGCCCGGTAGCTTTACTGATCGACTGGGGAAGGACCATCAGGCGGCTTCGATTGAACAACAGCACCAGTGGAAGTTCGAGTTCTCTGATGACGGCTAGGATGGACTGAGCGCACGAAGCATCTGCTTCGACGATGCACTGCCCTGCCGAAAAAGTGATTCCGCGGCGCTTCAACTCCGCCAAGAAGCTTGCGGGCGGAGGAGAAGCGAGCAGCCGCGAGTGGCCGTTGGAGAAACAGAGAACGGCGCCGTTCTCCGCTACCACAGCATCGACGAACCCGAGATCGCCGACCGCATGGTTTAAGTCTGCTAAAACCCGGCCACTGACAATGACCACCGTAATTCCTTGCGCCCGCACATCTGCGATGGCCGCCCTGACCTGAGGGTCCAGGACTCCGTCCCTGGCGATGGTTCCATCATAATCAAGTGCAAGGACACTGAATTTCATAAGCGACCCTATTCAGGCACCTGGCGGGCAGGTCGACTTCAGCGTTACTGGTGATGTGCCACTTTCACCAGGCCTGCGGTGCGGTTTACGAGTTTCGCTAATCTGCCAGTTTGTCTGGCTTGCCGGCTTCCAACTTTTTGTGGATCGCCTCTGCGTCGACCTTGCGACTGCAAGATTCACAGATCGGCCGCTTTGATGGTTTGCCGCACATCATACAAGCTGAGCCGTGTCGACCGTCAGATCGCTTCATATTGCCTCCTTTAGAACCCCACAATGCCTCCTAATTACGGCCTGTTATCAGAATGGCCAAGGCTGCGAACCATCTTGGTTTTAAGTTGATTCGGTGAAGGCAGCTGAGCGCTGTCCCAACCTCCGCCCAGGGCCTTGATTAACTGGACACTCGCCACCATCTGTTGCATGCGAAAGTTCACAGCCGTTTGCTGGTCGTTTAGTAAGATGGTTTGAGCGCTTATCACATTGAGATAGGGATCGAGTCCGGCCTTGTACCTCACCGTAGCTTCCTGCAAGCTTCTGGCCGCGGCCTCAACCGCGGCGTTCTGCTGGTCGATATCCTGCAAGAGAATTCGCAGAGATGCAAGGTTATCCTCGACTTGTTGGAACGCCGTCAACACGGTCTGCCGGTAGTTCGCGATCGTCGCATCGTAGGACGCACGATATAGTTCCATAGTGGCTCGCCTCAGGCCGGCATCAAAAACGGTCTCAGCTAAGCTCGGTCCAACAGACCAAAACCGGCTTGGCCATGTGAACCAGTTTGCAGCCGAGGAATTTCCGAATCCGCCGGTGGCGCTGAGCAGGATGGCTGGAAAATAGGCCGTTTTGGCCACCCCAATTTGTGCGTTCGCCTGAGCCATGGAACGCTCCTCAGCGGCAATATCCGGGCGCCTCTCGAGGAGTTCCGACGGGACTCCGGCTGGAATACTAGGAGGAATTGTGAGTTGGGATTTTGCCGGAAGAGAAAACGTCGAGGCGGGCTCGCCCACTAGAACTGCGATGGCATGCTCATACTCCGCTCGCAAGATGGCCAGATTCGTGTCCTGTGCCTGCGCTGCTTTCAACTGAGCCTCGGCTTGCGCCACCGGTTCCTCGTTGCCGAGGCCCGCCTTGTACTGGGTCGCAGTAAGATTGAAAGCTTCCTGGTAGGCGCTTACCGTGGAATCCAGCACCTCTTTGAGGGAATCCTGGCCGCGAAGCTCGTAGTAATCGGCGGCAAGTTCCGCCTGTTCGCTCAGGCGAACGTTCTCGAGATCGGCGGCGCTGGCTTGCGCCGCGTAAATACTACTCCTCACGCCGTTCCGAATACGCCCCCAGAAGTCAGGCTCCCAGGAAGCATCAAAAGGCAGCGTGTAGTTCGTGTAAGACTTGACACTCAAAGGGACACCCATCGCGCTTCCCGCCTGCAAACCCCCGAATTGTGCGGGGGAAGGGCGCTCGTTGGTAATAGTCGGGTTCGTTGTGAGCGTCGGGAAATACTGCGCGCGAGCTTCACGAACCAGGGCCCGCGCAGCAAGAAAGTTGGTCGCCGCCGCTACGATTTCCTGGTTCGACGAACTCGCTTTGGCCTCCAGCTCATCCAATTGCGGATCGTTGAAGGCTTTCCACCACTGCCCGCGGTTTGTTGCGTCCTTCGGCTGGCTTGCTCGCCAAGACTCCGATTCCCTTGCCGCTGCTTGTGGAGTTTCCTTATACGCAAGCGGGGTCTCGACCGTCGGGCGCGCATACTTAGGCCCAACCACGCAACCGGTCAACAGGAGAATCACTACCAGTGCCGTCAGCAAAATGATCCGATCCTTCTTAATGTAGCGTCTCATTTCACTTCCCTCTGGGAGCGCGGACACCCTTAACCGCTGTTGTATCGCGCCTGAGATGACGTTACGTGCAGTATGCCTGCGCTCCCTTCCCACCTCACTCACTGATGTACACATCGACCAGTTCACCGGGATATAGATTCGCTTTCGAGACCTTCGCGATCTTGAAAATCACAGGCAGAACGCGCACATCCACGCGTTCCTGGCGTTGGTTCGAAAGCTCGATTTTCGGAGAAACATACGGCTGCAATCGGACGAATTCCAGGGGAATTTTGACATCCGACCCGCGGACGGACATTTGCGCGATCATTTTGGAGCATAAGTGCAACCGTGGGACCAGAATCTCGTCGACGTAGCAGCGAACGTGGAGAGAGGATGGCAAACTCCCCAATGTGATGACGGGATCTGCCCCCTGCGTATAGGCGTCATAAGACCCCTGCGGGGACACATAGTTCCCGACGATAGTATTGATGGCGAGCACAACGCCATCCCGCGAGGCGCGAAGTGTATATTTGCCGAGCAACGCACAGGAAGCCGCATAGGCCTTCGCCAAAGCGTGCTGCTGCCGTTCCTGATTCTGAATGTCGTAGATCCAGGCTCCGGCCTTCGTCAAATCATCCTGCTTCCTGGCCACGATCAGATTCGCCTGGGCAACGGCGGCGGCATTTACAGCACTGTCTAAAGCATCTTTGCTTACCGAGCGCGGATCGATTTCGTAGGCCGCCTGGTCTTTTTGCAACGTGTCCTGGGCAGTCTTCAAGGAGGCTTCCGCAGCACCCACTTGTGCATCGACCACATCGAGGTTTTCTTTTCTCGGCTCGGCCTTCAGCTCTCGCAAGAGCGCTGCGGCAGCTTCCGCCTGTGACCCTTGCTGCTCCGCTGTCGCTCTTTGGACTGAGTTGTCAACCTGAAGCAGGGGCTCGCCGACCTTGACTTGCTGGCCTTCAGAAACCAGGATTTCTTTGACCGTGCCCGCAACTTCCGGGTAGATGTTGATGTTCTCGCCACTGGTTTGGGCGCTTTCGACGATGCCCTCGGCATAAATAGCGCTCGGGTAGGGGCTGGCCGCCGGTTTGAAGGCGGGAGGCAGCTGCGGCTTCGTAATGCCGGAAAGAATGGCGGCGGCGATGCCGCCGACGATTCCTACCGAAGAGATGGTGAAAATTGCCTTGTTTTTCATGTCCCACTCTTTTCTGACGCCTTGAGTCTTCCGTCTTCCATCTGCAAGATGCGTGTTGCGAATTGATAAATCCGGTCGTCGTGCGTTACTACCAGAATGCAGCGATCCTGATTGAGGACGTTTTTTTTCACAAAGCTCAAAATCGCCACGCCGGTGTCTCCGTCCAGCGAGGCAGTCGGTTCATCCATAATAAGAATGTCCGGCTGGTCGACAATGGCTCGGGCAATGGCCACGCGCTGCTGCTCTCCCCCGCTCAGCTTCACTGGATACAAGTCGGCGCGGCTTTTCAGCCCCACGACATCCAGGTATTTCTCTGCTTCCTGGATTGACTCGCCCCATTCCTTGTCCCTGAGGACGAGTGGGATGGCCACGTTCTCCGCGGTCGTCAAGCGGGGAAAGAGGTGATAATCCTGAAAAACGAATCCGATTTTCGCCAATCGGAAATCCGCAAGTTGGTCGGAATTCAGACTCCAAATGTCCACATCTTCCAGCAGGACCTTGCCGGCGTTGGGCTTCAGGATGCCCGTGAGAACGCTGAGCAAAGTCGTCTTCCCACTCCCGGAGGGGCCTATAATGTAAACCATCTCCCCGAATTGAGCCTCCAGACTGACGTTCCGGAGCGCCATGGTTTTGGCCTCGCCTTCGCCAAACCATTTCACCAGTCCGGCTGCTTGAATGGCTGTCTTCGGCATCTCATCCTCGGAATATCTCGAATGGCTCAATCTTCAGAACGCGTCGAACGGCCGCATAGCTGGAACCTGCGGCAATCATTACCACCATGGCAAAGGACACCGCCAGGTTGCTGAAGGTAACCATGGCGGCATAGCTGGGCAGCCTTAGCTTGGCCAGGTAAATCAAGAGCACACACCCACCGACACCCAGGCCATAGCCGGTGAGCGCTGTGAAGGTGGCTTGGAATAGAATCATGCGCACCAAGTCTCGGCTCTTCGTGCCGATGGCTTTCAGAGCACCAAATCGCTCCAGGTTCTCGAGGATGAAGGTGTAAAATGTCTGTCCTGAAATCGAGAGACCGACAATGAAGCTAATGAACGTCATGATCATCATGTTGGTGCCGCCGCCGGTCTTGTAAATGAAAAAGTCCTCAGTTCTTTTCATGAACTCCTCTTTGGTCCGCGCGCGGTATCCAAGAGCCTCGACCTGCTGTTTGATCCGCGGAATATCGCTGGCGCTTTTCGGCTCAACCAGGACGTAGGAGATCGTGAAGCGAGGATTTGGAATGTATTGGATCGCTCGCTCATAAGTTGTATACAGGGTGGGAATGCCGTAAAGGCCGGAAGTCGCCACCCGGGCGATTCCCACGATGACCCCGCGATTGTCATTCAGCTCAAACGTCGAGCCGATGCGTGGGTTCTCGAGCTTAGAAAACTCCGCATCCTTTACCACAATGAATCCATTCTCCGCATAGATATCCTCGATCTTCCCTTCGAGAAGCTCGGGTCTTCCATAAAGGCTCGTATCATCCAGGCCAACGACGGTTACGGATTGCCAGGTTCCGTCACCTAGCTTCACCAGCGCCCCTCCCGAATAAAAGGGAACCGCATACTTCACGCCTTGCATGCTTCGGACCGCGTCCAGGACGTAGTCGGGCATGCCCACCGAGTTGGAGATGGTCTCAACGGAGGGATCCATCACCCACACCGGTGCTCCAATGTTAATGACCGTGGAGGACGCGTGGTTCATCACCCCACTGAACATCGAGGTTATGAACATCATAAGAAAGACGGCAAACGTGATTCCGAGCAGCAAGGCCGAAAACTTGGCCGTGTCGTTAACCAGCAGTTTGTAAGCAAGCCTCGGAATTCCCTTCATGATTGCCATCCTTTGAGGTGCAGCACCGGAGTGGCGCAGACAGTGAACTCAATCTCTGCGCCACCTTTCGGCCCTTCTAAGCCGCGGTCGGCTGCGGCTGGGGCTGTTCCAACAGCCGATCCAAATCGGCCCGGTATAACGTTTCCTTACCTATCAGTTCCGCCGCCACCTTCTCCAAATCCGCCTGGCGCTGGGTTAGAATCCCCTTTGCCCGCGCATACATTTCCCCAGTGATGCGCCGTGCTTCTTGATCGATGATCTGGGCAGTTTGTTCACTGTAGTTACGCTGGTCGGTGGCAAATGGGTTTTGCAAGAAACGCGCCGAGTTCGGAATGCCCCAAGTCAACGGGCCTAGCGCAGAGCTCATGCCAAAACGCGTGACGAGCTGGCGCACTAGTTCCGAGGCTCGCTCCAGGTCGTTCGAGGCGCCGGTGGAAACCACTCCCTCGTAACAGATTTCCTCGGCGGCGCGCCCGCCCAACATTATGGTGATCTGGTCTTCGATCTCCGGCTGGGTCATGAGGTATTTTTCATGCAATGGAAGTTGCAGCGTGTAGCCTAAAGCCCCGATCGTGCGCGGGATGATCGACACGCGATGCACCGGGTCGGCGTGCTTCACCGAAAGCGCCACCAGCGTATGTCCTGTTTCGTGATGGGCCACCCGTTCCTTCTCATCTGCGCTCATCACTTGTTTCTTCTTCTCGAGCCCCAGCATCACCCGGTCAATGGCCTCCTCGAAGTCACGCATCTCGACTTCGGCCGCCCCCCGTCGAGCCGCCAGCAACGCTGCTTCGTTCACGATCGTCGCCATGTCCGAACCCACCATGCCCGGGGTCCGTGCAGCGACCACGCTCAGGTCCACATTTGCTGCCAGCTTGACCTTGCTCGCATGCACGCGCAGGATCGCCTCGCGCCCCTCGAGGTCGGGCCGATCCAGGGTCACCTGCCGGTCGAATCTCCCGCCGCGCAATAAGGCTGGGTCCAACACTTCCGGCTCGTTGGTCGCAGCCATGATGATCACGCCTTCCGAAGTGTCGAAACCATCCATCTCCACCAGCAATTGATTCAGTGTCTGTTCCCGTTCATCATTGGTGAACACTCCTCCCATGGAGCGTGATTTCCCGATGGCGTCCAGCTCGTCGATGAAAATGATGCATGGCGCCTTACTTTTCGCCTGCTCGAACAGGTCGCGCACCCGCGCCGCGCCTACGCCGACGAAAATCTCCACAAATTCTGAGCCCGAAATGGAGAAGAAGGACACCCCCGCCTCGCCCGCCACCGCTCTGGCCAGAAGTGTTTTGCCTGTGCCCGGCGGCCCTACCAACAGCACGCCTCTGGGGATCCGCCCGCCCAACGCCTGGTACTTCTTTGGGTGCTTCAAAAAATCGACTACCTCCACCAGTTCGGCCTTGGCCTCGTCCACACCCGCGACATCCTCGAAGTTCACTTTGATCTGCTCTGATTGATCGTGAATCTTTGCGCGGTTCTTGCCGAAGGTCAGCGGCCCGCCGCCGCCTTGCTTCATCTGCCGCATGCCGACTACGTAGATCACCGTCATAATCAGTAACGGCAGCACCCAGGAGGCTAGCGCGTAGAGCCATGCCGTGGTAGTGTCAATGCGTCCCGAGAATTTCACCCCGTGTGCATCCAGTTCCTTCAGCAGGGTGGTCTCCTCCATGCCCGGCAGGCGTGAGGCCTTCACCATGTGCGCCGGGGCCGGCTGGCCCGAGTTCGGTTTCTCCTCTTTCAGGACTCCCAGCAAGGTCTTTTCCGTTATCTGGACCTCGGCCATATGTCCGGCGCGGACCTCGGCCAGAAAATCGCTGTAGGGCACTTCCTTTGGGCCGAAGCCGCCGATGGCCCTGTTGAAGATGTACAGCAGCGCCAACGCCGCCAGCACGTTCGCCAACGTAAATACCCACTGATTCTTTTTGCTTTTCTCCATGTTCGACCTCCAAATTGATGATCATTCCCGGTTCACTGCTTGGGCGTGCTGAAGTCGACCTTAGGCGCTACCCGCGCGCCTTCCGAAGCTGCGAAGTAATCGTTGTTTCGCTGGAACCCAGCCCAGCCAGCAAAAATGTTATTCGGAAATAAGCCGATGTAGGTGTTGTAATCCTGCAGGGCCTCGTTGTACCGGCGGCGTTCGACAGCGATGCGGTTTTCAGTTCCCGCCAGCTCGTCTTGAAGGGCGCGGAAGTTCTGATCGGATTTGAGATTGGGGTAGTTCTCGGCGATAGCTAGCAACCTGCCGATGGCGCCATCCAATTGGCCGTTCGCGGCGATCTTTTCTCCAGGCGTCCGGGCGTTCAGCAAACCGGCGCGCGCATTGGCGATATCCGCAAAGACCTTCTGTTCCTGCTGAGCGTACCCTTTCACCGTCGCCACAAGATTGGGGATCAAATCGGCGCGGCGTTCGAGGACTACATCCACCTGCGCCCAGGCTTGTTTGATCGCTTCGTTCTTGCGCACCATCTCATTGCGGCTGCTGACATAAGCTCCTCCTGCAATCAGGCAGATCAGCGCCAGCACTCCGAGTACAATCACTGGAATCCTCATCTTCGTTCTCCTCCTTTTGCGGAACGCAGGTTGGTTCCAAATGCCTGCTCCCATCTTCTAACGAGCGCCCCGTTGCTCGCATGCGTTCATGGTAGCTGCTCGCTATGCATGCCATGAGAGGTTGCTCACCAACTTCCGCCGGCACCGCCCCCGCCCGAGGAACCTCCGCCGAACCCTCCGCCGCCGCCGAACCCGCCCCCACCCCATTTGCCGGATCCTCCCCGCCCTCCGCCGCCGTAGATCAGGGAGAGGAAGAACCAAGGGCCGAAAATGGTGAAGAGGATCCCCACTAGCACTAGAACGAGGAGAAGACCGAGTATCTCTCCCGTTGTCAGATGCGATTCCTGTCCGTCGCTTTGGTCGCTGGGAGGAGGGGCGGCGGGAGTGTGGGGCAGACTTTCCAGGGAAACATGACTGTCCTGCGCTATCACCGTCGCGATTTGGCCCACGATTTGTACGGCGGCACGGTTGTAATCGCCCTGCCGCAACAGCGGGACCATATCGCGGCCAAAGCCGCCCACTTTGCCGTCGGGGAGAATAGGTTCGAGTCCGTACCCAACCTCCGTCCAGTATTTGTGATCTTCGACCGCTAGCAGCACCATCACGCCTCGGTCCGTTCCCTTGTAGCCGACGCCCCACTTCTGGAAAATGTGGTTCGCGAAGTCTTCCGCAGCGTCGCCCTCCAAGGACTTGATCGTGACAACGGCGATCTGAGCCTTGGCTTTCTGATCAACTTCGCCGCACAGTCGCGTCAGTTCTTCCACAGTTGCCGCGTCAAGCACACCCGCAAAATCGTTGACGTATCCATGTGCATCGAGTTTCTGCCACTGCTCAGCAGAGGCTCCAACAGGAATCAAGGTGAATGAAAAAAGGATCAATGCTACGGAAACTCGGACGCCCAAAGTTCGCGAAATACATCCGTCCGACCGTTTTCGAGATGTTGACCAGAAAATCATCGTTCCCAGCTCTCTTCAATGCGTTCTCGACTCCGAATGGTGCAAAACGAATTCCATTCATAAGCTACTGAAAACACGCGGACTCACGGGCAGTCATTTCGCGATTTTCGCGAATTTGCGAGGTTTTAGTGAGTTCCGTCGAATTTACACTTTGCGGATCTCCTAATTGAGTCAGTACCTTGCATCGAACCAGCAGTGGAAGCGGCTTTGGCCAGTCGGTTGCCTTCGCTAAGGTCTGAGCGGCTGGGTCTGCTCGAAACGCAAGTTGAGGAGGAAGCCATGGTTATCGTCGCAATATTTAGCGGGCTTGTTCTGGTTGGTGGAGTAGTTGCCGGTCTCAAGAGCTTGGTCTATTCATCCGAGAAACCACATGACCACTTCAACGTCCTCTGATCAGGCGGAGTTTCGCCCTTTGTGACCCTGGCTCTTCGGGGACAACGAAGTTAACAGTTGGAAGCCCGGAGAGCCGGAGCGCACTCTCGGGACGATGAGCCTATGCATAGCATCCCTGGAAGGCGAACCGCGCCGCCTTAACGGTGATGCAAGGTCTGGGCCAACTCAGATTGAAAGCGGCAAGACTGGGCTGACGTTGTCTGTTTAGGAGATTGATGTGAGACGGTGCCGCAGAATCCGCATTGATTTCTCCGAGCCACCGGGTCGAAATGGAGACTATGCGATCTCACTACCTGCCGAGTTCCGGCTATCAAATGCGACGGCGCCACGATCTCAAGGCGGCGGCAAGAACTACACCGCGAGTTTCAGAAAGTAGCGAGTGGCTTTGTCCTGCCATTCGAAGGATGACGTCGTGGCAGATATTTTGTCTGGAAACACCCGCTAAGTACTGCCGCTAGTTCCGTTTCCGCGCCAATAAGTCCCTAGGTCGTGAAGCCGTTCTTTATCCCGAGCCATTTTCCTCCCGGGTACGTGGTATAATCTCTCCTTCCCTAGAGAGGTGTACATGGCGTCTAATTCTCTTCCTGATTTCTCTCCCGAGTACGCAAATGCTCACAAAATGGCCGCCAAGGAATTGGCCAGATATTGGCGGGAATTTGCTCGCTGGCGTACAGCGGAGCGAGTCAGTGCGGGCTTGTCCCGGTCTCAGCGACCTAAGGGAATGCCGGTCACGCCTCTGACGGAGAAGCCAGTCCCTTCTGTACCGCACCGAGCAGTGTAACGACACCAAAACAGATTTCCATCAACGGGCCCTGCCGGGCGGCGCGGCTGCCGATTCACTCGCAGAAGACTCGCACCTTGCTCGTCTTGTCGTCGATATCGACCGTCAGCCCCTTGAGCTGGTACATCAGCTCTTCCAGGTTTTCGGGCTTGAGCTCGCTCAAGTCGAGATCGACGAGAGCCGTCGCAGGTCGACAGAGGAGGCCGCGATGCCTATACCGACTTGTGAGCTACGCTGCTCTACGCGAGCGATCTGGCAATCACCAGCGTCACGTCATCATGTTGCGTACCGTTGCTGAATCGCTCCACCGCCTCAACGACGGACTGGAGAAGGGGCCCGACGGGGAGATGCGATTGGCTCTTCAGCGTCTCCAGCAGGCGGCCTTCGCCAAAATCCTCCCCTGCTTCGTTCGGCGCCTCAGTCACGCCATCCGTATACAATACAAGGATGTCTCCCGGACAAAGCCCTACGTCGGCAACCGCGCACTCCCACTTTTCAAATAGCCCCAGCACAGTCGCCGTAGGCAGCAAGCGTTCGATGCCGCCATTCGGGCAGACCACCAGGGGAGGCAGGTGGCCGCAATTCACATAACGCAGCCGGCGGGTGGAATCGTCGTAGTCTCCGAAGAAGAGCGTGGCGTAACTGCGTTCATCGGTATTTTCGTAGAACAGTTGATTCACTGATCGAAGCAATCCCGGCAGATCTTGCAAAGCAACGGCATACTGGCTGCGCAGGTTGGCTTGCAGGTTGGCCATCAGCAAAGCGCCGGAAATACCCTTTCCTGCCACGTCCGCCAGGACGATCCCCAAATGCCCAGAACCCAGGTTCAGGAAGTCGTAGTAGTCACCGCCAACCTGGCGGGCCTGGAGGCAGCGGCCGGTATATTCCATCGACTTGAGGGGAGGGAATCTTTGCGGGAACAACTTGGCCTGGACCTGCTTTGCATAATCCATTTCCTGAGCCGCACGCCGCTCCGCCTCGATGCTCTCGGCGATCTTTTCACCCAGGCGGATGCTTTCCAGCGCCACCCCCGCCTGGCCTGCCACGGAAGCCAGCAGGTGTTTGTCGTCTCTTGAATACGGCTCCTCCGAGAGGCGCGGACCCAAGACCAGAAGTCCCACGAGCCGGCTATCCCGGCCCAGGACAGGCACCAGGCAATCGGGCTGAAGGGGCGCGAGCAGAAAAAGCCCCGGCGCATCGCCTCGTGTTTTCTCGGACACTTCCCATGGCCGGCCACGACGCGCCAGATCAACCATCAGGGGTTGAGTCACCGAAATGGTTTGCAGTTCCGCCGGAACACTTGCAGGCGCGGCCGAAAGCTGATTGTCGCTTGTCTCGAGATAGACTGCGAAGGAAACCGGCTGAAGCGCCCGTGTCAAATGGTGCTCGAGCAATGCCGCCAACTCGCTTCGACTAGTGGCTGTGCGTGTCTTCTCGACCAAATCCTCCAGGATTATGCGAACGTCGTAGGCGTTGCGGAAAAAGGCCCGGTCGACACGCTGCGAAGTGGCGTGGTGAATGCGCATTCCGCCGATGGCCAGCGCTGAGCCAAAGACCACGCCGCCGGTAATCCCCACCGGCGTCATAACGTGGGTGTGGGTCAGGCCCCAGGCGAAAGCCACGGCCGCCCCCACGCTGATCAAGACTTGAAGAAACAGGAACCCGCGCTGCACCAGCAGGTAGCGGGCACTTCTGCGGAGCAACACCGGGATCTCGAGCACCCGGTGCTTGACCACGGCGTAGGCGAAAGACAAGGGGTAGACGCACAACAAGAGAACGAGTACGGCGGCCAACCACAAAGACATTTGAAATCCGAAAAGCTCCTGGGCTCCGAACCCCAGAATGATCGGCACCACACCCACCACCGTTCCCCATAAAATCACTCGACTCTTGCGCCGCGCTTCCGGGGTGGATGCATTCATCGCATTGCCGATAAGCGAGGCCAACCCCAAAATATGAAACCCATACGAGTAAATCATCCGAACTGCCCTGGACACAACGTGTCCAAACAACCTTCCCACTACCGCGGGTGTCTCATAAATGCCGGTACCCAATCCCGATAGCGCAAAGGACAGTCCCAGCGCCAAGCCGAGCCACTTCAGCCACGGGGCGCGACGATCGAGCGGCGAACGTGCCGGGAAGACCGCGAAAAAAAGGAAGAAAAAGGCGGGATTGAAACCTTGGAAGATGGCTCGATAGGTTATGGCGAACCTTCGCACAGAAGGCCCCAGGCCCGCGAAGTTACTAGACCAGTTCGCGACGGCAATGGCGCCGGCGAACTCCAAAGCCAGCAGCCAAGCGTAGGGATCCTCCAGGCGTAGAAACAGGACCGACAGGCCCACCACAAGGAAAACCACCGGATACGCGTTGATGATGGCCTGACTTAGATGCTCGGTCAACCTTTCTGATCGTGAGGGAGCAGCCCCAAAGGTCGCCCTGAGGGTAAACGGCGCAGGAACGTGGGGGCGCTGAATCCTGAGAGCGACCGTGTCCCCGGGTTTGTGTCTGGCCCAGATGTCGTTGAGCGCGTAATCGCTCTCAAATCGCTCTCCGTCGACCTGGAGGATTCGGTCACCTACCTGCAATCCTGCCTTCTCTGCCGGGCTGTCTTTGTAAATGCTCGTAAGGAGCTGGCTTTGTTCAGCGTCGACGTATTGATTATCAAAACCCAACTGCACAGGGACCTGCCACCGGTCAGAATACATCCAGAGGCCGCTGTAGAAAATCGTGGCGGCGGCAAACAGGGTTGCCACCATCGCCAGGAGTGGTTTTGGAAATGAAGTGAACTTATGCATGGTTCAAAGGATCAGTTCGGGGCAGTACTCTGCGAAGGACCTCCGGCTGATGGGAAGCTTATGCCGCGGTTGGAGATGAAGTCAAGCACCGTCACCCCCCAGTCCCGGCACCGAACGGTATCAATCCGCAATTTGCAGGGCCTTCAGGATTGCCGGGAAGCTAATTCGAAATCCATATCCGGTGGCGTAGTCGTCGCCTTGCGAGAGCGCGTCCCTTCCCGCCGCGCTTACGCAAGAAAGCAAGTGCACACTGCCATTGTCCGGGAACAAGCGCTGAAGAATCCGTCGGCAATTGGGAAATAGAAGCCGCCCGATGGGTGTAAAATGAGCGCCGTGCGAGAGCCCTTGGTGGAAATCCCGCTCTGCTTCAGGCTGGTCGAAGCCCCTCGCTGGGCAACCCTTACGAATGGCTTCGAAGCGAACGGCGCGTCCGTGCCGTCGGCCCTTTCAGGCCACGGAGACAGATTCTTCCGCGAAATACGATAACCCCAGAATGCTGGTCATCGGTGCCGGCGTGAACGGTTCTGTCTGCGCCGCTCGTCTCCGCACCGCCGGTGTCGATGTCACTGTGCTCGCTCGCGCCCAACGACTGGCAGCGCTCGACCGTGACGGCATCGTCATTGAGAACCCCAGGAACCAGCGCCGCACCTTCGCCAAGGTTGCTCTCATCGGCGAGCTCACGCCGGGGGACCGTTACGACTACATCCTCTCCGTCGTCCGCCGCAACCAGATCCCGGTCCTCCCGCCCGTGCTCGTCCTCCGCCCGCCGGCATCTAGCCCTTATCACCCATCCCATCCATTCCCGGCGCCGAGCTCTCAGAGATGATGCGGCAGCTCAAGGACGACCTGGGCCGCGCGGGCAGCCGGCGGGCATAAGCGGCTGCTCGGCCACGAGGGATGTGATCAATGCAGTCATAGAGAAGCTCGCCCGACCTTACCACACGCCGGGAATCAGTCGGTAGCGGGTTCGGGTGCAGTACTCTTCGTAGCCCGGCAACTCGCGGCGCAGGGCGCCGTCTTCCAGCACCGTACGGACAATGAAGGTGGCCATCAGTATCGCGATCGGAGCAAAACTCCATGCCGAGCCAAGAATCAGCCCGCCCCCCGGCAGTAACAGCATCAGCCCGGAATACATGGGGTGACGCACCACGCGATAGGGTCCGGTGGTAATGACGTGATGGCCAAGCTCGCTCTGAATGCGGACATGCCTTTCGAGGAAGGGATTCTCGGCGACTGCCAGGTAAATGGGTACGAATCCCAGGAGCTCCAGAGCGGTTCCAGGCCACACCCAAGCCGCGCTTAATTGCGACCAGCCGTAGCGGGCGTCGAGGCCAGCCACCGCGTAAAAGCTGAGGAAGCCGACAATCGTCGCGGCGAGCACGAGTTTGTCGAATCGCTTGACGCCCGGCTGCCGCTCCAGCCGCCGGCGCATCAGGTCCGGGTTCTTGCGCCGCAATACGGCGAAGCTCACCACGGCGATTAGCAGCAATGAGCCGACGAAAAGCCAGCCGCGCCACCAATCCAGGCGGCCCGCGAAAGCAAACGGCAGCAGGAAAGTGAGCGCGCGGAAGATAGCCCGGAGTGCCAGCTTCCAACGTGGGGTCTGTGCCGACATTGGATAGCCCGCCTTTCCATCCATAACTGCCTTCACATCGCACGCTCCGCAGCCTATGAGGGTTCCAGCCGGGAGGTTGCGCATCTCAAATGCGCTTGGACGTGATGGTCCATGATTTCCTTTATTTCATCCTGGCGCGCTCCATTCTACACCCAGCGGCTTCGGCCGGCGTGTGTCTTCTCGATCCCGTTGCCCCAGGGACTTCCGTGGCACTCGGAAGGGGGCAGCGCTACCTTCTCCGCGTGCCGAGAAGCCTGGATTGGCTCATTTCGAGCGATCCCTCATACGCCTCCTTCTACCTGTCTGCTTCACCGCCGTGGCGTCTTGTCCAGCGGGCGTCGGCAACGCCACGTCCTGCTGGGCCAGTTCCAGTTATCTACCGCTCCAGAACCACTCGGAGCCCCATGACTCCCGTGAAACGCGCTGGGGACTGGCGATCCAGTTGGACGAGTAGTCGGGCACGCTTCCATAAAGGCAAAATGCTCGGTACGAGCATCGGCGGGTCGGCTCGATGTCGATTCAGATTCTCGGCGCCGCACCGCCGTCGCGGTGGTAGCCTCTTCTTAAAAGCCCTCAACGAGGGAAGAATTATTCGTCCGACCTCGCTGAAGCTCATGCACCATTGGCGCCGCCTTAGTTTTCCGCTTGAGTACGGGTATGGAACGATGCGCTTCAATCTGTCCGGGCCCATCCGTGCGATAACGGGCATCCCGCTGTTGTGGGGTTACTCAGGCTCGACCGGATCATTCCTCTATTATTCTCAGGATTTGGATCTGTACCTTGCCGGGACGATCGATCAAACGGAATCCAAGATAAAACTGTTCATTCTAATGGGCAACGCGATAAGAGCGGTCCGGGAGGAGAGAGCGAGCTCGACCATCAGAGAGCAGTGAGCCCAGGCGATACGTACCAGCACTTACACCGCAATCCGCCGGCAGGGGCACACGCAGAAATTGGCGCCTTTGTGATTTTCCGCGGACGACAATCAAACGGCATGAAGAATCGTCGCGGGTCAGGAAAAGGCTCCGCCCAGTTCACAGTCCAGAGAATCCGGGGTCGACACGCCGATTCAGTCGTAGTGCTTGACCTGTGCCCACACAAGGGGCTTTCTCGGCTTCCGGACGACATACACTGACAGATCGTTTTCTGAGGGCTGAACGTAGCCGGTTTCGTCGTGAATGGAACCTTCCCGCGAGACCTCCTCGAAGAGCTTCGCGAGGTCGCCGGGTTCGCGGTCGATGACGATTCCCACTTCCCACGAACTGTGGGGACCCCACAGATAATAGTTGTTGTGCCCTGATGAGGCATCGGGCAGCCCGTACTTTTTCCCCAGGAAATCAATCGCCCCCGCCTGGTGATAATCCATGCAGAAGATGCCGCACTTGGCGCGATCCCCCGGAGGCAACGACTGGTACACGCGGGCGACTTCTCTAACGAAGTTCTCCCAGCCAAACATTGAGGCGTAATACTGGGACAGCCTGCCCACGCGGTGACGCTCTCCTCCGGCGTCAGGCTTCAACCCGAGGGCCGCCGAATACCGGATGTGCGCTTCCACGGGAAGGATCGGCAGGGCGACCGGGAGAACAACAAGCCCGCCGGCCACGATCAGCGTCATGATCGCCACACGGAGAGCCTTGCTCGGAAACTTTTTCTCCATCCAAAGGGCGCCGAAGGCGAAGAGCATAGTGTA
This sequence comes from uncultured Acidobacteriota bacterium, assembly GCA_963768695.1. Taxonomy (GTDB): domain Bacteria; phylum Acidobacteriota; class Terriglobia; order UBA7540; family UBA7540; genus CAVROP01. The sequence continues at coordinate 345,085 of CAVYJG010000022.1, read as the reverse complement.
GGCTGGGGCCAGGTAGTAGGTCTTTCCACCCGTCACCACAAAGAGAACCAGGGCCGCAAGGTAACACCAGCCGAGGGCCTGGTACTTTCGATACACCTTGCTAAGCAAAAGCGCGCCGAGTCCAGCGAGCCAAACAGGAAACGTGAAGGGGTGCATCTGTTGGATCTGACCTGAGACATAAGCGGGGAAGGAGAGCTTGACCATCTTGTAGAGGGCCGCGTTGTGCATGAACTCGAGAGTTGGCCAGCCGTTCGGTATTTGCCACAAAACGTAGGGCAGAAGGATCAGGGCGGCGAGCGCTCCTCCCAACCAGAACCACCCGCTCAGGAATTGGCGTCGCTGGCGGCTCAGCACCAGCCCCACCACCAATCCGAACCCGAGGGAAAGCAAAGTGATCTTGTTCTGAAGCCCCAGCCCCGCGACGAGGCCGAATGCGATCCAAAGCTTGGGGCTTCCCCCGTCGAAGATCAGCACCAGAATATAGAACGTGGCGAGCCAGAAAAGCATGTCAAAGCCATTCATCGAGAAGATATGGCAGCCGCCCAGATAGACCGGGGCAACCACTACGCACGCTTGGGCGAGCAACTGGCCGAATCTTCCTGCCCCCAGCCGCCGCGCCAGTAGTCCGGTGAGGAGGACCGTCGCACCGCCGGCGAGCGCCGGCAACAGCCGGATCGAGAACAGGGAGTCGCCAAACAACCAGCGATCCAGGCGGAGCAGCAGGATGGATAGCGGAGGATGGTCCACGTACCCCCAATCGAGCCGCTTGCTACAAGCGATATAGTAGAACTCATCGCTGAAGAAGCCGAATCCTCTGTAGGTCAGCAGATGCAGGATCACTTTGATCAAGGCCGGTATCGCGAGCACGGCGAGATCGAGCTTCGACTTTGCTGCGTCGACGATGGTCGGTCGGCCCACTACCATGAGTGTCCTCCAGACACTGGACGCGATAGGAAACGTCGAGGACGTCGCACGGCATTATGCCTTGAATCTTGCGTGGCTGAGGGGGGATTCTGTTTGGCGATTCATCCCCGGGCAGATAGTCCGAAACAACGAATTATGCCGTGCAAGCTGCAGGCCCTGATGCCCGCGTTGCCACCTTAACCGAGATTCCCATTTGGGCTTCCCGGGACGGCGGAGTATAAATCCATTCGCTACTCTTCGAACCGCCAATCCGCGAGTTCTTCTTGCCCGAAGTGCCTTATCCGCTCCGAACGAGCTTCGGTCTGCTCCAATCCGCCAACTCATTTCACGATCGCCTCAAGTTCGAACACGTCGGACCGGACCCGAGAACGTGTCGGGCGTCGCCGGGCCGCACGTGCACTTAAGCGGCGACGAGCTCCGCTGCCTGGTGGAAGGCGAGGTATTCTGCGGCCTGATCCCTGCCCATATGCCGTGCCAGAATCTTCGGGTCAGTTTGTGCGAGGTCAACAAGGACGAGTGCGTCGAGCACATTGCTGAAGCTCGGGTCAACGTTAAAACCCAGAACCTTCCCACCAAGTTTAAGATAATGCTTGATGAGGATGGGAATCCCTGTGCTGTTCGACTCAATGTCGGAGATTATTGTGGACAGTTCGTCGAGATTGTCTCCGATCAGTTCAAGGGTCTGCTTCGGAAGGGCTCGATCATTCGAGGGGCGAAACGGAGTTCTGGGCTTGACCGCTCCCGATAGACTGCTGAGACAGCAGTGGGATCGCAGGAACGACACCATGAGCTGTTGCGAAAGGGGCTGGTATTGGTTGCTGATGCTTACGGCGCCGAAGAGGACTCGGTACCTCGGATTCTTAAAAACGAAGTTGGCGATACCTTTCCACAGCATGGGAAGCGCTCCCAGTCTTCGTTGGTATTCAGGGCGGACGAAGGATCTTCCCATCTCGAGCGCGCAGGAGATTTGTTCCTGGAAGCCGGGAGCAAACCTGAACAAAGTGCTGGTGTAAAGCCCCTGCAAGCCGGAGGCTGGCATAATCTCGTCTGTGGGACCCAGCCGGTAGGCGCCCACCAGTTCAGCGACGCTCGGATTCCACAAGAAAAGGTGAATATAGCTGGAGTCGAATTCATCCAGGTCGCGTGATTTTCCGGTGCCTTCACCCACCGTGCGGAATGTGCTCTCCCTCAATCTCCCAATTTCCTGCAAGGTCAGCGGGACCTGGCCGGCTCGCGCATAATAGGCCACCAATTCGCCGCTTGCTACGAGCCTCTGCACAGACGGCAGGCTTTCGATCTCCTCGCTCAGCATCGGGCCAGGAATTGCCGGGGCGATCGGCGCCTGGGTAGTCTTCCGGTAGTCTATGCGGCCACAAACGGTGGAATGGTTCGTTGCGACGGCGCGTTGTTTGTTGCCAGGGCATAAGTCCGGTGGCGAAGGTACTGGATCAACTCGCGGCCGGGCTTAAATGCCGCCAGCCTGTCGGAAGTTATGGGGCTTCCAATTCTCAGCCCAATGGTCTTGTCACGTTTATTCAGGAACTCGTGCGGAAGTAGCGCGGTCCGCAGGCGCGGGTGAACAAGCCCGAGAACCTGGAAGGCCAGCCCGTTCGTGCCGCTGAAATAGACAGGTAAAGCGCTGGCGCCTGTGGCACGGATGATCCGCGCGATCGAGTCGTCCCACTCAGGATCGGTCACGGTACGGGACGGGAGATCGATATGCGAAACTTCTCCAGCCGGGAACGCGGCCAGCATGCCGCCCTGCTTCAGCCAAGTCAGCGCTTCCCGCAGGCCCCGCACATTTGCATAGGTCGAGGTTTGGCGCGCGAAGGGGTCCACCAGTATGAAAAGGTCCCGCAGTTCCGGAATACTCCCTAAGAGGTAGTTCGCCATCACTTTCACGTCGGGCCGCACCGAGCGGAGGACCGTGGCGAGGATGATCCCCTCGACAGCTCCGAAGGGATGATTGGCGGTGACGACCACCGGGCCCTTCCGTGGGATGCGAGCCAAGTCGCTGGGCGATACCTCGTAGTGAACTCCAAGCTCCTGGAGGAGTTTTTCATGGAAGGCCCGGTCGTCTTCGAGGTGAAGAGCCCGGCCGTAAAGAGCACTAAGCTGATCGAAGAGGAGAACACGCTCCAGCGCCCCGCTGACAACAGGCGACAACTTCGGCGGAGTTGTGGACTCCCATCGGAAGCTGAGCTTCAGGATGGGCTCGTGGCGGCGGGACTCGGTTTGCATATGAGACCTCCCCCTGGAAGGGCTTTCGCGATGCCGCTCCCGGTTCTCCGTTCTCGAGCGACACGGCTACCTCAGGCGAGAGTCTAAAAGGAATAGGTGAAGGTCATATGAAGGAAGGAAGAAGTGTAGGTGAAGGTGCTTAGTCGGGAATTTGCTATTCACAACGCAGGGCCACCGTTGGCTCCACCTCGGTAGCGCGCCGCGCCGGAAGGTAACATGCGGCGAGCGCCATCAGGCAGAGTAGAAGCGTGACGCACCCCTTCAACGTCTGCACCGAACAGAAGCGCCGGGAGAAACTGAACCCGGTCCGGCGCGGGCTGGTGAGTTCGCCTGGGGATTGGCCGCAGTCAAGTTGCCGGTATTACCTCGACGTGTCTGTGCTCCGCGTGGATCGACTGGACTGAGCGTGCGGCACAGACCTGTCCCTTCGGGACATCACAGACTCCAAGAGGCAGGAGTCTGCGCCAGCCCGCCTTGCTTTCTTCAATCCAGAGTGATATCAGTTCACTGGCGCAGGTCGGTTGCGCACAGTCAACGCTCCAGAATAAAGCCATATCAGCCCAGGTGGGCGGAGGAGAACCATGGCTAGAGCAACTAGCGGTCCGGGACGAATCCACGAGCAGATCGTTGAAGTCATGAAACGATTCCCAGAGGGGGTTTCGGCGGGACAGATCAGGCGCGAGTTGGAACGAAAGGGAGTTTCGTCCGAGGACTCATCCCATCTCCTGCGTCGCATTGAAGAACTGGAAATGTGGTTCATCATCGAAAAAACAACAGTCGTCCAGGACGGCAGAGGCAAGAGGCAGCCCGCCGCTTACGAGGAACGTGTCTCGAGTCCCTTACGAGCCCAAGTGCTTTATGCGACGCACGGACGTTGCGAGTGTTGTGGGAGGACCATCGAAAACGATGGCATCACACTCTCGGTGCAGAGAACAGAACCGGGCCGCTATGATAAACCCGTCGATCGAGGAGACCTGTGGGCCGTCTGCCAAAATTGCCACACTCGGGCCGCACCTCTAGCTAACGATCAAGTCAGGGTTGGATCCCGCCCGAGGTGCAAAGGCTTTAAGGCAACAGGCAGCGGTTCCGAGGTTATGCTACTTCGGGAAGCCCGTCATGGTCTTGGTCCACGCCTCGTCGTCTCCGTCTGACCTGCCCGCACGCTCGCGCCTCGCACTTAACATGCCACTCCGTACCCAAGTAATATGCGGCGAATCTTTCCTTAGATAAACGTTCTAATCTAGAACATTTTGACACAGCGGAAGAGGTACCCTCTCTGTGTGATCCAGTACCCAAAGCCGAGAAACATCGTGGGCCGACGGGTTGCCCAAGCGCGGGCCACGCTCAACCCGGAGCTTACCCAGGACGCTCTCTCGGGCAAACTCGCTCGACTGGGTGTCCAGCTCGATAGGGCGGCAATCGCAAAAATCGAAAACGGCTACCGTCACGTCCTCGATTTTGAACTGAAAGCCCTCGCACAAGCTTTGGGAGTGGAAATCAGTTGGTTACTCGGAGATGAAAGGAAATGACGGACCCCACCTCTCAGCTCCGTGCTGCAACTCGCCGGGCCAAATCCGATGTAGCAAATAAGCTGATTAGTATGTTTCTTCACGAATTGAGTCGAAGGGTCAGCCAGGACTGGCCGATCAAAGTAGATGGCGAGGAATACGAGCGACTAGTGCGAGAGCAGTTTGGCAATAAGTGCCCGTATTGTTCGCGCGACCTTGTTTTAGCGACTTCGGTAATTGAGCACCTTGACGGTATGAACCGCTATCGCACTGGTCTTCACGCTCCCGGTAATGTTTTGGTGGCGTGCAAGAGGTGCAACGGAGAAAAGCGCCGGGACGATTCGCTGAAAGTTCTCTCGCTGGCGGATTCAGGTTGGGCGTCATTCCTGTCCCATGACGGTTCGCACTGCCTCGAGTCCTGTGCAACGTGTGCGTATTGGAGGACTGTGTGGGATGACGACGCTGAACGAAAGCGCAGGATGAACGAAAACCTTCAGCGGATTCGTGTGTTCCGCGCGACGTTTCTTTATTTTGAGCAAGCGCACAAAACCATCATCAAATCGTTGCCGGATTTCCTGGCAAAGCTGTATGCGGACTGCCAATCCTTCGCCGAAAAGGAGATCAAATCTCTCCTGGAACGCCTTGACGATGGGGTGGTCCCGCAACCGTGAGAGAATCTCTGAAGTGGACTCACTGAATCGATCGGCTGAGTTCACCACCTGACGGATCGGAGAATAGGAACGGAATGCTCGCAGAGTGGTCGTCCAAAACCAAAAGCTGCCGTCAAGTCCGTGCATGCTCGCGTCCAGTGCACATGTAATACTCAACGCGAATCGTTACGGGAATTAGGTTTCGTTCGTCCTTGGTTCCCAACTGTTTTCCAGCTACGAAAACGGGGGACAAGGCAGACCGCCGGAAATTATCGAGCCACATAGGCCGCACCATCGAAGTCGTGAGTCTCCATCAATTTCTTCCATTCTGGGCGATTCTACCTGAGATTTCCATCCATGTTGTCTGATCTTTCGACAGCTACGTGATCGATACCGGCCTGTTCAAATCCGAGGGCTTGCCCCCCAGCTCCAGCGCACAACTCCAGCGTCGTTACCCCGCTTGCTTTGCCGGCTGCCATCGCCGACCGGGTGATTGCCCGTGTGAACCAGGGGCTTTCATTTCGGCCCGTAAGCCCCGGGAAGCTCCTTTGAGTTGGCAGAGTCGGCCTTATCATATGTTCGCTTCAACACCCGCTATTATATCGGTCTATTCTGAGGATCTCCTTAGAGAAATTAAGCGAATGAAAGGCGAACCGCAAGAAGTTTTTCTTGGGGCGGCAACGCGTCTGCCGCAGCTCTGCGGTCTCTGTTCATTCCGGCTCGACACAACGCCGGGCTTCGCCCTGCGCCAGCCGGTGCGGTGGAGTTTCGCACGTAGGGGCGAGGCGGTGCCTCGCCCTGCGCCCGTCGCCCCGGGTAATCAGGAACCCAAGCAGCGTTTCGCCGGTAAGGGCGAGGCACCGCCTCGCCCCTACAGCGCCAGCCTCGTAGATTTACGGCATGTGCACTAAGCCCGCAAAGCGGGCGAAAGATCGTAGCCCACGGCGCGAGCCGTGGGGCAAGCGGCCCCCACCTGGCGCAAGCCCCTTTAGGGGCGAAAGAAATCACGATCAAATGTAACGTTCATCGTAGGGGATGCCGTTCTTTTTTAGAAAGGCGATCAATTCCTCCTGGAAGGTCATGCGGCGGCGATGCTTCTCCTGGTCACCGATATATCGCGTAACCGATGGCGCCAGGGAATGGCTGACGCTGAATGCTCCGTAGCCGGTTTCCCAATCGAAACCGGCAAGCCGCCTTTCGCGATGCACCCAGCGAGACGAATTGGTTCTTACCAAACGCAAGGCGTCGGATATCGCCACTGTGGGCGGCAACGAGCAGAGCAGGCGCACGTGGTCGGGTCTCGAGTTCGCGGCCCGGAGCGCACCGCCGATCTCGCGCACAATTCCGCCGGTGTAGGCGAGTAAATCGTCATGAAGCGCGGCGGTGATAAGAGGCTCACGGTCCCTGGTGCTAAAGATAACGTCCCTCAGGAGGTTCGTGCAGGTGCGCGACATGTTCTGTCGCCCCTCCGGGGCTGGGGGGGATTTTACTCGAATTCCTCACCCACGGCTTGGAACGTGTGAAGAAATCACCAAGTCCTGTCATTCTGAGCGAAGCGAAGAATCTGCATTTGTTTGTTTTCAAAAAGATAAAAGCAGATTCTTCGCTTCGCTCAGAATGACAGACGATCTTTTCACACCTTCTTGCGCCGTGGGCTACGATCTTCCGCCCGTCGGCTGACGGGCTGCGGGCCTGGCGCAGTGCGAGAATCTGCGGTCTCTGTTCATTTCGGCTCCACGCAACGCTGTGCTTTGCCCTGTGCCCGCCGGCGCGGCGGTGTTTCGCACGTAGGGGCGAGGCGGTGCCTCGCCCTGGCGCCCGCGGTGCCCCGGGTAGTTAAGAATCCAGCCCGCATTTCGCCGGGATGGGCGAGGCGCCGCCTCGCCCCTACGATGCTGGTTTCGGTGGGGGGTTCGAGAACCGCCCATAACAAAGGAGAGCAACGCCGCACGATCAGGGGACGGCAAGCCGTCCCCCTACGGCTCGGGCTTGCCCTACCGGGGGTGGCAACGGAGTTAAGTACTCCGTCTCTACTTGACAAGAGCCTAGGACTCTGGTATCCTGTAATGGTCGTGAAAGTCCGTCTCATTTCTCGTGGGGACGGCTCCCCTGCCGCCCCTGCTCCTAATCTTCCAATTCATGGAGTTACTATGTCTCTACGCAAAGCTACTTGTCTTACTCCCCAGCGGCTCGACGCCCAGCGGCGCAATTCGCAACGCTCCACCGGGCCTCGCAGCAAGGCCGGAAAAGAGCGCATGAAAATGAACGCCCTCCAGCACGGCTGCGATGCGGCGCCCGAAAACGACGCTGCGGTTATGCGGGCTCTGGGGGAAGACCCCGAGCGCTACGCCGCCTTGCAGAAGGAACTTGCCACCGCTTACGGCCCGGGCGACGCTCTCTGGGACCGGCAGACCGAAGACCTGGCGCGGCTCTACTGGCGGCGCCACCGGCTGGAGCGCATGGAGACGGGCCTGATGCGGGACGCTCTGGAGGAGGTCGAGGATCGGCGGCGCTCGCTCGCCCGGGACCTTGCGGACGTGACCTTCGAACCCTCCCAGTGCCAGGCGGTGGCGCTCGACCTGCCCAAGCCCACCCATCCCCTGGTGCGGCTGCGCATGCTGATTTCGCTCTGGGGAGTGATTCGCGAGCAGGTGCGGGGGCGACTCTTCGCGACCTCCCAGGCGAAGGCGGTGGAAAGCTACTACGAAGGACAGTTGGGGTGGCGGCCGCGGCAGATTGGCCGGCTGCTGGAGGTCTTCCAGGTGTGGGCGCGCCTGGGGCGAGAGGATGACCAGCCTAGGCTCGACAAGTTCGTGAAGGACGCCTTCGGGGACGGAGCGGGGATGGAGGCGCGGTTGAAGGAACTGGAGGGCCTGCTGGACGATCAGATCGCGGCGGTGGAGGCGGCGTTCGCGGAAGAGATGCAGGCCCAGGAGCGGAAAGACGCGATCGCGCGCGACGCCTGCCTGGCTCCCGAGGGCGAGACCTGGGAGATGCTGCTACGCCTGGAAATGGCGCTCGACCGGGCGATCGACCGGAAGGTGAGAATCCTGCTGACCCTGCGCAAAGAACATGCACTGGGTAGGGGCGGTTCGCGAACGGCCCCTACGGACCCGGACGCCGGACCTCCTGACAATGAGTCGAGCGACCCGGAGGTAGCGCCGAACTTTAGTTCGGCAAGTGCTGACCTGAAGGTCAGCGCTACGAATGATGCGACAGAAACTCCGGTAGAAGAAAACTACGGCGAGACCTCAAAATCGCCGGAACAAAGCCAGAATGTTATAGAAAACAAAGAACCGGCTGCGGAGGAGGTGCGCGAATGAGGCGCGATCCCACCGTCCTTTATTGTGCGGCTGCCGGTTGCGCGCGCTACAAAGGAGGCAGACAATGGCAGACGGTTTGCGGACGCTGAGCAATGGAATCAAGTGAGGGCCGCAACATGAACTTAAATGTTAGAGCAGGGTGTTCCAAGCAGGTGGTGGCCTGGATGGTAGTGTGCATCTTCCTGCTGGGTTTCTTCTATTCGCCTGTCGGCACGTGGACCGGTCCGATCCGTGCCGGCATTGCCGATCTGCGCCGTCCCGAAGACCTTACCGGATTCAACCAGAAATACAATCACCTCTACGAAACCATTGGCGGCTTTTACGACGACAGCCAGCGGGTCGTATGCGCTTTGACGGGGATTGACAGGGACGCGTATGTGATGAGCTACCTGGGCTTGCTCGAAGTCAAGCCGGGCGATTCGGTGCTGGAGACTTCGGTGGGGACAGGTCTCAACTTCAAATATCTGCCGCCGGGCGTCAGGCTTTGCGGCATTGATCTGGCGCGAGAGATGCTCGCCAACTGCCAGTCCAACCTGCGCCGCTGGCATCTCCAAGCCGACCTATTTCTAGGCAACGCAGAGAGCCTACCCTTCGCCGATTCCAGCTTCGACGTGGTCTTTCACGTCGGCGGGATCAACTTTTTCAACGATCGCACCAAAGCGATTCGTGAGATGATTCGAGTCGCCAGGCCGGGCAGCCGAATCCTCATTGCGGACGAAACCGAAGAGCACGTAAAGGCCTCGTTCGAGCGCGCCCCCATTACCGGTGGCTATTTCAAGAACCGCAAGGAGCCGGTAGCCGCCCCCGTTGACCTCGTTCCGCCGGAGATGCTCGAGACACACCTCGAGATTCTGAACGTGGTCGGGAAGAACCGATTCTACGCACTCACCTTCCGCAAGCCTGCGACCTGCAGTTCCCGTCCCGAGGCCGAAAAACGGAAGGCCAGCTAGCCTACTTATGGCCACGGCTATGTCCCCGTCAGGACCTTCACGACGCACGCAGATATGGCCAACCTTGAAAGAGGACTTCACATTTCGCCCTGGTGGATCATCACGGTCCTCGGCCTCCCCTTCGGCATGGCCATGGGGCGCTTTTTCATGAAACTACTGCCCGATGCTCGCGGCTTCCTCTTCGCATCTGAAAGGGTCCCACAACTCGTTCTGGTCGTAGTGAGCTCGTTTGCAGTGTTTGCCTTTTTCGGCAGTGCGGGAATGCAAGGATACGGAGAGACATCGCACTGGCTGTCGATCTTGTCATTGTGCGTGTTGTTCCCCGTGGTGCTGATTCTTTGCTGGCCACGCAAGACGGCGCCGACGGCAAGTCCGTGAGCCGAATCAGAACCTGGGGAATGCAGGGATTGCTCAGAGGTCTCGACAGCGGGCGCCGAGCGGTTGAAACTACAACTACCGGGATTCTTCGCTTCGCTCAGAATGACAGCGTCCCAAGCTTTTGCCGCAACCTGTAAAGCCCCACCCTTCCCGGCAATCAGCAATATAAAGCGGACTTTCGTCATCACGTCCCTAAGTTCGTTCAGCCTACATGGCTCGACTGCGCAAGGCGGCTGCGAACACTACGGGCAACTCCTGAGAAGCATATCGGGCAACGCCGCTGATTCCGCGAGACGCGAATTTGTCTGCCCTCTCTTGCCCGGGCTTCGCAGAGTTTGTCTCCGGCACGACCGCCGCAGACGGCGGCCCTGCGACGCCAGAATGGCTGGCGTCAGCCTGAGGCGCGTCCATGAGACTGACAAGGAAGTGCAGGCGTGCGTCATCATTTCGACTCGATATCATGTGAGCCAGAAAAAGCCAAATGACCAGAAGCAGGACGATAACCAGGGCGGCGGCAGAAAAGGATGTTGCGTCCATGATGAAAACTCCCAGCCTAGCGTGGAACCGGAAGATTAAAGCTGCATGAAGGAACGATGAAGGGCCTGTTAAATCGCGGATTACCTCAGGCAGCACGGACTGCTTGTTCTTTTGGGGTTCTCGGCCCGCCGAGGGTAGTAAGAAAAAGTTCTTCGCTCCGCCACAGGCACAGCGGCGGACACGAAGTCGAAGATCCGTGCTCCCAGTAAGAAAGAGAGTCGCTCCGGAGTGAGGCAACTTCGCATTTAACCACGAAATCTTCCTGCCGTAACGCTTGCTTCACGAAGCTGGGTCACACTCTCCTCCGTTTAATCTGAGAGTAGTCCGAAACTACCAGACGGAGGTGCAGGAATGAAGGGGATTGAGTTCAGGGTGAAGTGTCTGCCCATTTTGGCGGCAATCGTCTTTGCTATCGGCTTCAGCAGTCGGGCAGTTGGTCAGTCGACCTATGGAATAATCCTGGGAACGGTCACGGACGCGTCAGGTTCGGTCATCCCAAATGCAGAGGTTCAGGCCAGGAACCAGGACACCGACGTAACACGCACAACCCACACTGACAACAGCGGGGACTATCGCTTTGTGAACATGGATCCCGGCAGCTACACGATCACGGTTTCCGCACAGAACTTCGCGCCGGTAAAAGACGAAGGAGTGATTTTGCCGGCCCGCGAAACCGTGCGTTCGGATTTGAAATTGCAAGTTCAGAGCATGAGCCAGCAGGTCGTGGTCACGGCGCACCAGGAGGTGGTCAGCGAAGATCTCACCGTGTCCAGCTCGATGTCGGGCAGGGACATCGACTCCTTACCGCTGAACTTCCGCGCCACCAACGCTCCGAGCCCCATCGGCACGGCGATACTGACCGCAGGCGTGAACGAAGACCCGGGCGGCAACCTGACCTTCTCTGGGCAGTTGCCGACCGCGACGTCGTTCACTCTCGATGGAACTTCAGTACAACTGGTTCGCTTTGGGGGTCCGACCCGTGACCTGTTTCCGTCCGTCGAAGGCATCGCAGAATTCCGCGTCAACACCTCGGGAAACAGCGCGGAATTTGCCCAGCCCACGGACCTGACGGTGGTCACCAAGAGCGGCACGAACCAATTGCACGGCACCGGCTTTTGGTACTTCCAGCGCAAAGCTTGGAACTCCATCGACCCGATTGCCGACTACAACCCCTCGCTCAATGCGAACACGCTGGGCGGCTCGATTGGGGGTCCGGTCATCAAGGATCACACCTTCTTCTACTTTGACTATGAGGGTGTGCGCCTCGACCAGAATTCACTGATCGCAACTCAGACTGTTCCCGCGGCATGGGCAAAGGGGGACTTGTCGGGAGTTCCGGGCTTGGTCCTGACGAATCCGCTCACCGGGCAAGTGATCTCCGGCAACCAGATTACTCCGATCGATCCGACAGCGGCCAAGATCCTGCCACTGTTCTTCCCAACGCCAACCAACGGCAGCACCAACATCGACTCGACCGGTAACAACCTCGTAACGACCCTGCCGGGCAAGTATTCCGTCAACGGCTACGACGGGCGCCTCGACCACGTCTTCAATTCCAGCCATCGCATCTTTGGACGGGTCACGCAAAAAAACATCTCGAGCACCGGTACGGACGGCACGGCCGCGACCGGAGCGCTGGGGTCCACGGGCGACACGAGCTACAATCCGCTGCTGGGAACGTTCTCCACGACCACCGACGCTACGAATCTGACCGTCGCTTACAACTGGATTATCCGGCCGGACCTGATGAATGAACTGCGGGGCGGCTGGACGCGGGCCAATTTCAATTACGGCTATCCTCAGGCGAAGCAGGGTGACAGCATCATCTCGCAATTGGGAATTTCCGGGCTGCCCGGTTCGCCCAAAAATGGGCTGGGCGGTGTGCCTGTCTTCTACGTCGGAAACCTCCTGGGCGGCGCCACAAACCAATACGGACACCCGCGCGTCAATGGCAACGGCATCTTCGAGTTCGGCGACAATCTGAGTTGGCTCCACAATCGCTGGACCTCGAAATTCGGCTTCGACTTTCGGCGCCTGAATTACCGCGATAACATTACCTTCAACCTCGGTGACGAATACGGAGACTACTTCCTCAGCGGCGTGTACACCTGTTCAGGGGCGGAAATCTCCACTTACCCGGATGCTTGCGGCGTGGCGCAACTGCTCCAAGGAGATGTAGATTACGGGTTGCAAGCCCAGAACGGGCCCGACGGCAAACCTTACGGTTATCACTACTCCGGCTTCGGCCAGACGGAATGGAAAGTGCGCCCCAACCTCTCCCTGACAGCCGGCTTGCGCTACGAGGTCAACACTCCTTTCCAGGATGCCACCAACCAACTTGGCAACTTTAACTACAAGTTTCCGGGCGGCCAACTGGTCGTAAACCCCAACGAGAATATCAACCCGCTCTGGAAGGAAGCAGTCGGCGACATTCCCTGGGTATACGCCAGCCAAGCCGGATTGGGTCCGGGATTGCGTTACACTTACTGGGACAACATTCAACCGCGTCTGGGATTCGCCTGGAGTCCGGCCAATAGTCATGACACCGTGGTGCGCGCTTCGGCCGGCGTGTATTCGGTACCGGTCCTCGGGGCGGTGCTTTATTCGCTGCTGGGAATCGACACCAGCTACTACGGTGTGTATGCGCCCACGAGCGCAACTCCCATTTTGAACTTCGGGAACGTCTTCTCCGGAACGCCGGGAGTCTCATCCTTCCCCGGCTATCGCCGGGCCAACCAGTGGGATCTCAAAGATCCGCGGGTCTACCAGTGGAATGTGTCGTTCGACCGGAACATCGGCTTCCAGACGCTGCTTCGAGTCAGCTACGTGGGCTCGCACACTGTGGACCTGATCTATAGCCCCAACCTGAACCAAGTGGCGCCGAATACGGCGTCCTACACCGATCCGAGCACCGGCAAGACCGTTTACGGATACGCCGCTCTCACCGCCACGCCGGCGCTGCGGCAGCAAAACCTGAAGTTCCCGAACTTCGCCGAGGTCTTGACTCGCAACAACGCCCCCAGCGACAAATACAACGGACTAAGCTTCGAAGTGAATCGACGCTTCGCGCGCGGGCTGAGCTTCTCCAACAGCTACACTCTATCTATGAACAAGACTAACGCCTTGGGCCCGGCGCCGAACTCGGCCATCGGGACGGGCGGGCAGGGCGACAACGGCGCCAACGTCAACAACATTTACGACATCACCTCCGACATGGGGAACGCCTTCTACGATCCCCGCAACAGCTTCATCAGCACGTTGGTGTACGAGTTGCCCTTCGGCCGCGGCAAGACCTACTATTCCAACATCAGCCGCGGCGCCGATTTGGTAGCGGGAGGATGGAGCGTGACCGCCATCACGTTGCTTCACTCGGGGCTGTGGATGACTCCTTACTATCCGAGCAGTGTCTACGATTCCTCAGGCACGAACCCGTCACAGCGCTCCGTGAAGCTACAGCGCCCGGATTGTTCGTCCGGCACAAGCGGCTATCTTTCCAGCCCCTCCACCTCAACATTCTTCAATGTAGCGGCCTATGAAGTGCCAGCGCATCCTACCGATGCTGCCGGCACGGCCGAGCCCATCGGACGATTCGGCAATTGCGGCGTGGGAATTCTGGAAGGCCCCGGGACGGCGACCTTCTCGATGTCGGCGGGCAAAACGTTTCATTTGAGCGAGCGTTTCGGCCTCCGGTACGAAGCGCAATTCTCTAACTTGTTCAACCTCGCTAACTGGGGACTGCCGAATATGAACATCACCGGCAGCTTCGGACAAATCACCAACTCCCAGCAAGTGGGGCAGGCTGGTCCTCGTACCATCCAGATGCAGTTACGTTTTATGTTCTAGCGGGGGACGGTGGGTAACCGGTAGCGCGGGCCTCCGGGAGCCTCGGCATGAGAACGGGCCTGCATAATGAGAACCGCAGGCGCCATCACCCGGGGACCGCGCTATCGGGAATTGGCCGCATACCATCCACACTTGTATTTCGCGCTCGAAGGCGACCGAGCGGGACAGGGCCGGCGCCACCGTCGGGGGAACCAGGGCTGAAGGAGCTCGTGGAGTACTTGAGCGAGATCCGCCATTGAGTGCGCAGCCCAGGCGGCGTCATCAGGTGGAGGTGACGAGCGGGAAGCGGGTGCGGAAGCATTGCTCTAAGCTGCGTAGGGCTGGTCGAGCATCCTCTCTCTGCTGACACCGTTTTTGGCTGCTTCCTTTTCAAATCCCTTACCCCCAAACCGAGTATAAATCCAGCGATAGAGAGCGAAAGGCATCCAGGCGAAGGGATTGTTCGTCATCAAGGTCAGTGCTTGGGCCGGCACTGGCCATCCCGCGGCGAGCGCCTCGGCAGTCAAATCCAGGGCCTTAATCACGTGTTTCAGAGGCAGACCCGAGCGCTTCGCCGCATTCAGAGGCTGTTCACCGACGATCCCTCCTCCACCCAAGGCCAGACCACCACTCCACCGCATACCGCTCTGAGACGCGAACTCCTGGCAGATCGCCATCGCCACCGCGTTCTGGAGAGTTTCTGGAAAGCCGCTGTTCACGATGGCCACCAGACGCTGCGGCGTCGGGCGAGCGGAACGTCGTCGATGGGTTGAAATGGTGGCGAGGGCTCTTGTTACCAAGTA
The DNA here is from genome assembly GCA_963768695.1 of uncultured Acidobacteriota bacterium. Classification (GTDB taxonomy): domain Bacteria; phylum Acidobacteriota; class Terriglobia; order UBA7540; family UBA7540; genus CAVROP01. The sequence goes on along the minus strand of CAVYJG010000022.1, from coordinate 329,949 downwards.
AGGCAAGGCATCGGCATAAAGTGGAAAGACCAAAAGGATCAGTCCGGCTCGATCGACTGAAGCCAGCAGCGCGGCCTCCCCCTCTTCACGGTTCAAGTTGGCACGGAGCGTCAGTGATTCGGTTTGCCATCCGCGCCCGCCCAGCCGCTCCAGCAGGTAGCTTCCCAAGACGCTCGAGGTGCTGGCCGAACCAGTCTTGGGGCTTCCGACAATAAGAAGAGCCTGCCTCGGGCCGTCCTCTCCAGTCGCGACGCCGGGGGCCACGGGCGGTGGCATCAGCGATGCGGCTGCTTCGCCGAAAGGCAGTGCATCGGACCTGGCATGCAACGCTTCGAAGCGCTGGCGAAGGGCTTCGGCAGGATCCGTCGCAGCCACAACCTCGGCTGCGTACGAGGGAGGATGAAAATTGATGGCATTGCGCCCGGCGAGAGTCTTGAAAATGTGAGCCTCATGAGCGTTGGGATGCCGCTGAATTCCTACCATCACAAGCCGCGGGCGGCGCGCGTAGCGCGGCGGGTGGTGCACTTCGCCGTGCTCTACCTGGAAATAGGGAGAGATGAGCTGAATGAAGTGGTCCATCATCTTCTTCAGATCCGGAGAGTATCCCCCGAATGTCACGGGCGTGAAGAACACCGTCGTGTCGCTCTGGAAGACCGCTTTAGCCACTCTTCGGCCGGCGTCATCCTCGACACACATCCCTGGGGTTTTCAACCAGCAGCCAAAACAGCCCAGGCAGTGAGCCAACTTCACTTCGTGCAAATGGAAGGTCTCGATCAGAGTTCCGTCAGTTCCGAGCACGTTTGATAGCGCGGCGAAAGCCGGGCCCAGGTCCTTGTCAGCAGGCCCTCGGCCGTCAAGGATCACAACTTTTTTGCACGACATGAGTTTTCCTCCGCGCGCACATGTTACCACATAGAAGTTCGCGAACCTTCGGGCGTTCGCCATCATCAATAAAAGGGTTGGACAGTGCTAAAGTTTCGGGCAGAGATTTGAAGATTCACCCCCAGCAGTCGGTAGCGGCGGCGTCCCGTGCCCGTCTCCCCTTCATCGATAACCTCCGCTCGACCATGATCATTCTGGTTGTCAGCATGCACGCTGCGGACACCTATAGCCCGCTCGGAAACTGGTATTTTGTGGACCGGAAGCCGTTGTCGGCTGCAACGTTACTCACTTTCGCTGCATGGCAGATGTATCTTCAGTCCTTCTTCATGGGCCTCTTGTTCTTTATCGCAGGCTACTTTGTGCCGGGTTCGTATAATCGCAAGGGCCCCTGGCACTTTTCACGGGATCGCGCATACCGGCTGGGTCTGCCGGTTCTGTTTTACATGTTCGTTCTGGGGCCCTTCACCGAATACTTTTGCGCCCACTCGTGGAATTCGACGGCCCCCACATCTTTTACCAACGAGTGGGTGAAGCATATACGCAACGGGCAGTTCCTGCAGGAAAATGGCCCCCTTTGGTTCTGCCTCGCGCTGCTGATTTTCTCCCTGGGCTATGTTGCGCGGCAGGTATTGCACGCCGGTTTCGAGAGTCACAATGAGGAGGAGCGGCCGCCGAACAGCGGAAAGCTGGTTGGGTTTGCAGTTATCATGGCCGCCTTTACGTTTATAGTCCGGCTTGTTCTTCCATCGGGCGCCTCGTTCTTGAACATGCATCTCGGGGATTTCCCGCAATATGTTCTACTGTTTGGCGCTGGCGTTGTGGCGGCGCGCGGACAATGGTTACCGAGGCTCAGTCTCACATCGGGAATCCGTTGGCTGATGATCGTGCTACCGGCGGGGTTTGCGGCGTGGCTCACGATCCTGCGGGCGGGCGGCGCATTCGCAGGGAACGGCGCAGCCTACTCTGGCGGTTGGCACTGGCAGGCAGCGAGCATCAATCTTTGGGAGTCGTTCACCTGCGTCGCGATGTGCTTCGGCCTGGTAGTGATCTTTCGCGAAACCCTCGACCGGCAGGGTCCCCTAGCCAAGTTCCTCTCCGACAACGCATTCAGCGTTTACGTTTTCCATCCCCCGATTGTAATCCTGGCCGCTCGCATCCTACGCGGGTGCACGTGGCTACCCATTCTGAAGTTCATCATCCTCACCGGCATGGGGGTGGCTGTGACCTTTGCGTTGAGCGCCGCCGTATTCCGGCGAACCCCCATACTTCGGAACATCCTGTAAAGCTTGCGGTCCAAGGGTGATTGGTCCGGACCCTCCGTTCGCACGCCTTACGTTTCTGTCGCTGCATCGATACCAATTAGGCCTGAGTGTTGCTGCCATCGACGCGCCTGGGGCAAATGGCTACCGGTAGCATAGTGACCGCTTCAGAAGCAGGATTCCGCCTGCAGGGACTCCTTCGCGGAAAGCGGGCGTCAGAGGTCGCGAGGCGTTCGTGGCATTGCCCGCCACTTGGAAGCTAATTCAGGCCCCGATAAACCACTGCACACAACGTGCACGCAAATCACCCTCTGTCTCGCTGCAAGCGAAAGGAAACGCAACCGCACTCGCATTCGGCACACTGATCGGCGAATCAGCGGCCAGTGTCGAGTCCTGCTCGGTCGCACGCGCCGAGATCCGCGCGCCCATCACCCGTGGTTTACCGACTTCTCCTGCCGTGGCATTCCTTCGAACGCGTCGCCTGACCCCGGTGGATTGCGAGATGGGTAGCTTTTGGGGTACATTACCAATGGTATCGCCAAGAAGGAAGAAGGACGATATGACAATTACTTTGCCGCTGGAGCCGCAGAAAGAGGCCAAGCTCATTGCCGTCGCGGAGTCAAAGGGCATGACGGCCAATGAGTTGCTGAGCCAAGCGATCGACAAAATCATCGCCGACGCACCCGAGGTGACTACCCACAACGAGCCGACGATTTCCTTGCGTGGGCTGCTCGCCAAATACGGCACTGCACCATCGGCCGAAGAGATCGATCAAAACCGCGCGGACATGTTTCGAAATTTTCCACGGTCCGACTTCTGATGATCGTTGCCATCGCTGACACCCACACGACAATTTGGTATCTTTACTCCGACCCGCGCTTGGGGAAAGCTGCCTCCGAATTTATAGACAGTACGGTTGCCAAGGGTGATCACATCGGCGTCTCAACCATTAGCATTGCCGAAATGATCTATCTTGCCGAGAAGGGTCGAATTCCCACCAGCACAGTTCGGGACCTTCATGACGCAGCCGTCAATCCAAAGGCTGCTCTTCAGTTCGTACCGCTTGATGAGCATGTCGCCATGAAAATGACGGAAATCTCTCGCCAGGACCTGCCGGATCTTCCCGACCGGGTAATCGCCGCGACTGCACTATTCTATAGAGTGCCCGTATTGAGCCGTGACGGACGAATTCGTTCGTTAGATATCAACACCATCTGGTAATCACGCCTAACCCTCCCCGCGATGTTCCTCTGAAAAGCCCCTGTCAGGCCGGAGCTCGAAAGTAGGTGTGTGCCGAACTGGATTGTCTGCCTCCTTCTGAAATGGAGTTCCTGGGATTGGTTGGGACGTACGAGCGTGCCCAGTTCCGGCATCGGTGAAGATGTGATCGGGGCTTTGGTGCGTTTTATACCTATCCTTGCCATCTACAAACTCATTATTCACATACTTCAGCAGCCTTGTCACATCTAAACCGCCCGAAAGGCCGGTGCGCGTGTTCAGTCGATCGGGAACCTACTCCCTTAAGACAACGGACTGTCAAGCGTGAATTCCGAAAGCTTCTGGCCACAGCCGGCATACGATCAATTCGGCTTTACGACCTTCGACATATGGCGGCCACGCTCGAGATAGCAGCCGGCGTCTCGGTGAAAGTTATTAGCGATCAACTCGGCCACGCGAGCATTGCCTTTACGCTCGAGCGCTACTCCCACGTGCTGCCCGGCATTCAAGATGAAGCCGCCGCCAAAGTAGAGCGGTTGCTGATGGGGTGAGTCGTGGTGTCACGCTGAGGCCAGTTACAGTAAACAGGGCGATCAGAATCTGGCATTGCCCTCAGCGGAGTAGTGTGTCTGCATCGACATCGGCGCCGGGCACGAGGGTCAGACGAAAAGCGGCGAAGGGTCGTGATCAGAGGGGAAGGCGGCGTCGGGAGGGTTGTATGCAGGCGCTTACGCGGACATTTCGCTCCAGGGTGTTTACGCCTCGGCGCGATTTGCTGTGAACTCAGGGAAGATGCCACTGACTTCCCCCTCAGTAGCACCCCTTCAAATCCCCATTAAATCTAGATCTCTGCCCCGCTTGTGTGCGGGTTGTGTGCCCGAGTCCGGGCAAGAGGCGTTTTTATTACCCTAATGCTGGCCAACTTATTGCGCGCGGTCAACGCGCGTGGCTCGTTCACGTTTGCCAGGCCCGCGGGCCCGAAACCAGAACGCAGAAGTGTCACGATAATACCATTCGCCTCCGTTCCCTGAGCCGCAGACCTACCGGAACATAAGCCTGCCGCGGTTTTTTCGGCGCGCGAGGGAATCCGTGCCTCCCACCCATCGAGAAGCACGATGGGTGGGGCAGCCTCACTCATTTAGTGGCGAAGACTCGATCCAACGGAGGATGGGCCACCCCCCTCACTTCTTCTTCCCGTTGAGTGTGGGTAGAAGAAGTTTCAGAAGCGCTTCGTCCGAGAACGGGTTCTGACCTGAGATCAACTCGCGATCTTGAAGGACGTAGCTCTTCCATGGAGCGACCACACTTACGTCACCGCCCGCCGTGCGCAAGGCGAAGTCCGGGTAGAAGAGAACCTTACCACCAATCTCAAGCGGCTCCCGCTGCTGCTCTTCCGCCGTCGAAAAGATGGTCATCTTATATCCAGAATAAATCCATCCTTGAGCCTTTGCCCGCGCCCCAGCGGCATCGCCCGCCGCCAGCGATCCGACCACCTCTGTCGAATTCGGAAGAGCCGAGAGAAGTGAAATCGGGCCATGGCAGAGCGCCGCCGTAGGCTTGGATGTTTTGTGAAAGTGTCTCAACACGGTGCCCGCGTCGGGATCATCAAGAAGGTCGATCATCGGGCCATGGCCGCCGGGGACGAAAACAGCGTCATATTGATCCAGGCCCGATGCGATGACATCCGAGATGCGAGTTGGATTTTTAAGCCCCGTCAGGCTGTCGCGGAATTTTAGATAGTCCTGAAGCCTAGCCTCATCACCACCGAAGAAATCGGCGACAGCCGAATGGACATCCATTTGCGGCGTGTTGCCTTTGGGGTTAGCGAAAGTGATTTCGTAGCCTTCCTTAATCAGGGCGCGAACCGGAACCGTCAGTTCGTTGAGATAGTAGCCAGCGCCGGCATAAACCTTGCCATCTTTCAATGGCAAGCCGTGACCGCTCGAGACTAGCACCAGGACTTTTCCTTTTGTCGTCATTTTGTTCTCCTCGCTGAAATCGAATCTGTTTCCCGAGATCTTACTTGTGCAGAGCAACGCAATTTGCGAGAGCCTCGGCCTGAGCCACCGTCATCATTGTGTCTACCAGCGCCGCAACGAAGATGGCGGTTCCGGCTTGGTTGCTACTGGCCGTCTACATATGTCGCCGCCAGATCCACACCGATGGGCGATGAAAGTGCAGCTGGAGTGCCAGGACAGAATCCACCATTTAACCTTGATAAGTCCCTTTTCCTGATTAGCTTGAGCCGCTGCCGGAATTGCCGGGTAAACCCGAACCTTTGACGAGAGTCGAGGCTCGGTGGCGGTGCTTCGACACTGGCCTGGAAGGACCGGGAGACAGCGATTCGATACTGGCCGGGTTCTTGAGTGTTTGACCGTACCGTGCGACGAACGTCGAACCGCCGTCACTGAGCTTGCGCTTTCGACATAAATCGGCCGGTGTCCGCCGTCATGGAGCAGCCCCGGCCGGCCCCGCGAGCCTTTGATTTCAAGACTTGAATTAACGCATTTGGGCATGCCGCCGGATCGGCAGCGCAATTGCCAGTTAGCGTTTTCGTGCCTGGGCCGACCCTGCGGTCGCCGTCCAGCCAAATATCTATAGAAAGGATGGCAAAGACATGCCGGAAGCGACCTGGAAACCTCACGAGAAACACGGACGGCAGACGATGCAGAGCGACTTGCCCGACAGCGTATACGCGTTTCCAAAGCAACGCAAAGAACCGTTGACCGACGCACAACATGTGCGCAACGCGGTCGCGCGGTTCGATCAAGTCATCGATGTCTCCGATGCCGACCGTGAATTGGCGTTCGCGAACATCGAAAAAGCTGCAAACTACTACGACGTCAACCTCGCGGAAACGTCATGGCACGACCTGGGCATTCATCCTCAAAAGAATAGAAAAGAGGCTGCCGCCAAAGGCGCTGTGACTCGCGAGCGCCGAGTCCTGGGCTGAGAATCCACTGGTTAGAGAGTGGTCGATAGAAGAAGTAATGACAAAAGTGAAGTGAAGGCTCAGCCAATCAAAACCAAACTTGAAAAGGAGACAGAATACGACAGACACAAACGCAGTGATTGCAGTGTATGACAACCACTCGGCAGCGGAAGATGCGGTGAAGGAACTGCAGAAGTAAGGCTTCGATATGAAGAAGTTGTCAGTTGTAGGAAAGGATTATCACACCAACGAGCAAGTAGTTGGGTACTACAACGCGGGCGACCGCATGAAGTATTGGGGGAAGTGGGGGGCTTTCTGGGGGGGACTCTGGGGCTTACTGTTTGGCGCCGCATTCTTTTGGGTGCCCGCGATAGGCCCTGTGCTGGTTGGCGGCCCATTGGTGGCTTCGATCGTCGCCGGCCTGGAGAACGCATTGGTAGTCGGCGGTTTGAGTGCTATCGGTGCCGGTCTATACAGCATCGGCATACCGAAAGACAGCATCGTGACCTACGAGACCGCCGTGAAGGCTGGCCAGTACGTGGTGGTTGCTCATGGAACTTCTGCTGAGGCGGCTAAGGCCAAAGGCATCTTGAGCACCTTGAAGCCAACCCAGGTGACCGATCATGTTCTCCAACCTGCTGCGCAAGCGGCGACCCGTTGAACGCATCGTGGAGTGGGGTGGGGCCGATTGTGGATCCCCACCTCACGCCGCTTCGCCATGCCTATCCCGGCGCCTTCCTGTGTCGAATGTCCAGGAGTCCATGTCGTCGGTGACCAATTCCAGCTTCGCGCATCTAAGTCTTACCGGTGACCGTTCGCGCACCGCACAAGGAGATGAAATATGAAAGCCATTGTTGTCCACCAATATGGCGGTCCGGAAGTACTGAAGTTCGAGGAGTACCCTGACCCGGTCCCGGGTCAGGGCGAGGTGCTGGTGCGGGTTGCGGCCGCGAGTGTGAATCCGATCGATTACAAGCGGCGGGCGGGATTAACGAAGGATTCTTATCCCATCAAGTTCCCGGGCCTCATCGGAGTCGATGTGGCGGGGACGGTGGTCAAGGTTGGGCCGGGAGTGGAAGGCTTTTCCGTGGGCGACCAAGTGTTTGCTATGGCGGACAATACTTACGCCGAACTTTGTGTCACGAATGCAGCGGTCTTGGCGAAAGTCCCCGAGGGACTCGATTTGATCCAGGCGGCGGCGCTGCCACTGGTGACGGTCACAGGCAATCAGCTCAGTGCCGCTACAGGAATCAAGGCAGGCCAGACGGTTATGGTCGTTGGTGCTGTGGGGAATGTCGGGCGTTCGGCGGTATTCACCGCGAAGGAACGCGGGGCGACGGTGATCGCGGGGGTTTTGAAGAGGCAGATGGATGAGGCGAAGACCGTTGGAGCGGATCAGGCGGTGGCGACCGATGATGACACCGCGATTGCGAATCTTCCGCCGCTCGATGCGGTGGCGGATGCGGTGGCCGGAAGAACTGCCGAGAAGCTGATCGCCAAGGTCAATCCGGGAGGAGTGTTCGCTTCGGTTGCCGGGACGCCGCAGAACGCCGCGCAGTATCCGTCTGTAAAGGTGGTGTTTGTATTCTCGAAATTCGACAGGAAGACGCTCGAGTTCATGGCCGAAGCGGTGCGAGATGGCAAGCTGGTGATCCCCATTAGCCGGAAAATGCCACTTAGTGCCGCGGCCGAGGCTCATGCAGCGGCAGAGAAGGGTGGCATCGGGAAAATCCTGCTGGTGCCTTGAGTTCGGCCGTGATCCCGACGGCTACCTCATCGAGTTGGGCCAATGTACCGGGGTCGGCCTCGACTGGTTCAACAGGCGCAGTTAATTTGGCAGGGGGAAATCTCATGAAGGCCGCAAGAATACATCGGTTCGGACCCCCCGACGTGATTGTGATTGACGATGTACCGAAGCCGAGGCCGGGGCTTGGCCAGGTGTTGGTGCGGGTGGCGGCGGCTGGTGTAGGGCCCTGGGACGCGTTGATCCGCGGGCACAAGAGCGTAGTAAAAGTCACTCTGCCACTCATCCTCGGTTCCGATTTGTCGGGCGTAATCGAAGAGATTGGGCCAGGCGTCGAGACGTTCCATGCGGGACAAGAGGTTTACGGAGTGACCAATCCCGATTTTTGCGGAGCGTACACCCAGTTCGCAATTGCCTCCGCCAAGATGATTGCCCGCAAGCCACTGCGCCTAAGCCACGTCGAGGCATCCTCGGCTCCTGTAGTGGCCGTGACGGCATGGCAGATGTTGTTCGATTACGCGGACGCAAAGCCAACACAGCGATTACTCATCCTCGGAGCCGCCGGCAATGTGGGCGCCTATGCCGTGCAACTGGCGAGCCAGGCGGGCCTCGAGGTTATCGCAATCGCCTCTTCGGAGGCCGCAGCAAACGTCCGAAGTCTGGGCGCCACGACCGTCATCGATTACAAGACCACCAGGTTTGAGGACGTGGTACCGCCGGTCGACGCGGTCATCGACACCGTTGGCGGCGAAACAAGAGCGCGTTCATTCGGGATCATCAAACCAGGCGGAGTTCTCGTCACTTCCGTATCGGAGCCTCTACCCGAACAGCCTCAGTCGAACGGAGTACGCGCGGTGTTTTTCCTGGTTGAAGTCTCAACGTCACACCTCGATAAGATTGCCGACTTGTTTAATCAGAGCAAGTTGACAGCTCGTGCTGGGACAGTACTTCCGCTGGAACAAGCGCGTGTCGCCCATGAAATGCTCGCGGGTGCGCCGCACAAACGCGGAAAGATTGTGCTGGAAGTGGGTGGATAGTATCGCTTTGCATTAACTATACGTCCGCGCATAATTAAAGGGACATACTGGCTAGCAAAAAGGCAGCAGCCTGGGTCGGATCAGCTCAGGGTAGGATTGCATATCCGCGAAGACCCGGGTCAAAGTGGCGACCAGTTCGCCTTGGCTGGTGAAGTAGCGATCATGAGTTCCATTCTTGCGGGTGTATTGCCACAGCCGCTCGGTGGGGTTGAGATCGGGCGAGTAGGGCGGGAGTTGGTGGACTTCCAGCCAGTGGCGGTTGGACTTGAACCAACTCCAGACCTCGGAGTCTTTATGATACGAGGCGTTGTCTTGAATGAGAATGGCACCGCGGCGGCGATAATGAGGGGCCAGGCGATGCAGGAAATCCAGGTAGGTGGAAGCATTGAAGACGGGGGCTTGGCCATAGTGGAAGCGGGCAGTCCAGAGCTCGATAGCGCCCAGGATCTTCACGCTCTTGCGTTCGCCGGTGACAGGGATCTCGGGCGGATGGCCGAGCCGGCTCCAGGTAGCGTGCAGGGTGGAGTCCTGACGGAAACTGGCTTCGTCGGTAAAAATCAGCGCTCGGTTCTCGGTGCGGGCTTTTTTTTAAGTCGGGGATAAAGATAGCGATGCCAGCGGTCCTGCTGGTGGCGGTCGGCACGGGCCAGCACCCGGCGGGGCCGCTGCACGGAGAAACCCAGGTCATGAAGGAACTTGCGCACGTGGCCAGGATGGTAGACGACGCCGAACTCTTCTTCGACCACCCAGGCGATCATCGGCGAAGTCCAGATCCCGGTGTCCAACCCATAAGCCACCGGACCGCTATCGAGGATGTCGCCGAGGTGGCGGTGCTGGGCCTCGCTCAAGCGTGCGGGCCGTCCGGACCGATAACCTTCCAGGAGGCCCTCGACGCCGTGCGCTTGATAGCGAGCCAACCACTCGGACACCTTGGAGCGCGGCGCCTTCAGAATTCTGGCCAGATCGCCGCTGGTCCGGCCTTCGGAATTCAGGACCACCGCCTGCAGGCGTTTCGCCACGCGGTACGCACCTTCCTGCTCCGCCTCCTTACTCAATCGGATCAACCGGCGATAGGTCAACGGATGCAACCGCAGCAGGCGAGGAAGCATGGCTACTCCTCCTGCGAGAAGTATGCCATACAGGGGCGGTCAATGTCCCTTTAATTATGCGCGGATGTATAGCACCCGAAAGCGCTGCGCAAGAGGGTCCGATGCCACAGGCGCCCTGGCTTTTCGACGTCGTTCGGATCCCGCCGAAATCGCAACTGCGGTTCAACGCTTCTCGTACGGGTGGAAGATGTAGTCCTTCGCCTTCACGGCCCTATGGCACGCGTTTCCGCAGTCTGACAGGCTCTTGGGATCGGCCGTGAAGCTGTCCGACGCGGCTTCATAGTTGAACACCGCGTATCCCCATCCGCCTGTTTTCGGAAATCTCCGGCCGTCCTTTTCCATGACGACGGCCTGGGCAAAGGCGTCCGGCACATCCACGGCGAACGGAGCCTCTGTGCTCTTCTTCGGCTTCCACTGGAGCTTCACGATCATGGAGCCTTCCGGGAAAGCCTGGTCGTTGCCGGGGACGCCGGCCTTGAACGCTTTGATCATGGTGGGATTGCCTACGATCACCTTGAGCACCTGGTCGTTTTCCAAGCCCTATCAACCTGCACCCCGGACGATTGCAATTAAGCCATCTTCCATGGAGTTTTTAGTTCGCCGGACTCTTGCGGGATGCGCACCTTAACTGGAATCACCTTGATTTTGCGTTCCTCGCTTGGCTTTGCACGCTTGAAGCGGTATAGCGACGCTGCATGGCCTCCGCTCCGGCGTGGAATAAATGTATCCAGAAGCGCCACGATGTCCTCTGCGCTCAACGGCCCCTCGAAATAATCCAACGCACCCGACCGCATAGCTTCCAAATAGCAGTCCTGGTCGTAAGACCTCGCCAGCACCAATACCCGCAGTTCCACGTCGACTTCCATGGCCTCCGCGAGCACCTTCTGCCCTTCGAAGCCACCACTGCCCTGGTTCACCATGATCAAGTCAAACGGCTCGCCGCCAAGGCGCCGCACTCCCTCAGCGAAGGACGAACAAGCTCGCACCTTGCACCCCAGCTTTTGAAGAATGGCGTGGTAGTCGACGAGGTCTCGCAGATCTTCGATCACCAGGAGGATGCTGGCCTGCTTGTCCATTGGAGGTTATGTAGGCTATTGTGAGAGCTGCCAGTCTAGCTGGGAGCACGGCCGTGGCCCGTCCATCGGGTCAGCGTACACCATACGAATCAAGGATCAACCAAGGATGGAAGATCAAGGATTTTGGATCCGGTCTTCCCGTCCCTAGCCCGCAGCCCCCCAGCCCCCCCGATCCCTGTGGCGGAGGTTTACGATGTCCATTCGCCAAAAACGCACCATGATGGAAAAGAGTCTGAAAGCTCGGCGGTGGCCCGATTCAACTTACTGCCGTCTGATTATTTTTATGTACTACAATGTAATTTCGATAATTTGATTTTCGTCAGAAACCAAGGGCGGCAGCTTATCAGCAACAGAATAGCACCCGGTTTGCATCAAAACCGAGGGAGGGCTACATCATGAAGAGGGCGATATCCTTTGCCGGACGCCAGCTCGGCGAAGTTCGACATATCTGCGCGTTCTTCAATAGCGACGACGAAGAATATCGCGTGTTGCTTCCGTTCATTAAGGAGGGATTCGAGCGTGGCGATAAGGCGGTTCACGTGGTTAATCCCGATCAACATCGCGACCATGTGCAGCGGTTGACCGCGGGAGGGATCGACCCGGCGGCCGCCCAACAGAGCGGCCAATTGGAGCTTCGCACCAACACCGATACCTATATCCGGGACGGCCGTTTTGATCAGGACCGGATGCTCGCTGTCTTCGAACAGGCGGCCAGCGGCAACACCGCAGGAGGATTCCCTCTTAGCCGTATTGTCTGCCGCATGGATTGGGCGGCCGAAGGTGGATCGCACATCGATAATCTCGTTGAATTTGAGTCGCGGGTGAACGATGTGTGGCGCCGCCACGACGACGCGGTGATCTGCACGTACCATCTCAAGAAATTCGGGGGAGACACCGTGATTGACATCATGCGGACGCACCCCCTGGTCATCATCGGCGGGATTCTTCAAGAAAACCCGTTCTTTGTCCCGCCGGAACAGTTCCTGCCTGAGGTTCGCGCCCGGCGGGCCCGGCGAACTATCGCATCCCCGACGCCGGCTTAACATGGAAGTACAACCCGCACAACCCGCCGAGGAGATCAAGCGCCTTCAGCGCTGCATCAATGATCTCGTCAGCGTCATCACGCTTCCTGCCACCTGGACTGGCGGCGAGCCATCCCAGATTGTTGGTACCTTGCTCGACGTCCTCCTCAATATTCTCCCCCTGGATCTCGTCTACGTCCGCTTGAAGGACCCCAACGGCGAGCCGCCTATCGAGATAGTCCGAGTTGCTGGACAGCGAGAACCGATTCCCCGGCCGCACGAGATCGGTGAAGTACTCAATCCCTGGTGGGGAGCTGACCCGCAGATATGGCCTCCGCGAGTGCGGAGTCCTCTTGGAGCGGGCGACCTTTCGATTGTTCCCATGCGACTGGGGCTACAAGGTGAAATCGGCATGATCGTAGCAGCATCGCCGCGAGCGGATTTCCCGAGGCAGACCGAGAGACTGGTTCTGAGCGTGGCGGCGAGTCAGGCGGCAGTCGGGTTGCAAGAAGCGCGACTCCTGAGCGAGCAGAGACGGGTGGCAAAGGAACTCGATCAAAAGGTTGAGCAAAGGACCCGGGAACTTTCCGCGGCGAACGAGGAGCTGAGGAAGGAGATCACCGAACGCGAACGGGCGGAAGCGGCCCGCCGCCACAGCGAAGAGCAGTTTCGGAACGTTGTGGACACCGCCACCGACGCGGTGGTCACCATCGATGAAACGGGTCAAATCCTCTACCTCAACCCGGCGATGACGCGAATCTTCGGTTACTCGGCTGCAGAGCTGATTGGGCACTCCCTGACGATTCTGATGCCGGACTATTTGCGCGAGTTCCACCGGGTGGGCTTCCAGCGTTATCTGAGGACCGGGAAGCGACACCTTGACTGGCAGGGAGTGGAGTTAACCGCGGTGCGCAAGAGTGGCGAGGAATTCCCTGTGGAGATCTCCTTTGGCGAGGTCGCGAGTAACAGCCGGAGCCTCTTTACCGGATTCATCCGCGATATCACCGAACGGAAGCAGGCGGAGGAACTGCGCAAGGCGCGTGCGAGGCTGGCGGCGATTCGCGCCGACGTCAACCATGCTCTAACGGCTGAGGGAGAGCTGCAAGGAATTCTCCAGCGATGCACGGAGGCGTTGGTGCAACATCTGAACGTTGCCTTCGCCCGGATCTGGACTTGTACCGAAGGCGCAGGAATCCTGGAGCTGCAGGCCAGCGCCGGCATGTATACGCATCGCGGCGGTCCCCATGGTCGCATCCCGATCGGTCGGCTCAAAATCGGCATGATTGCGGAAAAAAAGAGGGCTTACCTTACAAACGCCGTCGTGGAAGATCCTGGAATCGATGACAAGGCATGGGCCAGGAAGGAAGGAATGGTGGCTTTTGCCGGCTATCCCCTGGTCGTTGATGATCGGGTGGTGGGAGTGATGGCGGTTTTCTCCCGGACGCCACTTGCCGATTCGGTTCTCGATGCCCTCGCCGCGGCGGCGGATTCCGTAGCCCAAGGCGTTGAAAGGAAGCGGGCGGAAGAAACCTTGCGCAAGAGCGAGGAGCGGTTTCGTTTGCTGGTGGAAGGGGTGCAGGACTATGCCATCTTTATGCTCGACCCGGAAGGGCGGGTGGTTACGTGGAATGAAGGGGCCGAGCGAGTGAGTGGTTACTGCGCCGACGAAATTCTTGGCCAGCATTTCGCACGATTCTACGAAACGGGTGACAGGGAGAACGGGCAAACCCCAGAAGGAGCTGAAAGAGGCGGAGGCATCGGAGCGCACTACCGTTGAGGGTTGGCGCGTCCGCAAGGATGGGGAGCGGTTCTGGGCGGAAGTCGTCACGACATCGATACGCGAAAGCGAAGGGAGGCTGTAGGTTTCGCCAAAATAGTTCGCGACCTTACCGAGCGCAAGAGGTTTGAACGGGATCTTCGGCATGAGCGTGACCGGCTGCGGTTGTTATTGGATCTAAACAACCGGATCGCCTCAAACCTCGATCTCCGGCAACTTTTCCGGACTCTTTTGGAAGAGCTCAGGGGCACCATGGGGTGTGAGCTAGCCGGGCTGGCAATCCCGGAGGGCAAGGGAGATCAACTCCGCCTCGATGTCCTTGAGCTTTTTGGTTCGAAAGGCTCAATTCACGAAGGCATGCTCATTCCTGTTCACGAGTCATCACCCGGACAGGCTTTCCGCACCGCGAAACCGGTGGTGATGGGTACTGCAGGACGAGGGGGCAGGGAACCTGACGTCCACTCTGGCGCTGCCGCTGGGGCCTACTTTCAGTTCGTGACTGCCGATGGGTTCAGTGCCAGTTGCTTTCTCCCATTGATTCTAAGAGATCAGGCATTGGGCGTCCTCCACCTTGCCTGGCGGGCGGAGCGCCCCTTCGGCCAGGAAGATATTGATTTCCTTAAACAGATTGCGAGCCAGATCTCCATTGCCGTTGACAATGCATTGAATTACAGGCATGTCACCAAATCCCAGGTACGGCTGGCGGCAGAGAAGCAGTACCTGGAGGAGGAGATCCGGAAAGAGAACAACCCGGACGAAATCGTCGGGGACAGTCCCGGCCTGATGAGGCTGTTACAAGTGGTTGAGCAAGTTGCACCTACCGATTCAAACGTGCTGATTACCGGTGAGACCGGCACCGGCAAGGAACTTATTGCGCGGGCTGTTCACAGCCGCAGTATGCGCAAAGACCGGCCGCTGGTAAAGGTCAACTGCGGTGCGATTCCCGCCGGCTTGGTGGAAAGCGAACTTTTCGGGCATGTCAAAGGGGCCTTTACCGGCGCCACCACCGACCGCACGGGCCGATTCGAGCTGGCCGATGGGGGCACGCTCTTCCTTGACGAGGTGGGTGAGCTGCCGCTTGACACCCAGGTGAAGCTGCTGCGAGTTCTTCAGGAGCAGGAATTTGAACCCGTGGGAAGCAGCCGCACTGCTCACGTCGATGTGCGAATCATTGCCGCCAGCAATCGCAACCTCGCGGAAATGGTGCGGGAGGGATTGTTCCGCTCCGATCTGTTCTATCGCCTCAATGTGCTGCCGCTCCACGTTCCACCGCTACGCGAAAGGCAATCGGATATTCCCCAGATCCTGATGTTCTTTCTTATTCACTACGCGAAAAAGATGGGAAAGAAGATCAATGGCGTCCCACCGGATACGATGGACCGGCTGGTATCCTACCCCTGGCCGGGAAACATCCGGGAGCTCAAGAACGTCATTGAGCGAGGCGTCGTGCTTTCACCGAATTCCGCGTTGATGTTGGAGCAGGATCTCCTTCCTTCTGAAATATTCCAAAATGACCGGGTGCCTGGCGTCTCCGCCAATCGTGCCGCGAACGTGGGCGATGCAATCCCGGCGGCCGCCCATGAAAGTCCGCCCTCCGGCGCACCTTCGCTTGAGGACGTCGAACGGCGGCACATTCTCTCCGTATTGGAACAGACCAGGTGGAAGATTAGTGGCCCCAAAGGCGCCGCCGAAGTCCTCAAACTCCACCCAAATACCCTACGCGACCGTATGAGCAAACTGCGCATTTCACGGACAACCCGTGAAACTCCGTGAGTATTGACGGTCAGCCGTTTTGCCCTCACGGAATGCCGTGAAGAGCCCAACCCAACTAGTTCCCCGAGAATCAGCCATCTCCTTTATTTTCAATCGTAAGGGTCATTGTCGAGGCCCCGAGCGCAAGCTGGCGCTTGACGTGCATCAGGAAAGGCGGGCTGAAGGTGTCCAACGGATGGTTAGGATTACGATTACCGACTCGAGGCCTGATGCACTGACCTTGCTCTTGGAAGGCCAGTTGATCGGCGAGGCGGTGGATGAGCTCGACTTGTCCTGTGAGCGGGCCTTGGCTGCTGGCCAACGCCTCACCTTGGACCTCGCGGGCGTGTCGTTCATCGACCGCAAGGGGGTGGCTTTTTTTCATCGGCTTGCCACCCGTGGTGTTTCCATCGTGAATTGTTCGGGCTTTGTCGCCGAGCTGCTCAAGGTGCGTAACCCAGGTTAGAAAATCTTCTACACCGTCCCGAAGAATCGACCAGTAGTACCAGGGCAGAGAAATCAATAATTGCTCGCAACGCAAGTCCCCAAGGCCGGGCGACTGCTCGCCTTGGAAGAGTCGGATTCGCATGGATTCTATGAGCGGACCGACGATATGGAGGTGCCTCTTGAGAGAAACAGAGCATATGAATCGTTCAGAATTTCTGCCGCCATGCTTGCCATCGGACGAAAGGGCTTTCGGCAACGAGATCATAGGTTCGAGCCAGTGCTTCAAGTTGGTTCGTCAGCAGGTCGAGACGGTTGCGCCGACGCCTTACGCGGTTCTACTTGAGGGTGAGACAGGAACGGGAAAGGAAGTCATGGCCCAGGCCATACACGATTACAGCCCGCGGCGGAATGGGCCGTTTGTGAAACTGAATTGTGCGGCGATTCCTGCCGGACTGCTTGAAAGCGAGCTCTTTGGCCATGACCGGGGCGCTTTCACGGGAGCCGTTTCGACCCGGCTCGGGCGGTTTCAACTTGCTGACAAGGGCACGCTGTTTCTGGATGAAATCGGCGAGCTGCCTCTCGAGCTGCAACCCAAGCTGTTGCGCGTCCTCCAGGACCAGATGGTGGAAAAGCTTGGCAGCACGCGCACAATTCGCATCGACGTCCGAATTGTCGCCGCCACAAACCAGAATCTCGCTCGAATGGTGGAGGAGCGAAGGTTTAGACCCGACCTTTACTATCGATTGAATGTGTTTCCGATCACCCTTCCCCCGCTTCGCGACAGGGTGGAGGACATCCCCGCGTTGGTCAAGCATTTCGTGCTTAAGTTCTCGATCGAGATGGGAAGAAGGATCGAAAGCGTTCCCCCCGAAGTCATGGATTTCTTGAAAGCGTATGACTGGCCCGGCAATATTCGCGAGCTGGAAAACGTCATCAAGCGCGCCGTCGTCATGTCCACTGGGCCCGGCCTTCGTCCGCAGTTCGGCGATCTCAAACGCCTCCCCGGTAAAGCCTCGCCGGCATCGAAGCGAACTCTGGCGGAGGCAGAGCGCGACCACATTAATGAAGTCTTACGTGACACCCGATGGGTGGTTGGGGGTGACAATGGCGCCGCTGCGCGGCTGGGATTGCCGCGGACTACGCTGGTCTACAGAATGCGCAAGCTCGGAATTGCCCGGGAACAAGGCAGCAAGTCCTTCCGAGGCCGCCCCAGCGGGTTGTCAAATTTGCCCGCCGAGACCCCCAGTGGCCCACAAGAATTCGCCATCGGCGGGACCGACAGAACAATCGAAAGCGCTTTTTCGCAGGGAGCGACAGCTTAAATCGCAGCAAGCTGACGCGGCGGCGCAAACTCCCGGAGTCTTCTCCCGGATTGACTTCAACCTGGATCCTAGAGAAGGTGGTTCATGTCACAGCATTTCGATGCAATCATCATCGGAACCGGCCAGGCAGGCCCGTCGTTGGCGGCGCGATTTTCAGCCGCGGGCATGGCCGTCGCCATTATTGAACGCCACAAGTTTGGCGGCACTTGCGTAAATACGGGATGCTTTTTGACCAAGACCATGGTTGCCAGCGCGTATGCGGCCCATGTTGCCCGCCGGGGCGCCGAATTTGGGTTTGATGTCAATGGCGATGTACGCGTCGATATAAAACTTGTTAAGGCACGCAAGGATGAAATTTCCGGACGCTCGAGCCGGGCAGTCGAGGAATGGCTGCGGGGACTCAAGAATTGCACGGTCATCCAGGGCCATGCCCGCTTTCAGTCGCCCCGCACAGTTGTGGTCAACAATGAAGTCCTCGAAACCGACAAAATTTTCATCAACGTTGGCGGGCGTACCTCGGTTCCTCCGCTTCGGGGGATTCATGATGTACCGTTTCTCACCAACTCATCGCTGCTGGATATGCGTCTTCTCAGTTTGTCGCCTTAGCGCAAGGGAGGGAACGCTTCGTGGAACACTCAACTCGGTATCGCACTGCACAGGTCGACGGCCTCTCCATTTTTTACCGGGAGGCCGGGCCGAAAGGCGCGCCAACACTCCTGCTGCTGCACGGACTTCCTTCTTCCTCACGGATGTTCGAGCCTCTTTTCGCCCGGCTTTCTGATCGCTATCACCTTGTCGCGCCGGATTACCCAGGCTTCGGCCACAGCGACTGGCCGGACCCGAAGCAATTCTCATACACTTTCGACCATATCGCCGATGTTATGAATCACTTCGCCGAAACGCTCGGACTCTCGCGCTATACGCTTTACATGCAGGATTACGGCGGCCCGGTGGGCTTTCGCATGGCCCTGGCCCATCCGGACCGGATCGAGGCTCTGATCGTCCAGGACGCGGTGGCGCACAACGAAGGCCTGGGGCCTAATTGGAAGACACGGCGGGCATTTTGGGCGGATCGCGCCGGAAATGAGAGCGCCCTCCGCGCCAATCTTCTGTCGCTGGTGGCAACGCGCACGCGCCATGTGGGGAGCGATCCCGACGTGGAGCGCTACGACCCTGACCTGTGGACCGACGAATTTGCCTTTCTCAGTCAGCCCGTACAGGCAGACATTCAAACCGACCTTTTCTACGACTACCGCACCAACGTCCACGCCTACCCCAAGTGGCAGGCGTGGATGCGCGAGAAGCAGCCGCAACTGCTGGTGATCTGGGGCAAGTACGAGCTCTCGTTCGACCCCTCCGAGCCGGAGGCTTATCGCCGCGACGTGCCGAAGGCGGAAGTGCATGTCGTCGATGGAGGGCATTTCGCTCTGGATACCGCCGCGGATCACATCGCTCAGCTTGTCCGTGACTTCAGGAGGTAGCGGCGGCAAACGCAACCTGTTTCAGGAGGCACTCAGAAATGGCAGACTCACCGAAGACCGCAGTCGTGACCGGCGCCTCACAGGGCATCGGCGCGGGAGCCGTGGAAGCGCTCCTGCAACGTGGTTAGAGCGTCGTGGCGAGCTCGCGGACCATTACCAAGGTAAACCCCTTTCCGCCGTCGGAGCGTCTTGCGCTGATCGATGGAGACATCGGCGACCCGAGCACCGCTGCGAACATCGTCGCGACGGCTTTGGCCCGATTTGGCCGAATCGACGCGCTCGTCAACGACGCCGGCATCGATTTCTCGAAGCATTTTACCGATTACACGATCGATGACTTGCGCTCTCTCCTTTCCGTCAACATTGAAGGCTTTGTTTTCATCACCCAGCGCGTGGTCAAGCAGATGTTGGCGCAAGGGATCGGTGGAAGCATCGTCAATATCACCGCCTCGCAGGCGGATCATCCCATCGCCGGAGTAAACGGGTCGCTCCCGATGATCACGAAAGGAGGCCTTCAGACCGTCACGCGGAGCCTGGCGATGGAATATGCAAAACAGGGCATTCGTATCGACAGGCCTGCCTTTCGCCATTGTTCCCATCAGACGTTTGAGCACGTTGCAGTCACTCGAGCCAGACTTGAAGAAGATTCGGCCATACTTTGGGAAAGAGAACTCAACCGATTTTTATTACATCACTCGCGACACCGGAGATACGGAGGTGGGGCTCCGTTCACGCGCCATCTTTCCCGACGGCGAGGACCCGGCCACTGGCTCCGCAGCCGGATGCACGGCTGCATGGATGGTGCGCTACAGAATCGCCAAGCCCGGCGAGGGAGTTCACATCCGGCAAGGAGTTGAGATCAAACGCCCGAGCCAGATATTCGTGCGAGCTGAAGAACAAGGCGACAGGATCGTGAACGTTCGCGTCGGCGGGAACGCCGTGGAAGTGATGGAAGCGACATTCCACCTCTGATTCAGCTCATTAACGCGCTCGGGCCGGGAGCGAGGTCCTTAGAAATCCAGGCGCAACGAGAACTGCACCACCCGCGCACCGCAAGGCGGTATTCACGTGTCTGGTTCGGCACCAACAGGAGTACCAAATGCGACATAGACTCTGAGCAAAACCTTGTTCTTTAATGACTTAACTTCAATTGAAGGACCGCGCCTCGGCTGTCAATCCAGCAACCGGACGGCGGCAAAGCCATGGCCACGTAGATCGAGTTTGAATTCCCCATTCTCCATGCGGAGAACTTTGAGGTTTCGTTCCAGTAAGTCGGTCCGAATTGCTCGCCGAAAACCCCGAACGCCAAAAGTTACTGGCCCAGACTTCCCTCCCACTTCCCAAACCCGCAAAACGACGCCTCCGAGGGCCGGGTCATCCGCCGGCTTCAGACAGGTTACGACAACGTGCGATGGGTCAACCGCAACGCGTTTCACGGAATCCGGTTGCGGCAAATTCCCCAGGACTGCCAGGAGCGGCGAACGGACGCCACGGCTCCATTCGAATGACTGTGGGCCACTGAAAGCTCCGGCGTGTGCCCTGAGCGAGTAACGGAAACGGAAGTCTGTGACGCCGTCCTGGTTTTTGGTAACCTCTTTATAGTTCTGATCATTACCCAAAGCTTCGAAAGTGATCGGGTCCAAGTCACTGCGCAGTGCAAAGGCTTCGAGAGGCGCAATGGTCACACCCGGACCGGCAGGGAGTGAGACATCAACGAAGTCCTGCACGGCTGACCTCCGTGTATCTGCACCCGGCAACAAATCCCCCTCGGGCTGCAGATGGAATCGGACGACCGCCCCGGGGTCCTCGATTCGCTCAACCGAACCTGCGCGCATCACGGGGAACACTTGCGCCAAACGTTGCTCCTGAGTAGTGACGGGTTTCTTGATGCGGTAATCAAAGTCCACGCGATCAAGGTCGGCATACAACGTGATGAAGGTGGTAATTTCGATTCCTTCCGTAGTGCCCGTGATCTTGATTCTTGCCAGCACAGGCCCCAACGCAACCACTTCCGACCTCACAGCGGTTAGCACGTGCTCGCTTCCATCGAAGAACACCATTTGGCCGAGGGTACGTTTCCTACTGCCCACCACCAATTCCGTCCCCGAAGGCTTGAAAAGAAGACTCGCCGCACCTCCCGTCACGCGGTCTACTTTGACCCGATAATAAGGGCTCTCCAGTTGGGCATCTGTTGCCACAAGCTTGTCGGTCCTGGCTTGTGTTCCCGGGGTTGACCGCAGCTCAAGCGTTTTCATGGCAAACCCAGCCAGTTTGGGTGAGATGAAGTAGAGCACACGGTTCCCATCTTCTTCGACCCATTGTGATGGTAACGCCGTGCCATGCAAGAGAACTGCGTTTATTCCGGCCGGGACTTCGAGACGAACAAGGTCAGTTCGTGGAAAACTCAGGCTGTTGAAGAGGGTGACCGCATGATCGTTCGGGTCAAACCCAAGAGCCGTCCAAGCCTGTCGGGAGACACTCTCGGCCAGGCGGCCAAATTCATCACTCCATTGCCGCCGAAGGTCCGCATTGACGATGCGGTTACCGTCGGACGAGCCATTCCAGGCATGATCGCCCAGCATCGCCCAGTCCCACTCAGCCTGGAGGCGATCGGCCCGGGAGGCCGGGAGGACCTCAGGATGGCGCATCGCGGCGAGGGCGAGCAGGGTCTCGGCGGCTAAGTATTTTTGCTCGGTTACGCGCAACTCGGCGGCATACTTCGCCAGCGTCACAGGCCAAAGCTCCCAGGAGTGGCCGAACGAGCCGCGGACGGTCGGCATGAAGGGACGGGCGTTCTCGACTTGTTCCACGACCCGGCAGAACTGCGGAAGCGTGGCATTGACGAGGGCCGGGTGAGCACCAGGGTGACTGTTGTGTTCGATTATACCATCGGCAAACCCCTGGGTCTGGGAAGAGCTGGTTAGGGAGAGGTCGCTGTGAGTTCCGCTGGCCAATATCGCCCTTAGGGGATAAGCTTCCCCGAGCCTTTCGTAGTGCGGTACCCATTCATCCAGGATCTGCCTAGGCTGCTTGAGTATTGACGCCCCCTGCTGGTAACTCGCTTTTAGAGATGCCCAGGTATCCATCACCACCCGAATCCGGCTTCCGTCGGGCCCTTCAAAGTTGAACAACGGCGGGTTCTTCAGGCCAGAAAAGGTTGAGTCGTAATCGAGGAAGGGAACCAACAGCCAGCGGATGCCACAGCCCGAGAGAATGGACGCGACACCCCAGGGAAGTGAAGGGAGTTCGATGTGCTCGGCACAGTCCAAGGGAATCCCCCACTCTTTTTCCAATCGACGGGCCGGGTAAAGAGAGCGGATCGCACCCTCGAGACTCTGGAATCCCCAAAGGGTGTTGTTCAAGAATGGACTGACGTACACCCGGCCCTCTCTGATGCGGCGAAGGAGTTCCGCCTTCCGATCCGGATAGCGCTCGATAAAGCAAAGTGCCTGTTGCGTAACAGGCATATTAAAGCGATCGCGGTTTTCCGGCTTTTCGCCATCAGTTTTGGTCATTTGTTCGAGGTGGGAAAGCACGAGGTCGGCTGAACTCTGACGGCTTTCTTCCTCGTTTAGAGCCCAGGTGTAATCAAAGCAGGTGTCGTTCGTGATATAGATCGTCCACTGGGAGCCGTCCGGCGTCTCCTGACTTCGAACTGCTGTTGCACACGCGAGCCATGAACACAGCAGAAAACAGATAAGACAGGGTTTCATTCCGTAAAGGTAACCCACACGGAACGGCTGTGGCGAGGGAAATAGCGTGCTACAGAATACGAAGAGTCCCTTCGAATACCTCACCATCTTCTCCATGCCGCGGCTGATGGAAGCAATCATGCGCACATCGACGGACCCTTCCATGGAGCCGCCCACCGTCCTGCCGCTCGACGGAAGTTTCCACTTGACCCTCGTCGCAGGGAGTGGTAATTCCTCCACCGGAGATCTGCGCGATCTTGCACGGCTGCTGTTCAAGTAAGAGGTCCCGTTTCAGAGGCGACAGATGTTCCAAGGAGATTGTCGAATGAGAGCAGTCGTCACTGGTGTTCTGATCATGGTATCGCTGGTCCCGGCCAGCCGCGTTGCATCCGGACAGACCACGTTGCCCGTGGAAGGGCTGCGCTGCGAGTACCTCTCGAATCCGCTGGGCATCGACGTGGAAAAACCGCGCCTGAGCTGGACGCTGCCACCCGGACTCGGCGGCCGGCAGCAGAGTGCCTTCCAAGTCCTGGTGGCGGGCAGCCCGGCGAGCCTCCGGCAAAACCAGGGTGACCTCTGGGATTCCGGCAAGGTCATCTCCGATCGGACTGCGTTCGTGGCTTATGCGGGGCGGCCGCTGGGCTCGGGAGCTGAGGCCTGGTGGAAAGTCCGCGTCTGGGATCAGGATGGCCACGTAACGCCGTGGAGTGCCCCAGCCCATTGGTCAATGGGAGTGCTTCGCGACTCGGAATGGTACGGCCGCTGGATCGGTCTGGCGCGTCCCGCCGGCGTCAAGGAAGGCGCTCCCTTGCCCTTCCCCTGGCTGCGCAAGACCTTCACGCTCCCCAGGAAACCGCGGCGCGGCACGGCCTCTGTGAATGCGCTGGGCTACTACGAACTCTACGTCAACGGGAAGAAAGTCGATGACTACGTTCTGGCCCCGGCGGTGGTGGATTATTCCAAGCGCAACTGGTATTTGACGCACGATATCACCGACTACCTGGTGGAAGGCAGCAACACGGTAGCGCTGTGGCTGGGCAGGGGATGGTACGTGCGGGGGCATCCGGGCGTGGTTTACGACGGGCCGCTGGCCCGTGCGCAGTTTGATATCTCGTTGCCGGATGGCAAGTTGGTGGCGGTGGGAACCGACAGCACGTGGAAAGCGAAAGCCAGCCCGATTACCCCGCTAGGCAGGGGCACGGCGTTCGGAGATTATGGCGGGGAACACTATGACGCCCGGCTGGAGGTGAAAGACTGGAACGGCGTCAAGCTGGACGATTCCGCCTGGGAGTCAGCCGCAACGTTTGACCCGCCGAAGGTGACCACGTCGGCACAGATGGTCGAGCCCAACCGCATCCTGGAAACGCTTCGGCCAGTGAAGATCGACAAGACGCCGGACGGCGGCTGGCTGATCGACATGGGCAAGAACTACACGGGCTGGCTGGAATTGCGCCTGCCCCACGGGATGACAGCCGGCAATAGCCTCAAAGTCGAGTTTGCCGACAATCCGCCGGCCGGAGGCCGTTACGGCACGTATAACCAGCGCGACGAGTACGTGACCCGCGCGGGGCCGAACCAGGTGGTACGCTCGCGGTTCAACTACCACGCTTTCCGCTACGCACACGTCACGGGTTTGAACCAGGCGCCCGTGCCGAGGATGTGCGGGGCTATTTCATGCGCACCAGCTACGGGCGCAGCGGCGAATTCGAGTCGTCCGACGACCTGTTGAACCGCATCTACCGCCTCGTGACCTGGACTTACGAGTGCCTCACGCTCAACGGCTACGTGGTGGATTGCCCCACACGCGAACGCCTCGGCTACGGCGGCGACGCCGGGACCTCGCTCGAAACTGCCCTGTACAACTTCGACACCGGGGGCCTCTACAACCGCTGGGCCGCCAACTGGCGCGATGCGCAGGATCCCCAATCCGGCGACCTGCCGTACACCGCCCCCAATTACCCGGACGAGGGTGGAGGCGGTCCGATGTGGTGCGGTTTCGTGGTGACCATGCCCTGGCAGGTTTACCTGAACTATGGCGACAAGGGGATTCTGGAGGCCAACTACCCGATGATCCGGAAGTGGCTGGCCTTCGCCGATTCGAAGACAAAGGACAACATTCTGGAACCCTACCTCAGCGTCGGAATGAGCCTGGCGCAATGGAATTACCTCGGCGACTGGGTAACACCGGGCCAAGCGGAACAGGCAGCCGGCAATGACCCCTCTCGAAACCCTATCAGCGCGCGTTTTATCAACAACGCGCACTACCTCTATACCCTGCAAATAGCCGCCAAGATCGCGGCGATCCTGGACAAGCCCGCCGATGCCGCGATGTACACGGAACGGGCGGCCGTGCTGAGCCGCACGCTGCACGAACGATATTTCGTCGCCCCTGATAGCTACGCCACCGGTCAGCAGCCTTATCTGGCACTGGCGCTGCTGCTCGGAATCGTTCCGCCGGAGTTGCGAGCATCGGTGTCCAAGAACCTGGAAGACACCATCCTGGTCAAGGACAGCGGCCACTTCAACTCCGGCATGCACGGCACCTACTTTCTGCTCAAGGAGCTCATGGAGGACGACCGCAACGATCTGATTTACCGGATGGTCAGCAAGAAGGACTTCCCAAGCTGGGGCTACATGCTCGAACAGGGCGCCACCACGAGTTGGGAAAGCTGGTTCGGTGAATCCCATATCCATGACACGCTGATCTCCGTCGGCGCATGGTTCATCGAAGGCATCGGAGGCATTCGGGCGGACGAGAAGGCGCCGGGCTTCCGCCATTTCTTCCTGAAGCCGTCGCCGGTGGGCGGACTCACCTTCGCGCGAACGAGCTTCAAGTCCGTTCACGGAATGATCGTCAGCAACTGGCGGATTGAAAACGGCGCCCTGCGTATGGACGCGACCGTTCCGCCGGGAACGAGCGCCACGCTGTACCTGCCCTCCAGCACGCCAGAGGCGGTGACTGAAAGGGGACACCCGGCGGCCCAGGCCAGGGGAGTCCGGTTCAGCGGGATGGAGAAAGACAAGGCGGTCTTCGAACTGGCATCCGGCAGTTATCAGTTCGTCTCGAAACTACCGCGATAGAGCGCACTCGGAGCGTGGCTGCTGACGATCAATGGTGTGAACCTTCATATGACAGCGCTTCGGAGGAGGCCGTGCACGCGCCGGTTGCTCACGATGCCGATGTGCGCGTTTGTATCACGCGAAACGTGCCCCATTTAGGAGTAGCAACGGGCACGCCAATTGCGAATTGCGGCGACGATCCGTTCAAACCGCTGGCGCTTAGGTTCTGGGCGGCGTTCCCGCGCTCGCGATTCGGAGGACTGCCTCGAAACTGCGTTCGACGTCTTCGTCAGTCGTAACCCAACTTGACAGGCTGATTCGCATCGCGGTACGGCCGCGCCACTGTGTCCCCCCGCACCAGCAGGTTCCCTCATTCTGCAACTCGGCGATCACCCGGCGGGTCTCTTCATCAGTACCAAATGACACTACCACCTGGTTCAAGACGACGTCGTTCAACACCTCGAACCCTGCCTCGCGGAGCCGTCCGGCAAAGACTTTCGCCTGCCGGCAGTTGCGCTCGATCAGGTCCGCGAGCCCCTCTCGACCTAAGGAACGGAGCGCAGCCCATAGTTCGATCCCTCTCGCCCGGCGTGAAGCTTCGGGAGTATAGTGGCATGGCTCACGCGCGCCGCTGGTCTGCAGATAGGCCGCGCTTAAAGACATCGCGGTGCGCAGATGCTCAGCCTCGCGCACAACGGCGATTCCTGAATCGTAGGGCACGTTCAGCCATTTGTGACAGTCGATCGCCCACGAATCGGCCAGAGAATAGCCGTCCACCAGCTCGGCATAACGCGAGCAGACCGCAGCCCACAGCCCGAAGGCGCCGTCCACATGGACCCATGCGCCGGCCTCGCGTGCGCGCTTACAGATCTCCGGCGCGGGATCGAAAGCGCCGCTATTGACGTTGCCCGCTTGAATGCAAACCAGAGTGCGATCGTCAAATTCCCGTAGCGCGTCTGTTCTGATCCGCCCCTGTTCATCCGTCGGCACGGAGACAACCCGCGAGCGGCCCAGCCCCAACAACGACAAAGCCTTGAGTAGCGAGACGTGAGCCTCCGCCCCCACGACGACCTTCAGCGGCGGAGCGCCAAATAAGCCGTCTTCTTCTACATTCCATCCGGCACGTTTCAGCAACGCCGTCCGGCCCGCCGCTAAGGAGGTGAAGTTCGCCATCGTCGTTCCGGTAACAAAGCCTCCCCCACAAGTCACAGGCAAGCCTAGCAGGTCCAGAATCCACCCCAGCACGATCTCTTCGACTCTCGCTGCTACGGGCGACATGACCGACAGACCTGCATTCTGGTCCCATGCACCCGCCAGCCAATTTACTGCCAGTGCGGCAGGAAGCGTGCCGCCAATCACAAATCCAAAATAGCGCCCACCCGTTGTCGCGACCGTCGCAGGCGACCCAATCTCATCAAGCAATGCCAAGGTATCGGCCGGATCGGAACGGGACTGCGGTAGTGGTCCCCCTAACGCTTCTAGACGCGCAATATCTTCAGGGCGTGGTGCAACCCGCCGGCCGCGGATGCCCGCCAAATATCGTGCCGATCGAGCGGCACTGTCCGATAGCAGTTCGTTCACGCTCGCCTCCTGTTGAGCAACGCCACGCTCTGGTGGTTATTCACATCAGCCATTGAAAGCCACACTTATTCTAGTGGAAAACAGTCTCACCACCCTGGTCGTTCCCCCCCCCGCCACTACTGCGAAGGCGGTGTTGACGGCGGGAGATTCGTCCTTGCCCAGTTGCTGGGGGTCCTGCCCATGGTCAACACCAGCCGGCCGCCGGAAACAATCTCGCCATGGCGCAACCAGGAGCGGTTAAGGGGCTCCCCATTCAGGCTCGCTGCGGCGACGTACAGGTTTTCAGCCGATAGGTTCCTGGCCTCAATCACGAAATTCTTCCCGCCCGCCAGGTGGATGTTGGTCCGAGGGTAAGCGGGGCTGCCGATCAGGTACACGTCCTGTCCGGCGTTGGGGAAAATGCCCATCTGTCCAAAGGCATACCAGGAGGACATCGCTCCGGAGTCATCGTTGCCCGGCAAACCGTTCCGCCCGGCGTGATAACTCTTGGCGATGATCGCGCGCACGTGTTCCGCCGTCTTGTCCGGCCGTCCAGCCCAGTTATACAGGTAGGGCGAGAGGAATCCCGGCTCGTTTCCAACGTCATAGCGCCCCGGCACTTGGAAGAATGCGTCCAGCCGCTTGACGAATGTCTCCGGCCCCCCGCTCATCTTGATCAACGAAGCGGCGTCCTGGGGAACGAAAGTGGAATAAGTCCAGGAATTACCTTCGTAAAAGGTGTTGCCGCCCCACGAGCATTCCTTCATGGCGGTGAAAGGGATAAGCCAGCTTCCGTCGCGGTGCCGGGGACGGATGAAACCCGTAAAGCCTCCTTCTCGAAAGCGGCTGTCCCAGAGGTTTTTCCAATGGCCGGAGCGCTCCAGGTACTTGCGATAGTCGGCGGTTTTTCCCAACCCCTTGGCCAACAGGGCGACTTCGAAATCGTCGGCGGCATACTCCATGCCCACCGAGCCCGGGCGGTCAAAGCCTTCAACAGACACGTAGCCTAGTTTAAGCCAATCCTCCAGCCCGCCCCGCCCTTCTTTGACCGGGTCTGGGGGCACAACCTCCGCGTCAGTCACCTCTGCCTTGTACGCGGTCTCCCAGTCAACGTTGGTCATGCCTTTCACATAGGCGTCGGTAATCATGAACTCCGCATTACTTCCGCCCTGGGTGCGCCCGGTGGAGTTGCCGGAGCGCGCGTCAGGCAGCCAGCCCTCGTGACGGAAGATATCCACCAGCGAGCGCACGATGCCTTCTTCACGATCGGGAGCAATCAGCGTCAGCAGCGGGCCGGAGGTGCGGAAGATGTCCCAGATGGCGTAGTAATCGTCATAGTAAGGTTCGGCCGATTTCCACAGCGGATTCTCGCCCGTGCGGTCGGTCGGCATCAGCATAGTGTGATAGAGCGCCGTGTAGAAAATCTGCGCCTGCTGGGGCGTCTCGCCCTCGAGTTCGACTTTCCCCAGGGCCTTGTCCCACGCGGCGAGGGTCGCGTTGTGAACGGCTTCAAGATCGAAGCGGGGAATCTCCCGCTGCATGTTCTGCCGTGCCTGCTCGATGCTGATGAACGAAATCCCGATCTTCATCAGCACCTGCTGCCCGGCGTGGGTCGGGAAGGCCAGCCATGCGCCTGCGGGCTGGTCTCGCTGGCTTCTGGCTTGCTTACTTCCCGCCCGGAGTTGGCGGTTGAGCCACGTCCCTGACGCTGTGGCGGCTGCGTCCGTTTGAGCATCGAAAAACACGGTGTAGGGTTTTACTTGCATGTTCCACCCGCCCGCTATGCTGGAGGATCCCTCGACCTCCGTCGGGGAGACGACACGGACCTCCGACCCGGTCACGAATTGCGACTCGTGATACGGCTTGCCGCCTTGCAAACAATGCGCCACGTCGAAGAGAAGATTCGCCTGCCGGGTCTCGGGGTAGGTGAACCGGTAAATCGCCGTCCGGACGCCGGTCGCGATCTCAACCTTGATGCCGTACCTGGCCAGCGCAACGGCGTAATATCCCGCTGAGGCTTTCTCCTCCCGGCGCGGCGACTGCGAGCGCAGGGGCGCGGGCCCACCGGTGGTCGGCATCACCATAATGTTTCCGTACTTCGGTCCGCCGCCTGTGCCGCTCACGTGCGTCTGGCTGAAACCGCGAATGTCGCCTGTCGCGCTCCATCCGGCATTGGCGTCGTCGGTTCTTTCCGGCATCATGTCGGGGCCGGGCCGGATCATTCCAAAGGGCGCCGCGGGGCCGGGAGTCACATTGCCGCCTCCCGTCGTGCCCAGAAAGGGATCGACCAGCCGCGCGTATTGCGCGTAGGAAAAGGGGCCAACGGACAAAATCAGAACAAGCACCGAAAAAATGCGAACCCGGGATTTCATGGGTCTCCTTATTGCCGGTTCGTTCACCGCAGCCGGGATTTAACCAACGCCAAGCATTAAAGCCAGAAAGGATTTCTCAGTCAATATGCTCAGCTTAGCGAACACAGTTTCTCGACTTATTGACCTCTTCCTTTGTTTTCATAGACATTCTCGCTTTGTTCCGTCGAATTCAAGTCGAGAAGTCGAGAGTTGAGAGTCGAAGAGTGAAGAGCAACCGGTGTCCGGCCCCAAGATTCTGGGTTTGGCTCCGCAACTCCTCGACTCCTCAACTTCTCGACTGTTTGTTTTCATAGACATTCTCGCTTTGTTCCGTTGAATTCAAGTCGAGAGTTGATAGTCGAGAGTTGAGAGCCGAAGAGTGACAAACTGTCGGCATCCTACCCGACCCCTTGCGTTGGCTCCACAACTCCTCAACTCCTCGACTTATTGACTGCAATTGGAAGCAGGAACCACAGGCAGGAACGACAGACACCAACAGAAGAGGACTTTCTGGCATATCGTACGGGCAGGGACGAACGGCCTGCCCAACCCCACGAAACAAGTCTAGCCTATTTCTCCCCCGGGGTCAAGTATCAACGAAGTTGATGACACCGACAGCACCCGCACCGCCGCTTCGCCTCAGGCTGAACGCCTCCAGATTATCCGTGGCTGGCGCACAGCGAAGCTGTGCGAGTCGACGAGCTTTGAGACCGCAGAGCTTTGCGCCAGCCGCGTGGAGTTCTCAAGGGTCACCGTTTCCTCGCGACTACCATGCCTCCCTTCCCAACAAAGGTAAAGGCGCATTTGGGGCGAATCAACTTGGAAAATGCCTGTTTGCCAACCGGTACGTCGGAGTCCGCCACAAAGTTGTGTGAGGCGTCGGTAAAGTAATATTTCAGCGTCGTGACTGCCGGAAGGTTGAGCAATTTGCATTGCATGGTCTGGGGACTGCTACTCTCGTTGACCCCTGTGATAACGATCGTTCCGCTTGCCGGATCGTTAAACGCCGAGATGGTCATATTCGTGAGGCTGGTGGAATTGTCAATCCTCTTGAACCCCGGCTTGACGAATTTAAAAAGCTGCTGGAGCACATAGTAGTGGGTCCGTCTCGTATAAACATCGGGATGCTTGATGTCATTGACCGCAAAAATTCCCCACATGCTCCAGGTCAGAGTGCGGTGGGGGTGATGGTATTGGCTGTCGTAGGCCTCCCAGACCTGGATTCCAGTCACACCCAGGTTCAGATGCTGAAGAATGAATTTGTAGGCCGGGCCGGCATAATTATCGAAACCATAATCGGAGTTGTAAGCTGCTTCATCGCAGTTTTTACAGACTGCGTTGATTTCCGTCATGATCACTTCCCTGTCAGGATAAGCGGAGTTCCTGACCGCAGTGACCATCTCCTGGCCCTTGCGCAAATCGTCTCCATATTCATGCTGGCCGAAGCGCAGGACCTTTGACATCGTGGTTTTGTTCGCCAACATTGCCCGGAAGTTGGCTGCCCAACCACCGCAATCATCCGGTCCGATAATGCTGACATCGGAAATACCGTCATGGATCAGGTGCGCCGCGATGGCGCTGTATACGGTCCCAAACTGATTTGGGGTCATGGCCGCACCCTCGTTGCCACCGCAAGTCGTTTCATTTACCGGCGACAACATGCTGATTTGAACCGGAGGGTTGAGCCGCTTTTTGGCGTAGTAAACCATCGAGGCCATCGTCTCCGCGTATTCTTCTTCTTTCCCCGGCGAAAGGGTCGTTCCACCCATCCAGGAGGGAGCTGCGCCGTCCGGGCTGAGCGTAATATCCGTGATGCCTTTGCTGTTCAGGTATCGTATGGTGTTCCAAACGCACGTAAACCGGGGAGCGCTGTAGACGGAATCGTAGTACTTCCAATTATACGAATGGGGATCGTCGTTGTCGTTCACCTGTTCCCAGTCGCAATCGTCAAACATGAGGCGGAAGCTCGTACATCCCACACCGTTGATGAGCTCATCAAGCACTTTCTTAACCGCTTCGGGGTTCAGGTTCCAGGATTGAGGATTGGCATTGACTCCCAACCCGTGAATGGTTTGAAAAGTCTTCGCGCCATTGACTGTCGTATTTTGAGCGCATAGAGCGCTTACCGATAACAGAAACACCAGGCATGAGACGAGCAGAGAGCTTTTCATAGTAGTTCCCCCGTTAGATCTTACCATTCGGGATGGCTAAAATCCGCTGAAGCGCAAACAAAAGCTTACTCGCACAAGCTGAATATGAGGGGAACAAAACAGAAGCCAGCGTCCGTCCTCGTCTAGCCAAAGGGGCATGGAGATCCGCCGGAGGAATCAGCAGAGAAGTTAGTATAATGGGTCATGAAGCGTTGCCGGCGCTACACTGCGGCGAGAGGTGATCGCCGCTGAGAGTCTTAAGCGACAGGGGGAATTGCAGGGATGGGCCAAACCGAGGACACGTTGGGTGTCAGTCACGTATTGACGATCGAGGAGATCTCCAATCTCGCGCAGGAGGGAGGCAAGCCGGCCGAGACCCTCATGAACGTCGTCGCCTTGATCGCCCGGCGTTTCCGGACTGATGTCTGTTGCGTGTATTTATTGGAGCCGGACCGTAATAACTTGGTGCTGGCGGCCACCCTTGGCCTACGCCCTCAGTGCATCGGCACTCTTCGCATGGCGACCCATGAGGGTCTGGTGGGCCTGGTGGCCGAGCAACTGCGTCCCGTGGCTGTAGAAGAGGTAAAGATCCATCCACGCTTCAAATACTTCAGCGAAGCAGGAGAAGACGCTTACCGATCGTTCCTTGGGGTGCCCCTGTTTGATCAGGGCCTGTTGCAAGGCGTTCTCACAGTCCAGACGATAGCGCCCCGCGTCTTCCTTGAGGAAGAGATTCGCATGCTCTCGGAGGCCGCCGCACAGGTCGCCCCGGTGGTGAGTGAAGCTCGAACCCTTGACCGGTTTGTTGCTCCCTCCCAGGAGCGGCTATGGTCGCTAGCTCGCAATCTCTGGTGGAGCTGGGACCATGACTCCGGAGGTTTGTTTCTGGACCTTGATCCGGTGCGTTGGCGGCAGTTCAACCACAATCCCATTGCCGTCCTCGCTTCACTCCCGCTAGCGGGGATTGAGCGTCGCGCCCAGGAACTGGTGCTGCATGGGCGAATCAATTACGCCTTCCGCCGACTGCGCGAATATCTGCAAAGGGATCGGACATGGGGCACCAAACATGCGGGGGTGCTGAGGCCGCGGCCAGTTGCTTACTTTTCCGCGGAATTCGGTCTGCATGAGTCGATCCCCATCTATTCGGGCGGTTTGGGTGTCCTCGCCGGCGATCATATCAAGAGTGCCTCTGACCTCGGCATTCCATTGGTAGGGGTGGGACTTTTCTACGGCCAGGGGTATTTCCGCCAGCGGCTGGACCGGGACGGCTGGCAGCGGGAAGAGTATTTCGAGGCCGACGTGACCCAGTTGCCAATGGAAGCGGCCATCGGAAAGAGCGGGGAGCCGGTCACGGTGCAAATCAATACACGCAGTGGTTCGTTGCGCGCCAAGGTGTGGCGGCTAAAAGTCGGCCGTTGCGACCTGCTCCTTCTTGACTCCAATGTGCCCGGGAATGCTCCTGAAGACAGGGAATTGACTTCGCGCTTGTATGGTGGAGATGGACGCGTGCGCATTCGCCAGGAGTTACTGCTGGGAGTCGGGGGCATCCGGGCCTTGAAAGCCCTGGGGATTACCCCCGGTGTCCTTCACCTGAATGAGGGGCACAGCGTTTTTGCCGTGCTGGAGGCGATCCGCGCCCGTATGGAGGACGAGGGCCTGACCTTTGAACAGGCCGCTCCGCTCGTTTACCGGGAAGTGGTTTTCACCACCCATACTCCCGTGCCGGCTGGCCACGATCGATTCAACATTGGGCTGGTAGAAGAGCACCTCGGTCCGCTCCGTGATCAGCTGGGGCTATCGCTCGACCACCTGATGCAAATGGGCCGGGAAAATCCCGCCAATGCGTATGAAGACTTCTGTCTGACAGTGCTGGGCCTGAAGGTCTCCCGCCGCGCCAATGCCGTTTCGTCGCTGCACGGCCGAGTGACCCGCGCCATGTGGAAAGGGCTTTTCCCCGGCGACTCTGAAGACACTGTTCCCATCGGACACATCACGAATGGAGTGCACGTGCCCAGTTGGCTGGCGCCGCAAATGTTCCGCCTCTACGACCGCCATTTGGGGACGGGGTGGCACGAACACAGCAGCGAACCGCGCATCTGGGAAGGAATTGAAAACGTCGATGATGGGGAACTTTGGGAAACGCATCTCAGCCTGAAGCAGCGCCTCTTGGAATTTGTTCGCGTTCGCGCCACCGAGCAGGCGGAGCGCGGTGGAGAGCCGCCGGAAATCCAGCAACGTCTTGGCCGTATTCTGAGTCCGGACGCCCTGACCATCGGATTTGCCCGGCGCTTTGCCACCTACAAGCGCGCCAACCTGATCTTGACGGATATCGAGATGATGGCATCCCTGGCCAACGATCCTAAGCGCCCGGTGCAGTTTCTTTTCGCCGGAAAAGCCCATCCGCAGGACGAACCCGGCAAGCGAATCCTCCAACAAATCGCAAGTCTCATGCGCGACCGCAAGTTTGCCGACCGTTTAGTTTTCGTTGAGGACTACGACATCAATGTGGGCCGTCACTTGGTGCAGGGAGTCGACGTCTGGCTGAATAATCCCCGGCGGCCCCTGGAAGCATCCGGAACCAGTGGTCAGAAAGTCGTATTGAACGGCGGGCTCAACCTCTCGGTTCTGGACGGTTGGTGGGCAGAGGCCTATGACGGCCTGAATGGCTTCGCCATCGGCACGGGCAGGACTCATTCCAATATGGGTCTGTACGACATGCGGGACAGCGAGGATCTCTATCGCGTGCTTCGGGAAGAGGTCATTCCTCTTTACTACCAACGGGACCGCGACGGCTTGCCGCACGGTTGGATCAAGCGTATGAAGCGCACCATCCGCACTCTCGGATGGAGATTCAATGCGGACCGGATGGTGATGGACTATACGTCCAAGTGTTACGTGCCAGCGGCGGGAGGGACCTCGAGTGACATGAGCACGACGCACTGAGCATGGATAGCCGAATGGCGGCAATCTGTGAGGTTAGGGAGAAACGTGTTTGAGGAATAAGTCCGTCGTCCTGCTTCCCCCGAAGGTGTTGTAGTATCCCCCTCGAGAGAAATGACTGCCGAAAATGAACCTCAATGCCCAAGACGCCAAATCCCAAACGCCGTCGCGTTGCGAAGATCGAATCTCCTGCCGCCAAGTCTCCGAATACACGACGATCCGTGAACTGAGCGACATTCCTCTCCCCTAGGCCCTAACTGAGGGCTAATATTGGCCGGTTTCGCCTGCCCCGATTCGAACTCACCGCAAGGTTCGAGCCGACTAATTTCGCGCCGCTATCCCATGAAGTTTATCTGCCTGTTGCATCCCGTTCCGCGTTGAGACGTACCCTGCCTACGTGCGCGGCGAAGCCTACTTTCGTACGGGTCAGGGCGAAAAGGCAGCGGAGCAGTTTCAACAGGTCCTCAATCACCGCGGCCTGGTAGGTACGTGCCCCGTCGGAGCGCTTGCGAGCCTCGGCCTCGCCCGCTCCTACGCCCTCCAAGTCGCCGCAGGCGGCACGGTCGTCCCGACCGTGAGAAACCACGGAGACACTAGGAGCGATACCCTTGTGCCACAGCGGGGTGCCCTCGCCAAGGCCCGCGCCGCCTATCAGGACTTCTTCACCCTTTGGAAAGACGCCGACTCTGACATCCCCATTCTCAAGCAAGCGAAGGCGGAGTGGGCAAATTTGCAGTAATTCCAGCGACTAAGTGTTGAAAGCGAATTGGAAGTTGGGGGATTTCGTCGCGAGTTGAAATACTTGGCTCGCAACAAGCAAGCCGCGATCCGGCCTGCGTAGGTCCTCGGCACATGTGGCGCCTGCCTTCGTGAATTCGCGACGGTTTATTCCCAGGGTAAACATAAAGTTTGTCCTTTCGATCAATGCGTGATCGATCCATCGGTTCAGGACTTCGAAGGTTTTAACATTTGTGGATCGATAGGTAGGCGTCGCACGCGCACTCCCGTGGCGGCGAAAACGGCGTTGGCCACCGCAGGCGGCAAAAGCATCGCGCCAAGTTCGCCCACACCACTCGGTTCTTCGAGGCTGGGCACAATGTGGACCTCGACTTCCGGCGCCTGACCGATTCTCAGTACCTGATAGTCGTGGAAATTACTCTGCTCCACCGCTCCATCTCGAATGGTGATCTCGCCCGAGAGCACGGAAGTCAGGGCGA
Organism: uncultured Acidobacteriota bacterium; assembly: GCA_963768695.1. Classification (GTDB taxonomy): domain Bacteria; phylum Acidobacteriota; class Terriglobia; order UBA7540; family UBA7540; genus CAVROP01. The sequence continues at coordinate 293,921 of CAVYJG010000022.1, read as the reverse complement.
AGTTGATAGCGCCCTCGGTCATCGCCCGCACCCCGTCGGGGTTCACGGCAATTCCACAATCGACGGCGCTCACGACCCGGTGAACATGGACCGTGCCGTCAGCGTCCACGGAGACTTCCGCAACTTGGGCGCTGCAACTGCCTCCCCAACGGCAGGCAATGCCCTGTCCTTGCCCTTTCGGTAAGGGCTTGCCCCAGTTCGCATTTTTCGCTGCCAGCTCCAATACCCTTCGAACTCGCGCCGTCTCGGGCGAGGCGTCCTTCAGCAGGTCCATTCGATATTGAAGCGGGTCGCGGCCGCGAGCGTGGGCCAACTCATCGATGAAGCACTCCTTGGCAAAAGGGGTGTAGGACGACGAGACCGACCTCCACCACGACCGTGGCACAAGGGAATGCGCGGAGGAATAATCCAGACGGAAGTTTGGAATCGAATAGGGAGCGATGTCGGCGCCATACCATTCGAGTGCCGCCACCGTGGCGGGGTCCCGCAATGTCTCAGGAGACTCCGTGAAACCCGTGTAAAGGTTAGATCCCGCGATCGGGGTGGTTACGATGCGGGTGGACCAGGCAGCAACTTCGCCCCGATCATCGAAGCTTGCCGTGAGGCGCTGGTAATTGTAGGGCCGATAGAAGTCGTGTTGCATGTCGTCTTCTCGCGTCCACAGCAACTGCACGGGTTGTTTCACTTCCTTGGCGACTTGCCAGGCCTCCGCCGCGTAATCCCACTGATAGCGTCTGCCGAATGATCCACCGGAAAGCGTCATGTGCACGGTCACTTTCTCCGTGGGAAGGCCGGAAAGCGCGGCGATCTCCGTTTGAACCTCATCCGCAAACTGCGTCGGCGACCACACCTCGATCTCATCGCCTCGTACGTGAACGGTGGTGTTCATGGGCTCCATCGTCGCGTGCGCTTGAAAAGGCGATTCGTAGACGGCTTCCAGTTTGTGCGCGGCGCCCGCCAAAGCCTCGAGGGCATCGCCTCGATCGACAGCAACAAAAGTTGGTGGACCGGCCGCCCGCTCCGCGACGAGCTTCCGCAGGCTATCGGTGCTCTCTCCCTCCAGTCCAGCCCTGTTCCACTTGAGGGTTAGTGCCTTGCGCCCCTGAATGGCTGTCCAGGTTGAATCCGCTACCACCGCCACGCCTCCTGCGGTATTGATGTGACGCGGGAGCGGTGGAACCGGAAAAACGGCACGAACTCCCGGAACGGCTTTGGCTGCGGTTGCGTCGAAGTTCTCGAGCGTGCCGCCGAAGTAGGGGCAGCGTGCTATCACGGCGAAGAGCATGCCCGGAATTCGAACATCGATGCCGAATACCGCGCTGCCATCCACCTTGCCGGGCGTGTCGGTGCGCAGGATGGGCTTGCCGATAAATCGAAACTCCCTGGGGTTCTTCAAAACTATCTCATCAGGATCAAGGGGCGGGAGTTGGCACGCTGCCTCCACCAGTTCCCCATAACTGAGGCGACGGTTTGTGGGGCCGTGCACGACAGTCCCGTTCTCAGCTCGGCAATCTCTCTTCCTCGCTCTCCATTGTTGCGCTGCAGCCGTGAGTAGCATCTCGCGCGCTTGTGCTCCTGCACTCCGCATCGAGGCGAACGTATTGGCAACGCCGCCACTACCGCCCGTGCGCAGGCCCTTGTAAACCGCGGGAATCGTCGGCGCCTGCTCCACGCGAATGGTGGACCAGTCCGCCTCCAACTCCTCCGCAATCATCATCGGCGTATACGTCCGCGATCCCTGTCCCAGCTCCGGCTTCTCCACCAGAACCGTAATCCGATTGTCGGCACTAATCCTAAGCCACGCGTTGGGCTTGAAGACTCCGACCGGCGCATCCAATGCCGGTTCCCGGGGCTTTGCGCTTGCGGGGAGATAAAAGCCGAGCATAAGGGCACCGGCTGACTTTGCGCCTTGCTCGAGAAACTCACGCCGACTTACTTCCGCTTTAAGCGTCATCAAGCAATCTCTCCCGCCGCGCGCTGGTTGGCCCGGCGAATTCTCTGATAGGTACCGCAGCGGCAAATATTACATTCATAGCTTCGTCGATCTCCTTCTTTCCGGGACGAGGTTTTCTTGCCAGGAGGCTTGCCGCCCGCATGATCTGTCCTAGCTGGCGGCAGCCGCGCTGTTGCACTCGCGCCGCGATCCCCCCAACGTCTCACGGAGAGCCCAAAACAGCGGCGTGCCAGGCCCAGCCTCCCCCTGGTACGGCTTTCCGTTCACCGCCAGATTGATTCGCTGCATGAGCACCAGCCCTGATTCAGAAGTGTCAGCCAATATAGCTCACAAGCCGTGAGACAACGAAGATCTTTGGGACGAATCGTTCATGGTGCGGGGCAAGTCGTAACTTCTGCTCCAAGTTTTTGCACAAGCTGGCTTTAGGTTAGGATTTTTCAGGGCGGGCTCGCCAAGCCCGGAGGCTGGATGCAACAGGAACCCTTTGTCGAAGGTGTATATCGGCGCGGGATTAGGTATCACGGTTCGTTGAAGTCACCTTTCCAGATAGATGGCCCGCCACGCTCAGATCCCGAGAAACGAGGTCTGGGAAATTGATCCTCCCTAGTCGGGGAAGTAGTTGGTCAAGAGTCCCGGAAGCGCTGCCCGTCATGGGTCCTCATGAGGGCCCGGCTAGGTCAAGTCGTTATCCGGACTGCCGGTGCCCGGCCCGAAACAGTGCTGCTTGCTACAGCGGTACATTGCAGCCAAACTGTCGGAAATCGAGTTGCTCCAATGCGGGGCTGCGCCGGCCTTCACCACTTGTTTGACCGCCGCTTCCACAATTGGACGATTCAGGTTATTGATGTCCTCGCGGCGCTGGATGGAACTCTCGAGGGATCCTAACTGCTGCTTAAGCTTGGACACTCGCTTCTTGGCGGTCGTTATCTCCGCGTCGATACGGGCCTGTAGCCGTGCTACGATGTTGCCGTCATCGCAGTACACCAATTGCTTGTCTTTCAGGTCGTTCATTTGGCGCATCAGGACATCCAACGCGCCGATGGTGGCGAACATCTTGTCGGTTTTTTTCCGGAGGTTCTTCTCCTGCTTCTCGGTCTCTGTCTTTGGCGTTTTGCCGCTCAGCGCCGACACGGCCATGCCTGTGCCTTCTTCCGCGAAGAACTTGATCCAGTCCTCGGCTACGCCGCCGCCGTAGTCGGCCAACTGGTCCATGGCCTTCTCCCCCAGACGCGAGCTCAGACTTTCGCCGACGCCATAGGCCACAATAGCGGCGATCCACGTAGGCCCTCCGGCTAACAATCCCACGCCAAACACAATGAACTTCGCCGTGGTGTGAAGGACCGCGTGCTTAACGCCGGAAACTGCCACGGACTTGGCCGTTGAACCGGCGGAACTCAAGCGCGAGATTCCCGCCGACCACCATTGGCTCCAACTCTGAGGGTTGGCGTCACTGTGGGCGCGAATCCACAGCCCCGTGAACCGCTCTGAGTTGTTCTTTCTGGCTCGTTCCTGATCCCCAGGATTGGGCATAGCTTCCTCCTCTCGCGCCAGCAGCAACGCCCTCGCCGTGTTTCCGAGTCGCGCAACGAGCCGGAGCATGCTACCAATTCTTGATAGCCTTACCTCTGCCTCTTAAAAAGGGTATGGGATATCGTACCGCCGCGGATCGTGGTTGTCCATTCCAGATTGCACACTTATGGAAAGTCTACCTAGAGCCGGGAAGAGTGTCTAATCGCGCAGGACGGCGTTGGCGAGCACAGCCTTTCCTACAACCGATCGCCGAATAGGTCCTTGAGTCTTACGGATTCTATACCGTGAAGGGGAGGCATCAGCGGCCTGTCTTCCTCGTCCGCTTTGAGTGGCGGAAATCGTTTTGTTCGCAGAGTGCCGAGCCGCCATAGTACGGCTATTCCGAGCGAGAGCAGTCAACACGCCTAGGGGTGCTTAGCGACGAGGAACTGAACGACTTTCCCGCAGTGCACACAGGTGGTCGACTTTTCATCTTGCCCCATGTGAAAGATGCGGGGGACACTGAATACACGCAAGCAGTCTTCGCAACATACGACGTAGTTGCCCATGCCGTCCCGCTTTGCTTGGACTGGTTCGTTGCCAACCGGCGGAGGAGCCATCCGCAGAGGAGGTTTTCTGGTCAGTTCCGACACGGTTTGCAAGAGCTGCTCACATCCGAATCCATTCTTCTGGCATTGGGCGTCGGCGGCCAGTCCCTCCGGCATTTCATCGGTGGCGTCGGCGCTGATTACAATCACGGGAATTTGAGGGAAGCGTTTGCGAACTACGTCAAGAAATTCAAACCCCGACATGCGGGGCATTTTGAGGTCGGAAATAACCAAGTCCGGGAGTCCCGTGCGAAGTTTTTCCAGCGCATCGAGACCGTCAACTGCCACCCGAACGACATACCCCGCAGCCACCAAGTATCCCGAGATGAACTTCCGGATAAGAGGTTCGTCGTCGACTAACAAGACCCGGTCGTTTTGTTGTCCCACCATGGTCGCCCCCTCAGCATCTTGGGGAGGGCAGTCTGCGCACCTCGTCCCGGACACGGACCTTCTGTCACATATTATTCAGAAGTTGCGTTTGCGCGGCGGTGTGCCGATGCTGGTGCTTTACACGCATGGCACCGAAGGCAGCAACTTGATGGCCATGGTGCGCTTGGCCAGTGTTGCCCGCCTTGAGGGAATGGAGAGCGCCAAAGAGGGTGAGCAAAACATAAGCAAATTGTCGCTCCGTTGCTTTACAAGTCGTCCGCTTCCCCAGTTGCCAGAGCCGAAGCGTGCAGTTAATTGCAGCTCAATAAACCGCAAGGATTGGGGAATTTCCAGGCTCCCGGGCTCTGGACTTCCGCACGGCCGGATCATCGCCTGTCCTTCATACCGTTAATCCAGCTGCGCTGGCCTGGGCCCGGTTGATGCGGTAGAGAACGGCAGTCGACCCCAAAATTGTGCGGGTCTAAGGTGGCGGCGTGGCAGGCGATGAATCCGACGCCCCCGGTCTCCGATGAGGTCACTAAAAAACGTTTGCTTCCCGAGGACGCGGTCCAACAAAAGAACTTTGACGCAGCGGCAGGCTATTACCGAGCCGCCGTGGATGCCCAGCCGAGCCAGTCTCGCAGTCCGGGATCTGTGTGGGCGGAGCCGTTCATGCGGTTACGCGCCTGCCTTTTTCGTGAACCAACCGTTGGCCTTTGCCGTTGGCATCGCGGCGGCTTGGCGATGACGACGGCTAGACGAATCGGTCCGTCTCATCTCCGAACTCGACGCAGGCTCTGCCCTGCCCCTCATCCGCGGCCGGCACGACCCCGCCAAACGAAAGGTCGCAGGCTTTCCCGCCCTGAAACTGGCAGCCGGATCAACGCTCATCCGGGAGGCCGAGCATCTTGGCCAGGCGGCTTGCCAGGCCCTCGGCCATCCACTGGAACCCGAGGTCGTTGGGATGGGTGCCGTCCACCAAGCCGTCGCCCCGCGACGGTCCCAGCAGGTCCGTGCCCTCGACGATTTCGATGTGGCGGTCGCCCGCCGCGATCCGCCGGGCGGCCTCGCGGCGGATCAATTCCCGCATTCCCTCCAGCCGCGCGTCGCGCGACCAGGATTCGTGCGAGGCATAGATCGGAGTGATGACCAGCAGCGGAGTTTCCGGTTGAACGCTGCGGAGGATCTCCAGGAAGGGCGCGTACACCTGAGCAAGAGATTCCACCGTTGGATTGTTCTGCGCAAAGTCCAGCACGTAACACAGGGCATTGATATTGGCCACGGCGTGAGCCAACTCGGGTTCGCCCCGTCCATTCCCCGAGAACCCCAGATTGACAAAATCCAAATTGAGCCTGCGCCCGAGAATGGCCTGATAGCTCATGCCGGGCCGGCTGGCGCATCCACCCTGGGTGATCGAAGTGCCGTAGAAAACCAGTGGCGTAGCGGCCGCAAACGGTTTGGCCGGACGCACCTGGGCGTCCGGGTCCAGTCCGATTCCCAGAACCTTCACGGGCATGTATAACGGCAAGTAGAGAGTGATCTCGCGGTCGAGGCGCGGCTGATCCTGGAAGTAGGTATGCTCGAGGGTCTTGCCCGGCTGGGCATCACGGGTGGCGATCGCCGTCCCGCGGTATACGCCGTCCGCATACAGGTCCACTCCTGTCTCGCCGAAGGCATGCATGTTGGCCATGTCTGGCGGTTTCGGATATTCGAGCCGGATCGCCAGAACAGAAGAGTTGGTGCGGAAACGAATGCGGCCTCCGCTGGGGTCTTTGGCCAAGTCCCATACGGGCGGACGAAAGGTGTCTTTCAATTGGGCGGGCAGGCGGAAGAGGTCGCCCCCGTTTTCGCCGTACCAGGGGAGCCCGTTCACCTGGACCGGCGGACCGGGAAGGGTAATCCAGCGCAGCGGCGCATTCTCCGCCCCGAAAAGGCTCAAAGGCGCAAGCAACAAAATCGTCAATGCCAGTGTTTTCGAAGTCATAGTGCCGACGACTATACAGCCATTCCGCCGGCTTTCCAAGCCCCGGCAAGGCCGTCAACTGACCGGGCGAGTCGGGAAATAGAGAGCGACATTGCGTCCCTTGACAGTCGCCGACCCCAAGCGTATAGATGGTTGCGCGGTAGTGCGAGGTCATTTTATCGGGTAGTTCTCTTCCGCCAGAAGATCGCGGATCTTGCATAATTGCCTTCAGTGGCATGGCTCCAGAGGCTGCGGCAGACGGGTTACGGTTGTAGTCAGCGCAGTACTTCTACCGCGGCCGAGCCCAATCCCACGATCTCCTTCAAGATGTGCCTCGAGCTTTTATCCTGCCTACCGGTGTGACGGTAGGATTCGAGGTGGCCATGCAGCGAAGCCCCATTTCTCCGTCTGCCTTTTCCCTTACTGTTGTAGTGACGGCGTTGCTCTTCTCGACGTCGGCCCCCCGCGCAGCCAAGGCGAATGATTTCGCCTCCGGTCCGCCATCGACGCGCGCGATGACCATCGCCTCCTTGCCGATCAACTTCGAACCGAACTATGGCCAAGCGAGACAAGCCGCCCGGTATATTGCCCGGACGGGCGGTGTGGAAATCGACCTGTGTCCGGGGAAGTTCGGGCTGTGGTTGTCCGGCAAACGGTCGCACAGCCAAGTCAGCGTCAGTTTTCTAGGCGCACGACAAGATGCGGACATTTCTCCCTCCGAACGGAGGTCGAGCGAGACAAACTACCTGTCAGGACAGGATCCTGCCGGTTGGCGAACGCATATTCCGAACTTCGGTCGCATAACCTACTCGAATATCTATTCCGGGATCGACGCGGCGTTCTATGGAAATGGGCAGGAACTCGAGCACGACTTTGTGGTCGCCCCCGGCGCCGACTATCGATTGATCCGTCTGGGGTTCGAGGGCGCGAGTGAGCTTTCGCTCGATGCGGATGGCAATCTGCGGTTGGCGGTCGAGGATGGAGAGCTGTCTTTTCAAGCGCCGGCCGTGTATCAAAACGGCCCGCGCGGCAGACAATCAAGAGAAGGGCGATTCGTGCTATTGACGAAGAATGAAATTGGTTTTGCGATCGGCGATTATGACCGGTCTCAACCCTTGTTCATTGACCCCGCCCTGAACTATTCCACGTATTTGGCAAATCTCTCGGTCAACGTCAATGCAATCGCGACAGATTCCTCAGGAAATACCTATGTGGCGGGCATGGACTGGTCCGGGACTTACCCGGTAACTCCGGGGGCGTTCCAATCAGTATGCTCGGGTTGTTCATCAAACGAACCTGCTATTTTCATCACTAAGCTGAATGCCAGTGCTACGGCGCAGGTGTTTTCTACCTACCTGGGTGGCAGCAACTACAACCAGCCTTCGGGGATAGCGGTTGACGAGCAGGGGAACACCCTAGTTGTCGGGTGGACGGAATCGGAGGACTTTCCGCTCAAAAACCCCATCTCCAATGGCAGTTTTAATCCTGGCAACAACGGCACTTTCGGGTTTGTCAGTTCATTATCTCCTGATGGATCCGCGCTGAACTACTCGAGTCTTTTAGGGGGCGCCGGGCCCCAAGGTTCGCCGACGACTTACACGAATGCAGTTGCCCTGGACGGCTCGGGGAACGCATATATCTCGGGTACGACAGATTCGCCGTTCTATCCGGTTACGGCGGGTGCTTTGAATTCAGGGACTCCGGCCTACCCAGAGAACATCGTTTACGTCAGCAAGATCAGCCCCTCGGGAGGTTTGGTCTATAGTTCCCTGCTGGGAGACGTGTCGTTTTCTCCGCCGTACGGGGGCGGTCCGATCGGGGTGATGGGAATCGGGGTGGATGGCTCGGGGAACGCTTACATAGCCGGCGACTCCGGTGGCCTCTGGCCCACCACCAGTGGCGCGTACCAGACACAGTTCTTGGGATCGGCTTCCAATTCCAACAAGTCTCCCTATGTGACGAAAATCTCTGCGGATGGTTCAACTCTGCTGTATTCGACCTTCATCGGCGTCGACGCTGGGGTCACTGGAATCGCCCTGGACAGCAGCGGTGACGCCTTCGTAGCAGGTTCGTACGCCCCGAGCACTTTTCCAACAACGCCCAAGGCGTATCAGCCAACACTCGCCTCCGGGCAAACAGCCCCGTTCCTCTGCGAACTGAACCCATCCGGCTCAGAACTGCTCTACTCCACTTTCTTCTACGGCACGCCTGGCTCCACAACCGTGAGTGGAGTCGCGCTCGATGCGTCGCGAGACATATGGCTGTCCGGTTTCACCGAAGACCCGCAGTTTCCGCTCGTCCATCCGCTCGAGACAACTCCAGCGTCATTGGAAAATGGTACCGGCATTGCGGCAGGTTTCCTCTCCGAGTTCAATCCTGCAGGTACATCCCTCCTTTTCTCAACGTATTTTGCCGGCCAGGCCAGCGCAGCAAACATCGCGGGACTGGCAATTGACACGAGTGGCAACGTTCACATTGCGGGGACCGTTGGCGACGACCTCTACACTACTCAAGGCGTATACCTTGGCACCGTGACGCCTCCACCCCCGAATGTCCAATACACCTACGGCTTCGTGGCGGCCATCAACCCAACAGCGGCAGCGCCGGCAGCGTGCATTACCCCTCAAGGCAGTCAGCAGATTTATTTTGGCGCCGTTCCCGTTGGCACTACCAGCTCTCAGAGCGTCACGGTGGAAAATTGCGGAACGCAATCTCTATCCGTCAGCAGCGTTCAAAGTTCGTCGCCGGTCTATACAGTGCCGGCCGCGACCAACCAGTGCTCGGGTGGCGTCGCTCCAGGAAGTACCTGCACTCTTTCCGTATCGTTCACCCCGACTCAGGCGCAGTCGTATCCTGCGCTTCTCACTTTGGTCTCGAACGCTCCGATGCCAACCTCTCTAACCGTGCAAGGACAGGGGGCAGTTCCCGTCATATCGGTGAGCGGCAACAATGTGACTTTCGCGCCAACCTTGGTTGGCGTGACCAGCCCCCAGGTGATGTTAACCGTGGGGAACAACGGCCAGGCGCCGCTGATCGTGAACCTCGCGGCGACAACCATCACCCCACCCTTTGCCTTCACGGCGTCGGGTTGCAGCAGTCCGATTCTGGGAATGCCACCCTGCGTGCTGAACCTGACGATCACTCCTACTTCGGCCGGCAACTTTACCGGCACACTCTCGATCGCCAGCAATGACCTGGTGACCCCGGTCTACATCGTCAGCCTTTCGGGTACAGGTCTTTCGAGCTACCCTGCCCCGACGATCACAGGCATCAGTCCCCAAACTGTGGCGATTGGCAGCAGCGGAGTTCAATTCAGCGTGTATGGACAGAACTTTTTCCCGAACTCTATCATCGTTGTGAAGGGTGATGCCCTCGCGACAACCTACCAGGACAGCACCTTTCTTTACGCCACCCTCGATCCCGCTCTTCTCGGGTCAATGGCAGAGTTGCCAGTGACGGTTACGAACCCTGCACCCGGCGGAGGAGCCAGTGCGCCGGTTCTGCTCACCACCTATCTTTCGGTTCCGATGCAACTGTCGTCGATGGTTTATGAGCCGTACAGCAGGGTTATTTTTGCCTCGATTCCCGCCAGCGCCACTTCGAATCCCAATACCGTCATCGCCCTGAATCCCCAGACGGGCGCCGTGGGCGCGAAGGTCGCCGTCGATAAAGATCCGGGTGCGCTGGCTGTCTCCGATGACGGCCAGTATCTTTACGTAGCCAGCAACGGGCAGAACGCCATCCAACGTATCAATCTCACCACCTTGGCCGTCGAAAAGACATTTTCCCTGCCTGTCGATTCAATGTGGGGAAGTCTCCAAGCCAGCCAACTCGCGGTTGTTCCCGGCTCCTCCCAAACGGTCGTAGCCGTGCTATACATCCGCGCATAATTAAAGGGACATGATGGCTAGCAAAAAGGCAGCAGCCTGGGTCGGATCAGCTCAGGGTAGGATTGCATATCCGCGAAGACCCGGGTCAAAGTGGCGACCAGTTCGCCTTGGCTGGCGAAGTAGCGATCATGAGTTCCATTTTTGCGGGTGTATTGCCACAGCCGCTCGGTGGGGTTGAGATCGGGCGAGTAGGGCGGGAGTTGGTGGACTTCCAGCCAGTGGCGGTTGGACTTGAACCAGCTCCAGACCTCGGAGTCCTTATGATACGAGGCGTTGTCTTGAATGAGAATGGCACCGCGGCGGCGATAATGAGGGGCCAGGCGATGCAGGAAATCCAGGTAGGTGGAAGCATTGAAGACGGGGGCTTGGCCATAGTGGAAGCGGGCAGTCCAGAGCTCGATAGCGCCCAGGATCTTCACGCTCTTGCGTTCGCCGGTGACGGGGATCTCGGGCGGATGGCCGAGCCGGCTCCAGGTAGCGTGCAGGGTGGAGTCCTGACGGAAACTGGCTTCGTCGGTAAAAATCAGCGCTCGGTTCTCGGTGCGGGCTTTTTTTTAAGTCGGGGATAAAGGTAGCGATGCCAGCGGTCCTGCTGGTGGCGGTCGGCACGGGCCAGCACCCGGCGGGGCCGCTGCACGGAGAAACCCAGGTCATGAAGCAACTTGCGCACGTGGCCAGGATGGTAGACGACGCCGAACTCTTCTTCGACCACCCAGGCGATCATCGGCGAAGTCCAGATCCCGGTGTCCAACCCATAAGCCACCGGGCCGCTATCGAGGATGTCGCCGAGGCGGCGGTGCTGGGCCTCGCTCAAGCGCGCGGGCCGTCCGGACCGGTAACCTTCCAGGAGGCCCTCGACGCCGTGCGCCTGATAGCGAGCCAACCACTCGGACACCTTGGAGCGCGGCGCCTTCAGAATTCTGGCCAGATCGCCGCTGGTCCGGCCTTCGGAATTCAGGACCACCGCCTGCAGGCGTTTCGCCACGCGGTACGCACCTTCCTGCTCCGCCTCCTTACTCAATCGGATCAACCGGCGATAGGTCAACGGATGCAACCGCAGCAGGCGAGGAAGCATGGCTACTCCTCCTGCGAGAAGTATGCCATACAGGGGCGGTCAATGTCCCTTTAATTATGCGCGGATGTATAATAGCGCCAGGTGTCGATCCCGACGAAGACGGCATGGCGGCGTTCAACAACACTGGCCTGATCAATTGGATACCTGGAGTGAACGCTTATCCCGTATCCCTCATGGTTGACAGCTTCGCCTTCGCGGGCACACCGCCGGTAATTTACGCCTTGCCTGCTAGCGCGTTATACGGGGGGTTCTTTCCTGTGATCACGTTGGGGAGTTCCGGGCTTCAATACACGCAAGCTCCGTTCACGCCCGGCGGGACCACCGTAGCGAGCGGCGATCTGGTGGTCTCCGACGGCTCGCTGCTTTACACACAGAACGGCCAGATCTGGAACCCTTCCACTCAGGCGCAGATTGGAACTTACAATCCCGCCCCGTGGGATACGCAAAGTGTTATTCCTGACGACTCTTTGGGACGCACGTTCTTTCTTGATACGGAATCTTCCTGTGTGACCGCAGCCGGTGGGGTGTGCGCATACGACCAAACCAACCTCAACCTGACGGGAAGTCTCGCGTTTCCGGCGGTGTTCCAGCCGGAACTCGAAGACTTGGTGCGGTGGGGCAACGACGGATTCGCAATGTTTGCGAGCAACTTTGTGAGTACTCCCTCCAGCAACCAGTTCATTACCTTCCGCAGCAGCATGGCGCTTCCGTCAACCGCGAACAATCCCGCGCCAAAGCTTACATCATTGGGCTCCTCAACCGTCACACCCGGCGGTCCCAACTTCTTGCTGAGCGTAATCGGAAGCAACTTCGTCCGCGGCGCTGAGGTGGACTGGAACGGCTCACCCCGCACCACGACCTACCAGAGCGCCACTCAATTGACCGCTTACATTTCCCGGGCAGACATCGCCTCCGCGGGGTCGGCCCAGGTTACGGTAGTGAATCCGGCGCCCGGAGGTGGCGCATCCTCGCCTTTAACGGTGTTCATCGGCTCACCGACCCAGCTATCGATCAGTCCAACCGCGCTGTCGTTTGGCTCTCAACCAGTCGGCGCGAGCAGTCCGCCGAGCACGATAACCGTCACCAACACTGGTTCGACGAATCTGATCGTCGGCAGCATTACGATTAGCGGCGCCAATGCGAGCGACTTCTCGAAAAGCGCCGATGCCTGTTCATCTGCCGCGGTCAAGCCCAATGGGACCTGCACTGTGGCGGTGATCTTCACTCCTTCGGCCGCAGGAAACCGCACGGCAGCGCTCTCGATCACCGACAATGGAACCGGCGGCGTGCAGACGGTAGCCTTGAGTGGAACGGGTGCCTCGCCGTCGGCGAGCCTCTCGCCGGCTTCTTTGAAGTTCTCTGGCCAGCTTGTCGGCACTACCTCCGATGCCCAAGCGGTGAGCCTGAGCAACAACGGCAGCATGGCTCTCACCGTCAGCAAGATCGCCGTAACCGGCAACTTCAGCCAGACTAACAATTGCGGTTCGAGCCTCCCCGCCGGCTCTTCTTGCTCCGTCAAAGTCACCTTCACTCCCAAAGCGGGAGGGAGCCTCACCGGATCGCTGACTATTACCGACAATAACAACGGCGTGTCGGGCAGCACGCAATCCCTCAACCTGAGCGGAACGGGAATGGACTTCAGCCTTGCGGCCGCTTCTGGTTCGGGCACTACGGCCACTGTGAACCCAGGCCAGACAGCCACCTACACCTTAGCGCTCGACGGGCTGGGCGGTTTGAACCAGGCGGTTAATTTCACCTGCGCTGGCGCGCCCTCCGAGGCCGCTTGCACGATTTCTCCGAGTTCCGCCACGCTCGGCAGCAGCGCGACGAACGTAACGGTTTCTGTATCCACCACCGCCGCATCGACCCTCTCACCGCGGGGTTTTCGTCCGTCCCCTCCGGCCTCGCCTGCGCCCAAGGGCCTGCTGCTCCTTGTTGCGTTCTTGTTGGGTCTGGCGCTGAGGTGGAAACAAGTGGGGACCAGGCAGCGGACCCGCTTTCTCATTCTGGCCGTGGCCCTGCTTCTCACTCTGCTGATGGCCGCATGTGGAGGAGGTGGCACGACCACCAATCCCGGCACGCCAGCGGGTAGCTATACGTTGACCATAACGGGCAGCACGGGTTCGGGTTCTGCTGCCTTGAGCCACAGTATGACTCTCACTCTGAACGTGAGCTAGCTTGGGGTCGCTGCCGCACTGCTGGGGTAGGGCTTGCCCTACGCCTCGTCGCGACCTTACTCCGGTCTCGATCAGGGGACGGCAAGCCGTCCCCCTACGATTCCAGCGGAGAGGGAAGACGATGAGCGGCCAAGCCGCTGGTCGCCACGAGACTATCTTCGACATGAGTTATTAAAGACGGGCCAATCCCATGCTGAGCCATCAAAGCAACGTTACTTCCACATTCTTCTTCTCTCGAACGGGTCTTTCGCTTCTCACCGTTGTCTTGCTGAGCGCGGCCGCCCGCGCTCAGACGAGTAATCTCCTGGTCGTGCCTCCGAATTATCCCGCCGGCTCCAACCCTTATTCCGTGGTGCTCGCGGATTTCAATGGCGACGGCATAATGGATGCCGCCGTGACGAATGCCCCGCCAGGGGGATCGGGGGCCGGTGCGGTCAGCATTCTGCTTGGAAACGGGGACGGCACGTTCAAAACGCCGGTCAGCTACGCCACGGACTCGGGCTCGCAATCGGTCGCGGTGGCGGACTTCAACGGCGACGGCAAATTGGACTTAGTAGTGGCCAACCCGGGTTCGAGTTCCACCCCTGCGGGCATCAATGTGTTCTTCGGCAACGGCGACGGGACCTTTCAGGCGGCTGCCAATTACACCAACGGCGCCGCTCCCATCAGCTTAGCCGTCGGAGACTTCAACGGCGACGGCAAGCCGGACGTCGTCGTGGTGAACAGCTTTGCCAATTACGTTACCATCTTGCTGAACCAGGGGAACGGCACATTTAAACTGAACAATAACGTTACACTACCCTCTAGCCCCAGCTCCGTAGCTGTTGGCGATGTGAACCGTGACGGCAAATTGGATTTGGTACTGAGCGGAGGCTCCAACGGCAACACCTTCTTCTCTGGTTTCGCCGTGCTCTTAGGCAATGGCGACGGAACGTTTCAAACTCCCAAGATATTCGGAGTAGGCGAGGGTGCGACAATAACCCTTTCTGACCTCAACGGCGACGGCAAGCTCGATATCGTGGCCGCGTACAGTAACGCCGTAGAAGTTCTGCTTGGGAATGGGGACGCTACGTTTCAAACTCCAACTGACTACAACATTGCAGGAGGCTCTTTTGTTTCCGTGGGCGACTTCAACGGTGATGGCAAGCCGGACTTGGTGGTGTCTTGTCCCCCGAACGTCACCGCCGTTATGATCGGCCACGGCGACGGCACTTTCCTGGCGCCACTGACTTACGCCGGCGGCGGCGTGACATCGGCAGTTGGCGACCTTAATGGTGACGGCAAGTTGGATTTCGTCAGCACCGGCGCTGGGGGGCTGCAGGTATTCCTGGGCAAAGGCGACGGCACTTTTCCGGCTCCGGTCACTTATCAGCCGAACATACAACCGTTTTCGGTAGCAGTCAGTGATCTCAACGGCGATGGAAAGCTGGATTATGTCACGGCGAATTTCTCTGCCGACACTCTGAGCGTTTTCCTCGGCAACGGTGACGGAACGTTCCCTGCCACGCCAGTGACCTACCCTACCGGGTCGCCGGCTTCAGTAAGGACCGGCGATTTGAATGGCGACGGCATTCCGGACTTGGTGGTTGCCAACGAAAATGAAAGCACCGTCAGCATCTTCCTTGGCAATGGCGACGGAACATTTCAGCCTGGGGTCCCGTACGCAACCAGCGCCTCTCCCACCTCCGTTGCAGTTGGCGATTTCAACGGCGACGGTATAGGGGACGTGGCCGTCGCAAACCAGTCCGGGGGCGGACTGAGTATCCTCCTTGGGAACGGCGATGGTACCTTTGGACCTGCCTCGATCCTGAGCTTAGGCGGGCAGATGAACGCCATCGTGGCAGGCGACTTCAACGGCGATGGCAAGCTCGACCTGGCACTGTGCAACACGGGAGGGACGATCGATGTACTCCTCGGCAACGGCGACGGAACTTTCGAACAGGCGGCTACCCACGCGGTCGCTAACAATCCGTCCTCGTTAGCCGCTGCCGACCTCAACGGTGACGGCAAGCTCGACTTGTTGGTCGCGAGCGGCAGCGGCGTCGCGATACTCTTGAACAATGGAGATGGCACATTCCAGCCTGCGGTGACCTATGCGGCGGGTAATGCGGCTTCCTCTGTAGTGGTAAGTGACTTCAATGGCGACGGCGTGCCGGACGTTGCGGTGCTTAGCAGCGCGGGGGAGATCTTGTATTTCTTGATGGGCAATGGCGACGGGACTTTTCAGGCGCCCCAGAACCAGTACGCGGCAGCGGGAAACGTGCTTGCCTCGGGTGACTTCAGGGATGCCGGCGTTACGGATTTGATCGTGGGCGGCAATGGCGCAAGCGTTTACCTGAATGCGCACGCGCAGGTGGCCGGCCTATCCACCAAGGCCTTGACCTTCGGCGGACAAGTGGTGGGCTCGAGCAGCGCGCCTCAAACCGTCACCCTGACGAACACCGGGAGCGGCCCGTTTACGGCCACCGGGATTTCTTCCACCCCCGATTTCAGCGTCTCAGGTTCTTGTACTTCCGTGGCCGCAGACGGAACCTGCTCGCTCAGCGTGGAGTTTCATCCCCTCGCTCCGTTGACCCGAAAGGGCAGCCTCACCATCGGGGAGAGCAATCTTGCCGGCTCTCAGTCAGTGGCGCTGAGCGGCATCGGCATTGGCCCCATCGCAGTGCTTGGAACGACGAGCCTCAACTTTCCTCGTGGAACGGTCGGCACGGCGAGCGCCGCGATCCAGGTGACCCTGACGAATGCCGGCAATGCTGCCCTGGAAATTGACAGTGTTTCAACTTCCGGCGATTTCGCCGAGACAAACACTTGCGGCACCTCCTTGGCGGCAGGAGCAAGCTGCACCATCAGCGTCACTTTCACTCCCACAGTAGCGGGGAGCCGCAGCGGAGTTCTCACCATCACTGACAACAGCAACGGGAACGCGGGAAGCACCCAGACTGTGACCCTGGCGGGAACGGCCACGGGCGCTCCGCTCACTGCGTCCCCGACGAGTTTGACTTTCGCGAACGTGCCATACGGGACGGCCAGCGCTCCCGAGACCGTTACGGTGACTAACACAGGAGTCACCCCCTTGGCTGTCATCGGCATCACGGTCACGGGCGATTTCGGGCAGACGAATACTTGCAGCAGCGCGCCGATCCCCGGCAATGGGACGTGCACCATCAGCGTCACTTACACGCCTTCGGGAGGTACCTCGGGCAACGGAACACTGACAATTCAAAGCTATGCGTCGAACAGCCCGAACGTGGTCACGCTATCGGGAACCGAAGCTGCCGCGGGCATCGGCCTCAACGCCCTGCAGCTCTACTTTAACAACGATCTGGTGGGCGTCCCCAGCGCGCCTGCGTCGTTGAACGTTATGAACGTCGGCAATTTGCCTCTGGCGATTACGAGCATCACTCCGAGCAGTCAGTTCAGCCAAACGAATACCTGCACGGCCGCGCTAGCGCCCTTAGCAAGCTGCACGGTCAATGTTACATTCACTCCTGCGGCGGCCGGGCAGGTTACGGGAACACTGGCCTTCGTTTCCAATGCGCCGTACTCGCCGGTCGTCGATCTGTACGGCACAGGAACCACCAGCTACTCGACCCCTTATGTTTATCAACTTACCCCTCCCGAGGCCATGGCCAGGAGCTCACAGTTGATGCTGACGGTGGCCGGGAACGAATTCGGTCCGCAGTCTATCGTGAACTGGAACAGCAAGCCTCAAGCCACGACCTTTGTTAATGGCGGGCAATTGACGGCATCCATCCTGGCCTCAGAACTTGCGACACCTGGAACGCCCCTGGTTACGGTTGTTAATCCCACTCCCGGCGGCACTTCCCAGAATTCTGTCGGGTTCGACGTGATCAACCCCAAGCGTACCCTCTCCTTCGTGCAAACGGATTTCTCCGTGGGGACGGAGCCGGTGAGCATGTCGATGGCTGACCTCAACGGGGACGGCAAGGAAGATCTGGTAGTGGCTAATTACTCGGATGGCACGGTTTCGGTTCTGTTGGGGAACGGAGACGGCACTTTCAAACCCCAGGTGACGTATCCCATAGGCGCCGGCATGACTGCGAACCTCACGCCGGTGGCTATGGTGGTGGGTGATTTCAACGGTGACGGCAAGCTGGACATTGCGGTCGCCAACGCCGGTTGTCCCCCCTCGGGTGGCACCTGCTCGGGCGGCAGCATTGTCGTATTGCCAGGCAATGGCGACGGAACCTTCGGACAACCCATTTCCACCGGCGCTCCAGACTTTGTTTTGAATACCCTGGCCACGGGCGACTTCAATGGCGATGGCCGGCGCGACCTTGCCGTTGGGGCATTTGGCGACGAAGGTGGAGCAGTGATTATCTATTTGGGGAACGGCGACGGGACGTTTCAAGCCTCGGCCACCTACTCGCTGGGTGGACAGTTTTCGGAGCCCCCCGAATCTATTGCGGTGGCCGATTTCAACGGCGATGGCAAGCTGGACTTGGCCAGCGCCAATGGATACGGCGCGACCAATATTTCCATCCTCCTCGGGAACGGCAACGGCAGTTTCGCATCTCCGGTCCAATACGTAACCGGGTTGTCCCCCGCCGCAATCGCTTTGGCTGATTTCAACGCGGATGGCAAGCTCGATCTGGTGGTCGCCAATTCTGATCCGTCTGCCAACACCGTTTCCATCCTACTCGGCAACGGCGACGGGTCGTTTAAGACGCACGTCGATTACCGCACGGGTGTGGGCGGGGACTCGGTGGCGGTCGGGGATTTCAACGGCGACAAAAAATTGGATCTGGCCGTGGCGGATAACTACAGCGAGACTGTCTCCATTCTTCCCGGTAACGGGGATGGAACCTTCCAGACCAACATGGACTTTCCCGTGGGAGGCTACGCGGACGCGATCGTGGCGCGCGACTTTAATGGAGACGGCAGGCTTGACCTGGCCGTGACCAACGGCGTCTCGAATTCAGTCAGCGTGCTGCTTCAGGCCGGACCTGAAGCGTCGCTTACACCTTCTACCCTGACCTTTGCGGGCCAGCTTGTTGGCTCGACCTCGAGCGCGCAAACGGTGAGCCTTGCCAACTCCGGCATCTCCGCCATGACTCTCACCGGCATTGCCGCCAGCGGTGACTTTGCCCAGACCAACACCTGCGGGACGAGCCTGGCCCCAGGTGCGAATTGCACGATCAGCGTCACGTTCAAGTCCACGGCATCAGGTGCTCGCGCGGGCGCGCTGACGATTACCGACAACGCTCCCGGAAGCCCGCACACCGTGGACCTGACGGGCACCGGCCAGGACTTCAGCCTCGGAACGGCCTCGGGATCCTCATCCACGGCGACCGTCACGCCCGGGCAAACAGCCACCTACACGCTCGCTCTGGGCGGGCTAGGCGGATTGAGCCAGTCCGTCAGCTTTTCGTGTTCCGGCGCGCCTTCGGAAACCACCTGCACGGTTAATCCCTCCGCCGCCGCTCCCAGCGCTTCCGGGTCGGTTTCGATTGCCGTTACCCTGGCGACCACTGCGCCCTCCCTTGTGGCGCGCCGTAACCGGCGCGTTCCGCCGCAGCCATTTCCCGGTCGCCCGACGTTTCGGGAAATGGGAAGGACGTTCGCGATCCTTCTCTTGGCATTTTTGGCATGGCTCTCTCTAGCGCCAGCGCGGGCAAGCCTCGAAATGCCCTGGCAGGTTGGACGAAGGGTGGCCATCGCTGCGCTCGCATTGCTCACTCTGCTCTTCGTCGCCTGCGGCGGGGGAGGTCGAGGTGGAGGCGGCGGACCGACCAACTCCGGAACGCCCGCCGGAAACTACACCATAAGCGTTACGGGGTCAATTTCCGGTTCAACCACCCTGCAACACAGCACGACACTCACACTCAATGTGACGTAGGCGACGGCAGCAGCCGGAGAGTCCAAACATCAGGCACAATGGGCGCCGAGGTTATTTGCTCAAGCCCATCAACCGGATATGTTGCCCGGCCGGATGAAGGAACTTCTTCCGGTCTGATCACTCCATCCGCTCCACATGGCGCAGGGCAGGAAACAACTCCATCCAGAGCAGCGCCACCGCGATGGTCCCCACGCCACCCAGGGCGGCTGCCGGGACTGTTCCCAACAGGGCCGCCGTGATGCCGCTTTCAAATTCGCCCAATTGGTTCGACGCATTGATGAACAGCGAGTTCACCGCCCCCACCCGCCCGCGCATTTCGTCGGGAGTGCCGAGTTGCACCACGGAAACGCGAATCACCACGCTCACCATGTCCGCTGCGCCCATCACCGTGAGCGCGAGAAGCGAGAGCCAAAGCGAGTGCGAGAGCGCAAATACCACGGTGGCCACGCCAAAGATGATGACGGCCTGAAACATCCGAATCCCCATGCGCCGCCGGATAGCATGGCGAGCCAGCACCCCGGTCATCAGTAATGCCCCCACGGCCGGCGCACCGCGCAGCACGCCCAGGCCCCAGGGCCCGGTATGTAGTATGTCGCGGGCATAAATCGGCAGCAGTGCTGTTGCCCCTCCCAACAACACCGCGAACAGATCAAGCGAGATTGTTCCCAGCATCGTGGGATGGTCGCGGACAAATCGGACCCCGGCAAAAACCGTGTCCAACGTGGCGGGCTCCTTGGGCGTCACTGGCCGATCGAGAACGATTGACCCATTCAGAATTCCCCCTGCCAACCACATGAAAGCCATCAGCGTGTAAGGAACCCCAGGCGACACTGCGTAAGCAAGCCCTCCTAACGCCGGACCGCTGATGACCGCAAGTTGAAAAGCCGCCGAGGAAAGCGCCGTTCCCTTTTGCAGCATTCCTGCCGGAGTGACGCCTGTAAGCAAGGCTCCCGAGGCGGGAGCCTCAAAGGCGCGAGCAGTGCCGAACACCGTGACTGCGGCAAATATCTCCGACGTGTTTAGCCAGCCCGCATAGCTGCCCCACGCCAGGAACAGGGCTGCGAGTCCTTCCACAAATTGACAGACTTGTACGACGCGTTGCCGGTCGAAGTGGTCGGCGGCGTGTCCCGCCACGAGAACCAACAGTGCGGTGGGCATGAACTGCACCAATCCCACCATGCCGAGTGCAAATGCGCTGCGCGTGAGGGCATAGACCTGCCACCCCACCGCCACAGCAGCGATTTGATAGGAGAATGAGGAAATAGTGCGCGCTGACAAGTAGAACCGGTAGGGACGGTGAGAAAGTAGGACTCTTGTGCTCGCTGAGGCCGGCGAAGACATCGATTGAAATATAACACGCGGGACCGCCTGCGCGCCGAGGGGGGCAAGTTTCCTACAATTCCTCCTTTTATTTCGCCTTCTGAATCACTGCGCGTGGATCTTTCTTCTTTCGCGATACTTTTACGGCCAGTGCAGTTACTCCGCCCACCGAGGCCGCTCTCGCTACAATCACTCCCAGCGATAGCCAACAAAATGGACACATGACGCACCTCTTTCCTGCACAACAGTCGGCCGGCAAAAAGCGTTCACAGGTATGTCGAATGAGCCGGAGCGATTTCGACACCCTCGACGGCCTGAGTGCCTCGGCTTAAGACCACGTGAGTTGCTTTCGGCGTGGGCACGTGCTCGGTACACTTGAAACCGAGTTTGAGTAAATCGAGGTTTTCGAAGAGCCGCTCGCCCGAACCTAGCAGCGCGGGTGCGATGGCCAGGTGGATTTCATCAATCAGGCCGGCGCGCAGAAACTGCTGAATCGTGGCAACGCCACCGCCTATCCGTATGTCCTTTCCGCCACACGCGGAGGTGGCTCGCTCGAGCGCGGAGTGAATGCCGTCGGTAACGAAATAGAACGTGGTTTCCACCGCCATCGCAAGCGGGGGCCGCTCATAATGGGTCAGTACGAAGACCGGAGTATGGAAAGGCGGATTCTCGCCCCACCAACCCTTCCAGGATTCATCCGGCCAAGGCCCGCGGACAGGCCCGAACATATTTCGTCCGATAATCCAGGCGCCGATATTCTCGAATCCGCGAGCGGCAAAGTCATCGTCAATTCCAGTCGTCCCGTTGTCCTTTCCGAGTATGCGTTGAAAGGTTAGAGTGGGAAAGAACCAGTCAAACAGGGCCGTACCGCCTTCACCGATTGGGTTCTCAAGACTTTGGGCAGGGCCTGCGCCATACCCATCGATAGAGACTCCGAACGCTGGGACCCTGACCTTAGGCTTCTTTTTCATGATGTGTCTCCTTTTTGAAGTGGCCCTGCGCGCTCCGCGTGCGGGTGGCACGCGCCCTTGCCTGTCGGCCGGAATCCGATGGGCTCTCGCCCAGTTACTCCTTGGCTGCCGTTTTGGGGGTCATGTCAAAGCCGGCCGCGGATTTCTTAACGTCGTCAGGGAAATCTGCCATTTCAAAAACCTGGCGGACCTCGATGAGGTCACCGTCCGCGGCGGGGCAGCGTGACGCCCATTCGATGGCTTCTTCCTTCGACTTGACTTGAATCATCCAATAGCCGCCGAGGACCTCCCGAGTTTCAGCAAACGGCCCGTCCGTTATCACGGGCTTTCCATGGGCGAACGAGATGCGTGCGCCCTCCGAGGGTGGGTGTAGGCCATCGAGCCCCAATAGGACACCGGCTTTTTGCAGGGATTTGTTGTACTCCATCATCGCGGCCACGGCCTTTGGGTCGGGCATAGTCCCCGGCGCGGCCTTCTCATACCCTCCAGGGATCATCAGCATCATGAATCGCATGGTCAAACCTCCTCTAATTTGGATTCCACTGGTCAATCGAACGATCTAGGCCCGGTTCGACACCGTTTCGAAAAAAGTTCTAAAATCAGGCATGCCCGTGGACGCCCTCGCCGCCAAACCCTGTTTACGGAGAAGATTCAACCGGATCTGAAACGCCGAGGCGGACGGCGATTCGTCAGACAGCGTCTGACGAATTTGCCAACCCAGAAAGCCACTAAGGAGCCCTAGGTAATTCCCTCGATTGCGTCGGACCCGTCCGTACGGCTATCCTTAAGCGTAACCACAGAATTAAAGGATCGGTCATGAAATGCTTAGTGTGCGGGAGAGCACAATTGTCCCCGGACGAGGACGAAATCTGCCCCCGGTGCAGCGAAAACACGGAATTCTCGGACAGCACCTGCAGGCCCCGGTCAAGGTCCTCCCTAACGAATAGGGAGTTTGAGGCATTGCTTTCCGAGCTTAACGATCTTGTAAACAAGTGATGCAGATTTGCACCGCCGGAGAACCGTTGTCAGGTTTCGGTTTGGTTCGGCAGGTATCGGCGCCTAAAGGCAGGGTGGCACGATGAACCCGACCCAAGCGTACGAACGTCCAGGGGAAGAGCATCGGATGCTACGGGAGCGTATGAGACACTACTGGATGCTGGCGGGCGTGTGGGCGATAGTCTTAGTGGGAGAGTATTCCTACTTCATGACCGGGATGCTGAGGCCGGGATCCTTCTCCCCAATGCCTGCCGTGGTGACAGGGCTATGCCTGTCGCTCGTATACGAGGGAGGGAAGGAAAGGCTGTGGTAGCTGACACGACCACAAAGGCGCCGCCTCACAGAATTCCCGGATGAGTATTCCCGCAGGTTCCGCAGGAACCGGAAGGAGGCCGCAGATGCCAAGGTTCCAGCGCTGGGTAGTCCGTAGGGTGTGGCCCTATCATAATTTTTCCCTCTCCGTTGCGCGCAACCCAGCTCGTACATCCGTGCCTCGGGGAGAGATCGAGGCGCTCCCCCCAAACGTCCAACGCCGTTGCCGGTCGAAAATAAACCGTATAAGCTCATTGTTCGTAGTATTAGAAGGAGCGCGGAGTGGACCCGATTAGCGGGCAGGAGCCTGATCGCCGGGACTCTGACGAGGGCCTGATTCGCCGCATCGCGAACGGTGACGAGGTGGCGCTCGGCGTCCTGTACGACCGTTACGGAGGATTGGTGTACTCCGTGGCCAAGCGCATTTTAGGTGACAGCGGATCCGCCGAGGAGGTTTTGCAGGACATCTTCCATCAGCTCTGGCGCAATGCTTCGCGTTTCGATTCCGTGCGCGGGAGCCTCTCCGGTTGGCTTCTGGTGATGGCGCGCAATCGCTCGATTGACCGAGTGCGCCGCCAAACCCAATCAGTGGAAGAGGAAGTCGTGGTGACTCTGCAGGGCCGGGCGCTCGACCTGGAGAGCGTTGCGGCGCAGAATGAAATGGCGGAGCGCGTGCGCGCGGCCTTAGGAGCATTGCCCGAGGCGCAGCGTCAAGCCATGGAGCTCGCTTACTTCGAAGGTCTCACCCAAAGTGAAATCGCGAAGCGCACCGGGCATCCGCTAGGCACAGTCAAGACGCGACTAAGGGCCGCGCTGGCTTCGCTAAAGACAGTTTTCGGCGCGTAAGGGATTATGGACAGGCACTCCCAATTCGAAGAGGACTTCGAACTTTACGCAATAGGTGTTCTCGACGGCAGCGAGAAGACCGAATTCGAGGCCCAACTGGCTGATAGCGCGGAATCCCGCGCCAAGCTGGCGGCCGCTCGGGGCCGTCTTGCCCTTCTGGCGCTGGCTGCTCCGTCCGTCACGCCGCCTCTGGAAGTCCGCGAACGAATTCTGGAGTCGTTCAAAGCGCGTAACGCGCAGCGACTTGCGGGCGAGCAGTCCCTCCTCCCCCGCCGCCGGTCCTGGGTAGCTGCGTGGGCGCCCGTGTGGGGCGTGACCTGTCTAATCCTTGTTGTGGCGGCAGCGTGGCTCGCGATCGACAACCGCAAGCTTTCCAGCAGGCTGGCCGAACTCGAGTTCACCCGCGGGCAGCTCGAAGCATCCAGCCGCGAGCTGAGGGTCGCGACCGCTCGCGCCCAGGCCGCTCTGAATGTTCTAACCGCCCCAGAAACCGTCCAGGTGGACCTATTACCGGCGGCCGCTCGTCCCGTCCCCCACGGCAAAGCATTTTACAATCCGACCGGAGGATTGCTCTTCTATACCACCAACCTTCGCTCGCTTCCCTCCGGACAGACGTACGAGTTGTGGTTGATTCCCGCTCAAGGATCGCCCGTCGACGCCGGAGTCTTCAACACTGACTCGCGGGGGAACGGCCAGGTGATCCTACCTTCCCTACCCCAGGGCCTTACCGCCAAGGCTTTCGCCGTCACCATCGAGCCAGCCGGCGGGGTTCCCGCTCCGACCGGGCCCAAGGTCCTCATCGGCCTCGTTTCCTGACCCGGCCCGCTTCCGCCCAAGTGACGCTCAGGATGGCATGTCATTCTGAGCGAAGCGAAGAATCTGCATTTGGTTGCGGTGGCCAACCCGCCCGGTTTCACGATACTCTTCAACTTTTCTCCCAAACCTGCAATCCGTCAGACCATCTTTTGACGTACCTATAGACGGGCACCCATTGCGAGGACTTGGCGTGGAGAGCATCTGCCCTGCCGTCATTGCGGGGAGAGCGCTTCACTATTCGACAGGCCGTTGGTTCGAGCCTGGCTTGAAGGGAACCCCGACGCTTGTCTCAGGAAGCTTGTTTCACAAGTGTTGAACCACAAAATCTTGGAGATGAGGTGCATGATGAAGAGCAAAAGAAGCATCGTTATTCTGGTTTTGGCCCTGCTCGCGGTCTCCGCCGCGACGGTCCCGCTCGTGGGTCCAATCCGGGCGCTGGCCTCCAGCCACCGCGAAGCGCCCATCACGGCCCTCGACCCCTTGGCAGATATCACGGATCTTTGGGCTTTTCGCAGTTACGACAGCAGCGGCAACGACACCAGTCCGCCGAGTATCACCATGATCATGGGGGTCAATCCGTTCGCGGAGCCGGCGAATGGCCCGAACTGGTTTCCCTTCGATCCTCACATCCTGTATCAGATTCACATTGACAACAACAATGATGGCTTGGATGAAGTTGTCTTTCAATTTCGCTTCTCGACCCAGTACCAACTGCCCACGGTGCCCACCGGCTTGGCGGGATTCACCGGCCCGGGCTCTACTTCGGCCCCGGGAGTGCCGCCGCAGATCACCGATTTCTCCAACCCCGGCCTCAATTTCCGGCAGACCTACACTGTCACGATGATCAAAAACGGAGTCTCCACTCCCATTGCCAACAGTGATGGCTCCCCGTTCTACGCGGTTCCCGCCAACGCCGGCCCTCGCACCATGAACTACGCCGATCTGTATGCTGCGGGCACCTACGCCGACACAAGAGAGGGCATTTCGGCATTCGCCGGGACCGTGGACGATCCCTTCTTTATCGACTTGGGGGCAGCTTTTGATACCGTCAATCTCCGCGCGATCAGCGGAGGTTCAGGCGTCCCAGGGGTTCTCACACCCTCCGAAGACGCTGCCAATCAGAACTTCGTCTCCGATACCGTCTCAGGATTTGCGGTGGACGTGATTGCCCTGCAAGTGCCGATCGCCATGCTGACCAGCACCGGCAATATTGAGCCCCCAACCTCTCCCCATGCCACGATCGGAATCTGGGCCTCGACTTCGCGGCCGGGCGTAACCATCCGCGTTGCGCCGAAACCAACGGTCTACAGTCCTAACCTCTACAGCCAGGTGCAGCGGATTGGGAATCCGCTTATCAATGAGCTCATCATCGGCATCGGGTCGAAGGATTACTGGAGTATGACCAAGCCCGTGAATGATTCCCAATTCGCGCCCTTCGACTTAAATCCGACTTTCGTCACCATTGTAGACTCCCTCTATTCCGTGCTGGCTCCGGGCGCCCTATACTCACCGCCTGCTCCACGCACGGACCTGCTTCCGCTAGTGCAGTATGTGCCTCCCATCGCCGCTTCGGGGACGCCCGCCGGACCGATTGCCGACTTGCTCCGCTTGAACACCGGCGTGGCTCCCACAGCGCCCGGGGCGGCCTCGCGCTTGGGCTTGCTCGCGGGGGACGGTGCGGGATTCCCGAACGGCAGGCGATTGGCTGACGACGTGGTGGACATCACCCTGCGCGTGGCCGTCGGGGGCGTGCTGGCTGGTAACCACTGCGGCCTCACCCACACCAGCAACTGCGCCGTCTTCCCAAACAACATCCTAGGTGACGGGGTCAACGTCAACGATGTGAACAGCGATATCGCTACAGACGGTGTCACCAATCTCGTGGAGCCCAATACTCACTTCCACACCTCGTTCCCCTATGTCGATTACTGCCCCAGCGGGCGCGAGCGTGTACACATCGACCCCGGCGACCCCGGTTGTACGGGTGGGATGGGACCTGCATGCGCGCCTTAGGCGATGCCCTGAATCTTCCATAACTGCAGGCGACGTAGGGGGACGGCTTGCCGTCCCCGTTTGGGGCGTCATTGACGCGGGGGGTAGGGCAAGCCCTACCCCTACACCCGATCTGAAGGGAACCGACATGAAGACACTCGTTTTCGCCCTCTCTCTTTCTATTTCGGCATTTGGGGCTGCTGGCGGCGGCGACGCGGGCTCGCCGTCGCCAGCCCAGCTCCGCATCGAGGCGGCTCGGAAGGTCCTCGAAAAGCAGCCGAATCGCTACTCTGCCTATAACGATCTGGCAGTTGCGTTCGTCCGCCGCGCACGGGAGACTTCCGACAACTCTTACTTCCCGCAAGCCGAAGCGGCGATTGAGGACTCTCTCCGAATTCAGCCGGACAATTTTGAGGCTGCGCAGGCGCACGTGGCGCTTCTCCTTGCTGAACACAACTATCGCCAGGCGCTGGAAGAAGCTCGGGCGCTCAACCATCGCATGCCGGACGCCGTGCTCGTCTGGGGATACATGGAAGAGGCCGACGCGGCGCTCGGCGACTACGACCAGGCGGAGCAGGCGGCGCAGTGGATGATGGACCTGCGGCCCGGCAACCTGCCCGCGTTCCTGTGCGGCGCCGCTCTGCGTGAGGATTGGGGAGAAATCGACGGAGCCTTGGATTTCCTGAGTAAAGCACTCCAACAGACACCTCCTCTTGAAACCGAAGAATCGGCTTGGATCATGACGAAGATGGCGCGGCTCGACCGCTTGGCAGGGCGTGCCGACACGGCTGAACCGCTCTTGCAGCAGGCGCTGAAGACTTTCCCCGATTACTACCTGTCTCTCGAAGAACTCGCAGAGGTCCGCTTGGCCCAGCAGCGCTACTCCGAGGCCGTGGATTTGCTTGCCCGGCGCAACCAGAGCTTCCCGACTACCCATAGCCGGTACCTTGCAGCGCGTGCTCTCGAGCAAGCCGGAAGGCCGGACGAAGCCGGGAAAATGTATGCAGAATTCGAGGATGCGGCGCGCAGCCAAATCGAGCAACCCGACAACGCCAACCTGGAACTGGTCGCTTACTACACAGAGCATGCCCGCCGGCTTGCCGAAGGGCTCCGCATTGCCCGACTGGAGATGGAGCGCCGCCATGATGTCGCCACCCTCGATATTTACTCCTGGGCGCTTTACGTCAACGGTCAACCCGCGGAAGCTTGCCGCCAGATTCAAAAGGCGCTCGCGGTCGGCACACGCGACGCAGCGCTCTACTATCACGCCGGAGTGATTGAGGCGGCCTCGGGGGAGAGGAGCGTGGCGCTCCACTACTTCGAGCAGTCTCTCGAGCTCAACCCAACGTCGGAAATCGCTGAGGCGGCCCGCCGGGCGCTCTCGAAGTCCGGCAACTTTACGGAGGTTCGAAGCGGGACGGGTGGGAAGTGAACGAACAACTCTCTCACTTGGGTCGGAGCGTCGTGTCCCACATCTTTCGCTGGACGCCCCCGGGGGTCCCGAAGGGACCCAATGACATTAGCCGTAGGTGAAACCTACGGAAAGGCCGGACACCCGAGGGTTAACCAACCCCGAAGGGGTTGAACGGTGGCGTATTCGACCCCGTCGGGGTCGGCCGGTATCGAAAGCGAGATGGCTATTCATCCGTAGGTTTCACCTACGGCTAATGATGTTAATGCCCTTCGGGCATTCGCGGTCCACGCTTCCTGCTTAGGTTAACACTTATGGAACACGCTCGCTCGCCCTACAAACAGCAGGTAGGCTTGGTGAGGCAGTGTTTTGTGCTGGCGCTGTCTCTGCTAACCTGCTTTAGCAGCGGCGCCGCGCAGAACTCCACCGACGCCGCCATCCGTTCCTTGCAAACTCACCTCAAGATCTACCCCACGGACTTCAAGGCGTACGACCAATTGGGGGCAGCTTTTATCCAGAAAGGACGGGAGACAGCAGACGCAAGCTATTACGAACTGGCGAAGGAAGCATTGGACAAATCCCTCGACCTCGTTTCGAACGATCCGGCGGCAGCCTCCGCCAAGACGCATAGGGCAGTGCTGGCGATGGCGGAACATCAGTTCGAGGAGGCTCTCACCTGGGCACAAGATGCACTGGCGCTGGGCGCGGGCGATCCCTCACCTTGGGCCATCGTCGGGGACGCCCTGACCGACATGGGGGAATATGACCGCGCCGCCGAAGCTTACGCAAGGTTGAGTGATCCGCTCCGCACCGGGGACGACGCCTCAGGCGTGGTTTACGAGCGCGACAGTCGCGTGGCCTATCTGCGCTTTCTTCGGGGTGACGTTCAAAGCGCCATCAAGTTGATGCGCGAGGCGATTGCTCGCGCCACCACCTTGCACCTGCCGGCGGAAAACGTGGCGTGGAGCCAATACCAGTTGGGCGAGTTCTGCTTTAAGAGCGGGGACCTCACCGGTGCGGAGCAGGCTTATGCGGCCGGGGTGGCCATTGACCCCCATTCATACCGCAACCTCGCGGGCCTGGGTGAGGTTCGCACGGCGCAGGGAAGATATACGGAGGCGATCGCACTTTATCAGAAGGCCATTGCGGTTGTGCCGTACCCTGCCTACGCGGCTGCGCTCTACGACCTCGACCTGCAATTGGGGCGCTTCGACGACGCCCGCAAACAGCTTGCACTGGTCGAATTCATCAGCACTCTCAATCCTGTTAACGAGAGGCTGTTCTACCGCGAACTCGCGCTCTTTTACGCCGATCACAATCTCAAACTGAAAGAGTCCTGCGACTTAGCCAGGAAGGAGTTGGATGTTCGCCACGACATCTACACGTGGGACATCCTGGCGTGGGTGCTTTTCAAGAATGGGAACATCCCTGAGGCTGCCGAGGCCATGAAGAAGGCGCTCGCGCTCGGCACGGATGATGCTCTCTTGGATTTTCACGCCGGAATGATCGAGTTCCAACTGGGCCGCCCCGAACGCGCCGAGACGCTGCTCAATCGCGCCCTGGCTTTGAACCCCAACTTCCACTTGATCTATGCCAGCCAGGCGCGAGAGATGCTCGGCCAACTCGCGGAGTCCGGCGCGCACAAACTCAGCACCGGTACTCCTGCCGCGCACGACTCGAAGCCGGGAGGTTCCCTCGAATGACCTTCACATCCGGGCAAATGACGAAACACCGCAAGATCATCCCTGGTCTCGTCCCGCTCATCGCGGGGCTCATGCTTATCGCTCCACGAAGTGCCCCGGCGCATCCCATGGGCAACTTCAGCATCAGCCATTTCGCCGGTTTCCGCATCGAGGCAGGCACAATAGATTTACGCTACATTCTGGATATGGCGGAGATTCCCACCTTTCAGGAGATGCAAACCACGGGCATTGTGCCGGCGCCTGACGATCCCCGGGTCATCGCGTACCTTGCGTCGAAGGCCGAGGCTCTTCGAAACGGGTTGGTCGTGACCCTCAATGGCCGGCCTCTGGCGTTTGAAACCGTGTCGAAGAATGTGATTTTCCCGCCTGGCGCCGGCAATTTGCCGACCATGAAAATCGGGGTCGTATATCGTTCCCAACTTTTGGGAGTGGCGTGTCCTTGCACGCTTGAATATCGCGATGGCAACTTTCCGGAGCGCGCCGGATGGAAGGAAGTGGTTGCTGCTACGGGGCCCGGCGCGACATTGGTGATGAGCACTGCTGCGGGCGTTTCGCGCAGTCAGGAACTTGCGAATTATCCCACCGATTTAGTCAACAGCCCGCCGCAGGACCTCTCTGCCCGGTTGACGTTCGTACTCGCCGGCGGCTTGTCCGCGGGTGGCAGCGCGAACGCGGCTGCGTCGGTCGATAATTTCCCGAGCGCCAGGCCGAACCACGAAGCTGCGCCCGCACCCGGCCCGACCCGTCCGAAGAAAGCACCGAATGCCGTCCACGCTCCCGCCCGACGGGACGCTGAGAGTAACTTCGTACCACCTCTCCCCTTAAATCCGACTCCTGCGCTTGTCGCATCAGTCCCCCTGCATGTTGAGGCGCCAACCCGGAAGCTGACGCTGGAAGCCAATAAAGAAGGCACTCCTCGCAACTCCTTCACTGAACTTATTGCCTCGAACCAATGGGGCCTCTGGTTTTTGCTTACCGCGGCGCTCGTCGCTGCCGCATTAGGAGGTCTGCACGCACTCGAGCCGGGACACGGAAAGACGATCGTCGCGGCGTACCTGGTGGGGTCGCAAGGAACGGCCGCCCATGCCCTGCTTCTTGGTTTGATCGTCACCATCACGCACACCGCCGGAGTTTACGCGCTGGGGCTCATTACCCTTTACGCCTCGAAGTATATTGTTCCCGACCACCTCTACCCCTGGCTGGGCATCGTCTCCGGGCTTACCATCGCTTTCCTCGGAATCTACATGCTACGACGCCGTTGGGCCGGACATCATCACTCGCACGAACACCATCATCACCATGGCCCGCTGGGTCACATCCATGAGCACCAACATCCGCACGAGCATACCCACGATCACCCATCGCCCGGCCACGCACATCCGCATGCGCACGCTCACGAGCACCGTCATGACCACCCGCACGACTCCGGGCACGCGCACCACGCGGAAACTCCATTTTCTTACCGGCAACTGGTGACGCTGGGAGTAACCGGTGGCATCGTCCCTTGTCCTGCGGCGCTTGTCGTGTTGTTGAGCGCCATCTCGCTTCATCGCGTAGCGTTCGGACTGTACCTGATCGTGGCGTTTAGCCTCGGCTTAGCCGCGGTGCTTATCTCCATCGGCATGATCACGGTCTATGCGCGCCGCATGCTCTCCCGGTTGCCGAGTGAGGGTCCGCTCATCAACCGCTGGCTGCCGGCGGCTTCAGCCACGGTGATTACGTGCCTCGGCATAGGCATCGCAACGCAGGCGCTGTTTACCGTCGGCGTGATCCATATAAAATTGTAAGCATGCGTCCGGCGATCCCCCTGCGGATTCTCATTACGATCCACCGGTGGTTGTCCCGATCACGACCGCGCGACCCTGGGACTAACCCTCACGCAGTTTGAACTCCTTCCGGCTGAGAATCCCCCGTACTATGGCCATGTCGAGCTTGAGCAGCTTCGAGAGCAAGGGCATAATCTGGAGATGCGAGAAACGATCTCGAAGGAGGACCAATGCAAAAGCGCAAACTTGGGAAAAGCAACCTGGAAGTCTCGGCGATAGGGCTTGGCTGCATGGGCATGAGCTTCAGTTACGGCCCGCCCAAAGAGAAGCCGGAGATGGTATCGCTGATCCGAAAGGCGGTCGAGCTGGGCGTCACGTTCTTCGATACTGCTCAAGTCTACGGCCCGTTCGTCAACGAAGAACTCGTGGGAGAAGCCCTCGCGCCCTTCCGTGGGCAGGTGGTGATTGCGACAAAGTTCGGGTTCAAATTCGAGCACAACGGAGCTCCGCGATCAGTGGGTCTCGACAGCCGTCCGGAGTACATCAAAGAAGGAGTCGAGGGCTCCTTGAAGAGACTCGGAGTCGACAGCATCGATCTGTTCTATCAACATCGCGTTGACCCGAGCGTGCCCATCGAAGAGGTGGCGGGAGCTGTCAAAGGCTTGATTCAGCAAGGCAAGGTGAAGCACTTCGGGATGTCGGAAGCGGCAGCGCAGACCATCCGCCGGGCGCACGCAGTGCAGCCCGTCACCGCAGTCCAGAGTGAATACTCGCTCTGGTGGAAACGCCCCGAAGCCGAAGTGTTGCCAACGCTCGAGGAACTCGGGATCGGCTTCGTACCTTACAGCCCTCTTGGCAAGGGATTCCTTACGGGGAAAATCAACCAGGACACGACCTTCGCCAGCACTGATCTGAGGAGCCGCATCCCCCGTTTTGAACCGGAGGCCCGGAAAGCGAATCAAGCCTTGGTTGATCTGCTCGCCACCCTAGCGGATCGGAAGAAGGCAACGCCAGCTCAGATCGCGCTCGCTTGGCTGCTCGCCCAAAAGCCGTGGATTGTTCCAATCCCCGGCACCACGAAACCGGCGCGCATGGAGGAGAATATTGGGGCGGCAGCTATTGCACTAACGCCCGACGACCTTCGCGACATCGACGGGGCTGCATCCAAGATCACGGTGCAAGGGGCGCGCTATCCGGAAGAGCTGGAGCGATTGACCTATCGCTGAGAAGGTATGAGAAAATCGCGCTGTCATGCTGAGCGAAGCGAAGCATCTGCAGTTATCCACTTGGAAACAAAGAACTGCAGATTCCTCTCTTCGCTCGGAATGATATGGTCTGGTGATTTTTCCACATCTTCTGAGAGAGGAGACCCGATCTTGACACTCGAGCCCCGATGGGTAAGAGTGTTCTCAACTCGTGAGAGATGGGGGCCACCAGACATTGAGTGCCGTAGTTGAAAATCACACTCTGCCAGAAAGAGAGGCGCGAATGCCGAGGGGAGAATTCAAACTCATCATCGGGAACATGTTCGGCAACAAGACGGGCCGGCTGATGCTGGAAGTTGAAACCCTGCGACAGTTCGGCCGGAAGCGCATCCTGATTTTCAAGCCCGATGTCGATACGCGCAGCGACACGGGGTACATCAAGGACTATCACGGCAAAATGATGGACGCTGTGGATGTGCCGGCGCGCGATCCCTGGCAGATGCTGCGAGTGGTGAGGGAGAAGGAATCCGAGATGGGCTGCCGTTACCATCTGATCGCGGTGGACGAGGTTCAGTTCTTCCCCACCGGCTCCGGCTTTTTCCTGGTGGTCGATGAGCTGCTCGATCGAGGCTACGACGTGATCGCAGCCGGCCTGGCGCTGGACTTCAAGCGCGAGCCCTTCGGCTCCACGCTGCAGCTTTTTGGACTTTGCAAGAGTGGCCATGACTGCATGTGGTTGAACCCCCTCTGCGCACGCTGCGGAAGGCCCGCACCGCTCCCGCAGCGCATCCTCGACGGAAAGCCCGCGCCTTACAATGCTCCCCAAGTGCAGGTCGGCGGCAAGGAAACCTACGAGCCCCGCTGCTACGATTGCCACGAACTCCCCGGCCGCCCCCTAGCGCCTTTCTGAAGCGCCGCGAACATACGCGGGTAGGCTCGAATGTTCTCATCGCTGAGCCATCGGGAGCGCATTCTGACGAATTTCACATCAGGCACTTCACAGCAGCGCGCTTCGGTGAAATTGCCCCTATCGAGGAAGGGGCGCCCGAGGGCAAAGGATAGACTCTTAAATCACTGTAATTCTGATAACTATTTGCTGCCGAACAAGGGTAATATCGTAGGGTAGCTTGGGCTGGACTACGAGCCAATGGACATGAAGCGACGAGATCCGAGAAGTCTGGCTGCATTGCCGGACCTCGATGCCGGGGCCTCGGCGCGCGTGGAAAACGACGAGCTTATGGTGGAGGAGCGGAAGGCGCAGCGGGATTTCCGCGAGGTCGCGACTCAGACTCGGATTGTTGAGCGTCTTTCCTTGCTCTGGGAGAGCCGTCTGTTCCTGGGGTGTGTTGCCGTTGTCGGCCTACTGCTGTCTACGCTGATTGTGTTACTCATTCCCAACAGCTACGAATCCTCGGTGCGTTTGATGCCGCCCGACAACCCGTCGAGTGCCGGCCTCGCCCAAGCGGCCTTAGCGCTTGCAGGAGGCACGGCCGGACTGGGGGGAATCGCCAGCGAGCTATTGGGTCAAAGGAACAACAGCGACCTCCTGGCCGGCGTCCTCAGCAGTCGCACGGTGGAAGATGCGCTCATCCAGAAGTTTGACTTAAGAAAGGTCTATGGAGCCGTCCGCATCGAGGATGCGCGCAAGAAGTTGGAGAAACAGAGCGCCATTACGGTGGACCGCAAGAGCCAGATCATCACGATTACCGTCACCGACAGGAGCCCCCAGAGGGCGGCGGCGATGGCCCAAGCCTATGTTGAAGAACTCAATCGAACGGTGACCCAGGTAAGCACGTCTTCAGCGCGCCGCGAACGTATTTTCCTGGAAGGACGTTTGCAAGGGGTCAAACAGGATTTGGAGACAGCCGAGAAAGAGTTTAGCGAGTTCTTGGCAAAGAATACCGGGATTGATATCAAGCAACAGAGTACGGCCATGCTCGGAGCCGCAGCGATTCTCCAAGGGCAATATCTGGCGGCACAACTGGAACTCGAACGGCTCCGACAGCATTACGCGGACAGCGATGCCCGGGTGCGGTCCGTGCAAACACAAGTTGCCGAACTGGAACGCCAACTCGCGAAACATGGAGGGAAAGACGAGAGTGCCTCGCAGTCGAACGCGACGCAGGGCGATGCGCTCTACCCTTGGATCAGGAATCTGCCGTTGCTCGGCGTCGCTTACGCCGACCTGTACCGTAAGACCAAGATTGAGGAGATGCTGTTTGACAGGTTGACCCAGGAATATGAACTGGCCAAGGTGCAAGAAGCGAAAGGTATCCCAACCGTGAAGGTGCTCGACCCTCCGAACCTTCCGGAGAAGCCGTCATTTCCTCCGCGCCTACTGCTCGTGGAACTGGGAACAGTGCTGGCGCTTGCGTTCGGAGTGGCTTGGGCATTCGGCCGCAGGGCGTGGGAGCAGATGGACTCGTCCAGCCCCGGAAAAGGGTTGGGGCATGAAGTCTTCGCTGCCGTGCGGACGGCAATGCCATGGACTTCACGAACAGGTGTTGGGCCTCATACGTTGAGCGGAGACGCCGGGGGCCATCTTGACCCACTTGATACTCAGAATGAACAACTCAAATAGCAGAGGTTTCTCTCGTATCGTCTTGCGTTGTAGGGGGTTAACTCACACATCTCCCTGTAACTGACAGGGCGGAGCTGTGAGCAGTAATTGCCCATTGCAAGTAGCCGGCCTCCTTCTCCGGAAACTGTGGACTGATTGTGGAGGATTGAGGCCGAAGGACCGAACACCCTCTGACGCTGACTCATCGCTTCTTATCCGTCTCCGAGTCTGCGATCAGCCGCCCTGAACGAACTCGTTTCTTATCGTCGCAACCCTGACATCGGTTGGGAATCCAGGAGATAAGTAACTCCTATGAATGGCACATCCCAACACCCTTCCGGGAGACCGATGAAGGGGCAGGCGTCCCCACCTGACTTCGTCACCGAAGGCAAGAGCCCCGCGCGACCGGTTTTTCGAGGCGTGGCAAAGGGCCGAAGCCTGGTGCACGACCTTCCAGTTCAAATCGCTTCCGCTGCCACTGACGCATTATTGGTATTAATTACCGGTGTTACCATTTTCTGGCTGCGGTTCGCGGTAGCGCATCCGTTCAGCGCGCAGTTGGGGTTATTTGCTGGTTTGTTTGGCCGCACAAACCTGAGTTTCATTCTACTCCATTCGACGCTCGTGGTTCTTTGCTGCGAAAGCCTCGGAGTCTACGATATGCCGCGTGACCGGGGGTTCGTAACGGAGTCCAAGACGGCAGCAAAAGCCGTGGGCCTGGCAACAGCACTCCTCATGTTCTGCATTTTTGCTTCCGGAGACAAGCTCTTGTCGCGAGTTGTTTTCATCGGGTCGGGCGCAACAAGTGTTTTTACGCTCTTGGGATGGCGCGCCGCCGGACGGCACCTTCTGCTGAAGCGGAAGGCGGCAGGTCGTGGCATTTCGCGGGTGCTGGTGGTTGGTGCGGAGCGGCAAAGAAGCGCCCTGACCCGCTGGCTGGAAGAGAATCCGGACCTCGGATATGAGGTGTGCGGCTTCCTCGATGCCGATCCCAACAGGGACGCCCGCGCGGTGGGATCATTTCGCGATCTGCGTGCGGTGGCTCTATCGTATTTTGTGGATGAACTCTTCATAGCTCTGCCTTTTGACAGGGAACTGGTCAAGGAGATGGCCCTCGACGCCCGCCGATTGCGGCTAGGGCTGAAGATTGTGCCTGACCTGTACGATGGCCTTGCCTGGCGGGCCGCGCTGCATACGATCGGCGGTTACCCGGTTATGGACCTTCACTGGCAGCCTATTCCGACTCTGGGTCTTGCCCTGAAGCGGGCCATGGATATTTCGGTGGCGTCGCTGTGTTTGGTTTTTACTGCTCCGGTCCTGGCACTTGCGGCGCTGTGGATTCGGTTCGATTCGCCCGGGCCTGCCATCTATGCTGCGCCACGGGTGGGGAAGAAGGGACGCAAATTCTGCTGCTACAAGCTGCGCACCATGGTGGCGGACGCCGACGCGCAGAAAGAGACCCTGCGCGCCGCCAACGAACGCCAGGGCCCTTTTTTCAAGATGAAAAAGGATCCACGCATCACGCAGTGTGGACAATGGCTTCGTAAATACAGCGTTGATGAATTACCCCAATTGATCAACGTGTGGCTGGGAGAGATGAGTCTGGTGGGCCCCAGGCCACACCCGGTGGACGACTATGATCGATACACGCTGGAAGATCTGCGCCGACTGGACGTCAGACCCGGTATCACGGGCTTGTGGCAGGTTACTGCCCGGCACAATCCTTCCTTCGAGGCGAACATGGAGATTGATCTCGACTACATCGAGAACTGGACCCTCTGGTTGGATGTGAAGATTCTGCTCAAGACCGTGGCGGTAGTATGCCGCGGAACTGGAAATTAGCCTCGAAACGATCAATGAGTGAAGATTTGCGAGTTTGCCCCCTTTGTGAAGCACCGGATTTTCAGGAGCTCTACGTGACGCGGGATCAACACTACGGGACTCCCGGCCGGCACCGCGTCGTGCAATGCGCAAATTGCTCCGTCGTTTTTCTAAATCCCAGGTATTCCGACCAGGAGTTGGCAACTGTCTATCCGAGCGATTATTACGCATACCAGGACAATTTCCGAACTCCTCGCTGGAAGCAGGTGGTGAAGGGGCTATTGGGATATAAGGCCGGGGCGAAGGACCCACACTTTGAGAGCCCCGGCACGGTCCTCGACCTGGGCTGCGGAAGCGGTTGGTTCTTGCAGGAGATGCGCACCCGAGGCTGGATGCCTTACGGCGTGGAGATCAGCAAAGCTGCGAGCTCGCTGGGGCAATCGCAAGGTCTGCAGATATTCTGCGGAACCGTCCAGCAAGCGAAATTCCGCTCCGAGTTCTTTGACTACGTGCGCGCGAACCACTCTTTCGAACATATGACTTGTCCGAACGAGACCCTGGACGAGATTTACAGGATTCTAAAGCCTCAGGGGAAACTGCTGATCGGCGTGCCCAATATCGATGGCCTGAATGCCCGCGTCTTCAAGCGCTACTGGTGGCACCTGTGCGCGCCGGTTCATCCCTTCGACTATTCGGTCAAGACGTTATCACAATTGCTCGCCAGGCATCATTTTTCAATCGACCGGATTTCATACGACTCCGATTACGCGGGCATCCTGGGCAGCCTTCAAATATTATGCAATCGGAATAACCATCGGAAATCGTCAGAGGGACTGTTGATCAACAACATTCCGCTTCGATTGATCTGTCACTGGTTGGCGAAATCTCTGGATTTGATTCGAATGGGTGACGTGATCGAGATCACCGCACGGAAGGTTCAGAAAGAGTCATAAACGCACTCCTTGCGGGCGATGCCGGATCTATCGGCAAGCATTTGACAAGGCGACTACGGGCAGCGGAATGCGCCGTTACCATGCTCTTTGGGTTCTCGCTTGAGGAACAGAGCCAACAGGGATTCTGGCATGGCCAATGAAACCAAAGTCGGCGTGGTTACAGTGACTTACAACAGCGCGGGTGTCATCGATGGATTTATGCGCTCGATGTTGCGGCAGTCTCATCACCATTTCGTATTGTTCGTGATAGATAATGCCTCCTCCGATACAACATTGCAGCAACTCGCCACCTACGGAGACACACGCATCGTCGTCAAGGCCGAAAGCAGAAACCTCGGGTTAGCGGCTGGCAACAATCAGGGGATTCGAGCCTGCTTGGAGCAAGGTTGTGAGGCTGTCCTGATCATCAATAACGATACCGAGTTCGAGCCGGCGTTGCTGGAGAAGCTAATCGCGGGGCTCGAGGAGCACGCCGGTGACATGATCGTGCCCAAGATGTACTACTTTGACCCTCCCGACAAGATCTGGTGTGCAGGGGGGCAGTTCGACCGCATGAAGGGCTACCTGTCGGTCCACTACGGTGAAAACCAGTTGGACCGCGGTCAGTACGACAGGGTTCGAGAGGTTGAATTTGCGCCCATGGCCTGCATGATGATACGAAGCAGTGTTTTCGCGCGGATTGGCCTGATCGACGAGCAGTACTTCTTGTACTTCGATGACAACGACTTCTGCCTTCGCGCCAGACGAGCAGGATTGAAGCTGATCTACTTGCCGAGCGCGACGCTTCGGCACAAGGTGAGCGCCCTCGCAAAGAATTCGCCGGCCTTGGCCCACTACATGATCGCCCGCAACCACGTGTATTTCATTCGGAAGAACTTCAGCCTGGGATCAAGGCTCCTCTACCTGCCTGCGTATCAGTTCCGCTTGGTGTTGAAGTCTCTTTTCCGGATTTTGGATTGGAAGGAGTTTGCTCAGCGCGAGAAGGGATTCTTGTGCGGCCTGCGGCTTGCCGTTCCGAGGGCGGGGGTGGGAATTGCAGACGGTGCGGACGGTCAGATCTCTGTCGCAAAAGCGGGCAGACCTTGACTGCCAATGAAGATAAGAAGGAGATCTCAAGGTGGGAGAAGTATCGTTGCCGGACCGCCGCGCGGGGCGAGGATGCAAACCCATACTTCTCACACAACTCCAGGTAGAAGGAGGCGGCAGTTCAAGTGGCGAACCCTGCATCCCCAATCGGAGTTCTCAGACCACCGGCCGGTGGCCTGATTTCCTCCGACAACTGGGAGAAGGTGGCCGCATTTTTGATTGTCGGCTATCTGTGCGCGTCGAGGACCTTTTCCTACCTGGGGCTACCGTGGATCAGGGTCTACGTCGCGGAAATAACTCTGGCCGCGTTCCTCCTCTTTGGCCCGAAGACGAAGCAAGGGTCCTGGCTGGGCATCGCTTGGCATTCCGTGGAGTTGCGACGTTTCAAACGACTGCTCCTGCTGCTGCTCTGCTATGGAGCTTTCGAAGCGCTGCACGGAATTCTGTCTGGCTATCCGGCATTCACGGCCGCTCGCGATACCGCTTTCAACTACTATGCACTATTCCTCTTTTTGGGAATCTGGGTTGGTCTACGGGATGGAGACTTCCTGGGGCGAGTGCTCCGTGCGCTCGCCTGGTTGAACGGATGCTACGGCCTGGCCTATGTTCTTTTTCTGAACCGTTTCTCGTGGACATTGCCTGGAACGGGCAGCGCTGCTACGCCTGTGCCCTTTTTCGGGGGGCCGTACGGTTCCGCGGTGGCCCTGCTAGGGCTGATCACCTTTGAACCACGGTTGCGGCGGGTGTGGCACCTGATTGCGCTCAACCTGTGCGTCCTGCTGGGCATGCAACTGC
Organism: uncultured Acidobacteriota bacterium; assembly: GCA_963768695.1. Classification (GTDB taxonomy): domain Bacteria; phylum Acidobacteriota; class Terriglobia; order UBA7540; family UBA7540; genus CAVROP01. The sequence continues at coordinate 253,963 of CAVYJG010000022.1, read as the reverse complement.
GCGCCGAGTGGATCAGCTTTTTCGTCGGCTTGTTGGTGTTCGCCTGGTGCACAAAACGGGTCAAGCACTTGATGATCGCGGGCGGACTACTGATTCTATTGCTCGGGGTCATGTACGTGACCAAGATTGACCTGCCGTCGCCGACTGGCCGCGGCGGTCGAATATCGGCCGTTTCTCTCGTTGCCAGAGCGATAGCACCGTTCAACCCAAGCCTGGCTTTCGATCTGGCGCCGCCTGAAGATGCCGGACAATTTTCTGACACGGCTGCGTGGCGGCTGGTATGGTGGGCTTCGATCTGGGAAACCGTCCACGCGGATGTGTCTCACGCTCTGCTGGGTTTAGGCTACGGCTATCCCCTTGGCGATTTGAACCCGTTGATCGAGCCAGGGGAGTTTATTCAGACGCCGCACAACGCTTTCTTCTACGCCCTCGCGTATTCCGGGTGGATCGGCGTGATCCTTTTTGGTCTTCTGCAGATCGAGCTCTTGCGCTTGATCTGGCGCGGCTACAAGATCTCCGCCCAGCCCTTCGGGCTGATCTGCTGGGCTGCGCTGCTGGCGGGTTCCTTGTTTGCGGACTATTTCGAGGCGCCGTTCGGGGCGATTCCCTACTACCTTCTGGTCGGAGCGGCCCTCGCCCCTGGGTTGACCTTCCCCCGGATCGCCCCGGCGGTGGAAGCGGCTTCGACTATTCGGGCTCTCCCGGAGACGGCCGAGTCCCATGAGCAGAGCGACGCCAGGAATCCAGAATGAAAATCCTTGTCATTCATAACTATTACCAGCGACCCGGCGGCGAAGATGTCACCGCAAGATCTGAAAAGGATTTACTGAACGCAAACGGGCACCAGGTAGTCGAGTATGTTCGGCAGAATGATGAGATCGCAGGATACGGGCTTTGGCGGCTAGCGACGCTCGCGGCGCGATCTGTTTGGGCGTGGGATAGCCACCGGGACATCAGGGCGCTGCTGGAGCGCGAAAGGCCCCAAATCGCCCACTTCCACAATACGTTTCCACTGATTTCTCCTGCTGTCTACTACGCTTGCCGGTCCGCCGGTGTTCCGGTCGTGCAGGCGTTGCATAACCCCCGCTTAATCTGCCCTGCTGGAACCTTCCAACGCAATCATGGAGTTTGCGAAGATTGCCTGGGCCGGAAGTTCGCGTGGCCGGGAGTGCTTCATGCCTGTTACCGGGGTTCGCGCGTTCAGACCAGCGTTGTCGCGGCCACGCTGGCCTTTCACTGGCAGATGGGAACGTGGAACAAACTGGTCGACCGCTTTATCTTAACTACGCACTTCTACCGGCGAAAGTTTGTGGAAGCGGGGCTGCTGGAGGAGAAGCTCACGGTGAAGCCGCACTTTGTTGATGACTATGGAGTCAGGTCAACACCGGGAACATACGCACTCTTTATCGGCCGACTGGCGCCAGAGAAAGGCGTTTATACTCTTCTCGAGGCATGGAGAAAACTTCGCGGCATTCCGCTGAGAGTGAGAGGCGATGGACCGATGGAAGGTAACGTCCAACGGCTGGCGGAGAAATCCGGGGGAACGATCCAGCTACTCCCAAGATTGGCCAGGAGCGAGTTGGCCGGGTTAATGCAGGGGGCTCGCTTCCTCGTTTGGCCCTCAGAGGGGTACTACGAGACATTTGGATATGTGGCCGCAGAAGCGTTTTCCTGTGGGCTTCCCGTGGTCGCCTCACGGATCGGGGTTGCTGAGGAAATTGTGGAGGAGGGGCGCACAGGATTGCATTTTGCGCCGAGTGATCCCCAGGACTTGGCCGCCAAGGTGGAATGGGCGTGGACGCATCCAGCCGAAATGGATGCCATGGGTCGCACGGCCCGCACCGAATACGAAAGCAAGTATACCGCAGAGCGAAACTACCCGATGCTGATGGAAATCTACAGGCAAGTGCTGGAGGCCAGGGGGAAGCAGTGCCGATGACCGAAGGCCGGGCGCGAATTGAAAGTCCGCCTAAAGTCGATAATTCGGAGTCGCCGCCGGTCGAGCCCGGGGCTCGAACCCCGAGCCGGCAGACGTTCGGCGTCCTGGGTGTGCGCGTCAACGCCATACAGATTCCCGACGTCATCGGACTGATGGGCCTCTGGATTTCCGCGCGCTCGGCATGCCACTTCATCGCTTTCACCGGTATGCACGGTATCACCGAAACTCGGTACGATCCGTCTTTCAGGCAGATTCTTAACTCGGCGGATCTCGTGGTGGCGGATGGCATGCCTGTGGTATGGCTGGGCCGCTGGCACGGGCACGCAATGCGCCGGCGTGTCTACGGACCGGAACTCATGGAGATCTTCTGCCGTGAGACCGGACCCCTCTATCAGCACTATTTCTACGGCGGAAGTCCGGGTGTCGCGGACCGCTTGGCGGAGGCATTAAGGCAACGGTACGGCGTGCGCACCGTTGGGACCTATTCGCCCCCTTTTCAAGCGCTGACCGAAGAAGAGAAAGTCGAAGTGGACCGCCGAATCGAGGCCGCCGCGCCGGACGTTGTCTGGGTAGGCTTGAGCACGCCCAAGCAGGAGCGCTGGATGTTCGAGCACCGCCCTCGTCTGACCGTACCGATCTTGGCCGGAGTAGGAGCGGCATTCGATTTCGCCGCCGGGACCAGGAAACAGGCTCCGGCCTGGGTGCAAGGGAGGGGGATCGAGTGGCTCTTCCGCCTCACTCAAGAGCCGCGCCGGCTCTGGCGACGCTACCTCGTCAACGGACCAGTATTTCTGTGGAACGTCTTTCTGGAGCTTTTGAACCTCAGAAAATTCAAGTGACTTTGCTGCGGCCGAAAGATGTCGAACTTAGCCAACCACGTTGTAACCGATCTTCTCGATTCGTCTTTTTGTCTCCGCGTCTAACCTATCGACAAAGTCTCTGAACCGAGGGACTTTCTCTCTAACGGCCAAATAGCGATACCGCTCAGTTCTTGGAGGGAGTACCTGCGCACGGCTCAAATCAAAATCAACCGACATGACTCGAGCGACCTTGGCAAACTCCTTCGACGGATCAATGAAGCAGTCCTCAAACCGTATGGCGAGCGCCGGGGATTGGAGATAAAGCTCAGTTTCCTCAACGTATTGCGGGAACGACAGAAACGGCGGGCCAGGAGAGGCGGCGAAAAAACCAGGGTCACCTTCCGCAAAAGCTTTGAAATCCGCAAAACTCCGCTCCAAATCGTCGCAGAAGTCATCGGTGCTCTTGAAAGTCGTGTTGATGCCCCAGACAAACTTGTGGTCGCGAAGGACGCTCTCCCACCAGACCCAATTGCTCAGCAACGCATCGAGCGGGTGACGATAGATAAAAATCACATCGGCAATCCGCGCTCTGACCGCCTCGAAGATACGGCTAGTTACCTCCGGCGGGCTCTGCTGACGAGAGGCATGTCGGAGGGTGGCATGGCCGTAGTAGATCATCGAGGTGGGACGGGGGTGGAGGCGGACCCTGTCCCTGATGTATCTCTCTCTCACTCCAATATTATCGATCAGTTGGTCCACGAGATAATTACGGCCGCTGCCCCACAGTCCAATAATATAGGCCGTTCTATCGTCGCCCAGATGAGGGACTCCCCAGCCCCAGTCCTCCAGGCGGCCCCGAACCTTCCTTCGGTAGGACCGAGCGAGCGCCCGGGTTATCTCCCGTTTTTCGCGGGAGGGCTTTCGCGCGAATCGGATGAGTCGGCGGATTATCTGCATCGGGCTGCTCCGGTCGGGAGATTCGGGGGAACGCTTCAAACCGCGATTGATAAGGTCCCGCAGGGACTCGCCTTCCACCAGTTTGGTGACGATGTAGGCGACGCCGTCACTTGACCCGAGGTCGTAGACGGCGACGATGTTGGGGTGATTGAGCGCCCTGGCCGAGCGGGCGTCCTGCTCGAAGCGGGTACGCCTGGAGCGATCCTCGGCCACGCCTGCGGGCAACGCAGGGGCTGCGTCGCGCCCCAGCCGCGTATCGCGCGCGATACAACTCACCCATATCCCCGCCCCGAGCGGCGGGAGAATTTCGTAAGTCCCTAGTTTCGCCCCGCAGGTCAGTCCCATTGTGAAGAATAGCAGCTCAATATGCAAATCGAGAATACCCCGATTCTAGGTGGAACGGCGCCGCGACACGCGATCCGAACTGCCCACAAATTGGCGAGCTTCGCCTTGCGTTACACCGATTCCATCCAATCTGGTTCTGAAGTGAAGCGGTACCTGGATGTCGGGTGCGGAAACGGCTTCATTACGGAACTCGTCGCACCAGGCTTCGACGAGATTGTTGGCATTGATATAGAAGATGTGCGGCTGCAGGAATTTCGCTCGCAGGTCATCCTGAGGCCGAATTGCAAGATCTCGCCGATGTCCGCTGAGAAGATCGATTTCCCAAACGAATTCTTCTCGCTCATAACTTGTTTTGAAGCCCTTGAACATGTTGTGGATCTCGATACCACCGTGCGAGAGATCCTCCGAGTATGTAGACGCGGTGGCGTTATCGTCATTTCCACGCCTCAGGTATGGTTTCCCTTCGAGAATCACGGGGCACGCATTGGGAATCGGACGTACTCCTGCAAGATCCCCCTCTTGCCCTGGGTTCGCCCTTTACACAGGAAATACTCTTGCGCAAGAGTATTCTCTTCGGCTGAGATGGATCGATTCTTTCTGTCGCGGGAAACGGAACTGCTGGTGACGAGTTACGCGTCACCGCAATTTGAACGAGCTGCGGCACGCGATGGGTCATGGGAGAGCAGGCTCGTCTTCCTAAGGGATGTCCTCGATCGTTGTGAGAAGATTCCCGTTCTGCGAGTCTTAACGGGCGTCTCCATGCTGAAGGCCTATCGGAAGCGGCTCGGGAGCTGAAGCTGCGTTGTTGAGAGAAGTGACGCCCGGATGAGGCTCTCCCATTGCCAAGCGGAATTCCAGCAAGCGGGCGGCGCGGACCATTGCCACTCCCGAAGGTCGAAAGAGAATAGCTGTACTTGGTCCACAGGTTCCTGCTTGTTTAAGGCGCATATGTCCTTGAAACGAGCCGGACTTACAGTTTTCTACCGCGGGTACCGTCCTTACTCAAATCGAGTTTCCCCCAAGTCTGCAAACCGGAGTCCTTCTCCTCTCCTCTCGTTCTCTGCCACCATAAATACGTAGGCCGCTTTCAGTGGTTTAGACTGTGGACCCGGATTCCCGCTATTGCGGGAATCAGTCGCCGGGTCCCCGGCTCTATCCGAATCGCTGAAACCGCTTTAACCGCATTTCTCCCGACACGACCTCACAAGTTGACGGTTCGGTGTCGCGGTGCCACAATGGATTTATACCATGGCTAGAAGAGCGGGCCGGGGAAAACAACAAAGAAAACGTGGAGGGAAGGGAGAAACAGCAGCGATTTCGAGCCGCCGGAGCGGCGGAGCGCCGACACTGCCCAGCGGCCGCCCTCGGTGGGATTTGATCCTCGCCGGCCTCCTGCTGCTTTCTCTCTTCGTCATTTACAATTCCAACTTTCAGACCATTGGTTGGGACGACACATTGCCGGCTCGCTACCTGCCCTTCACTCTGCTTCTCGACCACAGCCTCCACCTGGATCAATGGATCCAACCCCTCCTTGCTCGGGGTCGAAGCGCGGATCATCTCTATTTCGTTCACGAAGCCCACGGTCACTGGATGTCAAGTTATCCGATCATCCTGCCGCTTCTTGTGACACCGCTTTACGCCCTCCCAGCTTGGTGGCTCTCTCGCCAGTCGCCCCCACTCTACCCGTATTCAGGGTATTTCGTCCTCATCGCCGACACGATGGAGAAACTTAGCGCCTCCCTGATCGCCGCGATCTCGGGAGCGTTTCTCTTTCTCGCCTTTCGCAAGATTGCCTCGCGCTCTGTAAGTCTAATGGTGACACTGATCTACGGCCTGGCCAGCAACACGTGGGCGATATCGAGCGAGGCTCTTTGGCGGCACGGGCTGACGGAGCTCACGTTTGTCCTCCTGTTATGGGCGCTGTTCAGCGCTCCCGACTCACCTCGTGCCTATTTGGGGGCGGGCCTTGCCTTGACCGGCGCAGCCGCCAACAAGCCTCTGGAAGCCGTACTCATTGTGGCCTTTCTGGTTTATTTCGTTGCCCGCAAGCAGTGGAAGAACTCGCTTCTGTTTCTGGCGCCGCCGGTGTTCTTAGGTTCGCTGGTGCTTGCTTTCAACCTGCATTTCTTCTCAAAAGTCGTGGGCGGCTACGGCATGCCCCAGTTTTTCGGGGAGGGCCTCAACCACCTTTCATTGTGGGCCCACCTGGGCGCCGGCCTCGCAGGCTCAATGATAAGTCCAAGCCGTGGACTGCTCATTTATACGCCGTGGGTGGTCTTCGCTTTTTGGGGCGCAACTAAACTCTGGAAGGAGAAGAGTCCTGGCTGGAGCCGCACGCTGATCGTGGCACTCGTTGTCATCTGGGTGCTCCAGGTGGATGGGGAAATATGGTGGGGCGGGTGGGGCTTCGGTCCCCGCTATTTCACAGACCTGATGCCCTTTTTCGCCTGGTTCCTGTTGCCGGTTTGGGCCAGCATTCGAGCCCACCTTGCGCTACGAGTGGCGTTCGCGGCGGTCGTGGCCATCTCCTTGTGGGTGCAGGTGGTCGGAAACTATTATTACCCGGCAGGAGACTGGGACGGCCGACCCACTAACGTCATGCTCGCGCCGCAGCGATGCTGGGATTGGTCCGACACTCAAATCATGAGGAGTTGGAAGGCAGGTCCTGCCCCTCCCATCTTACTGAATTTGTGGGAAAAAGTGTTGCAGTAGCGGCCGGGCATGCGCCGATTCCTTCGTTGCCCGGCGAGAGGCCCGGTGCACCTACTCATACCTCAGCGCCACCATGGGATCGACTTTCGTCGCCCGCCGGGCGGGCAGGTAACAAGCGAGCAGCATAGTTGCCGTCAAGACGAGCGCTACACCGATGTAGGTGACCGGATCTGTGGGCCGTATGCCAAAGAGCAGGTCCGAAAGCACGCGGCTGACACCAAATGCTGCGGCCAGCCCGATCAAAACTCCCGCAAGGCTCAGCCACATGCCCTGTTTCACCACCAGCGCGAGCACGTCTCGTGGCTTGGCTCCGAGCGCCATGTGTACGCCGAACTCTCGCGTCCGCAGTCCCACGTAGTAGGCCACTACGCCCGCGAGACCCAGCGCCGCCAGCAAAAGCGCCAGGCCGCCGAAAACTCCCAGCAGCGTACCGGTGAAGCGAGGGAGAAAGAGCGGGATTGACATGTATTGGGTCAAGGTTCCGGCGTCCAGCACCGGCAGGTTCGGATCGACCGCTTGAATTGCACGCTCGACCGTCGCGAGCATGGGCTTCGGGTCGCCTGTAGTTTGCACCAGTAGGGCCGCCTGCGCTTCGTAAACCTGGGCGAACGGTTGGAACAAGAACGGCTGATTCTCTTCCTGCAAGCTGCGGTACCTGCCCGTGGCAACCACCCCCACAATCTCCAGGGGCTGCCGCTTGCCAAACGCCTGGTTTATCCGCTTTCCGACGGGGTTCTGGCCCGGCCAGTAGCGCTGTGCCATTGCCTCGTTAATGATGATGACGCCGGGAGAAGCCTGGCTATCCTGCCGGTTGAAGTCTCGCCCACTCAGGAGAGGGATGCCCAGGGTGTGGAAATATCCAGGCCCGATGCCCACATCACCAATGGGAATCCCGGGCAGGCCCGGAGGCGGCTGATAGCCATTGATGGTGACGACGGTTGCCATGGCTGAGAATCCCAGCGGCAGATGGTGCGCAACGCTTGCCGAGGCGACGCCCGGCAGCGCCTCGACTTTGTCAACCACCTGATTGTAAAACTCCCGGCCACGAATCCCGGAGTAGCCGAGGATATCCAGATCGAGTGAGACCACGAGCCGGTTGCCGACTTGAAATCCCGGATCGATGGAGCTTGCGCTCGCCAGACTGCGCAAACATAGGCCGGCGCCGACCAGCAGAATCGTGCAGACCGCAACCTGGCCTGTCACTAACACATTGCGTAGGCGGTTCTTGGCAGGGCTGCCGGTCGCCTCATCCTTCAATCTCGATACGACATCTACCTTCGAGCTGCGCAAGGCAGGCGCTACGCCGAACGCAAGCCCGGCGACCAGCGACACCAGCAGCGTGAATGCCAGCACCCGCCAATCCAGCGGAAGTTGAATGTTGACGACGGAGAGCATGGGCGGTTTGAGCTTAAGCAAGAGAGGTCCTGAGAAGATGGAAAGGCCCAGCGCCACCACGCCTGCGGCGAGTGAAAGCATAGCGCTCTCCGTCAGCATTTGCCGGATGATTCGGCCACGGCCCGCCCCCAGAGCCGAACGGATGGCCATCTCTCGCGTGCGGCGCGACGCCCTCGCCAGCAGCAAGTTGGCCAGATTGGCGCAGGCGATGAGCAGGACCAAACCCACCACCGCCATAAGTATCCCCGTAACGGGAGCGGCAACTCCATTGAATTCCGGCGGCAGCCCGCTCAGCGGCATCACCGCCGCGTCCCATCCCTTGTTGCTTTGCGGAAAGGCCTGCGCGAGCTGTTTCTCGAGCACACTCAGGTCCGCCTGCACCTGCTCCTGCGTGACGCCCGGCTTTGGGCGTCCGGTTACGAAAAGCCAGTAGCCGGTTCGATTAGTCAGCAGGTCCATGCGTGGCGAGATCTGGCGTTGCATCATCAATGGAGTCCAAAAATCCGGGTCGGACAACGCCTCAATGCCGTCGAAATGGGCAGGCGCTACGCCCACCACGCTGTAGCTATTCCCATTGAAGATGAGATTTCTCCCGATGATCCCGAAGTCAGATCCCAGGCGTTGCTGCCAGAATCTGTGATTGAGCACGACGATGGGATTTCGCAGAGGAACCTGATCCTCTTCCGGCAAAAAAGCGCGCCCCAAAATCGGCTTGACCCCTAGGGTGGAGAAGAAGTTTCCGGAAACCAGTTGGCCCATGACCAACCCGGTCTTGCCGCGATAAGTCCAGCTCACCCGCTCCGGGTCACTGCTGTAAGCGACAAGACCGGAGAAGACCTGACTGTGATCACGGTAGTAGACGTAATCGGGATAACTGAACTGACGATATTGCCCATCGGGGAGGCGGTTCCACACCGCGCGCAGTTTCTCCGGTGCTGCGACCACCGACGGCGGACGCAACAGCAGAGCGTTCACGTAACTGAAGATGGTGGTGTTGGCCCCGATTCCGAGCGCGAGGGAAAGCACCGCCACAGCCGTGAAGCCGGGGCTTTTGCGCAAACTGCGCAGGCCGAAGCGGATATCCTGGACGAGATGGTCCCAGGCCAGCCAGCGGCCGGATTCGTAAAAGCGCTCCTCGACCCGGGTGACATTGCCGAAAGCACGCCGCGCCGCCGTGCGCGCTTCTGCTTCGCTCAGACCCTGCTCTTTCAGCCGCTCCGTCTCGAGTTCCAGATGCGCGTTGATCTCCGCCGCGAAATCACTCGACCTGCGTTTTCGCCAGAACATAGCCTTAACCCTCCGGGGCCTCGGGCCCCAAAACCCGCCCGACGGCCGCTGCCAGCCGACGTCACTTGTTGAACTCTTTGACGGGCTGTTGGCGGCCCGTCGGGGTGAGCGTGTAAAACCGCGCCTCGCGGTTGTTCGTGGAAACCTCCCACTCCGCGGCAATCCAGCCCCGCCCAATGCCCCGGCCGTGCTGCGGGCCGTAGATCAGAGTCCGCAGGATCAAGAGGTCCAGCGTGCCTTGCAAGAGTTCCAACCGTCCCTTTTCCTTTTGGGTAGACATATAACCCAAGTATAGATAAGTTGGGTAAGATGTCAACCCAAAAAGTGATCGGTTGGGCGACCAGGGGCAGGACCGCAGGTGGCGGTGTTTCAGGCTTCGCGCGCCCACAGTGTATGCCCTCCGCACGGGCTATCATTTGCGTGCCAGGCGGCTCCGAGGCGGTCCGATTCCAAGATGGTCAACTCCTGAGAAATTGCCGAAAGCTCAATGTTTAGTTAAACTCGGCATTCTCGTTGTCGCAAGTGTCCTATCGGGAGGCGAGATGATGTGTCTGGCGCGTTGAGGGGATCGTTTGATTTCTTCGCCGCGAATTGCCGCATCAACCCAACTGGGGGCAAGCGGCCCACGCAGATGCTTCCCCCGCACGGAGCACCATTATGACAAAAAGCCCAAACCTGAACCGGCGAAATTTCATTAAGGGTGGCACGGCAGGCCTCGTGGCACTTGCGGGAATAGGCGTGACAGACGGCTCGATGCCTGGAAACGCCCAAGCTACACGCGTGTTGAATGGGGCCGATGCAGTTTTGGAAAGACGAAAGCGCTATCTTGAGACCTTGCAAGAGATTCTTCCCCGAACAACGGCCAACGAGCTCACGGGCCGCATGAACGGCGGCGACAAGAACTGGGAGGCCTGGGTTACGCGCACCGGGGAACTCCCGCCGGATTTTGAGTCCATGCCGTCCAACAACTTCCTGCCGGACTCCCTGGTGCGAATGGAAGGCGCATCCGTAACGCCCATCACCACACTAGAGCAGTGGGGCCGCGAACGGCAGAGGCTTCGTTCGGAGTTCGAGCATTGGGTCTATGGAAAAATGCCCCCTCCCCCGGACAACCTCCGGGCGGTGGTGACGGGAACGCGGAGGGACGGCGGCGTGACGGTGAGGGAAGTGCGGCTAGAATTCGGGCCCGACTACCGCGGAACCCTGCACGTGCACCTGTTCATTCCGGACGGGAAGGCCCCGTTTCCGGTATTCCTGACCAATCAGCCACTGACCTCCAGTTGGATACACCCGGCGATTCGACGGGGCTATCTGGCGTGTATCTATGACGCCACCGATCCCATTTTCGGCGCCACAGATGACTCCGACAAATTCATCGACGTCTACCCGGATTATGACTTCGCCTGCATTGCCCGATGGTCGTGGGCGGCGATGAGGGCAGTCGATTACCTCTGTACGCTTCCGGAAGTCGATCGGGACAAGATCGGAATAACCGGCCACTCCCGCAACGGAAAGCAGGCGGTGCTGGCGGCAGCCTTCGACGAACGGATCGGAGCGGTGGTGGGATCGAGCGGCACCACGGGCGAGTGCCTCCCCTGGCGATATTGCAGCATGGATTATTGGGGTACGGGAAGCATCGAGTCCATTACCGGAGGTCCCCACAACACCCACTGGTTTCATCCCCGCTTGCGCTTCTTCGCGGGGAGAGAAGATAAGCTGCCGGTCGACCAGCATCAACTCATGGCGCTGATCGCCCCGCGCGGCCTCATGATGTATGCAGCCTACAGCGAGCATGAGGGCAACTGCTTCGGATACGAGCAGGCTTACCGCTCCGTGCGCAGCGTCTATGGATTATTGGGCCGGGAGGAAAACGTCCAGCTTCGTTTGCGGCTCGGCGAGCACAACATTGTTCCCGATCGAACCGAGGAGTTTGTCGACTTCTTTGATTCGGTCTTCGGCCGGCGCCGGTTCCCCAAGTCCGAGACCTGGATCAATGGATACACCTTCGAGGGCTGGCTCGGCGCGTCGGGAGAGCGCATCGACGCATTGCAGCATCCGCGCCGGACACTGGCGGATTACCTTCCGGCGGATGCCTCTCAGTGGCCCGTTCGAAAGGAAGAAATCCGGAAAGAAATCCTCTGGGCGATGGGGGAAGAACCACCGGGTCTGCCCTTTCCCGCCGCGCACAAGTTGCCTGTCCCCGCGACGCCATACTGGATTAATCCCCGGGATAACCCTCTGATCTTGCTTTTCCGCCGGCCCTTAAAGCTCCCCAACACAGAATCCGCCGTCGTTCCTTATGGGGACGGCCTGCGGGCCGATCTCTACTACCCGCTCGGCCCGGACGGCAAAACGAAGCCCGGCCCTCTGCCGGTCGTCGTGTGGCTCCACGCTTATGCTTATGCGACGGGTTATTCCAACTGGGTGAATGCGGCATTCAATTCCCTCACCCAGAAGGGCTTCGCCGTCCTGGCGTTTGACCAATTGGGGTTTGGCACGCGCTGTCCGGATTTCCACGATTTCTATCAGGAATATCCCCACTGGTCGCTGATGGGTAAGATGGTGTGCGATACGCGCGGCGTCCTCGACGCCCTTTCCGCCCTCGACTATATCGACCACTCCCGGATATTTATGATCGGCTACGCTCTGGGCGGCAAAGTGGGTTTAGTGACGGCGGCCCTTGATGAGCGCGTCAAAGCGGTGGCCTCGGTTTGCGGATTCGACGCCTTGCAGCATACCGCGCCGGGAGATGGCACGGAAGGAGTCCGCCACTACTCGCACCTGCACGGATTGCTTCCCCGGCTGGGCTTTTTTGCGGGGGAGGAGTCGAGGCTGCCGTTCGATTATGATCGAGTCCTGGCGCTGGTAGCGCCACGCCCGGCGCTGATCGTGGCGCCGACACTGGATCGCTACGTTCGCGTCAAAACGGTGCAGAGTGAGGTGGAGCAAGCCCGAAAAGTTTACGGCCTTCTGGGGCGGAACGAGGCGCTGCGCCTTGAGATGCCGTCCGATTTCAATCGCTTCATGGAGGACCGGCAGAAACAGGTCATCGAGTGGATTGCAGGTCAGCCATAAGCCAGGAACTGGCTTCCCCTCTGCTGCACTCGATGGGTGCCATAAGACTTTAACGGTGGCGGAGCCGTCTGGGCTGCACGGGGCTTTCTCACCTCAGGAATGAGCCTGTGGTGATGCGATTTGCTTCCAGTGCCGCTCGATGTCCTCCAGCGACTGCCCTTTGGTTTCCGGAACGAAAAACAGGCAGAAGAAGAAGGCCAGCACGCAGATCCCCGAGAAGATCCAGAATGTTCCGGCAGGCCCTGCCGCGAGGATCAGGGAAAGAAAGGTCCCCGCCACCAGCCAATTGGCCCCCCAAACCGAGAGCGTCGCAATCGACATTGCCTTGCCGCGGATTTTGGTGGGATAGATTTCCGAGATCAGCAGCCAGACCACCGGGCCAAGCCCGATGCCGAAGGACACGACGTAGAAAATCACCTCGTAGAATACCGCCATGCCACTGGTGTGCCTGTAAAACGAAAACCCCACCAGCGCCAGCGCGATGGTCATTCCCGCTGTACCGGTGAGTAGGAGGAAACGCCGCCCTAGTCGGTCCACCAGGAGGATCGATACGATGGTAACCAGCACGTTGACGATGCCGATGATGGCCGTGGCAAGAATGGCAGCCTTCGCCGACGGATAGCCGGACATCACCAGAATCCTTGGAGCGTAGTAGATGATGGTGTTAATGCCTGTGATCTGTTGAAATACGGCCAGCCCGATCCCCACCAGCACCGCAACGCGAAAGCCCGGTTGCAGCAGGATGCCGAATCCTTCCTGTTCTTCCGCCAGCACCTGCTGGACGTCTCTCATCTCAGCCTCTGCCTCGTTGCCGCGCCCGAGGCGGCGAAAGTTCTCAAGCGCACGCTCGCGGAATCCCGCACGCGCCAGCCAGCGCGGGCTTTCAGGCAGGAAGATCATCCCCACCAGCAAGCCGAGCGAGGGCACGAAGGCCGTGATGAACATCCATCGCCAGTTTTGCGAGGGGGCAAGTGCGTAATCCATGAAATAGCCGGCGACGATTCCGATGGTAATCGCGAGCTGATTGAGCGACACCAGCGCGCCGCGGATGCGCGCCGGAGACATCTCCGAAAGATAAAGTGGAGTCACCAGCGAAGCGATGCCGATGCAAACCCCAACGAAGAACCGGGCCAGGACGAACGTCATCAGTCCGCTGGCCAGGCCACTCCACACCGCGAAAAGGCCGAAACCGATCCCGGTGAGGATCAGCACGCTCCGCCGGCCAAACCGATCGGTGAGATACCCGGCCAGTGCGGCTCCCGCGAGCGCGCCCGCCAAGGCGATACCCACCGCGAATTCGAGCTGTGTGTCAGTGAGGTGGAAATCTGCCTTCAAAAACAACATCGCTCCTGAAATGACGCTGGTGTCGTAGCCGAAAAGCAGACCGCCGAGCGCGGCCACGGCCGCGGTCGCCACCACCGTGAAGCGTGTGGAGACCGACGGTCCCGCGCGGGGCTTCGTGCTGTGGACATCTGTTTGTGGGTTCATCAGTCCTCTTTCAGAAATTATCGCACTTTGCACTCTCGTCCCAAACCTGCTTTTGCCTACCCCAAACTTACACGCGGATGCTTGAAGATCTAAGAACGGTTGCCACAAAGCTATGCCGCAAACGTGGCGCCAGCTTTCAGGCCAGCACCATTCTACACTCTCTTTGCTCGATGAACAGCCCTCCCCCTTCTAAAACTCGCAGGGTAAGAGTGAACTCGCAAGCTTAACCCAAATGCACGGCATCGACGTGGACTTTTCCGCGGCAAGCGTCCCGGGGCGCCAATTGGTCAGTATTCCGCGCAATTAGGAGGAAACCGTTGCGCTGGGCTTCGGCGTGCAACCGTTCTGCCAATTCCCTTGCCGGTTGCGTGCGTTGCCGGAGGGACTCTAACTCAGCCTGAGCGACAGCTCGCGCATAAGACTGGCGGTACAAGGAGAACTACGGGTTCTTCGGCCCAAGTGCTTTGGGATGGTGGTCGGGGCGCCCAGATTTGAACTGGGGACCTCTTGGTCCCGAACCAAGCGCGCTACCAGGCTACGCTACGCCCCGGAAAAGCAGGTATCAGACATCGGGTTTCAGGTGACTGCGAACTGTCCCGGCGCCTGAAACCGGGTTTATTGGTCGGGACGGCCAGATTTGAGCTGGCGACCCCTTTCACGCCAAACACATCCCCTACCAATGTGACAGTGTACCACAACTCAATCTTATCCGCTACCAGTGCGACTTTCGTGCAGTTCTAGGATAACTACCGATTACTGCCAAATCATACCGTTTTTCATCGAGATGTGCACCAAAATGTGCACCAATAATCCCTTCCCCTTTTGTTCACCTTCCAGCTTCCGAGTAAGTCCCCCGCGCGAGCCGCGCCCGCCGTAAATGCGGCGGTGTCATCTATCGTCGTGAAGTCCATGCGCTGGTCCGCGTCGCCCCAATAGAGCACTCGCCTCCGCTTAAAGAGAATGAGTGGCATCTGACCGGTCAGCAGCTCGGCAAAAGCACCGTTGAAGACCGTGGTCGCTCGAATCGGAGCTTTGTCGAGGCGCTTGTGGAACTCCCGACGCAGGTCGAGATTGCGATTCTCGCCGGCTGGAAACTTAGTGAAATCTATGGAGAAGTCGGAGGGGATGAAACGTGGCACGCCTGCCTTGACCGCGGCGTCGAGCAGCACCGTCTGTGCTTCCACGATCACGTCCCGCAATCCCGCCAGTGAGGATACCACGCACGCCGCACCCGAACATGCCAGTACCACTTGGGAAGCACTGCTGAAATCGACGTTGGCAATCGTTACGCCGAGCCGCTGCAGTCGATCCAGCTTGTCTCGAGCAGCGCCGGGGCGAAGGAGCGCTCTGACACTGGCTCCTTGTGCGAGCAAAGCTCTCGCAATGCGTCCACCCAGATTGCCTGTAGCCCCCGCCACGACGATGGTCGAGCCAGTCATGACGCCGATATTACAGAAACGGCGCTGTCGGTGCAAATTGAGCACGCGTCGGAGGTTGGATTGAGTTCCCAGTCAGGTCGTGGCGCGCATGGACAAACGTAATCCGAACGAAGCAGTAGGATCTGCCTAGGGTCCTCCGGGTGCGAGCTCGCGGTATGGGTAGTTGGAAACATGGCCGCACGTATAGAAAGTGGGGGTATAATGCCCACAACTCGCGTGTCAATCAAGGAGACTTCCATTGAGGAGGCAAGCTTTGAGGATGCCCCTGATACTTCACCAAACTGGAACATGCTTGACCGCCCTGCTGGCGTCTGCAATCCTTGCAGCCCCCGCTCGGGCAGAGAATCTAGGCTATCACGAGATAAGGACCGATTCTTCCGGGAAAATCGTTCCTTGGTATGGAACCGGTCCCTCCCAAGCCTACGACCACGACATCCGGCTGCTTTTCGCTTTCTGGAACAACATGCGTCAATGTCCGAACGGCGTGCCCATGTACATGCAGCATCAGGTATGGACGGCCGACAAAGAGGATCCCCGAGGGCTGGGCGGTGATCAGCTCAGCATGGCGCTCTCGTCTTGGACGCTGCTGTACGGCTACCTGGGAGACCCTGCGGTTCGCGCCAACATGATCTACATGGCGGATTACTGGCTTGCGCATGGCCTATCGGGCCAAAACGACCGGTGGAGCAATCTGCCGTATCCCTACAACGTGGTCCTACACTCTGGCGGGTACGACGGGGACATGCGGGCTGGCAAGGGTTTTCTCCAACCCGATAAGGCTGCCAGTTTCGGAAGGGAGCTGGTGGTTCTGTACAAGATGACCGGTGACGCGAAATACCTCCGGGCCGCCACCCGCATCGCCGACACCTTGGCGGGTAAGGTGCAGCCTGGAGATGGCGACAATTCGCCCTGGCCCTTCCGCGTCCATTCCCAAACCGGCGAGGTGCACCGGGTTACAAGGGGAGGAAAGACCTTCCTCGCGTCATACACCACGAACTACACGGGGGCTCTAGTTTTATTCGATGACCTCATCGCTCTCCATCAGCCGAACGCCGCCAAGTATGCGGCGGCACGCGACATCGTCGGCAATTGGTTAAAGAACTATCCGATGAAGACGAACAAGTGGGGGCCGTTCTTCGAGGACGTTCCTACCGAAGTGTTCTCGAACACCGAGATCAACGCCGATTCGATGGCTCGCTACATTCTTGAGTACCCTTCCTCGGATTCCGACTGGAAACAGGACGCGGCATCAATTCTCGACTGGAGTTACCGCACATTCGCCAACCACCAGTGGGACAAGTTCGGGGTGACACCCATCAACGAGCAGACGGCCTACCTGGTGCCTGGTAACAGCCATACCTCGCGTCACGCTTCGGTGGAGCTGTTGTATTGCGAAAAGACCGGTGATCTGACGCGCAAAGGCGCCGCCATCCGGCGTCTGAACTGGGCCACGTATATGGTCGACGTAGACGGCAAGAATCGGTACCCGCAAGACGACAATTGGCTCACAGACGGCTATGGCGATTACGTGCGGCACTACTTGCGCGCCATGGCATCTTTCCCGGAACTTGCGCCGGACGACCAGAATCACCTTTTGCGGACAACGTCGGTGATCCAGAGCATTGATTACACCGGTGACGCCATCACCTACAGGAAATATGACTCCACATCCGTTGAACACTTCAAGCTCGGCGCCTGGATGCCGAAGTCGATAACCGGCGGAACGATGGAGTGGGATCCGAATAGGAAGGTATTGACGGTACACGCGACGGCGAAATCCGTTACCTTCTCGCGTACATAGGAGGGTCGAACAGATCAATACGTAGACAACTACCTGCGGAACCGCACTCTCCCCCCGCACTAACTTCTAGTAATCTCGTTTCGGGGCGAAGCGCCTTGCCAGAGTCTCGCACACGCACGCCCGGCAGAAGCGAGAGAAGAACACAGCGGGCCGCTAGTTGTTAGAGAATATCCCAGGCGGTATGTTGGGCTCCCAGAGGAAAGAGTTATTAAGGCCAGAGAATCGTTCGAGAAGCCCGAGTCAGTGCCTAGCTACAAAACGGCCGACAGCAAATGCCGTCGGCCGTGAGGGTTCCGAGCGAAGTCGCAATCTACCTACGCCCACCACCATGGGAACCGCCTCTGCCTCCGCCGCCTCCGTGGCCGCCTCCGCTGAAGCTACGTCCACCGCCACCGAAGCTACGCCCACCGCCGCCGAAGGAACGTCCACCGCCTCTGTAGCTACGTCCGCTTCCACCAAAGGCACGCCCACCTCCGCCGAAGCTACGTCCACCGCCATTGAAGGCACGTCCGCCGCCACCGAAGCTACGTCCGCCTCTACCGGCGTAACCGTTACCGAACCCACCACGATATCCTCCTCGCCCGGCAAAAGCCCGTCCGCCTCCGTAGTAGCCGCGCCCGCCAAAGCCGCGTCCCCCATAGAAGTGGTGCCAACCCCAGCCCCACCACGGCCCGATGCCAATAAAGACTCCGCCGGAGAACCAACTGGGTCCATAGTAACCGTAGGGCGCGCATGCGTAAGGATAACTAGGGTAGTAGCCATACGGACACGCCGGAGGTGGCCCGGGATCACTGTAGCCCTGACTCCCATAGCCCGGATCCACGTAACCCTGATCTGGATTCGCATAACCCTGATTTCCATAGCCCTGATTTGGATCCGCATAGCCTGGATTCCCGTAGCCTGGATTTCCGTACCCCGGTTGCGCCTGCGGTCCAGCTTGGGCATTCGCAAACTGTACAACTAACAAGCCTACTCCCAACAATGTTAAGACTTTTGCGTTTTCCATGTGATTCCTCCCTCGAGCACCGTTCCTGCCGAACTACAACGCCAATCATAAGGGCAATCGGCCTGCCAAACCGCACGGCTCGAAGGGTCGTGATCTTAAGGGGTTAGAGGCAGAGCGACCAAACTCCATGATGGCCCACTGCCTGGCTGGTGGTGGTTTCCGGGTAGAGTGGTGGTTTTCGGCCTAGCCGCCGGCCAGCGGACAAAAAGGTGTTTGCAATCCGAGGTGGTAGATTCGTGGCGAATGCCTAGTTACATCGTCTGACATACCACGCCGTGCCTTTGGGGCAGAACGTCATTCGGAAGGAGGAATCTCCATAGTCATTGGCGTCACGCACGATCCGGCGGAGGGTCCCAGGCATGCTTTCTCCAGTTGCGAGTATAATGAGGGTGCGGGTGGCCACTCTCAGCTTGTACAACTTGCAAGGGGCCTGGGATGAGCGGGCGGAACAAGGCGGCTCGGATTCTGGTTGCGACGGGCAGCATTGTGCTGTTCGCTAGCGCCGCGCTGCATTCGCTCGCTGCCTACCCAAGGCTTTCGACTGCGCTGGGTGCGTCGAACTTGAATGCGCGTTTGCAGGACCCTTTGCGCGCCGTGTTTCTTTTGGTGGGATGGGACTGGATCGTCATTGCGATTGTCGCGCTATTGGCTGCGTTTACGGAAACGAAGCTGCGCAAGATCCTCGTCTTGTTCTGCGGCATGGCAGTTCTGGTCGAAACGGCATTGACTCTGGCCTTCATCGGCGTGTTTCTCGGCAACGAGATGATTGGTTCGGCGGCCGTGTTGCTTCTGGCTGGCGGCCTACTGGTTCAGAACCCCCCCACCAAATAATGAGCCTTCGCTGCCCGATTATCACCGACAATGTGATCGCAGGAACTAGCACACCGGAAAGAGTCCAAGTGTGCCGGTAGATGCCTGGGAGGGTGCCCGCTCAGCAGGAGCTACCGGTGCAGGTGAGGCAGACCCAGGCGCAGCAGTCGCGGGTGGCAGAGTGCTGATGGTTTGCTAGTGAGTTTGGACATAGCCGGCCAGATGCTTGCCGAGTCCGGCATCGAGTTCTTCGGGCGGGCCGGTATAGGGAGGGAGTAAACCTACTCGCACTTACCGAAGCATCATCAGCTCGGAGCGTCAGCTCCGAGACGGGTTAGCACCGTTTTCGCCACCCCGCAGTCTAAGTGATCGAGCTTGGTGGGATGGTTGCGTTCGCCATTGGGTGGCAGGCCGATGGAGACCTTGGTGGAGACGGACACACGCCCCACCAATGGTTGGCGAACGGCTTGGCGCGCCGTTACGCGCGCTGTAGAGTGCCCCAAGTGTGGCCAACTGCAGCATCCAGCCGACTCTTGTCAGAACCCGGAATGCGCGGCCGACATTCATGACATCAAGAGTCCACTGGCGGGATTGCGCTTCCACGATCTTCGGGATACGGCAATCGCTAAGCTGGCTGAGTCCCAAGCCTCAGACCAGACAATCATGGCAATTGCAGGTCACGTGTCGCGGCAAATGCTGGAGCATTACTCGCACATCCGAGTGGCTGCTAAGCGCATTGCCTTAGACAGCATCTCCACGCACCTACCGGATGCGGCCGCCAGTCCAAGGGTAGCCTATATTCGGCGTCCTGTGCACCAAAATGATAACCAAACGAAGAAGCCTAGGAATGGAGTTGGAGTTAAGCTGTTGAATTGATTGGTCGGGACGGCCAGATTTGAACTGGCGACCCCTTGCACCCCAAGCAAGTGCGCTACCAGGCTGCGCTACGTCCCGATACTGCCGCGTCAAGTGACGCGTAAATCCCATGACAGGCCGACACTTGTCGGTCATCTCTCGCCACTGTCTTTTTATCATTTGCGCGAAAGCATTGTCAAGATGGACTGCAACTCGTGGCGGACAGCGCGCAGATGCGAGGTTGGGGAAGCGGGCGGAAACAGGCGCTGTTGCGGCTCGGCCCGGCTCTCGGAGTGAGGGGTCAGGAGCTTTCGCGCGCCGGAGATTGTGAAGCCTTTCGTATAAAGCAACCGCTTGATCTCCAGCACCATTTCGACATCCTGGCGGCGGTAAAGCCGGTGCCCCGATTTGCTCTTGTTCGGTTTGAGCATCGGGAACTCAGTCTCCCAGAAGCGCAGGACATACGACTTGGTATGGGTCAGCTTACTCACCTCACCGATTCGAAAATAGAGCTTGTCGGGGATAAAGGCTTCGGGAGGCCCGGCTTTGCTGGAGCGGCGGGCGCGCGGTGGACGAGTTCGAGGCATTCAGGACCTCAAGCAATGGTTGAAGATCAACTTCAAGCCATCTTAGAGAACTGCGCGGGAAGCGTCAAGGACCAGCAAAAGCTGCAGTGTCCTATCTCGAGTGAAGCGCGGCCTTCAGGCCGGCATAGGCCCCGATGTGTCGGAGCGCTATGAGTCAAATCACGACGCTCCCGGAATAAGGGCACGTCATTCACTATTTCCCTGCAAAACCCTTATCATGGAGTATACTGCCACATTTCGTGGGCAGGTACCCGAAAGTGATTTCGGGACCGGAAAAAGAGAGGAATTCTCAAACTGGAGAGGGTCCGTCATGGCGAAGCTGATCATCGGGATCGACGTTGGGGGAACGAAAGTGGCAGGCGGGTTGGTGACCTTGAAAGGGCAACTGGTGAAGTCACTGGTCGTCCCCACTCGCGCGGAGAAAGGGTTCAAGACCAGCTACAGCCAGATCGTCCATTTGATTGAAAGGCTCATCAAGCTTGCAGGCGGCAAGGAAGATGTGGCGGGGATCGGCATTTGCGCACCCGGCCCGCTCAACCCCAAGGCGGGGATCGTCATCAATCCTCCAAACCTCCCGGGGTGGCGCAATATCCGGCTGTCACATTTGCTTGAAAACCATTTCCACCTCCCCGCTAAACTCGAAAACGACGCCAACGCGGCAGGACTCGCCGAAGTCCTCTTCGGGGCAGCGGTGGGCTACCGGGACGTGTTCTATGTGACGGTCAGCACGGGGGTTGGAACCGGCGTCATCATCAACAAGAAAATCTATCACGGCAAGAACGGCGTGGGGGGCGAGGGCGGACACGTTTCCATTGACTTCCAAAGCCCCTATCGCTGCGGATGCGGCACGCTGGGCTGCATTGAAGCGCTGGCGGCCGGCCCCGCCATGGCTCGTCGGGCGCGTGTTGCTCTCGAACAGGAACACAGCCGACCAAGCCTTCTGCGCGAACTCTCGGGAGGCGACCTGCGGAAGATCGACCCCGTCATGATACAGCAGGCGGCGCGCAAGCGAGACGAGTTGGCAAAGTCCATCATCGACGAGACAGGATTTTTCCTGGGCGCGTGGCTGGGAGGGATGATGTCGTTATTCGACCCGGAGGCGATCATCATCGGGGGCGGGGTAGCGCAAATCGGCAAGCCGCTTTTCGACAAAATCCGTCAGACGATGCCCAGTTACACGATCAACCGGCGGTTTGTTGTGGATCTCCCCATCCTGCCGGCCAAGCTGCAAAAGAACGTCGGCATTTTCGGGGCCGCAAGCGTTTTTCTTCCCGCCGGCGAAGAGGCGGGGAGCGCTTCCTAGTCCTGCTCGAAGCGCGAGAACGAACGGTCGATGGTCAAGGACAGACTCGCCTTGGCATTCGCCACGTAATTAGCAAGCGCCTCCCGATAAAAGGCCAGGCTCCGTTCGCGGATCGGGGCCTCCGGCTCCTGCGTATGAACCATGTGGTTGATTTCGTGCAAAAGGATGCTGAGCAATTGCAGCCGCAGGCGCGCGGCATGGAACTCTTCGAGGCGGCTTCCGGCTGCGAATTGAGCATCCAGCGCGATATCCGACAAAGGCAGCGCCACCCAAGTCTCCACGCGCTCGAAAGCGATATCCAATTCTCCTGCCGGATCGCCCCCTAACGCATCGTGAGGTTCGGCAAAGGGCCGCTCCTTTACGATCACATGCCGATGCCCCAGGCAGCCGCAGATGTTGGTGCGGTGGAACTGGATGATGACTAATCCCGGGGAGCTCTCGAGGATTTGCTCATAAGTGTTCCGGCACGCTTGCGGAGCGTCGCCCCAGTCACGCTCAACGGCGCGCACCATCTCAAGGGCTTTAAGCGAATCGCGACGCGCGTGCGCAACCACCACTAACGGGCTGAGTCGATCCGGAAAGGCAGCCAATGCATAACGGCGGCCGGCTAACCGCTCTCGCCAACGAATCCAACGGGGGCGAGAATCCAGGTAGGCCTTCACTGCGGCGGTCGACACTATTGTCTCGTGCACCATAATGAGATTCAAGAACTCCCCTCCTCGGTCGAGGAGGGGTCGGGGGTGGTGGGTTGTCGAATCACCGCTTCAACCAACCACCCCTGACCCCTCCTTAGCAAGGGGGTATCGCGCAGTTTTCGCCTTGCGCCCTCAATCGACAATCGTCAGTCGTCAGTCGTCAAATCCAAGATCGGTTTCTCGTTCGAAGCCAGGATGTCACTCGGGAGCCCGAGCCAACTCGCCAGGGTCGGCGCCACCTGTGTCAAAGCTATGCAACCCAGGTTCCGGCCGGGACTGATGTCGGGGGCGGCTGCGATAAACGATGCACCCAGACCCGGACGCGTTGGCAACTGGCCGTGGGTGCCTCGATCTTTGACGGTGTCTCTTACCAGCGGCCCCTCAAAGCGATCCGAAAAGTACAATCCGGGCACGGCGTCGAGGCTGAGTTCCGCATCGGGGTCGGCGGACAGCGCTTTGAGCCGGGCTCGATTCACGACTTCGTCCACGACCCCGGCCTCGACCAGCCGTTTCACCGCCCGCCGCAGTGATGCTCGCTCGGTTGCCGAGGGCTCTTCCAGCCAATAAACGGCGAATGATCCTCCCGCGTGGACAGCCCCCAGCTTGCCCAGTTGGGGCGCGCCATCGGCCTCTTTGCCGAAAAGCCCTTCTTCCGCCAGAACCGAAAGCGGCGCAGCCTCTTTCTCAACGGGCACAAAACCGTGGTCTGAAAGGACCACGAGAGTGGGCGACTCACCTTCCAGAAAGCAGTTCCGAAAGCGTCCGATTTCTTCATCCGTGAGCTCCATCCCGGCCAGGGCCTGCGGCGAGGTCGGCCCGAACTTGTGGGCCAACTGGTCGTAGTGAACAAAGTGGACGAGGAGAAGATCCGGCCGGTAGCGAGCCCAGATGTAAAGCGCGGCCTCGGAACGCAGCCGGTCGGGGGTCGCCGTACCGAGAATCGGCTCGAGCGCCTTGATCACTTCGGGAAACAATCCTCGCGTGGAGTGGCGGGCGGCGGTGGTGAAGTCCTGATGCGGGTCGGCAAGCTGCGGATCCCAGATCTCGGGAATGTTGTAATCAATTGCCGCCCCAACACTCACCGGCCAACTGACGGCTGCGGTCTTGCGTCCCGTGGCGCGAACCACGTCCCAGAGAGCGGGGACGTGCAAAGCGCGGGAAAACCAGCACCACGGCCGAGCCTTCTCCGTAGGGTCGAGCGATGCCAGGTGGCTGTAGATTCCATGCGCACTCGGAGGCACGCCCGTCACCAGGCTTGCATGAGCCGGATAGGTTGTCGTCGGATAAACGCTTTCGACCAGGTCGGCGCTGGCGCCCGCGCTGACGAGTTCGAGCAGATTCGGGATCTTCAGCCCGAACTCTTGCGGCCGCCGGTAAAAGTCCGGCCGCATCCCATCCACGGAAAGCACCACCAAACGCGATGGCCGGGAATTGCCCTTCATTGATTGAATCCCCCTTGCGGGGCGCTTCGCGTCATATCAAGACGCCGCCATTTCCAGTGTACTGCCCCGCGTCGCACAATACGGGCAGCCAAAGCTTTTTGAGAGACCTAAAGGCTATTGTATAATAACAGTTGGATGGCGATGGGGTTCGCCTAGCGAACCGTCTCATAATTTTGGGACTGATAACCCCTATCATGACTTCGGGTCATGGTAGGGGTTTTTGTTTTGCGCTCCCTTCCTGGCCCGCACGCGATGAGGTGTTTGTGAATACCTTGCCGACCGTTTCACCTGCCCTTGCCGGCGCCCTGGCGGCGCGCATGCTCATCCTCGAGGAAGACTGCCGCGAAATCGAGCGCAACCTTGAGGGGTTCCACGGGATTCTGTACGAATACGCTGGGGAGATCCCGGAAAGTGCAAAACAGCGGATGCGTGGGACGCTGGCCGAGATTCTCGATAAGCTCGAAGCCATCAGCGTGGAACTGGGACTTCGAAAGCAGGTGGTTGAACTGGAAAGGCTGATCGAATCGCGTCTTTCCCGCATCTGGGTCACCTTGCACGAAAGCAAGTCTCGCGGCTTGCGCGGGTATGGCGTCGTGCCCGAGGATTTGAAGGAGTATTTGGACCCCCGCATGGATGGGATTCTGGCGCTCGTGACCGATCTGCGCGAAACGCTTCGGGAGGCAAAACGGTGAGCGCAACACCGGGAGGTGTCGGCACGGGGCTCGCAGCGGCGCAGGATGTCGATGGCGCGGCCCGACTTCTCCGCCTGGCCGACCTGGGTGAAGAACTCGGGACGAATCGTGCGGTGGAGGAAGCCCGCGAATTGGCCGCACGTATTTCGGAGGGCCGCTTCTACGTGGCGTGCCTCGGCCAGTTCAAGCGGGGCAAGTCGACGCTGATCAACGCGCTGGTCGGCACGCCGATTCTTCCCGTGGGTTTCATTCCAGTTACAGCAGTGCCCACTGTCATTCGCTTTGGAGAACGCGAGAAAGTGCGAGTGCGGGGGCGCGACGCGTCCTGGCGCGAAATCGCCGTCCGCGATCTGGGCGAGTACGTGTCCGAGGAGCACAATCCTGAAAACGCCAAGGGAATCGCCGGCGTGGAAGTGTTTGTGCCCAGCCCGCTGCTTGCCTCGGGCATGTGCTTCGTGGATACACCCGGCCTCGGATCGGTGTTTACCGGAAACACGGAAGCCACCGAGTCTTTCATCCCCCACATCGATGCGGCGCTGGTGGTGGTCGGCGCAGACCCGCCGCTGGCGGGCGAGGAATTGGCCCTGGCCGAAGCGGTGGGGCGGAACGTCGAAGATCTGATCCTGGTCATCAACAAGGCAGACCGGACGACGGACGCAGAAAGAGCTGCGGCCGCAGATTTCACTCGACGGTTGCTGGAAAAACGGCTCGAGAGGCCCGCCGGACCCGTCTTCGAAGTGAGTGCCGCAGAACGCCTGGAGAATCGTGGGCCGGATCGCGACTGGGGGAAGCTGCTCGCGGCGCTCGGTCAGCTTGTTGAGGGCTCCGGCCGGCATTTGATCCGGACAGCCTGCGAGCGGGGAATCGAGCGGCTGAGCGAGCAGTTGCTGGCCATTATCAATGCAGAGCGCGAGGCGCTGGAGCGGCCCCTCGAGGAATCCGAACGGCGAATCGCCGCCCTGAAGGAAAGCCTCGCCGCGGCAGAGCGCTCGCTGCGTGAGTTGGGATTTCTGTTCATGGCGGAGCAGCATCACCTTTCGGATGTGCTCGTCGAGCGGCACAAGGCGTTTCTCGCATCGCTCGCGCCCCGAATCGATGAGGAATTCGAAAGGGCTCTCCAATCGCTCGCGCGCGGCATGGGACCTGCCTATCGCCGGAATGCGCTGCGCGAGGCGCAGAACGTGGCTCGCCGGCACGTCCTGCCGTGGCTCAAAGCTGAACAACTGGAAGCGGAGAAGGAATACCGGCAAGTCGCGCGGCGATTCGCGCAGGCGGGCAACGAATTTCTGAGGAAACTTGCGGACGCGGGCATTCACGAAATCGCGCGCCTGCCGCACGCACTCGACCCGGAGGCGGGATTTCTGGTCCGGTCACGATTCACGTTTCACGACCTCGTCGAGATCGCGCAGCCCGCGTCGCCCTTGCGGTGGGTGGCCGATTTGGTGCTGGGCGTTTTTCGAGCCCAGCGCGTGATCGATGCTGACGCGCGGCGGTTTCTGGCGCACCTGCTGGAGACCAACTGCACGCGCGTGCAGAGCGACATCCTCAATCGCGTGCAAGAGAGCCGCAGCCGCCTGGAGGTTGAGATTCGCAAGCTGCTGCACGAAATTCGCCGCATCGCTGAACAAGCCCTCACCCATGCCCGTACCGCGCAAGCAGAGGGAGCGCCCGCCGTCCAGGCGGCCCGCGCGCGGCTCGATCGCCTGGACCTCGAGATACGGCAGTTGTAGCGGTGAATTCGCTTTGCCAAAACGGCGCCTTATCGGATCGACAGCGGTTCTTTCGGCTGTAATCGGGTTACTCCTATGGCCTTGGATGAACTTCACGCACGCCGCCTGGCCACCGTGATCAGCGTGTTCGAAAGCGCCCTTGACCGGCTGGATGTGTTGCTAAGAACCGTCGAAATAGGAAGCGGAGGGGAGCCCTTGGACATCAACCCGGAGCAGGTCCACCGGGCGCGCGAGAAGATGTCAGCCGTTCGAACCAGGCTAGCTGCCTCATCCGAACGATTCTCCGTTCACGCGCGCATACCGGCCGCCAAGCAGGTGATGGCGGCGGAACTTTCGCGGCTGTGGGTGGTTCTCGAGAATGCGCGGCCGGAGCGGATGAAGGGCTACGGCAGGGAATTCAGTCCGGAGGATAAGGCTGATTGGGACAAAATGATCGAAGGGTTGATGTCTGACCTCAAGGAAATCCGCCGCTCACTCATCAAAAAGGACGGCAAAACGTGAGCCGAGCGCGCAATTTTGTGCTTAATTCGAGTTCGTTTTGAGTTCGTTTTCACCTTCCAAAAATTGTAAGTTATTAGTTTTAAAGGAGTTGTTTAGTTCGTTCCCACTATTTTTGTATCTTTTCACGCAATCCATCCCCATTTGTTGGCTGAGCCGCCTTCAGGTCTCTCCCCTGAGCAGTCTGCCAGAACTCCTTCCTCAGCGAAGGACGGCCCCACCTCCGGAACGTACCGCACAACCACCCCTGACCCCTCCTTAATTAGGAGGGGAATTACTTCTGGAATGTGGTTTGTTCGGACGGGCCGGCGGTTCGTGGAAGATGCGTTCGACATAGGCTAACACCTGGAGCCTGACAGCAGATCCAGGTTACCACGATGCTAGCCTCTTGTCAAGTGAAAAATTTGGAGGTGAAAAATGCGGAGGCGAGGACATTCTGACCTGGCGCGCCAGCAAACCGGAAGCGTACTGACGGGAGCGGGAGGAACTGCTCCCGTGCGGGAACATCGGTCGGGCTCGCGCTCTCGTTTCCGGGATGCGGTAAGATACGAACGCGAGAAGTTGTCCGACACGAAAGGAGGAAGGAACGTGAAAGAGGGCGAAGAAGACTCGAAAGGCATGCAGCGTCGTACGTTACTGAAGGGTTCGGCGGGGCTATTGGGGTTGAGCGCCACACTGAGTACTCCAGCCGGCGCCAAGGGTGCAGCTTCAGCCCCCGCAAACACCGTGCCGAGTCAGAAACAACCGGGCGTGAAGGAAAGCATCAAAATCACCAAGCTCGAGACCTTCCTGGTCAAGCCTCGGTGGATCTTTTTAAAAGTTCATACCAACGCCGGAATCACCGGGCTGGGCGAGCCTCTGCTGGAAGGGCGGGCGCTGACCTGCGCGGAGGCCATCAAAGAAGTGGAGCCGTACCTGGTGGGCAAAGACCCGCGAGCCGTGGCTCATCACTGGCAAGCTATTTACCGTCACGCCTTCTATCGCGGCGGGCCGATCCTGACCAGTGCGCTCAGCGGCATCGACCAGGCGCTCTGGGATATCAAAGGAAAGGCGCTGGGTGTTCCGGTATACGAACTGCTCGGCGGCCCCACCCGGCAGCGAGTGCGCGTCTACGCCCATGCGGGAACACCGGAAGATATCGCCAAGGCGCAGGCGCAGGGTTTCACGGCGTTCAAAACCGGCCCGGCGAGTCTGCGCCCGCCTCACATCATCGAGAGTAAGGCTTTCGTGGATCACGTCGCCGAGGAGTTCGCGACGCTGCGCGCCGCGGCGGGTCCGGGGGCTGACATCGCCATCGACTTCCACGGAGCGGTTCCTCCACCCACCTCGAAAGTGCTGATCAAAGCGCTTGAACCCTATCAGCCTATGTTCATCGAAGAACCCGTCAACTGCCAGAACGTGGACGTGCTGGCGGATATTGCCCGCGGAACTTTTCTGCCGATTGCCACCGGCGAACGCATCTTCACCAAATGGGGATTCCGGGAAATCCTGGAGAAGAGGGCTGCGGCAATTCTCCAGCCCGACCTTTGCCACGCGGGTGGGATTACTGAGGTGCGCCTGATTGCGGGAATGGCGGAGGCCTACTACGCAGGCATCGCGCCACACAATCCCATGGGGCCCATATCGCTGGCGTGCGGCTTGCACCTGGCCGCGTCCATCCCGAACTTCTTGTGCGAGGAGCAGGTGTCGCTGGGAGACGGGTATCTCAAGACGCCTTTCCAAGTTAAGAAAGGCTATATCGACATTCCCACCGGCCCCGGACTGGGAATCGAATTGGATGAAGAGGCAATGGCCGATAAGATCGGCCACGACTGGAAGAATCCGGAACTTTATGATGTGGACGATGGGTCGGTGGTTGATTGGTAGCGGTGCATTTGCGATTGGTGATTTGCGATGAGTGATTGCTGATCGAGAGGCGCATGCATCCCGACAAGAAGCGTCAGGACGTATGCGCCCCGCGGTGTCTGGTTTTTTCCTAGCCCCTAGTCCCTAATCCCTAGCCCCTGCCTTACCTGTGCAACTCCACCACATCCTTATCGGCGAGGATGTAATCGCGGTTAACCATCTGGCCCTCGTGTTTCCCGTGTCCCCAGACGCGCGCGTACTTGAGTTGGGAAAGAAAATCGTGGTGGACGTGCGTCGCCAGGTCGATCAGGCGGGAGCCGCGCTTTAAGATGTAGGGCGCGGTCAGTTCGAGTTTTTTCCCTGGGGCCTTCGTATAGACCCGGATTATCTCCAGCAGGTCAAAAGCCTGGTGGCGGAATTCATCCAGTCCCTGGCCCGTGGCGGCCGATACCGGGAGCATCGGAAAGCGCCAGCCATAGATATTCTTCAGAAGTTCGAAGATCTCCGCGGCGCCGTCGATATCGAGCTTATTGGCGACGAGCAGGTCACGCTTGACAAGCCAGCCTGTAACTCTCGGCACCTCGCCGGTACCGATGTGCACCTTGGCTTGGGTGAGTTGACCGACAGTCGTTTCTATATCCTCAAGGATGTCAGGATCGCTCAGGTCCACCACCTGGATCACGGCATCGGCGTTGCGAATGATCTGATAAAGCCAGGACTCCGGGAAATCGGGATGAACGGGCGGCAAGTCCACGAGCTGGATTTGGATGTCCTCGAACTTCATCATGCCCGGCAAGGGGACACGGGTTGTGAAAGGGTAGTCGGCTACCTCCGGCATGGCATGGGTCAGTTGCCGGACCAGCATTGACTTGCCGCCGTTGGGCTGTCCAACCAGCGCCACTTGGCCGGCTCCCTCTTTGTCAATGCGGTGAATGATGCCGGCGCGGCTGACCGGCTTCCTGGACTGTTCGGTGCGCAGCTTGGAGATGCGCCGCTTCAGTTCGGCCTGCATTTTTTCCGTCCCCTTGTGGCGGGGGATGGTGGCCATCATCTCTTCCAGCGCAGCCAGCTTTTCTTCCGAAGTCGTGGCAGCCTTGAACCGGCGTTCAGCTTCCATGTATTGGGGGGTGAGATTC
This sequence comes from uncultured Acidobacteriota bacterium, assembly GCA_963768695.1. GTDB lineage: Bacteria > Acidobacteriota > Terriglobia > UBA7540 > UBA7540 > CAVROP01. The sequence continues at coordinate 224,126 of CAVYJG010000022.1, read as the reverse complement.
GCAGACATAAGAGCAGTGACGAGTGACAAGTGATGAGTGACAAGTCCGCTAGGTATTGTACTCAGGGATGGGGGTGATGGGAAGGGCAGGTCGGCAGTGGGCAGGTCGGCAGATCGGCAGGTCGGCGGTTCGGAGCCGGATTTCGGCTTTCCTCTTTGCGGGCTTTGCGCCCTTTGCGTCTTTGCGTGAAACCTTTTATGATTGCCGATGCAGGCTGGTGGGTTCTCTCAAGGAGGTTTGTCTATGCGCGGCCGGACACGGCGACTGCTGCTGATAAGTTTGTCTACCCTTTTGTTCATCGCGCATGATGCCGCGACGCCAGCCCAGCAAGGGGTCGCAAATGCGATGGCGGAATTACGCGCGCCTGCGGGTGTTCGGCCGGTCAAGATCGATCTTGGCGGGGAAACGATACTTCCCAACGGCCGCCTGATCACTCCGCTGGGCCGGCAGGTCAAGGTAGCCCCGCATCCTTACGGCCTGGCGCTCAGTCCGGACGGGAAGACCCTGGTGACCGCCAACAGCGGAACCCATCCGTTTTCCGCCTCCATCATCACCGGATTGGACGCCGCCGAACCCCAGGTGGCTCAAATCCCGCCGGGCTTCAAGCCGGCCGACGCCGACCCCGACAGCGTTTTCATGGGTGTCGCGGTGGGGCCGGACAACCGAACCCTTTATCTCTCCGAAGGGAATAACGGCAGAATTGGCATCTTCGACATCGCGACCCACCGGCGTCTCTATTCGGTGAGTATTGACGGTGCGTACCAAGGCAAGACATACGCCAATAGCCTTACGGCTTCGATGCAGCTTTCGCCGGACGGTCGACGCCTTTACGTTCTTGACCTTGCACATTTCCGCCTGGTCGTCCTTGATACGGATTCGAAGGATGTCGTCTCAAGTATCCCGGTGGGGCGCATGCCGTTCGGTCTGGCCTTGTCTCCAGACGGCAAATTCGCCTACGTCTCGAACGTGGGCATGTTTAATTACACTCTCGTTCCCGGCTACGACGCGAACCGGATCAAAGAAACCGGGTTGGACTTTCCTCCGTTCGGGTTCCCGTCAAAGGAAGCGGCCGAAGGCGCGACAGTCCAGGGGAAAGCGATTCCGGGGCTGGGCGATCCCAATGTGCCGGAGGCGAACTCTCTTTGGGTGATCGACGCGGCCGACCCCGCGCAACCTAAAATGCTTGCGAAAGTTAAGACCGGAGTTCAGGTCGGAGACAAGTCCGTGGGCGGCTCAAGCCCCGGTGCTGTGGTGGCGGGCCGCGATAAAGTGTTCGTCTCCAACGCCAACCAGGACAGCATCACCATTCTTGACGCGCATTCGAACCAGGTTGAGAAGACCGTCTTGCTTGAGCCTGCCGGCGTCGTGAAGGGATTGCGCGGAGTGCTTCCTTTCGGCATGGCGCTCAGTCCCGATGAAAAGCGGCTTTACGTGGCTTGCGCAGGAATCAATGCGGTTGCGGCGTTGGATACGGGCTCTGGAAACGTGCTGGGTTACTTGCCAACGGCCTGGTTCCCGGCGCGTCTCGCCGTCAGCCCCGATGGCATGACCCTTTACGTGGCCAACGCGAAGGGATTTGGCGCCGGACCCAACGGCGGGCCGAACTTTCACGAGGGGCCGGAAGGAACTTACATTGGAGACATCACGCATGGATTCATCTCCATCGTATCCATCCCGGACGAGGGCCAATTCAAACAAACCACGGCGCAGGTGCTCAAGAACAACGGATTTGAAGCTGCGGCTCCTGCCACGACGCGACGGGCAGATTTTCCTGTTCCTCCGCGGGCGCAGCCAAGCACAAAGATTCACCACGTCGTTTTCGTGGTTCGAGAAAACCGAACTTACGACGAGGTCCTCGGAGACGTGCAGATCGCGGGTGCAACCGTGGAAGGCGAACCCAGCCTGGCTCGCTGGGGTGAGAGCGCCCGGGTGCGAGACAGAGAAGAACCGGTCGTCGTAGAAAAGGCCACGGTCACGCCCAATGCGCACGCCTTGGTGCGAAGATTTGCCTTCAGTGACAACTTCTATGTGGACTCGGACGTTTCGGTGGACGGCCACCACTGGCTGGTGGGGAATTACCCTAACGAAGTGCTGGAAACGGAATGGCCCGCTTCCTACGGCCGCAAGCTTAGCTATGTGGCTGACCCCGACGCGCCCGGGCGCATCAGCCTGGAGTGCGGAAACCCTTGTCCGGAAACTTTTCTCGAAGCAGGCTCTCTTTGGGAGCACCTGGCAAGACACCACATCACCTTCCGAAACTACGGCGAGGGAGTTTCGTTCCCGGGTAACGAAGGCGGAGAAGGTCTCATGCCTACCGGCATGCGGGAGGCAACCAACATGCCCATGCCCGAGGTCCTCTTCGAAAACACTTCCCGTGACTATGCAACCTTCAACACCAGCATCTCGGACCAGTACCGCTTTGGGCAGTTCCAACGCGAATTCCAGGTTCGGTTTGCAAGCGGCAAAGAGCCGCTTCCGCAATTCCTCTACATCTGGCTGCCCAACGATCACACGGCCAAGCCGCGTCCGGAAGACGGTTTTCATTATCGCGCTTCTTACGTGGCGGATAACGATCTGGCGTTGGGAAAGCTGGTGGAGCTGTTTTCGCACAGTCCGTTTTGGAAGGACACGGCCATTTTCGTGACTGAAGACGACGCCCAGAACGGCCGCGACCACGTGGACGCACATCGGAGCATATTGATAATGATCAGTCCGTATGCGCGGCATGGCGTCTCGCACGTCCACACCAGCATGGCCAGCATTCTCAAAACCTTCGATCTCATTTTCGGCTTGCCCTGTTTGAATCAGTACGACGCCGCGGCCACGGACCTTTCAGATTTGTTCAGCGCCACGCCCGATTTCACGCCCTTCCAGGCGCTGCCTTCCGACGCGCAAATCTTCGATCCGGCGAAAGTGAAAGAGCCCGGCCTCCAAATGCAGGCCCGCCCCAGCGAACCCCTGGACGACCCCGAAACCATTCGCAGAGAAATGCGCGACAGAGATGGGGAACACGAGAAGTAGGGGCGGTTCGCGAACCGCCCCTACAGCGAATACTCGGGGGAGGCTCCACATTGGTGACGCGCATTCGTGTACAATGGATGTCCAAGCCGAAGTGCAAACAAATCATCAAGGGGTGATTTGAGGAACACGCCAAGGTGGTTTGCTTTCGACTTTCGATTCTTGACTTGAATGCCCAATCTCCTCGACCAACTTAACCGGGAGCAGCGCGTCGCCGTAGAAGCGACGGAGGGCCCGCTGCTGATCCTCGCCGGCGCCGGCAGCGGAAAAACGCGCGTTATCACGTACCGGATCGCCCATCTGATCGAAGCCAAGCAAGTACCGCCGGAGAATATTCTGGCGGTCACGTTCACTAACAAGGCTGCCGGGCAGATGAAGGAGCGAATTGAGAAGCTGCTTGCCGGCAAAGTGACGTTGCGTCCCGGCGCCCCGCACGTTTCCACTTTCCATTCGTTCTGTGTCAGCGTGCTACGGAGGCACATCGAACACCTCGGTTACCGCCGCGATTTCACCGTCTATGACGATGACGACCAGTTGCGGGTGATGCGGGCCTGCATCCAGGAACTGGGCCTCGGCGAGCAGATGACCTCGCCTCGCAGCGCGCTGGCAAAAATCAGTTACACCAAGAATCGGGGGACTACCCCGGAAGAGCTGAGCAGCGAGGCTGCCAATCCGGAGATGGAGAGGCTGGCCGCGCTCTTCGAGTTGTACCAAAGCAAGCTGCGGCGGGCCAACGCTCTGGACTTCGACGATCTGCTGCTGAAGACGGTCGAGCTCTTCTATAACTCTTCCGAAGTTTGCGAAAAGTACAACGAGCGGTTCCCTTATGTTCATGTGGACGAATACCAGGACACCAACCACATCCAGTATGATCTGATCCGCCAATTGACCTTGCTTCACCAGAATCTCTGCGTGGTGGGCGACGAGGACCAATCGATTTATCGCTGGCGCGGGGCCGACATCGGGAATATTCTCAACTTCGAAAAAGACTATCCCAATGCCAAGGTGATTCGGCTGGAGCAGAATTACCGCTCGACGCAGCTCATACTCGATGCCGCCGGAGCCGTGGTGAGCCGCAACCTGGCGCGCAAGGGCAAGACGCTATGGACGGATCGCAGTCGCGGTGAAAAGGTTCGCTTGTTCGAAGCGCGCAGCGCCGACGAAGAGGCCCAGTTTGTGGCGGCGGAAGTGGAGAGCGCGCTGGGAGACCCGGGGGCGGGAAGCGTGGCGGTGCTCTATCGCACCAACGCGCAGTCACGACCGCTCGAGGAAAGCTTGCGCATGAGGGGGATCGCCTACCGGTTGGTGGGCGGGTTCAGCTTCTATGCCCGCGCAGAAATCAAGGATGCCCTCGCTTATGCGCGCCTGGCCAATAACCTGAGCGACGACGCGGCCTTGGGGCGCATCATCAACGTGCCGCCGCGCGGGATTGGCGACACCACGTTCGGGGCTCTGGCGGAGACCGCCCGGCGGGATAAGCTCAGCCTGTGGGAGGCGATGGAGCACGAACTGCTCGAGAGGCGACTGCCGGCCCGCGCGCTGGCCGCTCTGGAAGGGTTTCACTCGCTTATGAAGGGTCTGGTGGAAGACCGCGAACGTCTGCTCCTGGGCGAGTTCTTTAAAAGCATCCTGGAACGGACGCGTTATCTCGAGATTCTCCAGGAGGAGCGCCAGCCGGGAGCCGAGGACAGGATAGAGAATCTCGAGGAATTGGTGAATGCCGCCGCCGAATCGGAAGACAAGGGGGTGTCGGTCACGGAATTCCTTGACCATGCTTCGCTGGTTTCCGACACGGACGAATTCGACGACCGCTCTCGAGTGACCTTGATGACTCTGCATAGCGCCAAAGGACTGGAATTCGAAACCGTCTTCCTGGCCGGCCTGGAGGAAGGACTCTTTCCCCACCAGTTTTCCATCGACGATGATGCGGGGATTGAAGAGGAGCGACGGCTCTGTTATGTCGGCATGACCCGGGCGAAGGATCGCCTGACACTTTCCTGGGCGCGGCAGCGACGCTCCTACGCTCGTGAATCGTTTGAGGAAACGAGACCTTCCCGCTTCCTGGCAGAGATCCCGCGGGAACTGCTCGAAACCGCGGGCTCGACTGCGGGTTGGAAGCCGCGAACCGACTGGGACAACGCGGCCAATTCCGTATCGAGCGTGGAGAGATTTCTAAGAGAGCGAGGAGTGCGCCTGGGTGCGGGCGGCGCCTCCGGGCGTTCCAACGCCAACTCGCATTGGCGAATCGGGTCGAAGGTCCGCCACGCCAAATTCGGCATGGGCACGATCCTGGCGGCGGAAGGCGAGGGCGAGGAGACGAAGTTGACCGTCAGCTTTCCGGGCTACGGGCAGAGGAAGTTTATGACTAAGTATGCTGGACTCGAGAAGGCATAGCAGAAAGATTCACCACAGAGGCCACGGAGGAACTAAGAATTACATTCGTACCTCTGTGGTGAATGCTTATTCGATCGTCCAGTTAAGGAGAGATAAGCACGCATGAACACGAAAAACACCAAGGACAAGGCAGAGCGGAAGAAACTCAAGCGGGAGGCGCGCAGCAAGCGCCCTCCTCAACCGAAGCGGACGGAACCGCGCGGCTCGCGCAAGCCTAAGGTCAAGAAGCGCGGTGCAGGGACACCGGCACACCGCTAGCTGAGCGGCCGGAGGCGTCCAGGGTTCTTCATCTTGCAAATGCGGCCTTCGCCGCCTGCATAAACGCGTCACGGCTCTTGGCGCCATCGCCCGGGAAGCCCGCGTGCTGGACCATCCAGACGAAGATCAGTCCGTGCTGAGTATCGATGGTCATGTTCGTCGCGTAAGCGCCGCCATGGCCAAACTCTCCCTCACCGATGCTCAAGCCCAAACCGTATTTCTCCTTGACGGTCTCCGGAGTTTGCCGCGTGGTCATTTGCGATACGGCAGCCTCGGAAAGATAGCGCTTGCCGTTCAGTTCGCCGCGATTAAGCATCATCTGGCAAAACCGGGCCACATCGGCGGCGGTTGAAAACAGGCCGCCGGCGGGCATCGGCTCACGAGTGCGATCGGTAAGCGGGTAGCGGAGCTGCGTGATCGTCGTCTCTTCCAGACCATCTTTGGCGGCATTCGGTTTGTAAGATTTCGCCAGGCGCCCAACTTGTTTTGAGGTGGGCCAGAAGGTCGTATCCTTCATCCCGAGCGGCTTGAACAGACGCTCGTCCATGAATTGCTCGTAGGGCATTCCGCTCACTACCTCGATGATGCGCCCGGCAGTGTTGATGCCGGCGTTGGCATAGGCGTACTTGCTATCCGGCTCAAACTCCAGCGGCAGCATGGCGTAGCTCCGAACCCGGGCAGCGAGCGGAAGCACGTCGAGGGTGGGCTGCTCGATCGGTGAGCTGAAGGGCAGTCCGCTGGTATGGCTCAGCACGTTCCGGACGGTGATGGGGTGCGCCGGCTTCTTGAGCAGCACGTGTTCGGCATCTTCCTCCGCTTTGACCCACTGGTCTTTGAACTCCGGCAGATATTTCTCCACAGGGTCGTCCAATTTCACCTTGCCCTCATCCACCAGCATCATCAGGGCGGCCGCCGTCATGGGCTTGGACTGGGAAGCGATCCAGAACAGAGCGTCCGTCCGCATGGGGCGCTTCGCGGCGATGTCCATATAGCCAGCGGCGTCCAGCGCGAGGATTCGATCCGACGACGCCACCAGCACCACGGCGCCCGCCAGCGTGTGGTTGGCCACGAACGGTTGCAGGGCGGCGGTGAGCGTCTGATTCGAGTCAGCCGCAGTCAACCCGATCGGCCACGCCAGAACGAGCGCAGCCGCCAATATCAGCAGCAAGCCGCGAAATCCGACGAGGCAATGAGTAGATGTAATCATAAGGTCCGGACGAATTGATTCTGTTCGATTCATGTTCCCTCCAGCGAAGATATGATACACGACAGTGGACTATTTCAGGGCTTATTGGTAAGCTGTCTTGGCAAAGGGACCCTGAAGACAATCCAAGCACGGCCATCGGGAGAGCAACGCTCTTCGCCGCCCGGGAGGCGTCATGACGTGTGAACAGTCAGACTACGAATTACGCCGCATTTTCGGGGAACAGGGATTCGTGGCGCTCTCCGAGTCTATGGTGGGCGTACTGCGGCAAGCCGCCAAGGCCGCCTGCCTCAGTGACATCACGGTGCTCCTCGAAGGCGAGACGGGAACGGGAAAGCAGGTGCTCGCTAATGCTATTCACCGGTTGGACCAGAAACGGCGCTCCCGTCCCTTTGTGACCGTGCATTGCAGCACCATCAACGAGACCCTGGCGGAAAGCGAGTTTTTTGGGCATCAACGCGGCGCCTTCTCAGGGGCTGTGGCGCACCGCAAGGGGCTTTTTCAAGCGGCGCACGGCGGAACCCTACTGCTCGACGACATCAACGACCTTCCGCTCAGCCTGCAAGCCAAGCTGCTGGACGTATTGCAGAGGAGCGTGGTGCGAGCGGTGGGCTCCGACAGCGAAGTGCCCATCGACGTGCGTATCATTGCCGCGTCCAACCGCCCGCTCACCGAGATGGTGCGCCTGAAGCGGTTTCGCGCTGACCTCTATTACCGGCTCAATGTCGTCCACTTGTCACTCCCGCCGTTGCGCGAGCGCATTCCCGATCTGGGCGCGCTGATTCTGGAGTTCGCCCGGCGCCACCAGGATGTTTATGCGGGAATTTCGGCGGTTGACCCGGAGTTGACGGGCCACCTCGCCTCGCAAAAATTCGAGGGCAACCTGCGTGAGTTGGAACATTGTGTGCAGCGCATGTTGTTCAAGAAGACCGAGGGAGCATCGTTGGGCTTGAGCGATTGGATGGCCCAGTATCAGAGCAATTGCAACGAGGCAAGCCGCGATCCTCTGCGCGAGGCCGCTCGAACCCTCTGGGGGGCGGTGTCTCGTGACGGTGTGCCCTTTGCCCGGGCCCTTCGCATTACGGAGAGACACATTCTGGAATTCGCCATCTCCAGCAGCCCCCGTGGCCGGCGTGAGCTCGCCCAGCGTCTGCAAACCAGCGAACGGACTCTCTACCGGAGGCTTCAATCCCACGGCTTGACCCCCCGCTTAACTGCCTGATGGGGAACGGGCGGCGCATGTCTGTTGGATTTCTCCACAAGCCTCCAAACTGTCACCCACCATGTTTGACAGTCCAGCCTACCACTTCTGACACTTGAATATGTCCGAGCCTTAAGCGCAGGAAAATCAGGCCTATGCTTCCCGCCTGGGCGGGGGAACTTGCCGCTAACTTGCAATCCTCCCCTGCCACTTCTGGCAGAGTGCGCCGGCGCCGGGACAATTCCGTTTAACCCATTCCTTGTTTCGTATCTCGCCAATTACCTGATTTCAAACCAACAATCCACATTGAACAGCCAGTTTCATTTAGATCACGGCGGGTGGCTATCGCCGTGCAAGCTTGGACCACCATTCGGGACAGGAGGCACTCCGACGCGCATTGGCGACCAGGTCAGGTTCCGGGCCTCCAGTGTGTTTCTTTGGCCTGTGCAAAGCTCGCTCACCGAGCCGCATGATGATGCGGAAATTGAAGGCAGGGTGATAGGGTTCTCCGATTCGGGTGCGGAGCAGCGCGTCTTCGCTGTTATCGAAGTGGTGAAGACGCAGGCCTTCATTGTCCGCGTCAGCGAGCTAGAGGTGATCGAATCAGGAGGATGAATTATGCCACCGGTACTCAACTATCCGGGCGTCTACATTGAAGAGCTTCCGAGCGCGGTTCACACCATTACCGGTGTTGCGACCTCCATCGCGGCGTTCGTCGGCTGGGCGCCACAAGGGTCCACAACTGAAGCGGTACTGGTTCAGAGTTTCTCGGACTACCAGCGTGAGTTCGGCGGCTTGGATGCCCGAAGCCTTTTAGGCTACGCCGTCTCACAATTCTTCAACAACGGCGGCCAGCAGGCTTACGTTGTCCGCCTGGCTTCTGGAGCCATCACCACCGGCACAGCGACGGGCACGGACGGCGCCGTAACCATCAACGTCACCGGCGGCGGTTTGATTTTCACGGCCAAGACTCCAGGCGCCTGGTCTAATTCCCTTGGACTGCAAATCTCTCAGGGCACCGGAGGCGCGTTCAACGTGGCCGTCGTTTACGCGCCCAGAGGGAGCGGGGTGGTTACGCTTGAAAGCCATGCCAACGTGAGTATTTCAGGCGTCGCCTCGCTCACTTCGAGCTTTGTAACGGCTGCCACCACAGGCACGCCCACCGCGGGTCCGGCGACTGGGACCTACATCCTCACGGGGGGGACAGACGGAGACGGAGTCAACGTGCCGGCCGCGGCCGCGGCCTCGGTGAAGGTTTTCAGCCCCGGAAGCACCACCAATGGCTTCACTTTCACTGCCAACAGCCCGGGGGGATGGGGGAACCTCCTTGCCATCGGCGCGACGCCGCAAGCGGGCGACCCCACGAATACACGCTTCAGCTTGAATGTCGTCTCAGTCAATCCGGATGGTTCGCTCTCCGTCCTCGAAACCTTCAACAATCTTTCGGTTAACGCCACTGACCCGTCGTACGTGGTGACAGTTCTCAATGCGGACTCGAGTTATGTATCGGCTGCCGTCATCGGTTCACCCACGCAAGCTCTGAATAGCCCGTTCCCTCCGGCGAGTCCTGCCTCGCAGCCTTTCAGTACGCCACCTTTCATGGCCGGCGGCTATGACGGAGTGGTCCTGGACCCCACCGCGGACGGCGCCAGCGGCGGCCTTTTCATGACTGCGCTCAACGCGGCGGGAAACGGCACGGGCGGGGTGCGGCTCTTGGATAAGGTGGACATCTTCAATCTGCTTTGTGTGCCGGGAGAGTCGGAAACCAGCACAGTTTCGGCTTTGCAGCAATACTGCAACAGCAAGCTCGCTTTTTACATTGTGGATGCCCCCCAAGGACCGGGAACCTCGCCAGCCACGGTTGCAAACCTTGTGCAGACTGGGCCGGCAGGGAGCGACAAAGGCAGCTTGACCGGCACCTATTCGATGAACTCTGCCTACTATTTCCCCTGGGTCATGGCGCCCGATCCGTTGATTGGCAACCGCCAACGGCTCTTCCCGCCTTGCGGGTTCGTGGCGGGCATTTACGCTTCAACGGATGCCAATCGCGGGGTGTGGAAAGCCCCGGCGGGGATCGACGCCGGCCTGACGGGCGAGTCTGGCCTGCAATACGTCCTGACCGACGCTGAGAACGGCTCGCTGAATGTGCAGGCGATCAACTGCTTGCGACATTTTAAAGTCTACGGCGATGTGGTGTGGGGCGCCCGCACTTTGCAAGGTAACGATCAGGCAGGATCGCAATGGAAGTACGTTCCCATCAGGCGCCTGGCGCTCTTTCTCGAAACGAGCCTCTACGACGGCACGCAATGGGTTGTTTTCGAGCCCAACGATGAAACCCTCTGGTCGCAGATCAGATTGAACGTGGGCTCGTTCATGCAGGGTTTATTCCTGCAAGGCGCGTTTCAGGGCACCACACCGCAGCAAGCTTATTTTGTCAAATGCGATTCCGAAAACAATCCCCAGACGAGCATCGACCAGGGCGTCGTTAACATCCTGGTGGGCTTCGCGCCCCTCTACCCTGCTGAGTTTGTCGTGATCCAAATCCAGCAGATGGCGGGCCAGGTCCAATCTTAATAGCGCGGACCGGGTGTCCAGGTCTGCGGCATTTCAGGAGGCAATCCGATGGCTCAGTTTTCAGTGAATACCCAACGCCTTGATCCTTACAAGAATTTCAAGTTCCGGCTGAAGTGGGACGGCAAATATGTGGCCGGGATCAGCAAGGTGAGCGCCCTGAAGCGCACCACGGAAGTCGTGGAGCATCGCTCCGGGGGTGACCCTTCGACTTCGCACAAATCGGTGGGGCGGAATAAATTCGACGCCATCACTCTCGAGCGGGGGCTCACCCAGGACATGGAATTCAACCAGTGGGCCGGCCTCGTGTGGAACTTCGGCGCGTCGCTCGGTTCCGAGGTTTCGCTCGCCAACTTCCGCAAAGACATTTACCTCGAGTTCTATAACGAGGCTGGGCAACTGGTGATCGCCTACAAAATCTACCGCTGCTGGGTTTCTGAGTACCAGGCGCTGCCGGACCTGGACGCCAACGCTAACGCCGTCGCCATCGAACATATCAAGCTGGAAAACGAAGGTTGGGAGCGGGATACCAGTGTGACCGAACCGCAGGAGCCGACGCTGAGTACCGTGAACGCGTGAGTCGCGCGCTCTCCAGAAACATCATCTCAACGAAGTCATTCCGAGTGTTCATGGGTCTGCGCCCCAACCAGAGGAATGACGACCACGTACGCCGTCACCCCCGCGAAAGCGGGGGTCCACCGTGAGTCCGGGACAATTTGGATTGCCGCTTGCGCGGGAATGACGTTCCTTTAGAGAGAGCAAAGCGAGGAATAACGGGGTGACACGCTGGGTTGGTTAGTGACGCATGATTACTTTCTCGAGTGCGGATTATCTTGAACTGTGGGAGCGCGGATTCCGATTACATGCGCTGGATCGGGGCCTTCTGGCGCTAGGTGCGGCGCTCCCCGAGACGACCTACGAAGCGCTGGCGGACTGGCCTTTGGGCCGCCGCAACCGTGCCCTGGTTGAGTTGTGCTGTGGCTGTTTCGGGCCGAAGCTCGAAGGGCGCGTTTCCTGTCCCCAGTGCGCGAAACAACTGGAATTTCAAATCGATGGTCAGGCCGTGCTGGGCGGGGAGCCTGAGCCTTCCTCTCAGCCTGTTTCGGCACAAGGGGGCGTGGGGGAAAGCACAAGCGCAGCCATCGTGGTAAGGGGCCGCTCCTTCCGCCTTCCCACGACGAGGGATTTGGCCAAAGCGGCGCGCGAGAATGAGCCCCGGTCAGCCGTCGTTCAGCTCGTTGAGAACTGCCGGACGGAATCCGACGAGAATGCAGTCTGGCGGGATGAGGAGCTCGAGGAAATTGGGCAAAGTATGGCGTCGGCTGATCCGTTGGCAGAAATCCGGCTGAAGTTCGACTGCGCCGAGTGCGGGCATCAGTGGGACGAAAGCCTCGATATTGTGGCCTTCGTGTGGCTTGAGGTTGAGGCTCGAGCGAAGCGGCTTCTGATGGAAATCCATACGCTTGCCTCGGTGTACGGCTGGAGTGAGAAAGAAATTCTTTCGTTAAGCGAACCGCGACGGCGGCTCTACCTGGAAATGGTGCACGCATGAGCGGCTACCTACAGCGACTGGTTTCTACTGCGCGCACTCCGCGCACAGGCATCCGGCCGGTGTTGGGATCGCTTTACTCGTATTCGCCGAATTACGGAACGGCTGAAAGCCTTCACGGGGTGGAAGAAACAGTGGTGCGCCGCCAACCGGACGTGACTGCAACTTCGAGCTCAGTGCCGCCGCACGGCATTCCAACTCCCTCGCAGCCGCGCTCACCGCGGCGCGAAGATTTGCACCTGGAACAACGCGTGACGGTACGGCCAACCGCTGTTTCCGGAAGCAACGCTGAGGCATCTCAAGGAATCCAGGGAAGTGCGCTCGACGGCCAATCCGAAAACCCAAAACCGTCTTCTGAAACACCAGGTTCGTTCACACCTCTCGTGGCTGAGGCGTACAGAGAGCAGCATGCTGCTCTCGAAGCCGGCTTCACAAGCGGTCCCGCGATAAAACTCAGCGAGGGCGACGTGCGCCCGTTCGGGGCGCCGTCGCAACAGCCTATTCGTGGAGGGCCTTACAGGCCGCTGGTGCCGGAGGGCCTTCATCCGGCGGAAGCCGCATTGGCACACGCTTCGAGTCCGCTTTCTCCTGCTCGCGGAAAAATCGAGCGAACGGGGCCGGCTCGTCACTCGGCTCCAGTCGAGCGCTCCGCGGATGATATTCAAATTCATATCGGGAGGATTGAGGTGACGGCTGTGCCGCCGGCTCCAACCCGGCCAGCGGTGCAGCCGGTCCGCAAATCCTTGCGGCTCGACGAGTATTTGCGACGCGGGCGCGAGGGGGCTCGATGAGCAGCGCGCTGGCCATCTCCGCGGTAACGGCTGTTCTCCAGTCGTTTCTGAGCGATGTCTACAACGCTCCGTCCTCGCCCCTGGGAAGTGTGTCGGTTTCAGCGATCGCCCCGGACATTGTCCAGTCGAGCCTGGGCAGCGGGGCCGAAGCGCAGCTCCAGGTCAATCTGTTTCTGCACCAGGTGACGCACAACGCGGCTTGGCGCAACGTGGGCCTGCCTTCTGCGGGCGGCGACGGAAGCACGCGCCTCAAGAATCCGCCCCTGGCCTTGAACCTGCATTACCTGCTGACGGCTTACGCCTCGAAAGACACTCAAGCCGAAGCATTGTTGGGCTTCGCGGTGCTGATGCTGCATGAGAATCCTGTCGTACCGCGCAGCCAGATCGGCGCCGCGCTGAACAATCTTGCCGCCAGCAATCCGCCCAACAACCCTTTGGCGAAAGTGCTCAGTTCGTCAGGCCTGGCGAACCAGATTGAGATGATCAAAATCACGCCGACCACCATGGGACGCGAGGAGATGGCTTGGATCTGGACGGCGCTGAAGGCCGACTATCGACCCACTTTTGCCTTCGACGTTTCGGTGGCCCTGCTCGAGTCTCCCTTGGCAAGTTCTTCGCCCCTGCCGGTGTTGAGCCCGAGCATTACCGTACAGGCTGGATCCACCGCGCCGGGCTTCCAGATTCAACTTCCAGGCGGCGAGGCCGTTGCGTTGCCTGGAGATACGGTGACACTGGCGGGGCAATTTGCGGCTGGCACGGTTCGAGTGCTGCTCGTTCACCAACGCATGGGCGCGCAGCCTCCGGTTACACCTTCGGCCGTAACCAGCGGCTCACTCTCTTTCGCAATTCCCAACAACACACCGGCCGGGAATTACACGCTGTCGGTGACGGTGACGAGTGCCGCCGGCGTGGTGCTGCAAAACACCCTTGGTCAGGCGATCGCGCTGGCGCCAACGATTCCATCGCCTACTTCCGCGACGGCGGCGGCCAACTCCTCGGGTACATTAATCACATTGACCTGCAATCCGCAGGTTGCTCCGGGCCAGATTGTTTCGCTGGCGCTGGGCGGGACCACGGTTCCAGCCCAGACTTTCAGCGCGCCCACCACCACGCTGAGTTTCCAGTTTTCAACTCTTGCGCACGGCGCTTACTTGGCGCGTCTGCGAGTGGATGGTGTCGACAGCCCGGTGTCGGTGAACTGGTCGGCGACCCCGCCGAGTTTTACCGGGCCATTTATAACCGTATGATCGAGACCGAAACCAAACTGTCGTGGGTCGATGCCAACCAGGCCTACCTGGTTGCGCAGTTCTCGCGCCTCAAGGGCCGGCTGGGAGCCAATGGCGGCGCGTGCCCGGCAGGGCCAACCGAAGAGATGCGGGCCGCGCTCGAGACGCCGCCGGCGATTGATCGGCTTTGCGAGGTTTTCAATCTAAGCTCCTTCGAGCGCGATGTCCTGCTGCTTTGCGCGGGCGTCGAAATGGACTCCGAACTGGCGGCCTTGTGCGGTTCCGCTCTCGGCCGTCCCCAACGGGCCTACGCCACCTTCGGTCTGGCGATGGCGACGCTGGCGGAGCCGCATTGGAGTGGCCTGACGCCTGGGCGCCCGCTGCGTCATTTCCGCCTGGTGGAACTCGAGCCGGGATCTGGCCTCGCGTCTGCTCCGATGCGAATTGACGAGCGCATCTTGCACTACCTGGCCGGAGTGAACGCGCTGGACCCACGCCTGGAACCGGTGGTTCGCCTGAGTCCGTTTCCCGAATGGATCGCCGAAGACCACAAGCTTGTCGCGGTCCAGGCGCTGCAACTTCTGGCGTCTCATTCGCCGGATTCACCGGTTCTCCACCTTTGCGGAGACGACCCCCAAGGCCAGGAGGACACCGCCACTCTCGTGGCGCGGGCAACGAACCGGCATTTGTTCACTCTGAGCACTGAAGATCTTCCATCGCCGGGTTCTGACTTAGACCAAATCGCAACACTCTGGCAACGCGAAGCAACGCTGTTGCCGGGCGCTCTCTTGGTTCAGTGTGCACGAGGCGGGTTTACCGCTTCCGCCCGCCACGTAATGCAAAGATTGCCGGGCCCCTTGATTCTTGCCAGCCCCGAGCCTGTGCGTTTGGAGCGAGCTTCTTTTCGATTCGACGTTGACAGGCCTGGGCCTGCGGAGCGAAAGCGGTTGTGGGAGAAAGCCTTGGGTACTAACGCTGCCAGATTCAACGGCGCAGTGGAAGCGCTTTCGGAGCAGTTCCGGTTCAGCGCCAAGACGATCTATTCCACCGGCGTCCTGAGCGGCGCGGATCTGAGCTCGACCGAGCCCGGCGTCCTGTGGAACGTATGCTGTTCCCTAGCTCGGCCCCGCATGGAGAACCTCGCCCAGCGCATTGTCTCCAAGTCAGGCTGGGAGGACCTGGTGTTGCCCGAACCTCAGGTCCAGACCCTACGCCAGGTGGCCTCGCAGATGCGCCATCGCATGACGGTTCATGAAACGTGGGGGTTCTCCCTCAAAGGCCGGCGAGGTCTGGGTGTCACCGCGTTGTTTGCAGGCGAGAGCGGTACGGGAAAGACCATGGCCGCCGAAGTGCTGGCCCGCGAACTCGCGCTGGATCTGTACCGCGTCGACCTTTCCGCCGTGGTCAGCAAATATATTGGTGAAACCGAGAAGAACTTGAAGCAGGTTTTCGACGCAGCCGAAGAGGGCGGCGTGCTGCTGCTCTTTGACGAGGCCGACGCCCTCTTCGGCAAACGCAGCGAGGTGAAGGACAGCCACGACCGCTATGCCAACATCGAAGTGAGCTACCTTTTGCAGCGCATGGAGGCTTACGAGGGCTTGGCGATCTTGACCACCAATTCCAAATCGGCGCTCGACAAGTCGTTCCAGCGGCGGCTGCGATTCACGGTCAGCTTCCCGTTCCCTGACTCTGCGCAGCGGGAAGCTATATGGCTCCGCATTTTCCCCGCCACGACTCCGACCCAAGGGCTGGACTATGCGCGCCTTGCTCAGCTCAACGTCGCCGGAGGAAATATTCGCAATATCGCGTTGAATGCATCATTTCTTGCCGCTGCAGCGGGGATGCCGGTTCAGATGGTGCATGTGCTTCAAGCCGCCAGGATGGAGGCGCAGAAAATCGAGCGCCCGATTTCCGAAGCGGAGATTCGGGGGTGGGCGTGAGCCGCATCCGGCTGAGCATCGACCAGCTTGTACTGAGGGGCTTCGAACCCGGCGACCGCAATGCCCTGGTGGAGGGCCTGCAAGCGGAACTCTCGCGAGCCATGGCCGATCCTGCCACACGAGCCGATTGGGCCCACTCGCACCAGACTCCGGTTTTACGCCTGGGACGCATGCCGTTCGAATCCGGCCCTTCGGCAGCGCGCAAATTTGGAAGCCGCGTGGCACAGGCCATCGGAGAGAGGGTGAAGCCACTGCGCGGCACTCCCCTCCCACGTCGCGAATCTGCAATTTCGACCGCCGAACACAGCGTACACGAGCGGGAAGCAGAGCAGACCGCCGGTCGTATTTTATCGGGAGGTCCGCCGGCCAATCCGGTACGCCTCTCCACCTCACCCATAGCGCTGCAGCGGCAGATGGGAGGGACAGCCAGTTGCCAGGATGTGCAAGCTTGCGCTCATCGCCTGTTGGCCGCTCTGGAGAAGAATGACGGAACCGAAGTGAGCGTCGTCTTGTCAGAAATGGCTCAGGGTTCAGACGCCGCTGGGTTGCGCCGCCTCGCGGTGGGTCTCGAATTCCGGCAGCAACTACGCAAGCTGGCGCCGGGCTCGACTCTCTTTACCATCCTGCGCCGCCTTTGGTTCCCAAAGGGCGCGCCGGCTGCCGTGCAGCAGTTCGAGGAGGCGCTCCGCAGCCGGAACGGCGCAATGGCGCTCACAGCGGTACAGCAATCTCCGGAGTTGCGCGATCCGGCGCAGGTCCCGGGCACGTACGAAGCGGTCAACAAGGTTTTCACCGCGGCGCCCGAGTACGCTGCTTTGATGAGCCTCTTAAGCTGGAACGTTGAAGCGGTCTTGCAGATGGGCAGACAGTCCGCGAGATTCCGTGCCTTGGAAGCTGGCGCGCGGCGCGAAGCGCATCATTCGGGTGAAGATCTGCAAATCGGGAAAGGCGATCCCGGTGATACCGAAACCCGCGCAGGTTACGTGCTCATCCAGCCGGACGTGAAGTCGCCGCAGGATGCTGTAATCCGGCTTGCGCACGAATTGGCGAATAAGGCCGCAGAACCCGATTTCGACAGGATCCGCGAGCGGCGGAACAATGGTCAGTTCAAGAGCGCTACTGAGTATGCAGAGGCAGTCCTTTCCGTCGAGGCGGATTCGGTGATCCAGCGCGCGGAAGTGGCAGTTGAGCTGAACATTACTGAAAACCCGACCGTGGAAGATCTGATCCGTGACGTGCGCGCGCACAAGATCGGACGCGACAAGGTGTATGACAGCGTCCTTGCCGATATCAAAGCCAGGTACAAGGGCCCCGGCGGCGTTCCGGCCATGCAGGCCTACGAACAGCAGTTTCGCGACTGGCAGCAACTAACGAAACACTGATCGCCACATTCGCACTGTTTTATGGGAAGCACACTACTTTCGAGCAAAAGCAAGAACCTGTCCGCCTCCGCAATAAAGACGGGTTCTATCAGCGACGCGGGGCTGCGTGTCAGCGCGGCTCACGATGCCTTCGAGCAGGAAGCGGAGCGTGCGGCGCACCAAGTCATGGCGGGAGGCGGGAGTAACGTCGAGTGGTCGCTTTCGAAGGTGCAGATCGGCGCCAGCTTACAACGCAAATGTGCTTGCGGGGGTTCGGCAGGAGCCGAAGAGGAGTGCGAGGACTGCCGCAAGAAACGGGAAGAGCCCGCGGCCGGAGGCTCGGCGAAGCTGCAGCGCCGGGCTGCAGACACTTCCGTTCCCCCCTCCGTGCCGCCCTCCGTTTACGACGTATTGCACTCGTCCGGCCAGCCTCTCGGCCGGGAGACTCGAGACTTCTTCGAGCCCCGTTTTGGCCGCGATTTCAGCCGCGTGCGTGTTCACACCGATGCAGCAGGGGCCAAGTCCGCGGGCGAGGTCAATGCTCTGGCTTACACGGTTGGCAATCACGTTGTCTTCGGAGAGGCGCAGTATAGTTCTCGCCTTCTCGCTCACGAACTTGCTCACGTCGTGCAGCAAGGCGCCGCACCCGCTGAGCCGGACTCGGCAAACCCCAGCGGGCTCTCCCCGGCGCTTCCGGACCGGGGGCCCCTCCCCCGATTGCAAGCGGAGCGGGGTCTGCAGCGCAGTCCGGCTAATTCAACGAGCATCGAGCCCGAAGCTACCGTGCCGGGTTCAGGGCCCGGGCTTATCGTGGATGACGCCGCACGCGCTGTAGGCCCCCACCAGATGCGCAAGAGCCCATTCCTGAACGCGTTGCGGGGGGCTGTGTCCTCCGTCGCTGCGGAGACGGTGGCAGGCAGGGTGAGCGGCACGCTTGGAGCGCCCGCGCTTGATCGGGTGTTTTCGTCTTACGGCAGGCAGAATGCGAGCGAGCTCGAAAGCAACGTCCGGCAATACGCGCCAGGCGCGGCAAGTGCCGCAAGTGCGCGCGACTACATCTCTTCTGTGGTGGCGCGGGCTCGCGGCCAGTTCGAGGAGATGCGCAAGACCGGCAAACTACCCGAAGACGCGGACCTGCCCGGTGCACCAGGTGAAGAGGCGAGTTCGGGCTCCCCGGCGAAGGAAGCAAGTCCGCCTCTAGCTAAGAAGTCGGAGATGGGCGGCAGCGCTACGGAAGGGAATACGCGCGGCATTCAGAATCAGCTCGGCAGTGGGGCTCGAATCGAAAGCGGCCTGCGTGGTCGCATGGAATCGGCATTCGGAGCTGACTTTGGAAAGGTTCGATTCCATACCGACGCGGCGGCGGCGCGGACCTCGAGGAACGTCAATGCGCGCGCCTTTACGATCGGCCACGATGTGGCGTTCGCCGCGGGTGAATACCAGCCTGGCACGCTGATCGGTGATGCTTTGATTGCGCACGAACTCGCCCATGTGGTGCAGCAGGGCGGACGCCCGGAGGCGCCGGCCGGAGGCGCCGCCTACAACTCACTCGAGGAAGACGCCGACACCTCCGCCATTGGCGCCGTCGCCTCGCTGTGGGGCATGGCGAAGGCCGGAATCGCCGGGATCGCAGCAAACGCTCTGCCCTCGCTTCGGTCCGGTTTGCGTCTGCAATGCTGTAGGAGTACCAGTTCCGCCGTTCGGACTTCGACCGCGGATTTTAAGGTTACCGGGAAGGAAGATGCTCCCGGGGACACCATGAACATCTATTTCGATCTCAACAGCTCCACGCTGGATACAGGAGAAGAGGCCAAGATCCCGAAAATCATTTCGGCGGTGACTGCGAGCGGCGGCGTGACGTTGAACGGCTTCATCAGCGAGGATGAGCCGGCTGTGCTCGCCGCCGCCCGCATCGCGGCCGTCGATGCGGCCCTGGCGAAGGCCAAGCCACCTCACACCGGCGTGCGCGCTCCGGTTCCGCAGCCGACGGGAGGAGCAGGACACATCGAATACCGCCAAGTGCGCCGAGTTGAGGTGCTCCCCACCGCCGTGGGCGCGCCGCCTCCCCCGTCTGCTGTTGCGTCGTGCGCGGCGGGGGTTACGGCGTCGTGCGGCACGGCTTTCACCACGGCTCAGCCTGTCGCCTTGACGATGCTGACCGCCGCCACCACCGCGCTCGCGGCCGCCCCGCTGGCCGCGAACACGGCGTCGCTTCTCACCACGCTTTTCGGCGGCGTGGCTGCCGCGCCCACGGTGGCGGGCAAGCTCAGCGCGCTGAACGCCCACATCACGGCCATGCCGTCGCAGCTTCAATGCCATAACATCTGCGACGGCAGCTGTACCAATCCTGCCTACAACTGCGGCGTTGGCATCGGGGTTCCGGCGGCTGACCCGTGCCATACTCCGGGAAGCAAGGCGATGATGACGCTCTGCCCAGACTTCCTTTCCGATTCGAACGTCAACCACCGAGCCCAAACGCTCATCCACGAAGGTTCGCACGGGACCGCCGGGCTGGGGACCGTGGATATCGCCTATGGCAGTGAGAGGGGTATCATCGCGCTGAGCCCCGCCGATGCGCTTCGGAATACTGACAGCTACGTCCTTCTGGTGCGTAATATTCACACGCCGGGAAGCGTGACGATCGGGCCCGCCATTCCGGATAAGTTCATTGGTGGTGGCACATGCCCGACCGGCGATCCGGCCCTTTGCCGCGCGCTTGCGCACCTCGAGAAGTGGGCCGTCACGGCGCGGCAGGACGTAAGCCAGGTGTACGGCGGAGTGGAGAAGGCGCTGCCGCCGGGTTCGTGGACGGCTGGACAGGACCAGGGGATTATGCATGACATCGCTCCGGTGTTCGGCCTCACCGACCCCGGCGCGACAGCCCCCTTTACGCCACCCGTTCCAGACGACAGGCTGAAGCTTGCCGGCATTTTCGAGCGCTACGACAAGATGATGTGGCAGGTACACGGCCGCCCCGTCACCATCAACAAGGTGCCGGCCGGAGTGGATGTTTGGGGGTTCAGTACTTCCGGTCCCGCGACCGTCACGCTCACCCCGGCATCCTCGGCGATCGCCTCGCCGGTGGACCAGGTACGGCGGCTGTACGAGTTGCTGGCAGCCTCGGCGCCCGGCGTCACCGCCGCGTTGCAGCCCAGCTACGTCGAGGCCGCGGATCGCATCCGCAGGCGACGGGGGTACGGACCTTAGGCAGGTGCAATACGATCATGCGAGAGTTGGTTAACGCCGGGATGGACAAACTGGTGCGGACTCATATCCGGGTCCTGGGATGCCGCCAACCGGCCTTCCGCATCTGCGGCGGGATAGGTCTGGTACTTGCGATTGCGCTCTCCCTCGGCTTGGCTTGGGCGCGAGGCCTCGAGAGGGGTGTCGTTCTTGGCCTGGCACTGGTGTGCATCGTGTCGTTTCTCGCGCTGGTCATGGCGCGAAAGATCGTAAGCGGCGGTGAACGGTTGGTGTACTACCATCACGAAATCGCGGCGTTACTTGCGGCCGTGGCATTTCTCCTGATCTCTCGCCGTTCTGTGCTGCCCTATCTGGATATCACGATTCTCGGCGTCGGTGTCTTCCTGGCTTGCGGGCGCATCGGGTGCCTGCTGGCCGGCTGCTGCCACGGCCGGCCCGCGCTCTGCGGGCCTCGCTATCGGTCCGAGCACGTCGCTGCGGGGTTTGAGTCATGCTTCCGTGGCGTACGGCTGTTTCCGGTGGCGGCACTGGAAGCGCTTTGCGTGCTGATCATCGTGACCGTCGGCCTGGTTTTCGTTGTGGAGGGCCGTCCATCCGGCGATTCCCTGGCGTGGTATACGGTTACCTACGCCGTCGCGCGATTCGGCTTCGAGTATCTTCGTGGTGATGCAGGCCGCTCCTACTGGAAGGGCACCTCGGAGGCCCAGTGGACTTCTTTAGGTCTGGCGAGCCTGGCTGTCTTGGCTGAGCTTGCCGGCCGACTGCCGTTTCATCCTTGGCATCTGCTTTGCCCGGCGTTCTTACTGGCTTTGACGATATTCAATGCTTCGTTCGGAGCAGCTTCGCGCCAACTCGTTCACCCGAAGCATATCAGGGAGATCGCCGAGACGATTTCACAATTGGGAACGCGGTCGGGGGCTAGTTCGGAGATACGCGTCCAGGTGACGTTCTCAGGTCTCCGGATTTCATCGGGAATAGTTTCTGCGGAGGGAGACCAGATCGAGCATTATTCCTTTTCCCGGCAGAATGGCGGTTTAAAGAGCTCGGAAGTCCGAGCCCTGGCCGCGCTGTTGCTGCGGCTGAGGCCCGGCTCGGCGTCCGGCAAAATCGTTCAGGGGCGTGAAGGCGTGTTCCATTTAATTGTCGGGCGAGATCAATGTCTGGGCACGGCGTGAGCAGCGTGGATTTTGTATGAGAAGTGCAAAACTAACGACGCGGTCGAGTGACACGGCGGCATCTGCAATCGGGCTTGCGCCCGCACACGCCGGCGCCGGGCTGCGCGCAGGCGCGACTCGCGATTCTTTCGAGCGCGAAGCGGACCGGGCGGCAAACCAGGTTATCGCGGGGGGCAAGCTGGAGTGGTCGCTTTCGAAGGTTCAGACCGGGGGTGCGTTGCAACGCAAATGTTCGTGCGGCGGCTCAGGACATGCCGAAGGCGAGTGCGAGGAGTGCAGGAAGAAAGAGATGCTGCAACGGCGAGCGACAGGATCAACTACTCCTTCGTTTGTTCCACCCATCGTGCAGGAGGTCCTGGGCTCACCCGGTCACCCTCTGGACGGCGCTTCTCGCGCCTATTTCGAGCCGCGCTTCGGCCACGACTTTGGAAGAGTGCGAATCCACTCGGATTCGAGGGCGGCGGAGTCGGCGCGAATGCTCAACGCCGCCGCATTTACGGTTGGCTCAGACGTGGTATTTGGCGCATCACGTTACCAACCGAACTCAAGAATGGGCCGGAGCCTGCTTGCTCACGAATTGACACACACCATCCAGCAAGGCGGCGCATTTCTTGCCGGAGCACCGTTAACAATTGGGGAGCCGGGTAGTAAGTCCGAGCGTGAAGCGGAGCAGGCGGCGCAAGAGATAGAAACGAGGAGTCAATATCCCGCGCCCAGCGGGCAGTCGTTGGGACAGGAGCCGGTACACACGGCGCGAGAGTCAGGGAAGGTGAGCCGCGTCCAACGCAGTGCCCTGACTGCGATCGGCGACTTCTTCACTAAGACCATCCCGCGCCTGTTCGGCGCCGAAAATTACAGCCCGCAAGAGCTCGCTGCCTATCTGAAAAAGATCGACAGCGGGGCCACGGAAGGCAACTACGACAGTGACAATAAAGCGCGCGCCATCACCAAAGCGTGGAAGTTGGGCGGCAGTCCGTTCGTGCTCACGGCACAGCGCAAGGCGGTGATGATCCGCGAAATGCAGCAGGGCTACACCAGTGGCGACGACGAGCAGGCCATCCTGGAACTCCTCTGGCGCTCGTACGATTACGAGCTCGCGTACATGTTCGGGGCGGGCGGATTGAACGCCAAAAGCCTCAACTCCGATTTTTCCGGAGACAACTTCAAGCGCCTTCAGGACTTCTATGAAACCCGGTTTGCGGGCGGAATGGCTGCCCTGCTTAAGGGAGCGGTGAAACCCGTCGGCCTGCCCGTTCCGCTCGGCATCGTGCTGCCGATGGTGGGCGAAGTGGGCGAATCCGGATTACCCGTCGACCCGCTGAAGGGGGGCCACACCGAGTGGAACGAGGCCTGCGTTCTGGGAATCCTGTGTACGGAGGACCAGTCTGTAGTGAATCAGTTGCCGCACATGACTGTGCTCAAGACGCCCTCGGTTACCGAATATCGCTGGGAATATGACGGCAAGAGCTGGGCCCTGAAAACCAAGGAACACGCCGCGTTCTCCAACGCCCGTAAGAAGATGATCGGATTCAAGCTGGATGAAAATTGCGCGTTCGCCGCCGAGTCGGTGGTTCACGAGGTGCGGCACCAGGGCCAGCCGGATTCGTGGACCACGGTCGAAAGTGAGAAGGACGCGTACCGCTTCGAAGAGGAATGGACCATCGAGCGTGGACTCCCCGGGCGCTCAAAATTCCGCATGCCCAAACCGGGGGGAGGCGAGCAGGCGAACGTCCCTGAGATCGAGAAGTACGTGGTTGGCCACTATTCCGGCGCAACTTCGACTCCCCAAGAGCAGATTGTCGACCACAAAGAGCCCAACAAAACCGTAATCGAGAAACCGGGCGGGGGGAAGTACGAGCGCAAATCACAGGCGGGTGATACACACCAGGATTTCGAGAAGACCGACGCGGAGCTCAGCAACGCACCGCGCGTCGATCCCAAAGTCTGGGTTTGCCCGAAGTCGAAATGAGCGTGGCGCCCCTATGAGACAGACCTTACTTTTCAGGAAAGTCAACGACGCACCGGCGCCGGCCCCTAAGACGTGGCCCACGATCGCGTCCGCGGGGTTGCAGCTCAGCAAGCCGCACGACTCCTTCGAGCAAGAAGCGGACCGCATGGCAAACCAGGTTATCGCGGGAAGCGGGAGCAAGCTGGAGTGGTCGCTTTCGAAGGTTCAGACCGGGGGTGCGTTGCAACGCAAGTGTTCGTGCGGCGGCTCGGGACATGCTGAGGGGGAGTGCGAGGATTGCAGGAAGAAAGAGATGCTGCAAAGGCACGCGACAGGATCAACTTCCCCTTCGCCTGTTCCAGCCATCGTGCAGGAGGTCCTGGGCTCACCTGGCCACTCTCTGGACGCCGCCACTCGCGCCTATTTCGAGCCGCGCTTCGGCCACGACTTTGGAAGAGTGCGAATCCACTCGGATTCGAGGGCAGCGGAGTCGGCGCAGGCGGTGAATGCGCTCGCTTACACGGTGGGAAACCATATCTCTTTCGGCGCCGCCGGTTATCACCCCCAGAGCCGCGAAGGCCGGCAATTGATGGCGCATGAGCTTGCGCACGTCGTGCAACAGTCCCAACGCGGAGATGCGATTGCCGCCGGGGAATCACACTTCGAAGCGGAGGCTGATCGTGCCGCCTCCGAAGTTACCTCGGCAAGCAAACGGCCGGCGTTGACCGGAAGGGGACAGCCCGGCCTGCAACGGCAGAAGAGCGGCGCGGCGACGTCTCCAACCCCTGTTGCTCCCACCGCGAGCCAGCAGAAACTCATTGACGCGGCGCGACGCGCTGCCGCCATTCGCTGTCAGACTGCCATGCATCTGGTTCGCGGGATTGTCCCGCCCGGGCCCGAGGGTAGAGCCGATCCAGCCCTCGAGGCCGGCATGCGGGCTCGCTCACTCGCCCAGTTGATGTTCAATTGGGACAACCCCAACATGGAGCAGATCGGCGACGTCATCAGCTCGATGGTTAACTTCCTCACCTCCGGCGTGGATGTGAAAGTCGCAGCCGCGAAGGACCCGGACTGCGGCACGCGCGCCGCCTACGTTCGTGGGTTGCGGCCGCCGATCGTCCTTTGTCCCACCTTCTTTAGCGACAGCCCTGAGCAACGCGTCCGCACCATGATCCATGAATCGGCTCACCTGGCGCGCATTGGGAGTGGAGACCTGGGTGAGAGCTATTGCGTGGACTTCGACTGCAAGTCTTCCTGCGGAGGCTTTGATTCGGCCGACTCCTGGGCGCACTTTGTCCATTGCCTGAGCGGCCAAAAAGCCGATCAGCCGACCACCATCACCGGCCATGGCGCCGCGGCCGGCAAGACTCAGGCGCCACGTGGCGGTTCGGGAGGCAAACCATGAACGCATCCCCGATTTCACCCCGCCTGGTGCGGGCCGGCATTGTGACGATGGACCCGGACACCTCCGCGGTGCAGAGCATTATTGCCTTGCAGTACAACCCGGACACGCTCACCCGCACGCTGCAAATCCAGGCTGTGAAGGGCGGGGAGGACGGCGTGCGCGTGGATGCGCTGCGGCTGCGCGGGCCGGCTATCGAGACCATCAAGCTTGAGGCGGAAATGGACGCGGCAGATCAATTGGAATTGCCAAGTCAGAATCCTCTGGCTGTCCAGTACGGCCTTCAGCCGCAACTCGCGCAGCTCGAAATGCTGGTGAACCCGACGGTGGAGACGCTCGAGGCGGACAACAATATGGCCAACGCCGGCACGCTGGAAATTATCCCCCTCGAGCAGCCGCTCACTCTTTTCGTTTGGAGTAGAACCCGAGTGTTGCCGGTGCGGCTGACCGATTTCTCGATTACGGAAGAAGCGTTTGACCCGAACCTGAACCCGATTCGCGCCAAAGTCAGTTTAGGTTTGCGGGTCCTCAATGTGGATGACCTGGGCTTCGACCATCCGGGCGGCCAGATGTTCATGACGTATCTCAGCAATAAAGAACAACTGGCGTCGCAGGTGGCCAACGTGGCGATTTCCGTTCTTGGGCTAGGAGGCTTGCCATGAACTACCCGCTGCAAACGCTGATCCAGATGGGCGTGGTGCCCGCAGTTAACTTCCCAACGGACAGCCGCTATTACGGCTCAAGCACTCAGACGTACCGAGCGCCCAACGGGCAGACCATTACCTATCTGGCGCGGCGTTTTGTGCCCCAACCGGGCGCGCCCAATTTCTCGACCGTCGCCCAATACACCGTGAAACAAGGCGACCGGCTGGACCTGATCGCCGCCAAGTATCTGGGAGACCCGCTGATTTACTGGCTGATCTGCGATGCCAACGGAGCGGCTCGGCCGAGTGACTTGGTGGCCACGCCGGGAACAGTCTTGCAAATCACCATGCCGCAAGGCGTGCCGGGAGCGCCCAGTGCTTAGCAGCGTTCAGTTGACGCTCATGATGGGACCCGTCATTCCCTTGACGGTCCCGCGCGTGGTGCTGGATGCACTGGCCGGGGTCGAGGTGCAAGTCGAAGACACGGGGCAAAGCGGGTTTCAATTGACGTTCAGCATCGACAAGCAGTCACCGCTACAGATCTTGTTTCTGCTTACCGGCGGAATGCCCCTGCTGTTCATGCGGGTGGTGATCGTGGCGACCGTGAACGGTGTGGCCAACGTGCTCATCGACGGTGTGATTACCAACAACGAAATCTCGCCCGGCGACAAGGGCTCGAATTCCACCCTGACCATTACCGGCAAGGACCTGAGCGTGCTCATGGACCAGTCCAATTGGGGCGGATTTCCATACCCCGCCATGCCCGCAGAAGCCCGCGTGAGCCTTATCCTGCTCAAGTATGCGCTGTTTGGCGTGGTGCCTTTGGTGATCCCCAGCGTCCTGCTGTTCGTTCCGCTGCCCATCGACCAGATTCCTAGCCAGCAGGGCACGGATCTCGGGTACATCAAGTACCTGGCAGAGCAGGCGGGCTACGTCTTTTACATCGACCCCGGCCCCCTGCCGGGTATGAGCAAAGCCTACTGGGGACCGCAAATCAAGGTCGGCCCGGTCCAACCGGCCTTGAGCTCAGACATGGACGCGTACACCAACGTGGAGAGCCTGCATTTCAAATTCAGTCAGGAGCAGAACAAGATTCCGATCGTATACATTTACAACGAGGAAACGGGTGTCAGCATCCCGATTCCCATTCCACCCATCACGCCCCTGAATCCGCCTCTTGGGCTGATTCCGCCCTTGCCCACAAATCTTCTGCCGCCTGACTTGACGCCCTTCCGGGGGGATCTCTCCAAGAGGCCGATTCCTCAGGCCATCATGATGGGCTTGGCAGAGGCCGCCAAGAATGCCGAGGCCGTGTCCTGCGAAGGTAGCCTCGACGTGTCGCGCTACGGCGGAGTGCTGAAGGCCCGTCAACTGGTCGGGGTGCGCGGGGCGGGACCGGCGTTCGACGGTCTTTATTATGTTAAGCGCGTAACCCACAAAATCAAGCGCGGAGAGTACAAGCAGAACTTTACCTTGACCCGAAATGGTCTGGTCTCTACCGTGCCGACGGTGAACCCATGAGTACGCCAGATTCCTTTGCGGGCGGGAGCCCGAGGCGATTTTACGGCAAGTACCGGGGGCTAGTGATCGAGAACATCGACCCGGAGCAGATCGGTCGCGTTATGGTGCAGGTGCCCGACGTGTTGGGAGAAATCCCCTCCAGTTGGGCCATGCCTTGCGTGCCGGCGGCGGGCATTCAAGCGGGGTGCTTCATCGTGCCGCCCATCGGGTCGCAGGTCTGGGTGGAGTTCGAACAGGGCGATCCCGACTACCCCATCTGGACAGGAGGCTTCTGGGGCCTGGTGGCAGACGTTCCGGTCTTCGCCACGGCGCCGCCCGCCATTCCGCCGGGGCAAAACATCGTCCTTCAAACCACGGGCCAAAACATGATCATGGTGAGCGATGCGCCGCCTACACCCGCCACCGGCGGCATCGTGATCAAGAGCGTAAGCGGCGCCATGATCGTGGTTAACGAGACGGGAATCTATATCAGCAACGGGCAAGGCGCGACGATCACCCTGACCGGGCCGGCGGTCGACATCAATCTGGGGGCGCTGACGGTAGTGTAAAAAGGCGCAGAGGTTACGATGCCTGGACCCATTTTACATGTCGGTGCGACGGTGCTCTGCTCGCACGGAGGGCAAGCCATGCCCACCGTTCCCAGTCCGCGGGTGCTTGTCTCGGGAATGCCGATCGCCACTATCGCCGCACCCTACGCCGTCGCGGGCTGCGCTTTCGTGCCGCCGGCCGGAAACGGGCCCTGCGTTACGGGTCAGTGGACCGTGGGAGCAGTTCGGGTAACTTCCTTGGGACAGCCCGTAGTGATCATGACAGGCGTCGCGACCTGCATTCCCACGGGCACGCCACTGCTTCCAGTGGTGGCCCAGACGCGCGCGCTGGCAACTTAAAGAGGCTATGCCATGAATGTGAGTTTTCCGTACCAGTTCGACGGCCGTGGCCGCACCGAGGAAGCCACGCTGAATGACTACATCAACCAGATCGTCGAGCAGGTGCTGTTCACTTCGCCCGGCGAGCGCGTGAACCTGCCCGATTTCGGTAGCGGACTGCTTCAACTTCCCTTCGCGCCGAACAGCATGGAAATGGCCGCCGCAACCCAATTCAGCGTCCAAGCGGCTTTGCAGAAGTGGCTCGGCAGTTACGTGAAAGTTCAGTCGGTGGTGGCTTCGGCGCAAGACGCAACGCTGACGGTCACGGTCACCTACATACCCCTCAGCACCGACGTGACGCAGGTGCAAACCTTCGTTTACGGGACGACGGCATGATTTACAGTTGCTGCAACAAAAATCGCAAGGCGGCGATTCTCAAAAATCCCGCCCTGAAGCTCAACGGCATCGACTTCCTCGAAGTATTGGATCACGATGCCGTCGCGCTCGATAGTCCCAGGCAGCAGACTCTGTTGGTTCATTGTCTTAACGGGCAGAACCTGGGCGCCGCAACATCCGCGGTAACGCCCGCGAACGTGGTGATCGTCGGTGGCGAGAGCATCGCAAACATTGGAATTCAGTGGGTGGCGCTCGCTTCCTCGCCTCCGGCCGAAGCCAATGCGCTTGAGAAGGCGTACTTCTCAAAACTCCCCAACGCCGCAAACATCCTGGTGATCCGCACGGATCGAGCCGGCGACTTCTCCACCTATGCTTTGCGCCTTGTCAATGGCGCCTCCCAAGCTCTGGGAGATCCCTTCGAAGTCACGGAAGCGCTGGCGGGCTTCGATCCTCAACTGGCCGAGGTTCAATTCTCGTTCAAGGTCGAGTGCGGTCCCAGTTTCGACTGCCAGCAGCAACCGCCCACTTGCGCGCCTGCTGCCGACACCCCACCTTCGATCAACTACCTGGCCAAAGATTACGGAAGCTTCCGGCAAATCATGCTTGACCGCCTGAGCCAGCTTTTGCCGGGGTGGAACCCGTCGAACGAAGCCGACCTGGGCGTGGCGTTGGCGGAACTTATCGCTTACGTCGGCGACAACCTGAGCTACCAACAGGACGCCATCTCGACCGAAGCCTATATAGAAACGGCGCGCAGCCGAGTGTCGCTGCGGCGTCACGCGCTGCTGGTTGATTACCACGCGCACGATGGCTCGAACGCCCGCGCCTGGATCGAGGTGCAGGTGGCGGGCAATCCGGGGGACCAGATATTCCTCAATCACGCTCTCACGCGGTTTTACGCTTACACTCCTGGCCTGCCGGCCAGCCTGGCCGTGGGATCGGGAAACGAGGAGGCGGCTCTGCTCGCCGGCGTGAAGGTCTTTGAGCCGCTGCAGGATGCGGTCCTCTACCCGGAACACAACCAGATGTCGTTCTATACCTGGGGCGACACGAACTGCTGCCTGCCCCAAGGATCCACGGAAGCCACACTCCTAGGCTCGTACCCGAATCTGCAGCCTGCGGACGTTCTAATCTTCCAGGAGGTCAAAGGCCCTCAAACCGGCAATCCGGCCGATGCAGACCTGCGCCGCCGTTGCGCTGTCAGGTTGACTCAAGTGGCTACGGTGAGCGCGAATGGGAATCCGTTGGTGGATCCGCTGTACCTCGATAAGAATGGCAAGCCCACCGCTGTGACTGAGATTCAGTGGTCCCAGGAGGACGCCCTGCCTTTTCCGGTTTGCATTTCATCCCAGTACCTGGATTCGAACGGGCGCCCTCAACCGGTACCGGATGCCAGCGTCGTTTACGGCAACGTGGTACTTGCCGACCAGGGTCTTTCGTTCACCGGAATCAGTCTCGGGGAACCCGTGCCTGCGCCGCGTCTCTTCTATCCCGCGAACCCGTCAGCAAACCGCTGCCAGCCGGCAGCGCCCACTCCGGTCGCAGTGCGTTACCGGCCCATCGTTCCCGACACCGTCCCCGGCATTCCAGTCACCCAGGCTGTTCCGCTGCCGCTGGCAGGCAATCCGGTCACACCAGGGATCGTCATGCTGGGTGGAGCGGGGTTCGTGAATCTCACCGATTCCAACGGATTCATCTGCCTGATGGTTCAGGCGGCGAATCCATTTGCATGGCCGCAATTCTTCGGTGTGGAGACAAACGCCAACTCCGCCAACCCGGGGAATTTCGATCTCACGGTCGTCTACAATCCACCCGGAGGCGCGCCGGGCGTTCAGAGTCCAGTCGTGCTCGAGAGGTTCGCAGACCTTTCTTTGAATGCGTCTGACGTCAATTACGTCGCCGCGCAAATCAACCGGTATTCGCAACTCATCGTTGTTCCGGCAAGCTATGTGCCTCCGGCTTCGCCTCCGTCCGGGTTTCCTACCGCGCCCACCATGCTGTCGGACACGGGCCCAGTAAACCTTCTGGATACCGGCAACAAATCATATCTTGCCCTTCAAGCGACGAGCGCCGGGGCATGGCCTCAGTATTTTGGCGTGGTAAGCCAGGACCTCCAGCAGGATCCTCCCGCTTTCAACCTCTTCGTCGTGTATAACCCGTCTTCCGGCGGAGTGGGGGTAAACCTTCCTATCACCATCGAGCAGTTTTCGGGTGTCTCACTCACCACCGTGGCGAGCCTGTTCGCCTCAAATTCCGAGTTGATTACGGTGAGGAGCTTTGCTCAGGCTCCCAATCCCAGCCTCTCTGCCAGTGCACTCATGAACTTCGATGCTGCGGACGCGGTGCCGGTCATCACCTTGAAGGGATCTGTGGATGGCGCGGCCACCACTTGGACGCCTGAGCCGGATCTGCTCGAAAACGGCGCGACGGACCCGGTCTTTGTGGTGGAAGTGGAATCCAACGGGGTTGCCACGTTGCGGTTCGGCGACGATGTCAACGGCAAAACCCCGGATACCGGCACTTCTTTTGTTGCGAGCTATCGAATGGGCAACGGCACAGCCGGGAATGTGGGGGCAGACACCCTGGTTTACCTGGCCGCCGCCGACGCTCGAATCCAGTCCTGTCGCAACCCGCTGCCCGCCACGGGAGGCACAGACCCGGAAACCGGCGATCAAATCCGGCGCCGGGCTCCACAGGCTTTTCTGACCCAGGAACGCGCCGTCACCCTGACGGACTACGAGAACCTCGCGGAATCGAATCCGCTGGTGGACAAGGCGGTGGCCTCTCTGCGGTGGACGGGGAGTTGGTACACGACGTTTATCGCGGTACAACCGGAGGGCGGCGGCAATCTGAGCCCGGCGTTACAACAAACTCTAACGGCCAGTGAGCAGCAGTACCGGCTGGCGGGTCAAGACCTCTTGCTGGAATCGCCCCAGTACGTCTCGCTCGAAATCGTGCTGCAAGTGTGCGTCGATCCGGATTACTTCCAAGCCGATGTGGAGCAGTCGTTGTTGCAGGTCTTGGGCAGCGGGATTCTTCCCAACGGCACGAAAGGACTTTTCTACCCGGACAACTTCACCTTCGGGCAGACCGTTTATTTGAGCCCGGTTTACGTGGCGGCGCGGTCGGTGGCGGGCGTGACTTCGGTGACCGCGCTCACGTTCCAGACTCAAGGTGTAGACACGACGCAATACTTAGCCGCAGGCGAAATCAAGCTGGGCTCCCTCGAAGTCGCGCGGCTGGCGAATGACCCGAGCCTTCCCGATCACGGTCAGTTGAGGCTGGTCATGCAAGGTGGGAAGTAGAAGCGGCCCGGGGAGCGCGTAGGGGCGGTTGGCGAAACGCCCCACGGAACCGGAAGGGGAATGAGTAGGATATGAGCTGCACGGGAACAACCGATTGCCTCTGCGGTTGCTGCGCCGGGACGAGTGTCCAGACTCCCCAGGTGGAGACCAATCTGCCCGGACAGCCCTCCGTCTCTTACCGAGCGGGAACCTGGGCCACCTTCAAGGAATCCATGCTGGCTCGCCTCTCGAGTTCAGATTATCCTGCCCTTGCGCGCCTGAAGACCCGGGACGCTGATGACTTCAGCATCGCCTTCCTGGACGCCACGGCCGTGGTGCTGGATATCCTGACTTTTTACCAGGAACGCCTTGCCAATGAAAGCTATCTGGGCACCGCCACGCAATCCCGGTCCCTGACGGAAATGTCCCGGCTGATCGGCTACCAGCCGTCGCCTGGAGTGTCTTCTTCCGTTTACGTGGCCTTCACGCTGAAGGCCGCGTCAGGCCAACCGCCTGACCCTACCGCGCCTGCCATAACCATCCCCGCCGGCACCCAAATGCAGAGCGTCCCAGCGCAGGGCCAAAAACCGCAGGTATTCGAGACCTCCGTCGCCATTCCCGCCAAGCCTGACTGGAACGCGCTTCCCGTACAAACCGCGGTCCCATGGCAGCCGGGAGCCGGGAAAAGGTTCATCTACCTTCAGGGAACCTCAACTCAATTGAACCCTGGAGATTCGCTTCTTGTACTGGGCGTTAATCGAGAGGCTTGGGCCCTCGATCCCACCAGCACCCCCCCTCCCCGCGACTGGGCAGTGGTGGTCCTCAATCAGGTCATGGTGGACAATGTTCGCAAAATCACCTACGCCGCCTGGGATCAGCCGCTTACTCACGTTCCGGACGACGGAACCCCCGCGGCATGGACTGTCGCAAAGGTTTTCGCCTTTCGTCAAAAGGCCGCGCTCTTCGGAAACAACGCGCCCGACCCGAACCTCTTTGTGAACGCCACGAGCGCTCCCTCAAAACCAACTACAAATCTACCCGATTACCTCGTCGATACCACCATCGTGCCATGGCAATGGGCGAGTTTCCAGATCGCGACCAGCAGCCAAATCGATTTGGATTCGACTTATCCCAAGGTTGTCGCCGGAAGCTGGTTCGCCCTGACTCAGA
The DNA here is from genome assembly GCA_963768695.1 of uncultured Acidobacteriota bacterium. Taxonomy (GTDB): domain Bacteria; phylum Acidobacteriota; class Terriglobia; order UBA7540; family UBA7540; genus CAVROP01. The sequence continues at coordinate 191,003 of CAVYJG010000022.1, read as the reverse complement.
AAACCCTCGTTCAAAGACGCTACGAATACGAACGCGCCCGCCGGCCTGGTGTGCCTGGTGCACCTCCTGCACTGACGTATGCTTACACCGCCCAGCTTTACAATGCTCAACACTCGAGCACCGTTTCTCTTGCTCAGTTCGGCTTGAGCGGGAAGGCGACGGAACTCGTCGCGGACTACGTTGAGAACCTTTCTAACACGTTCTTACGGCGCTCTGCGCAGGTGTTGGCACAGAGCGAAGAACTGGCTGTTGCCGAACAACCTCTGGCCTACCCACTCTATGGCGGCTTCCTCGATTTGAGAAACGTGCGCCCCGATCTCGCGCAAGCCCAGGTAGTAGCTGTGTCGGGCAACCGGCAGAAGATCGCCGTGGCTAGCGGAGTTACCACGCTCTCGTTTGTTCCAGACGACCAATCCGCCCCCATGGCTCTCAAACCGGGCGATGTCTTAACCATCAGCGGCCCGGCGCCCTTGCCCCTCAATTCCGACTCCTCCGTTCCCGATTGGAGCGCCGCAAGTGGCATCTTGAACTTGCACGTCGAGGATGTGAGCGGGCGTCCAGGCACGGTTCCTCAAACTTTCTTGAGTAACTTCATCCTGGTGCTTTCCGGCAGTAGCGACCCTGAGGTAAGTGAGTATGCCCTGGTCAAGTCAATAGGCACCGTCGCCGCGCCTTATCCCCACACGCAGATTCGACTTCAGTCGAACTTGACGAACTGTTACGACCGGAACTCGACCACAGTGAATGCCAACGTTGCTCTGGCCACCAACGGCCAATCGGTGAGTGAGATTATGGGTAGCGGCAGCACTTCCACGCCCAATCAAGAATTCACCCTTAAGCAGTCTCCCTTGACCTACGTCCAGGCTCCGACCCCAACTGGAAGGCAAGGCACCCTCGAGGTATTGGCCAACGGCGCGGCTTGGAGTGTAGCGCCGAGCCTCTATCAGCAGGGTCCTGCGGCACGGGTCTTCGCCACGCTCAATCAATCGGATGGCACCACGGATGTTCTTTTTGGCGACGGATTGGAAGGTTCCACACTGCCCACTGGCCAGAACAATATTCAGGCGAATTACCGGATCGGACTCGGATCGGCAGGCAACGTCACAGCCGGCTCCATAAGCACTTTGATCGACCGGCCCCTGGGTGTTAGCGGCGTCACCAATCCCCAAGCTGCCACTGGAGGCGGCGATCCCGATTCGATTGACGACATTCGCTCGAGCGCGCCACAGTCGGTTTTAACTTTGGGACGCGCCGTCTCCATTGCCGACTATCAGAGTTATGCCTCGACCTTTGCCGGAATTTCCAAGGCCTACGCCGTGTGGATAACCAGCGGGCCCGGGCACGGAATTTTCCTGACCGTGGCGGGAGCCAACGGCGCCGCGTTGCCGCCGGGGAGTCCCACTCTGGCCAACCTGGTGGCCTCGCTTCGTAATTACGGAAATCCCATGATTCCGATTACAGCGGTGACTTTCCTGGAAACGCTGTTTGGGCTATCTGCGGATCTTGCCTATGATCCCGCGTTCAATCAGCCGGCCGTCGAAGCTGCGGTCCTTCAGGCGTTGGCTGAAACCTATAGCTTCGCCAATCGCAGTTTCGGCCAGGGAGTCTCGGCGGATGAGGTTGCGGCAGTCATCCAGGCCGTTCGGGGCGTTGTAGCGGTAAACGTGGCCGGACTCCAGGCTGGCCCCACCAGCGCTGCGGGAGACTTGGCATCGGAAGGCACGTTTTCGCTTTCAACTTTCAACAGTTGGCTGTCACAGCAGGTTACTGGTCTTGAAAGGCCCGGTTCCGGATCGAACGTGCGTATCTGCCCCTATGTTCCGGCCGCGGCCTCTCGAAGTCTTCCTCAAGCAGCCGAAATTCTGGTGCTCGATCCCAACCCTAAGAATGTAGTTCTGGGGGTGATGCCATGACCCCGCGGACCAAGTTATTCGACCTGCTTCCCGCGCTTTACCGCCTGAAAGATGCTCAGGTGGCGGCGTCTCAGCAACTCTCGCAGGGGCCGCTCGAATCTCTCCTGACGCTGATCGAAGAGCAACTCGCCGTTGTCGCGAGCGACCTTGACCAGCTTTACGACAATCAATTCATCGAGACCTGCGCTCCTTGGGTGATTCCCTATATCGGGGGATTGATTGGCTACCAACCCGTCCACGGGCTGGCGCCGGCAGTGGCCAGTCCCCGCGCCGAGGTTGCCCACACCATCTCTTTCCGGCGCCGCAAGGGCACCGTCCTGGTTCTCGAGCAGCTGGCACGAGACGTCACCGGGTGGGGCGCCCATGCGGTGGAGTTCTTCAAAGTCGTGGCGACCTCCCAATACATGAATCACATCCGGCTCTCGAACCACTACGCTCCTAACTTGCGGCATTGGCAAGTGCAGGCCCACATGGACACGAGTTTCGACGCCACGGCGCACACGATCGACGTGCGGCGCATCGCGGTGGCTCGTGGCCGCTACAACATCCGGAATATCGGAATCTCTCTGTGGTCGCTGGGCGCTTACAGCCTCACGCGGATTCCCGCCACGCCTTCGGCAAGCAATTCGACGGGAAAACCGGAGTGCTTTCGTTTCAGTCCTCTCGGCAGGGACATCCATTTGTTCACGAATCCCGTTTCGCAAGGTGCCCAGGTCACCGCAGGCGCGACGCCGGTGAACGTTCCCGATCGCCTGCTTCGCCGAGTACTGTGCCAGGATCTGCGCAGCGGTGCCGGCGCGGTCTACTACGGCGAGGGCAAAAGCCTGGCGATCTATTCCGGCGGCAAGCTTCTGAACCCCTACCAGATCCAGGTGTGCAATCTCTCCGGGGCCGATGGATCGTGGGCCAATCTGCCTTCCTCCGGCCCTTATGCCGCTGCGGTCGATCCCGAACTAGGCCGCCTTGCCCTGCCGGCGAGCACAACAGGCTCAACGCCCCAGGTGGAGGTTTCGTTTCATTATGGGTTCAATGCCGATTTGGGCGGCGGAGAATACTCGCGCCAGCAGACTTTCGTCGTGCAGGACGAAACGCGCGTGCTGCCATTCCCCGACACCGAATCCACCGCTCGGTACCACACGCTCCAGGACGCGCTGACTTACGCGGCCGCCCACCTTTCGGCGAACGGGCAGATTGCGCTCGAACTGAGCGGCAGCGGCGCATCGCAGGCGGCGTATGCGCTCTCGGCCGCGCTATCGGTTAATGTTCCCGCCGGCTCCACCCTGGAAATTCGCGGTGCGGATGGCTCATGGCCTTCGCTCGTATTGGACGGTGAGATTTCCGTTAGCGGCGGGGCATCGAGCTCCCTGGTTTTGAATGGCCTGCTGCTGAGTTCAAAAGTCGCTCCGGGCAACCCGCCTGTGGCCCTCGTGCATGTGCCCGCCACCGCAGCGGATGGAAGTAATAACCAGTTGGGCAGCCTCGCCATCAACCACTGCACCCTGGTTCCAGGGTGGACGCTCGTGACAAACGGCGATCCGCAGTACGCCACGGGTCCATCCCTGGTGGCCGCGCCTGCCGGTTTGCAGATCTCCGCTCAAAGATCGATCCTGGGCGCCCTGCGCATCGAGGGACTCGTCAACGTGAGCTTGACGGACACCATTGTGGACGCGACCTCTCGCTCGAGCGTGGCCTACTCCGCCTCCGACGGCTCGAGCACGGGCGGCGACCTCTCGCTCCAAGGCTGCACCGTCATCGGCAAGATTCACACCGGCGTGTTGGAGTTGGTATCGGACAGCATCGTCTCGGCAGCCCTCGCTTCGGGCGATACGTGGGCTGCGCCTCTCGTTGCCGATCGCAAGCAGACAGGCTGCGTCCGGTTCACTTACCTCCCGTTGGGCGCTGTGACGCCGCGACAATTCGAGTGCGTGGAGGAAGCCGGAGGCTCGCCGCAACCCATTTTCTACTCACTGCGCTACGGGGATCCGGGGTATGCCAAGCTCCTGCCAGAGACCGATGATGCGATTCGCCAGGGCGCGGACGACAGCGGCGAGATGGGCGCCTTCCACTTTGTTTTGGCGCCCCAGCGCGAGACCGATCTTCGCGTAAGATTGCAGGAGTATACTCCGGCCGGACTGGAATTCGGGATCTTCTACGAAACCTGAAGTGAGTGTAGGGGCAACCCGTCAGTTGACGGATTGCCCAGTAGGCAGCTACGCGGGCCGCCGTACGCCGCCCGCCAGCGGCGTTCCAAGGAGAAGCGACCATGGGAAGTGATATTTCCCGATCTACTTTTGACCCTGGTAAACATTACAGCGGTGTGCGCCAACAGCAGGGACGAGTGAGTCTTGACGCAGACTGGAACGAACAGGCCGACATCGCCTCCCACCTCGCAGAGACAGAGGCCTGCGATGTGATCGGCCCCTCCGGCGCGCCGAAGTACAACGCCGGCTTTGGAATCCAGACGCCCGGCGCCTGGGCTCCCGCCACGAGTTTCGCGGTCGGGGCCCGGATTATTGACTCGAACGGACACCTCGAAGTGGCGGTCGCGGCGGGCACTTCCGGCGCCACTGTTCCGGCATGGCCGACTACCGTCGGGGCGAGCGTTGCAGACGGGACCACAGGGCTGAAGTGGCAGCTTGCCGCGAACGACCTGGTGATTTCCGCCGGCCGCATGTATGTCGACGGCATCTTATGCGAGCTGAACGGCTCCGTCACCTACCTGACCCAACCCGATTACCCGGCGCCTCCGGCGCTACCGGCCTCCGGTACGAGCGTCGTCTATCTGGATGTTTGGGAGCGCGCGATCACAGCGCTGGAAGATCCGCAAATCCTGGAGGTCGCCCTGGGCGGCCCCGATACGACCACTCGAACAAAGACGGTGTCGCAGGTCAAGTTCGTGGACGTGAGCACTGTGGCGGGCGGTGTGGCCTGTTCCACTTCACCCGCAACCATCCCGTCCTGGGAACAAGTGGCGCGGCCCTCTGCTGCCCAACTGACAACTGGAGTAGCGCAGTCCACCGCTTCCGGCCCGTGTTGCCTCACCTCAAACACCGGCTACACCGGCATGGAAAATCAGTTCTATCGCGTCGAGATTCACTCCAGCGGCGTCTATGGCTGGAAGGCTAGTACCCCCTACGTCCTGGGTGCTGAAGTCATCGACTCCAAGGGAAACTTGGAGCGCGTCATCGCTGCCGGGACCACCGGAGCAACCGCGCCGGCCTGGCCGGCGGCTGCCGGCAGCACCGTCGCGGACGGAACCGTTACCTGGCAACTCGTCACGAAAGGCTACAAGCCACTCTGGGCGGCCAACACGGCGTTCGCTGCGGGAGCTCAAGTCATCGACTCGAACGGAAACCTGGAAACCGCCGTCGCCGCGGGAACGTCGGGTGGCGCGCACCCCACGTGGCCCACCAAATCCGGCGCTGCGATCGCTGACGGCGCCAGCGGCTTGATGTGGCAGTTTGCAACTCCGACCTTCAAATGGTCTCGTGATAATGCTTCCGTCGCTACTGCCGTCTCCGGAATTGTCCCTGTCACCAACTCGGCTGGAAAATCCGCCAGTCAACTCGCCGTGACGAGCTTGGGGCGCGATCAGGTTCTCGGGTTTGCTCCCGGCAACTGGGTTGAGATCACGGATGACTGGCAGGAACTCAATAGCCAGCCCGGAGAATTGCACCAAATTGAAAGCATCGACGTCGCTGCCAGGACCATCACTCTGGATTCCACCGTCTCCTCCGCCAGTTTTCCCACGACCAGTGGGCAGACCGGCCCCAGTCGCCATACCCGGCTCACACGCTGGGACCAATCCGGCAAGGTGTACTTGAGCGATGCCGCAACAGTTTGGGCGGACCTTGGAGCCGGCGGAAGCACCGGTGATATCCCCGTCCCGCCTGTAGGCACAACGCTTCTCTTGGAGAACGGGATCACTGTCTCGTTTACTTCCAATCCCGTCAACGGCCCGCTCCATACCGGCGATTTCTGGAACTTCGCCGCGCGCACTGCCGACGGCTCGGTCGAACTCCTGAAGCAAGCCTCTCCGCGGGGCGTCGTGCACCACTACAGCCGCCTCGGAACCGTCAACTTCGGCGCGACTCCTTGGACAATGCAGGATTGCCGCGCAATTTTCCCGCCTGCCGCGCAAAGGCCGGGTATTCACATCACGCAGGTGCTGGCCCTGGACGGCAACGGCAGCCCCACGCCTTTAACGAATGACATGACCCTGCCGGTGACATCGCTGCTGGGGGGCATCAAGCTTCTGTGCGATAACAATGTGGCGCCTGCCTCCATCCGGCGGCCCACATGCCATGTTACCGTCGAGTGGCCTAGTGCCGTGACCGCTCAGAATCTGCGCCAGTTCTATATGCCAATGGCCGTCCCGGCAGACGTTGGTGCGCAAGGCAACGTCATCTTCTGGCGGCCTCAAAGCGATTACGCAACCGGCAACACGCCTGCCGGCGTGGCGGTTGGGGACTTCAATGGCGACGGCAACCTCGACATGGCAATCGTCAACCAGGCTCAGAGCACCGTCTCAGTTCTGTTGGGCAACGGCGATGGCACGTTCGCGGCCCACGTCGATTACGCCACCGGCAACACACCTGTCGCCGTCGCGGCTGGCGACTTCAGCGGCGACGGGAAGTTAGACCTGGCAGTCGTCAACAAACTTGGCAACTCGGTCTCGATTCTGAGTGGGAACGGAGATGGCACGTTTAAACCCCACGCTGACTTTGCATGCGGCAGCACGCCCGTCGCGGTGGTAGCCGGGGACCTCAATGGCGACGGCAAACTGGACCTTGCAGTGGTCAATAACACCAGCCAAGGCTCCGTATCCATTTTGCTGGGCAAGGGAGACGGCACCTTTCCGGCGCCCGTCAGTTACATCACAGGCAGTCTCCCTGTCGCGCTGGCGGTGGGTGACTTCAACCGCGACGGCATTCCGGACCTCGCCGTTGCCAACCGCGGTGACAACACAGTATCGATCTTGTTGGGCAATGGGGACGGTACTTTTGCGGCCACGCCTGCCGCGCCCGCGCTTGCCGCCGTTCCCGGCGGCTCCCCGCCGCCTGGCGCTTATAAGGTCGCGGTGACCTACATCAGCGCGCGAGGCGAGTCTGCGCTTTCTCCCGCCAGCTCAATTACCACCGCGGCCGGGAACAACCAGGCCATTCAAGTCTCCTCTCCGGCGCCTTCCGGTAACGCAACCCAGTGGAATCTCTATTTCACCGCAGCGGGCGGGTCCACCTTCTTCAGGCAGAACGCGGCGCCCATTGCCATCGGGACGAATTCAACGCAGGGTGCTGTCCCCAGCACCACCACTGCCGCGCCCGCAGGCCCTCTAGCCGCCGGAACTTCTCCGGTCGCCATTGCGATCGCGGACTTCAATGCGGACGGCAAACAGGATCTGGCAGTCGTGAATAACACCAGCCCCGGCACCGTGTCGATCTTGCTGGGCAATGGAGATGGCACGTTCGCCCCTCTGGTCCAGTACGCTACCCCCAATTCGCCCGTCGCCTTGGCCGTCGCGGATTTCAACGGCGACGGCAAACCGGATCTTGCTGTGATCAACAATCCACCGCCCGCAGCCGGTACCACCGTTGCGTCCGCAGGAAGCGTGTCCATCTTGCTCGGCAATGGCGATGGCACGTTCCAGCCCCACGTGGATTTTGCGGCGGGACAAACCCCCGTCGCCGTGGTTGCCGACGACTTCACCGGCGACGGCAATCAGGACCTCGCCGTCGTGAACCAAGGCGACACGGCGGTGTCAGTCCTGCTCGGCAATGGTGATGGGTCGTTTCAGCCCCGAGTGCGCGCCGATTGGCTCGACACGTTGCCGAATTCCATCCCCCTCGGCGACAAAGGAATCCTGGCTCGATTAACGCTGAGAGGCAATTTCATCTGGTCGCAGTCCGATCCTCAGTTGTATTTGGATGGGGATACTTTCGGGGTGACTCAATCCGACGCTTCGGGCAACCCGAGCCTCGGCGTAAGCTTGCCGAGCGGCGACGGAAGGCAAGGCGGCGACTTCCAGATGTGGTTCTGGCTCACTCCTGCGCCGCTTCTGCAAATCTCGCCGGCCTCGATCAACTTCGGCACACAAGCCGTCGGCACCACCAGCGCCGCCCAAACAGTAACCCTCAGAAATGTGGGCAATATCCCGGTAACGATATCAAGCATCAACGTTACTGCAGACTTCGCGGAAACCAACACCTGCATCCCCGCGATATTCCGGCCCGTCCTTCAACCGGCTGCGGGCGCTGTGGCCGGAAGAGCGAACCTGCTTAGCGCTAGAATCCTTCTACCTGTGTTCTTTAATCGTGTCGGCGTCCTTCAGCCCGGCGCCAGTTGCACCATCAGCGTTACCTTCACTCCCCCTTCGGTGGGAGCGATCACCGGTACTCTGACGATTAACGACAATGCCACCAGCGACCCAGGGGGCACCGCCAGTCCCCATCTGGTCAGCATGGGCGGCACGGGCGTATTGATTTTGAGGCCAGTGGGGGTAATCGACCAGCCGCTGAGATTGGCTAATTTGCCCACAATCGTCAAGTGATTTTTGCCACGCTTTCTGGGGGACTGTGCCAGCCAGGCGCCGTGCCGCGCAGGGGAAGTCGAGCGCAAGGGTTGATATAGAGACATATTGTCATTGTTCTTTGTTTTCATAGACATTCTCGCTTTGTTCCGCCAATTCTGCAGTCCAACAGTCGAGAAGTTGAGGAGTTGAGAAGCCAACCGGCGTTTTCCGGCCCGTAACTGGAACCTTGCGTCGTCTCTTCCCTCCTGCGCTTAACTCTTCAACTCCTCGACTCCTCAACTCCTCGACTTCTTCTGCCGTCGCGGTAGGGAGACCGGTTGCCCGGCACCCCCCGCACAGATCCGTACGGGCGCTCCTTAGCGCATACGGCTCTTAGCGCGGATGGCTAGCGGCGAACCGCTCCGTCGGCCAGGGATGCAGCACGCGCGGTAGAGGCAGCCAACGGACCGCCAGCCGACGCATACGAGTCCAGTTCCACCCGTGGCGATGACTGCGATGCCGCAGCTGCGTGTGCCACAAGCGGGTCAGCCGAACCCGAAAGGTCCACAGGTTGTCCAGGTTGCCGGGTACCGCGTGGTAGTTGAAGTAGCCTTGCACGACCGATCGCAGCCAGCCACCCGTTTCCGCCACCGCTTCGTGTCGGCGTCGCTGGAGCTGCTGCTGGAGCTGTTGCAGCTTGGCCCGCATTCGCTTGGCGATGCTGCGGCGTTTCACGGTGAACCGGCCCTTCCCGTTCTTCCCGCTGATATGCGTGAAGCCCAGAAAGTCGAACGTTTCAGGCTTGCCTTCCCCTCTCCGTTCCCGGCTCGCTTCGGCGTACCGCCCGAACTCGATCCGGCGCGTTTTCTCCGGATGCAGTTCCAGTTCAAACTCCTGCAGCCGCTCCCGGAAACCCTCCAGAAAGCGGTCCGCTTCGGCTCGAGCTTGGAATCCCAGCACGATGTCGTCGGCATAGCGCACCGCGATCACCGTCCCGCGCGCGTGTTGCTTTCGCCACGCCTGCACCCACTGATCGAAGACGTAATGGAGATAGATATTGGCCAGCAGCGGCGAAATCACCGCCCCCTGCGGCGTACCCCGCTCCGTCTCCGACCATCGGCCTTCCTCCATCACCCCGGCCTTCAGCCATTTCTGGATCAGCCGCAGGATTCGGCGGTCGGCCACGCGTTGCTGCACGAACCGGAGCATCCACTCATGGGATATCGTGTCAAAGAATCCCCGAATGTCCGCATCCAGTACGTAGTTCACGTTCTTCCGCTCTAGCGCATACGAGAGTGCGTCCAGCGCTTGATGCTGGTTGCGCCCCGGCCGAAAGCCATACGAAAACCCCAGAAAGTCTTCCTCATAAATGGCATTGAGAATGGTGACCACGGCCTGCTGCACGATCTTATCTTCCAGCGCCGCGACCCCCAACGGGCGTTGCCGCCCGTCGGCTTTCGGGATGTAGACCCTCCGCGAGGGGGTGGCTCGATACGCTCCACGGTGGACCCGGCTGTGCAGATCGTGAAGCCGACCCTCCAGCCCAGTCTCATACTCCTGCCATCTCAGGCCGTCTACCCCAGGCGCCGCTTTCCGCTTTAGGGCGTAAAAGCTCTCCCGCAGCAAATCGACCGTAAGATGGTGGAGCAGAGCTGTGAACCTCATCTCCCGGTGTTCCTTCGCAGCTTTCCGTACACCCCACAGCCCCTGGGACACGCGTCCCCCGCTCTGCGTCGGGTGCGTGTTAAGCCGTGGAGTGTTCTCCTTGCTCAGCGGCCTTCCCTCCTCACTCTCCGCCGACGCTCTTCCGTCTTGGTTCGAATGATTCATCGGTACTATGCCACTGTCCGACCCCTCAGAAACGTGCGCGCGGGCCGTACGGCCTTAAGCCTTTGCCCGCCGGACCGTCCATCCTCCGACGGTCGTCCCCGAGGTCTCCCGGTTCTCGTGCAGGAAGTTTCTAGGCGTGTCTGGGGTCTAGGACTACGCAGGACTGCCCCGGGTCTCGCGCTAGCGACCCTGGGTCATGTTGCCTTCCGCCGAACAAAAGGCGTCGGCGTCCTGATTGCACATTTTCGAAGCTCAATACCCAGCCCACCTATTCCCCTGTTTACGCTTCACTGTGCGCCTCGCGGCTCACAGCGCAAAACTCGGGGCCGAGCGGATCGCTAATCCTTTCTCGTAAGAAATTCCCATTCTCTGCTTCCTGCCGGTTTATCCCGGCGCACTCGTCCTTTGTTTTCATAGACATTCTCGCTTTGTTCCGTCAATACTGCAGTCCACGAGTCGAGAAGTTGAGGAGCTGAGAAGCCAACGGTCGTTTCCAGAAGTGCGACTGGGACTGTGTCTCGGCTGTGGCGGTTCAACTCTTCGACTTCTCGACTCCTTAACTTCTCGACTTTCCCGGTCTGCGATGTCCCGAAGGGACAGGTCAGGCCGAGTGGCACAATTTGACCGCCCGGCCCGTTCGGGCGGGGAAACACCCGATTCTAGCCTATAAGCTCAGGGTGTAGTTTGCCAAGGAATTTCCCGGCAGTGGAGCATTTGCGTGCCCCAACGGCGTCTTTGGAGGGCTGGCTCGGACCGAGCATCTTGGAGAAGAGCTGCCCATCTCATTTGACCCCGCAAGATGGCCAGGGACGCCGCAGCCGGTTATGTCGAAAGCCTCAGAAAGCACCAGGAGCCCATCCCAACCGACGACGAAACGCTAGTCACGACGTCGGACCTCGAGGAAGAAACGGTTCCTGGAAGGTGTGAAAAAATCACCAAGCCCTGTCATTCCGAGCGAAGCGAGGAATCTGCATTTGTTTGTTTTCAAGGGAATAAATGCAGATGCTTCGCTTCGCTCAGCATGACAGCCAATTTCTTCACACCTTCCTGGAACCGTTTCTCTTCGCCAATGGTCGCGTTCTTACAAGCGAGAAAGCTTGAAAGGCTGCCGTCATTTCTGGCGTCAAGCCTCTTCCTAACTGCTGGAGGGGCGTTCAAGGAGGGGAAATGGGCGGAGCCAGGGGAACGAGCGGCGTGCCGCCTCCGCCGACGCTGTCGGCCCCATTGTTGTCAACCACCTTCAGAGCCGCGAAGATGGTGTTCAGGTCAGCGAAAAAGGGTGTGCCCTGGTCGTCGATCTGATAGCCGTAGTTGGCGTAGAACTCCGCCCGCACGCTCGAACCGGGGTTGATTTCCGTCGCCACGCCGAAGTCATCCCACGCAGTGTCGTCAACCATGTACCCGCCATACTCCTGCAAAGCCAGCGCGATCTTACGCGCCGCATCCGTCGCTAATCCAAGGCTGGAGATATCGACGGTGGCCGGGATCACCAGGAGTGAGCCTTCCGTCAGCGCTGGATTCGTCCCATGGTACTGGCTGGCAGCATAGTCATCCGCTTCGATCGCGGGCCAGCGGAAACCGGGCCGGCCGGAAGCATAGTAGTAGTACTTCTGCGCCCACGCCTCGAGCTTCAGGGCATGGTGTATGGCCCCCGCGGCGGGCGCCAATTCCCCTATGCGGATGGTGCCGCCGATGCTGGAAAGTCCGGAGCCGAAGTGCCCTCCCAGGGTGCCGTCGCCGTAGATGTCTACGGTGGGCGCCTGATAGCCAAACAGCGGGCCTCCAGCGGCGCATCGTGCTGTGGGCTCATACTGTTGGATCGTGCGGCCATCCGGTTGGAGGATCGCGGAAGCATAATTCGGAGTGTCTGGAGGTTGGGCGTCCGGGACCAGCAGAGCAGCGGGGAAGTGGGTCGTGCTGTTCAATGCCGTCCCGCCACAACGATGAGTCCAAGAGTTGGGATCATAGACATTCGTGACGGGGTCGCTGTTGCCGGTCACGATCCACCAATCCTCATCGGCGCTGATGTTCGAGGCAGGCGTGAAACCGGCGTCCACACAGACCGCGCCGCTTCCGATGGGCTGGTTCCAAATGCTGGTCTGCGAGAAGGGCCAGGTCAGCGGGTCGCGACTGCCCGTCATAGTGCCGGGATCAGGTGACCCCTGGGCCTGGGTACCTGCGCAGGCGAAGCTAGCCACTGGAGCGGCTGGCACGGCCTGCTTGACGGCGCCTCCGCAGGCAAAGTCAAAAACGAATACCACTGCGATGGCCAGCCGGCGTGAAATCTGCGAGGCTTTCCCGAGGAGCAGTCCGAGCCTCGTTCTGTATTGTAACCTGGCGTGAGTTCGCATGGCTCCAGACCGCCCGTCAGTAAGAGTCGGAGTGTTCAATGAAGGAGGATTAGAGTTTTCACCTCAATCTTGGCCGCGAATAATACGCAAACCGCCGTTGCCTGTCAACCGCGTGTCGCCATCCTTCGTAGCACCAGGTTCGGTCGGTGTCTTGGATGGTCGCTCGCGAGAAGACGTCGAAGGCTGGCGTGTCGGAATGCCGACACCTGTCGATAGCTCGCCATTGTCCATCGCCTTCCCCGCTGAGTCGAGCCGGCCTCATGATCCTCTCCCTTATACTGCCTAGCGCCTGATTTGTATACAGATAGCTGCTGCCGACGACCCACGCCCTGCTTTGGAACAGCGGTTGCCTCACTTTTTGTGGGGCCAGAAGAATCGGGTAGGAGAAAACCGAATCGAAATAGTTGTACGCGAAGGGTCACCAAGGTGGGACACCGGGCGTTTTATTGCGCGGGAACCCTGAACCACGAGTAGATGCTTCCTTAGCTGCGAGAGCAGGCAGGAGACATGGCCGAGACAACGGAAGGCCCTGGCAACTCGCGAAGTGGCGGCCCCTCGGTCGAAAACCCAAAGTCTGCCCTGCCTTCCGAACCCTGGCGGCCCAAGTTTAACCCGTGGCTGATCGCGGTCGTCGTAGCGATGGCGGCCTTTATGGAGGTGCTGGACACCAGCATCGCCAATGTCGCGCTGCCTTACATGGCGGGCAACCTGGGCGCGAGCACCGACGAAAGCACCTGGGTGCTGACTTCCTACCTGGTGTCGAACGCCATCGTACTGCCCATCAGCGGATGGTTGGCGAGCGCACTGGGCCGCAAGCGATTTTTCATGATCTGCCTCGTGGTGTTCACGGTAAGTTCCCTGCTCTGCGGATTCGCGCCCAGTCTTGGGGCGATGATTTTCTTCAGGGTCTTGCAAGGCGCGGGCGGCGGCGGTCTCCAGCCGATGTCGCAAGCCATCCTGGCGGATGTTATTCCACCCCAGCAGCGCGGGCAGGCCTTCGCACTGTATGGCATCACCACGATCATTGCGCCAACGATTGGGCCCACGCTGGGCGGGTGGATCACCGATAACTATACCTGGCGCTGGATCTTCTTCATCAACTTGCCGGTGGGCATCCTGGCCTTGTTTCTCATCTATCGTCTGGTGGAAGACCCGCCTTGGGCCAAGCGCGCGGCGGGCGCGGGCGTGAAGATCGACTATATTGGCGTGGCGCTGCTCACGCTCGGCGTGGGAGCCTTGCAGATCATGCTCGACAAAGGTCAGGAAGACGACTGGTTCGGTTCCCAGTTCATCCTCACCCTCGCCGTGATCGCCGGCGTGGCGCTGGTTTCGCTGGTTATCTTTGAATGGTTCTACAAGACCCCCATCATTGAAGTGCGGCTCTTTAAGAACCTGAACTTCCTCGGCGCCAACGCTATGATGTTTGTGCTGGGAATCATGCTCTTCTCGAGCCTGGTCATGATGCCGCTGTTCCTCCAGACGCTGATGGGGTACACGGCGTCGTCAGCAGGCCTGGTGCTTTCCGGCGGCGGCCTGCTGCTGCTCTTCTTGATGCCGGTCGTGGGGGCGCTCGCCGCCAAGGTCCAGGCACGCTATATGATCGCCTTCGGCTGGCTGGCGCTCTCCCTTGCCATGTTCTATTCCACGCAACATCTCGATCTCGACATCAGCTTTCGGTTCGCCAGCATTTTACGCATGGTGCAGGTGGGCGGCTTGGCGTTCCTTTTCGTTCCCATCAATCTGGTCTCCTACGTGGGAATGCCGGCGGAGAAGAGCAACAGTGTGGCGGGCCTCGTGAACTTCATGCGGAACATCGGGAGCAGCATCGGTACGTCCATGGTCACCACGCTGATTGCGCGCCGGGCGCAATTCCACCAGGTGTACCTGGTGCGGCACATTGCCCCGGGACAGCCGACTTTCACGCAAGCGGTTAAGGCTTTGGCCGCGCACTTGGCTATCGTGGGTTTGGATGCCTCTCGAGCTACGAGCCAGGCTTACGCCCGGGTCTACCGAGCGTTGATCGGTCAGGCAACTACTTTGGCTTATATCGACACATTCTGGGTTCTATGTGTCGGGGCCGGCATCATGTTTCTTCTGTCTTTTGCGTTGAGAAGAAATGTGCCGGGCGGCGGGGCGGAGGCAGCTTTGTAGCCGAACGGGGGTCACTGCTGTTGAGGGTTACATAATATCGTGACGGACCAACCCCCTCACCTGCCGTCGGCTGACGGACACCCTCTCCCCCAAGGGGGCGAGGGAATAAACTCGGGCTATTTCTCTCCTCGCCCCCTTGGGGGAGAGGGGTCGGGGGGTCATAGGCGCTAGATTAAGATCCGGTGGGGGCCGCCAAACATGCCCGAAGGGCATGAAGGTCATTAGCCGTAGGTGAAACCTACGGACGAGAAGGCATACGTTGAGTATCTCAGCGACCCCGAAGGGGTCGAATTCAACCCCTCCGGGGTTGAATTGAATGCTTTGGTACGGCGTTTACCGTAGGTTTCACCTACGGCTAATGATGTTGGGTCCCTTCGGGACCGCGTCGCAACGCCTAATCTGGCGCCTGTGGGGGTCGGGGGGCGAGGGGTGATGTCACTTAATTCTGAAATCCTCAATAGGGTGAGGACCGCCCGCCCCAAGAGGTCCATCCATGATTCGGATCATCACGATTGAGCGCGAATACGGAAGCGGAGGAGGCGACATTGCGGCGAAGGTGGCCGCACGCCTGGGCTGGAAACTCTGGGACCAGTTGCTGACCGAGGAAATCGCGCGCCGGATGGATTGTGAACGGAGCGCGGTGGAAAAGCACGAGGAGAAACGAGATCCGGTGTATAGCCGCCTGCTCAAGGCTTTCATGCGAGGCAGCTTCGAAGGAAGCTTGAACGCTCCCCGTCTGAAGGTGGTGGACACCGATTGTGTGCGCGAGGTGGTCCGGCAAATTCTGCCTGAAGTCGCTGCGGCGGGCAACTGCGTGATCGTGGGACGGGGTTCGGCATTTTATCTCGGCGACCGTCCGGATGCCTTTCACGCTTTCATTTACGCTCCCTTTCAGGAGAAGGTCCGGCGGCTTCAGGCAAGAGGCAAGAATGAGAAGGAAGCGATGGAATTGGTGGAGACGGTGGACCGCGACCGCGCCGACTTCATCAAGCGATACTTCGACGTTGACTGGCCCGGCAGGCATCGTTTCCACCTGATGGTTAATTCCGGCGCGGGCGATGATGTGGCAGTTCAAATCATCCTGGATGCGGTGGCGCAGTATGCGAACAAGCGGAGTTGATCCCCCTCCTTGGTAAGGAGGGGACTCATTTTCACAGCGCGCGTGGCCGAACAATTGGCACTGCAATATTTGGGAGTGAAATAATCATGGCAACGACAGCGACCGAAACCCCGGAGTCAGTGATGCGCGGCAAAACGGAATCGGGCGGGACAGGGGTGGGCCCTGGCGGGCCGCCGAAGCGACGCACGAAAGCTCGCTGGCGAATCCTGCTGGTGGTTCTCGGTCTGGCTCTAATTGCGGCGTCGCTCCTGCTCTATCGCCATTTAACGGCCTGGGAGTCCACGGATGATGCCGAAATCAACGGCTACATCTACCCTGTGAGTTCGCGGGTTGCCGGTTACGTGACGCGGGTTACTGTGGACGACAACCAGTACGTTGAGGCGGGAACTGTGCTGGCGCAACTTGATCCCGAGGACTACAAGGTCGCCATTGCGAATGCAAGGGCAAATCTCGCTAACGATGAAGCCAGCGCCAGCGCTTCACTGACCAACGTTCCCCTCATCTCCGTGAATACCTCGTCTTTGCTCTCGGGGGCGCGGGCGGACGTGGATAATGCTAACGCCGGCGTGGGCTCCGCCCAACAGGCCTACGAAGCGGCGCAGGCCGCGCTGCGGCAGGCCGAAGCGAACGATTTAAAAGCTCAAGATGACGTCAGCCGGTACAGGCCGCTGGCCGCAAAAGACGAAATCCCCCAGCAACTTTATACTCAAGCGGTCGACAGCCAGAAAGCCACCGCCGCCGCCGTCGAAGCAGCCCGAGCGTCTGCAGCAGGCGCTCAACAAGTGGTCGAACAGGGTCGGGCGAAAGTTGCGCAATCTCAGGCTCAATTGCAATACGCGCAGACCCGGCCTCAGCAAATCTCGGTGCAGCGAGCCCGAGCGCGTGCGGCGCAGGCCGAGAGCGAGCGCGCCTCCGCACTTTTCGTGCAGGCGCAACTGAACCTGGAGTACACGACCATCGTGGCCCCGGTCAGCGGGGTGGTCGGACAGCGATCAGTCCAGCCTGGCCAGAATGTTTCACCGGGCCAGCAACTGATGACCATCGTGCCCCTGGACAGCCAAAACATCTGGGTTACCGCCAACTTTAAAGAAACGCAACTCAAGCATATGCGGTCCGGGCAGCCTGCCAAGATTTCTGTGGATACCTACGGCCGCACTTACGATGGGCACATCTTGAACATCGCCGCTGCTACCGGAGCGCTTTACAGCCTGCTGCCACCGGAGAATGCCACGGGGAATTACGTCAAGGTGGTGCAGCGAATCCCCGTCAAAATCGTGTTCGATAAAGGACAGGACCCTCAACACCTCCTGAGGCCAGGGATGTCGGTGGAACCCAACGTCCGCATCCGATAGGAGTCGCGCTGGGATGAACCAATTTGACGCGATCATCATCGGCGCCGGGCAGGCCGGCCCGTCGCTCGCCGGCAAGCTGACCGGCGCCGGCCAGACAGTGGCCTACATCGAACGAAAGCTCTTTGGCGGGACCTGCGTCAACACCGGCTGCATGCCCACCAAGACGCTTGTAGCCAGTGCTTATGCTGCCCACCTGGTGCATCGCGCCGCCGACTTCGGAGTCGTGATCGAAGGGGCCGTGAAGATCGACATGCGCAGCGTAAAGGCGCGTGCTGATAAGGTGGTCTACAACGCCCGCACGGGCGTCGAGAAATTTCTGCGCGAGATGAAAGGCTGTACGGTATTTCAAGGGCACGCGCGGTTCGAGGCGCCGAACACGGTCAGCGTGGGGGCAGAGCGATTGACCGCCTCGCGCATTTTCATCGATGTGGGCGGGCGTGCCATTGTCCCCGATTTCCCCGGCATCGGTGGCGTGGCGTACTTGACCAATACCTCCATTCTTGCGTTGGATGAGGTTCCCGGCCATCTCATCGTTGTGGGCGGCGGCTATGTTGGCCTGGAGTTCGCGCAGATGTACCGGCGTTTCGGCGCAAAAGTGACCATTATCGAAAAAGGTCCGCGATTGGTAGGGCGAGAAGACGAAGATGTCTCAGACGCGATTCGCGAGATCTTTGCACGCGAGGACATCGCCGTACGCACTGGCGCGGAGTGCATCAGCCTTGCGCCGCACGGCGAGGGCGTATCTGTTGGCGTCGATTGTGCCGAGGGAGAACCTGAGTCCGTCGGCTCACACGTTCTAATCGCCGTTGGCCGCCGTCCGAATACCGACGATCTGGGCTTGGAGAAGGCGGGCGTCTCGACGGATGCCCACGGCTTCATTACCGTCGACGATAGTTTGGCCACGAATGTGCCCGGCGTTTGGGCGCTCGGCGAGTGCAATGGTCATGGCGCGTTCACGCACACTGCCTACAACGATTTTGAGATCGTAGCCGCCAATCTGTTAGGGGGGAACACCGGCGCCTGAGCGACCGCATCCCCGGCTACGCCGTCTACATCGATCCGCCGCTCGGCCGCGTCGGAATGACGGAGCGTGAGGCGCACGCGAGCGGTCGCCCACTCCTGATCGGCCGGCGTCCCATGAGCCGCGTGAACCGCGCTGTCGAAAAGGATGAGACGCAGGGCTTTATGAAGGTCGTGGTTGATGCGGAGACACACAAGATTCTCGGCGCCACGATCCTCGGCACTGGTGGCGACGAGGCGATCCACGGCATCCTGGATATCATGAACGCAGGCGTTCCCTACGAAGTGCTGAAGCGTGCCGTGCCCATCCATCCCACGGTCTCGGAGCTCATTCCCACCGTGCTCGGCGACCTTCGGCCACCTCCGTCCTAGGCGCAATCCTCAAGCGCCGCTGCTATCCAAGCGGTGTGGGAGCCCTGGCACCGTGTCGTTCTAAGCCAAGACTTCATGATCGTTCGGCACGCAGCCTTCCATGAAAATGATTCCCCTCCTTTACCCGCTTGTAGGGAGACGGCTTGCCGTCTCCTAATGAATCGGGTAGGGCAAGCCCTACCCCTACACCTTTCTGGCTGCATTTTCAGAGAAGAGCCTCGGAGCGACGGTTTAGCGATGGGATGATATACTGCCTAAGTGGGACATAATGTCGGCGTCCCCGGGCCGCTTCTCTCTGCTGGCATCTCTCCCTAGCCAGTCGGTCGGCTGCCCGCTCCCCCAGGGCAAGTGGACGATGTTAGGCTCGGCGTCTCATTTCGAGCGGATTGACGAATGCTGCGGCGCATCTTCGTGCGCTTGGAGGAAGAGATGTACATGAGCAACTACCTCACCGAACATCTCGAAAGCACGGGGACAACAGGGTGGCGCGATCGGGACGCCCCGCCGTCGGGAAGCGCTTCGATTTGGGGACGGTCGGACTCCGAACTGGTTGGCCAGAGCCGGGCCCTGAAGGAAGTGTTGGAACAGGTCGAGATGGTAGCCCCGACGGACTCTACGGTTTTGATTGCGGGCGAAACCGGCACCGGCAAAGAGTTGCTGGCGCGCGCGCTTCACAACTCAAGCCCCCGCCGCGAGCAGCCGTTCGTCAAGGTGAGCTGTGCCGCCATTCCCAGCGGGCTTCTGGAGAGCGAGCTGTTCGGGCACGAGCGCGGCGCTTTCACCAGCGCCGTCTCGCAGCGCATTGGCCGCTTCGAACTCGCACACCCGGGCACGCTGTTTCTGGATGAGGTGGGCGATATCCCGCTTGAATTGCAGCCGAAGCTTTTGCGTGTCTTGCAGGAGCAGGAATTTGAGCGGCTCGGCAGTGCGCGCACACTTCATGTGGATGTCCGAGTGGTAGCGGCCACCAATCGAGACCTGGCGCAGATGGTCGATAACCACGAGTTCCGCGGCGATCTCTATTATCGCCTGAATGTCTTCCCCATGACGGTTCCGCCCCTGCGTGATCGCCGCGAGGACATTTCCCTTCTTGCCTGGCACTTCGTGAGGAAATACTCGCAGCGAATGAACAAGTCTGTCGTTCACATTCTGGAGGAAACCATCCAGGCGCTCACTCGCCATCACTGGCCCGGCAACATTCGTGAGCTGCAAAACGTCATGGAACGCGCGGTGATTCTGACACAAGGAGACACTCTGAATCTGCCGCAGGAAAAACTGGTGAGGGCTCCTGCCATCACCCCCCCCAACCGCTCCCTGACCTTAAGAGAAGCCGAACGGGAGCACATCCTTCGAACGCTCGATGCGACTGAATGGGTCATTGGTGGCGCACAAGGTGCAGCGGCGAGGCTCGGGGTGCCACGCACCAGCTTGATTTACCGCATGCAGAAGCTCGGTATCCCGGGACGGCGAGACATGTACCTTGCCTGCGCACAGTCACATGAAATGGCCCGCCTGGGTTCAAGGGTGGGAAGCGAATAATCGGCCGCTAACGCATTTCCGGTCTGGACGGCGCCGGGAGGCTTTCGACTTGATGGCTTAAGGGCGCGGCGGAGGCGACACCCTTCACCGGCGAGAGGTCCGAATCGGCCTTTCCGGTAATCAGCCGCGCGCCCCGGCTGAACGTCAGATACTGAAACCCCCACTGAATGAAAACTAAGATTCGGCTTTGAAACTGCACCAAGTACATCAGGTGAATGAACAGCCACAAGATCCAGGCCGGCCACCCGGAGACGTGGAAACCGAAGATATTCGCCACGGCGGCGGCACGGCCGATCACCGCCATGTCTCCTTTGTCGAAGTATCGAAAGGGCGGTAGTGCGGCCTCCCCTTTGAGCTTCCTGATAACCGCCTTCGCCGCGTAGCCGCCGCCTTGCATCGCGACTTGAGCAACGCCGGGCAGTTGGTCTCCGTCCACTCGCCGCGCCAGGGCAAGATCACCCACCACGTAGATGTTCGGATGGCTCGGGATCGTCAGATCGGCGTTCACCCGGATTCGCCCAGCCTTGTCAGTCTCCGCTCCCGTGCGGGCTGCCAGCCTGGCCCCGAAATCTGAAGCCGTCACGCCCGCGGCCCAAAGGACTGTCCTTGCTGCAAGGCGTTCCCTCACGCTGCCAGTCTGGAACGTCACACCCTCACGGTCGACGCCCACGACCTTTACGTTCGTTCGTACCTCGACGTCGAGTTTCCTGACCAATCTCTCTGCCTTGGCAGAGAGGTCAGGAGGATAAGTGGGAAGCACTCTCGGTGCTCCCTCCATCAGAACGATGCGAGCCTCCTCAGGGTGAATCAATCGAAAGTCATGCCGAAGAGTCTCCCGCGCGATCTCCGCCAATCCGCCGGCGAGTTCAAGTCCGGTTGTTCCCGCCCCTACGATCACAAAAGTCAGCCAGGCGCTGTGCTCTTGCGGATTTAAGGCTCGCTCGGCAGCTTCAAACGCGTAGAGAACCTTGTGCCGGACCATCAGGGCCTCTTCCACCGACTTTAAGCTGGGGGCCCATTCTTGCCAATGATCGTTGCCGAAGTAGGACGTCTGCGAACCTGTCGCAACAATCAGCGAGTCGAATTCGAACCGTGCACCGTCCGTCAGAACCACTTGCCGTGCAGCCGGATCAACATCCGCTGCCTCGCCCAGCAGGACGCGAACGTTCTTCTGTGAGCTCAGGACACTGCGTAGAGGCGCGGCAATCTCGCCCGGCGAGAGCGATCCTGTGGCCACCTGGTACATCAAGGGTTGAAAAAGGTGATAGTTGCGGCGATCGATGAGGGTGACAGAGACCGGCGCGGATTTGAGAGCTCGTGCGGCATAGAGGCCGCCAAAACCCCCTCCAAGGATAACAACTTTGTGCGTGCTGCTCATAGATCCGCCCGGCCACCCCACCACCACTGCCTACTAAATCGGATGCCGCCAGACGCAACATGACGCAGGTCTTTTGGACTGAGACGGAGCCTCGTCGTCCGTCGAATACTCGACAGGCGGAGGACCGCTCCGGGAGTACCAGCTACGCTCGGTATGCTCTGTCAAACCCTTGATTGCACAACTCGACTGAGGGCGATCTGCCGATTAGCTGGATTGGCAGTGGAAGTGCCGACTATCGACTTTCTGGGCGCGCTGCAAGGCCCGGCAAACCGGTGGCTCCGAGCGGGAAGTACTCCAATCCTCCGAGTGATCACATTGGCCTCGCCATTGCCAAGCCGAGTTACAAGGCGTACCGTAGATTTTTGGTCTTACTCCGTTGGCAAAGAAGGAGCACGAAGATGGCGACAAACACACCCACACCTCCCGCGACGGAAGGTCCCGAATCGCTGACGAAGCGGAAAGTGTGGAAGTCACTGCAATCTCACTATAAGAAAGTCCGCGGCGTGCATCTGCGAAGCCTTTTTGCGGATGACCCTGCGCGCGGTGAGCGCATGACTGCGGAGGCCGTTGGCCTGTTCCTGGATTACTCGAAGAACCGCATCACGGATCGGACCCTCAAGCTGCTCATCCGCCTGGCCGAGGAATCGGGTCTGCGTTCTCGCATCGAAGCTATGTTCAGCGGAGAGAAGATCAACGTCACGGAGAAGCGGGCGGTGCTGCACGTCGCGCTGCGCGCTCCCGAAGGGACATCCATCTTCGTCGACGGCGAGAACGTGGTGCCCCAGGTGCATGCCGTGCTGAAAGAGATGACAAGCTTCGCCAACCGCGTGCGCAGCGGGGAGTGGAAAGGGCACACCGGCAAGCCCATTCGCAATGTCATTAACATCGGCATCGGCGGCTCCGACCTCGGGCCGGTCATGGCCTACGAAGCGCTGAAGCACTACAGCGACCGCGAGCGGACCTTCCGGTTTGTTTCCAACGTTGATGGCACGGACTTTGCGGAAGCCGCCCGCGACCTCGATCCCGCAGAGACCCTTTTCATTGTCTCTTCCAAGACTTTCACGACGCTTGAGACCATGACCAACGCTCACACCGCTCGCGCCTGGTCGCTTCAGGGCTTCGGCGGGGATGAGGCCTCGGTGGCCAAGCACTTTGTGGCGGTGTCGACCAACGAGGAGGAAGTAAAGAAGTTCGGGATTGATACCGCCAACATGTTCGGCTTCTGGGATTGGGTTGGCGGGCGCTATTCGATGGATTCGGCGATTGGCCTTTCCACCATGCTGGCCATCGGCCCGGACGAGTTCCGCTCCATGCTCGACGGCTTTCACCAGATGGACGAGCACTTCCGCACCACCCCGTTCGAGCGCAACTTGCCGGTGCTGATGGGGCTTTTGGGCATCTGGTACAACGATTTCTTCGGCGCTCAGACGGTTGCCGTATTGCCTTACGAGCAGTACCTGAAACGATTCCCCGCCTATCTCCAACAGTTGACCATGGAGAGCAACGGCAAGCACGTGACCCTGGAGGGCGCCGAGGTTGATTACCCGACAGGCCCGATCTATTGGGGTGAGCCGGGAACCAACGGCCAGCACTCTTTCTATCAGTTGATCCACCAGGGGACGCGGCTTATTCCCTGCGACTTCATCGCCTTCGGACAAGCGCTGAATCCGCTCGGCGAACACCATGATCTGCTGCTGGCGAATGTGTTCGCACAGGGCGAGGCGCTGGCGTTCGGTAAGACAGCGGAACAAGTCAAGGCGGGGGGGACACAGGATTGGCTCGTGCCCCACAAGGTCTTCGAAGGCAACCGCCCGACGAACACTATCCTGGCCGAGCGTCTCACCCCGGAGACGCTCGGCAAACTCGTCGCCCTTTATGAACACAGTGTTTTCACCCAGGGCATCATCTGGAACATCAACTCGTTCGACCAGTGGGGCGTCGAGCTTGGCAAGGTGCTGGCTCAGCGGATTGTTCCGGAACTCGAGAGCCCGCAAGAGCCCGCACTTGGCCACGATACGTCGACGAATAACCTGATCCGCCGCTACCGGAAACTAAAGCAGGTATCCTGAGGACGCTCGGGGCGAAACAAACGCTTCTAATCTGCAATCAAGCCACCGCGAAGACACTGACGGATGGCCGACATAGGTCGGAGGTCCATCGCATGGCTGCCGCCTGTACCCCGCCGGGGCCCACCCGGCTTGCGCGGCAGTCGCTTGCTTTACCGCTTTGGCGCCAATAGTCTAGCCCTGCCTTCTCATCCCGCCCGAATTGGCAATCGACATGCCGTATCTGCCACAGGAGAACATCGTGGCCGCTGGAATTAAGGTTCTGTTCCTCACGATTAGCGCCCTTTTCCCAATTGTAGACCCATTAAGCGGAAGTCCTCTATTTTTGGCGCTGACGAGTAAGTACTCCGCCGAAACCCGCCGGGCCCTTTCGTGGCGGGTAGCTATGAACAGCATGTTTTTGATGGTCGGGTCTTACTTTATTGGCGCGCAAGTACTCAACTTCTTTGGCGTGTCCCTGCCCGTGGTGCAGGTTGGCGGCGGCTTGGTGGTTATTTCCATGGGCTGGGGAATGCTGATGGAAAAAGAGGAATGCGGCGAGGTGTCACGCACGGACGTCCAGCCGCCAGACGTGTTTGGCCGCGCGTTCTACCCTCTGACGCTGCCGCTGACGGTGGGCCCCGGATCGATTTCCGTGGCGGTCACCTTGGGTGCAAACGCCACACACCGCTATGGATTCCACGTCTCAACGATTATTGCCGCGCTCATCGCCATGGGTCTGATCGCTATCAGCATTGTCCTCTGTTACGGGTTTGCGGATCGGCTGGCCCGAATGCTCGGCAAGACGGCCATGACGGTCATTGTCCGGCTATCGGCGTTTCTGGTGGTTTGTATCGGTGTGCAGATTGTGTGGAATGGAATCAGCGCGCTGCTCTTGTCTCTCCACTTCAAAGCAGGATAGAAAGGAGACATCTATGGCATCCAACGTAGAAGACGGAATCGTCAACACGCCCAGCCGCCATTCCGTCGACCAGACCGTGGAAAAAATCCAAGCCTTGCTGCAAGCCAAGGGTGTCGCCCTGTTTGCACTGGTCGATCACAGTGGTGAGGCTGCCAAAGTTGGCCTGACGATGCGACCCACCAAGCTGCTGATTTTTGGCAATCCCAAAGCCGGCACACCTCTAATGTTGGCCTCGCCCAGCAGTGCCATCGATCTTCCCCTGAAAATCCTGGTCTGGGAAGATAGTCAAGGCAAGGTCTGGGTTTCGTACAACAGTCCGCAATACCTTCAAAAGCGCCACGCGTTGCCGCAGGACCTGATGCCAAACATCGCCGTAGTCGAGACGTTGGCAGCCAAAGCCGCGGAATAGGAGTCTTCTGTGAGCTTTCCACGACCGGTGCGGCAAAGCCTGTGTGAAAACACGACGGGTTTGTCACCCTGAGCGGTGAGAACAGTGCGGCTGCCCTCGATAAACAGAAAGTGACGCACGGGTGGCGCATCTATAATCTCGGACATCGAAGTCAATGTCTGAGCCACCCGCTGAACTTGAATCCCCGCAGGAGCCTGCGCTTGGCCACGATACTTCCACCAACAACCTGATCCGCCGCTACCGAAAACTCGATCAGGCATTATAACCACGCTGGCGTTGGCAGAAGGTTCTGAAGCTCGAGGCGAGCTTTCTGTCGGTGTATGAGTACCACGCGACTTACGCACGCTGGTCAACTTCCGAGTAGGGCGTCACACTCGGCATGGCGACTGCGGTAGACCAGATGTACGACAAGCCGACATTTCGTCCACTGACTGCTTCAGACGACGGACTGCTGATATCAAGCAAGCGGCTCAACCCGCCGTTTTCACTTAGGTGGTCCGCACGATTCTCCAGCTTGTCCTTGCTTACCCGCAGGAAGCCCGCGGCGATGGCCCTTGCCGGAGCTCGTCTCGGGCTTTACGAGATCCTCCTGGCATGGGCGAGGTCTACAGAGCCCATGACACTCGTCTCGACCGCTGCGTGGCAATCAAGGTCTCCTCCACCGGCTTCAGCGAGCGCCTCGATCACGAAGCCCGCGCCATCGCCGCCCTCAAACACTCGCACATCTGCGCCTTGACGACCCATCCTTGACATTGTTGCCACCCGCCAATCCGCAGCGAACGTGCTTGCGCCGAAGAAAACCGAGTGTTATCCTCGGGTGTATGAAATCGTCTCGGATCATCGTATTGATTCTGTCTCTGGTCGTGCTGCAGAGTGGGGCCACGGCGCAAATGAAGAGCCTGTGTTCCCTGGTGACAGTCGAGGATGCGCGGACATTCTTCGGGGGTCCGGCTCAGCAAGACATGAGTTCGCCACAGGTGTGCGCATACAGTTCAAAAGGCCAAACAGTAACCCTCGCAATCGTGAATTACACAGTCGCCGCCAACGCGAAAATGCTGTTTGAGATGAACAGGCAGGGAATGAAGGACGCCAAGGGTTCGCCCAAGGATGAACCGGGGTTGGGCGCGACCGCGTTTTCGGCGTCAACGAAGTCGACCTTCGAGATCTTTTTACTGAAGGGAAACGCCACCGTTCAGCTCACTGCAGCGAGCGCGAACGATCGCACCGCGATAGCTGCGATGGAGCTCGACAAGCTGCGCGAGGTGGCGAAAAAGGCAGCCGGCAGAATGTAGTCTGCCACTACGCCGAGCGCCCTTGGTCCGCTTCGGAGACCTGGGAAAGGACGACTTGCGCGGCTCCCAGGCAGTCCCCACCGCTTGTCAATGCCCCGCGGCGCCACTCTTCCTCGAACCCCCTCATTCCATTGCGCAAAAACTCTCCGCATCAGACATCTCCCAGTTTACGGAGGCCTCGTATCGCTTATCTCTTTTCCTCGCCTCAAGTTGCTGCTGAATTATCTTTCTAGCGTCGGAATCCTGGACATTCGAGATTAGACGCCTCAACGAGCTATCGGGCCGAAAAACGGCCTACCCTGTGAAGTGCCCTACTATTCTGAGCGGATTGTCGGCCACACGGAAGTTAGCCAACGCGTTCCCGGAGACTCCTTCCCTGCCGGCCAGCATCTACCCTTCGACGCCTTAGCCCCGCACGGGCTGAACTTGAGTAGTTGGGGTGCATCGGCCCCGGAAACGTGCGACCCTCATCCCCTCAGGGTCACGTCAAAGTTGTCGCACTGTGGACTGGCGTGCGATTGGGGCGTACCCCTACGACTTTAACGTGACGCCGGGGGTGGGAGAGTAGCGCTGTCAAATTACAGTGTCAAGTGCTGACGGTGACTGTTCTTGTCGAAACGGCAGCATCATAATATAACAGTGTCAAGTACTGTAAAACAGCGGCCTCCACGCTCAAGATCTCGCCATAGAGGGAACGAACCCAGAATGTATATGAAAACAAAGGATGAAGCTAAACTCCCCTCCTTAGTTAAGGAGGGAGCGGGAGCACTCCAGGGTTACGTCCATCGACGTTGCAAGTGTGTACAGAAGGCTTAGAACCAGCTTCTACAGTCCCGCCACAGCCGCGCAGGCGGGGCAAAACTCGGCCTGCTTCAAGTCGATTCGCTCCGCAGAATGGGAGGAGCTCATGACGCAAAGGTAGTCCGAGCAATGGCGCAGCCCGAAAGTGTGGCCCAACTCGTGGAGCGCTTCCTTCAAGAGGCGCCCCTGAAGCAACTCCGGGTCTTGCGGCATGCCATAAAATTCCGGCCGCAAACGATGAGTGGAAACCACGGAAGCGGCAGCGCTCAACTGAGCTTCGCCGAAAACGAACGTCAGGATCGGGATATACAGGTCCAAATCCGTGACTCCCAGGATTCGCCAGCTTTCCATGTGCGGGTCCTGCGCCAGCCACTTCAGAATTTCCGTAGAGTGGTATTGGCCGCGGGAACGACTGTACGCAAATTCGCCGTTTTGGCGCTGTGGCTGAATCAGGCAAGCCGCCTGCAACCGCGACGCCAGTTGTTCGCCCAGTAATTCAAGGTGGTCCCTCTCGATCTGGCCGATGGGAACCAGCGAGATGATTTTCATGAGCGCGGCAGGCACGTCTTTCTTAAAACCATATTTCTTGATCTTGTTGTACAGCGTGACGCGATCAATCTCGAGTAGTTTTGCTGTGCGAGTCTGGTTCCAATCGCTGGCTTCCAGTACGCGAAGGATATGCGCTCGCTCCACCTCCTCGAGCGTCAGTCCGCCCTCGGGCCTTTCGGGCGACCCCACCTGCAAGGGGAAATCGGAGGGACGAATTTCCGGTTCTCGTCCAATGACCATCGCCCGCTCGATGGCGTTCTCGAGCTCCCGCACGTTTCCGGGCCACGTGTAATTCATCAAGACGTCCAAGGCGCTCCGGCTGACGGAAGTGAAGCGCTTGTTCATGGAGCGCGCATACTTCTTGATGAAATGGTCCACCAGCAGGGGGATGTCCTCGCGGCGATCTCGCAGGGCAGGCAGTTCAATGTCAAACACATTCAGGCGATAGTAAAGATCGGGCCGGAAGGTTCCCTCTTTCACAAGGATCGCCAGATCCTTGTTGGTGGCGGCAACGGCGCGAAAGTCGACCTTGATCGTCTGGTTCCCACCCACCCGCGTGATCTCTTTCTCCTGCAGAACCCGCAGCAGGTCCGTCTGGGTTTTCAGGCTGATATCGGCGATTTCATCCAGGAACACGGTGCCGCCCTCGGCGATCTCGAACTTGCCTTTCTTACGGTACTGCGCGCCTGTGAAGGCGCCCTTTTCGTGCCCGAAGAGTTCGCTCTCGAGTAGAGTTTCGGTAAGCGCCCCGCAATGGATCGTGACCATGGGCATCAATCCGGCGGGGGCTCAGGTGGTGAATGGCCCGCGCCACCAAGTTCTTTGCCCGTACCGCTCTCGCCCTGGATCAAGACGGTGGTTTCCAGGGGAGCGACCGTGCGAACGAGTTCCATAGCCCTCTGCATGGTCTTGCTCTGCCCCACCAGTTCGACGGCTTGAATCTCATCCAAGCTCTCGCGCAGCCGCACGTTCTCGTCTTTGACTCTGCGGTGCTCGAGGGCCTTGCGGACCAGGCGCGCCAGGTCATCGGGGTCAAACGGTTTGGTAATGTAGTCATAGGCGCCGTCCTTCAGCGCCTGGACGGCAGTCTCGACGGATGCGTAGCCGGTCATGATGATGACGATAATTCCCGGGTCGACCTCGCGAATCTTGCGGTGCAACTCGAGGCCGTCCATGCCGGGCATCTTGATGTCCAGCAGCGCCAAATCCCAGTGCTGACTCGGCAATTTCAACAACGCCTCGCGCGCGCTGGTGGCGGTCTCGACCATGTAGCCCTCTTCCTCGAACCATTTGCCCAGTGATTCGCGGACCACGTTCTCATCGTCCACCACTAACAGGCTGGCTTTGTAATCCATACGTAGCTCCCGATTTCGGTCATCAGTTATCAGTCGTCAGTTGTTGACCGCTGACCTCCGGCCCTTGACTAGCGCTTTCCCACTCGTCACTCCTCACCTCCGGTACGCATGGCTTTTCCGGCAGGGTCACCGTGAAAGTGGTCCCCTTCTGGAGGGTAGAAGACACCGCGATCTTCCCGGCATGTTGCTGGACTATCCCGAAAGCGACGGCCAGGCCTAAACCGACTCCCTTGCCTTCCGCCTTGGTTGTGAAGAACGGTTCAAAGATATGCGGCAGGACTTCTTCGGGAATGCCCATGCCGTCATCGCTGACGACGATCTGCGCCTGACGACGCTCGGCATTATAAGCGGCTTCCACCTTCAGCCGGCCCCCGTGCGGCATTGCCTCGACGGCATTCATCAGCAAAGCCAGAAGGACTTGCTGAATCTGGGCCGAGTCGCAGTGGATGGAGGGCATCTTCGGTTCGATCTGACTTTCCACCTCCACTTGCTGCAATTCGCATTGGTGCCCAACCAGTAGGAGACAACGCTCGACGATGCCGCCCAAGTCGTTTTCCTGCGGGACAAGAGGCGCCTGTCGCGCAAACGTCAAAAGGTTCTTCACGATGGCGCCGCAGCGCTTGCTCTCCCCTTCGATTTGCTGCAGGTCCGACTTCACCTCGGCGCGGCGCCGCTCGTCCTCCAAACCTTTATCCACCAGGCGCGAGACCAGCTTGCTGTAAGTGAGAATGCCCGCCAGGGGGTTATTGATCTCGTGGGCGACGACCGCGGCCAGTTTGCCGAGGGAAGCCATCTTCTCGGATTGCACCAGGCGATGATAGGCGCGTTCAAGCTCTCCCGTCTTTTCCCGGACTCGCGCTTCCAGAGTACGGGTCCACTGCTGGTTTTCCTCCCGCGCTTTCTTCAGTTGCTCCGTCATGCGGTTGAAAGAGGCCGCCAAGCTACCGAGTTCATCGCTGCTCGACACCGGCAAGGAGTAGTTCAACTCACCTTCGGCGACATGCCGAGTGCCCTCGGTGAGCCGGCGCACGGGATTGTGCACCGTCGCCCGGATGAGGCCCGCTGAAATCAAGCTGAGAAGGATGATGGAGGCGAGAGTGTAGACCACACTCTGTCGCTGGCCCCGCGCCGCAACTTGATCCACTGCTGCCAGCGAGAGATTGGTGTCCAGAACTCCCAGCACTTGATTGCCGGGCGCGTGCGCATGGCACGCCGCATTCGAGCAGTCAGGTTCGTTCTCGATGGGCCGGATCAAGCCCAAAACCCGCGTGCCGTCTGGGGCTTTGTAAATCCGAAGACGGTCTGGCCGGTGCAAACGCGTGAGCGGCTGAGCCTGCGCGTGGCAGGCGTAACAGGCTTCCCCCTTCTTGTCGACGAAACTTCCCACTTCGGACGGATCAGTCGAAAAAGTGATGTGGCCTTCCCGGTTGAAAATGCGAATCCGCGAGATGCCCGCTTCGTGTCCGATCGTGTTGATGATGTGAAAGACTTCTTCGCGCTCGTTGCGCAGCATCGAGTATCGAATGCTGCGCCAGATGATATCGCTGGCTCGGTCGGCGCTCTGGAAAACCATCTCCTGCTGCGACTGGCGCAAAATGTGCAGGTGCCAGTACCCGTACAGCCCCAACAGCAAGGCCATGCTGCCGACCACGCAGACAGTCAACTTCGTCGCCAGGTTGTGAGTGAACCAACGCATAGGTACAAAGAACTCGAAAACTTAACCGCAGAGTCGCTGAGACGCAGAGCAAAGGCCTTTCGTTTTCAATTCTCCGCGTCTCTGCGCCTGCGTGGTACAAGGCGCTTCTATTCCGCCTCGAACACCTTCAGGTAGCGCACCGCCAGGGCGAAGCAGAGGAATCCCGTCCCCACAATCGAGAGGGTCACCGCGACTTCCGTCCATTTCGGAAAATAGTGCGCGTGGGCCGAGTACTCGAGGCCGGTAATCGAGACATTAAGGCGGTTCAGCAGAAAGCCCGTAATCACCAGGACCGCAATCGCGAACAGGCCGTCGCGGTCTTCTCGCACCCGACGAACAAGCAACAGGAGGAAAGGAAGCACCAATCCCAACACAATTTCTAGCGCGAACAGGACTGTCTCCGTGGACGCCTGGCGCAGATAGACGAGCGCGCCTCTCGCCCACAGGTCTCGGAAACGCAGGATCCCGTATACTCCCAAGACCACTGCCATTGCTTTGCCGAGACTCGCCAGCAATGGCATCTCGGCTTCGTGGCCGTAGGCCCGCCCGCTCAAGTTTGACTCAAAGATCACCATGGCCATGCCCACCCCAACCGCCGAGATGAAGAAAAACAGCGGCAAAAGCGGCGAATACCAATAGGGATGCAGCTTCGACGGGACGATCAGGAATAAGCTTCCCAGGGAGGACTGGTGGAGAGTGGAAAGTAACACGCCCACAATCACTAGCGGGACGGTGACGGCCTTGATCAATTTAAGGGGCTTGTGCAGCTTAAAGCGCTCGAGAACGGCAGGGGAGAACTCCAGAGCCAGCACGGTCAGATAAAGCATCACGCACCAAGCCACCTCGAACATGACGGAGTGCGGGTTCCACATGACCAGGGGATGCCAGACGTTGTAAGGCTTACCGAGATCGTACATCAACGCCACCGCCACCAGCGCGTAGCCCAGGAAAGCCGTGAGAATTGCGGGGCGCAAGACGGGATGGAAGCGGCGAAGATGGAAAACATAAACTGTGGCTGCGAGCGTGAAACCACCCGCCGCCAGTCCCACTCCGCAGATGACATCAAATCCAACCCACAGTCCCCATGGGAAACGGTCCGTCAGATTCGTCGCAGCTCCCAGACCCTTTGTGAAGCGAATCAAGGACGCATAGAAGCCGGCGCTAAGAATCAACACGAGCACCGCTCGCCAGAAAGTCAGTTTGGGCAGTTTCTCGAAGTTCATAGTTGATTTCCCCGCGCATCCCAGGCTGCTGATACTCCGCTCTTCGCCAACGGATTGGGAGCAACTCTTGGGGTTACCCGGGCGCAGCACGAGGGGCACCCGCACGCGTCGTTTATTTGTTGGTGCGTGATTCTTGCTCCGCCTCCGCCACTTGCTCTCGCCGCCTGGTAATCCACCAGATTCCAGCCAGCACCGCCGCACCCAAGGGGACCAGGTTCGGTATTTTCGAAAGCACACGATAGGTGTAACCAGGCAGAGGGTCGGACGGCAAATTGGCAGGAAGCCCAAGCGCCTCAAAGGGGACAGCGGAGAGGTACAACACCGAAGTCCCTCCCACCTCCTGCTTGCCATAGATCCGTTGAACGTATTTGGTCGGCTCCTGCCTCAATCGGTTTTCAGCCTCTCGCAAAAGGTCATCGCGCTCACCAAAAACACCTGCCTGCACGGGACAAACTTCCGTGCAAGCGGGCTTTAACCCCTTTGCCTGACGGGGAGTACACATGTGGCACTTCTTGACGCGGGGCGCCCACACTTTTTCCCACTCGTATCGAGGGACGCCGAATGGGCAAGCCACCATGCAGTAGCGGCATCCCATACAACGGTCTTCCGCATAAACCACCGGCCCCGCCGCGGTCTTCCGGAAGGCGCCCACCGGGCAAACAGAAACACAGGTAGGATCCTGGCAGTGCATGCAGAACCGACGTACGTACACCTCACCGTGGGTCTGAACTACGTTCAGCGCGTGTGCTGAGAGTTGTTCGTCGCCGCTTTCATCCATCGGAAGATCAGTGTCAGGAGTGAGTGCTCGTAAGGCATCTGTGGTCAAGAAGTCGCTTCGGCTCGTCTTCAGCAGCCCGTTGACGAGCTTGCACGCCACAACGCAGCGCTGGCAGCCAACGCATCGGGTAGTATCGATCAGAAGGGATTTGCTCATAGAATCGACCTACAAAGCGGAAAGCAGAAGAAATGTGGCCACTCCGCATAGGTATAGCTGCATTTCTCAGCACGCGACATGCCGAGAAATTAATCAGAAAATGGCCACAAATAGGACTATTTGTCCCTATTACTGGAAGTCTGTAATCTTGCCTCGGCCACTGTGGTCAAATCACTCAGTTTGAACGGTCTGTTGGTTCGCAGATAGAAGGGGATTCCTGGAAGGTAGTCGAAGGGGCGCGTAGCTAAGCGTCCTGATCGCCTGTCTCGAGCTTGCAGGAGGAAGGCCAATTTGATCTTCAGACAGGCGGATCCCGGCACCACACTTGAGTCGGAGTGTTTGTTTTCACTCCTCCGCAGATTCAGGGGTTTCGCTCGGGCTGGGCGACAGGAAGGTCGCCTCAAAGGCTCCCCATCCCCTGAGAGGAAGTTCGGCAAGAGATCCGGTTGCCGGCAGACCGCCATCCGCATAGGTTACATCCGAGGCTAAATCAGGCGAGACTTGCACGAAGAGAAACTCCCGGAAACGGTAGAACTCCTGTTCGAGCCAGTTAGTCGCTTTCTGCCCGTGGCGCAGGGCGACAGAGCTATTGGCCGATTGAGTCGGGGTAATTGCGCAGATCCAACCGGAACCATAGGGATCCTCGGCAACTGAATCCGGGCGGTTTCCGAGATTCGTATTGAGAGCCACAACGCGGCCCGTGGTAGAGCTTCGGACGATTAGTCCGCGGCCTTGACGTTCTAGTCGGAATAGCGGTTGACCGGCTATCACCGTCTGCCCCAGATCCGGCAGAATGACCTTTTCCACGACCCCTAGAGCATGGGCCACTAGGGCGTCCACACCCACTCTCACTCCAAGAGAGGAATCCGGGTGAGACCAACTGTGCCCTTCGGAAAGGTAGAAGCCCTGAGGAATGTCCCAAGCGGGCTCTCCAGGAGCGGGTGACTTCCGTCCAACTCGCTGCACAATAGCGTCCGTCAGCAAGAAACCTATGAACATCAACGCAACGAAGAGTGCCACCATGGCTCGTCCTCCCAGAAAAATCCAACGGGGGTGCGACTACCTCGTTTTCCAACTTAAATCTGCCCTCAGGCCAGGAACAATTCACGCACTACCTTCTCCCAGCTCTCCTCGGGGATCGCGCTCAGAAGGTCTGGAATGGCATGGCCGCCGTCCTGCAAATGAACACCGGCTGAAGGGCTGACATGACCGCGAAATGTATCCCAGGAGCCTTCCAGCCATTGCTGGGCCAGCCGGCCATGCAACAAATTCTTCAGGTTCGAATCAGCGGCCGGAGAATTGACCGCCACAAGCCACCCCACTCCGTAAGGGTCCTTCTGAATAATAGAGGGGTCATCCAGGACTTCCTGGTTTACGTCAACCACTTCACCCTCGATCGGAGACAGCATTTCGAACCGATGGTTACTGCGCGCCACGGTCCAGCCCTTTTCCCCTTGCCGCAGCCAACGACCTCGCGCCGGGAGATCGACATGGTCAACGCTGCCCAGCAGCCGAACTGCGAAGTCATCCAGGCCGACCCGCACAATGTTTCGGGTTTCCTTGGCCGCCCATGTATGGCCGGCATGATAGGAAGCTCCAGGGGCAAGCTGGAAGCCTCCTACGATGTTAATGGGGAGAAACTGCTGCTCTGGCTTCAGCGTTGGCGCAGCCACTTCCAAAGTTTTCGGCCGCTGGCTCTGCAGGAAATAATCTACCGCCACAAAACAAATGAACGTGGTCACTACCAAGACTGCAACCATAGGTTACCTCATCTCACCCCGCACTAAACGCGAGCTTCTGATTTACCATCGCCGATGTAAAAGGCAGGTCAATGGCCCAGAATCCACTTAAAGAATCTAATTCACGGCAGCCAACTATCTACTGCGTTTTGTGTTAGATAGGGAAGACTTGAGGGAGCCGACGGAGTGCAGAGCAAGAGCGGCGTTTACTCAGTCTGATGAGAAATGCAACGTTCGGAGCCCTTGCAGGCCATTTATCATGGATTAGCCCATTGTTCCTAGGCACATGGCCGTCTGTCAGGAATTGCAACACATCATGCTGAAAACTTCAGCTAGCGATACTCGTAAGAACGACCGGCCCTCCTCGTTACGCTGCGAGGGGAGCATTCTTACCAACAATACGTAGAGATTCATCACCCTTGGCAGCGTTACAGAATTCAAGGAGTCATTACGGATTCCGTCAAGCGAAGGCGCCTCCGAGGGCCAGAATGACCAAGTTAATCGACACAACTCCGCTAGCTTGTCCGGAGGAAACGCGCTTCGAGGTTATCCTATTCCGACGGTTATTTCTTTTCCGGCGCCTTGTAACCTTCGAGCGAGTGGTTGTGCTCCTTATAGTACTTGCCGGCGTCGTTCAGTTCTTTCGATCCCGCCTTGGGATGGCAGTAAGTGCATGCCTTGCCCTCTTTCTTGGTATATTCCGGCTTGGCATTGGCCAAGCTCAACAAGCAACCGCAAAATATGGAAATAGCAACCAGGCCTTTAATCAGCTTCATGGATACCCCCCTTAAGTAGTATATTCATTCTTCCCCGGACCAGCCTATTGAGGGCCGGGGTCACAGGGCAAGAAGTCACTGTTTTCCTCTGGTTCGCGCGTTATGGATTTTATTATAGCTGGGACGCCAACGCGTCCAAACCCGCATCGAATTGCCGCACTGTTGAGGAAATTAACACACTCTGTGGATATTTTTCGCATGTTGCAATCTTTAGCATTCCAGAAAGACTTAAGACAGCACTGGAAATAGGTGACTTACGCCTTGCAAGAAAGGTTTGATCGTTCCAACCGTGGAGACATATTTGCACTTTCGCGCCCCTGGAGTCGGAACTTCGTGTTGATATTCTATACAGAAACTGGACACCGCGAGGGTATTGAGGACCGACATCTCGCCGTCGGATTCGCAGAGGAGTCCTTCCCGACTTCACGGTTGAGAACTGCGGAGCGTGCCGTTCCTGGGTCGGGCCAAAAGGCAATGGCGATCGCCGCAGGTCTGATCTTGATGCTGTTCGCTCGCTCTATGCATGCGGCCCAGCATCCCGTTCCGCTGGCGGCGAACACCGACTCAGCCAAGTGTTTGGAGTGTCACGAGGACAAGACGAAGGGTAAATCTGTCCACTCCGCGATGAAGATGGGATGCTTGAGTTGCCACGAACTGCGGGTCAACAAGGACGCGACGCACGTTAAGTTGATCAAGGCCACTCCGGCGGCTCTTTGTTTCACCTGCCACTCTGACGTGAACCCGGCCAGCGCGAAAGGCCGGATTCATCCGCCCGGGGTACGTGACTGCCTGAAATGCCACGATCCGCATGCTTCTGACAACAAGAACCAACTGCTGAAGGCAATGTCCGGACCCACAGCGCAGGAGAACCTTTGCCTTTCGTGTCACACTATCGGTGTTGACGTTCCCAAGGGTGGCAGCCGACATGCCGCGCTGGATTCGGGCTGTGACGCCTGTCACGTTATCCACAAGACCGGCGATCCCGCCCAACCGGAGTTTGCCTACCATCTGACCAAGCCCGCTCGGCAACTCTGCCTGGATTGCCACGACGTTAGCGACGAAGGGATTCGAAAGGCGCATCAGAATCAGCCGCTTGGCTCTGCCGATTGCCTGAGCTGCCACGATCCGCACCAATCGAGGTCGCCAAAGCTGCTGCAGGCTTTCCTGCACAATCCTTTCGAAAACAAGATGTGCGATACCTGCCATCAGCCGGCAAAGGACGGAAAAGTGGTGCTGACGGCGGCTGATTCCAAGGCGCTCTGCGTGACCTGCCACGAGGAGCAGGCCAAACAGATGGCCTCGGCCAAAGTTCAGCACTCGGGCGTCCAGGGCGACTGCACAACCTGCCACAATCCGCACGCCGGCAAGTCGCCGGACTACCTTCAGCCGGACCCGGTCACAGTCTGCCTGGCCTGCCACTCTGACCAAGCCGAGGAATTCAAGAAGAAGCACCTGCACCAGCCAGCCTTCGAACAGGCGTGCAGTATCTGCCACGTGGCGCACGGCAACGACAACGCCAACCTGTTGCGGGTCGCGGACGTCAACACCCTATGCCTGGAGTGCCACGGACCGGATTCGCCGGAGCCGCAAAAGCTCCAGAACGAGCACCTCATCACGATCTTTGGCGGGAAAGTGAAGCTTCCTGAGGACTATTTCAAGAACATATCGATCTTGCCGCTGAAGTATGGAACGGGACACCCGACCGAAGGGCACCCCGTGTCCTCGACTATGGATCGCAAAACGATGAAGGCGACTCCGATGAACTGCCTGAGCTGCCATCAGCCCCATGCGTCGGCGAATCGCGGGCTACTGGTGAAGGACCAACAAGCGAATATGGCGTTCTGCAGGACCTGCCATACCGAAGGCCGGATGCAGTTGAGATAACCGGGGAGTACGGAAAATGCTGAAGCCTCGCTCCAATTCGATTCTTGCCGGGAAGGGCTGGGTGATCCTGGCGCTTTTGGCGGCGGTCCTTGTGTGCGGAATGCCCTTGCAGGCGAAGAAGAAGCCAAGCGCGAACGCACCGGCTGACACGGGACCCAAGAGAGTGGCGTTTGATATCAGCAAGATCGTCTGGCCGAGCCCGCCGGCCATCGCGCGAGTCCGATTCCAGGCCATCCTGACGGGCCAGCGAATCGACTGGGCGGGTCTGACCAGCACCCAAAAACCGAAGCAATCGTGGATGGACCGCTTGGCGGGCGAACAGCCTGACCGACAAGTGAAGGATGTGCAGAAGAAGGTCGGCTTCCAGTTGATGCGGGTGTATGGCGTGGCCGCGGATTCGAAAGGCAATATTTACGCCGCCGATCAAGGTGTGGGAGCCATTTTCATTTTTCCGAAATCGGATACGGAAACGGTGCAACTGATCAAGAACGGCCAGGACGCGCGCCTGCCCATGATCAACGGCCTGGCGGTGGATGACGACGACCGGTTGTTTGTGACCGACGTGAAGCTACATCACGTTCTGGTGTTCAGTGCGAAGCACGAGTTGGAGGCTTCCTTTGGCGCAGGCGATTTGATATCGCCGGCTGGAATCGCGATCGATACTTCCAATCGGTTTGTCTATGTCGCCGACACCCAGGCGGACCAGGTCGTGGTCTTCGACGCGGATAAGTACACACTGCTGCGGCGGATTGGAACGGGTGGAAAGAAGCACAGCCTCACGAGCCCCGGTGATTTTGCCCTGCCGACGCATGTCGCGGTCGACAAAGAAGGGAACTTATACGTCACGGACACGCTGAACAACCGCGTTGAGAGTTTTGATGCGGATGGGAATTTCATCAGCGAGTTCGGGAAGTCGGGTGATGGCCCGGGGCATTTTGCGCGGCCCAAGGGAATTGCCATCGATGGTGACGGGCACATCTGGGTGACGGATGAAGTTCAGAGCCGGGTGCAGGTTTTTGATACCGAAGGACGGTTGTTGCTCTACATGGGCGAACGCGGATGGTATCCGGGACAATTTCAAGGACTCTACGGAATTGCCGCGGACAACTACAACAACCGGATCATCACCAGCGAGCAGTTCCCCGGGCGGTTGCAGGTCTTTCGCTACGTGACAGACGCCGAAGCGGCGGCCGAAAAGGCGCGGCGCGCCGCAGGCGGGAAGGCAAACGAGCAGAAATCCG
Source organism: uncultured Acidobacteriota bacterium (assembly GCA_963768695.1). Taxonomy (GTDB): domain Bacteria; phylum Acidobacteriota; class Terriglobia; order UBA7540; family UBA7540; genus CAVROP01. The sequence goes on along the minus strand of CAVYJG010000022.1, from coordinate 152,603 downwards.
CTGACCCGAAGACGCAGAAAGAGAATACGGCCGGCAAGACCCAGCGGGCCTCGGGCTCATGAAGGGCAAAGAGTTTTGGCTTTCGAAGGAAAGCCATAACGGAGAAGGGCCATTCCGGCCGGATGGCCCTCTCCGGTTAAGCAAGATCGCTCGACGAAGTGAACGAGAAATTAGTCATTCCAACTTAGACTAGGAGGTTTCATGAAACGAACGGCAATTGCACTCCTCGTGATCCTGGCGGTGGCGGGCATCGCCGCTGCTCAGGTCACGTCGCCAACGCAAGACGTTCTCGGAGCACACAACGTGTATGGCCGTGGCTGCGTAGCATGCCACGCGCCGCACAGCGGCTCCGCCGGGAACGGTGGTAAGTCCAGTCCCAACAGCGGTAATGCGGCGCTGTGGGGCGAGGACATGTCTCCGCTTTACGGTCAAACGCTGGGTTTTGGAAACGCCGGCGCTAATACTGTTACCCTGCCAAACTATGCCACCGGCGGTTACGGCAACGCTCCCGACGATGGGTACTTCGGCATTATTGCTTGCCTTAGCTGCCACGATGGCAACCTCGCGAAGGTCGCCATGATGAAAGGCAGTACAGTCGAAACCGTGACGATCGCCGGGGCGAGTTTCAACCCCCCGACGCTTCTCGGTAATGACGGGTCGACCCCCGGGAATTACATGAACGACCATCCGGTGGGACCGACGGCGAACCCTGGTTGCGGCGGCCCCTACAACTGGGACTGCACCGTCAACTCCGACGGCTCCATCAGCTTCACCGGCCCCAACAGCACACAGTTCATCGCCGATTACTATGATGTGACCAAGGGCAGCGGTCCGTTGGCCAATCTCGTGAAAGTGGCCGGATCGAAATCTGGATTTGGCGGTTCGACGACCAGCAACTCGTGGCTCAACTGCACCACCTGCCACGACCAACACGACATGCTCTATTTCAACACCGCCGCCTCGGGGTCCGCGGTGATTAAGCCCACGCACTTCTTCGTTCGCGGCTGGTACGATCCCGGAAACTCCGCCACCAGCAACAGTGCGGCACAGTTCTGCCGTGGCTGCCATGGTGGCGAGTCCAACGAAATGCACGGCCAAGTGGTGCCGACAACCTAACGCAATCCCCTGGGGGAAGGGTTGACCTTCCCCCAGGAACCGGCCTTTTGCGGCTTAGATCAACATCTCCGGGACCGCAGAAGGCCAGACTGGGAAGAGTTTCTCCGGTTTCGTGGTCGGCGTGGAGCGAGCTGCGCAGCCGGAGAAACTCGCCAGGAGCCGGTTGGGGCCCGGGTTTTTGCGTAAGCTTCAGAGCGGGCAACGTTTTATTTGACAATGGAGAGCACCATGAAATCACCGCTACGACCAGTGTTCCTTTCCGTGATCGTTTCGTGCGCTACGGCCATGGGGCAACAAACGGCTCCTCCCACTCTGCCGGCGAGAGCGAACCTCGTCAGCGCCCACGCGCACGCGCTTCCAGCGCCGCGGCCGGTGGCCCGGGTGAACGGGGCAGTGCTGACCGACAGCGACTTGCTGCGGGAGATGTACACGATTTTTCCTTATGCGAAGCAGCACAACGGGAGCTTCCCCCAGGCCATGGAGGCGGACATTCGCCGCGGCGCACTGAAGATGATCGAATTTGAGGAACTTGTATACCAGGAAGCCAAGCGCCGGCAGATGACGATTGCGCCCGAGCGTTTAGCCGTGTCGGAGAAACAACTCCGACAGCAGTTCGGGGACGAGCAACAGTACGAGACCTTCCTTCAGAGGGAGGCCGGCGGTTCCAGACAAGTTCTACGTATCAAGATCAAGCGGTCCTTGCTGATCGAAGACTTCTTGAAGGAAGAAGTGAACGATAAATCGGCCGTCAACGTGGCGGAAGCGAAAGATTTCTATTTGAAGAATACGCATCGTTTCGAAGTGCCGGAGACGTACGCGCTTCAAACCATCAGCGTTTTACCGCCGCGGGCGCGAAGCGCGAAGCAAGCCGCGGGCATGCAGCCTACGCCAGACGACCTGAAGCAGATGCGGGCGCGGGCCGAGGAAGCGCTGAAGCAGGCGAAGGCCACCAAGACCTATGAAGAATTCGGGATGCTGGCAGAGAGGATTTCCGAAGATGACTACCGCGTGATGATGGGCGACCACAAGGCGGCAAAATCCGCGGAAATTCCGCCTGAGGTTCTGCTTGTGGTATCCAGAATGCACCAGGGAGAAGTGAGCGATTTGATCCAGACAGAAGGAATTCTCACGATTGTGCGACTCAACGCCCACAACCCATCGCGGATGCAGAACTTTGGTGAAGCGGAGGCGACGCTCCGAGCCCAGATGCAAAGGAGCAAGACGGAGAGACTGCGGCGCGAGTTGGATGCGCGACTGAGGAAAAACGCCAGAATCGAAGAATTGTAGAGCGGCATCATGGTGATGGGGGGACAGGCGAGGAAGTTCGGATGGGCGGTCGCAGCGCTGCTCTGTGCAGCGCGCCGGCGTGGCCGCAGGAGCAGCTAGGGGATCTGGCATTCAACCTGGCGGGAAACATCAGCGGCGGCTACTCCGGAAGCACAACCAATGAAGGGCCCGCCAGCAACGGGGCAACCTTCGGGGGAACGGCGGATCTGAACGGGTATTTTCACAGCCCACAGTTCTTATCCTTTGGTATAACTCCCTTCTACGACCAATCCAGGAACAATTCCAACTATCAATCCATTACGAATAGCTCCGGCGTGATTGCGAACTCGACCTTCTTCGGTGGGAGCAAGTATCCGGGCTACTTCAATTACAGCGACCTGTACAACGGCGAGGGAAACTACTCCGTGCCGGGAATCGGCAACTACAGGACGAGCGGGAACGGCCAGACGCTGGGAGTGGGCTGGTCGGGCAACCCGACCGGCTTGCCGAGCTTTACAGTGGGCTATCAGCAAGGCAACAACGACTATTCGATCTACGGGACGCCTGGGGAAGATCATTCCCAATTTCAGTCGGTCTTTGCTTCCTCGGTTTATTCGGTGGCGGGGTTTCGTTTGGGAGGCGGATATCGTTATCAGGACGCAAGCTACTCGACACCCGAGTTCTTGACCGGCCAATCCATTCCAGAAAGCCAGACGAGCACTTCGACGGGCACCTTCAATGTGACCCGCAACCTGGCATGGAATGGAAGCACCTGGGCGAATTACTCCCGCAACACAGTTGGATACACTGCTTTGGGCGCGACGGATTCGCAGACGGCTGACGTGGTGACAGGTGGAGTGGCGTTGAAACCGACGCCAAAGCTGGCCATGCAATTCAGTGCCGATTACGACGACAACCTTGCGGGCACGGTGTTGCAGGCTGCGACCACCGCCGGCTCACTGCTTCCGTTGGAATTGCCGGAAGAGAAATCGCATTCCTGGGGCGTGTCCGGAGAATCGCAGTACACTGTGATGAATGGGCTTTACCTCTCGGGTGGGATCACCCACCGGCAGCAAGAGTTTCTCGGAACTGCCTTCGATTCGACCGCCTATAGCGGGGGAGCGACTTACGGGCACGATTTGTTGGGTGGGAAGTTCACCACCTCGACCATTGTTACGGAAAGCGAATTGGGCAATAACGGCGGCTCTTTGCTGGGCATATTGAGCAATGCCATTTACACCCGCCAGATTGGCGCATGGAACCTGAGCGGCTCGGTAGGTTATTCGCGAAACGTGCAGACTATTCTCATCGCCTACACGACTTCCGGCTACAGCTTCTCGGGTTCCGCGACCCGCCGCGTCCGCAGATTGGTCTGGAACGGAACGGCCGCCGGAAGCAAAAGCATCGTGAACGAGATCCAAGGCACGAATTCGCTAACCCAAAACTACTCGACAGGGCTCTCCAGCCGATGGTTGGGCGTGAACGTCGGATACTCGAAATCCAGCGGGCTGGGCCTGTTCACGGCACAGGGGATCGCTCCCCTGCCGACGGGCGTGCCCCCGACGCTGCTTCCTACGACGGTCTTGTACGGGGGTAGAACCTACTCGGTCGGCGTGGGCGGCTCGCCCGCGCGACGGCTCACCTACAGCGCCACCTTTGCCGACTCCAGAAGCAATACGCAGAACGGCGCTTTGTCCTCATTCAACCACACGCAGGAAGGCAACGCCTACCTGCAGTACAAGTTTCGCAAAGTGTTTTTCACGGCGGGTTACAGCCGATTACTGCAAGGGTTCAGCGCCAGTACGCTAGCGCCGGCCCTGGTCAACACCTATTACGTCGGGTTATCCAGATGGTTCAATTTCTTCTGAGGCAGGTCGGCAGTAGGCAGGTCGGCAGATCGGCGGTTAGCGGGAATCGGAATGGGGTCGAGATGAGTGGATTGTCAGGCAGGCAGATGAACGGCTCGGCGGGAAAGCAGACGGAGCGGTACTCACAGACCAACTCCCCTGCTACCCATATGCCCACCTGCCCACCCGCCGATCTGCCGACCTGCCCATCTGCCGACCTGCCCACCTGCCGACCTGCCCATCTGCCCATCTGCCTTCTGGTCTTTCTGCTGCTTCCAGCCCTCGCGGCCGCCCGGTCAAAAGCCAATCCGGCTGCACCGGTGACGGTGCCTCAACTCGAACTGGAGGGAGGCCGCAAGCTGCGCTACGAGGGCAGCTTCAGCTCGGAAAAGGAAGTCAAGACCAAGCACACTATCTGGGGCCGCCTGCTCGACGTGGTGGCGGGTGAACCGGATTTTCATGGCCTGATTGCTCCCTACAGCGTGGTGACCGATTCGAGGGATCGGATCATCGTGACGGACCCCGGGGCCGCCGGAATTCACATTTTTGATTTTACCGAGCACAAGTACAAGTTCATTTCACATCGGAAATCAACCGATGGAATGGTTTCCCCTCAATGCGTCGCCGTCGATTCGGCCGACAACATTTATGTAACCGATTCGTACGCCGGCAAGATTTTCGTCTTCGACGCCGGGGGAAAGTTTCAGCGGGTCCTGGGCAGCGTAAAGGGCGAAGGCTACTTCAAACGGTCAACCGGCATTGCCATTGACTCCCAGGCCCAGCGGATCTACGTGGCGGACACCCTGCGCCACCTGATCTTCGTCCTCGATATGGACGGTAAGGTGTTGCAGAAGATCGGCAGGGGCGGCACAGGCGAAGGCCAGTTCAACTTCCCCACGGAGTTGCGGCTGGCGGGGCAGGATCTGCTTGTCGTCGACGCCATGAATTTCCGCGTACAGGCCCTGGATCTCTCCGGAAAGTTCCGGTTCGCCATCGGGCAGGTCGGTGATGAAGTTGGCCTGATGTTTCGCCCGAAGGGAATCGGCATGGATTCCGAGGGGCATCTCTACGTCGTCGAGGGCCTCAGCGGGCGGGTCCAGGTCTTTGACCGGCAGGGCCGGCTGCTCTACTACTTTGGACAGAAAGGCTCGGGCTTCGGGGAATTTCAATTGCCGACGGGTTTGTTTATCGATTCCAAGGACCGCGTGTTTGTGGTCGATTCCTTCAATCGCCGGGTACAGGTCTTCCAGTACTCAGCGCAACAGGCGGCGGCAGGTGGGCAGGTCGGCAGGTCGGCAGATGGGCAGATGGGCAGGTAGGCAGATCGGCAGGTAGTCAAATGGGGAGATGGGACGGTAGACGAATGGGCAGTTCGGCAGATCGGCAAATGGGCAGATTGGAGGCTAGGCCGGCGAAGAATTCCCAGCGGTCGGCCTGCCGACCTGCCTACTTGCCCATCTGCCTATCTGCCTTTTTGCTCTTGGTGTGTCTGCCGGTGCGTGCCCAGAACGATGCGATCGGTTCTCACGACCTCTCGCCGGCCGGCACTTCGCACGTGAAGGGCGGCCTTTCGGGTTCATGCTGGTATTGCCATGCTCCACACTCCGGCTTGAATGGCGCGTCTGGCGTAGCGCCAATGCCGCTCTGGAACACAAAACTCTCAAGCGTCCAGGCATATACCGTCTACAAGAGTTCGACTCTGGTTAACAAGATTAACCCCTCCCCGCCTCTGGGCACGAACAGCACCCTCTGCCTGAGTTGCCACGACGGCACGGTGGCGGGATCGCCTGGCGCAACCGTCGCTTACGGCCAGATTCCGATGACCGGCAAGATGGGGTCCAAGGAAGTGTTCGGCACCAACCTCTCTGCGACGCATCCGGTCAGCTTCGTCCTTCCTTTGCTGGCTGCTCCGGACCTGCGTTCACAGTTGACCGCCAATCCGCCCGCCACGGCGGACTTGACGGGCGCCGTGCGGCTCATCAACGGGAACGTCGAATGCTCGAGTTGCCACAATCCTCACGTACAGAGAATCGACTCGAAGACGCCGAAGTTTCTCGCCATCGATAACTCCAGCAGTGCGCTCTGCCTTGCCTGCCACAGCCCCATCCCCAGCGCATCCGGCATGGGTCTGACCAATGTCCTGGAAGCAACCCATGGATTGAGTCGCGCCATCGGAAGCGCCCAGACCGGAGGCACAACCTCACGCAAATCCAATCCCCTCGCCGAATGGCAGACCAGTATTCACGCCACGGCCACCAACAAGCTGGCGCCCCAACTGGCCTCCGAAAACAGCCCTCTCGCTGGGTACTCAAGTCCGACGGCCGCAAGGCAAGTATCCCTGGGATCCTACGGCTCGGTATCGCGCAACGGCTGCCTCTCGTGCCATGCACCTCACAACGCCCAAGGGGCGAGTTCACTCCTGCAGGAGATGGACGACCAAACCTGCATCACTTGTCACAACGGAAGCACCGTCGTCTCTCCGCAGATCCCCAACGTATTAGCCGAAATGGTTGCACCAAAGTATGGCCATGAGCTCTCGGTGGCGAATTCCTCTCACCGCCCGGACGAGAGCGTATTGCTGAATCAAGACATCCATGTGACCTGCGTGGACTGCCATAATCCGCATGCCTCCACCCGGGTATCGAGTTTTCCCGTCGGGCCTGGGATTCGCCCGTCGCAAGCTCTGATCATGGGGATCAGCGCCACGGACGGCGCCACCGTCGTCGATCCGGCCGTCAACCAATACGAGAACTGCCTCCGCTGCCACGGTACGAGCACCGGCAAGAAAACGAGCGTCAATTTCGGCTATTTGCCAGTAAGAGCGGTTTCTGCCACCGATCGTCTAAACGTTATTCCCGAATTCGACTCGAACCAGAGGTCGACTCATCCGGTGTTCCATGACCGCAGCAGTATGTTCCCGCAGCCCAGCCTGCGTCTCAACATGCTCAATCTGGACGGCAGGACTTCGGGACGTAGCATGGGGATGCGGATGCTCTGCACTGATTGTCATAACAGCGACGACAATCGCGAGTCCGGCGGCACAGGGCCCAACGGCCCGCACGGGTCGGCGTTCGTGCACATTCTGGAGCGACGATATGAGTTCAGCCAGGCACCGGTGCCCGGCAAACTCGTCACGAATCTCTTCCCCAATCCCAACTTAAGCGCCCAGGGGGGCGCGAGCGGCGGCCCTTACGCTTTGTGCGCCAAATGCCACGATCTATCAAAGATCATGAATAGTCCCAGCTTCAGCGAGCATGCCCGCCATGTGGTCCAGGATGGCTTCTCGTGCTCGGTGTGCCATACGGCGCATGGCCTGGGCGCGCAGTCAGGGACTATTTCCGGCGAACGATTGGTGAACTTTGACATTCGCGTCGTCGTCCCGAACGGAGCAACCCCGATCTCCTATAACCGGGCCGCCAATTCTTGCAACCTGACCTGCCATGACCACGCCCACGGACGGCAGGAAGTGGTTTCCCCTGGGAGAGTCGGCCGGATACGTTAAGAGAGTTTGAAATCTCAAATTTCAAATTTGAGATTCAGTAGTGATCTGAAATTCAGGAATGAACGTAATTCTCATTGGCGTCAATCATCGCACCGCTCCCGTCAACATCCGTGAGCGATTGAATATCCCCGAGTCGCGCCTCCCGGAAGCCGTCGCGGCCTTGCTCCGCCGGGAAGGCATTCGCGAAGCCCTTATACTCTCCACCTGCAACCGCGTCGAAGTGCTCGCATCGGCGGAAGACGCGGCCCATGCCAAAGCGATCGTCGAACAATTCCTGACGGATTTCTTGGGTTTCGAACTGGCACCCTACCAACACTGCTTTTACCACTACCGGCAGCAGGAGGCGGTGCATCATTTATTCCGTGTGGCTGCCAGTCTCGATTCGATGGTTTTGGGCGAACCTCAAATCCTCGGACAACTGAAGCGGGCCTTTCAGTTGGCGGACGAAGCCGGCGGACTGACCGGCACGCTCAAGGAAATCGTGAGCCAGGCCCTGGCGGTAGCGAAGCGGGTGCGGCGGGAGACCGCGCTGGGCAGCGCCGCAGTCTCGATTTCTTACGCTGCCGTTGAGCTGGCCAAGAAGATCTTTGGCAGCCTCGAACACAAGACCATCTTCATCATCGGCGCAGGCAAGATGAGCGAACTCGCCGCCCGTCATCTCCTTCGCGCCGGCGCCGGCGCGATTTACGTCACGAATCGCACCTACGAGCGCGCCGTGCAGCTTGCCTCCGCTTTTCATGGCACTGCGGTTGCTTTCGACCAGATCTCCGAATACCTTGCCAAGGCTGACATCGTCATCAGCTCTACGGGCGCGCCCGGGTACATCGTTAACAGGGAATTGGCCGCGAAAGCGCTTGCGGCTCGCCGGAACCGCCCGATGTTTTTCGTGGATATCGCGGTCCCGCGCGATATCGACCCGCGGGTTCACGAACTGGACAACACCTTCGTCTACAATATCGACGACCTCCAACAGGTGGTGGAATCCAACCAGAAACAGCGCGAGCGAGAGGCCGTGTGGGCGGAAGATATTGTGAACGAAGAGGTGGGCAAAACCATGCGCCGGCTCGCCTCACGCGACCTCGCCCCTACCATCGTGGCTCTTGAGGATCGGCTAAACGCCATTCGAGAGGGAGAAATGGAACGTTTTGGTAGCCGTCTAACCGGCCTGACGGTTGAGCAGCGCCAGGCCATTGAAGCTCTCACGCGTGGCTTCCTGAACAAGATCCTGCACGGCCCCATCAGCGAACTTAAGAGCGGCGCCGGCTTGCCGGAACAGATGACGCAGGTAAGGCTGGTTCAACGGATTTTCAGGTTGGCCGATACCCGCTGACGTTCGCCGCCTGCTTGCTCCGCAGCTTCTCAAGGAATCAATTCCATAATTCCAGGTCAGGCAGACCTGCAATTCAGGTCTACGCGAACCTTCCCGACAAGCGGGAAAAAGGCAACAACAAGGTTGCCTTTTCGATTGGGCCCTGCTAATCTGCAACCTGGAGGTTGCACAATATGGAAAACCGAATCGAGAAGCGCATTGAGCTGAAGGCGCCGGTTTCGCGGGTATGGCGCGCCCTGACCGATTACCGAGAGTTCGGCGAGTGGTTCCGCGTGAAACTGGAGGGCCCGTTCGTGCCCGGCCAGGTCTCGCGGGGGCATATCACTTACCCCGGTTACGAACACATCAAATGGGAGGCAGTGGTGCAGAAGATGGAGCCCGAGCGGCTCTTTTCCTTCACCTGGCACCCCTATTCCGTCGATCCCAAAATCGATTATTCGAAGGAAATGCCCACCCTGGTCGAATTCCGTCTCGAGGAAGCCCCCGACGGCACGCTGCTTGTGCTCACCGAATCCGGCTTCGAGAATGTCCCCAGCCATCGCCGCGACGAAGCATACCGCATGAACGAGGGCGGGTGGAGCGAACAGATGAAGAATGTTGAGCGCTATGTCACACCGAAGCGATAGCCGCAGGGGTCTGGGACCGCGCGCGCCTGCTCACGTCTTTGCGGCGTTGGGGGATGAAACGCGGCTCCGGCTGGTGAGGAAACTCTGTGGCGGGAAGCCGCGGTCGATTTCGCAGCTCACCGCGGGCTCCCGGCTTACCCGGCAGGCGATCACGAAACACCTTCGAGTGCTGGAGAGCGCGAGGATCGTACGCTGCGTACGCGCCGGCCGCGAGAGCCTGTTTCAATTCAATCCTCAGCCCATGGAGGAGCTGAAGGATTACCTCGATTTCGTTTCCGGGCAATGGGACCAGGCGCTGGCCAGGTTGAAGTCGTTCGTGGAGTCCTGACGAGAGGCGCAGCGAAAGAAGGCTTAGCGACCCACCACCCCCAACCCCTCCTCAACTGAGGAGGGGAGTTTGAAGTTCCCCTGCTTGGATAGGGACGGGTCAGGGGTGGTTGATTCCGCAGTCTCATGCCGCGAAGATTCTGTTGATTTCCGTTGAGCTCGCTGCTTCAGCGGTAAACGCAAAGCTGCCGCGCTCCCGCATTTCTCGAGCGGCGCGAAGAAACGCGCCCAGGGCCGCTCGGCAGAGCGCGCTGCCCACGCTCAGGCGCTTGGCTCCGATCGCCGCCAGTTCCGTCATGGTCAGTTGCATGCCCGCGAGACCCACCAGGACGTTGACCGGGCGATCGACGGAGCTGACCACGGCGGCAATGTCGTCCTTCGCGGCCAGGCCCGGTGCGTACAGGACATCCGCGCCTGCTTCCTGAAAAGCCTGCAACCGCTGGATCGTATCTCGGAGGTCCGGCCGGCCTTGCAAGTAATTTTCGGCACGCGCCGTCAGCGTGAACGGAAAGGGAAGCCCGCGCGCCGCAGCCGCGGCGGCACGGACTCGCTCCGCCGCCTGCTCCTTCTCGTAGATCGGATGGTCCGCGCGTCCGGTGGAATCTTCAATCGAACAGCCCACCACTCCCGCGGCGGCCGCAAGCCGCACAGTCTCGGCAACCGTCTCAGGCGCGTCGCCAAAGCCGTTTTCGAGGTCTGCGCTCACCGGCAAGCTGGTGGCGGAGGCAATGGCCGAGGCATACTCCAGGCTCGCCTCGCGGCCCACCGTCTGGTCGCTCCGGCCGACCGAGAAGGCATAACCCGCGCTGGTCGTTGCCAGCGCCTCAAACCCCAGGTGCGCCAGCAGGCGCGCCGTGCCCACGTCCCACGGGTTGGGAATGATGAATGCGCCCTCACGCTCATGCAATGCGCGGAAGGCCCGTGCCTTTTGAGCTTGCGTCGTTGCCGTCCTTTCCATTATTCCCCCCGCCTTAAGTCTGATTGTCATTCCGAGCGAAGCGAGGAATCTCGCCCTGGTCTTCGTCCCTGGATTCACCCGAGGCAGAGCTAGATTCCTCGCTTCGCTCGGAATGACAGGTTACCGCCCATCTCTATGAACGATGATGCCCCCCAGAGAAAAGTTGCAGAGGCCCGCAAGCCAAGCGACCAAAATGCAGAGCCCTGCCATCCCGAACTCAGGATGACTACCGCATGATGAGCACAGGTCATTCCCGCGGGGATGGCGCGCGATTTACCCTGACCAGGTTGGCCAGTTCACGCTCGGAGAGCTGGGAGACCTTTTCCATGTATTCGCAAATCAATTGCAAATCCTTGTCGGAGTATTCCTCCACCATATTCAAGTAGGCCCTGCCGACAGCTTCGTACTTGGGAAGCAGCGGCTCGAGGCCCGCCGTATGCACACGCACGAAGACTTTGCGGCGGTCCTGCGTGTCGCGTACGCGTTCGACAAATCCTCGCTTTTCGAGGCGGTCGAGAATATGCGTGACGGCGCCCGTGGTGAGGCCGGTCATCTCGGAAAGCCAGCCGGCCGTCACCGAATCGCTCGGCCCGCGCAGGATTAGGTCGATGCACTTGGTGTCCGTGGCATTGAGCCCGACGCTCTGGGCGATGGCTTGATGCAGAAAGACGGTTTGAGTGCTCATAATCCTGCCCAGGTCCCAAAGCCGGTTGAGAAGCTCCCGGCGAGAGCGGCCGGATCGTTCGCTTTTGGGTTTGGCGATTTTTCTTGGAGTTCGGAGTTGACATGTAGATACCTGCATTGCTAAGATAAATACCTGCATCTTTAAGATGCTGCGCTATTGAGATAATAGCTTAAATTTCGCAAAGGAGCAAATCATGCAGGTGGAGCAGAAACCTTTTAAGGGAATAGGCATGGAAGGGCGGATCGCCCGATGGTATACGCGCAACCGGAGCAACGACATGGAAGACTTCCGCCGGCAGGCGAAGGCGGCCGCCGGGCATCTGCGCCCCGGCTGCGACGTACTCGAAGTCGCCCCGGGGCCGGGATTCTTCGCCGTCGAATTGGCCAAGCTGGGTGACTTCAAGATCACAGGGCTGGACATCAGCCGCACGCTGGTGGAGATCGCAACCGAAAACGCCCGGAAAGCGGATGTCCAGGTCGACTTTCGCCTTGGGAACGCTTCGGCGATGCCGTTTGCCGACGATTCGTTCGACTTCATCTACTGCTCGGCGGCCTTCAAGAACTTCTCCGAGCCGGTCAAGGCGATCGATGAAATGCACCGTGTTCTCCGTCCCGGCGGCGAGGCCGTGATCGCCGACCTTCGCAAGGACGCCTCGCTCGATGAAATCAACACTTACGTGAACCAGACCGGCCGCAGCGGGTTCGATGCCTGGCTGACAAAGGTGATCTTCCGCTGTATGCTGATTAAGCGGGCTTATAACAGAGAGGATTTTAATCACATGGCGGAGGAAAGCCGCTTCGGCTCATGCCAGATCAATGCCGGCCCGATCGGCCTTGAGGTGCGATTTACCAAGCCGGCCCGCGCCATCTAGCGGAAGTGGGGTCATGTGACTGTCTATGAAAGCTATCGTATTTGATGGAGCCGGAGATGCCGGCGTGTTGCGGCTGGTTGACGAGCCGATGCCGGAAATCAGGCCCCGTGATCTTCTGGTGAAAGTTCATGCTGCCGGCGTTAACCGCGCCGACATTCTGCAGCGTCAGGGCATCTATGGCGCGCGGCCGGACTATGGCGACTCGCTCGTGCCGGGACTTGAGATCGCCGGCGAAGTCGTCGCAGCGGGACCGAAGGCGGAAGGCTACAAGGCCGGGGATCGCGTCATGGCCGTAGTGGGCGGGGGCGGGTATGCGGAGTACGCACGTGTCGACTGCGGCATGTGTATGTTCATCCCGAACCGTTTGAGCTACGTGCAGGCGGCCGCCATTCCCGAGGTGTTCATCACCGCGCATGAAGCCATGATCCATTTGGGCGAACTCGAGCCCGGCGATTGGGTGCTGATTCAAGCCGCGGCGGGCGGAGTCGGCTCAGCCGCCGTTATGCTCGCGCATGCCCTCGGGGCGAAGAGTGTATTTACCGCTTCGGGGGAGGAACGCATCGCTCGCGTCGCCGCACTCGGAGGAACGGTGGGCGTGGATTACCGGAAAGAAGATTTTGTGGCCGCGGCCATGCAGGCCACCGGTGGCCGAGGCGTGGATGTGGTGATCGATTTTGTGGGCGGGCCGTACCTGGAGCGAAATCTGCGCGCGCTTGCCGAAGGCGGAAGGCTTGTCCAGGTGGGAGTGCTTGGCGGCGCCAAGGGTATGCTGCCGCTCGACGTTCTCCTGCACCGCTATCTTCGCATCATCGGCACGGTCATGAAATCGCGCAGCCTGGAAGACAAGGTGGCCATGACGTCGCGCTTCGGCGAACGCTGGCTGGGAGCGTTCGAGTCCGGAGCACTGCACCCGATAGTTGACCGCATATTTCCTCTGGCGCAAGCGGCCGACGCCCACCGCGCGATGGAGGCGTCCGGTAATTTCGGCAAGATCGTTCTGTCGGTTCTCCTTTGAAAACCCCGACTACGACCCCCACCCGTCACGCGCCGACTGATGGAAGCGCCTGAGCGTGACACCCTCTCTCCCCAGGTGGGCATAAGCGCTAAGATAAGCGCGTGCCTGGGGTCCCGAAGGGACCCAAGATCATTAGCCGTAGGTGAAACCTACGGACAGGTGGAGCCCAAAGGCAGTATCCGACCCTGAAAGGGTCGAATATTCGACCCCTGCGGGGTCGGAGACGATCAAAAGATGGGGACTTCATAACCGTAGGTTTCACCTACGGCTAATGATATTAATGCCCTTCGGGCATTTAACGAGGAGGGGAATCGCTTTCACTGCTTGCCCGACGATTCAACTATTCCGCAGCGCCACCATGGGGTCGATGCGTGAGGCGCGATGCGCGGGCACAAATCCTGCCACCAGCGCGACCGCGGCCAACAAACCCGCCATGCTCGCAAAGGTCACGAGGTCAGTCGGGGCGGTCCCAAAGAGCAGCGAAGCGATCATCCTGGCGACTGCCAACGATCCCACCAAGCCCACTGCAATTCCCGCCAGCGCCAGCCTGAGCGTCCTGCCCAGCACGCCCGCCAGCACGTGTCCTTGAGTAGCTCCCAGCGCCATGCGGATGCCGATCTCCTGCGTCTGGCGCGCCACCGTGTACGAGATGACGCCGTAGATTCCGAGCGCCGCCAGCACCAGTCCCAGCGCCGCAAAGGCGGCAACCAGCAACGCGAAAAAGCGCCGCGGCGAAACGGCATGATCCACAATCTGCCGGAGAGGACGAAACTCCGTAGCAGCCTGACCTGGGTTAAGCGTGCGCAGAGTGTGCATCACGCTCGCCGCCAGCGCCTGCGGCGGCAATTGGGTGCGCACCACCAACTCCGCTCCCGCCGGCCCCGCCTGCGTTGCCGGAAGGTAGATTTCCAAGCCCGATGTTTCTTCCACGCTGGTTTCGCGAACGCTGGAAACGATGCCCACCACCTTGGTATCCGTTCCGTTAATCAGTGCGATTCGCCCCATAGCGTCCCGCCCGGGCCACAGCCTTTTCGCCGCAGCCTCATTCATGACGACAACCCGTTCGCTGTCCGGCTTGTCGGACCAGTCGAGGTCCCGCCCCTTGCGCAGGCGCATGCCCATGGCCCCGAGGTAGCCCGGCGTCACCACATAAACGAAAGCATCGGGAGATTCGTCCTTTCGATAGACCACTCCCTTGGCGCCGAGGCCCCAACTCCGGTTTCGATCCAGTGGCAGCATATCGGTAATGCCGGCTTCTTCGATGCCGGGAATCGCTTTCACATGGCGCAGCATCTCCTCGAGAATCGCTCCCCGCTGAGCAGGTTTGCCTCCGTCGTCGTAATCCACGCGCAAAGCGGCGGCGCGGTCGGGCTGAAATCCCAGGTCGATATCGAGGACGCGCAGAAAGCTCCGCAACAGCAATCCCGCTCCCACCAGCAGCACGCAGGCCAGCGCAACTTCCGATACGACCAGCACGGAGCGCATGCGCTCGTGCGCGTGGCCCTCGGTGGTTCCGTGGCCGGAATCTTTCAGTGCTTCTTGAATGTTCCTGCCTGACATCTTGAAGGCCGGCGCAAGCCCGAAGAGCACCGCGCTCACCGTGGCGACCAGCAGCGTCCACGCGAAAGCCGCACTGTCCACCCGCAGGCTGCTGAGCAAGGGCAGGGCGATGGAACCTTGATGGGCCAGGTAATAGGTCATCAACGCGGCAAAGCCCAGACCCAGCACCGCACCCGCCAGCGAAAGCAGCATGCTTTCGGTGAGCAGTTGCTGGATCAGCCTTCCCCGTCCCGCCCCCAGCGCATTCCGCATGGCAAATTCCTTGCTGCGCGCTGCCGCTCGCGCCAGAGCAAGGTTTGACAGGTTCACGCATACGATCAGCAGGATCAGGCCCACCGCGCTCCACAACACCACGAGCGAGCGCCGAAGCCTGCCGCTCACGTGGTCCTTCAGTGACTGCACTCTGGCCTTGTACCCGCTGCCCCACTCCGGATGCTTCTTGCTGAAATAAAGGCGCGGAAATAGAAGGTCGGCTTCTGACTGCGTTTCGGACACAGTTCTTCCTGGCTTTAGACGGCCGACCAGCAGGAATACATTTCCCCAATCGCGCATATCGTCCATATTCGCGGGAGCGAAGATTTCCATCTTGACGCCAGGGGCAAAGACCGATCCGAAATCAAAAGTGGGGGGAAGCACACCGGCCACCATCACCGGTGCATTATTCAGTGTGATCGTTTGCCCCACGAGGGACGGGTCGCCGGCAAGCCGCCGCTTCCAGAAGAAATAGCTCAACAGCACGGCTGGGCCGGCATTCTTCCGGCACTCATCCGCGGTGAACAGGCGGCCCAACATGGGCGCGACGCCCAGGGTGTCGAAGAAATTGCAAGCCACGCTCACTCCCGATACAGGTTGCGGTTCTCCTCGCCCCGTCAGCTTGTAGTCGGAAGGTCCATAGAAGGGAAAGTATGCCGTCACGCTCTGGAGCGAATGGTTTCCTCGCTGATAATCCTCAAACGCATCGACGGAATAGGTCGCGCAGGAAAGGCCGCAGTCTTTGGGCGGTCCTTCGATCCACACCAGCCGCTGCGGAGCTTCGAAAGGCAGCGGCCGCAGCAGAATGGTATTCACCACGCTGAAGACCGTGCTGTTCGCGCCGATGCCCAGGCCCAAAATCAGCACCGCCATCACCGTAAAGGCGCGGTCCCGCCTCAAAGTGCGAAATGCATAGCGAATATCCTGCTTCAATGTGTCCATCGCCGGCAGCCCCCGCGCTTCAGGTTGCTTTTGTTCCCTCATGTGTAGTTAAACGAAGGGCAGATTGCTTTTGTTCCCTCATGTGTAGTTAGACGAAGGGCAGAAGCGTTAGTTAGAATTTGGGCGGTAAGATGTTTCATCCCGATCGTTGCCGCAGGAGAAGCGGTTGGCCTTACCAACCGGCCCGAGAACCCGCGCCCTTTGTCATCCTTGACGGGTATAAAAAAAAGTTTTACGGACTCCTTTTTATAGGCGCACAGTGCAGTGAGTTGAAAACAAAGGATTTTGTGTGGCTCAGCGGCCTTACTCTGCGAATAATAACTACCCGACTCTTGACAAACGGAAAATAATAGGCTACAGTCGTGTATCCACCGTTGACCCTTCTCGGCCGCCAGAGGGGAGCGGGAGATGGTTGGAAGCCGTGAAGTTGATCAGATGCCGACCTGCAGGACGGCGGCGCGCCGAGTTTCGGGAACAAAGCGGGAATGTCTATGAAAACAAACAGTCGAGAGGTTAAGAAGTTGAGGAGTCGTGAAGCCGAGCCAGGAAGTCAAGCGGTAGGATGTCGACGGTTTGTCACTCGGGACTCTCGACTTCTCGACTTGAATTCGACGGAACAAAGCGAGAATGTCTATGAAAACAAGGAGTCGGCCAGGCAAGGAGTCGAAGAGCTGAGGAGTTGGAAACCCAAACTAAGAAGTCTGGGGGCGGACGCCGACGGTTTCCCGATCCTCAACCGTCGACTCTCAACTTCGCGACTTGAATTCGAACGAACGAACCGGGAATGTTTATGAAAACAAAGGACGAGGTCAAAAAGTCAGGGTGTCGAGGAGTTGAGAACTCGAGCAGAGGAAACCAATATCAGATCGCAGGTGGCCACTCCAGAGCGGTGCAAGGCTGCCAACCTCTGGACTCCTTCGAGTGTCGCAGTGTATTCGTGGGCCGAGCCACGATGTCTTTGGGACGCAGCTAAGAAACGTGGGGTGCGGTGCCAGGTAGGGCATGCAAGAAGATGTGAAAAAAGTGGAAACGAACTCAACAACTCCTTTGCTGTCAGTAAAAGTTGCAAAAAAACGAACTCAAAATGAGGGCAAACGCAATACAAGAACGAGCGCCCGCCATGCGAGTGAAGACCAAACTTAGCGTAAACGAACTCACCGCAATCCGGAGGGCGTCTTGCTCCCACGTGCGGGCAGAGCCTGCCCTGAGCGGAGCGAAGGAATGCCCGCACGACAGCGGGCGAGACGCCCGTGCCACCACGCCCTGCGGGCGGCTTCGATGTCGCAGCTGGCTGCACGCGGCGGTGATCCTGCTAATTCTTGTTCACTGGCCCGTTCCGGGACTGGCATGGGGGGATCACGGTCACAAGCTAGTGAACGCTGCCGCTGTCGACAATTTGCCTGAACCGGTGCGCACTTACTTCCAGGCACTCAAAGCGTACCTGGTCGAGCATGCCTCCGACCCCGACCTGCTGGCGCACGACGACGCCACGGAGCGCCCTCACCACTATACCGACCTCGACGCCGACGACACCTACCCGTTCCCCAATCTGCGGCGCCAGTTCGTTCTCGAGAGGGCGGCGCCCAGGTCCTGGCAGCTTCGCAACGGGGACTCGCTCTGGCAGATCGAACGCTTCACGCTGCGCCTGGCCGATTCTCTCGAGCACCGGCATTGGCAGGAGGCAGACCGCGACGCGGTTTTCGCGGCCCACTACGCCGCCGACCTTACTCAGCCTCTTCACACCCTTAAGAACTACGACGGCCAATTGACCGGGCAGAAGGGTGTTCACGCCCGCTTCGAGACCGACTTGGTGAACGCCCTGGCGGACACCTGGCAGCTCAAGCCGCAACCTGCGATTTTCGTGCCGGACCTGCGCGGCCGGATTTTCGAGGAGGCAATGGCAAGCTTCAACTGCCGGAACCTGGTTTTCGCCTCCGATCGCATCGCGGTTTCCGGCCGCACCTACCTCGATCCGCAGTACAATGCGGCCTTCTACAAGCTGGCCGGGCCGTTGGCCGAGAAGCGGCTATCGGCCGCAGCTTCCTTCGTCAGCAGCCTCTGGTATACTGCCTGGGTTCGTGCGGGTAAACCCCCGCTGCCGGGCAAGGCTGGGATGTGATATGCCTGCTTCTCCGAAGGTCTCGCGATGAGACGAAAGCGGATACTCGTGGCGGGAATTGTGCTGGCGGTCTTCTGCCTTGGGGTTCTGGTGGGCCGCCGCGCCGGACGCTCGTCCTCGACGCCCTTCGCTTCGCGTGCTCCCTCTGGCGCGGAGGCTGCCGGCTGTGTCGATATCCACGATGCGGCTCCCCTGGCAGGCAAGACAGGATGCGTCTCCGGGCGCGTGCTAAAGGTATTCACCTCGAAGGGTGGCAATACCTTTTTCGATTTCTGCGAGGATTATCACGACTGCCCGTTCACCAGCGTGATATTTTCCTCCGACAAAAGCAAGTTTGGTGACCTGCAATCCCTAACGGGGAGGCAAATTGAAATCCGCGGGCCAGTGACCGTGTACGAAGGAAAGCCCGAGATCATTATCCGCGATGCCGGGCAGATTCGAGCCGCGCCGTAAGGGCTCCCCTCCTCTTCGAGGAGGGGGAACGGATCAAGTCTGGTAGGGAGTGAATCGAGAGGCTGTATGCATTGTTGTGTTGGACTGATTATGGTCGCGACCGGCCTGTTCATGAGCGGAGGCCACGGAATCTTGGAAGGGCGGGGCTTTAGGCCCGCCGTCAGGGCGCTCACCCACCACTTCGTGGTCCCCCCTCTCCCGCTCGCGGGAGAGGGGTCGGGGGAGAGGGAGTTGCCATTCACGGAGGGGCTGAAGCCCCGCCCTTCCGCCGCCATTCTTGTGGCCGCGCCACAGCAGGCGGCTACTCAGGCTTCCCCGCAGCTTTTGCCGGGGGTCGCCGAGGCGGTGAACAAAGGTTTCGACCTGCTGTCGCGCCGTGACCCGGCAGGCGCGGAAGCCGCCTTTCGCCAGGCCATCGAGCTGCAGCCCGAACTTGAAATGGCGCACCGCGGATTGGGGATGGCTCTCCGGGCTCGGGGACAAGATGAGGCGGCCGTGCGCGAACTGGAAGTTGCCACGCGCCTCGACCCTTCGGATGCGGATGCGCACTACGAACTGGCGGACACGGCCTGGGCTTTGAGCCGGCAGCAGTCTGGCTCGCAGGGCGCTCCAGGAACCGCCGCCCAGGACTATCGCGCTTTGGCCGCCCGCGAGTTTAAGAAACTCGCCGCGCTCCGGCCGCAAGATGCCTCGATCCGGCAAGCCCTGGCGGAACTTGACCTCGAGGCAGGACGAAAAGACGAAGCGATGGCTGAGATGCAAGAGGCGGCCCGCGCCGCTCCGGACGATGCCGCCACACACGTGGCCCTGGGCCGCGTTTATTTTTCCCAATCCGAAGAAGAAAAAGCCGCCGCAGAGTTCCAAAAAGCTCTGCAACTCAACCCCAAGGAGGGCCAGGCGTATCTGGCGATCGGCCAGATGCGGTTCTTCGAGCGGCGATACGCGCAAGCGGCACAGAGTTTTCAGCAAGCCATCCAGGTGTCCCCCAACCTCGGCCCAGCCTATGCGGGTATGGCGCAGATCTACACGCAACAAGGACATTCCGCGGAAGCGCGGAAAATGCTGGAAAAGGTCGTGGCGCTGGATCCCGAAGATTGGCAGAGCCAGTTTCAGCTTGCGGTCTTAATGAACTCGTCAGGGGAGGCGGGGGCCGCCACGGAACTGCTCGAGAAGGTCACACGCCAGCATCCGGATTATCTTCCCGCGCAGGAACAGTTGGTGATGGGGCTGGTGCGCCGCGGGGATCTGAGGCAAGCCAGCGCCAAGGCGGACGCGTTGATTGCCGCGCAGCCTCAGGCCGCCGAAGGCCATCGCTTGCGGGCGCTGATTCTCCGCAAGCAGCACGACCTCGAGGGCGCGCTGGCCGAGGCCGCCATGGCGCTGGGGACTGAGCCGGACTCCGCCTCCCTGCTGGCGCTCGAATCGATCTCGCTGTGGGAGCTCAAGCGTAAGAAAGACGCCCTGGCTGCTTTTCGCGCTGCGGCCAAGCTCGAGCCTAAAGTTGCCACGGCGGAGGTCTTCTGCCGCCTGCTGGCGTGCGACGCGAGTGATATCGGCACGGTGAGCGATTTCCTTCGCCGCAACCGCTGGGTGCTGGCGCCGCCCGTACAATAGGCTCAAATATTAGGCTACATAAATAAGGACTTTCCGTCCATACTGACTTCTTGGCGCCTCGCTTCTTCAAGTCCCATCCAGACCGGCTTAGTGCAGTTTGGCCTTTGACAATGCCCTCCTGTGGTGGTAGGGTTGCGCCAATGGGTGCGTGTGGTGACTTCACGCGCCGGCCGCCGTTCTCGATCCAGCGCGAAGATCGCCATACGCTTTCCGAGGTGGCCATGCAAGGGACTATCAAGCGAATTATCCGTGACCGTGGTTTCGGGTTTATCCGCACTGCCGAGGGCCAGGAAGTGTTCTTCCACCGCAGCAGCCTTCAGGGACTCAACTTCGATGCTTTGAAAGAGGGAATGAGCGTCGAACTTGAGGTGGAGAGAGGGGACAAGGGTCCCCGAGCTACGACGGTGCGTTCGAGCGAGTCCTAGCGCTGCGGGAGATTCCTTAACTCCCCAGCGGTCGCTTTCTTTCGGAGCAATGGCCGGGAATAAGCAGAAGGGAGAGCCCTGCCCCGTTTCTGATGCAAGCTGTCCGCACCGCTGAGGGATCCCTATATCGCTGCCTCGCGCTGTGCGGTGCCGGCAGGCATTGGACTGGCCCTCCGGACCACGATTTAACAACGCGCCGGACATGGACCGCCGCCACACGGCGGGGGCGCTCCGGCTCCGATCCCTGACTATGACCGCGGAGCTGCAAAAAGGCATTGCGTGTGCCGGGAACTGGACCCTTGATCTCGTCAAGGTCATCGACTACTACCCTCCCGAACACTCCCTCGCCACCATCACCGCCGAATCCATGGGCGGGGGCGGTTGCGCTTTCAACGTCAGCTTGAACCTGGCAAAATTCGACAGCGAACTTGATCTCCACCCTTTGGGCGTCATTGGAAACGACTCCTACGGAGACTTTCTAATCGACCAGTTTCGCCCCTATCCCCATGTCCGCCTCGAGCAGCTCAGGAGGACCAGCCGGGACGGGACGTCGTATACGGACGTTTTCAATGTCGCTTCTACCGGCCACAGGACCTTCTTTCACTATCGGGGAGCTAATCGGCTGTTCTCGCCGGACGAGGTTGACCTGGATAAGTTGCCGGTCGGCTGGTTTCATTTAGGTTACCTCAATCTGCTGGACGCGATGTATCAAGCCGATGAGCAGTTCGGGACCGTGGCGGCGCGATTCCTGGCACGAATCCGCGATCGGAACATCAAGACTTCCATCGATCTCGTCTCGGAGGACAGTGACCGCTACAAGCAGATCGTTTCTCCGGCGCTGAGGTTCACGTCCTATTGCGTCATCAACGATTTCGAAGCCGAGAGACTCTCGCGAATAGCGATCCGGCGGGAAAAGACGTTGATCCTCGCCAATCTGAAGCGAATTGCCACCGATATTCTGGACTTAGGCGTTGAGGAGATGGTGGTGATTCACTTTCCGGAAGGAGCTTACGCCTTAGCCAAGGATGGAGGTGAGATTCTGCAACCTTCCTTGGACCTTCCCGCAAGCTACATTGTGGGAAGCACGGGCGCGGGTGACTCGTTTTGTGCGGGCGTGATTTATGGGCTCTCGAAGGAATGGAGCCTCGAACAAACGCTTCGTTTCGCCTCCTGCGCCGGAGCCATGAACCTGAGCGACCTGACCACCACGGGCGGAATAAGGCCCTGGTCGGAAGTCCTCGGGATGGAGGCGAAATTCCCTTACCGGAGGCTGCCGTAGAGGCTCGCAGTTCGTCGCCTGTCTCGTGCGGGACGAGCCTGTCCTCCAGACCTGTCGAAGTTGGACCTCGAAGCCTGAGGGGTTGCTGCACTCGGGGATTCGCTCACTGCACTCGCCGGGCCGGATCTGAGCCAGTAGGGGGAGGAGGAGGCACCATCAAGCCCAGACCTTGCAGCAGCATGACCGTCCGCTGCGCCGCTGCCCGCCAGACGAGCTGGCAACCTTCTCCCTGACAGTTCTGCACGTAGACGTTGCCGCCGGAATATTCGAGACTGCAATTCTTAAAGGTGCAGTTGACGAAAACCCCATCATCCAAGACTAAGTGCTGGTTCTCGAAAATCTTGTTTTCGTGTCGAGTCATGAGAAGACGAGGCTAACACCACCCGGCCCTGGCCGCAAGCTTGGGGTTGATGTTCTTTCGGGCTGGTTGAAAGCGGCCTCCCTGCAGCCATCACCTGGTCCTCCAAACCCGGACCGCCGGCGGGTGGCGAGGCAGAGTCGCTTCCACGGTTCTTGTCAAGCTGCCAAGCCGATCGGACGTACCATCTGCACCTTGACTTTCCGGGGCGAGGAAAGCGAGGCCTGCACACGCGTCTTGAGCCGTTGCAGCGCCTCCGCGTGAAGCTGTGAAACGCGCGATTCATCTACGGCCAGACGGGAGGCAATCTCTTTCATGGTGAGATCGTGCTGGTAGTAAAGCGTCATAATAAGCCTCTCCCTTTCGGGCAGACGCTCCAAAGCGCGGTTCAACAGGTCACGTTGCTCGCGGCGATAACAGAGGTCGAAGGGATCCTCTGTCAGTTGACGGACCGGTACGCGGCTCTCTTCTCTCACCGGCAGCTTGGCTGCGGCTGCCGCCGTTTCGGAATTCTGCAACGCGTCAAAGCCCAATGAGTGCACCTCTTGCGCCCAACGGTGCCACACTCTTAGGCTGATGCCCAACGCCCGCGCGACTTCCTCGCCTTGCACGGGGCGGCCCAGGCGTCCTTCCAACTCACGATAGGTCTTTTCCACTTTTCTTACCCGGCGCCTCATATCGCGACTGGCAGGGTCAAGACTTCGCAGCGCGTCCAGGATGCCTCCACGTATCCTGTGCCGCGCGTAGCTTTCAAGTTTTACCTTCCTGGAAGGATCGAATTTCCGTAGCGCATCCACCAACCCGAGGGTTCCGGCCCCCACCAGGTCGTCCATTTCCACATGAGGCGGCAAGTGCTGGCGCATCTCGAATGCCACGCGCTTGACCAATGGCGCCATCGCTAGTAACAAATTCTGACTTTCTGCTTCTTGTCTGCCTCTGCTTCTCTCATCCGCTTTTCGCGCGAAAGAAGGCGAGGCAGCAATTGGGGAAAAACCTGTCGCCCCGCTTTCCGCACGCGGCAGGTCGCCTCCTGCGGCCGAGGGGGACAATTCACTTGCGATTGAACTTTGAAGGGATGCCGGCTTCGGCCGGCGGCTGGCGTTTTCCGTTCCTTCCTGTTGCCTTATCATGACAGACCTCGCTCGTTAGCTTTGCGCCACGAGAAAGCCCGATCGGGAGCTAGGTGTTGAGCGGCGACGCGGGATTCTGAGGATCGCATCTGCTCGGACTCGACACTTCACCGCCGGCGCAAGAGTCTGGCTCCTGCGCAACCCTCACGTTTACTTGGTTCGTGAGATCGTGGCGCTGGCATTGGAAATTGCATTTCGCATGCCAGCCCGCCGGGAGTAACCGGAAACCGTTATCGGGCCTTACCTGCCACCCGTCGCCTTAGGGTCGTAGCGTAGCCTGTGGGGCTTAGTCGCAAACTTGAAAGGCACTCGCTTCCAGGTCATCGACCGGCAATTAGCATCGAAGTTTCAAGGGCATAGCAGATTATGGGGACGGCAAGAAGCACGCTGAAGGAGGGCTTGTTCCAGCCTCAGAACTCTGGAGCGGCGTGCCGTGGAGCGGCGCTTCGAAGCCCGTTGGTTTCTCCTCCGGCAAAACAGGAGTTCGCCTGCGCTTCGGCTTCAGTTCCAAATCGGAAACCGTCGCGACTCCGAAGATATTCCCTATCTCATCATCGACAAGTCAGCGCATTATCGTGAGGGCAATCGCCGATCTCAGCATCGTTTAAAGCCTCGCTTCAACCCAGCCGATACTAGTTTTGGTTGTGGGATGAGGCTGGGCGATGCGCAGTGAGTGCGCGCGACGAGTTTGCAGCACCCGGAAAGCGCACGAGATCCACAATTGCGTCTCCAGCCCCCAAAAACCGCAGGCCGGCAGCAAGCGGGAGTTCGAAGGGAACTGGGCGTGAGGCCGTCCTGAGCGAAAAACGGGATTTGTGCAGAGCGACTTGTCGGACAGTTTATCTACAAGCCGGCGGGCGCAAGGGCAGGTTCCAAAATGGGAAGCGGTTTCCCGATTTGGAAAAAGCCCGCGCTTTTCTTAGGGGATGATCATGCGGGACCGATGCAGAGCCAAACCAGACAGAAACAAGGGAGAGGACGTTGCGAAACCGCGGTCCCATGCCGCCGAGAATCCAAGTCCACTTCCCCAAGCGCTCAGTCGCGTGGACGAATCCTCGGTCTCGGCCATGGCTCCGGGGGATGTCTTTTTGATTGATGAAATGTCGGCGATAAGCTCTTATCCCGAGCCTGCCTTCCATGCCATTCTTGCCTGCCCGCTGTGTGGGAGCCAAGTGCTGATTTCCACCGCGCAGTATTTAGGGTTCGCTCCGATCCTCTGTGCGGCCAGAACCTGCCCAGGCTTTTTCAGAATCGTTGATGACGGACGATTCGTTTACCTGCCCGTGAATTGACCCCCACGAGATTCGAACCACAGAACCGCCCGCGCAACTCAGGCGCCTCACCTTCCGAAACGATCAAGTCGTAGGGACAGGCCAGGTGGCCGTTGGCGCTAGATTGAGCATTTCAACGGGGTCCCGAAGGGACCGAACATCATTAGCCGTAGGTGAAACCTACGGTAAACGTCGTTTCAGATTATTCAATTCAACCCCGGACGGGGTTGAATTCGACCCCTTCGGGGTCGCTGAAATACGCGGCCTATGCCTTCTGGTCCGTAGGTTTCACCTACGGCTAATGACCTTCATGCCCTTCGGGCATGTTGGGCGGCCCGCACGCCGCCTCGTGCCAGCCACTATTCGATCGGAGCGGATTTGGTTTATGCTAGTGCTTCACCTACGGAGGTTTACGTGAGTCGATGGCGTTCTGTCGTTCTAAGTGTTCTTGCCGCGTGCGCGGCGGCGAATTACGCGGGAGCGCAGCAGTACTCGCCGGCGCTATATCAGGAGATGCGCTGGCGGCTGATCGGGCCGCACCGCGGCGGCAGGACGCGCGCGGTGGCCGGAGTGCCGAGCCAGCCCAATGTCTTTTACATGGCGCAGGTCAACGGCGGCGTCTGGAAGTCGGACGACTACGGCCGCACCTGGAATCCGATCTTCGACGACCAGCCCACCCAGTCGATCGGCGCCATGGCGGTGGCGCTCTCCGATCCAAACATAGTCTACGCAGCAAGCGGGGAGGGTTTGCAGAGGCCGGATCTCTCAGTCGGTGATGGTATCTACAGATCCTCCGATGCAGGCAAGACCTGGACCCACCTCGGGTTGCGCGACGGGCAGCAGATTCCCGCGCTGGCCGTGGATCCCCGCGACCCGAATCGTTTATTTGCGGCGGTACTCGGCCATCCCTATGGCCCCAACGAGGAGCGAGGCATTTTTCGCTCAGCAGACGGCGGCCAGACGTGGCAGAAGGTCCTCTATAAGGATGAGAACACGGGCGGCTCGGACATTGAGATAGACCCCTCGAATCCCGACGTGCTTTACGCGTGCCTGTGGCGCGGCGCGCCAGGGGCCCTGGGAAGACGGGAATTCGTATGGCGGGGCGGGAGGCGGGATATTCAAGTCCACGGATGGGGGCAGCACGTGGAATAAACTTGCCGGGGGCTTGCCCGAGGACTTGGTGCAGGCTTACATCGCGATCGCGCCCAGCCAGCCCAGCAGGCTTTACTCGAGCCTCGCCGATGCCCACGCGACACACGTTTATCGCTCCGATGACGCCGGAGAGCATTGGACTCAAATCACCACCGACTCCCGTCCCGCGGTGCGCATTGGCGGCGGCGATTTGGCGATTCCCGCGGTCGACCCGAAAAATCCTGACGTGATCTACACCGCCAGCATCGTTTGCTGGCGTTCGACGGACGGAGGCAAGACGTGGACGGGGATTCGCGGAGCGCCAGGCGGCGACGACTACCAGAACCTGTGGATTAATCCCGACGAACCCCAACACGATTCTGCTCGTGAGCGACCAGGGCGCGATCGTGACGGTGAATGGCGGAGAGACTTGGAGTTCCTGGTACAACCAACCGACGGCGCAGCTCTATCACGTCATTGCGGACGATGCGTTTCCCTACCGCGTATACGGAGGACAGCAGGAGAGCGGCTCGGTGGGGATCGCCAGCCGGGGTAACGACGGTGAAATCACCTTCCGCGAGTGGCACCCGGTGGGTGTTATCGAATATGGTTACGTCGCGCCCGACCCGCTGCATCTCAACATTGTCTACGGGGCCGGTCGCAGTTCAGTATCGAAGTTCGACTGGACGACAGGACAGGTTCAGGACATGACGCCGATTGTGATCCGTGGCGAGAAGTACCGCACCGATCGCACCGAGCCGATTGTATTCTCTCCGATCGATCCGCACGTCCTTTACTACGCAGCCAACGTGCTCTTTGAGACCCGAAACGGCGGCGACTCGTGGCAGACCATCAGCCCCGACCTCACCCGGCCTCATCCGGGCATCCCGGCAAGCCTGGGCGACCTGGCGGCAAAAGACGAGTACGCAGCCAAAGTGCGGGGCGCCATTTACGCGCTCGCCCCCTCGTTCAAGGACATCAACACGCTCTGGGCGGGGACCGATGATGGTCTCATCTGGATTACCCGCGATGGTGGCAAGAACTGGAGCAACATTACGCCTCCGGAGTTGATTCCGTGGAGCAAGGTAACGCAAATCTCAGCTTCGCACTTCGACAACGAGACTGCCTTTGCCTCCGTCAGCCGCTTCCGGATTGACGATCTGCGCCCCTACATCTACCGCACCCAGGACGGCGGGAAGACCTGGCAGAAGATAATCACTGGCCTGCCGGATGCCGGCCCGGTGGACACGGTGCGCGAGGATCCGGTGGCGAAGGGGTTGCTGTTTGCGGGCACCGAGAATGCGGTCTGGGTATCGTTCGACAACGGTGACCATTGGCAGTCTTTGCAACTGAACCTCCCCCACACCTCGATGCGCGACCTGTGGATTCACAACGACGATCTCTTGGTGGGTACGCACGGCCGCTCCATGTGGGCGCTCGACGACATTACTCCTCTGCGTCAGATGGCGGCCGCCTTGAACTCCGCTGTTTTCCTCTTCAAACCCGCCCCCGCCTACCGGGTGCGGCGCGACACAAACTCCGACACGCCCCTGCCTCCTGATGAGCCGGCCGGCCAGAATCCCCCGGACGGGGCGATCATCGACTATGTTCTTGGCGATGCTGTAGTCGGTCCGGTTACGCTCGAGATTCTGAACGCAGCGGGTAAGCCGGTTCGCCGCTTCTCGAGCGACGACAAGGCGCCGTTCACGGCCGAAACGCTGCGGCAAACCCTGGGGGTCCCAACTTACTGGGTTCGCATGCCCAGGATCCTCTCCAATGCACCGGGCATGCACCGCTTCGTGTGGGACCTGCGCGAGACTCCCCCGCAATCTTCAGAGTACGGCTATCCAATCTCGGCCGTCCCGCACGACACCCCGCGCGAGCCCTCGGGACCGCTTGTGTTGCCCGGGAGATACACCGCGCGGCTGACTGCCCAGGGCAAGGTTTTGACCGTGCCTCTGAACGTGATCATGGATCCGCGCGTCTTAACGCCCGCTGCCGGATTGCGACAGCAGTATGAGGTTGAATCCCGTCTCCTGGCGATGATTAACGAGAGCTTCGAAGCGCGCGCCGAGTTGAGCAGTCTCGACCACCAGCTCGATGCGCTCTCCAAGCAGACGCAGGGTTCTGTGGCGGATGCGGTGAACGCGCTGCGCGCGAAGGTGTCCGCCCTCTTGGGAAGCCGGCCTGGACGCTTCACGCCGGGGCCTTCAGGGGCGACGCTTTCCCGCGTGGCAGGTGAAGTGGGTGGACTTTACGGCCAAGCCGGCGGCGCCGATGTGGCGCCGACCGCTACGCTGATGGCCGCGCTGGCCGTGGTCCAGAAAGACTATGGCGAAGTGATGGGGCGCTGGAAGGCGATCAAGTCAACTGACCTCCCCGCACTTAACAGTCAGTTGAGCGCCGGCGGGCTTACCGTGATCAAGCTGCAGGCCGAGCCTGAGCCTGCTTCCGAGTCCGAAAACGAGGAGTGAGCGATCTCCCCACCTCGAAACACCCGGTAACCATGAAAACACGATTGTACGGGGACGGCTTGCCGTCCCCTGTCTGGATCAATCCTGCAACAACCGGGGTAGGGCAAGCCCTACCCCTACACGGTTTCAGAGCAGTTTGAGTTATCACGCTCAAAAACGAGGGGGAATCACGGCTTCGTTGTCTTCTCTGACTTATCAGTTTCCGTCCGAGTTCCCCTCAATCCATCGGCCAGGTGTATCACGGCAGCGGCGGCAACGTATTGAACCGTGTCCTTCTCATCATCCATCGAGGGCTCAATCGTCTTCAGGAGTTTCGAATCGTCTCGCATGGCGATGGCCTTCAGGCCCGCGATTCGGACGAAGTAACTGCGATCAGTGAGCGCGTCAATGAGCGCGCTTCGCGACTCGGGATCGGGATCCTTGGCCAGCACCTCCGCCGCCGCGGCGCGTACTTCGTCCGAGCCGTTCTTGCTAATCAGCTTATAGGCGGATACGCCGAATCCCGCGAAAGGCACGAAGCCCAGACCGGTTTCGACGCCGAATACGGCCAGCTTTTTCGGATCATCCAATTTTGCGCGTTGCTGGGCAATCAAGCCGCGTCCGGCTTTGCGCTGGCCGGTCAACACGGCATAGTAAACATCGTACGCCCTGTGGTCGTGCAGGAGCAGGAGGGAATGGGCGGCCGAGAGCACCACGACAGGGTCCTTGTCAGAGAGCGCTTCGGTTAGCTTGGGGATCGAGCGCGAGGAGCGCATCTCCCCAAGCGCCAGGGCAGCGGCAGAGCGCACTCGAGGGTTGTCGTCTCCCAGAGCATGTTCAGCCATTTCCCGTGCCCGGGCATCGCGTGGCAGCAGCCCCAGGGCTTCAACCGCGTCGGCGCGCTTTATGGCGTTCTTCTCCGCGACGCCGTTGGCCAGGATGTTCCATGCCTTTTCCTTCGGCTCTGTCGCGCCGCAAAGGCTGCACGCGACAAGGAGGCCCAAGCCCAACATGAGGAACGACACCTCATATACTCGTCCTCTCCCCTGCGGCGTCAGCCCTGTCGTTACCCGATCATCGAAGCCGAGTTGGTCAAGTTGATTTAGCAGTCTACTCATAGGCCCGCACCTCCAACCCACAAACATCATAAGATTTGGATTCCCATCGTGCCCGCAAAGCTCGGTCTAATCTCTTGGTTACCTGCTCGTGCTTAGCCGAATCAGTAAGCGAACCTGTTCGTTAAAACAGGAAGGGCGGGGCTTCAGCCCCGCCGCTGATCCCGGGACGTAAGCATTGGGCTTTAGCCCCTGGAGCGACTTGGTTTCAGGGCCTAAAGGCCCTTCTAACCCCGCGCGCATAGGCGGCGGGGCTAAAGCCCCGCCCTTCCGAGCGCCATTCGGAATTGCGCTATTACGCCGACTAAGCAGTAACCCGCGTCATTGCTCTGGAACACCCTGCTGTTTCAATATTACATCCGCCTGGGAGAAATTGGCTTGCGGATCGAAACCCGTTAGAATGGTGCGATGTTGCCGACACTCCTTTATCCCTGTCTGCCGGGACGGCTAAACACGCGTGCATGCGTCTGTCGCACCCTTTTCTTGTTGTTGTCCCTGGCGCTACCGCCCTCCGCGGCGCAGGCGCAAGATCCGCGCGGGGCGATGGTCGGCGTCGTTCAAGAATCGACGGGAGCGCGCGTCCCAGGAGCTGCAATCGTGGCTCGTGCGGAGGGCTCTCGACTGGAGCGGCAAGCCACCGCCGGGCCGCTCGGAGAATTTCGCCTCGATGGACTTCCCCCAGGCAACTATCAGGTGATCGTCGATGCTCCGGGCTTTGCCGAAGCCCGAGCCGAGGTGGCCGTCGTTGTCAGCTCTGTACAGGACATAACGGTCAACATGCGCTTGGCGAGTTTGGCCCAGAACGTGGAGGTGAAGAGCCAAGCTTCTTCGGTTACGACCCAGCCGCTCGATGTCACAGGGACTGCGCATCAGGGCGCGGTCTCGGCTCAGGACCTCCGCGACATCCCCCTGGCTCATCGCAGCTTCGCCAATATCGCCTACCTCGTTCCCGGCACCGAACCCGTGGAGCCGTCCGATCCCACCAAGGCGCGTATAACCGCGGTTTCATTCGGTGGCAGCTCAGGCCTCAACGTTCAACTCTCCGTTGATGGCGTTGACAATTCCGACGATTACATTGGCGGGTTCCTGCAGAATTTCTCTCCTGACACCATCCAGGAATTTGCCGTCCGTACCTCGCAGGAGGATGCAGATACTGGCCGCACCACAGCAGGCTCCGTAGTGATCGCGACCAAGCGCGGCACCGATCAATGGCACGGAGATGGGGCGTTTTATGAACGAGCGGCAAGCTTGAATGCGCGTTTTCCGATCGATAATCCGCCTCCTGACCCCAAGCAGCCCTTCTCGCGCCAGAATTATATTGGCGCCATCGGCGGGCCGATTCAGAAGCAGAAAGTCTGGTTCTTCTCCTCCCTCGAAGCCGTCCACGAGGACGCGAGCGTCGCTTACAGTCCCGCCAGCATCACGCAATTCAATGCTCTGGCCTCCCTGGCGGCGGAGGGATTGATTCCCGGAGTCACCTCCATCGCCGTGCCGCCTTATGTGCGCGTTCCGTTCCGCGATTACATGGGTACGACTCGGTTCGACTGGTCAGAGTCGCCTCACTCGCAATGGTTCCTGCGGGCCACGACTGACAACTACAAGACCAGTAACGATCTGGTCCAGCAGGCCACCTTGCCGTCCACCGGCGCCACTTCGGACTCGCGCTACTGGAGCTTCGCCCTGGGCAATCAGTTTTCCTTCAGCTCAACTTGGCTCGGATCGCTCACCCTCGGCGCCGGCCTCCTTCACCATACCGAGACGCGCAATGCCAACCTGGGCTTCGCCCTGGCATTCCCGTTCAGCTCGACCTCCAGCACCATCTCCGGATTTGAGACCTTCGGCGACAACCAATTCGTAACGCCCATCACCGCCTTCCCGGTGCTGCGCGATCAGGAGAAGTACCAGGTCCGGTACGACGTGAGTCACGTTTCCAGCCGTCACGCGCCGCGCTTCGGGGTGGACCTGATCCATGAGCCGGTGATGAGCGGCGCGCTGGCGGGGACGGCGGAGAATCTCACCGTCTTCCCGCTTGAACCCCAGCGACTATGTTGGCGATCCTCAACAGTTCTCGATCGACCTCAACTGCGGCGCCGCTGCGACGCCGGGCGCGACTTGCGTGGACACGCCCGCGGGCAACGGCAGCTTTTCTCAGAACGTGCAGCGCCTCGGCTTTTATGCCCAGGATTCCTGGCGCGCCCATTCGCACCTCATCATCAATTATGGATTGCGGTACGACACCACGTTTGGCCTTTTCCAGGCGTCGGGCCGCTCGCAACTGCAGAATCCCGCGCTGCTCACTCTCGAGTCTTTGCGCATTCCCCTGAGTAACGCCGCGCCTCACGACTATCGTGGCGCCCTCGCTCCCCGTTTGGGCATTGCCTATTCTCCGGGAAGAAGCGGGGCCACGGTCATCCGCGCCGGATTCGGCAAGTATTACAATGACCTCGCGCAGAACGGCTGGGTCACCGCTTTCCAGGCGGTTAATGAGCCACCCGGTGGATGCATCAACCTCGGTGATCCCGGATGCATTCCCGGCGCGGCTGCGGGCGGCGCCGGTGCGCTCATCGATTCCCGCTACAAGACGCCTTATGCGCTTCATTCGAGCGCCGGCATCCAGCACGCTTTCAACTCGAAATGGAGCCTGTCCGCCGACTGGGTCCACGAACAAGGGGTTCATTCCTACGCTCGTTATCAGTACCAGGCAGGATTCACGCTGTTCTCGCCGCTGTTCCCGGCTTCGGACTCGACCGGCCAGATGAACAACGTCCCCAACTTGACCGTGTTCCGATCCGACAATCGCTCGCGTTACGACGGCATGATGATCCACCTGCAAGGAAATGTGTCGGGGCGGTTCAACCTGGTGGCGAACTACACGCTCTCGAAGGCTAAGACGTGGGGCTGCGTACTCGGAGAGCTTTTCGACTACGTGGATGGCGTGTGCGACCCGCTGCACGCTTTCGGCGCGGGGGATTTCGGCCCCTCGGGTGAAGACGTGACGCATCGCCTGGTGGTGGCCGGCATCTTCCACCTCCCGGGCGGCCTCGAGACATCTCTCCTCGCGCAGGCGGAAAGCGCCCGGCCCATCACCCTGACCACGCCGGTGGACGTGAATGGCTTCGGAGATTCGCTCGACGATCGCGCCGTGATCAATGGGGTGCAGACAAGTCTCGACGAGTTTCGCGGAACGCCTTACATCCAAGTGGATATGCGGGTCAGCCGGCCCATCACCGTACGCGAGGGCTGGGTTGTGATGCCCTTCATCGAATTCTTCAACCTCTTCAACCGAAACAATCCCGGCGCCAACTACGTTACTGACCTCTCCGCTCTCCCCACACCTGTTAACAACCTCTTCGAATGCCACGGCGTTCTGCCAAAACGCGGCCTGCACCGAGACCACTCCCATTACCAATCCCAAGCAACTGCTCGTCTCCTTCCGGAGCGCTGGGCGATTTCTTCGGACCCGGTACCACGGTGGGAATCCCCTTCGCTGCGCAGCTTGGGGTGAGAGTGACATTTTAGCCGTGCTTGCGACAGCTCGGACCCTCATGGCGAGTCGAGCAGTCGAGAGTTGAGAGTCGAGAAGTGACAAACTGTCGCTCCCGCCCAATCCGTCTTGATTTGGCTTCGCTTCCTGAACTCCTTGACTTCTCAACTCCTCGACTCTTTGTTTTCATAGACATTCTCGCTTTGTTCCGCCGTTTTCAATGCCTCCAACCGGTTTCACGCCAAGGCGCAAAGAACGCGGAGGACGCAAAGTCGCACCACCCCCAACCCCTCCTCGTCCGAGGAGGGGAGTTCGCGATTCCCCTCCTTGGATAAGGAGGGGTCAGGGGTGGTTGAATTCTCGGCCGACCCTTTGTTTTCATAGACATTCTCGCTTTGTTCCGCCGATTTTGGAGTGCGGCAGCGAAGCTGCCGCCCTGGAACCGCGTCGGACGGAGCTGGCTCGCACTCGCGAGGAGAAGGCGGCATCTCCGCCCGCTCCGCTGCCGCACTCCACAAGACGCGATCCTTTGTTTTCATAGACATTCTCGCTTTGTTCCCTCGATTTTGAAGATGATGATTGCTCTAACCTGAATTCCGTGGACATTGTGTCTACCTCGCATACCAACGACCCCCGCACTTCCCGCGACGCTTTGCGGATGCTCGATTTCTTCGATCCAACAAGCACGTGTCCATCAGGCAACCTTGAGAATCCAGGAAGGCAACATGGAAAAGGGAATATGGGATAGGAACTGTGAGAGACGGAGATGTTTCCGGCGGAGACTGACCTTCTGTGCAACCTCACCATTCAACTTTAGACTATAATGTCGTATTTGTCAAGTACTGATTAAGTTAATTCCCCCGATGGCACCATCCCGCCCTGATCGGCCTCAGGCGCAGTCCCGGCCATTTGCCACGGGCTCCCAGGAGTACGAGGAGCCTACCGGCTTTCCGAGGCTTTCGTTTAGGTTCGCCAATAGAGCGCTGTGCGAAGAGGGGATACGCTGTCAGTTCAAAATGGAACCTGAATCCTTTTCTCCTGGGGGACGTGGGCGCGGCGTGTTCGCGTGTCGGCACAATTATGGCAAAGTGTCATAATGTCTCAATGTCGTAACTCTTGAGATATTGCTTGACAAAGAGACGGAACGCAGATATAGGGCCCTCAGAGAAAGGTCTCAGGAGAAAAGGGTACTTGGAAGCTGTGAAAAAGTTGTCCGTCATTCTGAGCGAAGCGAAGAATTGCTTTTATCTTTTTGAACAAACAACTGCAGATTCTTCGCTCGCTCAGAATGACTGGACTGGTGATTTTTTCACGCGTTCTTGACACTCTTCCCCTTCTCTTTCCCCCTCTTGAATGCTCGATCTTAAGCACCAGCCTTGTTTGCATATTTTCTCTTGGGGCATTTATCTTAAGCCGTGTCTCCCAGTCCGGACTCAAGGAGAGATTCAGTTTGAGCGGCCAGATGTTCTTTACCTAGGTCTCGAAACGCCTTGATCGCCTCCCGAAGCAGCCGTTCGCCAAGTACCCTGTCGAAAGTGAGGGCATCTTCGCCAGCATTGGCCAACCAAATCGCGACGTGGAGCAGGTTGCCAAGAGCTGTCGCAACTTCCTTAGCTTCAGCATAGAATCCCTCGGCGACTTGCTTATAGCCCAAATCGCTGTACGTAATTCCCAAATTGCCGAGAGTTCGGCCCTCGCTTCGTTTGTCCCCAATTTCGCGCGAGAGGTGAAGCGCGCGCACATGGTGCACCAACGCCTCAATCATGTCATTTCCCGTGTTTCGGTTTTTGAGGAGGATTCCAGTATTGCCATGACCTTTGCCCTCAAGTTCTCGATCACCCGTAAGCTCGGCCTTCTGAGTGGCCCTCTCGTAGAGTTTGATGGCGGCATCATATTTGTGTCGATCGGCCGCCACAATTCCAAGCCCATTAAGGGCCCGCGCTTCCTCTTCTGCAAGGCCCAGTGTTGCCGCTTCCTTGAGCGCGATATCGAGGTTTTCTGTTGCTTGGGAGAGCTCGTTAAGATCCCGACAATTGTACCCCATGGCTAAATACGTCCGAACGTGTAAAAAGTCTCCCAACCCTTCAGAAAGCGACGTGTTTAGAAAGCGGTTCGAGCGACTCCAATTGTTTGCAGCTTTGTGCAATAAGCCACATAGATAAGAAATGAAGCCCTTGTCGTTATTACGCAACTCGCGAATCCAGTTGTCGACGTCATCAAGCCAAGCGTCTGCGGGCGCGTCCAAAGATGGCGCGGCTTCATTGAGGGCTTGCTCCCATAGACACTCAACAAAATCATCGGCATTGCATTCAAGTTCCTCTGAATTGAGATGCGCCAACACATGCTCTGGGTGA
Source organism: uncultured Acidobacteriota bacterium (assembly GCA_963768695.1). GTDB lineage: Bacteria > Acidobacteriota > Terriglobia > UBA7540 > UBA7540 > CAVROP01. The sequence continues at coordinate 117,120 of CAVYJG010000022.1, read as the reverse complement.
GCCTTCGCAAGCCTCTTTAGCTTGGGAGGATTATGATCTTTTGTATGTGTCACGTAGATAATCTTGCAGGTGCTCTTACGAGTACTTCGGATGGCCGGCGAAATGTCAAACTGGCTGAACAGCTATAGCCTATGAACAAAATTAAGCCACGGGATTCGGTCAACATTTGCTTTACGGCGTTTACCCGATTGAGCACGTAATGCTGTGCTGCGACACGCCGGATACTCACAGCAACTTCTTCAATGTTCCTTATGCTCCCGTGGAGCTTGACCAGCTTTGCCTGCTTGTCGGACCAAGCGACCGTGGCTAACGCCTCATCGGTTACATACTCCTCAAGTGCAATACCCTCAGATTCGAAAGCGCTTTCGATCAGGACGTTGAAGTTTGTCGTGATAACCGTAGATAGCAATCCGCGACGAGCCAGCTTGGCAAGGAGTAAATGATTCCGTGTAGTTGTACCTTTTTGAAAGATTCGCAAGAGCGTTTTACACTCCGCTGCGTCAAGGAGAACCTCAAAAAAAGCCTCAAAGGGCAGATTCGCTCGGCAAAAGAGACTAATATCATTATTGTCAAATCCAAGTTGGCGCAGGATCAGATTTTGCATTTCCATGACGACGGGAATGCCAGCAGTCCTGGACATGCCGGCGCCGGCGAAGACGGTGATCGGTTCTCGCAAGAGATCGGCGGCCAAACGCTGGAGTAATTTATATTTTTGATGCTTCATTAGTTTTCGAAATGACGATTGTACCAAGCTCTGAGTAGGTGCGCTTCTTCCTTTTAACGGCCTGTAACCTTAGGATCTTCACTCACAGTCACCGCGTGCGCTAGTGCTCCCGACAAAACGGGCGTTTCGTCTGTGTCTACGGGCGCGTAGAGGGGTCAGATTCTGGTAAGAAATTCCTGTGTGATAATAGACCTTCCGAAAAATAAGGCTCTCCAGGGCGGCGGTTTTGTTTTCATATTGCAGAAAATAGCGTTATCGAGCGAGCTTGAATTCTGGTCAGGAATATTGTGGTCTTGGTCTCGCTTGGACTATTGCGGGTGTTCGTTGTCCTGGTGAGTGCCTTCTTTGCGCTTGCGCTGGAGCGCATAATAGTGCATGAAGGTGTAATCCCAGACGCTTCCGATCAGCGAGTACAGAATCCTTCGGGGCTCAGAGTGTTCCGGAGTTCCGTGAGATGTCAGTCCTTCCTTAATTCTTCTAATCGCATCGAGCTGCTGAAATTCGTCGGTAGCGGTGCTCAAATCATTCAATGCGCTCATGACAACTTGTGGCTCTCGTGCGGTGACCTGAAGGTATTGCCGCGCCATGAGCCGCGCGGCTGCGATGATCTGCTTGTAGGTCAGGCCATCCTCGGCTTGGTAGCGATACTCATTGATGTCTATGATGTTATCGTCGGTGGCGGCAATGAGATCCTCCGGCGTTCCCGCTTGAGTCAAGGTCTTGCAGATACGCTGAAAACGTTCGCCATTGGTTGCAAGCTGGCTTGTTAGCTTGGCGTTATCCGCGAGCGCCGCACCTGTCACGATCACCGCCACGCAAAGCTGAAAGATCTGTCTACCGTAAGCTGCCAGCGGCCTGTATGCAACGTCCGCACTCGGGTTCTTATAATCGTCAGTCGCGAAAAACCGAAGCCGGTCAGAAGTTCCCTTGTGAACAATGCTGGAGCGCGCATCGTAAAACTGTTGTGCCCAGCTCTGGAGTCTTGAAAGGCGACCGAGCAGAAGCGTGACAGCTTCCGTGAAACGCTGTGTGACGCGGTCTTCTCCCGGCAAATTCAGGAGGGCCTCGAAAGCAATGGCAAGATGCACTACTGTCAATTGTTCGTCGCTGCTTTCTGTGTTGGCACGATTGTACCATCGGATCGCCGTGAGAAGCTGCCGGTCACGAGGCGTGGACTTACGTCCCGGTCTGCCGAAATACTCAAGGAGAGCGTTGTGCTTGCGCCCCGCAATCGCTTCATAAAGGTCGTGGTAAAGGTCCTGGGAGCGATTCATCACAATTCGCGGTATAGGAGGATATAGTCTGCTCCCTTTTGTGACCCAGGTGACAAGACGCCCGTTCAGATACGCTTCGTAAGCCGGAAGTTCCTGGCAATCATCGGGCGGCGGGTAATCTAACCGAGAAAAGCTTCGACCCCCCAATCCTCATAGACGACGTATTTAGAAGTCGGCTTGGGAAGGAACCAATAGAGGCTGGCGTGCTCGGAGCTTAAGAAAATATCGTTGAATTGCGCGCGCGGCGCTGAATATAGGTAGCCAAGAATTGTCTGGAATTCGAGTAGGGCCTCGAATTGTTCATCGTCATTCACGTTTTCAGGGAGAGCAACGATGGCGTAGGTCGTGTGGCGCAGCCGGTAATTGTCACGCAGGAAAAAGAGGGATTTGAGGAGGATGAAATCCGTGCGGGCATCATCGGGAATCCCGGCTTCGTCGTCGGAATTTTTCAATGTGAGGCCCCGATAGGTCACTGGGTTGCCCGTGCGTAGGTACGGGAAGAAGGCGAATGTGTATTTGGGGGGCATTGGGCGACTCCCGGTTTCTTCGCTGCTTCTTAAGCAAAGGCGGTAAAGCAATAGTGCGGGCGGCGCGAGTCGAAGCCTCACAGGCCGTTTAACCCTGTGGATCTTTAGGAGAAAAGGGGGAGAAAAGGGTACTTGGAACATGTGAAAAAATCGAATTCTGGCCTGTTATCCACAATGCAAAGTATTGAAAACACGTAGTGCCGGGTTCGGTAAAACCAATTATTTCACACGTTCTTGACACCCTTTTCTCCCTCACCCTTTTCTCCCTCACCTTTTCTCCCTCACCTTTTCTCCCTGATATCTTTTCTCCCTCGTTCGGCTTCCTCCCAAAAGCTACAACGCATCCTTTGAGCGATTGAGTTCCTCAAGCCGCTGAGCCGCCAATTCCTCAACCTTTCTGCTCGAGTTCTTTGTTAAGGATCGCGAAACGATCAGCCAGTGCCCTCAACGCTGCTTTTATGCTCTCGTGCCAGGCCTGGAATCGCACCTTTGCTTCCTGAGGGGTCGCAGCCTCCACGGTTATACCAATCGCATCACCGTAGGCTTCAACGGCGGAGTAGTGAAGACCTAGGATCCCTACACCCTTAGCCTTGTGTAGATACTCGGGGGACATAACATTCCTAAACTTGTCGCGACTGGCACTCGAGCGAAGGACGTAGATGTATTTCTTTCCCTGGACGTCCACTGTTGGTTCGGCAAACTGGATCATCTCAAATCTTGCATCTTTGAGTGTTTCCGCCTTCGCGGCGTCCAGCGACTGCTCGGTCGCTTTGGCAATCTCGTAACCGTAATAGCGGTTCGCAAACGTGTAGTCCTCAGGCCTCCTGGAGAAAAAGTAGACTTCGCTTGGCGAATTCAATCCTTGAGTGTTCGGCACGTCGCCTCCTTTGCACAAGGTGAACACTTCATCTTGCTCGGGTCACACATTGGAACATTATACTCCTCGCTTTTACCGCCGGTTGGCGCAGAGCGAAGCTCTGCGTTTGGGCACATTTCCAAACCCTGAAGCCGCAGAGCTTCGCTCTGCGCCAGTCAGTGGCTTTCATGCCGTAGGCTCGAACACCTTTCCACCCTTCACGGTCGTGACAGGTTGAAGCTTTTGACGTCCCGTGCGGGTCTTGCCGTCAGAGTCGGTGAAGGTGAACTCTGCGTCTTTCAACTCCAGCACGTTCACATCCGCCTCGGCGCCTGGCTTAAGAGTTCCGATTTCGGCGCCGAAGGTGAAAACCCGCGAAGCGTTGACGGTGGTGCTTGCGGTCGATTTCGCTCGAAGAGGAGAAGTAGCAATCAGCGGGGCCCGGGATTTCCGGAACGGTTCACCGCCACCACGGCGTAGGGCCCTTTGCGGTGGTGGTCAGGGCCGGAATCGATGTACTCCGTAACGGCGGTGGATCCGATGCGAACACCGGCTATGATAGATGCGGTAGTAACAGAGGTCTGGTTCGGCGCTGGGCGTCCACCGCAAGCGGTTGGCGCTCGCGGTCGCTCCGCTCGGCGCGTGTCCTGAATTGCTTTTACCTCGAGACCCTTGACTGCGGCCGCAGTACTGTCATCATTACGCTGTGGTGTAAACGGCGAGCGTTCCGGCCTCGACAGCGTCCGTCAACTTGCCCTCGCTGGGTGTCACTTTGCCTACCGGTTCCTGCAGATCGCCGTCGTCCGTCATCGGGATGTGGCTCGGATCGTACACGTATTTCCGGAAGGCCTTCGAATCCTGCAAGTCGCCAAGGCGGATGGAAATGCGCGCTGCCTGCGACTGGCGATTGAGAACCGCGACCGACCAAGTCTTCCCCTCATCATGTTGCAGGGCCGCCACCCGAACCAGGTCCTCTTCGCTATCCACCTTAAAGACCGTGCCCGGCCCGCGGAAGAACTTGCTCAGCAAGCCATACGAATAGTAAGGCGCGCGCGTCAGTGCGCCGTTGGTAAGCCACTTGAAGACTCCCCAATGGTTGATGCCGTGCTCTTCGGGGCGGTCGGGATAATCGTTGAAGGTCCAGTACCCCATGGCGTAGACCCCGGCATTGATGGCGGCCATGGCAGCTTCCGCAAGCTGCAAGCCGGCCAGGCCCTCGAGCGGCGTGTCGAAGTATTTGCAGGCGTCCCAGCGGATGCCGTACTTCAAATCGAAATATTGAGCAGGCCCAAATTCACCCAAAATGAAATCCTTGCCCCGACTTTTGGCAAGGTCCACGGCCCACTGGCAGCGTCCGAGAAACCATTTGTAAAACCCCAGGTTGTCGGGAGCTTGCTCGTTGATATAGTGATGCCCGCCGTAAACACCCGTGATGTCGTCCATATTCTTGCTGGCCCAATCTAGGGTCCCCCAATATTCGACCGGCGAAGCATCCGTGGCGAGAAGCTTGATGTCCAGCGAGCGGCGCTTGATCTCCTCGGCGATGGCGGCATGGTAGGCGCGATAGCGAGGCATATCGTTGTGCATGTCCGCCCATTCGATGAGCGAAAGCTCGTTGGTGCAGCAGTACCATTTGAGGTTCGTGGCGCCGGCGTTCTGCAGATACTCGAGATCGTCCGCCACCGCCGAGGCGTAGGAGCGCAAATCCTCGTTGCTGTTGGTTTCCTTCGGTTCGCCTGTGGTGAGGTAGATTTCAGTTCCGGCGCCATCTTTCATCATCACCATCTGCCGCGCCAACGCGGCCAGGACCTTGGGATCCCGAGTCCCCGGATGGTCCGGAAGCCAGGTATGAAAGATGCGCGCAAAACGCGGGTTCAACTCGCGCCAGCGCTTGGCCAATACCTGGTCCTCGAAATCCTGGGTGGCATCCGCGAGGAGCATCTGGGCGTGAAATCCCACGCCCCCGAAACCCGTCCGCACAGGGGTCGGCGCGACGGAGAACTCCGAAACAGCCGGTGTCTGGACGGCAGGAGCCGCCGAATGCAGGCTGAGAGCATCCGCGCTCGATTCTGCGTGGGACGCCTTGGACAACGACCCCAGCACAGTCGCGCCTGCGAGCCCTCGACGAAGGAAACCGCGACGAGTAGTTGAATTCATGAAATTGAACCTCCTCCTTTGATGCGTAATCAATTCTCTCACCGGGGAGAGATAGGCGCTAGATTAACGGCCGGTGGGGGCCGCCAAACATGCCCGAAGGGCATGAAGGTCATTAGCCGTAGGTGAAACCTACGGACGAGATGACATACGTTGAGTATTTCAGCGACCCCGAAGGGGTCGAATTCAACCCCTCCGGGGTTGAATTGAATGCTTTGGCAAGACGTTTACGGTAGGTTTCACCTACGGCTAATGATGTTGGGTCCCTTCGGGACCCCGGCGAGGGATTAGCTTCCTAACCATCTGAAGCCATCGCCGATCGCTCGATTCGCTCCAGTTCGGCCTGCTGGTGCGTGTCGAGGTAGTGCTTGGGTTCCTGCGCCAGGATATCTCGAACCCTCTGCTCCGCCGACTCCTCAAAGGTAAGTGAACCCTTTGCTTCCCAGTCGCCGCGCCGCGCGCGCACGGCCAATTGCGCTCGGCTGAGGACTTCGCGAAAGTGCTTTAGAGTGTGCGGCGAATTCAGAAAATCCCCGGACTTCCCTGCGTCTCGAATATCGTCGAGCGCCAGCGCCTCGTCATCTATGGGAAATCCCTTCTGGTATCGCAGGAAATAGCCTGCGATTTCGTTGTCCGTCACGAGCGACTCGCACGACATCGCCAAGGTAGATTCGAGGTTGCCTGCACCCCAGATGAAGTTGACTCCCGCGGCAGCGTGGGCCAGACCGCCGATCATCTTCTCGAAGGCGGCTTGCGAGTCGGCGCAAAGGGATTCCGTGGACATCCACGCTGCGCTGGGGAGACCGTGGAATCGCGCCATCTCCGCCCCGGCCGCTTGCAGCAGGGCGTTCTCAGGCGCGCCCGTCAGTGCAAGGCCCGCTGACATCTCGAAGACGTGCGCAAACCCCACGTTGTAAAAGCAAGGCCGGCCCGGCTCCAGCAACTGATTGATGACCAGGCCGCTCAGCGTGTCTGCGTCGCCAATCACCAGGCAACCCGCCAGGGTCACAGGCGCAGTTGCTCCCGCCAGCGGCTCAGAATTGATCATGGCAGGCACGCCCACGCCCGCTGTCTCCTTAAAGACACCCAGTGCCAGGGCGGTCCAGTGCAAGGGACTGATGATGCTGAAGCCCGTGCTGACGATGGGGCGCTCGCGCAAGGTTGCGCCGTCCAGGAGAACCTTGGCCATCTCGATCACCGTGCGCGCACCCGCCGGAGTGTAGATGCACGGCCGCAGATGTTTGCCTGTAAACTCCGCCATAATTCGAAAGCCCACGAAATCGCGGCTGGTAGGCGGAGAGTCGGCAAGGGAGGTTCCGACCATGCCGTGAATGTTCGAGCATGCATCGACGACCCGCGCCAACTCCGCCAAATCGGAGGCTCGCAAATCGCTGCGAACGCGGCCGCGCGTGATGTACAGCGCATTCCCGGTTAAAACCAGGGTCCCGCCCTCCGGGCCCAGTTGCCAGAGATGACCCATGCGGTCCGCGATCTTCACCTGATGCGGCGCCTGCTGAAGAGCCCATTCCACGAGATGGGCGGGGATATGGACGCGCTTCTCGCTGTCCACGGTTGCGCCAGCCTCTTGCATCAGGAGGACGATCTCCGGAGTGTCGACTCGAACCCCCAGATCACTAAGGACATCGAGAGCCGCTGAATGAATTCTTTTGCAGTCTGCGGGTGTCAGTAGCAATGGCAATTCCTTCCGGAAATAAAGTGAGCTCGGCGCGTTCGAATTTCGAGGGGGTGATTTTACATCGGCGGGCCGTGGATGGGAAGGTGCAATCTGGCTAGGAACAAGCCGGTTTCACGCAAAGCCGCAAAGTACGCAAAGTTCGCAAAGGAAAGCAAAGACTTCTCCTTCGCGCTTCTTTGCGCCTTGGCGCCTTGGCGTGAGCTGTTTTGATTGTCGTTATACGCCCTTCGGGGCCATAGGCAAGGCGCGCAGGCGCCTGCCGGTGGCGGCAAAGATCGCGTTGCCGATGGCGGGTGCGATGCCCACGATGGGGGTTTCTCCGGCCCCCGCGGATGGCACGTCCTTTCGATCGATCAGAACGACGTCCATGGCCGGAGCGTCGCTGAAGCGCGGCACGCGATATTGCGCAAAGTGGGGGTTCAGAATGCGCCCGTTTGCGAACTGGATGGCTTCGAACAAGGCCCCGCCGATGCCCATATTATTTGCGCCTTCGATCTGGTTGCGAAGGCCGTCGGGATTCACCACGGCGCCGCAGTCAAACGCCGTCACGACGCGCACCACGTGCACCTGCCGCGTGGTTGAGTCCACCGCCACCTCCGCGCAGGTTGCCACGTATCCGCCTTTATCGGAGCCTCCAGCAATGCCATGTCCACGCAAGGTGCGATCCTCGGTGGTGCTCCGCCCCGGGTGAGACTTCGTTTGCCCCCAACCGAATTTCTCTGCCGCCGCTTCGAGCGCCGCCCGCAAGCGCTCGTCGGTGAGATTCTTGAGCCGGAATTGGAGTGGGTCCATTTTGGCGAGGTGCGCGAGTTCGTCCATGAAGGATTCGCGCGCGAAATGGTTCGCGGTTGCGGCCAGGGATCGGTACGAGCCCTGGCGCAGAGGTGAATCGACGGAGTGAAACTGAATGCGCTGATTGGGAATGTTATAGAGGGTGCCGATGGCTGCCGCACCGGAATTGTAATTGTGGAATTCCCAGGCGGTGATGGCGCCGTCACTCGAGAGGCCGGCAGAAACTTCGATGACACCGGCAGGACGAAAGTAAGCCCAACTGAATTCTTCCTCGCGCGTCCACACTAGCTTCACAGGCCGTTGCACAGCTTGGGCCAAACGCGCCGCCTCCACGGCTGCTTCGCCGGTGTGCTTGCCACCATAGCCGGAACCCATGTCCGGCATGATCACTCGCACGTGGTCCTCGGGAAGGCGAAATGCCTCAGCCAATTCGCCCCGCACACCGAACGGCCGTTGAGTTCCGGTCCAGACGGTCAGCCTTCCGTCCTTCCATTCGGCCACTGCGGCGCGGGGCTCCAGCGGCGCGTGGGCGATGTAGGCGACCGTATAGGTTTGTTTAAGGCGGCGGCTCGCGTCGGAGAGGCCCTTCTCAATGGAACCGACGGCGTGCCCGTTGCGATCGTCGCCGGTCTCCGCGTGGTTCTTCAAGTACTCAAAGAGGTCGTCGCTCGAGGTTTGCGCAGGCGTGGACTTCCACTCGGCGCTAAGCGCTGCCAGCGCGTCTTGTGCCACCTGTGGGTTGGGGGCAGCAACGCCCACAAAGTTGCCGTCGTGTACGACTTTGACGTCCGGCATCTGCTGCGCCTTGCTTGCGTCGAGTGAACTCAGCGAGGCGCCGAAGGAGGGTGGCCGCAGGACTTTGCCGTAAAGCATCTCGGGCAATCGGATGTCAGAAGGGTAGCGATGCCTGCCGGTTACGATTTCACGGCCGGTCACCTTTCCCAGCGGCTTGTCCATGACCTTCCACTGCGCTGCCGGGGTAAGAGGTTCTTCGGCGGGAATGACTTTGGCAAGCTCGCGTCCCTTGGCGAGTTCTGCGTAGCTGGCTGTGCGCTGTGAGTCAGGGTCCGTGATGGCGCCGTTGGCCGCCGTCAGTTTGGCAGGGTCCACTTTCCAGGCATCGGCTGCAAGGCCGATAAGGGCTTCGCGAGCCGCCGCAGCCGCGCGTCGAAGCTGCGGGTTCATGGTGGGAGTGGTGCGGCTGCCGAAAGTCCCCATGTCGAAGGGAACGCGGTCGGTATCACCCATCAGCAGGGAGATGGAGCCGGGCGTAACGCGCAACTCCTCGGCCACGGCTTGAGTCAGCGATGCGCGAATGTTCTGCCCTACCTCTACTTTGCCAGTGAAAACCGTGACTTCGCCGTTTTCGTTGACGTGCAGCCAGGCAGAGATATCCTGAGGCAGCGAAGTGCCGGACCGGTTGCCGCTGCGCCCAGCTTCCTGGCCGGCAAGTGGCCGATCGAGGAGAAAGAAGACCGCGATGCCGCCTCCCAAGACTTTGAAAAAATCCCGCCGCGGCATTCCAAAGTGATACGTGGGCCGTACATTCAATTCGTATCGTTCTGGTTCAAGCATGGCCGGAACCACCTCGCCCTCCGGGCACCCCTCCTTAGGAAGGAGGGGAGTCGGGGTAGGGGGGTGGTTGGTCACGGGAAACACTTTCATGAGCGCACCTCCCGCATGGACTTTGCCGCACGCCGAACGGCAGCAGTAATGCGCGAATAAGTTCCGCATCGGCAGATGTGTCCCTGCAAGTAGTGGGCAATCTCTTCGTCGCTCGGCTCGGGGCGAACCGTCAGCAAGCCCACCGTGGTCATGATCATCCCTGAAGTGCAATACCCGCATTGCATGACGTTTTCATCGAGGAACGCCTGCTGAACCGGGTGAAGATGGCCATCCTTCTCCAGCCCCTCAATAGTAGTGATCGGCTTTCGGGCCGCCTCGCTCACCGGCGTAATGCAAGAGCGACGCGGTGCCCCTGCAATCAGGACCGTACAGGCGCCACACTGGCCCTCGCCGCATCCGTACTTGCTCCCCGTGAGGTCGAGAGCGTCGCGCAGGACACTCAGTAGACTCGCGCCGGTGTCGACATCAACGGAATGCTTCACGCCATTAATAAGGAGTTCCGTAACTCTCGACATGTAATGCCTCCGCGGGGCGAAGGTGCTACCCCGGAGATGATCGATATGAGCCCTAACCCCAGTCCCCATTATACGCCGATCGTCTCAGCTCGAACGGGTCTGACTAATTCCGCGGCGTCTCCCCAAGAACGGAAGTATCAACGCTGCTTGAACCCTCCGGAACGCAGTGCCAATGCGGGGTGGGATAAGACGTTTTGTCCCCATCCGCGCCCTGCGCTGGCGCAATTGACTTCCGTCTTTGCCTCGCCCTAGAATGTGAACCTATGAGTAAAGACTGGATCGGTAGAATGTTCGGTGAGCGCGAATCCCAGACGAGCATGGCGGCAAGAAGATTAGAGGAGGAGCGGCTTAAACAAAAGAGACTTGCTGAGCTAGCCCCTACCATCTGGAGTCAAATCGAAACAGTCTTGAAAGAGTCTGTCGAAGCCTTCAATGAAAGATCGTCCATAACAATCAACATTGACCCGTACGCAAAAGATTACACCTTTGAACTTAACGCCGCGAATTACCAGTACGGATGGATCGTGAAATTCGAAGTTGCGACAGGAACTCTCTCCTTTGGTAATCCGCTTACGGAGTTTATCCACGGCAATCTTCTGATTCGATTGGACGATGAATCGCATTATACATTCTACGATCCCAGGAACACTCGAGACACCGTTTCAATTGAAGATATTGACGAAGTGCTGCTGAGGGGTTTTGTGAGGCTCATTCTGAAAGACCCCGGCTACAGCGTGAAGCCAGAGCCGTAAAGCCGTTCGTGAGCCTAGAAGGAGGGGGGCGCACCCGAGGGGGGGAGGCCCAACCCGGATACGCCCCGAGGCAGGAGGAATAAGAGCCTAAGGTCCAAAACGTCGTGCCGAGATAAAAGTGCGCCACCGCACAAAGCTAGGATTGGTAGGAGCGACTGAAAGACTTGCGTTATCAGGATCAGGGCTTCTGTTTATAGGCAGGTCGAGTGGTGATAAGCGCTTTGTAGCGGTGGCGGTAGAGGGAATGCATCTTTCATTGCATCCCTTTGTCAAACCCCAAAAAATGCGTCCCGGTTTGTAGTCGGCGGTTTTCATCCACGTTCCAGGAATTGAATAAGGCGACTTCACGACCCTTAAGTCATCGGACTTCAGGGGTGCTACGCGTTAACCAACTACTGCAAAACCAGATTCAGCGATAAGATTGCCTGCTACATAACAACTTTAACTTTCAAACCATTAATAACCGAAGCCCACTTGCGCGGCAATAGTACAAGAGTACCCCCTCCGACCTCAGGCGTTCCCCCGAAGGGAAGACAGGGGTACTGTGAGGATTCCTGGCTCCGAGGCGCCAGAAAAAACGGTTGGAAAGAACTCAGCCGGATGTATAATCGCACCCGATTCAGCATCAGCAAAGGAGATTCGAAATGATTCCCAAAGCCAATATGAACCGTCGCGAATTCCTGGCTCCTGCGGCGGCAGGACTCGCGTTGACTATCGTTCCGAGACATGTGCTGGGCGGGCCCGGATATGTCGCGCCCAGCGATAAAATAACGCTGGCCTATATCGGCTGCGGCACTCAGGGAACAAGAGAACTGCTGCGCCTGATTGCCACGCCGGGCGTGCAGATCACGGCAGTGTGCGATCCCGTCAAGGACGGCACGAACTACATTGACTGGGACAAGACCGGCATCCGTGACAGCGTGCGGAAGGTTCTGGATAATCCCGATTGGGGAGCCGGAGTCGAAGGCATCCGCGCCGGCCGGGATATGGCCAAAGAAATCATCGAAACCTACTACGCGAAGAAACGAGCGGCGGAGAACTTCAAGGGCGTGGCTTCGTACGCGGATTTCCGCGAATTGCTGGAACAGGAAAAGGACCTCGATTCCGTCAAAATCATGACGCCCGACCACCTGCACGCGACTATCTCGATCGCCGCCATGAAGAAAGGCAAACACGTGGCGATGCACAAGCCCCTCGCCAATCGGGTGGCAGAGGTCCGCATGGTGGTGGAGGCGGCGCGCAAGACGGGTGTTGCTACGCACCTGCTGGCTTGGCATAGGCCGATCAACCAAGTGCGCGACATGATCCAGGACGGAGCGATCGGCACGCTTCGGGAAGTGCACAATTGGACGGATCGCCCCTTCTGGCCGCAGTACTCGAGCCTTCCCACCGACACGCCGCCCGTGCCCGCAGGCTTTGACTGGAACCTGTGGCTGGGGCCGTCGCTCGAGCGTCCATATCATCCCAACTATACTAATGCGGTGTTTCGCGGCTGGTACGATTTCGGCGCCGGCAGCATCGCTGACATGGGGAATTACAGCCTCTGGCCAATCTTCATGGCGCTCGACCTGCCGGTTCCGTATAGCATCGAAGCCCAAACCAGCCACAGTTGCGAAATCAACGACCAGGTGAGCACGATAAAGGCGAATGACTTCTCGTTTCCGTATGCCAACCGAGTGTGCTTCAAGTTCGCGGCCCATGGCCAGTGGCCGGCGCTCAAGTTGTATTGGTACGACGGTGGAATGCGGCCGTACACTCCGGACGAGTTACTGGAAGACGGGAAGTCGATCCCCCCAACGGGAAGTCTGTTCGTCGGCGATAAAGGAATAATCCTGAACGACGAAATCATTCCGGCCAAGAAGATGCAAGCCTATCGCACTAGCAAAGGACTTCCAACACCGCCCGCGGATCGTGGCCGGCGCGGTGGCTGGGGAGCAGACAACGAGTGGGTGGCGGCGTTCAAGGGGGGCCCAGCCTCGCAGGGTAACTTCCTCAACGCTGCAAACTGTTCAGAAGCCATCGCTCTTGCCGGGGCGGCGATTCGATACAGCGGAAAGATCTTCAACGAAGAGCGGTGCGCGCCGGCGCTCCTCTGGGATAAGGAGAGCATGAAGTTCACGAACATCGCCGACGCCAACCAGTACCTGACGCGCGAATATCGCCAAGGCTGGGATCTGACGAACCCGTCATAGACGACGGCGTAGGGGCGGCCCTCGTGGCCGCCCCTATCGCGTCGAGACAATCGCCGGGCGGCCACAAGGGCCGCCCCTACAAATGGAGGCACACATGTTACGAATCTCTAGGAGGGAGTTTCTTAAGGAATCAGCGACGACCGCCGCGGTGACGGGGTTCCTTGCCGTCGGTGGGCGGGAGATGCGCGCCAATCCACTGGGCTTGCCGATCGGGAGCCAGACGTATCCCCACCGGCAGCGGATTAAGGATGGCGACTTTGCAGGACTGTGTAAGGATATGGTGACCCTGGGAGTCGGCAGCCTGGAGCTCTGCTCGCCGGGATACGAGGAGTTCAAGAGCCTGGCGGACGCGAAGCAGACCAAGAAGGTCCTCGACGATCACGGGCTGATCTGCCCCAGCTCCCACTTCACGCTCGAGGAGCTCCGAACCAAGCAGCAGGAGGTGATTGCCTGGGCCAAAGACATTGGCATGACGCAGATGGGAACGGCGAGCCTGGACGGGCCGGCGCAGCACGGCGTAACCACCATGGACGCTGTGAAGAAGGCGGCGGACGAGTATAACAAGATCGGCGAAGCGGCGGCTTCAGCTGGCATTCAGCAATTCCTGCACGACGAAAGATTCGAGATGTCCAAGGTCGACGGCCGGCTCACTTACGAAGTCCTGCTCGAGCTCCTCGATCCGAAGCTGGTGAAAATGCAATTCCAGATGTCCGCCATGAGAGTTGTCGGAGACCCCGTGATGTACTTCACAAAGTATCCAGGGCGCTTCATCTCCATGCATTTACAGGGCGTGGACTTGAAGGAGCCGGCGGGTGCAGGAGGCATGCGCGCGCCCGGCGTGGCGGTGGGAAAAGATAGCCTCGATTGGCCCAAGATCTTCACCGCGGCCAGAACCGGCGGCGCGAAGAACTATTTCCTCGAGCAGAGCTGGGATCTCACTGTGCAGGGTGTCGCTTACTTGAAGACCTTGAACGTCTAGCGTCCTGTCAGTCTACGACCAGTTGAAGTGTGACGCTGTGAGTCAGCGTCGTCGAATTGTAGGCCGAACTACCTGTCACGGTCATTGTGTAACTGCCCGTCGGCGTTCCCGGATTGGTCATGCGCGCGCTCGTTCCTCCGCCGCCGCAACCAGCCCAGCAGGCGACTGCGAGCGCAACGGTTCCCAGCACGACGAGAGATCGCCAACCACCCCGAGGCGGAAAGCCAGACCTGCGATTCAAGGGGTGCGACTTTCGCGCAGGATGCCGGGCCAGGGCCCCGAGCATGACCAGTAGTAGTATGAAACCCGCCGGCCACATCCCGCGCCACCGCAGGCTTCCCGTTTGCGACGGGGCGGTTGTCGAGACGCTCACCATCAGCGCCGTCACGGAAGTCCCGGGAGTAGCAGAAGAGGGAGAAACCGAGCAGGTCGCTTCGGCCGGGGCGCCGGCGCACGTGAACGATACGGACTGGTTGAAGCCTCCTGCTGCCGTCATGCTGAGCGAGTATTGCGCTGTCTCTCCGGGGGAAACCGTAGTCGAAGCGGATCCACTTGGATTGACGATTAAGCTGAAGTCTCCCCCCTGGCCGGGGAGCAATCCGAAAGCGCCTACCCCGTTCGTTGTTCCCACATACACCTTTCCATTCGCGATGGTCGGCGTGATGAACTTGTTGCCCACCCCAAACTGGTCGCGCGTGCCCGACTGGTTGCTGTTGTAGAGTTCCTTGGACAGATCGGATGCGTCGTAGGCATGGAGCACAGCAGGATTCGTATTCTCCGTCGCCCAGGCGATGCCATCGACGCTGCCATTCGCCGAGATGCTGGGCGTCGCTCCGGGGTAGGTAAAAAGCGTGCCTGTAGATGAGGCTGGGGTCACCTGAAGCCGCGCATTCGAGAACTGAAAGGCTACAAGGCTATAATTCACAGGAGCGTAATAAAGCCTGCCGTTAAAATACGCCGGCATGCCAAAGACTCCTCCAGGCAGCCCGGACGGGATCTCCTGGTAAATGCTGTCAGCCTTCGGATTGAACTTCCCCATGTTGTCGCGGTCCGCCAGGTAGAGCGTTTGGTCTTTGCCCGCTCCCACCACCAGATGGCGTGTGACGCCTTTCGCATCGGGCATGTCGGGCAGCACCAGCGCCCCGCCTGAGCCCAGATCTTCGTCGGCATTGGATTCCGAGACCGTATTCGACATCGTGAAATAGTCGGCGACTGCAAGACCCCCGTTGGCAGTGGAGAGCCTCACGAAGGCGTTGCCGTAATCGCCGTGCGAAGGAAAGCCGTGGTCGTCGAGCGTGGCGTCAAACGTTCCGTTCGCCAGCAATGGATAGATATTCCCGGCCGAGTCGGCCGCCAGTCCCGCTCCACTCATCCACACGGAACCTTCATGACCATTCGGCGTCAGGTCGAGCACGTTGACCTGATTCAAGGTGGCTTCGTTGTAGGCAATGATCCAGGCTGTGTAGGGCGCAAGGTCGCAGTGCGACGACCAGGATGTGTAAATCGTCTGATTCAGCAGCAGCAGTCCGGGGCGCTCGTCGTACTGCGCCGGATCGAAAATGACGTTGGACCCGTTGCTGTTATCGCCGGTGCCGGGGAAAGTGGCCTGGACTTCTTTGGGACCGCCGAATTCTTCTGCGCCTGATGTTATATCGAGGGCGTGCAGTCGCTGGTGGTAGGCGGAAGAGGAATCCTTGGACATGGCGACGACGTAGATGGTTCCGTTTGACCCGCTCGACCGGTCGATAACAGGAGTAGCGGTTACGCCTATTTCCGGCGTAACTTGGCCGCATCCACGGTCATCGGAGGGAGTCTCGCCCGCCGGCAGAAGTGAAACCTTCCAAAGTTGGCCTCCGTTGTCAGCATCAAAAGCGTAAACGCTGTCGTGTTCCGTGGCGACGAAGAGCATATTGTGGATTCCGTGTCCGGGGATCGTCACCGCAGAGGCGTAGAGCGGTTGAGCATCAACCTTGCCGTCCACTTTCTCTTGAAAGAGCTTGCCGAATTGCGACGAGTTGACGTTGCTTGGCGTAAGAATTGTCTCAGCCAGCGCCTGGCCGGTACGAGCATTGTCATTGTGGTAGGTCAAGACGTCTTGAGCGTGCAGACAAGTTGCGCAAAGCAGGGCAAGGAGAAACAGCGTGGACCTTTGGCGCCGGAAACATGATTGTCCCAGTTCGGTTCCAGAGACATAATCACACTCTCGCATGAAGCGGCCCCCGTGTCCTTCCGAAACTCAAATGTTCAGCATGGCCCGGAACAGTTACAAGTTTAGACCACTTCGTCAAATATTGAAAACTGTCCCATTCGCCTGAAGAATGGCTGGGGGCAGGGCTCGACCGTCCCTTCCGGGTTGCCATGCAGGGCCAGCGGTAATAAAGTGGGTGGCGCAATCCTGTTCCGCCGGTCTATTGCTTTTGGCAGATGATATGCGGCTCGGCAGCGTTATTTTCCGAAAGGCTTCGCTTATGAAAAGATGTTCAAGGGCACTTCGATGCTTATTTTCCATCCTGCCGTGGGCATGTTTCCTGGCTCAGGCCCAAACGGCGCCGGCTTCTAAGATCTTTCCGGAACCACGTGAGATTGAAACACGGAGCGGCCGTTTCACGCTCGATCCTTCCATACCCCTGCTGGTGCCCGATAAGGCCACTCGAAATGACGTGGAGTTGGGCCAATTCCTGGTGGCGGAGCTTGTCGACAAGCACGGACTGGCGCTCAAAACGCACCCGGTATCGAAATTGCCCGGCACCGGACCCTTCATTCTCATGGGGACGATGGAGAACCCTCTTGTCCGTGAGTACTTGCAAAATCACGTCGCGGTGTCTGTCGAGCGCGAACCCGAAGGCTACCTTTTGGAAGCGGATCCCCAAGCCCTCGTCGTCATCGGCGCCGACGAGGCCGGCGCCTTCTACGGACTTCAGACCTTGCGTCAAATGATTCAGGATGACGCTGCGCAATCATACGTGCAGGCAGTCCAGGTGCGCGATTGGCCTGCGAAGCCGTTTCGTGGCCTCAAGCTCTACCTGCCCGGCCATGAGAACATTGCCTACTTCAAACGATTTGTGCGCGACTTCATCGCCCTTTACAAATACAACCGCGTCATCGTGGAGTTGAACGCCGCGATGCGGCTGGATCGTCATCCGGAACTGAACGCCGGCTGGTGGGAGTTGCACCGCGACCTGAATGCAACGCGCCGCGACCGTTCGCCCGGCCCGGGCGGCCAATTCCAGGACTCTGCCAACGCCGACACCGCGGATGGCGAAGTCCTGGAAAAATCCGAAGTCGCCGACTTGGTGGCCTACGCGCGCCTGCACCACGTGGAAGTGATTCCGGAAATTCCTTCCCTCACCCACAGCTACTACCTGCTGACTCGGCACCGGGAACTGGCGGAGATTCCCGACGCCGAATGGCCCGACACCTACTGCCCGTCGAAGCCCGCTGTGTATGACCTGCTATTTGATGTCCTGGATGAATATATCGAAGTTATGAAACCCACGACGGTGCATGTGGGACATGATGAGTGGAGGATCCCATGGGGAGTCTGTCCGCTTTGCAGGGACAAAGACCCGCGCCTGCTCTATGCCCAGGACATCAACAAGATCCACGACCACCTGGCCCAGCGGGGAATTAAGATGTCGATCTATGGCGATCATCTCATCGAACCCTTGCGCGGGGTGCGCCTCCAGAAGGCGTCGACTTCGACGGGCCAGCCCTACCAAACCCCCGGCGCCTTGTCCCTTGCTCAAATCCGAAGCCTGATCCCGAAGGATATACTCGTCTACAACTGGTTCTGGGACGATAAGAACACAGCGCAGGGCGAGGGCGAGGCAAACGAAATCGCGCTCGACACCTGGGGCTTCCAGCAACTCTTCGACAACATGGAGCCGGATATCAAGGACTATGAACGGCGGGCCTCGCGTCCCGGAATCATCGGAGGCGTTCCGTCTTCCTGGGCGGCAACCAACGAATTGAATTTCGGCAAAGACCTCATGTTCGATTTCCTTGGCTGCGAGCAGTTGCTCTGGTCCGGCCGGAAACCTCCGCTCGATGAGCTTTCCGTCACGATTCAACATTTACTGCCCCGGGTGCGACGAAGCCTAAGCGCGGGGCCGTTTCCCAGCGACTTTGACCCGGTGGTACCGCTCAACATGGAATCCGCCTTGCAGGTAACCGCTGTGCCGGGAGTCGATTTACCGGGCATGAAGAGCGGCCGTGTCGGAACGGGGCGGCTGGTCTTTGATCTCGGCCGCCGCGAGGGCAAACCGGCCGTTGCCCTCGCGATCGCTGGCGCTGCGTCTGCCTCCATCCGCATCGGTGAAGACGTCAGCAGTATTATCTTCCTGCATGCCAGCGCCAAGCCGGCCCGCAACGTCAATGCGGACGACTACACCTGGAACTATGCCGACACCGCCGACCTCCTCGGTTGGTACGAAGTCATTTACGACGACGGATTCGAGGACAACATCCCAGTCCGGTACGGCGTTAACATCTTGGAGGCTGGATGGGGAAGGCGTCACGACCCGAGCCACCTTGCATTCCAAGCTGAGCACATCGATTGCGGCGACTCGGGCAAAGGGCCTCTGAGCTTTTTTGCTTACGAATGGATCAACCCGCGACGCGGCATTCGAGTGAAGGAAATTCGGCTGAGGGCTTCGACGAGCTTCAGGAATGTCGACGGCCGCACCGCGCCAGCGAACCCTCTTCTTCTGGCCGCCGTGAGTGTGGTTAAGAAACGCACACCGCCCGCACCCAAACCGCTGAGCATTGCCACCAAATGATCGCGAAACCAAGCCTCGATTACGCTAAAATGGAGGTGGAGGAGAGTCAAGTCATGACCGGGATTCAATTCGTAACCGACGACAAGGGGCGCAGGACCGCCGTGCTCATTGATCTCAAAAAGCACAGAGAAGTTTGGGAGGATTTCTGGGATGGCCTCGTTTCAGAGTCGCGCCGCAAGGAGAAAAGCATCCCTTACCAGGAGTACCGTGCCAACCGGGTAAAGCGTGGCCATCACCGTGGTTGAGTATTCGCTGGAAATCGTACACTCCGCTCAGAAGGAACTCGACGCACTCGACGACTCTCTGTTTGCGCGAATAGACCGAAGGATTCTAGCGCTTGCCGATGACCCTCGCCCCGTCGGATCGAGAAAGCTTAAAGGCTACAAAGACACTTGGCGCATCCGAATTGGCGACTGGCGCGTGATCTACATCGTGGATGATGCCGCCAAGCTCGTCAGGATTACGCGTGTGGGTCACCGACGAGAGGTTTACGAGCGGTGACGTAAGGAAGGAAGCTTACGCGGTTGCCGTTCAAGGAACTCCCACCTGTCAAGTCGATAGAAGAATACCTACGCATCACTCTGTCCCGCAGATTTCAAAGTTACCCTTCTTAAGACGGTCTAGTGCCCACTCGATCGCTCGCCGCATACTGCTCCTGTCCTGGCTCACGCGGGCGTCAACTCGCGCCTCGGTCTCGGCAAAGGCCTGGTCCATCAAGTCCAGCCCGTGCTCTGTCCGCCATCGACAGGCTCGCCTGACCCGCCCTATACTGGGGCGCCATGCATATTCCGCTCCGTGCGGTTGGGGAGTACGGCATCCGTGCAGGCCTGCGTTGTCTAGATGACCCGCTGAACGCACCATGAGGGAGGAAGAAGAATGCGAGGGTTGCGCGCAATAATAAACAGCTTCACCTTTCTGATCCTATCTGTATCGATAGGGCTTTGTACTTCTGAACGGGCAGATGTTAACCAGACGGCCCGGTCCGTAGAATCTCAATCCACTCATTCAATCCCCGGTGACCGCTGGCTGGAAATTGATCTCTACTGGTTCGAGCAAAAAGACATCGCTGGATCGGTGAAGGGTTTCTGGGATCGCTTCCAGCCGTTATTTGCCGGCGTTCAAGGGTATCGTGGTCTCATCCTCAATGTGGGCTGGACAGTCGGATGCGTGATGGAGTGGTCCGGCGATCTCAGCCAGAGGATCAGCCTGCCCCAGGGATCAGGGCAGCAGCATTGGGTGGAGATGCGAGGTCCGCTGCGGGGCACAACCGAAGCGCGCAAGCTCGAAGCGCAAGCGCGTTTTGCGAAACCGCTTTTGGTTCCTCACCACGGCTATGATCCGTGGACCTACGGAGACTTGAAGAAAGTGGCTGGCGAGCTGCGGGCAGAAGCGGCGAGGCGAGGTATCCCCGGCTTCAAAGTGGGAATGCTGAACTATGCCTGGACGCACGCTTACGGAGAAGAGGCGGCGTGGGTGCGGCGTCACCGGGAAGCGTTTACACGCTTTCGACCTGAATCGTCCGGCGGATCTGACTTCTCCCCCTACTTCGATCCAAATGCCAGGCTCCACGCGGATTCGGCGAAGTCAGGCGGGTTGCCGAAAGGGATTCCAGATGGCATGCCAGTGCATGAAGCCTATGCGGCGCAATGGGGGAGCCTGTCGAAGACCGTGGGACTCGACGCCCTCATGCTGCGCGATTCCTTCGGCATGCCGGAGCCCTACCGGCGTGGAGGGCCTTGGGGGCCGGTCGCTCCCTCACCCGAGGTGATTCATGAAGCTACGGCCGGTGTAGCCTCCCTGGTGCGAGAACTCAAGACGGCGAACCGCCAGGCCCTCATCATGATGTACTCGAATGCAGCGAGTGCCGTCGCGGATTGGCGCGCCAACGGCCTGGATCTCGAAGCGGTGGCCAAAGAAGGTTACCTCGATATCTTTGTCGATCAGACCTGGGCCGGGGCCTGGAACGAGGTGGGATTGCGGGAGACCGATTTCTGGAATAACCCCCTCTTGGGCTGGACGTATCAGCTTGGCTACACTCTTCTCCACGCCGCCATGCTTGCAGACACCAAGGTCCGCCACTATCCTCTCATCGAAACGTTCGACGCTTGGGAAGATTGGGATGTGATTCACACCGCGCCGGAGCGCCTGCGCTGGGGCATCTGGGCGTATTCTCATGCCGCTGTGAAGACCCCAAGAGGATTGAAGCTGCCTGCCGGCTCGTACATCTCCTGGGCGAACCAGGGCAAGCGGCTGCTGGACAGTGACGACGTAAACTTCCTGGCCGGCAACCTGAATGCTACCATTGCGGACGCCCGCAGGACGCACGAAGTCTTTGGCCCCACGCTCGTCTATTCGCGCGAGTCCATGCAATGGCAGGTCGACCACGCAACTCCTCAACTCGATGTCAAGGAATGGATCGATGAGCAGGCAGCCTCGATGATGAAATGGCCCGTGCCGATCCTTTCGGTGACCCGCCTCGAATGGCTGCCGCAAGTGAAGTCCGACCTCTTTATTTTCCAGACACCTTCGCACCTGGCGCCCCAACACGCGGCTTACGTCGCCAAGCTGATCAACACCGGGCACCCCGTCGCGATCTTTGGCTCGACTGCCGGCGGTGTTGATCCTGAACTCGCAAAGATGGGTGGCCTCTTGTCGGTCACCGCTCCCATCGGGGACCAGGTCATTCCCGCGAAAGCGGGAATCCAATTGGCTAAGTTAGTGGATACTTCTCCGTCGCCGGCGCAGCACGTCCCGGCGAGCTTTCCAACCTGTTACCGGATCGAGAGAAATAAAGCTGTCGCAGGCGCGCGTGTGGTTTACGAAGTTGACGGCAGCCCGGTCCTGACCCTGAATACTGCGGAGGGAAGACGCGTGATCACGTGGGATCCTGCGGACGTGATGTTCAAGGAGAACGCTCCCCTGGCGGAGGACTGGGGCGGCAGCGGCGCCGCCTACGCCCTTGTTGCAGGCACGCTCAATTCCCTGCTCGCCGGAACCGGCGCCTTGCACGCCGAACAGATCGATCTGGACCAGACCCTGAGTGTCGCTGCGTGGCGAGAGTCGGATGGCACACTACGAATCCTGGCCGGGAATCTCGAGGAGGGCCTGCGCGACGACGCTGACATGACCCGCCACACAATTCTCGTTCTGCCCGGTGAGTGGCAAGCTGCAGAGTGGAAAGACGCCTGGAGCTCTGTGACTTTCGAGGCCAATCATCATCGGCTGAGAGTCGACCTGGACCAAGCCGGATCGGTCCTGCTGCAGCCTGCGATGTAGAACAGGCCTGCTCTGCAAGGCCTGCGGCTTTTCGCCTTCGATTGCCTTGAAATCGGCTGTAAATCCGGTCGAAGATTCCATCAAGCTTCGCCACGAATGAGAGGGCAACGTCAAATGAGGACCGTTATGAGAATACACCTGAGAGTCCTGTTGTTTGTGGCGTGCGCTGCCGTCGGGCGCGTCGGCCAGGCCCAAGAGATCGCCGTCCAGATTGACTCAGGCGCGCCCGTTCACGTCCTAGCCTCGGACATCGCCGGGATGCCGCATCAAGAGCTATCGGTCGATGTGCATGGCAAAGCCGTCAGTTTCGAGGGAGTTCCACTCCGTCTGGTTCTGGAGAAGGCAGGATTTGTGTTTGGCGATTCCATGCGCGGCAAGAAGCTCACATCCTATCTGCTGGTCGAAGCCGCGGACAGTTACCGCGTGGTGTTCGCGCTGCCGGAACTGGACCCGGCGTTCACGGACCGTGTCATCCTTCTGGCCGACCGGGCGGACGGCCATCCACTCGACAACAAAGAAGGCCCTTTTCACATTGTCGTCCCGGGAGAGAAGCGCATGGCGCGCTGGGTGCGCCAGGTGACCAGTCTCAAGGTCGTACAGGCCCCATGAGGGTGGTGTGCTTCGCGGCCTTAGGCCCAGTCGTAACAACTGAGTGCCCAAGGCAGGGCGGCCAGTGGGGACCAAAGTGACTTATTGTCCTTGACACCGCTCCTCCTCCGGCGGTCTAATTTAGTCAGCCGCCTTGCCTTGTTCCGGGCTGGGGGCGGTAGTTCGTTCGGAATTCCTTATCCGCGAGCCAAGATGACGAGCGCCTCGCGGCCCGTCAAGGGTTTGGCAACAAAAGTAGCGATTTCGCTTAGAGGAGAACTTCATGGCTAACTACTCCCGGCGTGATTTCCTGAAGACAGGACTTGCCGCAGCGGCCTTTGCCGGCGCGCGCAGCTTTCCTCTCCTGGCGGCGCGCCAAACCGCCACGGATTGGGTGACGCTGGGTAAATCCGATGTTAAGGTGACGCGCCTGGCGCTCGGCACCGGCAGCATGAGCGGAAAAGTGCAGCGCGACTTGGGTCAGGACCAGTTTACGCGGCTGGTCCGCTACGCTTACGACCGCGGCATTCGCTTTTTTGAAACCGCCGAGTCTTACCACGAGATGCACCGCATGCTCGGCGTGGCGCTCGACGGCATTCCGCGCGACAGTTATCGGCTGATGTCGAAGGTAACGACTCGGGAAGGCGTGGATCCGATGCAGAAGATCGACGAGTTGCGCAAACTCGCCCGCACCGAATACTTCGACGTAATGCTGCTCCATTGGCAGCACACGGCGACGTGGCCCAAAGATAGCACGCGCTGGCAGGACGGCATTATGGAGGCCCAGGCGAAGCACGCGGTGGTGGCCCATGGCGCCTCGGTGCACGGCCTGCCGGCGTTGCGCCAGGTCCCGGACTTTAAGTGGCTCCAGGTCGCGATGATCCGCATGAACCATAAGGGCGCCAGGATGGACGCGGAGGATTACGACACCGAAGGCCTGGGAAACGTGAGCGAGGTTGTCGCACATGTGAAGCAGGCCCGCAAATCGGATATGGGCGTGATCAGCATGAAGCTCGTGGGCGAGGGCACCTTCGCCACCCGTGAGGACCGCCAGGCGGCAATGCGCTATGCATTTCGAGTCGCCGGCGTCGATAGCGTCACGGTCGGCTACAAGAACAACGCGGAAATTGACGAAGCCATCGAAAATGTGAATTTGGCGCTGGCATAATTCCCCGCATACCTCTGAAGAACGCCTCCTTTCGGATCCCCGGTCCTGTTTTTTGGGTTGACATCTGACCCGAAGTATGGATACTTGGGTTATATGTCTACCCAAGAACAGGGAGGCCTGTGACATGCACTGGCGAAAGCGCAAGCAGGGTGACTTTAAAGCGGAAATCGCAGCCCACCTCGAGATCGAAGCAGAGCGGCTGAAAGGGCAAGGTCTGGGCGAAGCGGAGGCGCGCACCGCAGCGAGACGATCCTTCGGCAACCTCACACGGGCAGAGGAGAGCTTTTACGAATCGGGCCGCTGGCTCTGGTGGGACCACTTCCTGCAGGACCTCCGCTTCGGCCTGCGCACGTTGCGCAAGAACCCCGGCTTTACTGCCGTCGCGGTGCTGACGCTGGCTCTCGGAATTGGGGCCAATACTGCGATCTTCAGCCTGCTGAACGCCGTGCTGCTGCGACCGTTGCCTGTCGAGAAACCGGAACAATTGGTGCTGCTGGGCCGAGGGAGAGCAGCTGGAAGCACAGACAGTTTTGCCACTCAAACCCAACTCTATTCGTATGCCTTCTATCGCCAGGCGCTTAAGAAGAACCAGGTCTTCTCTGACCTGAGCGCCATCCTGAGTCTTCCCTTAGGGATGCACGGCCTGGTGGCGGGAAGGACCGAAATGGAGTTGCTGCAGGTCCAGCTAGTCTCGGGAACGTATTTCCGCATGTTGGGCGTGAAGCCTCTGCTGGGACGCTCACTCGCGGAATCCGAAGACGAGCCTGCCGGCGGTCATCCGGTGGCCATGGTCAGCTACTCCTGGTGGGATGGACGGTCTGGCCGCGACCCCGCCATCGTCGGCAAGACCGTGACTTTCGGCTCGACGGTTTACACCATCGTCGGCGTCACCCCTCCAGGTTTCTTCGGAACTGCCGTCGGCCAATCGCCCGACGTATGGATTCCCCTCTCGATGGAAAAGCAGGTGTCGCCCGGCTGGAACGGTTTGGACGATAAGATGTTTCAGTCACTTTACATCCTCGGCCGGCTGAAGCCACGCGTCACGATCGTCCAAGCTCAAGCTGACGTGAATCTCTTGGCCAATCAGATCTGGCGCGATTATGCCGTTGCGAAGCTTAGCAAGCAGCAAGAGGATGATCTTCGGCACGCCCAGATCGTACTGACCTCGATAAAACAGGGACTCCCGCACATTCGCTACGGCGCCGAAACATCATTAGAAATCCTGATGGCCGTTGTGGGACTGGTTTTGCTGATCGTCTGCGCCAACCTTGCGAACCTCCTGCTGGCCCGCGCCACGACGCGCGAGCGCGAGATCGCGGTGCGCATGTCGCTCGGAGCTGGCCGGGGGCGACTGGTCCGCCAAATGCTTACCGAGAGTCTGGTGCTCGCCTTGGCAGGCGCGGCGTTGGGAATGTTGTTTGCCGGGTGGACGGGTAAGGCGCTTGTCGCCATGGTGCCCCACGGTGATCAACCTTTGCTGCTGAACGTGGCTCCGGATGCGCGTGTGCTGGGGTTTACTCTCCTCGTGTCGCTGGCCACGGCCCTACTCTGCGGGCTTGCTCCCGCCCTGCGCGCCACCCGTGTCGCCTTGGGATCTTCGCTCAAGGAAGCGAGAGGCTCCGTAGCTTCGACCAGCCGCACAAGGTTGGCAAAGGCGCTGATCGTTTCGCAGGTGGTGCTCTCACTGGTGCTCTTGATCGGCGCCGGCCTGTTCCTTCGCACCCTGGTGAACCTCTCGAATGTCGATACGGGATTCAACAAAGAAAACGTCCTGCTATTCGGAATCGATCCACCTGCCGTGGGCTACAAGGAGGATTTGCGCCTCGTAGGTTTATACCAGCAAATCGAGCAGCGGGTAAGCACACTGCCCGGAGTGCGCGCTGACAGCATCTCTTTCTTCACTTTCGACCAGGGCGAGTGGACCGGTTCGGTTTGCGTAATTGGGCGAACTCCGACGCCTCAGGATGACATGGCGGTTACCCATAACGTTGTCGGCCCAGGCTACTTCGCGACCATGGGAATTCCCTTCTTGCTCGGTCGCGCGTTTGGGCCGCACGATACCGGCGCCTCGCCCAAGGTCGCCGTCATCAATGAGACTTTTGCGAAGTGGTACCTCCCTGGCGGTTCGCCGATTGGAAAGCACTTCGGGCTGGGGGCTGATCCTAAACATAGCAACGACATCGAAGTGGTCGGGGTGGTGAAAGACGCCAAGTACCAGGACCTGGGCGAGCGCCCCTTCCCCGCCGCGTATTACCCTTACACACAACACGTTCAATATCTGAACGATTTCGAGGTTCGTTATTCGGGAAATCCCGAGGCGATGATCGCAGAAGTTCGACAGGCCGTCTCCCAAGTCGACCATAGCCTGCCGGTCGCTTATTCGGGGACTTTGGTTGAGCAGGTCAACCGTTCCCTGGCAGGTCAGAGTTTGATGGCGCGGCTTTCCACTTTCTTTGGCATGCTCGCGGCCTTCTTGGCCTGCATCGGCATCTACGGACTCGCCGCCTACGCCGTGACGCGGCGGACGAATGAAATCGGCATCCGAATGGCCCTCGGAGCGGAAGCCTCCGGCGTGCTCTGGATGGTCATGCGCGAGAGTTTGACGTTGGCCGCCATCGGCGTGGCGATAGGGATTCCCGTCTCGCTCGCCGCTGCCCGGCTGATTGAAAGTGTGCTCTATGGCCTCAAGACTACCGATCCCGGCACTGTTGCTTTGGCCGCGCTGGTGATGATTGCCGTCGCCGCACTGGCCGCATACCTGCCTGCCCGGCGTGCGGCCAAAGTCGATCCCATGGTAGCGTTAAGATATGAATGATCCGATAGGAAACGTGCGTACTCTGGTGATCCCACTGCACGCTCCCGAACGGGATAGCCTCTTGCCCCGGATGCTCGAAAGCTAAGCGCCATGCTCTACAGGCCGTCACAAGCCGCCGATGTCCCTGCCATGGCCCAAATCCGGGCTCGCGAATGGGGAATGTCTGAGTACTGGGTGAACCGCATCTCCGGTTACCTCGAGGGCGAAATGCATCCACAAAACGCGCTGCCGCCACGAACTTGTTATGTCGCGGTAGATGAGAGTTCGGTGGTGGGGTTTGTGGCCGGCCACCTTCCCCGGCGTTATGGCTGCGAGGGGGAGTTGGAGTGGATCAACGTCATTCCGGAACGGCGCGGCCGAGGTATAGCCTTTGAACTGCTGCGTCTGCTGGCGGGTTGGTTCGTTGAACAGAAGGCGTACCGAGTGTGCGTGGATGTGGAGCCTTCGAACGGCGTGGCGCGCGCCTTTTACACGCGTCACGCAGCCGAAACACTGAACGCGCATTGGCTGGTGTGGAACGACATCAGAAAAGTCACCGCTTCAGTGCCTTGACAAGATCCCCGCTGAGTGTGGTTGGGCACCAATACTTCTCAATATGCTCGATGACCAACTCGGTTCCTGCCGCGTGAGTAACGTAAGGCCGCGAGCGGGGATTGTACATGGCATCGGTGAGATCGCGGACCAGCACGCAGGTGATCCCCCAGTTGGTCATCTGTTTGATGGCGAACGTGCGATTCAGAATGCACATGTTGGCATGCACGCCCATGACGAAAAGATTCTTGATGCCCTTGTGTTCAAGGAAGCTGTAAATCTCTTCGCCGTTATCCGAGATTACGTCATTTGGCTTAATGGATAACAGCGGATTCTCGCGCGTCCAAGCTTGATGTTCCTTGTAGCCGGGAGTGTCGCAACCCCCGTCGGAATCGTCGATGGGCAATGCCGGCGAAGTCAACGCCAGGCTCGTGGGCGGAGTCACTGGGGTAAGGAGTTGTATCGCGTGGCGCTGAGGATAGTCTTGGTAGAAACCCATCGTTTCCGAAGGCGCATGCACGATGAGAATTCCGGAGGCCCGGCACGTCTCCAGAACCGGCTCCATTTTGTGCGCCAACTCATTGACTCGCTGAGTCGCGCTGGCGCACCAATGGTTGTCCCACATGTCGCAGATGACGATCGCGGTCTCTCGCGTCGAGAATTCGCGCTCGAAGCGTGCCGCTTCCCAGGTGTTGCTGCCCTTGAAGGGCTGCGCTTGGGTTCTGAGCGGCAAGCGGAAGCGCCCTGACTGGTTTGCGGGATCGCTCGCCCGCAGAGTAGGCTGGGAAAATGCGCACAACAGCGCAATCATCACCATCCAGCCTCCCCAATCGGCGCGCCGTCTTTTGCGCATAAATTTATCCTACCCGCTGAGCGTGTGACTGGCAAGGGTGACAGTCACAGTATCGTCCGGCGTCTTGGTGGTTCCGCCGTCATGTTGTGGGTGAAATTCGATGGTCATCGTCTGCGCGTTGACCAGGATGCGCAGGTAACCGTAATCGGTATCATCGTAGCTCTCAAGCGTCAAGGTGCTGTCAACCGGATACGGCGTGCGATAATTTGAACTCATCTTAACCAGCGGCGCATGTCCCCCGCAGCCGGCCACCACGTAAGGAATCTGGTAATTATTCACGACCCGTGTGAAGCGCTGGTAATTGTGCACATGGCCGGAAAGCACCGCATGCGGCCAGACGCCCGCCGCCGTGCACGCACTGTCGATATCCTGGAGCATCAGCGGACTGCCGCCGTGCTCCGAGCCTCCCGAAAAGGGCGGGTGGTGCGTGGCGATGATCACCGCGCCCGTGAAACTGTCGCTCTTCACGCGTTCCAGCGCTGTTGTCAGGAA
This sequence comes from uncultured Acidobacteriota bacterium, assembly GCA_963768695.1. Taxonomy (GTDB): domain Bacteria; phylum Acidobacteriota; class Terriglobia; order UBA7540; family UBA7540; genus CAVROP01. The sequence continues at coordinate 88,532 of CAVYJG010000022.1, read as the reverse complement.
CGTGATCTGCCGCTCGTCCAACGTAGGATAGGTCCCATTCTGGTCGGAAATAACCCCGGGATCCTCCAGGACGTTCGTGTAGACCCCCAGAATTCGCGCAAACGGCGCCTCGAACGTGTAGTAAACACCCGGTTGCGTCATCGTAGTGCGCACCAGGCCGCCGGCGTCAGGCGCCGGAATCGGCGTCGCCGTGCAGAAATTCGCAAGGAAGGCGGCGAGGCTGGGCGCCGGATCGGCGGGGTAAACGATGCCGTCGTGGTTTCCCGGAATTCCAATGATCGGCGCCGGGTACAACCGGTAGGGCTCGTAGAACTGGTCGTAATAGTAGGTTGCCTCGCCAAAGTAATAGACCAGATCACCCAGATGATAGAAGAAAGCTGGTACGTCCGCAGGATTCGTCTCGGTGAAGTCGGTGACCATCTTATCGGCAACCAGAGATTGCGTGGTCGGCCCCTCCGCGCTGCCCGTGTCGCCCACCGCGTGAAAGACGATCTGGCCTGACTGTTGAATTGTCTGGGTAATGCTCGCCCCTTGGCTTCCGTAGATGGTGGCCAGCTTCAGGACCGGCTCTGGGCCGGAAGTGGAGGGTTGCGGAACAGGCTGCACGCCTGCCACGTCCGGCTCTTTCTGGTCGGTGACGGGATCTTTGAATCCCGTAGGGTCGGGGGACGGTGTCGGCTGCGCGAAGACGGGCTGCCCGCTCCCTGGGGTTGAAGTTGCCTTGCCGCCCGGTCTCCTCGTCCCGGACCTGCCACGCGACGGGTGAATGATGCGTTTAGCCATTGCCCGCCTCCTCCAACGACGAAAGCTCCCGCAGTTAATTATGAAATTGTCGACCTATGCCCTGAAACAGCCATCATAGCACACACGAACACGTCGGGGCGCTGTCATGCTGAGCGCAGCGAAGCACATGCAGTTCCGCCCCGCGCAGAACAACTGCAGATTCTTCGCTTCGCTCAGAATGACAGATCAGGGCTGGGCCCCTGTCATGCTGAGCGCAGCGAAGCATCTGCAGTTTCGCCCCCGCACCAATCTCATGCAGACCCAGCAATTCTTATCTTTTGACCCGCACGATGTTGGAATAGGCCGATTCGCCCGCATCGTTGAGGGCTCGAACCCGGTAGGAGGCAACCTCTCCTCCCGGCAGGTGGTTGTCCTGATACTCCTTCGCAGCCGCGGGCAGCTTTGCGATCCTTTCCCATCGGCCCTGGCCACCCACGCGCCGTTCGACGGCAATGGCGGTCGTGTCCCCACCGTGGGCCTCCCAAGTGAGCTTCGCAGACTCGCTCTCCACCTTGACCGTCAGTGAGCTCGGGCTTTCCGGCAGAACCGGCCAGTCGAAATAGCTGGCGTCGACAATGGCTTGCACGCTATCGAGCAGCGGGACTTTTTCCAGAGTGTCGTGTGTCCCTGCCTTCCATTCCAGCGGCTTGACTTCACCGCTATAAACACTCGCCAGCACCGGATGTTCGATGCCGGTGTTTTTCAAGACGAGCGTCACGTATTTGGGAACGTAGTTGCCATGGGGCCAGCTATGCGCCGCCAGCCAGAAGCCGACCGCAGCCTTACCTTTGGGCGAGCGAAAACCATAAGCGAGCACAGGGGCAGCGAAATCCGTTTGCATGCTCGTAAAATCCGGACTGGAAATTTCGATGGAGGTATCGCGTGCTGTGTCGGAGAACAGGGCATCCAGGTTCTGGACATCGGCGTAGACGCGCCGGGGCGTGAAATCGGTGGGCTTAAACATCATCCCGTGAATGATCCCGAAATTATCGCCCTCGCTGCTGCTCGTATCGTTGATCAGCTCCCAGATCCAGGATGCGACCCCGTTCGCCCAGTTGTAGAGCATCAGGCGCGGGACGTATTTCGCCTGCACCGTCTCATCATTGCCGCGGGGAAGATCGGGCATGCTGTTGAACTCGTCGTCCCAGAACACGATGTCGGAGCGGATGCCGGGATAATGGCGGACCGCCTCGCGAAGCGCTTTCGGCGTCAAGGGGCCAAAGGCGCCGTAGTCCACGGATTCAGGCGGAGCGTTTTCAGCGTAGCCGCCGGGGTAGGTGTGGTAGGCAAACACGTCGAGGCTGGAGGCGCACTGGCAGGCGTCCAGCGACGCGCGTGCAAAATCCACGGAGAGCGTGGCTTGCCCTCCGTAAACCAGCTTGGCAGCCGGGTCGGTTTCGCGCACCGCTTTCACGAAGGCGCCCAACAAACGGCCGAATTCCTCGGGATTGGGATCAGGGTTCCAATACGATCCATCCTCCTCGTTCCAGAGCGCGTAATACTGAATGCGGCCGCGAAAGTGGCTCACCATCCAGCGGGTGTAACGAATGAACGCCGCGATCTGGTCGGGCGTTTTGGGCGGCCAGAAGACCGAGTACAGATTCCTGTCGGGATTGTGGACGCTGGCCGGCGTGGGAGTGATGGCATCCGGCATCCGCCCCGCCGGCGACGTGTACATGGGGTTGCCATAAAGTAGCTGCAACTGGACCTTGACGCCGTTATCAACCAGCGAATCTACGTAGTCGTCCAGTTCAGGCAAAGAACTGAACTCCCCGCGCTTTTGCTCGATCCAGTCCCAGCCTGTGATGTCCGAGGTGTCCTCGTACTGCCCGATCCGGGCCCACTTCAAGCCGGCGTCGAACATACTCGTCCACCACCAGCGATTCCAGGGAATGTAGGGATCGCGCGGCAGGCTGGTGTTCACGCCCCCCAATCCGTTCCCAATCTGGGAAGAGCGCTTGGGAGGAATGCGCTGCGGCACGCTTCCCGTTCCCTGCGCGGCCCACGCGCCGATGGCCATGACACCCAGCAGAATCATTGTCGCTGGGATGTACTTCGCTCTGCGGACAGCCCTGCACCTGACTGTGGCGAATTCGTTTTCCGTCATTCCTCACCTCGTCGAATGCGTGATTTTGAAGTCGATGTGTCTCGACGAGTTTACATCAGACGGTTCGACCATGAAACTGAATTACACCGCGGCAGCGTGAAGCCGGTAGCGCGGAGGTGGGCGCCGTTTGCCCTCCTCCGCGGTTCTTTCATGCGGATCCGACGCCCGCTCGTCCTCGATGCGCGCACGATGAAGAGCCGGAGAGGAATCCTTGGCTGACGGATACCTCTGCGCTGCGCGCTACCCACCTACTTCTTCTCCGCGCGCTGCTTCGCCCGCTCGTTGATGTGCTTCCATCCCTCGGTGACTCCCTTCCGAAATTCGTCCGAAATCACTCCCAGCGCGTAATGATGAAACTTGATCAACGTGCCGCCCGGCTCCTCGCTCAGCCGGTACTGCACATTCGATGCGACGGCGAACGACATCATCAGGGGCCCGTAAAACTCCAGCAGCGTCGGCCGCTTGATCGACTGTACGTGCGCCCACAGGTGCCCGTTCCCGTCGCCCAGGTCGCGGTACCACCGCCCGCCCGGCCAAGCCTCGATCTTCAACTGCAAGGGCTTGTTCTCCGCACCCGTCATGCCCGAGCTCAACTCCTCGAGCAGCGCCTCGAACGTCACCTCTGTCGTCGCCTTCACATGAATTTCCTCGGTAATGCTCAGCGTCAAATCCTCAATCTTTGGTGCCATCATTGCCGTGCTCATGCGTCCTCCTTTTGTTAATTTGATCTTCGCAAATCTCTGTGAATGCCTGGTGGTCTCCTTATCCCCTGTTCCGAAAACCCCTTGTCATTCTGAGCGAAGCGAAGAATCTCGCCCTGATCTTCGCTCTCAGCCAGCCAACTACAGAGCGAGATTCTTCGCTCCGCTCAGAATGTCAGTATTCAGGCGCTTTTCCGCAGCCTGTAAAGCCCCGATTTGAATACTTCGTATGCCCTGTTAGATGCTTCGTTCTTAGCGAGGGACGAAGCCTTCACTTCGATGCGGCGTCGCCCTCGCTCGCGCCCGTTTCCGCCATCTTGGCTTCGGCCCGCTCTTTCACCCGGCTCAAGGTGTGCCGCCAGAATCGCTCGAATTCGCCCGCCCATTCGTGCAGCGGACGAATCGCCGCGGCATTGGTTCGATAAAGCTTTCGCCGCCCCTCCCGCCGCATGCGGACCAGTCCCACGTCGCGCAGCACCCGCAAGTGCTTGGACACCGACGGCTGTTCCATTTCCAGCGCCGACACGATCTCGCTCACGGGCCGCTCCCGGTCCGCCAGAAACGTGAGGATGTCGCGCCGCCGTGGCTCGGCCACCGCGTTGAACGCATCCGAGTTGGTCGCCGCCCTCGCCATAGCCGCATGATATATTCCCATATCAGCATATGTCAAGCGGAAAATCCAGGCTGATATCGATAAGCCGGCATCTCTCGCCCGGGGCGCTGCGGCACCGGTTGGAGGTTCGTGCTATACTGGCGATCGGGGGAGAACGAAGTAGGTTGAAAGGCGAACCGTGGCGACTACGATAACTCTGCGAAAGCCCAAATCGACGGCCTCACGTCGGCGTCGAGGAGCCCTGCGCCCGCAAAATAAGAAACTGCTGCGATGGCTCGATTCCTGGCTCGCCACTCCCGATGACCGGGGCGAGGCTTGGTGGACTGAGTTCCGGGCGGATATGCAGGACCACCCAGTTGCATTCCGGCCTAGCCAAGCGGGATGAGCACTTACTCGCTCGATACCGATACCCTCACCAAACTACTCAAGAAGCATCCCGGCAACCAGGCGTAAAACCGCAGAGCTTCGCTCTGTCCCATCCGGCGTGCAAGGCGAGATGTTGTAGAATAGATGACCGCAATGACCAGAAAGAAGCCAACTCGACGGAGCCCGGAACCGCCAGACGGCGTCACCCTGGTTCGAACACTCCGCGGTCATACTGCTGGGATTGGTCGTATCGCGTGGTCTCCGGACGGGCGCTTGCTGGCGTCTCCATCGGCCGACGGCACGATTCGGCTCTGGGATGCCGCGAGCGGCACGTGCCTCCACGTGTTGCAGGAAGCTGGCGAGCTTGTGAGCGTAGCGCTTGACTCGAGTGGTGAGGTCCTTGCCGTCGGAACAAAGTACGGGGTCAGCCTTTGGGACGTGGCCAGAGGACGACGGGTCAGGAAGTTGGGGGACAGTCGATTCCGATCTATAGGGAACCATGCCGTCAGCGTCGCATTTCATCCGCGGAACCCCCTCCTAGCCGTGCTCTCCCCTACAGGAACCGTTACTTTCTGGGAAACGCCTGCCGGCAGGTTACTCCAAACTATAGACCTGGAGGGCCCGAGCCGCGCAATCGCGTTTGATCCGACAGGCAGAACCCTGGCCACTGCTGGTCGGCGTTTGTATGTATTTGAGCGGAACCGCGACGGACTTGAATGGCGACTGCGCGTCCAAACTAGCCCATCGGAGGCTGATTTTTTCACTGACTTCGATCCAGAGGGCCACATTTTGGTGTTCGGCGGAAGGGACGCCGTTAAGTTACATGACGCGCAGACAGGGAAACCCCTCCGCGCCCTGGAAGGGCATCAAAACACCGTGGACTGTGTCGACTTTAGTCCGGATGGGCGTCTGCTTGCCTCGAAGAGCAACGATGACACCGTCCGGTTGTGGCGTTGCGACACCTGGGAGACCGTAGCGATTATCCCGGAGCGCAAGACGAAGAAACACTGGTGGCCCGGTTTGGCATTCCACCCGCAGTTGCCGTTCCTTGCAACCGTTGGTTCTGATTCGCCAACGTCTGATCCGCGCGAAGATGAAGATGAGGAGTCGCTCGACCGGGTCATCCACATCTGGGAGCTGGACCTTGCCGTTCTGTTAGCAAAGAAAGCACCGCTAACAATAACGTACACCAGTGCCAAAATCGTCTTGGTGGGAGAGAGCAACGTTGGGAAATCGTACCTGGCGCACCGGATAGCGACCGGCGAGGCGCCTACGGAGGGCACGATCCACACTACTCACGGCATGAAGTTCTGGCCCGTTGTCCCGGAGCGGCTTAGTACTTCAGCACTACCGCCTCAGGGACAGCGCCGTGACGTGATCTTCTGGGATATGGGAGGGCAGGATGAGTACAGGCTCGTTCATCAACTCTTCCTGCACGACACAACACTCGCCCTGGTGCTGTTTGATCCTACGAGAGGTCGGACGGCATTCGAAGAGGTGGAGGCATGGAATAGGCGGCTGGAAAAACAACTGCACGAGCGTCCAGCAGCCAAGCTCTTGGTTGGGACGAAACTTGACCGCCCTTCTGAACTTGTTGATCGGATCGCGGTGGAACAACTAGAGAGGGCGTGCGGCTTCGTTGGCTATTACGAGACGAGCGCCCTAAACGGTCGCGGCGTCCCTGAATTGTGTAAGGGGATTGCAGGGGCCATCGATTGGGATGAACTCGGGAAGACCAGCAGGCCCGAGTTGTTTCAGCGCATCCGCGACCAGATAGAAGCTCGCAGGGAGCAGGGTGAGGTTGTCCTTAACGCAGCCGACCTCCAGAATGCACTAAGCGATGGGCCGACGACCGACGAGGAGACTAGCGCCGTAGAAGCGGTTACAGACCAACTTGCGACGCAGGGTGTCATCGCCCGCTCCCGCGTGTCTACAGGCGAATCAGTGCTTGTGATACAGGTGCAGGAAATCGAGCGCTATGCCGGATCACTGATAATCGCTGCCCGAAACAATCCCCGCGGCGTCCCTGCCTTGGAGTTGGGCGCTCTGGCAAAACCTGATCTAGTGCTACCGGGGATTCTTACCAAGGACCGGTTGCAAAGGAACCATGAGCAGCCGGTAATTGAGTGCACAGTGCAACTTTTGCTGGAACACGGAATCTGTTTCCAACATGAAGGGCTGTTAGTCTTTCCGACTCTGTTCGATTCGCCGCAAACTGCCCCAGAATCCGGCGTCCGTCGAGCCGCTTCCTTGTACTACGACTTTGCCGGTGCCATTGACAATATTTATGCGTCGTTGGTTGCTTGGCTGGTGCTGGCTAGGAATTTTGGCCGAGTGCGGCTGTGGGCCGAGCGGGCCGAGTTCGAAGTAGCCGGCCAGGGCGTTTGTGGCCTCCGCAAAGTGGCACGTCCCGGCGGATTCGCCCATGTGGACGTGTACTTTGATGCCGGCACGCCGGTCGAGGTTCAGAATCTGTTCGTCAGTTTTGTAGAGGAACATCTGCGCTTGCATGGTGTCGACATCCGAGAGCATTTGGCTGTGGCATGCCCTTGCGGGCACCAGTTCGAAGAAGAGACTTTGCGTAAGCGTATCGCCCGTGGCGATACAGACGTGCCATGCCCAGTATGCGAGACTCGGCATCGTCTCGCCGGGGGGGCACCCGAAGCCCGTCAGCGCAGCCCCAAAATGGCAGAGAAGATTTGGGCGCTCAAGACCGAGATTGAGAAGCGGCGGCAGAAGAGCGCCGAGCACGCGGTGCAAGTCCTCGAAAGGACGGCTGAAGCGTCACGACTCGACGGACCGATTCGGTTGTTGCACTTGAGCGACTTACATCTGACCGGAACAACGCCCATCGCCGCCCGGCTGCAATGGCTATTCGACGATCTCAAGCACGATGCAGGCCTGAACCTAAAGCGCCTTGATTATGTGGTGATCTCGGGTGATTTCACCGACCGTGGCGGCACTGAGGGGTTCGAAAAGGCGTACGAGTTTGTGTCTGGTCTGACCCAGGAGTTCGGTCTGTCTGCGGAACGGTGCATCTTTGTACCCGGCAACCATGACGTCAAAGACCTGCGCGGGGCCTACGACTGGCGGGAGACGTCGGACGGCTTGAAAGACGGCGAGTGGGTCAAGCAGGGCGAGATCGTTCTCGCTCGTAACCCGGAGAAGTACCCCTTACGGTTCAAGCCGTTCTCTGACGGTTTTTTCCACAAGTTTCTCCAGAAGCCATATCCGACGGACTACCCGCTACAGGGGATGGCGATTCCGTTCTGGGAGACTGGGCTGCAGTTTCTCGCGCTAAACTCATGCTGGCAGATCGATCAGTTCAATCGCAAACGAGCCGGAATGCACCCCGAAGCAGTGGCGCACGTCCTCCGGGAGGCGCAACGGCAGGAGACGCAGGCCCGGAATGCGGGCGAGCTTGCGCCGGGCGGACCACTGCTGCGGATTGCGGTGTGGCATCATGCAGTCGCCGGTCCAGAACAGATGAAGGATGTGGAGTTTATAGGTCACCTCCAAAATAATGGCGTACGAATCTCGCTACACGGAGACGTGCACGAGTTGCGCCGTGAGCTTGTCGGCTATTGGCACCACAAGAAGCTGCACATCGTCGGGTCCGGCAGTTTTGCTGCCCCGCCCGGAGACCGGCCTGAGTCTACGCCGCGGCTCTACAATCTGTTGGAGATCGACTCCAACTTGAGGTCCGCGCGCGTGCATACACGCCAGCAGCCGAGAGCGGACGGCCCATGGAAGGGCTGGAACGAGTGGCCGAGGCCGGACGGCGGCGAAGGCGCTGTGCCGTATTACGACATCCGATGGTGAGCCCGTAGCGCATCTATAACGGCATCGGCGTTGTCAAGCGAAACTTCTCCGTTGAGGTGGCGGTTGGTTTTTTCTCGCGCCTTTCCCCTTGTGGATTCGTTTTGGGCTCATGCCGACCAAGGCTCGCCTCGTCGAATCTCACGATGGAACGCAGGGGTTCCACCACTCATCTATGCGATCCGTCGCAGGACGGACCATGATTCACCGTACGACCTCTCTGCCTGGTGCAGGGAGGCCCGGCGCCCAATCAGAGTTTCGATTCCGCCTGGGGCGGGACCACCGCGCTACTCGGGCTACCGGACATGTGAACGAGCTGCGCGTAGTTGTGGCGCGTGCGCAGCATCCAGTACAAACGGACGGCCAGGCGGCGGGCCACGGCGACTTTCGCCACCCCGCTATTCCGCCGGCTTTTCAAGCGTTGATAAATGCGGCGCAGTTCCGGATCGAAGCGCGCCGCGGTCTGCGCGGCCTCCACCAACAGCCAGCGCATCAGGGTGCTTCCTTGCTTACTAATGGCGCCCAGCCTCTGGCGACCACCACTGGAGTGCTCGCGCGGATTGAGCCCCCAATAGCTGACTAGCTTGCGGCTATGGGGAAAGCGCTCGATGGGCCCCACCGTCAGCACAAACGCCAGGGCCACTACCATGCCCACCCCGGGATGGGTCCGCAGCAGCGCCACCTCTTCGCGCTCTCTCCCGGCTTCTTCCACCGCCCGATCTAACTCCCGTACCTGCTCGTCCAGGCGGTCCAACTCCTCCAGCAACTCCTTCCGGCGCCGTGCGGCCCAGGGCAACAGCGCCAGGCCCTCGAGCTCGGCGCGTCCCTTGGCGCTCCACAGCTTGCGTTTCCGGCACAACCCCTGACTCATCGCCAGGTAGTGCAGTTGGTTCTTCACCTGCGTGCGTGCCCGCACCTGCTTCAGGCGGTGCACCAGCAACTGCCGCAGGTCGCGCTCTCCCAGCGTCGGCACCCAGATGCGCGGGAAACGCCCCGCCTGCAGCAGGTCCAGGATGTTCTCCGCATCGCGTGGGTCATGCTTCTGATCGCGCACCTCGTAGGCCCGAATGCGCGCCGCGTCCCCCACCCACAACTGCTGCCCTAGCTTTTCCAGCAGCCGCTCGAACCAATAGGCCGGCAGCGTCGCTTCGATCCCCACCACCGTCCCCCGCGGAAACTGCGCGTAAAACTTCTCCACCTCCTCACCCGTGTGCTCCAACCGGCGCTTGCAAATCTCTCCCGTCTGCTCGTCGATCCACGCCACAACTTGATAGCGCGTGTGCAAGTCATTTCCGATAAAATGCTCCATGGTGTCGGCTCCTTTCCCGGCTCGCCTTGGTCGTTGAGCACTTCCAAGTCTACCGGACTGGAGCCGATGCCGTTATCCAATCAGAGATGGGCGCAGTTTGCCCTCCTCCGCGGCTCTTCCTTGGGAGTACGTCACCGGCCGATGTTGCTGCGCCCCCCCCCACGGGGACGGCATGCCGGCCTCTACAACGTGTTTCGTTAGCAACGGGGCGCGGGCTCATTTGCAGCTTTCCGTCGCGCAGAGATTTCGGCTGAAGAAAGGCACGACATAGTTTTGAAAGCGAACGGCGAGGCCGCTGGTATGGGTGCCGTGATAAATCTCAAAGCTATTGGCGATGCCATAGGTGTCGAGGACTTCGTGCAGTTTGATCGTATCGAATCTCAGGCCGTCCTGATCGCCTATATCAATCGCAATAGCTCGATACTGGCGCAAGTTGTCAATGTACTGGTCGATGAACGCCAGAGGCGCATTGGCCGCCCATTTGGCAATCACCTCGGGCCGGGGCTCACCGTCTTTCCTGGGCAGGTCAAGGTAGAGCGGCGGGTTTTTCGGGTCGGGCGACCACGCCGCGGCTGAGGCGAGCCGCGCCTTGGCGAAGAACGACAGGCCCGCCGCGTCGGCAGGATTCTTAACCGACGCCACTTCCTTCTCCGCCGATTCCATCGCTTTCTGCCTCTCGGGATTTGACGACCCGGAGCCCATGGGCGAGAGGCAACACGGGCTCATGATGTAGAGGCTGCTGAACACGTCAGGGTGCTTCATTCCGATGCGAGCCGTACCGTAACCGCCCATGGAGTGGCCCGCCAAGCCCCGGCTACCGCGGTTAGGAATCGTGCGATAGTGAGCGTCCATGTAGGCCACCACGTCGTGGGCGATAAACTTCTCATAATCGCCCGTAGTGACGGAATTCGAATACATGGACCCACCGTAAACGGTGTACGAGTCGGGCAGCACTAGAATCATTTCCTGGCTGCCCTTGGCCCAGGCTCCCTCCATCGTTTGGGGCGCACCAATGTCGTGGGTAAACCACTCCGCCTTGTCGGTAAATCCGTGCAGAGCATAAACCACTGGGTAGCGGCGGTGCTTCTCCTTGGTATAGCTCGGGGGCAAAAACACGACCGCTTCGCGATCGACCGCATCCCCTTCCAGATTGCCTTCGAGTGACGTGCCGCGAATCTTGATGTGCTCAACCAACGCAGGCTTCGCTCCCGGCACAACGGGCGGAACCTCCCTTGCGTCCTGGGCCAGGCCCCCCTGGGCGGCTAGGGTGATGATGATGGCTATGCCCGCAATTCTCCATTTGGCCGCATGCTCGCTGCTAAGAATACGCTTAATCATGCTCACCCCCATTTGTTCAGTCCAGCTTTCACGCTAGCCGGTGCGCTCCTGAGGTTCCATGTCGTTCCCGTACACCTCTTCGCGAATAATACGCTCTGTAGCTTCGTTCAAGTATTCGTCGAGGACCAGCTTTATTTCACGAAACTCCGGCCAGAGCACGGCGTCCACGAGGGAGGCTGGGGCGCGCAGCATGACCGTGGTGTATCGCTGACCCTTGTAGCGGTAAGGTTCGAGGCCGTGGCGGCGGCAAAGTGCCGTGAACAGCCGCCGTTGCCAGCGGTCGGGCAGCGCGAATTTGTACTCGACCGGCTGCTCGCGGGGCTTCGCCGCAGCGAGCGCCTGCCTGACCCGGCCCATGGCCGCCGCGGCGGCCTCGCGTTCTCCCGGCGTCTTTGCGCCTTCGAAGAGGGCGTAGATCTTGCGCAGCTTTTCGCGGAGTTGGGCTTCGGTGGTCATTCGTGTACGGGGGTAAGGATACGCGAATAAGTGACGCAGGCGCAAATCTCGTGGCACCGCTCGGTTCCGGGGGACAGCCTGGCGTCCAGGCTCGGCGGACGTTTTCGGGAATGTCCGCCCACTTTTTTCGCATTTTCCGCTTGACAAGCCCGGGGACCTATGATAGCCTATTATAGTGGTCATATTCGGGACATTTTGTTGCAGTTGGGCACCGCGGGGCGCCAAGGTGCAAGGGAAAGCGGAAGGTCCCGGCTATGGGAGAATGTAGGAAACTACAAAAAATGAAAAATAGTGGGAACGAAGCTAAGAAGTGCCTGAAAACAAAGCACATCACTTTTTTAAGTGTTGCAAATTGTGTGCGTTTTGCGCGCAAGTTAACGCAAAATAGAGCCTGAATGGAGCAAAAACAGCACATTGTGCGAGAACGAAGCCATGATTCCGTAGCGGAAGGCCAGGCCCGGCAAGCGACTCGGAGTCGGCTACAAGGCGGCGCCATGGAAGACTGGGTTGTCTCTTCAAATTCGCGGAACAAAGCGAGAATGTTGTTGAAAATAAAGAGTCGAGAAGTTCAGAGTGAAGTAGTTGAGGAGTTGGGAAGCCGAAGCAGGCGGCTGGCGGTCGGACGCCGAGGGTTTGTCACTCTCGACTCTCAACTCTGGACTTCTCGACTCGAGTTTGCCGGAACAAAGCGAGAATGTCTATGAAAACAAAGGACCGCTGAACAAGGATTCTCGTGGCCCACCAATTCTTCCGGAAGAAGAGCATCGACAAGCTCCTGGCGGACGCGGACGCACCCGGCCATCAACTGCGCAAGACTCTGGGGCCATGGTCGCTGACGGCCCTGGGCATTGGCGCCATCATCGGGACAGGAATCTTCATCCTGACCGGAACGGCCGCGGCGGGAGAGGTGCTGGAAGTCCGGTCCATCCTCAAGGCCCCGCTTCTGGACGCGCTGCTGCACGGGACAAAGGCTCTGGGAATGGCGGGGCGGCCTGGGGCGGGGCCGGGCATCGCTCTCTCGTTCCTGATGGTGGCCTTTGTCTGCGCTCTGGCGGGACTGTGCTACGCCGAGTTGGCCTCCATGATCCCCATCGCCGGGAGCGCCTACACCTATTCCTACGCAACTTTGGGCGAAATTGTGGCCTGGATTATCGGCTGGGACCTCATCCTCGAATACGCCGTGAGCAACATGGCGGTGGCGGTGGGCTTCTCCGCCTATGTGGACAGCCTGCTGCGCGGCTTTGGGGTGAACCTGCCGCCCAAACTGATGCAGCCCATGATAATGGGCGGAAAAGCCACCGGAGCTTATTTCAACCTTCCGGGCTTTTTGATCGTGATGATCCTCACCGTGATTCTGGTAATCGGGATCCGGGAGAGCGCGGGCGCCAACAATCTGATGGTGGGGGTGAAGCTCATCGCCATCCTGGTTTTCATCATCGCCGCCTCGCGATTCATCCACGTCTCGAACTGGAAACCCTTCATGCCCAACGGGTTTCAGGGGGTGTTGACAGGCGGTGCGATCGTCTTCTTCACCTATATCGGTTTTGACTCCGTCTCCACGGCTGCCGAAGAGTGCAAAAACCCTCAGAAAGACGTTCCCATCGGGATCATTGCATCGCTGGTGATCTGCGCGGTGCTCTATGTTTCCGTGGCGTTGGTCCTGACCGGAATCCAGCACTGGCCGAACTTGCGCAACGCCGCGCCCGTGGCTAATGCGCTGGTGGCGATCGGGCTTCCCAACATCATGAAGTGGGTGAGCATCGGCGCCCTGATGGGAATGCTCAGCTCGCTGCTGGTCTTTCAGTTGGGCCAGGCGCGGGTGTGGTTCGCCATGTCGCGCGACGGGCTGCTGCCCCGGGTTTTCTCGAAAGTACACCCGCGCTTCCGCACGCCCCACGTCAGCACCTGGGTAGCAGGCTTCTTTGTGGCCATACCGGCCGGCATCTTTGACATCGGAACGCTGGCCGACCTCTCCAATATCGGAACCTTGTTCGCCTTCATCCTGGTGTCGCTGGGAGTTCTGGTGCTGCGCCGCACTCAACCCGAGCGCCGCCGGTCTTTCCGTACGCCGTGGGTACCCGTGGTTCCGATTCTCGCCATCCTCTGTTGCTTGGTCCTCATGGCCAGCCTGCCGATCGAAACCTGGGTGCGCTTCCTGGTTTGGCTGATCATCGGACTCGTCATCTATTTCGCCTACAGCCGGCACCGCAGCGAGTTTGGGAGAAGCCCGCGAGGGGCGGTTCCCCTTGCGAAGGCGGCAGTTGGCGCTCCTTAGGTGTCGAGGCGGGTGCGGGGCGGGGTGAAAAGACGCTGCGACGATATGGACATTATGTCAGTGTCTCCGGCTCCCCCCAGCCCCGCCGTTCTTGCAACTCTTTTGCGATAAGCGGGTTTACTTCCTCTTTAGTACCCTGCCTCTTTTATCGCGAGTCTGGAACGCCTTTTGCCCTATAATACGGTGCCATGTCACACATCGCGAACTTTGACTCACCCAGCCTTTACGAAGCAGATCGGCAAGCCAACCTCAAAATCCTATCCATTCTCGGGGGTTGGGAGATCCGCCGCTCGTTCAATCAAATCGGCATTCATGCCGGCGACCAGGTTCACGTGGTCTGCCGTGCGCCCTTCGGGGGACCGCTGGTTATCGACAACCGGGGTACGCAAGTTGCAGTCAGCAAGCAACTGGCCCAGAAGATCAAGGTAGAAGTCCTGCCGTGAAGGTCGCTCTCGTCGGCCAACCCAATTGCGGCAAAAGCACCCTGTTTAACGCTGTCGCAGGCTATCGCTCTCTCACCTCAAACTTTGCCGGCACCACGGTCGAGTACACCCACGGCCAGGCGCGGATAAACGGCACGGTCGTTGACCTGATCGATCTGCCCGGCCTCTATTCCCTAACGCCCACCAATCCCGTTGAAGCCGTCGCACGCGAATGCCTTTTGAGCGGCGAGTGGGATGCGATCATCAACGTTATCGACGCTTCGCAACTGGCGCGGAGTCTGGAACTTACGCTCGAACTGAAGGACCTTGAAGCGCCCATGGTCGTCTGCCTCAATATGATGGATGAGGCGGTGCGCAAGGGCATTCTCATCGATTCCAGGGCGCTCTCCACCGCCCTCGGCGTTCCCGTAGTCGAGACGATCGCGGCACGCGGCCAGGGAATTCTCGATGCGTTCCGCGCCGCGCTGAGACTGTCCCAGCAATCCTCGCAGGTCAGTTGGCAACCCTTCATCTATGCGCCGGAAGTCGAAGCTACCGTCGAAGGGTTAGCACACAAGCTCAGCGGTTTGAACTCCCCTCCTCTGCGGGGGAAGGGGTCAGCGGGTGGTGGGTACATGGCCCAGCCTTCCGCCAACCACCCCCTGGGCCCGTCCTTAACAAGGGGGGGAGATTCTAGCCACACTGCCGCTTCCATCGCCGTCGCCGTTGCCACTGAACCGGCTCCGGCGGAGTCAGTCGCGACGTTCCCCCCCGCTCGTTTCGAAGCTCTTCAGCAGCTCCAGAGCGATCCCGATGCGTTGGCGCAACTCCCCACCCCCGCAGTCGCAGCGGCCGTACGGCAGGCACAGGACGAGATCACGCGCCTCCTGGGTCAGCCCGCGGATGCGGCGGTCTCCTCAGCGCGTCACGCCGCTGTTTTAAACCTGTTCGAGAGTGTGGCCCGCGTCGCGCATCCCCGTAGGGACTGGCGCGAACAAGTCGACCGTTTGGTGATGCATCCGGTCTGGGGATATGCGGTGCTGGTGTTGGTTTTCCTGGGGATCTTTCAGTTGATCTTCACGGCAGGCAAGTTCTCCGAGGACCGCATCCTGGGCGTGTTTAACGCCCTCATCGCGGCGATGACCCGGCACATGGACCCGCACAGCCTGCTGATGGCGGCATCGAAAGGGGCGCTGCTGGGGACGGCCGGTGCCGTCGCCATTGTTTTGCCTTACTTGCTGCCCTTCCTGGTGTGCCTCGCCGTGCTCGAAGACCTCGGATACCTCTCACGAGTGGGCTACCTCATGGACGTGCTCATGCACCGCCTGGGGCTGCATGGCACGGCGACGCTGCCTGTGCTCCTCGGATATGGGTGCAGCGTACCGGCGGTGATGGCGACGCGCATCTTGAGTTCCCGGCGCGACCGGTTCATCGCCGCCATGCTCTCCGTGCTGGTTCCCTGCTCGGCGCGCATGACGGTGATCATGGCCCTGGTCGGTGTTTACCTTGGCCCTTACTACGCGCTCGGCATTTACGCGTTGAATCTCCTGGTGGTGGTGCTGGCCGGCCACATCCTGGCCCTGATCTGGCCGGAGATATCCCCGGGGATGTTGATGGAAGTACCGGCCTTCCGGCTGCCCGCGCTGAAAGTGGTCCTGATGAAGACCTGGTGGCGGCTGCGCGAGTTTGTGCTGGTGGCGTTCCCACTGCTCGTAGCGGGCAGCGCGGTTTTAAGCTTGATCGAGTTCTATGGGTGGCAACAGGTCATCAATGCTGCGCTCTCGCCCTTCACCACACTGCTCGGCCTGCCACGCGCGGTCGGCCTGACACTGATTTTCGGCGTGCTCAGAAAAGAACTCTCTCTCCTCATGCTCATGCAGGCGCTGGGAACCACCAACGTGGCTTCCGTCATGAGCGTTGCGCAAATCCTCATCTTTACCCTCTTCGTCACCTTCTACATTCCTTGCATGGCCACACTCGCCTCCTTGTACCGCGAGCTGGGCTGGCGCCTCACCGCTGCCGCCGCCACAGCGTTGCTTGTGCTGGCGGTCGGCATCAGCCTCGCCGCGCGCGGCATCCTGGCAGTTCTCTGAAGACCTCTCCAGGAGCATGGGATGCTTCACTTGGACGAGTCCTTCTCCAGCATCTCTTGCAATTGAGTAACGAGGGTTGGCAAGTCTTCTGTGAGCGCTTTCCATACCTGATCAAGGTCAATATCAAAATATAGATGGACCAGACGATTGCGCATCGCAATTATTTGCGCCCAGGGTATCTGAGGATTTCTCTCTTTGGTTTCCTTCCCCATGCGAGCGGCCGCTTCGCCGATAATTTCGACGCATTTGACCAGGCCCAATGTCCATACATAGTCGGTATCGAGGTCGTTGCGGGTGCGTCCTGAAGCGGACCTCATTGCTTCTCTCGCCGCGTCTAACATATGGCGGAGGCGGATCCAGTCATTCTTGGGCATACTGGACCTCGCTGGTGCGTGCCACCTCATCCCGAAAATATCGGCTGAGCTCCGCCGGTGTCCGCAGGTCCACCTTTCGTCCCAGCGCCTCTGAGAGTTCCATCTCCAGGCCCGCCATACGGAGCAGTCCAACAGTATGGCCAGGTTCGAACTCCACCAACACGTCCACGTCGCTATCGGGACGAAAGTCTTCGCGCAGGACCGAGCCGAAGAGCGCCAGCTTTCGAATGTGATTTCGCCGGCAAAACTCCTCGATGACCTGCCTCGATAAACTGATTCCGTGGTAACTCATATTTGCTCTCCACCTTATACTTAAGCCGTATTTTAGCCCATGGCGGCTCCGGACACATCGACAATCACCAATCGGCAATTGTCATAGCGGAATGTTCCCGTGTTTCTTAGGCGGGTTGATGTCGCGTTTGGTTTCGAGCATTCGCAAGGCAGTGATGAGTTTGGGGCGGGTGTCGCGGGGTTGGATGACGTCGTCCACCCAGCCGCGTTCGGCGGCGATGTAGGGGTTGGCGAAGCGCTCGCGGAATTCGGCGATGCTTTCGCGGCGCAAGGTTTCCGCGTCCTCGGCCTTCTGAAGCTCGCGCCGATAGACGATATTCACCGCGCCTTCCGGTCCCATGACGGCGATTTCGGCGGTGGGGTAGGCCAGGTTGATATCGGTGCGGACATGCTTTGACCCCATCACGCAATAAGCCCCGCCGTAAGCCTTCCGTGTAATGACGGTGATCTTGGGGACGGTCGCTTCGCAGTAGGCGAAGAGCAGCTTCGCGCCGTGGCGAATGATGCCGCCGTATTCCTGCTGCGTGCCGGGCAGGAAACCCGGAACGTCCTCGAAAGTGACGATGGGGATATTGAAGGCGTCGCAGAAGCGGATGAAGCGCGCGCCCTTGTCCGAAGCGTTGATGTCCAAACAGCCGGCCAACACGGCGGGTTGGTTGGCGACGACGCCCACGCTTTGCCCGCCCAGCCGCGCAAATCCCACCACCAGGTTTTTGGCGAAGTGCTCGTGCACCTCGAGGAAATAGCCGTCGTCCACGACGCAGTGGATGATTTCCTTGATGTCGTAGGGTTTCTCGGGCTCCACGGGCACCAGGGTGTCGAGAACGGCATCGCGGCGGTGCTCAGGATCCTGGGTTTCAACCCGGGGCGGGTCCTCGTGATTGTTCTGCGGCATGAACGAAAGCAACTCGCGGATCAGGGCCAGGCAGTCGGGGTCGTCGTTGGTTACGAAGTGCGCCACGCCGCTGGTGGCATTGTGGGTCATGGGCCCGCCCAGGTCTTCCTTGCTGACGTCCTCGTGCATGACGGTCTTGATGACGTCCGGGCCGGTCACGAACATGTAGCTCGAGTTCCGGACCATCAGAATGAAATCGGTGATGGCGGGGGAGTAGACCGCACCGCCCGCGCAAGGACCCATGATGGCGGAAATCTGAGGGATCACTCCCGAAGCCAGTGTATTGCGCAGGAAGATGTCGGCGTATCCCGCCAGCGACGCAACTCCTTCCTGTATGCGCGCGCCTCCGGAGTCGTTCAGCCCGATGAACGGCGCGCCCACCTTCATGGCAAGGTCCATGAGCTTGCAAATCTTTTCGGCATTCGCTTCGCTCAGCGAACCGCCGAAAACGGTAAAGTCCTGCGCGAAAGCAAACGCCAGCCGGCCGTTGATGCGCCCGTGTCCGCTCACCACTCCGTCGCCGGGTATGCGTTGCTGGTCCATCCCAAAATCGCGGCAGCGGTGCTCGACCAGCATGTCGATTTCTTCAAAGCTGCCGGGGTCAAAAAGCATCTCGAGCCGCTCTCGGGCCGAGAGCTTTCCCTCCGCATGTTGTCTGGCCCGGCGTTCCTCGCCGCCGCCCGCCTCCGAGCCGGACCGGCGTCGCCGCAGTTCCTCGAGTTTCTCCTGAAAGGTCATGCTGCCCCCAGCCCGCTCCACTCCTCGCAGGCGAGAATGGAGTTTCCAGGCCGTTTGGGATCGTATTTCACGCTGGCCGTGCGTCCGGAGAAAACCCGGGCGCGCGCCGCAATCTCAGGCAGCGCCGATACGTCCTGGGCGGCCTCGTAAGTTACTCCGGCCACTTCGTAAGAATAAACCACCCATGCGGACTTCGATCCAGCCGTCTCGGCTTCCAAGAAGTCCAGAACTTTGCCCGCGCTGATGCGGCCGTACTTGTTGACGTCCAAGCGCCGCAGCTTTTCGAGCTCGGCGGGGGTTTTGCGCCGCCAACGCAGGAACAGGGCATGCACCACCCTCCTTCCCAGTTCCCGCGCCCATGGCCACACTTGTACCCAGGCGGGACGCCGGGAGCGGAGCAGCGCTTCCCGGCTGTCTTCCCCTTCACCCACGGGTGCGACCGGCGCTGTTTTGTCAGCAGAATGTTCGAACAACAGTTGCGCCTTTCAGCCAGGGATTCGAAAGGCTCGCTCCGAAATTATATCATCTTCGCATCCCCTGGCGTTGCACGCTGACCTTCGGCTGAGAAAGTGCGACGAAAACCTGCTGCCAGTCCAGCAGGCTCGCTTCTTTGGCGAGGTTCCGGCTCCGAACATCAGGCACAACGCAACGCGTTCACTTTTCCATCACCGGGCCGATTCGAGTTTCCACCTCAAACATCTTGTAGCCAGAGTACCTGTGGACATTCTGGAAATGCCGTTGGTGAATCCACACGTCATCGACAACTTCGGTGGGCAGCCACAAAGCAGTGGTGGCCTGGTGAAGCTGAATTTCGCTAAACTCCACTCGCGTCGTCGCGCGTTCCGGTTCGACCTCGGGAGGCGGCGCCAACAAAAAGGTTTCGATGCGCACAATCTGATACGTTGTCGCGTCGATCCACGCCAGGCCCTGTAAACACAGCGGAACCACAGCAGTTCCACGGCGCGACTCGGTGGGCCAAGGGTACTTCCCCGGGATTTCGACGAAGCCCACCACCTCGGTTTCCTGCCCGCCGACCGTCTGATGCCCGAAGTCCCGGAACCGGCAGGCGATTTGATTCTGCGGATGGAAGTGCGCGAGAGGCATCGTAACGAAACCGTTGCTGAGAAAGACCCGCCCTCGGCCGAGGTTTCGATAATCAATAGGACGGCCTTTCAAATCGGTGCGGTACTCGTCCATCAACAGTTCGCCCTCTCTCCGCCTGACCACCAGATAATTGAACTTGCCTCTGTAGGTTGCACGACATTTCTTGCGCAGGCCTTCGTCACAAGGCCCGGAGCGGACCTCTTCCACCGAAGCCATGTTGGGAAACTGATCGAATAGCGGGGACACGCGCTGGCCCACTGAGCCGAGGAATGCAGGAAGACCCTGCTGGCTTTCGGCTGGTTGTAAACCCTTAAGTTCGGGAAGGTCTTGAATCTGTTCGGGCGTCCAATCGATCAGGGTTTTCGCCTCATCGTAGTGCTGAATCTCCTGCGGACTCATGCGAGGCGGAGATCCTTCAGCCTGCGCGTGCACATTGCCGGAATCCACAGGAGCCGTTTGCTGCGGTTGCGAGCCCTGGCCCGTGGCCATCTTGGATCCGAGCGCGAAAAGGGTCACCAGCGTCCATGCCCCGATTCCAGGCCTGCAACTGCTGCGGCGCAGGAGGTCCATTGTCCTCCAGTAAAAGAGCCCGTCCGAGAGAATCAATTCTCATCATACACCGGGCAGCCCGGCTTCGGGGTAGCACAGGCACTCTTGCCTGTGCCCTGACGCAATGAACAAAACTGATCCTACACCTCGTCAGTTTCCTGCTTTGTTGATTCAAGGGAGGAAGGCATAGCGTAGAATATGATCCAGCATGGACCACGACGACGAACCACTGCGCATTCCCGTCACTGACGTCTTCGACCTGCACACCGTGCGGCCGCAAGAGGTCAAGGAAGTGGTTGAGGCGTATCTCGAGGAAGCCAACCGGCTGGGGCTGAAAGCCCTGCGCATCATCCATGGGCGGGGAATCGGAGTGCAACGTGAAACCGTGCGCGCCGTGCTGGCCCGCACGCCTTTTGTTCTCTCCTTCCGGGACGCTCCTGCCGAAGCCGGCGGCTGGGGAGCCACCATCGCAACCCTGCGCTGAAATCCTGTTAACAACTCGCCTGTTCGCTCGTTCTAGCAGGTGAAGGGTAGCGCAGCGTGGCGCGCGAGGAAAAGCAGATCCTTCGCTTCGCTCAGGATGACATGCTTCTCTCGGAATGACATGCTTCTCTCGGAATGACATGCTTCTCTCGGGATGACATGTCATTCTGAGCGAAGCGAAGAATCTGCATTTGGTTGTGGCTCCGCCGTTCAGCGCACCCGGGCGTCGAATTCAGGAATGAGGGAGGTTGGCAGTCATGAATGGATTACTCAAGCGGCGAATCTCGCAGGTCGCACTCTTCGTATCGGCTTTAGGCGTTGTGGGGATCCTGTCGCTGGGCGCCGCGCCCGCACCACAGGATACTGCGGGACAAAGTGAGGCGGCAGTAGGCTCGGCTAACCAGCAAGAGCTGATCTCTTTTCTGGCCGCGCACATTGATGTTTACAGCGAACTCCTGAAACAGCCCAAGTTGATCCGGGACAAAGCCTACCTCCAGCGGCATCCCGAACTCGCGGCATTTCTAAAGGACCATCCCGAGGTTGCACAGAGGGCCTCCTTCGCGGAGGTATGGCCTGTTCCTGTCGAGATGGGGCAGGAAGCTGTTCCGTTTCTTGGAACAGAGACGCTTGCCGGACCTTGCGGCCCGGCGCTGAAGATCCAGGCTCTCCAATATCAAGTCGAGCGGGCACGGGAGGGCCGTTCGCCAGACCAGTCCGGTTTTTTCCGATTCATGGAATTTGCGGGCCCCTTCACGGCGTTTGTGGTGATACTCGGCGCACTCTTGTGGGTGTTCAAGGTGATCCTGGAAAACCGCCGATGGGGCAAAGTGGCGAAGGTCCAGGCAGAGGTCCACTCGAAACTGCTGGAGAAGTTCAGCAACAGCCAGGAATTGCTTGCTTACATAGGGACGGAACCCGGCAAGCGTTTTCTGGAATCGCAGCCCTTCCAGCTCGAAGCCGAGGGATCTCGGCCAACCCCTTACCCCTTTGGGAGGATTCTTTTCTCCATCCAGTTAGGAATGGTCGTCCTGTTGGTGGGACTGGGATTGCTTTTCCTGAAGGGCCACATCAGCGGCACCGAAGGAGCTCGGGCGTGCCTGATCTTGGGCACTCTGGCGAGCACGGTGGGAATCGGATTCCTGCTTTCCGCAGCGGCCTCCTACGGACTTTCGCAACACTTCGGCCTGCTGGAAGGTGTAACATCAAAGCGTCAGTAAAGACGGGCGACTGGGCCTCGTATGAACAAGACCGGAGACAGCCGCCCCGATCAGGATGAGCACTGCGCCGCCATGCGGGAATTGACTTTTACAGAACTCGCACAAGCCGAGGACGCCCTGCCAACCGAAGCTGCCATGCAGATGGATGAGGCGAGTTTTCGGGCCTTTTACAACCGTACGGCCCGAGCGCTTTGGGCCTATCTCGCGAAGGTGACGGGAGACCCGGCGGCGGCGGACGATCTGATGCAGGAGTCCTATTACCGCTTTTTGCGGGCTCGCCACGCCGCCATGAGCGAGGAGCAGATGAAGCAGTACCTCTTTCAGACGGCCACCAACCTGCTTCGTGACCGCTGGCGGCGCGGCCAAGGCAAAGTGAGCGTCCCGCTCGACGACGCGCAGGAACTGCCGGCAGCAGAGCGGACAGCGGAGAGCATACAGGCACGATCGGATTTGAATGGCGCCCTGCGCCAGTTGAAACCGCGCGAGTTGCAATTACTCTGGCTCGCTTACGTCGAGGGATCAAGCCACAAGGAGATTTCAGAGGTGGTAGGATTAAGGACGGTCAGCGTGCGCCCAATGCTTTTCCGTGCGCGGCAAAAACTATTGGGAATCCTGCGGAAGGCAGGCATCACGCGAGGAAGGCAGCGCGGAGATCGAGAATTGAAACTCCCTCAATGCGAAAAGGAACAGGCCGTTACGGAATTGCTCCAGTCCGGGCGCTGGCCCGAGGCGTGCGACGCGGCCTTGCGCAGCCACGTGGAGAGCTGTGCGGTCTGCTCAGAAGTTGTTCTGGTGGCCGGGCTGTTGCAGGAAGCAAACTCCTCTCTGCTCGCCGAGGTGAAGTTGCCTGACGCCGGACTGGTCTGGTGGAAGGCCCAGCTTCGTGCGCGGCGAGAAGCGGCTGAGCTCGCGACACGCCCGATTGCTCTTGCCGAGAAATTCGCCTTGGCCTGCGGCATGGCTGTCTTGCTGGTGTTCATGGTTTGGAAACGGGCTGATTTCCGCGCCTGGCCGGGACGACTGGCGAACTTCGGCCATTCCGATGCTCACTGGCTCGAACGCCTGCTGCTCAACTCATTGAACCAGCCCTTCTCCGTCTTCTTTGTGGCCTCCGCAAGCTTACTGGTGCTCTTCATGGCCTGCCTGGTTTATGGCCATCTGGGCTGAAAAGTAGGACTTCCGACCCAAACACCAACGGGAACATTCTCAGGCGTTCGGCGTATGATTACACTGGAGCGTGTTACGGAGGCCGCTTATGGTCAAATTTCTCCTCTGGTGCATACTGCTGGTTCTGTGCTGGCCGCTGGCGCTGCTGGCGCTCATTCTCTATCCGTTTATCTGGTTGTTGCTTCTGCCTTTTCGACTCGTGGGCATTGCGGTGGGAGGAGTGTTTGACCTGCTGGGCGCGATCATCACTTTTCCGGCGCGCGTCTTGCGGGGACCGCGCCACGCCTGACCAGCTCAGCGGGACTGGCGTGGAAATTGGCAGGTGCGGGACTGTGGCCCGCCGCGGGGCGGCCACAAGGGCCGCCCCTACATCATCAACTGAATTACACCGCTTTTCCCTGGCTTGTGTCCCAGGTTACTTTCTTCCCCTTCTTCAAGGCGATATTTCCAATCCAGGAAGTGCGCGCCGCCTCGAAGGCGATGTGGATGTTCGCGTTGGGCGTCTTGCGCGAGCGCACGCAATCTACGAAGTTATTGACGTTGTCAATGGTGCCATCGCGCTCGGAGCGCATCAGGATTTCGGGATCGGGTGTAAGCGTGCCGGGCACAGACCTGCCGCCCTCGGGGTAAACCGCCAGGTGGGAGCGGTCGATTTTGAGCGTCGCCTCGCTTCCCCGGAACTCGATGCCGCCGTCATCCACGCTGCTGTTGATGGCGCCCGTAAATGTAACCATGAAATTTCCAGGATACTCGTATGCCGCCGTCAGCGTGTCCGGAGCCTGCCATGGCATGCGGTAAACGTCTCCCGTCGTGGTTGCGGTCCGAGGCGCAGGCTGGCCCATATACCACTGGATGACGTCAATCCAGTGGGTAAGAAGATCAGTTAAGATTCCACCGCCAAAGTCCCAGAACCAGCGCCACCAGTAGAATTTCTCTGGCGTGAAGGGCTGGTCCGGCGCGTCACCGAGGAAACGCTTCCAATCGAGTTGCGACTGGTCCACGGGCTCGAGTCCAGTGGAACCCAGCAGGTAGTCCTGATACCAGTAAGTATGGACGAAAGTGATTTTGCCCAGCTTGCCGGAGTCTACAATCTGCTTGCCCAGGATATAGTGCGGCCAACTCCTCTGCTGCGTGCCCGTCTGGACGACGCGGTTGGTCTCTTCCACGGCCCGCACCATCTCGACGCCTTCCTCGATGGAGTGCATGATGGGCTTCTCGCAGTAGGCGTCTTTGCCGGCGTGTAGGGCATCAACCAGCATTTGCTTGTGCCAATGATCGGGACTGCCGATGATCACCGCGTCGATATCCTTGTTGTCTAGTAACTCGTGGTAATCGAGGTAGGACTTGGCCTGAGGGCCGGCGATCTGCAAAGCCTCATCGCGCCTCGGTCCGTAAACGTCACAAACTGCCACCAAGTCAACCGAGGGGTTGCCCTTGAAGAGCCTCATCAGGTATTGGCAGCGCCCGCCGGTGCCCATAGCGCCGACTCGGATCTTGTCGTTCGCGCCCAGCACGCGCGCCGGGGCCAGACCTCCGAACACCGCCGCGGTCGCACCGGCCACGGCGGTCTCCTTCAAGAAATCCCTGCGGGTAATTCCGGTCTCGCTTGTCATATTCTTAGCTCCTCTACGCGGAAATTGTCATTCTGAGCGGAGCGAAGAATCTCCGCAGTTTGCGGAGTCAACAAATGCGGAGATTCTTCGCTTCGCTCAGAATGACAGGCCAACGATCCAGTTTCCAAACCGATTTTCGAGTTTCTATTTTCTTGTTTTAGGTGTCATGCGCCAAACGAAAGGCCCAACTGTCGAGCAACTCCTTGAATATAGTTTCGTCCCTCCGTATATTCCTCAGCAGTCTTCAAGTGTTCTAACATCAAAGGAGCGTCTACCGGAAGCTTTGCGAGTTCGCTCAGGTAGGCTTTGTAGTCAATCTGGCCGCGGCCGGGGATTACTTCCCGCAGGCACACCTGGACATAGTTTTCCCAAGCCAGGTCCTTGGCGTGGCAGGAGGCAATCCATGGCCCCAGCTTCCGGAAGCACTCGCGGATTACATCCCCATTGTGATACATGCGTTCCGGGCTGTTCATCACATTGCAGACGTCGAGGTGCACCGCAAAGGCCTTCCGATCCACTCGCCTTGATAAGTCTAAGGTACTCGTCCGGACCGCTGGGGAAACTGAACGGCATCATCTCGATGGTGAATTTGGTTCGTGTCGGCTTTACCGCGTCAATGAGCTTGCGACAGTTCTCCACTGTCGCATCTACGAATTCCTGGCTGAGGTTTTTGGCGTCTGGGCCGTCCCAGGCTTTCGGGTTATAGGAGCCTGCAATATCCACGCAACAGCGTGTACCCAATTCCTCGGCGAGCGCCAGGCGCTCCTGGACGTAAGCCATATTCTTGCGGCGCTTTTCAGGGTCGAGGTCGAGCATGTTCACCCAGGCGCCCACCTCCGCTAAGGCCACGTCTTGGGCGGCATATTCCTTGATTATGGATCTGATCCTGTCTTTGTCGTTGAGCTCCACCTTGGGAGCGTAAGCAGCGCGGTAACCCAGCCTGCGGTGCTCTCGGGCTTGTTCCCCCGGATCGTCTGAATTGAGAAAGATGGGACCACCCAGCCGCATCGGGCGGGCAGTGGCGGTTGCGCCGGTGCGCGGAAATGCGGGCATAGCCGCGGCGGCTGCCATGGTGCCGGTTTGGGCGAGAAAAGTGCGCCTTGAAATCCGATTTCGCATTGTGAGCTTCCCTCTACAAGACTCGACTTCGCTACTGAGACCACCGCGTCGGCTTGCGATCCCAGCGGTGGGCGCGCAACTTCGACAAAAGCTCCTCCGGAAGCGGGCCCGCATTACAGGCGGCGGCGTTAGCTTCTACGTTTTTGACCTTCCTCATTCCCGGAATGATGGTACTGACGGCCGGATTGTTTAGAATAAACCGTATCGCCATCTCAGGCATCGTCATCCCGTCAGGAATCAGCGGCCTGAGCGCGTCTGCCCGCGATACACTCGCCTTGAGGTTATCCGGCACGAAGTAGGTATTGCGCCAATCGTCTTCCGGCCATTTGCTGTCCACGGTGAGCGTGCCGGTGAGCGTTCCTTCATCGAAAGGAACGCGCGCGATCACGGCCACGTCCTTCGCCTGGCAAGCGGGAAAGAGTTCATCCTCAGGATTCTGGTCGAAAATGTTATAGATCACCTGCACAGCATCGATAAGGCCGGACTGGACTGTCTTTACGCCGTTCCAAGGTTCCCAACGGTTAATGCTGATGCCGATGGCTTGAAACAGCCCGTCGCGGCGCAGATCGTCCACCTTCTTCACCCAGCGGTCGTCCTCCAGCCAGGAATCTTCCCACACGTGAAACTGCACCAAGTCGAAGTGCTCAAGATCGGCGTTCTTAAGGCTTCGCAGGACGTAATCCTCGATGTGATCGGGTGGAAAGCAATCGTCCAATTTGAATTCACGGCGGCTTGGCCATTCGAAATTCTTGGGAGGAATCTTAGTGGCGGTGTAGAGCCTCTTGCCGGGGTTGTTGCGGACCAACCATCCCAGCAACGCTTCGCTGCGGCCATCCCCATATGCCCACGCTGTGTCAAAGAAGTTACAGCCCAGGTCAACGGAGCGTTGCAGGGCTTGCTTGGATTCCTCATCACTCGATCCTGTCCAGCCCGCCATTCCCCACATGCCGTAACCGAGTTCGCTGACCATCCGCCCCGTATGCCCGAATTTTCTGTAGTTCATTGTCCCCCCTTTAATTGTCGACGGAAGATTGCCGATTGATGATTATGTAGCGCGGCAATCGACAATCGTCTATCGGCCATCGTCAATTGCGTATGCCGAGGCCTTGCATCAAACGGTTCGTCTCCCGATACGCTTCCGTCACCCAATCAACGATCTTCTCCGGCTGTGGCGAATACTCGAGCTCAATACTGATTGTGCCATCAAAACCCAGGTTTTTCAGTTCCTGTAAGTACGGAGTGAAGTTCACAACTCCGCGCCCCGGGGGCAGATCACCATGCACCTTGCCGTCACAATCCGAGAAGTGCACATGCGCAATGCGTCCGCGGAGTTTGGGAACGGACTCGGGAGGAGTGTTCACAAGCGCGAAGTGGGAGATATCAAAATTGGCGCGCACGGCGGGATGGTCGACATCCTTGAGAAACCGGTCCATCTTATCGAGCGTATTTACAATCGACAGCTTGAACGGCTCGAGTTCGATCGCAATTTCAACCCCTAAGGAAGCGGCGTATTCACCCAGAATTCGGACGTTATCAACGGCAAATTTCCATTGCGCTTGGGGAGTTATGACCTCCTGCTGCCAAATGTATTCGCCCACCACGAGCAGCAGATTTCTGGCTTCGGTTTCGTATACGAAATCCAAGTAAGCTTTGCAGCGGCTGACGTGGAAGCGCTGCACCGCGGGGTTGAAGTCCGCAATGCCCAGCGCACAACAGCAATGCGAAATAACGGGCAGGCCAACTTCGCGGCAGGTATCCTTGATTAATCGCCTCTCCTTAATGTCAATGTCCAAGGGATCGTTGAAGATGTCGATGCTGTCGAACCCGATCTCTTTGGTCTTGCGGATACCCTCCGCCGTACCCACGGAAGTTCCCAGCCACGCCGAATTGATGAGTCCGAGTTTCATGATGTTCTCCTGAGTGGCGAGACGCCCGCACTACAATTCCAATTCACGCGCTACATTTCCTCCAGCCTGACAACCCGGTGTTCTTCAATGGATTTATAGCAAGCCTCGACCAAAGCCATGGTCTTTAAGTTATCACGGCCGCTGATTGCCGGCTCGGCGCCGGTGGCCAAAGCCTCGAGCAACTGGCCCATAGTGCCCTCAAATGCGTCAGGAAACCACACCTCGTTCCAGCGCGGCGAGAACCAGCATCCCGGTTGCTGCCGAGTGGTGAAATCGAGAGTGCTGGGTGTGCGGCTGGGATAACTGGGCCAGCCGATCGTACCCTGGGCCAGGCCTTCTGTACCTTCCACCCGCCATTTAATATACAAATCCGGTGGCGTGCCTTCCCGCGCCGGGCCGCCCCACACATCGTCCCAAGCAGTAGCGCGGAAGCCGCCGGGATACTCGAGGACGTAAAGCACTACGCCATCCACGTGCTCAGAGGGAGTTCGCGGATCCTTCCTGGCGCTGACGTAAACGCTCTCAGGCTCACCAAACAGATAGCGGAAGCTATCGAGGTGGTGAATACTCATGTTCAGCAAGGTCAGGTGAGTGTAAGCGAGCTGCCACGGTTTCCAGTGGGGTATGGCGCGCATTTCGATGGTGGCCAGGACTGGTTCACCCAAATAACCCCGTCGCAGCAGGGTTTTGAGGGCGCGCATGGAATGGTCATAGCGCATATTCTGGTTCACGGCAAGAACGATCCCGGCCTGCTCCGAGAGGCGTACGATCTCACGCGAATCCGCCAGGTTCATAGCCAGAGGTTTTTGCGCCAGGATGCCTTTAAGATGATCGGCGTGTTTCACCGCCTCGCGCATAATCATTAATTGTTTGTCGGGCGGCACCGCCATATCGACGACTTCGATTGACGGGTCAGCCAGCAATTCCTGGTACGTGGCGTATACGGTCGGGATTCCATGCGTCTCGGCCACGAGCCTCGCTTCCTCCGGAGAGGCGGAAGCAATGGCGACGACGTGGTAACCGGCGTGGCCGTATGCCACCAAGTGGCAATCATTCATAATGAAGCCTGCGCCAATGGCGCCGATCCGGAAATCCGTACGCCTCGGTGGCGGAGCCACATGCTCAAGATCGAGGTTGATGCTCGTTGCCATAGCTCGTAGCCCCCTGCGCCTGGCGCCTGAAGCCCGGCACCTGCCGCCGGGCGCCTTTTTTGTGGCGGCAAGTATATCGCCGCAGCCGAATATGCTGCAAGTAACAACGTGCTTGACCCAACTCGCCTCGCGGCGGTACATTCACCACCTCAGGCCGAATCATCAGGACTACGGCGGCCTCCGGCCGCGACCGCGGAGGAGAGGTAGGTTCGGATGGCGATAATTCGAAGCCGTCAGACTCGACGGGAGATGTTTTCCGATTTGGCGAAGCTTGCCGGCGCCACGCTCCTCAGCCGGCAACTGCTATTCGGAGCCCAATACGCTCCCAAACTGTCGGTCGAGATTTACATTTGGATCCAGCATCTCGAATCCGAGAAAAAGACCCTTGCCGAAGGCGTCGAAGAAGTGCTGGCCAGCTTTCACGGCGCGGGATACCGCCGGGTGGAATTGAATCAGGATTTCTTCCAGCCCGCACTGCGCGAACGGACCTTCGCACTGCTGGCCAAGAATCGCCTGGCGCCGGAAACGGTCTATGCAGGCACGACTTTGCACGAGAGCGCAGCGGCTGAAAAATCCGTCCGCGAAGTTGTAGAGTTGGCCCGGTTGCTCAAGCCGCATGGGACTCGCGTGATCGTTACCAACCCAAGTCCCAAGCCCGGCCAAGCCCTGAAGAGCGAGGAAGAACTGGATACCCAGGCCAAATACGTTGACCGGCTGGCTGAGGAGATCAGCGGGCTTGGAATGAAACTGGCGCTCCACCACCACACTCCCGAATTGCTCGAGCACGCGCGGGAGTGGCGGCATCTCATGCAGCACACCGACCCAAACCGGGTCTATTGCTGCGTGGACGTGCATTGGGCTTATCGTGGAGGGCAGGAGGTGATGCGCTTCCTCGGCGAAACAGGGGATCGCCTGGTGGAACTGCATCTGCGCAATTCCAGACAAGGTATTTGGATGGAAGATTTTGGCCCGGGCGACATCGACTATCAGAAGGTCGCCGATTATTTACGCGAGATCAGCTTCAACGGCTACTTAGTTGTCGAACTGGCGTACGAGAAGGGCACCCAAATTACTCGCTCTCTCGACGAAGATTTACGCTTGAGCCGCCTGTATACTGAGAAAGTCTTCGGCCTGCGAGAATAAAGCATGTCGGGGGACCGC
Source organism: uncultured Acidobacteriota bacterium (assembly GCA_963768695.1). Classification (GTDB taxonomy): domain Bacteria; phylum Acidobacteriota; class Terriglobia; order UBA7540; family UBA7540; genus CAVROP01. Next base: position 58,481 of record CAVYJG010000022.1, on the reverse strand, counting down.
TTGCCGTGCCCAGTACGTCGTCAACGGGCAAGAGCAGGGCAAGCCCCGCCCCTACATCAGGACGTGGCATGGCATCAACCCCCGGCCAATCCGAGCTGATCAGCATTGTCATCCCCGCCCTCAATGAGTCCGCGAGCCTGGAGGAACTGGGAAGGGCCTTGCTTGCGGTGGGTGAAAGGCGTGGGCTCCAGCTCGAGGTCATCTTTGTGGACGACGGCAGCAGCGACGGCTCATGGGACAAAATCCGTGGCCTTGCGGCTTCGGAGCCGCGCGTCCGGGGCATCCGCTTCCGGCGTAACTTCGGCAAGGCCGCAGCGCTTGCCGCCGGCTTCGATGCAGCGCTGGGTCAAGTCGTGCTCCAGATGGATGCCGACTTACAGGATGACCCCGCCGAACTTCCCGAGTTCCTCGCCAAGTTGGCGGAAGGGTTTGACGTCGTCAATGGCTGGAAGCGAGTGAGAAAGGACCCCTGGCACAAAGTGTGGCCCAGCCGCGTATTCAATTGGATGGTCAGCGGCCTGACGGGTCTCAAATTGCGCGACCACAATTGCGGCTTCAAGTGCTTTCGCGCCGAGGTCGTCAAAGACCTTTCTCTGTACGGAGAGTTGCACCGCTTCATCCCCGTGATGGCCTACGCCCGGGGCTATCGCGTCACCGAGTTGCCCGTCGAGCATCATCCCCGCCGCTACGGGCGGTCGAAGTACAGGTTTCATCGCTTTGTTAAGGGCTTTCTGGATCTTCTCACCGTTGTCTTCCTCACCGTGTTCGGCCAGCGGCCGCTTCATCTCTTGGGCGGGATCGGCCTTCCGGCTTTTTTGCTCGGCGCGGCTGGGCTCACTTACCTGGGAGTCTGCTGGATTCTGGCCCGATTTCAAGTGCACGGCTTTGGCCCCATCGGTGCCCGCCCTCTGCTTGTGTATTCTCTCGCTTGCCTCATCATCGGTTTCCAAATGCTGTCAGTCGGGTTTCTCGCTGAACTGGTCGCTTCTCAAAACGTCCGGCATGAGCCCAAGTACACCGTTGCAGAATCTATTCCGCCCGGTAAGGGGACCGGCCGATGAACGAGCCAACTCAACGCAACGCAAGAGACGCCGCTGCCCCACCCCTTACTCCCCTCCCGAATCGGGGAGGGGAACAAGCCGTGGGGGCGCGGAGCCTGGACTATATCCTGATCGCCGTGACCGCCGGGGCTGTGCTGGGCTTGATTCTCCTGGCGCGAGCCGAGCCAGACTCGCGAGGAGTGGCCCTTCCCATGCACGGCGTGAACGATCGTTCGCGATGGCAGACCATCTACAGCCTTGCCGAGCGCGGCACCTACAACATCGACGAAACGCCTTGGCCGGAGACCATCGATCGCGTGCGGATTCACGGCCACTTCTATTCCTCCAAGCCGCCCCTGCTCGAGACTTTACTTGCAGGGGAGTACCTGCTGCTGAAGACACTGAGCTTCGGGCGCCTGAGTTTCCGCAACAGTCCGGAGACCGTCATCCGCACCATGGTCGCCCTGGCCAATCTCGTACCGCTTGTCATTTTTCTGGGCCTGTTCTCTCGACTCCTGGATCGGCTTGCTCCGGATCGCTGGGTTCGGGCCTACGCCATGGCCGCAGCAGGGCTGGGTACTTTCCTGACAGGCTTCAGCATCACACTGAACAACCACACGATCGCGGCCTGCAGTTTCTTCTTCGCGCTCTATCCGGCGTTTCTGATCTGGTGCGAGGCACGGCGCAACTGGTGGCTCTTTGCCGTGGCTGGATTCTTTGCAGGATTTGCGGCCGTGAACGAATTTCCCGCCCTTGCGTTTCTGGCGGTCCTGGCCGCCGCCTTGGCCTGGAAGGCGCGCCGGCAGACTTTGACCTGGTTTCTTCCCTTTGCTTTGCTCCCCATCGCGGGCCATTTCGTAACCAACTACCTGGTCACGGGAGATCTGTCGCCCGCTTACGCGCACAAGTCGGCCTACGTTTATCCCGGCTCCTATTGGTTGATCGATTCGGCCTCAGGACGCTTGGTGGGGAGCGATGTCGACGACGCGACCGGAAAGTTCACGGGCCAACCAGGCAAAGGAATCGATAACATGTACGAGCCGTGGCCCATTTATCTTTTCAATATGCTTGTCGGCCACCACGGAATCTTCTCCCTCTCGCCGATTTTCATCTTCAGCTTGTTTGGCGTCTGGCGGTGCCTCCGTTCACCCCATCACCCGTTGCGCGGCTTCGCGGTGCTGGCGGCTTTTCTCACTTTAGTGTTGCTCGTCTTTTACACCTTTTTTGCGGGCCAGCGGAATTACGGCGGCATGTGTTGCGGCTTGCGCTGGTTCTTCTGGCTGATCCCGTTGTGGCTGATGTTCATTCCGGAGGGGTTGCGGGACAAGTCCGGCCGCCGGTGGGTCCGCGGCATGGCCTTGGCTTTTTTGCTCGTTTCCGCTGTTTCGAGCTTCTACTGCGCGCGGAATCCCTGGACCCGGCCATGGATTCAGCAATACCTCTATTACAAGGGGTGGATCAAGTATTGAAAGAGGGGCCGGTGTAGGGGTAGGGCTTGCCCTACCCTCGTCGCGGCCGGCAGAAATGCGGGGACGGCAAGCCGTCCCCCTGCGGTGGGGCATAGGCGCTAGATTAAGCGTTGCGAGGGGGGTCCCGAAGGGACCCAACATCATTAGCCGTAGGTGAAACCTACGGTAAACGTCGTCCCAAAGTATTCAATTCAACCCCGGAGGGGTTGAATTCGACCCCTTCGGGGTCGCTGAGATACTCAACGTGTGCCTTGTCGTCCGTAGGTTTCACCTACGGCTAATGACCTTCATGCCCTTCGGGCATGTTTGGCGGCCCCCACCGGACCTTAATCTAGCGCCTATGCTACGGCGGGGCGGTTATCGACGGATTGTGGGAGGTTCGCGAACATGGCAAGTTCAGACGCTAGAGATAAGACTCGCAGGCAATTCCTGAAGTCTGCGGTCTTAAGCGGAGTGGGGTTGACAGCGGGGCGGATACGAGGATTATCAGCGCGTGCGGATCCGGCGAATCAACCTCTCGCGCTCGTGTCGCGGGGAGAATCCACCTACAGTATTTGTATCTCCCAGACAGCGTCCCCATCGGAGAAGCACGCCGCCGAGGAGCTACAGAAATTCCTTCAGGAAATCTCGGGTGCTCGCCTACCCGTCGTCACCGATGCGGACAAACCCGGAGGCAATTTGGTACTGGTCGGAAACAGCGCGCTGGTTGATCCGCTTGTGCCGAGGATGGCCTTCGAGAAACTCGGCCCCGAAGGCTTTATATTGCGGACCGCAGGCAACCGGTTGCTGATCGTGGGGGGCAGGCAGCGTGGGACTCTTTATGGCGTCTACGCGTTTTTGGAGAAGTTGGGTTGCCGATGGTTTACTCGCGATGTGAGCGTCATCCCTAAGAAGCCGACTCTTCTGGTGGAACCTCTCGACGAAATCCAGAAGCCTGCCTTCGAGTATCGCGAGCCCTATTTCACGGAAGCTTGCGACAAGGATTGGGCCGCCCGCAACAAGGTGAATGGGTCCTCAATGAACCTCGACGAATCAACGGGTGGCGGGTTCATCTACTATCCGTTTGTCCATACGTTCTATCAGATACTCCCCGCGGAAAAATACTTTGGGGAGCATCCCGAATACTACGCCCTTGTGGACGGCCAGAGGAGAAGTGATAACGCACAACTCTGCCTGACGAACCCTGCCGTACTACGGCTTACGATCAAGACCGTGCTGGGATGGATCGAGCAGCACCCCGAGGCGAGCATCTACTCGGTTTCGCAAAATGACTGCGAGGGATGGTGCGAGTGCGACAACTGCCGGCGAGTGGAGCAGGAAGAAGGCGGCGCCCATTCGGGCCCCCTGCTGCGGTTCGTCAACGCCGTTGCCGTGGAGGCGGCCAAGCAGCATCCTGACAAGCTGATTGATACCTTGGCCTATTGGTACTCGGAACCGCCGCCTCTGCACGCGCGCCCGCTGCCGAACGTCCGCATCCGGCTCTGTCCCATCGGGGTATGCGAGGCCCATGCCTACGAGGACTGCAAGAATGATGCGTACTTTATGAATCATCTCCGGGCGTGGTCAAAGATCACAAGTCAGCTTTACATCTGGCACTACGTGACGGATTTCTCCCACTACCTGCTTCCCTTCCCGGACTTCGATGAACTCGCCGCGAACATCCCCATGTACCGGAAGAATGGAGTGGTGGGGATATTTCTCGAAGGCGCCTATGCGGAAGGTGGCGGCGGAGAGAATGCCGAACTCCGCTCTTACGTGATGGCGCGATTGCTGTGGAATCCGAGCCTCAAGGCGGACAGCATCATCGATGAATTCATGGCCGCGTACTACGGCAAGGCGGCGCGCCCCATGCGGGCCTACTTCGACCTCCTTCACCGCCAGGTAAGGCCGGCGCCGCGTGGAAGAGGGCAGCACATATGGATTTACACGAACCCGGGCGCATCGTATCTGTCTAAGGATTTCATAGCTCAGTCCCTGAAGCTCTTCCAGGAAGCCGAAACAGCCGCCAATGATGATGCGACGAAAACTAGGGTCCGCAAAGCGCGGCTCTCGATTGACTATGTAAAGCTGATACAAGCGAAAGCCTTCGAAGTCCGCGATGGCTCGTACGCGCCCGCTGACCTCGAAGGGTTGAAAGAGAACTTTCAGAGCTTCATGAAGGATGTCCGCTCCTTCGGCATTACCGAACTGCACGAGGGGAGCAAGTTGAGCGAAGACGAAGAAAACTTCAACAATCGCATCAAGCCGTATCGTGTGGCGACATTGCAGAACGCAGCATTGAGGGTTGACGTGGCGCCAGAACTGAGCGGCCGCGTCATCCGGATGATCGATAAGAGGACCGGACACGACCTTCTGCGCCGCCCCGATCCTGGAGAACGCTCCTACCCGGACACGGGCGGGTTGAGTGTGTTGGCCAACTCTGACTACCTCGGCAGAACTTACGAAATGACCTGGCAAATGGAGGCTCAGACCGAGCCCACAGAACTGCGGCTGACCTCCGACTTACACCAACGGGCTCAAGGCGAGTCGCGTGATCAGACTTCGGAAAGATGAGCCCGTCCTCCACACTGAAACCACTGTCGAGAATCGCGGCGATTCCGCACTGGACGTCGTGCTTCAGTCGCGATGTGTAGCTGGACCAAGAAACATGGAGGGTAGCAGTATCTCCTTCCGCCGGCAGGACGGAAAAACGACCCAGCAGAGACTGATCGCAGCCGGCCAAGAGCCCAGGGGCGCCGAGACCTATGATGGCGCGGAGCAGCCGGACGGAGAGTGGATGCTCTCGGAGGCGGCGCCTGGTCTGGCTCTGGTCAACCGCTTCCCGAAAGATCAAGTCTCCCGCTGCTTCGCCCGCTGGACCGGCAAAACAGATAACTCGCTGACCATGGGGATCTGGTCGGTCAAGCGCTCTGTCGCACCGGGCGAGACCTTAAAGCTCGAGGCGGATTACGGAATCCGCAGGAGGATCTCCTGAGTGGGTACAGTCTGGAAAACGGGGCAGTCGAAGCGGATAATGAATGCTAGAATCTAAGCGAGGAATTGACCCGGAGGCGCCGAATGGCGATCGATATCGTGTTGCAGGGCCGGCGTGAAGAGATATTGGGGATCGCCCACCGTTATGGCGCGAACAACGTTCGTGTGTTCGGATCTCGCGCCCGCGGCGAAGGCCGCCCCGACAGTGACTTCGACATCCTCATTGCGGTCGGCGAACGCACTAGCCTGCTTGATATCATCGCCATCAAGCAGGACCTCGAGGATCTTCTTCGCTCGAGCGTGCACGTCGTCACCGAAGACGCCATCAGCCCTTACATCCGGGAGAAAGTCCTGAGCCAAGCAATTGCGCTATGAAAGACGACAGCGTAACTATCTCCATATCCTGCCAGCGCACAACCGGGTGCGCCTTGCCGCCGACGAGAACACGCACATCTGAGAACCGAAGAGCCGCAAACTTTGAAAGGTAGGTCTGCGCACGCTCCTTAGCGTTTCTCGTCGTCCCACAAAAATCGGGGCCTTCTTGCTGGGATGTCAGCGCGGAATACCACAAATGTGGTCAGATAAAGCAACATTCTGCCGCGCCATTCAGCTGAGAGACCACATACTAGCGCCCACTTCCCATGTCGAAAAGAGCTTTGATCATCTTGATCGTGGACCGCTTGCGACATTTCGCTCGCAGCGAGCCCTAAAATCCAGGCTTGGCGTGGGACTGGGGATCCTCTCGGACCCTTCAACGGTTCGTTTTCGAAATCTGAAGACTTTTGGACAAACGGGCAAGGCAGATTGGGCCTGTGAGTCAATAACTCAAGGGGATGGCGCAAGCGGGTTCACGAAAAATGTCGAAAATCGATTTTCGAGGATTTCGCGAGGCCTTGCAATCGACTGAAAGAATGGGAGATCGAGTGATGGCTTTCGTTCTTGGGATGTGCAAGTCGAGTGTTTCCGTCTCTTTCCACCTCCCGGAACGTCAATACTGTGAACTCAGCAGGCCCGGCACGTTGCAAAGCGTGTCGGGCCTTTGTGGGAAATGTGTAATGAGTGTCATTGTGACACATTCCCGCTGAAGGAACAGATTTAGCCTGCCTAGTCTCGTATCGCTCCCCCCTTTCGAGTATCACGGGGGTCGACCGTGTGGATTTCGAAACGGGCGCTGTATGTGCCATAGACTGGCAGCTCCAGTTGCTGTTTCGATCAAGGTGCGACTCCGTAAGTGAGGGGCAGTGTTTTGCCGGCAGGGATAGTCAATACAACATTGCCAAGGTCAGTGTCACTGCTGACCGTAACTACAGTCGGCGAATCAAGAGTCAAGCCAAGGCCTGAAGAATTGCTTGGGATTTCCCCGTCTACGCCGAGATATTCAGGCATCATGGTGAGTTGCAAAGCCAACTCACCTGAACCGTCATTGCGCAGAGTGATGACCTGTTGTGATTTCACTCCGCCAACGCTCGCCTTTGAAAAAGCGATATCCAGATTCATAAGCGGCCCGTGATAACGTGAGAAATTCACGCCATCGGTGCTTACGCTTAGGATCGGACCCCCCGTTTTTTGAGGTCTTAAACTTATGGTGGGGTCTCCGAACATCATCGTGCGGATCATCAGGCGCCATGTCAATATCCGCGAAAGTAGCGCCGTTTGCTAGCAGGTGGTACTTCTTTTCCACCTGAATCTCTTCAGCAGCAGTTGAGATAGCGGTCTCCGGCGTGTTGGCTACCACGAGCAACGCGTCTCCCCCAAAGAGAGCCGCGCCGGCGAAGAATCCTGCGTAACCGGTAAAGCCCGGGTAAAGAAAATTTCCGGTTCCGCATGAGATCAAGTTGATTATTCGCGCATGATTTGGCAGACTGGTACAGATCGTCAGGTGTCAACCATGCGACATCATTCGAATAGAATGTGCCAACCGTACCGGCGCCTTCGATCATTATCTCATCCGGCCCTCCGTGAACGTTGAAGGCAACGAATTCCGTTCCGTCTTCGAGTAGATTCTTAATGTCCTGAAGACGGCTTGCGGAAGAGTTGTCGGCCGAGCCGTAGTCGTCAACGTAGCCGATATCGCCCACCGCGTACAATGCGTTATTAACCCAAGACGCATTGTAGTCGGGGTCTATCTGACCGCCAAACCATGCTGCCCGTTCGAAGGCATATTTTTGAAGTGGGGCATTGCTGTGGCGGGTGTCGATGTCTTTCTTGCAGGAATCGCCAGACACTTCATCAACACCATTATTCGAAACAACATGAGCCACCCAGTTCTTCTTCACACAGTTTGGATCCGGTGAACTCGGATCCGCAAACTGCATGATTTCGCCCCCTGCTCCCAAGACGTATCCGCTGCAATTCGGCGCCTTGTAAGGGGCGTCAAAAGCAACGACATCGGCCGGGTAAGCGGGTGAGCTGAAGTTTTTGCGAACTACGAAGTGAACCTTCGGATTCAGCACAGACTGCGCAAATTTTTGCAGTCCTGCGATGTCTTTTGCCTTGAATTCCCTCAACAACTTTCCATTCGAGGTAACCTGTGCGGCAAGATTGTTTGGATCGTCCCATGGCACCGGAACATTACCGATGAGCATGGCGCCCCACAGATTATCTACCGATTGAAGCAGAGCGAGAACTCCGGCAACATCCGAAGGACTTGCAAGAAGTTTAGCGGATACAACAGGATCATTGGATTCCGTTTTCTGTCGGTAATCGCTTTCTATGGATGTTGCAAGTTGTTGAACCAAGCCGCCCGTATCAGCAGCGGCAACTTCAGGGCTGACGATAACTGCGATTACGCGAGGAGCGGCTTTAACATCAACTGTCGGGATTATTGTGACCGTTATATTTGCGTAATTACTTTTTGTTGGATCTTGAACACTTGTTGCAGTCACTTTCACGGTAATTTGAATTGCGGTATTGGGAGCCGTGAATAAACCGGCCGAAGTTATGGAACCCGTGTCAGCGCTCCAATTTACTGCCGAATTGAAAGATCCCGTTCCTGTAACCGTCGGCGAGCATTGCGAGGTCTGTCCAACCTGAACTGATGTTGGATTACAGACGAGGGCAACCGAAGTGATGGTGGGAGCAGGAGGTGGGTTATTGCCACCGCCATTTGAACCGCCCCCTCCACAGCTAGTGCAAACAAGATAAAATAGCAAAATTGAAAGAATGGAGTAATCTCTTCGAAACATACCCTTTCCTCCCATGTCAGAGAACGTCTTTCCATCTCCCGGAACGTCAATACTGTGAACTCGAAACTCGACACCCTCTCCCCCAAGGGGGCGAGGGAAAAATGCAAATACTCCAGCTCTCTCGCCCAAGGGGGAGAGGGGAAATGTAGAAATTCCAGCCCTCTGCCCCGAGGGGGAGAGGGATTCTGTAGCGCGCCGCGCAACCTTCGTCGGGTGAGGCGTCTTCCATTGTTGACTACCAGCGGTGGCATCATGGCACGAACTCGGCGCGCTTACAACTAAACTCAAGTACTAAACTCAAATCCGAAACAGACAGCATGTCGTTTTTGGCTCCGACATTGCTGATCGTGCCTCAATTGGAAGTGCCGGCTTCTTTACGCTGCCATTGGGCGAGGTAAACTCGCCGCTACGACCTCAAACTCTACCGTTTCCTGTTTTTCGCTTGACAATGGGTACTCCTTATGATAGCCTACTACTGTGGTCAATCTTGTGGACATATTGTCGTAGGCAAGCGTTGGTGGGCCGCGAGGCGCCAGGGGTGATTGGAACTGCCCCGGAACTCGCAGAAAGAGTGGATTCAAGTTAAGTAGAAAATAATACGATCGAAGCCAGTATGTTACTGAAACTAAAGATAGTCATTTCGAAACGAACTGAAAACGAACTCGAATTGAGTACCGAATGCGTGCATTAAACCCAACTTTCGAGCTTTTTGACACCGCAGAGCTTCAGGCGGCGGCCTGGAGCGGGAGAGTAGAGCAGGGTTCGAATTTGCCCGAAGGTGGGAAACCCAAAGAGTCGCAAGAGAATACAAAAACAGTGGGAACGAACTCAAGGGAGTACTTGAAAACAAAGGACATCACTTTTTTCGATGCTGCATATTTCGCGTGTTTCGCGCGCAGAACGACCCCAATTCGACCGCAGAAGGAGCAACAACCGCCGCATTTTGCGGAAACGAAGCCAGGGCTCGCGGCTCACCTCGGGATGTCTTGACTGTGACAAATAGTCGGCTAGGTGGCTCTTGCACCTGGATCGTCCCCGAGCCGATTTCCGCGGGGGCCGCCCTGCCGCCGCACTCGGAACTCCAGAAAGCCATTGACGCGGCAGGTAAATGGGCATATGGTTTGGGGCCGGTCGGCGCTGAGAGATCGTGCCTGCCGGTTCAAGTCAGAATTGGAGAATATCCATGTCGAGAGAAATTGGCCGACGCGAATTCTTTCGAAACAGCGGCGCCAGCCTGCTGACCGTTGGGGCGGCGCTTTATCCGCTCGATGGCATGTCGGCGGCTAGGCCTGCCACGCCCGAATCCCCCGGCGACTACAAGGTAAAATGGTACGAATTCACCGAGCACAAAATCTCCGACACCTGCTGGTCACTCTCGGTGGGGCCGGACGGCCGCATTTATGCTGCGGCGTGCGCGGAGGGGGTGCCGGGCGGAGTGGTGAAAGTAACCCGATATAACGAGGCGAAGGACGGCCTCGACTACCTGTTCGATTTGTCGAAGATGGTGGATGATCCAGGCGATTCGGGCCGGGCCTCGCAATGCAAGATTCACTACAGCTTTGCGCCCTCCATGCACGACGGCATTCTCTACATGGCAACCCACTTGTCCGGCCCTCCCATTGACCAGCCGGCATATTCCCCCTGGCTTTCCTGGCACGACGAGAAGCGCTGCTTCCGCGGCAGCGCGCTGTTGGCTTACGACACGAAGACGGACGAGGTGAAATGGTGGGAAACCCTGATTCCTAAAGAGGGCTGCCGGTGCCTGCTGCACGACGAGGAACGCGGCCTTCTGTATGCCATCAGCTACCCCCGGGATCATTTCTTTATTTACGACCTGAAAACTCGCAAGCGCCGGGATGTGGGCCGTCTCGGGTCAATCAACGCGCAGACGCTTTTCCTCGACAAGATGCACCGCGTGTGGACCACCAACGACTACGGCCACCTGGTGCGTTACGATCCGGAGAAGGACCGCTTGGAAATTTCGCCCTTCGTCCTGCCTCACAACCCCGAATTCCAAACCGGCTGGCATAGCGTCTTTTACGACGTCGCTCCCTCGCCCGACCGCGAATGCGTTTACGCGGCCACCTGGATTGCCAACTCTTACATGATGCGCATCTGGCCGAACGAGGGCGAGTGGCCCCGCATCGAAAACCTGGGGCCTGCTACCCAAAAGCGAGACCCAACCGCTTCCAAGGACACGTTCGTCGACCATTGCGGCGGACTGACCTTCGCCGGCGACGGCCAGTTGTATTACGTCGCGTCGCGGTGGCGCGATCCGGTTTACAACCCGATGGGCCCCGAACATAAGGAACGCGAAGGAGTGGTGTGGCGGCTGAATCCCGCTACGCTGGAAAGAGAAGAAGTCACCTGTCTCGTGCATCCCCGGGAGCTTGCTCAGTATGTCTCTCGAGGGGCGGTGGATCACAACGGAGATCTCTTTTTCGGGCACGTCGGCTCGCGGCCCTCGGGCATTTTCAAAGTCGAAATGCCGGCGAGCCGCAAGAAAGAAAATGCTCACCTGCCGATTCGTATGTGGGGATGAGGTTCCATCATGAGTGACAAAAAGAAGAAAATCGATTTGGATTCGCCGGCTGCCCAGCAAGAGACGGATAACATCATCCACGGGACGTTCGTGAAGCAGGGAACCATGCTCGCCTTTCCCACCGGCTTTCCGGGCGCGACAGTTCCCATCCTCGCGGATGAGTCCCACATCACCGCTCTCGACGTAAGCCCGCAAGGCTTCGTCTACGGCGGCACCAGTGGGAAGCGGGCCCATATCTTTGTCGGCATGTTTCACGGCGTTACCGGGATGATTTTCGACATGAAGGCCGTGGATGACGCCACGCATTGCGCGGCGGTCTGCTGCGGAAAATCCAAATTCCTGGCATGCGTGAACGGTCCCGGCGGAGGCACCATCCTTACGACCCGGCTGCAACCCTGGCCTTATGACCTGATCCAGGAGTGGGGCTTCGAACGGCCGCACTTTGAGGATCTGGGCGGCATCGCCGGTGAGCCGATCGTTCATGCTGTGGCCGACGCTACAAGGGATCACGTGGTCGGTGTGACCGCGCATCACCTCTTCACGGTGGACTTCGCTGCTCCCAAGGTCCAAACCGTGGCGGAAGTTTTGACCTGCGGGCGCGTTGCGGTGGGTTCAAAGGGAAGCATTGTTGGCCCGGACGGTCAAGGCCACCTGTGGCGCTTCAACTGCCAGACACAGAAACTCGAACCGCAAGCGTTCAAGTTGCCGGCCGGCCGCTGGGAAAAGTCGCCTGCGGTTTGGGCCAGGTCAGCGCAGAGCGGGTTACTCTTTACGGCGGATGACGATGGCCAGTTTTTTTCCTTCGACGAGCAGCGCGGATTCAGCGCCCCGCTGGGCAAGACCATGCTGGCGCCCGTTTATTGCATGGCAGCCACCTTTGACGGCAGAGTGTTCGGATCCTGCGGGTCTGGAATAGCCAAGATGTTCTGCTACGACCCGCACCGGCGCGAGATTACCAATCTGGGAGCAGCCGTGTCCCTCTTCGAGCGCCGCCGTTACGGATACGTTTTCGGCGATGCGGTCACAGGCCGCGATGGCGAGATCGTCTTTGGCGAAGACGACGACGGCGGGCATGTGTGGTTGTATTTCCCACGAATTGAAGCAGCCAGCGCGTAGCGTGGCAACCCCGGCGAATCTCCAGCACAGCGATCACATCGCGACATAGCTCTAAAATGCAGATTCTTCGCGCCGCTCGGAATGACATGTCATCTGATGTGTCATCCTGATGTCATCCTGAGCGTAGCGAAGGATCTGCTTTTCTTCGCGCGGCACTACGTGAAGCTGACCTTCACATCCTCGCGGTCCGCTTCAGCCACCTGGAAAAGGGCGCGCGGCTGGAGACCCATAAAGCCCGCTACCAGGCTGGCGGGAATCTGGCTGATGCGGATGTTGAAAGTGTTCACATCCTCGTTGTAGGCCGCGCGTTGCGCCGCGATCTTTGTCTCCAGGTCCGTAATTCGGCCTTGGAGCTGGAGGAAGTTGGAGTTGGCTCTTAAGTCAGGGTATTTCTCAGCCACCGCAAACAGGCTTTTCAGTGCCCCGCTCACCATGTTATCGGCCTGAGCCTTTTCCGCCGGCGTGTTGGCGCGCATAAAAGCCGTGCGCGCCTCAGTGACGGCCTGCAAGGTCTTCTGTTCGTACTGCATGTAGCCTTTGCACGTCTCAATCAACTTAGGAAGCTCGTCGTGTCGCCGCTTCAACAGGACGTTGATGTTGGAGAATGACCGATCGATGTTGTTCTTAAAGGCGACAAGCTTGTTATACAGGCCCACAAAATAGAAAATGGCGGCGATGACGGTAACGATCAACACCGCCAGAATCGCAAGCACTACGAATGAGAGTACCATCTCAGGCTCCTTCCGCAGGGTCTATTCTACTTTCACTTCCACGTCGCGGCTATCTTCTTTTGTTACCTCCTTGATCTACCAAAGTTAGCCAAGGTTGAGTATGATGTGGGACTATTCCGCGGCCAGCCTCCGTGCTGGCCGGCTAATTGCCGAGCAACCAAGGATGCTCCCCTTCCGCACACTCGAACACACTGCCGACATCGGCTTCGAGGCGTTTGGCGCCACGCACCAGGACGTGTTTCGAAATGCGGCCCGGGCCCTGATGCATTTGATGGTTGACCTCGAAACAATTACGCCCCGCGAGGGGAAGCCGCTGAACGCGGAAGCTTCCGATATGCCCAGCCTGCTGGTAAACTGGTTGAGTGAAATTCTGTATCTCTTCGACGCGGAGGGCTGGCTGTTTCGCGACTTCCAATTTGACTCACTCACGGAGCGAGTTCTCACGGCGGTGGCGCGAGGCGAGAAGTTCGACCGGCGAAAACATCAAGTGAAATTATTGGTTAAAGCGGTGACTTATCATCAGCTTGATTTAAGCGAGACGGCGGAGGGCTGGCGCGCGCAAGTGTATGTGGACATTTAGGAAGAGTCGAGAGTCGAGAGTCAAGAAGTTGAGGAGGCACATCTTCAGCGCACAGCCCTCGAAACTCCTCCGTTTCGGCCTTCTGCTTTCCGCCCTCTGCTTGCTGCCTTCGGTCCTTGGTTTCGCAACGGGCTGGCTCTATAACGTGCGGGAATTGAAGCCGAACGTCTTCGCCTGGGTCTCGGATGATGTCCTGGACCTGGACGGAGACCCGCAGTTTGACCGCGCGGGGACGGCAGGGTTTGTGGTCACGAACGAGGGGGTGGTAGTGATCGACACCACCAACACTCCTTTTCATGGACGCGAGTTGCTCTATGAGATCCGGCACCGCTCCGAGCTGCCCGTGAGGTATGTCATCGACACCAATTCCAACGGCGAGCAGGTCCTGGGCAACGAAGTTTTTACGGAGCTGCAAGCCACCGTGATTTGCTCGGCGAGAACGCAGGAAGGGATTCGCCAGTACCGCCAATCGCTGATCCGCCGGCTGGACGATGACGACGGTAAATTGCGTACCCGTCTGCGCGGCTTCCATATCCCCGTTCCCGGCCAGACGTTCACCAACGAGATGACCTTGCGGCTGGGAGGGCAGGAGATCAAGCTGGTCACGCTTCTTAAGAATGGACCGTCCGACGACTCGGTGGTTTACCTGCCGGCAGCCAAGGTTTTGTTCCTTGGCGAACTGTTCCAAAACAGCTACTTTCCCCGCATCGAATCGAGAAACCTTCGTGATTGGATTGCCGCCCTGAGACAGGTCGAGGCGTGGGACGTTGACGTGTATGTGCCCGGACATGGCGAGCCCGGAGGAAAAAAGGAACTGGCAGACTTCCGTCAGTTTTTGGAATGGCTGGAGAAGGAAGTCGAGACAAGGTCCAAGGAAGGAAAATCCTTGAGTGAAGTGAAGCGTGAGGTGGATGGGCTGGTGGAGAATTATAGATGGCACGCGCCGGAGCTGATTCCGGACGAGGTGGAGGCCGTTTACAAACAACTGGGGAAAACGCCGCCTAAAGGTGCAGCGTTCGAACCCAGCGCACCAGCTCCCTTGTCGGAACAACGAGCCACGCGGCCGTAAAAAGAGCTGCGGGTTTAGTTGTCTTTCATTCAGACGCGTGTCCTTCCAAGTGGGCACGGAGCTGCGGCCTACTCATGGAGATGAAAGCCGCTGTCATCCTGAGCGAAGCGAAGGATCTGCAGTTCCGTTCCGTGGCGAACTAATGCAGATTCTTCGCTTCGCTCAGAATGACAGACTTTCGAGAGAGTGAAGCTCCGAACGAGAGTGGAGGAGGAGCAAGGCAATGAGATACTCACGCCGCAAACTCTGCTTTTGGATCCCCGCCCTGATGGCGTCGCGCGGCCTCGCGGCGGAAGGCCCAATCCCTTCCAAGCTGCTCCGATTCGAAGACCTGCCCGTTGAAACGAGTAACGGTAACTCGCTTCGCCGCATTGTCGAGGGAAAGACCCACACCGGATACGCCATCGAGATGCACGAAACCGACCTTGCGCCGGGCTCCATGCCGCATCCCGCCCATCACCACGCGCACGAAGAAGTCTTCCTGGTACGCGAAGGGACGCTGGAAGTCACCATCGCCGGCCGCGCCGCCCGCCTGGACCCCGGCTCTGTAGCCTATGTGGCTTCCAACGAAGAGCACGGCATCAAGAACGCCGGAACGACGCACGCGCAGTATTTCGTCATCGCCCTGGGCGGTGAATAAGCTGCGACACCCCCACCCCTTACTCCCCTCCCCAACTGGAGAGGGGAAGGCCCGCCTGCTGTGCGGCCCGGCTGCCGGCTCATTTGAGCTTTTCGTACTCTTCCTTGGCTTGTTTCAAGACGGGGACGTTGGGGTCGGCGTCTTTCCAGGAAGCCAGAAAATCCTGATAGGCAGTGCGGGCTTTTGCCGGCTGGCCCTCGAGCGCCAAGGAGCGTCCCAGCCCCAGGCGCGCGAGAGGGTAGGCCGAGTCAAGCGGGCTTACACCGCGGTGGTCGAGAATCTTTTGAAACTCGGCCGCGGCTTCGGCTCCGTCGTGCGCCTGCAAATAGGCTGCGCCGCGAACGTAGATGGACCCGAAGTCGGAGAGTCCGTAAGGCTTGGCGGCTTCCAGCAGTGCAATGGCACTGGTCGGGTTCTTGCGTTGCAACTCCATAATGGCACGCGCGGTGGGGAGAACGACATTGTTGAGCAGCGTGTCCTGAGGAAAGTCTCTCGCCAAATCCTCGATGAGCTTCTGAGGCCGGCTCGTCTCTCCGGCCAACGCCAGCGCGATTGCCGCTGAGGTCCTCGTATCCCGATCGCTGGACGAGGCGAGGGCTGCTGCGGCTCCGGCACGCGCTTCCTGGATATTGCCGAGCGCGGCCTCTTCAACACTCATCGCACCACGAACATCAGCCGCCACGGCCTTGAGGCCGCGCTGCTCGGCCAGAGCGGTTGCGCGCGCCAGAGTTTCGCGAGCTTTATGTACTCTCCCCGTCGCGTAGTCGGACATCCCCTGAGGAAAGAGCATGAACAAATCCATTTGCTTTCCGGCCGCCCAGGCGATTTGGCGTTGCATGCCGGCGCCATCCCCACGAATGAAGGCGATCTCGTAGAGCACTTCGTGGACGCCCATGGAGTCCGCATCCTGCGCGACGGACTGATCCGCAACAGCCTTCGCCTCATCGAAGCGATCGAGCTTTTCGTAAGCACTTTCAGCATTCTGGTAGGCGAAAACGTCCTTCGGGTTGAGCCGCAAAGATTCGTTGGCATTGCTCAGGGCTTTTTCAAACTGCCCGAATTCGTTGTAGCGGTTCGACAAGTTGTCGCGGGGCGTAACGTCGCGAGGGTAGGTCTCTTTCCATGACTCGTAGACATCGATGGCGCGCTGAGCCTGCCCGGTTACCATTTCGTAGTAATGCGCGGAGATGTATAACTTCTCCCGCTCGCTCGCCCTGTCTTTCAACTCGAACGCCTTCTGCAAGTACTCGGAAGCTTTGGCCCTGTCGTTCTCGTTGCTATAGGCTACCCCCAGCGTAGCGTAGGCCATGGCGAAATTAGGGTCGAGTTCAACGGCGCGTTTCAAATGGGGAATAGCTTTCAGATCATCGATCTTCTGGTGCTCGGCCTGTCCCTGAGTGAACGACTGCAAGGCTTCGAGAGAGGAAGTGGTGGCCTTCTCGAGAGGCATGGCGAATTTCTGCACGGAGCCCAGAGATTCTCCGAGCTTGCGCCGCAGGCTGGAGGCAGCCCCGTCCAGCGACTTGAGCACCTGCTCTTTGCTTTCGGCCTCACGTCTGCTCGCGGGCCAGCGAGTCGCCGGTTTGCGCGTTGACGGCCTTGAGGTCAATCACGTAATGGCTGCCCAGGCTCGCAATGGAGCCTGTCAGCATCGCCTTGGCGCCCTCGCGCAGGCAGATCTCGCGCGCCACCTCGGTGGAGACTCGCTCGTCGGGAGAGCGGCCCATGAAGCGCAACGCCTCCCGCACCCGTGATTCCGGCAGAACGTTTAGATAAGGGGATTGCTCCAGTTGCACCGTAAGCGCCTCTTTCAGCGTCCCGTCGAAAACCGGCTCGCCGGTGGTGTTGACGAAATCCGCCACCACGATGGAATCCCGAGCCGTCAGCGCCGGTGTGCGCCGGAAATGGAACAGTGCTTCAATCATCCCGATCAGCACTACCGTCGCGGCTGCGATCACTAAGCCTCGGCGCAGCTTGGCACGCTTTGCGGGGCTCGGCGTCACGGGTCCAACGACTGGGGGCGGGGCTGGGGCAACAACTGTTTTCGCGCTGCTCTCGTCTCGCGAGGGAGAAATGACCGCTGCGGCAACCGCGGCTGAGCGGCCCGATTCCGTATCGCGCTTGAGCCGCTTAAGATCGGCCCGCATCTCGGAGGCGCTCTGGTAACGCATCTCCCGGTCTTTCTCGAGCGCCTTACCGATTATTCGTTCCAGGTCGTCGGGGAGGTCGGGTTTCAAACGCAGTAGGGAAGGGGGCGCCTTGTGGAGAATGCTGTCGAAGATGGCTGCCGAGGTGTTTCCAGGAAACGCCGGATGGCCGCTCGCCATCTCGTAAAGAACCAGCCCAAACGAAAACAGGTCGGTGCGCGCGTCGAGTTCCTCGCCCAGCGCTTGTTCGGGTGACATGTAGGCCACGGTGCCAAGGGCCGTCCCCGGGCTGGTCAGAAAGTCAGGATTGATCGACACGGTCGGCGTGTCTTGTGGGGGCGGGTCTTCTGCCCGCCCGAGGGCGCCCGCATGGGGCACCCCTACGATGAGTTTGGCCAGGCCAAAGTCCAGAATCTTCGCCTGCCCACGCTCGGTGACGAAGATATTGGCGGGCTTGATGTCCCGGTGGACAAAGCCTTTCGCGTGTGCGGCCTCGAGGGCGTCAGCAAGCTGGACCCCGAAGTCCAGAATCTCCTCCAGCTTGAATGGCTTGGCGGCAATTCGGTGCTTCAGCGTTTGACCTTCCAGGTACTGCATGACAATGAAAGGCTGGCCCTCGTGGTCGCCGATATCATAAACAGCACAGATGTTCGGGTGGTCAAGGGCCGAGGCAGCTCGAGCTTCCCGCTGAAAGCGCTCCAGGGCCTGATGATCCCTGGCCAGGTCCGGGGGCAGGAACTTGAGGGCCACGAAACGGCCGAGACGGGTGTCCTCGGCCTTGTACACCACTCCCATCCCGCCCCCACCCAGCTTCTCGATGATGCGATAGTGCCCAAAAGTCTTACCGACCATGGGAATAAACCTAGCCTCCAATAAGTTGGAGAAATGTCCTTGGCGAAGTGCTAAGTACCATATTATTGCGCTGCTTTGGGCAAGTCAAATTGACGGCGGGTACGGGTACAGCGCGCCAGAGCCGCAACCCAATGCAGATTCTTCGCATCGCTCAGAATGACATGTCATCCTGAGCGATGCGAAGAATCTGCTTCTCTTGGCGCGGCGGAGAAACTCGCGAGGAGCCTGTGTAGCCGGCTGCCTGCCATTCCCCGACCTCACTTCGTTTGCGCAAAATGCGCTGTCTTTGCTCCATTCAGGCTATCTTTTGCGCTAACTCGCGCGCAAAACGCGCAGGTTGTGTCTCCTTAGCTAGAGGTTATCTCATTTGTTTTCAGCAACTTCTTAGCTTCGTTCCCGCTTGATATCAAATAACCGCTTTGTTTTCAGGTACTTCTTAGCTTCGTTCCCACAATTGCCGTTTGCCACCTTTTGTTTTCAATAACATACTGGCTTCGCTCGTACTATTTTTTGTTTCTCCGATAGCTTGTTGCCCCGAGAGCTGGGACAATTCCCGCCATACCTCGCGCTCCGTCGCTTACCGGCCGTTGCCTACGACAATACGTCCACATCGCGACCATGATAATAGGCTATCATAGATGCCTTGGGTTGTCAAGCGGAAAACGGCTAGTGGTACAGTTTGAGGATGTAGCGGCGAGTTTACCTCGCCAAATGGCGGCGTAGAGCCGCCTCTATCTCAAAACTATGCCACTATCAATGAGGCTTTGCCGTTGACGCCCTGGCGACTCATTTGGGACAATATGTAGAGATTCCCGAACCAGGAGAGGGCCTGTGGCAGAGTATTACATTCCGGTGGGCGAAGTGGTGAAGCTGGAGCCGAAGTCGGAAGGCATTGACACTCCACGCAAAAAGAGACCCAAAGAGTTGGCAGTCATTACCGAGTGCTGCACCGGTTGCGCCGGATCTCCGGCCTGTGTCCCTTACTGTCCCGTTGCCGACTGCATGTATTGGGTGGTGGACGAGGACCACCCTCCATTCGGACGAATCGAAGTCGACCCCCAACTCTGTATTGGCTGCAAGAAGTGCACCAGCAAGGGCCCCGACGGCTGTTTTCTGGATGGCTGCCCGTGGGACGCCATCGAAATGATCCCCACCGAAGAAGTGGAAGTGCAACTGGGGACGAAGTTCACGTTTTAGTTTCGTTAACAAAAGGACATTGTAATACACCCACCTCGTCACTCCCGGGAAAGCGGGGGTCCATTGTCGCTCAGGGGCACAATGAATTCCCGCTTTCGCGGGAATGACGTGGTCCTCCAGATGGAAGCGAAGAATCGCTGTGGTTGCGTGGCTGCGGAGATTCTTCGCTTCGCTCAGAATGACAACTTGTGCGGGTCTATTTGACGCCGTTGGTCTGCAAAGTCCGCTGGCGAATGGCCTGAGCGGTGAGAAGAGCTTGCTGTCGGACTCGCTCGGACCTTCCAGGAATCCCAGCGGCGTAATGGTCAACCTCGGGTAGGCTTCGAGCGTGCCCAACCAGTAGCAGAGCGCGCAAGGCTTCAAACACCTGCGTTTCACCAGGGCCAATGACGGCAATCGCGTCGCCAGCGCCCACCTGTGCGCCGTCTTTGGCTGCCAGCCGTGCAATGCTGCCTGAGATCGGCGAAACCACATCCACCGGGCTCCGGTCGTTTGCGACGCTGAGGCGCGCCACAATGCCGCCACTCGGCATTGAGTCCCCTTCTCTAGCGCGGAACTCGAGCCTGCCGGCTCGCGGGGCATTGAGCGCGATGGGCTGCAGCATGGCCTGCAACTGTTGCTCTCCGGCACCATCGCCGAAACGCGCCAGGGCCAATGCCGCGTTCGAGCGCACCAGCGGCGCAGGGTCATCGACCAGCCTGCGCAACGTTTGGTGGAATGCCTCACAACGATTGTCCTGGCCCATCACCCAAGCCGCCATCGACCGAAACTGAGGTTCTTTATTCCCGGCCAGACTGATGACTTGCGGATACCAACGCGCGGTGGTGGCGTCGCCGCGCGCCATCCGGTCCGAAAGCTGCGTCAAAGCGTGCTGGGTTTTGTGCGGTACAGAAGTGTCCGTTAGATACTGGCCCATCTCCTGATCGCTCAAGGGCCGTCCAAACCAGGTCTGATACCAGAAAAGAAAGGTGACCAGAACCACCAGAATCGGGACGACGAAAATGAAAGTGTTTCGCGGGGTCCCGGGCTGGAAATTCGCTTTTCGCGCCCTTGAGGAATCAGACGTCATAACTCAGAATAGAATAGCGCGGGGGCATGACGCGCGTCCACGCTTTGGAGGGGAATGTGATGATCGACGTACCTGACCCGGACTCCGACTCAGTGGGATTGTGCGCCCGATGCAAGCACGTTCGCATTATCCGGTCTGATCGAGGATCGATCTTCTATCTCTGCCGCCGGAACGCTACGGATCCCGCTTACCCGCAATATCCGCGCCTGCCGGTGCTCATCTGCAGGGGGTACGCGGCGCAAGAGTCGAACTCGGCGGACAAGGCTGGTAGGACGGAGTGATATTCCGAGAAACCCCCGGCTCGCGCCGGCTGATGAGTGCGCCGACGCGGGCCACCCTCTCCCCCAAGGGGGTATGGGCGCTAGATTAAGGGCCGGTGAGGGCAGCCAAACATGCCCGAAGGGCATGAAGGTCATTAGCCGTAGGTGAAACCTACGGACGACAAGGCACACGTTGAGTCTCTCAGCGACCCCGAAGGGGTCGAATTCAACCCCTCTGGGGTTGAATTGAATACTTTGGGACGATGTTTACCGTAGGTTTCACCTACGGCTAATGATGTCGGGTCCCTTCGGGACCCCGGCGCAACGCTTAATCTAGCGCCAATGCCCTCAAGGGGGAGAGGGTTGCCCTATCTAATCAGGCTTGTGTCGCGCTATCGCATCCAGGCTGAGTGGGCCGGGCCCGGCCACGGAGAGGTAGAGGAAGATGAAGCAGTAGAGCGCCGCCAACTCCCCGTGGTTAACAATCGGAAAGAGCCCTTGAGGGAAATGCGCTCTGAAGTAGGCCACGGCCATCTCACCGCTCAGAATAAACGCGACGGGAGTGGTGAAGAGGCCCATAATCAGCAACACACCGCCGACCAGTTCCAGGCCGCCCGCAATCCACGGAAGCGAGCCCAAGGAAGCCGTCGCGCCTTTCCCGCCCATCCCCCCGAAGAGGCCAAGAATTTTTTGCATCCCATGCAGTGAGAAGGTAAATCCCGCCACGATGCGGAGCAAGGAACGAACAAAGGGTTCGAAGGTGCGAATCTTCGGCATAGGTTTCTCCGCTTTTGCGTTGATTTCAGTCTGATTCTGCAGCTACTTGATATGGCACTGGGCAAGGCCGCGCTTTTCGAGGTATTGCTGGTGGTACTCCTCAGCACGCCAGAAGGTGGACGCCGGGACAATCTCCGTTACGATGGGCCGTTTGAACCCTCCAGAGCGCTCCAGAGCTTCCTTGGACGCTCGGGCGAGCGACTCCTGCTCAGGAGTGTGGTAGAAGATCGCCGATCGGTATTGGGTTCCCACGTCGGGCCCTTGGCGGTTCAAGGTGGTCGGGTCGTGGTTCTGCCAGAAGACGTTCAGGAGATCGTTGTAGGATGTCTTGGAGGGATCATAGACGACCTGAACCGTCTCGGCGTGCCCGGTCTTGTCCGTGCAAACGGCTTTGTAGGTTGGGTTTTCGAGGGTTCCTCCCATGTAGCCCACGGCGGTTGAAACGACTCCCGGCATCTGCCGAAACGCCGCCTCGACACCCCAGAAACACCCCGCACCGAAACTGGCTGTCTCCATAACCCACGCTCCCATCAGGATTTCAAATTTGAAATTTCATTGTCGCTTGGCTATTTGAAAAATGCAAGGCGCGCCGGCTACGCGACTGGAGCGCGGTATCGCCTGTCTTTCCACGAAACACCGCGCCCAATTCTGCTGGTCAAGATCGAATAGACGGACACACAGGAATAGAACAATGTCGCCAGAGGCAGTGTGAAAACGTAGAGCGGCGGAATCTGCGAGTGGAGGATGAAAGGCAGGTAGACCAAAGAAGCAAGGAGACAGGCTACGACGGCCACGAGGAGAAAAGGATCGTGCAACTCAGCCCGATCAAGCTTCCAATCGACGAGAGCCCGGGTGATGAGCGCCACCCAGGGGAATACCGCCAGCAGGTTGGCCAGGAACATCGCTCCCAGCGTCTTTGGAACGGAGTAGCCGGAGCCTTCAAACGCGGTGCGGCTGAGTCCCTCGAACATCTCCGCGCCGCTCGAGTACATGCGAGTATGCAGGAGACCGCGACTGGCCGCCAGGTAGATGCGGCGTCCGTGACGTTTGAAAAGCTCCGCCATCCGGAGGTCCTCGATGAGTACGTTCCGCAAACGCGCGTAGCCACCCAGGGCATCCAGGTCGCCGCGTTTCATCAGGATAAAAGCGCCGGCGGCGAGGGCTCGGGGAGAGGTTGGATCATTAATTAAATGAACGGGAAAGAGGGAAGTGATAAGGAAGGAGAAGGCTGGAAGCACGACTTTTTCCCAAAAGGAACCGAACTCCAGTTCTGGGATAATCGAGAGAAACTGGACGTCCCGTTCAAGGGCAACGGACACCGCCACCCTCAGAACCGCAGGGTGGAGAACCATGTCGGCGTCCGTTGCCAGAATCCACTCGCCGGAGGCGGCGCTCGACGCCAGATGCAAGGCATGCACTTTGCCGTGCCACTGGGGCGGAAGTGTTTTGTTGTGGAGAACCTTGAGCCGGCCACGAGCGGCCGGCTTCGATGTCCACTCGTCCGCTATGGCTCCCGTGTGGTCCTGAGAGTCATCATCCACCAGAACAATTTCAAAATCGGGATAGTCTAGCGCCAAGAGGGATTCGAGGGCGGCGGGAAGCGCCTCTTCCTCGTTGCGGGCGGCCACAATGATGGACACTCTCGGAAAGGACTTAAGGGATGAGGGTTGGTTCGCACGCAATACCAGGGTGCTGCGAAGACTGCGCACGATGCGAACCCCCAGGACACACCAGAGAAGAACCACGAGAGTGGGTAACCAGAACATACGTAGTCAGTTGTGGGGTGTCAGGTTAGAAGCGAATCTCAATGGTGAATGGTGAATAGTGAATTATAAGCTGTAAATTATCAACCAAGACTCGGTTCCCATCGCTGAGCGTCAGCAATTTATAAATCTTAATCTATAATTCACCATTCACTATTCACCATTCACTATTCTTTATTTCGCGGGTCGCGAGTCCCGTATTTCCGAATCCAGCCTACGCCCGTGGAGCCTTGCTGCGATGCCGGGTGATGTAGCGCGCTGGAGCTGCGACCCTTTTCTTCTTCGCTGGTTCCGCCTCGACCGGCGCAGGTTCCTCGGCCGGCGTTGCGGGGTCAGCCTCAGGCGTGCCCGTGGTCTTCGTTAACACCTGCTGAAAAAGCACGGCGCGGGAGCCCGGTTTCTTTTTGGGGGGCATCTCCGCATTACGGTAAGGGTGCTCGCTATGGCAAGTCTGGCAAACGACCTTCACCACCTTGTTATCCACCAGGCTGGCCACGGCATGGTTCAACAGGAGACGGCAGCGAGGACAGTAGTCGTCAATTACATCGCCGAGTCGGGGAGTAGGTTCAAACATGAAAGATGCCTCTGCGGGTCCTCATCGTGAGGAAACATGGTTGCGAGCGCCCATTATAACGCGCTCTCGGCAAGAATCAAATGCATCATGGCTTGGCCGGGTAGAGGTGATAAAGCATAAAGTAGACGACCACACCCGTCACAGAAACGTAAAGCCAAAGCGGAAAAGTCCAGCGGGCAATTCGCTTGTGCTGTGGGAAGCGCTTCCGCCAGGCGCGGTAAAGCGTGGTGAGGACTAGTGGCACGATCACCGCGGCGAGTACCGTATGCGAACCCAGTAGGGCGAAATAAAGGCCTCGAACCGCGCCCTTTCCGAGGAAGTGCGTGGTTCCATGAAAGTAGTGATAAGTGAGGTAACAAACCAGGAAAACCGTTGAAGTCGCAAAGGCGGAGAGCATGCAAGCCTTATGCGCGCGGATGTTCCTCCGCCGGATGAAAAAGAACCCCAGTGTCAAAAAAACGGCACTGGCAGCATTCAAAATGGCATCAACGCTGGAAAGGTAGGGGATCATGTGGGATTCGGCGAGCTCTTCTCAGGCCCGGCCTTCGAGGCGGGGCCCTTCCTGAAGTGATGTAACAACCGCTGACCTTCTCCGGTGTAAAACGACCAGGCAAGGATGCCGCCGAACACTCCCGCCAAAGTCAGGCTGATCAGGGTAAACCACAGGCCATCGATATCGAAAACCCTTCCGCTGATCACCTCCCAAGCCGCAATGGCCAGTCCAACCAGGGCTGTTAGAAGGCAAATAGCTGCTAGTAGCAATTCCTCGAACATGGATCGTGGGTCCTCGCTTGAGCCGAAAGACGGCAGAAGTGGGCATTCTGGCCCACTCTGTCACTTGGATTACATCTCATCGCATTTAAGTTGCTTGTTTTCAAAATCTTGCCATTGGCCTTGAAATTGCTCTCTACCCTTTATGCCAGACCCGGCAGAGCTGCGGCTCATCCCCAGGCGACCGGAGGAGGGAAAAAGGCCATGCGAGCCGACCAGAAAGAGATTATAGACCAGTTGAAGTTGGAACGAGACATCTTGAAAAACGGCGGGTACGGCCGGTCTGTCCGTACTCCGCAAAAGCCCACAAAGTTCTTTCGTGATTCGGTTACTTGCCTAAACTTCGGCGAAACGGCCAAGCGGCATCCTTGTTACGAGTGCCTTCTGTGGGAATGGGTGCCGGCAGACAGCCAGGGTGAGGACCTCCCTTGCCACTTTATCCCCCTGAATGAAAAAGGCGATAGCGTTGCCTCGCTGGAAGACTCTGGGCATCGCGAAGATGCTGAAAAGGCCCTCCTCGGTTGGTTGGATTCGCTCATTGGGCATTTGGAGGCCAAGCTCGCTCACGAATCGGGCGATCGGGTGAGCCGGTGAACATAGAACCGGTCCGCGCCCCCGATGTTTTACCGAGTCTTGTCCACCATCAGCAGGGCGAAAACCAACGGCAAGTAAACGATTGAGGCCAGAACCAGGCGCCGCGCCAATGAGTTCGATCGCTGAAGGGCCAGGCGCATGCCAAAGTGGAAGAATCCAAGTCCAAGAACCAACGCACCCACCAGATAAACCTTCCCCGCCTGTCCCAGGAAAACGGGCATTAAGCTTGCAGGAATCAGCGCGAGCGAATATCCCAGAATCTCCCAAGCAGTTGTCCGGCCCTCCCGGTCGTTCCTGGGAAGTAATTGCAGACCGGCCCTAGCATAGTCTTCCCTGTACATCCAGGCGATGGCCAAAAGGTGCGGGAACTGCCATAGAAAGAGAATGGCATAGAGCCCCCAGGCCTCAAGGCCCAAGCTGTTGCGCACTGCCGCCCAGCCGATGAGCGGCGGCATGGCGCCGGGAAAGGCGCCCACCAGAGTGCAGAGGGGCGTCCGTTTCTTCAGCGGCGTGTAAGCCAGCAAGTAGGCGACCAGGGTCAACAGGGCGAGCGAACTGGCGAGCGGGTTCGTGAAGACCCACAATTCCCAGCCGCCCAATCCCGCTAACACGATTCCGAACCAGAGCGCCTCGGCAGAACCCAGTCGACCCGCAGGCAGGGGGCGGTTGGCCGTTCGGCGCATCTGCTTATCCGACTGGCGCTCGATATACTGGTTCAGGGTTCCCGTGCCGCTGGCCACCAGCAGCGTGCCCATCAGGGTGTGGAATAAGCGGGAGAAGTCCAGCCCGCCGCGGGAGGCAAGATAGAATCCGACCAGGGTGCTGACTAAAACCAGGAAGTTCACTTCCGGCTTGGTCAGCGTCCAATAATCCGCGAGGCGCGGAAGCCACTGACGCAGCGCGTTGTTTCTCGCGTTGTCTGATCCCTTGTTCATACGGCCGCCCCGTGCGGGGCCGAAACGACGTTCGCTTCCTCAACTCGAGGGGCCAGAAAGCGATGCGCCTGATAGGTCAAGTAAAGGCTGGTCAGTAACACCAGAGCGCCGACCGCGACGTGAGCAGTGGTCATGTTCACCACAGGCGGCAGGGGCTGAGGCGCATTCCGATCAGCCATCTTCACGATATAAGAACCGATGCCGAGGGAAACCTGAAGCGCCAAGAGGGCGCCCAGCAACAGCGAAGGCCTCAGCAAAGCTGGCGTTTGCGAGAACTTGATCAGGATTCGAGTGACAAGGTAGGCCACGAACATGATGACCACGCCGGCGCCCACAATGTGCAGATCGAGGCCCTTCCCGGAGTGGCGGTACACAGCCCCTAACACCAACTGCACCAGGATGAGGCCCGTGGTCACTACGGTCAGGAGTCGAAGCGTGGGTACAGAGGGGTCCGTGAGCTTGGGTTCGTCCCAGCGCCAGCCGGCTCGCGTGAAAAAGGCCAGGCTCGCCGCGAGGCAGAAGAAGATCTGGCCGAGCGTGGCGTGGCTGGTGGAAATCGCCACAGGCAGGTAGAAGAGCACTGTGATGCCGCCCAATACCGCCTGGGCCAGCACGGCCAGCACGGCGCCACCCGCCACCCACTTTACCCAACGCCTGGAATCCCTGAGCCAGATTGCTAGGGCGAGAATGATCGTTAGGATTCCGACCGTGCCGGCGATCATCCGGTGGCCGTGTTCAAACATTACGCCACCCACCATGCGCGGCATGCGGAAGCTGCCGAAGGAAGTCGGCCAATCCGGCACGGAAAGGCCGGCGTCGTTGCCGGTCACCAGCGCGCCCGCGATAATCAGAATAAATGTACAGAACGCTACAAACATCGCATAGCGATGTAACCACGGACTGTGCGTTTGAGTTCTCATAATTGCACCTGGGGTCTTCCGTTGTCCGTTGCCCGCGATCCGTTGGCCTTGGGCAACTTGTTGCCGCCAACGGACAGCGGCGACCTTTCCTGAGGATCGAGGTTTTCGATATCTTTCGTATGGGTAACGATGGCGAGTAATTCACAATCGTGCTCGGGACTCCATTCAGCCGCTCCGAGAAACCGGTCCCGGGAACGATAGATAATCACGGAGATGCCCGAACACATGGCGAGTACTGGAAGAAGCAAGATGAGAATTCCACTTCGCAAGGCATGTAGCGCGCCGGCTTTCGACGCAGCCGCGCTGGTGTAACACATCGCGCACCCCTGCGCGTAGATCTGCGACGAAGAACACAACAATAGGGATATGGCAATTAGGAGGACTGTCCAAGCGACAGCGTGCCGCGAAGCATTTGCTGACATTTCCATTCCGAACCCGTCACCGAGACGGCACAGGCAGGAGTGCCTGTGCTACTTGTTCATCTCAAAACACGTACCAAAGCCTTCAATCTGAATTTACACCTAATGTGGCCTCATCGCCAACAACCTGAAGCTGTCCGGAAAGATCATGAACATTAGAATAATGACCATCACCAAAGCAGGCATCAGCGTGGCGGCCATGCTCGGCTTTTCGTAGCGCAAGTGCATGAAGTAGGCGATGATCAAGGAGGCCTTGATCACCGAAAGGCCCATGAGCAGGACGATCATGACGTTCACTTCGAAGGCCTTGTAACCCAAGAAAACTTCCACAGCCGTCAGCGCCAGGAGCCAGAACCACACCACCATTACGATTTTGACGCCCGTGTCAGCGTGCTTGTGCTCCGATGCTGAGTCCATTAAACCCTCCGAGTCATTTGTCCGTGGTCCGTTATCCGTTGCAACGGACGACGGCCGACTGACAATGGACGTTTTTATCCCATTTTCACAGACATGATGTACACCAACGGAAAAATGAACATCCAGACCAGGTCAACGAAATGCCAGTAGAGTCCACTAACCTCCACATCCTCCGAGGTCAGTTTTCCTTTGGCGGTGAGCACGGCGACGACGGCTAGATAGCACACGCCACAGAAGACATGCGTCATGTGCAGGCCGGTCAAGGTAAAGAAGGCCGCGCCAAACAGTGGTGCTCCCCAGGGGTTTTTGAAAAGGCGGACACCCTCTCCAATCAAGCCGGCCCACTCCGTGGCGTGAATGATCACGAAGGCAAGCCCGGCCGCCATGGTCGCCACAAGCCACTTCACCGCACTGGCCCGCCTTTCCAATTTTGACGCGCGCACGGCCATCACCATGGTGACGGAACTGGTCAGGAGAATGAGCGTCATCACCGTGGCCTTGACAATTCCCGGATAGAACTCGAACGGTGTCGGCCATTGGGGGCTGGCGACGCGCACGTAGCTGTAAGCCATGATAAGCGCGGAGAACGTAATCGCATCGGACAGGATGAAGAGCCACATGCCCAGTTTTTTTGAGCCGGTGGCAAATGGCGCGACCCCGCCCCCCCACGCCGACTGCCCAACTTGGCTTAATTCCCCGCCTATCGCTTCATGGCTGGCCATTCCTAACCCCCATAATCAACTGCAGAGATCCTTCGCTTCGCTCAGGATGACAACCGTTTCGAATTATTATCTCTTCACTTCTCTGCGCCTCTGCGTCTCTGCGGTGCCAAGTCCTACAGATAAGTCAAGAGCACGAAAAACAGGTAAATCCAAAGCGCATCCATGAAGTGCCAGTAGATTGCCGTCACGTCCACGGGTGTGCGTCGCGCTTCACCGACTGCAATGGGCCGGGCACGAAATACCGCGTACGCGAGAGCCGCGACGCCCCCCAGCAAGTGGAAACCGTGCGCGGCCGTCAATACATAGAAGAACGAGCTCCCCGGATTGCTGGCCAGATAAATTCCCCGCGCCGCCAATTCGCGCCACGCGATGAGCTGACCCGCGAGGAACCCCAGGCCCAGTACCAATGCCGCCGCGAGCCAGCGGGTGAAAGCGTTCGCTTTGCCGGCGCGCAGGGAGCGGCGGGCGAGTTCCAGGGCGGCGCTGCTCGCCAGCAGCACGAACGTATTCAGCCACAGAATGCGAGGCATGCGGACCGGAACCCAGTCGAACGACATTCCCTTGCGAACCACCAGGGCGCTGGTGAAGGCCGCAAACAACATCACAATTCCGGTCAAGGCAAACCACATGCCCAGCCGATACGTCCGCTCCGGTACTCGGTATTCACCCCAACTCTCGCCCCCGCCAAAACCACCCGGACGAGAACCACCTCTGCCCCGGCCGCCATCTCCCATCCTGATGGCCTGTTCCGGCTTGGTTAGCGTTGTTGAACCCATATTGACCCTGTAGGGGCGGCCCTTGTGGCCGCCCGTGGGCAACCATCCGCCGTTTGGCGGATTGCCCTACGACTCGAACCTCAGTGCCCCGCTGTTACGCTCTCCGGCGAATTCTGCATGATGTAGTCTTTCTCGGCGCCCGGCACACTGAACTCATAAGCGCCGTTAAAGACTACGGGGTGCTTTCCCGCAAAGTTGTCAAAAGGTGGGGGCGAAGGAATCGTCCACTCGAGGGTCGTGGCTTCCCAGGGGTTCTCCGTCGCCTTCTCGCCCTTGAACATGCTCCAGAAGAGGTTGAACAGGAAGAAAAGCTGCGCGGCCCCGGTGATGAACGCCGCGATGGAAATGAACTTGTGCACGGGCATCAGCGGCAGCAGGAAATTGTCAATAAATTCCGAGTAGCGCCGCGGGTTTCCTTCCAGACCCAGGTAGTGCATGGGCATGAAAATCGCGTAGACGCCCACAAAAGTGA
This sequence comes from uncultured Acidobacteriota bacterium, assembly GCA_963768695.1. GTDB lineage: Bacteria > Acidobacteriota > Terriglobia > UBA7540 > UBA7540 > CAVROP01. Next base: position 28,471 of record CAVYJG010000022.1, on the reverse strand, counting down.
ACCAAAAGTGAATCTTCCCCAGCGTCGCGTTCATCATGCGGCCGAACATCTTGGGAAACCAGAAGTACGTTCCGGCGAAAATTCCGAAGATGGCGGCGACGCCCATGATCATGTGGAAATGAGCGAGAACGAAATAGGTGTCGTGGAAATAGAGGTCGATGGGCGGCTGACCCAGGAAGATGCCGCTGAGGCCTCCGGTGATGAAGAGTGACACGAATCCGATCGCGAACAGCATGGGAGACGTGAAGCGAATTTTGCCGCCGATCATGGTGCCGATCCAGTTAAAGGTCTTGATGGCAGAGGGGACGCCAATGGCCATGGTGAGGATCGAGAAGGCAAACGCCGAATATGGACTCATGCCGCTCACGAACATGTGGTGTCCCCACACACAGAACCCCAAAATCCCGATGGCCGACATGGCGTAAACCATGGCGCGGTAGCCAAAAACCGGTTTGCGAGAGAAGGTCGAGATGATGTGGGAAGTAACGCCCATGCCCGGAAGGATGGCGATGTAAACCTCGGGGTGTCCGAAGAACCAGAACAAGTGCTGCCAGAGCAGAGGCGAACCCCCCGTATGAGGAACAATCTTGTCGCTGATGATCAGGCCGCCTGGGATGAAGAAACTGGTGCCGCCCACGCGGTCGAGTAGTAGAAGAACCCCAGCCGCCAGCAACACCGCAAAAGAAAGCAATCCCAGAATTGCGGTCAGAAACCACGCCCAGCAGGTGAGGGGAAGCTTCATCAAAGAAAGCCCGCGGGCACGGAGGTCGAGGGTGGTCGCAATGAAGTTGATGGCGCCAAGCATGGACGCGACGCAGAAAAGTGCAATGGAAATGATCCACAAATTCTCACCCATGGCCATTCCCGGGCCCGCCGCTCCTCCGAGCGCGCTCAAGGGCGGATAAGAAGTCCAGCCTCCGATCGGCGGGCCATCGTGGATAAAGAACGTGGCCACCAGGGTGATGAAAGCCGCGAAAGTCACCCAGAAGGACAACATGTTGAGCCGCGGAAACGCCATGTCCTCAGCGCCGATCTGGATGGGCAGAAAGTAGTTTCCAAAACCGCTTTGCGGGGCAGTGGTCAGAACGAAGAACACCATCATCGTGCCGTGCAGGGTCAGCAGCGAGAGATAATACTCCGGAGAGATAACACCGTTCGGCGCGCCGAGGGGAGAGAGCTTATCAAGCAGCGGGACGCTGGCTTGCGGCCAGACGAGGTGCAGGCGCATTAAGATCGAAAGTGTCAGGCCGATGAAGACTGAGACAAGAGCCAACAGGTAATACTGGATCCCAATCACTTTGTGATCGAGGCTGAAGAGATACTTGCGAATAAACCCAGAGGGCGCATGCGCCGCGTGGTGCTCAATCGCCTCAGCGTGTCCTTGTGACATCAATTGCCTCCCAACTGCCCGCGTTCGAAAGACGAAACTGGAAGATGGAAACTGGAAATCGGAAAGCGAGCCTCGTCTTTGCTGGGATGACGATGCAAGGAGCTTGGGGTTCGAGTTTCCATTCTCTATTTTCCAGTTTCAGTTTTCCAGTTTCGTTACTTTGCCGCCTCACACATGAGCGCCATCAAGTTGTCTTCCGAATCCCGGAAAAACGTCATCCACAACTCGTGGTCCGGCATTCGGGCGATCACATGCGGTTCGTCTTCGAAATGCACGCCGCTCTGTTTCAACTGCGCATAGGCAGCCTGGATGTCCGGCACGGCGAAATACAGGACGGAAGACGGATGATCGAACTCCGGCTTCTCAGGGCGGTCAATCATCAGGCGAACCCCTCCACAGTCGAAGAAAGCAAGCCCTGGCGGCGCCTCGAAAAGCAGCTTCAGTCCGAGCACATCCTGGTAAAACGTCGTCGCCCGTTTGACATCATGCGCTCGGATTTGGACCTGCCCCAGCCGAGAAATGCCAACATTCACGCTTGCGATGCTCATACGTTCCTCAAAGGAGTCAGAATCAAAACGCGCTCTACTGCGCTTGCGCCATGCTCTGGAGCCACTTCTGGAAATCCTCGGGCTGCATCACGTTCAGGAAGGCCCGCATCTTGTAGTGGCCCAGGCCACACAACTCGGCGCACGCAATCTCATAAGTGCCGACCTTGGTGGCGGTGAAGTGAATGGGAATCTCCATCCCCGGAACCAAATCCTGTTTCAGTCGAAGTTCGCGAACGAAAAACGAGTGGGTAACGTCCTTGGAGCGCAAGATGACCTCGACCGGCTGATTGACCGGGATCGCGAGGGTGGCCGTAACGATGTCGTCTTTAGAATCCTCATCGTGATCGCGGTCGAGCCCGAGAAAATTGCCGGTGGCATCGTCAACCTTCTCGACGTGCACGGGACCAAACTTGCCGTCGGGCCCCGTGTAGCGGAAGTACCATGCAAATTGCTGCCCCCAAACCTCGACCCGCATCGAACCCGGCTGGGGTCCCATGAAATGGACAAACGCCCAAATGTGATATCCCATCAGATTCAGCCCGATGAAAATGATGGCCGCAGCGAGCGTCCAGGTGAACTCCAGCTTGTTGTTGCCGTGAGAGTAGCCGGCCCTTCGCCCGTCTCCGCGGTCCCGAAACCGCCAGACGGCATAGGCCAGCGCCACTTGGGCGACAACGAAGATGATGCCCGTAATGACCAGCGTCAGCATGAACTGGCGGTCGATGGCGTGGCCGTAGTTGGCGGTAATGTCAGGTGGGAACCACCACGTCTTGGCCATGAAGAAGTAGCCGGAGACGAGCGTGATGAGCACAACCACCAGTGCAATCGCCAACCCCATAGGTTATTGCTCCTATCAAAGTTGCCCCGCTCCACCAAAGCTGCAAGGCGAAGATCTGATACGGGTCAAATTTTTGCTGAAAAGCCCAGTACAGTAAGTGAGGAACTTTCCCCTAACTTAGATGAAACGCTAGCACTTAAGGTTCAGAAAAATCGTAAGAGCTGGTTTTGCTCGCCACGTCACGGCACGTTTAGATTGCCCAAGTTAAACAACCCCTCAACCGGATCGCGACGGCTGATGAAAGCGCCGTCGCGACCCACCCCTCCCCAAGGGAGAGAGCACCTCGTTCGAGAGGGCAGAGGGTTAATCTCCCGAGAGAGTTCGAAAATCGACTGCGGACTGTCGACTCTTAACCCTTAAAGCTGAAATCCACCGTCTTCGTCTCTTTGGCTCCCACGGTCACCTTCTGCTCTTGCGTTTGGCCGCTCACGCCGCCCATGGACGTCCACGCCCCGATCGTGTAATCACCTGGTGGGAGGCCTTTGATAGTGTACGTCCCGTCACTGCCCGTCACTGCGTAGAAGGGGGTTTTCAACACGCCAATATAGGCGCGCATCCAAGGGTGCTGGTTGCATTTCACCGGGATCATCACCTCTTCGCGCGCGAATTTCTGCTGAATAGGAGCGGCCCCTGGGGGCTGAGACATATTCCATTCCCGATTATCCTTGGGCATGGGATGGATGTTGTGGGTGGTGGCGTCGCTGGAGACGATGTTGAGCGTCTGCCCCACCATGATCCCAAGCACATGCGGCTTGTACATGCAACCGTCCTGGTCGAGAGTCACCGGATCGGACGGCGGGGTGAAAACGTACTTCTCAGCCCCAGCCTTCACGTAGACGAAAACGTTAGGCAGCGTGTTGTTGGAGTTAACATCGTCATCCTCGGCGAAGACGGCTCCGTTGTGCTTCTTAACACAAACCGGGTCTTGATCCATCATGATTCGGTGAGGCTTTGGCTTGGCGCCGTCAAAAGAAACCTTACCGGTAACTTCGCTCACGGTGGATTGGTCAATGGGAGTCGGCTGAGACGCGGTTGTGGATTCTGCCGGCTGCTCAGAGGTCTCCTCTGTCTTCTTGCTGCAAGCAGCCATGGCCACGGTCAACGCGATAACTAATGCGAGCGAAAAAGCGAATCGTTTTTCCATGATCTTAACCTTTTCTGCGCCTACATGCGCGGCGCTGCAATTGAGCGAGCTATTGAGCTGGTAGCCCAGGTGCTCCTGTCTGTGCGGCTGACGCCCGCCGTGCGTACGGCACAGGCAAGAGTGCCCGTGCGACTTGCTTACGGGGCCTATCCCGGTTCTCCGTTGTCTTGGGTTTGGCAGAAGCCGGATTCAAATTGCTCCCGCTCATCTGGATGAGCCGTTGCTGCTCCTGTGGCGTCAACTCGAACAAGTAACGAACCAGTAGTTCCGCCTGGTCGCCGTTGTAACCATTGAACGAGGGCGGCGTGGGCCCTGCAAAAACGTAATGGTCAGCCTGAAGCTTGAATAAACCCGAAGGCATGGCCGTTCCGGGATCGAACAGTGCCGGATCGAGAATCCAGTGCCGGGCCCAGTCAGGTTTCAGCCGGTCCGCAGCCAGCAGGAAATTCGGCGCCGTCGCGTACTGGTCGTGGGATGGCGATCCGATGGCGTGGCATTTCAAGCAAGGTGCGCCCGGACTGGTAAACAACGCCCGGGCCATGGCGATTTCCTGGTCGGTGAGCGGCTCCTCCTTGGCGGGGATATAGGGCATCGGCTGCTGCGAAAGCGCCTGGAAGAATTTCACCAGCTTGCGAATCTCGATCGGGGAGAAATAGAACGTGGGCATGCGCAGTTTCAAGTAACTGCGTACGCCGTCGCGGTCGGTATCTTTTTCATTCAGGGCTGGGTTGGCGAGGAACCGGGCCAACCACTCCGGGTTGACGCGCGCGCCTTCCGTCAGCAAGCGAGGTGGCAACTGGCCTTTGCCGTCGGGCGTCTGGTATTGCGGCAAGTTCATCAGCACGCTGCTCTGGTCAAGCGTGAGCTGGTGGCAGCCCATGCAGTTGTACTTCTGGACGAGCCACCAGCCATCCTGGATATCGCGGCGGTAATCTGCGGGACGGTAGAAATACCGCTCCGGATACTCGGAGGTGACGCTGCCCATCAGGAACGTGGTGATGGCTCGAACTTCACCCGGCTTGTTCTCAAAATCGAAGTCCGGCATTTTCAGCTCTTCGCCCTCGGCTTTGATCATCCCCTCGTCGAAGATCTCCGGCTTGGCCAGTTTGTGCTCGAAGAAGCCCTTATGGCTGTACCAATCCTTTTCCTTGGCCTGTTTGATGAAAAGTGCGAAGTCCATCTGCTCGAGGGGCTTGCTTCCCTCGGCTGTTAGTTCGGTTCCGATCCTTCCTTCGTTCTCGAGGCCTGCGATTTCGTGGCAACCCGCGCAGCCGTAACGCCGGACAATCTCTTCTCCTTGGGCCTTCATCTTCGGGTCGTTGAGGTAAGGAGCGGGTGCATAGCTCGACGGATCTTTCTCTTTCAAAGTCATAAGGTAGCTGGCGATGTTCCGTGCTTCGTCCCAGGTCAGCCGGAGATTCGGCATGGGAGTCATCTGCTCGACCAGCAGCTCATGACCGTCGTTAGGGCACTTCGAGTGCTGGGTGTCAAACGCGAACGGCAAACCATGCTTCTTGTAGTCGTCCTCCGTCAGATCGCGTTTTTCATAAGGGCAATAAGGGTTGGTGCGCTCGCGGGGATTGTGCACCCAACGCACGAGGTAATCGTAATTATCCTTCTCAGCCACCCGGCTGAGGTTGGCGGCAAACCATCCGCCTACGGAATTTGCCCCCTCACCCACCGAGTGGCATCCCATGCAGCCGCGTGTTTGGAAGCTCTCTTTACCTTTGACCGGATCCCCTGCGGGCTGTTTGGGAAGTTGTCCGCTGAGGCCGCTTTGCCAGATGAAGGCGGATACGGCCGGCAGTTCGTCCTCGTCCAGACGGAAGCGCGGCATTTTCGTGGTGGGCCGGAAAGCATGCGGGTTTTGGAGCCAGACAGGGACCCACTCCGGCCGAAGCTTCATGCGCACTTCTTTGAGGTCAGGCCCGATCTTCTTCATGTCCTGCAACAAGTTCTTGACGCGCCGGTCGTTCTGGTCGATCTCCAGGTTGATCTTGCTGATGGAAACTTGAAGCTCGTTGGCCTTCAAATAAAACCGCTGCGCCGTTTCGTTGTCCGCAGCCTGGTCCCCGGCCTGGATACTCTTCTGCACGTTCAAGCGATCTTCCGCCCGCTGGTTCTCGGCCTGTTCAATCGTCCGCTGGGTCGAGATCAGCTCGGTCGGTTCGGAATCATAGCCTTGATAAACATGGCAGCCCATACAGCCGCGCCACTCAAAGAGTTGCTTGCCCTTGGATAGCGTGGGAGCATGGGCGAGCACCATGTCGCTCGCATGGCATTGCTGGCAACCCGCCTCGACGTTTTCCATGGGATGGAGCGGCCAGAGCCAGTGCTCATCATGCCCGTGCGCCTTTTCCACCCGGGCGATGTCCATGCCATTGCCATTGTGGCAAGGTGTGCAGCCGTATTTGTCGGGGTCGTGAATGGTCAGCAAGTCCGGATCAGGATGGGAAGTGAAGGCGGCGGACAGAGGATCTTTGCTTCCACCCATGTCCTTGCGCGTTATCACCACCGGCTCGCGAATTCCGACGTGGCAGCTCTCGCAGCGGTCCACAATCCCGGCGTCGGGGTTGTTAATCTGCTTAATCTCCACCACGAAGTCAGAGTTCTTTTTCTGCAGCCCCTGTATCGCCTCGACCGTGGGTCCGTCAATGTGGTCCTTCACATAGGAATCAACCTGGTTTCGCAGCTCCGAGACAGGGCGGAGCAGACTTGCCTTCTCGAGCAGAAGATCCCCTTTCTCCTTTTGCAGATCGGTGAATTTGCCTTCCAGTTGGTCGAAGGTCAGGCGCACCGTCTCGTCACTGCCTCCGAACTGGGAAGAAGGAAGGGTGACCTGGAAGGGGCCGCGCTCGTAAGCATCGAGGTCTTTCTGAAGCGATTGCTTGCTTCCCCGGCTGGAGGTGTGTTCGATGATATAGATCTGCGATCCGACGTAAGCTCGCGCCGTAGTGAGCAGGTTGAGGACGGCGGCCGTGCGGGCGTCCACCTGGGCTGCCTTCGCGTCCAGTTCCTGAAGCTTGGGCGCTATTTCCTTCTCGATGTCCCCAAGCTTCTGCTTGAGGGCCATATAATCCGGAGAGTTCTCAATCGCCTTTTCTTTGGTGCGCTGAACGGGAACCTGCTTCCTCAGGAAAGCCCCGTAATGCTGCACAAAAGCCCGCTGATAGTCTTTCCAGGGCCGCAGGCCAAAGAACTCATCGTAAAGAGACCACCACAAGGTCAGGAGCAGGAGTACCGAGGAAATAAGCAGGTACACCGCCAGAGATTGGCTTACGACCGGGTCTTTGTCCGGCGAGTCAGGCAAGTTGTGCCTCCTGAAGCAGTTGGGGATGGCGCTTTAGACGTTGAACCATGGGGTGACCCAGATGTACTTGATCCGAAATAAATGACGAATCAAAATCTTGATCGGCAACAGCAGCATCATGATCAAGAAAACTTGCATGGTGGCGTACTGGAGGAAGCTCATGCGTTCATAAACCTTCCGGTTGAAAGCCGTCGCCCTGATGAGCTTGTGCAGCCCGTATCCCGCCAGGGCGAAATAAAGCCCCATGGCGATTGCCCCCAACACGACTTTCCCCCACATGGCGCTGATTCCGAAAAGATCGGGAAGGTCCCGGTTCACCTCGAATACCACGCGGCCGGGGTCCCAGGTCTGCCCCGGCCAGAACCACATCCATCCCGGACCGCGAATAAACGTCCCGATGACAACCATCAGCAGCCATAAAAGCATAAACCCGAAGCAGAATGCGGCGATGGCGAATTTCCTCTGCTTCAGCGTGTAGTAGCCGGACCCGAGCGGATTGGCATCAATGTAGGGGATAATCATCAATCCGATAATAATAAGTGTAGGCATCACTACACCGGCAATCCAGGGATCGAAGTAGACCAGCATCTCCTGAAGTCCTAGGAAGTACCAGGGCGCCTTGGCCGGATTCATGGTGAGGTTGGGATTGGCCAACTCCTCGAGCGGGGCATTGAGGGTCAACGACCAGACCATCAGAATCACGGTCAGAATGATCGCCGCCAGGAACTCGATGCGCATCAGATAAGGCCAAGTTTGCACCTCGCGCGTCCAACCGGATTTCCAGGGCTGCGTCTTGCGGTGATGGGTCTTGGCGAGTTGAGGGTCAGCCTCGAGTTGCGCAATCAGCCGGTCATTGGCGCGGGCCTGCCGGATCGCGTACCAGGTGTAGAAAGGAACCAGGAAGAGGATGGCGACAATAGGAACGTTGTCGGGAGCTGAGACGATTTCCCAGAGTTGATGCCAGTCCATGAACAAACCCATTCAGAGTCGAGAGTCAAGTGTCCAAAGCCCGCACTTTCGACTCTCGACTTCTGACTCTCGACTACTCCTAGAATTTCCTCTCCGGCTTAATTTCATTTTCCAGCACCACGGGTGCCGGGCCGGAGATTCCCCCGTCTTTTCTCACCCGCCAGAAATGCACGCCCATAAACGTTGCGGCAATGAGAGGAATAGCAAGGCAGTGCCAAATATAAGCGCGCAGTAAGGCGTTGGCGTCTACGATCGAGCCGCCCAGCAAGGCGAAGCGCACGTCGTTGTACGGGGTCATTCCGAGCTGTGGCCCAAACGGTCCCTCGTGCCCAAGCAGTGGGGTGGCCCGCGCCATGTTTGTTCCCACCGTCACCGCCCAGAATCCCAACTGGTCGTCCGGAAGCAGATAGCCGGTGAAGGACAGCAGCAAGGTCAACACCAGAAGGATCACCCCCACGCACCAGTTGAATTCTCGCGGCTTCTTATAAGACCCGGTGAGGAAGACCCTGAACATATGCAGCCAGACCGCAATGATCATCAAGTGCGCAGCCCAACGGTGCATATTCCGGAGCAGCCTGCCGAACGGAACATCGTTCATCAAATAGATGATGTCGCGATAAGCCTGACCCTTGGTGGGGTGGTAATAAAACATCAGCAGCACGCCTGTGAGGGTCAGCACCAGGAAGAGATAAAACGTCATGCCGCCCATGCCCCAGGTGTAGTTGTAGCGCACGGCATCGCGGTTGATCTTGGCCGGATGAAGATGGAAGAAGACGTTGGTGAGGACGCTCAGGGCACGGCTGCGTTCGCTTTCATCGTGCTTAACGCGGAACATCGACTTATAGAGCTGAGTTTTGGTGGGCTTCTTGAGGCTCTCGATGTCCTCCTTGGCTTTCTCCCGCAGAACTTTGACATCCCGCTGGACGTCTTCCAGTAGGCCGGTCAGCCCTTTCTTTTCCGTCTTCCCGTTCTGCTCGTCAGCCATCCAGCTCTCCCAGTGGCCCGCAGGTAGCGCCGACCTTCAGGTCGGCAGCCTCGAGGCTGACCTAAAGGTCAGCGCTAAAATTCTTACACCGTAATAAAAGCGCCCGGATCCTCAAAGTTGTCCGCGCCGCCCTGGCTCTTGAACCAGGAATACAGCCGCGCCGTGTCCACCACAATCTGCCCGTCGGCGCTCAGCTCAATGTGGGCGCGGTCCATGGGCCGCGGCGCAGGCCCTTCGAAGTTAATCCCCTCGGGAGTGTAACCGCTCCCGTGGCAGGGGCATTTGAACTTGCCCTCCGCAGGTTTCCAATCCGGCGTGCAACCCAAGTGGGTGCACTTGGCAAAAATGCAGAAAAGGCGCGGTGGCTCCTTGACCACCCAGATCCGGTACGCCTGCTTGTACTTCTCATTGACCCCGATGCTGAAGTCCGAAGAGTAGCCGATGTTATGAACGGTCTCCGGCTCAAACAGGGCGCGCGGGAAAAAGAAACGAAGGAACATGAGGAAATTGGCCGCGACGAATCCCCACACGCTGGCCCAAATGATGCGCCGTCGCAACTTGCCGGGGCCGGCCGGCGAAGCTGGCGAAGCGCTTGCCGGCTTGGAAGCTGTGGCGGGTTTTACAGCGGGCTTCGGCGGCGCGGGGATAGCACCAGCCGCTGGAGCTTTCGCTGAACTCGTGGAAGGGACATCGTCCGCATTCGCCATGCCCGAGACTCCTCCGGAACGGAAATAGATGCGCTGAGTTTTTCTAGAAAAAAAGCCCAAAAATCCACTATAAGAGAAAGCGCGAAGAGGTGTCAACAGCGAGTGCAAGAGAATCGTGGAAGGGAGCGCCACGACATTATGTCACTCCGCTCCCGAATCGCGGTACGCCAGGTTCTTAGGGTAGATAAAGCGCGAGCGTCCTGGAGGGCGATGGGCCTGGTTTTGCGGGTAAGTCATGACGGTGCGATGGGGACGATCGCCGCCGTCGCCCCAGGTGCGCACCAGGAACAACTACAGAGTTCCTTCGCTTCGCTCATGATGAAACTTTGAGCGTGCGTTCGACAGTGGACAGAAAGCCGTTTCCCCACCTACCAGGTCATGATCACCTTTCCGGCCTGGCCGGAGAGCATGGCGTCGAATGCGTCCTGATATTGGTCGAAGCTGAAACGGTGCGTGATGACGGGTTTAATATCGAGGCCGGAATGGAGCATCACTGTCATCTTGTACCATGTTTCATACATTTCTCGGCCGTAAATACCTTTCAGCGTAAGCATATTGAAGATGACGGTGTTCCAGTCGATAACGAACTCTTCGGAAGGAATGCCCAGGAGCGCGATGCGGCCGCCGTTCGACATGTTCGCAAGCATGTCCCGGAGGGCCGAGCCGTTGCCCGACATTTCCAAGCCCACATCGAAGCCCTCCTTCATGCCCAGTTCCTTCTGCACTTCTTTCAGGTCGGTTTCGAGCGGGTTCACGGCCATCGTCACGCCCATTTTCCGCGCCAGTTCCAACCGCCACGGGTTGACGTCCGTCTGCACCACAAAGCGTGCCCCGGCGTGCCGCACCACGGCCGCCGCCATCAGCCCGATGGGCCCCGCGCCCGTGATCAGTACATCCTCGCCCAAGACGGGAAAGGCGAGCGCGGTATGCACGGCATTTCCGAATGGATCGAAAATGCAGGCGACCTCCGGATCGATATTGGCGTGATGCACCCAGACGTTGGTCATGGGCACGGAGATGTACTCTGCGTAACTCCCCGGCCGGTGCACGCCCAACCCCTTACTGTGCGCGCACAGGTGGCGCCGTCCGGCCAGGCAATTGCGGCAACGTCCGCACACGACGTGCCCCTCGGCGCCCACGAGCTGCCCGGGAAAGAAGTCGGTAACATTCGAACCTACTTTCGCCACCTCGCCCACGAATTCGTGGCCCACAACCATCGGCACAGGGATCGTTTTGCTGGCCCATGCGTCCCATTTGAGGATGTGCAGGTCTGTGCCGCAGATGGACGCGCGATGCACGCGAATCAACACATCATTGATGCCGATCTCCGGCGTCGGAACTTCCTCCAACCACAGCCCCGGCTCCGGCCGGCTCTTCACCAGGGCCTTCATTGTCTTGGGAATGTTTTCACTCATTCGTTTCCTCCGGGAATTAAGGTCGTGATGTAGGGGCGGCCCTCGTGGCCGCCCTCTGGCCGTCATGGGGAGTCTTTACGCATCGAGGCGGGCAACCACAAGGGTTGCCCCTACAACGTCTTAATTAGCCAGCAAGCGCAGCTGCGTACGCCGCCAGCAGCGACCGCGTCTCGATTTGCCAGTTGAGACTTTCCTCGATGCGTCTTCGCCCGCACGCGCCCAACTCTTTCCGCAAGCTTTCCGAGTCCAGTATCCTGAGAATGGCCCGGGCGAAATCCTCTGTGTCTCCAGGGCGCGCGTACAGTGCTCCGCCGTCCGCCGAGCGCCGGCCTTCCGTGAGGTCATAGAGCACAACCGGAAGGCCAAAGGTCATGTATTCGAGAATCTTGTTCATGGTGGACTTGTCGTTCATCGGCGTGAGTGGGTCCGGCGCCACCCCCAGGTCCGCGGTTGAGAAATAGGCCGCAACCTCATCATCGGAGAGATGCCCCGGAAACCTGACCAGTTGATCGAGACCCTTCTGCGCAGCCAGGGCTTTAAGCCGCACCCTCTCGGTCCCGGTCCCGATCAGAACAAACAGAATGTCCTGGCGATTCGAGCCGTGGACCACCAAGTCAATGGATTCCAGCAGCAGGTCAAGCCCGTCCTGCGGCCCCATGACGCCCAGATAAACCACCAGAAGACACCGGCCCTCCTTGAGTTCGGGCTGCGCAGGCCGCCTTTGCATTCTCGTGAGGTCAGGGCAACTTCGCACCACGAAGGTGCGTTCCCGGCGCATCTTTCCCCGAGCCAGCGCCACTTCGCGGTAGGACTCGTTGGTGGCTATCGAGAACGTCGGCAGTCCGGAAGGTCAGGCGTTCAGCCCAGCAGACCAGCTTGTATCCAAAGTCCCGACGACCGAATTTTGCTTCGTAGAGCTCGGGATTAAGATCGTGATGGTCGAAGATGAAACGCACGCCAAAAAGCTTAAAGAAAATTCCCACTAAGAAGATTGTGTCGGGCGGGTTGCAGGCCTGGAGGACGCGGAAGCGTGTGCGCGTGTAAACCCGTAGCGACAGGACGAGCTGCGCGGCCAGCGCCATAGCGTATTCGACGACGTAGCCGAGCGGCCGTGAGGCCTCCCAGACGCGATATCGATAGATCTCGATATCCTCTAGGGTTTCACGGCCTCGTTCGAATCCTCGGGCTTTCGGGCAGATCACTGAGACGCGGTAACCTGCGTCCCGCAACGCACGAGCCTCCTGCCACACCCGCCGGTCCACGGGAACTGGCAGGTTTTCGATGATGATGCAAACGCCGATCTTTTTCTCTTCCATCGCGACCCCACAGAAACGGCGTAGCGGCGGCTTTACGCCGCCATTGGGCTCCGAATTCGTCAGACGCCGATGGCGGGGTAGACCCGCCGCTACCTCCCCTAATCAGGCCTTCTCAAACCCGTTCCCGCAAACTGGGTAGAGCAGGTGAAACAGCGTCATCGCCAGGTAGCGAGGGTAGGAACGATGATCGGACAGGAAACCGTAGTCCCGGTACGAATAGTCGAAGCCGCCATCGGAGCGCTGATGCGCAAGCAACCGATTATAGCAGGCGTCGATCAATTCGGGCGCAACGTCCAGGCGCAATCGCTGAGCCTCGTGAAGAGCCGCCGCCATCGCCCCCGTGTAGTAATCAACTTCAGGACCTCCGCCTCCCGCGTGACGACAATTCTTAGCGCATGCACCTGTGGGATGCACTCCAGTCGCAAGGAACCCCGCCAGTTTTGGGATTAGCCGATCCGCCGAAGTCCCGGGCTTTAAGGCGTTCGACCAGGCCAGATGCAGAAACTGAAAGGCATTGTACTGATAGCAAAGGTAGTGTGGCCGTGCCTTCTCATACTGATTCCGGATGATGTAGGGCAGTTCGCCATTGGGAAGCTGTGCGGAGGCTGCGAAATCCAACAGCGCGCCCACGTGCTCAAGGTAGCGCTCCTCCCGGGTTGCCTCCCACAAGCGGAGAAAATACCAGGCGGCAATCACGGAATTGTTCGTCACCTTGCCGCGTGGTTGATCAAAATAGTTAATCACCTTGCCGATCGTATGATCTTGGAATCCGATACGGTTTACGATGAATTCGTAAGCGCGCAATGCGCCCTCGAGGAATTCCCTCCGCGACTCGCGGCGGTAAGTCGCGAGCAGGGCCGTGCCGCCCCAAATCCCTTCCAGCGTAGCAATCAAGTGCCGGCGTTCAGGCAGCGGATACTTCCAATAGCCATCGTCGGTCTCAAGGGCCAGAGTGGCCTCGGAGCTTCGGATGGCAATGTCGCGATAGCGCGCATCCTTTGTTGCTTCGTAAAGCTGCCAGTTGGTGAGCACCCAGTATCCCTGCGTCTGCATGAAGACGTAATCGTCTTCCCAGGGAATGAAATCGAGCGCGCTTTTCAGAAACCGCCAGGCACGAAGGTTAAACCGAACCCCGGGGTCAGGTCCGTGCAGAATTCCGTCCCGGTAGTGGGTTCGATGGAGGTAGGAATGCAGGCGTTCGGCAGATTCGATAAGGGTTGCGTTTGTGGGCATACGCCCTTGCTTTCCTTTGCGATCTTTGCGCCCTTTGCGCCTTCGCGTGAAACCGGCTCGTCGCAAGAATCCCACCCTTACAAGGAAGCGAGTGTCATGAGCGGGCCACTCGAGAATAAACGTCCAAAATTCTTTTCGCCGTGGCCGGCATAGAGTAGGGCTCCAGCCGCTCGCGGCCATGGCTGCGCTCTCCCCGGCTGCAGACCGCAATGATCTTGGCTGCCAAGGCATCCAGTTGCCTTGGCACGAGATGGTTTCCGTCTTCCTCGCTGATCAATTCCGCCGCGTCGCCCACGTCCACGGATACCACGGGAAGGTTGGTGGCCATAGCCTCTCTGACCGCGAGCGGCGAACCTTCAATCAGAGAAGCCATCACCAACACGTCCGCAGCGTTCATATAGCGCGGCATCTCGGAATGGGGTTTCCTGCACACCTGAAGGATTTCGAGTTGGGGCATTTGTTCCCGCGCTTTGGCAACGGCGGCTTCAATGAGGTCAAAACGCTTCCGCTGCTCCTGGGGATTGTAGGGAAACAAAACGTACTTCTTCCTCGGGTCCAGGCAGGCAGTTCGACAGGCCTCATCACGGTCCATAGGGCGGAAGAGTTCCAAGTCAATTCCGCAGGGAATGATCTCCGCCGGTTCCAGTCTCAACGCCCGCCGCATCTGCCGGTTCTGTACGATCACGGCGGAGGCGAGCGGCGCCAACAAGAAACTCGAAGCCTGAAAGAATCGGCCGGTAGGAGTGATATGGCCGTCCGCAGCAGGCCGGCCAAGAACATCGTCACCGTGAAACGTGATCACGAGCGGCACCCCAAGCTGGAACCGGGCTACCCACCCGGATAAGCCGAAATGAGCGTGGACCAAGTGGTAATGCCTGGCTCGCACCCGGCGCCACAACTCACCGATTCCCATCAGGTAATTCCAACGCGATTGACGGCCATTCACAAAAAGCACGTCGTACTCCACCCCCAAGGGGCGAAGGGACTCAAGCTGGTCCTGGACGAAGCTGCCGAAGCTAGGGTCCGCCTCGTTGGGCCACATATTCGTCACAGCAAGTACGCGATAAGTCCTAGGCATGGCATTGTCCGCGTGGCAGCCGATTATAGCATCCCGACTGCCCTGGCAATGCAAGCTGTCATTACTTCGGGTGGGCCGTAAGCCCATCCATGGAGATCAAAGTCGATGTCATCCTGAGCGAAGCGAAGGATCTGCAGTACCGGTCCGAGCCGAACTAAAGCAGATTCTTCGCTTCGCTCAGAATGACACGACTGGATTCTTCTCTCGGTTCTTCGAGGCCTCTGAAGTGAAGCTGCCCTAAGCAGGTTTATTGCCGCGCATCGCGACAGGGCGCGGGAGAAGCTTGATATTTTCGAACCCGGCTTTTTCGAACCAGGCCTGAACCTGCGGGTACGTATGCTTCCACTGGTAACGCGGAGAGTACCAATCGAAAGTTTCGAGCACACGCCGCTCGGAATCGGGATGCATGGCGATTTTAGCCAGGAGGCGCAAGGGGTAAAAGACCGGAACGCGATACACATAGTAGAGCGGAACCGCGACCTGGCAAAGAGCATAGAGCCATCGGCTGGGCAAGCGGGTGGTGAAGCAGCGCTCGAAGCGGCTGGAAGTCCCCCTCGCCCAATCCAGCGCCGGGGCGAGGCGGGAAACCAGCTTTAGCCATCTGGCCGGAATCTGATCATAACCATCCTGGGCCAGCACTTCGTTCACCTGAGCCGCAAAGTATTGGAAAGCTTCGGTCAGGCGGCGCCGAGGATAGACCCAGATGGCCACCACGCCCCTTGGCTTTACCGTCGCAGCCATACGCCTGAATCCTTCGCGGCTGTCGGACGTGTTCGTCAGCCCACCGATGCTGTACGCGAAATCGAACGTCCCGGGGCGAAACGGCGGGAACAGGGCACTGGCTTGAATGAAGTGGCAGTTCGGCTGGCTGCGAAGGTGCTCTCTGGCGACATCGACCGCCTGACTGGGGTCGAGTCCGACAGTTTCCGCCCCGGACCGCGCGACGACATCCACGAAACGACCGGTGCCGCATCCTACGTCGAGGACGAGCTTTCCGGCAAGCTCTTCCGGCCGTGTTCCAGTCGAAACCGCAAACGCGGACTCACTGAGCTTTCTCGACTCGGTATCGAATTGTGCGGGCCGCCAGCGCTTCGACTCGAAGCTGGATCTCGCCGCGTGCGCCTCGCTGGGCACGAAGCGTGGAATTCCATCCCGAATGGGAAAGTCGCAGCGGCACTTCGGGCAACCGAGGAGGCCTGTGAGAATCTCCGCATTGTCGCGGTGATCGACATCGACCCGCAGCGGACCTGCGCATTCAGGACAGGCCAGCAACTCAGCCAATCGGGGTTTCACGGGAGATGCACCTCAGCGGGCAATAACCGACAACCGGCGAGATTTCCTTAGTCTTAGTGTAGCGCCGACCTTTAGAGCCTGCCCTGAGCGAAGCGAAGGGTCGGTAGCGACCGTGCCGACCTGATGGTCAGCGCTACGAAAGGGCAACTCTACGTGCCGAACCCTTTAGACGTGATGGAGCGGCTTTCGGCTCACACAGCAGATAAATGGAGAAGTCCATCGGTTTTGCGGGAGCCGAACGATGTGGTCATCAACGAACCACACGGCCCTCGAGATCGCCGTATGGGAGTAGATTGTGAACCAGTGAAGTAGATTCCTGGGCCACCGTTCCACGTTAATAACCTCCAAACAAATGGGCATGAAATAGTCGCAGCTTTCAATCTCTAACCCGGCCTCCCGGTGGGCGGATGCCATCTGCTCGCGGCTCATAGGCACATGCGCATCGTACATACCCCGGTCCAGCAACTTCTGGTATCTTCCCAAAACGCCCGTGAAATTCGGGATGTCGTCAAACATTCTCCCGCCGGGTTTCAACAGCTTCGCCATGGCCCCCAGAGCTTCCGAGGTTTTCTCAAAGTGCTCTATAACTCCGAACGAAATCACCACATCGAATCGCCCGATGAGCTCCGGGGGAATTGCGAAGAAATCCGCGCAATAGATTTCCCCTTGGACTCCTTCTCTCTTCAGAATCGTGCGAGCCCTTCCGCAGCCCGTTTCCGAGCGATCGATTCCTGCCACCTTGAACCCATAGTTCTTGGCAAAGTAAGGCAAATAGACCGATTGGGCGCACCCAACCTCGACCAGTTCCATTGATGAGGTGTCGTAGCCTTGGAAGAGTTGTTGGAAGACCTGATGAAATCTTCTTACCTCATAATTCTTCAGGCCAGGGCGGTGGGGATCAAGAGCAGGGGGCAGGGGCAGGCGAGTGTGTTTCCACCATTCCTCCCAGAACTCTTCACCTGCTATGTCGCCGCCGGGTAGCTTGCTTTTCTGGGTTTCTATCAATTCCCTGTCCTCTCAGGACATGGTAGCACGTTAAATTCAGAATCTGTCATCCTGAGCGCAGCGAAGGATGACAGTTGATCTGACACCTGACATCCGGCACCTGAAGCCCGCTCAAGCGCCAAGGATTTCCTCGTATTCTCGCATCACAGCCTTCACGTCGAACCGACTGAGAAAAGAGTCTAGACCCGAGTGGGGCTGCAATACGCTCCGTGCAGACTGGAGGGCAGCGATGATCCCTCGCGCCAGCGCCTGCGGATCGGAGGGTGGAACCAACTGAGCCAAGGGGCAGCCGGCGAGGATCTCTCTCACCGCGCCCGGGCAGTCTGTGGCCACGACCCGCGTCCCGACGGCCAAGGCTTCGATTGCGACCAGCCCGAAGCCCTCCCATCGCGATGGAAGCACAAGCAGATCGGCATGCTTGAAGTAGGGATAGGGGTTGAGCTGAAATCCGGGCAAGTGAACCGCTCCGGTAAGTCCCAGTGCTTCCCGCTGAGCCAACAGGTCCCGCTTAAGCGGGCCCTCACCGAGAATTGTGAGGTCGGTATCCGGACTCGCTGCGCCCACCATCGGCATGGCGTCCAGAAGCGCGTCGAACCCCTTCTCTCTGGCAAGTCGACCCGCAGCAACAAGGTGAGGCCCCTTGCTGCGATACGGATTTTCACCCGCCTCTGCCAGTCGTCTCGCCCGATCGAGGTCTACGGGGTTATAGATGCGCGCGAGTTTGCGTCGAGGAATGCCGAAATTCTCCGCCAACTCGTCGACGATGTGGTCTCCTACGCAGATGATCTTGTCAGCCCGCGGGTACAACCGCCGATAAAGCCAATTCCAGACGGACGGATGGTTGCGCCCTTGAGCGTTTAGAGCGCTGGGCGAGGTATCTTCCCGTATCAGCACCCGTATCGCCGGCGGGAAAAAAGCCCTCAAAAAAACCGTGGCCATATTCAGCTCGACCATAGCTGAATGGATGACCTGTGGCTTCAACTTCCACACCAAGCGAATTATGCCCGGAAGGGCGCGTCGGACCCGTCCGGCTTTAAGATCATGCAGCGGGATATCCGCCGGCAAGTCCTGGAAGAGTGGCCCTACCGCGTCGATCAACGCCAAATGGGGCTCGAAGCGGGAGCGGTCCAGGTTCTGGAGCAGCGTCACTGTCACTCGCTCCGCTCCGCCGCCGCTGAGGGTCGGCAGGAGGAACAAAACTCTTTGGCGTGTTCGGTTCGTCACTTCCACGAGTTTCGCTCTTAGCTCCCCTCTTTGGTTATGGAGGGCGCGGGGGGCGGTTCCGTCATTTGCGGAGGCCCTCCCTGTCTCCACAACGATCTGGCGATTGAAGTGTAAACCAACGCGCTGGAGACAAGGTAGACGAACGATGTGGACAGAGCGATCCCTGCCACACCGAGGTACCTCATCAGGATGAGATTGAAAACCACATTGACGACCATGTTTACGCCGGCAATCGCCATGAGCACCCAGTTCTTTTTCAAGGCGCTGATGAGACGGACACCGAGCTGCGCGAGAAAATAGAAGGGGATCTGGAGCGAAAGGAGGGCTTGAACCCGGCTCACGACTCCTGTGTCCACGGCCGTGAAGGCCCCGCGCTGGAAGACGATCCTGATCAACGGATGAGAAAAAACTACCAGACCCGCAGTGATCGGAACAGTGAAGAGGACAATGGCCCGCGAGTAGACTTTCAAAGTGTGCCGGCAACCGCTCCAATCCTGGCTCGCAACCATCTGTGAGAAATAGGGAAGCGCCGCCGTGCCCAGGGGCGTGGCGCCGATCACGATGAAGATGCTGACAATCTTTCGAGCATAATTTAAAGCGGCCACGCTGCCCGGTTCGAGCATGGCGGCCATCGACTGATCCACCAATTCGGTGCTGCCCATGAGCAGCGCCCCGGCCAGCATGGGCGCGTACTGGCCAACGACCTTGCGCAAGCCGGGCTCCAAGCCATACCAGCGAGGCTCGAGGAGCACGCCCCGCACTTTCAATAACCAGCCCAACACGCAGGCTTGCAGGCAGACTCCCGTCACTGTCCCTACGGCCAACGTGTAGATTCCCCAAACGTTGCCCAGCAGCATGAGGAAGGCAATTATGGAAAGCGGCGTCAGTACGGCTGACAGAGCGGGCAGGCCAAAGTGTTCACCGGCATTCAAAACCGCAGTCCACGCTACGGCCAGCCCGCTCAGGGCGATGAATGGCAAGAGGGCGTAAAGAAGATGCCGAGTGAGCATTAACTTCGCCGGACCAAAACCTGAACCTAACAGCGGCAGGAAAGCGCCGGCACCGCGAGTTGACAGCGTCTCTGTCGACACTCCCACCAGCAGCGCCAGGCTGAGCACCATTACGCCGGAAGCCCCCAGGGCGAGGATCGGCGCGTCGGCGGGATTGACCTTGGCGTAGATCGGCGGCGCCGGCAGGTCCCGAGGGCAGCAGATTGCCCGCCGCATTGATCGCCGCCTGCACCTGCTGCTCGGCGACGTCGAGCCCGATGTCGAGCCCGAATTGCAAGGTGATGACCGACGAGCCCCGCCGAGCTCTGCGACATCATCTGGGCGAGGCTCGGCATCTGTCCGAACTGCCCGCTCCAGTGGCGCCGTCACCGAGGAGGTCATCACCTCCGGGTGCCGCCGGATAGAGCTATTTGCACCTGGATGGTGGGATAGTCGACCTCGGGCAGCGCCGAGAGCGGCAGGAAGCGATAGGCGACGATGCCGACCATCAGGATGGCGAACATCAGCAGCGTGGTGGTCAGCCAGATGGGTATCAATGCCGCCAGCGCACACCATCTCACAATCAAGAACTGTGAGACGGCCTATTCCGGCGCCCACGGCATCCACCTGAACGGCTCAGGCGAGGACACCGGGGGACATTGGAATCCGGCGGACGAATGCCAGCATGTCGAAGTGCGGAACTGCTACCTGCACGACGCCGGCTGGAACGTGAAGGGCACGGAAGGCTACGGGTTTAGCGCCAATGGCGCGGTGGAATACCTGGTGATCGAGAATTGCCAGATTGATAACAACAGCGGCGACGGCATCCTGTATGAAGATTGGGCCATCCATACCACCGCCCGTTATAACGTCATCCGGGGGACTGGCATCGCCGCCATCTGGATCGACAACGCCAGCATGAGCATTTTCGACAACAATTACTTGGAGGCAAATAACGTGGCCGTTTGGCTTTCGGGGGAAGAGAGCAGCAACCGCTACCTGAGCGACTTTGTCTCCATTCGCAACAACATTATCGTCCACAACGACTGGTCGGCCATCGATCCCTCGGTGTACGGCAAGGCCATCTTCCTCATCACCTCCAGCACCCGGGACACTTACTTTGACAACAACACCGTGGCCTTCAACAAAGGTGAGCAGTTGATCCGCGTCGAAAACCGCCCGCCGCAGAACGAGTTCCGGAATATCTGGTTCCGCAACAATATCTTCTGGGAGAACGCGGGGCCGGTAACTGCCGCCCCCGGGATAAACCTGAAGGAGTTCCACTTCGTCAATAACCTGTGGACCAAGGCGTACGACGGCGATGCACAGGCGAAAACGGGTGACCCGCTGTTCGTTGACCCCAATGCTCACGCGCCTGAAGGTTACAGGATCCAGAGCCAATCGGCGGCAAAGGATCAGGGCATGCTCCTGTATGAAGGCCCGCTGGACTTTTGGAATGGCCAACGCCCGCACTTATCCAAAACTGAGAAGTATGACATCGGGGCCCATGAGTTCGGCACGACTGGGGCCGCGCACATCGGTCTGGATATGGCCGCCTTCCCCTTCGATGTTCCTCTCCGTTCAAGCTGCAGTTCAACGCCAGACCGAAACGCTGAGAAGCATCGGACTGCACTGGCAACCGACGCGGCGGTTAGCCTGTCGTTGGCGGAGTGGCGCGTCGGCTCTCTTACCGAAGCCCGATCCGTATTTTCCGGCCCTGAGATTGATTGAACTAAGGGATATGCGGCTGTAGGATTTACCCAGCTTGTATTGAGTGAACGATCCTGGGCGGGTCTAAACGTCACATGGATATAGGATCATTGCAGCATGGAAGATAATCTAAATAGGATCAAGCAATACATAAAGGTATGACCAAATCGCTGGAAGTCATCAGGGAAGCAATTCGTAATCCCAAACATCCCTTCGGCAAGGTGGATAATCAGCCGAAGAAACCGCTAAAGCATCGCTACGAACGCAGGAAGATCAGAGAATACATGCACCTGGGCGATTGGGTGTCTGGCGAAGCGACCTAAACGCGATGGCTGGCGCCGTCCGGGAGGGTTTGCCCACCTGGTCGAGACGCAAAACGGGCGGCCAACCTACTTAATCGCGGATATAAAGGCAGGGTCCCTAATTGTAACAGTTTAGCTTCTACCCCTCCATTTTCACAGGAGTTCTGACGTTTACTGCTTGACGGGCTGATTTGAAGGGCTATAAGTATGCGTGTATATACGCATACTTATGAGCCGACAATCCGAAGTGCTTCGCTTCCGCAAAGTGCAACTCCAACAGCAAATCAACCAAGCCCTGGATCTCCTGCAGGGCTCCCTGCACAAGAATCCCTCCCAGCGCGGCTATCATCTGACCCTCAAAGTGGATCAGAAAACCGTCACCAAATATGTGCGCAAGGAACTGGTGCCGCTGGTCCGGGCCATGACGCGCAATCACCTCAAAGTCCGCAAACTCCTCCAGCGGCTCTCGCAGGCTAACTGGCGCCTGCTCCAATTGCCACCGCCCGACGACTGACCATGGCTGAGTTTAAGGACCTGCCCGACGACTTCCGTTGCCCTTATCGGGATGGGTGCCCGTATCTGGAAGGGCTGTCCACGGGCTGGGTCTTTCATCGGTATCAGGAGGTCGCCGGCACCGAGTGCCGCTATGAATATCAACTGGAAGAACTCTACAAGGAATTGGACGCGGAGCGACGGCAGCGCCAAGAGGTAGAACTGCAAAACCAGCAACTTCAGGCTCAACTCCACGCCCTGCACCGCCGCCAGTTCAAAGGGCGCAAAGCTCCCTCGGCCCCGCCGACCGGTCCTTCGACGCAGCACAAAAAGCGCGGGGCTCCGGTGGGCCATCCACCTTGGCAACGGGCCAAGCCAACCCGCATCGATCGGTGGGTCGCGGTGCCAGCGCCCCGGACCTGCCCGGATTGTCAGAACCCCCAATTGCAACCGGTTGAGCCACTTCACGATCATGTGCAGGAGGACATCGTGCTGGAACCGCGCACGGTCGTCACCTGTTTCCGCCACCAGCAGACCTACTGCGCTCGTTGCGACAAAAATGTATGGCTGGCCGGACCGGGAGAAATGCCGGGCGCTTACATCGGCCCGGCCGCCAAAGCGACAGCGACTTATCTGCGTTACCAGTTGAATGTTCCGGACCGTAAAATCAGCCAGTTCTTCAGCGATTTCTTTGGCTTGCGCTTCGTGCCCGCCAGCGTCTATAGCTTCGAGCGGCAGGCCGTGCGCCGCGGCCTGCCGCTCTACGAAGATCTGCGCCAGAAAATCCGTGCGCTGCCGGTCGTTCATGCGGACGAAACCTCTTGGCGCCACGACGGCCACCAGTATTGGGTCTGGTATGCCGGCGATGACAACCTGGCTTTCTTCCACCTGGATGAGCACCGTTCCACCGAGGCGGCCCAAAGTGTCTTGGGCCAGCGCTTTGGCGGAACCATCGTCGCTGACGCCTATGCTTCCTACAAAGGGGTGCATCCCAAGGATTGGCAATCCTGCCTGGCCCATATCAAAACCAAGGCCAAGGAACTGGAACAGGAATTGGCTCTGCTCAAAGGCGCAGCGGCCGATCCCCCCGCGCGCCAGTTCTGCCAGAACGTCCAAGGTTTCGTGCGGACCGCTTGCCAGGCGCATCACCGTCTTTCCCGTGGCCCGTGGCGCACCCAAACCGCCAAACGCAATGCTCGTGCCTTGCGCCGAGAGTTGCGCAAGTTATGTCATACTCCCCTGCGATACGCCAAGGCAGAAGCCTTCCGTAAGCGTCTGTTAGGGCCTGAGCAGAAGCACTTCTTTACCTGCTTCCGTCGTCCCCACGTTCCGCCCACCAACAATCAGGCCGAACGCAGCTTGCGCCCGGTGGTCATCATGCGCAAAATCGTCCAGGGCACGCGCTCCGACAAGGGCTTGGAGAACCACAGCGTTTTGCGCAGCTTGTTTGAAACCGCCCGCCGACAAGGTAGGAAACCCCACCAGTTCTTCTTCGACCTCCTCACCAAAACCACGGCGAAGGCTCAGGCCGCTCTGTTCCGCAAACCGCTCAGTCGAAAGCCTCGCGCACCCCTGCGTTGCTGAGCACTTCGGCCCCAAAACCAGCTGCCGCAATACGAGCTAAACTGTTACCTTCAGGTTGAACGGTGCGGGGTGGCCGTTCTTGGCGCGGACCGCGCCCCACGTGCTGGTAACCGACCCGTTGGCGTATTCGATGCCATCCAGCGCGTCCTGCACAAACTCTCCCATCTTATCAAGAGGCACGATTTCCTTGTGCGACATACCGCAATTGATAACGAAGAGCGGTTCCGCCCCGAGCTCCTCGCACATCTGGAGATACTCGTGAAAACCGATGCCATGGGTCGCCTGATATCGCCAGAGATTGTATTGGGTCCGGCGCGTCGGAACGGCTCGCCAATGGTCTGCTTCCACCGATATGCCAGGCTCATCGTTTCGCCCTCCACCCAGCAGCCCCCCGGAATCGGACGAATCCGGGCTTCAGCCCGGCCAGCATGTCCGCCAGTTCGGGCCGCAAGCCGTTTGGCCGGTTCTTCCAGGTCCGCTTTGGAAACAGTGATACCATATCGAGCCAAAACGTGCCCGGTTGCGGGCTGTGATCGCCAGGCGGGCCTTGGGGTCAGCACGTTGGCCTTGAGGGTGAGTTGGTAGCGTTTCCAGTCGGCAGTAAGGGATCGAATACTCTTCTGCGCATAGACAGTTCCGTTGGTGCTTTCCAGCGAGACGGTCAGTGGTCCGGCGACTCCTCGCACTCCGGGCATAGAGCGAGAGTTCGTAGGTCTGCCCCTTCGTTAAAGCCATGCCCCAGAAGCCGTTGTTGGCGACACCGGTTCGCCCGTTGCCGGGTTTGCCAATCGCCACTCTCAGAGAGTGTGGATTCTTGGGGCTGACTGGCTGGGCGCAGTTCACCGCCAGTTCGAAATTGACCGCTCCTTGCCGACCGCCTCCCACCAATCCGGTTTGTCGGAGTCCTCGAAGCTTCGGTTGCGAACCATTTCGGCATAAATCCCGCCGTCGGCCAGCAGTTGATGTCCTCGAAAAAGATGCCATACAGCGTTGGGCTGATGGCGTGGCCCGGTTTGTCCACCTCGACTGTCAGCGTAGCCGGCGCCGCGCATACGAGAGTGACAGTGGCGAGGCTCAGAGCAGCAAGGATGAGTCAAGATTCAACGTAGCGTAGCATACGCCCCGGAGTGTGCCCAAACCGGGGTTCTCTGCAAAGCCTGAACGCGTGGCAGCCGACGTCAGGAGGCTCTGACTGACAATTCCGCACCACGCACCCCACATTCTGGACTCGATTAGAGCCTCCTCACGTCGGCTGCCACGATGGTCTGAACAGCACGCCGCCCGCGCGCGCTCCGCCCAATTTGCATTCGCTTCACGGGCCAAAGCGGCTTAGTCTCTTGCCCAAGACCAAAATGCCTGCGCGCGATCTATTTCAACATCCGGTCTGGCGGGGCGAAGAGCTCGGCCAGCCGATTCCGCCTTCGTCGCACGCCGTTCGGTGGCGCTGCCGCGCTGGCGGACGTGGTCGGCTATGAGGAAAAAAAGCCCGAAGTGGTCAACGCCCTCACCAGCGGTTATCCGCGCTTCTTCATCCATGCGCAAGTGCGCGAATTGGCGCAGCAAATTGGCGAGGGGCGGCCCTGCCTGCCGTTTCCGTCGCTTCGCGCCGCCCGCCTGTGCGCCGGGTTCATCGAGCGCACCAGCGGGGGAGGCGAAGGTGGTGGCGTTCCGCGGCATCCATGGCGTCGTGACCAGCGAGAAGGGCACGGAGGCCTTACGTGCCTTCTGGCAGCATACGGGGCTGATAGTTTCCACCCGTGAGGCCGAAGCACACTTGGCCGGCGTGCCGGTGGCCGACGACGAGGCTGTGCGCCAGTCCCTGCGGCGGCAACTCGCCGGCTTTTACGACTGCGCAGAAGACGACGTGTTCCTGGCCCCGACCGGTATGGCAGCGCAGTTCGCCGCGCTCCAGGCTGTCATGCAGCGGAATCCCGGACGGCCCACGGCGCAACTGGGCTTTCCTTACGTCGATTCTCTGAAACTCCAGCAGAAGCTCGGCCATGGCGGAATCCTGCTGCACCATCTGGAGAGCATTGAAAGCGAGTTGAAGGACTTGCTGCGCCGGCAGCCGCTCGCGGCATGCTTCTGCGAAATCCCCGGCAATCCCCTGCTCGGTTGCGCCGACGTTCGCCGGATCAGCCCCATTCGCCGCGGCCATCGCGTGCCGCTCGTGGCCGACGACGTGGTCGCCACTCCGGCCAATGTGGACCTGAGCGACTACGCCGACCTCATCGCGACCAGCCTCACCAAGTTCATCGCCGGAACCGGCAACGTGATGGGCGGCGCGCTGATCTGCAATCCGAAATCGCCGTTCTACCAGGAGCTCAAGCCTATCGTCGGCGCGCAGCACGAGGAGCTGCTGTGGGGCGAGGATGCCGTGGTGCTCGACGCGCAGGCGCGGAGCTTCCCGGAGCGGATGAAGCGCCATAACCAGAACGGCCTGTTGCTGGCGGAACGGCTGCGCCGCCACCCGGCCGTGGAACGCGTCTGGTATCCCAAATGGGAGTTCAGCGAAGCCTATGAGGCTGTGCGGCGCCCGGACGGCGGGTGGGGGGCGCTCGTCACCTTTATGCCCAAGCGCGGGGACACGAAGTCGCCGGGCATCTACGACCGCCTGGCGTTCTGCAAAGGGCCAGCCTGGGCACCGTCTTCACTCTCGCCTGCCCGTTCACCCTGCTGGCGCACTACACTGAACTGGAGTGGGCCGAGTCGTGCGGCGTCTCGCGCTACCTGATTCGCATCTCCGTCGGCCTGGAAGATCTAGAGGATCTGTGGCAGCGGCTGGAGCGGGCGTTGGCGGGTACCGCTAAGCCTGGCGTGAACAATCGTTCAGCAAAGGCACCCGCCACGAGGGAGAGCAGCAGGTGCTGCTGCCCGAGGCGGTGATCAAGGCCGCGCTGCAGGATAAGCCGCTATTGCGCGGCTTGCTGGCCGTGGGCGCGGGGTATTTCCCGCGGGCTACCGGCCATCTTCGCCGCCGCCCGCAGGGCATCGGCGAGGCGCTGCTGGTCTATTGCGTCAAAGGGGGCGGCTGGTGCGAGTTGGCGGGTCAGCTTCACACTGTGCGCGCCGGCGACCTGCTGGTGCTGCCGCCCGGTCGTGCCGCATACCTGCGGCGCGCATGTCTCCAACCCCTGGACGATCCACTGGGCCCAAGCAGCTGGGGAGAACCTGCGCGACTACCTGCGCGAACTGGGTGTCTCGGCGCAAACGCCGCTGGTCTGGATGGGTGACGATCTGCAACTGGCCCGCCTGTTCAACGAAGTGGTGCGGACCCTGGAGCAGGGGACATCGTTCCTGAACCTGCTGCACGCCTCGCACGCATTGGCGCATTTGCTGGCCGTGATGATCCGGCATCGCCATGAGCAGAGCCGCGACACCTCGGACACCGTCCAGAAGGTGGCCGAGGGAATCATCTACATGAGCGAGCACCTCGATCAACCGATGCGCGTCAGCGCGCTGGCTGCCCTGGCCAATCTCTCGCCGGCGCATTTCTCCGTGCTGTTCAAGGAACAGACCGGCTGCTCGCCGCGGGATTACCTCCACCTGCTGCGCATCCACCGCGCCTGCCAATTGCTCCGCAGCTCGACCCTGAACGTGAAGGAGATTGCCACCCGGCTCGGCTACCAGGACCAGTTCCACTTCTCCCGCCAGTTCAAGGCCTTCCAAGGCGTCTCGCCGAGCGAGTATCGGGAAGGCAAGCCAACAAACGTTGAACAGGCCTAGGCTGCACCGGGTGGATCGAGCACCCTGTGCAGACAGTCACGCTCGCGGAACCGGTACGCGCGCGCAGACGCTTACAAATGGCCTCGAAGTGTCGCTTGGTGAGTGGCGTAGTGGATTTGCCGGCCGACGCCAGCAACCAGGCTTCCAGCTCCCGGCTGACCTTAAAGGGCTTGCGCTGACTCTCGCGCAACGAACGGATAGCGTCATTGACCAGCTCACTGGGGCTGGCGCAGACACCCGCCTCGACCTGCTCCTGCAAAAAGGTCTCAACGTCTTTCGCCAATTCAATGGTCACAGGGCCACTATCCGGTAGTGGTTTCCGCCTGTCAATCCTGGATCCCCCTTCACCAAGCCTCGCAGAACCTGCAGACCCGCTCTGCCTTAGAAGCCCCTCCCCTGATTGTCTTTTCCGGCCTCCAGACCCATCCACGATTCCTTCATGCCATTCTGCGATTCATCCATTCCCATCGCGGCAACGGGTGGGCTACTGTTGGCCAGCATGATATACTCAACCGATTTGGTCACAGAGAATCCGGCTCCCTGGAATCCCAGCCCCGAGGCCCAACCCTTGGCCCCCGACGCCAATCCGACTTTAGCCTTTAGCCTTCAGCCTTCAGCCTTCCGCTTCCCGCGCCTTGCCATCTCCAATCCCGCCGACCTGCGCTTCGGCGTTTCGCCCAAGCCACTGACCACCCGACATGGCCTCACCATCGGCGGCGGATTGGTTTACCCCGAAATCAATTTCACCCTGCCGCCGATGTTTGTGAACGAGAGCACGATGCCTGAGGTGCGGACGCAGTATCAGCAGATCATCACCGGCGCCCTGCAGCGCGCCGTCGAGCCTGGAAGCACCTGGGCTCGTGGTTGAGTTTGAGACCCTGCCACCGATGACCGAGAACCCCGCCTGGGGCATCGAGCTGATGCGCATCCTTCTCGACGGCATGGCCGAGGCTAAAGCGAAGCACGGCCTCAAGAGCGTCCTGCGCATTACGCCCAACGACACGCGCGAGATGGTACGCCGGCCCCGCATGCGAAGCGGCCCGCTCTACGAGGCTATGCTGGCGACCTTCGACGGCTGCGCTGCCGCCGGGGCCGAACTGCTCAGCATCGAATCAGTTGGCGGCAAGGAAGTTCATGACGAGGTGCTCATGATGGGCGACCTGCGCGGAGTCATCTTCGGGCTCGCGTCCTTGGTGTGCGCGACATGCGCTTC
>CAVYJG010000021.1:0-332430 GCA_963768695.1 uncultured Acidobacteriota bacterium | reverse complement strand
CAGCTCGGATGCCCAGCTAACATCAGCGTCCAACTCGGTGACGCTCGAAAACAGTCATTGGCGACTCAGCCTTAACGCCGGCGCGGGTTTGAAGGCTCAGTTGGTCCATTCTCCCTCGGGCATCGCCCTCGCCGGCGGCGAGTACAGCTATTCCTTGGGGACCCCGGCCTTCGGTGAAGCCCGGGAAACGCAAAACGACAAGACCAGAACCGTCAGACTGGTGGGCGAGATTCCCGGTGGCATCCGGCTGCAGCATGAATTCAGGATGACTATCGACAGTCCGTGGCTCGAGGAGCAAATCACGATCTTGAACCGTGGATCAGCCACCCTGGCCATACCCTATGGCCGCTGCGGCTTCGTGCTCCCGATGACGCTTCACGATGGAGCGGTGACCGGCCCCCTGCAGGATTTCAAGGCCACGGCAGTGCCGTATCGGCGCGAACCCAACGGCAACCGCGCCCAATATGCCGATTACACGCTGGGGCAAGTACTCAGCGAGCCGCGTGGCAGTCATCTGCGGGCAGAGACTCCCATCGAGCGTTCCGGAAACGTTGTGTTGACCACGGTCTACGCGACAGGGATTATCCAGACTTCTTACCCTTTCTACGCCTCCGAAGGATGGGTTCTCACCGACGGGCGCCGCGGCTTCCTGCTGACCAAATATTCGCAGGACGGCATGGAATGGGCCCTGCTTGACCGCGTCAACGTGAACGACGGACGAGCGGGCCTTCGCTGGGGAGGCTTTGGCATTTTCCAGGGCGATCCGGAGCGCGGCGCCTGGCTTGCTCCCCAGGAATCGCACCGATTTGGAGTTACTCGAATCACCGCCTTCGAAGGCGGGATCGAAGAAGGTTTCTACGCATTCCGCGCGGAGATGGACAGCCGCGGGCACGCCTGTCCAAAGCGTTTCAACCCTCCCGTGCATTGGAACGAACTTTACGACAATAAGCTCTATTGGCTCCCCGGCATGGATCTACCCGAGAACCGGACGAAATACTACACCTTGGCTGACATGAGAGAGGAAGCCGCCAAGGCCCGCGATATAGGCTGCGAAGCGCTCTACCTCGATCCCGGGTGGGACACTCGCTTTGCCTCCAAGATTTGGGACGAACCGCGACTGGGCAGGATGAAGGATTTCACGGCCATGCTGGCGCGGGAGTACGGACTCAGCCTGTCCCTCCATACTCCTCTCTCCGGATGGTGCGATCCCTCATCTTATCCACGCAGCCTGGACCGCATGAACCGGGATGGCACCCGCTTCGAGGGGTCGCTCTGCGGCGCGTCGGCGCAATACGTGGAAGAGACTCGCTCTCGCCTCGAAGCCCTGGCGCGGGATGGCGCTCGGTTCTTCATGTTTGACGGTACGATGCACAACGGCGAGTGCTGGGATCCGCAGCATGGCCACCGCGTTCCTTCCGGACGCGAGGAGCACGTCGAGGCCACCAATGGACTGGCCCGCCAGGTCCACTCCCGGTACCCCCACGTGCTTATCGAGATGCACGATCAGATGCTCGGCGGCACGCGCCTCCGCTACGTTCCGACCTATTACGGCCAAGGAATCGGGGGCAGGGCGGAAGCCGATCAAGCCGCCGGGTTTGACTCCGTTTGGGCCTTCGAGTTGATGTGGGATCCCATGACGGACCTGGTGGGAGGACACAGCATTGCCTTGTACTATTACAACCTGGCTTATTCCCTTCCCCTGTACCTTCACATCGACCTGCGTAAAGACAACGCCCAGTGTTTGATGTTCTGGTGGAATGCCTCAACCTGCCGCCATCTCGGCATTGGAGGAACGCACGCTGATCCAAGAGTGCGCATGGCTCAGAAAGAAGCTATGGCAACCTACCGGCGCCTCGAGACCTTCTTCAAAGCGGGAACGTTTTACGGCCTCGACGAAATGGTCCACGTCCACGTACATCCCACCGAGCAGGCAGCGGTCATCAATTGCTTTAACCTCGAAGACCACGCAGTTGATCGCCACATTGAGGTGCATCCTGCGAAGTTGGGACTTGGGGCTGAGGCGCCGTACCGCTACAGCGGAGCAACGGCAAAGAGCGCAGGGGACCGGTATATCCTCGAGGTTACAGTCCCGAGTTACGGCCATTCCTTGATTGAGATGCGCAAAAAGTAGCGCCGGCCCACAGGTCGGCATCTGCGGTGCTGACCTAAAGGTAAGGGCTACAAAGACGTGTGCAGCCGTTGGGGAACTGGGGAGGTTGGCCCTCAAGAACCTAACCTACATTCAGTTAAAACCTTAATAATACGTGCCGGAGTAATTAGTTGGATTAGTAATGGGCGCCCCGATGCATTGGCCGTTGCCGGGGTTGCAGCAGGGTGGCGCACTCTCGTCGTAGCCACAAGTCCAGCCGGAGAAATCGCTCAGAGAGTAGATGCCATGGTTGTCGTCGGGGGCGAGGGGAAGGACAAGGAGGTTATAGCTGCCGGGCGGAACAAACAACTTGTAAGTGCCATCCGCGTTGGCCAGTCCGTCCACGACGACGTTGCCGGAACTCGCATCGATGGCCACTAAATGCGCCGCGTAGACGCCGCCGACGTTGGCGAAGGACACCTGTCCCGAAATTGCGCCCATGTAGCTCGAAAAGTTGGACGAAGGGTAGAGGAAAGATATGCCGATGAGGTCATCCGTTGAGAGGGTCCGTTGTTGGCTCTCGCCCGTGTCCCCGGCCGGAAACATTACGGCGTGGGCAATGCCGCTATGGTCGAGCCCCAGCGCGTGGCCGAACTCATGCGTCGCGAGGGAAACCAAGTCGAAGGCGCCGGACAGCGGCGGAGTGGATGTGGAGAATTGAACGTGCGGATTGAAGGCGATATCTGCGTCAAACACAATGGCCGGTGAGGTGGTGGAGATGGACAATTGCGTGTTGCACTCCGTGAAGTGGTAAACCGTGCCGGGGGTCTGAGGTGGTCCGACCCTCACGTAATCAGTGCTGACGGTAGTAAATGCCACGGACTCTGTTCCCGTGGGAAAGTCCGTAGCGTTACTATCGGTAAACGTGACGACGTTGGTGCAGTCAACCTGCGGATTCGGCAGATTGGCGACGTCGCTGCCGTTGGTAACAGTAAGATTGCTCAACTGCTGCCCATTGAGCAATCCTGTCGTCCAAGCGTTGGCTGCGTTCATCAGGGCCGTCTTGAGAGGCAGCGGATTAGTGCCATCGATCGTGTCGACGTTGCCCGGCTGTGTACCGGAATTGTCCAAGACCCAAGTGAAGGAGGCTGCGGGCCAGCGTGAGGGAACCGGGACGCCGGGGATTTCCGGAGAGGTCCCGATCGGCGGGACCTCGCCAACGTCATTCTGATAGGTGGTGTAGGCAAACGCCAGGATAGCGCCGAGCAGGCTCAAACTTCCTGCCAGCGCAAATAACACCGGGCGGCGAACTCGCGACACTCTGTTGCCTTCCTGCATCCTCACCTCACGTTGACCACAAGTGTACGGCCTTCGAGCGTCCTCACCGCTGGCTCGGTATTTCGAGCCGAAAGAAGGACCTGTTTGCCGCGAATCGAAACCTCCGTCCAGGAGATCATCCAGGAGTCTCCGACCCGTTCCGCCGTCCCCGAGATCGCGCTGCCGATGGGAATGACCAGGCCGGAGTTTGGAAATAGGTCGGTGGTTGTTCGGCCTCTTACGTCCATCCGCCTGACGCCCGCAGACTGCGCGGACTTGATGGCCACGGGTATCGCCGTGCCTTGCGGAATACTCAAGGGACTGCTGAGCGAAGCTGAAATGTCCCTTTGGAATTGATGGACCGGAACCACCGGGCCGGCCAAGACCGATCCGGGGCCTGGAGCCGGACTTCCGCGCGTCAGAGAGCCAAGTGGGAGGATGAGCTTCTCCTCTTGCGTCTTCTCGTCGCGGTAGATTCTGTAGGCGCCTTGAACCATTCCAACCAGGAGGAATTTCGACGTGTCCGCCGATGACCTTTCCAGAAACAACAGGTATCCGGTCTGAGTGTGGAATTGAACGGTTCCGGCCACAAAAACCCGCGTCTTGCCGACCGTGCCGCCTGGTTGCTGGATAACGGGGGAGGAAGGCGGATCGCCCTTGTACGTCTGGTCCAGGGCGAGTGTGGTGTAAGTGTAAATGCGGGTGTGCTGCGGATTCCAGGCTGTCTGCTGGCTGACCACGTGGGCGCGGACAATCTCCGTCGAAGCCTCGGCAAGCTGGTCCAGGCTCATCCTCACCAGTGTCGTGGCGGACGCCGGGGCCGCCGGGAGAATCAGCACGAGTAAAACCAGAAGCGAGCAGGGCGAGACTCCCCGCTTCGCTCGGAATGACAACGCAAACGTCAGGAAACGCTTCTTCATTTTGTTTACTGCCCCGAAGAAACAATGAGTAATCCGCCCACGAAGGCGGAGAGTTCGCCCGTGGCAGGATTCGAGACCATGATATTTCTTAATCCCGGCACGGCAGTGGGACTAACTGAAATACTAAAACTCACCGAGGGCGTGCCGGTGGTTGTCTGACCGAATTGTGAACTGGCCGGCTGGGTCACCGTCACATCCTTGGGGTTTCCACTGATCGAATAAACCGTTCCCGCCGCCACCCCGTTGCCGACCAGAAAGATGGTTGCCGAGCTACCCTGCGTCACTTCTGCCCCGGTGGCCGAGGTCGAACAGGTGCTGCCGGCGCACGTCCCCGCTCCGTAAATCGTCAGCGTAGGAGTTAATTGCGGTACCTGCACGTTGATGTTCATGATGGTTTGGCCGGAAGCCACCTGCACCGTATGAGCGCCGGATGTCTGACTTACGATCGTCGCCGTGGCGGAAGACGAACTGATGGCATCGTACTGGCTCGTCGCCGTGATGGTGATGTTGGCCGGCGAAGGCACGCTGGCCGGCGCCCGGTAGAAACCTGTAGAGGAGATGAATCCGACGGTGGCGTTTCCGCCCACCACGCCACCCGCACTCCACACCACCAGAGAGTTTGGTGTCCCGGAAACGGTCACGCCAAATTGGAACGAAGACGACACGGGGATATAAGCCATTGCTGGGGTTACAGTAAGTACAATTCCTGCCGACGAGGGCGTCGAGGAGCACGCGGCGGCCATCAGCGATAGCCCAACGACAAGGTACAGAGATATCCGCACCATAAGATTGGCTCGATTGATCCGCCAAATTCCGCTCATAATTCCTTTACCAGATTGCCGCTAGGCTTAGGCCTTGACTTCTCACTAGTTAGTCGTCAGATTTCGATTCTTGGTTGTAAGTTGAAAACCAAAATAATCTCGTCCGTTGTAAGTCTATCATTGGATCATTGCGGCGAGAAGCCGGATCCACTGGTGGTGGACCCGCCTGAGGACGAATTGCCACTTTGATTCGGCTGCCCAAAGCCGCCGGGCTGATTTCCCTGGCCAAAACCGCCTTGCTGATTTCCCTGCCCAAAACCGCCGGGCTGATTTCCCTGGCCGAAACCGCCTTGCTGATTTCCCTGACCGGACTGGAAACCCTGAGGGAGGCCGGGGATCGAGGTCGCAATGCCGAGCGCGCCCAGATCGATGCCAACAAACTCCCACTCGTCATAGTGCGACTTCTGATTATAAATGCGGATGGATTGCTTATGACTTGTGCTCGCGACCCCGACGATAAAGGTTCCCCCACCTTGGCTGCTTCCCATCGCGAAGCCGGAATTTTGCTGAGTGCCGGAAGCGCTTCCACCGAGGTTCGAGTTGGAAGAGAAGCCACCGCTTGACGTACCAAACCCGCTGCCGCCGGTGCTCTGCGGGCCGAAGCTGCTCCCGCCTGTGCCCTGCGCGCCAAAGTTGCTATTCCCGGAATCCGTTTGGCCAAACGAACTTCCCCCCATGCTTTGCTGGCCGAATGAGCTGCCCTGTTGGCCGAAGCCGCCACTTCCCATACTTTGCTGGCCAAACCCACCCGTGCCCGAAGCGCCTGACGTCCCGAACCCGGCCGCACCTGGATTTGCGCCCGACTGGCCCATGGCCCCGGGTGGGGGACCTTGCGTCTTCGAGTCCAGAAGAACGCCTTGCGCGTTGGCGTGAATAAACCGCCACTTGCCACCCGGAGTCATCGGGTCGGCGTATTCCTTGCGCAGGAAGCGGAAGCCATTGGTCAGTTTTGTCAAATCCTCGATGCTGGTCGGGTATCGTTGGAACTTTTGGTGGTAGCCCGCGATGGCGCGCGCGTACTGGAAGCCACGGAAGATAAGTTCCGCTTCGCGTTCGCGCTGGCCCTCCTGATAAACGCCCGGCAGCACTGCCGTCAGGCCGATCAAAAGGACTGCGGCCGCCACCATCACAATGAGCAGCGCAAACCCCGTCGAGCTACTGCGGGACGGGCAAGTCAACGGTTTGATGGATCGCATCATCTTCAACGGTAACCACCGTAGAATTTATCTTGATCACTTTGTATCGGGTCCCAACGGCCTCGCCCGCGTGGACCACCAAAACCTGGTCATCAGGGGACGAAGTCTCACAACTCGCAGAGCAGAGCTCCACCATGGCTTCATCGGGCGACCCTTTGCCCTCCGTGTAGCCCATGACCTTCAAATTCAGCGGCGGAGGAGGCGGAGCAGGTGGCGGAGCGGCCGCCACGCCAGGGGCTTGCACCCGCACCGGAACTGCGACGGCCACAAACGTGAAGGGGTCTCGATGCAACTCCGGCAACGGACGGTCTTCGTACTTCTTTAGCAGGTCCGTCTCGACGATTGAATTGTAAACGGCCAAGTCATCCGGCGCTCTCGGCCTCACGGCTTGCTTCACAACCGGCACCTTAGTCCGCGCCGGGACGCCAACCCTTGCCGGCGAGCGAACTTTGGCCACAGGACGCTCCACTACCGCACGCATGTGGTTATACTGGACGACGAGATTTGCAATCAGCAGAAGCGAGACGACGCCCAGGATGGCAATGCCCCACTTCCCCATTTGTCCGCTTAGCTTCATGCCGTCCCAATCCGGGCGTAGCGCCGACACTCAGGCCGCCAGGCCAGCCCGGGCGGGCTACGTAAGAACCCTTCTACGCTGTCATTCTGAGCGAAGCGAAGAATCTCGGCAGTTCCATTATCAGCGGACTGCAGGCATCCTTCCTCGCCTCCGGCTCCTCAGGATGACAATCAAACGCAATGCCGCGCCGCCTATGCAGGCCGTCGCTACGAATCAAACTCGGTCCCCGCTTCAGGGTGTAAAGTACATATCAACCACCAGGCGCATCTGCTGGGGCGTATCTTCGCCCTCCATCATACTGAAGCTCCGAATCACCAGCAAATCGTTGGCCGTTTCAAGCCCATGCGCGAACTTGAGCAGCGCGGGGAAGGACCCCTCAACGTTGATCGCAGCTCCGAGAGGCAGCACGGGTCCCGCAGTTTTGTCATTGCGCCTGAAGTCCACCTTGCCAAGCTGCGCCCCTGACTGTTCCGCTACCTGCCGGAGGAGCTTGAAGGCCTGTGAGTAGGCCTGGCGCCGGTGGAGCGTATGATCCTCGATAACCGCCGTCAGCTTCTTATCGGTCTCCGGTAAACCTTCTTTATACTTCGTGAGGCGCTCGATCCGCTCCTCTCCATCAAAGATGCGCTGGCGCAAGGATGCAAACTGTTCCAGCTCCGAGGAAAGCTGCGACTGCGTTTGCCGGTAGATGAAGAAATAAAGCAGGACGTTGAGCAGCACCAGAAAGACGCCGAGGATCTGGAAAACGCGAGTTACAATCTGGTGACGATTCCTGCGCAATTATTCCCCTGACGATTCGTCCTCACCCACCACATAGTGCGCGGTGCAGGCGATATTCTCGAGCTCGGTATTGGTGCCAGTCTCCTCGAGCCCTTCGTTGATTATCGCCACGTCCTTAAAGTGCGGCGAGTCCTCAAGATGGCTCAGAAAGCGCTCGATGGCTTCGGCGTTTTTGCCGGTTATCACGAAGTGCACGGCCAGTTCGCGGCCGTCCGGCTGCATGGCCAAAGAACCGAGCCGCACATCATCCGGAATGAGCTTGGTAATGTCGGCGGCTAAGCTGGTTAGTGATACCTGTTTTGCTTCAATGAGCGAGTTAATGAATTGCACGTTGTTCAGGAGCCGGCGGGAAGCGGGTTCTTCCAGTACTCTGCGCAGAGCCATTTCCTGGGCGCGTACGGCATTGTCCCGGTCCTGGTATCGGACGACTGACGCGTGCACCACCTGATATTCGCGATAGGAGCGATCGGAGAACAAAATGATGAGAACTAAACCTGCGATGCCCAGCAGCGTAGCCGGGATCGCCCACAGCAGCGCATAGCGTTCGCGAGCGCTGGGCGGGATGGCTAGATTCAGGGTAACTCTCATAAGCCTGACGGAAGGCGGGGAGGTTCGCGAACCGCCCTACCCTAGTTTTGGTTCTCCAAAAGTCCGGCAAATGGCATGCCGAAACTCTCCAAGATTTTCTTCTCGGCCGGGGGAAGTCCTCCCATGTGTGATTCCGGACTGCTGAGGAGCTGAACGCGGCGGCCCGTCACTTTCCCGATTTCGTTGTCCAGCGACGAAATTGCCGGCGGCCGGACGTAAATGTAGACTTCCTCGATCTCGCTCTTAAGGTGGTCCCGGCAAGCGGCAACCACGCGCGCGAATTCGCTGACCACTTCCTCATCCCCGGCCGCCGTGGCCCGCTCTGACTGACGATTGCGCCAGAAACTGATACCGTCTCCCACCACCACGACCGAGGTCACCGAACCCGAACAAACATGCACCAGAACCTGGCTTCCTTGATGCCCCGCCGGAAGCAAGGGGAGAAGGGCCGCTGTGGCGGGGAGAACCAATGTGGGCCCGGCGCCCAGATCCTCCAACGCCGCTTCGTATTCCGTGACGACAGAATTGCGCACCGCCATCGCCAGCACCTCAACCGATTGTTCGCTCTTCGAGAGCAATTGGTAGCTGACCCTGGCCTCCTCCGGTGGAAACGGCAGGAAACTGCCGATCTTCCAACGAACCAATGCTTCCGCTTCCTCCCGGCGGCTGGACAGCGTCTCAAAACGCAGGACCGCAACGCGCACCGAAGGATCCGGCAGAAGAACGCCCAAGCGCTCGTTGCGGTCTCCAACCGTTTCCAGAACTTCACGGATGGCCCGGCGCACCACTTCCTGCTTAACCAGGTTAGGCCGCGCGGCAAGCGGATCCAAGGCTCCGTCCTCAATCTGCCGGACGGCAACCCTGCGAACCTGGCGCGATTTTCTGTCTAATCTCGCACCCGCAATGAAACCCGGCTGCAAATCGAGAACCACCGAGGGCAACAGGAACGATCCCGTCCTCACCCCGTGCTTGGGGAACAGCCTGGATTTTATCGCGGCCCAATTCATCTCGCGCCCACAGTTTACTCCACGAAGGTGACCTTGTTAACCTCTTTAAACGTCGTGAGTCCGGCCCGGACCTTCTCCAGCGCCGATTCCCGCAGTGATACCATGCCTTCTTCGTGCGCCACCCGCCGAATGTCCGAACTGGGCTTCTTCTCGAGAATAAGCTCGCGTACGCGGTCGGAGAGGGACAGTAGCTCTCCGATGGCCGTCCGTCCATGGAAACCGGTCTGGTTGCACGACTGGCAGCCCACGCTCTCGTACAAGCTCGTGCCGCGCCAAGCCTCAGGATTCTGGCCGGATTCCTCGAACAGTTCCCGCGATACTTCTGTGGGACGTTTACACTGCTTCGCAGAGCGTGCGCACCAGACGCTGAGCCAGGATGCAGTTGAGCGCCGACACGAAGTTATAGGGCTCCACGCCCATATTCAGGAAGCGGCCCAGCACGTCCACCACGTTGTTCGCGTGGACGGTAGTGAAAACCAGGTGGCCCGTCAATGCCGATTGGATGGCAATTTGCGCAGTCTCGTTATCGCGAATCTCGCCCACCATGATCTTGTCCGGATCGTGGCGCAGGATCGACCTGAGGCCGCGCGCGAAGGTCAGGCCACGCTTTTCGTTCACGGGAATCTGGGTCACGCCGCGAAGCTGATACTCGACCGGGTCCTCAATGGTGATGATCTTGTCTTCGTCGCTCTTGATCTCCGAGAGGGCGGCATAAAGGGTTGTGGTCTTGCCGCTTCCCGTCGGTCCCGTCACCAGAACCATGCCGTAAGGCTCGCGAATGAACTTTCGCAGCCGCCTGATCTCGCGGTCCGCAAGCCCCAGAACCTCAAGCCGCAACTGGCGGAACTTCTCCGAGAGGGATTCTTTATCCAAAATGCGCAGCACCGCATCTTCGCCGTGGATCGAAGGCATGATGGACACTCGAAAATCGATCGGACGGCCACGGTAGCGCACCCGAAAACGGCCGTCCTGGGGAACGCGGCGTTCGGCGATGTCCAGTTCCGACATCACTTTGATGCGCGTGATGAGGTTGGACTGGAACTCTCGCGCCAGCGGCGCCATGGCCTGCTGAAGCGCTCCGTCCACCCTGAACTTCACGACCAGGGAATTGTCCCGGCTTTCGATGTGGATATCGCTCGCGCGCCGCTCCAGCCCGGCAAAAATGATGGAATCCACCAGCCGGATCATGGGGCTGACTTCTCGCTCCTCGACCAAGTTCTCGAGCGAAAGCCCCTGGCCGGCCGCCTCCTCCTCGCTGATAACATCCAGGCGGAATTCCTCCGTCGCCTCGTCCAACACTCGTTGCGAAGGCTCCGTTTTCTTCAGGAAATCGCGCACCTGGCTGGGCGGGGCAACGCGAATAACCAATTGCCGGTCGAGCTTCATCTCCAGTTCATCCAGCCGCGACAAATCCGTGGGGTCGCCCACCACAATCACCAATTGGTGGTCGTGGGCCTCAAGCGGCAGGAACTGGTAATGGAGCATCATGTCCAAGGGGATCGTGCGGAGCAGATCCGCGTCTGGACGGCAGTCCCGCAAATCCACAAACTCAAAGTGGTAGCGGGCCGCCAACTGGCGCACTTGGTCGAATTCCGCGTTTAGTTCCGGAGTCGGTTGATCCAACTAAAACCTCGGTTCATCCTGACGTAGCACAGGCACTCTTGCCTGTGCCTCCGAGAAACATGCACTCAGCACAGCCAAGAGTGGCTGTACCACCGTTCAATGAATCTGCGCGGCCATGGAAAACAGGGGCAGGTAGAATGCGATCAGTACCAGCGCCACCACCACCGCCATGGCGGCGATCATGATCGGGTCAACCAAAGCCACCAGCGAGGCCAGATCGACGCTGACATCCTCCTCGAAGAACTCCGCCAAGGCCTCGAGCATGCTCGGCATGGCGCCGGTGGCTTCCCCCACTTCGATCATGTCCAGGGCCAGAGGTGGGAACAGACCGCAGGGCCGCAGGCAGACGCTCAGTGCGCGTCCGGCCGTGACCTCCTTGACGGCCGCCCCGATCGCATCTGCCATCAAAGGGCTGGTCACCGACTCTCTCGCGTTCTCGAGGGCAGTAACAATAGGGATTCCGCCCTGAAGCAAGGTTGAAAGGGTGCGCGCAAATTCCGCCACGGAGAACTTCAGCAGCAGTTTGCCCAGCCTGGGCAACGCAAACTTCGTCCGTTCCCATGCCAGGCGTACCCGCCGGGTACGCAGCACTCCGCGCGTCGACAGCACCGTCACCACGATGACCACTAAGATGAGCAGCGCGTATCTCTTCACCGCCAACGAAAAGGAGATGAAGAAAAGCGTCAAGGGCGGCAATTGCACTTCCAGTTCGGCATAGAGGTTGGCGAACCGCGGAACCACGAAAGTGATCACAAAAGAAATCAGCCCCACCAGGAAAGTCATCAGGAAGGCAGGGTAAATCAGAGCCGACAAGAACTTCTTGCGGAAAGAGCGCGAAGTCTTCTGGTAGGTGAGGTATTGGGCGAGCACGCGGTCCAGGCTGCCGCTGCGCTCCCCGGCGCGCAGTGTTGCACTATACATCTTGGGAAACTGGCCCGCCGACTCGAAGGCCTCGGAAAGCAGCGCCCCGGCCCGCACTTTCTCCTGGACTCTGATTATGGCTGCCCGCAATGCTTCGCTCTGGACTTGACCGGCCAGCAATTCCAAGGATTTTTGCAACGGCAAGCCGGATTTTGAGAGGGTCAGGAATTGCTGATTGAAGACCAGGAAATCGTCAGCCTTGATGCGGCCCGTGTGTCGCGGAGTCCAACGCGCGGCCAGGAAGTCTTTCGAACGAACCGAGAAAACGTAGAAGCCATCGTTCTTCAGCCGATGACGAAGTTCCACCTCCGAAGCGGCTTGCTCCGTCTGGACCAGGACCTTCCCCGATTCCGTTCCGAGTTTGCAGACGAATTCCATGTTAGTCGAGAGTCGAAAGTTGAGAGTCGAGAGCAGACCCCACCTCGGGCTTTCTACTCTCGACTCTTGACTCTCGACTTTGAACTACCTTACCAACTGCTATACGCCGACCCATCCAGCGCAGTCCCGTCCGACCCGCTATGCACATTTACAATACCGGAAGCCGCCTGGCTGGGACTCGTCGGAACCTCCTCGGTATCCGTCTGCCAGGTGTCGGTCGAGCCGGTGAAGGGATCCACGGGAATCCCGCCCCGCAGGTAACCGCCATCCACCAGATCACTCAAAGAGGTGGGTGGCTTCTGCTTGTCCAGAGTGTATTCGTCGATAAGTTTCCGGAGCGTGTACAGATCGTCTTTTAAGACCGCTTCTCGCGCGTGCACAAGGGCCGCGGTAAAAATGGGCATGGACATGGTCGCGAGAATCAGGAGAATAGTCAGGACCACCATCAATTCGAGAAGTGTGAAGCCCTGCCCTGGGCTCGCGGTGTGGAACCGGGGATCTCAAATTTGCGAGTTCACCACCGGAAGCCCGATGTCTCGCGCAAGAGCGTTGGCAATTTGAGATTTGAAATCTCAGATTTGGAATTGGAAATTTCAGTTTCGAAATTCGTCTCCCTATCACTGTGATCCGCCCCCCCTACCAATCGCTCCGCACGCTCACTCCCGCATCTACCAGTCACTGTATTTCGTCCCGTCCAAACCGAGCCCATCGCTCTTGGAATAAACATCAAAGACGTTCTGGCCGCCCCAACTCCGGGAGTCGGTATCGTCTTGCATGGCGCGCATTCCCCACTCGTCTGACTCCGTCATGGGGTCGACTGGTAACTTGCGAAGAAACTTGTATTTCGCTGTGATCGAGCCTTTCAGCTCGACCCCTTCGACCAGGGTCTTGAGGTCGGGAGGATATCCAAAGGTGTCGGCTTTAACCGGAATCATGCCGCGGTCGGCGAAGTCCTTGTAGTGATCGATCGCCTCGCGCATTTCCCGCAAGTCTCTCTTCAGCTCGATTTCTTTGGTGCGTTGGATCTGTACGCGGGCCAAAGGAAGAGCGACAGTCGTCAGCAGGATGAGGATGGTAATCGAAGCCATCAGCTCGACGAACGTAAAGGCCGACGTAGGGGCTACCCTTGTTGTTGCCCCAGGGCGGCCACAAGGGCCACATCTACGCCGCGATGGCTCTTGCGCCCTCATTGCGGTTCACCCGGCAGTGGTTGCCCGGGGATCTCAACTCCGGGAAGTGGTCGTGCACCCGCCGGCAGCGGTGAGCCGGTCAAATTCGTTTTGCCTTGGTCCGCCAGGAAAGGCTCAGGCAAGCGCACAACTCGGGGAGTCAACATGACCAGAACTTCCTGCTCTTGTCTTTCAGCGTGCTCCGTAGAGAACAAGTAGCGCAAAATGGGAACGTCTCCCAAGAACGGCAATCCGGCCACAGTGTGGGTCAGCGTGGATTGGATCAACCCGCCGAGCACGCTGGTTTCACCTTCCTTCAGGCGAATGTCGTGTTCAATTTTTCGCTCACCGAAGGTGGGTTCGCTCACTCCCCCAACTGTGACGTTCGCCCCCACCGAAGAAATCTCGATCGAGGCGTGGATCGCCACCTCGCCATCCGCGAGCAGATGCGGCGTAAGTTCCAGGATCACGCCCACGTCCTGGAATTGAAACTGCGTGCTGGCCAGCAATCCAACTCCTGAACTCGTCGAACTGGCGCCCAGCGAGGGCAGAAAACTCCCCGTCGCGTAGGGGACTTTCGAGCCGATCTTGAGCTTGGCAACCTGGCCATCTGTGGCACGGATCTGCGGATTCTGGAGGATGTGAGTGCGGGTGTCGTTCATGATCGCGTTCGCCCCGTAACTGGGTACAACCAGGGCGTAGTCGCCGATGCCGAGACCCTTCGGGCTAATGCCGGTGGCAGTAGTCGTAGACGAACCCGAGGTTACCGAAGGAGGCGCGAACACCAGCCCCCCCTGCGCTCCGGGCGTTATTGAGCCTGAGGACGATACCGTGGCAGGATACAAGCCCAGATCGCGGGCCCGATCGGCGTCCGCTTCCACCACCGCCACCTCCATCTCGATCTCGGCCTTACTCCGGTCCAGTTCATGCACGAGCTGTTCGGCAGCCGCAATGTTCTCAGGGTTATCGCGAATGATGATGGCATTTGAGTCGGGATTATCGATAATGTTTCGCAGCCCCAGAACCTGCTTCAAAGCGGTCGCGATGGCGGTGCGATCCGCGGCCGCCAAAGGGTTACTGAGATAGATCGTCTTAAGCTGCTCCACATCATAGTCGCGGCGGTTCGTCGCGTCGTTCGGAACCACCAGGATGGTGTTGGAAGTAATCGGCCTCCAGAACGTATGGGTTTGAAGGGCTACAATGTTCAGCGCCTCTTCGATGGTCACATCGGTAAGATCTACGGAGAATTGGGGAGTAGGGCGAAAGGTCGACGTGAAGGCAACGTTCAGGCCGGCGAGCTTTCCCAGCGCATCAAAGACCTTCTTGCTGTCAGCAGTAATACGGAAGTGGGCCAAGGGCTCTTTGGGAAATGGTTTTAGCTTGATCTCCGTGCTGGCCGCCTCCTGCGTGGACTTCAGCGCTTCCTTCAGCGCCGACTCGCGGGCCTTCCTGCCAGCCGCCTGGGCAGCGACAACCCTGCCCAGCTCCGTGGCCGCAGCTTCATTGGTGCGATCGATGCTCACGGCCTTCTGGAGTTCGGCAGCCGCTTCGTCGAGTCGTCCCTCCTTCAGCAACTGCTCCCCTTTTTTGAAGTGTAGTGCCGTAGCTTGATTACGAACCAACTTTGTGTGAATGATAATCTTGGCGTTCTCCGGTTGCTCCCGGCCCGCTTTCTCGTAATCAACCAAAGCAGTGTCCCAGTCTTTGCGAAGCTCCGCTTTCTGTGCTTCCCGGAACTCTACGTTGCCGGCCGTGCACCCCATCAGCCACATCAAGACGAAACCAGAAGCGACGATGCGCAGCGCCTTAATCATCATTCTTGCTCCCAAAGCCCACGATCAGCCTAGAACAATCGACATTATGAATGACGGCACACAATAAAACAAGCATGTGGGTAGTGTCGTAGCGCCTGACTTTGATTTGGCACGGCCATTTTGGCCGTGACTGTGCTAGGGCAAAATGCCCGTGTCACTGTAAGCTGATTTACTACCGATAGTGTGGTCAGTGCCTGCACACTATCGGGTA
The DNA here is from genome assembly GCA_963768695.1 of uncultured Acidobacteriota bacterium. Classification (GTDB taxonomy): domain Bacteria; phylum Acidobacteriota; class Terriglobia; order UBA7540; family UBA7540; genus CAVROP01. Next base: position 317,019 of record CAVYJG010000021.1, on the reverse strand, counting down.
GGTTAGACGCACGAGAAGTTGAAACGGGTTAGCTGCTCTGGAAATATTCTTGGGCTCTTTGATGTGACTTTATGTCCCTGAGGCGCCGGCCTGTTTCCGCTGTCCACTTCCGGCTTCATTCCGGGTGAAGCGGGGAATCTCACTGTGCGGCTGATCTCGGGCGAGGTGCCTCGCTTGGCTCGGAATGCCGAAATTCCCCGGAAAGTGCAACCACCTGACTCCACTACCGCTATCTCGTCAACGATCCCGACAATTCTCACAGTACCCGCCGGCTTCCACGCGTACGACCTTGATGCTGAATCGGCGCTCGCGTTCGATCTGCCCTTTGAGCTTTTCGAAAAGCGAGCTTTCGAACTCCTGAATGCGCCCGCACTTAAGGCAAGCCAGGTGAACATGATCTCGGCTTGCCCTCGCCTCGTAATAGTGCTTTCCGCCCTTCAGGTGCATCAGGTCGAGCTCATCCACGAGGCCGTATTTCTTCAACATGGCCAAGGTCCGGTAGACCGTCACCTTGTTAAGCGTGGGATCCTGGTCCCGGGCACGCTCCCAAAGAGCCACGGCATCCAGATGGCTCTCAGCACCCTGGATGATCTGGATCAGGAGCCGCCGCTGGTGCGTCATGCGCAAGCCGCGCGAAACCAACTCCTGCTCGAGAGAAACAGTCTGGAGTCCTGATCTTATGGGTAGCGATAATGCTTCCTGCCGAGCATCCTTCGATTCAACCGACATGAGCTGCCACCACCCCTGATGGCATCGAGCCCCAGTAAGCTAGTTTCGCCCTCGGGAGAACAACTGTCAAGCGTCCCTTTGTTTTCAAAGACATTCCCGGTTCGTTCGTGGAGTTTTGAAGTTCCGCTCATTGCCCACAAAAAAGTAAAGCCCCCGCCATTCCTGACGGGGGCTCTTAATTTAAAGCTAGTTTCCTGCCCGACCCGATTACTGGGTGGGGGAAGCAGTCGTCTTCGCAGCCTTGGTCTTCTTCGTCTTCGTCGCCTTCGTCTTCTTCGCCTTCGTCGCCTTCGTGGTTTCTTGTCCCGCAGCATCCTGCGCGAACACCGGCATCGCCAGCGAGAACACGATCATACCCGTGAAAAGCAGTGTCAGAAGTTTCTTCATGTTAGGTCTAGACCTCCTTAGGGATTACTTCCTCTCTCCGTAAGAGCAAGCTGGGTACCAGACCGCCACAATTACGTAAATTAGTTATAAGTTATTGGAACTAAGCAATTTATTTTTGAAAAAGACAAAATGACGGACACTGCCGCAGGGTTCACCCAAGGTTGTCGTGCACCATCCGGTATGGCTCGCGCACCAAATGGAGCAAAGCGCAGGAGCGCTGCGCGGTCGGAATGTCCACGGCATGGTCTTCCGTCAGTCCAAATTGCTGTCAACAATCAATAATCGACCTTCAGTTTCAGAAATCCGTGGTAACACATCCGCAGCATCGTCAGGCCATGCTTGAACACCTGGGTCATCTTGGTTGCGCCGAAGACTCGCTCCTGGTAATGGACGGGCTGGTCCATGATGCGAAGATTCAATTTGCCGGCTCCGAAAAGCAGTTCGTAATCGCCCCAGCGGTCCATCGTCCCCCAGGTTCCGAGGGTGGGGCGAATCCTTTCCCAGTCGCTGCGCCAAAGAACCTTGGTGCCGCAGAGCGTGTCTTTAATCCTCTGCCCGAGCAGGTAGGAGAACACCAAGCTGAAGAACTTGTTCCCGAACACATTGGCGCCTTTCATCGCCGCTTTGGGAATGGGGTACACCAATCGCGACCCATTCACGAATTCCGCGCCGCCGCGCGTTATCGCATCGATGAAATACGGAAGTTCTTCCGGCATGACGGTAAGGTCGGCGTCGAGAATCAGCAAGATGTCCCCCTGCGCGGCCTCAAACCCCTTCCAGACATTCTTCGACTTGCAGATCCCCGGCCCATTCACCAGCCTGATGTTCCGATGGGGATGCAGCTGCTGCATGCGGCGCACTTCGTCCGCGGTTCCGTCCGTCGATTTATCGTCGCAGAAGATCATCTCCGTCGAGCGCCCAAGTTCCGGCATGCGCGTGACGGCGCTCTCAACGTTTCCACGCTCGTCTTTGCAGGGCACAATCACCGAAACGGAAACCTCCGAGGGGTTGACCGGCTTCGGCGCCGCCCTCGCCACCAACACCTCAATCATGCACAGGCGCCCGATCCAAGGCAGTTTCGCCACAACCCGGTTCATAAACGCGGAAAACAGCGGAATGTACTTCGGGAACATGGCGCTGCGATAGGTCTTGAGCCATTCGAATCCGCTTAAGGTCAGGAGGCCGATCAAATCGTGCTCGGAAAGCCAATTCTGTTCGGTTTGGGGAATTTTGAGGTGCAGCCGCTGGGCCAGCGCGATCAGCGGCTCCCAGAGATGATTGTAAGTATAAATCAGCAGGCGCGTGTGGCGTTCGCAGGCTGGCTGAAGCCGCAGCAGGGTCTTCTGCACATCGGCGATATCCCCTACGTCGCAGAGCAGAATGTAGTCGAACTTCTCCTGCCAGGCCTGATCTTCGGGAAACGCCTCAACGTAGGTAAACTGCGGGTGCGCCTCCCGCGCCACCGCAATCATCTCCGGGCTGATGTCCAGGCCCACGGCGTAACTGGGCTGGAGAGCATCGAGGAGGAATCCCGTCTGGCAGCGAACGTTCAGGATGCGCTTGCCGGGCTCGACCAAGTGGCGTAGCAAACGCTTGAGACATTCGTAGTAATACCGGTTCCGCCGGATCCATTTGGCCCGGGTCCTAGCCCAGAGGGATTGATGCTGCCGGTTGCGCTCATTTTGCAGCTCAAGGGCCCTCGGACCCCAGGCAGGGGCAGAGTCCAAATCGGACGCCGGGGGCGTTTTGGTGGGGGTGGCTGGACTTTGCATTGGCCAGATCGTGATTTACTTTTTTGGCGATCCTTTCTCGATAGGGTTCTTGATTCTCAAATCTGAAATCTGGAATTCCGGTCCGGTTGTGCCTTGATCTCTGCGCGCTCCGTTGTGCATTTTTCCTAGCCGGGATCACGCTGCTTTTCCAGCACCACCAGCATCCGCGAAGCAAGGCGGGGAAACCGGGAGAGGAAAGTGTCCACTCGATTCAGCAACGGCAACGCGGCCATCGGGTATAGCTGAGGCCCTCGAAATCCGCCGCTTCCAAGATAAGCCAGCCCGGAAAAGTACGCGATCTCCGCCACGCGCCAGGAGCGGAGCTGCTCACGGAAGGCGCTCGATCCGAAAACGCGGCTGGCGTTGCCCTGCGCGGCATAGTAACCAAAGTCCGCCGAAATCGAGCCTGCGGGCGCTTCCCAGCGAATCTCTTCTTCGAGACCCAGCGGCTCGTGGTGAAAGTTTCCGAAAACAAACCGCCCGAGAACGCCCATGGCCGGGTCGAAGATGATCAGCTTCCCGCGGTCAACCAGTACCCGATGGAACTCCCGCAACGCCGTGCCAGGGTATTCCAAATGGTGCCACACGTCAAAGAGAATCAGATGGCTGACGGTGCCTGTATCAAACGTAAGACGGTAGGCATCTTCCACGCGGTCCAGCCACTCGTTAGGAAAGAGATCGGTGGTGATGCAGTCCGGCAGGTGCTCCTTGATGTGTCCCATTCCCGAGCCCAGCTCAACTACCAAGCCCGGCATCGTGCGGTCAACCCGTTTGGCGATTTCGCCGCCGAATTGCGAATAGACTTTGCGTAGGACCGGCTTCCTTTCCCAGTGCCGGCGGTTCTCCTGTATTTCAACGTTGTGTTGTTCAAGGCTGACCCTCATCCGTCCCCCGGGATCCCGACAGTGTCCGAGCAGTCGCTCATGTTCGTCAGTCGACGAACACCCAGAATCCATGAAAACCCTGTCATTCTGAGCGAAGCGAAGAATCTCGCTCTGATCTTTTCCTTGTCACTTCGTCACGGACCAGATCGGTATTCTTCGCTTCGCTCAGAATGACAGGCCACGGGAGTTTATTCAACATCCTGCTAGGGTAATCGGGCCGCGCGGTTTGTGCAGCCGAGATTCCTTCTGTAGCACGGGCGTCTCGCCCGCAGGGGCGCGGGCATTCCTACGCTACGCCCGGGACAGGCTCTGCCGGAGCTTCGATGGCAGGGGCGTTCTCCCGGAAGTGACAAACGCCTAAGGTGCTTGACTCAGGAGGTACAGGTCCGCTTGCCCGCCCGGACGCGCGTAGACGACAGTGGAAAGGTCGCGCGCGAAGTCATAACCGAACGCTTGGTAGTGCAAGCTCAATGCAAAGGGAAGCTCGAGTGCGATCTGGGGCTTGCCGAAGAGCCTGCCGTCCGACCAAGCCTGTCGATAGAAGGTCACCTTGTTGTCTGAGACAACGCCATATAGGAACGACTTGCCGTCGCGAGCATACCGAACCGCCGCCATGGTCACCGCTCCTGGCAGCAACGCCACCTTCTTTCTCTCGGCGGTCGAGATTTCGTAGATGCCTGCCTCAGTCCCGCTCCATACCATCCCCAGCAGATAGTTGTCGTCCGGTGAAACGCCAGTCACAAAGCAGCTCTCGTCCATGAATTTTTCCAGGTGCGAGCCATCGGCGTGCGCCTTCCAGAGGTTAAACTTTGACACGGCCGCTTGGGTGGTGATGTAAAGCGCCTTCCCGTCCGCTGACCACGCCACATAGACGATGGGCTCTTGCGTCCGCTCAATTTCACGAAGGTCGCGCCCGTCACCCCGAACGATAAACGCGCGGGATTTCCCTTCCGTGTAATCCAAGAAAGTCAGTTGAGCGCTGTCGGGAGACCAAGCGCCGGTATCCAAGCTTGCGGACTGCGCTAACTTGACTTTGTTTGCACCGTCGATGTCCGACACCCAGAGTTCATTCCGGTCGAGTCCGAGCTGCTTTACGTACATCACGCGCTTTCCGTCAGGCGAGATGGTGGGTTGGGAGGCGCTTTCTGAAAGAATGTCGACGGCTGCCTTCGTACGGACTTGGTAGGCAGTCAAGAATCCGGACGCTTTGCCGTTGACGTAGTAGATCCCTTTGGTGGAGGGGCTCGTCATGGGGGCAGAGTCAGGTCCAGGACCTGAGGTAATCTGGGTTAGAGCGTGGTCATCCAAGCTGTACTTCCAGATGTTGGTCAGCCCACTGACCGTTCGACTGAGCAGCACGCTCTTTCCGGCCTCCACCCAAACGATGTCACCTGGAAACCCCGACACTGCTCCCAAGTCTACAGCCGAGTGGCCGGACAGATTCACCTTGTAAAAATGCCCATCATTCTCCCCAAACTGCCCAACAGTCAGGACCAAAAGGCTTTCGCCGTCGGGATAAGGCGAAATTGAAAGGGGAAAGAGGGGAGGATTATCGAAGCTGAATACCATCTCTTCGCTCAGCCCGGCTTTCCCGGCGCGAAAGATGGCGCGTTTTTCCGACTTCAGATAGAAGATTGTATTGCCATCTGCCGAGGGTGCTAGCGATCGGCCCGCTGCCACTCGCCTGGGCGTGCCCCCCAGCGTTGGCACTGCCCATTCCTCGTCGAGGCCCAGCAGGGACGAGTAGTAAACCTCTGTGCCGTCGGGTGCAAAGCCGTCCACCTCCTTGTCGCCCTCGTCGTGGGTCAGTTGCAAAGGCCCGCCGCCCGACGTCAGCATGACGAAAACCTGCTCAACGCCCCCTGCCAGGGAGCCAAACGCCACAGTGTGTCCATCAGGTGAAAGCTTGGCGTTCTCCATCGGCCTGTTCCAATGGCTGATTTGGGTAATCTCGGGAGGGCCGGGAGGAACCTTGGCGCGCGGCCAGGAATGGAACGCCACGTACCATGCCGCCAGGATCGCCGCAACGCCCGCTGCTAACCCGAGCCACCGGCGAAACGCGGGCGTCTCGCCCGCTGTGGCACGGGCGTCCGGCCCCTGTTCCTCTGCCCCGCGGGAGCCTGACGCTCCAGCGGCCACGGCCGAGACGGCCGTGTCGCGTTTCAAACGCTTCAGGTCGGCGCGCAGCTCGGCGGCAGTCTGGCAACGCAAGTCACGGTCTTTCTCGAGCGCTTTACCGATGATCCTTTCCAGTTCCGGCGGCAAGTCGGGATTCAGCCGAACGGGAGGTATCGGCGTACGGTTCAGGATGGAATCGAAAATCATGCCTAAGGTATCGCCTCGAAAAGGCAACACCCCGGTCGCCATTTCATAGAGCACCACGCCAAAGGAAAACAGGTCCGTTCTGGCATCCAGTTCCTTGCCCCGGACCTGCTCGGGCGACATGTACGCCACGGTGCCCAACGTGGTGCCCGGACTGGTCAGATGCTCCTGGTCAATCGACATCGTCGGCGTGTCATGTAGGGGCGAGGCGTCGCCTCGCCCGTCCTGGGCGACCCGCCGGGTCGCCCCTACAGTTAGCTTGGCCAATCCAAAATCCAGAATCTTCGCCTGACCGCGATGGGTTACGAAGATATTCGCCGGCTTGATGTCGCGATGAATGACGCCCTTGGAATGCGCGGCGTCCAGGCCATCGGCGATCTGAATCGCCAAATCAAGCAGCTCTTCGGTCCGTAGGGGCGCCGCTTGTGGGCGCCCTGGGGCAGGCACAAGGCCTGCCCCTACAAGACGCTCACGCAGCGTCTGCCCTTCGAGAAACTGCATGGCCATGAAGGGCTGGCCCTCGTGCTCGCCGATCTCGTAGATCGTGCAGATATTGGGATGGTCAAGGGCTGACGCAGCCTGGGCCTCGCGCTCGAATCGTTCGAGTGCCAGATGATCCTTGGCAAGCTGTTCCGGCAGGAACTTCAGCGCCACGAAGCGATGCAGCTTGGTGTCTTCGGCCTTGTACACTACACCCATGCCGCCACCGCCCAGCTTCTCCACAACGCGGTAATGCGACACCATCTCGCCAATCACGGCGCCTCCCAGTCAAAGGCATAAATTTCCTGGGTGCCAACGTCGCGCAGCACGAGGGGCGAATCATCTGGGGCGAGGCCTGTCCATCCGAAACGACCTGTTAGACGCAAGCCCTTGAGGCTCGCGAGTCTCTCCAATTTATGGTCGCTGATCCGCACGCGATAAAAGGCACGATCCTCCCCCTGTGAATCAAAGTAGATGTACTTCGAGTCGCCAGACCAGTTCGGATATCCTACGACAAGCTTCTCAAGCTGAATCCATTTTTGCGTCGAGAAATCGAAAATCATCAGCGTTTCCGGTCCCGCACGCAGCGCAGCGATATAGCGGCCATCCGGCGACCAGCGGGGCGAATAAAGTCCTTCTGACCCTGCTACGGTCGTGATTGCTCGCGTCTTCAGGTCCAAGAGATGAATGGCCACCTTGCCCGAGGCATTAGGGCCGAAGAAGGGCGGCCTGTCAGAAAAGACCAGCGATTTCCCGTCAGCCGACCACCCCGGGTCTCCAAGATCCGGTGCTACCTCTTGGGGGCCGCCGCCTTCCGCCGAGGTGACATACATAGTCCACGGTTTGCCGGGCGTGGTTGCCTGGAAGGCAATCTGTTTCCCATCCGGCGACCAGCGGGGCAAAAAGGATGTGAGGGGAGGAAAGGTAAGCTGGAGCCGCTCGCTACCGTCCAGTTTCATCCTCCAGAGGCTGCCGTCAGGGTATGAAACAAAAACAACCCATTGGCCATCCTTCGAAATGCTCACGCTATCCGCTGACAGGCCAGACAGATACGGCACGAATTGCTGGGACTTGGCGTCATAGCGGGCAAGTTCGCCGCGCGGCTGCGACCCGATGACGAACAGTCTCTTGCCGTCCTTACTTGGAACGGGGCCAAGGAAGTCCAAGGGGCCAGAAGTTAACTGGACCGGCTTTGATTTTCCTGGCTTCAAGAAACCGTCGGCCTCGCGAAGAGCCCAGATGTCGGAGCGCCCTCCATGGGATGACTGGTAAACAAAGTATCTCCCATCGGGTGTCCAACTGCCGCAGCATTCCGCTGGTGGACTGCTCCAGCCAGGAAGCAAGGGATGAAGATCGCCCCCGTCTGCCTTCACTTCCCAAATCGATGTCACATTGGTTTTGGGGTCGAGAACAGTGAATCTCAATCTCTTCCCATCGGGTGACCATTGGATCCAACTGACGCTGCCGGGCAAGGTGGCGATTTGCCGTGCTTCCGCACCATCGGTGTTGGCAACAAAAAAGGCCAGGCCCTTCGCGTACGCAATCCTGTGTCCGTCAGGAGACCAGCCAACCTCCGACGAGGTAACGCCGCCCAATCGGTGACGTGATCCCGACACCGTGGGATAAACCCACAGGGTGCCTTCCGGCAGCGCGCCTTCACGGGTCTGGACCAGAAGTTCTGAACCATCGGGCGCGATACCCGCTAGGTCGGCACCAAAGAATGCTTCCGACATCGCGACGGGCTCACCGCCCGCCACAGAAACTTGATAAAGTGCGGTGCCATTTGCCTCCGTCGCCATGAAAAAGAGCCGGGATCCATCGCTGAAGACCGGTGGGTATTTGGCCCGGCCGTCGTGAGTAATTTGGACAGAGCCCAGGACTTTGGGCGGAGCAGACGAACGCCATAGAAGGTAGGCGAGAGCCAAGGCCAAGAGGACTGCTATTCCGGTTAGAGACAATCCCAGCGTTCGCCACCGCGGGCGCTTGCCAAGAGCCTGTGTCTCAGTTGCTTGCGCAGCACCGACGCTGGCCGCAGATCGTCCTGAATCCGTGTCGCGCTTCAACCGCTTCAGGTCCGCGCGCAAGTCCGAAGCGTGCTGGTAGCGAACCTCACGGTCTTTTTCCAGCGCTTTGCCGATGATCCGTTCGAGCTCCGGCGGCAACTCGGGATTCAGTCGAATGGGAGGAGTTGGCGGGCGGTTCAGGATAGCCTCGAAAATCACGCCCGAGGTGTCGCCGCGAAAAGGCGGCATCCCGGTCGCCATTTCGTAGAGCACCACACCGAAGGAAAAGAGGTCAGTTCTGGCATCCAGTTCCTCGCCCCGCACCTGCTCGGGCGACATGTACGCCACGGTGCCCAGGGTGGTCCCCGGGCTAGTCAAATGCTCGGGTTCAATCGAACGCGTCGGTGTGTCCTGCAGGGGCACCCCTTGGGCTGACTTGGGCGGGGCAAGCCCCGTCCCCTACAGTTAGCTTGGCCAACCCGAAATCCAGAATCTTCGCCTGACCGCGATTGGTTACGAAGATATTCGCCGGCTTGATGTCGCGATGAATGACGCCCTTGGAATGCGCGGCGTCCAGGCCATCGGCGATCTGAATCGCCAAATCAAGCAGCTCTTCGGCCCGTAGGGGCGGTTCGCGAACCGCCCCTACCGCGATGCGGTGCTTCAGCGTCTGCCCTTCGAGAAACTGCATGGCGATAAAGGGTTGGCCCTCGTGCTCGCCAATCTCGTAAATCATGCAGATATTGGGATGATCAAGGGTAGAAGCGGCTTGGGCCTCCCGCTCGAATCGTTCGAGTGCCTGATGATCCCGGGCAAGGTGATCAGGCAGGAACTTCAGCGCCACGAAGCGATGCAGCTTGGTGTCCTCGGCTTTGTAGACCACGCCCATGCCGCCGCCACCTAGTTTCTCGATAATCCGGTAATGTGAGACAGTCTGGCCTAACATGATTGTGGTCCTGGCTTTGCCCGAATGCGTACAGCTTAACAGAGCCGCGACGAATTTAACAGGCGGCGGGGTGATGTGTCATTTTGAAGTAAAGGAGGCTTGACGCCGCCATTTGGCGAGATAAACTCGCCTCTACGCAGTCAAACTGAGACACTACCGCCCGCTGACGGGCTTGTTAAAAATGGGACGACCCCGGTACAATGATGTCGTGCCGGCATCTGTTCCAGCATCAGAACAAAATCTCATGGCCGCGCGCGGACCCCTCCCATCACCGGGTTCGCCGCACCCCGCGAGTCAGCCTTCCCGCGACCCTCTTAAGAGGCTACCGCGTTAGGCTGTCATCAGGGGCAGAGTTTTGCAAGCTATGCAAACCGCAGTGGAAACCGCGTCCGAAGAGCAGCGCCGTAGCCTGATGGCGCCTGCCCTGTACGCCGCATTTGCGATCCTGGCGGCAGGGGCCGTGGTTTACTCGCAGACCCTGGCGTTTCATTGGGATGAGGGCTTTCACATCCTCACCGCGTATCTCATCCATCTCGGCAAACGCCCCTATCTCGACTTCTTCTTCCCACAGACGCCTTTGAACGCTTATTGGAATGCCGTCTGGCTGGGGATTTCGGGCGGCAGTTGGCGGGCAGTTCATGCTGTGGCAGCCCTGACAACCGTCGCGTCCGTGGTGTTGATCGCACAGTATCTGTATACCCTCTTTCCCGACTGCCGCTGGCAGCCGGCAGCCGCCTTTGCCGCACTGGCGCTCTTCGGCCTGCATTCGCTGGTGTGGGACTACGGGACGATCTCGCAGGCTTATGCGCTTTGCCTGTTCCTGGTAGTCGCGGCTTTCCGGGCGACAGTGGCCGCAACTGACCGGCCGAAGCCCGCAATGAGCGCGCTGGCAGGCATGTTGGCGGGCGCGGCCGCAGGTTCGAGCTTATTGACGGCGGCGGCCTTCCCTGTCTTGCTGGTCTGGATGTGGCTCAACAATCGGGCCGGTAGCCGTTGGCTCAAGGCCGCCGCCTTTGTGGCCGGCGCGGTGCTTCCCTGCCTGCCCGTGCTGGTTCTATTCTCCCACGGACCGCATAACGTGGTCTTCGACATCCTCAAATACCACTCCATCTACCGCCGCGTCGAGTGGCCCGGAGCCACCGCACACGATATCGGCATCGTCACGGACTGGGTCAACGGATCGCAAAGCCTGCTGCTGGTGCTGCTGGCAGCGGCAGGGCTGGCTTTCAGCCGGAAGGCCGGGTTCGACCCTCACCGGCAAGCGGAGTTTCGTCTCTGCCTTTGGCTGGTTCTGGCGGTCGGTGCGCAAAATCTTTTTGCCCATCCGACCTTCCCCCAGTACTATATATTCCTGATACCGTTTCTCACCGTACTGGGGACCATCGGATTCTATGTCTTGTCATTGCGCCTGATGGATCATGGCCGCCCCGGGATCCCGGTGATCCTGGTGGTTGGCATTGCAGCCCTCTGCCTGGGCAACAGCATCTACGATGATCGGGACACCTACACGTGGCGCAATCTCGAGCGCGTGGCCGCGAAGGTCAAGCAAGTGACCCCGAAAGGCGCCGCCTTGTTAGCGCCCGAACAAATCTACCTTCTGGCGCAGTGGCCCGTACCTGCCGGCATGGAACACGACGACGCGCACAAGCTCGAACTCGGCCCCGCCGAGAGCGCGAGGCTACACATCGTGCCCAAGGCGGAGGTGGACCGGCAGATCAAGGCGGGCGATTACCCCACCATGGTCATCTGCGACGACGACCGGACCAGCGAAGTGGCAGGGTTTAACGTATACGTCCAGAAGGCCGACTACGGCGAGTGCACGGTGCTCTGGCAGTTGACGAAGAAGGCCGTTCCGAAGTGAACTTAAGATTCTCGAAGGAGTTACCGTGGGCCTTTGGCCCAGCCGAGAAAATGAAAATCAGCGTCGTCCCCGCTGGCGCGGGAATGACGTGACTTTCGGGGGAGCACAAGGTTGACAGCCGCGGCGGGAGCCTGCAGGAAAGCGAACGAATGAAGCAGATCAATGAATACGGGCATGCCATTCAGGTCGTCGCGCTGGCAGTCCTTTTGGAAATTGCGCTTGGTCCTTGCATTGCCCTGGCCCAGACTCACACCCTGAAAGGTGAGGTGACGGGAGACGACAATGCTCCCATACCCGGGGCATCCTGCACGCTTATCGGTCCCGGTTTGCCGCCCGGAGGCCGGCCGCGAACCACGGGAGACCGAGGCGGCTTTGAGTTCACGGGTCTTACGCCCGGCCATTACGATCTGACCTGCGCCGCGCTCGGCTACGAGCCGATCGTTAGAAAGAACATCGAGGTTACGGAAGGAGAATCGCCACTTCTCCAGTTTGTCCTGCCGCGCGAGGAAATTCTTCGGCAGAGCGTTGAGGTAAAGGAAAAAGCGCCCTCGGTCACTCTCGAACCCACCACCGCGCCACCCGCCACCATCAGCGGCGGAGAGATCCGGGCTTTGCCGCTGGTGGAACAGAAATTCCTGGCCGCTTTGCCTCTGGTGCCTGGCGTCATTCGGACGCCGGACGGAAGAATAAACATCAAAGGCGCGACGGAAAACCAGGGCATGCTGCTGATTGACTCCGCGGAAACCGTGGATCCGGTCACTGGAAGCTTCTCGATTCAAGTTCCCATCGATGCGGTGGAGTCTGTGGAAGTTCAGAAGACAGCCTATCAATCCGAATATGGCCGCTTCAGCGGCGGGCTGACCAGCGTCCAAACCAAGGCCCCGCAGGACAAATGGAACTGGGAACTGAACGACTTTCTCCCCAGCATGCGCTTCCGGAGCGGCCACATGGTGGGCGTCGAGGACGACTCTCCGCGTCTCAGCTTCACCGGCCCCCTCTATAAAGACAAGCTGACTTTTTCAGAATACACTCGATACGATATCAACAAGCAACCCGTGCGCGGCCTGGCTTGGCCACATAACGAGATGAAGAAGCAGGGCTTTGACTCGTTCACGGACGTCTACTATGCAATTTCACCGCAGAACCTGCTGACCGGGAACTTGAAGATATTCCCGTTGCGCGAGCAATACCAGAATATCAACTCTTTCATCGCTCAGCCCGCTTCCTCGGACTATGCCCAGAGCGGGTTCTCCATGGGCGCCACAGACCGGTACATGTTCACGAACGGCGGATTGCTGACCAGTCTTTTCCAGTACACCGACTTCGACAGCTACGCACACGGACAGGGTTCACAGGACATGATCCTGACTGTGGACAACTGGGATGGAAACTGGTTCGATTCCTGGACGCGAGCTGGACGGCAGCAGGAGTTTCTTCAGAATTATCAGTCCGCCAGGTTGAATTGGGCCGGCCGCCATACGTTCAAGGCAGGCGGGGATCTTATTCATCGCTCTTATAACGACAACAGCAAGTCTCACCCGGTTCAACTCGTACGCCCGGATGGCTCACTGGCCGAACTCATCACCTTCCAAGGCGCCGGCGCCCTAAGCGCCGAAGACACGGAGGTGTCCGTTTTCGCCCAGGACCACTGGGCCTTCAACGACCACCTGGCGCTCGACTATGGTCTGCGCTATTCCGCCCAGACTCTGGGATCCTACACGGCGTTCGCCCCGCGCCTCGGCCTGGTTTATTCTCCCGGGCAGAGCGCCAAGACGATTATTCGCTCGGGTCTCGGCCTTTTCTACGATCGCGTGCCGCTGCTCGCCGGCGATTTCACCCAGAACCTGACGCGCGTGGTGACCTATTACAATACCCAGGGCGTGCCCACCGGCGCGCCCATTGTTCTGGAAAACTATTACCAGGAGAAGAAGGAGAACGGAATTGTCGTGCCCTCGCACAACCGCCTGGGCAGCACGCCTTTCAACTTGACCTGGAACGTGGAATTGGACCGGGAGATTCGGCCTAATGTGATCGCTCGCGTGAATTATCTCAGCAGCCGCTCTTACCAGGAATTCATCATCAATCCGCTTTACGAGGCCTCTCTCGGACCTCTCATGCTCCTCAGCAACACCGGCTCATCGCGCTATCACGAGCTGGAAGCTACGTTGCGTTTCAAGGTCCGCGAAAATGCCGACATCAACGTTTCCTACGTCAACAGCCTGGCACGTGGAGACCTGAATACGCTCTCCTACGTCTTCGTCCCCTTCGAGCAGCCGGTCATCCGGCCCAACTTCTTCTCCACCTTGCCCAGCAACGTTCCCAACCGGTTAGTGACTTGGGGGCGGATCAAGGTCCCCTGGGATATCACCGCTGGGCCGGTACTTGACCTTCATTCCGGATTTCCCTATTCCGCTGTCGACGAACTTCAGAACTACGTCGGCACTCCCAACAGCCTTCGTTTCCCAACCTATTTTTCCCTCGACCTGCAGCTTGCCAAGGACTTCCGCATGCGCTGGATTCCCTGGGCCAAAAATCATAAGTTCCGCGGTGCAATGCGGGTCTTCAATATTACTGACTACGGCAATTATCGCGACGTCCACAACAACGTTGATTCCCTCTACTTCCGCCAGTTCGCAGGTTTCGTGCACCGCTTCTTTGACGTCTCCCTCGATGTCGTTTATTGAATGCGGGATTCTAAGATGGTGATTCTGGACTTAGGATGTGGAAAGAAGAAACAAGATCCCGCGGCGATCGGACTCGATCGGCAACGCGGCTCCTCGGCCGACGTGCTCTGTGATCTGCGGCATTTCCCCTGGCCGATCAAGGACAACTGCGCCGGCAAGGTTTACCTCTCCCACTTCCTTGAACATCATCCCGACATTCTCGGAGCCATGGCGGAAGTGCATCGAATCGCGCAAGCGGGAGCGGAAGTCATCATCGTGACCCCTCACTACAGCTCTCCTGATTCTTACACCGATCCCACTCATCTCTTCCACCTGGGGATGCACAGTTTCGACTACTTCGTGCGCAGCAGCTTTGAGGATTTTACTTATGCTGCGGGCGGGTTTCGAATCTTAGAGCGCCGCCTGACCTTCGGCGGAAACTTGCTACTCGATAACCTGGGCAGATTGTTCGCGGCTATCTCGGTCGACTTTTACGAGAAACACTTGGCGTGGATTTTCCCGGCGCGGAACATGGTCTGCCGGCTGTCGGTGTGCAAGTATGGGCAAAATCCGCCAGGCGACGGATTGCCCTCGGGCGGCCATAAGGGCCGCCCCTACGTGGTTACTGTGTGATCTGGGCTTGATCCGGCTGATCCAGGGGTGGAGGCGGTGGCAGGTCTTTGCCGGCTGTCGTCCGGTTGACGATGAAAGTCAGTTCGGTTCCCTGCACAAGGATGAGCTGCTTTTCGTGTTTGAGCAGGCTGTAGAGCAATGCCGTTCCGGCGCCGATGGCCGCGCCATAGCCAATGTCAGCCCCCATGCCGTGGCCGCCGCACATGCCGTAATACTCGCACTGTATTTCGTGACCCAGGCCCACTTCCGCGCCCGCTCCAGCGCCCATGGCCCCGGCGATACCAGCGCCCACTAAGGCATCTTTCTTGCTCTTGCCGCATCCTTCGAGCGTGCCTTC
Organism: uncultured Acidobacteriota bacterium; assembly: GCA_963768695.1. Classification (GTDB taxonomy): domain Bacteria; phylum Acidobacteriota; class Terriglobia; order UBA7540; family UBA7540; genus CAVROP01. The sequence goes on along the minus strand of CAVYJG010000021.1, from coordinate 302,002 downwards.
GTCGTCTTTGGTATGCGCGCAAGGCGCGTTGTTCGAATCGTCCAAGGTGCTCGGAAGCAGGAACGCCTTGTCCTCGTCGGGTGTCACCACTTTATCAATGACGAGTCGCATCAGGGCTTTGCCCTTCACACGTTCCGAAGGTTTTACGAAGGAAACGTGCCCGATGACCTGGCTGAACTTGGGCACTATCTCTTTTCCATCCACTACGATCGGTTGAGAAACCTGTCCCGTGAAGGGATCGCCCGACTTATTGGTTTTGGAGGTCAGAGTGGTCGTGAGCTTCATGTGGAGCACGCTGCCTGCCGGAATCGTTTCTCCCGGTTTCCTCGGGGGGGGAGTTTTTGTATCTTCACCAAAGGCGCAAGTGAAGACAAATACCATAGCCGCAAGGACACTCAATACCCTCACCGTCCCGCCTCGCATAACCTGCTCCTTTCGCTGATCCCTCATCCCGGTGGCGACCCGCTTTCAGAGCCTTCGGCGCGCCAGGACGTAGTATACCACTCCCTTTGATGCGGATGCCGTGTAGTTCGATTCCGAAAGACTTGGAGCGGTTGCCCGTGATTTTCGATGGGCAGCTGAAAACGCGCAACTGCCTAGAGGCGACCTCCCATCAGGCTGTAAGTGAGGATCGCGAGTACAAGGAGGGTCACGACAACGTAGAGCCGGTCGCGTTCGCGAGCGAAAGCCACAACCGAGAAGGCAACTCGAGCCACCGGGGTAGCGATCAAGATCAAGAGGCCGAGTTGGATTAAACCTTGTCCCTTGAAGGCCAGGACATTTCTCCAGATTCCCGATACTGTCCGCAAGTCTTTGGGCGTACCCACAAATACCGTGTAATGAGGCAATTCGCGGCCGTGGCGCACCAGATACACGCATGCGCCGAAAAGAACCACGGCCGCAGACAGTGTCACTCCAGCCCGGAGGAGGTTGCCAATCCATACCTCAACCACCTGGTCGTTCCAGCGCCTCGCCAGACTTGCCACGCTATAGCCTCCCGGTTACCCCGTGATAGATCATTTCGAACGCCATAATGGCAATGACGACACCGAAAACCATCCGCAGCCATTTTGTCTTCGCTTCAGCCAGTACACGTGCCCCCACCAGGGAACCACTCACCACCCCCAGCATCACGGGCATGGCGAGGCCGGGATTGATATAGCCTCGGGAAAGGTAGACGCCGGCACTTGCCGCAGCGGTCACCCCAATCATGAAATTACTGGTGGTGGTCGAGACCTTGAAAGGAAGCCGCATGGCCTGATCCATGGCAATCACTTTGACGGCTCCCGAGCCAATCCCCAAAAGGCCGGAAAGAACCCCCGCCCCAAACATCAGGCTGAACCCGGCAGGCACGGCCTGAGGGAAGTAAGCCACGGGGCCGTCGTCTGTGGGATAAACACCGTTCATTTTCAGCCGGGTAGCAAGAGGGTTCGGCAGGCGATCGCCCGGGAGCTTGTGTCGCGGACGGCTTGAAGCGTAGGCTGAATAAAGCAGAACGAGGCCAAAGATGATGGAGATGGCGCTGGTGGGCATTTTGGTGGCCAGCAGCGCTCCCCCGAGCGCTCCCAGGGTGGTGGCAATCTCCAGGAACATCCCGATTCGGATATTGGAGAAACCCTCGCGAACGTAGGCGGCTGCCGCACCTGAGGAGGTTGCGATCACGGAGACGAGTGAGGCGCCGATAGCGTATCGAATGTCAACGCCGAGGACCAGGGTGAGCACAGGGGTAATGATGATCCCTCCGCCCAGGCCCGTCAGCGAGCCAAGAAAGCCTGCTAGAACTGAAGCGACCCAGACCAGCAGGCTGAATTCAACGATGTTCACCGTACGTCCCCGTCAGACTGCGCCAGCGTATACCTATTAAATCGAGGACCATCTCTGAGGAGTCGCGCAAGAATCGCACCTTGGTGGCCGGGTTGTCATTCCATCGTACCGGCACCTCGACGATCCTGCCGCCTCCTCTTTCGATGAGGAATAGGAGTTCGGGGTCAAATCCGAAACCCTCGATGCGCAGGTCCTCAAACGCCCTGCGCGTGGAGTCGCGGTTGAATAGCTTAAATCCGCATTGCGTGTCGTGCAGTCTGAGTCCCGTGAACGCCCTAACCAGCAGGTTGAAAAAACGCCCGCCCATTTCGCGCAGCCAGGGCTGATGGACTCCAATCAATTCGCGATGCAGAGCCCGGGAACCGATTGCGACGTCGGCGTCGTCGCGTTGAAGAATCGAGAGCAATTTTTCCGCTTCCTCGATCGGCGTGGAAAGGTCGGCGTCGGTGAAAAGCACGTACTTGCCTTTCGCTTCCAGCACTCCGTGGCGGACTGTGAACCCTTTGCCATGGTTGCGGTCGTTCCGAACCAGCCGAATGCCCGGATACTCCTCGACGGTCTGGATCGTTTGGTCGGTCGAACCATCGTCCACCACGATCAGCTCAACCGGGTAGGGCTTCGTCGCTTGGATGTGACAAAGCTGCTTGAGGGTGTCACGAATCCGCCGCGCTTCGTTGTACGCAGGAACTACAATGCTTAGGAATGGTTCGGGCATCGAAGTTGAGAAGTCAAGAAGTCAAGAGTCGAAAGTTAAGAGTCAAGACGAGACTATAGTACGGGCGGGTTCGGAAATGCAAACGGGTTACACGGTCACACGTATGTTGTCATGCAGAAACTCAGGGGCGAAGTCGGCTCCGTTCGGCCAAGTGAGCGTGTGGAACTCAGGATGAACCTGGAATTGGCTGAAGACGCCAGGATCGCGCAACGGTTCGAACACAGGACCGCGGAGGGCGGTCGATAAATCAATTTCACCACTCGTACCGTCGCGAAAGCGCAGCCACACGGTGTGGCCGGCTACGTAGCGTGCCTCGATAATGTGATATTCCATGAAACTCACTCCAGCGGGGCAATGCGCTTGAGGGGCCGCCCTCGCCTTCAGAATGACGGGGTGAAAAGAGCTTCAGTAATCTGCCGGCAGGCGCTCGAGTTGGTCCATGGTGAGGATGGGGCCTTCTTTGCAGACATAGAACGATCCGACGTTGCAGCGGCCGCACTTCCCCACCCCGCATTTCATGCGGTTTTCGAGGCTGGTGTAGACCACGCTGGGCTTGATCCCCATCCGGTAGAGAACAGGAAGAGTGTTCTTGATCATAATCGGCGGGCCGATGACGAGGGCGGCGGAGTTATCCGCCGGCACGCCGGCGCGCTCGAAGACGGTGGGCACGAAGCCGATCTCGCCCGTCCAGTCAGGCGTCTGGCCGCCGGGATCGACGCAGCGCACCACGCGCACGTTGGGGTGCTTGGCCCACTCATCAAGTTCATCCACGTAAACGAGGTCCGCAACCGTGCGGGCGCCATATACAACCGTGATATTGCCGTAATCCGCGCGGTTCTCAAGCGCATACCAGACGGCGCAGCGCACGGGGGGCATGGCAATGCCGCCGCCAAGGAAGATCAGGTTCTTGCCCTTCCATCCGTCGTCCATCGGGTAGAAGTTGCCGTAAGGGCCGCGGAAGCCGATGACGTCGCCTTCCTCAATGCTCCACAGCGCCTCCGTGACGCAGCCCACCTTGCGGAAGCAGAACTCGATGTAGTCCTTCCAATTTGAGCTCGAGCAGATGTTGAAGGTGGATTCCCCGTAGCCAAACACGGAGAAGATGCCGAACTGGCCGACGTGAAACGAGAAATCCTTGGCGCGTGCTTCGTCGAGGAAGCGGATCTTGACAGATTTCACGTCCGGCGTCTGCCGGCGCGTCTCGATGACCTTCATGAGGTCGGGCTGGTAGATGTTATGCATGGTCGATTTTGGAGTGCGGCGGCTTGCCGCCGCTCTCTTGAGCACGAGCTTGCTCACGCTCCAACTGGCGAAATCGGCAATTCTTGGCCGGCCAGCAAGCTGGCCTGATGGAAAGCGGCAGCAAGCTGCCGCACTCCAGGGCGCCTTCGGCGCTACAAAGCACTCAATACGCTCAGCACGCCGATCCCTTCCGGGCAGTTGCGCGTGCAGTTTCCGCAGCCCGTGCACAAGATTTCGCCAAACTTCTCCGGATAGATGCGGAACTTGTGATCGATTCGCTGGCGCTGCCGCGCGGGCTGGTTGGGGCGCGGGTTATGTCCGGAAGCGTGCAGCGTGAACATGCGGAACTGGCACGAATCCCAGTTGCGGGCGCGCACTCCGCGCTCGATATTGCCCTCGTCCACGATATCGAAACAGTGGCAGGTGGGGCAGGTGTAGGCACAAGCGCCACAACCCAGGCAGGCCAGGGTCTCGGCCGGCCAGAAGGGGCTATCGAAATTGTCTCTTACGAAGGCCCGCACTTTCTCCGCGTCGAAGCGCTTCTCAGGCGCTGACGGCAAGCTCGCCCCGCGCTCCGAGGCGTTGAGCTTGCCGTCGAACAGTGCCTTGCCCTTCTCTGTCAGGCAGCGGACTTCGTACTCGCCGTCACCGAGGCTGAGCAGCATGGCGTCCGAGCCGCGCTCGGCATCGGGCGCAAGACCCACCGAAGTGCAGAAGCAGGCATCATCGTGCTCCGTGCAGGCCAGTGTTATGACGGTCGTTAATTGACGGCGGGTGTTATATAACTCGTCTTTATAGTCCCAGTTGAACACCTTGTCCAGAATCGGCAGTGCCGCCGCGTCGCAAGGGCGCCCCGCGATCAGCACCTGGTCCGCCCGCAGCGGCTCGACTTCCTTGAGCTCAATTCCCTTCCCCGTGATCCGGTATCCGTAAAGCTCTTCGTGCTTGGGGAAGAGGAATTCTTTCATCGCGTTGGCAGGGTGAATAAAACCTTCCAGCGCCAACTGGTCGGAAGATTGGAGAGGCGCGTAGAGCACGCGGCCGCCGCGTTCCGGCGCAAGGGCCGGCACGATGAGGCGCGGGCCGACAACACGCTTGCCCTGCACAATCCAGCCTGCCACCAGTTCTCGCAACGCCGATTGGGAGATAATTGCGCTCACCGGATAAAGTTCTCCTTGTCCTGAAGCGAGTAAGCGCCGATCAAGGGTTCGGCCTTGGGGTCCATGCCGGCGCGGTAAGCAAACTGCTCCTCGGCGGCTTTCGCGAGAGAAAGGTTGAGCAGGCGCAAGTCAATCCCGGCCGGACACGCCCGCGTGCATTCATCACATCCGATGCAACGCCCGGCAAGGTGAAAGGCGCGCAAAATGTGCCAGGCGAAATTGCCCTTGCCGGTCGCCGAAGGCTCGATCACGGTGGGCCGATTCTTGTCCACCAGGCAGCGCTCGCAGTAGCACATCGGGCAGACTTGCCGGCAGGCGTAGCACTTCACGCAGCGCTCGAATTCCGTTGCCCAGTAAGACATGCGCTCGGTCGTCGGCAGCGCCATCAAAGACTCCAGCGCTTTCCACCTGTCGACAGACTCCGGGGCTTGCTTGTCCGTTTCGCCAATCACTTCGTCCGCGAAACGCGGCAGGTGAACTTCGCAGGTCTCGCATTTTGGCTCGCCCATGCCTTGGCAAGCCATGCCGATGACATGTAAATCCTTGCGCTCAAGCTGCGATTCCTTCTCGAGCACCACCAAGGCGCGTTCGTCGCAGGCTTTCACCACAATTGCCGGCCGGCCCAGCGCTTTAATCTCCTTGCGCTTCAGATAGACTGTGAGGTTTGCCAAACACTGATTATTCCAAACCAACTTCTCGACATCCTCGGGCTTGGTGATGAACACCGGGCCGCGCTTTCCGTAACCAATCACCACCTTCACCTTGTCCTCGGCCAGCAGGCGTCGGCAGGTATCGCGCAGTTCCGGCTCTCCTCCCCATACGGGTGTGTCGTAGGGGCGGCTCGCGTGGCCGCCGTCGGGGGCAACCACATGGGTTGCCCCTACAGCCTTCGAAGAAGACTTGTAGAGGGTTTTGTAGGGCCCCATTTGGCGGGTCTTTTCCGTGATCTCTTTCACGACCTCCTGCCACTTGTGGCCTTCCGCGGCCGAAATCCAGGTAAAGTGAATCCTCTCCATATCAAAACCCAACGCCTGGAGGAGTTCGCGGAAGAGAATCCAGCGGCGGCGGGCGTGGTAGTTGCCCGATGTGTAATGGCAATCGCCGGGGTGGCAGCCTGAGACGAGGACCGAATCCGCACCGATCTCGAACGCCTTAACAATGAGGTTAAAGTCGATCCGCCCGGTGCACGGCAGCCGGACGATGCGCACGTTGGGCGGATACTCGAGGCGGGTGGTCCCCGCCAGGTCGGCTCCCAGGTAGGTGCACCAATTGCAAACGAAGGCGACGATTTTCGGCTCGAACTCGTCACGCCGGTCGGAGACCGGCGCTACAGTGGGCCGGCCGGAGGCCGGCGCTACATGGTTTTCGCTCATACCAGGCTTTCGACCATGGAATAAATTTGCTGCTCGGTAAAGCCCTCGAGGTCAGCGCTCTTCGAGGGGCAAACGGCAACGCACGTCCCGCAACCCATGCACAGCCCGGGATTCACGCGCGCTGTCCGCTTAATGAAGACGCCCCGCGGCGTGCGGACTTCCGCCTGCTCGATGGCGTGGTACGGACAAGCGTGCGTGCAGGTGAAGCAGGCCGCGCAGGTATCCTCATTCACTTTCGCAATTTCCGGCTCGCGCGTCAGTTCGCTGGCGGAAAACGTGATCAGCACCTTGCTGGCCGCCGCGGAGGCCTGCGCGACCGATTCGGGAATATCTTTGGGGGCCTGGCAGGCGCCGCAGATGTAAACGCCCGCCGAAGCAGTCTCGACGGGGCGAAGCTTGGGATGCGATTCGAGCAGGAAGCCGTATTCGTCGTAGCCCACGTTGAACTTCTGGGCCAGTTGCTCGACCCCGTCGGCGGGGCGCATGGCGTTGGCCAGAACCACCATATCCGCCTCGATGGTTACGGGCTCGCCCGCCAGCGTATCCGTGCCGCGCACGATCAGCTTGCCGTTTTCTTCCGTGATCTTTGAGACGCGCCCGCGGTAATACTGCGCGCCGTCCTGCTCGATGGCCCGCCGGACGAATTCCTCGTAACCCTTACCGCCCGCCCGGATGTCCATGTAAAAGACGTGGGCTTGCCCGTCGTGCACCTTGTGCTTATAGAGCATGGCGTGCTTGGCGGTGTACATGCAGCAGATCTTCGAGCAATACGGCAGGCCCTTGGCGTTGTCGCGCGAACCCACGCAGCAGAGGAAAACCACGGACTTGGGCTGCGCGCCGTCGGAAGGCCGCTTGAGCTCGCCCACCGTCGGGCCGGAAGCGGAGAGCAGCCGCTCAAACTGCAACGAGTCGATCACGTTCTTATACTTGCCGTAGCCGTACTCGCCGTAGCCCTCGAGGTACGGCCGGTCCTGAACTTTCCCGATGTTGTACAGCTTGTAACCTGTGGCGATCACTACGGCCCCGACCTTTTCCTCCACCAGCTTGTCCTGGTCCTTGAAGTTGATCGCTTCCGCCTTGCACTTCTTCAGGCACAGCCCGCAGCCGTTGCGGATGATCTTGGCACAGACTTTCGCGTCGATCACCGGGCGTGCAGGCACGGCCTGCGGGAACGGAACGTAAATGGCCGGGCGCATCCCCATGGCGTAATCGAATTCGCTGGGGTTGCGCTTCAGGGGGCAGACGTTCCAGCATTCGCCGCAGCCGGTGCACTTCTTGATGTCAACGTAGCGCGCTTTCTGGCGGATGGTGACGTTGAAGTTGCCCACGTAGCCGCTCACCGTTTCCACTTCCGAGTAGCTGTAGAGCTTGATCTTGGGGTGCTGCCCCACTTCCACCATGCGCGGCGTCAGGATGCACTGCGAGCAATCGAGGGTGGGAAAAGTCTCGGAAAGGCCCGCCATCTTGCCGCCGATCGAGGGCTCCCGTTCCACCATCACTACTTCATAGCCGGAATTCGCGATATCCAGCGCCGCCTGAATTCCTGCCACACCGCCGCCGATCACCAGCGCCCTGCGCGTCACGGGGACGCGAATCGGCTCGAGTTCGTGGTCGCGCCGGACTTTCTCCACCGACAGGCGGATCAATTGCACCGCTTTGGCCGTGGCTTGGGCGCGGTTCGGATGAACCCAGGAGCAGTGTTCGCGGATGTTGGCCATTTCGACGCGGTAAGGATTCAAGCCGGCAAGCGATGCGGCGCTGCGGAACGTGCGCAGGTGCATGTGCGGAGAGCAGGAAGCCACCACCACGGAGTCCAGGCGCTCGGAGACAATCTTATCGCGCACCATCGTCTGCCCCGGGTCCGAGCACATGTACTTGTAGTTCACCGCGCAACGCACGCCGGGGAATTCCGCCACCTGTCTCGTGACCTCATCCACGTCCACCGTGCGGGAGATGTTCTCGCCACACCAGCAAATGAAGACCCCAATTCGGGACATGCTCTCCTACTTTCCCCGGCTAGGGATTAGGGACTAGGGATTAGGGATTAGCCCATGCCCAATGCCACTCCCTGATCCCTAATCCCTGACCCCTAACCCCTTAACCCCAAATCCCTAACCCCTAATCCCTCCGCCGGACAATCCCTCCGCCGGACTCCCGGCACAGACAAAGTGACGGTCAACGCCCAATGCCTCGGGCTTGAAACCCAGCGCCAACCCCACTACGTCGGACAGGTAGTAGATTGGCATGGCATGTTTCACGCCGTAGTGCTGCTCGATGTTGGCCTGTTTCATGTCCAGGTTTACGTGGCACATGGGGCAAGCCACTACCAGGCAGTTGGCACCGTGCTGCTTGGCATTGGTCAGAATCTTGTGCGAAAGATCGAGCACCGTCTGCTCGTTGGCCATGGTCATCCCGGCCCCGCAACACTCAGTTCGGTAATTCCAATCCACCGTTTTGCCGCCCAACGCCTCCAGGATCTTCTCCATCGAGCGGGGCTGCTCGAAGTCGTCGAACTCGACAACCTCGGGGGGCCGCGTCAGCAGGCAGCCGTAATAGCAGGCCGCATTCAGCGAACTGAGGGGAACCTTCACCGCCGCTTTGAGCCGGTCCATGCCAATTGATTCAAAGAGTTGGATCAGGTTCAGCACTTTTGCTTCGCCGCGCACTTCCAGTTCCACGATCTCCGAGATACTGCGGCGAAGCGCCTCGCTTTCCGCCAGCTCTTTGCGCGCTTTGAGCAGTTGCATCGAGCACATCGGGCACGGCGCCAGCATCTCATGGAACCCTTTGCTCTCTGCCAGGGCCAGATTGCGCGCCGGCAGCGCCACGGCGAGTTTCTGGTTCAGCGAGTGCGCGGCGGTGGCCCCACAGCAAATCCAGTCGTCGAGTTCTTTCAGCTGGACGTCCAGGGCCCCCAGGCAAGCCCGAAGCGATTGCTCGTAATCGTTGGAAGAGCCGTGCAAAGCGCAGCCGGGATAGTAAGCCAGATTCATAAGGGTGAATTGTCCATGCAACGCGCAAATATGCGGGCCACCACGGCCCGGTCGTGGGCCTTCTCGCCCACCAGATGGAATTTCTTGCGCTTCATCAATTCCGGAGCCAAGGTCGCATCTTTAAGCAGAAACGCGACGCTCCGCCCGCTGAGAAAAGTGGTTAGTTTGAACTCCCCAATTAACTCCAATTCGTTCAGGCGGCCGTTGCGTCGGATATTCGCCAGAAATGCCTTCTGGAAAAGCACTGTCCTCTGCTGCTCAGGCGTGGTCACGCCGCGCTGGAAGGAAAGTTGCCGCAGCGCGTCCATTATTCCCGCGCAATCCACGGACTTCGGGCAGCGTGTAGAACAGGTCTGGCAGGAAACACACTGCCACATGCCTTGCGCGCGGAGCGCTTTTTGCGTTTGGCCAAGTTGCAGCAGACGAATCAGACGAGTGGGCCCGGCATCCATTGCGGCCGCCATGGGGCAACCCGCCGTACACTTCCCGCATTGATAGCAGTCCCGGATCCGGGTGTGAGCTAATGACTCAACCTGCGGGATAACCTGTTTAGAATCAGAGACGACAGACGCGACATTCAACGGTGCCTGCCCCCTTCGCGAAGAGACCTGACCCAGGGTCAAATGAAACGCTAGCGTGCGCGAGGAGAGGGCCACCTGCGACACAGTGTCGCTGTCGCTTTTGACCCTCTCCCCGCGCACCGTCCCCGGCCTGCTGAAAAATCCCCGCCGGGGACTGGGACAATAATGTTGCCGGTTCCGAATTGAATGTTTCCTTTTTCATCATCTCGGCCCGGCGTCAGGTCTTTTGACGCCCGAAACCCTAAATGCGAGCACGTCACTGGCCACTACCTCGTGGTCTGCGTAGGGGGCGGTTCGCGAACCGCTCCTACTTTCCTGTAACCCCTTTCTCACCCGAGTCGTCTAGGGACTTGATTGCACCACACTGAATCAAAGGAGAGTCTTCTATGAAGAGAATTACCTGTTTCTTAACATTCGCCTTGGCATGCGGTTTCTTGCTGGCCTGCGGGGTCGCGGCGGCCGCCGACGAACCCGCGAAAGTTGCCGGAACGTGGGAAGTCTCGTCCCAGGGGCGCAACGGGCCCATGACCCAGACCCTTACCATTCAGCAAGACGGCGGCAAGATCACCGGTACCCTCACGAGTCCGCGTGGCGATGCTAACTTCGAGGGCACGGTCACGGGCACCAAAGTCGCCTTCACCATTAAACGTGAGACTGACAACGGAACGTTCGTCATTGAGTATTCCGGCACGGTTGATGGCGATGCCATGAAGGGAACAGCTCATAGCGAACGTTTCGACCGCGAATGGACCGCGAAGCGCACGAAGTAGCTGCGGCAATTGGCGAGGTAAACTCACGGCAACAGTTCGACGGCGGAGAGAAGATTCCGGGTGAGCGGACTCTCGGGGTCGGCGGACATCTGTTCGAACTCTAGCTCGGAATACACCAGCGAGTCTGTAGGAATTGCGGAAGTGAAAATCTGGTAAGGGGCGCGGCTGCTAAGGAAATCGGGGAATTCCCTGCGCACCACAACGATCATGTCCGCGTCGCTATCCGCCGTCCAATTTCCCTGGACGAGCGAACCAAAAAGCAGCACTTTGACAATCTCTGGATGCTCTGCCTTGGCTTCGCTGACCGCCTGGCGCAGGTCACAGAGGATTTGGTGGTGGTCAAGAAATTTGACTTCGGCAAAACTCGAGAATTGTTCGGGCATGTCCCACCAGCTCTCGGGCAGCCTCCTCGTTAAAGTAGTCGGCCGGCGCTCCGGAAGCGAATCCGTTAGGGTAACGCGAGGTTACGTAGACTCGGTCGAGCTCCTGAGCTCCGGCCAACGCCGTTTTCGGGACTGGCACCGAAGCCGGCAACTGTCGCAACATCTCGGTAACCGAATGGCCGCGAACCGACCCGTGCAAAAACTGTATCAAGGCCTTGACCGCTTTTTCGGCGCTTTGCTGTGCGCAAAAGGCGGCCCATTCGTAATACTTCGTCTCAATCGCGATTTCCGCGAGCCCCAAGTCTCGCTCGGCCTGCTTTAGCCAATCGGCGGCGCGGTTCACTCGAGCACCTTAACGGGGATTGCGAACGTATTTCGCAGCCCTCACTGGATCGAGTGTATCACGAACCGGATTCCCTGCTATACTTTGCGAATTCGATTGAGGAGGCGGAGACGTGAATAAGAAGCTCACTTTACTGGCATTAATAGTCGTTAGCTTGGGATCCAGCGTGTGCGGATGGGCGCAGATTGGGATGTTCAGCAAGGAGCAGCGCCTCGAGTTGACCCGGGAATGGAAGGGCGAGCGGTTCGAAGACGGGCGGCCGAAGGTGTCTGATGAACTGTTGAAGCGCATGGCGACCGTGGATGCGGAAGAAGCCTGGGGCGTGCTCATGGGGCATGGGTTCATTAACCAATTCGAGGGCCATTGGCACATCATCAACCCGGGCCCGCGCCTGGCGGCGAGGGTGGTCACCGCCGTGTTTATGCCGGTCAGGCCGGACGTGAACGCCGTGATCGCCGAGCACGGCAAGGCAGAACATCGAGTGGGCGCGCAGAATTCCTGGATCATTGATATCCTTCAACCGGGCGACATTCTGGTTGCGGATTTATTCGGAAAGGTCAAGGACGGCACTCTCATTGGCGACAATCTCGGGACGTCGATTTACACTAAAAGTCACACAGGCCTGATTGTCGATGGGGCGGTTCGTGACGAGTCGGGGATCAGCGAGATCGAGGGCTTTCGCGTCTACACGCGGGATGTGGATCCGTCCGCTCTGCGCAATGTGATGCTGATGGGCATCAACGTCCCAATCCGCATCGGACAAGCAACGGTGATGCCGGGCGACGTGGCAGTAACCGATGTTGAGGGAGTTACCTTCGTGCCTCCGCAGCTTTGCGAGGAAGTGGCCGACCACGCCGAAACGATTCACATGGTTGACGAGTGGGGCCACTTGATGCTGCGGCAACAGAAATATACCCCTGGGCAAATTGACGGCAAGTGGACCCATCAGATGAACGATGAGTTCAATCAGTATTGCGCTTCGAAGGGGTCGAAGGTGCGGAGGAAAGAGGAGTAGGCAGTCGGCAGTCGGCAGATCGGCAGGTGGGCAGGTCGGCAGATCGGCAGGTCGGCAGGTCGGCAGATGGGCAGGTCGGCGGCGCAAGGGAGTCGCGTACTGAGAAAGAGCGAATTCAAATGGCAAATGGCAAACGGCAAAATTCAAATGGTTTGCGATTTGCTATTTTTTGAACCATTTGCCATTTGACCTTTGCCATTTGCCATTTGAACTGTCTTTGGTTTTGCCTGAATAGGAGACGAAGAGATGTCCAGCCACAACGATGCGACGCTCGGCCGGCGAGAAGTCTTGAAAACCTCGGCCGCGATGTTGGGAGGGGCGCTGGTGGGAAGCGATGCCGGAGCCGCGGCGGAGGTGAAGAACGTCAACACGAACTCGAGCCCTTCGACTCTCAAGATCACCGATCTGCGGGTGGCGACGGTAGTAAAACCCGGGCCGAGCCCCTGCACGATCGTACGGATCGACACCAATCAAGGCGTTTACGGACTCGGAGAGGTTCGGGACGGCGCCAGCGCCACTTACGCGCTGATGTTGAAAAGCCGCATTCTGGGTGAGAATCCGCTCCGCATCGACTTCCTCTTCCGGAAGATCAAGCAATTTGGCGGGCATGCCCGGCAGGCTGGAGGCGTGGTCTCCATCGAAATGGCTCTCTGGGATATCGCTGGAAAAGTGTATGGGGCGCCTGTTTACCAGATGTTGGGCGGCAGCTTCCGCGACCGGATTCGCATCTATGCCGACACCACGGAGTCGAAGGATCCCAAGATTTACGCCCGGAATATGAAAATCCGCAAAGAAGAAATGGGCCTGACGTGGCTGAAGATGGATTTGGGAATCGACATGGTGCAAGACACTCCAGGCACGGTCACCAGACCATCGGGACTGAGCAGTTGGGATGAGGAATTTCTCCCGCACCCGTTCGTGGCCACCGAGGTGACCGACAAGGGGATCGACCTGCTCTGCGAGTACGTGGCGGCGATTCGCGAAGCGGTGGGCATGGAAGTCCCGCTCTCCATGGATCACCTCGGCCATATCGGCGTTAAATCCTGCATCCGGCTGGGAAAGGCTTACGAGAAATACAATCTCTCCTGGATGGAAGACTTGATTCCCTGGCAGTACACGGACCTATGGCAACGCATCACGGAGGAAAGCCCCACACCGACCCTTACCGGCGAAGACATTTACTTGAAGGAAGACTTCATCAAGCTGTGCGAACGTCATGCCGTCGGCAAGATTCATCCCGATCTTGCCACCTCGGGTGGAATTCTCGAGACGCACAAGATCGGCGACGCAGCCATGGAGTACGGCGTTCCTATGGCGATGCACTACGCCGGCCTGCCGATCGGCTGCATGGCGAGCGTTCACTGCGCCGCCGCCACCGAGAACTTTCTGGCGCTCGAAAATCATTCGCTGGATGTGCCTTGGTGGCAGGACCTGGTGGAAGGCATCGACAAGCCGATTATCAATAAAGGCTATATTACCGTTCCTGAGACGCCCGGGTTAGGCGTGACGCTCAACGAGGACCTGGTGAGACGGCATCTGATGCCGGGAACGGGCTATTTCGAGCCTACCACGGATTGGGATAAAGAACGGTCGTGGGATCGGATTTGGAGCTAGCGTTTAGCCGAGTTAGTAAGCGACCTTATTCGTCGGAATCGGAAGGGCGGGGCTTCAGCCCCGCCGCAGAGAACTGGCCAGTCCTCGGGGCTTTAGCCCCTGAAGCCGCATTGCCTCAGGGCCTAAAGGCCCCTTCAACCGTGCTCTGCGAACCGGCGGGGCTAAAGCCCCGCCCTTCCCGCAGACATTTGAATTGCGGTCGCTAAAACAGCTAAGCACTAGTGGCTCTGCAGTTTCTTCACTGCATCACGCGCTTGTTGATTGCCGGGATCGCTTTTCAAACCGGTCTGCAATTCTTCGAGGGCCTCACGATCCCTTTTGGTATCCGTATAAAGCAGACCCAACATGATATGAGCGCGGCCGGAGGCGGGGTCGAGCACCTCGGCTTGCCGGAAGGCGCGTTCGGCTTCCGCGTACTTGCCCTCGCGCCAGGACACCAGCCCGACCCCCCAATAACCGCGAGGCGTCCTGATCACGCGAAGGGATTCCTGGTATTCTCTTTCAGCCTCGGCAAGTCTTCCATGATCGAAATAGAAGTCAGCTAACCCGACGTGCGCGCCGACGTTCAACGGGGAAAGCGTCACCGCCGTTCGGAATTCCTTTTCTGCATAAGCCGTTTGTCCAGTCTGATCGTACAGTTGCCCCAGGTACAAGTGGGGCTGCGGCTCCTTGGAATCCTTTAAGAGGGAGCGAATCAGGTAACCCAGCGCCTCGTTGTAGCGTTTGCGTTTCATGTTGAGCAAAGCGAGATTATTCAGGATCAGGGGATAATCGGGCGCAAGCTTGTCCGCCGCCACTAACTCCCGCTCAGCACCGTCGAGATCGTCCCGGTTGAGATACAACCCGGCAAGGTTCAGTCGCATGATGTAAGCATCAGGTTGAACAGCGATGGTGGCCTTGTAAAACGACTCGTCGTCGTGCCAATCGCGATTTCGCCGCACGATACACAACGTGCAGAGGATCACAATGAGGAGTGCGGAAATGACAGCAAGGAACCGCCAGACTCGAGGACGCCAGGACGGGTGGTCTGCAAAGCCGCCACTGGCGGTTTCTCTCCACAACTTAGCACCCGCCCAACCCAGACCCCAGCAGAGTCCCACGGAAGGCAAATAGAGGTAGCGCTCAGTGAAAATGTTGGCGGCCATCCAGGGCGAGTACAAAACTGGGGCAAGGTTGAGGAGGAAAAAGATCAGCCCGAAGCTCACCAGCCGCGCGCGCTTCCACGAGAGAACGATCAACAATGTCAACGCGGCCAACGCCACGGCGCCGGCGATGACGCGCGGATCGGAAAAACCCGTACTCATGTGAAAGGCGTAGAAAGCGCAAAGCGGAACGGGCCAGAGGAACTTGCCAACGTACTGCCCGGCCAGTTGCAGGGCGGAGAAGAAAACTACGTCCGGCCCCATGGTGGGAAACTGGGACCTGCCGGCCATGCCGCCCACAAAGTGAATTCGGAAAGCCAAATACCCCAGCGCCAGGAACCAAAGCGGGCCGTAACGCCCCAGCTTCGTCGGGGTGCTGGTCGCATGGCGATCCTCACGGCAGGCGTATTCGAAAAGCGTGGCGAGCACCGGCAGAGTGACTGCGGGTTCCTTGGCCAGCAAAGCCAGAGCAAAACTTGCGGCCATAGACAAGTGACCGAGAATCAGTTTTCGGCCGCGCCACTTTGGAAGTCCCAAGAAGAACCAGAACGTCAGCAGAAAGAAGAAGGCCAGTTCCAGGTCTGTCACGGCGGCGATCCAGGCCACTGATTCGGAGTGGATCGGATGAATGGCGAACAAGCCGGAGGCGATGTACGCCGGCAGTCGGTCATCGAACATACGCCAGGTCACAAGAAACAACACGACGACCACCAGCGCGTTCAGAACGATGTTCACCAGGTGAAATGGCCAGGGAACTGGGCCAAAAAACTGGTAACAGAGCAGATATCCGAATGACATCAGGGGGCGGTAATAGTTGCGAGGATAATTTCCGCCAAGGAACGACCACACGGGTGTAGTGAAGATGTCCTTCAAATGATGGAAGCTTTGAAGGTAGGGATTATTCAGAATTTGCGGGATGTCGTCATAAACGAAGGCGTTGCGGAGAGTGTTGAGATAAGGCAGAACCGCAAGAGCCACCCATAAGGCCAGCAGCAGTGCATCGCTTCGGCGTATTGAACTTCGAGACTCAGGTAGGTTCACATCAGCAGAACAGGTATTTTCGCCAACGCTCATCGGAGCGGCCCATCATGCGCATGATCTGACGGCTGGTATGCAGCGTAAACGGGCGCGGCGGCCTCAGAAGTTTCAGCCCGGCCTCCTCGGGAAGCCGGTCGCCTTTCAAATTGTTGCACTTGTGGCAGCAGGCGACCAGGTTATCCCAATCCGTGCGGCCCCCGCGCGAGCGCGGAATCACGTGATCCAAGGTAAGTTCATGCGCGGGCAAGGTGCTGCCGCAGAACTGGCAAGTGTAGCGGTCGCGCAACAGCAGGTTCTTTCTCGAGAGGGCGCGCGTCTGGTAGGGAATGCGCCTGAATTCCAGCAGCCGGATGACCGAAGGGATGCGAATTGCCACCCGAGCGGCATGAATGAAGCCGCCATCGGCCTCTTCTGCGGTGGCCACGCCTTTCAGGATAAGGCCCAGCGCGCGCCGGACCGCAGTGACGTTAATGGGTTCGTAGGTGGCGTTCAAAACAAGCACCGGTTCTTGCAGCGCCCGTTGGTGGTTCTCCTCGGACATAGGTTTCATCCTACAAAAAAAAGTGCCGAGTGGCTAGTGTCTAGAAGAGCCGTCGTAGGGGCGGTTCGCGAACCGATCCTACACTAGTCACTAGCCACTGTATCTGGAAACTCAGGCGTGGCACGCGCTAAAGACAACGCCAGAACGCGCCCCGCACCGGCCCGCTTGAGTGCAGCGGCGCAAGCCGAAAGAGTCGCCCCGGTAGTCATTACATCGTCAACCAGCAGGACCGTGCGGTTGCGCACCCGTTCAGGCTGCGAAACGGAAAACACCCCTCGAACATTCTCACGGCGCGCGGTTGGACTCAGTCCAACTTGTGGAAGCGTGGGGCGGACGCGAATCAGCAGATCCGTGGCCAGTTGCAGTCCCCGTTCCTTTCGCCCGATCTTGCGGACCAGGCCTCGCGCCAGCAGTTCAGCCTGGTTGAACCCTCTTTGGCGGCTTCGTGATGTGTGCAGTGGAACAGGAACGACCAGGGCCGAACCATGCTCCGTCAGCGCCTCGAACGGCCGCAGCAACAGTCCGCCCAGGCGCTTGGCCAGAGGCTCGCGCCCATGGAACTTCAAATGGAGAATTGTCTTGCGCAAGTTTCCCGTATAGAGCCCATAACTCCTGGCCATGTCGAAGTCGTGCTCGCCCTGGCGGCAAGGAGCACAAAGCGCGGCAGGAAGTCCCGCCGTCTGCTCAGAAGCAAGCGGAAGACCGCAACATTGACAGTGCGCGCCTGGCCACGGTTGAAGGCTCCCCCAACAGAGCGGGCAAACGGAAGCGCCGCACGGTTGCTCAAGTTCCTGGCCGCAGAGCAGACAATCGGTAGGAAAAATCACGGCAGACAAGGTGCCGAACAGTTCCGATAGGAGGGAGGAGGCTGGCGCTTTGTGGTTGGCGGCGAGAGAGAAGGCTGACCTCGCTTTCGATCACCACCCCTCGTTCCCCTCCTCACTGAGGAGGGGAGCAGGCCCGTTCACTCCCCTCCTCGGTGAGGAGGGGCAAGGGGTGGTGCGTTAGAGCAAACCCTGGTCCTGCTTTTCCTGGCAATCGATGCAATGCCGCGCCCAGGGAACCGCTTCCAGGCGTTTTACCTGAACCTCTTCTTGACAGGACACGCACAAGCCGTAAGTGCCGTTCTTGAGGCGATCCAAAGCTTCGCCGACTAATAGGAGGACGCGTCGATTCTCGTCGCTCTGGTGGAATAGGAACTCCTTCGTGTACGAGTTGGCGGCTTTGTCAGCGACATCCTGAGTCGGGTCTTCGTCCGCTTCACGACCGTCACGCTCAGATTTCGTCACCAGCCGCAACAACTCCTCTTGCGTGGAGACGAGGCACTTTTTGTAATAGTCGGCCTTCTTCTTGTCCATGAGCAACCTTTTCCGACTCCCATGAGGTTCAATTAAAAATTCTATGAGGGGCTGGGAAAACTGTCAAGCTACTGTGTCTCAGTTTGAAGTAGAGGCGGGTTTTACGCCGCCATTTGGCGAGCTAAACTCGCCGCTACGAATCGAACTTGGACGGTACACGGCAGGCAGCGCGCGCAATCCGAAACGTCCAATCACCCTCCCTACCACAAATCCATTCTCGCGCCTAACCGATTTGAGGTTAGAATCAATAGCATCGCAAGGCAAATTCACATCGGAGGAAGATAATGGCGGGTATATACAAGATCACCGAACTGGTTGGAACCTCACCCAAGAGTTTTGCCGAAGCTACCAAGGCAGCAGTCGCTGAAGCAGCAAAGACCCTACGGAATATGGATTGGTTCCAGGTTGTCGAGGAGCGGGGAAGGATCGTGGACGGAGAGGTGGCGGAATTTCAAGTCACGGTGAAGATCGGATTCAAACTCGAGAGGTGACGGAGTCCGCAAGACATCTCAGCGACGGCCGCGTGGCGAAGTAAAACAGATGCGCTTCGCACCGGCAATCCGAGGAGCCGAATCCCGCGAGGGGGACGGAAGCTCCCTTCAGCGCACGAATGAAGCGAGCCCAGCGATGCTCGCGACTGACCCGGCCGTACGAGTACCCGACGCGGTCGAGTGGCATGTGAGGCCGCAGGTAATCGATGTGCCAGTGCGGCCGCGTCGATACTTTCGCGTGGTGCGCAAGGCGGGCGCGCACGCCTCCCGGTCCCAGCGCGCTGCCCACGTAAACGTAGAAACCGCGGCGCAGTTCGAGCGCGCCGAGTTTGCCGATCTGGACCAGCTTGTCTGCGGGACAAAAGAGGATCAGAGCGTAAGTTCCGGCTTCCGGTCTGTGGATGAGGTGAAGCATGAAAGCTGCATTTTACGTCGGAAATGCGAACATGAGTAGCGGCCCGCAGCCCGCCATCGAACCGGGCCCCGGGCAAGCGCAAATCAAGGTGGCCTATTGCGGCATCTGCGGCACGGATCTGCACATCTTCCACGGGAAAATGGACCATCGGGTTCACCCGCCCCAGGTTATCGGGCATGAGATGTGCGGCACGATCTCCGCCCTGGGGCCCGGGGTGGAGGGTTTTGCAGCGGGCGATGTGGTGACCGTGATGCCCCTCGATCCCTGCAACAATTGCCCGGCTTGCCGGGCAGGTCACAACCACATTTGCCAAAACCTGAAATTCATGGGCATTGACACACCGGGAGCGATGCAAACGTATTGGACCGTGCCCGCACATACACTCCACCATCTTCCCGCAAGCCTGCCATTCCGCATCGCCGCGCTGGTCGAGCCGATCTCCGTGGCCTGCCACGCCACTCGCCTGGGCGCGGTCGAAGAAGGCGAATACGTGGTGGTGCTTGGGGGTGGACCTATCGGCACGCTGGTTGCGTTGGTGGCGAAGAGCAAGGGTGCGCGTGTCCTGGTGTCAGAGATTAACTCCTACCGATTGCAGCTTCTCCCGCGGCTGGGACTCGAGGTCATGGATCCCCGGCAAGAAGACTTTTCAAAGTATGTCATTGATCAAACCCAAGGAGCCGGCGCGGACGTGGTTTTCGAAGTGACAGGGTCAGCAGCAGGCGCCGACTTGATGACCAAACTTCCGCGCACGCGGGGACGCATCGTGGTGGTGGCGATTTTTGCCGACCCTCCCAAGGTCGACCTCTTCCGCTTCTTCTGGCGCGAATTACAGTTGCGCGGGACACGCGTTTACGAGCATCAGGACTTTGAAGCGGGGATTCAACTGGCTGCGTCAGGCGCGCTGCCGCTGGATCAACTCATCACCCAAACCTACCCTCTGGAAGAGGTGCAGTCAGGATTGCAGCAGATGGAACGAGGCGGCTCGGTGATGAAAGTCCTGGTGGAAGTACAGTGACGATTGACGAGCGAGGATTCACCACAGAGCACACAGAGTTCACGGAGAAGAGCCAAACGCCGTTCTGTGCGATCTCTGTGAGCTCTGTGTTCTCTGTGGTGAATTCGGGAGAAGTGCGATATGCAAATTCTCGATCGGTTCAAACTCGATGGGAGTATCGCTCTGGTGACGGGCTGCAGGCGCGGAATCGGCAAGGCCATCGCCCTGGCGCTGGCGGAGGCCGGAGCGGATATCATTGGAGTCAGCGCCTCGCTGGAGAAAGCCGGCAGCCAAGTGGAGAAAGAGGTCCGGGCGCGGGGCCGCCAGTTCCGAGGCTATAGCTGCGACTTCAGTGATCGCAAGGCGCTTTACCGATTCCTCGAGAGCCTGGCCGTCGATTCTCCGACCCTTGATATTCTGGTGAACAACGCGGGGATCATCCTGCGAAAGCCTGCCGTCGAGCACCCGGATGAGTTTTGGGACAAGGTGCTCGAAGTCAACCTGAGCGCGCAGTTTGTTCTCAGCCGCGAGATCGGGAAGCGGATGGTGGAGCGTGGCCGCGGCAAGATCATCTTCGTCGCTTCCCTGCTGGCGTTTCAGGGTGGAATTCTGGTTCCCGGCTACGCGGCCAGCAAGGGTGGAGTAGCTCAACTCACCAAGGCCCTGGCGAACGAGTGGGCGGCGCGGGGCGTTAACGTCAACGCCATCGCACCGGGTTATATCAAGACTGACAACACAGAGGCGCTGCGCAACGACGAGAAGCGCGCCGCGTCCATCCTGGCTCGAATTCCTGCCGGGCGCTGGGGCGAACCCGAGGACCTCGCGGGCGCCGTGGTGTTCCTTGCATCGGCTGCTTCGGATTATGTACACGGAGCGATCATGACGGTCGATGGCGGATGGATGGCGCGATAACAGAGAGAGCCCGTCATTCCGAGCGTACATGGGCCGGCGGCCTATCTATGGAGGTAAAAGTCGCTGTCATCCTGAGCGAAGCGAAGGATCTGCAGTTCCGGTCCGAGGCAAACTAATGCAGATTCTTCGCTTCGCTCAGAATGACACTACTACGTCAGCCTGGCGCAGCCACCCACGTCACGCGGGGACGGCCGCTCGACGGGTTGCGGTCGACAAGGATCGGAGTGCGAAACACCCGGCTTAGCAATTCCGGTTGGAGAACGTCCTCCGCCGCGCCTTTCGCCAAGCATCGGCCGCGCTCCATCAAGATCAACTCATCCGCCAACTGCGAGGCAAGATTCAATTCGTGGGTGACCACAACGGCGATGAAACGTTCCGAGATCGCGAGTTGCCGCAGCAGACGGAACATCTCAATCTGGTAGCCGATGTCGAGGTTGGCGGTGGGCTCATCCAGGAGCACAAGCTGCGGTCTCTGGGCCAGCGTTCGGGCCAGCACTGCCCGCTGGAATTCCCCGCTGCTCATCTCCAGCACGCGCCGCCCGACAAACTCCTCCAGATGGGTCTTTCCAATGGCCCAGTCCACCCAGCGTTCGTCTTCGGCAGACTCGAAAAGGCTGCGGCCCAGGTGAGGGTGGCGTCCCTGGCGAATGAATTCACGCACCTCGAATGAGAACAAGAGGATGGTCTCCTGCCGGGCCAAGCCCACAAGCCGGGCCAACGGCCGGGGCGCAAGCCGGTGAAGGTCCGCGCCGTCCAGCGTCACGGTACCGTGTTGCGGCGCAAGGTGGCCACTGACAATTTCCAGGAGCGTTGACTTGCCCGAACCGTTCGGCCCAATGATGGCGATGACTTCTCCCGAATGCGCCTCGAAGCTTGTGGAAGCGAGCTCGAAGTGCGGGTAGCGGAACGAAACGCCGTCGACGCGTAGATGGTGGTGGGATTCGGGCATTGAGGTTGTCAGTCGTCAGTTGTCAGTGGTCAGTCGATCGGAGATTTGAAATTCCAGATTTCAGATTCAAAATGCCTGGCGCAATCCTTACAAGTGAGTTGCTGCTTTCTGTGAGTTATTACGTAGATATGTCTAATTATAGTAACAGACAATTTATAATTTACAATTCACTATTCACAATTCACCATTCATAATTCATCCCGCGGTCTTGCGCAGCAGGTAAATAAACACGGGCGCGCCCGCCACGGCGGTGACGGCGCCGACCGGCAGTTCCGACGGGGCCAGCACCGTGCGAGCCAGCGTATCAGACAGCACCAGCAGAATAGCGCCTCCCAGGGCGGCGGTGGGGATCAGCGTGCGGTGGTCGTTCCCCACCAGCATTCTGCCAAGGTGCGGCACCAGCAGGCCCAAATAGCCGATGGCGCCGCTGGTCGAGACCGCGATTCCGGTCAGGAACGACGCGAGGATATAGACTCCCAACTCGACGCGCACCACGTTGACTCCCAGGTGCGCCGCCTCCTCCGCGCCCAGGAGCAGAACATTTAAATCCTTAGCAAGCACATACACGCCTGCGATGGCGAGCACGATGGCCGGAGCGAGGATGCGCAACTCCGTCATGGGCGTCACACTAAGGTCGCCCATCAACCAGAACGCGATGCCGCGCACATCGCGCGTAGGAAGCAGGGTGAGCATGAACAGGATGATGGCGGACAGGAACGAGGCCGTAATCACTCCGGCCAGGATCAGCGTGTAACTCGCCAAACGCCCGCCGCTCCTTCCCAGCAAGTAAACCCACACCATGGTCACCATGGCGCCGGCGAAGGCAGCCAGGGGTGAGGCTGCGGCCAGGCGCCCGCCGATCCAAAGCGCGAAAATGGCGCCTACGGCAGCGCCGCTCGAGATTCCCAGCACGTAGGGATCGGCCAGCGGATTGCGAAGCAGTGCCTGAAGTCCTGTGCCTGCGACCGAAAGCGCCGCGCCCACAAGAATGGCCAGAAGAATCCGTGGGAGGCGAATCTGAAGCACGATGACCGCCGCCTCGGAGTGTCCTCCCCGCGCGGCCAGCGCTTCCCAGACTGCCCGCAAGGGTAAGTGCACCGCTCCCATCGTAAGCGATGTCAACACCACCAAAACGAGAAGCAAGAACAGCGCCGAGGAAACCAAGAGCACATTGCGGGGTGTGGCGGAAACGGTCATCTCAGAATTTCAGATTCCAGATTTCAGATTCAAGATCAACCAGCAGCGAACAGTCATCTTAGACCAGATTCGAGGCTTGCGATTCAGTTCTTGCCGCGCAGGCGACAAGATTCATCAAGGCTGCCTCGGGTGCAGTACATTCGCCAACTCTTCCAGTGCATCCACCAGGCGCGGGCCGGACCGCTCGATGGTCTCGGAAACGAAGTACATGCGGCCGTCTTTGACAGCCCGGAGGTCCTTCCAACCGGGCAGGCCGCGAAATTCCTCGAGGCCGGGAGAAAAGGACTCGGTTCTTGGAAAGAGAATCGCGTCGGGATCGAGGGGCAGGAGTTCCTCCAGGGTCAATCGCGGCCATTCACCTTTCAGGTTCTCCCCGATCGGGTTCCCGCCCGCGGCGCGGATAACGTCGGCGATGAACGTGCCAGGGCCGACGGTAATCAACGGGCGATACCAAACCACGAAAAGAACCTTGGGCTCGGGCTGGCCCTTGATCCGATTCTTGACACGGTCGATTCGGGCTTGCATCTGCGCCACAAGCCGGCCGGCCTCCGCCGCGTGTCCGAGCACCTTGCCCATATCCTCGATCGAGGCCAGAGTCCCCGCAAGAGTATTCGCGGTCACGCCGTATACGGGTACACCCAACCTTTCGAGCTGGTCGGCAGTCTCACGCCGATTAGCCTCCGGAGTGCCCAGCACCAAGTCCGGCTTCAGCGCCACAATGCGCTCCAGACTGGGATTCACCATGGTACCGACATGAGGCTTGTTTGTGGCCTGAGACGGAAAGTCGCAGTTATCCGTGTCTCCTACCAGTTCATCACCAAGACCCAGAGCATAAACGATTTCCGTAATGTTGGGAGCAAGGGAAACCAGCCGATGAGGATTCTCGGGAACGTTGACCATGCGGCCGGTTTGGTCCTTGACCGTGCGCGCGGAACCGGAAGCAGGCAGCAGGACTAAGAGACTGGCGGCCAGAACGGAGTTCGACAACCCGTGCCTGTATGCGAGTTTTCCACAGCGGTCCTTTGTTTTCATAGACATTCCCGGTTCGTTCGTTCAAAATCAGCTTTCAGCCTTCAGCTCTCAGCTGTCAGCCAACATATTCCCCTCCTTGGATAAGGAGGGGCCAGGGGTGGTCGATTTTGTGAACTAATCAAAAGAGCCGTTGGCGAGGTCTGGCCGGTCATAGCGGATGCACCCAGCACTTCCACTCTAGCCTATCGCAATAAGCGTAGCTTGTCAAGCTCTTTTTCCCGAAGCGCGCCTGGAGACGGTCGAGCGGCGCGATTTTGTTTGTCAAACGTCCGCCTCCGGTAAACAATAGGGGACACGATGCGCTCCCTGACCGCGGCTCTTGTCTTTCTCGCCATCACTCTCACCGGCGCGCCCCGGACTTTGCCCGCCAGGGAGAGCGGCCCTCACCAGCCTGTTGCGTGGTGCTACGTCCATAAAGGGCCGCTCGAGGCGGTGCGAAGACTGCCAGGCCGAAAAACGATGTCGCTGAGTTTAGGCGCGGGAGCGCTGGTGCCGGTGATGAGGACCGAATCGAAGAATGGCAGAATGCGGGTCCTACTACGTATCACCCAGCTTGCGAGGATGGCCTCGGTCGACGGATGGGCGGATTTGAGCCAGGCGGAACTCCTTCCCATCGACCGGTTCCCGAGTGACGAAGAGATCCTGCGACAACTTCGCTTCGAACCTCCCAGCGGTTCCGCAGGCCCGGGGGCTGCGGTGGTGCGCTGGCTGGTAAAGCAAGGGGGCTCGGGCGCGGCGATGGTGTGCTTCGTGGCGTCTGCCGGCCTGCCGGAATCACGGCTTGCAGCCTTCCTGCCCGTGGGTGGGAAGTACGTGCGCGGGCCGGAGCTGCAATTCGCCTTTTCAGATATGGATCCGGGCATCGTATCCGGAGAGGTGCGCGATCTCGTCGGCGACGGAGTCGAGTGCCTGATCACTCGCGAGCCGTTCCGCAAGGGGCCCGAGATTCTGGGAGTAAACATGGTGATCCGCCGCCTCGAGCACGGAGAGTTCTCGACGCTATGGACGGCGCCGCTCAAGTCGCGCAACCTCGGATCCTTCCCTCGAGAAATTCAAAAGCTCGAGCCGCCGGAGAAGAATGCCGGGGCGCCGGGCACGGTGACCAATGCCGAGGTGGAGTTCCAGGCGAGCGGAAAGACTTACATTCCTGTCTGGAAAGCGACGATAGAGTTCTTCACGGTGGGACAAGACAAACCCACTGATTCGGTAAGAGTCAGCAAGGCCTGCGGCTGGAACGGCTCCAAATTCGAGCCGATCCAGTAGTTGGCGAGGCAAACTGAATTGTCCCCCTACGTCGCCCAACCCATAAATATAACTAACACAACGATTGTATCGGATATTCCATGCGCGAGGATCGCAGCCCACAAGTTGCGGCCCGAGAGAAGGTAGACGCCACCGAGTACCAGACCGGAATAGGTGGAGTCCATAACTCCCGCAGGACCTTTGTAGAAGTGCCCGAAGCCGAAGAGCACGGCCACATAGACCATGGCGACTACGTAGGCGAATTTCGAGCGGTTGCCCAGGTCCGCAGCTCGCGTGAGCAGGTAGCCGCGGTAGCCCACCTCCTCGCCGAACCCCGCAAAAACCCAAACGATGGCCAAATTGCGCACGGCGAACTTCCAATCGTGGGCGGGCACCTTTAACAACGAGGAGACCTGTTCCGGCCTATGCCAAAGGTGGCTGGCCAGCGGCTCAATTACGAATTGACTGCCGAGTAGCAGCAGAGCAGCCGCAACGATGGCCATGACCACAATCTTCCTCCACGAATTCGGCCGCCTGAGTCCCGCCACACTCCATCCGCCGTCGCGAAGCCGTAGTGAAATCCAGAAGAGCACGAAGAGGATTGGCACTTCGTTCGGCACAATGTGGAAGATATTGTGGCCAATGACGATGAATGCGCCGAGCAGGACTTCAAGGAAAGATAGCCAGCGCCCGCTGGGCGTGAGTTGGGCAGCGGACGGCGATGCAGGGGACCCCACAGCTAGAGAATAGCAGGAGCTTGGATTCAAACCAAGTGGCCTCCGTCCGCTCTCCAGAAGCACGTCGGCGTCCTCAACCCTACCTGGCAGGTTGCGGAAAACCCGGCAGTCGCTGTCATTCCGGGCATGCATAGCCGAAAGTGGCTATCCGTGATGTCAGAAACGGGTAATGAAAGGGAGGATGGAGGGGATCATCGCATGCCCCGACAGGGGCCAACCGTGAGTAGCCGCAGGTTTCAACCTGCGGATTTGTGGCTGAAGGAATTCCAAGAGTGCACGTCAGGACTCCTTTCCGTGTTTCGATGTGGAATGACTGGGCGACCGATAATATAACAGTCCAGCTTCCCGGAAGTGTCTCAGCTTGAACTGGCAGGGGCGAGCGCCGCTCGCCCCTACGCCCTCGTGGTTTGCGCACACGTTATCGACGGATTGGAGTGCCAGCTTCGCCGTTGAGTTGGCATCGGCATAGGCATATAATGGTTTTGGGGCTAAGGAAAAAATGCAAAAAGCAAAAACTTTAGGCGAGCTGAAGAAGTCTCTCTATAAGAGCGTCAGCGTCAGGGATGAGATGCGGGCGAACCTGCTGTGCAAGCTCTCGGCGGGCCAGCCGCTCTTTCCGGGCATCATCGGATTCGACGATTCGGTGATCCCCCAGATCGCCAATGCTATTCTTTCCCGGCACAATTTCATTCTGCTGGGACTGCGAGGCCAGGCCAAAAGCCGCATCCTGCGCTCCCTCGTCACGCTTCTCGATGACTCCATCCCTTTTATCGCCGGCTGTGAAATCAACGACGACCCGCTGATCCCGCTCTGCCGCGCCTGCCACGAGCGTCTGGCGGAAATGGGCGACGACACGCCGATCGATTATCTGGGCGCTGAAGATCGATTTGTTGAGAAATTAGCCACGCCGGATGTGACCATGGCCGACATTATTGGCGATCTTGATCCCATCAAGGCCGCCCGGGGCGGGCACGCCTTGTCCAGCGAATTGACCATCCATTACGGCCTGCTGCCGCGCGCTAACCGCGGCATTTTCGCGATTAACGAACTCCCGGACTTGGCGGGCAAGATTCAGGTGGGGCTGTTCAACATCATGCAAGAGGGCGATGTGCAGATTAAGGGCTACCCCGTGCGTCTTCCGCTGGACGTGGCGATGGTCTTCACCGCCAACCCGGAAGATTACACGGCTCGTGGAAAGATCATTACTCCCTTGAAGGACCGCATCGGTTCCGAAATCCGCACCCATTATCCCGCTTCTCTCGAGCATGCCATGGCCATCACCGCGCAGGAGGCCTGGACGGATCGCGATGGCCGCACCGAGCTGGTGATCCCCGAGTTCTTAAAGGAGATTGTGGAAAGCGTCGCCTTCGTGGCGAGGCAGGAGAAGCGAGTTGACAAACGGAGCGGCGTGAGCCAGCGCGTGCCCATCACCTGTCTCGAAAACGTAATCAGCAGCGCCGAGTATCGTGCCGTGAAGAACCACGAAGACAAGACTGTTCCCCGCCCCTCGGATGTTTACACGGCCATGCCCTCGCTAACCGGCAAAGTGGAATTGGAATATGAGGGCGAAATGCGCGGGGCGGACAGCGTGGTGCGCGACATCATCCGGCAAGCCACGGCTCGGGTCTTCAAAAAGTATTACGATGGGGTTCCTCTCCATTCCATCGTTCAGTGGTTCGAGTTGGGCGGAACACTGAAGTATTCCCCGAACGATTCCGCCGAAGAACTCCACGGCCATTTCAAGAAGATCCAGGGACTGCTTGAACAGACCCAGCGCCTGGGGATCAAGTCGAAGGACGACTCTGCCCTCCAGGCCTCGGGTGCGGAATTCATTCTCGAGGGGCTTGCGGCGCTCAAACGAATCAGTCGAAACGAAGAACTGGGTTTCTTCGCGGACAAGCAGCATGCCGAGAGCCCTCCCGAGGAACCGGCGCCCGCCGGGCATCGGCGGCGGTCGTTGAATTAAGGCTGCGCCTGGTGCTCGGGGGAAGAGGTATGCGACCTTTTCGTCGGAAGCGGAAGGGCGGGGCTTTAGCCCCGCCGCTTGTCGCAGGGGGCATGTAGGGGGCTTTAGCCCCTGAAGCGATTTGGTTTCAGGGCCTAAAGGCCCTTCGAATCCCGGATGCCTAGGCGGCGGGGCTAAAGCCCCGCCCTTCCGAGGGCCAATTGAAATTGCGCTTGTTGAACCAATGAAGCGTTAGGCACCAGAAACTCCCAGGGCGTCTGTTATGAAATTCGTCAAGTACGGCAAATACGTTCCCAATCCCTTCGACGATCTGAGCGCTGAAGACCTGCTGCAACTCCTTCAGGATTTCCTCCTCGACAGCGGCTTCTACAACCAATACTCCAACTTCTATGAGATGGACCCCGAACGCACCATGGAGCAATTGCACCAGGCGCTGCTCGAAGCTCTTCAGCAGCAGGGAAAGATCTCTGACGAGTTGCTGAAGCAAATGTTCGAGAATTGGGAAGATTATCAAAAATCCGAGCTGGCTGAACGCATCGACCAGTTGCTGCAACAACTCTCGGAGGAAGGCTATATCAGAATCGAGCAGCCCAATGCCGAACAAAGCGAATCAAAGGAAACTGGGCAGGGCCAGCTCATGGAGGGCGAGGGGAAAGCCAAGTTTGAAGTCACGGACAAGGCCCTGGATTTTCTCGGCTTCAAGACTTTGAAAGACCTGCTGGGCTCTCTGGGAAAATCGAGCTTCGGCCGGCACGACACCCGCGAACTCGCCACCGGGGTCGAAGCGGACGGATCCAGCCGGCGCTACGAGTTCGGAGACACGCTGAATCTGGATGTCAACGCCACGCTGCTTTCGGCGATTCAGCGCAACGGTTTGAAAATTCCCCTCGAACTCGGCTATCAGGATCTTCAGGTCAGGCAATGCGAGTACCAGAGTTCCTGCGCCACCGTCCTGATGCTGGATTGCAGCCACAGCATGATCCTCTACGGCGAGGACCGCTTTACACCCGCAAAGAAGGTCGCCCTGGCGCTGACTCACCTGATTCGAACCCAGTATCCGGGCGACACGTTGCACCTGGTGTTGTTTCACGACTCGGCAGAAGAGGTGCCGCTCAACGACCTGGCCCGCATCCGCGTAGGCCCATACTACACTAATACCCGCGAAGGTTTGCGGATGGCGCAGAAGATTCTTTCTCGCCAGAGGAAAGACATGCGCCAGATCGTCATGATCACCGACGGCAAGCCGTCAGCTCTGACCCTGGAGGATGGGCGGATTTACAAGAACTCCATGGGGCTGGATCCGCTGGTGGTTTCGGAGACTCTGCTCGAGGTCGCCCGCTGTCGCCGCAACGGCATCCTGATTAACACATTCATGCTGGCGTCAGACTATAGCCTCATCAACTTCGTCCAGAAAGTCACGGAAATCTGCCGCGGCAAAGCCTACTTCACCACCCCCTATACCCTCGGACAATACCTTTTGATGGATTACCTGCAAAAGAAGGTCAAGCACATTCACTGAAAGCAGTGACGACTGGCGAGTGAAACGCTGGGCTGAAATGGTATGCGCGAGAAGGCACACAACCGCCTTTGCCTGCCGAGAGAGGTAAATTGGATACTGTGTCCGAACTCGCCCTGAACTAATGCTTGCTGAGCTTAGCAGCCATGCTCAGGATTAGCTTGCGATTCGCGCTGGACATGCTTTCGAACATCTTCGCCAGCCGCTTGACGGGTTTTCCCGAGCCTACCTGCTCAGGAATCTTGGGTGCACTGGGTTTGCCCTCATCGTGAAACAAGAGCTGATACGGTTCGATCTCCAGTGCCTTCGCAAACTTCTCCAACGTAGTAAGGGAAGGCGCAGTATAGCCACCTTCTACACGTGAAATGTAGGAACGCAAGAGACCAGACCGTCTTTCTATGTCACCTTGCGATAAGCCCTTTGCTTCGCGCAGCGCTCTTAGTCTTTTTCCAAGTTCCATACAGTGATTAAATCAGAAATGAGCACAAGAGTCAATCACATCCAGTTAATATAGTTTCGGAACTGTCACCGGAGGTGTCAAGCCCCCGTCCCAGGATGGTTTGTGCCGGATACCGCCATGAATTCCAGGAGCGCCAACGCAAGCACCGAGCCTCCCACCTCGCTAACCTGCGGGAGCAAAACTGCCATTTCGGAACGATCCACCAGTTCGCGGTCGTTCGAGTCGGTCATCGAAAACACCCTGCAGCCCTTGGCTTCGACTTCATCAGCAGTCACATGCAGGAGCCGCTTGGCTCTCAGGCGCGAACCGGAGACGAACAAGACGGCCTCGCCGCGGCGGAGATTCGAGATGTGACCGGCCAGGAAGTCGGAGGCCTCAATTCCTTGAATCTCCCCCAACGCGCTAAGGCGCCAAGCCATCCGCGCCACTACGGGATGGTAGAGGCCACCACCCACCAGCCAGAATCGCCCAAGCTTGCGGAGTTCGCCCGCCAACGAACGAAGCGCATCCCGTAGCTGAGTGAAAGACCAATCCATCTGTTCCGGCAATCGCCTCAGATCCTCTTCCAATGCGTCAAGGCCCGGGTCCGAGCGTTTGAGCAGGCGCGCCGCGGTCAGGGCGATGCTCGAAAGCGCGGCGAGTTGGCAAACCGCCGCCGCCGCAGAATCCTCCGGGCCTTCGTCACGCGTCAGGAAGACTCCCTCACAAGCTTTGGCCAGGGGGCTGTCCGCACTGCGCGTCAGAGCCAGCGGCACAGCACCACGCGACCGGGCCATGCGGGCGGTTTCGAGTGACTCGGCGTCTTCGCCCGATGCTGAAATCACCAGTACGACCGAGCGGGCACGCAGTGCCAAGACCGAATAGGCTTCAAAGGCTCCTGCGGAGCGGGCCAGCGCCGGGCAACCCGCCAACCACTCGAACATGTAAGCCCCTGCTGGGCTCAGCGGCAACGACGCGCCGCAACCGCAAACGTAGATTGGAGATTCTCCCCATCGCACGGCGCGGGTGAGCGCTTCATATTCGCGAACGCCTTTTTCTAAGGTGTCCCGGAGCAGCCGGGGGATTTCCAGGATCTTGGCTCGAGTTTCCATGTTCTGCCGCCTTAGTAGCATGCCGCTGTAGGGGCAATCCGCCAGCCGGCGGATTGCCCTGGGCGGCCACAAGGGCCGCCCCTACTACATGCGGGCGATTTTAGGTCTCCAGGTTCCCGATCATTTCAGTTGCCGATGCCGACGTGAGCTCGCCGCTGTGGCGAATGAAAATCCCATGTGCTGAAAGGTGTGCGCCGAAGAGCAGCATCAGTGCTGCCCCATAAGCCCAGAATAACAGAGTGGCGGATGTCTCATACGGCCCGTAGACATCCCGGAAGCGAAAGAGCGGCAACGTCACCATGTAAACGAGTTTTCCCACCTCTGTCAACACGCCGCCGATCATAGCGGCGGGAAGAACCTGGATTACCGGAACCTGGGTGTTGGGCAAGAAATAGTAAATTACAAAACAGGTGGCGACGGCCAGCGGGATGGAAAGCGTCTCCATGAGGACCCGCGAGATCGCCCCCACCAACCCTGGGGCCAGAACCCATCCAAGAGCATGGGTGAGGACCCATTGCGCGGCCGCGGAGAGAAGAATTGAGAGTAATGCCATCAGACCGGCCGTAACCGCCAGAAACAAGGATATTGCCTGGTTCTTCAGGAAACTGCGGTTCACGGGCACATTCCAGACTTTATTCAAGGCTACTTCCAACGGCAAGAAAACACCTGAACTGGTGAAGAAGAGCATGAACACCGAAATGAGTTGCAGTCTTGGACGTCCCGCGGCGAGTTGGGAAAGATTCCGAAGGATGGAATCCGCTCCCTTCGGCAAGTGAATCTGCAAGAGCTCCAGGATCATGCGGGTAGCGCTCTCCCAACCCAGCCAGCGGCGGCAAACGGTAAGCAGAAGAAGGGTGAAGGGAAAAAAGCAAAGGTACGTATTGGCGGCGATCGAGAAGGCGTAGGCGTGCACCTCGGTCGATGAGATATAGCGCAAACTCGGGAGCAGCCGCTTGCCGATTTCCTTCCACAGTCCCTTTCGGCCTGGAGCCGATTTAGCCGGGCCAGTCACTCAATCTCCCTTCGGCAGAAGCGGAAATATCATAACAGGTTGCGGTGCAATTCTTGCCTCATTTCGCGGGTCATGGAGTGCGGCAGCAAAGCTGCCGCCCTGGAACTCGAGCGAACGGCGGTATCCGGCGCTAGCGCACTCCAAGGCGCCTTCGGCACTGGCGAGAAAGTGACAATTCATACCTACGAAAAAGTGCTATAATTCGAATTTGCTTTTTAGTTGAGACGGTCGGGCTTCAGCAAAACTTTATCTCGCAAGCAAGACGACTTATTCCTACCCATCTGGTTGAGTTCAGAGATCGAAGGAGCAAACCATGAGACGGAAAAAGCAGAAGCCGGAAGAGGACGCGGCGCGGAAAGAGAACTTCAGCCGGCGCGACTTTCTGAAAGGGGCCAGCGTTGCCGTATCCGGCGGGTTGCTGATTACGGAAGCACAGGCGGCGCCGAAGGCACCAGGGGCGGAAGCTGTTGCGGGACCGGGGCGCGTGGCCATTACCCTGAAGATCAACGGCAAACCGCATAAGGTTAATGTGGAACCGCGTGTCACGCTACTCGACGCCCTGCGGGATTACCTGGACATCACCGGGGCCAAGAAAGTGTGCGATCGCGGTGTCTGCGGCGCTTGCACCGTTATTATGGATGGCAAACCGGTCTATGCCTGTAACCTGCTTGCTATTCAGGCGGAGGGACACGATATCGTGACCGTCGAGGGCCTCTCGCACGGTGACCAACTGCATCCCGTGATGACGGCCTTTATCGAGCACGACGCGCAGCAGTGCGGCTTTTGCACACCCGGATTTGTGGTGGCGTGCAAGGCCTTCCTGGATAAACATCCGAACCCCACCCTGGACGAGGTCGAGGAGGGACTGGGCGGCAACCTTTGCCGCTGTGGAACGTACGCGGGAATCCGGCCGGCTGTGCTCGAGGCCGCGAAAGCGATGAAGGGAGGGAAAGCCAATGCCTAAGTGCAAATACGATTGGCCGGAGGCAAACGAAAGAAAACTGATTGGCACACGGATCAGCCGTGTGGACGGCCCTGAAAAAACTAGCGGCAAGGCAAAGTATACCTACGACGTGAAGCTTCCGGGCATGCTCTACGCCATGGTTTTAGGCTCGCCCTACGCTCACGCCAAGATTACCACCCTGGACACCTCCGCCGCCGAGAGCATGCCGGGCGTAAAGGCGGTCCGCAAGATCCAAGACGTAGGCGCGGAGATTCAATGGGCCGGCGATGAGATCGTGGCAGTGGCGGCGGAAAGCGAGGACATTGCTCGCGACGCCCTGGACAAGATCAAGATAGAATTCGAGCAGCTCCCCTTCCTGGTTAACGAGGAGGATCTGAGCCGGGCCGGTGACCACGCCAAGGCGGCCGGAACCGAGAAGAGCGGTGACCCTGACAAAGCCTTCAGCGACTCCGACGTGGTCATTTCCGAGGGTTACTACGGCATTCAGACCATTACCCACTGCTGCCTGGAAGCACACGGGAGCGTGGCGGAGTGGACCGCCCCGGACACTCTGAAGACTTATTTCTCCACCCAGAACGTGTCTGGAATACCGGGTGAAGTCGGTGAAGCTTTACGGCAGGCAAACATCGACGTAAAAAACAATAACATTGAAACCATCTGCCAGTACGTCGGCGGAGGATTCGGCAGCAAGTTCGGCGCCGACCGATGGGGAGTTGAGAACGCTCGCCTGGCGAAATTGGCGAACAAGCCCGTTAAGCTCCTGCTCGCACGCGACATCGACTTAATCGTGGCGGGGGCGCGGCCGTCCAGCTACGCCAAGGTCAAGGTGGCCGCGAAGAAAGACGGCAGTATCGTGGCGTGGCAATCGGAGTCCTGGGGAACCGGGGGACCGGCGGGCACCACCATGCCTCCCCTCCCTTACGTCCTCACCGGCATTCCGAACAAGGTCACTCGCCACACCTCGGTGGGCACGAATACGGGCCCTGCCCGCGCCTGGCGCGCTCCTAATCATCCCCAGGCGGCAGTTCTCACCATGTGCGCTCTCGAGGACCTTGCGGCCAAGCTGAACATGGATCCGCTGGAATTCTTCCTGAAGAACGCCGACATGGCGGGCGACCGCGGAAAAGTGTATCGGGAAGAGCTTCAGAAGGCGGCGGAGTTGATCGACTGGCAAAAGAACTGGCACCCTCGCGGCCACCAGACTCCCGGCCCGATTAAGCGCGGCCTGGGTATCAGCATGCACACCTGGGGCGGCCGAGGGCATAACAGTAATTGTAATGTAAACATTCATCCCGACGGTTCCGTCGAGGTCGATCTGGCAAGCCAGGATCTCGGCACTGGGACCCGAACCGTGATCAAGATCGTGGCGGCGGAGACGCTGGGCCTTCCCATCGAGGCGATCGAACTCAACATCGGAGACACCAAGTATCCGGCCAGCGGCGCTTCCGGCGGCAGCACCACCGTCGGCGGGGTGAGCGCTTCTAGTCGCCGAGGATGCGTGGACGCCCGCGATCAACTTTTCGCGGTCGTAGCCCCCAGCCTGGGCGTTCCCGCCGACCAACTTGAAGCCGTCAACGGCAGGATCCAGGCAAAAGGCGATTCTTCGAAGAGCCTCGCCTGGAAACAGGCGTGCTCCAAGCTGGGCGTAAAGACTATTCAGGTAACTGGAAAGAATCCCGGCCCCTGCTCGCTCGGCTCGAGCGGCGTGGGCGGTGTGGAAATGGCGGATGTCAACGTCGATACCGAAACGGGAATCGTGAAGATCAACAAGATGGTGTGCGCGCAGGACTGCGGGCTCATCATCGACCTGAAGACGGCGGAAAGCCAATGCTACGGCGCGCTGATCATGGGCATCACTTACGCGCTCTTCGAGCAGAAGATTATGGACGACGTCACGGGCCGGATGCTGAATCCCGACATGGAATTTTACAAACTGGCGGGCATCGGCGACGTTGGCGAGCTGGTCGTACACATGATGACCGGGCCGGGCTACGACGAACGCGGCACCATCGGCCTGGGTGAGCCGCCGGTGATTTCGCCGGGCGCCGCCATCTCCAACGCCGTCGCCAACGCCATCGGCGTGCGAGTGTCCACCATACCCATCACTCCGGAAAAGGTCCTCGCTGCACTGGAGAAAGGAGAGGTATCCTGATGCAAAACTTCGAGTACGCAAGTCCTACGACTTTGCAATCAGCGATCCATTTGTTGGCCGAAGCCAAGGGCGATTCAGCGGTCCTGGCGGGGGGAACCGATCTGCTGAGCTTGCTGAAGGAAGGCGTTGCCAAGCCGGTGCGGGTTGTCGACCTCCAGAAGGTAAAGGAACTGAAACACATTGAGTCGAGATCCGGAACCGGCCTACGCCTGGGCGCCTTGGTGACCTTCGACGAACTGATCGAGAACGCGGATGTGCAGAAGCACTATCCCGCTCTGGTTCAGGCTGCCCGAGGCGTCACAAGCCCCCAGGTTCGCAGCATGGGAACCGTGGGCGGCGACCTTTGCCAGCGTCCCCGCTGCTGGTACTACCGCCTGGGATATGGACTCTTGGCAACTTACAATGGCAAACCCATGGTGCCTGAGGGCGACAATCGTTACCACGCCATCTTGGGCAATTCCGGTCCCGCCTATTTCGTGAGCCCTTCGAGCTTGGCGCCCACGTTCGTTGCCCTGGGAGCAAAAGTTCGGCTGCACGGTCCCGAGGGAGCCCGGGAGCTCGAAATCGACAAGTTCTTCGTTACCCCAGCCAGCGAGGGTGAGAGCGAACACGCGCTCAAGCCGCATGAAATCGTGACGGAGATCGTTCTGCCACCTGCCGAAGGAATGAAGATGGCCGTGTACGAAGTCCGCCAAAGAGAGGCGCTGGATTGGCCCTTGGCCGCCGCCGCCGTGGTCCTTGAGATGCCCGGCGATTCGATCCGCAAGGCGCGCGTGGTCCTCGGCCATGTCGCGCCAGTGCCATGGCCGTGTCCGGAGGCGGAACAAGTTTTGGCGGGAAAGACTTTTGTTGAGGATTTAGCCGACGAGGCCGGAAAGGCCGCGGTGAGCAAAGCTACGCCGCTCTCAAAGAACACTTACAAAATCCAACTGGCCCGAGTGGCGGTGAAACGCGCCTTGTTGCGCGCCGTGAAAGGAGAGGTCTGATCATGCCTGAACCCACTCCCCAGCCCGAGTATTCCCCTGAGCGCTGCCGGTTGTTGCGCTCCAAGTGGATGTTTATCGAGTCGGAGCCTGACCCAACGGTTCCCCGGTCCGACAGCGGTATTTGCTGGTGTGTCCACACCCAGAATTGCCTGGGCCCGGATGGCGGAATCGTCAATATGGAAAACTGTAAACCTGGCCGTGCCTGCTTCCGCTCGTTGTAGGCGGGCGGCCCGTCGTGTCTTCATTTATCCGCCTCTTTTCACTCCAGAGGCGCTGAGGCGCTGAGGCCTGAGAACAAAAGGACTTCGCTCTGCGTCTCAGCGACTCTGCGGTGAATGCCTCCGACATCTCACCTTTCAATTAGGTAACTTCCGACCTCCACTTACATCAAAGTATATGGGGGCTTTAGGGATGTTTTGTCGACAGGAGGATATATGAGAAGTAGATTGATTGTTGCGGCAATCGTGGGGTTAGGTCTGGCTGCGTTGCTGGCCGTTCCCGGCAAGGCAGCAATTAAGGGAGAGTACATCGAGGCTCGCAGCGCGGACGTTTACACGGGGCCATGCTTCGCCAACGGCGAAGTCGGGCTGGTCGGCGACGAAGCCATCCTGGCTTGGAAGATCGACCAAGGCGACTGGAACGGAACCAGTCTGAACGGCCTGACGGTTGTGGCGGTGGTGAAAGCCCACGCTACCTTGGGTGACCCTTACCATAGTCCTTATCCAGCAGTATCGGTGGTGATCGTTGACCAAAAGGCCAGTGCCGGGCAACGTTTGGCGCTTCAGGAATTCGCGACATCAATGGCCGGCAAGCTTTTGAGCCACGTGGTGCGTGTGGAAGCCGCGCCCATACAGTTGACTCTGGCGACGGGAGAACAGCACGGCGCAGCCCAGTTGGTGGCAGGAAACCTGGCGAGCATCAGAACGCGCAGCCTGTGCCAGGGCGACGACAAGTGCGGGAACGAAATTGTCTATTATCCGCCGCTTGTCCACCTGTCTCACGCCATGCCCGCATTCACAGTGGAGGATTCCTTCCACGGCCAGGGTCTGGATGTGGTGTGGAATCATATTGGCAAACGCAGCGCATTTGTGGGAAGCTTTTCACTTGCTGACGTTTCCTAAACCAAATTACGCGTTGGCTGCCCTGGCGCTCTTTTTCTCTTTCAGGGCATCCAACGGATGAGGGCCACTTATGAGACTGCATCGTGCACACGTGATATTACTTGCCGCACAACTTCTCTTGGCAAGCCTGGCGTTCGGGCAAACCTACAAAGTCGAAACTGCCGGAGCGCCTGCCGCTGGTCAACTTCCTCAACCTCTTCAGGATGCGCTCGGGGCACAGGGAGCGAAGGTGGTTAACGACCAGGGCGCCACGTTGCTGGAAGCATGGTTCGCAAAAACCGTGGCTACAAATTCCAGCGCCAGTCCATCCTCCGACTATCTCTATCCCTCTCTGACCGACGGGGAGTTCGTCGGCGTCTTGCATTTTTCCAGCCCTGGTGCGGATTTTCGTGGCCAAGCCATCAAACCAGGTTTTTATACGTTGCGCTACGGCCTCATTCCCCAGGACGGCAACCATATGGGGGTGAATCCCACCCGCGACGTATTGGTTCTCTGCCCTGTCGCCGCGGACACGAACCTCAGCGCTAACCTGAAATTCGACGACCTTGTGAAGCTGAGCCGCCAAGCGGCCGGAACGCCGCACCCGGCTTTCCTTGTGGGTGCGCCCGTCAACGGAAGCGCTTTTCCCGCCGTGGCCAAAGATGACCAAGACCACTGGAATCTGCAAGTGAAGCTCCACGGCTCTAGCGGTGACCTGCCGTTCGCGTTTACGGTCGTCGGCAAGTGGCAGGGGTGAGGGATCGATTCATTGAGCCATTGGTTCATTGAGTCATTTTGGAATCTTGAGTCTGGAATTTTGAATCGTTCTGGCTGCGAGGCCGGCTCAATGCGTTTCGCAGAAACCAAACCACGCGGAACCGCAGAGCATTGTTCACTGCGAGGCATTGCGGCCGGTGTGTTCGTGTTCATGGTTCTGGCCACCTCCCCATGGAGCTTCGCCCAGGGCGAGCCTCCCCACTTGGCGGTCCTGCAAGGGCAACTGCTTTCGACTTCGGCGGATTGTCCCGTCGTGCGAGTCCACGGCAAGGACCAGCCCCTCACCGGCTACACCACATACGTCTACCATACCCTTCAGGACAAGCGCCTGGCCAACCGCGAGGTGCGGCTCGAGGGTACGATGAAAGCCGATGGGACATTTGAGGTCGAACGCCTCTACACCGTCAAGGACGGAAAGCTCTATCGAGTGCGCTATTTCTGCAAAGTCTGCAATATCGAAGCGCTCGAGCCCGGAAATTGCGTCTGCTGCCAGCAACCCACCGAACTTCAGGAAATCCCCGTGTCGAACCGCTAATCGGGTAATCTCAAGATTGGGTGAGTATTCAACTTGGCTTTGTGCTCACCCGATTACCAGATCTATCGATCACCCGATTGGTTGACACCCTTCCCTGCTGAATGCTACAAAGGTGTTAAGGCCATTGGCCTGCCTGCCCCGCATTTGCGGTGGGTGTAGCTCAGCTGGTAGAGCGCCAGACTGTGGATCTGGACGTCGCGGGTTCGAATCCCGTCACCCACCCCATGTTTCAATTCTTCAGCCTCCGCATCTTTCGGATTCAAGCTCGCGGCCTGCGCCGTGGAGTGCAGCAGCAAACCAGCCGCCTTCCAATCTGAGGCAGAAGGCGGTAGCTGCCTCTACCGCACTCCAAGGCGCTTCGCGCACTCCCCGCCGGCGGTTGGCACGCTGGCAGTCAAATCCGGCGGCCATGTAGCCGACTTCTTGTCACTTTCCCTCGTCGCCGGTCCCCTCCGAAGTCTTAGCTTCGTTTTCCGCAAATTGTACTGCTTTTGCTCCGTTCAGGCTTCAATTTGCGCTGATTGGCACGCAAAACGCGCACGTTTTGCAGCATTGAAAAAAGTGATGTCATTTGTTTTCAAGTACTTCTTAGCTTCGTTCCCACTGTTTTTGTACTTCAGCGTGCTTTCCCTGCCCGGCAACATCGAACCCCACTGCGCTCCCCCGTTCCAGTCCCCGGCCGGAACGTCTGCGGCGTCAAAAGGCTCGAATTGGGCGTTTAAGGTACGCATTTCACTCTCAATTTGAGTTCGTTTCGAGTTCGTTTTCTAAATTACACTATTGTCTTCAATAACATACTGGCTTCGATCGTATAATTTTTGATTTATTTCCAGTCCCCGGTTCTCGCGAGTGCCGGGGCTTTCCGTCCAAACCTCGCGCCTGGCTGGTCTCCGGCGCCTGCCCGCGACAATGTGTCGACAAAATGACCACAATTATAGGCTAGCACAAGTCTCTCGGTTTGTCAAGTGGAAAATGCAAGAAAACTAGCGGAAACCCTTGAATCCCGCCGCTCTGCCTGCCCGGACCACAGCAATACCGTCGACTCGGTCGAAATGTCGTTGAGTGAGGCGCGCGCTGCCTGAAAATACCAAGCTGCGTTTTCCCTCAAAATCCCGGCCGCTTCGCCAAGGTCCTTTCTGCGGTCAGCCGGCTCGCTAAGGCGGATTACTTCCGGATTGCCGACCATCCGGAAACAATTCGGCCATCCACTTCAAAAGCATTGAGTTATTGGGCTACGTGCCGAAGCGCGGAATTCAGGCAGAATGTTTTCTACGAACCTTCGGATCAATCGTCCCGTGAGCTTTCGGTCTTTCGGTCCTATTCCTTATTCTTCTCGTTGTATAATACAACCCTGGGCTTATTTTCCGGCGAGACTACGAATCGCCACTATCAATGTGCAATCGCCACAGCGGAGGTGGTGGAAAATGTCCAATTTTTGTGGTCACTGCGGGGCCGCGCAGCCTGGCGGCGGTCCCTTCTGCATTCACTGCGGAGCGCGGCAGGCAGCACCTGCCGGCGCCCCAACGCAACCCGCCCGCCCTCCTGCGGCCGGACCGCCGGCTCCGACGTATCAATCACCACCGCCGCCCGTTGCAGCGTCCAATTTTAGCCAGCAATCCCATCCTCAACCGCCCTCCAATCAGCAGGCCTTTCCGCCGGCCACGTTGCCACCTGCAAAGAAGGGGTCGGGCTTAAAAATTCTTGCCCTGATTCTGGTCTTTCTTGTGTTGGCCGGGGTCGCGACTGTGGGTGGATTGTATTACGTCGTGCACAGGCTAAAGCAAGCTGCGGTTGAAAAGGCCGCGAGCGCTGGTGTAGACCTGAATTCCATTTCGTCTCCTGTAAGTTCCGGCAATGCGTCGAAAATACGCACCTACAAAGCCTGCGGACTTCTTTCTAAGACAGACGCCGCAGCCATGCTTGGCGAGCCCATCGAGCGCATAGAGGACCAAGGAGCCACCTGCCTTTACTACGGCCCTGCGGGCTTGAGCGGAAAACTCGCCCAGAAAGGTGCCGCAAGCCTCATGAAGCAAATCCAACAACCGGGCGCGCAGGTCAACGGAAACGACGTGGCGGACTCTTTGAGTAAACTCGTGGGCGGCCTCGCCGCGCAAGCGGGCGCAGCGGGTGGCGGGGCTGCGCCGGGAAGTAGCGGCGATGTTCCTCTTCTCACATTCGTTGTCGATGGTGAGGACGGCAAACCGCAGATGACCGCCCTCACCGCCACCAAAGCTATCTTCGGTGGAATTGGAAGAACTGCCAGCGGTGGAACCCAGGGCTTCGGTGCTGATATTCCCGGCTTGGGTGACCGGGCCGTGCGCCTTGCGAATCTCGGCTTGAATGTTCTCCGTGGAAACACGCTCATTCGACTCGTTCCGGGTCCCGTTCCCGACGCGAATGCCAAAACAATTGCTATCGCCCGCGCGATTTTGCCAAAGCTCTAGAGTTTTCCAGAAGGCCGCGAGTCGGTCGTATCGGCATCTCGTCGAAGTGAGGGTGCCGCCTCGGCTGGCGGTCAAGTTCTGGATGACGCGCCACTCGGAAGTTAGACAAAGACAGTCAAGGCGACGGCAACGGCTCACCCGGTGACGTGCCCGGGACGTCGCAGATCAAGCGTAGGCAGCGTGCAAGCCATCCTGAGGAACTTGCGGGTCTGCCGGGTGGCGGTCCCGTCATTCAGGGAAATGACTGCGGCCAAGCATGGCTCACAGCAATAGGTTGTCACCTCTCAAAACAGCAGTTTCAAAGCAAATTGGATTTGGCGCGGCGGAGCGGCCGTTTCGACCTGGCCAAAGGTGGGCGAGCTGATATCGTCATTCGGCGCGCCGAAGTTAACCCGATTCAGAATATTGAAGAACTCTCCGCGGAATTGCAAAGTGGCGGATTCCGCCAGCCGGAAGTTCTTTGAAACTCCAAAGTCCCACTCCGAAACGCCGGCCGCCTGCACGATATTTCGCCCGGCGTTGCCGAAGGTTCCCAGTTGGGTGTTCTGTTGGAACGCCTTGGTGTTAAACCACTGGCTGGCCGTCCTGGGCCCATCGTTCGGATTTCCCACCAGATTCGGCCGGTCGCCGACGAAGCCCGAGATCTCGGGAGATTGTCCTTGGAGAGACGGGTCGCTCGAGTCATAGACCGTGAAGGGTGTTCCGGTGGAGGCGGAGACGATTCCGTTCAACTCCCAGTTGCCGAGTGCACTCTGATACCAAGCGTGCGATTGTTTCCAGAAAGGCAATTGCCACTGATAGCTGAACACCAGGCGCTGCCGGGCATCGAAGAGCGAGCGTCCATATTCCGCCTCGAGGTCCCAGGGGTTCTGCGCCAGGTCGTTTTCGCCAGCCACGAGTGTGGGTGCGGATCCCGTAATGTTGAAGCTCGAGACGTCGTCGAGCGTCTTGGAGTAGGTATAGGAAAGCGAGGAACGCCAGTCCATAGCCAAGGCGCTTACGCAGGGTGGTCTGAAGCGCGTTGTAATTCGAATTGGTGACGCCGGAGATCAGGCCGATTGAGCCGTAATTGCAAGAATCGGGGCTATCCGGCGTACAGCCGGAATAGGGACGGAAAACGTTCACATCTTGTTCTTCGCCGCTGATGCAGGAAGCCTGCTCGCTGGCGGGGAGAGTCGAGCACAAAACCGCCGGATTGCTTTCGATGAAGCGCGGCAGCTTGGTGCCTTTGGTGCCGACATACCCGACATCCAGCAGCCATCCCTGGCCGAAAGAATGCTCGACCGTGAAGTTCCAATCTTGCGCATAAGGCAGGCGCAAATGGGGATCGAGGGTGAGGAGAGTCAGCGATTGCGGCCCCCCCGCGAAAGTGGGAGCGAATGGGTTGGACCCGGCCGGGAGCGGGTCGGCGAAGCTGGAAGGAAACGATTCCTCAATCGTCTTGAACCAGGGCGGAGCGCTTTCCGGCGCCTGCAAAGGGCCACCCTCACCGTTGTAATACGGATCATAGAAAATTCCGTAAGCGGCCCGCACAGCCCATTGCCCGCTTCCTGTGGGATCCCACGCGAAGCCGACGCGCGGAGCAAAGGCCCTGTACTCCCGCGCGATCAGTCCGGGTCCCACGCCGGGATCACCGGGATACAACAGGCCCGGAGGAGCGCTCGGAATGATGCGCGACTGCGCGTTGGGGACAAACAGCGCGTCCTGGTTGCGGATCTCGCTGTAAGGCTGCGGCAGTTCGTAGCGTAGCCCGATGTTTAGCGTCAGGCGTGATGTAGCCTTGTAGCTGTCCTGCACATAAAGATTGAAATTGCTGGCGCGCATGCCCCGCGGGAGCTCACCCCCGCCTTGCAGAAAGACCACCGGCTGCCCGATCAGGAAGTCCGCAAAGGCATCGCCTGTGATCGGAACCGGGGCAAACACGAAAAAGCCGTTTGAGGCAATTCCCAGTAGGGTATTGAGTTGGTCGCGCTGAAACTCTCCGCCCAACTTGAATTCATGCCTGCCGCGAATCCAAGCCAGCGATTCCGTGAGCGAGTAGGTATTCTGATAATCGTTCGCCGGCCCGGTGATGGGATTGCCGACGGAAGCGTAGCCGCCGACTTCGATGAACGGCGGCCCCAGTTGGCTTGCCAGCGAGGGCGTGTATTGAAATCCAAGTGACGAAATCGGTGCGTGGTTGGTCGCTTCGCCAAACAGGAATTTGTTGCGGAGAAAGGAGAACCTTAGCACGTTGACGACGTTCGGTGAGAACGAGTGGGTCTCCTCGAGGGCGGCGTTCTGGGCGCGAAAATCCTCGCCGACGGGGAACCCCGGCACATTCGCCCCCGCGATGGAAAGCGGGTCGAGTTGCGAGCCGTTGTTGAAAAGGTAGTGGAAAGAGATGGTGTCGCGCGAGGAGAGATAGTGGTCGAGGCGCAGGCCGAATTGATCGGAGGTGTTGTGGAGTTCCTGCGTGGCGCCGAACGCATTGGGACCGTAATTGGGCTCATTCGGCAGCGGATAGAATGAGAGTAAATTCTGTGAAATGGAATTGATCAGGCCTGGCGGCAGTTGGTTGAAGGGGAGCGGTTGTGGCGGCGAAGCGAATACGTTGACCAACTGCGTCCCGGTAGGATCGGTGCAGAATCCCTGGGGTGAATAGCTGCCGCACTCGGCGGAGAAGTCCCCTTGCCGCTCGGCCGCGGTGGGAACGGTCGTCAATTGGGTTTCGCCCTGCCGGTTGCGATATCCCTCGTAGAAAAGGAACAGGAAGGTCTTATCGCGGCGAATCGGGGCGCCCAGCGTGCCGCCGAACTGGTTTTGCTTCAAGGGGTCAACGCTGGTTGAAAAGAAATTGCGCGCATCCACAGCGTCGTTTCGAAGAAAGTCGTAGAGGTCACCGTGAATGTGATTCGATCCCGAACGCATCACAATGTTGGTGCTGGAGCCCGCGTTGTGCCCGAACTCGGCGGAAGCCGTGTTCGTCAAGATGCGGAACTCCGCAATGGCATCGGGGGGAGGCCTGAGAATGAAACCGCCGTTGATGGTGTTGTAGTTCTCGTCGCCATCCACCAGGAACTCGTTGGA
This sequence comes from uncultured Acidobacteriota bacterium, assembly GCA_963768695.1. Taxonomy (GTDB): domain Bacteria; phylum Acidobacteriota; class Terriglobia; order UBA7540; family UBA7540; genus CAVROP01. The sequence continues at coordinate 257,869 of CAVYJG010000021.1, read as the reverse complement.
CTCCGGCCGCATGCCGTTTACGGCATAGGACTGGCCGTTGCGCAAGGAGCCGCCGGCCAATTGTAATCCTTGAGTGAGGGGCGCAGTGCCGGGCAATAACAGGCCGAGTTGCGAGAAGTTGCGCCCGTTGAGCGGCAAGTCCACGACTTCCTGGTCGTGCACCGTTTCTCCCAGGTCGTTGGTCGTGGCCAATAGCGACGCGTCCGCCGTCACCTCCACGGTCTGCTGCGGTAAGCCCACCTGGAGGTGTACCGCCAGCACCGCAACCTGGTTGACGCTTAGGCTGATCCCACCCTGCAGATATTTGCTGAAGCCGCGTTGCGGTAACCTCGAGCGAATAGTGCCCAACGGGCAGCAAACGAGCAGGAAATCGCCCGACTCATCACTCTCCACGCTGCGGGTAAACCCGGTCTCCGCTTGAGTTGCGGTAACCTTGGCAGCCGGCACTCTCGCCCCGCTGGGGTCTAAGACTGCGCCTCGAATGCTCGCCGTCGTCTCCTGAGCGTTCAAGGCTGCGGCAAGCAACAGAATGCCCAGCGCGGACACACCAATTCCTCTGCCTCGTATACGCATATACGGTTGTTCCTCCTGTTTGGCGACAGCCCTGAGACTAGACTTGACCCAAAACCCAACCCGAGACGCAAGAAAAAGAACTAAGAACCGACCGGCCTTACCTGTGATGCCATCGCCAATTATCTGTTCACCCAAATCCAGCGTCAATAACCGAACCTGAGGATGGGCCGCCTATTTTCGAGGTGAATCGCGCCAGAAACTACTTATGAGGTGCTTGGACAGAAGAGGCCGGCCGCGAGCGGCGCGATGCAGGAAAAAGAGGCGGGACGCGGGTCTGCGGGCTTTCCGACAGTTTTCGGGTTGGGATTTCGCCTGGGTGCAGCTGATGCGTTTCTGAAGGGATCGTTAGCCTACATATTACGTCGTGAGGGATGCACTGTAAGCGTCCAACTAGTTCATACGCATTATTGACCAAGTGGGAAGGAACACCTAGCCTTCCTGTTGGGCAAATACGGCGTGCAGCAATAGAGGTTCGAACCAGCCCCCGAGAACAGTCAACAAAGGGCCCCGGGCGGTGCTGGCCGTGATTGTGCTTAGCCTGCCACGCCAGTTTATTTCGGAAGACCGCCTGCCAAGGAGGGGAAAAGACGATGGAGGAGTCTGGGCCAAGGAAGGCGATAGGTTTTTGGATTCTAGTTGCTTCGCTCGTCACGTCGTTCGCCTGGTTGGCGTATCCGATCTATGTGATTCGACCGTTCCGCCACCAGGGCGCGCGCGAACTGGCAGCCGCTCTGTCGGCAATTCAAACTCGACCGCTGGTCGACGTCATCTGCATTTTCTTGGCAGTCGGCGGACTTGCATGTTACTGGCGAGCTCAGCCCCGGCGCTGGCGCCGGATACTGGCGGCGGTCGGGACGCTTGCCGTGGGTGCATTTGCGGCCCTGTCGCAGGTGAACGTGTATGAATTGATGTTTCACCCCGACACGCATCCCCTTTTTGTAGCGGCCAGTCAAACCAAGGTCGATGCCGACGATAAAGTCCTTGCTGTGAAGCTGGGCGGAAGCGCTCGTGCTTATCCGATTCGAACGATCGCCTATCACCACATCATCAATGACGTGGTGGGCCAGGTGCCCATTGTCGCGACCTATTGAACGCTCTGCCACACCGGTCTGGTGTGGAAACGTGAAACCGGCGGGCTGGTTCTGACTTTCCATCTGGCCGGCATCAACAACCAGAATTTCTTAATGCGGGACGATCAGACCGGCTCGTATTGGCAGCAGATCACCGGGGCCGCTGTCGCGGGCCCGCTCAAGGGCAAACGTCTAACTTGGATTTCCTCCGATGAATTGTCTTTCGGCCTTTGGCAGGCGGAGGAGCCCAAGGGTACCGTCCTCAAAGACCTCACGAAGTACACTTCGGACTACGAGAAAAAGGACTGGGAGGCGCGGATGTTGAAAGCGCCCACGGTGCTGAGCTTCGCCAATCCGGCTCTCGGTCTCAAACCTCGCAGCCTGGTGCTGGGCATCAAGGCCTTCGGAGCCAGCCGGGCGTTCTTGTACGACGAGGTTGTCAAGGAGAAACTGGTGCTGGACCACGTGGGGTCCGAGCCGGTGCTACTGGTGGTGGGACCAGACGGGCAATCCGTGCGCGCTTTTCGCGGCCGCATTCCGGGTCTGGAAGGCGAGCCTTCCTTTTACCGTACTCTTGACGAGAAGCAGTCACGACCCGCCGACTTCGGATGGCTTAGGCAGGCGTCGAGCGCCGCGCTGCTGACGGACGACCTTAGCGAAGGGGCGTGGAATTTCGAAGGCTGTGCTCTATCGGGCAAGGCAAAAGGGGTCTGCCTGAAACGGGTCGATGTGATAAAAGACTATTGGTTCGACTGGCGAAACTACAACCCGGGCACCACAGTCTATGCACACAGAACCTGATGGCGTCTCTCCTCAGAACAGGAATTTCGCCCCCATCTGCACAAGGCGGGGAGCGCCTGCACTTATAACCCGTCCGAATGTTACGCTGTCGATGTTTCCGTCGACAGCTTGCGGCCCGAAGAATTGGGCGTGGTTAAACAGGTTGAATCCTTCGAGCCGGATCTGGAGCGATTTCGATTCGCTCAGACGCAGATTCTTGAGCAGGGCCACATCAAAGTTATTCAGCCCTGGCCCGGAGAAGAAGCGGCGGCTGGCGGTTCCAGGCGTTCCCAGCGCGTTCTCGCTGAACATGGCGGCATTAAAATACGGGTGTCCGTTGCGTAGATTGTGATTGAGGGCAAGCGGGCCGCCTGAATAATCAGGTTCGTCTACGCCGTAATTGTTGATCCCGTTGGGCTCTGACCCCAGCAGCGAGTTGTCTCCGTAGTTGACGAGCGTCACAGGAAGACCGGTGCTGAAGTGCGTAATTCCGGAAAGCTCCCAGCCCTCCGCCCAACGGTTCGACGCGCGGAAGAGGCGTTCGACTGGAACCTTATAGTTATAACTGACGACGAAGTTGTGCCTGACGTTCGAACGAGGAGAGTGCGTAGCTGAGTGAAGGATTGTTCGGGTTGACCTCTTCCCCCAAATTCGAGGAATCGTCCATCGACTTGCCGTAGGTGTATCCGGCAGAGATTTCAAGCCTGCCGCTCGAATGGCGCAGACTCAGTTCGAGCGCATTGTAGTTGGATCCACCGAGGGTCTGCTGGAGAGTGTCGCTGCCGAACTTCGGACCGAGCGGCCCACGGGTGCCGTTGATGACCTGACCCGAAGCCGTGGTGAAGACATTTCCCTCTCCGAACGGTCCGCAGGTGGGACTCCCTGGTGCCACGTCCCGCGGTTGGCTCAAACTTGAGCAGAGGGCCGGGTTGCCAGGATTCGCTTCGACCATTACCAAGAGACGCCTCCCCTGCGTCCCGACGTAGCTCGCATTAACCACGGTATTGGCGCCGAACTGCCTCTCGGCCGATAGCACGTATTCCCTGACGTAGGGAATTCGGTTGCTCGCCGCGTATCCTGGAATTCCGCTGATCGGCTCAAACTGGGACCAGTTGATGTCCGGGTCGGGATTGCTGCTCGATGCCTTTTGCGTCGCGAGCGTCATGGGAAAGGGCTGTCCCTGATTTTGCCCCGTCGATGCGGTAATGAAGGGCGTGGCGAACAGTGGTGGCGCCGGACTGGAATACGTGATCCCGAACGGTGCGTTGCCGGCCAGGATCCCAATTGTGAGCGCCTCAATCGAGGTGTAATAAAGGCCGAAGCCGGCCCGCACGCTCGTTTTGCCGGGTCCCCCCAACAATCTGCCGAGGAGCGTGCCTCCGTTGGCATTGGGCGCGAAGGCGACACCGATCCTGGGAGCAAGGCCGAGGTTTCCGGGCGGCGCGACCGTTCGCGGGATTCCAGGATCGGTTGGGAACAGAATACCTGCCGGCGCGCTGGGAAAGACAACCGAGGATTTGCCTGGCTCGAATGTCGAGAGGCCGTCGTTTTTCTCGTACCACGGCTCGATGCGGTCCCAGCGCAAGCCGTAGTTCAGCGTCAGATTGGGACTCAAGCGCCATCTGTCCTGTCCGTACAAACCCCAATACTTGTTGCGGCCGTAAAACGCTTGCAGTTGGCTCTGGTTGTATTGACTCGGAATGCCGAGGAGGAAGTCGGCAAAATCGGACCCCGTCTCGCTCCCGGCGAACAGAAAATTGCCGTTGAACTGCGCAATTGGGTCGGTGTTGATCTGGTCGTAGTGAAATTCCACACCAAATTTCATAGTGTGGCGATTCATGACCTTCGAGAAGTTGTCAATCCATTGGAACGTATCGTTCACGTGCTTCAGCTCGTTGGCGTTTGTCCCAATCGAGAAAGTATCGAAGACAATATCTTCGACCCCCTCGCCTGACGGATTGAGCGGCACAATGCCTGGGGTCCCCGTGCCAGTTACAAAGCCCTGAGATGCCAGACTGACGCCAAGCCCGCCTGCCGGTCTTCCAAGATCGCTGTGATCCCGCATGTAGCTGAAGTGGAATTCATTGACGACGCTGTTCCCCAACGTTTTTGTGTCGCCCAGACTGAGCAACTGCGCCCGTCCAAGATAGAAGGCGTTGAATCCCGGCACGCTTGCTCCGCTCTGGGCGACGGGGTACGGGTTGTTGACGGTGTAACCGTCGAGGAAATAATAGGCCGTGAGGAGGCCCCAACGACCGCCGTAGTCCAACCGATAGGCTCCTTTATCATCTCGCAAAGTCTCGTTATAAGCCGACGTTGAGAAGGCATCGGCTCCAACGTTCGGCTTGGGGATGTATTGCAGGAGATTCCTGGCTGGCGCGGACCACGCCGGTGTGGGAATTAGGGCATCAGGCAGAACACATTGCGATGAACTCGTGCACCCAGCGGTGTAATACGGTTCGCCGGGCGAAACGGGGTATCCAAGTTCTCGCGACAAAAGATTTGCCGAGTTCTGGCCAGTGACGGTACCGGTCAGAAAGTTATCGATATCCGATAGATTGCCGGATCGCTCCTGCAAAGAAGGAATCGGAATCTGACCTGTGTCCACTCCCTGCGTCAGGCGGGTTCCCTGGTAATCGGCGAAGAAGAAAGCCCTGTTTCTTCGGATCGGACCTCCGAATGTTTCGCCGAATTGGTTTTGATCAAATCCGCCCCGAGTGGGAGAGAAATAGTTCCGGGCATCGAGATTCGTGCCGCGCACAAACTCGAAGGCATCGCCGTGGAATTCGTTACTCCCCGATTTGGTCACGACGTTGATCTGCCCTCCGCTGAAGCCGCCATATTCCGCGTCGAAATTACTCGTGAGCACACGGAACTCCGCGATCGAGTCGAGGTTGGGAATAATGGCCGCAGCGGAGTTGACGTCTTCCTCGGCGTCGCTTCCGTTCACAATGAAAGCGTTCGAAAACTCCCTTTGTCCGTTGATTGAAATCGTCCCGGGATTCAGGTCGCCAGAGGGAGACAACGCGCTGACGCCTACGTCTTGTTGAGTGTTCGAGGTGAGGGAAGTAGATGGAACAATGCCAGGCTGGAGTGCGAGCAGGTCCGTATAACTCCGGCCATTCAGCGGGACAGCAGCCATCTTGGCTCCGCTAATGACTTCTCCCATCTGGGTGTCCGAGATTTCGACACGGACCGCACTTTCATTCACTGTGACGGCCTGCGCTTGCCCGCCAATCTGCAAAACGGCATCCACAACGACAGAACTGTTCGTATCGACAGCGATACCGTTCCGCTGATAAAGCCGGAAGCCCTGCTTCTCGATTGTGACGTTGTAACGTCCGACGGGAAGGGCGGGAAACGAATAGAATCCACGGTCATTGGTTGAGACTTGCCGCTGCACGCTCGTTTCGATGTTCGCCGCCTTGACAACCGCGTCGGGAACAAGAGCACTGCTTTCGTCCTTGACTGTGCCTGAAATGGTTCCGCCAACTCCAGCCCATAGAGGGAGTCCAAGCCAAGAGTGCAGAACCAGACCGCCTAAAGCAAGGACGAGTGTCTTGGCAACATCCTTGCCAAAGCGCGGCACCGACCCACAACGAAAGAAGTGCCGTGTGGGTAATTGTGTTCCAGCCATTCGTGTCTCCTCCTAAGCCGTCTGCAGACAAGATGCGACTCTTTCGCATCTGGGACCATAAAAAAGCAGCGTCACGCCGACTTCCGGCATCTCTTACACACACCGCCGAGTTCCAGCCGGGCGACGCGGATCTTAAAGCCGGATTCTTTGGCGATTTCCGCCTTCAACTTTTCGAAAGACGAACTTGTATACTCCATGATCGCCCCGCACTCGAGGCAAGCGATATGGCAGTGATCCCGGCTGGTTTTCGCCTCGTAGTAGTGCTTCTCCCCCTCCAAATGCATCAAGTCAAGTTCGTCGATCAAACCGTGTCTTTTCAGCAGAGCAATCGTTCTATACACAGTTGCCCGGTCGATTTCCGGGTCCTGCTTCTGAGCAAGCTCAAGTAGTTCGCTCGCGTTGAGGTGGCGCGCAGCGTCTTGAATAACGCCGATAAGGACGCTCCTCTGAGTCGTGATGCGAACTCCTCGTGCGAGGAGCTGATTCCTCAGGGAGGGGCGTGTGATTGCACCTCTGGCTGCTGATCTTCCTAGTTGCGACCCTGTCGCAACAAAAGCGTCTGTTATCATTGGCTGCCTCTTTTCTTGCGCCTTTAGATGAAACTTTTTCGCAACCCCGCCGCTCATTCAACTTCATTGCGAGGCCGAGTGTCAAGTTGGAGTCTCGTAGTATCTCGGGGAGAGCATTCAATGGCTGGAAATCAAGCTCGAACGGCCGCGAAGTAGCATTGAATATCTTCTCGTGGGGAGAAAGTACTTTTCTGGACAGAAACTAGCCGCCCGAGGTTCGGCGTCAATCGACCTTAAACCTCGCCGCATTTTTTCTTCGAACTCCGAAGACTCTGTGGTACGTTAACATTCGGGCTACAAGAACCCAAAAAGTGAAGTGGGAAATTGCCCTCCACCCTGGAGCTAATCAGGCGACTATGAAAATCACGAGATTCATCGGCGCGCTTGTGTGGTTAACGTCAGTGACGCTGTGTGTGCGAGGCGGGTGCGCGGACTGGCCGACATTTGGCCACGATCCGCAGCGCTCCGGCTGGGCCGACCAGGAGGATGCCCTCAGCCTCAAGAGCGTTTCCGGCCTGAAGCTGCTCTGGAAAACTCAGGTGAAGAACGAGGCGCGGTCTTTAGCGGCGCTCACGTCACCGGTAGTCGCTGAAGGAATCACCACGCCGACCGGCATTCGCAGCCTGGTTTACGTGGCGGGAAGCTCCGACAATATCAACGCCATCGATGCCAAGACCGGTGAATTGGTCTGGAGCCAGACCTTTGAATCTCACGCGCTGCCCAAGGACCAGGGAATGTGGCTGTGCCCGAATAACCTGAATGCCACCCCCACCATTGATAAGGCCCGTGGCTGGATCTACGTCGTCGCCGCGGACGGCAAGTTCTATGGCCTGGACCTGGGCACCGGCCAGACGCGCTTCGGTCCCGTCCAGTTCGTGCCGCCTTACGCCAAGGATTGGAGCCTGAACCTTTCGGATGACATCATCTACACATCGATTTCTCAGGGTTGCGGCGGCGCACTCTCGGGGATTTATTCAATCGACATTCGCCATCCCACACAGCCGGCGATTCGAGATTTACTGGTGGCCCAGCGTGGGGCCGGGATCTGGGGCCGGGGTGGGGTGGCTATCGGCGGCAACGGACGAATCTACGCCTCCACGGGAGACGGGAATTTCGATCCTTCAGCGGGTGAATACGGCAGCGCCATTTTCGCGGCCGATCCCGGAGACCTTAAACTGATCGACTACTATTCACCAATAAACCACGAGCAAATCACGCAGTACGATCTGGACATTGCCGCCTCCAGCCTCCTCTGGCTGCCGTATCGCAGCCGCCGGTTGGTGGCGGGGGGCGGCAAAGAGGGCGCCCTCTACCTGTTGGATGCGGATGACTTGGGTTCGAAAGATCATCAGACGCCCCTTTACCGCCAGAAGTTCGCCAATGACCAACTGGAATTTCAAATGATGGGCATCTGGGGCGAACTCTCAACCTGGCGGGACGAAGAGGGCCACACTTGGATTTATGTACCGATCTGGGGGCCGATCTCAAAGGAGGCCCCGCGGTTCCCAGTGACGCAGGGTCCAAATCCCCACGGCAGTATCTTGGCCTTTAAACTGGAAACGAACCCCATGACCAACCTGCCGACCCTTACCCCGGCCTGGGCTTCCGCGGATTTTGACGTTCCCGAGCCTGTCGCCATCGCGAGCGGCGTGATCTTCGCCCTCTCCACCGGCGAGAACACAGCGCAGGTCTCGGGGCCCGGCGTTTGGAATCAACCCGGGCACACTATTCTTACAGACCAACAGCGCACCCTGAATACTCACCGCGCGGTGCTGTATGCGCTCGACGCCAAAACCGGCCGGGTCCTGTACCAAAGCGGAGACGCCATCGCCACTTGGGTTCACTTCAGCGGCTTGGCCATTGCCGGCGGCCGGGTGTATGCCGTTGACCACGATTCAAACTTATATTGCTTCGGTCTGACCGAACATTAGGGCCTCAGCGCTAGCAAATCTTGACTGTGAAGCGTCGGACTGCGGGCTTCTCAGTCCGGATTTGGCGGCCGGCATCCGTCGGGTCAAGGGAGTGAAAAAGCGCACTTTTTGCCCGTACAATCCCCTGAGGAGCGATTCAAACCCCTAGATCAGGTGTAGAAAGGGGAGATTCTGGTTGAAACCCCTGTCTCGTATTCCCTTTCCCCTGCCTTTGTTGCGCTGCGCTCGACCTATCCAACAAATCGTCCAAGAATGCCTTCCACTTCCACCCGTAGCTGGGGTCTCCGGGATGGACTTGCGTTTGCTTTACGTTCAGTATCTCGCGCATGACGATCATCAAAACTTCAATTTCTTATTTCGCCTGCGCCAGCCCCGCAACAACTGCGGCAACTTTATCGAGTATCTGGTTCCAGCCCTCCACTTGACCGCTATTTTTTGCGCTCTCCATAGTTTCATTTCCAATGAAGGTGAGTTTCGTCTGGCCGTTTCCAAGATCCTCAAAGGTAATCACATCGTGCGCACCGTCTATGGCCTCATGTTCTATTCCATATTGCGCAGGGTCAACCTTGTTTCCCTCCGGGTCGGAAAAGTACATGGAGGAAACGATCTTCTCGTGCAGAACAATCTCGTGGTATTCACCAGCATTCCAGAACTCCTGGCCATCCGGCGCTCTCATGCAGCAGAGAAATTTTCCTCCCACGCGAAAATCGATCTTGCAGAAAGGCGCAGTAAAACCCTTCGGTCCCCACCATTGCATCACGTATTTCGGGTCTGTCCACGCCTTCCAAACCAAATCGCGTGGAGCATCGAAAACTCTTGTGACAACCATCCGCTCTGTCTCGTTAACCGTGTTTTTTGTCATCTCTGCCCTCCGTTTTTTTTATTTGAGTCACAACTACATCCAGCTTGTCGAAACTCTCTTCCCAGAATCGGCGATAATAAGCCGCCCAGTCGCTGACTGTCTTTATCGCCTCTGGCCTAAGCGTGCACACACTCTCTCGTCCACGCTTCGTCTTGATCACAATCCGCGCCCGCACCAGATAGGCAATATGTTTTGAAATCATCTGCTGCGAGAGTGCAAACGGTTCCGTCAATCCATGCACAGAGGCAGGACCATGTGAGAGTCGTTCGATCATCCCCCGCCGGGTTGGATCAGACAAAGCAGCAAATGTTGTACCCAATTTATCCACAACCATATGGTAGTGGATTGTCCTATCAATGTCAAATGTGAATTTTGCGTTCCTGATTTCTGTTCCCTGATCTCTGAACCCTGACACCTGCGCTAATTTATACTTCCCCACGAGCGGTGCCATCGCAACTAGGTGCATGGTTTAGGAAATAGGCTTCCTCGTGCAATAACTCATTAACCTGACGATTAGGGTGCACACGGCAACCTGCGCAAGGAGCGCGAGCCGGCAGGGTTGAGGCGCTGGCATCAGGGGCCGGGGGAATGCAGATTGACCCTGGAACGTGTTCTGGATGTATCACGCCACTCGGAAGTTAGACAGCAGCAGTTAAGTTCATGGTAAACGGCTTGCCCTTCCAGTTAAAGCGTCACCGCCACGTCCCAGGGCATAAAGGCGACGCACCGGCTACACGTTTCAGTGAGCGGGGCGCACAGTTACGCGCATCCTGCGTTGTGTGCGGCTTTGCATCTCGCGCCCGAGTTAGGCATGGTTCGTATTTGGGAACGATCACGGAAGACATCCCTCATCCGGCCCGCGACGGCTGGTGAGAACACCAGTCGCGGGCCACCTTCTCGCCCCGGAGAAGGAAAACACAGCCTTACGCGCCTCCGCGCGTAATCGGTTTTCCTGTCCCCGGGAGAGAGGTGTGGGCAGGCGAGCCCCAAAGGAGAAAGGATACCTCACACTCTCGCTGGACATGGCGCCGCTATCTTGGCGGCGCCAGTGCCGGCTGGAAGCCGGCGTTGCGGCCCAAATCAGGGCAGCACCTACGATGGGCATCTCTTGACTTTGCCGCCCGATTCCAACGTGCTAACCTACTCTGCATGAAGCTCAGGGCCGAGGGAGCAGCCCATTCTTGATCACGCTCAAGACATCAAGTCGGCGGGGTCATCATGGTTGGCTCGAAGGATGATAGGACCGAGCCGTGGCAGGCCCGCGACCTGGCGGAAGCGATTAACAGGATTTTCGCTACTTTCTGACGTCCGAGGCGGACTCAGCACATAACGGGTGACAACATGTTCAAAACAAGACCCAACTTCGCTAAAACCTCAATCATTGTTTTCATCGTGGCCCTGGTTGCCATCGCTTCGCTAAAAGCGGGCCAGTTCGACCCCGCTTTGTACGGCGGCATGCAGTGGCGGCTGGCAGGTCCCTTTCGCGGGGGTCGCGTTTCCGCGGTGGCCGGGGTGACCGGGGAGCCGGGTATCTACTACATGGCGACTCCCGGGGGTGGCGTTTGGAAAACCACGGACGCTGGGGAGGTTTGGCAGCCGATCTCCGACCAGGTGCCTGTGGCCTCGATCGGTGCGCTCGCAGTCGCGCCGTCGAATGGCAGAATCATTTATATCGGTACCGGCGATTTCGGCATCGCCAGCACGGCGTGGGGGGCGGTGAACCTGGGAGACGGAGTCTGGCGCTCGGATGACGGCGGGGGCACTTGGCGCCATATTGGCCTTTCCGAGACCGCGCACATCGGGGCGATCCTTGTGGACCCGGCGAACCCCGATGTGGCGCTGGTGGCGGCGCTCGGGAACGCCTATGCGCCCGATCCTCATCGCGGCGTCTATTTGACCCGCGACGGCGGGCAAACCTGGACTAAGACTCTCTACAAGGATGACACGACGGGCGCCATGTCACTGGCATACGACCCCGCTCTCCCTGGGGCGGTGTATGCGGCTCTCTGGCACCATCAAGCGGCTCTTCCGCCTGCGCCGGCCGATAATGACCAAGCCGGCGGGGCCATCTACAAGTCCGCCGACGGAGGACAGACCTGGCAAGCTTTATCCGGCCCTGGACTTCCCACCTGGCCTATGGGGCGCATTGGGCTGGCTGCCGATAACGGGCGCGTCTTCGCAATTATTTCGAGAGACCAGGGACACACCGACCACCTTCAAGGCGGGTTCTTTCGCTCCGATGATGGTGGAGCAAGTTGGCGTAGCATCACGCAAGATCCGCGGTTAGAACCCGGAGGGCGCTCCGGCTATTTCGACAATGTCTGGATAGATCCCCAAAATCGCAATGTGGTCTATGTGGTTCACACCTCATTTTATCGCTCGATTGATGGCGGAGAGACGTTTGAGGCCTTAAAAGGGTCGCCGGGCGGCGATGACTACCACAACCTCTGGATAAACCCCAAAAGCCCCTGTGTGCCCATCGGCGACGGCAAGGGCTGTCTCAGCAGCCAAATGATCTTGGGCGCTGACCAAGGCGCGAGCGTAAGCCTGAATGCAGGCCAAACTTGGAGCAGTTGGTACAACCAACCGACCGGGCAGATGTATCACCTGTCAACGGATAGTCAGTTTCCCTTCCATATTTACGGCCCCCAACAGGACAACGGCTCGGTCGAGGTGAGCAGCCGGGGAGCATTCGGTGATATTAGCTTCCTGGACTGGCGCCCTTCGATGGGCGCCTACGAATACGGGTATGTTTTACCGGATCCGGCGCATCCGCAGTGGCTATTCTCCAGCGACGATGGCCCGGCAATTCACCGCAGGGAACGAGGCACCTGGCAAACCCTCGACGTAACGCCCTACATCGGCGCCGGAGGGCCGTACCGTTACTTAATGGGCCCGTGGTGGGGCTCGGTACAGCCCCCGTTCCTATTTTCGCCCAAGAACAGCAACATCCTGTATGACGGCGCGCAGTATCTCCTCGAAACTTCCGACGGTGGGCTCAATTGGCGGCGCATCAGTCCCGACCTTACGGTCCGACCCGATCTGCCGATGCGCCCCCTCCCAGACGGCAAAACCAGCCGCGATTGGGCTGCAATCTCGGCGATTGGTCCCTCGCCGCTCGATGCCGGCCTGATCTGGGTGGGCACCGACGACGGTTTGGTGCAGGTTACGCGCGACGGCGGCAAGAATTGGCAACAAGCGGCGATCCCGGGATTGAAGCCTTTGGATACCATCAGCACAGTTGAAGCCTCGCCTTTCAAACCGGCGTCGGCTTATGTGGTAATGGACCGGCACGAATGGGGCGATTTTCGTCCTTACATGTACCGAACTGACAACTACGGGCGCACCTGGACCGCGATCACCGTCGGCATTCCGGACGGGAGCTTCGTTCGGGTGGTTCGAGCAGACCCGAAACGGCAGGGGCTGCTTTACGCCGGCACGGAAAATGGCGTGTTTGTATCCTTCAATGACGGTGAAGAGTGGCAGTCGCTGCAACTCAATCTGCCCACCGCTTCGGTGCGCGATTTGGCGATACGGGATGGAGACTTGGTGGCGGCGACGTTTGGCCGGGCGTTCTGGATTTTGGACGACCTGAGCCCGCTTCGTCAACTCAACGCTCAGGTCGCCGCCGCCCCCGCTCACTTGTTCCAGCCGGCGGAAGCGGTTCGAGTGCGCAGAGACACCAACTCCGACACCCCCTTGCCGCCTGAAATGCCCGCCGGTACGAATCCTCCCACAGGTGCGCTTCTGGACTACACCTTGCAGTCCGTGCCATCCCAGCCGATCGAGCTGGCGATTTATGACACAAAGGGGAATTTGGTGCGCCAGTTCAGCAGTGCGCCGATTCCGGATAACGTCAGAAGACCGGAGAAGTGGCCGACAATTGCAGACTACTGGATGGCGAATCCGCAACCCTTGTCCACCCATGTCGGAATGAACCGCTTCGCCTGGGATCTCCGCTATTCGTCGCCGCCGTCGGTAGAACACTCCTACCCCATGTCCTCAATCCCGCACGAGACTCCGGCCGGCCCGGAAGGACCGCTCGTCGTTCCTGACAAATACGTCGTCAAGCTGACCGTGGCGGGCCAGACCTCTACCCAGCCCCTGACGGTCGTGCGCGACCCGCGCCAGACCACGCCAGCGTCTGCTTTCGCCGCCCAATTGTCGCTGGAGCAGAAACTCATGGCCGGAATGCGCGAAAGTTACCAGGCCTATCAGGCGGCGAAACAGCATGGCGACGCCTCCGCCGACCAGTTTGCCGAACTGAACGGCACGTTGAGCGGTTTAGCCACCGACGTTGAGGGGGCTGACGCTGCACCGACGCCTGCAATGTATGATGCGGTGCGTCGCGAGCTGGAACAGTTAACCTCACGATTGCATGCTTCGAAGTGAGTCCAAAACTGGAAGCTTTGTCGCGGTCTTCGCCCGTGCAGATTCCCTGGCGCTGGCCCGCCCAATCATGCGCACGTCATCGTTCTCCAAACCGCTGCTGGCCACTTTGGCAACGCTCTTTGCCGCTGCCACCATTTTTTACACCGCCCTTTGGATGTACGGAAACTACCGGCAACCTTCGGTGGAATTGGGTTTTAGTAACGAGTACGTTGGCGCCGAACATTGCGAACTGGTTGAGAGTGTCCAAAGTGGCAGCCCCGCTGAGAGCGCCGGATTGAGAACTGGAGATCGAATCATCGAGATCAACGGACGCCACATCGAGAACGCCCTCTCCATCGTCGATGGCTGGTTCATGCACCATCCTGGTGACGCTGTCGACCTGACCATCCAGCGTGCCCATGTTTCTGCGCCGTTCGTGATTAAGGCAGTGTTTCGGGCACGTGCCCCAACTTCGAAGGAGGGAAAAATAGCGCAGGATTTGGGCCAGGACATCGCCAACACCTATCCCGTGGGGTTCCTTGTGGTCGGCCTGGCAGTTCTGTTTCTTCGCCTGGAAGACCCCAACGCCTGGCTTCTGGCGTTGATGTTCGCTGGCTTTATCGCCATACCGGCTAGCGGGAATTCGTTCGCGGGCCTGAATCCATCCTTGCGGTCGTTCGCGCAGGCCTATAGGGCAATCTTCGGCAACATGGTTTCTCCGTTGTTCTATTTCTTTTTCGCGGTCTTCCCCACGCAGTCGGCGCTCGATCGCCGTCTTCCCTGGTTGAAGTGGATCGGCCTGGTGGTAGGTTTCTACTTTCCGCTGATGCACCTCTTGCGACAACCCCCTGGCGGACCACATATTCTCGTGTTGTCTTTTTTCTATGGGCTCATCGCTTTGGGCTTTGTCTCGTTGATCTGGAATGCCTTCAGCGCTCCCTCTCCGGAGGTGCGCCGCAAGATTCGAGTGATACTGTGGGGGACGCTACTGGGTGTCGTTCCCGCCACGCTGGTGCTTGGAGCAAATGACTTTTTTGGCTTTCACTCGCCGCTTTTGCTGGTTGTCGCGATCGTAGTTTTGTTGTGGCTCTTTCCTCTCTCCTTTGCCTACGCCGTCGTTAAGCACCGAGTGCTCGAGATCCCGGTTTTGCTCAGGCGGAGCGCTCGTTACCTGCTGGTGCAACGCGGCTTCACGATCGTGCTATTTCTGTTCAGTGTCGGCGTGACATGGATTTTTGCCCTCTCTTTTGCTCGTTATCTCGGACCGCTCACCGGGGCCGCCTTACCCGGCGGTATAGCGCTGGGGACGGCCTTCGGCTCGCTTCTGCTTTGGACGGGGACGCGGGTACATAAGCGCGTCGGAGAGAGCATCGATCAGGCTTTCTTCCGCAGCGCCTATGACGCTCGCATGATCCTCCAAGACCTGGCCGAGAAGACCCGCACGGCAACGGATCGGCAAGAACTGGCGGCACTCCTCGACCACCATCTGAATCAAGCGCTTCAGCCGAGCTCTCTCGCGGTCTATCTTGAATCCCGCGACCATCAAATCTCCGCCCTGCGTGGTAATGTCCCGCCTGAACTCCAAACCATCCCGGTCACGCCGGCGATCATAGCGGAACTGGCACGACGCGGGCGGATGGAACGATTTTCCGGGATTCCTTCCACCTGGGAGGTTTCCGCCGAGCGGCCGGGCGGTACCACAGAACCCTTCCTCCTAGGGCCTCTTAAGCCCGATAGCCTGGTTCCCATACTGGGACGCGATAGCCGGCTGGTGGGTTTACTGGTATTGGGCGCTCGCCTCTCGGAGGAGCCTTATTCGAGCGATGATAAACGTCTGCTCGCTTCCGTAGCGAGCCAGGCGGGCGTCGCGCTGGAAAGCATTCGCATGGGGGAGAATATTGCCGAGCGAATCGAGGCGGAGCGGCGCATTACCCAGGAGATGGAGTACGCAAAGCAAGTCCAAGCCAGGTTGTTCCCGCAGAAGCTACCGTCCATGAAGACGCTCCAGTATGCAGGCGGCTGCATCCAAGCTCGCCAGGTGGGTGGTGATTATTACGACTTCCTCGAGTTACGCCCCGGCCGGCTGGCGCTGGTGCTGGCAGACATCGCGGGCAAGGGGATATCCGGCGCGCTCTTGATGGCCAATCTCCAGGCCAACCTGCGCAGCCAGTACGCCGTGGCCTTAGACGACCTGGCGCGACTGCTGAAGTCAGTGAATCAGTTGTTCTATGAGAACAGCAGTGACAGCAGTTACGCCACGCTGTTCTTTGCCGATTACGACGATTCGAGCCGTCGGCTGCGCTACGTGAATTGCGGACACTTGCCGCCACTTCTCCTGCGGGCGGACGGACAACTGGAACGATTAAATGCTACGAACACCGTGCTGGGATTATTCGAAAAGTGGGAATGTGCGGTTGCGGAGGTCCAGTTCGCCGACGGCGACACCTTGGTCCTTTACACCGACGGCGTTACGGAAGCGGAGAACGCCGAGGGCGAGCAATTTGGCGAGTCCCGCCTTGCCGAGACGATACTCGCCCAGCGCCACCTACCGGTCCCCTCTCTCCTCGAAACCATCGTGGCGGCGGTCCAAGAGTTCAGTGATGGCGAACAGGCAGATGACATCACACTGGTGGTTGCACGGTGCAGATCCTAGGAACGGAAAGGCACCGGTGCGACGCCTGTACCGATTACTCACGGGGAACTTCGGCGGCGGGTTCTGATCTCCGTCTAGCAGCCCAGCGGACGGCCGCAAATCTACGCCCTTTCCGACCCGCGCGGCGAGCGGAATGATGCGGGTCCGCGTCAAATCACACCCATCTCCAATCGTGCAACCACTGGTAATTGGCAGGCAGGTTGTTCCACATTTGCGCGGTCAGGTCCTCGTAGTGCGCAGCTTCGGCGGTTTCAAATGCCCGACGCTCTTTCACGGCGGCCGCGGCGTTCTTCACCTGGTCAACAGTGATGAGACCGGGGATGGCGGCGCTCAGGACGTCACAGCAGAGCACGTAACGAAGGGCCATACGGGCGCGCTGGTCGTCCTCGACCTTGCTGTCGGAATCCGGCACGCCACGCGAAGCAAACAGGTTGCCGCTGGCGAACGGTTTGATGCCGATCATGCCCACATCGTGCTTGCGCAAGGCCTGGAACATACTACCCACGGGTTTCTCCTTACTGCCCGCGGCGTAGGGAGTCACGACCACTTCGATTTGCGGATACTTGGCCACCGCCTCGGCGATCCAAGGGCGATGGTGCGTCGAGATGCCGGTGAATCGCGCTTTGCCCGTCTTTTTCCCCCATTCGAGCGCGGCCATCACGTTTTCGATTTCCCGCTCTGAGTTCTTCGTGGTCTGCTCCATCATCGTGAGCCGCCACAAGTCAACGTACTCCAGTCCGGATTGCTTCAGCCCGTCGTCCATACCCTGCTTGAGCTTATCGAGCGACCCGGCGATGGATGGACCGCGCGCCAGCGTCCAATCGAAGCCCATGTAAACTTCCTCGCGCCTGCCCTTCACGGCTTCGGCATACACAGCCACCTCCGGCTCGCAACATGCATCGATGTAGTTGATGCCGGAGTCGAGGCAGGCATTGATGACGTCCCGTCGATTCTTCTTGAAATCCTCGCTGCCGGGCTTGAACGGGATGCGCTTCCAGTGCCCGCCGATGCTGACCACGGAGATCATGAGGCCGGTGCGGCCCAGGCGGCGATAATCCATGTTCTCATTGTAGCTGCGCGTCCTGCGAGGGTCGGGCGGCGGCGCGACACGCGTCTTCGCCTCCAGCGCCGCGCCCGCCAACATCAGCGCGCCGGTCTCGATGAATTCGCGCCGTGAAACAGCTCGATGGTTTGTCATGATCTCTCCTTACGCAGAGGTAATGCGACATCTCTTTCCCTCGCCCCCTTGGGGGAGAGGGTGGCCCGATGCACCGGGACGGGTGAGGGGGTCCTCACAGTTGTCAAAACCAGCGCGGGACGCGACACTAGCTTCTCAACTGGTTTGCGTGGGGTGTCAATTCGTCAATGTTGGCCGCAACGTCGGCATCGAATCGCCCCAGCACCCACTCGAGTCCCGCCTGGGTAATGGCCTGAAAAAACGGATTGGTCCAGATGTCCGCGCGGTGCCCCATCGACGTATAGAACACGCGGCCCTGGCCATGTTTGCGCAGCCAGGTGCAAGGGTAGTCCGGGCGCCGGTAGGCACTGCCCTTCAGATAGCGGGTCTCCTGGACGAGCACCACGTGTAGATCATGGGCGAAGTTCTTGAACGTGCACCACTCGTCCGTAAACGACAGCCCCTGGCCAGGCACGCCAATGCTCTTTCCGAGGAAGGGCGACCCGGCGAGCAGCGAGGCCTCCTGCTCCGTCCCGTGCGCCAGGCACTCGCCGCCCAGCATGGCGATGTAGGGATCTACGTCCGCCTGGTTTCGATCGTGCTGGCCTGGCGAATGGAACGTGTCAGCGGCGGAGTGAAACCCCATAAAACCCTTGCCCTGCGCGATCGCTTCCAGCAATCGCTGCTTGCCCGCTGGGGACATGGGCGGAGAACCGTCAGGCGCGGGGCGCGTCAAATCACCCGAAGTATAGAACGCGATGGCATCATAGGCGCTCAGGCCGCCTTCGAAAACTCGCCCGTCATTCGTACACTCCACGTCGAACCCGCGGAGCCGGCCCATCTCGATCATGCTCTTCTCGGAAACGCTGGGCTCAGTGCCGCGCCGCTTCACCACGGCGTGTTCGCCACCCGCGCTGCGCGTGAAGTAAAGCACCTTGCCTCTGTTCACGGCGCCAGCCATCCTTCGCCAGGGGAAAAAGGAAAGGCCCGCCGCCGACGCCAACTTCAGAATCTCTCTTCGCCTCACGGACTGCCTCCTTGCCAACGATCTTCCGCCTTAAGCATCGCGCCCGTTGAAAATGCCGGACGAGCATACCCAGGATGCTTTTCGTGCCGCACGGCACAGAAGTCTACACCCGAGGGGAGTGGAAATAAACCCCGAACTGCTCCCCGACTCCAGTTCACGAGAATGGTCTGACGACTATACCTCCAACGGGTTGCATGCCGTGAACGTTCTTGTCGGAATGGGCGGCCCATCCAAGCGAATCGGTATACGCTGCGCACTTACGCCGGGCGCACGGTGTGTCCCTGTCCGCAGCCACCTGCCAGGGTCGTTTTACCGATCAGGACCACCCCTGAAAATACTTCTTGACATCGCCGGCCGACTGTCATACAGTCCTATGACAGTGAGCCGAATATGATACTCCAAATCAATTTCAAGTCAGGCATGCCCATCTACCTCCAGATCGTGGATCAGATCAGGACCGCCGCCGCCTCAGGGGCGCTGCGGCCCGGCGAGGCGCTCCCCTCGATCCGTCCTCTGGCGGAGGAACTGCGCGTCAATCGCAACACGATTGCCAAAGCCTATACGGAGCTCGAAAGCCAGGGCGTAATTGAAACGCTGCCGGGACGGGGTTGTTTCCTGAAAGAGAATCAATCGGCATTGCGGAAGAAGGTGCGGCGCGATTTGCTGATCGAACACATCGACCAGGTCGTTGTGCAGGCGCACCATTTGCAGGTGCCCCACGATGAGTTCCTGGAATTGATCCGTGAGCGGCTGGATGTGCTCGACGACAAACGACGCGCCCATGAAGACCATGAGGAGGATTGAATAGTCATGAAATCTCCAGCTCCCCCGATTCAGATCGAAAACCTCACTTACGCTTACGGGCACGCGGAGGCGGTCCGTAACCTGAGCCTGACGGTCGAACCCGGCCGCTGTTACGGATTCTTCGGCCGCAATGGCGCGGGCAAGACGACCACCATCAAGTGTCTGCTCAATTTGCTGCGTCCGCAGAGCGGTCAGGTGCGCGTCTTCGGCCTCGATCCGGCAAAACAGGAAGTGGAGGCGAAACGCCTTCTCTCTTACGTGCCGGACCAGGTGGGATTCTATCCGTGGATGAGCGTACGCGAGACGCTGGATTACCTCGCTTCCTTCCGCGCCCGTTGGAACCGGCAGACGGAGCAAGAACTGCTTGAGCGTTTCCAACTGGATCCGGCGCAGCGCACCGGAAATCTCTCGAAGGGCCAACGGACGCAGGTGGCGCTCGTCGCCGCGGTCTGCCCGGAGACGGACCTGCTGGTGCTCGACGAGCCTACCTCGGGCCTGGACCCCATCGTTCGCCGCGAGTTCATCGAGGCGGTGATCGGCGCCTACCAGCAAGGCGTTCCGGGCAAGCGGACGATCCTGGTATCCACCCACCTGATCAGCGAATTCGAGGGATTGATTGATGAGTTCACGCTCATCGATCGCGGCCGCAGCGTGCTGACGCTCGACGCCGACCAGGCCCGCGAGCGTTATCAGACGATTCGCGCCCGCTTTGCACAAGCGCCGCCGGAAATCGATCTGCGAACGGCATTGCGCGTGCGCCGCGACGGCCGTGAATTGGAATTGATTGCCAATGGCTCGGGGCCCGAATTGATGCAGCGGTTGCGAGAACATAATCCCGAGTCGCTGACGACCGAGTCGTTGACACTCGAGGAGATCTTCGTCGCGACCTTGAAGTCGTAGGAGACGAGAATGAACGCCAAAACCACGAGGATCCTGAAGGAAGCACGCCCGCTGTTCTGGCCCTGGTGCGCTGTGGCCGCTGCGGGCGTGCTGCCGCTCGCGCACCCGCCACAATTAATGCAGTTGATCTGGCCGATTGGGTTTTTCCTCGGGATCCCGCTCCTCGCGACTCTCCCGCTGGGCGACGAATTCCAGCACCGGACGCTTTCCCTGCTGCTTTCTCAACCCGTGGGCCGAATGGTAATTTGGGGCGAAAAGTTGAGCGTTACGGTGGTTGCGGTCCTGTCCGCGGTTCTGTTTTTCTCACTGGCCTTGAGGGCGACCTCACTTCGGCAAGACTGGAAGGTATTGGCCCTTGGAGGTGCGTGGATCGTCGCCATCGCGGCTTCGGCGACGTTTTGGACGCTTTTCACAAGATCAACGGTGGGCGGTGTCGTCCTGAACATCGGGGTCCAATCTTTCATCGGCTTCGCGGTTCCCTGGGCGAACTTGGCCACCTGGCTTCGCGCGCGCGGATACCTCTCGCCGGGAAACCCCATCGTTGTTTCTAGCATTATCTTCGTCTTCCTGTGCTACGCAGGTGCAATGCTCTGGCTGGGCGGGCGAATGCTGGCGCGGTTTCAGGCCACGGGAGGCACGGCCGGCGAAGATCTGCTGATGGCCGGTCCGGACGTGATGCCGGGAGCGTGGGCCGGTTGGTTGCGCTGCCGTCCCCGCGGAGCGGTTTTGAACCTGATCCGCAAGGAACTTCGGTTGCTGCGGCCGGTCTGGCTGATCAGCTTGCTGGCGGCCCTGGGCTGGGCTTGCCTGACCCTCTTCGGCCTGCTGTACGAGCGAGGATTTTCCAGGAATTTCGAAACCGCGGTGGTCATTGTGGGTGTGGTCAGTACGTTAATGATAGCGATTCTCGCCGGAAGCGCGTCACTGGGAGAAGAAAGAACGTCGGGCACGCACTCCTGGCACCTGACCTTGCCGGTGTCGGCCCGCCGCCAGTGGTTCATCAAGCTGTGCATGGCGCTGTTCGCGGGCTTCATAGGTGCGGGGCTGGTCCCGCTTTTGATCGCCGGCAGATTATGGGGACCGCTTGCAGATATGCATGTCGGACAGGATTTGCTGGTGGGGGCGGTGCTTCTGACTTTTGCCGCCTTCTGGTGCGCGTGCGCAGTCAAAGGGACGGTACCTGCTGTGCTCTGGGTTCTCCCGGTGACGATCGCTGTCTATTTCGCCGGTGAGCTCGGCAAGTGGGCGGGGCACGGACTCACGAATCTCTTTCTTTCAAGGTTCGATCCCTTCGCAGATGTGCAATTCGCCGCCGCCGTTTCGCATCTCAAATCCAATGCAATTTTCAGACTCATCGATGCTGCGTTGTTCTCAAACAGCGCACAAGCAGCATTCGTGCCGATAATAATGATATTGGCTCCAACCCTGCTCTATGCGGTCATCCAAAGTTACCGGCTCTTTCGGGTGCCGCTCCAGGCCCGAGCTTTGTCTGTAGTCAGGATCCTGCTGCCATTGGCCATCATAACGTTTCTGTGCACCCTTTCCGCCATGGCGACTTACTCCTTTGTGTACCGGGGATGCTGGGACCCAAAATCGACGGCGCTGATTGAGACCATCCAAGCAATCCAGAAATTCCAATCCGGCGTTGGGAAGCTGGATGCGGCGCATCCGCTGCAACTCACTGTGGAAGATCTCGCCAAGGCTTCCACGCTCTCGAAAAGTACGCGGCGCTTGCTGGGCAATTCCCACATCACGCTCAGTCTCGACGAGCCCCCTCATCACGCTCAATTCGGCTGCGCCGAACACCCCAAGCGCGTTGGCCTTTCTCCCCTGAGTTATTCCTGGTACTCGGCCATCATCCCTCTTGCGGACAGATCCCACTTTTTCGTGGCATTCGAGCCCGTGACTCACTCCGTCATTTCCGCCGGAATCTGTGGAGGCCCCCCTCCGCGTTTACCTCTTGGCGCGCATTGATAAGGCGGAAGGGCGGGGCTTCAGCCCCGCCGCACCGAACAAGCCATTCCTCGGGGCTTTAGCCCCTGAAACCACGTTGCTTCAGGGCCTAATGGCCCCTTCAACCGGGCTCTACGTACCGGCGGGGCTAAAGCCCCGCCCTTCAGGAAGCAGAATAATCGCGCTTACTAACACCACTAAGCACAAACTCTGCGCGGCCAACAATGCTCTCCGGTTGGATAGCGGTGCGCCCGGCAGGGTATAATGGCGGGATAAAAGGAATGCGCGTTTTGGGAGAAGGGATTCAGGGAATGGAGATCAAAAGAAGCGGCTCGCAGCCTTCAAGCAAAGGCTCGGCAGACTATTTTACGGGCACGGTGCGCGTCGACCCGCTGTTTACCGCGCCCGATCCCGCGCGCGCCGTGGGGGCCAGCGTCACGTTCGAGCCCGGAGCGCGCACGGCATGGCATACCCATCCGCTCGGTCAGACTCTCATCGTCACGGCTGGCTGCGGCCTGGCGCAACGCTGGGGCGGCCCAGTCGAGCAAATCCGGCCCGGCGATGTGGTCTGGTTCCCGCCCGGCGAAAAGCACTGGCATGGCGCGACGCCAACCACCGCCATGACTCATTTCGCCATTCAGGAAAAACTTGATGGCAAGACCGTCGACTGGCTGGAAAAGGTCACGGACGAACAATACGGCGGCTGATGGGGGCCAAGAAGGTGCGAACTAGATCTATAGAGGGACAAGCCGGTTTCACGCAAAGCCGCAAAGTACGCGAAGGCCCCAAAGAGAAACCAGAGCTTCCACTTTGTGTTTCTTCGCGACTCAGCGTCCTGGCGTGACGCCCATTTGAGGTGACGGCATGACTGAGCTCGCGGGATGGGAGAACTTTTACGTCATCGTGGGTTCGTCTGCCGGCGCTCTGATCGGATTGCAGTTCGTCGTCATGGCCCTCATTGCCAGCCTTCCCCGCCCGCCCGGTTCCGCTCAGGCGGGCGCCGCGTTTGCCACGCCGAACATCGTTCATTTCGGATGCGCGCTGCTGCTGTCAGCGGTTCTGTGCGCGCCCTGGCACGGCATCGGCGGGCCCGCGACTTTCCTGGCCTTACTGGGCCTTAATGGAGTCGCGTACGAATTCATCGTGGCTCGGCGTATGCGAAAACAAACCGCCTACCAGCCCGAGTTTGAGGACTGGCTATTTCACGTCCTGTTGCCCTTGGCGGCCTACGTGGTGGTGGCCTTATCGGCTTACGCCGTTCTCTCCCATGCGCGACAGGCTCTGTTTGGCGTGGCTGCGACGGCCTTGCTGCTGCTCTTCGCCGGCATCCATAACGCCTGGGACGCCGTGACTTACCATATCTTCGTCGTGAGTTCGCGACCACCGAAGAACGATGGGAATCCCGGAGTGAGGTGACGCGTGCGCACTGACTTGTGCCCTTCTGTAATCCAGGCGATCGGCGAAACCCCGCTCGTCGAACTCGCCCGCGTAACTCGGAACCTCGACGGCAGGGTCCTCGCCAAGCTCGAAAACCTGAATCCCGGGTATTCAAAAAAAGACCGGATCGCGCGGCAGATCATCGAAGACGCCGAAGCAGCCGGGGCGCTCGAGCCGGGGCAGACGGTGGTCGAGCTCACCAGCGGAAACACCGGGACGGGGCTCGCCATCGTGTGCGGAGTCCGCGGATATCCGTTTGTGGCGGTGATGTCCAAGGGCAATTCCCCGGAGCGCGCGCGGATGATGGCCGCGCTGGGCGCGGAGGTCGTGCTGGTTGAGCAACTCCCCGGCTCAGTGCCGGGCCAGGTCTCGGGGGGAGATTTGGAAAAAGTCGAGTTGGAAACGCAGCGCATCGTTCGGGAGCGCCACGCTTTCCGCGCCGACCAATTCAATCTCGAAGGAAACTTCCGCGCTCACTATCTTCACACAGGACCTGAGATTCTGCGCCAGGCCAAGAACCAGATTCACGCTTTTTGCGATTTTGTGGGATCGGGCGGTTCGTTCGGAGGGTGCGCGGCAGCCTTCAAGGAAGCGGTTCCGCAGATCAAGTGCTATGTTGTCGAGCCCCGAGGCGCCGCGGTGCTGGCAGGCGAGCCCTCTCGCCGTCCCAACCACCGCATCCAGGGCGGCGGATATTCGATGGCCGCTCTCAAGTTCGTTAAACGTGACATTGTCGATGGCTACCTGCAAGTGAGCGACGACGAGGCGATGCAGGCAGCGCGCCGCTTGGCCAAAGAAGAGGGGATCTTCGCCGGCTTCTCCTCGGGCGCAAACCTCGCCGCTGCCCTGCAGCTTCTCGCGGGCCCGCACCGGGGCGGGACCATCGTCATCATCATCTGCGACTCCGGCCTGAAATACCTGACCACTGACCTGTGGGGATGAGGGGCGAACAGGAAATCCGGATTCTACGGGAGAGGCGGATATGAACAAAGGTCTTGGGAACCGCGCGCGCGGCATCCTCGTGATCGATGTCGGAGGCACTCATGTAAAGGTGCAGGCCTCGGGGCAGCGCAGCGAGCGGAAGTTTCCTTCGGGCCCAAGCATGACCGCCAGCCGGATGGTGCGCAAGGTGAAGGACCTCGCCAAGGGCTGGGCTTACCGGGCGGTTTCGATCGGATATCCCGGACCTGTGGTGCATGGGCGGCCCTTGCGGGAGCCTTATAATCTCGGCGGCGGCTGGGTTGGATTCAACTTCGCGAAGGCTTTTGCGCGTCCCGTGAAAGTCATCAACGACGCCGCGATGCAGGCGCTGGGAAGTTACGAAGGCGGCCGCATGCTGTTTCTTGGGCTGGGGACGGGGCTGGGCTCCGCTATGATTGTGGATGGAATTGTTGAACCCATGGAACTCGCCCACCTGCCCTACAAGAAACGAACTTACGAGGACTACCTCGGCCTGCGTGGCCTCAAACGGATGGGCAAGAAAAAGTGGGCCCGCCATGTCCGCGAGGTGGTGGAGGAGCTGCGCGCAGCGTTGCAGGCTGACTACGTAGTGCTGGGCGGGGGAAACGTCAAGCGGCTCAAGTCCCTGCCCCCTAGGACGCGTCGGGGCGACAATCGAAATGCCTTCCGGGGAGGGATTCGTCTTTGGGCGGCGGGCGGCGCCTGAATTGGTGCACTGGCCCAAAACCACCACCTTTCGGTGGATTTTGGTCAGGGTCCAGACTCGCTTACCATTACAAATCAAGGACTTCGGGCGACTCGAATTGGCACGCCAATTGCCTAAATACCACTTGGCAGCTCCCTCCGAGAGGAGCAGCACAGGTTCGGGCAGGAGGCATGACGTGAAAACCTTCATTATGACGTTGGTGGTCGCTGTGGCTCTGGCCACGGCCGGCTTTGCCCAGCGAGGCGGCGGGGGGCACGGAGGTGGTGGAGGGCACGGAGGCGGGGCGGCGGACACAGTTTCAGCGGGGGAGGCTCAAGCCACGGCGGCGGAGGCTATGGCGGCGGGTACCACGGCGGCGGCAGTTATCGCGGCGGGGGAGGCTATGGCGGCGGTTACCGCGGTTATGGAGGTAACGGAGGTGGGTACCGCGGTTACGGAGGCTACGGCGGAGGTTATCGCGGCTACGGAGGTTACGGCGGCCGCGGCGGCTATGGCTATGGCGGATACGGCTACGGGCGAGGATGGGGCTATGGCGGCTGGGGCGGTTGGGGATTCGGCTTTGGCTGGCCCTACTGGGGAGGTTACGATTATCCCTACTACCCATATTCCGGCTATGGTTACGGGTACGACCCCTACTACTATCCCTACGGGTATTACCCATATTACGGAGGCGGATTCGGCCTCGGATTCTATGGCGGCGGCTATGGGTATGGCCGTGGCTATGGGTACGGCCGTGGCTATGGATATGGGGGCGGCCGAGGGTATGGTGGTGCGGGCGGTTGGCACAGTTTTAGGAGGTAAGACCTGAGCTGGATTCGATATCACGATTGTTCCTGACTCCCTCTGAGCCCACGGCAAAAGGCAGATCGCCGTGGGCTTTCTCTTTTTCTGCGATTTGACGACTGTCGATTGGCGATATACGACGACGTTTTCGATTGCTTTCACGCGCCACAAACTGCCATTCTGAAAGCGTGTAGGGGTAGGGCTTGCCCTACCCCGTTCGTTAGGGGACGGCAAGCCGTCCCCCTACTCCCTGGCGATGGGCTGCGGGGAGCTGACCGCTCGCATGAAAACGGCCTACTCCATTCACATTCGCGGCGTCGTGCAGGGTGTTGGCTTTCGGCCGTTCGTCTACCGACTGGCCCGCGCCCATGGCCTTTCGGGATGGGTGATCAACGCCGAGGCAGGCGTTGAGATCCACGTGGAAGGAACGCAGCCAGAGCTACAGGTATTCGTTCACGAACTCGAGAGCGCGCCTCCTCCTGCTGCGCAGATTACTTCTCTTGAGGTGCAGGCAGAAAAGCCGCAGGGCCTGAGCGAGTTCACGATTCGGGAAAGCCTGCGGCGCGATCGTCCCACCGTCCGCATCTCGCCGGACTTGCCGGTTTGCGAAGCCTGCCTTACCGAGCTCTTCAATCCGCACGACCGCCGATACCTCTACCCTTACATCAACTGCACCAACTGCGGGCCGCGCTATACCGTAATTCTGGGCCTGCCCTACGACCGGCCGCTCACCACAATGAAGCGCTGGCCCCTGGATGAATACTGCGCCGCAGAGTATCACGATCCCGCCAATCGGCGTTTCCACGCGCAGCCGGTGGCCTGTCCGGCCTGTGGGCCGCACTACGAGCTTCGCGTGGGTAGCGAAGTCGTACGCGGCGACCAAGCCAGCGTGCGCAGGACTGCGGAACTTCTGGTGTCGGGGAAGATTGTGGCCATTAAAGGTCTGGGCGGCTATCACCTGGCTTGCGACGCGAAGAACTCCGGCGCCGTGCTGGCGCTTCGGGAGCGGAAATACCGCAAGGAAAAACCCTTCGCCCTGATGGTGAAGGATCTCGAAGTAGCCCGTGAACTCGTCCAACTCTCGCCGGAAGCCGAGCAGGCTCTCACCTCCGTGGCGCGGCCAATTGTGCTGGCTCCGGCACGGGTGGAATTGCCCGCGGTAGCGCCCGACTGCGACGAACTCGGTGTGATGCTTCCTTATACCCCGCTTCATTATTTGCTCTTCACGGCCGGAGCGCCGCAAGTGCTGGTGATGACCAGCGCCAACCGTTCGAGCGAGCCCATTTGCTATGAGGACGAGGATGCGCTCGATCGACTGGCGGGCTTGGCCGATGCCTTCCTGATCGGCGAGCGCCCCATCGCGCGGCGCGTGGATGATTCCGTCGTTCGGGCCTTGCCCGCGGGACCTGTAATCCTGCGCCGGGCACGCGGTTATGCTCCCGGGGCAGTCGCAACTCTGCCCGCGCGGCGACCGATTCTGGCAGTGGGCGCCGATTTGAAGAACTCCATCACTCTCGTCGTCGACGGTCAGGCATTTGTAAGCCAGCACGTGGGCGACCTCGATCATTACGAATCCTTCGAAGCCTTTGGTGAAACCATCCAGGACCTCGTCAACATGTACGGAGTTCGCTGGGAAGACCTCCTGGTGGCGCATGACGCGCACCCGGAGTACTCCTCCAGCCTCCATGCGCGGGGCCTCGCGGTGGAGGAAATGGTCGCGATTCAGCATCATCGCGCCCACGTAGCATCAGTGCTGGCGGAGCTTGGCCAGTTTGAGCGGGAAGTGCTGGGTGTGAGTTTCGACGGCACCGGCTACGGCGATGACGGCGCGATCTGGGGCGGCGAAATCTTCGCGGGCAGCGTGTCGCAGGGTTTTGCGCGAGTGGCGCATCTGCGTCCCGCCGCGCTGGCCGGCGGCGACGCCGCGGCACGCCACCCCGTGCAAGCCGCAGCCGGCTTCCTTGCCCAAGTCAGCGACGCTTACGGTTTGCCCGATCTTGCCGCGCCGCCCTTCGATTTCCCGCCGCGTTACCTCCGCGCCTTAGAACTGGTCCGGAAAAACGTGCGCACGTTCCCAACCACCTCGGTAGGACGCTTGTTCGACGCGGCTGCTGCGCTTCTCGGATTCACTCGCGAGGTCAGCTTCGAGGGCCAGGCCGCAATGTGGCTCGAGCACCTGGCGCGCTCCGCCCCAACGGTCGAGCCTTATCCCTTTCCGTTTACCGACTGCGAACTGGATTTCCGGCCTCTGCTGTTTGCCCTGGCCACCGACCGGTTGCGAGGGCGCGATCCACATGAGGCGGCGCGCGCTTTTCAATTGGGAGTCGCGCAGGGCGTTGCCGCCGCGGTGAAGGACCTCAGCCGGGCCAGGCAGGTCGGCGCCGTCGTTCTTTCCGGCGGCGTCTTTCAAAATGCGCTCCTGCTCAGCGACCTCGGCCTGCTCCTCGGCGGCACGGGCATCGAGGTATTGACGAATCGATTGGTGCCGCCCAACGACGGCGGAATCAGTTTGGGACAAGCGGCGCTGGCAGCGTTTCACGCCACCGGCTCAGATGGGCGCAATGCTGGTTCTACCCGTCAGACTGCGAGGCCCCTTTTGGAATAACAGCCCTCTCCCCCTTGGGGGCATAGGCGCTGGATTAAGCGTTGCGGCAGGGTCCCGAAGGGACCCAACATCATTAGCCGTAGGTGAAACCTACGGTAAACATCGTCCCAAAGTACTCAATTCAACCCCGGAGGGGTTGAATTCGACCCCTTCGGGGTCGCTGAGATACTCAACGTATTCCTTCTCGTCCGTAGGTTTCACCTACGGCTAATGACCTTCATGCCCTTCGGGCATGTTCGGCGGCCCCCACCGGCCCTTAATCTAGCGCCTATGCCCCTTGGGGGAGAGGGTGGACCGCGACGGCGCTTTCATCAGTCCGTCACCTGACGGAGCCGGGTGAGGGGGTTCTAAGTTTCGGCGTTAGACAATAGGACATCATCATGAATCGAACCCTGATCATCATTTTGTTTTGCTGCATCACTCTCCCTTTGCGGGGCCAGGAAGTCATTACCGTCACCGTCGACCGCTCAACGCCCGACGGCACAAGCAATTTCACCATCGGCGTTACGCACACTCAACCGAAATGGGAGAACGGCGACCCTGCCGCCGTCGCCCGAGCTAAGGGCCTGCTGGCGTCGGGGATGAGATTCCAGAATCAGCACCTCATGGACTGGGGCACTGAGAATCCCGAGCCGAGACGCGGCGTTTACAACTGGGCGAGTCTTGACCATCGCGTCGCGATGATGCGCTCCATGGGAGCCACGATGGTGATCACGCTCTGCACCGCGCCCGGATGGATGAAGACCAGCGGCGAGGACTTTCCCCACCAGACCGGGCCCGACAGTTGGGCGGACGACAGGGTGGCGGACAATCACGTGGACGATTTCGTCGAGCTCGCCCGGCAGGTTGCGCTCCGCTATTCAGATGTTAAGTATTTCCAAATCTGGAATGAGTACAAGGGTTATTGGGACAAAGCGGCGAACAACTGGGATTTCATCCGCTTCACTAACTTCTACAACCGTGTCTACGACGCCTTGAAAGCAGTGCGCCCCGATGCCCAAATCGGCGGGCCCTACTACCCCTTCGATGGCCCTAAGCCCAGAGACTGGGAGGTTATCGATTACTGGTTTCAGCACAAACACGGCGCTGACTTCGTCTGCTTTGACGGCTGGGTGGCCGGTTATCCACCCACCCGGGCGAGAGAAGAAGAGGCTAAGAAGATGATTCTGACCGGCTACTTCGGCCAGATCGCTCGCGAGTTTCGCGCTCGCACGCAGCTTCCCATTTGGATCTCTGAATTTTATGGAGGCTGGAGCAGTAATCCCGACTTCACCGCCGCCAATCACGCTTCATGCTATTTGCATGCCCTGCGCGGCGGGGTGGCTGTGGCCCTGCTGTGGGATGCGGAACTGCAACAGTGGAATTACCTGTTCACCAGCACCAAGACCCCAGGCGGCGGCCAGCCCAGCCCGCACTACCAGGTCGTTAAGCTCTTCAACACTCACTTCGGCCCGGGTACCCAGTTGTTCAAGGCAACCTCGTCATCGCCCGATGTCGAAGTTCTGGCCTCGCGAACCAAGACCCTGCTCATCAACAAGCGAGATGCAAAAGTGGAGGTTCGCGTCAACGGCGCCCTCCTGGCCCTGAATCCTTACGAAGTCCGCCTGGTTGATGCAGTCGAAAAGCCCAGGAGTTGAGGAGTCGGGAAGTTGGGCGAGAGGATGTCTCCCTTGGGGAGCGTAAGCGCTAGATTAAGGTCTGGTGGGGCCGCCAAACATGCCCGAAGGGCATGAAGGTCATTAGCCGTAGGTGAAACCTACGGACGAGAAGGCATACATTGAGTATCTCAGCGACCCCGAAGGGGTCGAATTCAACCCCTCCGGGGTTGAATTGAATACTTTGGAACGGCGTTTACCGTAGGTTTCACCTACGGCTAATGATGTTGGGTCCCTTCGGGACACCGTCGCAACGCTTAATCTAGCGCCTATGCCCTCGGGGAGAGGGTGACCGGCGACGGCGTTTTCATCAGCCGACGACACCGGACCTGGCTGTTGGGTAGTGTCCTAAATTGGGCAATAATTTACTTGACTCGCCCGCTCTTGTCGAACGCTAGCGGTTCCTTGGACATTTGTCTCCCCGTCATTGTCCCAAGTAGTTGTCGAACGTTCTGTGATGCCGGTGGCCGACCCTGACGCGGATGACCACATGCGCATCGTTTGGATCGACATCTGGCTTGCCGGGCAGTGAGAGCAACTCATCTGTCGTTACGTGCACCTCCGATACAAGTCGGTCATCCTCCAATAAGCAGAAAAACGGCGTTTCATCTGCCTCGGGCGTCGCATTTGCCGTCTCCTGTACGCTGTCAGGGATTCTGAGGGCGTCCATAATCGTTTTCAACTGCCCGTCAATATCTCCTTGGCTTAGGATGTGCCTAGTCATCTGCGGCCCAGGTCTCAAGAGCAGCACATCAAGTGAGCACGTGGCGTCAAGATCGCGCACTACAAGCGGGATACAGCTAAACCCCGCACGATCCCAGTTGTTACCCATTGCCTTATATCCATACGAGATGCGGAGCGTCTCATCTATGGACGAGTAGCCAGTAGGGATTGCCTCGGGCAATTTTAGGGACCAATGTTCGGCCAGATGACGAAGGCTAGGTCTCGATTGCCACAGATGCCGCAGTTGTGGATGAAACATCTTGCGAATTGCATGGGTGTTCCCTGGATGCCCTTTGTTCCCAGTCGGGCGCACTAGTCCCTCAAACAGCAGTCTGAATTCCACGATTTAATCCTCTTCTTCATCGCATCAGCCGCACCAAGAAAGGTGTGGCTATAGGGCAACTAACCGACTGTACCACTTGGGCGAGTCAAGTCAATTATTGCCCTAAATTGGACACTACCGGCTGTTGAGCACTCGTTCCGACGAATCCGCGGGTAGCAGATTTGGAAGCTCGATGATTCTGACATTCCGTCATCGTGCTTTTTCTGAAGAAAGAATTCCGGGACAATCCGTCCGCCCCCCTGCATTTTCCGCTTGACAAGACTGCTTGCCTATGGTAGCCTATAATGATGGTCTATTTGAGGACAGTTTGTCGTAGGCCAGCCGGGGAATGCGCCCGGGCCGGCAGAAAGCCGGCATCGCCGCTGCACCAGAGAAAGCCAGAGCGCTGCAAGAAATGAAAAATCGTGGGAACGAAGCTAAGAACCCATTGAAAAGAAAGGAAGTCGCTTTCCTGAGTGCTGCAAATTGCGGCTGTTTTTGCACGCACATTGACAAGAATTGCGCCTCAAGAAGAGCAATAACACCGGTGCAAGATGAGAGTCAGAGCCACGACGGCAAACCGGCTACATATGAGTTATTTTAATCCAGCGGAAGCTCGAGGCCCGGGATGGATTGCCGCCGCCGCGGGAATGACGTTCAATGCGATCCTTTGTTTTCATAGACATTCCCGGTTCGTTCGTTCGTTCTTGCGATCTCGCTGCGGGGCGGTTCGCGAACCGCCCCCTGTGGCCGGATTGGTGGACATATTGATCTTGTGCTTTGTTTTCATAGACATTCCCGGTTCGTTCGTTCGTTTTTGCAAGGTCGGTGTAGGGGAGGTTCGCGAACTGCCGATGGAATTGAGCAAGTGCAACTCTGAGAACTGATTACTGAAAACTGATAACTGGAGTCCTCCATGAAACGCCGTGAATTTATAGGAACCGTCGCATCCCTTCCCCTAATTCCGAGTTTGCTTCCTGCGCAGGAAGGCCCTCCTCCTCTTCACGAACGGGTTGAAAAAATGACTGCGCCGAACTGGCCTACGATCAATTGCAACCATCTTGGGTTTCGCCCCCGCGTGGGAAGCAAAAGCCTGGTGGTGCGTGCGCTTGCTTCACCGGCGCCGGCGGAGTACCAACTTCGCGACGTCACGGAATCGAGCTTTGGATTCACCAGGCCGCTGAAAAAGGAAAGCGGTTCGGATTTCGGCCCCTGCCTCACGGCGGACTTCACGGACCTCGAACGGCCGGGTCTCTATCAGATCATGATCGGCGACGAGCGCTCGGTGCAGTTTGCGATTCGCGACAACGTCTGGCGCCGCACCCTCCCCAAAGCTGTCGGCTATTACCGCTACCAGCGCTGCGGCGTTGAGGTGCCCGGTGTGCATCCGGCATGTCACCTGGACGACGCGCGCCGGCGCGACACCGGGGAACACGTGGACACCGTGGGCGGCTGGCACGACGCGGGCGACCTGCGCAAGTGGATGGACGTGACCATGCTGAACGGCGTCGCCCTGCTGAACCTTTACAAGAACAATCCCCTGCCCCGGCCCGGCGATCCCACCCGCGAACAGATCCTCGAGGAAGTTCGCTTCGGCAATCGCTATTTCCTGAAGATGCAGGATACGGACGGCAAGATGTGGGCCGACGTGGCGGGCGGCGTGAACGGCGACAACAGCGACAATCACTGGACCGACAACATCATCGGCACGCCCGACGACCGCTATTTGAACCCGGAAAAGCGCTCCGGCACGGCGGCCATTTTTGCCACCCTCGAAGCCCTGGCCGCGCAATGCTACGCGGCGAGCGACCCGGCCTACGCCCGTCAATGCCTGGATGCGGCCACGCGCGCCTGGCAGGCTTTCGGGGCGCCGACCTTGACCGAGGATCTGGGCTGGTGGGCCATGGCAACCGCAGAGTTGTTCCTCGCCACCGGGGACGGCACGTACAAGAGCCACGCCCAACTGCTCGGCCGTGACTTGTTGAAGCGGCAAAACACGGAGTTCATTGCCGATCAGAAGCAGGTCCGCGGGTTCTGGATGCAAGGCGACGTACCTTACATGGATATACCCAATTCGGCCATACCGCCCTTGGCGTTGCTGAAGTTGTACGACACTTTCCCAGATGCGCCGGACCGGTCGAAGTGGTTGGACGCCGTAAGGCTGCACGCGGACGAATACCTCGTGCCCATGTCGAGCCGGAATTCCTACCGCATCATTCCGCTGGGCGTCTACCTCGGCTCTCCCACGCCCGAAAAATACCGGCCGCTCGCCGGCAACCTGACCTACCGCTACTTCCACCCGACAAGAAAGGAGTACTGGTGGCAAGGCGCCAATTGCCATTTCGGAGGCAACGCGCTGGCGCTGGCGTGGCTCGCCCGGCTGCGCGGCGACGCAGGGAAACCCTATGTGTCGCTCGCGTACCGCCAGCTCGAGTGGATCGTGGGCGCGAATCCTTTCGCTTCCTCCATGATGACGGGCGAAGGAATGCGCAATCCTTTCCCGCATTCGCGCTTCGTGGGCCTGATCCCCGGCGGAATCATGAACGGCATCGCAGGGAACGTGAATGATGAGCCCATCCTCGACCTCGAATACACGCTGGACTGGCGGACTTGCGAGTACTGGAGCCCGCACGTGGCGTTCTATATCTGGGCCAACTCGGTGCTGGAGGGGTTAGGGTAGGCAGGTCGGCAGGTAGGCAGATCGGCAGGTAGGCAGATCGGCAGGTAGGCAGATCGGCAGGTAGGCAGATCGGCAGGTAGGCAGATCGGCAGGTAGGCAGGTCGGCAGGTAGGCAGGTCGGCAGATGGGCAGATCGGCAGGTAGGCAGATCGGCGGGTGGGCCGGGAACGGTACCGATAGAGAACGCCATCCCCCCAAGGGAGAGGGCTATTAAGTTTATATAGATTATTAAATATTATATTAGTGAATATATTATAGCTATATATAAGGCGGCGGCTTCGCTGCCGCACTCTAAAGCTCTCAGGGTGCAGCTTCTCTTGGTTTCGCTTCCCGTTCTTGCAGGGCCGCCCATTGCGAATTCTCCTGTGAGACCAAGGACTCTACCCTTTCCGCAAGTTTGGCATGAGCGTGCGCGCGGTCTTCAGTTGCGTAAGCGCCCGCCGGAGCGAGGTAGAGGTACTTCTCGTGTTTCAGGGCCTCGCACGTCGAGCGATAGGTGATGCCGTTCTGGTGATACTGGTTGAGCTGCAGCAATCCCTCCAGCACCGCAATCAGAACCCCCAGGCTGCCGGTAAGCGGAGCCGGAAGGTGAAGGCCCGCGGACAAAGGCACAACGCCAGCCGCGATGATTTCAACGCCCTTCAGCCATTTGTACATCCGCCGGTTGTAGCTGCTCTTGCGATCGTACCAGTTGATCTGGTCTTCCAGTCTGTCCAGGGTTGGGTCGGTCTCACCCATGTGTGCACCTCGCATCTCCGCGCTACCCGCCACCTTGAGCGGCGGTAAGCACCGAGAGGATCTTGCCCAAGGTCTCAGGAAACTGCGCGCCCAGCAGAGCCAGGAGCGGCGCGCCGATATAGAGAAAGCTCCGCAACACCAGCTCACGGCTGATATTGATCTGGCCAGGCTTGCCGCCGTTCAAAAGGCTCAAGACAGTGTCGCGGTCCATCTGCACGAAGATCCAGAAGATGATCCCCATGAAAGACAGGATCACCACCCAATTGAAGAACAGGAATTCATTCCTGGGCTGAAAAGGGTACGAAGTAACCGCCAGGAGCATGAGCAACAATCCGACTAACACAAAGTAACCGAGATTCTGGAAAGGCGGAAAGACGACGGCCAGAAAGTTGACCACACGGGTGACGATGAACTCTTCCGCCTGCTCGAAGAACCTCGTGCCAGCAGGGCTTTCCGCGTTGCTGCGTGACCAATGCCCTTCCATCGGCTCTGCCAGCGATTGCAGAAGTTGGAACAGGGCATGGTGGGCTCGCCAGCGGCAAGCGAGCGACTGCCGCCAGTTCCCCTTCAACCGGGTGGCGCTCTTCCTACCGATGGGCTCGAGCAGCAGGCGATCCTCGACTTGCGACGGGTCAGTCCATTCGAGTCTCAAAGCTCCATAAAGCTCGGACTCAGCCACGCACACGTGCGACTCCCACTCTGGGAGCGATTGCCGGAGCAGTTCGCACAAGCCCTGTTCTGTGCCGGTCGCCTGAACCAATGCCTTGGCAGTCTGCAACATGCGCCGGGCCTGCTCCACCGACGCCTCGAGCGACGCAAAGCTGGAGGGCGGATGAGTCAGGTTCATCCTGGCGTGGCTCGGAAAACGTGTGATATCGCCTGAAGGCAGCGTGCAGCGGGTGCCAGGAAAGCCGCAGCAGGAGAACGTGCAAGCTCCGCCAGGCAACTACCAGGCGAATGCACTCCATAAGCAGGGCCCAATAGACAATGAAGAAAGAGGCCTCAAAAACCCAATAGAATGGCCGCGCCTCGAGGGCACGCACCAGCCGCTCGCTAAAGAAATAGTAGCCCACCGCCCCCGCGAGGGCCAGCAGAGCCGTGTACCCCCGCACCGAGACCACGGACGCGCATTCCAGATTCTGTTTGATGTTGTTCTCGAGTTCGCGGACGCCGGTAAACGAGCGTCCTTCGAGCGAAAGGAAACTCAGCCAGGAGTTTCCCTTCTCGACGCTCCCGGACGCCCTGAGGATATCAATCAGGTGCAGCCGGCGGAAAGAACAAAGCCCCCACAAGCACGCCCCAACGGCGACGCAGGCGAGCGGCATGAGCGGCGAGAGGCCGCCTCGAAGGTCAAACGAGCGTAGAAAACTGAAGAGTCCGCTGGCAGGGTATTCCTTCACGGTCCTGTACCATGAAACCGCCAGAAGCACGACAAGAACGAAGACGAACGCGCAACTGAGAAGCGCAAAGATCGTCACCTCGCGAGCAGGTCCGCGTTGACCGGCGGGCGCCGCGCGGAATGCCGAAGCGACCGCCTGGGTGGCGAACACCAGCAGGAGAATCGTGATTCCCCCCAAGACAATCGCCACTTTGGGTGTTAGAGAGATCTGCACCTGCACACTCTTACCCAGTTCTCTGCCTACGATGAAGGGTAGGCAGAAATCCACCATCACCACAATGTAGAAAGTGAGCAGGCTCGCGCAACAACAAAGCAGGAAAAGGCGTCCCTCCGACCAATAAGCTGGAGAAGCGGTATCCCCCAGCAGGGCGGAGATACGGTCCGAACTCCTCTTCTGAGCGGAGGGTTGGTATTGACTGATCATCAGCACCGAAAAGGCGGAAAGGAGCAGACTGAGGACGATAACCACCACCACGGCATCCTCGTTGTAGAGGCCGCGGCCCACATTGGGCTTTCCCTCGCCCTCAGCTTGGGGGTCGCCTGGGGCCTCCGATGCGGTCGGCGAATAGGTATACCCGCTTCGATCTTCCCACCTCAGCAAGCTGATCGGGAGAGTCTCTCGGTTCCCGATCGCCGTGACCCAAAGCGCGGGTTTGTGCACAGCAGGCGAGGGGATACCGGACGGCCTCGACAAGGGCCCGCCGAAGTCGACCAGTTTGCCATCCTGCCCCAGGAGCGCCATGGTCGCGTTGTAAACTCCTTCCGCAGCCTGGCTCGAAAACTGCAGGCGAGATTGACCACCGCGATAAGGATAAGTCCACAATTGCTCGAGGTTAAAGAGCGGATAAGGAGTAATGACGAGCATGCCGCGCGTATAGCGGTTTACCGAGGGGTAGGCGTAAAGAAGATCGGAGTTGAAGGTGAAGAGCACTGTGGCAGGAGCGCGCCACTTCACTTCCTGGGCTAGAAACGTGGCATCGCGGACATCGGTGGCAAGAATCCCCACGTAGGTGTACCGCTCGCGCTCAATCGTGGTGAGCAGGTTCGAGAGCGTCAACTCCGCCGACTGAACGGTCAGTTCCGAAAACGGCGGCAGGACCTCTGGAGGGACAACTGTGTCGCCGGATGCGAGCGGCTCCGGAGCGGGCTTGGCGCTCTCGCTCCCGGATCCCGTCTGCTGCGATGCGGTGGTCTTTTGAACCGATGCTTCCCTCAGCTCTGAAATGTGCAACGGAAACGGAAGGTCCAATATCTCCGGGACCTGGTTTGTATCCCGGCAGGGCATTTGAGGTTTGCCACTTCCCTTCTCGGCTTCGGCGATGTCGTGCGCCAGGTTCTGGCCATAGGCCGTGTTGCGTTCCGTGAGAATTGCAATCCGGGAATAGCCGAGGTGCCCAATGTAGCACGCTGCGGCTTGGAGAGTTTCACGGTCAGGCGGCACGGTAGCATGGAAGGCAACCTGGCCATGCCCGACCTCGGAGAAGCGGCTGGGGTCGATAGCCGTGGCGCTTCCCGAAACGATTTGAAAGCGCAAATTCGGGTTGTTTCCGCGGGACTTGAGCCAACTGCCCAGAACGAAGCGCAGCGAAACCGCCGAACCCGAAAATGCCGGACCCATTATGCGCAGCGCGTCGGACGAGCTCTGACTCTTGACTGTCGGAAATTCCGGCGGGAGTTCCGCGTGATGCGGATCCCAAGGGTAGAACTGCGCCATCTGATCGAGGGCTGAGAACAGCGCTTGCTTATGGATGCCGGTGGTGGGAGTTTCCCCGACCACAAAGACCAGAAGGAGTTCGTGCTTGCGGGGATTGCGAAAAAGAATCAGACCGGGGTCGGAGTCGTAAATCGTTTGGCGCCAGAGTGGATGGCTCTTTTGGCCTGTGACCTCCGCTTCCGTCCATGGAAAAGCAAACCGATCCAAAGTGTACCCCGAGGCCTCCGCCGCGCTGCCGATGGATTCCACGAAGCTGTCGAAGAAATTGGGCAAGCGGGAATCGATGGGGTCAGGTACGGTGGCCAGGAGAAGTTCAATGCTGTATTGCGGTGTGGCCGCCTTCTCCGCAGGGTTCGCCGGGCCGGCTGCCTGGCTGAAAAGAAAACGAGAGACGATGTCCTTGGCGTTGGGGAATTCCTGCTTCCCGGATGCTCCCTCCGGAGTCACCGAAATGCCTTTCAACGACTTTGACGCAAGGGCGTAATTGCCTTGGGATGTCCGGACACCCAGAACCGGGTAGACGATCGCCAGTGCGGCGAAGAGGGATATGAAGAGTGGCGCGGGATTGCGATTTTGCATGCTTCACGTCACGCGCCCAGCAGGTCACGGAAGAAGCCGGTCAGAAGACGGTTTTGAGGGTCATAGGTTGTACGTGTCTTGGCGAAGACCTTCAACCGGTCCCCCAGGCCCTTCTGGCCTTGCGCCGCCGTGACTCGAGCTGTCTGATTGAATAGCGGAGTCCCGCCCTGGCTGCTGGAAAGCTCGTTGTAAGCATCGAGGAATGCTTCCCACCCGGGATTTGCCGTGGATACCGGGTCCACCGTCATGGCGTTGCCGTCGTAGGAATAGGAGAACAGGGATTTCTGATCCTGGGCCACGCGGTATCCAACGCTGAGCATGTTGTTGCGATAGCCGGTCTTTTGGTAATAGTCCCGCGTGAACTTGAAGTATCCCGTGAGAATGTCGGTAAATCGTGATTCAGGAAATGCCCAGAAGCTGAACGTGTAACTGCTGTTGTCGGCGGGATGGGGATAGCGGATCATCTGTTCGGCGGCGACCGTGTTATCGCTGCGGATTATGTTCGTCAGCTTGAAACGCCACATGGCGCAGAAACCATCGATCACACCGTAGCGAATCTTTGTGTCGGCGATGTCGGCAGTCACCTGGCGGCAGAAAGCGGGGCCGGTAGTTCCCCAAAGATAATTGCGCAGCGGCCAGATGACGTGGTTGGCAGTTCCCGAAGCGCCGGGATTGTATTTCCGGAATTCCACCGTGATCTGATTGTCGAAAGGGAAAACGTAATACATCATGGACTCGTTGCGGGCGAACAGGCTGGGAAGTTTCTGCACGAAGTCTTCCAGCGTAAAGGATTCGTGGTACACCGCCATGGGGAGAATGGGACGAGCTTTGAATGTTGCCGCAGTCACGATCCCCAGCAAACCGTAGCTGGATCGAATCTGTGCCAGCAACTCCGGCTGGCTCTCGTCCACCTCGAGAATGTCGCCGGAAGGAAGCACCAGTTCGACCTGGGTTAAATAGGAGCCCACTTGCCCATATTCTCCCGGCATGGAGCCGTCCTTGGTTCCACAGCACGCCGCGCTGCCCATGGAGAGGTTGCCGATCTCCGTGTTCACATAAAACTGCAGATTCTTCTTCTGGAGTTCTTGCGCCACGTCGATGTAAATCGCCCCGGCCTGGGCTGTCACCGCTTCGTCGGTAATCTGCACGACCTGGTTCATCGAGGACATCTCGACGAGCGTCCCGCCCTCCGCCTCCCCGCAATCCGCCGTCGAATGGTTTGAGCCGATGGCGCGAACGGGCGAAGGGTATTTCACCGGGTCCTTCAGAATTGCGGCAACGTCCTGGGCCGAGTGAGCTTCTACGACGACCTGCGGGTGTGAGACCAAGTCTCCGAACCAGTTTGAGACTGTGAGCGGTGGCATGGAAATACCTCCTTGAAAACGAATTGGCCTTGGTCCGCTAACACAAGCGCGCTCCCTGGGTCCCGAAGGGACCCAAGATCATTAGCCGTAGGTGAAACCTACGGAAAGCGCGGGCAACGAAAGTCAGCCAACCCCGAAGGGGTTGAACGAGCGCATCTTCGACCCCTTCGGGGTCGCCAGAAACCGAGGGCCGATGGCCAAGACACCGTAGGTTCCACCTACGGCTAATGATATTAATGCCCTTCGGGCATTTACTGTGTCGGCAGCGCCAGCGGATCGTACTCGACTTGCACGAACTGCGCGGTGAAGGCAATAAATCGCATCCGAGCCTGAAGCTGGAGAAGTGGATCGTTAGTGCCCGTCACCTGGAACGACGCCAGGAAACCGACCAAGTTCCCCGCCGCGGAGAGATCTTCGAAGGTCCGGAACTTCAGGTAGCCCAGGCCCACTTGCGTATCAGGCTGTCCATCTTTGCGCTCAGAGATATGTGCATAAAGCGTGGTGTAGCTCTGAAGGACATCTGCCGGGCCGCGCAACTTCCCGGTGGGATCTCTCTGCATGTACTTTATTCCGTCGAGGTAAAAATGCCGACCCGCGGGCGTGGAAAACTCCAGGTGGTACCGCATCTCCGCCTCGCCTGTCGCGGGATCGACCTCGAGGTAATTGAACCGGCTGTTTTGTGCATCCACCGGGTAAGTCACCTGGTCCGCGCCCAGGAACTGGCCGAAGGTGATTGTGCCTGCGAGCGCGGCCTCGTGCTCGAGCCCATCAATGAACTCGTTCACATCGCGGACGGTCATGGTCACGTCGAACTTGCAATCCACCCCGCCGGCAGGCGTGCCGGTTGCAGGAATGCGCTGCCCAATCGTCAAGTCGCCAGTGCGGCCGGGAGCGGGCGTCGTAGCGCCCTCGAAGTACCAGCCAGCCATTTCTTCACTGAAAGTCATGCCCAGCCCGTCGGGAAGATTAACGTCAAGGAACGGACTCAGAACGCTGATCGTGGGGAGTACCGGCTTATCCGTTTTCGTCAACATGTAATAGAAGCCAAACTGGCCGCCGGCCGCTGTGTGAAAGATACCCAGCGATAGATCGTCGTTGAGAGAGGCCAAGGCGGGAGGAATGCTGGTGATGTACTTCCCCACCAGAAAGTTATCCGTGACCTTGCGGACCTCGTCGTGGAAAGGCGTGAAGTCATTCAGTTGGAAGTGGTCCTTGAGAAAACTGGGCGTCACCAACCCCTCCATCAAACCCATCAGGAGGTAGCGCGCTTCGAACGCGCCATCGGGCTTGGAATCAAAGTTCAGGTAGGCCACGCCGGTCGAATGGTTGGCGTTCGAGATGCAGTCCATTCTCCACACGCCTTGAACATCCTGGGCCGTGAGCACGGAGCCGGCGGCATACAGCGCCGCATGATCGTCCACCGTCATCTGGTCAAAGCTGTGGACGCGCGTCATGGGAAAGGTGATTTGCCGGATGCCGTTCGGGTACTCGCCTAAATAGACGCGGCCGATAATAAGGTCCTGGTTGATAATCTTGAAGATATCGTAGAAACCCTGCCAGGGCGGGTCCAGGTATTTAAGCAGAATGTACTTCCCTGCCTCAAGGGTTCCTTGGGGCTTGTCGAGGTTGATTTCGTCCAGGCTGTTGCGCGCGTGAATACGATCATCCGTGTCGCTGGTGACGCCGGTGTAGTGTCCGTCCTGCTTCTGGAACGCTTTCTTGAAACCCGTGAATAGCGCGGAGGACATCGTGTTCAGGATGTTGTCCTGCGGGAAAAACCCTTTCCAGTATTGGTCGTTGCGAATGGTGCGGGCTGCTACGTCGATCTGAGGCGCGCCGCCCTGATTGATCAGCGTGTCGATGCCCATCGATACGCAGCGCCGGAAGAGAGGCTCCAACTGAGCCTCGCTGTAGGTTGAAACTGTAATCGGGTTGATCGTTGACAGGCTGACGGACTTGTTGGGCTGAGGATAGGTATCTCCCTGCTCCACCTTGATTCTCTTTTCGACAATTCGTTCCGTCAGGGCGGAGATGGTCAGGAGGGGGTTCACATTGAGCGCCGAGGGAATCAGAGAGCCGTCAGTGACGAAGAGGCCGTCGTGGACGCTGCCGTCTCCGGCAAAGAGTCTTCCGTATTCATCCACCGCGCCGTGCAGGTAATCTTCTCCCAGCGTGCATCCGCCTAAAGGATGTGCAGTAATCAGATGCCGGGTTTTGAAGATGTCCCAGAGAGGATTGGAGATGAAGTTGGCCTGTTGGGCGCGCGCGTGGCGGCGCAGTTCTTCGTTGATGCGCGTGAAAATAACCTCGCGCCCTGCCCCGTCCCATTGAATGGTCATGCGGCCGTCGGACTCGTACCAGGGGGCATCGAAAACCATCGTGCCGCGCGAGTCGTCGTGAGCCATGACGAGATAGAACATGGTGGAGTTCAGAGCGCCGTCGATCCGGTACGGATGAAGGAGGTCGCTATCGTTAAGCGTGCGCTGCTTCTGCGCGGCCTCGTTTCCGGCGTAAGTCGGATCGCCATGCAGCAACGCAAAGCCGGCCTTCGCGCCCATCACGTACGCGCTGGGGAAGGATAGGTCTTCCACCGTGATGCGATCTTCGACAGGCCTCGTTCCGTCGTAGGAAATCGCGCTTACGATGGTAGGACCCGGCGGCACAGCACCCCCGGGCGCGGCGGACTTCAAACCGTAGCCCAGAACGTTCGTGACGTAGGACCCGTTGTAAGCGAGTCCGAAGAAATCTCCGTTGCCACTGAACCCCGTCCCCAGAACCGGCGACACGGAGAGTCCGCGCATTTCAGACCGCAGAAGGATCTCAGGCGAATTGATGGCCCCGGCGGAGAGCACTACGTTGCGCGCGTCCAAGGTAAACGGCTTGCTCGATTTGTCGTCGGCAACATGCGACCCGTGAATCCTCCAGCCTCCGGTCGCAAGCTTTTCCACCCATTCGACCTTCGTCTGGGTGTAAATCTCCGCCCCGGCACTGCGCGCCATGGGCAGGAAATTCATGTAAAGGGTATTCTTCGCACCCACATTGCAGCCCGTAACGCAGTCGCCGCAGTCTGTGCAGGGTTTCTGCTCGACGCCGTATGGGTTCGTTCCATTGATGTCGAAATTCACGTTGATGTTGAGAGCATAAGCGTCCAGCCCGATTTCAGCGGCGCGGCGCTCCATGGCCTGCACTTTCGCCAGATCCTTCGCCTTCGGATGTGGAGTGGAAGCCAGCACCTGGCGGGCCCGCAGGTAGTAGGGCATCAGGACATCGCGCGTAATCGTGCGCGGCCAATTTGGTTCCCCGAACACCTCCGCGTCCGGAATGATTGCGACGTTAGCGTTCACCAGCGACGTTCCACCCAGGCCCGACCCCTTGATAACGGAGATGTCAGGATAGTTCAGAAATTCGTACAGTCCCAGAGGGTTGCCGTCACCACGCGTGGCCGCTAGAAAGTCTGCGGTTTCGCTGGGAAAAGTCCCTACTGGCCACTCGCGGCCGCGTTCGAGTAAGCATATGGAGGGCTTGGGGTTGAGATTCGCGGAAGCCAGGCGTGCGGCGAAGATCGAACCGCCGTATCCGGAACCCACAATGATGTAGTCGTAAGAACTCTTTCGACTGCCAAAATCGAGTCCTAGCATGTTCCGACCTCCTGCGCTCCGTCGATTCGCTGGTTGGCGCCGACGTGCCGTTCCTTGGCATGTCTGCGCTTCGTCGATTCGGGGCGCACTCTCGAAAGTCTGACAGGGATGGGTGATCTCTTCACAGCTTCACCGCTTCTGCGAGAATCAGCATCGCGCCTTATGAGAAACGTAGGTTTTAGGAATCGCCCTTAGGCTTCGACTACCGAAGCAACTGTATCGTACATAACCAGCTAATAAGAGTCAACAGGATTGTGATTCTTGCAACCTCGGCGTTACAAATTCTTGGGTCGCGCAGACGTGCCGTAGTTTGGCATGTCTGCACCCCTCTCCAAAACGCGCTCAATCCGTTTCCGGCAGCAGGTTGTGCGAGTTATTTGCGTAAGTGAAAATCAAGGTTCGTTCGGGTAATTTCTTCCCTTTGCGGAAGGAACCTTGGTCCCGGTTCGGCAGTAGAAGAACGAGCGCGGGACTAATGGGGTTCGAGGTTGCGAAGCAATCGGATGGCGGGTTATCCCGTTATCGGGCAAGAGCTTGCGGAGCAGCAGAGGTGGGCTTCTTTCGTTTTTCAGCGCTGCCCCGAAGGCCTATCGCAGAGTTGAGGCCACATTCGGGCATTTGGTCCGAGACTTGCTTGCCCTTCTCGGTGAAGAAGAACAGGAGTGCACTATGCGACTTGACAGGGCAGATTTGAGCGGTTGGAAAGCAACGGTTACTTTCGCAGTGCTGGCTGGTGCTCTGTTTCTAATGAGCGCACTGCCGCTGCGAGCGGATGATTGCCAGCGGCGAATCGAGCGGGCCGACCATAACCTGCATGAAGCCATTGAGCACCACGGACGCGAGAGTAAGCAGGCGGAGCGATGGCGGCATGAATTGCACGAGGCACGCGAGCGCTGCTGGAACCAAGGTCACCGATGGTGGGACGAAGATGCGCATCGTTGGCATACTGAGCGGGA
This sequence comes from uncultured Acidobacteriota bacterium, assembly GCA_963768695.1. Taxonomy (GTDB): domain Bacteria; phylum Acidobacteriota; class Terriglobia; order UBA7540; family UBA7540; genus CAVROP01. The sequence goes on along the minus strand of CAVYJG010000021.1, from coordinate 213,303 downwards.
TTGGGATGACCACGATCACGACGCCGACCGGCACTGAGGTTGCTTTCCTCAGTTGGCGTTCCTTCCGGTCTTGCCGCTTTTGATGAAGCCTGCGGCCCGGACGATTCCGGGAGAAACATCATGAAGGGGCAGAGCGAGATTCCACCACGCCCGCTCAAGATCAGCGCAGTTCTACGGCCTCACGCCAGGGCGCTCGCCGTAGGACTGTTGGCGGCGATCGGCGAGGGTGTGGCCAACCTGCTCGAACCGTGGCCACTCAAAATCGTGCTGGACAACATCGCCCGATCGCGTCCTGCGCACGGTTGGCTATGGTCATTCGTGTTTCGGTTTGCGGACCACGACAAGACCGCTATTTTGAAATTTGCCATTGTGGCCGTGATCGTCATCGCGGCTTTCGACGCCCTGTGCTCCTATGAGGAGAGCTATCGGTCCACCAGCGTCGGGCAGTGGGTGATGCACGACCTGCGGCGAACGCTTTACTCCCACATCCAACGCCTTTCCCTCGCCTATCACGACACGAAACAAACTGGAGACCTGATAAGCCGCGTCACCAGCGACATTGACGCCATTCAGAGTTTCATTGCCACGGGCCTCCTCAGCGCCTTCGTCAATTGCCTGACGCTGGCAGGCATGGTGGGAGTGATGTTCTACGTGAACTGGCGGTTCACGCTGATTGCCCTTTCGGTGGCCCCGCTTCTCTTTCTGATTGTCTTCTACTATACGCGGCGCATCAAGAAAGCGTCCCGCGAGGTTCGAAAGAAAGAGGGGCAGATCGTGTCGACGGTCCAGGAAGTGCTTTCGTCGATACGTGTCGTCAAGGCCTTCGCGCGCGAGGACTATGAACAGCGCAGGCTGGAAGAAGAAAGCCTGGAGAGTGTGGAAAGCGCGCTTCGTGCGCGCAACCTCAAAGCCAAGCTCTCCCCTCTGGTTCAAATCATTGTAGCCGCGGGCACCTGCCTCGTGCTCTGGTTCGGCGCCCGCATGGTCTTGACCGGGGCCCTTTCGGTCGGCGGCCTGGTGGTCTTCGTCCTCTACCTCGGCAAGATGTATAAGCCGATGCAGCAGCTTTCCAAGATGACGGACACGTATTCGAAGGCGGTGGTCGGTTACGAGCGGATTCAGGAAATCCTCGCCATCGACGTGCAAGTCCGCGACCAGCCGGGAGCGCGCCGGGCGCCTCGCTTCAAAGGAAACATCGAATTGGAACACGTCGATTTCAGCTATTCCCCAGGAACCAGCGTGCTTGCCGGTATCAACCTCAAAATCGAACCGGGACAGCTTGCGGCCCTGGTGGGGCCGACGGGCGCGGGGAAGACGACGATCGTGAGCCTCATCGCTCGCTTCTACGATCCGGATCGGGGCATGGTCAAGATCGACGGTACGGACATCCGGCGCTTCCAGCAGAAGTCGCTGCGCAGCCAGCTCAGCTTCGTTCTTCAGGACACGGTGTTATTTCACGAGCCGATCTGGCAGAACATCGCTTACGGAAAACCCGAGGCAACTCGCGCCGAGATCCTCAGGGCCGCCGAAGCCGCCAACGCTCATGAATTCATTGAGAAATTGCCGGAAGGCTACAATACGATGGTCGGCGAGCGCGGAGTGACGCTTTCCGGCGGCCAGCAACAGCGGATTGCTATTGCTCGCGCCATCATCCGCGACACGCCGATCCTTATCCTGGATGAGCCGAGCTCCAACCTCGACTCAGGCTCCGAAAAGCTGGTTTTTGAAGCCCTGGACCGATTGATGGCAGGCAGGACCAGCATCGTGATTGCGCATCGTCTCTCCACCATCCGGCGCGCGGATGTTATCTTTGTGGTCCACGAAGGCAAAATTGCGGAGCAGGGTAGGCACGAGGAGTTGGTGAAAGCCTCCGGGCTTTATGCTGAGCTGTGTAGACTCCAGTTTCGGACCGATACCGATTCCGCCGAACTCACCGGCGAACTGGCCGCACAGACGAGCTAGGAACACCGCACCATGCGCAGCAACTCTGTGGCTGCGAGAGGGGTCTCGGTGCAGCTCGTCGCGAGTTGGTATTACGCGCGCGGTCTCAAATGTCCCTTCGGAAGGGCGGGGCTTCAGCCCCGCCGCCTCGGGGTCCCAGGGTGGGAAGGGCCTTTAGGCCCTGAAACCAAATCGCTTCAGGGGCTAAAGCCCCTTACTTAGCTGCCGTACCCAGCGGCGGGGCTGAAGCCCCGCCCTTCCACATTCGACGAAGACGGTCGCTTACCAATTCTCTGAAACACTACAGACCATTCAGTTCGCGAATCCGCCCTTCCACGATCTGCGTATACGCCTCGACGTCCTTCGAGCTGAAACCTCCGGCGCGAAAAGCATCCCTGATCTGGTCCGGCGAAAGTTGGGCCAGGAGGCTTCCAATCCAGCGCGCGTCATTGCGTGGGATATGCCTGCCAATCCATCGCTGGCGCAGGTGTGAGACAAATCCTGGCGGGTCGAAAATGTATTTCAGGGCGGGGCGGGTGGGGAAATCGAAATCAACATAGTCCGGCGTTATCTTCCCGATAAATTTGGAGTGTTCGTACGAGCGGACGTTGCCCTTAGCCATTTCCGGGGTCCAACTCGGCCCTGAAGATCCGAAGCTGGCGCCGAGATCAGAGACCCGGTAGATAAACTCCGATTTACCGGCGTTCATCACTTGGTAAACTTCGTTATTGTCGTCTTTCAAGTCCCAGTTGTTGAGCAACGCCATCATAACTCGCAACCCATTAAACTCCCTCGAGCCGAAAAAGGGGTTATGCCGCCATCGCCAGATCCCAATCTTCTTCTCGTTCTTCTCCAGGCGTTTCATATCAACGTTGCGCATGGCTCCGCCCGTGCCGACAAGGTTCTGTCCGCGGCGCAGGTGTGCAGGAAGGCCCTGAACGGTCAAGTCGGGAAGAAAGTAAAACTCGTTCGTCGAGTAGCCGACAGCCCAAAGTACTCTTGAGGCTGCAGGCTCGGGACGCGCCTCCACACCCAGCTTGACACGCCACTTGATATCGTTCTCGTCGCGAACGTGGAGCTTTGGGTTGGTTCCGTTCATATCCTCCTTGAGGAATGTGTACGAGCTGTGCGGCGCGTGGCCTTTGCCGCCGGGTCCGTACAAGAGGTCGCGGCCCCGGATGTCGGTCGGGGCACGCCACAGCTCGATTGTGTCTTGCTGTGTAATTTCTTCCCTGAACTTGGAAGCAGCTTTCCCCTTTTTCGTTTGCGCTACGGCTGAGGGCAGTGCCCATATCAAAACTACCAGCGCTATAAGAGGCAGGATTTTCTTCAACATAGCGTAGGCCCCCGAGAATCTCGCCAGTGCGGAATCAGGCTTGCCCTATTCAGCTTCCAGGATCACTGAGGCAATCGCCCTGCCAGCGTTGCCCGTGAGCAATCCCGGCCCATCCCGGAACTGCACACAGGGCCGCCGTGGGAAGAGGGGAGAGCCACCGGAGGGCGCATGAAGCTTCTAGTACAACCTGACGACAAACTCCTGCCAATGTTGAGAGGGATTGAGCGTGCTCGAAAGAGTCTCGAGATCGCTATCTTCCGGTCTGACTGCAAGGATGTTGAGCGGGCGCTCAAGAACGCCGTCAGGCACGGAGTCGCGGTCCATGCCCTGATCGCATGTACAAATGGCGGCGGCGAAAACAGCCTGCGCAATCTTGAAATGCGCCTCCTGGATTATGGCGTTTCTGTGGGCCGTACCGGCAAGGGGTTGTCCCGCTACCATGACAAGCTGATGATTGTTGACGGCAAAGAACTCTTTCTCGTGGCCTTCAATCTAACCCATCTCGATACGGAACGGAGCCGCAGCTTTGGGATTGTCACGCGGAACCGGAAGCTGGTGGAGGATGCAGCCAAACTCTACGCGGCGGACGCGAAACGGCAGAATTACGCTGAGAAGACCACGTCCCTGGTGATCAGCCCCCTCAACGCTCGTAACAAGCTCTCGAACTTTATCCGTAGGGCCAGAAAACAGCTTCTGATCTATGATCCCAAGATCAGTGATCGAAATATGGTCGGGATTTTGGAGAAGAAGGCTCAAGCGGGCGTCGAGATTAAGATCATCGGAAAGCTCAGCAATAATCGTCACCCCTTGGAGGTCCGAGAACTCACGCACCTCCGTTTGCATACTCGCACAATGATTCGAGACGGATGCGTAGCCTTCCTTGGCAGCCAAAGCCTGCGCCAGAATGAGCTCGATAATCGCCGCGAAGTGGGTGTGATCTTTCGCGACCGTGCTGTGGTGAACCGCCTCAGCAGGATCTTTCAGGACGACTGGGCCGTTGCCGTGCCCAAAAACCTCGAAGACGCGCGCCCGGGCGAAGCGATCGAGAATACCGCCAGACGTGTGAGCAAGACGGTTGCCGAGGAACTCCCACCGGTCGCGCCTGCCTTGGAGAGCGCTCTTGAGGAAATCGCCGGCATGAAAGTCAACGGTTCACTCGACCGCAGACAGGTTGAAGCGACGGTGAAGGGCACGGTGAAGCAAGCGGTGGCCTCAACCGTCGAATCAGTGGTCAAGGAACTTATTGAGGAACAAACAAATGCAGATTCTTCGCTTCGCTCAGAATGACAGGACTTGGTGATTCTTTCACACCTTCCAGGTCCCCTTTCCATGGACTTGCCTGCTTCTATCGTCCAAAATGAGTGCATGTCAAACTCTCCTGATCGCAACCTCTGGACTGAGCCCGAGCACGCCCGTGAATATCTCGAGAGGGCCGACTCGCTTCCCCACCGGACGGAGGGGGAATCGACTCTGCTGGAGCTTGTCCCCAAAGAGGCAAAGCGGATTCTCGACGTGGGAAGCGGCAACGGACGCCTGCTGAAGCTAGTGAGAAAGGACCGCCCAGAGGCGGAGTTCACAGCGCTCGACTTCTCTTCCCACATGCTCGAGGCTTTGCACCAGCAGTTCGATGACGAACCCAAGGTGGCGGTGGTCGCGCACGACTTCTCGCTGCCGCTGCCGCTCCTGGGGACTTTCGACGCTGTCATCTCCAGCTTTGCCATACATCACGTCACGCATGAGCGCAAGCGCAGCCTTTATGCAGAGATTCTTGACCGATTGCGCCCGGGCGGCGTGTTTTGTAATCTTGAGCACGTCTCCTCTCCCACCGAACGGCTCCACCTGGAGTTTCTCCGCCAGATCGGCATGACCCCGGCCCAGGAGGACGCCGCGAACAAGCTGCTCGACCTCGAAACACAATTAACCTGGCTGCGTGAAATCGGATTTGGAGATGTGGACTGCCTCTGGAAATGGCGCGAATTAGCGCTGTTTGCGGGGATCAAATAGCGAGGAAGTAAGGGTGTCAGGATACCGTCCGACCCGCGCGCCCGAATTTGACCGCGCCGTCACACGACGGCACGGGTGCGGGCCACAAACCGGTGGTCCTCGCTACTCGCTCGCTTTTCCGCTTTTCCAGCCTGGCGTTCGGCGAGGGCACCTCTCACTTGGAGATTCGCCGAGGAACTTGAACACCACCGCCTAATCCATTCTCCATCGACTGGACGTTCGGAGGCCGGTTGATTATAGTGAGCGGCTGAGACCGAATCGTGCGGAATGCAATGCCCCTATTTGTCCTGGCAAATCCCAAGGCGTTGATGAAAAAGAACCCATCGGGATGCTTGGTGAAATAGAGAGTGTCTACGGTCACGCTTCTGTTGAAGGTTACAAGTTCGCCTTGAACAGTCGCGACGGCGCGGCCTTTGCGGGAGAACGTTACAGTGGCATGCGTGTCGCGCAGTTGCCACCGGACATCGTAAACTGCCGCGCGCAAGTAAACGCCCGCAACCACCATGGGACGGTCCAGTTTCACGCCATAGGGCTCCATCGCTGCCCAGTCAAGCGGCGTCGTCAGCATTATTCCACAGACCACAAGCACTAACCCCCGGACCATTTTTCTTTTCATTTGCGCTCCCTCCCTTGCCTGCTCAGGCTTTTCATTCCAGGCCTGGCTCCGAATCACTGCGTTCAGGCAGGGGCAAGCCCGCAGTAGGCCTACACGCGTCCATTGCCGCGCCAGGGCGGCAAGCGCATCTCCGCCAGGGACAACACCTCCCCTGGAGCCCCTCAAGCCGGCGGCCCGCGTCAGCCATTCAGTGTTTATCGCCCCTACTGAACTGCGATCGTAACGCCGCAGGCAGAGAGCCCCAATATCCAAGTTGCGATTGGCACTACTTAAACGAGGAAGGCCTGCGGTACAGTCAAAACGAATCGTTGCGGTCCGGGGAATACTCTAAAAAGTATTGCCATCGGAAGTTTTATTCGTCGATGAAGCGGCGCTCCCGCTCGGCGGGCTCACCGCGTGGCAGCGCGAAGCCGGCAGTGTGGCGCGCCCGGCAAGTATGGAGTTACACCTATGAGCATGAGTGAGTGGCTGAAGCCGAATGGCGCGTCGCCTGCTCTTTACTTCCGCCTGGTCGCCAACTTCGAAACGGCGATCAGAAACGGGCGATTGAAGCCTGGTTCGAAGCTCCCGGCTGAACGTCAGCTCGCCGAACAGATCGAGGTCAGCCGGACGACGGTCACGAACGCCTACCGTGAGTTGGAAGCGAAGGGGCTGGTGCGAGGATTCGTGGGGCGCGGGACCTATGTCTGTGCAGTGCCGGAGCCGAGCAATGTTCCATTCGCCTGGCAGGGCAAGATGTCGGCGACCTCGCTTCGACTCAGCGCGGATCCCATTGCGTTCGATCGGGGTGCCATCGACCCCGGTTTGATTTCTTTCGCGTTGGGTTGCCCGGCTCTCGAGTGCTTTCCGATCGAAGAATACCGGCGGATCGAGCAACAGATCCTGGCGCGGCGTTCGCAGGACGCGCTGGGGGTGGGTGCGATTGCGGGACAGCCTCTGCTGCGCCAGGCCATCGCCCAGGAACATTCGGTTCGAGCTGACCAGGTGCTGGTGGTTGCCGGCTCGCAGCAAGGTTTAGACATCCTGGCGCGCAGCCTGGTGGATCCCGGCGATTCTGTAATTGTGGAACGCCCCGGCTACTTCGTCGCCCTCAAGACCTTTCTGGCAGCCGGTGCGAGGCCCGTGGGGTGGGACGCCCAACGGGGCGATATGGACGAGCTGGAAAATCTGATTCTGAGATATCACCCTAAGTTCATTTGCGTCACGCCAACGTTTCAGAACCCAACGGGAAGAACCTTGTCTCTGGCTCAACGGAAAGACCTCATTCACCTGGCAGTCCGTTACCGGATCCCGTTGATTGAGGACGAAGCCTATCGCGAGCTGTATTTTGACGCCCCTCCGCCTCGTTCACTGCGTGAATTGGACGAGCAGGGAGTGGTGATCCATCTCACTACGTTTTCCAAGTCGCTGGCGCCCGGGTTGAGGGTGGGCTACATCGTCGCTCCCGAGAACGTGGTGAACCTGCTCATGCTCGCCAAGTACAGGGCAAGCTGTTTTACGGCCGGACTGGAACAACTGGTGCTGGCGGAGATGCTGCGGTCCGGAATCGTGGCCGCTCACCTCGACCGGGTGCGCCTGGAACACCGGATTCGCCGGGACGCAATGGTTGACGCCTTAGCGCGAAGCTTTTCCCAGAGTCAATTGGCGTTTTCAAATCCCGCCGGCGGCCTCTACCTGTGGGCTCGTCTGGGGAGGGGCCTCCATTCCCATGAGCTGAATAAGCTGGCGATGCGTGAAGGAGTTGTCTTTGTGCCGGGAGAAATGTTCTACCCTGATTCCGCGGGGACTCGAGAGTTGCGTCTCTGTTTTGGGGGCTCAACCGTAGCGAGGATTCACGATGGTGTGGAGCGCTTGAAAAGGGCCTTTGGCAGAGCTCTTTGCTCGCTGTCACAGCGAAAAGCCGATTCGGCGCTCGCGGAAGACTCCCCGCACGCCATGGTGCCTCAGGTCGATTAGCGACGGCTGGCGAAGAGCGAAGCTCTGCGATCCACCGAGCTGTTGCTCCCACGCTCCGCAGAGCGAAGCTCTGCGATTCACGACCAAGGTAGCAGAGTTTGTGCCTTTCAAACTCTGCGGTTTTTTATTGTAAGAATATGCTCAACTTATTATTGCCCTGTGTCGACGCTGCGTGTTCGACCAGTGGAAGAGCTACAGCCTCTCAGAACCAGAGAGTCTGCGCTACTAGCTTTGCTTTTGGCCCGGCAGCAGTTTAAGATGAACCGGTGAATGTTCGTTTGCATCCGCACGCGCGCGAACGCCTGGCCGAGAGGGGCGCAACGGAACCCGAGGTCGTTGCCACCATCGAGGGTGGCGAGCGATTTCCCGCCAAATTCGGAAGGACAGGCTTCCGGCGCAATTTCATTTTTGGCGGCAAATGGTTGGGTCGCAGGTACTCGACTAAACAGGTAGAAGTTTATGCCGTCCCGGAGGAAGACGGGTGGCTGGCGATTACGGTTCTGGTGAAGTTCTTTTGAGGAGCAACGCGTTATGAAACTCGTCTACGATCCCCGGCATAACATCGCCTATCTTCGTTTGCACGAAAAGACGGCACAGGTGGAAACCCTGCACTTGAGCGACGAAATCAACGTGGACATCGGCCCGGACGGAATGGTTTACGGCATCGAGTTGCTCAACGCCAATCAGCAACTACGCTCAGAAGATCAGGGCAATCTCGTCATCGTCAACGAGGCCGCCGGCGACCGGCGCGAAATCCCGCTCGGATGACGGTCAAGAACTCATAAACCGGGGCTCTCGGGCTGGCGCAGAGCGAAGTTCTGCGATCCACTGAGTCGTGATGCCCATACGCCAATCGGTCCCGCCATTTGGATCGCGGAAAACTGCGTTGTCGTTAGTCCCGTCGTCAACGCGTGGATCACGCAGGCGACGCAGATCAGGTAAAATTAGTGTCTCTGGGAAATCGCCGCCTACGAATTGAGGACCATTATGGAACATAACTTAGAACACACCATAGCGCTTCTCTCTCGCACCCCCGCTACTCTCAATGCGCTTCTGCGCGATCTACCGGAAACGTGGACGTTCCGAAATGAAGGTGAAAACACCTGGAGCGCGTTCGATATCGTTGGGCATCTGATCCACGGCGAACGCACCGATTGGATGCCACGGGTGAGGATCGTTCTCCAATATGGCGAGAGTCGGACGTTTGAGCCTTTTGATCGTTGGGGACAGATACGCGAGAGTCAAGGTAAGTCGCTGGGGGAATTATTGGATGAGTTTGCTCGTTTGCGGTCAGAAAGCCTGGGCGAACTGCGGGCCTTGAATCTTCGGAAAGAGGACCTTGAACGGCGTGGACGACATCCTGCCCTCGGAGTAGTTACTCTGTCAGAGTTGCTGGCGACCTGGGCAGCTCATGACTTAACACATCTGCATCAAATCTCAAGGGTTATGGCTCACCAATACCGGGAGGCCGTGGGTCCATGGAGCGGATTCCTTGGGGTGCTGCTATGCGCCGGCCACGGGGCAAAGGACGGAGGAACCGCGCAATTTGCGCAACTCTGAGGGGTAAGCCGAGCCCGTAAAGTGAAACACTGTCGGCTAGAATCACCTTGGGATTATCCGATCCTGCCTGTCGCCAACCCACCGCACAATTGACAAAATGTCGAAAGCCGTATTAGAGTCCATATGCGAGCATTACCTCTTCGCTAACACGACAATCTGACTGGGAGTTTCTACATGCCAACTCTAGCTATTGCCGACGGCTTCGGGCTTGACCTTGAAGCCGCTTTGAATCCGAATTCGGCATTTGCCAAATATTTCCAGAAGCTTCCGAGTCTCTCTGTCGTCCAGCAGAACCTCGCTTCGCTCCAGAATGTCCCTCTCACTTCGTTTCCACTGAAATCAACGCATATTGGCCTGTCATTCAAGGACCCAGCGACGCTTTCATCCACCAACCCTCAATTCACAGGCTGCGCCGCGGTCTCCGGCTCGTTGTGCGTGGTTCCGTCGGGGAAGCTTTTTGACCCGGACCCCTTCGCGAGTCCCATTGAGATTCCGAGTGGGCACGCCTATTTGGGCTTGGGCCTACAGGCTTCGGTTACGCCTGGGGTGAACGTGCCAGTGGGCGAAGCAGTTGCCGGTTTCACGGTTGGAACTGCGGTGTCCCTGACGCACTACAAGTCCTTTCAAACCACCAGTACTACACCCACCTTTGCCGCCGCGCTTCAGGCGTCCCTGCAAAGTTTTGTGCTCCCCTTGAGCGTGGATGACCTGGCGTCTTTGGGCGTGGGGGACGTTGCTACGCTGGAAGGAAGCTGCACCCTGAAGCTCTGTGGAACCGTGAATCTGTTGACCGCTGTGAACCCACTCGCGAGCCTCTCCACGCCGGCGCTGCCGGGGGTCGCCGTGAAGGCGGGGGCTGCGATTGACTTCACGGCCACGTTCACCATCCAGGGCGATTTCCAGGTGCGCATTCAGAAGGTCGCCGACACGACCCTGAGAATCGGGTTTTACGGGAAGCGCGGGGCAGACTTCACCGTGCTAGTCAGCCCTTCGATTGGCGTTACAGCGGGTACAACGAAAACGGATTTCATCCCCGCGATCCTGGGAGCCGTCACTCCCTCGCCCTTCCCTTCGAGCGATCAGCTTGAAGCAGCGGGCCTTACACAAGAGAAACAAGAGGTCATCGTGGGTGCTCTTAAAGCTTCTGTGCAGCGGCAACTCGAACTTGCCGTCCAGGAGGAACTTCAGGCGCTTGCATCCGATGAGTCGGCATTCCTCTATGAGGTCGATATGCATGCCCTCGAAGCGGGGGGCAAGGCTGCCCTCGAAGACGCCCTGCGCTTGGACCTTACCACCCTGCTGGGAACGCCTGGAATCCTGCCCCACGGCTTCTCCGAGATTCAGAGTCTTCTCACCAGCACCCGGGAAACGGGCCACACTCTCAGCATCAACGTCCTGGGGCTCTACAACTACGCTTCCATCAATGATCTTCTGCTGAAAGGAACGGTCCTGACCGACGCGGTGAGTGGCGCAGTCCTCATCACCGATGAGGCCAACGCAACCCACGTGAGCGGAGCGGTGAACTTCCTCGCCGACTCCGACAAACTGCGCAAGGTTCTGGCGCAATCCTTCCTGATCACCGCAGCTTACCGCTGCAGCGGATTGATCGCACACGGGCCTGCGCTGAAAGCCTCCTATTGGCATTTCGCCTCTCATGCCAAAACCGATCTCCCGACCATGGGCGCTTATCTGGATGACCTCGTTGCTTTAGGCTTGATTTCACAGGCTGATGGAAAAGCAAAGCTCTCGAACCTGACTGATTTTGGAAGCTCAACGTGTTACATCGGCACCGATTACGACGATACTCTCAGCCAGAGCCTTTACCTTCAGGCTGACGGCCAGCCACGCGGAATCGATGAATTCGAGCAGATCGGCCGCCAGGCGCTTCGGGAACTTCTGCATGCGGATGGTGATGACGGGTTTCGGCTGCGCAGCCTGGTCAGCGACGCGGTCTGGCAGCAGGTCAAAGACACCGGCGGCACGGCAACCAATCTTGCCATGGTGTTTCCGGACCTCCGGCCCGATACCCAGATTCCTATCATTGCCGGAGACTACCTCCTCATCGAGTGGTGGGCAAACACCATGTCCAAGCTGGCCGTGACGCTGAGCACTGCCAGGCGCTTCTTTGCGCAAGATCCTCCGCCCGCGACTAATAGTCCCGCCTTTAAGCAAGCACAAGACGATTTGTGGCATCGCATGGCTGAGGTGGCAAGCAACACTCACGACAGGTTTGGCGACCCTTGGGGTCTCATCGCCATGGACCTCGCTTCGGGAAAACGCTCGCAGGCGAGTGCGCGGATCGTATCGCCCCGTCTCACGCTGCGAGTTGGCAGATCGTAGTCAGCGACCCTGATCCGCCGAAAACGTTGTCATTCTGAGCGAAGCGAAGAATCTGCATTAGTTTTCCTCGGGCCCGAACTGCAGATCCTTCGCTTCGCTCGGGATGACAGCGACTTTCATCTCGATGGGGGGGCCGCAGGTTCATGCTCATTCGGAATGACAACAATCCAGAGGCTTGTTCGACAGCCCGCTCGTTGTTGACCCGCTAAGGTAGTTGTGTTATAAACAATACGCATCTAGCAACAATCGTAGTCACTGTTCAGGGCATAACAATCAATAGGCGAGGCACGCTATGGGGAATAAGACGCATCGCCCCAGCATGAAGAAATTCGTGATAGCTCGTTCCATCCAGGATGAGATGGATGCGCAGAACGAGCAGGAACGGAAACGCATTCCGATCATTGTGTCACTGAGGGATCCCGGCGCGGCTTCCTCGGCGGGAATCCAGGAATCGAAATCGCAAGTTAAAGAGTTTCTGCGCGACAAGGCCGAGAAGGTGAGCGAAAGCGACTTCTACGTTTTCGCCTCGCTTTACCCCGAGGACATCCAGAAACTTGCCGAGTTGCGGCAATATGTCCACCAGATCTGGAAAGACGAGACAACCTACGGCCACCTGCTGAGTTCTGTGGATACCGTGAAGGCCACGTCGTGCTGGCGGACCTTTGAGGCCCGCGGCAAGGGGATCACGTGGGCGGTGATGGACACCGGAATCAACGCCGCTCATCCCCATTTTGCCGCCCTGAAAACCGTCGACGACACTCTCAGCAAGAACTTCTCGAGTTCCGACACTCTTGATGACCGCGAAGGCCACGGCACGCACGTTGCCGGCATTATTGCCGGCGCCGCCCCAACCTGGCCGGAAGGCAAGCCCTACCACGCTGCCACGTTCGAGGAAGAGCAGGGCGACGCCCCGCAGTTGACCGAACTCCAAGCCTGTCCCTCCGGCGTAGCGCCTCTGGCCAAACTCCTGAACATCAAGGTTCTCAATGACGACGGAACTGGTTCAGCCTCAGCAGCGATCCGCGGCCTGGAATACTTGCGCAAGCTGAACGATGCCAGCGTGACGATCCGCGTCGATGGCGCCAACTTGAGCCTTGGCTACCCTTTCGACCCGCAGAGCTACGGCTGCGGGTACAGTCCGTTGTGCCAGGAAGTGACGCGGGCGGTGGACTCCGGGCTGATTGTCGTGATTTCCTGCGGCAATTGGGGGTACGGCAAGACAATCATGGGCACGGGGGAGCCGGAGCCGGTAACCGTGGTCTCCTCGATTACCGATCCCGCCAACACGGAAGCGGCCATCTCGGTCGGCTCCGTCCACAAGAGCTCTCCGCACCGTTATGGAGTTTCTTACTTTTCCTCGAAGGGACCGACGGCGGATGGCAGGATGAAGCCCGACCTGGTGGCGCCGGGCGAGAAGATCATGTCTTGCCACGCCCATCCCGAGCAGGGTTACGAATACAAGGAAGCGAGCGGCACCAGCGCCGCCGCGCCGCACGTTTCAGGAGTCATCGCGGCGTTTCTTTCCGGACACCGCGAATACCGGGGAGATCCGGAGAACATAAAACGAATCTTCACAAAGACGGCCACGGACTTGGGGCGCGACCGCGCCTACCAAGGCGCGGGTCTGGTGGATTTGCTGCGGGCGATGACGTCGGTTTAGAACGAACCTCGAACGACCGTCACGCGATACGCCCGGCTGTCATCCTGAGCGCAGCGAAGGATCTCCGTAGTTGAGTCTCAGGTTCATTAGTCAAGCACGAACTGCAGAGATCCTTCGCTGCGCTCAGGATGACAGCGGGTAGGTACGGTGTGAAAACAAATGGACAAGTGGCGACAACGAAGGAATAAGGGATGACAACGAAGGGATAACGGGTCACAACAAAAAAGGAGCCAACCTATGTCGCGTTTCAAACAGTTTCATGATCCCGAACTTTCGATATGGCAGTCCGCGGTGGGTGAAGTTGAAGCTCAGGCTGCCGCCGGCACGCAGGTCGAAGACGTAGGCGCAGCGCAGGTCGCCGCGGGCCGGCCCGAGGATCTCGACTCGATGTCCTCCGAAGCCATCGCCTATTGCACGCAAGTTGACACGGGTGCGCCTGTTTCAGCCGCGACCGCGGAACATCCGGCCACCGAGGGGCTGGCCCAAACCGCCGGCTTCTGTTCCCTCACGGCGCTCAAACTGGCCAAGGCGAAGATAACGGGAAATCAAGCCGACGAGCAACGATACAAGGAAGAGCTGGCCAAATTCAGCGACTGCGATCCCCGCTATGCAGAAGCCGCCGCCAAGTATGCCGACTATTTCGTCGCCCAGCAAAAACAGATTCCGTATATCGTCTATAAGAACCTGAGCGACTTTGTCATCGACGGCAAGCTCCCTGACAAGGCCAGGGTGGCGATTGTCGGCGACTGGGGGACCGGACAAGACGCCGCCAAGCTGGTGCTGCGGCAGATTGCCGACAAGAACCCGGACGTGGTCATCCACCTCGGCGATATCTACTACGCCGGCACCCAGTTCGAGGTCACCAATTACTTTTTGAATATCTGGCAACAGGTGCTCACCCTCGGCGATAAGCTCGACCGAATTCCCACGTACACACTCGCGGGCAATCACGATATGTACTCCGGCGGCGGTCCTTACTACCAACTGATTCAGCAACTCGGCCAGCCCGCCAGCTACTTCTGCCTTCGCAACGCCAATTGGCAGTTCATTGCCATCGATACGGGTTACAACGACCACAATCCGGCAGGCGGAGGCGCCGGGGCAACGTTTTTACATGACACCGAAGTCACGTGGCTTACCGACAAGGTGAACAATGCCGGTGCCCGCAAGAACGTGCTGCTTTCACACCATCAGCTCTTTACTGCCTTCGACGCCATCGACGGTCAGGAAGTGAACATGCGCCTCGCATCTCAACTCGGTCCCCTGTTGCCGAAGTTGACTCACTGGATCTGGGGTCACGAGCACGACTTCGTGCTTTACGACTCTTACATGAACCTGGCCCGGAGCTGCTGCCTTGGCCATGGAGCGTTCCCGGTGGGAATCGATGAAGTCGTTAAGGTGCCGAAGCACCCTGACGTCCCCTTGATCAAGGGTGACGACGGCAATCCTATTCGACTGGACGCCACAGGTGGGCTCTGCAACCACGGCTACGCCGTCATCGATATCGACGGCGCATCAGGCAAGGTCTCGTACTACCAGGACAGCGACGAAGACACGCCGATCTACGAGCAGTCGATGTAGCGCAGACCGCGGGCTATCCCTCTCCCCCGAGGGGTGGCGCAGACGTGCCGTACTCTGGCATGTCTGCGCCTGCCGACTTGGAGGGGCACATCCATGCCGACAAAGGGCGTCGGCACGTACGCGACACCCGTGACTCTTGACTTTCGACTCTCGACTTTCGACTTCTGGGAGGCTGCATGGCTCGACTGGCATCACCCATTGAAACCCTCAAAGAACACTACCAGGTGGTCGTGATCGGGTCCGGCTACGGCGCGGCGATCGCCGCCTCGCGGCTGGCGCGCGCGGGAAAGCAGGTCTGTGTGCTGGAGCGCGGGCGGGAATTCCAGCCCGGCGAATATCCGAACCGGTCGACCGAGGCCGTTTGCGAAATGCAGACGCACACGCCGGAGGCCCCGCAAGTGGGCTCGCGGACGGGGCTCTACGACCTTCACATCCATCCGGACATCAACGTGTTTGTGGGCTGTGGCCTGGGCGGGACATCTCTGGTCAATGCCAACGTAGCTCTGCGCGCGGAGCCTCGCGTCTTCGACGACCCGCGCTGGCCGCGCGAGCTTCGCAACCCGAAACCGGCGGACCAAGCGCTCGAAATCGACCACGCTACGCCGCTCGAGGAAGATTATGCTCGCGCCGAAGAGATGCTCAAGCCCAATCCCTATCCCCAGGACGGCCCGGAACTTCCCAAGCTGAGCGCGCTCGAAAAGTCGGCGCAGCTTTTGGGCCAGAAGTTTTACCGCCCGCCCATTAACGTCAATTTCACCGTCGAAGGCCCTAACCACGTCGGCGCGGAGCAGCACAAATGCGCAAATTGCGGAGATTGCGTTACGGGGTGCAACTATGCCGCCAAGAACACGCTGATCATGAACTACCTACCCGATGCCGTGAATCACGGTGCGGAGATCTTTACCGAGGTTTCCGTGCGTTGGCTCGAGCGCAAGGACAACCAGTGGCTGGTGCAATGCGAACTGCTGGGAGTGGGGCGCGAGAAGTTCAAAGCTCCGAATGTCGCAGTCACGGCTGACCTCGTTGTGCTAGGCGCGGGCACGCTCGGCTCGACTGAGATTCTGCTCCGCTCGGCGCAGCACGGCCTGCCACTCTCGAATCAGCTGGGCGAAGACTTTACCGGAAACGGAGACGTGCTCGGCTTCGGATACAACACTGCGCAGGTAATCAACGGGGTGGGTTGGGGGCATCACAAGCCGGGAGACATACCTCCTGTCGGGCCTTGCATCACGGGGATCATCGATATGAGACATCAGGCGGTCCTCACCGACGGGATGGTCGCTGAAGAAGGATCGCCGCCCGGGGCACTCGGCGTGTTCCTGCCCCCCGCCTTTGCGGCGGCCGCCTCGGTCGCCGGCACGGCGGAGCCCGTGGCGGGAACGGAACTCATTGAGGAAAGAGAACGGGAACTTCTAACTGATTTCGAGGGCCCCTACCGCGGCGCCGTGAATCGCACTCAGACTTACCTGGTGATGACCCATGACAACGGGCGCGGACGCATGAGCCTCGATGCGCAAGGCGAGCTTGCTCTGAGCTGGCCAGGCGTAGGCAGCCAACCCATCTTTGATAAGGTCAACGCCCGCTTGAAGCAGGCCACCGAGGCGCTGGGCGGCGTCTTCGCTCACAATCCACTCTGGGGCAAGCTCCTTCACAAAAACCTGACCACCGTGCACCCGCTGGGTGGATGCGTGATGGCGGACGATGCCGCCGGCGGAGTCGTGAACCATAAAGGGCAGGTGTTTTCGGGGACCACCGGCACGAGTGTTTATGACAGCCTTTACGTGGCTGACGGGTCCGTGATCCCCACCCCGCTGGGCGTCAATCCGCTGCTCACCATTTCGGCAGTAGCAGAGCGCTCCATGTCGCTGCTGGCGCAGGACCGCGGCTGGCGGATTGACTACCGCCTGCCGTCGGTCCCCAAGGCAGCCGCAGCGGTCAAGGCCGGAGTTGAGTTCACCGAGACGATGAAAGGCTATTTCTCCACACAGGCGAAGACGCCCACGCCGCCGCTCCAACTCGACGCCATTTACCAGCGCGGGTACGACCAAGGGCAAACCGACAACTCACCCTTTCAATTCACGCTCACCATTGCGAGTGAAGACCTGGACGACATGATCTCCAATCCCGCGCACGAAGCTCCCATGGTGGGGACTGTCTTGGCGCCGGCAATTTCCCCTCAACCGCTCACCGTGGCGGAAGGGCGCTTCAACCTCTTCACCGTTGATGCGAACAATGTTGACACCCACAACATGCGCTATCGCATGAAGATGGTGAGCGAGGACGGGCACACCTATTATTTCGAAGGTTTCAAGGTGACGCATCCCGACTCCGTCTTTAAAGTCTGGCCCGCGACCTCCACGCTTTACATCACGATTTACAACGGCGAGAGCACGGCCGGTCCGATCTTGGGCAAGGGAATTCTGCATATCGCCCCGGAAGACTTCGCGCGCCAACTGACCACCATGAAAGTGATCAACGCCGGCAGCCTCGCCGAGCGCGTTGAAGCCGGAGCGCGGTTTGCGCGGTTCTTTCTCGGTCCGTTGTTCGACACTTATGCAGACGTGTTTGTCCAGCCCACCGTGTTCAATGCGGATGCTCCGCCCCGCCAAAAGCGCCCGTTGCGTGCGGGCGTGCCGCAAGTCGCGTTCTTTAAGACTGAGGATGGCGTGGGGCTCCGCCTGACTCGCTATCAGGGGGGCACGAAGGGTCCAGTCATCCTCGCGCATGGGCTGGGAGTCTCGAGCCTGATCTTCTCCATCGACACCATTGAAACCAATCTGCTCGAATATCTTTTCGCTCGCGGCTACGACGTGTGGCTGCTCGATTACCGTTCCAGCATCGCGCTGCCGGCCGCCACCCTTCAAGCCAGCGGCGACGACGTGGCGACTAAGGATTATCCCGCCGCGGTCGCCAAGGTTTTGGAACTTACCGGCGCGAAGAGCGTTCAGATGGTGGTTCATTGCTGGGGCTCCACGACGTTCTTTATGGCGATGCTGGCGGGGCTCAAGGGTGTGCGCTCCGCCGTGGCCTCGCAGATCGCCACCCAGGTCCGCACCCCTCTGGCCACACGCCTCAAGACCGGCCTGCACTTGCCTTCCTTCCTTAAAGACTTAGGGATCGAAAGCCTCACTGCTTATGTGGACAACCACGAGAGCTTGCTCGCCAGGGTCTATGACGAGGGCCTAAAGCTTTACCCGCTGGACCTCAAGAATCGGTGCACCAGCGCCACGTGCCATCGCATCACCTTCATGTACGCCCCGCTCTACGAACATGCCAACCTGAACGAGCCGACGCACGACGCGCTGCACGAAATGTTCGGCGTGGCCAACATGAGGTCTTTTATCCACCTTGCCCGCCTGGCCAACACCGGCCACCTGGTGGACTTCGACGGCAAGAGTGTTTATCTGCCTCACCTTGACCGGTTGGCCATTCCCATCGCCTTTATTCATGGGGCCGAGAACGAATGCTTTTTGCCGGAAAGCACCGAGATCACCGTGCGTGACCTGGCCGCGGCAAATGGCAGCAACCTCTACGAGCGGAAGGTGATACCGGGCTATGGGCACATCGACTGCATCTTTGGGAAGAACGCCGCGAATGATGTGTACCCGTTCATCGTGGAACATTTGGACGCAACGCAGTAGTTGACTTCGGGGCTTGAAAATCACATGCGTGGTCACCCCCGCGAAAGCGGGGGTCCATTGTTGGTCCGGAACACAATGGATTCCCGCTTTCGCGGGAATGACATGGTTTTCAGGAGTGCGCAGCAAGGAATGACACGGGCTGAGGAGTGAAGATGAGCGCGCCGGAAAAATGGTTCGGACGGATCGTATGGATCGGGATCCTCTGCAATCTCTGTTTTGCTCTCCCCGCCATCTTTGCGCCGGACATGCTGCTGGCGGGCCTGGACATGCCGCCGGAGACCTCCTTGCTCTGGCTTCAAAATGTGGGGATGCTGCTCCTGACCTTGTGCATTTTCTATGCGCCTTCGGCGGTCGCGCCGGCGCGCCATCCGACGCACACCAAGCTGGTTGTCCTGGCACGCTGGGTCGCTTCCGTCTTCTGGTTTTTTTTGCTGCGGCAATCGGCACAGGCGAGCGTTGTGCGATCGCTGTTTTTCGCTGACCTCACGTTTGCCGTTTTGCTCCTCTTCCTGCTGAATCCTGCTTTGCCACCGGAGAATCGGGTGAGCCTGCGGGGCATGGGGGGCGCCCTGGTAGGCGTGCGCAACTGGCTCAAGAGCGTCCTGCACCCCGTCTGGGTCAAGGCCGCAGTTGCGATTCTGCTCATCGTGATCGCTCTGGTTGGCTTCGGGCTCTGGTATGACCTCCTGCGGGCGGAGCCGGACTTCCAGGGCGCCACGCCGGAAGAGCATTTCAAGCACGCGCCCATCGGCTTGAGCACCGAAAGCCGGCTTCCCTACTACATCTGGCAAATATTACCTGCAATGTTCCCCGAGAAGTTGCCGGGCCCCGGTGGTTGGGCTTCCTTCGGGTTTGTCTTCGAACCCGGCCAGGAGATTCCGGTCGGATTCGCCTTGCGCAAGATCGGCTACCCGGCGCTGGAGGCCAACTGCTCGCTCTGTCACACGGGCACTTACCGTGCGTCGCCCTCCGAAACACCCAAAGTGATTCTGGGAGCGCCCGCACACGCTCTCGATCTCGAGGCCTTCCAGCACTTTCTGTTTGCCTGCGCCAGCGATCCTCGCTTTACTTCAGCCAATGTGCTGAAAGCTATCGACCAGGTGCACAAGACATCGTGGTTCGAGGGACTCGTCTACCGCTTCATGATCATTCCGGTTACCAAGCACGGCCTCTTGGCGCAAAAGATAGAGTACAGTTGGCAGGACAGCCGCCCCGCCGAGGGCCGCGGGCGAGTAGACACCTTCAACCCCACCAAAATCAATGTTTTTCACATGCCCGATGACGGTACCATCGGAACCGTCGACCTGCCGCAGATTTGGAACCAGCGGCCGCGCGAGGATCTGTATCTGCACTGGGACGGGAACAACAATAAACTCACGGAACGCAATTACGCCGCCGCCATGGCCGTGGGCGCTACTCCTCAATCGGTGATTCCCGCAAGCTTTAAGGAAGTCACCGATTTCTTACTCGACTTGCACCCGCCCGCGTTTCCATTTCCGGTTGACCAGGCCAAGGCGGCGCGCGGCAAGGCCATCTACGAGAGCCTATGCGCCTCTTGCCATGCGTTCGGTTCGCCTCAAACCGGCCAAGTCACACCCATCGGGTCCGTCGGGACCGACCGGCATCGCCTGGACTCCTTCTCGGAGGCCCTTGTCGATCGTTTCCACACGTTCACTACGCCACCCTTCCAGTTCGACGCCTATCGCAAGACCAACGGGTATAGCGACACTCCTCTCGACGGTGTTTGGGCGCGCGCCCCGTATCTGCACAATGGCTCCGTGCCCACGTTGTGGGACCTGCTCGAGCCCGTCGAGAAGCGGCCGGCGGTGTTTTATACGGGGTATGACGTGTACGATCCGAAGAATGTGGGATTCCTCACGTCCGGGCCGGATGCGGAGCGCGAGGGCTTCAAGTACGAAATCTGTCTCCCGGGGAATTCCAATGTAGGGCACACCTTCGGTGTGGATTTGAAAGAAAACGACAAGTGGGATTTGATCGAGTTTATGAAAACCCTTTAGCCCGGGTAATCGTACCCGCATTTCAACAGTGTGGAAAGACATAAGAAGGCAAGATTACGGATCGAAATGATTCAGGGAAACAGATTTCAACTGTCCGGAGGCCCCTATGGCGATCGACAAACATCAAGCGGCGGATCAGGACATCCTGGCGAAACTAAATCTTCGCAGGAGTCCCAAGTGGCCGGAAGTGGAGAAAGCTTTTCGCGCCAAGTACCCGCAATGCGCGTCTGGCGTCGAAAATGCACCATTGAACGTCCATCACATGTTTCCCTTCCATTATGTAGTCATCTGTGGGCGGCCTGATTTGGAGCTGGATCCCCGCAACCTTATGACCCTTTGCACCGCCGAAGACACGGAGCACCACGTATTGGTTGGGCATTTGGACGACTACGAAAGCTACAACCCGCAGGTCGAGGAATTCGTTCAAACCTACAAAGGTAAAGCGGCCGCGGATATTCGTGCCGATGCGGCCTGGCTAAAAGCGCACGCTGGTAAGCCCAAGCACGTCGATCTGATGTCCCAGCAAGAGAAAGATGCATTCAAGACAATGCTGGACGGAAAGTTCCCGCCCGATCCCACGATCGTCGCGGAGGCCGCGAAGGCCAGACAAAGTGCCTAACCGAGGAGAACTCTGATGGGTACGCGGGTGGTGGTTCTTGGTGGTGGGGTGGGAGGCCTGAGCGCGGCGCAGGAACTGGCCGAGCGAGGGTTCGAGGTAGTGGTCTATGAGCGCCGGCCCGACTTCGGCGGCAAGGCGCGAAGCATCCCAGTGCCGAACTCGGCCACACCCGGCCGCAGTCCCTTGCCCGGCGAGCACGGGTTCCGTTTCTTTCCGAGTTTTTACAAACATCTGCCGGACTCCATGAAGCGCATTCCGTCTGCCGGCAAATCGGTTTTTGACAACCTGGTTTTTTCGACGCGCGTGCAGATCGCGCGCACGGGGCAAGTCGCGTTCCTCGATCCCACACGCTTCCCTCAAACCCTCGACGACTGGACAACCGTCTTCAAGTCACTCTTCGCCAACCTGGGGATACCGGATGACGAACTGCTATTCTTTATCGATCGCCTGCTGGTGCTGCTAACCAGTTGCCAGGAGCGGCGACTCGCCGAATATGAAAACATTGCCTGGTGGGATTTCATCGCTGCCAAGGAAAAGTCCGTGAGTTATCAGAAGTATCTTGGCGAGGGCACGACGCGGTCGCTGGTGGCGATGAAGGCGGAAGTCAGCAGCACGCGGACCGTGGGCTACATCGACCTGCAACTCATGCTCGGGTTGATGTGTAGCCCGGGAGGATTCGACCGTGTTCTGAACGGCCCCACCAACCAAGCCTGGATCGACGCCTGGATCGCCTACCTCAAGTCGCTGGGAGTCCGATTGCAGGGAAACTCCCTGGTGCGCTCGCTGGAGATCGAGGCCGGCCGCATCGGCAAAGTGCTCGTCGAACAAGGCGGGATTTCTTCCCCGGTGACGGCCGACTACTACGTGAGCGCGCTTCCTGTGGAGATCATGACGGGGTTGGTGACCGATGGCATCAAGAGCGCCGCGCCGTCTCTCGCCCATCTTGACAAGCTTGAGACGCGCTGGATGAACGGAATCCAATTCTATTTGAAAAACGATGTTCCTCTGGTGCGTGGCCATTCCAACTATCTCGACTCTCCTTGGGCGCTCACTTCGATTTCTCAAAGGCAGTTCTGGCCGGGAGTTGATTTCGCCGGTCTCGGTGACGGCAACGTGCGCGGCATCCTCTCCGTCGATATTTCAGATTGGGACACGCCGGGGATTGTTTACGGCAAGGCAGCCACGGACTGCACCGCCGAGGAGATTAAAACCGAGGCGTGGGCCCAGCTCAAGACGCATTTGAATACCGGTGGTCATGAGACGCTCAGCGATGACAACCTGGACTCATGGTTTCTCGATCCTGATATCCAGTTTCCAAACCCCAGCGCCGCCACCAACGCGGAACCTCTGCTGATCAACACCGCGGGTTCGCTTCAGTACCGCCCCGAGGCTTCAACGGAAATACCGAACCTTTTCCTGGCGTCGGACTACGTACGCACCTACACGGACCTGGCAACGATGGAAGGAGCCAACGAAGCGGCTCGCCGGGCCGTGAACGGCATACTCGACGCTTCGGGGTCAAGCGCCGCCAAGGCTCAACTTTGGCCATTCGAGGAGCCGGATTTCTTCAAGCCGATGCGCGAGTATGACTTGCTCCGATTCAAGCTGGGATTGCCGCACGGCGATGGGGTGTAGCGCAGGCGAGAGAAGGTGTGAATAGGCCATGTTCTGGCGGGGCGCTGTAGGGGCAACCCTTGTGGTTGCCCCCGGGCGGCCACAAGGGCCGCCCCTACAACGCGATTTTTTCACAGCTTCAGACGCTCGCGCCACAGGCCGCCATGACTGCTTTTCGGAGCATCTAAGTTTATTCAGCCGCAAGCACTCTGAGAGACGGAAAAAGGGGGAAGGATGCCAACTAACGAATATGCCGCAGTACCCGGCAGTGCGCGCGAGCCGATGCCTGGCGCGAGCCAGTCGGGTTCGTGTAGTCCCAATGAGGAAGTGCGTGTCACCGTGGTGATCCGACCACGGCCGCTGGGCAAGGACGTCAAGCCTCTGGCGGAGGTGGTAGCCAGCGGTGAGCGCCTGACTCGACCCGAGTATGAAGAACGGTACGGAGCGGACCCCAACGACGTCGAGGAGGTCCGGAAGTTTGCGCACACCCACAATATCACCGTTTCCGAAGTGAATCTGGCGGCGAGGACTGTGAAACTCACGGGAACTGCCGCCGCTTGCGCGAAGGCCTTTCAAGTGGATTTGAACATGTATGAGGGACCGCAGGCGACCTATCGCGGGCGGGTTGGCCCGGTGTATGTTCCGGCAAACCTGAAAGACATCATTGTCAGCGTTCACGGCCTCGACAACCGGCCTCAGGCGCAGGCGCACCTCCGACTTGCCTCCAAGGCCGGGTCCACGCACGTGCACGCCAACGCCTCTTCATCCGTTTCGTACACCGCGCCCCAAGTGAGTGCGCTTTATGATTTTCCTTCCAGCGCCACCGGCCATGGCCAGACGATCGGCATCATTGAGTTGGGCGGGGGCTACACTCAATCCGACTTGAATACCTATTTCAGCGGACTGGGAATTTCCCCGGCCCCCACGGTTACGGCGGTGTCCGTCGACGGTGCGTCGAATCAACCTACAGGGGACAGCGGCGGCCCGGACGCGGAAGTCATGCTGGATATCGAAGTCTCGGGAGCTGTGGCGCCAGGAGCAAAGATCGCAGTCTATTTCGCTCCCAACACCGATTCAGGGTTTCTGGACGCGATTAACCAGGCAGTGAACGATAAGACAAACAACCCGTCGGTAATCTCCATCAGTTGGGGCGGGCCGGAATCCACCTGGACCTCGCAATCGCTACAGTCTTACAACAACGCACTCGAGGCGGCGTCGGCGGTCGGCGTCACGGTGTGCATCGCCGCGGGAGATAACGGCGCCACGGACGGAGTCGACGATGGCCTGGACCACGTCGACTTTCCCGCTTCCAGCCCCTACGCCTTGGCATGCGGGGGGACGCACCTGGCGGGTAGCGGAACTACCATCACCAGCGAAGTGGTGTGGAATGACCTTCCTGATAACGGCGCGACCGGTGGGGGTGTGAGCGCAACGTTCCCGCTTCCCACCTGGCAGGCCAACGCGAATGTGCCTCCTTCCGTGAACCCCGGAAACTTCGTGGGCCGAGGCGTTCCAGACGTGGCCGGAGATGCCGACCCTTCTACTGGCTATCAGATCGATGTGGACGGCAGCGACATCGTTGTGGGAGGAACCAGTGCAGTCGCGCCACTCTGGGCAGGTTTGATCGCCGGTCTCAATTCCAGTTTGAAAACTCCGGTGGGGTACTTGAATCCAACCCTCTACCAAACCGTCGCCGTGGCGGCCGGGACGTTTCGCGACATCACTTCCGGCAATAACGACGGCTATTCGGCAGGCCGAGGATGGGATGCCTGCAGTGGTTGGGGCAGCCCCAACGGCGCGGCGATTTTGCAGTCGCTGGGCGGAACATCAACGAGCACACCGCCCACGAGCACGCCGCCCACAGGCACAGCACCGGCGCCGCAACCCACGCCCCCGCCGAAGAAGCGGAAGAAGAAGAAACACAGTGGTTAGTGCTTCTCTTCAGCAAACGCGCCGGGCGAGGCGATCGGAACGTTGGAGTTCCCTCGTGTCTCGGGCTTTTCCTTGAACAGATTCACATCAACAGGTAGAATGCCGCGGCATGGATCGCGCGGCAGGAAAATCGCCGGTGGAGGGCAAACAAGCTCGCCTCCGAACCGTTGTGTCGGCGGTGAGGATCGTTGTGGGCGTCTTCCTGATTGCTCTGTTCCTGACGGCCGCTAGTCGAACCACCCGCGACTGCACAGTTGGCCTGTATGTTTACGATATCTGTGCCTGGGTTTGGGTACGCGAGTATCTGGGCCTTCCCGCCAGCAAGTTCCTGCGCGCGGCGTTTCTTGAGCTCATCGGGATAACGCTGGCCCTGGGGATTTTCTTGACCATCCGGTTCGTGTTTCCGTTTTGGACAACGACCAAAGATCCGAAGACGCAAGCCGGTCCTGACTGCTGACTCCCCGACTCCTTCATTTGAAGATTTCGACGAGCGGCGGCTCATCGCCGAATTTAGGGTCGTCGATGCCCATCGCCTTGAGGATGGTGGGAGCAATTTCCGTCATGCGAATCGTGTGCAAATCCACTCCGGCCTTGATACCCGGTCCCCACGCGATGAAGGAGGATTCCAGTTCACGGCGAAAAGGCAAATAGCCGTGGGTTCCCGTGATTTTCTTCCCCGATGAGATCACGTTGCCGGCCGCACCGCTCCCGAATTCGTAACCTGTCGTGGCTTCGAGCGCCATCTGCGCGGTGGGTTCTGCACCCAGATCCTTCAGCGCCGCGCGGTTGAGAACGCCCCAGAGAGCGCCCGACTCGCGCAAGGGCTTCAGGGCCTCGCTGACCTCGGAGCGGAGGTCCTGGGATTGCGGCCAATAGATGAAGAACGATCCTCCATTGGCGAGCGTGGCGATTCGCCCTCCCGTGAGCTTCCCCTCCTCATCCGCGGTCAACAACCCTGCCTTCACCAGCAGCACGTTGGGCTTGATCTCCGCGCCGACGGGCAGAAAACCGTGGTCAGAAACGATGAACACGTCCGTGGAATCGGCTAGTCCGGCAGCCTCGTCGGCAGCAAGCAGTTCGCCGATGTGGCCGTCGATCTTCTCCAGCGTCGCGGCGGCCTGGGAGCTGTTGGGACCGAATTGGTGCTCAACTCCATCCAGATCGCACAAGTGAACCAACAGAAGGTCGGGCTTATATTTCTTCAGGATGAAGGTCGCCAGGCTAGCCCGCGTCACATCAAGTTCCTGGCCTGCTTTCGGCGGTCCGATTTCCAAAAGGGCTTCAAACAGGAGCCCCGGCGTGGCGTACTTGGCGACGTAAACCGGATCGACCTGGAGAGGCTTCTGGGGATCCCAGATCTCGGGAATATCCCAGTGAATCGGCGCGCCTGCCGTGGCCGGCCAGAACACTGCGCCGCTGCTCAACCGGTGGTCGTTGGCCTCGTCCCAGAGTGTGGGCGTCTTGATGGCCTTGGCGAACCAGAACCATTCACCGGGGTCCTTGCCCGCCTCGCGCGAAGATAAGTTGGAATAGACGCCGTGCTCAGCCGGCATTCTGCCGGTAACGATTGTCGTGTGCGAGGGGTAGGTCACCGTGGGATAAACTCCCAGTACGCCCTCGGCGTAGCTTCCCTCTTTGCGCAGCCGCGCCAGGTTGGGAATGTGAACCTTCGCAGCAAGACGCAGATAGAGGCTGGCGCCCATCCCATCCACCGAAACTACCAGCACGTGCCGCTCTCGCGGCAGGCTGGAAGGACCTTGCGCAGGCGTGTTGGGCGGAGTCGTCAAGACCAAGGCAACCAGCGCGAGCGCCGACAAAAGAAGGCGGCGGCTTTTGCCACCTTGGACGGTTTGGGCTAGAATAGACTTAGTGAGCACGGTAACCTCAGAGGGAGGATTCCAACCTACTAGTCTACCTCATTCCTGGTCGCCGATTCTTTCGGCCCTGGAAGCAATGCTGATTTTCGCCGGGATTCTCACCTACATCTGGCGCTGGCAGCACACCCATCCTCACACCTGGATGGTCCTCTGGGGCATCATCCTGGTGAGCCACGTGGTGCACCGAGACACCTTGCGAAGCCTGGGCCTGACGTTTGGCGAAGCGCGAGCGAGCGCTCAACTGGTCTTGCCTATTGCCTTGATGTTCTACGTTCCGCTGCTCGCCTTCGGGTTTGCGCGGCATGTTCTGGCGATTGTGCCGCTGAATTGGCACGCTCTGTATTCGTTCCTGGGATACGGCGTCTGGTGCGCTTTTCAGCAGTATCTTGCGCAATCCTATTTTCATAACCGGCTGATGGAAGCGATTCACAATCGTCACCTGAGTTCGCTTCTGGTGGGAGTCATTTTCGGCTCGGCTCACATCCCCAATCCGATCCTCATGGTCGCCACTTTCGTGGCCGGATTTGTCTTCGCCGAAGTCTTCGCGCGGCATCGAAACATCTGGCCCATCGCTCTGGCCCAGGCCGTGGGAGGATTACTCCTCGCCGCCGTCTCGCCCGCCTCACTCATGCACAACATGCGAGTGGGGCCGGGTTACCTGTTCTACGGGCTACGCTGAAGCGCTCGCTTCCGACTCGAACCTACTCCCCTCCTTGGAAACGAGGGGGCGGGGGGGGTGACTCCGGCCGGGGTCCTCAGTCCACCACCCCCTCCCCTCCTCCGCCGAGGAGGGGAGTTACTCTCGAGCAAAACGGTGAAGCGCGGGTACCCCAACTCAGCGACGGCTGGGGCGGGTGCGGTCGAAGGTCTGTAAGCGCGGCAAGTAAGGAAGGTCGGTAATCTGGCCTTGGAAACTCGTCCCCCAGCGTCCGGGGATGGCGGCACCGCAGCCCGGGCATGCGCCGGTCGGCGTGAGGCGATAATCGAGGACGTGGTACCCCACACGCTCCACAAGCAGCTCATGGCAATCAGGGCAATAGGTATTCTCAAGTTCGCCAGTCCGGCCGGGCAGGTTTCCCGCATAGACGAAACGCAGGCCTGCAGCCTTGCCAATCCCGGCAGCCCGCACCAGCGTACGCGAACTGGTGTCTTCCGGCTC
Source organism: uncultured Acidobacteriota bacterium (assembly GCA_963768695.1). Lineage (GTDB taxonomy): Bacteria > Acidobacteriota > Terriglobia > UBA7540 > UBA7540 > CAVROP01. Next base: position 185,449 of record CAVYJG010000021.1, on the reverse strand, counting down.
GGTCATCTTGTAGTCCCTGTGAAAGGCGGTAAGATGCCAGGGGATGTCGGGGGAAACGCCGGCCAGAAACTCCGCCATCCGCTTCAATTCGTCGTCTGAGTCGTTGAATCCGGGTATGATCAGGGTGACGATCTCCACCCAAAATCCCATCTCGTGCAGCCTGCGGATGGTGTCGAGGATGGGCTGCATTCGCCCGCCGAGTTGCCGATAATGCCGGTCATCAAAGCTTTTCAGGTCCACCTTATAAAGGTCAACCCAGGGCCGCAGGTATTCGAGTACCTGCGGGGTGCCGTTGCCGTTCGAGACATATCCAGTGGTGAGGCCTGCGGCGCGCGCTTCCTTAAAAACCTCCACGGCCCATTCGCTGGTGATGAGCGGCTCATTGTAAGTGCTGACCACCACTTTCGCGCCATGTTCCAAGGCCGCGCGCACGAGTCCCTCAGCCGTCGCACGCAAGGGCTGCGAGACAGCGCTTGGATCACGCAGAGCCTGTGAGGTCACCCAGTTCTGACAGTATGAGCAGTGCAGGTCACAACCCATCATCCCGAAGCTATAAGCCAAGGCGCCAGGGTAGGCGTGGAAAAAAGGCTTCTTCTCGATGGGATCACACTGGGCGCCCGCCACATAGCCCCACGGCACCAGCAGTTTCCCGCCTTGGTTGTAACGCACCTTGCACACACCTAATTGGCCATCCGGGATGCGGCAGCAGTGCCCGCAGGCGTAGCAGCGCACAAAGCCGCGCTCCAGCTTTTCATAGAGCTCGCCCTCTCGCACTGCCTTTTGTAATACCTCTTGTAGAGTACCCATAACACGATCTCCCGCACCCACTCGATCAGCGGGCTCTTCCTAACATTAGGATACTCCACTCCGCCGGCCCGATGCAGGTTTAAGCTCACTTCGCCAGTGGTGCAGCGCGCCACTCCCAACCAAATGCAGATTCTTCGCTACGCTCAGAATGACATGTCATCCTGAGCGTAGCGACGAATCTGCTTTTCGCTGGCGGAGACAATTATCGACCCCCAAGGCTGCCAGAAGGGTTGCCCCTGCGCGGAGGTGCTGGTAGAGTGTCCCCTGGGTGAATGAGCGAATTAACGAGAAGAGGAGACCATGAGATCACTATTGCATTGTGTTTGCTGGAAAGCGGTTTGGGGGTTATCGATGCTACTGCTTGCCGTTTCGATGGGAAGCGCGCAGGAGGCAGCCAGCCCCGAGATTCGCGTTGGAATCATCGGCACGGATACTTCCCATGTCATCGAGTTCAGTCGAATGTTCAATGACGCCTCCGACCCCGACCACGTCCCCGGCGTGCGCGTGGTGGCAGCCTATAAGGGAGGCAGTCCGGACGTCTCCGAAAGCTGGGAGCGGGTTGACAAGTATGCCGCGGAATTGCACGACAAGTGGAAGATCGAAATCGTGGATAGTATTCCGAAACTCTGCGCTATGGTCGACGGCGTTTTGCTGGAAAGTCTCGACGGCCGAACGCATCTCAATCAGGCGAAGGCTGCTTTTGCCGCCGGCAAGCCGGTCTTCATCGACAAGCCCCTCGCGGCGAGCTACCAGGATGCGAAGGAGATCGCGCGGTTGGCGAGCCAAGCGGGAGTGCCGTGGTTCAGTTCTTCTTCACTGAGGTACTGGGAAGAGACCCAGCGGCTGAAAAACCTTCAGGGCGCGGGGCGTATCCTGACCTACAGTGTCTACAGCCCCTCGCCCACCGAGCCTCATCACCCCAGCTTGATGTGGTATGGAATTCATGGCGTGGAGATGCTCTTTACACTCATGGGCACAGGATGTGAATCGGTCAGCCACTTGGACTCAGACGGCGAGGACGTGGTGGTAGGAAGATGGCCGGGCGGGCGCTTGGGAGTGTTGCGAGGGTTTCGCAAAGGCCTCTACGCCTACGGAATAAACGTGTTCACTGACAAAACGGTCGTCAACTCCGAACCCAAACCATTCAGTTACCGGCCGCTGCTGGTTGAGATTGCGAAGTTCATGCACACGCGAGTTCCGCCCGTCAGCGCCGAAGAGACGCTGGAAATGTTCGCCTTCATGCAAGCCGCGGAGCTCAGCAAACAACAAGGTGGAGCCGAAGTTCCACTCAGCCGCGTAACACATTGATTGCGGGTGCCGGGAAAGTCTTAAGGGTAAAGGCTCAAGGGTGAAGTATAAGAGACAGGGGAATCTACTTTCGTCCTGATCCCTGTGTAGGCTTTATCGTTTAGTCTTTGGACTTTATCCTTTAGCCTTCACCCTTTCCGCGATAGCGGCAATATGCTCGGGCGTGGTACCGCAGCAGCCGCCGATGATTTGCGCGCCGGCTTTGATGAGGTCGCCGATTTTGGAGGCCATGAATTCCGGGGTTTCTTTGAATACTGTTTTCCCTTCCTCCAGGACCGGCATACCGGCGTTGGCGTTCACAAGAATGGGCGTATGCGGCTGTGCAGCCCTCATCTGGCGCGTGATCTCGATCATGTTGGCGATGCCGCTACCGCAATTCGAGCCGACGATGTCCGCTCCGGCCAGGGCCGCCTCTCGCGCCGCTCGTTCCGGCGTGACACCCATCATGGTGCGAAAACCGCGCGCCCCGGCCTGGAACGTGAAGGTGCACATCACGGCAAGCGTGGTGCTATCCTTGGCCGCCTTGATGGCCTGCAGCGCTTCGGTAAGCGATCCCATGGTCTCAATGCACAGTACGTCCGCGCCGCCCTCCGCTAAAGCCGCCACTTGCTCCTTGAACGCCTCGTAGAGGTCTTGCGGCGACGCTTCTCCACCCTCCTCTTCCACGATGCGCCCGGTGGGACCCACAGCGGCTGCAACGTAACCCCTGCCGGCGATGACCTGTTTCGCCAGCGCCACCGCAGCCAGGTTCAACTCTCGTACTTTGCCGGCCAGACCGTAAGGTCTCAGCTTGTAGCTGGTCCCGCCAAAGGAATTTGTTTCCAGGATGTCCGCACCTGCGGCGAGGTAAGCTTCATGAATGTCTTTAATCACATCGGGGTGAGAAACACACCACTCTTCCGGGCACTCGCCGGGCTGCAAGCCGCGGGCTTGCAGGAAAGTGCCCATGGCTCCGTCGGAAATCAAAATGTCCCCTTGCGCCACTCTTTCGCTGAACGACTTCATACTCGTCTCTCCGTTATGAATCGGGTGATCGGATGAACACGCGGTTCTTCTGAAAGTGAACCGACCCCTCACCCGGCCCGCTCCGGCTGATGAAAGCGCCAGTCCGCCCTCAGGGGTGAGGCTTTCTGCTTTCTGCTTTCTGCCTACCTGCCCATCTGCCTACTCCTTCGGGTGTGCGGCGAAGTACGTCCACATGATGTCTGTTGCGGGTATGTTATTTCGGCTGAGGACCGTTCCGGGCCACATGTGGCGGCCGCCGAAGATGGTGTAGAGCGTGAGGCCGGCGCCGCCTTTACAGCCGGTGTAAGTGTCAATTCGGAGTTGGTTGGTTTGTTTGCGCTCGGGGGTTGCCGAGCAGTCATTCTGCTTCAACCAGAAGGACACCGTGGAGGGGACGGAAGTGTCCGAGCGCTTCGAGCCGAGTTGAAATGGCGTCGTGCCACCGTTGTACGGGACGAGAAAGTCTGCCGTGCCGTGAAAGATGAGGATCGAGACGGGCTCCGAAGGCCGGCACTCCACGTCTTGAGCGCCTTCCACGGGCGCGATGGCGGCGATCCGGTCCGCCATTTCACAAGCCAGCCGGTAGGACATCATTCCGCCGTTTGATATGCCGGTAGCAAAAACGCGTTTCGGATCAATCGGGTAATCGTGCTCGAGCCGGTCGATGAGCGCGCGCAGAAAGCCGACGTCGTCCACCTGGTTTATCTGCGCATAGCCGCAACAGGCGCCTGCATTCCACGTCGGCGCCAGGCCGGAGCCGCTCGTGCCATTTGGATAAACAGCCAGGAAGTTTTCCATGTCCGCCTTGGCGCTCATACCGGACATGCGTTCGACGTTGGTGGCGCCCTGGATGGCGCCGTGCAGCACCAGGACCAGAGGCAGGGAGGATTTGCCGTCGTAACCCTTGGGAGAGTGAACCAGGTAGGCGCGCGTGCGGCCGCCGAATTCGAGCGTCTTTGACACCGTGCCTGCGGGCTGGCCCAAAGCATCGAGTGGGCCGTGCAGGCTGAATACATACGTCCCCGCGCTGTACACGGCAAAAGCAGTTGCGGCAAGGGCGAGAAGTGTTTTCTGGCTGGTGGTCATGGTTGGTCGTGAAAAAAATGCGCGCCTGCCACGAACTCTTGGTGCCGGAGGCACATTGGAGTGCGGTAGCGCCAGCTACCGCCTTTTGGCGTGAGTCTAAGGCGGCAGCTTCGCTGCCGCACTCCAAGGCGCTTCGCGCATCTTTAATGTGATCAGCGCCCCAAATGACAGGGTCAAGCGCCTGCTCATCACTCGTCACTTGCCACTCATCACTGCCCGTTAAGCGGCCTGGGCGCGGAAACCACGGCGCAGGCGCGCGGCACGGACGGTATTCGACATCAGCATAGCGATGGTGAGCGGGCCGACGCCCCCCGGCACAGGTGTATAGGCACCGGCCTTTTCCTTCACGTCTTCCGGCTGCACATCCCCGATCAGGACGGACCCTTTCGCCGCCAACTGCTCAAGCGGGCCGGACGGATCATGATAGATGCGTCGAATCTCGTCGGCCGAGGTGAGGCGATTCATGCCGACGTCGATCACGGTCGCGCCGGGCTTGATGAATTCACCGGTCACGAAGGCAGGCTTGCCCATGGCGACCACCAGGATATCACCCTCGCGCGCTACGGCCGGGAGGTCGCGCGTCCTCGAGTGGCAAACGGTCAGCGTGGCATGGTGGTGAAGCAGCAGCATGGCCACAGGTTTTCCCACGATGTCGCTGCGTCCCACCACCACGGCGCGCGCGCCTTTGATGGGAATCTGGCTGCGCACTAGAATCTCGATAATTCCTGCGGGCGTGCAGGGAACCAGGCCCGGGGTCCCAGCCACGAGGCGGCCGACATTGATGGGATGGAACCCGTCCACATCCTTGGCCGGGTCCACGGCCTCGAGTACACGCTTGGAATCGATCTGGGGAGGCAGGGGCAGTTGAATCAGAATGCCGTCAATTTCGTCGCGGTGATTCAACGAATCCACCAGCGCCAGCAAACGCTCCTGCGTGGTGTCGGCAGGCAAATCGATTTTTTCGCTGTAAAGCCCGAGGGACTCACAGGTCTTCACCTTACTGCGAACGTAAATCTGTGAGGCAGGATTCTCACCCACCAGAACCGCCGCCAGCCCCGGCGTAATGCCGGCATTCTTCAGGGCCTGAATCTGTTCGGCGAGTTCAGACTTGATCTGGTCGCGAATCTTGTTGCCGTCCAGAATCGTTGCTGCCACGGTTGTCCTCCAGCGATCAGCTGTGAGCTACCACTTCTCTTCACCCGCCGCTGTCATTCTGAGCGAAGCGAAGAATCTGCATTAGTTTGCCTCGGACCGGAACTGCAGATCCTTCGCTTCGCTCAGGATGACAGCGGCTTTCATCTCCGTATGTGGGACGCTAGTCCATGTGCACGCGGAATGGCAACCCCGCAAATGGCTTCCGGCCTACGCTGCCTGCCCCAACTTCCCTTCCCTAAACGCCTGGATGTAGTTGGCGCAGAACTCGTCGCGTCCCAACAGGGCCTCGGCCGCGCGAATACTGGCCATCAATTGCGGGTCGCAGGGATCCACGATGGCGGTGTCCAGGCCTTGAGCCATCAACAACAAGAGCAGTGCCTGGTTGAGCAGCTTGCGCATGGGAAGGCCGAAGGAGACGTTGCTGATGCCGGCACTGACGTGGATGCCCGGATACCGGGCTTTGATGAGACGTGTTGCCTCCACGAGCCCTTTGCCATGTTCCGGCCCGGTGCTGACGGGGAGCACGCAGGGATCGACGTATAGATCGTCCAGGACGAATCCTTCCGCGGTCAGCCGATCAACGAGACGACTGGCGGTCGACACGCGATCGTCCGCGGTGTTGGGTGGCCCGGCTTCGCCCAGGCACAATGCGATCACGCGAGGGCGAAACTCCTTCAGAAGAGGCAGCAGGGCCTGCTGGCGCGCCGGCTCGTCGGTAATGGAGTTGATCATGGCGCGCTGTTTGCAGAGTGGCAGGGCGCGGCGCAGGACGGCCGGGTCCGCGCTGTCCAGGCAGAGTGGAATGGAGACTGTTTCCTGGACGATATTCACCAGCCAAGGCTGGACATCCATTTCCTGACCCGGCAGGCCGCCGTTCACATCCAGCATGCTCGCCCCGGCGCTGGCTTGCCTGAGGGCGATTTCTTTGAAGAACTCCGCGTCACGCTTTTGCGCCGCTTCTCCGACCTTCTTTCTAGTGCAATTAATCAGTTCACCAATAATGAGCACGCGATTAGTCCCTTTCATGACAGAAGTGGATTTTTCAGCGCGGTAACGCCGCAACCAAATGCAGATTCTTCGCTTCGCTCAGAATGACATGTCATCCTGAGCGAACCTTGTCATCCTGAGCGAAGCGAAGGATCTGCTTTACTTCGTGCGCCGCGAAGAAACTCACCGTAGTAGTACAGAGAACAGCGAGAATCCCGATTATACCTTCTGCGCCGGGACTGCCGCCTTAAGATCTTTCCTCTTGCAGACGTTGTCCAACCCTGCCATGCGATTGGCCAGAGCGTTGGTGTTGTCCAGGCACCAGTCGCGGGGTGGAATAAGGGTGCGGGCGAACTTCCGAGGATCGTCGCCGACGGCCAAGGCGCCCTTATAGATCACGTTCCAAATGCAAAGCTGCTCGGGGCGTGCCTCGCAGGTTCCATCGACTCTCGAACCTCCGCAAGGGCCGTTGCGAAGCTCTTTGTAGCACCAGCGCATGGAGCAACCCGCGTAGTCGAGGTGGTCCTGAAGACAATCGCCGCAGCTTCGGCAGCCCAAAGTGGCCTTGCGGTAAAGCGTGGAAGGCTCCAGCAGCCAATACCACAGGCCGTGACGCCAGGAAGTCCCCGGGGCGCCCTCCGCGTTGGGCTTCAGCCGGGCACTGAAGAAACGGTGGCCGAAAGAACCCTCTGCGATCAGGTGCTGGTGTACCTGTTTGGACAGCCACTGGACAAAGGTGGCGTGCGGTTTCGTGTGAGCCACCTGATACTCGCCCGCGCCGTCGCTCAAGCCGTCGGCCGCCTGCGGCAGCAGGTAGAACTCGTTGGGGTAGGGGAAGATCAACTCGTCGAGCTTGTTTCTCCACTCGCCCGAAAGGGCCTCGGCCCGCTCGACAATGGTCATGAAATCTTTGTGCATGAGGCCAAACCCGCCCACGTGGGCTCCGGCAAAACCGAGTGATTTGGCGGCGGCGACCATCAGCGCCGCACGCTCCAGCCGTTGAGGTTTCTTCTCCTTTTCGAGCCGCCGAATGAGCTCGTCCGGTATCACGCAGCCAGCCACCTCCCCTGCCTGCATCATCTGCGCGATCTTGGCGGTGGGAACGTAGACATTGGCGAGGACTGGGCGGTCGCCCAAACCCTCGCGGGTCAAGTAATGCTTCAGCTCGCTGAGCTTGCGGATGTTGTATCCCAACTGGGTGATGATGAACTGCGCCCCGACCGTAAGTTTAAGTTGCAGTTTGTAGAATTGCATCATCTGGTCGGACTCGTGAACTTTGTAGGGATTCACCACTGCGCCGGGGAAGAAATCGAATGGCGTGCTCTGGACTGTCCGCGGTCCCATTTTGTACTCGATGCCCGACCGCATGGCCTGGATCAGCCAAAGCAGCAGCACCGAGTCCAGGTCGTAAACCGGCTTGGATTTGCCGCCGAATCCGTCCTTCTGGGCATCGCCGGTTAGAGCCAGAACGTTCTCAACGCCCTCCCGCGCCAGTCCGTGAAGGCGTGCCTCCAGGAAGGAACGGTTGCCGTCCTTTGACGTGAGGTGAGCGATGGGCGTAAGACCTCGTTCCCGGATGAACGTGACGAAGGCCTCCGGGGGCAGCGCGGGGTTGCCGCTCGGCAAGTCGGTGACGCTGATGATCTTGATCCCTTTCGGATCCGCCGCGGCTTCTTTCACGAAGGTCTCCGCCTCGGCCATGTTGTGATCGCGGCCCAGGACAAGCTCCGCCGTGCAGAAAAACTCGCGTTTTTCGAGAGCCTCCTTCAGGTGATTCGGGGTCCGTGCTACTCCGTTGTCGCTCATAGGTACTTCCTTTTCTCAGTAACTCCCCTCCTCGCCGGAGGAGGGGTCGGGGGTGGTGGGCCGTTTGCGAACCACCCCCTGGCCCCCTCCTTAACCAAGGAGGGGGCGATTCTAGCTCAGAACAGTCCGGAAACTTTCCCGGTTTTCACATCCACATCCACCTTGCGGAAGCCCGGACTGGAAGAAGTCCCCGGCATCAGGCTGATCGTGCCGGCGCAGGGGCAGAGAAACTTCGCCCCCGAGTAAACCAGCACGTCCCGAATCGGCAAGGTCCAGCCCTTGGGAACACCTTTAAGCGTAGGCTCGTGGCTTAGGCTTAAGTGAGTTTTCACCATCATGGTGGCGTAATCGGCGAATTTGGGATCGGATTCGAACGCCTTGGCCTTGGCCTCCGCTTCCGGAGCCCACGAAACCGCATCGGCCCCGTAAACGACTTTGGCGATTAACGCCACTCTGTCTCGCAACTTCATCTCAAGCGGATAGAGGAATTGGAAATTATTCTCGTCTTTGCAGGCATCGAGCACGGCATCGGCGAGCTCCAGGGCGCCTTCCCCGCCCTTGAGCCAGTGCTCCGAAGCCGCGCAGCGCGCTCCCGTGGCTTCCACCGCCTTGCGGATCAAAGCGACTTCCTCATCAGTGTCGGTGTGGAAGCGGTTGATGCATACCACGGGGTTGATCCCCGAACGGCGAATGATGTTCAGGTGATGAAGCAGGTTGGGTAGGCCCTTTTCGAGCAACTCGAGATTCTCCTTGCTGTAAGCGTCGGGGAGCGGCAGGCCCGGCACCACCTTTGGCCCGCCCCCGTGCATTTTGAGAGCCCGGATGGTGGCCGTCAGAATGGAGACGTTAGGCTTCAGACCGCTGTAACGGCACTTGACGTTCCAGAACTTCTCGAAGCCGATATCCGCCGCAAAGCCGCTTTCCGTGACGTGATAATCGAACATCTTCAGTCCCAACCGGTCGGCGATGATGGAAGACTGGCCGATGGCGATGTTGGCGAAGGGGCCGGCATGCACCATGCAAGGCTGATACTCCGCAGTCGAGCAAAGCGTGGGGTTGATGCAGTTGCGCATCCAGGCCGTCATGGCTCCCGCCACTTCCAAGTCGCTCGTGGTGACCGGATTGCCCTTCTTGTCGTAGGCCACGGTAATCTCTCCCAGCCGCTTTCGGAGGTCGGCCAGGTCCGTGACGATGGAAAGAATGGCCATGAGTTCGGAACTGACGGCGATGCTGAACTTGGACTGCATCATGTAGCCGTCCTGCTTGCCGCCGATGCCGATGATGATGTTGCGCAGCGACTGGGCGCAGAAATCCATGACCCAGCCCATCTCGACGCGGGTGGGGTCGATGTCCAGGCGGTGTGTGATGCTGTGCTTCTGAAGCTCCTCGTCGTTATAGTTTCGTTCGTGCTGCATGCGAGCGGTGAGCGCCACCATCGCCAGGTTGTGGGCGTTCGAGATATCGTTGATATCACCGGTCAATCCCAGGGAAAACTCGGTCATGGGGATCAGCAGGGCGTTTCCGCCGCCAGCCGCTGTCCCCTTAACATTCATGGTCGGACCGCCGGAAGGTTGGCGCAAGCATCCGCCCACATTTTTGCCACGCTTGCCTAAGCCCTCGATCAAGCCGAGGGAAGTCGTGCTCTTTCCCTCGCCCAATGGGGTGGGCGTAATAGCGGTAACCTCGATGTACTTGCCATCGGGTCGGCCTTTCAGCCTCTCGATAATCCTGAGGAAGTCCAGCTTGGCGAGCCGTCCCATGGGGATCATCTCGTTTGGTTCAAGTCCTAATCGCTCCTGCCACTCGCGGGGGCTAGGCATTCCGGGTTCCGCCGCTTCTGATATCTGCCAGTCCTGCTTCCTCGTCGCGTCGTACGCCATCGTTTAGCCCTCCGAACACCTCAACAGGGTTCACTGTTCAACAATTGGGACTTACAGCCCTTCCTGCATTCGAAGCAGGTTAGGTGCCATATCAAGCGGTCTGCCACGCTTTCGGGAACGGGGAAAAGATTCGCCAGGCAAATGATTTCATGGAGTTAGCGGTGCACGTGAGACGAACGCTGTTTACGCGCGCGGTCGAACCCGGCGCGGGAGAGACTGCAAATGAGGAGTTTACCACTCTTGTGGAAAACAAATCCCAACTACAGGGAAAAACGCACAGTTAGGAACGTGTGAAAAAATCGTCAAGCCATGTCATTCCGAGCGAAGCGAGGAATCTGCAGTTCTTCCTTTTCAAGAGATAAATGCAGATGCTTCGCTCCGCTCAGCATGACAGCGTGATTTTTTCACACCTTCTAGGAGATCGGGACATCCGGTGATCGGGTGAACGGGAGAACAATCGAAGGACCCGATGGGATCCCGCCTTTCGATCGCCCGATCTCCCGATCACTTGATTATCAGCCTCACCACTGCACGCCGGGATACAGACTGGGCAGGTGGACGGCGCGGTAGCCATTCTGGTGCGTGACTTCTATTTTCAAAACCACTTGAGGGTTGGGGTCGTCCGTGACCTCCATGTAACGAGCGCCGCTGATATCATCCGTGGGCGCAGTTATGCAAAACACCACGTTGGAATCGGCCAGTTGTTGCGCGCTTCCGCCATAAAAGGTATAAACCGGAGAAAGGTTGTCCTCCCAGAGAATATTTGCGGTCATACTGCCTTCGTCAATCTGGAAAATGGGCACTCGACTGTAACAGGCAGGCTGGCTCAGAGAAACGCACGTCTCCCCGAGGTCATCGAGGAATCGGCCATCCCCGTCGTCGAACATCTCGAGGCTGAACACACCAGTGCTGTTGGGACTTACGATGCTTGCGTAGTGTTGCGCGGAAAACCAATCCGTGATTTGGCCGCTGGCAATTGAGAAATCGCCCTGATAGCCAAACCGCCAGAGGATGTTACCGGTCCCCTGTCCGTTCTCGTAATCGATTTTGAGAATCCAGGATTGATTGCGGACTGACATAACAATGTTGCCATCGTCCTGGGAATACGCGAGGGAATTGGAGTGCATCCAGTCCGGGAAATTCAGGGGATGCCGGTTGGGGTCGAGGCAAGGGCTGGTGGGGCTGGGCGGGCAGAGATGGTCAAACGAGTCCCAAACCCAAGCCACGTTGTAATTCTGATCCAGGTCGACCAGCGCGTCACCGAGCACTGACGTGGTGCCAGGGTACCCCGTGAGATTCGTGAAGTTTACGCTATGGTTCACGAGCAATATCAGGTGACCATTCGGCAACGGGAGCAGATCGTGATGGATGGCGTTCGCCAGCCAAGTGTAGCCCGCTGCATTGAGCCGGTTGTTAAGGTCTGTAAGCGTGAACTGGTGGAGAACATTTCCTGCCAAATCGATTTCTCGAACCTGTCCTCCGACCAGCGATGAGGGACAAATATTGATCAGGAAATGGCCGTTGGGCAGAAGCTTAATGGGTTGTGGAATACCGAGGTAGGCTGGAAAATCGTAATACCAGATCACGTTACCGCCGTTGTCCGTCGCCACAGCCTCCATCTGCTGGCCGCTGCCTATGGTGCCTTGCGTCAGATGAAAGAGAACTGCCCCGGGACTGGGCGTCAGCCCGTTGGGATTAGTCGCAGTAATCGCCGGGAGGCGATCCGGTGACATGCCCCCAGTGACAAATGTGTGATCCTGATCTACAGCCTGCGTGCCGTCGGCGTAGGCCACATCTGCGCGCATATGATAGGTCGTATTCGCCCTCATGCCCGCGACAAGAATCTGGACCGCGCCGCCGCCTGCCGGTATGTTCTGCGCCCAAGTGTGTGTACCATACGTCGTATCGGTTCCGAATTCGACGGAGACGGAGGCAGCCTGCGCCACTCCATAAGCGTACATCGCCACTTGCGGATTTGCCGTGGCGAACACCCCCGCCTGGATCGTAAAGTTAACTGCGGAACTCGTCCCGCCGCCCGGCCCCGGCGTCGTCACAAGGACCGGCATAGCCCCCGGCATCGACAACATGGCAGCAGGGATTGTCGCTGTGAGCGCAGTCGGGTTCCAGAAAAGCGTGGGCAGCGCGGCGCCTCCCAACTCCACCACTGACCCGTTGGCAAATCCCGTTCCGGTGACGGTCACCTTCGTGTTGGCGCTTCCCAAAGGAATAGCGGCGGGCGAAATCGAGGAAACTGCGGGTTGCGGATTGACAATCGTCACTGACGCGGATGCGGATTGAGCCGAGTTGTCTACGCTCACCGCTGTCACCGTAACGCTATTGGGAGAGGGAAGGGTTGTGGGCGCCGTATAAAGTCCGGAACTGCTGATCACCCCCTGGCTACTACCCCCGCCGGCCGAGCCATTCACCGCCCAAGTCACCCCTCCGCTGCCTCCTGTCACTGTGGCGGTGAATTGAGTCTGCCCCAAGAGCGCCACCTGTGCCAATTGCGGACTAAGGGACACTGTGACCGCGGGAGGCGTGTTCTTATTCGGCGTTGTCGAGTTTCCGCCACAGTCGAGCATGAAAGTGGCGCTAAGAACGATGATCGTTGCTACACACCAAGCCCCTAACCGGCGAGGCTTGCAAAAGTCACAGATCTGTTTCAACTTCACGACCATTTCGGTGCGGCCCATCGTGAACTCCTCCACGAATCGTCACTGGTCTCAGTAACTTATGGCTATTGAATTGTACGGGTGCCTGCCTGGACTTCTAAGACTATCATTCCCGTAAGGGTCAAGACAACACTTATTCTAAATCAAATCCGGACTCTTCAATTTGCCCCGGGCTGGAGATTGCTTCTGCGTCGCCAAAAAGCTCCAAGAAAGCCCCGACGTGCTTGATCGATCACTTCTGCGCGGGAGTCAGCCGGACGTCATCCAGCCAAACTCTACCCGCGATGAGATTGTCGATCTTCTTGCTAGGCAAGCGCTTTAGCCTCACCACGAGCATTTCGGTCTTGGGTCCGGTAACGAAGTCCAAAAGCACGGTAGTCCAAGCTTCGGTAGTGCCGGTGAGGTCGTCGGTCAATTTGTCGAGAACTGTCGGGTTATAGGCATCGTACACTTCCAGGCGCGGCCCGCTGTCGGTCGTAATCCCTTCGGTTTTCATAAGCGCCTGAAGGTGATAGGCTTGCCCCGAAGCCACCTTTACGTACTGATAAACATGTTCAAACTGGAGGTTGTCCTTCCCCGAAAATTGAACCATCAAAGCATGGGAAGGCGAGTGATAAATCGAGCTGTTGATTCCGGCATAAACGCCTTCCAGAGGGATGATCCTCCACGAAAAACCAAAATTCAAGAACTCGTCCTCGAAATCCCCATTGAAGATGAGATTCGTTCCCGAGGAAGAGCTTCGGATCAGTCCCTTCTGTTGAAGATCAGTCCACACCTGGTAGGCTTGGTCCGGCTTGTGCCCGGCAATCAGGGTGTCAATGTAAGGCGAAGCATCCTTGGGAGAGAATTCGTCGCCGCCACCTAGGATTCGCTTCCAGACCGGCTCTGCATCATCCACGCGATGCTGGGAAAGAAGGAAATTCAGGTAACTGAATTCAGTATCAGCTCGCTCCGGAATCAACTCCTGCAAAATCTTCCCGGCATCGCCGGAGGCTTTCCATGCCAAGGTGAAGACGTTCGTGTCATATTGCGAAGTACCGGCAAGCACGAGCTTAAAATGCCGCAGGGCTTCGTCGGTATTTGCCTGCAGCAGATAGAAATTGGCGAGGGGCCATTGATAGGCGGGGAGATTTGGGGCCATCAGGTCTACGCGGCGCCGGCAAGCCTCGGCCTCATCGCCCCTTCCCTGAAATTGCAAGGCAGCCGACAAATCCAACCAGGTCTGCGCATCATAGGGATCAAGATGAGCGGCTCGGCGGAACTCCTCTTCGGCCTTGCCAACCTGCATATCGACAGGGCTGTATTCATAGAGACTGCCCAATCGCATTTGGAACTCGGCATTGCCAGGGTCCAGTTTGACAGCGCGTTCGAGATTGCCGGTGGTCGGCTTGTTCGCGAGCATGTATGCGAGGCAACCCCTGCCCACCCAAACCACGAGCGCCGCGAAAACCGCAACCTCGGCGACGATCAGCAACCACTGTACAGCTTTCGCTCTTATGGCAATCTGCATGTTGTCCGTCCCTTAGGAACTGGCACGATGTGTGCGGGTAAAGAGACCCATTATACGCCAGGCGCCGGATTGAGCCCACAAATTGCAGCGACTGAGGACCGGTTGAAATCAGCCCCGGCTTCACGGCGCGAGGGTTGTCCCACCTTGCCGCCGCGTCCGAGTCTCTGTCCGAACTCGGTTTAGCGCGTCATTCTGCGGGGCTTCCATGGGTCTGCGACCCACCCAAGGCAATGAAAATTCGCCGTCGTCCCCGCGAAAGCGGGGACCCATTGTCGGTCCAATGGATGCCCGCTTGCGCGGGAATGACGTGATTTTCGAGAGCGCCGCAGGCGACGACGAATCTCGCAGTGGCTTGAAACACCGGCGGGACGCTGCCACTCGTCTAGCCAACTTGCGGTCACCGACCTGGCCCTGGGTTCGACGTTCGATTCGTTGTGCGCGACACGGTGCATTTTCGCTCGTTTTAGGACCAAAGTCGCGTGTTTTTGTGGAAAAGAGCAGCGAAGTTTGCCGCCTTCAACACAGCCATGTGCTGTGTTTTCAATAACTTTTCAGCTTCATTTCCACCGATCTCTAATAACCCATTTGTTTTCAAATACTTCTTAGCTTCGTTTCAACATTCCCTACTTGCCTACATGTGTTTTCAATAACATACTGGCTTCGATCGTATTGTTTTTCTGTTTGTTCCGATCTCTCTCCCCCGGCGCGTCAAGACGATCCCACCTTTCCCTTCCGGTCCGAACGTCCCGCCGCCCCCTGGCGACCCGATGTCGGGCATTGACCATTGCAGTAGGCTATCACAGGCCAGCGTTCTTGTCAAGCGAAAAACGCGCAACAGGCTTGTCCCCTTGCTGAACAGGCTGCAAAACCCGTTCAGTTGGCATTCTGAGCGCGCGAAGCCACGCCTTGGAGTGCGACAGCGGAGCTGCCGCCCTGGAATTCGAGCGAACGGCGGTAGCTGGCGCTACCGCAGTCCAAGGCGCCTTCGGCACAGACATTTTCAGGGCAGCCGCTCATGCACGTGGACTGACGGGCACCCAGACGGAGCGCGAGCATCCTGCCCGCAGCGTGGGTGCAATTGCGGCGCGAAAAGCGGGCAGGATGCCCGCGCTCCCGGATATCTTCAAACCAGTCTATGCGGTACACACCGTACCAAGAGTAGGCGCGTAATGTACGCACGGGATGCATAGATTGATCCTTGCGATGCGTAGAGATCGCCTGGTCCTCAACCGAATGCCGGGTTGAAAACGGGGACATCGTTTCTGCCTTGACACCGTTCTCCCACTTTGTTAAAACCAACCTCTGAAACACAGCGGGGTTGGCACTCAACGCTCTGTACCGCACCGAGAACGATGCCCTCGCACCACGGCGCGGCCCGTGATTGTTGCGGAGAGGCTCAATCGGTTTAATATGAAAACGATAGCTTTGCTGTCTGTGCTCTTGATTCCTTTACCGGCTCTTTGTCAAAACGGTTCAGAAGGGTTTGCTCAGATCACCACACCAGCGCAGCTTCCCAACGCGCAAGCCGGTCACTCATATAGCGTTACTCTCACTGCGGTTGGTGAACCTCCTTTTGCGTTCGGTTTGCCGCCCGGCTCACAGTTACCGCCCGGATTGTCTATTATTCACAGCACTGGAGAGATCGTTGGAACACCCACCAGGGCGAGTCAGTATGTGTTCACTGTCAGGCTCATAGCCAAGAGCGGCAATGCGACAAAGACCTTTCATCTCACCGTGCTCCAGTGAGTAGTGGGTTCAGGAGCAACTGGAAGACACAAAAAACACCCCGGCCCCGCTGTCTTCCTAAGTACACTTAACTATGTAGCTGACCACGGCTAGCGCCTGCGTCGTGATGCCTGTTGTCGCCTTGTATGCGCCACGCACGAAGACCGCAGCTTGCCACCGTCCACCCAAGGTTCGCTACGCCAGCGCGTCGGGCGCAGACACGCAGGACAATGTCTGAGGCGTTACCCGCAATTGGGTAGTGTCCCAATTTGGGCAGCACCTACTGTAGCTTCAACTTGACATCCGATGGCCCGAAAGGTACAGTTAAAGAGCTTAGGTTTCGGGCACGTAGATACGCAGGTTGACCTCATGGCAAGGTGTCGACACGGGGGAACGAGTTAACTACATCGGGGTGAAAATGAAGGGTTTTGGGGGACGTCCGTCTGTGCGGCTAACAATTTGCGCATCACTGCTGGTGCTATTGCTCCCCCTGACTTTGGGCGCGCAGAGCACCACGGACCAGCCGGCCTCCCAGACCGGGCCCACTCCCACCACCAACCTGGACCCGGGAACCGCGATCACGGCAGGGAGTAACGATTCGTCTCCTTCTTCCGTCGCCGACCCAAACTATATACTGGGACCCGAGGATGTGCTCGAGGTCGAGGTCTTCAACGTTCCGGAACTGAAAGAAACGGTTCGGGTTGCCGCGGATGGGCAGGTTGCACTCCCCTTGATTGGCCGAGTCCCGGCGATGGGCCTCACCACTGACCAGTTGCGGCAGGAGCTCGAAGATAAGTGGGGTGAGAACTATCTCCAGGATCCCCAAGTATCGGTTTTTGTTAAAGAATTCAAAGCAAGACCGGTTTCCGTGATTGGCGCAGTCGAAAAGCCGGACCTCTATTACCTCAAAGGCCGCCGCAGCCTCATTGAAGTGCTTTCGCTGGCCGGTGGCACCGGCAAGCATTCCGGCTCCGGGCGCACGGTCGTGGTCACACGCAAGAGCGGGTTCAAGGATCTCCAAGTCGTCGACGGAATGCACGAGCGTGGGCCCGACCAGATTGAAATTGACCTCAATCGGCTGCTTTTCACGCGGGATCCGGGTCTCAATATCGAAATAAAGCCTCTCGACACCGTCTCCGTAAGCAAAGCCGACGTGGTTTACGTGACCGGAGCGGTCAAGTTGCCGGGCGGATTTGTTCTCGACGACCGGCCCACCGTGACGGTTGTCCAGGCGATATCGATGGCTGGGGGATTTACGGCGACCGCCAAAAGGGGAGGCGCTCGCATTATGAGACTCCAGAAGGACGGCTCCAAGACCGAACTGCCCGTTAACCTGGGAAAGGTTCTGAAAGGGAAGGAAGAAGACGTAACGCTGGCGTCGAATGATATCCTCTACGTTCCCGACAGTAAATCGAAAGTCGCGGGCTCACGGGCTGTCGACGTGAGCATATCCACTCTCTCCGCGTGGCTCATTTGGGGAGCCCATTGAGGCGCTCGACCCTGCTCCAACTTGGTGATAAATGCCGAACACAGAAGTCCCGACTACGACCGAGCACACTGAGAGCCTGATAATTCCAGGCCCTCAGGCCTTGCGGCAGCCCTTCGAGACGCTGGATGTCTCAGCGGAAGAGGTCCAGCCCCTGCTTGATTATTGGAACGCCATTTCCAAGCGGAGATGGCTGGTTTTGTCCTGCCTTTTGATCGTATTCAGCACCGTAGCGATTGGGACACTCAAGAAGAAGCCTGTTTACGAAGGCAGAGCCGTCATCGAGATCAACCCCGAGCAGCCGAACGTTTTGGATTTTAAGGACGCGAATCAAGGCAATCAGTTCGATCTGGACGCCTACCGTGGGACCCAGTACGAAATCCTGCAGAGCCGAAGCCTGGCCGAACATGTGGTAAATAGTTTGAAACTGTACCGCTTGCCCGAATTCTACAAGGGGCGGATGTTTTTCGGACTGGTCCAGGTCAATCCGGATAGGGTTCCGCAAGCTTCGGATCCCGACCCGCCGGACCCCTCAATGAATGCTTACCGGAGCACCATATCGAATTTCATCGGCAACATCGACGTGAGCCCGTTGCGCCGCAGCAACCTGGTGGAAGTGTCCTTTTATTCCGAGGACCCGCAATTGGCGGCGCGTATCGCCAATGAACTCTGCAAGGATTACATTTATCAAAATCTGCAAGTTAAGTGGGATGAAGCCACTGAGGCGTCAGAGTGGCTTTCACACCGGCTCGTGGATCTGAAGGTCAAGCTGGAGAAATCCGAAGATGCTTTGAACGCTTACGCGCGAGCCAACTCCATCATCTTTGTGCAAGAAAAGCAGAATCTGGTCACCGAACGGCTCAGGCAGCTTCAGGAGGAATTCACTAAGGCTCAATCCTTGCGCTTTGAGAAAGAATCCCTTTACAGCCTGGTCCAGGCGGGGAGGTCTCAGGATTTACCAGGGTTCCTCGAGAACAAGATGATTCAGGATTTGACCGTGGAACTCGGCAAAACACAGCGCGACTATGCGGAACTGACGGCCACCTATAAGGCGGAATACCCTAAAGCGATTGCGAAGAAGAAGGAAGTTGACGCCCTGCAAGCCGCCATCGACCGGCAGAAAAAGAACTTGGCGCAGGGCGTCATCGATACTTATCGCTCCGCGGTGGCCAATGAAAAGTACCTGGCACAAGAGATGGACGTCCAGAAGAAAGTTGTCAACGACATTGAAGAGAAATCCGTCCAGTACAACATTCTGAAGCGCGATGTGGATACGAACAAGGAACTCTATCAAGCACTCATGACGCGCCAGAAGGAGGCGATGGTCTCCGCCGGCGTACAAGCCAGCAACGTTCGGATCGTGGACGCAGCGGAGGTGCCCAGGGGCGCCGTGAAGCCCCGGGTGATGCTCAACCTGGCGCTGGGATTTGTGCTGGGCCTGGCCTTGGGTGTCGGTCTGGCGTTTCTGCAGGAATACCTTGATAACACGCTCAAGACGGCCGACGAGGTGGAAAGGCTATTGCGGTTGCCCTCGCTGGGCCTGCTTCCGGATTGCATTAACGGCAACGGCAAGGGCAGCGGGGAGGAACTGGCGGTCGTCAATCATGGCGACAACGGCGTGGCTCCGGCGCTTCAGACCGGACGCGAGCCCATCGAAGCCTATCGGACGTTGCGCACGTCGATTCTGCTTTCGGCCAACCCTGTACCCAAGATGTTACTGATTACCAGCGCTCTGCCCTCGGAAGGCAAGACCACGGTGACGGTCAACCTGGGTGCGACGCTCGCCAGCTTGGGAAGCAAGGTGGTGATCGTGGATTGCGATATGCGCCGTCCTTGCTGCCACCGTTCGACGGGCGTGGAAAACAGGCCTGGTTTTGTGCGCTGCCTGACCGGCCACGTCGACTTAGCGGACGCCATCCTGCCCGTGCCCGGCGTTCCGAATTTGAGCGTGATTCCTTGTGGACCCATTCCCCCCAACCCGGCGGAAGTTCTTTCTTCGCCGGTTACGGTAGAGTTGCTCCGCAGGCTGCGGGCCGAGTTCGAGTATGTCTTGCTCGATTCACCGCCCTTGTTGACGGTATCCGACAGCCGCATACTTTCAACCTTGACCGACGCGGTGGTGCTGGTGAGCAGGGCCTACAGTACGCCTTTCGACCTTGTCCGCCGCGCCCGGGGATTGCTTTACAATTCCGGCGCCCGGATTCTCGGCGTGGCGTTGAACAACGTGGCCGTCCATAAGCAAGGCACATCGGGATATGGCGCATACCGATACGGGTACGGATATGGGTACGGGTACGAGCCGGATTCCGACGAAGACTCCGCCAACCAATCTGAATCGTAAGGCTGAACACGCCACTGACCCCATGAAAGCTCAAGTCGTGATTCTCTGTGGTGGGATGGGAACCCGTTTGCGGGAAGAAACGGAGTATCGTCCCAAGCCGCTGGTGGAGATCGGCGGCAAGCCCGTCCTGTGGCACATCATGAAAATCTACTCCCATTATGGGTTCAACGATTTCATCCTGTGTCTGGGCTACAAGGGCTCGATGATCAAGGACTTTTTCCTGAATTACCGGCTCATGAACAGCGATTTCACCTTGCGTCTGAACTCGGGCAGGGAGCCGGAGTTGCATAACTCGCCCCAGAGCGACCAATGGACGATCACCTTCGCAGACACCGGCGCCGAGGCGATGACCGGCGCGCGCATCAAGCGTATCGAACGGTACGTAACCGGCGATCATTTCATGATGACATACGGCGACGGCGTTGCCGACATCAACATTTCGACGCTCTGGGATTTCCACCTCGCCCACGGAAGGCTTGCGACGGTGACGGGCGTTCATCCGCTCTCGCGCTACGGTGAATTGTCAATGACGGGCTCATCCGTAAAGGAATTCAATGAGAAGCCCCTCGATCAGAGCGGATTCATCAGCGGCGGCTTTTTCGTCTTTCAGCGCAAGTTCTTTGACTACCTCTCTGATGACGACAATTGCGTTCTTGAGCGGGAACCTTTGGAGCAACTAACGCGCGAGGGCCAATTGCTCGGTTACCTTCACCATGGATTCTGGCACTGCATGGATACGTACCGCGATTTTCTTGCCCTGAACGATTCCTGGAAGAAGGGCGCGCCCTGGAAGGTTTGGGATCAATAATCAGCCGACTGCTTGTAGGGGGACGGCTTGCCGTCCCCTCATGCGCCGGGTAGGGCAAGCCCTACCCCTACACGTTTTCAAACCAGGAAGAGAGTAAGTATGGAAATAACGCCGCTGCGACTCAACGGGACCTACCAGATCGTACTCGCCCCGCATTCCGATGAGCGCGGCTATTTTATGCGAGTTTGGGACGAGCAACTATCGCGCCAGCACGGCTTGACCACTGCGTGGGCGCAGGAGAACCAATCCCTCTCGCGCCGTAAAGGGATCATCCGCGGACTACACTTCCAGCGGCCGCCCCATGCCGAAACCAAATTGGTACGCGTTGCCGCCGGCGCTATTCTGGACGTGTTCGTAGATTTGCGGAAAGGTTCGCACACCTACGGGCAATGGGATTCGCTGGAATTATCCGCCCAGAACCACCGTGGGGTTTATATTCCCCGGGGCTTTGCACATGGCTTCTGCACGCTTACGGAAGAGGCTCTGGTGGTTTACAAAGTAGACGCCTACTATGCGCCCGAGTCCGAAGGCGGTCTGCGATGGGATGATGAAGTGCTGCAAATTGCCTGGCCTACGCGTGACCCCTTGGTGTCTGATAAAGATAAACGCCTGCCTTCTTTCAAGGAGTTTGTCTCACCTTTCGAGTGAGTGCGTCGATAGCGGCGGTGGTGTAGGGGGACGGCTTGCCGTCCCCTTGCGGCGCGCGGGTAGCGCAAGCCCTGACCCTACACGGCGGGCGCGGGCTGGCTGGTTCAGCCCATACAATTGAAGGGTGTAAACGATCATGAAAGTTCTGGTGACCGGCGCAGCCGGGTTCATTGGCTCACATTTGACGCGTCGAATCGCTGGCGAAGGTCATTCGGTTTGGGCAGTGACTTCTCCTGGTGAATCGACAGACCGGCTTTCCGGCATCTTGGACCGGGTGTCGGTCGTGCCCGTGGACTTGCGCGACGCTCGTGCAGTACAAGAACTCGTGTCCCCCGTCCACCCCGACTGCACCGTGCATCTCGCGTGGTATGTCGCGACAGGTAAGTTCTGGATGGCCCCTGAGAACCTCGACTGCGTCGCGATGAGCCTCAGTCTGGCCCAGGTGTTGGCTAATTCAGGGTGCAAGAGATTCATAGGAATCGGCACGGGCTACGAGTACGATTCGAATTACGGCTTCCTCTCCGAAGAAATCACGCCTCGCCGGCCTGGCAGCCTGTATGGCGTGTGTAAGAATGCCACCGGCGAGATTCTTCAGGCATACTGCCGGAAAACGGCAATGCAGTTTGCCTGGGCGCGCATATTCCATCTTTATGGCCCCGCGGAGGCTGAGGCCCGACTGGTTCCTGCCGTTATCCTGGCGCTGCTGAACGAACAGGTGGCCAAGTGCACGCACGGCGAGCAAATCCGCGACTACCTTCATGTTGAAGATGTCGCCTCGGCGCTTTGGGCCATCGCTAAAAGCGAGTTTTGCGGTCCGGTGAACGTGGGCTCGGGGCAACCCGTAAAGCTGCGGAAAATCGTAGAAACCATCGCGCACTATCTGAACCGGGAAGAAAAACTCGCGATGGGAACTTTGCCCGCCGATCCCCAGGAGGCGCCGTTATTGGTTGCGGACGTTCGAAGGCTGGCCAATGTGATCGGGTGGAAGCCCGCCATCCCTCTCGAGGAGGGTTTGAGAAATACCTGTGAATGGTGGAGAGCACGGGTAGGGCATTAGCGGGCTCGACCACCCCCTGCCCCTCCTCAACGAGGAGGGGAGTTTCCTTCTTGTTCACTATACGCTGGCTGGTACTGATTCCCCTCCTTGGTAAGGAGGGGGTAGGGGGTGGTTGGAACGATTAAAAGTCCATGACCATGCGCGCTTGCCCGCTTTGTGCGAACCAATTCCCGCGGCTTTTTTTCGAGCGCCGAGGCGTGCCGGTTCACCAAAACCGGGCCTGCCCAAGCGCTGAGGAGGCTCGCCAGTTTCGACGCGGCGACCTTCTCCTGGCGTTCTGCCCGGACTGCGGATTCGTCTTCAACTCCGCCTTCGATCCAGGATGCCTCAGCTACTCTGCGGCTTACGACAACACCCAGGCCTGCTCTCCCTACTTCCGGCAATACCTTTCCAAGCTGGTGAGTTCCCTGGTGAGGAAGTATGAGCTTCGCGATAAGGTGGTCATTGAGGTAGGTTGTGGGAAGGGAGATTTTCTTCGCCAGCTTTGCAAAGATGGCAGAAATCGCGGCATTGGTTTCGACCCAACCTACGCCGGGCCAGAGACCGTTGAGGGCGGAGCGGTGCAGTTCGTCCGGGTTTTTTACGATTCACAACAGACGCAGTTCGCCCCCGATTTTGTTTGCTGCCGTCATGTCATCGAGCACGTGCAATCGCCTTTGGAGATGCTCAGGGCGGTTCGACAAGCAATAGGGGACCGGCTGAACTCAACTGTGTTTTTCGAAACCCCGGCGCTCCCCTGGACTCTCAGTTCCTTGGCATTCTGGGACTTGTTTTATGAGCATTGCTCTTATTTCACGGCGGAGAGCCTTGCCTGGGCGTTTGAGCAGACGGGATTTCGCGTCCTCGAGGCGGTCACGGCGTTCGACGAGCAATACCTGCACATCGAAGCCAGGCCTGCTCCCACCGGCGGCGCCGCGGGAGGATCGCGTCCACGCTCCACGCCAGACCTATGGCCGAAAATCC
Organism: uncultured Acidobacteriota bacterium; assembly: GCA_963768695.1. Classification (GTDB taxonomy): domain Bacteria; phylum Acidobacteriota; class Terriglobia; order UBA7540; family UBA7540; genus CAVROP01. Next base: position 162,205 of record CAVYJG010000021.1, on the reverse strand, counting down.
AAGCGTTCCTGGCCGGAGTCGAGCAGTGTATGAAAGCGTGCGAAGAGAAGATTGATGCTTTCTCGCGAGCGGGGGGTTGCGCAATCTGGGGGGCAGCGGCCAAAGGCACAACCTTAGCGAACGTCCTGGACCCTCAGAATCAGCGCATTCGCTTCCTCATTGACATTAATCCCGCCAAGCAGGGGAAGTATGTGCCGGGAACCGGGCACCCGATCCTGCCGCCAGAACACCTCAGAGACCGAACCGGGCGCGTCGCGGGGATCCTGAATATGAACCCCAGTTACCTGGAAGAGAACAGAACTATACTATCGCAGATGGGTCTCGACATTCCCATTGTGCAGTTGTAGGTTGTGGAGTAGCACAGGCACCCTTGGCTGTGCCCTGGACCGCCCCGCATGCCGATGACAGAGGCAAGAGTGCCTGTGCTACTCACGGTGCACGCAGAAGGAGGGTTGGTGAAGAAGATTCGAAACCTGACTGCAGACCTGGTGAGTCAGAGTCTCCTGGTAACGTATTCGGATAATCAATCGCAGACGTTGCCTCTTTACAGCACCGAGGCTTTCCAGGCCATTTCCCGGCTGTGGGTAAAGGCAGGTTGGGCGGCGAAATATTCGTACAACTTCACTTGGATGGGACGCCCGGTCATTCAATTGCCGGAAGACCTGGTCAGGATTCAGGAGTTGATCGTCAAAGTCGAGCCACAGGTGATTATCGAGACCGGCGTGGCGCATGGTGGCTCGGCCGTGTTTTATGCAAGCTTGCTGGAAGTCCTGGGACGAGGCCGCGTGATATCTGTCGACATCGAGATCAGGGCGCATAACCGCAAAGCCATCGAGGCCCACCCCCTCAAGAAGCGCATCACCTTGGTCGAGGGGAGCTCTGTCGCGCCCGAGACTCTCGAAGAGGTGAAGAAACTGCTCCTTCCAGGCGAAAAGGTCATGGTTATTCTGGATTCGAACCACACCAAAAAGCATGTCCGGGAGGAACTCGATCTCTACGGTCCGCTAGTCTCCTCCGGAAGTTACATCGTGGCTTCCGACGGCATCATGGAGGACCTCGACGACGTGCCGGGTGGGAAGGCGAATTGGACGCAAGACAATCCAAAGGCAGCGGCGCATGAATTCCTGGCCCAGCACCCTGAATTCGAACTCGATCCGGAGCCGACTCGGCTCGGGGTGACTTATTGGCTCGACGCGTACCTACGACGGAAGTGATGAAACATGCTCAAGGCGGTTGAATGTCAAGGGTTTCAAAGAACATTCTCTACAATGTGGTCGGCCAGGGGCTCTCAATCGTCCTGAGCTTCGTGGCGGTTAAGTTCATCTTTAAGCAATTGGGCCAAGATGCCCTGGGCATCATCTATTTCACCTTCACCCTGAACGCCCTGCTCACCGCGCTTTTAGCTCTGGGGATCAACGAAACCACCGTTCGTGAAGTCGCGGCCTTCCATGAAGAGGATCCGGCTTATATTCGCCGTCTACTGCAAACGGCCTCCTCGTTTTACTGGGGCCTTTACATTCTGGCGGCAGTAGCGCTTTACCTGGTGGCCCCCTGGCTCGTCACCAAGTGGATCAACCTGGATACGCTCAGTCCTTCCGCCGCTACGATGGTTTTGCGCGTGCTCGGAATCGCTACGCTTGTGGCGCTGCCTCGCTCGTTCTGCGCCAGCATTCTGCGCGGCATCCAGCGCATGGAGTTCACCAATCTCATCGACGTGGCCGCCAGCGCCTTGCAGCAGTTCGGCGCGATTATGGTCCTGTATCTCGGCGGCGGGTTGCTTCAAGTCACCCTGTGGATGGCAGCTTGCTACGTTGTTGGCCTCATCCTTTACCTGAGCGTGTGTTCCCATTTCTTCGGCGCCAGGGCATTTGTCCCAAGCATTTCCGCTTCAGTAGTCCGTCGCAACGCCGGATTCACGTTCCGGCTGGCAGGGATTACGGTTCTTTCCATGATTCACACCCAAACGGACAAAGCGATCGTGAGTAAGCTCCTGCCGCTTGGCATCTTTGGGTACTACGGCATGGCCTATAGCGGAGTATCTCGGGGCATGGTGGTGACAGCCTCGGTGTCCCAGGCAGTCTTCCCTTCTTTTTCCGCTTTGCATAAGCAGGGCGACCGTGACGGACTTCTGCGCCAGTATCGGAAGGTGCAGGATCTGCTATGTTATGCGATCATACCCTTGTTTGCCGCCATTCCCTTCGCCGCACGCCCTCTCTTCACCTTCATGCTCAACGCGCAAGCGGCGCAAATGCTGCTCTGGCCGGTCACGTTCTTGTGTATTGGCTTTTGTATGAATGCAACAGTGAGTATCCCCTACGTCTTAACACTTGCGGTAGGTAAGCCTGAAATTGCCGCCCGCACAGCTTACTACGCTCTGTTCGTCGTCTTGCCCGCGACGGTCTTTCTTGTGTACAAGTTCGGGATCGCGGGGGCAGGATTTTCCTGGATCGTGTACCAGCTTTTCGTTTATGTGTACATGATGCCGCGCACTTGCTCGGAATGCTTGGATATGCCTGCCGGGGATTGGTACCTTCATGTATTCAAGGTCTTAGGGCTGGCGGGGGTGACCTACGGAGGGGCCTGGATTATCCTTATGTACCTGAGGTCCTTTTCGATTCCCTCGTTGATTGTGGCTTATTCTCTTGCCTCAACTGCGTTCGTGGCGGTAGCTTATCGTTTAATTGGCGATGAACTCCGCGAAACGTTGCGACGCCTCACCCCCTTGAGCCCGGCGGCTGTGAGCACCTGCATATAATACAGGGACGACTCAGTTCACTTCCAAGGGGTGAACGGAAAACCAAAGTCACACGGGGGTTCCCCTCATGCAGCAAAGGATGGCCGCTCGAAGACGGGTTTTGAAGGCGCCCGTAACATGAAACAAGTTCTGTTGAATCCTGCTCGTGGGCTGAAGAAGTCGGCCCTACGCGCGCTGGGCTGGCTACTCAGGCATATGCCGGGATGTCCCTGGGAGTTAATGCCGGGACCGCTCACCTATAACCAAGATGGGTTGGCCACCGTCACGAATTGTGACTTTCTAAGCGACCCGCGTTTTGCCGAGGCGTATCGCCTGGGCGAACAAACAGGGTCCTGGCAGGACGCCCGAATCCATTGGCGCGTCCATGTCTTGTGCTGGGCCGCCGATAAAGCGAGCCGGCTCGAGGGCGACTTTGTTGAATGTGGAGTGAATCGCGGCGGCTTCTCGCGTGCTGTAATGCACTTCGTCGATTTTCCCAAACTCGGCAAGACTTTTTACCTACTCGACACATTTCGTGGGTTGGAGGACCAGTTGGTTTCTGAGGCCGAGCGGAAGCGGGGAATCGGCGCCGGCAAATGGTTCCAGTACGAAGAGTGCTACGAAGCGGTACGCAAAGCGTTCGAAGGTCTGCCGGTCGTGATCGTGCGTGGCGTGATCCCTGACACCTTGCCTCAGGTGAAGGCGCCGAAGATAAGTTACCTCTCCATTGATCTGAACTGCGTGGCCCCGGAGATTGCCGCGGCCGAGTATTTCTGGGAAAAGTTGGTCCCTGGTGCAGTCATGCTGCTGGATGATTACGGTTGGGCCGCGCATTACGAACAGAAACTCGCATTCGACCGCTTCGCCGCCCGGAAGGGCGTGATGATCCTTTCGTTGCCCACCGGCCAGGGCCTGATTTTCAAGCCCTAGGCGCTGGAGGTGGGTGTGCCGCGCTGTACACAGTGGCGGTACAGTTTGATCCTGGGGCGGCTTCATGCCGCCTTGCGGCGAGGCAGGCCCGGCAATCAAGCTGTAGCAGAACCGATGTGATGACGGGCCATACTTACCGAGGAGCTAGATGACTAAAGTCTCGATCGTAATCCCGACTCGCAATCGTGCTCACCTCTTGAAGGTGGCTCTCAAGAGCGCTCTAGGCCAGACTTGGCAAGATCTCGAGATTCTGGTGAGCGATAATTATTGTGGAAACGAAGAGACGCGCGATGTCTTCGAATCCTTTACGGACTCGCGACTTCGATACGTAAGAACGGATCGTCTGCTGGCCATGCACGACAGTTGGGAGTTCGCGCTCTCACACGCCACCGGAGAGTATGTCACGGTCCTTTCGGACGATTCCTATTTTCTTTCCTATGCCATTGAACGGGCCATGGCAGCAGTTACAGAGTACAAGGTGGACCTTGCAGCCTGGAATTCTTGCACCTACTACTCGCCGGATTGGTTTGAGCGCTACCTGCGAAACCATCTTGCTGTCGCCAATCCGCCGTATAAGACCGTGCTTCTCTCCAGCCGGGATGTACTGCGGGAACTCTTCGATTTACATCTGGACTTGGCCATTCAGATGCCAAGGTTTTTGAACTCGATATGCCACCGGAGATTATTTGCAAAAGTAGTGCAGAGGCACGGGCGAATGTTCCTCCCTCCCTGTCCTGATTACAGTGCTGCGGCCTTTCTTCTTCTGAATACAGACCAGTACGTATTCACCGGCTGGCCCCTGGGAATTGATGGCGCAACATCGCGATCGATCGGATTCACCCTCGGTTTCAATAGCGGCGAGGCGTTCAAGGAGTTCCTGGCGGAGTTCGGGGAGACGGCGAGCTTTCGGCAGGCGGTTGATTTGCAGCTTGCGACCACATCGGTCTGTATTGCTCAGACCCTGGAGGAGGTGAGGAAGAGTTGCGGTCCTGCGAGTATCCCCTACCAGATTAACCGGCAGAGCATGCTGATCCAGAGCATTGAAAATGTCTGCATTAACGAAAGCAACGGTGCGGACGTGGCGGAGGCGTGGCGGATCCTGGATGCATACCTCGCGGGTCAGCCTGAGGACGTTAAACGAGCAGCGTTGACGCACAAAAGAAACTTCAAGGCCCGATCGAGATTGCACAGTGCTGTTGCCGAGGTAATTCACTCCCTTCCCGGTTGGGAGTATCTAACACGGTTGAGAGGCGGACACATCTTCCACGGGGCGCGTCAACATTTTCGAAATATGGAAGAGTGCGGACGAATGGCCGAACAACTAATTGCCACTATCGCTGGTGGGCAGGGGTAGCGGGCGCCCTGTTTCCAGAGAAAGTGCGGGAAAATCCGGATTTCGGATATTCTCGCGCGCGCAGAAAGTCCAGGGACTGCTCGCAGGGCCCCCCCGGAGCACCTCAAGAGCCGACCCTCGAGCGTGACCCCAGATTGGGCACATGAGAATTGCTTTTGTCTCCCACGACAGCGCGGCCGGCGGGGCCGAGAGGGCCATGCTCGAGCTTATAGACGGCCTGCGAGAACGCGGAGTGATCTGCCTGGTTCTTTTGCGAAAGAGGGGCTGGTTAGAGAGGGAACTAAACCGGCGTGCCATTTCTTGTGCGGTGATCCCGTATCGAGGTTGGAGCAGCGCACGGCTAAGAAGCAGGTTGCTTAACCTCCTGGCGCTTGTCATGGTTCTCCCCGTAGTGATTCAGTTGAGGCGCTGGAAAGTTGATGTTGTTCTCACAAATACTTCCGTGATCCCGGTGGGGGCTCTTGCAGCCCTTGTCCTCAGAAGGCCCCACATCTGGCACATCCACGAATTCTGCTGGAAGGAATACGGTTCAACTTTCGATTTGGGAGATCGCCTCACGATCAAAGCGATCGGGTGGCTATCAGACTTCGTCATCGCCAACTCCAAGGCCGTTGAGGCCTACTATGCAGGGTTCATCCCCACCCAGCGCATCCGCATGATCTACCAGGGAGTGGACGTCCTGGTACCCGGTGGAACAGGTGAAGTCTCCGAACCTGTTGGACGGGTCGAACCGGTCAAGTTAGTATTAGTGGGTGCTATCCAGGAGGGAAAAGGTCAAACGGACGCAGTTCAAGCCTTGGGACAGTTAAAGACCCAGGGGATTCAAGCGGAGTTGACCCTCGTCGGAACCGGCGAGCCTGCCTGCCTGGAAAGGCTCAAGCGCACCGTGTCAGATTGCGGCCTGGAAAAGCTGGTCAATCTCACGGGACAAGTTGCTGACCCCGCCCCGATCGTCAAGGACTCTGACATCGCCCTCATTTGCTCGCGTTCGGAGGCCTTCGGGCGGTGCACGGTTGAGGCCATGAAATTGGGCAAGCCGGTTATTGGAGCACGGGGCGGGGCAACGCCGGAACTCATCCGGGAGGGATTTAATGGGCTCCTTTATGCGCCGGGCGACTATCTGGACCTCTCCGAAAAGATTAAACTACTGATCGGGAACCCTGGCCTGGCGAAACAGATGGGCGAAAACGGCCGCCGCTGGGCTCAGGAAGAATTCACGATGGCGAAGTACGTGGGGAAGGTCTTGCAAGTTCTTGAGGAAGCTCGCAGGGCGTAGGGGCGGCCCTTGTGGCCGGCCCTGGGCAACCACAAGGGTTGCCCCTACAGAAAACTGAATGGATCTTTCGATCTGCATTTTGACTCGCAATCAGCCCGATCTGCTCCCACGCTGCGTGGCTTCCTGCCTCGCGGAAATCGAGAGGGAAGGAATCGCTTCCGAGATTGTCATCATCGACAACGCCTCCTGGGACGGCAGCCCGCAAAAGGCTGCGAGTCTATCCCCGCTCGTTCGCGTTATCCGCAACGAGGAGAATTTGGGTTTTTCGAAGGCCAACAATATCGGCATTCGCGCCAGCAGTGGGAAATACGTCTTGATTCTGAACGACGATACGGAATTTCGGCCGGGCGCTCTCGGTCTTCTTGTCGGAGTTCTGAATGCCAACCCCGGACTCGGGGGCGTGGGGCCAAAATTCCTCAATCCCGATGGATCGTTCCAGCGCGGTAACGCGCCCAAGCGGTTTCCGCGCCTGCGCGGGATGGTTTCAGAACTTTTGAATCTTGATGCCGTTTTCGAGAAGTTCCCCGTGACGCGGGATTTGCTGACGAATCGCCGCGACGAAAACCGCGCCGGCGAGGCCGAACAGATCGACTGCGCCTGCCTCCTGGCGCGGCGGGAAGCCCTGGACGCGGTCGGCCTGTTTGATGAGGCGTTCTTCTTTTTGTTCGAAGATACCGACCTGTGTTATCGCCTTAAGAAGGCCGGTTGGAGGTTATGGTATTTTCCCGACGCCCAAATAACTCACTACGGCGCCGCGTCCTTCAAGAAAGTAGTGCGATCGGAGAGGGTCGGCATGTATTTCGAGGGGCTTATTCGGTTCTTCAGAAAGCACTCCAGTCCCGGCCGGTTTTTGCTCTTCCGGTTGACCCTGGCAGCTACGCTCTGTCTCAGAATGCCCCTGGCCGTTCTGTTTTCGCTGAGCCCCTTGGGCAGGGTGCGCCAGAGATGGAAAGGGACCGTTCCGATTTACTCGAAGATTCTCCGGTCACTGCTGTTTGCATGATGGGACGGTGACGAACCGTCCCCCTCACCTGTCCGTCGGCTGACGGACACCCTCTGCCCCAAGGGGGCGAGGGCATAAACTCTGGTTATTTCTCCCCTCGCCCCCTTGGGGGAGAGGGGTCGGGGGTGAGGGGGCGATGTTACTTGATTCTGGAATTCTCGGGAGAGAGTTTTGGACAAGTTCAAGAATCTGGTACTACCCGAACAGAAGCCCGTAAGCCAGAAGATCATCCGCAATGTCCTCTTCTCGGGTTTGCGCGCAGCCTTGCTTTGGCCCATCCCCCTCCTTCTCATTCCGTACATCCTCGGCAAAATCGGCGTGACGAATTATGGCATTTGGGCCGTGTTCCTGGCGATTATCAGCCTGACCGCACTCAGCGATTTGGGTCTGGCGGGGACACTGACCAAGCACGTTGCCGAGTACTATGCCCGCAGAGATAACCCGGCCCTGAATCGCCTTGTCGATACAGGCCTCATGCTATATATTCTGATTGCGGCGCTCCTGGCGGGCGCGTTGTGCATCGCCTCGCGTCTCCTGATCCCGCTCTTTTTTCGTCAGCCCTCGATTCCCCACCCTCAGCTTCAAACGCTTTGGTATCTCTTTAGCTGTATCGTCGCCGTCAACGCCCTCACGATACCTTTTTACTCGATTGTGAACGGGCTGCAGCGGATGGATCTTAGCAATATTCTAACGTCCTTAAACGTCATCTCCCGGGCCATACTCACGGTCGCGCTCCTGTGGAAGGGGCTGGGACTCGAGGGACTGGTCCTTGCAAACCTGCTGGCGCCATTGCTGGTCCTGGTTTGCTATATCTGGATCGTGCGCAGATTGGTTCCGGAGCTGAACCTTAACCCGCTGCGCAGCGACCCCCGGGAGATTAAACACATCTTCAGCTTCGGACTTCAGATGTACATCACGCAGATTGCCACTACCGTTCACATGCAGATTGATAAACTCTATCTCGCCTTTTTCACGGGCCTTGCGGCGGCAGGTTTTTATAATATTGCTAGTGACACCGCTTGGAAAATCCGCACCATCCCGGAAATGCTCTTGAGTCCCATCATGGCCGCCGCTTCTGAACTGGACGCCCAGGGAGCGCAAGAGAAGCTCCGGGAGCTTTACTTCCGCTGCCACAAATACATGGCTCTGTCCGGCGTTCCTGCGGTGGTCTTTGTCGTAATGTTCTGCAGGCCACTGGTACAACTTTGGCTGGGGCCGAAACTGGCCTTGGTCGCCTACCCCCTGGCAATTCTGGCGACAATTGATTTCTTTAACCTCACCTGTGGTCCTGGCTATCTAATTTACATTGGCCGGGGCGTGCTTCGGCCTGGAATCAACTCCGCATTTATCGGCGTCACGCTCAACCTCGTGCTGAGCCTGGTCCTGATCTACCTTTTCGGGCTCAGCGGAGCCGTGTGGGGAACTACCGTTGCAGTCTTTGCCGGCACGGTCTACTTCATCTACGTTTTTCACCGCCAGACAGGTTATCCGCTGCGGGAAACGGTCCGAAGGGCGTATTTGAAACCCTTCCTCTGTTCGTTGGCAGCGGCAGGAGTTCTATTGGTGATCGGAGGGCACTTGCCCGGAGGGTGGCCGGGCATGTGCCTGAAGGGGGGATTATTCGGCACGCTCTACCTCTTGAGCGTGACACTTACCAGATTCTTCGATGAGTTTGACCTCGCAAGAGCTGAAAGCATATTTCCGGCCGCGCGCTTCGCGCGAAGGATAATTCCAGTCGCCTAGCGATTGTAGGGGTGGCCCTCGTGCCCGCCCCCCTATTGGCCGCACCGATCGGCGATACGTCGGTTAGAGGACAATGCCCGGACCTGAAAAAGCCGAACTGAGCGTGCTCATCGCGACCTACAACCGCAAGGAGATTCTCCTCAAAACCCTTGCCGCTTATCAGGCGCAGTCCGCCCGTCCGGAAATCCTGGAGGTGCTGGTCCTGGACGACGGATCAACGGACGGCACTGCGGAAGCCATGGCGGAATTCAGCGCCCACAATGAGCTCCCTGTCCGGTACTTTCAGTTGACGCACCGCGGTTCGGCTGCTCTGCGAAACTATGGGATCGGTGAAGCGAGGGGAAAGTTCATTCTGTTTGGGGACGATGATATTCTTCCCGTGCGGAATCTGGTTGAGGAGCATCTCGCTTGGCACAGGGACCACCCGCAGCCCTCGGTCGGCATTCTGGGCCTGGTAGAGTGGGCGCCCGAGGTCAATCCCACACCTTTCATGCACTGGCTGGCCGAAGAGGGCTTCTTCAGTTACGGACGGCTCGAGGCAGGCAAGGAAGCAGGGTTTGGTTGCTTTTACACCGGCAACTTGAGTCTGAAAACTGCTTTTCTTCGAGAGAACGGCCTCTTCGACGAGGACTTCAAGGCCTACGGGTTCGAAGACACAGAGCTCGGTTACAGGCTTGAAAAGAAAGGGCTGAGGCTGCTTTACAATCCGCGGGCGGTTGGTTACCACTGCAAGTTCGTGTCGTTCCAGGATGCCTGCCGTCGCGCCAAAGTAGTCGCCGCAGCCCGACGGCTTTTCGAAGAGAAAGAAGCAGGTCAATACCTTTCAGATTTGTATAGGCGCCGGGGGCGCACGCCGGCCATGCGCGTGAAGCGGTTGCTGGGGATGCCTTTGATCCCGTTGGCGGCGCTTCTGAAACCGTTCTTAGACACGCGCCTTGCGCTGCCGAGGTTCATGTACAGAAAAATCTACTATTATTTCGCAGTATTGCCGGCTGAGCGCGAAGCAAAGCGTGCTACTGAGATTGCCGCTAAGAACTACCGTCATCGGAATGTGTCATCCTGAGCGCAGCGAAGGAGCTCTGCAGTTATGTGCAATCCATTGAACCACAGGAAACTGTGGGGATCCTTCGCTGCGCTCAGGATGACAGGCGGTTGATTTTTTCACACCTGCCCAGGAGAGGGAGCCGAAGGGCCATTAGTCATGGAAAATCCGAAGGTAACTGTCTGCCTTCCCACCTTCGATAAAGCTCGTTACCTACCGGCCGCCATAGAAAGCGTTCTGACCCAGGAGTTCCACGACTATGAACTCCTCATCGTCAACGATGCTTCCCCCGATCAGACGGACGAGATCGTGCGGGGATTTGAGGACTCCAGAATCAGGTACATCCGTAACCCGCAGAATCTCGGCTTGGTAGAGAATTGGAACAGCTGCCTGAATCTGGCGCAAGGCGACTACGCCATTGTGTTCCACGACGACGACGTCATGCTGCCGGGACTCTTGCGCCGCGAAGTGGAGGTCCTGGACTCGGACCCCACGATTGTCCTTGTCCATGCGGCAGCGCAGTCGATCGACGAGAGCGGGAAGGTTTTCTGCGTCACGCCGCCGCGCACTTGGCCCAAGCTGACCTCGGGGCTCGACTTTGTGACTCAATACTGGAGTTTAGACCCAGGTTACGTGGTGATGCCCAGCGCGATGTTCAGAAGATCACTTGCACTGAAGTTGGGCGCATTCAACCCTGACCTGAAATATAGCGCCGATGCGGACCTGTGGCAGCGTCTGGCCTTCGAGGGGCAAGTGGCTTTTCTGGATGACCTGCTGATCTCGAATCGCATCCATGCGTCGCAAACCACTCAGAAGATCCTTACGAATTCCCTGCAAATGTTGGACGAACGGCTTAAAATTGCCCGGGCAACTAGCAAGCTGGTAGCCGCACACGGAGGAAACCTGGACCGCGACATCGGGCGCCATGTCTCGCGGGAACTGGCCGTGGATTTGCCCGAACTGCGCCGTTGGAATGCCTCGATTTCAACTGTTGTGCGGTACGGCCGGGCAGCGGTGCGCGCTCACCCGCAAGTCGTTTACAGTCCTCGGTTTCTAGCATATTTCGGGCTGTCAATCCTGCCGCCACCGGTTATTCGATGGCTGAAGAGGGCTCATATTCATCGGCTTTCGTCAGGCTGGGCAGCGGCACGAAAAGACTCGACTCCTTGATGACTGCCCGGTGGGGCTTTGTGGCCGCCCGAGGACAACAACAAGGTTTGCCCTTACCTAAAGCAGGCGCAGGCAAGACTGCCGGGGGCACACCGGCAGGACTATGAAAATCGGCATTAACGCCCTACCTTTATCGCGGGTACACGCAGGCGCCGCACGGGTGATCCGGTGCGTCATCGAAGAGTTGCACAAGATCGACACTGAAAACTGCTATTACCTTTACTCCGATCGCGACTTCGAACTTCCTTGCGAGGGCGACCGATGGCGAAAACGGATCAGTTCCCCTCTACCTTTTCTGCCCGGCTCGCTCTGGTTGCAAACCGTAGGGCGGCGGATGATCATTCGCGAACGCCTCGACGTCTTCTGGGGCACCAATAACCTCCTGCCGCTCGGGCTCCCCTTGGAGTTAGCAAAGATTGTTACGATTCACGACCTTATCTTGCCACTCTACGCTAAAGACGCGGACCTGCTGAGCCGGAGCGTGCACTGGCTGTTCGGCCGGGGATCGGCTCGACAAGCCGACAGAATCATTACGGTCTCTCATTCGACCGTGCGGGATTTGCAGCGCCTTTACGGGATCCCGGCGGCGAAGATCGAGGTCATTCATAATGGCGTCAGGCTGGAATGCAAGCCGCGAGATCCGCGAACGGCTGCCGAATTCGTGGCCAACAAGTACAGGGTCTCAAAGGACTACCTCTTAACTGTTGGTACGATTGGGCCGCACAAGAACATGACCACCCTGGTCAAGGCTATGAAGCTTCTGCGTGAACGAGGGGAACACAGCACTCAGCTTTTGGCGGTTGGCGCCCAGGACCGGAAAAACTCCCAGGTACTCGAGGCGATCCGATCCTCGAACCTGACGGGCGAGGACATTCGTTTCCTCGGCTATGTGCCGGATGAAGACCTGCCCATGCTATACTCCGGGAGCAGTCTATTCGTATTTCCTTCACTTTATGAGGGGTTTGGCCTCCCGCTGGCGGAGGCAATGGCCTGCGGGGTCCCGGTCGTTGCCTCAAACACATCTTCGATTCCAGAGGTTGTGGGTGACGCCGGCCTGCTGGTTCCACCTGCGCAACCCGAGGCATTCGCGGAAGCCATCCTGCGGGTGAGGAGCGACAAGGGCTTGCGGAAGGCGATGATCGAGAAGGGGCTGATTCAGGCGGCGGGCTTCCGGTGGGACACATCAGCTCGCCGCCATCTGGCGTGCATGCAGGCTGTAGCGAAGCGCAAGCACTCCGAAAGGCGATAAGGCTGATGGTTCGAAAGCTGAAAAGATTCGTCCCTAAAGCCGTTCGCTGGAGACTGCGAAGAGCCTACGAGTATCCGGCGGAAACGGATTGGTACTGGAAAGTCTTCAGCCCGGGGAACGACAGGACGGTTTACCTCATTGGATTGTTCGGCACGGGAAGGCTCTACGTCAACGACTTAATAATGCAGCACACGGGAAGAAGGGCGAAGTACTTCAGGGATACGATCCGCCACCATCAACGGCCAACATCGATGATCTATAGCGGCCATGCCACAATCCGTTACGTTTCTCGCCATCAGGCTTTGCCGTCGGTTACGCAGGTGATCATGGAAGCGGTCCGATCGAGAATTGCCGACTTGATCTTCATCTATCGTCATCCCCTCGATTCTCTACTGTCGAACTGGGTGTATTGGAGGACCTTCCTCCACGACAATTACGGGGTTTGCATCTCGCAAGTCTATAAGAAGGCAGATGATTTCTGGGCCGATCTGGACGAGCATTTTGGTGAATTCAGGGCCTTTGCGGATGGCGACCCTGGTTTCTTCGCAGTTGCGCCAGGACTGCCCTTTCTGTCGTTCCGGGAATTCATTGAAGAAACTGACCTCTATCTGCAATCCGCCACGCTGGCCCTACGGTTTGAGGACTTTATGTCCGACCCGGCGGCTGAGTTCTCCAAGATCACTAACGTGATGTCCGTTGATCTTGATTTGAGCCGCGTAACCCTGCAACGTCCGCTCTCAGAACCCTTCCGCTACCTGGCGGTCGAAAAGGAAGTCCCCCGATTCAAAGCCTTCACAGATGGGCTGGATGCTGAAACGAAAAGGAGGATTGAGAGAATCGGTTATACCCTGTGAGAAGCGGGAGATTTCCCAGCAGCACGAGGTCGCCCCCTCTGGCCTCGCTGAGGCAGCCTTCGGCGCCGGGGAACTTTGGCCACGCCTATACTGACGCCTCCTCGAGGTGGAGTTCGCCGGTCCTAACCATGTCCTCGTACAGCGCCACGTCCTGGGCATTATCGATTTCGCCCCATTGCCCATCGGCGCCGAAAGTGCTGATGCTGAGTTCGTTCCCAGCCAGCAGCCGGCGCAGCAACCCAGTCACGTCAAGTTTATCGCGGATCGGCGCGTCAAGAGCGGCAAGAAGCGCTTCGACGATGCTCCAGGCTGGGGGAGTGAATTTGAACAGGCCCATATACTGCCCCTGGATCTCTTCGATCCGCGTCGCCCGGCCGCCGATCTCCAGCAATTGGCCGTCGGCATTGATTCGGAAAGTTTCAGCGTCCGTCAGAGGATCGACAAATCGCCGGGTCCAGAGGCGGCGCCAGTCACGGTCGTAACTGATAACCAACTGACCGGGAGCGTCGGCCAGGCCGCGCACCAACTCGCTGCGGTAAAAAATGTCGCCATAGCTAACGATGGCCGGTCCCGAACGCAGCCATGCGGCAGCTGCGGTGAGCGACATAACCATATTGGTTTCTGCCCATCGTTCGTTGAGGAAACAGGAAAGCACGGGAAAGTCAATCATTTCAGCGCGATAGCCTCGGACCACCCCGATTTCGTCCACCCCCCCCCGACGGAGGGCCGCGATCTGGCGCTCGATCAGCGGCTTGCCCGCGAACTCGACCAGACATTTCGGGCGATCCGCACCGAGATGCCCCAGGCGGCTACCGCGACCGGCGGCGAGAATAACTGCGCGCATCATTCAACCTTAAAGAATTTCTGGAATAGCACCAGGTCGGCGGGTGAAAACGGGGAGAGCCGCTCAGGGTGCCACATAATACCCGCGATGGGCTGTATCGAGTGGCGAATGGCCTTGACGACGCCATCGTCAGCGACCGCCCAGACATCAAGCGGAGGCTGCGATTCAGTGGCGGCAAAGTGATGAAAGCTGTTCACCTCGCGTGGCTCGCCCTCGATGCGGATAACTTGGCGCCGCGCCACGTGCCGTTCCACCCGGTGCAAACCAATCCCAAAACGCCGCTGAATCACTTGCATGCCGCGGCAGACGCCCAACACCGGAAGCCCGCGCCGCTCTGCCCAATCGAGCAGCGCAAATTCCACGGCGTCACGTTCCGGGGCATCGCCCCCGCACGCCGCAAGGTCATTCCCGCCAGTCAGCACCAGTCCGCTAACGGCCGCCCCTGCGCACAGCTCCAGCGCTACTTCGAGTACATTCGGAAGTGCTAACGGCGTCAGCCCGCACGCCGCCAGAAATCGTGGCCAGGCTTGGTCGAGACAGTCACGGCGCTCGCCATATTCCGGTACGGTCGCTACCCGCTGGGTAATGGCTACCAGCTTCATACAACTTTCGGCTCCTTCGGCGCCAACCGAGGGAATCTTGCTGACGGCACGGAAAACAGCCGCTTGTCATCCTGAACGAAGCGAAGGATGAAACGTTCCGGAGGATGACGCGTTCCGAGTTTATCGGCGCCGCCGTTACCGGATCTTCTGCGCGAAGTAAATCCGAGTCGTGTACGGCACTTCGATGACTTCCGGCAACTCGTCCAAATAGCTTGCGATCTGCGCAATGATACTATCGAACAACGCGTCGCTGCCCGCCTGGCGCTTCAGAGTGGCATGTGATTTCCAGGCCACAATAATGTCGTCCTTCGGCATCTTCCAGTCGAAACGGCCTTCGATCGATTTCGCGTTCGCGAAGTAGCCGCTGGAGTTGATGACGTTAGTCGGATCTTCTCTTCTTGATCCATACGAATAGGCCGGAATCGCGGACTTGATGATTAATTCGATCCGTTGTTGAACAGGATCGTCTAAATCCCTGTGATTCCACATGCAGGCAAACCAGCCATCTGGGAAAAGTATTCTGGAAGCTTCAGCGAGGGCAGCCTTTTGATCAACGACATTGAATGAGCTGCCGAAAAAGACCGCGTAAACACTGGCTGCCGGCAGGCCTGTCGCCTCACCTGTCCCCACGGACCAGGTCGCCGCCAGATCTTTTGTATTTTGAATCCCAATGGTTCGCATTGCGTCGTTGGGTTCGACGGACCTGACGGTCAGCCCCTGCTTCAGCAGTTCTTTGGTGAGTTTACCCGTACCCGCGCCAATATCGGCCACGGGCCTGGAAGTATCGCAGCCAATGGCCCTCAACAGGTTCCCAATGGCATCGCCGGAGTAGTCCGCTCTCTTATCGTAATGAAGAGCATGCTCGGTATAATCCCAGGTAACTTTGTGCGGGGCGGTGGTAGCTCCCATCGATATACTCCCTCAGTTCCGATGTTCGATGATTGTGTCTTCGCGCTGGGTGATGACGGCTGTGCTCACGCGATGGTCATGACTTTCTGGTTCGCGCAATCGAGGCAGAGCTTGCGCGCCGTCCGCCATCGCCGGTACAGGTCTTCTCCGGCGCCGATGACAGCCGGTATGCCGAGCTCACCGGCCCGGATCGCCATGTGTGAATTGGCGCCGCCGAACTGGGTGACGAACCCGCTGATGTCCCGGCTGAATATCCAGTCAAAACCGGGGTCTGCGCTGGGCACGAACAGAATCCGGCCGGCAAAACGCTCCGGGGGCTCGTCGACGGAGGCAACCGGCGCGGTCACACTCTTGTGGGTAATGAAATTCGGCCGGGTGGGCGGAAGGTGAAAGGCGAAAGCCTCGTCGGGCGACACGATGACAGGCGGAAGCACGAGATGCCGCGTGAGCCCATGATGCTCCCTGCCTTGCGCGACACTTTCCCGCAATACCTCGCTTACCGACCCGCTCTCGCTATGGAGCTTACGAATAGCCTGGCAGTCTAGGAAGGCACAATCGTCGGCGGAAAGGCCGTGTTCTTCTCCCAACTGCTTGACGAGCGTCAGAGCGTCGCTGAGGCTTCGCGTGAACACGAACTTGGCATATTCGCGGCCCTCAATACCTGCCTTGATGAACTCCACCAAACTCAGGGCGTCGATGTCGAGCTCATGCTGTTTGAGCAGCCGCTCAATGTGGCGCAACTGCTCGATCGAGAGCGCGAAGCGCGGTGGCGGGGAAACTGGCCGCTTAGGGGCCGCCCAATCGAAATAGAGATCGGGCGCCTCATCGTAGCGCGGCGAAAGGATGTCGTAAGTCCCCGGCCTGAGATGACCATAGCGCTCCAGGAATTCGGCCTTGGAGAGTTCGGCAAAATCTCTGCCGATGCGCGACCCAATGGCATCGACGCTCGCCATGAACGTAGCCTTCTCTTCCAGCGTCAGAACGCCCACATCCACCAGGGACTGGAGCATTTGCACTGCGATGAACCCCGCCCGCGCCAGACCGGCAAAGGGCAGCGTGCCATAGCGCTTACAATCCTCCAACAGCCAATAGATGCGGCTGATCTTGTCGATCCCCGCATCCCAAATGATCGGCATTCGCTGAGCCAACAGGTCGATCTTCTGACGATCGTGCCGCCATAGGGCGGTTTCGCCGTACATGATGCGATTGGTGAGGCGTCGCAAAGCGCTCGAAAGCTCGGCCAAGTCCTCTTGGGAAAACCCGCTCTCGGCCAGCCTCATCATTCGCTTGGGCAGATCAAGGGTGTAGCAGGAAAAAATGATCTCAAACTCAACCTTGTCATGGAGATGCGGTTCTGCCAGCAGCCGATCAATGTAGTAATTGACCAGGCGTCCGGCAAGATCGTCGGATACGTCGCGCGGGATAAAGGAGTTAAAGTCAACACGGACATCGATGTAAGGCAAGCCGTGGAAACTGACCAAGAGTGGAAAGCTGCGCAGGTTTTTGTACCCGTAGTTGTCCCTCTGATAAGCCCAGATCGTGTCAGTGATGAGCTCGCGATAGAGCGATAACGAGAGCGGCCAGGGCCGTAAGCCGATCATTTCCGCGGGGTTCCAGTCCGGCATCACCCCGAAAATGGCACGGTTCCCGTGCAGGTAAGGATGCCGACGGCTGAGCAGTTCGACCTTGCAGGAGATCTCGGACAGCGCGGCCTCGACCCTCGCGTCCATGGGCGTCCCTGGGTGATCCACAGCCAGCGGGCGGACTTGCAAGAGGTAGAGTTGCCCGTCCTCGCCGATGGCGAATTCGACGTCAATCGCATCACAGCCCAGAAGGGTCTCGAGTTCTCTGACTAGGGCAATGACCGGCGCCAGCGATGGCGGACAGGCATCAGGGCGCGACTTGAGACAATAAAAGGTTTTGAGATCGTCGCCGGCGCCGCCCGTCACGCGATCGGTCCTGCCGGAACGATCGTCGTAATTGACAATGAAATAAGGGCCCCCGCTGGGGCTGCGTGAGAATGCCACTCCGGCCATTGCCACGCGCTCGAGCATGGGCTGCACGAAGATCTGATCGTCGTCGCTACCTTCACTATCAAACGAGGCGATCACCTGCTGAATGGCTTGAGCCACTGCCGTGCTGCCGGCCACGCCGGGTACGGAATCATACCTTCCGGCCTGGCTCTTCACAGGACCGTCTTCGCTCCGTGCGCTGCTGCGTACGATGACTTGGCCTGAACCCCACGGCTCCGACGCGAGGGCGGCAAGCACACCTGTGGGGTCAGAAAGCCATTCGGCAACCGAAAAACGAACTTGCGGCAGGACGCGCCCGAGTCGCAGTAGGGGCGCCACCGCTTCCAGAGATTCCGCCTTTGTCCTGAAGGCAACTGCGGGGACCGCTGGGATTACCTCGCCGCCATTCTGCTTCTCGCAAACCGCCAGGATTCTGTCAACCGCCGCGCCAACTTCGAGTCCCCCATAGTTGTCGAGAACCAGGTCGGGCGCCTCTGGGGGTTCCGCCGGCAAGTCGATGCCAACCACGTCGCACGTCTCGGCCCGTTGAGACTCCGCATAGATTCCCTTGCTGTCCCGGCGGCGTAGTTCGTCGATCGGTACCCGGAGGTAAATCTCACGATATCCGGGGATGTTCTCCCGATTCCAGCGCTGCACCTCGTGAAACAGGGAGATGGTCGCACAGACGACATCAAACCCCTGGCCGGCCAACAACTTACACAGTCGCGCATTGCGCGTCGCGGATTGCCGCCGATCACTCCTTCCGTGGCCAAGGTCGTCCGCAATCGTAGCTCGCAGCGCGTCGCCGTCGAGGAAGATAACCCGATGCCCGGCGGCGCGCAGCCGACTCCACAATTCTCGGCCTACTGTAGTCTTGCCCGCACCGGAAAGGCCTGTGATCCAATAAACGCGGCCCGGGGAGGCTGCCTTGGCAATCACCGGGTGCGGCCCCACCTCGATGGTGTTCGTCAACATGGTTAGTTTTAGTGTCCCAAAAAACCTAGCGATGGCCAATCATAACATCCCTGTAACAAATTTGCAATACCTTGATTACATATGTCGTCCCCGGGGTCGATGCGACAAAGCCATCAGACTCCGGCAGATCCCTGCCGGCTGTCGACATCATGATATAATTCACCACGTGTGCTACATGCCCACCCACCCCGCCTCACCGGCGGTCCTAAACGCACAGGTTCAACGGAACTTCACGCATGAAAATCGGCATCGACGCTAGACCGCTGGCCGTCCAGGCCGCAGGAGTCCCCCGGGTGGTAAGCGGTCTTGTCTGCGAACTCGAAAAGATCGACCCGGAGAACTCCTATTACCTCTATTCACACCGCGAATTCAACCTGCCTTTTGGCAACCCGCGTTGGCACAAGCGCGTCGGATCGCGCCTCTCTCGACTTCCCGGGATTGTCTGGTATTTGACGGAAGGGAGAAGGGCGATTCTGCAAGACAATTTGGATGTCTTCTGGAGCGCGATGTACATTCCGCATTTCGCCCTCCCTTCAAGTGTCGCGACCATTCTCACTGTCCACGACCTCGAGTGGCGCCTTCATCCGCAGACGATGAGCTTGAAGACTTATTACGCCCACCGGTTGCTAGTCTGGCCATCGGTTCAAAAAGCCGACAGGATCGTCTCCGACTCGGAGTCGACGGCGCGTGACCTGCAACGCGTCATGCACTTTCCCGATTCGAGAATTGAAGTGATTCATCTTGGGGTCGATTCAGCCTTTCGGCCTCAGGACCGGGTAAAGGCCGCGGAATACGTGGCTGGAAAGTACGGCGTATCGAAGGACTTCGTGCTCGCGGTCGGAACGGTACAACCGCGGAAGAACCTGGCCACTCTCGTCAAAGCCCGGAGGATTCTGCGAGATCGCGCAGCACCCCGTTTCCAACTTGTCGTAGCAGGGGCAAGAGGCTGGAAAAACAGTCAACTGGACGAAACCATTCGGAGTCTCGGCCTGACCGGCGACGAAATTCGCTTCCTGGGCGTGGTGCCGGACGAAGACTTACCCGTGCTATACTCAGGAAGTAGTGTGTTTGTATTTCCTTCGCTTTATGAGGGTTTTGGGCTACCTCTGCTGGAAGCGATGGCTTGCGGGGTCCCGGTCATAGCTTCGAATACATCCTCTGTGCCGGAGGTCGTCGGGGACGCGGCCCTGCTGGTTTCGCCCACCGAACCCGGGGCATTCGCGGAAGCCATCTTGCAGGTGAGAAACGACGATAATCTGCGGAGAGCGATGGTCGAAAAGGGGCTTAGCCGGGCGGCTGGTTTTAGCTGGGGCAGGGCCGCCGCGCAACTTTTGGACTGTATGGCGCGCGTCGCAGCGGCAAAACACTCTTCCAGGCGAGCCACAGCATAAAGCAATTTCGAATGGCAGCCGGCAGAATTCAGGTTGGTTTCCGTTTGCGATCTGCAGTGGGAAACGTAAGAGGCACGGCAGCGCCGACGAGATTCGGCAGGGAAGGCGATGGGCCACAGACCATTAAGGGTGCTCCAGGTAGTACGGGCCGTACCAGGCGGCGGAGCCGAGGCTTGGCTGCTGAAGATTACAAAACAGTTTGACCCCAGCCAGTTCAAGTTCGATTTTTGCGCCCTCTGGCCGCCGTCGGCAAGCTTTTGCACTGCTGTTGCGGCGTTGGGCGCGCGGGTCATAGTGTGTCCCCTCAGATCCAACCTGGCCACATTCCCCATCCGGTTTCGCCGGACGCTTCGGGTTGGGCAGTACGACGTTGTGCACGCTCATGTCGGATTGCCGACTGGGCTCGTGCTGCGCCAGGCGATGCTTGAACGGGTTCCGACCCGCATCGCGCACAGTCACAATAGTGACGACCTCCACCCGAACTCCCTTCTAAGGAACGCCTGGCGTGCAGCCATGCGGGGCGCGATTCGGAGGTATGCCACCTCCGGGTTGGCATGCTCGGAGGAGGCGGCGAGATTTCTGTTCGGGCCCGAGTGGAGGTCGGACGCGCGCTTCCGCGTCTTCCACTGTGGAATCAATTTAGACCCATTTCGAACCGCCCCGTCGCGGGAGGAAATGCGGAGGGAACTTGGAATTCCTGTCGATGCCCCGGTCGTGGGACATGTGGGCCTTTTCCAGCGCAGAAAGAACCAGGCCTTTTTGCTGCAAGTAGGCCGCGAGATCCTGAAAGTACGACCCGATGCGCGGTTGTTGCTCGTCGGGGATGGCCCGTTGCGGCCCCAGATCGAGGCGATGGCGCGGGAATATGGCATGGAAAAGAACGTCGTCTTCGCAGGTCAGCGGCCGGACGTCCCTCGCTTGATGCTCTCCGTGATGGATGTGTTTGCGCTCCCATCCTTCGAGGAGGGCCTCGCAATCGTCTTGACCGAAGCACAGGCCGCAGGACTTCACAGCCTCGCCTCCAGCGCAGTACCCGCGGAAGCCGGAGTGGTTCCTGGAGGCATGGAGCAGCTTTCTTTGTCCGAGGGCCCTAAGCCCTGGGCTGCGACTTTGCTGCGAATGCTCGAGAGTGGACGAATGGATCGGCAGATAGCGCTGGGCGCCATCGAGCAAACTGATTTCGATATCCGGAAGTCTTCTTCGGAACTCACCCAGATCTATGGCTCGGGCGAGCTATCCGTGCCGAAAGTCGAAACTCGAAATTCGAAACTCGAAGGGCGAAACTCGCAAACGCCGTAGCCGGCGAAAGTCGGGAATTACAGGTTACACTTTCCGGTTTACGAGCTTCGAATTTCGATTTTCGAACGCAGGGAGGGCAGTTGGGTAGGGTGGCAGGCCTTTACAGTTCGGAGGCGCTGGGTCGCACGGCAGAGCGGGACCTGTCGAACCTAGAGGGAAGGTCCCTGAAATCTGCCATCTGGAAGATATTCGCCTTTCATCTGTTTCGGGTGGCGTTGTTCTTCGGGGCAGCGTACAGCAACTATAATAGAAACCCTGGGCTCGCCTGGTTGCTCGGTATCATCCTGGTCTATTCCTTCCTTGATCCGCAGTTCTTTATGAAGCCCAACCTCATGACCGCCTACCTGGCGTTCACGGTTATCTTTTATTACTGCCGATGGGTGATGGGGTGGGGGATGCGAGCCACCACCATCTATACTGAGGACGCGCCCAACTGGGTAAGGTTAATCAAGGATATCGCCTGGGTTAGCGTCTACGCTGTGTTTGGTTTCAGGGCAATAACGCGTCCCAAATTCAGTCGCAACATGCCCTTGTGGTTCACCCCGCGAGGGATGATCATGGTCCTGCTGCTATTGATCTTCCTCATCATGCCGGTTCTTTCTTTGATCTACGCGCGGGGCGACCTGTTCGAAATTGTCCTCATCGACCTGAGGCTTCCGTTGGAATACGTTCCCTTGGTGTTCATCTTCCCGTTTATCTTGCGAGGCGAAAGCTCGATGAAGTATCTCCGCGCTTTCGTGCCCCTGATTCAGCTGACTCTCCTGTTTCTTGCGGTGGAGGTGTTCTCGGGCCGTCGGACCGGCATGGACTACGGCGGGATTTACATCCGCTATGGGTCCATCTTTGGATCGCCGAATGACTTCGGCGTCTTCATGATGCTTTCCACCACAATCCTGCTGGCCTTTTTAGCAGAAAGGGCGATAAAGTGGTCCCACAAGGCGATCGCGCTCCTGATCCTTATGCTCGCCGCGGTTGCGTCCACCGTATCGCTGAGCGCCATGTTCTCCATGATTTTCACCTCCATCGCCTTAATTCTCTTTTCGAGGAATAGGGTGAAGGGTGCGCTCACGGTGCTCGCGGTAGTCGTCCTGGTGGCCGGGCTCTATTTCGCCTTTCCCCAAGTGGGAGTTTCCAGGTTTATTGGCGAGCGACTTGGGAACCTTGCCACGCTCAATGAAGGCAGCGCCCGCGAACACTACACTAGTGTAGTCATCGCCGAGGACGAGATTTCAAGGTTTGAGCCGGTAGAGTACCTTTTGGGTACCTTCCAGTCGCGCAAGGATCTGATCCTCCCCGAAACCTACTACCTCAGAACTTTCTTCGTTCGTGGGGCCATCAGTCTTTTGGTCATTCTGTCGATCATCGGCATGACAGTCTTCGAGGGATTCAGGCGGTACCGCGCAGCTGCCGGGGATCGCCAAAGGAGAGCTTTGTTTCTGGGAGCCTTCCTTGGCGTCGCCGGGTTCGCGTTTGCATCAATGTTCATTTCCTATTTTGAGAGTTTCCCCTCGAATTTCTACTTCTGGTTCCTCGTAGCCCTGATCTGGTGCGAGCCGATGAGTGAAAAAGAACTTTACGCGGTACATGCAGTCCGTCCTAAGCAACAGATAGTCGGCGGGCAAGCACAAACTCTGGCAGCTAGGATTGGGCGCTGATGATCCGGA
This sequence comes from uncultured Acidobacteriota bacterium, assembly GCA_963768695.1. Taxonomy (GTDB): domain Bacteria; phylum Acidobacteriota; class Terriglobia; order UBA7540; family UBA7540; genus CAVROP01. The sequence continues at coordinate 139,154 of CAVYJG010000021.1, read as the reverse complement.
AGGTCAAGACCGTGAGCCGTCTACAGTTTGCTATCGCCCTCGCGGCGGCGTTCGTGTCTTTGCCCGCCGCCGCTCAGGACAACCGCCCGACACGTCCGACTCAAGAGTCAGAGAACATCCGCTGGGCTGAGCGTTTCCCTGGAGGCGATTTGGGTGCGCGGATCAACGCCGCGGATGCCGATCTCGGGAAAGAAGCCGGCGAAATTGACGTGGGCCGCCCGGGAACCGTGGAAACGCAAGTCTCCCTCTCCTCAAATCATGTCCTGCACCTTCATACGGCGACGACATGGAAGACTGGAATCGTGGTGCAGAATGGTAATTCTGTCATTGGTGAAGGCTGCGCATCCTTGATCACCTTGGCATTCTCTACTCCAGGACCTTTTGTGTATGGGAAAGGCGTTTCCAATCTCAAGGTATCGAACCTCTGTGCGGAAGCCCCGCCGCATTCGGCCGGATACACTTTGGCGACGGCTGCCGGGCGAGACGTCGAAGTGACGGGTTGCCACACTACTAACGTGCGCCTGGCTGAGATGGACTCCTCTTTTGACGTCAAGGTGATTGGAAACACAGCAACTTCCGACCGCGTCGATGCGCCTGCCGGGGCGGCCGTATATTTTACGTTTACACAAGGCGCACTCGCCAGCGAGAACATTATTCGAGGCTTCGTGCATGGCTTCCAATGGTGGGGTGGCGGCGCTGATCCCAGGACCGGCCAGGGCGCTGCCTCAACTGCGCGCGGGGCCCGTGATCTCTCGTTCATCGGCAACAAGATCACCGATGTGGGAGGGGCGGGGATTTGGGGCAGTATGGCTGAAGGTGTGGTGGCTTCGGGTAATGTCATCGAATCCTGCGGAGACGTTTGCCTCGATTCGGAGGGAAGCAATTCGGTCGTCTTTGCGAACAACTATGTGAAGGACGGAGCCAGCGGCGCCATCGCGACCTTCTTCTACAATCGGGACGTTTTGATAACCGGGAACACCGTGGTCTCCAGCAGTTCTGCCAAACCGCTGCTCCGCACCTACACCTCCGGCCAGACCGCGCCCGAGGATCGAGACACACAAGTGGTGGGCAACCACTTTACCTGCCTTGATACCACACCCTGCTTCATTAACTCCGTCAGCGGACTGCCGGAGAGATTCATTTTCAAAGACAATACTCTGCGCAACGTCACGCTGGACATCTCCGACGCCAACCAAAAGCACATTGTGGTGATCTCCGGCAACGACTTTCTGTTTGATGTGGTAGCTACGCGGGTGCAAGGAGCTATTCGGGCGGCGCGCACCGATTCCTTGTCGCCCGGCGTCCCGGGATACTGCGACATCTCGAACAATACGGTGCGCTCGAACGTCCAGCAACCCCCGCGAAGCGCCGCCATTTTCGTCTATCAGGACGATCCTGACCTCGCTCCTTTTACGATAATTGAAGGGAATCACCTGTTAGGACTTCACCCTTTCCCCGTTGACATCGCCGTCGGGGGCGGAAGCAAGAACCCATCCGTGACGCCGGTATTTCTGATCCGGGACAACCTTATGGGAGCAGGAGTATACTCCCGGCTGGATCAAGCCAGCCCCAGGTCGACCGTCAAACTGGAAAGGAACTACCGTTTAGATTCGTCTCCTCTTCCCGGTCAGTGAAACGAGTTGCATGCCTCGTCATCTCATCGTCAAGCTGGGCGCCATCGGAGATGTGGTGATGACCATTCCCGCTGTCAGTTCGTTTAAGGAAAAACGGGGCGGTGAAATCCATTGGATGTGCGGAAAAAGCGTGGCGCCGTTGTTGCGCCAGTTTCCGTTCATCGACCGGTTGATCGAAGTCGATGACAAAGCTCTCCTCGGCAAGTCGCGCCTGGCATCGGCCCGTGAGATCGCGCGGGTTTGGAAAAAGTTGGCGGGCCAACAGTATGACACCTGCGCAGTTCTTTACTACGACTGGCGTTATCGCTTGCTCGTGCTGCCGCTGCGAAAGACAAAGCTCGTGGCGTTGTCCCGCACCGATCGCTCCCGAAGGCTGCTTCCCGGGCGCTTCCATGGCGACGAATACGCCCGAATACTCCTCCAGGAAGATGGCCTGCGCGAGGATCGCGTGCGATGCGTCAGGCCGATGCGCATGCAGACGCCCGGACCGCTGGCGCGAGGAGCGGCAAAGCGAGTCGCCCTGGTCCCCGGGGGAGCACGGAACGTCTTATATGATTCACCGCAACGCCGCTGGCCACTCTCCTGCTATTTGGAACTTTCGACCGCGCTGGTCAACCGGGGCTATGAAGTGGTCCTGGCCGGTGGACCCGACGACGCCTGGGCCGCGCAGGCCTTCACCGGTCTTACTGTAAAGGACTTCATCGGCCGCTTGAGCCTTGTCGAGTCCGTTGCGCTCTTTGACACCTGCGACCTGGTTATTTCACACGACACCGGAGCGTTCCATCTGGCGACGCTTTCCGCCGCCGCCATACTGGCTCTGTTCGGACCAACCAGCCCGAGCGATTTCGTGCCTAACCGCCCTGCTGTTCGCGTGCTTTGGGGAGGCGCAAGATTGGCGTGCAGGCCTTGTTACGATGGCCGGGAATTCGCGGCCTGCCCCGATAACCGGTGCATGAAAGAGATTTCCCTTCGCGAGGTGTTGGCAGCTGTGGAAGAGATGCTGTCAGGTTCTCCTGATGCGAATCGCAATCGTCACTGAGCTCTTTTACCCTAATCTTGGCGGCCAGGAGGTTCGATACCTCGAACTGGGCAGAGAGCTTATACAATTAGGCCATTCCCTGGACGTGTTTACGATCCGCGTTTCACCGACACACCCGCGGGAGGAAGTCCTGACGGGTATAGTTGTCCACAGGGTCGTTGATGGTTTCCGGTACAAAGAAAGCTCCTTGATGCCCAGGAACCCGTGGGATATTCTAAGATTCACCCTGCGGATTCTTCGCAAAGAAACTGGCCTGGCGGGTTTTGACGCCGTCATTTTCAATGAGTGGCCTATCTTGCCGCCGATCGTCGCACCCAGGTTCCTGGATAAGAGGAAAGTTGCGATAGACTGGTGTGAGATCCGCGCGACTCGGTTTTGGAAAGGTGTTTACTGGCTGATGACCGACCCGGAGGTTGCTCATGTTGGAGTGAGCGACGCGATCTGCAGTACACTCATAAGGAGTTTCAAGGTCCCGGCTCTGCAAACGAACACGATAGTCAGCGGAGTGAACGTCCCCATTTACAAATCGAGGCAAGCGGAGAAGCAAGACAAAACGATTCTTTTCTTGGGCCGATTGTCGCTCCACAAAGACCCGTTGTTGGCAATCAAGGCGTTCAGGAGATGTCAACTGGCCTGCAAAGGGTATCGCCTCCACATTGTCGGAGACGGCAATCTGCTGGATTCGGCGAAGGAAGCTTCCCGAGGCGATCCGGGCGTGGTCATCCACGGCTGCCTGGAAGATTCCGAGAAGGTCGAACTCCTGCGAAAGTCGACGCTCCTGGTTCTTCCTTCCAAGCGAGAAGGTTTTCCGCGCGTGGTCGCTGAAGCCGCGGCGGCCGGCACTCCGACCCTGACCACGTTGTATCCTGGGAATGGCACGGTCTCTGTAGTGCAGCAGTATGGGATTGGCTGGGTTTGTGATCCTACGGAAGAGGCAGTCGGAACTTCTATGGAGCGTCATGCCCAGATGTCTGACCAGTGGAGCCAAGTCTCCAACCTCTGTAATGAAGTCGCTCCTCGGGTGTTCGATTGGCAACAGGTGGCGGCGAAATTGATCACGTTCCTGGGGGATCGGAAATGAATCAGGAGAACGTGCTGGTGACCGGCGGGTGCGGATTCATCGGAAGCAACTTAGTCCGGCGACTCGTCGATCAGGGCTCACACCAGGTGACCGTAATCGACAACTTTTTCAATGGCAAGCGAGAGCACCTGCGGGACCTGGGGTCCCGCGTGCAAGTGCTGGAAATGGATATTGGCTCCAGCGACCTGGCTCATCTTTTTGAGGCCAGCAGGTTCTCCACCGTGATTCATCTTGCCGCCATCCATTACATTCCCTATTGCAACAGCCATCCCCTGGAAACTTGCCGGGTGAACATCGACGGGACGCAAGCCATCCTCGACTTATCGGTCCGGTACGGAGTCCGAAGGTATTTCCAGGCTTCGACGGCGGCAGTTTATGAAAGCTCCGAAATCCCCCACTCGGAATCTTCCAAGCTCGATCCCATTGACATCTACGGGCTGAGCAAGCTCACCAACGAATACCAGGTACGGTTCTGCTCAAACCAGTCTGACTGCTCCTTTGTCATCGGGCGGCTCTCGAATGTGGTCGGGCCCTTTGAAACCAATCCCCATCTTGTTCCCGAGCTTCTCAAACGGCTCCGCACATCCTGGACGGTCTCAGTGGGGAACACCGGACCCAGAAGAGACTACATCCATGTGGCGGATGCATGTCGAGCCATCGCCACGGTAACGTTCAATGCCTCCCCTGGCGTTCAGGTCTACAACATCGGGACGGGAAGGGCGTACAGCGTAGCCGAGGTCATCCAGGCTCTGGAAGTGATCTTTGGGAGAACCATTCAATCTGTTTCGACGCCCGAGCTTAGCCGTAGAATTGACCGGCCGCTCTTGGCCGTGGATATCTCCAAAATCCGGGAAGAGCACAGTTGGTCGCCTCAATACAGTTTAGAAGAGAGTCTGCGGGATGCGGCGGAATATGCCTTCGAGGGCCAAATGCCGAGGGGGCAGAAGGTATAAGGAAACCGGAGCTAGGGTCCCCGAATCCAGCTTGCTTCTCTGGCTCACGACTTGAGTCCAAACACTTGCGAGTGGCCATTGTCCATTACTGGTTTGTGAAGGTCCGAGGCGGGGAGCGCGTGGTGGAGGCCCTGGCGGACATGTTCCCCGAGGCCGATCTCTTCACCCTGGTCCTCGATCCAGAGGCTCTTCCGCAATCGCTGCAATCGCGCCATTTCACCACCTCATTCTTGCAGAACACCCCGGGTATTAAGCAACACTATAAGAAACTCCTCCCGCTCTTCCCTCTGGCGCTCGAGCAGTTCAACCTGGACGACTACGACCTGGTGATCAGTTCGGAGTCCGGCGCGGCCAAGGGCGTACTAACTCGACCGCGCGCCTGCCACATCTGCTATTGCCACACACCCATGCGCTATATCTGGGATATGTACCATCAGTATCGCGCCAAGCCTGGGATGGGAGGATTGGCGCGCCTGGTGTTTTCTCTCTCGGCGCATTACGTGCGACTCTGGGATTATGCTGCCGCTGCGCGAGTTGACTATTTTGTGGCGAATTCCCAGAATGTGGCGCACCGCATCGGCAAGCATTATCGCCGCAAGGCAACGGTGATCAATCCACCCGTGGACGTCTGCGCAGGCTATATCTCGCCGGAAGTGGACGACTACTACCTGACCGTGGGCCAACTGGTGAATTATAAACGTGTCGACCTGGCGATTGAGGCGTGCAATCGACTGCGGCGGCCCCTGCGGATTGTCGGCGAAGGTGAAGAGTTTGAGCGCCTGCGGACTCTGGCTGGCCCCACCGTCAAGTTTATGGGACACTTACCCAGCCAGGAATTGAGGGAGAATTACGCGCGCTGCCGCGCCCTGCTGTTTCCGGGCGAAGAAGACTTCGGGATTGTCCCGGTCGAAGCCCAGTCTTTTGGCCGGCCCGTGATCGCCTTTGGCCGAGGAGGGGCCTTGGAAACCGTAGTTGGCGGCAGCCCTACAGAGCCTGGCGCCCCCGAAGCTTCCACCGGCATATTTTTCGCCGAACAGTCCGCCGATTCCCTGGCTGCCGCGATTCGCCTGTTCGAGTCAAATCAGAGCCGCTTTTCGCCTGACTTCATTCAACGTCACGCACAGCGCTTCGGCGAATCGCGCTTTAAAGCAGAGATGCGCGCCTTTATTGACGCTAGAATGCTAGAATTCAGGAATCGGCAGATTGAAACCGGAGGCTAGTTATGAAGCCGCGGCAGCGCCGGAAGAGTCACAGGCTGCGGCTTATGATCGTGTGCAGGAATCCGGCTCAGTCGATCTGAGTCATGACTTCTGATTCCTGCGCTTCCTCGCGGATGGCAAAAGGGAAAACCGGTGGCGAATACGGCGCTGATCACGGGAATTACAGGGCAAGACGGGTCATACCTGGCGGAGTTCCTGCTTTCCAAGGGATATCGTGTTTGCGGCTTGGTCCGGCGCAGCAGCACGGTAAACTTCGAAAGGCTGTACCACTTGCAAGATAAGATTGAGCTCATTCCCGGGGATCTGCTGGACCAGAATTCACTGATCAGCGCCATCCAGCAATGCGAACCGAAGGAAGTGTATAACCTGGCGTCGCAATCTTTTGTCCCGACCTCCTGGAACCAGCCGACTCTGACCGGCGAATTCACAGCCCTCGGGGTGACCAGGATGCTGGAGGCGATCCGACTGGTGAATCCCGGAATACGGTTTTACCAGGCCTCCTCCAGCGAAATGTTCGGCATGGTCCGTGAGAGTCCGCAAAATGAAAACACGGCGTTCTACCCTCGCAGCCCCTATGGCGTGGCCAAGCTCTACGGCCACTGGATCACCGTCAACTACCGGGAGAGTTACGGCCTTTTCACCTGCTCAGGAATTCTGTTCAATCACGAATCGCCCCGGCGCGGCCTGGAATTTGTCACCCGAAAGGCGAGTTACGGCGCGGCGCGGATCAAACTGGGCCAGCAACAAAAGCTCAAGATGGGAAACCTTGACGCTGAACGCGACTGGGGATTCGCCGGTGATTACGTCGAGGCCATGTGGCAGATGCTCCAGCAGGACAAACCGAAGGATTACGTTGTGGCCAGCGGAGTGGCCCATTCCGTACGCCAACTTCTGGAAGTCGCCTTCGGCCACCTGGGCATGGATTACCGGGATTATGTTGAAACGGACGCGGCTTTGCTGCGCCCGGCAGAGGTGTATCACCTGCTCGGAGACTCTAGCAGGGCGCGGCAGGAATTGGGCTGGAAGCCCAAAGTGAGTTTCGACGGCCTGGTCAAAATGATGGTGGACGAGGATCTGTCGCGGCTTGCTGCGCGTCAATCCCGCGAAAGCGGGAATCCATCGGGTGGATAGCGCGCCTGCGATCGGTTGCGGAATGAATTCCCGCTTTCGCGGGATTGACGCGCGGAACCGGTTACGTGATGAAATCACTAATTACAGGTTGTGCCGGGTTCGCAGGCTCTCACCTGGCGGAATACCTGCTTGGAAAAGACGAGGAAGTCATTGGCCTTCGTGCTCCCGATGACGACTGTGCCAACCTTCAGCACATCAAGGAACGTCTCCATATCGTTGGCGCGGATTTGCGCGAAACCGACCGGGTGCGCGAAGTGATCGAGTCACTCAAACCCCAACGCATCTATCATCTTGCCGCGTTTTCTTCGCCGGCGGAGTCGTTCGAGGACCCGGAGCGGACCTACCATGTAAACTTCATGGGCACCTTCAATCTTCTCTCAGCTTGGCTTCGGGCGGGGATGGAGTGTCGATTCCTTCTGGTAAGCTCCGCCGAGGTCTACGGCATGGTTCCTAAGGAGAAACTGCCGCTGCGGGAAGAAATGGAACCTCGCCCCATCAATCCTTACGCGGGAAGCAAAGCGGCCGCGGAGATCCTGGCGTTGCAGTTCTTCCGAAGCTACGGGCTACCCATTGTCCTCGTCAGGCCTTTTAATCACACCGGCCCCCGCCAGTCCTCCAGATTCGTCTGCTCAAACCTTGCCCGGCAGGTGGCGGAGATCGAATTGGGTTTGCGTCCGCCCACGGTCGTGGCCGGAAATCTCGATTCCGCGCGCGACTTCACTGACGTGCGCGACATCGTGAGGGGCTACTTCGATCTGCTTGAACGCGGCGTCCCAGGCGAAGTCTACCAACTCTGTTCAGGCCATTCCATCTCGATCAGGAGCGTTCTGGGCCAGCTGACCTCCGGCGCCTCGAAACCAATTCAGGTCTCGGTCGACGAGTCCTCCCTCCGCAAGCACGACGCAGCTGAGATTTGGGGTGATTATTCGAAAGCCAAACTTGCGGTTGGCTGGGAGCCTCGTCGCAAACTGACGGATACGCTGCGAGAGCTCACGGACTATTGGAGGGAGAAGGTCAAGCTAAACGCATGATAATATCGGGACCTCACCGCGGAGCCGCGGAGACGCAGAGAAAGGCATTTTGATTCCACTCCCGGCACCCGAGCGGGGGGAGTGGGAAAAGTCGTGAATCGCCAAGGAGCCAATTAAGCTATGAACATTCTTGTTACAGGCGCAGCGGGCTACGTGGGGAGTGTCTGCGCCGCGGAACTGGTAAGGCAGGGTAATCAGGTGGTCGCCTATGACAATCTCAGCGCGGGACACCGCCAAGCGGTAGCCACGGGCGCTCGGCTTGTGTTGGGAGACCTTGCGGATACCGAAAAACTCAAGCGCGTGTGTAAACGGTACCGCATTGATGCCGTCATGCACTTTGCGGCCAGCGCTCTAGTGGAGGAGTCGGTTCGCAATCCTCATTTGTTTTATTCCAACAACGTCTGCGGCACGATCGCGCTTCTGGAGGTCATGTCATCGTTGAAGATCGGACGGCTGATCTTTTCCTCCAGCGCCGCCGTTTATGGCGAGCCTAAGATAGTTCCAATCCCGGAGGATCATCCGACCAGCCCTGTGAATCCCTATGGCGAGACCAAACTCGTGATCGAACGGGCGCTGGCTTGGTATCACAAGGCATACGGAATTCAGTCTGCTGCCTTGAGGTATTTCAATGCCGCCGGGGCGACTGCCGAATTCGGCGAAGACCATCGGCCGGAGACCCATCTTCTGCCCCGTTTGTTTGCGGCCGCCTCCGACTCGAAAACCGTTTTCCAGATTTATGGCGACGATTACCCGACCCCGGACGGCACCTGTGTGCGGGATTACGTGCACGTTCTGGATATTGCTCAGGCTCACATTCTTGCCCTGCACTCTCTTTCAAAACTGGGTTCGCGGATATATAATGTGGGTCACGGTAAAGGATATTCGATTCGGGCGGTTCTGAAAGCCGTCGAGGAGATCACTGGACGGAAGTTCGAAGTCCAGGTGAGCGGACGACGCCCCGGCGACCCGGCGGTCCTGGTTGCGACCGCACGAAAACTGCGCCGGGAATTGAAATGGCAACCCCGGCACTCGGACCTTAAGAACATCATTCGGTCTGCCTGGGCGTGGATGCAGAAGTATCCTAAAGGGTACCGTAACTAAAGCGTTGATCCGACGACGTCTCAACCAGATCGAGTTCGCACTTCGGCTGTCGGTGTTAATGCTGCCGCTTCCAGCCTTTGGCGCCGCAGCTTACCTTCGTTTCGCTACCCGTTTCATCCCCGTGCCGGGTAAAGAGCCGGTTGTCGACCCGCACGGCTATTTCGGCCTGCTGCTTCTGGCTGTCCTGGCATGGTCCGTGGTGGTCGAGCATTTCGACCTTTCCCGTGTGGAAGGATTATTTCCCGCCCGGGATGCAGCCCGTCGCGCTTTATTCGCCAGCGCGACTGCTTATACCGCGGTAACAGCCGCTTCCTTCTTCTACCGGAATTTCAGTTTCTCCCGCCTTTTCGTGGTTTACAGCGGCGTGCTGCTCTTTTTGTTGGACATCGCCACCCAGGCAGCCTTTCGGGCCTACTTGGACAGCCTGAGGCGAAAGGGTGAAAACTGTTCCCGCCTGCTGGTGGTCGGCGCCGACGAGTATGCCGAGCGGGCGCTCCACTCTTTCCTCCGGTCCATGGTGATCCCGTGCAGCGTGGAGGGATTCGTCCGCTTGCCGGGACAAACCCCGTGTCCGGGTTGCAAGCCCTTGTTCGAGCTCGAAGCGATCGAGACCATGGCCGTCGATCCCCACCCCGACGATGTGCTGATCGCCGTCCCGCTTCCGCGCCTCGCGGAAGCCTCCGCCATGGTCCGCCAGTGGGAGCGCCTGAGCGTCCCCGTAAGAGCGATCCTGGATCTGGGGCCTGATATCTCACTTCGCAACACCATCTTTCATTCCGGCGATACCACTTTACTGGACCTCAGAGCCACACCCTCCGAGGCGGTCACCTACACGATTCTGAAACGGTCTTTTGATTTCATCTTTGCGACGGTCGTCGCCCTCCTGACAGCCCCTTTAATGTTGCTGATTGCCGCGGCCATTCGCCTCACCTCTCCCGGGCCGATTCTCTTTGTCCAGGAACGTGTGGGCTTAAACGGACGTTTGTTTCGCGTATACAAGTTCCGGACCATGAGTGCGGGCGACCCGGGAGAAAGCGACACGCGTTGGACCACCAGCAATGACCCCCGGAGGACCAAACTGGGCGCTTTTCTGCGGGCCACTAATCTCGACGAACTTCCCCAGTTCTTCAACGTCCTGAAAGGTGAAATGAGCGTGGTCGGCCCGCGGCCCGAACGACCCTACTTCGTCAGAAAATTCCAGGATGACGTTGCCCAGTACAATACCCGCCATTACCTGAAAGTGGGGATTACGGGATGGGCACAAGTCAACGGCTGGCGGGGAGATACGTCGATTACCAAACGTGTGGAGCATGACCTTTACTACTTGCGAAATTGGTCTCTCTGGTTCGATTTGAAGATTATCTGGCTGACCCTGTGGCGGGGCTTCTTCAGTAAGAACGCCTACTAGGACACGGCCTTCGTCTTGGGCAACGGTGCTCCGCCCTTGACGGAGCTGAGCACCGCGCACGTCAGGAACCTGACTGAACTCATTTATCTGTGTCATCGGTCGCGCCGGCGACCTCCAACTGTGAGGTCCACGGTAATCACGCTGGCGGTTAGAGGAGAATAAGTGAAGCGAATTGTTCAATGGGGTCTTTTACTGATCATTACAGGGTCCACGCTGGCCTTCGGGGCGGTGCGACCTCCCGCTTATAGCGCCGTGGAGGCGGCTCTCTTCCTCTTATCCGCGGTGCTGCTGATCAAACAGACCAGCGAGGGGAAAATAAATCTTCCAGTTCCACTTTGGGTACTTCCCTTTCTGGGTCTCGTGCTGATCCAGACGATTCCCCTGCCGGAGAAAATCGTATCCTGGCTCTCGCCGAACCGTGTGTTCTTTGACGTTCAAGCTGGCCTCGCTCCGGGGGCCGCGCACTGGGCGACTCTGAGCATCTATCCGCATGACACCCTGTTCGGAATCGTCAAGCTGCTCGCCTACCTGGCGGCTTTCATTTTGGCCGCCTATGCCTTCGAGCCTCGAGAAGGCAAGAGCGTCCTGGCGCCTGGCCTGATCGTGTTGGGAACACTTGAAGCCGGCTATGGGATTTTCCAGTATTTGACCGGTTACCAGAAGGTTTTCGGCATGACCAAGCAGTTCTACACGGAGGATGCCACCGGAACGTACATCAATCACAACCATTTCGCGGGTCTGCTGGAGCTTGTGATTCCTTTTGCGGCGATGATGGTCTTCTACAACCTGCAATCCCGGCCCGGCCATCGCGGGGGCGAAAAGTGGGGAGGGCGGCCCGGCCGCACAGGGCTGGACCCGCGAATCTTCTTTTATGCGTTCATCGTGATCCTGCTGCTGGTCGGAGTGGTCTTTTCCCGTTCGCGCATGGGCATCTTTTCGGTATTGACGAGTCTTATGCTCATGGGGTTATTAGGCCTGCTCGGAGAAGGGCGCCGGGCCTGGATGGTTATCACCTTGCTTGTTATAGCCTGTTCTATGACGTACGCCGTCTGGATCGGTCTCGACCCCATCGTCAAGCGGTTCGAGTCCATCACCCCTTCTGGGAGTCCTTGGTCGCGGTCTTCCATCTGGAAGCAGGCCAGCGGCATCCTCAAGGATTATCCCGCCGTGGGCACAGGGTTGGGAACATTTCCTGTGGCCTTCCGCCGCTATCAGACTTCCTTGCTCGAACTTCAGGTCGACCACGCGCACAACGATTATCTGGAAGTGGCGACTGACACGGGAATCGCCGGCGCAGTACTGCTATTCGTCCCCATTCTGTGGTTACTGGGCAAGATGATCCTGGCTTACGCTGGAGCGCGAAACCCCTATCGCCGCTCCGTGCTTCTGGCGTGCATAGGGAGCATTGCGGCCTTGCTCATTCACTCTTCGATGGATTTTAATCTGCAGATCCCGGCCAATGCCTTGCTTTTTGCGGTCGTGCTGGGCATCGGAGCCAAGGCCACTATTTCCGCAGCGCCATCCAGGAGCGCAGGTACATGAAAGGCATCATACTGGCAGGCGGTATCGGATCGCGATTGTTCCCTCTCACGCGGGTTACGAACAAGCACCTGCTTCCCGTGTATGACCGCCCCATGATCTTCTATCCCATCCAGACGTTGGTGAATGCCGGGATAACGGATATTCTCCTGGTGACGGGAGGACAGAATGCGGGCGACTTCTTGCGCCTGCTGGGCAATGGGAAGGACTTCGGCCTCCAGCATATCAACTATACCTATCAGCAAGGGGAAGGCGGGATTGCGGACGCCCTCCGCCTGGCGGAGTACTTTGCAGGCGGCGAGAAGATCTGCGTAGTTCTCGGCGACAATATTATTGAGACGAATATTATCGCCGCGTGCGCGCAATTCAGGAAACAGGAAAGCGGCGCGCATATCCTTCTGAAGGAAGTTGCCGACCCGCAACGCTTCGGTGTCCCGGCGTTTGAAGGTGAGCGAATCGTGCGCATCGAGGAAAAACCCAAGGAGCCCAAGTCACCGTACGCCGTGATCGGCATTTACATGTATGACGCCACAGTGTTCGACCGCATCCGAAAGCTGAAGCCTTCCACCCGGGGAGAGTTCGAAATCACCGATGTGAACAACCAGTTCCTGGCTGATGGCGCCCTTACCTACAGCATGCTGGATGGTTGGTGGACCGACGCCGGGACCTTCGACTCTCTCTTGCGCGCCACGAACCTCGTTGCACAAGGGGGAGCGAATAAAGTCTCTTAAGCCTGGGAGTGTGAGTTTTGAAGATTCTGGTCACGGGCGGCGCCGGCTTCATCGGGTCCAATTTCGTTCGTTACTTTCTCAGCGCCCATCCTGAAAGCGCGGTGGTTAATTTTGATAAGTTAACCTACGCAGGAAACCTGGATAACCTCTCCGATCTCCAATCGCACTCCGGTTACAAGTTTGTCCGGGGCGACATTTGCGATGCCGACGCGGTGCGGGATGTCCTGGCACAGCACGTCGACGCAGTGGTGCACTTTGCCGCGGAGAGTCATGTTGACCGGAGCATCGCCGATGCGCGCGAGTTCATTCGCACCAACGTCGAGGGCACCTGTACGCTTCTGGAAGCCGCGCGCCGAGCTAAGCTCACCCGCTTCGTGCACGTGTCCACCGACGAGGTCTACGGAAGTCTGCCTCGCGGGGTGGCCGCCGATGAAAGCGCTCCCCTTCAACCTAACAGCCCCTATGCGGCGAGCAAGGCGGCGTCGGATCTTTTGGTCCGAAGTTTCTGGCAGACCTACCGTTTCCCTGCTCTGCTGACACGTTCCTCGAATAACTACGGTCCGTACCAGTTTCCGGAGAAGTTCCTGCCGTTGATGATTACCAACGCTCTCGAAGGCAAGCCGCTTCCTGTGTATGGCGACGGGTTGAATGAGAGGGATTGGGTTTTCGTGGAGGATCACTGCCGCGCTCTCGACCGCGTCCTCGAGGCAGGCCGTCCGGGCGAGATTTATAACATCGGATACGGGCGAGGCCTCACAAACTTGAGTGTGGTGCGCAAGCTGTTGCAGATCTTGCGCAAGCCTGAGGATCTGATCGAGTTTGTGGAGGACCGCCCAGGACACGATCGCCGATATGCGCTCGATAGCGCCAAAATCCGCGCGGAGTTGGGCTGGAAGCCTGCTGTGACCTTCGAGGAAGGGTTGCTGCGAACCGTCGAGTGGTATCGCCTTCACCCCGAATGGGTGCAGAAGACCAAGAGCGGAGAGTACAAGAATTACTACCGCAAGTTCTATGAGAACCGCCGGGATTCCCTCGCCCAATTGTGAGAGTGATTCGCGAGAACTGGTCGCGTTGGGCGAAATCCTCCTCTGTGCTCTCGGTGCGTAGGGAAAGATTAAACACAGAGACCACTGAGGATCTCCGTGTTTTCTGTGTTGAGGCTCTAAAAGCACAAAGTCCACGGAGACAGTCGTTTGGGTGCGGCGAGGGAAACCTGATTCCAACTCTAGCAAGGGGGAAAGCCTGTAATGTCCCGTTTCGTGCTCCTTGACCGCGACGGAGTGATCAACCGCCGTATTATCTCCGGCTATGTTAGCCGTTGGGGGGATTTCGTTTTCCTGCCCGGCGCTCTCGAGGCTTTACGACTTTTGAATGAGAAAGACTACCAGGTCATCGTCGTCTCAAATCAGGCAGGAGTGGGAAAGGGTCTAATGTCCGCCTCTGACCTCGAGGAAGTCACGCTTCGGTTCACTGCCGAGGTCGAAGCGCATGGCGGACGGATACTCAGCGTTTACTACTGCACCCACCGCGCAGAGGATGGTTGCGAGTGCCGGAAACCAAAGCCCGGGCTGCTTCGGCGTGCCCAAGCGGAGCACCGCTTCGATTTTGAGCGCACCTTCCTCGTCGGTGATGCTGAAAGCGATCTTCTGGCGGCGCATGCAGCGGGTTGTCCTGCCATCATAGTCTCCGGCACGCCCGCGCCTGCGTTGGACAAGCTGCCCCATGCCCCTCGCCTGACCGTCCCCACCTTGTTGGCGGCGGCAGAATTCCTAATCAACCAACCGGAATGATATAATTCGAGAACATGATGCAAGAATACCTCGCAGATTATTGCGCAGGCTTGAGCAAGGCCCTCGAGGGCGTCTCTCGAGAGCGATTCGAAGAGTTTATCCAACTGCTCGAGGACGCCTATCACCATGATCGCCAGGTGTTCTTCATGGGGAACGGAGGCAGCGGGTCAACTGCGTCGCATTTCATCTGCGATCTAAACAAAGGCGTGTCCTACGGCCGCTCAAAACGCTTCCGCGGGATCTCGCTAAACGACAACCTCGCCACGATCACCGCCTATGCCAACGATGTCGCCTACGAGGATGTTTTCGTCGAGCAGTTGAAGAATTTCCTCGAGGCCGGCGACGTTGTGGTGGCTCTCTCCGGCAGCGGCAACTCTCGCAATGTCCTCAAGGCCATCGACTACGCGAACACCCGTGGCGCTCACACGGTTGGCCTGTGCGGTTTCGATGGCGGAAAACTCGCCGCTGCGGTGCGAACCCCGATCCTGGTCCCCGTGCGCGACATGCAAATAGCCGAGGACGGACATATGATTCTCCTGCACGTCGCCATGCAAGTCTTGTGCGCCCGCTTGTAACCCTGGCCAAGGGGTTTGGCTCCCAAAGTGCTGCAACTACTCCGCGAGGCCGCCCTATTGGACGATCGACCTTTGCCTCCCTCGTCTCCGGAAGATCCGAGTTAGTGCCATGTCTACAGACACATACGAGCAAAATCGCCGCTCTTTCCTGAAGGGAGGAGTGGCGCTCGGCGGCGCCCTGCTGGCAAGCGGATTTCGGGGTTGGGTCGGCTCCCAAGTGACCTTTGCCGCAGTTCCTTCCCAATCTCGCCTGGTGATCGCCCGCGACCCCAATCTCCGCTCTACCCCCACCAGCCTGGATTCCTCCCGGCTCGTCAACTGTCTGGACCGCGCCATGCAAGCTCTGCATGACTGCGACTCACCGCTCGAGGCGTGGCGGAAGGTCGTGCGTCCCGGCGAGGTGGTAGGGCTAAAGGTTAACTGCCTTGCAGGCAGAGGGAACTGCACGCGCCCGGAGTTGGTGAACGCAGTCTGCGAGCGCCTCCAGCAAGCCGGCATCAAGGAAATCGTTATCTGGGACCGGCTGAACGCAGACCTCGAGAGCGCGCACTTCAAGATCGTGGAGCGTGGCTCCGGAATCCGCTGTTTCGGAAACGATGTGCTGGGATTCGATGAGGACTTGGCCGTTTACGGCAGCGTGGGAAGCCTTGTGGCCAAGACGCTCACACAAGTCTGCGACGCCGTTATTAATCTGCCCGTGCTCAAGGACCACGGCATCGCGGGCGTCACGATTGCGCTCAAAAGCATGTTTGGCGCCATCCATAATCCCAACAAATACCACGTCAACGTTTGCAATCCTTACGTGGCGGACGTTAATATGCTGCCGCCCATTCGCCGGAAGGTGCGGTTGCATATTTGTGACGCCACCACGGCGCAGTACGAAGGCGGGCCTTCGTTCATGCCTCACTGGACTTGGCCGTACAATGGCTTGCTGATAAGCCGCGATCCGGTGGCCCTGGATTACACAGGCTGGCAAATCATCGAAAAACAGCGTGCCGAGGTGGGAATGAAACCGCTTCAGGAACTGAAGCGCGAGCCGACTTACATTTCAACCGCCGCCGACGCACAGCATAACTTGGGGACTGACGATCCACGATTCATTAAGGCGGTGGAAGTTTGACTCTTGACTTTTGAATCTTGAATTTGGAATCTCGAATTGGGACTAACCGAGGTGGAAGTCCGATGGCACCCAAATATGATCTGCGGCTCCTCGAGGCAGAGCCGCCGGCAGAATCCGCCGGCCTCGCCTGGGACCGCCGCTCCTTCCTCAAGGCGGCTTCCCTTCCCTGCCTCGCAGCCTGCGCCGCAGCGGCAATGGGAGGACGCAATGCGGTCTCCCTGTTCGCGGCTCCGCTCGCGGAAGACGACTCGCGATTCGTCAAGGAAGCCAGGTTCTACGATAAACAGCCCTACCGGAAAATCAAGTGCAAGCTATGTCCGCGCGGCTGCTCGATCGACGACCGGGAGCGCGGCTATTGCGGCGTGCGCGAGAATCGCGGCGGCACCTACTACACTCTCGTGCATTCGCGCGTGGTGACGGCTCACATTGATCCCATCGAGAAGAAGCCTCTCTTTCATTTTCTCCCCGGAACGGTCGCCTTCTCCATTGCCACCGCCGGTTGCAACGTGAACTGCAAGATGTGTCAAAACTGGGATATCTCCCAGGTCCGCCCTGAGCAGGTCCGGTCGAACTACGCTCCCCCGGAGCGCGTGGCAGTGTTAGCCCAGCAGAACAGTTGCCCTACCATTGCGTACACCTACAGCGAGCCGGTGGTGTTTTACGAGTACGTCGCCGATACGGCCGAAGCGGCTCACAGGCTGGGCGTTAAAAGTGTCGTGGTGACGGGCGGGTACATCCAACAAGAGCCGCTCGAGAAACTGTGCCGCCAGGTGGACGCCATCAAGGTTGACCTTAAAGGTTATTCCGAGAAGTTTTATAAGGAAGTAGTGAATGGCGAACTAAAGCCCGTGCTCGACGGTCTGGTGACCATTCGCAAGCACGGAGTATGGAACGAGATCGTTTATCTGGTGATTCCCACTTTGAACGACAGCGAGCAGGAGTTCCAAGGGCTCGCCAAATGGGTCAAGTCCGAATTGGGCCCCGACGTTCCCATCCACTTCACACGCTTCCATCCCGAGTATCTCCTCAAGAACCTTCCTCCCACGCCGGTGGAAACGCTCGAACGCGCCAAAGCCATCGCTGACGCCGAAGGTCTCCACTACGTTTACATCGGCAATGTGCCTGGCCACCCGGCCGAAAATACCTATTGTCCCAAGTGCCGCAAGATTGTGGTGGAACGTACCGGGTACACCGTGGGGACAGTGCACATCCACAACAATAAATGCCAATACTGCCAGCAGCCGATTCCCGGAGTGTGGCGCGCATAAGTGGGCACGAAAGTGAACCTGCCTTGATTACCTGGAAAATGGTGAGGGGTTTCTTCCCATAGAGTTTCGCAACTTCGGAATTCGGGCTTGACGTTTTGTAACCAGTTTCTTCTTGCCGTGCACGGCTGTCGGTGTAAAATCTCCGCTCAACTTATTCTGAGGTTGCCATCATGATGAATCCTTTCCAACGCATCGGCCGGCGTCAGTTCCTCCACAACTCCGCCCTCGGTTTGGGGGCTGTCCCATTAATCACCAACGCGGCCTTGTCCGTTCAGGGGGAAAAATCTTCAGCCCATCCCGATTCACCCCAGAGTGCGCCAAATCCCAATGGCCTCAGGATGCGGGCGAGGCTCGAACCAAAAGAAACGGTATGGATCGTGCGCGAGCCTCAGGCGGGCTTTCCGGAGCAGTTCGCGTCTTGCGAACTGGCGCGCGGTTTGCGAAACTTGGGGCTGGCGATCGACGCTGTCCAAGCTGTGCTGGGTGAAGGCGCGCCGCCGGCGTCAGGTCTCGTCTTCTCCCTCGCCGTCAAGAAGGACCTCTCCAGGCACCCTGAGGCTTATCAAATCTCGAACGAATCGCCGGGCGGCAAAGCCTCCCATGTCCGCCTGACCGGCGCTACGCCGCACGCCGTTCCTTACGCCGTATTTGACTTCCTGGAGCGGCAGGGGGCGTTCTTTGGGTTGGATGGCGAAGTGTATCCGCTGGAGCCCGCGCGCGCGCTCAACCTGCCGCCGGCCGGCCAGAATTGGCAGGCGCAGCCGCGCTTCGGCGCGCGAGGGCTGGTGCCGTGGCCTGACTTTCTGAACTGCGTGACCATTTACAATCGCGAAGACTGGCGCGCCTATCTCGAAGCGATGGTTCGAATGCGCTTCAACACGCTGGGCGTGCACGTCTATTCCGGCGAGAATCAGTGGGCTGAATCGTTTCTTTCTTTCGAATACGCCGGCGCGGGCCACCTGGCCTATACAGATACAACCGCGACGAACCGCTGGGGCTACCTGCCGGAGCGGACCTCGCGTTTCGGCATGGGCTCTGCTGACTTCTTCGCAGAAGAAGTTTTCGGCTCCGAAGCAACTACCAAGGCCCGGAGTTGCTGGGAAGCTGAAGAATTCGCGCAAAAGCTTTGGGGCGAGGCTTTTCAATACGCCAAGCAGCTTGGCATCCGCACAGGCGTAGGGTTTGAGCCTTACCAGATCCCCGATGAGGTTTACCGCGCCGTTCCTCCCGAAGCGCACTACGCTTCCCCTGATTCGAAGACCCCCGGGCCGCGCATCGACCCTGAGTCGGTCGCCGCGAAGGACATCCTGGAAGCGCGCCTGGCGCGACTGCTCGAAGCTTATCCGACGGTAGATTACGTCTGGTTGTGGGAAGACGAAGGGATGAGCTGGGCCAGCCAAAAGCAAAATGTTCCGCTCTCCGTCACTCCCTTCAAGCAGGCCCACGACTTTCTAAAGCGTCATGCTCCTCGAAAGCGCCTGGTGATTTCCGGTTGGGGCGGCGTCGTCCGCCACTTCGCCTATTTCCACAAAGCGCTGCCGGAGGACATTATCTTTTCGTCGCTGAACGACAACCTGGGTTGGGATCCGGTCAGCGAGGAGTATGGCAAACTCGAATCGCGCGAGCGCTGGCCGATTCCCTGGCTCGAAGACGATCCGGCCATGTGGCTGCCTCAGTTTCACGTCAATCGCTTCGTGCGCGATATGGACTTGGCGGAACAGTATGGGTGCCAGGGCCTGCTGGGTATTCACTGGCGGCATCGCATCATGGACATCGACGCCGGTTTTCAAGCGGGCTACTCGTGGAACAAGGATCTGACCCCGACCAAGTTCTTCCAAGGCTTTGCCGCCGCCCAGGCGCGGGAGCCGCGCGCCGCTGAGCTGGCCAAGCTCCTCGATGACACGGACCGCGACCGGCTGGTTCTATCCTCGTGGACCGGCCAGATTAAAGATGGCCACAGCGAAATCCACGAATACTCCGGTGATTATGACGAAGCGTTCCAGTTCTGGAACGGCTACGAACCTCCCGAGAGCGTGAAGAAGTCGCAGGCTGAGGTCGCGAAGCAACTTCGCGCGCTTACTGATTCTGCCTCGAGCGCTGCCGAGCGGGAACGCCTCAATTACCTTAGCCGCTTTATCGAGTTCCTCACTCCCTATTCTGAGTCGTGGTCCCTGGCGGCGCGCCTGAACCAGAAACTTCAAAAAGCGAGCGAGTTGAAGAAGCAGAATAAAAACGATGAGGCGCGCAGCTTGATTCTGACAGAGGGCGTACCAATCTGGCTCGATTTGGCGCCACTGGTTCGAAAAGTCATTCTCGACTACCAGGAGATTGTCAGCACCAGAAACGACCTGGGACAACTGGCTTCGATGCATAACAAGTATGAGCGGCTGGCCTTGTATCGGCTGCGGGCCTCCATGAAAGAGTTCCTCGGCGAGCTGCCGCCCGAAACCGAGCAGTTGTTCGCGGCCGTTCGCAAGCCTGATCCGAAGACGGTAGCCCGCGCCTTTGTCCCCACGCGGCCAACGATCCTGCGAAGAGGCGAAGCGGCGCGAATCTCTGCCGTGATTGCTGGGGCGGGACAAGTAGCGGGCGTTACTCTCTTCACTCGCGCCAAAGATTCGGACCAGTGGAGTCCTGCAACCATGAGCCTTGTCGGCCGACGCACCTACTCCGGTTCTATCAAATGGCAAGAGCCAGGTCCTCTGATGGACTACTACGTCCGAGCGGAAATTGAAAGCGCAGGGGCCAAGAACAGTCTCACGTCTCCGCCTGAGGCGCCCGCGCGTTTTTACACCGTGACCCTCCTGTAGGGGCGGCCCTTGTGGCCGCCCTTGCACCGTTCCCCTTGACTATTGACAGGAGAGTGGGTAATCTGTTGTCGATAACTGAGAGGAGTTCCATGAGCAAGCCCACCGACCTTGTGCAAGGTACCTTAGACGTTCTCATCCTTAAGACCATCGCCCTCGAGCCCATGCACGGCTGGGGCATCGCCCAGCGTATTCGCCAGGTCTCCAAGGAAGTGCTCCAGGTGAACCAGGGAGCGCTCTACCCCGCCCTGCATCGCCTCGAGCAAAGCGGCTGGATCAAAGCCAAGTGGGGAGAGTCCGACAACAATCGCCGCGCCAAGTTCTATTCGCTGACTACGGCCGGGCAGAAGTACCTGGAGCAGGAGCAAGCCCACTGGAAGAAACTCTCCGCCGCCATCGGGCTGGTGTTGGAAGCATATTGAAGTAAGTGGATCAGGTGTCATTCCGAGTGGTCATGGGCCTGCGGCCACCCATGGAGATGAAAGTGGCTGTCATCCTGAGTGAAGCGAAAGATCTGAAGTTCCGTCCGTGGCGAACTAATGCAGATTCTCCGCCTCGCTCAGAATGACAGATTTTTGAGGAGAGCGTAGCGAGGAATATTGCTCAGATCTCGAGGTGCGCTGCTGTACGATTAGGGTTCAGAATTCAGGATTCAAGCAGCGACCAAGAGAATTACTCCGTAGGGGCGGCCCTTGTGGCCGCCCCTACAAGAGCGACGATTGTGATATGTTGTCTTCGGCGGGTGGCTTACGCCCATGAGTCGGAAATGGCATCTTGCGCGCGGGCCGGGCTAACAATTGCCCCTTCTGATCCCCGCCCTGGGGGTCCAACATGAGGAGAACGAGCTACCTCGAAAATCTCCTTTAGGATGCGCCTGGAGCTTACGAAGGAGTTGTCCTATGCGCCCAATAACTTTCATCAAGCGAGTCATGAGAAATCTGCGGTACGGTGTTAGGCTGACACTCAAGGCTCCCGGCTTCACGGCTGCTGCTTTTGCGGCGGTCTCCGTTTGCCTTTGCGGCTCCCCTTCCCAGGCTCAAGTCGCGCCGACCTGGGTGCACCGCTTTGTACCGGACGTCGCGGAGAAGGCCGGCGACTTGAGCACTGCCAACTGTCATTACCTGCCGATCTTCGGGGAGAGCGATTCGACGGCCCGGATCGCCCGGAGCGTCGCGCGTTTCGCCGAGGTCAAAGTCGATCCGCAAGGAGCCTGCCGACCCGTCAGCTACGAGCGCGAGGAACAGATTTACTTCATCCTCGAAGGCAGCGGAATTCTGCACTACGGAGAAGAGAAAGCTCCGGTTCGAAAGAACGACTTCATGTATCTCCCTCCGGGGGTCACGCACACCATCTCCGGCTCCGCCGATCAGCCCTGCCGCGTGTTGGTGATGGGGTTCAAGATTCCTGCTGGGACAACTCTCGAGCCGCCGCCCAAGCTCGTGGTGGCCAACATGGATGACGTCAAGGAACAAACCGTGGAAGGACACCCCTCGTCCGTCCTCTATAAACTCCTGGTCGGCGATCGGAAGAGTAAGCGAGACCGGATTGCCGCCGGCTACGTCGTCACCAGCCTCTTTTTGATGGATTTCGCGCCGGGAGGCACTAACACTCCGCACCATCACGAAACCGCGGAGGAGATTTATCTTATCCTGGATGGGCATGGTAAGATCGTGGCCGGCGGTGGAGAAGACGGCGTAGAAGGCTTGCACGAAGCCCATGCCGGCGATGCGTATTTCTTCCGCCTGAATTGCACGGTTGGCTTCTACAACAGCTCGGAGCCGGGCGCCAAGGCTCACATCCTGGCCGTACGCTCGAGGTTTCCGTTTCACGCCGAGGAGGATTGAGTTCCGCACCTTTCGCCCACCACGATAGGCGTTAAGATAACCGGGGTCCCGAAGGGACCCAAGATCATTAGCCGTAGGTGAAACCTACGGGGCGGTCGCGCAAGGCGTCGCTCAACCCCGAAGGGGTTGAATCCGGCCCTATTCGACCCCTTCGGGGTCGCAAGCGAACTTCAGGGGCTGGTTCCTGATCCGTAGGTTTCACCTACGGCTAATGATGTTAATGCCCTTCGGGCATTCAGGATAGACCGCGTCCACCTTGTTTTACGCGGGTGGTGGTAAACAATGAATGGAGAAGAAAATGGCGAATCTAGTCACTTCTTTTGATCGTCGCGCGTTTATGAAATGGGCTGCTGCGCTGCCTCTGCTTGGCCAGATCGCCGCCCAAGACCTTTTCGCCAACGTGCAGGAGGCGGTCGGCAAAGGTTCTGCGAGCAACGTCTATCGCCGCCTGGGGGTCAGGCCTCTCATCAACTGCCGTGGAACCTGGACCTATCTGAGCGGTTCCTTGGAACTCCCCGAAGTGCGCGCCGCGATGGTCGAAGCGTCGAAGCACTTTGTGAGCATCATGGAGCTGCAACAAGCAGTGGGCAAGCGCCTGGCGGAACTGACGGGCGCCGAATCGGGGATGGTCACCTCCGGTGCCGCGGGCGCCATGGCCGGCGCCACCGCGGCTTGCATCGCGGGCAACGACCCGGCCAAGATCTGGCAACTTCCCGACACCACCGGCCTTAAACACGAGGTGGTGATGGTGGGCGGGCGCAGCGCCTTTGACAGCGCCATTCGCCTCGCCGGCGGCAAGTTGACTCTCGTCTATTCGCCCCAGGAACTCCAGACTGCCCTTAACGAAAACACCGCCATGATTTATACCACCGACCTCGGTGACCAGTTGGCGAAAGAGATCGAAATCGCCAGGAATGCGAAGGTTCCGCTGCTCCTCGACGACGCCGCCGGTATCCCTCCTATCGAGAACATGAAGCTCTATGCAAAAATGGGCGCGGACCTCTTCACCTTCAGCGGCGGGAAAGGCCTGATGGGACCGCAATGCAGCGGCCTCTTGTTGGGACGCAAGGACCTGATCGATGCCGCCATGGCTAACACCAGTCCCTATGAAGGTGCGGTTTGCCGTCCCATGAAGGCCGGCAAGGAAGAAATCATCGGCTGCCTGACCGCCGTGGAAACCTGGCTCAAGTTGGACCTTGACGCCCTCAACCGCGAGTGGAATACGCGCGTCGAGCGAATCGTGAAGCTCGTGGAAACCGTCCCGGGCGTGAAGACCGATATTCAAATCCCCAAAAGCGGCAATCGTTATCCCACACTCACCGTGAGCTGGGACGAACCCGCCTGGGGATTCACCGTGGAAGACTGCGCCCGCAAGCTGAGCGACGGCGAGCCCCGCATCGAAGTCCTGACGGCGAGTAATCCCAGCCTGGTTTCCGCCGTGGTCGAGGGTAAGCCGAATCCCAAAGAACCCAAAGAGAAAAACCAGTTGCAGATTGTTTCCATGACCTTGCGGCCCGGCGAAGACATGATCGTCGGCAGGCGCCTGCGGGAAGTTCTGGGCGCAGCGCGGAAGGCGGCACGCGCGTCAGCCTGAAGTCCGCGGATGGTGCGCGTCGCGGGCGCGACGATGATTTCGTTTAATTGATCGATCACGTCGTTTCGGGTGAGGATCAGAACGGGCCGACGCTTGTCCGGCGAGCGAAACGTGTACCAGCGGATTTCGCCGCGATTCAACCGATCCCCTCCCAGCCGTCAGCATCCCAGCTCAGTGGGTCTGCGTCGCTTGAGAATTCGTCGTGGTGAGGGGGGAGTGTGTGGTAGGCGTCGAGATCGTCGGGGGCCGGCCGCAAGCTGAGCAGCCGCAGCAGGCGCAGACGTTCCTGCAAAGACAGGCGGTCCACCAGGGGAAATAGTTCTTCGGCGCTCAAAGGCTTTTCCATCAGGGCTATTCTACCAGACCCCAGGCGCGGCGTAGTGTCTTAATTTGGTATGCATGGCTAGCCATTCATGGAACTGAAAGTGATTAAATCCCATTTTTCGCCTTCATTCGCAGGCCGGCTGGCGCAGAGCGAAGTTCTGAGTTTTGGCCACAGCAGGGTAGCGCAGAGTTTGTGCCTTTCAAACTCTGCGGTTCTTGATTTAAGAAACCTGCACGGCGTGTTGGCGCCCTTTAGCCGCGCTGCGTGTTCGAACCGGAGAAAAGCCGCAGACTCTCAAAACCAGAGAGTCTGCGCTACCTGCTTGTCATGATGCCAGATGGCGGTGTCAATCTCACCCCACACCGACTCACCCCACTTGGCATTTTCGTCAAACTTCCAACAGCGAACGTCCTTCGCCTGCAAGTCAGCATAAAGCCGCTGAGCGAAGTCGTCGTCTTGGGCCGAATAGCTTCCAACCGGGAATATACGGTCAGTCGGCGATGGGCAGCAGGCGCACCCTTATCCGTGTGTCTTCGAAGACAGCGATGCATCCGCGGTCGAGGTCCGCAGATAAGTCGCTGAGGTTTGCCAGCAGTAACCGTATCTGAGGATCGGGTCGATGTTGAGTCGAAAGTCGAAACAGGATAATGGAAGGCTTGGGTGTTTTTCGCAGAGCGAGGATCGTGCCAAAATCGGTGTCGGCGGAGATGAGGACACGCTCTTCCTCGGCGGCGCGGTCGAAAATGTCTTCGTCGGCTTCGGCCGCCATGCCGTAGTCACGTACATGTGCCGCGTCGTGCCCGGCCTGCCTCAGACCTTCTGCCACCTCCGGCGAGAGTGCATTGTCGACGAGAAACCTCAAGCTGTCGGCACCAGGGGGATTTCGCGCTCACGAACCGCTTCCGCGGCGTAGCGTAGGGCCTCGCGGATGTCGTCGCACGTAAGGTCGGGATAGGCTCTTAGAATTCGCTCGTCGCTCATTCCATCCGCAACCATTCCGACAACCGTGGCCACGGGGATTCTCAGCCCCCGCAAACAGGGCACCCCGCCCATCTGGTGGGGATTTACCGTGATTCGTTGGAAGGTCATAGGACTCACCTTTCGCACCTACCATTCTACCAAATCTCACGTGACTTCGTGCTTGCCACTTGCCACTTGCCACTGCTGCTTCGGGTTGGCCATGGTTTGAACCTCGGTAATGGCGGTCGGAAGGGAATACTCGCATGGGCGGGAAGAATTGTGAAGCAGGGTAGAGTTTGTGCCTTTCAAACTCTGCGGTTCTTGATTTAAGAAACCTGCACGGCATGTTGGCGCCCTTTTGCCGCGCTGCGTGTTCGAACAGGAGAAAAGCCGCAGACTCTCAAAACTAGAGAGTCTGCGCTACCTGCTGTGAAAAAATCGGCGAAAGGCGAAAATATGCTCGCGCTGTCATTCTGAGCGAAGCGAAGAATCTCGCTTTGAGTTCCTTCGCCATCAGCAACTTCCATCGGCAGGGCAAGATTCTTGCGGAGTTTATCCTGAGCGGGCCAGAGCGAGGTCCTTCGCTTCGCTCAGAGTCTGCCCTGAACAACGTGAAGGGATGATAGCGAAGGACTCAGGATGACAGTCCTTTCGATTCTTTCGCAGCTTCTAAGCGGCGGTCCACGGCCAGTCCCGGAACCAAGGGATTCCCGCTTTCGCGGGAATGACAGGCCTCAACTGAACTGAAGGAGAAAGCGGGTGAGCGCGGAATCCCAGCGGTTGAGGCTGTGCGGCTTTTCCAGGTGGCGCAGGGATCCTTGGTGTAACCCTAAGAAGAACCCCAGAGGAGCGCAAACTGCGCCCATCTCCGCGCCCCTTAGGGCTCGGCAGCATCGGCGCAGTTTTGACCGCAAGGACGATCGCGAAAGAACCACCTGACGTGAGGGTTTATGTCAGCTCCAAAGTGGCGGAATCAGCCCGGCAAGAGACCTCACGGGCCAACCAAGCCACCCCACCGCTTCGAACTGTAGGCCGTTTGCCGTCAAAGTGGCTGATGAGAAGTCGCCCTTGAGGATTATTGAACGCTTGCCAACTAGGGAGGAGTAATCCCGATTGAAGTCCCGATCGCCATGTCGCAACCGCCTCGTTCCAATCACGGGTGGACTTCCGCAGGTGCCGAATCGGTCTTATGCTCGGAATCGGGCATTTTAGGAGTAAGGTTGGCAGTCAGCTTCGTCAAGGCAAACGTGGTGCGCCCGCTGATTTCCTGATCGAATTCGCCGCCTCCTTCGAGACTTAGCCTTATTCCTTCTGTCTGTCGTTCTTCAGGCACCTTGCCGAGGGCACAGTTCACTTGCAGTAGCGCGTCTCTCTGTGGCCCCCACATGGGCACGAGCCGGATGCGCAATACGGCCAGTCCCCCCGCCGGCATCGAGCCTGGGAGCATGGGCATCCGCCGGGGGGCGAATGGTGGCGGGCCGAATGTCGACCCCGCCTGCAACCTCGCCCCCGGCGCGATGCCGTAAGAGTCAAAACTGACCAGTTCATTCGCCACCCAGACACCCGTCGCCAGCGAGTTTCCATTGGGGGACTTGTGAGTGAACGTCCCCGTTGCCGTGACTAGCTTGCTTTTCGTGTTGAATGTCCCGGCGCCGCTCATCTCGTAGCTTGACCCATCGGCCGACCTGACCACCGCCGGGCACGGGGAAGAGTCGCCGGTATCGCAAAGGAAACCCGACCCGACCAGGAAGACGTAATCCCTGCCGTTATTCTGAGCTTTAGCTGGAGGGGTGGCCAGTGATACTGTCAGGAGCACCCCTGCTCTCGCTGCAGCGGTCCAGCGCCGAATTCCCATTGGCCTTAACATAGAATTCCCCCTTAGCTCGCGCTCGGGACTCTCCGCGCAGCCGTGCGGAGCTTCAGTGAGCTCAACGAAAATCGCACCGCGTTGTCAAAACGGTGGCGGACCGGCGAGCCGCACGAATCCGTGCAGCACATAGTTACTGTCGAAATACGCCCCTGTAATCTCCCCCGCTGCGTTGATCGCCAGGGGGACGGTGCCCTCGTAGCTACCCGTTTCGTTGCCCGCGCCCGGAGCGTCGAATTTGGTGATGCGGCCGTCAGGGGCGCGCACGAAGCCGTGTTGAACATCGTTCGAGTCGATGTATTCGCCCGTAATGATCCCCGTATCATTGATGGCCTCAGGAACGGTGCCTTGATACTGGCTCCCGTCCGTGCCTGCGCCCGGAACGTCAAACTTCGTGATGCGGCCTTCAGGAGAACGCACGTAGCCGTGAGTCATGTTGTCCCCGGTTACATAGCCTCCCGTCACCGTCCCCTCGGTGTCGATGCTCGTGCCCCAGGTGCCTTGGCCCTGGCTCCCGTCTGTGCCTGCGCCCGGAACGTCGAACTCAGTGATCTTGCCGCCCGGGGTGCGCACGAAGCCGTGCTCCACACCCCCAACGTCATAGTAGGATCCGGTGACCGTCCCGGCGGGGTTGATGCACGAGGCCAAGCAGACAAACGTGGAGACGCTGCCAGAGGGGTCGAAGTTGGCAAACTTGCCATCCGGAGTGCGCACGAAGCCGTGGCGGGCCGAGTTCGAGTCCCAGTAGTTTCCCGCGATCACTCCCGCTGGGTTGATGTTCCACGCGAAGGTCCCCAGGTAAGCACTTTGTTGGTCTGCGTCCGGATCGTAAAAGGACGTGAATTTGCCGTCGTGGGCGCGCACGAAGCCGTAGCCCACATTGTTCTCATCAATGTAGGATCCCGCAATCGCCCCCACTGAGTTTGTGGACATAGCGTAGGTGCCCTGGCCACCGTAAGTCCCGGCAGGGGTCGACTTAAAGTAGAGGTCCGGCGCAGTGCCCGCGCCTGGAGCATCGAAGGTGATCAGTCTACCTTCTGCGGTTCGCAGGAAGCTGTGGACCACATTGTTCGCGTCTGCGTAGAGCCCCGCAACCGCCCCCCACGGGTTGATGTTCTCAGCTTGAGTGCCCAAGCCCGAGCCCTGGGCGTTGCCCGCGTTCGGTGCTTCAAATCCGATGATTTTGGGGCTCTGAGCCATGGCGAAGATGCCTGCCCCTGACATGTAGACTGCGAGGCAAAGCACCGCCCACACCGTGGACCTTCTCACATTTCGAAAAGCTGACGCAGAATTGAAGTGAAGCCTTTTTAGTGTATTCATAGCCCTTTTTCCTCCCAGCCTCGCGCAGCCGATGCGAAGAGCACCATCCCGCGCGGCAAATATCCTTTCGCTCTGTGTGAATTCAAACAAACATACTCTCTTGCCTTCAGCTAGCAATGCGACAATTGAGATCGAAAACCGTAATGGCAGGTGAATAATTTTTGCGGGGAGCAGGAGGTCACTGGGGGCGAAGAGACAATTCCAAATGGCGCGACCATTAGGCCACAGACCTTTTGCAAAGGTCGAGCGCGTATGCTATTTTGACCGTCGGCTGCAGGTGGGTGACCCAAAGGGGGGTCAAATGGCATTGCCCTCAGCGCATGAGGTTACAGATCTGCTCCGAGCCTGGAGCGATGGGGACCACACCGCACTGGAGAAGCTGATGCCCTTGGTTTACGACGAACTGCACCGCCTGGCACACCACTACATGACCGGCGAAAAACCGGGCCACCTCTTGCAGACCACGGCCCTGGTTAACGAGGCCTACCTTCGACTCATCGACGCCAGTCAAGTGAGCTGGCAAAACCGCGCCCATTTCTTCGCGATCTCGGCGCGGTTGATGCGGCAGATTCTGGTGGAGTTCGCACGTTCCCGCCAGCGCCAGAAGCGCGGCGCTGGGATTGCCCCGACGTGCTTGGATGAAGGATTGATGGTTCCTGCGGAATCGGGTGTGGACTTAGTGTCCCTCGACGACGCCCTCAAGGCTTTAGCCGCTATAAACCCCCGGCAGAGCGAGGTGGTGGAATTGCGGTTCTTTGGCGGACTGAGTGTGGAACAAACGGCTGAGGTCCTGAAGGTCTCACCCGAGACCGTGACGCGCGACTGGAAACTGACCAAGACCTGGCTGTTGCGGGCAATGGATGGCGAAAAGCTCGATGAAGCCGGAACAATGGAATCTCGTTAGGGAGTTGTACGACGCGGCGCTACAGCGCGAAGCAAGCGAGCGACTGGAGTTCCTGCGCGCAGCATGCGCCGGAGACGGGGAACTGTACCATGAAGTCGAATCCTTGCTCGCGTACGAGAAGCCAGCGGAGAAGTTTATTGAAGCTCCCGCCTTGGAGGTGGCTGCCCGGGCGCTGGCCCGAGAGCAGGCTCAGGCCATCCACGAACCCGCCCCAGGCCAGATTATTTCCCACTATCGCCTCATGGAGAAGCTGGGCAGCGGGGGCATGGGTGTGGTGTACAAGGCCCAGGACACCAAGCTCAAGCGCACTGTGGCCCTGAAATTCCTTCCTGAAAAGCTCTCCAAGGACCGACAAGTCCTGGAACGGTTCCAACGTGAAGCGCAAGCGGCCTCTGCCCTCAACCACCCCAACATCTGCACCATTCACGACTTCGATGAATACGAAGGCCAGCCTTTCATCGTGATGGAGTGCCTGGAGGGCCAGACCCTGAAGCATCACATCCAAGGCAACCCCCTGGAAACCGAGGAGGTGCTGGAGTTGGGCATGCAGATCGCCGACGCGCTGGATGCCGCTCATTGCAAGAACATCATCCACCGTGATATTAAGCCCGCCAACGTTTTTGTCACTGACCGGGGGCAGGCCAAGATTCTGGACTTCGGCCTGGCCAAGCTGCTGCCGGAGCGGCGGAGGGCAAAGACGGCGGTTGTCTCCGAAGGGGCGACGGCCACAACGCTGGAGGAGAAACACTTGACCAGCCCTGGCGTTGCGATGGGCACGGTCGCCTACATGTCGCCCGAGCAGGCCTTGGGACAGGAACTCGATGCTCGGACTGACCTTTTCTCCTTTGGGGTCGTTCTCTACGAGATGGTCACAAGCAAACCAGCTTTCCCCGGAACCACCTCAGCCGCCATCTTCGATGCCATTCTGCATGCCGCGCCGACCTCCCCCGTGCGGCTGAATCCCGACTGCCCGGCGGATTTGGAACGCATCATCAGCAAGGCGCTGGAGAAAGACCGGGAGACGCGCTATCAGACGGCCTCTGACCTGCGGGCCGACTTGAAGCGCCTGAAGCGGGATACGGACTCCGGGCGTGTAGGGGCGAGCGGCGCTCGCCCGGCCGAACGCCGTTCGGCCCTACGAAAACTCTGGAAGGTCCTTGTTCCCGCTGCCCTGATGCTTGTCGCCGCTGCCATCGGGGGGACGCTCTGGTTCCGCTCGCGCCAGGCCACGACCCGCCTAACCGAGAAGGACACCCTCGTCCTCTCCGATTTCGACAACAAGACCAGTGACAGTGTGTTTGACGACGCACTGAAGCAGGGACTCTCGGTACAGCTTGAGCAATCGCCCTTTCTCGCGCTGATTTCCGACCGCAAGGTAAACGACACCTTGAAGCTGATGGGGCGTCCGGCCGGTGACCGGTTGACGCCGGAGGTGACCCGCGAGGTCTGCCAACGCACAGGCAGCAAGGCCATGGTAACGAGTTCGATTGCGACGTTGGGCAGCCAGTACGTGATTGGCCTGAAGGCAGTGACCTGCGAAGCTGGCGATCTGCTGGCCGAGGCACAGGAGCAGGCGGCGGGCAAGGAAGCGATACTCAAAGCATTGGACGCTGCGGCAGTGAGTCTGCGGAGCAGGCTGGGCGAGTCGCTCAGCTCCGTGGAGAAATACGCCACGCCGGTGGAGGAAGCGACGACGCCATCGCTGGAGGCGCTGAAGGCCTACAGCCTAGGGGTGGAAGCCCTCTATTGGAAAGGGGACGCAGAAGCGCTGCCGTTCCTCAAACGGGCGGTGGAACTCGACTCGAAATTCGCCGCATGCTACACCGTCATGTCGCAGATCTACTTCGATCTCTGCGAATTCAGGCTATCGGCCGAAAACGCGCGCAAAGCTTACGATCTTCGGCAGAAGGTAAGCGAACGGGAGCGGTTCGTCATCGAGGCGAACTATTACTGGACCGGATCGGGCGAGCTGGAGAAGGCGGCACAGGCCATCGGGCTGTGGCAAAAGACGTACCCGAGAGACTCCAAAGCTTACGATCGCCTGGCAGTAGTATCGATGCAGTTGGGAAATCTCGAAGAGGCTTTGGAACAACTACAACAGGCGACGCGCCTGGAACAAAGCATGTATCTGTATGACGACCTTGGACTAGCCTACTTCAATCTCAACCGGCTGGATGAAGCGGAGGCGGTGTTTGAGAAGGCGGAGAAGCAGGGCGGAAGTGAGTCGCTGGTCCTTTTCCACTACATGCTGGCCTTTCTGAGGGGCGACGACGGGCGGATGGCCCATTTGGCCTCAGTGGCCGTCGGCAAGCCGGGGACGGAAGACCTCTTGCTGGCTAGTCAGGCGGACACCGAGGGTTGGCACGGCAGGTTGAAGAACGCGCAGGAACTGACCATCCGGGCGGTGAATTCTGCCCTGCATAACGACGCCAGGGAGACGGCTGCCGCCTACCAGGCGGAAGCAGCGTTGCGCGAGGTGGAATCGGGAAATCCCGAGCGGGCACGTGCAGACGCCGCAGCGGCGTTGAAGCTCGCCCCCAACCGCGATGTGCAGGCGATGGTAGCCGTGGCCCTGGCGCGGGCGGGCGATACGGTGGGTGCAGAAAAACTGGCTGCCGAACTTGACAGGTCCTACCCCCTGGGCACTCTTGTCCAGAGGTATTGGCTGTCCACCATCCGGGCTGCGGTCGCCCTGGAACGCAAGGACCCGAGGCGGGCGATCGAACTCTTGAAGGAGGCGAGCCCGTTGGATCTCAGCGCACCAACGATTCTCTCAGTGGAACTGTTGCCCGTTTATTTGCGTGGGGAGTCCTACCTCGTGCTACACGACGGCAGAGGGGCAGCAGCGGAATTTCAGAAATTCATCGACCACCGAGGACTCGTGGGGAACTTTCCCTGGGGCGCTCTGGCGCGCCTCGGACTGGCGCGTGCTTACGCCATGCAGGGCGACACCGCGAAGGCCCGCGCCGCCTATCAGGATTTTCTCACCCTGTGGAATGACGCCGACGCCGATGTTCCCGTCCTGAAGGAAGCGAAGGCGGAATACGCAAAGCTGAAATAATCTATGCACTCTGACCCACGCTCCCAGTACACGTTGCGTCGTCGCATGAATTCCCCACCGTAAGTGCGTCGCCTACTGCGTGGACGCGGGTGGCGTATAGGTACGCGTATTTTGCGTTCCTGTGCGGCTTTTCATCTCCCATTTGCGATACGAAGCATCGTAACGCCACTCGAATTTGGGAAGAACCCCGGAGGAATCCGTCGGTCGACGGATACCTCCGAGCTACCCACTTCGCAGTGTGACGCGTCCGGACTGATGCACCGCCGCGAGTGGGGGCGTATTCCGGTTCCCAGGACGGGTCGGACATTCTGATCTCCGCGCATTTTTCACTTGACAAATGAGAATGCATAGGCTAGAGTTGTCGAGTGGGGTTGGGCAGGTGGTCATTCCCTGCCGGTCAGGTTATGCCAGAAAGTCCTCTTTTGTTTTCGTCTGTACTTCCTGCCTTTAGTTCCTTCCCTTTGTGCCGTCAAAATGTCGAGGAGTCACAGGTGGGCAGGTCGGCAGTCGGCAGGTCGGCAGTCGGCAGATCGGCAGTCGGCAGATCGGCAGTCGGCAGATCGGCAGTCGGCAGATGGGCAGTCGGCAGGTGGGCAGTTGGGCAGTGGGCAGATGGGCCGAGGACTCGAGGGGTTGGGAATGCGATTGGCCGAGAGCTGAAAGCCGACAGCTGAAAGCTTTTTTGAGGGAACAAAGCGAGAATGTCTATGAAAACAAAGGATGATGTCAAGAAGTCCGAGAGTCAGGAGTTGAGAACTCGATTGGCGCGACGGACTGAGCGACATTTTGTACTTACCATTTGTTTTCATAGACATTCCCGGTTCGTTTGTTCAAAAACGTGGACGGCGCAGAGCGGGGTCGTGCGGCCTTGGGCGCCTGGGGATTCACCGAAACGCAGAGGTTCGCTCTGATGCGCCAGCCCGCAGGACTGAGCGCCACTTTGTACTTAACCTTTGTTTTCATAGACATTCCCGGTTCGTTCGTTCAAAAACGCGCACGGCCGAGAGAGGGACCTTCGCAGGCGAGGGCCGGGAGGCGGCTCCTCATCAGAAACCGCCAGGGTCACGGGAATACACAAAAATCGCGGGAACGAAGCTAAGAAGTCATTGAAAACAAAGGAAGTCACTCGTTATTGCAATGCAAAATGCACCCAACTTCGAGCTTCAAATGCGCACATCGAACCCAAGAAGTGAGCTTTCCCGCGAAGCGCGCGTCCCGGCGGAGGACGCAGGAACGACGAAGGGCGCAGCCACCACCCGCCAACTTGATCGGCGCACGTTTCTCGGCGCAGTTGCGGCGCTGCCGCCATTCCTCTCCGTTCGTGCCGCGTCTCGATTCCATCGCGGTGGTGAATTCAATGGGCCGGTCGCGCCCGGTCGTGGTTCGGCCGAGGCGGCCAACCCGATCGACTTTTACCGTCCTCCTCAACTGACCTTGATGGTGGGGTTCATCAAGGACCCGGCGCACCATGGTTTTTCGGTGAGAGAGTGGGCGAACGGCATTGGGAAGGACTTTGACGCGAAGAAGTTGGTGGCGGACGCGAAGAGCGCCGGAATGGATGACATCATCTGGTACGACAAATGGATTGACGGCCTGGTCTTTCGCAAGACCAAGACCACCAATTACGTCACCCAGCGGGATTTTCTGGCGGATCTCGCGCCGGAATGCCGGCGTGCCCACTTGAAATTGATCATTTATTTCAATATCTTCTACGACGGTAATCCGGAATTTGCGCAGTGGGCGTGCCGGGATCAACAAGGGAACCCTATCACCTTTCCCCCTCCCTGGACGGAGAATCTGTTGAGCATGTATTCCCCGTTCCATGAGAAGGCGCTCCAGCAGATCGAGGAATTGCTCGTGAATTATGACGTTCGACGGGCTTTGGCTGGACGTGCCCAACTACGCCACCTACTCCACCGATCCCTGGACCCAGGCAGCCTTCCGCAAGCAATACGGCAAGCCCGCAGAGGAAGCCACTGCGGAAGAGCGGCGGCGTTTTGCGGTGGATTCGGTGGCCAACTGGATTCAGGAAGTCGCGGCCTACGCGAGAAAGACGAAGCCCTCGGCCGTGGTCACTTACAATGGCGCTTCCGATCCGGTAGGCTCCGGACCCCGCTGGGCTATCGGCCTGGCGGAACCGGCGGACTACTTCAGCGCGGAACTTCACGAGGAGAAGTCCCAGGAGGACGAGGTCCCCAAGCTCTCACAATACTCGAAGCCCGTAGAGGCCGGATATCTGGTTTCCGACGATTGGTTCACTCCACTCGGCAGCGGACCACTGAAGACGAACCGGAGCGAGGACCACATCTCGAGCGCGGCGGCGCTGACGCTGGGCGGAGGGATCAACCTCTACCTGGCCATGGCCCTGGGCCACGATGGGACGACCGACCAGGGGTGTGTTGAACTCCTGGGGACGGCGGGGAAATGGCTGAAGCAAAGGCGGGAATACCTGGAAGGGACCACCAACTTTTGCGACGTCGGCATTGTCCTAGGAACCGCCGATGCGAAAGATCTGGTGTGGCCGGGCGGACCTCTTAACTACGGACAGGAAGTTGCGGCGCTCGAGACCAGCCTGCGCCAAGCCGGCTATCTGCCTTGCCGGCTCGTGAACTGCCCCCATCAGCAGCGCTGGGATGAGATTCCAGTGGGCATCCGCACCCTGATTCTACCCGATCGCGTGAACCTGAGTAGCGCGGAGCGGGAGAAAGTTCGCAGCTTTCTCAAGCGGGGCGGCAAGGTCCTGGCTTTCGGCAGGGGAGCAGGCCTGGCAAGAAGCGGCGACGACCCGAAAGTAGACGAGGCTTTTGGTGTGGTCGGCGCCGGATATCTTGAGCCGGTCGATTTCGAGGGGATCACGCTCGAGTGGAGAGGAAAACGCGCCAGCCTGAAGCCCCCCGTGATTCTGGCGCGCCCGAAGTCCGCCAAAGTCCTCGAATGGGGCCGCGTGGAAACAGAAGGATTGGTGCCCTTGCTGGCTAGCAACCGGGTGGGAGACGGTACCGCGTACTTCGCGACCGTGACGGAGTCCGCTTTCTCGGAGTCGCCCGAAATCCTCGAGGAACTGTGGAAGGAGACGATTGGAGAGCCGGCTTGGACGATCGCGGAGGACCCCGGCCGTTACTTTGTTTTTGTGCGGAAACAAGCGGGGCGCCTCATCCTGCACATTGTGGACGACCTTTCCTGGCACGCAAGCGCGAACACCCGTTATCATCCCCAATACATTCACCTGCGGCTGAATGCTGGCGTAGTTCCCTTCCAGAAGGTAACCGTCGTTCCGGAGAATCAAAGCATACCGGTGTCGACTGACGGTGCGTGGGAGGTTCTGGAGTTATATCCCAACGTCGAAATGATGGTGTTGCTCGAAGCGTAGGTGGCTATAAATCTAGGCTATCAACTCCCTAGGTTTTGATGTTGTGCGCCGCTTCGTCCCAGAATACCGGCTGCTTCCGGAAGTACGATTCGTTGGCCATGTGGCAAGCGATGGCGGCGTGGTTGCCGAAGACCGCATCTTCAACCACCGGCTTGCGCGACTTCACCGCCTGGAAGAAGTTCCACAGGTGGGGCCGCACGTCATCCCAATCGTTGCCGCGATAGACAGTGTCATCCGCGAGCGGCTCCTGGCCCGGCGGGACATCGTGCTCGGCATGCCACTGCTTGAGGTATTCGTCGCGCATCTTCTGCGGGAAGCTGCTGGTATAGTAGCTCGGAGCTGTGTCCACGCCCCGCTGCGGCGAGTAGCGAAGTTCGAACTCTCCCGCATCGAGAATTCCCTTCGGGCCCATGAAGCGAGCCAGTTCAGGCGATTCCGTACCCAAACCCAGCCGGACGTAGACGGGCACGCCGTGGTAATCGAACAGCACCAGGTGAAGGTCCGGCATATTGCGGCCGTCCTTCCAGCGGAAAATGCCGCCCAGGGCGCAGGCCGAGCGCGGCGGCTCGTTCCAGCCGAGCGTCACCAGCATGCCGCTGACGAGATGCACCATCAGGTCGCCGCCCACGCCCGTGCCATACTCTTTCCAACAGCGCCAGCGCGCGAACCGGAACTTATCGAACGGGATTTTCGGGGCGTCGTTCAGCCAGGTGTCCCAGTCAAGATTCTGCGGCGAAAGATCGAAGGGCGGTGGATATTCCCACGCGCCGGTGGGATCGTTGCGTCCCAGGCTGAGCTCCACATGCTCCACCTCGCCGATGGCGCCGCCGTGGTAGAGTTCGCGAGCCTTCGCGCACAGCACGGAACTGACGCGCTGCGAGCCAATCTGCACAATGCGGTTGTTCCGCTCCGCCGCTTCCACCATGTCGAAACCCTGCGGCGCGGTGTGCGACATCGGCTTCTCGCAATAGATGTCCTTGCCCGCGTTGCACGCATCCACCACCACCCGCTTGTGCCAGTGATCGGGCACCGCCGCCACAATGCAGTCGATGTCCTTGCGGTCGAGCAGTTCCTGGTAGCGGCGCGTAGTGGGCAGGCTCGGATTGCCCGTTAGCTCTTGGGCCAGCGTGTGACGGCCGTCGTACAGGTCAGCGGCGGCGACGCACTCGATGCCGGGAAGTGAAACAGCGTTGGGCAGCAGCCCCGAACCTTGCATGCCGATGCCGATCATCCCGAAGCGCACGCGGTCGCTGGCCGGCACCGGCCGGGGCGCGGACGCAATCGCCTCGCCATCCAGCAAAACCGCTTTGCCGGCAAGCAGGCTCCCCGCCCCGACAGCACTACTCTTTAAGAATTGTCGACGTGAATGCTGAGTACGCATGACAAGCTCTCCCCCTTGAAAGGAATTGAATGATCGAGACAATCAATTATTCGGCGTCGAACAGGCCAATCTCTGCAATCCAAACTTACCAGCAAGATGCCGGCACTACAAGCTCGAATGCAGGCCTTAATCCAACCCGGCTCGCACCCGCAATCACCTGTTTCGATTAATGTAATCAGCACTTTGGTACTGTTGACGCGTTGGTGGCTTTAATGCGATCACCATCTAATCCCCACAGTTACATGGGGATGATGGGAGATCGAGGTGGCTACCGGGCTGAAAGCTTAACCGGGATACCTCTGACCGCGGCCATTGTCTGACCAGCGGTCTCCATTGCAGTTTGCTCGAGAATTACATAGCATATCCGTTCTTGTTGACGAGAGGATGCTGAGAGAGGGAATCATGATGCCGTTTTCCGAAGTTCTTATCAATCAATTGAATGCCCTAGAGACGAGGTTCAAGTTCCTGGCCCATCACCTTCCAGAGGCCGGTGAACTGCTGGAAACTGTGGGACGCCCCGTGCCTCACGACCTGCTACGGGAACTTGCGAATTCCGGGGAACAGTTTGAAGAGATTAAGAGGGACGTGCTCAAGGTCTCGGAGCCATTTGCTTCACTTCCCCGGACACCCGAACTCCGCTCGATCAAGGAGCTTCGGGCGTTCATGGAGGCTGTGTCGGATGTCGTCGCGAAACAGTCTGCGCACCGTGACATGCAGCAGGCGGCGTGCGGAGAGTTGGAAAAGGTCCTTACGATCACTCACGTAAACGGCATTGAGTTTACCCCGCTGTTACAGTGCCAGGATAAAGCGCGAGAACTACGCGATAGTATCGCTGGGACAGGTTGGCCTGACACACATCCGGATGCTGACGCCCTTGCTCGAGGGCAGCACGTCTTCTCCGAGTTCGTGAAATTCGTCAGCTTTCACGACGAACTGGAGGATGAGGAGTGGGAACGACTGCAAGACCTTGTGAACGAGTCGTTCGGCAAACCTCTGGGGCTTGCCGCTTCGCGTGGAAAACTCGTCATGTCCACCTCTGGCCCTGCTCTGCCACCAGTTCCCGTTTCTGTGGCCCAGCCGGCGACTCCGGCGGAGCCGAAGGAAGAAATAGCCCCAACAGAAAAGGTGGCTGCCGAGGCGGTCCCTCCAACCCCCAGTGAGATACAGGGGGAGGAACCCCAAACAGAGGAGGCCCCAGCCTCTGTTCAACTTACCGCTGACCCGCCTTCCCCAATACCGCCTGTGACGGGGGGCGAAGCCGTCGCTGAGCCCGAAAACCTCGAAGCCTCCAGCGAACCTGTAACTGAGACTGTTGGGAAACCCGATCCCATCGGTGCAGACTCCCAGGACCAACGCCAAGACTCTCCGGCCTCGGAGTCACCAGAAATTGTGGCTACGGCTGGGACGTTTGAGGGCACACTCGACGACATCAGGTATATGTTGGTCTTGGACCTGATCGACAGCAAGGGCATGGCCAAGGTCCTTTCAAGCAAGATCACGGCTGCTTCCAAGGCCGCCGCCGGGGGTGACAAGCAAACGGCCGAAGGTTTCTTAAAGGGCTTTATCAAGGAGGTTAACGCTCAGACCGGAAAACATATCTCCGGAGCCGCACCTCAATTGTTGCTGACAGATGCAACCAGGCTGTTGGATCAGCTCCAGTGAAGTATTGATGTGAAGCTGCCCGTTCCTTATAGCTCTCCCTTCTCACTAAGCCTACAGCGGCGCTAAGCCGCAACCAAAAGCAGATCCTTCGCTTCGCTCAGAATGACATTTCATCCTGAGCGAAGCGAAGGATCTGCTTTTCTTCGCGCGCCGCGAAGAAACGCGACCTTCGAAGTACAGAAGGGGCGTCGTATCTCTGGATTGCGCATGTCGCCTTGTAGTGCGGACGGGTTTTGGTGCAAGATGCGTGTGAGGGCACGAAGCAAACAGGTATCGAGGGGGCACGTTGTGCCGGCGAAGGTGCGAATTCGCGGACCAAGCCAGTGTTTTTTTGCGGTCGGGTTGGGTTTTTTGATAGCCCTACCAGGAGCGCTTTCCACGTTGGCATCCGCGGACCATGCCGATCTCGGGCAGGTCGAAAGCCCGTCGCAGGCGGCCTCCACGCTGCCGAGCACCGCCACGGTGCGACCGGGGACCAAGGTTGTTGGGGAGCTGCAAACGGCGCTGGACGTGCTGGCGGCGCGAACTGGGGACAAGATCGTTGTGCGCGTCACCGGGAATCTCAAGCAAGGAGGGCGGACGGTTTTGCACGAGGGCGACCAACTGATGGGCCGGGTGGCCAGCGTACGACCGCAGAGTGTGGGCAAGGGCCAAAAGGGCTCCGAGGTAGCCATCGTTTTCGATCGCTTGACGAGCGGCGCGAACATCTATCGGCTGAACGCAGTTATCCATTCGGTAATCTGGACTCCGGGCCAACGGCCGGGCTCGTCGGCGACTGAACCGAACTTAACGCAACCCACTCCGCAGCGCACCCAGGGCCTGCGCGCACCGCACGCCGGGCCGAGCGGCGGGCTGGGAGGTTCTGTTTCGCACGGCGGGGCAGGCCGGGCGGGCGAGAAGGCTGGAACCGATGGAGACTACCCGCAAGCAGGAAAAACGCCCCCAGACTCTGTCAAAGCCCGGTCCCACCGGGCGCCGGACGGCGGGGCGGGCTCTGTTTCCGTGCTGACGGATCGCGAGGGGAATTTTCGCCTGAGCGCTGGAACGCGCTTCGAGTTTCGCACCCAGAGCCAGTAATTCCCTCCCCCTTTCAGATCTCGGATTTGCGGGGGTACGGCTTGCCGTACCTTCTTCATCTTTACCGCGCGACCGAGCCAAGAGGGTACGGCAAGCCGTACCCGTACAACCAGCCAATGCCGCATGACAGTCCAACGAGGGAGATTCTGGGTTAGACTGCGTTTATGGTACGGCGCTGGTTATGGATGGCGTTGCGGGCGCTTGGGGTAGGCTGGACGGTGCTGATCGCGTTAACCTACCTCGCCGAGCGCCCTCTGTTTCTCCTGGCGGCGCCCCTCGTGGGCGCGCACTGGGTGGCAACCGCCAGCCTGGCGCTCAACTGCCTTAAGCTTGCGGCAACCGGCTGGATCATTTGCCGGCTGCATCGCAAGACGGCGCTGCCAGCCATGCTGATATTTGCGGCCAGCCTAAGCCTTTTCAGCTTCGAGGTGTGGCTGCCCCTCGACGTCCCAGGGCTCATCCGGCTGGCGATGGACGCCTTGCACGATTCCCGCTATTGGTGGCCCCTTGCGACGATGGCCTCGCAGCATGTCCTCTTGTTCGGAAGCTTGATCGCTGGTGGTCTGCTCAGCCGCCCACCCGAAGAACCGTTGTCACTCTTCGGCAAAGTGCAACCCTGAAGCCAGCGGCGACTACGCTGCCTTTTGAACTTGCGCGAGGGTACCCCAAGCCCACGGGTGCGTATACGTCCCGACGCTCGTTGCCGCGATGTATGCGCCTCGCGCGCGGCTAAGGCCCGCGCCGGGCGGGTTATCGTGCAGGAAGCGTTCATGGCGCGCATGGGCGCATCTACTTGACCAGCTTCTGGACCACGGAAATCAACTGTTCGGCATTGAAAGGTTTCACAATCCAGCCGGTGGCGCCCGCTTTGCGCCCAGCATCCTTCTTCTCCGCCTGCGACTCCGTCGTCAACATGAGGATGGGAACGAAGGAGCAGCCCGCCAGTTTGCGGACGGCCGCGATCATTTGAATGCCGTCCACATTGGGCATGTTAAGGTCGGTGATGATCATGTCGAACTTCTCTTGGCTGACCTTGTCGAGGCCGTCTTTGCCATCGACCGCTTCGACCACCTCGTAACCGGCCTTTCGCAAGGTAAAACCGACCATCTGCCGAACGCTGGCTGAATCATCCACGGCTAAGATTCGTCTCATCGTTGGCCCTCATTCCGCCCAGTGCTACTCAAAAAAGCTCAACGCTGTTCCCCTCGAAGGTTGGTTGAGCCACCGGCAGGTCCGACCCGCGGAGCGCCGCGTGCAGGACCTCGCGCTCCACCTCCGTCGTGTAAAACGCAGAGAACAGCCGTTCAACTTCGGCTGCATCGTACCGCTCCTTTACCTCCGGGTCGTCAATCTCCAACTGCCGTCTCACCGCTTCAAGTTCGGCCAGCACCACGTCGATACGCTCAAAGCAAGCAGCCAGCAGATCGACAGCTTCGCCGACCTCCGTGGTTTCCGCGTGCATTTTCTCGGTGGCGGCTTTCATTTCCTGGGCCCTCTGGGCCGCGAACGTGGCGGCGGTTCGCAGGTTGTCAAGGCCGGTCGTGGTTTGGTCTTGGGCTTCGCGCAGCCTTTCGCTGGTGGTTTCCGAAAAGGCTCCCATCTCCTCGTTCGTCTGCTTCTCCAGAGCCAGGACCTCTTGCATGGTGCGCCCGGATTGATCCGTGATATGGCTCCACGCCGCCGAAATTCCCTTAATGCTCTCCGCGATCGCCAAAATCGCGGCGGCCTGCGTGCCCAAGCCGCTGGCCTGAATGATGGCGTTGACGGTCAGCAACTGGAGATGATCGCGGACTGACTTTGACTTTTGCATATAGTCAGTCACCAATTGCATCAAGTCAGAGATCCCTCCGAAAGTGCGCTGAATTCTGTCGCTGTGACCCTGACTTTCACGCTCGAGGCGTTCGATGTGGACAAGCTGGGACGACAGTCCCTGCTCCTGCTCCAGCACCAGGGGGGCGATCCCGACCACGTCGGAGGCGCTTACTCTCAGAATGCCGCCCACGCACGTCCTTATTTGAGATGCCCAGCTCGCCAGGGTTTGCTTGGTGAATCTCAGTTGGTAAATCTGGATTGTAAGGCCCGCGTAGGCCTGCGCGATTGCCTGAGCAGCTTCATTTTCCGGGTTCCCATCACTGCGAATCCTCGTGGCAATCAGCGCAAACGCCTCTTGCACATGTTCAATTTGCTGGCGAGTGATGTCGTGGGCTTGGACGGCGGCCACCACTCCGGCAATCTGCTGAGCGACCTCCTCCACGCAGGTTCGGAATTGCACGGGCATTCTGGCCAGTTGGGTCAGGCTCGAGTCGACCGCTGCCAAGGCGTTACCAAGGTCAACTTCAATGCGAGCCAAGTTCCCACGCAGGCAGGGTAGTTGGGCCGCCAGCACGCGCCTCGTTTCTTCGATTGCGGCCGTGCGGCCATCCGCCTGGCCCGCAAGTTTCTGAGCCTCCGCGGTCACCGACTTCGAAAAGTCGGCCAACTGGTGCGCCAGGTACTGGAAGCCGGCGCCCACGGCGCCGAGGCGAGCCACCTCGATGTTCGTAAGCACGCTCAGCGCCTTGGTCTCAAGAGCAATCGCCGCCTGGCAGCGCGTCGCATAAGATAGATCACGCAGTAGCTCCACTTCCCTGGTCACTGTTTCCAGGATTCCGGCCGTCGCCTGAAGCCTGTCACCAATGAACCGTCGTGCCGCGGCGCCGAGGATCTGCACCTTTTCCAGAGCGGAACTGACACCTTCATTCTCGACGCATCCGACAATTGCCGCCGCCAGATTCAAGATCGTTTCGGTATGGCCCGCAAGACCCTCAAAGACCCTTGCCACCAACTCAATCTCGTCCTCGGTAGTGCGGGACAGCGCTCGAAGCTCACCCTTTGCCTTCTCGAGCTTAGAGGCTGCTTCCGTTCTGGTGTCAATACTCATCGCGACGCGTCCGGCCGGATTGTGAACATGTCCCTCCGTTACCGTTCGATCCGCTCAGCTCGTGCGGGATAACAGGCCGGCACATTGATCATGCTCATGGGATCGAGAATCAGGACCGGCCGGCCATCGCCGAGCATGGTGGCGCTTGGCGGCGTGTGAGCGAAATCCGAAAGCTCGGATCCACCCCAAGCGCTTCAATCGCGAACGATCAAGGAACTGGATGGAATGACTTCGATGAGGGAAATATCGCTAAGACGAACCTATCGCCCTGACCTTTGACCTGGGGCCAATCTGCCCTGCATCGCGATTGCTCATCCCGAGGAGGTGAGCTAAATCTCCCCGTCCCAAATTCCTATCGGACGAATCCGGCAAAACATGAGGAGGGTTCCTTTTTGCGGATGCGCAGTCGCAACGAGGATGGTAACTACGATGCGAGCGAGAGACTCAAGTGGAAAATAGACAATTTATCCGTCGTGAGTTCAAGGCCTCTTAATACCTGCAACTCTCAACCCAACTCGATTGTCCGGCTCGTTTGGCTTCTGTTGAGCAGGGGAAGACTCGCGTGCCTTGCACATCAGATCCTTTGCCAGGTACTTATTGAAGGCGCCTCGGGCGGTGAGCCGCGCCCCCTCGCAGATCATTCCCAGGAGTGCTGCCTGTCCACTCGAGTCAATCGACGTCATTCCGCCCAGATCGATCACAATCCTGCCGTGCCATTCCTGTTTAGCCTGTTTCCATGCCGATTCGAGTTCGGATATACCGGCTGCGCCGAGCATACCCTCCACGACAAGC
Organism: uncultured Acidobacteriota bacterium; assembly: GCA_963768695.1. Classification (GTDB taxonomy): domain Bacteria; phylum Acidobacteriota; class Terriglobia; order UBA7540; family UBA7540; genus CAVROP01. The sequence continues at coordinate 95,649 of CAVYJG010000021.1, read as the reverse complement.
CTCAATTCGCTTTGACCCTCGACGACCGTGACCCTCAGCATACTTCACCCGCCGTTTCGTAGGGGGAGGGCTTGCCCTCCCCTCGTTACAGTGACGCTGACCGACAAGGGGAGGGCAAGCCCTCCCCCTACGAATCCGTCTCGAGCATCTTAAGGCTAATGACGCGCGCTTACTTCCAGCCGCCGCCCAGCGCCTTATAGAGCTGCACCAGGCTCTGGTACTCGCTGTTGCGCGCCTGAGCCAGTGTAATTTCCGCGTTGAACAGTGAGCGCTGGCTGTCCAGGACTTCGAGATAAGTCGCCGTGCCTCCCCGGTACCGCATGAGCGAGACACTGACGGATTCTTGCAGATCCTTCACGGTCTGCTCCTGGCGGTCGCGGACTCCGTGGTATTTTTGATATCCAATCAAGGCGTCGGAAACATCGCCGAACGCGCGCTGGATGGTCTGCCGGTAGCTGATCAGCGCCTGCCTGTCTTGGGATTTGGCGTATCGCAGATTGTTCCGCAAGTAGCCACCCTCGAAAATCGGCTGCGCCAAGCTGGCCCCGTAGTTATAGACGCCCTCGGGTGCCGGAATATTGCTGCCAAAGAACACGCTGTGTCCCCACGCTCCGCCTCCGGAGCCGGTCAGAGACACCTGTGGAAAGAACATTGCCTTCGCCACGCCGATGTTAGCGTTGGCGGCGACGAGGTTCTGCTCAGCTTCGCGGATGTCCGGCCTGCGTTCGAGTAGCGAAGACGGCAGCCCTGCGGGCAATTGCGGGGGTAGCGCCTCGGCCCACACCCAGCCGTTTTGGGTCTCGACGCCAAGACTCTTCCCACGCGGCACGCCTTGCGGGTAGTTACCCAACAAGATGCTGATAGCGTCCTCGGTCTGTCCGATTTGCCGCTCAAGATCCGGGGTCTGCGCGTTGGCGGCATCAAGCACTTGGCGTGACTGAAGCACGTCGAGCCTGGTGCCAACGCCGTGACTCAGGCGCATCTCGGTGAGCTTGACGGAGTCTTCCTGAGTTCGGACGGTCTGTTGCGTGATCAGGAGTTGCAGGTCGAGGTCGCGCAGCAGGAAATAATCGCTCGCTAAATCGCTCACCAGCGTCAGGGTTACCGTCTGTTGTGCGTCTTGGGTGCCCAGCAGTTGAGCACGGGCCGCCTCGGTGGCGCGCCGGTAGCGTCCAAAAAAGTCTAATTGAAAAACTACGTCGGCGGGCAGGGAGAAGATGTTGGATTTGATACCCTGGTCAGTCTTCCCGCCGCTGAATTCAGGGTCCGCGGAAACCTGGGGAAGCGGAGCCGCGTGGGTTATCCCGAGCTGGGCCCGGGCGGCATTGACGCGCTCCACCGCCAACTGCAGATCATAGTTCTGTTTCAACCCCGTACGGATCAGCTCCTGAAGTTGCGGGTCCTTAAACACTTGCCACCAGGGCAGGTCGGCGAACGAGGCGGTTTGCCCCTCTGCTTGCTGGGGTTCAGGGCCGCGGAACGACGGAGGAACTTGCACCGCGGGCCGATGGTAGTTCGGCCCGACTGCGCAGGCTGATATCAGGGTCGCCACGCTCATAACGAGGATCAAGGAGAAGTTACGCATTTGAACCCCCTTCCGCCGGCAGGGTTTGCTGGGGAGCAGCGGTCACCAGCCGTTGCCCGGCTGAGGCGGACCATTTCTCCACCAGATAGAAGATCGCGGGAACGAAGAACCGTCCGATAAACGTCTCCGCCACCATGCCTCCAATCACGGTCGTCCCCATAATCTGGCGAGCTACGGAGCCGGCGCCGGAGGCCGTCCAGAGCGGGACACACCCGAGAATGAACGCGAACGAGGTCATCAGCAGGGGTCGGAGGCGAACCCTCGCTCCCTCCAGCGCCGAATCCATCAGGGGCTTACCTTGCTCGTAGTATTCCTTGGCAAACGCGACGATCAAGATCGAGTTTTTGGCCGCCAGCCCGATCAGCATCACCAGGCCGATTTGCGTGTAGACGTCGTTCTCGATCTGAACCATGTAGGGAGGCAGGAACAGTCCGAGCACAACCCTGCGCAGCCAGAGTGCGGCGAGCGCCCCGAACACCGCGACGGGCGTGCTCAGGAGCACGCTGAAGGGCAGCGTCCAGCTCTCATACAGCGCCGCCAGAATCAGAAAAACGAAAAGCAAGGAGAAGCCGAAGATGGCCGAGGAGGGCAACCCTTTCCTCGCCTGCTGCTCTTGATAGGACATGCCGATGTAGTCGTACCCCATTTCGCGCGGCATGGTCTTCTTGAAAACGTCCTCCAGAGCCGCCGTTGCCTGGTCCGCGCTGTAACCCGGTGCGGCGCTGCCGAAGATCTCTGCGCACCGATACTCGTTGTAACGCATGGTGAACTCAGGGCCGGAGCGGGTCTCGAAGTTGGCGAGGGCGGAAAGAGGCACCATCTCACCCCGGTTGTTGCGCACATAGAATTGCCCGAGGTTTCCGGTGTTCGACCTGTAAGGCGCTTCGGCCTCTACGTACACTTGCCAGGTGCGGCCGAAATTGTTGAAGTAATTAATAAACAGCCCGCCCATGTAGGCCTGAATGGTTTGGTAAACGTCGTTGATCGCGACTCCCTGCTTCAGAACTTTGTCCCTGTCCACGTTCGCGAACTCTTGCGGCACGCTGGGCAGAAACGTGGTCGCGGCCATGGCGATTTCCGGGCGCTTGCGGACGGCGGCCAGGAATTTCGCCAGGTTGCCCGCCAGATACGGGACGTCTCTGCCGGCACGGTCCTCCAGCATAAACGTGAATCCCCCGGAAGTCCCGACACCTGGTATCGCGGGCGGCGAGAAACTGAAGACCGTCCCTTGGGGCAGCCGGGCAAGTTGTTGGTTCAAACGCATCCGGATTTCCTGATATTGTTCAGCGCGGGTGTGGCGTTCCCCCCAAGGCTTCAGCGTCACAAAGAAAAAGGCGTTGTAGCTGGTCTGGACGAAACTGAGCAGGCTGAAGCCAACGACGCTGGTCGTGTACTCGACGCCCGGCGTGGCCGCCAGAATCTTTTCGACGTCTCCGGCGGCGGCATCCGTACGCTCCAGCGAGGCCGCACTGGGAAGCTGCATGTTGACGAAAATGTAGCCTTGGTCTTCGTCGGGAAGGAAGCTCGAGGGCAGCCGGCTGCCAAAGAACCATCCGGCCACGCCGCAAGCTGCGAGCAGAACAAGTACCAGGGAGCCCTTTCGAATCATCCCGCCTGACAGGCGCACAAAACTATTCGTGGAACGCTCGAAATAGCGATTGAATCCATCAAAGAACCTGCCGAGCAATCCATGGCGCTCGCCGGCGCCGGGCGCCTGCTTTGGCCGCAACAACAATCCCGCCAGGGCGGGACTTAGCGAGAGCGCGTTGAAGGCGGACAGGACCACGGAGATAGCGATCGTCATAGCGAACTGCTGATAAAGTCTTCCGGTGATGCCCGGGATAAAGATGGTTGGCACAAAGACCGCGGACAGCACCAGCGCAACGCCAATCACCGGGCCGGAGAGCTCCTCCATGGCCTTTCGCGCCGCGTCCTTCGGCGACAGACCCTCCTCGATATGGTGCTGCACGCCTTCGACGACGACGATGGCGTCGTCTACTACCAGTCCGATGGCCAGCACCAGCCCGAACAGCGAAAGCGTGTTGATCGAGAATCCGAACAACGGGAACAGCATAAAGGTGCCCACCAGCGAGACGGGTACGGCCAGCATGGGGATCAAGGTAGCGCGCCAGTCTTGCAGGAAGAGGTAGACCACCAGGATGACCAGCACGAGCGCGATCAAGAGGGTCTCAAGGATTTCCTTCATGCCTTCCGTCACGGGCCGTGTCTGGTCTAATGATGTCGCGAAGTCGATGTCTTCGGGAAAGCGCTGCTTCATCTGGGACATGAGCTTTCCGATGCCCGCCGACGTTTGTACCGCATTGGAGCCGGGCAACTGGTAAACAGCGATCACGGCTGTGGGCTTGCCATTCAAGCGGCTGACCAGGTTGTAGTATTGCGCGCCCAAATCGACCCGCGCCACATCCCTCACTCGAACTGTGCCGCCATTCGGAGCCTCGCGCACGACGATGTTTCCAAACTGCTCCGGCGAGGTCAGACGGCCTTGAGCCCGCACGGCATAGGTGTATTGCTGGTTACCCGGAGCGGGCTCGCCTCCGACCTGACCCGCCGGATTCACGGTGTTCTGCGCCTGGATCGCGTTGGCGATATCGGAGACGGTGATGCCCAGCTTCGCCAATTGATCGGGCTTTACCCAAAGCCGCATGGCGTACTGTCCAGCGCCAAAGACCTGCGTCTGCCCGACCCCGTAGGAGCGCGCGATGGGGTCATTGAGGTTGATATAGGCATAGTTGGCCAGAGAACTTGGCATCGCGGGTGCCGTGAGGCGAGTATAGAGCGATCAGCATAAGCGGGGCGGTGGTCGACTTCTTGATGAGGACCCCATAGTCGTTCACCTCGGGCGGCAGTTGAGCGGAGGCCAGTTGCTCGCGCGACTGCGTGAGGATCAGGTCCATGTTGGGGTCAGTCTTGGTATCGAAATCCGCGAACAAGGTCATCTGCGAGTTGCCCGTAGAGTTTATGGAGTACATGTACTCCATGTTGTCCACGCCGTTCAGTTGTTCCTCGATAGGCGTGGCGACCGCCTGCTCCATAGTCTCCGCATCGGCCCCCACATAGTTGGCCTGCAACCGGATCTCAGGCGGGGCGATGTTAGGAAACTGCGCCACCGGCAAGGTTGCGACGGTGATCGCGCCCACAATGACCATAAGGATCGCAATGACCACCGCTACAATAGGCCGTCGTATGAAAAACTTGGACATGGATACCTCCTGATACTTCGTCCGTAGGCCGTGGTCCGTCGTTAGTTGTCCGCTGTCCGTAAACCGCTATCCGGTGTCCGCGGGTCGTCGCCCGTTGAAACCAACGACTAACCACCGACCTTGTACAACCGGCAACTAACCACCACTGACTACTCGTCACTCGTCACTTGTCACTTGTCACTGTTCTTAAACGGCTTGGGTTGGACCGTCGCGCCTGGCCGGAGCATCTGCTGGCCTTCCACAACGACCTGCTCACCGGGCTTCAAGCCCTCCTCGATCACCCACATCGTGCCATCGCGCTCTCCGACTTTGACAGGGCGGATGGCCACGCGGTCATCCGGTCCGACCACGGCAACCTCGTAGCTGCCTTGCATCTCGGTCACCGCGCGTTGAGGGACCAGCAGGGCGCCCTTGCGCTCGCTGACCACGGCGCGGACTTTTCCATACTGTCCGGGACGAAGGACGTTTCCTGGGTTCGGGAAGAGCGCCGCCAGTTGGATCGACCCGGTGTTCTGATCTACGGAGCGGTCGGCGAAGTAGAAGTCACCTTCGTAGGGATACGTGCTTCCGTCAGCAAGAATGAGCTGCAGTTTCCAGCGCCTCGAATCGGAACTTGAAAGCTGCTTCTGTCGCTTGAGGAATTCCTGGTCGCTGACGGTGAAATCAGTCGCCGGGCGCCTGATCTTGCTCATAGCTGTAGCGTGCAACTCGAGATACGCCTGCTCGCCGACAGTGAAATAGTCGCGAATGGGGTCGAGTGTCGAGACGGTGGTCAGCGCGCCGCTGCTGGCGCTGACCAGGTCCCCCACCTGGGCCTGAGAAATGCCGGCGATGCCGTTAATCGGTGAGGCCACCCGGGTAAAGCCCAGGTTGATGCTGGCGGTCTCGACGGCGGCCTTGCCGGCCTGAATTTGAGCCTTCGCCGCGGTTATAGCGGCCTTCGCGGCCTGCACCTGGGCCTTATTGGCGAGGTTCGTCTGCACGGCGTTATCCAGATCTTGCTGGCTGACGGCTTCGGCCTTGGCCAGCGGAGTGTATTTGTCAACGTCCAGTTCGCTCTTGTGCTGATTGGCCTCCGCCGTGGCGAGTTGCGCTTCAGCTTGAACGAGTTGCGCCTCCGCCTGCGCTAACTGGCCCTTGGCCTGATCGAGCGCTGCCTGGAAAGGACGGGGATCGATCTCAAAGAGCAACTGGCCTTTCTGCACGTAAGATCCTTCCTGGAAGTCTCGCCGGAGCAGATATCCTGCGACCTGCGCCTTGATGTCGGCGTTGACCTGCCCCGCGAGTGTCCCGATCCATTCCCCGTACACGGGGACATCCTTCTGCTCAACGGTCGCGACCTCCACCGCGGGCGCAGGCGGCGCCTGCGGGGTCGATTTGGCCCCCGAGTGGATGACAGCGCCTAACAAGGTCGCCAGGACCAGGCCGGCCACAGCCCACAACACGTGTTTCAGTTTCAGAGAGAAATTGGGTTTCATTTCACTGCACTCCTTAGGGCAAGGTTTGGCCAACCGGCCAGCACTCCTAGCTTTTGCTCGGCCCTGGCGTTGAGAACGGCGTTCTATAGCATCCAGCCCTTTCGGTGTTGCAAAGGGCATCTCCAACGCCAAACTCGCTGCAGCCATGAATTCAACCCAAGGCGTTGACGGCCATACACATAGCGAAGGGACGAGGCTTGGAGAGATTATGAGTGCCGAACCGGGAGGTGCCGGAAGGTTGGCGGCCTGCCAAAAGGCTGGCACTTTTGAGCCCCAAAGGGGTGAGCCAAATTGTAGCGTCGATCTCCGATCGACGACGGCGGTCGGAGACCGCCGCTACAGCCGAATGTGAAGGAATCGACGTTTGTCATTCCGAAATCTTTCACGCGTTCAACGGCCTGGGTTCCGGGCCAGACCTAAGGTGCAAAAGCTCTAGCTACCGGCTGGGAAATTCGAGAGATCCCAAGCTTACCCATGCGATATTGAAGCGTGGATCGCTTCATCCCGAGACGGGCGGCGGCACCATTGGGTCCGGCCAGCACCCACTTGGTATCTTCCAACGCGGCGAGAACGTGCTTGCGTTCGGCTTCCTCCATGGTATCGGACCTGCTGGGGCCAGCCTTACTTTTCGCCGCACGCTGCTTATACTCGGAGGGAGAAACCCTCAGCACCGGCCCAGGCGACAGGATCACCGCCCGTTCGATCACATTCTGAAGTTCCCGGATGTTGCCGGGCCAGTGATATCGGCTAAGCGATTGCAGGGTCTCGGAAGGAATCGTATCGATCTGTTTGTTCATGCGCCGGGAAAACTCCTGCGCGAAATGCCGAACCAGCAGCGGGATATCTTCCGTACGTTCCCTCAACGGCGGCACGTGTACCGGAAAAACATTCAGGCGGTAGAAAAGGTCGCTGCGGAATTTTCCCTCCTCCACCATGGCGGCCAGGTCCCGGTTGGTGGCAGCGACCAGCCGCGCGTTGGTCCGGAAGGTGCGAGAGTTTCCCAAGCGCTCGAACTCCCGCTCTTGCAGCACTCGCAGAAGCTTGGGCTGCAATTCCAGAGGGATTTCCCCGATCTCGTCAAGGAAAATGGTTCCCCCGTTTGCCAGTTCGAAACGGCCGATGCGTTGCGCGACTGCGCCCGTAAAAGCACCCTTCTCATGCCCGAAGAGTTCGCTCTCCAAAAGCCCGGTCGGAATGGCGGCGCAATTCAGTTTGACGAAGGCCCCTGCGCGGCGCGGACTCCCGTCATGAAGTGCGCGCGCGACCAACTCTTTGCCGGTACCCGTCTCACCGTAGACCAGCACTGTGGACTCCGTCGGTGCGACGGTCTCCACCTGATGGAGCGTCCGACGCAGGGACAGGCTATTGCCGACGATCTGCTCAAAATTCAGCTCCGTTCGAATTTCATCTTCCAGATAGAGCTTTTCTTGCGCCAGCTTGTCTCTCAGATCGGCGATCTGGCGATAGGCACATGCGTTCTCCACCGCAATGGCAATCTGGCCGGCCATCTGTGTCAAGAAGTGAACTTCTTCCTGGCTGAACGGCATCTCCCCCCGTCGCGCCAGCGCCAAAACGCCCACAGTGCGATTGCGGCTGACCAGTGGTATGAAGCAGGAAGATCTGATGCCCTCGGCCGCGCCCATGGCTGATTTTTCGGGAGGGGCATCGGACAAATCGATGCGGTTCAACACCACAGGTTGACCCGTCTGGAACGCTGTGCCCAGGTGCGATTCTTCGATTGGAATCTCGCGCTCTTCTTGCAGGGTTCCCTTATTTTCAGGAAAGTCGAGGGCATGGATCCGCAGATGGCGGCCATCGCAATCCGCCAGCGCCACTCCCACGCCATCACACTGCATCATTCGTCTAACACTTGCCGACACTGCGCGCAAGAGGTCGCGAAGATCCAGATTGGAGACTGCCTGATTGGTGACTTCGAGAAGCAACTGAAGGCGGTCGCGCTCGGCCTGGAGTTCGGCGTGCTTCCGCTGCAATTCCTGTTGCGCTCGCTCCGACACCTCAACGCTGAGCGCGGCGTCCAGGGCCAGCCCCACCTGGTTGGCTACCAGCGAAAGAAAGCTGACCTCCTCGCTCCGATAGGCGTCCACGTCTTTGCTGCCTATTCCCAGACTTCCGATGCGCCGGTGTCGAGTTGTCAACGGAAGTGAGCATACCGAACGAATGCCATGCGACTTCAGCACCTCCACCGCCCGCGGAAAACGCTGATCTTCATTCAGGTTGGGAATGATCAAGGGTTGCTGATGTTGGTAGACCCACCAGGTCAAGGTCTCCTCAGGTGCGAACTTGGGAACTGTCAGTCGTCCCCCCGAGGGGTCGAAACACTTGAGGCGCACGTCGTGGAGCTTCTCATCGTATATACCGGCACCCAGGAAATCGAAGCTCACTACTGCGCGCAATTCGCGAGTGAGAATATCAAAAAGTCCCTCAGAACAGTGGCTCGAGATCAGGCTTTGCGAAACCCGCAGAAGCGTTTCGTAGCGTTCGACCATAGACTCGCAAGCCGCTATTTGGATACCGCCATTCATTCTCGCAAAGGCCCTATCATTACGTGGATAATGATTTAGATGCCCCAAACCCCGGGTTTGTTTCACCGCTCATGCAGCGACCCCATCTGCGGCTGGTCCTTTGTTTTCTATAACATTCTCGCTTTGTTCCGGCGATTTCGAAGTTTCGGCGGCGTTTTCCTCTGCCGGACTTTCTGTCGCATGATCCGTAGCGCTGACCTTCAGGTCAGCACTTGCCGACCTAAAGGTCGGCGCTACCTCCTCCGGTTGCGCAGGGGCGGTTCGCGAACCGCCCCTACCCCGTGCGTGTTCCTGGCGCATGGTCAGGATAATCCTCACCTTGCGGTCAATCGAGCGGTCGAGCGCCATCTCCTGCCGCAGCAGTATCTCCCAAGTCTCCCCCGCCGGAGCCAGGCAGGCGTCCCGGTCTGCCGCATCTCTCTCCTTCTGCGCCTCGACCTCGTCCTGGAACTCCTCCTCTCGGTCGGCGATCTCCTCCTCCAGCATGGTCAACAGTTCCTGATAGTGAGTCTCAACCGCCGCCTCGCCGCCCTCAAAGTATTGGCTCACGAAGTCATGGAGCGCCTGCTCGCCCTGCTGCTCGGCGTTCGCCCGTCCGATGAAGAGCCGCAGCAGTTGGAGAAACCGCGCCGGCCGCCAGCCGACTTGGTCCTGGTAATAGGGTTCGATCCGCTGCCGCTGCTGGGGCTTGAAAACCCGCCGCTGCGCCTGCTCGCGCAGCGCGCCGAGCAGGGAAAGCAGCAGGCGCAGCCACACCGCGGGGTCGCCGGGTTGCGCCAGAAGCAGGTCCATGGCCCCCGCCTGGGAGGGCTCGAAAGTGCAGGCGGCCAACTCCCTGCGACGCTCGTGTTGCCGCTCCTCGACCGCCTGGAGAGCGCGGCGCATCAGGCCGGTCTGCATGCGCTCGATGCGGTTGCGCCGCCAGTAGAGCTTGCCCAGGTCGGCGAGTTGCTGGTCCCAGAGGGCGTCGCCGGGGCCGTAGGTGGTGGCAAGTTCCTGTTGCAAGGCAGCATACCGTTCGGGATCTTCGCCCAGGGCGCGCATGACGGCGGCTTCGTTTTCAGGCGCCGCATCACAGCCGTGCTGGAGGGCGTTCATTTTCATGCGCTCTTTTCCGGCCTCGCTGCGAGGCCCGGTGGAGCGTTGCGAATTGCGCCGTGCGGCGTCGAGCCGCTGGGGAGTAAGACAAGTAGATTTGCGTAGAGACATAGTAACTCCATGAATTGGAAGATTAGGAGCAGGGGCGGCAGACAAGCCGTCCCCACGAGAAATGAGACGGACTTTCACAGATCTTACAGTCTATCAGAGGCTACCGTTGTTGTCAAGTCGAGACGGAGTACCGTTACTCCGTTGCCACCCGCGGGTAGGGCAAGCCCTACCCGTACAAGCCGTAGGGGGACGGCTTGCCGTCCCCCCTCAGCACAACTGTTTTGTCAACTTTGGCGCAACTCCTGTACGATAGATCAGAACTGCGGGAGGCATTCGTGGGGTATTCACTCGGAATCATCTGTCTCGGTCTATGTCAACTGCTGGCAGGTGCGGTGCGGGGAGCAGAGGCCGCGCCTGGGCCATCTTCCACGCCCACACTCTGGGTCATTCCGCATACCCATTGGGAAGGCGCAGTCTTCAAAACACGCGAAGAATATCTGGAAGTAGGACTACCCCACATCCTGACGGCGCTCGAGTTGTTGCGCACCTATCCCGACTATCGTTTTGTCCTCGACCAGATGGCTTACGTCAAGCCATTCCTGGATCGATATCCGGAGGAGGCGGCGGAGTTTCGGAAATATGTCTCCGAAGGACGTTCTCGAGATCGTTGGCGGAAACGATGTGATGCTGGACGTCAATATTCCGAGCGGTGAATCCTGGATACGACAAGCCCTGTACGGGAAACGATATTACCGGCGTGAACTCGGCGTAGACGTTAGCGTCGGCTGGGCCCTAGACACGTTTGGCCATCATGCGCAGATGCCGCAACTTCTTAAGCTCGCGGGCTACAAGTCGTACTGGTTCCAGCGCGGCGTACCGGGAAACGATACGCCCTCGGAATTTCTTTGGGAGGGGATCGACGGCACTGAAATACCGGCATTTTGGCTGCCGCTTGGGTACGGCCTTCTCTACCCTTCGCCCACTAACGCATTTGATTTCACAGCGGCAGTGCGCGGCTTATGGGAATCCTTGAGTACTTATTCTCACCAACCTGACCAGGTAGCGCTTGCCGGAGCGGATGTGGTTGAACCTGAAGAAAACCTGCCCAAAATGATTCGCGAGTTCAATGGCAAAGACAATCAGCCGCTCAAGGTGCGCTTCGCCGTGCCGACTGATATTGAGTCCATCGCGGCCAAGACGAATCGGCCAGTCATCAAGGGGGAGTTGAACCCCGTATTCCAGGGAACCTATAGCAACCGCATCGAGATCAAACAGTGGATGCGTACCCTGGAGGGGATTTTGACAACGTCTGAGGAATTGTCCGCCCTCTGCGCCTGGCTCAATTTGCCTCGAGATACGCAGAATCTTGAGCGTGCCTGGGAGCCCGTGCTGTTCAACCAGGCACACGATCTCACATCGGGCACGATGGTCGACAAAGTGTACGCTGACACTATTCGAGGTTATGAGTTTGCGAAAAGCCTGGGCGACGAAATGGTGGACGGCGATCTCGACGCAATAGCCTCAAAGGTCGATACGCGACCCAGTGGCGATGCTTCGAGCACGGCGATTCCGGTGGTTGTCTTCAATGGCCTCGGTTGGTCTCGAACCAACGTCGCACAGGTATCGATCGGATTGTCGCGGCCGGGAGTGACCTCACTCAGGATGACTGATCCGGCAGGACGAGAGACTCCGGTGCAGATTGTGGACAGCGAGGAGTTTTCGTCAGGCGGCCTCAAGTCGGCAACTGTAGCGTTCATCGCTCGCGATGTGCCGGCGATGGGCTACTCCCTGTACCAGATTCTACCTGAGGAATCGCCGCCTCCCAGCGGTGAGCTCAAGAGCCGTCCGGCGGCGAACCCTTCCACCGCGCCGGCCAATACCGAGCGCCAGGACGCGGGCGCGATCGAGAATGAGTTCTACCGCGCCACGTTCGATTTGTGGACTGGTGCACTGACGCGCTTGGACGTGCAGACACCGGGTGGCGCCTGGAACGCCATCGGCGATCGAACTGCCAACGTAGTGGCGGAGGAGCAGGACGGAGGCGACTTTTGGGAGTTGTACGGGACGCTGAACGGAGGCAGGTTTACCGCCATGACGCGGAAGCAAGGCTTGCCGATTGCCGGGCAGGCGCACTTGAGCGACGAGTGGGTGGGCGGCGACGGCTCGACGGAGACTGGTCCGGTGTTTGCGCAGTTTCAAATCTCGCATCCCTTCGGCAACGGCAAGTTCTCGACGCGCGTGCGCCTCTACCGCGGCGTCCAGCGAGTGGATATTCAAACTAGCATCCTGAACAACGACAAACGAGTCCGCTATCGCCTTCTGGTTCCGACCTCGATCGCGAGTGGCAAACGTTTTGATGAGATACCGTTCGGCAGCGTGGAACGGCCGGCCTCGCAGGAATTCCCAGCGCAGAATTGGATTGATTGGGGAGACGGCGCGCGAGGCGTCGCGCTGCTCAATCACGGCCTTCCGGGGAACAACGTTTCGAGCGGCACTCTTCTGTTATCGCTGATGCGCTCGGCAGTCATCACGGCTTACTCTTATTCCGGCGGGTACGAGCCAGGCGTATCGTCGGACCTTGGCTTGGAGCTGGGAGAAGAGCGAAAGTTCGATTATGCGCTCGTTCCCCACAACGGTGACTGGCGGGAATCGCAGATCTATCGAGCCGGGCTGGAATTCAACAACCCCCTGATGGCGCGAAAAACGTCGCAACATGCGGGGCCGCTTCCAAGCCACTGGGGCCTCGTCGAAATCACGCCGCCCAACATAGTGGCCTCAGCGCTCAAGATGGGCGAGGACAAAGGGATGGTCCTGCGGGTCTACGAAGCCACCGGCAAGGCGGCGCCCGGCGTGAAAATCAAGCTGCCTCACGGTTCGTGGAAGGCCTCGGAAGTGAATCTCATCGAGCAGCCGCTCCGCGAGGCCAGGATCGAGAGCGACAGCGTGAGGTTCGACCTGAGGCCATTCGAAATCAAAACATTCAGGATTGAGTTGCCACGGGCGCACTAAGCTATGTGGTCTTGTAGGGATTGCCGAGTGGGTCTTTGCGTCTGGCCACGGAGTATCCCCAGCGATCCGTTGAGGCCTCGTAGACATGGTTCTTACGCAAGGCAACGAACTCCTCAGCGGTCTTCATAACCTCTTGAGGCCTGAGGCGGCTGCGGACCAGGAAGTCAGGCTCGGGAGGGTTGCAGGCGAGAGGCACGCCCACGGTCCCGAGGTTTTTGGCCTCGCCGGGCAGGCGCGTGATGAGGGCGTTCGTCGGTAGTGCCGCGCTCTGGTAACGAAGGTCCATGCTCCAGCGTACGACGTCGGTCTTGTTCTCGAAGCTGGCGTGTGGCGTGCGATTGGTGAGGAGCAGCACGCCGCCCTTAGGCACGGGCGCGCAGACGGGCTTACTGCCGTTGAACTCGGCGTCGGGGATTTGCAAGTAATGCGCCATGTCATCCGGACGGTGGAAGAAAAGGCCGCCCTTGTGCGCGCGCGGCATCACCCACAAGCAACCACGGTCCTCCGTGGCGTTGACGAGCGGAAGCCAGACCGTCAGGATCAGGCCCAAGTCGCAGTAGGCTTCGAAGTAGGCGGAATCCTGATGCCAGGGCACGGGACTCCAGGCATGGCTGGGGACCTTGGGGCGCAGGCGATAGACGCTGGAGGCAATCAATTCCGGGCCGCACAATTGCTCGGCCACGTCGAGCAGCTTGGGATTCGTCATCAAGCCGAAGAAACTCGGCAGCACCACCTTGTTGTCCCACATGGATTTCGAGATCTGCTGGGTTTCCGCGTCGATGTGGGCCAGGCGGTGCTCGAAATCGAACTCCTCATAAGTGCGAGTCAGCTTGCCGGCGGCGAAGGCCTCCCGACAGCGCTGGTCGAGGTCAGCGGAGATCTCGTCGATCACGGGTTCGAGTTCCGCGTCGTCGAAGAGGTGCTCGACAACCAAATAGCCCTCTACCTCCATCTGCTGGATCTGGTCATTCGAGAGGCGAAAACTGACGGTACCGGTCATCATTCTGCCGCTCCCCCTACTTAATAAGATGCAGCCAACTCCTTCGCGACTGCAACGATTCTGTCGGTCGAGGGCACATAAAACCTCTCCATGACCGGCGCGAAGGGAACGGGAGTGTCGGGGGCGGCGATTCGCCGGATCGGAGCATCCAGATAACCGAAGCAGCTCTCACCCACTCGGGCCGCCACCTCGGCGCCCCAGCCGCCCGTCAGGTTATCCTCTTCCACGAGGATGAGTTTCCCAGTCTTCCGCACGGATTCGGCGACCGTCTCCCAATCAAAGGGCGCGAGCGTCCGCACGTCGATGACCTCTGCTTCAATTCCAGACTCCGCCAGAATTCCCGCCGCTTGGAGCGAGCGATGCACCATCAACAGATTGGCGACGAGCGTCACATCCCGGCCCGGCCTCACCACCTTCCCCTGTCCGAAGGGAATCAGGTATTCTTCCTCCGGAACAAAGCCCAGCACCTCAATGCCACCTGCTTCCTTCCTGGCGCCCTTGCTGCCATAAAGGAGTTTGTGTTCGAAAAAAACAACGGGATTATCATCTCGAATTGCCGTCTTGAGCAGTCCCTTGCCGTCATAAGGATTTGACGGGCAGGCCACTTTCAACCCTGGAACATGAAGAAAAAACGACTCCAGTGACTGCCCGTGCTGCGCCCCGCGCGTGGTGGCGCCCACGGGCGCCCGCATCACCATCGGCACGCGCAGTTTGCCCCCCGACATGTAGCGTAGCTTGGCCGCATGGTTGGCAAGTTGATCCATGGTCAGAAAGAGGAAATCTCCATACTGCACGTCCGCAACCGGGCGCAGGCCCCCCAGGGCTGCTCCAATCGCCGCTCCCGCGATCGCTGCCTCCGAAATCGGGGTGTCGATGACACGCCGATGCCCGAACTCCTCCGCCAGGCCCAGCGTTACCGTAAACGCTCCCCCAAATCCGCCTTCGATGCCGATGTCTTCGCCCAACAGGATCACAGTTTCGTCGCGGCGCATTTCCTCGCGCAAGGCTTCGCGCAGCGCCTCGACCATGGTGAGTTTGCGATCCGGTGTCGGGCTGCTCTCGATCTTGTTCTCAGGCGAAGACATCATTGAGGCAATCCTCGGGTAGTGGGCTTGGACTGTTTTCGGCAAATCGAATGGCCTCTTCCAGTGTGCGATCAATCTCGGCCTTAATCTGGTCTCTCTCCATCGCGCTCAAGTGACCCTGCTCAAGCAGCCGATTCTCATAGACCTTGATGGGATCTCGCTCCCGCCACGCCGCCACCTCCTCTTTCGAGCGATAGTGGCCGGGATCGCTCCTCGAGTGGCCTGCGAACCTGTAGGTTTCGAGCTCGAGAAGCGTGGGGCCGCTTCCCTCGCGGGCTCGCTGGGCGGCCCCGGACATGGCGTAATAAACCGCCTCGACGTTGTTGCCATCGACCGTCTCCCCTGAAATCCCGTACGCTGCCGCGCGCTCGCTCACGTGCTTGACCTTCATGATCTTGGTGACCGAGGTTGAGGCTCCGTATTTGTTGTTCTCGCACACGAAGACCACGGGGAGACTCCAAATGGCCGCCATGTTGATCCCTTCGTGGAAGGTGCCGATATTCGCCGCACCGTCTCCGAAGAAGCATGCCGAAATGTTTTTCTTGTTCAAATTCTGGAACGCCAGGGCGAGTCCGACTGCGATCGGGATGCCCCCGCCCACAATTGCGATGGCGGGAAGCATGCCTGCGGCGAGATCACCGACGTGCATCGACCCACCCTTCCCCTGGCAACAACCCGTCGTCTTGGCGAGGAGTTCCGCCATCAGGCTCTCGACGCTGAGCCCGCGAGCAATGGCGTGGGAGTGGGGGCGGTGCGTACTTGTGATCACATCGCCATCCACCAACACCGAGCAGACGCCTACCGCGCTGGCCTCCTGGCCCTGAGATTGGTGAACGGTTCCGGGCAGTCTTCCCTCCAGAAAGAGGTAGTAGATACGGTCTTCAAACATCCGGCACAGAAGCATGCGCCGATACATGGCCAGCTTTTGGCCGCGCGTAAGCTGGAGATGAGTCCCTGGTCCCGCCGCGAGATCGACGGCCGATTCACGGGCGGCGGATATCGCCGCCGGAACTGCCAGAACCTTCTGGCTGATGGAACTTGCCCTGCTCGGTGTCGAGTCAGCCGCTTCAGCAGACGAATCCCGGCTGCCCGCGCTCGCAAGCGGGCGCTCAAACGGCTCGTCCGGACCGTCCGTGACAATCGCAATCGGGCTCGACGCGCTACCCATCTGACCATGCTCAATAAGAATCGCACGCAGATACCCGGTGACGTAAGACTCGACCTCCATGGTTACCTTATCGGTTTCAACTTCCAGAAGAAATTCGCCCCTGGAGACTTTGTCCCCAGGTTTCTTCAGCCACTTTAGGATCTTCCCTTCGCTGACCGTCTGCCCCAGATCGGGCATGGTTATTGTATGGACCATAAGTCACACGCTCAATCTCTCAGCCTCGGCGCGCTGCCTTGCCGGCGGATCCGGTAGCAGCTAAAAGCTCTTTCACCTTTTTCTTCACGGCTTCTTTGCCCGCAACCATTATATCTTTCTTGCCGCCTATCCCGAGAAAGGGATGGGGGTCGGATCCGGCTGAGTAATTCTTCAGCGCTTTGTCGATCGCCTGCAGATAGGCTTGCTTGAGCGCCGTGCCGAAATTAAATTTGGCCACTCCGAATCGAATCGCTTCCGCGGCGAGCTGCAACGGGAACCCCGTGCCTCCGTGAATGACTAGAGGGATCTCAATCAAGTCATGAATGCGTGCTAAGCTTTCGAGATCTATCGAAGCCTGCCCCTTGGTGAGAACGTGCACGTTGCCGATCGAAATTCCCAAAGCGTCGACTTCTGTTTCCTGGACGAACCTTTTCGCGACGTCGGGGTCTGTGATCTCTCCTTGCAATTCACCTCTGTCCCCAAGGTAAGGCAATCGGCCAACCTGAGCCTCGACGGAGACTCCGCGGGAATGCGCAGTCTGAACGGTTTCTTTAACGACCTGCAGGTAATCCGCAAAGCCAAGGTGGTCGCTCTCGACCATCACAGCGTTGAACCCCAACTCGATGCCGTATCTAATCTGAGCCAGATCGTCGGTCTCGTTGAGCAGGAAAGCCACGGGAACAGAGACAGCCGTGAGAGCTTGACCCAAACCGGCGTAAAGAGCCAGGTTCTCCGGCCTGGTTCTTTCTGGATGCATCAAGAAGCCGCCGTTGAACCCGGCGATGATGGGAGAATCCGTTTCTTCCGCTGCCTCGAGCACCCCCTCGAACGATTCGACGTTCCAGGACTCACAATAGCACACCGCATAATCGCGCCGTCGAGCGTCCAACAACAATTGTGTCATCGACTCCAAAGGCATCTTGACCTCTCAGCCCTACCAGGTTCTTCTAAATGGATCGCCCGCTTCGGCGCGCTTTTGGGTGGTCGTCTTCGTCCACTCGGTTTCCCGCTCCTGCCGAAAGACGTATTCGCTCAGGCCGGAAGACGTGCTCTCGAGAAAAAGTCGACGATTCATCGCGCAGGCTCCTTCTCAAACCTCCAGCTTCAGCGTTGTAATCTCCCAAGGCTGGATCTTCAGCCTGAGTGAGCCGTCGGCGTTGGGCGCGAGCGACTCCTGATTTTCCTCGATCAGACTCGTCCTCCAGGCGCTCCGAATGGCGCGCGGCAATTCAATTCGCGCATCGCTTAAGTACCCTTCCGCTTCGTAAAATCGGAGTACCACTTGGTTGCCATCCTCGCTCTTCTTCAGAGCGGTTAGGATCAGGTTGGAGGGTTCGAGCCGCAGGAAGCATTGCTCGACCGGCAAGGCTGCGCTGTTGGGCGCTGGTTGTGGCTCACCGACGAATGCAATGAGCGGGTAATTGAAGGCGATCGCATCGCGATAGCGCAGTCTCCAATCGCCTTGATGCGGCATCAAGGCCGCTCGATATCGATGATCACCTGCTTGCGTGAACCAGTATTCAGGGTTCCAAGCAAGACTCTTTCGCGTCGAGAGCAGGACGTGCTGCAAAATAGGGTAGGACACCGGGTCAGTGGTTTCGTCACGGAAGAGGTGGACTGTGCAGTCGGAGGCGGCCAGGCAACCGTTTCGTTGGTAGCTACGGGAGGATGCGTCGATCCAATTGATGGCCTCGCGGAAGCGGAGAGGTGCGTTCCCGCCGTAGATATTGGGTACAAACTGAGTGTCATCGTCGAACGGAAGGAGTGTGAAATCCAGCTCGTCCTTTCCAATTTCCACTGTTCCGAAAGGAACCTCGTAGCTGAGTCGAGCGTCGTCGAGATTAATCGGAAAGACTAAGCGCAACTCGCGATCCTTTTGCCCGTCCCAGCCCAGTATTTCGGTCTCGATATCCAGCCGCGCCAGTTCGTGGTAGAGATGAAAGCTCAAGCGCAACTTGAAGTTCTTGAACGCCGCATCGCGTACGGCAGTGGCGCGAACGGGCGTGCGAAGAAAAGTCTGTACAGGGAAAGAATGGTTGCCGGTCCGGTCGAAGTTCGCCATGGTGACGATTTCAGGATCTTCCCAGGCGATGCCGGGGGCGGTGAATTGCAGCACTTCACCGCCCTCGAACTTATCGGTCCTCAGTACGTCCCAATTCTGTTGCTTGTCGTAAACACTCTTGACTCCGGCTTTCCCAAGCACAACCCGGAAGAATTGATTTTCGAAGGTGTCACCCGAAAGCGGCTTTGGCGGGGCGGTTGTTCCGGCCCGCTCAAGGTAGTACGTGCGATAACCAGCGGACGGAACGCCTGCCGCGAGGAAGACCAAGGTTGCAGGGGATGCCGGTGCCTTGGCCGGGATCAACTCCAGGTCAATGTTGTGTCCGGCTTCGTCGCGCAACTCCGCGCCGTTCCAATCGGCGGGTAACTTCGCTTCGCATTTCACCACATCGGTACGCCGCCAGGAAAGAGGATTAAACACAACCACCGGGATCTGCGCGGGTGCGTTTCTTTTCACTCGTGAAGTAATTGCAGCGCCCGCCTCCGAAAGGAGTTTCTGTGAGATTTCTTTTGATTTGAAATAAGACTTGGCATAAACCGAGTCGGTGATCAGTCCCTGGTTCCCGCCCCAGCCGTGGTCCGGCCAGCAGTTGGCCTGCCAGCCTTCGGCGAGAGTGCTCGCAGGATAACTGGCAAGGCCGTTGGCGAGACCCAGCCCGGCGTAAAGCCGCTCGGCCGCGAGCAACTGATTATGGGCGATACGGCCCGCGAGCAAAGCCTCGCGGTTGCCTGGCTCGTCATAGTAGGCCCAGGCGAAGGGCCAGTCGCCGCGTAACGTTGTGATGTCGAGCGGTTGCTTGGTGAAGTCGTCTAGAAAAGCTTCCGCTGAGACAAAGGTGATTTCAGGCGGATGAATCTGGCGTTCCGGCGTCGAGCGGAAGTGATCGTTCCAAGCTGTTGCAAACCGCTTCATCGCCTGGTTTTGTGCCTTGGCATACGGAGGAAGAGCGGGCTGCGGCGGCAGGTAGTCGCTTGTGTAATCGTACATGAACTGCGGGGGAAGTTGATGCGCCTCGTAGTAACCCTGTCGCTGGTCGGCATAGCGCAACCATCCTCGGTTGTCGAGAGGGTCCAGCAGACGCATCGGATCAACGTAATGCTGGGCGTAAACTAAGACCTCCGATCCGTCGGGCGCTTGCCAATTGTAGTAACCAAACGGCATGCGCCCCTGAATGATGTATTTGATGCCGGCTTTGGCGACGATCTGCGGCATCTGGAGGGTCATGGAAGGGGGATCCGTCTTGACGTAGAACCGGGTATCGACGTCCGGAAAAGTCTTCTTGAGCCAGAGGCGGCCCATATAGAATTGGCGAACCAGATTTTCGGGACCGACGTGGACCTCCTGGCACTGAACATAACTTGCTCCCCAGCGGAAGCGCCGCTCGCGCATGCGCTCTGCCATTTCATCGCGCAGTTCGGGATGCCGCTCCAGGAACTCCATCAGGTAGGTCGTCGATTCCATCATGTAGATGAATTCTGGAAATTCTTTAAGCAGCTTCAAAGCCGGCAAGATGATGTCGGAGGAACGAAAGTCCGCCGTTTTGGCTTGAGTATTAAGCCATCCAAGATCGTTATGACATGTGCAGTGGAGAGCGAAGAGACCCTTATCGAAGTAGGACTGGTAAGGCTCTACCTTCAAGGAGCGTTTCGGGCCCAGCGACGCGGTTCCTGCCATCAGCTCGAAATCCATGGACGTGGCTTCGAAAGGTGCGGGTATCCAAACGTCTTGATGAGTGAGCGAGCGCCCGGGGATGGGCGCTAGCGGCACACGCATTACCTCTTTGCCCATCTGCGAGATGACCAGTTGCGCGCCGCGAAGCTCTTCGCCAGGATTTAAGAGATGCAGGGTGGCGGATTGCACTGGAACGCCCTCGCGCACGTCGTACTGTTTGTAGACGTCGATCTCGAAGCTGCGACTGTGAGGGTGCGGGTAAATCCGCAGTTTGCCCAGGCCCGTTTCCTTTCCGCCCGGTTTCGTCCACGCCTCGTCAATAGTGAGGCGCACGTATGAGGTCTTGACGGATTTGGGGAGAGCGATGATTTCGAAATAGGCATGCTGCCCCAATTCAATAGGTATGCTGGTGTGGTCCGAGAAAGAGCAGGTGAGTTTGTGCGGCGCTTCGAGCAGGGCCACGCGTGAGTAAGTCATCGCGTAAACGTCTTGTCCAATGATATCGCGCGGCAGCGGCTGCGCCAGAATGAACAGCTCGCTGACCTGTCGAGGCTCTGGAAAGTCAATCTGCAACCAGGCGCCGGCGGCCTGCTGGTCAGCTTCCCATCCGATATACAAGTTGTCGCCGACGACATTTTCGGGGGCATAACCTCCCGGCGGGTCGCCGTAGAAGCTCGAGGCCGTGGCTTTCGACCCAACCGCCACCCAATCGGGATTAGGGGGCTCGATCGGCGCCTCGGCCGCCATAAGGCGAACTCCGCCGGAACAGCGCGGCCAGCCGCCTTCAACCGCGAACGAAAATGCGGCAAGGGTGCCGTCCTTCACGAAACTCCGTCGGTCCATGTAACGTCTCCTTGCTTCGCCCGGGATGACAGCTTAGAAGGTTGCTCCCGGATCCTCCTAATCTCTCAGACTGCCGTTCGCCGCGAACTCGGCCACTTTCCCATAATCTGACCGTCGTGCAAGCTTCCCGTCTCGATATACCTCGTAATCCCAGGAACCAAGATGAACATCATAAGAATGGCCGCGAAACCGGTAACCCGTCAATCGAGCTTGGCCTAATTCGTGGTGGTAAGACGGAGCGACGGTCAGCGACCCGTCGACATGGGGCCGGAGACCGAAGACTCCGAAGACCACCGCTTGCACGCCGCTTCCTGCGGCGATCTCCAGCGGCATTTCCACCTCAGGAGAACGAAAGTAATCCGCAAAGACCTCCTGCGGGATGTAAGGAAAGTGTTCGGTCCATTTCGTGCACCGATTGAGGATGTCCCAGCCTATGCCCGGGCGTCCCAGCCGGTACATGCTTTCTGCGAGCCGCAAGGGTTCGCCGGTGTATTGTCCACCCCCGCCCCAGTCTACGTCCTCGAGGTCCCAATGGGTGCCATCGGCCTTTGAAATGGAATAGACTCCGAGTGGGCCCAGGAATTCGCCTTCCTTCAGATGGCCGATCATGGCGTCGCGTTGCGCTTCCGAGAGAATGCCGGCATCAAGCAAGTCGAACTGGTGATAGCTCAGCACCAAGTGCTTGCTTCCGTCCGGATAGAGGTTTGCAAACCAGCCGTCGGGCTCGTCCCAGAGTTTCTGGTTCATCGAGTCCTGAAGCCCTTTAGACCAGCTCTCAAATTGCGCGGCCTCAGAATCATTTCGCTCTCGGCACCAATCGGCAACTTGCCGGAAGTAGGCAACCGCCATGCCGTTGGTTGCCGCCACAACGTGCTGGTATCCATCGGTGCGAATCTCCAGCATCTTTTCCGAGCCGGCGCCAAAATCGAGCAGTCCGTCGGGGCGGGCGTAGCGTTTTACAACTTCCCGGCCCATGCGCTTCATCCATTCGAAGACCGTTGCTCCCTCTACGGAGTAGTCGAGAAACCCCACATCTCCGGTCTGGGTGAGATAATCCTGGAGAATACGCATTTCTGCGAAAGGATTCTGCGCGTACCAATAGGTGTTGGCGTTGCCGTTCCAAGGCACATAACTGCTCGTAAGAAGTCCAGCCCGAACGTAAGTCAGGAAGGCGTCGCGAAGGCCCTGGGGGTCCAGAACGCTGAGCATCTCCGAGGCATAAGAGGTGTCCCATGGAATGGTAAAGATCCAGGTCCCGACGGCATAGAAGGGCTTAACGATGAAGTTTTCCCGTTCCCACCGAGACTCGAGGACACTCAGAATGCAGCGGCGATAAAGGTCATCGAAGGCCGGGTCGCTGGTGCTGACTTGCGGCAGCGTATCGCCCGCCCAACGCAAGCGGGCGCGCAACGCCTGGTCTGCGCGTTCCATACGTTGGGCGAGATCGGTCGTTACCACGCTGGGCGCCCGCTCCGAAGCTTGTTGAAGAACGATGCCAAAGTGTGCGCTACGCTTCGAATGACCGGGAATCTCCCATTGCCATCCGTCTTTTTGTTGTCCGGGAAGGTCGCTGATCACAGTGATCCGGATCTGGTTGCTCGCCAGAGTGAACGCGTCTGGGTGGGTTACGGGCCCCGAGGGCTTGCCGGGTTGATTGGGAATCGAAAGCGCCAACTCCGGAGCGCGCTGGTCCGGGCTGACTACGAGTTCCAGCGGATCAGCTTGCCGGTTCTCGATTTCCACCGTCATGTAGATTTCATCCACGTCGGCTGCGACGCTCGCCTTGGTTGAGATCGCGAAGGAGATCCAGCGTTCCCCAAACTGCTTGTGGAAAGTGCCAGTGCGAAAGAGCGCGTTCGGCTCCCAGTAAGCCCGCTGCAAAAGCATGACAATGGGAGTGCCCGGAGTGAAGTTGAGGCCCAGAGGGTGTGGTCCCTTTCCTGTCTCCACCATGGAGTCGTAAACATCCGGAACGACATCTTGAATAAGAACCTTCGACTTGGTTTCGCGGAAGGCGAGGAAGAAACGGTAGTCCCGAATGTCAATGGGTGGAAATTGCAGGGTTTCGAGACCCGTCAGGCTTTTGTCGCGAATGGATATCGCACCCCGTCCATTGAAGAGCCGCAGCATGCGGTCGCCGAAAGCGATCTGTGTCCGGGGCATGCCAAGTATTTCCGGAGTCAAGGCCGATGAGGGTTGAGTCTGGGACGGCCGTCCAGGCTCGCCGCCAGGAGGAATCTGTGTTTGGCTGTTTGCCACACTGCTGAGAAAAAGACCAAGTGCTGCAATCTTCACGAATGTTTTGGCGATAGCGCAAATTCTCGCCTGTTGGTTTCTTTGCAAAAGATTCATCGATGGCACCGTGCTTTCCGGGGGCTTGCCAACAATTCGGGAGGTTTCAGAGCGGCATCTACATCGAGGGCGGAGCCGCACCTGGCGCGCTACCCCAACTCCGATTAGGCTCGGGGCCCATATTCAACACCAACTTCCCTCCATCCGCTATCTCCGTGTGAGTGAACCACGGCCGGTCAAGCGGCTGGCCGTTCAGCGTCGCCGACTGGATATAGATGTTCTTCTCCGAGTTGTTGTTGGCCACAATCTCAAAGGCTTTGCCACTCGCAAGGTGAATTATCAAGTCGTCGAAGATGGGGCTGCCGATTTCGTAGTTTTCAGTTGCCGGATCCACGGGGAAAAACCCCATCGCGCTCAGAACGTACCACGAGGAAGTGGACCCTTGGTCATCCATCCCCGGGAAACCAAGCCCGTACTTATCACTACCGTACAATTCAGCGAGGATCTTCCGCACTACAGCCTGGGTCTTCCATGGTTGACCGCTCCAGTCATAGAAGTATGCGGCTTGCTGATCGGGCTGATTGCCTTGCACGTACTGCCCGATCATGCCGGTGCAGTCGCGGCAGATGCCGCGGGGATGATAGGGCGTATGGAAGAATTGATCGAGCTTGGCGTTGAATTTCTCCCGCCCGCCCAGGAGGCCGATCAAGCCGTTGACATCCTCCGGTACGAGCCAAAGCGTGGACCAGCCGGAGGCTTCCTTCATCACGAAGTTGTAATAAGGTTCCTGCGGGTCGAAGGGCGAAATCCAGTTGCCGTCACTTGTCCTGCCCCGCATGAAGCCGATAGAGGGATCGAAGACGTTCCGGTAGTTGTAAGCCCGCTTGCGAAACCTCTGGTAATCGCCTTCCTTGCCCAATTTCTTGGCGTAGGCGGCAAGTGAGGCGTCGTCCCAACAATACTCGAGCGTCGTGGCCGCCCCCGCCTTACCATCCGCGTAGGGAGGGCTGGGATTGCCCTTCGGGATAAAGTCAGAGATGTAACCTTTCTGGAGATACTCTGCGAGGTACGGACGCGGACCCTTCTGCGTCGTGGTGGCGTTCTTGTAAAGATATTCGTAGGCCGCCTTGTAATCGAACGGAACGCCCCGCAGCCAGTCTCCCAGATACATCCACACGGCGTGATCGCCATGAAACGATGTCTGCATGAATCCCGTTTCGTGGGCCTGCTCAAGCGTCGAACGCAGAATGTTCACCTTCACCGCGGGTTCCACCAGGGTGAGCAACACGATCTGGTCGCGGCCCGTATCCCAGAAAGGCACGGGGCCATAGCGGTCATAGTCAGCGGTTCTCATCTTGCCATCCAGTCCCCTGAATGGCTCGCCCTGGCGGGCCACCAGTTGTGGGCTCGCGAAGGAGTGGAAAAGGTTCGAGTAAAACAGTATGCGCTCATGCTCGGTTCCGCCCCTGACCTCGATAGTGTTCAGCAATTTCGCCCAAATGTCCTCTGCCTGCCGGTGGATGCCGTCGAAATCCCACCCGGGACTTTCTGTTTGCAGACGCTTTTGGGCGTCTTCGAAACTGTCGGCGGCTGCGGTTTTGACCAGCACCTGTTCACCGTCTGAGGTAGTGAAGTCGAGGTACGCGCCCGCGTACGGTCCGGATTCCCTCTTCCCGCCCGGCGTCACTTGGTTGTCTCCCAAGAAACCAAAGCGGCCAATCCGGGAAGGTCGAATCTCCTTAAACGTGCCGAAGTCACGAAAAGCCTTCGAGAATTCAGCGACGAAGCAAGTCCGAGCCATGCCGCTTTCCGAGGTACCGGAGACGGCTCCGCGGATGGGGCGTACAGCGCAGCCTCGCACAGTGTGATCATCACTAATCTCGATATCGCCGCCGTGAAAGCCCAGGTCCATCAAGATGTGTGATTCTTCGCTCTTGGGAAAGCTGAAGCGGTAGATTCCCGTCCAGTAGGTTGCGGTCATCTCGGCTTCAACGCGAAAATCGTCCAGGTAAACACTGTAATAACCGGCCGTGGCTTTTTCCCGCGACTTATCGTAGACCGACCCGCTGCGTTCCGGTGGCACCGTCCACGGGCCTACAACCGGCATCACCACCAGGCCATGCATTCCGCTGGTGAAGCCGAACATGGTCCGGTGGAGGTAGTCGTAGAACATGCCGACGCCGGCTGGGTAAGAGACGTCGAGATTCTTGTTAATTGGGCCGAGGTTAGTGATACCGTGAGGGAGCACGGCCCCCGCCGAAGTCATGCCTGTGTACAGTTCCTCACCAGGCGGCGGAGCGTTACCGATCAACTCCTGCTTGTCCAGCGGTGCCGTGCCCACCAATGTATTTACCCATCGCAGCGGTTCGTTTTGAGCTTGCAACCCACCCGCACAAGCAAGGAGGAAACATGCAACAGCCTTGATATGAAATCTCATGCGACACCTCACTTTCCTACCGAAACGCCCAGGCTGTACAGCATGCGACCCGAGCCCGCCTCAAGCTGTAAGTGCCAGCGCTTTCATCAAATGCCCTGATTCGGAAGTCCTCAGACCAACGCCGTTCTTGCAGCCCTCGGAGTGCGTAAGATTTCTAGCACGGTGACAGAGCCAAACGCAACCCAAGAGTTTTGGGCGTTCTGGGACGTGCGGCGGCGCCAATCATTGTTGCATTCGGCGCCCGTGGGATGTAGGGTACACTAACAACGATGGGGCAGGAGCTTTTATGACAGCGAATAATCGGCTAGGGATTGCCTGCGGCGGCATCTGGGTGGTGGATCTCGTGAAGGTGACCGACCATTACCCGCAGGAGAACTCGATCGCATACATCTCTGAAATATCCAAGGGTGGTGGTGGCTCGGCACACAACGTGGTCATTAATCTCGCGAAGTTTGATTCGAACCTGCCGCTTTATGCCCTGGGGCTCATCGGCAACGACGTTTACGGCGACTACCTCGTCGAAGAGTGCCGTCGCTATCCTAATGTTAACGTCGACCAACTGCGTCGAACCGGCTTGGACGCCACCTCTTTCACCGATGTTTTTAGCATTAAGGCCAGCGGACGGCGGACCTTCTTTCATTACCGGGGGACCAACCGATTGTTCGAACCCGTTCACGTGGACATCAAGAGCTTGCCTGTTAAGATGTTCCACCTCGGCTATCTCCTCCTGATGGATGCGATGGACCAGCCCGATGCGGAGTTTGGAACCGTGGCGGCACGTTTTCTCGCACAACTTCAACGTCACAACATCCGGACCTCAATCGATCTGGTGTCAGAAAACAGCGACCGCTTTCGTCACATCGTGCCGCCGGCGCTGAAGTATACCGACTACTGCATCATCAATGATTGGGAAGCGGAGAAGTTGACCGGCATCCCACTGCGGCCAGGGGGCAAGCTGCTGCCCGAAAACCTGGGCAAGATCGGGGAAACCATTTTCGGGTTCGGAGTTAAAGATCTGGTGGTGGTCCATTTCCCGGAGGGCGGTTATCTGCTTTCCAAAGACGGAGTCGAGTTATTGCAGCCCTCCCTGGAACTTCCCGATGATTACGTCGTGGGAAGCGCCGGCGCGGGGGATTCTTTTTGCGCGGGAATTATCTACGGGTTATATCATGGTTGGAGTCGCGACAAGATGCTTCGCTTGGCCACCTGTGCCGGTGGAATGAACTTGAGCAGCTTGACCACCACGGGGGGCATTAAGTCGTGCCCGGAAATACTGCGCATGGAAGAGAGATTCCCCTATCGCAAGTGCGTGGCCTAACTGCGACCGGTCTACGATGCCGGCGCTCTCCCTTTAAATGGCTTGTAAGGTGACGGAACCTGTCCCTCTCCTTCGCGCACCACCAGGACCTGGTTTGCGCCTACGCGCGTCATCCGGTCGACCCTTCCGCTGGGCCAACTGATTTCGACCAATTCCGCTTCCTGGCGGGGACCGAGGCCAAAGTGAAGCCGGATATCATTTCCTGAAAGCCAGTTTCCGCCCGTGCGTACACGATCATACTGGGTTAAGTCTCCGGCCACGACTTTCACCCACGCACCTATTCCATCGCGGTTGCTCTTAGTCCCCACAGTTCTTACCTGCAGCCAGTGTCCTGCCGAGCTGGCTCTTTCGTTTTGCAGGAGCACCGGTGGGCTGTCGATGTTGGTGATGGCCACGTCCAACGCCCCGTCGTTGTTATAGTCGCAACAGGCGCCCCCGCGGCCGCCCAATTGAAATGCGGCAAGCCCGGCCTCTTGGGTGACCTCTCGGAACTTTCCGTTGCCCAAGTTTTGGAACAGTTGAGGGTGCTGGTGATAATGTTCGTCGGTGAAAAGGCGATCGACCTCTGGGTAAAGATGGCCGTTAACCCAAAAAATATCCCTCCACCCGTCGTTGTTGTAATCCATGAAGAAGGTGGCCATCCCCAGCAACGGAATCGAGGGCTCTCCGATGCCGGAAGGGTAGGACACATCGGTGAAAACCCCTTTTCCGTCATTATGGAACAAGGTCTTATTATCATTGGCATAGGTAGTTATGAACAGGTCTGTCCACCCATCGTTATCGTAGTCGCCGGGGGCAATGCCCATATTGGCCTGCTCGGAACCCTCGCCGTTGTACGCGATCCCCACCACCTCGCCAACCTCTTCGAAGGTGCCGTTTCCCTTGTTCCTATAGAAGTAATTGGGGCCGGAGTCGTTGGCGACGACGATGTCAGGCCATCCGTCGCCGTTCAGGTCTTCGATGAGAACGGAAAAGCCATAGCCCAGATTCTTGTCGACTACGCCTGCCTTTTCGGTTACATCCGTGAACGACCCGTCACCGTTGTTGTGATAGAGGACATCGGGCGCCCCTCTCAAGCCGCGGGGGCCGCAAGCTCGCATTACTTTGCTGCGATAAGTGCAAGTGGGTTGGGCAGGTTGAGGAGGATGACGCAGGTCGAAGTCGATGTGGCCCGCCACATAGAGGTCCACGAAGCCATCGTTGTCAAAATCGCCAAAGGCCGCGCCGCCACTCCAAATCTGGTGCGGCGCCGCAACCCCCGCCTGGACGGTCACATCCGTGAAGGTCCCATCACCGTTATTCCGATACAGAATGTTGGGCCCGTAGTTGTAAACGTACAAGTCTTGAAACCCGTCATTGTTGTAATCCGCCGCAACCGCGCCGAACCCCCAGCCGTGCCCCTCGACACCCGCTCGCCGGGTTACGTCGGTAAAGGTTCCATCACCGTTATTTCGGAAGAGATAGTTGTGAGGAGGGTGCTTAACCTGAGAAGGATGAAGGAGATTGTCGATCGTGGATCCGTTAACGATATAAAGATCTACGTAGCCGTCGTTGTTGTAATCAAACCAGACGCAACCACTGCCGTAGACTTCCAGGATCCAGTTCTTTTCGCGGCTTCCGCAGGTCAGTTCGGCCTTAATACCGGCCTCGGATGCGACATCTCGAAAGAAGGCAGAATTCGGCGCAGCGGCCCGGGTTTGATCGGTGGGATCCCCCGCCGTTCCCGCCAGCAAGCTTGCCCAGGCCTTCGCATTGACTGACGGCAAGAGCAAAGGCGCGCAAAGACGCTGCATGAAGCTGCGCCGGGAATTTCTGCGGGGACGAACAAGCATGGGCGACAAGGCTCCTTATCGCGAACTTCCTAACTGCGTTAAACTATAACATGTGGTGGGAGGGTGGCATACCGCGTGCCGATTCTGCGATGGCAACGACAGTGAAATTGAAAAGGTCGAGTGAGGCAACGCGGGGTCTCGGAGTGGCAGAAGGTGTGAATCAATCATACGCCGTCATCCTGAGCGCAGCGAAGGATCTCTGTAGTTGCTTTGGTTGGCAGTGTTTCGAAGAACTGCGGAGATCCTTCGCTGCGCTCAGGGTGACAGATTCCCATTTCTTTCACACCCCTGCAATTCGCGGGCAACTCTGCGGAATCTGTGTGGCCCTTTTGATAGTTCTCTTTCCTCGGTCAGCCACCGCACAAAATCTGCCCTCCGGGACTCTCATGGGACCGCGAGCGGCTGAAGAGATCTCGGTGCACGAGCGCCGGGGCGATGAACTACTCGCAGCGCGCCGCTTCGATCAAGCCATTGCGGAGTATCAAAGAGCGCTGGCCGCCAGCACGGCTATTCCATCCATTCACGAGAAGCTGGGGGTGGCCATGGCAGCCTCGGGTGATATGACAGGGGCGGTGCGAGAATTCGGAGAGGCGGTACGTCTCGATCCGAAGAACGCCAGGGCAAGGTCCGATCTTGGCATGGCTTTATCGAGAACCGGCGATCGAACAGCGGCGCTCGACGCGCTCCACGTTGCCTTGGGACTCGATCCCACCGACGCCGTCGCTCACTACCGTCTGGGCGTGGTGCTTTCAGCCGGTGGTGATGCGGGTAACGCGTCGCAGGAATTCCGCAGGGCTGTGGAACTCCGCCCCGATTATCCCGCGGCACACAATGATTTGGGTGTTTCGCTCGTGGCGCTAGGCAAAGCGGATGAGGCGGCCGCGCAGTTCCGCTTGGCGCTCAAGTTACAGCCGGATTACGCCGAGGCCCATTTTAACCTGGGCCTGGCCTGCGCGAACAAGAAGGATTTCGTTCCGGCGGCGTTGGAATTCCGCGAGGCGTTGCGGCTGCGGCCTTCGTACGCGGCGGCGCGCATTCAGCTCGGCGCAACTTTGCTGGACGCAGGACGCGTCGAGGAAGCCATGGCTGAGCTGAAGAAGGCGACCGCCGATCTTCCGGGCGATGCCAGCGCCCATTACAATCTGGGCAGGGCCTATGCCCGCCGGAGCGAACTCCGTGAGGCAGAACTGGAGTTCCAAAAGGCTGTGAGCCTGCGCCCCGCGTTCGCGGACGCCTACAATAACCTGGGCGTCGTCGAGGCCGACCAAGGGCGCGTGGAAGACGCCACGAAGGACTTCGAGCATTCCGCGAAGCTGGACGCGAGCGACGCCGACTCGCATTACAACCTCGGGATGATGTACCTGATGCGCTCTCAGCAGAAGCCGGCGGTCGCCGAACTGCGAAAGGCAGTCGAATTCGAACCTAAGAATCCCCGCTTTCACTCGCGCCTGGGCATGGCGCTTAACCAAGCAGGAGACACCGAGAACGCTATCCTTGAACTGCGCGCGGCGCTCGAACTCGATCCGCAGGATTCCGCCGGACACTACAACCTAGCGCGATTGCTGCTGAAGAAAGGTGACCAACAAGCGGCAGCGTCAGAGTTCGCAAAGGTGGCGCAGATCACGAGTGCTGCCGAGTCGAGGGTACAGGCTTCCTCAAAATCAATCGAGGCGATCAGCGGCGGCCTTAGAGCGTTGGCGAAAGGTAACACTCAGGAGGCGATTCAAGCCTTCACGCGCGCGGTTCAAATCGATCCAGACTCCCCGGAGGCCCACAATCACCTCGGCGTGGCGCTGGCAAAGGCGGGAGAGACGGAGAAGGCCAGAGCGCAGTTCGAGAAGGCCATTGCTCTCCAGCCCATGAATGCGGAAGCTTACAACAATGCCGGGGGGATGCTGGCGAAGCAGGGCAATATCGACGCCGCGATCGACCAGATGGAAAAGGCTCTCGCCCTTGACGCCGACCTTGCCCAGGCGCACCACAATCTGGGAGTGATCTTGCAGAAGAAGGGCGAGTTGAAACGCGCTGCCGAGGAGTTCCACAAAGCCGCGGATCTTGGCTATTCTAACCGCGCCGCTTTTGAGTCTAAGTGAAAACCTGCCGGGACTGTCATTCCGAGCGAAGCGAAGAATCTGCATTAGTTCACCTCGGACCGGAACTGCAGATCCTTCGCTTCGCTCAGGATGACAGCGACTTTTATTTCCATGAGTGGGCTGCGGGTCCCATGTACACTCGAAATGACAGTCCCAAGGGAAGTTCTTAGACAGACTCTGAAGCCCCGCCCTTCCGAGGCTTCCGGAGTACAGGAGATGTCGCATGAGTCCAACCCTCAGAAAAGGTGTGATTCTGTTGCTGCCTTTCGCGTGCTGGGCGATCCCCTGCGCCGCCGGCCAGGGGCATGGAGATCCACAATACCCGGATCAGGTTTCGCACCTTCCGCCCCAAGCCAGCACTCGCGATTCATCGCCGCTTGACGATTTCTGGCAAAAGAAGCTGAATCCTTTCAAACCCGGCAACGCCCTCAGACCCTCGGATATCAAGTGCTCCGTCATTGAGTGGGAGACCGGTCCACCAAAGCCGGCCCTGACGGTGGTATGTCCTCCTCCCGAGATCTTCTCACCTTTGCGAGTGTTCCTGAAATTCTCGTGGATGGACGCCAAGGACGTCCCCAAGGAAGCGGCCAAGGTCGTCGCCGAGCCGAAAACAGCGACGAAAATCCAACTCGGGAAGGACAGCGTGCGGGCGTTCCTGAAAATCTCGAAACAGGCTGACAGTCCTTCGAGGGAGAAGTGGGTGGCCTTCAACTCCCTCCAGAGTTTTGCGATTGTGCCGGCGCCGGAATGAGGCAGTTAGGCAGATGGGCAGGGGGCGAGACATGCCTGCCTTTCATCTGAATACCGCAGGCTACGGCGAAGTCGGCTGCGTCGAACTGTTCACGGCCGCCTGACGCTTCGGTGCCCCTACCCTCTCTGTGGCATCCACGCTGAAAAGTCTAAAGTCGGAATACGCGTGGGTGTTGCGAAGCTGTTTGCCGTTCCAATCAATGGCTACGGTCACTTGCTGAGGCAACCAGAAGGTCTGTTTCAGGCGCCTGAAGCCGACCTGATGGAAGTTGATTTCCGTGCTCTCTCTTTCCAGCCGAAGCTCGGGCAAGGGTCGCAGAAGCTCGGTACGTAACCGAACGATCTGGTAGCTCGGGGGGTCAATCCATGCGAGCCCCTGAGTGAACGTCGGCAGCCAACTCTGTCCCGACTTGAAGAGGCCACTCAGATGGGCTTTCCCCGGAATCTGAGCAAATGCCACCACGTACGTGAGTCGGCCATTGGTCTGTTGTTTGCCGAGGTAGCGGAAGGTCGTTTCAGGTTGGTAGTCGGGATGGAAAACGAGCGCTGCCGCAGTAAAGCCGCGGGTGAGCATGTACCCCTCTTCGGCTCCCTTGGGAATCACCGCCGTGCCGGCGGAATCAACCCGATACTCTTTGAATGTCGGGCCCGAGCGTTCGCGAGGCGCAATGCAGAGGTACCGAAATTCCTGATTCCTTGAGCCCCGGACCTTTCCCTTGCCACCGAGTTTTTCCTGGCGAATTGACTCGCGCGAACTCGTATTCGGGAAGTTGGCAGCCATGGCGGACATGGTGGCCGCCACACCCGCCAGGATAACGCTAAGCGCCGTCTGGTCAAGCGCGGGTTCAAGGCCTTCGATCATTTCGCGGGGAGGATCCTGGAGAAAGTCAAAGTGGACGCGGCCCTTCTCCGGCTTCTTGTTCGCGTACGCAGCCTCGAGCTTCTCACGATTCTGCACGTCCGCCCACACGTTACGAACGCGCAGCGGCATCTTCTTCACGTCGCGCCCAGCGAGATAACGGTTCATCTCGGCGATCGCCTCGTCAGAGCGGCCCGTGCCGAGGCAGGATTTTATGTAGAGTAACTTCGCGTCCGTTCCAGCGCCTGCGGCAAGGGCCATTTTGAGGTATTCGTTGGCCGCCTCGAATTGTTGGGTGGCAACCAGCGCTCGTCCAAGCTCCTCGAGCGCCAGCGGATCCTGCGGCGCAAACTTGATTGCTTCCATGAAAAACGGCAGCGCTTTTTCAGGGTCGTTCTGCCAACTCAGCCATGTTCCATAAGCGACCAGCGGTTCCGAACGCCCGATGTGTCGATTGGCCAGCGAGTCGTTTCCGGCTTCCGCAAGGGTCTCGCGGGCGTCGTCCCAGGCATGCCAATCGAGTTCCGCCAGCGCCAGCATAGTGCGGCACGCGATGCAGTTCGGGTTCTCCTTCGCCACGTGCCAGAGGTCAGGTATGGCACGCTCGGGTTGGTGCCGTTCGAGGAAGACATTGACGCCGCGCGCGTAATCTTTCGCACTCTTCGCCGGAAGCCCGTCCGCCGGCCCGAGTTGTCGCAGTCCGGGCGCCAGGCCCATCACCAAATCTGCCATGGGGAGCAGGTTGGGGTCTTCGTCCTTCAGCCCATAGAGCGTAAACGGCATCCACCAGGTCTTAGTCGACTCTCCGAAGTTGATGTAACCATGCGCGGTTTCGAACCCCTTCTTTTTCACGGTCACGATGGCGCTGAAGGCGTGGAATTCCTCCGCCACCATCGAGTACTCGGTCGTGAATTCTCCCTGCGAATTCGTTCCAAGCATCTTGGCGCCCATGACACCCAAAGGTGTTATCGTTACGCTCGCGTTGCGGACGGGTTCACCCTGTGCCGTCTTTACTATTCCTGCCACGATCCACAACTTTTGCATCAACGTAATATTGCGCTGCTGGGCCGCGCTCCGCAGGGGCGAACTGATTGAGAGCACAAGCGAAACAACGATTGAAAAGCGGCTCATCATGGCATGTGCGCCTCAGGGCGAAGAGAGAGAAGCGGAATTGACTCTAACACTGCCACCTTCCAATCCGCAAGGTCATCTACTTACAACTGCACTCTCGAGAGAGCAAGCGGCAAAACCGCAAACAGAGCTTTCGGGAAGTTCGGGGTTTATCTGTGCGCTGATTTGAAGGGCTTGTAGGGCGAGGCAATCTGTCCTTCGCCTTCACGGACCACGAGAATCTGATCCGCGCTGACATTATTGAGCCGGTCGATTTTTCCGCTGGGCCAAGTGATCTCCACGAGTTCGGCTCCCCGGTGGTCCCCCATTCCAAAGTGCAGTCGCATATCGTTGCCGGAAAGCCATGATCCTCCCGTCCGGACACGGTCGTACTGGGTGAGGTCACCAGCCACAACCTTAACCAAGGCCCCGATGCCATCCCGGTTGCTCTTTGTACCTACAGTCTTGATCTGCAACCAGTGGCCGGAACGGTTTCCGCCATCATTGCGCAGCAGAAGGGGGCGGCTGTCAATGGTCGTGATTGCGACATCGATGTCGCCATCGTTGTCATAGTCGCAAAAGGCCCCGCCCCGTCCGCCCACCGGCAGGGCGGAAATCCCTACATCCGTCGAGACCTCGACGAACTTTCCGTTCCCCCGATTCTCGAACAGTTGAGGATTCTGAAGGTAGTGTTCGTCGCTGAAAAGCCGATCGACTTCAGGATACAGATGGCCATTCACAATGAAGATGTCTTTCCACCCGTCATTGTTGTAATCCATAAAGAAGGTCGCCATGCCGAGGTAAGCGATCGTGGGGTCTCCGAGGCCCGAAGGATAAGACACATCTGTGAAAATACCCTTCCCATCATTATGGTATAAGGTCTTATTATCGTGAGCAAACGTGGTAATGAACAGGTCGGTCCATCCGTCGTTGTCGTAGTCGCCCGCCGCGATGCCCATGTTCGACTGCTCTTGTCCCTCGCCGTTGTACGCGATTCCAGCGGCCGTACCGATTTCCTCGAACGCGCCATTCTTCTTGTTCTTGTAAAAGTAGTTAGGACCGGAGTCGTTGGCGACGACGATGTCCGGCCAGCCGTCACCATCCAGGTCCTCGAGCAGAACCGCAAACCCATAGCCCAATTGCTTGTCAATTACGCCGGCCTTTTCGGTGACGTCCGTGAAGGTGCCGTCGCCGTTGTTGTGATAGAGCGCGTCGGGTGCGCCCTTGAGCCCGCGCGGGCCGCACACCCTCACCATCTTGTTACGGTAGGTACAGAGGGCCTGGCCGACCGGAGGGGGATGGTGCAGATCAAAGTCGATGTGTCCAGCTACGTATAGATCGAGGTAGCCGTCCTTGTCGTAGTCCCCAAAGGCCGCGCCGCCGCTCCAGACCAGTTGGCTTCCGGCCAGTCCGGCCTGAGCCGTGACGTCGGTGAAGGTGCCGTCGCCGTTGTTCCGGTAAAGGATGTTCGGTCCAAAGTTATAAACGAACAGGTCCACAAAGCCGTCGTTGTTGTAGTCGGCGGCGACGGCACCCACACCCCAGCCGTAGCCGGGAACTCCCGCTTGTAACGTGACGTTGGTAAACGTGCCATCGCCATTGTTGCGAAAGAGATAGTTGCGAGGCGGGTGCTTCACAGCGGCGGGACGCAGAAGGTTTTCGAGCGTCGAGCCGTTGACGATGTACAGGTCCGTATAACCGTCGTTGTTGTAGTCAAACCACAAGCATCCGCTGCCGTAGACTTCGACTATGTAGTTCTTTGTCGCATTTCCGCAGGTTAGTGTGGGCGTGATGCCGGCTTCCTGGGCTACATTGCGAAAGGTGATTTTGGAAGAAGCATTCGCGTTCGCGCTGAAGCCGTGGCCGGACGCTCCCCAGCGCCACCGCGCACCCTTGCCTAGTAAGAACGGAGCGCAGCACTGAGTCAGGAATTTTCGTCTCGAGTTCATCAGGTTCTACGATTGACCCCCATCCTGTCATCCTAAAAGCTCGTGACGTTTTACAGTTCGAGCAAACAGTGAATGCTACTAACAGAGCTAAAACTCACGGTGGCGGTCATCCTGAGCCGAAGGCGGCGAAGGATCTGCATTTTTCTTGATTTCACGATGCTCGGCGAACTGCAGATCCTTCGCGCAGCTTACCCTCAGCGGACACACTGCAGATTCTTCGCTGCGCTCAGAATGACAAGCGAAGGGCTCAGGATGACACGATCACCCGACCCTTGTCATGGTTTGGTTCCTTTGTCGCGCAAGGCCCGGCGTTGATCTTCGGCGTTCTGCTTGGCAACCTGAGCGGTGTGAAGTTCCTGGAATCTTGCTGACGCCTGCGCCGCCTTCTCCTGGTCGCCGAGCCTTACGTAAGCTTGCGACAAATCATAGTAGAACTCGGGTTCTGTGGGGTGAATCGGGATTGCCTCATTCGCGGCAGCCACTGCGTCATCGTATCGTTTGAGGCGGAGAAACACCTGCGCGATCCCCCGCAAGGCTTCCAAGTCCGTTGGGTCCAGCCCTTTGGCCCGCTCGAAACTGGCCAGGGCCTTTTCATAATCGCCCCGGCGAGATTCGATATCACCCACCAGATCGTGTCCCTCAACCAACGACGCATCCAGTTGGACGGACTGTTCCGCGGACGGCAGGGCCTCCTGGTAGCGTCCCAGGTTTGAGAGTTGGTTCCCGATTTCGAACTGAAAGCGGCCTACAGACGGAAATCGCTCCGCACCTTCCTGGGCCAGGCCGAGCGCGCTCGAGAAGTCTTTCTCCTGCTGATAGGCTTGGATCAGCACGTGCCAAGGATTCGGATTGCTGGGCTGCAGGCGAATGGCCTCTCGTAGCAACGGAATTGCCGCCGGCGCATCGTCAATCTGTAAATACTCATCCCCGAGAAGCGCAAGAATGCCAGGGTCGTCCGGGCGCGCCTGCCGGGCGACGTTCAGCCGCCCGATGGCGTCTTGTGTGCGGCCTTGACCGACGTAAAGTACGGAAAGGGCGCTATTGGCTTCAAAAGCGTCGGGACGGATCTCCACAGCCTTCTTCAACGCAGCCTCAGCGTCAGACGCGTTTCCAAGCTTCATCAGCGTAAGGCCAAGATTGTACTGCGCGTCGTAGTACTGCGGCATCATTTGCGCCGCCACGGTGAGAGGTTCTGCCGCCTCGGCATAAAGTCCGTGCTTGCCGAGCAGTAAACCGAGCGAGTGCATGATCTCCGGGTCGCGGGGGGTTTGCGCAAGAAATTCCTGGCGCAGTGCAATTACACGCTCCGCATTCTTATCTTGGATCGCGACGGACAAGTCCAGCAGTCTTTGAATGGAAGCCTGGTCACTCTGCTTCAGGCGATTGGTGGCGTCGAATTCCTCCTTCGCCTCCTTGGGGTGTCCTGTTTGCTGGTAAATACGCGCCAGTTGGTAATGAAGGGAGCTTTCCCACGGCGTCGCCTGCAGGCCCCGCTGGACCATCTCGAGCGCTTTCTTCGGCTCTCCCCTTCGCAAATAGGCAACAGCCAGGCGCTGATAAGTATCGTAAACGGGCGCGCCCAAGGCAAATTCGGACTCGTAGGAACGAATGGCCGTGTTGGTTTCGCCTTGAGCGTCGAACACTCTCCCCAGAAAATAGAGGGTATAGGCATTCTTTGGATCGAGACGGTGGGCCCGTTCGAATTCCTGGCCGGCCTCCTTGAAGCGGTCTTCCTTCCACAAGGCGTAGCCGAGGTAGTGATGGATCACTTGTTCAGTGGGGGCAACCTTCGCGGCATCCTCAAGCACCGGCACGGCCTTCGCGTATTGTTTGTCGGCGAAGAGGTCCTTCGCCTTGCGGAAGAGTTGCGCGGCCTTACCCTGCAGTTCACTGGCTTCTGGACCAACCGCCTCGGACGACTGGCTCGGTTGTTTATCGATGGTTTTGGGGGTTCCGGCCTTGCTTTGGCCGCTGGTCGCAGAGGCACACCCTAACAGGGCCGCAAGCAGCAGTGCCGCCGGAAT
The DNA here is from genome assembly GCA_963768695.1 of uncultured Acidobacteriota bacterium. GTDB lineage: Bacteria > Acidobacteriota > Terriglobia > UBA7540 > UBA7540 > CAVROP01. The sequence goes on along the minus strand of CAVYJG010000021.1, from coordinate 57,976 downwards.
GTGCCGGCGAATTACACCGAGAGCTGACGCTATGAGGATGATCAACGGAACTCCTGAATAGTAGATTCTAATTCAAGCTCGCACGACCGTGTCAAGCGCCGAAGCATATGTGTTTTGCTCTCAGTTCCAACTTAAACAACGGTTGTTCGCATGCAAGAACCAGTTCGCGTTGGACCTCCACAGGCAAGTGCGGCCTCGTAGCGGGCTTTGCGGCCGTGCTGGGGTTGGTGCTAGGATTGACCTTCGAGAGGTGCCAGCTTTTCGTCACGAACCTCATGAGTTACCGGCTTCCTGTCACAACTGCGGCTATTTCTCTCATGGCTTTGACGACATGGGCTGGGCTGGCCTTCTGCGCACAGGATGCTTTGCCTTCCGCCCAATCCCTTGAAAGCCAGGGCGACTACGCGCAGGCCCTGCAGGCGTATCGGGCTGCCCTGCAGCATTCTCCCGACTCTCGGGAGGCTCGGTTGGGGCTCGGCAAAGTCCTGGGAAGACTCGGGCGATGTGAGGAATCGAATCGGGCGCTCGAGCCGCTTGCCGAGTCTTCCAGGGGCGATGTCGAAGAGATCTTGGGCGACTGCTATTTCCGCACTCACAATTTTGACAAAGCCATTGCCCATCTGGAGTTGGCACGCCAGATAAGGCCACGAAGCGAGGAGGAGTGGATCGAGTTGGGGCGCGCTTACGCCTCGGTGGGACGGGATAAAGAGGCAATCAGCACTTGGAAATCCTGGCTGAATCTGAATCCCGACGACGCCGACGCCCTCTTCTGGATCGGCAGTACCTATAACTCCATGGCCCAGAATGTGTTAGAGGAGATGGAAAGGAAGGATAAGAACCACTATAGGGTGCAGGAGCTCGAAGGAGACCAGTTCCGCCTGAAACAGGAATATGAGAACGCCCTACAGGCTTATCAGAAGGCATTGGTAACGGCCCCAAATCTCCCGGGTCTTCACTTCGACGTTGGCGACGTGTACTACCAAATGATGAAGTACCCGGAGGCCCGGCAGGAACTGGGGAGAGAGCTTGCGAGCAATCCCGATCACGCCCTGGCGAACTTCGAGTTGGGTGACATCGATATCAAGCAGGGCCGGGTTGAGGAAGGCATGTCCCACTTGGAGCGCGCCCTGAAAATCAACCCTGGCCTCTCTGAAGCACATCGTTCCCGGGCTCGCGGCCTGCTTGCGGAAAAGCGATACGAGGATGCCGTGCGCGAACTGCTATGGGTAGCAAAGCAAAGCCCTTCTGACCACACCGTCCATGCCATGCTCGCCGGCGCCTATCGTCAAATGGGCCGTTTGAAAGAAGCCCAGCAAGAAGCTGACATTTCGGCCAAGCTAATAAGCCAGCGGGCTGCGGGCCTAGAGCACCTCAAGACCGAAGAGCAAGAGCTTAATGACCCGGCTAGACACCAGTAGTTATTTTGGGACTGCAGAGTAATACCCATCTGTCGGGTTTGATCACTCCATTTATACTTATCCATAATATTCCTTATTCTGAATTCCAATTTTTGTATTTGTTGGCGAATCCAATACTGTCTTGAAACTAACGTGTTGATTCTAAAAAGCTAATAATCGTTATCAGCGTGGCAATAGGCGTGCAGCAAAAAAGTCGGGCTTATAAATCTACAGGCTGTCTACAGGTTCAGTGCGAGAGCTTCGATGACCCTTGAAGGATTGACCAAGGTGTTCTCGCTGCGGGACGAGCCGGTTATTTGGCTCCTTGCCGTCCTGTCCTTAGTTGCCCCCGTGTCCCGGGCACAAACCAAGGACATGGAGCGTGATTGGCTCTTGGAGGCTAAGGCGGCCGAACAGGCGCGAGAATTCGACCGAGCTGCCGAATGCTACACGAGGTTCCTGAAGGAACATTCTGGCCGTGCTGACGTTCTGGCAGCGGCTCGGACTCGCTTACTACCTAGGCAACCGGCTTGACAAGGCTGTTCCTGCCCTCCAACACGCTTCTCAACTGGACGCAACGCTTTGGGCCGCCGACTTGTTCCTGGGCATCAGCGAATCTCGCATGGGACAGCTTGCCAGCGCCCAGGTTGCTCTGGAGAAAGCATTAGCGACAAAGCCGGACATTCCGGAGGGTCATTTCTGGCTCGGTTCTACTTTGATGACCCTGGGCAAGCACGAAGAGGCCACGGCGGAACTGGAGAAAGTGCCTTCCGGTTCTTCAGTGGCCATGGATGCAGATTACCAGCTTGCCCGTGGGTACCGTCGGGTGGCGGAGGACTATTACGAGCGCGTTCAAAAGAGCGACGCGAATTCCTATCGCGCCCATCAATTGGCTGCGGAGGCGTTCGCTTGGAAGGCGGAATATCAGAACGCAATTCTTGAATACCGGAAGGCGTTGCAGTTGAGACCAGACCTCGAAGGAGCCCACCGCGGAATAGCCGAGATGTACTGGGAGCAAGAACAATACGAACGGGCTACCCAGGAATACGAAGCGGAGTTGCAAGACTACCCTCTGGACGACCAGGCACATCTGCGCGTCGGCGAGTACCGCCTGGCTCAGGGTAGGATTCAAGACGCTATCACGGAACTGGCAGCCGCGCACCAGGTGAACACAACCTCATGGGAAGTTTGCCGAGCGCTGGGCCAGGCGTGGATGGCGGGCAGCGACCCGGCTAAGGCACGGGCCCTGCTCGAAGCCGCCGTGCAGAATAACCCCGCGGACGCTCTCAGCCACAAACTACTTGCCGAAGCGTACCGGGCGACCGGCCGGCCGGAATTGGCCGAGCGTGAACAAGGTATCTTCCAAAGGCTTTCGGCGGCTGAAGGCAATTAGGGTTGCAAGCTAACAAGAACCAGGCACGACCCAAACCCAAAAGGAGGAACGCATGAAAGGACAAGCGGTCAAATGGCTGGGGTTGCTGGGGAGCGCAGTAGTTCTGCTCGTCGCCCTCGGCGTTGGAACGCGCGCCATGGCTCAGCAGTACTTCGGCATCATCGTGGGCTCCGTGACAGATCAGTCCGCGGCAGCGGTGCCGGATTGCGCTGTAACAGCCACGAATGTCAACACTGGACTCACCCGGACCACCAAGACGGATGCGGCGGGAGCGTACCGTTTTGAGTCTATGCTTCCGGGATCTTATACGGTCAAAGTGGAGAAGCAAGGGTTTGAAACCGCGGAAGTCGCTGCACAGGAATTGCACGTGGCCGCTTCACTCACCATGAACGTTACACTGCAAATCGGTGCGGTCACGCAGACCGTAGAAGTACAGTCGGTGGCTCCATTGCTCAACACCACCAATGCTACTGTGGGGACCACGATTAGCAACACCAATGTGCTGGAAATGCCCCTCAATGGCCGGGCTTATACCGACTTGCTTGCGCTCATTCCCGGCAGCGTAAACAACGGAGGCGGGATCTATCAATCGACGGGTTCGAACTACAGCGTCAGCGGAAATCGTTCCGAGCAGAACGATTACACGCTTGACGGCGTTTCCAACAACGAGGAGTTCTTTAAGGCCTACGGAATTCAGCCGGCGATTGACTCGATCCAGGAATTCCAGGTTCGGACCAACATCACCAGCGCGGAATTTGGCGAAGCTGCCGGGGCCAATGTGGCTGTCGCCACCAAATCCGGTACTAACCAAATACATGGTTCCGCCTACGAATTCGTGCGCAACGACAAGTTTGACGCGGCGGAGTTCTTCGACGACCGGGCGGGCATCTCGAAGACTCCCTTGCGCAGAAACCAATACGGATTTACAGTAGGCGGCCCGATCGACATACCCAAACTCTACAACGGTAAAGATAAGGCCTTTTGGTTTTTCAATTATGAAGGTGTAAAGGTTCGACAGGCAGCCACGAATCTCGGCACCATCCCCACCACGGCGCAGTTCGCCGGAGATCTCACGGACCAACCCCCCATCTACGATCCTGCCACCACCACTCAAACCGGAGTCGATGCCAAGGGCAACCCGATCTACTCGCGCCAGCAGATTTCCTGCAACGGCGTGCTGAATACGATCTGCCCGAGCCGGATGGATCCTTTCAACACGGCTTATGCGGCATTGTGGTACCCCAAGACGAACCTTCTGGCCGAGAACGCGGTGGGCGGCTACAACAGCGTGGTGGTTTCTCCCGATTCGATTAACCAATACCAGCTCAACGGCCGGATCGATTACAAATTGAAGGACAACATGCAGATGTTCGGGCGTTATACGGATCAGAAGCAGATCAGCACAAGCCCCTACGCCCTGCCCAACAACTACAACACCTTGGACAACCATTTCCAGAACGGCATGGTCAGCTTGACCTGGCTCGCCTCACCCAGTACCGTGGTGGACCTCAAGTCGTCCGTCAACCGCACTTTGATTTTCACGGCGGACAACGACCGCGGGTGGGCCTCCTTCCTGGGTGACCATCCTATAGACGGCACACCGGTACAGAACTCCAAGTATCCCCTCTTCCCCGAGGTCTATCCCGCGGGTTGGACATCTCCTTCACAGACAGGGAACCCGTTCCTGTCGAGCATCTGGCAGGAACTGGCGAGCGTTTCCATGATCCGCGGCAAGCACTCGATGAAGGCGGGATTCGAGTTCAATTACATGCAGGGTTGGACCGACGGTCTGTTCACAAGCCAGTTCAATTACGGAAACATCCAGACCGAGGATCCTAACCCGGCAGACACAGCCACCACGGGCTCGAGCCTGGCCTCGTTCCTGCTCGGCATCCCGAGCGGCGGCACTCGCAACGTCGGCATTACCGCAGCCTACATGCGCGACAAAACCGAGGCCCTTTATTTCCAGGATGACATCAAGCTGACCCGCAAACTTACCGTCAACGCGGGCCTGCGCTGGGAGTACGACAAGTGGCCCACGGAAGTCCACAACCACCTTTCGGAATTCGACTTCTCGGATAACAAGTTCGTATGGGCAGGCCCGAATCCGCTTCTCAATGTCGGCCCGAACATCAGCGATCCCTCGCTGATGCGGCCGGATTACAAGGACTTTGCGCCCCGTCTCGGTGTGGCCTACGCCTTGACTCCGAAGACAACGCTGCGCTCCGGCTTCGGCATGTTCTACGGTTCGAACTACTACTGGGAGGGGCAGGGTGCCCGCGGTACATGGCCGTACGCCCTCGCCGACACCCTGGAAGGCCTGAACCAGGCGGGCACTCCGACAGTCATCACGGAGCACATGTATCCGACCTACAATACGCCGGTGCCTGGCACGCCCGCCGACGCGCAGCACACCATGGCCCGCTACAACCGCACGCCCTACAGCGTGCAATGGAATGCCGGGGTGCAGCGCGAGTTGGCCAATAACCTCATGCTGGAGGTCGAATACGTCGGAAACGGCGGAAGGCACATGCCGCTCTTTACCAACGAGAACGATCCTCTGCCCGGGCCGGGCACCGTGGGCCAGCCAGGGCACTTCCGGCCCTACCAGTACGCAGACCCGGTGATGGGCACCTATCCGACTTCGCCTGGATTCGGAGCGGACAGCGAAATGGACAACGTGGCGGTCTCTGCCTATAACGGGCTGCAGGTGAAGATCGAAAAGCATTTCTCTAACGGGCTGCAATTCCTTGGCAGCTACGCCTGGGGCCACTACATCGACGAAGGCGGATCTGGATTCTCCCAGAGCTCTGCCCCTCAGATTGACAACAACTTCAGGGCCGATCGCGGGGATGGCACCTTCGATTACCGGCACATCTTCACCGGTAATTGGGTTTACGACCTTCCGGCCGGACACGGACGCCACTTCCTGAACAACGGCAACCCGATCGTGGACGCAATTTTGGGAGGCTGGGAGTTCACCGGTATTACCCACTTTAATACCGGTGGGCCGCTCAACGTGGGCGTCAACGTCGATGTTGCCAACATCGGCCAGCGCTCGCTTGAGGAACGAACCAATCTGGTTCCCGGCCAACCCCAGAGAACTACCCCGGGTGCAGGTGTGGATCAGACGATCGGCTACCTGAACAAAGCCGCCTTCACTGTGCCCGCGCCATACACCTACGGCAACCTGGGGCGCAACACAGCCCGGAACCTGGGCATGGAAAACTTTGACCTCGGTCTGTACAAGAACTTCCCGATCCGTGAGAACAAGGAGAGCATCCAGTTCCGAGCCGAGTTCTTCAATGCCTTCAACCACGTCAACCTCGGCGGCATCGATGGCACGTACGAAGATACGACCTTCGGTTCCATCGGCGGGACACAGAACGATTCGCGGGAGATCCAGCTTGCCTTGAAATTGTATTTCTAGCGGCTGGACCTGCGATCAAAGTGAGCATCAATTGGGCGGCCACCGGTTTCTGCCGGTGGCCGTTTTTTTGTTCTGTAGCACTGAGGGCGAGTTTTTCCGCGGCGCGCGGAAAAGCAGATCCTTCGCTTCGCTCAGGATGACAGGTTGGGCGGTTGGCTCTGCCTGTCACTGCCACGTAAGACTGAAAAAGTCACATGCCCTCAGGATGACATGTCATTCTGAGCGAAGCGAAGAATCTGCTCTTGTTTGCGGCTCAGCCGCGCTGTTTCACTTTATCTGGGTTCGCTGAACCTGAAGTTGCCGGACGTTGTCGACCAAAGCCCAGAAGGCGTGGTAGAGGGCGTCCCTTTGTTCTAAGACGGGGTTGGTGTTGTCGCTGGCAGCGGAACTCTCCGAGGAATCCGCGGGCCCTACAGCATTCATGACCGCCCCGGCCTCAACGTTATAGAGCTCCTCGCGGGAATTCGCGTCCACTATCTGCAATGCAACTTTGGTTGCGTAAGGTCTTTCTGTGTCCTGGCCCGGCGTAGCTTGTGGCAGCCCCACTTTAATCAACCTGAGTGGCACAAACTCTACCTTGGCAGTCGCATCAGAAGCTCCTTCGTCGCACGCGGGAACCAGCTTCCAAGGGAGCTTGGCGAGGAGATGCTTTGGCTTGCTCTCTGCCTTCAAGAAGTCCTTGAGGAGGTGACGGTCGAAACCGTTTAGCCCTTCGGCGTCGACGCAAAAACTGCGGACCTTAGCAAGTGCTTGTGGGTTGGTGATTTGCCCAACTGGCGGTGTGTCGCGAGCCGGGAGCAGTACGGAGATAGCCAAAAGGAGCGTCCCGGCCTTCATCGCCTCCTTTGCGTGAATGCTTTGTATAGGAGCGCACCCCATATATGTCTCCATGACGGCAAATCTGGGGCGGGGTTTGGTCCCACACCCCCGACTGACTTGCACTATACATCTTGTCGCTTGTACTTACCATACTTCGGCGTGGGGCATCTGAAAGACAACCAAAACACGGCAAGGCGCGCCGGCGCAAAACTGTGGCGACAATCGATCTTAGGGGATGGACAGTGGTTCAGGCTTCCGTCGCATGGAGAGGAAGACAAGGCTGTTAGTACATCCTTAGGGAGAGCGCTGGTTTGTTCAAAACGATTCCGCGGACGGAAGCCCAAAGGCTCTGCGTAGTGCTCGTCAACTGTGTGGCTGTGGACGCCATGAATCGAACCACGCAACCGCAGTGTCCAGCCAAGCTGGCACCGCCCTGCACACCAGGAGCGGCATCGAGCGTGCTCCGTAGCGCATTGATAAGCTCTCTCCAACCGTTGAAGCCGTCGGCAACCACGACGAGACTGGCGATATAATTCAAACCTTCCGTAAACCCCAAGCGCTGCGGGACGATCTCGACCGGCACAATCCTCGATTTGTTGATATATATCGGCAGGTTGCCCAGGCGAATTTCAGTATCGCTGATGAGTTCTTTGAATCGCCATTGCTCGCGGCGCGCAATCCGGCCGGCCGCGAACGCCTCGCTGAGGATGACGCAACTGCCGGCTGCCATTTGCACGCGCAGGGATTGCCGAAGAGCGGACTGTGGGTAAGGGATTAGATGCTCCGGGAAATACTCCAAAATGGCTTCCTCTTCCAGCACGATGTCCGTCCGCTGGCTGGCAGGACAATCCAAAGCTCGGTAGACTGAGGTTGCCGAAGGTGTACTCAGGCAACCATGCGTTCCCTTCCGCAACCGGATTGTCGTCTCTAGAGAATCACCTCCCACGAGGCCTCCCGCAGGATTCAGAAGGAGCACATAGGCGGAACTATCGTCATCGACATAGCTCGGCTTGGTGACCTGAAGCGGCAACCTGAAACGGCAACGAATCAATTCAGTGCGTTGCCCGCGCCGCTCGAACTCCAGGGAGAGATAACCGTCCCGCCCTACTCGCTCAGGGTTCGAAGAGCAGATCGTGCCGGATCCATCCAATGACGGTGTCAACTCCTGCACCATTCTTGAGGTTTGTGAAGACATAAGGCCGCTCGCCGCGGACGCGCTTCGCGTCTCGCTCCATCACTGCGAGGTCCGCTCCCACGTAGGGAGCGAGGTCGATCTTGTTGATGATGAGAAGGCCCGAGGAAATGATACCCGGCCCTCCTTTGCGCGGAATCTTCTCGCCTTCCGCAACGTCGATCACATAGATCGTCGCATCCACGAGTTCAGGGCTGAAGGTGGCCGCCAGGTTATCCCCGCCGCTCTCGATCAGAAGAAGGTCAAGATCGGGAAACTGCCGAATCAACTGGCGCACCGCCTCCAGGTTGACCGAGGCATCCTCCCGGATCGCGGTGTGCGGGCAACCTCCTGTTTCCACCCCAATAATTCGCTCGGCTGCGAGCGCTCCGCGCCTCGTCAGGAATTCCGCATCCTCGCGTGTGTAAATATCGTTTGTGATCACTGCCAGCTCATACCGATCTCGAAGGCGCAGGCACAATGCTTCCACCAATGCGGTCTTGCCCGATCCCACGGGACCGCCGACGCCGATTTTGAGCGGTTTGGAAATCATGATCGAAATAACCTCGCATCCAACTGGGCGTGGCGCATCGACGCGATCTCGAGCCCCGGGACAAAGCTCCACATTTCGCTCTCTTCTTTAGCAATCGCTTCTTGCGCTAACCTCTGGATAGTCGATTTCATTTCCCAGAGGATTCGCTGCCCGCGTAGCTGCCCCATGGGCAGCAATCTGAAAGCCGCACCCACCATGGCCGAGGTCGCGGAAAAAAGATAGGCTCGGGCCGCATCCTCCTGGGACCATCCCAGACTTCCTGCTATTACGCCGAAGCATACGGGATGGTGCCCGGGGGTGGAGTCGGAATCGGTGGCTAGAAAATAGGAGCGCAATAATCGGTCCTGCGTGAGCTCCGCCGCAATCCGTATCATCTGCCGGCCCATTTGGCGGCTTGCGCTCCGCAATTCTTCGACAGGTTTCATCGCCTCCAGTTGCTGGTCGAGAATAAGAAGCGCAGCTAAATCGCCGTTCCGGACGCGCCATCGAAGAGCGGTCAGCATTGCAACCGTCTCCATTGGAGCGAGGGACCCCTCCAGATTCGCCCGGATGAAGTTGCAAACCCCATCTGCGTCGCGCACCTGCCCGCACTGAACGTAGTATTCGAGGCCGAATGAATGGGCATACGCTCCGGCGGGAAATAAGCCATCTGAAAACTGAAGAAGGCTTAAGAAAGATTCAGTGCTCATGTCCCTGCCCGATCCCGATGGGAGCGAAAACGGCGTTGCGCCGTTCCCACGGTACGCCCAGGCGTTCAAGTAACTGCCGCATGGCCGGGTGATCGGGCACGAGTAGGTCCCCGCCCTCAATCGCCAGAGGGAAATGGCGGTTCCCCACTTCGTAGGCCACCCTTAGCGCCTCGTTGGAATTGGAAGGAGTAATAGCCAGGGTCGGTTCCTCCGCCGCCTCAACGACGGCATACCAGTCCGGCTCGACACACAGAATAGAGCCGGGTTGGAGAACGGCGCCGGTCTCAAGCGCGATGCCAAGCTCGCGGCCGGCGGCGGTGGTCAGTCGTCCGCGCGTCCAGCGCCGCTGTTCCCAGGTTACGATGACCGAGTCTGGTGCTTTGCCCTCTAGTAGCTCAGGAGAGACGCAGTCCAGGACTCTGTCGACCAACACCATTCGAGCGGCTCCTCAAAACAGGAAATAGCGCTGTGCCATCGGCAGAACCTGCGCGGGTTCGCAGGTCAGCAATTCACCGTCCGCGCGCACCTCGTAGGTCTCCGGGTCGACTTCCATCTTCGGTAAGGCGTCGTTCAGAATCATGTCGCGTTTTGACAGCTTGCGGCAACGAGCCACGGCGACGGCAGCTTTCTTCAATCCATATCGAGCAGAGATGCCGGCATCCATCGCCGCCTTCGAGACAAAGGTCAGCGAGGTCGCGTGCAAGGCGCCTCCGAGGCCTCCAAACATGCCGCGATAGAGGACCGGCTGGGGTGTGGGAATAGAGGCGTTGGGATCGCCCATCACCGACCAGGCAATCATTCCCCCCTTCAAGACCAATTCTGGTTTCACCCCAAAAAATGCCGGTTTCCATAAGACCAGATCCGCGAGTTTGCCGGCCTCGATGGACCCAACCTGGCCGGCAATCCCATGCGAAATCGCGGGATTGATCGTAAATTTCGACACGTAACGCCGCACCCTCAAGTTATCACACCCCGGCTTCTCGCCGGTCAGGGGACCGCGCTGCCGTTTCATCTTGTCGGCCGTCTGCCACGTGCGGATGATAACTTCGCCAATCCGTCCCATGGCCTGCGAGTCGGACGACATCATGCTGATTGCACCCAGGTCGTGGAGGACATCTTCCGCCGCGATGGTCTCGGCGCGAATGCGAGACTCGGCGAAGGCAAGATCTTCCGGAATCGCGGGACTCAGATGATGGCAGACCATGAGCATGTCCAAATGCTCATCCAGGGTGTTCACGGTGAAGGGCATCGTAGGGTTGGTCGACGAAGGCAGGCAGTTAGGTTCGCCGCAAACCGCGATAATGTCCGGAGCATGGCCGCCACCGGCGCCTTCGGTATGATAGGTGTGGATGGTTCTGCCTTTAAAGGCGCGGATCGTATCTTGCACAAAGCCAGCTTCGTTAAGCGTATCGGTGTGAATCGCAACTTGTACGTCATACTCCTCGGCCACACCCAGGGCACAGTCAATCGCCGCGGGAGTGGTTCCCCAATCCTCATGAAGCTTGAGACCGATCGCGCCCGCTTCGATCTGCTCGCGAAGAGGCGCAGGAAAGGATGCATTGCCTTTTCCAAGAAACCCCAAGTTAACCGGCAATCCATCCGCCGCCTGAAGCATCAGTCGGAGATTTGAGGGTCCCGGCGTACAGGTTGTGGCGTTGGTGCCCGTGGCCGGCCCTGTCCCACCCCCGATTAAAGTCGTGATTCCCGCTGAAAGCGCCGTTTCGACGAGCTGAGGGCAGATGAAATGGACGTGCGAATCGATGCCGCCCGCGGTCACGATCTTCCCCTCGCCCGCAATCACCTCGGTTCCCGCGCCGACCACCATCCCCGGCGTGACGCCCGGCATCACGTCGGGATTGCCCGCCTTGCCGATCTTGACAATCCTCCCGCCACGGATACCGATATCCGCTTTGACAATTCCCCAGTGGTCCACGATGACTGCCCCCGTAATCACCAGGTCGAGGGCCTCATCGGACGACGTTGCACGACTGGATTGCCCCATCCCATCCCGCAGGACTTTCCCGCCGCCGAATTTCGCTTCCTCGCCGTAGACGGTGAAATCGCGCTCAATCTCCACAAACAAATCGGTATCGGCGAGACGGATCCTGTCTCCCGTGGTCGGGCCATAAAGGTCAGCATACTGTTTGCGGGGAATTCGCAGAGTCACGATGCGCTATCCTGAAAACCTGCCCGCCGGGCATCCCTGATTGCCCGTTCGCGGGTGGACTTGTCTGCGACGCCGTTCGTCAGCCCATTTAATCCGTAAACGGTATTCGCTCCGCCGATTTCCACCAGGCCGACGACTTTTTCAGCACCGGGTTCAAAACGAGCGGCCGTTCCCGCGGGAATGTTAAGCCTCATTCCAAAAGCCGCTGCGCGGTCGAAACGCAGCGCTTTGTTGGCTTCAAAGAAATGGAAATGTGACCCCACCTGAATGGGGCGGTCTCCCGTGTTGGAAACGGCCATTGAAATGGTCTCGCGGCCGGCATTCGCCTCGATATCGCCGTCTGCCAGGAAGTACTCTCCGGGTATCATCCTAATCCCTTCGCGCCGGGGCGCCCGCTGGTGACGACTCCACGGGCTAAGGTCGGGCGCGCATTCGCAGTCTGGTTCAACGGATCGGGTTGTGCACGGTGACGAGTTTGCTGCCGTCCGGGAAGGTGCCTTCCACCTGGACTTCCGCCACCATCTCCGGGACTCCTTCCATCACATCCCTTCGAGTCAGAATGGTGGCGCCATAATCCATCAGATCGGAGACAGACCGCCCATCGCGGATCGCTTCCAGCAATTCTGCCGTAATCAAGGCTACGGCCTCAGGATGATTCAGTTTCAGCCCCCTGGCGCGACGACGCCTGGCAACCTCCGCGGCAGTGAAAACCATTAACTTGTCGATTTCTCTCGGCGTGAGATGCATGCGTTGTCAGACACAGCGCAGGGGCAATACCGCCCTGCCTTCTGTGCATCCCTCTGCTGCTCTTTGATGATTCAGCCCCTCCTGATTGTATAGAAACAATTCTCGTTCGAGCAAGCGAATTCGAGGACTTGGCGAGGTCACACGCTCAGGTGTGCGCGCACAACTTCGTCGGTAAGCTCGCCGATGGTCCCCGCGGCAACTCGCCGTCCTCTGGCGAGTATGCAGAACTCGCTCGCCACGCGGCGCGCAAAGGGAAGCTTTTGCTCAACCAGAAGCACCGCCAGTCCCTCCACCTCGTTTAACCTTAGGACAATATCTCCGATCTCGTGAACGATATTCGGTTGTATCCCTTCAGTAGGCTCGTCGAGGATCAGCAGTTTCGGCTCGAGAACCAGCGCGCGGCCGATGGCGAGCTGTTGTTGCTGCCCTCCGGAAAGGTCACCGCCATTCCGTCTCAGCATCTCCTTCAGCACAGGAAACAGGTCGAACACACGCGGCGGGATCGACCGAACGCCGCCCTTGCGAACACCCAGTCCCAGGCGCAAGTTTTCTTCTACGGTCAGATGCGGAAAGATCTCGCGCCCCTGCGGCACATACCCGATGCCGATTCTGGCTCGCTCTTCCGCGGAGCGCTTGACCAGTTCTACACCCTCAAAACTTATGCTGCCGGAGGCCACGGGCAGCAGCCCCATGATGCATTTCAGCAGCGTCGTCTTTCCCATACCGTTGCGGCCCAACAGGCACACGCGCGAGCCTGCGGATACCGAAAGGTCCACATCCCATAATGTGTGGCTTCCGCCATAGAACTGGTTAAGCCCTTCGACCCGCAGCAAGCTTATACTCCAAGATAGACGTCGATCACCCTCTGATCCTTTTGCACCTGATCCATGTCTCCTTCCACCAGGACGCGCCCCTCGTGCAACACCGTGACGCGCCGGGCAATGGAACGAACAAAATCCATGTCGTGCTCGACCACCAGCACGGAGTGATTGCCGACCAGCGACTCGAGCAGCCTGGCCGTCCGCTCGACCTCCTGCGGAGTCATGCCGGCAACCGGTTCGTCCAACAGGAGAAGTCTCGGCTCCTGCATCAGCAGCATTCCGATCTCGAGCCACTGCTTCTGACCGTGCGAGAGTGATTTTGCCGCCGTCTCGCGCAGCTCCACGAGGCCGATGATTTCCAGCACTTCGTCGATCTTCCGCTCTTGCGCAGCCGTCAGCCGGGCGAGCAGCATCTTCATGATGGATTTGCCGCCGGCCAGCGCCAGTTCCAGATTCTCCATCACCGTCAATTGCTCGAAGACCGTGGGCTTTTGAAATTTCCGCCCGATGCCAGCCTGCGCGATCTCGGGTTCGGACATGGAAAGCAGGTTGAGCTTTTGGCAAAACCTCGCCTGCCCGGACTCCGGCCGGGTCCTGCCGGTGATGACGTCCATCATGGTGGTCTTGCCCGCGCCGTTCGGTCCGATAACGCAGCGCAGTTCCCCCGGCTCGATGTGCATGGTAAGTTCATCAAGTGCACGGAAGCCGTCGAAGCTCACCGTCAACTGTTCGATATGGAGGATCTTGTCATTTGAGCTCATATTTCTTCACCTCGAGTTTTTTCGGCTTGCACTCGCAGCCGTTCTTTCACTCCAATGCGCTCGGGAACGAGACCAATGATTCCGCGCGGCAAAAACAGCGTTACCAGCACGAACATCGCGCCGAGAGCGTAAAGCCACACTTCAGGAAGCGAACTGGTCAGGTAGGTTTTCGCGCAATTCACCAGCACGGCGCCTGCGACCGCGCCATAGAGTGTTCCCCGCCCGCCAACCGCCACCCAGATAACGACCTCGATCGAATTGATGGGCGAAAATTCGCTCGGATTGATGATGCCGACTTGCGGAACGTACAACCCCCCGGCGATGCCACCGATAACGGCAGAAAACACGAAAACCCAGAGTTTGAACGATTCCACCGGATAACCGAGAAAACGGGTCCGGTCCTCCGCGTCCCGGATGGCCCGTAAGACGCGGCCAGCCCGCGACTCCACGGTCATGCGGCACGCCAGGTAGCTCACCGCTAAAGCGGCGGCAGTAATCACCAGAAGAACGACGCGCACCCGGTCAGAGTGAAGATCGAAACCCAAGATATCCTTGAAGTCAGTGAAGCCGTTGTTTCCGCCAAACCCCGTGTTGTTGCGGAAAAACGCCAGCATGAGCGCGTAAGTCAGCGCCTGTGTGATGATTGAGAAATACACTCCCGTGACACGCGACCGGAATGCAAACCACCCAAACGCCAGCCCCAGCAATGCCGGAACGAACATCATCATCAAGAGGGCAAACTCGAAGTGGTTGAAGCCATACCAGAACCACGGCAGTTTCTTCCAATTCAGGAACACCATGAAATCAGGCAACACGGGGTCGCCGTACACACCCCTGGGACCGATCGCGCGCATCAGATACATGCCGATTGCGTAACCACCGAGTGCAAAGAACGCCGCGTGTCCAAGGCTGAGAATTCCGCAGTACCCCCAGATTAAATCCACTGCCAGCGCCAGCATCCCATAGCAAAGATACTTGCCGATTAACGTGAGCCCGTAGGGCCCCATATGGAGAGCCGAGGACTGGGGCACAACCTGGTTCAGGATGGGCACGCCCAGCATGATCAGGGCTAGCCCGCCAAGGAGACATGCGCCCCCGAAGTCTTTCCGCAAACTGCGCCAAGTTGAGCGGTCGGTCACAGCTACTGGCTCTCCGCTGAGCGGCCTGCCTGCGGAAACAGCCCGCGCGGCCGCCTTTGAATGAACAGGATCAACGCCACCAGAACGAAAATCTTAGCCAAGACAGCCCCTGCATAAGGTTCAAGCAGCTCATCCACGATTCCCATCAACATGCCTGCGATCAGGGTGCCCCAGAGACTACCCACCCCGCCGAATACCACCACCATGAACGAGTCAATGATGTACGACTGCCCCAGGTTCGGCCCCACATTCGTCAACTGGCTGAGTGCGACGCCCGCCATGCCGGCAATCCCCGCGCCGAGACCGAAGGTCATGGCGTCGACCCACTCGCTGCGGATGCCGATGGCTCGTGCCATGGCCCGGTTTTGCGCCACCGCCCTGATCTCGAGACCGGGGCGGGTGAACTTCAGCACTGCCAGCAACGCCCCGAACACGAGCAACGTGAAAATCATGATGTAAAGCCGGTTGTAGGTAATCGCCAACGCGTCGTTCACCTGCAGCGTGCCGCTCATCCAAGCGGGGGTCACTACGGATCGATTGAGTGCGGTGAAAATCGAGCGCACGAGTTGCTGGAGAATGAGACTCAGGCCAAAAGTGGCGAGCAGTGTCTCCAGCGGCCGCCCGTAAAGCTGGCGAATCACCGTGCGCTCGATCACCACGCCCGACAGGCCCGCAACCAGGAATGCCGCGGGCACCGCCGCCAGGATTGAGACCTCGACGTGGTGCGGCATCGCCACCTGGACCACGTAGGTCGTGTAAGCGCCCAGCATCATCAACTCGCCATGCGCCATGTTGATCACCCCCATAACGCCGAAGGTAATCGCAAGCCCAATGGCGATCAGCGCTAACACGGACCCCTGACTCAATCCAAACAGCAGTGTTTCAATGCCCGAATAGAACATGCGCCATCGATCCATGGTCTTCACTGCAGCCGCGGCGGCCTGCCGCACCTGTGCATCGCTTTCCACAAAACTGCCGTCTGGGGTTTTTTCGAGCAAATCGCGCAATCGGTTCCGCGCGTTCTGGTCGAGGCTGCCGCGGAGCGTCGCGATCGCGTCCAGCAGCGTCTTTGCATCCGACCCGTTCAGCGCCCCCAGGGCAAGTGCGGTGGCAATTTCCTTCCTGACCTTGGGATCAGTCTCGACGGCTTGCCGCTCGCGCAACAGCCCAACGCTGGCTTCGTCCAGAGATCGCTCCAATTTGCGGGCGGCTTCCAGACGCACCGACGCGTCTGGGCTGGACAGCCCGAAGCGCGCCAACGTCGTCTCGAGCACGCGCCGCAAATGGTTGTTCGTGCCGATCTTGGTAAGGCCGTCAATAGGGGCCGAACCGGCGCTTTTCAAGCTCAGCGGATCGATCAGCTCGAGCCCTGATGTATCCTCCGCCGCCGGCTTGGCAAGGAACACCTTCTGATCGTCGTTGCGGAAGTAGAGGTGGTCTTCCAGCAACGCGCTGAGAACGGCCCGGACGTTCGGATGACCACTCTGGGCCAACTTCTCAACAATGCTTCCTTTGTCGGCGTACGTCGCGGTGCGCAGTTCACCCAAGGTCTCGAGGAAACTTGCGTCGCTCGAGGACTGCGCGTAGGACGGGCCGGCACAGCGGCCCGCCAACAGAAGCAATGCGATCAGCCACCGCAGGTCAAGCCGAAGAACGAATTTCTTCATTGGTAGTTCTGTCCCGAGCACTTTTTAGTTGCCATATTGTAGTTACCGCATTTCAACGCCACCCAATCCGCCACAATATTCTTGTCGGCGGGAAGATATTTGGACCAGGCCTCGCCGGGTACCGTGCCAGGAGTTTTCCAAACCACGTCGAACTGGCCATCCCCGCGTATTTCGCCAATGTAAACCGGCTTGGTAATATGGTGGTTCGGCAACACCTTGGCGACGCCGCCGGTGAGGTTCGGCGTCTCCAGGCCAGGCAGCGCCGCAATCACCTTGTCCACATCGGTAGTCCCGGCTTTCTTCACGGCTTTCACCCACAAGTTAAACCCGATATAGTGCGCCTCCATGGGGTCGTTGGTGGTCCGCTTCGGGTTCTTAATGAACGAATGCCACCTTTCGATGAACGCTCGGTTCGCCGGGTTGTTGATGCTCTCGAAATAGTTCCACGCCGCCAGGTGGCCGACCAGCGGCTTGGTGTCCAGGCCGGAAAGCTCTTCCTCTCCGACCGAAAAGGCGACGACCGGAATATCTTCGGCGGAGATATTCTGGTTGCCCAGCTCTTTGTAGAACGGAACGTTGGCATCGCCGTTGATGGTGGACACGACTGCGGTCTTCAGGCCTTGCGAGCCGAACTTCTTGATGGCCGCGACCCGTGCCTGCCAGTCCGAGAAGCCAAAGGGAGTGTAATTTATCGAGATGTTCGCTGGCTTGACGCCTTTTGCCAACAAGAAAGCTTCGAGAATCTTATTCGTCGTGCGCGGGTAGACGTAGTCCGTCCCCTCCAGTACCCACCGCTTCACGCCGACTTCGTTCATGAGGTACTCAACGGCGGGTATGGCTTGCTGATTTGGCGCGGCGCCGGTGTAGATGACGTTTCTCGACGACTCTTCACCCTCGTACTGAACGGGGTAGAAAAGTAAGCCATCATCCTTTTCGAAAACCGGCAGCACAGATTTTCTGGAGACTGACGTCCAGCAACCGAAAACTACAGCGACTTTGTCTTTCTCCAGCAACTCATGAGCCTTCTCGGCAAAGAGCGGCCAGTTGGAAGCCGGATCGACGACCACCGCCTCCAGCTTTTTGCCCAGCAACCCGCCTTTCTTGTTTTGATCGTCGATCATCATCAGGACCGTGTCCTTCAAAGTCGTCTCGCTGATGGCCATGGTCCCCGAAAGAGAATGCAGCACCCCCACCTTAATGGTGCCTTGGGCGTTGGCCATAACGGATAAAGTCATCGCCGCGGCAAACATCAGGCCTGCGATTTGCAGTGTCTTGAATTTCATTTCTCCTCCCTTTGGCGCTAGTCGGTGCGACGGTGCTCGCACCCGGCAATCGATTTCGATCTAATGCAATTTGATCTGTTTCGAGATCTGAAGCTGCAGGCCGACACCTGCCTCCCAGAAATTCTGCTGTACGCCATTGAAGGAGGTGTTCTTGCCGAAGGCCATCACCCGCGCGTCGAACTGCTTGATGATGTAGCTGAAATCCACTTCCGTGGTCTTTTGCCGATAGCTCGGATTCTGCGATGCCATTCCGATTCCACCCGTATACTCCGCCTCGGCGAACTTGCCCAGGGCTTCAAATTTGCCGATGCCGACTTGTTTAGGAATGAGCAGGGAAGCCAGAAGGTATGCTCCTTCGCTGCGGGCATACTCGGCGTTGTAGCCGCCGAGCCGGTTGTAGCGGGAATATTCACTCTCGATCGTAAAGGCCCCGCCGCCCTTCACCTTTCTTTCCATCAGGAAGTCGACGGTTGTAGCCGTCTTGCCGGACTGCACCTGGTTCGCTCCGGAAATTGCCAGCAGATTCTTGTCGCCATAGTAGGTGCCGTTCAGGTAGTAGCCGTCCTCAGGATCCCAGAAATCAATTTGCACGCGGTTGGCCCAGATAAGGCTCGAATTGCCGGTGGCGGAAGCGCCGTCGAACGCGCCCACCGAGAGTTTTATCTTGGCGATTCCCGCTTTGAAGTCGCCCCAATAAGCCGCGCCGTTCTGGCGGCCCTGGAATACAAAGGGGTAACCGTCCTGGATCCCGTCGCTGTAGACTCCCCACTCGTTGGAGTAGAAAGGCCCGTACAGATTCGCGCGGTCGCTCGGCGGCAGAAAACGGCCGACCCAGACGTGCAGCATGGGCGAGACGGTGAACTGCCCCACTGCATCCAGAATCTGCAAACTGTTGGTGGCGCTGTTATAGTCCGTGTTGAACATGGCGCTGATGTTCTTCGTAACGTCACCGCTGAAATAAAGGCGGGCGTGGCCGAGGGAGAATTGATCGGTCGAGTCGCCGCCGTTGGGAGCGTTATGCTGATAGTTGGTTTGAAGTCCGGCGCCCACCGTGAATGTCGGGTCAAAACTGTCCGTCTGCGCCCCGAGGGGTAACGCAGCCAAAATGACGAACGCGGTGAAGCAAACAGGAACCAACCGTGAGACAACTGCAAAATCTGCGATTCGTATTTCCCTGTGGGGCATGGATTAAACCTCTCCTTGTTTAAGGTGTGAGATGCCTGGGCCGAAGCTCTTCTGGGCGCGCCAAGCTAGATCATTGGCGTAGTGCCCCCCACCCAATGACCTGCGAGACGTTGACTCAAGTGCAGCCCAAGAGAACCGCGATCTCGAGCGTCGGAACACCACTTGCCAGCAGTGCCGACATTGATTGTGATCGGAACCCTCCTTCCTTCAAAAAGACACGAATCCCCTGCAACGGACTCGGGTCGTTTGCTCAGTTCGTGGTACTCGCTGTGCCCTTCGTGACTTGTCTACTGGAAACTACTCGAAGAAAGGACTGATGTCCAAGTAATAAGTGACATGCTGTCCATAAAAATATTTCATTGTTCCAACCGTGGCTTCTAACTGTGAGCAATACTGTATATTATATTACTAGTTGTTATAATAATGTCTGGCGGAGAGCGATGGCCTTCGCCTGCGAACTCACCGTCCCGCGTAGGAGATAGGCCGCCGCCTAGCCGTGGCTTCTGCGGACTATCGCGGCTCTTCGCTGCGTCCAAGAAGCTGTAAGAAGACGCGGGGAGGTTGCTTGACATGACGGGGGAGATGCTGCCAGCATAGATTCCGTGGGGTTGGATTCTGAGATCAGTTCCGCCGACGTGCGATCACGTGTACGAATTCTATGGGCTTCTTTGCGAAACCACGGGGTGTAAAGAACCGGTGGGGGCTGCTGGCGGGCGGCGTCGCAGCAATCGCTCTCACGTTGGCTATGGGTGGGTTGAGAATTGCTGGCCAGTCTTCCCCCGCCCCCGCCAAACCAAGGGCTGTGGTCGATTTTGCACGGGACATTGCCCCCATCTTCCAAAAGAGTTGCCTCCCTTGCCATAGCGGGGAGAAACCGCAAGGCGGTTTGCGGCTCGACACTGAAGCCCATGTTGTTAAGGGAGGCCAATCCGGCAAGGCGGTTGTCCCGGGCGATAGTGCGAAGAGCCCATTGGTAAAGCGTCTCCTCGGCGAGGGTGAAGAGGCCCGTATGCCGATGGGCGCAAACCCGCTTCCCGCGGCCCAGATCAAACTGATACGCGCCTGGATTGACCAGAATACTTTCGCGGCCGCGGAGGGTCTAGCGCCGGCGCAGATTACACCTGTCGCCAGCCATATCGCGCCGGACTCCTCAGGACTCTTCGCGACCCGCATTCGCCCGATTCTCGCGGCGCGCTGCTACACATGCCATGGACCGGATCTTCAACAGAACGGGTTGCGCTTAGACTCGCTCGCCTCGATCTTGAAGGGCAGTGACAATGGCCGGGTGATTGTTCCCGGTGAAAGCGGAAAGAGCCCCTTGGTTCGCCGTCTGCTGGCGCTGGATCGCCCTCAGATGCCTTACGGCGCTCCGCCCCTCGATGCCGAAGAGGTGGGACTCGTCCGCAAGTGGATCGACCAGGGCGCGCCCGGTCCGGATTCCGCGGCGCCGGTCGTTGCGGCAGCGCCGCTCAGACACTGGGCTTACATCAAGCCTGTGAGGCCGGATGTTCCGCCGGTGAAGAACCCCGGCTGGTGCCGCAATCCCATTGACAGTTTTGTTCTCGCCCGGCTCGAGAAGGAAGGGCTCTCACCTTCCCCCGAAGCCGCGAAAGAGACGCTGATTCGACGTGTTACGCTCGATTTGATCGGTCTTCCGCCCACCCTTCAGGAGGTTGACGCCTTTCTAGCGGACAAGAGCCCGGACGCTTACGAGAAAGTGGTGGATCGCTTGCTCGCATCAGCGCGTTATGGCGAGCGTTGGGCGGCGCCTTGGTTGGATCTGGCACGGTACGCCGACACACACGGGTACGAAGCCGACCACATTCGCACCATGTGGGAAGTACCGCGACTGGGTTATCAACGCCTTGAACAATGACATGTCGTTCCGCGAGTTCACCATCGAGCAGATCGCGGGCGATATGTTGCCGCATCCCAGCACAAGCCAACTGATCGCCTCCGGATTCAATCGCAACACGATGACCAACATGGAGGGCGGCGTTGATCCGGAAGAGTACTACTGGTACTCGCAGGTTGATCGCGTGAATACCACCGCGACGGTCTGGCTGGGGTCGACGTTGGGTTGTGCCGAGTGCCACAACCACAAGTTCGATCCCTTCACCCAAAAGGATTACTACCATTTCCTGGCCTTCTTCGCCGACGAAGATTATCACGTCGCCAACGATAACGATGCAGGGGGCGACCAGTATGTGCGCGAGGCTACCCTCGAACTGCCAACTTCCGAGCAGGCTGCCAAGAGCAAGGAATTGCGCGATGAAGTCACCCGGCTCCAGGCAGTCTTGAATACGCCCACCCCGGAACTCGCCGCCGCGCAGGAGAAGTGGGAACACGACATTAAGGCCGCGGAGCCGCAATGGACGGTATTGCACCCCAGTTCCTACGTCTCGAAGGGCGGCGCCAAGTTAACGCTACTGCCGGACGGGTCGCTTCTGGCCGGCGGCAAGAACCCAGACGCCGACGCCTACGATGTCACGGCTCGCACCGATCTCACCGGAATTACTGGCGTCCGCCTGGAAGTGATGAACGACCCGAGCCTGCCAGCGACGGGACCAGGACGCGCGCCGGATGGCAATTTCTTCTTGACCGACTTCGAGGTCGAAGCCTCTCCCGCGGAGAGGTCGGCGGATGCGCAGAAGGTCCTATTCAAGCAAGCCGCCGCGGATGATTCTCAGGGTGATTCCGGAGACGAGGATGCGGCGGGCTACAGTTTCAAGAACCTCGTGAGTGACAAGCCGCAACCGAAAGGCTGGTCGATTCAACCCACCACGGACAAATCACTCGTCGTCCGTCGCGGCGTGCTCGTCCCTGAGAAACCCTTTGGATTCGCCGCGGGCACCATGCTCACGGTTCACTTAAAGCACAACATGCCGCACTCGCAGATCGCGATCGGCCGGTTCCGGATTTCGGTTACCGCGATGGCCGATCCGCTTAGAGTGACGACAGTTCCGGCGCGCTTCCATGCGGCGCTCGACCTTCCCCCTGCGCAGCGCACCGAAATTCAGCAGAACGATTTAGCCGCCGCTTACCGCGCCATCGCTCCTTCCCTGCAACCCACCCGGGACAAGATCGCGGAAATCAGGAAAGAGGATGAAAAGCTGGGCATTGTCACGACCCTGGTGATGCGCGAGAAGCCATCCTTCGAAAGGCCTTGCACGTTCATGCATGTTCGCGGCGCCTTTACGAGCCTCGGAGACAAGGTGTGCGCGGGCGTGCCCTCCGCGTTCAATCCCATGTCGGATAATCAAATGCCCAACCGTCTGGGCCTGGCGGAGTGGCTAGTGTCAGATGACAACCCTCTCACCGCCCGCGTCGCGGTCAATCGCCTCTGGGAACAACTGTTTGGTCGCGGCATCGTGGAGACGAGTGAGGACTTCGGCACTCAAGGCTCTCCACCCACGCATCCGGAACTTCTGGACTGGTTGGCCACGGAATTCCCGCGCCAGGGCTGGAGCGTTAAGAAGGTGCTGCGGCTGATGGTGACTTCCGCGACCTATCGTCAATCTTCAGACGTTGCGCCGGAACTGGAGGAGCGCGATCCTTATAACAAGCTGCTGGCGCGCGGCCCGCGTTTTCGCGTTCCGGCGGAGACGATCCGTGACTGCGCCCTCGCGGCGAGCGGCCTCCTCAGCGCGAAAATCGGAGGACCCAGCGTCTTTCCGTACCAGCCCGAAGGCATCTGGGACCGGCCCTACAACGATGAAAAGTGGGTTGAAAGCACTGGCGAAGACCGCTACCGCCGTTCCTTGTACACCTTCATTCGCCGCACGTCGCCGTATCCAAGTTGGTCAACATTCGACGCTCCCACGCGCGAGTTTTGTACCGTACGGCGGGTTCGCACCAATACGCCTCTCCAGGCTTTGACGACGCTCAACGATCCTGTGTTCTTCGAGGTGGCACAGGCCCTTGCCGGCAGGATGACGCGTGACGTTGGTCCTGATCCCGCGAGTCGCGCCACCTACGGATTCCGCCTTTGTTTGACCCGGCGGCCCTCCGCGCCGGAACTCGAGCGAATTCTCAGCTACTACAAGCTCGAGCTGGAGCATTTTCAAGCTGATCCGAAAGCCGCGGGGAAAGTCGCCGGCGCTAAGGCAGGACCGAATTCGAATCTTCCCGAACTTGCGGCTTGGACGATGGTTTCGAATGTTCTGCTGAACCTCGACGAGACCATAACGAAGGAGTGACCGATGACCAATGACTACCCTCCGGACATGAAAGATCTGGTCAAAGCGGTCACGCGCCGCTACTTCTTCAAGCAGGCAGGATTGGGCGTCGGAGCCACGGCTCTCTCGCTTCTGCTGAGCCGCGATCTGAGGGCAGCCGGCGTCGCGGCTTCCGGCCGGCCCGCGCCCGATCCCCTGGCTGCCAAGCCGCCGATGTATCCCGCCAAAGCGAAGAGCATCATTTATCTCTTCATGGCGGGTGCTCCCTCGCATCTCGATTTACTCGATTACAAACCGGTGCTGCAGCGATACAACGGCCAGCAGATTCCGGAGGAATTTCTGAAGGGCCAGCGATTTGCGTTCATTAAAGGCGTGCCTCGAATGTTGGGTTCGCCCTATCGTTTCCAGAAGTATGGTAGATCCGGGGCGGAAGTTTCCGAGCTTCTGCCTCACCTTCAGGAAGTCGTCGATGATATCGCGATTGTGAAATCCATCGGGACCTCTCAGTTCAACCACGCACCCGCGCAGATCTTTATGAATTGCGGCTTCCAGATCATCGGCCGCCCCAGCATGGGCTCGTGGCTTACTTACGGGCTCGGAAGCGAGTGCAGCGACCTGCCGGGGTTTGTCGTCTTGCTTTCCGGTGAAAACCAACCGGACGGCGGCAAGTCCTGCTGGGGAAGCGGATTCCTTCCGACGGTCTATCAGGGAGTAGAATTTCGCTCCAAGGGCGACCCCGTATTGTTCCTCACCAACCCCGAAGGTGTTCGGCCCGAAGACCGGCGCGATTCCCTGGACGCGCTGAAGGAATTGAACGAAATGCACCTGAAGGCGGCTGGCGACCCGGAAATCCTCACGCGCATTGCGTCCTATGAGATGGCCTACAAGATGCAAACCAGCGTTCCTGACCTTGAGGACATCGCAAAAGAACCGGAGCACATTCACAGGATGTACGGAACCGAGCCGGGCAAGGCGTCGTTTGCGAACAACTGCCTGCTGGCGCGGAGGCTGGTGGAACGCGGCGTTCGCTTCGTGCAGCTTTATCACCGCGGGTGGGACCATCACGGCACCTCTGCGCACGACGACATCATCAACCGCCTGCCCAAACTCTGTCAGGAAACCGACCAGGCTTCAGCCGCGCTCATCAAGGACCTGAAGCAGCGCGGATTGCTCGATTCTACTCTCGTCATCTGGGGTGGAGAATTCGGACGCACGCCGATGAACGAAGCTCGCGCGCAATCCAAGTTCCTGGGGCGCGACCACCACCCGCGCGCTTTTACCATGTGGTTGGCGGGTGGAGGCATCAAACCCGGCGTCACTTTGGGAAAGACCGACGAGCTCGGCTATAACGTCGTCGAGGATCCTCTCGACATCCACGATTTGCATGCGACCGTGCTTCACCTTCTGGGCATCGATCACACCAAACTGACGTACAAGTTTCAGGGGCGGGATTTCCGGCTCACCGACATCTCGGGCGAGGTCGCCAAAAAGCTCCTGGCGTAGGCTAGCGTTCGATGGCCACTTGAATTGGGCCGGTCTGACGCAAGATATCCACCCTGAAGCCGTCTGAAGCGTGCCGAAGGCTGAAATCCACATTGACATCGCCAACCGTGAGGTTCTTCACTTCGACGTAGTGGATCGCCTCAGGCAAAGCCGGCCGTTCGAGACGGATGGCCGGCGACTCCAGCGGTGAGATCCTAAGACCTAAACAGGCCTGAGCCAACAGAAAGACCGAAGCAATCGACCATGACTGCGGTGAACAGGCGACCGGATAACTTGTGGGACCTTCCGAAGGTTGACGGGTAAATCCGCAAAATAACTCCGGGAGCCGCTGCAGATTAACAGATCGGCTGACGTCGAACATTGCCCCTGCAATCTTCAGGGCTGATTCCTTGAAGCCGTAGCGCGCCAGCCCGAAAGCAATCAGCGCGTTGTCGTGCGGCCAAATCGAGCCATTATGGTAGGAGATTGGACTGTACCGGATCTCGCGCGAGGACAGCGTCCGCACTCCCCAGCCGGAAAACAGGTCGTCGGCAAGCAAGGTAGCCGACACCAGTCGGGCATGTTCGGGTGAGGCGATGCCCATGGACAAGCAGTGGCCGGCGTTGGATGCCCGAACTCGGCAGGGCCGCTTCTTCCCGTCCAGAGCCAGGACGTAGGTTCCGAGCTCCTCGCACCAAAAGGCCTGTTCAAAACGCTGCTGAAGAAGCTCCGCTTGCCTGATGAGTTGATCTGCCCGGCGGACTTCCCCGACCGCCTTCGCCAGCTCAGCCGCTCCCCGCTTGGCGCCGAAGACGTAGGCCTGCACCTCGCAGAGGGCCACTGAACCCTCCACCAGGCTGCCATCGGCGTGAAAGACCGAGTCGTTCGAGTCCTTCCAGCCTTGATTCTCCAGGCCTTGGGCGGACATCCGCTTGTACTCGACGAAACCGTCCTGGTCGACATCTCCGTATTGGTCGATCCACTGTAAAGCGCGCTCGACGTGGGGCAGAATCCCCTGGATGAACTCACGGTCCCCCGTGCGGCGGTAGTACTCCGCGGCCAGCACGACGAAAAGCGGAGTTGCATCCACGCTGCCGTAGTAGCGCGCAAAGGGCACTTCCCACGTAGCCGCCATTTCGCTGCTGCGGCTCTCGTGGAGGATCTTGCCGGGCTCAGCGTCGCGGGTAGGATCAGTTGTCACAGCCTGGGTCGACGCCAGGAAGGCGAGCACTCCCCGGGCGATCCAAGGATTCATCCAGAGGCATTCCAGAGCGGTAATGATTCCATCGCGTCCAAAGGGAGCGTTGAACCATGGAACGCCGGCGTAGGGATACATGTCTGGGCCACATTTGGTGAGCATCATGTGGAGATCGGAAGTCGAACGGTCTAACCACCGGTTTATGCCTTCGAGGGGGGTCCTCATGGTGCAGGTGAGGCTGTTTGAATGCCGAATTGAATCTTGCAGTTCCTCGCTCGCGCTTTGGTATGGTTGAACGCGAGGCTGAGGATCCAAGCCTTCACACGAGACTGTGAGATAGAACTCCTGCTGAGCCTTGGGCTCGAGCCGCGTTCGAAATTTCAGCACTGAGGGAGAAATCGATTCAGGTTTCGGAGAACAGCGAATCCTGGTGCGGCGAAGCACGCCATCCAGACCTTCATAAGCAAACACCAGGCCGTCGAGCTCAACCAGATCGTCAAAAAATCTGCCCCGCCGCCGCCGCACCATGCCTCGAATCTCAAAGATGTCGGCGAAATCCGCGGTGACGAAGATCGAGAACCACAGTTCAACCGGGACAAGCCCGTAGTTCCGGAACGTCAATTGTTCGTACGACGAATTCTCATAAACAAATTTCGAGCGAGCGATATGCACTGTTTCGCGACGCACTGCCACCCGGCCATCCACCACAATATCTGCGTTGGCAAGATTCACGATGAGCGATCGTTCCTGCTCCCGGAGAGTTGAGCCCAGCAACTGCAAAGGACCGTTTTCGAGCCGGAGCACGTAGCGCGAGAGAAACCTTGTGTCGTGGAAATAGAGGCCGTGGCTGCCGGGTCCGACCCGCTCAATATCGCCATATCTGTCGAAAATGCCCAGAGTATCGCCACTCTTGAGCACCCGAACACGGTCATCCAAAATTGGCGAGGTGGCCCGGATGTAGTATTGATTCTCGACTTTAATGACGTCCGGCAATGGTCATCCTACGCTGGCTGTAACTTCCGGCGGCTGGGAGCAGGACTCCGCCAATTGTTTGTAGATGGATACATAAGCCTCGCTCATCCGGGGGGCAGTGAAATATCTCTCAAAATGGCGGCGGCAGGCACGCCGGCTGATCTTCGAAAGTCGCGGGATCGCCTCTACTGCCTCCTCCAGGTCTTCGACGACAAAACCGGTGACCTCAGGTTCGAGGAGTTCCGGAACGGAGCCCCGATTGTAAGCCACCACGGGTGTGCCACAAGCCAAAGCCTCAAGGAACACCAAGCCAAAAGGCTCGGCCCAGTTGATCGGCGCCAAAAGAGCAAGAGCAGTGCCCAGAAACTCGTCCTTCTCCCTTTCCCCAATTTCGCCCACATACTCAACACTGGCATCTGCGAGCAGTGGTTTGACTACAGCTTGGAAGTATTCCCGGTCCACGCGGTCCACCTTGGCGGCAATCTTGATTTCCATGCCAGTCCTTCTCGCAATTTCGATCGCCTGATCGACCCCTTTTTCCGGCGAAATGCGCCCCAGGAAAGCCAGGTACTTCCCGACGGGTTCGCGAAAAGTGTAGAGGTTCTCAGGCAAACCATGGTGTACCGTGCCAACCCAATTGATCCAAGGCAGGGGCTTTCTCTGGGATGTTGATATGGATACAGCGGGCATTTCGACGAATTCGCGATAGAGGGGGACGAGATCCGCCAGATCCAAACGACCATGAAGGGTAGTGACCTGAGCAGTGTTGGAGCGACGGCTGAACGGGAAGTGCAGGTAATCAATGTGAAAGTGGATAATGTCGAAATCCCGCGCACGTTGAAGAACCTGTTCGAGCATCAGGATGTGGTAAGTGAGATAATCAACGGCATCAGGATTCAGCCTCAAGGCGCGACGGCACGGAAACACGAGTTCGGCTGCCGTTTCCGAGTCTCCACTCGCAAACAGTGTAACTTCGTGTCCCTCCCGGATGAGCTCCTCCGTGAGATATGAAACCACCCTTTCCGTGCCGCCATACAACTTCGGCGGCACGCTCTCGTATAACGGTGCAACCTGCGCGATTCTCACAAAGCCTCCCAAATGTCATGGCATGACTGCTATTGAGTTCTCTCTGTCTTGGATGAACCAAGTCCAAAGAATGGGCTCACCCGACATGCCTAAGGCCCGACACAATAATTGAGAGTCCTATACCGTTCAAACAACCATCCCAAGAGCGTCATGTGGTTTCTGCTGTCAGCCGCTGACCTTGTTGTTTGTTTTCATAGACATTCTCGCTTTGTTCCGCCAGTAATGGAGTCCAGGAGTCGAGATGTTGAGGGAGTTGAGAGGCAACCGGAGTTTCTCGGACTGGGCCTCAGACTTTGAGTCGATTCGGCTGCTTGACTCTTTGGCTCCTCGACTCCTCGACTGCTCGACTTTCTGACCTTGTTGTTTGTTTTCATAGACATTCTCGCTTTGTTCCGTCAATACCGCACTCCAGGAGTCGAGATGTTGAGGGAGTTGGTAGGCCACGGGAGATTCTCGGACTGGGACTGAGACTTTAAGTCGATTCGGCCGCTCGACTCTTTGGCTCCTCGACTCCTCGACTGCTCGACTTTCTGACCGTCGCGGTAGGGAGACCGGTTGCCCGGCACCCCCCGCACAGATCCGTACGGGCGCTCCTTAGCGCATACGGCTCTTAGCGCGGATGGCTAGCGGCGAACCGCTCCGTCGGCCAGGGATGCAGCACGCGCGGTAGAGGCAGCCAACGGACCGCCAGCCGACGCATACGAGTCCAGTTCCACCCGTGGCGATGACTGCGATGCCGCAGCTGCGTGTGCCACAAGCGGGTCAGCCGAACCCGAAAGGTCCACAGGTTGTCCAGGTTGCCGGGTACCGCGTGGTAGTTGAAGTAGCCTTGCACGACCGATCGCAGCCAGCCACCCGTTTCCGCCACCGCTTCGTGTCGGCGTCGCTGGAGCTGCTGCTGGAGCTGTTGCAGCTTGGCCCGCATTCGCTTGGCGATGCTGCGGCGTTTCACGGTGAACCGGCCCTTCCCGTTCTTCCCGCTGATATGCGTGAAGCCCAGAAAGTCGAACGTTTCAGGCTTGCCTTCCCCTCTCCGTTCCCGGCTCGCTTCGGCGTACCGCCCGAACTCGATCCGGCGCGTTTTCTCCGGATGCAGTTCCAGTTCAAACTCCTGCAGCCGCTCCCGGAAACCCTCCAGAAAGCGGTCCGCTTCGGCTCGAGCTTGGAATCCCAGCACGATGTCGTCGGCATAGCGCACCGCGATCACCGTCCCGCGCGCGTGTTGCTTTCGCCACGCCTGCACCCACTGATCGAAGACGTAATGGAGATAGATATTGGCCAGCAGCGGCGAAATCACCGCCCCCTGCGGCGTACCCCGCTCCGTCTCCGACCATCGGCCTTCCTCCATCACCCCGGCCTTCAGCCATTTCTGGATCAGCCGCAGGATTCGGCGGTCGGCCACGCGTTGCTGCACGAACCGGAGCATCCACTCATGGGATATCGTGTCAAAGAATCCCCGAATGTCCGCATCCAGTACGTAGTTCACGTTCTTCCGCTCTAGCGCATACGAGAGTGCGTCCAGCGCTTGATGCTGGTTGCGCCCCGGCCGAAAGCCATACGAAAACCCCAGAAAGTCTTCCTCATAAATGGCATTGAGAATGGTGACCACGGCCTGCTGCACGATCTTATCTTCCAGCGCCGCGACCCCCAACGGGCGTTGCCGCCCGTCGGCTTTCGGGATGTAGACCCTCCGCGAGGGGGTGGCTCGATACGCTCCACGGTGGACCCGGCTGTGCAGATCGTGAAGCCGACCCTCCAGCCCAGTCTCATACTCCTGCCATCTCAGGCCGTCTACCCCAGGCGCCGCTTTCCGCTTTAGGGCGTAAAAGCTCTCCCGCAGCAAATCGACCGTAAGATGGTGGAGCAGAGCTGTGAACCTCATCTCCCGGTGTTCCTTCGCAGCTTTCCGTACACCCCACAGCCCCTGGGACACGCGTCCCCCGCTCTGCGTCGGGTGCGTGTTAAGCCGTGGAGTGTTCTCCTTGCTCAGCGGCCTTCCCTCCTCACTCTCCGCCGACGCTCTTCCGTCTTGGTTCGAATGATTCATCGGTACTATGCCACTGTCCGACCCCTCAGAAACGTGCGCGCGGGCCGTACGGCCTTAAGCCTTTGCCCGCCGGACCGTCCATCCTCCGACGGTCGTCCCCGAGGTCTCCCGGTTCTCGTGCAGGAAGTTTCTAGGCGTGTCTGGGGTCTAGGACTACGCAGGACTGCCCCGGGTCTCGCGCTAGCGACCCTGGGTCATGTTGCCTTCCGCCGAACAAAAGGCGTCGGCGTCCTGATTGCACATTTTCGAAGCTCAATACCCAGCCCACCTATTCCCCTGTTTACGCTTCACTGTGCGCCTCGCGGCTCACAGCGCAAAACTCGGGGCCGAGCGGATCGCTAATCCTTTCTCGTAAGAAATTCCCATTCTCTGCTTCCTGCCGGTTTATCCCGGCGCACTTGTTGTTTGTTTTCATAGACATTCTCGCTTTGTTCCGTTGAACTCCCGAGTTGAGCCGTCGAGGAGAGGCCCCCCGGCTGCGTCCCAAACGATGAGGTTGCGGCCTGGTTTCCACTTTTCGACTCCTCGACTCCTCGCCTTCTTGACTGCACTCAGGGCTGGGCCTGACCGCGTGCCCAGCTTTCCTGCACAATTATAGCCAGCATTATCCGTTTTGTCAAGTATCAACAATGCCAATTCCACCGATTGCACTGCCGGACGATCATCCACCCTGGGAGCCGCTGAAAGTATTTAGCCTCGATACTCCTTCCATTCTCTCAGTGTTAGGGCGGCCATCTTCTTCGCTGCGGTTCTTAGCCAGTTCGCCTCCCTGCGGTGAAGGTTTTTGAGGATATGGCTCACCTGTTGATGCTGCCCGAGATGCACATTTGCGACCTCGCTGCCCATGGCGAGAAGCAGGGTCTCTTCATCGCGCTTTCGGGGCAGATCCTCAACGGCGATTGGATTCGACTCGGGCGATAACCTGCGAATCACCCACGATTTCCACAGACCTTGGTACGGGTCCGGGGACCGAATGGCTGAACTAAGGGCTCTTTGGTAATACGAGTGGCGGTGGGTCGGCCCGCCGTCGATCCAGATGCCTGCCGGGAGCACAACCCGTTTCGCCTCGCGAGCAATGAATCCTCCCTGGCATTCGGCAATGGCAACAAATCGTTGATGGCCCAAGCTTCCGACGCCCGCCTCCCTTTGTATCACCCGGTACTGAAGGTGATCTTTAGGGAGGGTTCGCTCCAGGGCCTTTTTGGCGTCGCCAGGCAGTCGGCCTGCAAGCGTGGGCAACTGATTAAGCTTCTCCCAGAACCGGTCCGGCGGCTTTATTGCTGCTATTCCCAAAGTCTCAAGGCGCCGCTCCTCCTCAGCGAGCACGATCGGGCACCCTCCATGCTTGAGAGTCCGTGCGTAGCCCGCGAGGATGACTTCGCACGCGGTTTTCGTTCGCAGGCTGATGTAGCCAAGCTTCCTGGCTAGCTTGACGCTCGTCGCCAGCCGAACCAGGTCATTCGTGTACGGCAAGGGCCACGCCTCATCGAAATCGTCAATGCCCCAGCAAAGCCGTCCCTCCGCATCACGCCAGGTTCCGAAGCTGTTGACATGAACGTCTCCAACCGAGAGCAGACGCGGTGCCTTCACGCATTCGGGACAGACCTGGGGCCAGACCTGTGCCCACCGGTAGTAGGTTCCCCTGAAGAATTCGAAGGGGTCTTCTTTCATTTTCTGGTGCTTATGTGCAAGTTGGGATTCAACGACCGGCGCGCAGGCGCGCATCCAGTCTTCGTAGCTGCGGCTAGATTGCCTGATGTTCATAAACAAATGCATTCACAATTCTATGGAACTCGAGGCGCCCGGGCTTGTTACGCGGGTGGCGACGGCTGGCGCAGAGCGAAGCTCCGCGATGAACGGAGTTCTATGCCCTTAGACCGCAGAGCTTTGCTCTGCGCCAGCCCGACGTAGAACTCGCAGAGGGTCAGCCCGTTATCTGGCGCGACCCTCGCAGCCTTGATGTTCGCATCCGCAATTGATCTCGGTCCGGTCTCTGGCCGACTCGCAATACGGACTGCAGTATTTGCTGCCGTCTGAAACCGTACAACTGCACGGCGGGTGGGCACACTTCTTGGTTTCTTTGCTCATCGAGAATCACCTCTTCGGTTTAGCTCATCAGCCTGTTGATGTCTCCAAAAGAATAGATGCAAACGGCCAACAAGTTGGGCGCAAGCAGGCAGCGCAGACTTTGTGCTGTTCAAAGTCTGCGGCTCTCAATATGGTAAACATCCAACTACCGGTAACAGGTGGATTGAGCGGCGGGAACCGGAAGTTCCGTCCTCGGCCGGGGGAAAAGCCGCATAGTCTCCGCAATGCGAAACTCTGCGCGACCTGTCCGCCATTGGGCTTGACGACGGCCACTGACCGTGGTATTACTTTTGGAAGAAGGTAATGGGAGAGGTCATGGAATCGGCGATTACTGTGAAAGGGCAGGCCACCATCCCGAAGGCTATCCGCGAGCATCTGCACCTAGCGCCAGGCGACCGCGTAAAGTTCTTCGTCCATCCGGACGGCACGGTGGTTTTGCTCCCCAAGCTTCCCGTTTCGACATTGAAGGGCATGCTTGCCCGACCCCGCAGGCCGGTAAGCCTGGCTCGTATGCGTGAAGCGGTGGCGGAAGGCGCTGCTGGTCTCCGCTCGCGCACCCGACGGAAATGACCGGACTCGACACTAACATCATTGTTCGCTACCTGGTGCAGGACGATCCGGCACAGTCCGCGGTCGCCACCGACATCATGGAGATTCGGCTCACGCCGGAGAATCCCGGTTTCATCAGCGTCGTAGCCATGGTGGAGACGGTTTGGGCTCTGGACCGTGCTTACGGCCTGACGCGACGTCAGATCGCCGCGGCCCTGGAGCGCATGCTTCAGTCGGAAACACTGGCGATCGAAAACGAGCAGGAAGTTTTTGCGGCGATGGTGGCCCTGAAGAAAGGGAGTGGGTCGTTCGCCGACGCCCTGATCGGCGCGCTCGGAACCCGCGCGGGTTGCACCCTCACCCTGACGTTTGACAAGACTGCATCGAAGCTGCCCGGTTTTGAACTTCTCTAGCCGACTCTACCGCCAATGATACTCCTGCCGTTCGGGCATGGTTTGGCCTTGCACAACCCCTCAGCCCACGTCGCATGGATTTGTCTTTCATTTGTTCATTCTTTTGATCGGGTAGCCCTGCCAAATATATTCCAGCGCCTCGGGGAGGGTTTGTTGCTTCACAGCGCGGTCAGTGTGGCCGGCGTTCCGGACAAAGACAAATTGGTAATGGTAGCCTTTCGCGGCGAGCACTCTGGCCATGTTTTCATTGGCTGCGACCCAATCGTGCATACCGTCACGCATGACATTCGGATTGAGCAGGTCTCTGTCTCCCACTTCCATCCAGATTCGAATCGGCTTGCGAGGACTCGACGGGATCAGGTGCTCATGAAACTCCCATGCGCCGTGTGGGGTCGCGGGATTGTAAGGCCACTGTTGATTGACGTATGTGCCCGAATACGTGAGCACGCGGTGGTACAGCTCCGGATGATACCAAGCCATGATCAATGCGCAGGAGCCGCCGGAACTGCCGCCCATCGTCGCCCGGCCCTCGGGATCCCTGGTGAGTTTAACGTGGCATTTTGCTTCCACGAGAGGCAAGACTTCAGTCTCCACGAACTCCGCATACCGGCCTGACATCGTATCGTATTCCAGGCCCCGTTCGCTGCCCTGGGCGTCGCCCCCGCCATTGCCTACGGAAATGGCAATCATCACCGGCACACGGCGCTCGGCGATCAGATTATCCAGGGCGATGAACAGTGCGCGGTCGGGTCCGTCCGCGCCGACAATAAATGGCGCGGTGGTGCCAGGAACGTATTGTTTGGGAACGTACACCGCAACTTGGCGGCTGTAGGGAGCGCGATGGCTGGTGGTTACAACCAGCTTGGCAGGGTCACTGGGGTCGGGTGTGCCAAAGGTCTGCGCATCCCGTGCGATGCCGGGATAGATTTTGCTGTCGGCCGAGTCCATGGTGAACTCATACACCGTGCCCTGCGGCACTCCTTCGTGCACGGACATCTCAGCGGCGGACTGGTGAGTGGGGCCGATGATGAAGTTCCCGCCCGCGTTTGTCGGCGGATTGATGCCATCGGGCAACTCTGTAGCAGCAACGTACCGAGGCGTGTGAGGATCGCGGGTAGGCGGCGTGGGGCGGACCGTCGGCGGCGCTTGGGACATCGCCAGGCATGCGCCAGCCAACAATCCAAGCAAGATCGCGATGTTCTGCAGACGCAACAATGTCACCCTACCTTATTACTATGCCTGAATAGCCCGGACGAGTCTCCATTATTGGGAAGCGGGGCGAGAAAAACAAGAGGTTGGGAGCCCAAAGTGCCGGCTCAGGGAGAACGATTGCCGACGGTGACTGCTGGGCGCGGCGGGAGGTCAAGAACTTAACCTGACACCCTATCTACTCCGAATCTGGTCCTGTCAAATCCGCTGGGGTAAACTACCATTGGTCACAATTACATCGCTTTCCCGCTGAGGTGCCGTCATGAGGGGTTCCATGCAGGTTCCGGGTCGTCTACGATATCTCCTCCCAATTCTCTTGTTGCCATCATTCTGTACAGGACAGCAAAGGAGTGAAAGCCCTCTCGCCAACATCACCGTGGGCTGGACGTACCTTTGGGCCGAGCAGAGCGGCGGCGCACGGTCAAACCTGGACGGCTGGTTCGCGCGTCCGGCACTGAGACTGGGGAGAAGCTATTGGATTTTTGCCAATGTGACGAATTACTATGGGGCGAACCACAAGGGGTCCATCAATTCACATGGCTACACGTTTGGGGCCAACAGACAAGTTTTCGCGAGGCCTAGGCTGAAACCTTCGCTATTTGCCGAGGTCGGAGACGTTCGCAGCTCAAATCACTTTACGATTGTGAATCAATTCGTCTTTGCCACCGGCGCCAGCTTCGCCGTGCCGCTGAAATATCCGTTGTCGCTCGTCATCACTCCCGCCGAGTACGTTTTTCTTTATCCGAAGGGTTCGGTACGCAACGACTACAACGCCAAAGTCGGACTCAGCTACGCATTCGGACACCGATAGGGGACGCTCGTGACCGACCAGCCCCCTCACCCGACCGTCGGCTGACGGACACCCTCTCCCCCCAGGGGCCCACCAGATCCTCATCCGACCGGTGCAGCCGCTCAATCATCTGTTGTTTTTCAGAGGGTAGATCAGCCACCACGCGGTGCAGAAAGAGGGCTGTCTCATCCAATAGCCGTGCGGCGCGCCGAGAAGGTGGACCCGGCGGAGGCCGCGTTCAGGGAGTGACCCAGCGTACAAGGAACCTCTCAAGCTGGTTTGTGGACTGACGCCGAACGGGAATGAAGCGCTGGAATTCGATCAGCGCGTCGCCCAGCTTTCGGGCCTTTATTTACAATGAGCCCTGTCTTTCAGCACGGCAGCCGTAAGGCTCAGAAGGCCCCATCGAACGGCTGACATTTTCTCGTTAAGTCATTCACACACAAAGGATTGGCACGCCCGGGAGTTCTCGATCTCTACCTGTGGCTCGTCTGGAAGACCTGGTCGTTGAAAGGCAGCTCCGCGTGGATACCCCTTTCTTAACGGGAGGTCTCGCAAAGCAACTCGGCACCCGCGAATACTGCGCCGACCGCTTTTTCCGCCGAAAGTTGAACCGCTGGCTCTCCGAGATAAAGACGCTCTGGCCGGAGTGCCCGGCCGCGGTTTCCAAAGACGGAGACATTCTTGTGCTCAATTCTTCGAAGCAGAACCCAGCCGTTTCCTGTAGGAAAACCTTCGAATCCGCGTCCTCTCCGAAAGGAAAGTAGTTCCACCGAAATTGGGGAAATCCCAAGTGGAACGACACAAACGCGCCCGCTGCGCAGACAGAGAGAGTTGATGGCTGGGGAAGGGCCGGCTAGGCTGTTAAGTCAAAATCATTCCACCATGGAACTATATTCACAAGCGCCCGTCCAGGTGAGACTGAGGACACGGGGAATGTCCTTAGACTCAGGGAGACGTTCTACAACAAGATTGACAGCCACCGTAATCCCGTCGTGGCCGCTTTGGCACACCTCCTGGCGTTTCGTGTACTGGTGCGGAGCTCATATAATGGCGTCACTGACTTCTCGATCAGTGGCACCCCTTCTAAACCTCGCAGCCCCTCGTCAGATTCAACGAAAGCGATGCGCCCTCGCTCGACCAGTTGCGGCGGTTCACTGCCGCCTTCTTCATGATGCTGGTGGTTGTGCTGCTTCTCTGGCACTTGGGCGTGGCTGCAGATGATTGCCACGGCCACGCGGGAGTAGTCATTGCCCCGCAACTAGCGCCCCTCTTCAGGCGGATAGCCAACTGTTGGCTCCACCTTCAGCAGGGTTTCTCCGCCTCGGTTTCAGCGAAGCGCTGAAGCCGCGAACGAAGCTCGTCCCGGATGCGGCGGAAGGCTGCCAATCTTTCTTCCTCGGAGCCTTGCACCGCAGCGGGGTCCTCAATGCTCCAATGGATGCGTTTTGTCTTCGCCGGGTAGATCGGACAACTCTGCTTGGCGTTGTCGCAGACGGTGATGACGTAGTCGAAATCCTGCCCTGCAAACTCGTCGACGGACTTGGAGCGGTGACCAGAGATGTCGATCCCCGCCTCACGCATCACGGCGATGGCTTCGGGCCGCACCTCCGTCGGCTTCGTGCCCGCACTGAAGACCTCGAAGGCATTTCCGGCGTCATGGCGCAACAACCCTTCCGCCATCTGGCTTCGAGCCGAATTGCCCGTGCAAAGTATGAGAACTCTCACCTGGCTGCTACCTCCCTGGTGTTCTGTGACGCCGCCATCACCCCTGCGGTGCCAATCTCCCTTTCTTCCAGCGTGCCAGGCTTGGCTGGTGTGACGGCAAATGCACAGGACTGGCTACGCCTTCACAGCAATCTCCATCAGAACGGTACCCGTTGACAGCCGGTAACAGCCATCGAAGTCAGGGCATTCCAAACAATCCTGCCAACCCTCACGGTTGGTGGTGACAACCCGCCTGGTGACCGCCATCCCCGGACGGTCAACCTGGTAGCCGAAGACCTTTCCTGCGACCGGCTCATTCTGAGTCAAGCTGATCACCGGAGGGAACATCTTGCCGTAGCACTCGGATTTGGTCTCCATTGGACTGCCTCCTCATGATTCTTTACCTATGAAATCTAGAACATGTCCTTCAATTTCATCCCGAACACGCCGGAACACGTTCCTGCGCTCGGTTGGGGAGCCTTGTGCCGAGGCGGGGTCTTCCAGGCTCCAGTCAAGGTACCAGATCGCTCCGGGAAGGACGGGGCAGGTCTCCTTGACTTTGTTGCAGACCCTGACGACGTAATGAAAGTTTTGCCCCAGGAACTCGGCGACATCTTTCGAGCGGTGGCCCGAAATGTCGATGCCAGCCTCCTTCATGACCTCGACTGCCGTGGGGTTCAGTTTCCCCATGTCGGCACCCCCGCTGAACGCCTCGAAGCGGTCCCCGGCGTGGTGCCGCAGGAATCCTTCCGCCATTTGGCTTCGGCAAGCATTCTCAGTACACACAAACAGCACTCTTGGCTTGATCATTGTTTCCCCTCCTCTCCCGTTTGACTGTCTAATATGCCGTGC
This sequence comes from uncultured Acidobacteriota bacterium, assembly GCA_963768695.1. Lineage (GTDB taxonomy): Bacteria > Acidobacteriota > Terriglobia > UBA7540 > UBA7540 > CAVROP01. Next base: position 20,183 of record CAVYJG010000021.1, on the reverse strand, counting down.
ATCGCCATGTGGGGCAAAGGTATAGGATTAACTATGAACCGGCTGAACTGCATTGGCTTGTTCTCGAAGTGGTGGGAAATAAGAGCGCTTAAAGCGGAGAGCAACCCCCACCAGCCCAATCAGCACTGGCACTTCGACGAGCGGGCCGATCACCGCCGCAAAGGCTGCCCCGGAGTTGATTCCGAATACCGCCACCGCCACGGCAATGGCCAGCTCAAAATTATTGCTCGCAGCGGTGAAGGAGAGGGTCGCCGTCTTGGAATAATCAGCTCCCAACTTCCTGCCCATATAGAAGGAAACCAGGAACATGACCACGAAGTAAATCAGCAGGGGCACTGCGATCCGCAGAACGTCAAGCGGCAGATGGATGATGTATTCGCCCTTGAGGGAAAACATCACCACAATCGTGAACAGCAGGGCGACAAGCGTGATTGGGCTGATGCGGGGAATGAACCTCTTCTCGTACCACTCCCGGCCTCGCAGGCGAAGCAGACCAAAGCGGGTGAGTATGCCTGCAAGGAATGGAATCCCCAGGTAGAAAAAGACGCTCTGGGCAATCTGCCTCATCGACACGTTCACGACAGCGCCTTTCAGACCCAGCCACGTCGGCAATACGGTGATGAACAGCCAGGCATAGATCGAGTAAAAGAGAACCTGGAAAACCGAGTTGAAGGCCACAAGTCCTGCGGCATATTCCGTATCGCCCTTGGCAAGTTCATTCCAGACAATCACCATGGCGATGCAGCGGGCAAGCCCGATCATGATCAGGCCGACCATGTAGTCAGGATGATTCCGCAGGAAGGTGACGGCGAGGACAAACATCAGGACGGGGCCGATCACCCAGTTCTGCACAAGTGACAGGAGCAGAATTCGCTTGTTTCGGAAGACTTCTCCAAGCTCTTCGTAGCGGACTTTTGCCAGGGGCGGGTACATCATAAGAATCGAGACCGGCCGCAATGGGAACCGAGGTTGTGCCCACCTGGAAGGCCGTCAGGGACCGGACGAGACCTGGCAGCAGATAGCCCGAGATCACCCCCAGCGCCATGGCGAGGAAAATCCAGAGCGTAAGATATCGGTCAAGAAAAGAGAGCCTTCGGGTAAGGTGTTCTGACATGCTTCTCTGCCTTTCCGTGTTCAGTCTGGGTAACCGTGACGTGCGGCTTCAACGGGCTGCGTCGGGCGACGAACAAGACCTCACGATGACGGCGTCGGCTTTCTCGCCCGCACGAAACCGCTCATGAACTTGCCGTCCACCAGCGGTGCGATTGCGTCCACGTCAATCCCCTGGCTCGAAAGCATCTCACGTGCGTCCTCGACACGGTAAACCCGGGTCGGCTCGATGCTGACGATCTCGAATCCTGCCTTCGTCAGTTTCGCAAGGTACTCTTTCTCCTCCAGCGCCCCAGCCATGCAGCCCACCCACAGCTCCACATTCCGCCGAATCTCGGCGGGCACTTCCCCACGCACCACAATGTCGGAGACGGCGAATCGCCCACCCGGTTTGAGCACACGAAACGCTTCCCTTAGCACCCGGTCCTTGTCGGCGGAGAGGTTGATGACGCAGTTCGAAATGATGACATCGACGGAGTTATCGGGCAGGGGAATGTCCTCGATTTCTCCCTTCAGGAATTCCACGTTCTCAATCCCAGCCTTGCGTTGATTTTCTCGGGCCAGCGCCAGCATTTCATTCGTCATGTCCAACCCGTAGGCCTTGCCGGTCGGCCCCACACGTTTGGCGGACAGCAGCACATCGATCCCTCCGCCTGATCCAAGATCGAGCACGGTCTCGCCGGGCTTCAGTTCGGCCAATGCGGTCGGGTTTCCACACCCTAGCGAGGCCAGGAGAGCTTCCTCGGGAATCTGGCTGGCCTGGCTGCCGTCGTAGAGATTTGAGGTGATGGGGTCAGGACAGCCCTCCAACGGCGGGGCCGTGCCGCAGCAGGAACTCCTGCCTTGGATGACACGCAGGGCCGCCTGCCCGTACTTCTCCTTCACCGCTTCCTTGACGTTTCCTGTGCTCATTTGTTTTTCCTTTCCTGGCTTCCCTTGGAAGCCTGGACGATCAAGACCAGGTCTCCGGGCTTGACAGCCTTGTTGCGGGTGCAGCACTCCGCATAGAGGAAGTTGAGAAGCTCCTGGAGCGCCTCGGTGTTCGCCGTGTACCAGAGGAACGTGCCCTCACGCCGCACGTTGACCAGTTCCTCGTTCTTGAGCTTGTCGAGATGATGGGAAAGCGTGGAAGCCGGGATGCCCAGTTCCTCCTGGATGTCTCCCACCACCAGTCCCTGCGGGTGGGCCGTCAGCAGGAGCTGCATGATGCGCAAACGAGGCTCGGCCCCCATGGCTGCAAACATGTCTGCGTACCGTATGACCTGTTCAGCGTCGTCACGAGTTGTCATGCTTCCATTATACTGGAAATAGGGAAAATCGCAAGGTGGCTTCTGGAGGGCATATTCAAAAGGCAGCGCCCTGGAGCAGGGCGGTCAACTACACCCTCGGTCCCGATCTCCTCAAAGAGTCACCTGCACCAGCAGTGAAATGCCAAGGAGGTCTGGTATACTCACGGGGCACGGGACTCTGTCTATTTTCCGGTGTAGGTATTTCTTGCGTAGCCCCTCAAGCCAGAAGCGGCAGTCTCGCTTCGATCAATTTGTGAATATCCTGGTTGGCGCTGGCCGCAAATCAGAATCTGTTAGTGGAGGAGGCGTATGAGACCATTCGCTGCTGAAGTCGTAGGCACGGCATTGTTGATCATTTTGGGAGACGGCGTGGTGGCGGGAGTTGTCTTGAACAAGACCAAGGCGCAGAACTCAGGCTGGATCGTAATAACTACCGGCTGGGCGATGGGCGTGGCAGTTGCAGTCTATGCGGTCGGGCGTATCAGTGGCGCACATTTGAATCCCGCCATAACTATTGCCCTTGCGTTGGTCGGCAAGTTTGCCTGGAGCGATGTGCCCAGGTACATCGGAGCACAGTTCATTGGCGCTTTCCTGGGGGCGGTCATCGTATGGTTGGCCTATCTGGCGCACTGGTCCGAAACTGAAGGCGAAGCTTCAAAGCTTTCCGTCTTCTCGACCATCCCCGCCATCCGTCGACGCCCTCTAAACCTCCTCACTGAAATAATCGGAACATTCGTCCTTGTCTTTGGGCTGCTGGCGATCTCGGCGAACGCCGGTCCGGCGCAAAGCGGAGTCACACCCTTGCTGATGGGGCTGCTGGTGTGGGGGATTGGTCTCTCATTGGGTGCTCCGACCGGCTACGCCATTAACCCCGCCCGAGACTTGGGACCACGCCTCGCCCATGCGCTCCTGCCCATACCAGGCAAAGGCAGCTCAGATTGGGGATACTCCTGGGTGCCGGTTGTGGGACCGCTCATCGGCGGGGCGATGGGCGCAGCAGCATACGTGCGATTGTTGGGATGACAGGACTGACGTGAACCTAAGCATGGCTCTATCGAGTTGCGCGGCACGACAGGTCACGCTAAGCACGAAGGAAAACTGTCCCGCATGCTCTTCAGTAAATTACGTCCAACGAAACGTCATAGAATCGGTGCTGAAAGCCCGTGAATTGGCCGAAATATGCGGAAGTGACGTTGTTGTGAACGTCGCGGAAGTTTCCATGGTCAGTGAGATTGAAGATTCGTATCGCTCCGCGGAACTTATGATTCTTGGCCCAGGGAATCCAGCGCATACGAAAGTCCTTGGAGAGTTGCAGGTCGAGCGAGAAATAAGTTGGGAAACGAAGGCTGTTGGGCCTTCCAACGTAGTTCTGGAGCACGTCAACGGCGGAGTAAGGGAAGCCTGTGTGAAGGTCGACCACGGGGCCGGCGGTAATGTCCCAGGGAATCTTGAGCCGGCCCCAGGTCACTAACCGGTTGGGAACGTTGCTCGGCAAAGTGGAAAAGAAATTCGGCCGGATAACCGGTTGTTCGAAGGGCACGAAGACGGAAGAGAGCGTGTTCAGGTCTCCGCGGGCAAGGCTGCTCACATACGACACGTTGATGTCGGCATTCTCACGGACTTTGAAGCGCAAGGTGGTTTCCAGTTCGTGATAATGCGACGAGCCGGTGTTGCTGAGGAGCATAAGCGGGCCGCTGGGGACATTGTAGAGCGGGTTGACGATGAATTCGTCGTAGGAGCGACTGCTGAGGTAGTTCACGCGAGCGATCACATTAGGCAGAATCTCCTGGTCCAATTCGACGTTCCAGGTGAGGTTGAAAGGCGTGCTGTCGAGCCGGTTGTTGGAGGGCACAATGATTCCGTTATCGTCCTTTTTCTGGTAGAAGTTCTGGAGCACGGTCGGTGGGCCCGTTGGGATTCCCTGGGTATCGTAGTAGGTGACGACTCGCGTCAGGTTCTGGGTGAAATCTCCGGCCAGCAGCGGCAGCCGATCGTAGAAGAGGCCGACGCCCGAGCGGAGGATCGTCTTTCCATTACGCCACGGTGAATAGGCTAGGCCGAGGCGTGGGGCAAACGCGGCACGCGTGCCCAGTGTTTGACTGGAAAAGCGCCCGCCGTAATCAAGGGCGAGACGATCGTTCACCGTCCAGTGGTCCTGGGCGAACAGCGACAATTCAGAGTCTTGCGCTCTTAGGCCACCGGCTCCCTGAAACGTTATCTGCTCCGCCAGCGAACCGTCCGGGCGCACGAGTTGCACCGGGTGAGATCTGCTGTTATCGCTATAGGAGCGATGAATCAAGTCCCCGCCCACTTTCAGAGTGTGGCGGCCGGCCCAGTTCTTAGTCCCTGGCTGGTAATCCTGGTGAAGTTCTTGTTCCCGCCCGGCCCGCGTCCAGGCATTGAACCAGTTTCCATCCCAATTGTCCGGCGTCAGGATCATGTCCTGTGAGCCTTGCCCGTGCGCGTAGCTGTCAAAATCGGTGTACTGGAAAAGAGAGGTCAGCACTCCGCCGCTCGAAAACATGTAGCGGTCTGTAGCGCCGACCGAAAAGCCGCTCTGCCCGTAATCGGAAGACGCCGTCTGCTGCAGGAAAGAGTCAATGTTGGCGTATTGCCTGCGCAGCGGAAAGATTTTCAAGTTGGCGGTCACAAGATTTTGAGGGGAAGCGACGTAGTAAAGGTCTGAAAACGACTCGAATCCCCGCTGCTTGATTTCGTTATTAGGCCACGCCAGGCCTCGCACCGGTTGGTTATTGATGTCGTAGACGGTGTACTGCGAAAAAGTCAGTTTGTCTTTAAGAATTGGGCCAGTGAAACTGAGGCGTGGTGAATCGTCCTGTATGCCCACAATGTGCCCGCCTTCGATGCGCGGGCTGGGGAGAAAATCATTCAGTTCCCAGTTCCACCGGTCCAGTGGAGCCTTAGTCTGGACGCTGGTCAGCCCGCCGGTGAAGCGGCCATACTGCGCTTGATAGGCGGTTTTCTGCACTTCCACCGAATCCACAGCATCAATCGGAACGCGAATCGAAAAACTTCCTGTCACGGGATCGACAGTCTCCGCAGAATCGATTAGCAACATGCCCTGATTCTCGCTGACGCCTTTGATGTTTATTCTCCCGTCGGGAGTGCGAATCACCCCGGGCACAAGCGGCAAAGCCGCAAGGAATTTCTGCTCCGCCAGGGGCAGCGTCCGAAGTTGTCCTGAGTTGACCACGGAGGGTGGCGCGGTGGTTTCGAGGGAGACAGCCGGCGACTTCTCCTTGACCTCGATTTGTTGGTGCACGACCTCCTCACGAGGCAAAACAACTTGCATTAATGGCGGCTCTGCTTCGCTGATCGATATGCCCCTCTCAACCACGGGCTCATATCCGAGTGCTACGCAGGTCAGATCATACTTGCCTGCTATGAGTCCCGTGAATTCAAACCGGCCCTGTTCCCCGGTTGTTCGAGTCATCTGTCCTTCGTGCAGGCCCGGACCGGCGAGTGTGCAGGACGCGCCCGCAATTGGAGCGTTGTTGTCGTCCAGCACCTCGCCCCTCACGGTCTGAGTTGGCAATGCTCTAGCAGAAAGGCTAATTGCAAAAGCCATGAGCGCCGGCAGCAGAGTTGGGCAACAATACTTATTACTCATTGTTTTGTGACTTTGAAGCCCTGTTTAGTGAGCGACAACAAGCCTTATGTGCCCCACCGCCTGAATGGCGATGTCAACCGAACTATTAACACGCAGGAAAAGCGTGCTCGGATTCTTGAGCCCCCAGTTCACGTAGGGAACGCTGAAAGTCACGTTGGCAGTCAGCTGTTCTCCTGTCGCAGTCGCCTGCACGCTGAGGGTAAGCGGACGGCTTTCTCCGTGCATCGTGAAGATACCCAAAACCTGGACTTTGAAATCCCCCGCCGGCAGCACCTGGCCTTGCACCTGCTGGGGCACGAAAGTGATTTCAGGGTACTGGTCGCTCTGGAGCACGTCCTTATGCATCTTGTGATCGCGGGCGTGGCTGCCGCTTTCGCCGCTGGTTGCGTCGACCACTACCAAGCCGCCGGCCTGCCCCGTGGTGGGGTTGAAACTGATCGTCGCCTGCCGCAGCTTGAACATCCCGTGCACGGTGTGGAGAACATCGCCCAGCATGAAACCAATCTGGGTCTGCGCCGGATCGAGTTCCAGCACGGTTTCTTGAGCGCGTGCGTGCCGGACAGTTGAAAGGAGCAACAGCCCGAGCCACAGGGCAGACAGTGTTCTTCGCTGAACTCGGCCAAAGGAATGCGCTGCACTCCGAAACGAGCTTTCACGCAGGCTATCCAGTCTCATCATGTGACTTGAACTCCGTGAACTAGATTTCTCAACTGGGCTCGGCAATCAGCCTCCGGCCCAGTCTGAGGAGATTTCCAAAACCAATATTCAAGGGCGAGAAGGCGCCGGTGTGGGCCGCGAGAAGCCGCTCAAACAATCGAGGCTCCTTCGCCAGCGCAAGGATGGCGCGCCGACGCAGCCTGCGACGATTCTCCAAGGCCAGAAGCAGCCTCGACATGATTTCGGGCACGCGATTGATGCGGCGATGTGCTACCTGGTATCGAGTAAGATCGCCGCAGGCGATGGCCTCGGCCAAAGCCTCTGCTTGTCGGAAAGCCAAACCCAAGCCCTCGCCCGTGAGCGAATCGACAGAGCCGGACGCGTCCCCTACCAAAGCGACGCGGCCCAGGCAAACTCTGCGCAGGACACGCAAAGCCGCGACCGCACCCAGGTCCCTGGTGATTGGCGACGCGCCTTTCAATCTCCGGGTGATCTCCGGGAATTCGAGGAGAGCTTCTCTCAAGCGAATTCTGGGTGATCGGGAAGTTACCACCAGACAGATCTCATCCGGCCTGACGGGTGTAACCACGATCTGGCAATTGCTTCCCCAGTGAAGCTCCACGAAATTCGTCCAGGGTGCGACGCGGAAGTGCTGCCGGAACCCGTATCGAGTTTCCTGCGGCTGTCCGCGATCCAAACCCGCCCATTTTCGAACCTGAGAGTTTTGCCCATCTGCAGCAATGATCCAGCGACATCGCACCCGCCGCGAGTCCAAACAAGCCTCCCCGCCGGCAATCCCCGTCACCCGTTCTCCCCACAGGCATCGAACTCCCGCCTCGACGGCTCTTTCCACCAAGGATTTGTGCAGGATTGTCCGGCGAATGCCCAGCCCATAACTGTCAATGAAAGCGCCCTCAGCCGCCAATTCCTCATTAACGAAACGAATTCCGCGAAACGGAATGGCATTCCAGGGACACAGCTTGAGGCCCAGCGCTTTCAGCGAAGCCACGGTGTTCGGCATTAGCCCCTCGCCGCAGGCCTTATCGATCGGCGGTTGCGCCGGATCAGCGAGTACCACCCGCAACCCGCGCTGGCGGATTGCGATTCCCGTTGCCAAGCCCGCGGGGCCTCCGCCTGCAATGAACACATCTGTATCCAAAATATTGGAGCGCTGAGTTGGCATTGACGAAATAACCTTCCTTTGCGATCGTGGTTTAGTTCGACTTCACCAACATGGCAGCGGCGCTGTTGGCGTCAGACTCTCTCTTCAGAAAGACGAGATGAACCGTACCCGAGCCTTCTGGGGACTTCACGGTCCGGTCAACTTTCAGAGATTTTCCATTTTCAGCAAGTTTCCATTGCTCAGTTATCTGAACCTTGCTTTGTTTTTGGCTCGAGTTTCCCTTCCCCACGAGAGACAGCTTTAGCAGTTCGCTGTCTTTCACCCGCTCTGCCTTCGAGTTGACGTTGGTCTGCTCGGGATCACGAAGCTGCGCGGTCCCATCGCTGCCATCCAACTTGTAAACGACATTCTCGGGATAGAGCTTATAAGCGGCGACATTCCCTTGCGACGATCCACCGGAACGTGATGTTCCGCCGCCGCGAGGAATTCCTAGTCCGACCGGTATACCCATGCCAACGCCAATGCCCCCGGGAAGGCCGAGGCCTCCTCCCATTCCAATTCTTCTTCCGGAACCTCCCGGGTAGCCGCCGGGATCAGGTGTGTTTGGAGTGCGCTGCAGACCACCTTGCAGCGTTGTCTCGACTTTGAGTTGCTGTTCATCCTGTTTCACCATCAACTCGTAACCCTGCAAACCATCGGGGGGATTCTTCGTCTGACCGAAGTTTAAAACCCAGTTGCCGGAGAAGTTTGGCGGCTTTGATGTTTCCTCCGCCCTGCCAAACGTGATCCAAGCAGCAAGTGCCATAACCGCGAGAACTGCGAGCAAGAACTTCTTCATAGGTCCTTCCACCTCCAGAATCGATTTTCGCGACACCGTAAGCCTCCGTCGTTCGATGGCAGGCCCGCCGCGGCACTGAACGGAAAGTTTCAAAAACGGGATTTGCAGCGCGCTCCCCGCAAAATCAGGCAACGGACGCCCGATGGATCTGTGCATTCGCTACCCACGCCATATCTTCTGGTTCAGGCCTTTCGAGGTAATCGATCGCTCCAAGGTCCATGGCGTCGAGGTAGCAGTGCACGTTCAGCGCCCTGGCAATGATTAGTACCGGGACGTTTGGGTCGAGTTGAAGCGACCGTTCCAGCACCTGCCGGCCCTCAAACGCAGGGGTACCTTGGCCGACTATCACTAAGGAAAAGTTATTGGTCTCGAGGGCTTTGATTCCTTCGGCCGCGGAGTTACACATCCGGATGCTGTACCCCAATGTGCAAAGTGAAGACCCATAATCTTCAAGATCCTCAAGCTCTTCGAAAACCAGTAGTACGGTTGCATGTTTCATCGAGTCTCCTCCCTTTGCCGCTGCTCGTCGAAGCGCTGCGAATCTGCCCTTAGGCGTTCCTCCGCGTACACCTCCTGATCGCGCAGCCTGTCATACTTAAGGTAGTTCTTGAGGATCTTTGCAATCCGATCGGAGCCCCGCCAGATGTGGTCAGCGTAATCGCGATAAGTCCCCATCCACAAACGGTCGCCGTGTTCATTGAAGTACTCGATTGCGCTTTCGGTGTTCTCGGCCGTCACCTGAAGCAGCGGCACGATTTCGTCAATCGCCTGCCGTTCCCACGGCGCCAGCGACTCGCTCTCCGCCCGCAGGCTCTTAATCTCCTGGTCCATCCGGTTGACTTTGCCCTTCAATGCCGTCAGTTTGTCGCGATGCGAGTCCGGACTAAACATCGGATTGGCGATCCTTCTCAATTGGTCAGCCTCATCCGCCACCGCACCGGCGGACGCCTGGGCCCGCGTTAGAGTCTTCTTGGCCGAAGTCTCCCTCGCCAAGTCGGCAACCGTGATAGTGCCGGGCATCCCGACACCCGCCTGCGCCAGCGGCAAAGACAAGGTGACCAGCATCGCGGTGGTGATAGAAATGTTTTTCTTGGTCATGGTTTGGTTTTTCTCCTCTTCAGTCTGTTGGCCGAGAATGCTGCTACCAATTCGGCTGCGCCTAACGAGAGCCCGATCACTCCCCCCAAGTGGTATAGGTTGATCGCTTCGGCCATGTTTAGCTTTACTGTCACCACGACTGCATCAAAAAGAAGCTTCATCGGCTCCCTCCTGCCATTTGGAAAACGTGAATAGAGCATTTCTGCGCAAGTGGCCCAGCACCGCCCACGCAGGGACAGTTTCCAGAGTCAGTATGGGCAGGGCACCCAAAACGTTTTTCATAAGCTCAATCCATCCCTTTCTGTTGGAATCTGCTGGTTTACACAGTTGGCATATCGTTTGTCGGCTGTACTCACAGTTGGCATGCCCCTTTCGATTAATACCGCAAACAGAAACGAGCGTGAAAGCCCTGTAACGCTTCGTGAGATGCGAGAGTTTGCGCCCCGGTTGGAGCAAGTGTTGTAAATGACGAAATCTTCATTTACGCGGCATGCGATGGACATTGTGTCATGCGGGTGCCGCTTGGCTGTGCAGTTTGCCTACTGATTTCCTTTTAATCACCTCTTATTTGCAGCAACGGCCACGCGTTGGGCACACCGACCGTGAGCGCATTTCAACGTCTCGCTCGAGCGAACTGCGGTAACGTTCTCGTGCCGAAGTGCATCGTAGAACGTAGGGGCGTAACGCCTAACCCAGGAGTTGACATTACCTATGCGGCTGTTGCTCGTGGAAGACGACTTATCCATACAGCGGTTTGTGGAGAGGGCGCTTGTCGAAGCAGGGTATCGAGTGGATGCAACCGCTGACGCAAAGAGTGCTGAGGCCCTGGCTCTAGAACGCGTTCATGACGCGTTGATCGTTGATCTAGGGCTGCCAGACATGGATGGACTCGATTTGATTGCGCGCTGCCGGGCGCAGGGCAACGCCGCTCCAGTCTTGATCCTGTCAGCCCGGCGCTCGGTCGATGAGCGCGTGAAGGGTCTCGAACAAGGTGGCGATGATTATCTCACCAAGCCGTTTGCACTTGCGGAACTATTGGCAAGGATACGGAATTTGCTGCGCAGATCCTCCGCTTCACAAAAGGAACCGGCGCGGTTGGAAGTTGCTGATCTCCAGGTTGATTTGATCGGGCGCGAAGCAAAGCGAGGTGATCGCGTCCTCCAACTTACGCCCCAAGAGTTCTCTCTGCTGGAGTACCTTTGCCGGAACGTGGGCCGTGTAGTTACTCGAACTATGATCCTCGACCATGTTTGGCATATGCAATTTGATCCGGCCACCAATGTGGTGGACGTTCACATTTATCGTTTGCGCAGCAAGGTTGACTGCGACGGTTGCAAGCCCTTGATTCACACAATCCGAGGTGTGGGGTACCTCTTGAAGTATGCCTGACAATTCGCGCACAACCGCTGCCTGGCGCATCGCCCTATGGACGACGCTGGCGTTTTCGGTGGGCACGTTCGTGGCGTTCCTCTTTGTCTACCTGGTGGTGGCGGGGGAGGTCCGGTCTCGCTCCGACGCATGGCTCACTGGGGAAGCCCAAGTGCTCGCACAAATCGCCGAGCATACTCCCCAAGGCCGTTTGTACAACCAGATCGTGGAGGAAATTGCCGAACTGGCGATGCAGGAAGTCCCGGACGAGCGCGGTTCCCGAGGAGAGCGACTGAACAGTGTATTCTTCCTGCGGGCCGGCGCAGGCGGGGACATCCTGTTTGTGGGGCCTGGATCGAAAGACTTGATTTGGCGCTCCATCCGGGAAGCGCATTTACGCGCAGGGATTCCGCAATCAATAAAAGTAGAAGGATGGCGCCCGATTTTTAGAGTTGTCGTCCAATCGCATGAGGGAGGAAATCCGATCTATTTGGGGCTCTCAGAACGCGGCGCCAGTCACATCCTGCAAACGCTCACGTATCGCTTCTTGTGGGGGTGGACCGGAACGGTTTTTCTCGGGTTCCTGATCTCCTACCTAAGTACGCGACGGACTCTGCGGCGGGTGGAGCGCATTACCGAGACAGTCGCACGCATCGGCAGCGAAGGACTCGACGAGCGAGTGTCGGAACCCGCCGGTTCCGACGAGATCTCCCGCCTGGCAAAAACTTTCAATCACATGCTGGAACGGGTTCAGGCGTCGGTGAAACAACTGCGAGGCGTAACTGACGCGGTGGCGCACGACCTGAAAAGTCCCGTGACCTCGATCCGAGGAACCCTTGAATCGGCACTCTCGGCTGACAACGGCGGCGAGTGGCGAGATTCTGTCGCCCAGGCTATCGAAGGGCTAGACCGCATGTCTTCTTTACTCAACACCACCCTGGATGTTGCCGAAGCCAAGGCCGGCGCCCTTCCCATGAAGCGTGTGGCGGTGGACCTGCCCGCGGTTGTGACTCAATTACTCCACCTGTACATGCCGGCCATGGCCGACAGGCGTCATGAGGTAAGAACTGACCTGCAAAGCGGCGTTATAGTGGAGGCCGACCTTGGGCTTATCAATCGCACTTTGAGCAATCTATTGGAAAATGAACTTGTTCACTTGCCCCCCGGTTGCCAGATCGAGATTCGGCTCCGATCGCACCACGGTTATGCTGAACTGGTGATCGAGGATAATGGGCCGGGTTTTCCTTCCGAGATCGGCAGCCGCGTATTTGAACGTTTTGTGAAAGGAAAGCATTCGCCCGGACATGGACTGGGGTTGGCATTTGTTGACGCCGTGGCTCAGGCACATGGCGGGACAGTGAAGATTTCCGATCACCCGGGCGGGGGCGCCACGGTTTCACTGCTGCTGCCAGTTAAAAAGATGACGTTGCCTACCTCTGTCTTGAAAGCGCCCGTTTGCAGTTGATCAAGACCACAAATCCTATTTGGAAACCCACGCTGCTGGCATGGAGGTGATGCTGTTGCGACCTCCGCCACTACCCACCTTTTGGGCCTGTTTCTGCCCCCACGTATTCACGGCACCAGCGAACATGAACGGTAAATGTCCTGAAAATTACATTTTGTTCATGTTCGCAAATGCGCCCGCGAACCTGAGAGAAGCTGCGCTATTCTGATTCTTAGCGGCCCTGGGTCCCGACATGACCGTAGCAGCTATTCGCAGGTGCGGGGGAATCGCCTCGTATCGAATCGAGAGATTCACCCAGGGCACTACAAAGACTAAAGAAGGAGGTATGGATGCTCCCCAATATCGCTCGCCGCAGCCGCACTTGTCTCACCGGCCTTGCCAGCGCTCTTTTAATCATTATATCGGTTCCATCGTTGATGGCGCAGGTCATGGGAGAATTGACAGGCACGGTTACCGATCCGGCCGGCACGCCTGTGGCATTTGCGCTCGTCACCGCCACCAGCATGGAAACTGGCCGCGCACGACCGGCGGCCACGGACGCGGACGGCAGCTACAGATTTAATCTGGCTTCCGGCAATTACCGCATCAAGTTTGAATCGCGCGGCTACGAGACGCAGGAAATTCCTGCCGCCGACCGTCGCGGCGCTCTCGACCGTGGTCGAGAATTGCGAACTTGCGCCAGTCAGGCTGGTGCAAAGCGATACGGCCGCTGAGCCGGCGCAGAAGACGGCGGCCGGCCCTTCCACTAAACCGCAGGAGCCGTCGCTGGAGGATCTCGGCATCCCTCCTTCTCAGGCCAAGGGCAATGCGAGGGAACAAGCACTGCTTGACAGACGCACGCATATGCTCAAGATCCATCAGCGGCTCGGCTTGATTACGATTGCGCCGCTCGGCGCCACACTCCTTACTTCCGCTTTCGCTGGCGGAAGGCAGACCAGCAGGTCCAGTCGGGACGCGCATGCCGCTTTGGGTACGGCGACAGCGGGCATGTATTTCACCACCGCTTACTTTGCCATGCGTGCGCCCAAGATCCCCGGCACCAAGACGCGCGGGCCGAGGGGTAAGCAGGGCTACGCAACGAACTCAAATTAGGAGTCTGGCCTTGAAGAAATTGGCCACAGGTGTTTTCGTCTCCAAAGCCTGCAAAAACCTCCGTGCGTCCGCCGCCTTCGCTAGGGACATGAGGCCTGCGGCCAGCGCCTTGTTTGTGGCGCCAAGGTCGAAGATGATTCTTGCTCTTCTTCTGATTCCCACCTTTCCCTCGGCCATATTTACCGTGATAGGATTTTATTCTCTTGATGTTCCAAATCGCCAGGCGCCCCCCATCGCGTGTTGAAGGTTGGGTTGGCGGAATGTTGCGGGATGAATATGCGCGCTGTCTTGTGGATCATTATCGGCCTAACGGCAGTGTCATCGGCCGCTCTCGCGCAAACCGACGAGATCCAGGTCTATGATGCGGAGATCGAGCCGCCGGGTATATTCAATCTCATGGTCCACAGCAACTTCACGCCCGCTGGACGGACTTTTCCCGTATTCCCTGGGGCCATCATCGCTGATCACTCGTTCAACGGAACTGCCGAATGGGCCTACGGCGTGACGCCCTGGATGGAACAGGGACTCTATCTTCCCGTGTACACGATTTATTCGATGAACCACGCCACAACCCTCAACGGCTTTAAAATCCGCGAGCTGTTTGTCCGGCCCCACGCTCACGACCACACTTTCTTCTACGGGGTCAATTATGAGTTCAGCGTCAATGCCAAATATTGGGAGGACAGACGCATCAGCTCTGAGATCAGGCCGATTATCGGGCTGCACTTGCATCCCTGGGATCTCATTTACAACCCGATTGTCGACACGGACTTTACGGGAGGTTTCGGCAACCTCCAGTACAACCCGGCCGGGCGAATCGCCTACAACCTCAATGACCGGTGGGCCGTCGCCGCGGAAGCGTACGACGGGTTTGGCCCGCTCCGCCGCTTTGTTCCCTACCACCAGCAGTTTCATGAAATCTGGGCCGTCATGGATCACTCCAGCAGCAAGTTTCTCGGCCTCGCGGTTGAAGCCGGCATTGGGTTTGGTTTGACTCCAGGCTCCGACAGAATAACGCTCAAGTTGATGCTGTCACGCAACCTGAATGCGCACGCCTGGCGACCCTAAGTTTGCGGGTTAGGGGTTAGGCCAGGCGATTAAACCCGGCCCGTATATCCGCAAGAAAGGTTGGGGTGCGTGGTGGCGGACCAGGGAGGCAATCCGCGCTTAGGACGAAGAAACGAAAAACCGCTTAGTAAATTGCGCCGTGTGCCATGGCATTCCGGGGAAGAATCAAACCCCGATCGCTCGCGGAGAGGTCCCCATACCGCCGCAGTTATTCAAGGGGAAGGGTGTCACCGACGATCCACCCGGAGAGACATTTTGAAAAATCACGAATGAAATTCGGCTGACGGGAATGCCTGGTTTCAATCAGAGCCTGTCCGAGACCCAAATGTGGCAGATCTCGCTGATGCTGGCGGATGCTGACAAGCTACCTACTTCGATCACCGCGGTGTTAGCGGGACAAGCGCCCCCCCGACCGTCGAAACTGCAAGGAGGTAGTCTCCGCGTAAGGGAAGGGCGGCGCGAAACAGCAAGTGCAAGACAGCAAGCGGTCAGCAACCCTAATAGGGCTTCACCACCTGCGAAACGAAGTGATTGCCCGGAGGAGCCGGTGCTGAGCCGTCGTGGGTGCCAAAGCGGATCTCCATGGGAGTGTTCTTGGGGAATACTACGTCCACACCACGTGCCACAAAGTGAGAATAGACGGCCCAACCCGCGCCATAGAAGGCAAACCCAGCGCTCACCGGACGGGAGTGAGCCAGTAAGGTGATCACCGCGCCCGCTAACCCCAGACTTGCCCCACCCCTTACTCCTGCTCCCCCGTAGTCTGCACCCTGTCCCGTGGCGGCCCCGTTGACTCCGTGATCTTTATCCAGGTCCAGAGATGTGGCCGCCAGAAAGACGTCGATGGCCGGCATCACGTAGTTCGTCTTGGGCGTTACAGCATGCGCGCCGCCTTCGGCATCGAGCTGCAAGTGACTCCCAGAAGCGGCGTCCACTCCTTGTAGACTGGCCTCAACCTTGTGACGCACGCCGGAGGAAAGTTCGAGCTGGCTAAACGTAAACCGGAGCTGGCCATTGCGCCCGAAATGTCGGGCAGGAACCGCGTCCGTGATGATCCCGTTTAACCTCGCGCCTTCCGGGAGGATGAGGGTGTGATTGGAAGAAAAGAGAGGTTGCGAGACCACCGCGCGAACCAGAGTGTCCCGGTGGTCGGTGGCTGAACTCAGGGGCGTAATCATGCGGACGTGAACGAGGCTTCCGGCTGGTATGGGCCCTCCTATTTTCTCGAACTGCTGAGGCAAGGGAGTTTCAACACCGAAGGTCAAGGGGGTCTTGAGTTCGGCGGTGAAGGTTGCGCCCACAGGCAAAGACAGGCGATGGTAGGGCAATCGGGCTGACAGGGCGGCTTTCAGCCGCTGCAACTTGCCCGGTGAAGTTACATTGTTGATCGCTGCCTGTTCTCGATCCAGGACTTGCTGGTGAATCTCATCCACTTTGCTCGCAACCCGTCCTTTTTTCTTTTTTTCGTTTCCACCGGCAACCATGCGCACCATCGCGGGGCCGCCCTGCGACACGTTAGTTTGCATGGGGATGCGCTTCCCGTCAGCCTCCACCAGAGTGTTGAAATCTACATGTGCATGCCGCAAGGGTGTGAAGTTGCCGTTGGCGATAGCCAGAGCTCGCTGCTTACGCGAAGCGCTGTCCACTTTGGTTACTTGCCCCGTCACAAGGCTGCCCGCAGGAATCACCAGGCGGTCAAACACGTAGATATTCTCGGCCACCTTCCCCTCAACCGGAACACCCGGACGCTTAACGGGAACTTTCTTGGTCAAAATGATGTGAAGAGGCGCTCCCACCGGGATAGTCAAGGGAAGAGCGTCCGGTCCTGTGGGCCCATCCCTAGCGAAGTCAATCCGAACGCCGCAACAGAGCATGGCCAAGCATGCTGCGAACACGGACACGCGTCCCCAAGTTGCCATTTGACGACCTCCACAGATTGGTCCTTGTCTGCCCTAGCCCATAGGATGCTACCAAGGAAAGCAAAGTCGGACAAGCGGGAAAATGCCAGATGGGCCGGATGCTATCGCTTAAACATTTTGAGACGGATATCGGGCCAGAATTCCTTGAGTAGATTGAAAAATGTGTCTTCTCCCACCATCACTCCCCACCGGCTGAGGTTCGCGGACATGCTCCGATCTTCTCGCGGGTAGTAGATATTGGAGATTCCGGCTGAAGCCGCAGCGCCCATGATTTCGGAAAAGTTGAAGGTCCAGTGGCCCGCGTCGGTCTGGGTCACCCAGATGCGACTCAGAGCATACCCACTGCGTTTGAAAAAGCCCCCAGTTCCCAGACGAAAATAGCGAGGGTCTTCCCTCAACAAGGAGGGGACCACGGCTTCGGTCATGATATCTTCACTGGTCTGATCGGCGAACGAGGCCGCATAGCGTTTGATGTAAGGGCCCCAACTCTCTTCTCCCCAAGATTTTGGGTCGCCCTTCGTCTGCCCGAGTCCCGCAAAGGCTCCAGCGATCACGTACGCGTAAGGATCAAAAGAATCCTCGACCGCCAGCTTGAATTTTCCCTTTGCCGACAGCGGCGCCATGCGGATATTGGGATTCTCCACCGTCCGGTAATTGGGGAGGACCCCAAAAATGCGGTCATTCCTCGGCTGGACGGAATCCGCGGGCGGAGGCTCACTGTTTGCAGACGGTTGGGTCCCGGAGGTTGCAGGTTGTTGCGCCTTCGCAAGGCTACCCCCACACATAAGGACGAGAAGCATCGGCGTGCACAGCACGAACGAACGATAACCTCTGAGAAGACAACTACCTCTTTTTGTGGTCACACATTTATCGTACCCGAACAGCATGAACGCTGCATGTCCACGGAATTACATTTCGTTCATGTTCGCAATCGCCCGGAAAGGCTGAGAACCGACTGGCTCATCCCAAGAGCCGACCCCGCTAAGATGGGATGCTCCCATGATGTGAGTTGGGACAAGTCGATATGCAAGACAGGATTGGTTCGGGCTCATCGCCATGCGGCAGGTAATTGTCGTGGGGGCTCGTACCGATGAGCTTCTCGCCGAATCGGCGTTACACCGTGGGCTGCATTGGCGGCTGGCCATTTTCCGTGATCCCGACTTCAGGCCGAATCCACACCCGCGCCGGAATCGGAGGACGGCTGCTGCTTCCAGCGCGACGAGCGATTATATTCCCAAGTAGACACCTGGAGACTACTGTCCGAGTCGACGATTCGTCCAATCGTGTCCTCCAGAGTTGTACGTTGTGGCTAGAATGTGAAGCGGGTTTGCAGCTCGAGCCGACGGTTGTCAGCGGATTCTGAAAAGCCAGTGCCGCCCAGACTTCCAACACCATAGGGTTGATTGGCCTGCCCGAAGTGCGGCGACTCGATGTTGCCGATAATTGGGCCGGGGTTGTTGCGGTTCAGGATGTTACGCATGGACATAGAGATAGTGAGCGTGTAGCGCCGGCCGGACGAAGCGGAGTTGTCGCGCGGCCCCCCCCCACGTTAAACGGGCCGCCTTCGACCCGTCTGCCGTAGCTTCCGTAACCTCTCGGAGCCCCGCTGCCGCCGCGCTCTCGTCCTCCAAAGGCGAAAGTTTTCGACACCCGCAGGTTAAAGAGGACAATGCCCGGTCCACGGCCGTGCCGCCGCTCGGCCCTGCCGAAGGTCCGGCGAGGGCTTGGAGGTCCGACTGCAAGTCCTCGGGGTCATCCCCCAGCGCCTGAAGATCGTTGCCACGAAGCACCGTCGCGCTCGCGTTGCTTTCAGCGGCCGTGCTGACGGTGGGTCCCACGTTCCCTTGGACAGCCACTTGCTGCGTAGCCATTACCACCTTCAATTGCAGATTCAACGTCTGCACGCCAGATTTCAACGAAACCTTTATGGCCTCAGGGAGCGCCAAGCTCGGCGCAGACGCTTGGACGGAATACTCGCCCGGAGCGAGTCCGGAAAACAAATACGTTCCGTCGCTCTTGCTTGCTGTGGTTTGTACGGAACCGGACGGGCCGGTGAGCCTAACGGTTGTGCCAGGGACTACCGAGCCCGTTTCGTCAGTGATTTGCCCACGCAATCCCGCCGTTTGACCCAAGACGGGCAGCGCGAGCATGAGAACCGACGATAGGTAAAGGAAAAGTCTCAGCACATTCATCTCTCGCAAGAACGAGTTAGGGCTGCGCTTCATAGACTCGGATCTCTGCCCCTTGATTTTCTCGCTGGGGCACTGCGAGGTAAAGGCGATTCAACTCCGGAACGAACAACGATGTTCGTGCGCCGCTCCTGGTAGGGAGTCTGCTGGAGAGCTGATAGTGGTCCCGATCGCGCTGGCCGAAGATGTCAATGAAGCCTTCACCCCCCGAAATGTAAACGCGCTTCCGCGCGGCGTCATAGAAAACGTCATCGGCGTCACCCACCACCGGGTAGTCCGCCACCGGCTTTCCGGAGTCTGTGTCCAGCACCACCAGGCGCGCAGGTCTGCGGGTCACAATGAAGAGGCGTCGGTTTAGCTCGTCGAGTGCCATCGGAAAGTTCGCTTGCTCCGCGAGCCCCCAAGTTGCGATCACGGAGCCCTTCGAGCGGTCCACAACGACGACAGTGTGATTGGCATCGGGCAGGTTGACGAAAATCCGCGACCCGGATCTTTCCAACTGAAATGACTCCGGGTGAGCAAGGAGCGGGATATCTCGCACCTTCTGGCCTGTCGTTACGTCTAGGATCCCCAACGCGCCCTCGCCGTAGCCCACGTAGATCTGTCTCTGACTGGGATCGTACCGAATGTTGTCCGCGTCGCTCGAGAAGTTGACGGTCGCAAGCAGCTTATAGGAGCTGCCATCAAAGACCTTGCATGTCCCATCATCTCCGTTCGCCACGAAGATCTTGTTGTCTTTGGGGACAAAGAAGACCCCTTGGGGTTCCCGTAGCCCCGTGAGGCGGGCCAGTCGTTGGCCTGCCTTCAGGTCAAGCACCTCGAGTGTATTGTTGCCCAGAGCCGAAACGAACAGGCGTTGGCCTTGAACGTCGACGCTCATATGGTCGATGCGCCCTTCGACGCTTGGCAAGTGAATCTTCTGAATGAACCGCAGAGGCTCTGCGGCTTGGATTGCAACCGGGAGCGCGAGGACCCCAACAAGAAAGACAAGGGATGCCATTTTCATACACACCTCTGCTGAGAGAGTCTACATCGTGGCATTGCTCAGCTCCTCTACCGTGAGGTCACGGAAATGGATGACTCAATCGGCTTTCGTCCACAGGCCGATTTTCCCCGTTTCCTTGAACGTCTCACCTTCAGCGGTGAACTTAAGCTTCCCGACCCGAGGGTGAATGCCCTGGAGACTGCGACCATCAGAGACGCCCGGTAAGCTTACGTCAATCCTTCAGCAAGGGTCCAGTGCCGGGCTGGCAGGACAATCCAGCTTTCTAGGACGTCCCCGGGTGAACAGTTTAACTATGAAACCTGAACGAGGCCTGAAAATTGCTTGGTTTCC
>CAVYJG010000020.1:0-41222 GCA_963768695.1 uncultured Acidobacteriota bacterium | reverse complement strand
TCGCTGGACTGCGCGGTCCCCATGTCTGCCGAGAGGGCACTTGCCGAAAACATCGCTGCGGTCTTTAGGAATCGCTTCCGAGTCATCTGCGAAAACGAATTCTGTGGAGATTTCATGTTCATTCCTCTGCGCCGGAGATCATACCATACCAAGCGAGACGGCCATGATTACGCCACCAGCCGGGGTGTATACTGTTAGGCAAGATTGCGGTGGGAGATGGAAAGCCATGAAAAGGACACGAGAATTTTCCGCCATTTTATGCTTCGCGACTTGTCTAATGGTGCTGGGAATTTATGCGACGGGAAGCGGTCAGCAAACGCCCTCTGAAAAGCCCAACCAACTTGTAACGGGAAAACTGATCTACGTCGAACCCATGCAAGACGGTCTCGACCAGTGGATTATCGACTTCCTTCGCCGCTGGGGAAAATACAAGGTTACAGCGAATCCGGAAGGAGTGGATTTGGTGATCCAGGCCGTCAAGCCGGACAAGGAACTCCGCCTCGAGACAAGGGGCGGCACCGCCGAGCCGAAGGGTTCCGACCGGCCGCGTTTGCCCATCTCGAAGAAGCATACCGAGCTCCCGGCAACCTCGGTCGCGGTTGTAAACTGGATATCCAGCCAGACCGTCTGGCAAGCGGATATCCTGAACCGAAAACCGAAGAAGGATGAAGCCGATATTCCTGCGGGCCCGCAGACGAAGATCTTCGCGCGTGACATGACGTCGGACCAGATCGCGGCGAAAGTGGTGGATAAGCTGAAGGAATACGAACAAGGGTTGGAGAAACCGAGCGGGGGAAAATGAGAATCGCCATTACGGGCGCGGCGGGATTGTTCGGACACGGTCTGGTGGCGGCCTTCTCCTCGCGCCACACTGTCATCCCTTTGACACGAGCCGACGCCGATATCACGGATGCGGACTCAGTGCGTGTGCTTCTGGAACGAATCCGTCCGGAGGTTGTGGTCCACCCGGCGGGAATTCCCGATTTGGATATTGCCGATGCTGACCCGGCGCGAGCGGAGCTGGTGAACGTCGAGGGGACTCGCCACGTGGTGGAGTCGGCACGCGCGGTTGGAGCCGCGGTCGTCTACATTTCTACGGATGCCGTTTTCAATGGCCAAAGCACGCGGCCCTACGTCGAGTCCGACCAGCCTGACCCCATCACGGTTTACGGGCGAACAAAGCTGGCGGGCGAGATCGTCACGCAAACCCTGCCGCAGCATTGGATCTTTCGTGTTCCGGTCCTGTTTGGACCCGGGAAGACTAATTTTATCGAGAAAGGCTTGCGCAAGATCGCAGCCGGGGAGGATTACAAGGTGGCCTCTGACCAGAGGGGTTGTGCCACATACACCGTCGATGCAGGCTACAAGATCATGGAGGTCGTTGAGGCGCGCCGCTATGGCCTGTATCACCTCGCAAACCAGGGAGCCTGCACACGCTTCGAACTCGCCCGGCGCGCGGTCGAATTGGCCGGGCTGGATGCCAACAGAGTGGTCGGCGTGCCTGCGGCGCAGTTGGGGCGCCGTGCTCCCAGACTGAAATATGCAGTGATGGAAATGGCCGCACTCAAAGCGGCCGGATTCTTATTGCCCCGGCCCTGGCCCGAGGCGCTGGCGGATTACCTTCGCACAAACCAGTTCTAAACGTGATGTGGGGGGCGCCTTGTGGACGCCTTGGGCAACCACGAGGGCAGCCCTTAGAACGGGAAACCCGCAGGCGGACGTGCCGAGGGCGATTGACTGGAGGATGAATCGGGAGGTGGTGGCGAGAATCCCAGCAGGGAACGGAGCCGCTCCCAGAGTTCCTGCATCACCCGGTGCCGGGGAATGAAAGGCCAATGGTTCCTCTTGATCAAATCCATGGTCTGAGGATCGGAGACGTCACCGGTAATCACCAAAACCTTGCCTACTAAACTCGGCTGAAGGTTTTTGAGGGCGGAGACCGTCTCTGTGGCGTTCGTCTCGGGGCAGCGGAGGTCCAGAAGAACCGCGTCAAAGCTCCGCTTTTCTACCATGGCCAGCGCCTCGCGGGCGTTGGGGACAATGTCGCCTTCACATCGCAGTCCTGCCAGCAGGACGCAGAGGACGTTACGGATGGATGGTTCATCCTCGATGATGAGAACGGTGCGAAGCTCGTGACCTTGATTCAAAGAATCCTCGCTGTGGTTTGCAAAGCAGCCGCCGCCTCTTCCGTTGGGCGCCGCGCCTCCCACGCACTGACCCGGGTCATTGGGAATTAACACATTTATTAATCTTGCCGTCAAGAGTATTAAGGTAATGCCCCTCTCTCGAGCCGAATCCATTTGCTTCCATGCCACGCCGCCGCCTGTCATTCTGAGCGAAGCGAAGAATCTGCATTAGTTCGCCTCGGACCGGAACTGCAGATCCTTCGCTTCGCTCAGGATGACAGCGCCTTTCATCTCCGTGGGTGGGCCGCCGGTCCATGTAGACTATAACGGCTAAAGTGGGACATTACTCGTCGGCGCTGGGAGTTGAAAATTCCAGATCATGCCCAGGCAGGATTCGGGCCTGCATGGAAAGAATGAGCTCCCGATCTGCTTGGTACTGTTTTCGGTGGTGGGGAATCATCGTCAGGACTTTTTCATCGTGCGTGCGGCTGAGCAAAGCGTCTCCCGCGATCACCGCACGCTGACTGTTGCCCTGGACAATGATTGAAGCATGACCGGGAACGTGTCCGGAAGTGATCAGGCTCTCAAGGTTATGCGGCAGGGGGTGTTTCTCGATCCATCGGAACTGTGAAGTCTCACCAAGTCGTTTGGGGTCCCACCAGCGCAGTGCGAATTTCCGGAGTTTTCCCATCATTTCCTCTGCCTGCTCGTAGTCGAAAGTCTCCGGATAGTATTTCAGAATGAGCGTCTCCCAGTTCTGCTGGTCCAGAAGATCGGAGTAGGCCGCCCGGCACCAGTCATAGGACTCCTGGGACCCGAAAATTTCGCTGGTTGGAAAGAGTCCGTTGTTCGACACGTGGTCGATATGAAAGTGAGAGTTGATGACTGTCTTGATATCCGCGGGCTTCAAGCCGCGGAGTTCCAGAGCCTTCACAATCGAGTGCGCCTCGTGGGGCATTCCCGTGTCCACAATGACGTGATGTTTCCCATTGGAGAGAAGCACCGAGGTCGCACCATGCCAACTCCCCGGCAACAACACGTCGACTTTCCACTCGCTGTTCTGCATGCCGCTCCTTCAACTAAGCGTGCAAGCGTTTCCGCACCAGCAGAGGCAGTTCTGCCTGTGCCGCTTGCACCTTGTCATGCCATTCTAGCAGGAACGATTACGCCGCAGGCGGCAAAATGGGCATCCATGCTTCAATGAGGAAGGGAGTCATCATCAGGGAGGCTAACTTTCTTCCTCGGTAATCCAATGGCTAAGCCTGAGAATATCCGCGGCGCGCGCCACGCCGATAGGCGTGGTGTTTCCATCACGATCGACCACCACCACATTTTCCGTGTTGTGAGCTTCCATTTCCCGCATGACTAGCCGGACGCTCTCCCCGCGGCGGGCCACAACATAGTCTTGACGGGCGACATCCCGAACTTTCAAATCGGAGTCAACGCCTTTCAGCAAATCTCTCGCTTCCACAATTCCGGCCAGCCGCCCGTCCTTATCGACAACCGGGATTACACCCGTGGTCTCAGGAGTAACGTCGCGAACCACGATCTTGACCTCATCCTCGGGTCCGACAGTTGTGAACTCCTTGCGCATGACCTGCTCAATCTTGGCTCGCATCAGAACCGGGACGGAATAATCCTGCAGAACAATCAATCCACGTTTGACGAGCTTGCCTGTCATGATGGATTCGGAACTGAAGAGCCTGACGAACCCGTCAGAGATGACGCAGCACACCACCAGGGGAAGAATCGCGTTGGGATTCCGGCTGAGTTCGAAAAGGAATACGATGGAGGTAAACGGTGCGCGGGCGATTCCGCCAAAAACCGCAGCCATGGCGACCAGGGAATAAAAGGCAGGATCGCTGACGAAATTGGGGAAGAAGTGATGCCACGCCTGCGCATAGACCGCTCCGACACCGCCGCCGACGATGAGGGAAGGAGCGAAAACTCCTCCCGTGGTTCCCGATCCGAGCGAGATGACGAGAGCCCAGAATTTTGCCAAAGAAACGCCCAGAAGTGTTCCTGTCGATAAGCGATCGTTCAGCATATCGCGGATCGTATCGTAACCTGTACCGAAGACCTGGGGATAAAAATACCCGATGACTCCCAGCAACAAAGCTCCGAAGACCGGAGCCCAGATCGAGGCGCGGCTTTATGGGGAAGTGGTTGTCGAACAGGTCTTCCAGCCAGAAGAGTACCCGGATCATGCAGATGGCAATCAGGCCCATGACCAAACCCATCAGAGCGAAAAGCCACAATTCCTGCATGTTTTTCACGGCAAAGGCGGGCGTGGGAAAAAGCGGAGCCCAACCCCTGAAATGGACCGCTACGGCCGTCGCCACAGAAGAAGAGATGGCGACGGGGATGAAGGACCGGGCTCGAAACTCAAAAAGGAGCAACTCGATGGCCACCAGTATTCCCGCAAAAGGCGCCACGAAGGTCGCCGCCATCCCGGCGGCCGCGCCCGAAGCCAGCAGGACCCGGCGCTGGTATGGGGTGAGCTTCACCACTTGGGCGAGAATCGAACCGAACGCCGCTCCGGTTTGTATGATCGGACCCTCCGCTCCGAACGGTCCTCCGGTCCCGATGGCAAAAGCCGTTGCCAGCGGCTTCAAAATCCCCACCCGCATCCTGACCAGGCTCTTCCCAATCAGCACCGCCTCCATGGCCTCAGGAATCCCATGGCCCTTCAGGGTCGGCTCCCAGAAGTGGACCATGATGCCCACCACGAGGCCGCCGATGGGCGGTATGAGAATAACCCATGCTCCAAGGTGATTGTGAACAGGATAAGTAATGGCAAACGACCACTTACCATAGAAAAACACATTGGTAAAAAGGTATATGAGTTCAAGCAAACCTTGCGCCACCAGGCCCCCGATGAAGCCTATGAGCACGGCATATGCGGAGGTAATGGCGACGGTCGGTTCGAGGGCTTTGCCAAATTCCTTGAACCAAACAGTTCGACGGCCGGCTGGGGGATTGGTTTCCGCCATGGGTTCGATCAGGCTCCTTCTTCGGGCTCGAGGAATTTGGGTTTGGCCTTGAGAACCTTGGCCAGGTCGAGCTGAATTCGCTGGAGTTCTTGAAGGTGGAGGGCAGCGAGGCCGTTCAAGGCAGTACTGCCGCGACGGGTCAGGCGGACGCGAACGAAGCGGCGGTCTCGCCCGCCTTGGTCCTTGTGGACCAGGTCCTTGCTACAGGCCCTCTGCACGAGTCCCACGACCGCATTGTGGCGCTCCTGCAAGAACTCCGCCAATTCATTGATGGTGGCCCAGCCGCGGCCGGTGTACCCCGCGACGCCCAGAAGCAAGACGTACTGCTGGGGCGTCAGGCCATGTTCTCGAGTCGCCCTTTCGCTGAAACGAAGAAAGCGGCGAAGATTGTACCGGAACCAGGCAAGGCGCCGCATGACGAGGGAATTCGTTGACCGACGTCCCAGGGAAGGATTACGTGGCTGCATAATACGGAATTATATCACAGTGTGACTTACTTGGCTACGCCTGGGGCCACTCGAAGGGGAACATAGTTCCGGCATCCTCGGAAGTCAGCTTGGCGCCAGGGCGGCAGCATCCTCGAGGACACGTCGTCCCGCCCAACAGGAATTTGAGCGCTCCTCTGATCCCGCCGGGGTTGGCTCGCAAATCTACGATGATGGCTTGATTCTCACGAAGGCCCAGCCGCACTTCGGGCGATGGTCACCAGGAGGGCCAACAGGAAACACGACGAAGAAAAAGGAAGGAGGAAGCAAGTAACCCAAGTTCAACTTGAGCTACCTGCTTCCCCAGGTAGTCATTAGAGTTGAGTTACTTGTATAGACGTCTAATAGTCCGAAAAAGTTGCACGCGCGTAGCATTTTGTTTGCGAAGAATTTGGATGGCCCGGCCCCAATACCTCGCCCTCAAAGCAACGAAAGCACTTATTGATAACGGACTCGGAGATTATTTATCCGGCCATCCCTGCTTTATCAACGGAACGAGTCACAATGTTGTCCCGAGCGCGGGGTGTGTTTTCAGGTTCAAGTAAGAGCGAAACTATGGAATAATCCCCGTGCGGGCTGTTTTTCGTCGCCGCCTACACAGGCAGCACAGGCACTCCTGCCTGTGAGTCTGCTGCGACAGCCGGGAGTGGCTGTCCTACCACTATCGGGGAGGAATCATCGTGCAAAGACGAAATTTTCTGGCTTCATCTCTTGCAGCCTCGGCATTCGCTGCCAACGCGGCAAGTACCGCACTTCGCGGCGGGCAGGGGGCCGCGCCAGGAGAGGGCCGCGACTACTACGAACTGCGCCGTTACCAACTGTTCCGCGGGCCGCAAGTCAAGCTCGCTGACGACTTCTTTCGCCAGGCCCTGGTGCCGGGGCTAAACCGCCTGGGAATTAACCCGGTAGGTGTTTTCAATATCGAGATCGGGCCGGGAAGTCCCGCGACGTATGTGCTGATGCCCAGCACTTCGCTCGAGACCCTTGTCACCGCTGAGTTCCGCCTTAATCATGACGCCGAATATGTGGAGGCCGGGAGGGCATTCTTGAACGCGTCCGCTGCGCAGCCGCCTTTTGTGCGCATCGAAAGCTCGCTGATGGTGGCTTTCGAGGGGAGGCCCCAACTCAAGGCCCCACCTGCCGCCGCTGAACACAAGCCGCGCATGTTCGAGCTTCGGACCTACGAAAGCCCGACCATTCAGGACCATGTCCGCAAGGTCGAAATGTTTAACAGCGGGGAGTTCGAGGTTTTTGAGAAGGCCGGTTTCTGGCCGGTTTTCTATGGCGACACGCTGGTCGGACCTCGACTGCCCAACCTCACCTACATGCTCTGCTTTGATGACATGGCGGATCGCACTAAGAAGTGGGATGCGTTTCGCACGGCCCCGGAATGGAAGAAGCTCTCCACTTCACCGAGGTACGCCTTCGAGGAGCTTGTCTCCAACATCACCAACACGATCCTGACCCCGGCGCCGTATTCGCAGGTCTGAAGGTAGTCGAAAGTCGAGAGTCAAGAGTCAAAAGCCAAGAGTCAAGAGATGGAGGATTTCCCAACGGTCCTGCTTTCGACTCTGGACTTTCGACTCTCGAACTGCTTACGCGTTTCCCAGCCGGAAAATCGGGTTGACTCCCGCCGCGCTGGCCATCAATTTCTGTTCTTCTTGATTCGTTACAGGAACAAAGTTCTGGCCAATGTCCATGCCCAGACGGAAGTATCTCTCATCTCCGGGCGGCATTGCTGCCGTGATCGTTTGGGACAGCGTCCAGCGATAGCCAAGCGCCGCCTCGTGGGGGAAATCGCCGGGCTCATACCAGCACTTCTCGTGGGGGTGATCCCGGCTCATCGACTCAGGCCAGGTTGTCTTGGCCATACCTTTGATGGCCATGATCCCCATGCCTTTTTCCCGCGCGTGCTCGATGACCTGAGGTCCGAACTTGGCCTGAGAAGTCAGCACAAAATTAATCGGAAAGAGGATTGTGTCGAAGTCGTAGCGGTCCATGGCGGAGATCGCCACTTCCACCGAATGCGCCGAGAAACCGATGAAGCGCACCTTGCCCGCTTTCCGCGCCGCCTGGAACGCTTCCATAGCGCCGTTGGGGCCGAAAATCTGCTCCAGTTGCGACATCTTTGACAAGGCGTGAAACTGGTACAGGTCCACGTGGTCCGTGCGCAGTTGCCTCAGAGATTCGTCAAGTGTCTTCGCCGCGCTGTCCCTCGTAAAATCCCCTTCCTCTCCACCTGAACCTTCCTTGCATGCCAGGAAGACTTTCTTACGGTAGGGCTCGAGCGCGGGTCCCAGGCGCGCCTGCGCGTCGCCATAACTCGGAGCCACGTCAAAGTAATTAATGCCCCGGTCCACGGCCTCCGCGACGATGTTGTTGGCGAACGACTGGCTGTTATTCATCACCACGATCCCGGCAAATCCCACGATAGAAAGCTCTTCACCGGTCTTCCCAAGCTTCCTCCTCGGAATGGGCTTTCGGACCGTTTCATCCGCCTTGGCGACTGGCCCGAAAATCTCGCTTGAAGCCGCCAGACCCGCTGCGGCCGTCGTCCCCGTCATCAGAAAATTCCGCCTGTCCATTGCATACCTCCGTCGCAAATATATAAACCCGGAAATTGCCCGACAACCTCGTAGCCCTCCTCCTTTGTAGCACCGGCAGCCCTGTCCGTCAACCCAGCCGTTGCGTCTGCCGGGAGGTTGAAATGAATGAAGCGCCCTCGGCGCGCGGTTTGTCCGACCCAAAGGCGAAGACATGCCAAAGGGCGGCGCGTCTGCGCCCCCCCCATCCGGCTGGAAGGGCCCGGACACGGCAGAAAGTCCACCTGTTACCGTGCGATCCGCAGTTGTGACCCCGCCATTTTGCCTTCCGCAGGTTTCTCCGCGGTTTTCGCTCAGCATTTTCAGCATTTCAGCATTTTTCGCTTGACAACTCCGCCGACATATGGTAGCCTATAACTGTTGTCATTTCGTGGACACAATGTCGTGGGCAGGCTTCGGACCGAGAGGAAAAACGCAATAGTCCCGGCACTCCGGAAAACCGGGGACCGAAAAAACAAAAAATAGTGGGAACGAACTCAGTTATGTTATTGAAAACAAAGAAAGGCACGTGAGAAACGAAGTTAAAACGAACTCAAAACGAACTCCCATTGAGTGCTCAAATGCGTGAACTAGGGCCAGAATTCGAGACTTTTGACATCGCACACGTTTCAGTCGCGGGCTGGGATCGGGGAATGGCGCAGGGTTCGAAATTGCCCGGCTGGGTAAGCACGCGGAATACAAGAATAGTGGGAACGAACTGAATAAGTCATTTAAAACTAAGGACATCACTTTTTTCGATGCTGCAAATTATGCGCGTTTTGCGTGCAAACCAGCTCAACTTGAACGCCCTAACGACCAGAAATAGCGCATTTTGCGCAGAAAGAACCGAAAGTCGCCAGTCGCAAGGAGCGGACTTCGGCAGTCCCAAAGGGGCTACATGGACGGGGATTAGTTCGTTGGGTACGGATCGCCGAAAAGCGCAAGCCGCGACTGACACCCGGCGCCCGACCCCTGTATAATGCCCGGTCAGGGTGATTCCGTGATTTGAGAGGGACAATGCCTGCTGCCACTGAGGTACGCGCCAAATATGAATCCGTCATTGGCCTGGAAGTGCACGTGCAGCTTCTAACCAAGTCCAAGATCTTCTGCTCGTGTTCGACGCATTTTGGCGATCCGCCCAATAGCAATGTCTGCCCTGTATGTCTTGGCCTGCCGGGAGCGCTGCCGGTGCTGAATCGCGAGGTGGTCACCATGGCCATGAAAGCCGCCATGGCGCTCAATTGTGCCATCAATCCGCGGTCACGCTTCGCCCGCAAGAACTATTTCTATCCCGATTTGCCCAAGGGCTATCAAATCTCACAGTATGACGAGCCGCTGTCGCAAGACGGTTGGATCGAGATTGAAGTGAACGGGGTGCGGAAGCGCGTGGGGATCACCCGCGTGCACCTCGAAGAGGATGCTGGGAAATCGCTGCACGAAGGGTTTCCCGATTCGGAGTGCAATTCCTACATCGACTTGAACCGTTCGGGGGTCCCCTTGGCCGAGATCGTCAGCGAGCCTGATCTGCGCACCCCCGAGGAAGCTTACGACTATGTGACGCGACTGAAAAGCCTGTTGCTCTATCTCGAGGTTTCGAACTGCAACATGGAAGAGGGCAGCCTCCGTTGCGATGCAAACGTCAGCGTGCGGCCCTTTGGGGCCTCCGCCTTCGGGACCAAGACCGAAGTGAAGAATCTGAATTCCTTCCGGTTCCTCCAGAAGGCGCTCGAATACGAAATCGAGCGGCAGATTGAGATTGTGGAAGAAGGCGGAACGATTCACCAGGAAACCCGTTTGTGGGACAGCCGCGAGCAGCGGACCTACGGAATGCGCTCCAAGGAGTTTGCCCACGACTACCGGTATTTCCCCGAACCCGACCTGCTGCCGGTGGTGATAACTGAAGAGTGGAAAGAAGAGGTTCGGCGGTCACTGCCGGAGCTGCCGGAGGCGCGCCGCCAACGCTTTCTGCGGGACTACAGTTTGACTGATTACGATGCCGCCCAGCTTACTTCCTCGAGAGTGCTGGCGGATTACTTCGAGCAGGTTGCCAAGGCATGCGGGGAGCCTAAACTCGCCGCCAACTGGGTGCTCAGTGAGCTTCTTTACCTCTTGAAGGAAGCCAACAAAGAGATCGGCGAATCGCCCATTTCGGCCCAGGCGCTGGCGGAGTTGCTGGCTGCGATCGCCAAAGGGACTATCAGCGGCAAGATGGGTAAGGAAATTCTTGCGGAGATGTTTGCTTCCGGCAAAACCGCGCGCCAGATCGTCGCCGAGCAGGGTCTGGAACAGATTCAGGACACCGAGAAGATTGCGGATGTGGCCCGCCAGATCATCGCCGCCAATCCCAAGCAGGTGGAACAATATCGAAAGGGCAAGACCGCGACGTTGGGCTGGTTCGTCGGCCAGATGATGAAAGCCACGCACGGCCAGGCAAATCCCCAACGGGTGCAGGAGGTGCTGAAAAAAGAGCTGGGATGAAGCTCTCATGCAGGAGCTCAAGACTCAAGGAGACAAGCAGTGCAGGCCTGTCATTCTGAGCGAAGCGAAGAATCCCAGTAGTGGCTCGTCCGTCTTCGGACTGCGGAGATTCTTCGCTTCGCTCAGAATGACAGGGCGCTAAAGGGGTTCTTGCGCTTCCAAGGTGGCCCTGGGTATACTGCGACGCAGAGTGGCTTCAAGGTGAAACTGTGTGGAGAGGAGTGAGCTATGCTGAATGTTGGTGACAAGGCGCCGAATTTCTCATTACCGTCCGATTCGGGTGCGAGTGTGAGCCTGGACGATTTCAAGGGGCATACCCTGATTCTCTATTTCTTTCCCAAAGCCGATACCCCGGGTTGAACCAGCGAGGCAAACCAGTTCCGTGATGCCAAAAAAGAACTGGATAAGCTGGGAGCCAAAGTTCTGGGGATGAGCGGCGACAGCGTCGAGGCGCTGGCGAAATTCAAAGCCAAATACAAGCTGAATTTCCCCCTGGCAGGCGATACTGAACACAACACGTTGGAAGCCTACGGGGTATGGCAGGAAAAGAATCTCTACGGAAAGAAGTCGATGGGTATTGCACGAACTACTTATATCATTGACGGTAATGGCAAGGTAACGCACGTTTTCCCGAAAGTGAAGGTGGACGGCCACGTCCACGAGATTCTGGCGGTGCTCAAGGCCTGAGAAGCAAGTCGATTGTTTCACCACCCGCGACCTTATCGTCAGCGCGGAGTGCGCAGTTCATTTGCGAGCGGGCCTTCTGTGGCGGAAGGCGTTAGCTGCCGCAAGATACGAATTGATTACCATGCGTTCTCGAAGGCTGTTGCTTTGGTGTACGAGCCTAATCAGCTTGGTGCTGTTGGGCTGCCTGTGGTCCAAGCCGGGACCGGTGCAGGGACCGCGAGCGGACGGCCCGGATTTGGTTCGCCCCCGGGTTGATGCTTCTCGCCCGCTGAGCGTCATCGTTTACGGCGACACGCGCTTTACCGATCCGAAGGAGACCTCGGCGACGAATCCCAAAGTGCGCCGTTGGCTCGTGGATAAGATTGCGGAAGAGAAGCCCGACGCTCTGCTGGTGAGCGGGGACTTGCCGTGGCATGGTGGCGTGGCAAGCGATTACGATGAATATCTTGCTGAGACACAGGTCTGGCGTGACGCTCACCTCTTCGTCTATCCGGCGCTGGGCAATCACGAATTTCACGGACTTGAAGGGCAATGTCTCGAGAATTGGTGGCGGGTTTTTCCGGAACTCCGCGGCCTCCGTTGGTATTCAGTGAGGCTGAGCGATTCAGTTTACGCTCTCAACCTGGACAGCAACTCCTCTCTCCTGCCGGGTAGTCCGCAACTCGATTGGATCCGGAGCCAGCTTGCGCATTTGCCTTCCAGCGTTCGGTTCGTCTTGATTGACCTCCATCACCCGCCCGTGGTCGACGTGCAACCTGGCGGCGACCTGAGCCACAACGGGCGCCCCAATGAAGGCGCCTTGGCGATCTTCCTGGCCCAGGCCCAGCGGAAAACCCACGCTCGCTTCATCGTGGCCGCGGGGCACATCCACAATTACGAACGCTTCTACCAGGACGGCATTGTCTATCTCGTGTCGGGGGGCGGAGGCGCCAAGCCGTACACCGTGGTACGCACTCCGGCCGATCTCTACCAGGGCAACGAGTTTCCGAACTATCACTACCTGAAGTTCGTTTTCCGGGGAAACCAGCTCACTGCCACCATGATTCGAGTGGCCAATCCTGAGGGGCCGACCGCGCAGTGGGAAGAGAAAGACCATTTCGAGGTGCAGGCTGCAGAACCTCCGAGTCGATGAGAAATACATCGACCGCACGGTGGCCCCTCGCTGCTCAACTGTGTCTTTACGGCTTTGAGCCCAGGTACGCGGCTACGGAAGGGCTTCTCTTGTTTTCGAACGTGGGGTGATAGCAATAGAGGACGTGCACGTCGCGCTCACCATAGCAAGGCAGTTGAACCGATTCTTGAGCCCAGCCTTCCACTTTCAGGAGTTCCGGGAAGGCTTTGATGCTCGCCCGTTCCCGGCCCAGAATATGCCTTTGGAATTGGAGGTAGGCGTATTCTCCCAGAATGACGATGGTTTGCACGTTGGGGAAGAGCCTCAGTTCCTCACGCAGATGCTTGGCGCAATACTCGAGAGTTCTTTCTTCCACACGGTTGCCCACCGCATGGCAGCGCGCGGCGTCGGTGAGTGCGAAGCTCGCCTTGAATTCTGCAAAGTCCCTCACGCCAAGTAGTTCATAGAGTCGGGTGGCGAAGGGATTCGACTGTTCCGGGTGGCGGTACGGAGAGTCGGACGGGCCGATGGGAGCACACCCCCCGATCACCAGCGCGCGAATCACATCCAGGTTCGGGTAGTCTCGTTTCAGGTATTTGAACAGGAACTCGCGGGCCGGCAGGGAGATCGAGGATAACGCGGCGCAGTCGCGGCAATTCTCTATTTTCAGACGCAAGCTGTCGATCTCAGGTCTGGGAGCCGAGGGGCCTTCCTTGTCAGGCTGTGGCGCAGTCAAGGCAAGCTGGAGCTTCATCTCCAGGCTCGCGCCTGCGGGGCCGAAGATCAGGTTGTCGATGAGGCGCACCTTCCCGAGTCGCGCCGCTACCAGCGCTACCGAGCCCGGAAGCGCATGGGTCACGGGCTCAAGGGTGGCCGGATCCACAATGGCCGCGTAGTCGAGTTGGAGGCGCGGTTCGGCCGCGAACATCTTCCGCATTTCCTCCACGAGCTTCTCTGCATCCGCTTCACCGGACTGGGCCAAGCCTTCGGCGCGCTTCAGGCTGCGGGAGAGGAGCACCGCCGCTCTGCGATCCTCTGCGCTCAGATAAACGTTCCGCGAGCTTCTCGCCAAGCCGTCGGCTTCCCTGACGATCGGGCAAACCACAATTCTTACCGGCAGGTTCAGATCCTCGACCAAGCGCCGAATGATAACCACTTGCTGAAAGTCTTTCTGGCCGAAGAACGCAATGTCGGGCCTCACGATATTGAAAAGCCTCAAAACCACTGTGGCTACGCCGCGAAAATGGCCGGGGCGCTGGGCGCCCTCCCAAACGGTCGCGATATGGCCGGGATCGACAAAGGTCGAGAACCCGGCGGGAAAGACCTCCTCTACCGGGGGCGCCAGGACCGCGTGCACCTTGGCGGACTCGAGAAGCTCGAAGTCCTTTTCCGGGTTGCGAGGATAACGCGCAAAATCTTCCGTAGGGCCGAATTGCGCGGGGTTTACAAATATGGAAACAACCACCACGTCGCATTGTATTTTTGCTTGACGAACGAGGCTGAGGTGTCCTTCGTGGAGTGCGCCCATGGTGGGAACGAGCGCCAGGGTCTTTGTCTGCGAGCGCACCTCTGTCGCGAAGGAGATCATCTCTGCGACAGTGAAAATCCAACGCGTGCTCATGTTTTATTTGGCGGCGCAGTTTCGTTCAAATTGCTCCCGCAACCCCGCGGGCCAGTGATAAGACTCGCTATCGTCAGGGAAGCGGCCGCTCGCAATGTCTTCACGATATTGCGCCAGGGCGGGACGCAGATTTGCCGCAGTTTCGGCATAAACGCGGGCAAACTTCGTACGCGGCAGGAAACACAATCCCGCCAAATCATGGAAGATCAGAATCTGCCCGTCGCAGTCGGGGCCGGCGCCAATTCCGATGGTCGGAATACTCAATCGCCGGGTGATGACGGCGGCGAGTTCCCGCGGCAGGCCCTCAAGACAGAGGGCGAAAGCTCCGGCATCTTGCAGTGCATCGGCATCCTGCACGAGTTCGGTGGCGGACTCCCACGTCTTGCCTTGCACTCGATAGCCACCCATGCCATGAACCGACTGGGGCGTTAGCCCGATGTGCGCCATCACGGGCACTTCCGCGCCTACCAGGCGGCGCACCAGTGGAGCGCGTTTCTTACCGCCCTCCAGCTTCACCGCCTCCGCTCCGCCCTCCTTCACACATCGGATCGCAGCTTCCAGCGCCTTCTCATCGCTCACGTGATACGCGCCATAGGGCAGGTCCGCCACCAGCAAAGCACGGCGAGTACCCCGGCGAACGGCTCGAAGGTGGTGAAGTACTTCTTCCACGGTAACCGGCAGCGTCGAGTCGTAGCCCAGGACTACCTGGCCAAGGGAATCGCCTACCAGAATCAAGTCAATTCCCGCTTCGTCCACCAAGCGTGCCGTGGGATAATCGTAGGCCGTCAAACAGGAGATTCTCTCGCCTCTCAGTTTACGTTCCAGAATCCAAGGCACGGTCACTTTGCTCACGGCCTCAGGGTTGTGGTCCATGGCATTTACTCCGAGTTCAGAAGTCGACAGTCAAAGTCAAAAAATCTAAAACGAAAAGACCCTCTCTGTCGCAGGGCGGGAGTTCCGGCGCTCATTAAAGAGCGTCCGGGGACCCGGACGGGTCTCCACTTGCCTGGACAGAGAGGGTCATACCCGCTTCAGGCTACCAGGCTGCTCCCGTGAGAAACCGGGCATTCCCGCGAGCATTGTGCTCCGCTCGGCGCGGAAGCGGGATTCCCGCCGGTCGGGGACCTGGCGACAAAACTCACTCGCGACCGTCTCAGTCCGCGGACGCGGATCCAAGCGGCAGAAAATATTGCGTGCCCTTGACCGGCCGGCTCAGCCGGTGCAGCAGTTCCTGCAGGTGCTCGCTCCGATCGACAAAGTCAATCTCGGAAGTATCAATCACCAGCAAGTCGCTGCGCTTATAATGAACGAAAAAGTGCTCGTAAGCATTCACCACCGCAGCCAGGTACTCGTCCGAAATGCGGCCTTCAAACGGCACTTGTTTCTTCGCGATGCGCTTCTTGAGCGTCTCCAACTTCGCCTGTAAGTATATCACCAAATCCGGGATCGGCACCTGCTCGGCCATCAACGCGTAATACTGGTCGTAGAGTTGGAGTTCGACGTCGTTCAAGTTGAGGTAAGCGAAAATCTTGTCCTTCTCGAAAATGTAATCGCTCACCACAACTCGCTGGGGGTTGGGAGCCAGGTCCAGATCGCGAAGCTGCGTGTAGCGCTTCATCAGAAAGTAAAACTGGGCTTGAAAACCGGCGCCGGCCCTGCCTTTGTAAAACCCTTCCAGAAAGGGATTGTCCTCAGGGTCGCACACTCGCGCCCCCTGAAGGCGCTCCGCAAGAATATCTGCCAGTGTGGTCTTACCTACCCGAAGTGGGCCTTCCACGGCGATGAAGCGCGGCGCATCGTAAGCGTTAGATGTGACCACAAGTTTGTCCTCGCTGGGGTAGCGGCGAGTTCACCTCGCCACGTGGCGGCGTAAAGCCGCCGCTACGTCGTCAGTCGCACCACCTGGCTTGTGTCTCCGGCCTCCGCCAGCATCTCGTAAACGGTTCGCTTAGTGACCGGATGCCGGATGTTTCCCGCAAGCTCGCGAAGCGGGAGCAAGACGAACCGGCGCTCCGCCATGCGCTCGTGCGGAATGTTCAATGCTGCCGAGCGCACGACCACGCTCTCGTAAAGTAGAATATCGATATCAATCGCCCGCGGCCGTTTCGCCACGCCGGTGCGGCGGCCCAGGGCGCGTTCTACCGTCTTCACCGCATGGAGAAGCTGCATGGGCATGAGGCAAGTCTCTGCTTCCGCCACGCAGTTCACAAACCATGCCTGCGGCCCGAAGTCCATCGGCTCGGTCTTGTACAACGAAGAAACCCGCGTGATGGCGACGCCGACCTCCGCCAATTGTTCGAGCGCCTTGCGAATGTTGGCCACCCGATCGCCGAGGTTTGAGCCCAGAGAAAGAAAGATCCGCTTGACCGGCGAGGACAACTTGGGCATCGGCGCTGGTTCCTGGACGTCACTCAATTCTGGATCTCCTTCGATAACCCATGGCACGCAAGGGCGCGTCATTCCTCGAAAAGTGACGGCGGAAGTCCGGCTGGCGGCTTCAAGTTCAAGTGTCTGTATGCCGGCTCATTGGCCTTGCGTCCCGATTTCGTGCGGCTGATAAAGCCTTGTTGGAGCAGGAAAGGCTCGACCATGTCGACAAGTGTATCGACTTCTTCATTGAGCGTTGCAGAAAGAGCTTCCACCCCCACGGGACCGCCTTGATAGGTACGGATTATGGTGGAAAGGAACTTGCGGTCGAGATCATCCAGCCCCTTGTCGTCCACCCCTTCCAGCTTTAGGGCATCACAAGCCACTGCGGGCGTCATGAGACCAGCCGCTTTGACATCCGCAAAGTCGCGCACCCGGCGCAGCAAGCGGTTAGCGATGCGCGGAGTTCCGCGGGCCCGGCGGGCAACTTCCATGGCCCCGGGCTCTTCAATGCGGGCGTTCAGGATGCCCGCCGAGCGCATGATGATCTGACGGAGTTCATCGACGGCGTAAAACTCCAAGTGATAGAAAAGGCCGAAGCGGTTGCGCAACGGCGCAGAAAGGCTCCCGGCGCGGGTGGTGGCGCCGATCAGCGTGAATTTCTTCAAGGGGACATTGATGGTTTTGGCGAACATCCCTTTATCCACCACAAAGTCAACCTTGAAATCCTCCATAGCCGGGTAGAGGAATTCTTCAATGTTCACCGGTAGACGATGAATCTCGTCGATAAACAGGATATCTCCCTCGGAGAGGTTGGTGAGAATACCCATCAGGTCGCCCGTGCGCTCGAGCGCGGGACCGGAAGTGGTAGTGATCTTCGAGCCCATGTAGTTGGCGATGATATAGGCAAGGGTGGTTTTGCCTAGGCCCGGTGGGCCGTAAAACAAGGCGTGTTCGAGCTGTTCGTTGCGCTGCCGGGCGGCCTGCAGGGCGATGGTGAGCTTTTCCACCACTTTCTTCTGGCCCACATATTCCTCCAGGGTGGGCGGACGAAGACTGCGGTTAAAGCTTTCCTCTTCGTTCGAGATCAGGTCCGGTGATACCAGGCGTTCTCGCATAACAGGTGTCAGGTTTCAGATGTCAGGGCTTGTTTCCAGGATGCAACTGTTCGAACAGCCTTCGCAAGAAGTCTTCTGTACTCTTCAGGTTCTTGTGCCTGGTGAAAATCTCGTCAACCATGCGCTGTGCTTCGGCGTGTGAGTACTCCAACTGCTCGAGCACCTGCAGTGCCTCGCGCTTGAGTTCGGCACCGGACTCCTGCTCAACGGAAAGCGGTTCTTCCGCTCGCGCCAGGGCGAACTTTGCCATTTTGCCGCGCAACTCGGTCACGATGCGCTCGGCTGTTTTGGCGCCGATAAAAGGCAACTGTTTCAGGAATTCCGTATCGCCGCGCTCGATCGCCAAGGCAATTTCGTTCATCGGGCGCACAAGGCACTTGAGCGCCCGCATAAATCCTACGCCCGGAACGGTCGTAAAGGTTTCGAAAAACTCGCGGTCGAGCGGGTCGAGAAAGCCGACCAGTCTCGGAGTCAGGTGGCCACCGCCTAAGCCACCGTCGATGTAGTAGATGGTGTAGAAGGTCAAGGGATTGTGCCGCTCGGTGGCCGGCGCAGTTCGCAGTCGCGAAGCGATCCCCGACGGCACGAGGACTTCATAGCAGAGCGACCCCACGCGGACCAGTAGCGACTGGCGCTCGATGCGGTCGTAAAGGACTTCACCTGTGACTTCGGAGATCATAAGAGCAGCTCTCAGCCGTCAGTTCTCAGCTTTCAGCCTACCGCCCACTGGCGGGCCTGTACATTGACGTAGCACAACGCCACGGCCAGCGCGTCAGCTACGTCCGGCGGGTGGGGGACGCGGTGCAGCGAGAAGTAATTCTGCACCGCGCGTTGTACCTGCACCTTGGAGGCATTGCCGTTGCCCGTTACGGACTGTTTCACGCGCTTGGCTGAAAAGCTGAGCACCGGGATTCCTGCCAATCGCGCCGCCAGGCAAATCACGCCGCGAGCATGCCCCATCAGGATGGCGGTTCGAGGGTAACTCGCGTGGCTGTAAACTTCCTCCAGGCACATCGTCTGCGGGCCGAATTCCTCGATTACTCTGCGAAGTTCGACGAACAGCGATTCGAGCCGCTCGGGGAGATTCCCGTCCTCGTTCCGCGGCATTCGGATCACGCCGGCCTCCAGGAGCTTCACCTCGTCTGGGCAGCAAACCACAATTCCGTATCCGGTGATGTTCAGTCCCGGA
The DNA here is from genome assembly GCA_963768695.1 of uncultured Acidobacteriota bacterium. GTDB lineage: Bacteria > Acidobacteriota > Terriglobia > UBA7540 > UBA7540 > CAVROP01. Next base: position 22,465 of record CAVYJG010000020.1, on the reverse strand, counting down.
TCGATTCCAATAACACGAATTGAGGATCTTGCGACGGCTTCCATTCGAATAAAGAGTAAAGGATAAAGGGTAAAGGCTCAAGTCGGAAGTGGAGAGTCGAAAGTCTACCTCGGTGTAGAATCCGGCAGTCCGCCATCCACGGGAATGGTTGCGCCGGTGGTCGGCGTCTGGCGTGTGGCGAAGAAAAGGACGGCGTTGGCCACGTGCTGCGCCGTGACGCGGGCCTTCAGAAGGTTGCGGTTCTGGTAGTATTCCTCCAGTCCCTTTTCATCCAATCCCCGCGCGCGCATCCGGTCCGGGCCAACCTCCGCCCACAAGCCCGAGCGGCGCGAGCCGTGCGAGAAGACGGCATCCGGCGAGACCATGTTGACCCGCACGCCGATTTCAGCCAATTCCAGGCTCGCGATGCGCGCCAGTTGATGCGAGGCCGCTTTGGTGGCGCTGTAAGCCCCGAACTTGGCGCCCGGCGCGAAAACGTTTTTGGTGGAGACCGCAACGATGTCGCCGCCGGTTCCCTGCAGCTTGAAGTGGCGGGCTGCCTCCGCCAGCGTCAGGAGTGTTCCTTCGGTGTTCACCCGCTCGAGTTTCTGGAAGGCCTCGAGCTTCATTTCCGCCAGGGAGGAAACGAGCGCGACGCCTGCGTTGACAATAACCAAGTCCACTCCGCCCCAGGTCCTGATCAGGGTCTCGAATCCTCGGGTGACAGAAGCCGCGTCCGTCACGTCCATCGCCACGCCCGTCACGCGTTCTGCAAAGGTCCCCTTGAGGTCCGCGACCAGGTTGTCCAAGGCCTGACCGGCCAGATCCGTCACCGCCACATGGCAGCCATTCTCCAGCAACCCCTGCGCAATTGCCGATCCGATTGCGCCCGCCGCGCCCGTGATCACGGCGACTTCCCGAGCCAGCGGCAATTCATCGCGCTTCCCGAGCTTGGCATGCTGGAGGGTGTGGTACTCCATTTCAAACAGGTGGCTTTCCGAGAGACCTTCATAGGTTCCCATCGCCGCGATTTGGGCCTTAACCGCAAGCGTGTGCGCTGTGATGTCGCGTGCGATCTTCGCTTCTTGAACATTCCGCCCCGCACAGAGCGCACCCAGGCCAGGAAGCAGCAGCACGCGGGGTAGAGGATCAAACGTACCCATACCTTCGGGCAAGTGCGCCGAGTTCCTCTCGATGTAGGCCTTGTAGGCTGCTTTATATTCTTCCACAGCAGTCGTGAGCTGCTGCCGCAGCCGTGCCGGCTCCTCGTAGGCCGGGTCATCAAGCCAAAGGGGCACGGCCTTGGTGCGAATCAGGTGATCGGAAGTGAGAGGAGGGGAGAGGGCAATCTGCTGGCCGCGGTCCGAATCGACGAAATTCAGCGTGGCGCGATCGGTCAAAGACTGTAGGATAACGCGGCGGTAGGGCCGATCGCCATTTCCGCTCGGATCCGCGAGCAAGCCGCGAACTATCGGCGCGACGGCGGCCAGTCGCTGTTCGGCCAGCGACGGCGGCGTGGAAACCTGCACGACCAGCGGCCTGCTGGCACGCTGCGCCAGGTATCGCTCAGCCCGGCTGACCACTTCGATAGTGGCCTCATAGGACTCGCGCGCGGTCGCGCCCCAGGTGACAAGCCCATGCCGCATCCACACCATGGCCCTCGAGCCGGGACGGGAATCGTAGGCGGCAGCCGCAGCCTTGGCAAGCATGAAGCCCGGCTTCACATATTCCAATACGATTACATCCTCGCCCAGAGCTTCACGAACCCGCATGGCCGCTTCGGCCTGGTTGGTCAGCGCCAGCACCGCATCCGCATGAGTGTGATCGATGAACTTGTAAGGCAGAAAAGCGTGCGCAAGCGTTTCAATCGAAGGCGTTGCGGCGTTAGGATTGAAAAGATGAGCGCGAAACTCGTCCGCCATCGCCGAGTCTGAAAGGTCCTCGAGGACGCGAAGCCTCTTGAGAAACGCGAGGTCAACTCCCGAATGCCCTTCAGGCTCGATGTTGGCCAAATCGCAGCCCGAGGCTTTGACATAAATGGCCGGGACCTGCTCGCCCAGAACGTTCGTGGCAAACCCCTTGACGGAGGTGTTGCCTCCGCCGTGCAGCACGAGGTTTTCCTCCGCGCCCAGCAGGCGGCTGGTATACGTCCGCAAGGCTAAATCCTCGCCCCATTTTTCAGCGTACAAAGCACGGAACATGCTGGCGTCATCGTCGGACCATTGGTTCTTCATTTTTGTGCCTGCCTACTGCCTACCGTCTTCCCCTTCACGGCCTCCAGCATGAACTTCGCGTTGGCCTCCGCTGCTTTGCCATCAAAGACAGCACTTCCCGTCACGATCAAATCCACGCCCAGGGCAGCCACGTCGGCGATGTTATCTCGTGTTATCCCGCCGTCCACCCCTAACAGTATTTCACGGCCCGAGGCGACGATCATCCGTTTTGCCTTCTCAACTCGCCCCCGAGTGGAAGCGATGAACTTCTGCCCACCCCAACCGGGGTTGACGGCCAGAAACAGAATTAGCTCCAATTCATCGAGCAAAGGTTCGAGGACGTCGAGGGGCGTGCCCGGATTCAGGCCCACGCCGCGCACGATACCTCGTTCAGGGTCATGGGCGTTCTTCATCAGCCGCACTTGCTGAAGAACCCGGTGAACGTGAGAGCAAGCTTCAGGATGGATCGTAATGATGTCCGCCCCCGCCGCAACGTAGTCTGCCACCTTATTCAGCGGCTCCTCAATCATCAAGTGAACGTCCTTCAGCAGGGGAGTCTTGAGAGCCTTAATCAGCGGCGGGCCCACCGTCATCATGGGACAGAAGCATCCGTCCATGACGTCCACATGAGCCACTTTGACTCCGCATCGTTCAAGCAATGCCAATTCTGATCCGAGCGAAAGCAGATCAGCAGTCAGGACGCCTACACTCACGACGGGAGATGATTGCCGCAGAATGTCGAAAGCCGTTGAAACGCCCATGATCCTCCTCGGGGGTGGAAGCTCTCCCCCCGCAAATCAGAATGTGCACGGAGCATCACCCCGTAGAGCGTGCCGTGCTCACTCATACTATGCGAAGGTCTGTTGTGTCTCGTGCCGCAACGTCTCGTAAAGATCAAACGCCTGCGCGGGCTTCATCAGCTCGTGAACCACTTTTCCAACCGCCTGGATCATCGCCGTGGGCGCCTCGGCCTGGAAAATGTTACGACCCATGTCCACGCCCGCCGCTCCCTCGCTGACCGCGCGATAGGCCATGGTCAGCGCATCAAGTTCCGGCAGCTTTTTGCCGCCCGCCATCACGATGGGCACGGGGCAGGAAGCCGTCACGGTGTCGAAGCCTTCGGGCACGTAGTAAGTCTTAACAAACTGCACGCCCAGCTCGGCGCAAATCCGGCAGGCCAAGCGGAAGTACTTGGCGTCGCGCACCATTGCTTTGCCTACCGCCGTTACTCCCAGGATGGGAATGCCGTAGCGCAAGCCGGCGTCCACCAGCCGAGTCATGTTATTGACCGTCTGGGTTTCAAAGTCGCCGCCGATATAAACCTGCACGGCCAACGCCGACACATTGAGACGCGCAGCGTCTTCAATATCCACGGCGAGATGCTCGTTGGAGAGTTCTTTGAGGATGCTGGGGCCGCCGCTGGCCCTCAACACCACGCCGGAATTGAATGACGAGGGCACGATGGAGCGCAGGATGCCACGGGTCAACATCAGGGCATTGGTGTAAGGAAGCAACGGAAGAATATTGACGTCGATCCGCTCCAGCCCCGTGGTGGGACCCTGGAAGTATCCGTGGTCGATGGCCAGCATCACGGTGCGGCCGCTGGCGGGGTTAAATATGCGCGCCAGCCGGTTCTGCATACCCCAGTCCAGCGCTCCCGACCCCTTCAGAAAGAACGGCTGGTTCTTGGCGGGGATATCCAGATAGAATTCCTTTGTCTCTTTCACATTATCAACGTCGGCCATGTTGGGTTCTCCTTAGTCGAGAGTCGAGAGTCGAAAGTCAAGAGTCGAGAGTCGGAAGCGTTGGGTTTGCGCCGGAGGCTAATAGTACGTCCGCAAAACCCTTTCAACTCTCGACTGTCGACTTTTGACTTCATCACGCCAAATGAAAAATCTCTTCCAGGCGCAGAAAGCCTTCGTCCGGACGGCGACCTTCCAAATTCACAAAGAACGGCGCCATATCTTTTTGCCAGCGCAGGTTGACTTCTCGCGCGGCCATTCCGGTCAATGCGGCCTGAAGATCCGGGGTTTCAAAATATCCCACAAGCAAACCATCCTCCCGGAGGAAAAGCGAGTAATTATGCCAACCCGTTTCGCGCAAGGCTTGCAGCATGTCAGGCCAGACGGTTCTGTGACGCTCCTTATATTCTGCCAGCCGCTCCGGCCTCACCTTCAACAGAAAACAAACGCGCTCCATTGTAACCTCTCCGTGGCCTGATACTGCAGGTGCAACCGCTCCAGGGCAGCCACAAGGGCTGGCCCTACGACAAAGGCCTAGACGTTCCTCTCCAGCACAAGAATCCAGTCTGCATACGTTGGCGTGATCGGCGCCTGCCACGTGCCCTCGGCATCCGGTGAAACGTCGATTGTCTCATGCCGCTTTCCCGTCACTGGATCAAAGTAAAAAGCCCGATAGGCGATGCCCGGCTCGAGGCTCTTGACTCGGGGAGGATCCCACGCCGGGGGAATGAAGATTATTCGCAATTCACCGGGGATTCCCGCCGCGTAGGGCTGTTCATAATTCTCTTTGCTCCATTGCGGATCTACCCACTCCGAGTGCGGCTCGAAGCGCCACCACGGATATTGCAGAAGTAAAGCTTTGCCGAGCCCAAGCTGCGCCGAACCGGGGAGCTTGGCCGCCACGTCCCAGGGCGTATTACCCCAGGAACGTCCGTGCGGGGAGGGCCCGAAGGGATGCTCGGCGGTATTTACCTGCCAGATACCGTTGGCGCCGTAAGTGTGGCCGCCCGCCCCATTGAGTATAGACGTCCAGAACATGAAGCGTTCAATCTCTTGGCGGCTGGCCTCGAGGATTCCCTCGTAACAGACTTCCCCCACTAGAACCGGCATGCGCGGATCTCGCAACAACGATTCCGTGACCTGGTTCACCGTGTTGGGAATGCTCTTGCGGTCGCTGTGCCCCGTTTGCAGCATATCGAAATCCAGAACGGACGCGTACTCGACCTGGTTCCGTGCGTTATCCGTGGGGTGGATCGTGATGGGGCGGCGATAGGGATCGGTGTTTCGCACGTACATTCCCACTTCCGTCCAGCCATGCCGTTGCGCGGCCGCATCCGCCGCTTTCGTCGTTGAAAGGTAGAACGGCATGGCGCCTTCTCCGGCCAAGCACCAGACCACCGGATACGCTCCCCAGCGGGCAATCAGGTTTCGCCAGTGCTTCTTCATTTTGGGGATGCCCATGAGGGGCAGGAAATAGCCCCAGCATCCCACCACGCAGGGCACTAGCCCGCACTCGACGAGATACTGCATGCGCAAATCCGCCATGTCGAAGTACCGCGGATGAATGCGCGCATAATTCGCTTCCCACGGGAACCCGGCCTCGTTCGCCCCGCGCGCGTCGAACGGCGGCATGTCGGGGTATAGCCCCGCAATGATCTGGATGACGGTGAATCCCTTGCTCACCCGGTCGGCCGCCAGTTGCTGGAAGTCTTCCGGCCAGCGCAGCCGATTACATAATCCCATCCACCAGGTGTCTCCCAACCAGAAGAAGGGCGTGCCATCGGTGTGCTCGAAGTGCCGGCGGTCCGCCGCGACGTGCACGGGGCCGTGCTTCCGCAGCGGATTATCTCCTGCATAGGCGGACACTTCCAGCGTACCCGACTGGCCGTGCAGGTCTTCGTTGGCTGCGTCGCTGCAAATTGTGCGATAAGCGTATTGTCCCGCCACGGCAGGAGAAAAGCGCACGCGCCAGACCTGCTCACCCGACCAAAATGCCGGAACTCGCTGTTCGTTGCCGCGAGGGCCGGTGAACACTACGTCCACTTCGAGGTCATTGAAAGGGTCGGCGTAAGCTTTGCCAGAGTAGTAGGCCCACTCCACGACGCACCGCTCGGTGCCATATTGCACGGCGGCGCCGGCCTCCGGCCGTTTTGCCGCTTTGCTCGCCGGAGGTCCGCCGCCCTTCGCGGGTGACACCTGTGAAAGAGTTCCGAGCGTCACTCCTGCCTTTTCCAAGAACGACCGCCGGCTTACTGTGCTCATGCCTGCCTCGAGAAGTCGGGATCCGAGCCGTGACCGGGTAGTTAAGCACAGAATTATGCCTCTTGCCAACAGGCAACATCCAGACTCGGACACTGCTCGACTGCGATTGCACTTTGGCGGAACGGAGGAACTGAGCTAAAATGCAATGGGACCCTCGTTCGACTAATCGAAAAAGGAAACAGCGTGCTTGGGTCTAACGAGTGGCGGGCGCACTACCCTTTCAAGTCGGCGGCAGCAGCCTATTTCTAAGACAGCACCGAGACGAACCGGGACGCCACGATTCGAATTAGGATATTAGAGGATCCTCTGAGCACTTGCTTTAGAGATGTCGCGAGCTTCGCCTCCGGGCCTGAATACGACTGCGAGAGATGAAAGTCCGAACCCTGTTCTTAGCCCTACTCCTGGTGACGCTGCTTTCAGCCGCATATTACCTCCTTGTCTACGTCCCCAGACATAGCAAAGCCGGCGAACCGGTGCTGGCGTTCATGAGCTATTTTCTCACCTATTCGCCTCTCCAACCCATTCGCGAGACTGCTTACGTATTGCCAAATACGCTCGGAGTTTGGGACAGTCCTGCTGAGATTCGCATGCAAATGGCCACTCTCAAATCCGGGGATCGCGTTTATGCTCTGGCGCGATTTCGCACCTGGGCTCATGTGCGTCTGCTGAACGGGCAGGATGGCTGGGTGGATAAAGAGGGGCTCATGACCGCTGCCACTTACGCTGCGGACGAACATCTTCTGGGCGAAATGGCGAACCTGCCCGCCCAAGCGGAGGGGCACGCCGCCGATTCGGTCAATGTTCATATCGAACCCTCGCGTAAAGCAGCCATGGTGGCGCAATTGAAGCCGCGGGAGCAGTTAGATATCTTCGGGCGGCGCATGGTACAGCGCCCGACAGAAGGGAATGCGACGGATGTTCCTTCGCTTCCCTCGACTCCTGTCGAAGCGTGGTATTTGGTGCGGTCGGGATCGCGCGCGGGCTGGATTCTCGGCCGTCTGGTGGAACTCGACGTCCCCAAGAACATCTCCGCCTATACCCAGGATGTGAATCTCGTCGCCTGGCTGGTGCTGAACACCATTGATGATAGCGGACGGCAGGTGCCCCAATACATTGTGGCGGACCGCACCGGCACTGAGACCTACGACTATACACATGTTCGAGTGCTGACCTGGTGGAAGAGAAAGCAAACCTATGCCGTTGCCTATCGGGAAGGGAACCTCCAAGGATATTTCCCGATTCTCGTAACGCATGAAGGCACTCTTCCTGGATTCCGCTTGCGATTGGTAGATGGCACTGGCGCCAAATATCAAAAGGTCTACGCTCTGTTTGACACCATCACCCGCGCGCTGGGAACGGTGGCAGGCTGGCAAAGCGATGCTATGCCGGTGCCACCTGAGCCCAAACATACGTTTAAGCGCGGCCCCCGACACGTGAAAGCGCGAAAATGAATTCCCAGCACGTCTGCCCTTGGCGAGCGCTTTATCCAAGAAGAAATGCCCGCGAATACTGTCGAATTAGCCAGTAATCTACCTCCCTTAGTGTCACGCCTTGTTCCGACCGCACAACCCGGCCGCGCCGCATCGCGTCCAATTAAGTGGGCACAACAGAAACCAAAGGAGGTAAAAACGTTCATGAACGTCAAGGGTGTTAGATTTGTTCTTTCGCTTGCCACGGCAATGGTCGTGGCTGCCAGCGTGGGTTTCGCTCGTTCCTGGTTCGGAGGATCCTCAACAAAATCATATTCCGTGACACTCGACAATGCAGCCAAGCTAAGGAACGGCACAGAACTGCAAGCCGGCAATTACACGGTGAAAGTTGCCGAGAACACTCAAACCCCGGAAGTGGAGTTTTATTCTGGCGGGAAGCTTGTTGCCAAGGAACAAGCCAAGGTGCAGTCCCAGTCGGTGAAGAATGGCTACACAGCACTCGAGCTCAATACAAGCGGAAACACCAGTGTGATTACCGCGGTCGAGCCAGGAGGTCTGTCGGAGAAGCTCGTTTTCAGCAGCGCTAACGTTCAGCCTGGATCATGAAGAGTGAGCTGATCAAACTCGCGACCGTTCAGGGAAGGGAACGACCCTAGCAACAAGTAGGGGCAACCCTTGTGGTTGCCCCTACCAAATACTGGAAACCTGAAACCTGCTGTTCACCCCCGCGCGTGCTTGGCGGTTTCTTCGCCGTTACCTGGTACGGGCACGACGGGCTTGATGCCGGGCAATGGCCCCATGGCGTAGTCGGCCGGACCGAGCCGTTCGTTAGAGTTCATGATGGCTTCCCAGGTAACCTCTTGCCCTGTATAAGCGGCGGTTCTCCCCATCACTGCTGTTAACGTTGCATGGGCGACGTGCTCCGCTTCGTTGATCGGCTGATTCTTGCGGATGGCCGTGACGAAGTCCACATGCTCTTGCTCGTACGGGTCGAACTTGGTCTTGCCGGGATCCGCCCCGGCTTCCTGATACTGCCACACCACCTTCCCGGCGGGATCGTAGATGGTGTTCTTGCAATTCGTGTAGCCGTCTGTCCCAACGACATACTCGGAGACGTTGTTGATGCAACCGTCAACCTGGCGGCACATGCTTGCCAGGCGCGTGTTGTTTTCATAGGTGTACTGAATGGAGAAGTAGTCGAACTGGTCGCCAGTCACGCGGCGAGCGCGTCCGCCCACGCCGATGGCCTTGGCCGGGTTCATCGCCGTGAACCATAGGACAGCGTCGAGATTGTGCACGTGCTGCTCCACGATGTGGTCGCCGGATAGCCAGGACCAGTTCACCCAGTCGCGGATCATGGCTTCCATATCCGACCATTCTTTCTTCTTGGGCGCGTACCAAAGTTGGCCTTGATTCCAACGGGCGACGGCGCCGGTAATCTTGCCGATGGCGCCGTTGGCCACACGACTCTGCGTTTCCTGGTAGGCGCGGTCATGATGCCGCTGAGTGCCTGCCACCACGCACAGGTTGTAGGTCGTCGCTTTCTGTCCGGTCGCAATTACGGACCGCACTCCGGGTGCGTCGACGGCTACGGGCTTCTCAATGAAGCAATGTTTCTTGGCCTCCACTGCGGCATCGAAGTGGATGGGCCGAAAATGCGGCGGCGTAGCCATCAGCACCACATCCACATCGGATTCGAGCAGCTTCTTATAGGCATCGAAACCGATGAAGCAATGGTCGTCCGCGACCTGCTGCTGGGCTTTTTCCGCCAGGTTGCCGCGGCAAGTGTCCAGGTGGTCCTTCAGCACGTCGGCCAGCGCCACGATCTTCAGGTTTGGCCCGGCCTTGACAAACTGCGTGGCCGCCCCTGTGCCCCGCTCGCCGCAGCCGATCAGACCTGCCTTGAGCGGAGGACCGTCCGGCGCCGTGTCCACGAAAGTCAGAGTCGGATAGGACTTGCTGCAACTGGCCAGCACCGCACCCGCGCCCGCCACCGCGATAGCGCCGATAAAAGTCCGGCGGTTAAGATCTACCTTCCCTTCGTCACTCATGTCTGCTCTCCTTTGAAAGTCGATAAAAGTGTCTGAATCAACCAGAACTCGAATTCGACATGTCGTCCTTCGCTACGCTTCGTCGGAGGTCACGTCATTCCCGCGCAAGCGGGAATCCACTGGTCCCGAACTAACAATCGACCCCCGCATTCGCGGGTGTGAAGCCTGATGCCTTTCATTTCTGTGGGCGGGCTACCGACCCATCACGACTCAGGATGACAGACGGTTTATTTTTTCGTATTCACGAAAGCCGCCGCCGCGCCCGTGTCGTATTCCCGCACCACACGAAATCCCACGTCAGTGCAGTCCGAGTACCACCAAACGCTTTTGGGCACCTGCGGGTCGGTGAGCAGCCAGTCGTCGTGACGCGTATGGTCACGGGCGGCGCAACGCAGATCGGCGGCGTCGGAACGATACGAACCACCGCGGATGACGTGCTCCTGCCCTGCAGCCGGGCCGCGAGGATCGACAACTTCAGAATCTCCGATATGCGCGTAAGCCTGGGAGTCGTACCAATCGGAGCAGAATTCCCGCACATTGCCCAGCATGTTGACCAGGCCCCAGGGATTGGCTTTGGTCCCACCGGCCGGATAGGTTTTGCTCGCGCTGTCCTCCAAGTACCATGCGTATTCGCTCAGCGGCGCTGTCTTGACGCCGATCCACCGATTCAGCCACCGCTCGCGAGTGAATCGAGCCGGGTCGCCGGCAAAGAAATACGCAGACGTTGATCCCGCGCGAGCAGCATACTCCCACTCCGCCTCGGTGGGAAGCCGGAACTTCTTGCCGGTGATTTCAGAGAGCCACTCGCAGTATTTCGTGGCGGCGTAGTGGGTCATGGTAATGGCCGGGCGCGAGCCTCGCCCCCATCCTTGGTCGGGAGAACCGTAGGGCGGCGTCGGTCCCGTCACCGCGTCGGGTTTATTGGCCCCCGGATTGTCACGAGTTCGGCTGCGGCTGCCACGTTGCAGCAGGTATACTTCATACTCCTTCCAGCTCACCTCGGTCCATTCCATCCAAAACGGGCTGAGCTTCACCCGGTGCACAGGACCTTCGTCTGGACGCCGATAGGGTTCCGACTCGGGGCTGCCCATCAGGAACGATCCGCCGGGAATGGCCACCATGCGGATCTTCATTTCCGAGCCGGGAAGCGTCTCGGTGTAATTCCGGAACCCTTCAGGGTTGAGAGGGAAGGAGGCGTTGAGGGCGCGTTCCTCCGCTTCAGCTTCCTCCGGAGCTTCCTCGGCCTCCTTGCCCCGATAATGCCCCACATGCAGATGGCAGTTGATACAGCGCATCTTCTCCATCGAGCGCTGATAATGCAGGTGCCCGTCCACTCCCTTCTTCGAAAGCCCTGCGCTGAAGAGGTTGGCGTGGCAGCGGATGCAGGCGGAGTCGTAGGTGAAAGTGCGGGCCTCATCGAGGTGCTGCTTCGCCTGCCAGTCTATTTTGTTGAGATCTTTAAATGCTTTGCCGTAAATATCCTGCCCGCCTAAGCGGGCCTTTTCGGTGTAGTAGGTGAAGCCTGAACCAGGAAGATGACAATCAATGCAATGCGTCACCACCCCGCTCTTGGTGGTGAAATGCGTCGACTTGATCCACGTCTGGGTGGCCTCCGGATGCGCGTGGCAGGTTTGGTCGCAGAACTTGTCTGTCGAGGTGGCATCGACGCCCGCCTTGCCACCCAGCATCACGGCGACGCCGAGCAGGATGCCCGCGCCAATTAGCGCTAAACTTGTACGAACTCGCTTGGGACTGGAAATCATGCAAAATAATCCAGAAAATACGTCAAATCATCTCCGATGGCGTCCGTTGAAGCAGCGATGCGCTGCGGTCTACCCCATGACTTTCTTCATGATATTGCGAAAACGCGTGCGGCTGATCTGGTGATCGGCCAGAATTCTCCCCTTATAGACAATCGCAAAAACTGCGTAGGGCGTCGGTGCGTCTTGGGCATCTTTGCAGGACTCGAGATCGATCGTCTTGGGCTCGAGATGAAATTCTTCCTCGGCCGTTTGGGCAATTTCGGCGGAGAACTTCGCGACGTACGGACATTGAGAAGAGCGGATGATCGTCAGCCCTTTGCCGAATCGTGCGGCCTTCCGATCATAGTCTCCTTTAAAAGCCGGATCGGCTGCGCTGGCCTTGAACTTGTGAACCAACAACTCATAGTCCGGCGGCGCGGCATCAGCGAGCTTGAATGCTTTCGCCGAGAAAAGAGAGCGGCCAGCCGACCAGGGACCCGCGCGCGTCAGCACGGCGACGCCGTTCATGCCTGCCGCCTTCGCGTCCCTGACGCAGGCTTCGAGCATGGCGCTCCCCCACCCTTTGCGCTGGTGACGGCTCGATTGATTCCAGATGCAGTGAATAAACATGTAGCCGGCGGCGCTCACTCCACGCCATGCAAATTCGCCCGGAAGATATTCGATATAGCCGAACGGTTTGCGGCCGGCATCAAGGAGGATCTTGGCTCTTAGACCCAAGTTGAATTGGGCTTTCAGCCAGCACCGCTTGGCGAGGAGCCCCGGGTGCGATGGGTTCTTGATGCCACAGCACGGAAACTCGGCCAGGTTCGAAGAATCGATGTCGGTCAAAACGGGCGTAGGCATCGTTAAACTCTCGTCCGCAGAGCCTCCACACTAAAGAAGTGCAGGCTTTCAGTTCCGGCCCAGGCACGAATCTGGAAACCCCCGCGAGAAATATCTCTTCCAGCCGTTTTCAGTCTGGCGAACCATGTAGACTGCCACTCCTGGCAGCGATTCGGCAAGTCGAATTCCATCGGCGACGGGAAGGATGGAAAGGGCTGTTCCCAATGCGTCGGTGGTGGTTGCGTCCCGAGCGAGCACCGTGGTGCTGCCCATGCCTTCCAGAGCCACACCGGTAAAGGGATCAATGACGTGGGAATAGCGCTTGCCGTTGATTTCGACGAATTGTTCGGAATCCCCCGAGGTGGATAGGGCGGCGTCATGTAGCACGAGAGTGCAAGGCGCCTTTCCCGTTCCCGCGTCGGCTGTGTTGATGGCGACTTTCCAGCCCACGGCGCCGGGTGGCGGCGCTCCAATGGCCACTTCTCCTCCTGCGACCACCATGGCGCGGCGTAGCCCGCGCGACTGAAGCACAGCCAGCATCTGGTCCGCCGCGTAGCCTTTACCGATAGCGCCCAGGTCCAGCTTCATCCCCGCGCGTTTCAAGAACACTGTGTGGCGCGTGGAATCGAGTTCGACGAATTTGTAATTCACCAAGGTCCTCGCCTTCGCCAGATCCGAGGGACCCGGAAAGCGTCCGGTGGTGTGCGCTTCTCGCCACAGAGCTACCAGGGGACCGACGGTGACATCGAATGCCCCGTGCGACAGCTCGGAAATGCGGATCGATTTCGACAGGACATCATAGAGGTCGCTACTGACCGGAAAGGGCGCACGCGCACCCTCGCGCGCGAGGCGCATGAGTTCGCTGTCCTCGCGGTAATCACTCATGACCTGCTCGAGTTCCTCAGCGCGCGCAAAGGCGGCCTCAGCCGCTTTCGAGGCAATCGCATCATCGGCAGCATATAGTTCAACGTGAAAGATCGTCCCCATGCGGGGCAGGGAATACTCGTAACGCTTGAGCTGCGCCCCATAGGCGGAAAGAGAACACGCAAGAAGGAGGAAAGTGAGACCCAGTGCGAAGCCCACGCGTCGGAGCATTGCGGGGCGGGACGCCAGTTGCTCTGAAAGCGCCGGACCACCACGCGTTCCACAACATATCACGATCGTCAAGTTCAATCCCGGCCCCAAGTGTCCCTCAGCAACCCGGCATTCTCTCGCCCTAGGCTGCACATGTCAAGCTGCCGCATGCAAACGCAATTGTTCGCGAATTCCAGTTCGCGTATAATCAGCGCCCGCAATCCGACTCCTTCGGACTGGAGGCTTGTCATGGACCGTCGTTCATTTCTTGGCGTTGCGGCTGGAGTTCTCTCGCTTACCCAGATGCCCGTGCCGGCTCGGGCGAACCTGGAAGGGAAAAAGGGCCTCCGGCTGTCGATTACCTGGGGCATGCTGGGCCGCATGCCCGTGCCGGACGCCCTGGCAATGCTCAGCCGCCTGGGTTACGACGCTTATGAAATGTTTGATTGGCGCAGCCCCGAGACGCTCCAAACTTTTGTGGAGGAGAAGGGCAAGTCGCCGCTGTTCTGCGCTTGCCTGGTGGCCAACAAGGGTGTGGCGGCGCCTGGTTGCGGCTTGGTGAATCCTCGCGAGCGCCAGGGATTTCTTCGCGAGCTCGAGGCGTCGATCGAGGCGGCGAAAAAAATGGATTGCAAGCAATTAGTGGTCCTGACCGGAAACGAGCTGGGGGGAATGCCGCGCGCCGAGCAGATGGCCAACGCGGTGGCGGCGCTGCGTGAGGCCGCGCCCCTGTTGGAGAAGAACGGCGTAACCGCCATCATCGAAATCCTGAATACCTATGTCAACCACGCAGGATACTTTCTCTATTATGTGCGCGACGGGGCCGAGCTTGTGGATCGTGTGGGTAGTTCCAATGTGAAGCTGTTGTTCGATATTTATCACGTTCAAATCATGGAAGGTAACTTGATCGAGAATATCCGAATGAATATAGACCGGATTGGACACTTTCATGTCGGAGACGTTCCCGGACGACACGAGCCGGGCACCGGCGAGATCAACTACCGCAATGTGTTCAAAGCGATCTACGAGCTAGGCGGCCGCTTCCAAGGCTCCGTCGCCCTCGAGTACAGTCCTTTGGCGCCACTCGAAGAAGACATGGTTGCAATGCGCGCGCTGTCCAACTTCCCTTAGGGGGTGCGGTATGCCCTGTCGCGGCAGAATACGCGCGGGCGTGCCGGACGCCCCGCCCGGAGCGGCAAATTGTATCCTTCCTCATCCCAACTTGCTAGAACCCCTTGGCGGTGCCCTTAATTTTCTTCGCCAGCTTTTCGATCTTGGCCGCCTTGTCGATGACATCGAGCGAGAGAACGTTGCCGTTGGATTGGCTGAGCTCGAGTTGGAGGGCCTGTGCGAGGCTGGAAAGCTGCAAGGCATCGTGTTTCGCCTGGTCAAAGTTAGCCTGCGCGAGCGCGCGCTTCTTTTTCGCTGAAGATGCTGTTTGTGACGACTGCTCATCGACTCCGGGCTCGTGAGTCCCTTGAGAGTTTTCGCTTCCGGTAATGGTTTTCAGGTCTCCTTCCATAGTTGCAGTTACCCGTTCGCGGTCGCGGTTGGGATCTTGAGCAGGCGATTGGGCAGCGGGAGCAGAGATACCAGGAAGAACCAAGAGCATCAGCGCCGTCAGGCAAATCGCGAGCCCAAGGCGGAGTACATTCCGATGAAACGATAGCTTGCAGACGTGGTGTGTCATGCTGATAGCCTCTCCCTTCAGCGCGGCAGAAAGTCTAATGACGGATCTCACCGTAAAGGGTACTTTAACCTTCGGATTTAGCCCGAGGCCAATATACCGCTATCCGTACCCCAAAGCAATTGCTAAAGGAGATCAGGATTGTTGGTTCGCCCTTGTGCCCGCCATCCAAACACAAAGACCGTTGCGGGCCTACTGGGATCCCAGCAGCCGGTCCAATGTCAGAATATTCAGCATCAATTGGCGCAGGGGATGATAGTTGTCCTGGCGGCCAACGTGAAATTGAGGGGTGATCTTGCGGTCTGCAAACAGAATATAGCCGGCCGGGAAGCCTCGGCCCTTCTGTGAGAACTTCTCATTAATGACGTTGAGCGCCAAACCGAAATAACGTGCCGCCCACTCCGCGCGCGTGCGCTCGTACACATTCAAAGTCGCCACCAGGGCTTCGTTCTGGGCCCAGAGCGGCTTCATATATTCGTACTCCCCTACGAAAAGGTATTTCAGGTCGGTCCCAGGAGGTGTTTCCACGGGCCATTGGTAGCAGGGATGGTCAACGTCGACCCACTGCGAGAGCCCACCATAAACGTAGTCCCATCCGACTTCGAGGTGATGATGGACTCTATCGGCGGCGGTTTGCCACAGAGTCTCGTCTCCGCGCCGGTTCGCTTCCTCCATCACCATCCAGTAGGCTTCCACGGAGTGGCCGAAGCGAGACTTGTTCGCTTCCTCCTTCGGCCGCGTGAAGTCGAAGTACAACATTTCCGTGTTCAGGCCGATGTCCGGCTTGTAATGCTTGTTCACAATCGCGTCTACGGAAAGGTCCGCGATGGATGCGATTTCCGGATCGTTCCAGCGCTTCAGAATCTGCGTGGCAATGGTTAGATTCAGAAACCACAACCCTTGCGGGCGCACCGCGCGCTTGCTATTCCACAGGTAGGGGAAATCTGCCCCCCGGTACCGGAAAGTCGGGTTATTGAAGTCCCGAAAAAGTTTCTTGAGGATCCCACAGGCTGCTTCCCTGGCTTGGTCATCTCCGCTGGCGGCAGCGTACTCTTGCAGGCCCTCGGCGAGATGGTACATGCCTTCGGTATCGCCGCTGAAAGGCCTTAACACCTTGCCTTCCCTCGACAGTACTTCAGCCCACCAGCCATCCTTCTGCAAGGCGTTCTTGAACACGAATTCCTTGGTCTTTCTCGCCACCTCCAAACATTGAGGGTTACTTCCAAAGTGGTTATACAGGAAACTGTAAACCCAGATGGCGCGGCCCAAGAACCACAGATTCTTCTCCGTGTTGACGAGCGTGCCGTCATAGTCCAGGCTGCACATGATTCCGCCGTACTGGTGGTCGATGCCGTGCTGATCCCAGAAGGGCAGAAGGATGTGGAAAAGCTGGTCGTAGAGGGTCTGCCGTAACGCCCGAAGGCTCATGCCCGCCACTTGCGGCTGCGAAGGAGTCGCCGCATCGGCGAGCGCCCCACCTGGGCTCTGAGCGCGTGTGAGCCTGCCCATCATGCCAAGTTGCGCCACAGCCCCGGCCGTTAGTCCGAGAAAATTACGTCGTTCCACGTTCTATACTCCTTTCACTCGCTCAAGGGGCTGATTCTTTCAACTTGGCGTTTCGCTCGGCGCACCTACGGCGTTATGTGCACCGCCGCCGCATGGTCCGGGGGAAGGTCCAGGCTGAAGACCGCCCGGTTCTGCTTGTGTTCAACCACTACCGCATGACCAGAGACCATATCCTTTCCCTGAAGCGGCGTTTGTCCTGGCCAAGGTAATTCCGCCTTGACGTCAGCCCGATGATGTCCCCAGTTCAGCACATAAACGAGCCGTTCATTCTCGTGGCCGCGCGCATGCACAACAGCTTCCACTGGCCCCGCGTTCGAACTCGTCACAACATGGACGGGAGGTTTCACGCCCGCGGACTGCCAAGCAGCGCGCAACAACGCGGCAGCACCGGGGTCGTGATTTTCCAGCAAAGGAATTCCCAGCGAGAAACCCAGCAGAATGGTCTGCCCTTTGCCCGTACGGCGGACCACGATGGCGGGTGTACCAGTCTTTTCGAAAACCGCAGCAACAGAGCCCTCGCTGCCCTTTTCGAGTTGTAGTTCTTCGCGAAACACGCGGCCAACCAAGTGGCCAGGCAGGGTTTCGCCGTTAAGCAGCGCCGCCGCTTGTGTCACGCGAACATCGAAAGGACTGTGGCTGGCGACCAAGTCGTGACGGCGCGCGCCAAACAGCTTCTCCATACCCAGCCCTGGATTCACCCGATAACCGTGGTCGAGTTCATTGATGATTCCGAACCGGGCGTCGGCAAGCACTGTACCACCGCCGGCGACATAGGCCTCGACGGCCTCAGCCACGTTCTTCCGCAGGCAGAGGTAGAAAGGAAAGATGACCAGCTTGTACGGCTTGAGGACATCTGCCGTCACTTGCCGGCCCTCGAGGACGTTCACACGCACCTGGTCGTTCCACAACGCATGATAGATCCCAATCATGTTTCGGACTGTAAACGAGTCCCAGTCGCCACCCTGGACCTTCGCTTTCAGGTCACCGGCAATATCGTAGACAATGGCCACCTGAGGTGGCAGCGGCTTGCTCTCCAGGAAAAGGTCGGGATCCGAATTCAGCGCTCGCGCGGCATCGCCCGCGGCGACGGCGCGGGGAGTGACGCTGCCGTCGGAGGCCGCAAGCCCCCGCCCGAAGCCCTGCCATTCATCCAGGTGGGGACGCCACCTCCAGAAGTACATTCCTTTGGTGTCATGAGCCGCCATCTGCCACGCAAGTAAGTGAATCCGGTCGTAGTTGAAGATCGCGCCGGGCTCGTCTCCGTAGCGGGTAAACCCCGTCTGGGGCCCGGTTTGTACTTCGGGCATCACGAAGGGTTTGCCGCCCGCCGCATCGTGAGCGGAAGTCAGGTCCAGGCTGGATGACCATGGCGTATCCCAGAGTGCTTTTTCCCTCGCCAATCCCTCTGGGTTGGCTTCGGCGCCGCGCGCGGGGATGTCGGGATAATACGACAGCCCGTATTCGTCGACGAATCTCGAGAGCGTCCAGTCGTCCTGGTTATAAATGCTGAGCCCACCACTGAACACCGTGCTGCCCACGTCATGAGTCCTGGTGGGATGCACCGTGTCGAGCGACTTTACCAGCTCGTTCAGATGTTGCAGGACGTGTCCTGTCGCATACCAGTAGAAGAGCGGGCGATCAAATCCCTGGTATTCCTGATTCAAGAGGACGTCGTTCCACTGCGCGTACCAGGCAGCAGGGCTTCCGTACTTCTCCAGCCCCCACTGCTCAAACCAGTGATCGAAGTGCGCCTCGTCCCGTCCTCCTTTCCCAACGCCTGCCGTCATGGAGAATCCCTCCATGTGCGGTTCATCCCAGATGTTATAGGCAACCACGGACGGCTCGTCCTTGAAATGCATCACGGTGGCCTTGGAGTAATAGTCGATGAGGTCAATCACCTCCGGGTCAGCCAACGACAGCTTGGCCTCGCGCTGGTCCGCGTCGAGGGCAGGTGAAAAACGCGTCGGCCATTTGGCCGCTGCAAAGTCAGTCAGCAGCCCGCTCCAGTAGACTGTCGGCATCACCCGCAACCCCAAGCGTTGGGAGGTCTTCAAGATGAGATCCATTTTGGAGAAGTCAGGCTCCGGGTTGCCGTACGTCAGCAGAAAGGATGGGTAGGGATTAATTGCGTTGATGCCGGTCGCGGCTATCGTTTCGAGATCTTGAACAATCTGTTCGTTGGTTGTCCAGGAGTAGTAGATATAGACTGTGCCTACTTCGTACATTCGCTGCCCGGCCTTCGCGCCCCATGCGGAAATCAATAACAACATCGTAATGTATGACAGATATCGTTTCATGCAGTCTCCTTGTAGCGGTGGCCCCGTCAGGGCCTGGGGCGGCCACCAGGGCTGCCCTCACGACGCAGAGATATTAGCCACGTTGGGGTAAGAAATCCACCCCAACTGTGCAACTAGGTAGCTTGCCCTGTGTTCGATGGGATCCGTGGCCCCAGGAACTGGGTGCCCGTACTACTCGGCGGACCCTGGCGGCTCGGTACTATCGTGCTATAGCACAGAACATCTACAGAGCGTATAACTAACTCGTACGATGTAGTAAGGGTTTTGGGTTAGGCCTCATGCGGGGGTTCGCACCGGCGCCAGCCACGGTTGGGGTTGCCAGACGCGGGTCTTCTGCTTCGGCCGAAACCACGCGAAATCAGACGGACAGGTGGAAGGCCATGATTGTTGCCACACTAATCTTGATCCTATCGGCGGCGATGTTCTTCTTTTACTTTCAAGCTACCTGCCAGAGGGTTCTGCGCCGGCAGTTTGACCTGGAGTATTTCAAGTCCATTGCCAGCGCCAACCGCTTGGAGTTTCCGTCTTTGCGACAAGCGCTCCAGGAAATGGCCACACCGATCGAATACGCGCGGCTGCGCAGGGCGCTTCGATGTGATTTCCTTGCCCTCACTTATCTGCTGAAGAATGTCGAGAATTCCAAGAAGCGCTATTCGAATGAGGAACGGCTTTTGATCGCGTATTTCTACACCCAGAGCGTTTCGTTGGCTGTGCGGCGCTTGCTGAACGTGAGCGACAACAAAGTAGTCCTCAGGCTGACCTCCGTCCTGCAGTACTTTGCTAACGTAGTTGGCCAGCGCGTCGACGCGGTTAAGCTTGGCAACGTGACCGCTGAATGTCTCATCAACGTGTAAGTCGCACGGGGGCGCACCTGATTTCGGCCTCCTTATCAGATGCGCCCCATCCCCGTTTGCGTGAAACCCGTTGGCCCGTCCAGTGTTAGTTCGGAGGCTGGGGCACGCGAAAGATGTACCTCCCCGAAGCGACTTCCAAGACCACCGTCGAGCCTTCCTGCCTTAGAAAACGGACGCCCTCCGCTTTCGAAATCGGTCTGTCCCTCTCTTTCACCTGTTCTTCCGAGGTTGCGGGCAGGTAAACTGACGCCGAGGCATTCGCCGGAATGCGCACTGACAACTCGAAGCCCGCAGCATCCTTTTTCCAATTGCTCTCGACCCGGCCCTGTATCGTGTCATGCCAAGATTTCACCCATGTTAAATCGCCGACCGGTTGTGGCTTGATGGTAATCCGGTTGGAATCCGCTTCGATGCCCGCCAGGCCTGCATAGAACCACTCCTCGATGTGACCCAGCATGCAGTGGTTCTGTGACGAGGCGGGATCGGCGTCCCAAGCCTCGGTTAGCGAAGTGGCTCCCTTGGCCAATTGGGCGCCGTAACTGGGAGGATTGGTGCGGCTGGTCATGGCGAAAAGCAGGTCCGAGCGGCCGCCTTCCATCAGGGCGCGCACCAGGTAGTGATAGCCGATGTCTCCTGCGGTCTGTTGATTTCCCCGGCGAATCACGTCCTCAACCAGGTGTTCGAGCACGCGGCCACGCTCGGCGGGCGGGCACAAACCCGTTACCAGCGGCATCGCCTGAGCAGTCTGGCTGCCCGTGGCGTATTGCCCGGCCCGGCTGTCGAAGAAACTGGCATTGAACGCCGCCTGGACCGCATCCGCCCGTGCCTTGTAGGCCTCTGCCTGTTCGTCGCGTCCCAAGCTACGGCAGGCCTGCTCGACGACGCGCAGGTCCTGATAATAGGTGGCGGTGGCGGTTACGCCCAGTGGAGTGAGTTTTGAAACGCCGGGCTCGCCCGGTCCAATGTCGAACCAGTCGCCCAAGCCATACGATAAGATATTATCCGCCGCCTTATTGCCCAGATAGTGGACGTAACGCTCCATGGCCGGCAGGCTCTCGGCAAGCAGTTGCCGATCGCCGTATTTGCGGTACGCCCACCAGGGAATCATCACCATGGCGCTGCCCCATTCCGGCGAATCACGGAAACCGCCGGCGTGCACAGCGTAGTCGGGGGCGGTGTCCGGAATAAGCCCCTCAACTGTCTGCGAGTCACGCATGTCACCCGCGATCTTGGCAAAGTAGGCTGAGAGGTCGTAGTCGTAGCCGATACTCGAGGCCATGAGATAAGGCACCTCGAGCCAGCCGAGTTTTTCACGGTGCGGGCAGTCGGTGACCACGCTCTGGAGGTTGCTGCGCACCGCCGCCTCGATCAGTTTATGGATGCTGTTGAACAGCGGATTCGAGCAGGAAAACTCTCCGGCCCGCGGCGCCGAGGCGTAAAGGAACTGGCCTTGAAGATCCGTCACCTCGGCAGCGCCTTCCACCTGCACGTACCGAAAGCCGTAATAGGAGAAATGCGGATGCCAGGTTTCGTCGCCACCGCCTTTGAGCGTGTAGCTGAAGTACTCGGGGCCGCCCGAACTTCTTTGGGTGACAAAGCCTTTTGCGCCGAGCAATTCGCCTGGGGTAAGGCGGACGGAGGCACCGGCCTTGCCGTGCACGGTGATTTGTGGCCAGCCGGCGAAATTCTGTCCGAGGTCGTAAACGTGAATTCCAGGCGCTGGCTCGCTGACCTTCGCTGGATGGAACACCTGCATAACCTTGATCGGCGGCTGGGTCTCGGAGAACAGATGTTCCGTGGAATCGTCAACCACGTCAACCGTTTCCCAGCCCTTCGCAGCAAAGCCGGGCGCATTCCATCCCGGCTGCTCCGCGCGCGCGTCGTAATCTTCGCCGCCATAGATGCAGGAGAATCGAATCGGGCTGGGAGCTACCCTCCACTTGTAGTCCGAAGTAATGTTCTGAATGGATCCGTCATCGAACTCGATGTGAAGCAGCAGGATGAATTTCGGGCGGCCCATGCTACCGGTGAACTTAACGTAGCGGCCGCCTGCGACGTTATACATTCCGTTACCCAGGATCACTCCCACAGCGTTCGCGCCTGGTTCGAGGAGCTTATCGACCTCAAACGTTGTGTACAGATTGGTGCGGCGATAGTTGGTCCAGCCGGGTTCCAATACGTGGTCTCCCACTTTGCGGCCGTTGAGATACAGCTCAAAAAAGCCCAACCCGCAGATGTAGGCAGTGGCGCGGGTCACCTTGCGCGTGATCGCAAACTCGCGCCGGAACATGGGCAGCGGCCCGGAGTTCAGCGCAGTACGGCTCCAGGCAATCCACGCGGCGTGCCAATCCTCGGGCTTCAGGATTCCCATTGACCAGCTTGCCGCGCGGCTCCATTCGGAGGGCGCACCTGACTTGCCCCACACGCGCACCTTCCAATAGCAGCGCTGATGCGAGACGAGGGGCTTGCCGGCGTACGGGATATTAATGCTCTCTCGGCTCGTTACCATGCCGCTGTCCCACAGATCCGCTTCGTCCGCTTCCAGATTGGCGGGAGTCGAGGCGACGAGGACCTGATAGGCGGATTGCGACTGCGCCCGTTCGTCACCGGCCAACGTCCAACTCAGTCGCGGCGCACTGGCATCAATCCCCAGTGGTTCCGCTCGGTACTCGCAGCGCAAGTTCTCGGGAGTGATTCCTGGCGCTGCAAGAAGCGCCAGCAACAG
>CAVYJG010000019.1:0-193067 GCA_963768695.1 uncultured Acidobacteriota bacterium | reverse complement strand
AATTATACCGTCCTTACCCAGGACAGGTGCAGAAACCCTCGCCGGGTGCTGCCTTGAATCGAACCCGCTGCTACGATCTTTTCACAGCTTCTGGGGTTCCGATGCTACTCGCGCGGTCCGCGCCAGCAGCGGTGTAAAATGGTAAGGGATGAGGCATACGCGAAAAGTGGTCGTCGTGCTCCTGCCGATGCTGGGGGCGGCGTGCGTCATCGGACTGTTGCAGACTGTTTTCCGCGCCGCCCAACCCATTACGATAAAAGGCGCAGTGCTCGCTCGCAGTGACAACGTGGATCGACCCGCCCTCTTCCTGCGTGTCGAGGTTTCCGTCGCGGGGGGTCTGGCGGAAAAGGGCGTGTTGACGAGTCCCACCGGCTATTTTGTGCTGACCTTAAACAAGCGGGCAAAATTGGAAGAACCGATGACCCTGCAATTCCGCGATATGCAGTATCTGCCGCTGGATATTACGTCGTTTATGAGCGACCGGCTGGTGGTGGCTGACATGACGCCGCTCGCTGATTTGGCCGGACCCGTTACTGCCCTGCCGCAGAGCACCGTTGCCAATGTCAAGATCAGATATACCGTCAAGACCTCCACCGTGCTCAACGTCGGGAGCACGCTCAAAACCTTCCACGTGGTCAACTCAGGCAACGTTCCCTGCAACGGCCGTTACCCTTGTTCGCCCGACGGGAAGTGGAAGGCGGCGGTGGGTTTTTCCAGCCTCGAGGCTCCGGGTGGCGATTTCTTCTCCAACGCTCGCGTCTCCTGTATTGCCGGTCCTTGCTCCTTCACAAGGATACGGTACGACGGCTTCTCGCGGGGCGGACCCAGCGTGCGGGTGGAGGTCCTTGATTGGTCCGACACGACGACCTTTCTTTTCGAAGCGGAGGTGTTCCGTTCGATGACTAGCAACAGCGTAAGGTTATCGTATCCTGTAATCTTCGGCCAGGCGCTTCATTTCGCCGTGCCAGCCAATGCGGAAGGGATTTGCGTCGAGGCGGAAGTCAACCGCCAGCCCATCATTTTTCCGCTGGGGCCGTCGCTTAACCTGAGCTGGGCCACGTGTAGTGGGAGCGTGAACCCTGACCACACCGAAGTCTACCAGTGCGAACTGAAACCGGGGTACGGTTTTTGAGTGAACACCTGATTGTGAGATCTCAGCATGATCATCACCGGCGATACACAACCCGGCAATGCCGCAACCAAATGCAGATTCTTCGCTTCGCTCAGAATGACATGTCGTCCTGAGCGAAGCGAAGGATCTGCTCTTCTTCGCGCGCCGCGAAGAAACTCGCCCCTAGAAGTACAGAGAAGACAAGGCATCGAGAGAGGCGAAGGAGGATCGTTGGCCACAAGGTTGCTCTTCCGCTTGCTTACAGTCTGCATCGTCTGTCTGTGTTTCAGTCCATCGACATTGACGCCCGGTCAAAGCGCAAGCCCGAATATCGAGCATCACACAATCATCATTGACACTCAGGCGCCTTCCCACGCTTTCCCGCATTTTTGGGAGCGGACGTTTGGCTCGGGCCGGGCCATCCTCTCGTTGCGCGAGAGCTACCGCGAGGATCTGAGGGCGGTCAAGCGCGCCACCGATTTTGACTACATTCGCTTCCACGCCATTCTGGATGACGACGTGGGATTGTATAGCGCCAGACCGGGCGCGAACCCCAGCTACAATTTCTCTTATGTAGACCAGATTTATGACGGACTGCTTGCAAACGGAGTTCGCCCTTTCGTCGAGCTGAGCTTTATGCCCAAAGCGCTTGCCTCCACTCCCAAACAACAGAGCTTCTGGTACCACCCGTATGTGGCGCCGCCCAAGGACTGGAACCTTTGGCAGGACCTGATCCGCAATTTCGCAAGTCATCTCGTCGCTCGCTACGGCATTGAGGAAGTCTCCAAGTGGTATTTCGAAGTTTGGAACGAGCCCAATCTTGACTTCTGGGCAGGCGAGCCGCGGCAGGCGAGTTATTTCACTCTCTATGACCGGACGGCACAAGCGCTCAAGAGCGTCAGCCCTCGAATTCGAGTGGGCGGTCCTTCCACTGCCCAGGCTGCGTGGGTCAGCGAGTTCGTTCGCCATTGCGCAGAGACGAATGCGCCGCTGGACTTTGTTTCCACGCACGTTTATGCCAACGACACAGCGGAAAACGTTTTGGGTACGCACGAGCATGTCTCCCGACTGGAAATGGTCATTCGCGCGGTCAAGAAAGTTCATGATGAAGTCAAAGCCTCGCCTCGTCCCGGTTTGCCCATCGTTTTCAGTGAGTACAACGCAAGCTATATGAACGAACCGGAGGTGACCGATTCCGCTTTCATGGGGCCCTGGCTCGCCTACACGATCAGCCACTGCGATGGTCTGGTGGATATGCTCGCCTATTGGAGCTTCTCCGATGTCTTTGAAGAGCAGGGAGTAGTGAAGAAGCCCTTCTATGGCGGCTATGGCCTCGTGGCGGCAGGCAACATTCCCAAGGCCTCGTTCAATGCGTTTGCGCTGCTGCATCGCTTGGGATCGGAACGCATCACGATAGATTCCGATTCGGTGCTGGCCACCCGGCGCCAGGACGGCGCGCTGGTTATCGCGGCCTGGAACTATGCCTCGCCTGGTGAGACGGGTCCTGCGCGCGAGTGGACGCTTGAACTGAGGGGCCTGGAAGCCATGCGCTACGCGAGCATTTTCCGGCTGGACGACGAACACGGCTCGGCGCTCACGGCTTGGGAGGCAATGGGCAAACCCGACTTCCCATCCCGCGAACAGCAGCAACTCCTGCGCGAAGCAGGCCGCTTGCAGGCGCCGGAAATTCGGCAGTTGGGTGCGGGTGATCCAGGGTCGCTCACGCTGACTCTTCCTCCGCACGGTCTCGCCCTGATCGAGATCCGGAAGTGAGCGCCCCCCCTGCCGAACGGCCAGCAAAGTGTACGAACGAACCGGGAATGTTGGTGAAAACAAAGGGCGGCTCGCTTCGGCAGATAACCAACTGCAAGACCTAGGGGATAGCGCGGCGTTGGTTCTTTGCTCTCTCAACCCAAAACCTCGGTCAAAATGCCCACTTTCTTGGCAGGGGCCCGCTTCACTCCCGATCCCCTCGCCCCCTTGGGGGAGAGGGTGGACCGCGACGGCGTTTTCATCAGCCGCCGCGGGCCGGGTGAGGGGTTGGTTCCGGTCCACACAGACATTCTTTCCCTCTTTCCTCTCATGTAGCTCAGAGTCCTGGCGTGCCTCTCCCTCCCGCCGGAATTGCGGCGCAGTTAACTCAAGTTCTTACTCTGGGCGAGGGAATAACCCCTCACCCGTCACGCTCCGGCTGATGACACCGCCAGAGCCTGACACCCTCTCCCCTCGGGAGAGGGCTCTTCGTTCACATCGTCGTAGGGGCGGCCCTCGTGGCCGCCCTCGTCGTGGGCCTGGGCGCCCACAAGGGGTGCCCCTGCGTCCGGGGCCGCTGTCATGCTCTCTTCTGCACAGGCAGGTGCGGTGGGACAGGCACTCTTGCCTGTCTCCAAGCCCCCTGCGGTGTTGACACCAGCACAGGCAAGAGTGCCTGTCCCACTCTTACGCAGAACCAGCAGCAACTTGATTTTCCGGTCGATGGCGCGGTCCAGCGACTCTTCCCGCCGCAACAGCATCCGCCACTCTTCGCCCGCCGGAGCCAGACACGCGTCGCGCTCGATGGCCGCTTCTCTTCGTTCAGCTTCTCCTCGTACTCGAACTCCTGCTCGACGGCGGCCACCTCGTCCGCGAGCAGCAGGACCAGTTGCTTGTACCGCAGTTCGTCCGCCGGTTCGGTGGCGACGAAGGGGCGGGCCTCCTGGCCGACCTCGCCGTCGGCCAGGGCGTCCACAAGCGGTACCCCGACATCATCCTCTTCGTCGGACTCGTCCTCGGGGCGGCCCTCGTGGCCGCCCTGTTCGTCTGCCTGCGGCACCCACAAGGGGTGCCCCTACGCCGTCCTGGCGAAGAGCGACAGCAGAAAGCACAACCGCGGCCCTCGCCAGCCGGTCTTGTTCCGGTAAAAGCCTTGGAGCGCGGCGGCCTGCCAGGCCAGGAAGGAGCGGCCGTGCACCTGCAAGCGAATCAGCGCCAGAAAGGAGAGCAGCAGGCGCAGGCGCGCGGCGGGGTCCGAGGGCGCCTCGTGCGTGACGTTGAGGCCCTCGCCGACCTCCATCGTGCAGTCTTCGATTTCCTTGCGGCGGCGATGCTGCCGCTCGTCCAGCGCCAGCAAGGCGCGGCGCATCAGGCCGGTCTGCGAGCGCTCCAGGCGGTCGCGCCGCCAGTAGAGCCGGGCCAGGTCGTCGATCTGTTTTTCAATGAAGGAGTCGCCGGTGCTGAAGGAAGCGCTGAGCTCCTGCTTCAGGGCTTCGAACTGGGCCGGGTCTTCGCCCAAGGCGCGCATCACTTCGTAGTGATTTTCGGGGTCGGAACGCTCGCCGTGCTCGAGGGCGTTCATTTTGGAATTCTGCTTACCGGCCGCGGTGCACGGGCCGTGGGAGCGCCGGCCGTTCAAGCGGGCGGCGTCGAGCAGTTGCGGAGTACGCTGGGGCGATGTGCGAATAGACATAGGACCTCTCAGAAACAAAAATGGGATTTGCCGGGGCGTGGACTTCCCCGGTAGAGCGTGGACAAACTATATGCTAGCAGGGCTTAGATGTTTTGTCAAGTGCCTACGGAGCTAATAGCACCGTCAGACCTAGTAGCGGGGCGGGGGAAGAGCCCCCTCACCCGTCCCGACGCGGGACATCCGAAGAAGCTCTACTACTAACGGTGAGGTTCTTCGCAGCGCGCGAAGAAATGCAGGTCCTTCGCTTCGCTCAGGATGACATGTCATTCTGAGCGAAGCGAAGAATCTGCATTGGTCCGCAGGGCGGTCTGGAAGCTATTTCAGGTGAGCGCGGACCTGCCTTTTAGGTCCGTGGTTCGTCAACACCCGGTTGTCAAAAGCCGCCGGGTGGCGCATCTATAAGGTCGTCGGCTCCGTCAAGCAAAATCGTGCCGTCGGTCCTGGAGGTTTCAGCCTTCACGGTGGCCAGGTTCCACCACACATCTATTCGATCCCACGCAGGGGACCATGATGGCTTTTCTGACTCCCTCCTCTTCTGCGGAGGGAGGCCGGGAGCTCAATCATACGTTCGGTCATGGTTAGACCAGCGCTACATCCTCGAGCATCCCGGCATGCGAACCTCGCCGACAGAATTCTGTGTAATCAATCTTGTCCCTCAACATGATGTAGAGCCGGATGGCCAGCTTGCGCGCGATGGCGACTTTAGCCACGGGCCTGCCTTTGCGGAAGGCCAAGCGGCGGTAGGCACGGCGCAGCCGGGGATCGTAGCGGCTGGCGGTCTGCGCCGCTTCCACCAGCAGCCAGCGCAGCAGCCGGTTGCCTTGTTTGGTCAGGTGGCCAAAGCGCTGCCGTCCGGCACTGGAATCCTCCTGGGGAATCAACCCCAGGTAGCTGGTCAGGTGGCGGTCGTCAGGGAAGCGCTCCACCGGGCCGAGCACCAGCACTGTGGCCAAGGCCGTCTGCGGCCCGACCCCCGGATGGGTCATCAGTCGCTGCGCCTCCTCCCGTTGCGCCACTTCCAGCTCGATCCGCCCGTCCAACTCTTGGACCCAGATGTTGAGTTGCCGAACCAAGCGTAGCAAGTCTGCACGCCGGCGCCCCATTCCTTCTCTTAGAGGAAGCTCTTTGAGTTCTTCCTGCCCGCGCTCGCTCCACAAGCGTCGGCGCCGCCGCAGTCCGTAGCTGAGGGCGATCGCCTGCAGTCCGTTCTGGGCTCGGGTGCGCAGTTCCACTAACTGATGGCGATGCTCGAGCAGCACCCGCACATCGCGCTCCTCCGCGCTGGGCAGCCAGATCTTGGGAAAATCAC
The DNA here is from genome assembly GCA_963768695.1 of uncultured Acidobacteriota bacterium. Lineage (GTDB taxonomy): Bacteria > Acidobacteriota > Terriglobia > UBA7540 > UBA7540 > CAVROP01. Next base: position 187,202 of record CAVYJG010000019.1, on the reverse strand, counting down.
CCCGCAGCAGCAAATTCAGGATGTGCTCCGCGTCCCGCCGATCATGTTTCTGCTTGCGCGTCTCCATCGCCCGAATCTTCCCCGCTTCCCCCACCACCAACTCGTGCCCCAGTTCCGCCAGCATGTCGGCAAACCACCGCGTGTACCCTGTGCTCTCGATCCCCACCAAGGCCGGCTCCTTCAACCCCGCGTAGAATCGTCGCACTTCCCCGTCTTCGTGCTCTAACCGCCTCTCCTCGAACTCACCCGTCTCTGTGTCGAGCATGGCAATCTGTTCGCTCCGCGTATGCAAATCACAGCCTATAATGATCATGTCTCGGCTCCTCCTCGCTGAGAGTTCCTGGTTTATTCACAACTCCAGTCTACTCTCCCCGTCCAGGAGCCGACGACCTTATGCCATCATACGTCCCGACGGTTTTTGTCGGGATGTATGCGTCAGTCGCCAGGGTCAGCGGGTGGCTTGCGAGTGCTGGCGCAGCCAGACTTCTAAGGGCCCAAATCGGAACTGATCGTGTTCGTACAGTTGAATCAGGAATTTGTATGCCTCCCAGTCGTCGAACTCGAGACGCCAGCCGTTCATGCGCAGAAAAGCGGCTGTAACAGCGATGGCAGTGCGCTTGTTTCCGTCTACGAACGGATGGTTTTGGGAGAGGCTTTCCATCAATGCGGCGCCCTGTTCGATGATGTCCTTATAATAGCCGCTTTGCGGCCGAGCTAGCGCAGAATCCAGCGCGCCTCTGTCCCGCACACCCTGTGCCCCACCAAATAGAGCTATCAGCCGGAAGTGTGCGGCGAGGACTTCATCGACAGAAGGGTATAGAGTCACTGGGCAAGGCGACGGAGCAGCTCAGGATGTGCGGCGATGAATTCGTCGAGCGCGGCGCTGAAGGGTGTCTGAGGAAGCTTCGACTTTCGTTCCTTTAGGAATTCGATATACTCCCTCACCGCTGACTGTTCTTCGGCAGTAAGTTGCGATACCAGATTGACGAGGTCAGGTGCCATACGTCCCATCTTTCTATACCAGTATACGTCGAGCGAAGCGGCAGCATCAACCGATATGAGAAGGGCCGGTGGGGGTCGCCGAACATGCCCGAAGGGCATGAAGGTCATTAGCCGTAGGTGAAACCTACGGACGAGAAGGCGTACGTTGAGCATCTCCACGACCCCGAAGGGGTCGAATTCAACCCCTCCGGGGTTGAATTGATTACTTTGGGACAACGTTTACCGTAGGTTTCACCTACGGCTAATGATGTTGGGTCCCTTCGGGACCCCGTCGCCACGCTTAATCTAGCGCCTATGCCCCATTCCCGAGGGAGAGAAGGTGTGAAAAGATCGTCTGTCATGCTTTCGATTGGGAGTAGCGCGGGAGTCCCGCCCGCTGGGGCGAGGGCATCGTGCCCGCGCGCGGAAGCGGGACGCTCCCTCGGCAGCGGGCGGGGCGCCCGCGCTACAAAGATCGAAGCACGGCAACCGGGAATCTGGCGAATACTTCTCCCAGCGGCAGTACAGGCCCCTGTTCGCTCGCCTGGGACTGGAGCCTTTCGCCGGTCAAAACGTTGACCCATTCTGAAGGCGCGTTCTCAGGGAGCAGTAGCGCACTGTCCGCCCAAACGTTTTGGCCCGTGGGAAACCGGCCTGGAGGAACCAGCCTGGTGACCAACCGGGGCACGACGGTGACCGCCCAAGCGCGCTTCGAGCGCCTCGCAAACGCGAACACGTTCTCCAGCTTGGGACCAGTGGCTTGCAAGGGGTGATAGGCGCCGTCGAGGTACAAATCGCTGTGAGCGCGGCGGAAGGTAAGGGCCCTGGAAGTTACGAAGAGCTTGATTCGACCGTCCCGCCAATGATCAAGCAAATTCCGGATGAGGTCCAACCGATTCTGCTCCTCTTGCTGCGTGAGCTCGGCAAGGAGGCGGACGCGCCGCTCGAAATCGACCGGCCCTCGGTTATCGGGATCAACCAGTCTGAGGTCCCAAAGCTCCGAGCCCTGGTAAAAGTCCGGGACTCCCGGGCCGGTGATCTTCAGCAAAAGCTGAGCAAGAGAATTTAGCGCACCGTATAAGGCGACCTGCTCGCAAACCTGCAGGAAGTCTCCCAAAAAAGAGTTATCCGGGGATTCCTGGGTGATGGCTGCGACGAAGTGGTGAAGCGCCCGCTCATGCCGCACATTGGGGCGCGTCCACTTTGTATTGACCATCGCTTCTCGCGTCGCCTTCACCATGTAACGCTGAAGGCGCTTTCTGAAGGCGGCTCGGTCGCGGTCATTGAGGGGCCAGGCGCCAAGCATAGTCTGGTACAAGAGCACTTCCTCATTGGGATCGGGGACCGGGCGGTTGTCGACAAGCTTCTTTTTGGATTCGTTCCAGCCGGCCCACTGCCGGAGCTTCTCTTCCCAGAGCGAAGGAAGCTCGGAGAGCACGTTGATCCGCGCGCGCACGTCCTCCGCCCGCTTGGTGTCATGGGTTGTCGTGGCAGTGAGAGTATGCCGGTTATGTCTCTGCCGATTGCTGAGAAACTCATGGAAAGCGGCGACCGAGACGCCATTCGAGCTTGGATTGCCCCCGACCTCGTTGAGTGAAATTAAGCGGTTGTAGATGTAAAGGGCAGAATCCTCCACTCCCTTGGCGGTGATCGGACCCGTGAACTGCTGCCAGCGCATGACAAAGGCCAGCCGGGCTTCCCGTTGTTCCGGGACTACGTGCGCCCGATCCCGCAACAACAGGACGTCGCTGATGAAGTCAAAGCACTCAGGCCTCAGGCGAGGATTGCGGCGTCGAGCGGCTTCCAGGGCCTTCCTGATGTATGGCCGGCGCTCCTCACTCGCTATCGAAAAACCGCGGACATAGGTTCGGTAGACCGGCAGGCACGCGGTGGTTTCAACAAGGGCGTGGGCGAGGTCGGACCTCGGCAGGTCGCGAGCGTACCGGTCGCGTTCCGCCAGAAGTGCAAGATAGTGACCCAGGGAACGCATTTCAACGCGCAAGAGATTCGCCATCACCTCTTTCTTCTTGTCGTACACCAAGTCATCGTAAGAGATCCTGGCGCCTGTGAACGATTCATAGATCGAATCGAGTTTCTTGCATCCTTCCGGGTCGATGAAAAGACCGTTAAGAGCGTTGAGTGACGCGTATCCGGTTGCTCCGCAGATCGGCCACTCGAGAGGCAAGGGTTCGCCATCCGCCAGAATCTTTTCCACCAGTACAAAAAAAGGGGGATGACGCCCGGTTGATGAACCACCTGAGACACGCTCCTGGAGCCGGCGCAGGTAACCCAGCGGATCGCGAAGGCCGTCGACGTGGTCAATCCGCAAGCCCGTTACCAGCCCCTTTTCGATGAGCCGCAGGACCACGGCATGGGTAGCCTCAAAGACCAAGGGGTCTTCGACGCGGACACCCACGAGATCGGTGATGGTAAAAAAGCGGCGGTAATTGATTTCGTCGTTGGCGGACAGCCAGTAAGAAAGCAGGTAAGCCTGCTCGGCCAGCAAACGGTCTAAGAAAACAAAGCTGGCGGGATCTCTCCTGCGGCCGTTAAACACGCGCACGTTTTCATCCAGGAATTCCCGCACTTCGGGGGAGTTCTGATACAGGTTCCAGACCCTTTCCTTGATGGCTTCCCGTTGTGACCGCCGCTCGCCCGCCATTTCAGTGGAAAGCGTGGTGCGCTCGGGAAGGTTGTTGGTGGCGGCGAGAATGCCTCCCAGCTCACGGAAGGCCGGGTGGTCAGCGCCCACCTTGTGGCTCAACTCATCCAGTCGGTGCTGCAACACGAGGAGATAAGACTTGGGTGCGACCGGCAGCTTGGTATCGAAGTAATAGATGAAGAAACCTGTTTGTTCGAAGACCAGTTTGAGCTCCTGGTTCTCGAGCGCCGCTGCATAGGGGCGGCCGAGAATCGGCAGCAAGACCTTGTTGCGCGTCATGGTGCGAGGGGGATGCCAATCGATATCAAAAAAGGAAGCGTAGGCTGAGCCCGGGCCGTCTTCCAGCACATCCATCCACCAGGGATTTTCGCTGCCGGCCACCATGTGGTTGGGAACAATGTCCAGAAGCAGGCCCATGTGGCGTTGCCGGAGTTCCGTTGCCAGCGCTTCGAGTTCCTGCTCGCTGCCGATTTCAGGGTTGAGGTGGGTGGGATTCGTGACGTCGTAGCCATGGCCGCTTCCGTGCCGTGCCTGAAGCAGCGGCGAGGCATAGATATCCGTCACACCCAGTTCGTCGAGGTAGCCCGACAGCGCGCGCGCCTGTTCAAAGCGGAACTGCCCGCTGAATTGCAGGCGGTAGGTGGCGGAGGGAATGCGCAGTTTGGACATAGGCACGAAATTCGAAAATCGAGATTAAGATTCGCACTTGAGCCCTGAAATAACGTTCCGTCATGCGCGTTTAGCGGCTGGGAGGTCTGGGAGCACGGAAAAGCCACTCCCGGTTGCCCGGTGGCACAACTAAGCTACGCGTCTTGACTGCCCCGGCGTTTCGCATTTTCCCGAGTCAGGCGATGTGCAGCGTGAGCCTCAACGCCAGGGCGCGAAAGTGATCCACCCACGCCCTTGAGTTCTCGTCTCCCGCTTGCGCTTTCTCCAGGAAGTCGCGATATGCCGTTTGTGCCAACTCGTAACAAATGTTCTGGATCTTCGCGAGATTCACATCCAGCGGCAGGGAGCGAGCCAAATCCACCGCGGCATCCAGCGTCTTGATAGGCTGCACTTGGGCGGGATCGCCCCGGAGTTTCTCTGCCATCCTTTCGAGACTCATTCGCAGCGTGTATTCCAGAGTCGTCACATCAAGAGAGGCTTTCGCCGCCTCCGCATCACCGATGAGTTTCCGAATGCCGTCGAAGTCCAACGGTTCACTGCCCAGCGCGCGCCGCAGCCGGGAGTTCAAAACGAATTCCGCCGCCGCGTAGAATGCCTGGGGAATCGTCAGGGAGCCCCCGATCCTGACCAGAGTTTTTATCATCGACAGCAGAGGCGGATAGAGGTTGCCAAAAGCCGCCTCAGCCTCGCCCCAGGCGGACTCTGCGATACGATTCAGGATTCTTTGCTGTTCGTCCCGGAAAAGCACGGTGAAGGCATAAGGTTCTCCCTTCGAATTCCTGTTGCAGGATTCGATTCACCTCATCCATGTCGCCGCGCGAAAACACTTCTTTTATTCTCTCCACGAAGGCCCTGAAGGCTTTGGGGCTTGCCGCCTTCAGGACACCTCCGGCGGGGTTGAAGTCGCCGCGCTCGAAGGCGGCAAATCCGAGTACTGCCGACTCCTGCGTAACTCCCGAGGTAAATCTCGCGAGCCCCGCCGCGAATTGCTGCTCCTGCTTGTCGCCCCGCGCCAGATTCAAGACGGCTTGGCGCTCCACTTTGTATTGATAAATGCGGGTCTCGGTTTCGTAGGGTTCGAAAAGAGAACGGATGGAGTAGTGGGCGCCAACCTTGCGTAAGTCAACAAATGCCGGCCGGACGAACTTCTGGTAAATGCGGGCGCCATCCTGGTGCTCGGGGATATTGCTTTTTGCCTGGCTCAGCTTTTCGATGAAAACGCTTTCCCGCCGGTCCCCAAAGAGTTGCTCCGCCAGTTGGACAGCGCGGCCGGCATACTGCATCACCTGGACGGTTTCAATTCCCGACAGCTCATCGAAAAACCAGCCGCAGCTTGTGTACATCAGCATGGCATGGCGCTCGAGCTCCATGAGCTTCCAGACGGTTATTGCTTCGGAATCGTCCAGTGGCCGCAGGGCATGCTTCGCCAGGAAACGTTCCAGGCTTGCAGGCGAGCGGTCCAGGACGACATCAATGTAATCGTTCCGCGCCGCCCAGGGATCCTTCAGCAACTTTCTTGCGTTCGCTTCGAAGAGCGGGACCAGGGTGTCGCGAAGCCAATCCAGGGCCTCGCGCAAGGGGGCACGCCACTGCTGATTCCATCCGGGATGGCCACCGGAGTTGCAGCCACAATTGCTTCGCCAGCGTTCGACGCCGTGCACGCAGCTCCAGGAGCTATTCTCGAAGACCTCTACCGCGTGAGTTGGTGGGTGCCGATCCAGATATAGCCCGTAGTTGATGAGTTCGGCCAGGCCTTTGGACTCGATGTAGTCCAAGGCATAGGCCAAAGCCATCTCGCCGAACTTGTGGTGGTGGCCGTAGGTCTCGCCGTCTGTTGCGATGTGCACCAGCTCAGGCCAGGAGCGGGTTGCCTTGGAAAAAGCCCCGAGGAGCCGTTCGGCAAATTGTTGTCCGTTGTCCAAAACTCCTTCAAAGGCTACGGAGCGCGAAATAGGTCCGTCGTAGAAGAAAACATTGACGGTTTTCCCCGAGGGCAAGGCGATAGCGTAAACCGTAGTCGGATCAATGGAGCTGTTGCTGACTTCTTTCCAATCGCTGCCACTTGTCTCCCTCACCCTGCGCGCTTGGTTGGGAGCGAGCACGGTGAACTTGATTCCCAAGGAGGCCAGGACTTCCAGGGTGGCAAGATCCACCGCAGCTTCCGGCAGCCACATCCCTTCAGGGCGGCGTCCAAACCTGTGCTCGAAGTCGCGAATTCCCCAGAAGGCCTGAGTGTATTTATCTCGTTCGTTCGCCAGAGGCATGATCATGTGGTTGTAGGGCTGGGCGAGTGCGGAGCCATGCCCCGAAAATGCCTTGCTGCTCTCGGCATCCGCCTCCAGGATGGCTTTATATACCGCCGGATCGTTGGCCTCGATCCAGGAGAGCAAAGTCGGGCCGAAGTTGAAGCTGATCTTGGCGTAATTGTTTACGATCTTGACGATGCCCTTTTCTTTGTCCAAAATCCGCGCGGCGGCATTCGGCGCGTAACATTCGGCATTGATCCGCTCATTCCAGTCGTGGTAGGGACGCGCGGAGTCCTGAAGTTCGATGGCTTCGAGCCAAGGATTCTCCCGCGGGGGCTGATAGAAGTGTCCGTGAACGCAGATGTATCCCATGGGCTTGGTTTAGTGAGCCCGAAGGCAGGGTGAGGGCCATCGAACCCAGGGCTCAGAAGGTGTGAAAAAATCACCAAGCCGTGTCATTCTGAGCGAAGCGAAGAATCTGCATTCGTTTGTTTTCAAAGAGATAAATCCAGATTCTTCGCTTCGCTCAGAATGACAGACAGTTTTTTCACACCTTCTCACGCCCTGGGCTACTCTATGCCGCCCCTGACGGGGCTCCAAAAAAAGATCGCACAGGAGAAAGCCTTGCTTAACGAACTTCCGACTCAGGACACTCGTTCACTCCACGTTCAAAAACGCACAACGATTCCGGGCTGAGGCTCATTTGAACCTTTCCACTGCACTCGAACCTCGGCGGAACGGAACTGCCGGGTCCCCGCCAACGCTGATCGGCGGAGTCCATGACTTTGCGCCACTCTCCCTCAGGAACAGCCAGCAGGACGGACTGCGGTTCTTTGCCGAAGTTCGCCACGACGAGTGCTTCGCCGGCATCACTCCAACGCCGAACCCAAAAGACCTTTTCCTGTTCCAGGGCACGAGCCTCGAGATGCCGTTTGTCCGGCCGTGCCAGCCCCGGCAGCGTCCTCCGCAGTTTGATCAGCTCCTGATAGAACCCGCTCATTATTTGATGCGATCCAGTGTACCTTCGGCTGTGATCCAGCTTGCTTCGTAAGAACGTGGCCTCGTCCTGCGGGTCGGGAAGCGAGCCTTGCCAGCGGAAGGAGGCGAACTCCGCCTGGCGGCCGCGGCGTACGGCGTCCGCCAATGCCGCATCCGAGTGGCTGATGAAATACTGAAAGGGAGCACGCTCGCGCCCATTCCTCACCCATGAAGAGCAGGGGAATGTACGGCGACAGTATCACCATGCCCGCAGCGAGTTTCAACGCTTCGAAACTCACTAGCGTGCTGAGGCGGTCGCCGAGCAGGCGGTTGCCCACCTGATCGTGATTCTGGGAAAAGACCACGAATTGCCGCGCCGGGACATCGCGTGAGGAATTGCCGTGGCGCCGTTTGCGATAGGCAGAATACTGGCCGGAATAGACGAAGCCTTCCGTCGAATGCCTTTTCGAGATGCTCGAACTCTCCAAAATCCTGGTAATAGCCGGTTTGCTCGCCGGTGAGCAAAGTATGCAGGGCATGATGAAAGTCATCGCTCCATTGGGCGTCCATACCGCATCCGCCCGATTCCGCAGGCTGGATATAGCGGACGTCGTTGAAGTCACTCTCCGCGATCAGGAAAATCTCCCGCTCTGCTTGTCTTGCAAACTCGTGCACTGACCGCGCCAGCAATTGTAGAAAAGGTTGCGCGTTGCGGTCGAAGATGCCGTGGATCGCATCCAGGCGGAGAGCGTCGATGTGGAAATCCCTGAGCCAGTAGAGAGCGTTCTCAGTGAAGAAGCGGACCACCTCGTCGCTGTCCGGGCCGTCGAAATTGAGGGCTTCACCCCAGGGTGATTGATATTGGCTGGTGAAGTAAGGTCCAAAGTCACGGAGGTAGTTCCCCTCCGGACCCAAATGGTTGTAGACCACATCGAGCACAACCGCCAATTTGTGCTCATGGCAAGCGTTAACCAGCTTCGTAAGCCCCTCGGGGCCGCCATAGCTATTCTGCACGGCGAAAGGGTAGACTCCATCGTAACCCCAATTACGGTGCCCTGGAAATTGCGCCACCGGCATCAACTCTACAGCCGTTACGCCGACACTTCTTATGTCCTCCAAATGAGAAACGATGGCATCGAACGACCCCTCGGATGTGAAGGTGCCGACGTGGATTTCGTAGATGATGTAATCATCGAGGGAGAGTCCTCGCCAGCTTGCATCGCTCCACTGAAATGCTCGCGGGTCTACAACCTCGGAAGGCCCGTGAACGCCGACCGGTTGAAAAGAAGAAGCTGGGTCAGGCCGGTCCTTCTCTCTGTCGAGACAATATAAGTACTGCGTTCCGGGCGCCACCCCTTCGACGATGCCCTCGTAATATCCCAGGTCCTGCCTCTCCAGGCGAATCAATCGATCAGCGCCATGATTGGAAGCGTGCACCATCGTCGCGGCCGAAGCAAAATCTCGCGGATCGGCAATCCGCACCTCGACGCTCTTCGCATGTGGAGCCCACACCCGGAACTGGCACCGGCTCCCGTCAAGGAGGGTTGCGCCCAAGGTCAGACCCATACTTCCTTTTTGCAGCGGTACACTTTGAGGTTGCAGCGGATCACTTCGCTCAGTGGAGTGTGAATCCGCTGCTACTGTAAGTTGGAGAGGGCCGATGCTTCATTGGCATAGAGCTCCAGGACACTGTCGAGGTGGAACTTCCTGAAAGCTCGAATGAGTCTCTCCGAAGCTGCGAAGAATTTGATCCGGCCTCCTGCCTGTCGGACCAGGTTATAAGCGCCGGCAAGGGCGCCAAGCGTGTAGCTGTCCGCGCCAGGTACCTGCGCGAGGCTGATGGCGAAGTTCCCGGCGCCCTCCTCCAGCAACTCCCGGATCGTGTCATAAAGAGCGTGAACTGTCCGTTCTTCGCCGAAAGGGCCCTTGGCCTCAATGACGGCCACGTTTCGCACCATGTGGCAGGCGGGGCCGGCGTCCATTCCCTGCATGGGGATAAGCTCGTATGCATTTGGCGTATCCTCTACATGAGTCCGCATACACTCTCCTTTCCCTTCTCCGGATGACCCGCTCGATGTCCACGTGTCTTCACTTTCTTCGGAACGGCGTTGGCAGAAAGATCAATTCTCCGGGGTTGAAGCAGTGCACGCATGTTCCAGCGTGCCCTGGAGAGCTGAGATTTTGAATTCCCGATTGAACAGTCCTGAAGCTTGGCAATTTCAGTATGGCGATAACCTTCCAGATCGTGAAGGACGAGCACGGCTCGCCGGCCCTCGGGAAGCTGTGTGACGGCGCGCCGGATCAGTATGCGATCAATCAGGCCGACCAGCGTTCTGTCTTCCGCTCCATACTCCCGCCAGGCGGGTTCCTCCTGGGATTGATCGGGGTGTTCGAAAGGCACGAACTGAAGACGTTTCCTGCGATGATGCATCAGTACGACGTTGACCGCAACCCGATGGAGCCAGGTGCCAAACGCCGACTCATTACGGAAGGTCGAGATCTTGCGAAAGATCTGAAGGAAGGTCTCCTGGGTTAGGTCCTCCGCCTCGCTTGAATCACCTGTCATGCGGACGCAAAGCAGATAAACACGCCGCTCATAGGCATGGAAGAGTGCTTCGAAAGCCTGATCGTCACCGTCTTTGGCTCGAGCGATCAGCTGACTCTCGACCTGGGGGTGGGTTACTAAATCGGTGCCCATTGTACGCCTCGTTTCTGTTACCGTCCCCGTCGTTCGAACACTCGAAACCACTTATGGTAGACGCTCCCGCACGGTTATTGCCAAAGGAGGAAAGATGCGCGCCCGAAAACACCATGCGGTTTGTCTTGAATAACATACAGTCGCGCAGGCAATTCTCAGGGAGCACAGAGAACGGTAAAAATTACCTGACCCACGAAAGCAGGATCTCCCAGAGACGAGTTTTCGGCGCCCCAGTGGCGATCCCGGGTTTATTCGATAGGCCAGCGCCGAGGCTCCTCGTTTCGCTCTTGGGGACCTCTCATCAAGCCCGGTTCTCCCGCCGGCTCCGGAATACGGTGCAACTCGGCGCGAGTTTTGGGAAGGCATTGCGGATACTCTCTCTGCAGGAACTCGATCAACTTTTCCCGCACATAGCAGCGCAAGTCCCATGCCGTGCTGGAGTCTCGAGCGTCCATGAGCGCCCGTAACTCGACCGTGCGCTCGCGCGCGTCAGTAACCTGCAGTACACATACTTTGCCCATCCACTGATTTGTGGATTTCAGAATTCGGGCCAGTTCCCTCCTTAACGCTTCAACGGGCACGGTATAATCCGTGTATATAAAGACAGAACCAAGAAGGTCTGCCGTCCTGTGCGTCCAGTTCTGAAACGGCCTTTCTATGAAATACGAGAGAGGCACCATCAATCGCCGCAAGTCCCAAATCCGGACCACGACATAAGTGGTCGTAATGTCCTCGATCCAACCCCATTCGCCTTCCACCACAACGGCATCCTCAATCCGAATAGGCTGGGTGAGCGCGATTTGAACTCCTGCAATCAAGCTCGCAAGTGTGGAGCGCATCGCAACCCCAAGCACAAGGCCTGCGAGGCCCGCTGAGGCCAGGAGGCTGGCGCCAATCTGATGGATCGCTGGAAAAGTCATCAGCATGATCGCAACGGTTACGACCGTAACGACGATCTGGGCAATGCGCCGCAACACTTTCACCTGCGTTTGGATACGGCGTGCCGTCAGGTTGTCGGCGATCTCAACCTTGTACCGCCCAGTAATGACATCCTCGCCCACATCGATCATCACAACCAGCAGCCAGGCGACCGAAGCAATCAGGCCAAGGCCGACTACGTGTGCGAGCGCATCTTTAATCGCGACACTGACCGGGAGTACACGTTCTGCGATGATAACGGCTAGGAGAGGCAGGATGAATTTGGAAGGTTTTCGGCTGTGCCTAACCAGCGAGGTATCGACGACGCTCATTTTGAAGGATGGTTTCGCCAGGACCGAGAACGCGATGCGGTGGGCGAAGAGACCGACAATGATGGCGCCGACAATAATGCCGGGAGACAGCAGATAGGCCTGCCAGTTGTCGAGAATATGTGCCATCACTTCACGATCTGTTGCGCGCCGAGCTTGGCTCCGGCGGGTGTTTCTCAATCAGTTTGAATAAACCTCGCAGCAACACCCACTCGACGACCAGTCCAAATGAAAAGGAGCACAGCAGTGCTGTCAATGATCCCAGGAATTCCATAAGTCAGACCCCGCACTACCTGGATGGAGAGTTCTACGGCCAGCGGAGCTTGAGACGGCCCGCACGCTACGCAAGCCGCATCGGCCAGGCTTAGTAAAAGGCACGACTATTGCCACAAGTCGCGAAGGCACCTTGATCGCTCGTTTCGAAGACTTTGCGGGTCCGGGACCTAGCTGTGCAGACAAGACGCGACGGATGCAATTTTCTCTTAGCATGTAGTTTTTTCGCAGTTGACACTTCATCGAGCACGCAGCGAGGAACCCGCTATTTTAAAATCAAGAGGATATGGACCACCTCGAATGGCAAGCGATATGCAACCAGAGTGTGCGTGGGGTTGTGAAGAAGTGCCGGGGCAGCATTGTGTTTACAACTTGTCGGACCGATTTCTGGTGACGCCGGGACTGGTGTCCAAAGGGCGAATAATGCGAAACGGCGATTTTAAACTGCGCGCGAGTTTCTTGTGCGAAGGCAACCCAAGCGGTCTCGCGTCGCTTCCAAATTATCAAGGGCACAGCGGAAAGCGCACGATACACGATAGCGGAAGTGTGCTCCCGTGGTGTCTCCGCGAGTATCCAGAACTGAATAACGTGGCATGCGCGGCGCCAGAGATCCTAAAGCACAGGACCAGGAGCAAAGAAATGAACGTCAGGGTTGTTCGTGCTTCGAGCCGATTAGCACAATAGAGATCAAAAGGCCGCACGCGAGGTGATGACTCACGTGCGGCCAAGCCAAAACGCTCCCATGGGTCGTACGACGGAGAGAACGCAATGGCAATCAAAAAGCCTACAACAAAAACTGCCCACATTCAACCTGTCTTCCTCTCCACTCCAGGAGCGTTAAGAGCGGCTCCGAAGCCGGCCGAAAATGCGGCCCGGCATTGGAGTCGTACTCGCAGAGTGCCCGCTTAACCGGGAAAAATGCGCCCACTCTGCGGCCGGACCTGATCAAACGGATAGCGTCCCAAGGTGTTGCGCCTGGGAAGCACGACAGGGGGCTGGGAGATTCAATACGGGAGGAGATGCCTGGTGTTTTCAAAACAGTCATTGGTGTTGCTGGCGGGTCTGTTTGTGATGGGCGGAGCATGGACCTGTGCCCGGAGTCAAACCAATAAGGGCGCGGCACAACAGTCCGATCCTGTCGTGCAGGCCCTGGCCGCCGGGGTAGACCACGTCGATGCTACGGATACTGCGCCGGCTCCGGCCCTTGACCGTCGCAATTCCCGTTACCGTATCTCAACCGAAGACGTTGTCGACCTCCAGTTTCAGTCGACGCCTGAGTTCAACCAGACAGTCACCGTGCAGCCCGACGGGTATATCACACTACGAGAAATCGGCGACGTTCAGGTGGAGGGCGATACCCTGCCGGAGTTGCGACGCGCCGTGCAGTCCTCTTATGAAAAGATTCTCGCCAACCCTGTCATCAGTGTTGAGCTAAAAGATTTCCAGCGCCCCTATTTCATGGTCCTCGGCCAGGTCGGACGGCCCGGCAAGTATGACCTGCGCGGCGTTACTACGGTTTCCGAGGCAGTGGCCCTGGCGGGAGGTTTTACTACTCAGTCAAAGCACTCCCAGGTGCTGCTATTTCGCCGCGTCAATGATAAATGGACTTCGGTCACCAAGGTTGACCTGAAACACATGCTGAATTCTCGCAATCTTAGCGAAGACTCTTCCCTCCGCCCAGGGGACATGGTCTACGTTCCGCAGAACGCCATATCCAAGGTCAAAGCCTGGGTTCCTACTCCCACGGTGGGGACCTACGGACCGCTCCCCTGAGGGCAGCGCGTGCCTAACTTCAGCCCGAGAGAAGGGAAAGGAGAAGCCAGCATGCACGAGCAACGTAGACTATTGCCGGAAGCACAAGCAACGGACATCCTGGTCCACACTTCGGCCGCGACCCCCGTCTCCTCTTCGCCCGACACATTGCGTGAGCTGTTAGGCGCGCTATTCAGGAACCGGCGAGTCCTCAGAAACGTGTTCCTACTGACTTTCGGCGGAGCGCTTCTGGCCGTTTTTCTTTTCGGAATCAGGTATGAGGCGGATACGCAGATTCTGGTTAAGCACCGGCGTGCCGATGAGGTGGTGTCCACCGACGCGAGCTCGCGGGACATGCAAAGTTCCACAGACGTGCCTACGGAGCGCGAAATCAATACGGAGATTTCGCTGCTGAGGAGCCAGGACCTTCTGCAAGCGGTGGTCAAGGATCTGGGCCTTGATAAAGCGCATCCGCACCGCTGGGATTCCCTGTTTCCGTGGCGCGACGAACAGTGGAGGCTTGCACGGGCGACCGATGGATTGCGCGACGGCCTGAAGATCACAGAAGTTCCGCAGTCCAACATGATCCATATTGCGTACCGTTCGCGTCGTCCCGAGCTGGCGGCCCAGATCCTTACTGACCTGAACAAGCAATATCTGGCGAAACATCTGACGGTTTATAGGCCAGCCGGCGTATACGACTTCTTTCACCAGCAGGCGGAACACTATCGTCAACAAGTCCAAAGTGCCGAACAGCAACTCGCGAGCTACGACCTGGCTAAGAACTCCAGCGATCCCGAACTCGAGAAAGAGATCCTGGTGAAGAAAGCAGGGGAGTTCGAGGGCGATTTGCGGCAGACTGAATCAGCGGTCGCCGACACGCAAAAGCGGATCAACGAGCTCGAGAGTGAGATTAACAGGACACCGGCGCGCTTGACGACTCAGGTTATCACCGGCGACAACCCGCAACTATTGGCGAATCTCAAGTCGAGCTTGACAGAGCTCGAAACCCGGCGGGTCGATTTGTTGACGAAATACCAGCCGACGTATCGGTTGGTGCAGGACGTGGACAAGCAGATCGCGAACCTCCAAGCGGCCATCGCGGCACAGAGCCAGTCTCCGGTAAAACAGGTCAGCGATGCCCAGAATCCGACTTATTTGTTACTACAGGCGGAACTGGTGAAGGCAAACGCGGACTTGAACGGCTTCCAGGCCAGAGCCCGCGCCACTGCCCCGGTCGTAAATGCCTACCAGCAGCAAGCCCTCCTGATCGATCAAAAAGGAATTCAGCGGCAGGACCTGCTGCGCAATATCAAGGACGCGGAGCAGGACTACACGCTTTACGTCCAAAAGCAGGAGCAGGCGCGCATCTCCGATGAACTGGACAAGAGTCGCATCCTGAACGTAGCGATCGCGGAGTCGCCTGTGGTTCCGTCGTTTCCGGTTTATTCGCCATTGCTGCTGGTTCTCGCCGCCGCCGTCGTGGCGCTGATGATGAGCGTTGCCGCCGCGTTTGTCTCCGACTATTTGGATCCGACGTTCCGTACGCCCGAAGAGATTGCAGCGGTCATGGACCTTCCCGTGCTCGCCTGTTTCGCCAAAACAGATGGCCCTCCGCGGTTTGGCCTCACGCCCGGCACCGACGTGCTCACTAGTCCTTCTTTTCGGGGCACTGCGGACAATGCTGACTCACTTTTGCTGTCGGGAGAGCGGGAGTAGGAGCGCTTCAATATGTTTCTGAAATTCTACGGACTGAATGAACAGCCCTTCGGCGTGACTCCCGACCCGCGTTTTCTTTACCTGGGGCCGGCGCATCAGGAAGCTTTTGCGTCGCTACTCTACGGTATTGAGACGGGCAGGGGATTTATGGCCCTCATCGCTCCGCCAGGTCTGGGTAAAACCACTCTCATCCTACGGCTCATGGAAGAGCTTCGGGACTCCGCTCTAACGGCGTTCCTCTTCCAGACACACACGGATTCCAAGGAATTCCTCAAGAACCTGCTTCTGGATTTGGAAACCGAGCCCTCGGGACAAGATCTGAGTGACCTGCAAGCGCAACTGCGCGATCTGCTGATTCAGAGTGCGAGGACAGGCAAGCGGCTGGTGGTAGTGATTGACGAAGCACAGAATCTCGATGATTCGGTCCTGGAAATGGTGCGAATGCTTTCCAATTTCGAGACTCCGGAAGCAAAGCTCCTGCAAATCGTTCTGGCCGGACAACCGGCTTTGGCCGATAAACTGGCGCAGCCGCGATTGGCGCAACTCCGCCAACGGATATCGATCGTTACGCACTTTCCCTTCCTCCGCGGGGATGAGGTCGAGAGGTACATCCAGCACAGGCTTCGAATCGCGGGGTACAAAGGGGGCAGATTGTTCGCACCCGGGGCGTTGGCGTTGATCGCCAAATACAGCGGGGGTGTTCCAAGGGTTATCAACAACCTCTGTTTCCATGCCTTGTCCCTGGGTTACGCGGAAAACCAGAAGAGGATCGACGTGGCTACTCTGCGGGAGGTCATTGCTGACCTGAACTTGGAGTCGCTGGGACAGGGCCGCGTGGTCGTAGCCCCGGTACGGAAAGATGTGGGGGCAGTTGGTGCCGGCAAAGACGCGCGAGGGAGATCAGCCGTGAAGCGTGAAACTGCCCCGATCGGCGTGGACATTGGCACGCTTCCCGCGGAAAGCGGCAGTGATCTTTTGGATCGCGTGAACTTCGCCAACTCCGCGCCAGACTGGACGGGCGGGGCCGGCAACAATCCTAGCTACGCGGCGCCGGCCAGAGCTAGTCGGGGCGGCAAATCGAATCACCGCGCAAGAACTCTAGCCGTCCTGACAATAATAGCTATCGCGGTTTTGACCTGGAGAGCTCCTTGGCTCGGACGGAGTCTGGATTTCGTGGAACAAGAAGTGTGGGGAGCGACAGCCGCAAATCCAAGCGGCAGCGATTCACGCGCTGCAAAGCCATTAAATGACGCCGTACCTACCCAGAACCTACAGCTTCCTGAGCCTCGCGGCGCGCCGCCCGCGGCATCTCCAGCAGCGCAACCCGGCGAGGCAAATCCTGCGGGCGCGCCTGACGTGCAACCCGGTACCGCTCGCGATGGGGATTCACGGGAACCAAGGTCTGGCGGACGCCGCCACTCTGGCTCGGGGAAGAGGAGCGATGCGGTCATCGCCAATGCCCGAGGAAGGAACAAGCAAAATAGCCTGCGTTCGAACCGGGCCCGTTTATCGGACGACTTAGGTGCGCAAGGCGAGCGTGGCAAACTCATCGTGCAATCCAGCCAGCGTGGCGCGCGGATTACCATTAATGGGCGAGATGACCCGACATGGGTTAGCCCTCATATGTTTTCACTGGTTGCTGGAACCTACATCGTATCGGTTTCAATGCAGGGGTATTCGGCGTGGACCCAACGCGTACACGTGGACGAGGGCCGAAACGAGTGGTTGCAGGCACAGCTCACGAGTGACGAGACCGGCGTATTCGCCGTGGTGACCGAACCTCCCGGAATGCAAGTGTTCATCGACGGACGGTCTTACGGGGTTAGCCGGGTGGTAACGGTGCTGCCGGCGGGGTGGCACACCTGCGAAGTCATACCTCCGGCCGGAATTAAGCACGTGGTAGGCAGATTCCATCTCGATCCCGGCGAAGCACTGACGAAGAAAATCCAGGTGACAACGTCAAACGCCTCACCCATCCCGATTACGCAAGCTCAGCGCGCAGGGGCATTGCCGTGAAAAGCGCCGGCACTCTCCTAAGGAGAATACTTTGAGCAGAAACCTTGAATTGCTGCAACGAGCTTCCAGAGAGGATCGGTGGCGACATGCTGCTCCGCGGTCACCCGTTGGCCGCACCTACGAAATGCGCCCTGTCCCGGACGCGCATGAGCTATCGCGTGAGAAATTGATGAAGCTGGTTCAGACGGTCTTCTTTCGGCCCGGAAAAGAACCGCGCCGCGTGGTAGTCTTCGCTGGCGCCGTCTCCGGAACGGGATGCTCCTCGATTTGCGTGGGGGCCGCCGAAGCCTTAGCGGTCCAGGTGGATGAACCGGTTTGCATCGTGGATTCGAACTTGCGTTTGCCGTCGCTGCACCTGTCTTTGGGTGTCGAGAATCGCGAAGGATTAAGTGAAGCCTTGTTGAATGGGGGGCCTATCCGCAAGTACCTTCAGAAGCTCCCCACGCCCAACTTGTGGTTTCTTCCCAGCGGGCGCAATTCTTCTCCCATGGCGGGCGTAATGAGTAGCAGCCGGTTGGCGAGTCGAATTGTTGAGTTGCGCCAGGAGTTCCGCTACGCGCTGATGGATTCTCCGCCCGTCAACGTCTACTCCGATGCAGTGCCTTTGGTACAAGCCGCCGACGGAGTCATTCTGGTGGTGGCCGCGAACTCGACGCGGAGAGACGAAGCGTGCAAGGCGAAGGCATGTTTCGAGAACGCAGGCGCCAATTTGCTGGGCGTAGTGTTGAATAACCGAACGTATCCGATTCCCCAGGTCATCTACGAGAGGCTTTAATCCTGGGGCAGGACCAGCGGTTGTTCAGGGCGGCCGCTCAACCGACCAACTCGATTAGGCGGATCCCGGCATGGGACTCACAGGGCGGAGCTTTATTCCATCAGGAGGAACGGCTATGAATGAAACCAACTTAGGCCTCGCGGCAATTGGGGCCTGCAAGATCGCAGTTCTGGGCCTTGGCCACGTTGGCCTGCCGACCGCAGTGGGCTTCAGCAGCCTGGGTTGGGAAGTTATTGGGGCCGACGAAGATGCTGCAAAAGTCGATTCGATCAAGGCGGGCAAGGTCCCGTTCTTTGAACCGGGCCTCGACGATCTTCTGAACAGGAGCCTTGCCTGCGGAAGGTTTCAGGCCACTTCGGAAGTGACTGAAGCCATTCGCGCCGCCACGGTGGTGTTTATATGTGTTGGCACGCCTCAGAGGGAAGACGGAGCAGCAGACCTTTCGCAAATTGAGGCGATTGCCCGGACGATTGGCAGGAACCTGAACGGTTACAAGTTGGTCGTGGAAAAAAGCACGGTCCCGGCGATCACGGCCTTGTGGATCCAGCGCACGATTCAACGCTACTCCGCACTGAAGGCGAACGAGGCAGGTGAAGACGGGAACGGCCGGGCGGCTGGGCCAGAAGCCTTGGTGGCTGACTTCGACGTGGCGTCGAATCCCGAGTTTCTGCAAGAAGGTCAGGCGATTGAGAACTTCTTTGAACCATGCCGAATTGTGATTGGCGCCGACTCGGAGCGAGCCCGCGCTATCCTCCGCGACCTCTACCGCGGGCTCCAGCGCCCCATGGTCGTCACCGATGTGACCACTGCGGAACTCATCAAACACGCTGCCAACGCTTTCCTGTCGACCAAAATCTCCTTCATCAACATGGTGTCGGACATCTGCGACGAGGTGGGCGCGGACGTCACGCGCGTGGCGGAGGGTCTGGGGCTGGACCCTCGGGTTTCTCCCGCTTTTCTCAATGCTGGAATTGGCTTCGGCGGGTATTGTTTTCCCAAGGATCTCCGTGCCTTGGCTCATCTTGCCGATCAGCAGGGTGTGGATTGTTCCCTACTGCGAGCCGTGGAGCGGATCAATACCCGGCGCGTCGAAATCTTCCTGGACAAAGTTCGCAATTCGGTCTGGGTCGTATCCGGCAAGAAGGTGGGGGTTTTGGGGCTCGCGTTTAAACCCAACACCGATGATATTCGCGAGGCCCCCAGCCTCAAAATCGTCGACGCGCTGCACAAGGAGGGAGCCGAATTACGCTTGCATGACCCCTGGGCGATGCCTGCCGCCAGAGCGGTTTTTCCTCCGGAAGCAGGACGGATCACCTACTGCGAATCGCCGTATGAGGTGGCGCGCGGAGCTGAGGCGTTATTGCTGCTGACCGAATGGGATGAATACAGACATCTGGATTTGGGACGATTGCGCGACTTGATGCAGGTCCCGGCTTTGATCGATGGCCGGAACTTCTTCGTACCAGAGGAAGCGCGGAAGGCGGGGTTCAGCTACGCCGGAATGGGCCGCAGGGGTGGAACGCCTTACGCGCGCGAGTTGGCTGTGTCGGGTCAGCCCCGGCCTGCCGCCCCGATCTGGACCGGATTGGAGGCGGATCTCAATGGTTGAAATCATGATCAAGCGGAGTGCTCCACCTCTCACTATCGTCACCGGCGGTGCCGGTTTCCTGGGGTCCCATATCTGTGACCGGTTGATCGCAGAGGGCCACGAAGTGCTATGCCTGGATAACCTGCTGACGGGACGAATTGAAAACATTCAACATTTGTGGGACCACCCGCGCTTCGTGTTCGTGCTGCGCGACGTGACTGATCCGATCCGGCTGGACGACCTGCTCTCGCGGGCGGCGCCAAGGCTCGTCGGGAACGGGCACTCTTCGCCGAGAAGGTTGGATTACATCCTTCACCTCGCTTCTCCCGCCAGCCCCAAGGCCTACCTGCGACACCCGATTCACACACTGAAACTCGGCTCGCTGGGCACCTATCATGTGCTCGGCATGGCGAAGAAGTATGGCAGTGTCGCCCTGCTTGCCTCGACCTCGGAAGTCTATGGTGACCCCGACGTGTGTCCTCAGAACGAGACCTATTGGGGACACGTCAACCCCGTTGGCCCCCGGAGCGTCTACGACGAGGCGAAACGCTTTTCCGAAGCGATGGCCATGGCCTATCAGCGCGAACACGGAGTGAAAGTTCGGATTGTGCGGATCTTTAATACTTACGGGGAACGAATGCGCGCGGACGACGGACGTGCCTTGCCGACGTTTCTGAGCCAGGCGCTGCGGAATGAACCCGTCACGGTCTATGGAGATGGCAGCCAGACTCGGAGCTTCTGTTACGTCAGCGATCTGGTCGAGGGCTTGTACAGGCTGCTACTTTCGGACCAGACAGGCCCCGTCAATTTGGGAAATCCCGAAGAGATCACGCTCCTGACACTGGCCAACACCGTTATAGAGAAGACGGCCAGCCGTAGCCAGATTGTCTTCGAGCCGCTTCCGATCGATGATCCCGTGCGGCGACGCCCAGACATCTCAAGAGCCCTAGCCACCCTGAAGTGGCAGCCCCGGGTCGGCCTGCGCGAAGGGATAGATAAAGTCATACCGTATTTCAAATCTCAACCTGGGGTGCTCCGCCTAAGCCCGGTATACGGTACAGAAATTAGAGTCGAGGGCGCCGGCCAAGCCCTGTAGCGAGGGCGTCACGCCCGCCCCCGCACGGAGCGACTTTCGAGCGAGCGCAGCGAAACATCACCGCAGCTCGTTTTTCGCTTCCAGGTTCACCCAAACGGCAAGGAGTCTCAACATGGGCATTGTGCGTCGACAACTTCTAAACAAGGCTCTAAAGCTTTTCGATCTCCTGGTGATGACCTTGGCTTTCATTCTAGCCGCAGTTCCGGTTTCGCAGGGAGGCGAAGCTTCCTTTGCCGAATTCCTTTCCATGCGCATCAAGGTGGAGAACTTCATCCTCTTTTTCGGATTTCTCGCCGCATGGCACATCTTGTTTGTCTCGATGCAGGTTTACGAGTCTCAGAGGCTTGTGTCGCGAAGCGATGTAGCCATTAGAATCCTTCAGGCAACCTCGCTCGGCACCGCGTGTCTAACCCTGCTGTCAATCTTCTTTTCCATCAGGATGGTGACTCCCACCTTCCTCGTGGCGTTCTGGGTGGCTATCACCGGCATGACGATCGGGAGCCGCCTCTGCTTGAGGTTCTTCCTCGAGCGTCTTCGACGTCGCGGACAAGATCTCCGCCACGTTCTCATTGTGGGGACGAATCCGCGCGCGGTGGAATTTGCTCGCAAGCTTGAGTTCAGGTCGGAATCCGGGTACAGAGTGATTGGGTTTGTCGACGTACCCTGGAGTGGCTTCGACAATTTCCCATGGAGCCAATTTCCTGTCGTATGTGATTTCAGCGGCCTCGCAGATTACCTCCGTAATAGCGTCGTCGATGAAGTCGTAATCGGCCTTCCCATGCGCGCCTTCAACGAGCGGTGTTTGGCCGTCGCGGCGCTCTGCGAGTTGCATGGAATCGTTGTGCGCTTCCTTCCCGGAATCTTCAACCTGAAGCTTGCGAAGCCGCGAGCCGAGGATTTCGGTGGGGATTCCTTGATCACGCTCTCGACGGGCCCTATCGATGGCTGGCCGGTTGTGTTCAAGCGCGTGCTGGACTTGGTGATTGCCTCGATGCTGCTTGTGCTGCTGGCGCCCGTGCTCCTGGTCGTCGCGGTCCTCATCAAGCTGACCTCCCCGGGCCCTGTCTTCTTCACCCAGGAAAGGCTGGGGCTGAACAAGCGCCGCTTTCGCATCTTCAAGTTCCGCACCATGGTGGCGGGCGCAGAACAGAAGCAAGCTGAGTTGGAGCACCTGAACGAAGTCGAGGGGCCTGTCTTCAAGATTAAGGCCGACCCTCGTGTGACGCTGGTGGGAAGGGGTTTGCGAAAAACCAGTATCGATGAACTTCCGCAATTACTAAACGTTCTGAAGGGCCAGATGAGCCTGGTGGGCCCCCGGCCGCTGCCGGTGAGGGATTACGAGGGGTTTGACCATGACTGGCATCGGCGGCGATTCAGCGTCCGGCCCGGACTGACCTGTCTGTGGCAGATCTCAGGAAGAAGCTCCATCGGGTTCGACAAATGGATGGAGCTCGATATGCAGTACATCGATGAATGGTCTTTGTGGCTTGACCTCAAAATCCTCGCCGGCACCATTCCCGCCGTATTGAAAGGGGCGGGCGCGGCGTAGGGTTCCCGTCGATGCAGGTGAGAAATCAGGAGGCTTTATGAGCGGGAAAGTGCATACAAGAGACTATTTGAAGAGAATCGGAGTACGCGACTTGCCGGCCCTGACGAGCCCTTTTGATCCAGGTTACGACCCCGTCACGCTGGAAAGCCATCTTGAACAGAGCTCGCATCTGTTTTCGATCCTCAAAATCTCAATGAGCTGCTGGATGGTCGCGAACGAAAGCGCCACGCGGCAGAAGATCGAAGCCGCCCGACGGTGTGAGGTGCCGGTAGTGACGGGAGGCGGGCCGTTCGAAATTGCGGTGGCTCAAGGGGGCTTGCCGGCCTACCTCGATCTGTGCGCCGATTTGGGAGTCACAAGGATTGAATGCGGCGAAGGCTTCACGGAAATGCCTATGGAGCCTCGCCAAGTGATGGCGATGGCCGCGGAAAGAGGCCTCGACGTTCAGTTCGAGCTGGGTAAGAAACACGAAGGCCCGTTGAGCGCCCAAGGTGTCGAGGCTTTAATACTCCAGGGCCGCCGCTGGCTGGATGCGGGAGCGGTCCAACTGGTAGTCGAAGCCCGCGAGAGCGCGCAGGGCGTGGGACTCTTTGACGGCCAGGGTGCGCTCAATCCCGCTTACGCCGACCTCTTTGCTGAAGCATTTGGTTTCGGCATCGTCATGTTCGAAGCTCCCAACAAGCCAAGTCAATTCGCTCTGTTGGACCATTTCGGCCCTGAAGTGCACCTTTGCAACGTGCGGCTGGAAGAGGTTTTGCGGGTCGAAATATACCGCCGGGGCATTCATTCGGACGCCTTCGCCAACGAGCGGTTGAAGCCTCGGCGTTCCGTCGACGCTTCCAGTACAGTCCTTCACACACCAGGAATTCCCGCATGACAAGAAAAGTGATCATTGATTTCTTTCCGGAAAGCGTACTGCGTTACAAATGCGGGTATGCAGTGGTAGCCGTTGACGTCATCCGCGCGAGCACTACCATCGCTACGGCTGTGTCGATGGGCCGCCGGTGCCTCTCCGTACCCTCGCTGGAGGCGGCGCGGCGTGTTGCTGCACGCCTCTGCAACCCGTTGTTGGCGGGAGAACTTGGCGGAGTTATGCCACCCGGGTTTGAAATGAACAACAGCCCAGCGGAATTGGCTTCGCGAACGGACATTTCTCGGCCTTTGGTCTTACTCTCATCCTCGGGCACAAAGCTCATTCACTTGGCTCGCGCGAGCAAGGCAGCTTACATCGCTTGTTTTCGCAACTTCGACTTCCTGTCCAAGTACCTCGCGGGTCGGCATTCTCATATCGCCCTGATCGGCGCAGGCAGCCGCGCCGAACGCCGCGAGGAGGACCAGATGTGCTGCGCGTGGATGGCGCGACAGCTTCTCGATTCGGGTTATGTCGCCGAAAACCGGGACACAATGGAAATGGCCGAGCGCTGGAGTGCGGCGACTACGGATACCATCTTGTCCGGTCCTAGCGCTGACTACCTGATGCGCAGCGGCCAAGGCAGGGACTTGGTATTCGTCCTCACACACATCGCGGATCTCGAGTGGGCGTTCGCTGTTCAGGGTGACGAAGTCGTGGGGTTCACACCCACGGAACGTGAGTTTGCTTATTCCGGGACAGGGTCTGGAGCGCGCGAAAATCGGTGATGCGAATTTGCGATTCGAGTGTCGCGGCTCTCGATCAGCGCCCTCCCAAGGTCTGTAATTCCAAATCCAAACTCGCAATTACTAATCACAAATCATCAATGATTCGGCTTGATCACAATTCCACACCGGTATTGATCCTCAGGTCTGATAGCCACGGCGGCTTGAACATTATGAGGAGCTTGGGACCGCTTGGAGTCGACGTCTATAATCTGGACCCCAGCGTTATAACGCCAGCAAATTTCTCTCGCTATTGTCGCGGCCGGTTTGTTTGGGACATTGAGCACGCTCCGGACAGGGAGTCCTTGACCTATCTTTCGGAAGTGCGGCGAGAGATCGGACGCCCTCCAATATTGATTCCTACCACAGACCGGACGGCGCGTTTTGTCGCCCGCTGGAGTGCGACGCTCCGCGACTGGTTCGTTTTTCCCGAGCAACCACCAGGCCTGGTCGATGCACTCGCCAGCAAGCAGGGAATGTACGGGCTCGCGATCCACAACCGCATCCCCACTCCCAAATGCGTGTTCCCGACTTCTCGGGCAGAGGTTGTTGATTTCTTGGCCACAGCAACGTTCCCAATCATGTTGAAAGGCATTGACGGGCAACGGTTGTGGGAACGGACGGGGAAGAAGATGTTCGTCGCGGGCTCATCCGCGGAACTTCTGCAAACCTACGACCGTTCGGAAGACCCGGACCGGCCTAACCTGATGCTGCAGGAGTACATTCCCGGCGGCGACGACACAATCTGGATGTTCAACGGGTACTTTGATACCGCATCCGAGTGCCTGGTAAGCTTTACCGGCAAAAAGATCAGGCAATGTCCGGTTCACACCGGTTGCACTAGTCTCGGGATTTGCCTACCCAATCCAGAGGTGGAACAAATCACTCATCGCTTCATGAAGTCCATCGGCTATCGCGGGATCGTGGACATTGGCTATCGTTACGACGCTCGAGACGGTCTCTATAAGGTGCTCGACGTGAATCCCCGGATTGGAGCGACGTTCCGGCTTTTTGTGGGTGAGAACGGCATAGATGTTGTACGCGCCCTCTATATGGACCTCTCAGGACAGCAAATAGTTCCCAGCGCCGCCCCCGAGGGCAGGAAATGGATAGTTGAAGATCTTGACCTGGTCTCCACGTACCGTTACTGCCGCGAGGGCAGCCTGACAATCAAGGAGTGGTTTAGGTCCTTATCGGGCATTAACGAGGCTGCCTTTCTTTCATGGCGTGATCCCGTTCCCTTCTTCTTCATGCTCTTCAATCGCATCCCGGAATTTCTGAAGCGCGCGTATCACAAGTTCGGTTCGCCTGCGCCCAAATTGAAGCGTGGGTCTGACGCGGCGCCTGAGCTCAGAGTTCAGAAGCTGTGAAAAGAATCAACACGGGCGTTGTCATCCTGACTCGACATGAAATCCACTGCTTATGAAAATTGAGGAGCTGAAGCTGTGCCTGCGAAAATGGTCAAGCAGGGGGATCTTTGCGATCCTCGATCAAGGGCTGATTTCAGGATCGAACTTCCTCGTCGCCATTCTGCTGGCGCGCTGGCTGGCCCCGCAGCAGTATGGATCGTACGCGTTGGCTTTCGAGATATTCCTTTTCCTCGCTGCCTTGTATGGCTCGCTCATTCTTGAGCCGATGAGTGTGTTTGGCCCCTCGGTTTACAGCGGCAATCTCATCAGTTATCTGGGCGGTCTTCTTCGCATTCACTGCGTGCTTTCGTTCTCGATAATGGCAGCGCTATTCGCGTCCGCGGCAGCCTTGCACACGGTGAGGCCCTCCAGTTTTCTGCCTGCCGCCCTCGTGGGAATCGGTGCGGCCACGCCTTGCCTGCTGCTCTTCTGGTTAGCCCGTCGCGGGTTTTACATCGTGTTCCTGCCCCAGAAAGCCGTGCTCGGGGCGTGCATCTATTCCGCACTGGTCCTGGCTGGCCTGGCGCTCCTCTACAAGTTCAGATCTCTGTCGCCCTTCTCAGCGTTTCTCCTGCTGGCGACTGGCGCTGTAGCTACGGGCCCGCTGATGCTCCGCTGGCTCAGGGCCGGGTTCGCGCAGACCACACCGGGTTTTCCCCTCATGGATATTGTTCGCAGGCATTGGACTTATGGGCGCTGGGCGGTCGCCAACTCGGTGGTGATCTGGTGTTCTCTGGCCATTTACTACTTGCTTCTGGGAAGTTTCTTTACGCTGGCCGAGGCTGGAAGGTTCAAGGCACTCATGAATCTGGCTTCGCCGATCGGTCAGGCGTTTGTAGCCATCTCCCTATTGAGTTTGCCCCGTGCGTCATGTGCTCACCACGAAGATGGGAACGTTGCCGGCCGGTTCGTCTGGCGTTTGACTTTTCTCTACTTGGGGGGAACTTGCCTTTATTGGGCGGTGCTGCTTCTGGTGCGAGGCCCGATCGTACACCACCTTTATGGTGGCAGATATATGCAAGTCGTTAACCTACTGCCCTGGGTTGCGCTGGGATCGATTCTGAGGATCTCCGGGACCGCTCAGACCCTTGTGCTGAAAGCCATGCACTCTCCAGAGAAAGCTTTTGTTGCCTATTCATCGGCCTGCGTCGTCGCAATCGTAGTTGGAGTCCCCTGCACACGCTGGTTTGGGTTGCGTGGGGCGCTTTTTGGGTGGGCGCTCTCAGGGGCCGCAGCCTTGATTGGAGCAGTAATAATGGTGCGACGTGAGTCGAAGCGAGCAAAGTTTTCTGAGGGAGTTTCCGTCCGCGCTGTCGCGATGCAGGAAGAAGCCTCCCTCACTACGCGAGGATGAGATTGAAATCCATCGAATACAACGTGGAGGATCCGATCTTTTCACCCCTGGCCGTCCGACGGAGAAATGCGATTCTTGCCCGGCCCCGCAGCTTGGAAGATGTTCGGGGTCGAGTAGCTTCCGCCCTGAACACTTCGGTCGGGCTTGTCAGAATCGAGACGCAGCACTTGGGCCACTCCGGTTGGGTACTTCGGTGCACGGGAAAGACCGACGGGGTGCGGTTCTTTGCAAAGATACTTCTGGCGGATCCATATCCCGTCCCGCCTCGCTTTGCCACCCCGTGGGAAGAATTAGCAAGTCCGGAGAAGCGGGAAAGGCCCGTGGAGGAACAGATTGCTGTGGAATGGCGCATGGCTGGCGAGATGCGCTCCCTGGTAGGAGGTGAATGTATACCTAGTCCGCTGGGGTGCTCATTGGACAACCGGACTTTGGTTTTCGAAGAGGTGCATGGTACCCGGCTGGATCACTTTGTGAATTGGGCGTACCCAACGGGCCAAAAACTGAGGTCGATGGTGACAGCGATTTACCGAGCCGGGGAATGGCTCAGGGGTGTCCACGATTTGTCGGCGCAAGGGTGCGAAACAATAGAACTCGTGGAAATCACGGAATCCTTGCACGCCCTGATCCGGAAGAAAGCACTGGAAGGGACCCGTTATGGTGAGTGGGCGTTGAAGGCGGTCGAACTTCTGGTGCGCAACCTCGGTCCTCGCGCCTCCTTCCATATGCCCGTGGCACTCAATCATGGTGATTTCTCGTTACCGAACCTGATTTGGGACTCCAACTGTCAGCACTTGTGGGTAGTGGATTTTGAGTTGGCGGCTCGCAAGGCCATCCTCCACGACTTGTGCACGATGATCTTTGACCTTCGAAAACCCCTGCTTTATCCTTTCACGCCACAGAACACGGTCCAACTTTGTGAGCGCGCCTTCTGGGCAGGCTACGGCGCGATTGCCGAAGATCTCTTCCTGTGTGTCAACGCGCTGGCCACGGCTCGGCTCTTCTATTACAGCTTCCCCCGGATATCGACATTGCGAGAGCGGCGTGGGTGGAAGGGATGGCTCAAAGGCACTCTATACAAGGGGCTCTTCCAACGCTTCATGAGCGCGCGCATCTTGCGAGGCGCGGAGTTTTGAGAGCTTCGGTTTGGTGCGAATTCTGTTCCGCGTTCTCAACACCCAGAAACAAAAACCTGAAATTTGAAACCTGATCATGCAAATGTCTGACGAAATCCTTGCTGATGGCGTTTTCGAAGCAGCGAAGCAGTCCAGGCCAATAATTGACTCTGGGATGCTGGCGTGGGTTGGAAAGGGCGCCCTGGCGATCATCGATCAGGGCCTGCTTTCCGGCTCGAATTTCCTTTTGGCCGTCCTGCTGGCGCGCTGGCTGAACCCTAACCGAATATGGGGCCTTCGCCTTGGGGTTCTCGATCTTTCTCTTCCTTTCAGGCCTTCACAATGCTTTCTTCCTGGAACCGATGAGCGTGTTGGGACCCGAATCTTACTCGGATTGTCTTTCTAGATACATTATGAAGCTGCTGGGCCTGCATTTTGTGCTCGCTGTCTTCCTGTCGATGCTTACGGTCGCTGCCATTCCTTTTTTGCGGTTTTTCGCCGCCGGCCAACCCGTGAGGTCCGCCCTGTGGGGAGTCTCGGTCGCGGTCCCATTGATCCTGTTCCAATGGCTCTGCCGACGCGCTGCCTACCTCCGGTTGGCTCCCGGGCTCGCCGCCGCGAGCTCCGCAAGCTATTGCTTGGCTCTAGTCCTGTTGCTACTGGTCTTCAACAAGCAGGGTTGGCTCTCGCCCTTCACCGGCTTTCTGATCCCGTCACTTGCTACCTTCCCGGCGATTCTGACGTTGTTGGTATTTCTGCCGAAGAGGACTAACTCCCAGCCCGGGCCGTCGAATTCCGAGATCGTGCGGCAGCATTGGCGTTACGGCCGATGGGTCGTCGGGGGGACCGCCGCCAACTGGCTTTCTGGAAATGCCTACTACATCATCGTCGCGGCATTGCTCCCGATGGGGGATTTGGCGGCGTTTCGGGCCCTACGTAACTTCGCCGCGCCTTGTACTCAGGCCCTGGTGGCTCTGAACCTCCTCGTCCTTCCTTGGGCTTCCTCGCGCTTTGCGAAGGAGGGAATCGAGGGTCTTCGTCGCCGGACGCGGCAGCTCGCCTGGTTATTTGGCGGTGCGGCTCTGGTATATCTGGCCGCTATCTGGCTGCTCGGGAGCAAAGTTATGAGCTTCCTTTATGCGGGACGCTATAACGGCTTTTCACCACTCCTCGTGTTGTCGACAGCCCCTCTTGTATTTACCGCGGCCGCCATGGGAAGCGAGGTAGCCGTGCAAGTTATGCAGGCACCCTCCGAGGTCTTTCTTGCCTACAGTGTATCGGGTGCTCTAACTGTGCTGACCGGCGTTGCCTTCACTCATTATTGGGGTCTGGCGGGTGGATTGGTGGGCCTGCTGATTTCGGCGATTGCCTTCTGGGCGGTGATTAGCTACCGTTCTCACAAACGCTCGCAAGCAGCTAGTCCCAGACCCAAACACACTTCAGGGGTCCCCCGCGGTGATGAGCGCGTCGTCTGGCTAATGCCCAACGTCTCGGGGGCCTATTACTGGCAGCCTGTATTCAAGGAGTTCACCGCCCTCATGCCGAATACAGTTATCCTTGCAGGCTTGTGGCCGGGTAGCCTTCCAAAATATCGCGGAACGTTCGAGGTCCGTCCGGTGCGGGGCGTTCGCTTCATCACGTTCGGGAAAGGTGGTCCCGGTTATCCGAAGGGTTTCACTCTGGCCCTCCCTACCATCCTGTGGAAGTTAGGCCGGCTACGTCCCAGGGTCGTCCTCACTAGCGGGCTCAATCTGTGGTCGGCCTTCACGTTGCTGTTCAAGAGAATCGCAAAATGCCGCGTCGTGCTGATCTGGGAGGGCATCTCACCTTCTATTGCAGGATTGAACTCTCCTTTACGTTTGGCTGTGCGACGAATCATGGTCAAGGAATTCGACGCGGCCATCAGCAACACGCGCGCCGGCGTGCAGTACCTCCGGGATACCTTAGGGATGCCCGGCGACCGGATTGTGCATCATCCCATCGAGGTGGCGGAGGCTCCCGCCCTCAAGCCCGGAAACGGCGAGCTACGCGTAGACCGGTTCGGCGCTTCGTTCGCATTTCTTGTTGTCGGCCAACTCATCGAGCGAAAGGGGATTCATCGCTTGTTCGAGGCCGCGAGGCTTCTCGAGGGCCGAGGCGTGCGGGATTTCAGCATCCATATCGTTGGAACAGGTGAAATGGCTGAGACCTTGCAACGGCAAATCGCCGGTTCTCCCTTGGCCAAGATCGTTCGATGGATGGGATCGGTCAGTTACGAACGGCTTGGCGGATGCTACGAAGCCTGTGATGCTGTCGTGTTTCCGTCTCTCGAGGATACCTGGGGAATGGTGGTTTTGGAGGCTTTGTGCCTTGGCAGGCCAGTGTTGTGCTCCAAGTATGCGGGCTCGAACGAAATGATCCGGGACGGCGAGAACGGGTTTGTGTTTGACCCGCACAATCCGGCGGAGTTGGCAGACCGAATGGAGCTCCTCCTGCGAGTGCCCGGACTAGCCCAGCGACTCGGTGAAAAGGCGAAGGAGAGCATTGGTCCTTACACGGCTCGTCTTGCCGCCCAGGTCCTGGCTCAAGTCGCCGCCGGATGCGGGCAATTAGATTCCCCATACATTGCCAGCGAGGGACTCCAGGGCGCATTCCGCAGCGAGTAGGCAGTACCCGCACCACAGTAAAGAAGAGCATGCCATCAGCAGAAGAAAAACCCGGGGCGCGCCCATCACGTCGGGGAAGGATCCACTGGTGGATTGTTCTGCCCATGGCGCTTTTCGGCTGCCTGGCATTTTCGCAGTTGGTTCAGTTTTCCTCGCACCTGAATCACTCGGGCCTCGTCATTATTGCAGGGGCTCTCCTGGGAGTCCCCCTGCTTGTTGTTTTGGGCCTTGCTCTTCAGCAGGGGCTCAGCCACGCGCGCACCCTGGTTTCGTCCTTGAGGTGGTGGCATTGGCTCTGGGCAATGTTGCTATTTGGCGCACTGACCTTTCGAATTCGGGGAGCAAGTGAGATCGCTTCCGACCCTCTGGATGCCTGGGCTGTGTTTCGAGTCGCGATCGATATGCTGGTGGCTTTCGTTCTCCTGGTGCGGCTCACCCTGCGCCGGACCCACTGGCCGGCTTCGATGCTCCGCGGCGTCGTCGGGGCATTGACCGTGTATGGCTTGGTTTGTCTGGCATCCACCACGTGGTCGGTCTTCCCGCCCTGGACCTTGTACAAGTCCTGGGAGTACCTGATCGACATCGCGCTCGTGGCGGCGATTCTTGAGAGCGTCAAGTCTACGAAGGATTGCCGCAGTCTCTTCAATTGGACATGGACGCTTTACGGGGTACTCCTGCTCAGCGTCTGGAAGGACGTCCTCTTGTTTCCGCAAGAATCCCTGCACGGCGAGACCCTCCAACAAGGGGCCGCTTTGGGGGTGCGGCTGGACGGTGTGATTCCGGCGTTAAGCTCGAATGACGTCGGGACCTTTGCGGCCATCATTGCCCTGATCAGCCTCGCTCGGCTGTTTCCGTCTACGGGGCGCCGTTCCCACACGTCCTGGTATGTCGTCTTGCTGGCGGGAAGTGTGGTGACCCTGGTTTTGGCGCAAACCCGAAGTGCGATCATAGGTGTGATGTTTGGAGGTTTTGTCATTCTGCTGTTTTCGAGACGGGGAGGAAGGCTCGGGGCGCTGCTAACATTTGTTGTGGCGCCCATCGTGGCGCTCTCCACGATGGGTGGACTTATCTGGTCGTTCCTCGAGCGAGGCCAAACCGAGGCGCAAATGGCCACCCTGAGCAGTCGTGCTCAATGGTGGGCCTTTGCCTGGCAAACTTACCTGGATCGACCGCTCACCGGCTTTGGGGCCTATGCCGGCGGCCGTTTCGGGGTACTGGCGAAGTTGGGTCTCGGCCTTACGTCGACCATGCATAGCGACTATCTGGAGGTCCTGGTTGGAACAAGCATTTGGGGGATGATTCCTCTCATCGTGACCCTGGCGGCTACCTGGTGGCTGCTTCTCCATTACGCGCGGCATCCGTTGGATGCGCAAGAGCGGCAACTTGCCGTCGAGGCCACAGTCATCTTGGCCATGCTTACCTTCCGTTCAGTCTTCAATGACCAGTTCACCTGGCACCCACCGCTGCACTTCCTGGCCGTTCTGTGTTTCGTGGAGTACATAAGGCGCAAAAGGCAGGCTTTATCTCAAGTCGCGCCGCCTGCGCTGCAGAGCCGGTTGATCGTTGAGCCTGACCCGCAAATGGAGCTTGCCTTTCACACATAAGGACTATGGAAACGACAGTTGTTATCTGTTCCGCCGGCAGGCCCGTGATTTTGCACGACACTGTCTTGGCGCTTCTGAAACAGACCGTTCAACCGGCTTCGACCATACTATCGCTTTGTGAGGAGAGTTCCGCACTGCGTGAAACTGCCAGGTTGCCGCGTGTGCGACGCATCCTGAGCCCGCAAGGACTCCCTATTCAGCGCAACTCGGCGATTCCCCTCGTGCGCACCCGCTATACTCTGTTCCTCGATGATGACGTGGAACTTGCCCCCGACTATATCGAGCAGATGGAGCGACTTTTCGCTGCCGACCCTGCGATTGTCGCCGCCTCAGGAGGCGTAGCGGCCGACGGCGCACCGGATAGAACGGGAATTGAACGGCAGGCTGCGGTCAAGGCGATCCGCGAATATCGTGGCAGCCGCGACTGTGTGCCATTCAAAGACGTGTACGGGTGCAACATGTTTGTCCGGAGCGATGTCTTGCGACTGGAAAAGTTCGACGAGCGGCTTCCATTGTACGCATGGCTGGAAGACCTCGACTTCAGTCTCCGGTGCAAAAGGCACGGGAAGATCGTCCGCAATCGAGCCGCCCTGGTGGCACACCTCGGGGCGCAATCCGGAAAAACCTCAGACGTCAGATACGGTTATGCGAAGGTCGCCAATCCGTGGTACTTGTGGCGAAAGTCTGTGCTCAATAGCCTGTCGGAGGTGATCGTACGATATTGGGCTAAAACGACGCTCGCCAATCTCCTACGCGCTTTCTCTCCGAATGAAGTTCAGAGGGCCAATTACAGAAGACGGCTAAGTGGCAATTTGATGGCTTATCGAGACTTGATCCTGGGCCGCATCGACCCTCTCAACATCCTCAAGCTCCCGGATTCTGTGGAGATCACGAGATCGCGGAGTTGGAACTAGGATGGGCAAAAATCCAAGTCAGGTCTACCGAAACGACTTTTTTGCGAGCTTTGTTGACGGGGCAGCGAGGTCGGCCGGCGTGATTGTGCCCCTCGTGTTGTCTCTTTTGCCGATCAAGAGCGTCAGGCAACACATGTATATTGACGCAACAGGTGATGCGGCGTTTCCACGCAGGCCTTCCCGCCAGCTCGCGCCCGGGGGGTGCGCCCCTGGTTTGTTCCATGGGCGGATTTTTCGGACCGTGACCAAGGAGCCATGCCGTCTGCATCCAAATGCCTGCCTGACAATGCTGGCGCTTCTCTGTCTCCTGACAACCCTTCGCGCAGCCGGCGGAGGTCCCGGGAACGGTGGACGGACCATCTCCATCAAGCCCGGCGATAACCTAGCTGCCATCGTGGACAGAGAACCCCCCGAGACTACCTTCTCACTGAAGGCAGGCGTCTACAGCACTCAACCGATACGCCCCAAGGATGGCGATTCCTTCCAAGGCGAGGCCGGAGCAGTTCTGACCGGTGCTCAGGTCCTAACTGGATTCTCACCGTCCGGCCAAATGTGGGTGGCGCAAACGCAGGCCGCGCGTCGCGAGTCGTATCCGGGAAAATGCGATGACAAGCACCCTGCCTGTCAATACCCCGAAGACCTTTTCGTAGACGACTTGCCGCTGGAGCGGGTTGCAAGCCTCGAGGAAGTCGGTCCGGGGAAATGGTATCTGAACTATTCGGCGCACACGGCGTACCTTGCCGACAATCCCGAGGGACACCGTGTGGAAATGAGCATAGCTGCCCGCGCTTTTTGGGGCCCTGCCCAGAATGTGAAGATCGCGGGCCTCACCATCGAGAAATTCGCCTGCTCGGCACAGGATGGCGCGGTCGATGGCAGGGCGGGCAGCACCTGGGTGATCGAGAACAATCTGATTCGCCTTAATCACGGAATAGGAATCCGGCTGGGCGATGGGATGCAAGTGCTTCGCAATAAGCTTCTCCAGAACGGGCAGCTCGGCATCGGTGGCGGTGGAAGCAACGGCATCGTGGATGGAAACGAGATCGCCTTGAACAATTACGCCGGTTACGACTACGGCTGGGAAGCCGGCGGCAGCAAGTTTGCCTTCACCAAGAACCTGGTGGTCCGCAATAACTACGCGCACGACAATAAGGGGCCCGGGCTATGGACAGACATCGAGAATGAAAACACTTTTTACGAGCACAACCACACGAAAGCCAACCAGGAAGCCGGCATCCTGCACGAAATCAGCTATCAAGCCGTTATCCGGAACAATCTGATTGAAGACGATGGATTCAGCGCCTCTGGGAAGACTGAGCCTTGGTACGGAGCCGGGATCATCGTGGCGGGGTCTTCCAATGTTGAAGTCTACGGCAACACGGTCAGGGGCTGTATGAACGGGATCATCGGAACCCAGCCTCATCGCGAACCAAGCCGGCGCGGGACGCCCTACCTCCTCCGCGGCTTCTACGTCCACGACAACACGATCATTCAGAACCAGGGGATTGCGGCGGGCATCGTGAGGAGCGGCGCATTCGGCGACGCTGTGTTCGACTCGTGGAACAACCGTTTTGCCAATAACCAGTTTCATCTTGCCAACCCGCAAGCCAAATGTTTTGCCTGGGGCGGCTCGGCATTGTCTTACCAAGACTGGACTCTGGCCCTCAATCGGCATTGATGCGGCGCGGGCGTACCGCCGTTCCGGGAATCCACGACCCGGCGGACCCTTTCCCAGCGCGGTCACGAGGGTCGTCCCCACACCGTGATCATTCACACCTCCAAGGCGGGCGATACGCCCGCTACAGCTCGTCAAGAGACAGACTATGAATACTGGACCAACCCTGGCCGTCAACGGCAACGGAGCAAAAGACACACCCCAAGGCCCTGAAGTTCTTCCCATCGCGGCGCCCCAGCCCGTCATCGTAACCACGAGCTGGGATGACGGCGATCCCCATGACCTCGCAGTCGCCCGCATGCTCGCTGACCGCAGGCTCGGTGGAACTTTCTATATTCCGATTAAGGGTCATCACCGATCCGCGCGTATGGACCGCGCCGGGATGCTGGCTCTCGACACGCAAGGTTTTGAGATCGGGGCTCACGGAGTGTCCCACCCGAATCTCCCGCAATGTGATGCCGCGCAACTGGTTCGCGAGGTCGTGACCTGCAAGCAACGCCTGGAAGACGATTTGAGCAAGGAAGTATCAATGTTTGCGTATCCCAATGGCCGCCACAACAGCAAGGTGATTGCCTCCGTAAGGCAGGCGGGATTCGTTGGCGCCCGCACCACCACGATGCTGGCGCGCGAGTTGATTTTCGATCCGTTTCGCATGCCTACCTCCATACAGGCTTTTCCCCATTCCCGGCTCGACTACCTCAAGAACTTCCTGACTTCCGGCGATTTCCGGCGCACCTGGAGCCATCTTGCCGGCCTCTCCACTGCTTGCAATTGGGTCGGGCTGGCGACACATCTGTTTGACACAGTCCTGGCCAACGGTGGCGTGTGGCATCTCTACGGCCACTCTTGGGAGATTAACGACTTTAGATTGTGGAATGACCTCAAGGTCGTGCTCGACTACATATCGAATCGGCCGGGAGTGCTGTATCTACCCAACAGTGACTTGGTCAGGTTTGTAAAAGTTAAACCCATCGAAAGTGTGATGTCTGCGAGCGCCGGTCCTAAGGTGGGCACTCAGGGCGCCGTGTGGCGCTGAACCCACTTGGTGGGTCGGAATCGCTTGTGCTGGCCCCGCGGCGCGGGGTCAAAGGCAGGAAACTATGAAAATCCTCCTTGTCCATAATCGCTACCAGCAAAGGGGTGGCGAAGATGTCGTCTATGAGCAGGAGCGAGAACTCCTCGAAAGTCACGGCCACCAGGTCGTGACCTACGAGCGGAACAACAATGAACTGCTCGATCACTCTGTCTTTGAACGACTCGCCATGCCCGTAAAGACAATATGGGCACGCAGCGCCTATCGCGAAATCCTGGAATTGGTTCGCAAAGAAAGGCCGCAAATAGCTCATGTACACAATACGTTTGTAAAAATTTCGCCTTCCGTCTATGCGGCATGCCGGGAAGAGCGTGTGCCGGTGGTTCAGACACTCCACAACTTCCGCTTGTTGTGCCCAGCGGCAACCCTCTTCCGCGACGGCAAGGTCTGTGAGGAATGTCTGGAATCGGGTCTTTGGCAAGGCGTGCGTCATGCGTGCTACCGGGGTTCGGTCGCTGCCACCGCGGCTACGGCTCTCATGCTGACCGTGCACCGAACGGCTCGTACCTGGCTGAATGGAGTGACGGGATACATCGCGCTGTCAGAATTCTCAAAGCGAAAGTTCGTGGGAGCCGGGTTCCCCGGGAAGAAGCTCCACGTTAAGCCCAACTTTGTTGCCCCTGATCCCGGGCCGAAGGAGGAATTCGGAGATTACGCCGTCTACGCGGGCCGGCTCTCGCCTGAAAAGGGAGTGAAAACTCTTTTGCACGCATGGCGCCGACTTCGCACTTCTATTCCCTTGCAGATCGTTGGCGATGGCCCCCTGCGGGGTGAACTCGAACGGATGGTTTCCGAGTGCAACATTTCGAACGTGGTTTTCAAGGGCCGCCTGAGTTCTGGTGAGACGCGTGCCAGAATCCGCAATGCCCGACTGCTGGTCTTGCCGAGCGAATGCTACGAGAACTTTCCTATGACGGCCGTCGAAGCGTTTTCCTGCGGAACCCCGGTGGTCTGTTCGCGTCTGGGGGCGATGCAGGAAATTGTCAACGACCAGGCCAACGGGCTGCACTTTACACCCGGAAAACCCGATGAGCTGGTCCGTACCCTGGAGTGGGCCTGGAGTAATCCGCAGCAAATTCGAGCCATGGGTATCACGGCACGCCGGGATTACGAGCAAAAGTACACAGGCGAGCAGAACTACCTCGCCTTGATGGCAATCTACCGGCGGGCCATGGGATTGTCGATGGACGATTCCCGATTGACGATTCCGAACTATCCCTTATCCGATCGCCAGTCGGTAACCCGCCAGCGGCAACAAGACAGTCTTCAAATGTCACTAGTTACGCCCTCCGACCTCGGGACCAGGGATTAAAAGGGTATGGCTATCGACTCCGCCTTCTACAATCGACAATCGTCGATCGACAATCGTCAATCTTCGATCGTCAATTCTTTCCGGGTGTTGGGCGTACGTGTGGATGCGGTGCAAATCCCGGATGTCATTTCCTGCATGGCCACCTGGGTGGAGGAGCGCCGCAGAGGGAATTACATTGCGGTTACTGGAATGCACGGGGTTGTGGAAGCCCAACAAAATAGGGTGTTCAACGCCATCCTCAATCAAGCGAGCCTGGTGGTGGCAGATGGAATGCCCTTGGTCTGGATCGGGAGGCGCTACGGCTTCAAGCTTCAGCGCAGGGTTTATGGTCCGGAGCTCCTGGAGACCTTCTGCCGAGCCACGGGCGGCCGCTATTCGCACTTCTTTTACGGGGGCGCGCCCGGCGTAGCGGAGAAGCTTGGCGAGATCCTCCAACGGCGCTTTGGCATCCGGGTCGGCGGCGCTTACTCTCCTCCTTTCCGCCCGCTGAATGCCGGTGAAAAAAGCCGACTTCAAGATCTCGTCAGAAATGCCCGGCCCGATGTCCTTTGGGTTGGCCTGAGCACCCCAAAACAAGAAACTTGGATGGCGGAATATCGCGACCTACTCGGTGTTCCCGTCATGGTCGGCGTGGGTGCGGCGTTCGATTTCTTCACCGGGAGAACAAGCCAGGCGCCGCGCTGGATGCGCGAGCACGGATTGGAGTGGTCATTCAGGCTGGCAACGGAACCACGCCGGCTATGGCGTCGCTATTTGATCGGCGGTTCCAGGTTCTTGTGGAGTGTCGCGCTGGAGATGAGCAGAATCAAGAAGCATTCATAAGGTAACGGAGGGTACATGAAAAAGAAGCTTGGAACCCCTGCTAATGGTTCCGGAATCAAGGAGCGAACGATCGTCGTCACCGGGGCCGGCGGAATGGCCGGGGAAAGACTAGAGCCCGTGGCCGAGGCGCCGGCCCAGGGACATTCGACCATCCTTGAGCCGGCCCACGCGGCACGTATGGGAATGGCCCCCTGAATCCTGAGGCCCTCAATGAATGCTGACGTAGTTATCCCAAGTAGCCAGAGTCCAGGGCTGATTCAGCCAGAAGAAGTAGTCGTAGGTTGCCGGCTGGGATAAGTTGAAGATGTTGTTCTGAAAGTGGTTGTCCCAGCTCGTATAAACGGAGTTGTCGTACCCGCCGCCTACCACGATGCCTGCGGCATCCCCCGTAGTCTGCGTGATGGTATTGTTAATAACGTCGAGGTTCTGAAGCAGGTAAGGCTTGCCGCTTGGATTGTCCCCCCGGTTAGTCATGATTCCGCCGATGCCGTTCATGCATTTGAGGACGGTATTGCCCTGGACTGTTACATTCGACGAATTACTAATCAGGATTCCCGCGCCATACCAAAGGCCGGAACCTGAGGGGGTAAATCCATCGTCAAAGATGTAGTTCCCGGTTATGTTTGCGTCGTAGCTGACTTCATGTAAGATTCCCGCTACCTTGTTGTTGCTGGCTTCGTTTTCGTCGTACAGAACATATTGTGAATCGAGGTCAGTCCAGAAGCCCGGACCTTGATTATCGTGGGAGTAATTGTACTGGACGGAAAGATTCTTGACCCAGGCGAATTTCACGCCGCCGGCTTCCCAGCCATAGTCATAGCCGGCGTAGTTGTTCAAGTAGATCTGGTTGCTTTGGACACTAATGTTCGACCCTCCGCCGCCGAGTCCGAGTTGCCCATTATCGTGGACTTTATTGGCGTGAATCCACATTCCGTTGCCGCTGCGAATTCCCATGCCGTGATTGTGCCTGACCTCGTTGCCCTCCACGTTCCAGGAGAGGCTTCCAGCGGAGCCGTCAACCGCACCGCTCCCAGCTTGGGCGGCATACTTCTCAATGATCAAGTTGCTGATCGTAACGGAGGTTGCTGAACCCGTGAAGGCATACCCCAGAATGCTGATTTCTACCGTATGGCTCGCGGGGTTGTCGCCCATGTACACCGTGCCCGTCTGGTAGTTCAGATACCACTTTCCCGGCCTGACCGCGGCCAGGCTGGTGACCCGCGTCTTCGGAACGCTGTCGAAAAATAGGTCTTCGGGGTAGGCACAGGCCGGGTAGGCAGCCTGGCATTGACCCCGATACGACGAAGCCTTTGTGACTCGAACTTGCGATGTCCAGGTTGATCCGCTTTGGCGGAAGTTGCCGAGCACATCGGCGCCGCTCAGAATTGCTCCGGTCTCCCCGATAAACGCGTCGTTGTTCTTTGGAACCGCCGACTGGTAACGGTGGACACCCGCCGCCAAGGTGAAAGTAGTACCTTGCGGATATTCATTAACTAATGCTTGGAGATTTTCGAATGGAGAGACCGCGACGTTTTGCCCGGCCCGCGCACTCGCGCCGAGCAGCGCCGCACAACAGGCTGAAAT
The DNA here is from genome assembly GCA_963768695.1 of uncultured Acidobacteriota bacterium. Lineage (GTDB taxonomy): Bacteria > Acidobacteriota > Terriglobia > UBA7540 > UBA7540 > CAVROP01. The sequence continues at coordinate 147,794 of CAVYJG010000019.1, read as the reverse complement.
TATCGCGATCGTCCTTGCTTTTCTCAGGATCTGCCCGTAAGGAGCAGAGGTTGAATTCATAATATCCTCCTATCGATTTCCTCTTTTCCTCGCCTTGCAGCGTCTCCGCGGTCCTGGCTTCGTCGCCGGGCGCGGTCCGCACGAGAGGAGTGAGAGCATGATTGTTCCCCGAGAGCGGTCATCAGAGAGACAGCATGCGGTGCGTGGACACACGTCTCCTTAAGCCACAAAAAGCGGGCTGGTTCCGAGAGATGACTTTGGCCGGGAACTTAAGCGGATTGCGCTTCCGGGGTTTTCAAGGCGGGGGATCTTTCCATGATGGAGGCGTATTCTTGAGCAGCAACGGGTTGATCAAGCCTGAACCACCGCGTCGTCGATAATTCCAAGTGCCAACAACCAGGAATACAGCCGCCAGAAGACAATCGTTATTGCGGATTTCTTTTCTTAGTGTGCTCGCCCTCCTTGCTGCGGGAACCCAGGATTGCCAATTTACTTGGCTTCGCTACGCCCGAGCCGGGTGTAGCGAAATCCCGCACCTCGACTAAGATCGTGCACGTTTTAGTCCGGTCTAGTGCGAAGTGTGCCGATTTTCAATTGTCGCGAGGAACTATCGACTCACTCAGGCGCAGGATTCTATGAGTGAATCTAGCGGAAGTCAAGAAGTTATTTGATTTACTGCGGGATTTCTCTCTACCTTCGCGCACCCGCGCCGGCCTATCATCACTTCCCATCCACTGAGAACGCGAGCAGCACATTCCCGTCTATCGCGTTCGTATACCCCGAATTCACATACAGCATCCCGTCCACGATGGCCGGTCCCGACTGGTTCATAGAGCCGCCGTGCGCCTTGGTCCCGTTCACGGTGGGGAAGTCGTGCAGAGCGTCGAAATCCCAAATGACGGCGCCATCGCTCGTATTGTAAGCGCGCAGGTGACCATCGAGGGATCCTGAGAAAACTACGCCTGGGATCACAGTCGGCGGCGCCATCTGGGCAGCGCTGCATCCTGGCGTCGCCGCGCAGGATGGTTTTGACGGCGGCGCATACCAGACTTTCTCTCCTGTAGCAACCTTCAGTGCATATAAACCCCCTCCCGCGTCGGGTCCGGAATCATCCCAATCGGAGCGCGGGAAGTAAACGGCGCTGTTGTCCGCGCCTCCACCCCACTGAATTCCTCCCAGCGGCCCCCCATGGCCAATTCGAACTTCCCACACAATCTTGCCGCGATGGTCAGGGTCAAGCGCATGCACTATCCCAGACTTCTGTCCGACGACCAACAATCGCTGCCCATCAGGAAGTGAACGCAGGATGGGCGGCGAGCCGAAATCGAAGTCGTTGCCTGGATCCTGGGGACAGTTGGCCCTGTCGGGCGCGACGCAGGCGATATTCCATCGATCTTGGGAGGTAAACTGCTTCGACCAGAGAGGCCGTCCGGAGTTCAGATCGAACGCCAGCACCGCGTCAGAATACTTTGAGTCCGGCTCCGAGTAGCTGTTGCCTGTCGCAACGTAGATTGCGTGAGCCTTCATATCCACTGTCGGTGAGGACCAAACCGCAGCGCCTGACGGGCCCCAAAGTTTTGTGCCCGCGGAGTTGTGTCGACCGGTGGGCCTGGCGCTCTGGGGGATAGTGTATGCTTTCCAGATTATCTTGCCGGATCCTGCGTCCAACGCCACGACACTCCCGCGAAAGCTACAGCAGGGGTACTTTGGCTCCATGGCGGCGCCCTCTTCACCGGAGGAGACAGGCACATAGAGCCGATCATCGACCAAGACGGGCGAGCCCGTAATGCGAGCCGCCGGATGGGGTTCAATATGTGATCTCCAGAGAAGAGAGCCGCTGTCCGCACGCAACGCGTACACGTTCCCGTTTGTGTCGCCAAAGAAAACTGCGTGACCGGTGGAATCAAAGGAAATTGCGGTTTTCACCGTGGTCTCTGCCTTGTAACTCCAGTAGGTGCAGCCGGTGAGAGCGTCCAGGGAGTACACGGTTCCATCTTCACTGCCCACGAAGAGTCTGCCGCCTGCCACGGTCGGTTGCCCGTAGGTCGCTGACGCGCCGGGGAATCCAAAGGCCCATTTCAGCTTGAGCCGGGGAACCTGTGCCCGTCCCAGTCCCGCACTGCCTGTGGGTTGGAAGCGACTGTTGGTGAGGTCCACGCCCCACCCGCTCCAATTGGGATCGCCGGCGACAGAAAAGGTCTTTGCCGCGCAGGAACTCAGCGTTGGCCCTGAGAGTGCGTTGTCCTGCGCTCCCAGGAATTGCACGAGAATCGCTCGCTCTTCGGCCGTGAGTTGAGAACCCTGCGCTTTCATCCTCCCCGATTCGAGAGCGAGCAGAATCGAACCCTTGGACATCTGGTGAAGTTGCTCGAGACTCGGCGCAGCGTATCCACTTCCGGAATGGTGGCAACTGTAACAGTGCGCTTGGAAAAGACTGGCGCCATCGGGTGAATCGGCCCTCGGGCCAGCCGCGAGGCCCAGCAGCAGAAAAAGGAACGTCCGAGTAGCGAGTAGAATCATGTCCTCTCCCTTCTATGATTCGGCTTACCGGCCGGAAGACGCGCGAGGGGGAGGAATCCGGCCTTTCAATTCAATCGAGGCAACTCTTACTGTGTCGTCTGCCTCAACGATGCCCGTCACCTTCACCTTAAAGGTCTTTCCAGGCTCGACGGGCGAAATCTCGATTGCCTCCTTCGCCTTGAAATCCCCTGCCGCGTCGAATTTCAAGAGCGTACCACTCGAGATCAACAACCCATAGTGCATCGTCGGCCGCCTTGGTGTGCATGCCGTTGCCACGTTCTCGAGCATTTTGGCCTTCTGTAGTTGTGCCGTTTGCGTCGCAATTTGCCGCTCGCTGGCATCCGGCTCGCCGTCGGACTCCCTCGACCAGGCGGCTCGGCTTGGCGTCTGCGGTTGGCCCTGGGGCGACCATCCTCCGGAATTCCGTTCTTGCTCAGCACGTTGAGAATCTTGCAGAGTTTGCCAGAACTCTGATAAGGGGTCCGGGAAAAGAGCTTCGTCGATGCCAGAAACCCGACGCAGGGCTTTGCTCATACAGTCAGCATCTACGAGGCTCCCAGTCCACTTTCGAGGCTTTTGAGCTTTTCCCGGCAGCACGGGCCGCGGGTCTTTAGGCCCGCGGCTCTGTGGGGGCCCCGCGCCCGCGGCGGCCTGCGGCAAATCAGCTCTGGATCTCTCCTGAGGAACGGCGTAGAGGAAACCAGCCGCGATAGTCGTCACCGACAGTTGTGTGACCAGCGAACATAGCGCGAAGCCGCTCCCTACCTTCATCTCTGCACCTTCTTGGGTTCGCCCCGATCAGAAGGCAAGCAATGTCTCCGCCAAACTTCTTACGCTTGGACTACTTCGGTATCTTCAGGAAATGCCTGGGGTTAGGGGTTGCCGTGAAATAGGCCCCTTCTTGGGGGAAGGCGGATTTTACACGCGAGGTTGCAAAGGATTACACCATTTGTCTTTTCTTTTTCGGCTTGCGGGAGAGCTTTTTGGAATCTGCCACCAAATTCTCGATTCCCACCGCATGTAAAATACGACATCGAGTCCGCCCGTGGGATGTAAGATTTTCGGGTTCGATCGTGCCTGCGCGCGCTAAGTCTATGTATTCAGAGATGATTTAGGGTGGACTCTGACGTGCTATAACACTTCTCAGGGGGGCGAGATCTCTGAAATTCGGCAGTTCCGAAAGTCGCCGGAGAGAGCCCGCCCTCCTTCCCGGCACGGCAGATGTTTGGGAGGTGACTTTGATGCGCGCGGTACTGATCGTGGTCGCTGTCCTGGCAGTGGTGGCAGCGATAAGTCTCTTCGGTTTGTTCGGAATCGGCACCCCGCTAGCGGCGGCGGCTATAACCCTAGTCCCAGCCACTTTCATGGTGAGCCTGGTGATCGGCTTCGCCTCCAGACGGCGAAGCTGGTTTGGGTAGCCATGGCCCTCGAAACTCCGTCAACTCAAAAATCCCATAACGCGTGGAACGAGCGGATACGGGCGATGAAAAACATCCCGCCCGTTCTGCGCATCGTTTGGGACTCAGGCCCATCAGCGGTCGTGTGGGGATGTTCGTTGCGCGTGGCGGCGGGCCTGGTGCCGCTTTCCACGCTGGCTGTGACACGCTGGATCATCGACGCTGTGGTCAACCACGTGGAACGGAAGCAGCCTCTCACTCATGTCTTTTGGTGGTACGTGGGACTCGAGTTCGGCCTGGCCAGCCTGGGAACCGTGCTGACGCGCGCTATCGTTTACTGCGACAGCCTGTTGGCCGACAAGTACATTCGTCACATCAGCGTGAAGGTGATGGAGCATGCCTCACGCGTGGACCTTCCCCAGTACGAAAATCCGTCCTTTCATGACCGCCTCGAGCGGGCCCGCGTTCAAGCCACCGACCGGCTGGTGATGATCCAGGCCATTGGCAACATCTTCCAGCAGGCGATCGTCACCGGTACACTGGCGGCCAGCATTGTCTTCTTCTCGCCTTGGCTCTTGCTCATCCTGGTTGCATTTGTGATTCCGGCCTTCCTCGGAGACAGCCATTTCGCTTTCCTGGGCTATGCGCTGAACTTCCAGCTTACTCCCGTCCGCCGCGAGCTCGATTACTTGCGTACTCTGGGTGCGAGCAAGGAGAGCGCCAAGGAACTGAAGCTGTTTGGAATGAGTTCGTTTCTCACGGGGCGTTACAAGCACCTCTCCGATGAGGTTTACCACCGCAACGTCGAGTTGGCGGTCCGCAAGCTGCGGGTGGGAACGGTGCTTTCCGTAGTGACGACGGCCGGCTATTACTCGGCCTATGCGTATGTCATTTTCCGTACGCTACAGGGAGCGATCAGCATCGGCACGTTAACCTTTCTCACGGGCGCGATCGCGGGAGCCAGCAGCAATATCCAGATGATGTTTTCGACGTTTTCAGGGATTGCCGACCAGGCGCTTTTCCTCACCGACTTGCTGGCCTTCTTTGCCGTTCGACCGACGATCACTTCTCCCGCATCGCCTGTTCCCGCTCCCCGGCCGATCCGGCGAGGGTTCCAGTTCGATAAGGTCTCGTTTGCCTACCCCGGCGCTTCCAGCCTGGTTTTGGACAACATCGACCTGAACATTGAGCCCGGAGAACGAATCGCCTTGATCGGGGAAAACGGGCAGGGCAAGACGACTTTGGTCAAGCTTCTGACGCGCCTCTACGACCCGACCTCGGGCAGGATTCTACTGGACGGAACCGACCTGCGCGAGTACGACCTGGAGGACTTCTATAGCCAGGTAGGCGTTATCTTTCAGGATTTCATGCGCTACGACATGACCGCCGAAGAGAATATCGCAGTCGGCAAGATCGACGAACTTCACAACCCCTCCCGTATTGCCACCGCTGCGGCCCAGAGTCATGCGGACGCGGTGATTAAGAAACTCCCGGGCGGATATAAGCAGATGTTGGGGCGGCGCTTCGATGGAGGGCTCGATCTCTCGGGCGGCGAGTGGCAGAAGATCGCGCTGGCGCGGGCCTATCTCCGGGATGCACAGCTTCTCATTCTGGATGAACCCACGGCTTCCCTGGACGCGCGTTCGGAGAGCGAGATCTTCGAGCGGTTTGCGGAATTGACGGCAGGGAAGATGGCTCTGCTCATTTCACACCGGTTCTCGACCGTGCGGATGGCGGACCGGATCCTCGTTCTCGAGGGGGGGCGCATCGCGGAACAGGGCAGCCACGATCAACTGATGTCGCGGGGCGGGCGCTACTCGGAAATGTTCGAACTGCAGGCGGCGAACTACAGGTAGGGATTAGGGGTTAGGGATTAGGGACTAGCCCCGGCTTCAACAGGGCATGGAAAACCAGTCAAACAGCACTGAACCACAGGTTCCGCTGCGGGCCAGCGGAATGGCCGCTTCTATGTTCGCTGTCCGCCGGGCGCCCGTTGAGCAGCCGGATTCCGCGGAGGAAGCTTCCCGGCTGAAAAGCGTCGCCGAAAACGAAACGCGCAGTTGGCGGCCCACCAGTGAGAAGGTAAGTCCCAAGGTCCTCAAGTCGAAATGGGCCGAAGCCTCTGAGACTATTTACGCTGCACTCGATCAATCGCGGGAGCTCACTGCCAACGATGCCTCGACCCGGACCGGCAGGAGCGACCTGCGGGCCAACGCAAGGCTGCTGGAAACAGCCATCCTCGATACCCGCGGATTGCCCGCGGAGGCTCGGCGATTGCCGGAAGTCGTGGCGGGAAATGGCCAGGTCATCACACGCGCATATGCCGCGGTGGCGGCGTACCTCGGCGCCGTGGATTCGAGGTTCCACGAGGAGACTTTCGTTGCCTTCATGTCGAGCGTTCAAGAAAGTCAACCCTTTCGGATTCGAGAACTGTGGGTACTCAAGCCCCTGATGCAGCTTGTGTTGTTGGAGGAGATTGGGCGTCTTCTGTCGGCGCAACCAAGAACCTCCAATGTGCAGGGCGCGATTCCCCTCCTTGATAAGGAGGAGTCAGGGGTGGCTGACCAGCAAGGCGCCAACCCACCACCCCCTTCCTCTCCTCCTGTTGAGGAGGGGAGCCGTGATCAAAGCAGGCCTGCGCTGCGTGCTTCGCTCGATTGTCTGCGGGGGCTCGAGGGCCCTGTGTGGAAGGTGATTCTTGAGCGCCTTGGCTCCGTGGACAAGATCCTCCGCCAGGATCCGTCCGGAGCTTATCCGCGAATGGATGTTGAAAGCCGCAACCTCTACCTTCAGAATATCCAACAACTCGGCGCTTCCTCGGACATGGAGGAGCCGGAGATTGCCCGCAGAGCGATTGCCCTGGCGCACGCGGCGCGAGAAGAATGGGTCTCCCGCCCGCACATCCGCGATCGGCGAGGCCACGTCGGTTACTATCTGGTCGGCGACGGGCGCGCGCAGCTCGAAAAGCAACTCCACTTTCGCCCCACCTTCGCGGAGTCGCGTTCAGCGAGCCATCCTTTCCTGGCCCGAAGCTTACTATTTCGTGGGGATCGAAGTCCTGACTTTCGTCGTTATCGCCTTCCTCCTGGCCGGCGTGCGTTCACCGGTATCGGTGATCGCCGGCTTTATCCTCCTCGTCCTTCCTGCGACAGAAGCCGCCTGGGGAATAATGAACCAACTGACTTCATTCATCCTGCCCCCTACCATGCTGCCCAAGCTTGATTTCTCCGAGGGCATCCCGCCGGAGTGCGCCACGATGGTGGTGGTACCCACGCTGGTGCTGAATGAGGCTTACGTCCGCCGCATGGTCAGGGAGCTCGAGATTCGGTTTCTGGCGAATCGCGACCCTCGCCTCTATTTCGCTTTGCTGACGGACGCTCCCGACTCACAATTTCCCTCTGACCAAAGCGACGAGCTGGTCTCCCTTTGTTCAGTCCTGATTGAAGAGTTGAACCGGAAGTATCGCGGCGAGGGAGCCTCGCCGTTCTTCCTCTTTCATCGCTTTCGATCGTTCAATCCCAGCGAGGGGGCATGGATGGGTTGGGAGCGGAAGCGAGGAAAGCTCCTGGACTTAAATGAACTGCTGCGCGGAGGAGAAGACAATTTTCCGGTGAAGGTCGGGGACCTGTCGGTGCTCCCGGCCATCAACTACGTCATCACCCTGGACTCCGACACCCAACTTCCGCGTGGCACCGCCCGCCGGCTGGTCGGGACCTTAGCCCATCCTTTGAACCGCGCGGTCATCTCCACCAGGACCAACACCGTCATCGAAGGATACGGCATGCTGCAACCTCGCGTGGGAATCAGCGTGCAATCCGCCAGCCGCTCGCTGCTGGCCAGTATCTACTCAGGGCAGACGGGGCTGGATCTCTACACCCACGCCATCTCGGACGTTTACCAGGATCTCTTTGGCGAGGGGAACTTCGCCGGCAAGGGGATCTACGAGGTCGACGTGTTCCGCAAGGTTCTCAAGCGCAGATTCCCGCGCAATGCGATTCTGAGTCACGATCTTATCGAAGGAACTTACACGCGGGCCGGACTTGTGTCGGACGTCGAAGTCATTGACGATTATCCCACCCACTTCAGCGCTTACAGCCGGCGCCAGCACCGCTGGGTGCGCGGTGACTGGCAGATCATGTTGTGGCTGCTGCCGCGCGTGCCGGACGCCTCGGGTCACAAGAGCGCCAACCCTTTGTCGCTGCTCTCCCGCTGGAAGATCTTTGACAACCTCCGGCGCAGCCTCGTTGAGGCCTCCACCTTTGTTCTCCTCTTGGCGGGTTGGTTGTCGCTGCCCGGCAGTCCGGTGCGTTGGACATTCGCCGCGCTTGTCCTTCTTCTGATCCCCGTCTATCTTCAACTGTTTCTTTCCTTGCTCAGGCTTCAGCCGGGGCAATCCTTGCGCCCAACTTGAAACGGATCGCGGATGCCTTCATTCACCGGGCAGATCAACGTCTTCTTCACGCTGGCGTTTCTCAGCCACCGGACCCTGGTGACGCTCGACGCGATTTTCCGCACCATCGTACGCGTGACCATCACACGCAAGAGGCTGCTGGAGTGGGAGACGGCCGCCCAGGCCGAGGTTGAAGAGAGAAAAACCCCGGTGGATGTTTACCTGGGCTGGACTCCCTGGCTCTCCTTAGTCGATCGGCGCCGCGGTGGCCCTGCTCCGCCCTTCCGCTTTACCCATTGCCGCGCCCTTCTTGGTCTTGTGGGCGTCGGCGGGCCCCCTGGCGCTTTGGCTGAATCGGCCGCTACGCGCCGGAAGAACCAAAGCCACTGCCAAAGAAGAGGAGTTTTTGCGAGGCGTCTCCCTGCGCACCTGGCGGTTCTTCCGCCAGTCGAGTAAAGATGCCGCGAGCGGCCTGGCGCCGGACAACGTTCAAAAAGACCCGCCGGACGTGGCGCAGCGCATCTCGCCCACCAATCTCGGATTGCTGCTGAACGCGCACCTCGCCGCCTACCAACTCGGCTATCTGACCTTGCCGGAGTTTGTGGCACGAAGTGGAGAAAATACTCGAGACCATGAAGAAGCTGGCGCGGTACCGCGGCCATTTCCTGAACTGGTACGACACGGAAACGCTCCAGCCGCTGGAGCCGCGGTTCGTTTCCACCGTCGATAGCGGGAATCTGGTGTGCAGCTTGTGGACCTTGAAGCAAGGCTGCCTGAAAGCCATCGAGGACCCTCTGCTTCGCACCGCGGCCTGGCAAGGTCTGTATGACCACATCAGCCTCCTGGACGAACTGGCGTCGCGCGCGGTGGCGAATTCGGGCGCGGCTCACTCCCTGCGCAGAATGAACGCACAGCTCGAGATGTTGGGCGAACACGGCCCCGCCTGGGCGCACGCGCTGCCGGGGCTTGAACAGGACTTGCGCCAGATCGCGGGCAGCCTCATGGAGCAATCCGGACCTGTCGACGAATTGCGCTGGTGGGCGGCCGAGACCACGCGCCGGGCAAAGGCCCTGCGCGAAATGGTCGAGCGCCTGGCCCCCTGGCTGTCACCCGAGAACCGGAACTTGCTGAATCAAATCTCCGACGAAGTGCCGAGAGCCTTGTCGGATCTGACCCTCGCTTCGCTCTGGGCAGCTTCGGCAGACATCGACGCGCAGCTCGTGAACTACCTCGAAAACCCGGCTGCGGACCCTGGCTTGAGTGAAACGGCCCGCGCCCTGCGCCAGCAGCTTTCGGCTTCGCTGCCCGGGGCCGACGAACTGGTGAGGAAACTTACAGAAGTGGCCGATGAGGCCGACCGCCTGGTTCAGGCCATGGATTTTCGTTTCCTTTACGACCGGTCCAGGAAGCTGCTTTCCATAGGTTGCGACGCCGGGCGCGAGTCCGTGGTGGCGGGCTGCTACGATCTGCTTGCCTCCGAAGCGCGCTCGGCAATTTTCGCGGCGATTGCCAAGGGCGACATTCCGCAGGAATCTTGGTTCCATTTGGGGCGGGCGCAGTTTCTGTGGCGAGGGCAGGGAGTCCTGCTCTCCTGGAGCGGAACCATGTTCGAATATCTGATGCCCGCTCTGTGGTTCAAGCACTACCCGCGCACGCTGCTTGAGCAAAGCGCGCGCGTGGCCGTGCAGTGCCAGATCGACTGGGCAAAGGAAAAGGGGATGCCTTGGGGCATTTCGGAAGCCGCCTATAACGTCCAGGACGCAGGCGGGCATTACCAATACCGCGCTTTTGGCGTCCCTGCCTTGGCCATCAATCCAAATCCGGAAGACGACGTTGTGGTTTCTCCCTACGCAACCTTCCTGGCCCTCGCGTTCGATCCCCGCCAGGCCGTGCGCAACCTTCAGCGCATGACCGAACTCGGCTGGTTGGGAGAATTGGGTTTCTACGACTCGATCGATTATGCCCCGGCGCGTGTGGAGCCTGGACATCAGTATAAAGTGGTGCCGTGCTGGATGGCTCACCATTCGGGCATGAGCTTATTGGCCGCCTGCAACCTCCTCGCGGACGGCGCCATTCAGAAATCATTCCACTCCGAACCCGCCGTCTGCGCAACGGAATTGTTGCTGCATGAGAAGCTGTTGCCCGTCAACAACCCCATTGAGCGAGCCAAATCCAGAGCTTCTCGCAAGGCTGTGCGCCCGAACGTTTAGGTGAGATTCCGGCCGAAGGTCAGGTTGTCCCGCGCCTCCGCGGGCCGGCGCAGGGCGAAACTCTGCAGCCTCAGGCCATTACACCTCCGCCGATCACGCCCGTTCGTGGTATCCTGATCGGGTGCGGGCTCCTAAAGCCCGGGACGGGGTGCTGGTATGACGATTAAGCTCAAACCCGAACAGGAGCGGATCATTCAAGCGGAGATCGCGAGTGGTCACTTCCGCAACGCTGACGAAGTGCTCCATCATGCGCTGGCCGCGTTAAAAGAGAAAAAGCGCGATCACCGGGGCGAGGGGCCACGGAAAAACCTGGCGCAGTTCCTGATGGAATCTCCACTGGCGGGCGCAGAATTGAACCTGGAAAGGCAGAAGGACTACGGCCGCACTGTTGACCTATGAGCGGGTTTCTGCTCGATACCAATGTACTTTCCGAATTCAACCGGCGCGGCGAGCCAGACCGACGGGTACATCAGTGGCTCGAAGCAGCCGATCCCGATTCCCTTTATGTCAGCGTCCTGACCATTGGAGAAATCCGCTGGGGAGTCGAACTTCTTCCTCCCAGTAAGCGGCGCTCGCAGTTGGAGCGATGGCTCGATCGGGACTTGCCGGAATGGTTCGAGGGCCGCATCCTGCCGGTCGATCAGTCCATTGCAGAACGATGGAGATTGCTTCGTGCGCAGGCACAGAGGAAAGGGCGACCTCTCTCGGTTATCGACGCCCTACTCGCAGCAACCGCCCTCCAACACCAACTAACCCTTGTCTCGCGCAACGTGAGTGATTTCTCGATCGTTGGACTGGACCTCCGAAACCCTTGGGAGGCTCCGGCCCCATGACGGCGATGCGCTCCTTCGCAAACAAACGCATTGTGCGAGCTACTCGCAATGCTGCGCCGGAATTCCGGCTGACTTTGGGTGAAAAGAGTACCTGACTCCCTTCTCCCTCCGGAAGTTCCTGGACGCGCACGGCATTGCCTACGACGAGCGGTACGTGTGGGATTGAAGAGCATTATTCCGCCCTTTCAGGGCTCAGGGGTCGATTGGGCCCTGTTGACCCAGGCCTTCAGCCTGGGCTTGTTAGATCGCCCCTTCGGGGCTCAAGCCGGCACGTATACGTCAGCCGTGAGGCGGGGTTCCGCCTGTAGGGGCGAGGCGGTGCCTCGCCCTCGCGCCCACGGTCCCCCGGTAGTTAAGAATCCACCCAGCGTTTCGCCTGGACGGGCGAGGCACCGCCTCGCCCCTACGGCGGAGGGCCTGCCCACCCATGGCAACGGAGTCATATACTCCGTCTCTACTTGACAACTAAGCTAGGCTCGTGGTAAGCTGTAAGATCTGTGCAAGTCCCGTTCATTTCTCGTGGGGACGGCTCCCCTGCCGCCCCTGCTCCCAATCTTCCAATTCATGGAGTTACTATGTCTCTTCGCAAATCTACTTGTCTTACTCCCCAGCGGCTCGACGCCGCTCGGCGCAATTCGCAGCGCTCCACCGGTCCCCGCAGCGAGGCCGGAAAAGAGCGCATGAAAATGAACGCAGTGAAGCACGGGTGCGATGCGGCACCCGAAAACGACGCCGCCGTCATGCGGGCCCTGGGGGAAGACCCCGAGCACTATGCAGCCCTGAAGCGCGAGTTGGCGACCGCTTACGGCCCCGGCGACGCGCTCTGGGACCGGCAGACCGAAGACCTGGCGCGGCTTTACTGGCGGCGCAACCGGCTCGAGCGCATGGAGACGGGCCTGATGCGGGACGCTCTCGAGGGGGTCGAGGAGCGGCGGCGCTCGCTCGCCCGGGACCTTGCGGACGTGACCTTCGAACCCTCCCAGTGCCAGGCGGTGGCGCTCGACCTGCCCAAGCCCTCACACCCCTTGGTGCGGCTGCGCATGCTGATTTCGCTCTGGGGAGTGATTCGCGAGCAGGTGCGGGGGCGACACTTCGCGACCTCCCAGGCGAAGGCGGTGGAAAGCTACTACGAAGGACAGTTGGGGTGGCGGCCGCGGCAGATTGGCCAACTGCTGGAGGTCTTCCAGGTGTGGGCGCGCCTGGGGCGAGAGGACGACCAGCCGAGGCTCGACAAGTTCGTGAAGGACGCCTTCGGGGACGGAGCGGGGCTGGAGGCGCGGTGCAAGGAACTGGAGGGCCTGCTGGACGATCAGATCGCGGCGGTGGAGGCGGCGTTCGCGGAGGAGATGCAGGCGCAGGAGCGGAAAGACGCGATTGCGCGGGACTCGTGCCTGGCTCCGGAGGACGAGACTGCCAACATGGTGCTGCGCCTGCAAATGTCGCTCGACCGGGCGATCGACCGGAAGGTGAGGATTCTCCTGACCATGCGCCAGGAACATGCCCGCGAGCGTGGGGGCGGTTCGCGAACGGCCCCTACGGAACAGGACGCCGGACCTCCTGACAATGAGTCGAGCGACCCGGAGGTAGCGCCGAACTTTAGTTCGGCAAGTGCTGACCTGAAGGTCAGCGCTACGAATCATGCGACGGAAAGTCCGGCAGAGGAAAACGCCGCCGAAACCTCAAAATCACCGGAACAAAGCCAGAATGTTATAGAAAACAAAGGGCCGGCCGCAGATGGAGTCGCCGCATGATGGGTAGAGCCGACGTGATTTGCTTGAGCAGCGCAGGGCAGGTTGCGACGACATCGTCCTCAATCCTGAGCCCTCGGCGATCAATCCTAGAGCGACCGCAAGAAGTTAACAATGTCTTGTTGCTCTTGAGTTTTCAGTCGATTGAAACGCTCGATGACCTTATTGGCCTCGCTACCGGGACTCCTGTGGTCCTCGATCGCCTCCACCAGATTGCTGGTGCGCCCGTCATGGAGGAAGAAGACGCGTTGCCCAACCCCCCAGAGGGGCGCGGTTCGGAACTCATCGGGGCCGGCGCTGCCTTGTGTGATGCCGTCCGCGAGACTTCTGCCCATGTGGTGGACGAGGATGTCGGAGAACAGATTTACCGGCTGATTGGAGAGCGCAGCGCTGGGCGACGTCCCGGAGCCGCTGGCAATCATCTTGCCCGTGGTGAACGAAGGCGTGTGGCAGTGAATGCAGCCCACCTTTGCGAAGGCGGCCCGTCCATTGACAATCGATGGCGTGTCGGGCGCCGGGTTGGGCGGGGCCAGCATCCGCGCGAAGTTGGCAAACGACTCAATGTCCGAGATGACGGCGGGATTGGAAGTGGCGGTGGTGGTGGGCGACGTCGTGAAATTGAGAGTGTCGTTGGGCGTGGCAGTGAAGAGACAGGTAGGGGTCTCGTCGCGCTCCTGGGGAAACAATTGGTTGGAGATTCCCATCTCGACGTTGTAGGCTTCGCCCGCGAACATGAGCAGGGACTTGTTCTGGGCCTTCCATCCGAAGCGGGTAATTGTCCCGTCGTTGCCGCTGACGTTTACGTTGCCGCTCAGGTGCGCGTTGGCGTGACCGGAGATGCCCAACTCCGTCTTGGCCGAAGCATTGGCTTGCATGTTCGCGAGGATTGCCGAGTCGGGAATCGCTTCGATGAGCCCACCGCCAAACAAAGGCGTGGGGATGCGAAAAATGATGTTGGCATTTCCCCTCTGGCCGGTAAGCGGGTTCCCGGCAGGCAGGAAATCAGGTTGGGCGATGCTGCAACCCGCGGCATCGCTGCGGCCGGTGATGACGAAGAGGTCGTGGACCTCGCCGTCGTTAGTTCCGTTCGGATTCCGCTTAAAGCGGGCTTCACGGATCGGACCATTCTGCACGATGAACCAGGGGACCATATTCTTTGCCCCACTGAGCGTGGCGACTTGGGTCAAGGGGTTCTGCGCGGGACTCGTTCCGCCGGGAGCCGGCTGCGAGTGGCACGAGAGGCATTGGTTGGAGTTGAAGCGCGGCCCCAGCCCATTGTTGCTGCCACGCTGCACGGTTTCAATTTCGGCGAACCTGCCGAGTCCGTCCTGGAAGAACACGCTTTCGTCCGCGGTAAGGTTATTCAGAGGACCGCCTGCGCCCGGCGCGCCAGCCCGCACCCCTGGATCTGTGACCCCTTTCAACGTTCTATCCGAGGGGCGCTGGCTCGACATTGCCAGTACAACGAGAACGAGTATGCCGAAAACTTCCAAAGCAATTCTTCGTCGCGTTTTCATGATCCTTCCTCCATTCTCTGGAAAAACAGAGTGTGGCCCAATACCAAGAAGAACGCGGGAGCTGTCATTCTATTCGCAGGGAGTCCTCGCTTCCCAGCAACCCAAGCGTCAATTTTTCAGGGGCTTGCCCGACTGAGGCATTACGTGCTTATGCTACATTTTGTCCACTTCGGAGTCAATCTGGATTGTGTCAGGTGCTACACAAATGCCGGGGGATCTGCGCTTGGTGTGAAGCTGACCCTCACTTCTGTCCGCTTCCTTCGCTCGGCTCCCGGCTCTCCACGGGCGGAGCGGTGCGCAATGGTAAGTTGGCTCGATAGCGTGCAAGAACCTGTTGGCGATCAGCGCGCAGGTCGAGGCGACTGGGTGATGAGGGGTACGGACTCTCGCCCATCAGGCCCTTCCACAGAATGCGGTTGAACTGCTCCCCGTCAACCTTGTCTTCCGTGGAGAAGTCCATTCCTGTGGTGGCTTTGGCCCAGTAGGACGCATTGTGCGTGGGGTAGAGAATGCGGTGTCCGGCCGTCTGGCAAGCGGGCAGGTCCAGTTGGGTGCCGCAGAGGTAATCCGACGGAACGGCGCTGAAAGACCACTCCTTCTGGACGGTGTCGAATAAAATCGCCATAGGCACGGCCAAGGCATCATTCAAGTTCTGATGAGCTGTACCGAGGATGTCCTCGATCGTCCGGAACATGCTCAGAGTGTTGAAGGAGGTGGGAACCACCCACTTGTGCTTCACATAAGGTCCCACCACGAAAGCCAGACTGCGGTGTGCATCCACATGATCGCCGCCATCTTGCGCATCGTCTTCGACAATGAAAATCAGCGTGTCATACTTATGTGGGCTCTGGGCGATCGTCTGCACCACCAGGCCCACAGCGTAGTCATTGTCCGCTCCATCTAGTTCCGGCGTATTAACTCCGGCGATCGACTCGGCGTAGTTGCCGGTGTGGTCGTGGGGAAGCCGGAGCAGGGTCAGGTTGGGGAGTCCGTTGGCTTTGAAGTCCCGCTGCCACTCGAGGAAACGGTAGTAGTCCGGGAAGCTCATGTCGAAACCGCGGAAATAGGCGTCCGTGTAAGGGCGGAGAACCGAACTGGTAGTGTAGGCGACGATCCGGTGGTCCGCAAAAGGCGTAGGGTCCTCCGGAATTCCGTACTGCTTTGTTGACTTTGAGGTCAGATCATAGCGCTGCTCGTCGATGAAGAACCCGTAGTTGCGGACGGTCAAGCCGGCTCGCAATGCCGCATCCCAGAGAAACCCGGCGCCAGGCTGTCCTTCGGGTCCGTCCGGCGCCGCAACGTCCGCCGTGCCGGGCAGGACGTTCGGGTCGTTGGGAGTGTTGGGATTTGCGGCACGCCGCTCAGCCAGGGTGGGGTAACCGACGTTGATGTTACGGTTGTCGCCCTCGGAGTCGTCGCTCAGCCCGCGGTCCGCGTACTCCACGGGCGTTTGCCTCTCGACGACGTCGGTGGCATGCGCCGCCGTCGACCATGGCCAGCCGTCCATGCTGACCTCGGCGGTGGCGTAAAAGTTGTCGAGGTCCACAAACTGGCTGGCAAGGGCGTGCTGGTTGGGCGTTATCTCGGTCCCGAATTCTGTGAGGCTCGGATCGCCATTGCCAACTTCCAAATCGCCCAACACCTGGTCGTAGGTACGGTTCTCCTTGATGATGTAGATGATGTGTTGGATATGGTCGTGGAGAAAGGCCATCATAGCGGCCTGCTGGCCGGTAGGCTGCCGGCTGAGATGGTTATTGGCCGCCACTTGCTGAGTCAGGTTGGAAAGCTCACTCGGCGTAGGAGTGGGGAAGCTCTGAAGCCCCGCCTTGATCAGTTCCAGAGCGAACTGATTGTTCCCGGCGCACTGTTCGGAACTTGCAAGGGTGAGGCCCATACAATATCCCGGATTTGCCCCGGTCGGCGATTTGTCGTTAACCACGTACATGAATTGGCCGTCGTTACTGAAACTGACCGAGTTGGGATACCAGCCGGTTGGGATCAATCCGGTCACTTGGCTTTCTTTGGGAGGGTCGAGCCGAACCACGGCCACGTCGTTCATCCACCCGTTCGTCACGTAAAGGGATAGCCCGTCCTTCGAAACTGCCACGCTGTTCGTGTCGTTGCCCTTGAACCCGGCCAGCGAGTTCGGGAGCAGCCCGGCGGGAGCTGTGACCGGAATGTTCTCCACCAAGGTGTTGGAATCCGTGTCGATGACCCCCACGGAGTCACTCACGTCCTGTGCCACGTAGAGCATGGATTGGCTCGCATTCAGGGCCATCTTGTTGGGCTGCCCGGGCACGGGTATGCGCGTTGTCAAGGCTGGCGCCGTCGGAGACGAAATATCGACGACGTCAACCTCCCGGTCGCGGATGCTTGACACGTACGCGGTGTCACTGCCTTTAATGACCACCCAGAGAGGATATTCGCCGCCTGGAACCCCCTTAGCGCGCGGGTTCAGAATGCCGGGACGCAAGTCGAGTTCCGCGGCCAGGGTCCAGCCATTCCGTGATTTGGTCAGAACGCTGACGGAATCGTTGTAGTAATTGGTCACCACCAGCTTGGCCCCATCCGCGCCGATGGCGATCCCGGCAGCCTCGGGGTGCACTCGAATACCGATTCCGCCGCCGTGCCCGAGCGATACCGGCCCGGCCGTCTGCTCTGCCCACATCCCACCCTGTCCCAGCAAAAAGATATGGACCGTATCGTCCATGCCGCCTGACACGTAAAAGGCCGATCCCGAAGGATCAAACACAATGCCATAGTAGGTGTTGTGAAGCGGAATGACTTGCTTCTGCACAGGCTGGTGGGCCGAGATGTCGAAGACAAAAACGAACTGGGTCGAATCCTCCGGGATGAGCGACCCCTCGTGCTCGCCCGAGGAAGCATACACCCGATTAAAACCACTGGTTAAAACGAGCAGTGTTTTGCCGTCGGGGCTTACGACGCTGCTGGCCGCTTGACCGGCGACATATTGGGGGTTATCGCTGAGGCCAGGATTCAGCGGCACGAACGACGAGTCGGCGGGAGCCAAGGGGGTGATTTGCTGGCCGGAGTTGGGAAGAATCTGTGCTTGCAACGATGAGCCTAGCCCCAGTAGAAGCACAACAAGAATCAGGAGAGGTCTTGCGGTGCGGCTCTGTTTCATCGGCATCCTCCAGCGCTGAACGCCTTTCGCAGGCATCATTCCTGCCACGGCGCGCGAGCCTGAGGCCAACTAGCATCTATCGTAGCCGGGATATTCGATTTGGACCTCTTGCCCGCGCTCCCGGCTACTTCATGCGTTCTGGGTGCCGTGAGCTCGCCCCGACGAAGTAGACCGACCGGGCAAGACGGAGCTACACTCATCACGATGAGTAGGATGTTGCGACACAGGCTGAGGATGCCCGCCACGAGCGCTGCGCGCGTCAACCCAGAGCAAGGACCTTGACGCCCTCGATTTGATCGCCAAAGCGCACAAACTGGCCCCGAGCAATACGGATGTGATCGTTTTAACGGCGCGTCTCAGCATGAGGCAGTCTTCTTACGAGGACGCCTGGCGATTTGTGGTTGGTGATTTAATCGGCGATCATCAATCGCAAATCGGCAATCACAAATCACCAATGGTTGACGGACGCTGTTTCGCTGAGGTATCAATAGATTCCCGAGGTGCGACTTCAGCGGAATGGGGTCGGACATTATAGCGTCTGGGTCGGGATGAGGTTGAGTCTTTAAGGACGAGGTGCGGGATGGCCATCGGGCGGAGGGGATTTCTGGATCGGAGTATCAAGGGTGGATTAGGCGCTGCCTTGGGGGTGGCCACGCTGCGCGCTCCCTTGAAGGCGGTTGCACCAAGCGACAAGGTGATTGTGGGCATCATGGGAGTGGGATCGCGCGGGAGTTCTCTGATTCAATTATTCTCCCAAAGACCGGACGTTGAAATTGCCTACGTCTGCGATGTTGACGATCGAAAGGCGGCACTAGCGGCGAAGGCCGTCCAGGATAAGAAAGGAAAGGCGCCGGCGGCGGTAGGCAGTTTCGAGCATATCCTGGAAGACAGCGACGTCAATGCCTTGGTTTGCGCCGCTCCGGACCACTGGCATTCGCTGGCAACAGTACTGGCCTGCCAAGTGGGCAAAGACGTTTATGTGGAAAGCCCAGCCTCGCACAATATCTGGGAAGGCCGGAAGATGGTCGAGGCCGCGCGCAAATATAACCGAGTGGTGCAAGTGGGGCTGCAAAACAGGAGCAGTTCCTATGCAAATACGGGACGCCAACTGATTCAGTCCGGCAAACTCGGCGCGATTCATCTCGTAACTATTTACAATATGATGACCAGAGCGCCGCTAGAGAACACCCGGGATTCCTTGCCGCCGGCAGGCTTCGATTGGGCGATGTGGCTTGGTCCTGCGGCAACGCGTCCCTACAACCCCAAGTACTTCCAAAGTGTGTTCTGGGATTTCAGCGGTGGAAACATTACGGAAGAAGGTGTTCATCAGGTGGACCTGGCTCGCTGGCTCGTGGGTGCGTCCTACCCGAAATCCGTTCATCACGCGGGCGGAAACTTCTTCTTTAAAGATGGGGCCGAAACGCCCGACACCTCTTTAGTCACCTACGCTTATGACGGCTTGACGATGATTTTCCAGCAGGCGTGGTGGACGCCTTATATGGCGAAGTTACCCGACAATGTCAGAGAGAGCACGACGAAGCTTCCTGATTGGTACCCCTTCACCGGAACCAGAACTGAAATCTATGGCAGCGACGGCATGATGATTCTGGGACGGGACGGAGGAGGATGGGAACAATTCGACCGGGACGGCCGCAAGATCTCGAGCGACAAGCAGACCTTTGCCGCACTTCAGGCGGCGCACATCGACGATTTCATTAGTTGCATTCGCAGCCGAAAGCGCCCGAGCGCCGATGTGGAGGACGGTCACATCTCCGCGGCCCTCTGTCACATGGCCAACATCTCCTACCGGGTGGGTGACCGGAAACTGGTGTTCGACAGCTCCAATGAAACGTTCGGCGGTGACAACGAAGCTAACCGCTACCTGAGGCGCAGTTACCGGGAGCCTTGGGCCATCTCTGATAACGTGTAGTTCGCAGGGAAAGCCGCGGTCACTCCCTTGTAGGGGGACGGCTTGCCGTCCCCGCATTTCCGCTGGTCCCGACGAGGGTAGGGCAAGCCCTACCCCTACGCCATCACTGACTCTCCCCCGTTACTTCGCTCGAGGTTCCTACGGAGTTGGAAACCGTGACGGCAACACTGCCCCCACTGATCACACTGGTGTCGCCGCTATAGGTGAAATGCACAGTCAGGCCGAAGTTTCCGCCGTTCTTTAAACCTGTGCTCCCCCCAAAATAGGTGGCGGCTGCGCTGCTGAATGAAACCTGGAACGAGGACTGTCCACTCAGCGTACTTCCGGAAGCTCCCGTGAACACGAAGGTGGCTTCTTGCAGGTCTCGAGAGGTGGAAAAAGCATTCAGATCCACGTCGAAACCCGTCGAGGTGAGGCTGGCGATCTTTACCGAGCCGGCCACGATGACGGGGGCAATCCGAGGGACAACTATGGTAATTGTCGGGGCAGGTTTGGGAAGGACATTCGCAGTGCCGGCGAGCAGGCTGGCCATGGTGACCGTAATGGTCCCGGCAACCGTGCCTTGCTGTATCGCGCCATTGCCATCGCTCCCCAGCTTTGCGGTCTTGGAGTTCGCCGCTATGGTGAAAGGAATCGTGGTGGCGCCGGTGGAAACAAATACCAGCTTCGGGTCCTGATAACCCGAAGGGGTGTTAGCATCGCTGGAATCCGCCACGAAGGAGATGGCGAGTGTTCCAGTCAATTCTGTCGTGACGGCTGAATTCACCGTCAAGCTGACATTGGCGTTCTGGGTCGGCGAAGTGGTGGCGGTAGCGCTGAGGCTCAGGCTCGGAACCGTTATCGTAAATGGCTCAGGCGACGACGTCGTACCTGCCATCACTACGGTGATAGTGGCAGTTCCCGGGGCAGCGATCAGATTTGCCGGCACCGCTGCCTTTAACTGGGCCGCACTCACGAAGGTTGTAGTCAACCTTGTACTATTCCACTGCACGACCGCACCGGAGGCAAAGCCCGCGCCGTTGACAGTCAGCGTGAAGGCCGGGCCGCCCGCCGTCGCCGAAGCTGGGCTGAGCGAGGTAATGGTAATCACCTGCCCGGCGGAGATAGTGAAGGTGGCGCTGGCGGATGTCACTCCGTTCTCGAGCACAGTGACGTGTGCAGTGCCCGCCGCGGCAATGAGACTGGCCGGCACCTGGGCGGTCAACTGCGTGGCGCTCACGAAGCTCGTAGCCAGCGCGCTGCCGTTCCATTGGACGACCGCGCCGGAAACAAATCCCGACCCGTTCACCGTCAGCGTGAAGGCAGGCCCGCCTGCCGTTGCAGCGTTCGGACTGAGCGAGGCAATCACCGGTCCCCCGCTGATCGTGAAAGTGGCGCCGCCCGAAGTCACCCCGCTTTCAACTACCGTCACCGTGGCCGTGCCGGGTGCGGCAATGAGACTGGCCGGTACCTGGGCGGTCAACTGCGTGGCGCCCACGAAACTCGTAGTCAGCGCGGTACCATTCCAGTGGACGACCGCGCCAGAGAGAAAGCCCGTGCCGTTGACGGTCAGGGTGAATGCCGGCCCGCCCTCCATCGCCGAACTCGGACTCAGCGAACTAATTGCCGGTGCGGCGGCGATGGTGAATGTGGCGCTGGTCGATGTCACCCCGTTCTCAACCACTGTTACGGTCACCGTACCTGGAGAGGCGATGAGATTGGCTGTTACCTGGGCAGTCAACTGCGTGGCGTTCACGAAAGTTGTAGTCAGTGCGGTGCCGTTCCAATGGGCCACAGCACTGGAGACAAATCCCGCCCCGTTCACCGTCAGCGTGAAGGAGGGCCCACCGGCTGCCGCTGAACTCGGACTTAGCGAGATGATCACCGGCCCCGAGGAGATGGTGAAAGTGGCGCTCCCAGATGTGACCCCATTTTCAACCACCGTCACTTTCACGGTGCCGGGCGTGGCGATGAGGCTGGCCGCTACCTGCGCCGTTAGCTGCGTGGAGTTCACGAAGGTAGTTGGCAGCGTGGTATTGTTCCACCGAACCACTGCGCCGGAGATAAATCCCGAACCGTTCACAGTCAGCGTAAAGGCCCCACTCCCCACTGTTGCAGCGTTCGGACTGAGCGAGGTAATCACCGGTGCTGCGCCGATCGTGAACGTGGCGCTTGTGGACGTCACGCCGCCCTCAACTACCGTTACCGTTGCGGTGCCGGGAGTAGCAATGAAACTGGCCGCTACTTGTGCCGTCAACTGGTTGCTGTTCACGAAGGTCGTTGGTAACGCGGTAGCGTTCCACTGCACGATGGCTCCGGCGGCGAAGCCCGAACCATTGACGGTAAGCGTGAAGGCCGCTCCGCCTGCTGTCGCCGTGTTGGGACTGAGGGAGGTAATCACCGGCCCCGAGGAGATGGTGAACGTGGCCGGGGCGGATGTCACCCCGTCCTCAACCACGGTTACGGACGCGGTACCGGGGATCGCGATGAGATTGGCCGGCACTTGGGCCGTCAACTGCGTGGAGTTCACAAAAGTGGTCGTCAGCGCCGTGCTGTTCCAATGGACCGCTGCGCCGGAGAGAAAACCTGTACCGTTCACGGTAAGAATGAAAGCTGGCCCGCTCGCGGTTGCCGCGAGGGGATTGAGGGAGATGATCACCGGTTCCGCCGCAACGGTGAAGTTAACTGCGTTGGAAGTCACCCCGTTCTCGACCACCGTCACGGGCGCGGTACCGGGAGTCGCGATGAGATTGGCCGTCACTTGGGCTGTCAACTCTGTGGCGCCCACGAAGGTGGTGCTGAGCGCTGTTCCGTTCCAATCTATGACGGCCGCGGAAACGAAGCCCGTGCCGTTCACCGTCAAGGTAAAAGCCGCGCCGCCCGCCACCGCAGTGTTGGGATTGAGCGAGGTGATCACCGGCCCTGGGGCGATGGTGAAGGCAGCGCCGGTGGAGGTCACACCGTTTTCCGCCACGGTGACAGTTGCCGAGCCCGCGGTGGCCACGAGGCTGGCGGTAATCGCGGCGGTCAATTGCGTAGAATTCACAAACGTGGTCGTCAGCGCTGTGGAGTTCCATTGCACCACCGCACCCGAGACGAAGCCTGTGCCATTGACGGTCAGCGTGAAGCCGGCCTGGCCCGCGGTCGCGGTGTTGGGACTTAGCGAAGTAATCACCGGCGGTGGAGCGATCGTGAAGGTAGCGCCGGGGGATGTTACCCCGTTCTCCGTCACGGTGACAGTCGCCGAGCCCGCCGTGGCCACGAGGCCGGCGGTAACCGTAGCGGTCAGTTGAGTGGCGCTCGCAAACGTGGTAGTGAGCGCCGTCGTATTCCATTGCACCACCGCGCCTGAGATAAAGCCTGAGCCTATGACGGTCAGCGTGAAGCCGGCCTGGCCCGCGGTCGCGGTGTTGGGACTGAGCGAAGTAATCACCGGCGGCGGAGCGATAGTGAAAGTGGCGCCGGTAGAGGTCACGCCGTTCTCCGTCACGGTGACAGTTGCCGAGCCCGCCGTAGCGACGAGGCTGGCGGCAACCGGCGCGGTCAGTTGCGTAGCGCTCACAAACGTGGTAGTGAGCGCCGTACTATTCCATTGCACCACCGCACCTGAAACAAAGCCTGAGCCATTGACGGTCAGCGTGAAGCCGGCCTGGCCCGCGGTCGCGGTGCTGGGACTGAGCGAGGTGATCACCGGCCCTGGCGCGATGGTGAAGGGGGCGCCGGGGGATGTTACCCCGCTCTCCGTCACGGTGACGGTTGCCGAGCCCGCCGTGGCAATCAGGGCAGTCGCCACCGCCGCCGTCAACTGTGTGGAGCTCACGAAAGTGGTGGTCAACCCCGTACTGTTCCATTGCACGGTGGCGCCGGAGATAAACCCCGTGCCGTTGACAGTCAGCGTAAAGCCGGACGCGCCGGCAGTGACGGTGTCGGGACTGAGCGAGGTGATCACTGGCCCTGGGGCGATGGTGAAGGTGGCGGGGCTCGATGTCGCACCGTGGTCAGTCACCGTTACCAGAGCAGTGCCCGGCGAGGCGATCAGACTGGCCGCAACCGTTGCGCTCAGTTGAGTGCTGCTTCCGAAGGACGTGGGGATTCCTGTGCCGTTCCATTGCACCGATGCAGAATTGTCGAAGTTCGAGCCGTTGACGGTGAGCGTGAAAACCGGCCCACCGGCTACTGCCGCGTTGGGACTCAGCGAGCTAATTGTTGGAGGCGGGTTAATGGTGAAAGTGGCGGCAGTCTGCGATGTCACCCCGTTGTCGATCACTGTCACCGTGGCCGAGCCCGGGGCTGCAATGAGAGCGGCCGGTACGGCAGCGGTCAATTGGGTGGCGCTCCCGAAGGTCGTGCTCAGCGCTGTTCCATTCCATTGCACGATTGCCCCGGAGTCAAAACCTGAGCCGGTGACAGTCAATGTAAATCCTGGCGCGGTTGCCGTCGCGGAACTGGGACTGATATTGCTGACCACTGGGTAAATGGTGAAGGGGAGGCCGTTCGAAGCCCCGGCGTCGTTGGTCACCGTGACCGCCACCGTCCCCGCCGTGGCGATAAGACTGGAATCAACCGAAGCCGTCAGTTCACTACCGCTCACGTAGTTTGTGGGGAGGGCTGTCGAACCCCATTGGACTACTTCCGACCCGTCGAAGTTCGAGCCTGCGACGGTCAACGTGAAGGAGGATCCGCCCGCGTTTGCCGAGCTGGGACTAAGGGAGCTGATAGTTGGCGCCACCTGCCCGGCAGAATTCGTTGGTATCGCAAAGAGCGCCGCTACTAGCCAGGAGCAGCGCTGTAATCACCGGGGGGTTCCGTAGGCCAGCCGGCTGGGGCTGCTTCCCGAACGGGTTTGGGTTATCGCCGCTGCTTCTATTAGTTCGTTTAAGCATAAAAGGCCCAATAAACCAATCCGGGCTCAGTAACTTGTCCGGGGCAGGGGATGAGGCGCCGGAGTTGGTTCTGGCGCACCGGTGCAGGCGGCCCCCGAAGAACCTTGACTAACTAAGTCCGGCTGCTCGCTTTGAGCGCCCTTCAAAAGGTGAATGGTCGTGAATGGAAATGGCTTGGGATGCCTACTTGGCACAGCACCGGCAGGCACGAACGAAATGCCTCCCTCAGCGCTATTTGAGTCCAGAATCCAAGCGGGAAGACCGCTTCGAAAGAAGAGCAGGTAATCTCCAGATATCCGCAAAGGCTGCAGCATCTGAGGCATGCCCGGCAGATGGATGTCTTGAACCTTCAAGGACTGAAGGTTGATCTCCCAAAGGGTACTGCTTTTGGTGGCGGCGATGACAGCACCGGCACGGCTGGTTTCGAGAAACACATTACCGTCCATGCCTGACAAGCCATCAGCAAGTGGAAGATAAGCGCTGGCGCCCGAGACATCCTGCAAAACAAAAGCTGTGCCTGCGGCGCGATCAAAGGCCACGAGGTCGCGGGTCCGAGGGGCGAACGCCATGCCCTGCAAGTCCCCCGCGGTGTAAAGCAATCGTGGCACGCCCATTTGCGGGAGCGCGTACACCGCGTTGTGGACGGTCCCTTCCAGCAGTGTGACCCCGTCGTCAGCGACGGCCAGGTACCGCACTTCGTCCGGTAGATCGCTCTCAGGGACGATGCGCGCCAATTGCGGCGAATCGGGAAGTCCGGTAATCACCTGGAGACGTCCCTCCGCCTTTGAATAGAGAGCCGCGGTCGAGGCGCCGGGGCTGAATGCGACGATGTCGGGTTGCGGAATGGCCCCACAGATGGAGACAGCAGCTTCCCCCTCCGCCCCCTGGAATGTCAAAAGGCCGAGAAAACCGCCCGACAATGGCGCGAGGAGGGCATAACTCTGATTCGGCGCGAAGAAAAGGTTGCGAAGACTGGCGGGAATCGCCATGGGCTCGCCCAGAGCCGACGCTCCCGGAATGCCGAGCAGCAAGCGCAGTTCACCTTGCTCCGCGCCGCTGACAAAACCCAGGACCGGCGTCTGCATTCCCTGAGCCGCATTATCGGCATCGCCGCTGTTCGATGCCGCCTCCTGATGCACAATAATCTGGCCCTGCTCGGGGTCTGGCGGAGCTGCGGTTTTTTGGCCCGCGGCTGGGAGTTGGCTCAGCCCCAGGCAGAGCAGAGCGAGTAATGGACGGCGAATGCCAGAACGCATGGGGTTTCCTTTCCGCGCACTTCGCACCAGGTTCCTAATGAGGAGGCCCGATGGTGGATGAGCCGGTGCCTCCTATAGTTCCAGTAGCAGATGAAGGGGGTGGAGACGAACTCGAACTTCCTCCCCCTTTGCCCAAAGCTGCCGCCGCGCCGGCGCCGGCCGCAACCCCTGCGATGATGACAATAATGAGCGTTTTCGAGACGCCATGCGAGGCTGACGTGGCGGTGGCGGTTGTCGTGGCGCCTGGGGTTGCCGCGCCACCCGCGCCGGCATTCGCTGCCGCAGGCGTCAAGTAATTGGTTTGGGAGATGACGGCTGTGGCGGTCAGGCCCTGAAAGGTCGTGCTGATATTGATCTTGAATTCACCCTGACCCACTGGCGTCATGGTGGAGACCGTGGCGCGCCCGTTGGTATCGGTGACCGTGCTGTAAGTCGAACTGCCGTGCGCAAACGTGACGTGTGGACCGCTGGTGGGGGCTGCGAAAGTGACGGAGAGGCCGGCCACAGGGTGCCGCTCTTGGTCCCGCACTTCGATTACGGGCATCACTGCCTTTTTCGCTTTGACGATGTTGACTCCGCCGTCGCCCGCCAGAACGATGACGTCGAGGCGAGGGACTTTAAGGGCTTGCGGCACAGCGCTCTGCGCAAGCAGAGTGGAAACGGACTGCTGCCAGAGAAAAGCACCGGCTACGAGCAGAGCGCCAGTGCACCGCCAAGAGGTTTTTGCCCGCCGGGTAGGTCGCATGAGCCAACTCCTTTCGCTCGGACTCCAACAGCGCGCGCGGAGCGCCAACGAAGGGATATCCGCCATCCTGATTTGTCACGTACACGAAGCCGAGCGGTTTGCCGGCATCGATGAGTAACATGTTAGCATACCGGATCGCACCTGTGCTGCTGGCGGGAGTAATGGTCTGCGTGAAAAGGCAAGGTGAGGGGTCCTTGCGCTGTAGCGGCGGTCTCCGACCGCCGACGCACTCGAGAACAAAGGACCGGCGGTCAGAGACCGCCGCTACAGCGCGATTCTTTCACACCTTCCAATCCCAGGGGGAAGTTCGATAGGGCAGCGCCTTGGTCCTTTGCCGACGCATAATCGCCCTTCATCTTACACCGAATCAGGCAGTTCCGCTCCATAGCAACACTGTACTCTGCGTCCGCTGGCGGAGTATGCTAGGCGGAGGTCGCCTCGGCTTTCTCGTCCACACTCCGAAGGGGGAGGACCCGCGGCGATCAGATCCTGGAGGCGAACGGCAGGTGAAAGCTGGAGCCCTTGCCCTCGTGTTGGTTTGGCCTTGCGCAGCGGCGTACCTCGCCGGGCAAGCCGGTGCTCCGCCTGGGCCCGGAGCCTCGCGGATGACTCCCTCTGAGCCTCTCCTGGTCCAGGCGAGTTCGCTGGTGCGCGAAGGGAAACTGGACGAGGCGCTTCCCGTCATCCACCGGTTCCTCGACGAGCGTCCAAACTCCCCGGACGGACATGCCGTGCTCGGGTTTATCCTGTTCAAACAATCCCGGCCTGCCGAGGCGCTCCGCGAGTATGGGGAAACCGCGAAGTTACGCCCGCCCTCTGCTTTCGAGTCGAAGATCATGGGCCTGAGCGCGGCAACGCTCAAGGACTATGCGAACGCCGACCTGTGGCTCTCGCGATCCTTTCATCTGGATCCCCATGATCTCGAGACCTGCAATGACCTGGGGCAGGGCAAGTTCCTGCGGGAGAAATACAGCGAGTCCGTGAGTGTTTTTCGCGAATGTTTGGAGCTGGACGCGAAGAACGTCTATGCGGAGAATGGCCTGGGCAGCGCCTATGAGGGCCTGGGGCGTTGGGATGAGGCAGCGGCAGCCTATCGGAAGATCATGGCGTGGCAATCGTCGCAAGCGGCGCCAGACGCCACGCCCTATTGGAATCTCGGCCGCGTCCTCCAGAAGCAGAACAAACCCCAGGAGGCCGTGAAATACCTGACGCGCGCCGTCGAACTGGCGCCCGACCAAGCCGAGGTGCGGACACGGCAGTTCCTTGAGACCACTGGGGATGCCGGGAACGGCCATGCCTTGCTGGGATTCATCCGCTACGCCGAGCAACGCTGGCAGGAGTCGCGCACCGAATTCGAAGAGGCGGCCAAACACCGTGAGCTCTCCGCGGTGGAACTCAAGATGCTGGGGCTTGATTGCCTGGCGCTGGACCTTTACGGCGACGCCGATAAGTGGCTCACGCGCTCCCTCGAAATGGAGCCTGGCGATGCCGGCGCCTGGCAAGCGCTGGGAGAGGTCAGGACGAACGAGCAACAATTCGCGGCGGCTATCCAGGCCTATCAGCGTTCTCTCGCGCTCGTCCCGCGGGTCGTTACCGCCGAAACCAGCATGGGGTGGTGCGCGGAGTTGTTGAGCCGGTTGGAGGACGCCGCGACGGCATACAGGACCGCGATAGGCTGGGAAGCGTCGAAGCCGGACGATCCCACGCCGTACCTCGGCCTCGGCCGCGTGCTGCTGAAACAGAATCGGCCGGCAGAGGCTTTGCCTTATCTTCGGCAGGCGGTCCAGATGGAGCCGGCCTCGGCCGAGGCGCATGAAGAGCTGGGAAAAGCCTACTCCCTTGTGAATGAGCTCGCCGCCGCTCAACAGGAGATTGAGAAAGCAATGGAGCTTGCTCCCAAGGTGGTGCGTCTGCACTTCATGCTGGGGCAACTCTACCGCAGAACTGGCCAAATTGAGAAGGCGAAGGCGGAACTCGATTCCTACGCCGCCAGCGTGGGCGCGCATTCGACTCCCGATCAGGATCCGAGGTGATATGAGCTTCCGGCACGCCGCGACCTCTGCGGCGCTCTCTGCGCTTTGTCTCTGGTTTCTGGCCGCGAGGGCGGAGCCCGGCTCGCCGGGCCAGCGAACGGATATCGTGCCAGCGAACTTTGTAGACGTGACAGTCCAGGCCGGCGTGCAGTTCCATCACTACGCCTCCCAGACCGCCAAGAAATACATGCTGGAGATCATGGGCTCAGGTGTGGCCCTGTTCGACTTCGACAATGACGGCCGACTGGACATTTTCCTGGTGAACGGCGCGCCCATCAGCGACCCCACCCCGCCGGGCGCCATCCCGCGCAAGTCCGACCCCAAATACTGGCACCGCCTGTACCACCAGAAGCCCGACGGTACGTTCGAAGACGTTACCGAGCGAGCGGGTGTCGAGGGGAAAGGTTACGGATACGGAGTGGCAGTAGGCGATTACGACAACGACGGCTTCGAAGACTTGTTTGTCACCGAATACGGAGGCAACCGGCTCTACCACAACAACGGCAACGGAACATTCACCGACGTCACTGAGAAAGCGGGCGTGGGCGGCAGCGGTTGGTCCACCAGCGCCGCCTGGGTGGACCTCGATAACGACGGCCTCCTCGATCTCGTGGTCCTTCGTTACGTGCAGTGGGATTTCGAAGACCACGTGTGCCTGGTCAATGGGACTCTGCGGACCTACTGCCGGCCCGACAGTTTTCCGCCCATCGAACCGTTGGTTTATCACAACAACGGGGACGGCACTTTTACCGAGGTGTCGCGCCAGATCGGAATTGACAAGCCGGGCAAGGGTTTGGGGATTGCCATCGCGGATTACGACCGCGATGGGCACGTCAACGTCTATGTGGCCAATGACTCCATGCCGGGATTCCTGTACCACAACAAAGGCAATGGCACTTTTGAGGAAGTTGCGCTATTGGCAGGTGTGGGTGTGACGGACAGCGGGCGCACCTATGCGGGCATGGGTGTGGATTTTGCCGATTACAACAACGACGGATTGCCGGACCTGGCAGTGGCCGACCTGGCCTTCGACAAGTACGCGCTTTACGAAAATGAAGGCAACGGTTTCTTTAAGTATGCCACGGATGCGACCGGACTCGGCAACATCACCATGCAGCATTCAGGCATGGGTTTGCACTTTATCGATTATGACAACGACGGCCGCAAAGACCTGCTGGTCTCGCAAGGCCACGTGATGGACACCGTCGAACAGGTCAGTCACAATCTCCATTACCGCGAGCCGATCCTCCTTGTTCGGAACACCCCCCAGGGCTTTGTGGATGTTTCGGCGGCATCCGGGGAAGTCTTCCGCCAAGCGTGGGCCGGCCGCGGCCTGGCGATTGGGGACATCAATAACGATGGCCGCGTGGACGCTGTAGTATCCACCAGCGAAGGCCCGGCCCACGTGCTGCTAAACCAAACCCCCACCTCGAATCATTGGCTGATCATGAAGATGACGGGACACCGGAGCAATCGCGACGGCATCGGCGCGGAAGTCAAAGTGGTTACCGCTCGCGGTATGCAGATGGCCACGGTCACTACGGCCGGTAGTTATCTGTCTTCCAGCGACAAGCGGGTGCACTTCGGTCTGGGGCCGGAAACGAGCGCGCAGAAGGTGGAAATTCGCTGGCCCAGCGGGATCCTGCAAACCCTTCGCGACGTCAAGGCGGATCAGATCCTGGAAGTGGATGAGCCGCGGTGACGCGCCACGGACCCCACTGCGTTCACACAGGGGACACGGAGACCGGCGCACAGAGAGAACAGAGAAAGCTCTTCTCCGTGTCCTCTGTGAGCAGCTCTGTGGTCTCTGTGTGAACCGCTCAGTTGGTCTGGATCGTTCCCGTTGTCACCACTTCGAAGGCACTCCCGGGAACGGTTTTAAGCTGGTCAAGGTCCGTGTCGTCCCATCCCGGATCGGGCGCTCCGGTGATGTACCAACTGCTGCCATTATCCGCCACCATCATGCCGTATTTCTTAAGAGCAGTTAAGATAACAAGGGACTGGCCGGTGAAGGAAGAGATGTCGTAGGAGGCCTTCAAGCGAAGGCGCAAGCCCATGGGGGGCAGGGCGGGACTGGTCGACTCGCTCGCATAGTGAGTTGCGGGGTGGATGAAACCGGCTTGGGATTGGTAAACGGTGAAGCGCAGTGCGTGTTTGATTTCGCCCGCCGCCACCTCGTCGTATCGCACGAGGCCAGGAAGGATGGGTAACCCCGCCGCGTCCGCTGATGTCCAGCCATCGGGGCGCAGCTTGTCCGAATAGAGATTGAAAATGGCTCCATTGGCTGCGGTCCAATTGTTGTCGTTGGCATCCTTAATGCCTTCCCACACTTCGTACAGCGTGCAGTTGTTGTGCGTGGGGTCGGCTTGGAGCGTCAGCACGTGCCGGTCGCCGGTGGAATTGCTGCCACCCTCCACGGGGGCATTGGGTGGAAAGGGGTAGCAGGCGCTGGCGGAGGTCACGGTGCAGCCCGGCCCGGAGGATCCAAAGTCACTGTCGGAAGGATATTGGTTGAAAATTACGGACACCAGTGCTTGAGTGCTTGGCACCACAACGTATGGGATTCCGTAGGTCGGATCGCTGCCGAAGTCGGCATGCAGATACTGCTTTTCCTGGTTGATGCTGGCAATGTACTGGTCCGAGTTGGGATCAACGCAGTAGTTCGAGATATCGGCGTTCCAGAGATTGTCTGTGGGAAACACCGGGCAACTGGAAATCGTGGGGCTGGTGCTGAAATCGGTGGAACTGCCCGTTGCTGCATCGCTGCAAGTCGGTTGGGAAGGAGTCGGCGTCGGGCTGGGCGACGGAGACGAGCCGGACCCGCAGGACAGCAGGAAGAGGGAAGCCAGTGCGATAGTTGCGCCGAAGGCGCCTTGGAGTGCGGCGGCTTGACGCCGCCTTGCCGCACCTTGGGGTGCGGCACCTTGAGGCCGCCTTGCCGTGGTCGCCTGTTTCATTCGAATCGTTGGTTCGAGCATTGTTTAATTCCAAGGCGGCGTCAGGCCGCCGCACTCCAAGGTGCCTTCGGCACTCACTAGAAAGAACGGCCCGCCACGGGGCGGGCCGTCGAGACCAAGTTCAGAAACCAACGATCAGAAGGTAATGTGCATACCGAATTGGATGGTACGCGGGCCATTCATGGGGCCCGTGATCAAGCCAAAGGTACCTCCCTGGGACGGAAGCCCGTCGCTCAGGTACGGATCCGGGTCGCCGAGTCCCGTGCGGTTAAAGACGTTCTGGAAGTCCGCGCGAAGCTGAAGCTTAACCCGTTCGGTAATCTGCGTGTCCTTGAGGAGACCGAAGTCCTCCGCTTCGTGACCAGGCCCCCGGGTATTCGGCAGGAGCGGCGGGGCCGTTCCCAGCCGCAGCGGAAAGCCATTGTTGGGTGATGTGGGTACATCGGCGAACGCTGCGGGGTTGAGCAAGGCAGTCCCGTTAGTGACGGCCCCCGTATTGGGGTCGTACGCAAGGAGGGCGTTCAACCCATGGGGCGTGAGGGTTTGGGGGACGCCGGAGACGACGTCCGGCCGGATCGTCGGGGTGATTGACGAGGACAAAGCCGAGCCGATGGCCAGGGGGCTCCCCGAGCCGTAACGTTGAATGGCCGTCAACTGCCACCCGGAAAAGATCCGATCCGCCAAGCCGGAGGAATTCATCCACCGCTGGCCGTGGCCGAGGGGCAACGCGTAGATCCAGGTCAATTTCAGGACTTGCGGGTAGTCGAAGGAGACAATGCTTTTCTCCAATTTCCGGTTGTAGAGGTCCTGAATGTACACGTTGTAGTACCGCATGGCGCTGGCGCTGTCCGAGATGTTCTTGGAGAGAGTGTAGGCGCCGATAAACGTCAGGCCGTGCGTCGAGTTCTTGCGTGCCGTGAGCTGCAACGAGTGATAGGTCGAGTTTCCGAGGCCAGGAGAATCGTTCTGCACGCCGCTGTACTGTGGGAAGCGGGTGAGCCCCGTAGCCACCGAATTGCTGTTAATGGCGGCGTTGTCGGCATCAAAAGTGGGATAGGGTAATTTGGTGATACCGTATTGGGAGAGCGTCGCCGCAGTGGCGGGATTGCTCAGATCCGCTGCGAGCGGATCCGCCAGAATGTCCCCCAGGCCCATATACTTCGCCGGCGCCTGATTGATTCCTCCCATATCGATGTTGATCAGGCGCGTCCCCTTTGACCCAATGTAATTGGCCTCCAAGAGGACCTGATGCGGGAATTGGTACTGGAACCCGCCGCTCCAGTTCTGGATATAAGGCATGGCCAGGGAGTTGCGAGGGAAGTAATCGACCCCCTGCCCATTCATGCTGGCGGGATCCGTGTTCGGCAACGTGCCGGTAAAAGCAGGCATGCCCACTTGGCCGGGCGCCGAGCCACCCGCGAAATTGGAGAGGTACATGACAGGATTCACGGCGTTAATCTGGCCAGACTGCCGGTGAACTACAACGCTGGAGTTGAACCCGAAGAACTGCTCTGCTCCCCAACCGCCTTCGGTGGGAGGCTGATAGCTGATCCCGTACCCGCCGCGGAGGACCAGTTTATTGTTGACTTGGTACGCCACACCAAGGCGCGGCGCAAATTCCTTGAAGTAGTAATTCTGGAAGGTGTTGCCGCTAACGCAGCCGGAACAATGGCCCAGCCAGACCAGGGCGCCGGGAATCGTCGCACCGCTGGGGAGCGGGTTCGCCGCCGTAGGATCGAATTGGGCCATGCGGTTGAAAGCTTCCGTCCTGGGCGTCGGAATCTCCCAGCGCACTCCGAGGTTGAGAGTGAGCTTTGAGGTCGCCCGCCAGTCATCCTGCGCGAAGAAGGACATCACCGCCTGCCGGTAACCCGGCTCGGTCCTGTAGATACTGTCGCTCGCACTGTGGGCAGCGCCCATGAGGAAGCTGGCGAAAGGGTGCCCCGTAGTGGTGGTGAAACCGGGAAGCGAAGTTTCCAGGTTGTTGAATTGGAAGGCCCCGGATATGGATCCAGTATCGTAGTCGTTGGAGCGATAGCGGAGGTATGACCCGCCAAACTTCAGGCTGTGCTTGCCGTGCGTGAAGGAGAGGGTGTCCTGGTAGAGGTAACTTTCCTCAGGCTCCCGGCCCGGGCAACTGCTCCCGATGGATGGCAGAAATGGGATGCCATTGCTTTCCGCGAACTTCATGGAGGGGAGGCAATTATTGAGGATTCCCGGGATCTTCATTGCGGCCGTAACCCTGCCGTCTGTCGAGTTGTGGTTGCTGTCCGCGAACCGGTTGTAACCCAGCGAGAGGACGTTCACAGAGTGGTCGTTGAGCGTCCAGGTGTGCAGAATGCGCAACTGCGGCCCGCCCACATCCTGTGTGTAGGCTCCGGAGAGGGGCTGGCTGGGCCAGGGCGCCCAACTGTCGGAACTGGGCGAATTGTGGTAGCGGTGCCGGATTGCCACGGTAAGAGACACACTCAGTTTCTGCTTGTCGTTGAGCACTTCGTCCACTTTGCTGGTGTAGGCGTCGCGGCTGAGGACCGGGCAGCAGGTGCCGCCATAGTGGGGCGTGTTCAGCGTCAGGGTACCGTACTGTGGAGTCGGGAAGTATTGCAGCAGAGTCGAGGTGGCCGTGCTGAATTCTCCCTGTGGGATCTGGTTCAGGACGCCGCCGTCATCGAAGGGATCGCGGATCGTGGCATCCGCCCCGCTGCTATTGGTCAATCCAGTCACAGGATCAACTCCGCCGGCCGGGACGATCCTGGTCGTGGTGGGATCGAAAATCTCGTCTTTATACACGGTGCGCCCGAGCGCGTCCGTACCCACTGAGCTCCCCAGCCAGGCATTGAAGTTCCCCTTCAGCATGGGGGAAGTCGGCACTGAGGTGAGGCCGCCGTAAGCGAACAGCAGTTTGCGATCTCCCTCATAGTTGAAGAAGAAGAAGGTCTTGTTCTTCCGGATCGGACCGCCGATGTTGCCGCCGAAGTTGTTTTCTTTTAAACTGCTCTTGTTTCCACCAAAGGCATTGTTTATCAGGCCATTGGCGTTGAACAGGGGATTGATATCGTACTCAAACCCGGCTCCATGAAACGAGTTTGAGCCGGACTTAAGGGAAAAGTTGAGAACCCCCCCGCCCGTTTCTCCGTACTCGGCGGAGAAGTTGCTCATCTGAACTTTGAATTCACCGACGGAATCCGCCCCGGGCTGGAACTCGCCCATGCTGTCAAAGTCGTATCGGGCTATGCTGACGCCGTCGATGAGGATAAGGTCGCTCGAGTCCTGGCCACCGTTGATCGATTGCCTGCCATTCCAGTCCGGCGTGGTGCCGGGCAGAGTCTCCCAAACAAAGGCGTCCAGTGGCCGGCCGCCGTCACTGATAATGACTGGAAGCGTCTGGAACTCTTGCGGCGTGATGGCCGCGCCCACTTCCGCGGTAGAAGTTGTCAGCAGCGGCGCTTCGCTGGTCACGGTGACCATTTCCGTCGTGCTGCCGATCTTTAGGGTAAGGTCAACGGTGACAACTTGCTCGACGGGCACCACGATCTCTTTCGCCACGGAAACTTCGAAGCCCTGTTTGAGGGCTTCCACCTGATATTTCCCTGGTGGAACGGGAACGCGGTAGTACCCGGCGCTGGATGCCTTGGTCATTGATTTTATGCCGGAATCCACGTTGGTGATCGTGATCTCCGCTTCGGGTATAACTCCTCCCGAGGTGTCAAAAATCGTGCCGGTCAACGCGCCCAATTGCCCCTGGGCACAAACCCATTGCGGAATGAGGATAAGCCCTAAACACAGGGCTATGATCCGTAGGGACCTGTACATACTTGCCTCCTTGGATTTTCGAAGAATTACAATCCGACGCTTGGAATGTGCAACGGGCGCCTCGTATCGGCACCCGAAAGAAAAGGCAGGGGACCATTGCCTGGCTTCGTTCACAAGACTTTTGAATACGCTCCTAGGTCTTTCCATTACCCGTAAATTGCTTTCAGATTGTTTCACTCTGTTTCGAAAATAACTACCCGCCGGAACGGTAACGCTTGACTGGCGAGTTGTCAATAGGTTTCTTGCCTTCGCCCGCTAGCGGAGGCTGCGAGTGGCTCGGCCGGGCATTTTGCAAGGGTTTGCGTTCCGGGCACATTGAGAGCGAGATTCCCCGCTTCGTTCGGAATGCCGTCGGCCCCACCCGTTCACGCCTGATCCCTACCTAGCGCTTCGACACCAAATCGCCAAACGCCGGCAGCAGTTTGTACTTGTTTTCCCAGGTTGTGTACATGATGCCGACGGCGCCCCTGGTCCGGTCCAACGATTCCAGCCAACCTTTCGGGTTTTCGAGGTCGTCGGCGTCATAGTACGCGGCGGCCAAAGTGGGGTATCCCAGCTTCGAAAAGAAGGGAAGGCTGAGGTCGCGCTTTTCGTAATACCAGCAGCCAATCACCAAGTCCTTCGGAATGTACTTCCAGGTGCCGTCGAAACTTCCGTCAATCAGGTAGTATTTCTCCCTCGCGTTGTGGTTGGGGTCGAACATGTCGGACCAGACATAGACTTCCGCCTTGGGATTTGCCGCCCGAATCATCTTGTACTGTCGGGTCACACAATCTCCCAGAATCTCCGCCATGGAGAGGTGCCGGCGCTTGCAGGCTTCGCAAAAACCGCCCTCGCGCAATTCGTCCATGCTCAGGAAGTACTTCTTGGGCGCAACGTATTTCTCGATCAGCGGAATCTGGTGCTGCCAGACTTCGTACACGCCAGGTTCCGACATATCGATCACGGTCTGATCGCGATAGATCGTGGTGCCGTGGTAGTAGTCAACCCGCAAGCGGTCGCCGTTGTGGATGCGGCTGCCCGAGAGAAGCTTGATCGCCGGCCCCTCGTGATTCCAACTGAAATTGAGCTGCGGGTCGGAAATCGGCGCGAAATCGCGGCCCTCCTTGTAGACCATGCCCGTCTTGTCGTTGCGAACCACTACCGGAGTCCCCGGACGCCGCAAGACGTTGGTAAGGCCCACTTCCTCGATGGCAACGTCATCCACCCAGACCTTGCCGGCTTTCCCATCTGACACGCCGACGCGAAACTCGACGCGATCCGCGTACCAACTGTTGAAACCCCAAACCATCTCGTGCCAGTCGCTGGTCTCGGGCAAAGGCGGTTCCATGTAGGAAAGGTCTCGACCGTCCGGCGCCACGGCAAGAAGATGGATTGCCATGCGCGGCCCTGCTGCTTCCGTCTTCACCCAGGCGCGCAAGCGATAGCAGCGATACGGGTGCACGCGGATTGGCTGCGCAACGTAAACTCCGTTTTCCGGATCGCTGAATCCCTCGAAGCGCACTGAGGCTTTGCCGGAGTGAGACACCGTCGTATCGATCGTGGCTCGCGCCCCGTGCGCCGTGAAGCCCGACGGCAAGCCGACCGCGATTTCCTCAAAGCTGCCGTTAGCGATCTTCACCGCAGCGTCTGCCTGGAATGTCGCTTCCTGGCTCTTTGCTACGAAAAGGGCTCCACGCACGGGCTGACCCGCGGCCAGGTTCTTGTTATGCGCCAACACTCCTCCGCCGTAACCTACGCCGAAGCCGGCCGGAATGATCTCCACGCCGAGGCGGTCGCAGGTTTGCTTCAGCCGCGCGAACCGCTCGAGGCTCGCCGGGGACTTCAAGTCCATGTCGTCGAAACCGGCCGACAGCAGGATACCGTTAAGACCATGCTCGCTCGCCGTACGCGCGATGCCTTCCACGCGCTCGAGTTCCCCGTCATTGCCCATGTCTGTTGAGACGTAGACCCAGCGGTCACGATAAGTATGGGACTGGCTCAGCAGCGCCGCCGGATATGCAACCATACAGCCGAGTACGACAATTAGTCCGAATTTCATTTGCCCCTTGCCTTTCTCGCTTTACTCAACCGCCTTTCAGGTTCGCGGTCCTTTGTTTTCATAGACATTCTCGCTTTGTTCCGGCGATTTTGGATCGCAGCACTTCGTGTTGTTACCTGTAAGCCAGGGATTGTGACACAATGTCTTCCACCGCCTCAGGATCGCCTGTCGCAGGTCCGTGCCATACGCTTCCTCCGAAGGTCGTAATGAAAATCCAGTCGGGATCGCGAGGGTCGGGAATCACCCGGTGACCCCATTTGAAATTGTAGCCAGGGATGCGATGCCAGGTTTCGCCGCGATCGGTGGAGCGCCAGGCGGAGGACTCGAAATCCGCAAGCATAGAGAATCCTCGCGTCCCGCGGGTCAACCGTGATGTCGTAGACGTGTTGATCCTGGGAAAGGACATTTCGCCACTCATGGCCGCCATCGACGGACAGAAATATGCCACCGTCCACCGCGCGGTCGCGCTCGTGGCGGCCCCAGGCGGCCAGATAAAGGCGTTTCGGGTTCTCGGTATCGATGGCCAGGCCGTTCGGGCCGTTTACGCCCTCGGGCAGGGTGATTCTTTCCCAATGGTCAGCCCCATCGTGGGAACGAAACAGCATTCCATCCTTCTCGTTGCCGTAGCTGCCGTCTTCACTTCGGCGCGCCAGGATAACATAGAGAAGCCCATTTTTGTCGCGGATCAGCCGCCAGGCAAAGGGTTCGGGTCCCGGCAACCCGTCGTTGCGCGGCCCCCAGGTGCGTCCGCCATCCACCGACTTGAAAACGCCTTGGCCGAAGCCGGTAACGTAGAGAACGCGTGCATCCACAGGGCTCGCAGGATCGAGCAGGATGTGGGTGGCTGCTGTGGGAGGCATGCCCTGGCTGGAGGGCCGCCAGGTCTTGCCGCCGTCTTCACTGAGGCACACCCCGCCAGCGTACCGCTGGGGAGAAGTGCGGCGCCACATCTTGGGGCGCGGCAGGTCGTGGACGTAACTCATCACGCCCCAAACGCGGCCTCGCACCTCCGGATCAAAAGTGATCCAGTAAGTTGTGTTTGTCCATCTCGGCGGCACACCCTCCGTCGAGCTCGTCCAACTCTCGCCGCCGTCTTCGCTGCGAAACAGTCCGATGTCCGTGTAAGCAATAAACATGCGACGCGCATCGAAAGGGTCAAAGAAAACGCCGTAATTGGTGGTGACGTCAATTCCGGTGGTGATGTAAGTCCGCTCGCTCACCCGCGTCGAGTAAACGGCGTCCCAGGTGCGCCCCCCGTCGAGCGTCCGCATGGTGCGGCCGAGGTCCGTGCGGTAACAGATATTGGGGTCATTCGGCGCCACACCCAGCGAGATGCCCGGTTCGCCCCAATCCGTCCCGAGGCGCTCGGTGATCCAGGCATCGTGAACATTGGGTGCAGGGTTGTTGCCTTCTTTCCAGACCAGTTCCCAGGCAGCGCCGGAATTCTGCGTCTTGGCCACGCCGTGAAACATGCCGCTGCCCGTGTCCAGGTCTTCGTAGGAAACGTAGGCAACTTCCGCATGATTGAGGCTGGTTCCCACGCTCGTCAGTTCGGGCCACGGCGCACGCCCGGCAAGATTGGTGAGCACAGGCGCTTTCGCTGCATCCCAGGATTCGCCGCCGTTTTTGGAAATGAAGATGCCACGCCGGGAAACGAGTCGCCGTTCTCCACCGGCCACCAGGTAAATGATTAATTGGCCTGTTGAGCTAAACCCCGCGGACATATCCACGGCTTGCCGAACGCCCTCCGGGGGCGGTCCTGGAATAAACTGGCCTCCCTTGCGGACCGTAACCGAGTCGTCTCCCAGAATGTAAAGAGTACGGTCGGCCGCCGGCGAGTGCGGATCAATGAGAATCTTCCGCCCGCCCCCGCGAAGCTCCCCTTCCGCCACGCGCTGCCACTGCGCGCCCCGGTCGCTCGAGAAGTAGAGCCCGACACCGTCTTTCTCCCGAATCGTGGCGTAGAGCTTTCGCGAGTCGTCCGGGTCTACGGCCAGCGCCAGCACGCGCCCCACCGGTTCCTGGTGAGCAAGGTAGTCAGGAGACGCGTGATCGTCCGGCATGATGAGCCTTACGTCCGGGCCGGAAGGATAGACCAGGCCCCAGGTGCGGCCGCGATCCTCGCTCCGCCATAGAACATCTGCGCCGGCGTAAATGACCTTGGGATCATGAGGGTCGAAAGCGAAGAAGGTCACGGGATTACGCAGATTGAACATCCGCCAGGACTGGCCGCCATTCTCCGAAACGTAAGCGCCTGTCATGTCACAGGCCACCAGCACCAGGTTCGGATCGTGGGGACTGACAGCCGGATAAAACTGCGCGCCCCCGCCGCCCGGCCCCAGGATTCGCCACGCGTCGAGCCGCGGCGCGGAATGATTACGGCCGTTTTGCATTTGGGGAGCGGCTAGATAAGTAGCGACGAAGGCGAAGAGAGCCAAAGAATAAACCGTGAGATGCGCAAGATGTTTTCTCATACGAGCTCCAATAAGAAACACGCGGGGATGCCGGAATTTTCATGACCATCCGAAGACCGCCGCAGCGGCACGCCATATACTACATCATTTGCGAGCCTCAGGAGCGGTCGCAGGGTGTACAATTCCGTGGCCGGGGTGAATCAATGAGCACTGACCGACGACGTTTTCTTCGATCTCTTACGAACGCAGGCGCTGCTGCGCTTCTCACGTCCCGGTTCTCCTTACCCCGCGCTGCCGGCGTAATTCGCGTCGCCAAAGGCGCTGAGCCGGACGAAACGTTGAATCTTAAAGCTCACGAAGCCACATTCAGCATTGATTCAGCGGGCGCCTTCAGCGCGATTACTGTGAACGGGCGCAATTGCCTTGCGGCCGGCCAGCCGGCGCCGGTGCTGAGCGTGCGGGTGGACGGCGAGTTTCATGCGCCGAACCGGGCCACTTGGGATGCGGCAAGGGACGCGTTGACTCTCGGCTTTGAGGGAATCGAGGCGACGGCGATTCTGGCAGTGCGCGTCAAGCCGACGCACGTAACATTCGAGCTGGCCGAATTGCGCACTCCGAGACACATCGAATTGGTGCTCTGGGGTCCGTACCCAATCTCGATTGGAGATCTCGTTGGCGAGGTGGTCGGCGTGGTGCGCGACGGAGAAGTCGCCGTGGGTATCCAGGCGCTCAACCCTAAGACCTTGGGAGGATATCCGTCGGAGGAGAGTGACATCGAACCCGACGGCGTCCCGGCCGATGACACGGGCCACTATCCAGGCTTGCCGGAGGAACTGAGGAAAGAGCAGCTCTGGCGGGGCAACACTGCCCTGCACACCGCGTACGGCAGTTCGTTACAGGCGTATTGCCGCAACCGGGACCGCACTCGGGTGATCAAGAATTGGGGAATTGAGAAGTTTGTTGCGCTGCCCTTCGACGACGGAGGTGTAGTCGGCAGCAAGATCGCCTTGTTTGCCTGCCCGGCGGCGCAGGCGCTCGCGACTCTGGGTGAAATCGAAGTGGCGGAAGGTTTGCCGCATCCGATCTTGGACGGAAAGTGGGCGAAGATTTCGCCTGGAGCGACGGAGTCGTACCTGATTGTGGACTTTGGCGAGAGCACACTCGACCGCGCCATCGACGTGACGCACCGCGCGGGATTGAAGTACCTGTATCACAGCTCGCCCTTCGAGACCTGGGGACATTTCAAGCTCAAGCCCGCGATGTTCCCGCACGGTTGGGATGGCTTTCGCGGCTGCGTCGAGAAGGCCCGGCAGGCCGGCATCGGCGTCGGATTTCACACGCTCTCCAATTTCATTACGCCGAACGACCCCTACGTAACGCCCGTGCCTGACCGGCGATTGGCGCGCATCGGAACGAGCCATCTCACTACGGATATCGACGCAGCGCAGGCGGAAATTCCCGTTTCCGAGCCTGAGTGGTTTCAAAAGAAGACTGATCTGAACACCGTCGTGATTGGCGAGGAACTGGTCGTCTATGACAGCGTTTCGGCGCAAGAGCCGTGGCGATTGAAGAAGTGCCGGCGCGGCGCATGGGGCACGAAGGCCGCATCACATAAGAAGGGAGAGGGAGTGGGGAAGCTGATGGACCACTCGTACAAGGTCTTTCTCACGGACGCTTCGCTCTCGCAGGAAGTGGCGCGCAATATTGCTGCGTTCTGCAACCACACCGGCGCCGTACAACTTTCGCTCGACGGACTGGAGGGCAACTGGTCCACGGGCATGGGGCAATACGGGCGCACGCTGTTCACCGTGGCCTGGTACAACGCCCTCAAGCCGGAGCGGCGCGGGGGCGTCATCAACGACGCCAGCAATCCAGGCCATTTCAACTGGCACATCGCCACACGCTACAATTGGGGCGAGCCGTGGTACGCTGGCTTCCGCCAAAGCCAGACGCTCTACCGGCTGAAGAACCAGCTTTTCTACACGCGCAATTTGATCCCGCGCATGCTTGGTTGGTTCACGGTGCGCGCTGAAACAACCCCTGAAGACGCCGAGTGGCTCTGCGCGCGGGCAGCGGGATACGGCGCGGGGTTTGCCTTGGCGACCAGCTTCGAGAGCAAGGCGAATCAGAATTCGGGCGACGTAGCCACCATCGACGAGAAGAAGTTGGCGATTTTCGAAGTGGTCAAACAGTGGGAAACCGCCCGTCGACTCGGCGCTTTTCCGGAGAGCGTAAAGCCGCAGTTGCAGGACGTGAACCGGGAGTTTCGTCTCGTCTCCGTCGGATCGGGAGAATGGGATCTCGTGCCCGTCAAGCCGGCAGGCACGGCGGTTCGAATCATGGGAAAAGCAGATCCTTCGCTTCGCTCAGGATGACACGTCATTACTGAGCGAAGCCATGTCATTCTGAGCGAAGCGAAGAATCTGCATTTGGTTGCGGCTCTGCCGCGCCGTGTCCTCCGTACTTTGAAGGCCTTAACACAGAGAACACAGAGCCTCTCCGTGGCCTCTGTGTTGAAGCTTTTCCGGCGGCTGAGGACACGGAGACCGATGTTGTGCTTTCCGGATCGCGAAGTGTCCAAGCGGTTGTTCGCTACCAAGGAGGCCCGAGGTATGCATCGACGAAATCTTCTCAAAGCGCTGTCGGCTGGCGCCCTCGGGGCGTACCTGAAACCTCTCTCGCATCGGGTTTCGGCCGAGGAGGCCAAGCGTCAGGTCAAAACCGTTTACGTGCTTTACAAATGCCACCTGGACGTGGGGTTCACCGACACCGAGCAGGGAGTGCTTCGCACTTATTTCAACGATTATTTTCCCCGCGCCATGGAGATTGCCGCGAAGTTGCGCCAGTCGGGCGGCGAGGAACGCTACGTGTGGACGGTGGCTGCGTGGCTGCTTTACGAATATCTGGAGCAGGCCTCGAATGAACAGCGCCAGCGCATGGAGAAGGCGATCGCCGACGGAGATTTTGCCTGGCATGCCATGCCCTTTACGTGGAACTCGGAGATGTTGGACCGCTCACTGATTGCGTCCGCGTTGAAGCTGTCGGCTTCGCTGGATAAGCGCTTTGGAAGGAAGACAATCGCCGGCAAGCTGACTGATGTGCCTTGCCACACCCGCGGCATCGTTGGTCCGCTGGCTGAGGCAGGAATACGCTTCCTCGATATTGGCGATAATGCGGGCTGTAAAGCGCCCCAAGTCCCATTCATGAATGATGACGGCGCCACTCCCGCGCACCGCAGCAAGGACGCCGAGGAGGCGGAAGTGGACCCGCATGCGTACCTGTTCATCTGGCGCGACCCGGAAGCGGGGCCGGACGAACCGGTGAATATCATGGTGTTTTACCACCCCTTTGACTACGGCAGCACGGTGGCGTTCCCGGGGACTGACTTTGCGGTGTCCATTCGAGTGAGAGGCGATAACTCCGGTCCGCACACCATCGAGGAGATCAAGGATTCGTATCGCCAACTGCATAGCCTTTATCCGGGCGCGCGGATCGTTCCTACGAATCTAAGCGTCATCGCAAACGCCCTCGAGCCTCTTCGTCCCAAGTTGCCGGTGGTGACGAAGGAGATGGGAGACACCTGGATTTACGGAGTGGGCAGCGATCCGGGCAAGGTGGCGCGCTACCGCGAGTTGTGCCGGCTGCGGGGAGAATGGCTGTCGGCCGGCAGACTCAAACCCGGTGACGCAACCGACCTGGCCATGACCCGAAAGCTTATCCTGGCGCCTGAGCACAATTGGGGACTTAGCATCGGTCAATACCTGGAACATCCGGAAGTGTATTCGCCCAAGGAACTCGCAAGAGCCCGTTCGACGATTCCCGCCTTCAAGAAGGTGGACGCCGAATGGGCGGCAAAGCGCGCGGACATGGACCGGGCCGTGGAAGTGCTGCCTCCCAGGCTGCAGGAGGAGGCAAAGAAGCGCCTGGCAGGAATCGTGCCTAAGCCGCCTCACACCGAAGGCTTGGCGCCTCTCGCCTCTGGAACAGAAATCCAGGGAAGGCATTTCATCCTTGGGTTGGATGCGGCCACGGGAGCCATCCAGAAGCTTCAGGACCGCAAGACAGGTCGCGAGTGGGCGTCGGCAGAGCATCCTCTTGCCGGCTTCCGATATCAGACTTTCACCGCCGCGGATTTTGCGCGCTTCAACAAATCCTACAACACCAGGCCGATGGGCTACGACTTCAGCAAGCCCGGCTTGGAGAAATACCCCGTCCAGAGCCGAACGTGGCAGCCAAGCCTGAAAGAAGCGCGGGTTGGGAAAGATGCGGCCGGCCACCGCATTGTTTTGCAATTGCGCATGCCCCAAGTCGAACCCGCACTGGCCGGCTTGGTTAGCTGGCCCGAGAGACTAACGATGGAGATTCGTTTGCCCGAAGCTCAACCTGCCGTGGAAATCGTTTTTCAGTGCTTCGATAAGCGGGCCAACCGTCTCTCGGAAGCCATGTGGCTATCGTTCTCGCCCATCGCCCCTGAGGAGGACGGCTGGCGGCTAGAAAAGGTAAATCGTCCAGTTTCACCGCATGACGTCATCGCTGGCGGCGGCCTGCATCTTCACGCCGTTACGCGTGATGTCACCTATCGGGACTCAAAGGGATCCTTCACGCTTGAAACGCTTGATGCCCCGCTGGTCTCGCCGGGCCAGCGCGGACTTTTGGTGTTCGATAATAATCTCCCGGAGATGCAGGAAGGCGTTCACGTCAACCTCTATAACAACCTCTGGGGCACAGCATTCCCGCAGTGGTACGGAGATGACATGCGGTTTCGGTTTGTTATTCGGGTGTGAGCGTGTATATTTAGAAATTGGCCTCTAAATGAACGAAGGAATGCCTCGTAAACGAATAGCCTGCCTTCTGCTGCTCATTGCCTCAGGGTACATGATGGTTAGCTGTGGCCGCCGGGAAAGCGAGGCGGCGCGCCACAAGGTGATTGTGCTGGGAATTGACGGCATGGACCCGCAACT
This sequence comes from uncultured Acidobacteriota bacterium, assembly GCA_963768695.1. Classification (GTDB taxonomy): domain Bacteria; phylum Acidobacteriota; class Terriglobia; order UBA7540; family UBA7540; genus CAVROP01. The sequence goes on along the minus strand of CAVYJG010000019.1, from coordinate 103,022 downwards.
CCTGCACCGCTACGAGCAGGACGGGCGCATGCCCAATTTTCAGCGGCTCGAACAGGAAGGCAGTTTCCGCGAACTGCGCACCAGTATCCCGCCGCAGAGCCCGGTGGCATGGTCGAACGTGATCACGGGCATGAACCCGGGCGGGCACGGGGTCTATGATTTTATCGAGCGCGATCCCAATACCATGCTCCCCGAGTTCTCCATGGCGCGTGTGGAAGCTCCCGCGCACACGCTCTCCCTGGGCAGTTGGGTGATCCCCCTTTCGGCTGGGAAGGCCCTCTTGTTGAGGCGAGGCAGGGCTTTCTGGCAAATCCTGGATGAGCACGGGATCCCCGCCACCGTCATTCACATTCCGGCGAACTTCCCGCCTGCCGAATCCCGGTCCCGGACCCTGGCGGGCATGGGTACGCCGGACATGCAGGGCACGTACGGCATCTTCTCGTTCTACACCGACGACCCGATGGATGGAGAGGGGGATCGCAGTGGAGGCGTCATTTACCCCGTCCAAGTGCAGGACCACCAGGTCTCCGCGAAACTTTACGGGCCACCGAACACAATTCGAAAAGGGTCGCCGCAGGTTCCCATCGACTTCACAGTCTGGATTGATCCTACCCAACCGGTTGCAAAGATCGCCATTCAGGATCGGGAGATTCTGCTCCGCGAAGGCGAATGGAGCGATTGGGTGCAGGTAAAGTTCACCCTGATTCCTGGTCTCGAGAGTGCCACTGGGATTTGCCGGATGTTCATGAAGCAGGTCAGCCCGTACTTCAAACTTTACATCTCGCCGATCAACATTGATCCCTCTCAACCGGCGTTGCCGCTTTCCACCCCCGCCAGCTACTCGAAGGAACTGTGGAAACAAGTCGGCTTCTATTACACCCAGGGCATCGCTGAGGACACCAAGGCTCTTTCCGACCGCGTCCTCACCGATGGTGAATACCTGGAACAGGCGCGTCTGGTGTTGGCGGAGCAGTTGAGGTTTTTCGACGTTGAACTGGCCAAGCTTCACGGCGGAATGCTTTTCGCCTATTTCTCCAGCTTGGACCAGAACGCGCATATGTTCTGGCGGGCGTTTGACAAAAACAGTCCGGCCTACGATCCGGACGTGAGCGCGAAGTATGCGGATACCCTCGAATGGTTCTACCAACAGATGGACCAGATGCTGGGGAAGGCGCTGGCCAAGGCGGACGGAGACACCACCGTCATCGTCATGTCCGATCACGGTTTTGCTCCCTACGATCGTTCGTTCAATTTGGACACCTGGCTGTTGGCCAACGGCTATATTGCGCTCAAGCCCGGGCAGAGAAGCAAGCCGGGCGACCTCTTCAGCGATGTCGACTGGACGCACACGCGCGCTTACGGTCTGGGTCTCAACGGCCTGTTTCTGAATCTGCGCGGCCGGGAGCACTGGGGAACCGTAGCGCCAGGGGCGGAGGCGGAAGCGCTGCAGAATGAAATTCGCGACAAGCTGCTCGCCGTGCGCGATCCTGTTACGGGCTTGTCGCCCGTCACTCGCGTTGACAGGGCCCAGGACGTTTATTCGGGCGAGAGCGTTCGCGACGCTCCCGACTTGGTGGTAGGATACAACCGCGGCTATCGGGCGGGCTGGGCGACAGATTTAGGGGAATTCACTACCGAAGTTCTGGAGCCGAACACCGAACCCTGGAGCGGGGATCATTGCATCGACTACACGCTTGTTCCGGGAGTGCTGTTGAGCAATAAGAAGATTGTCATGCCATCGCCTGCCCTGACGGATATTGCTCCCACGGTGCTCGCCGAGTACGGCATTGCCAAGCCCGCGAACATGGTGGGGCAATCGGTGCTCAAATGGCGAGGCCTTCTGACGGGTCCCGAAGGGACTCAAGATCATTAGCCGTAGGTGAAACCTACGGAAAGCGCCAGCTAGAAGAAACAGCCAACCCCGCAGGGGTTGAATTCGACCCCTCCAGGGTCGGGGCAAGCACAAGGAAAGGGCCATTTCTCCGTAGGTTTTACCTACGGCTAATGAGATTAATGCCCTTCGGGCATTCAATCTGCGGAACCTCCGCGCTTCGCTCAGGATGACAGGCGCGTTTAGGGCAAAAAAGGAGCAAGCCGATGCTGGGTAATCGAATTAAACTGGATGACGATCTGTTTGAGAAAATAAAGAAGTGCTCTGAGATGGCCGGTTACTCTTCCCCGGATGAGTTCGTTGTCCACGTTCTCGAGAAGGAGGTCACTGCTATCCTGGGGACGGGCGAAGATGCGGATGACGAAGAAGCCGTGAGGAAACGTCTGAAGGGCCTGGGGTATATCGAGTAACGGAGGTGCTTCGCTGAGGCTGATTGACGGCGCATTCGATCTGATCTTCTGGCCGTTCCGCAATTCCGGCCCTATGTACGGGCTGATCGTGGTTTCCTTCCTGACCGGCCTGGCCGCCGTGCTGGTTTTCGCGTATGTTTCGAACCAGGAGAGCTTGCGGCGGATCAAGAATCGCATCCAGGCACACTTACTTGAACTTCGCCTGTTTCCGGACCAACTGGGAGTTGTCTTGAAGGCCTATGGCCGGGTGCTCCGTTGGACCCTCTCATACCTCATGTATAACTTGAAGCCATTGGCTATCCTCATGCTGCCTTTGGTTATTATTATGATCCAGCTCGACCTGCGCTTGGGCTCCAGGCCCTTCGAACCGCATGATTCGTTTATCCTGACAGCCAAACTCACTGAATCAGGCGCGCTGGACTCGGGCTCGCTACAGTTGCCGAAGGGGCTGACTCTGACTGCTCCTCCCGTAAACATTCCCGCACTCAAAGAGGTGGACTGGCGAATTCGCGCGGATGACTACGGCGTGTTCACGCCAAGTGTGGTTGTGGGGGGGAAGTCGTTTGCGAAGCAGGTGGTTGTGTCAAAGCAGATAACTCCTTTGGCCTCAGAGCGAAGGCGGGCAGGTATAATGGAATGGTTTATGAATCCGGTGGAGCCGCCGCTTCCCAGGAGTGGGCCATTGCGATCGCTGGAAATCAACTATGCTGAGCGCTCCCTTGACTTGGGCTACTTCTCGACCAATTGGATGGTAGTTTTTCTGGTCGTTTCGCTGGTGTCTGGATTTATCCTCAAAATGGTGTTGGGTATAGAGATTTGAACAATCATCAGATCATCGACGAAAGAACCCCTCACCCGTCACGCGACGGCTGGAGAAGGCGCCGTCGCGGGACACCCTCTCCCCAAGGGAGAGGGCTTTACAGCCATCTTTGGAAGAGTGGCGCCGAAGTGCTATTGGTGGTCCTGGCGATTCTTCTGCTGACTCCGGCGGTTGCACAGGCATACGTTGGGCCCGGAGCAGGCTTTGCTTTTCTGTCTTCGTTCCTGACTCTCTTTTTGGCTTTCCTATACTCGCTGATCGCTTTTGTTACCTGGCCGGTTCGCCGGCTCTTTCGCTTGATGCGCGGCAGAAGAGCCTATCGTGACGCCCAGGTGAAGCGCGTGGCGATTGTCGGCTTCGACGGCATGGACCCTAACCTGGCCGAGCGCTTTATGCGGGAAGGGAAGATGCCGAATTTCGCCAAGCTCCGCGACCAGGGGACCTTCCGCCGCTTAGCGACCACTTGCCCGCCTGATTCGCCTGTCGCCTGGTCCACCTTCATGACCGGAGTCAACCCCGGCAAACACAATATCTACGATTTTATGGGGCGGGATCTTAGCAACTATCTGCCTTATCTCTCTTCCGCCCAGATTCGTGATGCGAAGAAGACTTTGAAAATCGGAAAGTACACGATCCCGCTCGGAAAACCGAGGGTCAAACTACTTCGCAAGGGCATACCGTTCTGGCACTTCTTGGGGAAGGCAGGCGTCTTCTGCTCCGTGCTGCGAGTTCCGATCACGTTTCCGCCGGAGAAGTTTGAAGGCGTGCTGCTGTCGGGCATGTGCGTGCCGGACCTGCAAGGGACTCAGGGGACTTTTTCTTTCTACTCGAGCGGGGGCGTCGTGGGCGGCGATAAGCCGGAGGGAGGCGCGCGCTTCTCGCTGGAGCGTGATGGGAAGCGTTTCCGTTCGTACATTCCCGGACCTGAGAACCCCTTGCGTCGCCAACCCGGCACGCCTCTGCGGGTCGAGTTCAGCATTGAGCCGCTCGCGGAAGATGGCAAGGCTGAAATTGAGATTGACGGCCGGCGATTCGAGCTTCGCAAAGGCGAGTACTCGGAGTGGGAAGAGCTGAAATTTAAGGCCGGGCTGGGAATCAAAGTTCACGGAGTCTCCCGATTTTTCCTGAAGTCCCTGACGCCGCACATCGAGCTCTACGTCAGTCCGGTGAATATTGATCCCGGCCGGCCGGCTCTCCCCATTTCCCACCCCCTCATCTATTCGGTCTACCTGGCGAAGCTTCTGGGACCCTACGCCACGCTGGGTCTTGCCGAGGATACTTGGGCGTTGAGCGAAGGCGTGTTAGACGATGAAGCCTTTCTCAAGCAGTGTTATCTCATTCATGACGAGCGCGAGCGGATGTTCTTCGACGCGCTCGAAAAAACGCCGCGCGGCCTGTGCGCCTGTGTGTTTGACGCCACGGACCGCATCCAGCACATGTTCTGGCGCTACCTTGATCCGAACCACCCTGCCGTGAGTTCTGGGCCTGATCGTCGCCGCTTCGGAGGTGATGATCGAAGATCTGTACCGGCGCATGGATGATTTGGTCGGCCGGATTCTCCAGCGGCTGGGTGATGAGGGCGTCCTGATGGTGGTCTCGGATCACGGGTTCAATTCTTTCGCGCGCGGAGTGAACGTTAATAGCTGGCTATGGCGCAACGGATACCTCAACCTGAAAGACGGCGTGGGGAGAAGCGGCGAGTGGTTCGAGAATGTGGATTGGGAACGTACGCGTGCCTATGCGCTGGGTCTTAACGGACTCTACATCAACCAGCGTGGGCGGGAGCATGGCGGAATCGTGTCGCCCGGAGAAGAGACGCGATCTCTGAAACGTGAACTGCAGGAGAAACTGCAGGCGTTCACTGACCCAGGCACGGGCCAGGCGCCCATCACACACGTCAGGGACCGGGACGTCGTCTACAAAGGGCCGTTCCGGGAAAATGCCCCGGACCTGATCGTGGGTTATGCCAAAGGCTATCGGGTGGGTTGGGATTCGGCAAAGGGCAAAGTTTCAGAGGCCGTGCTGGAAGATAATTGCAAGGCCTGGAGTGGCGACCACTGCATCGATCCTCTCCTGGTGCCCGGAGTGCTCTTCTCGAACCGAAAACTGGGTTGTGAAGATCCGGCGATCATGGACGTAGCCCCGAGCGTACTTTCATGGTTTGGGCTCCCGGCGCCGCCTCAGATGGATGGTAAAGCGTGGAAGCTTGGGTAGCGGCGAGTTCATCTTGCCGGTGTGTCCTAAGGCGGCAGCTTCGCTGCCGCACTCCATAGGGGAAATGCTTGAATGAAAATCTGCGTACTGGGACTTGATTGTGCGGCGCCTGAGATCGTCTTCGGCGACGAGCGCCTCAAGAATATCCGGCGGCTGATGCAAAGAGGCCTGTGGGGCCGCCTGGAGAGCGTCATTCCTCCCATCACCGTGCCGGCATGGATGTGCATGTGTACCAGCCAGGACCCGGGATCGTTGGGCGTTTATGGTTTTCGCAACCGCAGGGATTACTCTTATGCGGGCCTCGGCAGGACCGACTCGCGATCGATTCGCGCTCTGGCCATCTGGGATTACCTTGCGCTCGAGGGGAAGAAATCCATTGTGTATGCAGTTCCGCCGAATTATCCGCCGCGCAAACTTAATGGAATCAGTATCGGCTGCTTTCTGACTCCCGACGCGCAAAAGAACGAATTCACGAATCCTGCCGACATCAAGACAAAGATCACCGAATTGGTGGGCGACTACTCTGCGGATGTGGAGGGTTTTCGGACCGATGACAAAGATTGGCTGAAGCGGCAGATTTTTGAGCTCAGCCGAAAGCACTGGAAAGTGGTGCACTGGCTGCTCGCCAATCAGGAGTGGGACTACTTTCACTATGTTGATATCGGGCTGGACCGGATGCACCACGGCTTCTGGAGTTTTTCCGACAAGCTTCATCGGCATTACCAGGCCGGCAATCCCTACGAAAGTGTGATTCCGGAATACTACCAATGGCTCGATCAGCAGATCGGCATCGCTCTCGATTTGCTGCCCTCCGACACCCTAGTGCTGGTGGTTTCCGACCACGGCGCGCAGCGCCTGGACGGCGGCTTCGTCGTGAATGAGTGGCTGGTGAAGGAGGGTCTGCTCGTGCTCGACGAGCACCCGAGCGAAATAACGCCCTTCGCAAACCTCAAAGTGAACTGGGCAAAGACGCGAGTCTGGAGCGAGGGAGGCTACTACGCCCGTGTATTTTTCAACGTTCAGGGACGTGAGCCTCAAGGTATCATCCCGCCCGGCGATTACGAGTCCTTCCGGGACGAAATCAAGGCACGCTTCGAGGCATTGACGGATGACGAGGGGCATCCGCTCAACTCGCTGGTGTTCAAGCCGCAGGAGATTTATCGCCACGTGCGCAACGTGGCCCCCGATCTGATCGTGCATTTTGGCCGGCTGTTTTGGAGGTCGATCGGCAGCGTGGGGCACGGCCGGTTGCACGTCCAGGAGAACGATACGGGGCCTGACGCGTGCAATCACGCGCAGTTCGGGATGTTTGTGCTGGCGGCGCCGAACTGCCCGCTGCACGGCGAATACAGCGGCGCGCGTCTGCTGGATATCGCCCCAACCCTGCTCGACCTCGCCGGCCACCCGATCCCGAAAACGATGCAGGGACGATCGTGGATTAGGCGTAGCGCCGACCTTTAGGTCGAGCATTCGCCGTGCTGACCTGAAGGTCAGCGCTACGCGAATCTCGAAATGAGCGCCCGAATCTGTTCGCGTAATGCCAATCCGCCGGCAATGAGACCGGAGAGGCGAGGCGACTGGTTGTTGAAGGTGGGCGCGGACCCGTCCAAGCATTCCACAAACCCGCCCCCAGCCTTGACCAGCGCAACCCCTGCCGCAACATCCCATTCCGATTTGGGGGTTAACGTCCAAGTGGCGTCGGCCAGACCGGCTGCTACCAGCGCGAGCTTGTAAGCCACCGATCCCGTGGGGCGGATTACTATGGACGCATTTCTAAAAGGTTCCCACTCACCCCTCTTCGCCTCGCTACGGCTGGCCAACACGACTGCCCCCTCAAGCTTGGTCAGGGCACTGGCATGGGTCCGCTTGCCGTTGTAGGTTAATCCGCTGGCTATCGAACCAAGAAACACCTCGCCGGTCGAGGGATTCGAAATACCGCCGGCAACCACTTTGCCATCTTCGACCAATGCAACCGAAACGCACCACTCCGGAATTCCGGCTACGAACTCGAGCGTTCCATCCAGTGGGTCGACTACCCAGACGCGCTGCCTCTCCAAACGGGCAAGGTCGTCGGTGCTCTCTTCGGAGAGCCATCCTTCTCCTTCACCGAGGAGCACCTCTCGCAAAACCCGGTCCGCAGTTCGGTCAGCCTCGGTGACAGGACCACGACCCAGTGATTTCTGGTCGGCCTTCACCGCGCCAGGGACGAATGAAGAAATGGCGGCTACAGCTTGCTGCAACGCTTCGTGAATACGTTGTAGATCGTTCATCATAGTTGGGTCATTTCCATAAGAGCGGCGAGCGGCTTAAGTTTACACGAAGTTCACCGCAAGCTCACAATCAGCCGGAGCGATGTTAATTCGCCGGCGGCTTGTCGGTGTCTTTCGTTTCTGGTTTCGCTTCTTCCTTGTCCTCAGGGGGCTTGGAGAGATGGAGTTTGCTTACCTCTTTGGCTCCCTTCTCGGGATCCTCAGGCGTCACCTTGATCCCAGTTGCGGCGGCTCCGGCGGTCCATTTGAAGTAATAGGTTTTGCCGGCCTCCGCCTCAAACCGAGCCCGCTCGTGTTCTTTCTGCCTGGCTTGATTGGCGGCCGCCATGGCGGACATGACGGCGCTTCCGTAGTACTCCTTGGGAAATCCGGAGATCACCACAGTACCCGGCTCGACTTCCGTGAATTCGTATTCGCTGCTGAGGAGTTTGCCGAGATGTTTGCCGTTGACATAAATCTCGTCGTGTGAGGATGAGCCCGTAAATCTGTACGTGCGGTAGATACAGATAATGGCTTTGCCGCTGGATGGCGCTGGCAGTACGGATTCAGTTTTATCTTTTGCGAAGAAGTTGGGCCCCGTGAAGAGAAACGCCATCGCACCGAGTGCGAAAACCGCCATTTTAATTCTATTCATTGCGTGCCTCCTTTAAGAATGTGTTTCAAGAAACGTCATCAACCAGTTTTTTAACCGCGTGATTGTACAAGTCGCTGCTTCTGGGTTCAAGTCCAAAGGGCCTTGCCGCCACGGCGGCAAAGCCCTTTGGTTAGCCCCCAGCTCTAGTCTTCTGTCCCTCTGTTGTACACCAGAATCGTCGGGAAGGTGCTGCCCAGGCCATCCGCTTCGATGAACTGGGTTCCGGAAATGATAAGGCCCACGATAATGCCCGGATTGTTCGAGGTGCTGAAGGTTCCGTCTGCATTCACCGTCAGAGTGGCGCCGATTGCTTGGTTGCCGATCTGGGGAGAAGCAAGCGACGTGTGATCAATCGTGCCGGAGAGGATGTCGCCGTTCGAGATGGTCGCAACACCCACAGCCGCCTCATTGACGTTCTCGACCGGTGTTTCCTGCGTGCCGAAGTCGTAAGTGCCCGCGGCGAGCGATGTGGCCTGCTGAGGCTGCAACCGGCCGGTTAGAACCCCTAGGTCGCTCGTTCCGAGCATGACGCCGGTGTTGGGCCCGGTCAGGTAGAAAACGGGCGGGTAGCTCCAGGCGGTGCCGCTATAGTAGACTCCGCAATTCGCGCCAGAGGCTGCAACCCTGCCGAATGAGTCAATCTGGTAGTTGCACGACCCTGAGCTCGGGGCCGGGGTCGTCCACGTGCCCTCCACGTCGTGGAACAGGCTGGTGGTAAAGCTGCTCGAGTTGGTGACGTTCAGGACTCCGAACTCAACATTCTCCAGTCCCGAAGCATACACGACGAGTTTTTTGCCGGTGGTTAACGTCAAAGAACCGCTCTGTAGCTGCCCGCTGCCGATCGAGATGAAAGTCTTGGCAGCGAGAGTGTCTGTGCTTAGATCGATGAAGTACGAACCGGATACCAAATAGGCTGCCTTGTGCGCGGTTACCCCATTCAGGGTAATGGTCGCGGTACAGCGGCCGGTGGTCGAGTCGGGGGTCGAGTAGGTTCCAGTGTCGCCTGTATAGGCGAGGTGTACGCTCTCCACGTTCAGATCATACTCCCCGTTGGTGAAAACCCCTCCGCTGCCGGTGCCCGTCCCCACGCCGGCGGCGCGGTATTGATTGGTTACGTCGTAGATGCCGGTCTCCTGAAGAACGTAGGTGCCCCCAGGAAGCGTGGGGGGAACGGATTGGAGGAGGATCTGGCCCGATGCGATATAGGGGCCTGGTCCCGGCTCCCATTCCTCGATGGTGCCTTGAGTTGCTGCGCCTGAGGTAACCGCGGCGAGAGCAAAACGCGTGGTAAAAGTATAGAAGTTCGTCTGAATTGTGGCGCAACCGCGATTGTCCGAACCTACGGAATACGAACTGCCGCTCGCCGCGATGTTGCCTGTCGCTACACCGGGGTAGACGCCGTTCGCATCGACTATTCCCGCGGTGATGTGTCCGCTTCCGTCGGCGGTAAATGATCCGATTGTAGCCTGGAAGCCCGAGCCGTTAAGGCCGGACATGGTGAACGCGTACTGGCCCTTGAGGACCTTCTCGTTCCCCGAGCCGCAGCCGGTTGAAGCAGCAGTGATGGTGATGCTGAGTGCCACAGTCTTGCTCTGCGCTGGCGAGCTTGAGTCTGTCACCGTGAGCGAAAAGCTCGCCGCGCCGGCTGCCGTTGGGGTCCCAGAGAGCTTCCAACTCGTCCCAGAACCGCTCAGAGTCAACCACCCTGGAAGGGTTGATCCGGTGGCCACGGTCCAGGTGTAGGGCGACGTACCTCCGGACGCTTGGAGCGGCGCGCTGTAAGCCGCGCCCGCTGTGGCGTCGGGCAAGCTCGTCGTGACGACGCTGAGACCTACGTTATTGATGACGAGCGTGAACTGCTGATGGACGCTTTGCGACGGACTACTCGAATCGTTCGCCGTGACGGTGAAAGTGGTGCTGCCGTAGGCAGTGGGAGTCCCGGAAATTACACCCACGCCGTTGGCGTTGCCTGCCAGCGTCAATCCTGCCGGCAAGGTTCCAGCCGTTACGGTCCAGGTGATCGGAAGTGTGCCGCCACCGGTCTGAATGTTTTGGCTGTAAGCGATCGCCACGGTCCCGGCCGGGAGCGACGTAGTGGTGATGCTCAACGCGGGATTGATCACGATGCTCAGCGCTTGGGTTTTGGTCTGCGCCGGTGTGCTGGAATCAGTGGCAGAGACGGTGAAATTCGAGGTGCCCGCCGCTGTAGGCGTTCCGGAGATCGTCCCTGCAGCGCTTAGATTCAAACCGGTGGGCAAACTGCCTTGGCTAATGCTCCAGGTGATGCTTCCTGTACCGCCGACGCTCTTCAGCGTGGCGCTGTAAGCGGAATTCACCGTGCCGTTGGGCAAGGAGGTGGTGGAAATCGTCAAGCCCGTGTAAACCGCGATACTGAGCGCTTGCTGCGCGGACTGCTGGGGAGTGCCCGAATCCTTGGCCTGGACGGTAAAACTGGAAGTCCCGGCCGTGGTAGGCGTGCCGGAAATCGCCCCTGAATTGCTCATCGCCAGCCCTGCCGGCAAGCTGCCGGAAGAGACCGTCCACGTGATGGTTCCCACGCCGCCGCTGGACTGGAGGGTGGTGGCATACGCTGCGCTTACCGTACCCGAGGGCAGGGTCGTGGTGGTAATGGTCAGTTTGGGATTGATGGTGATGGCCAGCGCCTGCTTGGCGGTCTGAGGTGGAGTGCTGGAATCCGTGGCGGTGACAGTGAACTTCGTCGTGCCCGCAGACGTGGGCGTGCCGGAGATGTCGCCTGAGCCGCTCAGTGTCAACCCTCCTGGCAGGCTTCCGGTGGTCACGCTCCAACTGACGGAACCCGAGCCGCCCGAAGCGGCCAGCGCCGCACTGTAAGCCGTACCCGCAATCCCGTCGGCGAGCGATGTCGTGGTGATGGTCAACGCAATGGGATTGATCGTGAGGCTCAGCCTTTGTGTCGCCGAGGCTGCCCCGCCTTGCGCTCCCGAGGAATCGGTGACCTTGACCGTGAAGGTTGTGGTCGCCGCCGCGGTGGGCGTGCCGGAAATCGTTCCCGTGCCGCTCAACGAAAGGCCCGCAGGCAGCGACGAACCGGAGGCCAAGCTCCAGGTAAGCGTGCCCGCGCCACCGCCGGCTTGCAAGGCGGCGCTGTAGGCTGTGCCCACGGTGCCGCTGGTGAGTGAGGTGGTGGTAATGCTGGGAGCCGGGGTAATGACCACTGCCGAAGTCACGGACTTTGTTGCGTCCTTGGCAGAAGTTGCCATGACCGTTACGGTCATATTCGCGGAGACGGTAGCGGGTGCATTAAAGGTGGCCGCAGTCGCAGTCTTGTTCGAGAAGGTCCCGCAAGCGGTCCCGGTGCACGATGTTCCAGACATGCTCCAGGACACCCCACTGCTGCTGGTGTCGTTGGCCACCGTGGCGGTGAAGTTCAGGCTCTGCCCCTGATCGATGGTTGTTTGAGCGGACGGGGAAAGGGAAACAGAGATCACCGGTGCGAGCTGGTTGTTCCCACCGCAAGCGCAATAGAGGAATATGGCTGAGAGTATAAGGACAAGCTTCTTCATGATTAGGTCACCCTCCCATTCTCAATTTCACTCAGACTGCGTAAACCAGAGGAGAAATGACTCATTCTTTTTGCGGTTGTCTTCTGTTCGGCCGGTAGCGCGGACCGCCGGTTTTGCGGGCCGCGGCTTTTCCATGGGCTTACGGACGAGCCGCGGACCGCAAACCCGGCGGTCCGCGCTACCCATCACCGCCAAATTGCCCGCATAGCTTTCGATTAGTACTACCGAGTGCTGGTACTAACGAGTGATGTAACGAGTTGGAGAACGTGGTATGCTGTCGCGGAAATAGCGCGCCGATGGAGGCAGATTTGGGACTCGCGAAGGGAGAAATCACTCTACTCTTGGGAAAGTGGAAGGGCGGCGACCTGTCTGCCTTTGAGGAGTTAATGCCTCTTGTCTACCCCCACCTTCGGGAAGTGGCCGCAGCCTACATTCGGCGCGAACGGAATCCGGACCTCCTTCAGGCCACGGCTTTGGTCCACGAGCTTTACCTCCGGCTATTGAAACAGAAGAAGACGGAGTGGGGCGATCGGCAGCACTTCTACACCTTTGCCGCCAAGGTCATGCGGATGATCCTGATCGACCATGCGCGCGAGACCCAAGCCCAGATGCGAGGCGGCGCTTTTGAACGCATCCCTCTCAGCGACGACCTGACGTGGGTCAATATCGGCAGCGCGGAATTGTTGGACTTGAATCACGCCCTCGACGAACTGAACGTGCTCGACGCTTACAAGGTGCAACTCGTCGAGTTGCGCTATTTTCTTGGTTGTACGGCCGAGGAGACAGCGGCACTGTTGCAAGTCTCAAAGGCGACGGTAGACCGCGACTTAAGGTTCACCAAAAGCTGGTTGTACCGTCGCATCCACCCCGGCGTAGTCGAGAACGTGGCCTGATGACCCCAACCACGGAACGCTTTCTACAGATAGAGGCAATCTTCGACGAGGCCCTCGAGGCTCCCGAGAAAACTCGAGCGGCACTAATTGAGTCTCGCTGCCTCGGGGACTCCGATCTCGCAGCCGAGGTGAATTCGCTGCTACGGGCCTGCGAGGCTCAAGAGCATTTGAGCGCACCCCAGCCGCCGCAACCGGAAGGCAGCCGGGATGAACAGCGCAGTCGCAAGAGGATCGGGCCTTACGAGTTGGACCGATTGCTTGGACGAGGCGGCATGGGCGCCGTCTACCTGGCGCATCGAGCCGATGGCCAGTTCGAGCAGCAGGTCGCCATCAAACTCATCGACCTTCCCTTGGCGACGGACCTGTTTCGGGAGAGGTTCCGCCAGGAACGGCAGATTCTGGCTGAACTCCAGCATCCCTATATCGCCCGGCTGCTCGATGGCGGCGTCACTCCGCAGGGCGATTTGTATCTGGCGATGGAGTACGTGGATGGAGTTCCCATCCATCGCTTCTGCGAAGAGCAGAGCCTTTCGACGACCCGGCGGATTGCGCTCTTCATTCGCGTTTGCGAAGCCGTTCAGTTTGCTCATCAGCATTTCGTCGTCCACCGCGACTTGAAGCCGGATAACATCCTGGTGGCGGCAGACGGTACTCCTCGCTTACTGGACTTCGGAACCGCCAAGCTGCTTTCTCCCTCTCCCTTAGGGCCCAACAGCAAACTTACTCGCGAAGGATACCAATCGTTTACGCCGCAGTACGCGAGCCCGGAACAGGTGCTCGGCAATCCTATTACGACTGCCTCGGACACTTACTCGCTCGGCGTTCTCCTGTATCTGCTGCTGACTGGAACCATGCCGTATGAACTGAAGGAGCTGACGACCGCCGAGATGCTGCGCGTGATTTGCCAGGAGCCTCCTCGCAAACCGGCTCGGGAAGAGGCCTTAAAGGGGCGGCTCGACGCGGATCTCGAGGCGATCCTCCTGAAGGCGCTGCGCAAGGAGCCGCGTGAGCGCTATCTGAGCACTGAGCAACTCGCCTCTGACCTTCGCGCCTATCTCGAGGGCCTGCCGGTCGCCGCGCGCCGCGGAACGCTGCGGTATCGAGCCGCTAAGTTCATTCGGCGCCGGCGGTTCAGCGTGGCGGCCGCGGTGCTGCTGGCTGCCTCTCTGGTCGCAGGTGTCGCTGGTGTGTTGTGGCAGGCTCGGGTGGCCAATGCGGAGCGGCGCAAAGCTGAGGCGCGCTCGGCAGACCTGCGCCAATTGAGCAACAGTCTGCTCTCCGAATTGGACGAGGCCATTAAGGAACTGCCGGGCTCGACCGGGGTACAGAAACTGCTCGTCACGCGCGTGCTCGAACACCTGGACCGCATGGCGAATGATGCAAGGGGAGACCGCCAAACCCAACTGGATCTTGTAGACGCCTACACGCGATTGGGCAATATTCAAGGCAATGCCTACGATCAGAACCTGGGCGATCCTGTGGGCGCGCTGGTCAGTCTCAGCAAGGCCCTGGCCATTGCGCAGCCGCTCGCGGCTTCCAATTCGCAGGATCGCGAAGCCACTCGGGCGCTGGCGTTAGTCCATCAGTCGCGCAGCGAGATTCTTTGGCAGACCGACAGGACCCCGGAAGCAATTCCCGTCATGCGGGAAGCCGTGAAGAATTTCGACGCGCTGATTGCGGACCTGCATGCCCCCGCCGCGCTGGTCTGCGACGTTGCTTCAGCCTATGGCACACTCGGCGACGAATTAGGGCAGAGCGGTACCGCCAGCCTCGCGGATTCCGCCGGCGCAATTTCCGCTTATCGGCAATCTGTGGCGTTGGACAATCGTGTCCTCAGCGTCGACCCCAATTTCGCGCGCGCCAAGCGGGGTCTCTCAATCAACGGGCTCAAAATCGGCAGTGTAGAGATGGAGACCGATCCGGCGGAAGCGCTGAAGGAGTTTCAGCTTGCTTTGCAGCGTGCAGGAACAATGCCCAGGGCCGACCAGGACAGCCTCTCCAACCTGCGAATTCGCCACATGCTGCTTCGCAAGGAGGCAAATGCTCTGGAGCGATTGGGCGAGTTTGCGCAGGCTATCCCTCTCTTCGAGCAGGCCCTTGTGCTCGCTACACGCATTGCTGCCCAGGACCTGAAGGATAGCCGGGCTCTTTTCGATTTAGTAACCGTGCTGGACGACGAAGCAAAATGTTATGAGGACGCTGCCGATCCGGTCTTGGCTTCGAACCCTGCCGATCGGCACGCGAACCTGGTCCTTGCTGAGAAGCAACTGGTAGAGGCAGCCGAAGATATGGAGCGTTTGCTGAAACAAGATCCGGCCAATGATGTCTGGATCGCGTTTCACGCCAGCATGCAGGTGCGAATCTCCGTAATCCAAAGCAGCCTGCATACTTCTGGAGCTTGGGAGGAATCAGCGAGAAAGGCGCTCGTCGTCCTAAGGGATGTGGCCGCGAAGCCTCAGGCCTCACCCATGGTGCTCGACCAGGCGGCAAATGCCTTTTTAACCGTCCAACCTGCAGCTCTTCGGGATCCACGGCTGGCAGTAGCCTGCGCCGAGCGCGAGATGGCCGGGAGCCGCGCAAAGACTCCCGCGAGACTGCTGACCCTCGCCCAAGCCTACCGTGCCTCCGGCCAGATGGAAAGAAGCCGCGCAGCCGCAAGGGAAGGGCTGGCGCTGCTACCCCCGCCACAACCCGGAAGCGTGATACCGAACACCCGCAAGCTGCTTGAAAAAGCGAGCCAGTAACCTATCTCGTAGGGGCAACCCTTGTGGTTGCCCAGGGCGGCCACAAGGGCCGCCCCTACGTTTCACGGGGCATACAGCTGTTGCGGCGAACTACGAATCCCAACGGAGGGGCAGCCTCTGTTGCCCTCCCGCGTCTCCTCCTCCACGCTCGAGGGCGCTGTGGCTCAGGTCGAGCGTTTGTACGGCGGGCTCCGGTTCTTCCTCGAACACAATCGGATTTCCCTCTCTCACGAAACGGCAGTTGTAGACCCTCAGCCACCACAGGCCTGGGAGGAGAATGGCGAGCGAAATCACAAGTTCTGCGGGATGCCCCAGAATCCAGTCTTCCACGCGCGCCAGCGAGTAGGCGTAACTCGAAAACATCAGCCAGCACCCAAACCAGACGACGAAGTTCCCGGACTTGCTGGCGAGGTACGAGCACGTGAACGGAACTTTCCGGTAGCGGAGCAGCAGGACTTCGATGAGGATCAGAATTAGGACGCAATCCAGCAGGCAAGCGGCGGCTGCCTCTCCAACACTCAGGTGCAGGGCGTAAATCGGAAAGGCGAGCGTCAAGATGGGAAGCGTCCCCAAGACAATCATGGCCTTGCGGACGCCCGAGAACAGTGCGGGGTTGGTGTGCCTTTCGGTCAGCCGGAAAATCCAATTCGCGCTAACCTCCGCCGGTATTTCAAAGATCAGCCGAGTTCCGGACAGCACGAAAAAGGAGATGATGAGTGGGATAGACAGGAAAATCGCGGCGTGGCCTGACGCGCTGGCCACAGCGTTGCGCGACAGAAGTGCGGCAGCGCTTTCCAGCGCCAGCGCCACGCCCACGCCTGTGTAGGAGGCAAAGAGGAGCCGATGGCGGCGGTCGCCGAGTATGGTCTTGAAAACAAAGCTGAACGTGACGCGCTCCAATGTCTCCCGCAGAAAGAGGCGCTTTGTAAGTCGCCGCAGGACCAGCCCCGCATGCCAGGGTTCGCCAGGTGCTTGCTCGCCGGCCTCCAACGAGCGCCTCAAATGCCTGCGGTAGCTCGCCAGGTAGGTCGCAATCGAAATCACCAGCACCGTAGCAACGCCCAGCCCCGCTTTCCGCGCCAGCAAAAGGTAGGCGGGGTCGGGATAATGAAGCATCGCGCGGTAAAGTCCCAGGAACCATAAGGGAGGGAGCCAGCGGGCGAGAAGGTTATGGGAGTGAAGCAGCACGGAAAGATCACCGATGACCTTTGGCAGGAACAGGGCAAACATCAGCACGGAGGCGATTAGCCCGCCCTGGAGGTAAGCGGACGCTTTCTCGAACCAGCGATAACTCAGCACCGAAAGCAGCACCCCTTCGAGTGCGACGAAGAAGAGAAAGCTGAAAGCGCTCGCCGCTGCCATGGTGAGCCCGTGAACCAGGGACCACCGGCAAATGCCGCCGAAAGTGACGTGCGTTCCCCCGGACGCGGCCAGCGGAAACCCGAACGTCCCTGGGGCGCCCACAGCCGCAGCAAACAGGAAAAGGAACAAGATCAGAGCCGAAGCTTTAGCAAGAAAGATGCTCCCGGCCCGGATGGGCAGCGGTACGAGTGTAAGGAAATCCAGGCGGTCGGGAAAGAAGGAGTCCCACTCGAGGACAGCCAGTAGTCCGATCACAAACATGGACAGGCACACATAGATGAACTCATCCCGCATCGAGGAAGGGTCAAAGAGGGCGGGAGCGAGTTCCGCCATTTGCGAATAGGACGTATACAGAAAGAAGAAATAGATGCAACCAGGTGCTGCCAGGAGGACGACGAAGTGTGCAACACCGAGCTCTGATTCTCCCTTCTGCGAGACGAACTCGTTGTCAAAGAATCGTCCGAAGAAGTGCCTGGTCAGTTCGACCAAGTGCGTCTCGTCGTCGCGGACCAACCGGCGAAAAGCGTCGAATCGGGGCATGGCGGTCCTAATACCCAAGCTTCATGGCTTCGACCATCTGCTGTGCCGTGGCTTCCGAATCACCCTGTGGGACGAGCTGGGAAAAGATGCCCTCCAGAGTGGGAACTTGAGTCAGGTCCCGTAAGCGCTCGACGGAGTCGGCGGCGACAACCCGCCCTTTGTGCAGGATGATCACGCGCGTAGCGACCCGCTCCACAACTTCCAGCAGATGCGAACTGTAAAGGATGGTTTTCCCCTGGCGCGCCAGGAGTCTTAGCAGGTCACGGAAAATCTGCGCTGCGCCGACGTCCAAACCGGAGAGCGGTTCATCGAAGATTACCACCTCGGGGTCATGGAGCAGCGCGGCGGATATCAGGATCTTCTGCCTCATCCCGCGGGAGTAGGAAGAACTGAGAGCATGGCGGTGCCGGTGCATCGAAAGGAGACGCAGCATGCTATCGACCTTTTCCTCCAGTACGCCTTCAGGAATGGAGCGCAGGCGACCCACAAGGTGAAGGTAATCCCATCCCGAGAGGTAAGGGTACAGGTAGGGCTCTTCGGGGACGTATCCGAGCCGCCGTTTGAAGTCCAGGAACTGGGTGCGGACGTCACGGCCGTTGAAGAGGATGCTTCCGTGTGTGGGCTCGAGCAAGCCCACGATCATCTTCATGGTGGTGGTTTTGCCGGATCCGTTAGGGCCCAGGTAGGCGGTGATTTCGCCGGGCGACACCGAAAACGTGATGGCATCGACCGCCGGCAGCCGTGTGTAACACTTCGTCAAGCCTCGTACTTCCAGCATGGGCGCGGCCCCTGACTGCGAACTCCCCCGTCAAGCGTACAACGTTTGATGAGTGTGCATGCTCTCAAGTTGCACAGCTACTCATGGTTTTTCCCTGCCGGGCAAAGTAACACGGCGCGGCGAACCCGCAAATGCAGATTCTTCGCTTCGCTCAGAATGACAGACAAGAGCGCCGATGCTGTCATGCTGAGCGCAGCGAAGCATCTGCAGTTTCGCCCCAGGACAAACCCCATGCAGATTCTTCGCTTCGCTCAGAATGACAGGGCATCCTGAGCAAAGCGGCTGTCATCCTGAGCGAAGCGAAGGATCTGCTTTTTTCGTGCACCGCGAAGATACTCGCCCTTAGCAGTAGACTTCCTAGTGTTGTGACTTCTCCGCGTCGTACTTCTTCCTCTGTTCTTCCTGCGCGGCTTGGGAGGGTACGCCCAGACTGCGGCGCAAAGCGTCTGGGAGCAAGCTGCGGTTGTAGGGGTCCTGAGTCGTCGGCTCATGGGCCTTGAAGTAGAACTGCGTGCCATAAATCTGCGGTTGATGAATAGAATTCAGATACCGGTCGAGCGTGGCGGCTTCGATCCACAAAGCACTGCCTTGCCCTCGTGCTACAGCGACCATCGCCAGCGTGTGGGCTAAGAGGTAGTCGTCCGGCGCGTCGCTGTGCTGGAATACAAACGCAGCTCTCTCGAAGTCTTCCCCCGTATGAAGTTTTCCGTCTGAGAGGAGTTTGCGGGTTTCCTCGCGGCGAGCCGCGTCGGCTTTCTCAACCACTCCCCAATCGATCTTCCCCAAGCCAGGCTGCCGGTCTTTCTGGTCCGCCTCAAAGATCCGTTGCATCTCCGGATTCGAAACGTTGGAGTCATCCAGGAAATAACTGCGCGTGCTGTCCCAATCTGTTGCGATGGCCAAGGATCCCTTTTCCCTGGTCACCGGCCATGGCTCGAAACCGGAGATGTCGATTTGCAGGTTTCCATGCCCTTGCCGATCAGTACAAAGCCGGAATTCATCCTTATCGTTATTGTTTGCGGGGTTTTGTGTTGTGAAGGCGACGCAATTCGCCTTGCTGCTGCTGTGGATAATCGGGTAACGAACGGCCGGCCCCTTAATACCGGAAAAGAACGCACCATTGGCGACTGAATAGTGCTTGGGGCGGGCCAGGAAGCCGGTGAAGTGGCCGTCGCTCCCCAGAATTGGCGACAGAGTCACGACGACGAAAATGCGGTTTCCAAGTCTTAAGACCCAGTTTCCAGCAAACGCGGACGATTGCTGTGCGGGGCTATTGACGGTAAGCATAACGCCGAAGAAAAGCAACAAGCTTGACAAGCGAGCAGAAGGTTGATGGCTCATACAGTGATTATACAGTCGAAAGTCGAAAGCCCAGGAGTCGAGAAGTCCGGCAGTCCGTGCGAATCCTTGAAAACAACTCAATGGAGTCTGCTTCCCGTTGACTTCCTGCCGCGCAGACCGGATAATCCCTTTGATTCAATCCAACCAATCGGGATTGCGAGGAGGTGCGGAATGTCTCCAGTAGCTGAGCCAGGCACGGGGAACGCGTACCGGAGGTTAATGTACAGGATTATGTTCTTTCTGGCGGCCTTGGTTATCGCCCGCTTCGTGTTAGAGGTGACCGGCACGCCTCAGGTGATGGCCCGCTACGTCTCGGCCACCGTCGGCTTGGTGCTCGCCGGCATCTACCTTGCGGCGATCGGGCCACTCAAGCGAAAGCCGTTTGGTTACTCTCAGCTTGTGCTGCCTGCCTTGGTTTTGTCCGCCTGGACGGTGGGGTGGGTGATTCTCGCTACCATCGTATCCGCCGTATTCCGCCTGGAGCGGAGCCACTTTGCAGAGCGCGAGGACTACGGGAACTGGGGCCACTTGGGCACCCACGTTGCCGGACACCTGATCGAAATCGTCGCCATGTTCGTGGTGCTGTTCCTGCTCATGGCTCTCGTTCAGCTTTTGTGGCGCTGGCCAGTGATCGTCGGGCCCGGAGTAGTAATCGGGGCGCTGGTCGTCATTCGATACTGGCTCGAGGCGATGGGCTTGCCAGGATCGAATACCACTGCCTGGAGTTCCACCGTCGCGGTCTTGATCGCCGGCTTCTATCTTGGGGGCGTGGGACCGCTCCTGGGATTGCGCGGCGGCCGGCAGCTCTTGGCTCCCGCGCTGGTGCTCGGTTGGACGTGGCGGCTGTGGGTCTTCATCGCTGTGCTGATGAGCGCTATACCTGGGGGGTTCAAGACGCACTTCTTCGATCCCACCCGCGGCGCAGTGCCTGCCCGCCTTGCCCAAGCACTGGTAGGCACGGCCGTGGAAGGCCTTATAGCGGGACTGATTCTGTGGGGAATCGCAGCCTGGATCGCTTGCGCCACGCGGCGCGAGGAAGCAGCGTAGCAAGGCAGAAGGCAGAAGGCAGAAGGCAGAAGGCAGAAAGGCAGAAGGCAGAAGGCAGATCTCTCCTCGTTGCCCGTTAGAATTGGCCGCTAACTGCCGAGATCCTTCGCTTCGCTCAGGATGACAAAGATCGCCTACTGCTGACCGCCCACTGCCGACCTGCCCATCTGCCGACCTGCCCATCTGCCGACCTGCCGACCTGCCTACTGCCCACTGCCCACCGCGTGTTAGAATGCACTTCTATGCCTCTGAGCCTCTTCGGATCCAGTGATAAAGAGAAAAAGCCTGGCTTTTTCGAGCGACTGAAACAGGCCGTCGCTTCCACCAAGTCCCAACTGGTGGAACGCATCGAGGAAATCGTTGAAGGGAAACAGACCGTTGACCAATCGGTCCTGGACGACCTCGAAACCACGCTCATTACGGCCGACCTGGGAGTAAAGACGACGGGCGGGATTCTCGACCGTCTTAAGGAGCAGGTGAGCTACAGGAAGCTCACCGAGCCGCGGCAGCTTCGCGCCGCCGTCGAGCAGGAGATTCTCAAGATCCTCGAGGACCCCGCGCTTGGCCGGAAAGCGGGCAACCCCGTGGCGAGGCAGCCCCCGGCCGGAATGCCTGCCGTGATCTTCGTGGTGGGCGTAAACGGGGTGGGGAAGACCACCAGTATTGCCAAGCTGGCGAACCTCCAACTGCAACAAGGCCGTAAGCCGCTGCTCTGCGCGGCGGACACGTTTCGTGCCGCCGCCACCGAACAGCTTGAAGTGTGGGCAGGCCGCCTGAACGTGGATATCGTCAAACAGAAGTCCGGCGCTGACCCCGCCGCGGTGCTTTTCGACGCCCTGAGCGCGGCCCGTAGCCGCCACTACGACATGGTGATCGTGGACACCGCAGGCCGCCTTCACACCAAGGACAACCTGATGGCGGAGCTTCAAAAGATGTGCCGCATCGCGGCGCGCGAAATCCCCAATGCACCGCACGAGGTTCTGCTGGTGATGGATGCAACCACGGGCCAGAACGGCCTCTCGCAGGCTCGCCAGTTCATCGATCACGGGGGCGCCACCGGAATTATCTTGACCAAGCTTGACGGCACTGCGAAGGGCGGAGTGGTCATTGCCATCGCGAGCGAGCTTGGATTGCCTATTCAGTATGTGGGTGTCGGTGAAAAGGTGGATGACCTTCTTCCCTTTGACCCGCGCGATTTCGTGAATTCGCTTTTCGAATCGTGAGGTTTTGGAGTGCGGCAGCGAAGCTGCCGCCTTGATGCAACGGCGAAAAAGGCGGTAGCTGGCGCTACCGCACTCCACAGCGCCTTCGGCGTGTAACTATGAACATCACCACTGTGATTTTCGATTTCGGTTATGTGTTGAGCCTTGCCCCGCAAGTGTCGGACTATCGGAACCTGGCGAGACTGGCGGGGATCGATGGCGCCGCATTCGAGGCGATCTATTGGAGCCAGCGCGCCGACTACGACCGGGGAGCCATCGATGGCCCTGCCTATTGGCATCGCGTTGCAGAAGTAGCGGGCGTAGAAATCACGCCTGCCCAAATCGGCAGCCTCATCGCCGCCGACATTGACATCTGGATGCGCGCCAACCCCGTCATGATGGAGTGGGTCCGTGCGCTGAAGAATCGCGGCCTGAAGATTGCCGTCCTCTCCAACATGCCCATTGAAATCTCCACCCACATGCGCCGGTGCGCTGCCTGGTTCAGAGACTTCGACTACGTGTGCTTCTCCGCGGAAGTACAACTCGCCAAGCCGGAAGCCGCCATTTTCCATGCCTGCCTGAAAGTGGTGGGCTCGAAGCCTGAAGAGTGTCTCTTCATCGACGATCGCGCCGATAACGTGGAGGCGGCGCGGGCCCTCGGGATGTGTGTGGTGAGGTTTGTTTCCGTCGAGGAGTTGGCGGCCGACGTGAAACCCTACAATCTTCCTGCGCCTTTGAGCTCTTCTTAATTCAGTTCCGTCTCTTCCCCGGCGGCTGCATCATCGAGCTTCGCAACGTAGAGATAGATAACAATCCCGCAGATAACCATAAGGGCGAGCAACCACTCTAATTCCATCCTGTCTATGTTCTTGAGCCAGTCGCCAGGCAGCATCGGCCCATGCGCGTCCGCGTCGTGAATCTCGAGGTAAATACGGGCGGAGAAGTAGCAACTGACGAGAAGAGCCAGCAGTCCCGTCAATTCCCGCACCAAGGGAAGGACGCGCTGCTGCTGCGCGGGTGAAAATCGGCTGAGGCGCCACGAGCCGAAGTGGATGGATTGAGGGGCAATGTAAGGGGCGCCGAGAAGGACCGCGGCAAGGAAGACCTGCAAGAACCAACTGATGTGCACTCCTAAGCTCAACACCTGACTGGCCGGGACGATCGCGCCACTATGGGTCGTGAAGTGCGCGGTCAGCAAAGGCAGGCGCGTTTTGATTTCGAAGTAGGAGTAAACGGCCAGTGCCGCTGTCAGCACCGCCAGCACAAGTCGTGACATTGGGAGTTAAGCCCCTTCCGGAACCAAGGCCGGGATCCGGTGGTCCGGCAGGACGGGCAACCCGAAGCACTAGCGCAACGGCTCGCCCACCTCGCGGAGCCAGTCGGGGCGCTTCAGGACCTCGCGCGGCCGGGAACCGTCCGGGGCGCTGACGATGCCGTCCTTCTGCATCATGTCGATGAGCCGCGCGGCGCGCCCGTAGCCGAGGCGCAGGCGGCGCTGGAGAAGGGAAGTGGAGGCCTTTCCGGATTCCACCACAATGCGCACAGCGTCGTCGTAAACGGCGTCGAGTTCTGCTGCCTCTTCCTCGTCATCGACTTCCACGTTTTCGTCGCCGTCCCTGTCCTTCATGGGTTTCAGGAATTCCTCGTTGTATTGAGGCTGCGACTGGGACTTCCAGAAATCCACGACCTTGCTGATCTCCTGCTCGGTCACCAGCGGCCCGTGCAATCGCTGCAGGCGGGCGCTGGCGGGGGGCAGGAAGAGCATATCGCCGCGGCCCAGCAACGCTTCCGCGCCGTTGGCATCGAGAATGGTTCGGGAGTCCACCTTGGAGGCCACGCGGAATGAGATACGCGCCGGCAGGTTGGCTTTGATCAGCCCCGTGATGACGTCCACGGAAGGGCGCTGCGTAGCAAGGATCAAATGGATGCCCACGGCGCGAGCCATTTGAGCCAGGCGGGTAATGGATTCTTCCACTCCCTGGGGCTCCACCATCATGAGATCAGCCAACTCATCGATGATGATCACGATGTAGGGCAACGGCCGCTCGGGTATGCCGTCGTTGTCAAACAGGTTCATCGTCGAATCCGGTGCGAAGAGGTCGTTGTACTGTTCGATGTTGCGCACTCCGTGCGCGGCCAGCTTCTTCAGGCGTTCTTCCATCTCAAAAGTGGCGCGGCGCAGGACGTTGGCGGCCTGCTTGGGCTCGGTGACGATGGGCGTCATCAGGTGCGGCGTCCCCTGGTAAAGCCCCAATTCCAGCCGCTTGGGATCGATCATGATGAGCTTGACTTCGTCAGGGTTCGCCTTATACAAAATGGAAACGATCATGGCATTGAGCGCCACGCTCTTGCCCGACCCCGTCGATCCCGCGAGAAGCAGATGCGGCATCTGCGTGAGGTCCGCGATTTTGATCTTTCCGGTAATAACCTTGCCCAGGCATAGGCTCAGCTTGGAAGGCGATGTCAGAAACTCCGCCGACTCGATCCCTTCACGCAGATGGATGATCTCGCGGTGCAGGTTGGGCACCTCAATGCCCACCGTGGATTTGCCGGGGAGACGGTCGATCAGAATGGACTCGGCCTTCATCGCCAGGCAGAGGTCGTCCACCAGGTTGGTGATGCGGCTGTACTTGATTCCGGCTTCCGGCTTGAACTCGTAGGTGGTGACGACCGGCCCGGGATGAATTTGGGTGATGGATCCGGTGACCCCAAACTCGCCGAACTTCGCCGTGAGGCGCGCGGCGCGGTCTTTGAGTTCGTCTTCGTCGATGCCTTCCGAATCGTCCGGCGGACGCAGGAGAGCGGGGCTGGGGTACTTGTAGGCGGGCGTTTCGCGGCCCACAATCTTGGGCGACCCCGCAGTCTCCGCTTCGGCTTTGCGGGGCCGAGCCGCGCGAACGGCCGCAGTTACCGGGATCTCGACGTCGAGATCATCCGCTTCGTTGCGAACGACGGGTTCAGCCGCGGTCTCCTCGGCCTCCGCTGCTTCCTGCGGAGGCGCTGCGGGCTCGGGCGGAGTGATAAGGTGAGCGGTCGGGCTCGGCGCCGGCTTCGGCGAGACGATGCTCAGCTTGCGGCGTGACCGCATCTCCTCAGCGCGACGGCGGCGCCGCGCTTCCGCAGCCTCTGCCCGGGCTTCCTGCCACTTCTGCCAGCGCGCCACGAGAGGCCGTGCTATTGCCTGCCATCTCGCCTTCAGGAAAGCCGCCGCCCAGGAAAACGAGAAGCGGGTGACCAGAAAGAGCGACGAGAGGAACACGGTGGCGGCAACAATCCCCGCCCCAAGGTGATTGAAGGTATGCACCAGCCCGCCCGCCGCCAGGTAACCCAGCATGCCGCTGCCGCGGATCAGCCCTCGAACCGCCGGGGTGTAAGGGAAAAGTTCGAGCAAGGCGCTCATGGAGGTGACCAGCAATGCCGCGCCCAGCGCTTTGGTCTTGGGCGTTGCAAAAGGCCGCACCAGCAGCAGGCGCGAGCCCACCACCAGCAGGAGCACGGGAATCAGGTAAGCCCCCCAGCCGAGTGCCTGGAAGAGCAGGTCCGCAATGTAGGCGCCGACCGGCCCGACCCAATTCTGGGTCGCGGCCGCAGGACCGGCAGAGGTATTGAGAGAAGGATCTTCAGGCAGGTAAGATGCCAGGCTTAGCAGGATGAGCAACCCGGCAACCGCAACCAGAAAGCCCAGCAACTCCGAGCGTCGGCGAGAGTCGAGGAGAGGTTGCTTCTGATTCTTCCCGCCCGCCTCTTTGGATTTGGACGGTGCGGCAGCGGATGAGTCGCCCATTCTTTACCTTCCCGTAGCGGTTCGTAGGGGCAATCCGCCCACCGGCGAATGCTTGCCCATGGGCGGCCACAAGCGCCGCCCCTACACTGTCCGAGACTACCGCTACACCGGCTTTGAGCTGCGAGAGAAGGTCGCTGGCGCAACCCCTGCTCCCTCGCCTAGCCGTGAAACGATCCCCATCCGAGTGCCAATAGTATCACGCCCAGCGCCAGCCGGTAAATAACGAAAGCTTTGAAGGTGCGCCGCTCCAGATAGCGGATCAGCACCCCGATGACCAGGTAACCGACCAGGCCCGAGACGAGGATGCCGCAAAGAAACGGCAGGCGCATGTCAGGGGGCAAGCCCTCATGGCGGATCTCCATGCCTTTCTTCAACGCCGCCCCGGCGATGAGGGGCGTCGAGAGGAGGAACGAGAATCGCGCCGCAGTCTCCCGCTTCATCTTCTGGAAGAGTCCGGCGGTCATGGTAACGCCGGAACGGGAGACGCCGGGGATGACTGCGAAGGCTTGCGCCACTCCGACCAGAAATGAATCGAGAAACCCAACCTGGCCGAGGTCGCGCTCGCGCTTTCCCAGCCAGTCTCCCGCACCCATGAGCAGCCCCACTACAATCAGCGCCACGCCGACGACTAGCGGCGACCGTAACTGCTCTTCCGCCGCGCGCTCAAACCGCCAGCCGGCCAGCGCGCCTGGAATTGTGGCCACCACCATAAACCAGAGCAACCGAGGATTCTGCCGCAGGTCCTCGCGTGCGGAATGGCTTCGAGCGCCGGCGCCCTGCGGTGCTGATGCGCCGCTCAAGCCAAACCCGAAGAGTATCATCTCCACCCAATACCGCCAGAAGTAAGCCAGCACCGCAAGCAGCGTGCCGGCGTGCAGAGCAACATCAAAGGTCAGGCCGGGGTCCTTCCATTTCAGCAGCCACGGAATCAGCCATAGGTGCGCAGTGCTGGAAATCGGGAGAAACTCCGTAAGACCTTGAACAATCGCGAGCACGATGGCTTGATAGATGGGCATGGTGATTTTGGATTTTAGATTTTGGATTTTGGATTAACTGATTTTAGATTTCCGATTTTGGATTTTGGATTCATGCACTCTTCCTCTTCCTATTTGCCACCGTGCTTGTTGACTATTGAGTCCCTTACGCCGGTCGCATGTTGCGAATCCTTAACGTCTTGATCGAAGCAACCGTCATCGCCAACAATTCATTTGCTTCTTGCTTCAATGCCTGCGCGTTATTCGGCGCGATGAAGCCGGCCTCTACGAGTAACTCGATCCAATAAATCGACTCGTCCGCTTCCTCTTCCACAATGCCAAGCTTGGCGACGACATCCGAGGCGGACCTGCCGCGGCACGCCGCGCGGTAATTTGCCCCGACCGAAGTCCCGGCGCGGAGCAACTGCCGGCCAAGAACTTCGGCTGTCCGGCTGCGCGGGAGCGCTTCGACTAACTTGATGACCGCGAGTCCGAATCCCTTCGTCCGTTGCTTGAAAGTTGCTTCGTCCATTTATAGACTAAGTAATACTTTATGCAATATCAATCATCTGACAACTCAGATGCCTAATCCAAAATCCAAAATCTAAAATCCAAAATCGTCAAACTTCCAGGATGACCGGCAAAATCATCGGCCGCTTGCCGGTTTCTTCGTTGAAGTGCTTGCGGAGGCCGGTGCGGATTTTTTCCTTGATCACACCCCAATCACGGACTTCTTCGGGACTGGATTTTTCGATCGTTTTCAGGATGACCTCGCGGGCGCTTTCCACCAGATCCGGGGCTTCCTCGAGCGGCACAAATCCGCGCGAGACGATTTCCGGCTGGATTTCGAGCTGGCCGGTGTGTTCGTTGATGGCCAGGATGGGGATGACGATGCCGTCGGCGGAGATGTGACGCCGCTCTTTGAGAATGATCTCCTCGACCTCATCGAACGTGCCGACGTCGATGCACACGCGGCCCACCGGCACGCGGCCCGCCCGGCGAGCGCCTTGCTCGTCGAACTCGAGGACGTGGCCGCTTTCTATCAAGAAGCCCTCTCCGGAAACCGCCGCGAGCTCTTTAGCCAGTTCCAGGTGACGGTAGAGTTGCCGATACTCGCCGTGAATGGGAATGAAATACTTGGGGCGCACGAGATTGAGCATCAATTTCAACTCTTCCGCGCTGCCGTGTCCGGAGACGTGGATGGGCGGCTGGCTGCCGTCCTGATAGTAGACGTGGGCCCCGCGGCGATAGAAGTGGTCGATCATGCGGAAGATGGGTTTCTCGTTGCCGGGGATGACACGCGCCGAGATCACCACCTCGTCGCCTGGCTCGACACTCACCCAGCGGTGGTTGTCCACCGCGACGCGCGAAAGGGCGGCCATGGGCTCGCCCTGGCTGCCGGTGAGCATCAACGCCACCTTGTTTCGGGGCATTTTCTTGATGTCCTGAGGCGGGATGAGCAGGCCGTCCGGGATCCGCAGTTTGCCCAGCCGCATCGCGATCTCGGAATTCTGGAACATGCTGCGCCCTACGAAGCAAAGGCGGCGTCCGTGTTCAAGAGCGAGTTCGGCGACAATCTGCAAACGGTGCAGGGAAGTGGCGAAGCAACTGATTAAGACGCGGCCAGGGGCCTCCGAAATGATGTCAGACAACCGCCCGCGCACGGCACGTTCCGAGGGCGTCAGGCCCGGCCGCTCGATGTTGGTTGAATCGGAAAAGAGCGCCAACACGCCTTGGCGCCCGTACGCAGCCAAGGTATGCAGGTCGCTCACCCGCTGGTCGGGCGGGGTCGGGTCGAACTTGAAATCCCCAGTATGGATGATGGTGCCCAATGGCGTTGTCAAAGCGAGCGCCCCGGATTCGATGGTGCTGTGGGTGAGGTGGATGAATTCCACCTGGAAGGCGCCGACATTAAAGGGCTGGCTGGGTTGCATCTCGATCAGACGTGTGCTGTCTGCGAGGCCGTGCTCCTCGAGTTTGGCGCGAGCCAACGCCAGCGTGAAGGGGGAGCCGTAAACAGGTGCGTCCACTTCGTCGAGCAAATAGGGGAGCCCGCCGATGTGGTCCTCGTGCCCGTGCGTCAGTATTATGGCGCGGAGTCGTTCCCGGTTCTGCCGAACATAAGTAAAATCCGGCACCACGATGTCGACGCCTAACAATTCAGCGTCGGGAAACATGATTCCGCAATCGACCACGATCATGTCCCCGTCGTACTCGTAGACCATCATATTCATCCCGAACTCGCCCATACCGCCGAGGGGGATGGCCTTCAACTTACTATTAAGTGATGGAATATCAGACCTCCTAGAAACGTTGTCATGCTAGCACATCTCGGCGCCGAGATTGTGCCTGATTGCCCGCTGCGTCACGGCGACAACACGCGAAGCGAGAGACTTTTCACGGCCGTCCTTTGTTTTCATAGACATTCTCGCTTTGTTCCGTAAGTTCTCGGGCATAAGCGAAGGCGCACTGCCAGGGCGGGAAGTCCCACCACCCCCAACCCCTCCTCGTCTGAGCAGGGGCCTTCTGGAATACCCCTCCTTGGATAAAGAGGGGCCAGGGGTGGTTGAATTCTGCCCCGATCCTTTGTTTTCATAGACATTCTCGCTTTGTTCCCGCAATACTTTGGCGAAGGCGAAGGCGTGCTGCCAGGGCGCAAAGTCCCATCACCCCCAAACCCTCCTCGTCTGAGAAGGGGCCTTCTGGAATACCCCTCCTTGGATAAGGAGAGGCCAGGGGTGGTTGAATTCTGCCCTGATCCTTTGTTTTCATAGACATTCTCGCTTTGTTCCGTCAATTCTTCAGTCCAAGAGTCGAGAAGTTGAGGAGTCGAGAAGCCAACGGGCGTTTCTCAGACCGTGACTGGAACTTTGTGTCAGCTTTTGCCTTCTGCGTCTCAACTTTCCAACTCCTTAACCTCTCGACGCCATTCATAGCCGGCAAGCCGCGAAGCGCCAGAGGACGCCAACGTACAACCATAGCCTATTTTTGTTCTGTTGTCAAGAGGACAAAAGGACCGAGCAGGGGCCGCGGCCGCGCGCCAGCCAGGTACTGCGGCAAGATAACGGGGTTATACGCATCGAAGGTATTATACGCGTCAGCACCCCTACAAGACTTGATTCCAACGAATTTCCAGCCGACAATGCTTGGCCCGGCAGAAGACCTGAAGCTGCACCCCTGAGGACAAGCCAACGTAATGACAACAGATCATCCGAACGAGAGTTGGGTAGGCGAAGACGAATTCCTTTCCTACGCCGACGAGCAAATCAAGAAAGTGCAGGAAACCATCGGCACCTTGAATTGGGTCAATAGCGCGGCCTGGGGTACGGTGGTGCGCACAGTCCACAATTTGCGCGGCAGCGCGGGGATGACCGGCTACAGCGTGTTGGCTGCAATTCTGGATGGATTGGAAAAGAAGTTCAGCCAAGCCGATCAATACACCGAGACACAATTAAGCGAGGAGGTGAACGCATCACTGATGAGGGCGCTTGAAGCTCTCCACTCCCCTCGTCCGCAGCCGCAACCGTCCGCCGCCGAGGCCCCGCATGCCGCTTCGAACGAAGCCTCCCAAATGCTGCTGACGCCGTCGGCTTTGAAGCGGCTAAAACCGCTTACCATTCTGGTTGTGGATGATGACCCGATCGTCCGGAAGCTTTTGGGGAGCGTGTTCGAGAAATTGGGCATGAAAGTGGTCACCCTGGATCGGGGAGTCGATCTCCGGCCCGATTACCTGGCCAAGCAAAAGGTTGACGCCGTGATTTTGGACCTCCATCTGCCGGATGAAGACGGCTACTCGATCTGCAAACGCCTCAAATCGGACGCCTCCAGTTGCCACGTCCCCATTGTTTTCATCAGTGTTACAGGTGAGTTGGAGTCACGGTTCTACGGATGGCAAGTGGGCGCTGAGGATTTTATTGTCAAGCCGGTCGACCCGCTCGACCTGCTGCTGCGGGTGGAGTTTCTGGTGGACCGCAACAACGCCAAGCTGAAGCAGCAAAGGCAGGTGGGAATATCTTACGACTCCTTTCTCAAAGAAGTGGATAAGCGGGTCAATGCGGCGCTTTCGGGGCAGGGAGCATTCGTGGTGGCCTTGCTGAGCTTGAAGGGCGCCGGAGCGGACGAGAGGCAGCGAGCGGCAGGTTCGATGTTCCTGCTCGACCAACTCCACCGCGGAGATGTCTTCTGCTCGCCTGGAGCGGGATACTTGATCGTGTTACAGCCCAACATGTCTCTCGCCTCCGCACAACGTGGCTTCGAGATGCTGGCCGGCCGTCTGATGAATGATTTCCGCGTGGAATGCCGTGTGGGCCTGGCGGAGTGTCCCACGCACGGCTTGACCGGCCCTGACCTTATGGCGGCTATCAAGGCCCAGTTGGACGAAGCGGTTGAGAGGGGCGCCCGAACGCGTGTAGCGGGTGTGGGCTCAGGAGAGATGGAAGACTTGCGGCCGCCGCAGATTGTGATTGTAGACGATAACGTGGGGTTCTTGAGCTATCTGGAGAGCCACCTTGCGGAGCTGGGATTCAAAGCAATACTTGAATCGGCCAGTGAGCGGGCGCTGGAGTGCATTCGGCGGAGCAGTCCGGACTTGGTAATGTTAGACGTGCTCATGCCCGATCCGGACGGGCTCAAAATCCTCGCTGCACTCAAGGCTGACCCTAAACTCGCCTCAATCCCTGTGATGATGGTATCCGCGAAGGATGACGAAGAACACTTGATCCGGGCGATTGACTTGGGGGCCGCCGATTATCTCATCAAACCCTTCCGCCTGCCTGAATTGAAGGCGCGAGTTCGCAAAGTGCTGCGCGACCGGGCCGCGGCGCAATAGGCGTACTCCCGGCCTCGGTTGAGGAGGGGTGGGGTAGTATAGGCGTTAAACTAAGCGCCTCCGACGGGTCCCGAAGGGACCCAAAATCATTAGCCGTGGGTGAAACCTACGGAAAGCGCAAGCTTCAAGAAACGGCCAACCCCGCAGGGGTTGAATTCGACCCCTCCGGGGTCGGGGCAAGCACAAGTGGAGGGCCATTTCTCCGTAGGTTTCACCTACGGCTAATGATGTTAATGCCCTTCGGGCATTCAAGCTGAAGAGCGGGGAGTGGTCTCCTTCAGCAGCCTGCCGACTTTCTCCAGAAGTTCGGTGGGCGTAAGCTTGGTTTTGATCACATATTCTTTGGCGCCAAGTGCGAGCCCTTTACGAATGTCGGCGTCCTGGCCCAGGCCGGAGAGAATCAGGACTGCGACCTGGCAGAACGCCGGGTGGGCTTTGAGGCGTTGCAGGAACTCGAAACCGTTCATCTGAGGCAGGTAAAGGTCCAGGATGATCAGGTGGGGCACGCTAACTTTGAGCGCTTCCCAGGCGGCTTCTCCAGAGTCGACGTCCGTCACCTCGTAGCCCTCGGCGGTCAACCGCAATTTGAAGATGCGGCGCAAGAAGTCCTCATCCTCAACGAGTAGAATCCGGTGATCGGCCTTGCGCAAACTAGGGTCCTGCATGAAGCATCGACCTCTCGAGGAAAATGCGTCGTAGGGGCGGCCCTTACAAGGGCAAACGAACGTAAAAGGTGCTTCCTTGGCTTGGGGCGCTGCGTGCCCAGATTGTCCCGCCGTGCTTCTCGACGATTCCTTTGGCGAAATAGAGGCCCAAGCCTGAGCCTCGCTCGCGCTTGCTCATGGGGTTCTCGACCCGGGAGAATTTTCTGAACAGCTTATCAAGGGATTCTTCCGGGATTCCCACCCCCGTGTCCGAGACGGAAAAGATCAGGCTCTGGCCTTCCTGTTGCGCGCTTAGCTTTACCACGCCGTTTTCGGGAGTGTACTTGAGGGCATTGTCCACGAGGTTCCGCAACACTTCCGTAATTAGAGCCTTATCGGCATGGACTGGCGGGCACAAAGATCCTTGCTCGTTCATCATCAAAGAAATCTGCAACCTCTTGGCTTTTGACTCCAAAGTGCTGACCACTTCTGCCATAAGTTCGCGGGGTTGTATTTCGACCTGGTTGAGCGTCAGAGTGCCCTGGTCAAGGCGCGCCACATCGAGAAGGTCGTTGACCAAGGTCGTCATCTGGCCTACGCAGTTTTCCATCTCTTTGACCAATTCGCTTTGCTGCGAACTGAGTGCTCCCGTGATCCCCTCCGCCAGGGTTGATGTGTACCACCGCATCCCCGCCAGGGGCGTCCGCAATTGGTGCGAGGCGATGGAAATGAACTCGTCTTTCATCCGGTCGAGCGCGAGCTGCTCGCTGGTATCGCGAAAGATTATGATGCAGCCCCGCACCCGGCCGTCCTGGAGCACGGGCGCGGCCAGGATCGACACCGGCATTCTGCTTCCGCCTGGCCGAACCAGCACCGCTTCTCCCCCCACCTGTAGTCCCTGACCGGTGCGCACGACTTGCTCGACGAAATATTCCGGCATCTGACCTTCGAAGTGCAGGACCTCAGCAAAAGGTCTGGAGACGGCATCGCGGGCCCGGGTACCCGTCCATTCTTGCGCGCGCCGGTTCAACAGAATCAGGCGGCCTTCGCTGTCCACCGCAAAGACTCCCTCGCCGATGCTGTGGAGCAACGCCTCGTCCATCTTCTTGGCCGCCAGCAGAAGTTCCTGGTCGGAGCGCTGCTGAGCAAGCAGACGGCGAAGCTGGCGTAGTCTGAGCTGCCGTTGAATGAGATAGGCATCAAACAAGAGCGAGAGGACTAGGAAACCATAGAAGCCCTTTCGCCAGACATCCTGAAGAATCTCCGTAGGCCGCTGCCAGAAAACCACCGGAACCATCAAGATGGCCAGGCCCAAGGTGAGAATGAGGACCATTCCCAAGGTGAGCAGGAAAAGCTCCAGGCTTTGCTTTTCGACTTGGCCGATTTCAATCGAGGTTCGAGGCAGTTCGAAAGCGCTGGCTGCGCTCTTGCCAGGAGCATGTTCGCTCGCTGCTGTCTGCGTAGGATTCTCAGTTACAGTGGTCATAGTCAGCTATGACGTAGGGGCGGCCCTTGTGGCCGTCCTGGGCCACCGATGGTTCGCCTCCAAAACGCCCTGCGAAGAGTCAGTTTCATGCACCACTTGGCGCCAAAGGTGAGGACAGATCGAAACCGGATATAGTCGCACGAGGTGTGACAATGAACAAGGGCCAAGTGTTAGAATACGGAAGAGTTGTGATTACTGTGTACGAGCCGGCCCCCGAACTTTGGGAGGCTGATTATAGGAGGAGAAGGCCATGAAGTGCGTTGTCTGTAAGATCGGAAACACCCGGCCCGGCCATACGAGCGTCACAATCGAGCGGGAAGGCACCACGCTGGTCTTCAAGGCCGTCCCCGCAGAAGTGTGCGACAACTGCGGC
This sequence comes from uncultured Acidobacteriota bacterium, assembly GCA_963768695.1. Lineage (GTDB taxonomy): Bacteria > Acidobacteriota > Terriglobia > UBA7540 > UBA7540 > CAVROP01. The sequence continues at coordinate 69,242 of CAVYJG010000019.1, read as the reverse complement.
GAAGCTTACGTAGCGGAAGCAGTCACCAGGCAGATTCTGGCCTCCGCCGAACACGCCGCCAGCTCCGGGGTGCAGGTTGGAGTCCAGGAATTTGCAGGCGTTGCCACCTGACCACTGCTTGACCAATCTGTCTTCACGCGCGTGTTGGTTCGCAGAACAGGTTTCCTCTTTCCCCTTCCAATCACATCCCGTTCGATGTCAACCCACTATCTGAGCGCCCTCAGCGCGGCAGCTAAACGCGCTCTGGAATGGTAAACGGCGCGCGGTAGCCACGGTCTTCGCCGCGCAGCAGACGATTGGCTTCTTCGTCTCCCTTCACTCGTTCACTCTCAGGATCGAAGTTCAGTGTTCGCCCCAGGCGGTACGACACATTCGCCAGATGAACCAGCGTGGCGGAGAGGTGTCCTTCCTCGATCGGCGCCAGGACGTCTTCCTTCTTGCGGCTGCGAACGCACCGGATGAAGTTGGCCCAACGGTCTTCGCCGCGCGTGGCGCTCGGACCGGGTTCCTGCTCTTCGCCAAGCCAGGTGCGATACGATTCGTATCCCGTCATGGCCATATACCCCTTCGAGCCATAGAAGAGATTGCCGCACATGGCCTTGATTTGATTAAACGAAGGGCCGGCAGCGGTCGCGGCCCCCGCAGTCTTGGGCAGTGCGGCCGCACCTGCTCCGAACCCGGGCAAGCCGATCTCGGCTTCAGTGTTGGTAATCCAGTGGCGAACCTCGAACTCCAGCAGGCGCTTCTTTCCGTCCGGCATATGGAATTCGAAGGCGCAGTTCAAGGTGTTGGGGGTTTCCTGATCGTCGTCGAACATGAAATGGCCGCCGAGTGCGGAGACTTTGTTGGGAAGTTTCACGCCCAGTCCCCAGCGCGCCAAATCGACCTCGTGAACGCCTTGATTGCCCAGATCGCCATTGCCGGTGTCCCAGATCCAATGCCAGTTGTAGTGAAAGCGGTTGCGCGTGAAGGGTTTCAGAGGAGCGGGGCCGGTCCACAGATCATAGTGGACGCCCGCAGGAACCGGCTCGACGGGAGCTTTGCCGATGGTTCCTCGCCACTTAAAGCAAAGGCCGCGTGCCAGGTAAACTTCGCCGATCACTCCTTCACGCAGCTTCTGTACGCCCTCGCGGTAACCCTCCGCGGACCGTCCTTGCGTCCCGTGCATCACAATCCGGTCGTATTTGCGCGCCGCTTGGACAAGCTGGTGACCTTCCCACCAGGTATGTGAACAGGGCTTTTCGACGTAAACGTCCTTGCCTGCCTGGCAGCCCCAAATGCCCATCAGCGAATGCCAGTGGTTGGGAGCGGCAATGGAGACCGCGTCGAGCGATTTGTCCTCGAGCAGCTTGCGATAATCGATGTAGACCTTGGGCTTGGGCAGCTTCCGCTTCTCGATGTCGGCCAGGCGTTGGGTGATCACGTTTTCATCCACGTCGCAAATGGCGGCGACCTCTGTGTTGGGAACGGCGGAGAATCCCTCGACATGGACGAATCCCTGGCCTCGGACGCCGACAACGCCAATCCGCACGCGGTCGTTGGCCCCTCTCACTTTCTCAGGTTGCGTCAAGAAGCTGACGCCGCTCAAAGCGGCAAGACTAGCGCCGTTTTTCATAGTCGCCTCCAAAAAGTCACGCCGGGTAAGGTTCGTAAGGTTTGTCATCACACCCTCTGAAAAAGTAACAGTTCAAAAGCTTCTTTATCACTGTGCCGTCTGTGGCGAAGAAAAGAATAAACACAGAGGTCGCAGAGTCCCTCTGTGGTCTCTGTGTTGAGGACTTGAAGGCACAGAGTACACAGAACTGCCTGTTAGCGGACGGGCATGTGCAGCAGAAATGAGCCCTTTCCGCTTCGTCCACAGCAAAGATAATATATACTCTCTTGGAGCTTTGGAAGCGCGGTGTTAGCCGGTTAAGACGACGCGCCGATACTAAATTCTATGCCCCTCGATTTGTCCACCGAAATCGCTGTGCGCTGGCGGGATTGCGACCCGAAACTCGTCCCTCTTCTGAAGGAAGGCGGGATTACGACAGTCCTGCTCGAGACTCCAGATCAGACTTTTGAGGCTGCCTGCCGCAAGGCCGGCTTAAAGGTCGAGGCCCAAGCCGAGATCCAATTTCTTGCCCTCGACACCGTCGGTCACGCAGCGGCGACTGCCAGGGTGGCTCTCACTGATGGGATATGGCCGGGAGTGAGCCGTGGCCCAAGAACGAGCGAAGATGAGTTCACGGCGGGCGCGAGCGCTTTGCCGTGGGTGGATGCGAATGGTTACTGGTACGGGATGCTGCGCGCGCTCTACCCGGACCGGCCTGCACTGCTTGGGTATCTTCCGGACGAAAAGGCCGGGGTGAAGCCGGATTCCCTATTACCTTACGACTCGCTGGAGTTAGCCCTGATTGAAGCATGGGTGAACGGAGGGAATTACCTGCTTTCGCTCGAACCGCGCTACCAGACCCGGCTGCTGGGAGCGGAGCCGAAGGCGTTGACTGCTTGGCGCCGGCTGGGCCGCACGGCACGCTGGCTCGTCGAGCACGGCCGATTATTTGGCCAGCCCGCCTTTCCGGCCGTCACGGAATTGGTTGAGGCGAATGACGGGTTGGCCGAAATCACCAATCTGCTTTATCGACAGAATACCTCGCCGTCGCTGGCGCCCGCGGCGGATCCCCCCAAGCCGGACCCTTCGCGCCTGCTGGCGCTGGTGGCGGTGGGCATTCAAGCGCCAGGGGCAGATATCCGGCGGCGCATTCTGAGCCACGCGGAGGCGGGGACCGCAGTGATTGTCGACGCACCGGGTGACAATGCATGGTGGCGAGTCCCTCAACTGAGGCTGGTTAACCGACAGGAAGATCGCGAATTCTATTCGCTGGGACAGGGCCAAGTGGTCGCGTACCGGGAAGCGATTTCAGATCCCTACAATTTCGCTTTCGACGTGATCGATATTGTGACCCAGAAACGGCGTGCCGCACGGCTGTGGAACGCGCCAACCGCAATTGCCTTGGCCACTTCTTCGCCGCCGGGAGCGAACCGTGGACGGGCATTGCTGCATCTGATTAACTACGGCTCTCGGCTTGAGGGAGAAGTGTTGGTGGCCGTGCAGGGTTCATATTCGCGGGCTACGTTGTTGCGGCCTGAGGGTCCGGCGCAGTCGCTACCAACAGCCAGGCGGGAGACGGCCACGGAAGTTACGCTCCCGGATTTGGAACGGCTGGCCGTTCTGGTTTTAGATTGATTCGACGTAGGGGGACGGCTTGCCGTCCCCTTCTTGCGGGCGGGCAGGGCAAGCCCTACCCCTACAGTCGCGCAATTGGACTCGCCGTCACAAGGAGTGCAGATGATTACTCGTCGAGATTTTCTACGAACTGGCGCGCTAGCTGCCGCCGGCGCTATCCCTGGCGTCAGGCTGGCCTCCGCGTTCGCTCTCCCCTCGGCTTACTTCGGGCTGCACCCCTTCATTGAGAGTAATCCTAAAGCGGTTTTTATCCGGCGTACGCACGTCGTCCACAAGGCTGACCAGAACACCAAGCGTCAAGAGGGTTTAACGCTGGCGCGCGAGATCTTCGTGCCCATGGACCGCCCGGGGATTCCACTGACCCACCGCATTATCCTGAAGCCAAATTTCACCAGCGTCCACGACCCCAATCGGCCCGACGAAGAGAACTGGGGCACGGGCACGGACGCACAGTTCTACGAAGGAATGGTGACAGGCCTGAAAGAGGTCGGGCTCAGCAAGTTTCATTTTATCGAGGCCAACGGCTATCCCAGCTGGAACGTTCGAGGTTTTGTGGACATCAACCAGCGCCTCGGCGTGGAGATGAATGAGCCCGAGCGCCATGTCCGGCACTTCCGGGAAGGTTGGGAGATGAACTGGAGCAAGGTGCCAGACGCAGTGGTCTACACGCGAATTCCTCACTACGCCCCGGTGAACGAACCGGACACCTGGCTTCTCAATATGGCGAAGTGGAAGGCTCACGGAATGTGCATGAGCCTGTCCGTCAAGAACGAGCAAGGACTAGTCGTGCTGCCTTACGTTCGCTTCTGTTCGGGATGGAGCATGGTGACCGGTGTGCCCGATTTCATGAAACCGGACGTTCATCCCAACGCGGAAAGCGTGGTGAAGCAATTCTTCGATCGGCATGTTAGTCTGCGTTACGACCGTTACGGCAGCCGGCACCAATTGAGCCCCATCCATGAGGAAATCTGGGCGCATAAAACCTGCGACCACATGAGCGTCATGAAGACGGGCCTGGCCATGATCGAAGGCATCACCGGACGCGACGGAGACGGCTTCGGCGAAGGGCAAGACTATCTTACGAATCTCGTAATGTTCAGCAAGGACAAGTTCCGATTAGACATGGTCGCAATGTATTTGGGCGGGCACGAGCCGGGCAATGTCAATCTCTTCCGCATCGCCAAGGAACGCGGGCTGACGGACACCTTCAATCCGTGGGAAATTCCCATCTATGAATGGGAGAACGGCGCCGCCATGCGCCGCAAGCTCTCAGACTTCAAGCGCACTCCCTTAAGAACATACTACCTTCAGATGCCGGGCGAGCCGGTCTTCCACCTCGTCAACGAACCCTTCGATTACGACCGCATCAAAGTGTAGGGGCAATCCTCGCGGTTGCCCAGGGCGGCGACAAGGGCTGCCCCTACGCCCGCCGGTCTTCGTCATTCCCGCGAAAGCGGGAATCCCATTCAGTTCTGGCTTCCTGCCCCGTGACTTGAGCCGCAGAGCCTGCAATAGGTCGACGGCTCGGTGTTGTCAACGCGATGCTTCACCGGTTTGAGCGTGCGCAGATAAGCGAAGATACCCTTCAGGTCTTCATCGGTAAGTCCCCGGAAGTCTTCCCAAGGCATGATCTGGTTAATCTTCCGTGCTTTGACGTAGCCGGTGTGAATCATCTCCAGGAACATCGCTTCGTCATAGTACGAGATGCCGGAGGCATCCGGCGTGATATTGGCGCTCGCCAGTCGGCCCCACGGACCTTGCAGGATGAAGCCTCCGGCGAATTCGAGGCCTCGAATCGGCTGGCCCTTCGTCTGTGGCGTATGGCAATCGCTGCACCCGGCGATGGTGACCAAATACTGGCCGCGCTTGACCGGGGTCGACAGGTCCGGTTCGGGCACAGGCTCAGTAATGGGCTGCGGCACGCTGCGGATGAGATATTTCACCGGAAAGATGATCTCCGTCGGCGGCAAAGCTTTTCGAATGGGTGGGATGGAGCGGAGATAGACGATAACAGAAGCCAGGTCTTCGTCCGATGCATACCGGAAGTCGGGATAGGGCATAAAAGGAAACAAGGCGCGGCCGTCATGGCCGATCCCTTCACGGATAGCGCGCGCCAGCATGTCATCCGTCCAACGGCCGGCTCCGGTTTCCGGATCCGGGGTGATATTGGGCGGAACGATGTGGCCGGGAAGTCCCGCCATTGGGAAATCGCTGTTGTAGCCGGCGCCGCGCGTGCCCTCGATCAGCGGTGCGTCATGCCTCGTCCAGTCGTGCTCACCGTGGCATTCAAAGCATCCGAGATTATTAGACAAATACTGGCCGCGAGCCAGTCGCTGCGGCGTGGGTTCGAAGGTGCGATTGGTCAGGGGACGAACGCGTGGGCCGATGAACGGCCTCCAGCCGACGCTTAGAGTAATGGCGACCGAGAGCACCACAACAAGGCCCATGACTATGTACGCAACAATCTTTAGAAGCTTCGTCATCGTCACCTCTTGTACTCAGAGTAGCAGCTGAACGCACAATTCGATCGGTGCTACTTTGGGGTCGGTGGCGCGGCCACCGTCATGCCATGACGCCTCAAGACCTCAGTCATTTTCGCGCGGTCGGTCGGGCCCGGGCCCCCGGCCGCGGCGCCGATTACCTCGGCAGCCTCTCGGAAGTAGGCAGGGCCCATTATCGCCGGGCTCAGCACGACAAGCTGTTTCACATCTTTGGCGCCGAAGTTGTCGAAGCGGTGCACCGCCCCTCGGGGGATACATAGCGCTTGCCCGGGGCCAACCTCGATGGGCGTGCCATCGACCGTCCAGGTGAGGACGCCCTCGAGACCGTAGAGCATCTCCTCATAGGCATCGTTCTTATGCGCCGGGGCCGGCAATTTCTGCCCGGCGGGGACAGAGAATTCGAATACCGATAAACTCCCGTTGGAATCATCTCCAGTCAGAAGGAACCGGATGCCTATAGGACCAACCAGGATGGTCTCTTCGGAAGGATTCGGCGTGATTGTACGTTGCGGCATGATCCCCCTCAAGTGGAATAAAGTTGTTCGAGATTTTCGATTTGACCGGGCCCAAGTCCGGCATAGACAGTATGTCCACTAATCTCCTTGAAATGCAAGCAATTGTTGGATTTGGATGACGTCGAGCTGCCTGGGTAAGCAGGTTGCCTGTGCCCGTCGGCTGGCGGGAATCACAAACCATGAAATGATGGTCTATTTTCGGAGCGGCGGAGGGTGCGCGGGTGGTGGCGACATAGTCTTCACGTGTCGCCACCACGTCGGATGTTCACCGGCACGACGGCTGCGCTACTTAGGGTCGGTCTGCTTTCCTTCCAGTTCGTCGGCCAGGGGCGATGCGTCGTACATCTGGCGCAGCACCTGGATGATGGCGCCGCTGTGGACGGCAACAGCGCGGTTGTTCACTTCGTAGTAGACGAAGTCCCCAACTAAGCTCTCGATGTTCCCATCGAATATCAGGCCTACGAGTTCGCCCGCTTTATTGATGACGGGCGAGCCCGAGTTTCCGCCGATGATGTCGCAGGTGTTGACGAAATCTACCGGGCCCGAGAGGTCCAGGCGGTTACGGCGTTCCATGTAACGCGCCGGAAGATTGAAGGGGAACTTGAGGCCAAAGCTGTAGGCACGGTCGTAAAGGCCGTAGAAGGTGGTTATGGGAGGGGCTTCGGTTCCATTCATCGGGTAGCCTTTGACCGCTCCGTAGCCAAGCCGGAGGGTAAAAGTCGCGTCGGGATATAGCGACTTGCCATAAACGGCGAAGCGAGCCTGGCCGATCTTCTCTCCTGCCGGAGTTTCTACGCTTTCCACGTTGTCTTCAAGCGACTTGATCCTTTGTCGATCAAAGGGGTCCACCTTGCGTGCGAGCACAATCATGGGGTCGGTCGAAGCATGGACGGCCGCCTCGCCTCCCTCGACCAGCGACTTGCGGAACGCCGGGTCGGCCAGCTTCGTCCCGTCGACCGCCTCCGTTACGACGTCACTGGGAAGGCGCGAGCCTAGGACAGCGTTCACGAAGGGATCGTCAGCGCCCAAGCCTTCCTGGGCGAGTTGCAGTCCGGCCGTTAGCATAGCCTTTTCAAACCCCGGGTAAACCGGCGCCGGAGAAAAGAGTCGAAAGCGCAGCGATTCGAGCTGCGAATCGTGATATCCCTCGAGCCTTTCTCCGTCGGGCTTTTTCACCTCCGCCACGTATTGGACGATAGCTAGGGCGATTCCTTCCAGGCGAGACCCCCGGAGGCCGTAGAACCGAACCATCTTCACCATTTCACGATGTTTTACTTCGGCTTGGGCGATGGCGTCCCACGCCCCGCCATAAGCCTTTTGCCACTCGGGGTTGCTGGCCACCTTGGCGCGAAAGCTCGTTTCGTCGTTCTGCATTTTCGCGATCAGTTCTTTGTCCGCTAATCCTTTGGCGCGGCCGTCATAAGCCTTCAGCGAATTCGCGATGCCAAAGATCGTGTTGGTCGCCTGACGGGCCTGCTCGGTCCCCTGGGCGGCGTACTGCTTCGCCGCCTCCTGCAAGCGCCCCAAGGCTTTAAGCACCAGCGGCAGATCGTAGTCCTTTTCCGTTTCGATCTGGGCCATGGTCTCGTCTCGAGAGGTGGAGCCTGGATTCCCGGAAACGAAGACCAGTTCGCCGTCGCCCGCGCCCTTCGCATTCCATTTCAGATAATCGTGATTCTCCACCGGTTTGCCGTTTTCGTAGACACGGAACAGGGCGAAATCGATGTCGTAGCGTGGATAAGTGAAGTTGTCGGGATCGCCTCCGAAGAAGGCGGTCTGCTGCTCGGGAGCGAAAACCAGGCGCATGTCTGTGTATTTCTTGTACTGGTAGAGCCAGTATTCGCCGCCTTGATATAGGGAAATCACGTCGGAGCGCAGGCCGGTTTTCTCTAAGCTCTCCTTCTCGATACTGGCGATTTCGGCTTTGCGGGCCTTCAGTGCGGCATCGTCACTCATGCCCGGTTTGACGGCGCCGCGGACCCTCGTGGTAACGTCCTCGATATTGACCAGGACGTTGATCTCCAGGTCGGGACACTTCAGTTCTTCCGCATCAGTGCGCGCATAGAACCCGTCCTTGACGTAGTCTTTGGAGGGGGAGGAGACCTTCTGCAATTGGCCGAGCGCCACGTGATGGTTCGTCAGGACCAACCCGTGGGGGCTCACGAAGGAGCCGGAGCCGCCGTCATTGAAACGCGCACTGGCAAGGCGCACGTGATCAAGCCAGGCGTGGGCGGGCTCAAAGCCGTAGCGCTCCTTGAGTTGTTTGAGCGGCGGATTGTCGAAGGTCCACATGCCCTCGTCCGCCAGGGAAACAGAGATGCTGAGTAAGGCCCATGCGGAAAGAGTCAGTAAGATCCAGACCCGTCCGTGGCTGAGGCTTTTAATCATTTGTTCCTCTCTTCAAGAGTTAAGTGTGGTGCAAGCCAGGAGTCCTGTGCCGGAATCCCGATACGGGGGAAGTTTACACCTGCGAGTGACGCAAGGGAACAGGGAATAGGGAACAGGGAACGTCAATGCGTGGTAGGGGCGGCCCTTGTGGCCGCCCAACCGTGTCAAAAATCGAAACCGTTCACACAAGACCGCAAAGGCGCACAGCGCAGGGGCGGTTCGCGGACCGCCCCTACGTTTCATCCTCTAGAAGAGAACCTTCACTCCGAATTTAATCAGCCGGTCTCCTCCGCTGGTCAGCGACGGGAGTGCAAATCCGTGCGCCTCTCCGGAGTAACCGGCATCTTCGATGAAGGGATCGACGGAGCTGAAATTGGGGTGGTTGAACACATTGAGGAACGAAGCGTCGACCCGCATCTTCACGCGCTCGGTAATATTTGTGTCCTTGGCGATGCCAAAGTTGCCACGGTTGGAGATCGCGTCCCGCAGCGAGTTTCGCGCGGCATTACCCCATGGCGACCCATACACAGAATCCGCATAGGAGCCGTTGACCAGGTAACGAGCTTGATTGGCAGAGATGGTCTGCACGGTCCCGTTCGCGTTGTAAGCATTCCAGCTATACAGTTGGTTCGCGGGGCCGCTGCAACCATCTGCGCCGCCAAAAGCGCTACTGTAAGCGCAGAGGTCGCCCCCATAGATTGCCACCTGCGATGCGGATGCGGATGGAGTCAACACGAACGGTCGAGCGGTCTCATAGGTACCCACGTCTGCCTGGTCGAAGTTGGTATCGTAGACGCTGCCGCCCGTAAGATAATTCATGAAATACTGAATGGGTGTGTAGCTCTGGCCGCTGGACATGATGTACGTGCCCGACAGCGACCAACCTCCAAGCAGGTGTCCAACCAAGCCTTGTTGGCTGCGATAGAAGGGAAGCATTTCCACAAAGCTCAGTGTCCACTGTTCCGGGAAGTCCAGCCCTGACAAGGAGTGCTCGCCGTGCAGAGTGTCGAAGGGATTCTGGGCAGCCCAGGAACTGTTGGCCCCGGCGAACGTGGAGAAGATCTCGCTGGTGTTATCCGTGGCCTTACTCCAAGTGAAGGAAGTTCGCAGGGTTAACTGGTTCCACAAACTGGTCGTTCGCAGTTCGTTCTGCCAACCGTTATAGTCGGAAACAGCGGTATTGCCAACCTGGTATACGATTCCCTCATTGCAGTTCGCGCGTCCGATTGCATTCGGAACTACGGCGTTGGCCTGCGAGCAGGGCGTCACACCGGAAGGGAGTAGATTGGGGAAAGCTGACGCGAGACCGGCGGCGTAGGGGTTGGCGTTAAGGGCTTGGAAGAGGTTTCCCGCGTGGTTGCCCACATAGCGTGACTCGACGACGGCATGGCCTCCGAGTTCACGCTGAATCCCGAATGACCAGCCTTGCACGTGGTCGGGACCGAAGTTGGGCGGGACGGCCGTGATGTCGAAATTGCGTGGGTCCTGAACCCCGAGGGTCAGGTAACTGGCTAGCTGACTCCTCACGATAGCGCCTTCAGGGTTGGCAGGCATTGGGTTGGCGGCCGCGACAGGGTTGTTGAGCGTTTGGGCGAGCACCTGGGGCGCCGAAACCGCCACGTTGAGGTAGATGTTGTAGTAGGCAGGATCGTAGGTCAGGCGGTAGCCACCGCGGAGGACTGTCTTTCCCCCATGTGGAGCATAGGCAAAGCCCACGCTGGGGCCGAAATCTTTCTTGTGAGAAGTAAGCTCGGGGAAAGTCCGGACTGAGAGCGGGAGTGATGGGTCAAAGAAAGGCGCCGAGCTGGTCTCGTTGGCAACGTCCTCTTTGTGAAACAGGTTGGCGGGCTGGCCAAAATAGGCGTAGGAAAGGCCCAGGTTCAATGTCAGATTCTTCGTAGCCTTGAAGTCGTCGCCCACGTAGAGGAAGTTGTCGTGCTCGCGGAAATCCAGGTTGGGATTTCCCTGGGTGATGCTGATCGAGTCCGGGGTGTCTTCAAAGTAGTGAGCCATAGTGAGGAAACTATACGATCCGTTATAGTTGGGCAGCCAGATGTTGGGCGAGCGTTGGTAGGTGAGGTTGGCGCCCGCCTTGATAGTGTGCCGGCCGTGAGTCCACGACAGGTTATCCTGCAACTGGTAGCTATTGGTGTCGCGTCCGTCCGGAACGACGTTCGAATAACCGAAGCCGGCGTAACCCGTGGGAAGACTAACACTCGCCAAAGCCGTGGCTAATTCGTTTTCGGTCGGAACTGTGTTCCCGATGGTGTTGCCGCCGAACTGGAGGACCAGACGGTAATAGTTAAGGCGAGCTTCGTTCACGAGGTTGGGGGTGAAGGTCCGCGTCCAGTCCACGCCGGATTGCAGGGTGGCGCCTGGGACACTGGTAGGATAGCCTAGCGCAGCACCCCCCTGGTCGGTGTTCGCGTAGTCCAGGGTCTGGCGAATATAGCGCGCGTAAATGCGGTCCTTGGAAGCCTGGTAGTCCAAGCGGCCGAGCACGTCGTATTCCGTAACCGGAGTAGGCAGCGTGCGCTCGACCCCTGCAAATTGAACCGGTCCAATAGGGCTTCCGTTCGAGCAGGTTATGCCCGGAATGGTCTGGGTAGTGAGCGAACTCGCCTGCGGTTGGGGGTTCCCGGCGGTGACCGCATAAGGTCCATACTTGTTCAAAGCCTGCAGCACCGGACTTGAGGGGAGACAGGCGTCAAGAGTCTGTAGGCCGGTGGGTGTCGGCTCAAGGTCGCCGGTAGAATATACGGTGCTTCCAGGCAGAATCTCATTGTCAAATCCGGCAAACGCGAAAACCCGATCTTTGATCACCGGGCCGCCCATAGTGACGCCGCTGAACTCGTCATTGAACTTGGGCACCTGGGTCAGGCCTTCAAAGGCCTTTTGGGTATTCGTAAGGGTTGCCAGCTTCCAGTTGCTCTCCGTGCCAAAAACGTCCCCGTGCCAGTTGTTGGTCCCGGATTTGGTGATGATGTTGACCACCGAGCCGGCATTGCGGCTGTACTCAACTCCAAAGTTGCTGGTGGTTACCTGATACTCTTGCACCCAATCCGTGTTACCGATGAAGACCGAGGGGCCGGCAACGGAGTTGTCGTTGTTGTTTGCTCCGTCGATTTGCTGATCGTTGTTCCGCCCTCGAATCCCATTCGAGCTGAAGCCCATGCCGTTAGTATTTGAGAAACTAACGTCGCGAGTATCGTTCACTCCAGGCAGGAGCACGGCGAGGTTATCCAGGCCCTCATTCTGTCCGACAACAGGAAGCATAGAGAGCGTTGAGCTGGAGATAGTGTTCGTGATCTGGGATTCCGTGGCCTCGACCATGGAAGGCCGGCCCGAAACTTCGACCGTGGTTGAGACCTGGCCGAGTTCCAAGGTCAGGGTTCCCGCCTTCGTCGTGGCGGCAGAATTGACCTGCACGTCCTGCACAGACAGTTTGTGAAAACCTTCCTTGTTGACCGTCAACTCGTAGGTGCCAACGGCAAGCAGCGGGATTCGGAAGGCGCCCGTGATGTCGGAGACCGTATGGCCTGAAGAACTGGTAGCGTGATCGAGCGCATCGACCTGTGCCCCCGGTACCGCCGCGCCCGAGGTGTCTACAATCGAACCTTCAATCGCGCCTTTTACCACCTGGGCCGAGACGCGGGAAGGCAGAATTCCTAGGTACAACGTAATCCCCAGGAAAAGGAAAAGAGAAAACACGCCCGAATTGCGGGTGGTCATAGCTTTCCTCCAGGACTATTTTGTTTTTTTCCCTGATTTTTCGCGCCCTGCTGTCCAGGAGGGCTTTTGATAGAAATCCAAGAGGCGCTTGGGAGACTACGCCGTCACTTCCGGACAAACCAGGCCGCCACTGATTGGATGCTGGTCACGGCCAGTAAGTCGCCGGAAGATGTAGACTTTTTGTCGTAACCGCCCCGAGGCGCTCGAACGTCGTGGTTTTCCCCTTTGTTTTCAATATCCTGAGCTTCTGCGGTCCCTGCGGAGGCTTGAGATTTGAGAGGTGCTAGGAACTGGCAAGCACTCGTTTGTAAAGGGCTTCGTAAAGGGGAATGATCTTTTGGCTGCAGAAAGTCGTGGAGGCGCGCTGGCGTGCCGCGATGCCCATCTGCTCGCGCCGGTGCGGGTCGGTGACGATTTCGAGGGCGCGCGCGGCCATGGCTTTGGTGTCGTGACCGGGCACCAGGAAACCTTCCACGCCATTCCTGATAACTTCCGGCAAGCCCCCTACATCCGAACAGACGGCAGGGACGCCGCAGGCCATTGCCTCGAGCGCTGCAAGGCCGAATGATTCGATTTCACTCGGCAGCAGGAGCACGTCGGCGCAGTTGAGAAATTCCTGTACCTGATTCTGTTTGCCCAGGAACAATACGTCCTCGGTCAGGCCCTTTTCGCGGACCATCCATTCGCCGATGGTGCGTTCCGGGCCGTCACCGATCATGAGAAGCTTGGCCGGAACCTCCGCCCGGACAGCGGCGAAGATCTCAACCACATCCGGGATTCGTTTTACGGGGCGGAAGTTGGAGAGGTGCACCAGAATCGGCTCGCCCTTGGGGGCGAATTCTTCCCGCCGGCGACGGTCGACGCCCGGTTGAAAGACGTTGCAATTGACAAAGTTCGGAATCACTTCGATCGGCCGTTGAACACCGAATTCCCTCTGGGTTATCGCCCGCAGGTATTCGGAGATGGCGGTCACCGCATCGCTCTGCTCAATCGAGAACCGGGTGATGGGCAAGTACGAGCGATCCACGCCGACCAAGGTGATGTCCGTTCCGTGCAGTGTGGTGACGAACGGAAGGCGGTGGGGATGGCGCATGGCGCGCGCCAGATAGGCGCTCACGGAGTGGGGGATCGCATAGTGGACGTGCAAGAGATCGAGCGACTCGTTCACGGCCACGTTTACCATCTGGGAGGCCAACGCCAGCGTGTAGGGGGGATGATTGAACAACGGGTAGTTGAGCATTTCCACTTCGTGGAAGTGGAGACGCTCCGAGGGCTCCGTCATGCGGACCGGAACGGCGTAGCTGATGAAATGGATGTCATGCCCGCGCGCGGCCAACTCCAGGCCCAATTCCGTGGCCACGACTCCACTTCCGCCATAGGTGGGATAACAGGTTATGCCAATCTTCATGAGCCTTCTCTAGTAGCACGCGCGCCTCTGGCTGTGCCCGAAACCTGAAGTAGCGAATCGAAGCGCACAGGCAACTCTACCTGTGCTCCTTGTGCGCTAAGAGGGGGGAGTTTTCTTCTTCGGAGGGCCGCTGGAAAGAACCACAACGCGCGTGATGGTTCTGCGGTCACCCCTCTGGTCGAAGCAAACGAGTACGTTGGTGCCTGGTTTCAAGGTTCCCAGCTTCAGCTTGTCGCCATCGGCGGTAACCACATGGACTTTCTTCTTAAGGGGGAAGATTTCGGTCGACTTTCCGTTGATGCTGTCGACGTTTAGAACTTCACTCTCGAAATCAACGGATTTCACGATGCCCACGAACTCCTGCTGCGTCGGGGCGCCGTTAGTTATCTTGTCGATGACGGGCACCTTTTTGTGCTCTTCCTGGGCCCGGAGTCCGGAGCGGAGAGGCCACCCTAACAAGGCCAGGGCCAGAAATAAAAGGAATAAAAATCTCCCTCGCGCCGCCGTCCGCCGGATCCGTTCCGGTGGATCGCAGGAAGGAGAAGTGTTTACCGGCGGAGTTGCGATTGGGTGGTAGTTTGTGGTTGCTTGGTGAATCACTGTTTAGGCTCGCGGTCCAAATTTGATGCGCAAGACTATCCTATGCGGGGAAGGTTACACTGTCAACACTAGAACAGGCGAGATTCCTCGCTTCGCTCAGGATGCCAGCGCTCGAGTGTTTCTTCGTAGCCCGTTGAGGTGAGCAGCGTGAAGCTGTCGTGCCGGCCTTCGGGTGCCGCTAACTTTGTATGTACTCGTCCTGGCCGTTATCGGGAACGCGATTGCCGTCCCCTCCGCCGGCGTGCTTGTTTTCATTCTCTTTGTAAATATAGCGGATGGCGGACTTCATGATGAGAAGATTGGGTTCATTCGGCCGGTGGACCTTGATGCAATTCTTGTCGTACCACTCGATGACGCCGCGGATGACTTCGTCGCTGGTGAGGGTGACCACCATCGGCGTGCGGGACTGCATTTGCTTCAGGTAATAGAAGCTCTCTGCGCTGGTTTGTTCAGGGGGAGCAGGCTTCTTGCGCTGCATCCGCGCGCCCATTTGGTCCTGGACTTCTGACAATGTTGGGCGGATCAGTCTTCGGTTCATGATCTATTACTCCTTCGGCCAAGTCCCCGGAGGCATGTTCAAAATCGCCGCTATACGCCCTTCAAGTAGACGCTCGCTCCGGCGTCCGGGTTTCTTCCCGGTCGTTAAAAGCCATTCGAGGGAGAAAGCCGTGAATATAATTAGATGCTATCACGAAGCTTCAGGACTGGCAATGGAGTGAATTCAAAAGTAAAAAAATTGAAGGTCGAGAGTTGAAGAATCCTGAAATCGACGGGCGGTGACTTCGCCGAGTTGGGAGGTCATCGCCCTACCGCATTCCGGAGCTAACCTCCAGGCCCAGCGTCTCGAAGCCAAGCTGTTGGTTGACGTTGCGAACCCGCAGGCGGTATGCCTGGTCGAGGCCCGGACTTCAAGAGTTCGATTCCTTTTAGTCCCAGGCCGGCCGCCCAAGCCTGAAGGCGCGGGAGGATATCCACGTTGGTCACTTCGTTTTCGGGTCCGTGCAGAAGCACCAGAAGCAGGTCGCGCAGAAGGGAATAACCGATGTCGAGTGTGGCCTCGAAATCGTCCCGCCTTTCGGCAAGCGCTTTGGCGGAATCGAAAAGCGGCCGCCAGTCTGTACCGGCGGACGGCGAGACGGAGCGGCGTGACACCGCTGACAGGAATTCCAGCCAGGGCTTACGGCGCTCCTCATAGGCTGCAAGATCGAAGTTCCTGGCTTTGGCCACACTGCCCGCGCACACGCGGGACGCGAGGGCCAGTTGTGGATTGCTTAAGCCGCCCTGCTGGGCCAGCAGTTCCCTGATCGCAGCCTCGGCCACCGGTTGAAAGAGAATTTGCAGACAACGGGAGCGGATGGTGGAGCGCAACTCGTAAGGGTTGGAGCAGATCAGAATGAAAGAAGTCGTCTCGGGCGGTTCTTCGAGCACTTTGAGCAGCAAGTCCGCAGCCTGCCAGTGAATCGTCTGTGCGTCATCGATGATAAATACCCGATGCGGGAACTCGAAGGGCCGGGTATAAGCTACATGGCGTAGTTGCCGAATCTGGTCCGTCAGGATAAACCGCGTGAGGGGCGCGATGATCTGGAAGTCGAAATAAACCAGCCCTTCCACACGCCTTGCCGCCTCTTTCATGTCTCGCCTGCGGTGCACATCTTCTTCTGCCGAGGTAAACATCTCCTCAGCCTTACGGCAATGCGCACAGCCGTCACAGAAATCGTTTCGATCGCGCTCACACACCAACGCTTTGGCCAGCATCCGCGCCAGAGTTTTTTTGCCTACTCCTTCCGGGCCCGCGAACAGCAGACTGCCGGGCACACGTCCGCCCGCTGCCATCTCACGCACGCAAGCCAGAGCTCTGGAGTTTCCGATGAATGAATCGAAAGGCATTTTGGATTTCGGATTTTAGATTTTGGATTGCGGCCTCCCACCGCAAGATGCAATTAGAATTCTAATCCAAAATCTAAAATTGGTTGCTCCTAATCTGGAAGGGTTCTGCGGCTAGCCGGTGAGCCGCTGCGCCAGAAAACCGTCAATGAGGCTTAGAATCCTGGCATGAACTTCCGCGACCGATCCGCCTGCGGGAACAACCTTCACCCGGCGTGGGTCCTTCTGGGCGATGGCCAGGTAGCCTCTCCGCACTCTCCGGTGAAAGTTCAACCCCTGCAATTCGAACCGCCCCTGGTTTGAATTCCGCTGTGACTGGCGGCCCACGGCCCGCCCGAGCGAGAGACGTGGAGGGAGATCGAGCAGGATGGTCAAGTCGGGTTGGATGCGGGCACTCACGATGCGATCGAAGGCCCGGACAGTCGCGACGCCCAACTTGCGCCCGTATCCCTGGTAGGCGAGCGACGCATCATTGTAGCGATCGCTGACCACGATTTGGCCTTTTGCCAGGGCGGGCCGGATGACCTCCTCGAGGTGCTGGGCGCGCGCTGCGTACATGAGGGCCAATTCCGCAAGGGGAGAAAGATGAGTGTTCCTTGCATCCAGGAGAATCCTGCGAATGCGCTCACCTAATTTCGTGCCTCCTGGCTCGCGCGTCACGCGCACGGACAGCCCCCGTTTCTTCAGGTATTGAACGAGAAGACGAAGTTGCGTGCTCTTTCCCGTCCCGTCTATTCCCTCCAGCGTTATGAATAGGCCGCGTCTCATTTTGGTTTGTCTCTGGCACGTGAACGATCGGCGCGAAAGGCATCGTACCATCCGCAGATACCCTCGTACAAGGGAGCCCTGTGGCCGCAGAGCCAAACGCCTTGAATTTGCAGCCCTCTCCCTTGGGGAGAGGGTAGCCCGCTGTCGGCGCTTTCATCAGCCGGAGCGGGACCGGTGAGGGGCATAGGCGCTAGATTAAGCGTTGCGACGGGGTCCCGAAGGGACCCAACATCATTAGCCGTAGGTGAAACCTACGGTAAACGCCGTTCCAAAGTATTCAATTCAACCCCGGAGGGGTTGAATTCGACCCCTTCGGGGTCGCTGAGATACTCAACGTATGCCTTCTCGTCCGTAGGTTTCACCTACGGCTAATGACCTTCATGCCCTTCGGGCATGTTTGGCGGCCCCCCCGGACCTCAATCTAGCGCCTACGGGTGAGGGGGGGTGAGGGGGGTTGTGAGCCAAAAAGCCGGCAAGGCTGCTATACTCTCGACCTAGGAGATCAATCGCTGAGGTTCGTCATGCTTGACATCAAGGAGAACGTGGCAGAAGTGCGGGAGCGCATCGGCTCCGCCTGTGGGCGCTGCGGGCGCCGGCCGGAGGACGTGAAGCTTCTCGCCATCTCGAAAACCTTTCCGGCCGAGTGCGTCCGCGCCGCATACGAAGCGGGGCTGCGCGATTTTGGCGAGAATCGCGTGCAAGAGGCCCAAGCCAAGCGCCCGGCGCTTTCAGACTTGAATATCACGTGGCATTTGGTGGGCCACCTTCAGACCAACAAGGCAAGAGCCGCAAGGGAGCTGTTCCAGTGGGTGCACTCCGTGGACTCGTTGCGGCTTGCCCAGAAGCTTGATCAGGGGGCGTCCCCTGGGGCCGGCCGGTTGCCGGTGCTGCTCGAAGTCAACTTGGGCGGCGAGGAGAGTAAGGCAGGGGTTGGAGAGACGGAAATAACCCTGCTTGCCGAGCAGGTCAGCCGGCTTGCCATGCTCGAGCTTCGAGGCCTCATGGTCATCCCTCCCTTTTTTGATGATTCCGAGCGTGTGCGGCCCTATTTCCGGCGGCTGCGCGAATTGGCGCGCGAGATTGACGAAAGGAACATACCCAATGTCTCCATGCGGGAACTCTCAATGGGCATGAGCCACGATTTCGAGGTTGCGATCGAGGAGGGTTCGACCATCGTCCGCGTGGGAACCGCGATCTTCGGAGCGCGAAGCGGCCGGCAGTGAGAAGAAGGCAGAAAGCAGAAGGCAGAACCAGCCCACTACTTGTCTACGGGCTACTAAATGACAGACCGACAGCACACGGACAACTGACCACTGACAACCGATGACTGACAACTTTAAAGTCGAAGGCGACACCGTATCATTCTGGTTGAAAGTAAGGCCTCGCTCTGCACGCGAACGTTTGGCTTACGATTCCAGTGGAGAATTGCGCCTTGAGGTACATGCTCCTCCCAGCGAAGGCGAGGCCAACCAGGCCTGTGTCCATTTCCTGGCGCGCGCCTTGCGGTTGCCGCAATCGTCAGTGACGATTGTCTCGGGCCAAAAGTCTCGCAGGAAGCTCATTCGCATCGCGTGCCGATCAGCGAAGGAAGCCATCTCTGCCATTGAGGCAATAGCGCAACAGGGTTAAGAGCGTCAGACGTACGAACGCAGGGCGTCGCTATTCGTATCTCAGGGCACTCATTGGGTCCACTTTCGCGGCGCGGCGTGCGGGCAGATAGCCGGCGATGAAAGCCACGAGCGAGAGGACGCCGGCCGCCGACGCCATGGTTACCAGATCGCGCGCCGGAACTCCGAAGAGCAGACTCTGAAGCACCTGAACACTTAGAAGTGTGATGCCCGTTCCTACCGCCATGCCGGCGACCAGGATAATGACTACATCACGAAGCACGAGACGCAGGATCGAACCAGGAACTGCGCCCAGCGCCATGCGGACGCCCAGCTCCGTTCGCCGCAAAGTCACCATGTAACTTATAGCGCCGTATAGACCGACCATGACGAGCAGCAACGCCAGACCCGCAAAGAAGCAGGAGAGCGTGGCCAGCACCCGCTCCTGCACCAGCGAATCATCCACCTGCCGGGCCAGGGAGTCGAACTGGAGCGAAATCGACTTGTCCACGCCCGCGACCGTGGACTGGATCAGTGAAACCAAGGCAGAAGGCCGCACCGAAGTTCGGATCAGGAAGTTGGGGCCGCCGCCGAATCCTGGCGTCTGGCTGACGGGGAAGTACGCGCAAGCATAGTCCCCTTCGCGCAGAGATTCGTACTTGGAATCCCGCACCACGCCCACGATCTGGATGGGCTCGCCAAGCTTGCCCTGGTCCTCTGCCATGCGGAAGAATCTGCCCAGGGGATTCAGATTGGAATAGAACTTGCGCGCCATGGTTTGATTGATGAGAGCGACTTTGGGCGAGGTCGCACTATCCTCTACGCTGAAGTCGCGTCCCGCCAGCAAGGGAATGCGCAGTGTTCTGAAGTATGCGGGCGTGACGGCATTCAGATAAACGAGCGACGCGTCGCCGGTGGGCGGGCTCGGCGCGTCCGCATGAACATTCTGATTCCACTCGTACCCGCTGACGGGCGTGAAAAGGCAACGGCTCGCAGACAGCACGCCGGGCTGTGCGCTGAGGCGGCGCTCAATCTCGTCCCAGGTAGCCATCCATTTTTCGGGCTGTATGCCGGCGGTCCTGGCCTCGGTGTGCATCATCAGAATGTTCGCGCGATCAAAGCCAAGGTCGAGCGTCACCAATTTCACGAAGCTGCGCAAAAACAAGCCTGCGCCGACCAGCAAAACCAGCGAGAGCGCCACCTGTGCTGCCACGATCCAGTGCCGAGGCCGGAAACGCACATGCCGTTCAGGATCCATCGCCAGGCTGCCCTTCATGGCAGAAGTCAGCGAGACACGAGTGGAACGGAGCGCCGGAAGGACTCCGAAAAGGATAGAGGTAACGATGGTGATTGCGGCGGTGAACCCCAGGACGCGCCAGTCAAACGACATGTCGAGATAGACCTGTTCCCGGGCGGTCGAAATAAAGCGGACCAGTAGCATGCTGCCCCAATGCGCAAAAAGGATTCCGAGCAGCGCGCCCGCCGTCGACAGCAGAAGGCATTCGGTGAGCAATTGGCGAATCAAGCGCAGGCGGGAGGCGCCCACCGCTCGCCGTACGGCCATCTCCCGCTGCCGAGTAGCGGCGCGAGCCAGCATGAGGCCGGCGATATTGGCGCAGGCTATCAGCAGCACGATTCCGACCACCCCCATGAGGATTTGAAGCGGCCGTTCGAACTGCCGCCGCAGGCCGGAAGTGCCGGTGGAGACGGGCGCGGCGGTCAGCTCCCATTTTTGGTAGTTTTTCTGGCCGGCAACGTCCCAGTTGGGTGGGACGGTGGCCGCGAAGACGCGGGGCGATAGCAGTTCGAGGCGGGCTCGCAACTGTGCGGGGCTGATCCCGGGCTTGAGGCGGCCCATGATGTTGAGCCACCACCACGAGCGGTGGTCGAGGCGCGGCCGGGCGCCGTCGTAGATGGCAGCAGCGCAAAAGGGAAGAGCCACGTCGAACTTGCTGCCGACTTCGACGCCGTAGAAGCCTGGGGAGGCCACGCCGATGATGGGGTAAGTATGGTTGTCGAGCGAAATGGTGCTGCCCAAGGCGTTGGGCGCGCCACCGAAATGATCCTGCCAAAAACTGTAGCTCAAGACGGCGACGCCCGAGCACCCGCGCCGATCATCGGCGACAGTGATCAGGCGACCGGCCGCGCCGCGAACGCCCAGCGTGCGGAAGAAATCCCCACTTACCCAAAGACCTTTGGCGTAATGCGCTTCGCCGCCCTGCGCGAGGTCGAACTCCTGCGCGCCAAAGGCCAGAGCGCCGGAGAACATGTCCTGCTGGTCGCGCACTTGCTCCCAGATGGGATTCGTGAAACTGGGGACGCCCTGATGACCGGGTTCCGGACCTCGCCGGGTGATTTGCACAAGTTGTTCAGGCTTTTCGACCGGAAGAAAGCGCAGCACGACGGAGTCCAGCAGGCTGAAAATGGCCGTGTTGGCGCCGATTCCCAGCGCCAGCGTGATCACCACAACAGCCGTAAAGCCGGAGTTCTTGCGGAGCGTTCGAGCCCCAAAGCGCACATCCTGTACCAACGTTTCCAGCCCGCGAAGGCCGCGCCGGTCACGATAGCGCTCCTTGGTCGACTCGATGCCGCCGAGTTTGATGAGGGCATCGCGGCGTGCTGCTTCGGGCGTCATGCCGCACCGGAGATTGTCCTCGATGTGCATCTGGAGATGGCTTTCAAGTTCCTCCGTCATCTCACGGTCATGTCGCTCCTTGCCCAACAGGCCGGCCAGGCGCAAGAACCAAGCACGTAGTTTCCTCATGATGACTGCTCCTTCGGGGCCAGGAACCGCCCCACAATCGCCGTGGCTTGCCCCCATCCCTGAATCTCTCTTTCCAGTTGCTTCCGGCCGGCGCGCGTCAGCTTGTAATACTTCGCTTTTCTTTTGTTGTCGGACAGGCCCCATTCTGATGCGATGTAGCCTTCCTGCTCGAGCTTGAGAAGGGCGGGGTAGAGGGTTCCGTAATTCACCGACAACAGGTTCTCGCTGGTCTGCTCGATGCGGCGCGCGATGCCGTAGCCATGCAGCGGTCCCAGAGTGTCGAGCGTCCTCAAGATCATCAGCGCCAGTGTGCCCTGCCAGACATCTGCTTTGTCGCCCATATTGCTCCTATTGGCCATCCCATAGGAATTGTGCCGCACATCCTATGGGAAAGCAATAGGGAATACGCTGGCCCGGCAAATCCGCTATGAGTGAGTGTTTTCGCGGCGCGCGAAAAAAGGCAGATCCTTCGCTTCGCTCAGGATGACATGTCATTCTGAACGAAGCGAAGGATCTGCATTTGGTTGGGACGTTGTCGCGCTATACCACTACCGCCGTCTGCAGCGACTCAGCATGCGCCGCCGAGGTTTGATATACTCAGGTTTAACCTTCAAAACAGGGAGCCCAAGTGAAAACGGCATTGAAGAAAGCGTTGTTTGTTGTGGCAGTTCTTTCGCTTGCTTCTGTAATAGCAACAGTGCTGGCGCGCCTAGACCCGGCGCAGTCAGTCCCAACGGCAGGTAAAACTGCCGAAGAGGCGTACAAGAACATCCAAGTGCTAAAGGGTGTTCCTGCCGACCAGGTGATCCCGGCCATGCAGTTCATGTCGGCATCGCTGGGAGTTGAGTGCGAGCACTGCCATGTCGAGCACGCCATGGACAAGGACGACAAAAAGCCGAAGAAGACGGCGCGCAAGATGATGCAGATGATGTTCGCCATTAACAAAGACAACTTTGACGGACATCGCGAGGTCACCTGCTATTCCTGCCATCACGGTGTGGCCGACCCGGTCGGAACGCCGCTGGTTGCCGATGCCGAGACAAAGCCGGAAGCGCGCGGAGCGATGAACCCGGAGGCTGCGAAACCTGCCGCCATGCCCCCTGCCGATCAGATCGTCGACAAATACGTTCAAGCGTTGGGTGGCGCTGAGGCTCTGGAGAAGATCTCAAGCCGGGTTGAGAAGGGCAACCTGACAGGCTTCGGCGACCGCCAGTTTCCCATCGAAGTTTACGCCAAAGCCCCGGACAAGCGTCTCTCCGTGATGCACATGCCCAACGGCGAGAGCGTCACGGCTTACGACGGCCGCTCGGGATGGCTGGGCTTTTCACATGGCCCGCCGCACGCGATGACCCCGCCGGAAGCCAACTCCGCAAAGATGGATGCGGACTTCCTTTTTGCCCTTCACCTCAAACAGAACTTCAGCCAGCTTCGCGTCGAACATGCTGAAAAGGTCGGGGATCAGGAAACTTACCTTGTCGCCGGCGTGAATCCGGGTCAACCGCCCGTGAGGTTGTACTTCAGCCAAGAGTCGTCGCTGCTGGTGCGCCTGGTGCGCTACGTCGAGACGCCCCTCGGCCGCAACCCTACGCAGATTGACTATGCTGACTATCGCGACGTTGATGGCGTCAAGGTGCCCTTCCGCTGGACCCTCGCCCGGCCCGGTGCGCGCTTCACCATCCAGGTTGACCAGTGCCAGCAGAACGTCCCCATCGACGACACGAGATTCAGCATGCCGCCCGCGCCTGCCCCGGCGGCACACCCAGCTTCGCCGTGAAACACATTCAATTCGCAGCGCCTCAGGGCCTTTTGCGCGCCATCGAGTTATGGCTTGCCAAAGGGCAGCCTATCAGTGTACTTTTCACCGTCACATCGACATCGCACCTGGAGGTTTGTCATGGTCGAGTTTCATTCTCCGCGTCTTTGGGCGACATGGCGTTGGTTCGGCACACTCTGCGCGTGTGCGTTTGTGGGCACGATGATCGCCGCATCTTCCGGCCCGCTGGGCGAACTCCAGCACCAGACCGACGTGGGAGCCCCGCTGCGTCCGGGATCCGCTCACTACGACGCCTCGCGCGATGAATACCGCATCACGGGTGGCGGCGACAACATGTGGGGCACCACGGACGGGTTTCATTACGTCTACCGCCAAGCCTCAGGAGATCTGACGCTCACGGCCTCAGTGCGTTTTCCGACAGCTTCCGGGAACGAACATAAGAAGGCGGGCTGGATGGTGCGGCAGCAGCTCACCCCCAACTCGCCTTACGCGGACGTGGTGCTGCATGCGAGCGGACTCGCCAGCCTCCAATATCGGCTCACGGAGGGAGGCGAGACTCAGGAAATCCAGTCCAAGATCAACATGCCGGAAACCCTACGACTGGTCCGCCTGGGGAACTCCTTCTCGTTCTGGGCGGCGCGCGCCGGCGGGCCCATGGAACTGGCGGGGACCGTCGAAGTCCCCTTGCACGACCCTGTTTATGTCGGATTGGCGGTGTGCTCTCATGATGCTGGGGTCCTGGAGGAAGCCGTGATTTCAAAGACGAGTTTGCTCGAGTTCAAGGAAGAGGATGAGCGCGACCGGCCGGTGGAGAGCCGCCTGGAGGTCATCTCTGCGGACGGTGCTGAGCGCCGCGTCGTCTATCGCGCCGAGAAGCGTTTCGAAGCGCCTAATTGGTCGCGGGATGGAAAGTATCTGCTCTTTAACAGCGGCGGAAAACTTTACACTCTGCCCGTCGAGGGAGGCGAACCTCGGCTTCTGAATACCGGAGAGGCAACCCGCTGCAACAACGATCACGGTTTTTCGCCGGACGGACAGTGGCTTGCGATCAGCAATTCACCGGGCGAGGATTCGATGATTTATGTGCTCCCTGCCGTCGGCGGCCAGCCGCGCCGCGTGACCGAGCGCGGGCCCTCCTATTGGCATGGATGGTCCCCGGATGGCAAGACGCTCGCCTATTGCGCCGAGCGGGGCGGCAACTTCGATATCTACACAATTCCCGTCGAGGGCGGCGAAGAACGCCGCTTGACGGACGCCCCCGGCTTGGACGACGGCCCCGATTATTCCCCCGATAGCCAGTGGATCTACTTCAACTCAGAGCGCAGCGGCTGGATGCAGATCTGGCGCATGCACCCGGATGGAACCGGGCAGGAGCAGGTGACGAGCGACGATTACTCCAACTGGTTCGCTCATCCCTCGCCGGATGGAAAATGGGTGGTGTTCATCTCATTCGACAAGCACGTGAAGGGACATCCGCCCAACAAAGACGTGATGCTGCGTTTGATGCCCGCCGCGGGTGGCGAACCGCGCGTGCTGGTGAAACTGTTTGGCGGGCAAGGGACAATGAACGTGCCGTCGTGGTCGCCGGACAGCAAGCATCTGGCCTTCGTGAGTTATCGACTGCTCAAACCGTGAGGTGGCGCGGAAGGGCGGGGCTTCAGCCCCGCCGTGACTCGCAACTCCCTCTCCCCCGGCCCCTCTCCCGCGAGCGGGAGAGGGGGAACCACGAAGTGGTGGGTGAGGGCTCTGATGGCGGGGCTGAAGCCCCGCCCTTCCAGGATTCCGCCCCAGCTACACCCACGTTCGCAATCCGATGACACCCCAATAAGCAAGGTACACAGCGGCGATCAGCAATGCCACCGTGACTACCGTCGAATACCCGCGGACGCCGCGGCGAACCGCTGCAGCAGGCGCACGCCAGAATGCGATGGCGCTCGCCAGCGACGCGACGGCGAACATGATGGTGACCAAGAAGAGAGCCATCGACCAAGCGGTCAGATTCCCCAGACGTTCGATCAAGTCGTTCCCGCACAGGATGAAGATAACGACAACGCTCGCCAGGCTCAAGACGGCCACAAGCGGCCAAACTCGCATGGCGCGTTCTTGCGGGCGGCGGCGCTTCTTGCTGAGCCCTCCTAAAATCCAGAAAGGCGCGTAGATCAGAATCGACACCACGGACAGCGCAACAAACGCCGTGAGCGCGATTTCCAGGAACGCCAACCAGGTTGGGATCTGCTTCAAGACGACCGTACCTGCCTCGATGAAACGGCCTTCCGTGTTTGGGGTGAGCAATGCGAGCGAGGCCGCGGCTTCAGCAGCTTCTTTCTTGGGAACATGCCGGAACTGCCTGCCGGAAACGGGAACGAAGGTCTCGTTCAGTGCGCCTAAATTCGAGGTGAGGAGCTTCCCGTCTTTCAAACCTACCACCCCGAGCCCTGCCAGGCGCTCCAGGAAGTGGGTCATTTCATTGCGTGGCGAGTCCGGCTCATACCACCCCGCCCACTCCGCGGCGTCGGGCGGCAGAGATGCGACAGGAGGCAGCGCCGGCTTTTGCAACTTGGCGGTGACGTAGGCGCGAATCGTCTTGCCGACGCGGGAAAACGCATCTCCGTTTCCGGAGTTTATGCTGTAGAAGTAGCCCACGCCGTACTCGGGCAGGTACGCCATTTCTGTGAGCCCGCCGTTGACGCCCCCGTTGTGACCGTGGTACACGAAGCCCTCATGGATGCTCCAGTAGTTGCTGAGGCCATATCCGCTCTTTAACCCTTCCTTACCGGCCCATGTGCTGGCCGGGTTCTCCATGCGATCGATGTCGGCGGCCGGAACGATCTGGACGCCGTTGGCCTTGCCGCGATTGAGATAGAACTGGACATAGGCCGCCATGTCCCGCGCGGAAGCGTTAATCGAACCCGCGGGGCGATAAACGATGTTCCAGTAAGGGTAGGGCGTCTTGCCGTCGGGGTGATAGAGAATCGTGGCGGTTCCTTCGGCCGGCGGAAAATAGGTTGCGGTCTTCATTCCGATCGGCAGAAAAAGATTCTGCTGCACATAATCTTCGAAGCGCTGATGGGTGATCTTTTCGACGATGTAGGCCGCCACCGGCGGGCCGGAATTGCAATAGGCCATGCGCGTTCCAGGCGGCCAGCGCGAAATGCGCGAACGATGATAGGAGTCCAGCGCCTCGCCGAGACCCAGGCTGGGCGGGGCATCGACGGCGTATTCGTGCAGGTGCATGTCGTCCCAGCCGGTAGTGTGCTCGAGAAGATTAACCACCCGCACCGGGTCGCTCGCTTCCCAGCTATTTTCGAACCACACCTCGGGAGCCAGCTTGCGGACGGAGTCATCGAGCGAGAGCTTGCCCTGCTCGGCCAGCATCAGGATCGAGAGCGACGCAAAGGCCTTCGACGTTGAACCAATGCGGAAGAGCGTGTCCGGAGTTGTCGCACGGTGATGGGCAACGTCCGATTCGCCGAGACCGGCGATCCATTCCGGTCCGTCCCGATGCACGATGGCAACGGAGACGCCCGGCAGGTGCGTGTCCTTGAGCAATTTCTCGAGTTGCTGCTGGAGTTCGGCGATGGACTGCGCCGGTTTCTGCTTCTCGCTCTTATCATCGGCAAAGCACAGGCAGGCCAGCGTAGAAAGAAGGAGAATTAGAATAGCTCGTTTCATGGTTGTGCCTCCAACCATAACTTCTCAAACCGCTCCAGCGATCTGTCGCCCAAGCTCTGGTCAAAGTCACGGAGCCATGTTCGAACGTAGGCGAGATCGATGCCGCGGTTCTTCAACAGAATGCTGCGAACATCTTCCACGTCGCGTGGACGGCCGGCAAGCACTTTGTGGACGACCAGGTCCTCGATCGAAGCAAAGCACACTTGAGTGTTGCCGATGCGGACTTTCCGCACTCGCTGGAGGGCTTGCCGTTCGTAAGGGGAAAAGGAAAAAATGAGATCTATGCGGATGCTACTCGAGGGCTCGAGGCACGGCAGCACCATCGTCTTAGCTACGAACTCCGCCGGGACGTCGACCAAAACCTGCCAACCCCTGCCGCGCACCCAATCCAGGACTTCGGAGAGCCGCTCCGGACCCGCTCCCATGGTTAGGTCTATGTCACGCGTCAATCGGGGCTCACCGTAAAGCAGCACGGCTTGCCCGCCAATCAACATGTACGGAATTGCCAGGCGCTCCAGACCCTGGGCGATGGATTCAAGAAGTTGTTCGAACATTAAGCACCCGGGCTAATCGCAACCGGCTCTCTAATCCCTCGAGGGACGGCGGCGAGGCCATAACGCCGAGCGCTCGAGCTTCTTCGTACATTGCTTCGAGCAGGCGCAGGTTGCGGCGGAAATCGGCAGGCTGGCTCAACTGCGTTTCCCTCTCCCACTTTTCCCAGTACAGAGGGTCTTTAATCATGTCGTTGTTCCTTCCCTCTGAGATTCTATTCACCCGGCATCTTCGTTGCAAGCGAAGTCATCTCGAAAAAGAGGCTGGCAAACTGATGTATACTGGTTACTCGGACCCAATACCTATCATCAGACGCCATCTGGTCCATACGAAGGAGCCCCCGTATATGTGTCGAACGGTTCTCACGGCGATTTTTGCACTGGCCTTGCTGCCTGCGGCGGCGCGCCCGCAAACTGTGGATGAAATCATTGCGAAAAATATCCAGGCACACGGCGGACTGGAGAGAATCACGGCCGTCCACAGCCGCATTCAGACGGCCAAGTTCAGCGCCGGCTCGTTTAAAGCTGACATTCGATACGTCACCAAGCGGCCGGACGAGGTGAGAGAAGAGTTCATCCTCCAGGGGATGACGCAAGTGCAGGCCTACGACGGCAAGACGGGCTGGCAACTGAACCCGTTCGAGGGCCGCCGGGAGGCCGAGTTACTGGCCGAAGACGACATGAAAGACCTTGTGGTGGACTCGGACATCGACGGTCCGCTGGTGAATTACAAGCAGAAAGGCCACAAGGCGGAATTCATGGGTCACGATTCCGTGGAGGGCACGGACTGCTATAAGGTGAAGCTCACCCTGAAAGACGGCGATATCCGGACCTATTACTTTGATTCCGACTCGTACCTGGAGCTCAAGCTTGAGACAAAGACTTTCGTCCGCGGGGCTCAGCACGATTCGGAAACGTATTACGGCGACTACGACCCGGTGAGCGGCATTTATTACCCGTTCGCAATTGAACAGGGCCAGAAGGGGAGCCCGGACCGCGTCCGTCTTACAGTAGAGAAGATCGAATTGAATCCACCAGTTGACGATGCCCTGTTCAAGATGCCTGCGGCCAACGCCCAGGCCGGACCGCCGGCCGGGTCGAAATAAAGACGCTTGTGCCGAAGGCACCTTGGAGTGTCCGTCAGTTGACGGACTTGACGCCGCCTGCTGCGCGGAAAGGCTTCCGCGGTGTGAAGAAACTTGGAACCTGTCATTCTGAGCCCTTCGCTTGTCATTCTGAGCGAAGCGAAGAATCTGCAGTTTGTTCGCTCAGGGTAAACTCCGCGAAGAATCTGCAGTTCCGGTCCGAGGCGAACGAATGCAGATTCTTCGCTTCGCTCAGAATGACAGGCTTTCGAAAGAGTTCCCATGGGCTTGTGGCCCACTCGAGGCAATGAAAATCATCGTCGTCCCCGCGAAAGCGGGGACCCATTGTCGGTTCAGTGGATTCCCGCTTGCGCGGAAATGACGTGACTTTCGGAAGAGCTGGGGGCACAACCCAGACCTGGAAAAGGACCACTCAACAATGAACAGATTCATTGCTCAATGCATGGCCGTCATCATCCTCGCCAGCCTTGCTGCGAGCGCTCCTCTGCGCGCGCAGGACGTGAAGATCGATTCCGACACCATCTCCGGCCTGGGCGCCAGGAATATCGGTGCGGCCGTCATGAGTGGCCGGATCGCCGCCCTCGCCGCGGTGCATGAGAAGGGCAGGCTCACGATCTACGTCGGCGCGGCCAGCGGTGGTGTGTGGCGGTCCTTGAATGGCGGCACGACCTTCAAACCGATGTTCGACAAGCAGCCGGTGCAGTCGATTGGCGCCATTGCCATCGACCCCTCGAATCCCAAGACGGTGTGGGTCGGCACGGGCGAAGCCTGGACCCGCAACAGCGCCTCCATCGGCGACGGTGTCTACAAATCCACCGACGGGGGTGAGAACTGGACCAACGTAGGCCTGAAGGAATCCGAGCGCGTCGCGAAGATCATCGTCGATCCGGCGGATGGCAACACCGTGTATGCCTGCGTGCCGGGAAAGCTCTGGAGTGACAGTGAGGAACGCGGCCTCTACAAGACGACGGACGGCGGCGCCACCTGGGCGAAAATTCTTAAGGGCGCGAACCTGTCCACTGGTTGTTCCATGATCAGCATGAGTTCGCGCGACCCAAAGACGCTCTACGCGGGCACGTGGGATTTCCGGCGCAAGGGATGGACGTTCCGGTCTGGCGGCGACACGCCGACTGCCTTCAGCGGCAGTGGTCTTTTCGTGACCTCGGATGGCGGAGCAACCTGGACCGACCTCAACGAGAAGACTGCCAAGGGGCTTCCGCCCAAGCCGTGGGGGCGCGTGGCAGTGACGGCAGCGCCTTCCAATCCGAATGTGGTTTACGCCCTGATTGAATCGCCGCAAAGCGCGCTCTATCGTTCCGACGACGCGGGCAAGACGTGGGAGCGGCGCGACGCGAGCCAATGGATGGTCTGGCGGCCCTTCTATTTCGCCAATCTGATCGTTGACCCCAAGGACGAAAATAAGCTCTACAAGACCGATCTGGGCCTGATTATGAGCACCGACGGCGGCCGCAGCTTCAGTTTTGTGTCAGGGGGAGCTCACGGCGATTTCCACGATGTCTGGGTAGACCCCGAGCGCACGGACAGCCTGATTTCCGGGGACGATGGCGGAGTCTGGTTCTCCTACGACGGCGCCGACACCTGGTGGAAGGCCAACAACCTCCCCGTATCGCAGTTTTATCACGTGTCCGTGGACAACGAAGATCCCTATCATGTCTACGGCGGGTTGCAGGATAACGCAAACTGGATTGGCGACTCATCCTATCCCGGAGGAATCACCAATAGCCGGTGGGAATGTCTCGGGGGCGGTGACGGCTTCTGGGTTATTCCGGACCCCTCGGACCCCAATTACGTTTATGAAGATTCGCAGGGCGGGGAAATCTCGAGGATCAATCGACGCACCCTCCAGGCGCGCGGCATCAAGCCGCTTCCCAATTACGGGGAAGGGAAACTGCGATTCAATTGGAACGCGCCGATTTACGTCAGCCCCAATGAGCCGGGGACGGTTTACATCGGTGCGCAGTTTCTCTTTCGCTCGCGCGACCACGGCCAGAGCTGGGAGCGCATCTCGCCCGACCTTACCACCAACGATCCCGAGAAGCAGAAGCAGGAGGAGTCCGGCGGCGTGACGGTGGATAACTCCGACGCGGAAACCCACACCACCATTTACTCCATCAGTGAGTCGCCTCGCGACGGAAACACCATCTGGGTGGGCACTGATGACGGCAATCTCCAGCTCACGCGCGACGGCGGCAAGTCCTGGACAAACGTGGTGGGCAACGTCCCGAACCTACCGAAATCTTCCTGGGTTTCGTGGGTCGAGGCAAGCCGCTACGATCCTGCCGTCGCCTACGCTGTCTTCGACCGCCATACTTTTGGCGACATGGAACCTTACGTCTTCAAGACAGCGGATTACGGCAAGACGTGGTCGCCCATCGTCGGTCCCGGCACCGGAGTTCGTGGCTACGCTCACGTCATCAAGGAGGATACCGTCCTCAGCAATCTGTTATTTGTAGGGACGGAATTCGGCCTCTGGATTTCGCTCGACGGCGGTCACCAATGGGCACAGTACAAGGGACAAGAGTTTCCGAATGTCGCCGTGCGCGACATCGCGATCGAGGCTCGCGAGTCTGACGTGGTCCTCGCCACGCACGGCCGCGGCATTTGGATCATTGACGACATCACGCCGCTGCGCAAACTCACTCCGGAAGTGTTGAGCCAGGATGCCGTGTTTCTGGAAGGCAGGCCGATACGGCAACGTTTGATGGCCAGCGGCGGCTGGATGGAGGGAGATGCCTCGTTCAACGGTCCGAATCCGCAAGACGCGGCCATGATCACCTACTACCAGAAGAAGCGCCACATCTTCGGCAAGATGAAAATCGAAATCCTGGACGACCAAGGCAAACTTGTGGAGACGCTGCCCGCCAACAGCCGGCGCGGCCTGACCCGCGTTCCCTGGTCGATGACGCTGAAGCCGCCGCGCGTTCCGCCCGCCGCCTCGCTCGCCGGCGCCACCGTGGGGCCGCGCGTATTGCCGGGGTCTTACACCATCAGGATGACGCGCGGCGACCAGGTATTCACCACCCAGCTCCGCATCAACCTTGATCCTCGCGCCACCTATACGGCGGAGGACCGCAAGCTTCAGCTCAATGCCTCCACGCGAGTGCGCGACCTGCTGGGCGACATGAGCTACGACGTTGACAACAT
This sequence comes from uncultured Acidobacteriota bacterium, assembly GCA_963768695.1. Lineage (GTDB taxonomy): Bacteria > Acidobacteriota > Terriglobia > UBA7540 > UBA7540 > CAVROP01. The sequence goes on along the minus strand of CAVYJG010000019.1, from coordinate 37,578 downwards.
CGGCGCGGTCCATGACGCGCTCGTGGCCCGCATGTCGAAGCTCGGCTCGGGCGATCCGCTTCGCAAGACACTCTCCCAGACGGCCGACAAGGCCGAAACTATTCGGAAGAAGATTGTAGCGACCAAAACAGGCGGCGCCGTTACCGGCGAACTGCGTCTGCGGGAGTACGCGATCGAGCTGTACGATACCTTGACCTACTACGAAGGCCGCCCGGGCGATTACCAGGTGGCGCGCATCGACTCCTTGAAGCGCGAACTGGACGACGTGGTAAAGCAGTTCGACGACTTCTTGTCCAGAGACGTGACGCCGCTGAATCAGGCGCTAGCGCGGAAGAAACTGGACCCGGTCCGCGCTCTGCCGCGCGCCGAGTGGGAAAAAACCAGCTCTGTGGCGGACCTTGACGCGGGGAACAAGAGAATCGTCGGCCGCGAGCGCGATCGATGAGCCTGGGCGCGCCCGTTTTCGCCCACCCGAGGCATTGAGAATCAGCGTCGTCCCCGCGAAAGCGGGGACCCATTGTGGGTCCGATGGATTCCCGCTTGCGATACCTGCTCAGATGAGTCTGCACCGCGACAGAAGAGTAGCAAATTAGGCATTATACTTATTCTCTCTTGACAAAACATGAAATACAGTCTAGAATGGTCTTTGGAAGCACGGGGCTCAAAGGATGAGGTCAAGAAAGTGGAGAAGTCAAAGAGTCGAGGAGTCGAGTGGCAAAAGGCTAGAGCCGACACAATGCCCGAGCGACAGCTCGGGAGTACTCCTGCGACTGCAGAATTGCGGGAACAAAGCGAGAATGTCTATGAAAACAAAGGAACGGCGCGGAGATCAAACCACCCCTGGCCCCTCCTTATCCAAGGAGGGGAATTCCCGGGCTCCCCTCCTCGGATGAGGAGGGGATGGGGTGGTGCGACTTTGCGCGTTGGCGTGAAACCGCGTTTACGCCGCCGAAAGATCGGGGAACAAAGCGAGAATGTCTATGAAAACAAAGGAAGAGGACAAAATGTCTGTGCCGGGTCAGGCGCTTCCTAGCACCGACTCAACCACGGAAACCAGTTGGTTGATGTTGATCGGCTTCGAGACGTAGCCATCCATGCCGGCGGCGAGACAGCGCTGGTGATCGCTCTGCAGGGCATGCGCAGTCATGGCCACGATGGGGAGGTGCCCCCCCGTGGTCTTCTCCTGCTCGCGTATGGCGGCGGTCGCTTCGAATCCGTCCAGTTCCGGCATCTGCACGTCCATCAGGACCACGTCAAACGCCTGTGCCGCGATTTGGTCCAGGGCCTCGCGTCCGTTGCGCGCTAAGGCCACGCGATGTCCATGCTTCTCGAGCAGGCGCGCGGCCATCATCTGGTTCACCGCGTTATCTTCCGCAAGCAGAATCCGCAAGGACTGGGGTTCAACGTCGGCTGATGGCCGGCCGGACAAGTTCCGCCCGCTCTCCGCGGCGAGCAAAGTCTGAGCTATGCCAAGACGGGCGGTGAAGTGAAAGGTGCTTCCCCGGCCAGGGATGCTTTCCGCCCACAACCGGCCGCCCATCATTTGCGCGAGTTGCCGGGAAATGGTCAAGCCCAGGCCGGTCCCGCCATAGCGCCGCGCGGTGGAACCGTCGGCTTGCGTAAAGGCTTCGAAGATGCACTCCAGTTTGTCGGCGGCAATCCCGATGCCGGAGTCCTGCACGCTGAACTGGAGTTGCGCGAACTCCTTCTCCATGGCGCTGACCTTCACCGTGAGGCTGATTTGGCCTCTGTTCGTGAACTTCACGGCGTTGCCCAGCAAGTTCACGAGGACTTGGCTCAGGCGGCTCGGGTCGCCGACAAGCGCCTCGGGAACGTCCGGCTCGACGACCCAACTCACATAAAGCCCCTTTTGCCGGGCGCGCAACAGAAACGTCTTGAGAATGGGTTCGATGCTCTCCCGCAGCGTGAATTGGATGGACTCTACTTCCAGCTTGCCCGCTTCGATCTTGGAGAAATCGAGGATATCGTTAATGATGGTAAGCAGGGAATCGGCGGAAGCTTTGACCATGCCGACGTATTCCGCTTGCTGGGGTGTGAGTGGCGTGTCGAGGAGGAGGTCGGTCATGCCCATGACGCCGTTCATGGGAGTGCGGATCTCGTGGCTCATATTGGCGAGGAACTCGCTCTTGGCGCGGTTCGCCGCCTCCGCTGCCTCCTTGGCCTGCTGCATCTTGACCTCAATTTGCTTGAACGCCGTGATGTCCATCAGGGCGCCGATCATCCGCACCGGCCGGCCCGCGTGATCGCGCATGACGTAGCCCCGATCCAGAACCGAAACGTACTTCAGATCGCCCGTGAGGAAACGATACTCCGCTGACCAAGTCTCTCCGCCGCCCTCGATGGCTGCGCGACGGCTGTTCTCCACTCTCTGGCGGTCCTCGGGGTGCACATGCTCGAACCACCAGTGCGGGTCCGCGCCAATCTCATTGGCTGTGTGCCGGAACGTGGTCTGAATTCCGTTCGTCCAACTGATCGCCTGCGTTTCGAGATCCCAGTCCCAGATCGCGTCGTTGAGGGCGCGGCCGACAAATTGGAAGCGCTTTTCCATCTCGGCTTCGGCCTCAAATCGACGGCGGATGGCGTCGGTTTGCGCGCTTACCCGGCGGCGCAGCACGACCACCCAGACACCCACGGCGAACGCCACTCCAACCAGCAGCGCCAGGAACACCCCGGCCTTTCGCAACGTCCACCAGGAGGGTCTCGCGAGCACCACGACGCTCTGTGGTGAATCAAGCAGGATGTTGAAAGTGTCGGGTATGCGATTGCGGTCCACGTGGACGGAACAGATGCCGGTAAGCCTCAAGCGGCTCCCCAGAAGCCGCGACCAGTCCTGGTTGGCCTTGCCGTCGAGGGTCCTCGCCTCGAATAGCACGTCACCATCTTGCAGCACCAGTGTGCGGTCTGTTTCGCTATGCCTCACATCGCGCAGCGTTGCATCGAGGCGCACACGCAGAGTGTCGAAGGCGCCGGAGCGGGCGCTCTGGGCGGTGACCTCGATGGGTGGTGGAACCGGGGCTGACCCTATTCGCCGGAAGACGGCGTGCAGAAGGAACGGCGTGTAATCACCAAGATCGGCGAATCCCACCACATCGACGCGGTCGCCAGTACGAATAGACGTGTTGGGTGCACCGGGAATGAAGACTCCTTGCCCGGCGTCCTGGATGAAGACCCCCTTCGGCCGCTGAAGAGTGACCGTACCCCGCACACGTACACGGTGCTCGGAGGTATTCCGGGCGGTGAAGGCCATCAGGCTGTTGATCGGCCTGAGCGGTACCGAAAAGGGATCGGCTGCGGGCGGCTCCTCGACGGCGATCTGGCGCGCGGTGGGCACCGCCAGCCATACCCCGATCAATTGGTTGTTCCGGTTGTACAGAGCCGCACAGACCCCGGTGACTCTCACTTTTGCGTCAACCAACCGGTCTCCATTCAAGCCTACCGGCTCCGCAATGGTGACGAGCAGACGCCTACCCTCAACTACCACGTCCAGCCCCAAATGGTCGCTGTCGGGTTCGACGTCTTGCACGATACCTTCGATTTGCACCCAGCGGCTGTCCTCGCGGGTTGATAACATGTCGCTGATACCGACCTTGCGAGGCTGGGGCAGCGGCGCCTGCCCCAATAACCGGTATCGAGCCTTGCCGATCTGCGGAGCAAAATCGAGCTCCTCCGTGACCCCGTCAATTTCCAGAAAGTCTCCCGGATGGAAGTGAAGCTCTTTGTTGTTCTCGTTGATGTAGATACCGGCAGTTGCGTCCTGCACAAAGAAATCACCCACGCTGAGATCGATGTAGGTGAGCACCGCCCGTAAGTGAACCGGATAGCCGCGATTGGCTTGATCGGGGGTGAGCTCTCTGACCTGCTCGGCAGTCGTCAAGGTTGGAAGGCCGGCGGGAGTCGCGTCCTCGCCCCATGCCGCGCCCACAGGGGCCAGCGACAAGATCAGCACAACGACAGCGAGCCACGAATTTGAGCTGTGAGCGTACCCGCCGCGAAACTGAGCGTCCATGCACACACCTGCCTCGACAAGCCTAGACGTCCATATCATCGGCAATAATGATGCGATGCGTAAATAGGACTATAGTGCGGGGAAGGTGGCCGGCTGACGGGCGCCCGCCAGTGGCGGAACGCTGCGTTTAGTCCAAGTGCTTGGACTTCAGGAACTCACGCACGACTTCCTGAATGTCCCTGTGCTCTCCATCCACGTTGTAGTTCATGCGGCGCATGTCCCCGTCGGAGATGACGCCGGCCAACTGGCGCAGTGCCGCCCCGACTTCGGGATGGCGAGTCAAGGTCTCCTCGCGCACGATCGGAACCGCCTGATAGGGAGGGAAGTAGTGCCGATCGTCTTCGAGTATTGCCAAGTCGCGGGCGGCAATTAAACCATCGGTAGAATTGCCCGCGACTAAGTCGACTTGGTTCTCCAGCAGGGACTTGTACAACAACCCCAGATCCATGATTCGCGGCGGAGCCTTGAATCGCAGTCCATAGGTGCGGATCAGGCCCTGGTAACCGTCTTGGCGCTCCATGAACTCATAACCGAATCCGGCCCGCCATTGAGGCGCAAAAGCTGCGGCTTCGGATATCGTCCGGAGGTGCAACCGTTTCGCGTCCGCCCCGCGAATGACAAGGGCAAACGTGTTGTTGAACCCCAAGGGTTCATCAACGTCGAGATGGAACCGCTGCGCATATTCACCTTTGACCCGTTCGTACACCTGGCGAGGATCGTTCGACGGCGATTGCTTGAGGATAGCGCCAAGCGCCGTGCCGGTGTATTCAACGTAGAGGTCGATGCGGCCCGACAGAATCGCCTGATGACAGATGTAGGTTCCGGCAAGGTAGAAACGCCGATCCACGGCCAAATGCGTCCGGGCTTCGAGGTGTTGCGCGAGCAGTTCTCCCAGGATCGCCTGCTCGGTGAAGTTCTTGGACCCGACCACGATGCGGTCCTTGCGAACCCCTCCGCAGCTCGCGAGGAGGGCGCAAAGGAACGGGATGAGCAGGGTCCGATTCATAGAGTGTTCGAGCGGAGCGCACACGGCTCTAAACATACCGGAACCGGCGCTCCAGGCGGCCCAACAGGAAATCGGCAAGCAGTGCCATCAACGCCGCGGGGATAGCTCCGGCGAGAATGACCCGGTTATCAACCATCGCCAGGCCGCGGAAGATGAATTCGCCCAAGCCACCGGCGCCGATCGCCGCGGCAATCGTAGCAACCCCTATGGTGATTACCGTTGCTACTCGCACCCCGGCGAGGATTACGCCCATGCCCAAAGGCAGTTCGACCTGGAACAAAAGCTGCAGGTCGCTCATTCCCATACCACGCGCCGCTTCGCGAACGCTTGGATCCACTCCCGTAATCCCCGCACAAGTGTTTTGGATGATGGGAAGCAGGGCATAAAGCGTCAGGGCGGTGACGGCAAGCCGGTCCGCGCGTTCGCCCAGCCAAGGAGACGACAGCAGGAAGCCGAACAAGGCAAGCGATGGAATCGTCTGCACCACCGTCGAAGCCCCCAAAATCGCCTTGCCGAAAGCGGGACGGCGCGTCACAAGGATGCCCAATGGCATGCCGATGGACACTGCCAAGAACATGGATATTCCGACCAGCCAGAGGTGCTCGAGGGTCAGTGCCAAGACTTGCGATTGATTCTTCCAGATGAATTGCAGGGTGTTCATTTGCCTCCTGACAGCTTGTAGGGGGACGGCTTGCCGTCCCCTGATGAACGGGGTAGGGCAAGCCCTACCCTTACACTCCATCAATCTCGGCTCCGAGGGCTTTCAAAAGCTTCACGATAGGCGCCCACGATCGGGTTGGGCGCCGACCTGAATTCCTCGGGCGTATACACTCCCACCAGTTTGCCGCCTTCGAGCAACGCGACACGGCTCGCGAGCATGAGTGCTTCCCGCAAATCATGGGTTACGAAAACGACGGTCTTCTGAAGCCGCTGTTGCAGTTGCTGAAACTCTTGTTGGATTTCAGCGCGAGTCAGGGGATCCAGAGCACCGAAGGGCTCATCCATCAGCAGGAGCGGCGGGTCGGCAGCCAGTGCGCGTGCCACCCCCACCCGTTGTCGCTGGCCGCCGGACAGTTGCCCCGGATACCGAGCCGCGAAGCGCTCTGGATCAAGGCCCACCAGAGCCAGCATCTCTTGTACCCTGGCACGCGTTCGTTCTGCGGACCACTTTTCCAGGCGAGGCACCAGCCCAACGTTGCGCCCCACCGTGAGATTGGGAAACAGCCCCACTTCCTGTATAACGTAGCCGATGCGGCGGCGCAGCCGAATGGGATCGGCATCCGAGGTGGCGCGTCCCTCGACCAGAACCTGTCCCTCGGTGGGTTTCAGAAGCGCGTTGATGAGCTTTAAGGTTGTCGTCTTGCCGGAACCGCTGCGCCCCAGAAGCACTAGGGTTTCGCCGCGCCGGACTTGCAGGTTCAAGTCCTCGAGCAGCAACGGCCCCGTCTCAAGCCGGTACGACACCTCGCGAAATTCGATCGCCAAGTTGTTTTCCTGAGTCATGATCGTAGAAACTGCGTCGAGTCGAGGAGTTGAGAAGTCAAGGAGTCGAGAAGTTGTGAAACGCGATTCGAAAGGTCTGACCTCTCGACTTCTCAACTTCTTGACTCTTCGACTTCCTTGACTACCCCGTTGACTCCAACGCGCGGCATGCCGTACTCTGAGAATTCGGGGCTACGACACAATTTGATTCTTGCCAGTACAGGGAGGTGCACATGTCTCTGCAACAAACCCTGACGGAAGGTAATCGCGCGATTGCCACTTCTCTCGCTGAAGCACGCGCTCTCACTGACGATCTGTTCAGCGTGGTGCGTCCGGACAGCATCTATGAACGGCCCATCCCGGAGCGCCACCGCCTTCTGTTTTATCTCGGACACCTGGAGGCCTTTGACTGGAACCTGCTCGGCCGGAACATTCTCGAGATCGACTCTTTTCACAAGGAATTCGACCGGCTCTTCGCTTTTGGAATCGATCCCGTGGGCGGCGGCTTACCCGACGACCAGCCCTCTGACTGGCCCTCCATTCAGCAGGTCCGCGGTTACAACCAGCGGGTCCGCGAAACGCTCGACGCCGCGTTCGAGAAAGTATCCTTTCGAGATTCGGCCTTGCCTCTGCTCCACGACGGCTATGCTCTCCATGTTGCCCTCGAGCACCGTTTGATGCACGCGGAAACCCTTGCCTACATGCTGCACCAGTTGCCGCTCGAAAGCAAACTTCGCCAGAAACAAGCTTCGCCTCCCTCTCCGCCAGCGGCGGCATCGGGGATGGTGAAGATACCCGCAGGCGTCGCCACGCTCGGCATGCCCCGAAACGGGAATGGCGCCTTCGGCTGGGACAATGAGTTTGAGACCCAGGAAGTCGCGGTTGCGGAATTCGCTATAGACGTCCACAACGTTACCAACCGCCAGTTTCTGGAATTCATGCGTGCCGGCGGTTACGAAGACCGGAGTCTCTGGTCGGACTCGGACTGGGATTGGAAGTCGGGGCAGGGAATTGACCATCCCCTCTCCTGGACCCGCCGCGGCGACCCGTGGTTCTATCGCGCCATGTTTGAGGAGATTCCTCTGCCGCTCGATTGGCCGGTTTACGCGAGCCACGCGGAGGCCTCGGCATACGCGCGTTGGAAGGGGAAAGCGCTGCCCACCGAGGCGCAATTCCATCGCGCCGCCTTTGGAACACCGAGTGGCCCGGAGCGGGGCTATCCCTGGGGAAATGAGCCTCCCCAGCCCCACCTGGGTAATTTCAACTTCCAGCGCTGGGACCCCGCCCCTGCCGGCTCCTTCCCGTCTGGCGCCAGCGCCTTTGGCGTGGCTGACCTGGTTGGGAACGGTTGGGAATGGACTTCCACGGTTTTCAGCCCTCTGCCCGGATTTAGGGCCTTTCCTTTTTATCCCGGCTATTCTGCCGACTTCTTTGACGGCAAGCACTACGTCATCAAGGGCGGCTCCGCGCGGACCGCGGACCGTCTTCTGCGGCGATCGTTCCGCAATTGGTTTCAACCGCACTACCCATACGTGTTCGCGAAATTCCGATGCGTTTCGAGCGCATCCTGAATCAGGGGTGAAACCATGTTAACTACCGCCATTGCAACCCCCCTCTCCCAGTTCGCCCAAGACGTGCGGGCTGGCTTGTCCAAGCCAGGCCAAAAAGAATTACCTTGCAGCTACTTCTACGACGAAATCGGTTCTGCTCTGTTTGAGGTGATTACTCATTTGCCGGAGTACGGCTTGAGTCGGGCAGGGGAGCGCTTGCTGCGCAAGCACGCCTCAGCGCTCGCATTTCAAATGCGGGCGCCGGCCGTGGTTGCGGAATTGGGCTGCGGAAGCGGCAGAAAAACGCGCTGGCTTCTGGAAGCTCTCTCTCGAAGACGTAATTTGACCTATTGCCCCATCGAGATTTCCGCCGCAGCTCTCGCCATGTGCAAGCGCCAATTGGACGATCTCGACTCCGTCACCTTCGTGGGCTTCGAACGCGAGTACCTGGACGGACTGGAGGGAGTCAGCGCTCTGCGCCCGCCAGACGCGCCTGTTTTGGTTTTGTTTCTAGGAAGCACCATCGGGAATTTCTTTCGGTCGGAAGGTGTGCAGTTTCTCCAGCAGGTGCGCCAGAATCTGATGGCCGGCGACTCTCTGCTTCTGGCCACGGACCTCGAAAAGCCTGTCCGGCAATTGCTTCTTGCCTACGACGACCCGTTGGGCGTCACGGCGGCGTTCAATCTGAACCTGCTGGCCCGGCTCAATCGCGAACTGGAGGCGGATTTTCGTCTGGACCTGTTCCGCCACGTCGCCCGGTACAATCGCGAGGAGCGGCGGGTCGAGATGCACCTCCAATCGATCTCGGAACAAACCGTTACGATTCCGGGAGCAGGATTTGCGGTGGCACTCAGGCGCGGCGAGACCATTTGGACCGAAAGCAGCCACAAGTATAATCTTCCTGAAATTCTCCAAATGGCTAAGCAGAGCGGTTTCCGCTGCGGCGCCCAATGGTTGGACGAAGAGTGGCCGTTTGCGCATACCTTGCTGATCGCCGAGTAATGCGATCGAGACTCCTTGTGGTCACTCCCGCTTAATGCGCGCAGCGCCTTGGAGTGCGGCGGCTTGCCGCCGCCTTCGCAGACCTCGGACCAAAGGCTGTCCTGAGGCGCGCCGTCGCGGCTTCGAGATCGCAAGGCGGCGTCAAGCCGCCGCACTCCAAGGTGCCTTCGGCACAGAGGAAAGGAACCAAAACGATGGCCAACGATAAGGCTCTACGGCAGCACGTCGTAAGTCTCCTCAAAGGCGGCAATGCTCACGCCGATTTCGATACGGTCCTTAAAGATGTCCCCGTCAACCTGCGTGGCAAGCGGCCTGAAGGCGCAGAGCACTCGCTTTGGGAAGTTCTCGAGCACTTGCGCATCGCCCAGTGGGACATTCTCGAATTCTCGCGCAACCCGAAGCACAAGTCGCCTGATTTTCCGGAGGGCTATTGGCCGCACACAGCTTCGCCTCCGGACGACGCAGCCTGGGACAGGAGTATTAAGTCGTTCCGAGCAGATTTGGAGGCGATGAGCAAGCTGGTGGCGGACGAATCCACGGATCTATTCGCCAAGATTCCGCACGGCGATGGTCAAACCGTCCTGCGCGAGGCCTTGCTCGTGGCCGACCACAATGCTTATCACTTGGGTCAAGCTGTGCTCCTTCGACGTCTTCTCGGCGCCTGGCACTAGGGCATGGTTAATTGACGATTGTCGATTGACCATTGAGTCGCGGAATTCGGACGGCTATCAGCCCCCGGCTTTCGGCTATCCAAAAAGGCGAGTACTTTTCGCTGTGATCTCTGTGGGCCGCAAAGTATAAACACGGAGGTCACTGAGCGGCTCCGTGTTCTCCGTGTTCAGGCGTTTAAGGCGCAGAGGGCGCGGAGACGGTCGTTTGCTTGCCGCCACCGCAGCGCGCTGTGCTAAAGTCTCTTGATGCCTGCAGGACACTGTGATCCGACTTGTCCTGTGCCGGCGGAAGGAAGACTCTATGCGCAAGATGTTGATGGTCGCCTCTACGTTATTCGTTTTGCCGCTTACTCTCAATTGGGCGGCAACCGGCGCAGCCCAAGCAACGGCCCAACTTCCAGAAGCTGCGCAGAACCCGGAACCCGACGCGCGCTTCAAAGCCGACATCCTGGTGATCGTCGCGCATCCGGATGACGAGACGGAGGTCACCGGCTACCTGGCACGCGCCATCTTTGACGAGCATAAGCGCGTCGCAGCCATCTTCGGCACCCCCGGCAACGGCGGCGGCGACGCCGTGAGCAACGCCCAGGCTGCCTCCCTCGGCGACATTCGCATCACCGAAGCGCGCGAGGCGATGGCGTCTTTCGGTGTGCTGCACGTCTGGTGCCTGGGCGGTCCGGACACTCCGGGGCAAAACGTGCTGCATTCGCTGGAGACTTGGAATCACGGCAACGCCCTTTGGCAGACGGTGCGCCTGGTGCGCCTTACACGCCCGGAGGTGATCCTGACCTGGCTCCCTGATTTCGTGGCAGGCGAAAACCACGACGATCACCAGGCCGCGGGCGTTATCGCCACGGAGGCCTTCGATGCGGCGGGAGATCCGACGGTGTTCCCGGAGCAGGTTGCGGCGCCGGAGAACCGGCTCGGAGTGTCTAACCTTGTGGAGGGCCTTCAACCCTGGCAGGCGAAGAGAATCTACTATTTCAGCGACGCCGACAACACCGATTTCCTCGTCGGTAAGGGTCCGGAGTACAACACCACCGACATTTCACCCAGCAAAAATACGCCCTATTACAAGCTCGCAGCGGACGAGATGGTCTACCATCTCACTCAAGGCGATACGGGCCAATTGGCGAAGCACGCGCTGGCCACGGGCGACTTCACCTATTTCAAGCAACCGGTTCGTCTTGCCTTGGGGAAATCCGCGGTAGCGAACACAAGCCTCACCGGCGACATCCTGGAAGGGATCGCCCCAGGCGCCATTCCATACGCTCCACCACGCGGATACAGGCCGGAAGGGCGCCCAGGGGTCTCCGTTGAACTGGGAGGGCCGTGGGCTTTCTATCGAGACTTCTGGCGGGCGCATAATCTCGATGGTGTGGCCGAACTCCTCAAGACGCCGGAAATGTCCGTGGGAAATGGCGAGCAGGTTCACATCCCCATCCTGATTCGCAACGACAGTGATGAAGCTGTAGAGGTGACGCTTACCTCTACGCTGCCGGCCGGGTGGAAGGAACTCCACGGCACGGCGCGCCACCCCGTGCGGCCCCACGAGGCGTACACGGCTCGTACGGGGTATGTATCTGCATCCACAGCCAAGGCGGAGTGGCAGACGCTACATTGGAAAGCTGAATCGGGCGGGCACGCGGTCGGCGAAATCTCGTTGCGCGTGCGGACTGCAAGCCCAGGCCTACCGCAGTGAAGCCCACTGGCCTCATCGTCGTAGAAAGCAGACGCGATCCGTCCAATCCCAGTTATTGGATTCTTCGAACAAGCTGAGCATTGCCCGCACCAAGCGGCCGATTTCGTTCGGAGGTACGGATTTCTCATCAACGAAGACCACACCCCCGTGCCTTCGACCTTCTTGCGCCCATGTTTTGAGAAGCGGAGGTATGGTCCTTCGATCGTAAGTAACCAGCGTTAACTGCTGGGTTGCGGCTTCCTCCAGGAAAGCAGAGTCGTCGACGCCAAGGAATTTGCCCTTCTCCCATTCGGACATACAATGCACGACGATGGACCGACGCTGGCGGCGGAGGCCGACTGCCACCTCGTGAGAGATGTGCTCGTCGAGAAGTAACTTGAGCACTTCAGCCCAACCTTCCCTTGCGGTCCACGAACTCGACCGTCTGGGGCGCCATGCGCTTCAGCGTCGCCAAGTCGACTGACTCGTTCTCAGAGAGGGCGTCCTCGATTTCCGCCGCAAAGGCTGCGGCGTAATTTATGGCGGCCTGGACCTTAAGCTCCGGCCATCGAAGGTGCCGGGCCACTCTTGATACATCCTTCCCGTAGCTTCGGACCAGAAGGACAACTTCCCACACCGCGAGGCTGCTGCCCTGGACGTAGGCTTGCCGCCCTACGGCTGAATCTCGAAAGTCAATAAAGGCAAATTCCGACCGCCTCAAGCCTTCTTCAACCAGGCGGGCACTCGTATCGCTCGGGGTCCATCCGTGCTGTCTCGCCAGACGTTTCAGGCGCTTTCCGCTCGCTACAGGCAGCCGCATACTCAAGACCATGGACCGGCTCGCTTTCATAGCTCAACCTCCGAATTGTAATTCTTGTAAGGATTGTAGCATTAACTGCCCGGGGGTTTGAGCCAAATGCTCACGTAGGGGGACGGCTTGCCGCCCCCGCATTTCTGTTGGCCCCGACGGGGTAAGGCAAGCCCTACCCCAACACCGCTTGGGGCTAGCAGCAAAGCCCTTTTCATGGGTGGCAAAGTAGGGTACCTTGTGGTGTGCCTTTACACGAGGCGCCGACCTTCGCGTCGGAAAGCCTCAAGATTCAAGTGATAGGAGACCTGGCATCATGCGTTCACATGCATTTGCAGCACTTTTGGTTTTAGGCATCACCGCGACGGGTTGGCTGCTTGTCGCAACGCCGCAACCGCCGGCTGAGAATCCCTATCTGGGTCGCTGGGACATCACGGCCACGGGTTCACCGTCCGGGCTACCAAGGAACTGCTGGCTGGAAATAAAGCAGGAGAGCGGAGTACTGAAGGGCCGTTTCAATCAGGGCGGCGGCGCCGTGTTCGATCTGCCGGTGGTTGCCATCGAGAAGGGCGAACTCAGATTTCAGTACCCGGAAGGGGAAAAAGAAACTCCCCAAGTGTGGCAAGCCGTGTGGAAGAGTGCCCGCCTGGTGGGCACGGCGCACGTCGATGGGAAAACACTCTCGTGGATTGGTGTGCGAGGGCCGGTGTGGCCTGCGACTCCTCCACAGAGAAAGCCCGGAAAGCCCGTCGATCTCTTCAACGGCAAAGACACCTCCAACTGGCTTTGCCAGAACCCCCACCGTCCAATGGGCTGGTCAGTCAAGGACGGCATTCTGATGAACGAAGGCAAAGAGGCTAACAACATCTACACCCGGCAGAAGTTCAACGACTTCAAATTGGATGTTGAGTTCAACGTTGACCCGCAAAGTAACAGCGGGGTGTATCTCCGGGGCCGCTACGAAATCCAGATTCTTGACGATGGCAACCGTCCGCTGGATGTCCATAGTCAAGGGGCGTTGTATGGATTTATCGTTCCGCCGGTCAAAGCCAGCAAGCCCGCGGGGGAGTGGCAGACCTATGAAATAACCTTGATTGCCAACCGCCTGACGGAGATCATGAACGGAACCAAAATCATCGATAACGCCGAAGTCCCGGGAATCACCGGAGGCGCGCTCGACGCCCATGAAAAAGAGCCCGGCCCGATTCTGCTGCAAGGGGATCACGGCAGAGTACAGTTCCGCAAAGTGCGCCTCACGCCGCTGATCTGAGACTCAACAGATATAACTCGCGGTTCCCGATCCTGAAAGCCACGGCGTCCGCACGACCAGGAGGCACAATGTTCCGCAAGAAGCACGTAAACCCCGGCGCGTATTTCGGATGTCTGGTCTTTTGCTCCTGCTTGTTCGGTCCTGCTCTCAGGATCGCAATCGGACAAACCGCACCTCAGTACGACAGTGTGGCGATTGATGCGCTGGATCCGGAAGCCTGGAACGGCATCGTGTTTCTTGCCCGCGCCTTCAACCAACCCGCACCTTTCGCCCTGCGGGTGGGGTCGGCGAGCGGTGGGTTTCTTGACGGCAACGAGGTTTTTGATACCGTCGGAGAAGTCGGACCGCACGCGCCGGACGCTTCTTATTGCCGCATGGCGTGGCGGCATAATCCCCGCCAGGCGCTGATCACGCTCGAGTGGTCGCGCATCGATGAGACGACGGTTGTGGGCCGTCTGACCGCGGCTAAGGATTTCCAGCTTGTCTTGGAGACCTACTTTCCCTATCTCGGCGTGAGTTGGGGCACGCAGGGGTTCTACTCCGTCAACGAATCCCAGCAAGCCATTCTGGGCGAACGCTACTTTGACAGTGTTTTTGGCTCCACGGCGCGATTTGTCGTAATGCTGGACCGGCCCCTTGAGGGCAGCGGGGTATTCCCCACGCTGGGCCAATTACGCGAAAACATGCGAGGCTCCGGCAAGCTGGTGTCTTCGCTAGCCGGCGAGCCGAACGCGGGTGCGGCAGGACTGCAGTTTACAACCGGCGACGATGCGGCGCACTTCGTGGCTGCGCTCGGATGGGACAAGGACACGCTCACGGGCAAGGCTAAGGCCTTGCTCGCGCCCGGCAACATCGATTCCATCCTCAAGGAGAAGTCCGCAGCCTACGCCGCCAATCGCCCACGCGCCAAAGGACTGTTTGAGGGTGCGCCGGAAGCCATCGGCAACTCCATGTTCTGGAACACGCTTTATGCTTCCTCCAGCGGTCTGATCTTTCCCAGCATCAGCCGGCGCTGGGCGCAAAACTGGGGCGGCTGGGTAGTGGGAGAATGGGACTGTTTCTTCGGTTCGCTGCTCACCAGCCTTGAGGACAAGGCCCAGACGGCGGCCGCAATTCGGGCGATCCTTCTGGCGCAAACCGAGACAGGTGTCGTTCCCAACATTGCCGCCGCTTCCGGCATAACCCCGGATCGCTCCCAACCTCCAGTGGGCTCTTATGTGACCTGGAAAACCTATCAGCGAATCCAAGACCGGGACCTTCTCGAATGGGCGTACCCCCGTCTGAAGAAATGGCACGAGTGGTGGCTGCGCGACCGGGGCGACGGCCAAGGTTGGCGCGATGGTTATCATGACAGCCTGCTGGAGTGGGGCAGCGACAAAGGTTCATCGCCCTCCACGGGTGGCCGGGGCTTTCTCCAGGCAGCCAAGTGGGAAAGCGGCATGGACGACAGCCCCATGTATGACGAGGCCAGTTACGATCCTCAGGCCTATACGATGAACCTGGTCGATGTCGGCCTGAACTCGCTCTATTCTCTGGACGCGGAGTGCTTGGCTAAGATTGCGACGATTCTCGGCAAAGACGATGACGCCAAGAAATTCACCGAGGAGTACGACCACAGGCGGCAACTCATCCAGCAGAAACTCTGGAACGAGAAGGACGGCATTTACGAGAACCGCTTCTGGGACGGCTCGTTCTCGAAGCACCTCTCGCCCACAAATTTCTACCCCATGTTTGCCGGGATTGCGACTCCGGCGCAGGCCAAGCGCATGGTGGAGGAACATCTCCTGAACCCCAAGGAGTTCTGGGGGACTTACGTCGCGCCCACCATCGCGCGCAACGACCCGGCCTTCCCTGACCAGAACTACTGGCGCGGCACGATCTGGGGTCCTACGAACTACATGCTCTACGAAGGGATTAATCGCTACGGATTCGACAAGGTGGCCCTCGAGTACGCGCACAAGAGCTATGACCTTTTCATGGATGACTGGAAGACCAACCAGCACGACAACGAGCAGTACCACGCCTGGGGCGGCAACGGCGGCGGCGACACGCACTACACCTGGGGAGCGCTGTTGTGCCTGGTGGGGTTGGAACAATACATCGACAAGAACCCCTGGGAAGGCCTGCGCTTCGGTGCGTTCAATCCCCCTTCCAGCGGCGAGCTAACCGGCATCGCGTGGGATGGCCATCGCTATGACGTGGGCATCGGTCCGGAGAAAACCACTCTTAAGCGCGACGGTTCAGTCTGTTTCGAAGCCGGCGGCGGCGTCGTGGTGAGGCAGTATCAAGCCGACGGCGCGCACCTATCGTTCACTATGAAAGGCGACCACTCCGTCCGCGTCACCAGTTCCGAGTTCAATTCCGGCGAACTCAACTTGAAAATTGATAAGAGGCCGGTGAGAAAGGTGCACGTGCGTCAGGGCCACGTGATCTTCGAGGTTCCTGCCGGAGAGCATAGCATCGAGGTCAGTAAGTAGCCCGGGTCGGCGGTTAAGAAGGGAACTCCGCGATAGGTCGTTCTCCTGGAAATAAAGACAGGGACGGGGCCGAGGCGGCCAAGATGTTGTTGCTGCCCCGATTCACTGCACAGCTGACTATACCGCTAGCCCCTTTCTCGCCTTCCTTCCTTCCGGATTCGCAACCCAGTTGCCAGGGCGGCTGTAATTTCTGCAACCACTTTCCCCGTTGAAGAATCTAAAATGTTTGGGCGTAGCGCAAAACACGGCGGTGTCACCCGCCCGTAACATGTCGAGATTCCGACGCGCTCCGTCGACATCCCGACAAGGCGAGGGGAGAATCAAGAGGGCTCTCAAGGCGCGGCCGGTTGGTTAAGCCCTTGATTGCAGGGTTGGAAGGAAGCGGCAGCCGCGCACGGCGGATTGGCAGTGGAAGTGCCGGGAATCATGGTGACTACAAGCGGAAGCTCTCAGTCGGGCGGCGGCCTCGAATCAAGACCGCGCAGTTAGGAGATGGGAATCATCCCCATTATGACCACCGGACTGCCCACCATCTATCTGGCCCGGCACGGTGAAACCGCGTGGAGCCTTACGGGCCAACACACCGGGAGAACAGATTTGCCTCTGACTGAGCGCGGCGAGCGCAACGCGCGCGCCTTGGGAGAGCGACTGGACGGGCTTGAATTCAGCCGCGTGTTCAGCAGTCCGTCGTTGCGCGCTCGCCGCACTTGTGAACTTGCGGGATTTGGCGGCGCTGTCGAAGTGGACGACGACCTGGCGGAGTGGGACTACGGGCAATACGAGGGGCTGCGCACTTCCGAAATCCACGTTGAACGGCCGGATTGGCAACTCTTCCGCGACGGCTGCCCGGGTGGCGAGTCGCCCGCCGAGGTGGGCGCGCGGGCCGACCGAGTCGTGAGCCGCCTGCGAGCGGGCCCGGGGAATACACTGGTTTTCTCGAGTGGCCATTTCCTGCGCGTGCTGGCAGCCCGATGGCTGGGCCTTGAGCCGGGGGGCGGCAGGTACTTCCTGCTGAGCACCGCAAGCTTGAGTTCGATAGGCTATGAAAACAATCTTTGCCAACCGGTGATCTGCCTGTGGGACGACACCCGGCACATTGAAACGGAACCGGGGTCACTCAAGGCCAAGGCGTGAATCCGAGCGGAGGTGGGATAATGAAAGCGACTCAATTACTTCACAATCTCGGCCAGAGTCTCTGGCTGGACAATATTACGCGCGATCTGCTCGACAGCGGTACGCTCAGCCGCTACATTCAGGAACTCTCCGTAACCGGGCTGACCTCGAATCCGACCATCTTCGACCACGCCATTAAGAACAGTACGGCTTACGACGCCGCGATTCGCCAGAGGCTGAAGCAAGGCAAATCGGGCGAGGGGCTTTTCTTTGAGCTAGCGCTGGAAGACCTCAGCCGGGCCGCCGCTCTGTTCCGGCCGATTCACGACCGGACTGACGGTGTGGACGGTTGGGTGTCGCTGGAAGTTTCGCCCTTGCTGGCCTATGACACCGCCAGCACTCTGGCAGCAGCCAAGGACCTGCATGCGCGCGCAGGACAGCCTAACCTGTTTATTAAGATCCCTGGAACCAAGGAGGGCTTGCCGGCTATCGAAGAGGCGATTTTCGCCGGTGTGCCGATCAACGTCACTCTGCTGTTTTCCCGCGAGCAGTACGTGGCGGCTGCCGAGGCATTTCTGCGCGGCATCGAGCGGCGCATTGAGGCCGGTCTGAACCCCAACGTCGGCTCCGTTGCCTCCCTGTTTATCAGTCGCTGGGACGCTGCGGTGATGGACAAAGTCCCTGATTCGCTGCGTGATCAGCTTGGCATCTCCATCGCCAAGCGCACGTACAAAGCTTACCGTAGGTTGCTCGATTCGCCCCAGTGGCAGCGCGTTGTCAACGCCGGCGCCCGTCCCCAACGGCTTCTCTGGGCTAGCACGGGAACTAAAGATCCCAGGGCTTCCGATGTCCTTTACATCAAGGCCCTGGCAGCGCCTTTCACGGTGAACACCATGCCGGAAGCTACTTTAAAGGCGCTCGCCGATCACGGTGAATTAGGTTCGATCCTTCCCATAGACGGGGGCGACAGCGAAGATCTGCTGGCGCAGTTCGCGAAAGCGGGAATCGATGTCGATGCCCTGGCTGCCCAGCTTCAGGAGGAAGGGGCGAAGTCGTTTGTCAAGTCGTGGAACGATCTGATGACGGTGATTACCTCCAAGAGCGCCGCGCTGAAAGCGGCCGTTGCGCGTTGACGGGCTCGAGATCTGCGTCGCATGTCCGAAGTAGGTGATTCTGACGGAGGATTTATGCAACTGGGGATGGTTGGACTGGGGAGGATGGGGGCGAACATGGTGCGCCGCCTCCTGAGGGGAGGCCACGAGTGCGTGGTCTTCGATCAGTCGTCAAAGGCGGTGGAGGAGTTGGCAAAAGAGAAAGCTGAGGGGAGCACATCACTTCAGGATCTGGTGAAGAGACTCGAGAAACCTCGTGCGGTGTGGCTGATGGTCCCCGCCGCGGCTGTAGACGGGACGATCGCCGACCTGCTGCCTCACGTGGAGGCCGGGGACATCGTTATCGATGGCGGGAATTCCTACTACGTAGACGACATTCGGCGCTCCAAAAAACTCTCCGAGAGGCAGATCCATTACGTGGATGTGGGCACCAGCGGCGGCGTGTGGGGGTTAGATCGCGGTTACTGCATGATGATCGGCGGGGAAGAGAACGTGGTGAAGCGGCTTGATCCGATCTTTTCGACGCTGGCGCCGGGGAGGGGAACCCTGCCGCGCACGCCGGGCCGCGAGAAGCTCGACGGCACCGCCGAACTGGGTTATTTGCATTGCGGTTCGAACGGCGCCGGACACTTCGTGAAGATGGTCCACAACGGCATCGAGTACGGGATCATGGCCGCCTACGCCGAGGGGTTGAGCATTTTGCGTGACGCCAATGTGGGAAAGAAGAAGGATGCCATAGACGCAGAGACCGCGCCGCTGCGGCGCCCTGAGTACTACCAGTATGACCTCAATTTGAGAGACATCACGGAGGTCTGGCGGCGCGGCAGCGTCATTGCCTCATGGTTGCTGGACTTGACGGCGGCGGGGTTGGTGAGTGATCCCGAGCTTTCACAGTATGCCGGGCGCGTGTCGGACTCCGGCGAGGGCCGCTGGACGATTAAGGCGGCCATCGATGAGGCCGTGCCGGTGCCGGTTCTTTCCACCGCGCTTTACGAGCGGTTTAGTTCACGCGGGGAAGCGGACTACCAGGACAGACTGCTATCCGCGATGCGCTTTGGGTTCGGCGGGCACTTGGAGAAGACAAAGTAGCGCTGACCTTGGGGTCAGAATGCAGCGTGCCGACCCTTCGCTTCGCTCAGAATGACAGAGGTGGACCAGAAAGTCTCCCCGGAAGGCGCTGGCATAACCCAACAGCACAGGATAAACCCAGCACTCTGTAAGGCAGGTTCATCGACTAAGTTCGGCCGCGCACCTAAGAAATTCGGATTCGAGCCCGACTGAGTAATGACGGCTTCGGGAGAGATGTGGGGTAGGTAAGCCGTGAAGACAGGCAGCGTCGAACAACCCATGCCAGTTGGCGCGGGATCCGTCGGCCCGAAGGGGGTCGCGAGTGAGGGTCGAAGCTTCCCCCTCGGCGCAACGGTCGTTGCAGCCGGTGTGAATTTCAGCGTCTATGCGCGGGACGCTACCGGCGTCGAGTTGGCCTTCTTCGATCGGGAGGACGACGCCAAGCCTTCGCGGGTGATAAAGATCGATCCGAATAAGAACCGCACTTATCCCTATTGGCATGTCTTCGTCCCGGGCCTCGGACCGGGGCAGCTTTACGGGTACCGGGTTTCCGGGCCGTTCGACCCTGCAAGCGGTATGCGGTTTGATTCCGAAAAGCTCCTGTTGGACCCTTACGGCCTCGCCTTGGCCGTTCCCAAGAATTACAGTCGTGAGGCAGCACGCGGGAAGGGCGATAACACCGCTGTGGCAATGAAGAGCGTGTTGGTGGATCCGAATCTCTACGATTGGGAAGGAGATGCGCCGCTTCGCCGCCGCTCGGCGCGCACCATCATTTACGAGATGCACGTGCGGGGCTTTACGCAGCATCCCAGTTCGGGCGTTTCCGAACCAGCGCGCGGCACCTATGCCGGATTGATCGAGAAGATTCCATATCTTCGCGAACTCGGCATCACTGCCGTAGAACTGTTGCCGGTCTTCCAGTTCGACGTCCAGGATGCGCCGCCGGGAAAGACGAATTACTGGGGATATTCGCCGGTCTCGTTCTTTGCTCCGCACCGGGCCTACAGCTCGCGTCAGGACGAGCTTGGTCCGATCGACGAATTTCGCGACATGGTGAAGGCGTTGCACCGCGCCGATATCGGGGTCGTTCTCGATGTCGTCTTCAATCACACCACCGAAGGCAACCATCTCGGTCCAACACTATGCTTCCGCGGTTTCGACAACAACACTTACTACATTCTCGAGCCTGATCGCTCGCGCTACGCCAACTACAGTGGCACGGGAAACACACTCAATGCCAACCATCCTGTCGTTCGCCGGATGATTCTCGACAGTCTCCGTTATTGGGCGAACCACATGCACGTGGACGGCTTCCGCTTCGATCTGGCGTCGGTGCTGGAACGCGACGAGACGGGGAATTTGCTGCCGAGACCGCCGGTCTTGTGGGATATCGACTCTGATCCCCGCCTGGCCGGAACCAAGCTCATCGCGGAGGCGTGGGACGCAGCCGGGTTGTACCAAGTGGGCAACTTCCTCGGGGACAGGTGGCGGGAGTGGAACGCGCGATTCCGCGACGATGTCCGTAGCTTCTTCCGCGGCGATGAAGGCGCGGTGCCCCCGCTTGCCGACAGGCTCGTTGGCAGTCCTCAAATCTACGGGCATAAGCAACGCGAAGCGGAGGCGAGCGTGAACTTCGTGACCTGTCACGATGGGTTCACGGTCAACGACCTTGTCTCGTACAACCAGAAACACAACCAGGCCAACGGGGAGGACAACCGCGACGGCGTGGACGACAACCGAAGCTGGAATTGCGGGGTCGAGGGTCCAAGCGGCGATCCGGCGGTCGAGGCGCTGCGAAACCGGCAGGTGAAGAACTTCTACACTGTCACCATGCTCTCGCTGGGGCTGCCCATGATATTGATGGGCGACGAGGTGCGGCGCACGCAACATGGCAACAACAACGCCTATTGCCAGGACAACGAGACCAGTTGGTTCGACTGGAGTCTGCTTCAAGAGCATGCCGGCATCCATCGCTTCGTCAGCCTGCTCAACGCGCGCCGGTTGTTGTGGTCGGTGGAGCCCGATGAGCCGCACGTGAGCCTGACCCAGCTTCTTTCCAGCGCAAGCAGAACCTGGCACGGTGTGAAGCTTGGGCAGCCTGACTGGAGCGCCGGCTCGCATAGCCTGGCGTTCACCGCCCAGTTCCCAAACGGCGGCCTGTTCTTTCACGTCATTCTGAACGCTTATTGGGAGCCGCTCGAATTCGAACTGCCGCCACCCAGCGAAGACGGTGAGACGTGGCGCCGTTGGATCGACACGAGCCTCGAGTCGCCGGAAGACATCGTGGAGTGGCAGGCTGCACCCGTGGTGACTGAACGAACGTATCGCGCCGAACCGCGTAGTGTGGTTGTACTTTCCACCGCCAGGCGAAGCGAGAAACGGTGAACAGTGTGAACCCGCTCAAGTCATCTTCTCGCGTGGGACCGAACGACGACGGAAGATTTGATGCCCCGCCATCCGAAGCAGGTACTGGACGCGCGGGAGGCGGCCGGGAACAGGCGACAACCTCGATGGCGATACATACGCAGGGTGACACCCACGCGGATATGAAGCTGCATGCAGCGCGGCGGGCTCTGGAACTGGTCGAACCTGGAATGACGCTGGGACTGGGTTCCGGGACGACCGCGACCTATTGGATCAAGCTTCTCGGTGAACAGGTGCGCGACCACGGCTTGCAGATTCGCGCCATTGCAAGCTCCAAGGACAGCGAACTCCTGGGGCGAAGCTATGGAATACCCTTCGTCAATTTTGAGGAGTGCCGGCGAATTGACCTTACGGTCGATGGCGCGGACGAAATCGCACCCCATCTCGCACTCATCAAGGGCGGGGGCGGAAAACTCCTGCGCGAAAAGATTGTCGCCAGTGCATCGAAGAGCTTCGTTATCGTCGCCGACGAATCGAAACAGGTCGAGAAGCTTGGGCGCTTTCCTTTGCCCGTCGAAGTGATTCAAATGGCTGCTCCGCTCGTGAGCGATTCACTTCGAGAGCTTGGTTTCACGCCTACGGTTCGACTGAATCGGGATGGAACGCGCTACATCACCGACGAAGGAAATCTGATTCTCGACTGCGCCGGCCTTCTTATCGCTAACCCGGAAGAGATCGCGGCGAAGATCGACTCCATCGTCGGCGTAGTGGAGCACGGCCTCTTTCTGGGTATGGCCGACCTTGCCTTGATCGCGGGCGCGGAACGCGTCATCGAGCGAACTAGTTAGCGCCGAGCGAACCAGGACCCCCTCACCCGGCCCGCGCCGGCTGATGAAAGCACCGTCGCGAGCCACCCTCTCCCCCAAGGGGGAGAGGGTATGTTCACGCCCAAGGAGTTTATGCCCTCGCCCGCCCCCTTGGGGGAGGGGGTGTCCGTCAGCCGACGGACGGGTGAGGGGGGTTAGTCTGTCACTATCCTATGTAACGCTCAGTAAATCATCGAACTGAAAAGGAGACACACAATGCCATACGTTACAGCCGGAAGGGAGAACTCAGGGAACGTCGATCTTTACTACGAGGACCATGGCTCGGGCAATCCCGTGGTCTTGATCCACGGCTATCCGTTGAGCGGCGCTTCCTGGGAGAAACAAGCGGCCGCGCTGCTGAATGCAGGTTACAGGGTCATCACCTATGACCGCCGCGGCTTCGGCAAGTCAAGCCAACCGACCACAGGCTACAACTACGATACGTTCGCCGGGGACCTTCACAATCTGGTCAGCGAGCTTAAGCTGAGCGATTTCACCCTCGTGGGCTTCTCGATGGGAGGGGGCGAGGTGGCGCGCTACATCGGGAAGTACGGGTCCACGGGCGTGAGCAAGGCCGTGATCATGAGCGGAGTGCCGCCGTATTTGATCAAGACGGCCGACAACCCGGAGGGCGTTGACGCCAGCGTGTTTGCCGGCATCGAGCAAGCGGTGGCCGCAGACCGCTACGCTTTCTTCACTGCCTTCTTCCGGGATTTCTACAACACCGACGTGTATTTGGGTAAGCGGGTCAGCGAACAGGCCGTGCAGGCTAGTTGGAACGTCGCGGCCGCCGCTTCGGCCACCGCCAGCCTGGCGTGTGTCCCGACCTGGTACGAGGACTTCCGCGCGGATGTGGCCCGCATCAATGTGCCCACGCTGGTAATCCACGGGGACGCCGACCGCATCGTTCCATTCAAGTCTGCCGGGCTGCGCACGGCCAAGCTCATCAAAGGTGCGCGCCTGCTGGTCATTAAGGACGGGCCGCATTGCGTCGCCTGGACGCACGCGGAAGAAGTCAACGCCGAATTGCTGAGCTTCCTGGGCGAGAAGACCGGAAAGTCGCAGGCGGTCGGCGCCTAGTGTTGCCTTTGGAAATCGTTGAAGAAATCAGCCCGTCAGCCGACGGACGGGGTGAGGGCCATCCAACCCACGGCTCACGAAGCTGCGAAACACCGTAGCGGCGGGTTTATCCCGCCATCGCGGTTCTCAAAACACAGAAGATTTGGCGGGGTAAACCCGCCGCTAGCTCAGTGTTTGAGAATTTTACAGGAGGATCCATGGCAACAACAAGACTTGCAGTCGCGCCTATGAAAGTGGCGCAGATTTCCAAGCCGGGAGGCGATTTCCAGATCGTCGAGCGCGAAATCCCCAAGCCGGGCGCCGGGCAGGTGCGGATCAAGGTGCAAGCCTGTGGTGTCTGCCACAGCGACGTGCTTACGAAAGAAGGTGCTTGGCCTGGAATTCAGTATCCCCGCGTTCCGGGACACGAAGTGGCGGGCATCATCGATGAACTGGGCGCCGGCGTCTCCGAGTGGACCCAGGGGCAACGCGTCGGCGTCGGCTGGCACGGTGGCCAGGACGGAACCTGTCTTTCGTGCCGGCGTGGAGATTTTCGCAATTGCCGAAATCTGAAAATTGCAGGCATCAGCTACGACGGCGGATACCAGCAATACATGCTGGCTCCCGTAGAGGCGCTGGCGGCGATCCCTGAAGGCTTGGGGGATGCGGAAGCGGCGCCTCTCCTCTGCGCCGGAATCACCACGTTCAACGCGCTCCGGCACAGCGGCGCCCTTCCCGGTGACCTGGTTGCGGTGCAGGGTATCGGCGGTCTGGGCCACCTCGGAATTCAATTCGCCAGTAAGTTCGGCTATAAGGTCGCGGCGATCGGGCGAGGGCTGGGGAACGCGGCGCTGGCAAAGAAACTCGGCGCCAGCGTGTACATCGACAGCAAAGCGACGAACGCGGCCGCCGAACTGCAAAAGCTGGGCGGCGCCCAGGTCATCCTGGCGACGGCCCCAAACTCGAAAGCCATGTCCGAGTTGATTGACGGGCTGGGGCCGAACGGAAAGCTTATGGTAGTGGGCGCGACATTGGATCCCATCGAGGTTACGCCGCTACAGCTCATCTCTGGGAGCCGAACGATCCAAGGCTGGGCTTCCGGAACGCCGACCGATTCCGAGGACACGCTGCGCTTCGCTGAACTGACCGGCGTGCGCCCCATGATTGAAACCTATCCGCTCGCCAAGGCGGCTGAGGCTTACGCGCGAATGATGAGTGGCGATGCGGAGTTCCGTGTGGTTCTGACGATGTGAGGCCACAATTCGAGTAGTTCGTCCGCGCAAGCCAGTCGCTACCTATTCAGAACCTGGAAGAGGTCGCTGTAATCGTCGGTCCAGAGCCGTACTACGCGAGGGGCTGCTTGTCGCGCGGGATTCGGCGTCTGCGCCGAAAACAACTCGAGGAGATTTTTGTCCCGAGAAAGCAACACCCAACTGCTCTGCCCTGAAATTTTGCCGTCGCCACTGGTATCGAAGAAGGCGCAGACAAGATCGAGGGTCCCTGCGACCCCCGCCACGACCGGCTTGAGGTCAAGGTAAGTGTTAGAAATATGGATGGCAAGAACCCCGTCGGGCACCCGCAGATGCTTCAGATAGATACGAAACGCCTGTTGCGTGAGAAGGTGCACCGGGATCGCATCACCACTAAACGCATCGATCGCCAGCAGGTCAAAGTCTTGTGGCTCGTTTCTACGCAGCTCGCCCTCCATTGATAGGCGTGCGTCTCCGGGGATAACATCCACACGGGCCGGGCAATCCTTCAGGTAGGTGAAGAAGCGCTCGTCGCGGGCGATTCTGATGATGTCTGGGTTGATTTCATAGAACCGAACATAATCTCCGCTCCTGGCGTAAGCCGCCAAGGTGCCAATGCCCAGCCCTGCGACCCCAATGCGCAGAAAGCCTGAATTCCGACGGGGGTAGTTGAGCAATGCCAAGCCGATCCCGCTCGTTCTCCCGTAGTACGAGGTCGGAAGGGCGCGCAAGGCTTGGGAGCGAAATTGGAACCCGTGGTCTATCCGCCCGTGGGTGAGGGCGTAACCGTGACGATCCGGTTGTTCGGCATTCCTCTCCTGCACGCTGAGCGTGCCATAAAAGTTCCGAGTTACGGCGAGTGCATTCCGCACGCGGGCTCTCGCGGTTGCGAGAAGCACCGCGCCCAGCGCGAGTAGAGCGGCTGCACAGTAAACCGGGGCGGCCCGCTGGCGAGCGCGGTCGAAGCCTGCCTTTCTCTTCTTAAGCATCAGGTAGATTCCAAGCAGGACGGCCACGCATGGGGCTAAGTTGGAGAGGTTCATTTTTGCATGAGCGCCGAGGGTGATGCTTTCGGGCAAGAACGCCGCCCACAACACTACGACCACCGGCGACCCGAACTTGCTTCGGTAAAGCCAGGACTCCTTGTCTCGGATAAGAATCAGAAACAAGAGCCCCACCGTGCCAAAGAGGCCGAGTTGGTATTCCCAGAAACCTCTAAACAGATGCGGGGCGATTAGCGCCACAAACACTCCGCCCGCGGCACCCGCCATGGCTACCACCAGATAGAAGGAGGTGAGATATCGAGGGCTCGGTTTAGCTCGAGCCAGTTCCCCGTGACAAACCATGCAGCCACTGAATAATAGAAACGAGTAGATGGCGACCTGAGTTAGGATGCTGCTTAGCGCCCCATTAAACAGCACGAAACAGCCCATAAGGACAGCCAGTCCGAAGACGGGATGGAAGAAGCTGCGGGAATACCAGTGCGATTGATGGAAACAAAGGACGAAAGATAAAATGTAGAGAGCAAGGGGAAGAACCCAGAGAAGCGGGACTACCGCAATGTCCTGGCAAATCTGGTTGGTCGTGGCCAGAAACATGACCGAAGCGCACGCTGCCAAGCTGAACCAGACAGCATAGTCGGCCACGCCTGGACGAGTTCTTTTCGTTTCCCCACTACTCTCCGATTCTGCAGTGCGAACGGCCTGAGACTGTTCACCTTCGGAAGCGGCCCTTCTCCAAAAGTCAACCGCGCAATACGCCGTTCCGGCCGCGAAGACGGCGAAGCCCCCCGACCACAGGCGCGTCTGTAGACTGAGTTTTAGATGAGGCTCCAGGAGAAATGGGTAGCTAAGAAGGGCCAGGAACGACGCCAGATTAGAGAGCGCGTAAAGCCGGTACGGGACATAATACGGACGACTTCGGGCGACCCAAGCTTGGAGCAGCGGTCCGGTCGACGAAAGGACGAAAAACGGCAGGCCGGCACTCACTGTTAAAAGGATAATCAGGCTGCGGACTGGAGCGTCATTAATCTGGGGCCTCCAAGATAAATCCGGAGTAACCGGCGAATGCCAGACGGTCCCCAGGAGGACCAGCGACGCCAGAGAACTCAGCACCAGCCCAAAGTGCAATATGGCTTGCGTGCGAGGCCTGAACCACGCCGTGAGAGCGTGAGCATAAGCGTAGCCCGCCAGCAGCAGCGTTTGAAAGAACAACATGCACGTGGTCCACACCGATGGGGTGCCACCGAACCACGGCAGGAAGTATTTGCCTAACAGGAGTTCAACCCAGAAAAGCAGAAAGGCGCTCGCGAATATCGTGAATCCGAAGCGCAATGGAGCACGCCATTCCCTGTTCGACCCGTAATCGGCGACCGCCATTGCCTCAGTAACCACAACCCCGCAGCTCCCGCCAGGAGTGCATCTATGCGCGACCAGATTCCCCATCACAGCGGTCTGACGCCGGCGGGGCTTCACCGCCGAATAATCAGACAAGTTTTGCAGGGGATGGACTCCTGCTTTCAGACGGGACTCCACCAGAAACCGCCCCACTTCCCGTCGAGTTTCCACTTGACGCTGAAAGGGAGCCAGGGCTGTTCATCCAAGAACGAGCCAGCACCTATTTGCGAGTGTTGGCCTCAATTTTCTCTAACGTCT
The DNA here is from genome assembly GCA_963768695.1 of uncultured Acidobacteriota bacterium. GTDB lineage: Bacteria > Acidobacteriota > Terriglobia > UBA7540 > UBA7540 > CAVROP01. Next base: position 10,118 of record CAVYJG010000019.1, on the reverse strand, counting down.
TCATCAGTTTGTTGGTTTTGCGAATGTAAATGGTAGGGACATAGATCGCCACCAAGGCAACGAGTATAAAACTTGCTAAGAACACGGTTGCGGAAATCGGCATACTAACCTCCACGAGGATCGGAATAGAATCTTACGGGACACATGTATACATGAACCTGAAGGGTTGTGCAATAGGTAAACGGTACTGGAGTCGGCATACATGCTTTTCCACGAGGGCAGCGCGGACTCAAATTCCGTGCCTGCCCGCGTTTTCATGAGTGGGCACTCCAATAGAATGGCCGCCGCCGGCTGGTAAGGTGACAATATTTGACGACGGAAAGCCACGGGTAGCAAAACTGAGGGTCTGCCGAGCGTCCTTAATCCTTTACCCTTGCCCTTGAGCCTCTTATAATCGCTAGCCATGAGAACCGGGCGCCGAGGCATCCATTTGTTCCAGTTCGCGGGCGTCGATGTGTATATGCATTGGTCCTGGTTTCTGTTCGCGGCGTTTGAAATCAGCAGCCGAGCGAAAGCTTATTCCTCCATAGCCTGGAACGTGCTCGAGTATCTGTCGCTTTTTTTCATTGTGCTCTTGCATGAGTACGGACATGCCCTGGTCTGCCGGCAGGTCGGAGGAACGGCAAATGAGATTATGCTCTGGCCGCTGGGAGGAATGGCCTATGTGAGCCCGCCCCAGCGGCCCGGCGCCACACTGTGGAGCAGCGCGGCTGGGCCGCTGGTCAACGTTCAGCTTCTCTTAGTTTTTACCCCCGTGGGTGTAATAATCGACCGGTCTTTGAAGCTGGCCAAGACCGCACCCAATGTCCATTCGTTCATGCTGGCGCTCATTGGCATGAATGGGCTTTTGTTGGCCTTCAATCTTTTGCCCATCTATCCGTTGGACGGCGGTCAGATCATCCGTTCCCTGCTCTGGTATGTGGTTGGACGCGCCCGTAGCCTGATGGTGGTGGCCACGATCGGCTTTGCTTGCGTGGCGGGCCTATTATGTTTGGCTGTGCTGAAGCGTTCCATGTGGATGGGCGTCATCGCCCTGTTTATCCTATCGAGTTGCTGGGGAGGGCTGCAGCACGCGTGGACTTTGTCTCGTCTGGCAAAGTTGCCGCGCCATGAAGAATTTGCGTGCCCGTCGTGTAAAGCTGCGCCGCCGGTGGGAAGTTTTTGGAATTGTAGCGCTTGTAGAAAACCCTTCGACACTTTCCAAACGCGAACCCGCTGCCCGAATTGCGCGGAACAACATTCCCTGACGATGTGTCTCGACTGTTACGCTAAGAATCCCCTGGACGAGTGGATTGTCCCTCATGATCACGCGCCCGCTCCTGCGCTATCATCGAATCAAGAGCCTGTTTGAAAAAGCGGTTGCGCTTCGCTCGCAGCAAGGGCACTACGCCTGCTGTCCCACTGACGGACAGCCCGCTTCTATTTCTTGAACGGGCTGCGCGGGAATCCACCGACGAAGATCATGCCCCGTCCCTGTTGACTCGGCTCCTCCAGCTTCATGAGCGGGTAGGCCGCGAAAGTATTTTCCGTCGAGGGCTCCGGTGACTCTGCTTCGGGGCACGAGGCCGCGCCCGCGGCCTCGCCGCCGTGCACGCGCCCCGTCTGGAGAGGGTCGCCCGGAAAACCGCCCACGAACTCCAGAAGGCGCGGCTCCGGTCCCGGTGGGGTAAACTTGGTTTGCAGGTAAGCCGCGAACGGATTTCTAGGTTTCGGCGCTCCGGTGCCAGCCTTCTCAGCCTTTCGCTCCGCGCCTCTGGCCTCGGGCTGCGGGGACCCTGGCGTTGATTCCGCGTTCAACGCGTCGTCGAGCACGTTTTCTGCTGATGCATCGGAATTGGTCGGGGCCGATTGGGCAGCGGACTGTTTGATTGCCGTGTTCACAGCTCTGAGCCTCGCCAGGAGCGCCAATGCGCCACCACTTGCCTCCTCGAACTCCTCAAAAAGGACGTGAACTCTTAGCGTCTCAAGGAAGAGAATCGCCAAGAAAACGTGGGTGGCGTGCTCAAACGTCATCGTGAACTGTTGCACGAGGAGCGTGACGGCCTCCAATGCCTTGTCCTTGTCTTTTGCCGAAAGAGCACTACTCAAGATTTCCAGCGTACAGATCAAGTTGTCGATGCATTCCACGATGAGCCCCTTCGACTCTGTTTTCAAGCGACGCAAGCAAGCCCGCCAAGCGAGAGACGGCTGACTTCTCGGAGGTCTGACTCATCCAACCTCCATTGCCTTCCGCTGACGCAAATCATGTCCTTCCTGACTACGGCATCTTTCGCGGCGCTTCTTATGTCGTCACACTTGGCCTATCGGCAATAGAGCCTCCGCACTACACCCGCCCCCTTGCTGCCAAAAAGGACTTGAGACATTCAAATGTTGGCCACTCAATACAGCGTTAACTACATCATGCCTCTTCGAGGGGTGGTCGTCTTCCTATCACAGAGGCGCACGGCGCCCTAGTCAGGCCTCACGGAGTCGTTTTACGCTCACTTGTGGCGCCTTGGATAAAGGCCCGCCAGAAGTGGATGAAGAGCAGCGTCTCGAAATCACGGGAGAGCGATCCGATCATAGTCGCAAGGAGAATCGGAGCCAACCGGAAGGGTCCAGCTGAGGTACGCGAAAATGCGATGGTCAATTAATGCTTTTGATTCAGAGGCTTGCGCCGGTGGGCCTGACGGCGTGACCGAAGAGAGTGGCGCGACATATCAAACTAGCCCACCACGTCATAACCGATTTTCTCGATTCGTCGTTTGGTTTCCGCATCCAGCCCATCGATAAATTCTCTGAATCGAGGAACTTTTTCTCGAACGGCCAAATAGCGATAGGGCTTGGTCAAGGGAGGGTGCACCTGCGCACGACTCAAATCAAGATCAACCGACATGACTCGGGCGATCTTGGCAAACTCCTTCGACGGATCAATGAAGCAGTCCTCAAACCGTATGGCGTGCGTCGGCGCTTGGAGATAAAGCTCAGTTTCCTCAACGTACTGCCGGAACGACAGAAATGGTGGGCCAGCAGAGGGACCAAAAAAGCTAGGGTCACCATCGGCAAAGAGCTGGAAATCCGCAAAATTCCGCTCCAAATCCTCACAGAAACCATCGGTCCTCTTGAAAGCCGTGTTGATGCCAAGGATAAACTTGTTGTTGCGATGGAAGCTCCGCCACCAGACCCAATTGGTGAGCAACGAATCGAGTGGGTGACGATAGATAAAAATCACGTCAGCAATCCCCGCTGCGACCGCCTCGAAGACACGGCTGGTTACCTCCGGCGGGGACTGGTTTCGAGAGGGATATCGGATGGTGGCGTGGCCGCAGTAGATCATGGAGGTGGGACGGGGATGGAGACGGATCATCGAGGGCCTGAGGTACCTCTCTCTTACCCCGATATTATCGCTGAGTTGGTGCTCAAGATAGGCGCGGCCGCTGCCGAACAGTCCTATGACATAAGCCGTTCTGTCGTTCCCCAGACGAGGAACTCTCCAACCCCAGTCCTCCAAGCGACCGAGAACGTTCCTTCGGTAGAACCGAGCTACCTGCCCTCTTTCGCGGGGCGACTTTCGCGCAAATCGGATAAGTCGGTGGAATATCGGCATTGGACTGTTCTAATCTGAAGAACCCGGGGAACCTGAACCCACCTCCGCCACTTCGCCGGTGCGCCTGCGGCCATTATCGTATACCAGTCGCTGACCGACCGCCGGTGGCTGCTCGATCCATCGCAGATCAAGGTTCAGTCGGCTGAAAAGAAGTGATGCTTCGCGCATGGTTCTATTTTGTTGCCTTGCCGCTCCCCAGGTGGGTAAATCCGCTATCTTGAAGTTGGCGTTCGTATGTCGATAGGCGCCTCCTGACGCCTCAACTCCAGTATTACAGCGAGGATGAAATCGAGAAAAGCCGCATTGCGCGCTACACACGAGAGTCACGTCAAAAAATAGGGGTAAATGATACCGCGGCCGCGAGGCAAATATAATGACGTGCGAGCCATTACCTACATTGTAACAATGCGATGTATTTCCAAGCTCCTGCGGCAGGGGAGGTTGGCGAAATAAACCCAACTAAGAATGAAGCATCTGATAGCATCTTGCCAGGGGCTCTGCTTTCTCTCAAAAAACTAACCCTTATCCTACCAAATCCATACGGTTTTGGCACATTTTTCGCGCAGCGCGGCATCCGGGGCCTGTCAAAGGTCGAACCCGGTCGTGTTGAACGAGGTGGCCTCGTGAGTTTGAATGATTTATGGTAAGACAGTAACCATGACGGGATTGACGCTCGGACGATCAATCCCTTAACATCCGGAATGCCGCAAACAGAGCACGGGATGGCGGTGCGCGCGGCGGCGCCGAATTCGTGAATGGACCACGATTGGTGTATCCGATTCACAAAGCAGCAGAATGACAGCAATTCGGACTGAGAGAAAACCATGCCTACTCCTCTTGCCTTCATCAGCGGTTCCTGCGGACTCATCGGGTCGGAAGTGAGCCTATACTTCAGCCGCTCAGGCTTTCGCATTGCCGGCTTGGACAACAACCAACGCGCGGTATTTTTCGGTCCGGCGGGAGACACCAGTTGGGTGCTGGAGCGGTTGCGAACTACGATTCCCGGCTATCAGCACTATGCCGTGGACATCCGCGACCGCGAAGCGATCCTGCGCTTGATCGCGGAACTCAAACCCGGCATCATCATCCATACGGCGGCCCAACCCTCCCACGACCGGGCCGCTGCAATCCCCTTCGACGACTTCGACGTCAACGCGGTGGGCACCCTGAACCTGCTGGAAGCGGCGCGACGGGCCTGCCCGGAATCGCCGTTCGTGCACATGTCCACCAATAAGGTGTACGGTGATCTTCCCAACGCCATTCCCTTGCGCGAACTCGAGACGCGCTGGGAATACGATGATCCCACCTACCGAAACGGCATCCCCGAGTCGTTCTCGATTGACCAGTCGAAGCACTCGCTTTTTGGCGCTTCGAAAGTGGCCGCGGATGTTATGACGCAGGAATACGGCAGGTATTTCGGCATCCCTACGTGCTGCCTGCGCGGAGGCTGCCTGACCGGTCCGAATCACTCCGGTGTGGAGTTGCACGGTTTTCTCAGCTACCTGGTCCGCTGCAACGTCGAGCAGAAGGAGTACAAGGTTTTCGGCTACAAAGGCAAGCAAGTCCGCGACAACATTCATTCCGAGGACGTAGCCAGGATGATGCACGAGTTCTATCGGCACCCCCGCTGCGGTGAGGTCTATAACCTGGGTGGGGGCAAAGATAACTCCTGCTCGATTCTGGAGAGCTTCCAGATGATCGAACAGATTACCGGCAAGCGGCAGAAATACACCTACGTTGACCAGAACCGCGCCGGCGACCACATCTGCTACTATAGCGACCTCAGAAAGCTGAAAGCGCACTTCCCGAACTGGGGGATCACCAAGTCCCTGCCGACTATTCTGCAAGAGATTTCCGATTCGTGGAGGGCACGGTTGATCTGAAACTCGCCACCGTCCTCGGCTTAAGCTCTTTTCTACTTAACTCCCGGCCGCCGAAGTATGCGTGCTTGGGGGTTTGAGTTCTGCCGCCGTAACCGGTGGTGGAAACGCATCGAGCATCCTCGCTATTGGGTGCAGTTTTTTAGGACGCTGTGAATCTGAAGCTGAGAGGAGTACAATCCGCCCTGAACATTGATAAGACACTCAGGCATGGCGGATGGCGCAAAGGCACTTTGATGGGATCCACACGTGGCGCGTTACACTGTTGGACGATCGACCTCGATAAGTGGACCGCTGACTGTGACGCTCATGACACCGATGCGCAGGATGCTCAAGAAAAATAATCTCTTCTTCGCCTGTGTGTGTCCGTGATTAATGCAATTCCATCATGATGGTATCTGAAGACGAACTCTGTTTGCTCCTAGCTCGCGCAGAGCTCTCGCCAGAGGCGCGGAAGCGCGCGCTTAGCCTGCTGGAGGGCGCGGTCGAATGGCCGCGCCTTTTCGAACGCGCCAAAACATACCAAATCTTTCCGCTCGTCTACGCTGGCCTCAACACGCTTGGCTTTCCAGGCATCCCGGAACCCGTCCGCTCAGAGTGGGCTAAGATCTTCTGCGTCAACGCAATTCGGCACGAGCTTCTGGCCACGGAGTTAGCCGGGATTCTTCGTTTGCTCGCTGACGCCGGAATACCAGCGATACCGCTAAAAGGCGTCGCACTGGCAGAGTCACTTTACGGCGACCTCTCTCTCCGCGCCTGTTCCGACCTCGACGTCCTTGTTCTCCCTCGGTATGCCATTGACGCCTTCCACATCATCGTGTCCGCCGGCTACAAACCCGAGATCACTCAGCCGCGTCTCCTGGATCTCGAGGTGCGCTACGGCAGGGATTGCTCCATGTCGCGCGAGGCCGGCGAATCGACCTTCGCCATCGATCTCCACTGGGGTCTCGCTTGGGGCGGCCCATTTGAGCGAGGTCTGCTCGAGCGGGTCTGGGCGGAAGCCTCCCGCACCACCTTCCGAGGTGCTCCCACATTCGCCATGAGTGCGGAGTGGAATTTCCTCTACCTCGCGCTGCATGCCGCTCGGCACGGCTGGCTTTCTCTCAAGTGGTATGCGGACTTTGACCGGTTATGTCGACGTGGGACGGTCGACTGGAAAAAGGCAAATGAAACGGCGAAGTCCCTGGGCTGGGAAGCGGCAGTTCGGTCCAGTCTCGTCGCTTGTTCGTCCGTCTTCGAAACGCCGCTCGCTCCCGTCTTTGGCTTAACACCGCCCCCGCCTCGGGCCGACATTCGGCTACCCTCGGAATTGCAGGCGACTTCGGACAACCTTTTGTTGTTTCGGTTGCTCAAAACACCCGCCCGAAAGCTCCGCTATCTTGCCATCCGTTTATTCATTCCAACGAAGATGGACTGCGAATTCCTCGGTTTGCCGCCTTCGCTTTTTTCCCTCTATTACGCATTGCGGCCCTTGCGCGCCACCTGCAAGAACGCATGGTGGCTAGTCCAAGCCGGATGGAAAGGTGTTCGCCGCGCGCTGGGATCGAAGCAAGAATGAAGAATCGGGAATCAAATGCCGGCTTTGGCCCGCTTCCCCCATGAGTTAGCTTGGTCGCCCCGCCCAAGCTGATCGAGCCAGTCGAAGCGGAACTGGATGCGACCCTGCTGCTTAAATAACTGATAAAGGACCGGCCAGAAGCTGACAAGAATCAACAAGAGGCGCTCTGGGGTTAAGATGTCAAATTGAGCTCCTCAGTTAACTATATCGATAACAGCGCCGATTAATTCTGCTCCGTCAATTGACGTTTTCCGAGCCAACCGGCCACTCCTGAGCGAGCGGCCCCGCATCGCAAGCTCAAGTGAGGCACGAGTCCGGCTTAAGGCCTAGACAAAACACCACTTCTTCCGCCCTGCCGAGTGGCTCTTCCTCCATCTCCCTTTGGCCATACCCCTTCTCGGGATGATGCATAGACATGGGTAACTACTTCGACAATCATGCTTTGGCAATAACTTGACATCTCAGCCGCAGGGTGCTAAGTTATGAACGATTGTGCACATGACGGCCAGGGAAGCCATGGAAGGTGCCTAGTTTTTCTGCCCTTGGCGGGGATTCGGCGACAACACATGTCTGGAAGGGCGGCTTGTTGGTAGACGACAGGCGCGCTTGTGGTTGCGGCGCATTACGGGATCGGCTCGCGGCGCTTGCGAGTTCCAAGCTAAGCCTCTCGTTATACCCCAGTAAAACTGCTTCGGCCAACCACTTATCCTCCCGGCCTAAGCCGCAGATCCCGACACGGCCTTATGCCGCCGGGGTGGCAAAAGCCGGGTTCGCGGTGAATCTGGGGTCAAGATGCTTGCCGCAGGGTACCATTACCATGGTACAGATCAAGAGCGTACTGTCGTACCGTTGCAGTGCACGCCGGTTTAAGTGTAAACCGTTATTGATAGGGGCGCAGACTGTTGTCATTCGCGGGATCGTAAGGTGCTCTCCTGTGAGTCACGGGGCGGAGCTACATCACAGGGCATAGGAGAGGCACGAAACCTTCACTATGCTGTTATCGGCAATCAGACGCCCGAACTTTACCATGCGGTGGACAATTTGACCTTATGGGCTTTAAGACCTCTGGATCTCAGTCGGTGAAATGGAGGAAGAGTATGGAATCGGGAGTGAGCGGATCATCTCGGCGTGACATAGGGGAAAGGCGCGCTGGCGACCGAGCGCCCAGGCTCCTGCAATTTGCGGGGCTGACGATGCTCTTGATGGGCATGCTGGGGGTGGCTTGTTCTGCCCAGGTCTTGCCCGCAGCGCCGCAACAGGAGAACTCCGGCACCGGCCAGACCGGCGTCCCGCGCGGGGTTGAGTCCCAGGGTTTGAAAACCGAAGAGACGCTCATCTCTGACAATGATCTTCTCTTCATTCAAGTGTTCGATGTGGAACAGATGACGCGTGAATACCGGGTGAGCGCAACGGGGACGGTGGACTTTCCTCTTCTCGCCGAGCCGGTGCAGGTGGCGGGATTGACGCCGCAGCAGGCGGCGCGAGCCATTGCACAGAAGTGCATCGCAGCGGGGGTGCTCAGCCATCCCGAGATCAGCGTCACGGTCCGCGAGTCGCGGTTGCACGCGGTGGCCGTCGCGGGGGCTGTCAAGACCCCGCAGATCTTTCCGGTGTTTGGCCGCATTTCGCTGTTGGATATTCTCACGCAAGCCGGGGGAGTGGCGGACGACGCCGGGTCGACGGTAACCATAACACGCGGTGAAATCGCCCGCCGGGTGTTGGGGATGGGCGCGGACCCGGGGGATCAAACTAAACCAGCGTCCGATCCAGCCACGGTGAACATCGATCTTCGACGCCTGATCGAGAAAGGCGATCCAACTTCGAACATCGAAGTTTATCCTGGCGACCGCATCACGGTGCAGCGCGCCGGGATTGTTTATATCGTGGGGGCGGTGAACCATGCGGGCGGCTACCGGTTGACTGAGGCGAACCAAGATATGACGGTCCTGAAAGCTCTCGCCCTGGCGGGGTCGCTTGGCCCCTTCGCGAAGGCGAAGCAAGCCGTGCTTCTACGCCCCGACACCTCTGCTCCCAAGGGCCGGGAAGAGATTCCCATTAACCTGAAAGACATGCTGCGGGGTAATGTTGCGGACCGGCCCTTGCAGAGCAACGATATTCTGTTTGTGCCTGACAGCGGCATGATGAAGGCGCTGCACCGGGGCGCCGACCTTGCGGCGATGGGCGTTTCGTACGCGGGCGCTGCTGCTATTATTCAATGACCCTGCGCTGCACTGCGGCGGGCGCATACATTGCCTTGAGTGGATGCGCCCGATTGTTGGCTGGGGCGCTCGAACGTCAACAAGGCGGCGGCAGGCGAAAAACGCCGCTCCTGACCACGACCATCCGGCGATTCCAAGCGATATTCATTGCCACCCACTGGCGATGCAAAATCGTCCCTACGATTCTGGCAAAGGCGGTTTCACGATATGGCTGAACACGAAGAGTTAGTTCCGGTCGAGCGAACACTCCCTGAGAGGATCCCACGCCGGCCCAACCCCGCTGTCGATTCCGCGCCTGAAGGCTCCGAAGGCTACTCCTATATCCGGGCCTACTGGCTGATTCTGTTGAAGCGCCGCTGGACGGTCCTTACCTCTGTGTTGGTGCTGACCACTCTGGTGGCCGTTGTTTCCTTCAGGGAACAACCGGTTTACGAGGCGACAGCGCGCGTGGAAGTTGAGGCCGATACACCACAAATCCAATCTCTCAACGATCTCTACCGGGGTGAGCCTGGATTTACCGACGATAGTTTCTTGCAAACCCAGGTGAATGTGCTGAGAAGTGAAAACCTGGCCTGGCGAACCATCCAGCAGCTCGGCTGGGGGGACAGGGCGGGTGTTTCTTCTGGGAGCGGAAGCGGCCCCTCCCCGGCGCCTTCTGCCGTGCAGAACGGGCTCATCGGTGCATTTCTAGGACACCTGCGCGTGACCTTGATGCGAGACAGCCGCATGGTTGAAGTCACTATCGACAGCACCGACCCGCAGCTCGCGGCGCGCACGGCCAACGCACTGGTGAATAATTACATCGAATACAATTTTCATCAGAAATATGACGCCACGCGGCTGGCTTCCGGATTCATGGAGCAGCAACTCGATGA
>CAVYJG010000018.1:0-36955 GCA_963768695.1 uncultured Acidobacteriota bacterium | reverse complement strand
CCAACCCTTCATTCGCCGGCCCGTGGCTACAACGCTGCTCACGGTGGCGATTGCCCTTGCCGGGGCGGTTGCGTACGAGGTACTGCCGGTAGCCCCCCTGCCGGAGGTTGACTTTCCGACTATCTCCGTCAATTCAGGCTTGCCGGGGGCCAGCGCCGAAGTTATGGCGAAATCCGTCGCCACTCCTCTGGAGAGGCAGTTCGGCCACATTGCCGGGGTCGCGGAGATGACCTCCGCAAGCACGCTCGGCAGCACATCGGTCACTATTCAGTTTGACCTCAGCCGCAACATTGACGGCGCCGCGCGCGATGTGGAGGCCGCCATCAATGCGTCGCGAACCTATCTGCCCGCCAATCTGCCGGGCAATCCGACTTTTCGTAAGGTCAATCCCGCCGATGCGCCGATCATGATTCTCGGCCTTACATCCGACAAATACGGTCCCGATAAACTGTTTGACGAAGCCTCCACGGTCATCGCGCAGAAGTTGTCGCAGATCCAGGGCGTAGGGCAGGTCAATACCGGAGGTGGAGCGTCGCCGGCCGTGCGCGTGGAAGCCAATCCCACCCAACTGGCCAGCTACGGGCTTACCGTGGCGAATTTGCAATCCGTGCTGAGTCTGCAAAACTCCGACCTGGCCAAAGGCCAAATCTCCGATGGCATTGTGACGGCAGACATCATTGCCAACGACCAGATCTCGCACGCCGCCGACTACAAGCCGCTCGTGGTCGGTTACAAGCGGGGCGCGGCGGTCCGCTTGTCCGATGTCGCCCAGGTGACAGATTCCGTGCAGAACGTCCGTGCAGCCGGCTATTTGAACGGCAAGCGCGCGATTACCATGATGATCTTCCGCCAGCCCGGCGCCAACATCATTCAAACGGTCGACGCCGTCCGCGCGCAACTTCCCTTAATCCAGGCATCCATTCCACTGGGCATCGATACCACTATCGTTCTTGATCGCACCACAACCATCCGCGCCTCGGTCGGTGACGTCGAAAAGACGCTGCTGATTTCCATCGGCCTCGTAATCCTCGTGGTGTTCGTGTTTCTGCGCAACGGGCGCGCCACGCTCATCCCCGCCGTCGCGGTGCCGGTCTCGCTGATCGGCACGTTCGCCGTGATGTATATGTTCGGATATACCCTCGACAACCTCTCGCTGATGGCCATGACCATATCCACGGGATTTGTGGTCGATGATGCCATCGTGGTGATGGAAAACATTACGCGCCATCTGGAAAACGGCGTGAGGCCCTTTGCCGCGGCGCTGAAGGGCGCGCAAGAAATCGGCTTCACCGTCTTCACCATCAGCATTTCGCTTATCGCCGTCTTCATTCCACTTCTGTTGATGGGCGGAATCGTCGGCCGTCTCTTCCGTGAGTTTGCGGTTACCCTCTCGACGGCTATTCTCGTGTCCATGATCATCTCACTGACCACCACGCCCATGATGTGCGCCTACCTGTTGAAAAACGAACGCGGGGAGAAACATGGACGCGTCTTCACGGCCAGCGAAAAGTTCTTTGAGTGGGTACTGTCGTTATATCGCGGCACGCTGCATTGGGTGCTCGACCATCCGGCCCTCACCCTCAGCGTGCTTTTCCTTACCATCGCGCTCAATGTCGTGCTGATCTACGAGATACCCAAAGGCTTTTTCCCCGTGGAGGACACGGGAGCGATTTCCGGGGGTGTGCGAGGGCCGCAAGATTCATCCTTTCCGGCGATAAACAACGCCCTTCAGCAGATGATCGATGTCATCAAGAAAGATCCTGCCGTCGCCAATGTGACGGGGTTTTGTGGCGGCGGAGGGGCCACCAATACCGGCTCCATGAACATTGCCCTCAAGCCGCTGACGGAGCGCAATGTCAGTGCCGCTCAGGTCATTGACCGCCTGCGTCCCCAATTGAACCGTCTGCCGGGGGCTTCGGCGTTCCTCCAACCCGTGCAGGATCTGCGCATCGGCGGCCGGTCCGGTAATGCGATGTACCAGTACACGATCCAAACCGACACGGTGCAGGATCTATCCAAGTGGGGACCGATCCTCATGGGTGCGATGAAACGTCTGCCCGGCATGCAGGACTTAAGCTCCGACCAGCAGAATGGCGGGCTGGATGAGTTGCTGACCTACGATCGCGTCACGGCGGCGAAGCTTGGCCTTACCGCAAAGTCCCTGGACTCGGCGTTATACAGCGCCTTCGGCCAATCGCAAGTGTCCATCATCTACACGCAGTTAAATCAGTATTACGTGGTGCTGGAAGTTGCGCCCCAGTATTGGCAAAGCCCGGAAGGATTGAAAGACATCTATCTCCTATCGTCGGGCGGCAGGAACATTCCGCTGGCAACCGTGGCCAAGGGGCAAGCCAACACCACACCCCTGGCCATCAACCATACGGGCTTATTCCCATCGGTCACCGTTTCCTTTAACCTCGCGCCGGGCGTGTCTTTGAGCGATGCTACAGCGAGCATCGTCCAGATGCAAAAGCGGCTCGGCACGCCTTCCTCGCTGCAAGGGTTCTTTGCCGGCACGCTGTTGGCCTACCAGCAGTCCTTGAGCACCGAACCCCTGCTGATTCTGACGGCCCTGCTGGCGGTGTACATCGTTCTCGGTATTTTGTATGAAAGCCTGGTCCATCCCCTAACCATCATCTCCTCTCTGCCCTCGGCGAGCGTGGGCGCCATGCTCGCCTTGATGCTGTTTAAAGTGGATCTGAACATCATCTCCATCATTGGCATTGTGCTGCTGATCGGAATCGTAAAGAAAAACGCCATCATGATGATCGATTTCGCTCTGGAAGCCGAGCGCAACCAGGGGAAGCGCCCAGCCGACGCGATTTTTGAAGCGTGCATGTTACGCTTCCGTCCGATCTTGATGACGACGATGGCGGCGTTATTGGGCGCTCTGCCGCTGGCGCTGGGCACGGGCACGGGGTATGAGCTCCGCCGGCCCCTGGGCATCACGATTGTGGGAGGGCTGATCTTGAGTCAGATGCTCACGCTTTATACCACGCCGGTCGTCTATCTGACCTTCGACCGGCTGCGGTTGCGGATGCAGGGAAAGCAACAACCCATCTTTGGTCGCGGGGCCGGACCTACCCCCAGCGCGGCGGTTTAATGGGAGCCATCATGGGGTGCACAAGATTATGACTTCTTTCCATTTAAGAGCCGGAATGTGTCTCGCCGTTACCGCTTGCCTCCTGGCAGGGTGCACGGTCGGCCCGAAGTACCACACACCGCCCGCGGATACTCCAGCGGCGTACAAGGAACTTACTCCCGCCGATTACAAGAATACGGAGGGTTGGAAAGTGGCGCAGCCGAAAGACAATGCGCTTCGCGGTAAATGGTGGGAGATTTTCGGCGATCCTCAGTTGAATGCGCTGGAAGAGAAGGTTAACATCTCAAACCAGAACATCGCCACGGCTGCGGCAAGCTTTTTCGCCGCGCGCGCCCTGGTTAAGGAAGCTCGAGCCCAGCTTTTCCCAACCGTGGCGACCAACCCAGCCATCACCGTGCAGCGGCCGTCGGCCACATTATCCAATGGCAAAGCGGGAGGTTCCGCAAATTCGGGTTCTGGCTCGGGAACAGGTTCCACGTCCTCCGCGACGGGTACCTTTACTGAATATACGTTTCCGTTTGATGCCACCTGGCAGCCAGATTTGTTCGGCCGCATCCGGAACACGATCAAATCAGCCGCCTACGGAGCGCAGGCGAGCGCGGCGGATCTCGAAAATGTCCGCCTCACTGCCCAGGCCGACCTTGCTATGGATTACTTTCAACTTCGCGGCCAGGATGCCTTAAAGCAGTTGTTGGATGCAACCGTGGTGGCTTATCAACAATCGCTCGATCTGACAAGGGCGCAGTACGAGACAGGTATCGGGACGGACGAAGCTGTGGCGCAAGCCGAGACTCAACTCGAAGCCACGCAAGCACAGGATTCCGCCCTGGGCATCCAACGGGCGCAGTTTGAACATGCCATTGCCATGCTGACCGGCCAACCGGCATCCACATTCTCAATTCCCATGGAACGGCTCACCTCAAAACCTCCCGCGATTCCCATTGGCGTTCCCTCCCAGCTTCTTGAGCGGCGCCCCGACATCGCCGCGGCGGAGCGCTTGATGGCGCTGGCCAACGCGCAGATCGGTATTGCCAGAGCAGCCTACTTCCCCAACCTCACGTTGAGCGCGGCGGCAGGATTTGAAAGCTCTTCCTTCACAAGCTGGTTTTCATGGCCGAGCCGCTTCTTCTCGATTGGCCCTGCGGCAGCGGAAACCCTATTTGACGCGGGGTTGCGCCGTGCCACGGTGCAGCAATACCGAGCCCAGTACGACGAGACTGTGGCAAACTACCGGCAGACGGTACTAACGGCTTTTCAGCAAGTTGAGGATAACCTCGCGTCGCTGCGCATCCTGTCGGTGGAGATTCAATATCAGGACACGGCGGTCAAATCGGCCGAGAGAAGCCTCGCGATCGCCAAGGATCGCTACAGCCTGGGAATCGATCCTTACCTGAATGTGCTTACCGCGCAAACCGCACTGCTATCCAATCAGCAAACTGCGGTCAATCTTCGAACTCAGCAAATGACGGCCAGCGGAGGGTTAATCGAGGCGCTCGGCGGAGGTTGGAACGCCTCGCAACTCCCATCGCCTTCGCAACTGATCAGCAAAGTGCCTTAATACTCCGGGCGCTCCTACTGCCTATCGCGATCGTGATCGTGGTCGCGGTCGCCGCCGCAACTCCTCTTTGCCTCCTCGAGCTCGTGGCGACGTTTTTCCGCCTCGCGGCTTTGCTCACCGTGGCGGTCAACTGCTTTTCGAAGATTTTCCTCGGCCTTGTGAATCCGTTGGTCGCAATGGCGGACGTTGTCGCTCGCCTGCGTGAGCGCCGCTCCACCAGCCAGCAACAATACTCCTAATGCGGGAACAAATAGAATCTTCTTCCAACGATCGACTCTACTCGACATGACTTCCTCCTAAGGAATTTCCAGTCTGACTTCGCACCCAACCGAAGATTTACCTGTTGTTAGGGCACTTTCCCATTTTGCCTTCGGCTCGATTCCGTGTCAGTTCAGAACCGCTCACTCCTTTGGTCAGAACTGCTCATTCCACTTCATGGAGTCTGCTGTGCAAGATTGCTCAGGCCATTGGTCGTTTCTGAACAGACAAGGCATTGCGGCAGGAATATCCTGGAGAAGGTCGCTGAGTGTAGAGGCGACCAACGCGAACGTGTTTGGGTTACCGCCTGCGATAATCGCTTGCCCTCAGCCCAAATTCAAAACAAGAAGGGACCAATCACCGTGCGGATCTGGATACTGATGATGCTGGGCACGACCCTGGCGTTTGGGCAAACTCAACCCGTCGACACAGTTCAAAGGTGCCGGAGCATGCTGAACGACGCCGCCCATGACGGGAATCCGGACGTTCGAGTAGGCGCGGCGCAGGCCCTGAGCCTGGTCGGGGTGAAGGATAACGCTCTTGAGTTTCTCGCCCCGTTGCTTGATGATCACGACGCTTCGGTGCGGATTGCGGTGGTTGTGACTCTGGGTGACTTCAAGGATAATCGTACCATCGTCCTCTTGAAAAAAGCTCTACAGGATCCCGTTCCGGAAGTTGACTTCGCCGCAGCCAAGGTGCTGTACCAACTCCACGATCCCGAAGGAGTAGAGTTTCTTCTCGCCGTGGTCGGCAAAGAGTCTAAAGCGTCGTCAAGTTATCTCAGCAAAGAGAAACGCAGCAGCTTGCGGATGTTGCACACTCCCACCAAGCTTCTCATTGCCGTCGGCATCGAAGCAGCAGGTTTCGCGCCCGTGCCGGGTCTCGGGTTCGGATTATCTTCGGCACAAGGCATCCTGTCAGCTCCTGATTCTTCGGCCCGGGCCGCTTCCCTGCTGCTCATCGGAGGCTCGCATGATCCGGCTCTGACTGATGCGGTCGGATCAGCGTTGTCGGACAAGGAGTGGTCAGTGCGCGCTGCGGCTGTTCACGTGGTCGCGATGCACCCCTTCCCGCGACTACGGCAGAGCTTGGTCCCCCTGCTGGACGACAAGAAAGAGGCTGTGCGCGTACGCGCCGCGGCGGCCTACATAAGATTGCAGCACGTTTTGTAGGTTGAACTCATGTCCACCACTGCGACTTCCAGCACGGCGATGATCAACGGGTTTTTCGAATGGTTCGGTGAATTGGGCCTTTTTTCTTGGCAAGTTCTGCGATCTGGCCTGACGCCGCCTTTTGAAATCCGCGAGCTTATCCGGCAAATCGACGAGATAGGATCAAAATCGTTTCCTCTCGTGGCATTGGCGGGGGCTGCCATCGGGGCCATCTTCTCCTTTGAAACCCGCGACAGTCTGGTTCGATTCGGCGCCAGTTCATTGCTTCCCGCCGCCGTCGTGTTCTCGATCGTCCATGAGATCGGTCCTATCATTACCGCCTTGATCGTCTGCGGCCGAGCGGGAGCCGGCATCGGCGCTGAGTTGGGATCGATGAAGGTCACGGAGCAGATTGACGCCATCGAGGCATCAGCCGTAAATCCCTTTAGGCTGTTGGCCGCAACTCGCATTCTGGCTTGCATTCTGGTGCTGCCACTCCTGACCCTTGCTGCCGATTTCTGCGGGGTGGTCATGGCGTGGGTGGCCGATGCCATGGCTGAACCGATCACCTTCTACCAGTTCGTCCACAACGGCTTCAGCGCTTTCGCCTTTAGCGATTTTCTGCCGCCAACCTTCAAAACCGCGATATTCGGCCTGATCATCGGGCTGGTGGCGTGCTTTCAGGGAATGCGGACGCGGGGAGGCACCGAGGGCGTGGGACGCACGGCGACGAGCGCAGTGGTCTTATCTTCGCTTTTTGTAATCCTGGCCGACGTTATTTTGGTGAAACTGATTGTCATATTTTTTCCATGAAGACCGGCGCTGAAGAGTTCGCAACGCGGCACTGAAAGGGGCCTGTAACCGCATCGTGATAGAGAACTTTGAGAAAAGGAATGGCGAGCCGCCGGTGGTCCTGCGAGGTCTGCACAAGTCCTTCGGCGCCCAGGTGGTTTTGAACGGGATTGACCTGACCGTCGCCCGTGGTGAAACGCTGGCGGTGCTCGGCCGCAGTGGGACCGGCAAGAGTGTTTTATTGAAGATCATCATTGGGTTACAGAAGCCGGATGCAGGCTCGGTGAATATCCACGGGCAGGAAATTACTGGAATCAATCTAGGCAAGCTCAACGAAATCCGCAAGAAGATGGGTTTTTTGTTCCAGCAGGCGGCGCTCTACGATTCGCTGACGGTGGCCGAGAATGTGGCGTTTCCACTGAAGCACAATACGGACATGCCGGAGTCCGAGCGGCGGGATCGAGTGAAGGAATTGCTGGAAAGTGTGGGTATGGAAGGCGAGCTCAAGAAGATGCCTTCCGATATTTCCGGCGGCATGCAGAAGCGAGTAGGGCTGGCGCGGGCGCTGGCGCTCGACCCCGATATTCTGCTGCTCGATGAACCCACCGCGGGTCTGGATCCTATTACCTCCGGCGAGATTGATGAGCTGGTTCTTAAGCTGCAAAAGGAACATGCCATGGCATCTATCGTGGTCACGCACGATTTGCAAAGCGCAAAAACCATCGCCGGGCGGCTGGCATTGCTCCACGAAGGCAATATCGTGATCGAAGGCGCCTTCGAGGACCTGGAAAAAAGTCACGACAAGTTTGTCGTAGATTTTATGCGGCGGGACGCTTAGGAGAACATATGTCGAGAGCGGCGAGGTTGGGAGCTTTCATCGTTACAACACTGGCGATTCTGGCGGTGGGAACCTTTATCATCGGTAACAAGCAATACCTTTTTAGTTCCACGTACCGACTGAAGGCACAGTTCAGCAACGTGGTGGGCTTGGATGTGGGCTCCGGGGTGCGGGTGGGGGGCGTTCACCGCGGAACCGTGCACAGTATTGAGTTGCCTCATAGCACGAGCGGCAAGGTCACGGTGGTCATGGATCTCGACAGCTCAACCCACGACATCATCAAGCAAGACTCCGAAGCGTCAATCGAAACCGAGGGCCTGCTGGGCAACGAGTACATGGCGATCTCGTTTGGATCTGCCGGAGCGGCTAACGTGCGCGACGGTGATACCATCGCCAGCCACCCTCCCATCGCCATGTCCGACCTGATTAAGAAGTCGCAGGATATGCTGGATAGCAGCCAGCAAGTCATCAAAAACGTTACGCAGGCGACCGCGAGTTTAAACTCGGTCAGCGCCAAGATCGACCATGGCCAAGGGACGATCGGGGCGTTGATCAACGATAAGACGGCCTATCTCGAGCTTAACCAGACGATGGACGGAATCCGTGATGTTGTAGCCCACGCGCAAGCGGGGGTTACCGATTTCCAGGAAAACATGGAGGCGATGAAGCACAACTTCTTCGTGCGCGGGTATTTCAAGAATCGCGGTTATGAAGATTCTGCGGAGCTGGCGAAAGATGAAATCGTCAGCCTACCCCAGGGCGCGCCTCAGAAAACGTTTACATTCGAGGCAAAGCAACTCTTCGGTAAGGTAGACACGGCCAAGCTGAAGAACCAGAAGTCTCTGAACGCTGCCGGCGATTTCCTGACCGATACCGACTTTGGGGTCGCCGTAGTGGCCTCGCTGTCCAGCATGGAAGGAGATGCCGGGAAAGACCTGGTTCTGACCCAGGGTCGCGCCCTGGTGGTGCGCGAGTACCTTGTTGAGAATTTCGGTTTCGACGATCGGCGGCTCAAGACACTGGCGATAGGAAAGAAGAGCGGCACGAGCCCAGAAAAGGGTTGGGGTACAATCCAGATTCTCGTTTACCCTAGCGGCACTGAAATGCCGCCCGCGAAGCTGCCGCAGAACGGCACTGCACCCAAGACCACCGCAGAACTGCCGGTTCCCGAGTCTCCCGCTACCGTTCCAAAATCACAGTAGCCCCGAGGCGCCCGAGCAAGTGTTACCGCCGAGCATGTGGGCGGTGTAGTCAGCCCGGGGGATCGCTTGTCCAAAGGATGCAAACCCCGCCAGGCTTCTTACTGCTTGTTGAATAACTTGCGGAGTTCGTCCTTAGCATCACTTAGAACCTTCTTCTGTCCGGCGTCGAGATTTTTGCCGCCGCGGTTGATATAGAAATTAAGCATCGACATGGCCGATTGGAAGGCACTTCCCTTCCTTCGTGTGCTCTTCTCAGCGGAATCTCGCAAGGAGCGCGCGATTCTCTTGGGGTCGGTCCAAGTAAATACACCTTTCTCCAAGTCCAACGCGTCGCTGCGTTTTGTTACATCTCCGGACCAGTATTCACCGGATTTGGGATTAGGCACTTGGCATCCCCCTCCCAGGATCCTGAATTGGACATCAACTTGACATTCTATCGGCTATCGCTTCGGGGTGCCTTACCGCGTCTGGGGAGCCCATTCAACGCGGATCACTCCTTCGAGCCCCTGCAGGCGGTAAACGGGATTAGCAATCTTGGCGCCGGCTGGTTTCGACTGCCAACGCAGTTCGCACTTAAGCTCGTTCTTCCGGGTGCCGGCATCCGCCGCAAAGGCGCAGGATACGATCCGGAAGCCGTCGGCCTGGACAGTCTCGCGGATTTCGGCTTCATCCGGCCCCGAAGCGGTCGTGACGATGACGAGCGTGCCCGTACGGTCCTGCGTCATACGTTTCTCCACCACCTTGAGGCCTGCCAACACCAGCACGCCCAATGCCGAGCCCACCAGTCCCAGCGCGATCTGACCGCCTCCGAAACACAGACCGATGACCGTGACCAGCCACAGCGTCGCTGCCGTGGTGACGCCCGCAACGAGATTGTCCCGCCGCACGATGGCGCCCCCCCCGATGAAACCCATGCCCGAGAGAATGCCGAGAGGGAGGCGCATGAGGTCGTTCATCACAAATGAATTGGGCGATCTGCCCGCTAACGGCAGAAGCAGGTTGACCTGAATCATCGCCAGGCACGCGGCCAGGCAAACAAGAATCGAAGTCCGCAGGCCCGCGGCATGGCCATGTTCGCTGCGATTGAGGCCGAGGAACGCGCTCGCCACCACGGCGCAGAGGAGGCGAATCGCGATCTCGGGCCAATGGAGGTCAACCGGCATGGCGTTTCCGTCTCTCGTAAGGCCACTGGCCCCGCGGGCAACGGGCAGGCTAATCACCCTGTGGTGTGAAAAATTGAACACCTGTCGTTCTGAGCACTAGGACCGGTGACAGGGACGGCGATTTTTCACACCTTCTCTCTCTGTTCTTTGATGTCCAGGCTGTCCCACCGGGTGGCGTTTTTGTTTTTACCAGGCTGAATAAACCGAGGGCTGCCGCCAAAAACGAGAACGGGGAACCGCTTACGGCTCCCCGTCTCAGGCATGTGTCGTTAATGCCGTGGCAGCGTCCGCGGGGCGTTGCCAACGGTGCGCACCGCAAGAGCGGTGTGATTTATCGACTAACCTCTGCGTGCCCGGGGGAGTCTTAGCTCCTTCGGTCAGCATGTTTCCTTGATACTCTTGTGCGCGACGAATTGCAACACACTAAAGTACCAAACGCAGTTGCGATTAGCCGTCACACAACCTTCAGCACAACCTGGTCGGACGCGAGGCCCTGGGAATCTGCTCGCACGGTGACGCTTCCGGCGGAGCCAGTGGGTCTGATGATGGCCAGGCATTTGCCATGGAACGTTCTGGGGGTGTGGCCTCGAAAGCTCCGCATGTCTTTCGGGTTCGCCGTTCCCACGGCGGCCAGCACGCCCGGCCCACTGATCGTGAACGCAACCGGCACGTCGGCGTCGGGGAGCGCGTGTCCAGTTTCGTCCAAAACCTCCAAGGTCACATAAGCAAGATCGTTGCGGTGGCTTTGGATGGACTGCCGGTCTGCCTTCAGCCGAAGTCTCGCCGGCTTGCCGGCCGTCACCCATGCGAGTTCGGCGATCCGGCTGCCCTGGGCTAGAGCAATCGCCCTCAGTTCGCCGGCGGCGTAGGGCACATCGAACTCGGCCTTAAACCGGGTTTCGGCGGAGACAGGCTTCACGCCGATTTCCTTGCCGTTCAGCATGAGGCGAACCTGCTCGCCGCGCGAGTACACTCGCACCTTCAACGTCTTGCCTTCGTGGCCGGGCCAAGTCCAACTTCGGAGCTCATCAGACCAACCCCAGGCGCTCATGACCTCGCGGCGTCCTTCCGGAAGCGGGCGCTCGACGGCCATCTCCAATTTGCTTTCGCCCCACAACACGCGCTTGTAATGCAACTGCGGCTTCGCTTCGCCGATGAGGTCGATGTCTCCGCAATAGGCGTTGAACCACGGGAAGTCCGGGGAGGTCAACTCGAAACTGGAAAGAGGCATGCCTCCAACTTCGCCCTGCTGCCCTTCGGTTTCTCCCTGGGGAACAGAATTCGGAGAGTTCAGTTGGGCGTTGCCGATGCCCGACTCTCCCAGGTAATCCATCCCGGTCCAAACGAAGTCGCCGATCACATACGGATGCTTTTCCACCATTTGCCAGTTCTCGAAGGCGTGGAGCGGGAAAGATTCGGTCCCCATCATCACCCGATGCGGGAGGCGCGCGTGGTCCTTCTCGTACTGGCTCCACTGATAGTTGTAGCCTCCCACATCGAGATACTGAAACGCCGGGTCGCTCTCAATCCAGGGACGGGCCGCGCCCGACTCAAAGAAGAAGGGGATGGCGGCGGTAATCGGACGAGAGGTGTCCAACCGCTTGATCTCGTCGACAATTTGCTTGGCGATCGCGACCCCAGCGGCGTCAGCCCGTTCGGGGATTTCGTTACCGATGCTCCAGAAAACGACGCACGGATGATTCCGGTCTCGAAGTACCATCGCGTCGATGTCGCGCTGCCACCACTCTTTGAAGTAAAGATGGTAGTCCTGGGGATTCTTCTGGACGGTCCAGTGGTCAAACGCCTCGTCGATCACCACCATGCCAAGACGGTCGCAGGCGTCAAGGAACGCAGGCGAGGGGGGATTGTGACTGCAGCGGATGGCGTTGAACCCGTACGATTTCAGCAACTCAACTCGCCGCTCCTCGGCTCGGTCAATAGCCGCAGCGCCGAGCAGACCATTGTCGTGGTGTACACAACCGCCTCTGAGCTTGATGGCCTCGCCGTTGATCCGCAGCCCGCGCTCCGCATCGACCTCAATCTTGCGAATGCCAAATGAGGTCATGGTGCGATCTACGGTGCTCCCTCCCACCACCAGTTCGACTTCGGCGAGGTATAGATGTGGGGTTGCCGTGGACCACAGGCGGGGCGCTTGGATCGCAAAGGGGTGGTCCTGCTGGACGCTGCTGCCCGCCCCCACCTGAAGCGTCGCCTCGTGATTCCCGCCCGCTGAGTTCTCCCGACCGAAAAGCCGCACCCTGACCGTTACATCTTGCGCAGCGCTTCCACGGTTCTCCAACGTCACGTTGACTTTCACACTCGCCGAGTCCTTGCTGACTTCGGGTGTCGTGACCTGCACACCCCAGAGCGGCACGCGCACGTCCCCTATGACCCTCCACCAGACGTGCCGGTAGATGCCCGAACCGGAATACCACCGGCTGTTTCGACCTTCGTTGCGCACGCGCACCGCCAGGAGGTTCTCGCCTTCGCGGTGAAGATAAGGCGTCAGGTCGAAGGCAAACGACGTGTAGCCGTAGGGGTGATTGCCCAGGTGCTCGCCGTTCAGCCAGACGTCGCTGTTCATGTACACACCGTCAAATATGATCTCGAGGTGGCGGCCGGCGGCCAGCGGGCGTGCCGTGAACCGTTTGCGATACCAGCCCGTACCTCCCACGAACCAGCCTGTGTCCCGCTTACCTTCGCTCAGGTACCTGTCGAACGGACCGGTGCGGAACGGCAGCACCGTGCCGCCCCAGATCGCCCCCTCACCGCTTGATTGCGAAAGAGGCGGAAGATCTTCGACGCTCCAATCGTGGGGCAGGTCGAGCCGTCGCCAGGCAGCGTCATCAAACTCCGGAAGCTCCGCGCCGGGAGCGTCACCGCGAAAGAAGCGCCAGCCTGCATCAAACGACTGATTGCGCTCGTTTGCGACTTCGGGTTCCGCGCCGGACACCTGCTCACTCTCTCGACCGGGAGCCGCCTCAGCCACGAGAGGTAGTGCGAATCCGGCTGCAAATGACTTCAACGCATCGCGCCGGCTGACGCCTTCTCGGCTGCGGCCGTTCGGTTCTGCACTCTTATCACGAGTCTTCATTCTGAACTCCTACGCAGGATGTCTACTCTTCCGTGATCATGCCCGCGTCGTCAGGATTCAGGCGGTACGTCGAGTAAACGACGATGCTCATGGGTGGAATGCGGTCAGACAGCTCCTTCCTGACTTCCAGCGTGCGCTCCGGTCGGAGTTTCACATCAGCCTTGTCCTCCGCATCCTTGCTGAGCGAGTAGCGCACCAATCGCACCGGCGCGGGCAGGTGCTCAAGTTCAATGCTGGCGTCGGCGGCCCGATGGCTTTCGTTCACCACCACCACCGTGAGGTTGCCTTTGGGCGTACGCAGTGCGGTAGCCACCAGCTTCCGATCCCTTTGAGTGAAGGGCGCCTCGACGCGCGTGGCGAGCACGCCGGAATGCTTGGGCAGGAAGCGTGTAAGCATGGCGAACTGGTAGTACGCGTTGGGCTGGGGTGTGAAGGCATCGAGCAGCTTGTTGTGGTCGATGTCCCAGGTACGCACCAATTGCCATTGGCCGTCCAGATCGCCACGGTTGACGAAGCTCCAGCGATTGAATCCGTCCACCCCGGCATTGATGCCGCGCACAATCAGAGAAGCGTTCTTCAAGCCGGATTGGTAACAGGCCGGAGCGGCATCCTCGTTGCCCCAACCGAACGCCATGGTACCGAATTCGGAAAGGAAGAACGGCTTGTTCCTGGCATGAGCCCAGTTGGCCCAGCGAGCCATCCGCTTCTCAGCCTCCGCGAGATTGTAGCTGCCGTCCATGGAGTCCAATACCGCGTTGTAGGAGTGCAGATCATAAGCTCCGATGTAGGCGTCGAAGTCCACTTCGGCAGGCTTGAGGTCCGGCAGATCGGTCCAGTCGGGTCCGGAAATCGGCAGGGCCAGACCCCGGCGATCGAACTCCTCCCGAACCGCTTTCAACCCCGGTGTGAAGGGAGCCGACTTCATGTTGGAATCCTGCCACCAGGAGAAATCGTCGTGGCCCGGCTCGTTCGAGACCGAGACCCAGCGGATGCACTTGTAACCCTTCACTCGCACCAGGTGCTGGACCAAGTCACCGATTCCTTGCGCCCAATCCGGAATTGAATAAGGCGCGCTCCGGAGGCGCTTGACGGCGTCTTCCGCATTGCCGGGATAAGCGTTCCAGGCGACGTCGCCCCACATCTGCTGCAGAAAGACATCCACGCCGCGGCGGTCGGCCCAATCCAGGATGCGATACAACACCTGCATCTCAGGATTGTCCCAGTCGAAGACGCCGCGCCTCGGCTCGTAAACGCGCTGTTCAAGCTCGACGCGGCACCAATCCAGGCCGAGCCATTCCGCGTGTTTGAACAACTCCTGCCAGTGCCGGTCGTCGCCGGGGTTCGGATTGCCACCCCAGCCGCTCCCTGACCAGGAATCGCCGTTTCCCTCCCTGCCGGGTAACTCCGTCGACATGACATGAAAGGAAGCGCCTATTCCGCCGCGCATCTTATGGACCGGTGCGCCGGCAGTCGATGTGGATGCGGACTTGAACGGGCTGTTGAGCCCAAGCAATAGTGGAACAGAGACAAAGCAGATAAATGCAGCGCATGATTCACCTTCAGGAGTACCTTCACAAGAGATGGTGGAAAACACCTCGCCTCGCGGGCGAAGGGATTGTACCTGAAGTGCCAGGCGCCAGGAAAGCACCCATGTGACCGTAGGGGCGAGGCGCCGCCTCGCCCCTACACGCTTAGGCAAGGTCGTAGCTGTCGGGATTTACCTGGGGCTTCGGGTAGCGAGTGCGAGCTTCCGGCCTGGGGACGATTACGCGTGTCAGATCCCGGCGTACCACGCGTACCCGCCTTCTGCCGCCGAGGAGCCCATCCCCTGGCCGAGCTTCTTCAGGCTATCAGTCACGGTGAGACGGGTGATGTATTTGACGCTCTTATAGCCGAGTTGCCGGGGAACCCGCAGGCGAAGCGGTCCGCCAAAGCCAACGGGGAGCTCGCCGCCGTTCATGCCGTAAGCGACGAGCGTTTGGGGGTGCAAGGCATCGGCCATGTCGATGCTTTCATACCAGTCGGGTTGGAACGAGCCATAGAACACGTAACGAGCCTGGGGAAGAGCCCCGACGCGGTCCATCAGGTAAGAGAGGGGCACGCCCTTCCACTCAGCGACATAAGACCAGCCCTCCTCACACGCGATTTCCGTGATCTGCGTGCGCGAGGGGAAGCTCTTCAGCTCCACCGGCGAGAACGATGTCGGACGCGCGACCATCCCATCGACTGCAAGACGCCAATCCGCAAACGCCCCTTGCTGAAGCCGCTGGAACTGATCTCCCAGGCGGTCAACGGCGTTAGCGAAGGGATGGGTCGAGATCTGGCTGGGTGCAAACTCGCGCGCCAGCGCGTGGCGACCCAACAACCGCTGCGCAGCATAGGTCAGTGTCTCGCCCGCCCCATAGAGGCCACCCGCATCGGGCGGGATGAGGCCGTAACGCGCCGCGAGCCGCGCCGCCACGGCGAGACCGGAGGCGCCCGCGACCGTTGCCAAGCCCGCCGTAATCAGTTTCCGTCGAGACATCCCACTCATGCTCTCTCCTTACCTGGGATTATGCGACCGGTGATCATGGCTCCTACCCGGTTTCGGAATCCGGCAAGATAAACCATGAAGACGTGAACCAAAAGGAAGAGGACCAGGAATCCGGAGACGAAGAAGTGTATGGTGCGCGCGGATTGACGGCCGCCCAAAAGCGTGACGGCGCTCGGGACCACAGAAGTGAAGCCGGGGGACATGGCCAGGCCCGTCCAGATGATCAATGGAAAGAGAACAAAGACCACGAGCAAATAGGTCAGGCGCTGCACGACGTTATACGACCAGGCTTCTTCCTGACTCGGCCGCCGGAAACGCAGAGGCCGGAAAATGGCGCTCGCGAGTCCCTTCGCGGAGACGTCGGAGAGTGCGGGAAGCAGGTTTCGCCTGAAATGCCCTTTCCAGAATCCAAAGGCAAGGTAAAGTAATCCGGTCAACACCGCAATCCAGGCAGATTCGAAGTGCAGGTACCGGCTCCAGCCGTTCTGATCGGGAAGTACGTAGCCGTAACCGGTGGGAACAGTGCCTCGCGAGGACGGAATCCTCAGCGTGAATAGCGGTCGAGTGTTTACGTTGCCGGTCTCACCCCAATAAAAGCGCGGGTGCGAGATAAGAATCTCCACTCCGGTGACGAGCAGCGCCAGGAAGGCTAAGGTGGTCAGCCAATGCGTGACGCGAACCAAGGCCGCGTGCCGGATTTCGAGCCTCGGCGAATCTGTACCTGCGGCGCGCCCGTTCGTCCCGGAGAATTGCACCTGCGCTGAGATAGGCCGGCGCGTCGCCCGTCTCATGGCCCGCCACGGCAGTCCGGCTGTCTGCTCTGGAACTTATCTGGATTCCCCATTGAATCTTCAGCCCTGTTCTCCACGATACATCCGGCCGCTTCTCAATGCAACTACCCGCGTTTGGGAAGAGGAAGACTCACTCCGCATTCAATTCCTCAAATCCCGCAGCCACCAGATCTGGAACGCTAAAGACACGCTGAACTCCAGACGCGGAGCCCCCTATTTCAATTTCACCGCCCTTACTCTCCAGCCTGTCCCTGATGCCGGTAATTTGAGGTTCCGCAAGGTGCAGGGCACGCATTGTTTTAATGAGTCCAGCAACCTTAAAAGGTTTGGTCGAAAATGCAACTCCCTGAGGACTCAAGGGGCGCGCACGCAGGCGGAATAGACCGCTGCCCTCGGCTTGCACCCGGACCACATATGTGCGTTCCTCGTATTCTCCGAAACGGTCTATGACCACTGTTCCGCCATCCGGGAATACGGCCTGAATACGGAGTTCCCCGCCCACGGCGTGAACGTAGTTCCGGAGCGTGCTGAGATACATGTCCGTACGCTGCTCGATCCGGGAGATAGAGCTCTGCGGGACATCCAGCATCTCGGCCATGTCAGCTTGCGTGAGTTGCTTCGCGCCCCGAAGTTCTTCCAGGGCCATTCGCTGCAGTTCCTCGTGCACCCGCCGAACGTTTTCGGCACGGCTTGCGGGGTCCATCTTCGCCTGAAGTTCTCGAAAGTTTCGTGCCATATGCTTATCCTCCCAACTCTTGAGGGGGAACATTCACGACGAGCCTTTCTTCTGCTCGTTTTCGATCTCGCGCAAATGCCGGTCATAGAACTCGTCAGCGAGGGGTACATATTCCTCATACCAGCGGTCGTTGCCGGTCTTGTCCCCACCTATCAACAGAATTGCAGCCCGGCGAGGGTCGAATGCATAAAGAACTCGATAAGGCCGTCCCTCGTGCTGGATGCGCAGTTCACGCATGTGAGAGTGGCGTGACGAGGCGACGGCGGAAGAATGCGGCATCTTCAGTGTGGGACCAACTTCTTGCAATAGGCTGACCGTAAAGTCGACGCTTTTCTGCTCGGGCGCAGTCAGGTGGCCCCACCATTTACCGAATTCATCGGTGAACTCAACTTCCCAGGCCATTAGTAATTATGTCACGCACAGCATAATGCCGTCAACGACATTTTGGGAGCAATGTGAGGGAGCAACGCAATTGTTGCCTTACAGATTGAGATCTCGGCCGCGAGTGGCGCATACGTCACGACGCGCTTTGTCGTGATGTATGCGCCCCTTTAAATCAACTGGGAGGGGCGCACAACATGAAACGTAGGGGCGAGGCGGCGCCTCGCCCCTACACGGCTAGGCCAGGTCGTAGCGATCGAGATTCATCACTTTATTCCACGCCGCCACGAAGTCCTTCACGAACGTCTCCTTCGAATCGTCGCAGGCATAGACTTCCGCGATGGCTCGGAGTTGGGAATTCGAGCCGAAGACAAGGTCGACGCGCGTGCCGGTCCACTTGAGTTCGCCCGTCTTGCGATCGCGCCCCTCATACACGCCTTCGGATGCAGAGGAGGGCTGCCACTTGGTATTCATGTCGAGCAGGTTGACGAAGAAATCATTGGTCAGCGTCCCTGGCCGTTTGGTGAAGACGCCGTGTTTGGATTGCCCGAAGTTAGCATTCAAGGCGCGCAGACCGCCGATGAGGACGGTCATCTCGGGGGCCGTCAGCGTCAGCAACTGCGCCCGATCCACCAGACGCTCCTCCGCGGATCTTGGGTCGCCATTCCGGAGGTAGTTGCGGAACCCGTCTGCGGTGTGCTCCATTACGGCAAAGGAGTGTGCATCGGTCTGTTCCTGCGAGGCATCCGTGCGCCCCGGCGAGAAGGGGATTTTCACGTCGAAGCCCGCCTTTTTTGCAGCATCCTGGATCGCCACGTCGCCGGCCAGCACGATCAGGTCAGCCAATGAGATCTTCTTCCCGCTGGACTGCGAACTGTTGAAGTCCTTTTGGATCGACTCGAGCTTCGCGAGGACTTTGGCAAGTACGGCCGGCTGGTTCACTTCCCAATTCTTTTGCGGCTCGAGGCGAATGCGCGCGCCGTTCGCCCCACCGCGCTTGTCGGAGCCGCGGAAGGTTGACGCCGACGCCCAGGCCGTGGTGACCAGATCGGAAATCGACAGTCCGGATGCCAGGATCTTGGCCTTCAGAGCGGCAGCATCCTGCTCCCCAATGAGTTGATGATCCACGGCGGGAACAGGGTCTTGCCACAACTGGGGCTCCTTGGGAACGAGCGGGCCAAGGTAGCGCGGAAGCGGCCCCATGTCGCGGTGCGTCAGCTTAAACCACGCCTTGGCGAACGCGTCAGCGAACTCCTGCGGATTCTCGAGGAAGTGCTTCGAGATCGGCGCGTAGATCGGGTCCATCCTCAAGGAGAGATCCGTCGTGAACATGATCGGGGGATGCCGCTTCGACGGATCGTGGGCATCGGGAACGGCACTCGCCGCCGCCCCGTTTTTGGGAAACCACTCGTAGGCACCGGCGGGACTCTTTCCAAGCTCCCACTCATAACCGAACAGGTTTTCGAGATAGTTGTTGTCCCACTTCACGGGGTTGGTGGTCCAGGCGCCCTCGAGCCCGCTGCCGATCGTATCGCCACCGCTGCCGCTGCCATAAGTGCTCTTCCAGCCGAGGCCTTGCTCCTCGATGGGTGCGCCCTCGGGTACGGGGCCGACATACTGTTTCGGATCGGCCGCACCGTGGGCTTTGCCGAAGGTGTGCCCGCCGGCAATCAGCGCCACGGTCTCATAGTCATTCATCGCCATGCGGGCGAACGTCTCGCGGATATCCCGGGCCGCAGCGATGGGATCCGGCTTGCCGTTGGGCCCTTCCGGATTCACGTAAATCAGGCCCATCTGAACGGCGCCGAGAGGATTCTCGAGCTCACGATCGCCTTTGTAGCGTTTGTCCGCCAGCCACTCACCCTCCGGCCCCCAGTAAATGTCCTCTTCGGGCTCCCAAACGTCTACGCGCCCGCCGCCGAAACCGAAGGTCTTAAACCCCATCGACTCCAATGCAACGTTACCGGCGAGTACCATAAGGTCGCCCCAGGAGATTTTCCGGCCATATTTCTGCTTGATCGGCCAGAGCAACCGGCGCGCCTTGTCGAGGCTCACGTTGTCCGGCCAGCTATTGAGAGGCGCAAATCGTTGGTTGCCGGAGCCTGCGCCGCCGCGGCCGTCGGCGATGCGGTACGTACCTGCGCTGTGCCACGCCATTCGAATCATAAACGGCCCATAGTGGCCATAGTCTGCCGGCCACCATTCCTGCGACGCCGTCATCAAGGCATGAAGGTCCTTGATCACGGCATCCAGGTCGAGGCTCTTGAATTCCTTGGCATAATTGAAATCCTTGGCCATCGGATTGGACAAGGCGGAGTGCTGGTGAAGAACCTTCAGGTCCAACTGATTCGGCCACCAGTCCGCGTTCGTCGCGGCCGCCGTGCGGCTGTGCGCGCCCCCAGTTACCGGGCACTTGCTTTCGGTTGACGAGTTATGCTCCGTAGCGGGAGCAACCGTCCCCGCTGTAGCGGTGAGTTCACTGTCCATGTATGCCTCCTCCTTCAGTTATTCTTCGATTTGCCTGATCGCCGCCGGCCTCACTGGCCGGCACGCGCTATTAATGCGGCGTGTACTACACGCCTACGACACCGATCGGGAACCGTTCCGGGAAGCGCACTTCGCGCAAAGACCCCGGAAAATGAGTTCGCATTGGCGAAGCATCCGCTTACCAAGGGAGCGCGAGGCAGGCCTGGGCACGTCGTACCACTCCACATCCTCAACCTTGCCGCAGCGGTCGCAGACAAAGTGGTGATGCCGCATTCCCTTCGCATCGAAGCGCGCAGCGCGGCCCTCCACAGCCACCTCACGCACCAGACCCGCCTGCACCAAGTCTCGAAGATTATTATAAGTCGTGGCCCTCGAACTGCGCGGATCCGCGCGATTCACGCCTCGGAAGATTTCGGCGGCCGTGGGATGACCGGTGTGTTTCCTCAAGAAAGCCATCACGGCGAAGCGCTGCGGCGTGCACCGCAACCCGCTGCCCCCCAGGGATTTTCTAATCGCCTCGGCGCTCATGAAGTTCATTAGATTAAGTCTAATCTAGAGATTTGTCAAGACTTTTTGCTTCTACGGGGCGGTGTTCTAATTTGCCGGATCCCCGATGTCATTCCTCGCTCCGCTCTCTCGAAAGCCTGTCATTCTGAGCGAAGCGAAGAATCTCGCCCTGCTTCGCCCGGTCGTGCCCCCATGGCAAGGTCAGAGCGAGATCCTTCGCTTCGCTCAGGATGACAGCGAAGGGCTCGGAATGACAGCGAAGGGCTCGGAATGACAGCCGCGTTCGATGCCCGTCTTCATCAGGCATTCGTGTACCACGGCACATTGACGAGGACAGTCCGTTGGTTCCCTTTGGCCAGCAACAACGCCCTGAGAAACTCAGCGCGTTGATTGTGCAGGAAGTAATGATACCAATGCCGCTCGACCAACTCGGGAATCAATACGGCGATCTGCCGCTCCGGGTTGGTCCGCTCGAGTTCCAGAATATAGTCCAATATCGGGCCGATCACGAAGCGATAGGGCGAGGGCAGCACAATCAGGCGGGGGGCTACCCGGCCCGCTTGTTTCGCCGGTCCCTCCACGTTGCGGTTCCATGCTTGGAGGAAATTTCCCCTGTCTTTCTCACAATCGACGTGCAGAGCCTGCACTTCGGAAGAGAGGGTGACGGCAAACCGCAGCCCTTTCCTGGCGATCTTGTTCCAGGACAGAATCGGAACCACAACCAGCGGATCCCGCAGCTCGCGCAAGTCCAGAGGCACAGGGTCCGCGACCTCTGCCTCAACCTGGCGATAGTGTTTTCGAATGCTAATCATCAGAATCATGATGGCGGGAATGAGCAAGACCGTCACCCAGGCTCCTTCCGCGAACTTAGCGACGGTCACCACAACCACGGTGGTTGCGGTGGCCGCAGATCCCAGCCCGTTGACGAATATGCTGCGTCGCCATCCCGCGCCTCCCGTTCGCCGCCAGTGAGCCACCATGCCGGCTTGGGAGAGCGTGAACGCCAGGAAAGCACCGACGGCATACAGCGGAATCAACCGATCCGTGACCCCGCCAAACAAGATCAGCAGCGAGGCACACAGCACCGCGAGCACCCAGATCCCCTGCGAGTACACGAGGCGCCTTCCGAGCAAGGCGAAGCCCTGGGGAAGGTATCCGTCCTCCGCCAGGGCGCGGCCGAGTCGCGGAAAGTCCGCAAAGGCGGTGTTGGCCGAAAGCGCCAGCACGAGGAGGATGGAGCCCATCGTGACGTAGTAGAAGACGCCCTGCCCTGCCACCGCAGCCGTGAGCTGTGAAAGCACGCTTTGGTAGCCTGCCTTCACGGGATCGGTGGCGCCGATGTGGTAGGCGCGAACCAGGAAGGCGATTCCCGCCAGCAGCACGATGAGTATCGCAATGACGCCCGTCAAGGCTCGTTGTGCGGATTTCACCAGCGGCTCCCGGAATGCTTTGACGCCGTTGCTGATCGCCTCGACGCCGGTCATGGCAGTGCAGCCGCTGGAAAAGGCCTTGAGCAAAAGCCAAATGCCAACCGCGGCGGTCGGCAGCGGCAAGCGCGGCGGAACAACGACCGGTAAGGGATGGCCGCCGGCCGCGAGCGTCTTGCCTAGTCCGAGCAGCAAGGTGACGAGCATGGTTCCCACAAAGAGATAGGTAGGAACAATAAACACTGCACCCGTCTCGCGAACGCCGCGCAGGTTGACGACAGTGATGAGCAGCAAGATCACGAGGCAGATCAACAGGGTGTGCGGCTGGAGCGACGGGGCTGCTGAGACGAGCGCCCCCACGCCTGCGGAGATTCCTACCGCGGCAGTCAGAACGTAGTCGATCATGAGGGCGGATGCCGCGAGCAGACCCGGGAAGTCTCCCAGGTTCTGGCGAGCCACCGTGTACGACCCGCCTCCGGTCGGATAAGCTAAGATGGTTTGGCGATAGGAGAAATAAACGATCACCAGCAGGATGATAATGCTGGCCATGATCGGTACAATGTAAGCAATTCCCGCGGCGGCCAGCGGGATCAGCAGCGTCAGCGCCGCCTCCGGCCCGTAAGCAGCGGAGCTGAGGGCGTCCAATCCAAACACGGAAACGCCGCCCACCGGACCCAGCTTCTCTCCCGCTTCTTCCGAAGAACGCAGCGGCTTGCCGAAAAGTAGATCGTAGAGTTTCATCGCTCATCCTTGAACGCCGAAATCGCCGTGCGTGATGCCGTGAAGAAGATTTTGCCACAGAATGCTGGGGGGCTTCCTGAAAACCATCCGGCAAGCGAAGCCGAGATGCACTTCTGCGGGTGGCCCGCTAATGAGGAGTTGGCGAAGACGGACTGAGTCCTGTCGACTCGTTGTGCAGAATCGTGGTGCTTCCTCGAAAGCCCCAAAAAGAACCGATCCGAGGACCGACGCCGGCAGCATCGGCTCGAGCAGCACTGGCGCTAACGGGCCAGAATCATATGGAAGAAAAACAACAACGAGAGTTGGGCATCGCGAAACAGATTCATCGCCACGCGATGGGCGGGAATCTGGAACCAACGCCGCTCACGCCAACGTAGCTTTACGTCGTCCCAGAAAGAGGCTATATCAGCGCGAGTGTAAACCTTATCCGGCGCCAGCAGCGGACTCCATTTAGCCCAGAAGAGTTGCAGCTTCGAGGGAACACGGAGCGTTGGGAAGTGATTTTGCGCTCGTTTGAAGGCGACCTGGAAATCCGCCACCTTCAACCGCCCGCAGGCGGCGCGGATCTTCCCCAATTCCTCGATGACCCGCTGCTCGGCCTCCGACGGGTGGCGGGTTTGCAGCCACAGTTCCTCCATTTCGAGCAAGAGGTGAAGCATGGAGGAGAAGTGGCCGCGAATCTCGCGAGCGCGAGCAGTGTAGTACTGCCAAGGCGACAATATGGGATAACCCGGCCGGCGTTGCGTGCGTCCCTTCAAGCGAAAGAACCCGCACATCATCGGGTGGCGGCCTTCCGTCACGATCGAATTCTTATACCAGATGAAGCGCATAAAATTGTGCCAGTAACTCGCAGGCTGGCCGCCCTGAAGGACTGCCTTCATGTTGTCAAAACTATAAAACGCTCGCCAAGCCTCCAGGTAGATAGCTTTCCACTCTCCGCCCGCCAGACCAGGATGGTGGGTGACCTGATGGTGAGAATCATAGCGGTTGAAGTCCGGATCCATCCACTCCCGGTTGCGGAAAGCAGCAAGGTGGTCCTGCGAGCCCGGCAGCGGGGTCAGCATGAAGAAGGAGGCATGGTCGGGTTTCACGTCCTGCATCAAGAAGGCCACATCGCGGCGCACCGATTCGGCCGTATCGCGCGGAAACCCGATGATGTACCCGACGTGCGTTGAAATCCCCGCATTGCGGTAAGCACCAATAAGTTGCGAATACTCGGCGACGTGGTTCTGACGCTTGCCCGCCCCTTCAAGGTTTTCAGTATTCACGCTCTCCATGCCGATAAAGACGGTGGTGCAACCCGCACGGCGTGCCTTGTCGACGAAGTCGGCGATCTTCCAGGAAAGTACGTCAACCTGCATCATGAATTTCAAGGGGATATGTTCTTCATCCTTCAGACGGGCGAGTGCGTCAAAAATGGCTTGCCAGTTCTTGTTGCGGGCGAAATTATCGTCCGTAAAGAAATAAAAGGAAATCCCGTGGGTGAGATAATTGTTCCGGATGCCCGCCGCGATGACCTCGGCGGAACGAAAACGCATTTTCCGGCCCTGCACATTGATAATGGTGCAAAAGCTGCACTCGAAAGGACAGCCACGCCCGCAGTCAATCGTGCCAAAATTGGAAGCTACAAACTTACGCAGGTATTCCTTGCGAATGGAGGGCGTCGGTTTTTCATAAAGGTCCGGCTTGTCCGCGAGAAAGTCATACAGTGGCCTCAGGCGTCCCTCCACGGCATCACAAAGCAGGTCACCCCAGGTTTCTTCCACTTCGCCTTTTACAATCGTCACGCCCTCGTCCATAAGCTGCTGGATGTCGGGCGGGATCTCCGGCAGTAAAGCCAGATAACCGCTGACGTGAAATCCTCCGATCATGACGGTCAGGCCCGCACGCCGGAAGACCCGGGCCAAGTCGGCAGCGCGCGGAAACTGGTTGGTTTGAACGCCCACCAGGCAAACGATGGTTTTGGTTTTCTGATCGCGTTGTGAACGGCAAATCCGCTTCACCGGAACGCGGTCCACGGTCTCGTCGAGAACGTGAATTTTGACCCGGAGGAATTCTCCCAGCCGCTTCTGTTTGATCACATCCTCCGTCAGCGCCGTCAGGCAAGCAAGAGTATTGCTCGGCAGCACGCCGCGCCAATGTCGCACCACGTAGCCATCGTCATCATACTGGGTGGGCTTGATCAAATACACGTTTAGGTTTCTCAACATGGCCTGACCTCCATGAGTGTTGGGAAAGCCGGTGCTGCAATTTCAAGCCAGCTCCTGTGCGCCGATTACGGCGGCCCACGATTAGCTCTTTCCCCATCCTGGGTAGCTGGCAGTGAATTCCCCGAACATCCAGGTTGAATGGTAACAGGTTCAGACTTGAACTGTCTGTGCAAAATTGAACAGCTCTGCCGCAGGTTGATCCTCGACGCGGGCCCCCATCCGTCTTGGATGGTGTGAGTTGCTCCGTCCCCGCAAATGGCCGGGATTTGACCGCATCATAATATCCTAACATTACCAGCGTCAGGAGCGGACCGCGAGGGCAGCGGTTTCGTCTCGGAGATTCTTCCAAGTACCCGTAAAGGCGTCCCTCCCCCACCAGCCGCTGGGAAAACGCCCCTCGCGGAAAACGCGACCTTGGGCATGGATTACCCGCGATCAACGGCGTGCTGTTTACCGATCCTCCGTCACTTGGTCGTATAGTCGAAACCGTAGATTTAACCTCGGGGGAACAACCAGCGTTCAGTGGCGGGGCAGGCTGTGATTCCTCGGCTACGGCTGAGCCGCGAAACGACATCTCGTCGCAGTCACGGCTCGTGGCTCGCTCTGGGCAGCCAGGGCGAGCAAGTTCGGGAAAGTCCGCTCACTTGTCTTGCTCTGCAATTTTAGACACTGGACCAGTCCCAACGGTGGATTCCCGCTTTCGCGGGAAGGAGGCGACTTTCCGGAGTTTTCGTGCACAGCCCCGCCTCGCGCCATTGCATCCAGATGTCCGGCCACTCGGACACAATCGGAAGATTCACTGGGACATGACGCCGGTATGCCGCTTTTGTGCCCTCGGACGGGGCGATGACGCCTCAACTGGTAACGTACGCCGTTTTCCGGCCAAGCTGCTTGCTCCCCGGCATGTAGCACCGACCTGTTTTGTAGGTCCGCGCCACCATTCTCTGTCAACACTTTAAACTGCGCGATGATTCGGACTACGAGTGCCATACAAAAGTTTTTCGGCGCGCTGCCGGAAAAAGTGGTAAAAAGAATCGGTGAACGGTCTGTCATATGGCCACGGAACCCAGAAGGCCGGTCGGGGTTGACCTTTTCTCAGGCGCGGGAGGGATGAGCCTCGGATTCGAGCAGGCAGGCTTCGATATCGCCGCCAGCGTCGAATACGATCCGATACACTGCTCGACCCACGAATTCAATTTTCCCGAGTGCGCCCCGATCTGCCGAAGCGTCGCTAACATCGACGGACGTTATATCCGCCGTAACTCCCGAATAGATAACCAAACCGTGGACGTCGTCTTTGGGGGCGCTCCGTGTCAGGGATTCAGTATGATCGGCAAGCGGGCCCTAGACGACCCGCGCAATTCGCTGGTTTATCACTTCGTACGCCTGGTCGTCGAGCTGAAGGCTTCATACTTCGTTTTCGAAAACGTCCGGGGCCTCATGATCGGGGAACACAGGAGATTTCTCGAAGAGATAATTCAGGAATTCCGAAATAACGGCTATCGGGTCGTCGAGGATTATCATGTCCTCAACGCCGCCCAGTTTGGCGTCCCGCAGGACCGCAGGCGCCTGTTCCTTCTCGGCGCTCGCAGGGGATATCCTCTACCTCCGTATCCCGAAGCCACCCATACGGCGAGCCGTGACACAACTCTCTTCGCTAAGCAAACGCCCACCGTCTGGGAGGCCCTTAAGGATCTACCTGAGGCTGACGATTACGACGAACTGCTTGAAAGAGACTGGGTCCTGGCGAAGTTCAACAAGTCCACTAACTACAGTGCGCCATTACGGGGGGAGTCGGCAGACCGTGACGATCACTCGACGCCTCGCGAATTCAACCCGGCGCTCCTTACTTCCAGCCTGAGAACGGTCCACACTGAGCTTTCTAAAAGGCGGTTCCTCGAAACGAAACCCGGTGAGACAGAGCCCGTGAGCCGATTTCTAAAACTCGACCCAAACGGCATCTGCAATACGATCCGGGCCGGTACGGCCAGTGATCGGGGAGCGTTTACCTCGCCGCGACCGATACATCCCTTCTCGCCCCGCTGCATCACCGTCCGGGAGGCAGCGCGGCTCCATTCGTACCCGGACTGGTTCCGGTTCCACGTCACGAAATGGCACGGATTCCGCCAAATCGGAAACTCGGTGCCTCCACTTCTCGCCCGTGCCGTGGCAGCAAAAGTCAGGGAGGCGCTGTCTAACGGGGCCGCACGCAGCAAGCGTGACCCTGTTTCTCTTGGCGACCCCCGCCTACTCTCACTCGACATGTCTGAGGCCGCGGCTCGGTACGGTGTACCATCGAATACTATTCCGCAGCGCATCCGGCGGGAGAACAGGGCCCATGCCTAACAAAGTAGACGAACCGAAGGCTCGCAAGCCGAACCGCTATTCTGTCATCATCAAGGAAATCTTCGACCGCCATTACCGGAAGGGGCAGACGCAATTCGCCTTCACGCGCGACGAATTCGTAGGAATTGCCCGCGAGCTGAAGATCGCGCTCCCCAAGAACTTGGGCGACACCATCTACTCGTTTCGGTTTCGAACGGCGCTGCCGGCCGAAATTGTCGCTACCGCTACGAAGGGCATGGAGTGGGGGATCGAGCTCGCCGGCAAAGGCCAGTATCGATTCAGGCTGGGTAAACTCGTCCGCATCGTGCCGAGAGCCGACCTCATCGCGATAAAGATCCCGGATGCCACGCCAGAGATCATTACCGCGTACGCGTTTACCCACGAGCAGTCCCTGCTCGCCAAAGTGCGCTACAACCGGCTGATCGACGTGTTCCTGGGCATCGCTTCGTATTCCCTGCAGAACCATCTTCAGACCTTCGTGAAGGGTATGGGGCAGATTGAAATTGACGAGGTTTACGTAGGCTTGAACCGCCACGGCCAGCAATTTGTAGTGCCGGTACAGGCCAAGGGAGGCAGTGACCAACTCGGGGTCACACAGACCCGGCAGGATATTGCCTGCTGCCTCGAGAAATTCCCGCGGCTCACCTGTCGGCCTGTCTCGGCACAATTCATGACGGATGACACAATCGCCATATTCGAGTTGGCCCTTCAGAGCGAGGACGTCAAGATTATAGAAGAGCGACACTACAAGCTCGTGCCTTCCGATCAAATCAGCCCCGAGGACCTGAATCTCTACGCGAGGCGATAAAGCTGTAGGTGTGACTCATGGACCACGTCACCAAGGAAGTCCGGTCCAAAATCATGGCGGCCGTGCACGCACGCGGCAACACCACGACCGAACTACCCCTTGGAACGTTCCTGTGGAAGGCGGGTATCCGCGGCTATCGCAAACACTGGCCAGTAGTGGGCAAACCCGACTTCGCATGGCCGATGCGGAAGCTGGCAGTATTCGTGGACGGCTGTTTTTGGCACGGCTGCCAGTGTAAGTACTTGCCGCGCACCAACACGGAGTTCTGGCGCGATAAGATCGAGGCGAACAAGCGTCGCGACCGTCGCGTCGCCCGATCCTTGAGGCGGGACGGATGGACCGTTTTGAGGATAAGGGAATGCCTGGTGCGGAAACCGGCGACGCTGGCCCGTATCGTCAGGGCGCTGGAGCGCTCGCAATTACCCGCGCAAGGTTTCGTATTTGCGGTTGGGAATCATACATAAACACGATATGCACGCCTTCGGGTTGCGCGCGTAAGTTCGGCAACCCGGACACAATCTGACGGTTCAATTGGACGAATGTCGGCAAACCGTAGGGGTGCCCGGGGGGAACAATCGGCGTTCAGTGGCAGGGGCACGTTGTAATTGCCCGGCTACGGCCGAGCCGTGGCAATACAATTCGTCACAATCAATCTTCCTGCCGAGGTCGGGCCGGGGCAGGGCGAGTAAATTCGCAAAAGTCCGCTCACTATTTCCATTTTTCCATTTTCCACTTGACAAACCCGGCGATGCATGCTAGCCTATATATGTTGTCATTCTGCGGAGACCTTGTCGTAGGCAGGCTTCGGACCGCCAGGAAAAGCGCAATAGTCCCGGCACTCGGGAAAACCGAGATCAGAGAGAAATAATGAATAGTACGAACGAAGCCAGTATGTTATTGAAAACAAATTGGGGCGTGGAGAACGAAGCTAAGAAGAGCCTGAAAGCAGCAAAGACAGGGCGATTTGAACCGAGTACTGAAGCTGCGACGCGAGGCCGGGACGGTGACAAGGCGTCGGCTAGTACTCGATGACCGAAATCACCGTCATAACGGGGCAGTTGGGAAGGGCGGGGCTTCAGCCCCGCCGCCTCCGGAAGCGCGACGGGTTGGGCCTTTAGGCCCTGAAGCCAATCTGCCTCAGGGGCTAAAGCCCCCAATGATAAGCGGTTTTCCGTGGCGGGGCTGAAGCCCCGCCCTTCCGGTACACCACTCGAGTCGAGGAGGCCCAAAATGCAAAGACGAAGTTTCATCAAAGCCGGAGCGACGCTGGCCGGTGCGCTGAGCGCTGGCAGACTCGGTCTTACGCGTGCCGACGTACCTGACCACAATTGGGACCGGTACGACTTCGGGTCAGGGCCTCCGGTGCGAAATCGGCTCGACCAGGGGCCATTTGGGATTGAGCAGGACGAAGGCTGGCTGACCCTCGCGACGACCACGCCTTCGGACCGGCACGTCAAGAACTTCGGACTGGGGCTGGTGGGCTACGCGTGGGAGGAAGGCGGACCTTCCCTCGCCGCCCGGCAGGGAAAGGAGACGCTGGAACAGCACGTGGAAAAGCTGGCGGCGCTGCCTTTTGTCGACGTACTCTACATCCGCTGCGACTGGCGCGACGTGCAGAAACGGCCCGGCCGGCTTGACCCGATGCCCATCTGGAGGCTGGCGTTTGAGGCGGCCAGGGCCTACCACCTGCGCGTCGCCTTCCGGGTGCAACTCTCCAGCCCCAACATCCAACCCAAGCTGGTCTCCATGCCGGACTTCGTCCGGGAGAAGGTGCCGCTCTTCAATATCGGAAGAAAATCGAAGGAAGGCAACAGCGACTTCGACTTTTACGAACCTCAATATGACCACCCGGAATTCCAGAAGGCCTTCCGTGAACTTACCGAGCTGTTGGCTGCGGAGTTCGACAACCATCCGCTGGTGGAGTTCATGGACCTCATGATGTTTGGCTTCTGGGGAGAAGGCCACATCAGCGATCACCAGCCCACGCCCTTCCGCGACTACCTGACCGCGGAGCGGACTTTCGCCCGGATGACCCAACTTCAGCTCGAGGCCTTCCAGCGGGTTCCAATTGCGGTTAATACGCAGCCGGATATCAGCCGCGTGGGTAATCGCGAAGTACAGGACAGGGTGGTGCGGGCGGGCGGCTGGCTGAGGTCCGACAGCGTCATTGTGGACGAACCCATCCAGATCGAGGCGCTGGGCAATCGCCCTCCCTGGCTCGCGGCGATTCTCGAGGACGGCGCCGCACGGCAATACCTCCTTTCCGGCCCGCCCAAAGAGAACGAGGACGACATGGGTTATCGCATTGACGAGCGCTATCGCGAAGTCGCAGGCCTGCACGCCCTCGACATCGGGGCCAACTACTTTGCGCTGTGGACGGAGGCGGGCAACATCAAGCGCTATTACGAGAAATATCCGCGCTCGCTCGAGATGATGCAGCGCAGAATGGGCTATCGCGTTCGCCCCTCCTGGATCTGGCAGCGCAAGCGTTACGACACGGCGGAGCTCGTCCTGGGCATCGCCAACGATGGCGTGGCGGGCGTGCCGGGCGTCCTGGGTGTGTACGCGGAAACGCCGGATGGAAAAGTGAGGGTGGGTGGAAACCTGGATGCCGGCCAACCGTACGCCGGAAAAGTTCGCCAGGCCTCGCTCATGCTCCCGCCTGGATTCGATGGCAAGGAATTGCGCCTGCGCGCGGAGATCGAAGTAAAGGGAGTAAGCCGCCCGGTTCGCTGGGCATGCCAGGAGGCCCTCAACGACGACGGTTCGTTGACAGTACGCCTGCGCCAGAACGGCGATCCGCGATTCAGAAAGGGAGTTTGAGCAGCGGCCCGGCGGCCGCGGCAAAACGCGAGGGTGTTGATAACGAAGATAGAAAAAACGAATCGAGAAAGCCCTTGACAGGGGGCCGAGGGTCAGACAAACTGTCGTTATCAGGCTAAGCTGCACCTGGGCGTCGGGCTCGCCCCGGTTTGTTTTTTGGCGTCTCTTGGGATCTGGGCTGCAAGCACCTTAATTTGTCGTCGGGCGACGGGTCATGTTCGCGTCACGCTGAGGACCCGGCAGGGGACTCGTGCGCCTGCCGGCGTCCAAATCAACGGAGGCTACAATGCTACACCGCGGCAGTACAGTCGCGGAGTACTTCCAGACCAACTGCTTTGACCTCTCCTCGCTCAAGGCAGCCGAGGCAGCCGGCGCG
The DNA here is from genome assembly GCA_963768695.1 of uncultured Acidobacteriota bacterium. Classification (GTDB taxonomy): domain Bacteria; phylum Acidobacteriota; class Terriglobia; order UBA7540; family UBA7540; genus CAVROP01. The sequence continues at coordinate 5,630 of CAVYJG010000018.1, read as the reverse complement.
CCGCGGTATGGCATGCAGCAACGGGATGACTTGACCGGACCTCCTTTCTCGGATATCGACTTCGCCTTGCTCAAGGACTTTAGCTTCACCGAGAAATACAAGCTCCAGTTCCGCGCTGAGACTTACAACACCTTTAATCACGCAAGCTTTGGTAATCCGGGGGCGACCGTCACAACAGGGGCATACGGCACGCTTACGTACACGTCCAACAACAACCGTGAAATCCAGTTTGCGCTGAAGTTCCTCTTCTAATCGTGCAAAACCAGCCGTAGGGGCGGCCCTCGTGGCCGCCCCCGGCCGGCTCCGTGAAGCAGTTCGCCGCAAGGATTGCACCACACAGCGCGGCAAAACTTCGACCAGAAGCAGATTCTTCCCTCCGCTCAGGATGACAGGTGTCCCTCAATTCGCCCCCGTCAGCCGCTTCAACGCCTCCCGTGCCGCGCCTAACTGCGGGTCGATGGCCAGCGCCTGGCGAAATTCCTCCGCCGCTTCCTCCACACGGTGTTGTTGGCCGAGGACCAGTCCCAGATTGTAATGCTGGGAAGCGGACTTCGGACGCAACCGTAGCGCCGCGCGGAATTCCGCCGCCGCACTGTCCAGATCGCCCCTGCGAAGATAGAGGCTTCCCAGCGTGTTATGCGCCTCCGGATCGAGTGGGTCAACGCTCAGCGCCGCTCGCAGGTGCCGCTCACCCGTATCCCATTGCCCCTGGAGCGCCGCGAGCGCTCCCAGGTTGTAATGCGCGTTGTAGTCATTGGGATCGACGCTCAGAACATGCTCGAAGCGCTGGCGAGCCCGCGCGTAGTCGTTGCGCTGCAGCGCGACGCTGCCCAGCATGTCCTCGGCGCGCGTGTAATTGGGCGTGATCGCGAGCGCCGCCTGGAATTCGCGCTCGGCTTCGTCCAGCTTTCGCATTTCGAAGAGGCTTAACCCCAGATCCAGGTGCGCTTTGGCGTTCAGCGGGTCGGCATTGACAACCTTCTGGAACTCGCGCGCCGCGTCGTCCTGCCGCTTCAGGCGCTGATCGTTCAGTCCTAAACTCATCCGCACATCGAGAAGCTCCGGGTGGCCGCTGAGAATCCGCTCGAGCAGGGCGTTCGATTCCTCGATATGCCCCGCCGACGCCAGAACGATGGCGCGTCCAAATTCCTCGAATTCGCCAATCCGGTCTTTGGGGTCGGGCCCGCTCTCCGATGCGTCGGTCTCCGGTGAGCTTCCCGCGACATAGCCCAGCGAACTCAGTCGAGCCGCCGTATCCGGATCGAGCGCCCGTTGTCCTCGTGGCCGCGGATTTCGAAACCGTGCGCGCAGAGCCGCCAGCCTCTGCTTCGCAGCCAGCGCCTGCGAGCCTTCCACGCCGTAAAGATTGTGCGTCTCGCCCGGGTCCCGGCCCAGATCGTAGAGTTCAGGTTTCGGAGCCTCAATGTACTTGTAACGCCCGGAGCGAAGCGACCGCAGGGGACTGCATCCGAAATGCCTCTGGGCATAAACGCTCTCGCTGACCACATCATGAGGAATCCTGGGAGGGTCCGCGCGCACGAGATCCAGCAGACTGCGCCCTTGAAACTCCGGCGGCGGCGTGATGCCGGCGAACTGAAGGAGGGTGGGCGCCACATCCATCAAGCCGGCAGGTTCGTCAATCCGCGCCGGAAAGTTGGCGCCTCCCGCCGGCCAGTGCACGATGAGCGGCACCCACAGCGTGCTTTGATAGACAAAGTACCCGTGCGTTTTCTCACCGTGTTCTCCCAGCCCCTCACCGTGGTCGGAAGTGAGAACGACGAGGCTGTTTGCGAAGACGCTATGCTGCCGCAGGGAGTCGCAGAGGGCGCCCACCTGCTCGTCCACGTAGCGAAGTTCGGCGTCGTACCCCGTGCCGAAGCGCGCCCTGTCGCTCGCCGGCAAGTTGTAGGGAGTATGCAGATCATAAAAGTGCACAAAGAGAAAGAAGGGGCTGCCGGAGTTTGCATCCAGCCACTTATTCGCGGCCGCAACCACCTCGGCGCCCAAACGCTTGACGTCTCCGCTGTCGGAGTCGGCCTGGTGGTGCAAGTCGAAGGTGCTGTCGTAGGTGTCGAAGCCCTGATCGAGCCCAAACCTCCGGTCGAGCACGAAGCCGCCGACCACGGCTCCGGTATGATAGCCGTGGGCCTTTAAGACGGTGGCCAGGGTTAAAGCGTTGGGCCGCAGTGTCTCTCCGTTGTCCTCGATGCCATTGAAGAACGGGTACGTGGACGTGAACAGAGAGACGTGCGAAGGGAACGTCAAGGGGACCTGCGAACTGACCGCGGAAAATAACGTGCCGCCTCTGGCCAGCGCATCAAGGTGAAGCGTCGCCATACGGCGGTAGCCATAGCAGCTCAAGTGGTCGGCACGCAGTGTGTCGACAGAAATCAATATGATCGAGGGCGGCTTCCCCGTGGCAGTCGAAAGAGAATTCCCTGCCCCGGCAAGAAGCGCACCGAAACAAACCACCAGCGTGACCGAAACCCACCGCGCCATTTTACTGTTTGGACTGGAGACAGCCCTTGTCCTACAATTTCAGTGTGCTTTCCAAGAGCTCACTTTCTTTTCTTCCCGGCTATCGTAGCACGCTGGATGGAGACGAGCCAGCCACTTGCGGCGGCCCCGTCCTTCGTGTCATGCGAATGGCCTTTGTGGTGAGCTTTTTCTTGTCTGCCCTCGCCATCGCGCAATCATCCCCTCAATCGACCATTCTGGATCTGGCTGCGAAGGCCGAGAGCTTCGAGGCCCAAGGCCTTTGGCAGGACGCCGCAGCGGAATACCAACAAATCCTGAAGGTCGATCCTCGCTCCGTACCCGCGCTGAATGCGCTGGGGGCCTTGAGCGTGAAGCAGGGCGATTTCAAGCAAGGAATCTCCTATTACCAGCGAGCTTTGAAAATAAACTCCCGCGAATTCGGAACGAATCTGAACCTGGGGATCGCTCTGATTAAAATACAGGATTACAAATCCGCCGCGCCCGCGCTCGAGAGTGCGACGGAGATTAATCCTTCCAGTTTCCAGGCCCAGGAATTGCTTGGCGTGGCGCGCATCGGCCGGGACGAATACGCGCGCGCCATCCCGCCGCTCGAAAAGGCCTTGTCCCTCGAGCCTCGCGACCCGGGCTCAAATTATCTGCTGATCCGCGCCTATATCGAGACGAAGCAATTTAAGAAGGCCTTGGACGGCTTCGACCGCCTCGAGCAGCTCGACCCCGGCTCGCCGTGGGTGCGCATTTTGCGCGGCCAGGCGTACGACGGTCTGGGTTCGTACCAGAAAGCTCTGGAAGAGTTCGAGGAGGCCAAGAAGCAGTTGCCCGCCGACGCCACGGTACGGTTTTCGCTCGGATTCATGTCCTGGAAGCTCCACCGGTATGACGACGCCGTCAGCGAACTGCGCGAGACGCTTCGGCTCGACCCGCGGTTTGGAGAAGCCAGGTATTACCTCGCAGACGCTTATCTCTCCGAGTCTCAGCCGCAACTCGCCTTGCCCATCCTGCAGGGTTTGACGGGGAATTCGCCCGGGGATTATCGCGCCAGATTGGATCTGGCGAAGGCCTTGGACAAGCTCGGCCGCTACCAGGAGGCCGTGCCGCAGTTTCAGGACGCGATCCGCCTGGATGCGACGCGCCCCGAGCCTCACTACCTGCTGGGACGAACCTACGAAAAGCTGAAACGGCCTGAAGACTCCCGCCGCGAGTTGGAATTAGCCGAGAAACTGCAAACCCAAAAGCGCACCGAAGAGGAAACCCTGACGCGGGCAGTCGGCGCGCGCGGAGATCCCGCCCGTGGTTTGGGCTTGGTTCCGCCGCCGCAGAAACCGCTTCACCCCTAACGAGGTAGGAAGAGCACGTAGCGCGAGTCTCTGCCGTTGAGACTCCGCGGTTCTTCGCGCAGCAGGGGAAAAGCCGCAGAGGAGGGCAAAATGCGCCCACCTCTGCGCCACGGGGCGGCGCCGGTTATATGCAAGGTTTTGAATATATGTGTCAAAATGCCACACTTGGGAGCCGTTTTTTCACAATGTGAAAAAGCTCTTTCCTCCGATCGCATTCAATTCAAAGCAGATAAAATAATTACTCGCATTTTTTGCACTGTTTCCCATTTTCCCATTCCGGGCATGGTAGGCTAGGTTCTGTGACCGAAAGAGCGGGTGAAATGGCAGAAGCTGCGGAAGTCAACAAGACGGCGAGACAGGAACGAGGCGCTGAGCCGAAGAGCGCGCTGGCTTGGCTGCTGTTTCTCGCGCTCGCCACTTTTCACTCGACATTGCTCTTCGGGCAGCGGTTCAGCCACGTCCAGGGCGCGAAGGTCCAGGTGACAAGCGCTTGGACGAGCAGCCCATTCACCCTGACCCTGGCGAGCAATCCGGCACACGGGGACCTGGTGGTGGTGGTTTTCACAACCATCGGCTGCACGAACGGCGGGCCCTCGCCGGTCACGATCAAGGACGCGAACGCCAACAGCTACACGGTGATTTCCACCCCCGCCACGTTGTCGCAAGCAGTCACCTCCGGCCTCTGCTCGGGTGGCACGGTTTATGCGAACCTGTGGCTGGGCTACCTGCTGAACGCGCCGTCGAACGCTTCGAGCGCGATCAGCGTGAGTTGGTCGAGCGGGCAAGCCATGGGGGATGTTTGGGCGGACGAGTTCAACGCTTCAGGCGGGGCCGTGACGTTTGACGCGAGCGCCACCGTGTCCAGCGCAACCGCCTCCGGTACGGCCATCGGCTCGCCCTCGATCACTCCCAGCCTGCCGAACGAACTGCTTTACGGCGCCGCGGTTCCGCCTGAACTCGCCCCTCCCAACGGCAGCGCGTGTCCGATGACCGCGCCGGCGGCGGGCGCGGCGCTGGGCGCGTGGACGGGCGGGGCGGGCGGCATACCGCCGCTCACAAACTATGAGTCCGGCGGGGCGACGGAATACGATTTGAATTCGAGCGGCTCGACGGCGATGAGCTTCGCGAATCAGTGTTCGGGCGTGAAGTACGCTGCGATCATGGCGGCCTTCAAATCGAAGCTTGCTTACCAGGCCAATCCGGTGGAAAGCAGCGCCAGTTCGGATTCGATCGCCGGGCAGGCGGCCCACTTTGCCACCCTGAGCGAAAGCAATCCGACCGGCGACGCGCTGGCCCGGCAAGCGAGCTACTGGCGGGGAGATTGCATCTCGCTCGCCTGGACGCCGCCCGCAGGCGCGCAGGGGAACCCGGCCTACAGCTACAACGTCTATCGCGGGACGACTCCGGCCAACGAAACCGGGCCCATCAACGCCTCTCCGGTGGATGCCGGCTGCACGAACCAGGCGAACTGCACCTACGTTGACTACGGGCCGCAGGCCGGGGCCGAATATTACTACACGGTCACGGCAGTCTCCGCCGGCGTGGAGAGCCTGTTCTCGAGTGAAACCGGCGCCCTGATTCCGCAGGACGCAGTGATGGAAACCAATGCCGCGAACGACGCGCTTGCGAGGCGCTGGGCGGCGATTCGAGTCGCGGCGGAAAATCTGCCGGCGTATGATTCCTTGACTGCAGGGTCGTTCGTTCCTGTCCAGCCCAAGCACTCGTTTGTGGTTCCCGGTCGAAGCAAAGCCGGACGAGCGCCCATCCACAAGCAGCCGTCAGCCGCCCCGCCTTGAG
>CAVYJG010000017.1:0-63469 GCA_963768695.1 uncultured Acidobacteriota bacterium | reverse complement strand
CATCCGTTAGATTGGAGCCGCGTCGCGAGGCAGGCTGAAACCATGGGCCATGAATTGAGCATCCCGATTGCGTTTGTGGCGGGTGTGGTGTCTTTTCTTTCACCTTGCGTGCTCCCTCTGGTGCCGGGCTATATTTCGATGTTATCCGGGGCAACGATTGAGGAATTGAAACTGGACGAGCCCGGCGCTGATGGGACGTATTTTGCGCAATTCCGTTCCTTTGTGGTGGGTTTCTCCCTCGTGTTTGTGACTCTGGGGCTTCGGCGACGGCAGTGGGGAAATTTCTGCTGGCGCAGCGAGCCACCTTTAACCTTGTGGCAGGCATTGTCGTTATCGTGTTCGGATTGCATCTAACCGGTTTGGTGAAGATTCCGCTGCTTTATCGCCAGGCCCGGCTCGAAACCGGTGAACCGCGCCGAGGACTTGTGGGCGCTTTTCTCCTGGGGTTTGCGTTCGCCTTCGGCTGGACGCCGTGCATTGGCCCCATTCTAACTGCCATCCTGGCGCTGGCCGCGCAGCGGCACACGGTGTTCCAGGGGATGTTCCTGCTTGCCGTTTATTCGGCGGGCCTGGCGATCCCCTTCCTTCTGACCAGCGTCGGTTTGGGCCAGTTCCTGAAGATTTATGGCGGTTTCCGGAAGCACCTGCAGGCAGTCGAAATAGCTTCAGGCGTGCTCCTGATTGCTCTTGGCGTCCTGATGGCGACCAACAAGTTTACGGTGATTTCGAGATATTTCTCGTTCCTGAACCGTTTCACGCTGTAAGAAGCCGTCAGCTTTCAGGGCGCAGGCGCTAAGGAGCTGATGGCTGATAGCTTGTTCTTGGAGATAGTTTGCACCCCATTCTGTTCACCGTTGGCTCGCTTCATTTCCCCACTTACGGGGCAATGGTGGTGCTGGCTATTCTGGCCGCGATCTGCGCTATCCTCCGGCTAGGACGGCGGGAAGGATTGGACTCAGGCCAGTTGCTCGACTTCAGCACCTGGCTGCTGCTCGTGGCGCTCCTCGGCGCGAAGGTGCTGATGGTGATTTCCGATTGGGATTACTACCGGCAGTATCCGGGGGAAATCTTCAGTCGCAGCACTTTTCTGGCGGGCGGGGTTTTTTACGGCGGCTTTATCGCTGCGGTCTTCTTTGCGGTTTGGTATATTCGGCTTCATCATCTTCCGTTCTGGAAGGTCGTGGACGTTTACGCTCCGGCCATTGCCCTGGGACTAGGTCTTGGCCGCATCGGTTGTTTTGCCGCCGGATGTGATTACGGCAAGCCCACCACCTCCGCCTGGGGCATGGTGTTCACAGACCCTATCGCCCACCAGGTGGCGGGAACACCGTTGAATATTCCGTTGTTCCCCACCCAGCCCATCATGTGTTTGGCCTCGCTCTCGATCTTTGCCATCCTGATTTGGAGATATCCGAGGAAATCCCGCGATGGCGAGATTTTCGTGCTTTATCTTGCTCTTTATGCCGTGGCCCGATTTTTCATCGAATTCCTGCGAGGCGATGAGGACCGCGGGTTCGTCTTTCATCATCTCTTGTCTACATCGCAGTTTATTGCGATTCTGGCCTTCGCCACGGCAGTGTGGATGGCTCTTATTCTCCGCCGCAAACCTGCCTGAAGGAGCAGGTCAGGGCCGTCGCCACGGAGGGTTCAGGAAGCGTGAAACCCGGGAATAAGAAAGTGGGTGACCAGGTGGCGCCCGCGGCAAGGGTCAAGGCTGCAACGATGCCTCATGCGGAGAGGAAGGGATAGAAGTTAAGGGAGAAGATATGGATTTGAATGAACCTGAAAGTTCTGCGAACGGAGGAACGCCGCAGCCAACCGGCCCTGGCGGCCAGCCCGCTCGAACCGCGAGCCGAGGCAAACTGCTGGTCGGTGCGGTCTTGGCGGTAATCCTGGTGGCGGGGTTCTATCTTGTCAACCGGTACTGGATCCCCCCCGCCGTAAGATCCAGGCCAAGGCGACAGCGATCATCCTGACGCGCCGGCGATTTCACTGACTGACATCGAGGGGAAAAAGCTGGACCTGGCCGACTACAAGGGCAAAGTGGTGGTGCTGGATTTCTGGGCGACCTGGTGCGGGCCTTGCCGGATAGAGATTCCGGGATTTGTCGAAATGCAGGACAAGTACGCAAAGCAGGGCTTTTCGGTTATCGGCATCTCTATGGACGACGAGCCGCGCCCGTAGTGGAATTCTACAGGGATTCAAGATGAACTATCCGGTGGCGGTCGGCAATCAACGGATAGGGGAACTCTATGGCGGAATTTTTGGGCTGCCGACCACGTTTCTGATCGGTCGTGACGGACGCATTTACGCCAAGCACACCGGCGGCATAAGTCCCGCAATGATCGAGGAGGAAGTTCAGCAATTGCTGGCCATGAGTCCAACCGCCGAGAAATCGGACTTCAAGCCGGCCATGGTGGCGGGGACTGAGACCAGAATTGCGCTTGGCGATCCTGCCGCCATCGATTCGGAAATTCCCGGCTTGAACCTGACCAAGCTGACCGCCGAGCAGAAGGAGACTTTGAAGAAGCAACTCGGCGATCAGCATTGCCCGTGCGGCTGCAATTTGACGGTGCTGAAATGCCGCCAGGTGGACCGGGCCTGCCAAGTCAGCTTGAAGCTGGCGCGAGCACAGATGGAGAAGCTGCTGAAATCGGGATCGTGAACGACAGTCGCTGTCATCCTGAGCGAGCCGAGGATCTGCAGTTCCGGTCCGCGAACTAATGCAGATTCTTCGCTTCGCTCAGACTGACAAATCTCCTGTTCATTAGGTTGGGGCGGCCCACGTAATTGCCGTGGGCAGCCACAAGGGTTGCTCCTACATCGAAGAAAAGGTCAATATGAAGACTTTCGTTGTGCTCGTTTTCTCATTCGTTCTGGTCTGTGGGGCGGTTTGCGCACAGGCGCCGGGGAAGGTGGTGAAGGCGAAGGTCACGATGGCGTCGCAGGCGGCGCGGCCCGATTCCGTTGTGAGAGCGGCGGTGGTGGCGGAGGTTTCCCCGGCTACCACATCAATGATCATCATCCTAGTCTCGACTATCTGATTCCTACGGAAGTCAAACTGGAGCCAAATAAAGCAGTCACGGGGAACGATATCACTTACCCGAAGGGTGAACCGAGGAAGTTTGCCTTCTCGGACGCGCCCCTTTCCGTTTACGAGGGAACGATCCGGGTTGATGTGGTGCTTCAACTCGATCCCAAACGCCGCCCGGCGACTACGAGGTCAAGGGGCAGTTCGCGTATCAGGCCTGCAACGACCACGCCTGCCTGCCGCCCGCCAGTGTGCCGATATTGTTCTCCTTCAAAGTGGCGCGCCGCGGCGCCTCTGCAAGCCGCTCGGAATAGTATGCCGACAGACGAAACGAGCTCCAAGGAATTGGCAAATCCCCACCCCCCGGACACCTCGCGTGGACCGGCCATTTATCTTTTCGTCATTCTGGTGGCGTTGGCCGCCTTGGTTTGGGAGTTAAAGCCGGACCGGCCGAACGTCCAGCCCGCTCCCTTGCAGCCTCAAGGCACAACCTGTCCGCAAGCGGCCGGCCCATTCACCCCGACCAATATCACTGACCTCCCCGGCCTCGATCTGGCCTCGCTGAGCAAAGAGCGCCGAAACCACGTGCTGCTGCGGCTGAACATGGAGCCCTGTCCGTGCGGCTGTAATGCAAGCATTGCTTTCTGCCTGGCCAGCCATGCGCGTTGCGGGGAGTCCAGGCAGCGGGCCAATGAAATCATAGCGGAAGAGCGGGGAACGGCCCGATGAAGATCGGTGTGGTTTCGGACACGCACGGTTTCTTTGACGCGCGTCTGGCGGAGTTGTGGGCGGGCGTCGAACTGATCCTGCACGCTGGAGACGTGGGAAATTAGGAAGTGTTGGAGGAACTGGAGAGAATCGCTCCTGTGCGGGCGGTGAAGGGAAACGTCGACTCACTTCTGGCTCGGCTTCCTCTGAGCTTGAGATTAAGCCTGGGCGAAACCACTCGGCGCGGCGCTTCGCGGTCCGCCGCTTGGAAGGACGCCGTTCAAATAGAAATGCTTCATGAGTTGCCGGCGGCGCAAACCGAACTGGAAAAATGGGCTCACCAGGCACGGACCGAGGGGGCCGCGCCGCGAGGAAGGGATGCCTTCCAGCGAGCTTTCGAACAGGACACGCGCGTCGTGATTTTCGGCCACAGCCACGTGCCGTGCGCCGTCACGTTGTGCGGCAGGCTGTTCTTCAATCCGGGCAGCGCCGGCAAGCAGCGTTTTTCCCTGCCACGATGCTGTGGGCTGTTGGATTTGTCGGCGAACCAGGTGGAGGCGACAATACTCAGCTTGCAACAGTATAATAGGAAGCTGCCGGAGAAGGTGGTGATGCAGCTTGATCGAGGGGCGGCATTACACGACCAATAGGCTAGTGCTTAGCAGAATTAGTGGGCGACCTTATTCGTCGGAAGCGGAAGGGCGGGGCTAAAGCCCCGCCCTTCCGAGAGCCATTTGAAATTGCGCCGATTAAGCCAGCTAGGCACGACGTAGAATCGCCCCGAGTTTCACCGAACCGTAACGCCAGACTGGGGTGGTTGACCCTCGGAGGTTAACACCGATGCGGAAATTCCTCAAGATCTTGAGAAATACGAGGGAAGTTCTCATCACCGTGGGGGCCGTGCTTGCCGCAGCCATCGTCGCGGTTGAGACCTATGAAGCGCTGCGCAAGAAAATTGACGGGGCACGCGATTCTTAATTGGGAGTTCTCACCACAGCCCGGGAAGGGGGCGGCTTTACCGACTGGGGAAGAAGTCATCCGGCATGTCATCCTGAGCGAAGCGAAGGATCTGCATTTGCTTGTATTCCAGGAGAAACTGCAGATGCTTCGCTGCGCTCAGCATGACAGATGACTTTCTTCCTCTGCCTGTTTGCTCCACCCTTCCACTTCAATGGGCTGCCCGCAGATGGGCAGCGGCTCGCTGCAGCCGGTCCGCGACTCGGCTTTGCCCCAAAGCCAGCATGACCTCGAACAGGCCCGGAGCAACCGCCTGACCCGTGAGCGCCACGCGCGCAGCATTAATCAGCAGGCCCGCCTTGACGCCTTTCTCCTCCGCCAGCGCGCGCAGCCTGGCTTCTGTCCCTGCGAGATCGAAGGATTTGGAATCCGCAAGCCGCAATCCCAGCTCCTCGAGCAGCTCCGGCAATCTTGCATCCTTCCAGAACTTCTTCTGCGCTTCGGCGTCGTACTCGAACTCGTCGCTGAAAAAAGCGCGTCCGGACACTGAGAAATCTTTGATGCTCCGCGCGCGAGTTTGCAGCAGGCGGGTGGAAACTTCGAAGCGCTCTTTTTCGGCTCCGGTGAACGTATCCTTCCAAAGCCCCGCAGATTTCAACTCCTCTTCAGCCAGCGCCAGAGGCGCTCCGCGGGGAGATGCCGGAGATACTCGCTGTTCATCCAGGCAAGCTTTTCCGGGTCGAAGACGGCATTTGATTTGGAAACGGCCGTGAACTCGAACTGCTTCACCATCTCCTGGATTGGAACGATCTCCTTCTGATCGGCCGGCGTCCAGCCCAGCAGGGCGAGGAAATTCACCAACGCTTCCGGCAGGATTCCCATCTCGCGATAGGCGCCCACGGAAGTCGCGCCATGGCGCTTGCTCAGCCGTTGTTTGTCCGGACCCAGGATCAGTGGCAAATGCGCGAACTGCGGTTCCGGCGCGCCCAGCGCGCGGTAAACCAGAATCTGCTTGGGCGTGTTCGAAAGGTGATCGGCGCCGCGCACCACATGGGAAATGCCATTTCGAGATCGTCGGCCACGACGCCGAGGTGGTAAGTGGGATGACCATCCGAGCGGAGCAGAACAAAGTCTTCAATTTCCTGGTTCTCGAGCTCGAGGTGGCCGAAGACCTGGTCGTCAAAGCTGGTGCGGCCTGTGGCCGGAACACGAAACCGGAGGGCCCAGGGATGCCCCGCGCTGCGCCGCTGCTGGCGCTCCCCGTCTGAGAGGTTGCGGCACGTTCCTTCGTATTTCCAAGGTCTCTTTTGCGGCTTCCGCCTGGGCGCGCTTGGCCTGGAGGTCTTCCGGCAGGCAGAAACACGGATAGGCATGACCGCGCCGCTCGAGTTCCGCGGCCACTTCACGATAGCGCTCCAGCCGCTCGGACTGGTAGAACGGCCCCTCATCCCAATCGAGCCCCAGCCATTTCATGCTCTCGAGAATTGCCTGGCTGAGCTCGGGTTTGGAACGGTCTGCGTCCGTGTCTTCGATGCGTAGAATGAACACGCCGCCGTGGTGCCGCGCAAAGAGCCAGTTGTAAAGCGCCGTGCGCGCCCCGCCTACGTGCAGGTAACCTGTCGGTGAAGGTGCAAAACGAACTCGGATGTTGGACATAGTCACGCGCCCTCAATTGGAGAACCTATGATGGTAACATGGCGGAGCGGGAAGGGAAGAGCCAGACTGATGCCGAAACTTGTCGTGCCGTAGGCGCCACCTTGGGATTGTGTCATCCTGAGCGCAGCGAAGGATCCCTGCAGTCGTGGTTTCTTCAAGTGACAAATGCAGATGCTTCGCTTCGCTCAGCATGACAGCGCGACTTTTCCGCAAGACGGGGCTGCAGAGCCGGACGACCTCCTGCCGACTGCCGACTGCCGACTGCCGACTGCCGACTGCCGACTGCCGACTACCCACTGCCCACTGCCGACTGCCTACTGCTCTTCTCCAGGAGGGTGCCTTGGCGGCCAGCGTCGATTATCAAATGGAGCCTAACATTCCTGTTTCGTACACGCTCTCCGCCAAGGTCTCGGCGTCGCAAAGGCGAGGGACGTATCGCGTCGCCGGCAGGAGTTGCCGTTTGGTCTTTCTATCGGCACGGCGCGGCAAAACTTGAATTCCGGCCCTGGAGTGCGGCAGCGCAGCTGCCGCCGTAAAAGCGAAGTTTAAAGGGTAAAGTCTAAAGGCTAACTGTTTCCGATTATTTCCCTTTTCTCCTTTAACCTTTAGCCTTTACCCTTTAACCTTCCACGGCGGCAGCTCCGCTGCCGCACTCCAAGCCGCTTGCAGCCCAGGCACGCATCGGGTCTAATAGAACACATGGACGCCAAGCGGCAAGACGCTGTGGAAATTGTTCTCAGGTTGCGCAGTGAAGGCTTTCAAGCCTTCCTGGTGGGTGGCTGCGTGCGCGACGAGGTGATGGGCTTGACGCCGAAGGACTACGACATTTCCACCGATGCCACGCCCGAGCAAGTGGCGCGACTGTTTCCGGAAAGCCATTGGCGTGGGCGCGCAATTTGGCGTGATGCTGGTGCCGCGCCCCGAAGGCAACGTGGAGGTGGCCACCTTCCGCAGTGACGGACGCTACACCGATGGGCGCCACCCGAGTGAAGTTCGTTACTCAAAAACTCCCCAGCAAGACGTGCTACGGCGCGACTTCACCATCAACGGCCTTCTCTACGATCCGGTGAAGGAACAGCTGCTCGATTATGTGGGCGGTCAGGCCGACATCCATGCGCGGCGAGTGCGTGCCATCGGCAATCCTCACGAACGCTTCAGCGAAGACCGCCTGCGGATGCTGCGGGCTGTTCGCTTTGCGGCGCGCCTGGCGTTCACGCTTGACGCGGGTGCGGCGGAAGCCATTCGAACGCAAGCGGCGGAGATCCGCCAGGTGAGTTTGGAGCGCGTGCGCGACGAGATCCTGAAGATCCTCACCGAAGGCCATCCCCGGCAGGGCTTTGAGCTGCTTGACGCTACCAAGCTCCTTCCGGAGGTGCTGCCGGAGGTCAAGCGAATGCAAGGGGTGGCCCAGCCTCCCGAGTTTCACCCCGAGGGAGATGTATGGGTTCATACCATGATGATGCTGGACGGCCTGCGCTCGCCCACGCACACCCTGGCCCTGGGGGTTCTTCTTCACGATGTAGGCAAGCCCCCCACGTTCTCCGTGCGCGAACGAATCCGCTTCGATAATCACGTCGAGGTAGGCGCCAAGATGGCGGAGGAAATTTTGGGCCGCCTGCGACTTCCGTCTCGCGACACGGAGCGAGTGGTTGAACTGGTTCGGCACCACTTGCGCTTTATGGATTTTCCACGCATGCGCCGTTCAACCCAACTGCGTTTCCTGCGCTTGCCCGGCTTTGCCGAGCACCTCGAACTGCATCGCTTGGATTGCCTGGCCAGTCACGGCGATCTGAGCACCTATGATATGGCTAAGCGTCTCCTGGAGGAGACCCCGCCGGAGACGGTCCGGCCCATGCCTCTCCTGCGGGGTGATGACCTGATCGCGCAAGGGTACTCACCCGGGCCGATTTTTAAAGAAATCCTTCAGGCTGTGGAAGATGCGCAATTGGAGGGCAGGGTACACACCTCCGCTCAGGCTCTGAGCCTGGTGGTTGAGCGATTTCCCCTGCCGCCTCAAACCTAGTGCGCTGAGTAGAACGCAAAGAGGTAAACCACGCCTCCCATGACAACGAATGCCGCTACAAAAAGGCCGATCTTCTCGAGCAGCACCTTCCGGTCCTTGGGTTCCGTTCTTTCCTCGTTGACCATCTCGAACATGGTGGCCTCCTTACTGCGTCTCGGCACGACCGCCGCGTCGAGGCGAAACCGTAGAGGTTAAACAAGGCCGCACTGATCGGTCTCCGGAGGGGATCTGCGAGGTCGTCAGGTGTGAACGCGTGGTCTCTGCACCGCGTCCCGAACTGACCGACACTGCGGCGCGACCGAATCACTAGTTCTACGTCTGGCGCCGATTGTACCACAAGCCGGAAGCTTTTTCACTTCGTCTAAATAATATTCTGCTATGATCCCCGGAGAAGAGGCGGTTCGCGAACCACTGCTAGGAGTAGACGCGTGAATGTACGCGCGCATCGAACTAACATGGCGTTACTGGGAGCACGTGAAGGCGGTTCGCGAACGGCCCCCGCCGGACGAGGAGAATTCAATAATATGAAGCGACGTACAAATTTGAGAATCTTTTTTGGCCTGCTGGCCTTGACGATGCTGGCTTTGCCCGCCTCGGCCCCAGCTCAGGACCTGGTGAAGGAAGCGTTGAACGGATTTCCCACCCAGACGATCCGCCTGGAGTTTTCCAACCCCGCGAAACTCCGTGGGCTCCCGAACTACGCCAGCCTGCGCCAACGTTATATAGGACCGAAGCTGCGCAAGCTCGTTGACGAGTTGGCGCAACTGGGGATTCGCGAGACGGATATTTCAGGGCTGGTCCTGGGGTGGCAGCCCGGCGGCGCGGAAGTGGCGTTGTACGGTTTCGCGACCGGGAACTTCAGCGCCCAGGCGATTGCGGAGAGCGCCCAGCAGCGGAATATGGCGCCCAATGCCATAGCCGGGAAGCAGGCCTACTGCCTTGAAGCGGGAATAGCCGGCACCTGCGTTGTGGTGCTCCAGGACTCCGTCGGCGCCTTTGGTTCCCTTACGGCGCTCACCGCGATGCTGGAAGCACGCGGCGGCCTAGTGCCCAGCATCGGCTCAGACAGCCGCATGGCGGGCCTGGTGCAACGCGCCGATAAAGACGCTCCCATCTGGGGCGTGGCCGTGGGTCCTGCCATAGCCGATTGGTTTCGAGGCTGGATGCCGAATCAAGGCAGCGTGAAATTGGATTGGCAGAAAGTCTTTGGCGATGTCAGTTCCCTCACCTACAGCGTGGCCGCCGCCGATAGCGTCACCCTGGGCTTGAAGATGGATTGCAAGTCTTCGGATTCCGCTGCGAGCCTGCGCCAAGTCTTCGAAGGACTGAAGTTGGTCCAACAGATGGCCTGGGACAGCCAGAACCCGGGCAAGCCAAATCCGTTCCAGGCCATGACCGTGGGGCTGCAAGGCAACCAGGTCTCTACTGAGCCTCACCACAGGGTATGCCGAACTGGAGCTTGCGAGCGGAGCCAATTAGGTTGGGGAACTCCGCAGTCGGTTGCGGCCGCGCAGAACCTCGACTAACTGACTGATTCGCGGACCCCCTCACCCGCCCGTCGGCTGACGGGCGGGTGAGGGGGCGTCCGTCACTGCAATCTGCAAGGCCTCTTCGTCGGTGTGCCGCTGGCATCGATCTCGGACAGTCCGTCCTCCCATTTCGCATTTCCCGCATTTTCCGCATTTTCCGCTTGACAACCTCGAGGAGCTGTGATAGCCTACCATGGTGGTCATTTTCCGGACACATTGTCGCAAGCGAGCGCCAGGGAGCGCCGAGGCGCAAGGGAAGCGGAAGGGTCCCGGCTATGGGGGAATGTAGGGAATTACAAAAAATGGAAAATAGTGGGAACGAACTAAATAAGTGACTTAAAATAAGGCACATAACGTTTTTGAGTCGTGCAATTTATGCGTGTTTCTTGCACGAATTAGCACAAATTCGAGCCTGAACGGAGCAAAAACCGCACAATTTGCGCAAACGAACTGAAGCTCCGAAATCGCAAGGCAAGGCTAGAACGATGACAAGCAGTCGCCTGGACACGCTGTGGATTTGTTTCTCTCTTCGAAGCCTGCTTTGGGTGGCTGTGGCGTTGGCCCTGGCCGCAGCAGTCCTCCCCTGCCGGTCGGTGGCCCATCCGCAGAATCCTGAGCCGCCTTCAGGCGAAAGCGGGCAGGCGGGTGGCGCGCAAGGCGAGCCGGTGATCAAGGTGCAGGCTCCTTCGGTCGTCGTGGACGTCATCGTCACTGACAAGAAAGGCCGGCCGGTGCCGGGTCTGAAAGCGGCTGATTTCGCGGTTTACGAGAACAACCGGCCGCAAAAGATCGTGACCTTCGTTCCGCCCATCACCCCGGCTGCGGTTCCCGGCATGACTGACGTAGGGGCGGTTCGCGAACCGCCCCTACCCGGAGAACGCGAGGCGCGCGACCTCGCCAGCGTTCACTTCATCACACTGGTTCTGGACTTCGGGGACCTCCAGCCCGCGCATATCAAGCACGCCTGTGATGCTGCCTCCAAGTACTTACGGAAGGATGTCGCCCCGGACGATTTCATTGCGGTCTACGGCATTGATCAGAGCTTGCATCTGGCGCTGGCCTTCACGAAAGATAAGAATCAAGCTCTCATAGCCCTCGAACGCCTGAGCGGACGAACTCCGGGCGGGCGGCTCACCACCCAGGCGCGCCAGGAGACGGAGCAGGAGATTCAGGACCTCAACCAGGAAATTTACGGCCTTCAGGCTTCATCAACGCTTGGCGTCGGCCCTACTGCCGCCGCGCCCGGAAACGGTTCGGGTGGCGGGGGGACCGGGTCGGGGGCACAAGCCGCGCAAGTCCAGATGGAGAAGATCGAGTTGGCTACCCTGATGAAATTCCTGTGGAGCCACTCTACGCTTCAGGCCCGCGCGGTGCTGGTGGCTTTGCGGGCGCTCGCCCAGGCCTATCAGAGCCTTCCGGGACGCAAGAACGTGGTGGTTTTTTCGGAGGGCTTCCTCCATTCGCCGGAAGTCGAGCCGGAAATGCAGGCCGTGGTGGATGCGGCGAATCGCGCCAACGTGGCGTTTTACGTCATCGATGCGGGCGGGCTGGCCGCCGAGAATTACGACGCATCGAATGCCAGTCCACCCGACACGACGGGTATGCGCGAGTCGTTCCGCATGAGCAATTGGAGCGACTACGACCGCATTTCGACAGGGCTGAGCAAGTTTGACTGGGCCGCGCACATGGGAGGAACCGACTCCCGGCACGAAGACCTGGGTCGAGTGGCCGTGGCCACCGGCGGCCTCGTGATGAAGAATCAAAACGACTTGTTATCGGGCCTGGAGAGCGTGGACCGGGATCTGCGCGAGTTCTACACACTGGTCTACCAGCCCACGGACACCCACTACGACGGCTCGTTTCGCCCCCTCAAGGTCGAGGCGCTCGCGCCCGGGCTGCACGTGCGCTACAGGCAAGGCTACTGGGCTATTGCGGCAGGAGAGGAAATGATGATGACGCCCGCGGCGGCGCAATTGGTGGCGGCCCTCGGGAACGGTTCTCTCCGTCCGGCTTTCGCCCCGGCTGTGAACGCCGCGGCGCTCTTCGCCCCCGATGGGAAGTTTACCGCACCGGTGCGGGTATCGCTGCCGGCCAGGATGGTCACCCTGGAGCGAGTCGGCGACCATTACCGCGGCGGGATCACTCTGGTGCTGCTGGCCCGCGACTCGAGCGGGCGGCCCGTCTCCGTTTACCAGCGATTCTTGACCCTTGACCTCACTCACAAGCAGTGGGAAGAATTCCGCAAGAAGGATCTCGACATCAGCGCGCGGCTCTCGCTGCCGGAACTGAAACCCTTGACCGTCGAGGGTATACTTCAACTTCCCTCCGGGACTGTAGCCCAAGGGCACTGCGAGGTCGTGCCGTCGGCCCCGCCTTCGGCGCCGAACCCCGACATCGTCTCCGGGCCCGCTCCGAACCTGGGTGGCGGACTTGCGCTGACCAGCCTGCTGCTCTCGAATTCAATTGTTGCCGCCCAGGGAACCGCCGATCCGGGAGACCCGCTGCGGGGAGAGAACTTTCAGATTGAGCTTCCCATGGCCGCCCGCTTCGCCCCCAGCGACAAGCTCACCCTCTATTACGGAATCCTGTTAGCTTACACTACTGGCCTAGGTCAAACACTCCGGGCCTCCTACACGATCAAGCCCGCGGCCGGCGCCGGCGCTCCCCCGACGGCGGAAGAACTGACTCTCCGCCCGCCGCAAAACCGCCTCCTCGTCCTCAAACAGTTCGATTTGAATCGGCTCGTCCCCGGCAAATATACGATGCAGGTGACCGTCGCCGATGCCCTCACCCACAGTTCAGCGTCAACCAGCGCCGCTTTCAGCATCCAGTAGCGCGGCTCTCTCGAAGGTCTGTCATTCTGAGCGAAGCGAAGAATCTCGCCCTGAAGCGAAAGACAGTGCGAGATTCCTCATCGCCTTCGGCTCCTCGGAATGACACTCAAAGGGGTTTTCGCACAGGCGCTACGGCGCAGTCCCTCTAATTCAGGGGCATGGCCTAAAATCCGAGTCAGTTTGTTGGCGCGGGACGCGCGGGCCAACGGCCGGGCGGGGAAGGCTCCCGGTGCGGTTGGATACGAGTCAGCATTTTCTGCGCGCAGTGCGCAAGGTCGCTTGGCGAGTAGATTGCGCAAACCGTTCCGTCCAGACGTTTCGTAAGGCTGCTCAAGATGTCAGGGGTTTGACTGAAACGCAGGTTGCCGGGAAAGTACTCGAAGTAGAAAAAACGCGGATTGGGGGTTTCGCGCTCCTTAAGCCCCGCGCGGGGAACGTCGGCGGAGTAGCTTGTCCGCGGCCCAAGAATTACGACGGCATCTGCCGGATCCCGGGCCGTTAATTCCTGATTAGCGTAATTCAACAAGAGTTCGAGCCCGCCTTGCCGCTGTTGCAGCACGCGGTAGGAGACTGCTCCCAGTTCCAGCGTGCGAAGTGATGCGGCGAGTTGCAAGAACCCTGCCTCATCGAATTCGTCCTCATGGAACAATTCTCTCTGCTGATCGAGATTGAAAGCTCTCAATCGAACCGAAGCACACGGGATCTGCTTCAGTAAGCTGGACAGCGAACCCAGCAAGAAGGCTCGATCCCAGGCGCGTAGCGCAGGCGTACCGGGGTTCGTGGGCGCGGCATCCAGCAAAACCGCCAGCCGTAAGCCTTTGCCGCTCTTATCCATGCTGATGGGCCACGGCCGAACTCCCATGGGGATGACGGTCGCGGGAGGGACGGCCACTTGCACAGCCTGCTTGCCGCCGGCGTGGCCCACCTGCGCCATCCAGTTCTTCCGCGACGTGCGGCCAGTTTGCTGGTCCATCACCAGGACTTCCACTCGATACTTCCCCTCTCCTGCTGCGAATCCTCCACTCATCTGGAAGCCCTGTTTCAGCTGGCTGGATTTTGTCACATCCGTTGCCTCCGGCACCCGGTAGTCATCGACGAACAGAACGGGCCGGCCGCCGTGCGGCGTAACTCGGGCGTAGACGAAGACGTCAGTCGCGCGCCCTGCGAATGCGGAGAGCGAGCAACTGATGATGTATCCAAGATCGAACCGAAACGCAAAGTCGAGCCTGGGCCGTTGTGTTTGGATTGAACAATGCAGTGGGATAGGAGAGCGTTCGATGTCGAAAATACGTCCGACCCGCTCCGCATCGGCACCGCTCAAGGGTTCTTGCGCTTTGGCGGACGAGACCGTAAGCAGCCAGATCGACAGACCGGCCAGCAGCAGGCGGCTTTTGACAGGAACGGAAGGCATAGAAGGCGGCGTTTCCGTTTTGACTTCGGTACAAGGCAGGTATATACCTGCCCCGCCACCGCGTCAACCCGGAGATTTGGCGCGGCAACGCGCGCGGAACGACAGCACGAAAGTACTATGGAGCGCCGAAACAAGTGGCCTTATACCTAGTGGTGTCCCGGCGCACAGCCTAAGATCTTGTAGGAATCACCGAAGATAATGGGAAAAACACCTAAGAACTTTGGAAGATTCACCCATAAACCCCTCAAATACATGTTGACAGCACAGGAGCCCACGGCGTATATGCATAGACCCAGGAGAATGCAGCTACTCCTTTGCCTGAGAGGCTCGGCTTCCGAAGCCGTCAGTGAAAGAACTCAATTTGCGGGGTTCAGCGTATGGTAGAAACCAGAGAGGTTATGGACATCCGGGAAGCGTCGGAATACTTGGGAGTCTCTCGCGAAACGCTCTACAAGTACGTTTTTGATGAGAGGATCCCCGCCTTCAAGCTAGGGAACCGGTGGAAGTTCAAGAAGACGCTTCTGGACCGCTGGATGGAGTTGCAGAGCACACAGTCCAATCACCGTTCGACGCGTAAGAAACGCCTCATGGATCAGTAGGGAGCAAAGCGGATGTTTGGGATGGGCAAAGCGAAAGGATTGGTGGGGCTCGATATCGGGTCGAGCGCCGTCAAGGCCGTGGAGCTCAAGAAGCACGGAGATTCCTACGAACTGGTCAACTTCGGCTTAGAGCTTCTGGGACAGGACACGGTGGTGGACGGCGCGATCATGGATGCCCTCACGGTCTCTGCCGCTATCGAAAGGATTTTCGAGGGCAACAAAATCAAGACCCGGAATGTAGCGACATCGGTTTCCGGGCACTCGGTGATCGTGAAGCGAATCACCGTCAACGCGTCCGCCGACGAGGACCTGAGTGAGGTCATGCCCTACGAGGCCCAGCAGCACATCCCGTTTGACATCTCGGATGTGAACCTGAGCTACCAGCCGCTGGGGGATTCTCCCTCGGGAGAGGGAACTGACGTCATGCTGGTGGCGGCAAAACGCGAGAAGATTCTCAACCACACGAATGTCGTGAACCAGGCGAATAAGACGCCCTTTATCGTGGACTACGACGGCTTTGCCGTGTTCAATGCCTTCTGTGCAAACTACGAAGTTCCTCCAGAAACGATCGTCGCCCTGCTCAACATCGGCGCCAGCATTACCAATATTGTTGTGGGACGGGGAGAATTTCCCCTGTTTGCGCGGGACGTTTCCGTCGGCGGCAATCAGTATACGGACATTCTACAGAAAGAACTCGACCTGAATTACGAAGATGCGGAGAAGCTGAAGCAGGGTCAGGAAGTTGGCGGCATCACGCGCGAACAGAAGATTCCTCCTCTTCGCTCCGTCTCGGAGATCCTGATGCTGGAAGTTCAGAAGACTTTCGACTACTTCCGGCAGACCTCTTCTGCGGATAACACCCAGGCGATTTACCTGGCCGGAGGGACAGCCTCGATCGAAGGCCTGGTGGAACAATTGAAAGAGGAATTCCGTGTTCCGGTCGAAATCATCGATCCTTTTCGAAAGGTTAAAGTAGATTCGCGAAAGTTCGACGAGGCTTTGCTGCAAGACATTGCTCCCAGTCTATGCGTGGCGACAGGGCTGGCGCTGAGGAGCTTTGATTAACCATGTCATTTATTAAAATCAACCTGCTGGGGTTGGCGGCGCCGAAGCCGAAGGCCAAGCCTGCTGCGGCGCCCGCACAGAAGTCGATGCTGGCGGTATGGATTTTTCTCGGCGCCTTCGTGGTGAGTTTTGGGATCGTGGGTCTCTTGTACTTCATTTGGAACGGGTCGATCGACAAGCTCAGTGTGGAACTCAAGAAACAGCAGGTCGAGCAGACGCGCTTGGTGGCCGTCCGGCAGGAGATTGTCCGATACGAAGGCACGCGGGCGCAGTTGGAGCAGCGAGTCAAAGCCGTGCAATTGCTTCAAACCACCCACCTGGGTCCCACGGAATTCATGAGCGCCCTGGGCGATGTGGTCGCCAAAACTCCCACCGACCTCTTTTTTGCCTCGGTAACCCATGAGGGTGCCCGGGTGACGATCCAGGGGCAAGCAGGGTCTGCTAATTCGGTTGCAACCCTGCTGGCGTTATTGAAGAGTTGCGGGTATTTCGATGACGTTCAGCTCCGGCAATTCTACGAAGACGACAAGTCGAACCTAGTTACCTATAAGTTTAATCTGGACTGTTCCTATAAACCGCCGTCAGGGGCCACGACGCTCTCCCAGGCCAGCGCTGGGGCGGCCACCCCTCATCGGCCAGGAATGTGAACAGAGCAGGGGCGGCTCGCGAGCCACCCCTATGAGATTGCCAAGGGGACTGTAAGCGGACTAGCGCAATGGCGATGCCCAAAACGTTCGGTGAGCTTCCGGTGCTTGTGCAAGGCGGGGCTTATGCTTTGATCGCGGTAATTCTGGCGGGAGCGGTTTTCTATTTCCTGGTGCTTCCCCTCCAGGAAACACGAGATACCCTGCAGGCCAAAATCGAGAAGCTTAAGGTCGAGAACCTGCGCAACCGGACGATCGAACGAGAACGAACCGAGTACCTGAAGCGTATTGCGGAGCTCGAGAAGCAGCTCGAAACGCTCAAGTCGATCGTCCCGGAAGAGCAGGCTACGGATGATTTTCTGAGGATGGTGTTCGCCGACGCCAAAGCCGCCGGCGTCAACGTTCGCACTTTTATACCGCAGAATCTGGTGCACAAGGATATTTACACCGAGATGCCATTCAACCTGCGGCTCGACGGAACTTACTACGGACTGCTGGCTTTCTTCAATCACTTGTCTCGTGAACAGCGCATTGTAAGCGTTTCCGGTCTTACTTTAGGCCCCCCGGCAGGCGGCGGCATGGGGTCGTTCAAAATCAGTGCCGAGGAAACGGTGGGGGCGAATTGCGTGCTGACCAGCTACTTCAGCGCGGTTTCAAACACGGCCCCGGCAGCACCCAAGAGATAGGTCAGGACAAGGACTATGTCTAACGGCAGACTTGAGCTCAGGCGCGCGGCCCTGGCGGTCTGTGTGTTTGCACTGACGGCGGCAACAGCGGGGGTTTGCCTCGGGCAGTCCCCGTCGGTAAAGACGCCCCCGGCCAACACGCCTGCCCCCAAAGCCGCGACCTCCCCTGCCAAGGCTGGCAGCGGCAACTCATCGCCGGGGGCGGCATCCCAAGCGACCGGAAAGTCAGGTCAGGCCGGATTGCCAAAGATTTCATCTGCCTCGGGCGCCCACAATTCCGCGGCGCCTGCAAAGTCAGGAACCGCTTCCGGAGGAGGGCGGGGAGTAGCTACCCGGCCACTCAAGTCGGAGACTCCGAGGGAGTCGTCTTCTGCGGCCGGGCACCGTGACCCATTCAAGGCGTGGGTTGCGCCGAGCTCCGCGGACCACTCGGCAGTCGACCCTGTACGGCTGCCGGCAGGCACGCGCGGACTGGTGATCTCGGGCCTGCGACTCGAGGGGATCGTACGCCAGCAGCCCGCCGACGAAATGATCGCGGTAGTTACGAATGATACGAAACGGGCTTACTTCCTGAGAGTCAACGATACCGTTTACAACGGCGTAGTTAGCAAGATCACTCCGGCGGCTATTTACTTTAAGGAGAATACACTCAACTCTCAGGGCCGGGTGGTCACGCGCGACGTGGAAATCAAACTGGGCTCAGCTCTTGGAGAAGGAAGATGAGACGACTATTCACCCTATGCTTGGCGACGACATGGCTGTTGTTGGCAACGCCGCGCGCGCCCGAGAGCCACCCAACAGAGATTTCAGACGCGGGGGCGACCCAGCCGATTGCTCTCGCTAAGGCGGCCAGGAAGCCGTCGGTTTCTGGGGTCTCGGTCACTCCCAAGCCGGCGGGGGACGTCACGATTGATGTGGCTACGACGCAGCCGGCGAAATTCCAAGTCTACCGATTTGACCATCCCGACCGGCTTGTGGTGGACGTTGAGGGAACGACCAACGCGGTTCCGAGGCAACTCATTCCTGTGACCTCGGCAATTGTGAAGGAAGTGAGGGTGAGCCAGTACCGGGCGGAGGATCCCGAAGTGGTCCGCATTGTCGCCGATCTGTCGGGGAACCCGTCATTTGAGGCGCGTCCCTCCGACGGTGGTATACGCCTTGAGGTCAGGCCGAGTCCCACGGCCAACTCACCAGTGGCTGCCGCGGCGGCTTCAACGCACGCAGCCGGCGTAACGGGTGCGACTGCACCGGAAGCGGCATCATCCCACGAAACTTCCGTCTCTGCGGGCGCTGCCCTGGCGGCGGCACTGAAGAAGGAGCCGACGGAGAATCGCGCCACTCAGCCAGCGGCGCCGACGCACAAGAAAGCTGCGAAGCTTGCTGTCACTCCACCCCCGGCAGCGACACACAGCGCTTCCGCCTCCCTCGTGAGTGCTTCGGAATCGTCAACCGTTGAAACGGCTGCCAAGCGTGATCGACAGGGAACTGGCTACGAGACTCCGATCCCTGCTTCGGAGAGCCGCCGCGACTTTGCCGCGGCCCCACGGCAGACTTTTCAGAACCCCACGCCGGAAGCTCTTAAGGCAGACAAAGCCGCGCAAGTGCTCAGCGCAGGGAACATCTCCAACCCGCCCGTAAACCCTGGCGCCGCTCCGGCAGTGCCAGCCCTGGCTGGTGAGGAGACACCGGCTTACACTGGTGAACAGATTTCGCTCAACCTCAAGGACGTTGACCTGAAAGATTTCTTCCGCCTTGTTCACGAGATCAGTGGGCTGAACATACTCGTGGATCCCAATGTGTCGGGTTCTGTGACTATGGTTCTGGACAACGTGCCCTGGGACCAGGCGCTAGACATCGTTCTCAAAGACAATGGATTGGGCAAGGTCCTGGAAGGAAATGTTCTCCGCATCGCCAGGCTTGATACCCTTCTGGCGGAGCAGGAGACGGCCAACAAGATGGCTGCCGAGCGGCTGAAGGCGGCCCCGCTGGTCACGATTTTTCGTCCCGTGAATTATGCCAACGCTAACGACCTCATGACTCTCTTTAACCTGGTACGCGGTGGGGGCCGGGCGAGTTCGTCCGGAAGGACCGGGGAGCGAACTGAGCCGCCGCAGGCCCTCTGACGCCGCGTGGTACGGTGCTGGTGGACAAACGCACCAACACGCTCATTATTTCCGACGTGGCCTCGCAGATCCCTAAAATCGAGGAGGCTATCGCCAAACTCGATACGAAGACCAAGCAAGTAGCGATCGAGGCCAGGATCGTCCTGGCCAGTTCGACTTTTCAGCGCACCTTGTCGGCCGCCTTGGTAGGATCGTCCTCGAATACTTCGGGTTCCACGACTGGCGTCACGCAGACGGGGACGGGATCCAGCATTACTCCTCCGACCCCGCAAACGCCAACGTATACCATTCCGTCTAACGCCACGACGGGATTCGGCGTGGTGGCGATCACCAATTTCTCGGAGCGTTACCTGATTGATGCGGTAATTTCGGCGGCGGAGATTCGCAGCCAGGCAAAGACGATCTCGCGCCCCAGCATCATCACTCAGAACAACACTCAAGGAATGGTTCAGCAAGGCACTCAGCTTCCGGTCCAAACCAGTATCAACAACACCATTTCAGTACAATACGTGGACGCAACCCTCAAGCTTACCGCCCTGCCGCAGGTCACCGAGGACGGCCACATCTTCCTGAAGCTTGAAGTGCAAAATGCCACTCCTGGCAATATCGTCACCAATGCGGCAGTGAGTATTAATATGCAGCAAGCCACCACTCAGGTGCTCGTTCCGGACGGAGGGACCGTGGTGTTCGGCGGAGTCACGGTGACGCAGCGCCAGAACTCCGTCACGCAGATCCCGTTGCTTGGCAACATCCCCCTGCTCGGGAATCTTTTCAAGTCGACGAATGTGCAGGACTCGGACCAGGAGCTGCTCTTCTTTGTTTCTCCCAGGATCCTGACGACCAGCTAGTGTTGCGCGACACCTAGGGTTTGACCATTTGCCAGTGGATCCGCGCTCTGGTTGTAGGGGTACGGCTTGCCGTACCCTCTTCATCTTTCTCGCGCGACCGAGCCAAGAGGGTACGGCAAGCCGTACCCCTACAACCAGGGCGCAGGGCTTTCCATGCCCTGACAATGGCGCTTCTCCATGAACAGCACTTACGCCAAAAGGCAAGACGCTTTCCGGGCGGTTCTGGAAGAGCACCGGTTTCCTTCCTTCCTGATCACGAATCTAACCAACATCGCATACTTGACAGGCTTTCGAGGAACTGCCGGAATCGCGCTTTTCAACTTGCGTGAAGGATTTCTCTGGGTGGACCCGCGCTACACGCTCGAGGCCTGCGAGAAAGCTCGGGGAGTAGAAGTGACCGAGGAGAGGAAAGGCCTTCACAACGCGGTTGCGTCGTGGCTGAAAGCGCATAAAGTTCGCCAGATTGGTTACGAACAGGCGCACCTGAGTTGCGCTGACTTTTCACGGCTCAAGAAGGACGCCGGCCGGCGTGTCAGGTTTCTGCCGGCGCAAGGATTGGTGGAGCAACTCCGGGCCGTAAAGGACGAGGAAGAAGTCGCAAGGATTCGTGATGCCGGGAAAATCACCGCAGAGGTTTTCGTGAAAATCCTCGAGATCACCAGACCGGGAGTCAGCGAGTGCGACCTGGCCGCAGAGATTGAGTATCTGATGCGAAAGCGGGGCGCGGAGGGCGCGGCCTTCGAGACCATCGTGGCCTCCGGCCCGCGCGCCGCACTTCCTCACGCGCGTCCGACTCGCAAGTTGTTGACCGAAAATGAGTTGGTTATCTTCGATCTCGGTGCTATACTTGGCGACTACACTGCTGATATGACTCGAACGGTGCACCTGGGGCCGCCATCACGGCGTGTCCTGCGAGTCTTCAACGCTGTGGCAGAGGCTCAGGAAAGAGCTGCCAGGTCGGCACTTCCCGGAGTTCGCGCCGGTGATGTCGACGCGATGGCAAGGCGGACCCTGGCAGCGCATGGGTTGGCCAGCTTTTTCACTCATAGCACTGGACACGGCGTAGGCATGGAGACCCACGAACTGCCCCGTCTCGGACGGGGCGAGAAGACTCGCCTACAGGCAGGCCAAGTGGTGACCGTGGAGCCCGGAGTTTATTTGAAAGGCTGGGGTGGAGTTCGCATCGAGGATACTATCTTGGTTGGGCCTGACGGCCCGGAAGTGTTGACCCCTGCCCCTAAGGATCGCTGGATTATCGCGGAGTAGGGGCGGTTCGCGATCCGCCCATGCTGAACGATCCGGAGAATGACGAAAATGGCTGGGAAGAAACCGACGCGCGGCGTCGAAGGCAGCGAGAAGGTCTGGGGACTCAAGGAAATCAAGCAGCTCATCGACGCTCTGATTGAGCGTCAGGTGACTGAGTTTGAATTAGAGCAGAACGGCGCAAAGATTCGGGTTAAGCGCGGGATCCCTGTGGCTTCGAGCGCGGGGGCCGGCGAGGTTTATCTCTCGGAACCTGCGGCGCCTCCACTTACGCCGCTGTCCGTGGCGCCTGCCGCTCCGCTGAGCACACCGCTTCCGGCGGAAGAACCCCTCGCCCCCGAAACACCCGCAGAATCCGGGGAGGACCTGTACGTCATGAAGTCCCCCATCGTGGGCACATTTTACGCGGCCCCGTCGCCTAATGCCCCCCCCTTCGTCAATGTTGGTGACACCGTGCAATTGGGTCAGGTCCTCTGCATCATTGAAGCCATGAAGCTGATGAATGAACTGGAAGCGGAGGTGGCGGGAGAAGTCGCTCGCATTTACGTGGAGTCCGGTCAACCTGTGGAATACGGCCAATCCCTGTATGCGATTAAACCCTCCCGGGGGAAGTGACCGAAACAGGAAAATGGAAACTGGAAGATGGAAACTGGAGAGTGTGCCCTGGCGTCTTAAGTGGTGAGTGATGGTTGGTTCTGTCGATTTCCATTTTCCAGTTTCTATTTTCCATTTTCCAGTTTCCATTTTCGAATTTCCATATGTTCAAGAAGATCCTCATTGCCAATCGCGGCGAAATCGCCCTGCGAGTGATCTGCGCGTGCAAGGAGTTGGGCATTGAAACGGTGGCCGTCTATTCCGAAGCCGACCGTTACTCGCTCCACGTGCGCTTCGCGGATGAGGCGGTGTGCATCGGGCCTCCGCGCAGCGCCGACAGTTACCTGAACGTTGCGAGCATCATTTCGGCTGCGGAAATCACCGGCGCCGAGGCGATTCATCCGGGGTATGGGTTCCTGGCGGAGAGCGCTTATTTCGCCGAAGTTTGCGAAGCCTCCAACCTGGTCTTCATTGGTCCGAGTCCGGACGTCATGCGAATGATGGGGGATAAGAACCAGGCGCGCCGGGCAATGGCGGAGTTGGGCCTGCCCATTCTTCCCGGCTCCGATGTGATCCGGTCGGAGGCGATGGCGCTGGAGGAAGCTGAGCGCGCGGGATATCCCGTCATGGTGAAAGCGGCGGCCGGCGGCGGCGGGCGCGGCATGCGCATCGTACGGACACCCGACGAGTTGCCGCACGCCATTCAAGCTGCCCAGAACGAGGCGGCGGCCTCGTTTGGCACTCCGGACGTTTATCTGGAGAAACACATCCAATCGCCTCGCCATATCGAGTTTCAGGTGATGGGTGACCAATACGGCCAGGTGGTGCACTTCGGCGAACGGGAGTGCACCATCCAGCGCCGGCACCAGAAGTTGGTGGAGGAATCTCCTTCCACCCAGCTTGACCAGGAGACTCGGGAGCGAGTGGGGCTACAGGTCGTTGAGGCCTTAAAGAAGATTGGCTACACGAGTGCCGGCACGGTCGAATTCCTGATGGACGAGAATCGCAACCTCCAGTTCATGGAAATGAACACCCGCATTCAGGTCGAACATACGGTCACCGAGATGGTGACGGGAGTCGACTTGGTTAAAATGCAGATTAACATTGCGGCAGGTGGCCATCTGAATTTCGGAGGGAAGGCGATAGGGCTGCTGGGGCACGCGATTGAGTGCAGGATTTGCGCTGAGAATCCGGAAACCTTCGCTCCTTCTGCCGGAAAGATCACGGCTTTCCATGCCCCGGGCGGCATCGGCGTGCGTGTGGATACTGCCGCCTACGCCGAGTCCGTCATTCCCCCCTATTACGATTCTCTGATTGCCAAACTGGTGGTGTGCGGCAATGATCGCTCAGAGGCTATAACCCGCATGGCTCGGGCTCTCGAAATGTTCATCATCGAAGGCGTTGCCACCGGCATTCCCGTACACCAGAAGATTATGGCTGATCCGGATTTTCGCTCAGGGGAGTTTGACACGCATTTCCTGCGACGCTTCATCAAGAACAGCGATGATATCATTTAGTCTTCCGGGGTAGGGCAAGCCCTACCCCTACTCCGGCGTATATGCTTGCCGTTTCGTTATTGCCCATGGGTGTCGCGATTCCACGACTCTACGCCATAATCGACCCGGCACGGTTGAGCGGCCGGGCGCCGGCGGCGGCCGCGAGAGCGCTCATTTCGGCGGGCGTGCGGCTTATACAATACCGCGACAAGCACGCTTCGTCCCGTCAACTCTACGAAACTTGCACAGAACTGCGGGGGCTCCTTCACGAGTCCGGCTGTCGCCTGATTGTAAACGATCGTGCCGATGTGGCGCGGGCGGCAGAGGCGGACGGCGTTCACTTGGGGCAGACCGACTTGCCGGTGGAGTTGGCGCGCCGGGTTCTCGCCACCGGGCAGTGGCTGGGGTGTTCCACTCACTCGCTGGAGCAAGTCGTCGAAGCGGATGGTACCACGGCGGATTACATTGCATACGGCCCCGTGTTCCCGACCGCCAGCAAGGACAACCCGGACCCGGTGGTTGGGTTGGAGGGGCTGCGGCAAGCGCGACGCGCTACGAGGAAGCCCTTGGTGGCGATTGGCGGCATCAGCTTACAGAACGCCCGCGAGGTGCTTGCCGCGGGCGCAGATTCGGTGGCGGTGATTGGCGGACTTCTCGACGCCGCGGACCTCGAACAACGGGCGCGGGAATTCTTAGGAATCATTAGTTGAGGGTGCAGAAGGGTTTGTCTCTGTGGTCTCTGTGATCTCTGTGGTAAAGGCCTTTCACCACAGAAATCACAGAGAACACGGAGAGAAGAGATCGAGACCAAGTGACCGAAAGAGAACGACTGAATAAGATCACGGAAATGATCATAGGCGGTGCAATCCAAGTGCACCGCGTGCTCGGTCCAGGCTTACTTGAATCGGCTTACGAAGCCTGCCTGGCGTTCGAGTTGAGGAAGCGAGGGCTAGGAATAGAAGAACAAAAGCCCTTGCCGCTTGTTTACGACCAGGTGAAGCTCGAATGCGGTTACCGTATCGATCTGCTGGTCGAGCGCGCAGTGGTGGTGGAAGTTAAGTCGATCGATGCTGTGGCTCCAATTCATGAAGCGCAGGTAATCTCGTATCTTAAGTTGTCTGGATGCAAGCTCGGGCTGCTCATCAATTTCAACGTGCTCCAACTGAAGCAGGGTATTCGCCGTTTCGTCAATGGTTCGTTTTAAGACGAACCAAAGAAGGGTTCACCACAGAGGACACAGAGACCACGGAGAAGTGGGGCAGAACGACGCGCGCGTCAACCAGCTGCAAACGAGAGCCTTGGATCTTCAGAATGGAGAAGTCCATAATTCTACTCTGCGATCTCTGTGATCTCTGTGGTGGGATCTTTTGGTTCTAGGGATAAGCATGGCATCATCCGCTTCCCAAGCCGCGACCTCCCAGTCCTCATCCTCGGAACTCGTCAAGGGCCTCCGCCTTTACGATTGCACCACCATCGTCATGGGCTCGATGATTGGCTCGGGAATTTTTATCGTGGCCGCTGACATTGCGCGCCAAGTGCAGTCCCCGGGTCTCCTTCTGCTTTGTTGGCTGGTCAGCGGAGTAATGACGGTTGCGGCGGCGGTGACTTACGGCGAATTGGCAGGCATGATGCCGACCGCCGGCGGGCAATACATTTATTTGCGCGAGGCTTTCGGGCCGCTCTTCGGATTTCTTTACGGCTGGACCCTTTTCCTGATCATTCAAACCGGGACGATGGCCGCGGTGGCGGTAGCCTTCGGGAAGTTCCTGGGGGTTTTGGTGCCGTGGGTCTCGACCCAGAATCTCCTCATCAATCTCGGGCGGTTTGCGGTTTTTCATCACACGTTTTCGTTAACGCTCTCCTCACAGCAACTGGTGGCGGTTGTTGCACTGCTTTTTCTCAGCATCCTGAACGTCTTCGGACTGCGGCTCGGGGCGTGGGTGCAGAATGTTTTTACGACTCTCAAGGTGGCCACGCTATTGGGGTTGGTCGCGTTAGGGGTCTGGTGGTTGTACGTTCACCCAGCGGCAGCTACACGCCAGGAGGGACTTTGGAGTGGCGTGCATTGGAATCTGGCGATGTTGACCGTCATTTCCGTAGCCCTGGTGGGCCCGTTGTTTTCGTCTGATGCCTGGAACAACGTTACGTTTACGGGCAGCGAGATTGTCAATCCCCGGCGCAACTTGCCGCTGGCGTTGTTTATAGGCACCGCCACTATTTGCTGCCTTTACGTGGCGTGCAACTGGGTCTATCTCCGCGTCCTGCCTTTCTCCGGCATCCAGCATGCCGCAGAAGACAGGGTTGCGACGGCGGCGGCGCAGGTCATGCTCGGGGGCAGAGGCTCTACTCTGATGGCAGCCGCGATCATGATTTCGACCTTTGGGTGCATGAACGGCCTGATCCTGACCGGCGCCCGAGTCTACTATGCCATGGCGAAGGATGGCCTGTTCTTTCCTTCCGTGGCCAAAGTGCACCCGACACACCATACCCCGGCCGTTTCCCTCGGCGTGCAAGCCGTGTGGGCGGCCCTGTTGACTTTGAGCGGGACCTACAGCGAACTGCTAGATTACGTGATTTTCGCCGTGGTTTTGTTCTATGCTTTGACTTTGGCGGGTGTCTTCCAGCTTCGGCGGACTCGCCCCCTCGCGCCGCGACCATACCGGGCCTGGGGGTACCCCGTGCTCCCCGCGATTTACATCGCGTTCGCCTCGTTTGTAGAGTGGGCGCTGCTCACGCACAAGCCCGGACGCAGCCTTGCAGGCCTGAGCATCGTGGCTCTGGGTGTTCCTGTCTATTTCCTTTGGCGCAAAAGAGCAGTGACGAGTGACAAGTGACAAGTGACGAGCCGGAAGAAAGAGGCGTCAGGAGGCGACTGTCAGGCGGCAATGTAGACGGTCGGGTAGCGCAGACCTGCCTCTTCAAGGTCTGCGGCTTTTTTGGATGCCGTCAGCGTTGGTCTCGCTGACGGCTGAGAGCTGATAGCTGCAAAGGGAGATGGAATGCCAAGCATCTGGGCAAAGAAAAGCATCGAAGAGTTGAGGAAAGAGGCGGTCGAATCCGAGCACGGTTTGAGGCGCGCGCTGGGGCCGCTCAACCTGCTGACGCTCGGCATCGGAGCGATCATCGGCGCCGGGATTTTCGTAATTACCGGCCAGGCTGCGGCGCAGTTTGCCGGGCCCGCGATCCTGCTCTCCTTCATCCTGGCGGGAATCGCCTGCGCCTTCGCCGGCTTGTGTTACGCTGAGTTCGCTTCCATGATCCCGATCGCGGGCAGCGCGTATACCTACTCCTATGCCACGCTGGGAGAGTTAGTCGCGTGGATCATCGGCTGGGACTTGATTCTTGAATATGCCTTCGGGGCGGCCACCGTCGCCGTGGGCTGGAGCGGGCACCTGCGGGCCTTTCTCAAGGATATTGGTTTGGGCCTGCCGCCCATCCCGCATACCGATTTCATGCTCTTCGGCAGAAACGTGCATTTGACCTATGACTACATTGGTTTTCTGGTAATCGTGGCGATTTCCGCGATTCTGGTGATCGGCATTAAAGAATCGGCCAACTTCACCACGGCCATTGTGATCCTCAAAGTTGCGGTTGTATGCGTGTTCATCGCGCTCGCAGCCGCATTTCTGCTCTCCCACAAGGCGTGGCCGGATTACTGGCATCCGTTCATCCCTCCCAATACAGGGGAGCAGGGGCACTTCGGGTGGTCGGGCATCTTACGCGGGGCAGGGGTCGTGTTTTTTGCTTATATCGGCTTTGACGCAGTTTCCACGGCTGCTCAAGAGGCCAAGAATCCGAAAAAGGACATGCCGTTTGGCATTCTGGGCTCGCTCGTGATCTGCACCGTCCTCTATATCCTGGTCTCAGGACTGCTGACGCGCCTTGTCCCTTACACCCAACTGAATGTGCCCGATCCGGTCGTGGTGGGAATACGCGTCACCGGGCAACACTGGGCGACCTTTATGGTTGAGATTGGGGCTTTGGGAGGGCTGGCCACCGTCATGCTGGTGATGTTGTTGGGGCAGTCGCGAGTCTTCTATTCGATGTCGCGCGACGGGTTGCTGTGGCCCTGGGCGAGCGCCATTCATCCCCGCTTCCGCACGCCGTACAAAAGCTCGATCGTTGCGGGCCTCTTCGTGGCGGTGCTGGCCACGCTGGTTCCGCTGAGCGTCCTGGATGAGATGACCAGCGTGGGAACGCTGCTCGCGTTCATGCTGGTGAGCGCGGGCGTGTGGGTCCTGAGGAGGACGCATCCCGAATTGAGCCGCCCGTTCAAAACACCCATGGTGCCGCTGGTGCCGATCCTGGCCATCCTGTTTTCGGGCGCTCTGATCGTCGGCCTCTCCCCGATGACGAAACTTCGTCTGGTCGTGTGGCTGGTGATCGGCCTGGTGATTTACTTCAGCTACGGCCGCCGCCGCAGCGTTCTGCAAAACCCCCCAGTCCCTAAAGAAAGCTCGCCGGTACATTCCTGATGTTGAACAGGCTGCTCAAAGCGCTGCTGCGGGAGTATCGAACACACCGCATGGCCCGTTTTACCGTCTGGGTGTTAGCCTGCGGCGCCGTCCTGGAGAGCGTGGACCGGCTTGCAGGCGGCGTTCCCGCGACGCTCTGGATCCTGTATGGACTCGTGGCCGCCATTTGCCTGTTTTACTATCTGGGCCGGCTCGTGGCATTGATCCGGCCCTGGCGCCTTCGCTGGCGATTGATCGTTGCTTATGTGTTTATCGCCATTGTCCCGATCCTTCTCATCGTGCTGCTGGTGGGTCTGGGCATGTTCATCGTGGGTGGCCAATTCGCCGCGCTTCTCGTCACCGCAAATCTGCGCGGGCGACTCAGTGCGCTTCAGCAAGTCAATCGCGCCGTGGCTCACGAGGCACGCTTGAATGCCTCCGCAAGACCGGACCAGGTATTCGATCGGCTCCAGACTTTCTACGTAAAGGAACTCAACGAGCATGCCGCCAACTACCCTGGGCTCGAAATAACGCTGCGGATTGAATCGCAGGACAGGGCCTTTCGTATGCAGGGAACCAAGATTCAATCCCCTCTGGCGACTCCGTCCTGGTTCAAAGAGGAGGAGTTTTCAGGGATTGTGACGGACAGGGGCCAACTTGCCTTGCGTTCGATCGCGCGTGTGCCTACGGCAGCAGGAATCCTGGTTGCCGTTCTTTCCGAACCTTTTACGCCCGACTTGCTTGACATGGCGGCCGAGGGCATTGGGCCGGTAGGCGTCATGACCACCCAGCCCGCGCATGGCGAAGCCCTGCCGTTAAATTCGAGGATGCAGGCTCAGATCGAAACCGCCCAGGGGTCGTTCTACCAATTAGCCAGCCTTTACTCAAAAAGAATAAAGCTTCCAGAACCCGCCAATTGGTTCGATTTCAGGGTGGTTGGCGCGTCGTCGCTGGATCCCGTTTCCTGGCAAGGCGACACAAGACAGAAGCTGGCCGGAGGCGCGGTCGTATACGTCAGCTCGAGGGTTATGGCTCTCAACCGGCGCCTGCTGGAAACGCAGGGAGAATATTCCGACGTCTACGTCATGCTGTTCAAAGTCGTCGCCGTAATCTTTCTCATTATCGAAGGGATCGCATTTCTTATCGGCGTGCGCTTGACGCGCACCATTACGCAGGCCGTGGACAAGCTTTATGAGGCTACGGAGGCGGTGAAGAAAGGCGATTTTTCTTACCGCATCGGCGTTCCTTCGAGCGACCAGCTCAGCGCACTCGGCGAAGCTTTCGACAGCATGACCGCCTCGGTGGAGAGCCTGCTGCGGGAGTCTGAAGAGAAACTGCGTATGCAGAGCGAGCTTGAGATCGCGCGCGAAGTTCAAACACAGTTGTTTCCCCGTTCGGCGCCGGACGTTCCCGGCTTGGCACTCTATGGAGTTTGCAAGGCAGCGCGCACCGTCAGCGGCGATTACTACGACTTCCTCAATCTGGGCGAGGACAGAGTTTGCCTCGTCCTCGGGGATGTCAGCGGCAAGGGGATTTCGGCCGCCCTGCTGATGGCCGCCATCCAGTCGGCTTTGCGCGCTCAGTTCTACGATGGCCTCGTGCCCGGCGGCGACTCGCAGGCAAAGGTTCTCTCGACCGCCGAGGTCGTCGGCAGGCTGAACGTGCAACTTTACGAGAGTACGCCGCGGGAAAAATACGTGACCTTCTTTTTTGCAGTCTACGACGCTGCCTCCCGCTCCCTGAAGTATACCAATGCGGGTCACCTGCCTCCCGTGTTGCTCCGTCATGGCAAAGTCGAGAGGCTTAGCGTGGGGGGTACGGTGGTAGGCCTCTTTTCCCCCATGACCTATGAGCAAGGAGAAGTTCAACTTCAACCCGGCGACCTGCTGGTGGCGTTTACGGATGGCATCACCGAGCCCGAGAATATCTACGGCGAGGAGTTCGGAGAGGAACGGCTGCTGCAAGTGGTAAGGCGCGCGCAGAGCGTTTCAGCACAGACCCTCACGGAAGAAATCTACCGCAGTGTAAGCGATTGGACCGGAAGCCCGGAACTTCAGGACGATATGACGATGCTGGTCGCTAAGGCGTCGGAGTGAGGGGGAGTCGAGAGTCAAGAGTCAAGAGTCGAAAGCCGAAGACCTTTGGACTTCCCGACTCTTCAAGTCTTGACTCTCGACTTTCGACTCCGTTAGACTTCAACAAGTGATCACAGTTCAGGGAGCTGCAGTTTGTCTCTGCGAAATCGAGTGGCCCTAGTCACCGGCGCCTCGCGTGGCATCGGAAAAGAGATTGCGCTCACGTTGGGCCGAGCGGGAGTACGCGTTGCGATCAGCTACCGAACAAATAAAATGGGCGCCCAGAAGGTGGCCGATGAACTGCGGAACGCGGCAACCGAAAGCGTTGTCTTCCCGACCGACGTTACAGATCCCAAGCGTGTGGCGGAATTGATTGAAGCTATCGTGCACCGATTTGGCGGCCTGGATATCCTGGTCAACAACGTGGGCGTTTTCGAATGGAAGCCGCTGGTGGATTCAACCGTGGAGGAATGGCACTCCGTTCTTGCCTCAAACCTCTACAGTGTCTTTTATACGACGAAGTTCTCCTTGCCCGTCATGCGGCAGAGACGCTGGGGGCGCATAATTAACCTGGGAGCGGTTGGAGCCGAACGCGCTTTCGGGCAAGCCAAGATCTCCGCTTACTCGGCTGCCAAAGCGGGCCTGGTTGCCTTTTCGCGCTCCGTCGCGCTGGAAGAAGCACGCCATGGGATTACCGTGAACGTTGTTAATCCCCCGGTAATTGACGAAAAGGCATTATCGCTTGAGGAAGCAGAGAAGCTGATCGACGCCAGGTTTCCAGTGGGCCGCCCCGCAACCGGCCGCGACATCGCAGAGGCGGTGAAATTCTTTGCTTCGGATGAGGCCGCTTTCATTACCGGCCAGGTTCTTAACGTGAGCGGGGGGTGGATGCTTTAAGAGCCAGGAGTCAGGAGTCAGTAGTCAGGAGTCAGAATGCGTGCTTTTGGGTATCATGTAGAAGCAGTGCCAGACTCGTTTAATCAGGACGTGAGTGCTTGAAAGCCTACTGGCGGCGGGTGTGAACTTAGTTTCAGGTCTTTCTACTGACTCCTGACTTCTGACTCCTGACTCCTTCTCGTTATTTCTATGAAAATTCTTACTGCACCTCAAATGCAGCGTATCGACCGCCTGACCACCGAACGCTATGGCGTGCCCAGCCTGACGTTGATGGAGAATGCGGGACGCAGCGTGGTGGAGTTTCTCTCGGAGCGTTTTGCCCCGCTCGCAGGGCAGCGAATCGCGATTCTGTGCGGACGCGGAAACAACGGCGGCGACGGACTGGTAGTGGTTCGCATGTTGCGCGAGCAAGGTCTGAGGCCAAGAGTTCTCCTGTTCGCGGATCCTGCAAAGGTGAGCGGCGATGCGGCGGTAAACCTCGGGCGGCTGGCGGATTCCGGCGTGCCCGAAGTAATCGAGAGTCCAGAAGCGTGGCAGGCGATCAAGGCGAGCCTGCGAGGAACCACCTTGCTGGTCGACGCGCTTCTGGGAACCGGGCTTAGCAAGCCCCTCGGTGGCCTGCTACGCGAAGTGGTCCGGGAAGTTAACGAGGAGTTGGCCTCTGCGCAGGTTGTGGCAGTGGACCTGCCGTCCGGCATCTCTGCCGACTCCGGCGAACTGATCGGAGAATACGTGCGGGCAGGTTTCTCCATCACTTTCACGGCCCCCAAGATCGCGCACGTCTTTCCACCGGCGTGTGAGCACGTGGGAGAATGGGTCGTCAGGCAAATCGGAACGCCGCCCGAAGCGCTTGAAAGCGATCCGGATCTCTCCTTGAATTTGGCCTGCC
This sequence comes from uncultured Acidobacteriota bacterium, assembly GCA_963768695.1. Taxonomy (GTDB): domain Bacteria; phylum Acidobacteriota; class Terriglobia; order UBA7540; family UBA7540; genus CAVROP01. Next base: position 31,687 of record CAVYJG010000017.1, on the reverse strand, counting down.
GCGAGGACTTTGCATGGCTGGCTCGGCCTCGCGAGCCCGACTCCCATAAAGGGAGTTACGGCCATGTACTGATTCTGGCCGGGTCGGTGGGGAAGACAGGCGCCGCCGCTCTCGCGGCCAAGGCCGCTCTGCGCGCCGGCGCGGGTTTGGTGACCGTGGCGACCGCGGAGAGCGCCATACCGACGCTCGCATCGCTGGGCATGGAATACATGACGGTGCCGCTTCCGCAAACTGAGGCTGGCACGATTTCGCTGCGCGCCCTCGATTACGGGCGGCTGGATAAGTTGCTTGAGGGCAAGACGGTGCTGGCCATCGGGCCGGGGATTGGCACAGTTCCTGAGACTGCCGAATTGGTTCGCACCCTGGTGAACGGCCGCCGTCTCCCCGTCGTCTTGGACGCCGACGGCCTGAACGCCTTCGATGGCCGCATGGACCAGTTTCAATCCGGGGGAGGCTTGGCAGACGCCATATTGACACCGCACCCCGGTGAAATGGGCCGTTTGGCAGGCGTGAATACCGCGGAAATTCAGGCCCACCGCCTCGAGAGAGCGCGTGACTTTGCCCGCAAGCGTCAAGTGAACCTTGTGTTGAAGGGCTTTCGGACGCTTACGGCTGCGCCCGATGGGAAGGTCTGGGTGAATCCAACCGGCAACCCCGGCATGGCCACAGGGGGGACCGGCGATGTTCTGACGGGCATAACGGCAGGGCTTGTGGCACAATATCGCAATAGGCCGATCAGCGAGGTTGCGGCAGCCGCGGCCTTCCTGCACGGCTTGGCGGGCGACCTGGCGGCAAAAGAAACGGGAGAGGCCTCACTCATCGCAGGCGATTTGATCGAAGCGTTGCCAAAGGCGTACAGGGCAGTGGCGAGTGACAAGTGACGAGTGACGAGTCGGAAAAGCAGGCGTCGGATCAGTTCGTGCTCTTCTTTGCGAACTTTGCGTGCTTTGCGTCTTTGCGTGAAACCGGGTCGTTGGTTCGGGGATTAATTCATAGGTTCTCAGGGAAGGGCAGTGACGAGTGATGATTGATGAGTGACGGGCCAACCAACGAACCTCAGTTTCCTGGCCGTCACTTGTTAATGAGTCGCGTGACTCACTCGCCCGAAGAAACGGTCGCCTTCGGACGCGAGTTGGCGAAAGAAGTTCAGCCGCCTTGTACGGTGTTGTTGGAAGGAGAACTGGGAAGCGGCAAGACGACCCTCGTGAAAGGGATTTTGGCGAGCCTGGCTTCTGTCCCCGAGGACGAGGTGACAAGCCCCACGTTCACCCTGGTACACGAGTACGGCGCCGAAGGCAGGGTTTATCACGTGGACCTCTATCGCATCGAGGGCGCGCGTGACCTGGCGACGCTCGGCCTTGACGATTTGCTGAACGGGGAAGCGACCGTTCTGATCGAGTGGGGCGAAAAGTTTGGTGAGGAGGCGCCGCGGCCCTGCCTGCGGGTCCGCTTCCAGCACCTGGGTCGCGATGAACGACGCATTACGGTCGAGCGGCTGACTTGATTGCCCATTGACGAGGGTCGATTGCCGGTTGGAACGGTAAGTGGCCATGGTCAATCAGCAATCGTCCATCGACAATCATCAATCGAAAATACTCTGGTTTTGGAGAAAAACATGACGGACGCAGGACCTAAGCCCTGGGCCTTGATTATTGGTTCATCGAGTGGATTCGGCGCCGCCACCAGCCTGGCGCTGGCGCGCGCGGGGCTGAACATTTTCGGGGTGCATTTTGATCGGCGCTCGAATATGCAGCAGGTCGAGCAGGTAATTGCCGGCATTCAGCAGGAGGGACGCGACGTCCAGTTCTATAACATTAATGCCGCCGACCCCGCCAAGCGCACGGATGCTCTGGACCGCATGCAGGAACATTGGCGCAGCCAGGGCGGCAGCCATTTCGTTAAGCTTGTCCTCCATTCGGTCGCGTTCGGGTCGCTGAAGCCTTACCTGGCCGATTCACCTCAAGATGAACTGACTCAATTGCAGATGGACATGACCGTGGACGTGATGGGGAACAACCTCGTCTATTGGGTCCAGGACGTGTTTCGCCGCAAAATGCTCGGGCGCGGCAGCCGGGTTTACGCCATGACCAGCGCCGGCGGGCACAGCGTGATTCCGAATTACGGCGCTGTCTCCGCTGCCAAGGCGGTGCTGGAATCAAACATCCGCCAACTGGCCTACGAACTGATGCCGCACGGAATCACCGCCAACGCCATTCAGGCGGGCGTCACCATAACCCCGGGATCGAGCAAGATCCCCGGCATCGAGAAGCTGGCGGAATTCGCCCAGATGCGGAATCCGGGAGGGCGGCTGACGACGCCTGGGGACGTTGCCTCCGCCATCGTGGCTTTGATGGACGACCGCACCTATTGGATCACGGGCAACGTCATCCGTGTGGACGGCGGCGAGGATATCGTCACCTGATTGGCCTGAATCGTTGCTGATCTCAACATCGTTCCTGTTTTGCCCTGCCATTCCGAGTGTACGTGGACCTGCGGTCCACCCAGGGAGATGAAAGTCGCTGTCATCCTGAGCGCGTTTGACTTTCTTGGTTTTACGTGGCACTGACACGCAGAACCAACCGCCCAACCTGTCATCCTGAGCGAAGCGAAGGATCTGCAGTTCCGGTCCGGCGAACTAATGCAGATTCTTCGCTTCGCTCAGAATGACAGACTTTCGAGAGCGCGCAGCGGGAACCTCGCCTCGGTGCGCTTTTGACCCACCTCCGGGAATCTGTTAGCATGAAGGCTTACGACGGGTCAGTCCTTTCGAAGAGGACAAAAGAAGAAGTGGCAATGAAACTGAGGAAGCTGCTGCTCGCCAAGCCGCGCGGTTTTTGCGCGGGTGTGGATCGGGCTATTGATGTTGTTCACATGGCCCTCGAGCTTTTCGAGGCGCCCGTGTACGTCCGGCGCGAGATTGTCCACAACAAGTACGTCATCCAGTCTCTGGCGGCCAAGGGCGCCGTCTTTGTAGACGAGATCGAGCAGGTCCCGGCGGGGGCCGTGGTCATTTTCAGCGCCCACGGGGTTTCCCCGGAGGTCCGAGCGCAGGCGGCGGAGAAGCACTTGCGGGTCATTGACGCCACTTGTCCGCTGGTCACGAAGGTTCACACCGAGGCAGTGCGATTTGCAAAAGAGAGCCGGTCCATCATCCTTGTCGGGCACGCGGGGCATGACGAGATTATTGGGACCATGGGTGAAGCTCCGGATTGCACTCACTTGGTAAGCAGTGTGGAAGAAGCGGAAAGAGTCCAGGTTTCGGATCCCGAGCGGGTTGCTGTTACCACCCAAACCACCCTCGGCGTTGACGACACGCGAGAGATTATCGAAGTGTTGCGGCGCCGCTTTCCGAAAGTGGTGACCCCTACCAGCGACGATATCTGCTACGCCACTCAGAACCGTCAACTGGCGGTAAAACTCCTCGCTAAGGAAGCAGCTTTGATTCTGGTCTTGGGCTCCGAGAATAGCTCAAACTCGAGACGCCTTCGAGAAGTCGCGGAAGTGTCGGGTGTGCGCGCTTTCCTGATTGAAGACGCGGCAAAGATCGACCCGGCCTGGCTCGACGACGTTGAGTGCGTGGGTATCACCGCTGGAGCCTCCGCGCCTGAGCATCTGGTTCAAGAGGTTATTGCGTACTTCCAGGCCAGAGGAGTTGAGGAGATCGAGGAAATTGAAGCGGTCGAAGAGAAGGTGACGTTCACTCCTCCGCCGGAGCTTGTCCACGTTATGGCGAAGTCCTAGTCAGACTTGTGGCGTACTTTAGGCCAGCACTTGCCGACCTGAGGGTCGGCGCTACATTCGAATATCGACTCAGAGGGTTTTGTCTTTTGCGTCGCAAATCGACTCGAGAGGGCAGTCGGCGCAAAGCGGCTTTCGCGCCTGGCAGATTTTCCTTCCAAACCAAATCACCTGATGGCCGAAGGAGATCCACCGCTCCTGCGGCACGAGTTTGATCAGGTCCAGTTCAACTTTTTCCGGCGTCTTCCGATTAGAAAGTTTCAGCCGATGCGCGATGCGGAACACGTGCGTGTCCACCACGACACCCGTGGGGATCCCGTAGGCTGTCCCTAGCACCACGTTCGCCGTCTTTCGCGCCACTCCCGGCAAAGTCAGCATCTCCTCCATCGTTCGGGGAACCTGGCCGCCGAAATCCGCAACCAGCTTCTTCGCCATTCCGATTAGGTTTTTGGATTTGTTGCGGAAGAATCCGGTGGAGCGGATTTCCCCTTCCAGAACGGGCTGCGCCAATGCGGCAAAATCCGTCGGTGTGGGGAATTTCTGAAACAGTCCGGGCGTGACTTTGTTCACCCTCTCGTCGGTACACTGTGCGGAGAGTATGGTAGCCGCCAGAAGTTGGAAAGCGTTGTCGTGGTGCAGAGCGCATTCGGCCTGGGGAAAGAGTTTGTCCAAGGCCGCAAAGATTTTCCGCAGGCGCTCCGGCGAGGTATAGGCCGTCTTCGGTTTGCCCTTGGGTCGCGCTACCCCAACCGGCTTTTTAGTTGACTTGAGTTTGCCAGGCATGGTCGCACCGCCTAACCTCCAAGGAGGTCCAGGACTTCCTTCAGTTCGCGATGAATGCAGGTGAAGGTGGGAGTGTCGCGCACGGTATAACTGGTGGCTTCGCTGTGCCGCAGTTCCATCACCAGGTCGACAAAGTGCTCGGGCTTGTCGCTCTCGAACCCGAGCACGAATTCCTGATCGTCGAGCCCGAAAGAGTAAGTGGTGTTCAGCCGCACGGTGGGATACCGGTGACCGACTTCGATATGCTCGTCCATCATGCCTTGACGGGCATGTTTAGTGAGCCGGTACCAGGCTTTGCTTTTCACAAAAGGATAAACGAACAGGAATCGAAACTGGCCGGGCACCAGTTTGAGGCGAGTTCCTTCCTGGCCCTCGTGCGCGTGCTTATCGACATAAACCGAGCGCTTGGTCATCGACAAGTAGGAATAGGGAGTGGTCAGGTATTTGCCCAGGTCCGTGGCAAGAAGTTGTGCGCTCATTTCCTGGAGCTTGAGCGCATCGTAGCCAATTCGCCACAGCATGAAGTCGCAATCTCCTCGAATGCCCACCAGCGAATAGGCGGTCACCAGCACATCCTCGTCCCACTTCGTGACGACATCCAGGAACTCACGCTTCCCCTTTTGACGTTCCTCTGCCGGCAGGCGGCGCCACGCCGGGTCGACTTTGTAGAATGCGAAATTAACGTACTGGCGACGGTCGTCGCCGCTTGCAACTTTTTCTTTTTGTTCCATGAGCTTTCAATATAGCATGAAACGGCGGAACGCGGCTTGGTTGCGTGGCGCCGCTTTGCTTCTCACCCTGGCGGAGCGGAAGGGCGGGGCTTCAGCCCCGCCGCATCCGGGATCCCAACGAGCGGGGCCTTTAGGCCCTGAAGCCACGTTCCTTCAGGGGCTAAAGCCCCCAATGACGAGCCGTTTTCCGTGGCGGGGCTGAAGCCCCGCCCTTCCCAGGGCGTGGTAAGAATTCCGAGCTAGAACTCGCTGTGAAGCACATGCTCCCCGCGCCGGAAGATCTCCCGCGCGTAATCCGTCCATGCTCCCTGTCCCCAGTAACGGAAGTCGCTCGATTCCAGCAGGAGGTTGTAGAGCAAGGCGCGGCGATACCGCGGCTGTTGGGTAAGGTTGTCTTTCGACGCCAGTGGGTCCACTTTCCGATGAAACAGCGCGCTCAGTTGAGCCATCGGAGTCAGCACATTCTCATACCCCTTTACCCAGCTACGATCGTTCGTCCAAGAACTGCCTTCCATATGGAAGTTGGGATTCTCCTGCTTCAGTTGTTTGATGGCTTCCTCCACCGCGCCGGGATTGAGCTTTCCGGAGGGAAGACGCTGCCATAGCTTATGCTGGCCGGCGGGTTGGCAGGCAGGATAGCTCTCGGGAGAGCAGCCGGCCGCCTCGATGAGTTCGAGGTATTCGGTGCCCGTCAGCCCCACAACTCCCCGCGTCCCGCCTCCCGCCTGTGCCATTTCCTGCCAGGCCTTCCAGAACGCGGGAACGAATTCATTCATCATGACGCCGCCGTTTTCGCCGTCGCCAATCTGGGTCACCAGAGGCGGAATCGCAATTCCTCCCAGATTTTGGCGCGACAGGGTCTTGGCCTCGTAGAACGGTTGCATCTGGGCCACCAGTTTGGTGTCGGACCCCTGAGTCTTGATCAAGGCGGTGAGGGCAAGTGTCTCGCCTTTCGAATTGCGCGCCACCAGCCGGTGCGGAACGTGTTTGTAGCCTAAAGCCTGGCCCGAGGGAGTTTCGACCGAATGCTCCTGAACCATGATCCAGCGGTATCCGCACTCCTTAAGCGCCTTGATATATTCATAAAGAGTGTCGGGATGATTGGGCAAAGCCATCTCAGGGGGCGAAAATCCCTTCACGCGCGCCAGGGCGTCCCAACCGAAAATTGCCGCGAAATCGTGTTGCCACGCCAGGATTTGGAGTTTGAGGTCCGGAATCGGCGTCGAGGGCGCGACCGCGTGGCCCCACATGGTGCCGAGCCATTCAACATAAGGTTGATAGCGAGGGTCACACGTAATGCGCTTCAGATTATCCAGAATGTCTCCGCGCCCCATCTGGCGCAGTCCCCAAAGCAATGCGCCCGAGTAATCCAACATGACCCGCGGATTCAAGCCTTGGTTGACCTGCTCCGGGATGATGTCCCCCATCCGTTTGTAGCAGTTGGCAAAGGGTCCCGCATCGTGATTGTCTCCTTCGTTCGGGTGCTCGAACATATATTGCAGATTGCTGATGAGCTGCCCATCGTGTCCGGCAGGGATGATCGGCTGGTGCATGTGCAAGGCCACGGCAAACGCCGAGCTGATCTGGTCGAGGTGAATATTGGTGGACGGCAGGAAAACAGGTTTCTGGTTTTGGACCACTTCGAGAACCGCGCTTTCCCAGCCTGAGAAGTCTGGCACCCCGTCGAGCACCTCGGCCAGCGCAGGCAGTTCACTCCTCTGGTTTGTAACGCTCATGACTCTCACCTCCCATCGATAGCCCGTATAAAGTCTTCCCCAATTCTCATCATACCTTTTCGGGCAGCTTCCATCCAAGCAGACCGTTTGCCGACGGAGGGAGAATTTAATATTGCGGTAACAATCGCCCGCACGCGGCTGGACTCGCGCGAGGTAGGGGTAGGGCTTGCCCTACGCTCGTCGGGACCAGCGGAAATGCGGGGACGGCAAGCCGTCCCCCTACAACGGGCTAAGTCGCAAGGATAAGTCCTTGCCGTTCTTTGCGAACTTTGCGTGCTTTGCGACTTTGCGTGAAACCGTGTTCTTGATCGCTGCTACGCAATGCGGTTGTCATTTCCGGCAACGTAAGAGTCTTATTGTTATCATGCACATAAATAAAAGCTTGCAATATAGCGCGAAAAGAAAAGCTCCCACAAAACTATTTCGCTCGCGAAGTCATCATATAAGTGTCGAATAAAACCAGGGGAAGGCTCAGACGTACGCTTTTTAGCTGACGCTCGATCAATGTATCTCATTGCCTCCGACAAATCCGGCCATCGTCTTCATGCTGAAAACAGAGCAAAGCCCCCTTTCCCAAACAAGCTAAAAGCTGGTGGTGTGGCGTGAACTGCGACACACACTTGTAACGGCAGAGCCACCTGGCTTTAATACTCGAGACGCCGATTCCATGCGAGTTTAAGGAGTCGGCGGCTGCTCCGTCACCAGTGTTCAAAAAACTGATGGCGGCTTCCACAGAATCAGGGTCAGGGCAATCTTAATCTTGGCTGAGAGGAAGTGGTAATGCGTATCGCACTATTATCCTGGGAATCCCTCCATTCGATTTCCGTGGGAGGAGTTGCGGCTCATGTTACGGAATTGGGAGCAGCTCTGGAAAGGAAGGGAAACGACGTTCACGTATTCACCCGCTTAGGTCCCGGCCAATCGCACTATCAGCTTATTGATGGCGTGCATTACCACCGCTGCCCGTTCGCGTTGCACTCCAACTTTGTCGACGAAGTGAATAACATGTGCCGCTCTTTCGTCCATCACGTCTTTACGACGGAGGATCTCCTGGGACCGTTTGACATCGTGCACGCCCACGATTGGCTGGCCGCCAACGCCATGATCTGGATAAAACAAGGCCGACGCCGGAAGTCGATTATGACTTTCCACTCGACGGAGTACGGACGCTGTGGTAACCACTTTTATAATGGCCAGCCGGGCCGAGTTCGTTTTCAGGAACGGGCTGCGACTGACTGGGCAGATCGTGTCATCACCGTTTCAAAATCCTTAAAGAAAGAAATCATGTGGATGTACGAAGCTCCGGAGTGGAAAGTCCGTCCGATTTTCAATGCCGTGAATCCCCAACATTTTGAGGGCTGGCTGAATCCCGGTGAGGTGAAGGCGCGCTACGGAATTGGCCCCATGGATCCCATGGTCCTGTTTGTAGGACGCCTGGAATTTCAAAAGGGTCCCGATGTTCTGGTTGAAACCATTCCCGGATTGCTGAAGCATTATCCGACAGCCAAGTTCGTCTTTGCCGGAGATGGAGAGATGCGGCGGGGCCTCGAACGTCGCGCCGGGCAACTCGGCGTGGCGCACGCCACGCGCTTCCTGGGATTCAAGAACGGCGGCGAACTGCCAGACCTTTACAAGGCCTGCGACGTGGTGTGCGTGCCAAGCCGCAACGAGCCGTTTGGGATTGTCGTGCTCGAAGGCTGGAGCGCCGGCAAGCCGGTGGTGGTGAGCAAAAACGGCGGGCCGGATGAATATGTGTCGCACGAGGTGAACGGCCTTAAGATCTCCCCTAACCAGCAGTCGGTCGGCTGGGGGCTGGGCACGCTCTTCACCAATTTCGATTGGGCTCGCTGGATGGGACGGAATGGCAGAGCTGCGGTCGAGTCCGGCTTCACCTGGGACCACGTCGCCGACCGGGTCCTGGATGTTTACTGCAATTAGTTGTGGCGCGCCTCCCCCCTTCCAATCACCGTCCTCTCCCCCCGTGATCCAACACCCCTCGCGCGACCCCAGGCGGACCAATGCAGATTCTTCGCTCCGCTCAGAATGACATGTCATCCTGAGCGAAGCGAAGGATCTGCATTTCTTCGCGTGCTGCGTTCCTGGCGCAGAGCGAGGCACTGCGTTTTTGTCCGGTACTGGTACTTTCGTGATCTTGACAAGTGCGACCCATATATATAGCCTATGCACTGGGGATTCGCCCCGGACAACCGCAAGTCCCGGGAAGGGGCGGTTCGCGACCCGTCGCCCGGAGGCTTTGGGCCGCAGGGCGAACCGCCCCTGCATCCTACCCGAAACTTTCTCCCTGGAGATCTTATGTCTATTCGCCAATCACCGCAGCTTACCCAGCCACTGCTCGACGCCGCACGCTCCAATGGCCGGCGCTCCCATGGCCCGTGCACTGCGGCCGGTAAGCAGAATTCCAAAATGAACGCCCTCGAGCACGGCGAGCGTTCCGACCCCGACAATCATTACGAAGTGATGCGCGCCTTGGGCGAAGACCCGGCCCGGTTCGAAGCCCTGAAGCAGGAGCTCAGCGCTTCCTTCAGCACCGGCGACCCCTTCGTTGAAAAGCAGGTCGACGATCTCGCCCGCCTCTACTGGCGGCGCGAGCGCCTCGATCGCTCCCAGACCGGCCTGATGCGCCGCGCCTTGCTGGCACTCGAAGAGAAGCAGCATCGCCGCCGCAAGGAAATCGAAGACTGCACGATGGAGGTCGGCGAGGGCCTCAACGTCACACACGAGGCGCCCAGCGACCCCGCCGCGCGCCTGCGCCTGCTGCTCTCCTTTCTCGCGCTGATTCGCTTGCAGGTGCACAGCCGATACTTTTTGGCCTGGCAGGCCGCCGCGCTCCAGGGCTTTTACCGGAACAAGACCGGCTGGCGAGGGCCGCGGTTGTGCTTTCTGCTGTCGCTCTTCGCCGGGAGCAATTTGCCTCTGCCGCTGGATGACGCAGGCGCGCACGTCGCGGGGGCCGAGGACGACGAAGAGGATGATATCGAGGTGCCGCTTGTGGACGCCCAGCCCGCCCAGGAGGCCGGCCCCTTCGTCGCCACCGAACCGGCGGACGAACTGCGGTACAAGCAACTGGTCCTGCTGCTCGCGGACGAGGTGGCGGCCGTCGAGCGGGAGTTCGAGTACGAGGAGAAGCTGAACGAAGAGAAGACGGCCATCGAGCGCGACGCGTGCCTGGCTCCCGCGGGCGAAGAGTGGCGGATGCTGCTGCGGCGGGAAGAGTCGCTGGAACGCGCCATCGACCGCAAGGTCAAGTTGTTGCTGAGCCTGCGGAAAGCAGCGGCCCGAACGCCAAAGCCGCAGACCTTGGAAAGCACGTCTGCGCCAGCCGAGAACGTAGGGGCGCCCGCCAATGACGTAGGGGCACCCCTTGTGGGTGCCCAGGGCGACGGAGAGGGTGGCCACGAGGGCCGCCCCTACAGCGATGTGAATCGCGAGCCCTCTCCCGAGGGGAGTCCGATGTCGGGACCACGCAGTGACAGCCGATCACCGCTGCTTTATCGAGGGTTGGGGGTTCTCGAGTGAGCCGTCCTTTATTTTCATCAACATTCCCGGTTCGTTCGTTGCTTTTTGAACCCGCGCGCCGTACGGGAAGGGCTTGCCCTACCCTTGTGGTGACGAGTGGAAACGCTGGGGACGGCAGGCCGTCCCCCTACAGCGGGGCGGTTATTGAGGGATCGGTGCGGAGCCATGGTGGCGTCAAAGTCGACTGCGCAGCTTTGGAGTGCGGCGGCTTGCCGCCGCTTTCCCGCAGGCCAGCTTGCTGGCCGGGCTGTCTGCGCCCACCTCCGCAAGCAAGCTCGCGGAAACAAAGCGGCGGCAAGCCGCCGCACTCCAAAGCTGCGCGAGGTCGTCCGCTTCAATCGTACTCTCCTGCGACTTTGACGCCGCCCTGGATGCGGAGCGCCGCCGGTTGCGGCCACAGCCGACGATGTACTACTATAATCAGGAATATTCTCGGCGCGCGAAATTGTTCCGCCTGCGGACTCGCACTGACCGTAGCTCCCGGAATTTGAAATCTGGCTGCTGGGTGGGCTCAAGTGCTCAAGAAGGAGACTTTTGTTTATGAAGTGTTGGTTTTGCGAACAAGAGGCAAGAGGAGTCTGTGCTGCCTGTGGCCGTGCCCTTTGTCACCAGCACGCACACATTCATGACGAGATGACTCTTGCCAAATCCGATACGAGCACGGGTTACAGCACCTACTATAACGTCTACGGAGCGCTGAAATGCGGGGATTGTCGCTTGGAGTGGAAGTCCTTCGGGCCAGGCAAATAGGTGGCATTCGCCGAGGGTTTGGCAGAGCTGAAGCATCCTGAGTGAGAGGCCGCTGTGGACAAGAGTCAGGAGGAATCGAAGCTAATCCCCCGGGGCAGTGCATCGCCTGACGTGATCCCGGACGAAGCAGGATCCGGCGAGGAGCGGGACTCCGGGGAACTTTACGCGCGCGCGCGATGGGAAGACGAGGAAATCCCGGGCGGCGATGAAGAAACAAAGGTAGTCCTGCTGCCTGTCAATCCCAACCTCCTCTATGTTTACTGGGAGTTCTCGGCTCGTGACCTGGAAGAAATGAGCAGGGTGTTCAGCCGGCTTGGTCCGCGGGCTCGACCGGTGCTGAGGTTTTACGAGACTGCGAACCCTGACAGCTTGAATTCCGCGAGCTGTTTTGAGGTTGCGATTGCCCTGAGCGCCGGAAAATGGTACGTCCACCTCGAGCATCCTGCCAAGTCCTACTGCCTCGATTTAGGGATCTACTTAGGTCAAGGTTCGTTCCGTTTGCTGGCGCGATCTAACGTTTCGCAGATGCCCCAGGCCTGCCCGTCGGAGAAGATGGAAGAGCGCTATCTCTGTGTCGAGGGCGGCCACTGCCCCGAACAGGTGGTTGCCCCTCCGGCAGAGGGCAGGAACGCTTCGCAAAGCGCCCCTTCGGAGGACAAGACGCAGGCCCCGCCGGAGCGATTGCTGAGATCTGCTGAGGCTTTGCTAACCGCCCGAGCCTGGGCTGAGCCGCGAGGCCGGGAAGTGAATGGGCCGGAACACCGGGGCGCTTGGGAACCTGTCGCAGAGTCCACCGGGCATCCAGGCGACGAAGCGGAGTTGGCTGCACATCCGGGCGCCTCCCACAGCCGCCCTTTCTATGACGATTCCGAGGACAACGGCGGCATTAACCGGGAACTCGAGCGGACGAGGATATCACGCGGCGCGCCGCCCGAAGAGACGCAACGGCATCTCGCGGAGTTTCACCGGCAGCGAAGCTGGGACTGGGCCTGGTGGTCGCCAGGAGTGGAAGACAGGAAAGAGTCCCAACCCGCAGCGGAGTCGCGCACCGACCTCACCGATTTGAGCGAAAGCAAATTTCGCGCGGGTATTTCGTCGGGGCAGAAGTCATCGTAAGGAAATGTCAAAGGGTTATCTCAGCATCATCTTTCACGCCCACCTGCCGTTCGTGCGGCATCCCGAGCATCAGGACTCACTCGAGGAGAACTGGTTCCACGAAGCCCTGACGGAAGTCTACCTTCCTTTGCTCTTTGTTCTCGAGGGCCTTGTGGAGGACGGGGTGGATTTTCGCCTGACGTTTTCCTTTACGCCAACTCTCCTCTCGATGCTTCTCGATCCGCTTCTGCAATCTCGTTATTTGCAGCGTATGGAGCGCCTGATTGCGCTGGCTGAAAAGGAGACGGAGCGAACGGCTCAGGAGCCGGAATTCCATCGTTTGGCTCAACTGTATCATCGGCGTTTCCTCAACCTTCGCGATGCTTTCGCTAACCGCTATGGCCGCAATCTGGTGGAGGCTTTCCGGAAGTTTCAAGAGCTGGGAAAGATAGAGATCCTGGGCAGCGCCGCCACTCATGCCTATCTGCCCTTGCTCTCGCTGAATCCCTCCGCCGTGCGAGCGCAAATCCAAACGGGAATCGCTTATGGCGAGCAGGTGTTCGGTCGAAAGCCGGCGGGTTTCTGGCTGCCCGAGTGCGGTTATTATCCGGAAGTGGGCCGAATGCTGAGCGAGGAGGGCATCCGTTTCACCATCCTGGAAACCCACGGCGTCACGCGTGCCGAACCTCGGCCGAAGCAGGGTGTGTACGCGCCGATTTACACTCCAACGGGGCTGGCGGTCTTCGGGCGCGATCCGGAATCGTCGCGCCAGGTCTGGAGTTCTGTAGAGGGGTATCCCGGAGATTACGACTATCGCGACTTCTATCGTGATATTGCGTATGACCTGGATATTGAATATCTACGTCCATACATTCATCCGGATGGCATTCGACTCGACACGGGGATCAAGTACTATCGTGTCACGGGAAAGACCAACCAGAAGGAGCCGTACGATCCGGAGCGGGCGGAAAACAAGGCTGAGAGGCACGCCGGCAATTTCATCTTGAATCGCCAGAAGCAGGTTGATTATCTGGCTTCGATCATGGACCGCAAGCCGTTGATTGTGGCGCCTTACGACGCGGAACTGTTCGGCCACTGGTGGTACGAGGGACCGGCTTGGGTGAATCATCTGGTGCGCAAGATCGCGAGCGGCCAGGGATCCCTGCGCCTGATAACCCTTTCCGAATACCTCGAGGAATACCCGATCAACCAGGTCGCGGCGCCGGCCATCTCAAGCTGGGGGTACGAAGGTTTCAACGACGTGTGGCTGAACGGCAGCAATGACTGGATCTATCCTCATTTGCACCGGGCGGCCCGTCTCATGGATAAACTGTCAGACGGGCAGCGTCGCCCTGGGCCGCTGGCCGAGCGTGCGCTGGCGCAGGCCAGAAGGGAACTGTTCCTGGCCCAGGCCAGCGACTGGGCGTTCATGATTAATTCCGGGGCCATGACGGAATACGCTACCCGCAGAACCAAGCGTCATCTTTCCCGCTTCTTTCGGCTTGGCGAACAAATCCAAAAGAACGCCATTGACGAGAGCCGGCTCCACGGTTGGGAGGTGCAAGACAATATCTTCGCGTCACTCTTATGAAAAGCAAACTTCTCGAACATTTTCCCGTCATCGTATCGCTTCCCTTGCAGTGGGGAGAGCAGGACCCCCTCAGCCACGTCAACAACGTCGTGTACTTTCGCTGGGCCGAGAGCGCGCGCATCGCTTATTCGACTCAAGCCAACGCTTGGGACGGGTCGGCAATTGTGGAGGCGGGGCCGATCCTGGCGGCGATCTCCTGCGACTTCCGTTTTCCACTGACCTATCCGGACACCATTCAGGTGGGCGCCAGTATAACCGCGCTCGGCAATAGCAGCTTCAAAATGGCGCACCGCATCGTGAGCGCCGGACGCGGAATCGTAGCGGCAGACCTTGACTCGACGCTGGTCTGGATCGACTACCGCAGCGGCAAGCCCGTCAGCTTGCCTGCACCACTGCGTGAGGCCATCGAGAAACTGGAAGGACGGCGGCTCCCTGTGCTTACCAGGAAGCGAGCCTAGTAGGAATCCTGGTCGCCGCTCGGATCACATGCCCGCCCTTGCCGGGAAGGGAACCGCTTCGGCCCGGAAAGTAACGGGTTACAATCTCGGCCGGCCCAAGGTCTTCGATCTCGGCGAATCCCTGGGCCGCCAATCTGGGGTGGAGTCTTTCCGCCTCAAAGTAAGTGACCCAGGCCTCCCCCAGGTCGGCTACGCGCCGAGCCCTCCGGTCGTGGTAAGCCCGTCCTTCGGGCGACAAGGATTCCGGGGGGTCAGCGTAGTCGAACACAACATGCGCTCCGTTGGGCAAGCCGGCGATGAAGGCCAGGGTAGACCATACGGCTTCTTCCTTCAGGTAAGGGACCACGCCAAGCCAGGTGAAGAACGTCTGTTGCGTGCGATCGAAACCTGCCGCCGCCAACCGCTCCGCCAGAGCTTCATGTTCGAAATCAACCGGGACGTAAGTCAACCACTCGGGCGCCGGAATAGCTGCATCTCGCAGGAGTCCTTGCTTCCAGACCTGGGTGGCGGGGTGATCGACTTCGAAGATGCGCAAGCGCTCGCCGAACGGATTGCGATACGCATAGGTGTCAAGCCCCGCTCCCAGTACCACGGCCTGGTGGACACCGTGCTCCACGCAGGCAGCCAGTGCATCTTCGGCGAAGCGTGTTCTGACGGCGATGAACAGTCGCATGCGCCGTGCCGCCGGGTTCTCCTCAGCCCGGCGCACAACACTTTGCGCATCCATTCCCAGAATCCGGACCGCCAGCGGATCGGAGAAGATCCGGCCCTGCTCGAGCACCTGATGGGCGGCACGGTGAAAGGCGGCGGCAAGAGCAGTTTGGCTTGGTCTTCCGGTCTGCATGCAAGCTGAGTTTATCAGAGGACTGGTAGCACAGCGCGGCAAAGGCGCAACCAAATGCAGATTCTTCGCGGAGTTTACCCTGAGCAGGCAAACTGCAGACCCTTCGCTTCACTCAGGGTGACAGCGAATGGGCCCAGAATGGCATGTCATCCTGAGCGAAGTGCACGTCATCCTGAGCGAAGTGCACGTCATCCTGAGCGAAGTGCACGTCATCCTGAGCGAAGCGAAGGATCTGCTTTTCTTCGCCCGCCGCTAAGGGAACATTCAGGCACGTTTGGGCGTATGATGATTCTAGAAAGCGAGGTTAACGCCATGCAGTGCGCGAACTGTGGTGCTCCGGTCGGGCTCGGTCAGAGATTCTGCAACAAATGCGGCCAGCCGGTTGCTGGCGTGGTGCCTCGCGTCCCGGTCGCTGCTCCTCTACCGCCGCCTCAGCCTGCGCCGCCAATTCAAACCACCATGCCCGGCCCCGGCGTAGGGTACACACGGCCGTCGCGCGTGGCGCGGCACATCACCGCGCTCGGCCTGCTCTGGATCATCTATTCAGGATTGCGGCTGATCCCCGGGCTGGCCATGCTCGTCTTGGGCCATACGCGTTTCCCCTACATGATGACGCCGATTCCTGCACCCATGCGCGTGTTCATAGGTCCGTTTTTGGGCGGGCTTGGCTTGATCTTCTCGGGCTTTGCCATTGCCGGACTTATTGCGGCTGGAGGCCTGTTGGCCCACAGCCCCTGGGCGCGCATGCTCACTATCGTGCTGGGCTGCATCAGCCTTATCCACTTTCCGCTGGGGACTGCTCTGGGGGTTTACACTTTGTGGGTGCTCGCGCCTCAGGGTGCCTCGGTGGAATATCAGAGTATGGTGAGGGCTAGCTGACGTGGGTCGGCGACGGGGCCATGTCCACTTAACATGGCTTGCCGGTGGGGTGTTCGATCAGTTCCAGCAATTGACGAAATGCCTTGCCACGGTGTGAGACGGCGTATTTGTCGTCGGGTTGCAGCTCGGCAAAAGTCATACCGAGCGGCGCATAGAAGAAGTAGGGGTCATAGCCGAAGCCTTCCGTCCCTCGCGGTTCATCCAGGACCACGCCGTCCGCCCTTCCCTCGGTGACGCCGAGAATCCGTCCGCCCTGTGCCAGTGCGATGACGCAGACGTAGTGCGCGGCGCGGGTGGATCGGGAGTCGGCCTCGCGCAACTCTTCGAGCAGCTTGCGGTTGTTCTGGCTGTCGGTCGCGTCGGGTCCTGCGAAGCGGGCGGAGTATATTCCCGGCGCGCCTCCCAGCGCGTCCACACTGATCCCCGAATCGTCTGCGAACACTGCGCCCGAGACGAATGCGCTGTAGTGCAGCGCCTTCTTGCGAGCATTCTCTTCAAAGCTGCTGCCATCTTCGATGCAGGCCGGTAGGCTCTTGAAACCGGGTAAGGGCTCTACGCGAATGCCGCGCGCTAAGGCCGCGGCGCCGAACTCCCGCAGCTTGCCAGGGTTCGAGGATGCCAGATAGAGCGGCGAATCGGGAGTGATAAGGGGCATCAGGGAAATCGGAGTTTAGAGTCTCAAGTATGAAGAATAAAGTATAGCCGGTTTACGAACAACTGCGGAGATCCTTCGCTTTGCTCAGGATGACAAGGTTTCATAGGATGACAGGGTTTCATCAACGGACCTGCCGATCTGCCGACCTGCCGATCTGCCGACCTGCCGATCTGCCCATCTGCCGACCTGCCTACCTGCCCGCCTGCCCACCTGCCTCCCGCGGCTCCAATTTCAGAATCGAGCGCTGGACGGCCAACAGCTTTTCGATGCCCGGTCGAGCGACTTCGATCAGGGTATTGAGGTTCTCGAGGCTGAAAGGTTTGCCCTCCGCTGTGGCTTGCACTTCCACCAGCCGGCCGGATCCGGTCATCACCACATTCATGTCCACGTCGGCATTCGAGTCTTCGGCGTAGACCAGATCGAGCAGGGTTTCTCCGCCCACAATTCCCACACTGATCGCTGCGACATAGTCCCGGATGGGATTGCGGCGCAGCGCCTTGAGTCCCGCCAGCCTCTGGAAAGCCAAGCCCATCGCCACGAGCGAACCCGTGATGGAGGCTGTTCGAGTTCCGCCGTCAGCGCGGATCACGTCGCAATCGATCCAGATCGTGCGCTCGGCGAGCGCTTCCAGGTCAACAACAGCGCGCAGCGATCTCCCGATCAAACGCTGAATTTCCATGCTCCTGCCGCCTTGCCGTCCGCGCATCACCTCTCTCGGAGTGCGGTCTTCGGTGGCGCGGGGGATCATGGCGTATTCACTGGTAATCCAGCCTCGACCACTGCCTTTCTGGAAAGTCGGAACACCGTCATCGACCGTGGCCGTGCAAATCACTTGAGTTTCACCCAGGCGAATCAGCGCCGATCCCTCCGCGGAAGTGATGAAGTTGGGTACGATTTCGACAGGTCTCAGTTCCGCGGCGGGACGCCGGTCCGGGCGGACCAGCTTGCCACCGGAATAAAGCAGACCTGATACGAGTTTTGGCGTCGAGGACATGCGATCTCCTGATTTGCAGGTGCGCTTCGCGAACCGCACCTACGCATTTCACGGGTTGCCTTTCAAAAGCGTCGGATCGGGAACGATAGCTTCGGTTAAGTCCGCGTGACCCTCAAGCGTGTCAACTTCCTGGCCCTGAATGAGGATCTTGACCCTTTTAACCGCAGGGATGTTGGTCGTAATTGAGTTCACGATGGAATAAACGGCTAGAGACTCGGCTTCGATTCCCGGATAGATGCCGCTGACCAGATCGCTCGAAAGGTCCACGTAAGCGGTTCCGTCCAAGGTTAAGAAGACGGCCCGAACTGTGGTTGCGGCCGCCAGCGGGTGGCCGAGTCGTTGGCTTGGCCCCTCCGCCAGCGCCAGCAGAACCTGGCGCACTCGGTCGGCCGCAGACGGCGCCCATTTGATCGGCCGGCTCTCCGCCACGAGCGCCCGGCCGCTGAGCGAAGGGAAGAACAGGACAGCGATTTCATTGGGCCCGGCGCCGGATTGCAAGACCGCCTCGCTCAAGCGGGCTTTAGCAGATTCGTCACTATGCGCAGGAGGTTCAAAAAAGACACGCCGCGCCAGCGAGCGCAGATAGAAAAGCCCTCCGGCAAACACCACCAACAGGGCAATCCAGAAGATCTTGGCGCGGCGGCTCATGTCTCAGGCGCCTCCAGCCTGCAAAGCGCTCAGCGCTTCAGCCACGATGGATGAAAGGTGGAGTTGAAATGCCACGTCGGTCAGCGGGCCGGCGTCGACATCAGGCGATAAGCTGCCGATCTCAATTGCTACGCCCGGAGCATTGACACTGCGCAAAGTGCGTTCCGGCGCTGCCGTAGGCGGATCGACAGTGACTCCAGCGAGTACGGCAAGGTCCTGTTCGATGGTCTGAGCAAGTTTGCGGCTTTGGTCGATGTGGTTTTCCTGGATTCGATCCCATGCCACGAAAAAGGGATTGGCCCTGGCATCTGGGGAAGGGTTTGCCAAGCCAGGTGATTGGTAGGTGTAAATTGCCACCTGCGGCGAGCCGCCGCCTAAGTCGCCGGCGTGAAAGGTGAGGAAATACACGGCGCCTGCCACATTCGCGGCCACGGCGCGCTGTTCGAAGGTCACATTCGCGTCACCCGTGCGGGTCATGACAACCCGGAATTTACCCGTGGTGAGCAGTGCCTGGCGCACCCGCTCCACGAGTTGCGCAACCAGTTCTTTTTCCAGAACGCCATCTCGGCTGCGAGCGCCGTTGTCCTCGCCGCCGTGCCCGGCGTCCAACGCCACAACCGGCAAGGGGGGAGCCGCCGGGGTGGCTGGCCCGGCTGGCACAGCAGTGCCCGTGGCAGGCCCTGGTGCGACGAGTGGCACAGTGGCGGCAGTCGAAGACGGCGTGGCGGGCGGAGGCGCTTTCGCCGTCTGGGGCGGAGGCTGCGCCGGAGCCGGCTTGGAGACCTCAGCTTGCAACACCCTGCCACCTTCGGACAATTCGGGATAGAAGTTCAGACCTGCGGCGGATGGGGTGATAACAAGCTTGGGAAGTCCGTCCTGATCGTCGAAGCGCACGTCACTGACATAAGGATTCTGGAAGTGAAAGGATTGTTCCAGAGGTTGGATGGGGTGATCCCCCAGGAACATGATCCACTTCCCGTTAACCGATTCCGTGTGAACTGTCACCTTGTCTGTGAACTGAAAGGTGAGCTTCGCGCCGTTGCTGTCCGGCGCCATGCGCAAAGTAAACGAGCTGGGTTTGATATTGCCAATGAAAACCCGGTTCGTTCCGACTTGATACTCCACATCCTGGTTTGTCAGCCTGGCCAGCACGGTGGTGAGAAAGTCGATGGGAACCATCCATTTCCCATTGGAAACCCGCACCGCAGCTGCGAGAATCAAGGTCTTCTTATCCAGACGAACTCTCGGATCGCCGTCGTGAAGTTCGAGGTGGCTGTCTCCAAATGCCACCTTGAGATTGTTCCGGCGCTCCGTCAGGGCGTTCAGTGTTCCCACCAGGTTGAGGACTGGAAGAAGCGGCAAATACTGGACGCTATCGATCACTTCCAAAGGAATGACGCGCCGAGAAGTAGGGAAGTAAAAAACAAAGTTATCGCTTCGCAGAGTACGCGCAGGCCATAAGAGCAGCCCCAAGCCGCTGATGAGAAGGGTCAGGGAAAACAGAAGCTTGCGCCAGGAACCAGGCAGATGTTTTTTCAGCGACTGCAAGCGATTTCCCTTCTCGTAGCGTGTCGACACAACCCTGCCATTCTATAGCAATCGCCGTCAACCGTTCAATCAAGCTGAGCGGGTTCTCAGATTTCGAATGTCAAATTTGGTAGTGATACAGAGCGCCCATGCCGCAACCAAATGCAGATTCTTCGCTTCGCTCAGAATGACTTGTGGTCCTGTAGCTCAGCATGACATGTGGTCCTGTAGCGCAGAATCACACGTGGTCCTGTAGCGCAGAATGACATGTCATCCTGAGCGAACCGTGTCATCCTGAGCGAAGCGAAGGATCTGCTTTTCTACGCGCGTCACGAAGAAACTCACTCTTTGGCGAGCTAAACTCGCCGCTACGAAATCAAACTATAGTACTGCCTCCGACTTCACTCCGACTTCAAATTCTGGACACAATCCGTTCGAAGTAGTATCGTAGGAGCCTCGAGCCGCGTCTGCTGCCATCAGCAAAATCCCTGCGCCGCCGAAGTTATTCCAGGAAAATGAAGGTGTTTCAGTGAAGAACCTGCGCGTTACCGTTGTCGAGTTGCCCGCCACCGTGGATGGGCGGCTGGAAGGCCGAATGGCGAAAGACGTCTATTCGCTGTTCCGTTATCCCCCTCGCGGCATACCCTTGCTGGCTGCGGTTTGCCGGCGAACGGGTTACGAGGACGTGGTCACGCTCGACCCGCAATACAACCACGCCGCGGGCCGGCTGGATGCAGATGACTGGAAGCGCTTAGCGGCCACCGATGTCTTGGGGATCTCGGTCATCACACGCACGGCGAATCAGTCGTTTGAATTGGCGCGCCGCGTTCGCGCTCTCAATCCCGGCGTGAAAATTGTCTTTGGCGGCCCCCACCCCACGGCGTTGCCAGACGAGTCGCTGCAGTTTGGCGATATCGTCGTCAACCATGAAGGCGACTTCACGCTGCCGTTGCTGCTTGAACGCCTCGAAGAAAGCCTGGAGCGGCCGCATCTCGACGATCTGCTGGGAGTGAGTTATCTCGGCCCGGACGGCGAAGTCATCAGCAATCCGGATCGTCCTTACCTGACCGGCGAAGAACTTTCCAGCCTGCCTTTTCCTTTGTACTCCGACCACGTCAATCGGGGCATTACTCACAACGTTGTCAATACGTCGCGCGGCTGCCCCTATGAATGTGACTTCTGCTCGGTGATCGAGAACTTTGGGCGCGGATTCCGCTTCCTCAGCGACGATGCGGCTGTGGCCTTGGTCCGCCACACCATCCAGTTGAACGGCAAGCCGATCTTCTTCGGTGATGATATCTTCGCCGCCAATCGTGAGCGCACTACGCGGATACTGGAGCGACTGCTCGCGGAAGGAGTCAAGATGCCGCGCTGGTTCGCGCAGGTGCGCGTCGAGACGGCGCAGGACCCGGAATTGCTGAAGCTGATGAAGCGAGCCAACTGTGTTATGGTTTTCATCGGCCTCGAGTCGGTGAATGAAGAAACTCTTAAACTCTTCCACAAACACTCCACCCTCGAGAAAAACCGGCGCGCTATCGCGGCCTTCGAGGAAGCGGGGATCCGGGTGCATGGTATGTTCGTGCTGGGCTCCGACGCCGACACACCGGAGACCCTGAGCGAGACGCTGGAGTTCGCTCGAAACTCAGGCCTCACCACCACACAGTTTTTTGCACTTACGGCCTTGCCGGGGCCACCCCTGACCCGCCGCCTCGCCGAGGAGAAACGGATCTTCGCCTGGGGCGACTGGCAGCTTTTCGACGCTCAGCACGCGGTGGTTTGCCCTTCGCATATCAGCCCGTCCGAGCTTCAAGCAGGAATCTACCGCATTTCCCGCCAGTTCTACTCCGTCAGCGAGGCGCTCCGGCAACTGGTCCAAGGGCGCTGGTTCGATTTTGCCATCCGCCTTCGGGGGAGTTTTCTTACCCGCCGCATCGAGCGAGACAACGCGTCATACAGCCGTGCGCTGGCCAGGTTCGACAAGGTTCGCGTCGATCTCTCCACAGAACTTGATAAGCTAAACGAGAGAGCCCGGGCTAAACTGCATGTGTACGGACTGGAGCTCGAAGGCGGCCAGGCCCGCGCCAAAGCCTATCTCTCCGATCTGGCTCAGCAGTTCGAGGCCGCCTGCGATAAGCTCAACCTCGAACTCGTCCCTTACGGGCACGCGCTGCGAGAGATGGCGAGTAAGAAGCTTGAGAAGTACCTTCACGCCCTGGGCACAACCGCGATGTAGGCGCGTCGGCGTTGTAGAGGTACGGCATGCCCTACCCGCGGTTGGTTGGCGGCATAACCGCGAGGGGACGGCAAGCCGTCCCCCTACACTCGCTGGCCGATGATCAGCCCTGATGGGCCGGGCAGGCGGACGTGGCGCGCGCCCTGGAAACCTGCTTCCGTGAGCCAGGCAGCATATTCCGCCTCTGTGTAGGTGCTTCCCCCGCGTGTCCCCACCAGCATATTCAATGCAAACAATGCGGCTGACTTGGGCGCGGTCTTATCGGGCTCAAGGATGAAGTCCTGGATGACCAGGCGGCCGCTTGGTGCGAGGGCCTGGAAGCATCGCTTCAGGAGATCCTTGTTTTCATCGACGCCCAGCATGTGGCAGATGGCCGACACCAGCACCAGGTCGTATCCATCCCCGAGTTGGTCGGAGCGCAAGTCTCCCGGCTTCGTTCGAATGCGACCCGCAAGACCTGCGCTTTCGATGTGGCCGTTCGTGATGGGGAGAACCTCCGCCAAGTCCAGGAGGTCAACTTCGAGATTTTCCTTGGCGCTCGCAAAGGCGATGGAATAGGCGCCCGAGCCTCCGCCCACGTCTAACATGCGGGACACACCTTCCATGCCGACGGCGCTGACCACCAGCGGCGCTCGCGCGCGGGCGTTGCGGTGCATGGCAGCAATGAACGCGCTCGTCCAATCTTCCCCTCTTTTTGCCGTTGCCGGGCGAGTCACCCGGGTGCCGGCACGAACGCACTCCGTGAGCGTTGACCACGTCTCCCACAAGTGCGCCAAATGCAGCGTGGCAGTCCGCGAGTCATCTTCAGAACCCGCCGCGAAATACTTCGCGCTCGCAGGAGAATTACTGAAGATGGCGCCGTGCTTAGCCAACCATCCCATCGCCGCGAGTGCGTTCAAGAGCATTTCCGTGGCGCGCGGGTCGCCGCCCACGCGAGCGGCTACCTCAGCGACGGTCGCCCCGCTTCCCACGGCGGTAAACAGATCCAACTCGACGGCCGTCAGGACCACGCGGCTTTCCTGAAATCCACGCAGGGTGCGGTTCATGTCGTCGGGAAGAACGCCAGAGGCTGCTTGCGCGCGTTGCGCCGCTGTGGCCTTGTCGCGGTTGGCGCAGATTTCCTGCTTGAGAGCCGCCGCATCCTTATTCGCCAAGCGCTCTACAACCTGTCCACCCTGAAAGTGCGATCTCACGATTTCCGGCACGTCCTGCGGCGCCACGCTTGAATACCAGACGCCCTCGGGGTAGACAATCATGTTCGGCCCGCGATCGCAGAGGCCGAACGAGCCGCAGGCGGTGACCAGCACGTCATTCCCGAGGCCCTTCTGAGCCACCTCTTTGCGCAATGCCTCGAGCACCTTCGCCGAGCCGTGCGCCGCACAGCAGGGCACCCCCTCAGCCTTCTGCTGCTCGCAGACGAATACGTGATAACGGAAAGGTCCCATGGTCTCCACCTCGCAGCCAGATTAACATAAACCTGCAATCAAAACCCCTTGCAACCGGACCAAACTCGGTTCTATATTCAGTAAAATGCAACTCCGCGGGGGGAGCTATGACAATTAAAGATCTCATCGAATCCAGACAGGATTTCTACTGTATTGCCGATGACGTCACCGTACACGAGGCTGCGCGCTACTTGCGTGAAAAGCAGATCCGGTCAGTCGGCGTATGCGATCGCCAGGGCAAGCTCCTCGGCGTTGTGTCACAAAGCGATATTTCAAATAAGGTCGCGGCTGAGAACAAGTGCCCCGCCTGGATGCGCGTGTCGGAGATCATGACCTCAGAGCTTACCGTGGTGCCGCCCGACACGTCTTTACACGAGTGTGTGCGGCTCATGGAGAAGCACGGCTTTTTCCACCTACCGGTCGTCGACCAGGAGGGACAGTATCGCGGCATGATTTCTGTAAGGGACATCCTCACGGTTATTGCCTTGGACGAGAAAGCCCGAGCAGACATGCTGGAATCGTTTATGTTCCCACAGCGGTAGAGGCAGGTGCCAGGTGTCGGGGACAACGGATCAGCCACGAGCAGATCATTGAATGACCCGTGCGTCCTGTCATTCTGAGCGACGCGAAGAATCTGCAGTGGTTTTGAAGAATGCACTACAGATGCTTCGCTGCGCTCAGCATGACAGACATCCATTCTCACCATGCTGTCTGGCGGAGGGTTATCAAAATGGTCAAAAACACTCGCCGTGCATGCGCAGCGCTTTTACTCCGGCGAGCTTTGGTCACAATACCGCTGCTCACTCTGCTGATGTCTATGTTCGTGGTGCCGGAGCGTGTGCCCGGGCAACAGGCTTCAAAGTTTGAATTGAAAACCACTGCTTTTGAACCGGGCGGATTCATACCCAAGCGCTTCACCTGCCAGGGCGCGAATGTGTCGCCCGCGCTCGCGTGGAGCGATCCGCCCGCCGGCACGCAGAGGTTCGCTATCATCGAGGACGATCCCGACGCTCCGTCAGGTACCTTTGTGCATTGGGTGGTATATGATCTGCCGGCAACTTACCGCAAGCTTCCGGAAGCGCTGGCGGGAAGCGATCCGATGTCGGGCGGGGGAAGACAAGGGACGAACGACTTCTCACGAGTCGGCTACAGCGGTCCCTGCCCTCCACCCGGCACCACCCACCACTACTTCATTCGGCTTTACGCCCTTGACGCACCAACCAGTCTGCCCCCCGCCGCCACGCGACAGAGAGCTGGATAATGCAATGCAGGGTCACATTCTGGCCAAGGCGGAGTTAATGGGGCGTTTCAAGCGGTGAGGTCGGCAGATCGGCGGTGGCAAATCGGCAGGTGGGCAGGTCGGCAGATGGGCAGATCGGGAGAAGGGTAAGGGGTCGGTGATTAAGAACCTGCGCTAAGTCTATCCCCGCTTGCCAGACCTCGCAAGTCCCTAGACGACCTGACCGTGGGTCGTTGAATAGCCGCAGTTTCTTCCAACACCATCTACCCATCCGCCCACTGACCATCTGCCGATCTGACGACCTGCCTACCTGCCCACTGCCCCGTGCCGATCTGCCCTCCTCGGAGGCACGCCCTTTGTATGGCAGTCCGTGCATTTGACGAAGTGGATGTTGTGCGGACTTGTTGTGGAACGGAAGGATGTGTCCATTTTCTCCACATCCAGGCCGCAGTTCGACAGTTGGGGATGACAGCTCGAACAAGAAGCGCGGGTGGTTTGGCCGTGCTTTTCATGGCACGCCAGGCAGCTTAGCCCTTCGTGCACGCCCACCGGCGTCCGGTCGTCTCCGGAATTCACTTCGAGACTCGCAAGCGGAGCATGGCATTGGTAGCACAGCGCCTGGCGAGTGTCCGGACTGATTTTAACGGCGCGCGCCGCCTGATGCATCTGGGGAAGGGAAAGGCTCGCTAAGGGAACGTGGTCTTGTTCCCGCCGATCAAAAAGCCCCAGGGACGGCCGGGCAATCTCTTCCGTACCGCTGGCATTCGCGGCCTTGACGGCGGGCCGTGCCAAGGGCAAGCCTTGGCGGTGCATCTGGTGGCAGGTCAGGCAAGGAATGACAGGGCGAGCGGCAAGTTCAGGCTTCAACAGGCGCCAGGGGCCGGTTGAATCGATAGGAGCTACCAGGTCGCGGATGCCGCCCTGGAATTGCATGGCGTGGCAGCGCAGGCAATCGTCCATCAGGTGCTGCTGGCTGTTGTGCTTCTTGTCGAGGAAAATCTGAGAGTAAGTGGCGCTGTGCGAACTCGAGGCCCAAGCGGCGTACTCTGCCTGGTGGCACTTCCGGCAGGCCTCATTCAACTGGAAATTGTCCTTGGTGCGGAGCGCCACGCGTTCCGGAAGTTTACCCGATAAATGGTCCGCCAGCCGCCGGATGTTGTTCAAATGAAAGCCTGCGTCCAACGTGAGCACACTTCCATGACAGTCCGAACAGGGGACATTCCGGTGCGCGGAGGCGTGCCAGTCCGTGTAGGGCTGCCAGATTTCATGGCAGCGGGCGCAGGCCTTTCCCTGCGAGTAGTCGTAGTATAGGCTGCTAGCCGGAAGGCTGAGCAAAACCGCCAGTAGTGCAAACAAGATTATCGTACGATAGCGTGGCGATGACATAGGCGTTTTGAAAAATAAGGCCAGTTCAAATGGCAAAAGGCCAAAGGCAAACGGCAAATGGTTTCCCATTTACAATCTTAAGTTTCAGACCATTTGAATTTTGCCATTTGCCATTTGAATTGCTTTTCAACTCCGAAACCGCGTGCCTTTCCACTCGCCCACGATATGAGCAGACGCATAGTAGGCGATGGCCATGATGGTCAGCACGGGGTTGAATCCGCCGTTATTCACGTGGACGCTGCCATCGACCACGAAAAGGTTATCCACGTCGTGCACCTGGCAGTAGCGATTGACCACGGAAGTCTTAGGGTCGTTGCCCATGCGGCAAGTTCCGGCCTGGTGCTGGCCTCCGCTCAGGCCCACGCGGGGCGGACGCGGCCAGGTGGAGACGGCTCCGGCTTCCTTAAGCCAGGCGTCGGCCTTGGCGGACAGCATCTTCCCCAACTCCACCGTGTGCGGGTGGTTCGAGCCGGACAGGCGCACGACGGGGATCCCCCAGAAGTCCTTGACGCGCGGGTCCACCTGGACCCGGGAGTCGAACATGGGCATCTCCTGCGCAGGGCCCATCACCACGGCGGTCCGCCGGTAGCCCTGGCGCATGAAGTCTTTGTGCGCCTTGCCCCAGCGCGGCAGATCGGGGGGAGTCATGGAAGAAAAATGGATGGGCAAGCGGATAAACTCGTTGCACAGAGCGCCCCCGCCCACCATGCCCGGGTTGCCGTGGTTGAAATCGCAGATGGCAATGGACGCGCCGGGGCCAATGTCGTCGTACACGTCATCGGCGAAAAGACCATAAGCCCCTGCGTAGCCATGCCCCTGCAGATTCCGTCCCACCCAGTCGTGGCGATTGCCAAGCCCCTGAGGGAACAAGTTGCTTTGGGAATTAAGCAGCAGGCGGGCGGTTTCCGTGGCGCCGCAGGACGCCACCACCAGGTCCGCCGGCTGGATCTCGAGCCGGTCCTGCGAGTCGAAGTAGGCCACACCTATTGCCCTGCCGCGGTGGTCGGTGAGAATCTCCTTCACCACGCACTCGGCGCGCAGTTCGCAGTTTCCGCTGGCCAGGGCTTTGGGGATCACGGTGTTCTGGGTGCCGTTCTTGGCGTCGACTTCGCAGGCAAATCCCACGCACCAGCGGCAGCGCATGCAGGCCCCGCGCCCGTTGTAGGGCACCGAATTGCGCAGCATGGGAATGTCAAAGGGATGCAAGCCCAGCCGCTGGGCGGCGGGTTTCAGGATCGCGTGTTCGCGCCCGGGCGGAAGCGGTGGCATGGGCAACGGTTTCTTGCGCGGAGCGCGGAAAGGGTTGCCCGTATCGTCCCCCGAAACTCCGATTTCCCACTCCGCTTTCTCGTAGAACGGTTCGAGATCGGCGTAGCTGATGGGCCAATCGTCAAGAGTGCTGTTCGCGACGGTGCCATAGGTGGAGCGCATGCGGAAGTCTTTTTCCATGTAACGCCACGCCATCGCGCCGTAGCTGGCCGTACCGCCGCCCACGCAGGCGGCGTTGTTGCCGTAAACGCCGTCGCTCGGAAGCACCACTCGCTCGTGACCCTGGAGGTCCACGAACACGCGGCGATAGCGCTCGTCGTCCGGACCGAAGCTGGCGCCCAGGACGGAGGTGCGCTGATTGCGCAGATCGTCTTTGCGGCAGTCGAAGGCGGTGTACCATTTGCCGCGCTCCAGCAGCACGACACTCAAGCCGGCCTCCGCCAGTTCTTTCGCCACAATGCCGCCCCCGGCCCCCGCTCCCACCACCACCGCATTAACGTGTTTCAGCGACATACCAGAGAAACCTCTCTCGTAGGGGCGACCCCTGTGATCGCCCAGGGAAAACGCAAGTCAAAACTCAAAATGCAAATGGCAAAAGGCAAAGGTTCCGTCACCCCTCTCACAATTTCCCCATCTGCCCATCTGCCGACCTGCCCATCTGCCCACTCGTCAGGTCGTAATGCAACCGCCCGCGAATGGGCGGGTAAGGCAAGCCGACCATTTTCCAACTCGTTCGCCCGCGGTTTCCCCCGTGCCGGGGATCGCCGTAATAGCCTTGCATCGTGTGGCCAAGGACGAGCGCAAAGAAGTCTTTGGAGGAGATTTCCTTCCAGGCTTCTCCCGTCGCCCCGCCTCGTTCCAGTTCCTTCAGTACTGCGTCCTGCTTTTCCGCACTCAACTCGGTGAAGCGTTGTCCGTACATCTGCCGGCTCACCTGGTCGATGCCTTTTAGGCCTTGGCGATAGCTCGAGCGAAAACGCTTGTACGGGCCCACGAGCTGGATATCAAGAAAGTTCACTACGCCCACTTGCGAGGCACCGGGATCTTGATCCTCAGGAATGAGGCGATCGCAAATCGCGTCTGCCGTCTGCCCTTCCTCGAGGGTGAAAAAACGCCACGTGCTCTTCCGGTTTGTGCAGCACACCATGGATCCGGCGGCCGCGGCAGTCGCCACCTGGATGAACTTGCGGCGTGTTACTCGGTTCATGATCACTCCTCTGTAGGGGCAACCCTCGTGGTTGCCCAAGGGCGGCCACCAGGACCGCCCCTACGACTGAGGTGCAAGGCGCCAAGCAACCCATCTCGAGCGCGCAGAACGGCTTGCCTCGGCTACGCGCCTCCACCCGCAATAAGTAAGTCAGAGCAATCGAGGGTCCACTTCGCGCCAAAGGAGAGGCAGTATAAAGCCTCTACGCCAAAATACAAGAGACAGAAAGTCACTCCCACCGCGCTCGCTCTGTGCGAAAATGAGAAGAGAGCGAAAATGGAAACTGGAAAGCAGAAACTAGAAATCAGAAACCAGAAAGCAGAAGTCAGATGCGCAAATTAACGGGCTTCCGGCGCCATCAGTTTTTTGCTTTCTGCCTTCTGCTTTCTGCCTTCTGCTTTCTGCTTTTCGCCGCCGCCGCTCAAGCCCAATATGAACCGGGCTTGACTCCTGCAAACTTCCCCGCGCCCGAGTTCCCAACACCCTCCAGCCCTGAGGCTGGTACCTCCGGGCCGCTGGCCCCACCGATAGCCGGCCGGCCTCAGCCGGGCGTAGCGTCGAGCCCTGGTGGCCCGGCAGCCTCTCAGCCGGTCACTCCAATGCCCTCCGGTGATCTGGCGGCTGCTCAATGGATTAATTCACGTCCGCTGACGATGGAGCAGCTTCGCGGCCAAGTGGTGATCATCGACTTCTGGGAATACTCGTGCATCAACTGCATCCGCACCTTCCCGGAGAATAAGAAGCTGTACGAGCGCTACCATAAGTACGGTTTCGATATCGTCGGGGTGCATGATTTCGAATTCGACATCGCCTCGCATTTCGAAAACGTGCGGGCTGCGGTCAAGCGGTTTGAGTTGCCCTACCCGATCTATGTGGATTCGACCTTCCAGCTATGGCAGGCCTATCACAACCATTCCTGGCCCAGCCTTTTTCTGGTCGATGCGAAAGGGATGGTTCGTTATCACAAGGACGGGGAAGGCAGCGACGACGCGCTCGAGCACACCGTCCAGAGCCTGCTCCTGGAAGCGAATTCGGGATTGAAGTTTCCTTCCGACTATGCCATCGCGCCGGAGCCTGACGCTTTCGCCCCATCCTGCGGCACGCCGACGCCAGAGATGTATGTGGGCGACTGGTCAGGCCGGGGAATCCTCAGCAATCCCGAGGGCTATCACGACGGCAAAACGATCCACTACGCGATGCCGTCCAACATCAATGATGGGCAGACGGCTGTTTCAGGCCCGTGGGAAGCCGATAAGAACGGAATGACTTATCGCGGCAAAAAGAACAACGGCGA
Source organism: uncultured Acidobacteriota bacterium (assembly GCA_963768695.1). GTDB lineage: Bacteria > Acidobacteriota > Terriglobia > UBA7540 > UBA7540 > CAVROP01. The sequence goes on along the minus strand of CAVYJG010000017.1, from coordinate 1,647 downwards.
GGCGGGGCCTGATAAGCTCGAGATGCGCTATCACGCGCGCGAACTGTACGCTGTCTTGAACGTGTCCCACGGTCATCCTTCTTCCGTATATGTTCAACAGGACGGCAAGGATTTGACCGCCGACGATAAAGGCGCGGACGCGAAGATCGATTCGCAGGGCCATTCCTATGTCGAAGTGCGCGAACCCCGCATGTATTACGTGGTGCAGAATTCTGCCTTCGGGGCCCACACCATGACCTTGACGCCAACCAAGCCCGGGTTCACGGTCAACTCGTTCACCTTCGGAAATGATTGCCAGACGAAGTTTCCACACCTTTGAAGACCGGCAGTGGGCAGGTCGGCAGGTGGCAGCGCTGCTCAGCGACAAGCTGCCGATTCACCACTGAGGCACAGAGGCACTAAGGGCTTCAGGGCTTGTCTCTGCGCCTCAGCGCCTCTGCGGTTCCACAAAGGAAGAAAAGAAAAGGGGCCAAGACGGCTTGGCCCCTGAGTCTTGCGAAGCGAGTTGTCGATCGTTCTAGAAGCGGAACCGCAGCCCAAGCTCGATGAGCCGCGGAGAATTGTACTGACCGGTGAGAGTTCCAAAGTCGTACGGATCCTGGAGGTTCATTCCCGGATCGCCATACTCCATGTGGTTGAACGCGTTCAGCATTTGTGCGAAGAACTGGACACCGATGCGCTCGCTCACCTTGGTGTCCTTCTCGATGGTCATGTCCACGTTCCAGCGGGACAGGCCATAGAAGGGGCCGGAGTCATAAGTCCTGGTGTCCACGCCAAGTACCACGGGGCGGTAGCTGTTGTACACCGCCGTGGGACTGCTGAACATATTTGCACCCGGAGCCCCGGAGGTGTAGGCCGGATCGTTGTTGACGCCCACGGTGCCGTCGGTCTTGACGCCCAGATGCGCGGAATGGCCGAACGTGCCTGTGCTCGCCATCGGGGCTGCCCCTGCGCACCACGGCATATAGGCGCCCGTGCCGTATTCGTCGCATGAGCCGGTGTACGACTCAATGGGCTTGCCGGTATTGATCGAAATCACCGGCGCTATCGACCAACCGCCAATGACTCGATCCAGCACGCCGTTGCTGGTCGTGAAGTATTTGCCCTTCCCGAACGGCAGATCGTAGCGGGCCACAATGTTCGCAACCCACCTGCGATCCCACGGAGAAGGCGCATAGTCCGACCTGAGATTGTAGACGTTGTTTGGACTGTCGGTCACGTACTCCTGGTTAATGCCGTCGGTGTCCAAGGAGTGCGACCAGGTGAGGTTGCCGCTCAGCATCAGCCCGTGGCCGGTACGTTTCTGGACTGTGAGGAAGCCGGCCTGGTAGTTTGCGAACCCTTTGGTTGTGCTCCAGTCAACTCCGTAGTATCCCTGGCGGTCCGAAGGGAGAATCGAACACCCACTGCATCCCGGGAAGTTCCAGGCGCCACCCGAGTTCTTGTACCCATCCATATCGCCGAACATCCAGTAGACGTTGTTGGTGCCGATGTTGTTTGTGCCTGCGGAGCCTTCGTTGGCTTGCACAGCGGCAGTGCAGTTCGCGAAGCCGCCGCAGTAGGCGCCGCTGGCGCCGCCCAGAGCCGTTTCAAAAAAGGGCTGGGGCGCGGCTTGGGTTTTGTTATGATCGGCTTGCCACAGGGCAG
>CAVYJG010000016.1:0-161153 GCA_963768695.1 uncultured Acidobacteriota bacterium | reverse complement strand
TCATGTTGACTTGGTTATTGGCGCTACGTACACTACCTGGAGTTGTTGCTTGGGGCAGCAAGGGCGAAGCAAACGAAATTTACAGTTGGCACGAGGCTGAGGCCAGTTCCTTTTTCGGCTAGAGACCGCGCGAGGTGAAATATGGGTGAACTGCGGTGCTTAAGCGACGCTCTGCGATCAGCGGCAGATGCGTTGCGGGTAGCGGCTGAGGCAGCGCGACGGGAAACCGAGAGCGCAGGTCACGCGCATAGCCAAGACGAAGGGTGTTGTGACCATGACGAACACTGTGGCCACGACGAACACTCTGGCCACGAACACGAACACCATCCTCACCACCACCATCGTCACCACTGCTGCGGATGCTGCGACAGGTCGTGCTGCTGTCACGAAGGCGCGGAGGGTCACGAGGGTTGCGGCGAGCAGCATGCCGAGGAATGCTGCGAGCGCCATGCCGAGGATTGCAGCGAGCACCATGCCGAGCACCACTGCGAAAGAGAATCGTGCTCGTCGCCTGCACCCGCGCCTCCTTATCCTCCTTATCCGCCGCCGCCCGCTTATCCGCCGATGCCGCCCTACCCGCCATTCCCACCCTATCCGCCTTACATCGTGATCGCGCCAGGGTCGGGCTGTGGGTGCGGGTGCCATGGGGCTCAGGGTACAACCGGGGTTGCGCCGGCGCAGGCAGTGCCCAGCGGCGCCGCGACCGCATCGAGCGCGGCGCAGGGCAGTACGGCGCCGCAGGCTCCGTCGAACTTGGCGGCAAGGACGATGGCGCGCGTCAGTGCGGTCGGCGTTGGTTCATCATTCCCCGATCCATCCACCATCACCGATTTCGCAGCGCTGCTTGAGCTGGGGGAAAAAGCCGCCGAGATGGTTAAAAAAATGGTTCCGGCCGAAATGAAACCAGAGGAGTAACGATATGAGTGAGCGCGAAGCTTCCAAGATGCTCTGGCCCACCTACGCTCTGCGCGCCTGGCTGAGTGCTTTGCTGGACGCCACCGAGCGGGCGAGGGATGCCGTGGACACGCAGATCGATTATCACGAGAAGGAGATCGCCCGCCTGCGCGCGCAAAAGGAGCGCAGCGGTCCGGTCATTGCGTCGCTGCGCGAGGCCATTCAAGCGGTGGACGGAGTGCTGCGCCGCGTGCGCGATACAGACCAACCGAAGGAAAGCGAGCGGCCGGAGGCGCGAGAGCGCCGTGAGAAAGAAGAAGTGAAGAAAGCCGCGCCGCAGGAGAGGCCACACTCCGCCGAACGCGGAAAATCCTAGAGGGAGTTGACAACATGTTACCGCCTTATCCGCCATATCCCCCGTTCCCGCCGTTCCCGTCGTACGCACCTTATCCACCCTATCCTCCATTTCCGCCGTATCCGGCCCCCTGCCCATGCCCGCAGCCGTGCATGGCGGCAGCTCCCGCTCCGACCACAGGGACGGGCACGGGCGTCGGGCAGTCGCCACCACCTCCACCCGTCGTGGTGTCGCCGCCACCGCCGCCTTCCGTGGTGTCGCCGCCACCGCCGCCACCCACAGTGGTGTCGCCGCCTCCACCGCCCGTGCTCGTCATCACCGTGGCGATTGTGGCGTTTTGACCTGGGAGGGGTGAGGCACCGATGAGTGATCTGGGCAAGTTCCTGGCGGAATTGTCGATCAATCCCGCGAAGATGGCGGAATATGTCAGGCAGCCAGAGGCGGCGATGGAAGCCGCGGGCTTGGATGAGCAGGGTCGGCGCGCTTTGCGCAGCAGATCGGCACAGGCCATGTGGGATGTGCTGCTCCGCCGCCCTGTCACCGCATTGCCCGAGGAGGCCACTCCGCCTGCTCCCGAAACGACGCGTCGCGGATCGCTCACGGTGGTAGGCACCGGCATTCGCACGGTTGGGCAACTCACCATGGAGGCGATTACCTGGATCAAAGAAGCGGATGTGGTCCTGTATCTGGTCGCGGATCCGGTGGGAGAGGAGGCAATCCGGCTGCTGAATCCCCGCGGCGCGATGTCGCTGAGGGGATATTACGGAGAGGGCGTCCATCGGAGCCAAAGCTACGAAGCGATGGTCCTGCACATCCTGAGCTGTGTACGGGCGGGGCAGCACACCTGTGTCGCACTTTACGGTCATCCTGGCGTGTTCGCCTTCCCCGCGCACGAGTCGATACGCCGGGCCCGCCAGGAGGGATATCCCGCTCGCATGCTGCCGGCGATCTCAGCGGAAGATTGCCTTTTCGCAGACTTGGGTGTGGATCCGGCGGTGAACGGCTGCCAATCGTTCGAGGCCACCGATTTCCTGCTGCATTCACGCCAGGTGGATACCTCGTCGCAGTTGATCCTATGGCAGGTCGGGGTGGTCGGCGACTGGACCTATCGGCACATGGGGTATGACCTGGGGGCGTTTCCCCTGCTGGTGTCGCGGCTATGTGAGTTTTACGGGGCAGGGCACGAGGTGACTGTTTACGAAGCCTCCATTTTGCCTGGCTTAGCGCCCACCATCACCCGCATTGCTCTCGCCCATCTGACGGCGGCGTATGTCACCGCGGGCAGTACGCTGTATGTTCCGCCCGCGCGTCCCCCCGTGCTGGACCGCGGCTTGGCTACCGCCATGGGTTTGAATCGATGAGCGCCAAACAGCAGACTTGCGCGACCGGACCGCTGGAACTGGTGGCAATCCGCCTGAGCGCGGGCATGCCAATCCGGCCGGCGCTGGTGGATCGTCCCTGGATGGAAACGCCGGCCGGGCGTTTCGCCAAGCGCTGCCTGCCGCTGATGATTGCGAACCAGGCGGGTTGGGAACTGCTCAACCCAAGCGGCTTTACCGCAGCGTGGCAAGGCGGGGATGAGCTGGCGGCAGTTACCATCTGGCCTGATGCCGGCATGCCGGCGTTCTGGGTGACGAGTCACTTCGGATCGGGCATTCTGACCTGGCATGTGCCCTACCTTTTCCGGACGCCGCGTGGCTACAACCTCCTGGTGCGCGGTCCCGCAAATAGGCCCAAAGACGGCATCAGTGCGCTGGAGGGAATCGTCGAGACGGATTGGACGGCGGCCACCTTCACCATGAACTGGAAGTTCACGCGCCCGGGGCACCCGCTCCGTTTCGAGGCCGGCGAGCCCATCGCGATGCTGGTACCGATGCGGCGTGGCGAACTGGAAGACTTCCGGCCGATCGTGCGGGAGGCCGCGTCCGAACCTTCAACCTACGCTGATTTCCAGCGCTTTTCTACCAACCGCCAGGAGTTCCTCCAATCCCTTAAGATTCCGGGGTCGCCCGCCGACCGTGCCGGGTGGCAGCGGGATTACATGCTCGGCCGCCACGTGGACGGGACGCTCGTGCCTGAGCACCAGACGAAACTGAGCTTATCCCCGTTCGACGTTGACAGCCCTGCCCGCTGAAAGCCCGGCCGTTTTAGCCCGCCCCGCGTTAAGCCCACCAACTCTTCTGCCGAGTGAGGAGCCGACTCGATTCCTCGCAAACCATACTGCCGCAGCAACTTGTGAACCCTGTATCAAACAACGGGCCGGAACAGAGCAACTGTTATCGGGATGTTGTGCATCGCATTATTGTGGGGTTAGATAAGGCAGGGTTCTCGATCGCTGGCAGATGAGGCGAACGAAGGAGGAAACAGCTATGCAAACGAAATCTCTGTGTAAAGGTGCACTTGTCGCGGCAATGCTCTGGGTTGTTCCCGCGTCGTTGCCGGCCGCTTCAAGTGTGAGTCCAGGCGTACCGTCCAGTGAAGAGACCTCCAACTTGCTTCAGCAACTCAAGAGTGATGCGATGACGGTTAAGAATGTGGCCGATCGACTTCGAGCGCTCACCCGTGATCCGTTTGTGACGGACTGGCAGGATGACGGCGACCAATTGGTAAAAATACGTTCTCAAGTAAACGATATGGACAAATTGCTGGCCGAGTTACGCACGAACCAGCCGGCGGACCTGCCCTGGCAGCGGAAGGCCATTCAAGGTATTGCGCCGAGCGTCGTGAATCTGACCGATACGACGGAGGCGGCCGTTGCCTCGCTGAACCAGAATCAGGGAGATGTCTATCAATCAAACGTGTACGGCTTATCGCAAGACTTGTACAACCAGGCGAGTGTAATTACCAAGACGATCAGGGACGTGGAGAAATCCGCTGGGCAGAAGTGAACCGAAGAGTCCCGGCGGGTGGTCCCGCGCAGGCATAGACCCAGGCACGCTGAGGAACTGCATGCACGAGAACGGGGAAACCCCTCCGCCCGGGGGGGCGACCAGCAATGACAGGCCCTAGCGCGACCCGTTTCCCCTTTTCTTTCTAGGAGTGTCCTGGAGTATGTTCAGCAGAGCCAATTATCTGCGTTTGTGTTTCCGCATGAGTCGGAGACGACGACACCCTAGACACTCGCACAATCGGAAACCAAACATTCTCGCCAGCCAAAATAGAAGGACTGGGAACCGAACCTCATCAAATCTCGCTGACCCACATCTCCAGCATCGTCGAGCGGGGTCGTACATTCTAGACTTCCTCTCAGCCGGAGGATTCGTCCAGAAACGGCGTCAGGCGCCGTGCTAACGAAAAGAAGATCTGGCGGAAGTGGTACCTGACACCAATAGCGACACCATATTGCTCTCCACTGCGGTCCCAGTCAAGGCCCTATTTCTGATAATATTTAGCATTGCCTTCGGTGTATTCGTTCCATTTCTCCGGCAGGTCATCCAGCGGGAAGATGGCGGAGACAGGGCAAACCGGCACGCAGGCCCCGCAATCGATGCACTCCACCGGGTCGATGTAAAGCATGGGAACGTCGGCGAAGTTGGCTTCATCCTTTCGCGGATGGATGCAATCCACCGGGCAAACGTCTACGCACGCGGTGTCTTTGGTGTTGACACACGGTTCAGCAATCACATAAGCCATAGGAGATCCCTCCAGAGGGCATCGAAGTTTGAGTATCGTTTTGCCCCCAACTAGCCACAGATTATCCGGGCGCGGGGAAAGGCGCGATGACTTAAGTCGTGCCCAGGGATGAAGTGTCTGTTAAGCTATTCTAGAGAAGTAGGCGCGGCCCGGGTGGGTGCGCCTGACTGCCCGCAACTTGCATCAGGGCAGCCACAAGGTCTGCCTCTAAAAGACACCTCATGACCGTTCTTGATCCAGTTGAGACTTTGCGCCGCGTGGCGTTTTTCGCTGTCCTGCCCATTGATGAGCTTAGAGCCCTGGCCTATCACTGCGTTGCCCGACGGCTAGGCAAGGGTGAAATGCTGGCTGCGGAGGGTGACGCGTGCGACGGCCTCTTTGTCATCCGATCCGGAGCCGTCAAGATCTTCAAGATGGCCGAAAACGGCCGCGAGCAGGTGTTGGTGATCGAGCGCGCCGGATCTACGGTGGGCGAACTCTCGATTTTCGATGGCGGCACTTTTTCTGCCTCGGCCGCGGCTGTGGAAGACTCCACCTTGCTCTTCCTTCCCAAGAAGGAGTTCCTGGATTTGTGCCGCCGCAATTCGGAAGTGGCGCTGGCGGTCATTCGCACCCTGGCGTGGAGGTTCCGGTACCTTGCCGATCTGGTCGAGGAACTATCCCTCAAAGAGGTCAGCCATCGCCTGGCGCGATTCCTGCGTGACCGCGCGCTGCGCTTGGGAGCACGCACGCGACGCGGCGTGGAGTTTCCCTTGGATGAAACCAATCAACAGATCGGCGCGGAGATCGGAACGGTGCGCGACCTGGTATCGCGCAATCTCCGGCGTTTTGTAGATCGCGGCATCATTCGCCTGGAGCGGCGCAAAGTCATCGTGCTCGACATGGCCGAACTCGAAGCCCAGGCCGCCGGGGCAAAAAGAGCTTCGGGGTGAGTGGGCAGTCGGCAGGTGGGCAGGTCGGCAGATGGGCAGGTCGGCAGTCGGCAGATGGGCAGGTCGGCAGTCGGCAGATGGGCAGTCGGCAGGTCGGCGGTCGGCAGGCCGGCAGAACAGGCTGCGGAAAAGTCCCCCTGGCTGTCATCCTGAGCGGAGCGAAGGATCTGCATTTGCTTGTTTCCAAGAAGAAACTGCAGATGCTTCGCTCCGCTCAGCATGACAGAACGCCAAGGCGCAAAGACGCAAAGTGCGAGCGCTTGTTCTTCTTTGCGACCTTTGTGTACTTTGTGGCTTTGCGTGAAACCGGTGCTGACGATTAACTATGCCTGCTGGTTATTCCAAGAAGTCGCTGATCGAAAAGCTCGGCATCAAAGATGGATTCGCCATCGCCATCGTGGGCGCGCCGGAGAATTATGCTGCGACGCTGGGAAAGCTCCCTCCCGGCGTGAAACAGGCCAATAAGCTCAAAGGCCCTCTCGATTTCATCCAATTCTTCACGTCAAGACGCTCTCATTTGAACGAGCAATTCCCGGGGTTAAAGACGGCGCTTTCCCCGAGCGGAATGCTTTGGGTGTCCTGGCCCAAAGGTTCGTCCGGTGTCCCAACCGACGTTACCGAAAACGTGGTTCGCGAAATAGGACTGGCGATTGGCCTGGTGGACGTTAAGGTCTGCGCAGTCGATGAGGTCTGGTCCGGCTTGAAGTTTGTATACAGGATCAAAGACAGGCCATAGACCCGTTACTTGCGGCATTAGGCCGGGATGAATGGCTCGGAATAGTTGGAGCGATACTAGCGCGCTGCAGGCTTGTCAAACTTCGCGTCATCGATGGGCAGGTTATGTTTCACCTCGCTCAGCTTGATGACGAAGGCGAAGTCCCCCAGCGAAAAGTGCAGGACGAAGGGTAGCTTAATACCGTCAACTTCGCGATAGTCGTCGAAGGTTACGTCCAATGTGAATTTGCCGTTGGGCCCTTCGGTTTCCCTTGCTGTGCGCACCAACAATCCTGAGTCGGCGTCGAAATACATCGTTTCCGCAGCCCCCTCCGGGGGAGTGGCTTCGAGCACGTAAGCGTCGTGGCCATTAACGCTTTCCTTCCCTTTAACCGTCATTTTGGGGTAAAGCTCCCTAAGCTTGATCGCCCTATAGAAGTCGGCGTCGCGCTTCATCGCCACCAGCTCAGGCCCGGTTATATCTCGCATCCCGTTTTGCGGGTTGTCCTCCCAGCCCACGACGCCATTGAAACCCCGCTTGGCTTGGCCAAAACTGGAAAGGTCGGTGACCATATACTGCTTGTTGGAGGCCTTCGCATAGATTTCCTCAGGCGCCGGTCCTGGCAACTGGTCCATCACGAGCGTACCTTTGGAAACCCGACTGGTCAGCTTCTCGAGTGCGGCCTTGCCTCCTATAGCTTTGACGTATTTATCGAGAACCTGGTCCGCAGAGGGCAGGGCAACTTGTGGGGTGGTCTGAGCCACGGCCGCAGTGAGCCCCGCCAAGAGAACAAAAAGACACATCGATAGAATTGCCTTCGGTTCGAGAATATCGCGCATTTTTCCTCCCTGTCCTGGCCCCTGACTTCTGCCCTTCACTTTCCCGCGTTCCCGGGCCCACCCACAGGATAAATCCTGGGCAGCCGCTGCTCGACCGGCGGCAGCGCGGGGAAGGTTGCATGCGGCTCGGTTTGATACCAGTAGGCGACGGAAAAGAAATTGTCGGAACGGTGGTTGGCGTGGCCGTGCTCGATGGTAGCGCGCAGCGATTGGGTGAAGGTAATGGGCGAATCGAGGTGGAAGCGGTAGACGGAGTATCGCCCCCCGACTCGCTCCACACCCTTCACGGGAGCGCCAAACATCAAGTAGGAGAACGGCTGGTCGCCAAAATCCCAGGCGCCCTGGAAGTAGTCTTCTGAGCCCGTTCCGTTGATGGAGGGCACCTTCTCGCCGTCAATGAAGAACATATCGTCGCCCTCGCCCCACCACTCGTCCTGGTTTTGCAGCACGGACATGGTCACACCCACGTAGTGGCCGCGGCCGGTGGCTTCCATCCAAACGTAATTGCCCTCCCCATCGAGGTTGGTTTTCTTGTCCACCAGCGGATCGCCGTTGGAATTCCATTGGTTCGTCCAGCCCTGGCAGGGAGCGCACTGGCGATACTGGGCGTGGAAATAGATTGTGTCGGCAGGGAGGGGAGTCTTGTAAGCCCGGTAATCGATATTGAAATAGAGGGCATCCACGCCCTGGTTTCCTTCATCCGTTATGGTGATTTTTGCCGTCTTTCGAAATGGCATGGGAAAGTAGCAGTTCAACGCCTGAGCCGAGCCTACGGCCAGTGGGAAAGATTGGTAAGTGAAATAGTCACCCAAGCCCAAGCCGTAGAAATCGCCGATGGGAGCTTCCACACTGGGAGTGGTTTCGTTGTCCCAATACATGCGTAGCACAAGCTTTTTCAGGTGGAATTGCTCGCCGCTCGCAATCGTAAACCAGACATGCGTGATGACTCCCGGTCCGGCCTGTTCGAACACGGTGACCGTCTCGCCGGCTTTCACTTTCCAGGAGTCCGCGTTGGCTCCGGTTCGATCGTAACTGGAAACCCGCTTCAAGACGTAGTTCTGCTGCTCGGTAAGATCGGGAAACAACCCGCTGAGGTTCTGGGCAACGGCGGGTACCGCAAGGGTAAGAACAGCTAAGAAAAGGGTGAGCTTGCGCATTTTGACCTCCGGAAGGTTAGAATCAGTATGCTGCTGCGAGCCGCGTCATTGTATCATGCGCAAGCTTTGGAGTGCGGCAGCAAGCTGCCGCTTTCGCTACGGTCAGCTTGCTGACCGCGCCAGCAAGCTCGCGGAAAAAAGCGGCAGCAAGCTGCCGCACTCCAAAACTTGCGCAATCCAAGGTCCTCGACTTCCACCCTAAGGCGCGTTAAGCTCTCAGTACACGGCATATGCCTCAAGCGCGAATACGGCAGATCGGCAGTCCCACCAACTCTCTCGTGAAGGTCTATCGCCGGGCTCTGGCGAACGGCACAACCCGCGAGGGTTGGCTGGCTGTCGAAGGCCCTTTCCTGGTGAAGGAAGCCCTGGCGGCGGCCCCGGCAGTTCGAACGCACAGCGTGCTTATCACCGAGAGCGGCCTATCGAAATTTTCCGGGCTTCTGGAAGGATTGCCCGCAGAAGCAGAGGCCGTCGAGGTTCCTGACCGCTTGTTCGAGCAGGTGGCGCAGACCCAGACCCCCCAGGGGATTGCCGCGCTCGTGGAACTGCCGCCTTACCATCTGGGTACGATTCTGGCGGGCCAGAATCAACTCCTGCTGGTGGCCTGCGGGCTCCAAGATCCTGGCAACCTGGGCACGCTGATGCGCAGCGCGGCGGCTTTCGGCGCCTCGGCCCTTTGCACGCTGCCGGAAACCGTGAGCCCATTCAATCCCAAAGCGGTCCGGTCTTCCGCTGGCGCGATCTTCCACCTCCCGGTGCTTCACGATCTATCGCTCAACGATCTGTTGCATCGGCTGCGCGCGGCTCGAGTCCGCATTGTCGCCGCCGATCGCCACAGCCCCACGCCGCTCGACCAGGCTGATCTGAAAAGCCCGCTCGCCATCCTGGTAGGCCGGGAGGCTTCCGGCCTGCCGCCGGAGATTGCCCGCGAAGCATCACAGGTTTTGAGTATTCCGATTCGTTCGGGAATGGACTCAGTCAACGCGGCAACCGCGGGAAGTGTGTTCCTTTACGAAGCGGCTCGGCAGCGCTCGTTTAGGTTTTGAGGAGTTGTCATTCCGAATGTACATGGAGCTGCGGTTCACCCATGGAGATCAAAAACCGCTGTCATCCTGAGCGAAGCGAAGGATCTGCAGTTCCGGTCCGGCGAACTAATGCAGATTCTTCGCTTCGCTCAGAATGACAGATTTTCGAGAGCGCGAAACACCGACGAGCCAATTCTTATGAGCCTATTTGAACCACCGGCTGCGGACTTCGCTCGTAAGTCAGCCGAGCAACCCTCTGCCCCTTCACCTCTTGCCGACCGCATGCGGCCGGAGACCATCGAGGAATACGTCGGCCAACTTCACATCCTGGGCCCGGGCAAGCCGTTGCGCAAGCAGATCGAGCGCGACGAACTTGCCTCAATGATCCTTTGGGGGCCGCCGGGCTCCGGCAAGACCACGCTTGGCAACGATCATCGCGCGCAAAACGCGCAGCGAGTTCGTGCGCTTCAGCGCCGTGCTCTCCGGCATAAAAGAGATCAAGGAAGTGATGGCTACGGCGGAGAAGATGCGGCAGTACGGCCGGCGAACGGTGCTTTTTATTGACGAAATTCATCGGTTCAACAAAGCGCAGCAGGACGCCTTTCTCCCCTACGTTGAGCGCGGCGACGTGGTGCTGATCGGCGCCACGACCGAGAACCCTTCTTTCGAAGTGATCTCCGCGCTCCTCTCTCGCGCCAAAGTCTACATGCTTTCAGCGCTCTCGACGGATGAGGTATTGACGCTGCTGGAGCGCGCCTTGAAGGACGAGCACCGCGGTTTGGGCAAGGAGAGAGTGGAGATAGCGCCGGAGTTGCTGCGCCAGATCGCCGTGTTTGCCAATGGTGATGCACGCGCGGCTTACAACACGCTCGAGGTGGCGGTGTCTGCTGCACCACGCGAAGGCGACGGCGAAGCGCGCCGCGCGGTCGTCACCGAAGCCATCCTCGAAGATACTCTGCAGCGCAAAATGCTCCTCTACGATAAGGCCGGCGAGGAGCACTATAACCTGATTTCAGCCCTCCACAAGTCGGTGCGCAATTCCGATCCGGACGCCACGCTCTATTGGCTGGGCCGCATGCTCGAGGCCGGCGAAGATCCGCTCTACATCGCGCGACGCATGATTCGCATGGCTTCCGAAGATATCGGCCTGGCCGACCCCAACGCCCTCGCCGTAACCGTTGCAGCCATGCAGGCGGCGCATTTCATGGGCATGCCGGAGGGGAACCTGGCGCTGGCGGAGGCGGCCGTTTACCTGGCGCTCGCGCCCAAGTCGAACGCGCTTTACGTGGGCTACGGCGAAGTGGCGCAAGACGCGCAGAAAACCCTCGCCGAACCTGTGCCGTTTCACCTGCGCAACGCGGTAACCGGTTTGATGGCCAACCAAGGCTACGGCAAGGGCTACCAGTACGCTCACAATGCTGCCGACCGTCTCACCGATATGCAGTGCCTTCCTGACAACCTCAAAGAGCGCCGATACTATCGTCCCACTGACCAGGGATTTGAGAAAAGACTAAGAGAGAAGATGGCGGCGATTGCGGAATGGAAGAAAAAACTCGCGGAGAAGTAACTGTGTTTGAAATTTGAGATTTCAGATTTGAGATTGAATCGCACGGATGGATCGATTGAAAGATGGAGAGGACCGCGAATGTACAGTGGAAAGATCGACACGCGGAAACATGGCTCGGAACGGACTCTATTCTTTTCCATCCTTTCCGTTGCTTGCTGATCCCGGTTTATGTTGTTCTCTGATCTGGCGGAGCTTTTCGAGGAATTCTTTGCGTTCGCGTACGGCTCTTTCGGCTTGGCGCGTTTTGTCGGTTAGATAACGCTGCCCGGTGATTTTGGAGCTCTGCAAGGAATCAGCCCAGGCACGCAATTGGCGGGAAATGCCTTCGGCCAGGGATTTCAAATCTGAGATCTCAGATTTCAGATCCGCGAAGCCGGGAATCCCCTCGAGCAAACAAAGCATGGAGCGGACTTCCCCGGCGGACCCGCGAGCAATGTAGAGGAAAGTGAGCAACTCCTGGGTGGTCCCTCGTTCGAATCCTTCTGCGATGTTGTTCGAGACGGAAACGGCGGCGCGCTCAATCTGATCCCGCAAGCTGAAGCGCCCTCTGAATGGGACCTTGGAAGTCATCCCGTGGATTTGGATCCCCAGATTGAGCGCGGATTTCCACACGGGTAATTGCTCGAACCGATCATATTTCATTCGCTCAAATCCCCTCCGTCACAAACCGCTTGGCGTATTCCTTCAGGATGCAGCGGTCCTGAACCACAAACACTCCGGCGTCGCGGGCGCGGGCGGCGGCTTCTTCATGGATCACTCCTTCTTGCATCCAGATGGCCTTGGCCTGCCTGCGGAGGGCATCCTCCACGACCGCGGGCACAAACTCTGACCGGCGGAAGATCACGACGACTTCGATCGCCTCCGGAACGTCATCAAGCGCCGCGTACGCCTTCTCGCCTAAGACGGATTGTTCGTTGGGGTTGACGGGAATAATGCGGTAGCCCTGGGCCTTCATGTAGGCAGCCACGCCGTAACTTGGCCGCGCCGTGTTGGAGGATAAACCGACCACGACGAGAGTCTTGTATTTCTCCAGGATCTCGCTGATGGGATCGGACATGATGATTCCCAGGCTAAGAGAGTGGGCGATCCGCTGGGCGGCCCCTACGACCTTTGCGCCGGGGCTACCTCACAGACTTGACTGAACAGGCGGCCACGCGTTCGAGCGCCTTCAGGAACTGCTGGTTTTCCTCGTGCACTCCCAGCGTAACGCGCAGGGAGGTGGGGAAGCCGTAGAGTTTCATGGGGCGCACGATGACGCCCTCGTGAAGCAACCGGATGAAATCTTCTTCGCAGTCGCGGCCCGTGTCGATCAGCAGGAAGTTCCCCACCGAAGGCGTGTAGCGCACCCCCAGCAGGGTTAATTCCTGAGTCAGGAATTTCATTTCCCGGGCATTCATCTCGATCGAGTGCGCCACGTGCTCGTGGTCTTCGAGCGCCGCCAGGCCCGCAACTTGCGCCACGCTCGAGGCATTGAACGGCGACCGGATGCGGTTCAGGCATTCGATCAACTCGCGGTGACCCATGCCGTAACCCAAGCGTAGGCCCGCCAGGCCGTGCACCTTGGAGAAGGTCCGAAGCACCAGGAGGTTCCGGCCTGCGCGCACACAGTCCACGGAATGAGAATAATCGGGGCGCTGCACGTACTCGTAGTAGGCCTCATCCAACACCACCAGAACCTGCGGCGGGATCGCATCCAGAAAACGGTTCAGCGCTTCCGCGGTGAACATCGTCCCGGTGGGATTATTCGGATTGCCGAGATAGACCAGCTTGGTTTTCTGAGTGATGGCATGCGCCATGGCTGCAAGATCGAAAGTTGACTCGCGCATGGGTGTCGCAACCACTCCCGCTCCCATGCCCTCAATCGCCAGCCGGTACATGTAAAAAGCCGATTCGGACGTGACTGCCTCGTCGCCGCTGCTCAGAAAAGTCTTGGCCGCCAGCTCCATCAAGTCCGTTGAGCCTGCGCCCAGGATGATCTGGTCCATTTTCAACTGGTGAATCTCCGCCAGTTTCCGGCGTAGGTAATATCCGCTTCCGTCGGGGTAAGAATGTATCCGGCTCAAGTGGCGTTGAATGGCTTCCTGGGCTTTTGGGGAAGGCCCCAACGGGTTTTCGTTAGAGGCGAGCTTGATGGCGGTTCGCCCGAGCTCGCGCTCGACCTCCTCCATCGGCTTGCCCGGCGGATAGGGACGGATGCGGCTCGACCAGGGCGGAAGTATGTCGTAAATGATGGATCGTGGCATGGTGTTAGGGCAGTGGCTAGTGCCTAGTGGCTAGTGCCAGCGGTTTTACCAGCCACTAACCACTAGCCCCTGTTCGTCCGCCGCTCCAGTTCTTCAGTTGCTTCACTTCCGCGGTCTTCAGTTCGCGAAACTGTCCGGGCGCCAGGCCATGGTCCGTCAGAGAGGCAATGCGAACGCGCTTCAACTTTAGCACCTCTTGCCCGATGCGCTCAAACATCCTCCGCACCTGGTGGTATCGTCCCTCGACAAGCGTGACTTCATACCAGGGTTTGTCGCGCGAAGCAAGCTGGCGGATTTGGCACGGGGCGGTGCGGCGTCCATCGAGGACAATCCCCGTTTCCAGTTTCTTTATGTCTGCCTCGGCTGCCTGGCCTTCCAGCTTAACGTGATAAGTGCGGGGCACGCCGGATTTTGGGGACATCAGGAAATTAGCCAGCTCGCCGTCGTTCGTCAGCAGAATCAACCCAGAGGAATGGAAGTCGAGCCGTCCCACTGGATAAACTCTTTCCCTGATATTCCGCACCAGCGAGATTACGGTGGGGCGATGCTGCGGATCGCTCACGGTGGAGACATAGCCGGTCGGCTTATTCAACAGAAGGTACAACCGCCGGTGGCTTCGCTTCAACGGCTTGCTGTCCACGGCGATTTGGTCATGCGCCGGATCCGCCTTGGAGCCTAATTCGGACACGATTTTCCCGTTCACCGAAACCCGGCCCTGTACGATCAACTCTTCCGCCTTGCGCCGGGAGGTTATGCCCGCTTCGGCAATGATCTTTTGAAGTCGCTCTTGCATGTGCGGAGGGTACCTGGTCTGTCATCCTGAGCGAAGCGAAAGATCCCGGCGGTTAAACGTCGCACCGAAGAACCACTGCGGAGATCCTTCGCATCGCTCAGGATGACAGACTCGAGTTCGCTTTACCCTTGGTCCTCGACTTCGGGCAGCGAGGGCGGACTTACTTCGGGCGCGGATTCCTCGGCCACCTCTTCGCCTTGCGGAATTGATTCCGAAGACGGCGGGTCGGAAGCCTCGGCCGTCGCTGGCGGCGGACCCGTCTCCGCTGCCCATTCCGAGCCCAGTGCTTGCTTGGCCAGGTCTTCAAACTCTTTGAGGCTGGGAAGCTCGCCCACGTCTTTCAACCCAAAGTGCACCAGGAAGTCGCGCGAGGTTCGATAGAGGATCGGGCGTCCAACCACATTCTTTCGCCCCGAGGTGACCACAAGTTTCTTTTCCAGAAGGGTGTGGATAACGCCTCCACAGTCCACTCCCCGGATTTCATTGATCTCCGGCAAGGTCACGGGCTGCCGGTAAGCGATCACCGCCATCGTCTCGAGGGCGGGCTTGGAGAGCTTCACGGCCGGCTTCAGACTTTTCACGAACTTCCGCAGCACATCGTGATGCTCCGGCTTCGAGAAGAACTTGTATCCCCCTGCCACTTCGCGGATTTGAATTCCGTGCTGAGCCAACTGAAAATCCCCGGCTAATTCCTCGAGTTTAGACTTCACTCGCGCGCGCTCTTCGCCCTCCAGGGTGTTCAGGATCGCCTCGAACGGCACCGGCTCGGGCGCAACGTAGATGATGGCCTCGATCAGAGCTTTTAACGTTTCGTCGTTGAGCATTTAGAACTCTGTCCCTGGTCCACTGTCCGTCGCCCCCTTCTGTCATTCTGAGCGAAGCGAAGAATCCCTGTAGTTCGTCCGGCTGCAAGAACGAACTGCGGAGATTCTTCGCTTCGCTCAGAATGACAGACAGCGGCCACGGACAACTGACAACGGGCAACTAGCCGAGACTTTCCTCCAACCCAACTTGCAACGCCGCGGCGCCCGTGGCGGAGAGAATTTCTTCGAACCGCTTGCCCTTGGAAATCGTGATCGGAGCGAATAGTTCCTTTTGCCGCAACTGGATCCCCCGGACTCTCACCAGCTCGAGCAGAGCCAGGAAGATCGCGATGAGCGCGTCCCTCCAAAGGTAGCCCGCGATAAGTTCCTCCAATGACACGGGGCCGGACTTCGAGTGGAGCACTAGCTTGATGTGCTCGATCATCTGCGCCACGGTCACCCCTTCGCGCCGAATCTGGATCTGGGGACGCTTCTTGGCGCGCTCGAGAATCTCACGGAAAGTCGAAATCAGATCGAAGACTGAGACCGCGAGGCCGGGCTCGTCTTCGGCCTCCGCGAACTCATCGATGCCCGGCTGCGACCACATCGCTTCCTCGACCATCCGCTTCGACTGCAGCATCTGCGCCGCGTTCTTGAACTGCTCGTGCTCGAGAAGCCGGTGCACCAGTTCTTCGCGCGGGTCTTCCTCTTCTTCCGGCGGGGCGTTCGGATCGACCGGTAAGAGCATCCGCGACTTGATGTGGATCAGCGTCGCGGCCATAAAAATGAACTCCCCAGCCACATCGATATTCAGCTCTTCGAGCATATGGAGGTAGTCGAGGTATTGTTGAGTAATCTTGGCGATCGGAATGTCGTAGATGTCGATCTGTTGCTTGCGAATCAGGTCGAGAAGCAGATCCAGCGGCCCCTCGTACATGCCCGCCTTGATGGGAGGTGGCGGCTCCCCGCCATGCGTCAAACGCTTTCGCGCCGGCGCCGGCTCTGCCTCGGGAGCGGCCTCGCCCGGAGCCGGAACAGTCATATCCACGCTCGCCTCAAGCGCATGCGCCGCCAGTTCGTCGCCGGCGGCTTTTGGGTCGTCACCAATCATCAAACGACACCTGTAGGGGCGGCCCTTGTGGCCACCCTGCAGTTAGATTCCGCCCCTCGCCCCCTTGGGGGAGAGGGTGGCCCGCTCCGGCGTTCTCTTCAGCCGGGGTGGCCGGGTGAGGGGGTCCGTTCGGCACGGGCAGCCACAAGGGCTGCCCCTACGTCAATTTCACCGCCGCTCGCACTTCAGTCATCGTGGCTTGGGCCACAGCTCGGGCCTTCTCGGTCCCTGCCTCGAGGATATCCCACACCTCTTGCGGATTCTGCTCGTACGGTTTGCGGCGTTCCTGAATGGGCGCGAGAAACGCATTCAGGTGCCCGGCTGCGAGCTTCTTGCAATCCACACAACCAATCTCCGCCGTGCGGCACTCGCGATTCACGCGCTCGATCGTTTCCTTAGCGGAGAAGACCTTGTGCAAATCAAACACCGGGCAGACGTTGGGGTCGCCGGGATCGCTGCGACGCTTGCGGGCCGGATCCGTCATCATGGTGGCGAGCTTTTTGGAAACCACGTCGGCCGTGTCGGTCAGGAAAATCGCGTTGTTATAACTCTTCGACATCTTGCGCCCGTCAGTACCCCGCAGGCGCGGGGCGGACGTGAGCAGCGCTTCCGGTTCGGGGAATATCCCGCGTAGCTCTCCAAGTTGCTGGTTCAAGCACTCTGCGCGCTGCTCCAAGGAGGATTGGCGAAAGGCGGCGGGGAGGAAACTCACGATGTCAATCCCCTCGCCCTCGGTGAATTTGATGCCTCGCGCCTCCGTCGCCCAGGCAATTGCGCGGCTAACCAAATCACCATCCGCGCCCTCGGGAAGCTCAAGCTCGCCGAACACCAGGTTGAATCGCCGGGCGACTTCCCGGGTGAATTCGACGTGCGGCACCTGGTCCTCGCCTACGGGGACGGCGTGCGCCTTGTACATCAAAATGTCCGCCGCTTGCAGCAGCGGGTAACCCAGGAAGCCGTATGTGTGCAAGTCGCGGTCCGTGATGTTTGCGAGCTGCTCTTTGTAAGTCGGGATGCGTTCCAGCCAGCTGAGCGGCGTCACCATCGAAAACAGCAGGTGCAGTTCGGCATGTTCCGGCAGCCGCGACTGAATGAAAAAAGTCGCCTTGTGGGGATCGAGCCCGCAGGCCAGCCAGTCGGCTACCATCTCCCAGGTGTCCTGGCGCAGGCTGAGAGTATTTTCGTAGCCTGTGGTCAGCATGTGCCAGTCCGCTACAAAATGGTAGCTCTCATACTCATCCTGTAGTTTCACCCAATTCTGGAGCGCTCCCACCAGGTTGCCCAGGTGCAGTTTACCGGTGGGGCGCATTCCGCTCAATATCCGCCGCCGTTGGTTAGTGCCTTCACTCAAGGGATTGGCCTTCTGGTTTCCAAATGAAGATTGCCCGCCGCGCTGGGACCCAGGTCCCGAATCTACGCCATTCGCCATCCTAGCACAGGTGGAAGGAAAGGCGAAGCAAGCGTCGATGTGGTGCGGGCGGGATGCCCACGCCACTTCAGGACGGGATGTTCCAAAGCCTGCCTCGGGGTGTACACTGGCCACTGCCTGCAGGGCGCCCTTGTGGCCGCCTTTGCAAGACCACAAGCAACAACGTTGGTGTGCAACCATGAGAGAACAGATTCGAGTTTCACGTCGAAAGCTCCTCGAGAGCGTTGGAGTAGCGGCAGGAGTCGGGATGACCAGAGTATTAGGTGGGCAGACCCCTGCGCGTACGAGCATGGGTAGCCCTCCCAGAGCTCTGGCGCTGGTCGGCGACCGCTACCATAATGCAGACTACATTCGCACAGCGCTTAACCGGCTCTTTCTCGAGTTGGGTGTCCCGATCGTCTTTACGATCAACTTTGCTGAGATTGACGCCGCTCGCCTCGAGAGTTTTCAGCTATTGGTCGTCTTCCGCGACGGTCTCAATTGGCCGAACGGTTATCTGGAACCAGACGATTATGCTTATTCCTCTGACTTGGAGAATCCCGGGGATTGGCCGAAGGAGCAATACCAGGGCTGGATCACGGAGGAGCAGGGCAAGGCAATCAAGGAATTCGTGGAAGCCGGAGGAGGCCTTTACGCTTATCACAACAGCAGCAACGTTTCGCTCTTTTCCAGGAATTTCAGGGAGGTGATGGGCGGTGCATATCTTGGCCATCCACCCCTGCGCCCCTTCAAGGTTAAGGTGGTCAACCGTGACCATCCCCTGACGCAAGGCGTCCAGGACTTCATGGTGAACGATGAGCAGCATTACGTGACCTACGATAAGGACTCCAAGAATATTCTCCTACGGAGCGAAAACATCGATGGCTTGAATTACGAAACTTACGGCCCCACGGCGATCAGCGCCTGGGCGCATGAATACGGGAAGGGTCGCGTGGTGTTCACGGCAGTGGGTCACACGCTCCACGCCCTGTGGCAGCCAGAGTATTACAAGATCCAGAAGAACGCGCTGCGCTGGCTACTGAGATTGTCGTAGCCTGCTATAATGATTGGGTTCAGGGTTTAAGGACATTCGACAATAGGAGGTGCCAGTGAGCAGGTTCAAAACTGCTTTCGTGTTCGGATTAGGGCTTTTCCTTTTCTGGAGCGCCTGCAATGCGGGCGAATTGCCTGCCGCGAAGATCAAGGTAGGAGAGAAAATGGCGGATTTCACGCTCCCGGACGTCAACGGCAAGCCGCACCGGCTCTATGATATCGAGGGAAAGAAGGCTGTGGTGGTCATTTTCATCGCTACCCGCTGCCCTTATTCGAATGCCTTCACTCATGTCATGGCCAGCCTTGCACATGAATACGAAGGGCGTGGCGTGGCGTTTGTCGGAATCAACGCCAACAGCACCGACTCCGTCAGCGAGGTGGCGGAACACGCACGAGCTCATGGCCTCGACTTTCCGGTCCTCAAAGACAAGGGGAACAGAGTTGCTGACCAGTTGGGCGCCTCCGTAACGCCCGAAGCATTCCTCGTGGACAGCAGTTGGACGCTGCGGTATCACGGGGCGCTTGGGAATAGTCACCAGCCCACCAATAATCCCGACAAAACCAATGCCGACGAGCTCCGCCCGGCACTCGAAGACGTCCTCAATGCGAAACCCGCCGAGGTAACCGAGACCAAGGCGTTCGGCTGCTCGATCAAACGGGTCAAGGTGAGTTGACGGAATGCAGCGACCTGTAGCTTTGACTCCCCTCCTCGTACGAGGAGGGGATAGGGGATGGTGGGAACAAAGCAAACCCCACGGTCAACCACCCTCCGCCGCCTCCTTTCCAAGGAGGGGAGTCGAATTGGTGACGCCCGCTTTCGTCCTGGCCGCTCTGCTTTTCTCCGCTGGCTGTTCGCGCTCCAAGATTCCGCCTGAACCACCCGCACCCAAGGGAATTGTAGATCTGGATGAAACCGCATGGGAGAGGGTGCGGGCGCAACAGCACGGCCGGGTTCTGCTGGTTAATTTCTGGGCTACGTGGTGCGATCCCTGCCGGGAAGAATTCCCCAACCTCGTCCGCCTTCACGATACCTACCGGGGGCGTGGCTTGTCGGTTGTGGCGATATCCATGGATGAATCGGAGACCGTTCCCGCCATTCAGCGCTTCTTGCAGTCGCAAGGGGCGAAATTCGGAAGCTATCGGCAGCATTTCGGAGATTTCGAGGCTCTGGTGAATTCAATCAATCCACGCTGGGGCGGTGGCATTCCGGCTACGTTTCTTTACGACCGGGAGGGAAGAGTGGTGAATAGCTGGGAGGGCGCAACGACGTACGAGGAATTCGAAGGCGCGGTCAAACCGCTGCTACCCTAGTTCATGGCCGAAAGTGGAAAGCGGCACCGGAGCCGTACTGGGACGACATCAGAAGTCGAGACCACTTCGCGCCGATCCTCGGCGTCGGGCGACCGCTTGTTTATCTCTCGCACTTTGTGGGACATCCCCGAGAATCTCGCGGCAGCACGGCATTTTGAACGAACGGCCCGATGGTCCGCACCGCGCGCTCCCTTCGCGGGGAAGCTCCTCCGCGTTTTGGCCTTGACACTCGGCGAGGGCCATGATAGGCTAGCCTGCTCGACATATGGAAAAGGATACAACAGAGCGGGCCAGGGAAGTGGAGGCCGGCCGCCGGGCGGCAGGAAACGGGCGGAACAGGAGGAAGATCCTTCTGATTGAAGACGATCGGGAAGTGGCAGCCGCTCTCCTGGAAAGTCTTCGCGCTGAAGATTACAGCGTCGAATTGGTTACGGATGGAGAAGCGGGGCTGGAGCGCGCCACGCGTGAATACTTCGACTTGATCATTTTGGACCTTGTGCCTCCCGCAAAAAGCGCACTCGAGGTTTGCCGGGAACTGCGCCAGCAATTGGTTCTCGCTCCCATTTTGATGCTCGGCACACACAGCCGGACGATCGATAAGGTCCTGGCTCTGAAAATCGGGGCGGATGATTACATTTCCAAACCGTTCGACACACAGGAATTGCTGGCCCGCGTCGAAGCTCATCTACGCCGCGCCCCAAGCGGGGGCGGTGCGCCGGGGGTGCTCTACCAATTCGGGGCCATCCGCGTGGATTTCCGCCGCGCCGAGGTTTTTCGACACGGAATACCGGTGTCTTTGTCGGCGCGGGAGTTTCAGTTGCTCAAATACTTCGTCGAACACCGCGGCGCCACATTGTCGCGAATGGAGCTTTTGAAGGAAGTGTGGGGGTATAGTGGCGCGCCTTCCACGCGCACCGTAGACGTGCACGTCTTCACTTTAAGACGCAAACTCGAGGCTGACCCTAGCCAACCACAGTTTTTTCAGACTATAATAAGGCTCGGCTACAAGTTTCTCGGATGAGCTCCAAAGGCATGTCGCGCTGTGAGCCGCGGGATGCGGGTAGTAATAGAGATTGACGTTCGAGGCGGTCCCGCGTCTGCGGGATTGCGTGGGGACGTTGCCTGAGGGCGAGATCGCAACGGCATCGAAGCAGGTGTCCAGCGCGATGCACGAGGCGTGGCAAGCATCGCCAGCTAAAGCCTAGGGGCCCGAATAAGCTAAGTGCATAAGGTCAGCGAGATCCTCCCGGTGTGGTTGAGGAAGCCGAGGGGAGGAGAATCGGAAGGTGCCAAAGGGTCGATATCAAATTGGTGTAAGTAAACATTTACACAAACCTAACATTAACAGGGAAAACCAGTCCCTGGTTATCGCCTTCCAACGACTTTACAATGCTATTGAATCCAGCATTTTGACCCAGTTGCACATTTTATCCCTGTAATTGGGTCCCGGTTCGGGCTAAAATTGCTACTTTGCCCTGCCAGGCTGAAGCGTCAAGGGGAGCATTCGAGTTGAAGTGGTGCTGCCAGAGGTAGGAGAGTGGGCACCCCGCGGCTGAGTTAATCGGAACAACCAAGAACGGGCTCCGTCTGAAGCAAGAGCCAAGGAAACGACAATGTTATCGTACCGTCTTAGGCCGAGCGATGCCCGTGCGTGGGGTGTACTGTAGCGCAAGGGGTTACTGGAGGAATCTTTGACACAAGCAATTTCAAGATTCATTAGGTTGATACAAACGAGTGGCTTCCTGCTATGTATAGTTCTCGGGTGCGGAGGCGCGTTCGCGCAGGTTGACAGTGGATCCGTCGCGGGCATTGTGAGAAACCCCGCCGGTGACGGAGCAGCCGGCGCTAAAGTCTTTCTTAAGAACGAAGCGACCGCTATTACGAGATCCACCTACGCTCGCGGAGACGGTACTTTCATTTTCGCGCCAGTCAGGATTGGCACTTATACCGTATCCGTCGAGTTGCAGGGCTTTGTGCCTGCCTTTCAGGCGGGCGTGGTCGTCGAGATCCAGCATCAAGCGGCGGTCAGTTTCCGCCTCGTCGCCTCCCAAGCCGCCAATGGCGCCAGCGTTTCTTCAGGATCGTCAGCGTCGTACACTCGCGAACCGGCGGATAAACTAGCCTCTACCGTCACCGTTGATACTCTGCCTGTGTTTAACCGGAACGTCACCGATTTGGCGCAGTTGTTTGCGGGCACGGGGCCCACCGCGCAGTTGGTTCCCGAAACACCGCCCACCGCGCAGTTGCTTCCGGGCAAAGGGCCCATCGCCGAGGTGCCGGCCAATATCTCTGCGACGGGGAGTTTCGTAGCCAACGGGGTTCAGTCTGCGCAGAACAACTATATCCTCGACGGAGCCGACAACAACAACCGCTTCCTCGACTTCCTTCCCAGCACGGCTTACCAAGTACTTCCCGCCATGGACGCGATTGACGAATTCCGGGTTCAAACCATGTTCGGCGCCGCCCTTGGCGGAGCAGCCGGAGCAGTAGTCAACACCACCACAAAAGCCGGAACCAACGAGTTCCACGGAAGCGCCTGGGATTACTTCAGCAACGACCGCACGAGCGCGGCGGATTACTTCGATAACGCTGTGGCCCTGCGGAAGGCGGAATTGCGCAAGAACCAATACGGCGCGACTCTCGGCGGTCCTCTGAACATCCCGAATGTCTACAACGGTAAAAACCGAACTTTCTTCTTCGCCGACTACCAAGGAACCAAGTACCGCCAGGGGGTTCCTTTCGTCGGGACTGTGCCCACGCTCGCGGAGCGTGGAAGTGGATATACGGATTTCTCTGATTTGATCAGCGGCCAGCCGAAATGCACCACCGGCCCGGACGTGCTGGGTCGTAGCGTACCGTGTGGAACGATTTTCGATCCTGCCACCACGCGCTTGTTAGCCACGGGCCAGGTTGACCCGATTACGGGATTGAGCGCCAGCGCCACGGGGTATGTCCGGGACCCAATTCAATGCAATGGCACTGCCAACACGATTTGCGCAAATCGAGTGGATGCGGTGACAGCAGGACTCCTCAACCTCTATCCGGCCCCCACCATCGCGACGATCTACAACAACTACACGACCAACGAGTTCAGCCGCGGCGATGCCAACCAGTTCGATGTGCGAGTCGATCACCACTTGAACGATCGCAACCAGACGTTTGTACGGGTCAGCTATCTCAACAATCCCCAATTACAGTATGGCCCGTTTAACAGCTATGCAGATGGAGGGGGATTCACGCAGACCGATAAGGCAGTCAATGGTGTGATCAGCCTCAATCACGTTTCTTCGCCGACCCTGATCCACAACATTCGGCTGGCGGCCAGCTATGTTGAACTCCAGCGCGTTCAAGCCTACGCCAACTACCTCACGGATCTTCCGGCGCAATTCGGGATTTCGGGAGTTCCCCAGTTCACGGGCAACGGAGGCCTGCCTACCATCGATGTCGGGATTTACTCGCGCTTGGGAAGCGCTCCCTATACGCCCGCCATTGATTACAATGCCACTTACCAGATCAGCGAGGGTTTCACCAAGACCCGTAGGAACCACACGATCATCGGCGGAGGTGAAGTCATACACGTGAAGAACGCGGTCAACCAACCACCGTATTCACGCGGCGAGTTCGGTTTCTCAGGCAACTACACTTCCATCGCCAATTCCCTCGACCCCAGCACAGGCGCCGCTCAGTTTGTTCTCCTCCCCCAAAACGCCACTGTTCCTTTCGGGCGCGATAACGTTGGTGGACCCAATCGCGTTGATGCCTCCAATATCTCGAGCATCGATAATTACAACTGGCGGCTCTATTACGCGGCCTATCTGCAGGACGAGTGGAGGTATCGCCCCGACCTGACCTTCACGATCGGGGGAAGGTGGGAATACTTCCAACCTTGGAAAGAGAACTTCAGCGCGGAGGCTAACTTCGTTCCGGGAAGTTCAGGGCAGGCTCAATATCTAATTCCTGCCGGCCGCGGGTTTGATACACTGCCGTGCGGCGCCTTGTACCCCGTCACCTGCACATCCACTTATATCAACTCGCTTTCGACGGACTTCACCAGCACACTCACTAACGACGGCATTAATCTGAATTACCCTCACCGGGGCGGGATCATCGATACGAAGCGGCTCAATATTGGCCCGCGGATCGGGTTTGCCTACCAGTACTCTCCGCAGATCGTGGTGAGGGGCGCATTCGGACTGTTCTATGGTGGAATGATAAACGAGGGAAGCCAAGCCAACCTGAGCGGCGGTTACCCCTTCCAGGTGAATTACCAGTACACCAGTCTTGATGACGGGACGCCCATCTCCTACCCGTCGACTTTGGCTAACGCTACCCTGGAGCAAGGTCTCGCACCTATTCCGCTCACGCCCTTGGCGGCTACGGCAACGGACCTCGTGTTGCGTGGTGTCCAACGCACTTTCAAGAATCCCTACACGAATAATTTCAATCTTTCCGTGCAAGATCGACGCTCGAATAATGATCTTTTGCAGTTTACCTGGGTGACCACCGTGGGCCACCATCTCCTGATCAACCCCGGAACGAATGAGGTCGGAGAGTTGCTTCCACCCTTCGAGCAGGCCCAAGCCTATGAGCCCTACCTGAGCTTTGCCTATGGCACAAGTTATCTCGAGACGGAAGGCGACAGCAAATACAATGCCGGCCAACTGCAATACGTTCGGAATCTAGGGCACGGCCTCAGTTTCCTTGCCAACTACACGTACAGCACCACGCGGACGGATGCTTTGGACTTTTTCAATCTTAATGGTCAACAAGCGTACCGCGCGCCTTCCATCCAGTCTATTGGTATCAGACGTGACTATCAGCAAGCGGATTTTGCAGTTCGGCACTTGGCTCACTTCAGTGGTGGCTATGACCTTCCTTTCGGCCCCGGAAGACAATTCCTGGCGCAGAAGGGCGACGTGACGGGGAAAATCGTCGGGGGTTGGTCACTCAACTGGATCTTCACTTACGCCAGTGGCCAGCCCTTGACCATTCCTTGCACCATTACCACCGCCGCGGGGGTCGGATGCGATGCTCTCTTGGTCCAGGGGGCACATCAGAGCGGCGGTCCGCACAATGCGAATCAGTACTGGAACCCCTCCTCGTTCTACAATCCGCCGCTCGTCGTCTCAACGGGGGAGGCCAATACTGCTCCACTGGGGGGCGCTCCCGCGCAGGTCTATGGCCCGAACCTCATCCGGCTCGATGCGGCTTTGCGGCGGAGTTTTCAGATTAGAGAGAATGTCCGGGTCGAGTTCCGTGCGGAAGCTTACAATGTATTGAATCACCCGTTTTTTGCACAACCGACCAACTTGGATTTTCTTAACCTTGCGAATTTCGGACAGATCAATTCTACGCGCGACAACCCGAATGATGCGCGCGCCGTTCAATTTGCAGTTAAATTCTACTTTTGAACCCGAAGGTGGCTATGCTGAGTATCTTTTCCTTACTGATTTCCATTCTGCTCACTATGTTGAATCCTGGCGGCTATAGACCGGCCGGGAAAGCGTCGCCTACGCAGAGCCCGCGGATGACCAAGGCTCAGGCCTGGAAATCTTACGGCGCTTTGCCCATGAGCTTTGAGGTGAACCAGGGCCAGGCGGACTCGAGCGTTCGTTTCCTGGCGCGCGGCCCTGGTTACACGATCTTCCTGAGTCCGGGTGAGGCGACGTTGACTTTGCAGTCGTCGCAGCCCGACCGACGGTTTCCGGAAAAGCCCCAGCCAAAGCCAACCACTCGCGTGTTGTCGATGAAGATTGAAGGCGCAAATCCTTCCGCCACTGCCAACGCTCTCGACCGGCTTCCGGGAGTTAGCAACTATATGATCGGCAACGACTCCAGCCGATGGCATACCAATATTCCGACCTACAAAAAGGTGCAGTTCGAAGAAGTTCGTCCCGGCGTTGACCTTGTTTATTACGGAAATCAGCGGCAACTCGAGTACGACTTTCTCTTGGCACCGGGCGTTGCGCCGCAGTCTTTGGCGATGACCTTCCAAGGCAGCAAGGCCGCCATCGACTCGCATGGCGATCTGGTGTTCAGCTCGACCGACGGCCAGATGACTTTTCACCGGCCGGTCGCCTATCAGGCTGACAATTCGAATCCGGCGAAGAAGCGTTACCTGGAAGCGTCGTATGTCCTTCGTGGGCACAACCGAGTCGGCTTCAAGGTGGCCAATTATGACCCGCATCAGCCGCTGATTATCGATCCCTCCCTGTCTTATTCAACCTACCTGGGCGGAAGCGGAGGCGACACAGGGAATGCGATTGCCTTAGACGCTCTCTTTGACGCCTATATCACCGGCAGCACATCGTCAAGCAATTTCCCCAAGAGCGCACCGACCGGCTCCTCACCCTACCAGGGTTCCTATGGGGGTGATACGGACGCGTTCATAACCAAGCTGCGGTATGACGGCGAGGCGATCATCTACTCGACGTACTTGGGGGGAAATAACTACGACATTGGTCAAGGGATTGGCGTCGATTCTTCCGCGGATGTCTACGTCGTGGGCAGCACGTCCTCCGCGAATTTCCCAACTACTGCCAGCGCCTTCCAAACCACTTATGGCGGCAATACTGACGCCTTTGTGTCCAAACTGGATCCCAGCGGCTCCAAACTACTGTTCTCGTCCTTTCTGGGCGGAAGCGATATCGATTACGGGCTAGCCCTGGCCCTGGACCCCTCGGGAAACGTCTTTGTGACAGGCTCGACACAGTCCACGGATTTTCCCACCGTGAAACCGGTTCAGTCTGGTAACAGTGGCAACGGGGATGCCTTTGTGGCCGAGATCGACACCAACTTGCCGCAAACTCAACAGTTGGTTTACTCCACTTATCTGGGGGGAAGCAGCGCCGATTCAGGACAAGGGATCGCGGTCGATGCCGGCGACAATGCGTACGTGACTGGCTTCACTTTCTCCACGAACTTTCCCATCTACAATGCTTACCAGACATCCAATGCAGGCAGCGTGGACGCGTTCATCACCGTGGTGAGCGCAGGGGGTGGGAGCGTTGCGTTTTCGACCTACCTGGGAGGAAGCGGGGATGATCGAGCCTGGGGGATCGCGCTGGATAGTGTAAACAACATTTTCGTTGCGGGGAGCAGCTACACTGCATGTACTCCAGCCACGACAATTACGACGAAGTGTAATCCCCTTTCGACTTTTCCCACGAGTCCCGGGGCGTTTCAAACCTTCACCACCAAGCAAGCACCGGGGTACCCCGTGGCCTTCGTAGCCGAGATGAACCATTTCGGCTCGGCGCTTCTGTATTCCACGCTCCTCGGCGGCAGTCTGTCGGATGTGGCGTCCGGAGTTGCTGTCGACACCGCAGGGAACGCCTACGTCACCGGATACACAACGTCGAGCGATTTTCCCACCGCCAACGCCATTCAGGCGAGTTACATTGGCGGGTCGTGCGGAGCCAATCCTTGCCAGGATGCCTTCGTGACGGAAGTGAATCCGCAAGGAACCTCCTTGGTGTACTCCACCTTCCTGGCGGGTACCAATGGGAATTTCGGAAACGCTATCGCCGTAGACACCAACGCCAACGCTTACATTGCAGGGTCCACGTTCTCTCAGAGTTTCCCCGCCATCGCCCTCGCTTATCAGGGGCAGTCGGGGAACACCACGGGGCTTAGCAGCGCTTTCGTCTCCGAGATTTCGCACAACAATCTTCCCGGAGTCGCCTTGACCCCGCAGAAAATCGCCTTTGGAAATGTGACCGAAAACACGACCGCAACTGTGACCTCCCTGAATGTTCCATCCGTCGTGACGGTCTTGAACGCCGGCACCGCCCCGCTTCAGATCTCAGGGGTGGCGACGACCGGCGACTTCAGTGAGACCAACAATTGCGTGGGAACCCTTCCGGCAGGTGGAGGGGTTTGCACGATAAGCGTCTCGTATACTCCCACGGTGCTGGCTCCTGAGACCGAGTTGCTCTCGATCGCCGACAATGCCGCCGGCAGCCCGCATCTTGTCACCCTCACCGGCACGGGGGTCACGGGGATTGCGCAAGTGCAGTTTTCGCCGACCAGTTTGGTGTTCCCCGCCACGACCTTGAACACCACCAGTGCGTCCCAGAAAGTGACCATGACCAACAATGGCCAAACCCCGTTGACCGTTACTAATATTGCGGCGACCGGCGACTTTGCCCAGACGAACACTTGCCCCTCCTACCCATTTACTATGGCCGTGGGCGGCAGTTGCAGTTTCTCAGTCACTTTCACACCCACCAACACAGGCGTTCGCAAGGGAAGTCTGACCATAACTGATAACGTGACCAGCGGCTCATCGAGTATCGCCTTGACAGGGACTGGCAACCCCAACTTTACTCTGAGCTCGCCTACCACTTCGCAATTTCTGCCCATCGGCACAACCACGACGACCTTTACGATCAGTATGTCTGCTCCCGCGAGCTTGAACTTCACGGACACCGTCGCGCTTTCCTGTTCTCCCGGAACCTGCAGTTTCAATCCGGCCGAAATCGCTTTGAATTCAACCACCATTCCGAGCACCAGCACTTTGACGCTTTCGGGCCTCTCGCCTACCAGCCCCAATCCCTACATCTTCACAGTCAACGGGGCAGACGTCACGAGCAGCAACGAAACCTCGACTCTGTCATTGGCAATATACTTCGGAGATTTTTCGATCTCCGCCACTCCCGCGGTCAACACCATAACCTCTGGGGCGTCGTCCATTTACTCGGTCACGATATCGCCGATCAATAACTTTAAACAGGCGGTGACGATAAGCTGTCTCAACGTGCCGGGCCGCGCTCTGCCGCAGGGAACGTTGTGTCTCGCCAATCCAGCCTCTCTGACGCCCTCGAATGGTGGGGCGGTCAGCTCACAACTTACGGTGAGCACTACGGCACAATCAACGTCGACGACGGGGCACGTGCTCCCGCGCGCCGCCCCCCGCATGCCCCCGCCAACTCCAATGATTTTTGCTTTCTGGGGAGCGTGCAACCTGGTGTTGATCGCCGTCTTTCTCATCCGTGGCAAGTTGAGGCGGCGCCAACCGGGCGGCCGGCGCAGGCTGATCTTCGCGCAATTAGCTTTGGCTATGCTGGCTCTTGCCGCGGTGTTCTGGGTGAGTTGCAACGATCAGATCTATACGAACGTCATCCAGCCCTCGACGATCAACGGCACGCCCACGGGGAATTACACCATAACGATACTGGGTACTTATACCGGGTCAACCGCGGGCATAGGAGTAACCACTGGAACCCAGACCACGGTCATCCGCGAAACGACCGTAAACCTCGTTGTGCAATAGCAATGCTGTTGGGGGCGGCCCTTGCGGCCGCCCCGCTCCGATGGGAGCGCGTGCTCTGCGCCTGGAGCCAACCTTCAGGACGGCACGCGCTGGATTAGGTCACTGTATTACGAGCCGGATCATCGCCCCCCCGAGAACAGCCAACCTGCTCATCCCATTTTGACAGTGCATGTTTGAGAAGTGTGTTTGGAATACGGCAAACTGCCGCTGCACTCCAAAGCGGGCCAATCCTGAGAACGTGGGAAAGTAAGAAAGCGAGGCGTAGAGACCAGCGGGGGTGGGTAGTCAGCCCTGCCGCAGCCGAGGCGGCCATAAGGGCCGCCCCGACACACGTCAGAGCTAGAAGTTAAACGCCGCCTGAAGGTCGATGCGGCGGTTCGCCGCGCTCGAAGACCAGAAACCACCCATCAGCGAATTCGACCGGCCAAAGTAGGTGGTCCCGATGGCTCCATAAGGCGCCGAAAGGTTCACGTTGTTGAAGACGTTGCGCGCGTTGACGCTGAACGTGAGGGTGTAGCGCGCGTTGCTGGGCGTGCCTCCACCAAAGAAGCCGCCGCCCATCCCGCCTCCTCCGAGCCCGCGGCCTCCAAGTCCGCCGCCAGGACCGCGACCACCACCGGGTCCGCCCGGACCACCAAACGATCCACCGCTCGAGCGCTCAGGCTTCTTCCCGAAGCCAAACGTTTTGCTCACTCTCAAGTTCGTTGTGAATTGCCCCGGCCCGGTGCCGTAGTAAGGCCCGATGAGCTTGTCAGTCGGTCCCGGGGCGGTGTTGAAAGTGCCCCAGCGCGTAGTCAGGATGTTATCCCCCGAGGCGCCGGGACTAGCAACGGCAGGCCGATCGTTGTAATTGTCCGTGCCGTAAAGATCCATCCACGGCACGGTGATGTTAAAGGGGGCGCCGGAGTTGAGCACGACCATGGGGCTGAAGGCAAAGCCGTGCGGTACGGTCCACGTGCCTCCCAGGAAGACGCGGTGGCGAATGTCGAAGGACGCGCGTCCGTAGTCCGCCGCGATATCGTACGGGTTCATCGTGTTAGTGGTGTTGCCGTTCGCGTAGCCGAGCGTGTAGAAACCGAACAGATTCAGTTTCGCTCCCATCCTCATATTGAAATTCGCGATCAACTGATTCTGGTTAAAGATGCCGACTGACTCGAGCTGGTTGATGTTCATCACGTTTGTCGCGCTGCCGTAACTTGCATAGGGGCGCACCCCGAGGATATTGGGCAGAGGGTCAGTGGCGGGTCTCGATGGGTCATAGGTGTCCGGAACAGGTGGATTAATGTCGCGGCTCAGGATCTGGTGAACACCGTGCGAGCCGAGGTAGGTGACCGAGATGGTGGCATTCTTGTTTAATTGGCGCTCCAGGCCCGCGCCGCCCTGGAGGGTATAGGGGGTACGCAGGTTGGTGTCAAGCGGGCTGATGTTCGAACCGGTTTGGCAACCCACTTCGCCCAAAGCCGGAATGCCGGTGGGAAGATTCGGGAAGAAGTCGGGGTTGCCATAGGTATAGCTCTGCTGATTGCAGCCGTTCATGCGCTGGGCGGTAAACAGAGAGCCCTGTGAGATGCGGTCGTAGAAGATGCCACCGCCGGCGCGCAGCACAGACTTAGGCGACTTCCCCCGGCCCAGGCCCCAAGCCAAACCCACTCTAGGCGCGATGTCAGCGTGGTCATGAATCCCAGTTTGCGTCTCGAAGCGTAAGCCCATGCTAAGTGTCATATTGGGGCGTGCCCGCCAGTCGTCTTCGCCGTAAATGCCCAGGTCGGCGTAATTGAGGCTCAACGAGGGAGTGCCCCGATTGATTGAGAACAGAGTTGCCCCGCCGCCCGCCGCCCGGATTTGAGCGTCCGTCAAACCGGCTTGCACACCTTGCCGCGTAATTTGATAGGCGGTCAGCGAGGGAAACGCAAACGAGCCGTTAAAGCTTTGCATAGAACCTAGCGTCTCATCGTTGTCGCGTACGCGCCCTCCAAACCTCATGAAGTTCTTGCCCAGGTTGATGGAGGTGTAGTTCTGAAATTCATAGTGGTTTTCGGTGTCCGTCTGTATTCCCTGGGTATTGCCCCCCGCCGTGAACGCCCCGGCTGCTGAGACTTGGCAGGGCTGCGCCAGCGTAAGGCATCCGATGGGAGGCCCAATCAGATTGGTGGCTCCATTGAGCGTTAAACTCACTGGCGCCTGGTAGCTGCTGTCGTGAAGGTACTGGAAGCGCGCCTGGTTCACCGTCCGCTCACTGATCACGTGCGTATCTCCCACCTGGAAGGTGTGCTCGGAACCATTCGTGTTGTAGGCCTGCGAAGGGAGAGCAAACGTTCCGATTCCGTCGTCGGTGTCGTTATTGCCCCAATACTGGTAGCGCACGGTCATGACGTTTTTCGAACTGAGCTGGTAGTCTACGCGCGGGCCGACGTTCATGCGCATCTTGGGATTTACCACGGCCTGATTGTACGGAAGTTGCTCGGATAGATTGGGACTCAGCACAAACGCGCTCACTACGTTGGCGTCGTCAAGATCCCGGCGAAATATACTGAAGAAGAAAGATGCCTTCTTGTTGATAGGGCCGCCGAAGCTCCCGTTGTAGAACTGCGAATGGTAGTCCGGCTCCTGACTCACAAAAGGATTCCGGGTGTTGAATGAAACAGTATTCCCGCTCACAAAGCCCTGGCCGTGGAATTGGCTGGCACCCGGCTTGGTGGTGATATCGACGCGGCCATAGCCAAGCCGGTCGTATTCCGCCGAAAAGGGATTCTGGTTGACGCGGATTTCGAGAATTGAGGATTTGGGGGGAAGTTGCCCGCCAGTAAAACCGTCAATATAGATTTGGCCGCCGTTCGGCCCTGCTGAGGGTCCGGCCAATTCGCTAAGCTCCGACTGCAATTCATCCGGATCGTCGGAGAGCGATTCGAGTTCCTTTCCCGAGATGACCAGCGAACTGGCGTTGTTCTCGGGATTGACGCTCACGGTCGGCGCCTCGCCTGAAACGGTGATCTTCTGCACTTCCTGTTCAATCTGAAGCGCGATGGCGAGCTTTTGAACCTGGCCGGCGCTCACCTCAACTTCCTGCTGCTCGTACAGCGCAAATCCCTTGGCGATGACCTTCACGCTGTACTTGCCCGGAGCGAGTCCTTTGAACTCGTAAACGCCGTCCTTGTTCCCTTCCACGGCCTGGGTTTGTCCTGCCTCGGAGGTCACAAGAACCGTCGCCTGCGTCACTACTCCTCCGGACTGGTCGTTCACTTGGCAGCGCAACGTGCCGGCAGTGGTTTGCGCAGATAAATGGCTGGCAAAAACTGGCGTCAAAATAAACGCCAACAAGATATAAAGACATTTCCCAAACAACCGAAATCGCATCACGTCTCTCCTAAAGTCACACTACGCCTGATGTCTCCGCGAACGCGGAAACCCAGGTCTTTCTGACCTTGTGCGGACTCCCCGATGGTACGGGGTGACTACGACGGGCACTTGCTTGCTTTCTTGCTGCTTAACTGGGGGCACATGCCCCTGCTTACGAGAAACCAACTCTGACTCGACCTCTTGACCGGCGCTGGATTATTGCGTCCCTTCTTCTCCGCCGCCGCCCGGCGCGCCGAGACTCCACGATCCCGAGAAGAGCGCTTGGCTGGCGGACGGTGAAGCGGTCAGGATGGGCTCCACGCCGCTCAGCAGAGTAATCGCCGTGACGCCGCCGGCTTCCGTACCTTGGCTCGCTACGATCATCACAGCATCACCCTTTTTTAAATCGGCAAGCGTCGCGGTGGGCATGCGATTGAGAAGACGCTGAAAATCAGGCGCTCCACCCGCTCGCGCGCCTCCTGGGCCACCTGGAGGCCCGCCGAGGCCACCTTGCCCTCCGGGACCTCCTGAAGCTCCGCCTGTGGGCGCACCCTGCGGAGCAGAGCCGCCGGGTGCACCCGCAGCCGCGCCGGTTCCTGCGCCACCCGGCGTCCCGCCCGGCCGGCCAGTGCCGCCGCCCTTGAAAGCCATGGCGATCCTCTGGGCCAGTTGGGGGTCGAGCTTGCGCTGCTGGGAGTCCGCCGTAAGCTTCACCAGAACCGGTTTCTTGGTTTTCAAGTCCGTGATCGTGAGCGTGTTCTGGGCGGTGTCAGTTGATGAGACGATGCCGGCAATATTCAGGAACGATCCCGAAACAACCTCCTGGGCGTCGAAGTCATTGCCGTCGGCGCTGCGCGTGCCTCGTGCCTTGAGCTGATCACCGGGCTGGATCTGGCTGAGCGGGGCGGGCTTTGCCTCTTCGTACTTCACCGAATCCGGCGCGTACCGGCGTAGGATGGTGTCCTTGGAAACGTGAACCGTAGTCTTCTTGGCCCCGCCGAAGCCTGATGTCGAAATGGCGATTGTGTTGGCTACAGGATCGACGGCGTTCACCAGTCCTCCTACGCCTCGCTGCCACTGTGCGGTTTCCGCCGCGTGCTTCTGTGCAATGGCTGCCTTGCTCATGTCAATTGCACGGACCGCAACGAGGGTCTTCTGATCACTCGAAATCTGCCCTTGAACCAAAACGCGGTCACCCACAACGATGTCTGAAACACTGATCTTGGTGGCATTCTTCAGCGTCTTTTCTTCGGGAGCAACCCGGAGAAGGAGGGCATTGTTGGGGATCACGACGGCAAGTCGAGCTCCCGCGTCGGTCTGAAGGGTAAAGCCCGTCGGCTCGGTGCTCGCTACCGTGCCCGCGGCTTTGAAGAGGCTGCTCGGCGTTTGGCTCCATCCTGCCGTCACCACGCTCATAACCAGCAGGCTTCCGCAAACCAAGGTAAGAGCCGATCTAATATCGCGGTCCCCAGAAAGCCGGCACGCTAGCATCCTCATTGGCAACCTCCACGGATAGATACGGCGCGCGAGGCCCAACCTCAAAGAGGCCTGGCCCCGGTCGACCATTCAGATTTGCGAGTTGGTAAAGTTACGCGGCGGCAACTTCCAACCGTATATGAACGTCTTCCCGATAATCCCAGCAATGAGAATGCCATTCACATAAATACCGAGCGCGGACGGAAAAGAATCCCGTCTGCGTAAAACTGCCTCTTAAAGCTATGACGTTTCGGGTGAGTAGCGGGTTGCGGATCGGATATTAAAATCGCAAAGAATAAGCCCATTTGGGCCTATTTGTCGCCTTTTTGCGCATCGCGCCAATACACACACCTTTAGCAAGAGCCAGGAAGTCGATCTCACAGAGGCGGGGTCGGTGCAGGCTCGGTCTCGCGTTTTTCCTTCACTTCCGTGTTGAACAGCCTGAAGCGCGAGTAGGTGTGTGAATTCCGAAAGGTCCGTCCCTTCCACTCGACGGTGACGGCCACTTCCGAAGGCAGCCACATGGCTGAGGCAAGTTCCTTGAACTGCACAGGCTGGTAGGTGATTTCGGTAGTTTGCCGTTCCAGGCGGATCTTGGGTTGCGGCGACAGTAAGTCACTCCGCAGGCGGACAATTTTGTAGCTGTTCGAGTCAATCCAGGCTATTCCCTGGAAGAGAACCAGAATCGATTCTTGATCGGTATTGAACCGTTCGACCATCTGAGCCTTCTCCGGCGACTGGGCGAAAGCGACCACGTAACACCGATGTCCGGCAGCGGTTTGCTGGCCGATCAACCGGAAGCTCGCGCCGGACTGATAGGCGGGATGGAACACCAAGGAAGCGGAAGCAAAACCGGAGGTCAGCATGAAGCCGGCATCCAGGCCCTTTGACCCTGTCCGGTCGCCATGCTTATCGGTACGGTATTCTTCCAGTCCGACTCCCCATTTCTGTGGTTGCGCGAGAAGCAGGTACTGGAAGTTCTCTTGCATCAGGTCCTTGGTTTCACCCTTCCTTCCCAGGCGGGTCTCGCGAACCTGCTCCTCCGACATGGTGTTCGCGAAGTTCTGGAAGAAAGCCTGGACGTCCTGACCGGTCTTGGAAAGAACCGTGGCGAGTTGATCCTGGCTCGCCGCCGGTTCCACAGTATGAAGCTCGGGAATTGACAGGACCAAAGCGAGAAGCGGTTGGTTCAGGACGGATGACACTTTCGAAGATGACTCCAGCTTGAGCCGCGCCAGAATCTGGGTGTGAAGGTTGCGCACGGGGGGCGGGAAATCCGTAGCCGGGCGGTTACCCATGTACTCCTTGAGTTGCGCCGCGGCGGCCCTTGTATCACCTTCTTCCAGCAGCGCTTGCGTGCGAAGAATCTTCGATTCTTGAGAATCTCCAGCGCGGATCGCCTGGCCCAGGTAATCTTCGGCGGCCTCAAAGTTCTTCTGAAGGACGAGCGTGCGGCCGAGTTCGCGCAGAATGAGCGGATCGTCAGGAGCTTGCGCTTTGGCCTGCATCAGGAACCCGGCGGCCTTCGCGTAGTCGCCTTTCCAGTCTTCCAGCACGCCGAAGATCAGGTTCAATCGGGCTCGCTGAAGATTGTTGTTCTTCGCGTCCGCACCCTTCATGGCGTCCGATAAACTCGCGCGCGGCGCCGTTCAGGCCTCCCGCCTCAAGCCGGGCGAGTCCCAGGAGCATCCGGCAATCGACACAATCCGGAGACTTCTGCGAGACCTCGTTCAAGGAGTCCACCGCTTTCAGCGGTTCCCGGCGGTCGAAAAGCTCCTGCATCCCGCGCGCCAGGTCCTTGCGCCCGGATCCCACGCTCGTCTCAGTCTCCAAATCCGACTTTAGCTTTTGCCCGAGTTCATTCACCAGCGATTCTTCGGCTAACTCCTCTGGGTCGCCAGTATCTTCCCGCATTGTGATCGTGATCTCCCAGGTCTTATCCCCGTTCCCGAAATCCACGATCTCGCGCGCAGCATGGTAGCCCTCCCGGTCCACCGAGAGTTTCGCGACGACAGTTTTAAAGGTGGTGAATTCCAGTTCGTACTCCGTTGAGAATCGTCCCTGAAGGTCCGTCTGCACATCGCGGATCAACTTCGCGCCATAGCCCAAGTCGATGTGCACGTTGGCTTGTCGAACGGGCTCACCTTTGAAATCGACGACTTTCCCAAAAATGCGCCAGCGGTGCTTCTCTACGGCACGGATGGAAGGCATCGCGGGGTTAGTGGGCATGGCTCCCCTTTGCGGCCACAAAGAAACGGGGAAGAGTCCTGACAGCACTGCGAAAAGGAAGGCGGTTTTAAAGGCAGGAGTTCGCATCTTCATTGGCATTTTTCGCTACCCGGCCTGGGATCATATAATGCGCCTCAATGACGGATTCGACGCGGAAAGTAATATATGCTTAGCGGTTCGTCAACGCAATGCCGCTCGTTTCGCAGCGAGGCGGATTCTTGGAGATCGTAGGTCGCGCCATGGCGTGCCCTTACAGGACTGATGCGGCGCATGCGTAGCCGACAACTTGTCACTTTCACAGTACAGGCTTGCGCCTCCCAAACTTCGCTTTGTTTGCGCAGAATCGTCTGTTTTTGCTCTTTTGGGTGCTAATTGGCGCGCAAAACGCGCATAATCTGCAACATTTGAAAAGGTTACTTTCCTGATTTTCAAGGACTTGTTGAGTTCGTTCCCACTATTTTCCATTTTCTGTAGCTCACTGCTTCTCGCACTTGCGAGGGCCATTTCGACCTGTTTCAGGATTCAGCAATTCCCAGCGCTCGGCTAGACAATATGTCATGAAAATGACCACTGCTATAGGCTACCACAGGGTGGCCGAGATGTCAAGCGGAAAATGCGGAGAGAACAGTTAGCACGGGCACTTTGCCCGCGTCGTGTAGGGGAAAGGCTTGCTCTACCCACGCGCCCCAAGGGGACGGCAAGCCGTCCCCCTACACCCCCGACGTAGCGCTCTCGAAATTCTGTCATTCTGAGCGCAGCGAAGAATCTGCATTAGTTCGCCGGACCGAAACTGCAGATCCTTCGCTGCGCTCAGGATGACAGCGACTTTCATCTCCACGGATGGGCATTCGCCCTGTGCCTGACAAAACGCGGCGCGAGGGTGTACACTCTCAGATTTCCGGGTCCCCAAGAAGGCAATGCCGATTGAGGGCACACGATTCCAGGAGGAGGGATTACTTTGAATAGACAACTGCCAAGGCTAATGTTAGCTCTTTTTGCTCTGGCGTCTTTTGCCGGTTCGCTTTTCGCATCCAGCCTGCCGCTCATTCCGTACCCGAACCAGGTTGAAGCGGGTCAGGGAACACTTCGCGTGGGGGCGCGTATCAACATCGAGGCGCCCAGCAACCAGGAGGAGGATCGCTTTGCCGCTTCGCTGCTCGTGCAGGATCTGAATTCGCTGGGAGGCGTGGCCGCCACGGTGGGAGCCAAGAGCGGAGGCTCGCCGCGAATTGTGCTGGCGCGCAGCGACAGCGCAGCCGGCAAGAACATCCTGCAACAGTCAGGGTTAAGCTTGCCGCCACAGGCCGACGAGGAAGGTTACATCCTGGTGGTGACGGCTCGCGAAGCTTCCATCGTGAGCAAGACCGCAGCGGGCATCTTCTACGGCGTCCAGACGCTTCGCCAATTGCTTCAGCGGACTCCTGGCGGCAGCGCAGAGATTCCCCTGGTGCGCATTGCAGACTGGCCCGCCATGCACTGGCGCGGCGTCAGCATCGACATTAGCCGTGGCGCCATTCCCACGCCGGCTGCTTTCAAAAGGGAAATCACTCTGTTGTCCGAGTACAAAATCAATTTGTTCTCGCTCTATATGGAGAACACTTTTGCCTACCCCAGCCTGCCGCTCTTTGCGGCGCCGGGGGGCGCGGTGACTCCGGAGGAAGCGACGGAACTCGTCAACTTCGCCAAACAATATCACATGATAATAGTTCCCGAGCAGGAGTCGTTCGGCCACCTTCATCTGGCGTTGCAAATGGAGCAATACCAGGACATGGCCGAGGTTCCCTACGGGGAAGTGCTTTCGCCCACCGTCCCCGGCTCCTTCACTTTCATCGGCAAGATGTTCTCAGACCTCGCTTCGGTCTTTCCCGGACCCTTCTTCCACATCGGCGCCGATGAAACTTACGAGTTAGGCCAGGGCCGGACCAAGGCGGACGTTGACAGAGACGGCTACGGCAAGGTTTATATCGACTATCTGCGGAAAATCGACGAGACCTTGAGCCCCTATCATCGCAAGGTTCTCTTCTGGGGCGATATGGGCGTCCAGCACCCTGAGCACTTGAAGGACCTGCCTCACGACATGATTGCGATCCCCTGGGACTATTCCCCGCGGAAGTCTTACGTTAACGAGATTAAGCCCTTCCGCGACGCGGGACTCGAGACCTGGGTGGCGCCGGGAGTGAGCAACTGGAGCCGCATTTTCCCGAACTACAATGACGCGCTGCCCAACATCCGCCAGTTCGTGACGGACGGAAAAGAACAGGGCTCGACGGGCGTCTTCAATACCATGTGGATGGATGACGGCGAAGGCATGGTGAATTACACCTGGTACGGTCTGGTGTACGGCGCCGCTCAGTCCTGGCAGAAGACTGTGGATGATGAGCAGTTCTCCGACAACTGGGACTGGTCGTTTTACCGCGCTCCGGATCATCACTTCGCCACAGAGATCAAGAACTTGACCCAGATTCATACGCTCTTGCGGGGCGCTGTCCATGCCGACGGCGAGGATTGGCTGACCTGGGCCGACGCGCTGAGCCCGGACGGGCAGAAACTCTACGCGCAAATGGAGCCCGCTGCGCGTCAGATCCGGCTGCTGGCTGAAGACGTGATGGCTGATCTCATCACCAATTCTCACTTAGCGCGCCGCAACCAGGACTTGCTGGATTACGTGGATTTCTCCGCCCGCCGCTTCGATTTCCTTGGGCAAAAGGCCATCTATTCAAAGTACATCTCCGACCTCTATGCCCAGGCGCAAGCCGATGCGACGAAGCCCGAGGTGGTCGGAGGCGTTCTGGGACGGATCGACAGCGTCAATGGCTTGATGCAGGACATGCGAGACCAGACAACTCTGCTGCGAGCCCACTACCGGAAACTGTGGCTCGCAGACAACCTGCCCTATTTCCTCGACAATATCTCGGTCCGGTATGACGAAGAATTACAGCGGTGGGAAAAGGCCAGCCAGCGACATGAACCATCTGCGGGATGTCTACCGCCACCCGCGCCGCCTGCCGCCGTTTGTCGAGCCGTAGCGTTTGGCAGGAAAAACCGCAGAGTCCCACCACCAGGGACTCTGCGCTACCTGGCCCCCAGCGTAAGTTGTCCTTTTCGCCGGATTCGGCTAGATTGAAAAGTATGCAGGCGCCACCAGCGCGGCGATCTCCAAATGACACTGCAAGAAAAAATCCTGAACCCTTTCGTACCGGTGACGCTTTTCGAAGTGGTGCCGCCGGCAGCGGATCAGCCCGAAGCCATCGACGAATCCCTTACTGAGCTGAAACGCGTCGTTCCCTTTGTAGATGGAATCAATGTCCCGGAGATTCTCGACGAAGCTCGAGGGACGGAGCGGACCAGCAAGTTCGTGGCGCGCGTCGAGCCCCGGCTACTCGGCTCGCGCATTCAGCGCGAACTCGGCGCGGAGGTGGTTCTCAACCGCGTGGTCGTCCACGATCCGAAGCCGGAAGTGTGGTTTCGCGAGACCTGCCTCGAGCGTGGTATGCGGCAGGTCATTCTGGTGGGCGGCGAATCCGCCAAGGTCAGCTACCCGGGCCCCAACGTCATGGAGGCCGCACAACTCGTGCGGAAAGAGGGACTGCCGGTAACGCTGGGAGGGATCACCATTCCAAGCCGCAGGAACGAATCCGAGCGGATTCGCGCCAAGCACAAGGCGGGTCTCGACTTCCTCACCTCTCAGGTTCTCTTTGACTCGAATGACGTCGTCTGGCTGGTGCAGCGGCTCAATGGCCTGCCGGTGCGCCTCTTCCTGAGCTTCGCGCCGGTCAGCCATCGCCGGGATTTGCAGTTCCTTCGGTGGCTCGGCGGGGACATTCCGCAAAACCTGGATCGGTTTCTGCTGGGCTCGGAAGACGGAGCCACTGCCCCGGCCGCGACCTGCCTCGAGAGATCGCTCGACCTCGCGCAACGCATCCTGATGGATGTGTTCGACAACCTGCCGCCTGACCCGCCGCTCCTGGGGCTCAATATCGAGCACATCAACCGCAGGAATTTCACCCCGGCCATCCAGATGCTGGATCGTCTCGGCAACCTCTACGCCAACCTCATGGCGCAGCACGCGCGCAACCTCGGTTAAGTCGAGAGTCAAAAGTCGAGAGTCAAGAAACTGGATTCGTTCCTCCTGCTTGTCATCCTGAGCGCAGCGAAGGATCTCTGCAGTTCGCATCAACCGGTATTTGCTGACGAAATTCCGCGTCATATTGCTGAGCGGCGGGAAGGGCGGGGCTTCAGCCCCGCCACGAAAAACGGCCCGTCTTTGGGGGCTTTAGCCCCTGAAGGAACGTGGCTTCAGGGCCTAAAGGCCCGACTCATTTAGCTCTCGGAGGCGGCGGGGCTGAAGCCCCGCCCTTCCAAAGCGCCAAGTTATTACGGCGACTTACGTCATTAAGTCCTGGGGCACAGGAAAAGCAACTGCCGAGATCCTTCGCTGCGCTCAGGATGACACCTTGCTTTCGTGCACAGCCAATTTGCATGTGCGGGCGCTTCCACTCTAGACTATCAACTTCAAACTCTCGACTTTCGACTCTCAACTCCATGGATCGAGAAAGCAAAAAGGATTCTCTCTTCGAAGTCGCCGTGATGGCGGCCATCCCGTATCCGCTGACTTACCGTTTCCCCCCTTCGTTGGCGGTTTCGACGGGCCAACGCGTGCTGGTGCCGCTGGCCAGCCGCAAAGCCACGGGCATTGTGCTGGGTCCGACCAGCAAACTTGCGCCCGGGATCGAGGTGCGCGAGGCGTTGCGCGCCATCGATCCTGAACCTGCCCTCTCCGCCGAACTCGTAAAGCTCGCGCTCTGGATTTCAGATTATTACCTGGCGCCGCCGGGAGAAGTCTTCCGCGCCATGTTGCCGCTCAGGCAAGAGACGCGGAGCGCCCGGCAGGTTCGTCTGACCGAAGAGGGACGGCGCAAGCTGCAGGATCACGCGGCCAGCCCACCCGAGGAGAGCGATGAGACCCAGGATGCAACTCTGTTGGCATACCTCGACCGTCGTCCCGGCGCTTCTCTCGAGATTCTGCAAAGGAGGTTTCCCAGCGCCTATCCGCGCGCGGTTAAGCAAAAATGGGTAATGGTCGAGGAAGTGAAAAAGGAGCGCAGCCGCCGGCAAGTGTTTGCCGTCCGGCTGGCGGGGCCGTTGCCGGAACAACTGCCTCGGCTCTCCCCGGTCGCCAAGAGAATTATCGAGGCTCTGGAACAG
Source organism: uncultured Acidobacteriota bacterium (assembly GCA_963768695.1). Lineage (GTDB taxonomy): Bacteria > Acidobacteriota > Terriglobia > UBA7540 > UBA7540 > CAVROP01. The sequence continues at coordinate 119,794 of CAVYJG010000016.1, read as the reverse complement.
CAGGGGCCGGCTGACGATCATCGTCCGCTCCTCGAAGGCGCGCGCGCTCAGCTTGCTAACTTGCGCAAGCTCGGGGAGTCGGGGTTAATTGAACTCAGCGAAACTGGCTGGCACGGCGCGAATTCCACGCTGCGGGAGGGGGACGCTCCCGCGACTGCGGGCGAGACGCCCGCACCACAACTCACCCCGGCGCAATCGGCGGTCATGGCCGATCTTTTTCCACGGCTCGATTCCGGAGGGTTTGGCGTCGTACTCCTGCACGGCGTTACCGGAAGCGGCAAAACCGAAATCTATCTTCACCTGATTGCCCACTGCCTGGAGCGAGGCCGTTCCTCCCTGATGCTGGTGCCCGAGATCGCACTCACTCCCGCCATGCAATCTCTGTTTTTCGCGAGATTCGGAGAGCAGGTCGCGCTCCTGCACAGCGGACTCACGGAAAGGGAACGCGACGACGCCTGGTGGCGCGTGCGCCGCGGCCAAGCCAAAATTGTGCTTGGAACGCGCTCCGCGGTCTTTGCACCTGTCACCAATCTGGGTGTAGTGATCGTAGACGAGGAGCACGATTCGAGTTACAAGCAGGACGAGACGCCGAGATACCACGGGCGGGATGTGGCCGTGGTGCGAGCGCAGTACGCGGGCGCGCTGGCACTGCTGGGCTCCGCGACGCCTTCGCTGGAGTCTTACTGGAATGCGCGCGAGGGCAAATACCACTTGGCGAAGTTGGAAGAACGGATCGGAGGGAGGAAACTGGCTGCGGTCGAGGTGGTGGACATGCGGCAGGAGTTCCGCGAGACGCACACGCAAATACCACTCTCCCGCAAGCTGAAAGAGGAGATCGAGGCGCAGCTTCAAGCTTCGGCGCAGATCATGCTGCTGCTCAACCGGCGCGGCTACTCGTGGTTTCTGATGTGCCGGAGTTGCGGCCAGACGTTGCGCTGTGTGAATTGTTCCGTTTCGCTCACCTATCATCGCCGCGAGCACCGCCTGAGCTGCCATTATTGCGGTTACTCGACAGACGTCCCATCGCTCTGTCCGGCCTGCGGAAGCGAATATCTTCACTATGTCGGCGAAGGAACCGAGAAGATCGAGCACAAATTCGCCGAACTCTTTCCCGGCGCGCGGGTGGCCCGCCTGGACCGCGACGTGGCCCGCCGCCGCGGCGAGTTTTTGCGCGTCCTGGAGGATTTCCGGCGAGGGAAGATCGACATTCTCGTCGGTACACAATTGATCGCCAAAGGACACGATTTTCCCGGCGTCACACTCGTGGGCGTTGTCTCCGCGGACATCGGCCTCGGGCTGCCGGACTTCCGGGCCGCCGAGCGAACTTTTCAACTTGTCACTCAGGTGGCGGGCCGCGCCGGGAGGGGGGACGCCCCCGGGCGGGTGCTCGTGCAAACGTTTTATCCCGAGCATTATGCCATCCGCCTGGCGGCTGACCAGAACTACAGCGGGTTCTTCAGTAAGGAAATGGGCTTCCGCCGCATGATGCATTATCCGCCCATCACTGCGCTTGCCAACATCGTCGCCCAGCACGAAAAGCTGGAACGGGCAGCGCAGGTGGCGAAGGAAATCGGCGACTTCTTTACCAAAGTCGAACGACAGTTCCCAGGCATAAAGATTCTCGGGCCCGGCCCCGCTCCCCTGGCCAAAGTGGAGCGGCGCTTTCGGATCCAGTTCCTGCTGAAATCCAACTCGCGCGCCAACCTTCATTCCCTCTTAAAGCAACTCGTCCACCATTGCGCACAGTCGGCGATACAACCCCGCGAGGTCATGATCGACGTCGACCCCGTCAACATCATGTAGATGGGGCGCCTGAGAAGTTGTGAAGAAATCAGTCGGATGACACTTTCAGGTTTCAGCGTTGCAAAGGCAGCGCGACTGCTGCTATGCTGCAACTCATTCAGGGTCCGATTCTTATGCCCAAACAGCGCTGGCTGCACATCATCCCCGTTGCCTTCATCATGTACACCATCGCCTTTATCGATCGGACGAATATTTCCCTGGCGCTGCCTTCGATGAGCAAGGCTCTTCACATGTCTCCTCCCGAAGCGGGGGCTTCCGCGGGCGTCTTTTTCTGGGGCTACCTGCTCTTGCAGATCCCGGGCGGATACCTGGCGCAGCGCTGGAGCGCCAAGCGCTTCGTGACCATCCTGCTGGTTCTGTGGGGAGCGTGCTCCGTAGGCTGCGGCTTGGTCCACACCTGGCGCGAGTTCTGGATGATGCGGTTCCTCTTGGGCGTAGCGGAAGGCGGGGTTTGGCCGGCCACCCTGGTCCTGCTGGCTCATTGGTTTCCGCGTGCTGAGCGGGCGCGGGCCAATGCATATTGGATGCTCTGCCTTCCTGTAGCCGTGGTCGCTTCTTCGCCGCTTTCCGGGTGGATTCTGCAACGCTGGGATTGGCGCGTGCTGCTTATTTCGGAGGGCGTTTTCCCATTGTTGTGGCTGGTGATCTGGTGGTCCTTTGTTGACGATCATCCACGCGATGCCCGCTGGATATCCGCTGAGGAACTTCACTTTCTGGAAACCACGCTGGAACGCGAGGCTTCAGAACTTGACCCCGTTACTCCCGAACCCGTGCTTCGCTCTCTTCTCCGTCCCGCCCTCCTGCTGATGGTGGGGTACTATTTCTTGCAGAACTGCGGCAACTACGGTTATCTTTTCTGGCTGCCGAGCGCCATGCAAAATGCACATAAGCTCAGCAACGCCGAGGTGGGATATCTTTTCACGCTGCCCTATTTCATGACCGCGGTCGGGATGGTTGTCATCTCCCGCCATTCGGATAAGACTGGGGAGCGGCACCGGCATGTGGCATTCGCCATTGCCTGGGGCGGCTTTTTCATGTTGGTCAGCGTTCTGTTGAGCCGTCAATTCCCTTCCCTCTCATTCCTTGCCATCTCCCTGGTCGGCGCGGGGTCCTACGGCGCACTGGGACCTTTCTGGGCGATTCCCACCGAGACGCTGCCCCGGAGCGCTTCGGGCTCCGCCATGGGCATAGTGAATGCGCTCGGAAACCTGGGCGGCTACTACGGCCCCTTGGCGGTTGGGTACATCAACCAACATACGGGGAATTTCAGGTACGCCTTTGGCATGCTCAGCGCGGCGTACTTCACGGGTTCTCTGGTGATCCTTTTGCTGCGGCCGAGACCGGCGCGGAGCGTGTAGGGGCAACCCTTGTGGTTGCCCGTGGGCGGCCACAAGGGTTGCCCCTACGACGAGGATCAGAACATGGCAACGGCTCGAATGGGCGAGCCCGAGCCAGCGCGGATCTTAAGTGGGAAAGCCAGAAAAAGGAAGAAATCGGGTAGCTCTCCCAGGTTTGTCAGGTTCTCGATGATGAGAAGATTCTTCTCGAGCACGATGGGGTGAATGGGATTGGTCCGCAAGGCTTCCGGCGGATCAGGGGAGAGCGTATCGACGCCGAGGGCTGCGGCCTCTTTGGAAACAAGGTATTCCGCGGCTCCCACGCTCACTCCTGGCCAGCATCCCACGTAGGGCTGATCGTGCGGACGCAGCGCCCAACGCGCCGACCAGCCAAAGTCGAACAGCACGATGTCGCCCTGCGCAATCGCGCCGTGCTGGGATTCCCAGTCCTCGATCTGCCGGCGCGAAACATAATCGGACTCCTTGCAGGCACGGAAATCAAGGTGAACGCCCCGGCCCATCAGGCGAGCCACGGGAATCTGGTCAATGGTGACGTGTGCGTGGGGCTTGGCCTCGCTGATGAAGTGCGCCGGCGCATCCACATGGGTACCGTTGTGCTCGTGCATCACCAGTTGATAGCTCAGCGAGCGCCCGCCATGCCAGTACGAGCCCCACAGGTTGTGAAAGAACATGGAATGCGTGGGGAAGTGGGGCATGTGCTCTTCCAGGGTTTGACTGAGGTCGACGATGCGGGCACTGCGAAACATCTCCAGCAGCTTGGGTAAATCCATGGAGTTCTCCTCATCGGCGGTCCGTCATGAAGCTCAAACACCGTTTCAACTCCTGCCCCATGCGCAACTTGGAAGCTGCGTCCTTCCACTCTTTACCCGTGGATTCTTCCTGCAATCGGAGCAAGCTGGCGGCATCCAGCAAATCCTGCGGTCCGCCTGCGTACAGTTTCAGTAAGAAAAGGTCGCGAGCTTGAACAACGCGGACTTGCGATCCTTCCACCTCAAAAGTACCGGCATTGCGCACTGCCTGCGATTGCCAGTGGGCAGACGGAAGGAGGAGATCGCAACTTACTCGGCCCTCCTCAAGAGGGATTTCCACAACGACCACACCCACGAGGGGATCTCCAGGTGAGCCTCGTCGCGCCATCGCGGACAATCCCTTTTTCGATATTTTCCCCGCTAGGGAGTTCATTTCAAGAGGGCTCAAAAGGATCAGGAGGTCTACGTCTTCGGTCGCGCGCACGACTTCGTAGAAGGGAAGCGCAAGTCCGCCGATCAAGGCGTAAGGCACTCCCAATTCTTCAAGGATGCTTAAGATTCTGCGGAGAGCTTGGTAGAGCACGGAGCTCACGGCCTTTGGCAGCCAGTTTAAAACAGAAATCAGATAAGTCCAGAGCCCTGCGGAAGCGTTCGGCGGGCGAAAGCTGGGCAAGGGCTAGTTGTTGTTCCCGGCGAAGTTGTTCCCTAAGTGCCGAGAATTGGCGACGGTGTTGTTTCCCCATAAGGTCAAATCCTACTACGCAAGACGGCGAGCCCTTTTCACTCTGAGGTGGCGAAATAGCCCGGCTTCCAGCGGCAGGTGACGCCTTTGCGCGTCAGCAGGACTCGAATGCTTCGGTAGGTGCCGTCGAGGAGGCCATTCGTGGGTGTATACCCAAGATCGTATTGCGCTCCCAGCTCATGGTAGATGGACTCCATCGCGTCGGCAATGTGCACCAGGCGTTGCGCGGAAAAGGTTCCGGTCTCCGCGCCCAGTCCCTTGTTCTGAGACGTTTCTCCGATCTGCCCGTGGGATAAATAGCCGGTTGCCAGGTCGGTGCCGGGGGCGTCACGGAGGGGGAAGAACGCTCCACCGCCCGTGCCGTCCGCAAACCCTGCCAGGACGTCGTCCCCGGCATTTGTGAAGCCATAACTCGCATTGCCGATGGTATAAATCATGGTTTCGGCTTTGTGCGCCATGGAAATCGCTTCGTCCAGGGAATGCTGGCTCTGGACGTCGAGGCCATCGCTGATCAGCACCAGGACCCGCCGGGTGCGCTCGGGGTCTCCCGCGTGCATCATCTTATCTTTGCAGGAGTTATAGATGGCGTCATAGAGTCCCTTCCCGCCTCCGGCCTTCAGGTCCTGAATCTTTTCGCTGAGAGTTTCAGGGTCGGTGGTGAAATCCTGAACAAGCGAACTGGAAGTATCAAAGGTTTCCAGAAAAATCTGGTTCTTGACATTCCTTCCCTGCAACATCTGAAAGACGAAATCCGTCGCCGCATTCTTTTCGAACTCGAGTTGCCGCCGCGCACTATTGCTGGTATCGAGGATCACGCCAATCCGCAGGGGCAGGTGGGACTCCTGGCTAAAGTAGCGGATCGACTGTGGCCTGCCATCTTCATAAATCTGGAAATCACTTTGCGTCAAATCAATAATCGGCAGGCCATGTTTGCCGACAACGGTCACCGGAACGTCCACCACTTTTACCAGGACCTTAATCTGGTCTTTGCTGGTCGGCGGTGCGGTCTCGCCAGGCCGAACGGCGGGTTGTTGGGTTGGCTTGTTGTTGCTCGACGATGACGAACCCGGCGACGTAGTCTGCCCCCGAACCAAGCAGACTGGCACGGCGCACACGCCAACCACCAACGCCAGCGCCACAATTCTGGCCAGGCTGCCTTTGGGGTTAACTCGCCGCGATGGGCTGTCGCTCGTTCGTCTTGGATCGATCAGGCACATACATCTCGTCCTTACTGTACATCTGGACCGGCTGTCGTCGGCCCCGCCAACTGATATATTACCTCAATCCTACGCGCAGGGAGAGGCTTTCGAAACGGAATTGCCCCCCAGGAATCTAATAAACTGTAATTAATGGCTCCAAGACAGGAGGGCGAATGGAAGCAACTTTAGAGAATGTACTGGATATTACTCCCGCCCCGCCCGCCGGAGTTGTATCCACGGCCCCACCGGTGCCTGACGACGAACTTCTGGACGCCTATTCGCGTGCCGTAATCGGCGCCGCAGAAAAGGTCAGTAGCTCTGTCCTCAACCTCGAAGTTCATCAGCCGCCCGAGAGGGAGCAAGCCGCGGAGCCACGCGTCCCACGCCAGGCTCTCGGGCATGGATCGGGGTTCATCTTTACGCCCGACGGGTTCATCCTCACTAACAGTCACGTAGTGCATAGCGCCAGCAAAATCGAAGCGACACTCACCGACGGCCGGCGATTTCAGGCCGACCTGGTGGGGGACGACCCGGAGACAGATTTGGCAGTGGTAAGAATTGAGGCCTCGAACCTCGTGCCCGCCTCACTGGGGGACTCCCAGGCGCTGCGCGTGGGACAATTGGTCGTCGCCATCGGTAACCCCTACGGCTTCCAATGCACGGTAACAGCGGGAGTGGTTAGCGCGCTGGGCCGCTCGCTCCGTTCCCGCACGGGCCGTCTGATCAGTAATGTGATTCAAACCGACGCCGCATTGAATCCTGGAAACTCCGGTGGCCCGCTGGTGACCTCGCAGGGACAAGTGGTAGGCGTCAACACGGCAATTATCCTCCCGGCGCAGGGGATCTGTTTCGCCATTGCGGCCAACACGGCGAAATTTGTTGCGGCCCGTCTGATCCGGGACGGCAAGATACGCCGCAGCTTTATCGGCGTCGCCGGGCAGGATGTTCCCCTACCGCGCCGAGTGGTACGGTTGAACGGCCTGGAAGTCGCAAGCGGCGTGCTGGTGGCGTCGGTGGAAGCTCAGAGCCCAGCGGAGATCGCGGGCCTGCGCGAAGGAGACGTGATTGTCGGCTATGACGGTCATCACGTCCCTGGAATTGACGCTCTGCACCAGTTGCTGACGGAGGAGAGAGTGGGCGTCGTAGCCCAGGTGGCAGTGCTCCGCCGCGGCGAGAAGCGGCTCATTTCCGTCGTTCCACAGGAAAACAGAAGACAGTAGACAGCGGCAGAGTGGAAGCTTGCCTGAACCGTGCGTGAACCGGACGGTTGCATGCCTGGCTTTGCCTCCTACTGCGAAAAAGGAGAGAGTATGAAGGTCGGATTTATTGGATTAGGGAACATGGGGTTTGGGATCGCGCAGAATTTGCTTCGCGCGGGGCACCAATTGACCGTTTACAACAGAACGCGTAGCAAGGCTGAGGCCCTCGTGTCTGCCGGTGCGCAGGTGGCGGACACGCTCGCCGAAGCGTGCCAATCTGAAGTGGTCATGACCATGCTGGCGGATGACGCCGCCCTCGAGGAGGTGACGCTGGCAGACAGGCGTATCGTCAACACTCTAGCCGGGGGAGGAATTCACGTGTCCCTCAGCACCATCAGTACGGCGCTCTCGAGGAGACTCACGAAAGAGCACGCCAGTCGCGGCCAGATTTTCATCGCCGCGCCGGTTTTCGGACGGCCCGACGCCGCCCAGGCGGCGCGGCTGGTGGTAGTGGCCGCGGGTCCCCTGGAGGCGATAGAACGTGTGCGCCCGCTTCTGGAAGCGATCTCAAGGAAGGTCTTCGTGATAGGGAGTGAGCAGTACGCGGCCAATGCCTTCAAACTGGCGGGGAATTTCCTGATTGCCTCCATGCTCGAGTCCCTATCGGAGGCATTCGCGCTGGCCCGAAAGTCCGGCGTCGAGCCCGCGCAATTCCTCGAGGTCCTCAACGGCTCGCTTTTCCAGTCCCCAGTTTACGAGAATTACGGCAAAATTATCATCGGGGAGAAGTTCTCGCCCCCAGGCTTTGCGCTCCGCCTGGGACTGAAGGATCTCCGGTTGGTGCTATCCGCTGCCGAAGAGGCCGCGGTGCCAATGCCGGTCGCCAGCGCAATTCGCGACCACTTCGTGAGCGGGGTGGCACGGGGGTGGGGAGACTTGGACTGGGCGGCCTTGGCGAAAGTGGTGGCGGAGGATGCGGGCCTGAAAGCGCTCTAGCGGTGATCGTACGGTAGCGCCGACCTCCAGGTCGGCATCTGCGTTGCTGACCTGAAGGTCAGCGCTACGAGGAGGAAAGAGACATGAAAGCCATTCGCGTTCACGAATTCGGCGGGCCGGAAGTGATGAAACTCGAGGAATTGCCGGACCTCACGGCCGGCCCCGGCCAAGTGGTGGTGAGTTTGAAAGCGGTGGGTGTGAACCCTGTGGATAGTTATATCCGCACGGGCGGTTATGCCCTGAAGCCTTCGCTGCCCTATACGCCCGGCATGGACGCAGCGGGAACGGTCTTGGCCGTCGGTGAAGGCGCGGACAACGTCCAGTTAGGTGAGCGCGTCTACGTGGGTGGGACGCTGCGCGGCGCCTATGCCGAGCAGACACTTTGCGACGCCGCGCAGGTTCATCCCTTACCGGCACGGGTCAGCTTTGCGCAAGGCGCCGGCATCAACACTCCCTACGCAACAGCCTACCGAGCCCTTTACCAGCGCGCGCAGGGAAGACCTGGGGAGACCGTGCTGGTCCACGGCGCCAGTGGAGGCGTGGGCATTGCCGCGGTGCAGATGGCGCGCGCGGGCGGGCTCAACGTGATCGGTACGGCCGGCACGGAGAAAGGACAAAGGCTCGTGCTTGAGCAGGGCGCGCACCACGTTCTCGATCATCGCCGGTCGGGCTACGAGGAGGAGATCATGACGTTGACGAAGGGCCGCGGCGTCGACGTCATCCTCGAGATGCTCGCTAACGTAAACCTGGCGAAAGACCTCACCTTGCTCGCTCTGCGCGGGCGTGTGGTGGTGATCGGAAATCGCGGCAGCATCGAAATCAATCCTCGCGCCACCATGCAACGGGACCTGAGCATCCTGGGATTTACGTTGCTGAATGCCACAAAGGATGATTTGGCCAGCATTCACGCGGCGCTCGTCGCGGGCCTGGAGAATGGAACGCTTAACCCCATCGTGGGCCGCGAGATGCCGCTCGCCGAAGCGCCGCTCGCCCATCAGGCGGTCATGGAACCCGGCGCTTACGGGAAGATCGTTCTGGTTCCCTAGAGAACGAATCCAAGCTCGGTAACGCGTGATATACTGGTTTCTTAGGACCAATTAAGGGGCATTCCACGCAATCTATCTAAATACTTACAAAGGAGTTCACCACTATGGCCATTCGAACCTCCGAAGCTGAATGGAAAGGCAATTTGAGGGAAGGACACGGCACGATGAAGCTGGGCAGCGGCGCTTATGAGGGCAGTTACTCCTTCGCCTCCAGATTTGAAAGCGGGAAAGGCACGAACCCCGAGGAGTTGATCGCGGCTGCGCACGCCGGGTGCTACTCGATGGCCCTCTCAGCGGGATTGTCGAAGGCCGGCTTCACCCCCACCCGCGTCCATACCACCGCCAAGGTGCACCTAGAACCGGTAGAGGGCGGATTTGGCATAACCAAAATTGAATTGCTCACCGAAGCCCAGATTCCAGGCATTAACAACGATACTTTCCAGCAGCAGGCCGAGGGCGCCAAAAAAGGCTGTCCGGTTTCCAAAGCTCTCGCCGGAACGCAGATCACGCTGGACGCGAAATTAGTCTGACGGCGTGGAAGGAGTCAGAATGAAGTGTGAAGGGTAAAGGATAAAGGGTCGACGCAGCCTTCGCTCTCTGATCCTTTGAGCGCACTCACACCTGTGCCGCGCGCCCTCCTTTAGCCTTTAACCTTTTGCCTTCGCACTGACTCCTGCCCGTCACTCGTCACTGTTCTTGCGCGCGGATTCCCCGATGGAATAGAATCGCAGCGGGGGTTCAAGTGCACAGCCGCAGTCATGGCCACAGCCACAGTTTTGGGCACAGTCACAGCCACTTTGAGCGGCGGGATTGGGTCGTCAAGGGCGCGCTGCTGATTACGCTGATTCTGGTGGTGATTGAGTTCGTCACCGGCCATCTCTCCCACAGCCTGGCGTTGGTAAGCGACGGCTGGCACAACTTGACTGACCTTCCTTCCCTCGTGCTGGCCTGGATCGCCCTCTACTTTGAGCGCAAGCCTCCCGATCATCAGAGAACCTTTGGCTACCAACGCGCCGGTGTGCTGGCTGCCTTCGTTAATTCCCTGCTGCTGGTGGCCGTGGCTATCTTCATCTGCTACGAAGGCTACGAGCGGATCATGCGCCCGGAGCCGATCGCCGCCCAAGCCATGTTGATTGTCGGAATCGTGGCCTTCGTTATTAACGGAAGCATTTCACTCGCACTGGCATCGGGCCGCCGTGATTTGAACCTGCGCGCCGTTTTCATCCACAATCTGGGCGATGCACTCTCCAACCTGGCCCTCATTGCTGGAGCCTGGCTGATTCATAGAACCGGCCAGACGTTGATCGACCCGATTATCGCATTCCTGATCTCGGGAATGATCGTGTGGACGGCGCTGGGAGTGATTACGGATTCGACCAACATCCTCCTGGAGAGCCTCCCCAAGGGCATGGAACTGGAACGGGTTGCGAATGCAATGCTGGAAGTGCAGGGCGTCCGTGAAGTCCACGATATTCATATCTGGAGCTTGGGGACTGAGTCTCACGCTCTTTCCTGCCACATCCGGATCCTGGACATGCCGACCTCCGACACTGAAAGAATCTGCCAGCGATTGCGAGAGATTTTGGCCACCACCTTCGGCATCACTCATTCCACCATCCAATTCGAACACACCCACGCGCCCGGTGATTTTCACCGTTACATGCCGGAACCTGCGCCAGGAAGCGAAGAGAAATGAGGCAGGTGGGGAAGTGGGGAGGTGGGCAGATCGGCAGATGGGCAGGTCGGCAGATGGAAAGCCTACTGAGGCGGGATCGACCTGAGTACCGCGGCTCCACGCATGGGTGTCCAACGGTCCTGGGCCGCCTCCAAGGTACAAGCACCGCAACTACTCACCTGCAGATCTCAAGAAGACATCCTGCTAGAGCGTCGCGGTCGGCCTCTAGCGTCTTCTGTCTTTAGACGCTCTGCGCTCACTCTGGAATCACTACTGCCTTCTGCCCACCTGCCGACCTGCCTACTGCCGACCTGCCTACTGCCCGCTGATCCTCTCCAGTCCATCAAGGTAGGGCCGCAATGCTTTGGGGATAATGACAGAGCCATCCGCTTGCTGGTAGTTTTCGATGATCGCCACCCAGGTTCTTCCGACAGCAAGGCCGCTACCGTTCAAGGTGTGAAGATATTCCGTTTTACCCGACTTGCCGCGTCGGAAGCGCAGGTTGGCCCGCCGAGCCTGAAAGGCCTCAAAGTTGGAGCAGGACGATATCTCTTTATACTCGCGGGCGGCAGGAAGCCAGACTTCCAGGTCATAGGTCTTTGCCGAGCTGAATCCCAAGTCGGCCGTGCAAAGCGCGACTACCCGATACGGAAGCTCCAGGCGCTGCAAGATGGCTTCGGCATTGCGCGTGAGGGACTCGAGTTCGTCGTAAGAGCTTTCCGGAAGGGTGAATTTCACCATCTCGACTTTTTGGAACTGATGTTGGCGAATGATGCCGCGCGTGTCCCTCCCGGCAGCGCCCGCTTCGCTGCGGAAGCATGCCGTCCACGCGCAATGCTTCACCGGCAGCCGTTCGGCTTCCAGCACCTCTCCAGCATATAGATTCGTTACAGGAACTTCCGCAGTGGGGATGAGCCAATAATCTGTTCCTTCGAGCTTGAAGAGGTCATCCTTGAACTTAGGCAGTTGGCCGGTGCCGAAAAGGCTCGCAGAATTTACGATGAAGGGAGGAAGGATCTCGGTGTAACCGTGCTCTTTCGTGTGCATATCGAGCATGAAATTGGCCAGCGCGCGTTCCAGCCTGGCTCCCGCACCGCTGTACACGGCGAAGCGCGCCCCGGCGATCTTTCTTGCCCGCTCGAAATCGAGGATGCCCAGGGCCGGGCCAAGGTCCCAATGCGCCTTCGGTTCGAAGTCGAACTCGCGGGGCGTGCCCCAACGACGAACCTCCTGGTTCTCCTCTGCGCCACGGCCAACCGGAACGCTCGCGTGAGGCAGGTTGGGAATGGTGCGGAGGAGATCTTGCAATTGTTCGTCGTATTGCTTGGCCTGCTCGTCCAACTCCTGAATTTCCGTGCCCACCTGCTTCATCTCGGCGATCAGGGCAGAGGCGTCCTGTTTTGCCTTCTTCAACGCCGCGATTTGGTCGGATACCTTATTGCGGCGCGCCTTGCGCGTTTCCGCCTCCAAAAGAAATTTGCGCCTCTCGCGGTCAATCGATTCAAAACCAGCGAGCGATTCTCCCAGGCCGCGCTCGAGCATTTTCTGCTTCACCAACTCCAGATTGTCACGGACGAAATTCAGATCGAGCATGGTGGCTCCTTGTTGTTCTTAGAATCGTCAATTTAAACCAGCCGCGTGAGTGTGTCAAACCTGGCCGGATTGCGCGGCCCCCCCCGCCCTGGGTAGCATAGGCAGGACTGCCGGTGCTACGACCTCCTTTGACAATCCCGCGGCGCAAGGCTAGGCTTGATCGAGACGGGAGGTCCTAATGCGTACGGCGGTGATCAGTCTTGTGTTGCTGGGAGTGGCTGCTTCGGCAGGCTGCCATAAGCTCAGCGGAATTGATTCGAAAGGGGCAGTTCAGCAGGCCATCGAGGAACACCTGAAACAGCAGCCAAACGTTTTCTTCCAGAACATGACCGTGGAGTTGGGCGACGTGACCTTCAACGGAGACCTGGCTCTGGCGCAAGTGAAATTCCGAAGCAAACAAGCTCCCAATATGGCCGTAGGCATAGTTTACCGTTTGCGCAAAACCGGCGATAAATGGCGGGTCGAATCCACTGCTACGGCGAGCATGCCCGGCACAACTCCGCATGGAGGCAGCGCCGCTCCCATGCCCCCTCCCTCCACTAACCCTGGCGTCGGGCCGGAGCCGAGCCATTGAGGAGGGAACAGGTGACAGGGAACAGGAGATAGGGGATAGGGAACAAGTGGGTGGGGAACGCGGAACAAAGTGTCTGTATCAGGAGGAGTAGTCCTGCCCCCTATCCCCTGTTCCCTATCCCCTGTTCCCTATTCCCTGCTCTGATTTCCCTGCACGACTGAACGCCGCCCAGGCCTTCGGCTGTCTCGACGGCCCTCACAATAGCTACCGCGGTCGCCTCGGCTGCGGCAGTCCCGACAGTGTTCGCATCAGCCGGCTTTCGACCCACCGAAAGCGCGAAGACCAGATCGCCGTCCCATTGGGTGTGAACGGGGCAAATAGCACGCGCCAGTCCATCCTGCGCCATCTGGGCTACCTTCGTCATTTGGACTTTATCGAGCGCGGCGTTGGTCATGACGGCCACCAGTGTCGTGTGGGCTGCTCCAAAACCCTGTCCGGCGCGGCCTTCGAACATGCTCTCCACAGTTCCCACGAACTCGGCGGAATGGCGCGACCGGCGGGCGCCGGCAAGCACTCTGCCGGTCCTTTGATCCACGACATCGCCAAAGGCATTCACGACGGCGAGGGCCTGCACGCGAACTCCGCCCTGCAATTCCTGGCGCCCGAACCCCACACCACCCTTGGTGGCGCGGTCAATGCCGAAGAGCTTTCCGACCGTCGCTCCAGTCCCTGCCCCAACCGACCCTTCGACTATTTCTCTGCTTGCTTTCCGGCAGGCTTGAAGCGCCATCCGCCGGTCCGGGCGGGCGCTTGAAGAGCCCAAGTGGAGGTCGAAGATGACGGCGCCAGGCACGATGGGCACGCGGACCTTCCCTGCCGGAAACCCGACGCCGCGCCCTTCCAAGTACTCCATAACACCTGCGGCAGCGTCCAGGCCGAAAGCACTCCCCCCACTCAGGAAGATTGCGTGCACGCGCTCCACCACATGGCCGGGAAGGCAAGGAGCCAAATCACGCGTGCCCGCAGCGGAACCGCGAATATCGACTCCGCAGACCGCTCCCGCTTCGCAGAGAACCACACTGCATCCTGTCAGACCTTTGAAGTCGCTCGCGTGCCCGATGCGGACGCCTGGAATTGTGGACAAAGCCAAACCTCACCGCCGAGTTGCGGAGACGCAGAGACAAGGCCCTTCGTATTCAATACCCGCGATTCTGCGCCTCCGCGGTGCGAGCGTCTCAAACCGTCCTCTTAGATGTGCTTGAGGGTGGTTTTGATTTGGTCGTCGATCTTCTTAACCTGTTTGTCTTTATCCGCGTTAGGCGTCTCTTTGAGCAAGCCTTCCGCCGCCTTAACCGCCTCGGACGCGTCACTGCAGACCGCCCGGAGTTTCGCGGGATCGTTGCCGTGTTTGCGGTCAAACAAGCCTGCCCCGTCGACAAGTTGATTGCCGATGAAAATACTGAAATCCAGGCCATCGATCGTAGTTGAGCCGGAGGCCAGGGCGCTCCGGGCCTTCGAGCGATCCCCGCCGACGGCGCTCGCCAAGGCATCGTCAATCGCTTTGTTTAGCGAATCGACTGCCGCGGCATCCTGGTGGTCCGATTCGATCCAACCACCCTGCTTGACTTTTTCGAGATCCGCCACTTCAAAAGGACCCTCGACGGAGGGATAGAGAGTTTCCAGGGTCAATTGCTTCGACACCTTGCCGCCTTCCAATAACTGGTGCGCGGTTTGGGCGAGGCCGAGCGCGACCTTCATCCCCTCGAGCGTATTGTCGTGGCGCAAGCGCTCATATTCGGCTTTGAAATGCGCATTCTTCGTCGCGTCGGCGCCCTTGGCATAGGCTTCAGCCAACTCCTTGTAGCTCTGGAGCTGGCCGGTGAAAATCACCACGCGGAGCACTTGCGCTCGTTCGGTGTATTTTGTAGCCGGATTGGCGGTTGCCAGTCCATCGGAAAACTCCAGGGCTCGGTCAAAGTGGCCACGCTTGAACATGTCTTTGGCGTCCTGGTAATCGGCCGCCGGGCCGGTAGGCTTTGGCACGGGCGCTGAACAACTCAAAACGAGTGCCAGGCTTGTGAGCAACAACACCAGCACTCGATGAAAACTTAGGAGCGAATGATTGGCTTTGGGCATTTGTTTATCTCCTGAGAGAGTGAAGGCGCGGTTCATTTCGCCTGAGGAACATCCGGCGCCGCTTCGCTCGACACCCCTTTAGTCACTTGGTCTCGTTTGCTGCGTCATCTGTGCCGGACTGGTCCGCCAAGCAAGGCAGCAAGGCAATACAATTCGGCGCGGGAACTATATGACAAGCTTGGAACGAATTCAATAGGGTGCTACCTAAGGACGGCAAGCTGTCTCCCTGCAACTCGTATATAATCACTCAGACGCTTATGGGACTCCCCAAAGCAAAGTGGCTGCTCTTGATAGGGATGACCCTGTTGGTCGCACTGGGCTTCGCAGGATTAGCCATCTGGAAAGCATCGAGAGCGCTTCGGCAAGCCACCTCGGAAGTGTCCGCAGAAGAAAACCTGAAATTCGCGGTCTCGCGTTTAAGCCGTGCGGCTCCGCCGGGCGTCGAATGGATAAGTTCGCCCGCGGCATTCAATGATGGAGCATTTTTTGGCAGCCGTCTGTACGTTTGCGGCCCTTCGGGCCTCATCGAATTTTCCACGGATGGAAAACCCACAGTGCGCTATCGAGTGGGCCTCGACTTGCCTGCGGCGCCCCTGGTAGGGATGTCGATCGGCCGCGCGGCAGACGCCTCCGAGCCGGAACTCTATCTCGCCACGGCAGGTGGCGGCTTGCTCGCGTTCGGCGAAAAGAGCGTGCGGCAAATCCTTCCCGAGGCTGGGCCGCTTCGCCAGATTACCGCCGTGCTAGCCCTGCCGACCGGTCGAGTTTTGCTGGGCACGGACAAAAGTGGCGTCCTGGTTTACGACGGCACACACCTCTCATCTCTCCATCCCCAACTTGCGAAGCTGCACATCACGGCGCTGGCGGGCGACGACTCCAGCCTCTGGGTGGGCACGCTCGCGAACGGCGTCGTCCACTGGCACGCGGGCCAGGCCGACCGCTTCGCGGAGTCCGAAGGGCTGCCCGATCCGCGCGTTCTTTCCCTGGCGGTCGAGGGAGACCGGGCCTTTGTGGGCACCCCAATGGGTGTGGCGGAATTCCGGGGCGGCAAGTTCACGCGCGTGCTGGCGTCGAGTTTCTTCGCCAGTTCGCTGCTCGTCGATGGCGAAACGCTCATCGTGGGCACGCTCGACGAAGGTATTCTCGAGGTCCCACTCGCGTCAGGCGTGAAGGTCGGCCCGCGCTCGCACGGCCAGGAAATCTCGGGCCGCGTCATGCGCCTGCTGTCGGCCCAGGGCAGCCTCTTCGCATTGACGGACAGCGGATTCTACAGCTTCAATCCGCGCGGCGGCGCGTGGCGCCCCGCCTTCGAGCGCGAAGCTTCGTTGCTGGCGGACCGCAACATCTCCGCGCTTGAATTCGATTCCGCCGGCCGGCTCTGGGTGGGTTACTTCGATCGCGGCCTGGACGTGCTCTCGCCCGGGGGCGAGCGTGCCACGCACCTGGAGGATGAACATGTCTTCTGCATCAACCGCATCGTTCATGACTCACAGCGCGACGCCACCATCGTGGCCACGGCCAACGGCCTCGTCGTGTTCGACGCAGCCCTGCGGCAACGCGAAGTCCTGGGCCAGAACGACGGGTTAATCGCCGATCACGTGACCGATGTGGCCTTGACGGCAGGCGGCATGACCTTGGCGACGCCCGCCGGCATCACCTTTCTCACCTCCGGCGGTGCAAGCAGCATCTACGCCTTTCAGGGCCTTGTTAACAACCACGTCTATACCCTGGCGGCGGAGGGCACGAGGCTGCTGGCGGGAACACTTGGCGGCCTGTCGGTTCTCGATGACGGCAAGGTACGCATGAACTACACCACCGCCAACTCCGGGTTGAAAGCCAACTGGATTACGGCCCTCGCGCGCGTTGGTGACGAGTGGTTCGTGGGAAGCTACGGGAGCGGAATCTTTCGCCTCGATCCCACCGGCCGCTGCGAGAGATTTCCCGACGCCTCGCAGGCGTTCGTGGTGAATCCCAACGCCATGCTGGTTACAGGCCAGCGCGTTTACGCTGGAACCTTGGATAGAGGATTATACGTGTACGACCGTGCGCAGAGGCGGTGGAACGTCGTTACGGCGGGCTTGCCTTCAGCTAACGTCACCGCCCTCACCGTCCACGATGGCTACCTTTACGTGGGTACCGACAATGGTTTGATTCGGATTCTTGAGCAGGACCTCTCGACAATCGGGTGATGGGGTGATCGGGAGAACGATGAAGCCAATCAGGAGCCTATTACTGGTCTTCGCTCTGCTCTCCGCCGTCTCTTGGTGTTACGGCGACGCCGGAGTCATCATTCCGCTCGGGGAGGAACGGCCAAACCCCGGAATCTTATCGCTCGATGATATGCACATCACGGTCTACATCGACAACGGCGATGCCCGCGTCTTCATCCAGCAGATCTACGGCAGCCATCGCGGAAACGTCCTCGAGGGCAATTACATTTTTGCTCTGCCCAGCCGCGCGGCCATCTCCGACTTCGCGGTGTGGGACGGCGTAACGCGAATCCCCGGCGTCATCCTGGAAAGAAAGCGCGCGGAGGAGATCTATAATGCGCTGAAGCAGCAGTCGATCGACCCCGGTCTGCTCCAGATGGGCGAACGCGGCGCGGAAGAGGCGCGGCGCAGCCAGGTGTTCAGCGCACGGATCGTTCCCATTCCGGGCTTCGGCACAAAACGTATTGAGATCGAGTATCACGAGACCCTCCCGGTTGAAAATCTCGAGTCGCTTTTCGCCGTGCCTCTGCATCCCGATGCCTACCAGGCCCAGTCGGCCGCTCATCTCAGGATCGACTTCGAGTTGCACAGCCAACACCCCATCCGGGAGTTTCAGGTCGTCGGTCAGACGTTTCCTCTGAAGATTACGGAGCGCGGACCAGCGGTGGTGAAGGCCTCTCTGGAAGCCAACGATGTTCAGTTCAAGGAAGATTTCGCCGTACGATACACCCTGGACGAAGCTAAAGCCGACTCGCTCGAGGTCCTAACCTATCGCAATCCGCACCCTCCGCAGCCCGATGCCGCGGCGACGGAGGCTCCGCCCGCGCGTTCGAGCGAGCCGGGCTTTTTCGAGGCCTCGGCATTGTTCGCCGCTCACGCCCACGTGTCCTCTTCCGGGGGCGCGGCTTTAGCAGGACCGCCAAGAACTTTTCTGGTATTGTTCGATACCTCCCTTTCCATGCAGTGGGAGAAGCTGGAGCACAGCTATCAGGCCATGGAAGCGCTGCTTCGCTCGCTGCGCCCCACCGACCGCTTCAACGTTCTCCTTTTCAATACGGAGCTGAACTGGTTCGAGAAGCAGCCCGTGACCGCAGGCAAACCCGCGGTGGAGCGCGCTCTCGAGTTCGTGCGAGCCGGCAGACTGCGCGGTGGAACCGATCTTCAGCAGGTGCTCGCTGCCGCCCTCGAGCAGGCGAAAGGTTCGAGCGGCGAGAGCTATCTCATCCTTTTGAGTGACGGAGACGCAACGCGCGGCCTCATTGGCACGGGACGGCTGGCGGCGTGGTATTCGCAGCAGTGGAAGGCCTTGCCCGAGGTCTCGCGTCCCCGCACCTATGCCTTCGGGGTCGGTGACGACGCCAATCAGGTGCTCCTGCGCCTGCTCGGTCGAAATCACGGTCTGATGGAATGGGTCCGCTCGACGGAGCCCATGGATTTCAAGCTGAATGCCTTCCTCGGCAAGATCGGACGAGATTCTCTCGCGCAACTCAAACTCACAACCACGCCGGCGGCAAACTTCGATCTTGTTTATCCGCTCGAGGATACCGTCTTCCCCGGCTCTGTCGCCGCCTGGGTCGGCCAATACAAGAAGCCATTGCCCGCCGCACAGTTCGATATCCAGGCCATTCGGGAAGGCGCTCCCTCCAGGATGCGCGCCAGCGCGCCACTTCCGCAGGAAAACCTTGATCATCCGGATCTGCCGCGCACCTGGGCCAAGGCGCGCGTCGATGCGCTGCTGGCCAAGATCGAGCGCGACGGCGAGGACCGCGCTTCCGTGGACGAAATCATTCGCCTGGCTCGCAAGTACAAATTCGTTACGCCCTACACCTCGTTCCTGGCGGCTCCCCGGGCTCTTCTGCGCCCGCGCGTGATCCGGCCCGGCGATCCCGTGATACGCGTGAAAACAGATCCCTCCATCAGTTCCGTGGTGGCGCTATTCCCCTTTGGGTTGATCAAAGCCCTGCGCTATCTGCCGGGCGAGGACATCTGGCAAACCCGCTTCCTGGCACCCGAGGAAATGACCGATGGAACCTACGTGGTTCGCCTCATCCTGCGCGACCGCGATGGCCACGTCTATCGCGAGTCGAAGAGCTTCGTTATTGTCACCGAGGCTCCGGTCGTAAGGGTTCGCCTCGACAAGAATCGATTCAGGCGCGGCGAGTCGATTCCCCTGCGCGTCAGCGCATCGGCGCGGACGCGCACCGTGGTGGCTCGCCTGTACGGCGCCGAACCCGCCTATCTCACCTGGGACCAAGGCGCAGGGGCCAACACCGGCAGCCTGCCCATTCCCGCAGACCTTCCCGCGGGCACTTACACTCTGACGGTCACGGCGGAAGACATTGCCCACAACATCGGCAGCCAGGAGGTGGCCATTGAAATCCTCCCCTAGCTCGGGCTCCCGAATTCTTCTGGCCGTTCCGGCCGCTCTCCTGCTCTTTGCCGGGCTTACTGCGCGTGGCGACCTCGTCGAATGGTTGCAAAACCTGGAGAGCAACGGCCGCTTTGAAGCGGTCTTCTTCCGCAGCATTACGCTTTTGGGCGGCCCGGTGAGCGTTCGCCGCCCACCTGGTGAGGCTCGCAACGCCTTAAACGAACTCGTCTCGAAGTCTCCCAACGATCCCGAGTTGTACCGCATGCGCGCCCGCGCCGACGAGGCGCAATTAGATTTCGCAGCCGAGGAGGCAGACTGGCAGAAGTATGCCCAACTCACCTCCGATAAGGCCGACGGCCAATTGCAGCTTGCCGACTTTTACCATCGGCGCGTGCGCCCGTTGGACGAGGTCAAGGCGCTCGCCGCCGCCGCGCAGACCCCTACCCTGCCTGCGGAAAAACTGCGGCCCGCGAACGAACAGCACGCCTGGCAGGCTTTCGAACGCAGCTTCGAGGTCATCCGCCTGCAAGCTTTACCGGAGGCGCTCTCGCTCCAGCAATATGACTCATGGCTCGAGCGCTACCCTCATGAGGCGGCAGTCTATTCCCGCTTCTTTGATTTTCTTACCGGCGGGAAAAGCGTAGCCCAGAAGGCGGTGTCCGGGGAAGTCGAAGCTCAGGCGCCTTTCAACTCCTCAACTCTTCAACCCTCGACTCCTCGACTTTCTGCCGAGGCCGAGCAGCTCATTCGCCGTTATGAGAAAGCGTTTCCGAGCGACCAGGTGTTTCCCATCGAAGCCCGCGCCACGCTGGCCTATAAACGCGGCTCAACGGACGAGGCGCTGGCCATCTACGACCACAATTTTCAGCCGCTTTGGCCGCCCGAACTCGTCCAGGACTACTTTACCCTGCTGAAGGATACCCATCGGCTGCGGGAATTCCTCAGCCGTGCCCGCGCCGCCGCTTCCGCCGATCCCAGTGACGTGGCGGCTGCCGCGCGACTCTTTTATTACTACCAGCAACAAGGCAATGCTGCGGAAGCGCAGCGCGCGCTCGTCGAGTATCGGCTGCGCATGGAGAGAACCCATTCCGCCTGGAAACCCGAGCAACTCTGGACGCTCGCGCGCCTCCTGCACGGCATCCACGCCTATAACGAAGCGGCGCGGTGTTATTACGCACTCTACAGCTTGCCCGGCGCGGAGCCCGCGCTTCAGGAGAAGGCTCTAGCCGGCATCGACAAACTTCTTCTCTCTGCCCCCGAGCAGCCTATCGAATTCGGCAACAACTCGATTTCTTTCCTTCGTGATATCGGCTCCATCGATCCCTATCCCGGCTTTCTGAATGGCGTCCTCTCGTTACTGCTGAACTCCCAGTCGCCAGCCTTTCAATACTCGCAGGCCGAGGGGCCTGCCGTGGCGTATTTCCATCGCGCGCGCGCCGCCGAACTCGTCGCGCTCTTCGACAAGCGCTTTCCGCAGTCGGCCGAGCGTGGCGAACTCCACGCCAGCCTGCTGGATGCCTATGCCGTCTACGGGATGGATGATGCCATCCTGCGAGAGGGCCGCCAGTTCCTGAGCGCCTTCCCCAAGACGCCCCAGCGCGTGCATGTCGCCCTGCTGATGGCTGATTCCTACGCGCGCAAGGACATGGCAAAGGAAGAACTCGGGCTCTACGACCAACTACTGAGTGAGTTGGCCGCGCGTGCCGAACACGTTCCGCTCGGCGAAGGCGCCCGCGCAAACGCTTCGGTGGCGCAGCAGCCCGAGCAAACCGACGAGCCAGAGAACGAGGAGGCTGCGCCCGAACAAACCTCCGAAGCTACGGGCCCCTCTTTTGCTCCAGCAGGCGGTCCAGCTACGGCCGTCCCGCAAGTGGTCCGGCCACGTCGCCGCCCGCCCTTCCAGTCTCGCCTCCAGGCCACGCGCACTCCGCCTGCCCGTTCGGGTGAAGCGCGATCGCCGGAATACTCACAGGTCCTGGAACGTTACATTTCGCGCCTGGTCGCACTTGGCAGGCCGCTTGCCGTGCTGGACCTTTTCCGGCGCGAGATGGATCACAATCCCAACGACCCCGGGCTCTACGAACGGTTGGCCACTTTCCTCGAGCAGAACCGCATGGACGAACGCATCGAGGCCGTTTACAAAAAGGCCCTCCAGCAATTCCCCGATCGCTCCTGGTATCAAAAGCTGGCCCGCTGGTATTTGCGCCGGCACGAGCGGCAGCAATTTGAAGAACTCACTCGGCAGGTGACCCAGACCTTTTCCGGCACGGAACTCGAGGACTACTTCCGGTCCGTGGTGTTCAGCGGCCCGGTCGTACCCCAGATGTACATGCAGTTGAACCTCTATGCCCACCAGCGGTTTCCGCACAATCTCACCTTCGTGCAGAATCTGCTGGAGGCCTTCCGCACAAAGCAGACTTTCAACCGGCAGGCCTGGGAGGCGCTGATTCGCCAGTACTGGTTCTATGACGACACGATGCGTTCGGAGTTCTTTGCCGATCTCTCCAGCGGACGCCGGCTCGATACCGAGCTTCAAGCGGTCCGAGCCTCGATTCCCCAGGCAGCCTCCGGGCAGTGGGACGCGCTGACGAAGGCGAATCCCGCCGCCACTCAGTTCGTCGCTGAGGCGGAAATTTGGCGCTCCCATTTCGAAGCTGCGGTGCCGCTGAGCAAGGCGATTGCAGAGGCTTATCCGGCCGACTTCGCGATGGGCCGGCGCGCGTCTTCCCTCTTCCGGTCTCTTGCCCCCTTTAATCCACAGGATACGGCAGCCTCTGCGTCAATTGAGGAAACCCTCTCGAAGGTCCGTCCCGGTGAACGCGACATCCTGATTCGCATCGGCGACATCTACGCCGACCGCGAAATGCTTGCCAAGTCGCGACCGTATTGGAATCGCGTGCCCGGACTCGAGCCCGGCAATCCCGACGCTTTCCTCGAATCGGCGACGGTTTTCTGGGACTACTTTCTGTACAGCGACACGCTGCGAATAATCCATGATGCGCGCAAGAAATTCTCTAACCCCGCCCTCTTCGCATACGAGGCTGGGGCGGTTTACGAAGGCGAACGCGACTATAAGCGTGCAGTTGGCGAATACCTCAGCGGCGCGCTCAGTTCAGCAGCCGACTCTCCGGCGCGCGCTCGGCTGTTGCGTCTGGTCAAGCGCTCCAACCTGCGCGCGACCATCGAGCAGGCGACCGAGAAGGCGGCCGGCGGCGCCAACCCCGATTGGAATGCCGTCTCACTGCGCCTTGACGTGCTCGAAGCGCTCAACCGCCGCGCGGATCTCGAAGCCTTTCTGACGCACCTGGCGCAGGAGACGTCTTCGCTCGAACTTCTGGCAGAAATTCAGCCGGTGGCGGAGCACTACGGTTTCGATAACGATCGCATCCTTATCCTCGAGCGCGAAATTGCTCTACTGGCAGACCCGGTTGAAAAGCTCCAGCTCCGCCTGCAACTGGCCCGCTTCTACGAATCGAAGAACCAGGTCGAGCAGGCTCGCACGTTGATGGAGAGCGTGTATAGCGAGAATTCTCTGCTGCTCGGCGTGGTCCGCTCCACGGTGGATTTCTACTGGCGCAACAAGATTTGGGACCCCGCAATCGACAGCCTGGTGAAAACGGCCAAAGCGGCTTACCCCGAACTCGGCAGGCAACTCAGCTTCGAGGCGGCAGCTAAAGCTGCGGAAGTCAAGGAATACGCACGCGCCCGCGAATTGCTCACCGCGCTGCTCCAGGGTCAGCCCTACAACGCCGAATACCTGGCGGCCATGGCGGATACCTACGCGCGCGAGAGCGACGACAAATCCCTGCGCGACTTTTATCTTGCCAAAATTCTGGCCTTCCGCGACTCGAATCTGCCCGCCGATGAAAAGACGGCTCGTATCGCGGCGCTCCGCCGCGGGCTGATTCCCGCCCTGGCCCGTTTGAGCGATTTTGCCGGAGGCGTCGACCAATACATCGAAATCATCAACAAGTTTCCGGGCGATGAAGGATTGGTTCAGGAGGCCGCAGGCTTCGCCGGCCGCAACGACCGGCGCAAACAACTACTCGATTACTACACCAAGACCGCTGCCGATTCTCCCAAGGATTTCCGCTGGCCCATGGTCGTGGCGCGCATCGACGCTTTCTTCGAAGACTATCCTGCCGCCATCGCTTCCTACGCGCGTGCCCGCGCGATTCGCCCAGACAGCACAGACCTGCTGGCGGCCCAGGCCGGCCTCGAGGAGCGTTTGATGCGCTTTGATGACGCACTCAAGAGCTACTCACGGCTCTACGAGTTGGCTTACCAGAATCCGACCTGGATGGAAAAGGTGGCGGAGCTCCAAGCGCGCCAAGGGCGCACCGATGCAGCCGTCGCGGCGTTGAAGAAAGCGTTAATTGAAGGCCGGCCCGAAAAGCCCGACCTGTATTTCGCTGTTGCCGAACGCCTGGCGGGCTGGAATCTGCTCGACCAGGCGCGGCAATTCGCGGAACGCGGCGTGACGCTGGCCGGCAAGGATCTGTTGGTCCGGCCTGAGGACTTCAGTGGCGCGGCCGCCTACGCAACGATCCTCACGCGCTTGCGCGATTACAGCACGGCCTACACGCGTTTGCGAGAGGCAGCGCAGGCGGCGCGGGACCAGAAGATCGAACCCAACCTGACTCCTTGCCTCTCCGCCATGGGTACCGTGGTGAAGGATTACTACGCACCGGAAGAAACCACCGCCTTCGCTAATTTCCTCACCAGGCAGAAGGAAGGAATGGAAGCGCGTGATTTCAAGGAGGAATTGCTCCCCTTGGCAGAATACGCAGGCCTCGCGGACTTAGAGGCTCGCTGGCGGTTCGAGGCGATGATGGCCGGCCCCGGCACACCCGAGGCCCAGGCCATGGAGGCGCGATTGGCTTTGCTGCAAAAGCAGCGTATGCGCTTCAACGAATTCGGAGCGCAGCTCGAAGACTATTGGAAAGTCTTCCCCAACCAGCCTGCCAAGGATTTCGTCCTCGAAAGGGCCGCGGAGAGCTACCGGGCGGCAGGGAACACTGCTGCGGAACTACGTGTCCTTCGGGAGGCCTTCGAAGGGCATGGCTTGAATGGCGTGCCTCTCCGACGCTACTTCGATCTGCTGTCAAAGACCTCGCCGGAGCAACTCGTCGCAATTGCGGGAGGGGCGGACGCCGATAAGGTGCGCGATATCGCTGCAACTTCGGCGCTCTCGACAGGGAAAGTAAATCTGGCCCTCGAAGCCATCGCCGCCCGCGGCCATCGCCTGCCCCCCGTCTGGACGCGCGCCTACACAAGTCTTGTAGGTCTCTATTTCTCCGACACTTCACCCGCGGTCAACTCGGCCTTCCGGCAGGCTCTCGATACGCGCACGATAGGTGAGCGCGTCTCCAAGCCCCCGAACCGTGACGAAACGCTGGCGGGTGATATCTGGTTTTACTATGGCGGGAGGTACGGAGAGTACCTTTCAATTGCGCGTCAGGGCAACCCCGAGGATTACCTGCCGTCCGCCCTGGAAGGAACCCCGGCGCGTTCTGAGGCATACTTCGCGCTCGCCGATTATTACCGGGTGGCGGGCCAGTTCGACGCTGCGCTGGAGGATTATGCGCACACCCTGGAACTGAATTCCAAGCGCGCCGATGCGCACGATCGCAGGGCGCAAATCCTCTGGCAGCAAGGCAAGCAGGAGGAGGCCATCAAGGAATGGTCGGCCGCATTCGTTGCCCTGCGCGCGCAGGAAGACGGCCGCACTGTCCCGCCCGCTTTCTGGACCGATCTTCGCGTCACACTCGAGCATATCGGCGAACATCAACTATTTCCGCGTTTGCGTGAGGATGCTGAGCGCGTGGTGCGCACCTACGTCCGCCGCAACGGCAGTTACCGCGCCGAGCCGGTCCTGCGGGGCGCGCTGGCTGCGGCGGGAGATCCCGCGCAGGGCGCGAATTGGCTCCTGGACCTTTCCCGCTCCGCCCAATCCCCTGTCGATTTCCTCTCGGAGATTGTCCGCGCCCAGTGGTTCCCCGAAGGTCAGAAGGAACGGGTCTATCAGAAGATTCTTGCCTTGGCTCAGGACCACGCCGACAAGACCTTCGGAGCCGAACACTCGACAGCCCTTGAAACTCTGCACGAGTGGCAACTCGATTGGATCAGATTCTTGCTGGACCATCGCCGGACGGATGAAGCACGCAACGTGTTTAATAGCCTGTCGGAGGATTTTCGCGACCCGCACCGGCTCGAGATCGCGTCCCTCACTGTCCGCCTCGCCGCGCAGTCCGGCTACTCTTGAGGAATTGCTCCGACAGTTTCAGCAGGCCCCCGAGAAGGCTCCTTCTTTCGAAGTCCTGCGCAATGCCGCGATCCGCTTGACAGGAAACAGACCAGGCGAGCGCACGCCGGGTCCTCGAGTACGTCTATGCCGGCCAAATCGACGCACGCGATTTTGCCGCAGCGAACTTCCTGGGGCTTGCCGAAGTTCGCCTGCAACAGGGCAATCTCGCGCAAGCGATGGCGTTGCTCCAGCGCATGAACCTCGTGGCGGGCCAGCCTTTTGAAAATCTGACTGCGGCCGGTGACCTGCTCATGAAGATGGGTCACCCGGCGGAGGCTGCTGATTCTTACGGCTTGCGCTTGAAGGCCGTTCCCTGGGATGCCGACGCCCAGCTCAAACTGGCCAAGGCGGAAGCGGCGGCAAACACACAACGAAACGATGCCCTCCGACTCTTCACCGCGCTGGTAATTTCTCCGAGCACTGCTTATGCCAAACGAGCCTCGGCAGCCGAATCCCTTGGGGCCCTCAAGGCGCCTGCGCCAGGTCAGGTCAGCGCCGAACTCGGGTGGCTGGTTCGTGGGGGACCCGCGGCGGCGTCTGAGTCGCCCGGCTTCTACTATGCGCGCCTGCGAGCGGCGCGGGAAGCCGCTGAGCCCGCTGTCAGAATCCGCCTCCTGCTGGACGCGATTGCCATTCGTCCTGAGGATTTCTCGCAGCGTACAGCCCGCTCCCCGTCCGCGGACGCTGAGCCTGAAAACGTTTCGCCGCGCGTCGATCTGGCTGAAGCGGCGGCCGCGGCAAACCAGAACGAACTTGCCATAACAGCCATAACACCCTTGCTTGAGCAGAGTCTTACACTCGTCCAGCAGCCTGACAGGCCGGAAACCGAAGGTGCTAACGACGCCCCCAGTCAGCCCGACTATCCGGACATCCTGTGGAAGTGGTTTCTGCGTGATCAGAAGGTGAGCGAGGAGCAGAAATCGCTCCTGGCCGCGCAGTTGGCTGGGGCGTTGGTGAAGCTCGAGCGGCTTGCGGATGCGACGCGGCTCTGGAAGATTGCCGCCATGCTCACGACCGACAACTCCGTTCGCTCCAAGGCAAACGGTGAGCTTGAACGCGTTCAGGCCCAAATCAAGTTCGAGAAGGCCGATCAGGAGCGCCGGCCGGTAATCACGAAAGACCTCGGGCAAAGCGTCCTTGTCAGGCCCCGCCTGGCCAGGTAGCGTGATTTTCTGCTTGACAAAAGAATGGACCAATGGTAGCCTATCTAGATGGTCAGATTGTGGACAAATCGTCGCCAGCCGCCCTGTCGCCTCGCCAGGCATCGGGCAGAGCGGAGGCACTCCTTCACGCGACGGAGTGCAGGAAATACAAAAAATGGAAAATAGTGGGAACGAACCTAAGAAGTACTTGAAAACAAAGGGAAATGGCTTTTTGAATGATGCAAATTGCGCGCGTTTTGCGCGCAAATTCGCATAAATCGGACGCGAAAACGAGCGAAAATGCCTCATTTCGCCAAAATCGAACCGAATCTTCCTTGTCGCAGAACGCCGTTGACGGCGACCGTCGGGGGGGGCTACATAAAGTCCTCAGGTCGTGAGTTCGGAGGTGCAACGGTATGAGGAAAATCACGATTGGCGTCCTCTGCTTTCTAAGTGCCTCTCTCGCCATGGCCCCGCCCGGCCAGGCACCCGCTCCGCCATCGTCCAGCCTCGCCGCTCTCATGCCGACGGGGCCGCTGCTTTTCGTCGAGTCGCCCGACTTTGCCAAGCTGGCCCACGACTGGAACAGCTCACAAGAGAAATCGAAGTGGCTGGAGAGCGACAATTTCCAGGTCTTCTCGCGCTCACGTTTATTCCTGCGCCTTCAGGAAGCACAGCGGCAATTCGCCGTGGCGGCGGGCGCTCCGCCGGATATGGCGCTGCTGGATTCGCTGGCGGGCGGGCAGTCGGCGCTCGCCATCTACGACATTGGCAACCTGGAATTCCTCTACATCACCCGCATGCCGTCCGCCCGCGCCATGCAAAACGTTTTGTGGACGAGCCGGGAGAAGTTCGAGCCGCGCAAGGCCGCGGACCTTCCTTACTACGTTCGGACGGAACCGGAAAAGAATCGCCTGGTGGCGTTTGCCACCTCGGGGGACTACCTGCTGCTCGCGACCCGCGAAGACCTCATGGCCGGCGCGCTGGGCTTGCTTTCGGGCAAATCGCAGCCCCGCCTCCCGGACGAGACTTGGTATAAGAGTGCGGTTGCGGCGGCGGGGCCGATCGGCGATGTCCGCATGGTCATGAACCTGCCGCTTCTGGTCAAGTCTCCGCACTTTCGCAGCTATTGGATCGAGCGCAACGTCGCGGAGCTAAAACCCTACTCGGCAGAAGTCGCGGACGTACACCGGTCAGCGACGGAAGTTCGCGAGGATCGCGTCCTCCTGAAAACTAACCCGCCGGCAGGGACGGAGCCTCTCACTGCCGCCCACAGTGCCTTGGGCGAATTGATTGGCATGGTCCCGGCCCAGCAAGGCCTTTACCTCGCTTGGAAAGACCCCACGTCAGATATGGTGCTCAACTTGGTGCAGCAGAAGGTTCTGATGCCCCGCGCGGGCCCGGGCGTAGCTTCCCAAATCGCGCCGGCCGTTGCTTCCACTCCGGGGCAGGCGGGCAGCGAGAGCGACCTCGAAACACGGATCGACGTTGCTCCTCTTCAGGGGACGGCGGGAGCCCTTGGGGTCGATCCTCTTAAAAAGCTCCTGAATGCGGCTCCGCTCGGAGCGGTGCTGGAGCTTCACTCGCTTCATCATGCCGGGTCGCCCGCTTTTGTCGAGCCGCACACGGCCATCCTGATCCGCAGCTCAGCGAATTGGGACTCGCAGGCGGCGAGGGACGCCATCCGAACTGCCATTCAGGACCTCTGGACGACTTCACAAATCGGCGTGAGCTGGGTGGAGAATCACGACGGGAGCGCCAGTTACTATCAACTTGATGGCTTGGTTCCGCTCGCCGTCGCGGTGCGGGGACCAATTCTGGTCGTGGCAAACTCCAACGAAATGCTTCAGTCACTGCTGGGCCACGCGCCCCTCGGCCCCGCAGCGAACCCTCCGGGCGGGGCACAGGGTCAGAATTTGGTTTACGCCGCAGGCTTTCAGCATGGCGCCGAGCGCGAAAACATCGTGGCCATGATGCGGCTGATTGAAATGCCTCTGGGCCAGTCGGGCGGAGTCAGGCCGGGACAAGAGGGGCGGGAGCCGGTCTTCTTTTCTGAGAACTTGGCGAGCCTCAGCCAATCGCTCGAAACCATCGAGTCCGAGTCGCTGGTCGTCGAGGATCGAGGCCCAATGCTGGTGCAGACGGCAACGTACCGGCTGAAGAAACAGTAGGTGGTATGAGGTAGGTCGTATGTGGGGAAGAGAAACCTGCCGGCACATAGCGGAGAAGCCCTCTCCCTTGGGGAGAGGGTGTCACGCTGCCGGCGTTTTCATCAGCCGGAGCGTGACGGGCGAGGGATTACTTGCCACGGCGCTGCTGGCCTGCCTTTACGCGGCCTCCCCCTTGGCTGCAGCTTCGCTCTACGACCAATCGGTTTCCCGCCTGCTTCGAGAGCGCTATGCTTCCAGCGACTTGTCGTACATCGTGATCGACGCCGCCACGCGCCGCCTGATTGCCTCCCGTTGGGACGCGATCACAGAACCAGTCCCGGTCGGCTCACTCGTGAAGCCGTTTCTTGCCTTGGCCTACGCGCAGAAGCACGATTTCAAGTACCCGGGCTATTTTTGCCACGGGGCGCGGGACGGTTGCTGGCTGGCGCGCGGCCACGGGCCTGTAGATATTAGCTCGGCTATAGCATATTCTTGTAATGCCTATTTCATGAACATGGTTTCGACCTTAACGCCTGAAGACGTGGATTCCATCGACCAACGCTACGGCTTTTCTCTTGGACATGCCCCCTACGGCGCGGCGCAAATGATCGGCTTGGGCGGCGCTTGGCGCATTGATCCGCAGGAACTCTTGCACGCCTACGTCCTCCTGGCCGCCGCGCCGCGAGTTGCCGGGGCAGCCGAACTGCTGCGCGGGATGGCTCTCTCCGCCAAAATGGGGACCGCCGAGGCCGTGGGTCTGAGTCTTCACGGGGCGGCCGCCCTGGCCAAAACAGGCACCGCACCGTGCGTCCACCAGCCTCGCGCGCCGGGTGACGGTTACGTGCTCATGCTTTACCCAGCGGACCAGCCTCGCCTGGCGCTGCTGGTTTGCGTGCACGGTGTCCCCGGCGCTCGTGCGGCCGAACTCGGAGGCCGCATCTTGAACAGTGTGATTAGTCTCCAGTAGAAAGTATGCTTGGGACAAGCGCGTCGACGCGCTTCGGAGAGGATATAATCCGCAAACAGCTTAGCTTATCCGCTCTCGCGTTCGTTACGCTGGCGTTTTGCGCCCCCGCCCGGGATCTGCGAATTGGCGTGTTTGGCCTGCTTCATCCCCGGCAGTTGGCGATTACCTGCCCGCCCGGACAAATGCTGATTCTCACCGCGGGCTCACGCCAAGTCAGCCTCTCCGATGGCGCTTCAGCCTTCTTGTATTTGGAAGGGGGCCATGTGCGCGTGCAAAGCAGGAATGACGCCTTCGCGGCGACTGAAGTACATTTGGCAGGCGCAACGGGAGGCGCCGCTGATTTCCTGCTCGCCGTTCCCGAAAGGCTTGCCAGACAGTATCGCGGAAGACTCGACGTCCTGTGCCGGATCGACGAATTGGTTGCTGTAGTGGATATGGACCTGGAAACGGCCGTGGCTTCGGCGGTGGCCGCCGAGAGTGTGCCCGGGGCTTCCCTGGAGGCTCTGAAAGCCCAGGCAGTCGCCACGCGTTCATACTATCTGGCTTCGCGATCGCGCCACGGCCAAGTTGATTTCTGCGATACGACTCACTGCCAGTTCCTTCGCGAACCGCCGCCCCCGCAATCTCTCGCGGCACAAGCCGCCTTGGCCACCCGCGGCCTGGTTCTCTTTTACGATGGCGCGCCTGTTCCCGCCCTCTTCACCGGCAGTTGCGGGGGC
Organism: uncultured Acidobacteriota bacterium; assembly: GCA_963768695.1. Classification (GTDB taxonomy): domain Bacteria; phylum Acidobacteriota; class Terriglobia; order UBA7540; family UBA7540; genus CAVROP01. Next base: position 88,918 of record CAVYJG010000016.1, on the reverse strand, counting down.
AGAACCCGGACTCTCGCGGAGGTCGGCCTCGCGTCTGCTCCGTATCCCTATTTCTCCGTGCCCTGCAATTACTGTATGGAACATTCGCCACAATGGCAGGTGCGGCTCGAGGCCGAAGAAGCCGCGACCCTCGCAAACCACTCCGAAGCCGGCAGGCTGAGGCTTGGCCGTATTCTGGGCTGGGACGTGGTGCCCGGCAACAATTACGAATTGCAGCCACAGGGTGATGAGGTGCTGGTGGAAGGCCGCGGCAAGGGGCATGGCTTAGGCCTCTGCCAGTTGGGTGCGGCCGGCATGGCCAGGCAGGGACGCAACTTCCAGGAGATTCTCGCCTTTTATTATCCCAACACGCTAGTTGCAGGAACTTCAAACTGAAGTTCATGCTTCCCTTCAAGTGCGATTTGTGGGACTATTTAGTTTTGCAACCTAATTCTGCTGTCCCCTGAAAAACCTGCGCCGGCAGTTTAGAACTGAAGGGACGATGGGGAACTAATCCGTGGCCTCCGTCAATAGCCTGACCACCAAAGAAGTCTTCGACTTGGTGCGTGCCGACCTCCAGAAGGTGGAAGAGGAGTTTTGCCAGCAGAGCGTCTCCAGCGTTTCGCCCATCACTGAGATCGGTCAATACCTGCAAGGAAGCGGCGGCAAGCGGCTTCGTCCTGCCCTGGTGCTGCTGTCCTCGAAACTGTGCGGCTTCGAGGGCCACGCGGCGATTCGGTTGGGAACGGTTGTCGAGCTCATCCACACTGCCACGCTCGTTCACGACGACGTGATTGACGAAGCGGAGCTGCGCCGCGGGCGCCCCTCCACCAATTCCCGCTGGGGCAATTACTTGAGTGTGCTGGCCGGCGATTGGCTGTACATGCAGGCCTTTAACATTGCCCTCGGCGAGCGCAATTTCAAGATCCTGGACCTCTTTATTGCCATGACCCAAGCCATGGTCGAGGGCGAATTGCAGCAATTGACCTGGCAAAGAAGGATCGACGTTCCGGAGGACGTCTATTTCGAGTTGACCTATCGCAAGACTGCCTACCTGTTTTCCGTCTGTCTCCGACTGGGCGCTGTGCTGGCGGGAAAGAGTGAAGAGGAAGAAAGCCTGTTGGGCTCCTACGGCCTGAACCTGGGCCTCTCCTTCCAACTGATCGACGATCTTCTCGACTTCACTTCCTCCGAAGAGGTCCTGGGGAAGCCGACAGGAAACGATCTCCGCGAAGGCAGAGTCACGCTGCCCCTTATCCACCTCCTGCAGCGCTGTACTCAGGAGGAAGCGCAGAAAGTAAAGTCGGTGCTCGCCGAGGGCGGATTCAACTCTCAACGATTCAATGAGATTCTGGACTTGATCGACCGCTATGATACGTTGCGGGCGGCGAGAGAAAAGGCCCAGGAATTTGCTCAGAAGGCCAGGCGCTCTCTGGAGATATTCCCCGATAACCCCTACAAGGATGCCTTGCGGGCTTTGCCCGACTTCATGCTGGATCGCGAGTTCTGAGGACAACTTCTAATCGTGCAGCTGGATGCCGGAGCTGTCCGTTTCAGCGACAGCGCCACTCCGAGTGGTGAGGCTCCTGCCTGCCACCCACGGAGGTTAAAGTTGCTGTCATTCTGAGCGAAGCGAAGAATCTGCATTAGTTCGCCACGGACCGGAAATGCAGATTCTTCGCTTCGCTCAGAATGACAGACTTTCGAGAGCTCGCAGCGGAGAGTCTCGCCGTGATTTTGAAAAAACGGAAGCCTCTTCTCGAAACCGAAGTCAAGCTACCGGTTCGCGACCGCAGGAAGTTGGCAAAGCAGCTGGCACAACTGGGTTTCAAGGTTATAAGGCCGCGGCATTTCGAAAACAACTCACTCTTCGACTTCCCGGATCTTCGGCTTAGCAGGTCCCGCAGGCTGCTGCGTTTGCGTTTCGCGGCGGGCGAGAGCCTGTTGACATTCAAAGGGCCACCGCTCCGCGCGCGACGGTATGCGAGAAGACGGGAAGTCGAAACCCGGGTCGGGGACGGCGCGCTGCTCCGCGAAGTTCTGAAGAGTCTGCGATTGAGGGAAGTGTTCGCTTACGAGAAATTCCGGACCGTCTATGTCGCCGCTACGCAAGCGTCGCTCCCTTCAGCGCCGCAGGCAGCCTTCGACGAAACGCCCATCGGCAATTACCTCGAACTTGAGGGACCGGCCAAGTGGATCGACAGGGTCGCAAGCCGGCTCGGTTATTCGCCCCGGGATTACATCACGGCCACCTATCGGGCGCTTTATTTGCAGAGCTGCCGGACGCAAGGCAGAAAACCGCGTAATATGGTCTTCAAGGGTCGTAAGCAGCGGTGACAAGTGGCCCAGCGCGTGTGAAGGTGTGAAAGAACCAAGACAGTTCACGCCAAGGCGCAAAATCGTGATTGGGTTTCGTTGCCACCTGAGTTATAATGGTTCGGATTGTCGCGCCGCTGACCTTTGGTGGGCGGGCGAGGAGGATATGTTATGGAGGGTTTGTTTCAACCAACCCATTTGATTTTCATTTTGCTGATTGTCTTGATCCTGTTTGGTCCCGGAAAGTTGCCGGAGCTCGGCAAGGGTCTGGGAAAGGGAATTCGCGAGTTCAAAGATGCCATCAGAGGTGGCATGGACGGCAGCGCGGAAAAGAAGGACGAAAAGAAAGACGAAGAGAAGAAAGCCTGATCCTCTCCCCGCGGTTCCACTCCTTCTAAGCTCTTTCTTCGTTCTTGCCCTTGATCGGCCGACGACGAGTTTAGTAACCGCGAGAAAAACAAAGAGTGGTACAAATTGCATAATCCTCGGTAGCTCAATGGTAGAGCATTCGGCTGTTAACCGAAGGGTTCCAGGTTCGAGTCCTGGCCGAGGAGCCAGCCCTTTTCGACAAGACCTGAAGTTCGGCTGTTAATTCGTCAACTGACGAATTCCAGGTTCCAATCTTGGCCGAGGAGCCAATCCTTCCAGTGTGTTGGTCGAAGCCACGAATCGGTTAGCCTGAAACTGTGCCCAATTTTGAGCCACAGCCGTTGCGGAATCGGCTCCTTTAGGCGCTTTACCGTGGGACAAGACTGAGCAGGTGACCCGGTTCGCGCGGTGCCGATTACTTCAACTGGACCGCCAGGCAGGGCCTGTATCGGGATTTGCGGAGTTTGAGGTAGTGTTCCCCTTCTTGTATCGCTCATTCATTCATTACGCGCGGGATTATCCACTTCGACCAGTTATTCGGGAGGGACTGCCTGGAGAACTTTGTCCGGCGGGGGCTTGCAAGAATCATCCTGCCAGAGCGCAGAACAGCGTGAGGACGCGGGGAGTGGCGCAAAGGGTCTGGCCCAGCCTGCCTTTCCTTCCAAAAACGGCCAAAACCCACCCTCGCGCTTTTACCGCCTCGCGGAAGCGCAACATTGCAGACTAGCCCGGGCAAAGAGGCTGCTCCGGTCGAACTGAAGCCGCCTCTTCGCCTATTCCTAACCTTGACGGCGCCCCTCACTTGCAGTCGTCGGGTCCTGCTGACGGCAAGGGGCACCGGGGCAACTCCGCTCGGGCGGAGTTGCCTCTGTGTTGAAACCGACCCTACTTATGGGTCCTTGGAGCACGCAGTTGCGGGATTGAGTGCCCCCCGCCTTTGTGTGAGGCTGATGCGTAGTCGAAGACGAATGCCCACGGCGAAATCGCAAACTCGCCGAAGATCGAGTCGACCCAACGGGGTTCTTCGAACGGATTCGGAATGACATAGGCGAGATAATTGCCCATCACTCCCCAGTTCCCGAGCCCATTGGCATTATCCGCAACCAACGCGTAACCAGTGCCATTCAGGAAGTTGCAAACTGCGATCGCATAACCTCCGCCCACGCCCTTGGCTGAAGTCTGGCTCAGCATAAAGGATTGGACTCCACCTGTGTACACTGGAGGTGTATTGAAGGTGGCGACCGGTGCGGCGTCGGCTGACGGTGACAGTGATCCGCTGGTGGACGCATACACGGAGAAGGCGCAGGTGCCTGCCGTCGGGATAGCGCCGCCGAAGATTGGAGTATACGGATCAGAGCTGGTGTTCGAAACCACGATTCCAGTATCCCAGTTGCCCAACGCGCCACCGCTAGTTCCGCTGTTGTAATTGGTCACGTAGGGGAACAGGAGATTCGTCTGGCAACCGATGAAATCGACCACGGTAAGCGGGTACAGAGGCTCTTCCAAGAGCACGCCGTTAGGATACGTGAACGCTGGGTAGAGAGGAGTACCAGTGGGAGTCATAGGATCCAGCGTTACACTGGCCGTCATCGGGGGGCTCTGCAATGCGATCGGGCCCGATGTGTAAACGTCGAAGGTGAAATTCGCGGCCTCGATTTCAGGGCGAAGTGTCGAAGCTATCGGGAAATCGAAAGTGACGCTATCGTTGGCCTTGACGCCCGTGTACGACAGCGGAGTGAAGGTTCCCCAATTAACTGTGCCCACAGTCGTAGTTGGGATGCCGACCGGCGCCACTGTGACGCCTGCCGGAATCCCCGACAGCGTAATCGAGATATCCGACCCGTTCGTGGCGAGACCGCTGGCGGTTGGTGCGTAAGGAGCCAGCACCAGTTCGTCAGTAAGGGAGGTCCAGGCTCCGGACCACTGCTCGCCGACATTGATTGTGAAGTCGCTTCCAGCCGTCCCGAAGCAGGTCAGGATAGAGGTGGCAGAAACGACTTGCGCATAGACTGTGCCGCCGGCAGCAGTCGTAGCAACCTGACCGATGTTAACCGGAGTTTGACTCTGGGTCACACCGGCCGACCCGAACGATATGGGGTAATTCTGGTTCAATACCGCGCCTACCGTAGCAGTAATGAAGGTGCCGGGAGGCACGCCAACGGTGTCGAAACGAAGACCCCAGATCACAACGTACTGGGTCGGCGCCCACCCGGTAAGGGGAGCAAACCCGTTGGTAAATGTCAGCACATTTCCAGCAGCCGAGAAGCTCATATTCTCGCAAAACCCCGCACCCTCAGTACCACCCGTCAATGCTGTGGTCCCATCGCTGCAAAACTCGGATACGGGAGCCTTACTTATACCGGCTGCCCCAACGATCGGCTTGCTGAATGTAATGGTGAACGTTTCCCCACCAGCAATGGTGCCAAAACCGGAGGCCATCGTAATATAGACCTGTCCGCCGGCATCGCCAATGCTGTTGGGCCGCAACGTGTACAACGACGGTGACACGTTGACTACCGTCCCGTTGCCTTCCACTTGTGCCGCGGCAAACGGCGCCATGACGCCGAGCCCGAACACCAAAAGCAGACTTGCTAACAACAGATTTCTCTTTGACATATTATTTCTCTCTCCTTTTTGTGAGGCAGGCACGTAACGATTCGCCTGTCTCGTTTGCTTAAAACATCCTAGTTGAATTCTGGGGCGCGACCGGCCCTAACATTGCGCGCACTTTCGTGGGTGCCAGCTCCCAGATCACAAGACTGTGGACTCTCCAAGAAGTCGCACGGATGACAATAGAGAATGCTAATCCGCACCATGGCCACTAAATGAATGACTAAGGTATTACGGCCAGGTCCGGTCCCACGACAAATCATATTACGCCGCTATCAGAACTAACTTACGAACTAGCCACGCACCAGGCGTGGCTTAGCCACCTACCGGAAGAACCGGAGGCATTGTATGGTGTCTGCTCCCCGAAAGCAAGCGGTACTAATAGAAAATGTACTAATCGGGAATCACACTCCCCCTCCACTTGTCGATTCGCTAATCGGAGTACAATGCTCTTCATGGAACCGGTCGCCAGCGGATCGTCAGTCCCGCCGCCAAATGGACGATCCCCGAGACCGCTGCGGAGGCTTCGAGGGCCGGGCAAGGCCTGGTGACACACACCCGCAGGTTACGGAGGACATATGAGGCGTCTCCTGTTTGCTCTGCTTTTCCTTGTCGTCTGCTCAGCGTCCCTTCTGGCAAAGGATCGAGCCTGGATAACGGGAACGCTGGTGAATGCTGACACGGAGAGGGACACGAGAACCTTTGGCATCCCTCCCACCCCCATAACCGGGCCGAAGGTCGAGACAATGCGCAATGACGTGACCTACTACACCATTGACGACGGCAAATATCGCTGGGTCGTCAGCAGGCACATGACCAAAAAAGATGATAAACCGCTCGACCTGGCGATCGACGCTCCCGTAAAATTCGCCATTGAAAAAAAGACGTGCTATTTGCTCGACGAGAAAGGCGAAGAGCATAAGCTGACCGTCGAGAGGAAGAGACCGAAAATCGATTGAGCGCCACGGGCCCCGAGGGCTAGCCGGTCAATCTGAGCGAGGTAGCGCAGACCTGCCCTTTAGGTCTGCGGTTCATTGCTTGGGGGAAAAGGGTGTCAGGAAGGTGTGAAAGAATCACCAAGCCCTGTCATTCCGAGCGAAGCGAGGAATCTGCATTTGTTTGTTTTCCGGGAGATAAATGCAGATGCTTCGCTTCGCTCAGCATGACAGCCAATTTCTTCACACCTTCCAGGGACCCTTTTCACAAACGCCTGAATTACCGGGCTGGTCGAATCAGCCAGTTCAACATTGTTAGACCCTGCGTTCCATAAGGGGGACCTATATGAAGTGCTCAGCCAAACGATTGATCTTGGCCCTGCTCTTCCTAAGTTTGTGCACGGCTCGTCTAGTTTCAAGCCAAGGGAACACGCCTCCGCGCGGCCGATGTACGATTCAAGGCCGGGTCATGAGCCAATTTGGTAAAGAGGTCATATCTGCTAAGGGATTGCCGGTTTATCTCTTCACCCTGTCGCAAAGTAGAGGGCTACAGGCCATTCAGCGTAGGGCACGTGACCGCCGCAACCAACTGGACGCGGTTGGAGCGGAGATTGGCCAGACGATGGCGGGCTATCTGGGCTCGGCTGCCGAACTCGTTCCGCGACTGCCCCGAACAGCGATGGTTAAAACAGATTCTAAGGGGTTTTATCGTTTTGGGAGCGTGCCGGCCAGCAGACAGTACCAAGTCGTGGCAACAACCACCGAGGAAGATGGACTCATTTTCGTGCAAAGTGTGACGCCGATAGTTGGTCCTGGCGAGGTGCTGCATCTGGACCTGCATGAAACCGACGACAACGATTGGACTGAACTGACTCCGGCTCCACGCTAAGCGCGGCTGGCGCAGAGCGAAGCTCTGCGTTTTACTGGAGATCAGGCGAGCGAGGCAGCGCAGACCTGCCCTTTAGGTCTGCGGTTCTTTGCCTGGGACCACTCCAAAAGCCGCAGCCCTGAACTTCAGGTCTGCGCTACCTTGCTGCACGGCAGTGTGTTGGACCGACGTTGCAGGCCTATAGCCGAGGAGGTACATAAATGCCTTCCGAGTCGTTAGCGCCCCGGGCCGACCGGACGTCATACCTCCGCGCCTCTCTTGCTTTCCTCAAGCAAGTCGGCGAGGAGGAGCTGAAACGTTTTCCACTGATTGGCGGTGTAGTTTCGGCCCTCGAACAATTCTCCACAGAACTGGCGGACCAGGAACGTGATCAAAAGATCGAAAAGCTTCTGGCAATAGGCGACCACACGAGTAGCGAGATCGAGGCTGTCAGAACGCTCTCGGCTGCAATGTTCCATTACCAGGAGCAGTTGCTCGTTTATTTCCGGGAAGCGGGACTTTCTTCCGAACCCCAGGCGGTCAAGTCCGTCGCCATGGAAACCGCTCTGATCGCCTACCGCAACCGCGTCGCCTTCGAATACTCCTATGCCGACTACCGCGGTGTGAAGGGCGCCGGCCGGGCGGATATCATCGCCTCGCTGCGTAGCGACGAGGTGTACGTTACGCCCCGCCTTGCGGCTGAGGGCGGCCTTGGAGATGAACAGAGCCACGAAGCGGAACTCATCCGTAAGCTCGAGGACCAGGACCTCTCCCCCGAATCGCGCATCCGCTTCGAAGTGGAATATGCAGAGCTGACCGGAAAGCGTTTTCGAATCAGGGGCGGAAGCAGCAACGAAAACCCTCCTGCACCTGAAGTTATACGGAATAACCGGCATCTGGTAATCCTGGGCGCCCCGGGCGTGGGCAAGAGCGCCTTGGTTCGCTTTCTCGCCAGGGCCAGCGCGTTAGGTCCCGACTCCATGCGGCAACGGCTGGGCTGGTCTGAAGACGTTGTTCCTGTTGTCATCCCGCTGGCTGGTTTCGCGGACGCCAGGAGCAAGAACCCTTCTCTGTCGCTGCGCGTCCATCTGGACGTGTGCATGGAGGAGCGCGGTGGCCAGGCGTTGCGCGAGGCGGTGGACGGCCTGCTTGCGGAAGGGCGCGCCTTCGTGCTCCTCGACGGCGTCGATGAGGTTCCGCAGAGTTCAGCGCGGGCATCGGTGGTACGCGCGGTGGATCGCTTCCGGACTAATCACGAGTCCAACCGGGTGCTGGTGACGTCACGCCCAGTGGGCTACGTCCGGGTTGCCGGAGACATCCGCCACTTCATTCTTCCCAACTTCTCGACGGAGCAGGTGGGCGATTTCGTTCACCGCTGGCAGCGTGGGCAGGAGAGCTCATTACATCCCTCGACGCCCGACCTGCAAAAGGCGGAAAGGGACGCCGGGGAAATGCTCAGGGAGATCCGGAGCAACCCCAAAGTCACCGAGCTTGCCACCAATCCTTTGATACTGGTCATCGTCTCACTGATTCGCCGCGAAGGCCGCAGGCTGCCGGATAAGCGGGTGCAACTTTACCAGCGGGCTGTCGAGACCCTGATGGACACCTGGAATCAGTTTCGCAGCTTGTCGGATCAGTCGATCGGCGGGCAGGCCCTGCCGGTCGACCGGCTCATTCGCGTTTGGGGCGCCATCGCCGCCTGGAGTCGGGCCACCCGCCCCACCGGCGTGATGCACCGGGGCGAACTCCGGCGCGAATTGGTGAGAATTCTGAAAGAGATGGAATTCGACGAGGAGAGTCCGGAGGCCACCGCCGAGAGCTACCTCGAGGCGGCCTCCCGTAGCGCGGGTGTTTTGGAAGAACGCGGCACGGACATTTTTGCGTTTTGGCATCCTACTTTCGAGGAGTACCTCGCCGCCGTGGACCTCACTACGCCAACGGCAAAGGCGGTAGATCGGCTCGCCAGTCACGCGGACGACCCGCGCTGGCGAGAAGTGATCCTGCTCGGCGTTGGCTACGTTGGCTTGGTGCAGGGCGACGGCGAAACCGCCACCAAGATCGTACGTGCGATCATGGATCCACATTTTTCCACTAACTCGCTGGAATCAGTCCTTCATCCTCGTCTGCGGCTCGCGGCAGCCTGCATCGCCGATGACGTCGGCGTCAAGAGAAGTCTTGCCCAGGAAGTGATCGTCCGCCTGGGCACCGTAGTCGGAGAGTTGCCCTACGAACCCTTGAAGGAGGCCTTCGTAGAGACCGTGCGCGCGCTCCCTCGAATGCGTCCTTCGAACGAAACGGTTAGTGCTCTGCGACCCTTGGAAAAACACCATAGCTGGCAAGTACGTATGGAGGCGACACGCCTGTTCAGCAACGTGGCGGACTCCAACCCGGAAGCCCGCGACCTCTGCGCCCGGCTGCTGCAAGATGCGGACGGCGACGTGCGATGCCACAGTGCCCTGGGTCTCGCGCGGGGTGGTGTATATTCGGAAACCGTCTGGACCTCGCTCGACCAGGCTGATACCGGTCTCGCCGACATCTGGCCCGCCGTACTCGACTTCTTCGATTCAGCGCCAGCGCCTGCCTGGGTCTCGCTGCGCGCTTCGCTGTCGGCCGGGGACCCGCAAACTCGCTACGACGCCGCACTACTTCTGGAGAAGTTGGGGCGCACCGACGAGCAGCCAGTCGCTGTGCTCCGTTCTTTGTTAACCACGGGGAACCCGCGCCTTCGATGCAGCGCGTCGGAATCGCTTGAGAGGCTAGGGCGGACCGATGAGCAGACGGTCACCGCGTTGCGCTCTTGGTTAACGGCAGACAATCCGGACGTCCGCTACCGTGCCGCGAAATTGCTGGTGAAACTTGGGCGGACTGACCAGCAGGTGCTCACCGCGCTGCTTTCTCTGCCGACGGCAGAGGATTCGGGGCTTCGCTTCCTCGACGACGAACTGGTGGGAGGGCTGGGGCGCACCGGGGAGCGGACGGTCATCGCCCTGCGCGCCGGGCTTACGGCGGAGCATTGGGAGTCTCGCATCCGCGCGGCCAGTTTTCTCGTGGCACTGGGTCATGCCGACGAGCCGGTGGTCACCGCGCTACGCTCTTGGCTAACGGCGGACGAGCCCGGGCTTCGCTACGGCGCGGCCGATTTGCTGGTGAAGCTAGGGCGCGCCGATGACCAGGTGGTCGCCGTGCAGCGCTCTTTGTTAACGGCGGACAATGCGGAGCTTCGCTACCGCGCGGCCGAATTGCTCGCGACACTGGGGCGCGCCGATGACCAGGTGGTGGCCGCGTTGCGCTCTTTGTTAAAGGCGGACAATACGGAATATCGCTACCGCGCGGCCGAATTGCTCGCGACACTGGGGCGCGCCGATGACCAGGTGGTGGCCGTGCTGCGCTCTTTGTTAGCGGCGGACATTACGGTGCTCCGTTACCGCGCGACCGCATTGCTTGAGAGACTGGGGCGCACCGACGAGCAGGTTGTCACCGCTCTACGCTCATGGTTAACGGCGGACGAACCGGTGCTAAGGTACGAGGCCGCATATCTGCTGGAAAAGCTGGGGCACGCCGACGAGGATGCGGTCGCAGCGCTCCTCTCTGCTCTCGACGGCACCGCCGCGGGCGCTATCAGCGCCTGCCGAAAGCTGGGCAGCAAGACGTGGCCGAATGAGCAGGAGGCGGAATCGTTGGCCGCAGTCATCCGTTCCAGAGCGGGGTCGCCGGACCGGGCCTGGCTGTTCTCCTGGGTGGAGGCGAAGTCCAACGCCATTCGCCAGGCGAGTGCCGACAGCGTGACACCGTAATCCCGCCTGGGTCTTCCCTGATCGACAAGTCCCATGGTGGCAGCGAAGACTTGACCTCAATAATTGGAACAAACGGGCCAGGATGAGGCGGGCCACCGTGGGGCCGTGCCATCAGAGGAATTAACTTAGTTGGTACTTGACAAAATTTGCTATATGGAGTAGAATCTCTTGGTGAGGTTGCACAGAAGGTCAGGCTCTACGGGAAACACTCCGCTCGAAAGCCCTTCACGGTTTTCATTCCGCAGTCTCTGTCCGGCATTTTCTGCCAACTGATTTTTGTCGCTGCTTGCGGGACATAAGCTCATGAATCGCACGACCTCAAACTTCATCGAGGAGTTGAGGAGTTGAGGAGTCGTGAAGCCGAACCAGGAGGTCAAGCGGTGGATGCCGATGGATTGTCACTCTTCGACTCTCAACTCTCGACTTCTCAACTTGAATTCGAAGGAACAAAGCGGGAATGTCTATGAAAACAAACAGTCGAGGAGTCGAGAAGTGAAAAGTCGAGAAGTGACAGAAGCGAGATCAAATTTGGGAGGAAAGTCCATAGGCGTCCCGCCGGGCAATTGCTGGACTCTCGACTTTCGACTCTCGACTCTCAACTCTTTCGACGAACGAAGCGGGAATGTCTATGAAAACAAAGGACGAGGTCAATATGTCGATATAAGTGCCCCCTCACCCGGCTCGCTACTCTCGCCACCCTTTCCCCGAACAGGAGAGGGCCGTTGATGATGTTCAGTATGCAAAAATCGTGGGAACGAACTCAAGAAGTCGTTGAAAACAAAGGATGTCACGTTCTGTAAAGTGCAAAAACGAACCGAAAACGAACCCGAAAACTTCAAGTCCCAGAGGGCCAAAGCGAGCTTCCTGCGCTCCGCTCGGAATGACTGCGCCGCCGCTACCTGCGGCGTTGGTACGTGAACATATACTCGGTGCGGTCGGGGTTGCGGGCGAAGATCTGGGTGGTTTCGAGCGAGTCGGCGAGGCCGTCGGCGGCCGAACCCGGCAGCCGATCGTTCGAGAGCGCGAAGGCGCCGGGGTTGAGCATCAGCGCCATATTCAGGCGGGCCAGTGCCTGCTCGAATTCCCCGAAGTAGACGAAGATATTCGTGCCGATGATGAGATCGAAACCGCTTTGCGCTGCCCGGGCGGGACGCTCGATGACGATGTTTGTATCCAATGGCGTGATGCGAAGCACAACGGCAGGGCGAATCTTCACGGCGCGAGTCTCGGTTTCCGCCGCGGCGGCGGCAGGAACGGCGATGGGCGGAACGGATTCGCCGATGCTCGAGCCCAGCTTCTCCCAGTACTCGGTGAAGGATTGGCGATATTCGTCCGTCATCCGCGCGGCGGTGTTCCAGGGAAGCTGGACGACGTAGGCGCGTCCGGCAGCCGCATTTTTCCTGGCTCGCGCGATGTGAAAGTTAACCTCGGAACTGATGTCCAGGGTGTAGAGTTCGACGGAGGCCGGGTTCGAGAGGCCCAGGCGGACGAGAGAATCGAGAACCGCAAAGGGCTGAATCGTCTGCCGCGGGTAGAAGTCGTTCCCCATTTCCTTGTTGGCAAAATCCAGTCCCGGCCCGACCACCGCCACGCGATGCACGGAACCCGGGCCGAGCAAGCCCTTCCGGAGCATGCTGGCCAGGTGCTGGTCAATCAGAAAGTCAGGCCAGAGGTTGGTATCGAGGGAAATGCCGCGGTCCTCGAAAAGCTGGAAGCGGTCTCCTGCCTGCGTCTGGCTGATGTAGCGCCGGATTTCGTCGCGCATCCGGGCCAGGTTCGCCAGCAGGTAACTCTTCACCCGCGCCCGGTCCGCCGGCGTCGCGAAGGAGTAACCCTTCTTCTCGAGAAAGGCGCGCATGTGCGCGACGCCCTCGTTGGGGCTGCCGGAACCCAGGGCGCGCACGAGATCGTTGGCTCGATTCTCCGCGAAGGCGTTGACCAGCGTGCTCTGGCCGTACTTCGAAAGGTACCGATCGTCGATGCGGTATTCCTTGGTGAAAGTAACACCGAAGCGAAGCAGGTTTACCAGCGTGTCCTCTTCGCCGCGGTCGAGCCGCGCGCGGACCTCCGCATCTTCCCTGTGCACCCAGTCGGCCCAACGCTCGGCGGTGAGCGGGCTCGGACCTCTCAGTTCCGCGGGAAGATTCGCGGCCGCGGCGCGGAGCAGGGGCTGCGCCTCCGCGAAAGACAAGTATTGTGGGCTACTCAAAGATTGCGCCGCCGCGCCGGCCGCAGAGTACGAGGAAAGGAGGATGAGGCACAAAAGGCAGCGTGGGAGATTCAATCGACTCCTCCAGGGCCAACGGCTCGCCGGCCGTGTGGAACTCCTAGCATAGCGCGAACCAAGCTGGCGCGGTGATCAATTCCAGGCGCTCGTGGCATCCCTTGCGTTGATCGCGTTGCGGTAGAATGCCGTGGGCACGTGATGGAACGGGTACTAGTACCCGGCCGGCACGGTCCGATTACCTTCGTAATATTGCGTGCTGAGGCGTGCCCTGATTACAATCGGGGTCAGTTAGTGCAAGGGCTCGCGCAACCGAGCCGTTAGCATTAACTGGAGTGAAAATCCTCGGGACAGAGGGGGGCGCACGCGGGCGGGAGAGCCAGCCTGGGTGCGCCCCGAGGCATCGAAGGTCAGAGGTTCACGAGGTAGTCGGCCTGCAAATTCCCAAAGCTTCCCGTGTTCACGCGTTGCCCAACCACGTTAGCGAAATAATGAAGGACTGAAGCCAGCCGGAGAGTTGCCTTCTTCTCGCCCACTTTCAGAAGCCGCCGCGCTGCCAGCGAAATCAACTGCCAGCGGAAATACACCATCAGGAGGCGTTCTTCCCGGGAATAGCGCTGGCGCGCCCCTGCCGTATTCTTCAGCAGATAAGTCAGGGCGCGAAAGTCGCATTCGAGCATCCGGGGCAGACGCGAATAGTCGAGCGTCGAGCCGGGATCCGCCAGCGCCGTTTGCAGCGAGGGAAACTCCAAACGGATCGCGCTGGCGATGGATTGGAAATACTCATGCTCAAACTGGCGGCGCAGGATCTTCTGGCACGTGGCCTGAAAGTAGAAGAAGAACATGGCCATCGAGAGCGCCAAAATGAGCCACGAGAGAATCATTCGCCTGGTTACCTCCTCTGAACTCTTACGCGTCAGTTATGACATGGGCAGGCATATCGAGCAATGGTACTGGAGTACGTTGCCGGGATCTGACCCGATGTGTGGATCAGTCACCCGCCCTCCGATAGAACCAGATAGCTCCGCTGCGCGCCGCGAGGGTGAAGCTGAAGCCGTTGGCCATCAAGTCTTTTCCAGCGATCTGTCTGCTTTCTCCGCTTTCGCCGTTTTCGAAAACGTACGTGGAGCTCGAATCGATTGCCTTCGGATGGATCAGGAGCGTCTCTTCCTGCGATGCCGGCAAGCGGATCGCCTGGACAAATCCTTGGCCTTTTTCGGGGCTGTCGAACTGCCAGGCGACCCATTGGTCCGGGCTTCGGCGGAAAGGCGTATGAGGATAGTAATCACCATACAGAATCAGGCCGGCAGCGCGGCGCCAGACGGCGATCATTTTTCGAGACTCCGCAAAATCGTAATCGTCGCGCTTGATGTCCAGCCCTAAAGCCAACATCGGAGCCATGGCGCAGTGATAGGCGTAACTGTCGACCTGCTTGTCGAACCGGCCCGGCTTGTCAATGTCCCAGGAGAGTGTGACGTTCCTTGAAATAGGGCAGCCACTCGAAGAGAGTCTGGTGGAAGGAGAGTTTGATGGCGTGATACCCGTAACCGTAGTCGGAATAGTGCAGCGGCACAGCACGGCGCATGGTTTCAAGATCGTTGCGGCGGCCTCCGCTGGCGCAGGAATCGATCCACAGGCCGGGGTTCCTCGCCAGCAAGTCATCCCAGTACTTCAGGTAGCCCTGCACATGCAGGTTCTCGTTGATTCCCTGCCGGTCCTCAGCCTCATTCTTGCGCCAGTATTCGAGCGGCTCGAAATTGAAATCCTGCCGGTAGACTTTGATGCCACTCTCCTTGATGAGCCGGCACACGTGCTCGGTCAGCCATTCACGGCAATTGGGGTTGCCGAGGTTCAGGAGGCTATTTTCATTGCCCTTCAGAGTGAGCAGCCATTCCGGGTGTTCGCGACTCAGTGCGGTGCCCTGCCGGACTCTTTCCGGCTCGAACCAAACCAGCAGGCCGGCGCCGTTCTTAGTTGCCAAATCGGATATCGGCTTGAAGCCGTGGGGAAACCTCTCAGGATCGGGTTCCCACGTGCCGGTGTTCGGCCAGTGCCCGCCGCACGGATACCACCCGGCATCGATCCACCAGATGTCAAAGTTGAAACCGAGCCGCTTGAACTTCTCCATATAGCGGAGCTGGTTCTCTTCCGTGGCGCGGGTGAATTCCTCGCCCTCATCCGTGGCAGCAACAGACAGCAGTGGCTTCAGAGGTTGACCGCTGGGCCGGGGCAAAACGTGAGCGATGTACCACCGGCGCCACAGGTTCACCGCTCGGGATGCGTCGCCCGACCACGTCAAGACGGTCATGCGTGGAGTGCGGATGCGTTCGCCGGGTCTTAATCGCAGGTTGGTCTTCTGCTGGCCCGCTCGTACCTGAACGCCGTCCGGCACTCCATCGAATTGGATGGCCCACTGTGCCGGCCAGCCAATGGCGAGCGACAGTCCCCACTTGTCGAACATGATGCGATAGTAAGGGAAGGCGCCGTCGCTGGGCCGGCCCCCGTTGGGCGCAAAACTGACCGATGCGCCGTTATCCAGGCCCTTCACGGTTGGCGTGTAGCCTGTCTCGCTGTAGAAATCGCCATTGTTCGAGTAGAGCACCGGCTTGGAACCTTGGAATTTTCCGTCCAGGGCCAGAACGTCGCGGATGATCGGTGTGGGTTTACGTCCTTCATTGCTGAACCATGCCACCCATTCCGTCACCGGAAAGTCCTTGTACTCCGTGCACTCCACTCGGACGTGCAGGCCCGTCTTGGGATCGGTGCCCTCGAAATCTGTTTCGACGCGAGTGTTGTCGATCGCTTGTCGAGACACTTCCGGGCGCCACGAGGGCGGTATGCCGCGCAGGGGTTTGCCGTCCAGCACAAAGGAGATGGGAAGATCGGCGGCGCGGGAAAAGAACTGCTTCGCCCAGGCCCGGCTTCGCGTCATGTCCGCGGGATTGGGCGCTGCCGGTACGCCGTGCGCCGTTCTGCTTACAACCTTGGCCCTGGTCGCCGCCTGGGTAGCTCCCGCGTAGGCCGGCCGGCCGAGGAAGTAGCTGATCAGCGCGCTCATCGCTAACAAAACTGCTGGTAGCGCACGCGTGTTCACTAATGCACACAATCGTCTGTTTGGGGTACTCATGGCGGGTATCACACTACCGCGAGAGCCTGCCGTTGTCTATGGGGAACTTGCGCCAGTACAGGAGACTGTAAACACAGCGCGGCAGAGCCCCAACCCCATGCAGATCCTTCGCTGCGCTCAGAATGACATGTCATCCTGAGCGCAGCGAAGGATCTGCTTTTCTTCGCGCGCCACGAAGAAACTCACGCTTAGTAACATAGAGTGCAATGCAGAAGAGATCGGCGGGACCAGAGGGTTTCGCTTAGGGGTCCGCCTTCACCGCCATTCCGGTCTGCTGTGCCGCGAACGCCCAGATGTCCGCAAGCTCAGCGATGCGGCGGTCGAGCGGCCGATACCCGTGGCTGCCCTGAGCTTCAATTCGAATAAGAACGGGTTTGTCGCAACCCGCCACGGCGCTCTGCACGCGTTGCATGGTCGCGGCAAATTTGAAGGAATGGCTCGGCACGACGCGATCGTCATGGTCGGCCGTGGTGATCAGCGTGGCGGGGTAGCAGACGCCGCTCTTGATGTTTTGTAGCGGCGAGTAGGCACGCAGATAGGCGAAGGCCTTGGGATCACTGGATTGTCCGTATTCGGGCGCCCAAGCCGCCCCGCCGGTGAACTTGTCGTAGCGCAGCATGTCCATCACGCCCACTTGAGGCACTGCCGCGGCGAACAGATCCGGCCGCTGAGTCATCACCGCGCCAACCAGAAGCCCGCCGTTCGAGCCGCCGTTGATGGCCAGCTTCGCCTGCGAAGTGTACTTCTCGCGGATGAGGTATTCTGCGGCCGCGATGAAATCGTCAAACACGTTCTGTTTCTTCTCGAATTGCCCAGCGCGGTGCCAGGCCTCGCCGTATTCGCCGCCGCCCCGAATGTTCGCGAGCGCGTAGACTCCCCCCTGCTCGACCCAGGCGATGACATCAGGACGGAAACCCGGCAAAGTCGAAATCGAGAATCCGCCGTAGGCGTAGAGCATCGTGGGATTCTCTCCGTTCTTTTCCAGGTCTTTGCGGTGAGTGAGGAACATCGGCACGCGCGTGCCATCCTTGCTGTGATAGAACACCCGCTCGGTGACGAAGCGGGCAGGATCAAAGGTAAGTTTGGGCGGATCGAACGGCTGGCTTGCTGTTCGCCTTGGCATCGTAGACGTAGGACGTAGTCGGCTGAAGTGGCGAAGTAAACGCATAGAAGATCTCCGGCCGGTCGAAGCGTCCGATCAATCCGGTGGCACTGCCCAGTCCGGGCATCTGCACGTCGCGCACGAGCTTCCCATCGAGCGCAGTAAAGCCGCACTACCGAGGCAACATCCTGCAAGGTGAGCAGGCCGAGCTGTCCCGCCACCAGCGACGCGTCCTGGATGGGCATGGTCCCTTCGGGGATCACCGTCGTCCAATGCTCGGCCTCCGGCGTCGCCACCGGCGCCGCGATGATTTTGCGGTTCGGCGCATCTTTGTCGACAGTCATGAAGAGCTTGCCGTTCGCAATGCCTAGCGGCTTGTAGTTCGCGTCCTGGCCCGTAACCACAGGTCGAATCGGCGCTCGCACGTCCGGATGCTTGGGGTCGCCAAGGTCGGCAAGGTACACTTCGTTCTTGTCCGTGCCCCTGGATGTATGTACGAACAGATAGCGCCCCGTCTCGTCGACATCCCCAAAGACGAACCACGACGGCTGGTCCGGCCGCTCATAGATCTTTAGGTCGGCGGCCTGCTCGGTTCCCAGCTTGTGATAGTAGAGCGTCATGTGCTCAAGCCTGGCCTCAAGCTGCTTGCCCTGCGGCGGCTCGGGAAATCGCGAGTAGAAAAATCCCTGCCCGTCTTTTGTCCATGCGGCGCTGCTGAACTTGACCCACTTGATAGTGTCCGAGGTGTCTTTTCCCGTCGCGAGATCGCGCACGTGGAGCGTGACCCAATCCGAGCCTCCTTCGCTCAGGCCGTAGGTGTAATGTTTGCCATCCGGGGAGGGCGTGAATTCGGAGAGCGCCGTCGAGCCGTCAGGCGACAACTCATTCGGATCGATGATCATCTCTTCGGCGCCGGTGAGTGTGAGGCGTGAATACCAGACGTTCTGCTTCTGCAAGCCCGAATTCTTCGTGTACCACCAGCGCCCGCCTTCCCAGAAGGGCACGCTGGTGCGGGCATAGTTATAGAGCGCCGTGATGCGCGCCCGAAATGCGTCGCGACCCGGCAGCGCGGCAAGGTAGGGCATGGTGACGGCGTTTTCCGCCTTCACCCAGTCCGCGACTTCCTTGCTGTCGAGGTCTTCGAGCCAGCGATAGGGATCCGGGACTCTAACGCTCCCGTAGGTATCAACGGTGTCCACGGTGCGCGTGGGCGGATATTCAATGCGGGCCTGCTGTGGGAGAGCTGCGCTCGCCATCAAACCTGCGGAGGCAAGAAGCAGGGAGAGCCGGACACGGCACATAGATTCCTCCATAACGTGGATGACACGGTCTTTAGCTACACGAGTCTTCGACATCGGTCCCTCTGTAGCCGACTTTATGTCACTTGCCTGGCCCTGCCTTGCGACTCGGAAGCTTTCGACTTGTTTGCGCAAATTGTGCTGTTTTTGCTCCTTTTAGGCTCTAATTTGCGCTAATTTGCACGCAAAACGCGCATAATTTGCACCACTCAAAAAAGTGATGTCCTTTGTTTTCAGGTACTTCTTAGCTTCGTTCCCACTATTTTTCATTTTTTGTAGTTCCCTACGTTCCCCCATAGCCGGGACCCTTCCGCTTTCCCTTGCGCCACGGCGCGCCCCGGCGCTCGCCTGCGACAATGTGTCCACAAAATGACCACCATAATAGGCTATCATAAGTCCGTCAGGTTGTCAAGCGGAAAATGCAAGAAAAGTGAGCGGTTGGTAACAGGCACAGGTTTACACGAAGATCCCGCGCGTGACGCCGCCGCCGAAGTGTGGTAAAAACAAGGAATAAGTGAAAGGATGGCAAGAACATGGCAACCCTCGATTGGTCCGCAATGCCCCGCCGTGGAAAGCATCCCCGGAAAGCGCAGCGGCGCATGGGTGTTTAAGGGCACCCGGATGCCGGTAGCCACCGTGTTCGAGAATCTTCAGGATATGAGCGTTGACGAGTTGGTGGAAGAATTCGGCGTGACGCGGGAGCAGGTTCAGGCGGTTCTGAAATTTGCGGCGCAGAGCGCCGAAGCGCCCGCGAGTTCCAGGTAAATGCTGGTTCTGTTTGATAACGGCACGCCGCGCACCCTTGCCCGCTTTCGCTTTGCCGACCGCGACGTGCTGGACGTTGATTATGTCGATTACCACTGAAAGGAGACTGGAACCATGCCGATGAAGAATCCACCCCACCCCGGCGGCTTTGTGCGGCGCCAGTGTATTGAGCTTTTGGGCTTGACGATCACGGCCGCCGCCGCGGCTCGGAGTCACGCGCACGACCCTGTCGGAACTGGTGAACGAGAGCGCGGGATTTCTCCGAAATGGCCGTGAGGCTATCTAAGGTTTTCGGAGGCAGCGCCGAAGCCTGGCTTACGCAGCAGGCGCACTACGACCTTGCCCAGGTTCACGCCGACCGCATCAAACTCAAGCGGCTGGAATTGGCTGTGGGTTTGTCATCATAGGAAAAGCCCACGGTCATGAGAGCAGTGACCGAAAAGGGTGCCTCTCACCGTTCTCGCCGCATTTGAAAAACCTACGGTGGGGACTCCGTGTGTGCAGTAACGCGTCAGGGCTGCCCAGGCGCGTCATGTCTCGTCAACGGGCCCGTAGCGTCACTTCCTGGTAGCCTGTAAACTCTTAAAATCTCGTCAGAAACTACGGCCAGAACGGCCCCGTCCGGAGAGAGTGCCAGTTGGTTCACATGGCGTTCCCAGGCGGACCACGGTGAGGTGCCTTTGACTCTCACCGCGTAAATCGCCCGCCGGTCGGGTACGCTGTACACGACTGCCCGGTCGTTTTTGACGGGAATGCGTACATGTCCAACCCTGGGGACGTTGTGCCTCTTTGCCTATTCTCTATGACTGCGAACCTCTCGCCTCCACTCGATGCCAGTGTCCAGCCAAATGACCGACGTTTTTCCAAAATCACTCGGAACAACATGGCGCCGTCGACCGTCGCTACAGCCATTTCGTGCCCCAGGCTTCGATAACGGTTGTTCCGTCATTCACGAAGAACGCAGACTTATTCCGGTGGTCCTCGAACTGCTTGTCCATTCCGACGGGCAGAAATGGCCGCCGCGATTGGTCAATCCCCCGAATGCAAATCTCAGACGGTTTACCGCAACTCGCAAGCAGCCAATGGCTTGAGATGTCGTATATGCGGTCTGTCTCGGTCCATTCAGCAACAACCGCAAATGTCCCGACATCCAACAGCGCATTTTGATAACCCGTGCCGGAAACTTCGGAGGAAGGGAGCCAGCAACTGTTTGCTCGGGAGAAATGCTTTGACAATCACGGGAATTTGGCAGACGCCGTTCTCGAATAGTCTCGAAGTTGGGCGAGAACAGACGAATTACGTTTCCCCGTGCACACTAGGAACTTTCCGTCATCCAGACCCAGAAAGTGAACTGGATAGGAAGGAGTAGACCACTCTTGCAAGCCTTGCTTCTGACCCGTTCTTGCGTCAAGTACAAAGACGTGGAGATGTGCGGGTTCGGGAGTACGGGGTCCAGTTTTCTTGGCCACGGGGCGGGCGTCGAGAGTCAGCCATGCCACCGCAAGACGGTCGATGTCAGTAAAGTCGACAAACGTCGGCAAGCGTTTCTCGCCTTCAAATATTCTGTACCCGAGCTTGCTTAGGTCCATTTCCAACAGCGGATGGTCTTTGCGGAGGGCTGATTCTGGGTCTTGTGGGGACCCTCGCTCGACAAATACGAACGCGACCCCAATCAGGAATACAGCAACTGAGTTCCTAACCGGAATTCCCATTATCGACCTCTGGCCCGACCGGCAGCATACTCCTGACCACCGCTGAACGCAATTGTCAGTCGGGTTTGTACTGCAAAGTGCTCGCATGACCAAGGGTGAGCGCTATTGGGACCTCTCGCGGGAAACTCCACTCTTGAATTAAAGTAGTAGCAGGGTAGCGCGGACCTGATTTTGAGGTCCGCAGGCTCTTCGATATGATGGGGGGGAAGAGCCGCGAACCTTGAACCGCAGCTCCACGCTACTTGCTGATACCGATGCGGCAAAAAACCGCGCGGAGGTTTTAAGGGTTGAACAACGCCGCAAGATCGCGGCGGCCGTGTACCACGCGCATGACGCACACCCCCGGTTCCGCGATGCGATGAAAGATGAGGTATTCGCCAGTGGGAAAGCTACGGTAGGACGCACGCCGGGCGTGCCGGCTGAGGCGATACGTGGCCATTATGGCTGCCGGCGCAGGTCGCGCGCCTCGCGCTTCAGTTCCTCGGCCAGGCGGGGCAAGGTGGCGTCCGTGTAGTCGGTGTAGCGTCCGGCGTCCAGATCGGCCTGCGAGGCGTCGAGGGTGGCCAGCAACTCCACCCGCGCCCGCTCGCGTTCCTCCCAGCGGGCCATGGCGTCACGCACCGCGGCTTCTGGGTTGGGATAACGACCGCTCGCCACAGCTTGGCGGACGAAAGCTTCCTGGTCCGGCGTAAGCTGAACTTCCATAGTTACAGGGTAATGCGGGCAGGCGCTGGAGTCAACGCGGAAAAACCGCCGGCGGGTTCCGAGATATTCCTGCGACGGTTTTGCCGTCCGCCGCCAGGCTCAGCAACTACAACTCCCGGTCAGTTAACCCTGGTTTGCTGAGACGCTCGGCTAATCTCGCCGCTACAGCAGGAGCGATATGGGATTGACCCGCGGAGACGGTTCGGATGCACTCCAGCAATTCCTCGCGGGGCGTCCCTTTAAGGACATAGCCTTTGGCTCCCCCCTGCAAGGCCCTGTAGATGTCTTCGGTGTTGTCGAAAGTCGTCAGCACCACCAGCCGGGCACCGGGGAAACGCCGGCAAATGGCGAGGATGGCGTGCAGCCCGTCCATTCCGCGCATTCGCAAGTCGATCAGAGCCACATCGGGGCGGTATTGAGAGAACTGTTCAACGGCCTCGCTCCCCTCGCCGGCCTCGGCCACAACCTTCATGTCCGGCTGGCGATTGATCATGGCAGACAAGCCCTCCCGCACCACGGGATGATCGTCTGCAATCATAATCCGAAGGGTCTCGGGAACATTCATAATGTCCGGCCTTCTCCGTCTCCCGTGTAGGTTCGAGCCGCAACGGTCAGGCGCGTTCCCTGCCCGGCTCGCCGGAGATTTCAATCCGCGCCCCAATGCGCTCCGCGCGCTCGCGCATACTGGTAAGCCCGAACCCCTTGCCGGCCGCATGGGCGTCAAAACCCCGGCCGTTATCGTGCACACTGAGGTCCACGCCGGACGGCTCGTAAGTTAGTTGGACTCGAATCTTGCTCGCCTGAGCGTGGCGGAGGGCATTCACCACCGCCTCTTGACAAATACGCAGCAGTCCCAACGCCCTGTCATTCGACAGCGGGTAGGGTTCGCCGCGGAGTGAGAACCCGATCGCGGCGGGATTGCCGACGGCTACCCGGCTAAGGAAACTCTGCACCGCGCCAACCAGTCCCTCGGCATCCAATTCCGGCGGACACAATGCCCAAACCGAGCGCCGCGCTTCCGCAAGGCCGCTGCGCGCCACGGCCTCGGCGAGTTGAATGCACTTGCCTGCCTCAGCGGGGTTCGAACCATTAAGCTCGCGGGCAGCTTCAGCTGGAGCAGGATGCCGACAAAGTCCTGCGCCAGGATATCGTGGATCTCACCGGCAATCCGATTACGTTCTTCCACGATCGCCGCTTCCTTAAGCTGCGCCATCACTGCCTGTTCGGCGCGTTTACGTTCGATGGCGTAGCGAATAGACCGCCCCAGCACAGACGGCACCAAACTGCCTTTCACCAGGTAGTCTTGCGCGCCCAACTGCATGGCGCTGATGCCCACAGCTTCGTCGTCCAATCCGGTCAACACTACGACCGGCACCCCGGGTTGGGACTGGCGTAAGCGAGTCACAGTGTCCGCACCTTGAGAGTCGGGCAAACCGAGGTCCAGCAGCACAAGTCGTACGAAGCCACCGCGAGGCTGGCCAGCGCATCCTCGAGCCTTTCGACATGCGTGATCTCAAACTGTGCGTCTCGGTTCCGACTTAGCTCGGCCTCCAGCAACATTGCGTCTGCCGGATTATCCTCGACCACGAGAGCGCGAAACCGAAGCTCAACAGGATTCATGATTTCCACGGTAGGCACAGCCTTGCGTCCGCTCCAATGAGATTACTGCCTCACGCCTGCGACCCGAAACACATATTCATGGGCACGTTGTGTGCCAAATAGACCGCCGGCTGCTTACGTCTGTATCTTCCTGTTGATATGCAGGGCGCATGGAGATGGGCAACAGACGCTCGCGCCGAGGGTGTGCGAAAACTCTCGCGCTTACCGTCTAACTCGTCGAATGTCAAGTCTCAGCTTGGCTATGGGGTAGCACAGGCGCTTCCGGGTAGTGTCTTAGTTTCGGCGTAGCGCCCGACCGGTCGGGCGTCTGCCGACGCGAAGGCCGGCGCTACGTTCAAATTCGGACAGCACGGGCAAGAGTGCCTGTGTTAGCGGACCATCATAGGCTCACGCGATTCCGGCCAGACTGTTTGCTGGTATACAGATGTTTGTCCGCCCGCTTCAGCAAGGATTCTGTCGAGTCTCCAGGGGCGACCATCGCAGCCCCTACCGAAACGGTCACCCGTATCACTGTGCCGCCCACGGGGACAGTAGACTGAGCGACCAGTTTCCTGAGTTTCTCGGACACGCTGGCCAGGAACTGTCGCGTAATGCCGGGAAGAATCGCTAGAAACTCGTCGCCGCCCCAGCGGCCTACTACGTCGGACGCGCGCAGACAATTCGCCATGGTCTTCGCGATGGTAACCAACACACTATCCCCGGCAGCATGCCCGTAGTATCGTTGATGTTCTTGAACTCGTCGAAGTCAGCCATCATGATTCCGAAGGGAGTGCCGAAGGTCGAGAATTGCTCGAGATGTTGGGAGAGTTGTTGTTCCAGGTAGCTACGATTTCCCACCTGGGACGCCGGATCAAGAAACGCGAACTTCGCAAGATCCTTGGCTCGCTCTCTCACTGCCCTTTGGCGAGAATTGTCACTAAAGACCTCGACCGCCCCCAAAACCTCGCCGTTCGCACCCCAAATCGGACGGACCCGGACCTCCACCGGAACCCTGTGTCCGCTCTTATGGTGAAGGTAAATATCGGCTCGATGCGGCAGGCCATCCTCGAGGGTGCGGCTGAGAGGGCAATCTCCCGTACAGAGCAGACACCCGGAGTCATCAATGTGCATGAGGAAGTTATCGGAGCATCGCCTGCCCATAACTTCCTCGGCCGTGTACCCGGAAAGTGCCTCCGCTGCGTGGTTCCAGTAGGTTATCCTCCGCTCCCGATCGGTGACATAGACGCCGTCAGGGAGGCTGTCTACCACATGTTTAAAAGGCGTTATCACTTCATTGGGGGAATGATCCGGTAAACTGGGCATTGGGGATTCCATAGGTTTTCCCTCTCATCAGGCAGGCGCGCATGCCCAGAAAGTCAGAGCCTCGCCGTTGACGCCATCGGGCGCTGGTTCGATCGAGAGCACAAAGCACTCCCTCACGCAGCGATTTCGAAGTTAGTACCCAGTCCCTTAGTATACACGTTGAGAAACAGATTCGCACGCTCAATGAGGGGGGATCTTCCAACTCGACACAATGTCTGTTTCGTTGCCACTGACTATTTACTTGTGAGTTAATTACCCTGTGATTATATCTCGGGCCGGACTGTGAGCTTGGTTGGAGGAGGATGCCGCTCCGCTGGGGAAATTGCATGCCCGGACTCGAAGATGCTTTGCGATTCGGCGCAGAGAGGAATCCGCGCAATCTGGGCGCTGCGGGTGGTTATCGTTGTCGAAAGCAATGCCCTGACGCGTTTCTAAGAGCTCGCCCGGTCAGTTCTGCCGTCGGAAATCGTCTTCCCTTTGAATCTGGCCGAGAAAGGCCGACACAACGTCGGGGTCGAATTGCGTGCCGGAGCAGCGGAGCACCTCGGCAACGGCATCTTCGAAACTCCGTGAAGCCTTGTAGGCTTGATCGGAAACCATGGAGTCGAAAGACTCCGCCACCGACATAATTCGCGCCCCCAACGGAATGTCGTCCCCTTTCAGGTGGTCGGGGTAGCCGTTGCCGTCAAACCGCTCGTGGTGGTGCCGCACGATTTCCTCAATGCCGTCTTCGTTCAAGGGCTCCAACATCCGCGCTCCCCATGCCGCATGGTCCTTCATGATCTCAAACTCGTCCGCTGTCAGCACGTCGGCTTTCATGCGTACTTGTTCGGGGATACGGGCCTTGCCAATATCGTGAACGACGCCTGCCACGCGGATCTCTTCGATTTCCGCATCAGACAATCCCAACCGCGTGGCAATCTGGGTTGCGAGCCTGGATACCCCCTGGAAATGCTCGAGACCGCGGGGCGGGTTGGCTTGAACCTCGAAAGCCAGGGCTGTGATCGTTTCCCAGAATGAGGCCTCCTCGTCTCCGTTCCCCTTCGCCATTTCTTCAAATTTGTGCTTGTAGCAGGCGAAGGCGTGAGTGCCGGTGGGAAACCTCCGCTTCGCCGAAAATGCTTCCGTCGCTTCCGGTGGCCGCCGATCACCTTGCCCGTTGCTTGTCCCCACGACGCCAGGATCCACTCTGCGCGCAGAGGCATCAAGATTGTTTACGAGACGTGACCGTTCTTTCCATTGTTTGAAGATAACGGCCACGAGCACCGCCACCGAAGCTACGATGAACCAATCGAGCCAAATCATTCGCCCCTCCCTTCGACTAGTTCGGCAGATGGGTCAGTTTCTTTAAACCGGCGCAGGTGTAGTGAATTAACTCCGGCGCTGCGAGTTCCAAGGCGCTTGCCGGCCTAAAGCGCGGCCCTAAGTCTGCAGTAGGGCGCAACCCCGGCTGCTGAAGGCGGCATTACTCTATCTGAATATTTTGACATTCAAGTACCAAAGCGATTCTATAACTCGCACTCTATTGCCTGCGTGATTACTCTACGGCGCAACGCTCGTCTGAGTGTGGCGACGACCCGGTGCGGCAGATTCACGGATTGTCTCGGAGCTCTGGGCGCCCGATAACTCGCTTTCACAAGCAGCTAAGGTATAATGAGGTTCTGGTTCACACACTGATAATGATGCTCGACTAGGGGAGGCGCCGGATCGGGGGCGCCGAGGGAGAGCATTCGATTCCTCGAAAGATATCTCGCCTCTGAACCCGGCCGTTGCCGACGGGAGTCACGTTGATGGGGCTCGGAAAAAGAATCGGTTATTCTCTGCGTTGTTTCTTATCTATTCTGCTTTACGGTCAGATTCCGGAGAGGATCGCCGTGGAATTGGGCGCGACGCCGTCTGACACAAACCGCGCCCGCAGGAAGCCGAAGCAAGGCTGCCGAGTTACGACCGGGCAGTCCAGATGCTTGCCTTGCTGCAACGTGAGGGACGACTCATCGACTTCTTTACGGAGGATGTGGCGCCGTACCCGGACGCCCAACTGGGCGCCGCCGTGCGAAGTGTCCACGAAAGCTGCCGTCAGGCGCTGGAACGCTATGTGAAGCTCGAACCCATTATCGCCTCGGAGGAGGACCACCCGGTCACGGTGCAGGCGGGGTTTGATCCGGCAGCTATCAAAGTGATCGGGAACGTCACGGGAAAACCGCCCCTCAGGGGTCTGCTGCGGCATCGGGGATGGCGCGCCACACAAGTGAATTTGCCCTCTTTACCTGAGGGCGAGGGCCGCACAGTCGTGGCCCCTGCCGAGGTCGAGATTCCGTAGGGGCGGTTCGCGAACCGCCCCTACACCCCGCGGAAGGGAGACCTATTTGGACGCAAAGTACATTGTTGGCATCGACTTGGGAACCACCAACTCGGCGCTGGCACAATGTGAAGCCGCCCTGGAAGAAGGAACCGGACAAATTTTATCCAGGAAATTCCTCAGCTCGTAAATCCCAATGAAGTTGCGGACCGCACCCTGCTGCCATCGTTTCTCTATCTCCCCGGCGAAGTGGACTTCCCTAAGGGCAGCCTGGCATTGCCTTGGGAGCGCGAACCCCGGTTCGTGGTGGGCGAACTGGCGCGCAAACGCGGCGCCGAAAGTCCGGCGCGGCTGGTGGCTTCGGCCAAATCCTGGCTTTGTTACGCGGCGGTGAATCGGACGGCGCCCATCTTGCCCTGGCAGGCCCCAGAAGAAGTGCCCAAGCTTTCGCCCGTGGAGGCCTCTTCGCACTTCCTGGATTACTTGCGCCGGGTCTGGGACCACCACCATGCGAAGGAGAAGCCGGAGCTGGCCCTGAGCGAGCAGGAAGTGTTGCTCACGGTGCCCGCTTCGTTCGATGAAGAGGCGCGGGAGTTGACGCGGCGCGCCGCCGAGCAGGCGGGTTTGAAAAATGTCACCTTGCTGGAAGAACCCCAGGCGGCATTCTACGCCTGGCTGGAGAGCCAGGGTGATGACTGGCGCAAACGCGTCAAGGTGGGCGACCTGGTTCTGGTCTGCGACGTGGGCGGAGGAACAACAGACTTCAGCCTGATCAGCGTTTCGGAGGAAGGCGGCGAACTGGCGCTCAAGCGAGTCGCCGTGGGCGAGCACATCCTGCTGGGCGGCGACAACATGGATTTGGCGCTCGCCCGCCTGCTGCAACAGCGGCTGGAGGCCAACGGACATCGCATTGACACCTGGCAATTGCACAGCTTGTGGCATCAGTGCCGGCTGGGCAAGGAAAGGCTGTTCGAGGAACCGAAAAGCCACAAGCACCCGGTCGCCTTGCTGGGCAAAGGCCCCAAGTTTGTGGGCGGGACGATCAAAGCCGAATTGATGCGCGAAGATCTGAACCAGGTTCTGGTGGAGGGATTCTTTCCCAAAGTGGCGAGCAGCGAGATGCCGGCGCGGCAACGGCGCATTGGGTTTCAAGAATTGGGTTTGCCCTACGCGGCCGATGCCGCGATCACCAGGCATCTGGCGCGCTTCCTTTCGCAGGCAAGTTCAAAATAGCCCCGAGCTCGAGAAGATCCGCCGCGGCCGGAGCGGCTTGGCGTGCCCGACGCATGTACTCTTCAACGGCGGGGTGATGAAGGCGGCCGTGCTGCGCGACCGGCTCATCGAGGTGCTTAACGGCTGGCTGCGCGAAGAGGGTTTTGACCCGCTCGGACCAGCGAGATTCTGGATGCTCCCGATCTCGAACACGCCGTGGCCCGCGGCGCAGCCTACTACGGAAAGGCGCGGCGGGGAAAAGGCGTGCGCATCCGCAGCGGCGCCTCGCGCACCTACTACATCGGAATCGAGAGCGCACTGCCCGCGGTGCCAGGGATGGAAGCCCCGCTTAAGGCGCTCTGCGTTGTACCTTTCGGGATGGAGGAGGGAACGGAGGCACAAATTCCCGACCGGGAGTTCGGCTTGGTGGTCGGCGAATCGGCGGAGTTTCGCTTTCTGAGTTCCAGCGTGCGCAAACAGGATCAGATCGGCAGCCTGCTGGAAGATTGGGGCGATGAGATTGAGGAGTTGAGCCCACTCGAGGTGACACTGAAACTGGATGGCCAGGAGGGCACGGTTTTGCCTGTGCGCCTGGAATCCCGCGTCACTGAAATCGGCACACTCGAAGTCTGGTGCGTCTCGCGCGACGGTGCGCAGCGCTGGAAGCTGGAACTGAACATCCGCGAAAAAGCGGCGTAGGCCGGGGGTAGGGGCGGCCCTTGGACCGCCCTGGCTCCACAACGGTTTCCTCTACGCCATCTTCCCCCTATGCAAGTGATGGACGACTCCAGCCGCTACATCATCGGCATTGATCTGGGCACGACAAACTCGGTTGTTTCCTACCTCGATAAGCAGGAAGCATCAGCGATTCAGGTATTCCAGGTGCCGCAACTGGTGGCGGAGGGCGAGGTTCGCTCCCTGCCCACTTTGCCCTCGTTTCTCTATTTCCCCAGCGAACAGGATTTGTCCGCAGGAAGCTGAAGCTCCCTGGGAAGAGCGGCCGGAATCCGTGGCCGGTGTGTTGGCGCGCGAGCAAGGCGCACTCCTGCCGGGGCGCCAGGTCTCTTCCGCCAAATCCTGGCTCTGCCATGACGCCGTGGATCGCCGGGCCAAGCTTCTGCCGTGGGGAGCCGAGCCTCCGGAACCGATGGTCTCGCCCGTGGAAGCCTCGGCCCGTTATCTCACCCATCTGCGCAATGCGTGGAATCATTCCTCCGCAGCCGCATCGGCCGGCGCCGAGATGCGATTCGAGAATCAGGAAATCGTTTTGACGGTCCCGGCTTCGTTCGACGAAGAGGCGCGCGAGTTAACGGTGGAGGCAGCGCACCTGGCGGGTCTTGAAAAGCTGACTTTACTCGAAGAACCGCTGGCGGCTTTCTACGCCTGGATCGCCGCTCATCAAGACGCGCTGAATGTGGCGCCCGCGCTGCGCCGGGCGGGAAGACGCCCACGCAGTTCCCCCGAGGGGAAAGATCGAGCTTAAGGATGGTGAGCTGGTTTTGATTTGTGATGTTGGAGGCGGCACCTCTGATTTCAGTTTGATTCGAGTTCGCTTCGCCAACCAACAAGTGCAGTTCGAGCGCATCGCGATTGGCGAGCATCTGCTTTTGGGAGGAGACAACCTCGATCTGGCGCTGGCACGGCGCGTCGAGGAGAAACTCCATGCTCCGAAGCTCAGCCTCCGCCAGCGCCACGCGCTCAGACGGACCTGCTGCGCCGCCAAGGAGCGGCTGCTCAGTGACCCGGCTCTGGACCGCCTTCCGATCAGTGTCCTGGGCAGCGGACGAGCGCTCGTCGGCGGGACGCTCACTTCTGAGCTGACTCGGGACGAGGTGGTGGAAGTTCTGACCGGCGGTTTTCTTCCCCAAACCGCTCCTGACGACCTGCCCGCTCATGACCGGCGCGTTGGTCTACGCGAACTGGGTTTGCCCTACGCGACCGAACCGGCGATCACCAAGCATCTGGCCGCGTTTCTTGTAGGGGCACGCCATGGCGTGCCCGTACAGGGAGGCGATGCAGCGCGCCACGCCGATGATCCGTCCGGATGCCATCCTGTTCAACGGCGGTTTCTTTGCTCCGGCCGTCACCCGGGAGAAGATCGTCGACGCAATCGTGGGCTGGTTCAGCGGCAGCAACGCCTGGCGCCCGAAAATTCTTAGCAATCAGGCCCCGGAAAGCGCCGTGGCCATAGGCGCTGCGTACTATGGCCGGGTGCGGCGGGGCGGCGGCCTGCGCATCAGGGCGGGCAGCGCAAGAACCTACTACATCGGAGTGCAAACGGAAGGCGCCCAGGACCGTGCGCCTCAAGCCGTCTGCGTGCTGCCGTCCGGGATCGAAGAAGGAACAACGCTGCCGCTCCCGAATCGTGAATTTGCGGTCCTCACTAATCGCCCGGTCTCGTTCACGCTCTACAGCTCGACTACGCGTCACGACGAGCACGGCGAAGTCGCCGTTCTCGAGGAAGAGCAGATCCACCGGCACGCGCCGCTGGTCACCTTGTTGCGCTATGGAAAGAAGTCGCGCCAGATCGAAATAGGCGTGCAGCTCACCGCCAGCTTCACGGAGGTAGGAACTCTCGAACTCTGGTGCGAGTCGCTGAAGACCCAGCACCGCTGGCGCTTGCAGTTCGAGTTACGCGGCGACGAAGCCCAAACTGCAGAGGCTGCCGCGACGCCTTCGCAGGCGCCTCCACCCATCCCCACCCAGAAGGTGGAGGCCGCGGCGAAACTGATTCGGGAGGTCTTCGGCCCAGCGCATGAGGCGCGCGGGCAAGATGCCCGCGCCACAGCGGGGGGACGCCTTCGCCACAACCTGAAACGATCGTGAGCAAACTCGAAGCCACCCTCGGCCACAGCAAAGACTCCTGGCCCATGGGCACGATCCGTTCGCTCTGCGATGTCCTCGCCGAGGTTGCCGGCGGGCGCGCCAAGAGCCGCCGGCACGAGGCTCGCTGGCTCAATCTGTTTGGCTTTTGCCTGCGGCCCGGCTTCGGCGCCTTGCTGGATGATTGGCGGATCAACCAGGCGCGCCGGGTTTACCTTGCGGGGCCGTCGTTTCCCAAGGATCCTCAATGCCAGGTTGAGTGGCTGGTGCTTTGGCGCCGGGTGGCAGGCGGGCTTAACGCCGGTCAGCAGCGCGAACTGTATCAGAAGTACGGAGCCCTGTTGGGAATCAGCGGAAAGAAAACGAGCGGACGGCTGAACAGCCAGGTCGAGCACGAAGGCTGGCGCCTGCTGGCTAGCCTAGAGCACCTTCCCGCGACATTGCGGGCCTCGCTGGGCGAGGAGTTGCTGGCCAGAATCCGCAAAGAACCCGCCGAGAAGGCCTGGCTGTGGTCGCTCGGACGGGTGGGTGCGCGCATCCCACTGTACGGTCCACTCAACTGTGTGGTCTCGGTTGAAACCGCATCAAAATGGCTCCAAGCGCTGCTCGATCTGACGGAATTTACAGCCGAAACCGCTTCGGCGATCGTCCAGCTCGGCTCGCTTACCGGTGACCACCTGCGCGACATCGACCAGGATCTGCGGCAAAAGGCCATGGTGCGGTTGACCGCAACCGGTATCTCGGCTGACTTGAGCCGGGGCCTGCAGCAGTACGTTCCGCCCGCACAAGCCGACGCCTTGCGCATTTTCGGCGAGTCTTTACCGGAAGGGTTTCGACTGGTAGAGTAGTTCCTTTATTACAATGCTGCGAAGGCCCCACTTCCGCTCAGTGTCGAAGCAATTTCAAATGGCAAATTGCAAATTTCAAACGTTCTCAAATTTGAAATTTGCCATTTGAAATACTAACTGTGTAAAGTGAGGCCGGATCATGATTCGCAGACTGTTCTGTATTCTTTCATTAAGCCTCTTGGCCATTCCAGCCGCTGCGCAGGAAACGGTAATCGTTCGTCCGAAACCCATCGACGACGTACTCGTGAATCCCAATATGGGCATTGAAACCTTTCAGCGCTTTAACGGCGACGCGCTGAACACCGGCCTGAGATGGTCCGAAGAAGGGCCCATCGGAAAGCTAGACGCGGCGGCAGGCGCCGCGGACTTCCCGGCTTCCACCATCTCCTACTGCCGCTGGTTCTGGCAAGACACTCGAACCGGAACAGGGCAAGGTGCGCTGGGAGATCCTGGATGAAGCCTTGCGGCAGGCGCACGCGCACCACCAGGCGCTGGCCATTCGCCTGATGCCCTACGATCAAAAGCATCCGCTGCCGGAGTGGTACCAAAACTCGGGGGCGCGGCGGGCCAACCAGCCCACAGACAAGGACGGCAAAATCTGGCAGCCGGACTTTTCCGACCCGCTGTATCTGAAATACTGGGGCGAAGTAGTGGCGGCGGCGGGCGCGCGCTACGACGGGCATCCGGATCTGGACAGCGTCGACATCTCGTCGGTCGGCTACTGGGGCGAGGGCTGGAGCCCCTACATGCCGGCGTTCGAAGTGCAGAAGAAAGCTGATCGACATCTGGCTCGAGGCCTTCAAGCGCACGCCGCTGCTGATGAACTTCGACCAGGAGAAGGCGCTGGCCTACGGCACCGCAGCACGGCGCGGGCTGGCGGCTGGACTGCTGGGGCGACATGCGCTGCACCACGGCGCGCCGACTGGTGCCACATGTTCGATCTTTATCCGGAACAGATCGTGCGCGCCGGGCATTCAGGACGTGTGGCAGCGCAGCCCGGTGTCGCTGGAAACCTGCTGGGTGCCGGGCGACTGGAAGAAGAGGGCTATGATCTGGATTACATCCTCGCCCAGGCGCTGCGCTGGCATGTGACCTCCGTAAACATCAAATCGTCGGCGATTCCGCCGGAGTGGAAAGCGGCCTTTGACGATTTCCAGAAGAAGATGGGCTATCGCTTCATCCTGCGGCGGCTGGAGTATCCCCAGGCCGCTCGAGGCCGGCACGATGCAGCCGATTCACATGTGGTGGCTGAACGCCGGCGTGGCGCCTGTTTATCGTCCGTACGATCTGGCGCTGGAGTTGCGCTCGGCGCAGCGGCAGCGCGACCATCAAGCTGCCGGTGGACGTGCGCAAATGGCTGCCCGGCGATGCGGTGTACGATGGCACGATCTATATTCCCGACACCTGAAGCCGGGGACTACCGCGTGCGCGTGGCGCTGCTCGACCCGCGAACCGGCCAGCCGGCCATCAAGCTTGCCATCGAGGGCCGCCAACCCGACGGCTGGTACGACGTGGGCGCGATCAGCATTGAGTGAGGGGCGGCACGATTCGGACGGCCTATGAAGCGCCTGATCGTTAATGCGGATGACTTCGGCTTGACGGAGGGGGTTAACCAAGCCATCATAAATGCGTACCACAATGGACTGCTCAGCAGCGCGTTAATGCGGATGACTTCGGCTTGACGGACGGGGTTAACCAAGCCATCATAGATGCGCACCACGCTGGGCTGCTCAGCAGCACAACCTTGCTGGCAAACGGCGAAGCCTTCGCGGCGGCGGCGGCGCTGTCGCGCCAGGCTCAGCGTTTAGGAGTCGGCATTCATCTGAATCTCACGGAAGGCAAACCAGTTGCCCCTGCTTCATCCGTTCCCACTCTCATAAATGGCCGCGGGGTCTTCGCGAGAAAACCCGCGGGCCTGTGGCGAGCGATGCTGCTGGGTCGAGTGCGTGCGGTCGAGATCGAGAGAGAGCTGCACGCCCAGGTTGAAAAGGTCCTGGCCGCGCGCATTGCGCCAACTCATCTGGACAGTCACAAACACGTGCATGCCCTGCCCGCGGTTGGAAAGATGAGCTTGAAGCTCGCCCGCCAATACGGCATCAAGGCGATTCGTTCTGTGGCTGAGACGTGGCCTGGGTTAGGCTATTTGCTGGGACGATTTCCGCGCGCCAAGTCAAGGATTCTGCGACAGCGCTTCAACAGCCTGGCCCTTTCTCTTCTTTACCGGGGCTGGCGCCGCCGGCTGCCGCAAGCGGGCGTAGCGTGCGCTGAGTATTTCTACGGTGTCACGGCCACCGGGTTTCTGGATGAGGAACTCCTGCGCGAAATTCTCCGCCGGGTCCCGGACGGGACGAGTGAATTGATGTGTCACCCCGGCTTTGTGGATGAAGCGCTGAGGCAAACGCCCACGCGCCTGCTTGAGCAGCGAGAAAAGGAATACGAAGCCCTGACAAGGCCAGGTGTCAAACTCCTGGTCAAAGACCTTGGCATACAGATTATTAATTATGGCGACCTCGCAAATGATCTCCATTGTCGTGCCTTTGTACAATGAACAGGAGAATGTTCGACCACTCTACACGCGGCTCACCGACGGTGCTGAATCGCATCGGCCAGCCTTACGAGCTGGTGTTTGTGGATGACGGCAGCCGCGATCAAACGCCCGCAAATCCTGGATGAAATCTACGCGAACGACAGCCGCGTGTGCGTGGTCCGGCTGCGTAGGAATTTCGGCCAAGCGCCGGCTCTGCAAGCGGGATTTGATTCTGCTCGAGGCGAGATCATCATCTCCATGGATGGGGATCTCCAACACGACCCGGAAGACATCCCGGAGTTCCTGGCCCAAATGGCGAAGGGGTACGATGTGGTCAGCGGCTGGCGAGTGGCCAGAAAGGATGCGTGGCTCACGCGCCGCCTTCCCAGCCGCGTCGCCAACTGGTTGATGGCGAAACTTTCCGGCATGCCGCTGCACGATTTCGGCACCACATTCAAAGCCTACCGCCGCGAGGTTCTGGAGAACGTTCATCTCTACGGCGAGTTGCATCGCTTCATACCGGTCCTGGCAAGCTGGGCCGGGGCCAACACTACAGAAATTCCCATCAAGAATACGCGGCGTGAAAAAGGGAAGTCGCACTACGGCATCTCCAGGACCGTGCGAGTCTTTCTCGACTTAATCGGGATCAAGTTTCTGCTTGATTATTCCACCCGGCCTTTGCACTTTTTTGGACTCTTGAGCCTGCTCGGCGTTGGCGCCGGCAGCGCTATCGGGCTCTTCCTCTTATACGAGAAACTATGGCTCCACAGAGCCATCATGCTGGCCCACGGGCCGCTTCTTTTTGTCGCGATGCTTCTGTTCCTGACCGGCGTTCAGTTTCTTTCCGTCGGCCTCATCGGCGAAATGCTTTCTCGCACGTACTACGAGTCCCAGAAGAAACCCATTTATTCACTGCGGGAAATCAAGCGCCGCAACTCTGCGCAAACACTCAATGCGGAGCCTCCGCCAGGCTGTCATTCTGAGCGCAGCGAAGAATCTCCGTAGTTTTGGCCTTCAGCGGTCACGTGCGGACCGCCGAGATTCTTCGCTTCGCTCAGAATGACACCCTGCGAGGGTTTTTCTGAATGACGCTGATGTCGATTACCGGCTACTCCCTGATGGTGGTGGCAACGTTTCCCTTCATCTATTATTTGATCGTCCTTTACAGCACCTGGCGATTTTTCCGCCGCCCCGTCGCGCATGCCAGTTCTAAACAGGGCAGCTTCACCCCTCCCGTCAGCAACCTCAAGCCCGTTCGAGGCCTCGACCCGGATGCCTATGAGAATTTCGCCAGCTTTTGCCGCCAGGACTATCCGGATTACGAACTGCTGTTTTGCGTGGAAGGCAAGGATGCCGCGGTGGTTCCCGTGCTGGAGAAGCTGGCGCGTGATTTTCCTGAGAGGCGGATTCGCATTCTTTTCGGCGGGGATGGCCACGCCATCAATGATAAGGTCGGGAAACTATCGCGCCTGGTGCGCGAGGCGCAACATGAGACCCTGGTGATCAACGACAGCGACGTGCGCGTGCGGCCCGATTATCTGCGCACCGTGGTGGCGCCCCTGGCTGATCCCAAGGTGGGCGCGGTCACTTGCTTCTACATACCGATCGACGCCAAAACTCCGTCGCAAAAGCTACAAACCATTGGCATGGTTTCCGATTTCTACGCCGGGATTCTGACCGCCTGGCAATTGGACGGAGTGAAGTTCGCGCTCGGGCCGACCATCGCCACCACCCGCACCCAGCTCGAGGGCTTCGGCGGGTATCGTTCGCTCGAAAGCAGGCCGGCAGACGATCTTCTGGTGGGCCGGTTGATCGCAGAGCGAGGCTTCGAGGTGCGGCTGCTGCCTTACACCATCCAGACCGTGCCGGACTACGCCTCCCTGCCGGAGCTGATTCACAAGCGCATCCGCTGGCTCGCCGTCATGCGCCACATGCGCCCCTGGGGCCATCTGGGTCTGCTGTTCACGCAAGGACTTCCCTGGTCGCTGGCCGCCTTCGCGATTCATCCGACGGTCGCCGTGGGATGCGGCTATCTTGGGACTTACCTTGGACTCAGGTTGGCAATGACATGGCTCATCGGCGCCCGGGGGATCCGGGATCAAACGCTGCGCGGGAAAATGTGGCTGCTGCCGGTGTGGGACGCCATGGCGTTTCTTCTATGGCTCGCCAGCTTCGGCAAAAACAGCTTCCAGTGGCGCGGCGGCGAATATCGGCTCCGCAACGGTCAACTCGTACCGGGCAGTCCCCATTCCTCGGTGAAGTGAGACAGGCCCCCGGCTCCGGGTTCCGCGGGGCCAGAACTGCGGAGATGCTTCACTCCGCAGCGGCGCTATCCGAAAGAGCATGATTCGTCAGAAGGACCTTCCCTCCGCTTGCGGCCACCACGTTGAGTTCCGCGTTACCCACCAACCCTCCAGGCGGGGCACTGCCGACTGCCTTGCGACGATATAGCAACGATCCGGTTTTAGCCACAATTCTTGAATTGCGAGTCGTCGATGAAGACGTTCGGGGCGCCGGGCGCGTACGACCCGTACACCAGGTTCTTGAATCGCCCGTTCAGCAGCAGCGCGGAGCGATTGGTATAGAAAAAGACCGAAGAGAACGTGTAGTAGTGATGTTCCACGATCAACTTGCCCTTCGGCGCCCTCGCAGCGCCTCAGCCAGCGGCCGCGAGGACATGTACGGATCGAAGGCCACCATCGCCAGGCGCGCGGCGTGGAAGAACAGGACCATCATCAGCCCGGCCGCCAGAAAGCGCGCGCGTTTGGCTTTGAAAGTGCCTACGGCGCCCACCAGGAAGGCCGCGGCCGCCAGCGCCAGCGGCACGCGCAGATAGGCGAAAGAGGCCAAGGTCAGGTCCTCCATGTGGCCGAGCGATAGTTTGTAGGCGCCGGGTGCTGGGTCAAGGCCGAGGAGATATCGCCGGGCGCAGGCAAGCCGCGGCTCCAGGCCAGAATCACGATTGCGGCCGCCGCCGCACATCCGGCGATGGCCGCCAGCACGCGCGTGCCGCGCCGCATCCACTTGCCGTCCGCCGCCATGGCCGAACCCAGCAGCAGCGCCAGCGCGGGATAGCAGGGCATTGAGTAGTATTCCTGCGTGGTCGAGAAGGTGAAGAAGATCAGCATGAAACCGGCCCAGCACAGAGCCAGCAGGCGCGCGCGCCCGGCGCGGTCCACCGGCTTGAAGGAGAGCTTGGCGACGGCCGGAAAGTAGACGCTCCAGGGAAAAAGCCAGAGCAGATGAAAAAGCCAGAAATAGAGGCGCGGGACCGTATTGTAATCGCGCGGATAGCGCAGATTCAGAAACCGCAGGACCTGCTCATTGATGAAGAAGAACCAGAAGAACCCGTGATATTCGCCCGGGCCGCTGTGCAGCGTGAAGTCGAAGTAAGGCGGATTGCGCAAGGTGGCCAGCACGTGCCAGGGCGCGGCAATCAGGAGCACGATGAACGCTCCGCTGAAAGGACGCAGGCGCCTCCAAGCCGCGGCGGAAAAGAATTGCCGCGTCAGCAAAAGGTAGATCGCGCCGGCGGCGATGGGGAAGACGATTCCGACCAGGCTCTTCAGCAGCAGCCCCAATCCCAGACTGAGCGCCAGCACGACAGCCCAGAAGCGCGGATGAGGCTCGTCCTGGTCCAGCGCGCGCAGGAACGCCCACATGGCCAGCGCCACGGTGAACGTGAGCATCACATCGGGAATCAAAATGCGCGTGAACAGAAACAGGCCGATGCACGTGGCCATGCATCAGGCCCGCGTAGAATCCCGCGCGCTTCCCGAACGCCCACATGCCGAACGCCGCGGTCAGCCAGGCAAGCGCCACCGCCGACAGCGCCACCGGAATGCGCGCCGCCCAATCGTGAACGCCGAAGACCTTGTAAGAAAGCGCCATGGTCCAGTAAATGAGCGGCGCTTTCTCGAGATAGGCCACGCCATCCAGACGCGCGGTCACCCAATCGCCGGACTGAAGCATGTTGCGGGCGATTTGCGCCTGCACCGCATCCACGTCGTCCATGAGAGAGGGCGGAGATACGATGCAACCGACGAAAATCACCGCCGCGAAAAGGATGACAACGATTTCGCTGCCATAGTTCAGACGGCCGCCGAGAGGCTGACTCTCATGCGCGCCGATGCCGTTTCCGACAGCGTCTGAATGTTCCATCGTTTGAGCCATACAAACAGAATCAGCAAACCCCAAAGGTGATATCCCAGGTTTTCGCGCCGGTCAAGGTGCCTTTTGATCACCGACTGCACGCCTTCCCAGCGGAAAATCTGCGTCGCTGCCACGGCCGCTCGGTCAACGTATCGAGCAACAGCGGCTTCAGCACGGAGCGAAACCAATCGTGGACGGGAATGTCGAATCCTTCCTTCTTGCGGCGCTAGTATCGCCGTCGGCAGTTTGTCCTTCATCAGCTCTTTGAGCAGGAACTTCAGCTTCGATCCTCGCAATTTGTAGTTTTCCGGCAGCGAGGCGGCAAACTCCACCAGGCGGTGATCGAGAAAGGGCGGCCGCACCTCGAGTGAATGCGCCATGCTCATGCGGTCCGACTTGTAGAGAATATCGTCCGGCAAATAGCACTGCTGATCGAAAAGGAGATAACGGTCGAGGCCGTCAACCGGCGGCATCCGCGCCAGAACCTTCAGCATCGGCGCCGCATCCGCCGGCCCGAGAACCTCCGCTTTTTCCTCTTCGGAAAAAGTGCCGTTCCAGAAAACGTGAGCCTTCGTCGGCAGGCAGCAGGGATCCCCGCAGAAAACGCTTGAGCTTGTATTCAAAACTGATCTTCTCATTCGAAACCGGCCAATAGCGAAGAGCGCCGATCGCCATCTGCCTCACGGCCGCAGGCAGCAATCGCGCCCGGCGCGCATATCGGTTGGCGATGTAGGTCACGTAGCCGCCCAACAACTCGTCCGCCCCTTCGCCGCTGAGAGCCACTTTCACTTGCCGGGCGCTCATCTTGGCCAGGAACCACACCGGCAAACAGCCCGCGTCGGCATTGGGCTCGTCGGAATAGTAAGCGAATTCCTGGATGGCGCCCGCGAGATCAGTGTCGGTGCTCAGATCGGCCTCGGTGTGCTCCGTTCCGTAGCGCTCCGCCACCTCGCGGATGTAGTCGCTTTCATCGAAGCTGCGGCCCTTGAAGGTAATCGAAAACGTCTTCAGCGGTTTGCCCGACACCTTCGAGGCATAGTGGAGAATGGTTGACGAATCCAGACCGCCGCTGGCCCAGAGTCCCACCGGCACATCGGCAATCATGTGCTCCTTAACGGATTCACGCAGCAGAGTGTCCAGTTGCTCTTTGGCGGCGTCGAGGCTCCAAGCCTCTTGCGGACGGGCGGCGGGATCAGGCATGCGCCAGTAGCGCTCGACTTTTGTTGTCACCGCGCTGCCAGGTGAGAATGTGTCCGGGAAGCAGTTTCTCGATTCCCTGCACAAGGGTCAGCGGCGCGGGAACGTAATTCACGCGCAGATAGCAATTCAGCCCGTCAAGTCCAGATTGCGATCGATCTCCGGGTGATGAAGAATCCCCTTCAGCTCGGAGCTGAAGTAGACGTCGCGCCCCTTGCGGCAAAAATAGAGCGGCTTGATGCCCACTCGGTCTCGCGCCAGAACCAGCCGCCGGCGCGACTCGCTCCAGAGGGCCATGGCGAACATGCCGCGCAGCCGGCGGAAACACTCCGTGTCCCACTCCAGAAAGGCGTGCAGTACTACTTCCGTGTCACTGCGGGTGAAAAAGCGATGTCCTAGCGCCTCGAGTTCGGCGCGCAGCTCGGCATAGTTGTACACCTCGCCGTTGTACACCAGCACTGTATCGCCGTCCTCGCTGCGCATGGGCTGCTCGCCGGACACCAGGTCGATGATCGTAAGCCGCACGGCGCCCAATGAAACGTGCGGGGATTCGTAAACACCTTGCTGGTCGGGCCCGCGATGGATCAGAGAGGAAGTGGCCCCGCGGATCACGCCAGGCGGAGCCGGCCGGTCTTCGTGCGTAAATCCCACAATGCCACACATGGAGTGAAATCCTCGAAATGGAGCCGAAATTCGAAAAGGAAATTCGAAAGCAACTCGAAGCCGAGCGACCGGTACTTCCAATCCGGCAATTCGGGGCTGCGCTCGAGACTCGAGATCGGATTCGCCTCGCAGAATGACATTTTTCGAGTTTCGATTTCCAGTTTCGATTTCGAGTTTCGATTTTCCAATTTCCGATTCTACCGCGCCGCGCAAACCAGCGCCACTCCGGCGGCCACCAGCAGCAAGCCCGCCCAGCGCGTCCTGGCTGACGCGTTCCTTGAGCAGAAACCTCGCGCCCACAGCGCCCACGACATAATTCGCGGCCGTCGCCGGCACCACAAAGCTGACCTCCGCCCACGAAAGCAATGCCAGCAAGGAGAAAAATGCCACGGTCATGAGCGCAATGCCCAGCCATATCCATCTCGACTTCAGGGCACGCCACATGACGCCCAGGAGCGCGCGCGGCGAAAAGTTCTTCACTTCCCCGATCTGTTTCATGGCGTGCGTCACGGCGATATCTCCGCCGGTCCCGGCGAACACCACAATCGCGAGGAATAAGAAGGTGCGCATGTTCAACTCTGCCCCGTCGTGCTGGGCGG
The DNA here is from genome assembly GCA_963768695.1 of uncultured Acidobacteriota bacterium. Lineage (GTDB taxonomy): Bacteria > Acidobacteriota > Terriglobia > UBA7540 > UBA7540 > CAVROP01. The sequence goes on along the minus strand of CAVYJG010000016.1, from coordinate 47,872 downwards.
CGTGCGCCCCACCACGGCCACGCCCAGGAAAGATAAACACCGCGCCCGCCCAGCGCGTCCCGGGAACCACTTCTCCCAGCAGAAGGTGCGCGAGCAGCGGCGCCAGAACGTAACCAACGGCCGTAACCGGCATAACGTAGCTGTAATCAGCCCACGAGAGCACCAGCATGTAGGAAATGAAGAAAGATCAGAAGCGAGCCGATGCCCAGCCAAATCCAGCCGCTGCTCAGAATCTTCAGTAAGTAAGCCGCCAGGCTCGGAAATGACAGGTCTGGAATCCTACCCATTCCGCGCATCCCTTTGCCAAGCAGCACGTTGCCCAGCGAGCCGAAGATCGGCACCAGGATCAGGAGTGGAATGGTTTTTGCCAGCAGGTTTCTTGACGAGGGCATGGAGACTATGGTTGCGATCTTGGTGTGCTTCGCGCCTCTGCGTGAAGCCGTTTCTCTCGCGGGTCATTTCACAGCTTCAGGCATGGTGGGCCGGGTTCGCGAGCCGGCCTTGGGCATTCCGCGCGTATCTCCAGCGCTCGGCGCGCAGGCGCAGGTACTCCACCGCCTCTTGGTAAAGGCGCTTGCGCTCGTCTGCGGTCCCACAGCGCTTTGCGGACGATGCGCCACACCACGCGCGGCCGGAAGTAGTAGGAGTCGTAGAAGCGGTTCATCGCCGCCATCATTTCTTCCAGCTCCAGGCCGGGATACTCGAGGTGCGGAAGCTGATGGCCGCCGCATCGGCGCGACGCCTCGGCGGCCAGGAAGCCGTTCTTCGCGGCGTAGTCGTAGAACTCGGTTCCCGGGATAGGCGTGGGCGACGGAGACCTGAATGGTTTCCGCGTCGAGTTCCTTGGCGAATTCGATGGTGCGCTCGATGGTCTCCTTGGTTTCGCCCGGCAGGCCGATGATGAAGTCGGCGTGAATGGCGATGCCCAGCTTCTTGCAGTTCTTCGCGAAGGCGCGGGCCATTTCCACGGTCGGCGCCCTTCTTGATGTTCTTCAGGATCTGCGGGTCGCCCGACTCGAATCCCACGATCAACAGGCGCGCGCCCGCGTCCGCCATGGCCTTCAGCGTTTCATAATCGCTGTGGGCGCGCGCGTTGCAGGACCAGCGGAATCCCAGGGGCTTGAACTTCGCGCAAAGCTCCAGCACGCGGTCCTTGCGAATGTTGAAGGTGTCGTCGTCGAAGAAAAACTCCTTGGCCTGGGGAAACAACTTCAGCGCCTGGCGAATCTCCCGCGCCACATTGTCCGCGGAGCGCACGCGCCAGGCGTGTCCGGAAAGCGTCTGCGGCCAAAGGCAAAACGTGCACAGCGCCGGACAGCCGCGGCTGGTGTAAAAAGCACACGTAGGGGTGAAGCAGGAACGGCATGTTGTAGTTCTCAATCACCAGGTCGCGCTTGTAGACTTCGGTGGCGAAGGGCAGCCGGTCCAGTTCTTCGGTCTCCAGCGGCGGCCGCGCCGGGTTGTGAACAACCTGGCCATTCTTCCGATAGCTGACGCCGGCTGATCTCCCCCAGCGGCTTGCCCTGCGCAAACTCCACCACCGCATGGTCAAACTCGCCGCGCACGATGAAATCGATGTCCGCGGCTGGCCAGCAGGCTTTCCGTCGGGCTGGTCTGGACGTGGGGGCCCACGAAGGCGACCTTAAGATCGGGCTTGGCCTCCTTCATTCGGCGAACCATGCTGCAGGTCGCTTTCAAACCCCACCGTGGAGGTGAAAAGCACTACGAATTCGTAGCCGCTGCGCGATTTGAATGGTCTCGGCCGGCGAGACCTTGTGCGGAGGGGCATCCAGCAGCCGGCTGCCGGGCAGCATCCCCGCCGGATAGGTGAGCCACACGGGATACCAGAAGGACTCGATCTCGCGCGTCGCCGGCCAACGCGAACCGGCCCCGCCGTCGAAATTCTCGAAGCTCGGTGGGTTCAGGAAGAGAGTTTTGAGCTCATTCCCCATGGGTTAATCCCCTCATGGGGCCAAACCAACAAGCAGCAAGGCTGTCCAACCCCAAGATAACGACATTATATCGTAATCACCGGCTCCCAGGCAAAAGCCGACGATGACGTAGTGTGAACGCGGCGCCGGCCTTTAGGTCGGCGGATGCTGGCCTTAAGGCCAGCGCCACCACTGCCCGTCAGAGCTTTACGCTCCGGCCACTCTCTGCGGATTGATAGATGGCCTCGGCGACCTCGAGCGCCCTCAGCCCGTCATATCCCGTGATGGCAGGTGGCTTGCCCGTGCGGATTGACTCCACCAGGTCCGACGAGGAAGCGAAGCCCCATGACGCCAGCGTAGCCAGCCTGTGGCGGGAGTTCGAAGTCCAGGTGCTGGTGGTCCGGCTGCGAGTACTCGCCCGAATCGCTGCAAACGAACAGGCGCTCTTTGACGCCCTCAAACGACGGGCTCCAGGAGAGCACGCCGGCCGTGCCGCGCAGGGCAAGATAAAGATCGCGGCCGAAAGGATAGGAATCCGGCACGGTGTAGCTGATGTCAAGGGCCAGCACCGTGCCGCGCGAGAAGGTCAGAAACGCGAAGGAATTGTCTTCGATATCGTACTGCTGGTTCACGCGTACGGTTTTGCCGATTACTTCCACAACTTCGTCCGACAACAACCAGCGGTAAAGGTCAATCCAGTGAACCCCCAGGTTCAACATGGGGCCGCCGCCGCTACGCGCCTTCTCGAGCATCCAGCCCGCGTTACCGTCGATGTAGCGCGAGAGGCGTCCCGCGGCGCAGCGTCCTTCGCAGCCCACAATGCGACCCGTTACTCCTCCCTCGACGAGCCTCTTCATTTCCTGGGCGACGGGATGGAATCGCCAGGCGTAAGGGGTTGAGAGGATTACGCCGGCCTTGCGGGCGGCGGCGATCATGCGGCGCACACCCTCGGCGGAGACCGCCATAGGCTTCTCCACCATCACGTGCGCGCCGTGCTCCGCGCAGGCTACGGCGGCCTCGGGGCAATCGGCATGAGGAAGAAAGATCGCCGCCAAATCCAGCCGCTCTTTCTCCAGCAGTTCCTGCCAGCCGGAGTAACCGCGCACGTGAAAGTCTTTGACAAAGCCTTCCAGCACGGCCGGATTGGCTTCCGAGGCTGCAATCACCTCCACCCCAGGAATGGCCTGGAACAAAGTCATGTAGCTGCGCGGATGCAGATGGCTTAGACCCAAAATGCCTACGGACAGTTTCTGATGTTGTGTCACGAGCCTCCTGTCAGAATTCTAAAAGCAAATTCAAATGGCAAATGGCAAGGTCAATGGCAAATGGTAAACCATTTGAATTTTGCCATTTGCCCTTTGCCATTTGAAATCGCTTTATGGTTGTTGCACTCAGAACTTCCCATCCCGCGTCTCGAAATGCGTGGGCTTGCCGAGGTTGGCTCCGCCGCTCTTGATCCAGTGCGCGATCCAGTCAATCATCTGCTCGACCGGCACGGAAGGGTAACCGAAAAGGCGAAAACAGCGCGCCGCGTTATTGAGCAGGGCGGTTGGCGCTTCCTGTCCTTCCAGAATCGGCTCTTTGCCGAAGATCTCGCCGAACTGCTGGGCCACGGCTCGAATCGAGAGCGTCTCCGGCCCGGTCAGGTTCAGGATGAAGGGAGGAGACTGGCAATGCGCAAGGCTTCGCATGCGCGACGGAACTGACGTCGCCCTGCCAGATCACGTTGGCGGCGCCCGCCGCCACATCCACACTTCGGCCGTCAAAAACCTTGGTGGCAATATCCACCAGCACGCCGTAACGGAGCTCGACGGCGTAATTCAACCGCAGCAGGGTGACAGGCGTCCCATACCGCGCCGAGAAGTACTCAAACATGCGCTCGCGCCCCAGCACCGATTGCGCGTAGTCGCCGATCGGGGCTGGAACGGTTTCCTCCGTGGCCCCGCCCGTAATCACGGGCAGGAAGGGATAGATGTTGCCGCTCGAGAAGGCGACGATGCGGGAGTTGCGGTAACGCTCCGCGATGAGCGCCGGCACGTAAACGTTCATCGCCCACGTCAGGCTCTCTTGGCCCGTCGAGCCGAATTTCCTCCCCGCCAGGAAAATCACATTCGGCGCGTCAGGCAAGGTGGCAAAATCTGAGGGGTCCAGTAAATTCACGCACAAGATCTCAACCCCCGCGGCCTCCATGAGATCGGCGTCCAAATCCTCGCAATGGACGTCCGTGCCGAAAATACGGATTTTCGCGCCCGCCGCTTGCGCCGCGCGTCCGGCCCGCTGAGCCAGGCTCGGACCGATCTTGCCGCCCACGCCCACGATGATGAGGTCGCCTTCTAACTTGCTGAAGAATGCGATGTCCTCCGCACTGGGAGTGCTGAGGAGTTCTTGCAGTTCTGCTTCCGTCTGAATCAAATTTATCATGCCCAGCAATCTAGAACATGCGTCGCCGGCAAGTCAAGCAGACTGGAGTACAATACCTCTATTCCAAAACTCGAGGTGGTATTCTCCGTGTCCTCCATGCGCTCTGTGGTGAATGCTTTCTCCGGCCGTCTCCGAACCATGACCCCTGCCGACATCCCTGCCGGCATGCGGTTGAAAGAGATCGCGGGATGGAACCAAACCCTGGAAGACTGGCAGCGATTCCTCGAGTCCGATCCCGAGGGCTGTTTCGTCGCGGAATGGAATGGACAGGTAGCGGGCACGGTGGCGACGATCGTCTACGAGCACCGCTTCGCCTGGATCGGAATGGTGCTCGTGGATCCGCAGGTGCGCGGCAAGGGCATCGGGACAGCCCTGCTCCTGAGAGCCATTGACCATCTTGACGCCAGGAAGGTCCCCTGCATGAAGCTCGACGCTACGCCGCAGGGCAAGCCCCTTTACACCCGCCTGGGATTCCAGATCGAATACGAAATCGAGCGGCACAGATTGGCCCGCGAGATCACCGCAGACTCCGGCACGCAGACGACAGCATCCCCCGCCGAGAACTTCGAGCCGCTTCTGGAATTTGACCACCAGGTTTTCGGCGCTGACCGCAGCGCTCTCTTGCGCTCGCTCGCAAGGTCGGCTCCCCAGTTGGTCTCCATCCACCGTTCCGGCGGCGCCGTGGAGGGATTTGCACTCGGCCGCCAGGGCTCACTAGCAGACCAACTCGGCCCCTGGGCGGCGGCTAACGCCACCGCGGCGCGCACCGTTTTCGACGATCTTCTCCTCCGCTCCCGCCGGCCGGTTGTCTTTGTCGACGTGCTGAGAGAGAATGCTTGGGCGCCCGCGCTTCTGGCCGCTCGCGGATTTCAGTTTTCCCGCAGCCTGACAAGAATGTACCGCGGCGAGAACGCGCATCCGGGCCGACCTGACTTGCTGGGCGCGATACTCGGTCCGGAGTTTGGCTGATCACCGCCGATGACTGATTCCCCACCTCAACGTGTCTTCTATGGCTGGTGGATTGTTGTCGCCGCCTTTCTGAACCTCTTTTTCGCCGTCGGCATTGTCTTCTACGGATTCCCGGTCTTTTACCCTTCCCTCATCGAGTCGCTGCATTTCTCGCGGCAGCAAGCCACCACGGGAATGTTCCTGGGCTTTGCGGCGGCGGCGCCGATCCTGGGGTTGTTGGTCGGAGCGTTGATCGACCGGTTGGGCGCGCGGTTGGCGATCCTGATCGGTACGGGCTTTGTAGGCGTCTCACTCTTCTTGATGGGCGGCATCCACACACTCACTCAATACTACCTGCTCTGCTTCGCCGAGGTGCTCGGATACGTCTCCGCCGGCCCCATCGCCAATCAGGTCCTCGTCGCCAACTGGTTTCGCAAAATGCGGGGCCGCGCCATGGGCTATGCATACCTGGGTCTCGGCTTCGGCGGCGCGGTGTCGCCACTTCTCGTCCATTGGCTGATCGAAACCGTCGGCTGGCGCAAGGCCTTCGAGGTGATTGGGGTTGCGATCGTCGCCATTCTCTTCCCCGTCGGCATCTGGGTAACGCGCTCTGCGCCGCGCGATTTGGGATTATTCCCCGACGGCGTTCCGCCCAATCCGGCGGCCACGGAAACAACAGCGCCCTCGCGAACCGCCGGCGAAGCGATTCGGACGGCAAACTTCTGGCTGCTCCTCGTCGGAAGCACACTCGTGATCGGCGTGATCGGAACCGTGATCTCGCATTTCATACTCTTCCTGAAAGATGAAGGGTATTCCTCCGGCGGGGCTTCTCGAACGCTCAGCATTCTATTGTTTTCGAGCCTGGCGGGTCGCGTGATTGTGGGTTACATTGCCGACCGCTTTAGCCGCAAGAACATCATGGCCCTCTTCTATCTCACCTTGGCCCTGGCGATTCCCTTGTTATTCCTGCATCACCAGGTGCGGGCCGTCGAAGCTTTCGCAATACTTTTCGGATTCGCCATGGGCGCGGATTACATGTTGATCCCCCTGGTTGCGGTCGATTGCTTCGGACTTGCCTCGCTGGGAAAGATCCTGGCCCTGGTGATTATGGCCGACTCGCTGGGACAGACGTTCGGGCCCGTCATGGCAGGCCGCATTTTCGACCTGCGGCACAGCTACGATCTTGCCTGGCTGATCATTACCGCGGCGGGAATCCTGGGCTCCGGCGCCATCTTCCTGATTTCACCAACCCGAACGGACACCTGATCGAGATTACGGCCCTCGCCCCCAAGGTGTAGAGCGTGCCTGGGTCCCGAAGGGACCCAAGATCATTAGCCGTAGGTGAAACCTACGGGCGGGCTGGGCTAGAAACAGTGCCCGACCCTGAAAGGGTCGAACATTCGACCCCTGCGGGGTCGGAGAATATCAAAAGGTGGGGGCCTCATCTCCGTAGGTTTCACCTACGGCTAATGATCTTCATGCCCTTCGGGCATTTGAAATCGTTCCTGCACGCTTATCCTAGCGATTGTTCGCGGGAGGGGGCCCTTCCCGCCCACGCCTCACGCCATCCCATCAGAGTTGCCCGGCCACCGATGCGGCGAGGTCTTTCAGTTGTTTTTCGCTTTGGTCCGCATCCGTCCCCGGGGGTTTGAGCCTCATGAAATAGCGTTCTTTGCCCTTGCGTACGTGAAGGTTGTGCCGGGCATCGAAATAGGCTTCGTCCCAATTTCCGTCCACAGTCTTGTTAGGCCCGAAGCGCGTGCTGAGTTTTGTAAACGTCGCCTTGGCTACGTCTACGGACGGCTCCGCATAAATTCGAAACAAAAACTCGGTTCCATTTCGGGTTCGATAGTTGCAGTCTGTGCCCCTGACCGTGCTGGGGGCTACAACGGGCGCCCAGGTTCTGGACGGCGATCCGAACGTCTGATTCAGCACCTTGGACACCTGTGCAGCAGGCAGAAGTGTGCAGGCGTCGGCGGGTAGTTCTTTTCCTTCCAGCGCCACGGCGCCTGCCAACACCGTGAACGTCACAAAGAATGTTATCCGCAGCGAGGTGGTTCGCAATTGGCTCATCGGGGACTCCTCTTCAGATATAAGCTTACGAACCTAGTTTATCTGAATACCAGCCTCAAGCAAATGCCGACCTGCTTTTGAACTTGGCGGCCTCGGGTGGCGCCGACGTGCCGTTCTTGGGCATGTCTGCGCCATCCCGCGCAAGAGTCCTCTCCCCGCCTCGGTACTAGTCCTGACAGTGCTATTATCTCCATAGATACTTGACAAAACAGCTAGGCCCTGCTAGCATATAGTTTGTCCACGCTCTACCGGGGAGAATCCTTCTCCCTGGCAGTCCAATCCCCGCTCCGGAGGTTCTATGTCTATCCGCACTTCGCCTCAGCGTACTCCTCAACTGCTCGACGCCGCTCGCTCCAACGGCCGGCGCTCCCACGGTCCGTGCACCGCGGCCGGTAAAGAGAATTCCAAAATGAACGCCCTCGAGCACGGCGAGCGTTCCGACCCCGAAAATCACTACGAAGTGATGCGCGCCCTGGGCGAAGACCCGGCCCAATTCGAAGCCCTGAAGCAGGAGCTCAGCGCTTCCTTCAGCACCGGCGACTCCTTCATTGAAAAACAGATCGACGACCTGGCCCGTCTCTACTGGCGGCGCGACCGCCTGGAGCGCTCCCAGACCGGCCTGATGCGTCGGGCCCTGCTGGCGCTCGAAGAGCGGCAGCATCGCCGCCGGAAGGAAATCGAAGACTGCACGATGGAGGTCGGCGAGGGCCTCAACGTCACGCACGAGGCGCCCACCGACCCCGCCGCGCGCCTGCGCCTGCTGCTCTCCTTTCTGGCACTGATTCGCCTTCAGGTCCACAAGCGCTACTTCCTGGCCTGGCAGGCCGCCGCGCTCCAGGGCTTCTACCGGAACAAGACCGGCTGGCGAGGGCCGCGGTTGTGCTTTCTGCTGTCGCTCTTCGCCGGGAGCAACTTGCCTCTGCCGCTGGGTGGCGCAGGCGCGCACGTCGCGGAGGCCGAGGACGACGAAGGGGATGATATCGAGGCGCCGCTTGGGGACGCCCAACCCGCCCAGGAGGCCAGCCCCTTCGTCGCCACCGAACCGGCGGACGAACTGCGGTACAAGCAACTGGTCCTGCTGCTCGCGGACGAGGTGGCGGCCGTCGAGCGGGAGTTCGAGTACGAGGAGAAGCTGAACGAAGAGAAGACGGCCATCGAGCGCGACGCGTGCCTGGCTCCCGCGGGCGAAGAGTGGCGGATGCTGCTGCGGCGGGAAGAGTCGCTGGAACGCGCCATCGACCGCAAGATCAAGCTGCTGCTGAGCCTGCGGAAAGCGCCGGCCCGAACGCAAGAGCCGCAGACCTTGGAAAGCACGTCTGCGCCAGCCGAGGACGTAGGGGCGCCCGCCAATGACGTAGGGGCACCCCTTGTGGGTGCCCAGGGCGGCCACGAGGGCCGCCCCTACGGTGTGAACGAAGAGCCCTCTCCCGAGGGGAGTCCGATGTCGGGACCACGCAGTGACAGCCGATCGCCGCTGCTTTATGGAGGGTTGGGGGTTCTCGAGTGAGCCGTCCTTTATTTTCATCAACATTCCCGGTTCGTTCGTTGGCTTTTGAACCCGCGCGCCGTAGGGATAGGGCTTGCCCTACCCTCGTTGCAACCAGCGGAAATATGGGGACGCCAAGCCGTCCCCCTACAGTGTCCTCGCGCCGGGTCAAACGGAGAGACAACCCTGAGCGGCTTAGGTGTTGACATCCGGGAGTATAATCTCTCCGCAATTTCAAGGGGGTGCACCGCACGCAAGTGCGCCCGGAAGGAGGGTAGGATGGTTCGGGCAGCCACCCTGATCGTCATCGTGGCGGGGCTGCTCTCTCACAATTTCCCGCTGGCGGGGCAGAACAGTATCCCCGCGTCGCACGCGCGCCAAGCTGCCGCAAATCTCCTGGTGGGATCGGGAGAATCAACTCCACGAACATTGCAGGTCGAAGGGACGATCGCCTCGGTTGAAGGAGAACCTCTCGAGGGGGCCACGGTCTGGGTGGCATCTCTCGCTTCGCCCACGCAACATTTAGCTTCAACTCAAACGGGGAGCGAGGGCACATACTCGCTCAGTATTGACTTGTCCCCCCAAACGGCCAGCAACGCCATCATTCTGGGAGCTAGTCACCCGGAGTGCCTTGAAGCGCGAGAACTGCTCAATCCGAGCGAAATGGCGCCGGTAGTCAAATCGAGCCTTTTATTGCCAAGTCTGGATGAGAAGCTCGACGCGCCTAATCTGGACCTGGTCCAGGCTTGGTTGATCCCGCGGCTGGCGCGATCCCGCGACTGTCGCGCACAGGCCAGGACAACATGCGGGGCTTTGCACGAGACGCTCGCCCGCTTCCGGAAGCGGCCTTTGGACTGGGCCGAATTGGCACAAATTCTCGACGCAACGCGGCAATCCGCCCTGCCGCAGTTTCGACCCTTGGCGGCCCTGGCCCTGATGCAGATGGGAAGTTGGCGGGGAGCCGGAAAGGTGTTGGCCTCGAATCCGCCGGCGTCCGGCATCTCGACAGAAGAACTGGTGCTTCGAGGGGTGCGCTGGAGCTTCCTCCACAGGACCGATGAGGCCCGGCAGGACCTCGAGCAGGCACGCTCCATGGACCCGCGCAGCGCCTTCATCGAACTCGAATTGGGGCGTGTAGCTGTCCAGGCAGAGGACTGGCCTGCCGCCGCAGCCATGCTGGAACCGCCTCTGCGCAAGCGTGCCCTGGCTCCCCAGGCGCACTACCTGCGAGCCCGGGCGATGATCGCTCTCGGTGATTTCGAAAGCGCCTCGCTCGAAGCGGACGTGCTTGCACAGGACTTGCGCCGAAAACGTCTGCCGCCGGAAGCTCAGGGGTTCGTGGCCGATCTTGAGAAGCGGTTGCAGGATCGTTCCATCCAGCCCGTCGAGGACGTGATGAATCAGCCGGTGGCGGAACTCCAAGAGGCTGCTGGCGAGCTCAAGGGTCTGGACCCTTCGAGTCCTCCCCCTCCCGGCGGGTTGGAGGAATTCTTGAAGCAGGTGGGAAGCAGCATCGAAGAGACTTTGCGCGGTTTCTCGAACACCATGAGCTCGGAATTGATCCGGCAAACTCAACTGTCCAGCAACGGGAAGCCGCGGGTAGCACGCTCCCTGGAGTGCAACTACGTCTTCGTGCATCGCAATGTGAATGGACACACCCAGATCGATGAATATCGTGGGAACAAGGAAGGCCACCCCTTGAGCCCGGGAAGAACCGAAGGGGGCTTCATGGTTACTTCCGGGTTTGTGAGCACCCTGATGGTTCTACATCCGGAGTTTCAAGGCCAGACGACTTATCGTTTGCTGGGCTCGCAGTCCCTGGCGGGTCAGCCGACGTATGTGGTTGGCTTTGCCCAGAAACCGGGTGGTCCCAGCCCGCTGGGCAGATTCGTCCTGGCTCTAGGGGACGCCACGCCGCTTTATCTCCAGGGAATTGCCTGGATCTCGCCCGATCACCGCGTCATGAGGTTGCGCACCGACCTTCTTCATCCCATCTCCAGGATCAGCTTGACCCGCGAGACCTCTGAGATTGACTATCGCCCGTATAACTTCCTGAGCTCACCCACCACCTTCTTGCTCCCTAGTCGCGTCACCGTGAGTGTGGAATGGGGCCGCAAGCGCCTGCGTAACGAACACATCTTCTCCAAATTCCAGCTATTCAATGTCGAGGTCCACGAGGATAGCGGGAATGGTGCGCCTGCCATCGACGCCTCGCGCCAGTCCTTCCGCGCCAACCCCAACAACGACAACGTCCACATCAACCGCGGTTTGGCCCTGGACATGAAAGGTAACCTGGACGCAGCGATCCTCGAGTATCGCGAGGCCCTGCGCGTTAACCCGAGTAATGATACTGCCTGCTTCGACCTGGGCCTGGCGTTGGGCGACAAAGGCGACCTGGAGGGCGCGATTGCGGAGTTCCGCGAAGCCTTGCGCTTGAAGCCGGAAAATGAAAACGCCCACGTCAACCTTGGCTCCGCGCTCTACAAAAAGGGGAATCTGGATGCGGCGATTGCCGAGTACCAGGAAGTCCTGCGCCTGAACCCGCAGAATGACTCAGCGCATTACAACCTCGGTATCGCCATGGGGACTAAGGGCACCTTGGGCGCAGCCATTCGCGAAACTCGCGCGGCTCTGCGCCTTGACCCGAACAATCCCCAACTCCATTATTCGCTGGCTTATTGGCTGGAAAAGGAAGGTGACCGCGACGAAGCGATGGGGGAATACCGTATCGCCTCCACCCTCAGCCCCGAAAACGCTCAATTCAAGCGGGCGTTTGAGAGGCTGGCGCGAAAGCCCAAGGCACACCGCGCTTCGAGAGTGACGAAAACTGGTGAGGGTACTTGAGGCAGGGGCATCCCTGATGGCTGCCCCTGTGCTCCATCAGGGGAGCGTCTACAACTCCGATGCGTACACCTCACCCTCAAGACTGGAGGTCTTTTGAGCCCGCGAGCACGAACTCTGCTCGGGTCGCCAGGTGAGAATGTTTCCCCGCAGTGTGGCGCCGGCGGGGGCGGCGTGCCGGATGAGTTACACGCGCTCGACGTTCGCGGCTTGCAACCCTTTAGGGCCGGTCTTCACTTCGAAGCTGACCCTTGCGCCTTCCTCTAATGACCGGTATCCGTTGCCCACGATGGACGAGAAATGAACGAATACGTCCTCTCCGCTTTCACGCTGGATGAACCCGTAGCCTTTTGCGGCGTTGAACCACTTCACTGTACCTTGTTCTTTCATGCTGCTATTTGTCCTTATTGGATTGAGATTGCAATTTGTGGAGACGGCAACGGCGGGTACGCCCGACGATCCGCTGTAACACCACTAGCCGCAAGGTCCAAGGTGATCACCCCTGTGGGTCTTGCGATACTCGTCGGAATTACAACAACAAACTGCAAGGCTAAAATAGCATGTCTTGGTCGGGTTGTCACGAAAAAACCGGTGGAAAGTCGGTTCAAGAAAGGGCGACATTTCGTCGCACGGCCGGGAGGTGTGAACAACCCCCTTAGGGGTGCGCCGATTCTTTCCCACTTCTGAGTTCTGGGCACGGGTTCAGTCTCGGCGCCGCAGGTATCAACGGAAACACGAGGTCAACTTGAAAACCGGTCTGTGATGTGTACAATGAATAACCCAGGGGTGAGACTGATGACGACTTCACGTGAATCCGGAAGATCGCCAGCAATGCTCAGTGAATAGACGGCGGTGCATATGGGGCAAACTCACGAATTGCCTCAATCGACCCTGCCTCCCAACTCTCCCGATAACGACCATCCCGCACGGGGTCCCGTTCCGGGCCGCGTGCCGGTGCACCTCTGGATCTTCATCCTGGTGGTTGTGGTCATCCTCGGCTTTCTCTGGTACGACTTGCGCGTCGCCCACCAGGAGACCTTGGCCTACTGGGATTCGAATCTGTCCAACTCCGCGGACGAACAGGCCAGCGTTGAAACCCTCTGGCTTCTCGAGAGACGTACGGATACCGAGGGTATTGCCAGCAATACCGCTGCTATTCGCATGCTCTCAAAGGAAGTAAGCGGAGGGAAGCTGGTCACAACCCAGCGAGAGGTCGAACTGGCGATCGATCGAATGTCTCGCATTAACGGCTTCCTGGGCGGAGCCGTTGCCGACATGGATTGCCGGATCGTAGCACAAGCCGGGGTCCCGGCGGAGGCCATGGATGGCGTGCAGCGGGCCTGCCGCGAAGTCCAAACCACTCGAGCCTACAGTGTCGTCGCGTCTTACCCACGGCCTGCGCTTGTGTTGATCAACATGGCTGTCCCGGTTTCGGCCGGCGAGGCAACTCCGACCGCCTCTCAAACTCCCCGCCTTATGGTCGGGGCCGCGATTATGATCTCAGAGCCGAGGAGAGCGGTGTCCCGCTTCTTCGCGGAAAAGAGCAAGCCCGACCGGTTTGCAGAAACCGAGATCATCTGGCAGGAACCGGGAGAAGTTGTAGGCTTTTCCCCCCGACTGAATGCCTTGGGAATGGGATCTCTGTTTCGGCAGCCACTGAGCGGCAATGCCTTCGAATCGAAGGCAGCCCGCGAGCGCAATGAAGAGTTCGGCGAATTCACCGACTATCGGGGCGTTCAGGTCTTCGGCGTCACCCGGTCCATCGCCGCGGCGGGTGCGAGCCTGGCGCGCAAGGTCGACAAGGTTCAGGCGTTGGCAGATTACCATAGGCGAGTGTTGCTCGAGTCGCTGGCGGCGGCACTCTCCCTCCTCCTCTTTGGCGCCGTAATTCAAGCCCAGCACCGACATCAGGCGATGCGGGACCTTCAGGCAAAAATTCGACAACAGCAAGCGGTGTTGGATCTCAAACGTCACGTGGAGGCTTCCGAGGAGCGATACCATGCCTTTGTTGCCAACAGCACGGAAGCCATTTGGCGCATGGAAACCGAGAAGCCCGTCTCCACTGCACTCCCGGTCCAGGAGCAGGTTGACCAAGTTCTGCAATTCGCTTACCTGGCGGAATGCAATGACTCCATGGCTCGCATGTTCGGGTTCGAGCGCGCCTCAGACCTGGTTGGGCTGCGCGTCAAAAGTATGACGGCCGTCGATCCGCGTACCATCGCAAACCTGCAGACTTTCATTCGCTCCGGCTATCGGCTGGAGGACGCCGAATTCTTCGCCAAAGACCGCCTGGGCAAGGTTCACCACTTCCTAAACACCTACCTGGGCGTCGTGGAAGGGGGATTTCTGCTTCGCGCTTGGGGCGTGTTACGGGACGTGACGGAGCGGAAACGCGTGCAGGAAGCCCTGAAAGAGAGCGAGCGCCGCTATCGCGTTCTGTTCGAGACTGCCGGCGATGCCATCTTCCTTATCCGCGGAGACACCTTCATTGACTGCAATCAAAGGGCCCTCGAGATGTATCGGTGCACCCGCGAAGAAATCCTGGGGAAAGAGCTGGCCAGTCGCTACCCGGCTGAAGGGCCGGATGGTTCACAACCTCGCCGGGAAGCGCTCGAGAAAATGAACCAAGCTCGTGAAGGCCAAACGCTTTGCTTTGAGTGGGGGGCTCTCCGCCTTGATGGAACTGCCTTCGAAGCGGAGATCACACTGAGCCGCTTGGGGATAGAAGAGGAGGTTCTTCTACTCGCGCTCGTGCGGGATATCACTGACCGCAAGCAGGCGGAAAGATCTTTGCGCGAGAGCGAAGAGCTTTTTCGCACGACTTATGAGACGGCCGAAATCGGTATTGCTCTAGTGGATATGCAAGGCCGCCCCATGAGGTCGAACCCTGCACTTCAGAGGATGCTCGGTTATAGCGAGGAAGAACTGCGCCGTATGCCCTTCACCGAGTTTACCCATCTCGACGACCGAGAGCGCGAGTGGGCGATGTACCAAGATCTACTGGCGGGGAAAGTTGAAAAACACGAGATCGAGAAACGCTATATCAGGAAAGATGGGAAGGTTGTTTGGGTACACTTGACCGGTTCCCTGGTGAGAGGCGCGGATGGCCAGCCCGTTTACGGTGTGGGCATGGTGGAAGACATCACAGAGCGCAAACGTGCGGTCGAAGCTCTGCAAGCCAGTGAAACCCGGTTTCGGACCCTCATTCAAAGGGCGCCGGTCGCAATCAGCATCAGCCGGTCCGGGCGGACCTTGTATGTCAACCAACAGTACCTGGAAATGTATGGGTTCCAGAGCGTCGAGGAGGTCATCGGACAATCCATCGGCGAACAATGGTCCGCAGAGTGCCGGGCGATGGTGGAAGAACGTGCCCGGCTGCGTTCTCTCGGGCTGCCCGTGCCCATGCGATATGAGGCGGTCGGGCAGCGTAAAGACGGCTCCCTTTTTCCCGTGGAAGTGGCGATCGCCATGGCAGAACTCTCGGACGGCGAGGCCAGCGTGGGCTTCCTCACGGACATCACGGAGCGCAAGCAGGCGGACATGGAATTGGTGGACCGGCTGCGCTTTGAAACCCTGTTAACCGATCTCTCGGCGCGATTTGCGGATGTGACGTCGCAGCGGTTGGGCGGGGAGATCGAGGGCGCCCTGCGCAGCGTCTGCGAATGCCTGGGATTGGATGGGTGTACGCTGTGGCAGGCGTCGGAGGAGACTCCAAGGTCGTTAAGGCTAACCTATACCCATCGAAGTTTAGGCGGACCACCGGGTCCGGATGCAAGCCAGATGGACGCCGGGGAGTGCTTCCCGTGGAGCCACCAACAAGTCATGTCTGGAGAGCGAAATGTGATTGCTGTGTCATCCTTGGCTGAATTGCCGGAGGAGGCTGCCCGCGACCGGGAGACCTACAGCAAGTTTGGCGTCAAGTCAGTCTTGACGATCGGGCTGGCAGCGGGGGGACGACCGCCCGTGGGAGCGTTGGCCTTCAGCTCGACGCAAGTGGAGCGCGCCTGGCCAGAGGAAATCGTGAACCGGCTGCAACTCGTTGCCCAGATATTCGTCAGCGCGCTGGCTCGGCAGCGCTTGCAAGAAGAGCGCCAGCGCTCCTTCGATCAGTTGCGGGCCCTCGCCGCGCGCCTCCAAAGCATCCGCGAAGAAGAAAGAAAGAGAGTGGCGCGAGAAATCCACGACCAACTGGGCCAGGCTTTAACCGCCATCAAGCTGGACCTGAGCTCGCTGGTTCGCGGGCTGCCGGCCGCTCCCAGCCCTCTCTTGGAAAAGAGCACCACCCTCTTGCGTCTGGTGGATGAGACGATTGAGAGCGTGCGCCGAATCTCTACCGAATTGCGGCCCGGTATGCTGGATGACCTGGGGTTGGCGGCCACGGTGGAGTGGGCGACAGAGGAGTTTGAGAGCCGAACCGGCACGAAATGCCTCCTGGAGTTGGCCACGGAACATTTCTCAGTCGATCCGGAGACAGCTACCGCGGTATTCCGCATCTTCCAGGAGACGCTCACCAATGTGGCGCGGCACGCGAGCGCCAGCGAAGTGAAGATACGGCTTGCCGAGGAAAACGGCGATTTGACGCTGGAAGTCCACGACAACGGCAGAGGGATCCGAGAAGATGAACTAACCAACGCCAATTCGCTGGGAGTTTTGGGAATGCGCGAGCGGGCCCTGCTGCTGGGAGGCACTCTCACCATCGAAGGCGAGCCGGGTCAAGGCACGACCGTAAGGATTCGGATTCCCGAATTCCGCCACGCGTAGCGAGGAAGGCCATGCTCAGGGTTCTGATCGCTGACGACCACGCCATCGTGCGCCGGGGCCTGATCGAGATTCTCTTGCGCGAACTCGAGAATCCCGTTTGTGGAGAAGCGGAGAATGCCCAGCAAGTTCTTGCTCAGGTCCGGAGCCAAACCTGGGATCTGGTGATCTTGGATGTCAGCATGCCCGGGCGCAGCGGCATCGAAGTTCTTAGCGACTTGAGACGCACCCATCCGAAACTGCCCGTCCTCGTTCTCAGCATGCATCCCGAAGGCCAATACGGCAAGCGGGTGCTCAAAGCCGGCGCTTCCGGCTACATGAACAAGGACAGCGCGCCGGAAGAATTAATCAGGGCCATTCGCAAAGTGCTGGCGGGCGGCCGGTATGTAAGTCCGGCGCTGGCGGAAAAGCTGGCTTGGGACTTGGGTGAAGACCCCGCGCGCTTGCCCCACGAGGCTCTTTCCGACCGTGAATTTGAAGTCCTGCGCATGATTGGCGCAGGAAAGACGATCAGCCAGATTGCGGAGGAGCTTCATCTGAGCGTAGCTACGATCAGCACCTATCGGGCCCGGATTCTGGAGAAGATGAATATGACCACCAATGCGGAGTTGATGCGTTACGCCTTCCAGAACCGCTTGGTGGAATGAGCCTATCTCGCCGCGGCCCGCCAGGCACGTCCCTTCTCCCGCCCACAATTAAGCCGACCTGTCGTTTCGTTTCCACTTACCGTGTCAGAGAAATGATGACACGCGAAGTCCAGTTAGCTCGACGCCAATATCCAGCTTTCGGTGATAGTGTCCCTGCCGCGGATGGGGCAGACTGATACATGGAGCGACTCATGAAAGTTCTAATTGCTGACGACTCCGAGGTTTTCGTTCAACGCTTGGTTCAAGCGCTTGGTGAAATCAGCGGTGTCGAAATAGTTGGGCGCGCCCGTACGGGGGCGGAGGCCTTGCAGGCACTCCGCGATCTGCACCCTGAGGTGGTGATCCTGGACATCAGCATGCCGGACGGAACTGGCATTGATGTGCTGGAAGGCATGAGGAAAGAGAAATTGGCGCCGATCCCAATCGTCCTGACCAACTTCACCCTCCCACAGTATCGGAGAAAATGCTCGCAACTGGGGGCGCGATTCTTTTTCGACAAGTCGGCTGAATTCGCCGAGGTCAGAGAAGCGCTGAGCGGACTGATTCACGAAGCCCCGGCGCCCGCCGAGAACGGCTCAAGTGGAACGGAGCAAGAAGCTCATCAGGAATACTAAGAAAGAGCGGGGAGATGGAGCGGTTGTTTCTAATTGGCGCGCTTGCGGCGTTGGTCGTTTCGTGGCTCTACATTTTCCTCCTGAAAACCAAAGTTCGCGACTGCATGGCCTACATTCACAATCGTATCGACACAGCCAACCGCGGTCTCGTAGATCCGCTCCCCGGTCCTGCGGGCGGGCACAACTCCAAGCGGACCGGCAACTCTTGGTGCATCGGCAGTAAGGAAGCGGCAATGCCGGCACTGGAAAAGGCGACTATGGATGGAAAACCGAAACTCATCGTCGGTGGCTCAGATAGTCCTCGACCGCTGCATTATCTTTGTTCGCATTGCTTGCAGCCATTCTATCTACCTGGAAATCAGCCCCCGAAGGAAGCTGTGGCGGAACTGCTCCAGAGCTTTGGGGAACACGTTGAACGAGAGCATCGGAGCACTGGCCCCGATTCGAATGCCCCGCCGGCGGAAGACGATAAACGGGACGGCTATTAGAGTAAGGGCGTTGCAACACAGTTGAGCAGTTTCCAAAATGGGCCTCTCCGCGTTTTCTGGTATTCGCGGCCGCTAAGAGCACAAAGAGGGAATCTTCGTTAATCCACGACGCACTGCTGACGAGTGCTCCTGGACAGTGTGAGAAATCCTGGGACTAAAACAGCAGCAGCGTGGCATTTGGTTAGAAGGAGCTGTATGAGTCTGGAGACAATGAGAGGGCGAGAGGACAAGGCGCCTCCTGAGACCTTGATCAAAAGCCTGCCACACCTCTTCTTCGCCGCCGTCGAACAATCGTCGGAAGCCGTGGTCATCACCGACGCCCGAGGCATCATCGAATATGTCAACCCGGCATTCACTTGCATTACAGGGTACACGCGCGAGGAGACCCTGGGGCAGAACCCCAGGCTTCTGAAATCCGGCGAGCACGATCCGGAGCTTTATCGCCAGCTTTGGAAGACCATTCTCACCGGGGAGTCCTGGCGCGGCGAGCTCATCAACCGGCGCAAAGACGGAAGTTTCTACGCCGAGGAGATGCACATTACGCCAGCGTGCAACCCTCGCGGAGAAGTCACCCATTTCATCGCCACTCAACAGGACGCCACAACCCGCCGCCAGATCGAACAGCAGCTGAAGTGGGTGCAAACGGTGGAGGCGGCCGGACGTCTTGCAGGTGGAGTGGTCCATGAAATGAATAACCTGCTCGCCATCATTTCCGGTTACGGACAGCTTTTGCAGGGACGCGTGAATCCCGAAGGTTTGGGCGCAGTGGAGGAAATCCTGAAGGCTGCGGAACGGGCAGCCGCACTCACACGCCAATTGCTCTCCTTCAGCCGGGGCCAAATCCCGGCGCCGGAGGTCCTGGACTTGAACTTGCTCGTGTCCGACGCCTTGAAGATGCTCCGCCTTCTGGTCGGCGACGGTATCGAACTCACGACGATTCAACAAGCAGACTTGGGACACGTGATGGCCGACCGGGGACAAATCGAGCAAGCGATCATGCATTTGGCCGTGAACGCGCGCGATGCCATGACCGAGGGCGGCAAAATCACGATTGAAACGGCCAACGTCTATCTGGATGAGGCTTATTCACGAGCCCACGTCGGCGCCAGGTCTGGTCCGCACGTGATGGTATCCGTGGCCGCCATGGGCGCGCAGCCGGATGCCGAATCTCCCGCGTCGTCCTTCGAGCCTCTGTCCGCAACAAAGAGAGCAGGCAAGAGGGCAGGATTAGGCTTGGCAAATGTCTTCGGCGTCATTAAACAGAGCGGCGGCCACATTTGGATTCAACCCATGCCCGGACAGGGTACGGCCTTCAAAATCTACCTTCCCCGTATTGAAAAGACCTTACCCAAGATGGAGCCCGTTCAGCCACGTCCCCTCCAGCTCACGGGATCGGAGGCTATATTGTTGGTCGTCGAGGAGCACGGAGTCCGGTCCATCGTCGGGAAGACCCTCGAGTCGCTTGGCTATAAAGTCCTGGAAGCGCACGGACCCGTCCAAGCTCTGGCGATCATCGAGCAGAGTTCCCAACCGATTCATCTGCTCTTAACTGACCTGGTGATGCCCCAGACGGGTGCTAAAGAGTTGGCCAACTGCTTACAAGCATCACGCCCGGAGTCGAGAGTCCTCTATATGCCAGGGCAGACGGGGGACGCTTCTGGCTACCACAGCACTCTGGAAGCCGGACCATCCTATCTCCTAAAACCCTTCACGCCAGAAACCCTGGCGCGTAAGGTGCGCGAACTGCTGGACCTTCCAAGACAACTCACGTAATCGTGCTCTGCGTCGGGCAGACCGCCACAGAAAGACCAGGGCGAGATTCCTCGCTTCGCTCGGAATGACAGCGCATTTCAGAGCAGCCGCTCATTTCCGTTGGCTGACGGGCACCCGGAAAGCATGAAAACGGTTCCCTTGGTTTAACCGCTTGTAGGGGGACGGCTTGCCGTCCCCTAATGAACCGGGTAGGGCAAGCCCTACGCCTACACGTTTTCAGAGCGGACAGTGGTGATAGAATAGATGAAGGGCGATTTTGACCGTCTAAAAGGGATGCCATTCCAAGGGAGGGAAGCGATGTTCCGTCTTGCATGCTGTCTGCTCGTGGCGACGCTGGCGCAGGCCGCTGAACCGGTGTTCCAGACTTCGTTTGAGAAGCCAGGCCAGGACTGGTCGGTGGTTCGCGGTTCGGCCGCGGCTGACTCCGCAGTGCTCCACGAGGGGCACAAGTCGCTGCGCCTGGAGCGCGACGCTGCCAACCCGGACGCCTGTGTGCGCCTGGCGCCCGTCGCTCTCAGCATGGGCAAGGAGTATGAATTGAGCGGTTGGGTGCGAACCGAGAACCTCGAGGTGCGCGACCTCGACCGTTCTCCCATCGCTGTTGGCGCGGCGCTGACCATGGCCTCGATGCCCTTCGATGTGCATTCCTCCTCACTGGGTGGCACTCAACCCTGGACGCGCCTCACCCTTCGATTCGTGGCCAGCAGTGCCCAGGACCATATCCTGCTCACCGTCGGCAATGGCGGATCATTTCACGGCAAAACGTGGTTTGAAGGTCTGCGCCTGGAGGAGAAGTCCTCGAGTGACGAATGGCCGGTTCGGGACGCCGTCGAGACCTTCGGCCCCGCTTACCGCTACCCCGCAGCGGGTTGGATTTATCTCCACATCGAAGGCCAGCCTTACGAGCGCGGCTATCAGCACGGGCACCTCATGGCCCGTGAGATTCCGGAGTATATGGAGCGCTGCGCAGCGTCGCTCGGATCCAAAGAACGCTGGGACGACTATCGCACCACCGCCAACGCTCTTTTCCTACGCGGCTTCGACCGCGAAATCCTGGAGGAGATGCGGGGCATCGCGGAAGGCGCTTCCGACGCCGGCGTCCGCTGGCAAAACCGCCGCATCGATTTGCTGGACGTTGTCGTGGCCAACACCACGGTCGAGATGGGTGACTTGCCTTACGCCGCCGCCGTCACGCCCACAGGGCTGGAAGGCCTCAATTTTGATACCCCGCCCTATGCCAGGCGCGATGCCGCGATCGATCATTGCAGCTCGTTTGCAGCCACCGGGCCCGCCACACGGGACGGCAAAATGGTGATTGGGCATGTCACCTGGTGGCCGCTGACGCTCGCGGAGCAAACCAACGTCCTGCTCGACATCAAGCCGGCTGCCGGCCATCGCATGCTCATCCAGAGTTATCCCGGCGGCATCGAAAGCGGCACCGATTGGTACCAGAACGATGCGGGCATCGTGCTCACTGAAACCACGATCGAGCAGACCCCCTTCAACCCCCAGGGGACGCCGGTGGCCTACCGCGCGCGCATGGCAATTCAATACAGCAGCAACATCGACGATGTAGTGCGCTATCTCGGCACTCGCAACAACGGGCTTTACACGAATGAATGGATTATGGGCGACGCCAAAACGAACGAGATTGCCATCTATGATCTCGGCACGAACCACACCCGGCTTTGGCGAAGTTCCAAAAACGAATGGTTCGGCGGAACACCCGGCTTCTACTGGGGAGATAACAACGGCAAAGATCTCGACGTTCGCCTTGAGGACTACCCAGATCCCAAAGGCGACCCCGACTTCATCCCTTATTCCCCGGGGCCGCGCGACGTGGCATGGCAGGAGCTTTATCGAAAGTATCGTGGCCAGATCGATGAGCAGTTCGCCTTCCTGGCTTTCCGCACCGCGCCACTGGTGAGTTCCAGCACCATGGACGCCAAAGTCACCACTGCCGATATGGCCAATCGCCTTATGGTCTGGGCAGAGATCGGCAAACCCAACCAGCGAGAATGGCTGCCTCAAAAATGGGACTATGCCAACGATGATGGCCTGTACCCGTCGGGCTACTCCCTCTTTGAAGCTGAACCTTCAACAAGCCTCCTCTCTGCCATTCAGCACAACGAGAAGCTTCGACTTACGGCAGCGCTCGACCCTCCGCCGACAAACGCTGCGACGGACCCGCCGTCATATGAAGGCCGGCTCTGGAAGGGTTGGGTACTGCCGGCCTCCGAAGCTGACGACTGGTTCGTCGCCGGTTCAGCCCAATACCGGCGGGTGCTCCAATCGAGCGATGTAGAGGAAGCCCTTAATGCCCAACGCGCCACTATGCGGGGCCTGGAACTCAACGCTGACACGCCGTTGACTCACCTCCGTCGCGAGCAAACTCGGGGAGTGCTGTTTCTGGATTCGTTGCGGCGCAAGATGGGCGACGAGGCTTTCCTCAAGTTGATGAATGACTATTTCGCAGCTAACGCGACGAAGCCTGTCACGGCGGAATCTTTCCTCGAAAAGGCCGGGGTTCGATTCGAACCCGTCACCCCTCCTGCCGGTCCCGCTTACCTCACAAGCGACATCTGGCGCCGGCTCTCCTCGGCCGTGATCGTCTACGGAACGGTGCGCGAAGCCGGTGCAAACCGCTACGCCGCCGAACAGATGCAGAATCACTTTCTCGATCGCTACGAAAGCGAAGTCCCCATCTACAAGGACTTTGAAGCCTCTGAGGAATTACTGAGCCATCACGATGTGGTCTTTGTGGGCCGCCCGGAGGCCAACTCCGCGCTGGCTTCCTGGTCGGGGAAACTCGGCCTTGATTACGAAGGCGCCGCTTTCAAAATCGACGGAAAGATACATGCCAGCGAACGCGAAGCCCTGATTCTCGCCGCGGAGAACCCGCTCGACCGCGCACGCATGGTCCTGGTCGTGGCAGGCAACGACGCGCTCAGCACGGTGAAAGCGCAGAGCGCACAATTGCCCGCCGACGAGTATGTCATTTTCAGGACGGGCGGCGAGCTGACCAAAGGCTTCATCGCGCAAAACTCCAGGCGCTGACGAGAGCGCTTCCCGCCGCCTGCAAAATGACCGCATGAATCCAAACACCGGCTCCCCTTTAAGACTCTGTGAATTCCTCCGGGTCGCTGCCGACGCCCCTGCTGATACACGCCCAACTTCACATTAAGGGCGGCGTTTTCTCAGGACCTTAGTACCATTGAGATCCTCTATCTTGGTGATATACTCCGGGCTAGAACTGCAAGGGTCCGCCGAGCAAGCTGGTTAAAGGCGCAGGTCTCACGAATTACCTGGGCCTGGATAGAACCTTCTTGGAACCGATCGAGACAGAGGCTAGTCACCTTTCAATGCCACCAGACATACAGCCAGTCGGAGTCACAGATGTCCAATCCGGAAACGCTCGAGCGGCGGTCAGTAATCCTCATTGTTGATGATGACGTAACCTTACGAGCCCTCTTTCGGGAATCGCTCGATCAGGTCGGCTTTGAGGTTATTGAAGCCGAAGATGAGTCAAAAGCGCTTCAGAGGTTCACGGAGACGCCGCCCGATCTCGTCGTGATGGACATGGACACGTCCAACCTGGACGGTTTTGAAGCCTGTGCCGCTCTCCGTCGTTTACCTCAGGGGCAAGACACGCCCATCGTGATGGTCACCGGGCACGACGACATTCAGTCCGTCAACCGGGCTTTTGAAGCCGGCGCAACAGACTTCGTGTCCAAGCCTGTGAATTGGACGCTCTTTGGCCACCGCGTTCGATACATCCTGCGTGCCAGCCAGACCTACCGCGACTTGAAGGCCGGCGAGGCGAGACTTGCCAAGGCCCAACGAATGGCGCGGTTAGGGCATTGGGATTGGGATGTCAGCGAGGACCGGTGGTCTTTCTCCGATGAGGTGTGCAGGATCTTCGGTTTTGGCCTTGAGGACCGGCCCGCAAAACGCGAGTATATGGCCAAGGTCATTCATCCCGAGGATCGCGACCACGTGTTGCAATTGTTCCAGGCGGCGTTGCGGGGTGAAGAGAAGTACGAGATTGAATACCGCCTCTTGCTGCCCGATGGAGCGTTGCGCGTCGTGGCGGAGCAAGCTGAGGTCAGCTTCGACGGGCGTGGACGTCCGAGGCAGGTGGAAGGAACACTCCAGGATCTGACCGAGCGGCGGCAAGTAGAAGCAAGAATACGATATCTGGCTTACTACGACGGACTAACCGGTCTTCCCAATCGCCGGATGATGTCCGAACACGTGGCGCAGGGATTGCGCCAGGCGCGAAGAAGCAAGAGGCCGCTTGCGCTGCTTTTTCTCGACCTCGACAATTTCAAGTCCATCAACGATTCTCTGGGGCATAGCTGGGGGGATAAGCTACTGCGGCAGGTCGCTGAGCGGCTTTCTCAATGCGTGCGCGCTAGTGACCTGATATCCAGGCCCGGCCCGCAAACCTCGTCATCCCCTGTCTTCCGCTTCGGTGGCGATGAATTTGCAATCCTTCTACCCAATCTTCAGAAGGAGCGGGACGCCGTGTTGGTTGTACAGCGCATTATGAGCGCCCTCGAGGCGCCCTTTGTGATTGAAGGGCACGAGATATTCGCTACAGCCAGCATCGGCATTGCTGTGTCCCCGTCGGACGGCGACGATCTCAAAACGCTGCTCCGAAATGCCGATGCGGCCATGAATCAGGCCAAACAAAAAGGGAAGAACACCTTCGAATTCTATACAAAATCGCTGACGCGGATCTGCGTCGAGCGGATGAAGATCGAAGCCAAGCTGCGTCGTGCGGTCGAGCAGGGAGAACTGAAGCTCTGCTTTCAGTCTAAGCTCGAAGCCCAATCCGGCCGTCTCGCCGGGGTCGAGGCCCTGCTCCGATGGAACACCGCGGGTTTAGGTTCCGTGCCGCCGGAAAGATTCATTCCCCTCGCTGAGGAAACGGGACTCATCGTCCCGATCGGGGAATGGGTGTTGAGAGAGGCCTGCCGCCAGATCCAAGCCTGGGAAACTGTCGGACTGCCTCTAGTCCCAGTCGCAGTCAACGTCTCGGCCCGACAGTTTCAACGCAGCGACCTTTCCAAAATCATCTCCAGTTTGCTCGAAGAAACCGGCCTGAGCCCTCAGAGCTTGGAACTGGAACTCACGGAAAGCGCCATCGTCGAAGATGTTCCAAGGGCCAAGGTAATGCTCCAAAAGCTCAGCGAACTGGGAGTGAGGCTCTCCATCGACGATTTTGGGACTGGATTCTCCTCTTTAAGTCTGCTGCGGTGGTTCCGGGTGGACACACTCAAGATTGACCGGTCGTTTGTGCAAGATATCCCTCAAGATGCGGACGACTCGGCGATAATCCTCGGTATTATCGCGATGGCGCACAGTCTCGGCATCCGAGTCGTCGCCGAAGGTGTTGAGACGGAATCCCAATTCGCCTTCTTGAGAGAGCACAAGTGCGACGAAGTGCAGGGTACCCTTTTCGGCCTGCCGGTATCCGGTTCGGAGTTTGCGCAATCGCTCGATGAAGCCGGCCCCAGCCTGCGGTTTCCGCTTCCGATTACGCGCAGGGTACATTAGTGAAACCTGCACACGGGCTCGATCGAGCCAGTGCCTGCTGACCCTACAAAAGTACCGTTGAACCCGGATGTTCTCACAGTTACAATCCAGGCCGGTGCGAGCTGAGAATTGGCAGACGAGCGCGTGGAACCAGGCCAGGCCAATTCTACTGACGATTTCGAGAGGTTCACAAAAGAAAATGCCAGCCGCTAGATCACTTCGATGCTTTTCGACCCTGGCAAGGGCATGTCTGCTGCTGACAATCTTCTTTGGCTTTTGGAACACGCCGGCCCAAGCCCTGATGCCAATCAAGACCTTGACGCAGTATGTCCACGAAGTCTGGCAGCAAGAGGATGGGTTGCCTGAAGATGATGTGACCACGATCACTCAGACGCGAGACGGATATATCTGGCTGGGAACCGAGGCCGGTTTGGTTCGCTTCGACGGAATTCGTTTCACCGTGTTCGACCAGTCGAACACGCCTGAGCTCACCAGCGGTTTTATTCACAAGTTGCACGAAGGCCGTGACGGCAGTCTGTGGATCGGCACGGACGCAGGCGGCATCTATCGATTACAGAATGGAAAGTTCACGGCCTATCCCACTCCGGACGGACTCTCCAATGACACTGTGCTGGCACTTTCTGAGACTGATGACGGAAGTCTCTGGATTGGAACTGAAGGGCATGGACTGGGGCGCTTAAAAGACGGCAAATTCTCGCGCTACACCACCAAAGACGGCTTGTCGGACGACTTTGTTTGGGCACTGATGGGCACCGACGATGGAAGCCTCTGGATTGGCACGAACCACGGCCTCAACCGGCTCAAGGACGGGAAGTTCACTCTCTACACCACGAAGGAGGGTCTTCCCAACAATGTCGTTTGGTCGTTGGGCTCAGGCCGAGGGCACAGCTTGTGGGTCGGAACCGGCGGCGGATTATGCCAGATGCGAGATGGCCAATTGCAGGCCCTCCCCGGAAACCAGGGTGCAGAGAAAAACCGTGTGATCTCGCTCGTCGAAGACCGCCAGGGCACATTATGGGTTGGGACAGACGGTCATGGGTTAGAGCGTATCCAAAACGGAACTGTCTCGGCTTTTACCACGAAGGAGGGCCTATCGAACGACACGGTTTCGGCGATTATGGAAGATGACGAAGGAAGCCTTTGGCTCGGCACGTTTGGCGGCGGCATGGTTCGATTGAAGGACGCTAACTTCGTCACCTACGGCAATGATCCAGCATTGCACTTGGGGGAGGTCGATGGCGTTTACGAAGACCGCGATGGCAGCATGTGGATCGGAACTGCCAGCGGCGGGCTGGCCCGGCTCAATGATGGGAAGGTCACGTGGTATACCAGCAAACAAGGCCTGCCGGAGGACGAAGTTCTGAGTGTGCTCGAAAGCCATGACGGAAGCCTCTGGGTGGGAACCACAGGCGGCGGAGTGGCGCAGATCCACAATGGCAAAATCACGACCTACAGTACGAAAAACGGCCTCTCCAATGATTATATACGCGCGCTGCTCGAGACCCCACAGGGAGACCTCTGGATCGGCACGCGGAGTGGCGGGCTTAATCGCTTTCGAGACGGAAAATTCACCCTCTATTCAACCCGCAACGGGCTGCCTTCCGATGTCATCAGAGCCCTGCACCGGGATCCTAAAGGCACGCTCTGGATCGCCACGGAGAAGGGGCTCGTCGCAATGACCGGCGACAATATCCGAACCTATACCACCAAAGACGGCCTGGCGAACGACGAAACGTGCTCCATTTATCAGGACCACGAGGGAACGTTCTGGATTGGGTCATGCTCCGGCGGGCTGAGCCGATTCAAGCACGGCAAGTTCACCGCCTACACAAAGCGACAAGGATTGTTCGACGACACGGTGTATCAGATCCTCGAGGATGACCAGGGTAATCTCTGGATGAGTTGCAACCGGGGCGTCTACCGTGTCAGCAAGCAGCAGTTGAACGAGTTTGCGGAAGGAACGATCAAGTCGATTCAAAGCATTTCCTATGGCAAGTCCGACGGAATGGCCAGCCAGGAATGCAATGGCGGCTTCCAGCCGGCCGGGTGGAGGTCCAGGGACGGGAGATTGTGGTTCCCTACTCTCAAGGGAGTTGCCGTGGTCGACCCGGCCCGCCTAAAGATTGACAGCCACCCCCCTCGGGTCATGATCGAGCAGGTCGTAATTGATGGCAAGCCCGTGCCGGGATCGGGCAACATCGATGTGCCGGCGGGGCAGAACAAACTGGAATTCCGGTATACTGGCCTCAGTCTTTCCGCGCCTGGCAAGGTGCGATTCAGGTATCAGTTGGAAGGGTTTGACGAGAATTGGGTCGGCGCCGGATCACGGCGCACCGCCTATTACACTAACGTCCCTCCCGGTCGATACCGCTTTCGGGTGATCGCACGTAACGAGGAAGGAAATTGGAGCCAGGAAGGCGCGGCTGTGGACCTTTATCTCCAGCCGCATTTCTACCAAACGCTCTGGTTCTACACCTTCTCCGGACTGTTGCTTCTGGCCACGGCAGTTGGGGGATATCGGCTCCGGATCCAGACGATTCGCGCGCACGAAAAGGAGTTGGAGGTCCGCGTAAAGGATCGGACCGAGGAGTTGCAGAAAGAAATCGTGGAGCGCAAGCGGACGGAGTTGGAGCTGCAAAAAGCCAAAGAGGACGCGGAAGCCGCCAGCCGCGCCAAGAGTATGTTCCTGGCCAACATGAGCCACGAGATTCGCACCCCCATCAACGGCATCCTGGGGATGACCGAGTTGACCCTGGAAACGGAACTGACTGCCGAGCAGCGGGAATTCTTGGCAATGGCCAAAACCTCAGCCGACGCCTTGCTTACTGTCCTCAACGATGTCCTGGACTTCTCCAAAATCGAGGCCGGCAGGCTCGACCTTGACCCGATTCGCTTCAAGTTGCGCGACAGCGTGAATGATACCCTGAAGCTGTTGGTCTTGCGGGCCGACGAGAAGGGCCTCGAGCTGACTTGCGATATTCAGCCCGAGGTGCCGGAGATGGTGGTGGCCGATCCCACGCGGCTGCGCCAGATCATCATCAATCTGGTCGGCAACGCCATCAAATTCACGCCGCGCGGCGACGTAAGCCTGGAAGTGGTCTTGGAGTCCAGTACTCCGGATCAGGCGCTGTTGCACTTCATGGTGCGGGATACCGGCATCGGCGTTGCCCCCGAGAAGCAGAAGATCATTTTCGAAGCTTTCTCCCAAGCCGATGGTTCCATGACGCGCATCTTCGGAGGCACGGGGCTGGGGCTGACCATCTCCTTGCGGCTGGTGACGATGATGGGCGGGCGGATGTGGGTGGAGAGCGAATTGGGTAAAGGCAGCCGCTTCCACTTCACGGTGCCGGTGCTGCCGGTGAAGGGCGCGGTGGCGATGGAGCCGCTGGAGCGAACGGACTTAGCCGGGCTGCCGGTGCTGGTGGTGGATGATAATCCGACCAACCGTCGCATTCTGGGAGAGATGCTGCGCAACTGGGGTATGCGGCCGGAGTTGGCGCCCAGCGGAGCGGAAGCCATCACCCTGCTGCAGGAAGCCGATCGCCGGGGCGTCAGCTTTGCCCTGCTGCTGGTGGACGCGCAGATGCCGGGCATGGACGGCTTCACGCTGGTGCAACGCCTCCGTCAGCAATCCGACCTGCGCAAGATTACCATCATGATGCTGACTTCGGCCGGGCAAAGGGGTGACGCGGCGCGCTGCCGGGAGTTAGGCATCGCCGCCTATCTGGTCAAACCGATCGTCCAGTCGCAACTCTTCGACGCCGTACTCAACGTCTTGGCGACCAAGGATCAACAACCTCACGAAGTTCCTCTGGTTACCCGTCACTCTTTGCGCGAAGCCCGCCAGAACCTGCGGATTCTGCTGGCCGAAGACAATATCGTCAACCAGGTACTGGTGTGCCGTCTCCTGGAAAAACATGGTCATCGTGTGGTAGTAGCCAATAATGGCCGCAAAGCCATGGAAGAACTGGAAAAGGAAAAGTTCGATTTGGTCCTCATGGACGTTTCCATGCCGGAGATGGATGGCTTCGAGGCCGTGGCAGCCATCCGCGCCAAGGAGGGCGCGACGCAAACCCATGTCCCAATCGTCGCCATGACTGCGCATGCTATGAAAGGTGATCGCGAAAACTGCCTTGCCGCTGGAATGGACGCCTACATCTCCAAGCCTGTTCAACCCAAAGAACTTCTTGAGATCATCAAGTCGCTGGCACTGGTTCCTGCCTAGGGACTCGACCCTGCCGGGTCATTGGGAGCGGCGCTTTCCAATTGACTTGTCCCCTTCTGACCATTAGATTCTGGACATGCGTGGCTTGCAGTTGCTTCGCGCCTCTGTCGCGCTTGCTGTGCTTTCGTCGGCGAATGCGTTTGCCCAAGGCCGTAGAGTAGCGATCACGGTTGACGATCTGCCTTATGCCGGTGGCGCCGCCACATTGCAGAATGTTTCAAGAGAGGCGTCTGCGGCTGTGGCCGCCAATGGCAAGCTGTTGAGGGCCTTCGTCACCCACCAAGTTCCTGTCACGGGTTTTGTGATCCAGCAGGCGGTAGAATCGTTCGGCGCGTCTGGAATTTTGATACTCAAAGAGTGGGTACACCAGGGATTTGATCTCGGTAATCACACCTATTCTCATTCTGATGTCAACACTCTCTCGCCTGAACAATTTGAGCAAGAGGTTGTGCGCGGCGAGTTGGGGTTCGGACCGCTAATGAGAGAAGCCGGAAAGAAACCCGCGTTTCTCCGGTTTCCTTTCAACCACACGGGTGACACGGAGGCGAAGAAGAATGCTATTGCCGCATTTCTTTCTCAGCGTGGATACCGGCTGGCCACATGCACAATCGACAATTCCGACTATGTCTTCAACGATGCGTACGTCCGAATGATCGCAAGGCGTGACGACGCAGCCGCTCAAAGGCTACGCCTCGTTTATCTGGCTTACACCGATACCGAGATCAAGTATTACGCCGCCCTCAACAAACAGGTCTTCGGCTACGAGTCTCCGCAGGTGATGCTCTTGCACGACAACCGGCTTAACGCCGACGTGATCGAACAAGTGCTTCAGCTCTTCCAGGCGCAGAATTACAAGTTCGTGTCCCTGGGTGTAGCACAGTCTGACGCTGCCTACCAAACCCCCGACAAGTACGTCACCAAGTACGGGCCGATGTGGGGATATCGCTGGGCCAAAGAGCGGAATGTGAAAGTAGACGGCAGATTAGAACAGGACCCGCCGCCGTGGGTCCTGGATTACGCCAAGTCGACGCCCGGTTCGTCCCAGTAGCTGCCCTACTTGGGATTACATAATATCGTGACGAAACGACCACCTCACCTGTCCGTCGGCTGACGGACACCCTCTCCCTCAAGGGGGCGAGGGCATAACATCGGGTTATTTCTAACCCTTCCTATTTTCGAACGGATCGGTTGTTAACAGTTCTGCTCTCCCAATCATCTATTGTAGATAAAGGATCGACTACAGATGGGCTCCGGTTTGGAAGAGGGTTTTGAAATGCTCACTGCGGGCTTGGGAGGCCAGCTTGTGGGAGAACAACTGGAACTCTCCGAAGACGCCAGGCTAGTGTGTGCCGCGCGCGACGGGGACCGCGCTGCGTTCGGCCGCCTTTACGACCGGTATGCCCGGATGGTGCACGGAATCATGCTGGCGAAGGCCCCCTTCACGGCAGTGGACGATTTGGTTCAGGATGTCTTCGTCCTGGCGCTCCGCCGCATGTCAACGCTGCGTGAAGCCGGAAGCTTTGGGGCGTGGCTCGCAGCCATCGCACGCAATCTGGCCAAAGATCACCACCGCCGATCGGCCCCCGAGGAGCAACTGGCCGTGGATGTGTCCGAAGAAGAAATGGAGATGCGCGCGAGCGGCCGCGATCAGGAAGCTTCCGCGAACCTGATTTTGGACGCGATCAAGACTCTGCCGGACGCCTATCGGGAACCTTTGATTCTCCGCCTTGTGGAAGGGATGACCGGCCCGGAGATCTCTGCACGCACCGGCCTGACGGCCGGTTCAGTGCGCGTCAACCTGCACCGGGGGATGCAGCAGCTCCGCGCCATACTGAGCCCCAGTCCAGGCAGGCCGGGACAGGAAGGGCCGCAGTCATGAAAGCCGGAAACAACCAAGCAAAGAAAGAAGTTCACGCGATGGGGAACGACTATTTATGGGACAGGTCAGGCGAGCCTGACCCTGAAATTCAGAGGCTGGAAGCGTTGCTCGAGAGATTCCAATCGCACCGGCCCAGACCGGCATTCCCTGAACTCGCGCCGGCCACAAGATGGTGGATGATGCTTCGCCGGCCACGATGGGTTCTGGGTCTTGCAGCCGTGGCTGCGGTGGCGGCCGTGTGCGTTACAACCGTGCTGATGTACGAAAGGAAGCCGAGCCGCGACACAGCCGCGGGATGGGATGTTTCGGTCATAGAGGGCACCCCTCGATTGGGGCGGAAGGCCGTCAGCGAGAAAGAAGGAAAGAGCCGGCTCGGCGTCGGCCAAACCCTGGAAACGGGCCCACAGGCTCGGGCCAGACTTCGGGATGAAGAGGTTGGCCAGATCGAGGTAGAACCCGGCACACGCCTGCGGCTATTGAACATGGGCTCGGGCTTGAAGCGCATTGCTCTCGATCTCGGCACAATCCACACTTTTATCTGGGCGCCTCCGGGCCAATTCGTGGTCGATACTCCGTCCGCAACGACGGTGGATTTGGGCTGCGCGTATACCTTGAAGGTGGACGACACCGGCGCCGGGCTCGTGCGCACCTCGCTCGGATGGGTGGGGTTCAAACTGAATGGGCGCGAGTCCTTTATTCCTGCGGGAGCCGCCTGCCTGACGAAGCCGAAAGCCGGTCCCGGCACTCCCTATATGGAGGATGCGCCAGCGGAATTCCGTTCTGCGCTGACGAGGTTCGATTTTGAGGACCCCACCCCACAGCAACGCGTTGCCGATCTCGGCATCGTGCTTGCGCAAGGGCGCCAGCGTGACGCACTCACTCTATGGCACCTGCTGTCGCGGGTCGACGAGCCACAACGGGCCCAAGTCTTCAACCGTCTGGTAGGGTTTGTTCCGTTGCCATCCGGTGTTACTCAAGCAGGTATTCTGCGCCTTGACCAACCCATGCTGGATCGGTGGTGGAACGACCTCGGGTTTGACGATATCTCGGTTTGGCGCTACTGGGAGCGTTCGTGGTCTGGCTCGACGCCGCCGGCAATCGCAAAGTAGCAACCCGGCGGGTCGCCTCGCGATTACTCACCTTCTGACTCCCCTC
Source organism: uncultured Acidobacteriota bacterium (assembly GCA_963768695.1). Classification (GTDB taxonomy): domain Bacteria; phylum Acidobacteriota; class Terriglobia; order UBA7540; family UBA7540; genus CAVROP01. The sequence goes on along the minus strand of CAVYJG010000016.1, from coordinate 15,071 downwards.
GATTTTCACATCAGCCTAGCGCAAGTTGCCTGTCAGTCGATCGGCCAGGACAAGCACTTTGTTAACACTCGACTCTTTTGTGGCGTCTCTTTGGACGTAGAGCTGAAAAACAATACAAGGAGGCTTCACAAAATGAAATCACGTCTGTTTTCGCGTACGGTCGTCGGCATCTCGGCGGCCTTGCTGGGATTTGCAGCATCGGTAAAAGCGGGACCGCCTTTGATTTGCCATCCCATTGACATCGGCCAGGCAAAGTCACTGCCGATGGTGGATTGGAACCAGAAAGGGAACGGGGAATATGATGTGAAAAACCTGACTCGGGACACTCTCGCCATCCTCACACCAGGCACTCCGGTGTTGGTGCGCATGGAGACTCTTCGCCGGGCCACGTTGTTCGCCCGGCACGACCCGCAAGTGGCGAAAGACCTGCTCACGCGCCTTCAACTGCGCGCCGTTGATTCCGACGCCGCCGGCCGCCCTGACGCTCTGGCCTGGTTCGACTTTGGTTACCTGGCTGAGGCCTACAAAGAATGGATGGGCAAGGACGATCCAAATCCTGCCCGGGCCGTCGATGGTTATAGCTACGTGAAGAAGGCCATCAGCCTGCGCGCATCCGATCCGGAGATGGAATTCGCCGCCGCGCTCATCACCCTGGAGGGTCCAGAGAGCGATCACCAGGCACACCTACAAAAGGCGTTGGCAGGCTCAGGTAGCGATCCTCTTTTGGCACAGAATCTGGCTTCCAGGTTTAAGGGCCAGATGCTCTCAGCGCTTTAGAGCGTAGGGGGACGGCTTGCCGTTCCCGCATTTCCGCTGGCATCGACAAGGGTAGGGCAAGCCCTACCCCTACGCGCTTTCAGAGCGGGAGGCCGAAGTGATGAGGTCACGATTGAGGCAGTCTTTCTGGAGAGCGTTCATGTCGCGAAGGCTGTTTGGCTTCGTCGCGATCGGCACAGCAGGCATTAGTATTGCCACTTGGCTTGTGGCAGGGGGACTGATTTTACCGGACCTCACGGTTCATGAGTGGGGGACCTTCACTGCGATTGCCGGCAAGAACGGCCGCGCGGTCGAATGGCAGCCCCTGCCCTCAACGGGATCCACAGACCTCCCGGGATTCGTGGAACATTTCAGCAGCACGAACTTCAAACTGGGGTTACGTGGTACGATTCGCATGGAGACGCCGGTGATGTACTTCTACTCTCCGCAGGAAGTGAAGGTGTCAGTCAAGGTCGCCTTTGACAAGGGAATCATCACCGAGTGGTATCCCCACGCTCGGCGCGTTGAGCCCGGCGGAGCTCTCCGCAACACCGATTTGGACCAATTGCAGATGAATGGGACCATTGCATGGGATAGCGTGTCCGTCTCCCCGCCTTTGGTCACGGACTTCCCTCGCGAAGATCAGGAAAGCCGCTACTACACCGCCCGAGAGACCGCCTCCTCGCCGTTGAGCGTGGCGACGCCGAAGGGCGACCAGCAGGAAAAATTCCTGTTCTACCGGGGCGTCTCAGCTTCTCCGCTGCCGCTATCCGCCGAACTGGACTCCGATAGGAGATTATGGGTGAAGAATCTCGGCCAAGGGCAGATCCCGGCGATCATTCTTTTTGAGCGCCGGGGCGAAGCAGTCGGCTATCGTTCCGGCGGCGCGCTGACGGATGAGACGGTTCTGGATCCGCCCGCGCTGAATGATACCGTCGAATCTTTGTGCGCAGAGTTGGAAGAGATTCTGGTCGAGCGAGGTCTCTATCCAGACGAAGCGAGCGCAATGGTGCGGACTTGGAGTGATTCCTGGTTCGAAGAGGGCAGCCGCCTGATCTACATCGTGCCGCGCGGTTTTGTTGATCACATCCTGCCGGTGACCATCGAACCCGCACCTGCTCTGATCACCCGCGTTTTTGTGGGCCGGCTTGAAATCTTAACCCCAGCGTCGATCCAGGCAGTGCGAACCGCACTAGCGGCTCATGATGAAGCAACCTTGAAGAAGTACGACCGATTCATCGAGCCGATTCTCGAGGCGGCGAAAGCGAACCAGGCGCCCGCCGTGCAGTAAGCCCGTAAGTACTCTCTCGAAAGTCTGCCATTCTGAGCGAAGCGAAAAATCTGCATTAGTTCGCGTCGGACCGGAACTGCAGATCCTTCGCGTCGCTCAGGATGACAGCCACTTTCATGCCGTTGGATGCGCCGCAGGTCCCTGTGGACTCGGAATGACCGTTTAATGGAGGTTTTCACGCGGACGCCGACGGCGTATATTGCTGATATGCGCATACGGCTGGTTGTTTTCCTTCTTCTGGGTCTGGTGGTTTTTGCAGAACGTCCCTGCGGCGCCTCCGACCTGGCTCTCGTCGGAGCGAAGATTTATCCCTCCCCTACTGAACCTCCAATCGAAAACGGCTCCATCGTCGTACACGACGGAATTATCCTTGCCGCCGGCCCGAGCCCTTCGGTCAAGATCCCGCCTGGCGCGACGGTGATGGATTGCAAGGGATTGGTTGTGACGTCAGGTTTCTGGAACAGCCATGTTCACGTCTTAACTCCTGCTCTGCTGCATGTTCACGAGGCCCGCGCTCAGGACCTGGACGAACAGTTGGACGCGATGTTCAGCCGGTGGGGGTTCACCACCGTCTTCGACATCTCCTCAATACTGGACAATACACTCGAGTTGCGCCGCCGCATTGAAAAGGGCGAACTCCGCGGCCCCCACGTGCTTACCGTTGGCGAGCCAATCTGGACGATCGAGCCGGTGTATGTGCGCGATTTTCTGCGCGCCAATCACCTCTCGATCCTGCCAACCGAAACCCCGGATCAGGCGATCGCCTTGGTGCGCGATCATGCCGCGAAAGGCGCTGATGGCATCAAGTTGTTTGCCGGTTCTTACCAGGGCGAAGGCAAGGCTGCGGTTTTGCCCTTGGCTATCGCCAAGGCAGCGGTTGCGGAAGCGCATCGCCACTCCTTGCCGGTATTTGCGCATCCGCAAAACATGGAGGGTGTGGACGTCTCGATCGAGAGTGGTGTCGATATTCTGGCGCACACCGTCCCCCAGTCACCGCCCTGGACGCCCGATTTCGTCGCCCGGCTGAAACGGGCAAATATGGCGCTCATACCCACTCTGACACTGTTTGATTTCGAAGCGCGCAAGGGGGGACTCTCTGACCAGAATCGGGAGGGTTGGCTCGGCCAAATGGTCGCGGAACTGCGCGCTTACTCACAGGCGGGCGGGGAGATCCTGTTCGGCACCGATATCGGTTACACCGATCATTACAATACGGGACTCGAGTACACCCTGATGTCGCGAGCCGGGATGGATTTCCGGCACATACTCGCCTCTCTCACCACGAACCCGGCGCGCCGGTTCAGATACGGGGGCCGCAACGGCCGCATCGCGACAGGGATGGCCGCCGATCTGGTTGTTCTTGGCGGCGACCCGGCGGAAGACGTGACGGCGTTCTCGAACGTGCGCTACACGATCCGCAGTGGAAAAGTCATCTACTCGAAGAAGTGACAGGTTAATACAGGTTTTCTTAACGTATCCCGACATAGATCTCTACCTGGGCACGCTGCGGATCAGCGGCACTTGGCCCGTACACTTCAAAATCAGCCTGATAAGTCCGGTCTCCTCCCGGCGCGGACTTCGGCAAGGAATTGATGTGCTGCCAGGATTCCGGGACAACCTTTGCCGCCGGACCCCGTGCGGAGGTGAAGACAGCATATTTGCCCGGTGGAACTTCTTTGATCACCATTCCCGGAGGCACGTTCTCTGCGGAGCTCACCTTGGCGCCCAAGATGAAAGTGTAGGCGCCGCTGTGGTCGCTCTCATAATCAGTGTAGACGGCAAGAATATTGGCGTCCGCGCGCTCGGGAATCTTGCCCAGCAGTCCCTCTTTCATAAAGCGATTCCACTCGTTCCCAATGACGCCTCGGCCCGACATTTCGATGGCGTTGGTGGTGCGAGTGGAGATTCCGATGACGCTGAATCCCGGTTCGTGCACAATTCGAGCCGCGACCGGATCATGGGATGCCGCCAACTGAGCTGCGATGCCGGAACCGGCGGCGACAACGACAGTGGCAAGAAAGGGATGGGAAGGCCAGATTCTATGGGCCAAGCCAAACTGCCAAAGCGCAACGCCCACGACCGTCGAAACCGCTAGCGTGACGAGAAAAACGCGCATGCCTCAACCTCCTCCTAAGCGTACGTGCCGGGAATCAGCGAAGTTCCCATCCGTCGCGGTTCTGTGCTGAACTAGTGGCAACCTGAACTTCTCTTTGCTAGGATGCTGCTGAGGGTCGTTCGTTCCATGAAAGTACCGGAGACCGCGCCGGACTTTTGGCGCCGCTCGAGTTTACGAAGGGTTGCTTCATGACCATGAACCAAAACATGCAAGGCAAGGTGGTGGTTATCACCGGTGCGACATCCGGCATCGGAAAGGTCGCAGCGGAGAATCTTGCGAAAATGGGCGCGCGCATCGTCCAGATCGCGCGCGACCGGCAACGCGGTGAAGCCGCTCTGAAAAGTCTCCAAGCGTGCGCGCCCGGAGTCGAGCACTCTATTCACTATGCCGATCTTTCCCGCATCGGCGAAATGAAGCGAGTCGCGTCGGAGATCGCGGGCGCTGAACCGCGAATCGATGTGCTGATTAATAACGCTGGAGCTCTCTTCGGCTCGCGCCAGATCACGGCGGATGGTTTAGAGCGGACCTTTGCCCTGAACCACCTGTCCTATTTTGTTGTGACCCAGGGCCTGCTGGAGCGGCTCACGGCCTCCGTGCCGGCACGAATCGTGAGTACGGCTTCGGATGCGCACGAGCCTGTTACGCTCGACTTTGACGACTTGCAATCTGAAAAAGCTTATGGTGGCGGCTTTTGGCAATCAGTGCGATACGGAGGGCCTGGCTTCAAAGTGTACGGGCGCTCCAAGCTGTGCAACATCCTCTTTACGCGCGAACTCGCGCGGCGGCTCGAAGGTACGGGTGTGACGGCCAATTGCCTGCATCCCGGCTTCGTGGATACTCGCTTCGGCGACCAGAGCGGCGGATTCATGTCTTTCGGAATTGGCATCGGCAAGCGCTTTGCCCTGACTCCCGAGCAGGGCGCGGAAACCATCGTCTACCTGGCGTCGTCCCCCGAGGTCGCCGGCATAACCGGCAAGTACTTCCATAAGTGCCACCCTATATCGGCCTCCAGGGCCGCCCAAGACGACGCCGCGGCGCGACGTCTTTGGGATGAAACCGCCAAAATCGCAGGCCTGACAAGCTGATCAATTCACAGGTCCCCGGCTTGTTGTTTGACGCTGCCGAAGCAACCTCTTTTGGTGCGTCTTTTGGAGGACGCTTCTCGTATCCAAAGATAGAATGGGATTCGCGACTAGCTGGCTTATGAACGCGGTGGAACAGGAAGCCGGAGAACTGGCGGGAGGGCTGCGGCGGCGCGATCCCGCCCTGATCGACTATCTCATCGAGCAATATCGCTACCGCCTGTTCCGCTACCTGCTCATGCTCACCGGCCGGCGCCACGAGGCTGAAGACCTTTTTCAGGAGACCTGGATCAGGGTGCTGGAAAAGGGGCACCAGTACCAACAGCGCTGGAAGTTCGAGACCTGGCTCTTCAGCATCGCCCGCCACTTGACCATCGACTACCGGCGGCGCCGGCAACCCGAAAGTCTGGATACCTTGCTGGAACCGGTGGACACCCGCCGTCCTCTCGAAGTCGAAGACACCTCCTCATCATCGGCATTCGAACAGGCGTTTCAGGGTGAAGAGGCTGCGCGCGTGGCCGCGGCGCTGGCGCATCTGCCCGCTTCCTACCGCGAAGTGCTGACCCTGCGCTTCCACGAGGACTTGGAACTAGAAGAGATTGCCCGCATCGTCGATTCACCTTTGTCGACGGTGAAATCAAGGCTCTATCGAGGTCTGGCGATGCTCCGAGAATGGTTGAAGGACATCTACTCATGACGGAAGAAAGCCACGAACGAGCGCTGCAGCTCATCGATAAGATGCGGGTGGAACGCCTCACGGCCGGAGAAAACGAAGAGTTGGCGGCACACCTGGAAAGCTGCGTGCATTGCCAAAAGCTGGAGCATCAGACCGAACTGGCGTTGCGCGCGTTTCGTGCTGCGGCGCCGCGCTTCGACTCCTCGCTGGTGCTGAAGACCCAAATGCAAGTTCGCGTTCGAGCCCGAGAAATCGCCGAAAACGCCGCGCGCCTGCGCGCTCTGTGGATTTCCTGTACGCTGTCTTGGATTCTGGGAGTCGTCTCAGCACCGCTCATGTGGCGAGGCTTCGAGTGGATCGGACATCGCTTGGCGCTCTCGCGCGTGGTGTGGGTCACCGGCTTCGCGCTGGCGTGGATAGCGCCCGCCGTTGTGGCCGCCGCGATTATCGTGTGGCGGCAGGCGGAGAGGGCAGCAGGCAGTAGGCAGTGATGGGCGTCGTATCGGCGCTCGTCACTTGTCACTCGTCACTCGTCACTGCTTTTGAGGGAGAATGACCATGGCGGAAGCGAAGCCTGACATCGTTCAAGAAGTGAAAGTAGTCCCCTGGTGGGCCATGGGCCTCGCCGTGATACTCTTTGCGGGCCTCCAACTCCTCTTGCACGCGGTCTTGTTTCCTCGCGACCCTCACTCGCCCCCGTTGGCCTGGCGGATTTTCATTGGATTGTTTGGGGGCGTAGTAGTCGCTTTCTTCGTGCTGCTGGTCGGCTATGTGAACCGCGACGCGAAGAGACGGGGAATGAGCGTGATCCTGTGGACACTGGTTGTAATCTTCGTCCCCGACGCCATTGGTTTCATCATCTACTTCCTCATGCGGCAGCCACTGAGGGTCACATGCCCCAATTGCGGGACCGTGGCGGACTCGGCCTTCAATTTCTGCCCGAAGTGCAAATACAACCTGCACCCCGCGTGCCCTGCCTGCCATCACGCCGTCCGCGCCGGGGATCTCTACTGCCCGTTCTGCGCGAGGGAACTGTCGGCCACGATCTCGCGGCCCAGCCCGATTTCTTAGGCAGTCGCTCAAGCCAGTGGGCTGACTTCCCTCATTCTTGTAGAGGGACGGGTGGAAGAGAACTCGATCAAGATGTACGACAAACAGGGCAGCGCGCTGAGGGTGGAGACACCCTCAATCATCCGTAACGGTTTCGGGTGTACCGCTGCGTGAGGCGGGAGGGACGGAAGAGAAAGGGATTGTGTCCCCTCCGCAAGAGCATCGTGGACCTGCGTCGGCGAGTGGAGCTGAGCCGGGGAGCGAATGCCCGTTACCTGGAAGCCCTGGCGGTGGTGGGCGAGTCGCGACCCGCACATCGCGTTCTGGATCCGGTCAGTCAGCCCATCCGGGCCCGTCGTCCCTACCGGGCCCTGCGATCCATCAGTCCGCAGGAGAGCGCCTTTTCGCGGTTATCCTGAGAGGAGAATTCCATTTGAGGGGAGTGCGCAATCATAATCTGCGGGAAGCTTTCCCCTTCCCAGGTCAGACCGACACCTCCCTGCCTCGTCGCGCCGCCGCTCGCACCACCCACCAGTTGCGCCTACTGCGCGCTCGCGGGCTCATTTACCGCGTGGGACGTACCTACTTGAAAGATGCGCAGTGCTTGACATCACCAGAACTCGTTGGGTACTTGAAATCGTCTTGCAAACAGGTTACGGTTCCTATGTCGGACTCCTCGGTCCGGGGAGGCATGAAAACAAAGCATGGGCCTGTAGCTCAGACGGATAGAGCAACGGTTTCCTAAACCGTGGGTCGGGGGTTCGAATCCCTCCAGGCCTACCATTTCAATAACTTACGGGGACGAAAACAGCCTTCGACCCTCGGTCCGCTTAACCGTGGGTCCACAGTTCGATTCTCCCCCGGCCTGCGACTTCCTCACTTATTTTCTGCGACTTAGGGGACCTTGAATGTTGTCTACCTTCAGTTGGGGTGCATACGGGGTGCATATTCCTGGTTTAAGTTTGAATTAGTAGCCTAGGTTATTGCACGCCAGGGTACATTTTCGAATGGGCGAGCATATTGGGGCCGACAAACTGCAGATGTAGTATTGATTCGTGTTATCGGGTTGAGGATCGTCACCACGGTCTGGACCTCCCCTCTCGCTTCCGAGTTTACATTCTCGAAAGCACAAGGGGGAAATCGGATAGTCCTTCTGACGCCTTGGGCCGTAGGGGCCACGCTCGCCGCAAACCCCCAAATCGTATTCTGCCTTTTCGTAATAAGGCTCAAGATCGTCATAGCTGATGGGCCAGTTTTCGACCGTCGAGCCAGACGGGACGCCATAAAGAGTTTTCAGTCGGAGTGTCCCAGGATGATGCCGCCCCCGCACCCACCACGACGGCTCCAACCTGCTCCATAGTTGCCTCTCAATTCCGCGATTGAAATACCCAATATTCAGGGCATTGCCGTCCAATGAAATTCGCGTTCACACATGAGGCGTAAAATCGCGGTAGCTTGGCCAACCCTCGATGGACTCGGCGTTCTTAACGCCGCGGCCAATTGCCTCCGCGACAACCTCTGCGGCGAGCGCGCCGACAGCCGAGACAGGAACGTCGCGCCGCAAACTGCGAGTTGAAATGGCGTAGAGTTGGTCGCCGTCCCCCGTCGTGTGGTAAGGGTCAATCGCCCTCGCACCGCCACAGCTTGCCATCATGGCAATCTTGGTTAACTGCAGCTTGTCAAAATACACGTTCGTCGCCACTACAGCCAAAGTCGTGCTATGCAGGAACTCGTCGCTCAGCTTGAGAGATGCATGCGCAGAGGAGTCCGCCAGCTGCCGTTTGAGAGTTTCAGTAAGGCCGGCAAAACCTCTTCCGTCCCGGTGACGTGCTCCGGCCAGGAGCTTACGGGTTCGCCAATCGAGGATGTCGCCTGCTGCGTTTACCACGGCTAACGCGCCAATCACGATTTCTCCAAGGCGAAGACTGGCGGTACCCAAACCGCCTTTCATCCCCGGGAATCCCTCCCCGCGCAGCATCTTCCCAACAGTTGCCCCGGCACCTGCTCCGACGTTTCCTTCTGCGACCGGCCCGGTGGAAGCCGCTAGGCATGCCTTATATCCCGCCTCCGCATCGGGGCGTATTCTCCCATCGCCGATGGGGAGATCGTCAATGACGGCCCCCACTACGATGGGAACACGAATATTTGGAACACCCCAGTCATAGCCGATGTGGTGCTCATCAAGGTACTTCACGGCTCCCGGCACCGCTGCGAGCCCCATAGGGCCTCCGCCGGCCAGCAAGATGCCGTGGATTCCTTCCAGCAGGCTGGTGGGTTGCAACATCACACCTAATTGTTCGCCTGGCGCCGAGCCGTCGTAGTCCACGCCGGCGCTAACCTCATTGTCGAAAAGAATGGCCGTGCAACCGGTGGGCCGGCGAGAGTCCCTGTAGTGCCCGACCCTTACGCCCTGAACGTCAGTGATCGAACCCGGCCGCGGCTCAGTTCCATTCACGTTCTGGGGTTTCGCCTCTATGGCTGCGCCGAACAGGCCGATACTTCCTGAGCCAGCTAAAACTCTAGTGAACTCCCGGCGATTGAATCTCAACACGATCCACCTCCAGAATAACAGTTGAAACCAAGCTCCCGATTCTTCCACGGGCGGACAAGTTTGGCCATTTCGTCACTGAGAACAGAAATCAGCAGTGGATTGTTCTCAGTCAGGCCGCCTCCCAAAAGCAGAGCTTGGGGCTAATCTACTCGGGGGAAACTTCAATGGCATTGATGCGGGGATAATTCCGTACTGGCACGAAGTTGAAGAATATCTTCCCCTGGTCATTCGGAACGATGCCATGGAAGGTCTTCGCCAGGGCTCGATTTTCCCCTCCGGCCTCTTTGAAGATGTCAAAGTTGCGGAGCAACACCGTGCCATTGCAATACACATCGAACAGGCGGCTGTCCACGCCGCCCCGGCCCTGATTGCCAGGGCCAAAGAAAGCTTCCGTGAAGTGGAGCGTGGCGGAGTATCTCGAACCCGCGGCCACAGGAATGGAGTAACTGAAATAACCGAAGCGTTGGCTCAAATAGAGGTCCGGGTCTGGCGAGGCTTTGATGGACACCTTGTCCGAGATTAATCTTCCCCCCTCAAAATAGCGGTCCGGAAGCCAGATATTCCCGTCGCGGTCGGTGTAGGTGTTGTCGCTGGCTATAATGCGGACAGGGCGCATCTTTCCCTGTAAACATGGCACCAACTCGATAGCGCTGACAAGGGGATAATCGATCCTTCCCACGAAACGTAGATGCAGCTTCCCGTCGGTGGACGGATGGATGTTAGTGAATACCCGTTCATCCGCGGTTTCGCTCCTACCCACGTCACCTAGAATGTCAAATTGGTACAGGAGGGGCTTTCCGCTCAGGAGCACGTCGAACATACGGCTGGTTTCGCCCCCTCCATGCGGCGCGTCAGGGCCGAACTCCGGCTCGACGAAGAACAGGTGAAGCTCATAATCGCCCGGCTTCAATGGAATATCGTAGGAGAAGTTGCCATGCCGCCACTGTTCGAACATCGTGTTATCGGTCGTACGGGCAATCGACTGGTGAGCCTGAGAGGAGATCTCCCCCCCTGAGTAATAGCGGTCGCTCGTCCACCGCTTTCCTTGCCGGTCAATGTATTCCCCGCGCGTATAGCCGGCAAGGATACGTACGGCGTCGTCCGGTCCGGTCGACGCAGGAGCGCCCGCCGGGCCCGCCGCATTGGCCATCAAGCGCTGGTCCCGAGACTCGGCAAAATGTGACTTCCAGCGAAGAAGGAGGAGAGTGAGCACGACGGCCAGCCCTGCGAGCATCCAGGCGACCGTCCGGCGAGCGCGCCGACTGACATTCGGTCCGCTAGTCCCGCCGCGGACCTGCACAACGCCAACGGGAGTCTCTCCCTGGCTCGGAGGCTGCGCCGTATCCGCGCTGGCAGCCGCCGCGGAAGCTTGTGTCCGGGTGACAAATTTCGGCACGTAATGCCCGGGTTCGAGGACAATCTGGACCGGGTTGTTGGCGCCTACCCCTTCGTAATACTCCTTCAAGTTCTTTCTAAGCCGGTGTGCCTCAACGCGCACGATGGCATCCTGGCTCTGATCGAAATCCGCGCCTCTTCCGAAGACTTCAGTGGCGAGGGTATATTCCTTAATTCGATGTGACCTTCCCGCGAAGTATTCCTCGCAGATGTACTTGAGCAGTTTGCACTGTAACGGGGCTCTGGGAAAGTTTCCCGAGCCAAGAACCCGTTCTATTTCTTCCTTTTCGCGGCCGTGTGTAGTTTCCATGCGGACCTACCAGAGACGCCTTCGGACAGGACGCGCACCATACCACAAAAGGTTAACGAACTCAAGCCGTAACCGGTTACCGGTTCGGAACACACTCACCATTCACCTGAAAACGCAGAGGGTAGCCAAGTAACCGGCAAAGCGGCCGGAACTAACAGCTATAACGTTGTGTTACTTCTCTTTCTTCCGTATGCTCGCCAGCGTTTTAGGCTGCCAGTGTGCTGAATTTGGGTCCCTACCCTGCTGCGAGTTCAAAATGTGTTGTCGCACTTTCCGGAGACGAATGAGCACTCCCGTGAAGCTGCTGCGAATCCTTTGTTTTTTCTGCTGCGCGGTTGGGCTGGGACGCGCGGTGGACAAGGCCGATGACGCACTGGCCAGGGCAGCTTCCGCGGTCGAGCACGGGCAGTTCGCCGAGGCCGAGTCAGGTTTGCGTGTGTTTCTGCGCGAGCACCCCGGCAACGTGCGCGCCAGCGGCCTGTTGGGCGCGGCGTTGGATGGCCAGCAAAAGCTCGGTGAAGCCGAGACGCTATACCGAGAGGCCTTGCACCGGACCCCGGATTCGGTCCTGCTGTTGGACAATTACGGCAATCATCTGCTTCGGCAGGGTGACGCGGAAGGCGCGCGTCTGGAGTTTGAGAAGGCTTGTAGCATCGACCCGTCAGACCAGAACGCGCATCTTCAACTGGCGCGCCTCGCGGTCGATCGCCACGAGGGTGCCGCAGCGCTCGAGTTTCTCAGCCGTCTGCCGGACCTGCGCGCTGCCGCGCTGCAATTGTTGCGCGCCGAAGCGTTGTACTGGGCAGGCCGCAAGGACGAGAGTTTCGGCGTCATCGCGGCCCTGGAGAACACCTATGACGCGGACCCGCGCGTGCATTCTTCCGCGGGCCTGGCGCTAAGTAGAATGGGGCAGTTCGCGCGCTCCGAGAAGGCTTTTTCCCGCGCCTTGGCGAAAGCCCCGGGCGATCCTGACATACTGTACAACCTGGGGCTGGCGGCGGTGGGGGCCGGCGACGACCAGGGCGCCGAGGTCGACTTCCAGACACTGCTCCGGCAACAACCCGACAATGTTGACGTGTTGCTGGAACTCGGCCGCTTGCGAGGGCGCGCCGGCGACGGCGAAGGTGCCATTGCCTTACTCACCAAAGCCGCGCGGCTGGCCCCGAAGCGCGCCGATGTACAACGTGCCCTAGCGCTCGCGCTGGCGCGTTAATTCCTATATGGAAGACGGGCGCCCCCTTGAACTCACGCGTTCCGTCTGCCGGGGTGATCGCTACAGCGCCATCGCACATTCGGTCCGCAAGGGCAAGTCAATCTTGCCGGCGTCGGGTTCTTAGAAACGGTGCGACGGCCAGTGCAAGGCAGGTGTACTGCTTATAAATACGGAACGGCAATTAAAGATGGAAATTTCACTGGAAGCGTCGGGAAACATTCGGTAAAATGGTCCGCGGTATTCGCGGAGGAAAAGGAGTTGAGATGAATTCAGATCGAGATCGCGAAAATTATCGCCTTTACTCGCACGGAAGGCTCAGGAGCATTCTGGTCGCCCTGGGTGCTTTCTGTGCTTTCTGTGTTCTGCTATGCCCGCCTGCGTTCGCCCAGAACGGCGCCGTCTTGGGCGCGGTGCGCGACACGAGCGGTGCGGTGATACCGAACGCGTCGGTGACCTTAACCAACACGGCCACGGGCGTGACCACGACGAACACGACGAACAATGAAGGCCTGTACGTTTTTCCCTACGTTCAACCAGGCGTTTACGATGTCTCCGCCAGCGCTGCCGGATTCGAGACGGTGAAGCAACCGGCAGTCACCGTGCATGTGACGGAGCGCGTGCAGGTAAGCTTCGATTTAAAGATTGGTACCACCAAGCAGACCGTCGAGGTCACGGCGGTGGCGCCATTGCTCCATACCGCCGATGCGGTAACGGGCCAGACCATCGACCGGCAGTTCACCAACGATCTGCCGCTTTTGAACCGCTCGGCGCTTGATCTGGCGTTCCTCGCGCCCGGAGTCGTTCAGCCGCCCAATTCTACTTATGGGACTACAACCGGCGCCAATAACTTTAATTCTAATGGAAGCCGCGATCAGACTTCCGATTTGACCATCGATGGCGTTACGGCAGGGCAAATGGCGGCGCAAGGCCTCTGGATCCAGGTCGCCTATACCCCCTCGGTGGATGATGTCCAGGAGTTCAAGGTACAGCAAACGAATTTCAGCGCCGAATACGGATTCACGGGCTCGACCATCACCAACCTGATCACACGTTCCGGCGCGAACACCTTCCATGGCAGCGCCTACGACTTCCTGCGCAACAATGTGCTCGATTCCCAGAACTTCTTCCTCAACGCAACCCCCGGTCCCGCCACCAAGCTTCCGCACTTGGAGCGGAACGTTTTCGGCGGCACGATTGGCGGCCCCATACGCAAGGACAAAACCTTCTTCTTTTTTGACTATGAGGGCACACGCCAGAAAGCGCTGGCACTCGCGAACGCCGGCGTGCCCAGCGCGGCGGAGAAGACGGGGGACTTCAACGAATTCTGCGCGCAAAACGGCGGCACATTCGACAGCACCGGCCTGTGCTCCTCAGCCGGCGGCCAACTGTGGGACCCGTACACCGGCGTCTTCGTAGCGGGCACTGGAACTCCCCGGTCCGCCTTCATTCCTTTCAACAACATGGCTACGTACACGAGCCCCGGCACTAACCTGGCCGGCACGGGCGTCGCATTGCCCGCTGGTCCCGGGAACCTGCTGGATCCCTCCATGTTGAAAATGTTTAGCTATTTCCCGGCTCCTAACCGGAACGTCGGGCAGCCGAACTATGACCCGAACTGGAACTGGAGCGCAGCCGGCGCCAATGAAAACAACAACGACCAGTGGGACTTGAAAATCGATCACCAGCTTAATGACAATAACAGGCTGAGCGCGAGATACTCTCAGCAAAAGTCGAATAATGTACCGATGGACTGCTTTCACAACGTCGCCGATCCCTGCGCGGCCTTCGGCGGACCGCACGCGGGCCATTTGTTCAGCCTGAACTTCGTGCGCACTTTCGGCCCGGCGACGGTGCTTAGTTTTTCCTACGGTCTGACGCGCACCGCGGACACAATATTTCCGGGCAACCCGGGGGATCCGGTACCAGCGTTGGGGATGCCCGCCTACACTGACACGTCCGGCTATAAGAGCTTTCCGACAGTTATCAACTATGGTAATGAAAAGACCGCGAGCGGCGACAACAGCACGACGATTGGATCAGCCCCGTGGTCTTACCTGCGCCAAGGCCAGGAAACGCACGATTTGCTCGCTTCGCTCAGCCATATCAAAGGGCGCCACGAGTTGAAGTTCGGCGGCGAATTTCGCATGCACCGTTTCAACGCCGGGCAACCGGGCACTCCCAACGGACTCTTTGCCTACGGGCCCACCGGCACCTCGCAAACCGGTAACTGGGATGGGACGGGCGGTGACGCCCTGGCGGATATGCTGATCGGAAGCGGGGGCAATTGGGGGCAGTACGAAATTCCCGATTTTCTTGCCACCCAGAACTTCGCCTGGGCCGGCTATGCGCAGGATGCCTTCCGTGCAAGCCGGAAACTGACGGTCAACGTCGGGCTTCGCTACGATTTGACCCTGCCCGAGACGGAACGATGGAACAGGTTGAGCTGGCTCGATCTCACTGCACCTTCTCCTTTGCAGATCCCCGGCTACCCCGATCTCCATGGCGGCCTGGCGTTTGCCAACTCCAATACCCGAACGAATATGAACACTTATACCCGGGATTTTCAGCCCCGCATTGGCCTGGCGTACAGTCTGAACGATAAGACCGTGATCCGGACCGGATATGGAATCT
>CAVYJG010000015.1:0-480297 GCA_963768695.1 uncultured Acidobacteriota bacterium | reverse complement strand
CCCGCCTCGCCTTTGACCTTCGCCGACGTCTTCCGCGTGATGAAGACGATCCGGCGCGGATCTTTAGTAGCATCGGACCCGAAACCCACTACGTATTTATTCGTCTCGCTCATGGTCGTCTCGAACGGTCAGCCCGCCATCCTTTTGAACTCTCCGAAATGCACGGCAATCATGCCACGGCGGCGAGCGGCAGGATGACGCAATGCAACACATAGAATCGACAAGGCGTTCTGTCCGATGATGTGCCCGCCCAGCAGCAATTCCGAGAGGCCGCCCTAATGGAACGTAGCTGATGATGTTGGTCCCCACGGTGATCGCCCAAAATGCCAATTGGTCCGAGGGGAGCAAGTAACCCGTGTAACTTAGAAAAAGGGTCACCAGCAGCATTCCCAGGCCGACCACCCAGTTAAATTCGTGGGGAGGTTTGTGGCCCCTGTAGAAGACGTGGAACATGTGCCAAAAGACCGCAACCACCATCGCCTGCGCAGCCAGCCGGTGCGATTCCAGGAAGACTCCGTTCGAAACCACGTAGATCAGGTCTTTCATGTCGCGGTAAGCGTCGGGGACGGCAGGGTGGTATAAAGCATCAACAGGATCCCGGTGAGGGACAGAACGACAAAGAGAAAGAAAGCGATTGAGCCCAGGTAGTAGGTTGCGCGCACGCCCAGCGACTTCTCCGCACTTTGACTGGCAAGAGGTGCAATGCAAGGTTGCCGAATATCGCCAGGCTGCGCGCGTTGTGCGCGCCGGCCCGCGCCGGAAGACGGAACGCCAGACGCGGGTGCCCCTTAATTGCTCGAACCTTTGCTGTATCCAGGGTGTCGTCGCCATGCACTCCTCAAACTCGGGGGATTTCCCCTTCCTTGACCGTTTCGACTTGTCGACCTCCAGCGCACCGTCCGCCGTCAATCGCACCGCAAAGTGCGGGAGCGTGCGTGGCGCGGGCCCTGCCTCCACGTTTCCGTTCCTCCAAACTTGCTTCCGTGGCACGGGCAGGATCTGATTGGACTCCGGTTTCCATTGCGTAATGCACCCCAGGTGGGTGCACACCGCCGACATCGCCCCAGGCTTTTTTCGGTGCGACGATTAAACCTGCTGGTCCTGGATAAAAGTGACGGAGTTCGCCGGATAGTCATCCAAAGACCCGGCACGGAAGGTGGTGGGAGGCTCGAAAAGAACGTTGGGCTCGGAATACTCACGGTCGACCGCAGCGCCGATGCCGGCAATAGCCACGCGCAGCCTGCATTTCGTTTAAGAAATCACGGCGGTTAAGGGGACTTTTGCTCTCGATTTCTCGCCAGCTTTCGATTGGTCTTCCGCGGCCATATTCATTTCTCCCAGCTCAAGGCCTCGAGCGCTTTGGATCGTGGTCGTACTCCTGAAGCCCTCCATGGTGATCGTGTGGCAGGGCAACGCTGGGCGCAGAGGCCGCAGCGAATGCAGATCGTTTCGTCCTTAACCATCACGGACCCTTCGCCATCCGCCAGTTCGTCGGGGGTGAGGTGCTGAAAGGCGATTGAATCCGAAGTGAGCGACTCCTGAATCTTTCTCGTCTCTGTTTCAGGAATCCTCAACTGACTCAGGGGCACGAGCTGCAGGCAGTTTTCCGGGCAAACGTCCACGCATCCGCCGCAGAGAATGCATTCCGTGCCTTCGGCTTCGTTCCCCTCAAAGATGGTGTTGATCCAGCATTTCAGGCAGCGCGTCGCTTCCAGCCTCGCTTGTTCTTCCGTGTATCCCGCTTCGACTTCTGCGATGCCGGTGCGGCGGTCGAGGGCGATCGTGGGCACAGAAAGGCGTGAGTACTCGTCGTACTCCTGCGCCATCTGGTGATGATCCAGCACCGTGATCTGCACGTGGCGGGGTCTGGGTTTCCAGGCCGGACCGCGCAGATAGCGGTCAATTTCCTCGGCTGCTTTCTTCCCATCAGCCACGGCGCTGATGATGAGCCGTGGGCCGAAGGCAATGTCGCCCGCGGCAAAGACACCTGGCGCCGTCGTCATGAGGGTCTGGGGATCAATCTTGACCGTTCCCTGGCGAGTCGTTTCGATGCCGTCCTGGGGCGCGAGAAACGAAAGGTCGGAGGTCTGGCCAATTGCCAGGATGGCCGTATCACAGGCGAGAACGCTTTCCGTCCCCGGCGCAAAAACCGGGCTGAAGCGGTGCTGGGCGTCGAAAACGGAAGCGCAATGGACCGTCTCGAGCCCCGCCAGTTTGTTGTCCTCGCCAACGAACCGCCTGGGCCCCCTGGAGGCATGAATCTTCAGCCCCTCGAGTTCTCCTTCTTCGATCTCTTCTTCGAAGGCCGGCATCTCCTGGCGCGATTCCAGGCACACCATGTGGACTTCTCTCGCGCCCAGCCGCATCGCCGTGCGAGTTACGTCCATAAGTTCTTTCATCACCACGTCGCGCTCAGGCTCTGTCAACTGGTCAGGAAGGACCGAACTCGAGAGCGCATCGAGCGTTTGGCGCTGCTGCTGGCGCAATGCCGAGCGAGCCACGTCCATGGCTACGTTGCCGCCGCCAATTACCGCCACCCGCTTGCCGATCGAGAACTGGTAGCCGAGGTTCACGTTCAGCAGGAAGTCGGTGCCGGTGATGACGCCGTCCAAGTCGCGACCCGGGAGGATCAGGTCGCGGCTGCGATGCAGGCCGATGGCCAGCAGAATGGCCTCAAATCCCGCCGCGCGCAAATCAGAGAGTGAGAAGTCGCCTAGCCGACTGTTCAAGCGCAACTCCGGCCCCAGTGCCAGGATCTCCCGGACTTGGGCCTGCACAACATCGCGGGGCAGACGGTACTCGGGGATTCCCAGGTGGAGCATGCCGCCGGGCACTTGAGCTGCCTCGAAGATCGTCACTGCGTAACCGAGCAGGGCCAGATCGTGCGCGGCGGCCAGCCCCGCCGGACCTGACCCGATCACGGCCACACGCTCCGGGTGGGTCACTTTGGGCTTTTCAGGAAACAGATCGAGAGGATTGCGTGATTCTGGACCGTAGCGCTCGGTCACAAACCGTTTCAAAGCGCGAATCGAGATAGGGGCATCAAATTGTCCACGACGGCAGGCCGTCTCGCAGGGATGGCCGCACACTCTGCCGCAGATCGAGGCCAGGGGATTTGGCTGGCGAGCGTATCGGTAGGCTTCTTCAAAACGCCCCTCCGCGATGAGGGAAACGTAGCGTCCCGCCTGCGTGTGAACGGGACACGCCTGCATGCAGGGAAAGTTCGATTCCAGCCAGTCCAGGTCCACGAGTTTGGTAGGTTGTGTGGCCAACTTGCTGCTCCGTTCGCCGCCCTTTGGTTCCCTCTTCAGTGAGGAGGGAAAAAGGTGCGGTGCCCTACTTGGAAACCGTGAGGTTCACGGATGTCGAGTCACCGGACACGGTCACGGACTGGGTGGAAGGCTTGCCCTCTTCACTCCAGGTCTTCAACGTGTAGTTGCCGGCCGGAACGTCTTTGATCTCGAACTCCCCTTGGGCGTTAGTGGTGGCGAAGTAGGGCGTGGGAACTACGACAACATAGCCGGCCATCTCGGGATGCACGTTGCACAGCAACGGGGCGGCACCGAGGTCATTGAAGGTGAAGGACTTTGTCTGGCCCTGCGGCCAAGTCCCCAGATTGTGAGCCAGCTTCTTGTTCCCGCTGACGTTCGGCCAATAAACGTTGTGGCCAACGGGGTCGCTGTTGAGAAAATCCACCGTGGTCCCTTTCAAGACCACCATGACATGAGGCGAGAAGGCCATGTGCTTCTGATCTTCCACAACGTGCTTCTCGGGCGCAGTGAAATCCTTGCCGGGAATGGCGTCGATGTAGACAGCGATATTTCCGGCGGAGCGAATTCTCTGCACGGTAACTTTGCCCTTAATCTCGCCGGCCTGGCTGCTGCTGGCGAGAAGGAGGCCCAACATCAAGTAGCCGAGTGCAAGAGTCGCTTGAGTTCTAGTTTTCATTTTTCCACCTCAGATTCGCGATAGGGGCCGCTTCCCCGTCCCTGACCCTGCGGAAGGGTCGGCCCATGTCGTAAGTTAACTTAGGCTTGAACCATCCTCAGTGACGGGTGCACCTGGATGTTGTGACGCTCATCACAACGGCCGCTCGGCCCGGGCATGCCTAAGTGTCCGAGTCAACGGAGCCGGAGTGTGAAAAGACAACCGTCTGCCAGAGCCGCCTGCGCAATGCCGTAGCTTATTTGAGTCGAGAGCAAGCCCCAGCGGGGCATTAGAGGGGCTCCGTGACGTTCATCACAAAGGAACTAGTGTGGACATAATGACCTACTACAGTGCCATTTTTGTTGAAGTTTTTTGCTATATTCCCTATCTTGCGGTACAATTTGTAGCAATTGGCGTTTCTGGGAGCACCTGATGGCTGCCGATGGACCTAGAGGTCCGCATAACCTACGAATCGTGGAAAGCTGCCTGGGTTGCGCCCTGCGGGAAGAAGGGATTTTCTGCCAACTGCCTCACGCCGCGTTGTCTACTCTAAATTCTCTGCGCCAAACTTCCTATTATCACAAAGGGGTTATGCTGTTTGTGGAGGGCCAGCCGGCTCGAGGTCTCTACATCATGTGCTCAGGCGAGGCGAAGCTTTATCTGAACTCTGCTGACGGCCAGAGCCTTACGGTCCGCATTGTTGAGCATGGGGAAGTCCTTGGCCTCAGTTCCCTGATGGCAGACGAAGCTTATCCGGTCACCGCGGAGACGCTCAGCGCAAGCCAGGTGAGTTTCATTCCGCGTTTGGAGTTTCTGCAGTTCATGCGCGCCAATTCCGACGTAGCGATCCGCGTGGCCAAGCATCTCAGCATGGAGCTGGGCAAGGCGTGGCAGCAGACGCGGATGCTCGCCCTCGCGCCGGATACTCACGCCAAGCTCACCCAGTTCCTCTTGCAGTGGGCACAGAAGCACGGGCAGCCGTCACCTGACGGTCTGCGCATTGGGCTTTTCATGACTCACGAAGAGATTGCCCAAAACATCGGCTCCTCTCGCGAAAGCGTAAGCCGCATTCTCAGCGACTGGAAACACCGCGGAGTAATCCGCGTGAATGGCGGGACCCTGACGATCACGAAGCCCTTGGAGCTCGAGACTGCAAATGCCCTTTTAACTGCCCCCTAGACGATCTTCCCCGTCAATTAAGCTTGACGCGAGACGAGCCGCCGCGTCATTCCCGCGCAAGCGGGAATCCACCGGCTCTCGAACCCAAAACGTCCCGTCATTCCCGCATAAGCGGGAATCCACCGAACATGGGCCCCCGCTTTCGCGGGGACGACATCGTCCTTCTTCTCGATGGCAAGCCAGTCATACTGATACCACCGATTGACGGCGTCGAGAATCTCGCACTTCATCGGATCGGCGGTGTTGGGTGAGTTCTCGGTCTGGCATCCGTACTCGATCTCGGCATCGGCAAGAGCCTTCTAAGCGAGCGCAGCCCTGCTCTTCAGGTCTGCGCCTCATTCGCCCTGGTCGTTGCAGCAATCAATCGGAAGAACCGCAGGCCTATGAAGCAGGTCTGATGTGCTACCCGCTTCTGGAGTCCGACACCCTGCTTTCCCCCTGGGGCCCTTCCCGCGGAATTGATCGAGGGCCCATAGATCTTGCGCCAAGGCGCAAAGTCCCTTGGCTTCGCCCGGCGGCCGATTTGCCACCGTAGGAAGCCATATGTGAAATGAGACAAGGGCTTTCATTCTCCAACTGGTTTGTATAGAATGTGCGCCTGCTTGGTGTATCAACAATGGCCCAGCCAGTCGAAACAAACCAGTCGAGCATCGATGCCTTTGTTCGCAAAGTCATCGAACAGGACCGGGCAAAGCTGCTCGACCTCACCAGCCGGAACCCTCTAATAAGTTTCAGGCACTCAGATCGTTCGCGTGGTCACATCCGAGTTATCGAAGAGATTCCCGAGAGGCTTTTTAACAGGCTATTCTCGGGTAGGGAACTGTCCTTTAAGCCTCTTCCCGACCCAGAACTTATACCCCTTATGGAAGAGGCCTCTATCTTCGTGAACCACTTGGAGAAAGCTAGGCTGGAGGATACAGCTTACAAAGAGGAACTCAGTCAGCTTGGACCGAATGCTTCGGCGCGTCAGATACAGAGAATTGAAAGAGGGCTTCGAAACCGAGTTAGGGCAAAACTAGGAATCTCCGCTTTCCAGCCAACATGGGACCCGGCGAAGCGAGCAAGAGAACTAGGCCTGAACCCGGACCCAGAACTCCCGCCGATGGGTGAAGAGGCGGCACATGCCGCCTCAAAACTCCAAACGCTGTTTTTTGGAGATGATCTCGACCGCAAGCTTGGCGGGTTGCGGAACGCGGCGCGCGTTTTGGAAAAGGATGCCGGCTTTAGCGCCTTATATTGTGCATTTGGGTTCTTGGAGTACTACGAGTCCCAGCAAAACGAAGAGAAACGGGTTGCCCCGCTTGTTTTCGTACCCGTTGCCCTGGATCGAGTTCTCGCTGAGCAGCGTTACTCCTACACCCTTAAGAGCAGGAACGAAGATGTTGAGATCAACGTTGCAGTGGCCGAGCTTCTCAAGGACTTGGCAGTTAAACTCCCCGCATGGGAGGAGGATGAAAACGACGAGTTCCCGCTCGGGACCTATCTTAAGCGCGTCGAAATGGCAATCTCCGGAAAGCATGACTGGAGAGTGCGAAGGTACGTCACCGTCGGCTTGTTTACATTCTCAACCCTCGCCATGTACAAGGATCTTGATCCTGAGCGGTGGCCAGACGGGGCCCCCATAGAGGGAAGACCTGTACTCCGGGACTTGATCGCTGGAGTCGAGACGGGTGACATAAAATACGCAGAAGACTACGAAATCGAATCGTTGCAAGGGCCGGAGCCGTTGCTGATCACAGACGCAGATTCCTCGCAACATAGCGCCGTCGTTGACGTACTCAGAAACAATGCCTCTCAAGTGATACAGGGACCGCCCGGAACCGGCAAATCGCAGACCATCACGAACATCATCGCAGCCGCTCTCAATGAAGGATTGTCTGTGTTGTTCGTAGCCGAGAAGATGGCTGCCCTCGAAGTTGTGAAAAAGCGGCTTGATGCGGCGGGATTGGAAGTGTTCTGTCTGGAGCTACACTCCAGCAAAACGTCGAAAACAGCGGCTACCGAATCTCTCAGGAAGCGCATGGAGTACCGGGCGCCCCTCCTCAAACCGCATGTGGTACAAAGCAATGCAGATGCGCTGAGTGCCGCGAGAGCGGACCTGCTGCGTTACGTGGAGCGGGTGAACCAGCCTGCCGGAACGACTGGGCTCAAGGTCTGCGACGTCCTTCTGGGGAGCGCCATCAGAGATAGATTCAGGAATGACTTGCCGGCCGGCATTGCAGATGCTCGCCTTGGGAACCCGCTCACGATTTCCCCACACGCGTACCCACGGATGATTGCCGCCGCGGCAACCCTGGAAAAGCAAATGCAACCGCTGGCAATGTTCGGAAAGCTCGCGGATCATCCCTGGCGAGGAGTGCAGAACATAGAAATAACCGAATTGGACGAAAACCGGCTCGTCACCCTCCTTTCCGAATGGAACACTGCAATTCAAAACATCCTTGAGCGGAGCTCATCGCTTGCAAAACGTGTGCACTCCACGTTACCAGAGACGCCGACTCTGTTGGAACGGTTTTGCGTCGAATTAACCTCGATGAGGCAGCCACCGGAGTCGTTAATTGAAGACACTTATCAGGCCTGCCTTGAAAACGGAAACCGAGCTTCCCTCTGCACTGCAATTCAGCTGTTTCAAAAGTTGGTTACGTCTGAATCGCGGCTCAGCGAATCCGTAAGCGATCGCGCCTCCGCCCGGGAGGTGGGAAGCTCTTTCCTGAATGGCTGCATCTTATCCCTGCGCGAGCTTGGCATCGGTAGGTTTAGCATCGGTTCGATGGTCGAGTTGGCGGCAGAACAAGAGGGATCAGCTCGTCACCTAGCCTCGCTAGCGCCTTTGTGCAAAGCTCTAACAGATGCTGTAGGCCTTCAAAATCCCGACATTACCTCACTGCGTGCAGCTATTGCCGCAATAGATTTACTCGCAACCTTGCCCCGTCCGCTTTGGACGATGCGTTCGAGACCGGTTCTCGACGAGGCGAACCGTGCAGCGCTAGAACGAGCATCGAAGCAAGCGTCAGTCCTGAAGCAGCAGGGTGCTGATCTTAAGGCTGAATTTGACCTAGAAGTGTCGCCGTCGTACGGGGAGCTACGGATCTATGGAACTGACCTACGGTCGGCGAGTTTAGTCAATAGTTTCCTTGGCCTAAAGTGCCGTGAAGCGCGACGAGTTTTTCGTAGAATGTACCGCGGTCCCCGAAGAAAAGGGCGGCGCGAAATGGCTGACGGCATGCTCCGTTGCGCGCAGTATGCTGCCAACATCGAAGCCCTCGGGGCCGAGTCCACACTGAGGCCTGTTTGTGGGCCCCATTACTCAGGCGTTGAGAGTCCTTTTGCGGAACTTCTGCAGGTATCCAAATGGAGCACCGATGTTCGCCAGCGACTAGCCTCCTTTGGCGAGACTGGTGTTCCGGTCCGAGAATTCTTATTTGGCGCGGCACTTGATCAACTCGACAAACTCCAGGCAATGGGAGGCCAGACGGATTTTCCTCTCTTGTCAGCGACCCTTGGCAAGTTTCCGGACGGTGACGACACGCTGTGGAACGACGTGGTTCAGCACGAACTCAAGCGATCAGATGCGCTCGCTACAGTTGTGGATTGGTTCCAACGGGCATCTCTCCGCCGTGACTGCACCGAAACCGATGTTGCTGCAACTTGTGATGCGCTCGCCGCAATCGAAAGATGCGAAGCCAGCATTAGCTCAAATTCTACTGCTCTTTGTCTGATGGGTGGCTCTGTCGACGCGTTGCGGCGAAACCTTGACGCTATAACGTCGACACTCGAATTTGCCGAATCTCTAGTGCAAGTACCCCTGCCCGCGGACCTTCTTGAATACTTGTTCGGCGACTCTGCGCGTATTACAGAGGTTCAATGCGCCGCCCATGAGATCCTCGATGGATTTGCTTCGCTGCGGTCTTGTGCGACCGGAGCGAACAAGTCGGGGCCAAATTGACTCAACTTTGTGGTGCGGAGCTGAAACTTTTGACAGTGCCCCACTTCAGCGCCTCCTCGACCGAAACACACGTGCAGTGCAGCACGTCTCTGCATTGCGCGATTACCTGACTTTCTTGTTGGCTGAAGACGCGGCGTGCGACCTCGGGATCGGTCCCGTTCTTGCCGTGTATTCGACATCGGGCATCGATTATCACAATCTGACCCGGGCGGTCGAGTTCGTATTTTATCGGTCCGCAGCAGAAGCTATCCTGAAAAGTGACCCCGAGCTTCGAAGACATTCTGGTGCGACTCATCAAGAGCTGAGGCGCCAGTTTCAGGAACTTGACCGGGAGTACCTGGAACTACGTCGTACAGAACTCATAAGCAAGCTGGGTCAGCGATCGTGTCCAAGTGGGAATTCCGTTGGGCCAGTTTCGGAGCTGTCGGAACTGGCATTGGTGAGACGGGTGGCGGGGCAAACGCGTCCTAGGATTTCCGTGCGCGATCTGATGCTGCGGGCTGGTAGGGCAATACAAGCGCTAAAGCCTTGCTGGATGATGAGCCCCATGTCGGTAGCTCAGTACTTAGAACCGGGTAAGCTGGGCTTCGATCTCGTGATCATGGATGAAGCATCCCAGATACGTCGGGAGGAAGCGTTAGGTGCAATCGCAAGAGGCAAAAAGGCTGTTATCGTTGGAGACCAGTTACAGTTACCTCCTTCGCCATTCTTTCAAAGACTTTCGGAGGGAGATCTCGCAGACGATGATGAATTCGACGAGACCAAGCAGGATTCGGTCTTGGAGGCGGCGGCCGGACGGTTCTACCCCTGTCGCAGATTGAAATGGCATTATCGGTCAGAGCATGGGTCACTGATCCAATTTTCGAATCATGAGTTCTATGACGACCAACTGACAGTCTTCCCGTCGCCCCACTACGATCATCCCGAGTATGGCGTATCACTTGAGCAGACAGGCGGCAAGTACGATTCGGGGCTGAATGAAATTGAAGGGAAAAAAGTTGTGGCCGCCGCTATCAAATTCATGAGGAGCTACCCAGCTCAATCTCTTGGAATAGTGGCCGTGAACGCCAAGCAGGCCGAATTTATCCGAGAACAGCTTGATCGGGAATGCGCAAACGATGAAAGTGCGGCGGCGTACGTCCAAAAATGGGAACCGACGCTCGAATCGGTCTTCGTAAAGAACTTGGAAAACGTACAGGGTGACGAGCGTGACGTGATCTTTATATCGACTGTTTACGGCAAGAATCGTGAGGGCAAATTCTACCAACGGTTTGGCCCTATCAACGGAATTTACGGACACCGCCGGCTCAACGTGCTCTTCACTCGTGCTAAGAAAAAGGTCACCGTTTTCACGTCCATGATCCCTGAGGAGATTGAGGAGGAGGGGAAGCAGTGGGGCGTGAGGGTCCTGAAAGGATACTTGCAATTCGCGCGTGACGGATTTGTAGCCATTCCTACGGTGCAAGGTGAGTGCGAGAGCGAGTTTGAGGAATGGGTACTACAGGTCCTCCTGGCCCACGGCTACCAAGCGGTACCCCAGGTCGGTGTTTGCGGATATCGAATCGATATTGCAGTCCGCGACCCGGAAAGGCCAAGCACCTATCTGTGCGGAGTGGAGTGCGACGGGGCTACGTATCACAGTGCGCGCTCCGTTCGCGAGCGCGACCGTCTCCGTCAAGAGATACTTGAGAAATATGGGTGGAAGCTCTACCGGATTTGGTCGACTGACTGGTTTAGAAATCCCAACCTGCAAACCAACCGCTTATTAGCTTATCTCCAACAACTGAGGACGCCTTTCGCGGCTCCTTCGGAATCGAGCGCCTTACCCTTAACGCCGCCTTTGTTTTGACACGCGGAATGCGACGCAGTTTCCCGGCTGGCGCATCGGTAAGAGGCGGGTTGTCGCGGTCGCGAGCGGCGGACGCTTCGATTCCCGCAGCGCTCATGGGAGCCAAAGGCGCAATGTGCAGCGGCTCTTCGCCGCCCTCGGGCTGGCTGGCGCAGACTCCGAACTGAGAAGTCTGCGATCTCCCTAAGGGAGCGTCCTTGTCGGGGGGGCCGGGTCAAGCCGGTCAATGGAGAAGTCTGAACACCCCCGAAGCGGAGAGCCGGACTTCAGCGGCGCCAACCACGAACTCATCTGTTCAAGCCAGAGCGTTCATTGCGGGGATGTCGAGGTGACAACTTGATTCTGCATTTACGTATGGCGCCGCTTTGGAGTGCGGCAGCTTGCTGCCGCTTTCTTGCAGGCCAGCTTGCTGGCCGGGGTTGCCTCAGAAACTGAATGACCGCGAGCAAGCTCACGGGCGGAAAGCGGCAGCAAGCTGCCGCACTCCAAAGCTAACGCGCGAGGGAGCGAAACTCCGCCTGCGCCAGGACGGCGGTGCTACCCCAAGCGCCGCATGAGCCTTGTCTGGCCGCCTCGAACTCATCCGCTCGGGCCAGCGCGTCCATTGCGGGGATGCCGAGGTGACAAGTTGATTCTGCATTTACCTATGGCGCAGCTTTGGAGTGCGGCAGCTTGCTGCCGCTTTGTTGCAGGCCAGCTTGCTGGCCGGGACCTCGCTCCTATCCCGAGCCATTGCGAGGAGGCTCGCGCATCGGGTTACCGAGCCCTCCGCGCACCGCGAGCAAGCTCGCGGGGGAAAGCGGCAGCAAGCTGCCGCACTCCAAAGCTGACGCGCTCCAAAGCGGCCCTAAATGTCCCGCAGATCAACTTCGAACTCGTCCTGCACGTTCACACGATCGATCTTCATCTGCATGATCCGCTTGTAGAACGAGCTTGTGGCCCGGCGCTGGAACCAACCCGCCGAGCACCAGGGGTAAAGCGAGGCCTCTGGCACGATCTGGTGATGGACCGCATTCCGGTGAACGTAACCCAACCGGGCAAAGTAGGACTCCGGGTAGGTCAGGTTAGTTTCCCAATACTGGAACCAAACCTTACGCCCAGCGGCTCCGTCCCAACGGTTGGCTTGGATCGTACTGAGGGAATGCAAGTGACGTGTGAAGGCGGTAAGCGTCCCAGCCTCCGCGGGCGACAGCGCGATGAAATGGTAGTGATTGGGGAACACCGCCCAGGCTTGCAATTGCCATCGATACTTCTCCGCCAGATCAAGCAGCAGGTCGCAAAGGTACTCGAGGCGCTGGTGGCCTGCGAACGTCGGCTTCTTCAGGTACGTGGCGCCAGTTACGATGTAAGCTCCCGGCGCCGCCAGTCGGTGAGTTGGGCTGTGAGGCCAATCGCGCACAAGACCCCTTCAATTTGGAGTGCGGCAGCTTGCTGCCGCTTTCCGCCCGCGAGCTTGCTCGCGGTCATTTAGTCTCCGAGGCAACCCCGGCCAGCAAGCTGGCCTGTAAGAAAGCGGCAGCAAGCTGCCGCACTCCAAAGCTCCGCAAGAGGAGTTCGCGCCGACCAGCCAGGGCCGCTTGAAACGCCGTCCTGGTCAGAGGCGCGATTATACGCCTGATCTCAGGCTGAAATGCAACACGGCTGGCTGGGGCAGACTCCAAGCGACGGAGCCTGCGCCGGCCTAGGTGCCATCGGAGTAGTTAACTTGTTTGGAACTTGACACAAGTGGTATTATAGGCTATAATTCTGCGGTAAGATCGGACGGACAGATAGGCAGGTGGACAGATCGTTGTCGAGGAATTGGGCACCAAATGCCGACCGCAAGCGACGGACCGCAGGCCGGAATGTGGCGGAGGGCTCCCCAACGTCTCGACTCCTCAACTCATGTACTGCAAAATCCGGGGGAACAAAGCCAGAATGTATATGAAAACAAAGGACAATGACAAAATGTCCCTGACGAGAGTTCACGATTTCGCACGCTCCCCCGCGAGTCCGAGCTTCGCCAGTACAGGCGCCGGGCACCCTTGCCAGTCTGATTGGGGTTCGTTTCCGAGGTAGGGCAGGTCTTTTATCCCTGCCTCGCTGGTGAAGAATCCGCTCACCACCAAGTCCCGGAAATGGTTGAAGAAGGCAACAGCACTCGCATCCTCCGGTGCTGCCTTATTCGGATAAGCAATGCGGTCGAGGATTTGTTCTTGCTGGCCGACCGTGGAAGCGACGAAATCAGTCCCGAACGAGCGGTTGCACTCGATGTCGAGCCATGTCAGGCCTCCGCGGATTGAGGAGAGCAGATCGCCCCGCTGGAGGTCCAGCCAGTCGTCGATGAATTCCGGAACGCCTGCGGCTGCAGCGCTCTCCGAGCGCTCGTCGGCGGGAATGATCAGGTCACAAAGAGCATGAACTGTCTTCCACTCGTGGGGATTGAAGACCTTCGGTTGATAAGGCGCCGCGGCTTCCGGAGAAACGAGTTCGGCGGCCAATTCTTTCGGTATGGCAGTCGCACTCCGCGCCGCAGAAAACAGCGCGCCTGCGGGCATTGCTGTCATTAGCCTCAGGATCGCGCGTCGCTCCAGGCGTGCATTGAGGCCTGAAAGCTTCTTCGGTTCCACAGTGCCTCCACTCGGCGATGCCTGCTCGATCATCAAATGTCCTGCTTGCGAACCTGCTCCGCAATGTACTCAGAAGTGCGCCAGGCGAGGGCCATGATCGTCAGGGTGGGATTCTTGTCTGCGTTGCTCACAAATGGCGCGCCGTCGGCGACGAAGAGATTCTTGCAGTCCCACGCTTGGCAATAGGGATTCAGTGCCGAAGTTCTTAGATCATTCCCCATTCGAACTCCGCCGACCTCATGGATGCACTCACCGCCTCTTGAAATTCCCCACCGCTCTTCCGGCCCGGCGGATTGGACCACTTCGCCACCCGCAGCCCTTACAATTTCCTGAAACGTTTCTTGCATGTGGCGAGCCATGCGGATTTCATCTTCGCCCCATTTGAAGTGAAACTTCAAAACCGGAATGCCCCACTGATCCACGACACCGTTATCAACCTCGCAGTAGCTCTCATCATTCGGAAGCATTTCACCGCGCCCGTGAAGGTCCACGAACGAGCCGTACAGCTTCCGGCAGCCCTGTTTGAGTTCCAGCCCGTACCCCCCACCCAGAAAACGCTGTGACCCGCTCAGGAGTCCAGGTTCAGGCACGCCCCGCCGTCCTCCGCCAAACTCGATGTGATATCCCCGCGAAAAAGGCATTTCGTGGCGCGATTGTTTCTGGTAATTCCACCAGGGCATGTAAAGGTGCATCCCTCCCACACCGTCTTCGTTGTGGGGAGGCAAGTCCATCAGGCTGGGTAGAAACCCCTTAACGTCGGACATCACTGTGTCCATCACGTATTTGCCAACCATGCCGCTGGAGTTGGCGAGCCCCTTTGGGAATTGACGACTGCGAGAGTTCAGCAACAGGCGGGCGGTCTCGCAGGCACTCGCCGCCAGCACGATGGCTTTTCCGTGAACTTGAACTTCTTGCCGGGTTTTCTTGTCAATGTAAGAAACTCCGCTGGCCCGGCCATCCGGGTCCGCAAGGACCTCGCGCACCATCGCGTCACACCGGATCTCCAGATTGCCCGTGGCCTGGGCCGGAACGAGCAGCACAGCGGGCGAGGAGAAGTTAGAGGAGAGCCGGCAGCAGCGCCCGCATTGGGCGACGTAGTGACATGCCGGACGCCCGTTCAGAGGGCGCGTCAGAATGGCGAGGCGAGACGGGACGCAGGGTATGCCAAGCCTACCGCAGGCCTTTTGGATAAGTAACTCGTAACAGCGCGGCGTGGGCGGTGGCAAGAATTTCCCGTCGGGGCTGTTCTCCAGACCCTCGTGGGAGCCGAACACCCCGATCAGTTCTTCGACCTTGTCGTAATAGGGAGCCAAATCCTCGTAGCTGATCGGCCAGTCAAAGCCCTTGCCGTCGCGGCTATAGGGCTTGAAATCATAGGGGCCGTTGCGCAGGGAGATGCGTCCCCAGGCATTGGTGCGGCCTCCCAACATGCGTGACCGAAACCACATCCAGTCGCTGCCAGGCGCGGAGGTATAAGGTTCACCTTCAATCTTCCAGCCACCAACGGTGGCGCTAAAGTATCCAAGGGGGTGCTGGGGCGTGGGTGCGGCCCGATGAGGCGCGTCGTAGCCCCACTCCAGCCACTTCGAATCACGGGCCGCGTCGAACCAACTCCCTGCCTCCAACATGAGGCACTTGGCGCCGGCCTTTGCCAACACATACGCGGCAACTCCCCCGCCGGCCCCTGAACCGACGATGATCACATCATAAGCATCAGGACTAACTATCAGTTGGGGCACGGGCTCCTCTCCTGCGTCGCGCCAATGAAAGCACTCATCCGCTCGGGATGAACTTTGCTACGAGCTTCCATCTTCACAAGGTTTTCAGAAACTCAATGAGATCGTTGAGCTGCAACTTGTCCATGTCCGAAGTGATGCCGTGCTTGTCTTCGGGATTGAACTTGGTCCAGATTTCCTCGAGCGTTTGGGCTTCACCGTTGTGGAGGTAAGGGGCTCTCATGTAAACGCTTTCGAGTTGGGGAATGTCAAACTCCTGGATGGTGTCGTACGGCGTCGTTGTGCCTACGTTGATCTGCACCCTCGACGTGTAATGCGTCGACGGGGGATGGCAGAAGTAGCATCGGTTTTCGGGGGAAATCAGAGAGCCGTTATTGGATTTTGTTCGAAAGAAGATCTCCCGTCCCCGCTCCTGCGCTTCGGTCAGTTCGCGGCCGGAACCAAGGTGCGGATTTGGGGGCAGACTGAGCGACTGGATGAAACTCTGGACATCCTGTGCTTCGCGAGGACTGAAACCTTGCGACCGAAAAATGAACGCGGCGGCACGCGGGCCTGCCTGCGTGGCGAGGTCTCGGTTCTTGCCGTTCCACTTGAACGGGGAGGTATCGGCAATCCCGAGCAGCGTCCTGTTTTCTACCACATCCCGGCCGAGCTGAGGAGTTTCGAGCATCCACGTCAGCCCATCGGAAAGCCCTTCATGGGGATGGCAAGTGGCGCACGCCAATTGCCCCTGAAAACAGAAGCTGGCGTCATAAAACAAACGTTCGCCACGGCGAACGGCAGTGATCTCTTTTGGCCCGCCCAAGTCAATCGTGGAAGAAACCGTCAACTTCGCCACATCCACTACGCTCACCGTGTCGTCCAGGCGGTTAGCGATGTAGGCGAAACGGCCGTCTGGAGCGACAGCGATGCCGGTGGGCTCGCGCCCGGTGGGAATACGGCGGACTACAAATTGGCGGGCGGAATCGAGCCGGTTCGCCAACGCTTCAGGTTTATCCGGCGGCATCCGGCGCTGCAATTGATTCAGCTTTGCGTTATCAATGACGGAGACGACATTGGCGCCGGCAGCCGTCACGAGCACCGAGTGACCATCCGGCGTGCTGGCCGTGCCGAACCCGTCGGCATAATAGTAGTCGATTTCGTCCAGCAACACCTCGTCGACCCGTGATTTCCCGACGCTTCCTGCGTGGGGACGAGAGGGGTGAACGATCGCCATCCCGTGCGTCAAGTACCATCCCTGTTCGATCTGAACCAACGGATTGAGGTTCTTAGGCCGCATGAAGGGGATGAGCAAATATCCCCCCGCCTTCGTGGGAACTTCCGCGATGTGCCGAAGCTGGATGGCTCCGGGTACGAGGATCCTTTCGGCGACAATTTGCCTACGAGTGTCAATTACCGTCACCTCGGAAACCGGCGGTTGGTCGGATGGCCCCGCGCTCGCTAACAGGTTCGAGACGTAGACCTGACCTCCATCCCGCGAAAGAGCGATATATTCGGGAAATACTCCGGTGCCTAATCGCTTAATCTCCTTTCCGGTCGGGAGGTCAAGAAGGGAAACATCATTCCCCAAGGTATTCGCCACATACAGCACTTTTCCCGTTCGGTCGGTTGTTATCCCAACAGGGCCCCAACCGGCCTTAAGGTTCCTGACGGGCTGCAGGGAATGCGCATCAATCTCGGTGATCGTATCGTCCCACTCGTTGGAAACATAGAGCGCTTCTCCATCGCGAGCGACTGCGATCGCTTTCGGTCTGCGACCGACCATGATGCGGCCTGCAACTTGCCTGTTGTGAGTGTCCACCACCAGGACGAGATCACTGTCTTCGCAGACTACATAAAGCCGTTTCCCATCAGGCGAGAGCTTGAGGTCGATAGGGCTCAGGTAGCGCAGGCCGGTGGCTACAGACCAGTCCGAACCGTTGGCGTTTTGGCTCACAACCGCCACAGGAAAGACCAGTAAGCCGATTCCAACGAACAACAGACGGAGGGAAACCAAAACGGCTGAAGGCCGTTTACTCAGGGGTGTGACCCAAAGCTCCCAGTTTCTGAGGCGCATGCTCATCGGCATTTTCCTCTCCCCTGTCTCTTGGGCAGATCAGACAGCTCATTCACGGTTTGAATCTGATCGGCCTTGATACGGACGGGTGTTGGAGACGCATCCCGAGTAGATTCGTGGTGTTGGTATCGCGGGCATGCCCGTTCGTTCGTTTCGTATACCTGGGCAGTGATCAAGGTGATCCAACCACTTCAGAAGCGAGACACACCTCAACAGGAGTAAGCCAGAGTCGCTTCCGCACATCAGGATAAGCTATGCCACGGGATCCCCAACTTCAGTGACGGATAGGCCCATTGCTTGTGACGTCGATCACAGATTTATAGCAGAGTCTATGGCAAGGTGTGGCCAAGGCGGACTTAGTCTTAGAAAGCAAGTACCTCCTTATACCGCGTTGCTTCTGGCATAACGGTTCCTTAGGTTCCCGCGTGGATTGGAAAGAAGCTTGCTGCCAGCTGTGTGACAGGATGTCCTGTGGGGGAAAGCCCCCACAATCGAATAAAGCAGTTTGGAACGCTTCGGCTTTGGTTTCGGGTCCAAAGGTACTGCTACGTGTCCACCAAGAGATATCGTGCCGTCATTCTGGACGACAACTCTATGATACTGAAGGTGCTGTGGTCCTTTCTTGACCGCCTTGGATACCAAGTCTTTGCGTTCCCCGACCCCGGGCTCGCGCCTCGGCTGTGCGCTGTTCAAGAAGCCACTCGATATGGCGCAGTTTGCTAAGTGGCTTAAAGAAGTGAAACGATCAATTTCATCATGGAGAACGCTCTATAAATGGTTCCAAAACTGCTTGCGCGACCGCGATGTGTCTGCCCATCCATGAGCAGCTGTCACGACGCGGTCGGTAATATCGTAGCCCCAGCTGACCGAGCGCCAAATAGCGGCATCGGTGATCCCTTAGGTATTGGGCCGGTCCCAGTATTTGATCTGGAGACGACAGATGGAGTCTGATGTTTCTTTTCCTCCGGCTTTATTCTCAAATGAACCGGACAACCTCTTCAAACATGTCTTAGATAACCTTCTGGACGGCGTGTACTTCACTGATAGAGAACGTCGGATTACGTACTGGAACCAAGCGGCGGAAGACCTTACCGGATACACGGCTCAGGAAATTCTAGGGAAACGTTGCTCCGACAACTTCCTAATGCACGTCGATGATAGCGGGTGCCTTCTCTGCGCGGGGGAGTGCCCTCTCAGCCGTACCATGGAGGATGGGTGTCCCCGTCGGACGGAGGTTTACTTTCATCATAAGGGTGGCCATAGGGTTCCTGTGGAGGTGCGCGTCGGCCCAATTCGCAACCGCGACGGAGAAGTTGTCGGTGCGGTCGAAATCTTCAGTGACAACTCTCGGCAGAGGGCAGTGCGGGAGCGAGCTAAGGAACTCGCGAATCTTGCCTTTCTAGACCCGACCTCCCAGATCGGGAATCGTAGATATTTGGAGCAACAGCTATCTCAGCAACTCGATCAGCATTTCAAATCGGGCGCTCCCTTGGGGATCATGCTGGCCGACCTAGACGATTTCAAAAACATCAACGATACCTACGGGCATGCCGCCGGAGATTTGGCACTGCTCACTGTCGCCAGGACCCTTTCCAATTGTTTGCGCGCGTCGGACGTAGTAGGACGTTGGGGCGGCGATGAATTCTTGGCGATTCTACCCGGCATTGCGAGAGAAGCTTTGGCGAAGGCGGCGGAGAAGATCAGGAAGCTGGTGGCAAAGTCTACTGTGGCTGTGGACGGCGCACAAATAAGCGTAACCATCTCTCTGGGAGCGGCCACAGTGGTTCCTGGGGATTCTCCGCAGTCCCTCGTGAAAAGGGCGGATCAGCATCTCTATACGAGCAAGCAGTTGGGCCGAAATCGGGTAAGCCTGTGAATCAGAATAGCCTTGGTCCATCGGTTCGGAGTTGCTAAATGCAATAGCAGAATGCAACGGCATGGCACATCGCCGTATCTTGCGGTATAGTGCTGCCGCCGCTGCTTCAAGAGGCAATCCGCGACTGGAGCGAAGAATCAGTCGATGGCAATCTGCGGCGAAGATAAAGCGGCTGGCACGTCTCGAGAGACCGAGAGACATGGTCAATCTTCTCCAGGAGCGAACCGGTAAACCCGCCTACTTGATGGCGCACGGTGTTGATCCCGAATTGTTTTCCATTCGCCGGCGGCGCCGGCGGAGCGGGCCCTTTTGCATTGGGTACGTGGGCCGCCTCGCTCCCGAAAAGAACGTGCGCCTGTTCGTGGACTTGGAGCGAAGTTTGCTCGCCGCCGGCGAGACGAACTTCCGCCTCATGATAGTCGGAGAGGGTAACGAGAGGAACTGGCTAAGGAAGAATCTTCGGCATGGCGAAACGCCAGGGATACTCCGCGGCGAGGCTCTCGCGGAAGCGTTTGCCGACATGGATGTCTTTGTGTTCCCCTCGCAGACCGACACGTTCGGGCTGGTGCTGCTCGAAGCTATGGCTTCAGGAGTGCCCGTCGTGGTTAGCCCGCGGACCGGGGCTCGCGTGGGCGTACGGGACGGCATCACCGGATTCCACGCGGAAGACTTAGCCTCCTTCACGAAAAGCGTGCTGTGCCTGCTGAATAGTGAAGGCTTACAGCAAAAGATGAGTTGCGAGGCTCGACTTTTCGGCTCTTCTCGTGCCTGGGATGGAGTCTTCGAGCAGTTGTATCGCACTTATCAGTTAGGTCTGGAAGAAACCGGCTTACCGACATGTGATCGTGCAACAGCAGTAATGGAGGTGGCCGGATCTCATAAGGAAGTATCCTAAGACGCCATGCTGATTCATTCGTGTCTGTTGCTCTTATTGACCTCGCTGGCTGTTCCCCAGGTGCCGGCCGGTACCCATCTTCACATCCGGCTCACATCGGCCATAGGCTCTTACGCCAGCAAGGTGGGCGCACCTGTCCCGGCGGTTCTCATTGCGCCGGTGGAGATCGATGGCCAGACAGTGCTGCCGGCCGGAAGCACGATATTGGGAAGCGTGAAAAGGGTCACGCGCGTGGGTTTGGGAATCCGACACGAGACAGCCGGGCTCGAATTGGGATTTGACCGCCTAACCCTGTCCGGCGAAGCCCCCGTTCCCGTCTCTGCGCGCGTGGCCGAGGTCGATAACGCCCTTGAGACCGTGGCTCGCGATGGCCGGATCCGCAACCTCCGAGCCACGGACAGTGGCGGCTATCGGGTGAGCGGCTACATCCGGGGGGTGATGCTTCGCTGTGAGTTGCACGCTACCATCGCCGTGTGGCTTGTAAGGTCCGTGGTGGCGAAGGTCCCCGAGCCGGAGATCTATTTCCCTGCCGGCGCCGAACTCACGCTGACGCTGACTCAGCCCCTGCGCCTTAATTCATTCTTCCCACTCGCCTCCGCTGGGAGTGAATTGTCCGAGGTGGATCGCGACGACTTAAACCGAATGGTTGCGGACATCCCCGATCGGACCTATTCTCCCAACCCCCACCGCCCCTCGGATCTCACGAACGTTCTGGTCATTGGCTCTCATGACCAGGTTGCTGCCGCCTTCTCGGCTGCCGGCTGGTCCCAGGCCCTCCCAACTTCCTTTCGCCGCCGCGTGCGGTGGCTCCGGGCAATTGGCGAGCGACGCGGATTCAATTCCGCGCCCATGTCCGCTTTATTGCTCAATGGAATGGAACCGGAGATGTCCTGGGAGAAAGGCTTCAACGACGTTACAAAGCGTCATCATATCCGTGTGTGGAAACAACCCGGCGACTGGAATGGCGAGGAACTCTGGATCGGCGCGGCCACCCGGGACATCGATCTGGCCTATTTGCGGCCGGGCCAGCGCCTCACTCATAAGATCGCCGCCGATGTGGACCAGGAACGCGAAAAGGTGGCCAATGATCTCGCCTTTACCTCATGCGCGAGCGTGCTGGGGTGGATAGGCCGGCCTGAGGTCCCTGGCTTCACCGAGAACGCCACAGGCGACTTAATGACCACGGACAAGCGGCTCGTGGTCGTCCAACTCAATGATTGTCGAGCCCCGCGGCTATCTACTGAGACGGTCGATGCGACGCCAGTCCCGGTCCATGGCGGTAAGTGGTCGGTCTTTGCGCGGCGGGAGATTCTCAATATGCGGAGCGATCTGCTTCGCGATAACTGGTATTGGAGGGGCTACGAGACGGTGCTTTGGACCGTTCAGGTTGTCCGGGTCCACGAGCGCTCGAGTTCCGGCTTTGGGTCGTTTATCAGCAGCTTTTATCCTTACAGTCTCCGCAGGCCCGCAGTTCAAGAGGCGGCGTTCACGCAATGAGACTCCACACGATTGACTCCTCCGACTATTGAATCAGATCACTTAGAAACGGATCGAACCACCAGCGCATTTCTCCGCCGGGCTTGAATGGGACGATTCGCCCACGCGATCCTGGGCTCAATGCGGGAACGCATGGACCAACCTGACGTCTGGAGCGTGGCATTCAGCCCGCACGGGAGCCGATTGGTGACAGCGGGTGGAGACTTGTTCTCAAGCTGGAGGTGATGGGTCCGCGATCAACTATCGGGAACCGTGACCCAGCCGCGCCGAATGCTGTCGATAAATCCCCTCCCAAGAGCAATATTGGTCCAGGGTTACGCCACGCCGCACAGAGTGTAAGAGGAAGCTGGACTGCGAACCCCTTATGCACTAAGTCGTCTGAAGCTCTTCTTGAGATAGAAATCCAGTGGGTTGCCGTTCAAACTATTGTCCTTTGCCAAGACGCGCTCATCGTAGTCCGCTTAAAACCAGCCGCTGATGGACCGCCGTCTCGGCCTGTGGTGCCGTATCGCGGTGTCTGGCCCGCAATCTTATCGGGAATCCACAACTTAACTGGGATTTGTGAAACCGTGCCCCGACACCTCCGACGCCGGC
This sequence comes from uncultured Acidobacteriota bacterium, assembly GCA_963768695.1. GTDB lineage: Bacteria > Acidobacteriota > Terriglobia > UBA7540 > UBA7540 > CAVROP01. Next base: position 458,133 of record CAVYJG010000015.1, on the reverse strand, counting down.
CGCGAGGCGGTGACGAAGCTGGAAAGTGACCGGCGGGTTTTCAAAGTACCCTCGTTACGAAACATCGACAGGACCCAGCCGTACTTTCTCACTGGAAAAGTGGCCACATTGCAAGAAGCGGTTAAGGAGATGGGGGAGTACCAACTGGGCAGGCGATTGAACGACGACGAAATCGCTTCCATCGTGACGTTCCTCAAAACGCTCACGGGCGCGATTCCGGCGGACTACATTAAGCCGCCCCAACTCCCCAAGAGCACGGCGAAGACGCCTAAGCCCAGCAACACCTGAAACCAGCCAACGATCGCAGCGGGCTGCTGAAGCCTTGCGATCTGCGCCATTAGGAATTTGCCCGGGCGCGGCGTAGGCGAGGCAGGGCAATCAGCGCGGCGCCGTAGATGAGCAGGGAAAGGAAGAGAGCGGTCTTCCGGTCCTGGCGCAGATCGTCGGAGAGCAAGCGGTATGCGCCCAAGAGCATGAGCGGATAAACCAATTGAGCAAAGTCCCGGAACTTAGCCTGGGTGCCGATCGCCGCCAGCAGCAAGGTAATGCCCACCACAGCGAGTGTCCGCAGGGTGGCACAATAGGAGTCGCCGGCAGCGACTGCAAAAAGCCGGTGGTAGGCGCCAGTCAGGCTCCCGGCAGCGACGCCGGCCACAAGCCAGACGCAGGCCGCTGCCATCGCCACGCGGAATACCCGGAGCGTCCAGCCCTCCTGCATGGAGCGCGAGAACCTTCTCGCCAGCCAATAACTTGCACCGGCTACCGCTGCGCCGGTCCAGAGCCCAAACGGGATCGAATCAGGCCAGCGATCGGTTCCCAGGAGTAACCTCGCCGATTGGTGCAAGGCGCCGGAAAACAAGAGCGCCAGCAGCAGGTAAACGCCGCCATGTATTTCCAGTGTCAACCAGGTCCACAATCCTCCCGCGCCGATGCAGGCGAGCGCCAGCAGGAACCAGGCGATGGCGGCCGCGCCGTCGCTGAGCAGAATCCTGCACCCGACAACGACCAAAAGGATTCCGAAAGTGGAGTAGGTATAAAAGTTGCGGCCCTTAAGACCTTGGCGGGCCAGCAGCTTAAATGAAATGGCGTAGCATGCCGCTCCGCACAGGAGAGCGAATCCCGCGATGGCGACCGTGAGATGCGAACCCTCGGAGGCTAAGCGAATGGCTCCGCCGACCCCAATTACGAATGCCAATATACACTGTGCGGTTTCGAAGGTCGTAAAAGTGCGGTCGCGCAGGAGCGTTCGTGCCATAACGCTGGAGAGGTAAATGGCCAGCAGCGCAGACTGCGCGGCGAACAACCCCGCAGCCGGAATGGGTGCATAGGCTTGCGGAAGGCCGCGCGGGTTGGTGACCAGCCAAGTAGCCAGGAAAACTGCGAGATCGGCAGCGGCGGCGGCCAACCAGCGGTCACCCAGCCAATGACTAAAGCACGCGCAGGTTTCAATGGCCGCGGCGATTGCCAGGAAGGCGAAGGTGAAAGGCAGCACGTCGTCGGTTGCGACGAGCAGCGCGGCGGCGGTACCGATGCCCGCCACAGTGGAGATGGTGGCGACCACAAGCAGGTCCTTGCGCCACGACACGGCGAGTCCGATCAGGGTGAAGGCCACAAGGATTACACTGGTCTGCCACGGCGAGATGGTGTGAAAGCGGACCGTAGCCTCCCAAAGGAGCGGTGAAAGGATCAGCGCGGCGGTGAGGCTGTAGAGGGTGGCGGCGAGCCGGCGTCCGGAGTAAGCTCGGGGCGCCCAGAGCAGCCACGCCACGGCATAAAGGGCTGCCACGGCAAAGACGAGCTTAGAGGGAATGACTCCGGATTCGGCGATGGCCCGCAGAAGGTAAGCTCCGGCCAAGCCGAGCGTTGCGGAGCCCAGGACAGGCAGGATGGGAGTGGATTGGGGAACCGGGAAGAAGGCGGTATCCGCTTCCAGCGCTTCGGAGGGCGCGTCATGCGGTGCGCTTGCGCCTTGCGTTACGGGGACTTTGGGTGGGACCGCCAAAGACGCTTCCAAATGGGCAACGCGGTCCGCAAGATTGCGAACCTGCTGGCGCAAGTCGTCCAGGTCTGCCTGCGTCATGGCACCACCTCTCGACGGGCATAAACGTAAGACCCCTCCTCAGCCAGGAAGGGGATCACCCGGCAACATTTTCGCTAGCTTTTCCCTCTGCCCAGGGGGGCAGCAGCTTGACCAGGACAACGACGATAAGGAAAGGTAAAGCCATCAGTCCGAGGGCGGAGAGCAGGCCCTCCCTCGCCGCGAAGCCGACTTTGTAAGTGGTATACCCGAGGAAACTCTTGGAGAACAACTGGCCGCCGATCACCACGTTCCAACGCATGGCGAAGATTCCGATCATGGTGAGCAGGGAGGCGATGAGATACATCGCCTTGCGACGTGACTCGGAGAACCTCCAGAGTTGATTGGCGGCGAGCAGCGTCAATGGCAGCAGCGTTCCCACGCAAATCTGGAGGATCACCTGTGAACCCCAAAGGCGCGTGTGGACCATGAAATCGAGGGTGCGAAAGGACTCATCGGCTTCGTAGGTGCGTTGCACCAGATCCAGCATTTCGAGAGAGAAGTCGATGACAAAAGTGTAGAAAAGGTATTTGGCAATCGTGTCAAGGCAAGCCATGTCGAGGGGCATCTTCTTGACTTTCATAAAGGCCATGTACAGCGCCAGCACCGCCGCGATCCCGGAAACCATCGCCGAAAATAGAAACACAATCGGCATGAGCGGGGAAGACCACCACGGATTCGCCTTGACGGACCCGAAGATGAAGCCGACGTAACCATGCAGTAGAAATGCCGAGGGAATTCCGATCACCGTGACGACGTAGCTGACTTTGTCGTCGATTCGCCGAGCCTCCGGGCTCACGTTTTCCGAACCCAAGGTCAGCAACTTGTAGACGAGCCGCTGCCAACCGCGAGTGGTCTGGGCCAGGCGCACGATGTCCGCGCGGTACTCCAGCCAGATTTCTAACAACAGCACGACCATCAGGTACCACAAGTACACAAACCCGAACATGGCCATGGCCGACGAGCGGTGGGGCGTGAGGTACATTTCGAGTGAGCGTTCCGGATGGCCCAAGTGCAATTGCAGCGGCAGGGGCGCCACCAGCAGGAACGCCAAGGCGGTCAGCAAAGCCAGGCGGTAGGTGGGCCGCACGGCCTCCACCTTGAAGACGCGCTCGAGCGACGCCAGAATGAAGGCTCCCGCCACCAACCCCGTGATGTAAGGGTAGAGCACAACGAGCAGGCCCCACTGCAACTCGACCTCGTTGGGGTATATAAAACCGTCAACACCCGGAATCATTCCTTCACTCCTCTAGCGCACGGCGCCGTCCAAGTCCTTGTAATAGACCTTGGCCCCGGTCGCCATGTAAGGCTTGAGCACCTCCACTTTGTTGTCGCGCAGGAACTCGTGGACGGGATCCTTGGGGTTCTTGAAATCGACCAACTGGCGTGCGCCGGTGGGACAATTCTCGCAGCAAGCGGTGGTAAGGCCCTTGGTGATGCGGTGGTAGCAGAGCGTGCACTTGTCCACGGTGTGTTTTTCGGGATGCAGGTAACGGCAGCCGTAGGGGCAGGCCTGAATGCAATACCGGCAGCCGAGGCAATAGGTTTCGTCTACCAGGACCACGCCGTCCGGGCTGACGAACGTCGCGCCCACCGGGCAAACCTGCACGCAGGGAGAAGAAGCGCACTGGTTGCACAGCTTGGGAACAAAGAAGCTCTTCACGTCCGCGCGCTTGGAAGGCGGAAAGCCGTCCATCGCTCCGTTGGGTGAGTCAACCACCGGCTGCTTCCCTTCCTCCACCTGATACCGTTCCACCCAGGTACGGAAGAAACCGGCGGGCACTTGATTCTCCTGCGCGCAGGCGCGTACACAGCTTCCGCAGCCGATGCACTTGTCGATGTCGATGATCATGCCCCACCAGTGGTCCGCCATACGGTAAGCTTCGGAAGGCGGGGCAGCGCCCAGGATCTCGTCAAGCGTGGCGCCCGCAGAGGCCAGCAGCAGTAGCTTGCCGCCGATCTTGAATATGTCTCGCCTGCTCAGCTCCATGCTCCAGAATCCTTCCTCAAAGTTTGGGATTGTGCGGCTGGTGACAACTGTTGCAAAGCACGCCCTGGGAATGCGCCACCGTGTCCACTTGGTGGAAGCCCTTGGGCTTGGCCGCGTCTTTCTCGTGGCAGCGCCGGCAAAGGTTGGCCACATCAGGCAGCTTGGGTACGTTGGCAGTGGGATCGTCAGTGTGCTTGGCCAGCGGTCCGTGACAAGTTTCACAGGAAACCTTCGCGTGCATGCCACCATCATGCACCTTGGCTTCCTGATCGTGACATTGGAGGCACTGGCTCATGCCCCGCATACGCGATGGAGCGAGCGCTGATCGTCTCGAGCGCGCCTGGCCGGTAATGCCCGAATTTCCCAAAATCCTTGGGCACAACAACGGCGCGAATTGCCAGGAAAACTACCACCCCACCGAGCAACACCAACGCAGGTCGAATCAAATGTCCGGAGTCTCGAAACCAACTACTCACCGCAGCCCCTTTCAAAAGCGCATTCTTGTGGAAAGTCAACGCGGACAAGAAGGCACTCGCGGACAACCTAAGTGATCAGTTACCCGACGCCGCAGCTATTGGTTTGCTCAGTTTTGCGGCCATCACGAACGAGAAACCGGGTCCTGAGGTGACCGTGAAGGCCTTGGCGCCGCCCCAGGTGGCGCCAAGGATCGCCATCGAGGAGGCAAGCTCATCTTCCATTTGCAGGAAGACGCCTCCCGCTGCCGGCGCCCTTGAAGCGAAGCGCTCCACGATCTCCGTCGAAGGAGTGATTGGATACCCGGCGGCGAAGTTGGCTCCGGCGGCAAGCGCCCCTTCGCAACAGGCCTGGTCGCCATCGATGAAGTGAACTCCGGTCAATACCGACTTCGGGTCAGCTTTCACAGCGCGCTCCCGTCGGGACGGCCAAGAACCCCATAAATGGCAAAATCCGGACAGTAAAGTCCGCATAGGTCGCAGCCTGTGCAGCCACCTTCTGTTGTCAACTCTGGTGGGTGATAGCCGTGATCGTTGTAGGCGGCTGCAAATCTCAGCACCTTGGGCGGACAGAATTCGATGCAGAATCCACAACCCTTGCAGCGATTGCGATCAATATAGACCCTACCCCGACGTTTCACGGAAGGCGTCGATCTCGCCTGCGAGCCGACCATTCTTCACCTCGAGCATCGATGGGGGCTGTATCAGCGCTTTCTCGGCCCCGATGGTTTCTGCAAATACAGGAGCGGTGGACAAAGACGCGCCAACGGCGCGATTTTTCCATGCTTCTAAGCACGCGGGTTTTCCAAGCTGTTGCTCAGCCCATTGGCGTCAACCTACGCCGCCGCTTGCAACCCACGCTGCGCGATGGGTATCACGCTTCTTTCCTCGTGACCTGTGAAAATCTGGCGCGGACGGGCAATTTTCTGCTCCGAGTCTCGCAGCATTTCTTCCCATTGCGCCAGCCATCCCACGGTCCGGGGAATGGCAAATAACACCGTGAACATTTCCGGTTTAAATCCCATCGCCTGGTAAATGATGCCTGAGTAAAAATCGACGTTCGGGTACAGCTTGCGTTTGATGAAATATTCATCGCTCAACGCAATCCGTTCAAGCTCGAGGGCCACATCGATTTTCTGGTTCTTTCCCGTGACTTCGAAAACCCGATCGGCCGCCAACTTGATGATCCGGGCGCGGGGGTCATAGTTCTTGTAGACCCGGTGGCCGAACCCCATCAGTTTCACCTGCCCAGCTTTAACGCGGTCAATGTACGCGGGGATGTTTTCCTTGCTGCCAATCTCGTCCAGCATCTTCAGCACTTCTTCATTGGCGCCGCCGTGAAGAGGACCGGAAAGTGCTGCCGCCGCGGCCGCCGTGGTCACGAAAGGATCAGCCAGTGAGCTGCCGACCGCCCGCATGGCATTCGTACTGCAGTTCTGTTCATGGTCGGCATGCAGAATGAATAGGATGTCCAGCGCGCGGGCCAATACCTTGTTTGCCTGGTATTTGGACTCGACCATTTTCCACAGCATATTCATGAAGTTTTCTGTGTAGCTCAGCTCGTTATCCGGGTAAACGTACGGATAGCCAAGGCTATGGCGATAGCTATAAGCCGCGATTGTCGGCACCTTGCCAATCAATCGATAGATCTGTAATCTCCTCACCTCAGGATCCTGCACCTTGCGAGACTCGGGGTAGACCGTCGAGAGTGCGGCGACCGCGCTGATAAACATTCCCATGGGATGCGCATCGTAACGGAAGCCCTCCATGAACTTCTTCGTGGTCTCATGCAGCATCGTGTGGTAAGTAATCTGGGTGACAAATTCAAAGAGTTCCGCCGCCGTGGGTAGCTCGCCATTCAGTATCAGGTAGGCCACTTCCAGGAAACTGCACTGCTCAGCAAGTTGCTCGATCGGATAACCGCGGTACCGCAGAATGCCCTTTTCTCCATCAATGAAAGTGATAGAGCTTTGGCACGACGCGGTGTTCATGAAAGCGGGATCATAAGTCATGAGGCCGAAGTCCTCGGGCCCGGTCTTGATCTTGCGCAAGTCCATGGCTCGTATCGTCCCGCTTTGGATCGGGATTTCATAAGAAATCTGCGTCCGTTCATCAACAATACTCAGGGAATCCTTCGCCATGATTTTTTCCTCCGTCGTCCCCAAGGACGATTGCTTCTGAACTCACAAGGTCAAAATGCGTCACAATTCGACGCGAACTCAATGAATTACGCTAGTCGTTATCGGCTTTCTGCGGCCACGGGCAGATCCGCGGAAAACCCAGGGCTGAACGGCAAGCGAGTGACCAAAGGACAAACATGACAATCTGCCCGATCTGGGCGAGATTTGTAGAAAACCTCAACAATTCATAGGGCCGCATCGACTTAAATGAGCTAATACGCTCACCCGACTGAGTGAAAATTCGACAATATTTGGTACTGCGGGGGACATTCTGACCTTGAGTGGTTACCGTTCTGAATTCACCGCTGGTTCGGCAGTGCGGCTCATGGTTAGAGGCCAGCGGTTTCTTCCTTAGATTTGCGGTTTCAAATCCAATTGCAAACTCATCCGGCCAATCGTTAACCAGCAGCGGCCCGTTCCCGACCCTGCTAAGATACTCGGCAAGGAACATTGACAACCAAATGGCCCACTGGAAAGTCATTGCGCTGGCGAGCGGCGATCTCGAAGCGGTTTCAGACCCAGCCGCTCAGGACCGGCCGGGAGCCCACGAATGGATCGTCTGGGAGGGCGAAGCCGCCGACAAGGCCGAAGCCCTCAACTGTGCGGAGAAAGCCGATCCCAGGGTTGACCTGGAGCGGATGCGCATTCGGTACGAGAGAAATCTAGACTGCCGGTAATATCTCGGTCAGAGCCAGACCCGCTCCGAGCTTTGTTACAGTTCCGGCTCAAATTACGCTTGCAGCAAATCATGCATTTCCCTCCAGTGATAAATCTTTAGCTTCTCGGTCTGATTCTTCGCCGATCTAATCAGTGCTTTTGCAACATCTTCCCCCGTAATTCCCTTATATCTATCGCCCTTCCACGTTAAGAGAGGATTTAAAGCAGGCCAAAACCTCATCAGTGCTTCTTCCAGCAGCGAACGTTTCTCTCTCCTGTTACCCATGATCATTGAGGGGCGAAAGATATGCGTATGCTCGAAATTGAGTGCGATCACGTCTCGCTCGGTTTCGCCTTTGGTCCGTACATAGAAGAATTTCGAATTGGGATTGGCGCCAACCGCTGTGACCAGCAAGACCGATTTCGCCCCTCTTTCTTTTGCTATCCGTGCCGCCAGGACCGGATAGTCGTGATCCACTTGGTAGTACTCGGCCTCCTCAGGCGATTTCGTCTTGGTTGTGCCAAGAGCAATGAAGACTTCATCCGCGGCGATTTCTGATTTCACTCCCGCCAGGGAGTTGTAGTCGGCTATCACTGTTCTTAGTCTTGGGTGAGTGATATTCAGGCTTTTCCGAGCGACGGCGGTTACCCGTCCGTAATCAGAGCTGTTCAATAGTTCGCTCAAAAGATGCGAACCTACGAATCCGCTTGATCCAAAAACGATGGCTCTCTTCATTTGGCGAGACTCTCAACCTTCTTCGCTGTTGCCACTACACAACCGCTATTCTCGAGGACCGCTCGAACGCACAATCCACAATCACTTCGCGTCGCTGTGCCTCACCAGTTAGAGACGCAGCTATCAAGGCTTTGATCGTTCCCCAACGTCAGTCCATGAAACTGCCGCCAGCCTTCTTGGGCAGATCACCTCGCCGTCCAGCCGCCGTCGATGACGATTGTCTGGCCGGTAATGAGTGAAGCTGCCGGCGAAGCGAGGAAGACGACCGCCCCGGCGACCTCTGAGGGCTCGCCAATTCGGTGCAGCGCCGCAATCCGCTCGATGGTGTCGGCGCGAAAGGCGGGGTCGGCCAGCGCCTCTTCCGTGCCGGGAGTACGAATGAACGTGGGCGCGACGGCGTTGACGCGGATGTTGTACTTACCCCATTCGATGGCGAGGCATTTGGTAAGCTGCACGATGGCAGCCTTGGCCGAGCAGTACACGGATTCTGTCGGCAACGCCACGAAACCCGCCTGCGAACTCATATTGACGATGCAGCCACCCTTCTGTCTCATCATGACGCGCCCGGCAGCCTGGCTGGCGAAAAACGTTCCCTTCAGATTCAAGGCGAGGGTCTCGTCGAATTCCTCTTCGGGCACATCCTCTGCGAGATGGTTAAACCCTCCCCCAGCGTTGTTCACCAGGATATCGAGCCGTCCAAAGTGCGCGACCGCGTCATCCACGGCGCGAACGATCTGTTCCAGGCGGGTGACGTCCATTTGGAGCGGCAAGGCACGGCGGCCCGTGGCTTCAATGTCATGAGCAAGGGTGCTTCCCGAGTTGACGTCGCGCAATCCGAGCGTTACGTCGGCGCCAGCGTGAGCCAGGGCCAGCGCGATCGCGCGTCCCAAGCCTCGCGCTGCCCCTGTCACCAGCGCTACCTTTCCAGTCAGGCCAAACTGCGGTTGTTCTTTCATCTTCTCTCCTCCAGCGTCGGCTCGTACATTGGGAGCATCCCCGGACCTCCGCCCTGATTTTGCAAGGGTACTTCCGCCCGGGTTGCGCTACCAATAATTGATTCAATGCGGACGCGATTCATGATAATCGCAACTTCAATGCGCTGCAACGCAACCATGCGGGCGGAACGAGCTGGCGAGTTGGGTTACACAGGCCGGCGCCGTTCAGCGCCCATGACCGATGCCGGCTCGGGTTAGCCAGCCACTTCTCGTAATGCTTACTCGCTTTGCCCAGATCGTTGAGCGTCACGCCGGATGGTATTAGAATAGTCAGAATGCTTCGGCGCAATTTCATTAAAACCCTGGAGGCAAGCATCGCCACCGGTGCGGCCGGGCAAAAACCAGCTTCAGGACAAGAGAAAGCAAATGTGAGTGGCCGCAGAAGCCATGACGCGGTGGTGGTCGGGGCGGGAGTATTTGGAGCATGGACCGCCTACCACCTCCAGCAGGCAGGTAAGAAAGTGCTTTTGATGGATCCTTACGGTCCCTCGAACAGCCGTGCGAGTTCGGGCGGGGAGTCCCGCATCATCCGCATGGGCTACGGCGCCGATGAGATTTACACTCGCTGGTCGTTCCGCGCTCTGGGGCTTTGGAAGGATTTCTTCCAGCGGACGGGCGTGGACCTCTTTCATCGTACTGGCGTGCTTTGGCTGGCGAAGGAAGACGACCCGTACCTTCAAGCAACGACCAGGGTACTTCAGAAAGTCGGTGTTAATTTTGAAAGGCTATCGCGTGACGAACTCACGAAACGCTACCCTCAGATTTCGCTGGACGGTGTGGCATGGGGACTGCTCGAACCGGAAAGCGGCGTCCTGATGGCCCGGCGCGCCGTCCAATTGGTTGTGCGCGAGACCCTCAAGGGCGGCGCCGAATACTTGCAGGGCGCCGCAGTGCCACCCTCGGCAAAGGGCCACCTCGAGTCAATCACCACGCGAGGTGGGGACGCTATTCCTGGAGGGGTCTTTATCTTCGCCTGCGGCCCTTGGCTCCCGAAGGTTTTTCCGGAATTGCTCCTGAACCGAATCTTCCCGACGCGCCAGGAAGTGCTTTTCTTCGGTGCCAAGGCCGGGGACGTCCGCTTTCAGCCTCCCGCCATGCCCACTTGGATTTGTGAGGGCGACGAAGTCTACGGTATGCCGGACCTGGAGAACCGCGGGTTCAAGATCGCACTCGATCGGCACGGGCCGGCATTCGACCCGGACACCGGCCAACGGCTGGTCAGCCCCGAAGCCGTTTCGAAAATGCGAGCGTATCTTGCGCGGCGCTTTCCCGCCCTGCGGGACGCTCCGGTGCTTGAGACTCGCGTCTGCCAGTATGAAAACACATCCAATGGAGACCTTCTGATCGACCGGCATCCGGGCTTCGACAACGTTTGGCTGGTCGGGGGCGGTTCCGGACACGGCTTTAAGCATGGTCCGGTGTTGGGCGAATACGCTGCCGGCCAGGTGCTGGGCCGCGGCTCTTCTGAACCTCGTTTCAGCTTGGCCAGCAAGAAAACCGTGCAAGAGCGCCAGGTTTATTAGACGCTATTCCCGGTGAGCCTTGGTAATCATATCCCTGGAGGACTGCAGCCAGCCGCACGGGAGACTGGAGTAGGTTCGAGCGAACCGCATCCTCGCTCTGCCTCGTATTTGCGACTTGGATCGCCTCGATGGCCAAGCGGATTCCGAGCTCGGGGTCCCTTTGAAACTCAACAAGCGAGGCAGCGGCCAGGCCCCTCGACACTGCCTGGTCATGCTGGCGCATGGCTATTCGCGCGGCCATGACCGAGCCGAGTGTCAAGAGCAACAGCATAAATACTGCCGACCAGGCGATCTTCTTCGTCCTCCGGTGTTGGCGAAGATCGTCGCTATCAATATCGTCTTTCGGTTTGTCGAGAAGGGTCGCCGTAATGTCCAAAACAGCGTCGTGGAATTGGGATTGGCGTAGCGACAGCTTTGCCGCAGTATGCGCCCAGCGGAGGTCTACGTACTGGGGTTCATCCGTAAACCTACCCTGCAGGCTCTGGGGCACGGCGTTCGTCTGATTCCAGTCGAAATCGTTACCTTTCCTGTCCCAGGAGAGAAAACCGTCTGTGAGGAGGATGAGCAGGTGGTCGACTGAGCGATGAGAAATCCACCACTCCACCTCTTGTCGGATCCAGAGTGACTCAGCCGCTTTGGGAGAGGCGAGCAGCAGAAAATAATCGGAGACCTCGAGTGCCTTTTCAATGGAAGGCCAGAGGGCGGGGTTCGCCGAAAGACTAGTCTTATCGCGGAATACCCGCATCGATCTCCGCTTGTACCAAGGCTTGGCAAGGCGATAAAGAGCGTTTTGAATAGCTGGCGCCAGCTCGTTGTCAGCGGCGTGACTGTATGAAATGAAAGCTTTGTAAATCACCTTCGCCCCACCACGATTTCAGCCCCATTACGAATACCAACGAAAAACTAAGGACCCTTTCGCCCGAGTGTACACCACCCGGTTCTGCTTTACGAGCTTATCGGTTTCCGTTTCGCAATCTCTAACTGCGCCGGGTCTCTCGACAGAAGCGACCCATCTGTATTCGCTGGCGCTACTCCGGAGCATTTTCGCGGTTAAGATGTGAAGCGAGCGCTGCACAGGGATGGTACGGCAGCGGCCGGAGTAAAGGAAGGCGCTGTCAGGCCCGCGCAGGTTACATTGAAACTGTTGTCAATGCTATCGGTAGGACTTCACCCTGGGCCACAGTTCCGCTAGTGGTTCTTTGATGCCGCGGCAGACCATGATTGGCAGGTTCTCTTCATAGAGCGCGATCCAGGGCGAAGTGAAGGTGGCCGCAAGCTCGCTCGTCTCGAAGAGATGCTCCTTCGCGCCGCAATCCCCGCTCACATCGATGAGGACGTTACCGCTGCGTCCGTGCGTCCCCCAGAGATAGTATTGATCGTGGCCGCTGATCACTGGCGGCAATCCCTTTGAACGCCCGAAGAAATCGATTGCCGCTGCTTCGCCGTAGTTTTGCGCGACGATGACCGCCTGCTCGCGCTCGCCGGGAGAAAGCGACTGATAGACCTGCGCCACGGTCGTGGCGAGTTCCGGCCAGCCGTGCATATCGGCCCAATCGCTGGGCAATGCGGGCTCGGCTTGGTGTTCGGTAGCGATGGCCTGGCGTTGAATATGCAGAACGCCGAGCAGCCATCGCTGGTAAGTGACCATATGTTCCTCGGTCAGGACCGGCATCCCGAATGGAACGAAAAGCATTCCAAGGATGATCGCGGCCGTTGCCACCACCGGGCGAAGGATTCGCAGGCGGTTCGTCCAGCTTTCAATCGCAGCTCCGCCCGCCGCGATGAGATAAGGATACACGTCAGCCGGATAATAGTGCTTCCCGTGGAACACCATCATCAATGCGATCAAGATGAGGTAGGTATAGCCGAGGAAGCGCAGGCGGGCATTCCACAAGAGCCACACGAGCCCGATGATCCAAACGACGGACAAAAACAAATTGGTAATGACTAACTCTTGAAACAGATACTGCGTGGGGCCGACGATCAGGTTTTTCCCCTGCTGCCCGGCGCGAAGCACTTCCAGCATGGGGAAACCATAGTGCGCCTGCCAAAGGAAATTGGGCAGGGCGATAAGCCCGCAGACCACACAACCGGCCAGAAACCAACGCGAGAAAAGAACCCTCCGCTCAGGTGTGAGCAGCAAGCCGAACAGTAGCGCTGCAAAGAAGAACAGGACGCTGTACTTACTTTGCAGGCAGACGCCGAAGATGGCACCAACAGCCAGCCACCCACGGGGATCGGTCCTTCGGGTCAAACGTAGGGTATAAAGCGACGCCAGCGGCCAGAGCCAAAGTCCCACCATGTCGGGGGAGACCTTCATCCCGAAGTTCATCAGGACGGGAGTGAAGAAGGCGACGAGTGCCGACAGAATCTGGGCAACCGCCCCGCCGCCTAGCTCGATGGCAAGCAAACACGTGACGTATACGCTGGAAGCAGCAAAAAAGGCCGGGACCATGCGCAAGAGTACTAGCGAATGGCCGAACATCTGCGATCCAGCGGCCAGGAGCGGCGCCACAGGCGGTAGATCGACATAGCCCCATTGCGGGTGCTGCCCGCAAACGATGAAGTAGAGTTCGTCGCGGAAGAAGCCGTAGTGTGGGTTCCCGACCGCATGCAGCGCAAAGGTCGCGACAGCCGACACGATTGGAATTCGCAAGTGCTTGCTCATTTGGCCCATGATGCTCCCTAGCTTGGGGCAAACCTCAGACTGTGACAACGCAATTTTGACACACTTGGCCCGGGATTTCCGATTTGGACCTGTTGTTCGTCTGCACCGTACGCCTCTCCTGCCATCGATACAAAGAGATTTGTCATAAAAGCAGGTCCCGGCCAAGGTCGCGGGTTCCCGCAGTTCGTTTTGTCCGTCTGACGAGGCCCACTTGCCGCCCCGTCGTCGATTTCTCAGACACCTCACCCACCCTTCTCAGTGAGCCCCAGACTTTGCAGCCGCAATCGGTCTGCTACCCTTTCGAGACCGGCAGCGCCCAGATCCGCCGCAACATCTGCCCAAACAAGTGCAGGTGCAGACGTTTTTCGGCCAATTAGCAACACGCGGGGCCCCCGTGTTACGAAAAGATGGTCCTGCGTTCGTTGAACTTGTGCCGCTTCTTGCCGGCCGCACCGTGCTCATCACAGTCGCCAAGGTGGAGAAATGAGGTGAATCGGGTGCTGAAGGGTGGTCGGCCTGCTCATGCCACGACTTGGAAAGTCCTACCACCTCCGCTGCGTGGGATAAACTTCCTCTGGCCGGCCGTAACGAATTGATTGCAATGTACTTACTTGAAACTTCAACAGATCGGAAGCCGAGTTGCACGGATCCCGGGTGTGGCGGGGCTGCCCCAAAGGTGACAGGCAACTTCAAACGACTAACCAAGGAGGGAAGAGATGAAGAAACCCGTGGCTATATTCTTTCTGGTTCTCGTGGCGGAAGCTTTGGATTTCAAATCGGCGGTGAGGCTACAGACGTGGTTTTCGACGTGATGAACAACGCGGGCGCACGAAAATTCGTCCAGGACGACGTCAAGCTGGGGGCAGATGCTTCGGTAACAGCCGGACCCGTGGGTCGTACCGCGGAAGCCGCGACGGACGCTCAACTTCACGCGGAGATTCTCAGCTACTCGCGGACGCGGGGCCTGTTTGCTGGAGTTTCGCTCGCGGGAGCTGTAGTGAAGCAGGACGGAGGACAGAACAGGAGACTTTACGGGCGCGACATCAGCGCCAGGAAGATTCTATTCGACGGCGTGAGAGTTCCGCCACAGGCAGCGGCCCTGCACGCTGCATTGGAGATGTACTCCCCCAGGGGCGGGCGTCCATACGCAAGCCTACGGTAGCTCGAGAGGTTCGTGAAAGAAAAGGCGCTCGGACGCGCCCAAGAATAAGGCAACCGTCGGCAACATGACTTGGCAATTGTTGCCGGTCCGGGGATTACAGCCGCGGGCTTCGGAAAAACCAGCAAAGTTGCCTCCAACAACACACTCAGGGATGGCAACAGAATCGCGGGGATGAGCTCGTCGCCCACAGCCCCGGTAATCGGAGGTCGAGACTGCGACTCCGATCTGCCCGGAGCTATTTCCTGAAACAGTGGACCCGAGTCTCGACGATGACGGGCAGCCAAGCTGTAGCGCCGCTGCTGCCCTGGAACGCCAGGAGCCATTTATCAACTCAACTCTTGCCCAGCACGCGTTGGCTTTGATGGCCAGGATGTTTCGCTATGGCGAAATAAGCTATCACGGCGGCTTCGTCGATTTAGCAGGACGAGAACGAACCCGCTGGCGCGGGGGGACGATTGTCGCGTGCGCTAAGTTTTGAAACCTTCCCTGTAGGGAGGAATAGCGTGAGGTCATAAGGAGGTCCTTATGACCAAACTCCGTCGCGTGATGCTGGAGGAGCTCCAGCGCGGCAACTACTCCGCGATTACCACTCGCAAGTGTCTGCAGGTTGTGACGGCGAATGCAAAGAGGCGGGCCAGGCGGGGAGTCACCCCGCCAATTGCGGCGCAAAGCCGCCGCCGTGACGCCGTCAGAACTGCAGAGTGCTGGCGGCCTTCTGCATGCGATTGCGGAGGTCATCGAGCATGGAAGTGACGGCTTGCCGGGTTTGACCGAGAATCTCGTCCGCGAGTAGATTCAGTTGCTTCCGGAAGGCTTCGGCACCTTCTTGAGCATTCGCTGTTGTGTTCGCCTGGAACTGCTGCTCGCATTCGCGCAGAGCAACAGCTGTGGATTCGAGCCGATTCGAGATTCTGGCACAACCAGCCTGCACGAATCCCTCGGTTTCCGTCCTGACCCGGCTGACGGCATCCCTCACCACGTTATTGCTTTCCACCACCAGCTCCTGGATGCAGGCCTCCCGTAGCAGGGCCAAACATCCTTTCAGCTCATCTTCCACTCCGCTCGCGATGCTGCGAAGGGCGGTCAGCATTGGAGACTTAGCCTCTTCCAGCAAACCCTCGGTTGCGGACACCAACCTGGAATCAAGGCCGTATGGCTCACCGACCGGCACAACTACACCCTGGGATTGCTCGGGCGCCGCCGGTTCGGGCGTTGCGCTCGCTTCAGCCATAGCCTCGCCGGCTGTTAAGGAATGGGTTTCCATAGAAGCCGGCTGCTCCGGTGCCACTGCGGCTCCGGTCAGGCAAACTGCATTGTTCGCGCTGTCCAAGTTTCCACCTGCTATCACAGCGATCATAGCTTCCGCCGTTTCAGGGTGGGGGCCCACAGAACTCGAAGTAATCGGCAGAGGCAACTCTCCCACCCGCTTGGCGATTTCCTCATGAGTCATGCCCAATCGGGCAAGCTCATGTATCCAGAGGGCTTGCTCGGAGGAGGTTAGTTCTTTGTGGTGCAAGTTCTCGGTCAAAGCGATCTCGATCACCTCAGCGTCGTCCACGTCTTTTTCAATACAGGGAAGTTCGCTCAATCCCGCGGCGCGCGCGGCCTGGTAGCGGCGCTGCCCGGAGATGATCCCGTATTTCCCAGAGTCTGGCAGAAATCGCACCAGCAGCGGGTTCAGTACGCCCAGTTCGCGCACGGAGTCGGTGAGCCTTTGTAAATCGCCTGCATCCCTCCGTGGCATGCCGGCATCGGGCTCGATTTCCTCAATAGCAATCATGCGGCCAATGGCGATACCGCCTCGAGAAGTGATCTCCTCCACATAGTGAGCGTCATGGCGCATCTTTGCCGCCGGTGGCAAACCAATAGGCTTAACGGACACGTTGCATAACCTCCTGTGCGAGTTGCGCATGTCCCTGCCCTTCGGGAATTGGGGTAAGGAATCCGGTAAGGCGCGCACACTTCCCGATAACCGTCTTCGAAACGGGGGACGCGCTCACCTGTTTGCAATCATCTCCTGCCAGCCGCCTATGCTGCTCGTCGCAGCGCAGCGGCAGTCGCGGTTCGGCTTCCTCCGCGGTTCTGACGGTCAGAGCACAAACAACTCCAACTCAGTATTGAACAGCCTGCGCCTGCGCTTCAACGTTTCGTGCCGATCGTGGATTCCTCCTCGACAGCGGGTTCCTCTTCGGTGCCCATGGCCCAACCATCAGAGTCCCTATTGAAAACGGAAGATCGCGAGTATAGCATGGCCATTAGAAAGAATTAAGAAGCCTTAACATCTGTCGGGGAATCTTCATTCTGGTTTTCCAGCGGCTCCGATCATACATCCATTCGGCTCCCAGCGAATCCTTCCACTTCCTGTTTCGTCCTCGGATTGTCGACTCGGGAGCTGGGGGTCTCGTGGTGAGCCGGCACTCTGGAGACCGAGTGGTCACGGCTGGCTCGCTTATCGATCCTGTACCCTTTTGGCTCTGCCTGCCCTGCTGCGATGAGTTCATCTCCGATGATCGGGACCAGCAGAACTGCCTGAGGGAAGTTGCATCCCTTGCGAAACTGGCGCTGAAGGTTCGTTGACCAAAAGTGTTCCACGGCGGCTTTGAAGCGGGTCAGTTGAGCTCCGGCGCTGGAAGTAAGAAGACTGCTTCCTAATGCGTTTTGTCTTGAGAGGAGTGCAAAGGTTGCCGCCGCATTGGGCTCGGGCAACGGGGCAGTCCTTCCGCACTCTGATGGCAGTGGACTGGCCCTGCGTGTTTCCGGCCGGAGGACCGTCGCGAGCTCATTCTCGCTTCTTCCCTTCGCCATCCTGACATAAGCCGGCTCGATCTCGAATCCTACTGGCTGATCGTCAGCGCCAACAGCATGATTCAGAACGGGCAGGAAGAGCGCGCAGCCCAGTTCCGGCGACCACACGGCCTCGAGCCGATCGGAGGACTGATCGAAACCAAGGAGCCGTTCCAATGATCAGGGGTGGCAAGGGGTCGTTGAGAGCAGCGTTGGGCTCGGTTGGATGGGCAGCTACCGTGGCCTCAAATTGGGAAAAGTGCCCTAAATATCCGGAGGAAATGCGTAAAGTGCGGTAGCGAATCCTCGCAGCCGCGATCCATCCCTGGCGGTATAATCCGTGAGCTGCTGCCGGGCATTCACAGCAATCGTGGTGCACAGGGCGGCTGCCATGAACAAAAGCGACCTGCTTCGCTACAAGAGTCTTCTCCTTTCAAAGCGGCAAGAACTCTCCACCGGCAAGAGCTTGGCGGATTCGATTCCCGCCGCAGGGGAGCTTCGCGGGGACACGGCCGACATGGCGAACGGTGCAGCCGATGCCGCCATGCAACTCAGTTTGCAGCAGAGAGACGGCAAGCTCTTGCGTGCCATCGAGGTCGCCCTGGCCCGGATTCGTCAGGAGAGATATGGCACCTGCGAGGAATGCGGGCAGCCGATTAGCAAGGCGCGCCTGGAAGCGGTATCCTGGACACGGCATTGTAAGGAGTGCAAGGAGCGGAAGAGTCCTCGAAATTGAGTTCTGGACCTCCACGCGGCACCAGTTCGCGTTGTCCTTCGCACTCTTTCACGTCCGGGAGAAACTGAAAAAGGTCAACAGGAGGCCTCGATGACAAAGACGGAGTTCTCGAGAAGAAGCTTGCTAAGAAGCGCAATAGTGGGAACCGCGGCGAGCGCGGCAGGCATGCAAGTTGCTGCTCAGGGAGCTGACCCTGAGGGCCAGGCGTGCGGGTCGAAATGGGGAAGGCCTCCAAAGCAGAGCGGGAACAGCCTGAACCTGATCGTGATTGTCCTCGACACCTTCCGTTACGATAACTTGGCGTGCTATGGCGCAAAATGGCTGGAGCAGCTTGAGACTCCCAACCTCGACCGATTTGCCCGGAACTCGACCGTCTTCGCAGATGCCTACCCTGAAATAATGCCTACCATCCCCATTCGCCGCACGCTCTACACCGGACGGCGGGCCATCCCTTCCTACTATTTCCCGCAGCAAGAGAGTGTGCAGTTGCCGGGCTGGCACCAGCTCTACCATGAGGACGTCACCCTCGCGGAGACCCTGCTCGAGGCCGGGTACGCCAATGCCCTCATCAGCAGCGTCTATCATCAGTTCAAGCCCGGCAGGAATTTTCACCGCGGGTTCCATACGTGGCGATGGATCCGGGGCCTGGAATTTGATTATTACGGCACGGCACCCCATCGCCTGCTGGACGTTGGCGACCTGGCGTCTAAGGAATACCTGGCCAGATTCCCAGACCTTCATGACTTTCTCAGCCAATACAAGGCCAACAGGAACCTCTGGCTGCAGGAGGGAGAATCCGTCAGCCAGATTACAGCTCAGACCGGCGCCCGCTTTGCGGTTGGTCAGCCCCGCGACAGGGATTTGACGCCATTTGTCCTTGGTCTTCACCCGCTCGTAGATGGTGACGCCGATGTCCATGTTCCTCGAGGTCGAAATGTAGTCGCAAATTTAGTCAGATACGGGAGTCCCACACAGGAAGTTATTTTATGTCAACAGGATAAAAAAGCATGGTAGCGCTACCGGGAATCGAACCCGGGTTTTCAGATTGAGAATCTGACGTTCCTAACCCCTAGACGATAGCGCCACAGAGGCCACTCAAGTTTTCTAGCATTCAGCGGCGGATGTTGTCAAGGCGCAGAGCATCTTATACGTTGAAACCGAGCTTACGCAAGGCATTCCGATTCGCAACCGCGGCGGCGTCGGGGCCGCCCAGGGTCGAATTGCCGGTATCCAACTCGACAATTCCCCAGCCGGAGAATCGAACGGCGCGCAGCGCCTGGACCACGGCAGCGTAGTTGACCACGCCCAGCCCGATTTCGCAAAAGGGCGGGCCCATCGCTTCCACTCGATTGCGATCCTGCCGGGCCACGGCGGCAACTTCTTTGCGCGTATCTTTGAGGTGCAGAAAGCACAACCGTTGGCCGTAAGTGCGAATGACTTCGGCGGGGTCTGAGCCGCCCAGTGCCATATGGGCGACATCGGCGATCAGTTTTACGTATCTCGGGTCCGTGGCGTCGAGGACGCGCCCCAGGCCCTGGCGAGTTTCTCCGATGGTGCCGAAGTGAGGATGATAGCCGAGCGTTAATCCAAAATCCTGCGCCATCTTTCCAACGGCATTCATGCGCGCACCGAGGGCTCGAATATCCTCGGCTGAATACTCTTTCGTGGGGTCGCCTCCATCTGTCACCTGTAAGAAGGTGCCGCCGAGGTGAGAAAAGAACTCGGCATAACCGCGCACTTCCACTGTCTCGTTTCCCTGCTTCCCCGGGGCCAAGCCCGCGGCGGAGCAGGAAAGCGCCACAGGCTTCAATTTCAGCCCGGCAAGCTTTTGCTTGAGTTCCTGGGTTTTCCCGCCTGCGTAAGCCTCGCGCACCCATCCCAACATCTGCACGCCGCGAAAGCCAAGCTGAGAGACAACGTCGAGCCCATGGGCGAACTCCCTTTCCGGCCAGGCAATCATGGCATACCCGATGGGATTCGGCAGGACGTCCCGAGCCTTTGCGATCAATCCGTCGAACCCGGCTTGTGCAAAGCCCACCGCCGCCACGGCTCGCAAGAAATTCCTGCGGCCCTTTGAACGAATTTCACTGCCCAGCAAATAATTCATACTTCCTTCCTAGTGGTCACTGCGCTTGTTCCCACTCCCGCAGCGGTCCCATAAGCAAGAATTGAACGCAGGCAACTCTGCATGTTGTGTGAGGCGCAGGTGCTTGTCAAGAGCATTTCGAATGCGGCTACCCGCTCAGGGCGTATTTGCAGCGCATTGCGAGGAGGCCGGTGGCTGCGGTGATGTCAATTTCGGCGATCAGCAGCCCTTCTTTAGCGTAGGGCTGGTAGCAAAGCAACGTCCCATCGGGCCGCACCACCGCGGAAGTCGTCGGCGAGCCAGGACTAGCGCAGTTTACAGAAACGAAATAGCAGGTGTTTTCAGCGGCGCGGCACAGGATTGCCTTTTCGTGGAATGTATTCGCAGGGTCGGCGAAAGTGGAGGGTGAGTAACCACCAGGCTCGGCCAGATGGAAATGAGGGTGGAAGACGATGTGCGCGCCGCGTCGCACTGCCCACCGCACGGTCTCCGGATAGCGCCAACCTTCGTGGCAGATGGCGATCCCAAAGGTCACCGGACCGATGCGGAAAATCTGCCTGCCCGAACCGTGTGAATAAGTGCCCTCCTCGGAGGGATCGAGTTGGACTTTGTCTTGGAATCCCGCGACTGTCCCCTCGGCGTTGATCACGAATGCGGTGGCGTACAACCTGCCTTGGTCGACGCGTTCCGTGCCCAGGACGACCACAACCTTTGCCTTCGCGGCGGCGACCGCAACGGCCGACCAGGCGCGCTCGAGGAATGCGGCGTCAGGGGGTGGCACGTGGCTTCCCGCTCCTCGATACCCGGGAACGAAGCACTCCGGGAAGCAAATGAGATCGGCGCGCCCAACAGACGCCTCTGCGACGGCTTGGCAGGCTAACGCCACAGACTCTGCCGGCGAGGCCGGAACTCTAAGGTTGGCGAGCGCGACTCGAAACATGTTCCCCTTGTCTCAATATAACGCCGTTCCTTCTTCCCGGATCTGCGATTCTTTTCGGACGGCGCACATTGCCGCCGGGTGCTGTCCTGATTTGATCGTAGCGCCGCCATCTTGGCGGCTCCCTTGCCGGCTGGAAGCCGGCGTTACGGGCCAAATTAGGACACTACCTGCCGCCGACGGAGATTGAGTTCAGGTCGTGCTCGGGCGTATACTGCTGCTCGGACGAAAACTGAAAAGGGAAATTCTGGTTAAGTTTATCTGCCGCTAACCAAAACTCAAGTTGAGAGTCTATATAGAGGAGCTTCGGTTATCGGTTTGTCTCGTCCACGTCTCACGAGGGGTGTATGCAAACGCTTTGGCAGGATTTGCGTTACGCAGTGCGCAGGTTGGCCAAGTCGCCCGGCTTCGCCGTGGTCGCCATCCTGACGCTTGCTCTCGGCATCGGCGCCAACGCCGCTATCTTCCAACTGATTGACGCCGTCCGTCTGCGCACTCTCCCCGTGCAGGATCCGGGCACCCTCGCCATCGTCCATCTCAACACCAACCACTGGGGCAGCGGCAATTTCACCGGGTCGTACAGCGAATTTACGTTCCCGCTTTGGCAGCAAGTCCGGAAGCGGCAGGGAGCTTTTTCGTCGATCGCCGCCTGGGGCGGCACTCAACTGAACCTCGCTCGAGGCGGCGAGGTGGATAATGCCCAGGCCATCTGGATCAGCGGACAGTTCTTCCAGGTGCTGGGCGTGCAGGCGATCCTCGGCCGTTTGATTTCCCCGGCCGATGATCCGGAAAATGAGCAGGCCGGCTGTTCGGGAGCCGTGGACATCAGCTATGCCTTCTGGCAGCGCCGTTACGGTGGCGAGGCGTCAGTGATCGGCAAGACGCTCACTCTCGAAGGCCATCCCTTCCCCATCGTGGGAGTAACGCCTCCGAGTTTCTTCGGCGTCTCAGTTGGCGATCGCTTCGATTTGGCCGTGCCGCTCTGTGCGGAACCTCTGATCAACGCCCAATACAGTTTCGTAGCCGGCCCTCGGCAGCGCGAGACTTGGTGGCTGGCGCTCCTCGGTCGCCTCAAGCCGGGCTGGACACTCGCCCGTGCCGGTGCGCAACTCGGGTCGATTGCACCCGCAGCGTTGCAGGAAACCGTTCCTCCGCAATACGACGCCGAAGGCGTGAAGCATTATCTGGGATACAAGCTCGAAACGCGCTCCGCAGCAAACGGTTTTTCCAATATGCGGCGTGACGCATCCGACCCCCTCTATCTCCTGCTTGGGCTCTCTGGCCTCGTCCTGCTGATCGCCTGCGCCAATCTCGCCAACCTGCTCCTCGCCCGCGCCAGCGCCCGCGAACGCGAGGTCGCTGTGCGCCTCGCTATGGGAGCTTCGCGCCTTCGTCTCACTCGCCAGTTACTCTCGGAAAGCGCGCTGCTGGCCGTCGCTGGCGCCATTGGCGGCGGTTTTCTCGCGGCCGCACTCAGCCAGGCGCTCATCGCCTTCGTCAGCACGCCGGATAACCCCGTTTTTCTCGACATGCCCACGGACTGGCGTGTCCTCGGTTTTGCCGCCGCCCTGGCTCTCTTGACGACCCTGCTCTTTGGCCTCGCCCCCGCTCTGCGCGCGGGAAATGTCGCGCCTGGATCCGTCCTGAAGACGGGTGGGCGCGGCATGACCGCTGGCCGCGAACATTTCCGCTTGCAGCGCATTCTGGTCGCCTCGCAAGTTGCCCTTTCAGTCGTCTTGCTCGCGGGGGCTCTGCTCTTTGCGCGCAGCCTCCAAAACCTGATGACGCGCAATCCGGGCTTCCAGCAAGATGGCATGCTCGTCGTCAATATGGACACCAGTCCCCTCAACTTGTCCCTCGAGCAGGGCCCAAGCCTCGAGCAAAATCTCCTGGAACGTATTCGCGCTCTGCCCGGTGTCGCCGCCGCCGCGATTGCGGAACGCTCCCCGGTAAGCGACAGCAGCAGCAATGACTGGGTCCTCGACGCCAAAGGCAATCATCCCAACGGCGCCTCTTGGGAGGACTACATTAGCCCTGGATACTTCGAAACCATGGAGATACCTGTGATTGCCGGACGTGGCTTCTCGACCAGCGACAACGCCGCCTCGCCGAAAGTAGCGATCGTCAACCAGACGTTCGTCCAGAAGTTTCTTGGCAGCAAAACATACCCCATCGGCGCGCAGATCCGCGTTTGGGCCCCGCCGGGAAAGCCCGCACGCTACTATCAGGTGGTCGGCTTGGTGAAGGATTCCGTCTACGAGGACATGCACGAGCCCATGGTGCCGGTCATGTACTTTGCGCGGGCGCAGAGCGATGAACCGCGGCTGTTCACCGAGCCTCACTTCCTGGTTCGCTCGCGAGGCGGTTTCGCCGGTCTGCTGAATTCCGTCAAGGACGAAATCGTCAGAGTGAATCCCGAGATCAACATCCAATTCAGGCTGCTTCGCACCCAGATTCACGATTCGCTGCTTCTGGACGAGCAGATGGCCACCCTCTGCGGCTTTTTCGGTGGCCTCGCGTTGCTGCTCGCCGCGGTCGGACTGTACGGCGTGATTTCCTACACAGTTGCCCAGCGGACGAACGAAATCGGCATCCGCATGGCGCTCGGATCGCAACGCGCCGGAGTGATTCGTCTCATCCTCAGCGAAGTGGCCATCCTCGTCGCCATCGGCTTGGCCGTTGGGGTCGGACTCACGCTCGCCGGAAGCAAATTCGCCAGTTCCATGCTCTTTGGCTTGAAACCGCGCGACCCGCTTACTCTTGCGCTAACTGTGCTCATCCTCGCTGCCATCGGCTTCGCCGCCAGCTTCCTGCCCGCTCGCCGCGCCTCGCGACTCGATCCCATGACCGCCCTCCGCTACGAGTAGCTGAGGCCAATCGGTTCGAGCCGTGCGGTTCGGGCGTAGTACTACGCGACTCAGCGCAGATCCGCGTTTTTGCCCGTTCAATAAGAGTCCTCAGGTGAGGCCATATTGTTCTAAGATTCGTACGAGGCTGTGGGATGGAGCAAAACGCCGATGCAGACTAATACTTCGTCTGGGACGAAAAATTAAATTCGCGGATCTTCATGGATGGAACCACCATTTCGAACGACTCTTCCCCGGCGGTTCGCTGAGGCTGACCGAGCATCTCCACCTGGTTAAGCATCTCCACGATGCTCTGATTGAAACGCAGGTTCTTCACACCGTGTTTTACCTGTCCATCCTCGACCCAGAAGGTTCCGTCGCGCGTCATGCCGGTGAGTATTTTCTGGTAAGGGTCCACCTCGCGGATATACCAGAAGCGCGTAACGAGCAAGCCCTTGGGCGTGGACTTCACCATGTCCTCGATGCTGGAGCGCGCGCCCTCCATCACAATGTTTAAGGGAGCTTCTCCGTACTCGTTGGGAAGCGGGAAGCCGTGGCCGGTGGGTTGAGTTCCCAGCTTGTGGGCGGTTTGCCGCGCGTAAACCAGGCTTTTCACCACGCCTTTCTTCACGATGTTGACGCGCTGGCGTGGAATGCCCTCGCCGTCGAACGGACCGCCGGTCTGGGAAGGGTGGAAGACATCGTCACGGAGACTGATGTTGTCGCCAAAGACCTTCTCACCCACCCGGTCAGTCAGGAAACTGCGCTTCTCATGCACCGCAAGGCCGCTGAAATCAAGCACCAGGAAGCCCAGCAGATCGAGAACCGCCGCGGGTTCCAGGATGACGGTGTATTTTCCCGGCGCAATATCCTGCGGATTCTGGCTCTGTAGCGCTTTCTGGGCCGCGCGTTCCGCCAGTTCCAGCGGTTCAATCTCGGGCCAGTACGGCGAAGTCTTCTTCGCCCAACCCGAACCATCCGCACCGAGCATGGTAACTGAGAACTCCGACAACGTTTCCTCGTGGAAGGCGGAAAGGCCGCGGGAATTGAAAAGTCCGTAGGCGTTTGAGCCGCTCGAGAAGATGCCCGCGGCTGTCAGCTTGCTTTCTTCCGCGAGCTTAATGACGCCGGCCACAGTTTCGGCACGGGTGGCGGGGCTTAACTCCGCCGTCTCAGTAAACGACCGGTTGACGGCGCGGTAAGTTTGCGGTCCCGGCATGGGCAAAAGCTGCGGGTCAGGCGGCTGTAAACGCGCCAAAGCAAGAACGTCCTCACAGGTCTGGCGCGTGGACTTCTCATCAAACTTGTTGGTGCTGGCGCGAGCCATCCGCCCTTCCGTCACCGCGCGGATTGACACCACCGTGCTTTCTTCCGCAACGTTCTGGTGAATGATGTTATTGGCAAAGCGCGTGAGCGCAAAATTGGAGGAGGTTATCATAACCTCCGTTTCTTCGGCTGTGGAGTACTTGAGGACGCGATCGAAAATCTGTTCAGCTTGTTGGCGAGAAAGGGGCATTTTAGGATTCAGTCATTGAGTCATCGGGCCATTGAGCTATTGTCATTGAGCCATTGGGTCATTGGGCCATTGAGTCATTGAATGCACTAATGAGTTAATGAATTATTGACTTAATGGCTCAATGACTCAATCACTCAATGGCTCAATGATTCAGCTTCCGTCGTACGCGACGCCAACTTGCACTTTGCGAAAGCGGGCCGGGGATGCGCCGTGGCCGGTTCCCATGGCTTGCATGGGCTGGCCCTTGCCGCAGTTCGGCACGCCCCACAGCGTCCAGTACTCCGGGCCGCAGATGGCGTCGCAGGAATTCCAGAATTCTGTGGTGATCCCGCCGTAGCTCGGGTTCTTAAGCATTCGCGTCTTCTTGCCGGCGCGAATCTCCCAGCCAATTTCGGTCCCGAACTGGAAGTTATAGCGCCGGTCGTCGATCGACCAGCTACGGTTGGTTTCCATGTAGATACCGTCATCGGTGTCGGCGAAGAGGTCGTCCAGTTTCCAAGTGCCGGGAAGCAGGCTGACGTTGGTCATGCGAATGAGAGGAATGCGATTCCAGCCTTCGGCGCGCATGGCACCTCCGGAGTGGGCTTGTCCGGCGGCGGCCGCGGTCTCCCGCGAGGTCAGGTAACCCACGAACAATCCGTCCTTCACAATCGGCGTGGCCTGGGCCGCCACGCCTTCATCGTCGTAGGCGAAGGTTCCCAAGCCGGGTCCGTGGGCGGGCGTAGCATCCGCGACCACGTTGACGATGTCGGAGGCGTATTTGAGAGTCCCAAGCTTGTCGAGTGTGAGGAAACTCAAGCCGGCAAAATTGGCTTCCGTACCCAGCACGCGGTCAAGTTCGATGGGATGGCCAATCGACTCATGGACTTGCAAGCCGAGTTGCGAGCCCTCAAGGATGATGTCCTTCACGCCGGACGGGCATTGGTCGGCCTTGTGAAGAGCCACCGCTTCTTCGGCGATCCGCGGCGCGTTCGCCACCAGGTCCAATTCGCCCACCAGTTCGTATCCGCGCGTCTGGTACTGGCCTCCGAAAGAGTTGGGGTAGGACCGCCGTTGAATCTCACCGTCGGCGAACGAGGTAGCCACAAAACCCGCACCGGTCTGAGTCTTCTTTTGGACGATTTCAGAACCGGCTGTGGAGAGAAAGAGTTGTTCGATGCGCCGAAAATCCAACGCGGCTTCGGCCAGTGTCACACCTTTCACGCGGCGTAACTCCCGATCCACCTCGAGCAGGAGTTCCAGGCAGGTTGACACGGGAATCGAGAAGGGATCGATGCGGCAGGGGGCTTCCCAGCGATCAATGATCTTAGGTTCCTTAGCCAGGCGAACGTCGCGCTTTTTGGCCGTAGCGCTGGCGCGCGCAATTTCCACCGCGTGAGCGGCAACGCGGTCGACGGCGGCACGGCTCAGATCGTCGGTGGCGGAGAAACCCCACGCACCCTCCGCCACTACCCGGACACCCACTCCTCGGGATTGCGATTCCCTTACTTGCGCGGGCTGGCCATTCTTGGTGGAAAGGTAGCGCTGCCGCAGGTCCACGACTCGTACGTCTGCATACGTGGCGCCGTGTGCTTTGGCCGTGTCCAGCGCCCATCCAGCAATATCTTTCATGATCTCTGCTTTCCCAGATGTGCATTGAGTCATTTGGCCATCGGGTCATTGGGTGATTGAATCATTGAGTGTGTTCCTCATTCGCCCAATGACTCAATGGCTCGATGACTCAATCGTCTTACGTTCCTTCCGCCCAGGAGGCCAGGTACTCTTCCTGCTCCGGCGTCAGGGTATCAATGGTTACCCCCATCGAATCCAGCTTGAGGCGTGCCACGTTCTTGTCGATTTCCACTGGGACGGGATAAACCTTGGGCGAGAGCTGCGCGGCATGCTTGACCAGGTATTCCACACAGAGCGCCTGATCTGCGAAACTCATGTCCATAACCACCGCCGGATGACCTTCCGCAGCCACCAGGTTGATCAACCGGCCTTCACCCAGGACGTAGATTTTGCGCTTGTCAGGCAGGGTGTATTCATCCACAAAGTCCCGCGTTTGGCGCTTGCCTACGGCCATGGCCTCAAGGGCAGGCAGGTCCAGTTCGACGTTGAAGTGCCCGGAATTCGCCACCACCGCCCCATCTTTCATCAGGCGGAAATGCTCGCCGCGGATGACTGACTTGTTTCCGGTGACGGTAACGAAAACGTCTCCCCACTTGGCAGCTTCCGCTATGGGCATCACCGCGTAGCCGTCCATGATTGCTTCAATGGCCCGTGTGGGGTCGGTTTCGGTGACGGCGACGTGGGCTCCCAAGCCCTTGGCGCGCATGGAGACGCCGCGGCCGCAATATCCGTACCCGCAAACCACAACGTGCAATCCGGCAAAAAGCAGGTTGGTGGCACGGAGAATGCCGTCTATGGTGGACTGGCCGGTTCCGTAGCGGTTGTCGAAAAGGTGCTTGGTGTCGGCGTCGTTCACCGCAATGATGGGATATTTCAGCACGCCGTTGTTAGCCATGCTGCGCAACCGGATGACGCCCGTGGTGGTTTCCTCGGTGCCTCCGATGACGCCCGGCACTAACTCTTTCCGCTTGCTCAGGATGGCGGTGACGAGGTCGGCGCCGTCGTCCATGGTGATCTGGGGTTTGTGGTCCAGCGCCGATGAGATATGAGAATAGTACGTGTCTTTATCCTCACCTTTGATGGCAAAGACGGGGATTTGGAAATCCTGCACCAAGGACGCCGCCACATCGTCCTGGGTGCTCAACGGGTTGGAGGCGCAAACCACGACGTTTGCCCCGCCGTCCCGGAGTGCAATGGCAAGGTTTCCCGTTTCCGTGGTCACATGAAGGCAGGCAGCAATCCTGATCCCTTCGAGGGGACGCTCGGCGGCGAACCGCCTCCGGATGAGGTTTAGAACCGGCATCCATTGCCCTGCCCACTCAATTCGGATCTTTCCCTTGGCGGCCAGTTCGAGGTCCTTTACATCACAAGCAAGTTGTTGCGTACCAGGCATTTAGATTCCAGACTCCTTTCGCAGTAGAGCCGCCTTATCGGTTCGCTCCCAGGTGAATTCGGGCTCCGAGCGGCCGAAGTGGCCGTAAGCGGCCGTCTTCTGGTAAACCGGGCGCCTCAGGTTGAGGGATTCAATGATTCCTTTGGGTGTGAGCTTAAAATGCTTGCGAATCAGCGCCTCCAGAGCGCTGTTGTCGATTTTGCCCGTGCCGAACGTGTCTACCATAATCGAAACGGGGTCTTCGACTCCGATCGCGTAGGCGAGCTGCACTTCGGCACAATTCGCAAGCCCGGCAGCGACGATGTTCTTGGCAATATAGCGCGCCATATAGGCCGCGGAACGGTCCACCTTGGTGGGGTCCTTTCCGGAAAAACATCCGCCCCCGTGGTGAGCCGTCCCACCATAAGTGTCCACGATGATTTTGCGGCCCGTCAGGCCGGAATCGCCCACGGGGCCACCGGTCACAAACCGCCCGGTGGGATTAATGTGGTACTTGGTGTTCTGATCGAGCATATGGGCAGGTATGACCGTTTTGATAATGCACTCCCGTACGCCCTCGCGCACAGTTTCAATATTCGCGCTGTCCGCATGCTGCGTCGAAACCACCACCGCGTCAACACGTACGGGCTTTGCTCCTTCATATTCGACCGTGACCTGGGACTTGCCGTCCGGACGGAGGAAATCCAGAACGCCCCGGCGTCGGGCTTCGGCCAGTTGCAGACATAGCTTGTGCGCCATCATGATGGGAAACGGCATCAGCTCTTTGGTCTCGTCGCAGGCATAGCCGAACATAAGCCCCTGATCGCCGGCGCCGCCGATGTCCACTCCCATGGCGATGTCGGGGCTTTGTCGAGTAAGGTTGGCGGTTACGCGGCACGTATCCGCCGTAAACCCAGCGTCTGCCTGGGTGTACCCGATCTTGCGGATCGTATCCCGGACCAGCGGATCGATGTCGAGCTTGGCCGTTGTAGTAAGTTCTCCCACGACGTAGACGTCCTGATCTTTGGCCATACTCTCACATGCGACACGGCCCAACGGGTCTGCCGATAGACACGGCATCCAGGACCGCATCCGAAATCTGGTCGCAAAGTTTGTCCGGGTGACCCTCCGTAACCGATTCAGACGTAAAAAAGTGACGTTGCTTCAAACCAGACACGCAGGGCCTCCTTGATGACTGTTTCAGATGGGAATGTAAAGGCTAACACGATTAGTTCAAACTATCATATACGGAGGAAAACTGTCAATGTTTTTACGGCCGAGTAGGGGTGTCATTAGAGTTATGAGTGTGCTCGAAGGTACTGTTGTGCGCTGGGGGTCTCTACACTTTTGGTCAATGAAGTGCCCTGTCCCGAAAAGGCGCGTTTCCGCAAGACAACTAAGGCTCTGCTGCTGCCGCCTCGGGCAACAGCGCAGCCCCTGCCGTTCAGGCTCCGCCTGCTGCGCCTGATCTGAAGGGGCAGTGATGCGCACGCGCGAGACAGCACTTGTGGCGATCATGCTCGGCATGGTGGGCCTGGCATCGGCTTACCGGCTCTATGAGTTTGAGACCAAGCCCTTCGACACGGCGGCTTTTGTGGCCTCGATAATCTCGAAGGGGTACATGGTCAGCTACGATCCTGAAGCGAAGGACTCTTCCGTGGACATCCACATAAATCAGCCGTACCGGAGCCCCGATCATTTTCATGAGGTCTTTGCATACTTCATTGACAGCGACCGCATCGAGGACCCTGCTGCCGAGTAGTTGGCGGGTTTGCGCTCGCCGCAATACAGGCCTGCGCTAGCCGGACTTTGTCACGGCGCGACGGGACAGAAGGTAGGCTTTCAGGTACGGGTCGATGTCGCCGTCGAGAACCCGGTCGGTGTCACCCATTTCGAACTTCGTGCGATGGTCCTTGATGAGGCGATAGGGGTGTAGGACGTAAGACCTGATCTGGCTGCCAAAGTCGATGTCGGCCTTGGAAGCCTCGAGTTTATCCGAGGCCTCCCGCCGGTTGCGCAGCTCTAACTCATACAGCCGGGAGCGCAGGAACTTCATGGCCATATCCTTGTTGCGGTGCTGCGAGCGCTCGTTCTGGCACTGGGCCACGGTGCCTGTGGGGATGTGAGTGATGCGCACGGCTGAGTCCGTTGTGTTGACGTGCTGCCCGCCCTTGCCGCCGGAACGATAGGTTTCGATCCTCAGTTCGTCCGGCTTGATATCAATGTTGATGGTATCGTCGATCTCGGGGCTGACGAAGACGGAGGCGAAAGAGGTGTGGCGGCGTGCGGCCTGGTCAAAAGGCGAGATCCGCACCAGGCGGTGCACGCCCGTCTCGCCGCTGAGCAAGCCGTAAGCATAATCGCCGGATACCGTGAAGGTGGCGGACTTGAGCCCCGCCTCCTCTCCCGACTGGTAATCGTTCAGCGTAAAACTCAAACCGTGCCGCTCCGCCCATCGCTTATACATGCGGAGCAGCATCTCCGCCCAATCCTGCGACTCCGTCCCGCCCGCGCCGGGGTGAATGGCCACGATCGCGTTCAGGTGGTCATTTTCGCCGGCCAGGAGGGTTTCCGTCTCAACCCGCTCGAGTTCCTGGCGAAGCTTCTCGATCTCGCCTCCCAGTTCGCCCTCGACGGCTTCCCCTTCCCGGGCCAATTCAAAATAGGCCTCGACGTCGGCCAGGCGCTTCACAATCTTGTCGTCCTCTTCAACCTGTTCGCTCAAACGCTTGCGGACGGTCAGAGTTTTTTGGGAAGCGTTCTGGTCTTGCCAAAAATCGGGTTGGTTAATTTGCTTCTCGAGGGCTTCGAGCTCTGTGCGGCGCTGGGGGGCGTCAAAGAAAACTCCGCAGTTCAATGGCGCGTTGCTTCAAGCTGTCATACGATCTTTGCAGT
The DNA here is from genome assembly GCA_963768695.1 of uncultured Acidobacteriota bacterium. Classification (GTDB taxonomy): domain Bacteria; phylum Acidobacteriota; class Terriglobia; order UBA7540; family UBA7540; genus CAVROP01. Next base: position 426,889 of record CAVYJG010000015.1, on the reverse strand, counting down.
TCGTCGATCACGTTTGCTCCTAATGCGTGGCTGTTGCCTTTGTGGCGGCAGCGATAGGCCTCTTTCGTACCAGCTCAAGCCCCGAAGGGGCGGTCTAACGTAGCCCAGGCCAACGGCCCATAGGCGTTAACCTAAGCATTTCTGAGGGGTCCCGAAGGGACCCAAGATCATTAGCCGTAGGTGAAACCTACGGAAACTGCCGGGTACGAGATTCAGCCAACCCCGCAGGGGTTGAATTCGACCCCTTCAGGGTCGGGGCAAGCACAAGGAAACGGCCATTTCTCCGTAGGTTTCACCTACGGCTAATGATATTAATGCCCTTCGGGCATTCAATCCGTACAACCTCCGCTTAGGTTAACGCTTATCGGCCGTTGGCCTGGGCTTCGCTAGTTCGCCCCTTTGGGGCTCAAGAACGGCGCCAAAAAAAGCAGGATCGCACTCAACACCGTGCACAGCCACGCGAACGCGTCGCCGTGCCGCGTATAGAAAGTCTCAGCCCCAAGATAACTGAAATTAACAGGCAGGGCCGCGGTTTGATCCCGCGCGATCCGCTTCTCGATCCGCCCGTAAGGATCGATCATCACGGTGATGCCGTCGTTCGTGGCGCGCAGCAGGTAACGGCGGTTCTCAATGGCCCGCAAGCGCGCCATTTCCAATTCCTGCAGGGGGGCCGAGGAGCGGCCAAACCACGCATCGTTGGAGATATTCACCAGAACCTTGGCGCCCGCCAAAGTAAGCCGTCGGACCAACTGCGGGAAGATGTCCTCATAGCAGATGAATACGCCCAGCGCGCCCTGCGGCGCCGGCGCCACGCCAAGGCTTGCGCCAGGGACGAAATTCCCCGCCTCGGTGGTAATCTTTCCGATCAAGTCGGGAAAGGCCCAGGCTGGAACGTACTCCCCAAACGGCACCAAGTGCATTTTATCATATTGCAGAATCCGACGCCCCTCAGGGTCCAGCACGACGGCGCTGTTGGTGATCTGCGGGCGTCCATCGGCTGACGGTATGACCGTGTTCACCACCACGTAGGCTGAGGCTTGCTTGGCCATTCTCTCCACGGCGCTGCGGAAGACCGGATCGCGCGTGAAGTAGAAAGGGGCGGGGTTCTCAGCCCAGATAATGAGTGGCGGAACGCCCAGGCCCGAGCGGACCTGCTCGTCCGGCCGGACGCTCTCCCTCCGTTCTGCGCTGGCCAGCGCTTGCAAGGACATCTCCACGAGTTGATTCAGCTTGGAGGGATTCACCCAAGGCGCCCACGCGCTGGCGGCTTGCTCGTCGAGAGGCACGTTGGGTTGCACCAGGACCGCGAGATCGGCGCCTTGAGCGGGCACGGGAGGGGCAAACGTCCAATTGCCAACCAGCAAAATTACGATCCAGCCACCCAGCACTAGCCAAGTCCCTTTCTCCCTCCAGCGCAGGAATGACGAGGCCGCGAGCGCGCTCGTCGCGGCCGCCAGAAACGACAGGCCGTAAACGCCCGTCACTGAGGCGACCTGCCGCAAGCCGCCGGACTGCACACCATAACCCAGGAGGTTCCACGGAAAGCCGGTGATGAAGTAGGTGCGGGCCACTTCCATGGCAACCCAAAGAAAGGGACTGGCCAGCAAGGCTCGAGCAGGAGACTTGCGCGTCAGCGCCCCGACTGCCAAACCGAAAGCGCCGAAGAAAAGTGAGAAAACCACCACAAAAGCCGCCAGACCCGTCACGGCAAGGCCCAAGCCGAGGCCGCCGTATTGTCGCATGACGTCGACAAACCAGTAACAACTCCCGCCAAAATAAATGGCTCCGCTCAGGTATGCCCAACCGAAGGCGCGCCAGAGGCTCGATTCGCCCGCCAACGCCAGCAGCAGCGGGAACAGTGCGATCCAGACTAAGGGGTATATGCTGGGTTTCGGGAAACAGGCCACCAGCAGGAAACCGCTGAGTAGGCTGGCGATCCACCTGTGGAATCGAGTCATTGAATCATTGAGTCATTGAGCCATCGGGTCATTGCGTCATTGCGCCGCGGGTTCAACCTTCGCCCGCGCCTGTCATTCTGAGCGAAGCGAAGAATCTGCAGTTCTGGGCCGAAACGAATTAATGCAGATTCTTCGCTTCGCTCAGAATGACAGACTTTCGAGAATGACAAAAATGGCCGGGGCGATTTTCCAGTTTCGAATTTCGAGTTTCGAATTTCGCTTTTCGGCTCTTGATTAGCGCCGGATGAAGGGCTTGAAGCCTTCGTGTTTAAGCTTGGCCAGCGTCTTTTCCGCGTTTTCCCGCGAGGCAAACGGTCCCACCTGAACGCGGTACAAGCTGTCTTTAGCGTGCGCGTGCTGGGGCGGCACGAGCAGAGCGTGATAGCCGCGTCCTTTCAAGACTCTCACCACGGACTCGGCATCCTGCCTTGCCCTCATTGCCGTGACCTGAACAATGAATGCGCCTCCTGCAGTCCTGAGTTCGGCAGGAGTAGCGGCAGCGGTATCGGGCGCCGGCGCCGACTTGGCTGAAAGTGCAGGTGGGGAGGTCACTGGCGGTTCAACTCTGGCCGTCGTCTGCGGTTTTTGCTGGCTTGATGAAGAAGACGGCGTCCCACTGTTGCCGCCAATCGGAACGGTCTCAAGGGGAGGATTAATCGCGGGCGGAATGGCGCCGGAGGATGGGACACGTTCGATCGTAGGCGACATGCCCGTCGACCTTTCGTTGTAGCCCACCAAGAAACCCAGCGAAAAGAAAACCCCGCAAACAGCTACACCCGCCAAGAAAACCAGGATCAGACTCCGCGTTGAAAGACCTTTGCCGCCGCGAGAAGTATTAGTGCTCATATTCACCTTTTGCACCACCGAGGCGCAGAGGCGCTGAGGATTCAAGACAACGATCGTTCTCCGCGTCTCAGCGGCTCTGCGGTAAGGTCCCTCGCTACTTCGGCGCAGCGCCAGGCGCGGCGCCCGGGTCAGCAGGGGGCACGAACTTCCCCATCAAGGCGCTCAGCAACTCAACCGGGATTGGAAACACGATGGTGGTGTTCTTCTCGGTCCCGATTTCGGCCAGCGTCTGGAGGTAGCGCAGCGTGATGGTGATGGGTTCCCTGGCCAGAATATGGGCAGCCTCGGAGAGTTTCTCGGACGCCTGAAATTCCCCGTCGGCGTTGATGATCTTGGCCCGGCGCTCGCGCTCGGCTTCGGCCTGGCGCGCAATCGCCCGCTGCATATCCTGGGGCAAATCCACCTGCTTCACTTCCACCTTGGCCACCTTGATGCCCCAGGGCTCCGTATGCTCATCGAGAATGGTCTGCAGGCGCGAGTTCAACTTCTCGCGCTGGGAGAGCAGGTCATCCAACTCGACCTCGCCCAGCACCGACCGCAAGGTGGTCTGCGCCAGTTGCTCGACGGCGTAGCGGTAGTTTTCAAGTTCGACGACAGCCTTCTGCGCGCTCAGCACGCGAAAATAAACTACCGCATTCACTTTCACGGAAACGTTATCTCGGGTGATAATGTCCTGACTAGGAACATCCCAAGCGGTAATTCGCAAAGATATGCGGATGATCGTGTCGATAGGCCAGAGGATGAAGATGAGCCCCGGGCCTTTGTCCACCGCCAGAAGTCTGCCCAGGCGAAAAGTGACTGCCCGTTCATACTCCCTCAGCACGTTTAAACATTTCATGACCCATAGAAAGAAGATAACTACGATGGTGACGACTACCGGGTTCATAGAGTATTCCTTTCCGCGCTTTGATGACAGCAACCTTCATCTCGCCGGGTGGGCCGAAGGCCGATGCCCACTCGGGATGACAACGATTCTGCCGGACTTTGAACACTACTAAGGTTCAGGCGCCGGTTCGACCACTAAAGTCAATCCCTCGACTTCCCGAACGCGCACTCGCGCCCCTTTGGCGATTGGCTGCCGGGCACGAGCGTCCCACAATTCGCCGTGGACGAGAACCTTACCCGAAGGTCCAAGGTCGGTCTTCGCCACGCCCACGGCATCAACCATGCCGGCCTCTCCCGTCACCGACTTGCGCATCTTCGCCGCGATAGCGAAGCGCAGGAGAACCACAACGATGATGGCCAGAGGTACGGCTACGCCGAGCGCGGTTGAGAGATGAATGCGGGCCTGCGGCCAGGGAGAGTTTACGAGCAGGAGCGCCCCTAAAACCAGGACCAGAACGCCCACGCCCGCCAGGACTCCGTGCGACATCACTTTCACTTCCAGGGCCAGCAGCCCGATTCCCAGCAGAATCAGCAGCACACCCAGGGAATTGATGGGCAGCAGGTTGAAGGCATACATGGCCAGGATGATGGCGGCCGCGCCAACCACTCCGGGCGCAATCAACCCCGGATGGGTGAATTCAATGTAAAGGCAAGCCAATCCGAGCGCGCCCAGGATAAAGGCAATGTTGGGATCCGCCACCCAGGCAAAGAATTGCTCGAGGCCGGGCATGGCGTAAGCCACAACCTCCGCGTCTTTCAAGTGCAAGGTTGTGGTGGTGTCGTTGAACCGCTTGATGGTCTGGCCGTCGTACTTCGCAAAAATTGCGGCAGGAGTGCTCAGCACGGCATCAATCAGCTTCCCCTCCAGGGCTTCCTTGTCCGAGTACGAGGAACTCTTGCGCACCGCGTCCTCAGCCAGGGTCACGTTTCGGCCGCGCTTCACCACGTAGGAACGCATGTAGGCAGCCGCGTCATTTTCGATCTTGGCCTCCATCGTCTTGCCCACGTCGGCCCCGCCCAACACCACCGGGTGGGCCGCGCCTGAGTTTGTCCCAGGAGCCATCACCGCGAGGTCGCCGGCCTCCAGGATGAAGAATCCCGCCGAGGCCGCACTGGCCCCGCTGGGCGCGACAAAAGTGATAACGGGCACGCTTGAATTAAGAATGGCTGAGACGATGTCGCGCATCGAACTCTCGAGGCCGCCAGGCGTGTTCAACTCCAAAATGATTGCATCCGCGTGCGTATCGTTGGCGAGCTTTATGCCGTGCAGCACGTATTCGGCGCTCACGTGGTGAATCATCATGTTCAAACGGATTTCGACCACGCGAGGGCGGCCCGGCTCGTTCGCCGCAGGGGAACCGCCCCCGGCCGCCGTGCAGAGAAACACCAGAGCAGCTAACCACGCGTAACGTCGCAGTCTCAAGGTTCCCTTTTCTGTGCTGTGTTGATTTGACATCGCTGCGTTCCAACTTATCCCTGCAAGGGCGCCATTTGCTAGCCGGGCTCCCCCGCCCGACCTGAGCCATGGGCAGCAAGCAGAGGCGGTCGCCGCTACTTCATGCCCGAGATAACGTGACCGACAACCTCCTGGGCCTCGCGGTTATCCGGGTGGAGTTTCAGGGCCGCCTCGCCCTCTTGGCGGGCCTGATCGCGGCGGTTGAGGGCAAGATATGCCCGAGCCAGGCCGAGGTGGCCGGCAAAGCTGTCCTGAAGCTTGAGGGCCGCTTGAAATTCCACCACAGCCTCCTGGGGCTTGCTTTCCGCTTCCAGGATCTCCGCCAGGCTCAGGTGCGCCTCGCTGTCACCGGGGGCAAGTGAGGCTGCCTCCGCCAGTTCACGTTCCGCTTCCGCCAGGCGTCCCTGGCCGAGCAGAGTCTTACCGTGGGATTTGTGGAAGGCGGCATGTTGGTCGGCGGGCATACCGGCCAGGCGCTCTTCCAGGGCATTGTGCACGGCGAGAGAAAGCAAAAGAAACGCGCGCTCGTCGAAGTTCTTCTTGAGGCGCGGCTGGGGCAGCATGTCACGCGAGGGGTGAGCTTCCAGGCCCATCTGGTGCTGGTTCAGCCACTCCACCTGAGCCCGCTCCCCCGCCGCATCGCCTTGCTTCTCGAGCACCACGGCCAAAAGCGTGTGGGCGTCCGAATCATCGTCCTGCAGCCGGATGGCCTCCTCCAGCGCATTTGCCGCGGCATTGTACCGGCGAAGGTTCCAGAATGCCACGCCGCGATTGAAACAATAGTCCGGATCGGTCTGATCGCCCGCATGGGCTCGCTCGAATTCCTCCAGCGACTGCTCATCCTCCCCTGCCCGGGCCGCCAGCACGCCCGCATTGTTTGCAACCTCGTTCAGAGGAATTTCTCTTCCGATCTTCTCAAAGGCCGTCTTTGACGAGGGGTAATGGCCGAGAAAGTACTCATCGACTCCGAAGAAAAAGAGCGATTCCAGATAGCGAGCATCGCCCGGGTTCAGCTTCTTAAGCCACTTGGCCGAGTTGGCGTAGTCCTTCTGATCAAAATAGAAGCGGCCCAAGGCAAATGCCGCCCGGTGATCGGATGAATTGAGCCGGTCGGACTCCTCGAAGAAGTGAATGCGCGCGGGATCATCGGTGGCCAGGACGCCACGAATGTAATTCTCAAAGGCATCCAGCCGCACTTCTGGAAACTTGCGGCTGAAGTCCTCTTCTGTCCCGACGGTAAAATGCGGGTCGTGAGCTGCCTCCAGCAGCCATACTAATCGTGTCTGGAGATCCACCAGTTCGGACAGTTCACCGGTGGCTGCGATAGGTGGAGATAGCTTTAACTTGTGGAGGTCAAGCAGGCGCGCCGTGGCGGTGAGGCCTGCCCCTTCCACGTTGAATCTTCCGAAAACGACCCAATCCGCACCCAGAGTCTGCGCTACTTTATACTCACTGGCCACCGTTAACGGGGTGTCGGAGGGAATGCCCAACTGGCTGCAGGCGACGTCGCGCTCGGCTCGATTCAAAACGTAAAAGTCCGGCCCCGAGAGCCGGGAGGAAATAGTCTCCGCAAAACTTTCCGAAACCCAGTTCAGATCTGCCCTGGTACTGCGGTTTTCAAAGGGAAAGACCAGGACGGCATGGACCTCGGAGGCGACGGCGATTTGCCAGGAACCCACCAGGAGCAGGAATAGTTGAAGGACTGTTCGCATCAAAAACCGATCCAGAATGTGCATTATAGCATCGAACCGATTCCGACGGGCCGACGGGAGCCGGAGCGAGACTCCTCGTTGCGCTCGGCCCGACACCCAGGGCAAGCGGGAGCCATTCCCAACGAACCGCCCGGCCTATTCCTTGATCCCCACCGGCGGGTTGTTCATCAATTCGACGTAGGCGGGGTTCTGGCTGATTTTCATAAAGTCCGGGTCGTCGAGAATCTTCTGGCGGTCTTTGAACCCGTCCTCAAGAGCGCGACGCAGGTTGCGCACGGCGTCCTCAGCACGCCCCAGAGAAGCGAACACCTTCCCCAGGTAGAAATAGTATTCCGGATCGGCGCCTCGCGCTTCCATGGTGGTGCCAAAGGCGGAACGTTGGGAGAAGATATTAGGATCGAGGCTCAAGGCGGTGCGATATTCGTCCACCGACTCCTTGTATTTCTTCATTTGCATGTACGAGGTTCCCAGGTTCAAATGGTAGGAAGCGGATTCAGGGCTCAGCTTGATTGCTTTCAGGTAGTACTTTACGGATTTCCCGTACCTTTTCTGCATGAAGTAAGTGGTTCCGATATTATTCAGGGGCTCCGTATAGTCCTTCTGACGCTGAACGGCCTTGCTATAAGCGGTGCGCGCGGCCGCGTAATCCTGCAACTGCTGGTAGGCAATACCCAGCTTGTTCCAGACGATGGGATTAGCAAGGCGCGTCTGTTTCAAAGCCCGTTTATAGTAATCAACCGCATCATCGTAAGACTTACGAGCCATGAAGATGTCCGCGCGCTCTTCGAAGGTGAGCGCATGGCCGGCGGCGGGCGGGGTTTCCACCTTGCCGGGCCCGGACGGCGGCAGCGAGAACTGCCCGCCTTGATAGGCAAATAATGAGTACGCAAAAGAAAGGCAAAGGACGAAGAGAAGAGTTCGTACCACGAACCACTTCATCACGGGTTGGGCCAACATTTCATCTTTCATGTCTAAACCTCGCACACCACGTCCCTATGAAGGTGTAGAGAAATCGGCTCGACTTGTCATTCCGAGCGCAGCGAGGAATCTGCACTGGCTTGTTTGTCGCGGAGAAAAATGCAGATGCTTCGCTTCGCTCAGCATGACAGCCGGTTCTTTCATGCCTTCTACTGCTGGGGCGCCGTTTCATTCTGAGGCGGCGCCTGTTTCGAGTTCTTACTCTTAAAAATCGACAAGAACTTCTTTATAAGTCCAGGCTTGTGTGCATTAGCGGGAGCCTCCGGCGGCTTCACTGCGCCGGCTTGTGGCGGCTGCGCGCCCGGGGGGCTAGGCGGAAGCACCAATGCCGGAGGCAGACTGGGCTGGCTCTGAGGGTGGAAGAGCCGTCCCAGGAATCCTCTGGCCGGTTGTTCGGGCTGGGGTTCGGTTCCGGCGATGAAGTATTCGTTTCGGACGATCTTTGCGTCGCTGGAGGCCGAGTCTGTTTCTATAGGAACGGTAACCACGCCGTCCGGCGTTGAAAAGGGCTGCGGGTCTTTGTAAGCTGGAATTTCCACGGCGCGCTTCATGAAATCTGTCCAGATCGGCAGCGCGCAGTACGCTCCGGTCAGCTTAATATCGCGATCGTCATCGTAGCCGACCCAAACGATGGCCAGCAAATTGGAGGTGAACCCGGCGAACCAGCCATCGTGCGAACTCCCCGTCTTCCCCGCCGCCGGGGCTTCGAAACCTCGGCTTCGGACCCCCGCGCCGGTGCCGTTGTTGATCACGCTCTCCATCAAGTTCACCATCAAGTAGGCCACGCGCGGGTCAAGCACAGGCCGTGTGACCGGAGAACTCCGCCAGAGGTTCGTTCCTGAGGAATCGTTGACGGCGAGAATAAATCTCGGCTCGACGTACGCGCCTTCGTTGGAAAAAATCGTATACGCGCCGGCGATCTCGAGCGGCGTGGCCACATAGGAGCCCAAGGCGATGGCGGGCGTGGCCAACAGGTCTTTGTTGATTCCCGCGGCGATCGCCAGGTCCCGCACCTTGTCATACCCCACCGTTTCCGCCAAACGCACCGTGGCCACGTTCAAAGAATGCATGAGGGCTTCGCGGAGGGTGACCAGCCCGCGGTATTCCTGCTTCAGGTTTTCGGGTTCGTAAGTGATGTCGCCGAATTGAAAAGTGGTGGGCTCGTCGTTGAGCAAGGTGGCGGGTGTAATCAGGGGCCGCTCGCCGTTCACCCCCGTGCTCAGTGCTGCCGCATAAACGAACGGCTTGAAGGAAGAGCCGGGCTGCCGCCTGGCCATCACATGGTTCAGTTGGCTAGTCGCGTAGTCCCTGCCCCCCACCAGAGCGCGAATCTCGCCGGTGTGGGGGTCCAGGGCCAGAAGCGCCAACTGGGGTTGATTGGGAGCCTGGGCCCTTGCTTCCCTGCCGTGCTTGGTCTTGCTCAACGTCTCGTCCACTTCGGTGATGCCCACCCGCGCCCCCTCTGACGCCGCCTTCTGCAAATCGAGATTAAGGGTGGTGTAAATGCGATAACTCTGCGAATTCAAATCCCGGTCGGAAAACTGCGTCAGTAGCCGGTCGCGCACCATGTCCACGAAGTACGGAGCCTCGCGACCTTCGACGTTCTGGTTGACAACCCCTAAAGACGCTTGCGTGGCCGCGGCGGCCTCGACCGGCGTGATCATTCCCAGTTCGAGCATTTCCCGGATCACATGGTTGCGCCGTTCGAGGGCCCTCGCGGCGCGGTGATAGGGTGAATAGAGATTCGGGCCGCGAACGAGACCTGCCAGGAGGGCCGCCTCGGGCAACGTCAGGCTGGACACGTCCTTGTTAAAGTAAGCGTTAGCCCCCTCACCGAAGCCATAAATGGAGAAACTACCGCGCTGTCCAAGGTAGATCTGGTTTGCGTACAACTCCAGAATCTGTTCCTTGCTCAGGCGCTTTTCGAGCAACAGCGCCAGGAATGTTTCCTCGATTTTTCGGCGCCAGACGCGGGCGGGCGACAAGAAAAAGCCGCGAGCCAACTGCATGGTCAAGGTACTGCTGCCCTGGACGTTGCGGTCGGCGCGGATGTCCGCCAGCGCCGCGCCCGGAATGCGCAGAATATCCACTCCGTGATGAGAGAAGAAACGATGATCTTCCGCCGCCACGATCCCGTCAATCAGCACTTTCGGAAGGTCCGGATAACGCACGAGGCGCCGCTTCGAGCGGTTATTGTCAAACAGGGTGGTGATCACCTCAGGCTCGAGTTCGTAGGTCTCAAGCTTATCGCCGCCGTGGGTCGGGGCGATAGCGGCCAGATGGTGATCCCGGAAGGTCAGACGGGCCGGCCCTTCTTGAGTCGCCGGATCGGCGAAATATGAAAGCGGGCCGGGGGTGATTTCAATTGTATCGTTCTCCAGCGTGTAAGTGCCCACATCAGACCCCCCGCTGCCTTCGGCGTAGAGGGCTCGACGCAGATGCTGGGCGACTTCCTCAGCGCTGCCCCCCTCGCCGACGGCAACCGGCGTGGGCGCGGCGAAAACCAGGGAAGCATTATTGAAGATTTCGCCGCTCAGGCGCGCGTCAATAAGGCGGGAGAATCGAACGTAGTAGTAGATGAGAAGGCTGGTAAAACAGACCAGAATCAGCAGGACGCCGGCAATCACACCTTTCTTCCAACCTGCCAGCGCGGCCAGGCGTGCCCACGCCGCTCTTCGGGACGAGCGGGGCTTCGAGCGCGGTGCTGACTTAGATCGTTCCACGGGTTATAAGGACAAGCTATCCGCCGACGGCGTAAAGTGCAGCCGAAGCGTATAAACGCTCAGGTCCACCGGAAGCGTGTAGTCCAGGTCGATCTTGACGTGGTGCCCGATGGTAACCCTGACATTTTCGGGAGCGAGCGGAACCCCATGATCTTGGGCGAACTGTATCACTTCATTGGTTACTTCAGCCGGCGTCGCGGGCGTGGATCGTACGGCCAGTTGCGTCGAGAGTTGCCGGATATGGTCCTGAAGCTGATAGTTGTTCACATACGCGGGGAAAGTCTTAAAAGCAGCAAAGATCGTAGCCGCCAGGAGCGCCACAGACACGAGCGCCTTTAAACGTCCCGAAGCTGCTTCGCCTCGCCGCATCTCGATCCTTCGTTGTCATTCTCTGCAAGGCGAGAAACCTCGCTCTGCCCGTTGCGAGTGAGTTGTGCGAGGAATCCTGAGACCCACCCGGCACCGGACCGAGATCCCGCCCCTGCGTTACCCTCAGGAACGGAATGGCAACGTCCCTAGCCGCTTCCGCGCCGCACTAGGCAAGATACTCAGCGCGCAGACGCTCCACGACCTCCGATAGTTTAACATCGCGAACCTGCTTTGTCGAGCGTTGGAAGATCTCCGCCAATCCCTGCGCGAACTTCCGTTTGCCCAACGTCACGCGGTAAGGAACACCAATCAGGTCAGCATCCTTAAACTTGACTCCCGGCCGCTCCGCCCGCTCGTCGAAGAGCACATCAATCGAATTGGCCAGCATCTCTTCGTACAGCTTTTCGGCCGCCGCCACCAGTTGCGCATCGTCCATATTGGCCGCCGTCAGAATGACGTCGAAAGGCGCTATCGCCCGGGGCAGGAACATGCCCTCGGCATCATGGTTCTGCTCCACGGCCGCGCTCAGGATGCGCTCCACTCCGATTCCATAGGACCCCATGACGAGCGGCGTCTCCTTGCCGTTTTCGTCCAACACGGTCGCATGCATGGTCTCAGAATAACGCCTGCCAAGCTTGAAGATATGGCCCAACTCCACTGCCACGCGAATCCGCATCGGCTGTCCGCAGCGCGGGCAGAGATCACCCGCCACCACCGCCCGCAAGTCATGATATTCAGGCTCGAAATCACGCCCCGGCGTGACGTTGCGCAGGTGCGTGTCATCACGATTGGCGCCCGTGATCAGGTTCTTCCTCCCTTGGAGCGCACGGTCCGCCAGGATCCGAACCCCCTTAAGTCCCACCGGCCCCAGTGAACCCACGTGGGCGCCGTGCAGCGCCAAAGCCTCCTCGGGCGTTGCCGGCCGGAATACGTTGGTGCCCAGGGCGGTGGTCAACTTCGTCTCACTGAGGCTGTGGTCGCCCCGCAGCAACAGGACTACCGGTTTGCTATCCACCATGTAAACCAGCGTTTTCATCAACCGCGCCGGGCTTTCACCCGTAAACTCTGCCAGATTGTCGATCGTCTTCTGCCCAGGCGTCGGAAATGGTTCGGGCAGTTTGTCGCCTGGCAGATCCTCCACCGGCGGCGTATGGCCTTCCGCCTTCTCCAAGTTCGCCGCGTAACCGCACTCCGAAATGGCCAGTGAATCTTCGCCCGCGTCCGTCGGCGCCGCAAACTCGTGCGATTGGGTGCCGCCCATCGTCCCGGAGTAGGCTTCGACAATCACGTACTTCAGCCCGCAGCGGTCGAAAATGCGCCGGTAGGCGTCATAGTGCTTCTGGTAGCTCGCGTCCAGCCCGGCTTCGTTCAAGTCGAACGTGTAGGCATCCTTCATCCAGAACTGCCGCAAGCGCAACAGCCCGGACTTGGGCCGCGGCTCATCGCGGTATTTCTCCTGGATTTGGTACCAGATTTGAGGCAATTGCTTGTACGAGCGCAACTCATTGCGCGCAATATTGGTCATCTCTTCTTCGTGCGTCACGCCCAGGCACATTTCGTGCTGGTTCCGGTCCTTGATTTTAAACAAGGTCTCGCCGTAAGCATCCCAGCGGCCGGATTCTTTCCAAAGTTCAGCCGGATTCAAAGCCGGCAAATGAAACTCCTGGGCTCCGATGGCGTTCATCTCCTCGCGAATGATTTGCATCACCTTGAGAAGCGACTTTTGAGCAAGAAAAAGATGCGCATAGACCCCCGCCGCCACCTGCCGGACGTAACCCGCCCGCAAGAGCAAGCGATGGCTGGGAACCTCCGCTTCAGCAGGGTCCTCGCGCAATGTGGGAATGAACGTTCGACTCCAACGCATGGATGGTGAATCCTTTCGGTTATTAGTCCTCAGTTTTCAGTTCACAGTATAGCCGGGATTGGATTCCGAAGGCTGTCTAGCCGACACCTTGTCACTATTACAGCATCGGTTTCGAGGCGCAAGTCCCGACTTCGTTTTCGCAAAATGCAGCGTTCTTTGGTCATCTTGGGGTCAGATTAGTGGTGATTTGCGCGCCAAACGCGCTAGTTTTGCAGCATTCAAAAAGCAGTTTTCCTTTGTTTTCAAGTACTTCTTAGCTTCGTTCCCACTATTTTCCATTTTTTGTAATTGCCTGTCTTTCCCCAATTACCCGTGCTGCCCGGCTGTGTTTCGTTTTTCGGCGGCCCCGGCAATTGCTTATGACAATGTGTCCCCAAATTGACCACAATTATAGGCTATCATGGGGACCCGATTTTGTCAAGCGAAAAATGCGCGATGGTCGAAAGCTAGGCTGGCGACGGCCGTTCAGAAGGGCAGACAATCTGTCCGCATGATCCGCCGATTTCCGACGCAATCTCCCGGGTAAGCAGGAGCGCCAGTTCCTCAACCTGTTCCGGGGAAAGGACGGGAGGGGCCATCCTGGCGACGACTTTCTGGACCACCTTGTAAACCCACTCCACATCGGGGGCGGCCGGGGCTTCGAGAGCCGCCGGGTTCGATATCAGATCGCCCCATTCTTGACCCGTCTCAGGACCGGCCGAGGCCGGCTCCGGCGCTGCGGCCTGAGAGGTGGATTCGAGAGGCTGAGCTGAGGGAACTAAGTCCAGGGATTCTCGTACCTTCTCAGGGCCGGTGGCAACCGCCTCAGGCAAGACTACCGGCAAGGGCTCGGGGGCGGGATCGCCGATCGACATGGCAGCGTCCAGAGCCGTCAGATCGACAAGTCGAGGAGATAAACTCAGCTCGCCAACTTGTTGAGCCTTCGACTCCTCGACTCCTCGATCCGTCTCTGCAGCGACCAGCTCCGGTTCTGGACCAACTACCGAAAGAGGGTCCGGGAGAGACTCGGCCAACGCCGGAATGGGCCCAGGTACATCCTCCGGCGCAGTCAAGTCAACCAGTTGAGGAGGCAACGCGAACTCCGCTGTTTCGGCAGATCTTGGCACCTCGGTTTCCCAGGCGAGCTTCGGCTCAGAATTGTCTTCGTGGCTTGATTGTGAACCTGACTCAGCAGCGGGATCGAGCACAAACGACGGAAAGGGCTCGCTGGGAGGGGTGCATGGTTCAGGCATAATGCCTGTCGTATCCAGCGGATGTTCGTGAGGCTGCTGTGCAACGAGCGACATTATGTCATCCGCTAGCTGAGTTGGCGCGACCTGGACAGCAAACGGCGTCTCCTCAGGAATGGGTTCGGATGCAGGCGCTACCACGAGGGCGGTGAGCCGCCTGACTATGTCGATCAAGTCGTGAGGAGTGAAGGGCTTCTTGATAATGCCGTCAGCTCGGACTCGTGCTCCCCGTTGCTCGTCGTAAGGCTCGAGGTCGCTGCCCACCAAGAGCACCGGCACGTGGCGCAAACCCGCCGAGGTCTTTACGAATTCGCAGACTTCGTACCCATCTTTGCCCGGCATGGAAACATCGGCGAGCACGAGAGCCGGCTGCATCACAGGCAACTTCTTGACCGCCGCGACACCGTTCGAGACTGTCTGAACCTCGAAGCCCTCGTCCTGGAGAATACGTTGGGCCTTCCGTTGAATGATAGGGCTATCGTCCGCGATGAGGATCAACCTGGCCACACAGCCTCCCTTCAAAGGTTTAATCGCCAAATGTGGCGTGCAACAAATATCACCACGGGGGGTGGAAGTCAAGAAAAGCAGGAGTCAGGAGTCAGAGGGCGGGCGGAAATCGTTGAACACAGGGAACTGCGGAGATCCTTCGCTTCGCTCAGGATGACAGGCGGTTGATTCTTCTCAAACCTTCTCGGAGTGATGGCCATCAATCGCAGGATTCATCGCACGCAGGATTCATCGCACGGCGTCCTGCTCTTAGAACGGCACGAGCTTCTTGAGCACGTGGAATTTGCCTTTCTTCTTTTGAGGGACGGTATTGGCGGGCTGGTCTTGGGGGGTGGACTTGGCTTTGTCGGCTTCTGTCTTTGCAGGGGTTTGGTTTTCGGCGGTTTTGCCGTCCGGTGGCGCCGCGGCCGGATTCGGGCTCGGGTTGCCGCTCGGAGCCGGAGTCTCTTCCGTCTTTGCTGGGCCCTCGTTCGCTGAAGTGCCGGTGCTCGTGGAGTTACCGGCAGCCGGTTTGGATTCGTCGGCCTTTCCGGAACCCAGGCTGGAGTCACTCACGGGCGAAGCGATGATCGAGGCGTTCGCGATCCCGGGAGCATTGGGCACTCGTTTCGCCAACTCAACCCCGCTCGTCGCGCCGAGCTCAACCGGGCCCCGTAGAGTGACGCTGGTGTCGGGCGTCCCGGACATCGAGAGTGCAAGTTTTTCAAGTAAGCTCTTGCTTCGCACTCGGCTCGCATCCGCCTGGGCACGCGCCAGCGTCGCCTTGGTGGGCTTTGGGATCGGCTGCTTCATAGCCACCAAGCGCGCTTTGGCCTCGTCCACATGCGGGCTCAGAGGAAAGTCACGCAGCAGGCGCGAATAATAGGGAATCGCCTCTTTGGGAATCTTCATGTGGTCGAGGCACTGCCCCATTCCAAACAGCGCTTGATCGCCCTCACTGAAGTTGGGGTACTTTTCGATAATCTCCCTGTAGCGCCCTCGCGCCGCCCGATACGCTCCCCTCGTCAAGTAAAAACTCGCGGTCTCGAACTCTCCTTCCGCCAGAACTTCTTGCGCCTCGCGCAGGCGGGCCTTGGCGCGGATCGTCAAGGGGTCTTCCGGGTATTTCACCATAAACTCTTTGAGCTCGGCTTCCGCCAGGCGGGCTTCCGTCTGGTCCCGGTCGGCCTTAGCCATCATGCGGAAATGCGCCATGCCGACGCGATACTGGGCCATCGGAGCCTCAGGCGCGGTGGGGAAGAAGGTGATGAAGTCCTTGTATTCAGCTTCCGATTGCGTGAGACCCGAGATTCCTCCCTGCTCGTAATACGAATCCGCAATGGCGAGCTTAGCTTTCGCCAGATACTCGCTGTCCGGATAAGTATTGATCATGGTCTGGAGGGTGAGTCGGCCTACGTCGTAGCGCCCGTGCACGATCTCGTTGCTGGCTTTATCGTAAAGGATCTTGTCAGGCTGATCGCCGGCATTGACAGCGGCGGCCAGGTCGGAGTGGCGCTTGCGATGCATAAGGCATCCGGGAAGAAATACCCCACCCAGCACGGCCACGCACAAAAACCCGCTCAGGCTCTTCCAGCCCATCTTGTTGGTTTGTTTTGACAGTGCCTTAACTCCCGATCCTCACGCCGAGGCAATCCTCGAGGTTGCCTAGGACTACGAAGGTATGAAAAAATCACTAAGCCCCGTCATTCTGAGCGAAGCGAAGAATCTGCATTTATCTCTTTGAAAACAAACAAATACAGATTCTTCGCTTGGCTCAGGATGACAGACAGTTTTTTCACGGCTTCTACCACGACGGCCGCCAGCAGTTGTCGGCCCTTCACACTTGACTCGCCTGCGGCAAACTGGAGACGAGGCGGAGAATCTCTCCCAGGCGTGCTTTGGGGTTCTCACTATTAAAGATGGCTGAACCCACCACCAGGATGTCTGCGCCAGCCTGCACAAGTTGCTCCATATGCTCGACGCGGATCCCGCCCTCTACTTGGATGACGAAATCCGCGCCACGCTCAGCTCGCAAGGAGGCCGCGGCGCGCACTTTCTCCGCCGATCTGGGGATGAAGGTTCCTTCGCTCAACCCTGGATCGGAAGCCAAGATTGAAAGATAATCGAATTCTCCAACTAAGTCCACAATTGAATCGACGGGCGTTGACGGGTTTAAGGCAACCCCAGCCTGGACACCCTGCTTACGGATCACATCCAGGACCTGATGCAAGCGCGTCGTGGCCTCGATGTGGACCGCGAGGCGGTCTGCGCCCGCCGCCAGGAATTCCCCAACGTAGCGCTCCGGGCGTTCAATGAGCAGGTGCAGGTCCAGAGTCAGGTCCGTCGCTTTTCGCAGATTGCGGACGACCGGCTGCCCCACGCTGATATCCTCCACAAAATGGCCATCCATCACATCGACGTGGACGATGCCCGCGCCTGCGTCTTTGATGGTGCGGAGCGCTTCGCCAAGTCGAGCGAAATCAGCCGCCAGAAGCGAGGGAGCGATCAGAGCCATAAGGTAAGGTCCCAATGCGAAGGTGCGAGCTGAGGGAAAGTCCAGCCTACCACAGTTCGGAATTAGGGGCCTAGCGCTTACTTGCAGAGGTAACCGTTCTTATGCGTTTGGCGTCGGAAGGGCAGGGCTTCAGCCCCGCCGCAGAGAATAAGCCACTCCTCGGGGCTTTAGCCCCTGAAGACGCGTTGCTTCAGGGCCTAAAGGCCCCTTCGAGTGTGCTCTGCGTATCGGCGGGGCTAAAGCCCCACCCTTCCAGCGAAACAGCTTGCGCAACGGGCTCGCCCTACATTGGCGGTTTAACGTCGAGCAGTTCGACCACAAACGTCAGCGTGGAGTTGGGAGGAATCGCTCCCGGGTAGCCGCGCTCGCCGTAGGCCAAATCGGGTGGGATAACCAGCTTGCGCTTTCCGCCCACATGCATGGAAGCCACACCCTCATCCCAACCCTTGATGACTTCGCTGCGCCCCAGGTGGAACTTGAACGGCCCTTTCCCCGCGTTGCTGTCAAAAACCTTTCCGTCCGAGAAAGTTCCCTTGTAATTCACCAGAATCGTATCGCCGTCCTTCGGCTGCGCGCCTTTGCCAACCACTATGTCCCGGTATTGCAACCCCGACGGTGTGGTGGTCATTTGCGCCGCAGGCTTCGCGTGTGTTGCTCCCGCCTTAGGGGCGGCCTTGGGCGCCGTCGTCCGATCCTGCCCGGCCCATGCTCCGGCTGAGAGCAGCGCCAGAAGTGTAAGGAGTATGGCAGCATTCTTCATCTTGATTCGTCCTCCAAGCTCGAATATGTAGTTTTCCCGCGAGCGATCCTGGCCCGCCCGAATACAGTACCAAGAGTGGATGGGGGATTCAACAGGCATGTGGTAGGGGCAACCCTTGTGGTTGCCCGGGGCGGCCACGAGGGCCGCCCCTACGCCAGCGGTGATTAGTTCTCGACTTGCACCAACCCGTTGCCATTCAGCTTGGCGGCTTTGGACTCGAGAGGCACGGAGAACTGCCGCTCGATCTTCTCCCGCATGCAGGGGCCGGAGTTGTAAATGCAGAAGGGGTAGACCAGGCCATTGGGGGCGGAGTAGTGGATCACGCAGCGCTTGACGCGGGCGAAATCGTAATTGTAGGAATCCATGAAGTGCATGCCCGCGACGAGCAGAGTCTTATAAGTGAAGGTGCCGTCGCCCTTGCCGCGGCCGTACTCGTGGTCGGTCATGCCCTGAAGCGTTTGCAGGAAGCGCTCGAAGGTCAAACCCTGCGGCGCAAACTGCGGCTTGAAATGGCGGCGAAGCTTCTGCCAGGCGTTGATCTTGGTGAACATCTTGAATCGCGCGCCCTCAGCTTGCCGCGCGAGCAGGTCGATATCGCGAAGCATGGCGGGCATGTCGAAGAAGCGAGTAATGGGGATGGCGGTTTTCGTCTGCGGGTGGACGTAGAGGTAGGTGCCCATGGCGCAGTGCGGGTGAGAGGTCAAATTCGGACGATTGAAATTCTGCAAGTTCGAAAGCAGCTTGGAGAAAGGCGAAATGCAGGACAGCGGGAACCAATCTTCGTATTTGTCGGTCAAGCCGGTCTGGTCGGCCACGGCGTGCGCCAGGTCGGACTGCGTGAAGCGCTTGCTCTCGAGTTCCCGGCGGTTGATGCGGCCCGTGAAACATACCGGCTGGAAGCTGAAACCACTGACGCAGTCGATGTTGTCGATGGCCAGGCGGATCATGTCGCCGATCTGGTGGTCGTTGACGCCTTTCACGATGGTGGGAACGAGGATGATCTTCAGACCAGCCTTCCGGCAGTTTGCAATGCACGCCAGCTTCTTTTCCAGCAGGCGCTGGCCGCGCGTGCGAAGGTAAACTTCGTCGCTGACGCCGTCGAACTGAAGGTAGAGCGTGTGGAGGCCGGCTTCCTTGCACTTCTGAGCGAATTCCGCGTCGGAGAATTCAATGCCGTTCGTCGCGCACTGGATGTGGGTGAAACCCATCTCCGTGGCCATGCGCAGCACATCGTGGAAGCGGGGATAAATCGTAGGCTCGCCGCCGGAGAACTGCACCACACGGTTGGGCACAGGGCGCTGTTCACGCAGCGTCTTCAACATCCCGCGCACCTGCTCGAAGGATGGCTCGTACAGGTATCCCACGGCGTTGGCGTTGGCAAAGCAGACGGGGCAGGTGAGGTTGCAGCGATTGGTGAGGTCTACGTTGGAAAGCACGGTGTGGGAAGTGTGCAGTGAACACAAACCGCAATCTTCCGGGCAACGGGCCGAGTCAGGGATTTGCGGGTTCTCGAGACCCCGGTTGTCGCCGAATTCGAACTCCTCCATCTTGAGGTACAGCCTCGCATCGGAGTAGATCAAGTCACGAAAGTCGCCATGCTCCGCGCAGCTTTTCTCCATGTAAACCGCGCCATTCTCCTCGAAAAGCCGGGCGTCAATCACTCTCAGACATTCCGGGCAAACGGATTGGGTGGTCTTGGGAAGGCCCTTTTGTAAGGGCTCGATGCGCGCGCCGGTAAAAGTCGCAGAGGGCTGAACGCGCTGAAATTCCTTCCGTCGCGGGGATCGAACGTCTGGACTGATCGTAACAGTGGCCATTAAGTCTCCTTTAAGGTTTATCGCAGCGCATTTAAGCAGAATCAAATACTTAGGCGCGGGGAACTCCGGCAACCTTCATCGTCGAGCTAATGAGCGAGGGTCACGGGCACTCACGGAAGAAGGTCCTACCTGCCGGAGGCCAAATTAGACCACTCCAATCATTGGCGAGCAATGCGATTAAAGCGGATGGGGAGAAAAAAGCAGCGAATGGCGGCTAACAGGGGTCGAATGGGAAAGTGTAACAAATTGATAACAAAGGAGATACAGACATTTTGTCGTTTTTTCCCCTCGCAACAACCCTGTAGGGGTTCGGCTTGCCCGACCCCCCCCCGCGACCGCCCAAAGGGGACGGCAAGCCGTCCCCCTACAAGCAGGTGGAAGTGCGAAATTGTTTTTGTGGTTTCCGGGTGGCCGCCACCGTCCCTGCAGAACAAACGGTGAGTGCTGCACCTGTTTATTTCTTGAAAAGGTTCTCGAAGGCTTGGCGCGCGTCCAGAGGCTTGGAGGAGGAGGTTTCACGCTCGACTGTCGTTCGCAGCGAAAAATAGCTGCACTGGTTCTTAATGTCCTTTCTTGGGATACGGGTCGTAATCGGCCGGGTACATTCGAAGCGGGCGGCCGTGTCGAAGAACGCGCACTGTTTGCAACTGTGCAGTTCAAAGCCGCACTTTGGACAGCGTCCTTCAAGGTCAATCCCGACCGGCAGGATCAGGGCGCAGGAAGCACACCGCGACACTTCTCGCTTTCCCGGCATATTGGGAGTCTTCGGCCCGATCTGTTCCCGCCTGTTGACCGGCTTTTTCTCGGGCTTCTCACGGTCGCGGTCAGAATCCATGTATCCCCGCTGTCTATACTTGGGCGACATCTATACTCCTCTCGGCAGAAGGAAACTCTCTCGGCAAAGGACTTTGGGTGGCTCTATAATAGCCGAGTATTGGCCGACAGCAAACAAGAAAGTCGCGTAGGGGTAGGGCTTGCCCTACCCGCCCGTCGATGGCTCGGCAAAAGGGGACGGCAAGCCGTCCCCCTACATCAAATACCCGCGCAATTTCATCCAGTCCGCCAGTCGTTGCGGCCAGGAAGACAAGATAGGGTCTTTCTGCGCCAAGCCCACACCATGTTGGCCGTGCTGATAAATGTGCAGTTCCGCCGGCACGCCCGCTTTTCGCAAGGCCATATAAAAGGCCACGCTGTTTTCAGCAGGCACCCCCGCGTCGTCGTTGGTGTGGAAGAGGAAGGTGGGCGGTGTCTGGGCGGTCACCTGCTTTTCGTTCGAGAGATAGTCGGCCAGTTTAGGATCGGGGTTATCGCCCAACAGGTTCTTGCAAGAGCCCTGGTGCATAAATGACTCGCTACAAGTAATCACCGGATAAGCCAGAATGGCGAAATCCGGTCGCGAACTGGCCCGATCGATGGGATCCGCGGCGGAGGGATTCCCGGCGTTAAAGTGCGTGGCGGCAGTGGATGCCAAGTGGCCGCCCGCGGAGAAACCCCAAATGCCGATCCGGTCAGGGGCGATTCCCCACTCCTGCGCGTTCGAGCGAACGTAGCGCAAGGCGCGCTGCGCGTCGTTGATCATGGCGGGGTGATGATAACGCGGCGCGAGCCGGTATTTCAGAATGTAAGCATCGACACCCAGGGCATTCAGCCACTCGGCGATTTGGCGGCCTTCGTGATCCATCGCCAGGACGGCGTAACCACCTCCCGGGCAGACGACAACGGCACTGCGAGCAGTCTGGCCTTTGGGTAGTGAGTAAAGCGTCAGCGAGGGCCGATCCGCGTCGTCGGCGCCCACAGCGCCCGGCGCCCCCTGCGGCCAGAGAAGCACCATCTGGTGCTCCGGCGCCGGTGCCTGTGCCAACCCCGCGCTGGTCAACACCAGGCCAACCGCCATGAATGCATAGACGCAACTGTGTGCCTTTCCCCTCATCCTTGCCTCCCGAATAAGCTTCAGGCCGGAGCAGAGCAAAGCTCCGCGTTTCCGCAAAGTACCAATCAACGAAAACCGCAGAGCTTCGCTCTGCGCCAGCCGATTTCCTTATGGAAAGAGATCTGTAACGCACGACACAAACACCAGTAACCATGTTGGCAACTGGCGTGCTGCTAAAGAGCGGCGCTACCCGCGAGCCGTGGGGCTCCGCGCATCAGTCGAAATGTCCACATCGCCCAAGCGTGTCTCGGCAATTCCCTTAAGGCCGGCCTTGTCAGCGCAAAAGGATAAAACGTGTTTGCCATTCCTAGACGCAGTTTGCTGTCCAACAGACCCTCAGTATTTCTGGCCATCTTAATTCTCGGCGGCACGCCGGTGGTTGTCTGTGCGCAGGGCCAGATGCAAGCCAAGTCGCAACCTGCGAACCTTAATGCAAGTTTGTCGCCGGCGCCCGCTGCTGGTGCGAAGAAGACTATACCTCAGAAATCCAAAGAAAAGGAAAAGTTCCCGCCGCCGGGCCCGCTTGCAGGAGCAACGAAGACCGAACTCCACACTGTGGCGCCAGGGGAGAGCCTTCCTTCCTTGGCTCTCCACTATTTGCCGCAGACCTGTTATATGACCAGGTCCGAACTCGAGGCTGCCATGCAGCAGGCGAATGCCGGCAAGATCGGAAAGTATCTCAAGCCCGGCACCCAATTGACGATTCCGGGCATTTTCGCCGAACCTCTCGTCGAGCATCCGGTTCCCGTCCCCAAGGATTTCGAGACTCGCGGAATCTATCTGACAGGTTGGATGGCGGGAAGCGATAAAGGCCTGGATTTGATTCGCCGCTGGCGGGAAGCCGGAGGGAATACCATCGTTTTCGATGTCAAGGATTTCGACGGCCTGGTGAACGTACCCTTCGAGCATCCCCTTGCGCCGCAGGGGAAGCATGTGCCCATCCGCAACCTTCCCAAAGTGATCCGCTACGTCCACTCGCTGGGACTCCATGCGATCATCCGCATTGCGGTCTTCCGTGATGAAACGCTGGTCACATGCCATAGCGAACTGGCGGTGCAGTCCAGACGCACCGGCCACGCGTGGAAAGAAAACGGGAAGCTGGTGTGGACCGACCCTTCGCAACCCAAGGTTCAGGACTACAACCTGGCGATGGCTCGAATGGCCGCGAATTCCGGCGCTGACGAAATCCAGTTCGATTACGTACGCTTTCCTGCGGAAGGCGACCAGAAGGATGCGCGGTTCGCCTACGAGGCTGCGCACCCGGATTGGGCACGCACCGACGTGATCCGTAAGTTCGTCGAGCGCGCCTACAGCGAACTCCATCCCTTGGGAGTCTTGTTTTCGCTGGATGTCTTTGGGGTGATGGCCTGGCAGCGCACGGTTGACCTGTCGCACACTGGCCAGGATATCCCTGGTATGGCGCGGTTCTGCGACGTGCTCTCGCCTATGATCTACCCCTCGCACTTCTTCGGCATGGAGGGATACGCGCACCCGGGCGACGCCCCCGAGCACTTTATCACTGAGTCGATGCAGCGCTTCGCGGACGTCACGACGGATTCCAAAGTGGTATTGCGGCCCTGGCTTCAGGCCTTCGCCTGGCACACCAAAACCTTTTCCCAAGCTTATATTCAAACCCAGGTCAGCGCCGCAAAAGGACAAGGGGGAATAGGATTCCTCTTTTGGAACGCGCGCAACGATTATTCGAAGCTGTTCCCCGCCATGGCTGTGATGCGCGCTGCGCACGGACGCTACTTCCGCGGCGACGAGGTTCACGCGCCGGCATCCAAGGTGTCTGCAAGCCTCGGACACTGAGAAGGCCCATCACAGAGTTTTAGCGCAGGCGCCCCACCCGGCGATTACCTGCGCGGCGGGAGTCTTCGTTCGACGAGTCTCGCTTGAACGTAATCTTGGCCAAGGGTATATTGCTGTTGAGAGCGAGCTGCCGTCGGACTCGATCAGGCAGGGCAAGTGCTCAGTCGCATTCGACGACGTATCTATCGTCGGGACTGGAAGGGCGGGGCTTCAGCCCCGCCGCAGATTTGGGAGGGAGTTTAGGGGCTTTAGCCCCTGAAGCAACCGTGGTTTCAGGGCCTAAAGGCCCGTTCAGTGCACGTCCTTGCGATGGCGGAGCTGAAGCCCCGCCCTTCCGAGGACGGTGGATAAATCTGCTTAATCGTCCAACTAAGCACCAGTGGCCTAATAGAAGGCGCACCGGCAAGTTGTCTTCGGCCTCCGGCAGGCATTGACATCGCACCAGCAATCAGGAAGGAGCGGACCGTGATGAGATCTCTGAACCTTCGAAGAATTGTCGCCGCATCAGCGGGGCTGTTCGTTTTCGGCTTTATTCTATGCGCCGGGGTCGCCCACGCCGAGCCTGGGGTGGGCCACCCACCCGATAAACCGGCGACACCGTCTCCCATTCCTGCTGCGGCCCTAGTCAATCCGCAGGACCTTGCCAAAGTTCTCTCCTCACTCCCGAGCGAAAGGCCCCTCCTCTTCTATGTCGGATTTCGCCTTCCCTATACGCAAGCCCACATCCCGGATTCTGAAAACCTTGGCCCGGCCGCTAACCAGGCGGCGCTCGAACAGCTCGTCAAGCGGATGAACGGGGTCGCTCGAGACAGATTCATCGTCATTTACTGCGGATGCTGCCCCTGGAGCCACTGCCCAAACGTCAGGCCGGCCTACGAAGCCTTGCACAACCAGGGATTCAAGAAGCTGAAGGTGCTTTACATCGCCGATAATTTGGGGACGGACTGGGTAAACAAAGGTTATCCCGTGGCTAAAGGTGAATGAGGAAACGATGATGGCAACCGTCGCGGCGCCCTTGTGCGCCGCTTTCCTTTTTGATGGCCTCGCGCGGGCGATCTTCATCGCAATCTGCCTGGCCAGCATTTGGATATTCGTAAAGATCGTCAAACGCCGGCTGCATTCGGTGGTCGCCGCGCCCGGAGATCTTCCTCACGATCATATTCCGAAGCGCCTTTGGCGCGTTTTCAAAGAAGTCATCTTGCAGTATCGCGTGGTGCGCGAGCGGCCCGTTGCGGGCATACTCCATGCCTTTGTTCTCTGGGGATTTCTTGCCTTTGCCTGGGTCAGCGCGCAACACATGCTGCTGGGCCTGCGCGGCTTGTCAAACGCCACCGAGGCACGAAGCTGGTACAACGCGTTTGTTGCTGTTTGGGCGGTGGCAGTTCTGGTGGCTATGATCGGCTTGTCGTTTCGGCGATTTGTATTGCGGCCCAAACCGCTGGGAAAGCTGTCCGCCACTTCCGGGATTGTTGCGTTTTTGATCTCGGCGCTCATGGTGACGTATCTGCTGGGCTGGGGAGTGTTTCCCGTCGGAACTATGGCTTGGAAAGTGAACTGGTGGGCGCATACGATATTGTTTTTTGCGCTGCTTGACGTGATTCCTGTTTCGAAACATCTGCACCTGGTGCTCGCACCGTTCACCATCTTCCTGGCCTCCGAGACCACGAGCCCCATGCGAGCCTTGCGGCAGGAGGGCGAAGATCTGGGAATGATCCACTTCCCTGACCTGGGTCGCAAGGACATTCTGGATGTTAACGCCTGCGTCGAATGCGGCCGCTGCACACAGTTTTGCCCCGCTAATCTCGCCGGTGGATCGCTGAGTCCGAAGGAAGTCATCCTCGATCTGCAAAAAGGCCTGCTCAGCGGCGGCGATTTGGTGGCAGGAACTGCGGAGGAAAAACAGCAGGGGAAAGTCTACGTTTCGGAGGACGACCTCTTCCAGTGTCTCTCCTGCGGCGCCTGCGAGTACGTCTGTCCGGTGGGCATCGAACATGTGGGAAGGAAAATCCTGGATTTGCGGCGCGGGCTGGTCAGCGAAGGACGCATCGGCAGTGAGAAAGTGGCCGAGCTGTTCACCACCATGGAACGCGCTCCCCACAATCCCTGGGGCGCTACGCACGAGACTCGGCAGAACCTTTTGGCCTCGAAGAAGTTCCCCATTTTCGACGGCAGCCAGGAATGGCTCTTCTGGCTGGGCTGCGGATTGAGTTTCGATCAGCACGGCCAGGCAGTTGCCACGGCCATGAAGCAGATTCTCGATGCCGCCTCCGTCTCCTGGGGCGTGCTGGCGCGTGAAACCTGCTGCGGTGAGCCGGCGCGGCGCGCGGGCAACGAGTACCTGTTCATGCAACTTTCGGAGAAAGTGATCGAGGCGTTGGCGAACGCCCACGTGAAGAAGGTCGTTCTCTGCGACCCCCACTGCACCACCATGTTGGATAAGGACTACCGGCAATTCCCATCCTACGCGGAACTGGGCATCAAGGTCGTGCACCATACCGAACTCATCGCGGAACTACTTCCCCGCCTCCCCATCGCCCCGGCAACTCTGTCGGCGACCTACCATGACCCCTGCTACCTTGCCCGCGGCCGCGGAATCACGGCTGAACCGCGCAAGATCCTGCATTCCTGCGGCGTCGCCTTGACGGAGCCTGAACACCACGGCCAAAACACCCAGTGCTGCGGCGCCGGCGGTGCGAGGCTTTTCATTACTGACGATAAACGCGAGCAGACGAAACATCGGGTGAACGAACTGCGGTTTGCCCAGCTCGCCGCAACCGGGGCATCCACGCTGGCGGTGGCTTGCCCCTACTGCCCCACTATGCTTCGCGACGCCGCCAACCGCGCCCAGCGCGAAGACCTGGAAATTGTCGATGTGGCGGAAATCGTGGCGAGGAGCCTCCGGCCTGCCCTTCATAAGCGTGGATGAACGATGTCAAATGCCCGAAGGGCATCAATATCATTAGCCGTAGGTGAAACCTACGGATGTGAAGCCCCGCCTATTGATCGTCCCCGACCCCGCAGGGGTCGAATGTTCGACCCTTTCAGGGTCGGATAATGCTTTTTTGCTCCGCCCGTCCGTAGGTTTCACCTACGGCTAATGATCTTGGGTCCCTTCGGGACCCGTCGGAGGAGTCATTCATGCCCACAGAATTACTGACCACAGTTGTTGGAAGCTATCCGTTTCCCGCCTGGTTAGTGGGTAACACCTCGCGCCTAGTTCTGCGCGACGCGGTCATGACAGTGCTCAAGACCCAGGAACTCGCCGGACTCGACGTGATTTCTGACGGCGAATTGCAGCGTTTCGATCCCAGCCATCCCGAGACCAATGGGATGATTGACTATTTCGTTTCGCGGATGGAAGGGATTCGGACTCGCTTCACCAGGTTTGATCTTGAGGCTTTCCGGTCTGAGCGGGGGTTGGATTACCGGTCCATACCGGCAGGTGTCGTGGAGGGAAGGATCGGAGAGGGCACGCTCAACCTGCTGGCGGATTTCCAGTTCGCGCAGGCCCTGACAACGAGGCCGCTCAAATTTACCTGTACGGGGCCGCACATGCTCGCCAAGGTACTGACGAGCATCCATGGCGCGAGCGTTGCGGATCTTGCCATGGACATTGCAGAGGTCCTCAGGCGGCAGCTTGAAGCGATCGACGCCGCTGTCGTCCAGCTTGATGAAGCGAATATCAGCGGCCATCCGGAGGAGAGCGAGTGGGCCGCTCGAGCCATCAACCATGTCCTGAAGGGGATTCGATCTGAAAAGGCCGTCCACGTCTGTTTTGGGAATTATGGTGGCCAAACCATTCAAAAGGGTTTCTGGCGGGACCTGCTTCCTTTCCTTAATCTCTTGCGTGCAGACCACGTGGTGCTCGAATTCGCGCGGCGGGGATATGACGAACTGCCAGTCCTCAGCGACCTTGACCCGAGGGTCGGCTTAGGAATTGGAGTCGTAGACGTGAAGGACAATGAAGTTGAGCAACCGGATCTCATCGCGCAACGAATCGAGCGGATTGTCAAGATCTTGGGCGAAGGCAGACTCCGATATGTTCATCCCGACTGCGGGCTGTGGATGCTGCACCGGAGCGTGGCTGACCGGAAGCTCAAGGCTCTGGTCGACGGCCGGAACCTTTTTCTGAGTGGAAAATAGACCGCGCCACTCTTCACGGATGCCCCTACATATAGGGCCTCGAGTTTTGCAAAATCCCACCTTTTGTGGTTTTCACTTTACTTCCCTCCTTTTTCATGATACCTATACTCTGGAGTTACAGGGGATTGCTCGCTTCCGCCTTGGCAGCGCGCGCCAGAACGTAGGCTGGGGCCGAATCGAGTGTGCTGTGCACGGGAACGCCTTTGCCACACTGGGTGGCGGACTATGTTGCTGTGTCAGTGTCGGCTAGATAACGGGCCCACCACAGGGTACGGCGTAATGCTTCTGGCATCCGTTTCAACGCGCGCTTGGGTTTGCACCTCCTCGGAAGGACCAGAGGGAAGGGGTGTAGCTTGTATAAACTGAAGAAACTCGAGTTGTTGGGCTTCAAGTCGTTCGGAGAGCGGTCGAGGCTCGAATTCTCGGATGGTGTGGCCGCGATCGTGGGACCGAACGGCTGCGGCAAGTCGAATCTTTCGGATGCCGTCTCCTGGGTCCTCGGGGAGCAGAGCGCGCGAAGCCTGCGCGGCGAGCGGATGGCCGACGTGATCTTTAACGGCACTGGAACCAGGCCTCCCACGAGCATGGCGGAAGTGAGCATGACGCTCATCGACCCGGAGTACAACGAGGCCGGCTTCCCGGAGGAAGAACCGCCGCAGGCGGAAGCCCAGGAACCTGTAGTTATCTCAGGAGACAACGGCGAAGTTAGCGCTGGAGGCAATGGCAACGGCAGCGGCAACGGAGAGAAGCATGTATCCAAGCTTCGCCATCGCGCCGGCGAGATTGCGGTGACGCGCCGTCTGTTCCGCTCCGGCGAGAGCGAGTACTTGATTAACGGCCAGGTCTGCCGCCTGCGCGACATCCAGGACCTGTTCATGGGCACGGGGCTGGGCCCGGAATCCTACGCCATCATCGAGCAAGGCCGCATCGGGCAGGTCCTGAGCTCCCGGCCGTCAGACCGGCGTTTGATCCTGGAAGAGGCAGCGGGGATTTCCAAGTTCAAGACGCGCAAACGGCTGGCGGAAGCCAAGCTCGAGTCGTCGCGGCAGAACCTCTCTCGCATCGCCGACATTCTGGAAGAAGTCTCGAAGCAGGTGAACTCGCTGAAGCGCCAGGCGTCCAAGGCGCGCCGCTACAAGGAACTGCACGAAGAGCTGCGAACCCGGCTGAAGGTGGTCTTGACTTCGCGGTGGGCAGCCCTGGAGGCGGAATGCGCCCGGCTGGGCGGCGAAGTGACCCAGGCACAGGAAGCGTGCCGGCTCACGGCGCAGAGGCTCGAGGCCCTCGAGCAGGAGCAGAAGGCCGCCACACACCAGCATGAGGAGTGGGAGCGCCGGCTCACGCAATTGCGCGAGCATATTTCGCAAAGCGGCCTGGAGCGCGAGCGGTTACTATCGCGTTGCGAACAGGCGCGCCAGCAGGCGGCAAGCCTCGAGGCGCGGTCCGCGGACGCAGCTCGGGAACGGGCCGGATTCGAAGCCCAACTGAGTTCACTGGAAGAGCAGGCTAAAGAGAGGACCCTCCAGCTCGAGCGGGTCCAACAGGATTGGACTGCGGCTCAAGAAGCTCTGGCCCAGCTTGTCTCGCGGCAGGAATCGCTCGCGCTCCAGGTGACGGCAGCGGAGGAGGAAGTCGAATCATGCCGCCAAGCCTTGTTGGCTGCGGTGAGCCGTGCGGCGGAACTGCGAAACCAGCTCGTGCAGGCCGAAGAGGCAAGCCTGGCGCTCTCACGGCAAGCGGCGCGCACCGGATCTGAGAAGCAGCGCGCGGAGGAGGAAAACCAGCGCTGGGCGGCTGAACTGGAGGCTTCCATCGCTGCTCAACGGCAGGGCACGACTTCGCTGGCGGATCTGGCGCAGACGCTCGGTGGAACTGCGGCGGCCCTCGAGGGAGCTCGGACCGAGGAAACCTCTTTGCGGTCCGGCCTTGAAACGCTTCGCCGGGAGCATTCCGCTGCCGTGGCGCGCAAGCAGGCGCTCGAGGAATCTCTGGCGCGTCACGCGTACAGTACG
The DNA here is from genome assembly GCA_963768695.1 of uncultured Acidobacteriota bacterium. Lineage (GTDB taxonomy): Bacteria > Acidobacteriota > Terriglobia > UBA7540 > UBA7540 > CAVROP01. Next base: position 397,394 of record CAVYJG010000015.1, on the reverse strand, counting down.
GAGAGCGTCCGGCGGTTGCTGTCGGACGAAATCCCCATGAACGGGCATCGCTTCCGTCCCCTCGGCGTGCTCGCCGACTTTGTCGAGGTTGCGGCCGGCTACGAAGAAGTGGTGGAAGATTTCCTTAGGCAGGAACTCGAGTGCGTGGTTGTGGAACAGCACGAACAGGCCCGCTCCGGCATCGCCTTGCTGCGCTCGGAAGGAAGAGGGCGCTCCACGTTCTTCGTTACGCAAATGCCCTCTCTGGACCACACGAACGGGGAAACGCAAACGGAACTCCTGGCAGAGACGGGCGTCGTGGCGCCGGTGCGGGAATTGATGACTTTTCAGAAGTCTCTTGGGCTCAATGGCGACCTGCCGCTGCCGGCGCTCGCCCACGCCTATCTGGTTGAGGACTCTGCAACTGCCCAGCGTCTGGCAGGGTCTTACCCTGAATACCACTTCCTGACCCGCTCGGGTGAGCACTATCAGCATCGCCTGGTGTCCGGCGGCAAGGGTTCGAGCGCCGGCCCCCTGGCCTTGCGGCGCGACTTCCGGGCACTCGAGCGGCGCACGGCCGAATTGGAGGGCAAGATCCAGGCGTGCGAGGCGGACCTGGCCGATGCTGCCAGCCGCGCCGCGCAACTCGCCAAGGACCACGCGAATTTGAGTGTGGCCAAGCAGGAAGCGGAAAAGAAAGCTGTGGTCGCCGATGAGAAGTTGCGCCAGACCCGCGATGCGTGCGAGAGAGCGGCCGCGCAACTCAAAGTTCTTCAGTCTGAAGCCGCCCAGCTCGAACGCGACCTCGCCGCAGCCGAAGAACGCAAAGCCGGCCTGCGCTCGGAACTGGCAGCGGCAGGCCAGGAAAAGACTGCGCGCGAGGAAACCGTCACCCAATCAACGGCGGCGCTTCGCGAGCTCCGCGCCGAGATGGAACAACTTGGGCAGAAGCTCGCCGAGGCAAGCGGCTCGAGTAGCGCGCCTCGAAGAACGAACCCGCGCCGCCGGCGCCGAAGTCGAGCGCCTGTTGGGCATGTGCGAGGAAGTCCGCACCCGCATGGCGCGCCTCCGGCAGCAATCTGAGAGCTGGCGCGAACAACAGGAACTTCTGGCGAACGAAGGCGAAGCCAACCTGGTTCGTTTAAGTGAGCTGGAAGCCGGATTGGAAACGGCGCGGAGCGAGCTCCGCCAGTGCGAGGCAAAATCTGCGGCGGAAGAAGCGCAACGGGCGTCGCTCAGCCCGCAGGTGGACGCGGCACGAGCCGAACTTGAGGCCCATCGCGCCCGCCGCTCGGAGGCGGAAGTAGCCTTTGCCCGCGCTGATTCCGACCGCACTCACCAGCAGCAGCAATGCCGCGAGGAATTGCACGCAGAACCGTCTGCGGTGATGGCCGAGTTGCCGCCGGACTCCATGCTGGCGGGCGAAGTTCTGCAGGCTGCGGAGGAAGAGGCGAGACAGCTCAAGACGCGCATCGAGAACCTGGGGCCGGTCAACATGATGGCCCTCGAGGAACTCCAGGAGGCCGAAGAGCGCCTCACCTTCCTCGACACCCAGCGCCAGGATCTGCTGGCTTCGATCCAGGACACCACGCAGGCCATCAGCGAAATCGACCAGGTCTCGCGCCAGCAATTCCTGGAAGCCTTCAAGGCCATCAACGGCTATTTTGCTGAAACTTTCCGCAGTCTCTTCGGGGGCGGAATCGGCGAGATGCGGTTGAGCGATGAGTCCGATGCGGACAGCGGCATTGACATCGCCGCTCAACCCCCCGGCAAACGCCTTCAGAACGTCCTGCTGCTCTCGGGAGGCGAAAAGGCACTGGCCGCCTTGGCGCTGCTGATTGCTATCTTCCGCTACACCCCAAGCCCCTTCTGCATCCTGGATGAAGTGGACGCTCCACTCGACGAGTCGAACATCGAACGCTTCAGCCGCATGGTAGAAAAGATGAGCCTCCACACTCAGTTCATCCTCATTACCCACAGCAAGCGCACCATGGAAGCCGCCCGTGTCATGTATGGCGTCACCATGCAGGAACCTGGCGTGTCGAAGTTGGTTTCTGTACGTTTCGATGCGCTGCGGGCCGAGCCGGTGGCGGTAGCGTAAGAGCAGGATTCAAAGCCAGACAATCTTGAGAAGAGACTCGATCCGCTCAAAGTCCTTATCACCTGTTACCAAAGGAGCCTTGCGGCTTTCGGCGAGCGAGGCGGCAAAACAGTCTGCGTAAGGAAGGCCGTGTTTCGCCTTGAGACTTGCGGCCAAACGCGTAAGTTCAAAGTCAGCGTCTACGATCACGATTGGCAATTGAGTGATCTCACGGAGTTTGGCGTTGGCCGCCGCTTCGCCGCGTGCGCGCCAGACCGAGTAGTACACCTCACCCCAATTGACGACCGACATCAGCAGCGGGCATTTCGCTTCCGCAGCTTTGTCGAGCAGATCTTCGACCGTAGTGGCGCCGCTGCGATCCTCAAAAAATGTCATCAGAGCGCTCGAGTCAAGAACGTAAGATTTCACAGGACCCGCTCTCTCTTGCGTTCCTCCATCAATTGCTCCAGGGGCGAAGGGCCGCCCTTGAGCGAGCCACGCAGCCGGCGAATGAATTCTCTTGTGACGGGCTGAACCACGATATGCCCGTCTTCCTCGAGGAACGAAACAAGCGTTCCCCTTTTAATTCCCAGGCGACGCCGCAGCGGCGCGGGAATTACCACCTGTCCCTTGACTGTTACGATGCCGGTTTCCATTTTCATAGGGCTACCATCCCACCGATATCCTACCATAGTCAGCTTCGTAAGCCAAATCGGCGGCATCCTACCATCTAGGTTTGCCGGACATGTGCCGGTCAATGGAACTTGATGATGCTCAAGACGTTCGAGAAGTCATCGCTCCACACTTTTGCTCCCGGAACTGGAGAAATCGGCATCCAGCGCGTGTCCTGCGCCAATACCTGAAGATCCTCGCTTTTGCGGGCCATCACCATCCACACGGACGCGTACTTTCCCGCCTTCAGATCATCCTCGCCCGTCGCCGTATCGACGTTCACGAGACACACCGCTCCCGCGTCGTGTGCCAGGTTGCCAAGGACCTGATGAAGGTCGAGGTAGCGGTTGCTGATGTGAAACGCCAGCAAGCCACCGGAAGCGAGTTTGCGGAGGTAAATTCGCAGGGCCTCACGCGTGAGGAGATGCATCGGAATGGAATCGCCGCTGAAGGCGTCGAGCACAATGATGCCGTAGGCGTGATCGGGGGCTGCTTTGAGCGACAAGCGCGCATCTCCCAACACCACGCGTGCCTGCGGGGCGCAGTTCGACAGGTAGGTGAAGTATCCCCTGTCGCGGGCAATTCGCTCCACCAGGGGATCGATCTCATAGAATGTGAATTGTCCACCGGGGAATTGGTAGGCAGCGAGCGCGCCCGCTCCCAACCCAACGACCGCCACCTGGTTTTCCAGTGAATTCCCTGCGTAGGCGGAAAATACCTGCCCAATCGGCCCGCTCCGTGTGTAGTAAGCAAGAGGCTCGCAGGCGCGTGCCGGGTCCGAGCTTTGGATTCCGTGCACAGTGCTGCCATGGAAAAGTATGCGAAGCCCGTTCGCGTCGTCATTGGCAATCCGATAAACTCCGAAGAAGCTGCGCTCTGTGCTCAGGACGTGGCCGAAGTGGCCGGTGTAAACACCGCTCGCCAGCATCAGCGCCGCCAGTCCCAAGGCGAAGCGCAGGGGTCGCCTGCCGAAGCTGAGGCACCACACCGCGGAGACGCCGAAGATCATGACATTCATGGTGAGGCCCGGCTTCAGACCCTCAGCTTCAAGCGCGAGGGTCAGCATCACAACGCCAACGCCCAGCGCCACAGGAAGCAAGTAATCCAACTTACGGGCTCGCGGCGAATCTTTGACGATGTCGATGGGTGGGCACAACGCCGCCGCCAGCACAAGTGCTATGGGAAATTCCACCAGGGAGTGGAAAATCAGCGGCGCAATGATTGCGTTGAAAATTCCGCCGAGCACGCCTCCCACCGATACCCAAAGATAGAATTCGGTCAGGCGCCGTGCCGACGGCCGCCTCCGCCACAACTCACCGTGGCAAACCATTGCGGCTACAAAGAGCGCGACGAGGTCGATCGGTATCGCCGCGGTCAAGGGCAGATACGTCTTAGTGAGAACGGGTATTGAAGCTGCAAGAATCAGAAACGGCAGCCGGCGCACGAGCCAGCGGTGGGAGAGCAGGGGTCTCCGCGCGAAGACGAGAGTGAAGCTCAGAAGATAGAGGGAGAGAGGAAGTACCCATATCAAGGGGATCGGAGGGATATCCGTGGTAAGTTCGCTGGTCACACCTAACATCAGACTCGAGGGCACAAAGGCCAGGGCGACCCATCGCGCCCGGCGGCGCAAATCTAAATCGTCGCGGTCTTCGCTCGCGCTATCATGAATCGCCTCGTTTGGGGGAGGCTCGCCTACGAAAGTACCTGCCGTGTCAGACACACGCCAGACAAGCGCGGCACAAACCAGGACGAGCAGCACAAGCAATCGGTACCACGATGCCCACAGTCGCGTCTGCGCTCCCACGCCGAATGCAGGCTCAAGCAGCAGCGGGTATGCCAACAGGCCACACAGGCTGCCGGCGCTGCTGGCCGCGTAAAGAAAATAAGGGTCGCTTGCCGAGGGGTGTCCGGAATGCGAGAACCACTTCTGAAGCAAGGGTGTGCTGGCGGAGAGGGCGAAAAAAGGCGCTCCCACTGCAACCCCCAGCACGAGGAGCAGCCAAGCCACCGGATTGTGCCGCGCCGGCGGCGCCCACCCTGCGGGGACGCGGAACGGCAAGGTCAACAGCGCGCCAATGAGCACAACAAGGTGCAGCCTCGCCTGTCCACGCCTGCTGAGAAGCTTCGCCGAAAGGTGCGCATATGCGTATCCGCACAGCAGCACCGTCTGGAAGAAAACCAGACACGTATTCCACACCGCCGGCGTCCCTCCCAGGAGCGGCAGCACCATCTTGACGAACATGGGCTCCATCAGGAACAGCAGCGCCGCGCTCGCAAACATCGTTAGGGCACACGTGCCGGCGCGAGCGATATTACTCGCGCGACTGCCAGGCGGACTGGGGGGTGGAAGTTGCACGCTACCGAGCTCTCTGGCTTGTGGCGGAATGAGAAGGTGTTATTAGCACAAACGCGAAAGAGGTTTCAAGATCAACCCTCAGTTGGCATAGAACGGACACACTGCAGACCCTTCGCTTCGCTCAGGGTGACAACGAACGGGCTCAGAATGACATGTCATCCTGAGCGAAGCATGTCATCCTGAGCGAAGCATGTCATCCTGAGCGAAGCGAAGGATCTGCTTTTCCTACTGCTCCGTAAGAACCCGCATCGGGGAGACGAGGGCGGCGCGCCTGGCAGGCACGAGACAAGCGACAAGTGCGATCAGCGCCATGACGCTGGCGGCGCAGGCGAGCACCAACGGGCTCACGGCAGCCACGTGAAACAGGACTGCCTGCATCACTCTTCCCATCAGCCAGGCCCCGGCGCTTCCCAGCGCCAATCCGGCAATGACCAGCCCCAGGCCAAGAGTCAGAAATTGGGTGCGAATCTGGCTCGGTTGCGCTCCTAAAGCCATACGCACGCCGATCTCGCGGTTCCTCTGTGCCACCGCATAGCTCAGCACCCCGTAAGTGCCAATTCCGGTCAGTAGCAGCGCGATGGCAGCGAACATCCCGGCCAGCAGAGCCGGCGAGCGGCGGGCGACAAGACTGTCCGTGATGCGTTCATTCATGGTCTGAATATCGTTAACGGCAAGCCCGGAGTCGATTTCCCGAACCACTTTCTGCATCGTCATGCGCAACGACTCCGGCGGAACAGCCGCTCGAACCACCACAAAGATCTTGTTTTCGGGCCGGTAGATGTAGGGGTAATAGACCGCGCCTTGCGCCGCTTCGTCGGTAAGGCCCGCTTGTTTGATACTGTCGACCACCCCGACGACGGTGAATGCCTCACGATCCGGGCCCGCCTCCGAGCCCTGAAAAAGTTGGTGGCCAAGGGGACTCGAATGCGGCCAATAGTGGCGGGCGAAATCGCTGTCGACCACGCAAACACGTTCGGGACGGCGCGAGTCCTCCCCCGTAAGAATCCGCCCGACGAGCAGGTGAAAGCCCATGGCGCGAAAGTAGTCCCCGCCCACCCCGTAAGAGTAGTGCCCGCGCGGCGGTTCGCCCGGCGGCAGGATGTAGCCTTTCACCGTCGCCGCGCTCTTTCCGCTGTACCCGCTGAAGGGCAGGTTGTTCGACACGCCGGCAGACAAGCCTCCCGGCTGGCGTTCCAATTCGCCCACCAATCGCTCGCTGAATGCCAAACCGGACAGCGGGTCGGGGTATTTCTTTCCCACCATGGAGATTTGGCCGGTGAGGACGTGATCGGATTGGAATCCGGGATAAACCGCCATGGCGCGCTTCAGGCTGAGGCCCAGCAATCCTGCCCCGTCCAATAGGACGAATGCCAGAGCGATCTGTGCCACTACGAAGCCCTGCCTCAGAACCTGAGCAGCGCGGCTGGTCGTGGCGCTGCGAGTCTCCGATCGAAGCGTGGATCCGGAACCACGCAGGTGAAACCACACGATCGGGATGGCGAGCGCAATCCCCATCGCCACAGCCCCCGCCAACGCCGTGAGCGCCACACGCCCATCCACCGCGATGTGAACGCCCAGGGGCAGCCGGTCGGATCCCAGGGCAGCCAACAGGCGGATTCCACCCGCCGCAGCGGCGAGCCCGACGAGGCCGCCGGCAAGCGTGATCCCGGTGGTCTCCACAAGGACGTCGCTCACCAGATGCCTGAGGCTCGCCCCCAGCGCCTGTCGAACCGCGAGTTCTTTGGCCCGCGCATTCGCCCGAATGAGGAGCAAGTTGGCCAGATTGACGACCCCGATGAGCAGGAGGACAAGCACTCCGGCTTGCAGTAGCAGCAGGGTGGGGCGGATCGCCGCCACGTGGTCAGCGTGCAGTGGAATCACCACGGACCGGAAGCCGGCGCTGGCCATCAATTGGGCCTGCGGGTCCTCCAGTTCGAGGCGGGTGTTCTGCAAATCAATTTGCGATTGGGCCTCCCCGAGAGTGGCGCCGGGCTTGAGCCGGGCAATCGTCTGGATGACGTCCCCGCCCGAGTGCCGGTACCGGGATACGCGGTCCTCAGGACGCGACGAGAGGGGGAAATACATCTGCGCGTAGGAAGAAAGGAAGTGAAAACCGGGGGGCAAGACACCGACGACAGTCCTTCGATTGTCGTCGACGCGAATCTGCCGCCCAATGGCGCCGGGATCGCTGTGGAAGTGCTGGCGGAAGTATTCGTTGCTCAAAATCACCACGCCATCGGTTTGAAACGTTGTCTCCTGATCCGTAAAGGCGCGCCCCATGGACGGGCCGATGCCGAGGGTCGAGAAGAACTCCGGCGACACTCGCATGATCTCGTCCCGCGCCGCCGAACCGGGTTCGCCGACGATGGCCGTCCCATAGGCGTAAATCGAAAGCGAGCTGAACGCGGGAACGCGACCTCCGCGGCGTTCATAATAATTCGGGAGCGACGAGCCATCGCGCTCGACGCCGGCTTTGGGGTAGGTATTGAATATCGTCACCAGTTCCTGGGCGCGAGGAAACGGCAGGCCGCGCAGGAGGATAGAGTCGATGACCGCGAAAATCGTCAGGTTAGCGCCCAGGCAGAGAGCCACGGTCAGGAGGGCGGTGGCCGTGAAAGCCGGCGTCTTCCTCAGCAAGCGGGCGGTGTAGCGAAACTGCCTGCCAAGCTCAGCCGGCAAGAGGAGCCCGCGCGCTCCGCGGCACTCTTCCTTGACCGCTTCGATGGCGCCGAATTCGACCCGCGCCCGCCGCCGCGCTTCTTCCGGGGCTACTCCGGAGCGAACGAGTTCCTCCGCGTAGTGCTGCAGGTGGAAGCGCAACTCTTCCGTCATTCCGGATTCGAAATCTCCTCGTGACGTGAGCGCATGATAAAGCGACCGCAAGCGGGCCAGCATCTCACACCTCCTCCGGTTTCGTATTCAAGGCGGCGGCAATCGCGGACGCCAGGCGGTTCCAACCCGCCGTCTCCTCACGCAGGCGCGCCCGCCCCGCAGCGGTTAACGTGTAGTATTTCGCCCGGCGGTTGTTGTCGCTCTGGCCCCATTCCGCCGCGATCAGCCCCTGATGTTCCAGCCGGTAGAGCGCCGGATATAAAGATCCTTGCGGAATCTTGAGAGCGTCGCGCGAAATCTGCTGAATGCGCAGCAACACGCCGTATCCGTGCAGCGGCCTTAACGACACGGCCTTGAGGATCAGCAAGTCAAGTGTTCCGGGGAGTAGTTCTGCGGTTTTGCCCATCGTCTTCGGCTCCTAGTCTGCCTAGGAGAATACCACAGCTCTCCTAGTTTGGCTAGTAGAAAGCAAAGGGCGGAGGTAAGAGACGGTAGCGCGGAGGTGCGCGCAGTTTGCGCTCCTGCGCGGTTCTTTCCGAATTCGGCGTTACGATTCTTCTCAACGCGAGTGCAGGACGAACAGCGAGAAACCAGTCGTTCCGAACTGAAAATCCTGGCTTATTCTGCTAACATAGCGTGGATTACCAGGAATCGATCTAGGAGTAAAATGGTGTGCAGCCATGTTGACCCGAATCTACATCGACAACTTCCGCTGCTTCGTGAACTTCGAATACAAGCCGGAGAGCAAACAGCTATTGCTTGGAGAGAACGGTAGCGGGAAGTCGTCTCTGTTCGACGCTTTGAATTATCTCAAGCGGTTTGTTAATGGTGATGAGAACCGTTTCACACAATTGACCCGCACTCGCTGGCTGGATCGTCCGAGTCAACTCTTGGAAATTGAAGCAGTCTTGGAAAGAAAGAAGTATGAATACCGGGTAGAGATCCGATTTGCTCCGGATACCAAACAACTATCGGTTGGACAAGAACAGCTCAGGGTCGATGACGCAACGGTATTCGAGCTGGCGAAGGGAAACATTCATTTCTTTACCGATGGCAGCGGACAGGCCACTAGTGTGCCGCTGGAAACAACAAGATCCGCCTTGCACTTGTCTCTGTTAAGTAACTCGCACGTACGACGATTTGTCGAGTGGATGAAATCTATCCATTGTTTTCGAATCGATGAGTATCCAGAGGCGATGGAAGAGCGGGCTGACCGCGAGGAGCGTGAGCCTGATTCTGAGCTCGAAAACCTTGCAGGGTGGTATCGCCACCTAGTTCAAACTTTTCCCGGCGAGAACGTAGAATTCATCGGGTCACTGAAGGACGCATTAACCGGTTTTCAGACCCTTCGATTCTCCTCCGATGAGCACGGTAGACTGAGGCTATGGGCCGATTTCACGGGACCAGGAAAGCGGAACATTAGTTATGCGCTGTCGGAGCTTTCCGATGGTCAGCGGTACCTGATTGCTTTATATATGATCCTGCACTTCCTGATTGCTCGGGGGCAAACTGTTTTTATCGATGAGCCGGACAATTTCATCGCCTTGCGTGAAATACAGCCCTGGCTGCTGGCTGCCGAGGCAGCCGTGGAAGACCATAAGGGACAACTGATCCTTATCTCTCACCACCCGGAACTTCTGAACCAATGGGCTTCTGCATATGGCTTGCGGTTCTTTCGAGAGGAAAACGGCCAAGTAAGAACGAGGAAATTCAAAGTTGACCCGGAAGGAGCCCTACAACCCTCTGAATTGATCGCCCGTGGGTGGGATGATGAATAATCCTTCCCGGGTCATCGCTCTGGTCGAAGACGAGCATCACGAAATGCTCATTCGCCGATATCTAAGAAAACGATGCGGTTTGACTAATCATCAAATGAGGATGAACCGCTCCCTGTCAGGCCGGGGGGCCGCCGAAGGTTGGGTGCGAAAAGAGTTCCCAAAGGAAATAATGGAGTATCGTCGTCGACAGGCGAGTGCTCAGACGGGCTTGATTGTCGTGATCGATGCTGATGCTCTTACGGTTCGAGAGCGCTTAGATCGACTCGAACAGGCATTGACAGAAAGCAACCAACAATCCGTTGGCGAACATGAGCGAGTGGCGCGACTTGTTCCGAAGCGCAACGTCGAGACATGGATTCTCTGCCTCAATGACAAGCACAGTCTGGACGAAATGGCTGACTACACTCAGGAAAAGCATGACTGGCACGAGTTGATTCCAGCAGCGGCGGAAACGCTTTCCCAGTTGACTCAATCGAAGATCGAACTGCCCTCCTATTGCGTCAGTTCCCTGCGGATCGGCGTCAAGGAACTGAAGCGCCTTGGTCAGTAACCACCACTCGGCTGTCCTTAGACAGAGTAAGCAAGGACCGGCAGTCAGAACGACACCCCGGCATAACTTTCAAGAGACTAATGGTCACCCGGTCCCGTAGTCGGCTACCCGCTAATGCGCTCTCGGGGAGCAATCAGCAATCACGAAGAGCGAGAACGATCTTGTTGCGCGTTTGCGCGCCCTCCGGGCCGACATTTCGTCCTAGCTACCTCTGCTGGCCTATTCTGGCCGTCGGTGGCCGCACTTCGGAGCACCCACGGTCCTGTTCGGCATTTTTTGCTTGACAGGAAACCCAATCCATGGTAGCCTATCAGGATTGTCGGATTGCGGACGTCCTGTCCGATTCGAGCGCTATGTCCGCGCCGGCAGGAAGGAAAGGCGGGCTAACCCCGCCGATCGAGGAAGTAAGAGTGATTCAAGATCACAGAAAGCAACGAACGAAGCCAGTATGTTATTGAAAACACAGAAAGGCCATCGAAGAACAAAGCTAAAACGAACTCAAAACGGACCGGTTTTAAGCCCCAATGTGTGTATTTGACCCCAAGATTGAGCCTTCGAGAGCCACGCGCGTCCGGGCGGCAGGAAGTCGCAGCGGAATGCCTCGAGGACCGAAACAGACCTACGCGGCGAGACTGGAAGACTCGTGAGCAATTACAAAAACAGTCGGAACGAACTCAAGAAGTACTTTAAAATAAAGGACTTGACTTTTTGCAATGCTGCTAATTGAGCGGTTTTTGCGTGCAATGGTACCCCGATTAAACCCCAATAGTTCCAGGAAACGCTCCCATTCGAACGAAACGTTTCGCAATCCCATTCCCGATCGACTCAGCCGGGCGGTTGACAGGACGGGGGGCTACAAGCGGCTGGCCCGGCGAGCTCATCCTCAGGATTTGGGATTCAAGATTCGAGATTCAAGAAGTCGAGGGTGGAGGCCGACGGGGCTGGCGCAGAGCGAAGCTCTGCGGGTTCTGAGACCAATTCCCATTTATCTTAGTATTGCTTTTGCTCTCTTTGTCCTCAGCTTCTGCAAGGGCGCCATCCAGCAAACCACCCCGGCCGGCGCTGCTTCGCAAATTGCGACGGGTTCCTGGCAAGGGATCGTACACGACGCGAAGGGCAAGGCGCTACCCGAAGCGCAAGTCGAACTGCGGGACACTGTGTCGGGCGGCACCCTGGTTGCCACGACCGACGCGCAAGGCGCGTTTCGCTTTCCTGAAGTTCCGGCGGGAAGCTACGCCGTCCGGCTGCGCTGGCATGATACGGAGGGCGTCTCGCGGGAGTTCCTGAAATTCCGGCCGGGCAGCAACCTGAACTCCACCCTCCAATTGGCTGCCGCGGGAGGAAAGTTGACTCTGGAGACGGTGACGGTGGGTGCACAGCCGAAAGCCAGCGGCGGCGAAAATCTCTCCAGCCGGCAAGTCTCGGAGCTGCCCCTCAACAAGCGTGATTTCAGTCAACTCTTGCTGCTCGCGGCCGGCACGATGACAGACACCAACGGTTCGGCGAATTTCACCCAGCAGTTCGCCGTCAACGGCCAGCGCGGCTCCACCGCCATATTTGCCATGGACGGCGTGGATACCACCGATCCGGAACTGGGCGGCGCCACCTTCTCGAATTTCAACATCGACGCCGTGCAGGAAATCCAATCCTATTCGGGCGTGATGTCCGCGGAAATCGGCCACGGCGCCGCGGCCTTCACCAACATTATCACCAAGGCCGGGACCAATTCGCTCCACGGCTCGCTCTTCGAATTCGTGCGCAACTCCGCTTTGGATGCGCGCAATTTCTTCGACGAGCGCTCATTTGCCAATCCCGGCCGGATTCCGCCTTTCCGGCGCAATGAATTCGGTTTTGCGCTGGGCGGCCCCGTGACGCTGCCGGGAATATACCGCGGCCACGACCGCACGTTCTTCTTTGGTGAATATCAGGGCTTCCGGCAGGTGCTGAGCGCCACGGAAGTGCTTTCGGTGCCCACCCCTGCGGAGCGTCAAGGTTTGGACACCACTGCCTTCCCGGGCGACACGCTGCGTGTTCCCGTGAGTCCCCTGGTCGAGCCCGTCCTGGCCGGCTACCCCTTTCCGAACAATCTTCAGGGGCCATTCGGCGCGCGCACCTACGCCGCGCCAACCAAAGTGCCGACGGACACCAATCAATTCTCCGTGCGAATCGATCACCGTATTTCCGTGAAGGCTCAACTTTTCGCGCGCTTCACGCTCAACAACGTCAACGGCCCCCTGACCAATCCCGACCAGGCCGCGATCGATCCCAGTTTCGCCATCCACTTTTTCGACCACCAGCGCAACGCGGCCCTGCATTACAGCCGGACCGTTTCGCCGAATTTCACCGCCGAGACTTCCCTCGGCTACATTCGCAGCACCCCGACGTTCCTATCTCCCAATCACGTCCAGCCCGCCATCACTTTTGCCGACAGCCTTTACGAGCCGTTCAACGCGGCCGCCGGCACCGCCACAGGCAGTATGGGAAATCTGTTTCAATTCCGGCAGAACTTTGCCTATGTGCATGGGACGCACGCCTTCAGGTTCGGCATCGAGATGCGATTCAACCGTGACGGCAGCATTTTTGGAGTCAACCCGGACGGCACCTACGCCTTCGGTGGAGGCACCGCGTATTCCCCGGTCCAGATTCTCTCCAGCAGCGGGCAGCACAACATCAACGCGGGCGCTCCACTGCCCGACTCGCTCTCGGGATTTCTGACGGCCACGCCCTTCTCCTTTAACACCACTGTGCCCGCGCCCTACACAGCGGTGGGAGACCGCTTTGATGAAGTCAACATTCACCGCAACGCTTACAACTTTTACTTGCAGGACGCCTGGAAAGTCTCGCCCAAGTTCACGCTCAACTACGGCCTGCGCTACGAAGCTAACAGCCGCATTGGCGAGCCTTTGCATCGCACCTCGACGGCACGCTTCGTGGACTCGCAAAGCAAGCCGGTTCCCCCCTGGGAGCCTGGAGCGGAAGAAATTGTGCTGATGAACCCGCAGCCTCCTTACGGCCAGGACTGGAACGGTTGGGGGCCTCGCCTCTCCGCAGAATGGCAAGCGGCCCGCAACACCGTGGTGCGAGCGGGAGGCGCGATCACGTCCATTCTCCCGAACCTCTTCTGGATGAATTTCCTCACCGGGGGATTCCCATTCATCGTCAATCCCTACCTCTCGGCAACCGCCGGCGCGCCGCTGCCCTTCGCAGATTCTGTCACCTCTTTCAACTTGCCCACTCTCTACACGACAACAGGCCAGATCGCCGTACCCGGCGGAAATACTCGAGTCGTTCCACCCAACACCAATCTCGACATGCCGCGTTTTGAATCGGACCTCTCCGCTCTGACGCCCGGCGGGCAGCCACAACCCCTCGCCATGGCAGGCATGGCCCCTGACATCCGCACGGGTTACATCGTCAGCCAGACCGCGAGCGTTGAGCGCACCGTGAAAGACGTGGTGCTCGCCGCTTCCTACGTTGGCACTGCCGGTGTAAAGCTTGAATGCATCAACAGCCCGAATGGTTACGCGGGCGCTTCTCCTCAGGTCGCTCGCTTCACCCAGTTCAACCCCCAAGGCCAGATTACGGGCGGTTATGGACCGGAGTCATTCGTGACCACCGGTTCCCACTCGACCTATCACGCCTTGCAGTTGTCCGCCTCCAAGAACAATCCGCGCCTGGGGTTGGGCTTCCAAACCAGCTACACCTTCAGCAAGTCGATTGATGACACCAGCGCCGTCGTCGTTGGCTACGGCGGGCCGACGGGAACCATCATCCAGGCCGCCCCCCAGGACCCCAGAAATCCCGGAGCCGATAAAGGGCCTTCCACGTTTGACGTCACCCAGGCGTTCACCTCCAGCCTCATCCAGGTTCTGCCCCTGGACCGGATCAGTTATCTCCGTCCGCTGGGAAAAAGGTTCAACACCGGATGGCAACTGCTGAACATCACAACCCTCACCACCGGTTCGCCATTCACGGTCTATTCCGGAATCCAACAGACCGGCGTGGGCGCGGGGGGCGGCGACCGGCCGGATCAAATCTCTGTCCCGGTCTTTTCCACCAGCCGGACCATTCGCGAAGATTATTTCGGCCGGGGCGCCGACAATGCCTCGTTCTTCTCTGTCCCGATTAATATTCCCGGGGGGACCGGGCCCAATTCGGGACGCTTCGGAACGTTGGGGCGCAATACGTTCCGCGGCCCTGGCCTGCACGATTTCGATTTCGCCTTGATCAAGGATACGGTTCTCAGGAGCCGCGCCGGTTCCGAGCCGCCGACCCTGGAGTTTCGCGCCGAATCCTTCAACGCTCTTAACCTGGTGAATTTCGGACTGCCGGTGAATATCCTGCGTGGCTCGGGCTTCGGACTGGTCAACCATACTGCCGGAACGTCCCGGCAGATTCAGTTCTCACTGAAATTGCTGTTCTGACTGTTCACCCTATGAAAAGGAATGCCGACTAATGCCGCACTATCGAAACGGCCACCCAACATCGAGTGGTGGCTTTTGAAATTGCTTTGTTTTCATCGCGTTCCTTTTTTTCGTTGACAACTTCTGCCAATGTTTTAGAATGACGAATGCCCTGAGCCACCAACATGAAAATAAGTCATCAATCTGTTCTCACTATGACCAGATTGCCCGGAGTGGAGCTTTTCTCCCGAGGCAAAGTACGAGATGTCTACGCGGCCGGGACAGACCGGCTCCTGGTCGTCGCCACGGACCGCCTTTCGGCGTTTGACGTCGTCATGGGCGAGGGTATTCCGGACAAAGGCTGGGTTCTGACGCAGCTTTCGTGCTTCTGGTTCGAGATGTTCGGGAAGACTTTTCCCAATCACTTTCTAAGTTCGAAGCTGGGCGACTACCCGGCGGAGTTCCAACCATTCGCCGATCAATTGGAAGGCCGCTCGATGCTGGTGCGTAAGGCCGAAGCTTTCCCCATCGAATGCGTGGTGCGAGGATACCTGGCAGGCTCAGGACTCAAGGAATATCGGGCTACGGGAAGAGTTTGCGGAATCCAATTGCCCGCGGGTCTGAGTGAAGGTTCAAAGTTCGATCAACCGATCTTTACGCCAGCCACCAAAGCCACAACCGGCCACGACGAAAACATTACGTGGGACGAAGCCGCTTCGACAGTAGGCCGCGAAACCGCCCAAAAGCTCCGCGACCTGAGCCTGGAGCTTTATTCTCAGGGGCGAGACTACGCCGCGGAACGCGGCATTATCATCGCCGACACCAAGTTTGAGTGGGGCCGCAGCGGCAATGAAATCATCCTCATCGACGAGGTCCTTACCCCGGATTCGTCTCGCTTCTGGCCCCAGCAAGGTTATCAGCCCGGCCGGCCACAACCTTCGTTCGACAAGCAGTTCGTTCGCGACTACCTCGAATCGCTGCACTGGAATAAACAGCCTCCTCCACCTTCCCTTCCGCCTGAGGTGGTGGAAAAGACCAGTGAGAAGTACCGGCAGGCGTACAGTCTTCTAACTGGAAGGGACTCCTAACTGATACCCGCCGCCGCGGGATTGCGTTGATACTCATGGGTGCTTGGAACTGGCTCGATTGGACATTTGCCGCCATTGTTGGGGGCTCGGTCTTTTTTGCGATTATGAAAGGTTTCGTCCGGGAGTTGGTCTCCCTGGCGTCCCTAGTGACCGCGCTCGTGGCGGCCGCGGTGGCATATCCGAGAGCCGCCCTCTGGTTTGAAGATCTGACCAAGTCGCACGATGTTGCCCTGGGGCTGGGTTTCTTGACCCTGTTCGTGGCAGTCCTGATACTGGGCGCGCTTGTATCGCTGCTGGCCCGAAAGTTGATTAAGACGGCCGGCGTTGAATGGTTCGACCGTTTCTTAGGCGGGGTTTTCGGACTGGTTCGTGGAGTGCTTGTCGATTGCGTGCTCCTCCTGGCCCTCGTGGCTTTCGCCATCAAGCCGGCGGCGGTGCAGCAATCGTCCCTGGCTCCTTACGTCACCACGGGAGCACATGTTATCTCCCTGGCCATGCCCACCAATCTCAAAGCCCAATTTCGCCTGGGCTTCGAGAGGTTCAGGGAAACATTGAGCCAGAACGACAAGAAAGCAATTAAGAATTAGACAGACGGAGCAAATACTTTCGCAGGGGAGCGCTGTCGTGAAAGACCAGTTAGAAGCCCTCATCAACCGCATGATTGATAACGGAATTCAGTTCCCCGAGGCCATCAGCGAATTCGAGAGGCGTTTTATCCAACGCTTGCTTGAAAAATACAACGGAAACATGTCAAAGACCGCCGAGGCCCTGGGAATTCATCGCAACACCCTGAGCCGAAAGAGAGAAGAGCTCGGGCTCGACCACCACGCCAAACGGCGGAAGCGTCCCGGCCGTTAAATCATAACATATTATCCGATTATTCAATGCCAGATTGCGAATCAGCGACAAGTGTATAACCATGCCCGCCGCCGGCCCTCATTCCTCTGGAGTCTGCTATAATCGCGATTCAGGCTTAACTGTTCTGCCCTGATTTCACTTGCAGCATGGAACCGCACTGACAGGAAGCAGAACTTGCAGCTTTCGAGGGAGGCCGTGCTTGTATCTGGAAATCCAGCGAAGGATTCAGCAGAGATTTGTGGCACTGGTTCGCGAGGTCTATGGTTTGGAATTGGAATCCCCCGCGCTGGATTCCCCGCCCTCGCTCGAGATGGGCGATCTCTCCCTGGCCGCCAGCTTCGAACTGGCGAAGAAGCTGCGGCAGCCGCCGCGTAAAATCGCCCAGACCCTCGCGGAACGCTTTCTGCCTGTGGAAGGAGTCGAGCGAGTCAGCACAGCCGGCGCCGGTTATCTGAACTTTCATTTCAACCGCGCCCAAGCCACCGCCGAGTTGTTTGCCCGGCGCGTTTCAGGCAGGGCTTCCCTGCCCTCCTACGCAGGCAAAGTCTTAGTTGAGCACACGAGCATCAACCCCAATAAAGCGGCCCATATCGGGCATTTGCGAAACTCGATTCTAGGCGACACTTTCGTTCGCCTGCTCAAGTTTCGCGGCAACCAAGTGGAGGTGCAGAACTACATCGACAACACGGGTGTGCAAGTCGCGGATGTGGTGGTGGGGTTCATACACCTCGAAAAGAAAGGGCTCGAGGAGGTGGAGCGATTGATCCGGGATCCCGAGCAGCGTTTCGACTATTTCTGTTGGGATCTCTACGCAAAAGTCTTTCACTATTACCAGACGAATCCCGAAGCTCTCCACCTCCGGTCACAAGCCCTGAAGGACATCGAAGAAGGCCACGGGGAGCCGGCCCGCATGGCCGACCTTGTCTCCACCGCCATCGTGCGCCAACACCTGGAGACCATGCTGCGCATCAACGTGCAATACGATCTCCTCGTCCAGGAAAGCGAGATTCTGCGTCTCGACTTTTGGAAATCCGCCTTCGAACTTCTGAAGAAGAACGGGGCCATTCGCTTCGAGGAGGCCGGCAAGAACGCCGGGTGCTGGGTCATGAGCCTGGCGGAATCCGCGGCCGACGAACCCGCGGGTGAAGCGGGCGAGGAGGACGTAAAAATCATCGTTCGCTCCAACGGCACGGTTACCTACGTAGGCAAGGACATCGCTTATCACCTGTGGAAGTTTGCGCTGCTGGGAAAAGACTTCGGTTATACCCTCTTTCACCGCTACCCGGACGGCCACCCGGTCTGGCGAACCGCCTTGCAGGGCGAACCTGACGCCCCCTCCCACGGCCACGCGTCGAGCGCCTACGCGGTGATTGATACTCGCCAGTCCTATCTCCAAAACCTCGTGAAGGCCGCGCTTCACGCTCTGGGCTATCACGAGCAGGCCAACAACCTGCACCACTTTGCATACGAAGTCGTGGGACTCTCGCTGGGCTGCGCCGAGGAATTGGGCGTGGAGTTAAGCGCGGAGGACCGGCAGCGACCCTACGTGGAGGTTTCGGGCCGCAAAGGTTTGGGAGTGAAGGCGGACGATCTCATTGACGCTCTGATCGCCAAGGCGCTCGAGGAAGTTCGCTCTCGCCAGATGGCCCACACTGCTGAGGAGCAGCAAACCTACGCCCGCATGATCGCCGTGGCCGCCTTGCGCTATTTCCTGCTCAAGTTCTCGCGGCGCGTTGTCATCGCTTTCGATTTCAAGGAAGCTCTTGCTTTCGAAGGCGAGACTGGCCCCTATCTGCAATACAGCGTTGTGCGCGCCAGGAACATCTTCAACAAGTTCCTGGAAACACACCCGGACTTCCATCGCCAAAGCTTCGACCGGGCAGTCGCAGCGGAGGTGCTCGAGAGGTTTTTCGCCGGCGAGGATGGACTTGCCTTTTGGGAATTGACCCTGCTCAATGCGCAACTCGAGATGACGGTCGAACAGGCCGTCGCCAGTCAGGAACCCGCCGTAGTTGCCAAATACGCATTCCGTCTCGCGCAAGCGTTCAACAATTTCTATCACCGATTCCACATTCTGAGCGAGCCCGATGCCGACCGGCAACAGTTTCTCTTGTACATGGTCCAACTTGTGAATCAAAGTCTCACTTCAGCCCTGGATTTGATGGGGATTGAGGTGCCGGAGCGGATGTAAACGGTCCATCGGCTGCGGTTCGTGGCTCGTTCTCAGCCGCCTGTGGTCACTCTCTGCTTTCCCGTTATGCTGAGCGAAGCGTGTGACAGTTGCCTTCCACGTTTGGAATCTGAGATTTCGAATCTGAAATCTCCGCCAGCCATTCGCGGCCTGCGCCTGGCCGGGCAGGTCGGCCTGAAGATCCGGTGGCGGCAGGCGGGGCAGGCACCAGCAGGCGCATCGTAGAGGCAACGAACCCCGAACCACTCACTGCGCGCCACTCACGCTCATCAGCAACTGCACCAGGGTTCGAACCCCATGCCCAGTGGGCCCTTTCGCCATGTAAGGCTTCTCTTCATTCGACCAACGGGTTCCGGCAATGTCCAGGTGAACCCAAGGCGTATCGCCGGCAAACTCTCCCACGAACATTGCAGCGATGATGGCGCTGCCGAACTTGCCTCCGGTGTTTGCGAGGTCCGCGATGGAGCTTTTGTAAAGATCACGATAATCATCGTCTACAGGTAAATGCCACATCTTTTCCCCGGCTGTGGCAGCGGCTGAAAGCACGCGATCCACCCATTCCTTGTTCCAGCCGAAAACTCCCGTAGTGATTTCCCCGAGTGCGATTCTGATGGCGCCGGTCAGCGTGGCGGCATCGATCAGCACCGTGCAGCCAAGCTGCTTCGCGTAGGTGAGCGCGTCCGCAAGCACCAGCCGTCCTTCCGCATCGGTATTCAGGATTTCGATGGTCTTGCCGGACATCGACGTAATCACGTCGCCGGGCTTGAAAGCCTTGCCGCTGGGCATGTTCTCTGTGGCCGGGATAATCGCGATGACACGGAGTTGAGGTTTCAGTTGCGCGATGGCCTGCATCACGCCGAGCATGGCGGCGCCACCCGCCATGTCGGTCTTCTGCACATGCATGTTCTCGCTGGGCTTGATGGAGATGCCGCCTGTGTCAAACGTGATGCCTTTACCCACCAGGCCGATCGTGGGAGTCTCAGGCGCGCCCGGCGGGATATAGCGCACCACGATCAGGCGCGGCGGTTCCTCGCTGCCCTGCGCCACCGCCCAAAACGCCTCCATTTTCAGAGCCCGAATTTCTTCCGGACCCAGGACCTGGCATTCCAGGCCGAACCGCTGTGCCATAACTTGCGCCTGCTGAGCGAGGAGAGTGGGTGTCATTTGATTGGCAGGTTCGTTCACCAGATGGCGCGTGAAGTTCTGTGCCTCGGCGATGATTCGGCCGCGATCCCGAGCGGCCGCGTCGGCCTTGCCAGGCGGGGTCAAGAGCACCAGGTCAAGCCGCTCCATGGTGCGTTGGCCGGTGCGCTCGGTTTTGTACCGGTCCGCATCGTAGTCGGCAAGGATGGCGCCTTCCACCACCGTCAGAATGCAGTCCGGCTCGGACCCAGGCCCAGCCACTGCCCACGCCAGGTCGCGAACCCCGCGGCCCCTGAGCCAGCGCACTGCTGTGCCGGCCACTCGCAGCCTCTGGGCGCTATTGAACTTCTCACTCTTCCCTGCCCCCACCACCAGCAGTTTAGCCGCGCGCATTCCGGGCGGTCGATGAATCAGCGTGCACTCGTAAGCTTTTCCCGTCAACTCGCCCGCCGAATGCAACTCCTCCAGGAGAGTACGGGTTTCCGCCGGCAGCAACTCCACACTGCCGCTCGAGGCCGGTGACCCTTCGAAAGCGTAAGCCACAACTGCCGAACTGGCGAGTTGAGCGACAGGCTCGTACCGAAATTCGATCTTCACAGCACCTCCTGCTGGGGACTGGGGAATGGGTGCTAGGGGTTAGGCAATTGTGATTTGACATTCGGAGCTGGGGCTGCAACATTCGGGTTCCGGATCCGGGGACTGGCCGTTCTTCTGACGCCCTCCCTAGCCCGTAGTCTCCAGTCCCGAGCCCCCGCCCTGACACCTGCTCACTGGTGTCGCCTCCGATGTTCGTGGATGTCTTGCTGGGCTTCCCTTTCGATGGTCCGGCGGCGAGAAGTCTCCCTGTGGTCGAAGACATTTTTGCCTTTGGCCAGCGCAATTTCGAACTTGATCATGTTTTTCTTCAGATAAACGCGGGTGGGGACGAGCGTGAAACCCTTCTCTTGCGTGCGCCCCGTTAGCTTGTCGATTTCTCGCCCGTGCAAAAGCAGGCGACGGTCCCGTAACGGGTCGTGGTTAAACCGGCTGCCGGCAGCGTAGGGGCTGATGTGGCAATCGATCAACCACACTTCGTGATTCTTAACCGCGGCATAGCTGTCCTTCAGATTGATCTTGCCCTCGCGAATCGATTTCACTTCCGTCCCCGTCAGCTCAATGCCGCTCTCGAACCTCTCGAGCAAGTGATAGAGATGCTGCGCCTGACGGTTGATCGCGAAGTTTTTTGGGGCAGGGTCCGCTGCTTTGCCCACCACACCCTCCTGTATATTTGCCGACGCTTCCCGGAGCTAAAATCTTAGCACATGGAAATGTGCCGCGCACGCCTCGAACTACCTGCCGCGCCAGCCATGCGCAACCGACGCGAAACTCGGTGGACAGATGCCTACTCAATCCCGGTATGATCGTTGTCCTTGAGGCGCGGCCAGGATGCCAGCCATCGCCCCGCGCTCGAACCCTCTGCGCGTAGCAGCATCTGAGGCGTAATGGGCATCCAACGGCCCCGGGCTTGCCCCTTCGTGCTACGGGTTGGCCGCTGCCAGGACCCAGGCGTCGAGGCCAATCGGCTCATTTGCGTTTGGCGCGGCTGTTAGTCAGATGCTTCCGCGAATAATTTCGCCGACTCGGGGTGATGCTGGATGGTGTATTCGCGCAGGATGGCGGCGTAGGCGGAGAGCTTATCTTCGGAAGCTGTGCAGCGTTCAGCAGTCAGGCGAGCCGGGCGGTAGGCATGGGCTCGCGCGAATCCTTCTGCCACGCTGGAGAAGGCATGTGACCGATCCCGGTCGTCGGCGATCATTCCAGCGGCGGCCAACGCCTCATTGCCGACCTTCTGGGATTCTTTGGAGATCGTGCCGCTGCTCAAAGCAGCCATCAGGGTGGAGAGGTCATCAGCACGCCATATCACAGCGCGATCGCTTCCAGATTCCGGGATATCCCGGTTCTCGGCCAAGGCTTCGAAGGCGACCTCTGCGGGCTTCATCGCTATTGCCGGCCCCCCTCAGGGCGTCCGCCACCGCCGTGAGCGCACGCCTGCGCGATGTTGGCTCGTTGATCTGGCGCGCCAGCGTGAGGGCGTCGAGCGGTTTGTGCTCAACCAGGCACACCACCGCGGTTTCCAAATCGACGCGTCCCCCCAGAGCATTTTCGGCTTTCAGGCCTTGCTGTTTGAGCCGAGCCAAAGTGTCGGCCGCCTCTTTCCCCCTCCCGGCTGTCGCCAAGGCAGTCACGATGGTGCCGTAAAGCAACCCTCTGGAACTGGAGTTCCGCAGCTTTTTGGACAAGGCGAGTGCGTCGTCGGCGTTGCCGGACCATGCCAGTTTCTCTGCGATGTCAAGCACGGCTTGATCGTGCGATTGTGAATTTTGAATAGTCTCGCTGACGCGCAGAGCTTCAGCCGACCTGCCCGCTGCTGCCAGCCCTCGAGTGACCCAATCCAGCGTATAGCTGCGATCGGGTTCAGCCTTTACATCCTGTGCCGTGTGGAGAGCCTCTTCAGCGAGAGCGCCGGCCGGCACAGGCTTTCCAGCCTGACCCAGCGCTTCCGCGACGCCAGCTAGAGCGTAGGCTCTCGCGTCCGCCGCTGTAATCAGCCTGGCAAGGGCCAGAGCCTCATCTGCGCGCCCGGCGGCAGCGAGCGTTCGCGCGATGTCGCGTCTAACGCTGCCGTTGATCGCGGAGACATCGCCGTGCTGGACAGCCTCGAGCAGCTTGTCCAATTTACCCGATTTCGCCATCTCTTGAGCTACCTTGACCCAGCCGTCTCCCTTGTCGTTGATTTCCCGGAGAGCTGAGAGCGCCTCTTCGACGCGTCCCACTCTCGACAAGGCCTGCGCGGCGTTCCCAGCCGCGGTGTTCCAGGGATCGAAATCCTTCATCGCCAGAAGGGTAGGTAGAATTTCGTGAACGAGTTGCAACGACTCCCCGGGATGCCCGGAGCCAGCCAGAGTCAGCGCCAGACTCGAGAGCGTCAGACCGCGCCGGACCGGAATCGCGATCCTGTGAGCTTCCGCCAGCGCTTCGCCGGGTCTTCCGCTCAACACGAGGGTTGATAGCCACTTTTCAGCGGCGTCCGCGTCGGCAACAACAACCAGCTCGGAACCGGCGTCAAGTGATCGCCGGATCTGGTACGAGTCGGTTCGGGTCCACCAGAGCCAGGCGGCGGCTGCGAGGATGACCGTCATGGCGGCTGCGGCGGCTAAGCGTTTCCAGTATCTCGAGCGGATCTCCGGGCTTTCACTCGCCTGAATGAACTGGCGCTCGTCGGAACTGAGATCCTTGCCGCGTTCTCGCAACCAGCGCCGGGCCTCCGTGAGGTAAACGCCACTCAGGAGAGCTGCGTTGCGATCTTTGCCGAGGCCGCGCCATTTTTCCAAAAAGAGTTGCAACTGTTGGCGCCAGAGCAGAAAGTCGCGGTCCTTGTCGATCCAGCTTTTTAGATCGGCCCAGCCGCGGATGAGGGCCTCGTGCGCCACCTCGACGGTTTCCTTGCCGCTCGCGTCGTCGCGGCCCATCACCACCAGGCGAGCCTCGCGCGCGGCCAGAATCCGCATCACGGCTTGCGCGTCGGCATCGAATTCGCTCAGGCTCACCACGTGCCGAGTGTCAGTGCTCTCCTCGGCGGCGGAAGAGACGTGCACGAGGCGAGAGAGCGCCGGCAGGGCGATCTCCCGTTGGGAGGTGCTCAGCTTTTCGAACTGTTCTTCCGCCCGTTTGCTGATGGCCCCCTCGACTCCGCCGATGGCGTCGTAAGCCGCGTGCGTGAGCTGGCCGCCCGCGCGTCGCCGCCAGAGCTCCGTGAGAGCGTATTCGAGCAGGGGAAGGCTGCCCGGCTGCTGCTCGACGCGATCGAGAATCCGTTCCACGAGCCCGGACTCGAAGCGCAGGCCAGTGCGGCGGGCGGGTTCCTCCACCACCCGCCGCAGCTCGTCTCGTGTCATCTCGCCCACATTCACGACGCCGGTCTCGATGGCATCGCTGAGATTTCTGAGGCCGATGGCCTTGCTGTAGAAGTCGGCCCGGAGGGTGATGACCACTTTCAATTGCGCCGCGCGGGAAGCTTCCAGCAACTGGTCGACGAAGCGTTGCCGCAACTCGGCCTCGGTGGTCTGTGTAAACAACTCCTCAAATTGATCGACGACGGCGAGCAGGCGGCTCGTATCCGGCAGTTGCTTCAGGGCGCGATCGATGAAGCCGGCGAGCGTCACCTCCGCAGCGGCCAGCCGGTTTCCAAGCTTCTCAGACTCCGTACCGATGTCCGTCTGGTCGCGATCCGGCGCGGACCAGAGCGGCACTAACTCCGCGGCCAGGCGGTGAAACGGCTTGCTACCAGGCGTGAAGATCACCGCCTCCCAGGTTTCCTGCGGTGGCCGCTCGAGCCGCAGCAGCGGCAGCAAGCCGGCTTGCACAACCGAGGACTTGCCGCTGCCCGAGCGGCCGATGACGACCACCAGGTCCTGTTTGAGAATCTGGGCCAGAAGCTTCTGTGAAAACGCCTCGCGTCCGAAGAAGAGAGGTGCGTCTTCCTCCCGGAAGGCGTTGAGGCCGCGAAACGGACAGAGGGCCGTGGCCGCTTCGTCCGGCTGCGCTGCACGCTGCCCGACCGCCGTCATAAAAGAATCGACGGCGCGTTTATCTTCGAGATCGCGTCGCAGATCGACCCAGGTGTTGAGCGCGAGAAACCCCGAGACCGTTTCGGCATCGCATCCGGGCAGCAGAACGGGAACCACCGGAAACGACGCTCCCTGCCGCTCTTCGTTTGCCTGCCGAGCCAGGGCGAATTGCATTTCACGCTTTTGTACGGTGCCGAAGCCGTCCTTGCCGATGAATACTGCGACGCCCCGAACCTCGTGCAAAGCCGACTCGAGCTCATCAAACCACGGCTGGCCCGGAGTCAAATCAGTGCGATCGTAGAAGGTGGAGATGCCGCGCAAGCTCAAAAGCTGCCGAACCCTCACCACCGCTTCGCGGTCGCGGCTGTTGTAACTTAGAAAGAGGTCGCGCTGGCCGCCCCTCAGGAACGGTCCCGAAGCTGATGTATCGGGTGGCATGAGGTCTGTGATCATTATACTGGAAACCCATTGATTGTGCGGGCCGCTGGCACACGGTTTAAGTCCTGGGTTCCCTTTACGGACGTACTCCCCGGTGGCTTCTCTTCGGCAAGATAGGGTCAGTGCGCTGGCGTAGTGTGTATCAAATTGTGCGAGAAGGGATTGACAGAATCAGGCCCACAAAGGTCCTTCGCCGACATCCTGGCTCTGTTCCAGGTGACTGTTAGGAAATCCCTATGTGCTAGACAACGCGAGGCCCCAACATGGCGAATGGCAGCAGATCAACCCTGTCGTGATGGAGACACACCGCTCGAGGACGTTCTGGCCTCGTCACCACCTACGATAAGTTAGTCATTCCAATAAACTTCTAACTCTTCAAGCGCCGACGAGTGGGTTCCAGTTGCGCGGCCAGAATTGATTGGACGAGGAGCAAGATAGGGACAGTGGTGGCCAATTTCTGGCGTTACTTTAGTACCGTTGAGTACTCGTATCTCTTTGGCTAGAATCCGCTCATGGGTCGCGCCCTAGCGAGGTTGCCGCTTCTGAGGCCCGCTGACACCAAGGGATCCTGAGCTTTGTTGCCTCCGCCAAGCGACGGAAACGAATTGATTATGCTTTGTCCTGACTTCTGTTTCGTTTTATTCGGACTCGCACTAGTCGTAGCGGGAATCTCGTTGGCCATCCTGAAATCTCTGCACCACTCAACTCTTCTCTATGTGCTCTTGATTCCGATCTGGTCCAGTCTGCTTGTAGTTCTTCTATCCGTGGCCCGGGTCGCACTCAGAGGCGCCCCGGGTGGGAACGGCCATTGATTTCTGCCAGAGGCCGGCGGAGCACTGCCGTGGTTTCACGCCACTTAGAATGACCCGCGAGCCGGCCGGCGATGGAGACTGTTGTGCAACGAGATTGTCACCGTCGGATGTATTGCGCGGCCCCTTGGCGACGCCGTTTTGCTTTGCTTGGGCTGCTACTGGCCTGGCCACTCCCACTGGCGCTGACCAAGGAAATCTCCAGCGGCGACTCAAGGCCTCTCCCTCTGACCAGAATCGAGCAACTGCGCGAACTCACCCGGCAGCAAGCTGCCTTATATCCCGACGTTCTGCTTCGACGCCGTAGTGACCTACTACGATCCGAGCAACGCCGACCTGTTCATCCAGGATGACACCGCAGGAACTTGGGTGGATGTCGAAGGGATGCCGAACCTTGGCTTGAAGGTGGGTGACCGAGTAGAAGTGCGGGGTGTAGGAAAGTGGCCCGACTTTGCTCCTGAAGTCGGGAAACCTCGTTTCCGTATCCTGGGCTGGGCGTCTTTACCTATCGCGCCATTGGTCTCCTTCAGCCAGCTCAGTATGACCAGCACCAACAGTCGCCGGGTTCAAGTCGAAGGGACCGTGCTCGACGCGACGAAGCAAGGGGAGCAGCTACGGCTAACTCTTGAGGTTGACGGCGGGACTGTAAACGTTCCTATCGCATTTGCTCCGGGACCCATTCCTGCCAACCTCGTCGACGCTAGGGTGCATATTCAGGGGGTTTGCGGGGCGTCGAACAACCGGAAGAATCAGCTCATTGCGGTGCGCGTATGTCTGCCGAGCCTTGCGGATCTGAGAGTAATCGAGGAAGGTCCTGGCGACCCTTTTGCAGGCCCGGTCCATAGCATTTCTAGCATTTTGTGCTTTGTCCCTAAAAAGGAGCCTGGCCGGGTTAAGGTGCGAGGTGCGGTCACGTATCGGCAAGTTGGGCGGGGCCTATTCATTCAGGATGGGAGCGCTGGACTTTTTGTCGAAAGCAAGCAGAGAGCAGCTCTTGAAGTCGGGGATTACGTGGAGGTGGCGGGATTTCCAAGTGTAAGCCAGGGACTATCACCTGTATTGAAACATGCCGTCTTTCGCAGCCTGGGAAGCCGGGTAGCGATCTCACCCCGCCCCGTCACCGCCATCGAAGTGCTTCAGGGGGAGCATGACTCTGAATGGGTGCGCATCAAAGGCCGATTGCTTCGGGTCGTGGATTTTCATGGCGAGCGGCTTCTCACTCTGGATGACGACTCGACGATCTTCGAGGCTGGTCTTGGCTTCCGAACACACAGCACCGGCTTGCCGCCTCCCGAGATCGGTAGTTTCCTTGAGTTAACGGGCGTCTGCTCCATCCAGACCAATGGGCAAGGCGATCCCTCTGGGTTCAAAATCCTACTTGAATCACCGGACAACATCGCAGTGCTTGCGAGGCCTTCCTGGTGGACGGTCACCCGCGTATCCTCACTGCTGATCGTCTTCGCGGTTATCATTTTGATTGGAACTCTCTGGGTCCGTGCTTTGCGGCGTCGAGTCGACGAGCGCACCGAGGCGCTCCGTGCCACGCTGGAGTCAACCGCCGATGGTATTTTGGTGGTGAGCACATCGGGAAAGATCACCGGCTACAATCGAAAATTCGCGGAGATGTTTCAGGTTCCAGTAACCGTTCTGGAGTCGCACGAGCACGAAGTGGCGCTCAACTTGGCCCTGCGCCAACTCCAGGATCCGAGCGCCTTCCTTGAGAGAATCCGGCAAAAGTGCACAGATCAAGAAGCGCAATCCGACGACGTGATAGAAGGTAATGATGGTCGCATTTTTGAGCGGCACTTGGAACCCCAACTGGTCAAGGGGAAGAGCGTCGGAAGAGTCTTGGGGTTTCGCGACGTCACCGAGCGCAAGCGAGCCGAACGTGCACTAGCGCGAAGTAATCGGGCTCTCAAAACCCTTAACCGATGCAACCAAGCTCTGGTTCACGCCACGGACGAGCCGCAGCTACTCAGCGAGATTTGCCGGGCGATCGTGGAGGTAGGCTCCTACCGTTTGGCCTGGGTCGGTTACGCCGAGAATGAGGCGGACAAAAGCGTGCGCGTGGCCGGCCAGTTCGGTTACGAAAAGGGGTACTTGGAAAGCATTGGGATTACATGGGAGGACACTGAGCGAGGTCGCGGCCCAACCGGCGTTGCGATTCGCTCCGGGAAGCCCAGCCTGGTTAAGAACGTCCTGACCGATCCGGCGTTTGCCCCCTGGCGCCTCGAAGCAAGCCAGCGGGGCTACTTATCGGTGATTGGACTCCCGCTAAAATCCGACGGCCAAACCTTTGGTGCACTCATAATCTATGCGGGCGAGCCCGATGCGTTTGATCCAGATGAAGCTGGACGGTTGGAGGAGTTGGCGAATAATTTGGCTTATGGCGTCATGGCTCTGCGTACTCACGCGGAGCGGGATCGTGCCGAGTCGGAACTGCACAAGGCCAAGGAGTCGGCGGAGGCGGCGAACCGGGCCAAGAGCGAGTTTCTCGCCAACATGAGCCATGAGATCCGGACCCCTATGAACGGCATCCTCGGGGCGACTGAACTCGCACTGAGTGCCGACTTGAACCCTGAAGTGCGCGAGTACCTAGGGATGGTCAAGACTTCCGCGGACGCTCTGCTGAGCATCATCGACGATATCCTGGACTACTCGAAGATCGAAGCGGGCAAGCTCGATCTCGATCCGATTTCGTTTCGGTTGTGCGAAAGTCTGGCGCTAACGATAAAGCCCCTGGCCTTGCGCGCCCACCAGAAGGGTCTGGAGTTCACCTGTGATGTGCACCCTGACGTGCCCGAGCAGATCATCGCGGATCCCACCCGCCTCCGGCAAGTGATCATCAATCTGGTCGGCAACGCCATCAAATTCACAGATCAAGGCGAAGTTGGGCTCAAAATCGCTGTCGACGCTGCGGAGCCAGATCAACTGGTATTGCACTTCCAGGTATACGATACCGGGATCGGAGTACCGGCGGAAAAACAACACCGCATCTTCGAGGCGTTTTCGCAGGCTGACAACTCGACCACGCGACGCTATGGAGGGACAGGCCTGGGGCTGACGATTTCGTCGCGCCTGGTGAAGCAAATGGGCGGGCGAATCTGGGTGGAGAGTCAACCCGGGCAGGGCAGTCGTTTTCACTTCACCGTTCAGGCGCGAGTGGCCCGCGACGCCGTCCTTCGCAAGGCCGCCCAGACGGCTGATTTGGCGGGCTTGCGGGCGCTCGTGGTAGACGACAATGCCACGAATCGGCGCATTCTGGGAGAGTTACTCCGGCGGAGGGGAATAGTTCCGACCTTGGCGGAAGGCAGCAATGAAGCCGCCGAATTACTATGTGGGGCCGATGAATCATCGCAAACGTTTGACCTGTTGATAATCGATGCGCACATGCCGGAGACAGATGGTTCCACACTGGTCGAGCAGATCCGGCAACACCTGAGCGCCTCCAGGGCGACTGTCATAATGCTCACTTCGGCGGGTTGGCGGAGTGATGCGGCTCGCTTACGCAATCTCGGGGTATCTGCCTACCTGACGAAGCCGGTCACTGAGTTTGAGTTGTTTGACGCCATCCTCGCTGCCCTTGGGACCCAAGCAGAGAATGCCGGCTCCGGCGCTTTGATCACCCGCCATCCCCTCCCCGAAGATCAACGGAAGTTGCACATTCTGCTAGCCGAGGACAACGCCGTCAATCGGATGTTAGCGGCGCGATTGATCGAGAAACGGGGACACGCGGTGACCGTGGTTTGTAGCGGACGCGAGGCCCTGGAGGTGCTGGAAAAGAGTACCTTTGACGCCGTATTGATGGACGTTCAAATGCCAGAGATGGATGGATTCGAAGCCACAGTGGAAATCCGCAAGAAGGAAAAAACCACTGGCGAACACATCCCGATCATTGCCATGACCGCATATGCCATGCGAGGCGATCGCGAGCGCTGCCTCACTGCCGGCATGGACGGGTACGTCTCCAAGCCCATCCAGCCGGAAGAATTGTTCCAAGCGATTTACACCCATACCCAAAGTATCTCTTGGGGGTGAAGTGCGCCCTGGCACGCCGTTTTCTCAAAGTACTGCGTCCACTCGAACCCCTCTAAAATGATGCCAGGACGCCCGGAATTGAACTGGGGACCTGTCGGTCCCGAATCCAGTGCAAACCGCGAAGCGCTAAGCGGCCCGTAATGAAGACGTGCGTACCCTCTCGGGCGAGTTCGCGTTCAATGCCCCCGCCCTTTCCAGCCACCGATTGCCTCGCTGGCCCCTCTCACGGAATGGAAGGCGCGCGGACGCCCAGGTGCAGGCCGCGGAGGTGCATTCAGCGGCTAATAACCAGTAGCCGGCCTGGACTAAACCGTCATAGGTTCCCCCGATGGATGTTCTGAAGGGGACACCACCAGCCTTGATTTGTCAGCGGTCGCTCGCCGCGCGCTTGATCATGCGGTCAAGGGCCAGCAGGCTCAGCATCAGTCGGCGCGCGTGGTGGTAATTCTCCTGGCGCACCACGTGGGGCGTGAATTCCATCTCACGTTCGGCGAAAGAGGTGAACAGGGGCAGTCCGCGTGACTTCAGAGACATTTTGCTTGTCGAACGTCTCCTGGGCAAGCTCGAAATAGCGCGCAGCCCACTCGCTGCCCCGGTTCTCGATGACGCTCAGCGTGCCATTCAGCACTTCATCGAACGCCCAGGAGGTCTTTACCCACTTGTACTCGCCCACTTCGCGGAACTGGTAGTTCGTACCCACGGGAGTATCAACCGGCCAATGATAAGCCCCTTGGTTAACGTTGACGGAGTCGGCCAGGCCGCCGAATACGTGGTCCCAGCCCACGTCCAGGTGCCGGCGCAGGCGTTCCGCGCAGAGGTCGTAGAGCGCGTGATCCTGGCAGCGCAGCGCCTCGTCCATGATCATCCACAGCGTCTCGACCGAATGGCCACAGAGGGTGACGTTGGCCCGCTCTTTGGGACGGCTGCCATCAAGGTCCAAGGTCTCCGTGTTAAGCCCGAATTGCGGGTTGTAATGCTTGTGGATGACCGCGTCGACGCTGTGGTCGGCCATGGCGGCGATTTCCGCGTCGGGCCAGCGGCGCAGCATCTGCGTGGCCGTCCGCACCACCACCATCCAGACGCCCTGCGACCGGGCGCCTGTGAGACCGGTCTCGGGATCGGGCACGGCGGGGTCCTGGAGCTTTGCGAAGAGCTGCTTCAACAAACGCGAAGCTGCCTGGCGTGGTTCTTCGTCCCCGGAAGCGTAGGCGTACTCCTGCAGGCCCTCGGCGGCGAAGAACATTCCGAACAGGTCGCCGTGGAGTGGCTTCAGCATCTTGCCTTCGCGCGAAACCAGTTCCGCCCAGGTGCCGTCCGGCTGCGGGAAATGCGCCAGCATGAAATCCTTCGCCTGTTTGGCGACCTCCAGATGCGCCGGGTTCTTTCCGAAATGATTGTAAAGAAAGCTGTAAACCCACACGCCGCGGCCCTGGAACCAGTGGAACTTGTTGTCGTTGATGCGCGTGCCGTCATGATCGATCGCGCACATGAAGCCGCCGAACTTGTGGTCGATTCCGTAGCGATCCCAGAAGGGCAGGTAGGAGTCAAACAGCTCCGCGTGGAGATGCTGCCGTAGCTCGAGCAGGCTCATCCCGGCGAGTCTCCCAGAAGCACTGGACGAGCATCCCGCCGTCTGGGGCGTTGCCCGCTGAGACGCCCCCCTGGCCGAGGGGTCCGCCATCGCCGCCGCCGTCATTGCCAAGAAATCGCGCCTTTGCATCTAATTACCTCCCGTTCCTCGATGTGATGTGCAATATACATCGGATATGAGTGTGCTTCCACCTTGAGCGAGGGCCACGCTCATTGTCAGCGTGAGCCCGTTCTTTGAGGGGGAGGAAAACCGTGGCCCCCTATTCGCCGTTTATTTGTGGGAAAGGCCGTTCTCGCAACTAATCGCTGCGCTCAATAGCCACGGCGCTTCTCCAGTAAACAAAGGGAAACAAACGATCTTAGGCCCAGGTTGGGCTAGATCGTAACTGACCTACTCACACTCACCGACGCGGACGTCATGAGGTTATCGCTGTTGCCAGAAACCGTACGGCAGGAAGAAGTATTCGTCAATATCGAGGCCAGCGAGGGAGAAGCGTCGGAGAAATCGCGGCTGCAACGGGTTAAGGCGCCGCTTGCCTCCATCCCGAAGACGCACCGTGGGCGCGCTGGCGTCTGGACTTGCGAAATCGTGGGTGGCCACCAGCCGGTGGGTGTACAATACTTGGGGTTCTGCCAAAAGTTTGAGGAAAGATGCGCGCTGCAGCGAAGCGAAAGCGAGCCAAAACCGGGGAAGAAACCCGGAATTGCGGGAACCTCTTTGGCCTTATGCACTTACGCCATGTTGAAGTAGAAACTCTTGACAGTACGATGCCGTGTTCCAGGATGCCAAAATGGAAATCCTGGGCTAATATAGCTCACAAATAGATAAAGGGGATCCGTTGCCGGCCTCAGCGGAAGTCCGAACCCGGTGGCATGCCGATTTTGGTAGGGCGGTAGCCCCGAGTGAAGCCCAGCGGATTGAACGTTTCCTGGCCACCGGGCGCGTGTTCCTGGCCGCGAGCTCGATCGGGGCGATATGGCTCGACCCGACCCAGCCGAGCCGGTATGCCCCGCTGGCTTTCGGTCTGCTGGCAGCTTACGCCATTCACAGCCTCATCACGCTAGCCCTCGTCCGGTTTCGCGAAACTTCCACATCGTCCTTCCGTTTCACTGTCCACGCCATTGACGTTGCCTGGCCTGCCCTCATTGGCTTTTTTACGGAGGGGCCTAATAGCCCCTTTATCGCCCTTTATATCTTCGTTCTTTTGGCCGCGGCCTATCGCTGGGGGTTCCGGGAGACCATGGGCACGGCGGCTGCGACGGTCGTGTTGCTCTTTCTGGAGGCCCTGGTGATCAGTCCCGGGCTTGCAGGTCTCCTGGAAGGCCGGTACACGCTGAATGAGCTGATCATCCGCGCGCTGTACCTGTTGATTTTAGGTTATCTGCTGGGATTCATGGGAGAAGAAGAAAAACTGCTGCGGGCGGAAACCGCCGGAATCGCCCGCACCATCGCTAGAGTCCAGGCCGAGACGGGGGTACTGGGGACTCTGCGGGCCGTGTTTGACGAGGTCCTCTTTTTGTTCGCCGCGCGGGCAGCTGTGCTCTCGATGCGCGAGATAAGCACGGGTCGCGACTTCCTCTGGGAGGTCCGGCGCGACCACCCGGGCCAAGAGCTTAATCTGGTCTTCTCTGAACTCGATCATGCCCGGCGCGAACAATACGTCTTTGACGCACCCGGCGAGGTCTGGCACGCCGTCCGCCGCGCGCGCCCGCGCCGCGACGTACTGTTCGACCTCTTCGCGCTGGACGAGAAAGGCACTTGGCGCAAGCATGCCTCGTGGAACCCGCCGGAGGCTTTCTTGCAAGCGCGAAGTTTTCGCTCGCTGCTCGGCGCCGCCATCAATTTGGGGAATGAGTGGTCTGGCAGCCTGCTTATGTTCGAGCCCGAACTGGTACCCACGCGGGATGCGGCCGTGCACTTCTTCCAGACCTTTTGCCATCAAGTGACTCCGGCCATTTACAGCAGGTACTTGACGCGCCGGCTGCGCTCGCGGGCAGGGGCCGTGGAGCGCGCCCGGGTGGCGCGCGAACTCCACGATGGCGTCATCCAAACTCTGATTGGCCTGGAAATGGAGGTGGACGTGCTCCGCCGTCAGGCCAACGCTTCCCCTCAACGCCTGGCCCAGGATCTGAGCCGCGCCCAGGGGATCCTTCACCAGGAGGTGCTGAATCTTCGCGAGCTGATGCAGCAGATGAGGCCGGTGGACCTGACCCCCAAACAGCTCCTGGACTTCCTGGCCGACGCCGTCGACCGGTTCCGGCGCGACACGGGGATTTCCGCCCGTTTTGTGACGCTGCTCCCGGAAGTCTCGTTGCTGCCCCGCGTCTGCAACGAACTGGCGCGCACCGTGCAGGAGGCCCTCGTCAATGTGCGGAAACATAGTGGAG
The DNA here is from genome assembly GCA_963768695.1 of uncultured Acidobacteriota bacterium. Taxonomy (GTDB): domain Bacteria; phylum Acidobacteriota; class Terriglobia; order UBA7540; family UBA7540; genus CAVROP01. The sequence goes on along the minus strand of CAVYJG010000015.1, from coordinate 363,594 downwards.
CCCGCAACGTGCTCGTCCGCTTTGATGCGAAGGACGGTTATTGGAAGCTCCTGGTGGACGACGATGGGCGTGGATTCGACTTTTCCGGCCGCCTCACCCATGCCGAACTGGAGGCCGAACGCAAGGGGCCCACAATCATCATGGAACGTGTCCGTTCCATAGGGGGCGAACTTGCCATAGAATCAACTCCGGGGCGCGGCGCGCGCCTGGAAATCCGCGTCCCGCAGATAGGTCATGAATGAGATCGCCCACTCGGTGCGTATTCTCATCGTTGACGACTATCCCATCTTTCGCGAAGGCCTGCGGCTGCTGGAGGCGGAGCGGGAATTCCGCACGGTGGGCGAGGCCGCCTATGGCGAGGAGGGATCTCTGAGCCACGGAGGATAACAATGGGAACAACGCCCTATGCCGAACCGATGTCAAAAACAATCCGACTTGTTGCACACCGGCCTGAAACAGTCGAGGAGACGGGCGTGCCGATTAACCTGCTCGAAAACCTGGCCCTGAAGCTACTCTATCTCGCTGGTGAACTTTCGCCCCAGGAGTTGGGCAGGCGGATGCAGCTCCACCCCGGTGTCATTAATGAGATCGTCGCACACCTCCGCAAGGGACAGCTCATCGACGTCGTCGTCGGCACGTTCGGCAGTGACCTTAGGATTCTCACGACGTCGAAGGGGCAGATTGAGGCACACCGCATAATGTCGCGAGACATGTATTCCGGTCCCGCCCCAGTGTCCCTTTCGGCTTACGTCGAAGTGATACGCTCCCAAAGCGTGTTGGATGTCGAAATCCACCGGCCCGATCTTCGCAAGGCCTTCGAAAATCTCGTGGTCAGCGACAACATGTTAGATCAATTGGGCGCTGCGCTTGTCTCCGGGCAATCGATCATCCTATACGGTCCCACCGGAACGGGGAAGACCGTGATCGCGGAGACCCTACCCCGGATCTATAAGGACTGGGTTTGGATCCCTTACGCGGTGGAGGTCCAAGGCCAGATCATTACTGTCTTTAACCCGCCTGCCCACGGATCGCGGGAAGAGATTGTGCCAGCCAGTTGCGACGGGCGCTGGGTTCTTTGCCCGCGCCCGCACGTGATGGCTGGCGGCGAACTGACCATGGAACTGCTGGACCTTCGGCTCAATCCCAGCCGTGGCTTCTATACCGCTCCGCTGCAAATGATGGCGAACAACGGCTTCCTGGTTTTGGATGATCTCGGCCGGCAACGGATAAGTCCCACAGAGTTGCTCAATCGCTGGATCGTGCCCCTGGACCGCAGGATCGACTACCTGACCTTGGCGGGCGGAAACAAATTCGAAATCCCCTTTGATTTGATTATTGTTTTCTCTACGAACTTGGATCCTGCCGGCTTGGCCGACGAGGCCTTCCTGCGAAGAATCCAGACCAAAATCAAGGTGACCTACGTAACTGAGGAACAGTTCCACGAGATCGCGCGCCTGGTTTGCACGCAGTCCGGCCTGGCGTATGACGCCTCCGTTGTGGACGAGCTCACAAAAGTTATTGCTGAACTAGGTCAACCCCTCCGGGCTTGCTACCCACGGGACATCATCCAACACATATGTTGGAAGGCAAAATACGACGGGAAACAACCACTGCTCACTTTGGATGCGATCCGAGAGGCCTGCAATAGGTACTTTTTAGGTCCTAATCCTCCCGTGGAGTCCGTTTGAGTCCCCGCCGCCGTGCCTTCCGAGAAACATCGCCGGAATCAGTTCTCGGCCAGTTGAGTACCTATCATCGATATCGGCAATCCAGTTTGCGCCTTTTGGCACACGCGTCTGCTCAAAATTGCTCAGGCACGTTTACGCCCTGGGGGGACCTGCTGGGATTCGAGGAGCTCAGTAAGGGTCCGGACTTGAAATGATCTGATCATCCCCCGTGCTCCGTAGCTGAACTCGCTTTTTCACGATGACAGCCCCCAGCATTCGCCGCCTGGAGAGTTCGCAAACCAAAAGACTTATTCCCCCCTTCGGGGCGGCCCGTCCGCCCCGCCTCGCGCCGAGGAAATCCTCCCCGAAGGTGCGCTGTATAAATCATGAGAACATGCGAAGAGTAATGTGCATGCCGGGATGCCTAAGGTTGTACATGTAATAGGCGCCATCAACGTATGCGACATAGCAGTCGTCGTTGTAGTCCCAGCCTACTGGCCATCCTTCATTGTAACCGAACCAGTAGCCGCCGTAGTGGAAGCGGCTATACCCGCCGATCATCCTGGGACGCCCCATGTGGAACCAGTGGTCATGACCGAAATGGGAACGGTATCTAACTTCAGAAATGCGGCCATAACGGTTGCCGTAATTGCCGTCGCCGAAGATGCTGAGGGAAATGTGCATGCCGGGATGCCGGAAATTGTACATGAAATAGGCGCCATCGACGTATTCGACATAACAATCGTCGTTGTAGTCCCAGCCTACGGGCCATCCCTCATTGTACCCGAACGAGTAGCCGCCGTACTGGAAGCGGTTGTACCCGCCGATCATCTGGGGACGCCCCATGTGGAAGGAGTGTCCGTGGCCGAAATGGGCACTGTAATTGGCGTTAGAAATGCGGCCATATCGGCCGCCGCCGCCGCTGCTAGCAACGGACTGTGTCTGCTGCCCTCTGGACGGCTGTGCCTGGCGTTGCGCCCGCTCGGCACGTTGTGACTGTGCTTTCTCGGCTCGTTGTGGCTGTGCTTTCTCGGCACGTTGTGACTGTGCTTTCTCGGCGCGCAGCGGCTGTGCTTTCTCGGCACGTTGTGACTGTGCTTTCTCGGCACGTTGCGGCTGTGCTTTCTCGGCACGTTGCGGCTGTGCTTTCTCGGCGCGCTGCGGCTGTGCTTTCTCGGCACGTTGTGACTGTGCTTTCTCGGTGCGCTGTGGCTGTGCTTTCTCGGCGCGCTGCGGCTGTGCTTTCTCGGCACGTTGCGGCTGTGCTTTCTCGGCGCGCTGCGACTGTGCTTTCTCGGCACGTTGCGGCTGTGCTTTCTCGGCGCGTTGCGGCTGTGCTTTCGGTTCGCGCTGCGGTTGCGCGGCTTTCTGCGCGTGCTGCTGAGGCTGCACTTTCTGGGCGTGCTGAGGTTGTTGCTCGTGTTGCGACGCCTGAGGTTTTCCGGCGCCTCCGCCCTTTTTCTCATCGTCCTTGTGCGCGAATGCAGGAATAGTAGTTCCGAGGAGTAATAACAGAACTGCTGTGCTGATAACTCGATTGTATTTCATAGGTGTTGCCTCCAAACCCATGTCACATCTGCCTCTCAAGGGACACACGAGGCACCCCTACTTATACCGCGTGTGCGGATGGGTGTCAGTTCATTAGGGCTCACGCATTAGGTCAAGAATGCTCACCAGGGTACTGTCGATGCTACCCAGCGAAAGTCAATTGTCAAAGGTGGAAGGAGCTTCAGGTCGTGGAATGTTAAAAGCAATTGTGGCGCTCATCAAGGAGTATCTCGTGCGACCATTTTGCCTGGCAGTCGTACTTCCAGCAGGTGTCGCGATGTTGGCGTTCTCGGGATTGGCCCTGCACGCCCCGACCGCAGGCCCTTATAAGGTGTTATTGACAGCGTTAAGCCATGATGGGCACAGGCGAGGCCCTTTCCGGAGGTCGATAGGCGAGCTGTAAGGATCAAGGGCTTGGTGCCTCCCCTTCGGGTGCTGACCAGCGTCGCGACGGCCAGTCAAGTCGGGTGGTCTCAGGAATCAAGTGATTGGTTTCATCCCGTGATTCCGCGGATCTGGGACGAGACGGCGATGGCCACGTTGGAGGTACCCTTGTCCCATCCAGTGGGTTCGCCCAAATACGTCTGGTCCGATTATTACTACAAGATTCCTGTGCGACCGAGCCGCCACGATTCTTCTGACCCGGCCTCTTGAGAGTTTGCAGGCACCCACCCCGAAACCTCCCGTCACTGCATCATGTTTGCGCGAGAACCCTGAGACGATGGCGCATATTGTAACAACGCTCGCGATGGCCGCGCCAGGCGAATTCGTTGCGTTCTATTATTACCAGTTGTGCGGATGCGTATTCCCGCAGTCATCATTCCTGCTGACAGGCCGGCTGTCGATTGAACTCGGGCGCGGCTGGGTATACATTGATGTCGCGAGGCGGAATTCCGGCCAAGGAGGAGTGGGATGGCCAAGGGGACGACGTACCGGGATGCCATCATTCTCGCGTTTGTCATGATTGCCCCCTTCCGCTTGGAAGCGCAGAATCCGGAGCCTGCCGGTTCTGTACCTACCATTCGCACGGAAGTGGATTTGCTCTCGCTTGCCGTCCGGGTGACCGACCGCAAGGATAACGAGATCCACGGGCTACGTGCCGATCAGTTCTCAGTCTACGAGGACGGTATTCCGCAAAAGATTGCGTTCTTCGACGCGGGGGACGAGCCTGTCAGCCTGGGGATTCTTCTGGACGTGAGCGGAAGCATGGAGGCGACGGGAAAACTCAACGTCGCCAAAGCCTCCCTGGCCCGCTTGCTGGGCACGATGCGCCCCGCCGATGAAGTGTTCTACCTGAGGTTCTCTCGCCAGGTTGAAAAGGCGGTTGACTTCACCAGCGACCCGCAGCGCATTCTTGCGGCGATCTCCGCCACCACCGTAACGAAGGATGGCACCAGCTTGTACGACGCAATAGCAAGCGCGCTCTGCTACATGCGGAATGCCCACCACCACAAGAAGGCATTGCTGGTGCTGACCGATGGGGCAGACCAGAACAGCCATCGCTCCCTGGAGGACCTCATCCCCATTGTTCAGGCGTCGCAGGCCCAGGTGTTCATGATTCTCGGTTGTTTCAGTAAGGCAGAATACGACATGTATCGAAGTGCCCACTCTCAGAAGGTCGCACTCGTGACCAACCAGGAGATTGATAACCCATTGAGCGCCTTCAAACGGCTGGCCACTGAATCGGGCGCTGAAGCCTTCTTCCCGAAACCGGGTAGACTCGAGGACGCCGTCGATGCTGTAGCTCATCAACTCAGGACGCAATATACACTTGCTTATTACCCGAACGCTTCCAAGGGCGGCTTCCGCGAGATCAAGGTAAAGGTTGCGCAATCCGGTGCAAGGGTTCGGGCACGGCGTGGTTTCGCCATGCCGGAAGAGCCGGTGGCTGGAAACTCGCCCGAACCATCAGGCGGCTGTGAGAATGAGAAGCTCAAGCCCTACCCGTACGAATCCAAAGTTACGATCAAGAATGGGCTGACCATCTACCACGACGACTTCCGCGACAAAACCAGCGGCTGGCCCAACCGGAAGAGCCTTCACTACGAAGACGGAGCGTACCTGATCAGCAGCGTGACGCAGCAGCCGGATGAAATCTTCCTGGGGTCCTCCGGAGGCATTGGATCTGCCGAAAGCGGAGCCGCGGCAGGCTTGCTCGTTGCCAATGGGCCGTGGTTTGAAGACCTCGATGCTTCGCTCAGCGTGGAGTTGAAGTCTGGGGACAATGTCGCCGCAGGGCTGGTTTTCCGTCTCAATGAGCGCGGATACTACGCCGTGATCATTGGCGTGCCCACCCCTGGCTCTCGTGCGATCTCGTTTAAACTGGTCAAGAAATACCACACTGACGAGGTCGCGCAGGATCTTCTGTCCTGGACGGAGGTTCCGGTGAGCGATCAGACGCCGGGACCGCAAAAGAAAATCTCCGTCCAGTGCCGAGGAGCGGTCATCAAGATTCTTTTCCCTCCTCTCTTCGTGACTAAATTCGAGGACGACGACTTCAAGGAAGGACTGGTCGGGATGATTCTGTATGGCAAGGGACGAGCGGTCTTCCGGAACTTGTCGGCCGAGGGTTCAGAAGCCGAGAGGTAGTTCGGCCCTCGTGCTCGTTGGTCAGCAGAACCGGCTTGATGTATAGTGAGGAGGTTGGGCAACCCAAAATAGAAATTCAGAACTTAAGGAGAAGAGCCGTGAACAAGGTGTACTTGTGGTATCCCCACCCCACGGGACTATGGTCCTCCGACTCTTCTGGCCGTACACATCTTCAACGCCCGGGCATCAATGTTGGACACGCATCCCTCGACATTAGTCTGAATGAAGGGTTAGGAAAGGCCGAGTATGTGAGTTGGTGGCCAATGAACGCCTTGGAGGGGATGGTCTGGTCACGCGCTGGGGTTCAGAACTTTAAGGCCGATTGCGAGTCCGAGGGTACACCAGGGAACCCCCGCCTTCCAGACCGCACGGTCGATTTCGGAGGCCTCGACGAAGACAAAATGCGTGCCAAGTGGCACGAGATTTTTGCCACAAGCAACTACCAGATGCTCTACGACAATTGTGCTGCCACCATCGCGGACATCCTTCGCGCTGGAGGGGCGGGTCTGTCTGCCGAAGTTCGCTATCGAATGGGGAACGTCATCCTGTGGACTCCACCGGATATCTACGATGTTGCCCAATTGATTGTGCAGAACGCGTCGAAAATCGAGCGGCTGCGGGCCCAGGGTTGGAAACAGGAAGATGGCACCGCCGTGATGCTGATGCACATGCCGCACTGAATGCCGCGGACTTGTGTCTGCCGACCCCTGAATCCTGACTCCTGCCCTTGTCACTCCTCACTCGTCACTGGTATGTTAAATGCCCTGAAGCCTGTTTGCTGAAAGCTGACGGCTGACAACTTCCTCTGAGGACCTTCCGTGGCTATCAGTTGGCCTGACCTCCTGGTGGTGATCGCCTATCTCGCCGCCATCACCATCTTCGGGGCGCGTTTCCGCAAGAGCCAGCCGACCCTGCGCGAGTATTTTCTTGGCGGGCGCCGCCTGCCCTGGTGGGCAATTTCCTTCGCCATTGTCACCGCCGAAACCAGCATTCTGACCATCATCAGTACGCCTGGCATCGCCTACGCCACCAACCTCGGCTTCCTGCAACTGGTTTTCGGCTACCTGGTGGGACGAGTCGTGGTGAGCTTCGCGCTCATTCCTCGCTACTTTGCCGGCGAGATGTTCACCGCTTACCAACTCATCGAGCAGCGCTTCGGCCGGGTTTTGAAGCTCTTTACCAGCGGACTCTTTCTCACCACGCGCGCCTTGGCCGAAGGCGTGCGCGTCTTCGCCATCGCGATTGTCATCGGAGTTGTACTGAAGAGCGGCGTCTTCGCCTCGTTGCTCATCGTTACCGCGTTGACCCTTTTCTATACGTTTGAGGGCGGGCTGACGGCCGTGATCTGGACGGAAGTCGTCCAGCTTCTCATTTATCTCGCCGGGACTGTGGTGGCGCTGGTCCTGGCCTTGCACGCCATCCCCGGCGGCTGGGCGGAGGTGAGCCGGCTGGCGCATCTCGAAGGCAACAAGCTCGCCGTCTTCAACTTCCATTTCAACTGGCACGAGCCTTACTTGTTCTGGTCGGGACTGGTGGGCGGAGCATTCCTGAATACCGCCAGTCATGGCACGGACCAGTTGATCGTGCAGCTCCTGCTGGCCGCGCGCAAGAAGCGCGACAGCCAGACGGCCCTGCTTGCGAGCGGGGTTCTCATCCTGCTGCAGTTCACACTCTTCCTGGTTGTAGGCGTGACCCTCTTCGCCTTCTACCGGCATTTCCCGCCGCCGCACCCCTTCGCACGCGGAGACCAGATCTTTCCTGCCTTTGTAGTGACGCAGTTGCCTCGCGGGCTTGCCGGGCTGCTGATCGCGGCCATCATCGCGGCGGGCATGGCAAACCTCAGCGCCGCTTTAAATTCCCTGGCGTCGAGCTCGGTGATGGATTTCTATAAGCCGTTTATCCACCCCAACGCGGACGAGAAGCACTACCTCCGAGTCTCACGCGGCGTGGTCTTAGCCTGGGGCGCGGTGCTGACGATCATTGCGCTGGTTGCGCAACTCCTTCACCGCAGCGTTATGGAGTTGGCTCTTACCATAGCCAGCGTCCCCTATGGCAGCATGCTGGGAATTTTCCTGTTGGGGGTACTGACCAAACGTGCCACCGCCCGCGGCGCTTTAACCGGCGCGCTCATCGCCCTGGCCGTAATGGCTTTTGTGGTGGCTTATACGCCCATTGCCTGGACATGGTACGTTGCCATCGGGACGGTGGTGACGTTCGCGGTGGGCTTGATAGCGAGCGGACGGCAATCCGCCTAGGGGTCACTGATCTGCAAGCGGTCTTGCGAAAGGAGTCTGACGTCAACGGGAACGGCGTGGAAAATTCTGCCCCTTCTCGGACCTGCGCGGGTAGTCCAACGACCGACGCCGAAGAGCTGAGCGGTCGCTGGGCTGAGCCTATATTGCTTTTAGCATTGCTGACAGTTTTCGCCTGGAAGGCGTTCGTTCCTGCCTGGCGCACGCTCAACACCGGTCAAGCTGAAAGGAGCCGCTCATCTGTATCAACGCGACCTGGCTCTCTTTTCTTTGCGCCAGGAGAGCATTAGGAGGGCCAGATTGCGTTTTAGAACTACTTCATATCGTAATAGCGTCCATTGACCTCCTCACCCACGATCGCGAAATCGCACTTCGAGGTTTCCAGCGGATCAGACTTCCACGTGAACCCGATGGAGGGAACTTCGATCCTGGCCTCCATCTGGCAAACCGCGCGGGTGCCCGTGAAACGGAAGTGCTTGCTCGTGTCTTCGTACACCGCGGGTTCGCCATTGGACTTCCACACCATCTTGAACGACATGCGCGCCGGCGTCGCTACGGACTCGAGAGCGGGCCACCGCGGCTGATCGATGACGGGAACGTTCTGCATCTCCAGCGTGAACACTTTTCCACCAGCACTGATCGTCAGGCTGTTCGCTGGTACGGGTACCACCCAGTACAGTCCCGAAGGCACAATGGGAGGGTGCAAATCGTGGATTTGGTTGGCGGGAACCAACGGCCCCCGAAACAACGTAAGTCATATGTGCGCGAATGTGCCCTGTTGTGGCACTCTCGCCGCCCAGTATTCTCCCTGCATCACGCCGTAATCGGTGGTCGGAGTGCCGAAACCGACGCGGTTCCCCTGGTTATCCGTCCCCATTCCGCTGAACGTGCTGCATCGAGCAACTCTGCCGTTGAAATGATAGATGTGGGAAGGTTCGAAATTCGGACCTGCCGGTTGATTATGGCTGCCGTTCTTGTCCAACCATGGAATCGGGTACGGATCGGTGCCACCGTTGGAGGTCATTACCCGTTCTTCTGGGTGCGCAAAGGAAGCCAAGGGAAGGGCCCATCCGACTCCGGCCGGGGCGACGGACTTCAGTAGAGCCCTCCGACTCAAAATAGAAGCGTCTGAAACGTTAGGGGTTCGCATGTATCCTCGGGAAGCAACGCCACCAGCGTCACCATTCGTTCGGCGCCTGGCTGTCGTCAGAATACGGCCTGGCCCAAAGCGCCAGTCGTAGCTTAATTGACTTTCACCATGCCCGATGCATCTTGTCCATCTCTTCGGCTGAATTGCCTTTTGCCGCAAGATACGGCTTGAAGGTTTCGTTTTCGACCGTGATAAACGCGATAACGTCGCGCAGCGGCAGGTAAGGAGTCGACCGAAGTCCGTCGACGTTGTTCTTCTTCAACGCTGTATATCGCAAAGCAGTTTCCTGTTGAAAACGGAGGTTGCTGGCCGCCAAGTATTCCGGGACGGGATTTCCTCGGGCGGGCGAGAGTGCCGGGTGAAGTGCGGAATGCTGGCGACGCCGCCGCCACGCCAATGGTCGACGATTTGCTTGGTCTGGCCGGCGAGTACCTCGCCGGGGGGCCGCAAGCAGCGCTCGTCCTCGTCCGTCAATCCGGCGCATGAAACCATCCAGCAGACTGCACCGCGCCATCGTAGGGACGGCATCGATCATCACCCGTAGTTGTTCTTCCGAGTGGCTCATCTCTTCGAATGCTCGCCGATGTGGTTCGGGCCCTGTCGCTGCTTGCTACTGACTTTAGTTTAGCTTGAAACGAAGACGCCGTACAGATGGGGCAACCAGTGATGCGTGCCCGCCGCACAACCCCATCAGGATACCGCCCGAAAAACCACAGGTTTCTATCGGGAGGGCTCGGGCGGAGAAGCTTTTCATACGACTGGGCGAAGAAGGAATTAGCGGGGTCGAGACGATGGGCTGTGCTTAGTTCTTCGAGCGCCATACGGCGGTCGCGTTTCCCTGCCATTGCAATGACGAGTAATGCGTGACTCCAAGCGCGATTTGGCTGCAAGAGGATGGCCGCAGGGCATTCAGCAATGCTCCCATTCAAGTCACCTTTCTGCGCGAGCATTCGGCCTGCGTTGAAATGAGCGGCATCGTTGTGCTTTGGTTTCTTCGCCCTTGGGGTTCCTTGCGCTGAGTTCGAATCCACCTCTATCTTGTTTTATATTGTTGCCATCGGTGTGTAAGTAACTCCGGAACGGACCATGCCTAACCGCCAGTTGCGAGTTGTGGTCATCTACCTTTCGCGCAAGTCTGTTAGCAAAGAGGGTTTTCTACAAAGGGAAATCCGGGACGCGTTGTCTGTGGCGGAGGAAAAGCCTGAGGGGACGATTTTTGCCATTCCCGTCAAGCTGGAGGAAGCCGAAGTGCCTGAGTGTCGGGCCCAATGGCAATGGGCTAGGCAGACACTTGAAATGAGGGCATGACAATACAATAAGCCGAGTAACGGATCTCGCTCCAAGCTTGCTTCTGATATGGCGCACCGGGAAACAGCGGAAGGTTAACCGGAGTGAAGTGAATTCTCACACGGATCGCAGACAGTCCTTGGGTAAGGTCGCGCGAAATGAGGAATTCATCATCCCGGAAGCGCCGGTTGGAAGTTTCGATCGCGTGCTCCGTCGCTCCCAATTCCGATTCCGGATTGGAGTAAATGCAGGTATTTGATCCGGCGAGATACCAGATGCCCGCGAGCCTCCATTGAGCGGGGTCCTTCGGCTGCGATGATCCGGCCGCTTGCGCCACGAAGACCTCGGCGCGTTGATTGGGAAACGAGTAGTCGAGCGTCCGGCGTAACAGAACACCAAGATTATCACGTGTGAGTTTCAAGGTGAATTCGGATGTGCCGGTCGTGTACCGGCCCACCTCGGTGTGCGCCGGATAAACTTCCTTCCCCTCCAGATGATCGACTCCCCACTCGTAGCGTGATGTTATCTTGACGGGCTCGCTCGCATCGGGCGAGTCATACGCATGAGCTTTCTCAATGGCGGGGTCGCCCACGCTTAACTCGTCAGTCAGGATCAGGGAAGGACTGGGCAATCCATACCAATAGGTCACGGTTTCATAATGTTCGGAAGATTCGTCCGTCCCTCCGTGCTCTAGATGGATGCGAGCGTTCTTGCCGAAAGGCATCAGGTCCGCCAAGAGGAACCGATACTCCGACTCAATCAAATCTTCTTCGCATTTTGCCTCGTTGGCTTGCCGCGCGCCCACCGGGTGCCCTGCGAAAGGCAAGGTCATCGTTTGTCCTCCCCAATAGTCGCCTCCGCCTCCCCACTCCTCCGTTCCTGTCCCTTGGGCCTGAGGAGTCCGGCTGTCATCAAAGAAGAACCGAGGATCACCTTCCAAAGTGGTCAGAATTGCACGGTGCGAGAAGATCACGGAGGTCCCAATAAAATGTCCCGACCAATCGCCTCCGCCCTCAACCTGACGAGTATCCAAAAGGTTAAGGTCCTCGCCGGGGACCGGGCTGGGGTGGTCGCGATACGTCGCGTGGAAATACGCAACCTGATTGGCGGAGTCTTGGAATGCCGCGTACCTGATGCTCCACCGTACTCCTGGAAGCGCCGAGTCGCGGTCGTTTAGGAGTTCGAAGCGAGCATGGCGGAAAAAGGGCATGGGGAAATAACACGCCAGATGAACACGCAGGGCGTCAAAACGAATGTGCACCGGGAAAGCTTTAACGAGATATTCACGGTCGTCGCGGTTGTAAAGCGTTCCCGCCCCAAAGAAGAGGGCAATCGGTGCGTCTATCGAAGGAGCAGGCCTCCTATCCCAAGTAACCCGCAGTTTCAAACGGCCAAACTCCAGTGAACTTGCACGAGGAACAGAAAACTCCAAGGCGCGAATCATGGAGGGTGCTTTTTCTATTTCGGCAAAGAGAACTGACTCCTTGGCCGGAAGGATAACCTCTCCCGACTTTTGCTCGATGTCAATTTGTTTCCCTTCGGCGCTATCGGCTTTGGCGACGAGGTCCGAACCCGACCGGGCAATCAGGTCGAGCACATCCTTGTCAGGCACGGCATTCCCGTTCCAGGAACGAATAGGTTGTGACAGCGGTGCTCCACCCGCATATCGATGATAAATATAATAGCCCGTACCGTAATGAGTTCGCTCGTAAGCCATGCGGAAGGAACGCTCAAAGGGGATCGGTACCCAGATCAAGTCAGCCCCTTTCGTGGCGGACCAAGTCCAGGCCAAGGGGGTGGGGAAACAGCGTTCGGGAAGAAAAGTCGAGTTGTCGACAGGATGGGTAGGATCCGGTGTACTGCTTTCTTCTACAATATAATCAGTCCCGTCAACCTGAAAGTGCCACGGGCTTCCGTGCCAGTGGTTATAACGCGCGAAGTAGAGTATCCCAGGCCCTTCAAGGTCAAGCGTAACGTTGAAGTTATCGCTGAGCTGGTATAGGAAGTGACTTGCGTCAGCATTCCCGCCACTGCGATCGTAGGTGCTGCGCATGTAGGCCCTCGCGCCGATGCGCTGATAAGCCCACCGGTCCCACCTGCGATACGCATCAAGGCCAACCGGGATTACCGGGGGCCGGTTGGCTATAATGCCTTGCCCACTAGAATAAGACGAGAGCGAGTAATGCAGCTTCTTGAGGGCCTTAACCAAGGCAACCGTCGCTGTGGAGGTTAAGAAGAACTGTCGCCTATCCATAAATCCTCAAATCCCAGAGAGGTATCGTCAGTGGATAGCTGATCGTGAGATTTTCTCATGCCCGACGCCCCAGCGGCAACCGCTTCCCCTGACTCCCCCGAAGTCATAGGGCCTTCGCAGAAGTTTGTCGCCGCAGCGCACTTGTGGTATTAGTCACGGGTAGGGTGTCGCACGCCGAAAAACCCACGCGGGATTCCCCCTCTATCTCCCTCCTGCCACGGGCCGGCCAGTTCAAGATTGGGATTTGGCGGCAGAACTTCACAGTGTCGACCACTTGCGCAGCCTCACCAGATAGACGAATGCCAGGCTGACTGCCGAAAGGGGAGTGCTAAAATCCTTGCCCGAGCCTATGTGACCCTGGTGTAAATTGAGAATCCCGGTACGAATGCCCCTGGAAGAAATGGAGATCCCATCCCATGCCGAAAATCCCTGATACTTCTCGTAGAGAATTTCTCAGCAATAGCGGAAAGCTGGTCATGGGGGAGACTCTCCTTACGTTGGCAACGACCTCGGCCGATGCGCTGCCCCCGCAACCCGCGCCGGGCCCGCCGAATGCACTGGCGAAATCCCAGCTCAAAGTCGGGGAATTCTTCTTTGGCGCCGACGTTTACCCGGAATTGCAGACCCGCGAGGAGTGGAATCGGATGCTGGACCACTTCCAGCGAGCGCAGATGAACGCGGTGCGCGTTTCTGAGTCGTCCTGGGGCAATCTCGAAACTGCCTCAGGGGAATTCGATTTCGGTTGGCTGCGCAACTTTCTGGACGATCTGGAGCGGCGGAACATGAAGGCCATCCTGGGGACGGGGTCGTACCTCCCGCCACAATGGCTCGCCGCCGGCAACCCTGACATCCTTGCCCAACTTCACCCCGGAGTGAAGGCGCATCCCATGGCGCGGCATGCCCCTTGCCTTAGTCATCCGCTCTATCGGAGCGCCCTGCGCGAATACATTCTGGCCATGGGTAAAGCCTTCCACGAGCACCCCACGGTCATCGCGTGGCAACTGGGGAACGAGCAGGAAGGCGCCGTCACTCGGCTCTGCTACAACCCGGCTTGCGAAAAAGCCTGGAGGGAATGGCTGAAGAAGACATATCGCACGCCGGAGGAGTTCAATCGCCGCCTCAATCTGGTGAGTTGGGGCATGAAGGTCCGATCGCTCGATGAAGTGCCTCAGCCGGGCGAAGGAGTGGAGGAGAGCGGCAAGGAGATCGCGGCGCTCAGTCTGGCGCATCGCCATTTTCGCCGCGATGTCCTGCTGGGATTCTTCGCCATGCAAACTGAGGCGCTGCGCGAAGCCGGCGTTACGCAGTGGATTATTACCGACTGGAACACCGAGTGGGACGCCGTGGCGGATGATCCGCAAGCCGGCGAGATCATGGATATCGCGGGTTTGAACTACTACCAGCCGTGGGCTGACAATGCGGAATTCTGGTCGGACTTGACCTGGCACCAGGACATGCATCGCTCCGCCTATGGGCGCCAGCATTTCATCACTACGGAAAACCGGTTCGGAGTAATGGGTAGCACCACTATCTGGGATCCGTCTCCCTCGCATGACCAGTTTCGCATGTATGGTCTGGAGGCCGCCGCATTCGGAACCTGCGGGCTGTTCTACTGGTCCGGCAACCGTTGGCGAGGAGGCCACTGGCCGCAGTGGGGCGGCCTGCTCGATTGGTCTGGCCACCCCGAGCCGGATTTCAACTGGGCGGTGGAGTTGGGGCAGATCTTCCAGAAATGGGGGAAGCACCTGATCGACAACCCGGTGAAGGCCACCGCCGTGGCCCTCACGGACTTCGAGCAGCGTGCCGCCCTGGAGATCTATCCCCACATCAAGCCCAGCCCCACGATATTGCCGCAAAGCTTCGACGCGTTGCACCGGCTGGGCATCGGCGTTGACAGCATGAATTTGGCCAAGGCCGCCGGCGCTTCCAATCTGACGAAGTACTCGCTGGCCTTGGTGCCCGCCGCAACGGCTCTGGATAATGCCCAAGTTGCCGCCGCCCTGCATTCCTTCGCCCAGGGCGGAGGAGTAGTGGTGATAACTCCTTTCACCGCCTACATGGACGGGAATGGGATATTCCGAGGCGACGGGTTCGCCGCGAACCTGCGAGAACTAACCGGCGGCCTGGTGCGGACCATCCGATGGATGGGCCTGGAGGCAGTAGGCCAGCGGAATGACCCGGAGGTGGAGTGGAATGGCGGAGGAGTGGCGGGCAGATCGCCGGTTGGACTCGAAGGCTACTGCGAATTCATGGAGGTCGATCCCGGGGTGGAGATCATCGGGACATTCAAGAGCCGCCAGCCGATTCTGGATGGCAAGCCCGCCGTGACCCTAAGGAAACTGGGGCGGGGAAGAGTGGTCAAATTAGGCTTTTGGCCGGGTGACGACAGCTTCTTGCGCCTGATTCGAGAACTCGTCCCGCACAGCCAGAACTTGCTCGCGGCGCCGCTGCCGGCAGGCGGGTTGGCAGTTCCCCACTTGGATAACAGCCTGTTCATCGTGAATACCACGCGGCAGGAAATGCCTGTGCAGCTTTCGCGTGGGGCAAAGGACCGGCTGTCTGAGGAAGCCCTGAACGAAACGGTCAAGCTCGACCCCTTTCAGGTTTTGTGGCTGGAGTGAGCGACAGGCGAGAAGGTTCGGCGGAAGCGGAAGATTGCCGCGGCAAGTCTTGCCTAGCCGACAACTTGTCCCTACTATGCCTCGCCCTGCGAAACCGGAGCCTTAGCTCGTCTTCGCAAATTCCCCTTGCTCCCTTCAGGGCCTGGTTTGTGCCGCTTGACGCGCCCAAGACGCCTCATTTGCACGCTTCGAAAAAGTGATGTGCTTTGTTTTCAACAACATTCTGGCTTTGTTCCCCGTATTTTCGAGTTCTCTCTCGGTTCCCAGGATTTCCGCCAGTCGTGCATTGGGGTGTGGAGAACCAAGGTCAGCACGAACCGGGCCACGGTAGGTGTCAATCTCTTGGATCTGGAACCCCGAGGCAATCGCAGCCAGCCCAAGTACTGCAACGAATTCGCAACGAATTCGCCAGTATTGATAGAATGAGAGACTGGACCGGGCCGGCGGTCGTATAATAGCAGTTCCGACGTAGCAGGCTGCTGAATAAACGGTTGAAGCTGTCGTCCTGAGGAGTCCGTCAGTTGACGGACGACGAAGGATCTCCGTAATTGGTTGAAACTGAAACTGCCGAGAGCCTTCGCTTCGCTCAGGATGACAGCTCCCGGGCGCTTTTCACCGGCCTGCCAGGCTGAAAGCCTCGCGAAGGTGGAGATCGACTTGTTCTTTCGTCCCAAGGTCCGCGTGGAGGACTTCGAAGCGGCGGCGATGGTGCACTTCCCTGCCCTTTATCGGACGGCGCGACTCGTGGCACAGGAGACCGCCGAGGCGGAGGACTTGGTTCAGGAGGTTTATCTGGAGGCGTGGAAATCGTTTCACCGCTTCGAGACGGGAACGAACTGCCGCGCCTGGCTCTTCAAAATCCTCTTTCATCGCCTGCATCATTTTCGGCGGCGTTGGGCAAAGGCGGCCAAGGTGGAGGCGTTTGAAAAACCCGAGGATCAGGAGAGCGTCGTAGCGGAGCCTTCGGTGCCGCATGAAATCCATGACGAAGATGTGCTGGGAGCGCTCGAGAAAGTGCCGGTCGATTTCCGTGAAGTCGTGCTGCTGGCGGACGTGCAGGAGTTCTCGTATAAGGAGATCGCCGATGCGCTGAAGCTGCCCCTGGGCACGGTGATGTCGCGCCTGAGCCGGGGCAGAAAGCTGTTGCGGGGAGAGTTGGCCGAAGTAGCAAGCACCTACGGGATCAAGCCTGCGAAGGACCCGGCGAGTGCGGGTGAATCCGCATGAACGTCCTTACATTCGACTCGAGGCAATGCGAACGGATACGCCGCCACCTCGACGCGTATCTGAGCAACGAACTCCGGGTGGAAACGACCAGCGAGATTCTGCGCCACTTGGAGACGTGTGAGGCCTGCACGCGGGAATTGGAGACCCGCACGCAGGTGCGCGAGTTCGTGCGCCGCGCGGCCGCAAACCTGATGCCGCCCGAAGAACTTCGCCTGTCAATTCTGCGGCGGCTGCGGGAAACCGAACCAAGCTTCTGGAGTGGATCTCGACAGTTCAACTGGGCGGTGGCGCTGGCGGTGGTAGTGGCCATTGTGCTGGGAGGCCTGGTGACGCACGAATGGGTGCGCGTCGTGCGGGGCAGAAGAATCGTGGCTGGCGCGCTGGCCCTGGGCGTCTCGGACCATGTCCAGTGCGCCATCAAAGGGCACAACTACCCGCAGGTCGCCAACCCGCCGGAAGTGCTGCGCCAGAAACTCGGGCCTCAATACGCCGGACTTCTCGACGTCGTACACCAGAATCTCCCCGGGTTCGAAATTCTCGAAGCCCATGTCTGCTCGATTCCAGGAAGTTCGCGGAAGTACGTGCATTTCATTACGCGCGGTCGCGGCACGATTCTCTCTGTAATCCTGACCAAAAACGACGGCGCGCAACTGCCCAGCGGAGGCGAGTTCCGATCCGCGGCGGCAGGCCATGTCAATCTGTATCAGGCTCATCAGCAGGGCATGAACGTGGCGGGGTTCGAGTCCCGAGGATACCTGGGGTTTGTGGTCTCTGACCTCGACACGAACACGACCTTGCAGATTGCCGATCAGCTCGTCCCCCCCTTGAATGCCGCGCTTCAGGTGATCAACTAATAGCGCCTACATCCCGACAAAATAAAGATGTGAAATATTCGCGCTGATGCGCTGTAGCGGCGGTCTCCGACCGCCGACGCACTTGAAAATAAAAGACCGGCGGTCAGAGACCGCCGCTACAGCGGGATTATTTCTGCAAGCGGGAATAGAACCGAACCCGAATGGTATTTCCAGAGTGTGGAAGGAGCTGCTCGCGAATTAAGCGGCTCCACCGGTCAAACAGGGCTTTTCAAAATCAAAGCAAAGGAGATATGCACAGTGAAAATCAATCTGCGTCGCGCCGGCAGCGCGTTGGCGGCGGTACTTCTCGCAACCGCCTGGGCGGCTGCGGGCGAGTTCGGACGAGGCGTGTACGTGCTCACCAGCACGAATAATCCGGGCGGTAACGATGTCGTCGTTTTCGAGCTCACTACTGGGAGGACGCCATCGCTAAACATGGTGAATATGTTGCCGACAGGTGGTAACGGCGGCGCCAGCACCAACGCTGGAATTCTGCAATTCAACTTCGTTCTGGGAGCGGTAGCCAATTACGGGTCAAACACCGTCACCCAATTGGTGAGGGAGGGCGATTTCATCGGCATCGGCCAAACGATCAACCTGGCTCAGGGCTGCCTGAAACCCGATTCCGTAGCGCTCTCCAGGAACCAACTCTTCGTGGTCGGGGCCACTTGCGCGGAGACTCATGCCTGGCCAAGCGGCCAAGTGGATGGGCCGGTGGTTAGCCTGAGCGATCCTTCCGCAGCGCAAATCGCAGTGGGCAACACTTGGGCGGCCGTCACCATGTCCTCAGGGTCGCTACTTCAACTGCCGCTCACGCGGCGTGGGACGCTCAGCGGAACCAGCACCTCGGTGCCGCTATTGAGCATTGCGGACTCAGTTCCGCTCGGCGAGGCGTTTTGGGGCGACGTACTGGGCTTCACTCCCGCCCACAGCGAGGAGAACTTTGCCATCGTGAACAACGGGGTTGAATACCCGATACCCGGAACGCCCTTTTCCAGCGGCCAGGCCCCCTGCTGGGTGGCTAAAGGAGCGGGGAACGTCTGGTATACGGGCAATTCCCCCGGTATGGCCATCTCCATCTTCTTCAGCGACGGCCAAGGCGGGGCGTTCTACAAGTCGGTTCCCGTGCCGGGCGTGCCGACCGACATCACGGTCTCGCCCGACGGTAAATGGCTGGCGGTAATTTACAGCGCCGACGGTGAAGCCTATGTGGCAGTCTACTCGATCGACAGTTATGGCGATCTGACGGCCGTGGCGACTTCCAGTTCGGTGGGCGTTGCTTCATTTAACGGAGTGGCATTCAGCGAATAGACTCGACCGGTCCAGTAGGCCCTTTCGCAACCTCAGGGCGGCCATTTTGGCCCCCCTGAGGTTGCCACCCCGCAAAAGCAGTGCATCGCCTGTGGCCCCCCCCGATACAATGAAGATCAGCGTCGTCCCCGCGTAAGCGGGGACCCATTGTCAGTCCAATGGATTCCCGCTTGCGCGGGAATGACGTGACTTTCAGGGGACTCCGAACGTCTCGTTCTCCGCTTACCGCGGCAGGCGTGAGCCGCTGCAAAGAAAAAACCGTTGGGCGTCGCAATCCAAAAGAAAAATGCTATGATAGAGACGTCAAGGGGAGGTTACTTCTCTCCTGTCCCAGCATCCAAGTGAATAGACGACGGACGTCCAGGAGCGGGTGAGGGGCAGGTAAGATTTTGCTTGAATTGTTCCTCAATCCTTGATATTGAAATGCGACATCTCTTAGGATTCGATTCGTGCATCAAACATCCAGGGTGTGCGCGCACCCTTGAGTTTGATTAAGGAAACGAGATGAAGCGCGCCCGGACTCTCAACGGAGTCACAACCCAAACACTGAGGTAGCTTCCCCATGAGGAAAATAACCGCGTTTTGGAGCTTTACCCTGCTCGCCAGCCTTCTGGTGTCGGCATCTTTGGCGCAAGCAGCGGTCCGAGTGCAGAACGTCGAGGGGCGAATATTTGCTCGGCAATTAAACGCACCTCCGCAAGCAGCAAAGGCCCCGAGTTGGAAGAGCAGGGACGAATACGACGCGTACATGGCCATGGCGAACGAAAAGGATCCCAGCAAGAAGATCCAATTGGCCGAGGCTTTCCTCACGAAATATGCCAACTCGGATTTCAAGGAAGGCGCCTTCTTCGTGGAGATGCAGACTTACCAGCAGCAGAACCAGCCGGACAAGGCGATCGAAGCGGCCCACAAGGTCTTGGGAGCCAACCCTGATAATCCCGACGCCTTAAGGTTCCTGACCTTCGTATTTCCTTTTATGTACAAGGGCGATGCGCCTGATCATGACGCAAAGCTGAGTGAGGCAGAGACCGAGGCGAAACATGGACTCGAGGTAGTGCAGAAGCTCCAAAAGCCCGCCAATGTTCCCGAAGACCAGTTTAACCAGGCGGTTAAAGCCTTGCGGGATGTTTTCAACGGGACCATCGGGTTTGTGGACCTGCAACGCAAAGATTACCCCGGCGCCATCACCGCCGATAAGGCCGCCGCGGAAGATAACCCCAGCGACGAATACGTTTTCTACCGCATGGGGCTGGCGTACCTGTATGGGAATCCTCACGATTACGATAATGGGATCTGGTACCTTGCTCGCGCCGTCGCCTTGGCGCAGGCAGCGAAAGATACGAATGCCACCGAGTTTGAGACCTACCTCAAGAAGACGTATGTCGGCTACCACGGTAACGAAGACGGGTTGAAAGACATCGAGACTCAAGCCGGGACTTCCCCGAACCCGCCCACCGGGTTCAAAGTAGCCGCCATGGAAGCGCCGAAGAAGACTGGAAACCCCTTGATCGACCAGTTCAACGACATGACCTATCCTCTGAAATTCGGGGGAGAGACCGCGCAAAAACAGTGGGACGCGCTGAAAGGACAGCCCCTGGAGTATGGCGGCAGCGTGGATAGCGTGGAAAAAGGAACCGATCCGGGCACTTATATGGTGCGGATCGACATCCTTGACCAGTCCAAGGCTACGCCGGGCGTCTACGATATTGAGTTGAAGGATTCGAAGCAGGCCGACGTTAAGAACCTTCAGCCGGGCGACCTGATCCGGTTCAAGGGAACTATGGATTCTTACACCGCCACGCCCAATGTGATAGTGACTGTCGTGGGCGAAGTCACGGACCCCAATCCGCTGCCGGATAAACCGCCGGCCAAAGAGAAGGCCGCACCAGCTCACCACCGCACTGCAAAGAAGCCTGCGGCGTAGGGCACAATTCTTCTGCCGAAGGAGCCAGCGCCAAGCCGGTGGCTTGGCGCTGCGCTTCGAACCCCCAATCGTTAACGTAGGTAGTGTTCAAGCGCCGCTTCCCACTTGCCTTGCGCGGTGAGAATCATCTCAATGGTCTCGCGGACGGCGCCGTAGCCGCCGGGATGTTTGGTGAGATAGTGAACGTAGCGGGGCAGAACCTTGTGGCTATCGGCCACACCCACGGCCAGCCCCACACGGATCAACAATGGCAGGTCCACGATATCGTCGCCCATGTAGCAGACTTCCTCATCTTTCAGGCGCGCCTCGCGGAGGACTTCCTGATAGGGCTCGAGCTTTTCCCGCGCATTCTGCTTCAGGTAGTGAATCCCCAGTTCCTTGGCCCGGTACTCGATGACAGGTGATTGCCGGCCCGTAATGAAGCCCGTCTTGAGCCCCGCCCGATGCCAAATGCGAAATCCCAGCCCGTCGCGCGAATGAAATCCTTTAGTTTCGACGAGCCTGCCGCCCGCGCCCGGTAGGAAAAAGAAACGCCCGTCGGTCAGAACGCCGTCCACGTCCATGAGTAGAAGTTTGATTTTGCGCGCCCGCGCGTAGAGCTGTTTAGTGGTCAAAGGCATGTTGGTCCTTAATTATTAAAACATTTGTGTGGTCCACAGGTCGTGGATGTGAACGACGCCCTCCAGATTGCCCTCTTGGTCCACAACCAGCAGCGACGTGATTTTGCGGGCCTCCATGAGATTGAGGGCTTTGGTGGCCAACTCCTGCCTGCCGATAGTCGCAGGATTTCGCGTCATGGCGTCGGCCGCTTTCAGGTCCAGGGCGCGATTACCTTCCCGCCCGAACAACCGGCGCAGGTCGCCGTCGGAGACGATTCCCAGCAGATGGTTCGATTCGCCGGTCACCGTAGCGAGCCCTAAGCCCTTCCTGCTCATTTCATAGATCACATCCGGCATGGGCGTGAGCGGGCCGACGCGCGGAATCTGATCCCCGCTGTGCATGACGCCTTCGACGCGCCGCAACTTGAAGCCCAGCTCCCCGCCCGGATGGAGCGCAGCATAGTCCGCTTCGGCGAAGCCGCGCTTCTCGAGCAGGGCCATGGCCAGGGCATCGCCCATAGCCAACATGGCCGTGGTCGACGCCGTGGGAGCAAGGCCGAGCGGGCAGGCCTCCTGCCGAATTCCCACATCGAGCACTGCGTCACTGGCCAGCGCCAAGGTGGAGTTCAGATTGCCCGTGAGGGAGATGAGCGGGATGGCCAGACGTTTGACGGTATCCAGCAACTGAAGCAGTTCCGCGGTTTCGCCGCTGTAGGAGAGCGCCACCAAAACATCGTGGCGCACAAGCCGTCCCAGGTCGCCGTGCAAGGCTTCCGAAGGATGAAGGAAAAACGAGGGCGTGCCGGTGCTCGAAAGGGTGGCGGAAATTTTCTGGCCGATCAGGCCGGACTTCCCCAAACCAGCGACCACGACCCTCCCGCGGCAGGAATAGAGAACCTCCACGGCCCGCACAAAATTCTCGTCGAGGCGTTCCACCAGTTCGCTCAAGGCCTTCGCCTCAATTTCCAAAACCCTGCGCGCCGTTTCCAGACTCATTGCAATCCACGCTCTTCGTAGCGCCGACCTTCAGGTCGGCACGCGGCTGACCTTCAGGCCGGCACGATGCTGACCTGAAGGTCAGCGCTACGTCATCACAACCGCGCTTCGATTCGGTTCACAACGGTCTTCAGCGCCTTGATTCGCGCCCACCATTTCCAGTTGCCCTCGATGATGGTCCATGGCGCGTAGTCGGTATCCGTCTTCGCGAACATATCTTCCAGCGCTGCGATATACTGGTCCCACTTCTTGCGGTTGCGCCAATCCTCTTCGGTCAATTTCCATCTCTTCCAGGGATCGCCTTCGCGCTTCTTGAAGCGGTCCAGTTGTTCTTTCTTGGAGATGTGAATCCAGAACTTCACCAGCACCATGCCGTCGTCCGAGAGCGTTCGCTCGAACTCGTTGATCTCCCTGTAAGCGCGTTGCCATTCCTCTTTCCGGGCAAATTTCTCTACGCGCTCCACCAGCACGCGGCCGTACCACGTGCGGTCGAAAATGCTGATGCGGCCGCGCGCCGGGAGCCGCGTCCAGAAGCGCCAGAGCCAATGGTGGGATAGTTCCTCGGCAGTGGGCGCGGCGATCGGGTGAACTTCGAGTCCCCGCGGGTCGAGGGTTTCCGTCAACCGCTTAATGTTGCCGCCCTTTCCCGCCGCATCTTCTCCCTCGTATCCGATGCAGACGGAAATTCCTTTCTCGATGATCTTCCGTTGCAGCTTCAAGAGTCTGAATTGGTACTCTTCCAGCAACTCTTCGTACTCCTGCTTCGAGTCGAGCTTCTTGTCGAGATCGAGCTTGTCGAGGTACCCCATATTTTCACCTGTTAGGATTCAAGAGTCAGGATTCGGGTTTCGGGATTCACGAGTAAGGGATCAGAACAAGGGCGCCACCGCCCACGGCCGCGTACGGCGTACACGAAGGCGCCCGCCAACAACTGACAACTGACTACCGGGAACTGCCTTAAGTCTTTTCCTGATGCTCTTGGTGCGCGTGCGGTTCTGGCTTGGCGCCGCCCTTGGCTCTTTGGTCGCGCAGCACCGCCTTGCGGCTCAACCGTATCTTATTGCCCTCGATGGCGATCACTTTGACCAGCAACTGGTCACCTTCCTTGAGCTCTTCGCGAATGTCCCGAATGCGGTGCTCAGCCACTTCGCTGATATGCAGCAAACCGTCCGTACCGGGGAAAATCTCCACGAAGGCGCCAAAGTCCGCCAGCCGGACCACCTTGCCAAGATAGGTCTTGCCCATCTCCGCCTCGGCCACCAGGTCCTTGATCATCTTCAGGGCCTTGCGTGCCGCCGCTTCGTCGGTGGCGGCGACATTGACTTTGCCGTCGTCCTCCACATCGATCTTAACGCCGGTCTCCTCGATGATGCCGCGAATCACTTTGCCTCCCGGCCCGATCAGTTCGCCGATCTTCTGCCGGTTGATGTGCAGAGTGTAAATGCGGGGCGCAAACAGCGAGATCTCCTTGCGAGACTCGGTAAGCGTATCCAGCATTTTTCCCAGCACGTGCAGGCGCGCCGTCTTGGCCTGCGCCAGCGCTTCGGCCATAATTGAGGTGTTGATGCCGGTGATCTTGATGTCCATCTGCAGTGCGGTGATGCCGTCTTTGCTTCCCGCAACCTTGAAGTCCATATCGCCGTAGTGGTCCTCACTGCCGGCGATGTCGGTGAGGATGGCGTATTTCTCGCCTTCTTTCACCAGTCCCATGGCAATTCCCGCCACGGGCGCCTTGATGGGCACGCCCGCGTCCATCAGGGCAAGTGTGCCGCCGCAGACGGTGGCCATTGAGGATGACCCGTTGGATTCGAGGATGTCCGAAACCACTCGAATGGTGTAGGGGAATTCCGTCTCCTCCGGAACGATGGAAATCAGGGCGCGCTCCGCCAGCGCTCCGTGCCCGATCTCCCGTCTGCCCGGACCGCGCAGAAACGCCACTTCTCCCACGCTGAAAGGCGGGAAGTTGTAGTGAAGCATGAAACGCTTGAAGGCCTCTCCCTCGAGTACGTCGAGCCTTTGCATATCCTCGGCGGTCCCTAAGGTCGCGGTCACCAGCGCCTGCGTCTCGCCTCGAGTAAACAGGGCGGACCCATGAGTGCGCGGCAGAATGCTGACTTCGCTCGAGATTTCGCGCACCTGGTCGAAAGCGCGGTGGTCAGGCCGCTGGCGCCTCTCCACCACGTCGTCGCGAAAGAGGTGTTCTTCCAAGCGCCCGAAATACTGTTTGGCCAGCCGGCGCTTCTCTTCGTCATCCTCCGGGTAGGCTTCGAGCAGTTTCTCACGGACTTCCACGATGCGACGCTGGCTGTCCTGCTTGGCATATTTAGACGTGTCCATGGCGTCGTGGAGTTCGGCCTCCACCTTGCCCTTCACTTCCTGGTACAGCGCCTCGTCGAAAACGGGCGCAACAAACTCGCGCTTCTTGATGCCCAACTTCTCGAAAAGCTCCTTTTGAAGGGCCACGATCTTGCGAATCTCGGCGTGACCGTACTGGAGCGCTTCCAGGATGGACTCTTCCGAGACTTCCTTGGCTCCCGCTTCCACCATCACGATGGCGTCTTCCGTCCCCGCCACAATCAGATTGAGCAAGCTGGCCTTGGTCTCCGTATAGGTGGGATTGGTTACCAGCCTGCCCTCCACCAGACCTACCCGCACCGCTCCCACGGGCGTATAAAACGGAATATCCGAAAGGTAAAGGGCGGCCGTTCCGGCCACCATTCCGATCACGTCAGGGTTGTTATCCGAATCCGCCGACAACACCATGGCAATCACTTGCGTTTCGTCGTTGAAGCCCTCCGGGAAAAGCGGCCGGACCGGCCGGTCAATCAAACGGCTGGTAAGGATCTCCTTTTCTGTGGGTCTTCCTTCACGCTTGAAGAAGCCGCCGGGAATCTTTCCCGCGGCATAGTTATATTCCCGGTAGTCAACCGTTAAAGGGAAAAAATCGATTCCCTCGCGCGGCTTCGTGGTACACGCCGTGGCTAAAACCACCGTGTCGCCGTAACGGACCAGGGCGGAACCGTTGGCCTGTTTGGCCACTTTGCCGCTCTCGATACTCAGGGTATTCGCACCCAGAGTTATTTCTACTTTTTGCATCTCAATATCCTCCGCTGAAAACAAAAAAGCGACCTACACCCGCAGCGCGGGGGGTCGCTTGGCGTTGAAAAGTTGTAGATTAGGGAATTCCCGATCTGTCTGCTCAATCCCGGCTACTTGCGGATGCCCAACCTCTCGATGACCCGCTTATAACGCTCTGCATCCAGGCGTTTGAGGTACTCCAAGAGGCGCCTTCTCTTGCCCACCATCATGAGCAAACCACGACGCGAGGCGTGGTCCTTGCGATGAACGCTGAAATGCTGATTCAGGTAGTTGATCCGCTCGCTCAGTAGGGCTACTTGCACTTCCGGCGAACCCGTGTCCTTCCCGTGAACTCGGTAGTGCTCAATCAAGCTGGTCTTGGATTCGCTCGTTAACGGCATCCGCCTCTCTCCTCGCTTTTTATCTCTACTTTTCGACCGCTATACAATATCACGAAGCTCCGGCGCTTGGCAAAGGAAAATCGAACCGCCTAAGGACTAGTGGCGGGTGACTAGGTGACGGGACTAGCGAAAGGCAGAAAGCAGAAGTCAGAAGTCAGGAGGCAGTCAGCCAGCGGTAGGCGGCCAGCGTCAACCACCCCCTAACCCCTCTTTATCAAGGAGGGGAATTAGCGCGCATTCTGTATACCCGAGAGCCGTCCGGCAGGAGTGTGCTGCTTTCTGCTTTCTGCTTTCTGCTTTCTGCCTTCTGCTTTCTGCCTTCACTCACTCTCCCCAACGCTGCCTTGCGACGGCATCAGCAGAATTTCTTCCACCGAGGTCCGGGGCGGCTGCGTCAGTGCGTGGAAGACCGCCTCCGCCACGTCCGTCGGCTGGATCAAGTCGATGCGGCAGACGGGGAATCCAAATTGGTTCGTGAGGCGAGTATTCGTCGAGCCCGGCAGGATCCCGGTGACGCGAATCTTCAACGGCCGCAACTCCTCACGCAGCACGCGCGTCAGGCCGAGCGCGCCGAATTTGGAAGCCGTATAGGCCGAGCAATTCGCGTAGGCTGTATGCTGGATACCGAAAGGATGTTCACCAGGTGAGCCGCCCGGCTGCGGCGAAGCAGAGGCAACGCGGCCTGGGTGCACAAAAAGAGGGCGGTCAGATTCGTCTCGATATTGCATCGCCACTCGTCGAGCGAGGTGGACACAAAGGGTTTGAAAGTGAACACGCCGGCATTGTTGATCAGGATGTCAAGCTGCCCCATGCGGCGCTCTACCGTCCGGAACAGCCGCCCGACTTGCCGGGGTTGCGTCATGTCCGCCTTGATCACCGTCGCGCCGCCCGGAACTTCCTCCCCGGCCTCGCGTAAAGCCGCTTCATGGCGCGCCACCAGCACCAGCCTGGCGCCCTCGCTTCCGAGACGCCGCGCGATCGCCAGGCCAATACCTCGGCTGCCGCCGGTCACCAAGACCACTTTGCCGTCAAGTTTAGACATGATAGACGTGTGAATAGTGAATAGGGAATTATGAATTGTAAATTATAAATAGTAAATTATAAACTATGTCACCCTCGCTCACGCACCAATCGCAGAAACTCCGACCGCGTCAATTCGCAATCCCTGAAAACTCCCATCATGTGCGAGGTCACGGCCACTGAGTTTTGCTTCTCAACCCCGCGCATAATCATGCAGAGATGTCTTGCCTCGATAATTACACCCACGCCTTGCGGTTTAATCCGTTCCATGAGCGCTTCGGCAATCTGCACGGTCAGACGCTCCTGGATCTGCAGGCGCTTGGCAAACACGTCCACCACGCGCGGAATTTTGCTCAGGCCGATGACCTTCTGGTTGGGAATATACGCCACGTGGCATCTTCCAAAGAAAGGCAGCAGATGATGCTCGCACATACTGAATACTTCGATATCCTTCACAATCACCATCTCGTCGTAGGCCACGGGAAAGAGCGCCCCGTTCAAAACCTTGTCCAGCTCCTGGTGGTAGCCGCTGGTCAGAAAACGCAGCGACTTGGCCACGCGGCTGGGCGTTCGAATCAAC
The DNA here is from genome assembly GCA_963768695.1 of uncultured Acidobacteriota bacterium. GTDB lineage: Bacteria > Acidobacteriota > Terriglobia > UBA7540 > UBA7540 > CAVROP01. Next base: position 336,236 of record CAVYJG010000015.1, on the reverse strand, counting down.
CCATCGCGCCCCGGATCTTCTCCCAGCTCGCGCAGCATGCTGCGAATCGCCGACTCCAGCGGGTCGTTCCCTCACTTGCTTTATTCAATGTCGTTCATCTGCTACGGTTGGGTCTTGCTCAATCATCCGTTGCCCTCGTATTCAAAGAAATTCGAACTGGTCTCCTCCAGCCGCACGCGAGCCAGGCCGGCCGCGTGCAGAGGTCCGCCGTCCTGCAACTTGGCGCTCGAGCAGATGAATATATCCGCTCGCACACGTTTTCCGTGGTGGGCACGCGCCTCGAAAAGTTTTCCACATCCAGGTTGAGGTTCGTATAGTCAAAGCGCTCGAGCACTTCTTTCTCGACGATGCCATCCAGCGCCACGAGGTCGAACACCATGCCGGTTTCCTGGTCAATCGGCCCTTTCACGGTCACTTCCAGCACATAGTTGTGGCCGTGGCCAAACGGGCTGTCGCATTTGCCGTAAATCCGCAGATTGGCTTCATCGGTCAACGCCTCGTTATGAAGCCGATGGGAAGCGCAAAAGCGGTAGCGGCGGGTTAGATAGACCATGAATGCCGACGTAGGGGCGGCCCTTGTGGCCGCCCAGGGCAACCACGAGGGTTGCCCCTACGACTAATCTCCGTAATAATCCACGTAAAGATCGGGTGTTTCGTACAACCTTATACGATGCAGTTTGCCAAAACTAAGTTTCGGCGCCAGCAGCCTCCAGATCTCGACGGCGATGTTCTCCGTGGTCGGAATCGTGTTTGCAAACGCCGCCACTTCCTGGTTGAGGAATTTGTGATCCATCAACTGAAGCACCTCGCGCTCCAGAATTGTCTTCAATTCTTTTAAGTCCACCACCATGCCGGTGGTGGGGTTAATCGAACCGGCAACCGTGACTTCCAGCGTATAGTTGTGCCCGTGGCCATGGGGATTATTGCATTTGCCGAAGATGCGCCGGTTCTCTTCCGGCGAAAGCTTGGGATTGTGATAAACGTGCGAAGCGGAGAACTCCGCGCGGCGTGTAACGTGGATCATACGCTGCTCCCTGTCGAATAACGGCGTCCCTTCCATTCTACCTTGTGCGAAATGCGATAAGCTATGACCGAGTTGACTAATAGCAAGCAGAAGATTGCCGCGCCCTCCAGCCTCCACGCCGCCACTCGCGAGTCGAATCCCAGATGAGAGACAGCCCGCATGTAGCGTGCGTGCCGGACCAGGGTAACGACCAGACTCGCCAGCATCCCGACCACGACGATAACGCTTCTTTGACCGGATAATAACCACATGAAGAGCATGATGAAGAAAACCTGCGGCAGCAAGTCCGCGGCACAGAGTTCGCCAGTGTCTTCAGAATCCTCCACAGGCTTCTCCCGTAGAGGAGATAGAGATTCTTGCTCCACCCCGCCCACATCTCGCCGAAGGTGCTGTACATGCGCGTCCGGACCCACTCTGCTCCGGGCAGGAAAATCAGTTTACCGCCCGTTGCCTTCACCCGCTTCGCCAATTCCACGTCCTCGAGGACTTGGTTGCGGATTGCCTCGTGCCCACCGATGCGCTCGTACACCGCGCGGCGGATCAAAAGGTATTGGCCGTTCGCCGCGGCCGCCGGCGACGCAGGGTTGGACACATCCTCGAACTTGTAAAGGCGCGCCAGATTCACATAGACAAGCGGTATGACGGCCTTTTCCCACCAGGTCGGAGTTATTTGCCCGGGCGAAAGTGAGAGCAGATCGGCGCCCTCCCGCTCCGCAATCTCCAACGTCGCCGCCAGGCTGCCCGGCAGGTGCTCCGTATCGGCATCGGTGAAAAGCAGCCAATCGCCTGCCGCCTCGCGCGCCCCCAGCGCCACCGCGTAGTTCTTGCCCAACCAGCCTTCCGGCAGAGAGTCGACGCGAAGTGTGCGAAGCGTTGGAATCTCCTCTTTCAAAGCCCGGGCAATCTCAGCCGTCCGGTCGCTCGAGTTGTCATCGACGACCAGAATTTCCCGGACGCTCTGCTGGCCCGCGAGCGAACGCAGCACGCGCTCGATGTTGGCTTCCTCATTGCGTGCGGGCACGATTACGGAAACCTTGCCGGGATCGCTTTCACTCATTATTGATATTATAATAAAGGGCCTGACGATGAGCAAAAAGAACGCGGTTAAGGTCCTCATATTGGCGATCATTCTGGGCGGCGCGATCCTCGTGGCGTGGCGAATGCGGCAGCCGCACGCCGTGGATATCGGAGAACGTGCGCCTGACTTCACGCTTTCCGGTCTCTCGCAAGGCTCCGTCTCACTTCACGATTACTCGCGCCAGGTGGTGGTGCTGAACTTCTGGGCCACCTGGTGCCCGCCCTGCGTCGAGGAGACTCCCGGCCTCGAGAAGTTCGCCGAAGCGATGCGTCAGCAGGGTGTAACCGTGCTCGGCGTCAGCGTGGACGAGGATGGAACTGCCCTGCAGAACTTTGCCGCTGGCCAACACCTCTCGTTTCCTATCCTGCGCGACCCCGACCGCTCCCTCGCCCACCGCTACGGCACGTTCCAGTTTCCGGAAACCTACATCATCGACCAGGACGGCCGGGTGGCCGAAAAACTCATCGGCCCCATGGATTGGCAAGACCCCCGCATCGCGGCCTTTGTTCGAGAACTTGCACATAGGACAGGGTAGGCAGTGGGCAGGTGGGCAGTAGGCAGATGGCTGTTGGCAATCCGCGCTAGCCAGCTTTCGCAGGCACGGACGCCCAGGTATTGGAGAGCCTCTTCCCGGTCGTGGCGCATTCCCGCAGGTAAAGGTTGATGAGAGTTTGATAGCGAATGCCCGTTTCCGCTGCCAGATGCTTGAAGTACCTTATCGTCCCGCGGTCAAGCCGGATGGTCACTTGCTGCTTCAAGCGCCGGGCGTAGGGGTTGCGTCGGGCTTTCGAGAAGTCGTAATGCTCCCTCATCGTGTCCGCCTGTTCTCGTACTCTTCCCGCTCCTGCGGGTCAGCCCGCCGCGCTGAAATAAGCCGAATCACGCCACCCTCGAGCCGATAACAATGGCAGACGACGAGGGTTCGCAGGGCGCCACTCAACCCGAGCAAGATGAATCGCTCTTCCCTCTCCGAATGGTCGGGGTCGGCGATAAGAAGAGCCTGCTCGTCAAAGAAAATCGTCTGAGCTTCCTCAAAGGATATCCCGTGCTTGCGCCTGTTTTGCGCGTTCTTGCGCTCGTCCCACTCGAAGCGGAGCACGCCCAGCCTCCCTTAGTGTACTTACAATGTAATGAAGATTCAACTTCGAAGTGCAATGGGGCGGCCCCTCTTATGTTTATGAATAAGCCGCAAACCGCAAAACTACCAGGACGACGCCTGCATTGCCTCATAACTTATGCGCCACTCGCCCCTGCCGGTTACCGCGGGACTGTAAGCAAGCTCCCGGGATTATCTTTGAGCACCACGCCCTCGCCGTGCCCGCCCTGGTCCACGATGAGTTCCCGCAGAGCGGCTTCGTGCAGCACGTTATTGGCGATGACGCAGTTTTGGAGGCCCTTGCACACGATGCCGTAGGATGGGCTCCACACTCCTTCGCCCCCATCGTCGCGTCCGGCGCAGAGGGTGTTGCCCACGCAAGTGACGCCCTTTGCTCCCTCGATCCAGATCTGCGACGAATCGTGGCTCGCCGCCTCTGCCAGCTTGCCGCTCCGCTTGAAGTAATTTCCGCTGATGGTGATCGAAAAGCATCCGCGGTGGCTGTTGCGCAGGGCGATTCCGCAAGTGCCCGCGCGGTCGAAGAAATTGCCGGTAATCTGGTACCCGTCCGAGTTGTTGATTACCATATTCTCCTCGCCGTTCCATTCCACGCGATTGCAGGTGAAGGTCACGGAGGCATTCTCGTTGCGCGCCCCGAAACCGGCGCGCCCGTTGCCGGAGAACCAGTTGTCGCTGAGGAACCCGTCCCAACCGCGCAAGCTCAAACCGTCGCCGCCGTTGTAACCCAGCATCGACTGCCGGACGGAGAAGCACCAGGCGTGCGCAAGGCACACTCCATCGCCCGTGAAGCGGAGCACCTGGCAGCGCTCGATACGAAAGGCGTCTTCGTGCTTTCCGTAGTCCGGCTTATCCAGGAAAATTCCGTGCACGCCCTTTCCCAATTGCGCGCCTTCGAATCCCAGGCCGTCAATCGTGGCGCCCTGGGCCTCCCCGATATTGAGCAGACATTTGGCGTCGCCACTCGAGAGCTTCAGGACCGTTCCACCCGCCTTGTGATAATCCCACGTCGGTACGCCCATTAGGGCGGTGTTCGGGCGCATCTTGAGGTCCGCGCAAAGATACACGCCGCCCGGCACAAACACCGTTCCCCGCACTTCTCCCGCCGCGTCCAGGGCGCGCTGGATGGCCTTCGTGTCGTCGGTCTTGCCGTCGCCGGTGGCGCCGAAATCGCGCACATTCATCGGCTGCCGGCCAGCGCTAGGCGTTTGCGCCCGCGCCGTCGCCTGCGCGCCGAAGAGTAATGATGCGCCGCCCAGCAAAGCGCTCCTGGCCATCTCGCGACGGCCGAAAAGACCTGAATCGCTATTTGTCATATTCATGCCTCCCTCCGCGTGGAGAGTATCACGAATTGACTGCAAACAAGTATGACTAACGCTCAGCCATTGACATGTGCTGCACATGCAACTATACTACGCACATGTCAACGATGATCCAAATTCGCCACGTTCCTGACCCGCTGCACCGCAAGCTGAAGGCGCGAGCTGCTCTCGAAGGCAAGTCTCTCTCCGACTATCTGCTGCGCGAAATCCGGCGCGTCGCCGAGCGGCCTACCATGCAGGAGATCATGGATCGGCTGGCCCGACTCTCACCCGTCAATCCTCGCGTGCCTCCTTCCCAGGTCGTCCGCGAAGAGAGGGACCGCCGGTGATCGTCCTCGATGCGTCGGTTGTGGTCGACCTTCTGCTGAACCGGCCTTCAGCGGCGCACTTGGCGCGTCGATTGCGCGATCCTGGCGAAGCGCTCCATGCCCCGCACCTGATCGACCTCGAGGTGGCTCAGACGTTGCGACGCTATCAGGCGATCGGCGAGATGTCCCCGCAGCGCGCCCGTCAAGGGCTCCTGGAATTTGCCCAGATGCCGATTGAGCGTCACCCCCACTGGCCATTCCTGGAGCGGATCTGGGAATTGCGCCGCAACCTCACGGCTTATGACGCCGCATACGTTGCCTTGGCGGAGGTTCTCGAGGCACCGCTTCTCACCTGCGACAGCGCAATGGCCGCCGCGCCCGGGCACCGCGCCAAAATTGAGTTGATCAGTGGTTAAGACCGCAGCCCATAAACAGCAGAGTTCTGTACCGGCCCGTTCCCACGGTCATGGCCTCCACCCGGCCCTTGCTCACTCGGTTCGACCGCCGTATGCTTGATTCGATGAAACAGAAGGATAGCCAAGATCGTTCACCCGAAGGCGCAACGACGGAGGCACCGGCCAACGCCACCGTGCTCGATCCCGTATGCGGAATGGAGATCAGCCGCGAGGATGCGGTGGGCAGCTACATCCACGAGGGGAAAGAATACTTTTTCTGCAACCCTTCCTGCCTGGAGAATTTCCGAGCTAATCCAAGCCAATATCTGAGCCGCCGCCAAGCAGTGGCACCTTCCGGCATAGGGGCAAGCAGCGCTCGCCCGGGGCCGAACGCTGTTCGGCCGTACGGCGCGGGGGCGACTGCGATTTACACCTGTCCGATGCACCCTGAGGTGGTGCGCGACGGGCCTGGAACCTGCCCCATTTGCGGCATGGCCTTGGAGCCGCGCACCGCTTCCGTGGCGGAGGAAGCAAATCCTGAATTGGTTTTGATGACCCGCCGATTCTGGGTGTGCCTGGCCTTGACGCTTCCCATCTTTCTCCTCGCAATGTCGGACATGCTTCCGGGGCAGCCGCTGCAGCACGCCTTTTCCGCGCGCCTGCTCAGCCTGGCGCAACTCGCGCTGGCCTCGCCGGTAGTCCTTTGGGGCGGCTGGCCGTTCTTCGAGCGCGGCTGGGCCTCGCTCGCCAATCGCCACCTGAACATGTTTACCCTGATCGCCATCGGCACGGGCACCGCTTATGTCTACAGCCTTGCTGCGGTTCTCATTCCCGGCGGCTTCCCGCAGTCGTTTCGCGGTGCGGGCGGCGAGGTTCCGGTGTACTTCGAAGCATCGGCCGTGATCACCACCCTGGTCCTGCTGGGCCAAGTGCTGGAACTTCGCGCCCGAGCCCAGACGAGCAGCGCCATCCGTGGGCTGTTAGGACTTGCGCCCAAGACGGCGCGCGTGGTGGGCGACGACGGCAGCGAGCACGACGTGCCCCTCGACCGCCTGACCGTGGGAGATCGGGTGCGAGTCCGCCCGGGAGAAAAGGTGGCAACGGATGGCTTGATCGTGGAAGGCTCGAGTTCGATTGACGAATCGCTGGTGACCGGCGAGCCCATTCCGGTCGAAAAGCAAACCGGAGATCGGGTGACGGGCGGGACGGTGAACGGCTCGGGGAGCTTTCTGATGCGGGCGGAGCGCGTCGGCAGCGACACCCTGCTGGCGCACATTGTGCGGCTCGTCTCCGAGGCGCAGCGAAGCCGCGCGCCCATCCAACGCCTGGCGGACGTGGTCTCTTCCTATTTTGTTCCCGGGGTTCTTTTGATTTCCGTGCTGACCTTTGTCCTCTGGGCAAGCGTGGGCCCGCAACCGCGGTTCGCCTATGCGCTGGTGAACGCGGTGGCGGTGCTCATCATCGCCTGCCCCTGCGCGCTGGGGCTTGCCACGCCGATGTCGATTATGGTGGGGACGGGCCGTGGCGCGCAGGCGGGCGTGTTGATCAAGAATGCCGAGGCGCTCGAGGTCCTCGAAAAAGTAGACACGCTGGTGGTGGACAAGACCGGCACGCTGACGGAGGGTAAGCCGCGCCTTGCCTCGGTTTATCCCGAGGCCGGGTGGGACGCGTCGGAAGTGCTTCACCTGGCCGCAACTCTCGAGCGGGGCAGCGAACACCCGCTGGCCGCAGCCATCGTGGCTGGGACGCTGGAACGAGGGCTCGTGCTCGGCGAGGCTCGGGACTTCCGTTCCTTCAGCGGCGAAGGCGTGACGGGCGAGGTCGAGGGCAAATCTGTGGCCCTTGGGAACAACCGGTTGTTCGAGAGGCTGAAGATCAGCTTGGGCGCGCTGGAAGCCAAAGCCGGCGAACTTCGCGCCGAGGGCCAGACCGTGGTCTTCGTGGCTGTCGACGGGGTTGCGTGTGGATTGCTGGCGGTGACCGATCCCATCAAGCCGTCTGCCCCGGAAGCCTTGCGGGCACTCCAGCAGGACGGCATCCGCGTTGTGATGCTTACCGGCGATGCGCGCCGAACCGCCATGGCCGTGGCGCGCGAACTGGGCATCGATGAAGTCGAAGGAGAGGTTCTGCCGGAGGCGAAAGGCAAAGTCATCCAGCGGCTTCAGGCGGAAGGGCGCGTGGTGGCCATGGCCGGAGACGGCGTGAACGACGCCCCCGCGTTGGCGCTGGCGCAGGTTGGCATCGCCATGGGAACCGGAACGGATGTGGCCATCGAGAGCGCCGGGATCACGCTGCTCGAAGGAGACCTGCGCGGCATCGTGCGGGCGCGCCGCCTGAGTAAAGCTACCATGCGCAACATCCGCCAGAATCTTTTCTTCGCGCTGGTTTACAATAGTCTGGGAGTGCCGTTAGCGGCGGGAGTGCTTTACCCGCTCCTGGGCCTGCTTCTGAGCCCCATGGTAGCGGCCGCGGCCATGACGTTCAGTTCCGTCTCGGTCATCAGCAACGCGCTGCGCCTGCGCAGGCTGCAACTTTAGCGGCGTAAGAAGGCGTGAAAGAGCAAAACAGCTCACGCCAAGGCGCCAAGGCGCAAAGAAACACCAAGCAGGGGTCTTTGCTTTTCTTTGCGGGCTTTGCGTACTTTGCGGCTTTGCGTGAAACCGATTGCGGCTTACTTTCGAGGTTCAACCATGACGTTTCTGACAACGCGTTATCAACTCCAACGGGAGTTGACTCCCCTCGACCTTGAGCGCCTGCGGTCCCTCTCCACCTTTTATGGAATTAGAGGGATTTCTTTTGACGGCCAGGTTCTGATCGTCGAATATGACGCCTCGCGAATGCACGAGGCCGAGGTCCTGGCGCGGGTGCGCAAGGCGGGAATTGCGGTAGAACCTGAAAAGCCCATTGCCGAGGGCAGCTTCGATCATACCGGCGAGTTCAGAGATTTCGCCTGGCCGATCGAAGGCCTCAGCCCCGCCAACAAGAAGGGGTAGCGCCGCCGTCGTGAAAATAGCTCAGCGTCCGAGCCCAGTGGCCAGCGTCTTCACCATGGTTCCTTTGGCGTCATCGTCTTTGAGTGCCCACACAAAATTCCCGCCCAGTCCGCCGGGTACGCGCGTCTGAACGTAAACCGTCTTGAGGGCCGCGGTAAAGCGATCGTCATAGGACCAGAAAGTTCCCGTGCTGGGGTCGAAGAGCCACGCCGCAACGCTGACGGGGTCGAAATAGCGGCTGTACCCGTTGGCGCTGAGGGTTGAAAGCGTGGAATAGGTGGCCGCGCCCGCAGTCAACAACGTGTCGCATCCCGGAGTGTTGCCCGTAAGGTCGGTACACAGACCGCTTCCGTTGGCAAGAGGAACTGGAGCCGCCCAAGGGTCAACCGTCGAAGTCTGATAGAGGCCATGATTGTCGTTCGGAATGCCGGTCCATCCCGCTCCATACAGAGGCACGCCCATGACGTACTTGGAGGCAGGCACGCCCGCTCCGAGGTAGGCGTTCACGGTACAGGCAATGCAGAGGCCCTCGCCGAATTCAGGGTCTTTCCGGGAATCGAAGAGCGGCGAGGCGTGATTGGCAACGTTGTCCCAGGTCCCGTTGTAGTTGTAGCCATCGATAGTAATGAAATCCACCTGCCTGGCTGCCTTGGCGAGTTCGATGTTGGAATAGTTCTGCTCGCCCGCCGGCCCGTCGAAAGAGAGTTCGTAGTTTTTGCCGTTGGCCTTCCCCAGCGCGTTCAGTTGCTTGCGGAATTCCTGGAGCAAGAGCGTGAAGTTCTGCGTGTCGGTCGCCGTGGGGAATTCCCAGTCGATGTGAATCCCATCGAAAAGCCCGGGTGCTGTAATGGCGCCATTCCAGTCGCTGCCCACATTGCCGTTGATGAACATGTTGATGCAGGAGGAGGCAAGCGCCTGGCGGCCGGCCTGCGTTGCGGCTGCGATCGAGAACGCCATAGTGTTCGTCGCACTCGCGCCGCCGAGAGAAATCATGGTTCGCAGACGGGGATGAAGTTGTTTGAGCTTCAGGATCTCCGCGAAGTTGCCATAGAGCGGCCAGACGTTGGCGACCCCGGCGACTGGCGGAAGGTTGTTGTCCTCAAAATCGGCCCAGGCGTCGGCAATCACGCAGGTGTCCGCCGACGGGTTCGAGGCATCTGCCGACACATTGGCAAAGGCATAGACGAAGTGCGAGAGCTTGTCCGCAGATCCATTGTTTTGCAAGTCCGCGATATTGTAATTCGCGTAATAAATGCTCCATTCTTCGAAGAACCCGGCCAGAATCTTACCCTGGCCATTTGGGCCGCCGGCTAACAACATCGGCGCGCAAGCCAGCGAAACGATGAAGCCGACTACGCCGGCACGCCACAGCTTGATTCGAGTCCCGTGCGTCATGGTAGACTCCTCCCCGCTCTCTTCCGTTTCTTGCGCCGAACTAAACGCGAGCCTCCGAAATGACTCCCTTACGATAGAGGATTATACCTGCACGAGTTTCGCGGGAAAACACAAATCGGCGGTTCCGATTACGCCTAGCACAGGAGTTGCCGTAGGAGTAGGGCTTGCCCTACCCTCGTCGGCCTAGTAACCCTCCGGGGACGGCGAGCCGTCCCCCTGCATTTCGGGTTGCGGAACACGGCTTTCCGATGTCATTCTGAACTGACGGAGAAGGTAGGTTAATCATGAAAATTCTGGTGCTCAACTGCGGCAGTTCCTCGATCAAGTTCCAACTGATCGAGACCAGCGTGGAGATGATCGCGGCGGACGCGGACCGTTGTATTGCCAAGGGAAGTATCGAGAAGATCGGCACGGACGAAGCGGTGCTGCATCTGGCTGTGCCGCCCAACCCCGAGCAGAGCATCAGGGAGGAAATGCTGGACGAGCAGACGGCTCTTATGCGCTGCATTCAAGCTCTTAAGGATGCTAACGCCCTGGGAGACATTTCCCAGATCGAGGCGGTGGGGCACCGCGTGGTGCACGGCGGGGAGCGCTATTCGGCGTCGGTGCTGATCGACGAGGAAGTGGTGAAGGTCATCCAGCAGTGCAGCGAACTGGCCCCCCTGCACAATCCCAATAACCTGCGCGGATATCTTGTAGCGCGAAAAGTGTTCCCCCAGGTCCCGCAAGTTGCGGTGTTTGACACGGCATTTCACCACACCATGCCTCCCAAGGCTTATCTCTACGGCCTGCCCTATTCCTATTACAAGCGTTACAAGGTCCGGCGCTACGGCTTCCACAGCACCTCGCATCGTTACGTGGCGCACTATTGCCGGCAGATGTTGGGCAAGCACAAAGAAGAGGCTAACCTGATTACGGCTCACCTGGGCAACGGCTGCTCGATTACGGCGATCGAAAAGGGCAAGTCGGTTGACACCTCGATGGGTTTCACGCCGCTCGAGGGATTGTTAATGGGCACCCGCTGCGGCGACATGGATCCGGCCATCATTCTCTATCTAATGTCAAAGGATGAATTAACCATTCACGATGTATCTACACTCTTAAACAGGTTCAGCGGCTTGTATGGCATTTCCGGAGACTCGAACGACATGCGGGAGCTGCTCGAGGCTGCGGCAAAGGGCGACACGCAGTCGGAGACGGCGATCGACTCGTTCTGCTATCGCCTGCGGAAATACATTGGCGCCTACACGGCGGTGCTGGGCCACGTTGACGGCCTGGTTTTCACGGGAGGCATCGGTGAGAACGCCCCGCTGGTGCGCGAGAAGACCTGTCGGGGACTGGCGGAGCTGGGTTATGAGATCGACTCCGGCCGGAACCAGGAGGCCATTGGCAAGTCGGGCGAAATTTCCACCGCCTCCAGCCGCATCCGGATCTTCGTGATTCCGACCAATGAGGAGTTACTGATCGCCCGCGACACCTTCCGGGTGATCAAGGGATTGCCGATTCCGTCGTAGTCGTAACCGGCAGTATCGCCTTGATGGTAGTGCCCCCGGCGCCGGAGTTGATTTCCAGCCGCCCTCCCATCTGGGTGACGCGTTCCCGCATGCTCAGCAGGCCCAACCCCTTCACATGATCCGGCGGAATACCTCTGCCTTGATCGGTCACCTCGAGGGTCAGCGCGCCGTCACCCCGCGCCAACACCACCTTGGCTGTCTTGCTCCCGGAATGGCGGTGAGCGTTGTTAAGGGCTTCCTGGACCAAACGAAATGCCGTCAGGCGAGCCGGTTCCAGCAAAAGAGGCAGCCCGCGGGGCAGTACCAGTTCGACTTCGAGCCCGGTCCGCTTCACGAAAGTATTCACATACCACCGCAGCGCGGCTTCCAGGCCCATCTCGTCGAGCGCCGGGGGATGCAGGAAGTACGACATGTTCCGCAGCTCCTCGGAGACCTGGCTGGCCAGATCCAGGCTGTCGTTCAGGGCGGCCCGGCCCCGATCGTCAAGGCCATCGGCTTTCCCATCCAGTACGCTGAGGTTCAAGGTCAGCGCCGCCATGGTCTGCCCCGTGCTGTCATGCAACTCGCGGGCGATGCGCCGCCGTTCTTCCTCCTGCGAATCCACCAGTCGCGCCGGCAAGGCTCGCAGGGCCTCCTCAGCCTTCTTCCGGTCCGTGATGTCCTCGATCGCCAGCAGGATGAGCGGCGCGCCGCCCTTGCGCGTGCGAATTTGCCGGCCATTCAGCAGCATGGTCCGTTCCCCGAGGCCGGGGAATTTGTGTTGCACCTCGAATCCCTCGAAAGCGGCCTCGGTGGGCAGAACTCGTTCCAGGAGTTCTCGCAGCGCCGGAATGTTCCACTGGCCATCGCCAAGAGAGTAGAGGAACTGGCCTTCGGTCCTTTCCTTGTCCGCCTTGAACGTGTCGTAAAAGGCCGCGTTGGTGGTCACCACGCGCAGGTGGCCGTCCAGCACGATCAGGGGTTGGCGCAGCGTCTCGACGATGGCCTCCGCGTAGACGTGCAATTCCTTCACCTCCGCTTTCAGCGCGTCGATGTCCATCAGGGCCAACACCGTTCCCTCAATGACATTCTCGGCCGTTTTGTAAGGGCGAATGCGCAGCGAATACCAATGGCCGTACCGGTCCTGCACCTCCATTTCCTTCAGGCTCATGCTATCTACAGATTCGGCCACCAGGCTCTCCAGGTTGGGGATATCGATGTTGGGCTTCAGGTCTGTAATCGGCCGGCCGATATCGGAGGGGATCAGGTTCAGTACCTTCTCCGCCAGCGGCGTATAGCGCCTCACGCGCAGGTCCCGGGAGAGCATCACCACAGGAAGGTTGATGCTATTGACAAGGTTATTAAGATCGTTGTTGAGCATGCCCAGTTCGGTATTGCGGTTGTGCAGCTCTTCATTCAGCGTGGTCAGTTCTTCGTTCGAGGATTGCAGCTCTTCCTTGGCGGTCTCCATTTCCTCGTTGGTGCTTTGCAGCTCTTCGTTGCTGGACTGGATTTCCTCGTTGGCGGAGCGCAATTCTTCGTTCGTGGCCTCTTGCTCTTCCATGATCGACTGCACGTGGGCGCGCGTGTACTCCAGCTCTTTCGTCAGCCGGCTGTTCTCCGCTGCTCCGGATTTGCGCCGGGCTCCCTTACCTTCCATCGGGGCGGGCTTTCTCTGGCCGTCCGGCCCTTCCTCGCGGAAAAGCACCAGGAAATAGGACTCGCGCGCACTGGCGCCTTTAATCGGCGCCACTTCCAGCGTAATCGTGCGGGAGCGGCCATTGCTCCTGATGCGGACGCCTTCCCGGATCACCGGCGCGTCTTGCTTCTTGGCCGCATGGATGATGCTGCGGATGTCCAGGGAGAGGTTCCCCTGGGTCAGCTTCGCCAGGTTCAGGCTGGCTTGCCCGGGCGCCGGCTCCAGAAAACTGCCCATGCGCCCGATGAACTGGATGATGCCCAAATCGCCGGTGACCACAACTCCCGGCGGCCCGTACTCCGTCAAGAGTAGATGTTCGACTTCCTTCTGCACGTCGAAGGCCGGCGTTGCCTGGGCGCTTCTCTTCACTGGCTGGGGTTTTTCCCATGCAATTTTAGGAAGCCAATCCCTCCCAACATGCACGAAGCTGCTCGGGATCTTCGCATAGACCTTGAATTTCTTGTCGACGGGTGCAAACAGCTCCGAGAATCCGCTGAGATTCTCGGAGGGGCCCAGAATCAAAAAGCCCGGAATGCGAAGGGCGTAACCGAAGGTGGGTATGATCCTCTTCTGTGCTGCGGCCTCGAGGTAGATCAAAAGGTTGCGGCAACTGATCGCGTCCATCCTTGAAAAAGGAGGATCGTGGAGCACATTTTGGCGCGCAAAAATGCACATTTCACGAATCGACTTGGCGATCCGATAACCTCCCGGCGCGGGTGTAAAAAAGCGCCGCAAACGCTCCGGCGTGACGTCGGCGGCGATGCTCTCCGGGTAGTTCCCGGTGCGCGCTTTCTCAATGGCTCCTTCACTGATGTCGGTGCCGAAAATCTGAATGGCGATATTGCTCTTTGCGGCGCCCAGGAATTCCAGGGCGCAGATGGCAATCGAGTAAGCTTCTTCACCGGTTGAACAGCCGGGAACCCAGAACCGCAGCGGAGAGTCCGCGGGACGGTTTTTCATAAGCACGGGGAGCACTTTCTTCTTAAGGGCCTGGTAAACTTCCCGGTCGCGGAAAAAACCGGTCACGTTAATCAGAAAGTCCTGATACAGTTCTTGCAATTCCCGGTTGTTGCCGCGCAGATAGCGGACGTACTGGGCCAGCTTATCCAACTTGTGCAGCACCATGCGCCGCCTGATGCGCCGCTTGATGGTGTTTTGCTTGTACCAGGTGAAGTCGTCGCCGCTCGAGCCGCGCACCAGCGTCAGGATCTGGTTGATTTCGTCCCCGCCCGCCGCCAAAGCTTCGTCCGTTTCCGCGGCCATGGCTTGGATCAGGTAGGGGTGGCGGCCGATTCTGGCGAGCTCCTTGGCGATGCCCTCGGGCGGCAGGATGAAGTCCACGCAACCGGCGGCAATGGCGCTGCGCGGCATGCTGTCGTACTTCGCCGTCTTCTGATCTTGCGCGAAGGCGATCCCGCCCTCCGCCTTGATGGCTTTGAGCCCCAAAGTTCCGTCGGAAGCCGTGCCGGAGAGAATCACGCCGATAGCTTTGCCCTTGCGGTCCTTCGCCAGCGAGGTCAGAAAGCAGTCAATGGGCAAGTGCTGCAAATCGGTTTCGCGGCGCGGCATGAGGTGAAGCACGCCGTCCGAGATCACCATGTTGCTGTTGGGCGGAATCACATAGATCTGGTCCGGCGCCACCTTGGTCCCTTCCTTGACCTCCTGGACGGGAATCTTGGTGGTCCGCGAAAGCAGCTCCGTTAGCATGCTTTCATGCCGAGGCGCCAGGTGCTGCACAAACACATACGCCATGCCGGTGGTGGTCGGCAAATGGCTGATGAGCTGCTGAAAAGCTTCCAGCCCTCCTGCCGACGCTCCCACGCCGACGACGGGAAGCGGTTTGTTTTCGGGACGTCGTCTGGATGGCTGTGAATGCGCAGCCGCCGGCTTGCTGGAACTTGAATTGGCCATTGGATCCTCCCCCGATCCGGCCGGCGACGGCCGGCAGGGCTAAGATTCGCAACGTCGGGAGTGTAATCTCGCTGACGTCCTGAGTCATACCTTGATGATGCAGTCAGCCCGAGAAGTGGGCGCAAGCCTGTAACCCCTAACGGCGCTCCGGGAACGATGGCTTCGGTAGGGGGACGGCTCGCCGTCCCCGCATTTCCACCGGGCCGACGAGGGTAGGGCAAGCCCTCTCCCCACACCGTTTGAGGCTGGCCGTCAGACAATCTTCGGTGTGTGTTTGGCGGTTCGAGAAATCAAAGGAGTCTCGTCCTTCGACAAAGCTCTGATGGCGGCAACCAGCTCGTTCGCCGCATTCGATTTGAGCACATATCCTCTTGCTCCGGCCTCCAGAGCGGTCTGCATCATCTGTTCCGAATCATGCATGGTGAAGATGAGCACTTTGGTTTGAGGAGCGGTTTCCATGATCAGGCGGGTTGCGTCCAAACCGCTCATCACCGGCATGGTGATGTCCATGACCACGACGTCGGGCTTGACCTGGGCTACTTTTCTGACGGCGTCCGAGCCGCTGTCGGCTTCACCCACCACTTCCCAACCCGCCTGGGTGCCCAGCAGGGCAAGCAATCCCCGGCGGACCACTTCATGGTCGTCAACAATCAGGATGCGCAGATTCTTCATGTTCCGGTCCTGGGAAAGATCGTATTCGGGCCGCGTGACGTGCCTGAAACTCAAAGCCGGCGCCCGCCCCCGCGTGGTCAGGTGCAAGTTAGTTTGCTGCAGGAGCCCGGTGCCTACTATCTAGTGTAGCACAAAGAGGGGACTAGTTATTCAGGAACCCAAGGGCGGCGTAGTTCGAAACAACGGCCCGGTGCTGAGCCCCCTCACGCCCTGGCCCCTCTCCCCCAAGGGGGCGAGGGGAGAATTGAATTTCTAATTCCTTGCCCTCGCCACCTTGGGGGAGAGGGTGTCCGTCAGCCGACGGACGGGTGAGGGGGTCAGCGCCCGGCCGAGGCAGGTTTAATTATTGAGCAGTCCGTAGACGCTGAGCATACTTGCGGTTCCCACGTACACCTTGCCGTTGGCGATGGTGGGCACGGCGAATTGCACGGCGCCACCGGGATTATCGCGCCCGGGATTCTGGTTGCTGTCGTAAATCTCGTTGCCCAGGCTGACGGCGTCGAAGGCGCGCAGGACCGCCTGGCCGCCACTGCTATAGGCGCTCGAGTCAATGCCCCAAACGATCCCCTGCGCGTTGCCGTTGGCGGAAACCGACGGCGTCGTGGTTGGGTAGTTGATGGCCACCGATCCCAGAGCCACCGGCGCCAGCGATAGCAATCCATTCGTAATGCTGTAAGCCTTCAAATAATCCCTGATTCCCCAGAAATAAACGGTGGAGTTCCAGTAGGCCGGCGCGCCGTAGATGCCTCCGACCGCCAGGTGAAGAGACTGGAGATTGTTGTCGGTATTGGGATCGTAGCCGCCCAGGTTGGCGCGGTTCGCCAGGAAAATCGTGCCTTCCTTTCCAGCCATGACAAGAAGTTGAGTGGCGGTCCCCGGCTGTGGCGGCAAGAGCACAACCCCTCCGGAGCCGAGGTCGTAGTCATTCTTGTCGAGATAATCCTGATCCTCCGGCGTAAAGTAGTCCTTCACCCGAAAGCTATTGCTGGCGGCCGTCCGGCGCCTGCCCGTCACCATGCCCATCTTGACGATGGAATCTCCGAATTGGCAGCCCCACATCCCGGCATCGAAGGTGCCATTGCCGGTAGCAAAGAAGACGTTTCCCTGGCCGTCCCCGGCCAATCCTGTCCCTCCCATCCACACGCCGCCGTCGCCATAGTTCGTCGTGACGGTCCACACGTGTTTCCGGGTTAGCGTCCGGGCGTCGTACGCCATGATCCAGCCGGTGAAGGGGCCGAAGTCGCAGTGCGAGCCCCAGCCGATATACACCACCCCCGCCTGAAGGAGCAATCCCGCGCGCTGGTTCGCAATCAGCGCATTGAACGTCTGACCGGCATAGGTGCCCTGAATCTCCACCGGTCCCCCGAATTTCTCAGCGCCCGTGGTCACGTCGATCGCGTGCAGGCGCTGAACGTAGGTTTCATTCTCCTTCGTGTGGGCCACCACATAGAGCGTATGGGTCGCGGGATCGATAACCGGCGTGCCGGTGATCCCGATCTCGGGCTGGATGTCGCCGCAGCCTTGATCGGAACTGGGAACCGCCGTAATGCCCTGACCGGGGTCGGTAAAGCTCGCCGTCCAGAGCGGCTTCGAGTTCGCCCCCTGGTTGCTATCCGCGTCAAAGGCGTAAACGCTGGAGTTTTCGGTGGCCACGTAAACCACGTTGTGGACGCCCTGGCTGGGGATGTTTACACCGGACATATAAAGCGGCTGGGCATAGACTGCTCCATCAACAGCTTGAGAGAAGAGCTTGCCGAAACTGCCGGTCTTGACGTTCGCAGGCGTCAACACGGTTTCGCTGATGTTCTGCCCGGTTCGAAAGTTGTCGTTGTGCTGGGTCAACACGTTCACTTGGGCCAATCCGGCGGTCACTGCCAGGAATCCATACGTGGCCACGGCCACGCCAATAGCGGAAAATCTCGCCATACTTGAAAGACCTCGGAAATCCCTGCCGCCACTCAACACGGCCAAAACAGAAAGCCGGTGTGCAGGAATGCTTTTAATTCGGATTTGCACGTTGCCGCGCGGGAGTATATACGACCCGCCGGTTAACAACAAGGGCGTACTGCATTGGTAAATGTGCAGTTGGTTATGGGCACCAATGCAGATTCTTCGCTTCGCTCAGAATGACAGATCGGGGCGATTACTTCGGTCACAATGACAGGCGATCGGGCGGATGCTGTGCTAGTATGACCACTTGTCCGAACTAGCCCCTGAGAGGAGCCCCATGAAAAAGATATTGGCCCGATTCGGTGTGGTGTTGGTGTTGGCAGCGGGCGTCGCGGTATCCAGCCTGTCAATGGCAGGGCAATCGCCTGCCCCGGAGTCTGACGCCAACGAGAAGGACGTCTTCAAAAACCTCGAGTTTCGAAACCTGGGTCCGGCCGTGGGTGGCGGCCGCGTGGCTGCGGTGGCGGGAATTCCCGGCAACCCCAACGTTTATTACGTGGGCGCGGCGGCAGGCGGTGTGTTCAAGACCGAAAATGGGGGTATCACCTGGAAAGCGATCTTCGAACACGAAGCCACGGCCTCGATCGGCGCCCTCGCGTTGGCGCCTTCCGACCCCAGCATCGTCTGGGTGGGGACGGGTGAATCGAAAGTTCGCAACGACGTGATCGACGGTCGCGGCGTGTACGTCTCGGGGGACGCCGGGCACACCTGGCGATTCTCCGGCTTGGGCCATGTGGGACAGATTTCCCAGATCATCGTCGATCCGGCCAACTCCGATGTCGTCTATGTAGCTGCTCTTGGGCACGCCTGGGCTTCCAATCCCGACCGCGGCGTGTACCGCACAACCGACGGCGGGAAAACCTGGAACAAGGTGTTGTTCGTCAATGAGTCGACCGGCGCGGCGGACCTGGCGATTCAGGTGAACAATGCCAAGGTGCTGTTCGCCGCCATGTGGGAGTTCCGTCGCTATCCCTGGACGCTGGTGGATGGCGGCCCTGGGAGCAGCCTCTACCGGTCCACGGACGGCGGCGACACGTGGAAGAAGTTGACTAAAGGTCTACCGGATGGGCCGCTCGGCCGCATTGCGGTAGCCGTCGCGCCCACCAACCCCAATCACGTTTACGCGCTGGTGGCGGCCAAGCGGGGCATGCTGTGGCAATCCACCGACCTGGGCGATACCTGGACGGAAGTCAGCGACAATCACGCCTACGATATTCGCCCCTTCTATTTCTCGCGCCTCATGGTCTCGCCGGAGACCGAGAACAAAATCTACTTTATGTCGCTTAACCTGGTGGAGTCGGATGACGGCGGCAAGACTTCTCACACCGCGGACCGAGGCGTCCACTCCGACCATCACGCCCTTTGGATCGACCCGAAAGACCCGCAGCGGATGTTTCAGGGGAACGACGGCGGCGTTAATGTGACGACCGACGGCGGCAAGGCCTGGCGGTTCCTGAATAACATTCCCATTGAGCAGTTCTACATGGTCTCGACCTCGAGCGAGGTTCCCTACTCGCTTTGCGGCGGCTTGCAGGATAACAGCGCCTGGTGCGGACCCTCGAGCAACCTGGGCGGACGCTCGGTGGGCGGGGCTGAGTGGTACTCGGTGACGGGTGGCGACGGCGAATACGCGGTGTTTGCCCCCAGCGACCCCGGCGTCATCTACGTCGATTCCCAGAACGGCAGCCTCGATCGCCTGGAAAAGAAGACGCATCTCACGCGTTACGTCCGCCCCTATCTTGAAGGCGTAGAGGAGATGAAGCCCGCAGACTTAAAGTATCGCTTTAACTGGACTTCCCCCATTGCCGTCTCTGAAACCGATGCCAACGAGGTCTATTTGGGCGGCAACGTCGTCTTCAAATCCACGGACGGCGGCAAGCACTGGACGCCCGTGAGCGGCGACCTGACCCGCAACGACAAATCCAAGCAGGAGATCGCGGGCGGTCCCGTCCAGCACGACATCAGCGGCGCGGAGAGCTTCGACACCATCCTCACCATCACCCTGGCCCCTACCGACTCGAAAGTCATCTGGGTAGGCACCGACGATGGGCTAGTCCAGGTGACGCGCGACGGCGGCAAGAACTGGGCGAACGTTTCCCCGCAGGGCGCGCCCGAGTGGGCTCGCGTTTATCAGGTGGGCGTCTCGCCCTTTGATGCGGGAACGGCTTTCGTCACCTACGATGCTCATGAGTTGGACGACCCCAAACCCTACGTTTACAAGACGGCCGATTACGGCAAGACTTGGGCGTCCATTGCCGGCGGCCTGCCTGCCGACGCTCCCGCGCACGTGGTGCGCGAGAATCCCAACCAGCGCGGCTTTCTGGTGGTAGGAACGGACACCGGCTTGTTTTATTCACAGGACGCGGGAGAGCATTGGCAGCCGCTCAAAGCCAACTTTCCCACCGTGCCCATCTACGATCTGAAGTTCGTCAAGGCCGGCGACGACCTGGTGGTGGCCACGCACGGCCGCGGCCTCTTCGTTCTGGATGATATTCGGCCACTCGAGCAGATGAGCTCCAAAATCCAGGACAGCGATTTCGACCTGGTCGGCACCTCGCCCGGCACGCTATTTCATCACTGGCGCGGCGGGATGTTCGGCATGGCGTCGGACTACACAACTCCCAACGCTCCGGAGGGAGTGGTGATCGATTACTTCCTGAAGAAGGAGATTGAACAGAAGCGCGGCGGCGGCCCCGCAGGGCCTGGCGGGCCGGGCGGCGCTGCGGGAGGCGGGGGCGGAGGTGCGGGTCGCGCCGGAGCCGCGACACAGGCAGGCCAGGGCGGACAAGGTGAACAGGCAGGTCAAGCCGGCCAATCCGGTCAGGCCGCGCAGGCTGGCGCCGAAGGTCCGGAGGGCCAGCGCGAAGGTCCGGTGAAGATCGTCATCACCGACGAACACGGCAACCCCGTAGCCACCGAGCACGGTCCTTCCAAAGCCGGGATCAACCGCTTTGTCTGGTCGATGCGTTATGACGGCCCGCAACGCCTGACCTTCGAGCGCCAACAGGAACAAAGCGAGTTTGCAGAGTTCTTCGGACGCGGACGCGGCCCGCAGGTTCTGGCCGGCAAGTATCACATCGTCATTACCGTGGGCGAACACAAGGCGGAAGCCGATGTCAGCGTCCGGCCCGATCCCAACCTCAAGATCGATCCGGAGAATTTCCGCGCCTCGCTGCGCTTCTCCCTGGAAGCGCGCAACGCGACGACGGCGCTCAACACCATGCTCAACCGCGTGGACGCCATGCAGAAGACGCTGACCGCCTTCCAAGGCATGGTGCGCGCGAGCGACGACAACGATTTGAAGAAGAAGTTCCAGCCGCTCATGGGAAAATCCGCCCAGCTTGGCCGCAAGCTCCGCGCCCTCAAGGATTCCGTCTATAACTCGGAGGTCCAGCCCGGCTCGGAAGACGACCTTCACTATCTGGCCGCGTTCAACAGTAAGCTCTCCGGCCTGGGTGGCTTCGGCAGCATAGGCTACGGCGAGCCCCCCAATCCGTTGGCTCTGGACCAGAAAGCGGAACTCACCAAGGAACTGGAGCAGCACCTGGCAGAGTTCAACAAGCTCATTCAAAACGACGTGGCCGCCTATAACAAAGACGCCTTCGCCCTCGGCGCGCCTACGCTCTACGCCGGCGAAGCCATTTCGGTGAAGAAGATTCCGGAGGGGCTCTAATTTCTTGCCAACCTGACCACTTCTGGTCATAATAGGGTCATGAGAAGTGTTCGCATCGCCGAGTTGAAGGCGCGGCTGAGTGAATACTTGCGCGCCGTCCGCGCCGGGGAGACGATCGCCGTTCTCGATCGCGACACGCCGGCAGCACTGATCGTGCCTGTCCGCGAGCGAGGGAGCTTAAAGGTCCGGAAACCGGCGCCCGCCACGCCGGCGCCGAATCGCGTTCGTTTGCCGAAGCCGCTGAAGCTTGAGATCGATGTCGTGGAACTTTTGCTCGAGGAGCGCCAACCTAACCGATGATCGCTTATGTGGACGCATCGGTCCTGCTCCGAGTGGCGCTTGGACAGCCGAACGCGTTGCCTGAATGGGGGCAGATCGACCGGGGCGTTTCAAGCGCCTTGGTCATGACCGAAAGCCTGCGCACGTTGGATCGCCTGCGCCTGCGAGCGAATCTTTCTGACGCTGAAGTTGCGATCCGGCGAGCGGCTATCCTGGCACTCGTCGACTCCCTCGAACTGGTCGAGATTGATATCGCTGTCCTCAACCGCGCCGCCCAACCCATGCCGACCGAACTCGGCACACTGGACGCAATTCACCTCGCCACCGCCTTGCTTTGGAAAGAGACGACGGGCGCCGATCTGGCAATGGCTACGCACGATGGGGCACTCGCCCTGGGCGCCCAGGCGCATGGCATGGTGGTGCTGGGCGTGCCACGTCGGTGAATTGCCTCGCTTGCAATGGCGGGCTATTTCAAAGCGGGCGAATTGTCAGAAAACTCGGCTAGGTGCCTCAGCGGCTCAAGAAAGGACTAATTTCGAGAGGGCCTGCACAAAAGCCGCCAAAAATGGGGCGTCCTCAAAAAGAGGCTACTGAACCCCTACCCACACCCCGAGAAGGCCTTATTTTGGCGCCTAACGCCGCGAAAGCCTATTCTACGAGTCCGTCCCGTCGCGAATCGGGCCTTGCCGGTGAACCAGCCAGTGCGGTGGACTATTTGTCTCGCCCATGCTGACGCCCATCCACAGGATTGCCCCCACCACGGCGATCAGCGCCGCCAGGCTGAGAGCCGATTCCCAGCCCAACCGTGCTGCCAGCCATGGAGTGAGGACCGGCGAGACCAGGCCGCCCAGGTTACTGCCAAAATTCATCACCCCGCCCCCGATGCCGCTCTGCGGACCGGAGAGCTGAGTCATCGAAGCCCAATAAGGGCCTTCGGTAGCGAGGACGAGAGCCGTCGCCACCGTCAGGCTCAACGCGGCCAGCCACGCGCTGCCGGTGCGGGCCCCGAGGAGAAGCGAGCCGGCTGCAAGGATCAGGGCCGGCAGCGGCAGGCTCCTGCGCCCCCACGTCGAGCCCCAGCGTTTGACGGCCCGGTCTGAGACTACGCCTCCGAGCGGAATGACCACAAGGCTGGCGATCCAGGGAAGCGTGGTCAACCACGCCGCCCGGAGGAGTTCGAACCGGCGGACCTGGACGAGATATAGGAAGAACCAGAAAACGAACACATACCCCACGTAGCCTTGCAGACTGTAGCTCGCCGTCAGGAACCAGAAGCTGCGCAGTCGCAGCGGTGATTTGCCGGCCGGAGATGCGGCGCCCTCGAGTGGCGGGCGACCGTCACTCGCCGTTTGCACTCGCGGGGCCGACCGCCACCAGAGCACCGCCACCAGGGCGGCGAGCAGGGCCACCAGTTCGAGCGCCGCGCGTGTAGCCCAGCAGGAAAGCGCTGAAGACCTTGCCCATTTGAAGTTGAGAAAGGTTCAGCTCCGCCATCAGGCGCGGGGCCACCACGGCGATGTCCACCCGGCACATGTAGCCTACTGAGGCAGCCAGGGCGAGCAGGAACACCAGGCGGCCGCCCGCATGGGCGGAAGCCTGTCCCGGGCCGGGTGCGCCGGGGGAGCGATTCACGGAAGCCTTTTGCATAGCAGGATTTCGGAGTGGCCTTCGACGGCGTAGTCCGGCATCTCGCCCACGCGCCAGTAGCCGAGCCGGCGGTAAAGCTCCTGTGCGCGCCGGTTAAACGAAGAAACGCAAAGAAAAACAAAGCGCCGCCCCGTCATTTGCCGTTCCGCAAAGGCAACCAGTTGCGTCCCTAGGCCTCGGCCCCGCGCACCCTCCGCCACCGCGACGCTGGCGATATAAGGAGAGCCTGCGCAGCCGTAAGGGTGAATCAAGATGAACCCGGCAGGGCCACCGCCCTCGCGGGCCACAAACAGTTCGCTCCCGGGGCGGCGCAATGCCGCGTGACACCCGTCGAGACCGCGGCGCAGGGTGATCCAGGGCTCGCTCCCCGCCATCAGGCGCGCGCACCAGTCGTAATCACTCTCTTCCGCGCGCTCGATCGTCAATTCTTTCGGTGTGGCCATGGCCCTTGCTTCCACTGTGGCAGAGGAATTCTAGCACACCGGAAGATCGTCACCGGCTTCCGACTTCGGAGATCGGGCGCACGGAAATGTGCTAGGATATGCGCTCGAAATCGCGCCAAGAGCGTGTCAGTTTCCGAAACTATTTCAAGACCTTGGGGAAAGCATTGAACTCCCCGAAACCGCCGGGCAGAGGGGAGGCTAGGAAAGCCGCCCGGGATTGCGAACTGCGGTCGAGGGCTCAGCCAGCAGGTGAGCACAACGACTTCAGAGGGAGTTTGCAGGCGGACCGTGAATGACCGAGACAGCATCACAATTGCCTGATTTTCTGGTGATCGGAACGGTCAAGTCCGGCACAACTTCTCTCTACCGGTATCTCAAGTCCCATCCCGAAATTTACCTGAGTCCGATTAAAGAGCCCAGGTATTTTGCCTTTCCCGACGCTCGTCCGGTTTTTGTGGGGCCGCACCGGACCCTGCCGGTGGTCTGGAGAATCGAAGATTATCGCCGACTGTTCGAGGCTAGGACCACGGAGCCGGTGGCAGGAGAAATGAGTCCCCTGTACCTTTACCAGCAATGTTCGCCGGGAGCGATTCGCAAGCTGATACCGAACGCCAAGCTGATTGCCATTCTCCGCGACCCTGCGGAGCGTGCCTACTCCCATTTTTGCCACAACCGCAGGGATGGACATGAGCCGCTGGCGGATTTCGCCGCAGCTCTGGACGCTGAGGAGAAGCGGATCGCCAAGGGCTGGTGGTCCAAATACCACTACCGCAATCACGGATACTACGCCCGGCAGCTCCGCCGTTACCTGGAGTTCTTCCCGCGCGAGCAGATGCTGATCCTGGTGTACGACGACATGGTTGCAGACTGCCATGGGTTTCTGAAAAGGATTTGCTCATTCCTGGGGGTTGATGAGAACCACTCGTTTGATACGTCGGAGCGCGATAATGTGACGGTTGGAATCCCCCGCACGTTCATACTTCGCCGCCTCCTGCGTTCCGCCGGGCCGGCGAAGAGCATGCTCCGGGGAAGTGTGCCCTTGAAAACGAGGTCGGGTCTGTTCCAGAGGTTTTCCAAGCTGCTCTGGGCTCCCAAACCGGAATTCCGGCCTGGGGTGCGGGCGCAACTCGTCTCCGAATTCAAACCGGACATCCTGGAACTGCAGCAATTGATCAACCGGGATCTCTCACCCTGGCTGCGGTGTTGAAAGAACTAGGTTGTAGGCCAGGATAATTGCCCCTTCACTTCACCCAGCTTATAAAGCAGACCCCCGCCGGCCAGCAGCGAGAAGAGCAGGAAGCGATCCCCGGCCCGGTAGCGCGGGTTTTGAGAGCAGAGCCGCCACAGTGCCCAGCGTTGGCCCATACTGAGCGGGGAATAGCCGTTCTGCCGCGCCGGGCGCGTGTTGCTGGCTCCATACACAAACATCTTGCGCAGCGCTTGGCCGGTGGTGCGAATCTCCAGATGGGTCACAGACATCGACGGCCAGAAGACGACGCGGTTTGCCGGGTCGTGCTTCATCACCCGATGCAGGTACGCCGTGTCGGCAGCGCGCTCCCATTCATCAAACAACCCGACGTGGCGAAAAACGTCGGCCCGGACAATCATATTGCTGCACCAACCAAAGGCGAATCGCGACGGCAGCCGCGTCAGGGCGTAATCCAGCTTGGCATTCTCGTAATCCTGGAGCAGATGAACTCCCAGAGCACTGCCACTGGGACAAATCCGCCGCCCCATGGCTATGGCTGCACCCGTGGAGTGCATGGCCTGCTGCGCCTGCTCCAGCCAGTCCGGCGCCGGGGCGCAGTCGGCATCGGTGAAGGCGATGAACTGGCCTCTGGCCATCCGGAGGGCGGCATTGCGGGCCGCATACGGTCCCGGCCTTTCCTCCCGAATCACCCTGACGCCGGGCGCGCAGCCAATCAGGCCGCTCGTTCCATCGGTCGAGCGGTTGTCCACGAACAACACTTCGTACCGATCGCGTCCGATGGACTGCCGCTCGAGCGCCTCGCAGCATGCCCCGATGTGCGAAGCTTCATTCCGATACGGCACAATCACTGAAAAAACTACCTGATCGTCCAACTGTCCTCGCAGTCTTCTCCTCTTCGGTACGCCCGGTTGCGAAGATGTCGCGGATCATACTGCTGCGCCGGCCGATTGCGCAGACGGCTGACCACCCCGGCGCCCGGACAACATCAGACCCAGCCAGCAACTCACCGGCCAGGTGAGCACCCAGGACAGCCAGTACCAATGCGGCCAACCCTTGGTCCAGTTGGGAATTGTCGCGGCGATTCCCATCGCTTCCCCAATAGCAAAAAACCAGAGCACGTGCAGGCCGGCGCGCGCGGGAGCGAAGCGGGCGCAGAGCCACGCGCATAGGATTGAGATGATCACAAAGCACCCAGTGCTCGCCAGGAGCGGCGCGTTCGTGGGAATACGACCCCTGACGAAATCGCCCGGGAAAATGCGGGAAAGCAACGGGTCTGTCCCCAGCACAAGAATGATCGACAACACGTAGCTGCCTGCAACGACAGCGATCGATTTAACCATTGAGTTACCCCTCCCTTGCCGCATGGAGATATTTTCAAAACTATACACGACTTTCCGGGCGGTGTCTCTATTCGGCAGAGGGTGGGTGGTGACTCAGTTTGCTGTAGCGGCGCTCTCTGAGCGCCGGAAGTCGTTGAGATTTCGGAATCGGCGGTCGGAGACCGCCGCTACAAATTCAAACTGAGTCACTACCAGCGGGTGGGTGGTGTCCAAAATGTGGGTTGGTCATTGCCTGCGATCTCTCAGCCCTGAAAGGGCGTGATAGCTCCGCGTTCCGTAGGCCGCCCCTTCGGGGCTGAAAAGTGCGTTGAAATTGAAAGACGATGTGTTCAGGCCGTTTTTGGCGGATCCAATTCCCTCGTGCTCGTGGAAGCCATGCCGCTACGAGAACTGGAAAACCGAGCCCTGCTTTCAGGCGGTTACGACAAGCTGGCGGACGCGTTGCTGAAGGCGTTCTTTATAACTGACCCGAAACCATGAATCACGGTGATGGCAACTAATGCAATGAACATCAGGAGCAGAGCGTATTCCGTCAGGTCCTGGCCCTCGTCGTCCTTCCACACTCGGCGTAGCAAGATTCTCATAGCTTTTCCTCGTCAAACAACGATTGTGTACAGTCGCGCCTTCTTTCCTCTGGGGCTACGTCCGGGGAAGCCGCCGGCGGCCTCGTACGCCCAACGGCCTGGGCCCCGCAGAGAAGGGGCACACCCATCCAGAAGGCTGCCTTGTTCCGTGAGCACGATCCGACCAGCCAGTATGCCAGTTCCCGTCTGAGCCGCAACCGTACTTTCGTACCTTCCCCCCGAGCTTTCCCGGGGTTGCTTGCTTATTGGGGTGTGTGACGATCTAGCGGGCTGGAGGGAACCGTTTCTTGGAAAGGGCGTTGCCGATAGCCGCCCCGCCGTAGGGGGACGGCTTGCCGTCCCCGCGTTTTTGCCGGCCCCGACGTGGGTAGGGCAAGCCCTACCCCGACAACTCATCAAGCCGACGGCTCGACGGCTTCCGGCACGTCAATCACGAGTGGCTCTGGGGACCTTTGCTGATACTTGAATTTTAACGCACCCCAAATAACCTCCATGATGGAACTGCGATTTTCAAAAAGTACCCGCACCCATTCTCTCTTCCTCATCTGCGGGAAGTAAATTCCACGGAACGCCAGGCGGCCCAGCAGATGAATGATCCGATTCGTGAGATCTCCCTGTCCCAACCGGCCGATGGCAGCGCCGTTCGTTGTCGCCGTATAGGATGCACCCCAGGCCTGCCTGATTTCGTCCTCCGCTTGTTCCGGAGAGATCCCCAGGGGCGCGAAATCCATCGTAAAGGGTTTGAACTCCAGCCAGTGCTTGGGTCGGGTCAGCCGGCCCGCAGCCGCGAGCCTGTCGTAAAGGGGCGTGGACGGGTAAGGCGTCAGGAGTCCAAAAACGGGGAGACCCGGCGGCCAGGTGCGGATGACGTCGAGTGTGCGCTGCGCCACTCCGGGGGAGTCGCTGTCCATGCCGAAGATGAAGGACGTGATCGCGAAAAGACGGTGCCGCTCGAGGCGTTCCAGAATCCCCTTGTACTCTTCCGGCTTGTTGAATCCCTTGCGCACGCTCTTCAGATTCTCAGGGTCAATGGACTCGAGCCCCATGAAGATCCACTTGCCGCCGCTCTCGGCGATGAGCGAAACCAACTCCTCGTCCCGCAACAGGTTCATGCTGATTTGCGCCACCCAGGGCACCTGGGCATCACGCGCGATGATTTCACGCAGCAGTGACTTGGTGCGCTTGGGATTGATGGCAAAGTTGTCGTCGATGAAGAAGACCGCGATTTTCCCCTTCTGGCGCTTTTCCAGTCGCTTGAGTTTCAGAAGTTCGTCCACCACGCTGGCGTTGGAACGAAAGCGGATGGAGTCTCCGAAGAAACCCGTCACCGTGCAGAACTCACAGCCGTACGGGCAGCCACGCCCGGATTCAATCGGCACCAGGTGGAAGCTCTGCCACGTCATACCCGCCAGAGAAAGCATCCGGCGCGCCCACTTGGGGAAATGCCCCACCAGGTTGAACTGGTTCAAATCCATCTGGTCCCATGGAATCTCAGGATAGTCCGCGAGAGAGGGCTTCACCTCTTTGCCCGCTTCATCGACCGGGGAATAAATCTCCTTCAACTCCCCACGTTCCGCATCGGCGACAATTCGCGGCCAGGTGTGATCGGCTTCGCCCAGAGCCACCGCGTCTGCATGGCGCGGCCCCCCGTCGCGTCCCAACGGCTCGTCGGGGACTTCGGTCACATGCGGGCCTCCCATGACGACCGGCACTCCCACGGCGCGCACCGCATCCGCCATCACGTAGGCTTTGCGAATCATGCGCGTCATCGCGCCGATTCCGACCAGCCCGATGTGTTTCTCCGTGACGTACTGGGCCAACTCGCTCGCGCTCAAGCGTTGCGCGTTGCCGTCCACCAGGAAGACTTGATGGCCCGGAGGAGTCAGCGACCGCAGCAGGAACATCCAGAGATGCGGCATGAAATTGTTGGTGATTTCGTTATCCGGATTGTAAAGCAGTATGTTCATCGAGAATGCTCCCATCGCTCAAGCCGGTAGTGGCAAAAATGCTCCCCGGGGCGCGTGCCACAGCCGACATAATCATGAAATCCAAACGAAGAATTTGGTGCCTGCCCTGAAACCGAGTGTGCGACTTTCCGTTCACGCGTTAAGAGGCTGACACCAGCCGTGAGGGAAAGCTGTGCAATATTGCTCACTTTTGAAATTCTCTTAGGTGCGCGCATGGGGCCGTGAGCCGGTAGTATCGGACCGCGGCGGCCTCCCGTCGTGAGGAACAATGCCCTGCAAGGAGCCATGGACCCGGAGGCCGCCGTTGTAGGAAATGTAGCCGAGTTTGCGGAATTTGTTCATGAAGTGGCTAATGCGCGACCTGGTTGTCCCAACCATTTGCGCCAGGGTATCCTGGCTGACCGCATAGACTGCCGGCTCAGGGTCGCGGCCTTCGCCGACGTGAGCCAGCCGCAAGAGCACGCGCGCCAGGCGCTGCTCGCTTGAACTGAAGTGCTGGTCGAGCAAGTCTTCCGATATTCTGCCCACGCACGACGCCAGGTACGAAATGAAGAGACGCGCGAAGTCAGGCTCCTGATGGATCAAGCGGACAAGGACGCTTCTTTCCACCCGGGCGATGGAAGCTTTGGGGAGCGCCGCCGCTCCCGTCATGCGCAAAGATCGCCTGGCCAGGCATCCCGTTCCAAAGAAGTCGCCACGCCCCAAAACGGCGATGACCGCTTTCTTGCCGCTCGGCGACGTCACCGTGAGCTTGACGTTGCCGCCCTGGATGTAAAACGCCGCATCGGCCAGATCCCCTTGCGAGTAGATGGTTTGCTGGTCCAGGTACTTCCTGGTTTCTTCTTCAGGGCCGAACTCTTTGAGGAATTGCTGGAAGCTCGAAGCGCGGCTTCGTCTCTTCATCGTGATCATGCATAACTCCACTGCCGGCGCGTCTTGGCGATTCGGAACTGCCCAACGTCAGGCGCGAGGACGACTCGATTGTCTGCTCGCGAGCGCGCGCCTGTCTGTGCAATATTGCTCAGGTTCTGCCGGGGAGTGCTGAAACTTAGCGCTCCTGACGGGTCCCGAAGGGACCCAAGCTCATTAGCCGTAGGTGAAACCTACGGAAAGTGCGCGCGCTAAGAGATTCAGCTAACCCCGCAGGGGTTGAACTCGACCCCTCCAGGGTCGGGGCGAGCCCAAGGGGGGGCTCATTTCTCCGTAGGTTTCACCTACGGCTAATGATGTCAATGCCCTTCGGGCATTCAAGTTCAGGTTTTAATCTCGGCAGGCTCTGCCTCGATGCCGAATTCTGTCCTTTGTTCTCGAATCCCCAGCCGGTTGAGCTCGCCTTCGAGTTGCGCCGCCACCGTTTTTGCGTAGCTTATGAAATGGTGTCCCGAGAGCAGCATCGCAAACCCCAGGCTGAGCTTGGCCGGCTGGAAGAGCCAATGGGCATGAATTCGCAGCAGAAACTTCCAGTAGGCCTTGCGATAGGAGGAGAGGAAACCCTGGCGGAGTAGGGAGCGAACCAGAATCCCCAGCTTGGGCCGGAGTGGAATATCCGGCGCCTGTTGCGGCGGGCGGGTCTTCCAGTGCTGAAGCGAACGATAACAGCGATCGTAAAATGCCGGGGCATCGTAGAGGGACAGCAGTAACCCCCGGAACCCCTTCAGCAGAACCGGCAACGGGATCAGCGTGCGAAAGTTGGGCGGATCGAAGTTGCTGGTGGCGGTGCTCTCCATGAGTAATCGGTCTTCTTTCAGCATGCGGTCAAAGAGCGGCGTCGTGGGCGGCGCCTGCAAAAACCCGACCATCGCCCAAGGGATGGCGGCGCGCTCGATGAAGTCCCTCTGCAGTTCAAAAACGCTCTCGGTGTCCGAATCGAAACCGATGATGAAACCCGCAGTCACCCAAAGGCCCTGGTTCTGAATAAAGCGAATGCTCTCGAGGGGATCCCGCCGCAGGTTTTGAAATTTCTTGGCTTCCGTCAGGGATTCGGGGGAAGGGCTCTCGATCCCGATAAAGACGTAGAAAAAGTTCGCCTTCACCATGGCCTCGATCAATTTCGGCTTTTGCGCGAGATCGATGGAGGCCTCGGTGTAGAACAAAAACGGGTAGCCGCGAGATTGCTGCCACTCCTCGAGCGCCAGGGCGAGTTCGAGCGCCAGTTTGTGGTTGCCGATGAAGTTGTCGTCGACAATGAAGACCTGCTCGCGCCATCCGAGCTTGTATAAGGCCTCGAGTTCCGCCAGTAACTGGTTGGGGTGCTTGGTTCGCGGTTTCCTTCCGTAAATCGTGATGATGTCGCAGAACTCGCACTGGAACGGGCAGCCGCGGGAGAACTGCACCGCCATGGAGGCATACTTTTCGATTTTGAGCAGGTCAAAGCGTGGGAGGGGCGTCTTGCTGACATCGGGCTTGTCTTCGATCACGTAGAGCGCCTTGGCAGTGCCGCGCTCAAGATCGGCTGCAATCTCAGGAAAAACCTCATCCGGCTCGCCCACCACGACGTGGTCGGCAAGCTGAAGAAGGAGATCGGGTTCACTGCTCGCCAAGGGGCCGCCGAGTATTGTCCGCCGGCCCAGAGCGCGGGCCCTTGAGAGAGTATCGCGAATGTCATCCTTCTGGACGCGCATTCCGCTGACCATGACGAGATCGGCCCAGAGGATGTCCGTATCCAGCAACTCCTCGAAGCTTCGGTCGATCAGCTTCAGGGTCCAGGTCTTGGGACAGAGCGCCGCTACCGTGAGCAAGCCCAGCGGCGGCTGGTCGGTCTTGATGGGAACGAGATCGAGGATCCCGTCGAAGCTCCAGAAAGAGGACGGGAACCGCGGCCAAACCAGGAGAACCTTCAGTGCCGAGCCGAGAGGGGCAAAGTGCGGCGGTTCGCTTGCGCCCTCTGTGGCCGCGGGATTGGCGGGCTTTTGAGACTCGTTCAATTGAGACACGTCAATGCCTCCGGTAAATTCAGGCCGGCTCTCGCCACAAACCTGGCTCCGGGTAGGCTGGGGTGGCCGCCCATCCCGCATACTTTATGGAGCTATAGCACAGCTCTTTCGCACCGCAGCGAGGCGAGCCTTGAGGGTTACACGATATGCTACCGCAGCCGTGGCGTCAAACTGTTTAATTTTGCTCACTTTCGGAGTTTTGCCGGAGCCGGGTCGTCTCGCAACAGGCCAGGGTTTTCGGCTGGGCAGATTCTGACGGGTCCCGAAGGGGCCCAAGATCATTAGCCGTAGGTGAAACCTACGGAACGAGCGGCCACCTCGAGTTGACCTACCCCGAAGGGGTTGAACGAAAGCGCCTTCGACCCCTTCGGGGTCGCCAGAAATTGAAGGGAGATGGCTAATAGCCCGTAGGTTTCACCTACGGCTAATGAAATTAATGCCCTTCGGGCATTTGCAATCCAGACTTCGACAGGAGTCTAGTCGTGCAGGATAATGCTCAGGAGCCCGCTGTTGACGGTGAGCCCGCCGTTGTAGTCGATGAAGCCAAGCTTCTTAAACTTGTTCATGAAATGACTGACGCGCGACCGGGTGGTGCCGACCATCTGCGCCAGACTCTCCTGATTGATTCTGGGGACCACTGTCTCCGCACGGCCTTCTTTGCCAAAATGCGATAGCAGCAGGAGAATTCGAGCCAGCCGCTTCTCGCTGGAATTGAAAAGCTGGTCAACCAGATCCTCTTCGTAGCGGATGTTGCGGGAGAGCAGATGGGTGACGAATAATTCCGAGATGTGGTGCTGTTCGTGAAGCATGCGTGCCATCGCGGGCCTTTCGATCCTGACCAGCGTGCAATCCGTCATCGCGGTGGCCGTGGCCATGCGCAAAGGCTGACCTGCGAGGCAACCCTCACCGAAGAACTCACCAGGGTCCAGAATAGCCACAATGGCTTCTTTGCCTTGTTTGGACGTAACCGCCAGCTTCACCTTGCCGTGGCGGAGGAAAAACACGGCATCGGCAGGATCTCCCTGGGTGAAGATGTGGCGTTTTCTTTCGGTTTCTGTAACGGTCTTTCCGTAGGGCACCTGAGCGAGCAGGGCCTCCCAATCAGCCGGTTGGCTTTTCTTCCGCGCCACGACAGCCCTCCTTCCGCCCGTCAAAGCAGATACCTCGTCTCAGGAATAAGTGGCTTTTGGTTACGATCGGGTACTGCGTTGCGGGCCGCGTTCGCCAACAGCACTCTTACAAACGCCTAATGCTAAATCAATACATGAATAAAGTCACCAGAATTCTAGGTACGGCTTCCACCCGCGCGGTGGGCTACTTTCTGGCGCCGCTCCGCGGCTCTAGTGCTTAGTTGCGGAAGTTAGCGATCTTATCTCCTCGGAGATGGATGGGCGGGGCTTTAGCCCCGCCGCTAGGCTCGGGCGAGATTGAGGGGCTTTAGCCCCTGAAGCCAGTTGACTTCAGGGCCAAAAGGCCCTTTTCACGCCACGCCCGCAGGCGGCGGGGCTAAAGCCCCGCCCTTCCGAGTGCCATTCGGAATTGCGCTTATTAATCCAATTAAGCTCTAGTCTTCAGGTTAGCGCCCATGGACCGTTGGCCTGGGCTTTGCTGGATCGCCCCCTCAGGGCTGAGCTGATCCCGCGACCCTCATCGTCTCGCCGCTGCTGCTCACGGGCGCCGCGTTGCTCGCGGCGTATCTCCCGGCGCGCAGAGCGACTCGGGTAGATCCCATGGCGGCGCTGAGATACGAATGACGCAAGAAGACAGGCTGGCGCGCCTGCAACTTAGCGGCAGTCGGAGCCGCCTGGATCGTCGCGGACTCGCGGGCGGGTCGCCGAAGGAAAGTCCAGAACCAGGAGAGCGGAGTAGCGCAGTGGGGATCGATCTGGGCGTATCCCGCCCCGCTTGCCCGGACGGGTACGCCCGACATTACCCGCCGAGGGGATTTTCGCCCCGGGGGTCTGCCACAAAGAGCAATAGATCGTTCTTCAGAAACCCGCCGGCTCGTCTTGCCGGAGGGTTTCCGGCCTTAATAATCTCGCCGGCGGCCGCCGAAGCCACCACGACCGCCACCCCCTCCGCCGCGGGGGCGCGAGAAGTCCGTGCGTGGCGGGCGCGCTTCATTGACGGTCAAGGGACGGCCCTCGAGAGACTTTCCATTCAGCCCTGCGATTGCCTTCTGAATGTCTTCACCTTCGCCGAGTTCGACAAAGCCGAAGCCTCGCGGCGTTCCTGTCATCTTGTCCCGAACCACCACCGCCGAGGCCACTTGAAAGCCTGCGCCGGTTACAAACTCGCCGAGCGTCGCATCGGTAGCGCTGTGGGGTAAATTACCTACGAAAAGTTTAGTTGGCATATTTCTCTCTGATCCTCCAAGGTGGAACGGCCTTTGGGGCCTGCTCCGTTAGGTTGTATTGCAGGTTATAGTTCCCCGGGTCGATGCCCGAGGCGCTCCGGGGATTAAGATCCCGAAGCCAGTTGTGCGACGATAGCAGCCTTCGGCGGGTGACACAGAACATCAAACGGGTTCATCTCCGCCCCCACCAATCTTCGGGCTTGTCGGCCGGCGGCACGACACTGCCATCCTTCTTCTTTGCCGGCGGCTTTTTGGGGTTGTGCTCCTTCAAATAGTCCTTGATGTCCCCTTCCCCGATGCTCAGGCTGGCCGCAGCGCGCGATTCAGAGGTTTGCGCTCCTAATTCCTTGACCAGGCGCGCATAACAGATGCACGGACCATCTTGAAGGCCGAGAGAATCCGGCCGGAACGCCTCGGCTTCGACTGTGACGGTGAAATCGCGTACCTCATTGGGCGCGTCAATCACATGAAAGGTATAAGTGCGAGAACCGGTAGCGGAATCGAAGCCCACATATTGAATGTACATTCAAAATCCTTCAGCGTACCGCGATTCGCGCCCTGCGATTGGTTGTCGTGAGTCTAACCATCATTATTGAAACCGTCGTTCCTCCTTGTTGAAGGTCGTTATCGTATTCACAAAACTCCAACGAGGGCAACCTGGCAGTGTTCATCGAACCGAGCAGCCGCATGAGATAACCAGACTTAGTTTGGGAGACAAAGGTGTGTCTAAGAGAGGCTCCTCTCGTTAGCCATCATGAGTGAATTTACTTTACTTGTCAAGACAATTATGAGAATCTCCTAGAGTCAACTCGCAATGAACTTCCGCAAGTTAACCGGGGGATAGGTTTTCATGGATCTGCCTTTCATCATCAGCCAGCGCCTCGAGCAATTGGGACATGAGCAGAGAGATTTGGCGGTTGCTGCCCAAGTCACGGAGTCTTATATTTCGCAGTTACTTACGAGGAAAAAGGCGCCTCCCGCCCCGGAGCGGACGGATATCTACGGCAAGATCGAAGATTTCTTGAAGTTCCGGCGCGGAGAGCTCACGAAGCTGGTTGAGTTGCAGCGCCACGAAGATTTGAAGCGGAGGCTAGCCGATCCACCCGCGCCGTTGTTTAAAGAAGTTCGCGAATTGGTCCTTCGTAAGTGCAAGCTCGAGAAACAGAAGCAAGTCAGAATGATTTTCGAGCGACAACCTTTCGGCGAACTTGAACTTCTGGTCACCCAAAAACTTGTGGATGTTGTCAAGGGAGTTACCAAGCAAGAATTGGAGAGCGAGAGCTGGCTGCGCTTGATCGTAAGGGTCAGCGATCGAAGTTACGAGGAGATGCGGGTGGCGATTCTCGAATTCCTGGATACGGACGTATTCAACGTGTCGAGTGAGCATTGCGCCTCTTTCCTGGATCCCCTGATCGAATCCTGGGATATCGACCTTGCGACTTTTAGCCTTGAAATTGTTTTGAACCGCAGGATGGCCCCTCGGCACATCAGGAGGTTCGCATTCGTTGAACAATCTGAAACTGCCGGCGAGGAGGAGCGGGGGCTGAAGGAATTCCTGCACGATACTTCGCTCAGTGGTGGGGCTACCGAACCGGAAATCGAGTTCTTGAGGGCTCTGAGATTCAGGGGGAGACACCCCACTCCGCTCTACTATTACCGTGAATTGCAAAATCTTCGCGATCCCTTGCATTTTCGAGGTCCGGTTTTGCATGTACCAGGCGCGCCGGAGTCCGCAGACTTTCCGCAAAATGCTGACCGTTCGAAGACTCAGCTCGCATTGTAACAGGGCGCTGAGGACGTGTGGCGACGCCATTCAGGATGGCAGACATCATGCGTAGTGCAGAGTCTCCGCTTTTGAGACTCTGGTTCGTTTAGGGGAGGGATATTTGTCACCCGAACTTCAGGAACAGGATGACCGGCTTCGCGGGCTCATCAACATGGGCAAGGAACGGGGCTACGTCCTGTTTGACGAGGTGAACGAAATCCTGCCCGGCGAGACGCATAGCGCCGCGGAGGTTGGCAGGCTCTTCTCCGCCTTCGAGGGCCACGACATCCGCATCTACGAAGACGCTCCGGTAGCGGTGCCTGCAAGCGATTTGCCGGGGGTTGCCGAACACGCGGAAAGCGAGGCGGGACTAGATTCCGTTCACGTTGAAGAGACTGAAGTCAACGAGCCCGTATCCTTTCCGGACAAGACCAGCGATCCCGTCCTGCTCTATCTTCGCGAGATGGGAAGTGTGCGACTGCTTAAGCGGGAGGAGGAGGTGGTCCTCGCCAAGCGCATGGAGCGTGGGCGTGCGCTGGTGCTCAAGACGGTTTCTCGTTCACCGCTGGTGATCGAAGAGCTGATCGAAATGGGCAAAGAGCTGCGCAAGGGTACACGTTCGATTCGAGAGGTCGTCCATTTCGATGAGGAACATGTGACGGCGGAAGAAATCGCCAAGAAGACCCGCCAGACGCTCCGGATCATCGACAAGATTAAACAGCTCTATGGTGCATCGCTTCAGCAGGCCGCCCGGCTCAGCAACCTTCCGGGTTCAAAGCAACGCGCTCGTCTGCGGGCGCGGCGCAAATTGTCGCGGACGCGGGTTGAGATGTCGCGACTGGCTCGCTCGCTGGGGTTGCACCCTCTCGAAAAGAAGCGCCTGGTTGAGAAGTTGCGGCGCCAGGTGGAGCGGATTCATTCCTTGGAGAGTGAGACGGTCCGCTTTGTGCCGTGCGCGGGCGCGGCGCCCGGCAAGGTTGCCGCTTCGCGCAAGGATCGGCGTTCGTGCCGCTCCCAGTTGAAGGAAATAGATGAATCGAGCCGGATCGGGCTCATGGCCGCGAAGCGTTCCCTGGCTCGGATCCTGCGCGGAGAGGCCGAAGCCGAACGAGCCAAGAAGCAGTTGACCGAGGCCAACCTTCGCCTGGTGGTGTCCATCGCCAAGAAGTACGCCTATCGCGGACTGGAGATTCTTGACTTGATCCAGGAGGGAAACATTGGCCTGATGAGGGGGGCCGACAAATTCGAGTGGCGGCGCGGCTACAAGTTCTCCACCTATGCCACCTGGTGGATTCGCCAGGCGGTTTCACGCGCCATCGCCGATAAGGGGCGCACGATTCGAGTGCCGGTGCACATGTCCGCCGCCATCATCAAGCAGAGCCGCACCACCCAACGGCTCGTCCAGGAACTAGGACGCGAGCCTACCGCGGAAGAGATCGCCCGCAGCCTGGAGGTCAGCGTCGAGAAAGTGCGCAGCACCAAGAGGGTGGCGCAGCGCACCATGTCTTTGGAGACTCCGATTGGGAAGGACGGCGAATCGGACCTGGGCGACTTGATCGAGGACAAAGCTCTGGTTTCGCCGTCCGAGGCGGCCATCAAACTCAACCTGAAGGAGCGGATGGCCGGCATGTTGAAGACCCTCACCACCCGCGAGGAAGCCATCATCCGTATGCGGTTTGGCCTGGACGATGGCACCGAACGCACACTTGAGGAAGTCGGCGGAGTCTTTGCCGTTACTCGCGAACGGATCCGCCAGATTGAAGCCAAGGCGCTGCGGAAACTCCGGCATCCGTTGCGGTCGCGACATTTTCGGGTCTTTCTCCAAGACTCTTGCTAAAATAGCAGGGAGGCCTTACCGGCCCTCATGACCGGGCGCCTCCGGGAATGCATATTTGGCCAAGGAGACAAATGAAAAGTCTTTTTGTTGGTAATTTGAGCTTCCAGACGACGGAAAGCGATTTGACCGCGCTGTTCAAAGGGTTCGGGGAAGTTAAACGGGTCCAGATTGCGAAGGACCGGGAAACCGGCCGGGCCCGCGGGTTTGCTTTCGTCGAAATGCCCAACGACGAAGAAGCGGCCAAGGCGATTGCCGGCCTTGAAGGAAAGTTGTTTGGTGGCCGCAACCTTAAAGTGAACGAAGCGCGTCCCAGGGCGGAGCGCCCCCCCACCCGCAGCGGCGGTGGAGGACCAAGGTCGGGTAAATTCTCAAATGAAGACTACAGCGAGTCCGCACGCCAGCCGCGTGAACCCCGCTGGTAGTCCCGATCGCTGCGTTGGGAATATTGTCAGCGTACACTTGTATCTAAGGAGACTTGATGGGTACTACCCCCGAGAAACGCCGGAAGGAAATGAAGCGATTGGAGAAGCAGCGCGAGAAGGCCGAACGCCGCAACCAGAGAAAGCTTGCCAGCCGCCGGCAGAAAGAGATTCTCGCCGATGGCTCTAACCCGGCGGGCAACGGAGACTTGACAGCAAGCGCGGCCGAACCCTCTGAGCCGGCGCCTCAAAATTGATCCCCCAGGCCGGGCGCACCATCTTGTCCGAGTAGGGCGTCTCTGCCCCCTTGCTCATTTCCCAATGACTGCGATCGTGAACGGAGGAGTCTGCGTTGAGAGCTTTGGGAGCCTCTTGCGGCGAGCGGGACGGGCTTTGGGCGGAGGAGCTTCGTCGGTAAGTTCGACAGTCATGAGCCCGGTGACAAACTTCTTGATTCCGTGGAGGTGGAAGTCGATGGAGGTTCGTTCGGCGCCAGATTCGGTCACCACGCCGAGACCATATTGAGCGTGCTTGACGAACTGGCCTTCCGCGAGTACCTGCATAAAAGCCTCCTTGAATACGACTACTGGATTCTACGAAAGATTATGGTCGTTGCTTCGGTTGCATCGGTAGCGTCCTAATTTCGGCGTAGCCCTTGCCTTGATGCCAGAACCTGCCGACACTTCGCTTCGCTCAGGGCAGGTTCTAAATGTCTGCGCTACCCGTCAAATCAGGACACTATCCCTACCCCACTGGCTTGAGTGACCGCGAAGATGTGCCGTCATACTCGGACGCGGCACTGGGTGGAGTTGTTGTTTTGCTGCCCATTCCATCCCGTATTTCTCGGGCGCGCTTCCGCAGCAGAATCCTGTGCTTTCGTAACCGGCCGAATCTGGCTTTGTCGCCGTTTCGTACCGACATAACGCCCTCCTTTGCAAACTCCCCGCACTGCGAGCCTGCATCAGTACTTAGACGAATCTCGTCTGGGAGGCCCCTCTGAAGATTGCCTGGTTTGATTCAGGCAGCCCCGATCGGTGAGAGTGGATGGGCACATCCTCTTAACAAGCATAGAGCACTTAACTCTTTTTGTCAAGGTAATTCCGGTTAGTTGATGGCAATTTAGTGAATATAGTTAAACCCCGCCGCAGCGGGATTGATTTGTCTCCGGGCGCCGACTCTAACTGTCCGCTGTGGTTGGTCAACATTCTGGCCGGCTGCAAAATCAATTTTGCTGCGTACGTTTTTGCTATTCCCTTTATTCGGGATTGTTTCCCAAGGAGTGAGAAGGTGTGAAAAGATCGTAGCGGCGGGTTTATCCCGCCATCGCGGTTCTGAAAACACAGTAGACGTGGCGGGGTAAACCCGCCGCTACCTCTTGCGCCGGCGATTTCTTCACACCTTCTGAGAACGGGGATGGCGGCTCGCAAGGGCGCAGGGTCCCCGTCGCCAACATCAGTCCACGGTAAGGGTCAAATTCGTAGTGTGCGTCAATTGTGTCGAGGTGCCCGAAGAGGTCACGGTTCCGGTCACCTTCAAGGTGTATGTCCCGGCGGGTGTGCCGGGCGTGTGCGTCGCGCTACCACCACCGCAGGAAGCCCAGACAATCGTCAGAATGAGGCAAGTGCCCAACAGGAACACGACGCGACGGCGCCTGTGCCCTGACAAAACCGCAAGGCTGACGAACGCGAGCAGGAAGAAGGACCACAAAGCCCAACGGCCTGGAACTGCCGGAGGAAAGTGCTCCCCCAGCGGCGGAGCCATGGTCGCGGCCGTGGTTGAAACCGCCACGGCCACCGGGACGGACGCGCTCCCGTTCAGCGTGACGGAATTGGGCGTGACCGTGCACGTGGAAAGCTGCGGAGCGCCGCTACAGGTCAGGCTCACGGTTTGTGCGAGCCCACCTTCGGGCGCTACGGAAATTGAGTAGTTCGCAGTCTGTCCGGCAGACACCGAGGCGCTTGAAGAAGTGGCGGACATTCCAAAATCCTGGCCCGCGCCCGAAAGCGCCACCGTCTGGGGACTGCCCGGCGCGTTATCGGTTATGGTCAGCGTTCCCGTCTGCGTGCCCGCAGAGGTGGGATCGAACAACACGCTGATGGTGCAATTCACTCCTGCTGCCAGACTGCTGGTGCAGCCGTTGGTTGCCTGGAACTGCGCCGACGCCTGAATGCTCGTGATGGTCAAGGCCGCATCACCATTGTTGGTGAGCGTGATGTTCTGCGGCAGGCCCGCGGTGCCCACGAATTGGCCAGGGAATTTCAAGCTATCGGGAGACAAGGTTGCGGTGGGGCCAAGCCCCGTTCCCGTGAGGGGGATCGCCAACGGCGCCTTTGTGGCATTGTTAACCACCGAAACATTCGCCGTCCGATTCCCCCTCGCAGTGGGAGCGAAGGTCACGTTGATTTGGCAAGTGGCATTAGGCGCGAGACTCGAGCCGCAGTTATTGGTCTCAGCGAAATCGCCGGAATCCGTCCCCGTGATTCCGATGCTCGTCAGCGCCAGCGCCGCAGTCCCCGTGTTCGTCAGAGTGATGGGTGTCGGCGCGCTCGTTGTGCCGACGGCCGTCTGGCCGAATGACACGTTGCCGGGCGACGCGCTCGCGGCGGGCAACTGTCCTTGCAGAAAGACGTAAATAGGGGTCGGTTGGCCGCTGAAGTTTTCAGCGAAGGCTAAGTCCATCTTGCCGTCACCATTGAAATCTCCGGCCACCGCCGAAGTCCCATACTGGTTTGGTATGGGCATATTTGTAGCGTTCTGGAATGCGCCGTTCCCTTCTCCCAGCAGAAGGTAAAACCAATCTACCGTGTTGCCGGGAGTCGAATTAGCCACGACCGCGTCAAGGAAGCCATCAGCGTTGAAGTCGGCTACGGATAATCCCCACGTCTTGGTACTGTACGAGCCACCTTCAGGGTAGGGAGAGGGGGCACTAAATGTGCCGTCCCCGTTGCCGAGCCAAAC
Source organism: uncultured Acidobacteriota bacterium (assembly GCA_963768695.1). Taxonomy (GTDB): domain Bacteria; phylum Acidobacteriota; class Terriglobia; order UBA7540; family UBA7540; genus CAVROP01. Next base: position 295,471 of record CAVYJG010000015.1, on the reverse strand, counting down.
CCACGCACCCGCCGGCGGCGAGTTCTGCACGTCCCCGCCACCATCCTCACCCGATATCAAATCCAGCTTGCCGTCTCCATTCAGGTCGGCGGTAGCCAGCGTCGTAATCGTATTCCCCAACGTACCGGGAATGCTGACGGGTGGCTCAAAAGTGCCATCGCCATTCCCTTGCAGGAACCAGAGTCCTTCGCCGTCGGCGTAGACCAAGTCGAGTCTGCCGTCCCGGTTGAAATCGCCAGCCACCATGTAAGTGACGCCGGTCGATGTGACATCGGTGGTATACGACTCAAACGTTCCATCCCCGTTGCCCAGGAGAATGTAAACCCCGCCACCCTCCGCGCCGGAGCCGACAGCCAGATCGAGCTTGCCGTCTCCGTTGAAGTCAGCGGCCACGATACCGACGGCGCTGGAGCCGACTGCCAAGCTCGACTGAGGTTGAAAAGTACCATTTCCGTTGCCGAGCAGGATTGAGACTGTGCCTTCCCCATTAACCACTGCGAGATCGATCTTGCCGTCTCCATCAAAATCGGCGGCGATGGTGCTCGACGGTGACGCTCCAGCAGAGGCCGTCAACGGAGCCTGAAATGTGCCGTCGCCATTCCCGAGTTCGACGATCACGTTATTGGTCGCGACGGCACTCGCGATATAGGCAAGGTCGAGTATCCCGTCGCCGTTGAAATCGGCGGTGATCAGACCTTGTGCCGGTGGATTCACCGTAACCGGCGGCAACTGGGTAAAGCTAACGGTGCTGATGAGGTTCGAAACCACAAAGAACTCAACATTGGAAGCACCACCCCCAGGGCTGGGGCTCGAAACAGTAATCGAGGCTGTCGAGTTAGTGGCCACATTGAGGGCGGGCACGGTGGCCGTCAACTGTGAACTACTAACTAGGGTTGTTACTAACGGTATCCCATTCCAGTTCACCACCGAACCTTTGACGAAGCCCGTGCCATTCACAGTCAGGGTAAAAGACGCTGCACCTGGCGCGACCGCGTCAGGGACCAAGGGCTGGTTAACAAAAGGCACGGGGTTCTGGCCGAAGGCGGGAACGCAAAACAGAAGGACAAATAAGAGACCGCTGGAACAACGACGGTCTAAAGCAACTCGCCGCGTATTTGAACCGATGGGCATGGAGCGCATAACCACCTCCTCCGTAGGCTGGCGACAGTCGGCTGGGAGTATACCACCGGGGGGGGGGGGGCGAAGTCAACCGGAATTTCCATTATGCGCTCCAACCCGAGGCACATCATACGTTCGGCCGCCTCCGCATGCAATCGCCAAAGAGTTCTCGGCGTTCGGAGCTTCCAGCGTGAACGGAATGTCCCGCGAAGGGTACGCCATTGGTACAGGAAAAAAGGGAGGCTACTAACTGATTGAGATACAAGGAAAAAGGCTGGCGGAGAGGGTGGGATTCGAACCCACGTTGGGGTTTCCCCCAAACACGCTTTCCAAGCGTGCTCCTTCAGCCACTCGGACACCTCTCCGTGGCTACCAAGGGCAGTATAGCATAGCGGAGCGGGCCGGAAGGCTTTGGCAAACAGCAGGCAGGAATCTCAAATTGGAAATTGCAGATTTCAGCGGACTGGAAAAATCGCAAATCAGAAATCACCAATCACAAATTCCGGCCCTCACCCGCTCACTTGAATCGCCGGCGGAATCTCAGTTCCACGCCCACGATGCCGTTGGGATCGCGGACGCCGAGGAGCGAGACGTTTTCACCGAAAGCATACTCAAACTGGATAATCTGATATTGTGAAGAGGCAGTATTGGTAATATAGGTCAGGGTCAAGTCCTTCGTCACCTGCTGCTCCACGGTGATGCGCTCTCCGTTGTTGAAGCCGGGCAGTCCCACATTGGGATCGATCTGGATGCGGCTGACTCCAAAGAGCCGCTGGATGCGGCCGCCGACTTGCGTGGAGAGCGCTTGAGAAAGCAGGGCGCTTTCTCCCACGGATTGGGTTGCATTACCGGCGGCGAAGGAGCTGACGATTCCCGATGTGGACCCTTGCTGTTGCTGGGGCGCAAATCCCAGCGCCAGCAGCGAGAAGACTTCTTCCGTGGGGAGCGGCGGATCAGAACGGTAGGTGATCTTCAGCCGTCCTGGCGGGCCCGCCACATTGACCGTGAGGTCATACTGCTGGACGCGCGTCTGCGCTTCCACATCGAGGGTGGTCTGGGTTCGCTGGGGATTGGTCATACTGAGGTCACCCCGCGTGAGGGTGAAGCGATTGCCCCGCACAATGGCTTCGCCATTCAGGAAGTGCACGGCGCCCACGTCCACGGGGTTCGCCAGGCTCCCTTGCAAGCGTACGTCGACGTCGGCGGTGAGCCGGAGATCCTGTATTTGTAATCGCACCGGCGTGGGCGTGGCTACTCGGACATTCAGTTGAATGGAGTTGGCGAGGGAAGAAGTCGAGGCCGAGGCTGGGGCCTCGAAAGGGCTCGCGGACTGCATAAACTGGTTGAGCCAGGGCTTGCTCCCGCTCGCCAGCACCTGGCGGAGAGCCAAGTCGCCGCGGAGTCGCGACCGTTCACACGTTCCCTCCAAACGCAAAGTCCCGCTGAGAATGGAAGTGAAGTCAGCCGGGTAGCGCACCCTGACTTGGTCGAGTTGCACGCGCAAATCGAAGCGGGGCGGCAAGGCCAGGGTCACAAAGCCATCCAAAGTGACAGGGCCGCCGCCGCTGACGCCGCGCAAAGACTTCACGGTCGCCCGCTCTCCTTCCAATTGGACTTCGCCGTTTAGCCCGCTCAAGCGAAAGGGAAGGCCCGGGTAGGCGAGGCCCACGTCGCGAATCTCGACCGTCCCGTTCATTTGAGGTCTGCCGGGCGAACCCGAGACGCTCACCTTGATTCGCGACTGCCCGGAGGCCTCCAACCCGGGCTCAACCAGGCTCAGGATTGTGGCATCGGCAACCCCTTGAACGTTTAAGGAAAGCGAGGGCGGGCCCGCCAGGAGAAGAGAGCCATCAACGACCAGGCTCGTCGAGGGGCCCTGCATGCGAAAGGGCTGGGCGGAGAGCCGGTTGTCCGCATAGCGAACTTCCACGGGATGCTCGTTCCACCACTTCAAAGCGGGAAAGCTCACCTCCAAGGTCTGGACCGTGCTATGCACATCGAACTTCGAAGCGTCACGAAGAGAGCCGGTTCCCTGGAAAGAGCCGCCGGCGGTGACCTGAGCGTCGAACTTGTTATTCGCGAACAGGCGGGCCCACGGATCCAGGCGAAGAGACGAGTATTGGCCTTGCAAATGAACTGGCCAGTCTCCTGCGGCCTGGGCATCGCCCCCCAGGCTGAACAGGCCGGCGGGTCCGGAAGCCACGCCGCGAAACTGAACATCCCGGCCATCGCCGCTCACTTGCAGACGGAGGTCGCCGACTTGCACGCCGCCAATACGGATGTCCTTGACGAGGCCCGTGGAGTGAAAGTGAAGATGGTCAGGGGTGCCGCTGCCTTCCAGGTCAAAGCTGGCCTGGCCATCCAGTGGGTTTGACGGGTGGGGCTCCGCGCCACCCTGGACAGGCGCAAGGCCTGGCTCTACGAGCGGTTCCAGGCGCTTGAAGTCGGCAAGAGAAAAGCCCGTTCCGTGAAGTTCGCACGACAAGGCGCGAGTGGAAATATCGGCCTGCGCTTTTCCTGTAATCCTGCCGCGGCCTTTCATCGCCTGGATCGAGCTGAGGTCCACCGAGGACCCGTGGATTCGAAAGTTGGCAGAAACGGAATTGAAGTTTTCGCCCGCGATACCGGCGTTTTCCAGCTTGAAATCGCCGTTACCCAGGAGATTCGAGGCTGTCCCCTCAAAGTTAACCTTCCCGCTCACCTCGCCGGAGACGGGGTAGTCAATGCCAAATGCGGCGTTAAGGCCTTCCAAGGGCGTGCGCTGTGCTTGGGCAGATAAATGCACTTGAGCAGATTCGGAAACCGCCCAGTCCTCCAGCCGGGCGGAGCCCTCGAGGTTAAGCAAGCTGCGTCCGCGTGAAAGCTGTCCGGAAGATATTTGCAGGGAGTCCGGCGAAACGGCGATGTTTGCCTTCAGGCCATCCCAGGTACCACCGCGATACTCGAACCTGCCGACACGTACCGAGCCGCGCACTTCGGGACTCCGCATCGAGCCCAAGACTTCTCCCTCAAGGGCTACCCGCGACCCGAGCGTGAGTGGAAGGCGAAAGTCTGACACAAATTGCGCTCCCAGCCACGAACGCCATTCCTGAGGCTGCGTCGTCTCGAATTGGATTTGTAGGCCACCCGGCGGTTCGCCGGGTCCCACGGACTCGACCAGCGTTCCCTTGGCTTTAAGGAGCGAATGAGGAGTCTCGAAACTCGAATTCGCAAGACTTACTGAGAAGCCCCGGTTAATCTCCAACGATCCTTGCATGTCGCCGCCGATGGGAAGAGCGCCCGAAGGAGGGGCGGCGAGAGGCAACAAATGGAGATCGAACCTCGACTTGAGGTTGTCGAATTTACCCGAGAAGGTCAGCTCTACGTTCCCATCGACGCGCGCGGCAGGGCGAAGTTGTGCGATCAGGCGAGGTTGCCTTTTGGAACTCTGAAGGAAGGCCGCCAGATTCATATCATGCAGGCGAGTTCGCAAGGTAATCTGAGGCGCGGCGCCGGTGAGACGGACCTGGCCGTCGCCCTGCGCGCTGCCGCCCCAGCCGGCCGCCTTCAAATTGGAAACCGTCACTCGTGACTGGTCCAGGGAGTAGTCCGCCGAGGCCTCAAACGGCCCGGAATCGAACTGTGCGTCCCGGTAGAGGACTTGATGCGACTGGAGCCTGCCTCGCGCCGAGAGTTGCCCTCCGCGGTAGATCCCTTGACCTTCGAGGCGCACGATCCCCGTCTGCAAACCGGGAAGACGCAGCAGCGGCTTGAGCGTCGCCACGTCAAGGCTGGTTTGAAATGAGAAGTAGGCTTGAGGCGCCGGAAGCGGGTGAAACGTGAACGAACCTTGTCCCGCCATGCCGTGAAATTGCCAGGCCAGGGACTGCACCGCAAACTCGTTTTGCGACAATCCGAAGCGAGATGAAAATGCCAGGGTCGGCAGCACGCGTCCCGGCATGCGGACGTTCACCGCCGAGGCCGCCAGACTACCCTCGTAGCGAGGCCCGCTGCGCAGGTGGAGGAGCAGCGCCACGTCACGGGCGCTCAGATCCATTTCGAGGGCCCGGTTGTCCCAAAAGAATGTGGAGTGGGCCAGCGTCACCCTGCCAATGCGCAGATCGAGCAATTGCCCCATGACCTGGCCAGGATCAAGGCGGGTCATCGGACCGGGGATGTTCGTCGAGCCATCCGGGTTCGAGGTGAGGTGGAGTTCGGCCCCATCCCAATCAAGCGTCATGATGCGGATTTCGCGATGCAGTAAATTGGCGGGGCTGAGACGAATCACGATGGTGCGGGCAGAAAAGAGAGGAGGCGCTTGGGACGGCTCGCTTCCATGGAGGACTAGCCCCTGAAAGACTGCCTGCAAGGCGAAGGGGTGAAAGCGGAAGCTCCGAACTTCCACCCTCCCCCCGGTCGCGTCCTGGAGCGCCACAATCAGGCGGCGCTCCAGGGATTGGCGAAACCATGAAGTGCTCATGACAGCAATCGCCACCGAGACCAGCGCGACCGCCATCAAGATCAATGCGAGCGTGATCCGAAAAGGCTTCGACATACGATAACCACAGTGACGAGTGACAAGTGACGAGTGACGAGCAAAAACGCGAGTGCAAGGCGCCGGGTACTATGGTCAGAGCCGGGGCTCGTCACTCGTCACTTGTCACTCGTCACTGCTCCGAAAAACCGCACCCGACGGCTGGGCCTTAACTCCGCCAGCCAACTGGCGAGGAGTTGGTCGATCTTCTTCTGCACCAGGATTTCCTGGATCTGCCCTTGCACGTCCGTCAAGGGTGGTACGGGCTGCCCGCGTGTGCTCTTGTATTCAGGCACAAACACGTCGCGGTAGTAGGATTCAACCTGGGGAGCAGCCGGCGCCGCCTCCGGCCGCAGCCGATCTTCAATAACTCGCAAAATTCTCTGCTGATCGACAAGTGTTTGAATAACCTGCTTGTCGTCCATGTGCAGAGAGCTGAGAGCAGTCTGGTAGTCCGTCTCAGATGCGAAGCGCCGGCGAACACCGGCCAGTTCCTCGGCGGCCGTCTTTTCCAGCGCCGGGTCATGGGAGAGGTCCTGAGTTTCTTCCTCGAGCAGAAGTTTCTGATAGGTCAACCGCTCACGAGCCATGTCCAGCGCCTTAGCGTCGGGGGCCGGAGGCGGCCACTGCCCGTCGAGGAAACGCTCCAGGCGGTATTCACGCTCGACGTCGCTCCGGGTGATGGCGACCTCGCCGATCGAGGCCACGACGCGATCCAGCACTTCGGCCCGGGAGAACGAGGCGCACAACACCATCAGCAGGAGCACCAGTGATCCCGCCGCAATTGTAGTGGCGGCCCTGGTGGCCGCCCGCGGGCAACCACAAGGGTTGCCCTTACAACGCAAAGCCTCTAAAAGCTCTGCCCGACGCTTAAGAAGAACTGAAAGCGAGCTAATTGCTGCACCTCCACTGCTCCCGTGCCCGCGGTCACCTGGTACCGCGGGGGATTCAGGTTGTAACCCACATCAAAGCTCAGAGGCCCCACCGGCGTTCTGTATCGGAGGCCCACTCCGACCGCGTCCGAATCATAGTCGAGATCGGTGGGACTGTTCTGGTTGAATTTCAGTACGCGCATGCGCCGGATGGTGGTGAAGACATTTCCTGTATCGTTGAAAAGAACCAGACCCAGCCCTTGCTGCGCCATCCGGATACGAAGCTCGACAGAATTGAAGAACAGGGCGTTACCGCCGATCGGATAACCCGTCACTGGGTCTCGCGGTCCCGCCTGATTAATCGAGAAACCGCGGTCTGAGTCGCTGCCGCCCATGAACAGCCTTTCAGGCAACGGAAGGCTGTCGGTATAGATGTATTGGTTCGGCCCGACAGAGATCCTCTCCAGGCTGCCGTAAGGAGATTCCATGCCAACCCGCGTGTTGCGCGCAAAAACCAGGTGTGAGTTCACTTGATGGTAGGTCGCATTTTGGACCATCAGACGAACGAAATTGGCCTCCGAACCGAAACCCTTATACATGATTCCGGCGTCGGCCAGGGTGTAAGAGCCGCGGGTGGCATCCAAGGGATCGTCGCGACGGTCGCGGATAAAACTGCCGCCGAAACCACCCACGCGCGCCGGCTTGCTGAGCAACTGAGCCTCGTCCGGTGAGATGCGGCCCGAAAGGTCGAGAGCCTGAACGCGAGAGAAATTATAGCGCGCCGAAATGGCCGTAGAAGCGCTGTAGCGCTTTTCGAGCGTGAGGCCGGCGCCTTCCTGTTTATCCGTGAAGGTAAGCACATCGCGACTGACGTCGGCGATGCCATTGATGCGCAAGCTTAGGTCGCGTCGATTAAGCAGGTTAGGAATCACGTAAGTCGTTCCGGCGCCTGTCTCGATATACGACAGCCGGCCCCACAAAGTGTAGGTTTGATCGCGTCCGCCGACATCGATGCGGCGAAGGTCCAGCGACAGACGGGGGCTGGCCTTGAAGGTACCCTGCGGATTATTACTGCCCAACCTTTGGACTTCGAGCCCTCCGCCGTACCCCAAGGTCCATCGCCGCGTCTCGTCAACGGCCACCAGAACGGTCTTCTCCGTCTCCGAGCCGGGCAGGTCCTGAGGCGCAATCTGCACCTGGCTGAACATCCCCAGCTCATATAGACGGCTTTGCGACTCGGCGACGTTGTCCTGACTCAAAGGTTGACCCGTCCGGATCGCGAGCTCGCGGCGAATGACTCCGGCCCGGGTATGTTGGTTTCCCAGGACCACGATGCGTCGGATTCGCTCCTGTCTGCCCAACTCCACTCTGAAGTCCACATCAACCTGGTGTTGTTCGTTCAGCGGCGAGGCGTGCGAGTTCACCTCCGCCTGAACATACCCGAGGTTGGCAAGATAATCCGAGATGACGTCGCGGTCCGACGCGGCCCGGCCCGGCGAATACGGCTGGTTGGGCTTGGTCTGCAAGGAAGGCCAGAGGGCTTTTTGCATATCCGCAGAGATTCCTTCGAGATCGAGTTGGCGAACGGTTGTTTGGAGTCCCTCTTCGATCCGGAACGTGACAAACCAATGACCGGACTGATCGCGGTAATGATCGTTGATGAGCGGAGAAACCTTCACATCCAGAAAGCCTCTGGATTGATAGAGCGCGGTCAAAGCGTTGACCTTGTTCTCAACAAGGGTGCGATTGTAGAGCGGTGTGCGCGTGAGGAGTCCCTGCGCGGGGCGGGAAACCGCGGCCATGAGCTGCGCCACCGGGAAAGCCTTGGTGCCTTCGAAGCCATATCCATCAAACTCTCCCTGCCGGCCGCGATTCACTTGAAAGGTGAGGTCCAGCGTCTGAGACTCGGCATGAAACTCCTGCTTTGCCGTCACGGCAGCGGAAAAGTACCCCTTCTGCTCGAAATGGTCTTCCAGAATCCTGTTGCTGCGGTCGAGAGACGGCCCATCCACCACTCCGTCGTGATAGACGGGCAGAAGGATCTTGAGTTGAGAGCGCGATATTCTGGCGCCCTGAATATGCACCTGCACCCAGGGCCCGGTTTCAACTTTCACCAGCAGCTTTTCGGCGTTGAGACCGGAATCGTATTGGCGGCTGAGGACGCTTACGGTTGCCTGAAGGCGATTGCGGGATACGTAGAACTGGCGGAGCTTGAACACCCCCCTCTCGACGCGCGCGGAAGTGAGCTGGACTCCGTGCTTCCAGCCGGCCACCTTGGCAAGCTTGGAAGTTGGGAATCCGGGCTGGCCCTGGAATTCCACTCCACTGACCCGAGCGGGCTTGCCCGGAAATATCAGGTAGATCACGCCCGCCTCCAGGGTTGCCGGGTCAGGACGAAGCCGGTATCGGACGGTCGCCCGATAATACCCGTTGGAGGCGAGCGCCTCCGAGATGTGCCGCTGGGCCGCGACAAGAATCTCCTCCGATACGGGCTCTCCCAACCGCAAGCGGGTGGAAGTGAGCAGGATTCGGGGCTCCATGGCGCCGGGAGTTCCTTCCACTTGCACTACCCCCACAAAATACTGCGCCCGCGCAACGAAGACTAAGTGAACACCTCCCTGGCCAGGTTCGCCCTCCGCGCGCAGCTCGGTAAAGCGACCGGTTGCGTAAAGCCGCTTCAGACTGTCGCTCACCTTCGAAGGGTCCAGCGGCTGGCCGGTCTGCTGGGTAACAACGCCTGGGAAGTCGGCCATGGAGAGGTTCGCGTCACAACGCAGCCCGATGTCCAACACCGGCTGCCCCCAGAGTCTGCCTTCAGATTCGGAGGTCTGCGCCGAGATGCAGGCGGGAAAGGCAAGCCAAAGCACAATTGGGAGGGTGACCCAAAGTGCGAGGCAGAAAACTGCACCCTCGACTGTTAACTCCCTCCGGTAACGCCAAGGATTTGCAGGCAAAGTGACAGGGTCGGCTGACAATCTCAGATTCTCGTGCGCTGGATTTGGCCCGAGGCTGGAAATTCCGCGTCATTTCCACAATAACGCGCCATCCTTCCCGTCTTGGAATGAATGGCTGCCAACTGAACTCCAGCCGTCCGGTATATTATACTTCTCTTCTCCTGATTATCGAGTCACCCAGCAACTCGCTCAACCTGTCGTCCGATGGGAAGCCCTGCCCAAGATGCTGGCGAAAACCCTCCGCCCACTCGAAACCGGCGAGCGCTCCCGTCCAGGCGGCCATTTTTCGCATGTTGTCGACGGGACCCGTCATCCCTTGCTGCGACTTCAACCAGGCCCCCTGGCTCTCATGGCATGCCAGCATCCGCTCCTTACGTTCCAGGGAAGAGCCAATGTTGACGCAGAGGCTCGGCATGACCTCTTTCCCGAGAATATCAGTGCATCCGGCCGGCTGCGCGTAATAAAGATGCGGAATCGCCCGCAGCGGCTTTGCCGGCTTGCTTGCGCCGGTATGGAAATTGGGCGCCATGGCGCCGAAACAAGCCGTCTGGCACAAGTGGCTCACGACTTCGTGATCGAGCATGTAGTCCGACGGCGAGTGAGTGAACACCAGGGAAGGGTCCACGCGGCGGACCAATTCCATCGCTTTGCGCAATGTCGGCCGGTCGTAAAGGACCAGAAGATCTTTCTCCTTCAAAGAAGTGAATTGCGCGCCCAGCAGGGCTGCTGCCCGCTTGCCTTCCTTCAGACGAACTCGCGAAATTTCGGCTGACGGCAGAATAGTGCTTCCGCAATCGCCCGCCGTCAGGGTGGCGACCTGAATGATCGCACCCCGATCAGCCAGAAGAAATAACGTGCCGGCGCAAACAAATTCCGTGTCGTCAGGGTGGGCGAAGAGCGCCAGCACACGAAGTGGTTCAGACATGTCAGGCTCCGGTAAATTGAGAAGTCGAGAGTCGAGAGTAAAGAGTCAAGAGCCGAGAGTCAAGAGCCGGAAGTGAGGAGTGGAATTGACCCGGCCTGTCGTACCGCAGAGGCGCAGAGACGCGGAGGCTTGAAAGTGTTAGGCGCTCTCTGCGCCTCCGCGGCTCTGCGGTGAGGCCTGTCTCGTTGTTTCCTTTGGCGTGGAAGGGCGCCTACACCTACGCGGGCTTGAACGAGGTCCTGAGCCGCATTTTTCCCCAGGCGATCTCGAGAACACCCGACCCGCCCTGGTCCGTGAGTTTCAGGGTTACCATTTCGTCAGAGTCGTTAGCTTCCTCGAATGTCAGCGGAACTTCCGCTATTTTTGCGCTTGCCTCGTATTGGAAGACCGACTTGCTTGAAAACACAAGTGTCCATTTTCCCGGCCCGACCAATTTCGCCAGGATAATGTGCTTGCCCTTCGGAACGACGGTCCCGCCGAAATCCAGATCTTTGTCCGACTCAAGAGTCGTCGGAGCGTCCGCGCCGATTCGCCAGACCTGGCCGGGCTTGAGTTGCCCAAGCATATCGCGGCCCCGAAGTTCTGGGCGGCCATAATCGATGGTAACTTGCGTGCCGTTGATGGTGGCCTTCGCGCTGCCCCGTTCGGCCCCGTGAGCGATGCCGGCATGGGTGGTTAAGAACACAAGTGCGGCCGTAGCGATTGCGATCAGAAATGGGCGAGTCTTCGTCATAACCTTGTCTCCTTTAGTGAGCCGTCAAGCTTGCTTTCTCGGCCTGCGTGAATACCTTGGATTCGAACTCGAGAGAGAAGTGCATGTACTCGTGGAGGTAGTCCCAGCCATGCCCTCCGGCGCGCAGGGCAAAGGTATGCGGGAAGTTCTTCTGCGAAAGGAGGCGGTCCAGCAATTCGGCCCCTTCGTTGAAGCCATACCGGTCGTGGTCGCCGCAATCGAAGTAAAGCGCCAGATGGGGGAAGCGATCGGGATGCTCGGCTAAGGTAAGAGGGTTGTTGGCATCAAAATAGCTCTCGTTGAGCGGCGAGCCGAAAGGCCCCTGAAGCACGCGCGCGTAAAAGCCCCAGCGGCCCTCGGTGGGAAGCGGGTTGGGGAACTTCGGGAGCAAAGCCGCGCTGTGCGCGCTGGCAGAGCCGAATACGTCCGGATGCCGCATGGCCAGATGAAGAGCGCCATAGCCGCCCATGGACACTCCGCTGATACCGCGCTCATCGACCACGGCGAGGGTGTGATACTTGCGGTCGATTTCGGGCACCAATTCCTGAATGAAAAAATCCTCGTAACGGTCGTGGCCGTCCTGGGAGTTGACGTAGAAAGTCCGCCCTCCGGCAGGCAGCACCACAATGTAATTCCCGATCGCGCCCTGCTCCGTGAGTGTGTCCCAAATCTGCTCACCTCCCCGGTCCAGCCAACTGTGCTCGTCTTCGAAAAGCCCGTGGAGGAAGTAAAGTGTCGGATACCGCTTGTTGGATGCAGCGTCGTAGCCGGGAGGAAACGCTACGCAATAATCTACTGAACGCCCTAGAATTGCGCTGGCAATGGATGTGCACTCGGTTTTTGCGGAAATCTCCGGATGTGGCGAAGCGCCAAAGGCTTCCGCGCCCGCGAAGACTACTACGGCCGCAAGACAATGCACGGCCGCTTTCAGGTGATTGCACCGAAGCAGACTGGTCATTATTTCAAGCCTTATGCCCTATAGAGGTGTCAAGCACTCCAGAGAATATTCTGACGCCTTAAACGAAGGGAGTCAAGTTGAACGGCGGCTTGGTCGTGGTGCAGTTTGATGCTGTAGCGGCGAGTTTATCCGTCAACTGACGGACCAAATGGCGGCGTAAAGCCGCCTCTACTTCAAGCTGCGACGGAGGAGGGCGGCACGAGCGATTCAAGATTTCCGCCAGCATCAAACTCAGCAGAATGAACCCCTTCGAGCAGTCCCCAGCTTTCGAGGGCCGCGGCCTCACGCGCCAGAGACGCTGAGATGGCAATCCTCTCGAGGCTGAGAGTGTTCCGAATCCACACGATGCGCTGTTCGGCGGGCTCCGGGCTTCCCAAGTGTCCGAGGGTCAGGTCAAATGCCTGGCGGTCCGTGGGCAAGTGCATGGGTAACCGCCCCCCGCGAGGGCTCAGGGCGGTGAGCGCATTGAGGTAGGTTTTCTGGAAGTCGATCTTCCGGAAGAAACGATCATGGATGACGTCCGCGGAACCCATGCCAACGGCATTGCCGCCACTCGCGGAAGTGAGGTCGCGAACGTAGATCATGGATATCTCGGGAGCTTCGCCGCGCGGCAGTTCCACGCCACGGCCAATTACCTTGGTATCCATTCCCGTGCCGCTGATGTTCTTCCCCATTTCATCCACCACGAGCATTTGGAAGTCCGCAAATGGAATGCGCGGCACCAAGGTGCGGGCCAGCTTGAGCGTGGTTTCCTCCTGCTCGACGAGGCCTTCCGGCAGGGCGGCTCGGACCGCGGCGATCTGGTGCAACTCGTTCTCGACTGCGGCCACCCCGAACAGGATCTTGCCACTGGCAAGAACTTTGGCGGAAACGCTGCGAATGGTTGCCTCGAACCCGATTCGCCGACTTCGCCGGTGACCCTCGCGGGCCCCCTCGAGTTTTGCCATGCCGATGGTGATCATCTTCAACACACCGCTTTCAATCTTGCCGGAAAAATCCGTGTGGGGTTTAATGCGGTTCACCACCACCACGCCGTCGGATTCCCAGGCATTCCGATCCATGTAGGCGTTGAACCCTTCCGGGGTTGTTCCAACCAGCACCGCTTCCATGGAAGAGCGAATTTCTACCCCTAACGCAGCCTCAGTTACGCCGTAGCCCTCGAGGATTTTGAGCTGCCCTTCCGCGGTTCCTCCTCCGTGGCTCCCCATGGCGGGGAAGACAAACGGCTGCGCGCTTTGCGCTTTCAACCAACCGCACACGGCTCCTACAATCTCTTGCAAGCTGGCAATGCCACGGCTGCCCACGGCAACAGCAATGCGCTTACCGCGCAACTTCTCGGCCGGTACGCGCAACCCATTCAGGATTCCCAGGATTGAGCCCTTCAGATCTTCCAGCTTCGGAAGGCCCGGACGGGTCCGTTCCAAAAGATAAAAGCCGGCGAGGGGGAGATGACCGTTGGTTTTGTTATCCATAGAATGAAAGTTAACGCTGCGTGTGACATTCGTCAAGCCGGGCGAGAGGTTTCCACCGCAGAGTCGCTGAGACGCAGAGGCAAGGCCCTCTTGGTTCTAACTCCGCGCCTCTGCGGTTTAATGGGCCTTCCACAGACGTGTGCTATCATGTTCCCATTCGCTCATGACCCAGCCGACAGAGAAGCCGGTTCTCGTCAGTGTGCAGAATCTGCACAAGCATTATGGGGATTTAGCGGCAGTGCGCGGCCTGAGCTTTGACATCTTTCAAGGCGAAGTGTTTGGCCTTTTGGGTCCCAACGGAGCGGGCAAGACCACCACCATCGAAATCATTGAAGGCCTGCGCCAAGCCGACAGCGGCTCAGTGCGGGTTTGCGGACTCGACCCGGCGCAGGAGAGCATGGCGCTCAAGGAACGCATCGGGGCGCAACTTCAGTCCACGGTACTGCCGGATAAAATGCGCGTGGACGAAGCCCTCCGCTTGTTTGCGGGATTCTATCAGCGCTCCGCCTCCGTCGAGATGCTTCTCGAGCAGTTCGGCCTGGCGGAGAAGCGTCACACTTTCTTCGAGAAGCTTTCCGGCGGGCAAAAGCAGCGCCTGGCACTCGCCTTGGCGCTGGTGAATGATCCCGAACTGGTTCTGCTGGACGAACCCACGGTGGGCCTCGATCCGCAATTGCGGCGCGATATTTACGCCCTCATCGAGCGTTTTCGAGGTGAGGGACGGACAGTGCTCCTGACCACCCATTACATCGAGGAAGCCGAACGGCTATGCGACCGCGTGGCCATCGTGGATCGCGGCCAATTGGTGGCCCTCGGCACCCCGCGAGAGTTGATTACGCGCTCCGGCCAGGGCACGCGGCTGGAGCTTCGCCTGGCCAAGCCGGTCGGCCTCGAGCGCTTAAGAGTGATTGACGGCGTAATTGATTGCCGCGAGGCGGAGGGCGCCTATTTTCTTCGCGCCCAACCACCGGCCGTGACCATTGCCGCCTTGGTCCGCTTTCTCGAGTCTAATGATAATGCTCTGCTCGATCTGCACATCGCCCAGCCCAGCTTGGAAGACGTCTTTGTGGAAATGACCGGCAGAAGGATGGAGCACTGACCATGGCCACTATCCGCATTGCGCTGCTGACCATCCGCCTGGTGATGCGCACCAAGGTGGCCCTGTTTTTCACTTTCCTTTTCCCTCTCGTTTTCCTCTTCGCTTACGCCGGACTGATCGCTCACGGCAAGCCCGAGGTGGTGGCTTACATGTTTGGGCCCGTGGTGACGCTGAACATCATGGGCAGCGGTTTCTTTGGACTGGGCATACAATCCGTGATGCAGCGCGAGCGGGGCAGCCTGCGGCGCTACCGCCTGGCTCCCTTGGGCCCGCGCACCATGTTGCTGAGCAACCTGCTGGCGAATTACCTGCTTCAGCTTCCCACCCTCGGCCTCTTGCTCTTCTGCGCAGTGGTCATCTTCCACATGCCGATGAAAATCGGCTGGGCAACGCTGCTGATTCTGGTTACCGTCGGGACGTTCGCCTTCGCGGGCTTCGGACTGACCATTGCCAGCGTAGCGAACACCATGCAAGAAGCGCAGGTTTACAACAACATCGTCTGGTTTATATTGCTGTTTCTCTCCGGCGTCACGTTTCCCCTGCCCACGCTTCCGCGCACGATTCAGCGCCTCGCCATGTTTTTCCCTTCCACTTATCTCGTCAGCACCTTTCAAAGCGTCACGGCGCAACGCGAACCCCTGCTGAAGCACTGGCCGGAGATGCTGGTCCTGGTAATCTCGGGGTTCTTCGGACTGCTCTTTGCCATGAAGCTCTTTCGTTGGGAAAAAGAGGAGCGGATATCAACCCGGGCCAAACTCTGGTCCGGCGTTTTTGTGCTGCCCTTCCTGGTGATGGGAGTGTGGATGAACACACGCGCCAACCCCACCGCCGCGTGGTCCAGCTCGTACAACGCGATGGAGCAGGGCTCCGCTGCCGGTCCGAGCTCCCAAGCGGCGAAACTGAATCTGATTGAAGACTTTGAAGGTATTCAGACTTCCGAAGAACTCCTGCGCCGCTGGCGCGTCTCCGCCGATGCTGACGCGGACGAACACTCCGTGGCGGAAATCCACCTCCTGACACCCGGCGCCGAGGGCACTCGCCACGCCATGCGCTTCGAAGGACGTTTGGCGCCCGGTGCGAAGAACACCCAAGGCCACGTCTCGGCTCGGTGCGAAGTGCAAGTCCCGGCGAATTCGAAAGGTCTGCGAGGCGTCGAATTCGAGACTCGGGGCGACTCGCGCGTCTACCAGGTAGCGTTTCAGCCGCCCAACCTGGCGCAGCCTGGCTCTTCAGCGCCGGCAGCCCCGGTGACAGTGGCGGTCGGACCTTCGGCTCTTCCCCGCCCTCTGCCTGCCATCAGTTTTGTCCCGAGCGGTGCTTGGCAAAACGTGCGCGTACCCATTGCGTGGCTGGCCAACCCCACGGACCGCGGACTGGCGGCGGGACCGTGGATACTGCAAATCTCGGTGACCGGCCCACCCGGCGAGTTCACCTTTGACCTGGACGAAATCAGATTCTATTGAAAGAACTTGAAGCGGCCATGAACATTCTCAGCATCGGCGAAGTGTTATGGGACGTGTTCGGAGACACAGAACATCTAGGGGGCGCCGCCCTTAATTTTGCCGCGCACGCCCGAATCCTGGGCCACTCGGTATCCTTCATCAGCGCAGTGGGTGATGACCCGCGAGGGCAACGGATCGTCGAGAAGATGGAAGCCATGGGCCTGCCGACTCGATTCCTCCACCAAGTTAAAGACCATCCCACCGGGATCGTTACGGTCAAGCTCGACGCCTCCGGCCAGCCGCACTTCACCATCCACCGGCCGGCCGCCTACGACTTCCCTGAGCTCTCCGACGCGGACCTGCAGGAACTCACTTCGCAGCAGCCGGACTGGATTTACTTCGGCACGCTCTTCCAGATGAGTCCTCAAGCAAAGGCGCTGACTCTGAGGCTGATTGACGCCATACCGAATGCACGCCGCTTTTACGATGTGAACTTGCGTGAGAATTCCTACACTGCGGCGCTGGTTAATGAATTGATGTCTCACGCCACCACCGTAAAGCTCAACGACCAGGAAGTAGAGACGATTCAGGCCATGTTTGGCTGGTCTTATCGTTCGCTCCATGACTTCTGTCGAGGGGGCGTCAGGAAGTTCAGTTGGGAGGCTGTCTGCGTGACCCGTGGAGAATCCGGGTGCGCGCTGATGGTGGGTGACGAATACGTCGAAGCAAGAGGCTACAAGGTTCGTGTCGCCGATACGGTTGGAGCCGGGGATGCTTTCGCTGCCGCGTTCGTCCACGGCCTGGGACGCGGATGGAGTCCGCTTGCTATCGCAGATTTCGCCAACCGCGTCGGCGCTCTGGTCGCCAACCGGCCAGGCGGAACGCCACGTTGGAATATTGAAGAAACCGCAGGCCTTACGAGTGGTTAAACCGGACCTGGGCGGCGTAGGGGTAGGGCTTGCCCTACCCTCGTCGGGACGAGCGGAAATGCGGGGACGGCAAGCCGTCCCCCTACAGCGGGACGGTTATCGACGGATCGCGTTTATTCCATAATAGGCTGTATTATTTGGGAATATGATGTATTCTGGTTGGGCTATGCAAAAACAGGCTAACGACATGAAGACAGTAAGCTTCCGCATTGAGGCAAAGAAGATCGCTGAGCTCGACGACCTTGGAAAGGCCCACGCTCGCGACCGCAGCTTCCTTCTTAATGAGGCCGTGGAAGCCTACCTTGAGGAGCAGCGCTGGCAACTCGCACATATCAAGGAAGGTCTTCGCCAAGCCGATGCGGGAATGGGCAAGCCCCACGAGGAAATTGTGGCTAAGTGGCGGCGGCGGCTCCGATGACGGTTCGCTGGATGCCTCTGGCAGAACAAGATCTTGAGGCGGCGTATGCCTTTGTTCAGCAGGACAACGAGGACGCTGCGCGAAAGCTAGTGGCGCGAATTTTCTCGTCGGTGGGCATGCTCCTGCGTCATCCATTCGCAGGCCGCGAAGGCCGCGTGAAAGGAACGAGGGAGCTTGTGGTGGCGCGGACTCCCTACATCGTTGCCTATCGCATTCACGAAGCTGAAATTCAGATTCTCGCTGTCCTTCACGCCGCGCAAAGGTGGCCCCCCAGGTTCATCACGAGTTAGCCCTGCAGGTGTGAACCTCCCGGGACCTCTCCCACATCTTTTGCCCGACGCCGACCGCTTATTCTTCCAACGTCGACAAGTCTCCCGTCGGCAATCCTAGCTCCCAAGCCTTCAGAACGCGCCGCATGATCTTGCCGCTGCGCGTTTTGGGAAGCTTCTGTTTGAACTCGATTTCACGCGGCGCGGCGTGTACGGCCAGCTTCTGGCGAACGTATTTCTGGATCTCGTCTTTCAGTTCGTCGCTGGGCTCGAATCCTTCCCGGAGCGAAATGAAGGCCTTGATGATGTGGCCGCGCAGGGCATCCGGCTTGCCGATGACGCCCGCCTCCGCCACGGCCGGATGCTCAAGGAGGCAACTCTCCACCTCGAAGGGTCCCACATTTTCGCCTGCCGTGATGATGAGGTCATCCACTCGACCCTGGAACCAGAAATAGCCATCCTCGTCGTAGTAGGCGCTATCCCCGGTTACATACCATCCCGGAATACGAAAATAGGCACGGTATCGCTCCGGCTGTCTCCAGATGGTCGGCATCATGCCCGGCCAACCCGGTTTGACCACCAGGTTTCCCAGGGTGTTGGGCGGCAGTTCCTTCCCTTCGTCATCCACAATGCACGCCTTCACGCCAGGGACAGGCTTGCCCATCGAGCCCGGCCGGATGGCCATGGACGCATAATTGGATACCAGGATATGACCCGTTTCCGTCATCCACCAATTGTCGTGAATCCTTCGTCCGTAGTTCTTCCAACCCCACCACACGACCTCCGGATTCAGCGGTTCGCCGACGCTCAGGACGTGCCGGAGAGACGAAAGATCGTAGCGTTTCGCCACCTCGTCGCCCACGGCCATCAACATCCGAAACGCCGTGGGAGCGCTGTACCAGATGTTCACCCGGAACCGTTCGATCGTGCCGTACCACTCCGAGGCGTTGAAGCGGCCGCCGCGAATCAGGTTCGTCGCCCCGTTCAGCCAGGGCGCGAAAATCCCATAAGAGGTGCCCGTCACCCAACCGGGATCCGCCGTGCACCAATAAACATCATCTTCCTGGAAGTCGAGCACCCACCGGCCGGTCATCATGTGGCCGAGCATGGCCCGCTGTACGTGGAGCACGCCCTTGGGCTTGCCGGTGGACCCTGACGTGTAGTGGATGATCAACGGATCATCCAGTGTCAACCACTCGATTTCTGTCTTGTCCTCCGCCCCGTCCATCAAGGCATCGTAACTGTAGTGTCCCGCGGGCAGACCATCCGCACTCGCACCCACCAGGAGGACGTGCTTGAGCGTCGGTAATTCCCATTGCGGGACCCGATCCAGCAGCGCGGGAGAGGTTACCAGGGCCACGGCTTCGGCATTCGACATGCGATCGCGAACCGCGTCCTCCATGAACGCCTCGAACAGCGGACTGGGAATGGCTCCGATTTTCAAGATGCCGAGAATGGCAACGTAGAGCTCCGGCCGGCGCCCCAGGAACACGAAGACGCGGTCCCCTTTCACCACTCCCAGCTTCCTCAGGACGTTTGCAAAGCGATTCGACTGAAGCGACATGTCCTCGAAGGTGAATCGCAACGTCTTATCGCGGTCGGTGTAAATCAGGGCCAGCTTATTCCGCCGCCCTCGGGTCAGATGCCGATCGATGGCTTCGTGTGCCATGTTCACCTTGCCGGTGCGGCCCCAATCGAACTCCTGATGAACATCCTCCCATTTGAAACCCTTGTAGGTGGCGTCGTAATCCGCCAAGTGATGCTTATCGGGAGCATCCGTGGGTTCCAGTACATGGTTCGCATTCAGCTGAGTTTTGGTAGCCATAATCGTCATCCTTCCTGATGGTCATTTACAAGCCCGATACGCCTCATCCAGTAATTCCACCACGTGAAGCACGCGGCGGTCGCCCCCGGCGCGCGATACGCCAGCCCGCAACTGGAGCAGGCAGCCGGGGTTCGCTGTCAGAATCAGGTCGGCGTTGGTTTCCTCGATCCGACGCATTTTGCTGGCGAGGATTTTTTCCGCTAGATCGTTGTGCACCACGTTGTAAATCCCGGCGCTGCCGCAACAGATTTCCGATTCCTTCAATTCCACAAACTCCAGGCCTGGCACCGCCGCCAGCAACTTCCTCGGCGCGGAGCGAATCTTCTGCGCGTGGCCCAGGTGGCAGGAGTCCTGATAAGTCACGCGAGCCCGGATCACGGCGAAGTCCTTGTTCAGCTCAATGCCCGCCAGGAATTCCGTGATGTCGCGAACTTTGGCGGAAAAGGCTCGCGCCGGTTCCAAGTAATCCCGCTCTTCCTCTTCAAAGAGCAGCGGATATTCCTTCAAAACCGAGCCGCAGCCCGCCGCGTTCGTGATAACCGCATCGAATTCATCGGTCGGGAAAGCTTGGATGTTCTTCTTGGCCAGCTCCCGGGCCACGTCGCGAATCCCCGCGTGGACATGCAGCGCGCCACAACATCCCTGCTCGGCAGGTATAACCACTTCGCAGCAGTTCTTGGCGAGCACGCGCACCGT
Organism: uncultured Acidobacteriota bacterium; assembly: GCA_963768695.1. Taxonomy (GTDB): domain Bacteria; phylum Acidobacteriota; class Terriglobia; order UBA7540; family UBA7540; genus CAVROP01. Next base: position 275,247 of record CAVYJG010000015.1, on the reverse strand, counting down.
CGCATCGTTCAGACGCGCAAAGGACAGGTTGGCGATACAACCCGCAAAGAAAGCCACCCGGTAGCGGCGCGTCCCCATGGCCGGAACCACGGTGCCCAGGCGCTCCGTGAAAAACGGCTTTTCCATGCGTGGCGCCAGTTCGGCCACGCGGTCCATGTTCCACGGCAAGATCTTCAGCAGCCGGGACGCAAGCACCAGTCTCTCCAAACCGGATCGTTGATAGAAACGCAAGATCTTACCAGCCACTTCCAGCCGCCGGCGGTGCGGAAGAATCTCGCGGAACAAGAGCTTCCGCAGAAGCCCGGCGAGGGGCGGCCTTTTGTAGTATGTTTCTATCTGCCCCCGCGCAGCTTCCACCAGCTTTCCATATTCGACGCCGGACGGGCAGGCAGTCTCGCAAGCGCGACAATCGAGGCAGAGGTCGATGTGCCGCACGAAGCTCTCGCCCAAAGTCAGCCGGCCCGCTTCCACCTGAATCATCTGGTAGATGCGCCCGCGAGGCGAATCCATTTCCAGGCCAAGCTCGCGATAAGTCGGGCAGGCATTTAAACAAAGGCCGCAGCGAATGCAGCGTGAGTAGTCCGCCCAGCGCGGGGCCTCGCCGGGACCGTATCCGCTGCGCTTGGGTTCGACTTTTGGTGACGGATCCATTGTGATTGACGCGATACCCGATCAGGTGTCATTCCGAGCCCTTCGCTGTCATCCTGAGCGAAGCGAAGGATCTCGCTCTGGGTGCTCAGGGCAAACTCCACGAGGAATCTCGCTCCAATTCAGGACTCGGTACGGGCAGGTCGAGATTCCTCGCTGGCATCAGAATAGCAAATCCGGACCCCCTCACCCGACCCGCTCCGGCTGGTGAAAGCGCCGTCTCGGGCCACCCTCTCCCCCAAGGGGGAGAGGGGATTTTCCCGTCACGTGGTAAGCCGAAAGGCCATAGAATCTTCGCTCGGAATGACCGGCTGTTTTGCGCTTACCGTAGTGCCTCCTACCTTCTGCTTTCTACCTTCTGCCTTCTGCTTTCTAAATTCCCCCCACGAACCTCCCGGGCGAAAGGATGCCACGAGGATCCCACACCGACTTCAGTCCTCGCATCGATTGCAGGACGTCGCCCGGTGCGCCCCAAACGTCGCGCTCGCCCTCGAAGCCTGCCGGATACTGCTCCACCACCAAAACGCCACCAAGGCTCACAGCAGACTTGCGGACATTCGCAACCAAGCGCTCCGTGACATCCCCGAGCCTCTCTGCCCACAGACCCAGATGCACGATGCCGACTCCCGGCTGGGCAATACCGGCCATCCGGACTCCCTCGCCTTCCGCCGCCTGTCTCGCCAGGCTGAGAAACTGCTCGCTGCCGGCAATGGGCAGAGCCGCCTTCAAGACCATCAGCTCAGTGTGCAAGGGTGCAAGCGACTGTTCGAAGTTTATTAACTGATCCCACGCGAGGTGTTCCGCTTGCTCCTCCATCCGGTGGCTCGCAACACCCATGGATTGTCCTATTTCAGCCAAGTCCTTAGCGTGCCTGTCGAGGATTCTTGGCGAGCCTCCGGCTTCGATCCAAAGTTCCGGCTCTTCTCCTGGGTGCGTCCCCTGGCGGAACAGGCCCGACGCCCCGCTGTCGAGCAGGACCATGCGCAAGGGCTCTAACGGCGAGTTCAAGATTCGTCCGCGCAAATCGCGAGCTCGACCGAGCGTCCCAGGTTCAAGCACCCAGGTGGCGCGCGAAGCGGGGCGCGGAAACAGTTTGAAGCTGGCCTCCACAATTACACCCAGCGTCCCGTACGATCCCACCAACAGTTTCGACAGATCGTACCCGGCCACATTCTTCACGACGCGTCCGCCGCTCTTGATCAGCTTCCCTTCCGTGGTGGCAACCCTGATCCCCAGCAACATGTCGCGAGCGGCGCCGAAACGAAGCCGCAAGGGACCCGCGGAATTCGTAGCTAGAATGCCGCCGATTGTCGCGGCCGCCCCGCCGCGCGGGTCCAGAGGAAGCCAAAGCCCATCGCGGCCCAGGAAATCCTGTAACTCCCCAAGTTCCTTGCCCGCTTCCACGCTGATCGTCAGGTCAGCGGGCTCATAATGTCGAACTCGATTCAGTTTGCGGAGCGACACGGAAAGATCGTAGCGGCTGGGCGGGCTACCTAAGCCGAGTTTAGTCCCATTGCCGCGAGGGATCACGGCGAGATCATGGTCAGCGGCGATCTTCAGAACGGCAGCAACGCATTCCGCCGTAGGCGGATCCACAACATACTGGGGAACCTTCCCTCCCACCGCCCACGCCGCACAGGTTGCAGGATCTGAAACGACCTGCGAGTCGCCCAGGATTGCGGCTAGCGCCGTGGGTACGGAATCCGCAGCCACCGTCACAAAACTCCTCCCACACTCGCCTCGGCTCGAAGTTCGCCGCACATCTTACTGGTTGGAAGTACCTTTCCAGGGTTGAAGCGCGCCTCCGGATTGAAGACCTCTTTGATCTTTCGCATCATATCCAGATCGTCTGCCGAGAACAAATACGGCATCAGGTTAATCTTCTCGATTCCCACGCCGTGCTCGCCGGTTATTGAACCGCCCATGTCAATACATCGGGAAAGGATCTCCGCGGCGGCCTCGCGGACCCGTTTGGATTCGTTCTCGTCGCGGCGATCAAAAAGGATAATGGGATGAAGGTTGCCGTCTCCGGCATGGAAAATATTCCCGATCCTGACGCCGTACTTGGTCGCCGTCTGTTCAATAAACTCCAGCATTTCCGGCAGACGAGTGCGGGGAATTACCCCGTCTTGCACGTAGTAGCTTGGGCTGATTCGCCCCAGAGCTCCGAACGCGTTCTTCCTGCCCTTCCAGAAAAGGTCGCGCTCCTCTGCCGACTTTGCGCGGCGCACCTGGCGCACCCGATTTTCCTGGCACACGGATTCAATTTGCTGGGCGTTTTCTTCCACGGCTTCTTTCAGCCCTTCAACCTCGATGAGGAGAACGGCGGCTGAATCCATCGGATAGCCCGCGTGTGTGGCCTCCTCAATGGCGCGCAGGGTGAAACCGTCGATCATTTCCAGGGCGGCGGGAGTGATGCCGCGCGCGGTAATGGCCGCCACCGTACGCGTGGCGTCGATGATCCGGTCGTAGACAGCCAGCAATGTCGCCACGGCCTCCGCCTTGCGCATCAAGCGCACGGTGATCTCTGTGACGATCCCGAGAGTTCCCTCAGAGCCAACAAACAAACCGGTAAGATCGTAACCGGGAGAATCCAGAAACTTGCCGCCGGTATGAATCACCTCTCCACTGGGCAAGACCACTTCCAACCCTAAGACATGATTGGTCGTTACGCCGTACAAAAGAGTGTGCGGCCCGCCCGCGTTCTCGGCCACGTTCCCGCCCAAGGTGCAGGCCTTTTGGCTGGATGGATCGGGCGCGAAGTAATATCCGGCATCCGAGACCGCCAGGGAGAGATCGAGATTCACCACTCCGGGCTGGACTCGGGCACGCTGGTTCTCAAGATCGATTTCGACGATTTCCTTCATCCGGGCGAAAGCAACCAGAATGCCCCCTTGCCAAGGGAGCGCGCCTCCGCTTAGGCCCGTTCCTGCGCCTCGCGGCACGACCAGGAGCTTATGATCCGCTGCAAATTTCACGATCTGGACCACGTCTACCGTATTTCGTGGGAAAACCACGACATCTGGTGGGCGCATCGAAGAAAGGCCGTCATACTCATAGAGCATGACGTCGTTAGGCCGCCACAGTACAGCCTCGCGTCCCAACATTTTCTCCAGTTTGCGGACCAAAGCGGCGAGCTTCATGAAAAAGCATCCCGCGGAAGGCCTGCGGAAACTGCATGAAGGCACATGCGAAAAAAGATCCCGTCCGGCGACATGCAATCGACTGGCCCCGCAAACTGAGTATATCGACGTTCCCGGAGAGCGTCAACGCGGCACTCGGATCGACATCGTCCCAGGTTCGGTTCGCACCCCGAACTATACCCGGTCGCAAGAATCGGGTTGTCCGTGCGCACCTTCATAACCCATATTGGAGCAGGATTCACACCCATGTGGCATCCATCTCGATAATGAAGCATGTGGAATTTGCAGGCAGGGGCATAACCAATTCCGCCCGTGCCGTGTTCGATCTTGGGAAAGAGCGTCTCAAAAGCGAACAGTCCGAAGCCACCCTGTTAATTAGATTTGCGGTCCAAGACCTACGGATTCAGTTCGTTGGGCGGTGCGCTCGAATGGCACGAGAATTGCCCGAAATCAATGGTGCTGCAAGAAGCGGCAAGTGGTGGGGAGTGCGCAACGACCGTTCTGAGCTGCTCAGTACCGAATGTCGAGAGTGTTTCGTTCCTTTTTGGAACTCTGCGCAGGGCATGTGCGTATTAACAATGGGCAGCTAACAAAAACACCGTTCGGAACGTCTTAAGGGTGAGGTAGTGGAGCGAGGTTAATGAATCTGTGATTACGCTGTTACAGAGATGTTACTCGGGGCAAGAAAACCTAGACGCGAAATTGTGCGTCTAAGCGGCATATCGAGCAAGAAGAGATAATCAGGGAAGCGGCTCAAAAGAAGTAAGGGGTTAAATGGATTCTCTCCGCTGAAGGTTTGGCGGCCTGGGCGAAGAGAATCCCGGGGAAAAGGCTTGGGGACCTGACGGTCCCGGCATTTTCATTTAACCCCACCTGATTGTAAGGGCTTTCACAACCGAAATGCAAGTGAGTTTAGAAACTTAGTTTCAGCCTTGACAAGGGCGCACTAAGGCTAGGAGCCGGGCGCTACAAGTGTCTCTAAAGACGCGACTTGAGCGTCGCAACCGGAAAGCTCGGGGCGGTTCGGGAAACGCGGTACCGCGGCAAAGATCAGCCTGCGAACGACGAGGAGGCCGATATGAGCGGGAAACGATCCAAGCCAGAGGCAGGCGGAACAGGGAGGGACTTGCTTTGGGGTTCCATCCTGACCCTGGCCATACTGGTCGTCAGCCAGTGCGCCAACGCGCAAACCCAGGCACCCACCACTCTGCGAGTCAGACCATCGATCAAACTGCGAATCTACAACTACGGCATCTCAAACACTCTCCTACTGCGGTCTGAAAAGGAAGCCACCGCCATCTTTAACCACGCCGGACTCGCGGTCGGCTGGGTCGATTGTCCCCTCAGCGCAGAAGAATCCCCATCGTATCCGGGTTGCATGAACACCATGCGCAGCACTGATTTCACCATCAGGATTCTCACGATGCGAGACGCGCGGCGGATCGCCATGCATCGAGATGCTTTGGGCGAGGCTCTGGAGTGTCAGGGCGACTACAGCGGATGCTCGGCCTACATCTTCTATCGCGATATTCAGGAACTGGCAAGAGAGTGGGACGCCAGCGAATCTGAAATCCTGGGTCACGCCTTGGCACATGAAATCGGCCACCTGCTGCTGGGCGCGAACTCCCACAGTTCCGAAGGAATTATGCGGGCCAGTTGGCGCGAGCAGGAACTGAGCACCATTGCCAGATCGCATCTGTTTTTCACCGATGAGCAGTCCAGACGCATGTGCGCTGAGGTGTCTGTGCTGAACTCATACCAGCACCATCAAACGCAAAACAATGCTGCCGGAGATGCTCATGAGGCCCGCAACTCAACAGACGAGCAAAGGAAATGATCTCAGCCTCCGATGGCTCGGACGGCTTAATTCAAGCGGACTAAACAAAGAACGGAACCGAAGAGGAGGAAATGATGAAGACGATGACCAGAAAGTGGTTTGGAACAGGAATCTTGTCACTGGGGTTGCTTCTGGCCGCCGGAATTCCCGCCGCGGCAAAGAACGCGCGGACAATCAACATTGACCACGCGCTCTCCCTGCAAGGTAAGAATTTGCCCGCCGGCAGGTATAAGGTGGAGTGGCAAACTCACAGCCCCGAGGCAACCGTGCAATTCTTGCGGAACCGCCAACTTGTCGCTACTACCGAGGGTAGAGTCGAGCAGCGCGACAAAACGTCTTCCTTTGACGTAGTCGTTTACGACACTTCGCCCGACGGGTCCGTGACCCTCCTTGAGATCCGCTTCGCCGGCTCCAACAAAGTTCTGGTGTTCAATCACTGATCGGGAGCGGCGCCGAGTGAGTTTCGCCGGACGATTGGGCGGGCACAATCCATAACTCATTCTGCCCGAAGTGCGAATGCCCAAATTCGGAGCGGCCAGTCGACGGCTCGTACAAGCCGGATCCATCAAGGTCGAACAGAGACGAATGAGACCAGAGAGGAGGAAGACTTGAAAAGGAATTTCAGGAAGTATTTCGGAACTGGGATCCTGGTAATGGGGCTGCTCTTGGCCGCGGGCATTCCTTCCCTCGCCAAGAACTCCGGATTTGTAACCCTTCTCCATGACGCGTCCCTACATGGAAAACCTCTCCGGGCAGGGACTTACGCGGTGGAGTGGAAGACTCATAGCCCCCAGGCGACCGTGCAATTCTCGCAGCGCTTCAAGGTCTCTCTCTTCGCCGAGGGCAGGGTCGAACGGCGCGCCAGAAAGTATGAACAGAATTCAGTTGTTTACGACACCGCGCCCGACGGATCGCTGTTCATCATTGAGATTCGCTTCGCCAACTCGAACCGGGTCCTCGTATTCGATTAGTACGGCTTGGAGCTAAGAGAAGCGCTAACTAAAATGTCGAGCCGGCGTCTAAGGATGACGAGAATGGTCGTGAGAAAGAAACAGAGGGGGTTAAACGGATTCTCCTCGCTGTAGGTTTAGGGGCCTGGGCGAAGCGAATCCCCCCGGAAAGGCTGGGGATTGTGCAGTCCCAGCCCTTCATTTAACCCCCTCTGATTTATATGTAGTTGCGACTCAAATGCAAGAGAAAGCCTGCAGCGTTTCAATCTGAAGGTTGCGCCAGACTCCAGGCCGCTATCGGGCGCGAGGCGCCAAGGCGCTACGAGTCAAATGAAAACGCCGCCAGGCAGACTAATCAACTTCGAAGGGGGACATTATGGGTGTTAGAAAGTATCTTGGCATATTATTTGTATCGGTGGTTCTGGTTTTGACGTACGCAATCTCCGGCTTTGCAAAGACCGCTCGCAATGTGGACATCCAGCACGCAGTGGTGGTGAGCGGCACAACCCTTCCGGCTGGTCAATACGCTGTGCGGTGGGAGGTTCAGAACCCTCAAGCCGGCGTCGAATTTGTCCGAAACAAGAAGGTCGTTGCGTCCGCGCCATGCAAACTCGAGGACCGTGGCAAGAAATATGATTCCAGCTCGGTGATTTACGCCACCAACCCGAATGGATCCAACGCCATCAGCGAAATCCGGTTCGCCGGATCAAGCGAGGTACTGGTGTTCAGCGAATAAGAAGTGGAAAGGCGAGCCGCAGGCGACGAGGAATCTCGCTGTGCGTTGAAAATATCCAGCGCGAGGTTCCTCGCTTGGCTCGCTCGAAAGTCTGTCATTCTGAGCGAAGCGAAGAATCTGTATTGTTTTCGCGTCGGGACGGAGCTGCAGATCCTTCGCTTCGTTCAGGATGACTGCAAAGGTTTCGGAATCACTGTCCAGGGGAGGTTTTCACAGGGACTCTAAGTCGACAAACCCACCTGGCGCTGCAAATCTTGAAAACGCAAGTCCGCACGCAGCGGGTCCAACCGCGGTTCTGCCTTGAGACATAACAGCAACGAGAAGGAACGTTCCAGGCGAGCTTTTTCCAACCACTCGAAGGCCTGATCCGCCTCGCCCAGGCCGGCGTGAATGATCGCAAAATCGAAGGCTGAAACGAATCTCTGCTCCTCCAGCACGTAAAGCTCCTTGAGTGCCTTGCGCGCCTCGGACTTTCTCTTGAATGCGGCATGCGCATGGCCGAGCGCCCCCACCAGATCCGGGCTGCCCGGAGAAACTCGGAGCGCCCTTTCCAGGTGCCTAATCGCTTCTTCGTACTTCCCCTTCTGTTGAAAAGCCAGAGCAAGGAAGTAGTGTGCAGCAGCGAAGTACGGCTCCATATCGAGGGTCTGCGTAAGCTGTCCGATCGCCTCGTCGCAACGTCCCCCCCTATACAACATCAGCCCCAGGTGAGTTCGGATGATAATCGACAACGGATTCAGCTCTTGCGCGCGCCGCAACTCAGCGATGGCCTCGTCAACTCGTCCCAGAATTCCCAGATAGAATCCATGCCAATGGCGGGCCGTGGCAAAGTTCGGGTTAAGCGCCATGGCTCGTTGATATTCCCGCTCGGCGCCGTCCCAGTCCCAATCGTAAGAGTGGGTGGCGAATGCCAAGGCGTTGTGGGCTTCCGGAAGCGATTCGTTCAACTCCAGCGCCTTCATGGCCGCCGCCTTGGCTCGAGGGAATGCGCGGCTTCCGGGAAGGATTCGAAAATGGTCCGCCAGGTTCAGTGCGACCGCTAATCCCGCGTGCGCCACGGCGTACCCGGAGTCCTGGGCCGCAGCCTCTTCAAAGTAGGCGATCGCGTTCTTGATTCCTTCCGCGGTTCCTTTGTTGAGACAGTAGCGGCCTCTGAGAAATGCTCCCTGCGCCTCAGGAGTTACAGTCGACGTCCCGGTCGAGAACAGGCGCTTGGCGGGCGGTGCTTCTATCTGCAAAGAGCGAGCGATGTGGCGGACAATGGCGGCGTGGAAGGCCGGAACGTTGTCGAGATCGCCCTCAAAGTGATCGGCCCACAGATGGGTTCGGTCTTTGACTTGGACGAGCTCCGCGACTACGTGCATCCGTTTTCCAGCCCAGCGCACGCTGCCTTGCAGAACGTAATCCGCGCCCAACTCCCGCCCGATCTGGTCTACGTCCTTTTCGGTATTCTTGTATCGAATTGCCGAGGCTCGCGCGATGACCCCCAGCCGCTCCGGGCTTAAGCGTCCCAACCGCGCAATGATCTCCTCAGCCATGCCGTCGCTGACGTATTCCTGTCCGGCATCGCCGGTCCGGTTCTCAAAGGGCAGCACAGCTACAATGGGTTTGCCGGCGTCAGGTCTTGCTTCCAGGCTTCCCACGAACCGGTAACCGCGGCGCGGCAGCGTCTCAATGAACTGAGGATGCGTGGCAGAATCGCCTAAAGCTCGACGGAGCTTTTTGATCGCCGTGGCCAGACTCTGCTCGAAATCCACGAACGTGTCGTCGGGCCACAGTTTTTTGCGCAGTTCCTCGCGCGTCACAACCTCGCGCGGGTGCTCGATTAATGCCGAGAGAATCTGAAAGGGCTGTTCCTGGAGCCTGACCTTCGCTCCGTGCTTGCGCAACTCACCTGATTGAAGATCCACTTCGAACGCAGCGAAGCGAACCTCGTTCGCACGGTTTGTTCCCTTTTCCATTGACCTTGTTGCAACTTTAGCAAGTTTTGTGGTGAAAGGAAAGTTCACACCACGCTCCGTAGTGCCCCTAGGTTGATTCGTGAGGCCTTCTTCTATAGGCTGCGGATAAACGCGTTTGATTGTCATCCTGAGGAGCCGCAGGCGACGAAGGATCTCCGCAGTTCATCGAAACTGAAACTGCCGAGATTCTTCGCTTCGCTCAGAATGACAGTTTTCAAGGGCTCTTCTGCAACCTGTTTCGGCTGGCATCGGCGGACCGGAGGGTTGGCTCTGGTTTCACGCTGCCCGTGGAAGCCCAATGCTTTGTTGAGAATACCGGTTCATACAAAGTTCATTCAGAGTTCATCCCCCGTCCATTGACGCTGTCACGGAACGGCGCGAAAGTGAGTTCATAAGACAGGGATCGATCAGCGAGATGGCATAAGTTGATGCGCGGGGGCGAACGGACGACCGCTGGAAACCGCGGCGGACGACGCGTTCAGATGCAAACAACCAGGGCCTGATCGCGACAAATCAAATGGAGACGGAGAGGAGAACAAAGATGAATTTCACAAAGTATATCGGAACGTCAGTTCTGTCAGTGGCGCTGGTTCTGGCAACCGGCGTTTCGTGCTTCGCCAAGAACTCAGAGGGTGTCACCTTTTCTCATAGTGTCGTTGTGAATGGGACCACTCTTCCAGCCGGACACTACACGGTCCGTTGGGATGTTCACAACCCCGAGGCCGCGGTGGTATTCTCGCAGCACCGCAAAGTCGTCCTCTCCACGGATGGCACGGTTCTGACCCGCAAGGGCAACTACCGCAGCATGACGATGGTAACGCCCGATAAGGCATCTGAAGGACTCAACGTCTCCGACCCGCTCGCAGTTGTCTATAACACGGCTCCGGATGGAACCATGTCCCTGGTCGAGATTCGCCTGGCGGATTCAAACAAGATATTGGTTTTCAACCAGTAACACGTCAGGCTTAGCTTCTCCGTTGAAGGTTGGCGGCCGACTTGGCGGGCCGTTCGTGCGGCCCGCCAAGACCTTGTATACAGCGTTCCAAGAATCTTGCCCCAATTCGCCCCATTGCCTATCCAGTTCGAAAAGTGCGTTCGACTTTGACCGAGGCTCGGCGTATAATCCGTGCGACCGGGTCGTCCGGGTCATGCTAGTATGCGCTTAGCGGTTCGTCTGGCAGCCCGCACGCCGGTAATGCCGGTCAGCGTCAATCCGTCGGCAGTTCAACAGAGAGGGCAAGATGCACGATATCATTTCCGTTATCGGCCATAACGGTTTGTGGGTGATGATCATCGCGGTGGTGGCGATTGGTGGCTGGTTTAAGTTTCGTGAGAAGGAACTCCGGATCCAGCAGGACATGCGCACCAGAGAGATGGCGCACCTGGAAAAGATGAAGGAGATGGAACTGGAGTTGGAAAAGACCAAGGCAAAGCAGACAACTTAGCCACTTGGCACATCTTCCTTTTCCCTAAACCACGGCCGTGCCTTGGAAGTCGATTTCGAATGGCAAGGGGCAAACGGCAAGATTCAAGGGGTTTTCGGATTTGCCATTTGCCTTTTGCCATTTGAACTGCCTATTCTATGGTTCCCCTCCCCCTCACCGACCACATCCGGCGGCGGAACTTCTGGACCATTACCCTTGCGCTCATCATCGTCAATGTGTGGGTCTTCCTGTTTGAGTTGGCTCAGGGCAGGGGCATTAACCGCCTGGTTTTCCTTTATGGAATTGTCCCGGCGCGATACGTCGGTCTTCATGGATTCAAGAACCTGACCCTGGGCGGCTTCTTTGTTCCGGTCCTCGTATCGATGTTCCTGCACGGGGGATGGCTACACCTGCTTGGGAACATGTTGTTCCTGTTTGTCTTCGGGCGGAGCGTGGAAGACCGCTATGGCCACCTCAAGTTCCTTCTGCTTTACCTTCTTTCCGGGTTCGCCGGCGCAACTTTGCACATTCTCCTCAACTCGGGGTCGCGCCTGCCGAGCATCGGCGCAAGCGGCGCGATTGCGGGAGTGCTTGGCGCCTACTTCATCTGCTTTCCCCGAGCCCGAATTACCACCCTGTTCTTCCTGATCTTCTTTTTTTGGAGAGTCGAGCTACCTGCCGTTGTGGTGCTGGGCTACTGGTTCCTGATTCAGTTTGTGACCGGCTACGAGATGCTGGCGATCCAATCCGCAACCGGCGGCGGGGTAGCGTGGTGGGCTCATGTGGGAGGTTTCCTGACGGGGTTAGTCCTGGCGTTGATACTCGAACCTGCCCACGGCGGCGCCGTAGTCGAAGTGCGGTAGGCAGCACTGGATATTCAGCAGCGCCTATTCGCGCGACCGTGTTGAACCGTTGAGAATATTTCTCAGTGTTCTCCGGGACTGAGAAATGACTGAACACAGAGGTCGCAGAGCTCCGTGCCCTCGGTTACCACTAAGGGTAAGTTTGTTCGTAGCGTGCGAAGAAAAGCAGATCCTTCGCTACGCTCAGGATGACATGTCATTCTGAGCGAAGCGAAGAATCTGCATTTGGTTGTTTATATTCTCTGCAGCAAATGCCGCAAGGCGCCCTCGAGTTGCGGAAATCGGAACTGATATCCTGCGCCCAGGAGTCGTGCAGGCTCCATGCGAGCGCTCGCCAGCAGCAATTCCTCTCCCATTTCTCCGAACACCAGGCGTACCGCGAGGGCGGGCATGGGGACGATCGTGGGGCGTCCGAGAACCCGGCCAAGCGTCTTGGTGAATTCCATGTTCGTGGCGGGGTTAGGCGCCGCTGCGTTTGCCGGACCGCTGAGCGTCTCGGTGGTCGCCGCGAAGAGGAACACTCGGACCAGGTCATCGATGTCAATCCAGCTCATGTACTGCTTTCCCGATCCGATCCTGCCACCCACGCCCATCGTGAACGCAGGCAGCATCTTCGCCAGCCCTCCGCCGGCGCGACTCAGGACTAATCCGATTCTGAGATTCACAACTCGAATCCCAGCTTCGGCCGCAGGCTTGGTGGCAACTTCCCATTCCCGGCACACCTCGGAAAGAAAGGACGTCCCCGCTGCGCTCTCTTCCCTCAACACCTCATCGCCCCGATCACCGTAGTAACCGCTGGCCGACGCCGACACCAGCACCCTTGGACGCCTGGAAGCCTTCGCGAGTGCTTCACTCAAGACTCGCGTGCCTCGCACGCGGCTCTCACGGATAGCCTGCTTCTTGGCAGGCGTCCACCGCCCGGAGACAGATTCTCCCGCCAGATGAATGACCGCATCGAATTCTTCCAGCTTCGGGCTGTCGACCTCCCCTCCGGCAGGGTTCCAGTACACCAGGGGCGCCCCGGGTTGCGGCGTGAATCTCACTAACGAAGCCACGCTATGCCCGCCGCTCTTGAGTACAGGAATAAGCGCTTGCCCAATCATCCCGCTTGAGCCGGTGAGAAGGAAGTTCATGACAACCCCGGAAATGCAGTGGCTAGTGCTGAGTGACGGAATGCGCCGTGATAACTTGATCCCTGGGAAGGGCGGGGCTTCAGCCCCGCCGCCTCCGCGACACCGACGAGTTGGGCCTTTAGGCCCTGAAGCAAGGTTGTTTGATGGGCTAAAGCCCCTGTATTCTGTCCGAAATCAGCGGCGGGGCAGAAGCCCCGCCCTTCCGGCCTGGACAAACTACATCCAAAAGTGACGCCATCACGCACGAGGTGCCGGGCAGCAAGCAGTAAAGAGTGGGCAGTGGGCACTAGGTACGAAGCACTAGCCACTCACGTGAATCCGCTTCAACTCAGCCTCCGACCGGCCTTCCTTGCGCAGCCATTCAATGCTCTCGTCAAGCAGAGCACTCACGGCCTCCAGAACTTCAATCGCGGCGTTGCGCAGGTGCTTCGTCGACCGGGTGCGTGGCGGTTTGAGCCGGCTCAGGAGCGGGCCCAGTTCTCGCAACATCCAAACGGCACAGGATGGAATCCCCGCGCTGGCCGGCTCACGCCGGGCGCGGGTTCGGCGATTTCGTTTCGTGTTCGGCATTATTCCTCCCCAGCACTACCACCAGCTCACCTTCCTGGACACGAGCGCTCAAAGGTTCACAGTGGGCGATCCTCTGCGGCAACGACACATGCCGTTTTACTCCCCCCACCCGGATGATGAGCTCGTCTAATTTCTTATGAAGGTTAATATCGTCGCTGGACACGAAAGGCAATTTGAGGTGAAGTTCGTATTTGCCGTTCACTTTGCGAAAGCGGTACGGTGATTCATTGTAAAACCGCTTCGAAGGGTCCAGGTCGCCGTAGAGAGCCTTGCCCAGCTTTAGCAGACGTTCGACGCCCAGAACTTCGTCCTCAAACAGGGGCACCCGCCAAACCGGTACCGGCGCGAAGAATTCCTCGATAGACTGTGTCCAGCGTTCCTGGGTGTCCTTCCAGGAACTAAAAAAACTGTCGCGCACTTTAGTGGGCAGAATCCGGTTCACGATCACGGCATCAATCGTCAACCCAAACAAGCAGAAATAGGTAAAGGCCCGCTGCGTTTCCTTCAGTACCACCTTCTCCGGGTTGGTCACCAGGCGTACCGTGGTGATCTTCGGATCGGCCAAGAGTTGGTCGATGCCGCCCAGTTTGCGGTGGAGCGACTCCAGGTTCTCAAAGTACTCCTCTTGTGGCAAGGGCACGCCGGCCACCGTGCCAATCATGGGGCGCACTACCTTCATCACTCGCCGCTCGATCTTAAACAGCTTGGACATATACCACTCGAGCGTCGTCGGGATGCTGACGAAGCGTAATGACTCGCCCGTGGGCGCGCAGTCCAGCAGCATCACGTCGAACTGCTTCTCGCGCACGTATTGATTCACGTATAAAAGCGAACTGACTTCCTCCATGCCCGGAAAAATAGCCAACTCTTCGGCCAGTGTCTGCTCAAGCCCCGATACATTGAGCAGACCTGAAACATAGGCGTAGACAGATTTCCAGTGCCTCGAGATCTCTTCCTGGACGTCCACTTCCTGAATCCAGAGGTTCTTCGAGATGTTCACCAGTCTTCCGGCCTCGTGATCCATCAAGCGCTTTTCGAGATCGAAGGCGTCGCTGAGAGAATGGGCCGGGTCGATGGACATTACGAGGGTGCGATAACCGCGCCGGGCGAGTTCCAGGCCTGTGGCGGCAGAGATGCTGGTCTTCCCTACCCCGCCTTTTCCTGTGTATAGAATAATGCGCATGCCGTCGCCTCTCGGCTCGCCGCCCCATCCATCAGATTAGCATAAAGGCAGGATTCAGGCCCGACGAAGGCCAATGCGGTGGAGAAAAGAAATTCGGATTCACCACAGAGCACTCAGCGCGGCAAGGCTCCAAGCAAATGCAGATTCTTGGCTTCGCTCAGAATGACATGTCATCCTGAGCGAAGCGAAGGATCCGCTTTTTTCGCGCACCCTGCGAACACTGTGGCCTCTGTGGTGGAGGGCCCTGGATCCTCCTATAATGTGCTCGTGGCTCAAGTGTTTCTCGCCGGCAAGGACTGGCAAGCTCGCGCCCTGCTTCGGGCCCAATTGCTCGAGGAAGGCGTCAGCGTCGAAGCTTTCGAGACCGTTCGAGAAGCCTTGGCGCAGCTCGAATTTTATCCCGTTCGCCCGGCGCTTCTCGTCGCCGACGTCTCCGCCAGCGACCACCCCTCCGCAGATGTCAATTCCCTGGCGAGTTGGGCAACCCACATCCCGATCTGGATCATCGCCAGCCACACTTCAAGTGTGACGGGCGGTCTCGGCGGCCGCGGCTTTGAGAGGCTTCTGTTTCGTCCTGTGGACCTGAGGAAACTCGTCGAGCAGATTCGGCAACGGGTTGGCGGGCAGTAGGCAGATCGGCAGTGGGCAGGTGGGCAGTAGGCAGATGGCCGGTCTGTCCCTTATTCCTCCTTGCGCCACGGTCCTTGATCCAGGAATCGCTGAGTTATCCCCGCATAAGCATCGATCCGCCGGTCGCGGAAGAATGGCCAATTGCGGCGAACCTCCTCGAGGTGCTCGAGGTCCACTTCGGCAAGCACAAGTTCCTCGCGATCCGTGGAGGCCTCTTTAAGCACCACGCCGAACGGATCAGCAACAAAGGAGGTTCCCCAGAATTCCAGTCCCGCTCCCCGCCCATCCGCAGGCTTCTCGAGGCCGACGCGATTCACCGCCGCCACGTACACCCCATTGGCGATGGCATGGCCGCGCTGGATGGTTCGCCAGGCATCGCGTTGTGCTTCGCCGTGCTGCGCTTTCTCGTGCGGGTGCCAGCCAATGGCCGTGGGATAAAACAAAACGCTCGCGCCCTGGAGCGATGCCAGGCGCGCGCCTTCCGGATACCACTGGTCCCAGCAAATCAACGCCGCGATCCGTCCCGAGCGCGTGTCGAAAGCCCGAAAGCCAAGATCGCCGGGGGTAAAATAATACTTCTCGTAGTAGGCCGGGTCGTCCGGGATGTGCATCTTCCGGTAGAGGCCCGCCACTTCGCCATTGGCGTCGATGATCGCGGCGCTGTTGTGATAAACGCCCGCCGCGCGCCGTTCGAAGACCGGCGCGATGACGACAACTTGCTTTTCCTTGGCGATCTTCCCCAGCGCCTGCGTGCTGGGCCCCGGCACGGTTTCGGCGAGGTCAAACAGCTTCGCGTCTTCCCGCTGGCAGAAATATTGGGAGCGAAAAAGCTCCGGCAGGCAGATAACCTCCGCCCCCTCCTCCGCCGCCTCGTCGACACTCGATTCCGCCCGACGCAAGTTCTCCTGAGGGTCAGGACTACACATCATCTGGATCAGGCCGATGGTGAATTTTCGCTGCATTTAGATGAGCATACGCAAGTTGGGGGGCTTTGCCAAGGAATTGTACGCCTCGTTCGCACAAATTGCTTGACATCGCCCAGACCAGGGTTATTGTTTGTCGCGGGAAAGAGTATTTGGTGGATAATTCCCTCGCCCGTGATGGTTCCCATTGCGGGGCGCAATCTCATTCAACCATTGGCGAGCCCACTGCGCCTGAACTAATAGGAGAATCCCATGTCCTCGAACTTTTTTCGCCCCCCGTCGAGACCCGCACCGAAACCGCCCCTGAAATTTCCCGTGAAACCCCAGCCGCCCACGCATCACGCTTACCCCGAAATCCCCACCCTGGTCCAATGGGAAACATACAGCCCACTCGATACAGCGCCAAGCCCCCCGCGCAACCAAGACGCAGCGCTGGTGGTCGTCGACGAACTGGTGAGCGCCCTGGAGAGGGCGAAGACACCCGGTGAGCACTGCTACCGCCTGGCCGAACTGTTCTTTGCCACGATGTGGTGGATGAATCATCACCGGCAACAACCGGGGTACAAGCCCGGGTCGGACGCCACGCGCCGCACGGCCATGTTGAGCCTCAATCTCTGTGCGGCGAACAAGCTGGCAAAAACGCTGATGTGTCCGATCGGCGAACTCGCCAGCAATCTCCAGAAGATATACGGCATTGAGATGACAGAGCACGGCATCAACACCGACGGAGTAGGCGGCAGCAAGGGAGGTTATCTGAAAGACACCGTCAGGGAACAGTTTCGGGTCATCTTCCGGAATGGTCTGGCCTACCGATTCAGTGCTCCTACGGCGACGAATGCGGAGCTCGCATTGTTGAATACCGGAGATAGCGATGACTCCAATGGCCGTGAGGGGTTCATTTATGTAATGACCATGTCGGGAGACCTGTTCGTGAGGTATGCATCAACAAAGGGAATCTATCATAGCGCTTTCACGCATGGAAGGCCGGTCTTGTGTGCCGGCACGATATGCGTTGTGCAAGGCAAGATCACCCGCATTTGTAACGACAGCGGACATTACGCGCCGATGGATACGGCCATGGTGAAAGTGCTCCAGCGCCTGCGCCTCGCGGGCGTGAGCCTGGCCGGTATCACGGTCAGGGACCAGGGTAGACTCGGGCAAACAAAGAACGAAAAGGGAGTGACTTATTTACGCCCCCTCGAGGCTTGGAAAAAAGAAATAGACGCTATGGATGACAGAAACAAGAAGAAACAAGAAAAGTCCGAGGAGTACGGCTCGGCGCCCAGGTTTATTCGCGAAATAAGAGGGGACTTGTTCCTCGTCAGCAACGGCAATTGGGAAACTATTAACGCGAGCGGGGCCGGGCATCACGGTGGCGCTGTCGCACGGGGTATGAAACTAAAGGCAGCGTAGCTCGAAGACTAACCAGGCGTAGTACAATGGACAAGTGTCGGCGCCCTTCGAAGAATATTTTGCTCGAGCCCAAGAATCCCTGGAACATCTCTACGGCATTCGCGTCGTCATCAGGGATATTCCCGACCCTCTCATCGGTGACTTAGACGGCGCGGAAATTCACATTGATCCGGCTTGTGACCCTGAACAACGACTCTTCCTCGTGGCCCACCTCTTCGGCCACACCGCCCAGTGGAACGTCGACCCGCACGCGTTCGAACTGGGAACCCGTTATCAGCCCCCGGTCGGTAATAGAGAGATTCCCGCCATCCTCGACTACGAGCGGGAGGCGGCGGCTTATGCGCTCCAGATGCTTCACCAGATCGGCATCACGGACATTGACCAATGGTTTTCCGAATATGCGGCGTGCGACGAGGCCTATCTCCTCCACTACTACCGCACGGGAGAAAAGGGCGATTTCCGTACTTTCTGGCGTAACAAAGTCCCGCTCGTTCAGCCCAAACTTGTCCCCCCGTTTACTCCCGTCAAGCGGCGCTTTCGCATGGACGGCGTAGTGATCTGACCACTGAGGACTTCTATGAGAAACATTAGAGTGAGCGCCGTGCAGTTTGAACATGCGCCCGGCGATAAGATGAAGAATCTTGAGAAGATACGGCGCTTTGTCCAGGATGCAGCCGCCCGAAAGGTGGAAATGATCGCCTTTCCGGAGTGTTGCATTGTCGGCTACTGGTTCCTGCGAAACCTTTCGCACCGCCAATTGCACGAACTGGCGGAACCGGTGCCGCGGGGCCCCTCTTCCCAGGCGCTACTGGCCCTGTCTCGGCAGTCGGGACTGACCATCGGCGCCGGTCTATTGGAAGTGGACGCCCGTGGCGAACTCCACAATACCTACGTGGTGGCGATGCCCAACGGCGACTGGCGACTGCACCGCAAGATACACGCCTTCGAGCATGACGAGGTCATCCCCGGTTCCGAATTCACCGTGTTCGACGATCCGCACGGCTGCCGCGTCGGCGTCCTGATCTGCTACGACGTCAACATTAACGAAAACGTTCGCATCGTCGCCTTAGAGGGAGCCGAGGTCCTGCTGGCGCCTCACCAGACGGGCGGCGTCACCTCTAAGAATCCTCATCTCATGGGACGGATCGATCGTAAGCTCTGGGAAAACCGCCATGCCGATCCGCAGGCAATCGAGGCTGAACTCCGCGGCGATAAGGGACGCGCCTGGCTGATGCGCTGGCTCCCCTCGCGGGCGCACGACAATGGACTGTTCCTGGTATTCAGCAACGGCGTCGGCATTGATGACGAAGAGGTGCGTACGGGCAATGCCATGATCCTCGATCCCTACGGCCGCATCTTGGCAGAAACCTGGAAGGCCGATGACGATATGGTGGTGGCCGATCTGGACGCTTCCCTGCTCGAGCAAAGCACTGGCCGGCGATGGATCAAGACCCGCCGCCCGGAACTGTACAAGCCGCTGACCATGCCAACTGGAAAAGAGCAAGACACTCGGGCGGTGCGATTCGATGAGGTGCCGTAATGATGATTACCGTCGAATTGAGCAGGCGCCGGGCCTGTAAAGCGGCGATCATTTCTCCGATCGACGTGTCAGCAAATTGAATCTCCCCCATCAACGCCGGTGTCGGCGTTCCTATAGAGTCCATGTAGCCGCCGGTGACAGTGGGACTGAGACTCTTTTCAATCAGCTTTTCTCCCACGCTGACGGCTTGAAAATTCATTCCGAAGACTGCGGGGGTGGGCGCGGAGGAAGCGCCGTTGTGAGTTCTTCCGTTGATCCAGTTGAGCACCGCCTGAACCTTTAATGTGTCATAGCACTGGATATTCTGGAAGCTGTCCGTCCAGGAATTTGACGAAGAGATCGCAGTGGAGTCGGGAAGCGGACTGCAGGCCGGGCCATTGGGAACGGATACACTAAGGGCCCCGGAACGGAGTCTGATCTCCGGGGAATAGTAGTCGTCCACGTTCGTGCCACTGCCCGGGCCGTTCACGGAAGAATACGAAGGATGCTTGTAGACCGGCGGTGTAACGGCCGGCCGCGTGCACGACTCCGAAGATCGTGTTTGCGCACAAAGTCCACGGCACATTCCGGCGCGCATCGGCATGGGCAGCGATCAGGCAGCTGCGAGGGTCAATAAGGCAGACACCTCCATCCACGCCCGTGGGCGCGCCGCCGTTGAGCACCGCTTTGTTAAGGTCGATCCCCTCGTCAAACTCCGTCGAGGATCCCGTGGGAGGCGCGTAGGGCGTACAAAGGTTCGGGGCTCCCACCACACCGTTGCCCGTGGTGAGCGCGGGCGGGTCTAGGGAGCGATCGTAGGCAACGTCGTAAAATGCGCCGAAGGTGCGGGGTGAACCGCCGGTCACCAGCGCCATTAAACCCGGGAACGAGTCGGAGGGTTTCGACGTGGAAGTGTTGACGAAATTCACACCTGTCTGGGCGAGAGCGGCCAGGTTGGGACAGTACGGAGAGCCGCCATTGATCCCCTGCGAGCAGTTCAGAAAGTCTACCGCGTGCATGCCATCGATGCTGATCAGCAAGACGTGGCGCACGCCTTGCTGGCCGGCATCCGAATCACGCCCACCTTGGGGTCGAGCGTACGTATTGTAGGCGACCGCTGACGCCAGAAGGAAAACCCCCGCCGCGGCTCCGAGAGTCCAGCTCCTTGATCGTGATCGACACGTGTTCATACCGTCCTCCTGTTAATTTTGGAATTGGGGAACCCCCGCTAACAGGGAACCACTTGAAGGTTACGACTAGGTTATAGGGGAGTGAAGGTTCGGTAAATATGTCCCACGTTGCACTCTCCCGGATCATCCCACTTGACTCGGTACGGGCACGCCGTAGCATGCCCCTACAAGCGGATTTCTTATTGATGTGAAGCGACTTGTGAGTAGAATGGCAGATGCCGACAGCAACAGGAGCACTATGAAAAACATCAGGGTAAGCGCCGTGCAATTTGAACATGCGCCGGGCGATAAGATGAAGAATCTGGAGAAGATACGGCGCTTTGTCGAGGATGCCGCCGCCCGAAAGGTAGAGGTGATCGCCTTTCCGGAGTGCTGCATTGTTGGCTACTGGTTCCTGCGGAACCTCTCGCACCGCCAATTGCACGAACTGGCCGAACCGGTACCGCAGGGCCCCTCTTCCCAGGCGCTACTGGCCCTGTCTCGGCAGTCGGGACTGACCATCGGCGCCGGTCTATTGGAAGTGGACGCCCGTGGCGAACTCCACAATACCTACGTGGTGGCGATGCCCAACGGCGACTGGCGACTGCACCGCAAGATACACGCCTTCGAGCATGACGAGGTCATCCCCGGTTCCGAATTCACCGTGTTCGACGATCCGCACGGCTGCCGCGTCGGCGTCCTGATCTGCTACGACGTCAACATTAACGAAAACGTTCGCATCGTCGCCTTAGAGGGAGCCGAGGTCCTGCTGGCGCCTCACCAGACGGGCGGCGTCACCTCTAAGAATCCTCATCTCATGGGACGGATCGATCGTAAGCTCTGGGAAAACCGCCATGCCGATCCGCAGGCAATCGAGGCTGAACTCCGCGGCGATAAGGGACGCGCCTGGCTGATGCGCTGGCTCCCCTCGCGGGCGCACGACAATGGACTGTTCCTGGTATTCAGCAACGGCGTCGGCATTGATGACGAAGAGGTGCGTACGGGCAATGCCATGATCCTCGATCCCTACGGCCGCATCTTGGCAGAAACCTGGAAGGCCGATGACGATATGGTGGTGGCCGATCTGGACGCTTCCCTGCTCGAGCAAAGCACTGGCCGGCGATGGATCAAGACCCGCCGCCCGGAACTGTACAAGCCGCTGACCATGCCAACTGGAAAAGAGCAAGACACTCGGGCGGTGAGATTCGACGAGGTCGGGGGGTAGGAGAAAGGCAGTAGGCAGTAGGCAGTAGGCAGTAGGCAGTGGGCAGTAGGCAGTGGGCAGTGGGCAGTAGGCAGTGGGCAGTTTTTGTGACGAGGCGGGTGAGGGGGTTCCGAACCTACCGGATGACCTCGAAATGCGACGTTAATTTCCTCCGGCGCATCTATCGGGCAACGTCAGCCCTGGGCTGGCCCGAACTCTTGAGCCTGCTGCTCGTCTGGGGCACGCTTTTCGCAACCGCTCTTCCTACTGCCGGGAAAGACTTCGAGACAATCACATTCCAGCCCAGCACCTTGGTGGCAGAGAGGTGCCGCTTAGCGTGATCCTCCCTGATAGCTACGACGCGTCCGACAAGCGTTACCCGGTGCTTTACCTGCTGCACGGGTACACCGCGCACTACTCCGATTGGGTAACCCATACGCACATCAGGCAGTACGCACGCCACTACCAGGAAATCATCGTCATGCCGGAGGCAGGGACAAGCTGGTACGTAAATAACTATGCGAATCCGCAGCTCAAATGGCAGGCCTATTTCATCTACGATGTTATTCCGTACATCGACCAGCATTACCGCACCGTGGCCAACCGCCGGGGCCGCGCGCTGGCCGGGACTTCCATGGGCGGCTACGGAGCGCTGTTGCTCGGCTTGAAGTACCACGCGATGTTCGCTGCGGCTGCAAGCCTGAGCGGCGTGGTGACCACGCCGGACCCCTCCTTCGTGCAATATGTAACCAGCAAACTTGACGAGCAGGTCATCGAAAGTGACTTTGGCCCGTTCGGCAGCCAGGCGCGAGATGAAAACGATCTCTTCAAACTGGCGAGGCAGTTTCCGCCTTTAGAGATGCCCCAACTTTACTTGTCCATCGGAACTTCGGATAAATATCTGGGCACTAACCGGGAGTTTGCGAAAACGCTTGATAGGCTGGGCATTGCATATCGTTACCGCGAACTGCCGGGCGGACACGACTGGCGCCTCTGGGATCCGGAACTCGAGAACGTGCTTGCCTTCCAGGCAGACGCGTTTTGGCCATCGCCGAAAGGCAACCCGTAGCTCAACTGCACCGAGCGACGGCGTTGCCGCTATAATGAGAGGAGAGAGTCGGGTTCACGCAAAGCCGCAAAGCACGCAAAGGTCGCAGTGGCTTCCGCTTGGCGTTTCTTTGCGCCTTCGCGCCTTGGCGTGAGATATTTCAAAGGATCAATCATGAAATCACACACCGAATACCTTTGGTTCAACACTAAAAAGCAACACGAGTTCATCAACATTACGGACGAAGTTCAGAAGGCGTTGGAGAAGTCACAAATCAAGGAAGGCCTGATTCTTGTTTCGGCCATGCACATCACCGCCGGCGTCTACGTGAACGACGCGGAAAGCGGACTGATCTCCGATATCGAGGAGTGGCTTGAGAAGCTGGCGCCATTCCGCCAGGACTACCGGCACCACCACACCGGTGAGAGCAATGGCGATGCTCACCTGAAGAATCTCCTGATCGGGCACGAGGTGGTGGTTCCGGTCACCAACGGCAAGCTCGATTTCGGTCCCTGGCAGCAGGTTTATTACGCCGAGTTCGACGGCCAGCGGCGGAAACGCGTGCTCATTAAAGTAATCGGGGAGTAGGGGCCGTGGTCGATTGACGAGCTTGGAGACGAAGGGGCATGAAATAGTGAATGGTGAATGGTGAATTCTGAGTCACAATTCACCATTCACCATTCACTATTCTTCGGGAACCCAAACCTATTCCACCCGTTTCCCGTCGGCGTCGTAGACCTCAAGCGGGCCGTACTTTTTCAAAACGTCTTTGATCTGTTTGCCGTCGCCCACGCAGACGATTTGCAAGTGGTCGAGGTCAACGTATTTCTTCGCCACACGCTCCACAACTTCCGGAGTCACCTTCGCGATCTGTTCGGGATACCGGTCCCAATAATCCTGGGGCAGGCGATAGTAATTGGCCGTCATCCAGAAATCCAGTAACCGGGCAGGCTGTTCCAGCGCCAGCGCGAATCCCGCGACAATCGCCCCTCGAGCCTCGTCGAGTTCCGGTTCCGGCACGGGTTCGGTGCGAATCCGCTTGAACTCTTCCATCAGTTCGTGCAGCGATCCGTCGGTCACGGCGTTGCGAACTTCGGTGTTGGCGCGCCAGGCGCCCGGGTAGATGTCGGAAGTAAACGAGCTGTAAGCGCCGTAGGTGTATCCATGCTTTTCGCGAAGATTGAGGAAGAGCCTGCCGCTGGGGCCGCCGCCCACTACGCGGTTCATGACAGTCAACGGGATGAAGTCCGGATCAGCGCGCCGCAGGGCAATATCCCCGGCGAGGATGTTGGTCTGCACAGAGTCAGGGCGATCGACCAGAGTAACTTTGGAAGCCCCTGGTGGCGTAATCTTCCCCAGGGCCGGCGGAGCCACGGGATGGCTCTTCCAGTCGCCGAAGTGTTTCTGAATGAGTGAAACAACCTGATCGAACTGGACGTCGCCGACCACTCCCAGGAGGGCGTTGTTAGGAACGTAGTACCGGTCGTGAAAATCCTTGAGTTCGGCAGGGCTCATAGCTTTAAGCGACTGAGGAGTTGCGGAAACAATGGCAGCCGCAAAGTCGCCGTAAATTACTTTGTGAAGCCGCTCCTGCGCCAAAAAGGCGGAGCGCGAACGCATTTGCTCCACCTGGGCCATTTGCCGTTTCTGGTAGATGGCGAATTCGTCCGGTGGGAAGGTAGGATTCAGAACGACATCGCTCATCAATTCGAGGAGGCGATCGACGCTTTCCGAAAGCCCGGAAGCGCTGATCGTGGAGGTGTCGGCGCCGAAATCAGCCGAGGCCCCAAGACTGGCCCCCAGGCCGTCGACATCTATCGCAAGCTGAGCGCTTGAGCGGTGAGAAGTACCCTCGCGCAGCATTTCCGCCGTGGCTTTGGCCAGGCCCGGCAGGTCCTTGGGGTCAGCCAAGGCTCCGGTTTCCACCCACAGCGTGAACGCCACGGTGGGCAATTTGTGCTGCTCGAGCACCAGCACCATTAGCCCGTTGGCAAGCTTCGTTTGACGCGGGCGTGGCAGTTTGACGCGCAGGACTTCCTTGTTCACGGGTGCGCGATTGAGTCGCTGCACTTCTGAACCAGCAGTTCCCTTCTCGCCGCCCTGCGCTGGCGCACGGGCGGAGGTCATCGCCGCGAGGCAGATTGCCATGAATAGAATCCCTGATGAGCGTTTCATTCAATTCCTCCCCGCAATAAAACCACAGTCCACTTCAGCGTCCTGGAAGGGCGGGGTTTTAGCCCCGCCGGTACGCAGAGCACGGTTGAAGGGGCCTTTAGGCCCTGGAGCAACGCGGCTTCAGGGGCTAAAGCCCCAACATTCTGCTGAGAATTAGCGGCGGGGCTAAAGCCCCGCCCTTCCGATCTCATGAAAAATACTCCTGGTGATCCAACTGGGCACGAGCGGTAGCCGCGCTACCGGTGTCTCTCACACGCGTAGGTCGTTGCCCCAGGGCGGGCACAAGGGCCGCCTCTACAGTCGTATTACTGCCCCACCGCCGGCCTCGCCTGGGCCTTTTCCGGCAGTGTCGTTACCACCGCCCGCTGCGCGGGCACCAGGTATTTTTGTGCCGCCTCTTTGACCTGCTCTGCGGTCACCATGTCGAATTTATCGAAACTGGTATTAATCAAATCGGGATCATTAAAAAAGACAGCGTTCTGCCCCAGCCGGATGGCCGTCTGCATCGACGACTGGCGGCCCTGAATCTGGCTTCGCAAATACTGATTTCGCGCCTTCTCAATTTCCTGTGCGGTCACGCCGTCCTTCTGCACGGCTTCGATCTCCTCGTAGATCGCCTTCTCGAGCGCGTCCGGCTTGACGCCCGGCCGCGGCGTGGCGACAATCTCGAGCAGGCTGGGGCCGATCCGCGCCGTCGGGAAGACCTGGATAGAAACTGCCAACTGCTTTTCTTTCACCAGGTGCTGATAGAACCGCGAGCTTTGCCCGCCCCCACCACCCCCTCCACCGAACCCTCCGCCAAATCCTCCCCCGCCCAGAATATTCGCCAAGACTTGGACCTGGAAGTTCTCGGGCGTGTCGCCGCGCGGAATGTGATATGCAATCTGGATCTGGGGCAGGCGCGCCAGGTTGTCGTAGATGACCTCGCGGCGCTCGCCATAATGTTCCGGTTCCGCGAGATCAACCTTCGGGGGCGCAGGCTGCGATGGGATGTCGCCAAAATACTTCTTCACTTTCTCCAGGGCTTCCTGCGGGTCCAGGTCACCGACCAGGGTCAGCACGGCGTTGTTGGGAGCGTAGTAAATCCGGAAGAAATCCTTCACGTCGTCTACGCTGGCGGCGTCCAAGTCAGCCATCGAGCCGATCGTGGAGTGCTTGTAGGCGAAATTATCGTAGGCGAGGTTCTCGATCTCGAGCTCCGACTTGCCATAGGGCTGGTTATCAACGCCGATCCGGCGCTCCTCCTGCACCGCGTTCCTTTGATTGTCCACGTTCGTCTGATTCACGGCCAGGGAGCGCATGCGGTCGGCCTCCAGGAACAACGCCAGGTCCAACTGGTTCTTGGGCAGTTCCTCAAAGTAGTTGGTGCGGTCTTCGTTGGTCGTGCCGTTCATCCCGCCGCCATGGTTCAGGACCAGAATGAAATGCTCACCCTTGCCCACGTTCTCTGAGCCCTGGAACATCATGTGCTCGAAAAGATGCGCGAAACCGGTCCGCCCCGGGCGCTCGTTGCGCGAGCCCACGTTGTAGGTGATCGCAATCGCAAAGACCGGCGCGCTATGGTCCGGCGCGATGAGCACACGCAGCCCGTTATCGAGCCGCTGGTCGCTGAAATCCAACCGAGGCACTTTCGACTGTTGGGCCCCCGACTTGACAACGCCCAGAACGAAAACCAGGAGCAGAACCTGAACCGCACGCTGAGTCATAGGAGATACACTCCATTCCGTCGGATTTCGACTGACCGTGAGTTCGCTAGTCTGGCCCATCTGGGAGGGCAAAGCAACAGGAAAAGGCGGCCTGTGGTGCGGGCGTCTGAAGGTGTGAAAGTATCATGTTTTGGCGGGACGCTGTAGGGGCAATCCGTCAGTTGACGGATTGCCCGAGGGCGGCCACAAGGGCCGCCCCTACGACTTCAGACGCCCGCACCACAACGCCGGGTCGACGTTTCGTCCCGCGGGGCAACCCCGTGCCTCAAGCGAAGTTCTAAGAGACTGTGCGATTTTCTGCTTGACAAACCCGAGGCCTCATGATAGCCTATAATTGTGGTCATGTTGGAGACAAATTGTCGTAGCCTGGCGCCAGGACGGGCCGGCACTCAGGCAAAAGCGAAATCCCCTGGGATAACTGAAAAGCAGCGCGCTACGAAAAATGGAGAATAGTGGGAACGAAGCTAAGAAGTACTTGAAAACAAAGGAAGTCACTGTTTTGAATGCTGCAAATTTCGCGCGTCTTGCGCGCAAAACAACACGCTTTGCACTCCAAACGGAGCACGAAACACCGCATTTTGCGAAAACGATGCTAAGCGGTTCAGGCTCCGGGCACGGTCTGAATACGACACACTGTCGGCTAGACCCGAGCCGGAGCGCGGGCATCTTGCCCGCAGTCAGGACCGGGACGCCCCGGCCTCAGCGGGCAAGATGCCCGCACCACGCCCTTCCACGGCTTGACCGCCTTTCCGATTCCGTGGTATTCAAGTCAGGTTAATCGCCATTTCATGAGTCCCCTATGAAGCATCGCACAGCTCGCTGGAAATTATGCATTCTCATGCTCTTACTCGCCGCCGGTTGGCAAACCCTGGCTGGGCCGGCAGGGGTTCACCCCCAGCCGAAAGTTGCCAGTACACGCGTCCAACGGGAAGGATATGCTTTAGGAAATCAAGAAGTTGAACGCCAGGGACGGCCGGCGCACCCCGAGGCGCCACTCGCCGGAAAACTCTCTAAATTGCCGTTGAGCTTTGAGGCCAATCAAGGACAAGCCATCGAAAAGGTGAAGTTCCTCACTCACGGGCAGGGTTATGGTTTATTCCTGACCAGCGATGAGGCAGTGTTGGAAGTGCAGGAGTCAGGAGTAAGGAGTCGGGAGTCGGAAGCTAGAAATCAGAAAGCAGAAATCAGAAACAAGAGCCTGACCTCTTTGGCTGATTCGAAGGGGGCGGGGGACCACGCACCACGGACTACGGACGTCGTGCGGCTGAAGCTCGTCCATGCAAATCCAGATGCTGCCGTGTTGGGCGCCCACGAACTGCCCGGCAAGGTCAACTATTTCCTGGGCAATGACCCTGCCAAGTGGCGCAGCAATCTGCCGACTTTCGCCGAAGTTCGCTACCGGGACGTTTATACCGGCATCGACCTGATTTATCACGGCGATCAGGATGGGCGGCTCGAATATGATTTCGTCGTTGCTCCCGGCGCCGATCCGAACGCCATCACCCTCGACGTAGGGGCGGGCCTTGTGCCCGCCCGAGGGCGACCACGAGGGTCGCCCCTACAAATCGACCGCGACGGCAGCCTTGTAATCGCAACCGGGCGCGGCGAGATTCGCTTCAACAAACTGCAGGTCTACCAGTCTGAGTCTGGCTCGTCGCTTGTCACTCGTCACCGGTCACTTGTTCAAGGGCGCTTCACTCTGGACGCCCTGAACCATGTCCGCTTTGCGCTCGGCCCCTACGATCATGCCCGCCCGCTGGTGATCGACCCTTCTCTCACTTACTCCACTTACCTCGGCGGTGCCGGCGATCAAGCCAAAGGGATCGCCGTAGATTCCTCCGGCAACGCCTACGTAACCGGAACAACCGTGTCAACGGCGTTCCCCCTCGCCAACCCGTTGCAGTCGAGTAACAAATCCAAGAGTGGCACCGCCTTCGTCTCCAAGCTGAATTCGAGTGGTTCTGCCCTCGTCTACTCCACCTATCTGGGCGGGAGCGTGAGTGAGCAGGCGAATGCCATCGCCGTCGATCCTTCCGGCGATGCCTATGTGACCGGTTCGACCTGCTCGAGCGACTTCCCCACCGTCACGCCAGTTCAAGCCGGGTTGAAGGGCACATGCGACGGGTTCGTAGCTGAACTCAGCGCGGCCGGATCAGGCCTGGTCTATTCCACCTACCTCGGGGGAAGCGGAACGGTTCAGGCAGGGACTAGCTTGAGCGATGAGGGATTGGGAATCGCCGTCGACTCCTCCGGCGCTGCCTACGTGACAGGGGGAACCTGGTCGACCGACTTTCCCACCGCCGCCCCGATCCAGACCTATGGAGGCGGTGAGGACGCGTTCCTCTCCAAATTCAGCGCGGGGGGTGCAACCCTCGCCTACTCCACTTACTTGGGCGGGACCGCCCAGGACCAGGGCAACGGCATTGCGGTGGATTCTTCAGGCAACGCCTACGTAACGGGGTTCACTCTCTCGAGCGATTTTCCCACCGTGAGCGCGTTCCAGGCGAGCAACAAGGCCGCCACTTATGGGACTGCTTTCGTAGCTGAGTTAAATTCCGCCGGCTCGGCCCTGGTCTACTCCACCTACTTAGGCGGCAGCACGATGGAATCCGGGGAGGCGATTGCGGTCGACTCGGCGGGCGATGCCTATGTGGCCGGGGCGACGTGGTCAACCGACTTTCCCACCTTCCTCCCGCTGCAGCCCAGGATTGCCGCCAAAAACGCTGGCTCCAACGCCTTTGTCACCAAACTGAACCCCGCCGGCTCAGCCCTCGACTTTTCAACCTATCTGGGCGGCAGCGGTCACCCGACGAACGGCGCCCCCTCCTCCGGAGGTGACACCGCCTATAGCATCGCGGTCGACCCCCTGGGCGTCGCCTTCGTGGCCGGGCTTACCGGTTCGACCGACTTCCCTTCCGTCGACGCCTTACAGAGCAGCAACAATTCCCAGGATAAGTTCACGGCTTTTGTCGCCTGCCTGAACTCGGTTGGCACTGCACTAGGCTACTCAACCTATCTGGGCGGCACGGGCGACGACCAGGCGAATGGCATTGCCGTCGACGCCTCCGACAACGCTTACGTCGCGGGAAAGACCAACTCACCTGACTTTCCCACCGTCAGCCCGCTCGAGGTGACCCCCGGGGGGGCCTTTGTGGGCGAGGTTTCGCCGCCACCGGCGGTGGCGCTCTTCCCCACCAGCCTCAACTTCGGGACCGTGCCGGGCAACACCATGAGCCAGCAGCGAATCGTGACGCTGACTTCCATCAACAATTCCGCGGTCAACATCACCAGCATTACCGCCAGCGGCGACTTTTCTCTCTCCACCACGGCCACCTCCTGCCCTTACACCGGCGGCACGATGCCGGCCGGTACGACTTGCACGATCAATGTCATCTTCGTGCCTACCGCAACCAACACCAGGACCGGCGACCTGACGGTCACCTATACTGGCGAAGGCAGCCCTCTCTCTGTGCCCTTGACCGGTGTTGGAATCGTCTCCGCTGTTAATGTCAGCCCCGCCAGCTTGACCTTCAGCGGTCAGAACGTGGGCACCGAGAGCACTCCTCAGCCCGTGACGCTCCTGAACATCGGTTCGGTGCAGTTGACCGTGGGCAGCGTGGCGGTCACGAGCGGGTTCAAACAAAACAACAATTGCCTGCCGACCGTTGCCGCCCTGGCCAGTTGCACGATCAACGTCAGCTTTCTGCCTACTGCGTCCGGGCCCCAGACCGGCACGCTGACCATTGCGGATTTTGCCGGCAACAGTCCCCAAACCGTTGCGCTGAACGGGACGGGGGTGACGCCAGGCGTCAGCCTATCGCCGACGGCCTTGAGCTTTCCTGCCCAAACGGTTTCCATCGCCAGCTCCCCTCAGACCATCACCCTGAATAATCCCGGCATTGGCGCCCTCACTCCGCTCCGCATCAACGCCTCGGGTGACTTCGCCCAGACCAACACCTGCGGCAGCTCGGTCACGGCGGGCTCGAGTTGCACGATCAGCGTCACTTTTACACCCACTGCCACGGGCAATCGCACCGGTACGCTAACGCTTACGGACAACGCCACAAACAGCCCCCAAACGGCGGCGCTGAGCGGTACGGGACAAGACTTTGCGCTCGCCACGCCTAAGAACTCTCCGCTGTCGGCAACCATTTCGCCGGGCCAGACCGCGACGTATCAATTGGTCGTGAACCCGGAGTCGGGATTCGACGGATCCGTGGCCCTCGCCTGCGGGGGGCCTCCGGTCGCGTCCAACTGCACGTTTTCGCAGCCCACCGTGATGCCCGGCACGCCGTTTACGCTCATCGTGACCACCACCGCCCCGTCCGTCACTTTCCCCCGCACGATTCCTCCGCCCCGCTCGCCGGACCCCAGAGTCTTACTGGCGCTGGCCCTGCTGCTTATTTGCTGCGCCTGGATGGTGACGGCCTCGAGACGCCTGCGGGCCAGGTGGCGAGTTCTGCCTCTCGCGTTAGGACTGTTGCTGGCCCTGGCGATTGTGAGTTGCGGTCGAAGTGGCCCGGCTCCCGGCAGCAACCACGGGACCCCCACGGGTACGTACAACCTGAAGGTGACCGGCACATTCACTTCCGGCTCCGCCACGGTGAGCCGGAGCATAGCCCTGACACTGAATGTGTCGTAGCTTCCACCCATGCCGCCCATCATTGAAGTCGAAGATCTCACCAAGGAATTCCGCACCTTCCGCCGCCGCGAGGGAGTGAAGGGAGCAATCCAAAACCTGTTTGTGCGCGAGTACCTGACCGTGCGCGCCGTCGATCACATCAGTTTCTCCATCAACGCCGGGGAAATGGTCGGGTACATCGGTGCGAACGGCGCGGGCAAATCCACCACGATCAAGGTGCTGACAGGAATTCTGGTTCCGGGCGGCGGGCGGGTGATTGCGAACGGCTATGTGCCTTACCGAGACCGGCGGCACTACACCCAGCACATCGGGGTTGTTTTCGGCCAGCGCACGCAGCTTTGGTGGGACATCGCGGTCATCGAATCTTTCAAACTCCTCAAAGAACTTTACGAAGTGCCGGAACAGCAATACCGGCAGCGGCTGGATTTCTTCTGCGAAATCCTCAATCTCAAAGAGTACCTGCATTCGCCGGTGCGAAAGCTAAGCCTGGGTGAAAGGATGCGCTGTGACCTGGCGGCGTCGCTGCTTCACAACCCGCCCCTGCTTTTTCTCGACGAGCCGACGATTGGCTTGGACGTGGTGGCCAAGGACCGCATTCGCGAATTCCTGAAAGAGATCAATCGCACCCAAAGCACAACGGTCTTGCTGACTACCCATGACCTTTCCGATATCGAGGAACTCTCCAAGCGCATCATCATCATCGATAAGGGCCGCATTCTCTTCGACGGCGATCTCGCATCCATGAAGAAGCGCCTGGCCAAATACAACCAGGTGAAGTTCTTTCTAAAAGACCGTTCCCAGATTGCGCGCCTGGCCGAGATTACCAAGAACGGCATCGCCTGCCAGCGAGTTGACGAGCTCACCTACCTGATGCGCTTCGACCGCGACGAACATTCCACCGCCGAAGTCATTCGCGACCTTGTCAACCAACTCGAGGTGAGAGATATCTTCGTCGAGGAAGAACCGATCGAAGACATCGTCAAGCGGATCTACTTGAGCGGAGAAGTGGAATGATAGCGCTCAAGCGCTTTTGGCGTGTCTACGCGGAGTTCATCCGCGTCGGGTTCATCAACACTCTCGCCTACCGCCTGCGCTACTACACCGGGATCGTGACTTACTTCATCTACGTCACGGTCTATTATTTCATCTGGAAAGCGATCTACGCTCACAGTTCGCAGATCGGAGGATTCGACTTCAGCCACATCCTCACTTACATTGCCGTGGGCTGGATTATCCGTTCTTTCTACTTCAACAACGTCGATCAGGACATGGCTAACCAGGTCATCGAAGGCAAACTGGCCATGGACCTTATCAAGCCCGTCAACATTCAGTTCATGTACGTTGCCCAGGCGTTCGGCGAGTGCTTATTTCGCGCCGGGATGCTGAGCTTGCCCTCGGCCTTGGTGCTTATGCTGATTTATCCCTTGCGTCGCCCCGCCAGCCTGCATCACTTCCTGGCTTTCCTGGTCAGTGTGCTCTTCAGCTTCTTCCTCGTGGCTGGAATCAATTTCGCAGTCGGGACACTCGCGATCCGGCTGAAGTCGATTCTTGGCTTGCTGCGCGCCAAGTACTTTCTGCTCGAACTGTTTTCCGGCCTGCTTCTGCCGATTTCCTATTTCCCGGAAGTCTTGCAAAAGGTTTTCAAGTTTCTACCCTTCGAGTACATCAGCTATATCCCGGTGCTGCTGTACCTGGGGAACATCAAAGGCAAGGCCATTGCCATATCGCTTGGCTTGCAACTGCTATGGATAGTCGTGCTCTTCGCTGTCGGGCATGCCATGTGGCGATGGTCGAGTAGAAAGATCACCATCCAAGGGGGCTAGGGACTGGGGGGCTGGGGTTGGGAACTCGGGTTGGCCGTGTTCTTGCCCCAGCCCCTAGTCCCTAGACCCTAGCCCCTGTTCTTAAGATGAAACGGCACCTTCGACTCTTCGCTCTCTACTTCGCCCAGTACGCCAAGGTTCGCCTGGCCTACAAGGCGGATTTCTTCATCGCCGTTTTTTCCTCGATGATGGCGACGGTGCTGGGGTTCGGGTTTGTGCTGGTACTTTTCTCCAAGATTCCCAAGCTTCAGGACTGGTCGTTCTACGAGATTCTCTTTCTCTACGGTTTCTCGCTGATCCCGCTCGGCATATTCAACGTCATCAGTTGGAATCTTTACGAGTTCGGGGATATTTACATTATTCAGGGCAAGTTCGACCGTCTCCTGCTGCGCCCCGCGTCGACGCTCTTTCAAGTGATCTTCGAGAAGTTCCGGTTGGAATCGTTGCAGGAAGTTGTGACGGGAGCTGTGGTGGTCGGCATCTGCGTCCGGAGATTACATCTGCCGTGGCACGCGGTGGATACGTTCTGGTTTCTGTTGATGGTACTCTGCGGGGCGGTGATTTATTTGGCTGTGTTTCTCATCCTCACCGCGGTGTCGTTCTGGTTCGAGGACCGGGTGGGCATCGTGCCGCCAGTCTTCAACATGCTCACCTTCGGCCGCTATCCGCTGACCATTTACAACGTGTTCCTGCAATTCTTCCTGAGCTGGATCATCCCTTTCGCCTTTGCCTCTTTCTATCCCACGACACATTTCCTGGGCCGGCGCGCCTTCACGCCTTATTTCTACCTTGTGCCGGTTGTTGCCACGGGGTTCTTCCTGCTCGCCGTCTTTGCTTGGAACAGGGGAGTTGCAAATTACAGCAGCACCGGATCGTGAAGATTGACGATTGTCGATTGAATAGCACAGCAGCCTCAGTATGACGCACGGGGCGACGTGATCAATCGACCATCGTCAATCGGCAATCCTATTTCGCAAGCGCCTCGTTGTAGACCTGAAGCGTGGCCTCTGCCACTCGCTTCCAAGAGAATTCCTGAGCCCGTGCCAGTCCCTGCTGAATCATCTTCTCTCTCATCTCGGCATCCTCGACGGCGCAGCGGACTTTCTCCGCAATGTCGCGCGGATCGTGGGGATCGACATAAAGGGCCGCATCTCCGCCCACTTCGGGAAGCGAAGCCGTTCGGGAGGCGACAACAGGCAAGCCGTTCGCCATGGCTTCCAAAACCGGCAGGCCAAAGCCTTCTTCCAAAGAAGGGAAAAGCATCACGCTGGCTGACTGGTAGAGAGCCCGCAGGTCCTCCTGGGTGACATAGCCGCGCACTTGCACGCGGGAGCCAAGCCCCTGGCGGTGTATGTAATCATGCACGATCTCGCTGCCGTGACCGTCCCCGCCCGCCAGGATCAGCCGGTACTGCTCCGGCAAAGTCTCGAGAGCCCGAAGGGCGTTCAGCGTGTTCTTGCGTGTCTGGATAACGCCGACGCTCAGAATAAGCTGCTTTCCTTCCCCCACGAACCTGGCCCGGGCCCGCATCTGGTCGTTAGAGGATAAACTCGACGAAGGAAGATCGACGCCCAAGGGGATAACTCGCAGCTTGTTCTGTTCGAGCGAGGTGTGTGCGAGCAATTGCCCGGCCGTGTAACGTGACGCGGTGATAACGTAAGCGGCGCGAGCCACGGCCTCGCGGAGCAAATCCGAGAACTTGCGTTGAAACTCGTCAGTGGAATAGTCATGGCCGGTGATGGGGAAGATGTCGAAGACGGTGACAATCTCCCGCTTAAATCGAAACGCGGGAGGGCGCTGTGCCAAGCTATGAAACAGGTCTGCTTGCCAGGGCAACCAGAAAGTTAACGGATCTTGATAAAACCTTACGGAGAATTGCAGGCTCGCGGAGCCGGCCCGGGTCGCAGGATGCAAGAATTCCCGCCGCCGGCCGAAGCGTGACAGGCGATAGCAGAGCAAAAACCGGTGAGGAGTCTCGAGTCCGGCGAAAGCTTCGATCAGCTTGCGCGAATATACGGCGATGCCCGAGGGTTCGGGGTCCACCGTGTAAGTAGCATCCAAGGCTAGCGTGGCCATGAGCGTAACCCGCGGAACCTGCTGCCGGCCGGCGAGGAGATTCCCCTCCTCAGGGGGAGGAGGGGAATCATTTCCGTCTATGCCGATGAACCCAACGGGCACGGGAACCTCGCTTGGAATGATGGTCGTTGTGGTTCAGCCAGTCGACAACGGGTTCACCGCATCCTCTAATCCGTATTCTTTGATCTTTCTGTAGATCGTTGTCTTTCCGATGCCCAGTAGCTTCGCGGCGCGCTGGCGGTCGCCTTTAGTTGCCTCGAGGGCCTGAAGGATGTGGCGCTGCTCGAGCTCCCGAAGGGTGTCCATTGCCGCAGGTTCGCGCGCCTGCTGACCCACGAAATAGAGCAGGCTCGAGGGCAGATCGACCACCCGGATTTGAGGGGCGCTTCCCAGCGCCAGGGCGCGTTGGATGCAATTCTCCAGTTCCCGGACGTTCCCCGGCCAATCGTAGTTCACCAGGCGCGCCATGACCTCTTCGGATACGTCGGTGATGCCGGCCTCGCTCGCCCGGTGTTTGGCAAGAAAGAACCGGACCAAACCGGGGATGTCCTCGCGCCGCTCGCGGAGCGGCGGCAACCTGATGGAAACCACGTTAAGCCGGAAGTAGAGTTCTTTCCGGAAGGTTCCGCCTTTGATGGCAGCCGCCAGGTCCTGGTTGGTGGCGGCGATGATCCGGGCTTTCACGGGGATCCGCTGATTACTGCCCAGGGGCTTGATTTCATGCTCTTGGAGGACGCGCAGGAGTTTCGGCTGAAGCTCCACGGGGAGTTCCACGATCTCGTCCAAAAACACCGTCCCATCGTCCGCCGCAGCGAGCAGACCTTGCCGGCCCTGAGTCGCGCCGGTAAAGGCTCCGCGCACATGGCCGAACATTTCGCTCTCGATCAGCGTGGGCGTCAGCGCGCCGCAGTCGATCGGCACAAAAGGCCGTTCCGGCCGGGGGCCATGGGCATGAATGGCGCGCGCCACCAGTTCTTTTCCGGTGCCGCTTTCTCCCAGGACGAGGACGGGATCCCGCGTCTGGGCGACCTTGGCGATGGCATGGTAGACCTTCTGCATGCGCGCCGAAGCGCCGCACATCCCCGCGTAGTCGCCCCGATATTCAGGGAAGCCACCGCGTAATTCAGTCCTGGGAATTCCCATCTATTCCTCTAACTCCGAGAGCAACGCGCTAATATACTCACGGGAAGCCGATTAGTCAAAAGGGAGAATGCAGGCGGGGCGGCCCTTCACAAGACTAGATAGCAGGGTATTGCCAAAATGGGTAAGGCGGGATACGGTGTATTATAGAGTTGAAGGGACACCCTGATACTGTGGCCAAGAATGGCAAGATCTTGATCGTCGAAGACGACGCCCACGAGCGCCAAGGGCTCGCCGATCTTCTCTCTCTGTGGGGCTACGAAACCGAGACCGCCGCAGACGGCTCAGAAGCCCTCGAGAAGATCGCCTCGTTCAATCCTGCGGTGGTGATTTCGGATCTTCGCATGCCGCGCGTGACGGGCATGGAGCTCTTGAGGCAGGTCCATGAAGTCCACGCGGGTTTGAAGTTCATCATGTTGACGGGCCAAGGAACCATCGAGGAAGCAGTAGAGGCTACGAAGCTGGGGGCCTTCAATTTTCTTGAAAAGCCGGTGGATACCAAGCGGCTGGAAGTGGAGCTGCGCAATTGCCTGGAACGGCAGGAGAGCGCTCGGCAACTCGAGGCCGCGCACCGCAGGCTGCGCGACCTGGGATTCCTCGGCAACATCGTGGGGAAATCCAAGAAGATGCAGGAAGTGACGACACTGATCTCCCAGGTGGCGCCCTCGCGCGCTTCGGTGTTGATCACCGGCGAGAGCGGCACGGGAAAGGAACTGGTGGCCCGGACGATTCACGACTTGAGCCCCCGCCGGACCCAGCCTTTCGTGGCCGTGAATTGCGCCGCCATCCCAGAAACGCTGATGGAAAGCGAAGTTTTCGGCCACGAAAAGGGAGCCTTCACCGGGGCCCTCGAGCGCCGGGTGGGCTGCTTTGAATTGGCTGACGGCGGGACCCTGTTGCTGGATGAGATTGGTGAAATGCCCTCCGCCACCCAGGCCAAACTGCTGCGGGTCCTGGAAGACTCCAAGGTGCGCCGCTTGGGCGCCAAATCGGAAATCTCCGTCGATGTGCGGGTGCTCGCGGCTACCAATAAGGTGCCGGAGGAAGCGGTCGCCAAGGGTCAGTTGCGGAGCGACCTTTACTTCCGCCTCAACGTGGTCAATATCGTTCTGCCCCCGTTGCGCGCCCACCTGGAGGATCTGGAAGAGCTGACCTCAACCTTACTTGACGGCCTGAACCAGAAGCACGATCGCGCTGTGATGGGCGTGGACAGCGAAGTGCTTCAGGCTTTCCACCGCTACAACTGGCCCGGAAACGTGCGGGAGTTGCGCAACGTCCTGGAACGCATGCTCGTGACTTGTTCTGGCGATCACTTGACCGTCCGCCATCTGCCCCACGGCTTCGGCCACGCCGGGATCACCGAAAGCGAAGACCAACTCCGGCTCCGTCCCGGCATGACGGTTTCCGAGGCCGAGCGCCGCCTTATTTTCGAAACCCTTGAATCCACGCAGAACAACAAGACGCGGGCTGCCGAGCTGCTCGGCATCAGCCTGAAAACTCTCCATAACAAGCTGAAGGAATATGGGGCTCAGTCTGAAGATTAAGCTTACCGCCCTCAACACCCTGCTGGTCCTCTTCATGGTGCTGGGCATCTCAACGCTTTACCTCTCGCATCTGACGCGGGAGGCTCTTGCGGAGGTGGAAAGCAGGGGCGAGTATGTGGCCAGCGAGATTTATCATCAGGCCAGCACGGTCCTGTCGCAGGCGCGCATGCCGCGGGGCTCGAGCCCGTCCGATGTTCAGGCTCTGCGCAGCGTGGTGCAGGATCAGTTTGCGAAGAACGCGGGATTGAGCTCGCTGCTGGAATCTGCCGTCGGATATTCACCTTCCGTTTATTATGCCGCCATTACGGATACCCAGCGGCGGGCACTGGTGCACAACGATCCCACGGAGATCGGCCAGGTGTTGGCCCAGGCGCCGCGCTTTGACGACCTGCTTCGCGCCGGGTTGTTCAAGCAGCTCGACATCATCTATGGCCCCTCCACGGTGTATGAAGTCGTGTTGCACCTGGAAATTGCGAATCAGCCGCTCTGCGACGTGCGGGTCGGAGTGGGGACGCTTTTCGTCAGGAACGAGATCACGCCGGAGTTACGCGCCGCCCTCACCCTTACAATTGCCGTCGTTATTCTGACCACGCTTTCGTCCGTTCTGCTCTCGTATATACTTTTGCGTCCTTTGGAAACCATTTCCAGAAGCGTCGACCTGTTGGCGCGCGGCCAGTATTCCGAACCGGTGCGTCTGAAGCGCAGCGACGAGTGGGGCATTCTCTCCTCAAAACTGAACCTCCTGGGCGAACAGATGCGCGGCGAAAAGGCGGCTTTTGTCGAATTGAAGGAGAATCTCGATCAGCTATTCTCCAAGCTGAGCGACGGCCTGCTGCTTTTTGAGCGGCAGGATCGCCTGGTCATGGCCACTCCCGCCGCCGCGCGCTTGCTGGGTTGCCGCGCGGAGACCATACTGCACCGCCAGGCGCGAGAGGTGTTCACTGCCGAGAATCCCCTTCATGATCTCTTGCGGCAGGCCTTCGCTTCACGCCAGTCAACGCCCTGGCGAACTTTAGATCTGGGAGGCGAGCCGCCGGAGCGTCTGGCGGTGAACGTTCGCTTCATCGTCGAACAGGGCGAACCGATGGGATGCCTGGTTACCTTGCGGGACGCCAGCTCGCGCGCTCAGCTTGAGGACCAGATTGACATCACGACGAAGCTCGCGGCCCTCGGCCGGCTCACTTCCGGAGTCGCGCACGAGGTGAAGAATCCGCTCAACGCGATGAATCTTCAGGTCGAGATACTGAAGCTCAAACTTGTCGATCAAAGTGACGAGGTTCGCTCTAGCCTGGCGACGCTCTCCAGCGAGATCCAGCGCCTCGATCGAGTGGTTAAGACCTTTCTGGATTTCACCCGCCCTGTCGAGATCCACCCCACGGCCGCTGATGTGGAAAGACTGGTGCGCGACGTCTTTCTGCTGGCCGAGCCTCTGGCCAAGAAAAACAACGTCCGCCTGGTCTTCGAGGCCCCGGGAACGCTTCCACCGGTCAGCCTCGACCCGGACCTCATGAAACAGGCGCTCCTGAACCTGGTTCTAAACGGCTGCCAGGCCATGCCCTCAGGCGGAGAACTCAAGGTCAAACCGCAAGTCGACGGTCGCTATCTCAACCTCGAAGTCTCCGATGAGGGCGAGGGTATTCCGCCTGGGGACCGTCAGAAGATCTTCTCGCTCTTCTATACCACCAAGCCCGGCGGCACCGGCATCGGGCTTGCAATGGCTTTCAGAATCCTTCAGCTTCATAACGGCTTCATCGACTTCACGAGCGAACTGCACCAGGGCACGACGTTTCGGGTATTCGTTCCCGTGTCATGATCCCGGTCTTTGACTGTGAACTGCGGACTGTAAACTGCCGACTCGTGTGATTTGCCTTTTGACTTGCTCCCCCGCTCTGCTACTATTTCGGTCTTCGAGTTTAGACCTGAATGAACGCACAACCCTCACCGCCAACGCCCGTCTCGAATACCCCATCATTGGGCCAGAGCCCCCCTGCGCCGATTTCCGCCACGGGCGCGATCCTGTTTGCCCTCGAAGATACTTTGCGGCTTTTGTTCCGCCCATTTGATGTTTGGAGGTGGGCCAAGCTCGGCCTGCTTTGCCTTTTCTTGGGAGGCGGTACTCCCACGGCGGCATTCCAGTGGAGCCTGGGTGCTCTGCCTGGCGATCTGCGGCTGCCCAGCCTGTTGAGCCGTACGCGTCAATTCGTCGAGCAGCACCCTTCTCTTATACTTCTGGTCGTTGTGGGAGCTCTTGCTCTGGGGATCGGTGTTCTGTATCTGCGGTCGCTTTTTCGATTCATCCTGGTGGATTCACTGATCAAGCGGGAAGTGTCTCTAGGCCGCGCCTGGATCGCCCTTCGCCCCCTCGGAGGGTCGTATTTCCGCTGGCTGGCGTCAACGTTGGCGGGGCTCGTTGCTGCTTTCGCTCTTATGGTCATCGTCGCTCTTCCTGGTCTGCAAGCGGCTTCCGCGTCCGGCCCCGGCAGGCTTTTCGCCACGGCATCGCTGGCTTTGATCCTCGCCTTGATCGTCCTCGTCGGTCTGGCGGTGGCCCTCCTGATTATGCTCACTGACGATTTGGTGGTTCCCTTGATGTACGCCGACCGATTGCCTCTACCCGCGGCGTGGAAGATGCTGTGGCAAAAGGTGCGCGCTGATCCAGCCTCGTTCGCGGTTTATATCCTGCTGCGGTTTCTGCTTTCCGTCGGCGTCAGTGTTGGCGTTCTGCTCTTCCTTGTCCCCTTGCTCGTCGGTCTGTTTTCCGGCTCGATCATTGTGGCAGCGGTCATCGTACTGGCGCTGCACATGGTTGGTTTGACTTGGGTGTGGAGTCTGCCGACGGTCGGCCTGGCCACCCTCGCGTTGCTTTTGCTGGCTGGGCTGTTGATTGCGCTTTTGAGCGCAGTCGGAATGCCGGGCCAAGTCTTTCTTCAGGATTTCAGTCTGCACTTTATTGCAGCGCGTTCTCCGTCCCTCGCTACTCTCTGCTCCTTGGTTGACACGGAAGATGAGCCTGAATAGGCATTCTTAGCCGCACGCCGCTGTCCTCGGGCGGTGTAGGGGTAGGGCTTGCCCTACCCTAGGTCGGGGCCAGCAGAAATGCGGGGCCGGCAAGCCGTCCCCCTACGGCGGGGCCGTTATCAACGGAGGGAGAATGCCATAGGTCGGCAGGCGAGAAGATGATAAAATCTCTAATGGCATGAAACCCAAGGCCATCCCGCTCTGGTGGTGCAGTCTAGCGCTCTTGATCGGAGGTTGCCCGAAGCGGCAGGCCCCCCCGCGGATCGTCTACGTCCCTTCGCCTCAGCATGCGGCAATGCAAGCTCCAGGCCCCGAAAACCCGCTGGCGATGGTGATTCAAGAGCCGGCGCCGCCGGAACCGGCGGTGATTATTCCGCCTCCGGAGACTTCAACTCCCAAGGAGGAGGAGACGGCGCCACAGCATCACCACGTCCAACGCCGGGAACAAACGCCCCCCGCCCCCGAAAGCGCTCCCGAAACGGACGAGGATTCCTCCCCGGTGCCCTCGCTTGCGCCGCAAGGGAGTTCATCGGAGCAAGCGACGCAGCGTCATGAAATCCAGGGCTTGCAGGATGATGTGCAGAAGCGAATCGCCAAACTCGGAGCGGCCGATCTTTCTGCCGTGGATCGCAAGACACTCGAAGACGCCAAGGCTTTCATTGCCCAATCCACTCAGGCTCTTAATGAAGCTGACCTTCAGCGCGCCCTCATGCTGGCGCGCAAAGCGTCCCTGTTAGTTTCGGCGTTGGAGAAGTAAGCCCCTGCCCTGAGCGCGACTGGAGTTGCGCGGTGCAGGGGTAGGGCTTGCCCTACCCTCGTCGGCCTAGCAGCCGTCCGGGGACGGCAAGCCGTCCCCCTACACGCGGTTAAACCTGGGGAATCGTTTTCATGGTTTCGGCGCCAGCGCAGACCGGCCCCGCCAAACCAGGCTAGCGCATCTGCCTGCCGAGCATGGGTCGAACTCTAGCGAGAATATTTCTGCATGGATTTCTTTGAATACAAACAAATGCAGATTCCTCGCTTCGCTCGGAATGACAGGGCTTGGTGATTTTTTCACACCTTCCTCGCCCCCGGGTAAAAGGACTGTGGCGGTCGCTGTTGACACGGGAGAATTCGAGACGCGGGATTCAATATTCAGGAATACAAAAGCCCAGAGAGGAAGTCCTTCTGCTTTCTGCTTTCTGCCTTCTGCCTTTCCTCACAGCCACAGGTGCTTGTTGGAGTAAAACGTGACCGGGCCTTCGGGGTGTTTCGCTTTGTAGGCGCGAAACTGCTTCAAGATCATGGCGTGTCTGCGGTCGGAGGTTCTGAGTTTTTTGTGAGGCAGTTTGATGAGGGCGCGTTCCACTTCCCAAACGTTCTTCTCCGAGAGCCGCCAGTCGCCTTTCACCAAAGTCCGCAAGTCAGCCACGCCGTAGCCGGTGATTCGAGCCGTCCCGTCCACGTAAGGATCAACGTAGCTCATCACCAAATGGCGAATGGTACGAAAGACCGGCTTGCGCCCGTGCAGACCGGCGTCGCGAGAGCGCGCCACCGTTCCCCACAGTCCTCGCCGCCGGAATAGGAAGAGAACGTGGTCTAATTTGTCTTGGGACTCGATATCGAGGAGCAAGGGCGGGTAGCCGTGCTGCTCGAGAATGGTCGCCGCCGAAAGGGCGGCCTCCAGACAATGAGCGTTCCAATGCCCCACCACGCCGCGGAACGTCCGCAGCGTCTCCCCGCCTTTCTCCCAGTTATAAGGCAGTCCGCGAAGAAAGGCTTGAACCTGGCGAGGGGTTCGATACTGCTGAACCACCGCCCATTCCTTGGGACGAAAATCCGGTCGGCGTTCAGCGATAGCCCTCTCCCTTGGGGGGAAGGTGCCCCGTGACGGCGCTTTCATCAGCCGTCGCGGGCCGGGCGAGGGGTTACGCACTGCCAAGTCGTCTCCTCGTAAACTCACTATCGCTGGTGGCACCGACCTGCCTTCCAAGGTCTGCTGCTTGTCCCTGAAGGTCTGAAAAAACCAACCACCTGTCATCCTGAGCGCAGCGAAGGATCTGCGCAGTTCCCGTGGTTCAACAATTTAAGAACAACTGCAGAGATCCATCGCTGCGCTCAGGATGACACATTCAGGATTTTTTCACGCCTTTCCTGCCGTCGCGCACAAACCGCGGATCTGAAACGCACGTCGGCGCTACGTCGCCCACCGGTCGTGCCAAAGCTGAAAGCAAAAGAGCGCCCACAGCAACTTCCGGTGGTCCGCCCGTTCACTCCAATGCTCATCGAGCAGCCGGCGGACATAGGGGGCGTTGAACAGCCCCTGCCGCTTCAGCCTCTCTTCTCCTAACGCTTCGTCCAGCCAGGGACGCAATTCTCTCCGCATCCAACGGCTGATAGGCACAGAGAATCCGCGCTTCTGACGGTAAACGATTTTGCGCGGCAACCACTTCACGGCTGCTTTCTTAAGAAGGTACTTAAGCTCGAACCCGCGGGCTTTCAACTCCGCCGGCAGGCCGGCCGCAAACTCAATCAGGCGGTGATCGAGAAACGGGGTCCGCATTTCGAGGGAACACGCCATGCTGGCGCGGTCAACCTTCACCAGAAGATCATCTTCGAGATAGAGCCGGAAATCGAGGTACGGCATTACCGCCAAGTCGCATTCGAAAGTCGCTCCATCCAGTATGCGCTCGAGCGGCGCCAAGGCTTCCCGGCTGGGGGATTTCGGACCGCACCAGTCTGGAGCAAAAAGCTGATCCAGCCCCTCGGGACTGGTCATTCCGAACCAGATCGCGTGCCGTTCAGCGGGCGCCATCTCCACGTAATTAAAGAACTGCAAGAGGTACCAGCCCAGGGGCACCGCACCTGTGGACAACGGCAGGAATCGTTTGAGCCGCGCCACGAACTGATGGCGGAGGAAGCGCGGGAGGCGCAGATAATGGCCTGCCAGCCAGGCTCCGATGTAGGTCGGGTAGCCGCCAAACAGCTCGTCGCTGCCCTCGCCGCTCAAGGCCACTTTGATGTGCTGGCGAGCAAAGCGCGATAACAGGTAGGTGGGGAGAACCGCCGGATCGGCCAGGGGCTCGTCGAGGTGGTTGGCGAGAGTCTTCAAGGCCTCCCGCAGGCTCGGCTCGTCGGCGGTGGTGACGTGGTGCTGGGTATGAAAATGCCGGGCCACAAAATCCGCATAAGGCTCCTCGTTAAATGACTTCTCTTCAAACGCCACCGAGAAGCTGTTGACGTTTCCGGGCGTCAACTGGCTCATCATCGCCACCAGAGTGGACGAATCGATTCCACCGCTCAGGAACACACCCAGGGGGACGTCGCTGACTAGCCTCGAAACGCACGCCTCGTGCAGCTTTTGGGAAAGTTCCTCGACAAGATGCTCTTCCTGCCTGGCCGTGACCCGGGGCTTGCCCGGCGGCAGAAGATG
Organism: uncultured Acidobacteriota bacterium; assembly: GCA_963768695.1. Taxonomy (GTDB): domain Bacteria; phylum Acidobacteriota; class Terriglobia; order UBA7540; family UBA7540; genus CAVROP01. Next base: position 231,357 of record CAVYJG010000015.1, on the reverse strand, counting down.
GTCCCGAAGCCGCCAGTAGGCGTCGATTTGCACCTTGCCGTCCCGGATCACCATGCGATGGGCTGCCGGCAGTTTCCGGATCTCGGCAAAAACGCTGCGGGGCGAGGGGAAGTAGCCATTCAGGAAATATTGGGCTAGGGCCGTACGGTCGATTTCGCGGCCAATCGCGGGGTAGGCAAGCAGCGACTTGATTTCAGAAGCAAAGACCAGAGTGCTGCCCCGATGCCAATAAAATAGCGGCTTCTCGCCCGCGCGGTCGCGCGCCAGCACTAATTGCTTCCGGCGCTCGTCCCAAAGCGCCAGAGCGAACATCCCGTTCAGTTCACTGACGCAGTCAGGCCCCAGTTCTTCGTAGAGATGAACGATCACTTCCCCGTCCGAGTGGGTTTTGAACGCGTGCCTGGGTTCCAGGCGCCGGCGGATTTCGCGGAAGTTGTAGATTTCGCCGTTAAAGACGAGGGTGACATCGCCGGTTTCGTTCGAGAGCGGTTGGTCCCCGGTCTGGAGGTCAATGATGCTAAGCCGCCGGATGGCCAGAGCCACGTGAGGCAACTCGAACTTGCCATGGCTGTCGGGACCGCGATGCTCGAGGCAAGCCGACATCTGGTCGATCCTTTCGCGACCAGCCACAGGCTCGAGTTTCAGATTCAGGAGACCGCAAATGCCGCACATGGTAAAGCAGAAGTCAGAAGTTAGAAATCAGAAGTCAGGAGTCAGAAGTCAGGTTTCTGATTTCTGACTTCTGCTTTCTGATTTCCTCCCGGAATTTTCCACACCGAAAACCCCCAACCCGTCCACAATGGCTCGACTCGGCCCACATCGCTTGCCAACAGGCTTACATGCGTGTTGGGAACCAAAACCAGCCGAGGCTGAGGCGAAGAGCGGACCAAGCCTGTGAACTGACTGATATCCAGCAAGCGTCGTTGGTCAAGCGGGATGGGGTCGAGATCCTGGAAGGTGCGCGAGAGAGCGATTGGAAATTCCTCCGCTGATAACCCGCGCCGAATCTTGGCCACTCGCCACGCCAGGTAATTGCTGGTCAACTCGTTCGCGTCCGTAGTCACTAGTCGCACAGGCCGCCGAAGATAAAATGGCAGGCTGGTACGGAAATAGTAATACCCGTAAAGCGGAAGGTCCTTCTCCGGGCTCGAGAGAATTGTGCTCGCCAAACGGCGGCTGGAATTGGCGTCCGCATAAGCTTTCATGGGGCCAATCCAGCGCGCCAGAAGCGCAGGCGTGGCCAGCGCCAGAAGCGCCAGAGTGGCGGCCGAGAGCCATTTTCCGCGCGCTCGCGAGGCGACGTTCCTGCCCACCACAGCCAGGACCATCAGAATCAGTCCCGTATAGAGGACCGACGGCTTGACCAAGGCGAAAACATCCGGATGGAGCTTAGTGGCCAGATGGGAATGAGCGGAACCGAACATCGCCAACTGAGAGCAAGCAGCGACAATTAGTCCCAATCCCAGCAGCGTGGCGAATCCCGCCGTGAGCCAATCCGGGGCCCGCATCGCGCCCGGCTCACCCACGTCGTCCCAAGCTTTTGCCATCAAAATTCCCAGAGGCACGATGGCTGGAAGAAAATAGCCTGGCAACTGTGATCGCGAAAGCGAAAACAGGGCAAAAGTCACCGCCGACCACGTCAAGAGATACAAATTCGAGGAGAACGACCTATCACGAAATTCCTTCCAGCGCTTATGGCGGCTCCATCCCGCCCAAAGCAGAAAGATGCTCCACGGAAAAAAACCCGCCAGGTACACGGGAACGTAATAGAGGAGCCCACCCTGGCGATGCGCCAGCCCGCCTGAAAACCTGGCGACGCTTTCCTCCAGAAGCGCGTAACGAGGGAAATCCGGATGCCGAATGGAAACGAAGATAAACCACGGCAGCACGGTGGCGAGAAACACTCCGCATCCGAGGCCCCACCGCAGGCGTTTCAACTTCCGCCACTGCCGACGGACTCCCTCATAGACAGTGATCGAAAGCAGCGGAAGCAGGAAACCGATCGGACCCTTGGTGATGGTCGCCAATCCCATGGCGGCGAACATGAGGATGTCCAGGCCGGGATGTTGAAACTCCGTTGCCTCCGCGAACCAGAAGCACACCATGGCGAGGGTGATGAGGAAGGCGAGCGTCATATCGAAAATGACGAATCGGGAAAAGACGACGACCAGCGGTGCCGTAGCAATGACGGCAACGGCGCGCAACGCTGCGGAATTGTCGAACATCCTGCGCGCGAGGATCCAGGCAAGAATCAGCAGGCACAGCCCCATCACGGCGGAAGGCGCTCGCGCAGCCGCTTCCTGCAGGCCCCCAACCTTCAATGAAAGCGCGACCATGCAGAAAAAAACCGCTGGCTTATCCAGGTAGGCCAAGCCGTCGTAATGGGGAACGATCCAGTCGCCGGAGGCAAGCATCTCCCGCGCCACTTCAGCGTTCCGCCCCTCGTCCGGCTCCAGCAAAGGCAAGCTTCCCAGGCCGGCGAAGAAAAGAGCGCCCGCCAGCACCAGCAGCAAGAGAAGAGGCAAAGCCAGCCGCCAAGTCTCTCCGGGCACTTCCCTCGGTCCTGTCATTCCGAGCCCGTTAGTGGTCATTCTGAGCGGAGCGAAGAACCTCCCTAATTCTGTTGCGCAAAGCTAACTCCGAGGGGAATCCTGCCTATTTCTGCGACCGTCCGCGCTGAGGCAGAGCGTGATTCGCTACCGCGCTGGGCACCACACCGGGCTCAACAACTTCGAGGACACTCCGATAGTCAATCCAGTTCTTTTTCATCCAGCGCACTGCCCAGACGTTTGCCAGACCCTTCTTCAGCCTGCCCCACGTCCCGTACTTGGTCTTTCCACCCAGCCGCGGATGGTGACTTACGGGCACTTGCGCGATTCGAAAGCCGCGCATCTTAAGGAGAGTGGGCAAAAACCGGTGCATGCCCTGATAAAGCTCCAGCCGCTCCACACATTCACGGCGATAGGCCTTCAGCGTGCATCCCGTATCAACGATGTCGTCACCCGTCATCCAGTTTCGAAAGCCGTTCGCAATGCGCGATGAGATGCGCTTCCAGAGCGCGTCCTGGCGGCGAACGCGAATGCCGCAGACGGCGTCCCATTCGCCCAGCATCGCTGCCAGGCGCGGTATTTCCGCAGGATCGTTCTGGAGATCGCCGTCGATCGTCACCACCGCTTTTCCGCGCGCCAGTTGGAAGCCCGCAGCCATCGCAGCGGTTTGGCCGAGGTTGCGGCGGAAGTGCGCGATTCGGATGCGCGCATCCTTCTCCTGGGCTTCTTTGAGCAACGCCAAGGTCCGGTCAGTGCTTCCGTCGTCCACGAACAGCACCTCGACCAATCCGGCAATGTCGCCTAGAGCCCGCACTACTCGCTCCACGAGCGGCCGGATATTCTCCGCTTCGTTATAAACGGGAATGACGACACTCAATTCGATACTTTCCACCATCCGACTGTGTAATTCTAGCATGCTCAGACGTCCCACATGCGGATTTCGCTGCCCGGCTGCAACCCGTGCATCCAAAATGTGGGGAGTTGAATCCTAGCACATTGACGCGCTATAACAGATGCTGGGGAGGACACCGATGCCAAGGACAGAAGTCTCGATGCCGCGATTAGTGGCGGGGATTATCCTAATGGCGGGCGCACTTCTCTTTGCCGGGTGCAACATCCTGAAGCTGGGCTCTTCGCCGGACGATAAAGCCATCACAACCCAGATCCAAGCAAAGCTTTTTGACGACTCGGTTTTGAAGATGCGCGATATCCATGTGGCTTCCGATAAAGGTACGGTTACGCTTACCGGGACGGTCAACACGGATCTGGAGAAAGCCGCGGCAGAACGCGTTGCCGGCCGCGCGGACGGCGTCAAGACCGTCGTCAATCAACTCGTGATCTCCCCGGTATCGACGGCGCAGCAGCCTTCGGTGGCACAACCTGCGGAAGCCGCCCAGTCCGCAACCCCGCAGCCGGCAGCTAAGACCGCGGCTCAAACGGCGCGATGGAAGAGATTCCGGCCTCAACGCCAAACCACCACGACGAGCAAGAGTGAAGAGCCCGCCGAGCAGGCTTCCGTACCGGAAACACCAGCCGATAATCCTCCGGAAATGGCGGCGCAGGAACCGCCACCAGCACCTGTTCCGCCCCCGCCGGCCCCGGCTCCTCCTGTGGTCAAACCACCCGAGCAGATCACCATTCCCGTCGGCGCCTTCCTTTCCGTCCGCATGATTGAAAGCATCGACTCAGCTCGGAACAAGGCAGGCGATGAGTTCGCGGCCAGCGTCGAAACGCCCGTGCGCGTGGACAACCGCGTGGTTCTACCCCGCAATTCCGACGCGAAAGTCCGGTTGGTGCAGGCCTCGAGCGCAGGCCGCATGAGCGGCCGCTCTGAGCTCAAAGTTGAGCTGGTCAGCGTCACAGCGGGCGGGAGGACTTATCCACTCGAGACCGACTACCACGAACGAGCCGGAGCCTCTCGCAACACGCGCACGGCGGAGTCCGTAGGAGGGGGGGCGGTGCTCGGCGCGCTGATCGGCGCAATCGCCGGGCGAGGGCGCGGCGCTGCCATCGGCTCGGTCGCGGGCGCTGGAACAGGAGCCGCAGTGGAAGCTCGCACCCACGGCGAGCAGGTGAAGATTCCATCCGAAACCAAACTTGATTTTTCCTTGAAGAGTCCTGTGACTGTTACCCTGAACCCGGAGGCTGAATCTCAGCCTTCAACCTCTACCCCAGGCGGTGCGCCTCTGCCTTCCCAGCCGAATCCTCCGGCCTCGACGAACTAGCTTTCGAGGGATCGATGGCTCGGATTTGGACGCCAGTGTGTCCTCTCTTATTCGTTTGGCGTCGGAAGAGCGGGGCTCCAGAACCTGTGTGATAACTCGACCAAGGGTGGAGGGGCGCCATAGGCGCTTTGGAGTGCGGCAGCTCGCTGCCGCTTTTGCTCAGGCCAGCTTGCTGGCCGGGATTGGGAAACCTGATGAGCGCGAGCAAGCTCGCGCCCGGGGAAAGCGGCAGCAAGCTGCCGCACTCCAAAGCGGGGCTAAAGCCTCGCCCTTCCAGCACTCAGAATAACTCCGCTTATTAACACAACTAAGCACTAATCATTCCGGCAGTTCCAGCGCCTTCCACGCGGGATAGCGCAGCAACTTGCCTTCGCAGATGTTGGCTACATACCGCCCATTGCATCTGAACTGCATGATCCGATTACCTTGGCGGGCCAACTCCGCCCAGCGTGACTCCGTCTTGGGGTTTTGTTCGATGCCCGCGATCATGTGAGGACCGAACTCAAACTCCACCATGCGAAGTCCTTTCGACCTCAGGACAGTCACACGATAGGTTTGGCCATCCAGTTCGATTTCGTCGCGCCTGTCGCCTAACGCCTGTTGCCATGCGGACATCATCGCTTCACCCAAGGTCACCCACCACCTCCTGAGATTCCAACAAGAAACGCCCTTGTAGCCCTATTGTGTCACATTTTGTGAGGCTGAACCTGCTGCCGCCGAAGGTGTGGAACAATCGGCCACCTGTCATCCTGAGCGCAGCGAAGGATCTCGCCCTGAGCATTCTAAACGCAGAGCGAGATCCTTCGCTGCGCTCAGGATGACATACCTACGCCCAGAGTTCAGCCTTTCCAAGATGCAGCTTGTAATGCGGTTCTGAGAAGGATAATCTTCTCGGCGCTCGGCGTCCGGCGGAGCATTGAGTAGCGCTTCGCGCCGATTTTCGAAACTGCGTCGTCGAGGTTCGTCATGTTACTGCGACTCTGTCTGCTGTTCTGCTCCCTCCAGCTCGCGGTCAGCCTTCCGGCCGCAGACCTCGCCACAGCTTCCCCGGACGAACTCCTCCGAATCTATCAACAACTGCGTTCGTTGCAAGCGAGCGACCAAGGCGCAGTGGCGGAAAATGCGGTCTGGAAGCGCGACGCGGCGACTTTCACGTTCATCGACGGACGCCTGACTTTTGCGCAGCCGGTGGCGGGGCACGTGGTGGCGGCGGTATTCGAGGGCCGGGGCCGCATTCACGTCAAGCCTCCGACCGAAACCGAGCAGCATCAGTTGGCGCGGTTCACCAAATCTTCGGAACTGGATGAGGAATTCAAGGACGCCGTCTTTTTCTTCACGGACGACTCCTGGACCCAGCTGCAGCAGTTGGTGCACGTGAAAGGCGGAGCGGATGCCGCTTCAGCAGGAAAACTTCTCGCCGCTGCCCAGCGCAAGTACTCCGAGAGATTCAACGATTGGTGGGAAAACCAGCGGCTCGATAATCCCAACATGTGTAACCTGGCGGCGCGCATTCTGGCTGACCTCTCGGACCCCTCCAGCCGCGGTTTCTTCCTGGCGGATTTCAAGGCGGAGCACGCGGGCTCCTTGCTCTACGACATCAGTTGGAACCGTGATCCCCTGTTTTTCCCCGAGGCGGGCAACGACGAGGAAGTGCAATTAATCCACTACAACCTGAATAGCTACTCGGAGTGGTGGTCAGGTTTCCATGTGGGCGACGAGTATCGCACCACGGCACTTCCCGAGCATCGGAAGCTCCTTGCACATTGCCGGGCGGAGAAGATCGATGCCGAAATAGCCAACAACAACCGCCTTTCGGCTTCAGCGAACCTGGAGTACGAAGTGCCGGGAGGCACACCTCGCCTGCTGCCCTTGAAGCTGCGGGGCGTGCTTCGCATCAGCGCCATCGCCGATGGCGACGGACGGAAGGTCTCCTTCATTCAAGAGGCGCGTAACCTGGATAACGATCCCTGGATGATTCTCGCCGAGGCTCCGGTGGCGGATAAGTCCTACACCTTGAAAATCGATTACGCCGAGGATTCGACGCGCGATAGCCGCATCATATTTCAACAAGGCTCGGGACTTTACTACGTCACCTCCCGCGAGTCGTGGTTCCCGAGCTTCGGCGCTTTCGACGACCGCACGATGTTTAAACTGCACTTCCGTTCTCCCAAGCGATATAAGTTTGTGGCCACCGGGCGGCTGCTCAGGGCGGCGAAGGAAGGCGACGGCCTGCAATCTGACTGGGAGACCGAAGTCCCTTACAGCGTCGTTGGATTCAATTACGGCGATTTTGCGGAGAAGAGCCACACGGACCCGAACCTGACGGTTACTGCTTACGCCGGGAAGGAGATTCCCGATGAATTGAAGGGACTCCAGTCGGCGCTCGATCTGTCGGACCTCGCGGGCGGTCCGGGGCACGGCAGCACGGCGGAGCGGTTGGGCATCACGACGGGTGGTTTCAACACCGCGTCCAACGCCCAATATGCGGCGGACATCAGCTTTCAGGCCCTGAAGCTCTTCGATTACTATTACGGCAGTTTGCCGTTCAAGAGCATCTCCGTAACTGAGCAGCCCATCCGCGGCTACGGACAGAGTTGGCCGACTTTAATATTCCTCCCTTACGACTCACTTTTGGATTCCACCACACGCCACCAATTGCGGCTGCAGGATACAGCGGAGGCAATCGAGTTTTACAACATTGTCGCCGTGCACGAGATGGCCCATCAATGGTGGGGGCACACCGTGGGATGGAAGACCTATCACGACGAGTGGCTTTCCGAAGGTTTTGCGGAGTTCTCAGCCGGCCTTTATCTGCGCAAGCTCGAAGGTGCGAAAGTGCGAGGCTTCTGGAATTTGAAACGGAAGTGGCTGCTCGACAAGGACTCTGACGGCCATCGTCCGGTGGATGTAGGTCCGTTGTGGCTCGCTGCACAGCTCCCATCTTACATGGAACGCAACCTCTACCGCATCCTGGTCTATGAGAAAGGCGCCTACACGCTCGAGATGCTGCGACTGCTTCTCGAAGACCCGCGGCTGAAAGAACCTGACCAGCCTTTCATTGAGATGATGAAAGACTTCGTGACCACTTACGCCTCCAAGAATGCTTCCACTGAAGACTTTCGGAAAATCGTTGAAAAACACATGAAGGAACCGATGGACTGGTTCTTCAACGAATGGGTGTACGGACGGGAAACCCCTCATTACGACTTCCATTACAACCTGCAAGACGCAGGCAGCGGCAAGACAACTCTGGAACTTTCCGTTAAGCAAAGCGAGGTCTCCGATCAATTCAAAATGCGCGTCCCGATCTACCTTCACGTCAATGGACAACCTCACCGTTTGGGCTTTATCCCGATCCAGGGCTCCCGAGAAGTGCACGGGCAGATTACTCTCCCCGTGCGCCCGGAAAAAGTGACTCTGGACGAATTCCATAGTATCCTTTGCACGGTCAGTCAGTAGAGCGGTAGACAGAATTTAGAAAGCAGAAGTCAGAAATCAGAATACAAACGAACGCTGGTGGCGTCGTGCTAAGAGTGTTCCGCGCCAAACCGATTCTGACTTCTGCGTCCTGACTCCGCTAAGGGAGGCTTGATTGAAAAACGCAATTTTAGTGGGAATTCTGGTTTCTATTTCGGCGTGCGCGGTTTCGCTCCTGGTCTCGAAGCCGGCCCCGCCCACAGATCTGCCTCAATACACAAACGGCGATGAGCTTGTGCGCCCGCAGGATTACCGGGAGTGGGTGTTCGTCTCTTCCGGCTTCCGTCTAACCAACAATGCATGGCCTGCCGAGGGTGCGACGTTCACGAACGTGTTTGTCAATCCTTCCGCTTACAAACAGTTTCTCACAACCGGAAATTGGCCAGACCAAACCGTGTTGGTTGAAGAAAAGAGGACATCGTCAAACAAAGGGTCCCTCAATAAGGCGGCTCAGTTTCAAACCGATTTGGTGGGAATCAGCGTCAAGGTGAAAGACGCTGCCCGTTTCCCGGATAAGTGGGCCTACTACAGCTTCGATTCCTCCGCCAACAGTGCACACGCCAATCCGAAGGCCGCGTGCTGGGAATGCCATCACGATCACGGCGGGGTCGATAGCACGTATGTGCAGTTCTACCCCACGCTAAAGCCGGTGGCGCAGAAGTTCCGAACGTTGCGTGAGGCGGCGGCCGGAGGGGAAGCGTACTGAAACAGTGATGAGTGACGAGCAGTGCACCTCTTCATAACGTAGGTCGCCCCCTGCTTCAGAAAGAGCTATATTTCAGCCAAGCCTCCATGATGTCCTTTCCCCGAAACGCCCAGGTGCGCTCGTTCACTCTTTCCACGCCCTCGCGCAGATCATAGACTCTCCCCGCCATCGTGGTGAACTCGACTTTTACTTCCACCGGACCCGTAATCTTGTAAGGCCTAAACTCCGCCAATCGCTCGATGGCTCGCTGGGCCTTTTGGCGGATGAGGGCGCAGGCTGCGGCGTGGGAAAGCATAACTCCGGCGTTGCGGCTGACTCCGCTCTTCACCTCGGCGCATTCGGCCTCGGTAACGAGGTCGTGGATCTCCTTGCACGCCGCAGTGTCGCCGGAGAGCATGATGGCGGGAATATTCAAAGCGCCCGCCAGCAACACCCGCCCGCCAATCTCTCCCGTGGGCTTGCCGTTCACCCAGATGTTCTGGATGTTGTGCGAATCATAGGAGTGGCTGAGGATTCCCTTGTCGGCGCCGGCCATCGCATGCTGCCCAATGAAGATGATGGCGCAGTACGATGAATCAAGTTCGAGGGTGGGAGAGATGGGCCTGCCGGTCAGCAGGCGCGCCTTGGGATGAATATCCAGCACGGAGAGGCTGCGGCTGGAGTCATGCCCGTCCCAGACCACCACGTCCGTCGCGCCGCCCGCCAGTAAGCCCTCGACGGCGGCGTTCACCTCGCCGGTAAGCAACTTGCGGGACTCCTCCCAGCGTGGACTCTGAAACGGCTGAACTTGCAGGTCTGAGTCGTAGATGCCGGATACACCCTCCATATCCGTAATCATGAAGACCTTCTTGGAAGTTTGCGCCGTCCCTGAAGTCGCCAGCGAAAGAACCGCCGCAACCGCAAGCAGAATTGAAACTGTTGCTATCGTCCCTCGATTTCCCCGTTTCAAGGTTTGAACCATCCTTCCTCTCTGAAGCTGCGAAAAAACCGCCCATCCCTGTCATTCCGAGCGGAGCGAGGAATCTGCATCTGTTTGTTTCACGCGAACAAATGCAGATGCTTCGCTTCGCTCAGCATGACGGCGTGATTTTTCGCGGCCGCTCTGTGGCGAGGCGCCCCGCCCTTTTCGATGCGCGCAAGCCACCGTCCTACGATATTTCAAGGGCAAACGCCGGCTTCCTCTCGCTCCATTTTCCGCGTGTGAAATCGGGGCACTCGACGGTCGAACCGCCCTCCGCGATCGACTTCTCCGACAGCGGACAGATGACGCTCATCAGCACCGAATCGTATACGTCCAGCGGAGTCTGCGTTTTGTTGCGCACGGCGTTCAGAAACAATTCGAGTTCCACGAAGTCGGTCCCACCATGCCCCAGAGCAAGCTGCTTTTCGATCACGTCCTTCCCAGCCGGGGCGGAATGCGGGCGGGACTCGAGAGGCTTCCACCACTCGTGCTCGAATCTCTCCTGGTAGGGGTCGAAGGACTCCCATTCTTCGTATTTGGGGCTGTGGTTGTGAAGGTAAACCGCATTGCGCTGTTCGTTATAAATGCCTTCCGTGCCCTGGATCTCCCAGCGATTGTCGTACGGCCGAGGCAATTGCATATCATAGTTAATAACAACGGTATTGCCTTTCCTGGTTCTGACCAAGGTCGTAACAATATCGCTCTGGGCATATTTCCGCTTCGCATTGGGATGGTCAGGGCCGAACTTGGTTGTGAAATAGTGATTGATCCCCAGGGAGCGATTGGCGAAGGACACTACTTTATCGAAGTAGTCGCCGCACCCCAGGTCCAGCCAACTGAGTACCGGCCCCAGCGCATGCGTGGTGTACTGGCTGGCGTTGCGCTTCACCAGATACTCCGCGCTCCACCGCATGTTCCCTTCCGAGTCGAAAAACCAGTGATCGATGCAGTTGTGCGAATGCGCACAGTGGCAATGCACGATCTCCCCGAACAAGCCGGCGCGGATCATCTTCAGCACGGCGAGGTTGTCGCGCCTGAAGCTCCAGTTCTCGAGCATCATGCAAGGCACGCCGGTCGCTTCACTCGTGTTCACGAGTTCCCAGCATTCTTCCACGGTAAGGGCGGCCGGAACTTCCACCGCCGCATACTTTCCGGACTTCATCGCGCAGACGGCCATGGGGGTGTGCCATTCCCAGTAGGTCGCGATGAGGACTGCGTCCAGGTCATCGCGATACATGAGTCGCTGGTAGTCTTCCACATCGCGCCCGTAACCTTCCGGGCGCTTCTGCCCCGCTTTCTCAACCATGGCCTGCGCGCGCGCCAGGTGCTCCTGGTTGATGTCGCAGAGCGCAGGGATTTGAACGCCGCCCATGGCCAGCAGTGTTCCCAGGTGGCTCGTGCCGCGGTCTCCGACCCCCACGATACCGAGCCGCAGCGGCTTCTCCGACGCTGGTGCAAGTCCGAAACTGTGGCTGACAGAACTCATCGCTACCGTACCTGCCGCCCCATACTTCAAAAAGTCCCGGCGATCCATCTCGTCTTTCATCGCAACACCCCCTCCGCGCCATTTCCCTCGCCGCAGCACAGGAACTTCTGCCTCTGCCGCTTTGGCCGCCATAGTGTAACCCTAGAGTTGAAAAGGCACCAGTGATATCCGGAGGTTGTATCAGGCCTCAAGATTGGGACTGGACACTCCTGAGGAAGCTTGGCACAATGGAGGCATCTTCCCAGTCGGGGCGTGGCGCAGCCTGGTAGCGCGCTTGCCTTGGGCGCAAGAGGTCCGCGGTTCGAATCCGCGCGCCCCGACCAACATCCTGCGGGATCCCTAACGCTCCGCGGGGAGCCGAGCATAGGGTGGACCCAGCGACATATTGTCATTATTGTTTGTTTTCATAGACATTCCCGGATTGTTCGTCGATTTTTCGAGTGAATTAGCGCAGAGGTGGGCGCATTTTGTCCTCCTCTGCGGCCTTTCGTCGCGGCGTGTCTTTGGCGGGTGCCCCCGCTAACGCCGTGCCGTGCTGGGGGATGCGAGCAGACGGGTTGATCCAGTGATATATTGTCATTGTCCTTTGTTTTCATATACATTCTCGCTTTGTTCCCGCGATACTGCAGTCCAAGACTCGAGAAGTTGAGGAGTTGAGAAGCCAACGGCCGTTTCCCGAACTGTGCCCGAGACTTTGTGTCGTCTCTTGCCTTCTCCCAGCTCAACTCTTCAACTCCTCGACTCCTTAACTTCTCGGCTTTCTTGGCGTCGTGCTTTGTTTTCACAGACATTCTCGCTTTGTTCCCGCGATACTGCAGTCCAAGAGTCGAGATGTCGAGGAGTTGGGAAGAGAACCGGCGTCTCTCGGAGTGTGCCTGGCACTTCGTGTCGACTCTCGCCGCTCAACCCTTCAACTCCTCGATTCCTTAACTTCTCGACATTTCTGGTCTGCGATGTCCCGACGGGACAGGTCAAACCGAGGGGCACAATTTGACCTCCGGGTCCGCTCGGGCAGACGCACGCCCCATTCTAGCCTATAAGCTTGGGTGCGGTTTGCCAAGGGATTTCCCTCTAGCGGGGTAATTGGGCGCCTCAACGGACAGTCTGAAGGGCTGGCGCGGACCGGTCTACCTTGGAGAAGAGCCGCAGGGTCACCAACACCCGGGACGCTGCGCTACCCTGCTCCCCTCACCGTTACCCTCAGTTGTCTGGTTTTCTAATCTAAAGCCCAAATAGACGGAGTTCGATACGAAGCCAGTCAGCCAGAGACTCAGATAAGGGTCTAGGTTGCGGACTAAATCGCAGAATCTGGAGCACCACGATTCCCTTCCCTGGGACACTATACTTTGCATACCCTGGGCTCTTGCCATCAGCATTCACACGTTTATAATCCCAGGCAGAGTTCCCCTCTTTACGCTTGAACAGTTCATTGAAGAGATGAACGCCATTTGGCCCAACGACTACAACCACCTTGGCATCATGGTGCTCAATCATCTTCCAAACAAGCTGGCTTGAATACTGGAAGAGTTTGTCCCCAGTGCTGTCATTGAGCTTGTACAGTGCGTCGCGGTTTTTTGTGCGCCACGGACACAGGAATGCGCTTGTAACCTTGCTGTTAAACCATCAGTCAAGGTCGGGGTGCGCAGTTAGGAACCTTTGGAACTCACGACCGAACTGAAAGTTTTTGTTGAAGTCGTCTGGATTCCGGAACGGGCGGTTGAACCCGCCAGCGTTCTCAAGGCAGGTGATGAATGGTTCTTTGGATCGGCCTGTCAGCCCTGGGTTCAAGCCAAAGTAAATGCGGTCACTTTCGGCGTAAAATCTGCCCAAGAATAGGTTCCCTCCGTGGTTGAATCCTATCCGCTTGAAATCAGGTTCAAGGGATTCGTGAGAGTCTTCCGCCATCTCTTGAATCTCTTTCAGTTTGTCCTCGGGGGAGCGGAATTTCACCACTTGGTCGCCAGGCATGCGTAGTTCTCCTTTCTGTTGCCCAATTATACGCCGGTCGCCGTGCACTTGCGTTTCCGCCTCGCAACTCTATGCCCGAAGGAACCCGCCGGTGGAGGACCTTTTTCGGCTGAGTTTGTCGAAAAGTGGTTAGTGATCGCAGGGAGGAGTCCGGCGAGTGCAGCGGTCTTGGCGAGGGAAGGTGTCCGACTCTCGTCGGTCTGCAGCCTGCCGTGTGGCATTCGCATCAGGTTTCGGTCATCTTCGGCAGAAGAGTCGCCGGAACTCTTTCATCCGAGTTTGGCCTAGTGCTGTTCCCAAAAGCGCCGCAGGCGTTCCCCGAACGTCTCCTTTACGGATTGGCTTGCTACCCAGAACCGGCGCTGCCCCCAGTAGGCGCGGAGTTTTTCCCAGTAGCGGGCCCTCGTTTCAGTAACCGCCCCCTCGCCCCCAGTAGGGGCGTATTGAGTGTCAACCTGAAACTCGGGTGGAGGGTCGGCCGGCAGTACGGTGCCAACCGTGTATCTCTTCTGCAAGCTGAATGCCGCTGCCCGCCAATAGGCCTGTGCCGTTTCCTCTTCCTTGGCGCGATGCTTGGCGCTCCAGTATGGACTTCGATCGGGAAAATCAGGCGGCATCTCAGATTGCAAGTGCATTTGGACCGGGGGAGGAGTTGAGAGATACATGCCCAACGGAGGAACGGTCATGACCAGAAATAACCCTGCCGCCACCGACAGCATGGTCATTGTACCTCGTCGCTTTTGGAAATTCCCGGGATCATCGACAGCAGGGTGCTGGTTTGGCGAACGTCGCGTAGAGACGTCCCCCAGCGCTTTACGTGAGACCTCGTACTGGGCGCGATATCGTCTTTGCTCAGCCTCGATATTCGCGACAGCGTTCGATGCAACTTGATTGAGCAAGAGTATTTTCGCTTCGGCCAAGCTGGCGAGTTCGCGCTTGCTCTCCGCTACCGCCCGCCCCGAATTGCCGACTTCCTCCCGAAGCTTCGCCATCGCCGCCTCGAGGCTCTCCCCCGCGTCAACTGCTGCCTGGTTAAGAGACGCCAGTTTTGCTTCGGCCACAATTGCGAGTTCGCTCTTGCTCGCCGCCATCGCCCGCACCGAATTGCCAACTTCTTCCCGAAGCTTCGCCATCGCCGCTTCGAGCCTCGCCGCAGCGTCGGCTGCTGCCTGGTTGAGAGACGCTAGCCTTGGTTCGGCCAAGCTTGCCACTTGTTGCTTGCCCTCCTCGAAGACTCGCCCGGAACTCGTCGCTTCTTCCCGCAGCTTCGTCGTCGCTGCCTCGAGGCTCGCCGCGGCGGCAGTTGCTGCCTGGTTAAGAGACGCCACTTTTGCTTCGGCCAAGCTGGCGAGTTCGCGCTTGCTCTCCGCTATCGCCCGACCCGAATTGCCAACTTCTTCCCGAAGCTTCGCCATCGCCGCCTCAAGGCTCGCCGCGGCGGCAACTGCTGCCTGATTGAGAGACGCCAGGCTCGCTTCGGCAAAGCTCGCCATTTGTTGCTTGCTCTCCTCGAAGGCCCGCACTGAACTAGTCGCCTCTTCCCGCAACTTCTCCATAGCGGCCCCGGCCTGCCGCTCGAATTCCTTAAACCACTGCTCTCTCACGTCTTGCGCGGTCTTCTCTGCAAGCGCCGCCGGACTCGCCCCGTTCCCGTGCGCAGCCGCCGAATCTCCGTTGGGCTGAGCCTGGAACTCCTTCACCAGCGCACTTGCACGCTCCTCCAAGGAGTCCAGAGCAAGGGAAGCCCGCGACAACCTCTCTTCAATGCTGGAGGCTCGCAGCTCACGGATTTCCCCGACTTGCGGCAGGCCTGCCTCGTCCGCCGTGGGAGATTCTGGCTCCGACCATTCCGGCATATCCGGATGCTCATCATTAAGGGCCGCATAAAACCTGAGCCAGTAGGAGACGGCTGCGTCCCGCGCCAACAGGACAGCCTCTTTGTAATAGCCAGGGCTTCCGTCGCTGCGGCGACTGCTGATCACGGTGCTCAGGGCGGCGCCAAGAGACACGCGGCCATTGAAGAGCCTGAAAGCCAAAGCCTTCGAGGGGCTGGATCCCATACTCTGCAAGTCAAGCGGGAAGCCATTCTGAGCTCGAATGGACTGCGCGGGGCTTGCAGTCACCCAGACTCTAACAGTGATCAGACCGTCCTCAAGGTATTTCTCGTGGACGAACCCATAGAAGCCAAAGTGGTCCCCGGTGGGTCTCCAACCCTCAGCCAGATTCGCCGTGACAATAATAGACGCCTTCCCTGAAACGTCCTCGAACCTCATCTCAAGTTGGCTCATCAGAAACCTCCAGCTTTGAGAGCGGCACTCTCGCCTTCTAGAATCGAAACTGAGCAGTTTTCAGACGGAAAAAACATTATAGCACCTCGAATGGAGAAAGCTGAAGTGCGACGTTCTTCTTAGATGACATCTGCTTTGAAAACTTCCGCGCGGGTGTCTCGCCGCGAGTTCTTGCAGGGGACAAAATGCCCCTTTCGACATGCGCCGGGGCGTCCGGACCACATCTCGGCACCATCAAGGGATCTTCATGGTTTCCGGGTGATCGTCATCCGGCGTGCCCGAGCTACAGCTTTCTTTTGCTCATCCGCACGACCGGTGTATACTCAAGTCCTTAAGCCATCATGGAGCTGCCATGCCAGACGCCCTCATCGTTCACCGACTGCACTTTGCTTTCACGGTCACTTTTCACTATCTCTTCCCCCAGCTCACCATGGGGCTGGCACTACTGATTCTGATCCTGAAAACCCTGGCGCTGCGGACCGGCGAAGAGCACTACAATCGCGCGGCGCGTTTCTGGATGAGGATTTTCGGCATCAACTTCGCGCTGGGCGTGGTGACCGGCATCCCCATGGAGTTCCAATTTGGAACCAATTGGGCGCAATTCTCCAAAGCCGCCGGCGGCGTGATCGGGCAAACGCTGGCGATGGAGGGCGTCTTCTCATTTTTTCTGGAGTCGAGTTTTCTGGGGTTGTTTCTGTTTGGCGAAAAACGCTTGGGTCCCAGAGGTCACTGGTTTAGTGCCTTGATGGTGTTCATTGGATCGTGGCTCTCGGGGTACCTGATCGTCGCCACTGACGCTTGGATGCAGCGCCCGGTCGCTTATGCCCTTGGTCCCAAAGGCGAGATCGAGCTGACCAGCTTCTGGGGGCTGCTTCTGAACCGCTGGGCTCTGTGGCAATACGCACACAACATGAGCGGAGCGGTGATTACGGCGGCCTTCGCGATGGCCTCGCTCGGGGCTTTCTATTTGTTGGTGGGAAGACAGCAAAGCTACGGACAGACTTTTGTCCGCGTGGGAGTGATCGCCGGCGTCCTGGCCACCGTCTTCCAACTGTTCCCGAGCGGTGACGGCCAAGGCCGCCTGGTGGCCCACAACCAACCGGTGACCATGGCCGCCATGGAGGGCTTGTTCCACACGCAAAAAGGAGCGCCCATCGCGCTGATCGGACAGCCTGATCTGGAAAAGCAGCGTCTCGACAATCCCCTTCTGATCCCCCGCACGCTAAGCTTCCTGACCTACCGACGCTGGATGTCGGAAGTGAAAGGCCTGGACGCATTCCCGCAGTCTGACTGGCCGGACAACATCCCTCTCGTCTATTACTCCTATCACGTCATGGTGGGGCTCGGCACGCTCTTCATCGCCATCATGGTCATCTGCGCCTGGAAATTATGGAGAGGGACTTTGTATGCCTCTCGAGGGACGCTCTGGGTGCTCATGCTCGCTCTTCCCTTCCCTTACATCGCCAATACCGCAGGATGGATGACCGCCGAGGTGGGACGCCAGCCGTGGCTAATCTATGGCCTGATGCGCACGCAGATGGGCGTATCGCCGCTGGTATCGTCGGGAAATGCCTGGTTCACCCTGCTGGGCTTCATGGGAATGTACACCGTGCTGGGCATCTTGTTTTTGTTCCTGGTCTACCGTGTGATTGAGGAGGGGCCTGAGCCTCCCCCACTTTTTGTTCCGCCGAAGGTGTAGGGGCGGAACGCGAACCGCCCCTGCGGTTGCGGCCACAGACAAGGGCACAACCCATAGGAGTTGTCGGCATGGAAACGGTCTGGTTCTGGCTGGTGGCAATCATGATCGCCGGCTATGTGGTGCTGGACGGATTTGACCTCGGGGCAGGCGCAGTTCATTTTCTCGTTGCCAAGACGGATGCGGAGCGCCAGTTAGTCGTGCGCTCGATCGGCCCGGTCTGGGATGGGAATGAAGTGTGGTTACTGGCCGCCGGCGGAACCCTCTACTTCGCTTTCCCGGCACTCTACGCCTCCGGATTCAGTGGCTTTTACTTGCCTCTCATGATTGTGCTGTGGCTGCTGATCCTTCGAGGCATCGCCGTCGAGTTTCGCGAAAAGGTAGCCAGTCCCGTATGGGTCACGCTCTGGGACGTGGTCTTTGCCGCCGCCAGCCTGCTGTTGGCGGTCTTTTACGGCGCTGCCCTCGGCAACGTGGTCCGAGGCGTTCCTCTGAATGGCAACGGATACTTTTTCGAGGCGTTGTGGACCAACTTCCGTTTGGGGACCGATACCGGCATTCTCGATTGGTACACGATTCTCGTTGGAGTGGCGGCCTTGGCCACGCTATCGCTCCACGGCACGCTTTGGCTGGCGCTAAAGACCGAAGGCCCGGTGCACGACCGTTCGCAAAGCGTGGCGCGCGGGGCCTGGTGGATCGTGTTGGTGATGACTTTCCTCGTTACCGTCGTCACTTTCCGCGTGCAGCCCCAGGTCCCGAAGAACCTCTTGGAGCATCCTGCGGGCTTCGTCTTTCCCTTGCTCGCCTTGGCCGGGCTGGCAGCAATGGGATGGTTTATCCGGCACCAGGATGACCTGAAAGGATTCCTGGCATCCTGCCTTTACCTTGTGGGGATGCTGACCAGCGTGGTTTTTGGATTGTACCCCCTCGTCTTGCCTGCCAGTACCGGCCCCGCTTATTCATTGACGGTCTACAACGCCAAGGCCGCCGATTATGGACTCCGCATCGGCCTGGTGTGGTGGTTCATCGGCATGGCCCTCGCCACAACGTATTTCGTTTACGTCTATCGCAACTTTGCCGGCAAAGTGAAACTCGAAGGGTGACTCAGGCCCCTGGACCGACAACCCGGTTTCACGCAAAGGCGCAAAGCGCGCAAAGTTCGCAAAGAAGAACACGAACTCCGGCTCCGCGTTTCTTTGCGCCTTAGTCCGTCAACCGACGGATGAGCTGTTTGACGCTTGCACTCGTTCACAGCCAACGTCACCTCGACTTGTCACTCGCCACTTGTCACTCGTCACTGCCGTTACTGGTTTGCCATTTTGGCGATGTGGATGTCGAAGCCGGTGCCGGGCAGCAGCGTGGTGAGCTCAAAAGCCGTGAACCCTTCCCCCTCAAGCTCGGTCCGACGGTAAAGCCCGGGCTCGTTTTCTACGGTCTCATGCCGCGCCTCGAAATTCTGCAGATACGCTTGGGCGGTCTTCAAATCGGGATGATCTGAGCCCGCCGACCGAGTTAGGGCTTCCGCCGCATAGGATCGAATCAGCTTGGGCCAGTATTTTTCCAGCAGAGCGGTGCTGGCGAAAAGGTCGGCCCAAACAATCTGGTCATTAACCGCTACTACCACGCCCACGGCATTCCGGTCGCGCAACTCCCGCATAACTCCCTGGTAAGACTGCTCGAGAGGCACAGCCACAGCCTCGACGCGTTGCTTTACCTCATCGTTGCCCATTACGCCGGCGTAGGAAGAAGTCGCCTGGAGCTGCGGAGTGGCTCTCGGAACGAGCGCCGCCATCCTCGTGGCCGAATTGCCGACTTCCGACCATACCTTTCCTTGATCCTTGTCGGCCATGGCGCTTTTTCGAACGCTAGGTTGCGCCATCTGCGAATGGAATGATCCGAAGCTGGACTTGGCGCCTGCCCAACGGTGCGGTTCAACGCAGAAGACGCCCAGGTCTACCGGGTCGCTCTCCGCCGGGACGATGCGGTCTTTGCCGACCACTCGATCCTGCTTGCCGCCCGTCAGGATTTCGCCCGCCAGCAAAAGCAGCGGACGTTTCGAATTGTTCACTAAAACCAACTGGTTAACCTGTGGCCCGGGTGGAATGGGGTGCTGGCGGCCGCGGATGAGCGGCTGAATCATTCCGCCTTCGCTCACCACAACCTCGCCCGAGCGCAAACCTTCATCGAGCGTCAGAAAATCCTTTGTGTCATACGTGCGGTTGGCGACCACCGGAAAGATGGTCAGATTGTTGTGCCTGATCGGCTCCAGCACTTTGTAACCTGACCCGGCCTCACCGGCCGCTTCCAGACCCTGCCCCAGCGGCAGGGCCATCAAACCCGTCATCACTGCCATCATGCTCCAGCCAAGAAGTTGCTTTGCTCTCATCGCAGGTTCCTCCCAAAGAATTGACCGCGGGCTTCAAACCGGTCTAAGGGGAGAACGCCTCAGGTTATAATTCTTGCATCAAAAAGATCGGCGAAATTCGAAACTCGAAAATCGGCCCTGATTGGTTTAACTGGAGTATCATCGAAACTCTTCTTAACCAGGCGAGCAAGTGGCCAGGCGCGTTGTCATCCTGACGGGTCCCGAAGGGACCCAAGATCATTAGCCGTAGGTGAAACCTACGGAAAGTGCATGCTAGGATTTTCCGCCAACCCCGCAGGAGTTGAATTCGACCCCTCCAGGGTCGGGGCAGGCACGAGGAAAAGATCATTTCTCCGTAGGTTTCACCTACGGCTAATGATGTTAATGCCCTTCGGGCATCCAAGCTGCAGAGCCTCCCCTCAGTCTAACGCCTATCGGGGTGGTGGGAGGGGAGTCATTTGTAGGCCAAGTGGTGAGCGTAGAGGCGCACCCGATTTCGATGAGTGCCACCCAGGAGAAGGCCGGCTGTTCCGCAATGTTCGTCATCCCGGAATCGGTGTGCGCCCGGCTTTATCGCCAGGCGGTGGCGGAGCGATTCGGCCTCAGCCTCGGGGATTTCGCAAGCATCCTGCAAGAGGTCGCTGCCAAGTATCTCCCTCGAGACGCGAGCCAAGCCGAGGTTTTGGAACTCATCGGAGGTTTGCGCCTTGAGGAACTGGCGATAGCGCGCGCCTGCGCCCGGGGTAGCGAAACTGCCTGGGAAGTTTTTCTGACGCGTTACCGCGAAAAGCTTTACAGCGCCGCCCACTCGATTGCCTCTGAGGATTCCGCTGCCCGCGAACTTGCCGATTCGCTCTACGCCGACCTGTACGGAACGCGCTCAGCGGACGGCAGGCGAATCTCGAAACTCGACTCGTTTACCGGCCGCGGTTCCCTTGAGGGCTGGCTTCGTGCCGTCCTGGCGCAGGAATATGTGAACCGCTTTCGGCGGCAGCAGCGCCTGGTCAGCCTGGAGGAGCAGACTGATGCTGGAGCCCAGTTCCGGGCCACTGAGCGCGACCCTTCGCAGGTCCACGACCCGCGTTTGGAAGAGGCTACGGACGAGGCCCTCGCCGCTTTGCCTGGGGAAGACAAATTCATTTTGGCCGGTTATTATCTCGATGAACGGACCCTGGCCGAGATCGCGCGCCTTCTGGGCGTGCACGAATCGACAGTCAGTCGCCGGCTGGAGAGAATCACCACGGCGCTTCGCAAATCCATTCTTGTCCGGCTGCGTAAAACATGGCATGAGTTCAAGAGAAGCGCGACAAACCATGGAAGTGGAGGTCGGCGAATTGTCCTTGGATGTCCGCCGGAGGCTGGCGGAGAGTGGAGGGAACAGGGAGTAGGGAGGGATTAGGGAACAGGGAGTAGGGAACGGGGAATAGGGAACGCGCACGGAGGGCGGGGGAAAGTGGTTGAGTGTAGTGAGGGTTAAAGGGTAAAGGGTAGAGGCTAAAAGTAAAAAGTTGAAACGCGCAAGAAGGTGGCGAGTGGAGCGTTCCATAAGAGGGATCGGAATACGGCGTTTACGCCCCTGTCCTGTTCCCTGTTCCCTGTTCCCTTGGGAGAGTAGACTGGATTAGGTATGAAGGGAATACCCAAAATCGTGCTCGACCGGCTCAAGGGAAGAACCGTGGGCAGCCGGACAATCGACAATCGGCAATCGACAATCGGCAATTCCAACATCCGGATGCCAACCTCCTCGCGGCTTTCCTCGAACGATCGCTGACGGAGCGCGAGCGGACGCAAGTTCTGAGCCATCTCGCCGAGTGTGCGGAATGCCGGGAGATTGCGGCCTTGACACTGCCCTCCGAAGCCGAGGCGGCCGAGCCCGCCCGATCGCCTCGAGGAAGCCGATGGAACGTGCGGCCGATACTCCGCTGGGGAGCGCTGGCTGCGGCACTGGCCGCCGTCGTATTGGTCGCAGTTTTGTTCCAGCATTCGAGGAGGCGGGTGCAAACTGCATCCAACACCGCGCCGTCAACCATCATGGCGAAGGCGAGCGAACCCGCCGCGCAGGCGCCCGAGCCCTCACCAGCCCAACCCGCTTCCAGAGCAGCGCCGCGAAGGGCTCGAGCAAAGCCTCTCGAGTCTGCCGACGAAATCGCAAAGCTCCAGAAATCTGCCCCGGCACCACTGACCCCGCCACTCACCGCTCTCTCTCCCCGTAACGAGGTGCGAAACCTAACGCCGCCGAGGGTCCAGGTTCGCCCCCCGGCGGCAACGGCCGCTACCCCGCAGAGCTCCCAATCCGCCGAAATCTCGGCGGGCCTGAGCACTGATCTTATCCATGCTGCCGCCCAGCCGAGCGCCGTTGTGGAACATCCGCCGGCCCCCACCTACGATAAGAGAAGCTCGGCGGGCGGGGCCGGGGCATCGACGCCCATGCGCGCCAAAGCCCTGCAAGCCAGGCTCTCAGCGAAAGCGTTCGGCAGTCGGTTAATGAGCACCGTGGCCCGGCCCGGCGCGCTTTGGAGCATTTCACCGCAAGGCAAACTACAACGCTCAGCGGACGGCGGAAAGAACTGGCAGGAAGTGGGCGTGGACGACAAAGTCGAATTCCGGGTGATCCAGGCCAACGGCAGGGATATCTGGGCTGGCGGTACCGGAGGAGCACTGTATCACTCGAGCGATGGGGGCGCGGCTTGGACTCATGTCAACCCGGCTTCCGGCGCCGCTCCCACCACGGAAGCCATCGTCTCAATCAGTTGCTCCGCATCCGACCTTCAACAGATCACCGTCAAGACCGCCTCCGGAACGCAGTGGGTATCCGACGACGGCGGCCGGCACTGGAGAACGGTGAACCGTGACGAGTGAGGAGTAGGTATTGTGGTTCGTTCTGATCTCACCGTCCGGCCAGCTTGGTCGCAGCCCCGCACACGTTGGTCAGAACTCCCATGCGTTTGTCGATCAAGGTGGCGGTCTTGCGGTCCTTGCCGAGGTCATAGACATAGATTGCCGAGCGCAGCGCTATGCCGCCTTGTTCTATCGCCACGATCCACCGGGTGCCGGCATTCCAGACGAAGAAATAGCGGCGATATTTATGCCCCTTGACATATACGTCGCTCGAGTCAAACGGCTCGCCCGGCAAAGCGATGTTGCCCATCGCGTCGCGCAATGCAGGCGGCAGCCCGGAAGGAAGAGCAACATTGACCGCTCCCGGCGGCGCCGGGCAGTCCGAGATCGCGGCTGCCTGCGCGGGTGCGCCAGACGCCGCCATCGCCAACGCGCCGGCTATGATGCAAATCCATTTCATCGCTCTCTCCTGTCCCGTGAATAGACTGCCTCAAGATCATAATGCGCAGTCGGACTCACCGCCAGTGGAGAGCGCCACAAGATACGCCACGATAGTCCTCCTGTTGGCTACTTCTTTTGTGGCGGAAACTTGGGCTGAAAACCGCTGTTGACGGTGAAAAAGTTTCTCGGCAGAACAATGCCATGGAGATTTTTCAGCATCACAGCCATTGCATCTTCAACTTGGACCCGCTTCGCATTGGGATCTTTTAGGGCCCTCTGGGCATCTGCAAGACGAGCCTTCGCCAGAGTTATCATAAAATCATTCATGCCAATAGAAGCATGACTATCGGAAGGATTGGTCGTGAAAAGATTTTCAATTTTTCCGGCCTGATCTGCTTTGCCTTCGGCCGTCAAAACTTTTTCCGCGCCCGAGATCAACTCCGAAACATATTCGGCCCGATCGTCCTGTGCCATTTTATCGAACTGCTGTATTTCCATCGCCTGCGCCGCGCTTGTCAAGAGCAGCGCGACCGACACCGCAATGAGGGTTGATGTGGTGGCCGTGTGCACGTGTCCTCCTGTTGGCTACTTCTTTTGCGACGGATGCTTGGGCTGGAAATTGCGGTTGAGCGCCCTGAAATTTCTTATAAAGTCTTGAGAAAGGGGAATATAGTTCTTCTTTAAGGTCACAAGCATCGCATCTTCAACCTCGAGTCGATGCGCATTCGGATCCTTTAAAGCCCTCTGTGCATCGGCAAGACGCGCCTTTGCCAAATCCAGCATAAACTGGCTCATGCCAATTGAAGTATTGCCATCCGGAGCATTCGTCGTGAAAAGATTTTCAATCTTCTCGGCCTGATCTGCTTTGCCTTCGGCCGTCAAAGCTTTTTCCGCGCCCGAGATCAACTCCGAAATATATTCGGCCCGATCGTCCTGTGACATTTTATCAAACTGTTGTATTTCCATCGCCTGCGCCGTGCTTGTCCAGAGAAGCGCGACCGATGCCGCAATGAGGGCTGATGTGGTGGCAGTATGCACGTATCCTCCTGTTGCTAGTTTCTCTGCGGCGGGTACTTGGGTTTAGTTCCTCGACTTGAGCTGCTTCTTGGCCTCGCTCAGCAGAAAACTGGAAATAACATCCTCGAGCTCTGTATTGGGCTGAGCGGCAGCATATTGTTCAATCATAACAATTAGAGCGTCCGATTGTTTATCAGTAGGGTGCTCGGCCAATGCATCAACCGCGTCAGCCAATTTTCTATCATTTTGAAGGCGCTGGGGTGACTTTACATTGCCGTCGGCAAATCTCGAAGATCTGAGCTGCGTTACTGTCTTAGAAAGCGCTGTTGAATAAGCTTCATGGAAGATTTTGGACATCCTGGCGGGGTCACTCTTGGCGCTTTCGTATACGCTCAGAGAAACGGCAGACGCGACAACAGGCACCAGCAATGCAACTGACAATAAAATGGCCGTCATGACTTCTTTGTGCCCAGGCAGTAGCCAGAAATGGGCTAACCCGATTCATAAAACCTCCTGCACGTCCTGCCGCAGTGGGCAGCAATCCTTGAAGATTAGCGCCCGGCGATCGTGGACTGACACCTGGTACCTGAAACCCGGCACCTGCCCTTACGATGTCGCCTTGATCTGCTCGGTGAGCCGAACGGCTTTGGGGCGGTAGCCGTTACGTGTGCGAACGTGGTAGCTCTTCATGTCCTGACCCACCAGTTTTACAGTGATACTACGCCAGCCGCGATTAGGGTTGGCTGCCGGGTAGTAGCTGATCGAATACAAGTGCGCCAGGTCATCCCGGATGGAAGCGAATGCGTCCTGCTGTTCTTTCCAATTCTTCGCGAAATAGACCTTGCCGCCCGTCGTGGCGCTAACCCGTTCGAACACGGCAGTCGAGACGGGGTCCAGCCGGGCTGCCTGGGTGCTGATCATGTAAATAGGAATCCCTTCCGTCTGCGCCATCTCGCGGATATCTTCAGGACCCACGGCGCTGGCGTTGTCGGGGCCGTTGGAGAAAACCACCACCACCTTTCGGCCCGAGAGCTGCGCGGCATCTCGGAGCGTCATCAGCAGGGAGTTATAAAGGGCGGCATCATCTCCTGCCACGGAGGCGCGAATGGCGCGGATGACATCTGACCGTTCGGGAGTTAGCATCGAGGCCCGTGAGAAATTGCGGCTATAGGAATAAAACGCCACACGCGCAGGGTCATGCAGCGAGCGCACGAATTCAGCAATGGCATCTTGCGCAAAAACAAAGCCCCGATACATGTAATTGCTGGTGTCGAACAGAATGAAGACACTGGCGCCGGCCACAAGCGAGGCTACCTGGCCCGGCGTCGCTTCCTCGAACCCGGCATCTTTGTTTCGATGTCCGCGGCCCTTAGGAGCCGAAGATACCGCCAACTCCGGCTTGCCCTCACCCGGCTTATAATCCTCCAGCTTTCGCGGCGCTTCGTTCTCTTCGCCGAAGGTCGCAATTTTCTGAGGGATCCCATCCTCATAGACCGCAAAGTCCCAGGGAGTGAGGCGAGTGACGTAATCCCCTTTTTTGTCCGTCACCGCCACATCCAACTGCACCATATTAACTGTGACTTTAAAGACCGTCACGTCCGGACCACTCTGCTCCTGCGCTCTCAGCAGAACCGGGCTGCCGGAGAAAGTAGCCAGCAAAAGTGTTGGAACCAGGATGCCCCATTTCACCATAGCAGACTCCTCAAACTCCAGGACTTAGTTCACTTTTGGCCAAAGTGCGGATTTTTCCCTGTCGAAACTCCTCACCCGTTTCCCGCAACGCCCGAAGCAGTGCCGGCCAATCTTCCAAGTCGGTGGCGGAAATCTTCTCAATCATGCGGTGCGTCAACTCGGGCACCAGAATGTGAAGCATTTCGGGAGAGTAACCGTTCTCGTCCGCCAGACGCGCCCAGTACAGGTTGTTGGAATCCCAACACTCACCCAGCAGGCGGCTCGAGTACCCCATCAAAGTGGGAAGGGGCTTCATGCTCAGTAGTTCGCGCGCATACGTGTCTTCCAGCGCCGGATGCGGCACGCCAAAATCCGCCGAGAGGCGTTCCCAACTAACTTCATCGGGATGCTGTTCGCTAAGTTCAGTCAATTCCTGCCCCGCGGGTCCCGAGTCTTGGCCCGGGGATCGTCGCCGGTATTCCTCGGCCAAATAGAAGATTTCTGCCGGTGTCAGTCCGGAAATCGCAGCGTCCGGGTCTCCGCGGTGCAGAGCGTCCTCCACTTCTCCGGCCCTCTGGGGGAGCATGCGATCGGAGAGAATGGTCATCACCGTTTGGCGAAGCTTCTCATCTTTGGCCGCGGCTCCCAGAAGCTCTTCTCCGGCGCGCTGGAAGAGGCTGACGGAATGAAGTTCCGATCGAGTCACTCCCCACCATCGGGGCAGGACGGCGTCCACCAGGAGAGTTGGCACCAGATCCTCCCAGATGAGAGCCTGTGTGTTTTCCGGCACAATGAAGTTTTGTTCCACTTCCGCCAGGGCATAAGGCAGGTCAGCCAGCGAGCCCGAAAGGTGCGCTCCCCCGCTTGCCGCATCGCCAATTCCGACCAGAGAAGGGCTCTGCCAGGAATGGTATTCTCCATTGACCTTTTCTCCGACGGGATCGTGGGCGCGCACAAAGAGCGGGTTGGTGAGTAGCATCTGCGCCCCGGGAGGCTGGTAATAGGCGTAGTTCAATCCGACTAAGGTGTCCCTCAGGAAAGGCACCAGTTGGCCACGAGCCGCAGCCAAGTCGGCGGCGGCCGCCGGCGACTCGAGCAGCGGCGTCAGGTTCATTTGCAGCTCGAATTTGATGTGCGGGGTGGTATAAAGGCCATTGGCCCATTCCAGTCTTTCGCCGGCTGTGAAGAGCGGCTTCGGCAGTTCGAATTCCCGCAACTCCCCTGCCAAGACCAACAGCGTATCGACCTTCGGTTTTCCGCGCCCCGATTGGTTCAAGCCGTGTCCCAGAGCGAACAAGTTGTCGAGAGAAATCAGCCGTTGCGCATCGAGAACAGCTCGGATGTTGTCAGCCAGAAACTGCCTGACCTGCCGCCCCGCTGGGGTGGACTGCCTGGGACCAGCAAGCACGGTGATAATGGCGTCCTGTGAGCGCTGCGTTTCGCCCGTAGCGGCCCGCAGAAGCTCGCCGAACGAACTCTCCGAGGCGTCGAAAAGTTGGACGGAGGACGAGACGCCTCCAAATGGTTTAATAATCCGCTGCCAGGACTGGTTCAGGTCTTGAATTTCCCCCTGGCGCGCCAGAATTTCCCAAAGTCCGACGGTGGCCTGATAAATGCCTAAAGTGTCGCCTCGCACGCCGTTGTCAGGGATGCGGTCGATCGCATCCGCTATGGTAAGGAAACGGCCCACCGACTCGTCGCTCAGAGCGTGAAACTCGGAGAAGGTAGCATACTGGTCCCCGAAGCGTGGAAAATCATCCGCCAGCAAACTCACTGTGTGGGGAGTCAAGCGCTCGCCCGCGGAGCGCCGACGGTCAATCTCATTCAAAGTGAGGAAGACTCTAAGCGGTGAGTCTTCCGAGACTTGCCGTGTAAGCGCAAACATGCCTGCGACGAAATCGTCAGGAGTTTGCCGCTCTCTGGAACGCTGCGCCCATTCGGCCTCGATTTTGGAATGGGTCTTGCGTCCCAGCATCCCTTGCCACGCCCCCATACCTCCTGGAATATGCGGTTGGCCGCTCGGCTCAAACCAGAGCCGGGTTACCAGCAAGATGAGGCCCGGGTCCGTTCTGAACGCGCCCTTCGCCGGTCCCGGGGTCGGTCTCTTCCCACGTAAGGCTGCATAAAATCGAGTCAATCGGTGCGGCTCAACGAAGTACGACTGCTGAGCTGGGTTGATGCGCGACAGTGCGTCGAAATAAGCTGCCAGCCAACCCGCGTCCCTCCCCACCAACCGGAGCACAAAGTCCGCAGGTGAGTCGGGGCTGGCGCCGACCAGGCTCTTCCATGCTGGTTCAGCCGCGCTTCCGCCTGGGACCTCCACCCGATTGGCCCGAATACAAATGTGATTCCCAAAGTAATCCAGAATAGCCGCGTCTGGTGCAAGCTTTTCGAGTCCCGGGGATCGCAGCAGGGCGCGGCGGGTGCCATCATCCATCCGTGACAGCGCCCAGTAGAGCCGGGCTGCTTCGGGATCCTGCAAAAGGACGTCGATGATGTCTTCCTTCTTGGTCTTGCTGTTTTTTGTCCAATCCGCCTGGCTGAATAGGACTGGGGCCTTTGTGCTCGGGAACGGGTAGGCGAACGGCTTGTTCCCTTGCAGCGCTTGTTCCAATTCTGCCAGGGGAAATCCGGAATCGACAGTAATGAAGGCCTTCTTCTGGTCAGCGGTTTCGAGCGCCACGCGAGGCCCGCAAGCACTTGAGAGCCGGTAGCCAAGCGCATTCAGCAGTGGCTGTGCCTGATCGCATGTAGAAGCCCGGATGATTCCTTCGGGGCCTGCCAACGCCTGCAGTTCCCGGGCATGGTCGACGTAGCGCCTCAAGAGCACCAGAAACTCAGTGGCCCTGCGTCCGCCTTCTTGCCACGTAAAACCGTGCGTAATCACATTCCGCGCCAGAAGCGGCAACACATCCTGTGGGGGGACTTTCTGGCTGATGCCAGCCATGCGCAAGAAGGAGCGGAGAGGACCGGGAATGAATTCGACTGTCCCCGAAGAGGAAGGGCCCGGCTGGGCCTGCGGGGTTGGCTGGTCCGATTGGAGAAGTGGAGCCGCGCTCGCGCCCTTTCCACCAAACCCTCCGGAATACACCAAGAGAAGAATTGCCAGAGGAAATGCTCGGTAAACGCGGGGTTTCATAACGGGCTCCCTTCCCTGCGACCTAACGCGACAATTCCCGCAAATGCGAGTAACCGGAGGAGAGCCAAAAAGTCCTCATGCGGGCGCCACCCGGCACCGTCACAGATCTCCACAAGCCCTGAATTCATCTTTACGGCTTGCAGCAAGCGACATCCCGCGACCCCCCATGACTCCGGAACCTAGCTGACAAACTGTCCTGTTTCTCCCAATACTAGGCCAACTGCCATCCTGCGTCAAGCGGGACTAAGGGACAAATTTCGTCCTTGACACGGGCACGGCATTATGATAGGCTACTATCATTGACCTATGCTGTGGAAGGTCACAGACCGCCGAAGAATCCTTCGCAATAGGCCCGATGATAAGGCACCCGAGTTGATCGGCCCACAAGAGATGTTGGAAATCATACGAACGAAGCCAGTATGTTATTGAAAATACATGGCGGCATATTGAGAACACGATCTTCCTTATGGGCCGCACAAGGCCACCATTAATGCGAGAATAAGGGCTGAAAACTACATTGCGGTGGCCCCCAGCCGGGTTTGCAGCCGGGACCGGACTTGCCGACGGGGGCAGACTTCAGTCAATATGTCAGTATCCGGTGCTGTCCACCGAATCGAACGGCCGCCACCGTTCGCAAGGCGGCTGCCCTTTTCTGATCTCGAATTCTTGATTTCTGCTTCCGGCCGCTTACCTTTTTACTCTCCAGTCGTCGTAACGAGTTGAGAGGTCAAGCAAAGTCGGTGATGGAAGGCTGCTTGGAGCTAGCCGGACACATACCAGAAGATGCGAAACTGAGCGGGGCGGATGAGCTGACACTGATCCGCCGCGCCCAGGAAGGCGACTCCGAAGCCTTTGAGGTACTGGTGCGAGCGTACGATCAGCACGTGCTTCGCCTGGCCTTGCAAGTGGTGCATTCGCCGGAAGAGGCTCGTGACCTTTATCAGGAGGCCTTTTTGAAGGTCTACCGTTCCATCCGTTACTTCCGGCTGGAGGCGCGATTCTCGACCTGGCTTTATCGCGTGGTGATGAATGTTTGCCTGGACTATCTGCGCCGCCAAAACACCCGCAAGGAAGTGCAGGGGCCCGAAAGCGAGGACGGCCAACCGGAATACTTTCAAACGGTGCCGGAGGAAAGGCCTGTGTTGGACCCGGAACGCGCCATGCACTCCCGAGAAATCGGGCGCCGAATCCAGGCGGCACTTCAGCGCCTCAATCCTCGCGAACGCCTGGTCTTCGAATTGAAGCATTACCAGGGCCTGAAGCTTCGCGCCATCGGCGAGCTCTGCAAGACCAGCGAGCAAACAGTAAAGAATTGCCTGTTCCGCGCCACGCAGAAATTGCGCGTGGATCTTGGAGACTTGGTGTAGGGAACTGGGATTAGGGAACAGGGAACAGGAAGGCAGTAGGCAGTAGGCAGTTACTGGTCACTGCTCCTAGGAGATTTGGTTATGGAGTGTCGGGACTTCGAGGAATACATGACGCTCGATCTTTACGGCGATCTTCCGCCTGAGCAACGAGCGCTTTACGAGGCGCACCTTGTCAACTGTGCTCAGTGCCACGCTGCGCGCGAACAGGTCCGCGGCCTGCATGAGGTTCTGGCTCAGCGGCCACGCCTTGAAGTGTCTCCCGATCTTTTGGTGGAATGCCGCCAAGCCCTGTCTGATGCCCTCGAGAAGGAGCGACTGGGATGGCACGGCCTGATGCGCGAATGGTTGGCCTTCCTTCAGCTTCCGCCGCAGCGAGTGGTCTCCCGCCTGGCTTTCGTTCTCACCCTGGTTGTTCTGGGTTTTGGCCTGGGTTGGACGTTGCGTCCCCGCGCCGAGCGGGTGGTTCCCTCCGGGCCTAGCAACGTAACATCTTCTTCCCTTGCCGAAGCGGACCTGGATAACATGCGAATCAACGACATCAGCCGCGTGGCTCCTGATCCACAGACCGGCGACGTGCGCATCACCATGGATGCGCAGCGTCGCTTCACTCTTGAAGGCTCGCTTGACGACCCCCGGATCCAACAACTCCTGGTCTACGCTGTGAAGAGTTACGACAATGCGGGGATTCGCCGCGACACACTGGATGCCTTGCGAGCTCGCACCAAGAGCCCCAACGTCCGGGCTGCCTTGCTTTACACCATGCAGAACGACCCGAACGTTGGGAACCGTCTGGCAGCTTTGGACGCGGCTCGGGCTATGCAAGGGGGGGATGACTTGCAGCAAACCCTGATTAATGTCCTCGAGCATGACCATAACATGGGCGTCAGGGTCGAGTCTGTTGACCTGCTGGTTGACCAGATGGAGCGGCAAGGCCGTGACGAGGCGACGTTGGGCTCCCTGGCGCGTCTTGCTGCAAGCGATTCGAATAGCTACGTGCGATTGAAGTGCGCGGGTGCTTTGCGAAAGCTGGGAAGCGATGGAATCCTGCAAACTAATGAAAAATAGACCTTTATGGCGATATGCGCTGGGTTTCTGCCTGGCGGCGGCACTGCCTTGGCCTGCCCTTGGCCAACTCAATGTGCAGCGAGGAGGGCCCGTTCGTCGCGGCAACGTCTTTACGGAGACGTCCACTTGGACTGCTCCGGCGCGCGAAGGTGGAAGACTGATTCTGCGTGCCGACATGGGCTCGGTAGAAATCACTCCCGGAACGGGCAATCAGCTCGAAGGTCGCGCCGTGGTGCGCGTTTACAAAGGAGACGAGGAGAGGGCGCGCCGCGTGTTCGAAGCCTTCCACCTCACCGCCCGAACCGTCGAAAGCACCGGGGTCTATGTGAGCGCAGAGTTTGGCGGCTCAAGGCGCCACGATGACTCCATGGGAGTGGAATTCGACATCAAGCTTCCCGCTCATTTCAATCTGGACGTCGAGACGAGGGGCGGAGATATCGACCTCGACGGCGCCCTGCAAGGTGAGGCGCGGTTGACCACCGCAGGCGGCGACATCCACGCCGCGGACATCAGCGGCCCGATTCGAGTCGAAACCGCCGGCGGGAACATCGGTTTGGGGAATCTGGGCGCCCGCGCGGAAGTTCGCACCGCCGGCGGCAACATTCATGTCGGCAATGTCAGGGGCGATGGAACCATTGAAACCAGCGGCGGAGAAATCCAAGTGGGGCAAGTGGACGGGGGCCTGCGCGCGGAGACCGCGGGCGGCGATATTGTGATTGGAGGCGCCGGCGGCCAAGTCATGGCGGAGACGGCGGGCGGACAGATTCAAGTTGGGCCGACCGGGGGCAGCGTGCGGGCGCAGACCGCCGGAGGAAACATCGTGCTTCGCGGAGCGCGCGGGCGGGTAGTGGCGGAGACGACCGGGGGCAGCATTGACCTCTTGCAACTCGGCGCCGGCGCCCGGGCCAATACCTCCGCGGGGAGAATCGTGGCGGAGTTCGACGCCAACACCAAGACCTTTCTGGCGTCGCAGCTCGAAAGCTCGATGGGGGATGTTTACGTCTACCTGCCTATGAATCTCTCGTTGACGATCGACGCAGCCATCGACGCCGCCGCCGGCCATCATATTGTTACCGATTTTCCGTTGAGCATTCTGGGCGACAAAGAGGATTTCAGTGAGCGTACGATTCGCGGCCATGGAGCCTTGAACGGCGGCGGTGAGGTTTTGCGCATTCGAACCGTGGCCGGGAATATTGAGATTCGCAAAATCGACGCACGTAGCCTGCAGGAAATCAAGAGCCGCGAAGATACCGCCTGGAATCGCCTTCAGCAACACGTAGCGGAAAAAGCGCAGCGAGAGCGTGAGCGCCAGCAAGAGCACCGGCAGAAGCAAAAGGAAAAGGAGAATGAACGTGACGAGAATTGAGCGCACGCGGCTTCAAAGACCTCTGATCACCTGCCTTTTCCTCTGCCTTGGAATGGCATTCGCCGTCAGCCTCGCGGCCTCGCCGCAACTCGAACGCGCCTGGTACGGCCTCTACCCTCTCCCCGCTGGAGGAAGCGTATCGGTCGAGAACGTTCAGGGCGAGATCAGCGTGGAGGGATGGGACCGCGCCGAAGTCGAGATCACGGCGGCAAAAATCGGGAAAAATCCGGACGACCATCTGGAAGATGTGCGCGTGGTGACCGAATTGGGGATTGAGAGCCTGGCATTCAGGACCGTCTACCCGCCCCACATGGACAAGCCCGTGCGGGTCAATTACCGGTTGCGCGTGCCGCGCCAGGTCCATCTTGCTACGCTGCGCACCCTGGAGGGCAACATCGCGGTACACAGCGTTGAAGGTTCGGTGGACGCGCGCACGCTGAGCGGAAACATCGTGGAGATGAGCGTGACGGGCCGCGTTACGGCCAGGACTCTCACGGGAAGCATTATGGTCTCGCTCAAAGCCCTGCCCGCAGGTACGCGTCCTCTGCTCCTGGACACGGTGAATGGCAACATCGACCTGCTCCTTCCCCCTCGGCCAAATGCGGATCTCGAACTTAGCACACTTGACGGGTCGATTCAGGGGAACTATGCCTTTCAGGCCAGTACCGTGCTTGGCGACAGGACGCGCCGAACGCGTCTTGGCCTGGGCGGCGTGACGGTTTCGCTGCGGACGGTGCGGGGCACGATTCGCGTCGCTGAGCGGGATGATCTCTTGTAATAGCATTGGCTAGTGGGTAGCGCAGACCTCCGCTTTTGAGGTCTGCGGCTCTTAGTGTGAAATCAACTGAGAAGCAAGTAGCTGCGCGTCATTTGTGACTTAGTGAACAAGGGAAAAGCCGCGGACCTCAACATCGGAGGTCCGCGCTACCCGGCTCCAGCTTGGCAAAGGGAGAATGACCATGAGACGAAACTTCGCGATGGGTTTGATGTTGTCAACGATGATCTTGCTGTTGAGCGTGAGTATCTGCCGCAGTCAGGAGGCGCCCGAGGCGCCAGAGCCGCCGGACACGCCGGAGGCGCCTGATACTACCCTGAATCTGTTGACACAGGCTGCCACTCCCGATGGCAACGCCTGGCTGGGCGTCCAGTTGAAAGACGTAACAGCCGAGAAGGCGGGCGAACTGAAACTACCTGCCGGTGAGTATGGCGCTCTGGTGACAAGTGTCGATGCGAAAAGCGCAGCTTCCGAGGCAGGCCTGCAAAAGGGTGATGTGATCGTGGAGTTTGCGGGTGAGCGCGTGCGGAGCGCGGCTCAATTGCGCCGCCTGATTCGCGAGACGCCCGCCGGCCGAAGCGTCAGCTTTCAGGTCATCCGCGATGGCCAGGCTCGAACACTCAGCGCCAAACTTGAAAGTCGCAAGGCGCAGTTTTTCTTCCAGACTCCGGAAGTGCACATCCCGGAAATCAACATCGCACCAAACTTAAATGATCAGTTCAACAACCGCAGTTTTGCCTTTATGTTCAGTGGCCGCCCGACCCTCGGAGTTACCGGCGAAGAGCTGACGAGCCAGCTTGCGGGCTATTTCGGCGTCAAGCAGGGTAAAGGGGTTCTCGTCAGCGAAGTGGTGGCCGGTAGCCCTGCGGCGCAAGCGGGCCTGAAGGCGGGAGACGTCGTCGTTGCAGTGGACGGGAAGGAAGTGGGGACGGTTGCAGAATTGCGCAAGGCTGTCGAACTGAAATCCGGAGAAGAGACAAGAAAACTCAACCTGACCGTGGTGCGGGATCATCACGAGCGGACTTTGCCGGTAGAACTGAAGAAACCGGAGCTTTTCGAGCACGGCAAAGAGACGGCCGATCTCGGGATTGATTCGGTCGAGTGGCAACGCGTTCAAGCGGAAGCGAAGAAGCAGATGGCGGAAGCTCAGATCGCCCTGCAAGAAGCTCGAAACCACCTGGGCGATCAGCAGCGGCTTCTGTCGGATCAAATGCAGCGTGCCGCCGAGAAGTATCGGCAGGCCGTCCAGCAACAGCTCAAAGAGCAGCTCAAGCTTCAACTCGAGAAACAGAGTAAGGCTCAAACCCAGGAAGAGCTCTAAAAAAGGTGAAGGATAAGAGGTAAAGGCCAAAGGATAAACGCTAAAGGTGAAGCCTGCTCATTAAGTCACAAGACGATACTAAAGCTGATAATACCGAGAAATGAGTTGCGCCAATCAGAGCCGCTGTACTTTAGCCTTTGACCTTTGCACTTTACCCTTTGGCCTTCAGCATCGGGGTTTTCCCTCCTGGCTCGCCAGCGGCGCGCCAGTCAGCCCGCAGCCATGTTAAGATGACAGCTGGAAATGATGCGTCAGCGAAGCGGCACCCTGACTTCGCGGATCAGGGTTGAATAATGCCTCACTTGCACATTGGAACCCATACGAATGATGCTCGCATAAACACGCGAGCCCCTATGTTATAGTAGTTGTATACACGATAGGGCAGCATAAGCTTCACAGCGACACGCGAAGGAGAGCTGTCGTGTCTGACAGATGGGTCTTCCTTATCGCTTTTCTTACCGTGATTGTGATTCTCGCCGGGGCTTTCGCCATGCCCCACTACTTCAGCTTTGAGATCTTGAAATCCATGATCTACCTGGTCATCGCCTTGCTCGTTTTCTTTGGCGAAGACCGTTTCAGTTATATGCTCGGGATCGTCGCGCCGCCGTTGCGGTTTATCCTGGCGATCCTGTTGGGCGGCTTCTTTGCCGAGTTCGGCGTCCTGTTCGGCTACCTGACAGGAAAACCTGCCGCGCCGATGGATACTCCGCTGCACGGATTATCAATCCTGATGGAGATTCTGCTTGTCGTGGTTTGCTATCGAGCCTGGCGCAAACAGGTGACCGCGAAATTCCTCGGGAAGACGTTCTGGACTTGCGTGGCCGTAGCGGTCGGCTACGACGTGCTCCTGGCAGGTTGGTACTTCACACACCCGATTTGAGCGGCGCCTTCACCACCCCCTGACCCCCTCCTCAGAGAGGAGGGGACTTCTCGCCTCGGTTCCCCTCCTTGGATAAGGAGGGGCAGGGGTGGTTGATTAATCCCATCGCTCGTCCTTCAATTGTATTTCCAAGCCGCGGTGTTCTCGCCTGCGGGCGCGTTCTTAGTGATGTGATCAGCCATGGTGCGAATCTGGTTCTCCTGCGTCATGGATTGCCAACCGTGTCCCTTCTCTGGCCGTCCGAATTCAAAGCTGCCTTCGTAATGCGGGTCGTGCGTGGTTTTGAGGAAGTCCTGCAAATCATAAACAGCGAGATTGAGATAGAAGTTGTCCATATCGCCCACGTCGAGGTGAATCTTCCCCACCAGTTGCGGCCCGATGCGGGACCAGTTCTGTTTCAGGTAGGAGGTGAGGTCGTAGCCGTGGTCGCGCATGTAGTCCGCCACGCTGTGATCGATCTTGCCCGTCATCTTATCCCAGAGCGGCTTGGGGTAGCCGTCTTCGCCCACCGGGCCGTAGACAGCCTCCCAGATTTCCAGTTGCTCGGCGGAGCGCCCGTGGCTGCCCAGCACCGCTTCGAGCCGGCTCATCTCGGACATGGTCGTTTCCACCTGACCTTCGGCGGTGCGCATCAGCGGCCTCAAGGCCCGCAGCCAAGTGTGGCCCGGCTCGAAAAAGGCATTATCGTCTTTGTAGATATTCACAAGCTGATAATGCTCGAAGCTAATGGGATCGGGGTAAAGGGTCCAGGTGCCGCCAAAGAAGTCCGGATGGTAAAGCTCGAGCGCCAGCGACTCCCAGCCCCCTGTTGAGCCACCAGAAAGCAAGCGCGCGTAAGGCTTGCGGATCATGCGGAAGTGCGTCTCCAGGTAGGGGATCAGCTCCGTCAGGATCGCATCGCCGTAAGGGCCATTGTTAACGGAGTTCACGGCGTAGGAGTCGTCAAAATAAGGCGTGGGGTGCTGAAACGTCACGGCCAGCATGCGCGGAAAACTGTCGGAGTTCCATGCCTCAAAAAACTGGTAGCCGGTTTCGAGATTGTACTGAGCGAGCCGGGCTTTGGCGCGCTCGGACGATCCCTCGCTGTGGGTGGTGAATCCCATGGGCGGGCGGAGGCCGAAATGGCCCTGCTCGTAGAGCACCGGATAAGATACGGAGGGATGTGAGTCGTAGCCTTTGGGCAACAGCACCGTGGCCCCGAGATAAATCGGCTGGCCCCAGAATTTCGTCAGCAGGCTGCTCTGAATCTTGATGTGCTTCACCCACTCGGTGTCGACGGGGATCTCGACCGGCGGGATCACCTTCGTCAGGTTGAGACGCACGTCGTAGCCGGCGTTGGGATCGAGGTGCACCTTCTGAACTTCGCTGTAAAGGTTGCCGGGAGAGCGGTTGAACTGCTGGCCCTCCCACTGGTCAAGGTGGACCCAAACGGTATGACCGTCGCCGCGGTGGCACTGCGTGTAAATATTCATGAGCGCTTGGACGTAATAATCACCGGCGGGAATGTCAGCAAGGGTGGCGGGCGGGTAACCGAGCGTCGTGCCGTCGATCACGGCCGTCTGGCCGGGCTTGAGTTGGTCGACGTCCGCGCCGAACAGCGGCGACGCATCGCCCCAGGAACCGGCCTGCGATCGTGGTTCCGGCGATTCGTGGTTCGAAATCACCACAAAAACTCGGCCCGTTATGGGCTGAGCGTGAGCGGCAGACGGAAAATCGATTTGGAATCTCAAAGACGGCGGTGCGGGCAGCGCCCTGGCGGGCATGGCCAGTGCGCACAAGGCCGTGATTGCGACAACCGCAACAGTAAAATCGCAAAACCTGTTTTGTTCAGTGTGCCTCAAGTACACCCCCCGTCGAAATCTGTAGTATTAGTACAGTTTGATGTTGTAGCGGCGAGCTTAGCTCGCCAAATGGCGGCGTAAAGCCGCCTCTACACCTAACTGTACCACTACCAAAGATTCTTCCCTTGATTGATTTTCGCCTCCCAAGAGAGTAAGCTACACGCCGTGGCCACTTCGCCTCAAGTAACGCATCGTCGGTCCGAGCGGAAGATCGCAAAAATAGCTATCGTCGTGTTTGTCGACCACGAGCATGAGCCGGCAGGAAGCGACGCCTACACCGTGGACGTCTCGACGCTCGGGGCAAGAATTCAGTCTCAGCTGTCGCTGACGCCGGGGCAGATGGTGGAAGTTGTTCCCGTCAACGGCTCTGAGCCTGTGGCGGCCCGGGTAGTATGGGTAGGAAAGCCGGCTTCAGAAATGCAAGGACAAGCAGGGCTTGAGTTCCTCGATCCCTTCAATCTAACCACATGACGTTTGTGCATCCGCGCGATGAACTCCTGGCCGTCATGGAGCGGATCTATGACTACCGCATGACGACCACTTCCGGCGGCAACCTGTCTCTGCGCACCGAAGAGGGCGACGTTTGGATTACCCCGACGCGGGTCGACAAGGGGAACTTGCGGCGCGAGGACATCGTGCTGGTGCGCAGCGATGGGCGACTTGAAGGGCGCCATCCGCCGTCTTCGGAGCTCCCACTTCATCTGGCCATCTACCGGTCGAGACCAGAACTGCGCGGGATCGTCCACGCGCATCCGGTGGCGCTGGTGGCCTTCAGCCTGGTTCATGATGTACCCAACACCCGCCTTTTTCACAAAGCCAGGACAGTCTGCGGGGAGGTGGGGTTCGCCCCCTACGCACTCCCAGGAAGCGAGGCCTTAGCGCGGAATGTGGCGGATGCCTTTCGACCCGGCGGCTACTGCGCTATCCTCGAGAATCACGGCGTGGTGACTGCCGGCGAGAATCTCCGGGAAGCGTTCCATCGCTTCGAGACACTCGAGTTTTCGGGCAAGACGATCATTGAAGCCCGTCGACTTGCAAACATTCGGTACTTGACGGACGGGGAGATCGAACTGGCGGCACAGCGCGCGCCGGGATTGCCGGAGTTGGAGAGCAGGGATCCCACAAGCCTCGAAAACGAGCTGCGGCAGAGGCTTTGCGAGTTCGTTCGCAGGGCATATCGCCAGCGCTTGTTCATCAGCACGCAGGGCAGTTTTTCCGTGCGGCTCGAAGAGTCTTCGTTCTTGATAACGCCCTTCCAGGTCGATCGCGGCGTGCTGGATGAGGAAAACCTGGTGCTTGTGAGCCATGGAAAAGCGGAGGCGGGCAAGCTGCCCAGCCTGGCTACGGGCAGTCACGAGGCCATCTACCGGCAGCATCCCGAAG
Source organism: uncultured Acidobacteriota bacterium (assembly GCA_963768695.1). GTDB lineage: Bacteria > Acidobacteriota > Terriglobia > UBA7540 > UBA7540 > CAVROP01. Next base: position 192,532 of record CAVYJG010000015.1, on the reverse strand, counting down.
TCCACGCCGTCATCAATGCGTATCCCGTTAATGCGACGGCTTTCAGTGTAACGGGCGTCCCCCTTGACACTCGGACTATTCCGGAAAGCTACCTGGTATTGCGGCAAATCAGGCAGGTGAAGTACGGAATACAGTTTCAGGATTACGAGGAACTGGCCCGGCAGGTGTCTCCTCGCCAGCCGGTGGCGATCCTCGAGAACGACGGCGTGCTGGTGATTGGCTCGGATATCCTCGAAGCCTTCGATCGCCTTGAGGTTCTCGAATCCACGGCGGAAGCGATCCTCAACTGCCGCGCCATCGGCGAACTGGCGCCCATGCCCAAGGAAGTCACTCGGCAACTGGAAAAGACGTTCCTATCGTCCTGAGGCCCTTCCCCTTGTTCTGTCATTCCGAGCGAAGCGAGGAATCTGCATTTGTTTGTTTCAAGGGGATAAATGCAGATGCTTCGCTTTGCTCAACATGACAGCGTGATTTTTTCATTGCTTCAGACGCCCGCGTCACAGATGGATTCCCAAATCTACTGATTAATTCTCTCTCTTGAGGATCTTGCCGTAGTCAACTTGGAATGACGGCTCGGCTCGTGTTCCCGTGATCTTGAGGGGCACGACCGTTCCCGCGCCATCTCGTTCGAAAAACCGATCGATCGGTTTCAGGAGCAGCGATTTGAAGCCGCGGGTGGTTTGCGAGACTTTTGCCCGAAGGCGGAGATCGCCATGAAAATCCAGCGTCTGGCCGGTTAGTTCAAAGGCGCCCTGGAGCTGTAACGAAGCCCCCGGAAGACTGAAGATGAGCCTGGGAAACGTCGCCTGGCTCCGGGCCAGCAGGAATCCTCCCTGCAATTCGAATGGCGTGTTTTGGATCTCCTGATCCCCCGGTTTCCCCTGGGCACGCCGGCTGAGGCCGGTGATCTTGGACTCTGTCTCGCGGTCCGTGAAACGCGCGGATTGAACATCGAAACTGCCATCCAGTTTCAACCGCTTCGCGATGACCTCCTCGCCGGGGTGAAGATCGAACTTCGTCTGGAGGCTCAGCAAGCCAGTTAAGGAAGGCGTGGTAGACTTCACCGCCAGGCGAAGTAAGTCCTCGATCCGTGCAGCAGGTCCAGCAGTCACGTCGAGAAGTATGAATCGACCATTCCCTTCCGGGACGCGGGCCACCCGGCCGCGCGCAAGGATCTTCGACCCTAGCAATTGAGCGTCGACGCGCTGCAAGAGTACGTCGCCACTGACTCCATCGACAACGGCGCTGAACTGAGTTTTCAGGGGCACTCGATTGCCGCTGATCCCGAGATCGAAATCGGGAGTATCAGTCTCCCCCTGCACTTTGATTTCGCCCAAAACACCATCATATTTGCCCAGGGACGTGAGGATTCCGCCCAGACCGCGAATGGTCGACAGGTCCGCATCTGCAAATCTGTAGCTGCCGGAGACGGGCGTCAGAGACGGATCGGTCGAATTCCATGGCCCGAACAACCCCTTGGATCGGATCTGGCCGACGGGCACGGGATTGGTCAAGGTAACTTGGAAAGACATCGGTAGGCCGACTCCCACCGATTCCATCTTCAGCTTGTGTATGGCGAACTCGTGGGGAGGCTTCTGAGGGTTCGAGGAGACGATTTGCAGCAGGGCGTCGTCGGCGAGAATCTCGTCCAGCACGAAAGTGGTTGTGGAGGCTTCTTGTTGTTGTTGTTGCTGCTGCTGCCGCTGCTGCTGCTCGTCTGTCGCGACCTGTTTGGAGCGAGGAGGAATGATCAGCACCAAACCTTCCAGCCGAACCCGCCCGAAATGCCTCGGTTGGTGCATCAGATTGAGCCAATTCCCCGATGCCGAGAACTTCCGGATACTGGCCAGAGGTACGGGCCCTGATATCCCTTGGCGATTCAGCACCAGTCCCTCACCGGTAATGCTCAGTGCTGGAAAAAACGAAACGTCGAAGCTCTTCAGCTCAACCTCGCACCGGTAGCGTTTTTGGAGCGTCTGGGTAACCCACTCGCGGCTGAAGGGCGAGGTTCGCCAGAAGTAGACCGACAGGACGACGGAAGCAATAAGCGGCACGCCAAGAACAATAATGATGAGAATCAGCACCCTGCGCCGGGTCTTCGACCGAGTGGACTGCATGGGCCTCCCTGCTATCGCATCTTTGGCTTATACGTATAATATACTAGATGTGACGTTGGGCCACTGTAGTCATAGCGATTCTGAGGTTGAGTCGATGAGGCAATCCCTGAAACTGGCATTTGCAAGCGTACTTTTCCTGGTCTTCTTCAACGCATCCCTTCTCCTTGCTCAGACGGCAACCACTCCACCGCCTTCAAGTTCCCAGGCCGCGGCGCCCGCTGCGGCCGAAGGCAACGTCATGATCGAAGAGTTAAAGAGTCCCAATGCCGGGACACGCGCCAAGGCGGCGCGTGAGTTGGGTAAAGCCCAGGATGTGTCAGGCCTGCCTGCCCTGGCTGAGGCAGTCTCGGACCCGAGCGACAAAGTTCGGCGTGAGGTAGTTCTGGCGCTGGCGCAACTGCATAGGGCGGAAGTCCTGGATGCGCTCATTAAGGCTACTCAGGACAATAATGAAGAGATCAGCGTTCTCGCGCTGCAATCATTAGTAGGATACTATACCGGGAACGTCCCTACCGCTGGTTTCACCGGCTTTTTGAAGAAGAATTGGCAGCGCGCCAAGGCGCATTTTAACCCGGACACCACTCGTGTCGGCCCCGGCGTGTACGTGGACCCCAAAGTGGTTGCGACCTTGGACGCGGCTCTGAAAAGCACACGTTCAATCCGCGCGTCCTGCGAGGGGGCGAAAGGGCTGGGCATCCTGATGGCTCGAGCGGCGGTGCCTGACTTGGTGGCAGCCGCTCACTCGTCCGACGAAACGCTATCTCTCGAGTCTCTCAACGCTCTTTCGAAGATCAAGGATAGGTCGGCGGGAGCGCAATTGGTTGACTTGCTGGACTCGCCCGACAAGGAGATCAAGCAACTGGCGTCCGTCACGGTCGGGATCCTGCGCACCACTCAGGCCGAGCCTAAACTGCAGCACATTTACGAAAGTGACGCCGATCCGAAGAGCGAAGAGAAGGCCATGGAAGGCCTTGCTTACCTGGGGGACAAAGCCTCAGTCCCCGTTTTCACGAAAGCGCTGGGAAGCATCGACAAGGAGATTCGCACTTCCGCGGCAGAAGGCCTGGCTCGTGCTCGCGATCCCAACGCTCTCCCCGACTTGGAAAAGGCCTATGAGGTCGAGAAGGATGCCGGGGCACGACTGGCTCTTGAATTTGCGATGTCGGCCCTTGGCAAACCCGATTACTTGAACGACCTCGTGAACCAACTTTCCTCCAGGACGCAATGGGATGTAGCTCAACCTTACCTAATCGAACTGGCGAGAATGCCCGGCTTCCTTCCTAAATTGTATCCCTATCTTCAAAGCTCCAGCACCGACGTGAGGAAAAGACTCTGCACGGTGCTGATGTTTGGAGGGGATCAAACCAGTTTGGAGCAACTCGACCGCCTCTCCCACGATCCGAACAGTGACGTCGCGGCCGAAGCCTTCCAGGCGAAGAGCGGTCTGCGGGCAAGGCTCGCAGCGGCGGGGACAAACGGCGACACGATCTCGCCCTAGCGGGATCGTCAAAACCCTCTTAAGTAGTCATTCGCGTCGTGTTGAGTTGAGAACAATTCCCCACGATGGTACAATGTGAATTGATAATCACGGGCAAATCTCTGGGAGGAAGGTGATGGCGTCGCCGCTTGTGCAGAAGACCGAAAAGATTGAGCCGCGCGCTGTCGAGCTGACGCTCGCGCACAGCCCCGACTCCGACGACGCTTTCATGTTTTACGCGCTGGCGACGAAGAAGCTCGGCGCCCGAGACGTTTCGTTCACTCACCGCCTCGAGGACATTGAGACTCTCAACCGGAAAGCCCTGGACGGCGTCTACGACGTCACCGCGATCTCGTTCCACGCCTATCCGTATCTCGAAGACAAGTATGTGCTCCTGCCCTCCGGCGCCAGTTTCGGAGAACGCTATGGACCAGTCGTGGTGTCGCATGCTCGCTGGAAATCCAGCAGCTTGAAAGGAAAGCGCGTGGCTGTGCCCGGAAAAATGACCACTGCTTATCTGGTTTTGCAGCTTTATGAGCCCGAGGTGGACGTGGTGGTGACCCCGTTCGACCAGATCCTGGACGTGGTGGCTCGAGGCGTCGTGGACGCCGGCGTAGTCATCCACGAAGGTCAACTGACCTACTCCGGCACAGGCCTCCGAAAGGTCCTGGACCTCGGCGAGTGGTGGTACCAGCAGACCAACCTGCCTTTGCCGCTGGGAGGAAACGTCATCCGCAGGAGCCTCGACAATTATACGCAGCGCACGGTGGCGGGCCTGCTGAAAAAGAGCATCCAGTACTCCCTGCATCACCGCGAAGAGGCTTTGTCGTACGCGCAGCAGTTTTCACGCGGTTTGGACGCCGCCACTGCCGACCACTTCGTCTCTATGTACGTTAACGACTGGACCCTCGATTACGGCCCGCGCGGCCGCAGCGCCGTCCAGGAACTGCTCGACCGCGGCTACCAGAAGGGCATCCTGCCAAAGGCTGTGACGGCGGAGTACGTGGAGTAGGGCAGTTCTCAGTTTTCAGTTTGGGGCGTCCCTTAACACGTGTTCGATGGTTCTGCACTCTGGGTGCAAGCGATCAGCCATAATGAGGGCCTCGCGACTGAGAACTGACAACTGACGACTGAAAACTAATAAGGGGCAAACCGCTTAATATGGAATTAACGCTGTGCAATCACAGCAGTTACCCTCGTATCGGGGACGACCCGGAACACCAACTCCTGCGGCGCACCATTGCACAACATGAGAAGGGTGAGAAAACTGAGGAGGCCGTTCGGGCCGCCCAGGAGCGCATGACGGAATTGGCGCTCGCCGAGCAGACGGAGGCGGGCGTGGACCTCGTGACCGACGGCCAGATCCGTTGGGCCGATCCAATCTCACACCTCGCCGGCAAACTTTCCGGCGTGCGGGTGAACGGACTGTTGAGGTTCTTTGATACGAACTCCTACTTTCGGCAGCCTGTCGTGCAGGGAAGGCCGGAACGTCGAGAGCCTTTGTTGCTGGAAGAGTTCAGGTTTGCGCAGGAGAAGTCAGCGCTGCCGGTGAAGGCGGTTCTGACGGGCCCTTACACATTGGCCCGCTCTTCCGTCGATGAAAACGGCGGCTCGGGCGGTTTCGATAAGATGCTCGAAGGGTATACCGCCGCGCTGGCGGAGGAGATCACTGCCTTAGTGGCAGCCGGCGCCGCAGTGATCCAAATCGAAGAACCGGCCCTGCTCAGGCACCTCGATGATTTCCCGCGCGTCGAGCAATGCCTTGCCGCCTTGGCGATGAACAAGGATTCGGCGCAACTGGCTCTGGCCGTTTACTTCGGGGATCCCACCATCGTTTACGATCGACTGCAGACGCTGCCCGTGGACATTTTGGGCCTGGATTTTACTTACAGCCCGGGACTTGTCGACAGGGTCGCCTCGAGTGGCACCGCGCGGACCCTGATGTTGGGACTTTTGGACGGCCGCAACACGCGACTGGAGGATCCCGTCGCCACGGCCCGGCAACTCGAGATCTTAGCGCGGGGCGCCGGTTTGAATCGAGCTTACCTAAGCCCTTCTTGCGGCCTCGAGTACCTTCCACGTGACAGGGCGCGGCAGAAGCTAAGACAGCTTGCCGTTATCAGAAATACTTTTCTGGGGAGCCCGTCATGAACAGAGCAAAGCTCCAAGAGTTGGGAATCGACCTGCCGCTCTTCCCTGTCACTTCAGTGGGAAGCTTCCCTAAACCCGATTTCCTGCTCAAGGCGCGAGCGGATTACGCCAACGGCCGGATTCGCCGCGGCGCCATGGAGAAAGCGGAACGCCAAGCGACGGAGTTCTGGATCCGGAAGCAGGAAGAACTTGGCGTGGACGTGCTGGTGGACGGCGAGATGTACCGTGGCGACATGGTTGCCTATTTCGCTGAAAACCTGGAGGGGTTTGAAGAGGGCGGCCTGGTCCGCTCATATGGCAATCGTTATTACCACAAGCCTATCATTAGCGACGAGATTCACTGGGACGAGCCGATCACCCTGGAGTGGTGGAAGTACGCGCGGGGTGTCACCTCAAAGCCGCTGAAAGGCATGTTGACGGGTCCTTACACGATCATGGATTGGTCATTTATTGAATACTATCCGGATCGCCGGACCGCCTGCCTGGCCCTGGCGAAAGAACTGCGCAACGAAGTTGAGGCCTTGATTGGGGAGGGGGCAAGAATCATCCAGATCGACGAGCCTGCCATCTCCGTGAGGCCCGAGGAACTGCCCGTGGCGATCGAGGCGTTGCACATTATGACCGATGGACTGCCGGCGTACTTCATCTGCCACATTTGCTACGGGGATTTCGAGAAGATCTATCCGGGCATGCTGGACCTGCCGGTCGACAACTTCGACCTGGAGATGTCCAACAGCGGACTTGATATGCTCGAACTTTTCAAGCGAAGCAGCTACCCGAAAGATATCAGTTTTGGCGTCGTGGACTCCCATTCGCACGTGATCGAAGACGACCTCGTTGTCGAGCAGCGCTTGCGCCAAGCCCTGGAGGTCATTCCTAAAGAAGCGATCTGGGTGGACCCTGACTGCGGATTGAAAACGCGGACCGTGGATGAGGCGATCGCTAAAATGCAAGCCGTGGTGAATGCCGCCCGGGCGCTACGAGCAGTGACGAGTGACAAGTGATGAGTGACGAGCAGGAATCAGGAGTCGGAACGAAGCCGTCAGCTATAAGCAAGCAGCCTTCCCTCTGGGTTTCGCTGAGAGCTGATCGCTGACAGCCGAATGCTCTGACTTCTGCTTGTTACTGCCTCTAGATGACTACCCTCAACAAAACCAGCCGAGTGCCGTTCACCTCTACGCAACGGAAGGTTCTGTTCGCGCTTGCCAGTGTTGTCGGTCTGCGCATGTTGGGACTCTTTCTGGTCCTGCCTGTTTTTACCCTTTACGGATTGCAGTTTACCAACTCCCGCGTTCTGGTCGGCTTCGCATTTGGCGCTTATGCACTCACCATGGCGATCCTGCAGATTCCGATGGGGAGGCTGTCGGACCGCATTGGGCGCCGCAAGGTTCTGATGCTGGGCATGACGCTCTTCAGCGTGGGATCGTTTCTGTGCGCCGTCCCCCACTTGTTTCCTCACCCCTTACAGATTGGCGCCCTGATCTTTGGCCGCTTGGTGCAGGGCGGCGGCGCCATTGTGTCTGTGGCGTTTGCGACCGTGGCCGATTTCATCGAACCCCAACGCAGGTCTACAGCGATGGCGGTCTTGGGCATTCCCATCGGGGCGGCTTTCGTCATCGGCATCGTGGGCGGGCCAATCCTGGCTGGCATTTTCGGCACTGCGTCTCTCTTCTGGCTGACCGGATTCCTGGGTTTCGGAACGGACCTCCTGCTAGCCAAGTACCTTGCCGACGCCCCGCACGCCGCAACTGCCCCGGTTCCTGTATCCAAGACGCTGGGCAGCAGGCGGATTCGGGCTCTTGCTGCCGGCGGATTCCTCATGAATTTCTTCATGACGGCTTTCTTCTTTTACTTCCCTCTCATCGTCACCGTCCAACATCACGTGAGCATGAAGCACTACTACGCCCTGTTGTTGCCCATGATGTTCATTAGCGCCGTCACGATGTTCGGGTTCGCACGGGGCGCGGACCGAGGCTGGGCGAGCCCGCTCGCTGCAATTGCTTACCTCTCGTTTCTTCCCAGCTCCCTCCTGCTTTTCCGGCCTGAAGTTGCTGGACTGAACCCCAGCCGCCTGGCCGGGGTGATGATCGCGGGCACGCTGTTCTACATCGGGTTCACCGGACTCGAACCAATCCTGCCGAGCATGGTGAGCAAGTCCGTTCCCGAAGGGAGCTACGGAACGGCGCTGGGGATTTACAACACTGCACAGTACCTAGGTAGCTTCGTAGGAGGGCCGGTGGCAGGCGCCCTCTCGCACTTCTCGCCGAACCACATGATGGCAACGCTCATGGTGGCTTCAGTATTGGGAATACTCGTGATGCTCACCGTGAAACCAGAACGAAATCAGCCGACCCTCAGTAACTGAAGGACTTGTAGGGGAGGCCCTTGCGCACCCACAGGGGTTACCCCCATAGGCGCTAGATTAAGCGTTGCGAGGGGGGTCCCGAAGGGACCCAACATCATTAGCCGTAGGTGAAACCTACGGTAAACGTCGTCCCAGAGTATTCGATTCAACCCCGGAGGGGTTGAATTCGACCCCTTCGGGGTCGCTGAGATGCCCAACGTATGCCTTCTCGTCCGTAGGTTTCACCTACGGCTAATGACCTTCATGCCCTTCGGGCATGTTTGGCGGCCCCCCCGGATCTTAATCTAGCGCCTATGGGGATTACCCCTACGGTCCTCGTTGCCCGTTTCTCGTGCTGCCGGGGGAACGCGAGCCCGAAAACAGGCGTCTAATCTCTTAGGCCCGCGCGCTGTCAACTCCGGTTGCCGCGCCCGCATCGGATACAATAGAGGCTCCTATGTGGATCGTTCGGGTGCTGCTTTTGCTGCTGGCGTGCGCTGGTGCTGTTGCGGGTCAGGGCTCCAATCCGGGTCAGAAGTCGAACCTCAAACCTTTGGACCTCTGTACAGTGGACGGCGTAGTCATCAAGTCCACTACCGGCGAAGGCATAAAGAGAGTGATGGTTCAACTTACGCCTCTGGGTGCGGGTCAGCAGTCATACTCTGCGCTCACCGAGAATAATGGCCGGTTCGTCATACGCGACATTGCCCCGGGCCGATACGCAATCTACGCGTCAGGGAACGGATACGTGGAGCAAGCCGCCGAAAACGGCAAACCAGGCTCCCGGACGAGAATCCTCAACCTCTCGCCAGGGGAGAACACCAGCGGACTTGCCTTTCGCCTGGTGCCTCCGGGGGTCATCACCGGGACGGTTTACGACGAAGATGGAGCGCCGGTGATGTCGGCACAAGTCAGGGCGATGCGTGTGACTGGTTCCGGGGCTCACCGGCCCGCTGGCGAATCGGGCTCCGAACAGACCAACGACCTTGGCGAGTATCGCATCTGGGGGCTACAGCGCGGGAAGTACCTGGTGGCCGCAACCTATCGGGCCCCGGATTCCGGACAGCCCCAGCCCACCGATCAGGTCTACTTGTCTACCTTTCACCCCAGCACAGCCGATGCCGCACAGGCCACCGTGGTTGATGTTGAGCCCGGCTCCGAAACCTCCGGCATCGACGTGGACCTGAGGCAGGCGCACGCCGTCACTGTGCGTGGGCACGTCATGGTGGATGCCCCGATGAAAACGCTAAAGGGGATTTTCGTTTCGCTCGTACCGCGCAGCCCCGACGGAAGCAGTTCCTTCTCAAATTACACTAGCTACGGCAGCCCCGCGCAAGACGACGCAGGCAATTTCGAAATCCGCGCAGTTCCCCCCGGACCCTATAACGTCGTGGCCTTTTGGAATGATGGAAGGCGGCAACTGGGCGCGAAGGTCCCCATCGAGCTCAGCAGCGCCAACATCGATGATGTCACGGTCCTGCTGTCCAACCCCACAACGCTCTCGGGAAGAATTCGTCTGGAAGGTGGCAGCCAATTCGACTTCACGCGCCTGGGCCTGACGTTGCAATCCACCGACAGCTCGACGGGCAGCGACAGCGCGAGGATTAAATCGGACGGGACCTTCGTGATTCCGAACGTGTTCGACGGGAACTATCGAGTGGTGGTGTTCGGTTTTCCAGAAGAGTACTACGTCAAATCGGCGCAACAAGGGAGGACTGAGGTGCTACTCTCCGGGCTGAGCGTCAGCCACAGCACGCCTCCGTCCGCGCTCGAGATCACACTCTCTCCAGATGGTGGGCGCGTGGACGGCACGGTCCTACACGATCAGAATCCCGTGGGGGGAGCCGTAGTGGTGCTGGTGCCGGACCCTCCCCACCGGGACAACGAACAAATGTACAGCGTGAAAACGGCCGACGGTCTGGGCCGGTTCTCTTTGCTGGGCCTGCCGTCCGGTGACTTCAAGCTTTTCGCCTGGGAATCCGTGCCAGGAACTAACTACGTTGATCCTGACTTCTTCGAAGCGTTCGAAGCCCGTGGCACACGAGTCCACATCGAGGAGAAGCAACCGCAAACGATGCAGCTGGAGGCGATCACTGCTGAGGAGCAGCTGCACTGATCGGGTGATCGGGAGAACAGCCCTGGCCCAAGGCGAAGGCTGCCAATGCTATAATTCATAATCTGAGGCTTGCTTCATTGTCTCGGCGCTGATGCAAGTTTCGTCTCTTTACTCTCGACTCTTGACTCTCAACTTCTCGACTGTCAGTCTGAGGTCTTTATGCAAGCTGTGCTTCTTTGGATAGCCTTGGTTCTTTACGGGTTAGGGACACTTCTTCTGATCCCTTCGGTCGTCAACCGCCGCCCGACGATATCCTCTGCTTCGCTGGGGGCGCTGGGGCTGGGGTTGTTGGCCCACGCGGGGGCCATCGCGATCGAGGCCGCGCGCATACACCGCTTGCCGGTGACCGATGTCCGTAGCACGCTGTCCTTTTACGCATTCCTGGTAACCCTGGCGTTCTTCTTTCTCTACCTTCGCTATCGCATCACTTCTCTTGGCCTTTTCATGCTGCCGTTTGTCTTTGTGCTCACGCTGATTTCGGCGTTCCGTCCGGTGCGGCCTTTTGATTTGTCGGCGTTCCGGGGCGGCTGGCTGGCCGTTCATATCGGCTCAACCATTCTGGGCTACACGGGATTTTTCCTCACTTTTGTGGCCGCGGTCATGTACCTGATGCAGGAGAAAGAGCTGAAATCGAGGATTCCGCGGGCGTTCTATTACCGTCTGCCGTCACTGGAACTCTGCGACGAGCTGTACTACCGCTCGCTGTTGTTCGGCCTCCCTCTTTTGACAGTCGGGATCCTGACCGGCTTTATCTGGGCCAGCCGGACCTGGAAAGGCCCTTGGGAGTTCGACCCGAAGATCCTGGCTTCGCTGCTGACTTGGCTAATTTATCTCGTGCTCTTTTCCACGCGCGTGAGCGGCGGCTGGCGTGGCCGCCGGGCTGCCTATATTGCGATCTTTGGTTTTGCCGCCATCATGGTGACTTTCCTGGGCGTGAGCCTGCTGAGCGGACCGCACGGTTATGTGCCGACGCTTCGGCAGGGACCGTAGGAAGGGAAAGAAGGCAGTAGGCAGTAGGCAGTAGGCAGTAGGCAGTTGGCAGTAGGCAGTTGGCAGGAAGTTGCGAATGGTCAGTGGTTGGATGTCGGGTCTTGTGTTTGAAATCTGAGATCTCAAATTTGAAATTCTTGGCATGAATTTAGCTCTCATTGGCATCAATCATCGCACCGCCTCGGTCGAGGTCCGTGAACGGATGCATATCCCCGAAACGCATCTGGCGCAAGCGGTGTCCGACCTGATTCATCGCCAGGGAATCCGCGAAGGGCTGATCCTCTCCACTTGCAATCGCGTCGAGATCGTGACCTCGGCCGAAGACAGCGTCGATGCGGATCCCATCATGCAACAGTTCCTCGCCGATCATCACCAATTCGACCTTGCCCCCTACCAGCACTTTTTCTATCGCTACCAGCAACAAGAAGTCGTGCGCCACCTCTTTCGCGTGGCCGCCAGCCTCGATTCAATGATTGTGGGAGAGCCGCAGATCCTCGGCCAGATAAAGCGCGCTTATGCGCTGGCGCGCGAAGCGGGCGGGTTGAACGGCAGCCTGCAGGAAATTGTCAACCAGGCTCTGGCTGTGGCGCGGCGCGTGCGGCGAGAGACCGCCCTGGGCAGCGCCGCCGTTTCGGTCTCCTATGCTGCGGTCGAGTTGGCCAAGAAGATCTTCGGGAGTCTCGAGGGCAAGACCATTTTTGTGATCGGCGCGGGTAAGATGAGCGAACTTGCCGCCAAACACCTCATTCGCAGCGGCGCCAGCGCCATCTATGTCACCAATCGCACTTACGAGCGCGCCGTGCAGTTGGCCGCGGCGTTCGGCGGCATCGCCGTTCAGTTCGATCAGCTCTTCGAACAGATCCCCAAAGCTGACATCGTCATCAGCTCTACCGGCGCCCCAGGCTACGTTATCAACAAAGATCACGCCGCGAGAATCCTCTCGGCGCGGCGGAACCGGCCGGTGTTTTTCGTGGATATCGCCGTCCCTCGCGATGTCGATCCCTTGGTCAACGAAGTGGACAACGCCTTCGTCTACGATATCGACGACCTGGGACAAGTGGTGGAGGCCAATAAGCGCCAGCGCTCCCGAGAGGCCGTTTGGGCTGAGGAGATCGTCCACGAAGAAGTCCAGAAGACCATGCGCCGGCTCGCTTCGCGCGACCTTGTGCCCACCATCGTGGCGCTCGAGGACCGGCTGGACGCCATCCGCGCCGGGGAGATAGAACGCTACAACAGCCGGTTGGGTAATCTGACGCCGGAGCAACGCCAGGCTGTGGATGCCCTCACGCGGGGAATCATGAATAAGATTCTGCATGGACCCATCACTGAGCTTAAGAGCGGCGCGGGCCAGCCGGAACAGGTGGACCTGGTGAAGTTCGTCCGAAAGGTCTTCGGCCTGAAGGGCAGTGACGAGTGACAAGCGACGAGTGTCGAGTTAGTGCTGCCGCTGGGCAGCCTAATCTCGAACCTGAGTTTAAGCTCGTCACTCGTCACTCGTCACTTCGTGAAAGGTCTCGGAATCGTGAATATCGTCATCGGTTCGCGCGGCAGTCAACTGGCGCTTTGGCAGGCCAACTGGGTGAAGGACCGGCTCACTGAGGCGGGCCACGGGGTCACCATCGAAATCATCCGCACGAGCGGCGACAAGCTGCAAAGTTATCCGCCCGCGGGACCGCTACCTGCCTCGCTCGCTCAAATAGTCGCGGAAGCAGGAACCAAAGGACTGTTTATCAAAGAAATAGAGGAGGCCTTGCTGTCGGGCCAAGTTGACCTCGCCGTCCACAGCCTCAAAGACCTTCCAACTGTTTTACCGGCTGGCTTGATTCTGGCTGCGGTTCCGCCTCGCGAAGATGCTCGTGACGTGCTCATTTCTGCCGGCGCAATATCCCTCGAGCAGCTTCCGTCCGGCGCGTCCGTGGGTACCGGCAGCCCTCGCCGGCAGGCGCAGATCCGTTGGCTCCGTCCAGACCTGGAATTGGTCCCCGTGCGCGGCAACTTAACCACACGCCTCCGTAAGCTGGAAGCCGGCGATTATGCAGCGCTGGTCCTGGCGGCAGCAGGAATCCACCGGCTTGGCCTGCGGGACCACATCACTGCCTATTTCAGCTTCGACCAGATCTGCCCTGCGGTAGGACAAGGCGCGCTGGCGATTGAGATCCGGCAGGGCCACCGGGAACTGGCATACACCGTGGCGCCGCTCGACGATCCGCCCACCCATCTTGCTGTCAGAGCCGAACGCGCCATGTTGCAGCGACTGGGAGGAGGATGCCAGGTCCCGATTGCCGCCCACGCGAGTTTCCAGGACGCACAGTTGCACTTGCGAGGCGTAGTGGCCGCCACGGACGGCAACCGCATGATTCGAGCCGCCGCTACCGGCCCCCAAGGCGACCCGGAAAACCTGGGAGCGGCGGTGGCCAACGACCTGCTCGCGAAAGGCGCTGGAGAGATTCTGAATTTATGACGAGCCGATCTGCCGCCCCGAAGTCCTCCGATCGCCAGACACTTTACGGCAAGAGAATTGCCGTTACGCGCACCCGTGAGCAGGCCGGCGTGTTAAGGGATCAGTTAACGGCACTGGGCGCTGAGGTCATTGAAATCGCGACCATCGAAATCCGCGACCCTGCTTCCTGGGAACCGCTCGATTCGGCCATCCGGCGCTTGGAGGACTTCGACTACGTGCTGCTGACCTCTGCGAACGGGGTGCGCAGTTTTCTTCGCCGGCTGAAAGCGTGTGGTCGAGTTGTGGGTGACTTGCGGGGCGTGATTATAGGGGCCATCGGCCCAGCTACCGCGGCGGAACTATTAAAGCGCGGCGCAAGAGCTGACGTCGTGCCGCGAGATTACACCGCGGAGGGTCTGCTCGAGGCGCTCGGCGATCGCGACTTCCACGGCAAAGCCTTCCTGATCCCTCGCGCCAAGGTGGCCCGCGACGTTCTCCCGCGCGTGCTGACGGAAAAGGGCGCGCGGGTGGAAGTCGTCGAAGCGTACGAAACGATTGTTCCCCGGTTTGCCCCCGGAGAGTTGCAGTGCCTGCTTTCTCCGGCCCCGGACGTGATTACGTTTACCAGTTCATCTACCGCCGCCAACTTCGCCAAGCTGGCCGGCGAACTCAAGGTCCCTGACTTGCTGCGCGGCGTCGCTATCGCCTCCATTGGGCCAATCACGTCGAAAACAGTCGCAACCCTGGGACTCGTTGTAACAACAGAAGCAAAGGAATCCACGATCCCCGGGTTGGTACGAGCCATCGAAGGATATTTCAGAAATCTGAACACAGCCGGTCACGTTCGTCAGCCGACGAACACGCAGAAACCGTGAAATGTCAAAAAAACACTTATGCTGGTGATAAGAATTTGTCATCTTGACAAAAGAGTACTAATTCAAGGATACTTTCTCTTTGATGGCTGGCGGGTGATTTCAGCAAACCCTGCGAGCCGAGATTGAGATGAAGCTCTGCTGCCAAAACGCGTGCATCTGTTGTTGCCACATCCACGTGTCGTCTGGCAGTGGGGCGCGCTCGAAGTAAGAGCCTAATAACCCAAGATTGGGACAGAAAAGCCCACACGCCAGACGATGGCGGGTGGGCTTTTTTGTTTTCGGGGCATCCCGGACGAGCAAAGGAGAAGCAATGGCCGAGATTGGCCAGGAAACGAAGACCCAGCGGGTCGAGCGACTCAAGCTGGAGAAGAACGCCTGGGAGCGCCTTGACGAAATTCGGGAGTTTGCCAGCAAGGGCTATGAGTCGATTCCCGCGGAATGGCTCGGCACTTACTTCCGCCCCTGGGGCGTCTACACGCAGGGCGATGGCGCGGGGGCACTGGGAGGCAAAGGCGGTGAAGGGAAGGCGGTTCCGTACTTCATGGTGCGGATCCGCATCTCCAACGGCCTGTTGACCTCGCACCAGGTGCGGGCGATCGCAGAGGCCTCACAACGGTACGCGCGCGGCCTGGCGGACATCACGGTGCGGCAAAACGTCCAGTTGCACTGGGTGACCATCGAGGCCCTTCCAGACTTGCTGGAGATATTGTGGCGCGCAGGGCTCACCACCAAGGGGTCCTGCGGAGACGACGCCCGGAACATCACAGGCTGCCCGTTGGCTGGAATCGACAGAGACGAGGTTTGCGACGCCTCGCCCTTGGTGATGGAAGCCACGCGCCTGCTGGTCGGGAGCCCGGCGTTTTATAATCTGCCGCGCAAATTCAAGGTCTGTATCACGGGCTGCCGCGCGTGGTGTTCCTATCCTGAAATCAACGACGTTGGCTTGACTGCGGTCACTCGCAACTTGAACGGACGCCCCGAAGTCGGCTTTTCGCTTCGCGTCGGTGGCGGGCTTTCAACCGAGCCCGCCTTTGCCCAGCGCCTGGATGCGTTTGTGCGCTGGGACCAGGTGATCGCCGTGATACAAGGCGTGGCAGAGATCTTCCGCGATGCCAGCGAGTTGCGTGAGAATCGCGAGCGCGCTCGTTTGAAGTATCTCTTCCTGCGCCACGGCTGGACCTCGGCAAGTTTCCAGGCGGAACTCGAGCGTCGCATCGGTTTCAAGCTGGATCCCACGGTGCAAGAACGTCCACCCGCCGATGTCTACCGCGATCATGTTGGTATTCACCCCCAAAAACAGGCCGGCTTCAGCTACGTCGGCGCGGAAGTACTCCGCGGGCGCATCCGAGCTGAACAACTGCGTGCCGCTGCCGAGCTTGCGGATCGTTTCGCCTCGGGTGAACTTCGGGCCACCAATATGCAAAATCTGCTGATCGCCAATGTCCCCAACCATCGAACAGCCGAGTTGGCGCGGGAGTTGGAGGCCTTAGGATTGCCGCCGGGTGGCTCGAACTTCGCGCGCGGCGCCGTTGCCTGCACTGGCACGGAATTCTGTAAGCTCGCGATCACTGAAACTAAAAGCTTCACGCGCTGGCTGATCGAGGAACTGGAGGAGCGAATGCCGGAGTTCGATCAGCCGCTGAGGCTGCACGTCACTGGGTGTCCCAACAGTTGCGGCCAACACTGGATCGCCGACATCGGTATCGAGGGCAAGAAGATCAAAGTGGACAACAAGCTGACAGACGCCTATTATTTCTGCGTCGGGGGTTCTGTGGGCTCCCACCAAGCCTTCGCGCGCCCCATCGGCTATCGCTGCACGGCAACCGAGGTTCCGGACGCCATCGAGCGCCTGCTTCGTGCGTATCTTGACAGGCGCCTTCAAGGCGAAAACCTACGCCAGTTTTTCGCTCGTTATAGTGATGAGGGACTTCGCACCTTTCTGTCCGGCAGCCAAGTGATGGCTGTCACTCGGGATCCCTCGCCCGGCCGCGTCCCGCACGGTGTGGAGGGATAATCGGGCTGCGGAGGGCGAAGGCTTGACCCGCCCAGGACGAAGAACGAATGCAGGGCACGGTAAGCCGTAGCCCTGAAAAGAATCGAAGTGGGAGACGCTGCCGATCATGCTTGAATTCTGGATTGGGACCGCAGGTGGAGTGCTCATTGGCTCCACAGGAGCAGGTCTGGGACTGATCGTGACGCCGCTGCTGATTCTCGCAGGTTACAGCCCCACGGTTGCTGTTGGGACGGGGCTGGGTGTCTCCGTGGTGACAAAACTTTTCGGGGCTGGAGTGCACGACCGTCTCGGACATTGGCCGGGATGGGGAGTCTGGACCCTGCTGGCGGGAGGGGCTGCCGGCGTCGCGCTGGCGTGGTGCCTCGCCGCTTCGTTTTTGCTGCCTAGACACCTCGATTTCGATACCTGGCTGAAGCGGGCGCTCGCCGTCATGCTCTTTCTTGCAGCAGTTGCCTTGCTCAAACTCGATCGCGCGCAAGGCCGGCGCCTTACTGGCAATCGCAGGAGCCGGGCTTTGCTTTTTCCCATTGGGCTCGTAGTTGGAGGTCTTCAGGCGCTCACCTCAGCCGGTTCGGGAAGCCTGCTCACCCCCATCCTGGCTTCCACGACAGACTGGGAAGTGCCTCAGATGGCCGCGGTCAGCAACCTCTTTGGGGCGGCCGTGGGGGCTTTAAGCGTCGGGTTCTACTTCAAGCTCGGAGACTTTAACTCTCAGCTCTTCCTGAAGGTAGCAGTGGGTTTACTGCCGGGGGTGCTCGTAGGAAGCCTACTATCGCGATGGATTTCACGGCATTGGTTCGTACGCGCAATCGCCGCTGCAACCACCGTCGTCGGCGTGCGGCTCCTGTTCGCATAGGACGCGCAACCGAGCGCCGGATTCCGGGCCGGCTATTGCACCGGAAATTTAGTCTTACATCAAATGGAGGACATGAATGAGTACTACTCTTAATGAAGTCGGTTTGACCCAAGCGGATGCGGAGACTTTCAGCGCCGCTGACCTCGTAAGTTTTGCACTGGAACGGTTCAGCCCCAAAATCGCCATCGCATCCAGCTTCGGCGCCGAAGATGTCGTATTGATTCATCTCGCCGCCCAGGCGCGTCAAGGCTTTCGGGTATTCACGCTTGATACCGACTTCCTGTTTCGCGAAACGTACGAACTGATTGACAGTATCGAACGTCGTTATCAAATCAAGGTGGAGCGGACCAGACCCCGGCTCTCCCCCAAGGAACAGGCGGCGGAGTTCGGCGAGGCACTTTGGAGCCGTCACCCCGATCAGTGCTGCAACCTTCGCAAGGTCGAGCCACTTACCCAGAAACTCAGCGAACTTGACGCTTGGGTCACGGGAATCCGCCGTGACCAGGCGCCGACCCGCGCCCACGCGCGCAAGCTCGAGTGGGATGCCAAGTTTGGCCTGGTCAAATTCAACCCCTTGGCCGACTGGAAATGGGAACAGGTGTGGGACTACATCCGGTCGAACGACATACCGTTTAATCCTCTCCACGACCAGGGCTACCCCAGCATCGGCTGCACCTACTGCACTCGTCAGGTGCAGGCAGGCGAAGATCTGCGGGCAGGGCGGTGGGCCGGTTTCCAGAAGACCGAATGCGGGCTGCACGCAGCGAAGTAGGCAGCGGGCGGCCCGGAGGCGTAGCGCCGGCCTTTTGGTCAGCATCCAGACAATGGCGACCTAAAGGTCAGCGCTACGTCGTCGGAGATGACAGGCATCCTGTAGCCCCATGGAGTTGAAATGAGCTTATTCCCGATGTTCTTGAAATTGATCAACCGCCCGTGTCTGGTCGTAGGCGCGGGTCAAGTTGGCGAGACAAAGATCGCGAGCTTGCTGGCGGCGGAGGCGGCAGTCAGAGTCGTCGCCCCGGAAGCGACAGAAGCGGTGAGGCAATGGGCTCGCACCGGCAGGCTCGACTGGCAACCCCGCCGCTTCGAACCCGCCGACCTGGACGGCAACTTTCTGGTTGTGGTGGCGACGCCGTTTCGCGAGTTGAACGACAGCATCTATCGTGAAGCACAGGAGCGCGGCGTTTTGTGCAACGTGGTCGACGATCCGCCGCGATGCGACTTCTACTACCCGGCCGTGGTGAATCGGGGCGAACTACAGATTGCGATTTCGACCAACGGACAAAGCCCGGCCCTGGCGCAGCGCCTGCGGCAGGAACTCGAGCAACAATTCGGGCCTGAGTATGCGGCCTGGCTCGAAGAGCTTGGAAGGGAACGCCGGCTCCTTTTCGACTTCCCCATGAAGCCCCAAGAACGCCGACGGCTCCTTCATAGCCTCGTGACACGTGAGAGATTCGAAGAGTACTTACTCGGCACATCAGAACTGTCGACGGCAGTGCGTTAGAAACCAGCGTCTTATGCATACTTGCAGACGTACGCGTTCTTACTCGATTGGCGTCGAAAGGGCGGGGCTTCAGCCCCGCCGCGGAGAACAGGCGACTCCTCGGGGCTTTAGCCCCTGAAGCCGCGTTGCTTCAGGGCCTTAAGGCCCTTTCAACCGTGCTCTCAGTACCGCGGTGCTAAAGCCCCACCCTTCCACGACTCAGAAAAGTCTTGCTGATTAACACAACCAAACACCAGGCAGTCATGCCACCTGGCCCCTTTCGGCAACTCGGGAATTCTGCTGTAATGTTGAGATGTTGGGTAGGGCGACACGACCCAGGGCAGAAATCTGAAGCAGGCGAAAGGGGGCCGTTGAGCAAATCGGCCGATGTGGTGATTGTCGGTGGCGGGATTGTTGGCTCTAGCATCGCCTATCATTTGACCAATCAGGGTTGCCGCAACGTCCTGATACTGGAGCGCGAGACGCGCCAGGGGTTAGGGTCAACAGGCAAGAGCATGGGCGGCGTGCGGGCTCAGTTCGCCACCGCAGTTAATATCAAAATGTCCCTCTACTCGATTCCCTTCCTGGCGCGCTTCGAGGAATTGACTGGGCATCCATCGAGCTACAGGCCGCAGGGCTATCTGTTTGTCGCGAGCTCAGAGAAACACCTCGAGTACCTGCGGGCGAACCAGACGAAGCAGTTGGAGGTGGGGTTCGCAGGCTGCGAATTGCTTCAGCCGGAGGATGTGGTGCGCATCCTGCCGCAACTACGGGCTGACGACGTGGTGGGCGGCAGCTTTTGCGCGACAGACGGCTTCGTGGACCCCTACAGCGTAATGACGGGATTTGCGGCCCGAGCGATTGAGCGTGGAGCCCGCATCGAGAAAGGCGTGGAAGTCACGGCGATCCTGCGGGATAACTGCGGAGTGGCGGGCGTCGAGACCAGCCGCGGGCCCGTCCAAACGCGAGCGGTGGTGAATGCCGCGGGTCCTTGGGCGCTGGAAGTGGCGCACATGGCCGGCGTGCAGTTACCGGTCGAGCCGCTGCGCCGCATGCTCGTTCCCACGGAACCGTTTCCACAAATCTCGCACCAGGCGCCCATGACCATTGATATGGCGACGGGATTCCACTTCCGCCCGGAGGGTCTGGGTCTGCTGCTGGCGTGGAGTGACCCGGAAGAGCAGCCGGGATTCAAAACCAGTTTCGATTCGTCATTCGTGGAGAAAATCCTGACGCGCGCCGTGCAGCGGGTGCCCTGCTTTGAAAACCTTCAGGTAAATCCGTCACGGGGCTGGGCAGGCCTGTACGAAATGACGCCCGATCATCATGCGGTCCTCGGCCCAGTTCCCGAAGTTCCCGGCTTTTTCCTCGCCAACGGGTTCAGCGGCCACGGGGTAATGCACTCGCCGGCAACCGGAAGGATTTTAGCGGACCTGATTCTGAAAGGGACGTCGGACCTGATCGATTCGCGTGCGCTGAGTCTCGATCGCTTCGCCGATGGGCGGCTCATCAAAGAAACAGCGGTGCTGTAGCCGGATGCAAGAAGCACCACGATGCCCTGTCGTTTTGAGCGAAGCGAAGAATCTGCATTGATTTGCCTCGGACCGGAACTGCAGATTCTTCGCTTCGCTCAGAATGACAGACCCGGGATTGGGGACGGCACGACTTGCCCCTACAGGTTAAGAAACTCGCGGAGCTTGCGTGTTTGGGCCCGGGAGACAGGTATTTCAGTCTGCTTGCGGTCCTGCATCTTGAGCTGATACGAACTCTTAAACCACGGCACGACCTCTTTGATGTGGTTTACGTTCACCAAGTAGGAGCGGTGAACCCGCCAGAAGACCTTGGGATCAAGACTTCCCTGAAGTTCTTCCACGGTGCGAAAGTTGGAGATTCCCTCGAGGTCACGCGTGCAGATGCTAATGACCCCGTCTTCAATCGTGGCGAAGATGACTTCCTCGGCATTAACCAGGAACAACCGTCCTTGGCTTTTCACCACTAACTTGTTTTTTTGGGCAGCGGGACGATCCTCCATCATCTGCACCAGCCGATCGATCTTCTCATGGGTCGGCTCGGCAGCCCCAATCATATGGCGCAACTTGGTGATCGCCTTCTCCAAACGGGGTTTGGCAATGGGCTTCAACAAGTAGTCGAGAGCGTTGACCTCAAAAGCCTGCACTGCATAGTTGTCATAAGCCGTCGCGAAGACGAAATGGGGAAGGCGGACCTTCTTCTCGAGCAGCTTCTTGATAACCCCGAAGCCGTCCAGACCGGGCATCTGGACGTCGAGAAAAGTAACGTGGGGACTCAATTCGCGGATCAGGCTGACGGCTTCCACGCCGTTCTTCCCTTGCCCCACGACTTCTACATCCGAAAACTCTTCCAGCAAGTACCCCAGTTCATCTCGAGCGGGCTGTTCATCGTCAACGATCAAAGCCGTGATCTTCATGAAAGTTAGTTTACTCCAACACCGCGGCTCTGTGCTAGCATGGCCTTCGGAAGGCAGTCGAGCAGGAGGTTCTTCGTGCCCAAGCCGGTTCGAGTACTCGAAAGCAGAGAGATTTACAAGGGTCGCGTCATCCGGCTGATGGTCGATAACATCATCGAGCCGGGTCGTGTGAAGGCGGTGCGCGAGGTGGTGCAGCACGTGGGATCGGTGGTAGTCTTGCCGCATTCGAGTGACGGCCGCATCGTCCTTGTGAGGCAGTACCGATATGCTGTGCGGGAATTCCTCTGGGAACTGACCGCGGGAGGGCTGGAGCCTGGAGAAAAACCTCTCGCCGCCGCGCGACGCGAACTCCTGGAAGAAACCGGTTATCGCGCTCGGAAATGCCGGCTCTTATTCGATTTCTTTCCCAGTCCCGGAATCCTGACGGAGAGGATGTTCCTGGTCGAGGCGACTGGTCTGACCCAGTCCAAGGCTTCGCCCGAACCCGATGAGAAGATCGAAGTGGGGCACTTCAACCTCAACCAGTTGCGGAAGATGATCCGGTCCAAGGAAATCCGCGACGGCAAGACCTTGCTGGGACTTATGTGGTTAATGCTCAACAGGTTGTCTGAAATTTAACTAGTAATACGCTGCCGGACGCTAGAGTGGCAGGCCCACGGATGGCGACGCTGCCGCGTCTAAAGCATATCTGGCGCACTTCACTCAGCATCGAATTCACCCCCGGCCAACATTTCCCTTGACAAGTACACCCTCTTATATATATGTTAAATCAAGGAGTCAGCGAGGTGTCCGACAGATATGTGAGCGTAAGGAGCAGCCGAGGTCCAGCGGGATTCTCGGCTTTTTCAATTTTGGACAACACTATCCGCGCGGTACCCGCAAAGACGAGTTAAGGAGGGTGCAAGTGGCAAGACTTCAAGGAAAAGTAAAATGGTTTAACAACAGCAAGGGTTATGGCTTCATCGGCCAGGACGGCGGAGCTGATGTGTTCGTTCATTACTCGGCCATCCAGGGTGAGGGCTTTAAGACCTTGCAAGAAGGCGACACGGTTGAGTTCGAGATTATTCAGGGGCAAAAGGGACCTCAGGCCGACAAGGTTACGAAAGTCGGGTAGACAACAGCATCCGTTCGTGCACTTTCTGGCCCAACCCCCTGGGGTTGGGCCTTTCTATTTTCCGTCCTCCATTTGAATCGCCGTGACGCTTGCCGTCCGCGTCTGGTCTTGCTCTCGTAAGGGTTGACCTTGCTACAGCTCCACAATAAAATGAAACTCAATGGCCCCATTCTGCGTCTATAAAGACAGGCTGGAAGTGTCCTAAGTTGAGAGCAGCCCAGACCTTGAGGTCGGCAAGGGGTAGCCTGAAGGCGAGCGCTACGGGCTAAATTAAGGACACTGCGATGCGTGCTTGATTTCTGGGCGGTAAAGCGGGACAATAGCGAGTAATTTAGACGGTGGGTTTCTGGCAGACTGCAAGATTTTGGCCGGGGTACGCCTTTGGAGTCGAGGGAAGGGTGCATCCGTAGTGCCTTCGGGCGCGGCCTTGGAGGTAAAATTAAATGCGTCGGGTATTTGCAGCAATCACGGTGATAGGCTTCCTCGCAATTGCAGCGATTGCGCAGGAAAACGAGGTGCCCCTGGTGCTGCCTCACCGCAGCGGTCCGGAGCTGACTCGTCCTGTATCTCCCGGGGGAAGCGTTACAGTCCCCGCCGAAACCCAGGTAAGCATTCAGATGCTCTCCGGTATTCACACCAAAGTCAATCACGCCAACGATCTGGTCACCGCACGTGTGCTGACCACTGTATACGTCGACGGGCACGTCGCTCTGCCCTCCGGTAGCATTCTCGACGGACGTATCACCATGATCCGCAAGTCCGGCCACGTTCACCGTCCCGCTGAGCTGCGCTTGCGCTTTGACGAGATCGTCCTCCCGGACGGCCAAGCGGAGCCGATGGCAGGAATGCTGGCGTCGCTGGACAAGTCCAGCAACCCCGATTTGCACCTCGATGCTGAGGGCCATTTGACCGGAGGCCGGGCACGTTCGTGGAAGACGCTCATTGGCGGAGCCGGCCTGGGCAGCTTCGGCGCCATCAGAGCCGTGGCCACCGGCGCCGCAGCCGCTTCCGTGGGCCTCTCCGTCGCGGGCGCCGCAGCGGTCGGTTATGAGCTTCTTTGGCCGAAGGGGCACGAGGTGAATCTGCCTCCCGAAACAGAATGCCGCGTACGCCTGAACTACCCGCTCACGGTCCGCGTCTCCTGGTAAACCGTCGGCCTTTGGCAAATACGCGCCCGCACCCCGGCCCCGTTCCGGCCGGTGTGCGGAGGTGCGCTGCACGGTCCTCAAACTTATGGACACCTTAATCTTTCATAATGGCCGTATCCTTCCGTTGCCAGAAGCGCGCCTCTCCCCAGGCCAAATGGGATTGTTGATGGGCTGGGGAGTGTTTACGACTTTGCGAGTATACGAAGGGAAACCCTTCGCTTTCGATCGTCATTGGGCGCGGATGGCGCACGACGCAGAGCGGCTTGGCATGAGCCTTGGCTACGAGCAGGCCAGCGTTTGCCAATCCGTGAGCGAACTGGCACGAAGCCAACAATCGCCCGGAGAGCACGGCGCGGGTGTCGTTTGTGAAAAACCGCGGCGGACTTTGGGCGGAGGCGGGCGACTCCCCCGAGACCGATCTGCTGATCTTCACGCGACAACTCGTGAAGTGGCCGGCGGTCCATCGGCTCAAGCTGCAGCAGCACGCGCTTTACTCTGCTACGCGGCTGGCGGGAGCCAAGATGCTTTCCTGGGTTCAAAACGCCGGGCTGCTGGAAAAGGCTCACTCGGAAGGATTTGACGACGTCCTGCTTCTCAACGAGAACGGCCACCTTGCTGAATGTACCTCGGCAAATATCTTCCTGGTTCGCGAGAACCGGGTTCTAACCCCACCCCTTGCTTCGGGCTGCCTGCCCGGCGTAACGCGCGACGTTTTGCGCGAAGTTGTGCCCCAGGCGGGCTTCGAACTACGGGAGCAAGACCTGACGGAGGATGACCTGAGTTCGGCATCCGAAGTCTTCATCAGCTCCACCACCCGTGAGGTCGCGGCGGTGGGAAGCATTGACGCGAAGTGGCGGTTCGATGCGCCGGGCAAGATAACCGTGGCGCTTGAACGGTGCTTCAAGGATTACGTCCGGGCGCATCAGGAATCGTGTTAGTCTCTAAAACCTCACCTAACTCCGTCATTCCTCGCTGCGCTCTTTCGAAAGTCTGTCATTCTGAGCGAAGCGAAGAATCTGCATTAATTCGCGGACCGGAACTGCAGATCCTTCGCTTCGCTCAGGATGACAGCGGCTTTCGTCCGAGTGGGTGGACCGCAGGTCCGCGTACACTCGGAATGACACCTGCTTGTCAAGAGCGACGCCCCGCTTGAATCTCCCCACATTCAGTGACAAGATTGTAAGGGCGGAAGTCCCTGAGCCCACACCGAATGCACAATGATACGAGCGGATACTGAACACGATGTGCTGAGCGCGATTCCGTCGCCCTCGGCTCGTTTGTGGTTGGGCCTGGGCGTCACGCTTGCCGTTTTCCTGATTTTCGCCGGCTACACGATCCGTGAAATCCGCTGGCTGGAAGACTTTCAGGTGAACGTGGTGCAAAAGAACCGCAAGGCTTCTCTACAGCTTTTGCGGCTACAGGATGACACCTACCAACTCGCCGTATCCCTCCGAGACATGACGCTGCCCGAGAGCCGCTACCCGATCTTCTATTGGAAAGGCGAGTTCACGCGGGTGCGTCAGGACATGGATGAAGCCCGGCGACTGGAAGGGCAGTATTCCGCCAGCACCTCCGCTGGAGACGAAAAACGCCGGCAGTTGCGCGACGTACTGGACGACTTCTGGCTCAGCTCCGACGAAGCCTTCCAACTGGCCGACCGGGGCCACGAGGAGACTGCGCGCTACATGATCCGGTCCCAGCTCGAAAGCAAGCGGGAGATTATTTCCTCGATTATCACGCGCTTGTTGGCGCTCAACGATCAGGCTCAGACCGAGGCTGGGCAACAGGTGAGCCTGACCTACGGCAGAGTCAAGCGCGACATTCTGGTGTTGATCGGCGTTCTATTCCTGGTGGCACTGGGCACGGGGCTTTATACGCTTCAGGCGAATCGCAAGACGTTCGATCGCCTGCACCACCTCGCGGAGCGCCTGCAAACCCAGTCTGAAGAACTCCGCATGCTCTCCTGGAAATTGATTGACGTGCAGGAGAAGACGCTGCGGCAGGTGGCGCGCGACCTGCACGATGAGTTCGGCCAGATCCTGACGGCCATCGGCGTCATGCTGGGCCGCGCCGGTCAAAAAGCGCTGGACAAGGACCCCGTGTTCGTCGAGGATGTGAAGCACGTCAAGAAGATCGTGGAAGACACTCTCCAGTCCGTTCGCTCCGAGTCGCAGATTTTCCGCCCGGCGATTCTGGACGATTTCGGACTGGGGCAGACTCTCGAATGGTTTGTGGACCAGTTCTCGCGGCAGACGGGCATTCTGGTACACTATAAGGGCAAACTTTCAGACGGCTTCTTCCTGCCTGAGGATGCGATTCATCTGTACCGGATTGTTCAGGAGGCTTTGAACAACGTGGCCCGGCACTCCGGGGCCAAAGAAGCTTGGGTGACGGTGGAAGAGGCAGCGGACACTTTGAGTCTTGAAATTCGGGACGACGGAGCGGGCTTCGTGACCGGCCCGGAAAACAATCGCGTGGCGGGTCAAGGAATAGGCTTGATGGGAATGCGGGAAAGGGCAGAGCACCTGAAGGGCTCTTTTTCGATCCGCTCTTCGCCCAACAGGGGAACAGTGGTCAGCGTCACGGTTCCCTTGCAAAGGCCATCGCTAAACCACGCCATTCAAGAGGTGAGTTGAACCGTGACATCCCCCAGCAAGGATAAACAGATTCGAGTCCTGCTCGCAGAAGATCACACTCTGGTCCGCCAGGGATTCCGCCGTATTCTCGAGGATGATCCCCGTATCACCGTGGTGGGAGAAGCGCGCACCGGCCTTGAAGCCATCGAGTTGTGCAAAGAACTCAAGCCGGACGTGGTCGTGATGGATCTCTCCATGCCGGAACTGGGCGGACTCGAGGCGACCGCGGAAGTGCTCAAGGCCAACCCGCAAATCAAGATCGTCATCCTCAGCATGTATTCGAACGAGGCCTATGTCCGCAAGGCCTTCGAGTTGGGCGCGAAAGGTTATATCCTGAAGAACGCCATCGAAGTGGACCTTACGCGCGCCGTCATGGCGTTGGCGGAAGGCCAGGCCTACTTCAGCCCCGGTATTTCCCATATCGTTCTGGAAAGTATGAAGGCGGGCACGTTTCAAGGCACGAGCCAGGATCCGTATGAAAGGCTAACGCTGCGCGAGAAGGAAGTCCTACAGTTAATCGCTCAGGGAAAATCCAATAAGGAAATTGCTACACTGCTTAATATCAGTGTTAATACCGTCGCCGTGCACCGCGCCCGCGTCATGGAGACCCTCGACCTCCACCGCACGGCGGAACTTGTTCTGTTCGCGGTCAAAAAAGGATTGATCCAACCATAGTCCGCACCCCCAGCCCCGAAGCGGCTGAAGGTCAATAGCCGTGGGTGAAGCCCTCGGGACGCCTCCCACCTCTCTGTTCGACCCCTGCGGGGTCGAATATTTTTCCTTGCTTGGCCCCGGTCCGTAGGTTTCACCTACGGCTAATGATCTTGTTCCCCTTCGGGGAACCGTCGGCGCCTTGTTTCAACACTAAGTATTGCCATTCTTAGTATTTATAATTTACAATTTACAATCCCCTCTTCCCTTCCTCACTGTCCCGTCGGCGCTGCTGCCGTGCCTGGAATATTCATGGCTTTGGTGGCCTGCCCCGACTTGGCCTCGGAGATTTCAACATTAAACCTTTCCAGTGTGGTGCCCGTGGCCTGCGCGTACTGGACGAGCGCCTTGGCGTAGGCATCGCGCGCCGCGGCTTCGGTGGCTTCCTGGGTCGCGAAGTCTCTTTCCGCCTGGATCACGAGGAACGGCGTAGATTCTCCCAATTGGAATTTCTTCTGTTCTCCGTCCATGGTCTCCTTGGAAAGCTCCGTCGCCGCCACGGCCGCATCGATCTGGGCCTTCGCTTGCGTAACAGCAATCACGGCGTTGCGCACGTCTTGCCGGGCCTGGTTTGTCTTCTGCTGCAACTGAACGCGGTACTGCCGCTCCTGGAGCAGGGCGGTTGCGGCGTCCGCCTGCGCGGCGCGATTGCGAATGGGGATTGAGAGGCTAATGCCCGCGGAGTAGTTCGGATAAACGTTACGGAACACTTGTGACAGCGAGGCCCCGGTCCCCCCGGGCACGTATCCCGTCACTCCCTCAGGACAGGCCGGTTCATACACATTGATCCCGCAGAGGAAATGCCCTGAGAGTCCCTCCGGGGCGTAGGTCGCGTAAACGCCCAGGGAGGGGAGCAATCGGTTCCTGTCCTGCTGGATCGTGATCTCCTGGTTCCGCATGTTCAACTGGACCTGTTCGATCTCCGGCCGGTTTTTAGCTGCCAGGTTAAGTGCCTCTTCCAACGAAGGAATGTCATTGGCGGCAGGCTCGGGCAGCTTGCCAGTGGGCTCGATGGGCACCGCAGCCAGGTCAGCATCCACGTGCTTCGAAAGCTCGGTTTTCAGCTTCTCTTCCTGCTGCTGATACGCGGTTTGGGCTTGGATCAATCCTTGCTTTCGGGTGGCCACTTCTGACTTGGCCCGCGTGACCTCGATGGCCGCCATATTCCCGATTTCCACCTGGCGGGTGTTATTGTTCAGGTCCGCCTCGGCCCATTTAACCGCCTCCTCTGCCACGCGGATGTTCTCGCGGTCGTAAAGGAGATCCCAGTAGTCATTGACAACGCCCTGCAAGGTCGTCATGACGTTCTGCCGGAACACACTGTCGGCCAACTTCAAGTCATTCTTGGCGATTCGCAAGTTCGCAGCATTGGCACGGTAGCCAAAGCCGTTCAGCAGGTTCTGACTCACGGTAATCCCCAGAAACGACGGAATTTCGGGGTTGACCAAACTCGTCAGCGCGCTGGTGGTGGAGCGATCCTGGAACATTCCAACGGCAAAGCTGGTGCCGGTCATAAAGCCTTGGGCGTAATAGGCCTGATATCCTCCATAATGCGTGGTTACGGAGGAAAGGCCGGTAAGGACGGACACTCCAAGCGGAGTGACAGCCTGATTCACTCCCGCAGAGAAAAAGAGCGACGGATCGCAGCAGTTCGCCGAACCCATATTAATCGGGCCACCGCTGCCATAGCCTGCACCGCCTGCACCGCTGCTTGAGCCGCTCCCGCTGCCGTTCGAACGTCGAGCCAATGGCCCCGGAAAACAGAGCAGTCGATATCGATGCACCCTGCGTACCGCGAGCCGCCGAGCCCGCCTTGGTACGGAGGTAATCCGTCTGGGCTAAAGGGATATTAAACCGCACATAATCGATGTCCAGGTTGTTTTCGAGCGCCAGCGCAATGGCATCCTGAAGGGAGAGCCAGAGCTTCCCATCGCGAATCAGGTCCTTCAATCTTGGAGAGTTCTGCATGCTCGGCTGCGGAACGGATAGAGACGTGAAGGAATCGAAGATATTCGGAAATGAGTTTGTTCGGGTGTAGTCATGGGCCATAAAGCTCTCGCCGACGGTCGGAACTGGCGCCGGAGCCTGTTGACCCCAGACCGCACTGGCTTCGAGCACCGTCCCCAACACCCCCATTCCCAGGATGAGGACCAGACTGCGAATAGATTGCACCTTCATAACTGTTTGCACTCCTTTCAGGCTTTAATCATCAATACGCTGGCGGCAGGCCAGAAGTTTCGTTCCCCAGTATAACCAATGAAGCTTCCAGCCGTCAGCCATCAGCTATCAGCTTTCAGCAAACCACCACGGTGACCGACGAGCCTAACCTGACAACTTCCGCTGGTTCGTTGGCACATTCTTGGGTTCGTTTCGCACATTATGAAAATGCGACTTCCTTTGTTATCAACGACTTCTTAGCTTCGTTCCCACGATTTTGTGTTTTTCTCGCTGATCTGAGGTTTGCCCATTCCTGGCGGCCCGCATTCGAACGGCCCGAACTCTGGCAACCTGGACGTGGGGCGGAGCGGGTGAATCACTGAAGAGTCATTCGCGGGGTCAAATCTGCACGCCTGGCATGTAATTCCGTGGTCGTTTTGAGTTTGTTTTCGCAAGAACTAAAACATGCCTTCCTGTGTTTTCAATAACATACTGGCTTCGATCGTAATATTTTGCATCTCTTCTCCGGACTTCGCTTCACCTCGGCGATCCTGACTGAGCTGCCGCCACCCTGCGCTGATGTCAACTCCGACTTTTAGACCACCCGACTTCTTGACCCCCCTGGCGCCTGCGGCCCTTGCCATAGGGTACGCTAGCATTCTAGCATAGAAACGGAGGTCCGTCAAGTCGTAAAATTGTCATTATCTCTGTCGGTGGATGACGCGGACGTCCTGTCGATTCTTTCCAGGAGCGGCCGAAATGACCCTCTCACCCCAAGGGAGTATAGGCGCTAGTTTAAGGCACGAAAACTGCCCTTAGGCCAAGGGTTGGCGCCATCATTTAGCCCACGGCGCAAGAAGCTGTGAGGAAATGGGTGAAATGCGAGAATCTCGCTCTGGTCCGTGGTGAAGAAAGAACGAAAAGATCAGAGCGAGATTCTTCGCTCCGCTCAGAATGACAGCAGGGCGCTCAGAATGACAACATGTGGTCCGCAGCAATAGCGGTGAGCGTGTCTTTCCTATTCCCTAATCCCTATTCCCTAATCCCTGTTCGCTGTCCTACTCGTACCTTAGCGCCACCATGGGATCGACCTTCGTCGCTCGGCGGGCGGGCAGGTAGCAGGCCAGCAGCGCCACGGCAATCAGAATCAGCGACACACCCGCGAAGGTAATCGGATCGTTTGGCTTGAGGCCAAAAAGCAGGCTGGAGAGGAAACGCGTTACGGCCACTCCGCCCGCGATGCCCGCCGCGACCCCGACAACCGTTACCCGCAGGCCCTGCACAGCGATGGCGCGTAGTACGTCGGCCCGTTCCGCTCCCAGCGCCATCCGAATGCCGATTTCCCGCGTGCGGCGAGCCACCTCAAAAGAAAGCAGTCCGTAGAGCCCTACGCAGGCAAGCAGCAGCGCCAAGCCGCCAAAACAACTGCCCAGGCGCGCGATCAAGCGTTCTTGGGTCAACAATTCGTCGATTCGCTTCGACTGTGTACTGACACCGAAAATGGGGATGTTCGAATCCGCATCACTCACGGTTTTGCGCACGGTGGGAACCAGTGCGGCTGGACTCGATGCGGTGCGCAATTCGAAAGTCGCGCCGCCGCCCGTTACGGGAACGTAAACGGTGGGATGGACCTCGCGCCGCAAGCTGGCGTACTTCGTATCGCCTGCCACGCCGATGATCTCCCAGACCTTGGTGATCCTCGGCTTTTCGGCCGGGTTGCCGGTGGTTTCGGAGCTGTCGCTTGCAGTCAACCGCTTGCCCAGCGGATTCTGCTTCTCAAAATAGTTGCGAACAAATTCGGCATTCACAAGCACGGGGATCGGCGGACCCGCCGTGGCCGAACTCTTCACCGCCGTTGACCCTGCGGAGGGAATTGCAGTTTCTTGCCGCGATTTCTCGGCTGCGGCGGCTTGAGCCGCCTGCGTGAAGTCGGCGCCGGTGAAGGCGCGCCCCCCGAGCAGAGGAATGCGCAAGGTCTTATAAAAATCCGCCCCTACCGCAAGCATGTCCACTTCCTGCGTCGATTTCTCCGCCTGCCCTTCCACGTGAACGTCGCTGGTCCATAGACTCCCGCTCAAGAGCGAGTCCGAGGAATAGCTTACGGAGATCACACCGGGCAGCGCCGCGAGCCGCTCCTGCAAGTCTCGATATAGACTTTGAATCTTAGAGTCCGAGTATTTCTGGAGCGTGGGGTCAATGCTGAAGAGCAAGAGGTTGCGGGTGTCAAAGCCCGGGCGAATGCTGCGGAGATTCCGCAGGGTCCGCACCACCAATCCTGCCCCGATCAGCACCACGATCGATAGCGCGACCTGAAGGGCCACGAGCGCGTTGCCGAGATGGAACCGCCTGCCGAGGCGCATCTCGCCACCAGGCAGCCCCAAGGCGCTCTCTTTGAGCGCCGGCGTCAAGTCCAGCCGAATGCTGCGCAACGCCGGCGCCAGGCCGAAAAGAATTCCCGCGAAGAGTGAAACTCCAATCGTGAAACCCAGAACGCGCCAGTCCGGCCCGACCACAAAAGCGAACTCCCGGTCGCCATCGCTCGACAGCAGAGCAGTCAAGGCGGGCACGCCCCAAATCGCCACGAACACTCCCAGCGCACCTCCGGCGAGCGAGAGCATCACGCTTTCCGTCAAGAATTGCCGCATCATCCGAAGGCGCCCGGCACCTAGCGCCAACCGAACGGCCACCTCCTTCCGTCGCGCCGCAGCGCGCGAAAGCAGGAGGCCCGCCACGTTGGCGCAAGCAATCAGGAGGATAAGGCCGACCGCGAACATCAGGACGTAAAGTGGCATGGAAATGAAGCTGCGCATGCCGTCAAGGCCCGATTGTGCAGGCTTAAGGACGATGCGGGGATCGTCCGAAGCCTTCGACCGCGGATTCTGGCCATTCAACATTTCATTGCGAAATAACAGGCTGGCCGCCGCTTGCGCGCTTTCGAGCGTCACTCCAGTCTTCAGCCGCGCCACGACCACCAGCCACCAGGAATTGAGGCTACGCTGCGTCCTCGTCCGCCCATCCAGGGAATGCTCAGGCGGGGATACATGGAAAGCGGAAGGAACATGTCTTGCGTTTTTCCGGGCGTCAAGCTGGTAAAGTTCGGCTCCGTCACGCCGACGATCGTGAAAGGGGCGGAATTCAGCACGATGGTCCGGCCAATGGCGGACCGGTCGCCGCCGAATGCGTCTTGCCAGAACGCATAGGTCAGGAGGACAGCCGGCGGAGCAGAAGGCGAATCATCGGCCGGGCCTAGCGTGCGCCCCAGCGAGGCGTTCACGCCCAGGGTGGAGAAGTAATCTCCGGTTACAAGCTCGCCCTGTGCCATGCGCGCCGGCCCGTTGCCGCTAAGCACGAGCCGAGCGGGCCCGGCAAACGCCGTCGCGCTGGAAAACGCGTCCTTCTCCGAGCGAATCAGCTCGAAGAAAGGATAAGGCAGCGAACAGCCCGCCGGGTTCTCGTCCCCGCCTTCACCGCGCGCGCAATCGCCAAAAGAGCTCGTGCCATTACGGCGAGGCGCCTTATGCGCGCTCCAGCTCATCACCACCAGCCTTGACTGGTCGCGCACCGGCAGCGCGCGCAGCATGACGCCGTCAATCAAGCTGAAAATGGCGGTGTTGGCGCCGATGCCGAGCGCCAGCGTCAGCACTGCCACCACCGTGAAGCCGGTATTGGCGGCGAGCATGCGCAAGCCGTAGCGAAGATCCTGAATGAGAGTTGTCATGACGTCCTTTCACGAAAAAAGTGCCTAGTGGCTGGTGGTTAGTGGCTAGTGGCCCGGCTACTAGCCACCGGCCACTAACCACTCGCCACTGTTCTACTCGTGCCGCAG
Source organism: uncultured Acidobacteriota bacterium (assembly GCA_963768695.1). Classification (GTDB taxonomy): domain Bacteria; phylum Acidobacteriota; class Terriglobia; order UBA7540; family UBA7540; genus CAVROP01. The sequence continues at coordinate 159,631 of CAVYJG010000015.1, read as the reverse complement.
CGCCACGATGGGATCAACCCTCGCGGCGCGGAGTGCGGGAATGTAGCAGGCCAGCAGCGCGACGCCCGCCAGCAGCGCCGATACGGCCGCGAATGTCAATGGGTCGGTGGGACGCACTCCATAGAGCAAGCTCGAGAGGAATCGTGTCATGCCGATTGCTCCGGCCAAACCGCACGCGATTCCCACCAAGGTCAGGGCGAAACCCTGTCCCACAACCAGCCCCAGAACGTTGCGCCTTTGCGCCCCGAGAGCGATACGCAGGCCGATTTCGTGCGTTCGCTGTCCAACGAAGTACGAAATCACGCCGTAGATGCCAATGCTGGCCAGGAGCACGGCGGCCGCGGCGAACGCTCCCAAGAGCATCATGGCGAAACGCTTCGCGGCGAGGGAATCGGAAATTATCTCTTCGATGGTCTGGAAGTCCCAGAGGACCCGGTCCTTACTCATTTCGCCGGTCACACGGCGAATTGCGTCCGCCAAACCCGCAGAGGCATTCCGGGACCGCACCACGACCCCGATTCCCGGCACGGACAACTTTAACGGTTTGTCGTCGAGTTGCATGAAGGAGTGATAGATCTGGGCGCGGAGCGGATTGGCTTCATCGGAATCGAGCCCCCACTGCTTCACGTGGCCGACCACCCCAATGATCTCAGCAAGTTGATCGAATCCGTTGAGGTGGAGGCGTTTTCCCAACGGGTTCTGGCCGGGGAAGAACTTCTGCGCCAAGACGTCGTCGATCACGATGACAGGCGGTGAGTGCTCGTTGTCCAGTTCCGACAAGAAGCGGCCGCTCTTGAGCCGAATACCCATCGCCTTTAAATAGCCCGGCTCGACCACATAGCTAAGCGCCCAGTTCATTTCACTTTCGCTCTGCGGTTTCGGCTGGCCCTCGAACCAGAACTGCTCGTCATCCTCGCCGCTGAGCGGAAATGCGGCCCAGGTGAGCGACACCGCCTGAATGCCCGGGATCGACTCGAGTTCTTGATCGAGTTGGCGACAGGCGGCGCGAACCGCGTCGGCGCTAGCTGCGTTCATGGAGGGAGGAAAGCCGTAGCTGAAGGTCAGAATGTTGTGCGCATCGAAGCCGGGATCGACGGTCCAGAGGCGCGCCAGAGTGCGAATAAGCAGGCCGGCGCCCATGAGTAGCACGAAGGCCATCGCCATTTCGGCCACTACCAGAGCTCGCTGGAGGCGATGGCGTGTCCCGCTCGCACCGCGTCCCCCTTCTTTCAGTTGTCCGGACAAGTCAGCCCTCGACAGCTTCAGCGCCGGAGCCAGTCCGAAGAGAATCCCGGCGAGCAGCGAGATGGCCAAAGTAAAAATCAACGCTTGCCAGTCGACGCTGATTTCCTGGGCACGCGGCAAAGCCGCAGGGAGCAAGTTGAGCACAGCCCGCGTGCTCCAGGAAGCGAACAAGAGCCCAAGCCCGCCCCCGGCCACGGCAAGCAGCGAAGTCTCCGCCAGAAGTTGCCGCACAATTCGCCCCTGGCCGCCTCCCAGCGCAGCGCGGATAGCGAATTCCTGCGCTCGCCCGGTGGAGCGCGCCAACAGGAGATTCGCCACGTTCACGCAGGAGATCAAAAGCACGAATCCAACCGCGCCCAGAAGCACCAGCAACAACGGCCGGGCGCGGCCCACGATTTGTTCTTTCAACGGAACCAGCGTAGCTCCAAGGCCGCGGTCGGTATCGGGATAGGCTCGAGCGAGGTTTTGCGTCACCAGGGCCATGTCGGCCCTTGCCTGCACAAGCGTTACGCCAGGCTTGAGCCGGGCGATACCGTGGATTCCAAGGCCCGCTCCACGATACGAGAGCGCGTTATTATTCCACTGGCCGAGGGGGACGTACACGTCTCGATCCAGCAGGCCTCCCGATACCGTTTCCACGTGGAAAGTCGCGGGTATCACGCCGACTATGGTGAAACCGCGGCCATCCAAGTTCAGCGTCGTACCGAGGATTTCCCGAGACGACTCGAGCTTGCGCTGCCAAAAGCCTTCGCTAATCAGCACGACAGGAGCCGCGCCAATCCGATCTTCGCCTGCCGTCAAGGTGCGGCCAAGCTGGGGCTTAACGCCGAGCAGAGGAAAGAAATCAGAGGTGATGTAATCAGCCCGAACTCGCTCGGCTTCTCCCCTGCCGGTTAGGGTCATGACCGTGGCTCGGGAGACGGCCATGGCGGTAAAACTGCTGTTATCCTTTTGCCAATCGAGGAAATTCGGATAGGAGATCGATCCCCGCTCGAAGTTCGGCTTGCTGGCGTGAAGCGAAATCAGCCGGTCCGGATCGGAAAACGGCAGCGAGTTAAGGAGCACTTTATCGACAACCGAGAACATGGCCGTGTTGGCCCCGATACCCAGCGCCAAGGTCAACACTACGACCGCAGTAAATCCCGGCTTCCGCGCCAGCACGCGCAGACCATACCGAAAATCCTGGAGCAACGTGCTCATCCTATTCTCCCTGGAATGCAAATCGCTGTGTTTGACATCTTGATGCCGACATGAGATGCTTTTGCATATGAGGCGAACCACTTTGACGATCGACGATCAGCTTCTCCGCGAGCTCAAGAAGAAGGCCTCCGAAGAAGGACGGACCTTGCAGGCCGTGACGAACGACCTTCTGCGGCGATCGCTGACCCCCACGCGGATGAAACCTTTCCGCCTGCGACTTCGGGGGTGGAAGGCCGCCGAACAACCTGGGGTCGATCTCCTGGACCGCGACGCCCTTTTTAACCTCATGGATGGGCGTTAACCGTTGCAAGCGATTGACACGAACATCCTCATTTACGCGGAAGTCGAGTCGAGCCCGCACCATGGCGCCGCCATCGAGATCCTTCGTCAGTTGGCAGAGGGCGCGCTCCCTTGGGCAATTCCGTGGCCCTGCCTGTACGAGTTCCTGAGGGTCGTCACTCATCCCCGAGTGTTTCACCCTCCGGTTCCGCTGAAAGTCGCGCTGGAAGATTTGAAGCAGATTCTGGCCTCGCCTTCGCTTTCTCTGCTTAGCGAAACGGGACGACACACTTCCCTGCTCGAACAGGTTCTCCGCCATTCCGCCGCCACTGGCAACTTGGTTCACGACGCTCACATCGCCGCTCTCTGCCTCGAGCACGGGGTGTCGGAGATCATCACTGGAGATCGCGATCTCACGCGCTTTGAAGGGCTCAAGGTCGTCAACCCTTTTGCCAGCACCTGATCGAGGCGATTTACGACTGAATCCGTCGCTTACTGCCAGCCTCCCACCGCTAACCACCATAATTAACCACGTGCTTCTTCTGTGCCTGCCATTGCTCGCTTGAGAAAATACGCGGGCCAACCTGAATAAGCCTCGGCAGCATGTTGAAGACGAGAACGGGCTCCCACCTGGTCCCGCCGCGAGTCCGAAGGCCGCTGCGATTCAGCTCCTCGGCGATTTTGGAGAAAGGCAAATCCTGCACGATGCCATCCAACATATGAATGAGGACCTGGGTCTCGGTCGGATTTTCGACAAGGTGCAAGCAGTCATCGCTCACGCGCAGACCGTAGGGTATTTCTTCGAGGGAGTGGCGGGGGCCTTTGCGGGGTTCTTCGACCTCCCGTTCCCACTCTACGGCGACCAGCTTCCATCCCGCCGCTGACTTCAGCTGGAAGTATTCCGGCTCCAACGGCTTTTCCATAACTTCGCGAACTCGCTCGAGATTAGCCATGGCTCCTCCTTTGGAGAGCTGTCAGGCATTAGCTATCAGCTCACAGCATGCAACCCCCAAGCCGGTTTGGCTGTCGGCGGACTGCTGAGAGCCGACCGCTTCATTCATTGCGCGGCCGACAGTCCTCTTCTACTCGCGATCAAACACAAGGGTATTCGGCTTGCTTTGACCGACGGGGTGCACGTTCATCGTCAAAGTCTTGAGATCGGGAGAGAGCTCGATCTGCCGGGTGTTCATGACCTTGCCCTTGATCTTGTCGGTCATTTCCAGAGTGCGCTCGTTCACCCGGCGTCCGGAGGACACAGAGTCTGGGGGCACATCCGGGCCCACGTCCGGATATTCTTTCCCATCGAATCGCATGTTCTGAGTCTCATGTTCAGCGGGAGTAATGAATGATAGGCCGTCACCCTGGTAGGACTGGATCTGAAACTCGAAGACCGAGTTTACCTTCTCGCTCGTGCTTTCCCACGTACCCGCGAAACCTGGGCCGGTCGATGTCCGCTCGTACACATAGTCCAGGCTGAGCGTCGACCCATTAGCCTGATTGGCTGTAAAGGTGTCGCTGAGCGTCTTGCCATCTTTGGAAAGCTTCCAAATCCCCGTTACGAGCGTGCGGCCGCCCTTCTTGCGAACCACCTTCCAGGCGTCGGGTCCTTCGACGGTGACGGATAGGGTGGTCCCGAAGATGCCAGGTTGATCCGTACCGTCGGCCACGATAGTCTCAGAGCCACCGCCAAGGTCGAGGGCGAACCTGTTCGCGCCGAGACTCTCAACCTTCATTAGGTCGGTGAGTATGCTTTTGGACGGGTTGAGCTTCCATTTGCCGACGAACGGATCGTCCCCTGCCCATAAAGTGGCCGCAGCCAGACAGGCAACCAGCAGCAATTGAAAAGTACGCTTTGACATGGGGCCCTCCTTAGATGGATTCGGGTTTTCCTGGTCCTCGAGTCACTTTACTGCCACCACAACCAGCGTGGCGTCATCCTCAAAACGGCCGCCGCTGAACTTGTCAACCTCGGCCAGGATCTCCTCTTGCAGCTCTCGCGCGCTGAGGAACCGATTTTCCAACAGGACTTTGGCCAGGCGCTCTTCGCCGAATTCGTCCCCGCTTGCGCCGCTGACTTCCGTCACCCCATCCGTGAAAAGCACCAGCCGGTCACCGGCGGCGAGTTGCACCTCGCCCCTTTCGTATTTCCAATCGGGGAAGAGTCCCAGAGGGACGCCGCCTTCGCCAAGGCGCATGCACGAACCGTCTCGACGCGCCAGAATGGGAGAGTTGTGTCCTGCATTAGTAAAGACCAGCCGGTTGCACGTGCTGTCGAGCAAGCCATAGAAGGCAGTAATGAATCTGTCCCGAGAAATGTTATCGCAAATGATCCGATTGACCTTGCCGCACAGCTCTTCAGGGGGTGCCTGCTCGGAAGCTGTGGCCTTGAGCGCCGCCTGCAAGTTGGACATCAAGAGCGCGGCGGACATCCCTTTGCCGGAGACATCGGCAATGGACATACCGAGCGTGTTCTTGCTGAAGGCGCGGACATCGAAGTAATCTCCGCCCACATTAAGTGCTGGTAACCAGGCGCCAGAAATCTCAAAGCCCTCCATTTGCGGGATTTCTTTGGGCAGAAACCCGCGCTGTACGGCTTCCACGTCCTCCCGCTCCCGTTCTTCAGCCTGCAACTGGAGGCGGCGTGAGGCGCCCAACTCGAGCTGCGTCCGCAAGATACTGAGCAGGTGAGAGTTGTTCCACGGCTTCATGACAAAGTCGCCCACTCCGCGGTGCATAGCCTCGACCGCCAACTCAACGCTGCCCCAGGCAGTCATCACAACGATCGGCACAATGCTATCCGACGCCTTGATGCGGGAAAGCAGGTCCAAGCCCTCAAGGCCTGAAGTAGTATCGCGGGTATAGTTCAGGTCCAGCAGCAACAGGTCGAAATCCCGGGCTTCAAGCGCCTGCAAGGCAGCAGCCGGGGAGCCCACGCCTTCTGCTTCGTAGCCTTCCGCCTTCAGCAGGAGGCGAAGTGCCTCCACCACATCCGGCTGATCATCCGCGATCAGGATTCGCGCCGTGGATGTTGTCCGTGTTTTCTCAGGGTCCAGCACAATCGTCTCCATTGCTCTGCCTCTTCAAACCATCCAGCTATTAGGTGTCAGCCGTCACCTTAGGCAAGGGCAAGAAATGGACCAATCGCGGAACAAGTCTAACTCATAGTCTGGGAAGGAGTTATTCCTTCTGCCGAGACCGCTCGCGCTGGTAGAGTGTTCGCTTTTGGGATTCCACTGTCCAATTTCGGACAGGACGGCAGACAGGAGTCAGGATCGAGGATTCAGGAGTGCGGCGGTCAAACGACCATTAGACGGTAGGCGCTAGGCACGAGCAGGCTGCGGAAAAAGTCCCCCGGCCTGTCATCCTGAGCGCAGCGAAGGATCTGCATTTGCTTGTTTTCAAGCAGACACTGCAGATGCTTCGCTCCGCTCAGCATGACGGACAGCCTTCACACGAAGCCTGTTAGGCACTAGCCAACGCCTCACTTGATTGCGACAATTTCCCGGCGCGCCGATCGGGTGAGGAAGGTCTTGAGATTACCGCCAGGGACCAAGTGCTCGATCTCGCGATTGGTGACAACCGGATAAAGGAACGGCAGCTTACTTTCTGGGTCCGAGCGCAGCGTCATCAGACTGTCGAGCCACCAGCGCGTTCCCGCGCCATTTGGCAGACTGGGTTCGCGAAGCAGACAAAACAACACCCCGCCGGTCCGGAGGTACGACCAGAGTCTCGTCAATAAAGCAGGGATCGCGTCGCGTGGAAGCAGGTCCAGGAGATGCCAGCAGGCAATTACCGATAGCGAATCGGGAGGAATGGGAGGGATGTTCTCGAGAAAGGCGTCGGTCAGAAAGGTCGTGGTTTTCCCAAGCCGCCGGATGAACTTAGGGTCCGACTCTCGGGCGAGCGTGATCAGATCGGACACGTAAAGCTTGGCCCCGCGCTTGAGCAGGACATTGATCGTGGCCGGTTGCACAGGGCCACAATCAAAGACATGCGGGTGTTTTACCTCGCGAAGGTTTTGCCACAACCATTCGAGGGCACGGCTGGGTGCTTCCGGGGGAGGGTTGCGAGAGCCGTGAGACTCGAAGAATGTTTTCTTTGGGAACATCAACAGCCGAAGCCGGCTTATGCGTTCGTTCCCGAGGGGCGGGGTGCGGAGACACCTTTGGGGCTCTCCTTGGCCTCACCCGAGGGGCGGGGCGCGGAGGCGCCTCTGGGGCTCTCCTTGGGCTCATCCCGAAGGATCTCAATGCTGCCTTTGAAATAGGCCCCTTCCTCGATAGCTACTGCGCCGGTCGCCAGATCGCCCACCAGATGCCCGCTGCGGCGGATCTCGACCTTCTCCCGCGCTGCAACTTTTCCGGTCAAGGTGCCCAGGATCACGGCTTGGCGAGCACGGATTTCAGCCTTGACGTGGCCATTCGCCCCGACGGTCAGGCAATGTTGTTCGAGGGCGATGGTCCCCTCGAATTGGCCTTCGATCAGCAGATCCTCATCGGCAGTTAAATCACCCTTCAGCACCACGCTTGGACCGAGGACGGTCTGGTGCGAAGTGCCGGACGCGCTGCTTGACAATCTTGAAGTCGTTTCATTCATAGACGTTTCCTGTCGGGGAGAGGGCGGAGGCGGAGGAGGAGGCGCCGTGCGCTGCACTTCCGGCGGCTCCGTCGGCTGAGTCTTCTTGTCCCGCCACATTGACATTTCGATTCCATCCTTGGTAATGGCCGCTTAGCTCGTTACTCTCTGGCACATGACCGCCCGATATAGTACATGCTACTTACCAGAAGTGCAATTCAAAAATGATGTCCACCCCCGGCGGTAGGGGCGGCCCTTGTGGCCGCCCGTTTCAGCCTTTTGAGGCGAGTTTCGTAGGCACACCGGGCTCTTGATCGGGATGCAAACCGACCAGATGCCGACTGAGGACGACCCGGTGGGCAGTTCCCCCGACAGCGTCTTGGGCTTGCTCTGCTCGGAAATCAGTTTATACTGGCCGTGGTTACAGATACGTTGTCTTGGCCCGTACCCGTAATGCAGCTTCCCCAGGATGAAAAGACGGTGGCCCCTTGCCAGGCGGTAGAACGGGGCAAGAAATCCAGCAGCATAAGTAGACACTTCTGGATGGCATTGTTGGGAGGCCTTGCCCTCTCGGCGCTGCTGTACTGTCTTTCCTCGCCCAAAACTGAGTTCCTGGCGTACCCGCAAATCGTGGGTTGGCTGGCTTGCATGATTTTACGGGGCGTACATACCGCCACTGTAACGGACTTCGTCCTGATTGCGATCCCGATTAACGCCGCCATTTACACGCTGGTTATTTTCCTCTTACTCCGGAGGTTTGGGCGATCGAATTCAAAGTAACAAACTGCGCCGGTTTTCGGGCCTACCGGTTGGACTGATATACGACTCTGCCTCCCACGATGGTGAGTTCGATATGTACCTCTTTGATTCTTTCCTGGGGTATTCGGAATAAGTCATCAGAAAGAACCACCAAATCCGCAAGCTTTCCTGGCGAGATCGTGCCTTTTTCCTTCTCTTGAAAAGCAGCGTAGGCGGCGCCGGACGTGTAAGCGTGCAAGGCCTCTTCGACCGTCAAACGCTGTTCCGGGAACCAGCCTCCGGGGTTCTTCCCGTCGAGCGTAGCGCGCGTAACCGCGGCGTAAATGCCTGACAACGGGTCCAGGGGGGCTACCGGCCAATCCGAACCGAACGCCAACCTCGCGCCGGCATCCAGCATAGACTTCCACGCGTAACTCGACCGCGCGCGCTCGTGCCCTATGCGTTTCTCGGCCCAGCGCCCGTCATCAATGGCGTGATAAGGCTGCATGGAGGCTACGATTCCCAGCTTCCCAAAGCGCGCAAAGTCTTCCGGCCGGACGTGTTGCGCGTGCTCGACCCGAAACCGGTGCGCAGCCGGGTGCTCGCCGCCAATCCGCTCATAAATGTCGAGAAGGCTCGATACGGCACGATCACCAATGGCATGAGTGCAAATCTGAATTCCCGCCTGGTCGGCCTGCCGAGCTATCTCCTCCAGCTTCGGCGGAGGGGCCATAATCGGCATGGGCAGGCCGCGGTTCGAAGGATCGTCGTCGTAAGGCTCGAACATCCAGGCGGTGCGCGAACCCAGGGAGCCGTCCGCAAAGGCCTTTACCGCTCCCATCTCCAGGAAGTCGCTGCCCATGTCGTGAGAGATTCCGGCCTGTTCCAGATTCTTCCAGTTGGCGATGGGAGTAATCGCGTAGATGCGGCAAGTGAGCCAGCCCTCGAGTTCGGCGCGCCGCAGCAATTCGATTTCACCCGAGAAGTTTCCGTTCCACGCTTCCGGGCCGACCGTGACGTCGTGAATTGAAGTCAGCCCGACGCGCGCGGCTTCTTTGAGGGCGGCGCGCAAGGCTTCTTCCATTTCACTCTCGGAGGGACGCGGAATCACCTTTGCCACCAGGTCCTGCGCCTCGTCCTTCAGGACTCCCGTGGGCTCGCCGGACTTTGGATCGCGGACAATCACACCCCCTGCCGGGTCCGGCGTCTCCTTGGTGATGCCGGCGAGCTTTAACACCAGCGAGTTTGCCAAGACGGCGTGGCCGTCGTACCGGCTGATGAAGACGGGTGTGTGCGGCGTGACCGAGTCAATCAGCCAGCGAGTGGGCAACTTCTCCGAAGGCCAGGCCTCCTCATCCCAATCACCGCCTTGCATCCACCTTCCGGGAGGCAGAGTCCGCGCCTTCTCCGCGACCCGCCGCACGAACTCCTCTTCGCTGCGCGCGTCTTTCAGGTCTACCGAAAGAAGTTGGAAGCCACCTTGGATGAAATGAGCGTGGCTGTCGGTCAAGCCTGGAACCGCCAAGCGCCCCTTGAGATCGATTACCGTCGTATTGGGACCTTGGTAGGGGCGAATCTCGTCATCGCTGCCTACGGCTAGAATCCGGCCGTTGGCAATAGCCACAGCTTCCACGATTTTCGTTGCAGATGAGCCCGGAGCAGGCTCTCCGGTCCAGACTTTTCCGTTCAGAAGTATCAAATCGGGCCCCCGTGGCAACTCACTCGCCTCCGCCGACGATGGCGCTTGCGTGATGTTAGTAAACATGGTTATGGAAAGGCAGCAAACTGTCAGTAGTGCGCGCGCTCCTTGATTCACCGATTTTACCGGCCACATGAACATTCGACATATATACAGTGGAAGAATCTTCCGGCGCAAGCGTTTTGGAGTGCGGCAGCTTGCTGCCGCTTTCCTGCGGCGAGTTTGCTCGCCGGCGTTGGCCGCTTAAAAACACGGCCAGCAAGCTGGCCTGAGCAAAAGCGGCAGCAAACTGCCGCACTCCAAAACGGCTATTAGGACCTCGAAGATTTCAGGATTTTCTGCGTGGCTTCGGCGATCAAGTCGCCCATGCGGGAGGTTGTGACGGCGCGGGACTTGCCCGGAAGGTCGGGTGTTCGGTGGCCGCGTTTCAGGACCTTTTCAATCGCCGTTTCAATGGCCTGAGCCTCGGTCTCCATGCGAAATGAATGGCGGAGCATCATGGCGGCAGAGGCGATGGCGGCGATGGGGTTGGCGCGATTGCGTCCGGCGATGTCCGGCGCGGAGCCGTGGATGGGTTCGTACAGGGCATGATGTTCGCCCAGGCTGGCCGACGGCAAAAGGCCGATGGATCCCGTCAGCATGGCGGCTTCGTCGCTCAAGATGTCACCGAACATGTTGGTGGTAAGGAGCACGTCGAAGCTGGTTGGGCGGTCGATGAGCCGCATCGCGCAGTTATCCACGTACAGGTTCTCGAGTTCGACATCCGGATAAGACTGCGCCACGCGCGAAACGACCTCGCGCCAGAGTCGCGAGGACTCCAGCACGTTCGCCTTGTCTACGGAGGTAACTTTGCGCCGGCGAATCTTCGCAAGCTGGAAGGCCCGGTGCGCCACTCGTTCAATTTCGTGCTCGCGATAGACCTCCGTGTTGATCCCCACTCGCTCCCCATCCTTGGAGAAGATTCCCCGCGGATTGCCGAAGTAGATCCCCCCGGTCAATTCACGGACAATCATCATGTCCGTGCCCCGAACACGGTCGGGCTTAAGCGCAGAGATTCCCACCAGCGAGTCCAACACCCGGGCGGGACGCAGGTTGAGGTAGAGGCCCAAACGCTTCCGGATTTCGAGCAGTCCCTGCTCGGGCCGCACTTCCGGCCGCACGGAATCCCACTTTGGACCACCTACGGCGCCGAGCAATACCGCCTGAGAATTGTTGCAGAGGGAGATGGTCTCGGCAGGGAGAGGCGAGGCCGTTGCGTCCAGAGCGCAACCCCCGATCAGTCCGGTTTGAAACCTGAAGGTCGGTTCGCTGAGCGCCTCGACGGCCTGCAATACTTTCGTGGCCTCGGCCGTGACCTCTGGCCCGATGCCATCACCCGGGAGAACCGCAACCCTATGAAGAGTCTGCATATATCTTCTGGTTTATATTATATAAGAATAACTGGTAGGATTGCAAACGGGCAAAGGTTAAAGGGTAAAGGGTCAAAGGGCTGGGGTTAAAGGCTGAATGCAAAGGCAGTTATGTAGGCAACATTATAGAGGCTCCAGATCTTGGACTTTAGCTTTTAGACTTCAACCTTTACACTCTAACCTTTAGTATCCTCCGGGGAGAAGGCGGTCCACGGCCTCGTTCTCATGCACGGAACTGGAAGCGACGGCTGCCCCTTCCTCTTCCAGCCGTTTCAGCTCGTAGGCCGCCTTATTAGCCGCTTGCAGGTAGGCGCGGGCCGCAGCTTCCACCACGCTGTGGCTGGTGGACTTTCCCGTGAACTCGCGTCCCTCCAACCGCGCCCGAATCGAAACCTCCGCCACGCCGTCCGTCCCGGGACCGACCGTATGGACTGAGAAGTCAGAAATGATGCCGGTAATCCCGATGATCCGGTCTACGGCGCGGAAAGCCGCATCGCACGGCCCTTCCGCTGTCGCCGAATCGTGGATGACCCTGCCGTCCTTTTCCAGTTCGACGGTCGCCGTGCTGCGGCCCTCGGTCGAGGTCACACTCTGTAAGAGTTTCAGCGTATACATCTCGGGCATCTGCTTGAAGCCTTCCTGCACGATCGCTACCAGATCCTCGTCGTAGATGTTTTTCTTGCGGTCCGCGAGCTGAGTAAACAGCTGGTAAGCGCGCTCCAGTTCGGGCTTGGCCAACTGGTAGCCTAGCTCTGCATAGCGCTTGGCCAAAGCATGCCGGCCGGAGTGCTTGCCCAGCACAATCTGGTTGGAAGGCAGGCCCACGGTTTGAGGCGTGATGATCTCGTAAGTGATGGCGTTCTTGAGCACGCCATCCTGGTGAATCCCCGCCTCGTGAGAAAAAGCGTTGCGCCCCACAATGGCCTTGTTCCGTTGCACGGCAACGCCGGTCAGGCGCGTCAGCAAGTGGCTGGAGGCGTAAAGCTCTTCCTTGCAGATGTTGGTGTGCACGCCCAGGGCATCGTTGCGAACGTAAATGGCCATCACCACTTCCTCCAGGGCGGCGTTACCGGCGCGCTCGCCGATACCGTTGATCGCGCACTCCACCTGCCGCGCCCCGCCCCGGACCCCGGCCAGCGTATTCGCCACCGCCAGGCCCAAGTCGTCGTGAGAGTGGGTGCTCAGGATGACCTTCTCCGCTCCCGGCAGGCGCGATTTGACGTCGGCAAACAACCGCTGATACTCAGGCTCCAGGCAGTACCCCACAGTGTCCGGAAGGTTCAGAGTGGTCGCCCCGGCCTCCACCGCCGCGTGGCAGCACTCGATCAGATAATCGCGGTCGGTGCGGCCCGCGTCTTCCGGTGAAAACTCCACGTCGGCGCAAAGAGATTTCGCGTGTCCCACCGCCCAACTGATCATTTTCAAGATTTCTTCGCGAGTCTTGTGGAGCTTGTACTTCAGATGAATGTCCGAGGTGGCGAGAAAGGTGTGGATGCGCGGCCGCGCGGCGTCCTTGATCGCCTCCCAGGCGCGGTCGATGTCCAATGGATGGGCCCGCGCCAGGGCGGCAATGACGGGCGTCCGGATTTCCGAGGCGATGGCTTTGACGGCGTCAAAGTCGCCCTGCGAAGCAATCGGAAAACCGGCCTCGAGGATGTCCACCTGCAAGCGCTCCAACTGCCGCGCCATCTCCAGCTTTTCCTTAAAATCCATGCTGCATCCGGGAGACTGCTCACCGTCCCGCAAAGTCGTGTCAAAAACGTATACTCGCTCGGACATCGCGCCTCCAGAATTGAATCATTGAGTCATTGAGTCATTGGGTCATTGAACCATTTCTTCATTGCTTCTAGGAGCCGGTTTCTGCGCCTGCCTTTCAATGATTCAATGGCCCAATGGCCCAATGAATCAATAACCCCAATTCTGCCCATTGTCCGACCGGTCGGACGGTCATGTCAATTGTATTGTTGCCCTGCCACTTCTCTCCAGCGGAAACTTGGAGTAAACTCAAATCACGCGCCTGTAGCTCAGATGGATAGAGCGGCAGCCTTCGAAGCTGAAGGTCGGGGGTTCGAATCCCTCCAGGCGCGCCATTCTCATCGCGGCAGTCGAACTGCCGGCTTTCACGCCCATGCGTTTTGGAAAAACCGAAACCAATTGCCGTGCATGATGGCTTCGATGTCGGGCTCTTTATAACCTCTCTTGCGCAGCAGACCGGGAATCTTTTGCAGGTCGGCGATGGTATCTAAATCGCACGGAGATTGCTCGGTACCAAATCCACCGTCCAGGTCGCTGCCAATGGCGGAGTGGGAACAGTTTCCGGCTAGCTGGCAGACGTGATCGATGTGGTCGACGACGGCCTCGAGCGTGACCACGGTGTTCGGGGTCTCGCCCGACACCCAGCCGGGATAGAGCATCCACTCGTCGCAGACGGCGCCGATTACCGCGCCACGGCCAATGAGGTAACGAATCTGCTCGTCGGAGATCTGCCGGTCGCGGGGAACCAAGGCCCGGCAATTGTTATGGCTGGCCAGCAGGGGGCCTTTGAAAAGCTCCACTGCCTCCCAAAAGCTATCGTCGGACAGATGGCTGATATCGAGAATCATGCCCACCTCGTCCATGGCGCGCAGAAGGTCACGTCCCTTCGGCAACAACCCTCCCACCGTGCCCGTGCCGTGCGCGTAGGCGCTCACTCCGAAATGGGCGGGGCCGACCACCCTCAACCCGTCCTCCCACCACTCACCCACAGAGCCGGGCTCAAGGATCGGGTCGGCGCCTTCCATGCTGAGAATAAACCCGAGCGGGGTAGAAGCCGACTTGTTTGCGTTCCACTCCTGGAGGTGGGCCTCGACGGAGCGCCAGTCTTTGAGCATTCGCATTTCGCCGCGCGACTCCATGATGCGGTAATAAGCGACCTGGCCTTTGCCCATAGCGCAGGCGACCTCCCGCGTCCGATAATCGAGCAACGGGTCGCCGAGGCCGCTGGACCGCGCCAATACGGTGGCGAGGCACAACGCCATCTCGCCGCGGCGCATTTCAGGAAACGACACTGTGTTCCTACCCCTGGCCTGCCCCACCATCCCGGCCTCGGAGGCGCGAATCTCCGCCACGCTGCGCGTAAGATCGCGATTCCAGTTTAAAGCGTTCCATGATAGATCAAGGTGTGAATCGACAATAAGCATCATCTTCTCCTTTCCTGAACGACGCGGCACCTCTGGAAGGTGCTGAGATAACCTCCGCGCATGTGATCCTGAGCGAAGCGAAGGATCTGCAGTTCCTGTCCGCGAACCAATGCAGATTCTTCGCTTCGCTCAGAATGACAGACTTTCGAGAGCGCCCTGACTAGTGGCCCCGCACCACCGTCTCCAACGGCGGCAGTGACTGCCCCTCGTGAGAGCTGTCGGAGAACGTCCGGAACCGGTCTTGAAGCTCTCGCCAATATTCGGCTTCGGCATCCCACCGGACCAGCGCCGAGTCCAGACGGTAGGCCGTGTACTCATCGAGCCAGGCTGCCCGGTACTGGGGCCGCAGCTCCGTGATGGCATCCATCAAATCAATTATCCGCGAGTGGTCCTGATACGTCACCTGCGATTCAAAGTTGTTCCACCACTCGTCGTCTTTCGGCCGTTTCGGCCCAAGGCTTCGCCACATTTTTTCGAGTTCCGGCGCGGTTTGGAATCGTTCGCCGGCGTAATCGAGCAAGCGGCTGCCAACCAGCAGACACTGGAGAGTAACCGGATCGCCTCCCTCGGAAAGCGCCTGATCGAGCCGCGTGGCGGCATCCTCCGCCAGCAGGCGGGTTTGCCTGAGGTCGCCCAGATGATCGGTGGATTGCTTTAACATCGCCGGGGCGAAGGGATCTCTCCACAATGCCAGCATGGTGTCGTCCCCGATGGCTTTCTGTAAGGCCAGTTCCGAAGCTTCGAGGTCCTTTAAAGCTTGCGCGACCTCCGGAGCGACGGCAGAGGGGTAGGTCAACTCCGAGTAACCGGCAAAGAAGTTTTGACGATCTACAGGCGAAGACTGCCAAGCCGCCGCCGCGCCGTAAGCTACGCCCGGCCACGCGGCTCGTAGCAGATTCTGAGCGTCGTCAGTCCAGAGAGTGTTCATCAGGCCCATGGCTCCCGACTTCCGGCCCGAAGCCAGGAACGTGTCGATGTTCTCGAAGCTCCGCGCATAGTCGGGCATCACCTGGTTCCAGCAGGTCACGCCGGAAGCGATCATGTGAGGGATGTGCTGGGCGGCCAGCGGCCCCAGCCAATGCTGGTAGTGCGACTCGGGACCCGGATCGTACTCCCAAGCCACCGCGATGAGGCCGGAGGGAAGCTTGGAGACGATCTCCGGATACTTCACCATGATGTCTCCCCAGGCCATGACGGTCTTCCCATATTTCTTGAAAAGCTCGTCGACGGTGTTGAGTTGCCGGACGAAGAGTTGAGCCGGTTGTGCCGACATTCCGCCCTGCCGGGCAGCCTGCTCGATTTGAAAAGCTTCGTCGAATCCGATGTGCACGAAGGGGCTGGGAAAGAGCTGAGCCAACTGCGTCACCCAGTCCGTAAGAAGTGAATTCACCTGGGAATTTCTCGGGTCGAATTCTACGCCGTGAGGCATATCGGCAAGTTCGGCATATTTCTCAACCCGGAAGAGATCGTGTTGATGGCCGTATAGCTCCAGGCACGGAATCACGTCGATGTGGCGCGCACGCCCGTAAGCGATGATCCTTCGGACCTCCTCCTGGCTGAAGCGGCCCCCGGGGTTCAAAAGTGGATAGCCCTTCAGCTCGATGCTGTCCTCGCTGTAGAAGTAGTATTGGTTCGCCTTCCAGCGGGCCATGAATTCGAGTTGGCGCTCGACTTCCTTCTCGGTGGGCAGCGCTCCGTGACTCATGTCCACCATCACGCCGCGATAGGCCAGCGCCGGCCAGTCCTTGATTTCAACCACGGGCAAGACCGCCCCAGCCCCGCTGCCCTCCACCAACTGCCCCAAAGTCTGGATTGCATAGTACAGACCCGCCGATGAGCGAGCGCTCACGGTGGCGCCTTCCGAGGTGATCTTGAGAGAGTACGCCTCGCGCGAATCCGGGCCCGTTCGCTCGCCGGGAACCGGCAGCGGATCGATGCTCCCCGTGCGTTCGAGGAAGATTCCGCGCGGGCAGGTATTCCCTTCCCTGATAGGAATCGAGCCTTCCCCTCGTTCCGAAAGCTGGTTCGAGAGTTCGCTCCCGGCAAACAGGTCTTCGGGGACTGGCGCCGATGCGAAGCAAATCGCCAGTCCCTGTAATGCAAGCTGGCCGGTTCCGTAATGGACTTCCTGCGGGCGCGGCAATAGGGGCCGATGTTGAGCCGGAATCCAGCGCACCACTGCAAGCATAAGTGCCATCAAACTTAAGACTCGTTTTCGCGACATGACGGTTTACCTTTTCTCGTAGGGGCAATCCGTCTATTGACGGATTGCCCCAGGGCGGCCACAAGGGCCGCCCCTACGATATGCGTTTACGGCCTCACAATAACCTTGTTCTTCATCATCCAGAATAGAATCGCCCATTCCACGAGTATGATCGCGAGGGCTTGGAAGAGGAATCCGGCCTTGCCCAAGTGCGCGGCAATTGGCCCCGTAAAGACATCCACACCTGTTCCAACGGGGATAATGCTGCTAAGCATATAAATAAAGATCGCATTCATTCCGAACGGCCTGAAAAGGATGGTCCACTTCCGGTAACGCGCCATGTCAACGAGCCAAAAAAAGAAGAGCAGCTCGAGGCAAGCCACCCCGGCGCTGGCCAGGCCATAGCTGGTGGTCCACATCTTCATTTCGATGGGAATCACCGGACTCAGTCCAAATCCCAGCGCCAGGAAGATCACGCTCATGCCTCCGATCACCTTTGCACCGTCCGCCTTCGAACGCGCCGCCAGCAGCAGTTTGCCGATCACCAGGCCAAAGAGGGTAGTCGAGATTGTGGGAATCGTCGAGAGAAAAGTTCCCCATCCTTGGTCCCGGTACGGCCAGGTGTCCCAGCGATGCTGTCCCAGCAGCGCGATATCCGACCGAGTGAACGAGATTATGATTCAGTACATAGCTGCCGGCCGGAACGCCGGGCGCAGGGACGAAGGTCAACAGGCAAGCGTATCCCGCAAGAATACCGGCCGCTAAGCCGACATGGAATCGCCAGGATTTCTTCGCCACCAGGAAGGCGACAAGGTAAGCCACGGCAATAGGCTGGAGGGCGCTGCTCAGCTCGATCAGACACGGGGTATGAAGAAAGAGCGATTCCCGCACCGAGCCGAGCAGAAACAAAACCACGGCGCGCCGGATGGCATGTGCCAATTGCTGGTTGTCTGTTTCGGTGAGGGACCGCCGGGTTAGAGAAAATGGGACCGACACTCCAACCATCAACATGAAACTGGGCCAGATGCAATCTTCAAATCGCAATCCGATCCAAGGCGTGTGGTTCAACTCGCGGACGATCAGGTCAATGATTCTGTTGTGGCCCAGTTGCTGAATGCCCCAGCATCAGGCCCTCACCGCCGACGATCCAGAACATGGTGAAGCCGCGAAAAGTATCGAGGGAAAGCAGGCGCTCCGGGCTTGCCTGCGGTTTTTGCGCGCCCTGAGATGGAGCTTCGATCTGTACTTCAGAAGGCGAAACCGGGCTCGCCATTTCGAGTCCTCCCTGGAGTGCGCGGAGCCTCTCGTGATCTGCGATCATTTGCCTTCATCTGCGGCCGAGGCTTTCCAGCGCGACAAATCGAAATTGGCGCGATCCAGCCTGTCGTAGAGCGGTTGCGCTGGGCTGACCGCTGGCTGCTCCTTTGCCACGGTAGCCGCCACGATGCGAATCTTCGCATTGTCAGGCAGCACGATGGTTGTGGCGCCGGCCGGCAGGTCGAGTTCGTACGCAAACAGGTAGGAATAGCTGTAAGCCTCATTGCCGCCGCCGGGCTGGTGGCGGTGGGAGGCGAACCAGGCGACAGGTGCGCGCTTGATGTAGGCAGGCTTCAGCCCGCTGTACTCCATCTCACTCCGGATGATCGGCCCATGCTCCTTCACGTAGGCGCGAATTCGCCGCGCCCGCTCGGCACGCCGGCTCTGGTCATCTGCGGCCGGCTCAGGCGGCACTGGGAGTTCCACCTGCTTCTCGGTCCAGGTGCGAGCATCCCACTGGCCGATGAAACCGCTCCAATCTCCTACCTTCAACCCGGTGCGGGCGGAAGTCGAAGGGCTTGTCACTTCGAATGTGCCTTCCTGGTCGCCGTCGTAAGCAGCGGCGAGAAGATACAAACGGTTGAAGTCGCCTGCCGGCAGCTTAACGGCCTGGCCATGTGCGGCGAGCGCATCAGGTTTGCCGAGGCCGGCGGGCGCAAGCCGGAACTGGATGCCGCCATAAGTGATTTGCGAAGGCAGCATTTCAGCCGGCAAGGCGTTGCCCTGCTGCGCAGTTTGATAGTTCAGGTCGCAATCAAAGCAGCCTTCGCCAGGTTTGTCGTCGAGAGTGGCGACGGAAACGTCGTAGCCGAGCGGCACGGGTTTCGACTCCACAGGGACTGCTTTCGCCTTGGGAGGCTCGAGCTTCACGGCAAACGAACGAGGCTGGTAGGCGCTGAAAGAAGTCACCAGGTCGCCGTTTGTGATCGTCGCGGGCCCAACCGGTTGTTCCTGCCCGTTGACTTCACGTGCTGACGCCACCGGGCCGGCGAACGTCAGGTGAACATCCGATTGTTGCTGGCCGCTCATCTCCACCAGGCGAACGATCACGGCGTCGCTTTCTTCCGCCTTCTTTATCGCCAGCACGCGGACCCGTCGGTTGCTGACTTGCAGCAAGGAGAATTGTTTGCCCAAGGCCCCCGCATGTGCGGAGGTCTCGAAAGCGATCAGCGGTTCATTCAGGCGGTAAGCTTGCCAATCGGTCTGCCCTTGGCGCCAGTCGCCTTCGTGGCCGGTTAACCCAAACACGAATTCGTGCCGGCCCCAGTCCTGGGTGCCCTGATCCTCGTAGCCTCCCCGAGTGCCGGGAGTGCGGATGAGGGTGAGTCGCAGGGTGTTGTCGCTGGGCTTGTCGGAACCGGTCTTCGAGTCGGTCAGCACCGTCACTCCGTACCGCCCGCTCTGGTCCGTCAGGTCGATCCAACGATGGGTGGCAACTTCAAACTGCCGGTCGAATTCGTTCGGGCGCTGGACGGTGCCGATGTCCCAATTGTAAGTCGCGTTGGGATTCGAAGCGCTGAGCGGAAACGTTTCCTTCAGATTCACGCCCTTGGTGGCCCAGTCGATGGCGTTCGTCACTTCCACCCGATTGCCCGAATCGCCCGCCGAAAGGCGAACCGTCTGGACAAACTTCGAATTCTCGCCCTCGCGGGAGATTTGGACGCCCACGCGCGCCGGCCCCTGCTCGACAACCTCAACCCGCGCCGGTCCACCAACGTAGGCGCGCGGAGGCCGCTGCTCGTCTTCGAAATCCATGTTCCAGGCGGGCCAGTGTTCGGGATTGTCCGTTGAGATCGCCAGGCGCAGCGGCGCGGAAAGCAACTCGTGATTGAGCGCCTTGTCAAATACGCTCGAAATATCCCCGTTCTCATCAATCTTGACGCGGTAACGGGCATTTTCAAGCGAAGAGTTACTGGCCTGCAAAGTTGAAGCCGAGGCAGGCGTACCCGCCGGCTGGACATCGTAAACCGCGTACCCCACCGAAGGCGCGCTCGCCAGGAACACCACTTTCGCCGAACCGTCGCTTCCCGGCTCAAGCTGCGCGGGAACCTCCTGGCCATCCGGGGCCACGACGCGGACTCCCGCCGGAGCGCCGTTGGGGAACGACAAGTGAGCTTCCACCACGTCCTGGCGCGGAATATTCAATTGGTTGAAAATGACGACCGGGGTTCCTTTGGTTTGAGTGTCCAGGAGGGAGGCGATGGCCTCCGTCGAATCCGTCACCACGCCGGCGAATTGATTCATTGCCAGCACGTCGTCGTTCCAGGAGTAGATGTACGACTGCGGCGTCGCGGTGCCCGCCATGATGTCGTGGAATTGCCCGCCCAGCACCAGCCTCCAGGCGCGGTTCAGCCGAGCTTGAGGATAAGCCCGGCCACCCAGCCAGGCGGCTCCCACCGAGGCCTTTTCGGCCGCGTCCGCCAACACTTCATTCTGCCGATTCCATCGCTTGTGATAGGCCTGCGAGGTCAGTGATCCTGCGGAATGATTGATCAGTTCGAGGTCGCCTTTCCAGCGCGGCATGCGGCTTGTCTCGCTGGGCTTGATTTGGCGGAACATCGTATCCGCATCCGACCAGACCACCCGAAGGGGACCGGTTCCCATCTGCACGGGCGGGCTGGGCTTTCCACGAATTTCCTCCCCAAAAGGGCCTTCAGTGGGCATGGCAGGGATGGAGGTTTCGCTCTTGGTCGCGATCGCCTCCATCAGCCTCACCGAATCCTCACGGGCAGAGCCGCCGATGTCGCCCGTGCCCACGTAGTGATAATCGGCGTAAATCCCGGTGACCGTGCCGTCGATATTCACCCGGGCAGGCCAATCCCAAACGTAATCTTCGTCATGCTCGCCCGCTGGCGGGGTGTTGTTCTTCGAAAGGTCTGTGTAGATATCACTGTCGTAGCTGCTGGGGTTGAGGGCCGCGATCACGGTCTTGCCGTCGGGGCCTTCCCAGATCCCCACGTTATAGGGAATGCCTTCCGGCGTCTTCTCCGGCGAGTCCGGCCCGCCCACGTGCGGCGCTGGCTGCCAGGCCGCCGAGAGCTTCTGCGTGGAGAAACCACGCACCCCCGCATGCGCCAGGATGCTCGGCAGCGACGCGGGGAAACCGAAACAGTCCGGCAACATGTACTCTTCACTCGCTTTGCCGAACTCGTGCCGGAAGTACTCGTTCCCAAACAGGACTTGGCGAATGATCGATTCGGCCGACGGCGAGTTGACGTCATTCTCCTCCACCGAGGAGCCGGCAGGGACCCATCGCCCAATGGCGACATAGTGTTTTAAGCGGGCGAAATCCGCGGGGAAGTACTCCTTCATAAATTCGTAACGGTTGGACCCGGTGAAATTGAAGATGTAGTGAGGATACTTCTCAAACAAGGCGAAGTTGTTCCGCATCGTCTTGCTGAGGTATTCCTGAATCACCTGTGGATATTCCCAACGCCATTCCGTGTCGAGATGCGCGTAGCCGATGACGAATAGCGTGGGCTGGTGGGTGAGATCAGTGGCGGGCGGCTTGCTGTTAGGTGCGGCCCCAGCCTCGTTGGTCTGGGCATCGGTTAGACCGTGAAGCAGGATCAAGACGAGCCCCGCTAAGGCAAGAACTGCCCCCAGCTTCCAAGGGTTTAACTTCGTCCGCAATTCAGAAGTCCCCATGCGTCGTTTCATGCGCCCCCCTTTGGGTCGAATAGCCCCAAACGCCGCTTCTATCCTGGTCCCTGGCGTCTATCCTCAGTCTGATTTGACGTGACGGCCTATCATAAGCCGTGGAATTTGTAGACGCAAGGACTGTTGCGGGAGGTTGTTATCTTGCGAGGATTCGTTCTCCGCGATCTCTGTGCCTCGAAAGTCTGAACGCAAAGGTCACTAAGGCCCTCCGCGCGCTCTGTGTTGAGTCTGTAAAGCCACAGAGGACACGGAGAAGTTAGTTTTGCTTGAGGCGGTCGACCCGCGCCGCACTGCTATCCTCGAATTTCTTCGCGGTGCCAGGATTGTTGCCGGTCATCGTTCCTGTTACATGCTCTTGAATTTCAAATCTCGAATTTTAAATTGCGGCTCTGCCGCGCTCTGTTCAGCCTTTCGAGGCGCAAAGAACACAGAGAAGAAGGGTAGTGCCTGAAACTTGTGTTGGTGGCCAAGTAAGATGTTTTGGTGGTGGGAAATCACGGCGGCGCCAGAGCCGTTACGGCTCTAACAGTTCGTCTCTCAGCTTCTTAACTTTCTCGTAGAATTTCACAGAGTTTATATCATCCGCTGGAGGCTTGGGCAATTCCGCCGGCAACACCTCATTTGGGAGTTTGATCTTTCCGTTCTGCATCTCATAGGCGGTCAAATGGGTCTGTAGGATATAACTCAAAACCTTAGCGAGTGCCCAAGAGATGTTCATTCCCGTATGAACTTCTACCAACGGTGGAGCGGTAGTTTGGTCAAGCTCTCCGAAATACATCTTAAGGTCCCAGAAGCTCGGTTCCAGGACTAAATAGTTCGCGTAGAGAGTCGTATAGTCTTCGTGACGCTTAATGTCAACTTTGACCAGGCCCGCCGCACCAATTGGGTGCTCCTGCTGTTTTGATTCGTCCATATATATCCTCCGAAGATCGTGAAATGGTCCCCCTTATTCCTGTTGGACCGAATCGCCGTTTTGGCCTTGATTTTCCACGCCGTTCATTTCTACCCCAAGAGCGTGATTCTCTTTCTCTTGTTTGCACGCCGACGCGACCCGCAGTCAGAGGCTTAATCGGAGGATATCCGACAGCGAGTGTGAGCTCCTTTAGCGATCTAGTAATACACTCTCTGAGGGACTCCCTGACCGATTCCGCGGCTATTCGAACATCATCGACATTCTCTGCAGGCTGATCGAATACCCCTGCCTTCATCTCGTCTTCGAAACTCGGAACAGCCAAGGCATGTTCACTGAGTCCAGGATCGATATACGGTTTACCGCCTACCCAATCGACCAATTGGCTGAACGGTACAAACCTAACGACAAGGGCCACATCGAATGCGGCGGCGACCCTCTTTAGTGTTGTAATCGTCTGTTTTCCGTAATCAGGGTTCTCAAGTCGATAAACAGCGTTTTGATTTGATCCGAGGCGTTGCCCCAATTCCTCCTGACTCCAATCGTTCTTGGCCCTCATGGACTGAATTTGGAATGCGACTCCCTTAGCCAGGTGGGAATCAACAAACCTAATTCTCGCAGCTTGATTCCTCATTAATCGCCTAATTAGGTCGGCTGTTGAATCTAAATCGATGGACTGTTGCTCTTTTGAGCTTAATTGCTTCGAGTCGCCTGCAAGCAATTTCTTTTGCAACTCTGTCATTGGTGACTCCCTTCCTGTTTCCGTGCAGGAAAGTGTAGACGTGCGGTCCCGGTCCGAAGAATCCATATATCCGATAGGTAATCTCTTCAAGTTTTCCATTTACTTCAACGCTGACATCACGCGGTCGCAGCTCAGAAATTCCACAGGAACCATCTAATGGATCAAAACTTGGCCTCTGCCATCTACTGCTCGTCTTGACTCTCAGATAGCGAATCAGGTCCTCGATTTCTTCCTTGGCTTCATCCGGCAAAACATCAAACCAAAATTGAACCGGACACCCTTCGGCGTCTGATTTGAAGCCCAAGAATTTCCACTCCCACTTCTCTAGTTCAGGCACAGTATACCACAAAATTGATGTATTCGAAGAATATTTCTAGCTGGCTCTGGACATTACATCAAAAGTGATGTCTTATCACTGTATGTATATGAAAAAACACAGCCAGAGCTACAACAAATTTTCGGTTGCCACTCCGGCCTCTTCTTTTCGGGGTCCGAGGGACGGAACCCGCTTGTGTGCTGTTGGCCCCCGCACCAGGCGGCTCGCCCCTAGGTCGGTCAAGTTAACGCCCCTCCCGATCACTGATGAGTACAGGCAGGGCACCTCCTCGGCCCGAAGCCGAAAGGACGGGGTTTCTCCGCCCGCCGTGATTTTCGCTCTCGGCTCTGAAGAAAGCAAGGAGGATAATGACGCGCCACAATTGCCGGATCGAATGCAGAATGTTTGGAGAGACTCGCAAAGGCCACCAATGCAACTATTTATCACTTTCAGAAGACGAATTTCCTTGACAAATGTAGCCAACTAGTATATGCTACAATGCTAGGAGCCATTATGTCCCTACGGAAGAATCCGATGACTCCCGCCCGCCTTGAGGCCAACCGCCGCAACTCTCAAAAATCCACGGGGCCGCGCACGGCGCGCGGCAAGTCTCAGTCGCGGCTGAATCGTCTTCGGGGCGGCGGGCGCTCGCGCCTCTATATCGACCTCCTGAAGGCCCTGATGGATGCCCCGCCTTGCCAGGTCCTCGAAACGGCCCAGACGATCTTGACTCCCGCCGAGATGTCCCACCCTCTGTTTGCGGAACTCGTGAGAAGATTCTGCGAAGCGGAAGCCGGTGTGGCCGCGCATTATAGCGACTGGCCGCCGCCTCGGGAGTCCTGAGAAAGAGACTCTCCTTTATACGATCGAAGCCAGTATGTCTATGATAACAAATGATAGCTACTGCACATTGAATGCCCGAAGGGCGTTAACACCATTGGCCGTAGGTGAAACCTACGGAGAAATGATCCGTTCCTCGTTGTTGCCCCGACCCTGGAGGGGTCGAATTCAACCCCTGCGGGGTTGGCGGGATCTCATAGCCGGCACTTTCCGTAGGTTCCACCTACGGCTAATGATTTTGGGTCCCTTCGGGACCCGTCGGAAACGCGTGGTTCAACGCCTATGGGCAGTACCGCAGACTGTTCCCGGATTCCTGAGAAAGAGATTCTTTTTTTATACGATCGAAGCCAGTATGTCTATGACAATACACGAGGCCTTTTGCACAATTCGTGAAAACGAACTCCCACAATCGCACCCCAATGACACGAAATTTGCAAAAAAATGCTGCCTTTTTGCGCTCTTTGCGCGTTGGGTTCAATCCATGAAAACAATTCCCCTCGTTCACCTGCTTGTAGGGGGACGGCTTGCCGTCCCCGATGAACCGGGTAGGGCAAGCCCTACCCCTACACGTTTTCAGACAGGCCTCCTGTCCTTGGCCTTGGCGATCATCGCACTGACAACTTGTCACCAAGCGATGGCCGAGTCGCAGACCGTCTGGCAAATTGGCAAGTTTGATCGCTCTTCGGCGGAGTTTAACCAGAAATGGGAGGAGATGGCATTACACGGCGCGGCGCTTGCCGAAACCCCTGTGGTTTACACGGTTGGGAAAAGCGACGCGCAGACGTGACTGGTATGCCTACCAGCCGGGCTCGGGCAACGAACGCGCCGGCCGCCGTCCCCATCCCTACACGATCAAATTCTTTTCGGCGGCTTCGCCCAGAGGTTGTTACTTCCTGAAGGTCGGGTTTGTAATCGGCCAACGGGCCTATTTCCCAACGCTTCAAGTGGAAATCAACGGCCAGCAAGGATGGGCTTATCACCATCCGCAGCGGCACGACGCGCCGGGTGATAAGTACTGGTCCGATGAGGTCGATATCCAACTTCCCACGCCGTCTTTGAAGCAAGGCGAGAACACACTAGTCTTGACCGCGATCGACGAGTCGGGATCGGACGCGAACGCTGCGGGTCTCGAGTACGATGCGCTCGAACTCGACCAGGACACGGGCCAGGCCTACGATCCGCGGAAGCTCGGCGTGCAGTTTGAACCCAGCATCTATTACCAGGCCAAAGGCAAGCAACTGCTCGAGCTTGTCGATGCTTACCTGCGCCACAATTCTCCTCTCCGCGACGCACGCTTCGATCTTCAGCTCAGCGGCCGAAACTTTCCTGCTCCTATCGCTTCCCAACGGAGTTTTGGCGAGGAGCGCGTTCAGCTCTCCTTGCCGGAGTTCGCGGCCGACACGAAAACGGAGGTCACGGTTACGGTTGGGAAGCATCCGCAGCGCCTGCCGGTGACTTTATCGCCCGCAAGGAAATGGACTCTGCTGATTGTTCCGCACGAGCATATCGACGTGGGCTACACCGACTATCAGGCCAAGGTTTCCGAGATTCAGAGCCGGGTTCTGGATGAAGCCATGGACATGATCAAGGAACACCCGGACTTCCGCTACAGCGTGGACGGCTACTGGGTGATCCAGGAATTCCTGGCGGGGCGCAACGCCGGAGACCGGCAGAGACTTCTGCAACTTGTTCGGGAGCACAAGATCCTGGTTCCCGCGGAGTATGCGAATCTTCTTACGGAGTTTCCCGCGCTGGAGACCCTGATCCGCTCGCTCTATCCCAGCTACCGGTTCGATCGCGCCAACGGAGCCAATTTCGACTACGCCAACATCACCGACGTGCCTTCCCAATCCTGGGCGTACGCTACGGTGCTGGCGGCCTCGGGCCTGAAGTACTTCACTTCCGGCAGCAATCCGGATCGCGGGCCGATCGTGGTGCTCAGCAATCTGGAGAAGCAATCGCCTTACTGGTGGGAAGGCCCGGACGGCGAAAAAGTGGTGATGTGGTACTCGAACAGTTACGGGCATATCTCCGCCGTTTTCGGCATGCCCCCTGAAATCAAGACGGGGCGGGAGCGTTTGCCCGGGTATCTCGAAACCTACACGTCCCCAGAGTACAAGCCCGACACCGTGATGGTGTTTGGCGCGCAGTGGGAGAACTCCGACCTTTTCCCGCAGCAAGCCCAGATCGCCGATGATTGGAACAAGATTTATGCTTACCCGAAACTGCGCTATGCGGGTTTTGCGGAAGCGCTTCACGAAGTCGCTGAGCAGGCGGGGAAATCGATGCCGGTGATCAAGGGCGACGGCGGGCCGTATTGGGAAGACGGAATCTACTCCGACACGCAGAATGCCATTCTGGCTCGCAGCGCCGAGCAGAGGGCGCCTTCGGCGGAAAAACTCTCCACCATCGCTTCGCTGGTTCATCCTTACGTGCAAGTCGAGTCCGCTGTGCTGCGGCGGCTCTGGCAAAACCTGCTGCTCTTCGACGAGCACACCTGGGGCGCCTGGCAAAGCACCTCGAGCCCGCTGAGCGAGGAAACGATTCGCCAGCAGACCGTCAAGGATACGTTTGCCACCCAGGCTGGGGAGGATCTGGAATACGTTTTGGATCGCGGCATGGCCGCCATCTCCGATTACATCAACGATCCCAAAGGGACGCTGGTGGTCTTCAACACTCTCAACTGGCCACGCAGCGGGTTGGTGGAAACTGACTTGCGAAAGGGCTCCGAGCTTGTCGACTTGGAAACCGGAAAGGTGACCCCATTCCAGGTGATTGCCGATCTGCCCGCTTACCCCACGGGGCCCGGCGAACCCAGCTTCGAGCGTGTGCGCTTTGCGGCTGAAGACGTGCCTGCCGTGGGCTACCGCGCTTATACCATCCGGCAGGAAGCCTCAGCGCCCGCCCCGGCCCCGAAGGTGCAAACAGATTCAAGGCTCGAAAACAGCTACTACCGCGTCGATCTTGACCCGGCCAGCGGCGCCGTGCGGAGCATCTTCGATAAAGAACTGGGCAAGGAACTCGTCAACGCGGCCAGCCCTTATCGCTTCGACCAGTATTTGTACGTCAGTGGGGGAGACAAGCCGCCTTACAACCGCCTGATCTTCGGCGACTCGAAGCTGCCGGCTCCCGAACTGGTCATTAACGGAGCCCATGAAGGGAGCCTAGTTTCGGTCGAACGCACTCCCTTGGGCGTGGAGGCGAAACTCGAAAGCTCGAGCCTCAACACGCCCAAAGTGCAAACCCAGGTCATTCTGTTCGACTCGCAGAAGAAGATTGAATTCATTAATCACGTCGAAAAGCAAAAGGTCTACACCAAGGAGGGCGTCTACTTCGCCTTTCCCTTCGCCGCCGACGATCCCCAGATCCGCTACGACCTTCAGGACGGCTTTGTCGATCCCACTCGCGATCTTCTGCCCGGCGCGGCGAAGGAATGGTTTTCCGCGCAGCACTGGATCGCCGTCCAGCAGGGCGGCGTCACGTCGGCTCTCGTCCCCGCCGATGCTGAACTCTTCGCGCTGGGCGACATCGTCCGCGGCAAGTGGCCCATGGAGCTGGATGAACACCGGGGCACGGTTTTCTCCTACGTGATGAATAACTATTGGCACACCAACTACGCGGCGGCCCAGGGAGGCGATTTCACTTTCCGCTATGTCCTGACGAGCGGCAGCAGCCTCGATCCCGGCCGCCTCAGCCGTCTGGGCTACGAGGAAATGACGCCCCTCGAGACCAACGAGATCATCGAGAACGATAAGGAAGTCAGTCCGCCGAGGCCGCTGGACAAAGCCAAGGCAAGCTTCCTCCAGGTGAGCCAGTCCAATGTTGTTCTGGTGAATTGGAAAAACGCCGAGGACGGGCGCGGCACGATTCTTCGCTTCCTCGAGGTGGCGGGGCAAACAGGGCAGGTAGATATTCAGATACCGATTCTTCAAATCCAGTCCGCCTGGATTTGTAATGCCATGGAGGAAAACCAGCAGCAGCTATCGACCGCCGACCATCGGTTTTCCTTCGTAGTTAAGCCTTTTCAGATTGTGACCGTCCGGGTTGAGGGTGTGCCGACGGTGCGCTGAGTGGATTGGGGGTTTCGTTTCGCGCTGGATTGATGGGAGAACGCCACAACGGCCGGTGCACAGGCGGTCATCTTTCGCGTTCGAGTGGCAATTTGTTAGACTCAGCAATCAATGCTTGGACCTGCGGTGAGCCGTGCACCATCTCAGCAACGCTTTCGAAGTAGCGGCTGTGAGTCCGTAGCAGCGCCTCTTTGCTTGGGGCATCCAGAATCACGACTTCGTGCTCGATGCCCTTGCGGTTCAGGCCCAATTCAAGCTCGATCCGGGCATCCTCCGCGAGCCGGCGTGCGCTAGCGTCAAATTCGCCCAAGTGAACGATTGATCCTCGGGAACGATCGTACTCAATTAAGAAAAGCACGCTAGTCGCCTCCGTTCGACTCAGGGCTTCGGTCCGCCATTTCGATCGCAGTGCTCAGAACTTCGCGAAAGCGTTGCCGTAGCTCTGGCGGTACACTTGGGTGCAACTCCAGTCCTTCAAAAATGGAGACGAGCCTCGAAACCTCCGAAAGGGCGTACCGTGCCTGGGGGTCACCCCCGCCGTACTTTATGGTAGCGTTATTCGGGGTGTCGGAGAATTTCTCCGACAACTGAGCCCACAGATGTTGGAGTTCAGTCCGAACTTGAATCTCGACCAGCTTGTTCCGGGCTGTCGCAACGACGTGCACGGCACGGTAACCAAAGCTAGGCTGCTTCCGTCGGTCAACCATGATTGCCTTCGGAAACACGGTCTTCAACCGTTCCACCACCTGATCTTGCACAAGAACATTCGCCACGACGACGCGGCAGCCGGCGATATCCTGCATCTGGCTCAGCCGGATTGTCTCCCGGCGAATTTTCTCGATTATCGAGGTCGTGGATTTCGCCGGTCGTCCCGTCGGTTCCAACTGCGTTGCGTCGCGGACGACGGCAACGATTTCATCATACGAGGCTGCGAAGGAACGGCGGTACGCATCAAGCTGCTGAAGATCGCCCTCCGCGACGATTCCCTTTCGAAGGCGGTCGCCGAGTCGGTCTACTTGCGTCTTGGAAAGCAAGTTCACAAAGGTGGGACCGACAGAGTCCGTTTGTGCCTCCTCGACGGTGTGGCCTTCAACCTTTTCTGAGTATAGCACGACGGACCTCAGATCCCTTGCCGGGCGGGGTCGCGCCCGTTATCAGGACCGGTCGGGTGTTGCCTCGTTGTAAGGGGTGAAAGTTTTCGGGAGGGCTACCAGCGAATGCCGCAACCGTTAATGCTTTCCGGGTTCCCGCCGGCTGCGATTCATTTTCCGATCTGCTTTGCAAACTGCTCGCGCCTCTGCTACCGGCTCTTAATTTGGCTCTCTTCTCTGCGTCATCCAGTAACGGTGGAACACGACGGCCACGCCCGACGGAATACCATCTCCGTCGTCGGAGCGGTCCATCCGGACAACCTCGCCCTTGCAGACGACCTCGCCTCGCACCCTTTCCCCATTGTCGACCGGGGGGAGTTCCAGCCTGAGGTCGAGCGCCGTGGTTGGTTCGAGGGTACGGTGGGTTCGAAACAAGACGCCGGATCGGCTGACATTTTCGGTGTAAGCCTCAAACCATTCAGGGCTTTGTGGCAGGCGGTAACGAACCGGGAGGTGGATTGGGAAACGCCGCGCGCGGCCGCTAGCTTCTTGTCGTTTTCTTAACATGACTCGTTCCTCCCCGAGGATTTAGCAACCGCAGGGTTTTCCAGTCGCACGCTGCCGCCCTGCCGATTAAGATGCCATTTCAACTTTTGAGATTTTCTTTCTATCAAAGGCTAAAGAGAATACAGACGGTACTGGGCAAATGTCTTGCCAAACGGCAGAATTCTACGTCCTGTTTAAAAGAATGAAAATAAATACTTTGGTAACCCCGGAGATCGATAAGTGCAGCCGCCAACGGACCTGGCAGTGTACTTTTGACATACCCGTGTAGAATCTACACTGTAATAACCATGGACCGGTTGCAACCGCCCGCGCCGATCGCGAAAAGCGGCGCCGCGATGAAGACCGCCTATCTCTTAGTTGTTGCGTCGATGAAGCTCGAGAAATCCTGCTTCATCTTGGCGTGAGCCTTCGAGTCCAGATAGACCATATGCCCCGACTCGTACTGGGCGTGCGAGATGTTCTTGCGGAACTCCGGCGACAGGTCGAGATGGTCAAAGGTATACCAGGCCGCGAGATAGGGAGTGGCGAGGTCGTAGAAGCCTTCCATATTGAGGATCTTCAGATAACGGTCCTTGACGATGGCTTCCCGCAGCGGGGTGGAAGTCTCCATCTCAAACGGATTGCCGCCCCCGCGACCGCCCTGCGGAGCGCTAAAGCTCCACTGGAAGAATCCCGACTGCTGTCCTGAGACGTAGTAGGGCATGTCTACTTTGTAATTCAGCTCGCGGCGCACATAGTCGTTAAACACGCTCGTGAAGGGCGGTCCAGTTTCCGCGCTGGAGGGATCAAAGAAGCGGGTATTCATGAAGCCGTCCGGATCGGGCCCTTTGAAGCGCCCGTCCAGGCGGCCCACGCGGAGCCGCTGATCAGCGAGCAGGAAGTGAGTGAAGGTGCCCACATCCAGGCGCAGATTCGACCACTCGATGACTTCCTTCGAGATGCCGGTATACCGATTCAGTTTATCGATGACGCTCTGCCGCTGCTCCGGAGTCAGTGTATCGCCGGAAGCCAAGGCTTGAGTGTATTCTCCCAGCGCAAATTGCATCGATTCCTGCCGTGCGCGGCTGGGGTCGGCCGCGAGGTCCGGCGGCAGCTTCTTGTGATACCAGGCGATGGAGGTAAATGACGGGAGAAGCATGGGGTACGGCACATCATTGGTGAAGGAAGATTCCAGCGTCTCGAAATTCAAGACCGTGGAGAGCAGTACGATGCCGTTAAAATTGATGCCACGTTCGTTGAGGTAGCCGGCTAGCCCCGCGGATCGAGTGGTGCCGTAGCTCTCGCCGAACAGATAGAGCGGCGACAACCAGCGCTCGTAGCGCGAAATATAGATGCGGATAAATTCACCAAAAGCGGCGATATCGCCGCTCATGTTCCAGAACTTGCGAGCCGCAGCCTGGTCTGCCGGCCGGCTGTAACCGGTGCCGATGGCGTCCACCAGCACCAGGTCTGTCTTGTCCAGCGGCGTGTTGGGATTGTCTTCAAGACGGTAAGGCGACTGCGGCAGCCATCCCTCAGGCTCCAGGACCACCTTGCGCGGCCCGAGCGCTCCCATGTGCAACCAGACGGAGGCGGAGCCGGGCCCACCGTTGTAGGCAAAAGTCACGGGACGCGTGGCGGGGTCCGCGCCATCCAGGGTGTACGCTTCGAAGAACATCTCGGCTTCGATCTTGTCCTCGGCGTCCTTGATGGGCAGGCGGCCGACGGTGGCCGTGTATTTCAAGGCCTTTCCGTCTACGCGAATTTCGTGGTGCGTTACCACGGGAGGAACTTCGGCCATGTCGAAATGGAATGGCCGCATGCCCTCGCCGGGACCGCCAGGCTGGGCCGTTTCGGGCTGCGAAGGTGGAGCGGAGGGTCTGGCCTCGCGTTCCTCGCGCTGAGGTCGTTCGGGCGGAGTCTGGGTTGGGGTAGCAGCCGTCCGCGCGGAGGATTTCGGTGTCTGTTTGGTCTCCGGAGGAGCACTAGGTTCCTGGGCCAAAATCAGCACGGGAAGAAACACCAAGGCAAGGGCAAAGAGTGTTCGTCTCATAGTTTTCCTTTATCGTCGAAAGTGAAATGCGCCTTGCGGAAGAAATGGAATGTACACCTTTTGAACGCGCCTGTCCAATCTTCTGACAGGGATTTGGCCGTGCAGCGTGGACCGGGGAGGCAACGCAGGCAAGCTTCTCCGTGCTCTCCGCGACTTCCAAGCCTCAACACAGAGAACGCAGAGAGGCTCAGTGGCCTCTGTGTTTAATCTTTTCCGGCACAGAGAACACGGAGGCGAGAATCAGCTCGCCCCATCGCAGCGGTTCATTTCACCCCTTGCAGGAATTCCTGTGGAATCGGACTTTCGGGAGTCTCACCTTGCCAGAAGATGGTGACAATCCACCAACGCCGGCCGTCATTCATCAATTGAAAGCTGTTGATCCCACGCTCGAAGGGCTTCGCGTCGTCGGCAGAGTGGCGCGATTCATAAGTGCTGAACACCTGCGCGATGCCTGCGAACCGTTCGGTACGTCGCGCGACTTCCCGCTCGAAGAAGCCATTCTTCTGGAAGTAAGGGTCATCGTGCTGGATGTAATCCTCCGGACTGATCACCACGGTACGGAATCCGCCGTTGTGGTTTGGAACCACGGCGACCAGGCGGCCGCCGGAAGACAAACAGGGAGCGAAAGCGGTCCCAGTCGCGCTGCCGGCCGGCAGGTCCGGAGATGGTGTCGTAGGCGGCGTGCAGAATGGCGTCGATGGAGCTTACGTCGGCAGGATTCGCCGCGGGCGCGGTAGCAGCGGGGCCCGAGACGGTAGCTTGCGATTGGGAAGACGCCTGCGATCCGCTGATGCCGGCTCGCGGCCCTGTCGCACACATAAGCAATGCTGCCGCTGAAACGATTAAGGTCCTGGAATAACGCTCCCCGATTTTCATGCGAGACCTCCC
Source organism: uncultured Acidobacteriota bacterium (assembly GCA_963768695.1). Taxonomy (GTDB): domain Bacteria; phylum Acidobacteriota; class Terriglobia; order UBA7540; family UBA7540; genus CAVROP01. The sequence continues at coordinate 126,671 of CAVYJG010000015.1, read as the reverse complement.
GGTGCAACTTCACAGTATCTCGTGGTGTACTTTCGACTCTCGACTTCTCAACTGTTTTACGGCACCAGCATCACCGGAGCGCGCCAAAACGCGGTCTTCGGGCCGGCAGGGTCCAGCACGGTAACCTGGCACACATACTTGCCGGGTGAAAGTTGGTGAAGCGGGATACTAAAGCTGAGCGGCATGGTCTTCACGCGATTATTCATGCCGCCGGTCACCTCAATGGGCGGCGTTTCGAACGCCTTCTTCTCGGCCTGGTAAAAACTCACAAAAGCGAGCAAGGGCTGGACGCCGGGCAGGCCCTGCTCGTAGGCCTGAAGGTAAACATAGAGATTCCGGCTTTGACTGAAAACTCGCGTGACGCTGGGGATAAGCTTCTGCCGGTCCTGCACCAAGGGGTTGGCCGTCTCCTCCTGGTCCTTTTTCTTGAGCGCGTTGTAAATCGCATCCCGCAAATCGACGCGCTGGCTGCTCAGCACCACGGAACTGATAGGAATTCGCTTCTCTTCCTTATTCAAGTTGGGAATAACGAAGTTCGTCTGGTACGTGCCGATCCTCCCGGTTTCGTCGTCGCGTGCCAGGAACTTGATGGTGTATTTCCCCGGCAGAATTGTGAACCCGGCGTCGTACTCGATGGGCCGTTTGGCCAACTGAGCCGCCGTGGCGTCGCTCAGCTTGATATTCATCTTGTCGCGCAGGTTGGTGATGGTTGAGCCGTACTGGTCCTTGATCTCGCCGATGAAATCCAGAAGTGTGTGCTCGGCGCCGCGGCGCTTGGCCAGAGCCAATTCCCTGCCCGGAATCTTCACCACGATAGGCACGAAGTACTCGGCGCGATTCAATTGGAAATAATCGATCTCCATGGCGATGGTGAGTTCGGTGATCGGGTCCTCGAGCATCAACGCGTCTTCGAGCTGCCGTTCCTTGTCGGCAGGAGTGAATTTGCTGAACTGTTTATCGGCATAGTAGCCCTGGCGATAATCCAAGCTGGCGGACAAGTCCGAGTTCAGCGAGATCTTGACGCGGCGGAACTTGCCGTCCTCGGCCGCGTTCGTGGTGTAGTAACCCAGAATGTAGTAGCTCGAGGTGGCCTGCTCCGCCTGCACGATTCCCTTCGCAAGGTCGTTATAATCGAGAAGTGCCTTGCCACCCGTATCGCCGGCCAGCGCATAGAGCGTATCCTGCGACTGCTGGAAGTTAGTAGTCAGAGCCAGGGCAGCGGCTCCCGAGTACATCCCCATGTTGCCCTGCGACCCCTGCGTGGCGTCCCCAAGCGGGGCCTCGGCCACTAGACCCCTCGCGTCGATGGGCCAGAACGAGACGCCGGCGCGGATGGCCGTGTCGATGGTGGCATGGAGCTGCGCCTGGTTGTCCAGGCCACTCAGCCTGAGGCCGCTGGCAAAGTAGATCAGTGATTTCCTTTCGCTGATCTGCCCCAGCAACTTCGCCGCTGTCTGGAGCGCGGACAACTGGCGGTCCGTATTGAAGACGTTGAACTCGCTGTCGTCCTGGCCGAACGCCGCCCCGGTGTCCGCCGTGCCGGCGTCGTCGCTCGACAGGCCGTAGCCCTGCCCCTCTCCCACGATCATGGTTTCGAGTATGCTCAACAGCCGGTTGCGATCGCCCGAGAAATCCTGGAGAACATCCACAGCGCCACCTGCGAACCTGAGAATGGCAACCAGATCCGCCGGCGCCATCTGCGTTTTGATGAATCGCTTGGCCGCTTCCAGAGCGCGTATTTGGTCCGCCGGCGGCATGGTCGTCATGTCAAAGTAGAGCGCCAGGAGGCGGTGATCCTGATATCGAAGTTTGCCGGGCGTTTCGGGAGCGATGCGAGTCCGGCTCAGCTTGTCGTAGATGGTGATATTTTCCGGCGCGCCCGGAGTAGTCTGCGGAGGACTCGTGGCGTTCGACAAGTCCTGGTGTTCGCAGAAACTGATGGTCTGGGGCGTCCCATTCTCGGTAATCGTGAAGTCCTTGGCGGTCAACCCCTGAATGGGGTTCCCTTTCTTGTCCTTCACCACCAGCGCCTCCACCACCAATTGCGTGCTGACGCTAATCGTGGCCGTCTCCTTGGCGCTCGCGGGCGCGTTCTGCCCGATCTGCTGTGCTGCGGCGTATGGCGTTAGCAAGAGGAACACGAAGAGTACTAGACTCATAGCCCTCTCCCCTGGGGAGAGGGTGTCCCGTGACGGCGTTTCCGTCAGCCGTCGACGGACGGGTGAGGGGTCGCTCTTGTCCTTTAACGGAAGAACGAATTCAAAAGGCAAATGGCAAATGGCAAAATTCAAATGGTTTACAATTTGGGATTTGCCAAATCGCAAGCCGAGTGCCGCTCGAATTGTGCTTCGTCCTTTCAATTGCATCTGGCTGTGAAACAAACCCTCACCTGTCACTCATCACCCGCCACTGCCGTTCGAGATCCGTTTCTACTTTCTGCCTTCTGCTTTCTGCTTTCTTCTTCAAAACCTCACACGCATCGTCGCCTGCAAACTGCGCATAGCGTTGGCCGCGGCCGGCAATCCGAACTGCGTACTGCTAATGCTTGTGTCCCAGCTTGCAAAAGTAACGTGATTGAGGAAGTTCGTCGAGTCGATTCGAAAGTCCAGGTTGAAGCGGCCGTGCAGGCGGAAAGTTCGCCCTAGGGAAGCGTTAAAGGCAAATTCAGAAGGGCCGGTAATCGAGTCCCTTCCCGCGTTTCCCCACTGGCCGGTCGTGGGCGGTGTGTACGCGGCGGGGTTCAAAAACAAGCCCTGCGGCGCAGCGTGAACGGGCGCGCCCGTGGCATCCGGCCGGATGCTCCCTGTCACACCGGTTCCCGGCACGACTGCAAGATAGACGGGCGTCTCCGGCAATCCGCTGCCCACGCTGATCTGGCTAAGAAAAGTCCACTCCTTGAAGAGCGTCCCTTTCCAGCCGCGCAGGAGCGTTTCACCGCCCAGTCCCATGCCGGTGGTGTATTGAAACTGCACGTTCAAGAGATGCCGCTGATCGAAAGTAGAAAGGCCGCGCTCCGCCTCAAGGTCAAGCCAGTTCTGGGCGATGCTAGGGCTGGAGCCGCCCGTACCCGTCGTCGTCAAGCTGACTTGCGTTCCGCTATTCCCCGGTCCTCCCGAAGGGACGCCGAAGATCTGCGTCGGCATGACTGCTCCCTGGCCACCCAAGGTGGAATCATCATCGATCGACTTCGAGTAAGTGTATCGGACTGTCGAGGTGAGCCCGTTGTGCAATCTTCGCCGCAATTGAAACTGCGCAGCTTGGCGAGATGAGTTGCCGTTTGACGTGAGATAGGCAAAACCCGTAGGGCAACTCGGGCACGGATTCGCAGCCCCGGGTGGATAGGTGTTGGGGAGAAACTCCTGCACTCCGCGCGTTCCCTTGACCCCTAAATATGTGGCGTTGAGTTGCAACGAACCAGGAAGGTCCCGTTGCAGGGACAATTCCCAGTTTTGCGCGTAACCCACGCGGAAATTCGGATCGACGGCAAACGTGTCAGGAGTGATTGTCGAGCACGGAATGAATCCATTCGCCAGTGTAAGCGGGCACGCCGGGCTGTTTTGCACGCTCAAACTCTTCGAAAGCGGCGCCTGCTGCGCCATTTGCTGCGCGATGGTTTGATAGACCGAGGTGTCGTAATAGACGCCATATCCGGCGCGAACCACCAGCGACGATCCGGCCATCGGGCGCCAGGCAATTCCGATGCGGGGCTCGAACCCGGTCTTGTCCGGATGCATCAGCGAACTCGGATACTTCTGGCCCGTCAGCGGCCCCAGCGGGTCGATTCCCACCACCGGCGCGACGGCCGCAAATCCCGGCGTGATGTCCAGGTTCACCAGTCGCCCATACAACTCCGTAATCGGCGCGCCGTACTCCCAGCGCATCCCCGCATTCAAAGTGAGCTCCGGGCTTATTCTCCAATCATCCGTGAAGTAAGCGTCGTAAACGGATTCCCGGAAATACTTATCCGCATTGCCGAACGCGATGGAGCTCGTGTCTGGAATCCCCAGCAGGAAGTCCGCAAAATCGTCGCCGCCAATCGCCCGGCCAGCTCGCGCTTCCCTCGGTGGCCGCGCCCGTGAATGTGAAGGTGCCGCGCGGGTCTTGCTGCCCCAGGTAATTGAACTGTTGCCGCCGGAAGTCGCCACCGATGGTAATATTGTGCCGATCCCGGCTCCATAACAGCGAAGAAGACCAGGCATCCGTCTGGTTGCGATCGAAGGAGCTTATTGCGTCGGAAAGCCCCGCCAGGCCGCTCGAAAAGACGAGGCTCGGCGGCCCCCAGTTCACTGTCTCTTGGTTGTTCCCCAAAATCCCGGCAGCGCCGGAAACGTTGGCGCGATCCGCCCAGTACGGGTTCGTCTGCGTCGAGAGGCGGCTGAACTGGTAACCCAGATTCAGAAATACCCGTGTGCCGAGGTGATGCGACCAGTTGATGTGGCTGGTGATTCCCAGCACATCGCTCGAATCGAGAAAGCCGAATAGATTCGGAGCGGCCGTGCGCGCGCTCTGGAAAGCAAATCCGCCATAGAGTTGGTTCTTGGGATTAATGTACTCGTCGAAACGCGATTGCAAGGCGTCTTGATGGGTGTCCGTGTTGATGGGGACCTGGTAGTTGTATTGGTGCTCGCCGCTGAAGCTGGGCAACGGATAATAATTGAATAAGGCTTTCGCCTGAGGGCTGATATCGGTGGGCGGAATCTTGCTGCCGGAGAATGGCAGTCCTGTGACCGGATTGAAGATTTGGACCGGCTGACCGAGAGCGCTCAGCACTTGCGAGAAATCCCCGCCCCGCTCCGCAGCATCCGGCACCAGGGCGGATTGCGTGGAGTCGTCAACATATCGCGTCCACTCATAGGCCATAAAAAAGTTTGGCGCGTGCCGTTCGAGGAGATGCGGAATCCTAAGCGGGCCGCCCAATGTCGCCACGCCCGTGATTCGGTTGTAGGCCGGCTTGGAGGTGTTCTGCCCGCTCAGGGAAAAAGGCCGGGAATCGAGTGCGGAGTTATCGAAAATAAGGCCCAGTCCGCCGTTGTAGAGTCCGCTTCCGCGGTTGCGATAATTGCCGAAAGCAAACGCTTGCGCGAATCGCGTGGCGGCGCCGTTCAGCACGCTGCCATTGATCAGCAAGCCGTCATCTGCGCGCGAATTGAGTTCGTCGCTGGGGGCTTGGCCGTTGTCACCGTTTTCGTTGGTATTTCCAGCGTTGTTTTCTCCCTTGTTCCCTGCCTCGTTCCCGCTTTCTTTACTTTCCCTCGCCTTCTCTTCGTCATTCCCGCCTTTGGGTTGTAGGGGCACGCCATGGCGTGCCCCTTCGACAGGAGCGCCGCCAGGCGTCACTTCCGCCCCTGATCTTATTTCAGCCTTGATCTGATCAAGCGGCAGCAGCTTCAATTCCCATTTCCCCGGCGGCGCATTCGGTCCGATCTCGACTTCCTGCTTGAGCGTTGCGAAGCCGGTCATTTCCACTTCAATCGTCCATGTTCCATCGGTCAAACCCGGAAACGAGTAGAGCCCCTCCTGATCTGTAGTCGTGGAGAATTGTCTTGTGCCCTGCGTGGCCTTGACCGTGGCGCCCGGAACCGGCAATCCGCCGGAAGTGACCTGCCCCCTGTACGGAGTGGGTGCACCACCACGACATAAAGACACAAAGAAGAGCAGCCGACTAAGAACCACTAATGCGACGGTGAGACACCTTCTGTTCATGTCATCCTGAGCGAAGCGAAGGATCTCGGCAGGTGCATTTCGTTTAAATACAAACGGACAACTACAGAGATGCTTCGCTGCGCTCAGCATGACAGACAGCCCACTTCAGCGTCCTAAAAGGAAGCTCTTCTTTGTGTCTTGGTGGTGACAACAATCTAATTCTCCGAAGGATGCTCGACGTGGTCGATCGTGAGTACTTCCGCAGGCGCCTTGGTGGGTTCCAGTCTCAACCCGAGCTGTTCCTGAAGCGCCGTGAAGATGGACGGCCCCGAAGCATCCGGCGGTGGTGCGCCGTCGGGTGGAGGACCGCCGCCTCCGGGCCCAGGGCCTGCCATCATCATTCCTTCGCCTTGTTCGGGCGTCCACTTAAGCGTGAAATCATAGTTGCCCTTCAACCCGGTCTTGTCCAGCACCGTGCGGCCCAGTTGCTGCGACAGCACGCTCGCCAGGAACGCGGCGGCAACTCCTTGACCGGAAACTTCGCCTCTTCCCATGCGCATCATGGGTCCGTGCGGGTGGCCGCCAGGCCCGCTCGGCGCGTCGGCTTGCGTATCGACAGGCTTCGCCTCCTGAAGTTTCGGACCACCCTTCGCCACCACCAGCGCATAGGCAGGCATTTCCTTGGTCCCGCGAGTCAATTTCAACTGGAACCGGTCGGCGAGCAGTGACTGGAGCATCGAATCAGCCAACGGGCTCCGCTGCTCGCGGGGAAGCTTATCCAGTTCCTGGGCGATTGAGTCCGGTTCCTTCGCGTCAATGTCGTATCTTTCGGTGTTGACCCAACTGGGTCCTCCTGAAACTTGAAATTCCTTTACGTCGTACGCCATCGTAATAAGAAACTTCAACGTCATGCCGTTCGCATTGAACCGGCCGGGCTGCCACGACACAAAAAAGCGCCGGTCGCCCGAGTGATTCGGCTTGATCGAGGCAACCTCGAAGGAAGCCGAGGTGGGCAGGGTGGCCGTCGGCGCCGATTGCGCGCTGCCGGTCGCGGACGCTTGCCCCACGGCGTTCTGCGGCGGCTGCGCCCCCGCGCGTGCGCTGCTGAAAAGTGCCAATGCCACAAGCGTGACCGCAGTTGCGAGGCCGATCGCAACCTGTCCCATTCTTCTCTTGGCCGAACTGCAATTGTCTGCCAAATTCGGAATCATAGTTTCTCCATTAGTTCGCAGCCCACTGCCTCAACATAGAGATTCGCCCTCTCCACTGGGGAGAGGGTAACCCGCGGCGGCGCCTTGATCAGCCGTTCCAGGCTGGGTGAGGGCTTAGCGCCGAGGCGACCTCGTCTCAGTGCGTGGATCGGGCGCGTCTTGTTTGACGCACGACTCCGTCGCCCGTTTGCCTGGTTTCAATTATCCGTCGGTCTGTCGAGTTGATCAATAACGATGGTTTCCAGTGTGATGACCCATAGCTTTGCCCGCCGACCATGCGCCCGGGACCAGCGACCGCCACATTGGACTTTCTGTCAGCGGACTTCGTGTCTCTTGACAAACGGAAATCGATAGGCTAGAATTATTAACTTCCGCGGGAGTCCAGGCCTCCTGCGACATTCTGACGCCATGCTCGTCGACACTCCATCCCCCCTCCCTCATTTCAGCTTTGAAACTCCACCTCGTGCCGCACCCCCGTTCGGGCGGGATCTGAGACTGGCCGGACTGGCGCAGACGATGCCTTTGATCGTCTGCGATGCGCCGAAGGCGCAGTCAGGTCGGATTACAACGCTGAAACCCGCGTGTTCCTTCGGGACATTGCAGACCCCACACTGCGGGTCTGCGCCGGCCGGGGAGTCAGTGACTCACAAAAAGATGTTAAGAATCGGGGGAACGAACTCAACAAGTCTTTTAGAATCAGCAAAACTTCGAAAAAAACGAACTCAAAACGAACTCACCTTGAAGCCAGGAATTGCGCTTCGGCGAGCCGGAATCGTTCAATTGGGCCGGCTGGCGCAGACGTTGTTCTTCAATGTCTGCGATGCGCCGAAAGTGCAGTTCGGTCAGATTGTGCTTTTGCGCCTGCCTGGCCCTTCGGGACATCGCAGACACGAGACCTCCGGGTCTGCGCCAGCCGCGGCGCTACGGGAATCGGCGGAACAAAGCCAGAATGTTTATGAAAACAAAGGATCGGTGACGAAATCAACCACCCCCTGGCCCCTCCTTACCCAAGGAGGGGAATTCCCCGGGCTCCCCTCCTCGGATGAGGAGGGGTTGGGGGTGGTGGGACCTTCCAGCCTTGGCGTTAAAGTGGTTTTCCGATGACGAGAATCGACGGAACAAAGCGAGAATGTCTATGAAAACAAAGGACCGGCGCAGCGGCGTGATATACTCTGGCCCATCCGCGCATTATCCAAAATCCGACAGGAGGTCACAGGCGTGATGCGTTTTGCTGCCGGTCTATTTGTCGTTATCACTCTGAGCGCCGGCTCGGCTCACAGCCAAGCGCCGCTGCTCTTGCAGCACCCGACGCTCAGCGCCACGCAGATTGCCTTTGTCTACGCGGGAGACTTGTGGAGCGTCTCGAGGTCGGGCGGCGTGGCGCAGCGGCTCACGGCTGGAATTGGAACTGTATCTCGCCCGGCATTCTCTCCGGACGGCAGCGAGATTGCCTTCACCGGCAATTACAACGGCAACTCCGACGTTTATCTCATTCCCGCCGCCGGTGGCGAGCCCAAACGGCTGACGTATCATCCCTCGCCGGACCTGGTGGTGGGGTGGACGCGCGACGGCACGCAGGTCATGTTCGCCTCGAACCGTTCCAGCTTCGAGAGCTTCAACCGTTTGTTCACGATTTCGCGCCAAGGCGGGTTCCCCTTGGAGTTGCCCCTACCGATCGCCGCCGAGGGTTCGTACTCGCCGGACGGCAGCCAACTCGCCTACGTGCCTCTCGACCACGCCTTCGAAATCTGGAAACGCTACCGGGGCGGCCGCACCTCGCCGATCTGGATCGCGCAGTTGTCCGACTCGAGCGTGACCAGAATCCCGCGTGATAATTCCAACGACTTCGACCCCCTCTGGGTGGACCACCGCGTCTTCTTCCTGTCGGATCGCTCCGGGCCCATCTCGCTTTTTAGTTACGACACCGGCTCGAAGCGCGTCGCCCAGGCGCTCAAGAACGATGGACTGGACTTCAAATACGCCAGCGCGGGGCCGGGCGCCATCGTCATCGAGCAGTTCGGCGCCATCTACCTCTACGACCTCAAATCCGGCCAGGCCCATAAGGTCGATATCCGCGTTACGGGCGATCTGCCGGAGATGCGGCCGCATTATCTCAACGTGGCGAGCCGCATCGCGAATGCCGACATCTCGCCCACCGGCTTGCGGGCCGTCTTCGAGGCACGGGGCGAAATCCTCACCGTTCCCGCCGACAAAGGCGACATCCGCAACCTTACCAACACGCAGGCTGCAGACGAGCGAAGCCCTGCCTGGTCGCCGAACGGCAATCGCGTTGCCTATTTCTCCGACGAGTCCGGCGAATACGCGCTCTACATCAAGGACCAGAACGGCCTGGGCGAAGCGCAGAAGATCGATCTTGGCAGTCCGGGGTCGTTCTTTTATTACCCGACCTGGTCGCCGGACGGCAAGAAGATCGCCTACGCCGACAAACGCTTGAACCTCTGGTACGTGGACCTGGAAAAGAAAACACCGATGCGCGTTTTTCATGACCGGTTCACGGGGCCGCAGCAGATCTTCCGCGCCGCATGGTCTCCGGACAGCAAGTGGCTGGCCTACACGCAGCAGGGATTGAGCCACATGCGTTCGGTGTTCCTCTATTCTCTCGAGACCGGCGAGAGCCACCGCGTCACGGATGGGATGAGCGATGCCTACTCGCCCGTATTCGACAAGAGCGGCAAGTATCTCTATTTTCTCGCCAGCACCGACGCCGGCCCCACCATGGATGACTCGATGCTGAGCATGAACCGGCCCGTGACCAGCAGCGCCTATGTTGTGGTTTTGCGCAAGGACTTGCCTTCCCCGCTCGCCCCGGAAAGCGATGACGAGCAGGAGGCAAAACCCGAGGCTGCTAAGACCGAGAATCCGCCCAAAGCCGGCCCGCCGCCGGAAGTGAAAGTGGACTTCGAGAAGATCAGCCAGCGGATTCTGGGGCTGCCGATTCCTGCGCGGAACTACTCGGAGCTGAAGTCTGGAAAAGAGGGAGTGCTCTATCTTCTGGAAGAACCCTTGGTGGAGCCGTTGAACGGCCCCAGCACTCTCACCGTGCAGCGGTTCTCCCTGAAAACTCGCAAGACCGACAAGTTGCTGGATAACATGTTGGCGTTCTATATTTCCGCCAGCGGCGAGAAAATGCTTTACCGTCTTGCCGGCCCGGCGCAGTCTGGCGGAGCGGTCCCGCCGCCGCAGTCGTGGTCCATTGCACCGGTGCCGCCGGAGCCGGCTCCCGGAGCAACCCCCGCGCCCGCCCCGGGCGCACCTTCGGGCGCGAAGGCCTTAAGTCTCGCGGCGATGGAGGTACGCGTCGATCCGCCCGCCGAATGGAAGCAGCTCTACCACGAAGCATTTCGCCTGGAGCGCGATTTCTTTTATGATCCCAGCTTCCACGGCCTGGATCTCAAGGCCGCGGAAAGAAAGTACGAGGCCTACCTGCCCGGCGTGGCGTCGCGCGCCGATCTGAATTACATCTTTCAGGAAGCCATGGGCGACCTCACGGTGGGGCACCTGTTTGTGATCGGAGGTGAAGCGCCGGAGCTGAAGAGCATTCCCGTTGGACTGCTGGGCGCGGACTACAAGATCGAAAACGGGCGATACCGGTTTGCGCATATTTACGACGGCGAAAATTGGAATCCCCAACTGCGCGCGCCCTTAACCCAGCCGGGCGTGAACGTGGCCGAAGGTGAATACCTGCTGGCGGTGAACGGCCGCGATGTGCGGGGTAGTGACAACGTCTATAGCTTCTTCGAAGCGATGGCGAGTAAGTCTGTCGTTCTGCGCGTGGGACCCGACCCGGGCGGCGCCGGGTCGCGGGAGGTAACCGTGGTTCCCGTCGAAAACGAACGGGGACTGCGCAACCTTGCCTGGATTGAAGCCAACCGGCGGAAGGTGGACGAGCTCAGCCACGGGAGGCTAGCCTACATCTACCTGCCGGATACGGCGACCGGCGGGTACACCTATTTCAACCGCTACTTCTTTTCCCAAGCCGGCAAGCAAGGCGCCATCGTGGACGAGCGATTCAATCACGGCGGCACGAACACCGACTACATCCTCGATTACCTGCGGCGCACGCTGATGAACTACCGCACTACGCGCGACGGCGAAGACATGACCACGCCCGTCAGCCTGATCCAGGGGCCCAAGGCCATGATCATCAATGAATACGCGGGTTCCGGCGGCGACGCGATGCCCTGGCATTTCCGCCAGGCGCATATCGGGATCTTAGTAGGCAAGCGCACCTGGGGCGGGCTGGTGGGATTCTTCGGCCCAGGCGAGTCGCTGATGGATGGAGGCGTGGTGACCGCGCCCAGCCGCGGCTTCTGGACCCCGAACAACGCCTGGGAAGTGGAGAATCACGGCGTGGCGCCCGACGTTGAGGTCGAGCTTGATCCCAAATCAGTGCGCGAGGGCCACGACCCGCAACTCGAGAAAGCGGTTGAGGTGGTGCTGTCGGAGCTCGAGAAGAATCCCATTCCGACTCACCACAAGCCGGCTTATCCGCACTACCATCGCACCGCCGAAGGCGCAGCGGCCTCGGCGGGCAACTGAAAGAGCCCTGGCGAAGCTTTGGAGTGCGGCAGCTTGCTGCCGCTTTTCCGCCGGCCAGCTTGCTGGCCGCGCTCTGAGCTTCGGCCCTAACCGCCGCGAGCAAGCTCGCGGCAGAAGAAAGCGGCAGCAAGCTGCCGCACTCCAAAGCTTCGCCGTCACGCTGGTCACTTCACCGCAAAATCGGCGAACTGCGCCAGGTTCCACCCCGTGCCGATTCCTGCCATGCCTTTTTTGTGGGTTCCGTCACTCAGGCTTGCGACTCGGCCTCCGTCGATGCTGGCCTCGATTGTCGAACCCTTGAAGGCGAGCGCCAGCCGATGCCACGTCTTGAGGGAGAAAGCGACCTTGCCCGAAGCAAGCTTGGCAGTGGGCGTCTTGAACTTTGCATTGTCCAGTTCCCAACTTCCGTCCTGCTGCACGGTGAGCACGTAACCACTGGGCCAGCGCGCCTTCCCATCCTGGAACCAGTCAGCGGAATCGATTCGGCCCACCAGAGTGATGTTGCCGGGTTCCTCAAGCATGGCGGTGGTGCTGACCTCGTAATCAGTCCAATCGGCGTTGCCAAGGAAAGTCAGCGGGTCCGGGCTGATGCCACCCCAGCCGATCGGATGTTGCCGCACCACCTGCTGCAGGCACTGGCCGGGCCGTCCGGCGCAGGGCGCCACCTCGAATGCGCCGTCCTGGTCCGCAGAGTATTTGGGAGTCTTACCCACCGGTGTGCTCTTGAAGTCGTCGCTGTAAGGAAAGGGGAAGGATGCTTGCGCAGGCGGCGTGGCGGCGCCTTTGCCTTGGCCCGTTGTGGTGGTGAGCGAATAGATCGAGTCGGGCTCAAGGGTAATACTGAATGAGCCATTTTGCGGCGTAATATCGCTCAGTTTCTCAAATGACTTCGAGGCATTCGTCTGCCAAACGTGAATGACGCCGGCCGAAAGGCCTCCGGCAATGCTGAACGCCACTTCCTGCGGCTCCGTGGCATCGACGGTCTCGACGATAACGCTGTAGTCGCTTGAGCCTGGAGATTTGAGGGCGACGTAGCTCCCCTGGCCCTTGAGATACCCGCAAGCGCTGTCGAGGTATTGCCATCCCGGCTGCGCGAATTGCGTGGTATGCGCGGTCACCCAGATGGCGGATTGCACGTTGTAATAACCGGACCAGGGCGTATTGGCGTACATCAAGCCGGAATTCGGCGCGGCGAGGTTATCGTAGTAGGAGGTCACCGGGCTCCAGGTTTCCGTCTTGGTGACCTTGCCGTCGATGTAGTTCGTGTTCAGGACTTTGGCCCAGATTCTCGCCCCGGGCTTCCAATCGCGCTGGAGGATCACTCCCGTCTCGTCGAAAGGTTGGTCCTCGCTTGACCACAGTGGCTTGCCGGACTCCAAAGCGCCTCCCGTGACGTAGAAGTTTCCCTTCACCCGCGCGTAATGGACGGCAATCGCATAGACGTCCTCTTTCAGAATCGGATCCAGCTTGAAGTCATCGGCGATTTTCCATTGATTCTCGTAGAGGTCCGCCGCGACAATCCTGGTCTGAAGACCGTTGGCCACGAGCGTCTTCTTCAGCATCTTGATGTAATTGGTGTCGTAGTTGGTTTCGTTCCAAATGCCCACATAATCGATGTCCAGCCCGTGATGCTTCTTGGCGCCCTGGATGAACTTGGCGATGTAGTTCGCCATGTCCTGAGTGTAGTATTTGCCGTTGCCAATCCAGCCGGGAGCGCCCCAAGGCAGGGCGTCCAGGATAATCTTGGGATTCCTCTTTTTGGCCTCCGTCATCAACCACCACTCGAACCCGCGATCGTAGTTCTCATCCGTGCGGGTGTGCATGTGGCTCGGCTCAGAGCCGTCGGTGGAGTTGGTGTCGCCGCCGACCTCAACCTTCAGGTGCTGAAGAGACGCGCCGTAATCCGGCTTGAAGAGGTAGTCAAGGATCTGGCTCCGTTGAGGTTCGGGATAATCGATCAGCAGCCTCGAAGAAGCTCCGGCGCTGACGCCGCCGATCCCCTCGAAAATCCTTCCCTTCCCGGAACCATCAATTTTGATTTCGGTTTTCTGTACCGGCGCTTGTCGATTGCAAGAAGACAATGGAAGAAGAATTGCCACCACCATAAGCGGTAAGTAATCTCTGTGCCTCATCGTGTATCACTCCTGTGGTCCATTCGCTTCCAAGCCGCGGGAAAGAGATTCACCACAGAGGTCACAGAGGCCACGGAGAAAAACTGTCTGATGTTCTCCGTGATCTCTGTGACCTCGGTGGTGAATTTCCCTACTTGCCATAAACCGAGGACCGCCAATAGGCTTGGATTCCCCGGTAGCTGTCGTCATCAGGCAGGTTGGCGAGAATGAGCCGCTTCACTTTCAACTCATCGATCGGCCCTTGAACTTTGTAGACCACCTCGCCGTCGGGGCGAATCAGCAGAGTGTAGGGATCCGCGCCATTCCAATCCGGATCAAAGGCCGCCATCAAACCATAGATATCTGTCGCGCCAAAGATGTAATTCGTGTTGCTGGCGTGTGCCTTGTGAAGCGCCGCGAGAACGCCCTTTTGCTCATCGGGGTAGTTCGTGCTCACCATAATTAAGTCGAAGGGGCGAGCGCGGAACATGCGGTAAATCGTTTCGAGCTTGGCCATCTCCGCGACGCAAGGTCCGCACCAGGTGGCCCAGAAATCGACCAGGAGCAGTTTATCGGTGCTATTCTTGTGCAAGGCTTTCAACTCGTCCCCGGTGACGGGCTTAACCGTCACGGGCTCAGCTTCGATGCGCCGCATCTCGTCCTCGCGCGATTCTTCCTTGTACATCCACTTGGTCGAACAGCCGACGGCCGGGGTCTTCTCAACCGACACCGGTTTACCGGCAAGAACCTCGTCAAGGGCAACTCGAGCATCCTTCCTGGTCACCAACGGTTCGCGCGGGTTGTTATCCACACGCCCCTCGTAGCGCAACTTGCGCTCGGCATCGAAGATGAAGAGGTGGGGCGTCGCCGCCGGGCCGTAAGCGCGGGCGACTTTCTGGGTCTCGCCATCGTAGAGATACGGGAAGTTGAAATGCCGATAACCGGCGCGGATCTTCATTTCCGCAAGCGAATCGCCCAGGTCTGTGTAACCCTGTTCATCCAGAAGGACCGCGTTGGCGTTGTTGGGATTGATGCCCACAAACGCCACGCCCCGGTTCTGGTAGTCGGATACGAGTTGCTTGATTCGGGTCTCATAGAGTTGCGCCGTGGGGCAGTGGTTGCACGTGAACATCACCACCAGAATCTTGGCGGAAGCAAAGTCCCGCAAACAATGCACCTTGCCGTCCACCCCCGGCAGACAAAAGTCAGGCGCGCTTGATCCAATCCCCAGTACGGGAGGCGTATCCTCCGCGCCGAGCGCCGCGCCCGATGCGAACACGAGAAAGAGAAGACAAAGACTAAGAAGCTTGTTCAAGCGGACCTCCTCAGGGAGAAGTATCTCCCCCGGCGATACAATTCGCGGTGACGGATTATATCCTAAATGCAGGCATGACTAATGGAGAAGACAATGGTAGGGAGACGGCTTGCCGTCTCCGCACTTCCGCTGGTCCCAACGAGGGTAGGGCAAGCCCTACCCCTACGATCTAGGATGGCTCCATCTGCGGCCCGGATGCTGGTGTCCGGCATCGGCTCCGGCTGCAAGGGGTGCCTTCGGTTCTCGGCTTCAGGCTCGAAACTCCGGCAGCCTGGTGCCCAGAGCGTCCGGCATCTGGCAACCCATCAGGGAAGCGAGGGTAGGGCAAAGGTCGATGTGATGAATCGGCCGCTCGACGGTCTGTGGCCGCTCCACGGCCGTCCCCAGGCACATCATCCAGGTGGTTCGCGTGCTGGGGTCATTGGCGCGGTGATTGAAAAAGCCGTTGGTACTCGAGCCATCGGGATCGCGCCCGAATTCCGGCAAAATCACCAGAGTCGTGCGTCCTCGATACTCTGCGTTCGTCCCGATCTCCTGCCAGAGTTCATAACACAGCCGGTCGGCCATGTGAATGCCGGCGAGGTGCATCGAATAGGACCCGAAGTGCGCGGCCTCCACATCCGAAAAGATCACCACCAGCAAAGAAGGCGCAAATTTCCGCATGATCTCCCGGCTGATGAAGAAGGTCAGCTCATCGCCGGTGGTAGGGACGCCCGACTGGACGAAGTTGGCCACCGCCGCACGCATCGCCGGCCGCACGCTGGAATCGAGTGACTGCACGCCGTCGAACACTGTCCAGCCCAGACCCTCGTAATTGCTGCCCTCGAGGGTCGCCTCGAGTTCTGCCTGCGCTTTGGCGGGATCCGCGAACGTCCGATTGCGCCCCTCCCGCACGGCCGCCTCCACGGCGGTGATGAGAAGTTGCTTGGGGAAAACCACGTTGGGCCCGAATCGCGGCCCATAACTCGAAAGCTCGCTCGCGCCGATCATGCTGGTAAGGGCTTTATTACTGGCGACGACCCACACATCGCTTTGCGGAACGCCTAACTGTTTGCGGAAGTACTCAAAAAAGGTCGGCGTGGTCGGCGGGAGCTTGCCCCAGTCGTCCACGCGCTGCCAGTTGCCGGTGAAGATGCTGGACGTGGCATTGAAGTGGGCGGTCACACCTTCATTTCGCACTTGCGGGTAGAAGAGGCCTTGCGGCAGGAGATCCTTGGCGAGATGGGGAATGTTAACCAGGCCTTGCGGAGAAAACGTTTCAGCATGGCGAACCCCGCCGAAGATCACCAGCACGACCTTCTGCGCCGGAGCCTTGTTTCCGGCGCCCCATTTTCCCCCCAGGCGCTTCTCGAAAACTCCCTCTGCGAGAAGCAGCCCGGCAGCGCGTAGAAACGCGCGCTTCGTCTGGTCCATGGCACACCCCGCCTTTAGGTAAGCTTCTGCGCCGGCTCGCTCCAGCCGGCAGCCAACGCCCTCGCACGCCACACGCCAACCTACTAAGAATACTAGGAGCCAGCCTTCGTTCATGTCAAGCCATCGCCAACAAGCGCAGGTAGCGCGGGGGCACGCGATGCTTGCGATCCTCCGCGGTTCTTCCACAATTTGGTCTTGACACGCGCCCTCGCGAGGGGTAGCGTTTGCCGTAACGAGGTTACTCCCGTGGCCAGGCGACTCCTCGCCAACTTCATCCTGCTCCTGTGCATTGGTGTGATGAATCGCGAACTGCCGGAGTGTATGTCCCTACTCGACGATGTTTCAAATGACGGCGACGTGGCAGTTTATAACCTTCGAGTTCCGCAGTGCGTTTCGGTGCGCGCCTGCGCCCACGATCCACGGGCGGCTTCGGCCTCGCGCAAGGTCTCGTCTGCCTTATTTCTCCTAACGCGTCGTACCTCTCGTCTCCCGGCGCCCGGTCCGTATTCCGGCGTCGACCTCCTGCGATTGATCGATCAGCAGCGCTGCTGATCTTTCGGTTGCAGGCCCGCTCTGACAGCCCTGCTTTAACACTTAGCCTAAGAACAGATCGACCTCACAGGTATGTGAGGAAGTGCTCGACTGGGTTCTTGAACTGCCAACGCCTAGCGTCCTCAGGAGGGTGTCATGAAGAAAATGATTGAAACGATCGGGCTTCTGCTTCTGGCTGCAGGGTTCGGCTGGGCCAAGTCTTCACAGAATAACTGGGACAACCTCAAGGAGTTGCGCACGGGACAGAAGATTGAGGTGGTGGACTCCAACATGAAAACGCACAGCGGAACCTTCGTGTCAGCTTCTGACCAGGCAATTTCGCTTCGAACCGGTAAGGGTGAAGAATCCGTTTTGCGCGCCAACGTGGTGCGCGTCAGCGTCCGCGATAATTCACACCGGTCGCGGAACATGTTGTTGGCGGCGGGCGTAGTCGGCGGCATCGCCCTGATTCCTTCCGCCATTGTCCTTGGGCAGCAGAGCAACGGGGGCAATAGCTGTGGTGGGTGCGTGGCTGCAATTGTGGCGGGATTCGGTGGTGGAGCTGCTTTAGGCGCAATGCCGATCAATCGCACCATTTACCGAGTCGATACAAAGTGAACAGGGAGGCCTGACAAGAAGGCGGGATTTCTCGCCGCGTTCGGACTAGACCGGAAGGCCAAGGCTGAATTGGCTGCGGAAAAACCCTCTTGGTATGTCATTCCGCGGAGCCGCAGGCGACGAAGAATCCCGCCGTGCCTTCAAATCAAGCCAGAGCGAGATTCCTCGCTTTGCTCGGAATGACAGGCGAGCGGGTGTTTCCGCAGTCTGTGAAACCCCTCCGTTCGGGTCAGCTCCAACCGTGGTGCGAGACGCCGCCTCTTACTTCATCCCATCCAGAATCGACCCGACGATGCCGCCGACTACGCCGCCTTGGACCGACTCCCTGTGCTGCTTGGGCATATACTCCATGAGTTGGTGGGCGAGTCTGGAAATGGGCAGGGTTTGCAGCCAGATTCGTCCCGGCCCGGTGAGCGAAGCAAGGAAGATCCCGTCGCCGCCGAAAATCATGTTCTTGATTCCCGGCACGGTCGTGATCTCGAAGGAAACAGACGCCTGGAACGCGCCGACGTGCCCGGGATGCACCCGCAGATTTTCCCCCGGAGCGAGGTCTTTCGTGATCAACTCGCCGGAAAGCTCGATCCAGGCATGCCCCACGCCGCTGAGGCGCTGCAGCAGAAAGCCGTCGCCTCCGAAGATTCCCGCTCCCAGCGACTGCTGGAAGCCGACGCTGAGCTGAATCTGCGGCGTCGCGCACAAAAACCCATGCCGGTGAATCAGGTATTCCTGGCCTCCGCCAACTTCGATGGGCACAATATGCCCCGGCAGCTTTGTGGCGAAGGAAATTCCGCCCGCGGCGCCCACGGCCCGGTACTCCGTCATGAACAGCGATCCCCCGCCCGCCACGCGCTTCAGCACGCCGAAGATGCCTCCGCCCCCGGCGAACTGGGTGTGCGTCGTCATCTGGATGGAACTCGTCATCCAGGATAGCTCTCCGGCTTCAGAGATGACGGACTCGTTGGGGTCAAGCACGATTTCAAGCACCGGCATGGTGGTGCCGAGGATGCGGGTTTGCATAGCGGACTCCTGAGTTGAATTGCGCGCCGCCGACGGCCTTCGGGCGCGCTGGGCGCTCGATTGAACTTATACCATGGAATCGGTTGTTGGCAAGTGACCTGTGCGTTTCACACCGTCCGTCATCCTGAGCAGAGCGAAGGATCTCAGCAGTTTCGTGACACTAGCGTTGGACGGGCACTAATGGTATATAAGATGTAACAGGAGGCTGACATGCGTGCAGATGGTGCGGAAGTCTCATGGGATGCTGCCAAGTCGAAGTGGTTGATTCGGATCAAGTCAGGAGAAGAGGTAATCAGGCGGCACTGCGATGCGCCGAAGGATGCCGACGAGAAAAGCCTTCGCGCGGTTGTCGAGAAAACGCTGAACGACGAAGGCTACGAGACGGATCCGGCTCAAATACTGATCAATGAGAAGTAGCCCCTCGATTCGCGTCGGGGAATCTCAGAGGCGAACGGAGCTCAGCTTCGCGCGCCCCCGGCCAAGTTTATGCTCTCTGATCTACGGCTCGCGCAATATGGACCGCAGAGCCGCTGAGAGGCAGAGGAAGAGCCTCTTGCTCTCAACTCTCAGCGCCTCTGCGCCTCCGCGGTGTAAGAGCGGGGCGTTCATGCCGGCGGCGCCAGTTGCCGCAGAATCGTGGCATGGTCGAAATAGACTTTCTCGCACACCAGATTCGCGCCCTCAAAGACAAAGATGCAGGCACTTTGCACCTCCATCTGGTTTCCAGTGGGAGCGATGCCGGCCCACGTGCCGCGGTGTGTGCCGCCGAACTTGCATTCGACGATGACTGCGTCATCGGCGTGATAGGTCACCAGCCTTTTGAGCCAGAAATCCGGGAACGCCCCCAGCAGTAAGCTAAGCAGACCCTCCACCGCTTCGCCTCCGTCCGCAATAGCCCCTACGGCCGGAACTTCGTATCGCGGATGGTGAAAGGTGGCGAGCGCGGCAGCGACGTCATGCGTCACTGTCTCCGCCTCGATATGCGCATTCACCACCGCTTCTCGCCGGGCTCGCAAGTCGTGTGTGTTGTCAGTTGGCATTGTTCCTCCCGCGTTGAGAATCTGCGCGCCAGAGGCGCCGCGCATCTTCATGGCACTCTGGCACTGCCTCCGGCAAGGCGGAATGCTTCGTCAACGTAGTCAACCAGACTGGAAAGCCGGGTCATTTCCCCGGCGCCTGAGGAGGACCCGGAGGAGTTGCAGATGAAGCAATGTCCGAGACAACTTTCCACGAACTATCGGCCTGTTTCTTGTAGACGGTTACATAACTGCCTTTGTCGTTAATCGGTTTCTTTGTAGACGGGTCCGTCATAGTCATGGTGTAGGAGCCCTGCGTGTAGGCCATGTCCCCGCCGCTTGCGACCTCGATCCGCGCGGCTTCGAATTTGAGATTGAGCGCGTTGTCTCCGACCATCTGCTTGAGCATAGTTTGAATAGAAACTTTCCCCACGGTGGGCGGCGCTCCCGGCGCCATCAACACGGCATCATCCGAATAATGACCAACAATCTTGTCGAGGTCTTTGGCTTCGTACTCTTTGTTCCACTGGGCCTCGATGTCCTTGATGGCCTGAACGTCCGTATCGTGAGTTTCAGCAGACTTAGGCGCCTGCGCACAACTCGTGGATAGCGCGACCAGGGCTATGCTGAGAAACGTAATGAGTTTTCGTGTCATTGGTGTCCTCGAATGGGATTTGACGATCTCAATACAGGCAAAGTGGCGCCGGCACGCCAGAGCATCTTGCCGGCGCCTCTGCGGTGCGATCAACCTTCCGCCGAGGTTGGATCGATCATCAGTTTGACCTCGGAAATACGGTTCGCCGGAAACCCTCCCTGCTTTGCATGTTCCCGAACCATCTCTTCATTGGGTGCGATGTAGACGCAGTAGATCTTGTCGGCAGTCACGTAGCTGTGCAGCCACTGAATGCTCGGCCCGAGCTTATTGAGCACGCTGCAAGACTTCTGCGCTACCCCCTGCGCCTCGTCCGGCGTCAGATTTCCGACTCCCGGAATATCACGTTCGATCACGTACTTTGGCATTTTTCCTCCCGGAAACGATTCAGTTGTTAACCTCTTCCAAAAGTTATCGAATGCATTATAATCAAGATGGCTGCTCACTACCTGAAAAGAGCTCTAACATGAACATTTTCGTAACCGGTGGCACCGGTTATATGGGCCGTCATTTGGTCCCGCCTCTCGTGCAACGAGGGCACACCATTCGGGCGCTCGTGCGTGCCGGCTCCGAAAGCAACCTGCCTCCGAGGTGCACTCCGGTATTGGGGGACGCGCTCAACGCTGAATCTTATGCCCACTCAGTTCCGCCCTCCGACACGTTCGTGCAGTTGGTAGGCACCCCAAAACCCAACCCGCGCAAGGCGCAACAGTTCCGCGAGATCGATCTCAAATCCGGCATGGCGGCAGTCGCGGCGGCCCGGCAGGCCGGAATCCGCCACCTCGTCTATGTCAGCGTGGCTCATCCGGCGCCGCTGATGCACGCTTACATCGAGCCTCGAGTCGAGGTGGAAGAAGCAATCACTTCCAGTGGTCTGAACGCCACCCTACTGCGCCCCTGGTATGTCCTCGGCCCGGGACATCGTTGGCCCTACCTGATCTTGCCGGTCTACTGGATTATGGGCGCAATCCCGAGCAAACGCGCGACCGCCGCAAGATTAGGCCTCGTGTCACTCAAACAGATGATCGCGGCGCTTGTCGATGCAATAGAAAACCCGGCGCAGGGAATCAGAATCGTGGAAGTCCCCGACATTCGGCGTCATCATTGAGCAGGTAGCGCAGGCCCGCTTCCCAAGGCCTGTGCTTGTCTCTCGCCCGCACGAATCCCGGACCCGAAATGCGGGTCCGCGCCACTTGCTACTTCCATTCCCATATTCCCGACTTCGTGTTCCCCTGGGAGTCAACGTCGTACTCGAACATGGCTGCCACGCTATTCAGCCGCGCCCATTTGGGAAACGCAGACTGGTAGAAGATGGCTCCGCGGTATTTAACCGATCCGTCTTTCCCGATCACGCCCACGCCTTGGCCCGTCCAGCTCGCGGCGCCACCCTCCACGTTCATGACCACGCCCTGCCCGCTGCCAATCAGGCTGCCGTCCTGCCGCATCGTCGAGGTGTACGTGCCCGTCGTCCTATGACCCACTCCCAGAATCGAGCCTTCCGCCTGAAAGGAAGTTTCCATCATCGGGCCTGCGCCCTGGCACGGAAGCACTCGCCGCACTGTAACCTTCCCCATCTCTTCGCCGAGCTTGTCTCCAAGCATAGTCTCCTCCTGTAAGTGGGTAGTGTCTCGTATTGAATTCGTAGCGGCGAGTTTACCTCGCCAAGTGGCGGCGTAAAGCCACCACTACTTCTTCGTTAAGGACGAGCTTCGAAAACCAGATTAAAGGGGGTCTCCGCGGCCCGGCGGAAGCGAGTGAAGCCCGCTTCCGATGCCACTTTGCGGATTTGCTTTTCGCCCGCCTGCGCGCCCAACGCCGCGCCCACCTCCTGCGCCAGCGATGCGGGCGTACAGATCATGGTCGAAGCCGAATAATAGATACGTCCTACCGGGTTATGATTCTCGTGCGCCAGGTCGTTGGCGAACGGTTCGACAATCATCCAGCTTCCATCGGGCTTGAGAGTGCTCAGAACGTGCTTGGCGGCGCCAACCGGATCGCCCATATCGTGCAAGCAATCGAAGAAAGTCACCAGATCGTAGCCGCCGTTTGAGGGGTAACTCTTCGAACTTGCCACCTCGAACGTGATCTGGTCAAGCAGGCCGTCCCGTCCGGCAACATGGCGGGCGTATTCGATCGACCCGCTGTGATAATCGAACCCGTAGAATCTTGACTTGGGAAACGCCTTCGCCATCAGCATCGTTGAGGCGCCGTGCCCGCAACCCACGTCGGCCACAGTCGCCCCGCGCTTCAAGCGCTCTTCCATCCCCTCGAGAGCGGGAATCCATTTCGACATGAGGTTGGCGGCGTAATTCGGCCGGAAGAATCGCTCCGTGCCGAAGAAGAGGTTTGCGTCGTGCTCGTGCCAGCCGACGCCCTCGCCGGTTCGAAATGCCTGCGTGATCTTCGGCTCATCTTTGAAACAAGCCGAGATGATGTGGAAGGCTCCGGGAATATCCATCGTGGTGAGAGCAAACGCCTGCTCCGCTGGCAATGTGTACCGCTTGGTCGCGGAGTCGTAGGCTACAAACCCGCTGGCCGCGTTCGCATTCAACCATTCGCGCACGTAACGCTCGGACGTCTGGGTTTTGGCCGCCAGTTCCGCCGGAGTCAAAGGCCCCGCGCCGGCCATTGACCGGAAAAGGCCCAATTTATCTCCAATCACGATCAGGGCAGCATGCATTGCCGCGCCCATGTCCCCCACAACTTTTTCCATAAAAGAATTAAGCTTCGCCTCATCGAACCCTGGGGTCATCGCCGGTGTAGCCATGGAAACACCTCGGAAATTTGAATGGCGGGAGTGACGGGCAGAAATGCAGGAACTCTGCCCGGCTTTACGCCCGCACCTGGGGTTCACATCCAGTTGTAACGCGACTAGGAGACTCAACTCTAACGGTTTGGTTTAGACTTTATGCCCGATTTATAATCTACTTGCCGCCCTCGCCCCTGTCAAGCACGTTTTCGGGTGGGTGGTACAGTTGACGTTGTAGCGGCGAGTTTAGCCCGCCAAATGGCGGCGTAAAGCCGCCTCTACATCAAGCTGTACCACTACCCATTTTCGCGCCGCTGCGGGTCCGCCCTGGCAACCTCGGCTCACTAGCCTCCAGGCTGGATATTCTGGTTGACGCGGAAGAAGTTGCTGGGATCGTATTTCTTCTTGATTTGCGCCAGCCGGGCGTAGTTGTCGCGAAATGCGGCCTTAACGCGATCTTGACCCTCGTCCATCATGAAATTCACATAGGCGCCGCCCGCAGAGTAGGGATGCAGCGCGTCGAAGTATTCCTTGCACCAGTTGGTGATCTTGTCCTTGTTGGCAGGATCCGGATCAACGCCCACGATCACTTCCGCAAACGTCGCATCGCGATAACTGAATGCCGTGTCGTTATTGCCCACGCGGTGGGCCGCCCCGTCGATGGGGTAAAGGTGCATGGTGGAGAACATCGTCGGCAGTCGAGAGCCGTGCTCCACATGCCGCGCCACCGCCTCATCGTTGATTTCCTTCACGAAGTCCGCTCGCCAGTACCACTGCAGTCCGGGCGGATAGAGCCCGTCGAACAAACTCTGGAGGATTGGGAAAGGAAACGGGCCGACGTGGTCGAAGGCAGGCTTGCCGAAACTCCGCATGGGCTTCAGTGCCGCTTCCGCTTTCTCCGGCGGCGCCGTGCAGCACCAAACGATCCCGCACATCTTCTGGAGGTGCAAATGCTCCGGGAACATGGGCGCCGGGGGAACCACCAGGAAAGCAAAGAAACCGTTGATGTCGTCCGGCGCCTGGACAATGAACTGGCGATAAGCGCGCAGCACGTCCGCGGCCTGCTCGAGCGGCCAGAGCGTCGGCCCCGCGTATACGGTCTTCACCGGCTGTAGACGAAAGAGGAAAGAAGTGACGACACCGAAATTACCGCCTCCTCCGCGTAGCGCCCAGAAGAGGTCGGGATTCTCTGTGGTGCTCGCCTTAACTAATCGTCCGTCAGCCAGGACGACGTCCGCCTCCAGCAGATTGTCGATCGTCAAACCGTAGGTCCGCGTCAGGTAGCCAATGCCGCCCCCCAGCGTCAGTCCCCCCACACCCGTGGTGGAGATGAAGCCGCAGGGAACGGCCGTGCCGAAGGCGTGCGTGGCGTGGTCCACGTCGCCCCACACGCAGCCGCCCTCAACGCGCGCCTCGCCTGCGGCCGGGTCCACGTGAACGCCTTTCATCCGTGAGAGGTCGATCACTAGTCCGTCATCGCACGTTCCAAGTCCGCCCCCATTATGTCCGCCGCCGCGAATGGCTACCAGCAGGCCACTCTCGCGAGCGAAGTTAATGGCATAGATCACGTCGGCTGTATCCACGCATCGCACGATGAAGTGCGGGTGCTTGTCGATCATGCCGTTGTAGACTTTGCGGGCGTCGTCGTAACCCGGGTCACTAGACTGAATAAGCTCACCCCGCAAGCTGGCGCGAAATTGTTCCGAAGATGGTTGGTCCATACTTGGTCTCCTTTGAAGATTTTTGTGTTACTGAATGGAATTCTGCGCGCCGAAATTAGCGCATCGGGTGAGGGCAGATCAGACTCTGAGCAAGGATAGTAATTGCAGCGGGCTTTTGCCCGGCCGGAGCGGGAGAATGCGAGAGAAATGGCAAGTCCGAAACCGGGCTACGTCCTGCGTTGCAGTGGCGCGGCCTGCGGACTCCTCATGGTCGGGTTGTGAAGCTTTAGCCGAAGAAGCGTCGCAGACGACAAGCTCAATGACCTCGCCGTCATTCGAGACGTTGTCTGCCAGCGACGACAGTTCCGGAAGTTCCCGAATTGCGAACAGTAACGCCACGCACAAGCTCAGAAATGCCAGACCCCTCATGTGACGTTCTGATCCTCATGAGTCGCCCTGAAACTCCCTGTGTCAACTGGATGTCGTCTTGTGCCCCAACTGAAATTATCGTACAAAATGTCCGCCGCCCTGTCAACCTTCGATTAGCGAGCAAGTAGCTTGTACTCATTGCCGGAAATCGGCGTCCGAACGGGGCTCTTGGGTGAGGGTGGGCTTCAAGCCTGCCGCCTCCGCACCTCTTGCTTTCAAAGGCCTCGCCAGATTACGATCAAACCAGGGTCCTTCAACACAGATACGAGTTTTGGCGGTTCATCGTTCTTACCAACAGAGGAGAGATCTCGATGGCGACTCTCAAGTCCGTCATGGCGGAACTGAGCAGCAAGGGCAGTGAGAAGACGCGCATCATTTACGCGCGTCACGGCAATCATCCCAAGCAGATGTTTGGAGTGAGCGTGGCAAATCTCAAGGAGATCGCAAAAACCATCAAGGGGCAACAGGCCCTGGCTCTCGAGCTTTATGACACCGGAAATATGGATGCCATGTACCTCGCCGGCATGGTGGCCGACGGATCCGAGATGCACAAGCAGCAGTTGCAGGCTTGGGCGGAAGGCGCGTCGGGCGTGCCCATGGTTTCGGAATACACCGTGCCGTGGGTGGCGGTGGAGAATCCCCACGCTCGCGATCTGGCGATGGAGTGGATGGCGTCCGCGAACGAGTCTGTGGCCGCGTCAGGATGGTGCACTTATTCCGGACTCGTCGCCATAAGAGCGGATACGGCTTTGGATCTTGCGGAAATCGAGAGATTGCTCGCGACCATCGTCAAGCGAAATCCATACGGCGCCAAACCGGGTTCGATCTACGATGAATGGGTTTGTCATCGCGGTGGGAACGTATGTGAAACCCTTGCTGAAACAAGCGAAGGCGGCCGCTCAGAAGATAGGCGAAGTTTCCGTGGACGTCGGCGAGACCGCCTGCAAAGTGCCGCTGGCGAGTGCGTACATCGCCAAGAACGAGGCTGCCGGCCGCGTGGGGAAGAAGCGGAAGACTATCCGGTGCTAGTGTGGTGTCCCATGTAATTCCTGACAATCGTGTTCTGTGACGCCCCCTCACCCGGCTCGCTACGCTCGCCACCCTCTCCCCCAAAGGGGGCGAGGGGCTCTTGACTGTCAACTTTCGACTCTTGACTCTCGACTTCCTCTATGATCTCCGGTACGGACCGCCCAGCACCTCTCGCACCTTGCGAGCCAACGCCTCCGGGGTAAAAGGCTTTTGCAGGAATGCCCCGCCGGCATCCAGCCCGCCGGGGTAGAAAACGGAGTTATCCGCGTAGCCGGAAATATACAGCACTTTGAGTTGCGGGCGCTGATTCAGCAGCCGGCGGACCAACTCGCGTCCGTTCATCTGCGGCATCACCACGTCGGTCACCAGCAAATCGATCTTGCCCGCGAACAGCTCAGAGAGCTCGAGCGCCTCTTCCCCGCGGCTGGCTTCCAGCACTTTGTAGCCATTCTCCCGCAACACGTTGCGCACCAACTCGCGGACTGAGTCGTCATCCTCCGCCAGCAGCAGCGTCTCTGTGCCGCGTTGCGCATCGGCTCGCCCACGAGCGGAACTGGGATCGTCAACTTCCAGCTCGGTGCGGGGCAGGTAAATTTTGAAGGTCGTGCCCTTCCCCATGTCGCTGTAAACCCAGATGTATCCTCCGCTCTGCTTGACGATGCCGTAGACCATGGCCAAGCCGAGGCCAGTGCCCTTTCCAACCTCCTTGGTGGTGAAGAAAGGCTCGAAGATGCGGGCTTGTGTTTCGGCGTCCATCCCGATGCCCGTATCGCTGAACGTCAGCAGAACGTAAGGCCCCGGCTTGAGGGGGAAGTGAGCCTGCGCGGAAGCAGCATCCATTTTCACATTCGCGGTCTCGATGGTCACCACGCCGCCCTCCGGCATGGCGTCGCGTGCGTTGACCGCAAGATTCATCAGTACCTGCTCGAGTTGCCCGGGATCAGCCATGATCGGCCACAAAACCTCGCCCAGAGCGGTGACCAGGTCGATGTCCTCTCCGATCAGACGCTTCAGCATCTTCTGGATGTTGGCGACCACGGAATTCAGATCCAGCACCCGGGGCGCCAGCACCTGCTGCCGGCTGAAGGCGAGAAGCTGGCGCGTCAGCGAGGCGGCCCGGCCCGAGGCGTTCCTGATCTCGTCGACGTACCCGCGCAGCGGTTCGACAATGCCGGGGTGCTCGATCAGAAGCCCGCTGTACCCGCTGATAATCGTCAGCATGTTATTGAAGTCGTGCGCCACGCCGCCCGCCAGCCTGCCTACCGCCTCCATTTTCTGCGCCTGGCGAAGCTGCTGCTCGAGGCGCTTTCGCTCGGTCACCTCAGCCTTAATGGCAATGAAATGCGTGATCTCACCGCGCTGGTCCCGCACCGGCGTGATGGTCATGTGCTCGTTGTAAAAACTCCCATCCCCGCGGCGGTTGATGATTTCGTCCTGCCAGATTTCACCGCCCAGAATGGTAGTCCAGAGCCGTTTGTAGAAAGCCTCGTTTTGCTTTCCCGATTTGAGAATGCGCGGGTTCCTACCCAGGGCTTCCGCGCGCGAGTACCCCGAGACACGGCAAAAGGCGGGATTGACGTACTGGATGGTGCCTACGGCGTCGGTGATAAAGATCCCCTCTGCGGATTGTTCGATGGCGGTGATCAGCAGGGTCCTTTCCGCCTCCGCCGATTTTTCCTTGGTGGAATCAATCGCCACACCGCGAAGGTGGATGGGGTGACTCTCCGCGTCCAACACCACATGCGTCGTATCGTGAAGCCAAACCAGGTGCTTGTCCGCCGCGACCATCCGGTATTCAAGACTGTGATCCCGGCCCTCCCCCATCGCCTGCCGCCGCGCCGCCACAACCTGCTCGCGATCGAGCGGATGAAGATGCCGCTCCCAGAAACCCGGTTCGTTCAGCCATTGATCAACCGGGTAGCCCAGGATTTGTTCAGCCCTCTGGCTCACGAAAGTAAATTGATGAGTCTGCGGTTCGGCTTCCCAGACAATCGCATCGATGCTCTGAACCAGCTCCCGCAAGCGGCGCTCCGAAGCCTCGGCGGCCGTCCGCAAACGTTCGCTCTCCGTCTGGTCTTCGACAGTCAGCAACAGGCGGCCTTTACCCTGCCCATTGGAGATCTGGGTCAAGCCAATCCGGGCAGGCCGAGTCCCCGTTCCGCCCAATGCGGCGAGGTTCAGAAGCACATCGTGCGGTTCGGCGCCGAGCTCTGTGGCCCCGATCAGACGGCGGGGCGGCCCCTCTGCCTGGATGACCTCCGGCAAGGGGCGGCCGATCACTCTCTCGGGACGAACATGAAACCCCTCGAGAAAGGTCCGGTTGGCGGACAGCACGTTCAGATCGGGAGAGAGCATCAACAGGCCCACCGGGACGTTGTCCACCATTTCCTGCGCAAACGCCTGGAGAGCAAGGATGGCCTGCTGGTGCGCCACCCTTTCTTCCAGCGTGCGGCCCAGCGTCGTGCGACGGTATCCAATCAAGAAGTAGGCGTAAACGAGAATAATCAACGCCCCCGCCAGCGCTTCCAGCCGGGCTCGGGTGGAGAAATCCTCCAGCGCTTCCTGCCTGTCGATCTTCCTCACCAGTATCCAATCCGTCAGAGGGATGGGCTGGACGGCGCTCAGAACGCGAACACCACGGTAGTCCACTCTTTCGCCGCTCAGCGATTTTCCCACTCGCCCGGCTTCGGCCGCGGGAACTAGCAAGGGGCTTTGCCGATTACCCTGCGAAAGTGGTGCGCCGCGCAGCGGCGAGAGATAAACCAACTCGTTTCCCTGGCGCTCCAGGAGTAGCGTTTCGCCGCTGCGCGTGGGAACGCTTTCCACCATCAGTAGCGGAAACAACCCTTTTCTGGGGTCAATTTGCAAGACCAGCAAGCCCGTGGCGGAGGACGGAGACGGGGCGTCTGCCTTGGAACGGGCGCCGGGAAAAACCGGCGAAAGAAAATAGACGTAACTACTGGCCTGCCTTTGCCCCAACGCGCCAACCCAAAATGCGTGGCCCTGCGACACCTGTCGCGCCCGTTCAATTACTGCGGGCGCCATACTTTCCGAAGTCGCGGATCGCGCCTCAACGCGGCCCTGCATACTGATCAGGTAAATAGCCGCATAGCCATGCGTGAAGGCGACCTGGTCCATGAAAGCCGAAAGATGCCCAACCTCCTCCTCTCGAAGTGCGCCCGTCAACCCGGACTCCTCAACGGGCCAAAGCAATCGTTGAACGGAGGGGTACAGTGAAAGCAACTCGGCGTCAGCGCGGCGTTCCCCTAGCCAGTTTGATATCAAACGCGCGCGATCGCCGGCAATGGTCGACTGCTGATCCTGCCAGTAAGCAATGGTCGCTTTTCGATTCTCCAGAATGTGAAATCCTGTTAGCGCCGAGACGATCAAGGCTCCGGCAAAGAACGCCAGAAGGTAATGCCAAAGGTGGCCACGCGATTCATTGGAAGGGTCCGCGAGGTGGGGTGAGAACTCAACGGTCGCGTTACCGGCTGCGGGAGTTTCCGTACTTAAAGACCTCATGTACAATCTCGTCAATCGCCAGAATGATACCACCTTGCAATAGAATTGCCAGTCAAAAGGCAGGAGTCAGAAGTCAGGAGACAGGAGTCAGGATGATGGAATATCAGAACTCCAAATCTCCCGGTTGACGGAATCGACGCCCTCGGAGTATCTTGCATGGCGAGTCTTCTGACTTCTGACTCCTGACTTCTGACTCCTCTTCTCAGCGGAGGCTTATCCCATGAATTTGCACCACGTAATTGAAGCCCAGCAATTCGACGTGCCTACAATTTCGCGCCTCATTCAAATCACGCAAGATATGGAGAAAGTCGTCTCGGGTGGCGGGACTTCACAATTCCGCGGACGAATCATGGCCACACTTTTCTACGAGCCTTCAACGCGCACCCGCTTCTCTTTTGAAGCGGCGATGCACCGCCTCGGGGGGGATGTGGTTTCAACGGAGAACGCCGCCGAATTCTCTTCCGTTGCCAAGGGTGAAACACTCGAGGACACGGTTCGCATTTTGAACGGTTACGCCGATGTCCTGGTGATTCGCCATCACGAGGTCGGCTCGGCCAAACGCGCGGCGTCCGTATCGCGCATTCCGGTTATTAACGCCGGAGACGGGGCCGGTCAACATCCCACACAGGCCCTGCTGGATCTCTACACCATCCATAAAGAGATCGGCTCGATTGACGGCTTGCGGATCGCCATGGTGGGAGACTTGGCGCAGGGCCGAACGGTTCGCTCGCTGGCCTATTTGTTAAGTAAGTATCAGGATGTACGCATCTACTTCGTTGCTCCACCTCTCTTGAAAATGAAAGAAGATATCCTCGGCCATTTGCGCGAAAGAGGCGTCTGGTACACGGAAGAAACCGACCTCGACAAAGTGCTTCCGGAGGTCAATGTCGTCTACCAGACGCGCATTCAAAAGGAGCGCTTCGGCGATCGCATTGCCGACTACGAGCAATGCCGAGGCGTATACTTGATCACTCCGGAATCCCTGCGAGTGATGAAAGCCGATGCTATCGTCATGCATCCGCTTCCCCGCCTCGACGAGATCGCCAAGGAAGTTGACAGCGATCCGCGGGCTGCCTACTTCCGCCAAGCGCAAAACGGCGTCTGCGTCCGGATGGCCCTGCTGACCATGGTGTTGGGATAGTAGGCACAAACGCTTCCTGGTCCGCGGTGGAGATCCCCTCCCTTGTGGAGCGACGCCTTAACTCTCTAATCACGTTGGCGTCCGAGTTAGCAACTTAGTTGCCCGGTCTCGCTTGGGCACGTACCAGCCGCTCAGGCGCGTTGTCCGCGCTTGCTCAGAATCCGCGAGCACGTCGGAAACCGAGCATCGAAGCCAATCTCAAAACGACAGTACTCCCCCAGGGCAACCTCCGTACCGGTACCTCAGTGCCCTTGTCGCAGCAGAGCAAGGCGACGAAAATTACCATCTAGATTATGGCTGTGAGCAGTATTTGCAAAACACGTAATGAAAGAGGGTGAACTTATGTTGATTGGTACGCGCCTGCGCCAGCTTCGTGAGCAAAAGCAATTGTCGCAAGGAGATATTGAAGAACGCACGGGGTTACTTCGTTGCTACGTATCCCGAGTCGAGAACGGTCACACAGTTCCTTCGCTGGAGACCTTGGAGCGATTTGCGGGAGTCCTCGATGTTCCGCTGTACCAGCTCTTTTTCTCCGGGGACGAGGCTCCGCCAACTCCGAACCTTACGCCGCGGAGGACACTGGACGAATTGACAGGGGACAACGGCGACAGGGGAATAGACGCTCAGTTCCTGCTGAAACTCCGGAACCTCTTGGGTCGGCTTGCTGAGCCCGATCGAGATGTCATATTAAGCCTGGCCAAGAGATTGGCCACGCGTTAAGGGAGTCCGGCGGGCAACCCAGGACTCCCCGCCGGCAGGGCAGATCGGTTCCGCCCAGGTCGAAGCGCCCGTACGCTCACTTCCGCACCGGTTCGACCCGTTACTGCGGAATCAAGACGATGTTCTCGTCGGCGGCTTCCTTTGGCGTCGCCTTGGCAGGAACCTTTCCACCTAAAGCCCGAAGGTAGTTGACCACGTTCCACAATCTGCGGCTCGGGCATGCGCCCTTTTTGGCCAGGCATAGGTTCCTTACCCGTGGCCACGATGGTAAAAAGTTCGCCGTCAGTGCGCTTGGACAAAGAGTCCGCCTGCGTGAAGTCAGGCACCGTCAGCGACATTTCCTTAGCCAAGTCGCCTTTGCCGTCACCCTTCTCTCCATGGCACAGCGCGCACTGATATTTGAAGACCTTCTTGCCACGATCTACTGAGGCGTCGGTAAATCTAACCGGGTTCTTCTTGGCTGCGTCTTCGGGCGCTATTGCGTAGTTGTGCGGTGAGGAGGCAGCAGTTGTTTGTGAACTCGAGGCGGCGGGAGCTTGTGATTCGTCTTTTTTCTCTTGCGCCAGGAAGCTTCCCTCCAGCAGAAGAATTACCATTGCTGCCAATAATATCTTTAGTTTCATAGGCATTGCGCACTCCACGATGGCTCACGTCGGGTACGTCATGCGACAAGGCATACTCAACCTTGCCGGTTCATTTGAGCCACCTGTTTTGACACAGAGCAATTTCCGTGCCCAAGCGCTTG
This sequence comes from uncultured Acidobacteriota bacterium, assembly GCA_963768695.1. GTDB lineage: Bacteria > Acidobacteriota > Terriglobia > UBA7540 > UBA7540 > CAVROP01. The sequence continues at coordinate 94,588 of CAVYJG010000015.1, read as the reverse complement.
GACTAAACAGAAAGAAGGTGCGGGAGGGGCACTTCGAATTCTGGCGAAATGCCCCCTGCAAGGAAGGTACGAGCAGTTGGTCTTGCGGGAAATATTACAACGTGCAATTTGGTCATCGGCTCTTGCATAAAAACAGAGTTGGCGAGCCTCCCATGGTCTGGAAAGGCTCGGTGCTAGGTTAGGCAATAATGATGCCAATCATGGCGTTCGAATACCTTTGCAATTCAATGAGTTACGAGTTTGACTAGAGCGAGGTGGAGCGAGGACTAGGGCAGACTTTCATTCCGCGTGTAGAAATTTCCAAGAACCACGGGGTGGATTAAGAGGGCCAGGACAATATTACCTCTCTTCCCAGCGGTTAGAGGGATTGCATTATGGACAAATAGATCGTCCCCCTTCCCCGCGTTGCCGCATCGAGAACATTTTGGCGGTGGCCTTCCGAACCGGCCGTAAGTCCTCGGTTAGGTCACCTGCCGGCTTGTTGGAATGCAAAAAACGGAGTGTATTGCCAGGATCGTCCGGGCTATTCAGGAACGACACCCACCGGCAAGTCCGGCGTAGTGGAGAGGAGAATCGGAGAACTCTCCCCTTCGACGCGATTCCGGCCTCTCTCCTTGGCACAGTAGAGGGCCTTATCCGCGGCTGAGAGGAGGGCCTCCATGGGTGGCGGTTGCAGTTGGTGCGAGGTCGCTACACCCACGCTGACCGTGACATGAATGGAGATGTCTTTGACTACTATGGGCTGGGAACTGACTACTTCACGGAGCCGCTCTGCTTGGGCTAGGCCGGGCGTTGCGTCGCTGCCGGGGGCCACTACCAGGAATTCCTCTCCCCCAAACCGCCCCACATTATCGTAGGTGCGAATGGATGCCCGCAGCCTCTTGGACACTTCGCAGAGGACTCCGTCTCCAGCCGGATGCCCAAACTTGTCGTTGACGGACTTGAAGTGATCAATGTCAACCATCATCACCGTGAGGGGGTTTGGTTCGCGCGCGGCTCGGCCTAATTCCGACGCCAGGACCTCCATAATGGCGCGCCTGTTCAAAAGATGGGTCAGGACGTCGTGCATGGCCAGATCGCGAAGCTCTTCCCGCGCCTGAATCAGGCTATCCTGCAACTCCACGATCCGGGCACCGGCGCGCAGACGTGCTCTGAGCTCATAGGGGTCAAAAGGCTTCGTCAAATACTCATCCGCTCCCGCCTCGAGTCCTGCCACCACGTCTTCCTGGTATCGCCTGGCGGTCAGGAGAATCAAGTAAATGTAAGGCTGGATATTAAGACGCCGCACCTCACGGCAAATCGACATGCCATCCATCTCCGGCATCATCCAGTCCAGAAGAGCCAGACGAGGGGCATTTTCCTGCTGAAGGATTTGCCATGCCTGCAGGCCATCGGTCACGATTTGTACCTCGTAACCCCACTTCGCCAAGTAGGTTTGTAACATGCGCCCTGTTATGAGGTCGTCTTCGGCCACCAGGATTTTCATGGTTTGATGCCGCCACTTAGAGTTATCAAGACGGGCCCCAGTTCCTGCAGGGCCCTGTCGAGCGCGGTCAGAGCTTCGCGAGCCTCCTCGAGATGTCCTTCCCGGCCCATCACTTCCAGACGCAGCGCCGCGTCATAAGAAGCTCGAGCCGAGAAATTCGCCACGGTGCCCTTCAATTTGTGCGCGGCCCGCTCCAGCCCATGGGCATCGCTTCGCTCCACAGCCCCTCGAATGCCGTCCATCAGTTTCGGACAGTCGTCCATGAAGAGATTGACCACATCCCGAAGCAAGTCGGCCTCTCCTTCAAATCGCGCCAGGAGCGCCGACTCATCAAGGACCTCGTGACTTATCCCTAGCGGCGTACCGAGCGACGATTTGAGCTCGACAGTCCGCACTCCGGCGATCAATTCAAAAAGCTGCTTGGAGTTGATCGGCTTGGGAACGTAGCCGTCCATGCCCGCTTCCAGGCAACGCTCTCGGTCGCCTTTCATCGCATAAGCGGTCATAGCAATTATCGGCAAATGCTCCCCTGTTCTTATCTCTTTGTCTCGAATTGCCGCCGTCAGTTGCAGTCCGTCCATCTCGGGCATCTGCACATCCACTAAGGCCAGGTCAAAAGGCTTTCGATCGAGAACTTCCAACGCCTCCAGCCCGTTGTTAGCGATGGTTACAATGTGGCCTTTATTCCGCAGGAGGTGCTCGGCCAACCGCTGGTTCACGACGTTGTCTTCAACCACCAGGATCTCCAGGCCCCGGCGATTCTCGCGCAAGAAATGCCGCGTCACGAGCGGCGCCGATTGCTCGGTCCCTGTCCTGGAGCCCAGAACTCTGACAATCGCTTCCAGGAGATCCGCCTGCCGGACCGGCTTGGTGAGGTAGGCGGCTATTCCCAGTTCACGGCAGCGAGCCGCGTCGCCGACCTGTCCGCCCGAAGTCACCATGGTGACTAGCGTGCCTGCCAGCCGCGGGTCGCGCTTGATTTCCTCCGCCAACCGGAAGCCGTCCATCATCGGCATATGAGCGTCGGTCAGCACAAGAGGAATGGGATTTCCGCCCTCCTGGGCGTGTCTCAGCGCCATCATGGCTTGAAAACCATCCGCCGCCAAACAGGTCTTCATGCCCCAGAAAGAAAGCGTCTCATCCATCACGCGCCGATTGGTCGCGTTGTCGTCGACGACCAGAACCGCCACGCCGTGAAGGGTCACAGGCGACGTTTTCTTCGGCGTCACACCGCCGCGGGCCCGCCCAAGGCGCGCCGTGAAGTGAAACGTACTTCCCTTCCCTAATTCGCTCTCCACCCAAATCCGGCCATGCATCATCGACACCAGCCGCGCCGAAATCGTCAAACCCAGCCCGGTTCCCCCGAAGCGCCGAGTGGTGGAGCTGTCGACTTGTGCAAAGGCCTCGAAAATGAACTGCTGTTTGTCCCAGGGAATGCCAATTCCTGTGTCCCGGACCGCGAAATGAAGCACGTAGTCATTTTCGTTTGAAGAGTCCCCTTCAACCCGCAGCAGGATTTCTCCTTGTTCCGTGAATTTGAGTGCATTGGAAAGAAGGTTTACGATGATTTGCCGCAGACGAGTAGGATCCCCCACCACCGCGTCCGGCACCTCGGGAGCCACGTCACAGATCAGTTCGATACCTTTTCGGTCCGCCGGGTAGGCGAACATTCGAACATCTTCCTCGAGACTATCCCTCAGATTGAATTCAATGAGATCGAAGTCCAGCCTTCCGGCTTCGATTTTAGAGAAATCCAGCACCTCATTGATCACCGTCAGCAGCGAGTCCGCCGAAGACTTGACCATGGCGAGAAATTCCCGCTGCTCGCCGGTCAGGTCAGTGCTCAACGCGAGTTCGGTCATGCCCAGAATGCCGTTCATGGGTGTGCGGATTTCATGACTCATGTTGGCCAGGAACTCGCTCTTGGCGCGGCTCGCGGATTCGGCCACCTCTTTCGCCTTTTGCAGTTCAGCTTCCCCTTGTTTGCGAGCCGTAATGTCGATCATAGTGCCTTCGATCAGCTCTTCCCCGTCTTTAATCAAAGTGGCGGTTTCCAGCACCCAAACCGGAGTGCCGTCCCTCTTTAACAGGCAGTGCTCAAAATTGCTCAGAGCCCCTTGCGCCTTGAGGCTGGAAGTAAATCCCTGCCGCGCTGAGGGGTTGGCGTAGAGGTCCGAGGCATTCCGTCCCACTAATTCCTGCGGGGTGGAGTAGCCGAAAATGCGTGCGCAGGCTTCGTTGCAATCCAGAAATCGCCCCGCCACGCTGACACGGTAGACGCCCGCGAGATTGCGTTGGAACAGCATGCGGTACCGTTCTTCGCTCTCCGCCATTGCCTCCTCCGCCCGCCTTCTTGCGGTGATATCGCGGAATCCCCAGACCCGCCCGATGTTTCTCCCCCAGGCGCGCTGAGGCTCGGAATGGCGTTCGAAAACGCGTCCATCCTTGCACTCCACCAGATCGTCACATAGAGCCTCCGAATCTTCGTACAAACTGCGCATTGTCCTGAGGAAAGCGTCCGGATCTTTCACCTGGGGGAGAGCGTAGTCCATCCACTTGCGGTCGTTGCCCAAGCCAAGGGCGGACTCAGGGATTTTCCAAAGCTCGGCAAACTTCGTGTTGTGGGCGACGATGTTTCCCGTAGCGTCCAGCACCAGGATTCCGTCCGCGGTGGACTCCAGCGTAGCCCTAATCGTCTCCGTTTGGTGCCCAACGCGCCGCCTTAACATGCCCACCCAAAAAAGAACACAGACGACGGCCAAGGCCGTGACTCCCAGCAGAATAAGAGTACGCTGGAGGTTCCACCACGGGGGTTGTTGCAGCACCACGATGTCATCCGGCGTGCGCAGGAGCATCGCGAAATCCACCGGGATCCGGTTCTCGTCAACCCTGACATCGCAGATTCCAGTTAGTTGCACAATGCTGCCCGTGCGGGCGTGCTCCGCGATCGCCTGCTGCCCAGTTCCCTCCATCTGGGCCTCGACGATGACTCCGTCTGAATTGAGCGTGAGTGATCTTTGATTGCCGCGGAGTGAGACGCCTAGCACGCGTCCTCGAATCTGAATGAGTTCGCAATCATAGATCCCCGACAACGCCTGGGCGGCGGTCGCTGCCAGCGGGGGAGTGGCCGCGCCATTCCCGAGCTTGCGATAGACTGCGTCCTTGAGCATCGGGCTGAAGTCACCTACCGCAGGGTAACCTACCACGTCAACCCGGTCGCCGACGCTCACGGGGGTGGTTTGAAGTGTTTCAACTTCCAGGCCTTCTTGGGCGTCTCGTATGAAAATGCGCTTGCCCGCCAACTGCAGGGTAACAATCCCTTGCACGTGCACGGCTTGGTTGTATGCTCCGATCGAACCCAGCCTCTCGACGAGGTGGATGGGACGCAAGGGAATTGAAAAGGGGTCCGCAGAGGCCGGCAATTCAATGGCGAGGTTTTTCAGCCCGGGCACAAGGAGAATGGCGCCAAGAAACTGCAATCGCGGGTTGTAGTTTCCTCCGGAAACGCCCTGCACAACGACCTTGGCCCCTACGAGCCCCGCCGGAATGGGTTTATAGTCCAACACGTATACGGGAAAGATCACTGTCCCCGACGCCACGTGCAGCAGCAAACGGCCCTGGCTCTCCGCTGCCGACCTCACCACGCCTTCAACTTCTACAAACTGGCTGTCCTCGACTCCGGTAACAAACTCCTCTCCCGTGACCCGCTTAGGGGTGGGCAAAGGACCCTGACCGACTACCTGGATCTTGGGATTTTCAATCTGGGAAGCAAAATCTCCGGGCCCACTGATGCCGGTGACCTCCACGATCTGGCCGGAGTGGAGTTGCAGGACGGTGGCGTCCGAGTTCACAAAAATGCCAGCCGTGGAATCTTGTACGAAGAGATCGTTCTGGGTTTTGTCGGCATAGGATACCACGCCGCGTACATGAATCGGGTATCCAAACCGGGCCTTCTCGGAAGGCAGATCCCTGACTTGTCGAATGGTCTCCAGTGGTTTGACGCCCTGCGGAGGCGTGTCCTTCGCTTGCTGCGCAGAAGAAGTACTGGCGAGGAGCGCCAAGGCCGTCAGCAATTGAACGATATAATGGAGGGAGCGTCGCCGTGTCTCTGTGGGGGCATCTTCGGTTGGAGCTGCCATGATCTCCTAGGCAAACAACGGTATTCTGGGATGGAGGAGGACAATTGCCAGCCCTCCCGATTTCAGACTGGGGATACTAACAGAGCAGGCAAGCTAACGCAATGCAACAAAAGTACTACCGCAGCACTCCAGGACGGCTGCGGCCCCGAATCTCAGCTTTGTGGAACTTTACGGAGCTCGCAAGAGAATACCAAAGCAGTAGCAGCGAATGGTAGTGGCTACGACCCCGGAATGCCAACTGAATCTAAGAGCACCGTACTCATTTCCTGTGCCCTCTGGGTGCTAGCCTGTATACTGCCCTCGCCGCTTTCCGGCCAAGCCCCGGCAACCGGAACAATCGCCGGCCATGTGCGCGGCCCGGGCGGAGTTTCCGTGCCTGCCGCCACGGTCCAACTGATAAATCCGCAAACCGGTGAACGCAAAGAGACTTTGACAGACGAAGATGGGAATTTTGCCTTCACCGGGATTCCACTTGGCAATTACCGTATAACTCTTTCGTTGGTGGGATTCAGGCCTGACGTCCGGGAACCGATCCCCGTGACTGCGGATAAGCCCCTCAAGGTTAATTTGGCAATGGTCCTTGCCATGCCCGAAGGCAGTGTCGCATCTCAGGGGAATGTCGGGGGAAGTTCGCCACCAAGACGTGGCAATAGCAATCTGGCAACGCTCACGCCGAGAACCCGGAATCGCGGCCAATTCCCTGCTGCCGGACAGAACTCCATCGGCGATGGCGCCGGAGGAGAAGAGGCGGTGCTCCGCATTGCGGAGAATGCCGGTGCGGAAAGCGCCGGCACGGAGAACGCTACCCCAGGCGAGACATTGCCCGAAAGCCCCGACGCCTCCACGAGCGCGGCCAACTCTTTCCTGCTGGGCGGCGGCGTGGGTGACGTCGCAACCCCCGGAGAAGGCCGTGGTGGCCGGAGAGGAATGCGCGGAGGAGGCATGGGATTTGGTGGCGGTCCCGGCGGCTTCGGAGGAGGCGCAGGCAGCCCATTCGGCGCAGGAGGAGGTCCGGGCGGAGGCGGACCGGGTGGAGGGTTCGGCGGGGGTGGCGGAGGGGGCGGGGGTGGCGGAGGATTTGGAGGCGGTGGAGGTGGAGCGCGTGGTTGGGGCCGCAATCGCGCCCAGGTAAACCGAGTCCGGGGCAATTTGACTGAGCAGTACACGAATTCAGGCTTCGATGCTCATCCCTACCCTCTCAACGTGCTCGAGTCGCCTCGCATCCCTTCCTACCAGGAAACCTTTGGTTTCTCTTTGGGCGGCCCGCTCGTAATTCCCAAAGTCTATAACGGCGGCAGCAAGACAAGCTGGTTCGCAAGTTACAACTTGCAGCGCTCCAGGACCGGGCTTGACAGCTTCTCAACCGTTCCCACCCTGGCAGAGCGCGCAGGAGATTTTTCTGACGCCGTCATCGCGTCCGGCCAATACACAACGATCTATGACCCCTTAAGCAGCGCTACGGGCGCACGCACGCCTTTTCCGGACAACACGATTCCCGCGCAGCGAATCTCGGCCGCCGCGCAAGGTCTGCTGGCCTACATTCCCTTGCCGAACCTCCCCGGGCAGGTGCAGAACTTTCATCTGCAGGTTCCCCTGCCCACCGGGAATGACCGCGTGATGGGCCGCATTGGGCAGCAGATCGACTCCAAGAATAGTCTGAACGTCATGTACTACTTCAACCGCTCGAGCAGCCGGTCAGTCGCCACTTTTCCCGGCATAAAATCTCACACCTCGAGCCGCGGCCAGAACCTGAGCGCCACTGAATCGCATACCTTCAATCCCCGCCTCGTTAATACCCTGTCCCTGAACTTCAATCGCATGCGGACGTCCTTGCTGAACGACTTTGCATTTCAACAGAACATTGCTGCGCAACTCGGCATTACCGGGGTATCGACCGATCCCTTCGATTGGGCAATCCCCAGCATCGGCTTTACGAATTTCGGCGGTTTGAACGATCCGCGCGCCTCTCTCACCCGCCCTCAAACCATCCGCGCTAACGATGTTCTAATCTGGAACCACGGCAAGCACAACATTCGCCTGGGAGGCGACTTGCGCCGCGTTGAGCAGAACACAGAGACTGATCCTAACGCGGAGGGGACCTTCAGCTTCACAGGCTATAGCACCAGCAACTTCAACAATGGATATCCGGTCCCGGCAACGGGCTTCGACTTCGCGGATTTCCTGCTGGGCCTTCCCCAAACCACTTCGGTTCGCTACGGCGTGGCCGGCAATTACCTGCGAACCTGGGTCACCACCTCTTTCATTCAGGATGACTGGCGCGCCGGCAACCACTGGACGCTCAACGGCGGCATCCGGCATGAATACTTCCAGCCCTTTAGTGAAAAGTTCGGACACCTCTCCGACTTGGCCTTTGGGCCCGGCTTCACTTCGCCGGGAGTAGTTACCGGCCTCGAGACGGGTTCCCTGCCTCCTTCTCTGATCCACAGCGACTGGCATAACTTCTCGCCCCGCCTGGGCATTGCTTACCGGCCATGGATTCAGCACCATTTGGTGATGCGCAGTGGGTATGGGGTTTTTTACGACGGCAGCATCTACTCGCGCATGGTGACCAACATGGTGGACCAGCCTCCGTTCGCACAGGCCTCCACTCTGACCACTAATCCCGCGCAAGTGCTGACCCTGGAGAGCGGGTTCCCCACCCTCTCTGGCAGTACGATTCATAATACCTACGCGGCCGACAGCAATTTCCGCCGCCCCTACGCGCAGACATGGAACTTCAGCCTCGAGGACGAGATCGTCCGCAACGTTGTCCTCTCGGTCCAGTACATCGGCACCAAGGGAACGAAACTCGATTTGCTGCTTTCGCCCGACAGCGTAAACCCCAACGCCTCCGGTTCGCACGTAACTTCGATCCCCGGTGTCCAGCAGTTCCTTTATGAGACCTCGGGCGCGGCTTCGATTTACAACGGCCTTCAGGTCGTTTTGCGCCGGCAGTTTCACGGAGGCTTCTCGATGAGCGGCTTCTACACCTGGTCAAAGTCGATCGACGATGCGGCCAATATTGGAGGCAATGGTCACAACGTGCCCCAGAACAGCTTCGACCTCGAGGCGGAGCGCGCCCTTTCCAACTTCAACGTCGGTCAGAAACTGGTGGTCAATCACACCTACGAATTGCCCTTTGGCGAACAGCGCCGTTTCCTGAATCGCGGCGGCTTCGGGGCGCGCATCATCGCCAACTGGCAACTCAGCGGCGTCACCACCTTGCAAACCGGCTTGCCTCTGACTGCTGCGGTGGCCGGCAACCAATCGAATAACAACGGTTCGGGCGTGTTTGCCTCCGAACGTCCCGATGTCTCAGGCGTTCCCGTCAGCCTGCCACACTCACAAAGGACAACCTTGGAGTTCTTCAACACCCGTGCGTTCGCGCTGCCTGCCTCGGGTGATCTTGGCACGGCGGGACGCAACACGATTACGGGTCCGGGCTCAGTGACTTTTAATATGTCGCTGGGGCGGTTCTTCACTCTCTCTCGCGAAAAGGGAATTCGTGGACGGTTCAGCATCAACGCCAACAATATTTTCAACCACCCCAATTACGCCGGCGTGGCGACCACGATCAACGCACAGAATTTCGGCTGGGTGACCAACGTAGCGGCGATGCGCTCTTTGAACGTAGCGTTGCGGTTTAACTTCTAGGCAGGTGGGCAGGTCGGCAGGTCGGCAGATCGGCAGGTCGGCAGGTCGGCAGATCGGCAGGTCGGCAGATCGGCAGGTCGGCAGATCGGCAGATCGGCAGATCGGCAGGTCGGCAGGTCGGAAGAAGCCTATGCCCTCGCCCCCTTGGGGGAGAAGGTGTCCGTCAGCCGACGGACGGGTGAGGGGGTTGGTTCCTCACGATGTTATGTAGCCATCGGTGGGTAACAAGACTAAGGCGACAATGATAACGGGACGCACTAACAAACAGACAGCGGGCAAGGCTGATACGACTGCCAACCTGCCCATCTGCCCATCTGCCGACCTGCCGATCTGCCGACCTGCCGATCTGCCGATCTGCCCACCTGCCCACAGCCCTTCTCGCCATCTGCCTATCTGCCTACCTGCCCACTGCCCTTCTCCCCCAGCAGAAGCCTTCCACTCCCACTTCCCGAAGTCCGCAACAGGCCTTCATTCTGCGCACGCAGACCAATGAAGTTCTGGTCGATGTGCGTGTGTATGACAAAGCCGGCAAAGCGGTGGCGGACTTGAAGCAATCGGATTTTCGCGTCTTCGAAGATGGAGTTCCGCAGACCATTTCTGATTTCAGCCTGGAAGACGTGGAGAAATTGGCGCAGGTCACCGGCGGTGAGGAGCACGCGCAGGTGATTGACCTTGCGAAGCTTTCGCCGGAGGTTAGTGCCGACCGGGTGCTCCAGGACCATCGCCTGCTGGTTTTCTTTTTTGACTTGAGTTCGATGCAACCGGACGAGCTGATGCGCGCCCTGAAGGCCTCGGGCGATTTTGTTGTCCACCGCATGACGCCCGCAGACTTGATTGCCGTGGTTACCTACTCCTCCAGCCTTCGCGTCGTGCAGGATTTCACCAACAACCGCGACTCCCTCACCAAGGTCATGCGCGCCATCCTGGTGGGCGAAGAATCCTCCAACCTGGCGGCGGCGGGCGCCACGGGAGAGGCCGGCGGGACGGACGCGAGCGGCATGGAAGTCGTCACTCAGGACGTATCCGACGCGTTTACCCCGGATGAAACCGAATTCAATATCTTCAATACGGACCAGAAGCTGGCGGCCATTGAATCCCTGGCCACCATGCTTCATCAGGTGCCGGGCCGCAAGAACGTGATCCACTTTTCCAGCGGCATCTCTCGCACCGGCCAGGAGAACCAGGCGCAGTTGCGGGCCACCATCGACGCTGCGAATCAAGCCGACGTTTCGCTCTATACGATGGACGCGCGCGGCCTGCTGGCCCTGCCACCGGGCGGCGACGCCTCCTCGTCCAGCCCCTCCGGCACGGCCATCTATTCCGGTTCAGCCCACGCCTCGCAGGTTTCCTCCTTGCAGGGAAGCCGTGAAACGCTGGCCTCGCTCTCCACCGACACGGGCGGAAAGTTCTTCTACGACCTCAACGATTTCAGCCCCGCATTCCAAGAGGTCCAAAGGGACAATTCCAGCTACTATCTGATTGGCTATTCGCCCACCAACAAGCGCTCGGACGGCCGCTTCCGGCACATTCGCGTGGAAGTTTCGCGCCCCGGCCTGAAGTTGCAGGCGCGGCCCGGCTACTTTGCTCCCAAGAACTTCCGCCAATTGACGCGCGAGGATAAGGAAGTTCAGCTCCAGCAGGTGATGGATCTGGACGTGCCCTTCGTGGATTTGCCCTTTGCCATCGACACCGCCTACTTCCTCCGCGCCGATAAGAAATACACCGTCGTCCTCGCCGCGAAGATTCCAGGCTCCCAGATCTCTTTCCTCAAGAAGTCCGGCAAGCACGAGACCGAGTTTGACTTTGCCTGGAGGTTCACCGACGCGCAGAACCATATTGCGGGCGGATTGCACGACACCCTGCCGGTGAAGATGACGGACGCGACCTTTGACGAAGTCACCAGCGGCAACCTTCTCTACGAGGGCGAAATCACCCTGGCGCCGGGAAAGTACAACCTGAAAGTTGTAACCCGAGAGAATGAAGGCGGCAAGATCGGAACGTTTGAAACTCCCCTCGTCTTGCCGGATGTCTCCGATCAAGGGATGAGCCTTGAGTACGGTGGTGTTCTCGAATGAAGTGCGTCCCGCTGATCAACTGCCGCGCACGCGATTTGATCGCGACCGCAATGCGCCGCTCCAGGTGGGGAATCGCACCGTGCTGCCCAGCGTTACCCGCGTGTTTCGAACCAACCAGACCCTTTCGGTTTATCTGGAATCGTATGCCGGGAAGCCACCCGCGATCTGCGCAAGAGCGCCGCGCCATCGCCGTCCGTGGCTTTCGTCTTCCTCCGGCACGGAAGGAAGTTTGCCGAAGCCGGGCCGTTCAACGCCAAGTCGGAAAAGGGCTCAGCGCTGAAGACTACGTATTTCGCGCAGATCCCCCTGGAGAAGTTTCCAGCGGGACGTTACACCGTCCAGGTGAACGTGCTTGATCCGGCGGCAGCGCGCGTGGCCTTCACGCGCTTGCCCATGGCGGTCGTTAAGCCGCCCCCGCGTACTCCGCACGGCGGGGGGTAGATACGTGGCCCGGGCGGGATGCCCGCGCCACAACACTGTACAACCAGTACCCTATGCCCTGAATCGAATCAGAAGGGATAAGGACATTCACCGTTGGGAGGTAAGCCATGCGAAAGACCAATAACCTTGCGCTATTCTGCCTGATTTCTGCGGCAGCGATCTTACTCGCGATTTCTTTACCGCGGGTGGCCCGCGCGGGCGACAGCCAGCCGAAACTGAGCGGCCGCTGGCAATTCAACAAAGACCAAAGCGACGATGCACAGCAGAAGATCACCGATGCGCAGAGCAGGCAGAGCACATCCGCCAACAGCGGCGGCGGGTATCCCGGCGGCGGGACCGGGGGCGGTTATCCCGGGGGCGGCACCGGGGGCGGGTACCCGGGGGGCGGGGTCGGTTTTCCGGGAGGCGGCGGGATGGGCCGCGGAGGCATGGGCCGTGGCGGCATGGGTCGTGGAGGGCAACAGGCCAATCGCGGAAGCACCGTGAACGCCGAGGACTGGGACCGTCTTGGGCAGACTCCGAAGCTCCTGGAGATCGACCAAAAATCCGGCCAATTGGTGGTGACGGACGACTCCGCCCATGCCCAAACCTATTACCTGGACGGCAAGAAGCACGACGACAAGGATGACAACGGAAAGAAGATCTCCTCAACCAAAACCGAGTTGCAAGGCAATACCGTTGTGGCCGAAACAAAGCTGGACCACGGCACCAAACTCACAGAATCGTTCCGCGTAAGTGACGACGGCAAGGAGCTGACTGTAGTTTCCCGCCTTGAGAACTCTTCCCTGCAAGGACCCGTAACGATCCGGCGTGTTTACAACCTCATGGGCCCGACCGATACACCGCCCGTGCCGATGAAATAAACCGTAAGGGCGGTTCGCGAACCGCCCCTACCAGAGGCCTCGGGGGACTCCTCCGTGCTAACATGCTGTTCATATGAACAAAGTGTCCGGCGTCATCGTCGCAATGCTGGGGCTCGCACTCAGCCTATCGGCGCAAGGCGTTCGCGTTATCATGCCGGCGGAGATTGGAATCAGCGAAGTGAGAGGAAAACCCTTCACGGCCACGGCTCGAACGACTCTCACCGAGGTCCTGCCGGACGGAACGAAGAAGACCCGCACCGTGGAGGACCACATCGCACGCGACGGTAAAGGCCGCATCTATCAAGAGCAACACCTGCCCTGGACTGAGGACGTCAATAATCCAATCTACTACGTGAACATTTACGATCCGGTGGGGAAGCAAAGAATCCACATCGACCCGCAGAACCGCAACGTCATCATCAGATCTCTTGATCGGCCAATCCATTACGATGCCTTGGAGTATCTGACGCTCAAGGCGACTCGGCCCGGAGAACACATCAAGAACGAGAAACTCGGCACGAGAGAGTTTGCGGGCGTAAATGCGTGGGGAAGACGAACAGTACACACGTTTCCGGCAGAAGCATTCGGCAACGCGCAGAGTTTTGAATCGATCGATGAATGTTGGTTTGAGGAGCGATTGGGAGTCGACGTGTTGCGGCGGAGAAGCGACCCGCGCTCCGGCGACCAAGTCACCGAAATTATCAACCTCACTCGGAGTGAGCCCGACCCCACAATATTCCTACCGCCACCAGGGTATTCGCGAGAGGCTGCGCCAACGCGGCACTAGAAGAACCGCGTCCCACGAAGCGAGAACCGCGAGCGCGGAGGTAGCGTAGCTCAGCTTCCTCCGCGGTCCTTAACATGGCAACAACGTTTTTGCACATTCATATATCGGTTGATGCCCAAAGGAAAAACCGCAGACGAAGCGGAACAGCGGCTACCTCTGATTGGATAACGGCATCGGCTCCAGTCCGGTAGACTTGGAAGTGCTCAACGACCAAGGCGAGCCGGGAAAGGAGCCGACACCATGGAGCATTTTATCGGAAATGACTTGCACACGCGCTATCAAGTTGTGGCGTGGATCGACGAGCAGACGGGAGAGATTTGCAAGCGCCGGTTGGAGCACACGGGTGAGGAGGTGGAGAAGTTTTACGCGCAGTTTCCGCGGGGGACGGTGGTGGGGATCGAAGCGACGCTGCCGGCCTATTGGTTCGAGCGGCTGCTGGAAAAGCTAGGGCAGCAGTTGTGGGTGGGGGACGCGGCGCGCATTCGGGCCTACGAGGTGCGCGATCAGAAGCATGACCCACGCGATGCGGAGAACATCCTGGACCTGCTGCAGGCGGGGCGTTTCCCGCGCATCTGGGTGCCGACGCTGGGAGAGCGCGACCTGCGGCAGTTGCTGGTGCACCGCCTGAAGCAGGTGCGGGCACGCACGCAGGTGAAGAACCAACTGCACTACCTGGCGATGAGTCAGGGGTTGTGCCGGAAACGCAAGCTGTGGAGCGCCAAGGGACGCGCCGAGCTCGAGGGCCTGGCGCTGTTGCCCTGGGCCGCACGGCGCCGGAAGGAGTTGCTGGAGGAGTTGGACCGCCTGGACGAGCAGGTACGGGAGACGGCGAAACTCTGATTGGGCGCCGGGCCTCCCTGCACCAGGCAGAGAGGTCGTACGGTGAATCATGGTCCGTCCTGCGACGGATCGCATAGATGAGTGGTGGAACCCCTGCGTTCCATCGTGAGATTCGACGAGGCGAGCCTTAGTCGGCATGAGCCCAAAACGAATCCACAAGGGGAAAGGCGCGAGAAAAAACCAACCGCCACCTCAACGGAGAAGTTTCGCTTGACAACGCCGATGCCGTTATAGATGCGCTACACTAGTGTTTGGTCTTTGCCTTGGACGATGTCTTTTGCGCTGGGCTTTGAATACCCAGGATGATCTTTTCTGCCTTAACCAGAGTGGTGGCAGCCGCCAAATCTTGTTCCTCGGGATGGTCGGCTACGTATTTGATGAACGTATCGACAAGGGTTCTCCGAAATGTCAGGTTGGCCGGGACCGGATGATAGTGCGGGCCATGGGCAGCCTCCAGCCGCTCGTCATACATGCCGTCGATGTAGGATTGACAACGGACAACCCCGGAAATTTGCTCTAACGAGAGTGAGTAGGTCTTGTCATTCTCCAGCGGCTCGCCGTTGTTGACGGTCAGGGCGGTTTGGCAGTCCTTGGCAAGCTCGCCCGCTGTGTAGAAAACCGGCCTATCACCCTTCTTGAGTTGCACCTGTGATTTTGCCAGAAACGGAAGCGTGAATAGCAGAACGAGACTTAATGGGCGAAATCGCATTCTTATTACCCCCGGCGTGAGAACGTGTGAAAAGAACACGCTGTCATGCTGAGCGAAGCATCTGCATTTATTTGCTAGAAAACAGACAACTGCAGATGCTTCGCTTCGCTCAGCATGACATACGATTCTTTCGCACCCTCTGACTCGCCGCGATTATACAATCCCCCTCGCCGGTTTTCCATTACACATCCAGAACCTGCCCCCGGCAGAGTCGCCGGAAAGTAAGCTGCGCGGCAGGCCCGGCACAGAAAATGCATACATCCAACCGGCCTGCTTCATCAAACGGTTGCACGGGCAGACACAAAGGAGAAGCGATGAAGATGAACAAACTATGTTTAAGCTTGCTGGCGCTGATAATCGCCGGGACTTTCATCGGGTGCGCACGGAACACACAGTCGCCCGACGTTTCCGGGGACATCCGCAAATCGCTCGACCAGGCGGGGTTGAAGGATGTGACGGTAAGCCAGGACCGCGATAAGGGCGTCGTGACTCTGGGCGGGCATGTCGCAGCCGATGCGGACAAAACGCAAGCCGAATCAATTGCGAAGTCTATTGCAGGCGGACAGGTCGTTGCCGACGAGATTGCGGTGCTGCCGGCCGGCGCCGAGCACGACACCAAGACCGTAAACTCCGATCTCGACAAAGGGATCGAGAAGAACCTGGACGCTGCGCTCATCCAGAACCATCTTGAAAAGGGAGTCAAGTACAGCGTCAACAATGGGGTGGTCACGCTCACGGGAGACGTCAACTCACAGTCAAAGCGTGCGCAAGCTGAGAAAATCGCCACTTCCGTTCCCAACGTGCAACAGGTGGTGAACGATCTACAGGTCAAGAATCAGAAGGCCAGTTCGTCGCGGTGAGGCAACCGAGACGGCAGACTTAGCTGAGGAGGGCTAAACTAATGACCATCAAATTCAAGCTGTATGCATGGGTTCTTGCGCTTGCGGTAGCCGCAGGCGTTGTGGGAGCGGCGCCGACCGCCTTCGCCCATCCTGCCGGGAACGCCCAAGAACAGGACCATGACTACTCAAGAAGCAAATACTACCAGCAAGGGCTGCGCGAGGGCAGAGACGACATGGCACATAACCGGGACCACTACAAAAAGCACCACTTTAAGCGAGACGAAGACCGGAGAGCTTACGAAGAGGGATACCAGCACGGCCACGAGCACCACGAGGGCGATCACCAGTAGGACGTTAGGGTCCGCAGTTAGGCAGCGGTTTACCTGGAAGGTGTGAAGAAATCGCCGGTGCAACCAGTAGCGGAGGGTTTACCCCGCCATAACGTCTGTGTTTTCAGAATCGCGATGGCGGGATAAACCCGCCGCTACGATTTCTTCACACCTTCCTGACACCGTTTCTCCCCTTCTCTCTCGCCAAAACGTGATACTGTTCACCCATACAAAGTGAAGGGCTAAAGAAATGCAGTCAGCGCAACCTCGAAACCCTTTTTGAGGACCTGCCGAATGAGGTGCGCCCCGCAGCCTTCTGTTCGAGGCGCTCGCCGGACATTTCTCAGGCCGCTGGAGTAGTACTGCAATGGCAAACAACATAGGCGATCGCACGAAGGCGGATGGTTCTCTCGTTCCTCGGAGAGCGGAGCAAGCGCTCGTTATAATCCGCTTCCTAGTCGTTGCAAGCTACCAAGGCGCGAAAATGGTGCTAAAGAATTGGATAAAGATTCTCATCGGCCGCGAACCCGACTCCGATAAGCGAGGCTTATTTGTGTGGAAGTTTTTGTGGCAGTATGTCTTACATCTGACCGGTTTCCGGCCAATTCGCAAAATCACGTGCATAGGACTTAGAAGTGAAGGCGCAGGATCTCAGGCGCTTGATATCATGAACGCGATCAATTTCGCCCGCTCTTCGGGCCTTACCTATGTGCACACGCCGTTCACTTTCATTCGGCATGCCGACAGGCCCATGGAAGAGTGGGTCACAGCTTGGGAAACACTCTTCAATCTCGGTGCGGGTGAGGCCGTTTGCGAAGCTGATAAGCGCACGGTGGTCAGCTATTGCCATAGCGCAACCGCGCTCGAGGCATGCCTCGGATGGAGCCACCGTAGCGATGAACTCGCTCAGAGTTTCAGAGCCATGATCCCAGAATTCAGGCGGAAATACTATCTGAATAAGTCTCCGCGTACGACGGATGAGGCGACCGTCGCCGTGCACATCCGGCGCGGTGATATTACTGCCGGTAATCCTTATTATTTCACGAGCAACGAAAGGGTTTTAGGAATAATCACAGCGGTGAAATCGCTCCTCGAAACTCACACGCTCAACTATGGAATTCGCGTGTACTCGCAGGGCAATCGTGCCGATTTCGCGGAGTTATGCTTGCCCGACGTCGAGTTCTTTCTCGATGTCGACGCCATCTGGACGATGCAGCAACTGATTGAGGCCGACATTCTGGTGATGGCTAAAGGGTATTTCAGTTATTACGCCGCGCTTATCTCCGACGGGATCAAGATTTATGAGCCCGGTGACTGGGCTCCCGGCCTCCCAGACGACAATTGGATCCCCTGCCTGAGTGATGGCTCCTTCGACTGCGTGGCTTTCGAGCGCCAACTGTCCCTGCTCCTCCAGGCTAAGGCCGTGGTTGCAACCTCTCCAGTAGGGCTCTTTCATCCCCTACCACCCGCCGGTTAACCCCGGCGCTCTTCGAGTACCCCGCCACTCGAATGCGCGAGGCCGGCCTGCTCCTTCCATCGTTGATCGTTCACGCCCATCACGAGGAGCCATATGCGCCCTTTGGAGCCGTCGGAGCGTACCACGCCACGATCTGCATGCCGTGGGCCTTTACAGTGGCCCTGTGGCAAGTCGAGGACCCAACAGTGGGCTCATACGTCGCGACAACAGGCGTCGCGACGTGTGAGCCACCCGCGATTGGGCTGCCCGGCTCGGGCTTGTCAGGGAAGCACGGTCGCCCGAAGAGCGTGCCGCCAGCACTATTCTATGAGCGTGAAAATCTCACGGTAGCCGGATTCGACCAACGCCGAGAACTTCTGATAGTTGGCCTGCCAGTCCTTGTCACCCATCGCTTTGGGCATGTTGGCCTCCAATTCCGCCATGTTGGAAACCGTCAACTCCAGGACCAGCGTGTAAAAGGTGCCAACCAGGTCGGTCATGAGGCGCTGCTTCATTTCTACGCCAGCTCGCCTTTGCATCGCGATGCCTTCCTTGAGCAGGGCAACAGCCTCTTTGGACTTTCCAAATTTCAACCGGAACACGTTGCGGACAACAATCATCGATAGCTCTCCTTTGAATTGGAATCAATTTGTTTCCTCGTAGCCCTTTCGGGAATTATAAACCCGTCCGCCGCCGAGGGGGTGAAAAAGGGTCAGGAAGGTGTGAAGAAATCGTAGCGGCGGGTTTATCCCGCCATCGCGATTCTGAAAACATAGAAGTTATGGCGGGGTAAACCCGCCGCTACCTCTTGCACCGGCGATTTCTTCACACATTCCAGATACCGTTCTACTCTTGCATTTTTCAGGACATTCCTCAGAATTTCGCGCCAATTTGCAGTAACTAGTGAAAGCAAGGAAGATATAGTTTTGAAAAAGTGAAGCATCGCGCGCACTTAGAATTCGACCTCAAATTCAGCGCCGAGCCCGATCTGCAGAGGGCCCGAGCGGGGCCACAAGTCAGGGAGGCTACGCAGAAGAGGTTTGTTTTCAAGAAAAACGCGTTTGCTTCGGATTGGATTCTGCACCTTCGGAAGGGAGCGCCGCGCTCTGAATCGGGCGTAGAATATGAAGGACCGCAGCGCCCAGTCAAAAAAATGAGGAAACTCCTCTTGCATTTTTCGCTTGACAAACCTTGGGTCAAATGGTAGCCTATTGTAGTGGTCATTTGGTGGACACATTGTCGTGGACAGGCTCCGGACCATGCGGAAAACTGCAATAGTCCCTACAGCGGGAAAACGGGGCTCCGAAGAAAACAAAAAATAGTACGAACGAAGCCAGTATATCATTGCAAACACAAAGGACCGTTTGAAACGAAGCCAAGAAGTGGCTGAAAACACAGCAGTTACAAGCTAACAAAGGGATAGAATCTAGTAAGTATTTGAAAACAAATTACATAGTTTCGTTATGGGCTGCGAATTATGCGCCTCTTACGCGCAGACCAGCGCAAATCTGGCAGCAAATGGGGCAAGAAACAGCGAATTTTGCGAAAACGAAGTCAGGCTCGGGAGTCGGCTACACAAGCGCCGCGTTGCCGTTGCAAGCCACAATTCGGCGGGCGGTCGCATGCTGTCGAGGGACAGGTGATATTCCTCTGATCCGTCGATCACGCCGGGCGGGACTGGCGGGGCACATGGCCACAACCCCTGCCCCACATTCGGTATCACGCGTAGGGGAGAGGCGGCGCCTCGCCCCTACAATATCCCCCCGTTTCTTGACTTGCGCTGACCGGGTGCCTAGAATTGAGCGTCTGTGACCATAACCGGAAGGCTGACCGTATGTCGCTACGCATTCACAACACCTTAAGCGGGCAACTGGAAGAGTTCAAGCCCCTCCACGACCATCAGGTAGGCATGTATACGTGTGGGCCTACGGTATACGATTACGCCCACATCGGGAACTACCGGACTTTCGTCTTTCAGGACATCCTGCGTCGCTGGCTGAAGTACCGGGGATACACGCTCCGGCACGTCATGAACCTGACGGACGTTGACGACAATACCATCCGCAAATCCAAGGCCGCCGGCCTTTCGTTGCGCGACTACGCGGCGAAATACATCGAGGCTTTCCAGGTGGATCGCCAACTCCTCAGCCTGGAAGATCCTGAAATTGTGGTGCGCGCCACCGACTCGATCGACGACATGGTGAAGATGATCCAGACGCTCATGGAGAAAGGCTACGCCTACGCGAGCGAGGGATCAATTTACTTCCGCGTGGCGGCGTTCCCACACTATGGCCAGTTGACCAAGATCGACTTGACGGGGATTCGCGACGGAGCGCGGATTGATTCGGACAAGTACGACAAGAACAATGCCCGCGACTTTGCGCTCTGGAAAGCGCCCAAGGAGGGCGAACCCTTTTGGGAAACCCCCATCGGGCCCGGCCGCCCCGGCTGGCACATCGAGTGCTCCGTGATGTCGATGAAGTACCTGGGCGAGACTTTTGACATTCACTCCGGGGGCGTCGATCTGATCTTCCCGCATCACGAGAATGAGATCGCGCAGAGCGAGGCGGCCACGGGCAAACCCTTCGTGCGCTACTGGCTGCACGCCGAGCACCTGATCGTGAACGGCGAGAAGATGTCGAAGTCGCTGGGGAACTTTTATACGCTGCGCGACCTCCTGACCAAAGGCTACAAGCCTTCGGCCATACGGTATTTGCTGGCGGCCGTCCCCTACCTCCGGCATTTGAACTTCACTTTTGACGGCCTGCACCAGGCGCAGCAGTCCATCGAAAGGCTGAGGAATTTCCGGCTGCGGCTGACCCATGAGTCTTTTCCTGCTGGGGAGAATACGGCTCTCGAGGATCGCGCCCGCGCCGCCCGCCAGGCGTTTGAAGACGCCATGGACGATAACCTCAACACCGCCGAAGCCCTCGGCGCTATTTTCGCCATGGTGCGCGACGCCAACACCGCCATGGATCGCGGCGAGTTTCGGGAGGGAGATCGTGCCGCCTTCCTGGACACGCTCGAGCGCTGGGACCGGATTTTCGCTGTCCTGGAAGATAACGACAACGCCAAGCTTCGGCAGTTCGGCCTGGCAGTAGAGGCTCCCGGGGTTGCCGGGACCCCGGCAAGCGCAACGGCGCCCGCCGGCGCCGAAGCCGCAATCGCCGGCAATGGCCACGGAAGCGCTCCGATGCCGGAACTGCTGACCGACGAAGCGATCGGCCAGGCGATTGCCCAACGCGAAGAAATGCGCCGCAAGGGCAATTACGCCGGCGCCGATGAGATTCGCCAGAATCTTCAGAAGTCCGGTGTTATACTCGAAGACAGCAAGGCCGGAACTCGCTGGAAACGGAAGTAGGCGTGAATCACAATCCTTATAGCCTTCGGCTCAGGCTTCCCCATTCCGCCCGCCCCAACTTGTTTGGCGGGGACTAATACCTCCTAACATAATATACTATATATAAATACATGGCGCAGGAGCCCGCTGGCCCCGCGGCCAGGCGCGGGTTATCCCTGCAAGATTCGCCAAGGAGGATTCATATGGAAAGCAAAGTCCCTTCGATCAAGACAGAGCTTCCCGGTCCGGAAGCCCGCAAAATCCTGGCTCTCGACCAGGAATTCGTCTCGCCCTCTTACACGCGGGACTACCCGATGGTCGCCAAACGGGGGCAGGGCGCGAGCGTTGAAGATGTGGATGGAAATGTATTTCTGGATTTCGCCGCGGGAATCGCGGTGGTATCGACAGGCCATTGCCACCCTGAGGTCGTACGCGCCATTCAGCGCCAGGCGGAAACGTTGATTCACATGTCGGGCACGGATTTCTACTACCCCTTGCTGGCTCAACTGGCCGAGAAGCTGGCGGAGATCACTCCCGGCAAATTCCCGAAGCGTGTGGTGTTCGGGAATTCCGGCGCCGAAGCCATTGAAGCCGCCATCAAAATGGCGCGGTACCACACCCGGCGCAACCGCTTGATTGCGTTTCTGGGCTGCTTCCACGGCCGGACTTTGGGAGCGCTCTCCCTCACGGCGAGCAAAGCCGTTCAGCGGCGCGGTTTCGGGCCCTTGTTGTCCGGAGTGACGCACGTTCCCTACCCCAATCCCTATCGCTGTTCGGCTGGCCATCAGGCTTCGGAATGCGAGTGCGACTGCACGGACTTTCTCGAGAAACAGCTCTTTAGAACCGCCGTGCCTGCGGATGAGGTCGCGGCGATTATCGTCGAACCCATCCAGGGCGAAGGAGGGTACCTCGTACCCCCGCCGGGATTTCTGGGCAGGCTGCGGCAACTCGCAGATCGCCACGGTATTCTTCTGATCTTCGACGAAGTCCAGTGCGGAATGGGCCGCACCGGCAAGATGTTCGCCTGTCAACACTCCGGCGTGGTGCCGGACATCCTCGTCACCGCCAAGGGGATTGCCTCAGGGTTGCCGCTCGGCGTGGCGGTGGCGCGAGCGGACGTGATGGATTGGGGCCCAGGTGCGCATGCTTCCACTTTCGGCGGAAACCCCGTGGCCTGCGCGGCCGCGATGGAGACTATACGGCTGCTGCAAGAAAAGTATGTTGCCAATGCCGCGCGCATGGGAGAATACATTCTCGGCCGGTTGGCTGATTGGCCAGGCCGGCATCCGTCGGTCGGACAGGTGCGAGGTCGCGGCCTGATGATCGGGATTGAGTTGGTTAAGAGCCAGCATACCCGCGAGCCCAACCCGGAGGCGCGCAACAAGGTGATCGAGGCAGCGTTCCAGAAGGGTTTGCTCATCCTGGGCTGCGGGGAAAGCACGCTGCGCTTGATGCCGCCTTTGGTCATTGAGAAGGAACACGCGGACACGGCGCTCGAGATCCTCGAGCGTTGCGTTTCCGAGGTCGAGCAGTGAACTGGCGGCGCTTGTCATTCTGAGGCCGCGTTCCTTGGGCCGAAGAATCTCCGCAGTTTGGTGCTGTCCTAATTTGATCGTAGCGCCGCTATCTTGGCGGCTCCATTGCCGGCTGGAAGCCGGCGTTACGGGCCCAATTAGGGTACTACCCAAGGCTGGGGTGTGGTCCTAAAGAGGACGAGTGTTGTTATAATGAGTCTGTTAGCCCGATTGATGTATCGCGCGCTGGTTTGGAAAGAGCGGCAGCGTGCCTCCAGGGTAGCTTCCTTTCAACCCCCACCGCGAGGCGAATCGGAGCATCTGGAGCTTGGCGCCCGCGGCGAAACTCTGGCCTATTGGTATCTGCGCCAAGCAGGATATACTGTAGTGGCGCGAAACTGGCGCGCCCGCTCAGGCGGAGGGGAGCTCGACTTGGTGGGGTGGGAAGGGCCCACCCTGGCTTTCGTGGAAGTTAAGACAAGAACTTCCCAGGTTGCAGGCCCACCTGAAGAAGCGGTTACTCCGAACAAACAGAAGCGGGTCATCATAGGAGCTAAACAGTACTTGCGGCAGCTCAGGCGGAAACCCTTGAGTTGCCGGTTTGATGTCGTGAGTGTCTCGCTGCACCCGGCGAAGGGCCTCGAGGTCAAGCTGATTAAGAACGCTTTCCAAGCTTGAATCGGCGCCTCTCGACCGCGTGCAGCCTTTAGAAGGAGTCTAACTTTGCCCGAACTAAGAAAAGACCCCATCACCGGGCGGTGGGTGATCATTGCAACCGGCCGAGCCACTCGGCCAACGGATTTCGTCCGGGATAAAGTCCAAATCCGCGGCTCAGGTTTTTGTCCGTTCTGCTACGGCAACGAAAGCAAGACGCCGCCGGAAATTCATGCTTACCGCAGCGACGGCAGCGCCCGCAACACTCCTGGCTGGACGGTGCGCATTGTACCCAACAAGTTTCCCGCGTTGGGCATCGAGGGAACACTCAACCGGCAGGGTGAAGGTCTTTACGACAAGATGAATGGCATCGGTGCGCATGAGGTCATCATTGAAACGCCGCAGCACAATCTGACCTTGGCCACCATGCCGACCTCCCGTGTCGAGGATGTGCTCTGGGCCTACCGGGACCGCATTCTGGACCTCGAGAAAGACAAGCGCTTCAAATACATCCTGATCTTCAAGAATCATGGAGAGGCTGCCGGCGCCTCGCTCGAGCACACCCACTCGCAACTCATCGCGCTGCCCGTGGTGCCGAAGCGCGTGCGCGAGGAGGTGGATGGGGCACGGGAGCACTACAATTTCAAAGAGCGCTGCATCTTTTGCGACATTTTACGCCAGGAAAAAGAAAAGAGTGTGCGCCTGATTACGGAGAATGACGCCTTCGTTGTAATCGCGCCATTTGCTCCTCGCTTCCCATTCGAGATTTGGATTATCCCCAAGACGCACCAGTGCGCCTTCGAGCAATCCCATAAAGCGGAGTTCGAGCAGCTCGCCCCGATTTTGCAGGATATGCTCTCGCGTCTCGATCGCGTGCTGGAATTCCCTGCATACAACTACATCATCCATACCGCGCCGATCGGGGAAGCCGCAGAGGATTATTACCACTGGCATCTTGAAATCATGCCCAAATTGACGAAGGTCGCCGGATTTGAATGGGGTACGGGATTCTACATCAATCCCACCTCGCCCGAGGAGTCCGCAAAATTCCTTCGCGAAGCCGCCCGGCCAGTGGAAGCTCCCGCCTCCGCGCTCTAAGGCGGCGGCTTAAGGCAGTGGCTAATGCCGGTTGGCTAGTGCTGGCAAAGTAGTTAACGCGCGGATGAAATGTCCGTCGCTGACCACCAGGCACTCATCACTAGCCACTGTTAGCTTGACTTCGCCGATCTCCGCTTTCTATAATCTCGTGAGGAGCAAGCTAGGTGATCGAGCGGGAATAACTCAGTGGTAGAGTGCGACCTTGCCAAGGTCGAAGTCGCGGGTTCGAATCCCGTTTCCCGCTCCAAAATTCAGTGACAAGTGACGAGTGACAAGTGACGAGCAGGAACGAATCGTGCCGCCGCTTCGCCCGTCACTCGCCACTCATCACCCGTCACTGCCTTTACGGCGCGGTACCCAAGTGGCAAGGGAGAGGTCTGCAAAACCTTTATGCGTGAGTTCGATTCTCACCCGCGCCTCCACTTATTCTGATCCCATCATCTCCAACAGACCGTTCACAATTCCCTTCTCCGCACAGCCAGGCTTGAGGTCGGAGGCCGTGTTTTCATAGCTGATCGGCTCGGAATCGGCCTCGCTGGGAATGTAGCCGCTGGAGCCGTTAGCGTGGGTGACCATGATGGTAGCGTTGAAGGGCGACTCGTTCTTCAAGTGTAGATAGATGCGCGTGAGGACCTCACCTGACACCCCCGTCACAGCCACCTCGTTCAGCTTCACCAAGCTGAGTCGAATGCTCACAGGGTCTGCGTCCTGAAAGGAGTACTCGGTGCGCGGCGTAGGTCCCGGCGCCACTCGGCGCCCCGGACATTCAATGACTCGCTCGGAGGCTTCGATTCGAGCCCGTGACGACATCGTCGTAATACTATTCGCTACGCGTACGGACTCCTCTCCGAGAATTCTGCCCAGTCCGTCGACCATGGTGAAATCTTCGCCGCGATCCTCCGTGATGGGGTTCTGATCTCCCGCCGCGCCGCTGGTCCAGACGGCAACAGGACCTTCGCCGCTAACTTTCTGTTCCGCTCCAGCATCCAACTCCCATCCCGCGTCGCTGCGGGTCGGAATTTTGCCCTGGTAATACTGCTCGACATAGCGTGATGTCGCCCCGGCCAAATCTCCTGTTATGGCCAGATTGTCAGGCCCCATCACCACCGCATGTACGGCATAGTTTATGAAAAATGCGATGGGCTTGCCGGCCATGTCCGTGAATTTGAGGATCGCAACCGTCTTGTCGGAAGGCCCGTCGGGATTGTAGCCGAGCCACCACCACCCTTTCTTCGGAAAGTACTCGCGGCGATTGATGTTCACGTAAGCCTTGCCGGTCCCGAATCCGAACTGCGCCGGTTGGAGGCTCGCCTTGGCTTGGCGCACTGCCTCGAACGCGTCATTCTCCAGTTTAGAGGTGTAGGCAATTATGGGCGAAGACGGTGGAGTCCTTCCGTACATATTTGCCGGCGAAGGCGCGTTGTGGTCATGGACCGCTGCCAGCAGAAGGTGATCTACGGGGATGGCCAACTCTTTCGCAATTCGTTGCGAAAGCTCCTCCCAGACCTGATTGGGCACGCCGATCAGCTCCCAAGCCACCAGGGCGGCCTGGCTCGAGCCATCGCTAAGCACGATCGCTCGCACATAAATATGGTCATGAATCCGCTGGAATCCCTGCGTGCGGCCCCCATATCCGGACATCGGGAGCGCGGCGTCAGGGGCCGGGGTAATATCGACACGCGCCGCACCTACCTGAAGGGCTCCGCGTGGAGCGCCAAATGACAACGAGGAAGACGTCGCTAACAAAAGCACCAGACAAAAGCAAAAGCGTCGTGGGTTACCCATCATGATCTCCTTCAGGCGGTTTTCCGACCCCAAAGGGTATCACACAATTTGCGAAACAGGCGCGTTGGGGCAGCCCAGGCAGGCATCTGAGGCCAGCCATGAGGGCCGCCCCCAACGGCAGCGAAAACGAGAGAATCTCCCCTTGACTATTGACAGGAGAGCAGCCGATAATCACCTGTCGATCGTTGAGGGGAGAAATCTTGAAGTTCTCAGTGGTCAGTCTTCAGTTCTCAGTCAACCCCCACCACCTCCGCGCACAGTCTGGGCGCGAGTTGCGTCGGAAACCAGTGTCCACTCACGAGAGAGGCGTGGTCACTCATAACTGACGACTGAGAACTAATAACTTAACATGCGCTGGTTTCACAAATTGCCGCTTCGTGCCGTGCGCTGATCCGATGACGGTGCTCAAGTACGAGTAGAATTCGGGATGCGGGAAGCGGTCGAGTATAGAATCGAGCACGCTGTCATCCTGAGCGAAGCGAAGGATCTCTGCAGTTGATCGTAGCTCGTTGAGATCAAAATGAACTGCAGAGATCCTTCGCTTCGCTCAGGATGACAGGATCGCAATCAGGGCTGAAACATGCGTTGGCTTCACAAACTGCCGCTGCGACTCCGCTCGCTGCTCAGCCGCGGACGTGTCGAACAGGAACTGACGGACGAACTCCGCTTTCACCTGGAAAAGCAGATCGAGGTGAAGGTAGCGCGAGGGATGACAGCGAGAGAAGCCCGCTATGCGGCGCTGCGGGAATTGGGCGGCGTCGAGCAAATCAAAGAGGAGTGCCGCGACATGCGCCGAGTGAACTACCTCGAAAACTTCCTTCAGGATGTCCACTTCGGTTTGCGCCAGTTGCGTCGCAGTCCTGGCTTTGCGATAGTCGCGCTACTATCGCTTGCACTGGGCATCGGCGCTAACACGGCAATCTTCCAGCTTCTCGATGCGGTTCGCCTGCGCATGCTTCCGGTTGAAAACCCCCAGCAGCTTGCCGAAGTGCGTCTAACCAACTTACACGGCCGCATGGGAAGTTTCTTCAACTGGCACCCCATGCTCACCTATGCAATTTGGGAACAGATCCGGGCGAATCAGGAGCCCTTCTCCGGCGTTGCGGCCTGGGCGCCTGACGGCATCAATCTGGCCCCACGCGGTGAAGTACATCTGGTACGCGGCATCTGGGTGAGCGGCGATTTATTCAACATGCTGGGCGTTCATCCCCTTCTGGGGCGAACCTTCACGAAGGCGGACGATCAGCGCGGCTGCGGGGCGGGACCCGGCGCGGTCGTGAGTTATTCGTTCTGGCAACGCGAGTTGGGAGGCGAGGCGTCCGCCATCGGCAGAACGCTGACGATTGATTATCATCCCGTCGAAGTCCTGGGGGTAACGCCGGCAGATTTCTTCGGCCTCGATGTTGGCCATACCTTCGATGTGGCCCTTCCCATCTGCTCGCAGCCGGTTCTCGGGGGCGAGGACAACTACCTGGACACGAAATATGATTGGTGGCTCACGGTTATCGGCCGCCTCAAACAGGGTTGGACTCTGGAGAAAGCAACGGCCTATCTAGGCTCGATCTCGCCAGGACTTTTTGAGGCCACGCTGCCGTCCGCCTACGATGCCGAGCACGCCAGGAAGTACCTCGCTTTCAAGTTGGCGGCCTACCCGGCAGGCAGCGGCATCTCCTCTCTGCGCGAAAGTGCCTCGAGCCCTCTGGGGCTATTGCTGGCTATCACCGGCCTGGTGCTTCTGATCGCTTGCGCCAACCTGGCCAACCTCATGCTGGCACGCGCCAGCGCGCGTGAACGCGAGGTCGCCGTGCGGCTGGCGTTGGGCGCGTCGCGACGCAGACTCGTTCGGCAAATGCTGGCGGAAAGCTCGCTTTTAGCCGCGGCGGGAGGGGCAGCCGGATTGCTTCTGGCCGGGGCGCTGGCCAAGCTCCTGGCGTCGTTCCTGAGTACGGGGGAGAACCAAGTATTTCTGGCTCTGAGTCCCGACTGGCGAGTCTTTGCCTTTACGGCGTCGGTGGCGATACTGGCCACCGTTTTGTTTGGGTTGATTCCGGCCTTGCGTTCCACGCGCATCGCGCCCGGTGAGGCGATGAAGGCAGGAGGCCGTGGGCTTACGGCAGACCGGCAGCGCTTCGGCCTTCGCCGCGTGCTGGTGATCTCGCAAGTTGCTTTCTCGCTGGCGTTGATTGTCGTCGCACTGCTCTTCACCCGCAGCCTGCGCAACCTGCTCACGGTGGATCTGGGATTTCAGCGCACCGGCATTCTGGTCACCAATCTCGATTTCACCCAGCTCCATCTGGGGGCCCGCCACCTGACTTTCAAACGAGAACTGCTCGAGCGGATTCGTTCTACACCGGGAGTGGACTCTGCCGCGGACGCAGCCATTGTCCCAATCAGCGGAAGCTCATCGAATCGCACCGTGTGGATGGAAGGCTCGGATTCTTCACAAGCCAAGAGCCCCTGGTTTGACTGGGTAAGCCCGGGCTTCTTCCAAACGATGGGCACACCGCTGCTCGCCGGGCGTGACTTCAATGATCACGACACTCCCAATTCCCCCAAGGTCGCGATTGTGAATGAGGCGTTTGTCCGGCAGTTCGCCGCCGGGGCTGAACCCGCTCGGCAAAAGGATATGGCAAAAGGCAGAGCTTGGGCAGCCGCAAGTTGAGTACGAAATCGTTGGATTGGTGAGGAACACGAAGTATCAGGATATTCGCGAGGACTACCCGCCCTTGATCTACGTCCCACTGTCCCAACTCGATGACTGCCGCGGCGACTGCGTGGATTCGGACACGATCCTGATTCGTTCCAGCACCCCCTTGGCCGGCCTCGCCCCACGCGTCAAGCAGGCCATTGCGCAGGCGAACCCGGATATCTCGATTGAGTTCAAATCGCTTGAGGGCATGATTCATGACGAGCTAATCGGAGAGCGCCTGATGGCGACGCTTTCGGGCTTCTTCGGCGTCCTCGCTGCCCTGCTGGCCGTCGTCGGCCTCTATGGTGTGATGTCTTACATGGTGGTGCGGCGAACGAATGAGATAGGGATTCGCATGACCCTGGGCGCCAGCCGTGGCGAGATCACACGCATGATCCTTCGCGAAGCTGGAGTGCTGCTGAGTGTGGGGCTTGGTGTTGGCCTGGTGCTGGCGCTTGCCGGGGCACGAGCGGTAGGTTCCGTGCTCTTTGGCCTCAAACCCTATGATCCTTTGACGCTGGTTGCGGCCACCGCGCTGCTCGCCGTTGTCGCCGTGGCTGCGAGCTATCTGCCCGCGCGCCGCGCCACGAAAGTCGATCCCATGGTGGCGCTCAGATATGAGTAGCTTACGCTTCCGAGAATGGGTTGATCACCGGAACGCTGAGATCGTCAAAATGCGCGATATTGCGGGTCGCCAGCGTAGCGTGACAGGCGAGCGCGATGCCTGCAATCATCGTGTCCCGCAACTCGACGGTGCGTCCGAGTTTGTGGCGAATTGCCATCAGATCGCTAGCTTCACCGGCAGCCGCAGCATCGAACGGGGAAATCCGCCGCTCCAGCAATTCTGTCAAAACCCTTTCGAAAGCCTCCATCGATGCAGTGCGCCGCTTACCGGCAGGCAGGATCTGTAATCCGTAACGAATTTCGAGAACGGTCACTGAATTTGTCCAGAGGGAGATTTGAGGCTGTTTGTCGAGCCATGCAATGACGCGCCGATCGGGTACCGGGCTCATCAAGGCCGAAAGCACATTGGTATCGAGGATAATCATCGGTTAAAGGATGTGGGCTTGACCTCGTGGCCACGGAGCTCCGGGATTTCAGCCTTGAGCCCGATGTTCTTAAACAGAGACGCGATCGCGGTCCCCAATCCGCCTTGGGCGACATCTTTCTCTCTAGCGGCATTCCGCAGAATATCTCGCACTTCTTCCTCCATGCTCCGGTGATGCCGCTTGGCACGCCGCTGCAACCGCAACTTTACGTCAGCCTCGATGTTACGCACGACGAATTGCGCCATCACCCCCTCCTACTGATATCATGATACCACATTCGACACCTGCCGTCGACCCAAGAGAGTATCGGGTACTATCGGAGTTTGATATGCACCGCTGGCCTTCACGGGCTGCGGAAAAACACATGAATTCTGTCATTCTGAGCGAAGCGGAGGATCCCGGCAGTTCTAATTTCAACGAACTGCAGGGATCCTTCGTCGCCTTGGGCTCCTCAGGATGACAGTTAAGGAGAGTTCCGGAACCTGTCGAGTCCACGTGCCAGCCGCTACCAATTTAGCCGCACCGAGAACTGGATTTCGCGAGAGTTCTCTGCGGAGCTTATGTTCCCGAAGTTCGACGTTCCGTAGATCACCCCGGGCCGGTCGAAGTTAGGGTGGTTGGTGAGATTGAAGAAATCGGATCGAAACACTATCCCAAAGCGCTCATTCCATCGCATCTGCCGTTCGAGGCTCGTATCCCACGCCGCCAGTCCGGGGCCGGTAATGACGTTGCGGCCTTCGTTCCCGGGGATGCTGAACGCCCCGAGGCTATCGTAGTAAATGGGAGGAGGCGCAAAGGCGTTGGTGTTGAACCAGCGAGCGGGAGTGCGTAGACCAGCAGCCAGATTGGGATCGGAGACCAGGTCAGGCCGGTCTGTGCCGTTCGAGTCAGTGCCGCTCAAGGCGGTGGCGAGCATGGCGGTGAGAGGCTGTCCGGATTGAAGCGTAAGAATGTTCGACAAGTCCCAATTGCCGAACGCGCGCGCTCCTGTCCCGCCGCGCAGCCACTGGCGGCCCGGGCCGAAAGGCAGTTGCCAGTTGCTCGAGAACACGAAGCGCTGTCGCACGTCGAAATCGGAAAGCCCCCGCTCGGCCTTCAGATCATAGACGTTCTGAGCCTGATTGGTGCCGTTGAGTCCGGAAGCCGTGTCGATTGACTTGCCGAAGGTGTAGCCACCGACAAATGAGAGTCCGTGGGAGAATCGCCGCTCCAGGCGCGCGATTAAGGCGTTGTAGTTCGAGTTAACATCGGTCGCCCGGATATACTGGTTCGAGCCGGGTTGCGGATGGTAGCCCCTGCGCTCGTCCGGCAGGTTCGGGATTCCCTGGTTTTCTAGCGACCGGCGCGGCAGTTTGTGCCCGTCGGAGCCGGCAACGCTGATCGAAAGAACGGTATTGGGCGCAATCTCGTGATCGGCTGACAGACTCCATTCGTAGACGTAGCCGTTGCGAAGGTTAGGTGGCGAAGAAATAGCGGTGGGCTCAGAATTACCAAGCGTGTAGGCCAGCGGATAAGTGAGGATGGGAGGAGCATAAGACTGCCCACACGCACCAGCACCGTAGAACCGGCAGGTGTCGAGGCCAAAAAGGAATTCGGTGATGGGAGCGCTAAGGCGCGTTTCGGAAGCATAATCGAGTTCGCCAAGAGAATTGAAGACGCCAAATCCGCCGCGCAAGGAAGTCGAGTGGCGCTGGCTGAGATCGTAAGCGAAACCAAAACGCGGAGCCCAGCCCGCCCAATCCGGACGGATCAGCGAGGGTGGCAGGCCGGCTTGCTGAGAAGTGATGAAAGATAACCCATAAAGGCTTTGAAGGCGCTGAATCAGCGGATTTTCAATTAATGCCGCTGCCTGTTTGTGATCATTTCGCACAATGAAGCGCGTCGCATCACTAGGGTCTAGAATCGAGGCTCGTCCGTCGGCATTGGTGGGAGGCGAATAAAACTCCTCACGCAGGCCGTAGGTGAAGGTCAAACGGCGGGTCGCGTGGAATTCGTCGGAAAAGTAAGCGCCCAGATAGTCCAGGCGATCGTTTCCGCCGGAGTTTCCGGCCTGAGCGTAAGAGAGGAAAGGGCGGCCCAGCAGAAAGTCCGAGAAGGCCGTAGCGGAAACCGAGCTTGCGCCGTCGCTGAAGGAGAAGACACCCTGCCCAAAATCCTCGACCAGATAGAAGAGGCGATAGCGCCGCACGTCGGCGCCGAACTTAAGGGTGTGCCGTCCGCTGACCCACGCCACGTTATCTGTGAACTGGAAAGTGCTGTCCTTTCGGATTTGGGGTTGGAAGATGTCGCTGTCGCCCATGTCCGCGTAGCCGGGAACGTCAATGGCAGGAATCCCATCGTTGGTAGCGCCGGGTGCGCGCACAATTCCCAATGACTTCAGGAATCCACTGTGAATGTTCTGAGCTTCTTTGGTTCCGGAATAGTAAGCGTACCCGAACCGAAAGTCGTTGATGAGTGTTGGCCGAAAAACCGACGTCAGCCCGAGTGCGAGGTTTCTTCCCCTGTCGTCGTGGTGGGTACCGAATCCAGGCGGCGCGGAGGGATTCTGCGCGAAGGAGTCCGGCACAAAAGGAAAGAGCTGATTTTGATTAAACAGGAGAAACCGCCCAAAGAGTTGGTGTTTAGGCGTCAGTTCTTCGTCTATTCGCGCCATGGCCTGGTCCGCCGTAACGCTATGGAGCCCCACGTTGATGTCATTATTGCCGCCTGGCGGCGCATTGGGCTGGTTCGGCAAAGGGATCCGATTCAATATCGCGCGCGTTACCGGGTCGATCCGTGATGCCGGGACGGTGTTTCCCTGGAACGGCTGGCCCGTGCTCGGGTCGATAATCGCCGGGAAGGCATGGCCTGTTTCAGGATTAATGCCATTGAAATCACCCTGGCGGATGGCGGCAGTGGGGAGCAAAGTAGTGTTCGTTATGCTTTGAAGAATGCGGAGGCCTTCGTAATTCGTGAAAAAGAACGTGCGGTTGCGGCGGATCGGCCCGCCCAGGCTCGCGCCAAACTGGTTCTGGCGATAAGGAGGAATGGGAAGCGCGGGGTCGTCGAAGAAGTTCTTTGCATCCAGCGCGCTGTTGCGCACGAACTCGTACGCCGTACCTGAAAAGCGATTGCTGCCCGAGCGCGATGCAATGTTGACTTGCGCGCCCGAAGTAACGCCCTGGTCGGTCCCGTAAGAATCCTCGACGACGCGGAACTCTCGAATCGCATCGATGGAGGGGTTCACCGTCAGGCTGTAAGCAAAAGGCTCCATCAACGTGACGCCGTCGAGCGAGAAATTGTTGCGCTCGGAGCGCTGCCCATTGACGGAAAAACCCAAGCCCATCGCCGGCGTGTTGAACTGCTGCGTCGAGCCATTTGGATAGGGAGGAGTTGCACCTGCCGCCAGTAATGCGAGTTGTGAGAACTCCCGGCCGTTTAGAGGAAGAAGGGCTACCCGCCGATTCTCAATTTCATCGCCGATGGCGGGCGAAGCCGCTTCGACCAGCGGCGGTCGTGCATCGACTCGGATTTCGGTTTTCGCTTGGGCAATTTCCAGTTGAATGTCCGCGCGCTCAACCTCTCCGACTTGGAGCGCCAATCCGTGGACGAATTTGGAAACAAAACCCGTCTTGGCTATTTTCAATTCGTAGCTTCCTACAGGCAAGAGGGGAAAGGTGTAGAAGCCGTTCTCGTCCGTCTGAGTCCGCCGAATTTGGCCGGTGGCAGGATTGCGAAGTTCGAGCGAGGCCGCCGGAATCGCCGCTCCGCTCTGGTCGAGCACCATTCCTTCCAGGTGACTGTTCCACGTCTGCGCGTGAAGATTGCGACCTGTTGTGACAGCAAAGAGTACGAGAGCCGTCACGACGAGCCCGGCGAACGCGGCCACGGGCGCTCTGGAGTGCGGCAGCTTGCTGCCGCTTTCCTCGCGCGAGCTTGCTCGTGCTTCACCGTCTCGAGTACCGCGCTCCTGTGCATGGCCAGCAAGCTGGCCTGACCGAAAGCGGCAGCAAGCTGCCGCACTCCAGAGCGGTGCCTTAACTGCGAACTTTGTCTCCCCTACGGTGAGGTTTGTCCTAGCTTGGCTCATCATTCCAGTTTCTGATTGGGGCAAGCAGGAGGGGACAGGGATGGGCCCCTGAAAGCGTGCTCGCACGACCCACCTCTGAGGGTGGGTACACACTCACGCATCAGGTCACATCGGTCCTGACCTTCTCCCATCCGGACTGTACCGTCGGCCCCGGAGTTTCACCGGATCCTGGGGCTTGCAGGCCTTCCGCGCTCGGCCCGGGAATTCTCCCGGGCGCCCTGCGCCGACATGAGCGTTTTGGACCACCCCTCGCGGGCTTTACCGCCGATTGGGAATTGGGAAGTCGCGCAATCGATCTCTTCCCTCACCCTGCCCCGAAGGTCGGGTTACATCATCGAAATCTTAGCATTTCTGCGAGGGGTATTACAAGAGACAGAATCTCGTTCGTTGTAAGGGCGATTCGCGAACCGCCCCTACATGACTTATAATTACCGTTTGTCTTGTTAAGCATTCAGTGATGGCTCTGGAAACGAATGGATGATCCACAACAACCGAGTGCTCGTCGCCGCGGTGAACCGTGGGCCGCAGGGTCGGTGCTGGGGTATGCCTCAGCCAACATTTTCGACCGGCTTGGCGTCGTTAATGCCGATCCGCTGATCGGGCCCTTTCTCCGAGGCGTGCCGAGCTTGTTCTTGGGCATCTTCCTGGTCTGGAGGCACCACACCCTGGACCAAATCAAGCCCTCCTCCCCGCGTTACATTGGCCGCCGCGCCATTCTATCTTTCATCTGGGCCGGCATTGTCTCGACGCTAGGGTTGTTTCTCTTTTACTATGCCATCCGCCTGGGCGGCGTCACCGTAACCATTCCGGTGCAAGATACCTACGTCATTTGGGGGACGCTGATCGCCTGGCGTTTCCTGCAAGAACGCATTCCTCGCTTCGCGCTGGTGGGTGTGTTCCTGATTTTTGGCGGATTGGCAACGCTTTCCTGGGGGCAGTCCAGGGGGCATCCCGCATCGCCACTC
Source organism: uncultured Acidobacteriota bacterium (assembly GCA_963768695.1). Taxonomy (GTDB): domain Bacteria; phylum Acidobacteriota; class Terriglobia; order UBA7540; family UBA7540; genus CAVROP01. The sequence continues at coordinate 59,804 of CAVYJG010000015.1, read as the reverse complement.
TGGTATTGGGCAATCCCTCTGGCTTTCTGCACCGCTCTCAGTTACGGGATCTCCGGGGTCTTATGGCGTGACGGCCAACTCCGAGGCGCGCATCAATCCACCGCGATCTTCTTGCAGTTCACCACCAGCGTACTGGTTGGATTCATTGGATGGGCAGCCTTGGCGCGCGGACCGGCGTTGCTCGGCGTCAGTTGGCATTCGATCCTGGCCCTCCTTGCCAGCGGAGTCCTTTCCGGCATTTTCGCGGTCTACTGCTTGTTTACGGCTTTTCGCCTGATGGCCGTGGCGCGCGTCTCCGCTTTCTCCGCGCTCACGCCACTGGTGGCCACGCTTTTCGCCCACTTCTTCCTCCACGAGTATTTGAGTGGACTTGTGTTTGGGGGCGTAGTCCTGGTGTCCGTCGGGGTCCTGCTCACGCAAGTCTTCCGGCCCGCCGAAGAAAAGCAAGCCTGAGTGATTGACGATTGTCGATTGAAAACAATCGGCAATTGTCAATCCGCAATCGACCATCGACAATCGTCAATCCTACAGCGCCGGCCAGAGCTGTTCCCAGATCTTGAACTCGTTGTGAAAGCCGGTTTCTTCCGCTCTTGTAAGCTTACTTCCCGAGGCCACGTCAAGGGTGAGCTGAAAGATCCTGCGGCCTACTTCTTCGATGGTCTCCTGGCGTTCCAGGACCGTTCCGGCGTTGATATCCAAATCTTCGTAGGTCCGGGCGAGTTGAGGGTTCGAGCCGATCTTCATGACGGGCCCGAGAGCGCAGCCGATACCCGTACCGCGGCCGGTGGTGAACAGGCACACCTGCGCGCCGCTCAGGAAAAGCGCGGGCGTGCAGAGGTGGTCGTATCCCGGGGTATAGAGAACGTAGAGGCCCTTGCGATCGCCGAGCCACTCCCCATAATCGACGAGGTCCTCCACGATCGAAGTTCCGCCCTTGGCCTTCACTCCACTTGATTTCAGATAGATATTGTAGAGTCCACCCTTGATGTTGCCGGGCGAAGGATTATCGCGAAAATCCTCGCCGAACTTCTTCACATAAGTCTCGTAGCGCTTCAGGGCCCCCATCAACTTCTTTCCAACGGCGCGCGTGCGCGCGCGGCGCACCAGGTCCACCATGGCGGCGCCCTGAAGTTCAGGAATCTCCGGAAGAAAGACGGCGGCCCCGGCCCGCACGAACATATCGGAAGCAACTCCCACGGCGGGGTTGGCGGTCACCCCTGACCAGCGATCCGAGCCGCCGCATTCCGTTCCCACGATGAGTTCGGAGATGGGCGCCGGTTGGCGCTTAAACCCATTGGCGTAGTGAAGCAGTTTCTCGACGACTTCGAGGCCCCGCTCCACCGTCTTGCGGCTGCCACCCAGGTGCTGGATGGTCAGATTCACCACGCGCTGGTTGTAATCCGGCACCGCATTCTGAAACACCGGGACCGAGCATTCCACGCAGGTCTTCCCACAGCCGAGGTCAACATAAGCCGCCGCACCCAGGTTCGGGTGGCGCAGCGTGTTCACGAGCCACTGATTTAACATTGCGACCGCGTGCCCATCCGGCATGCCGCAGCCGGACTCGTGTACGATGGGAACCACGCCGTCCACGTTGGGAAACTTCTCGCGCGTGTAGATTTCCGCCATGGCGCGCCGGGCGATTTCCTTCACCTCCGTCGAAGAGCACATTCCGGAAGTCACCACTCCGATCATGTTCCGGATGCCCACCCCTCCGTCGGGACGCCGGTAGCCCTCAAACGTCAGGCGCGACAGGTCGGAGTCCAGGGAAGTGGGGCGGGGGTTATCGCGATATTGCACCCGCAGGCGGGGCAGCCGCCGCTGGATGTTCGTCTCGTTGACCGGGTCGCCGGGCTTAAGTGAAACGGACGCCAAGCCGATGGGATCGCCCAGCGACGTAAAGGCTGACCCTTCCGGAATATCCTTGATGGCGAAGCTTTGACCGCGCAGGGCCCGCCCCGATACTGTGAGCAACTGCTCGCCGTACTTCAGTTCGGTCCCTGCCTCGATGAACTCCGCCGTCACCACGGCGACGTTGTCTTTTCCGGGCTTTATGACGATCGCTAGGTCCTCGAGTTTTACCGGTTCCATCTACTTTCCTCTCGAATTGGCTTATCTTTGTTTAAAAAACGAGTTCGTTTTGAGTTCGTTTTGTGGCTCAAATCCGGACAAGGTCCTTTGTTTCCAATAAATCTTCGAGTTCGTTCCCTCTATTTTCGAAGTCCCACCGCCCCAGCCCCTCCTCATCCGAGGATGGGCAGCCCGGGAATTCCCCTCCTTGGATAAGGAGGGGCCCAGGGGTGGTTGATTTTCGTGGCGATCCTTTGTTTTCATAAACATTCTGGCTTTGTTCCGTCGAATTCAAGTCGAGAAGTCGAGAGTTGAGAGTCGAGGAGTGACAAACCGTCACCATCCGCCTCGACCTCTTCAATTGGCCTCTCAACTCCTCAACTTCTTGACTCCTCAACTCCTCGACTGTTCGTTTTCATTGATGTCGGAGAGTGGGGCCTCCAGTCCGCTTCTCGACCGATCTCAGCGGACTAAACGTCCGCGTTCCCAGGGAATGCGAACGCTCCAGATAAGTAGCCTAACCCGGAGGGTGGCGGCATTGTCAAGCGTTATGCAGGGAAGGGCAGCCCGCGTGGTGTGACTGGTCGCAATCTCCCTTGAACCGTCTTCGACGAAACCTACCCCACCGCCAGTTCCGCCACTGTAGGCGCCCGCACCTTCGAGCCCACGAAGGCATAATAGGTGATGAAGAGGTAGCACACGAAAACCACGATCATGGACACGGCCATGCTGTGGGTCATTTGAAAGAGCAGCCCCATGATGGGCGTGGCCACCGCGCCGCCGATAATGGCCATAATGATCATGGACCCGCCCAGCTTGGTATTGGGCCCGAGTTCTTTGATGCCCAGGGCGAATATCGTGGGGAACATCAGCGACATAAAGAAGCTGGTCAGGAACAACGCCCAAACTCCCACCCAACCGGGAAACAGGATCCCCAAGCCCACCAGTGTTATGTTGACGCACCCGTAGATCCCCATCAGCCGGCTGGGTTGAAAGAACTTCATCAGGTAAGTGGACGAGAACCTGCCGACGCCAAACGCCACCAGGCTTCCAGTCAGGAAGTAACCGGCCACTTTCTCGGGCTGGCGGGTGTAATCCTGCATGTACTGAATGAAGTAGCTCCAGGTTCCCACCTGTGCGCCCACATAGAAAAACTGTGCGATCACTCCCTAGAACGAAGTGGCGGTGGTGGAACAGGTCTTTGAACCTGCCGTGCTTGCGGCTGCTTTCGGGTTCCGCTTCATCGGCGATTTTGGGAAATTTGGTTCGGATGATGAGCAACGCCCAGATGAAAACCACCGTGCCCAGCACGAGGTACGGCGTTACAACGCGCATGGTTTCCGATGCCAGGTACGCGTCATACTTGCCCGCCGCCCTCAACGCGCTGACCTGCGCGGGTTTCAGCTCAACCCCCGAAAAAATGAAGATTGTTCCAACCAGCACGCCGGAGACCGCCCCGAGAGGATTGAAAGCTTGCGAGAAATTCAGACGCCGCTCCGAGGTTTTTGGATCGCCCAAGAGCGCGATAAAGGAATTCGCGCCGGTTTCCAGAAATGCCGCGCCGCTGGCGATCACGAACAAAGCAACGAGGAAAAAACTGTAGAGCCGCACGTGTGCGGCCGGCCAGAACAGCATGGTGCCGGCGCTGTAAAGAAACAGCCCCGTCACCAGACCCACCTTGTACCCGTATTTCCGCATCACCAAGGCGGCAGGCATCGAAAGCAGGAAGTACCCCATGTAGAAAGCCGATTGGATCAGGCCCGCCTTGAGGCGTGTCATTTCAAACGACTTCATGAACTGCTTGATGAGAATGTCGTTCATGTTGCTCGGGATGCCCCAGAGCAGGAAAAGGGCGGTGACCAAAACAAACGGCACCGTATATCCGGCCAGAAACAGGCGGGTCGCTCGATTGGGGTTTCGGCTGTCGGTTCGTTTGCATAAGTGGCACTCTCGAATGAGCCCCGAAGGGGCACCTAACCACGTTGGTCGAGGACCCAAGATCATAGCCGTAGATGTGAAATCCTCCGTAATCTGCCGGGTACCAATTCCAACCCCGCAGGGGCGGCCAATTCGTAGGTTTCACCTACGGCTAATGCCCTGGGATCCGTCAACCGCCGCTTAGGTTAACGCTTATGGCCGATGGCCTGAGCTATGCTAGTTCGCCCCTTCGGGGCTGCACGCCCTAGGTTTCAATGTCTTTGGTCTTCAGAACGTCCTTCCCGCTCCAGCCGCTGAAAAATGCTCGCCGTCTCCTTTATCCCTTCTTCCAGGGGCGTGCGCAAATCCTCTCCCAAGTCGTGGCGCAAGGCGCTGTCGTCGAGGTCGGCCGCAATGGGCAGTTGATTGCCGCGTGCCTTGATGAGTCCTCGGGCCTCGGGAAGAAGCTGCTCCAGCGTCTGAATAAACTGTTCGACGCGCACGACGCTCCCACGCGGGGTATAGACTCTGGCGCCTGGGAGATCGCGCTCCGCACAACGGATGAAGATCCGTGCCGTGTCCCGGACGTATTGCAAGTCGATGGCGCCGCTGAAGCCGATAATGTAAGGACGGCGCAAAACGGCGGCCTTGATGGCTTTCGTCGGTCCGGAAGTGATTCCCAGTCTCTGCCCACCCCGTAAACCGCCCAAGGACGAATGCCCACACTCGGGATGCCGTCGTTCAGGAAGTAGACGCGCGCGTTGCCTTCGTTACACTGTTTGAACACGCCGTAGTGTGTTCCCGGCAGCAACGGCGCGCCCTCCTGAACCGTCTCGCCGCCATAGAACTCCTCGGGACCGAAAACCGCCGCGGAACTGGCATAAACGATGCGCCGCACCAGGTCCCGTCTCTCGCCGCGCCACTTCGAAGACATTGAGAGTGCCGATGACATTGACCATCGCTCCGCGCAGGGGATCGGCGGCGCATCCGGGCACCTGCAAGCCTGCCAAGTGCAGGATATGGGAAATTCCATTTTCCGAAACGGCGCGATCCAGGTCAGCGTATTTCGTAACGTCGCCCTGAATGAAGTTAATCTCTTTGAGCTGACTCTCCCCCAGGATGGCGCTAAGGCGCTGGAAGCCGGGATCAACGTCAAAAACACTGGGCGGGCTACCGCTTTCCACGAGCGTCTTGGCAATCCACGCGCCGATGAAACCCTTCGCCCCGGTAATCAGATAGCGCTCCGGCTGTGCCGAGTTAGTGGGCGACGAGTTGGTTTGGGCCATGGTCGTGAATTATAGCAGGTTGGGGGGTCGGCAGATGGGCAGATCGGCAGGTCGGCAGGTCGGCCGTGTAGGGGCAGGCGGCGGCTCGCCACGTCGTCGTGGATTACGGCACGTCATCGACGGAAAGGGCCCATTCGTGCCCCTTGACATCAAGGCGCCTTCTGCCGTAATTCTCACCCTATGAAAAAAGCTCAACCCACACCCATTGAGGAGGGACGCGTCTACAACGTCAAGTCCCTGGTTAAGGCACTGAACATTCTGGAAGCGCTGGCAGAGGGGGAGAAGCCGGCTTATACGCTAACGGAATTAGCCCGCCACCTGCACCTTCAAGTCCCTACCGTCCACCGGCTGGTCGCGACCTTACTCAGGGAAGGGTATGTCGAAGAAGTTCCGGGCGCGCGCAGTTACCAACTCAGCTTCAAAGTATTGCGCATGGGCCTTGGGGTTCTGAGTCGGCTTGACTATCGACTGGTCGCCGCACCTTTCCTCGATGACCTCGCCGTCGAAACAGAAGAAACCGTCCACCTGGCAATTCTCTTGGAGACTGAGGCCCTTGTGGTGGGATCGTACGGCGATCCCCTGCCTGATGGCGTCGACGTGCGCGTGGGAGACACCGCTCCGTTGCACTGCAGCAGCGTTGGCAAAACACTCCTGGCGTATCAACCCCGCGGCCTGATGACCCAAATCGCACGTACCTCAGGCTTTCACCGCTTCACATCCAAGACATTTACGAATCTGGCGAGCCTGAGGCAGGATCTCGATCGAATCCGCGAGCAGGGCTATGCATTGGACCTGGAAGAAACAATGGAGGGAATGATTGGCGTCGGCGGTCCGGTCTTCGACCATACCGGCGGTGTTATTGCAGCGTTCAGCGTGGCCGGACCTGCGACGCGACTCTCCGTCCAGCGCATGCCGGAAATCACGCGCTTGGTCTGCTCGGCCAGCGACCGGATTTCACATCGCCTGGGGTACAGGGGGAGATCGGCAGGTCGGCAGGTGGCAGATCGGCAGGTCGGCAGGTCGGCAGATGGGCAGGTCGGCGGGGAGAAGAAGATCGATGGTTAGGCGGCCTGGAGGGACCGGATTAGCCGGTGCAGCATCCTTCCCAAGTGGTCGCACTCTTCGAGAACATTCTGTCGTTTGTTCTGGCGCCAGTAGTCCGACGCGGCTGCAAAGCATCAGATGCGTTTCCAACTCCTTTAGTGAGCCTTGTGCGATGCGCAGAAACTGCCCGTATTCGCCTTTGCTATTTCTCCCATAGCCTTCCGCAATATTAGCCGGCACTGACGTAGCAGCCCTGCGAATCTGCGCGGTCATGCCGAATAGTTCGTCTTTGGGAAAACGCTTCGTGAGCACGTAGCAAGCCTCTGCTAAGTCCATCCCCGCTTGCCAGACTCGCAGGTCTCGATACGACCTAACCTTGCTCTTTTGAACCGCTACAGTTTCTTCCACTATCTACCTACCTGCCGATCTGCCCACCTGCCGACCTGCCCATCTGCCGACCTGCCGACCTGCCCATCTGCCGACCTTCTAGTCCCCCGTGCCCTGCAACTCGTTGTGGGTTCCTTGCGACTCATTCACCACGGCCTTATTCAAATTGTGCTCGAAGACATTGCGGGCGGAAACGACGCCGTCCGTTTTGGGACCGACGTAGAGGCCGACGGTTTGGATGGACTTATCTCCCTTGCGCATTCCCCGGATGGTATTCGAATAGAACTTGAGGTCGCGTGTCTCGCCTTCGATTCGGATACCGTAGCCAGTGCCACCGGCGCGCCCGTTCGCTTCCACGGTGTTTTCGCTGAAGGTGTTTCTGCTGGCCGCGTTGCTTTCAGACTCGTCGCGGAAGAAAATTCCGGCGCGTCCGTTGCCGGAGACCACATTTTTGAAGAAGACGTTGTCAGTGTCCTTGTGCCCAAGGGAAATTCCGTCCTGGCCGTTGTTCCAGGATTGGTTGTTTTCGTAACGCGCGTGTTGGACCCGCCAGCAAAGGTACAGGCCATCTGCGCCATTATCATGGGCGCGGTTAAAGCGGACCACGCCGCGCTGCGCGCCGGTCCCCAGGTGAATGCCTAGTTCTGCATTCCTGTAGACTTCGCAGTTTTCAACGACGGGATCTTCCACGAATTGTGTGCTGATACCATCGCCGGGATAATCACGCGCCACGCAGTTCCGGATGGTCATGCGCTGGGAATGGAAGAAATAGATGGCACCGGTCTGGCAGCCGTCCAGCATCTCGCTCGTGGCACGGTTCCCGTCCACCGTCAGCTCTTCGACTCGCACGTCCTCAACCTCATATCCGGCAATGACGGGAAACGTGTTGAAAACCACGCCGCCATTCGAGACGGAATAGTCCATGTGCAGGAACTTATCGAAGTAGAGCTTCTGGCCTTCGACGCGGACGATGGTGCGCACGCTGGGTGTCCAGCCACCAGGCGAGACCTTGTCGAGAATTGTGACCCCCATACCGGGAGCAAAATCGTGCGCGTCTTCAACCGTGGCGAAGAGTTCGCCGTAGTCGGCGTCCAGCGCCAGTTTGCTCTTGATCCCTGTCGCTTTTTTCAAAATGGTCTTTTCCGGCCCTTCGCCCCTCAGGGTGATATTGCTGGCAAGCCGGAGGGAGTTATTGAGCGTGTAAGTTCCAGCCTTGATCAGAACGATTCCACCGCCGGCAGCAGCCACGCGGTCAACCGCTTTTTGTAAGGCGACATTGTCCGTGCCGACCACGTCCGCTCCCACAGGACCCACGCTCACGGTCATGGAACCCTCCTTCAGCCAGACCAGACGCCCGCGCGCGGCCCACGCCGCCAACACGAGAATAAACAGTAGAATCCAACGCACAGGCTTTGACGTGCTCCTAAGTATCCACATGGCAGTCCTCCTTGATCGGACGATCCGGTGATCGGGTGAACAGAAGATTCACAGATCAATTAACTCCAGTGCCGGATTGTTTCCCGACCTGGGAATCCCCGCGGGGGATTCACAAAGTAGCCGGGGGCGACGCCCCCGGACTTCGGCATCGAACTCGATCCGACCCTGAAAGGGTCGAACAACTGACATAGCCGTCTACTGGGCTTCTCCTGACACTTATGCGACCCCTTCAGGGTCGACGACCTTCCTCGTTGCCACCCCGGGGGCGTTGCCCCCGGCTACTATCTTGTGCCCCTTCGGGACGCCAGAGTGGGTCGTACAGAATTTACGACATGGCATTGGATGTAGCGCGTCGAGAGCCTCCTGTCACATCTCTATGTGCTGCGCGCCGCCATGCAGGGCAGTCTTCTTACCATTCCAGTAAAACCAACCCGAAAGCTTTCCGGGCAAAGTCACGTCCGCAGCCAATCCTTGCCCTTTCCTTTGGTAGGACACAACGATGTCTCCTGCCGGGTGAGGCAAGGTGGCCTTAAGCTGCTGCAGCGGCCCCAAATGCGGTTGAATGGCAACCTCTCGGAAGCCTGGCGCCGCCGGTTCGATACCGGCAACCGTAGCCAGCAAGTCGAAGTTAGGGTGAGCGCTCCAGGCATGGCAATCAGAGCGCGTCGGTTCGGGATTCTCGGCCCAGGTGGTCAGGCCAAGCGCCAGCATCTCGCGCCAGGGGCGCAACTGGGCAATGTACTCGTCTCCCAAGCCCACTTTCTTCATGGCCCGGAAGAGGTAAAAGCGGAAGTAGTAGGTGGCCTGGATAAGGCTCGAATCGGACAAAACCGTTTTCATTACGGCTTGCTGTTCGGCGGCGGGTATTGAGTCCTCCAGCACTCCCAGGATATTGGCGTGCTGGCTGAATACTTTGTGTGCAGGGGTGTCGGCCAAAAGCTTTCGCGCCGGGTCCCAGCAACTTCTGTAAACTGCCGCAGAGATCTTCGAGGCAAGCGCCCGGTCGTGGGCCGCCTGCTCCTTGCTGCCATACGCGTCTTCGAGGTCCGCAGCATTGCGCAGCCCAGCGGCAAACTGCAGGCTGAGCATGGAGGACTGTCCGTTGCTTTCCTGCGCGGGCACGCCATCTTCAAATTGCGGCGGCCAATCTACGAAATTCCACCAGTCCAGGCGCCCCAGCAATCCCGAAGGCGTGAGTCCATGCTCGAACCAGCCCAGCGCGCCGCGCATGCCCTGCAAGTAACCACGCAAGAAATCCACATCGCCGTGGTACCACCAAAGGTCGTGCATCATGCCGATCCAGAAGAGCGAGAACGGCGGGATGTATTGCGGCAAAAACGACGGATAGCGGCTTTGGGTCAAGCCTTCCGGTGTGCGTGACTCGTCCAGGGATTCGATGGCATTCTTTACCAGGCGGTCGTCGCCGGTCATGTAGAGCGAAATAAGCGCCTGAATACGCGTGTCGCCGCCATATTGAAGCTGTTCCCAATACGGGCAGTCCATATAGGTCTCGTGCGCGCAGAGCCGCGCCGTGTGCCAGCCCACCTGCCAGATTTTTGCGAGTTCGGCATCGTCGCTCTCGAAGCTTGCTTTCATCTGGAACGGGTAGGCGGTAAAGCGCGACCTGAAGTCTTCAATTACCAGCGGGTCATCACCGGACTCGACATCCAGTTGCACGTATCGGAAAGTCCGCCACCAGAGCGGCCGGAACATCCGGTGCTGGCCGCCGTCCGGATGGAAGCGGTCCTCGATGCCGCGGATTTCCTTGCCCTCGATGTCGTTCCGATTGCCTTTTTCATGCCCCTTGTAAAGCGCCTCGGCGTAGGTCAGCTTGAGGTTCGCGCCCCGCCCGCCGCTGGTCACCAGCTCCGGATACCCGGTAGTCAGATAACTTTGATCGAAGAGCAGCGTGGCCTTTGAATTCGCCGGCACGGTGACGGGACTTGCACCCTGGATGAATTCCGCTGGCGGTTCGACCCCGCTGGCCCGGGCCACTCGAGAAAATCTCTCGAGTTTGTCTTCCATTAAGGGAACGGTTCGCGGAATCAGCATCCAGCGCGAAGGAGTGTCCTTGATTCCGCGCGGACCGCCTACCGTGAGCGCCTCTGCCGCCACCCAATTGGAGTCGTCGAAATCCTTGGTTTCCCACCCCCAAGGATACTTCGCGCCATCTACCTCCTCGCCGGGTCCCGGTACCAGGTAGCCGCCGATCTTCCCCGCATCTAAGCGGATCATGCGCTCAGCTTCGTTCTTGAAGGCCTTCCAGGATTGCCCGGTGTTCACGATCTCTTCCGCGCTGCCGTCGCCTTGAACGATGAAACCGGTTTCGTTCATCATCTGCGCCTGCGGCGCCAGTTCTGCGAAGTTCCACACCACGGCGGCCAGAACGTTGCGGCCCGCTGCAAGGTGCGGAGCAATGTCGAGGGTCTCGTATCGCCAATGGTCCAGATCACCGCGCGCAGGTCCTTCCAGCACACGTTCACCATTCACGAAGAGTTCATAGCGGTTGTCGCCGCTCACATGGATCACGAAGCGCTGTGGAACGGAGTCGAGCGTGATGGTCTTGCGGAAATGAAAAACCCCGAACTCCCGCTGCGGCCCGTCGGGATGCGTGATCCACGACGCTTTCCAGAGCTGGTTCACCAGATCATCCCCCGTCGTTTGCGAGGTGGAAATCGAGCGGGGAACGAGAGAGAGGGCAACCGCTAATAGTGCGAACTGAATTGTACGCCGATAGCGCATCGTTCATTCTCCCCTTGCGGTTTAGGACAAAGTCGGTGTCATCCTGAGCGAAGCGAAGGATCTGCAGGTCCGGTGCGAGGCGAACTAAAGCAGATTCTTCGCTTCGCTCAGAATGACAGAGGAACTTTCTCACACCGGCTGACCTGAAGGTCAGCGCAACGGCGGCCACGATCAAAGCCGGGCAATCCGCGCCACGTCATAAACCCACATTCCTAGCATCAGTAAAGCCGGCGCCCACACCACTGCCCGCGTGCGACCCATTGCAACTTCTATTCCCGGGAATCTCGCTCGCAGCCATGGCCAGGCGACCAAAACAATAGCCAGCCCATAGAACAGGAATCCGAATGGATTTGCCTGCCAGGCCATCTTGAAATGCCCGTGCGAGATATTGCAGAAGGCGTGAGTCAAGCCGCAACCCGGGCAAGGGAGTCCCGTCAGCAACCGGAAAGGGCAGAAGGACGTTGCGGGAAGTCGTGACGCCGGTATAAAGAAGCTGGCCGCCAGTGCCAGGCCAGCGCCTCGCTGCAATAGTTTGATCGTGCTCATCACCTGGACATCCTCGAATTCAGGCAGTGCGGGGTATTCGGTTCTTCAGCTCGTTCGCTTTTATCAAAAATAAAATCAACAGAACCAGGGAGACGATTCCGGTGAGGCAGCCGACAAACGGAATCGCAGAAGCCGCTGTGACGATGCAATACCCAAATCCCAAGTCCCGCCCACAGTTCCCCACCGAGGTATCTCCGATCGAATCGAAATACGCCTTGAATGAGTCGCTGAGCTTGGGGATAACAAAGAAGTTCCAAACCAGATTGAAGCAAGGGATCAGCAGCAGCCAAACCAGGCCGGGTTCGAGCTTCCGGAAGTTGCGAGGAATCCTCTCGAAATCCGTGTACAGCAGGAAAACCAAAAGAATGTTCACGGCAAAGCCGAACAAGAAAAAGTAGAAGAAGATGAGGAAATGGGCAGGTCGCAGTAGCTCTGGGAGACGCTCCATGGGTTGTCCCTTTCGTCGCTGGAATGTACAACTCCGACTCTCCGGTCGCTAGGAGTGTACACTAAACATGTTCATTCTGGAACAGGCGCCGTCATCGCAAGTTTCCGCCAGCGGCGGTGTTGAGAGCCCATTCTGCTCGAAAATTCACCTCAGGTTTGCGCCGCGGCTGGCTCGCTTCAAGCTTAATCTGCCGTTCACATTGGCGTAACACAACGCCCCTAGAATCCTTGCATCAGGACAATACTTACCAGCCGAGGGGAAACGGATTATGGCGACAAGTGCGTCGGTATTAGATGCGAAATTGGCTGGCGGAGCGGGAAAGTCCGCCAAGATCGGAATGGCAATCTTTGGAGTGGCCCTGGTCATCGGGTTCGCCTACGCGGCCATCAGCCTGGTTTCCGACCTCGCAAAGATTCATTCCACCAATGTGATGCCTTTCGTGCTGCTGGGGATCGCGCTGCTGGTGGCATTGGGCTTTGAGTTCGTCAATGGCTTCCACGACACCGCCAACGCCGTCGCCACCGTCATTTATACGCATTCGATGGAACCGCACATCGCTGTGGTGTGGTCGGGCGTTTGGAACTTCGCCGGCGTGCTCGTGTCGAGCGGAGCCGTTGCTTTCACAATTGTTTCCCTGCTGCCGGTCGAGCTCATCCTGAAAGTGGGGAGCAGCGCCGGGTTTGCGATGGTCTTTGCGTTGCTCATTGCCGCCATCATTTGGAATATCGGAACCTGGTTGTTCGGGTTGCCCGCCTCCAGTTCTCACACCATGATCGGCTCCGTCATCGGTGTGGGCATTGCCAACCAATTGATGTCGCTGAAGACGGGAACCAGCGGAGTCGACTGGGCGCAAGCGCTGGGCGTGGGAAAATCCCTGCTGATATCCCCCATCGTGGGGTTTGTCTTCGCCTACTTGCTGCTGGTATTGTGCAAGGCGGTAATTCCCGACAAGCGTCTCTATGAGGCACCGAAGGGCTCCGAGCCGCCTCCGTTCTGGATTCGAGCCTTGCTGGTGCTGACTTGCACGGGCGTCAGCTTCGCCCACGGTTCCAACGACGGCCAGAAGGGCATGGGGCTGATCATGCTGATCCTCATTGGGACCGTTCCGACGGCCTACGCACTGAATCACGCCGTGTCGGCGAAACAGACCCAAAGCTTCGTTGCGGTGTCGGAACAAACGGCGGGAGCACTCAACCGCTACGTAACCTCCGACGCTGTCGTGGGTGACCCGCGGGAGGAAGTGACGGAGTACATTCGCACCCGTAACTTCACCCCGAACACCATGCTGGCCATGCGCGATATGGTCAACAGCATGGGCACCGAAATGGCCATTTACAAAGAGCTGAAGGCGGTGCCCCAGGATCGCGTGCGGAACTTCCGCAACGACATGTACATAGTCAGCGAAGCGCTGCGCTACATGCAGAAGACTGGCTTGCCGAAGTTTACGCCGGCGGATGCAGCTATTGTTAAGAACTATAAATCCTATATCGATTCTGCAACAAAGTTCATCCCTCTCTGGGTAAAGGTGGCCGTCGCGCTGGCGCTCGGACTGGGCACCATGATCGGCTGGAAGCGCATTGTGGTGACCGTGGGCGAGAAAATCGGTAAGGACCACTTGACCTATGGGCAGGGCGCCGCGGCGGAAGTGACCGCGATGTTCACCATCGGCGCCGCAGACTGGTTTGGCCTCCCGGTGAGCACCACCCACGTGCTCTCTTCGGGCGTGGCGGGCACCATGGCCGCCAACCACACCGGGCTTCAGTGGAGCACGGTTCGTAACCTGGCCATGGCCTGGGTGCTCACCCTTCCTGCTTCCATTATTTTGTCCGCTTCACTCTTCTGGGCGTTCCGCAGCATGGCTCGATAGGGCGGCGAGCTTCGCGCCCCCGAAAAAAGATTACGACACTACGGCAGAGATGCCGTCTTTCCACTTTGATGTTGAAAAGTCACCCGATGATCAAGAGGGGAATAAAGTCGCGAAGAAACGCAGATCCTTCGCTTCGCTCAGGATGACATGTTCTTCGCTCAGGATGACACGCTTCGCTTAGGATGACGTGTCATTCTGAGCGAAGCGAAGAATCTGCATTGGGTCCTGACGTTCCCGCGCTGTTCTCAACTTGCCTCTATTTCAGCGGCTGTCCGTTAGCCGTCAATTGGCTCAGCAGCGCTTGCCCTTGTTTCTGAACCGCGTCCGGCAACTTTGCGTAGGCGAGTTCCTCCGCCGAATCCTGGCCGGTGGTAATTGCGAATGCCACAAACTCCTTGACTGCCTCCTGCTGGCCCGAATCCGAGCGGTCCTTCGGGACCAGAATGAAGCTCAATCCTGCGATCGGATAAGCATCGGGAGCGGAAGCGGGAGGGTCGACAATCGGCGTGCGTACGTCTTTCGCCAGTGCATCATTGAAACTGGAGATCGCGGCAGCAGCGCTTTCCGGGCTGGGTTGGACGAAGTGGCCAGCCTCGTTTTCGATCGACGCGAACGGAACACCGTTCTGCTTGGCGTAGTTCAGCTCCAGATATCCGATTGTTCCCGGCGTCTGTTTGACAATCGCCAGTACACCTTTGCTTCCATCGGCGCCCAAGCCAGTCGGCCACGTTACGGACAGGCCGTGTCCCGATTTCCATGACCAATCCTGGCTGACCTTGGAGAGATACAAAGTGAAGATATTGGTCGTGCCGCTGCCGTCGGAACGATGAACAACGATAATCGCTCCCTTCGGCAAGCTGACCCCCGGGTTGTCCCTGACAATCGCGGCATCCTGCCAGGTATAGATGTTCCCGAGATAAATGCCGCTGAGGGTCTTGGCGCTGAGCCGGAGTGGGGCGCTCAGATGGGGCAAATTGTAAACCACGCAGACAGGCCCCGCACTAACGGGAATCTGCACCACGCTGGACATTCCCTTGAGTTGATCGTCATTTAACGGCGCGTCGCTCGCCCCGAAACTAAGGTACCCGCGCTTCAGCTCCTCAATACCGCCGCCGCTGCCAATTGCCCGATAGTTGATCTGCACCGTGGCGTGGCTTTGTTGGTATGCGCCAACCCACTTCGCCATCAGCGGGGCAATGAAGGTGCTTCCCGCACCCCCCAATACCGCCGTAGGCTCGGTTTTTGAAGCAGCACCGTTCGCTGGATTGGAACTGCATCCGGGTCCGAAGAGCAGACTGAAAAGCGCCGCAGCGGCAATCAACGCGGCGAAGGCAAGGCGTGGTTTGCGCATATCATTTTCTCCTTTGAAAGCCCAACGCTAGACTGGCCGTCATGCCCAACAGAAGTTCATGTGGCAGCTCGAACGCTAGAACTGGTAGGGTACCCTGACCTCTGCGAGCCATGACTGCAACGGAAGGATACGCGGTGGATGTTACAGGCGTATTACGGCCACAGCATCTTGGTCCGCCCTAGTACTTGATGACGGAGGTCGCCGTGACAACGTGGCGCATTGGAAGGGCGGGGGTTCAGCCCCGCCGCCTCCGGGGAGCCCATCGAGTCGGGCCTTTAGGCCCTGAAGCCACGTTCCTTCAGGGGCTAAAGCCCCCAATGACGAGCCGTTTTCCGTGGCGGGGCTGAAGCCCCGCCCTTACCGCCGCTCAGCAATATGACGCGGAATTTCGTCAGCAAGTACTGGCGGCCTTTGCGCTCTCTACCTTACTCGCTGCGCACCGCAGTCATCGGATCGATGTGCGAGGCCCGGCGCGCCGGCAGGTAGCCGGCCACCAGCGCCACCACGACGAGTATAAGCGCGACGCCAACGAGAGTGGGCAAGTCGTGCGGAGAGAGCCCGAAAAGCATGCTGGCCAGGAGGCGGCTGGCGGCCAGCGCGCACGGAACGCCCAGCGCTAATCCCATCAGAACCAGCGCCAGCACTTCTCCGAGGACGCCGCCAAGAACCGTGGCTGGCCTTGCACCCAGAGTCATGCGAATTCCGATTTCACGCGTACGCCGGGTAACGCCGTAGGACATCAGCCCGTACAAACCGATCGAAGCCAGCAGGAGCGCCAAGGCTCCGAAGAAACTCGATAGCATGGCAATAACCCGCTCCTCGACAAGGGCCCGGCTGACCTCCTGCGGAATGGATTTCGTGCTTAAGGGATATTCATGCCCGAGGGACTCAATCTCAATCCCTACGGCCTTAGCCAGCGCTTCGGGAGCCTCTCGAGTCCGCACAAAGAGCTTGCCGAATTGCATTGAGTCGGAATACTGAAGGGCGGGAACGTAAATCACCGGGGGCTTCGCGTTGTGGAGATCGAAGAGCCGGGAATCGCTGGCGATCCCGACAACTTCAAGATTCTGGTATTCAGGCATGAAGCCGAACCGAATAAGCTCGCCGAGAGCATTGCCCGAAGGGAAAAGGCGCTCTGCAAGACCGTTGCTGACGATGGCAACGTGCGGATGATGTTCGTCGTCACCGTCTTCAAAATTCCGGCCACGGACCACGGTCAACCCAAGCGTTGGAATGAGACCCGGCGACACCGTTGCCGCGTTGGCCATCACGCCGGCATCTGGGTTCGTCGCGGCGGCCATGGTCGAGACTGTGTCGCTCCACCTTTCCTCCTCAGGAAGGGAAACGTCCGAAAGCCCGGCTGAAAGGACCCCTGGAATGCTCGACACACGGGCGAGAAGCTGCCCGCGGTAGCTCTTCATATCCAGGTTATGGTATCCACCCGGCCTGGGAGCGAGGCCCAACTCGAGCACGCCTTGCTCGAGTCCCGGATCGATGGCGCACAACTTCCGAAAACTTCGCACCAGCAGGCCCGCACCCAGCAGGACTACAAGCGAAAGGGCCACCTGGACAACGATGAGCGCCTTGCCCAGCTTTCCTGTGCCACCCGCCAGGCTGCGCCCGCTCTTCTGAATCACGGAAGCGGGGTCTTCGCGTGAGGCCCGCCATGCGGGCGCCAGGCCGAAATAGCATTCCCGTCACGATGGCCACGGATGCAGTCAATAAGAGCACACGCCAATCAGGCCTAAGATCGAGAACGACCGGTGTAAGGTACCCCTCCGTCAGAAACGTGACGAGCAGGCGGCTCCCCCAGTAGGCAAAGGCAAGCCCCAGCATCGCGCCCATAGCGGAAAGCGCCAGGCTCTCCGCCAATACCTGGCGGGCGAGCGTCCAGCGGTTCGCGCCCAGCGCCACGCGCACGCTCATCTCGTGGCTGCGCGCGGCGGAGCGCGCCAGCATCAGGCTCGCCAGATTCACGCAGGCGACCAGGAGGATTAGTCCCACAATGCCCATCAGCACGTAGAGCGGACGCGTGAAGTGGGACCTCAACGAAGCGTTCACACCTGTGGCGGCGGGGGATACATCCAGGCCCATTGAGAAGAACAGTTGGCGGCGCAGGCCCGGTGTGTCGGTCGAAGCTGTCCTGCGCAGCACCTCCGGCCAGAACGATTGCAGGTGGGCTCGCGCCTGCGCGACGGTGACCCCGTCCTTCAGACGACCGGTAATGAACACCCACAGCATGGCGCGATTGTCGTTAGCCTTCATCGGGGTCGTGATGTCCGGCGCCTCACCGGTGGTCATTCCTGTAAACCACCTTCTCGACACGCCGATGATGGTGAAGGGCTGCCCGTCGATGGCTATCTGTTTTCCCACAACGTTCGAAGCCCCACCGAAGCGACGCTGCCAATAGTCATAGCTGAGCACAGCCACCGGCGAGGTCCCGGCCCCTGCAAGGTTCACATCGTCGGGCGCCAGCAGTCGTCCCAGAAGGGGTGTCGCACCTAACTCGGAGTAATAGTTCCCGGTGACCGAGCGCACCTCCGCCTGCGCGAGCACGCCGTTGATCTCGACATTGGTCGCTGCGCCGAAACTCCAGCCGATCAGGCCGGAAAAAACCTTTTGCCCACGCTCAATCTCGCGGAACATCGGAAACGAGAACATGATTTTGCTGCCTCGGCGGACCACCGAAAGCTCCACAAGACTCTCAGGGTGCCGGACAGGGAGGTCGCGCAAAAGCAGCGCATCGAGGAGTGAAAAGATGGCGGTGTTGGCGCCGATTCCCAGCGCCAGCGACAGCACCGCCACACAGAGGAAGCCGGGATTCTTACCCAGCACCCGCAGCGTCTGTCGCAGATTGCGGTAGAGACTCACGGGGAAAGTATAACATCGCTGCGGAGGCGTTAAGAGACGCCGAGCGATAGGAGTGTTCTTCTTTGCGCCCTTTGCGTGCTTGGCGGCTTGGCGTGAAACCGGCCTTACAAATGGTTCGCGTAGCCCACCACACAGATGGCCAGGATCAGCATACTCACACCTGCAACCGCAAAGCCGAACGCCTTGCGGCTCGCGCCCTTCCATTCTCCGGTGATGAATCCCAGGACGTTCGCGGTAATAACCATGGTCGACATCATCACCGCCCAGCCCACCGAAGTCCCCAGGGACCCGAGCAGCCGAGCGCCGGGCGCGTAGAGGACGAAGCCGGCGATCCACATGAATCCCATCAAAGTCGCCAGAGGCCAATAGTGGCGCGTTCCCTCGAGGACGAGCAACCTGCCGGTCCGGTTCTTCTTCATCAACCAAACGCAGTAGCCGGCGCTGCATAGAAAGAGCGGCAAAGTCAACGGGGCCCAGAGAGCGTTGCCGGCCATGGTCGGCGCCGCGCCCTGCTCGATGGCTCGGCGTTGGTATTCCGCGCCGAACGTGAAGCCAAGGTTCGCGGAGGCGGAGAGCAGGCCTGAGGCGATACAGATTGCCAGGCCGACGCCAAATGAGCCATGGACCTCAAGACCCGAGGTGCCGGAGCCTTCGGCGGCCTTTTTCGCCGGCGCACGGAGCTTTCCTCCCCAGGCGCCGAGACCCAGGCCGACCAGAACCAGGGCCAAAGAGACGAGCGTCATCTCGCCTTGCGGCTGTCTCAACTTCTCAGGAGATAGCACGATCATGGGAATCAGCGCTCCGGCAGTTGCTGCGAGGCCGATGATGATCGTAAATCCCAACGCCATGCCTAACCGCGACACGCCGAGGCCAAAGGTGAGAGATCCGATGCCCCATCCGAGCCCAAACACTTGAACCAGGAGAAGAGAGTGGAGGGAAGTGGTGGCCAGTACGGTCAGGGGATGGGGGATGGTCAAGAGCACAAAGAGCCACGGGAAAACCAGGTAGCCTGCCGTGCAATAGACAAACCAGGTGTTCTCCCACACCCATCTCCTGAGGGGCTTCATCGGCAGCATGAAGGCTCCTTGCAGAATCCCCGCGAACATTACGAGTGCATATCCCATGGTCGGTTCCGCCCTTTCGAGTGACTGAATTAGAGGACAGTAAGTGCCCGAAGGGCATTAAGATCATTAGCCGTAGGTGCAACCTACGGGCTAATGGCCACGACCCCTCGATTTCAGGCGACCCCGAGGGGGTCGAATGCGTCCCCGTTCAACCCCTTCGGGGTTGGCTGACTTTTGTTGCGCGTGCCATCCGTAGGTTTCACCTACGGCTAATGAAATCGGGTCCCTTCGGGACCCGGCGAGCTCAATCGTTACTCCAGGTAATCCACTAAAGCTTCCGCAACTTCCCCAAGGTTCCGGTCCCCAAAATGTACCGCGAGTCCCAAAACCTCGCGGCGGCTCAGCGGGGTTGTGGGCGCAACCGCCGTGAGCCGGATCTTCCCCTCGGTGTGCGGCGGTATTGTAAGGTGACCGGCTTCTCGAATTCTCCATCCTGAAGGGGCGCGCAGTTCCGCCGTCGCTTGGCGCGGAGTTCCGCCGTGGTTATAGATCCTTGCCTCGATAGTCACCAGTTGGCCCGGGAGGACGAACTGCCGGTACGGGTAAGCGCGAATCCAGGAAGGATCCAGGCCGAAATTCGGGTCGTCCCACGGAAACAATTTGGAAAAGAGTTCGCGGCGTTCCTCGAGCAATTTAAGCCCGCGCTGCATGTACTCGTCCGAATAAGGTTGGGGGCCCCAGTGCGACGCCACCAGCATATCAGGCTTCAACTTCAGGAGCAGCCGGAAGCATTGCTCATAACCCGGCTCGTCTTTCCCAAGGAAATTGCGGTTGTAGCTGCAATAGTCGTCGATGCCGAAGTTGGCAAACGAGTCGCCGGTCATGAAAAGGCGAGTGCCGTCGTGCTCAATCAGCAACCCGTCATGGTAGATCGTCTGCCCCGGGAAATAGTATCCCGTCAGCTTGTAACCCTTCCAGTTGATGGCTTCGCCTTCCGCCAGGGGATGATCCACGTGAATGCACTCCGGCGTCAAAGCGGGCATGGAGTAGGCATAGGGATTCTCAAGCACATCCTGGAGTTCCTTCTGCACGTAGAACTTCGCACCGTATTCACGCCGCACCGCATTGATCGATTGATCGTGGTCATCGTGATAATGGGTGATCCAGATGCCGTCGATCCCTTTGATGGTCCCTTCCCTCTTCAGCCGGGCAAGGGTTTCGAGCACCGGTGACTTGAACCCGCAATCGAGCAGGAAGATCGTTCCGTCCTCAGCTTGCACGTACCAGGATGTCGAGGCCGCGTAATGGAACCACGCAGGCGCCTTGGGCAAAGGAAGGGGAGGCAGCATCGGCGCGGCCAGGTCTGCGGGGGGATGCGAGTTGTCCGGTAAAGTGATGTTCTCGGGATCGTCGTGGAAATTTCCGGAGAAATAGAGACGCCAGGCCGCCAACGTCATGTAATTCGCCATCGCCGCATGCAGGTTCTGCTTCAGCTTCGAAACCGCGCCGACGGGGTCGCGGATGACCACGCCATGCGCCGGAACCAGTATGTCAGGTGCATGGGAAAGGACCGTACCCAGGCTATTGAGTAAATCCGGCGCCGCCCCGCCGAATCCCCAGTAATCACCTCGCATCCCCGGGAAACGCTTCTGCAACATGTAGAAGTTCCAAAGCTGTCCCGGGCCGAAAATCAGGTCGCCGATGAACGCAAGCTTCTTGCCATCAACATCCACAAGGTAGGAAACGCTTCCGTCGGTCGGGCCGGGGGTTGGAACAACCTGTAAGTCGAGACCCTCCCAATGAAACACCTCCCCGCCTTGCAATTCGCGGTCGGGAAATACCGAGCTGCGGAGGATAAACAGGTCGGGGCGGAAATCCATCCGATCGTAAAGAATGGCGTCCGCGCCCTGCCAGATTGCCGTGGCGTTCTTGAAGAATTCGGCTTCACCGGCAGGCACGGCGATCCTCACGCCTGCTTTCTTCAATAAAGCGGCGCCGGCGCACTGGTCGCGATGATGGTCGGTGTAGAGCACCCAGTCAAGGGATCCGATTCCCAGCTTCTTTGCCGCCGCCAGAACTGTGCCATCACCCGACCCAATCAGCAGGCTCTTTCCGTTGCGTTGGATCACTGCCACATTGGTCGCTTCGTGATAGATGCTCACATGAGGTGTAACGGGCTCGAGTTGCGAACTCTGTGGTTCGCCGGACACCTGGCCGAGCAGTGATGAGGCAAGCAGGAGGCCGAAAATCAGCAAGCAGGTCGTTCGAAGCTTCATGGCGCGCCTCGATGCAGATGTTGCACAGATGCGTGGATAAGAATCAGAGCCGCCCATTATAACCTGGGAGCAGGGAAAACGCGGGATGAAACGAAGATGAGGAAGTGTACAGTCGCGGAGGGTTTTCCGAAGCTTGTTCCGGCCAGCATCTGCCGACCTGAAGGTTGACGACACGCTTTCAGCCCCAAAGGGGCGGCCTATCACAGCCCAGGCCAGCGGCCCATAGGCGTTAACCTAAGCATTTCTGAGGGGTCCCGAAGGGACCCAAGATCATTAGCCGTAGGTGAAACCTACGGAAACTGCCGGGTACCGAGATTCAGCCAACCCCGCAGGGGTTGAATTCGACCCCTTCAGGGTCGGGGCAAGCACAAGGAAACGGCCATTTCTCCGTAGGTTTCACCTACGGCTAATGATATTAATGCCCTTCGGGCATTCAATCCGTACAACCTCCGCTTAGGTTAACGCTTATCGGCCGTTGGCCTGGGCTGTGATAGGCCGCCCCTTCGGGGCTTGATTTGGCGTCAGCCGGAAGGCGACGCGTGAGGGACATGCCACCTTTTGTGCATTCGACAATCGACAATCGTCAATCGTCAATCCAATCCGGCCTACTCACGCGGCGGAGGCATGGCAGGCGGCGTGGGGGCAGCGAAGGGCCCTAGAGTATTTGCCCTTATCACAGGTCCGTAATGGAACGTGTTGACCCCCGGCATGTCCCGAAGCTTCTTCCACTGATCGACGGTAAGGACGCGGCGGATGGCCAGCAACATCATGGCATCCGACTTTTCAAGGTTGGCGCGGGCCTGGGCGACCTTATCGATCTGGGCAGCCACTTGCGACTCCACCGGCTGGTCGGCCTCCACCAGCGGCTCGAGGATCGCTTCCTGTTTCTCCAAGTCAGCGTGCAGATCGATGAGGTGCAGGCGATGATCCTGGAAGATCTTCTCGATCTTCGTGACCTGATCGTCGCTGACGCCGATTCTCTTCATCAGGTCGGAGTCTTTCCACCACTTTCCGGGGCGATCCATCCGAATAATAGGGCCGTTTGGCCCGCGACTAAGCTGGAGTGCCCTGGGAGGGCCCGCCGGCATCCCCTCCGCCGGTGGGGGCATTTCCTGGGCAACGGCAAGTCCGCAAAATACGATTGCCAATACCACGCTTGCGACAGTTGTTTTCATCTCGTTAATCTCCTTTTTTGCTCAGAATTTCACTGCGTTCCTCAGCGATCAGCACTGCGGGGGCGAGCGCCTGCGGCACATCGCGGTTGAGGTCTCCCTGAACTGCCTGGAGTAAAGCGTTGTCCGCATCCTCGCTGGGGTAGTTCTTCGGGACGTTAGGAGTGCGAGCCAGAAGTATGGCGGCAATCAAAACCGCCACCATGGCCACGACCCACCCCCAGTGCAGCGGATACCAATCTTTTGTCGAGAGGCGTTCGCGCACAGCGAATTGCTGGTTTCTCCAGAATCTTCGGATCGCGTCGGGCGCTCGCATGAACGGCATCCCGAAAACCGGCCAGAGTGCTCCGCAATTCTTCCGCCTCGCGAGAGCATACGGCACAATCCTCGAGATGGCGAAGGACGGTTTCGTCACTCGCGCCAAGCGCCCACTCCGTGATTTGATCCTCGCTCAGATGTTTGTTCACGGACATCGCCTCCCTGCCTCGTAGGGGCAGCCCTTGTGGCTGCCCCAGGGCGGCCACAAGAGCCGCCCCTACGGCGTCGTCATACCCTTCCTATTCCTGCACTGCTGCCGAACCGCATGGACGGCTCGGAACAGATGTGTCTTCACAGTCCCCAGCTTCAAGGAGGTCGCCTCCGCAATTTCTTCCAGGCTCATCTCCTCCACAAAGCGCAGCACAAAGACCGCGCGCTGTTGCGCGGAAAGCTCTCGAACCGCCGCCCAGACGGCGGCGACATTTTCGCGCCCCAGAATGACACGCTCCGGGGAAGCCTGCGGGTCCGCCAAGCTCTGCCCGAGGTCCGCGACTTCCGCGGATGAAGACCTCAATCGGTCCCAAAACTCCCTCAGACGGCTGCGGCGGTGATCGCGGGCCAGGTTCACGGCGATCTTCAACAGCCACGCCCCCACGCTCGCCTCACCCCTGAAACTGGCGCGCTTCTGGTACGCTTTCAGAAAGCACTCCTGCGTCAGAGTCTCGGCGGCGTCGGGGTCCCGAACCATGCCCAGAAGTACTCGATAGATGCGTTGCTGGTGTGCCTGGACAAGGGGCGTAAAGTCGTCCAGCGCAAACATGCCGGAGCCAACCCTTTCTTGAGTCGGAACCATCATAGCAGCCTGGCCATTCTGCCCCATCTTTGCTCCTCATTCCATCAAGACGGAACTGAAGCGGGAAGGTTTACAACCACCATTCCAAAGTCACATTTTCCACTTGACAACTTTCCTGCACTATGATAGCCTATAATTGTGGTCATTTTCGCGACATATTGTCTAGCCGAGCGCCGGGAATTGCCGAATCCTGAAACAAGTCGACATGGCCCTCGCAAGCGCGAGAAGCAGTCAGCTACAGAAAATGGAAAATAGTGGGAACGAAGCTAAGAAGTACTTGAAAACAAAGGAAGTCACTGTTTTAAGTGCAGCAAATTCTGCGTGTTTTGCGCGCAGATTAGCATGAATTCGACGCAAAATGCAGCACGTACAGCGTAATTTGTGCAATACGAATCTAAGGTTAGAGTGGAAAGCCGAGGCCTGACAATGACAATGTGTCGGCTAGTAGAGGCGGTTCGCGAACCGCCTCTACAACCGTGCGGCCGGCGCAGAACGAAGGAATGCCCGGGCCACTTTGCTTGACGAGCCTGCGCTTTACCCATAGACTAAAAACATGCCCGCATAATTGGGAGCTGGTTTCAAAGACTATGTCATTACGAAAGACTCTAGTTGCATTCACACTCGTTTCAGCGCTGTGTCCGTTCGCTTGGTGCCAAAGCAACACGCAACTCTTCCCCCTGGCGGATATCAAGCCTGGACTGAAGGGCATCGGTCGTACGATTTTTCAGGGTGAGCACATTGAAGAATTCCAAGTCGAGATTCTAGGCGTATTGAAAAACGTCCTGGCGCCGAAGCGCGACCTCATCATGGCACGGCTTTCGGGGGGACCGCTGGAGAAGACCGGGGTCATTGCCGGAATGAGCGGCAGCCCGGTTTACATTGATGGCAAACTGGTCGGCGCAGTGGCCATTTCGTTTCCATTTTCGAAAGAACCCCTGGCGGGTATCACGCCCATCCAGCAAATGGTGCAAGTCGTCCCGGAAGAGAAGGGCCAACCACCAACCCACGCCGCGCTTCCCCTGGACTTTCGCCTGGCAGGGACAACCAACGACCTTCGCGAGAACGCGCGCTTGATTCCTGAACAGGATTTCGGTCCCGAAACTCTTCGAGCATACTTCCCGGCGGCCGAAGCGGGCATCTCATACCCCAACGCGGTGATACCGCTGCGGTTTGGCGGCTTCGCCGCCGAGGCCGTGGAACCGTACATGGCGCTGTTCCGGCAGATGGGCTTTGAGCCGATGATGGGCGGGGCGCTGGCGGGCGGGCAGAGTTCAACCCCGGTCGATACGGGACTGAACCCCGGTTCGATGATCAGCATGCTGCTCGTGCGGGGCGATCTCAATTTGAGTGCAGACTGCACGGTCACCTACCGGCAGGGGGACAAGCTTTACGCCTGCGGGCATCGTTTGCTTGCTGTCGGTCCGATCCAAATTCCTTTTGCGCCCGCCCACGTTCTAGTCACCGTACCGAGCCTCGCTTCGTCCTTCAAGCTGGATGCGTCTGGCGACGCCGTAATGGGAACGATCCGGCAGGACCGTTTTGACGCCGTTTACGGCGTGGTGGGGGAGAAAACCCCTCCCATGATCCCGGTTAGTGTAAGAATCCAAAGCACCTTGAACACCGAGGAGAATTATAAATTCGAGGTTATTCAGGAACCGTTCCTATCGCCCCTGCTGGTAAACCTGGGTTTTGTCTCAACCCTCGGCAACACGGAAAGGACCATAGGCGCCGCCACGTTGGATATTGAAGGGAAGATCCGCCTGGCGGGGGCAGATCCGGTGAACTTCCAAGACGTTCTGTCGGGCGAGATGGGAATTAGCGCGCTGGCGGGTAACCTGGTGGCGACACCCCTGAACTTCCTGTTGGGCAGCGGCTTTCCTGACTTGCGCGTCGAGGGCGTCGAACTCTCGGTGAAATCGCGAAACGAGCGGAGCGTTGCCACACTCGAGCAGGTTTGGAGCACGCGGACCGAGGTTAAACCGGGTGATCACATCGAGGTCTTTGGTCTGCTGCGGATGCCCGGCGGGCAAGCGGTAACCCAGAAAATTCCTGTAGATATACCGGAGAGCGTCAGCGACAAAGGGTTGTTGCTCGCGGTGGGGGGCGGCGCGTCGATCAACATGTTGCAATTCCGGCTCACTCAACCCGGAAGCTCGGCGCGCGACATCCATCAATTGGTCAAGGCTCTGAACCGCATGAGACGCAACAACCGGCTCTACGCGCTGCTCATGGCCCCGCAACGTTCGTTTGTCCTGGAAGGGGATGAATACCCCTCTCCTCCCCCTTCCTTGATACAAACCTTCATGTCTGACCCAGCGGCGGCCTCCAGCGTCAACCTCAACGGCACTTCGGTGGTCGGAGACTATGAGGGGGCAGCGTCTTCGTTCATGATCCATGGCCAAAAGACGCTCCTTCTGAAGGTCGTGGGGCCAGGCCTCTAGCAGGCCCACGGCGGGGTAGACCCGCCGCTACGTCATACCGAGCGACTTTCTCGTCGGCCTGCCAGGACCCTGAGGGAAATCACGAAAGGTAAGGCATGAAACCAAACAAGAAGCTCCTGTTTCTGTTCATTCCGTTGCTCTTTTCCCTGCCCGGCGCGGGTACGGAAACTGTGTTTTGGCAGGTTGGCTCCTTTGAGGAATTCCTACAGGGGACGCTTTCCAATGTCTCGCTGGATACAGAGGGGGAGTTACACCTCGCTCCCGGGGCGCGGGTAGTCTTCAATCCCGAGGAGGCGCTCGCCCTCTCCCTGGCTCACGACCAGAAAGGCAACGTCTACATCGGCACAGGCCATCAAGGAAAGGTCTTTCGCGTCGATAGCGCGCTGCACTCCAACCTTCTGTTTTCAGCCCGCGAACCCGACATTTTCGCGCTGGCCACCGGCCCCGATGGATCGCTGTATGTGGGAAGCTCGCCGGAAGGCAAAGTGTATCGGATCACGCCTGACGGTCAGTCCAAAGTATTCTACGATCCGCACACCAAGTACATCTGGGCCCTGGCTCTGGATCAGGCAGGCAGGCTGTATGTCGCCACCGGGGACAAGGGCCAGATCTTCCAGGTTGACTCGGCAGGAAAGGGCAACCTTTTCTTCGACAGCAAACAGACCCACATCATGTGCCTCGCCTTCGAACGGAACGGCGACCTGCTTGCCGGAAGCGTCCCGAACGGCCTGATCTACCGCATAACTCCGCAAGGGGAAGGGCTTCGTTTTGTATGAGGCCAACCTGCCTGAAATTCATGACTTGGTCACCGACTCGAGTGGGCGTATCTATGCCGCAGCCTTGGGCGGCGCGGGAGGCAAAGGTTCCCCCGAACTTTTTGTCCCGCCCCCTGGCGGCCCGATTCCGGGCGCGGTCACCACGGTCACGGTAATGGCCTCCGACCAAGTTCATTTGAGCGGCGGATCTGCGGCGCAAACTCCACCCAATGAGGGAGCAAGCGCGCCTAGCTTTAACCGGCAGACCCCCGTGGTGACTGCCCTGCCCAATTTTCAGCTGCCGCAGGGTCGGGGCTCGTTGATCGAAATACTTCCTGACTCAACCACCGAGACGATCTGGAGTTCAAATAACGAGAGCGTTTTCGGCTTGGCTGTGCAAGGAAACCATGTCCTCTTTTCCACGGACTCCAATGGACGCATCTTCGACATGATCCCCGGACGGAACGCAGAAAGGCTGAACCTTGTCACCGAAACACATGAGTCCCTTGCGACACGCCTGATGACCGAGGGATCTGACCTTTACGTGGCCACCAGCAATATCGCCCAACTGCTGCGGATTGAACAGGGAGTATCCGCAGAAGGCAGCTACGAGTCGCCCGTCAAAGACACGAAGCTCATTTCTCACTGGGGTGTACTCGCTTGGCGAGGTGAAGCGCCGGCTGGGACGACCCTCGAATTCTTCACGCGATCCGGCAACTCTGAGCGGCCCGACCAAACCTGGAGCGACTGGGCAGGCCCCTATCGCGGATCCAACGGCAACCCGGTCTCGAGCCCTGCTGCCCGTTACATTCAGTGGAAGGCGGTCTTCCACGCCTCCGGCGCCGGCAGTCCCACGTTGAATGACGTCACAGTGTCCTACTTGAACCAGAATCTACCCCCTCAAATCCGGTTGCTGAATGTGAGCACGGCGGGGGAACGCACCAGTCCGGCCGGGAGTGGCTCCGCCGCAGCGGCCATTTCCGTCGGCGCTTCGCCCGGCGGTTTCGGGGGGGCGCCCGGGGCAGGTTCTCAAGCTAAGACGCCGGTGACGCTGACTTGGCAGGCCGACGACCCAAACAACGACCAACTCTTGTACTCGCTCTATGTTAAGGCGACGGATGAGCAGGAATGGCACCTCCTGAAAGGACAAACTGCACCAGACGAATTACACCATAGAGCCCGGTTCCCTGCCGGATGGGAAATACATCGCCAAGCTGGTTGCATCGGATGAAGAGTCCAACCCGCCCGAATTGGCACGAAAGTCGGAACTGCTGAGCGCCCCATTTTGGGTCGACAACACGCCGCCGGAAGTCCGAGTGCTTCGACAAAATGTCAACAATGGTCAGGGAGAAATCGTGTTCGAAGTCGAGGACAGCACTTCGCCCCTCCGCAGCGCCGAGACCTCGCTGGACGGGAAGGAGTGGCAGAACATTCTGTCTGACGATGGCATCGTCGATTCTCGCAAGGAGACCTTTACGGTGAAGCTCTCCAAGCTCGACGCTGGCGAGCACGTCGTATCGCTCCGGGCCTTTGACACGGCTGGCAATCTTGGCGTCGGCAAGGCCGTTCTGCGGGTTACCCCGCGGTAGCACAGGCACTCCTGCCTGTGCCCAGAGTTCCGCAGGCACTCTTGCCTGCGGCCACTAGAATCGGGCAGGAATTAAGACAACTCTCGTATGGGCCACCGCATCTCACCATTCGAGTCTGGATGCGGCTGGAAGTGATATTCCTTGAGCCAACAGAAGACGGCGGCTCCCAAGGCCGCTTCCGAGACTCAGCTGGTTGCGCGCGCGCAGCGCGGAGACGAGGAAGCGTTCGCCGCGCTCTTCGAGATGCACAAGCGGCGAGTTTACTCGCTCTGCTTGAGGATGACCGGAAATACTGCGGAAGCGGAGGACTTAGCACAAGAAGCCTTTCTGCAGCTTTTTCGCAAAATTTCGACCTTTCGCGGTGAGTCCGCTTTTTCCACCTGGCTGCATCGGCTGGCTGTCAACGTTGTGCTGATGCACTTGAGAAAGAAGGGACTGCAACAAGTTTCGCTGGACGAGGTCGACTCCAGTCAGGACGAGCCCGTCAAGCGCGATTACGGCGACTACGACCGAAGGTTGATGGGGTCTGTGGATCGCATCAGCCTGACGCGAGCTATCGCCGAACTTCCACCAGGATATCGGACGGTGTTTG
Organism: uncultured Acidobacteriota bacterium; assembly: GCA_963768695.1. GTDB lineage: Bacteria > Acidobacteriota > Terriglobia > UBA7540 > UBA7540 > CAVROP01. The sequence continues at coordinate 30,838 of CAVYJG010000015.1, read as the reverse complement.
TTTTGCACGATGTCGAAGGTTACGAGCACAACGAAATTGCCGAAATCATGAAGTGTTCTGTCGGTAATTCCAAATCTCAGCTTCACAAAGCGCGAATGAAACTGCGCGATTGGCTGCGCCAGAACGAGGGGCTGACGGCTCCGGGCGAGCCAGTAATCTCCGAGCAAGCCCCGACCGAAAGGTAATACCGAGATGGACGAGATTCGACGCCAAAGGACCGCAGAGTGCGACCGCTTTGACCTGGAACTGGAAGCCTATATGGAAGGCGAAGCCAGGCCCTTCGTGCAGGCTCACCTTGGCGAGTGCGTATTCTGCAAGGTCGTGTCTGAGGATTTGGTGGCGCTGCGGGCGGCGGCCGGCGAACTTCCGCTGGAGGAACCTTCTCCGGCGGTATGGGCAAATGTGCGGGCTCGACTGTCGGCGGAGGGAGCGTTCGCCGAAAAGGATGGCGTTTGGAGTTGGCTTTGGCAATTGGATCTGCTTCGCCGTCCGGTTCCTGTGGCGGCCTTTGCCTGCATGCTGGCCCTCGGCTGCTGGATGACAGCACCTCGGAACTCTCCGCAACCGGAACCCTCCGCTTCCCTTGCCGCCTCGGGGGTCCAGCCTGCCGCAGTACGATCCATGGCCTTTGTAAGCGGCGGGACCGGCCTGGAACAGGTGGTCCGCGAGCTGGAGGAAGCCTTCAAAGCGCGGGAGGGATCTCTCGCGCCCGACGTCAAGGCGACTTACGAAAATAGCTTGAGTTCGCTTGATGTTTCAATCCGGGAATGCAATGATTCGTTGCAACGTGAGCCGGGCAATTCGCTGGCTCATGAATATTTGTTTGCAGCGTATTCCCAAAAAGCTGAGGTTCTATCTTCAGCATTGGAATTTGATGAAGGCCGTTAGGCCAGCCCAGGGGGGACTTCACAGTGGCTGAACGTCATCAACAAAAAACAATAAAAACAACGGCTTTCCCTTATGGCGTGGGGATATTTCTCTGCTCACTGGCGCTGCCGGGCCTGTTAGTTGCCGCCGAAGGCAACCGGGTTGAGAAGACCTTCGAAGCGGCGCCCAATCCTCGTGTTACGATCTCGAATCCGCGAGGGCTGATAATTGTCCGAGGATGGGACAAGCAGCAGGTGCACATTGTGTGTTCGGTCCTGTCACCCCGTGTGGAAGTAGACAGCGAGGTCATCCCACCCAGCGGACCTGCCGACAAAGTCCACTTCTCCACGCACATCCTGGATCCCTTGGTATCCGGAAAAGATCAGACGGCCGACTACAACCTGGACGTCCCCATGGGAACCGATCTTGAAATCCGCGATACACAAGGAAGCGTGAAGATTGAAAAGCTGCAAGGCGACGATGCAACCGTGGAGACCGTGGGAGGAGCCATTATTGTCTCCGATTTCACCGGCCACCTTTTCTTGCGCTCGATCGGGGGAAATATCGATGTGATCCGCGCCTCAGGACGCGTGGAGGCGTATTCAATCACAGGAGACTTGCATTTCGTTTCTCCGGCAACTTCCAAGCTCCGCGCCACCACAACCTCCGGGAGAATTCTCTTTGAGGGAGATTTTCCGGATGGCGGCGACTACTCACTTTCCGAATACAGCGGCGATATGGAAATAATTTGCCCGCCCTCGGCGTCTTTCGAACTCAATGCCAAGACAGATCGGGGCAAGCTGGAAAACCAAATGCCCATCACCATCCGGCACCAACCCGCTACCCCGCTGTCATCCACCAACAGCCTCTTTGGCACTCACCTGACCGGCAAAGCAACAGTGAGTTTGAAGTCCTTCAGCGGGACAATCCGGATTCGGCAACGCTAAACGGAGTCGAGAGTCAAGAGTCGAAAGTTAAGAGTCCAGGACTTCGCGGGCGCGAGACCTCCAAGAAGCTCGGCTGCGCGGGTCATGACTGCATAGGGTTGCGTCAACGTCCGAGATGTGGCATCCCACGCGGCTCTATCGTACTCTCCGAGTCCCCCTCGGCTCTCGGCTTTCGACTCTCGACTTTCGACTCTGTTATAATTCCCTCGAACAATGATCCGCCGTCGGCGCAAACAGGTTTATCTGCTCGGATTCATGGGCAGTGGCAAATCAACTGTCGGAGAACTCCTTTCCAAGAAATTGGGCTGGCCTTTCATCGACCTCGACACGGTCATCGAAGCCGGACAAGGCGTGAGCATTCGGGAGATCTTTGAAAGATCAGGCGAGGCCTTCTTTCGCCAACTGGAACGCGCTGCCTTGACCGAGGTATTGAAAAGCGAACCCGCCGTGATCGCGCTGGGTGGCGGGACCTTCGCGAATGAGGCCAATGTCGAACTGCTTCGCGATACGGGTGGAACCACCGTCTGGCTGGATTGCCCGATGGAGATCCTGCTCGAGCGGTGCTCCGGCATGCTGACCCGCCCGCTGTTCCGCGATCCCGAATCTTTGCAGCGTCTGCTCGATCTCCGCCTTCCCTACTATCGTCTAGCGGAATTCAGAGTCTCCACGGAAGGACGGAGCGCAGAGGAAGTCACCGAGCAGATTCGACGCCTGGGAAGCTTCTAAGTGGAACGGCTGAACCGGTTGCGGAACACTGTCATGCTGAGCGAAGCGAAGCATCTGCAGTATCTCCTTAAAATCAGGCAAATGCAGATTCTTCGCTGCGCTCAGAATGACATTTCATCCTGAGCATGGCAGCCGGGGGACCAGGGGGTGTTGGTTTGAATAGAAACAGCCGCAGTGGTTTACTAGCCTACATAGCTTCAATAATCCTGCTCCCGCAACTTCTCGCCGCGATGTTTGCCGGCAACCTGGGAGGCTGGCCGCAAGAGGCGGCGGGCAACCCGACTCCCTTGAACGTTGAGGATGAAGGCGTCTTTGTGATCTCCATCGCGGGACGCGCCATCGGCAGCGAAACCTTCAGGATCCACTCCTCGCCCGGCAGGATTGAGGCGCGAGGCGAAATTCGCCTCAACTTCGAGAAGAACGGCAAAACGGTGAGCGTACAGAGCTTCCCTGACCTGGTCGCCGACTCCCAACTCCGCCCGCTGACTTATACGTGGAGACTACACGGCCCGCAGTCCTCGCGGCTGGAGGTTGACTTTCGCGCCACACCCGCCAAAGTCCGCTACCATACCATTAACGGCAACGAAGATGACCGGGACTTCGACCTCACACCTGACGTGGTGGTTCTGGACGACAACGTAATTCATCATTTCCAGTTGATTGCGGCTCGCCTGCAGGCGATGGGAGGCGGGAAGCAAACCCTTCGTGTCTTTGTTCCACAGGAGGCACTGCCCAGCCTTTTGACCGTGGAAGACCTGGGAGTCGCTGCAACACCGGATAGCTCGGGGCAAACCGGTTGGCGGCATCTGCTCCTAACTACCGACGTCACCCACGTCGATCTTTGGGTCGACGACAAGCTGCACGTCCAGCGCGTTTCCGCTCCCGCAGCACGGCTTGAAGCCTCGCGGAAAAACTAGTTCAGGTTCGTATTGAATTGAGGATGGGCGACCCTGAAGACAGGCAAGGGCGGGACTGGTGATTACACCAGCTCCGCCCCGCTGCCAACGATCTTCGATCTTCCTGGACTTAGATAAGCAGCTACTACGAGCAGCTCTCGCCTGCGGGTGGCGTGTAGGGACTCGGCTCGCCTAACTGGTTCGCAAGTACGTTCAATGCGCAACCTGCTGCGTTCGACGCTGCGGCCGCTTCCGAAGCTGCTGAGTCGGCCGCTGATGCCGCCGATGCCGCTGCCGCTGCTGCTGCCGCTGCCGCTGCCGCTGCCGAAGCTGCAGAACTGGCTTGGTTGTCCTTAGCAGTTCCCGGCGCGCGATACCGCAACGCCTGCCAAGACCGCTGCCGTGCCGGCGGCTGCTGTAGCCACTATGGGCCAAATGCCTCCGCTGCCACCACCGCAGCATCGCCCCGCTGATCCACCGCCCTGCGGCGCCTTCATCTGCGGAGTCACGGTAAGCGTCTTGCCCTTCGCAACGTTGACCACTTTGCCGTTACCCTGGTCGACGCGCAACGCACCATCCTTGGCGGTAATGATGACAGAGCCATTCAGCATTGCCACTTCACCAAGAGTTTTGAAACCGGAAACTGGAACCACGGAGACGTCCCCGATTTTCATTCGAACCGGAGCACCTGACACATCGTGGAAAACAGAAACATTGCCCTGCCCCAGCAGTACTGTTACCTCATTGGAATCCTGCAGGAACGAGGCCACGGTGTCACGGCCGAATACCATGCGGCTCGCATTCCCCAGCGCGACCACGGCCACGCCATCTTTCACCTGGAGGCTGTCACCGCTGAAAAGTGTTGTGTTAGGAAGAAGAGTCTGGCCGCCCACGGTTGCGTTTATGGTGCCTGCCACCGACCCAACGACCGCCGATCCCGCAAACACCGGTGCCACAGCGACCAATCCCAGGATCAGGTACAGCGAAAAACGCGCGATGCAATTCCTGCTCAACATTATTGGTTCTCCTTTTTTGTGGGCCGGGTTGCTCGTCGCCGCCCTAACCCATCGTGGTTTTTCCAATCTTTTCGATTTCGCATTCAGGGTACTATGACCAGCGAAATCTTGTCAAGACCTTTTTTGGCATTTTTGCAACTGTCGTCTCGTTCACTCACCCCCGCGAAATGAAATTGAGCAGAGGTTGGTGAAAACTTCCTCACCCCAGTAAACACAGGCCTTGCGGAGGCATCCGATCGTGCCGTCATGCGACCACCCAAGGCTTCCGATATTCCTTCGTCAACAATTTGTTAGCTTCCGCATCACCCGGAAATTGTTCCTGCTCTTTGTCCCAGGTGAGCTTGCGGCCCAACTTGTAGGCAATTCCCGCCAGCAGGCCCGCGCTCGTTGAGCGGTGCGTGGTTTCCACGTCCGAATTCGGCTTCTGCCGGGACTTAAGGCAGTCCAGGAAATTAAGCACATGTGGATAGTGCTGAGGAGAACCCCCAGCGCTGATCGCACTTTCCGAGTTGAATCGCTCCGGGCCGAGTCGCGACGCTTCCGGCCACAGGGTGTAGCCCCCACGGTCAATAAACAATGTCCCGTCGGTCCCGTAAAACTGAATCCCGTAGGAGTGGCCGTCCGGACCGCGGCCGTTGGCGACACGGTTGGAAAACCGGACCACAAATTCCTTTCCGCTCATGGCCGACGCAGGATACTGGTACACGACTTCGAGCGTGTCCGGCGTTTCGCGATTATCGTCGAGTACGTATTTCCCGCCCGTTGCTACAATCGTCTTCGGCGCCTCAACTCCCATCGCCCAGTGTACGACGTCGATGAGGTGCGTACCCCAGTCCGTCAGAATCCCGCCCGAGTAATCCCAGAACCAACGGAAGTTGTAAATCCCGCGATTGCGATTGTAGGGACGCTTGGGCGCTGGACCCAGCCACCAGTCCCAGTCGAACCACGGGGGAGGATCGCTGTCCGGCGGGTTGCCGATTCCTTCCGGGTACTGGTTGCCGTGAATCCAAGTCTCGGCCAGCGTCACCTTTCCGATCTTGCCGCTGCGAACCAGTTCCACGGCCTTCTGAAAGTGCTCGCCCGAACGTTGCTGAGTCCCCACTTGCACAATGCGATTGTGCTTCCTCGCCGCTTCCACCATCTTGCGCCCTTCGAATAAAGTGTGCGAGAGAGGCTTTTCCTGGTACACGTCCTTCCCAGCCTCACAAGCAGCGATCATGGGAATAGCGTGCCAATGGTCGGGAGTGGCAACGATCACCGCGTCGATCTCTTTGAGATCAAGAACCCGGCGGAAATCTTTGTAGGTTTTCACCTGGCCAGAGGCCATCGTCGCCGCCTCATCCAGATGGGGCTGATAGGGATCGGCAATCGCCACACAGTCGACTTCGCCCGTGTGCAGGAAATCACGCAAGTCCGCCTGGCCCATTCCTCCGGCTCCGATCAGCCCGATGCCGACACGCTCGTTGGCTCCTAGTACATTGCGCACCACCGGCCCCGCCGACAACGCCAGGCTCGCGGCGGCCATCGCCGCACTCTTGTTAAAATCCCTTCGAGAGATCTTTAACGTTTCCATGACACCTCCCGATGATTAAGAGGAACGCCGCCACTCACACGCTGGGCCGGGACCATGTTACGACCCGCGGCACGGAGAGAAGCAAAACTGAATAGTCTCAAATTGGTTCGTCGGCCATGGCAGTCGCCTCACGCACGACGCTGCTGGATACTCGAAAACCATGATCCCGGCAAAGCCTGCGCACCAGACCCTCGGGTTCTTCAGCCCAGCCCTCCAGATGCAACCTCGCGAGAAGCCGGACAGTTCCTACCGGCTTGAGCCCTTTGTTCTTGCCGATTTCACGCGCGCGCTTTTCATCACCGATGAAAAACTGGGCAGCCTTCTCGGTCGCTTGGACGAGTGCCTCTGCTTCACCCTCATGCAATTGATCCAAAAGGAGGCGAACGTTCGTTGCGTCAGCCGCCATGCATCTCGCAAAGCGGTGCATCGCATATAACCTTTTGAGGTGGGACCGAAATCTGCCTTTCTTGCTCACTTCCCTGTGAACGGCTCGCGGGACGTAGACAATGTCGAAAATCTTAAGCAACTCTGGGGCGAGTCCCAGGGCCGAAAGGAAGATAAGCGGAGAACTGTCGATAACGGCGATTCGCACTATTTTTCGGCCAGCGCAAAAAGCAAAAGCAGAGCAAGTCCGGCGGCGACAAGGGCTCCCGCCGCTTGACGCTTTTCCTTGCTGAGGCGCTGCGCTTCTAGGAATTCGACCACCTCAGCCTCAACTTTGCCGGGATTCTCCTGCGGTGAGAAGGTGAACACTCGCGGGAACTGCGCGACCAGGGGAAGATCTGCCAGACCGGAGTGCACGATCGGTATAACGAGCTTGTGCTTGGCAAGTGCGTATCTCAGTTCCCTCTGAACGCTCGCATTCGCTTCCGCAGTAATGATTGCCAGCACGCAATCTGCCCGGTCAATCGCGCTCTGTACGCTACTGAGGGCGGTCTTTGGAGCGAATGGGGTTAATGAGCCACGGTAGGGCACAAACAGCTCAATGCCATGAGCAGCAGCCAGCGTTTGCAGGCGCCAGGCCAGCGCTTGCTCAGCGGGGTCAAGGCTATGACTCAAGAAAACTTTAAAGGCCATTGCACCTGACATTCTATGCCTCCACCGCCAGAAGTTCAATTCTAACTTAGCAGAAGTCTACAGAGGCACGGCGTGCTCTGCGATATAGCGGTCGAGCACCGACTCGACGGGTCCGATGTAGTGGAACGCCTCCGCCCACTCGAGACCATAGGAGCGGCCGACTTCCCGGTCCGAGGGTACACCCCGGAGAAACCTGGAATCCTGATCGAGAACGAAGTGCTTGATATACTCGCGATTCGCAGCCTCGTCGTTATCACCGAGAATGGGAAGGCGCAGTTTTTGAGCCGCCAAGCGCGCTCGCAACCTGGCGCCGTTGTCTCCCGCAGCCCCCTGAGTCTTGTTGGCAAGGTTAGCTTCCACTTTCTTATCAATCCAATGCGATATATCCACGATTCTATTTACCAATCCCCGCGCGCGATGCCATCCATTTCGTGATTGCGGTATTCGAGACTAAACACCTTCTCGAGTCCGAGCGCCTTGGCCACCGCGTCGTTGTCTCGTTCGTTATTCAGGACGGTCTCCCCCACCGTGCCGCTCCCGGCCTTCTCGTCATTGGAGGTTCTGATCAGATGCCCTGTGTACCCTTCCCCGACGAGTTTGGCCACAATCCCCGCGGCAAAAAAAGGGGATGTCATCAGCATGGGGTTGGATGGCGGCCAGGACCTTGCCGGAGTGAGGCTTGCCTGTAAGCGGACGCTCTACCACCACTTCCGGTACGCGGACCCATTCCGCAGACACACCATTCGCGGCGAGTGGTCGGGCCACGCCTTCCGCCCTCGCGCGCCAAACCACTCCGCTTCCCAGAACTTGGGCAACAAACCCTCGACGCTGCATAAACACCTCCTGCTCTGAAAAGGCGCTGTAATTCTGAGCGAAGCGAAGAATGACAGGGTTCTTCATGGATTCCGGGCGTTCGTCGGTTGACGAACATGAGCGACTGCTTTGAAAGTCGATTCATGGTACCACAGCGCGGCAAGGCAGCAACCCAGTGCAGATTCTTCGCTCCGCTCAGAATGACATGGCTTCCTGAGCGGAGCGAAGGATCTGCTTTTCTTCGCGGGACCCGGGAGGCCACCAGGGTGCGCCTCAGTCGTAGGGCTCGGCCTTTGATATACTTGGTCCTCGCAGTTTCAAGGACGGCCAATGGTTTTCTTTCTCTTGCTTCCGTTGTGGTTTCTCTGCCTGGCGGCTGGTGTGGTCCTGTGCTGTTTTAAGAACATTCGCTTTCTATCATCCTATTTATTCCTCTGTTCCACGGCCGGAATTGTCGTCGCGCTTGCGCTCTCAACCCTTTTGCTGTGGGCTGCTCCGCGAATGCTGAACAGCACGGACTCATGGGCCAAGTGGGTTGTCATCGCATCCTACCTTTTCGGCACTGGACTGGGAGGTGTGATTGGCGGAGTGGTTGGCTTCAGCGCTGCCCGCAGGTTGAACCGATTGCTCCGCTGGCAGTAATCGCATTCAGGAACGGGCGCGGATTCTCCGCCCCCGCAAAAGTGGTTGCGTGTGTGAGCGGACGGCAGGCTATTCCCCAACAGAACGCGCGACGGGAGTAAGATGATTGACAGATAAGCTATAGGAGGACAAAGGAAAGTGACTGGATTTAGCGAGATTTTCGTAAGTCAGCAAGCCCGCCTCGAACACCTGGCGGCAATTTCGGAGCCGCTACGGCAGCCGCAGGAGATCATTCGCGACGCGGAAAAAGGGAGGGGTCTCGAGGCTGAAGACGTGGCCTCGCTCTTCGCCACTGCGCGCGATCAGACGTATCGAGCCGAGCTTCAAGCGGCAGCAAACCGGATTCGAACGCAATGGGCGAGGAAGACCGTTGAATTCATCATCCCCGTCTACCTGACCAGCTTCTGCCAGAACGAATGCCTCTATTGCGGCTATCGCCAAAGCAATGCCATCGCCGAGCGGGTGCGCCTGACCCAGGAGGATTTTGAGAAGCAACTGGACCTGATTCTCTCCTGGGGACACCGCCAAATCGAGTTGGTGCTTTCCGACGACCCGGAGTTCGGCCCGGAATTGGTCGCTCGATTTGTTGCCGCCACGCGCCGCAAGCTCGATGCCCTTGGCGGCGGCATGGTCGCTTTGTGCTCCCCTGTCTACAAGCAAGAGGATTACGTCCGCTTGCGAGAGGCCGGACTGGATTGGGTGGTCGAGTGGCAAGAAACCTACCATCACCCCCACTTCGACCGCTGGCACTATGGCAACTCACCGAAACGCGCCTTCGAGTCGCGCCTGGACCTTTGGGACCATGTGATAACCGCAGGCATTACCAGGATTGGCATGGGCGCTTTGTTGGGGCTTTACGATTTCCGCCACGACGTCCTGGCGGTGATCGAGCATGGGAACTACTTGCGGCGTACTTACGGAATTGAACCGCACGCCCTGGGCATCCCGCGCCTGAAGCCGGCGCGGGGCGTACTGGCCTCTCAGAAACCCAATCGCTTCTCCGTGTCCGACGACGACTTCCGCCTCGTGGTCAGCGCTTACCATATGGCCTTTCCCACCTCTCGCCTTTTCTTCAACACCCGGGAGAGTTACGACCTGAACATTTCGCTCGTGTCAGCGGGCGATCTCTTCACTGTGGACTGCGAGACGCTGCCGGGCGCCTACTTACGCCGGCATCTTCCCGGCCAATTCTCCACTCACGATTATCCGCCGCGCCGGGAAGTGGCTACGACGCTCGAGCGACGGGGACTGGCCGCTCAGTACCTGGCCGAAGAGACGCCGTGTCATGTCGAATTTGCGGCGCCTGCCATGGAAACAACAATTGATACGCAGCGCTGGATGGACGAGCACACTCAGATCCGCGCGCGGCTACAAGAATGGGAAACCGCGCTTCAGCGGCTCTCCGCCAATGGCGCCCAAGCCGCCGAGCGCCAGGCGGCGGACACCTGCTTGCGCGAGTCGCTGGAATACTTCAAGGCTCTCCTGACCACCCATTGCCGGCGTGAGGAATCGGAGCTGTTCCCCGCCCTCTTCCAGGATGCCGACGGCGCTTCAAAGCTGGCGGCCCTTCGCGCCGAGCACGAGCGTTTTGGAGTGGACCTGGATAAATTCGAACGGCAGATGGTTTCCTACGGCCTCTCCAAGGACCCAACCGTGCTTTTGACCCTCGGCAGCCGAATGATTCGTGAAATGCGCGCTCATCTTCAGGCAGAAGAACAATTGCTGCGGGAGGGACGGTTGCGCGCAGTTGGGCAGCAAGTCTTAACTACGTAGATATATTAGTATTAATATATTAACTATTAGCATAGCGAGGCTTTTCGTCCCTTGGGCACAAATTGGCGCTCGACCCTGTCGTTTTTCTCTTGACAAAATGTCTTTTGCCGATGTATTCAATTGTTGCCGACCCGGAATTCATCTAACACAGAAACGCATGGCAGCTATAAGAGTTTTTTGGAACTCCAGTTTTTGGTAGCGTCGTACCTTTTTTGGAATTTCGACAAATTGTCAAACTTCGGCCGGTCGCGCTTTCTTTCGAAGAATCAATGAGTTGACTATTGACGAGTCTTTGGAACAAGGATTGCTTGCCTCCAAGACGGTCATTAAGGCAGGAGCAGATACTCTAATCCCTCCTCTCTCAGGGCGGGATTTTTGAAGTCTGAAATCGGGAAGAGCACAGCTTACAACTTAAATTAGAGCGGTAGACCCCCGGTAGTCCCGGGTAGTCATAGAGTTTCTTCTAACCCCAAGCCATCCGCGAACGCAACGGTCTGGCGGCCTACGTTGCGCACGGGAGTAAGAAAACGTGCGACGGAGGAACGCTACGTACTGTTGCAATCATCCGCACAGAACCTTTTATATTCTCATCCGACCGACGGCACGCCGGCCTAATGCCAAGATGCGTCTTGGCCAGATCGCAGAAGGTATAGCTAAGGAGGGTATGGCTGATGCGTAGAGTGAGGGTTGTGCATTTGTTCTTTGTTGGCGTTGGCGACTGCAGCGCTGGCGCCAGTCGTGGCTTTCGGACAAGTCACCGGGAGCGGAACGATTATCGGCTCGGTGGCGGATCAGTCCGGAGCTGTTATTGTGGGTGCGGAGGTGAAGCTTACCGACCGCTCCACCGGATCCTACCAGGTCCAGCCCAGTAACCAAACAGGCCGCTTCACCTTCAGCAGCGTCAAGCCCGGCGGTTACGACGTGGAAGTTACGATGAAGGGCTTTCGAAAGCTGATGGTAGCCGACCAGGAACTTGTGCTCGGCGGGCAGCTTACGCTGAACCTGACGCTCGAAGTGGGCACCTCCACGCAGACGGTCGAGGTTACCTGCGACGCCCGGCGCCGAACTGCAAACCATGAACTCCACCATGAGCACGAGCGTGACCGGCGCCAGCCTGATCCAACTCCCATCTATCGATCGTGACGTATCGGGGATACTCTATTACACACCCACCACCGCGCCGAACTTTCACGGCGCTGAGGGCAACACTACGGCGGGCCAAGTTGCCGGTGCGACCAGCGACCAGAACCTCATCTATCTGGACGGCGGCAACAACTCGAGCGGTCTCGAAGGAGATAACGCCTACGTGAACGGCGGCCACGGCGTGGTTCCCATGCCGATGGAAAGCGTCGAGGAATTCAAAGTCAATACCAACAATATGACGGCAGACTTTAACGCCTGCCTCCGGCGCGGAGGTGCTTGTCACCACCAAGCGCGGCACCAACAGTTGGCACGGTTCGGGTTACGACTTCTACCAGGACGGAACACTCAACTCGAACGATTGGAACAACAACTTCCTAGGCATTTCGAAGTCAGCGCCGCACTCTAACCGCTTCGGCGCCTCGATCGGCGGCCCCATCAGCCCTGTAGTCTGGGGCGGCAAGACCTTCCTCTACTTCAATTACGAAGGCTACCGCTACCCGCGCTCGAGCCACCGTCGAGATGGGTGTGCCGTCGGCTCACCTGCGGGCCGGAATCCTGCAATTCGTCAACGCTTCCGGGGATCGGGTCCAGTACGACCTCAGTAAATCTACGGCTGCGGCGCCACTGGCAGGAAGCATGCGATCCGCGCGGCATCGGACTCAACCCGGTGGTCAACGAGATCTGGTAAAGTACACCCCCATGCCTAATGACATGCATTACGGCGACTTGGTGAATGGGAACTACTACGGATACCATCGGCAACGTCTCGTACCCCCAGACGGACAATTTCTTTGTGGGCCGCCTCGACCACGATTTTGGGACGAAATGGCGGGGTTCGCAGTTACCGGTGGTTCAACGACAACAATCTTAACGACAACCAGATCGACTGGGGCGGCGTACTGCCAGGCGATAAGCTGGGCACACCCTCTGCGGCTTCCAGCAACTCACGAAACCTCGCTTACTTCGTGCTAGGCCTGACGGCCAACCTCACCCCCTACGTAACCAACGAAGCCCACTTCAGTTACACCCGGAACTACTGGCGCTACAACCGCTTAGGCGGGCTCCCGTACGTCTCAGGCATTCCAGACGGCTCGAATTCGGCGAACAATCGCCACTTCAGGTACCCTTTTCGCGCCCGTCAACATGGATACCCAGGATCCCGCACCGCCTCTGGGCAGAACACAATTTCGACTACCGCGACACCCTGAGCTGGATCAAGGGCAACCACTACTTGCAATTCGGCGGCGACTACATGCATCAATGGTGGCATTTTGACCGCTATGACGACGTTGTGACTGGCTTACCGAACCCATCTCTCAGATGGCCGGCGACGCCGAAAATCCCGACATGACCGCCGATTCCAGCCGCTTCCTTGCCTGTCCGGCTCCGCCACCGCCACCAACTGCCTACCCTCCCAGTACCTCGGTTCCTGGAACAGTCTCTACGCCAATACGCTGGGCATGATCGGCGAGACTTCGGTTGTGGTTAGTCGCACTGGGCGAAACCTGACTCCCAACGCTCTCGGAACGCCCGCCGGCTCGTACGACGATCAGTTCCCGACCTACAGCCTGTACTTCAACGATTCCTGGCACATTAAGCCGAACCTGACGCTCACTTACGGGCTTAACTATGGCGTCCAGATGCCCCCGTACGAGGCCCGCTGGCAACAGGACATCATGGTGGACTCCACCAACAATCCCATGAACACGGAAGCCTACCTGGCCAACAAGCAGATGGCCGCGAAGAATGGCCAGATCTATAACCCCGCATTTGGTTACACACCCATACGCGGCGTGAACATCAATGGGCAGAATAAGTATCCGTACTCGCCTTTCTATGGAGGCATGAGCCCTCGCATTGGGCTGGCTTATAGTCCGGCGTTTGACAGCGGCGTGCTGCACAAAATCTTCGGCAACAAGGAGACCGTCTTCCGGGGCGGCTACTCTCGATTCTACGACCGTAGCTTGGGCATCAACCTGGTTTCAACGCCCGTATTGGGCGATGGCTTCCTCCAACCCATTGCCTGCATCGGCGCCGACATGTCGGGGACGTGCAGGGGCGGCTCCGGCACCACTCCCTCCTCCATCTTCCGCATCGGCGTGGATGGGAACACTGCCCCCTTGCCGGCCATCCAGCCTTCCTTGCCAACCCCGGTTATGCCTGGCATTAACGCCCCGGCAGTATCCCTGGGCGCCACCATGGACACGGCGTATCGGCCAGGGTCGAGCGATGAACTCGACCTGAGTATCCAGCGGCAGTTGAAGGGCAACATGATCGTCGAGATCGGATACACGGGCCGCTGGGCCAAACACATTTTCCAGGGCGTGGACATCAACGACGTACCCTGGATGATGAAAATGGGCGGGCAGACTCTCGCCCAGGCTTGGGACGGCGTTGCCGTGGCGGCCAGCCCACGGCACGACTCCCGCTGTGCAACCCTGGTTCGAAAAGGCATTGGCAGGCAGCAGTTACTGCGGTGGATTCTCGAGCTGCACCGCCGCGGTGGCCAGCCATGAGGCTCCGTACCTAGCCACTGACGACCTGACGGATACGTGGGCTGATATGGATGCCGCTGGCGCGTTCGTGTTTGGACAGAATACCGTTCCCTTCATGAACCAGGACACTTGGACTTACAGCGACAGCAGCAACGGCTTCGCCAACTACCAGGCTTTAGTTGCCACCATGACCAAGCGCACCGGTCACGGCGTAACCTTCAACGGCAACTTGACCTACGGCCACGACTTGGGCGAGTTCTCACTAAACCAGGAATACACCTTAGCCAATGTCGAGAATCCCTGGAATTTCCGTACGGATTACGGTCCGAACCCTTGGGACCGGAAGCTCGTCATCAACTTCCTGAGTACGTATGAACTGCCCTTCGGCAAGGGCCACCGCTGGACCACCGGTAGTGGCATTGTAAACCGGATCATCGGCGGCTGGTCGCTTGACCCGATCTTCACTTGGGCCAGTGGCACGCCCATCGAGTCCTATAGCGGTTCCTGCGAGGAGTGGGGGAACGGCTACGGGCCGTGGTGCGCGGGGATGACGCCGCTGGGCAACGTGCTCCAGTACGGCAACAGCCCTCACCCCCACGTGTTCGGCAACAGCACCACCGGCGTCGGAACGGCTGCTGATCCGGCCAACGGCGGGATCGGCATGAATATGTTCGCGGATCCTAATGCTGTCTATAATAGTTTCCGGTTCAACTACGTCGGCATCGACGGCCGCAGCTACGACTATGGCCCGATCCGCGGGCAAAAGCGCTGGAACCTGGACCTCGGCATCACCAAGGACACCCGAATCACCGAGCGTGTTGGCGTCCAGGTCTTCGCGCAGGCCTTCAACGCCCTGAACCACATGCAGTGGGGCGACCCGGGCCTGAACCTGCAAGGTCCGGGCGGTTTCGGAGTGATCAGCGGCGAGTACGGCGCCATCGGCAACGGGTATCGCCGGGTTATTCAACTCGGCGCGCGCGTGTCGTTCTAGAACTATCAACAAATCACTATGCTGGACTCAGGGGCCAAGCCGTCTTGGCCCCTTTTCTTTTGGAGGCTTTGAACCACAGAGGCACAGAGGCGCCGAGAAAAGCTTCTACGTCCTCAGCGCCTCGGTATCTCAGTGGTGAATAGGATTGAAACAGCGACAATTAGTCCACATCAATAGGCCACAGCGCTACGGTTTTTCGTAGTGAAATCCTCTTTTTGGGATTCCAATGCGCCGAACGAATGCCGCACGCGATGCGCTTCCCCAGCAGAATCAGGAAATTAGGCATTCGAGCCGCTTTGGAACCTTGATTGCTTTAAAGTAACCGGGAAGGTGGATCCTTAAGTTTGTAGTAACGTCCACCATGGATGCGATTTCTAGGACAGCAGCCTACGGCGTGTCCAGGTAGTCATAAACTTAAAAATCCAATGCAGTGAGTATCGGAAAGGTCTGGCGGCCTAAGTTACGCACAGGGTAGATGCGGGGTACCCCGCCACCTGTAACCGCGAACAACGAACACTTCACAAGTCTCACCGGCTCTAGCTCGACAGCATCTCTCTTCGCCCATCCCACTTCGGCCAGTTCCATAAGACGATACTCGGAGCCAGGAAGCTAAGTGATTCTCTCCTCAGGAGGTATTATGCGCATTGATAGTAAGCGATCGACAGCAACGATGTTTTTTTCCTTGCTTGCGGGCGCCATACTGGCGTTCGGACCCTTTGTCAGCATGAGTTCGGCTCAAGTGACGAGAGCGACGATTAGCGGCGTGGTCACGGATCCCACTGGCGCTGCCATTCCAGGCGCCACGGTGACAGCTACCAACGTTGGCACCAACGAAAAGGGGACGGCGGTTTCCGCTGTCGATGGCAACTACACCATTACCGAATTGAATCCCGGCACTTACGCGATTACGGTGACGGCCACGGGGTTCGCGACTTTGCAAGAAAACGGGATCAACGTCGACGTGGCCGCGCGGCTCGGAATGAACTTCCAGTTGGAGGTGGGTAAGACCAGCACCATCGTGGAAGTGAATGCGGCTGCGCCCATGGTTGAAACCACCAACAGTGCGATATCTGACGTTGTGTCAGGAACGATGATTGTCGACCTGCCTTTGAATGGCCGCGACGTCTACGCCCTGGTTGCCATGGAGCCGGGCGTGGTGCCTGGCCGCGGTGTTCGTGGTGAATCGGTATCGTCCAACGGCATGCGCGAAGCCTCTGCCAATTACATGTTGGATGGCGCGGACAACAACCAGGTCGGCCTCACCGGGTTCAACACCCAGGTTGCCTTGGATGACGTTGCCGAGTATCGCGTTCTTACCAACAACTACTCCGCCGAGTTCGGCCGCAGCCCCGGGTTCATCGCCGACACGATAACCAAGAGCGGAACCAATCAGTTCCACGGCGTGGGTTACGATTTCGTGCGGAATAACATTTTCGACGCCGCCTCTTTTGTAAACAACTACACGGGATCGCCCAAGGACGTTCTCCGCCGCAACCAGTACGGCGGCAATGTGGGCGGCCCCATCCGTAAGAACAAGACGTTCTTTTTCGGGTCCTTCGAATCCACCCTGGTGCGCCCGGGCAGCGTGCTCTATGGAGCCACGGTGCCGACCCCGCATTACATCAACTCGCTACCGACCAGCTCGTACGCGTACCAGGTTCTTCAGAAGTACGCCCCCCCCGCCCCCAATGCCGGCGGTTACTCGGATAGCCTTGGCAACCCCACGTGCGGCGGTGCGGCGTGCGATGCCACCAACGCCGACCTCGGCCTTGTGCAATACTCCACGGCAGCGACCTTCCAAAACACGTACTATGTGACCGGCAAGATCGATGAAAACATCAATGACAAAAACCGTCTTACCGGGGCGTTTCACTACGAACGAGACCGCTACCCTCAGGACGGAAACGTCAGCCCCTATAAAGCCTTCAACTCACCGTATGTTGGGGACGACCGCAACTTCAATCTGAATTACACGCACATTTTCTCGAGCGCGATCGTCAACGAGGCCCGCGCCGGCCTGAATCGGGGACTTGCCGGCTACCCCACCAACCTCACCTTCCCCGTGATGGTTGAAGACCTGACAGCCACCTCCTTGCCGAGCACGAATGCCAACCTTCCTCAAACCTTTACGGAGAACACGATATTTGTCAACGACCTGCTGACAATTACCAGGGGCAGGTCAACCTACAAGATGGGCGGAGATTACCGCCGCATTCGCAACGGCTCCGTCTTTGCTCCGGAAGAGGGTGGGTATTACGAGTTTAACAGCCTGGGCACGCCCGCCGGCGCCGCGAACTTCTGCGACCCCAACAGTGATGGGGCAGGCTGCACGTACTCGCAGGACGCTCCCTACATTTACGAGCAGACGCTGAACCCCAGCATCTCCACGCCAACGCTGCCGGAGTTTTACCGCGGCTACCGTCAAAATGAAGGGGCCGTGTTCTTTCAGGACGACATTAAGGTCTCTCGCAAGCTGACCCTGAACGCGGGTATTCGTTGGGAATACTACGGTCCTCCCCACAATTTCCGCACCCCGGTCGACTACACCCTCCTTTTCGGCCCCGGCGACAACATCTTCCAGCGTGAAGCGGGAATGTTCACCAGCCAAGTCATCAACAACCCCGGGTCCATGAAGGGCCTGGTGTGGCACAAGGACTTCAAGAACTTTGCCCCGCGGCTGGGTTTTGCTTATGATCCCTTCGGCGACGGCAAGACGGCCATCCGGGGCGGCTTCGGCATCGCTTACGACCGCTTGTTCAACAACGTGTTCGAGAACATCCGGTTCAATCCACCGGAGTTTTGCTTCTGCGATTTCGGACCTATCTTCGGCCTTCCAGACTTCACCTACAACCCCTTCGATCCCGTGTCGGGCATCGCAACGGTTGCCAACGGCGTCGGCTCCACTCGCCACATGGATCAAAACATGAAGACGTCATATGGCGAGAACTTCTTCTTCGGGACTGAGCGGCAGATTGCTCCAAACACTGTCCTCCATGTCAACTATGTGGGAACCGGAGGCGTGAAGCTCTACACGGTGAGCAGCGACAACCGCCTCAATAGCGGACATTTCCTGGGTTACAGCGGACGCCTTAGCCCCAACTTCACGGACGACAACTTCCGCAGCGACAATTCGCATTCAACTTACAGCGCTTTGCAGGTGGAATTGGTCCGCCGTTATAACAACGGCATGGGGTGGCAGGCAAGCTACACCTGGGGACACGCCATCACCAACCTCAGTGACGCTTTTACCGGTTCCGGTGGAAATGCAACAGGTTTCACACAGGCTTTCGATCCGGCCGCCGACAAAGGCAATGCGGATTTCGACATCCGGCACATTCTGCAGTTAAACTACAACTACCAACTACCTGTCTATCGCGATCAGAGAGGCCTTGTGGGGCACGTCCTTGGGGGCTGGACCTTGAATGGAATCAGCACTTACAGGACCGGCGCTCCCATGACCATATGGGACAGCACCGATCCTAATGAGGACCACGTCCTCAACGACCGCGTTAACATCGTTTCGGGCGCCGCGTGGAAGGCTGGCAAGACGCCAACGACCCCTAACGGATCGCCAATTCCCGGCGGCGTACAGTTCGTGAACCCCGGCGCTTTTTCGCTCTTGGCCCATGCCATCGATGCGGCCGGCACTGAATCGCAGGGTGAGTTCCATGCTCCCGGGTCGTGGAATTGGGACATCGGTTTGCACAAGGACTTTGCCATTAAGTACCTGGGCGAAGGCGGGAAACTCGAATATCGAGCTGAGTTTTTTGACGCCTTCAATCACGCCAACTTGGGAGCGCCAAACGAGCACTTCAACTCCGGAACCTTTGGCCAAGCTACCTACGGAGGCCAGCGACTGATTCAGATGGCCTTGAAGTTGTACTTCTAACGGCAACTGAATCAGCGATTCACTTTGCTAGTCTAAGGGGCCGGTTTCCCGGCCCCTTTTTTTTCACCCAACCCGAACCCGTCCGACGCTCCACACGCGGATGGGCCTTCCTGGCACAGCGCGGCAACGCCCCAATCAAATACAGATTCTTCGGTTCGTTCAGCACGACATGTCATCCTGAGCCCATCCGCGGGTCCTAGCCGAAACCGGTCGTGGGCGAATGAAGCACGGTCGTGGCAGAAACGCCGGCGCCCGCATTTCCTTTCGCACCCTCACTTTTCCCTTGACAAACCGATTCAGTAAGGGTATCTGAGTTTACTGCCCGTAGCGCCAAGCAGAGTCGAAAACGCGCAGAGACTTTTCGTCGGACTTCAGTTTTCGGTAGAAATATACTTTTTTTGGGATTTCGACACGGTGGGCATGGGCAGGGGAAAAAGAGTTTCGTCAGAAGAATCACAGATTTGAGCGCCTTCAGCGTTTTGGAACGTGGCTTGCACTAATTAATCACGCAAGTCGGTATGAGTTGAGTATTCCCTTATTCCGTCCCCACCGGAACGGGAGTCGCGAAGTCAAAAGAGAGAAAGAAGTAATCTCCAGGTCGGAAGAGAGTGTTGGGTTCCGGGGTCAGTCTTAGAGTTTTTCCAGAACCCACGCAAGCCAATCCCGCAACGGTCTGGCGGCCTACGTTGCGTGAGGTGTTACTCACGCGTACAACGGAGTGGTGCCACGCAGACTTCCAGCCACGAACGAATACCTCTTCACAACTTAAATCCACAGCAAGCCCGTTCGCGCGTCGCCATTTTCGTATTTTGCCAATTATATAAAACGGTAAGACTTTAGTCAGCATTATATCTTGATGGATCTATTTTTGTCTCGTCACGCATGCTCGCGATCGTCAGGCTGGGACAGTTACTGGTTTGCGACTTTTAGTCGCGTCGCCATCATCCTGCAACTCTTCGCAATGCCGACCGAGCACGAATTCGAAGGGTGGCAATCACCGTCCGATTTTGAATAAACCCGGGTAGTCAGTTTCGAATGTGAAGTAATTATATTCAAGGAGGCATAAATGAGACACGCATCGCGTTTTGTGATCGTGTTGGCACTTGTGTTTCTAGCTGCCCCGATGCTTCTGTGGGGCCAGGCTAGCTCGACAGGCACGATCACGGGCACCGTCAGCGACCAGAGCGGAGGCGTTATCAGTGCCGCCGAAGTGACGATCACCGACGTTGCAACCAACACTTATCAGACCCAGCCCACCAGTACGGCCGGCGTTTTCGTATTCACGAACGTCACGGTGGGTACCTACAACGTGACAGTAACCGCGAAGGGATTTCGCAAGCTGAGCATCGCCAACGTGGAAGTGGTGGTTGGCCAGCAAGCCACGCTCAACCTCACGCTGGAAGTGGGCGCCACCACCCAGACCGTGGAAGTGACGGCCACCCCTGGCGCCGAGCTTCAGACCATGAACTCCACCATCGGAACCACCCTGAGCAGCAACACGCTGCTGATCATGGCCAACGCAAACCGTGATGCTACCTCCCTGCTCATGTACCAGCCTACCGCCATCCCCACCAACGGCGGGGCGGAAGGCAACACCACAGGTGGACAAATAGCCGGCTCCATGTCGGACCAGAACACCTTCCTGCTCGATGGTGGCAACGCCACCAGCGACCTCGAAGGTGACAACAACTACGTGGCCGGCAACCGCGGCTATATGGGCCCGCAAGCCGGTATTCCCACGCCCGTAGAAAGCATTGAGGAATTCAAAGTCGCTACGGGCATGCAGACCGCCGACTTCAGTTCCTCGTCAGGCGCGGAAGTGATGATGGTGACCAAGCGCGGTACCAACTCGTTCCACGGCTCTGTATACGATTATTTCCAGAACCAGCAACTCAACGCCGCGGGATGGGGCCTCGACCTGGTTGGCGCCGACAAAGTAAAGTACCACCAGAACCGCTTCGGTGGCGCTGTAGGCGGGCCGCTGCATCCGGGGAATTTCCTGGGCGGCAAAACCTACTTTTATGCCAACTACGAAGGATTCCGATACCCCTACCAGAATGGCCGCTATGAGAGGCCCGTGCCTACGGACTCGTTCCGGGCAGGCATCCTGAAGTACCACAATACGGCGGGAGGCGTCAGCGAGGTCAATCTCAAGACGGACGCCGTGTGCGGCACCGCCGGCAACGAACCCTGCGATCCGCGCGGCATCGGGATTAATCCCGTGGTTCAAGAGATGTGGACCAAGTATATGCCGGAGCCGAACGACTGCGAAAACTACGGGGACCACATCAACACCTGCGGCTACTTTGCTCCCCTGAAGCTGAACCAAAGCCAGGACTTTGGCGTGATCCGGCTCGATCATGACTTCGGCGCGAAGTGGCGCTTCATGACCAGCTACCGCTACTTTGCCTTGGACTATCCCTCCACGAACCAGGTGGATATCGGCGGCCTGCTGCCCGGCGACAAAATCGGCGTTCCCACGGCGAAATCCTCGAACCCGGGCCAGCCTCGCTATTGGGTTGCCGGACTCACAGGAAACATTACCTCCAACCTCACCAATGAGTTCCACGTCAGCTATCTGCGCAACGATTGGATGTGGCAGCGGGCAGGCGTGCCCGAGGGCAACCTCGGCATCGTCGGCGGCCTCGAAATCGCCGGCGAAACCGCCAACCCGCTGGCGCCCATGAACTTCGATACCCAGGACGCCCGTTTCCGCACTTGGAACGGCCACGACTGGACTTACGCCGATACCGCCAGTTGGCTGAAGGATAAGCACTTCTTCCAGATCGGCGGCAACATGATGCACTGGTGGGACAACCACGTCCGGCCCGATGACATCGTAGGCGGCCTCACCAAGTTGGTCTACCAGATCGATAAGGGAGGTGGTCTGTTCATGGACGCGCCCTGGCGCCCCCCGGATCTCGCCAGCGGCCAAACCAGCACTTGGAATAACTACTATGCCGAGTCACTGGGCATGGTCGGAGTCGCTTCGCAACTGTTCGCGCGTGCCGGGTCCGACCTCCACCTGACCGGCCAACCCTACCTGCAAGATCACTCCATTACCGATCAATACAGCTTATTCTTTACCGATTCTTATAAGATCAAGCCCAACCTCACGATCAACTATGGCCTCGAGTGGGGCGTGGAGATGCCTCCGTACGAAGGGAGCGGAATCCAGATGATGCCCGTGGATTCCTCGGGGTTCCCGGTGAGCTATCAGTCTTACCTCGACAACGTCGTCAGCGCATCCAACAATGGACAGGTCTACAATCCCGTGCTTGGCATGGCGCCGATTGGAGCGGTAGGCGGACACCCCAAGTATCCCTTCGAACCCTTTTACGGATCGTTCTCACCTCGTGCGTCTTTGGCCTGGAACCCCGGTTTCGACTCGGGAATCCTGAACAAGGTTTTCGGGAATAAGAAGTCCGTGTTCCGGGGCGGCTACTCGCGCATGTACGACCGGAGCAACGCGGTGAACCTGGTGATGACTCCGCTCTTGGGTTACGGATTCGGGCAGAACATTCAGTGCCTGGGCGGGTCAACCACCGGTAACTGCGCAGGCACCGCCGGGACAGACCCGACCGCCACCGGCACGGGCGGCCGCCAAGGCGCCTTCCGCATCGGCGTGGACGGCAACACGGCTCCCTTCCCGGCCGTTTCCCAAACCCTTCCCGTTCCAGTCGAGTGGGGCATTAATACCCCTTCAACCGGATACGTTTTTGGCCTCGACAACAAGTGGCGGCCCGGCAGCAACGACTCGATCGACTTTACCTGGCAGCGCGAACTTCCCGGAAACATGGTCCTCGAAGCGGGCTACACGGGCCGTTGGATGAAGAATCTTTACCTCGGGATGAACAACGACAACGTGCCATATATGCTGAAACTCGGCGGGCAGACCTTCGCGCAAGCCTACGCTGCCCTGTGGCAAGCCGATCATAACAAAACCCAAGCCGCGCCCCAGCCCTTTTTTGAAACGGCTCTGGGCGGCGCCAGCGGCGCCTACTGCGGCGGCTTCGCGAACTGCACTGCCGCTGTGCAAGCCAACGAAGGCTCCGCAGGCACAAACAACATCGGCACCAACAACGTCTACTGGATGTTCGGCGATATGGATGGGTACAAGAACTCGGGTGGCGCCTGGAACTTCCCGGGATGCAGTGGGTGTTCGATTCTCCCTTCGGACCGCCAGGGATACTACGGAGTTGACTGGAGCACAACCAAAGGGTTCGCAAACTACCAGGCGGGCTTCCTCACAGTCCAGAAACGTACCGGCCACGGGCTGATGCTGAGCGGCAACCTCACCTGGTCGCACTCCTTGGACACCGACGGCATTAACCAGGAGTACGTGACCGACAGTCCAAACAACGTCTACAATCTCAGGTCGGACTATGCGCCTTCTCCCTGGGATCGCAGGTGGGTTGCGAACATTGTGGCCCGCTACGATCTGCCGTTCGGGAAGGGCAAATACTTCACGACCAGCAACGGCGTGCTGGATCGAGTCATTGGCGGTTGGTCGATAGCGCCGGTGATTTCGATCAATACCGGCAAGCCCATTGAGTCGTACACCGGCTCATGCGACGAATACGGCACGGGCGCCTATATGCCGTGGTGCGCAGGGGCAGCCCCGATGGCGAGCACAGGCACGTTCGGCCATTCCGCGCATCTGGGCGTCAAGACCGACGGCACCGTGGGCGTCAACAACGATCCGGCCTACACCTCCGGGGCTCCGGGTGCAAATATGTTCAGCAGTCCCACGGCGGTGTACAACAGCTACCGCCCCGTGGTACTTGGCGTGGACACCAGGACTTATGACTCCGGCCCCTTCTATGGCCTGTCCCGCTGGAACGTGGACATGACCATCGAGAAGGACACCAAGGTGAGCGAGCGCATCGGTGTCCAGTTCTTCGCACAAATGCTGAACGCGTTCAACCACATGGAGTATGGCGATCCGGGAATGAACCTCCAGGATCCGTACGACTTTGGAACTCTCACCGGTCAGTACAATTCTCCGCGGCTCATCGAGCTTGGGCTGCGGTTCCGCTTCTAGAACGATCGACAACTCGCTTCGCAAGACTCAGGGGCCAAGCCGTCTTGGCCCCTTTTCTTTTCTTCCTTTGTGGAACCGCAGAGGCGCTGAGGCGCAGAGACAAGCCCTGAAGCCCTTAGTGCCTCTGTGCCTCAGTGGTGAATCGGCAGCTTGTCGCTGAGCAGCGCTGCCACCTGCCGACCTGCCCACTGCCGGTCTTCAAAGGTGTGGAAACTTCGTCTGGCAATCATTTCCGAAGGTGAACGAGTTGACCGTGAACCCGGGCTTGGTTGGCGTCAAGGTCATGGTGTGGGCCCCGAAGGCAGAATTCTGCACCACGTAATACATGCGGGGTTCGCGCACTTCGACATAGGAATGGCCCTGCGAATCGATCTTCGCGTCCGCGCCTTTATCGTCGGCGGTCAAATCCTTGCCGTCCTGTTGAACATATACGGAAGAAGGATGACCGTGGGACACGTTCAAGACGGCGTACAGTTCGCGCGCGTGATAGCGCATCTCGAGCTTATCAGGCCCCGCCTCGCCGTTGTTCTTTTTGCCGCGATAAGTCATTCCGTTCTTATCGGCTTCCCACGGGCCTGAAACAGCCGTCTGCCCGTCATTGATGTTGGACGGCATCGCGTAGTGGATCGTTTTGCCGTCGTGATAGCCCTCGGGGTTGCTGAGGATTCCCCGGCCTGACCAGTCGCCCACATACATCTCTGGCGTCGGCGTGCCGCAGGATGGGGCGAAAGCGTCGGGCTCCGGCGCGATGGCATAGTCGGAAGGAAACTTCAATCCCGAATTCGCTTCCAGGAGCAGGCTCTGGACGGTGTGCTCGAGCGCGTCGTCGCTGCCTTCCCCGTCCTTGTGATAACGAACCATCCCTTTCGCATCGACCAGAAAAAGGCTGGGCCAGGAATGGTTGTGATAGGCCTGCCATAGCTGGAAGGTCGAATCCACATAAATCGGGTAGGGCAACTCAAACCGCTTGACCGCAGCCCGCACGTTTTCGAAATGCGAGGCGATGTCGAATTCGAAATCATGCACCCCGACGATATCGAAACCGTACTTATGGTAGCGCTCGTACAGCTTCTTATTCTCCGGGAAGGTGCGGATGCAGTTGATGCACGAGTATTCCCAGAAGTCGATCATCACCACTTGGCCGCGAAGCTGCTCCATCGTCAGCGGACGTGAATTAATCCATTGAGCAGCCGCCAGATCACCGGAAGGCATTGGAGTGACCGGCTGAGAGGCTGCCGGGCCACCAGGGCTCGACGCTACGCCCGGCTGAGGCCGGCCGGCTATCGGTGGGGCCAGCGGCCCGGAGGTACCAGCCTCAGGGCTGGAGGGTGTTGGGAACTCGGGCGCGGGGAAGTTTGCAGGAGTCAAGCCCGGTTCATATTGGGCTTGAGCGGCGGCGGCGAAAAGCAGAAAGCAGAAGGCAGAAAGCAGAAGGCAGAAAGCAAAAAACTGATGGCGCCGGAAGCCCGTTAATTTGCACATCTGACTTCTGCTTTCTGGTTTCTGATTTCTAGTTTCTGCTTTCCAGTTTCCATTTTCGCTCTCTTCTCATTTTCGCACAGAGCGAGCGCGGTGGGAGTGACTTTCTGTCTCTTGTATTTTGGCGTAGAGGCTTTATACTGCCTCTCCTTTGGCGCGAAGTGGACCCTCGATTGCTCTGACTTACTTATTGCGGGTGGAGGCGCGTAGCCGAGGCAAGCCGTTCTGCGCGCTCGAGATGGGTTGCTTGGCGCCTTGCACCTCAGTCGTAGGGGCGGTCCTGGTGGCCGCCCTTGGGCAACCACGAGGGTTGCCCCTACAGAGGAGTGATCATGAACCGAGTAACACGCCGCAAGTTCATCCAGGTGGCGACTGCCGCGGCCGCCGGATCCATGGTGTGCTGCACAAACCGGAAGAGCACGTGGCGTTTTTTCACCCTCGAGGAAGGGCAGACGGCAGACGCGATTTGCGATCGCCTCATTCCTGAGGATCAAGATCCAGGTGCCTCGCAAGTGGGCGTAGTGAACTTTCTTGATATCCAGCTTGTGGGCCCGTACAAGCGTTTTCGCTCGAGCTATCGCCAAGGCCTGAAAGGCATCGACCAGGTGAGCCGGCAGACGTACGGACAACGCTTCACCGAGTTGAGTGCGGAAAAGCAGGACGCAGTACTGAAGGAACTGGAACGGGGCGGGGCGACGGGAGAAGCCTGGAAGGAAATCTCCTCCAAAGACTTCTTTGCGCTCGTCCTTGGCCACACGATGCAAGGCTATTACGGCGATCCCCGGCACGGGGGAAACCGCGGGCGAACGAGTTGGAAAATGGTCGGCTTGCCTTACCCGCCCATTCGCGGGCGGTTGCATTACGACCTGACGAGTGGGCAGATGGGCAGGTCGGCAGATGGGCAGATGGGGAAATTGTGAGGGGGGTGACGGAACCTTTGCCTTTTGCCATTTGCATTTTGAGTTTTGACTTGCGTTTTCCCTGGGCGATCACAGGGGTCGCCCCTACGAGAGAGGTTTCTCTGGTATGTCGCTGAAACACGTTAATGCGGTGGTGGTGGGAGCGGGGGCCGGGGGCGGCATTGTGGCGAAGGAACTGGCGGAGGCCGGCTTGAGTGTCGTGCTGCTGGAGCGCGGCAAATGGTACACAGCCTTCGACTGCCGCAAAGACGATCTACGCAATCAACGCACCTCCGTCCTGGGCGCCAGCTTCGGTCCGGATGACGAGCGCAATCGCCGCGTGTTCGTCGACCTCCAGGGTCACGAGCGAGTGGTGCTTCCGAGCGACGGCGTTTACGGCAACAACGCCGCCTGCGTGGGCGGCGGTACGGCCAGCTACGGCGCGATGGCGTGGCGTTACATGGAAAAAGACTTCCGCATGCGCTCCACCTATGGCACCGTCGCGAACAGCACTCTTGACGATTGGCCCATCAGCTACGCCGATCTCGAACCGTTCTATGAGAAAGCGGAGTGGGAAATCGGAGTTTCGGGGGACGATACGGGCAACCCTTTCCGCGCTCCGCGCAAGAAACCGTTGCCCATGCCACCGCTTCCGCCCGGGCGCGAACACGCGATCCTGAAACCCGCCGCCCAGCGGCTGGGCTTGCATCCCTTTGACATTCCCATGCTGCGCAATTCGGTGCCCTACAACGGGCGCGCGGCCTGCATGCGCTGCCGCTGGTGCGTGGGATTTGCCTGCGAAGTCGACGCCAAGAACGGCACCCAGAACACCGTGATCCCCAAAGCCCTGGCCAGCGGAAACTGCGAACTGCGGGCCGAGTGCGTGGTGAAGGAGATTCTCACCGACCACCGCGGCAGGGCAATAGGTGTGGCCTACTTTGACTCGCAGGACCGGCTCGAGATCCAGCCGGCGGACCTGGTGGTGGCGTCCTGCGGCGCCACGGAAACCGCCCGCCTGCTGCTTAATTCCCAAAGCAACTTGCACCCTCAGGGGCTTGGCAATCGCCACGACTGGGTGGGACGGAATCTGCAGGGGCATGGCTACGCAGGGGCTTATGGTCTTTTCGCCGATGACGTGTACGACGACATTGGCCCCGGCGCGTCCGTTGCCATCTGCGATTTCAACCACGGCAACCCGGGCATGGTGGGCGGGGGCGCTCTGTGCAACGAGTTTATCCGCTTGCCCATCCATTTTTCTTCCATGACTCCCCCCGATCTGCCGCGCTGGGGCAAGGCGCACAAAGACTTCATGCGCCAGGGCTACCGGCGGACCGCCGTGGTGATGGGCCCTGCGCAGGAGATGCCCATGTTCGACTCCCGGGTCCAGGTGGACCCGCGCGTCAAGGACTTCTGGGGGATCCCCGTCGTGCGCCTGTCCGGCTCGAACCACCCGCACACGGTGGAGTTGGGGAAGATGCTGTCCGCCAAGGCCGACGCCTGGCTTAAGGAAGCCGGAGCCGTCTCCACCTGGCCGCGTCCGCCCCGCGTGGGCCTGAGCGGAGGCCAGCACCAGGCCGGAACTTGCCGCATGGGCAACGACCCTAAGACTTCCGTGGTCAATCGCTACTGCCAGGTGCACGACGTGGATAACCTTTTCGTGGTCGATGGCAGCGTCCACGTGAATAACGGCGGATTCAACCCGGTGCTGACCATCATGGCCATCGCCTACTATGCGCTGCTCATATCGTGGGCGAGTGGAAAGGCACGCGGTTTCGGAGTTGAAAAGCAATTCAAATGGCAAATGGCAAAATTCAAATGGTCTGAAACTTAAGATTGTAAATGGGAAACCATTTGCCGTTTGCCTTTGGCCTTTTGCCATTTGAACTGGCCTTATTTTTCAAAACGCCTATGTCATCGCCACGCTATCGTACGATAATCTTGTTTGCACTACTGGCGGTTTTGCTCAGCCTTCCGGCTAGCAGCCTATACTACGACTACTCGCAGGGAAAGGCCTGCGCCCGCTGCCATGAAATCTGGCAGCCCTACACGGACTGGCACGCCTCCGCGCACCGGAATGTCCCCTGTTCGGACTGTCATGGAAGTGTGCTCACGTTGGACGCAGGCTTTCATTTGAACAACATCCGGCGGCTGGCGGACCATTTATCGGGTAAACTTCCGGAACGCGTGGCGCTCCGCACCAAGGACAATTTCCAGTTGAATGAGGCCTGCCGGAAGTGCCACCAGGCAGAGTACGCCGCTTGGGCCTCGAGTTCGCACAGCGCCACTTACTCTCAGATTTTCCTCGACAAGAAGCACAACAGCCAGCAGCACCTGATGGACGATTGCCTGCGCTGCCACGCCATGCAATTCCAGGGCGGCATCCGCGACCTGGTAGCTCCTATCGATTCAACCGGCCCCTGGCGCCTGTTGAAGCCTGAACTTGCCGCTCGCCCTGTCATTCCTTGCCTGACCTGCCACCAGATGCACCGCCAAGGCTTGCCCTTGGCACGGCCCGCCGTCAAGGCCGCGAATGCCAGCGGTACGGAAGAGATTGCCCGGCCGTCCCTGGGGCTTTTTGATCGGCGGGAACAAGACCACGTTCCCTTAGCGAGCCTTTCCCTTCCCCAGATGCACCAGGCGGCGCGCGCCGTTAAAATCAGTCCGGACACTCGCCAGGCGCTGTGCTACCAATGCCATGCTCCGCTTGCGAGTCTCGAAGTGAATTCCGGAGACGACCGGACTCCGGTGGGCGTGCACGAAGGGCTAAGCTGCCTGGCGTGCCATGAAAAGCACGGCCAAACCACCCGCGCTTCTTGTTCGAGCTGTCATCCCCAACTGTCGAACTGCGGCCTGGATGTGGAGAAAATGGACACATCCTTCCGTTCCACAACAAGTCCGCACAACATCCACTTCGTCAAATGCACGGACTGCCATACAAAGGGTGTGCCTCCGAGGAGGGCAGATCGGCACGGGGCAGTGGGCAGGTAGGCAGGTCGTCAGATCGGCAGATGGTCAGTGGGCGGATGGGTAGATGGTGTTGGAAGAAACTGCGGCTATTCAACGACCCACGGTCAGGTCGTCTAGGGACTTGCGAGGTCTGGCAAGCGGGGATAGACTTAGCGCAGGTTCTTAATCACCGACCCCTTACCCTTCTCCCGATCTGCCCATCTGCCGACCTGCCCACCTGCCGATTTGCCCCGACCTCACCGCTTGAAACGCCCCATTAACTCCGCCTTGGCCAGAATGTGACCCTGCATTGCATTATCCAGCTCTCGTCGACTGGCGCCGGGGGGCAGACTGGTTGGTGCGTCAAGGGCGTAAAGCCGAATGAAGTAGTGGTGGGTGGTGCCGGGTGGAGGGCAGGGACCGCTGTAGCCGACTCGTGAGAAGTCGTTCGTCCCTTGTCTTCCCCCGCCCGACATCGGATCGCTTCCCGCCAGCGCTTCCGGCAGCTTGCGGTAAGTTGCCGGCAGATCATATACCACCCAATGCACAAAGGTACCTGACGGAGCGTCGGGATCGTCCTCGATGATCGCGAACCTCTGCGTGCCGGCGGGCGGATCGCTCCACGCGAGCGCGGGCGACACATTCGCGCCCTGGCAGGTGAAGCGCTTGGGTATGAATCCGCCCGGTTCAAAAGCAGTGGTTTTCAATTCAAACTTTGAAGCCTGTTGCCCGGGCACACACTCCGGCACCACGAACATAGACATCAGCAGAGTGAGCAGCGGTATTGTGACCAAAGCTCGCCGGAGTAAAAGCGCTGCGCATGCACGGCGAGTGTTTTTGACCATTTTGATAACCCTCCGCCAGACAGCATGGTGAGAATGGACGTCTGTCATGCTGAGCGCAGCGAAGCATCTGTAGTGCATTCTTCAAAACCACTGCAGATTCTTCGCGTCGCTCAGAATGACAGGACGCACGGGTCATTCAATGATCTGCTCGTGGCTGATCCGTTGTCCCCGACACCTGGCACCTGCCTCTACCGCTGTGGGAACATAAACGATTCCAGCATGTCTGCTCGGGCTTTCTCGTCCAAGGCAATAACCGTGAGGATGTCCCTTACAGAAATCATGCCGCGATACTGTCCCTCCTGGTCGACCACCGGTAGGTGGAAAAAGCCGTGCTTCTCCATGAGCCGCACACACTCGTGTAAAGACGTGTCGGGCGGCACCACGGTAAGCTCTGAGGTCATGATCTCCGACACGCGCATCCAGGCGGGGCACTTGTTCTCAGCCGCGACCTTATTTGAAATATCGCTTTGTGACACAACGCCGAGGAGCTTGCCCTGGCGATCGCATACGCCGACTGACCGGATCTGCTTTTCACGCAAGTAGCGCGCAGCCTTGTGTACGGTGATGTCATCGGCAATACAGTAGAAATCCTGTCTGGATTCGATGAGATCTTTAATTGTCATAGCTCCCCCCGCGGAGTTGCATTTTACTGAATATAGAACCGAGTTTGGTCCGGTTGCAAAGGGTTTTGATTGCAGGTTTATGTTAATCTGGCTGCGAGGTGGAGACCATGGGACCTTTCCGTTATCACGTATTCGTCTGCGAGCAGCAGAAGGC
>CAVYJG010000014.1:0-622965 GCA_963768695.1 uncultured Acidobacteriota bacterium | reverse complement strand
TGCCGGAAGCGTGATCGGGATCGTAGAACGTGCCGGAGGGCGGGCGGTCCGCCAACGCCGCTTCGTGCAGATAGTCGTCGGGCCGACATGTGCGGGAAATCGTTCCATTCCGCTCTCAGGAAATCGAGGGCCACGGAATCGATGGCGACTGGGTCCTGGGAAGCCAGGAGGCTGGAAGCCCAGTGGCCGTTGAAGGGAGCGCTCGAGAACTTACGTGGTGCATGTTCGGTGGGATGCACGCCCGGGTACAAGCCGTCGATCAGACAGAGCAGGGTCTTGCCGCCGATCTGTTCGTGCCCCATCAGGTCAACCAAGTCCCTGTATTTTCCGGTGCCCTGGCGCCACATCGGCAGGCTGGTATGCATGTCGTAGTAGCCCTTGTCGGGAGGCCTCCGGATCAACGACCCGAAGTGGTTCTTGGCGCAGAGCGTGACACCCGCTCCGGTGTGGGCCTTCAGATTCGCCATGTTGATCAGATATTTCGCTTCTGCGTAGTGAACCGGCACGTAATCCTGGGCCGCTCCGGGCGGACGCGAACTCCAGTGGAAAGGAATCGAAGAGGACTGAACGCGAGTTCGGGGGTAGGCGGCGTTTCCTCCGTCATGGTCGAGATAGTGGACGTTGGGAAACTCGGCGTGCAGAGGGCCAAAGAACTGGTTGGGGAAATTGGAAAGCGGGTCTCCCACGGAAATGGCTTCCTCGGGCACCCCGGCCTTGTGGACGAGTTGGCGCAGCAAGGCGAGGATCATCTGGGGCGAAGCGTTCATGTAATCCAGGTCGTGCGTCATGTCGTAAGATTTGGGATCGACCGCACCACCCGCGATGCACCCGACCAAGTTCACTTTTAAGGTGACCTTCTCGCCCTTTCGATATCCCGTCTTCCCGTTGCCGTGGCTTTGGTTGAAGTATGTGAAGATACGCTCCCAGGCAATTGCGTCGCCGCCCTTGCCGCCCAGCGCCTGGATCGCGCCCGACATCATGCTGTCAACAATCCTCTGGTTGGTGTGATCGCTCTCCCACCAATGTCCTCGGCCCGGCCCCGCCCAACTGGTCGCGGCCGGATCGCGGGCCCAGACAACGCGACCCGGATGAAGACCCTTGGCCACGCCCACCGGCTGGTTAGAAATGGGGTCGGCCCCCAATACCAAGGGATCGCGGGGTAATGCGAAGGCGCTGCTGAAACCCACGCCCAGCGCACCCGCGGCTCGGAGCATGCAAGGCGTAACGGCTGCGCTCCCCAAAGTTTTCAAGAATCCACGGCGATTGCTGCGATGTCCCATTGGTTCCTCCCGCATGATTCATGCGCATGCTTGTGCAACAGGTCACGCTAAGGCGGTGTGGAACAACTGTCAAGCGGTTTTTCTTTCTGTGAGGCGAGTATAATGCAGATTGAGGATCAACCACGAAATACAAAGTCGTTTTGCAAACGTTCGAAGAAGGCTACAGTGTTTCGTGTCCCGGCTTGCCCGGATGCTGGTCGCAAGGGCAGACAGAAGCGGAAGCGCTTGAGAATATCCAGGATGCAGTTCGTGAGTACCTGGAGGCAGTCAAAGAGACTCTTCGGGAGGCAGAAGTGCGGGAGATCGAAGTGCCTGTCTAACTCATGCCCAAGCTGCCCGGCATCAATCATCTAAATGCGGTCAAAGCATTTGAGAAGGCGGGGTTCCGAGTTATCCGCCATCAGACTTCGCCGAAGGCCCGATCCAAAAACGAAGCGATGTAGAAGGCGTCCAAGAACTTGAAGGGCGTCTCCCCGCAAGTGTAGTGCCCGCACGGCAACACGGCCACTTCAGTATCGAGTTGGAGGCGCAGCGATTCCGCAATGATGCGACGCGAGAACTCAGGCAGGAAGGTCAAGTCATAGCGCGCGTAAATGAAGAGTGATTTCTTGGGCCAGCGCGCCAACTTTTCCGCATAGGCAATAGGACTGATGGCCATCCAACAGCGGCGCAGGCGCTCCAGGGTCAAATCGGCGTCAAGCCCCGCGCGCACGTGACGTGTGGCCTGCCCGGTCCATACCACCTCCGCAAAAGTTGTTGAGCAATGATTGAACACATTGACCTTGAGCCTCTCGTCGTGCGCGCTGGCCAGATAGGCATAGCAGGAGCCCAAGCTGGTTCCCACAATACCCAGTTTCGAGTATCCCTGGCTCTCTAACCAGTCGAGGCAGGAGCGCGCGTCGGCCACCGCCTGGCGGCCGGCGTTGAGCGTGCGGCAGATGTTCGAGGAGACGGCGTAATCGGCTCGCTCTGTCTCCGCAGGCTTGCGAACATCGTGATAAGGCAGACTCAGCCGCAGCGCCGAAATACCAACCAGATTGAAGATTCGGCACAGCGCGTTGTGGCTCTCCTGGTCGGCATTCCACTGCGGCAGCACCACCACCGCCCCGCGTCGCCCCGCCGGAAACCAGCGAGCGCGTACGCGATTGTTGGCGGGAACGGAGGTCTTGACCGGCGAAGTAAAGAACAGGCAGTCGCCGTCCTGACGAAAGTCTGAAGGCGTCTGGTATGAATAAAAGATGTCGCTTTGCGCAAGGATGGCGTCGTTCAGCTCGGTGATGAAGTTCTCAGGCTCCTGGTCGGATGACGGACGGCCGAACTCGCCAGCGGCCAGTCTCTCGAACACTCCAATCCCCAATCGAGCGGGCGCACCACGCGGTTCTTGTCCCGCTCCGCCAAACGCGTCTCCCATCGGCAGATCCACTCTTTGTAGTGTTCGGATATGGCTTCATGGTATAAAGTCAGCAATTATAACCTGAGAGGAGTGAGGAGAATCCGCAATGAAACGATTATTTCTGGCCCTAATGCTGCCTTTGGCGTTAACGATGGCACGATCGGCGGCGGCCCAACACTACGCCGCCACCTGGGAGTCCATTGACCAGCGCCCGACACCACCGTGGTTTGATGAGGCCAAGTTCGGAATATTTATTCACTGGGGTGTTTACTCTGTCCCGGCCTTTGCGGACCCGCAGTCAAAGATCGGCGAAACCTACGCGGAGTGGTATTGGAACCACATGCAGGACAAGAACGGGCCAACCTGGGCATTTCACCTGCTCCACTACGGAGAACATTTCAAGTACCAGGATTTTGCCGGGCAGTTCAAGGCCGAGCTGTTCAATCCCGCCCAGTGGGCCGAGCTGTTTCAAAAGTCCGGGGCGCGCTACGTGGTGCTGACCTCGAAACACCACGAGGGCTTCTGTCTATGGCCCTGCCCGGCAAGTTGGAACTGGAACAGCATCGACGTTGGCCCGCACCGCGACCTGGCCGGAGATCTGAGCAAGGCCGTTACCGCCCAGGGGCTGACCATGGGCTTCTATTACTCGCTGTACGAGTGGTACGACCCGCTGTATCTCGGCGACCTTCACCGCTACGTGGACGAGCACATGATCCCTCAGATGAAGGACCTCGTCGAACGCTACCATCCTTCGCTCCTCTGGACGGACGGCGAGTGGGATCACCCCAGCGACCAGTGGCAATCGACGGAGTTTTTGGCGTGGCTTTTCAACGACTCGCTGGTGCGCGACCGCATCGCCGTCAACGACCGCTGGGGAAAAGATACGCGCAGCAGGCACGGCGGGTTCTATACCTCCGAGTATCAGACGTTCCTCCCGGAGGGAGCGCAACTCGGCCCGGCGCACAAGTGGGAGGAATGTCAGGCCATCGGAAAATCCTTCGGGTACAACCGCGTGGAAGAGCTCCATGACTACAAATCCGCCAGCGAACTGATTCACCTGCTGGTGGACGTGGTCTCGCGCGGGGGCAACCTGAATTTGGACATCGGCCCCACGGCGGATGGGCGCGTTCCGGTCATTATGCAGGAACGGCTGCTCGAGATCGGCGCCTGGCTGAAAGCCTATGGCGAGGCAATCTACGGAACACACCCGTGGCGCGCGACTTCAGAGGGGAAAGTTCATTATACCTCAACAAGCAATGCTGTATATGCCATTACTGAAATGTGGCCTGGCCCGGAACTCGTGCTGAGTGCGCCGCGAACCACCGCCGCTACTTCGGTGGAACTGCTGGGCGGGAGCGCGCCGCTCAAATGGCGGCAGGAAGGCGGGAAATTGCGGATCCAGGTTCCGCCGATTCCTGAATCCGCTCTGTCGTTGCCGGAAGCTTATGTCTTTAGGCTGACCGGAGTGCAATAGGGGCAACCCTAGTACTAGCTGACACAAATCAGCGTCTACCATTGGTGCCTCGGAAGGGCGGGGCTTTATCCCCGCCGCCGCGTGGCAAGTTCTTGGTGGGCCTTCAGGCCCTGAAGCCATGCCGCTTCAGGGGCTAAAGCCCCCAAGATCTTCGAGCATTTCCTACGGCGGGGCTGAAGCCCCGCCCGTCCGTCCGAGGAGGATTACATGAAATACCTACGGTTATTGCCGCTGATATTCGTGCTGATGGGCGCCGCCGCCGCAGTCTCGTATGGCGCTGACAACGCGGCGCCGATCGTTGAGTCCTTGGGTCATGTGGGCTTGGATATCTCAGACCTCGCGCCGGCTCTGCGCTTTTATGTTGACCAGCTTGGTTTAAGAGAGGCCTTCCGGCTCAAGCGTCCGGACGGCACGGCGTGGCTGATTTATCTGCGAGTAGCTGACAGCAATACATTCATCGAGTTGTTTCCGGGGAGCAAGAAGCCCTCGGCAGCGGCCGCGTCCTCGTCCAACCACCTCGGCCTGTTTGTAAAGGACCTGCAAGCCACACTGCGTACCCTGAAAGACAGAGGGTACCCGCTTCCGGCCGATGCTTTCGAAAAAGCAGCCAAAGTTCAGGCGGATAATACGCTGCTCTATTTCGTCAAAGACCCGGACGGAAACAAAATTGAGCTTAGCCAACTGCGGCCCGATTCGCTACAGGTTACGTCGCGGAAAAAGAAGTGACTCAAATCACCGCGAGAGCACGGCCAGCAGCGCCTGGTAGCCATCGACGAGCAGGCCCTCATAACCGTGCGGGCTTCCGTCCCAGGCTTTCCAATCGTAGCTCATGCCGTTGGGCGCGGTGCCCTGGAAGCCGCCCTTTTCAAATCCCTGCAACATGGGCAACAGAATCGCGTCCGCGTCCTTGTGACGCCCCAACTGGTATAAGGCCTGGAGGGTGAAGTAGGCATAGCAGGCCGTGGCCCCGCCATTTTCGTAGATCTCAAAACCATCGGACCCGTCTGCCTTTTCAGGTCCTCCAAAGCGCTTGTCGTGGTCGACGTAATCCTCGCGACGAACGGGAATCAGGTTGCCGGGCAGGCCATACTCAAAGTGCGTGTAGCCAACCTCCTTCATCTTGGCCAGCAGGCGGTCCATGATCGGATTGGCTTTATCCTGCGGAACCAAACCATAGGTGATCGCCGCACTACTGACGAAGAGGAAGTAATAATCGTGCAGCTTCCCATCGGCACTCTTCCAGCCCGCCAGAACTCCGGTGGCGGGATTGTAAAAGGTGTTGAAATAGACCGAGCGGAGCTTTTCGGCGCGCGCGGCATAAAGCTGTGCGTCTTCCGGGTGGTTTGCCCGGCGCGCCATTTCGGCGATGCCGAGCAAAGCGTGGTAGGCAAGGGCATTCGAGTAGGCGTCCTTGTGACCGAAGCCGATGGTGTCCCACCAATTGGCGGGGCGCAGCGCGATCGGTTCCGGCCAAGAGCCGGAATTTCCACTCGCGGGGTATTCGAGAAGCCCGTCGCCATCCTGATCCATGGCGAGCATTTTGCCGGCCCAGTCTTTCAACCCCGCGTAGTTCTCTTGCAGCCAAGCCTCATCCTGGCTGCCGCGGACATAATCCCATGACGCAATCAGCAGGGAGGGATACGTATCCAGGTAGTCGAAGCGGGTGGTTGGGTCATTGGGGGCATAACCCGCCATACCGTAGGCTTTCATCCCGCTGAGGTAGCGGTCCAGCGTGGCCCGAATCAGGTCGAGCGCCGTCAGGCCGGGCGCCAAGGGAGGCGTGCGCGCCGCCACCGAGGAGTATTCAAACACCGTGAACGCGCAAGGGTCGCTGGCAGCGTGGTTGGCCAGCACGCGCAAGCGGGGATTCAACTGAAAAATGTTGAGCCAGTTGCGGCGAAAGCCGTCAAAACGGGGGTCTTGCTCGAGATCCGGGACGCTGGGATGAATGGCCACGACTTCCCAAGTGTAATCAACTCGAGGCCGGGCGGCGGAGGCCGCGGGGAAAGTCACCTTCACGTAATCGCCCCCCTGCTGGCCCTCGGGGTAGCGAAAGGCGTCATAGCCCAACGCCAGTCCTGCGCCCACGCCGGAAGTGATTCGGAACGTCCCCTGATCAGGCAGGTGCAAGAGCGCCGGCAGGCGCACGCTTCCGTCGTCATTCATCATTCCCAGAAGCGTTGCATGGATAATGTGGGGATTGAAATTGAGCACCAGGGCAGGGGGAGGGTTCGCGGCGGTATAAGAGGAGTGCAGATGCAGGCTGCGCGCCGAGCATTCGAATGTCCAGGCGGGCGGCGCAGCCGCGGGCGCGCCCACAAGCCGGTATTCAAACTTCGAGCCGGTATGGCTTAAGGCATAGTCAGCCCTGGACGGCGGGAGGGGCCGGAGCGAACTCACGCTCAGTTTGCTCTTGCCCAAAGAATCCGCGGCCAGCACCACTATGGCAGGCTGGTGCGGCGCGAATTCGAGGCGCAGGAAGGCGGATTGGTATTGGCCCGGTTCTTGTCCGGCAAACGATGTGAAAACGATGCATAGGGGTATTAAAACTCTCTTGAGCATAGCTTCTTCGTATCTGGCTGCCAGTCGGCGCACGAGCATCAACCGGCCGTGAAGTGAATTGTGGCTGGAGGTTCAAGGATAGGATGGGCGCCTTCGCGGCCAGTGCGTCCTCTAGACGACCGCCGGTGGGCGCCGATAAAGGCTGCGCCCACGCGGCGGCAAGATCTCCCCTTATAGGGTTGGCGCTGGCGGGGGAGGCTCGGTTGTCGGCTTTACTTCTTCAGGCTTCTTAACGACCTTGACGGTTTTCTTGGCTTGCTTCTTGGGCGCTTTCTTCACCTGCTTCTTTTTCCCAGCCATGGTGCGGATGCCTCCTGTTTGGGATCTTTACTGCAAACTGATGTTGGATTGGCGATTCCGCGTCTGCGGGATCGCCACGTGGCGGCGTAATACCGCCTCTCGGTCAGACTTTCCTTGCGACCCCCTACGTGTGATGCAGACCTTGGATTGAGGTGAAACTCGACTGACGAGATTGATTTTAGAGGCGTGAGGGCCAGTTGTCAATGCATCTCTGCGATATTTGAGCTTGACATTTACTTTTTTGCGGAGTCACATTAGTCGCGCTCACTCAAATCCCCGTCCTAAGAGAGGCCGCTCATGCTCCCGTGCCTCAGCGTTTCCAACCAACGGAAAACGAAGACAAAGCGCATTGCGCTCTGCTGCGGATTTGTTGGCCTTTCATCCTTCGCCGTCCTGGGGTCTAGTCTTCTTCATGCGCGAGTGTTGGCGAGGGGAGATGGCGAAGTAAGGCCGCCGGTAGAGGACCGGCAAACAATAGGGCCGCGATGGGGACATCGCCGCCCCAGAAGCAAAGGGCAAATGAAAAGGAGATTCCCATGCGCCGAATTTGTTGGAGTGTTGCGTTTTTGATGTTGAGTGCGGCGGGCCTGCACGCGCAGACCGTGACCGCAACGGTTGGGGGAAGAAACGGCCCGCGAGCGAGCACGCTCCCCGCGCGGGTCGGGGGAGAAGGCGGGCTGGTTACGCTCAGGGGCAACATGCGCCCGGAAGCAAATGCGAAGAACGATCGCGGGCGAGTCTCCGATGACATGATACTCAACCACATGATGCTCCAGTTGCGCCGGTCTCCGAAGCAGGAGCAAGCACTCCAGCAGTTCATCAATGATATCCACGATCACACGTCCCCGCTTTTTCACCATTGGATCACGGCGACGGAATTCGGGGAGAGGTACGGCGTCGCGCCGGCTGACGTCGCCAGGGTAACGGATTGGGTCGAGTCGCAGGGGTTCAAGGTCAACTTGGTCTATCCCAACCAAATGGTTATCGATTTCACCGGCTCGGCGGGCCAGATCCGCGAAGCCTTCCACACGCAGATCCATCACTTGCTGGTGAATGGCAAGGCCCATATCGCCAATATGAGCGACCCGCAGATTCCGGCGGAGCTGGCTTCGACGGTGGCGGGCATCGTCTCCCTCAATGACTTCAGGCCTCAGCCGATGATTCGACGGCGCCCCGAATACCCCGAATACACGGTCGGGACAGCGGGAGCCGCGCCTACCCGCTTGTGCCGGCGGACTTGTGGACGATCTACAACTTCAACCCGGCCTTCGCGGCGGGCATTTCCGGTCAGGGCCAGACGATCGTGGTGATCGAAGATTCCGACCTCTATACCACGGCGGACTGGAATACTTTCCGGTCCGTTCTGGGCCTTGCCTCAGCGTACCCGCTTGGCTCCCTAGCCCAGGTCCACCCGCCCAGCAGTCCCACGAATAACTGCACTGATCCAGGCGTCAACGGTAACGATTTCGAAGCGGCCGTCGATGTGGAATGGGCGAGCGCCGGGGCTCCCAGCGCAGCGATCGAGCTGGCGTCCTGCTCGGACATGGAAACCAACTTCGGCGGATTCATTGCCCTGCAGAACCTTCTCAACGCCAGCGGCACGCCGCCAGCGATCGTCAGCATCAGTTACGCCGGGGTCGAGTCCGAGCTGGGCGCTACTTTGAACGGGTCTATTAGCTCGTTGTATCAACAGGCGGTGGCGGAGGGTGTCTCCGTCTTCGTTTCCTCGGGCGACACAGGCGCAGGTCCGCAGCAAACAAATTACGCCCCAGACGGAATCAACGTCAGCGGATTCACCTCCACGCCCTACAACGTGTCGGTGGGCGGCACCGACTTTGCCGATACTTACGAGGGCAACAACACCACCTATTGGAACTCTGCCAACGCCGCCAACTACGGGTCGGCCCTTTCGTATGTTCCCGAGATTCCCTGGAACGACTCCTGCGCCAGTGTGCTGATCGGCGATTTCCTGGGAGTCTTGCCCACCTATGGCTCGGACGGGCTTTGCAATAGCTCGCTAAGCCCCTTAACCGGCTCCGCCGGTGGCGGCGGCCCCAGTGGTTGCGCCACCGGCGTGCCCGATATGGAGGGCGTGGTGGGCGGCACCTGCGCCGGATATGCAAAGCCCTCGTGGCAGTCCGTGTTGATCGGCAATCCGAGCGATGGCGTGCGGGACATTCCCGATGTTTCACTCTTCGCTGGCAACAATTGGTGGGGCCACTTCTACCTGGCTTGCTTTTCTGACCCGAACAACGGTGGCACGAGTTGCAGCGGCACTCCCATCACGTGGGAACAAAATGTTGGCGGGACGTCGGTTTCCTCGCCCATCTGGGCTGCCATTCAGTCTCTTATCAATCAGGCTTCCGGGAGCCGGTGGGGTAACCCGAATCCCGCCTATTACTCGCGCGCTGCGACGGAGTACGGCTCCGGTGGCAGCACGTCTTGTAACTCTGCGATGGGCAATACGGTGGCCGCCAACTGTATTTTCTACGACGTAACCCAGATTCCGCTTCTCCATGGAGGAACGGGCACAGGAGGAGATAACGACGTGCCTTGCTTAGGGATGAATTGCTATGCGCCCTCGGGCACCTATGGCGTGCTTTCCGCAGCGCCGCAGACCCTGAGCTCGGCGGTAGTCACCGACCTTGGAAGCGGATACACGAGCGCTCCTTCCTGCACACTGAGCGGGGGCGGCGGATCAGGGGCGGCGTGCAGCGCCAGCATGACCGGCGTAATCACCACGATTACCCTTACGAACGCCGGTTCAGGCTATGCGACAGAACCGACTTGCACCCTGACGGGCGGCGGAGGAACGGGTGCGAGTTGTGGGGCATACATAAACATCCCGGGCGCCAATTTTCCCAACTGTACTAACAACGAGGTTTGCGTATTGGTTCTCACCGCATACGGAAGCGGCTACACCTCCGCCCCGACCTGCACGATCAGCGGAGGCGGCGGGACAGGCGCAACCTGCACCGTTCCCGCTGTGACGCCGGGATTCGCGGTGACCCTTACCGCCGCCGGCAGCGGATACACCACCATGCCCCACTGCGTTCTCAGCGGAGGCGGGGGAAGGTTCGGAACGTGCGCTGCCTCGGCGGTTAACACCAGTGACGCGTATCAACCGGCGTTCGACGCTGCGACCGGGTGGGACTTTGCCACTGGAATCGGCACGGTCAATGCCTCGAACCTGGTGGGAAGCTTCGTTTTGAGTTCCGCGACCCTGTCCTCTCCCAGCCTCACGTTTCCACCTCAGGCCCTCGATACCAGCAGCGCCGCGCAGAGCGTGACGGTGACCGACACCGGCACGGCCAACCTCACCGTCTCGACGGTCACGATCGGCGGTACAAACGCCGGTGACTTTGCCAAGAGCGCCGACACCTGCACGGGAGCCACGGTGATCCCCAATGGTACTTGCACGGTTAGCGTGACGTTCACGCCGTCCGCGGCGGGGAGCCTTAGCGCCTCACTGAATTTCACCGACATCGCCCCCAACAGCCCGCAGACGGTGAGTTTGAGCGGCACCGGCACCGGCCCCAGCGTCAGCCTGAGCACCACGAGCGTGAGCTTTGGCAATGAACCGGTGGGGAAGACCGGCGCGGCAAGCGCGGTGACGGTGACCAACAGCGGCACAGCGTCCCTGACCTTCACGGGTATTGCGGTGACGGGGGACTTTGCGATAGCGGCCAGCGGCACCACCTGTAGCACAAGTGCGCCGGTTGCCGCCAGCAGCAATTGCGTGATTAATGTGACCTTCTCGCCCACGGCCGCCGGCACTCTCAGCGGCACGCTGACCATCACCGACAACAATAATGGGGTGGCGGGCAGCATGCAGACGGTGAGCTTATCGGGGACGGGTACGGCTGCGGTGGCCGGCGTCTCCCCGCCTAGCCTGACGTTCAGCAGCCAGAATGTGGGAACGACGAGCGCGTCGCAGCCGGTTACCCTGAGCAACACGGGCAGCGACGCACTCACGATCGCCAGCATCGCCACGACCGCCAATTTCGGCCAGACCAACAACTGCGGGAGCAGCGCTTGCGGCCAGCGGCTCGTGCACAATCAACGTGACCTTCTCACCCACGGCCACCGGCACGCTCACCGGCAAGCTGACCATTGCCGACAACAGCAATGGGGTAGCGGATAGCACGCAAACGGTGAGTTTGAGCGGAACCGGGACGGGGCCCGTTGTGAGCTTGTCCGCGCCGCCGACTTTCCCGTCTGAACAGGTAGGAACCACCAGCCCCTCGCAAACCGTCACGCTGACCAACACGGGCGGCGCCAGCCTCACCTTCACGGCAATCAGCGTCACCGGCCCCTTCGCTGCCGTCGCGTCCGGGACCACGTGCTCGACCGCTAACCCGGTTGGCGCGTCAGGGTCCTGCACGGTGGCGGTTACATTCACGCCAACGGCCGCAGGCAAAGCGTCGGGTAGCCTCTCCTTCAGCGACAATGCGCCCGGCGCACCCCAGACTATCGCGCTCAGCGGGACGGGCCAGGACTTCACGCTGGCGGCGGGCTCCGGCTCGCCCACCTCAGCCACTGTCGCGCCGGGTTCAACCGCAAGCTTCACCTTAAGTGTGGGCGGTGAAGGAGGATTCGACCAAAGCGTGAGCATCACCTGTGCCGGGGCCCCCTCCGAGGCCACTTGCACGGTCTCGCCAAGCCCTGTGACTCCGGGCAGTTCTGCGACGAATATCACGGTTAGCGTCACCACGACCGCACCCTCGGCCGGCGCGCCTCGCTCGCGCCCTCTTCCTCCAGCCCCACCCCTTTTACCGGGCCTGAGAGGTCTGTTGATTCTCGCCTTGGTTCTGGTGGCTATGGCATGGGCCATCGGGCGCCGGAACATACCGGTCGGGAGCCGAGGGCGGTTCACAATGGTTTCGCTCGCCTCGGGATTGTTGCTGGCTCTGGCGCTGGCAGGATGTGGCGGTGGAGGGCCCAGCGTGACACATAACCCCGGAACGCCCGCCGGAACTTACACGCTGACCGTGACGGGCAGCGCGGGCTCGGGGTCTTCTAGCGTGAGCCATACCATGACGCTCACGCTGACCGTGAGCTAAGAGATAGCGGCATGTGGGCGTTGTTTCTCGGCCTGTCGCGCACGCGCCTCGAGAAAACGGTGCGGAAAACGGTCAGGAAAGCGGTCAGAAAACGGTGTCAGAACGGCGGAAAACGCGGGCTGGCGCAGCTCTGCGGTCTCTGTTCATTCCGGCCCCACGCAACGCAGGGCTTCGCCATGCGCCAGCCGCGGGGGGCGGTTCGCGAACCGCCCCTACGCGTGAGCTGGACGACCGCGCGGCCGAGGAACTTAGTAAGGTCGTTGGGCTCGACGCTCGGTCAGAAAGTCCGGCAGAGGAGATCGCCCGCGAATCCTCAAAATCGCCGGAACAAAGCGAGAATGTTATAGAAAACAAAGGATCAGCCGCAGAAGGGGTGGCCGCATGAGAAGTGGTGCGGGCAAGATGCCCGCGCCACAGCGGGCGAGACGCCCGCGCTACCGGCGGCGCTCGGCGACAATGGTCACCTGGATATCGTGGGCCAGCCTCACGACGCGTTCCACCAGGCCGCGGCCGAAGGCCAGGGGCCATTTCTGTTGCTGAGGCCGGGCAATGAAGATCTGTGTGACTCGGTGGGAGCGGGCGAATTCGACCAAGGTCTGGGCCACATCATCGCCCTGCAGCACGCTGGGCTCAATTTGCAGGTTGCGGGCGAATTTCATGTGCTTTTCGACGGCTCTCGCGCTGAGCCGCGTCAATATTCCCGAAGGTTGCCGTCGCGCAGGACGCAGACGGCGAGACATTCCGCTTGCAGATAATCGGCCACACGCTTGCCGCGCCTGATGAGGGCTGCGGAAGAGGGGTCTTCGGTGATCAGAATGAGAATGCACTCGGGGGAACGCGCGCGGGAAGATGCGCTCGAGCCGTGATCTTCACCGCTGGCTTCTTCGCCCTGGGTTCCGTCCTGGACGGATTGGCGAACATCCACTTCATGCGCTGTCTGGCGGATCGCCAGTTCGCGCAAGGCGACCAGAGTCGACTCCTTGAAGAAGTTCTCCATTGCCAGTTGGGCTTTTTCGGGAGTGTAGACGACGCCGCGCATCAGCCGGTTGAGCAGAGCCTGCGGAGGCAAGTCCACCATGACCACTTCGTCGGCTTGCTTCACCACCCAGTCAGGGATGGTCTCGCGCACCCGGATGCCCGTGAACTGCCACACCTGGTCGTTGAGGCTTTCCAGGTGCTGCACGTTCATGGTGGTCAGCACGTCGATCCCTGCGTCCAGCAAGATGCGAACGTCTTGCCAGCGCTTGCCGTGTTCGGACCCCGGGATGTTCGTGTGGGCAAACTCATCGATGACGCAGACCTGAGGCCGGCGGCGCACGATGGCCTCCACATCGGTTTCTCCGAACGCCGCTCCGCGATACTCGACCTTGCGCCGCGGAATGACTTCCAGGCCTTCGGCTTTGGTGATCGTGGCTTTGCGGCCATGCGGCTCAAAATAGCCCAAAACGACATCCACGCCCTCGCCCTTCAGCTTATGAGCTTCGTCCAGCATCTG
The DNA here is from genome assembly GCA_963768695.1 of uncultured Acidobacteriota bacterium. Classification (GTDB taxonomy): domain Bacteria; phylum Acidobacteriota; class Terriglobia; order UBA7540; family UBA7540; genus CAVROP01. Next base: position 609,398 of record CAVYJG010000014.1, on the reverse strand, counting down.
GTAGGTCTTTCCTACGCCGGCAGCGTAGCCCAGGAAGATTTTGAGGGTGCCTCGATGAGGGGAATCGGACATGCGCGGAATCCTATGCTGGAAACACTCTCACGTCAATATTCTCTGCCGCACGGATCAGGTGGTCGAGCGGCTGGCCAAAGAATCGATCCCACCAACTGTTCTTCATCCGGTTGGCCACGAAGATCTGCGTAATGCCATGGGCGCGGGCAAACTCGATGATGGCATCGGCAGGATCGTCACCATCCAGAGCTTCGATTCGTGCGTTGACGCCCCGCGCCTCCGCCAGGTTTCGCTCCAGCACACTTCTCTCTTCCGGCGTGGCGTCGGGCCGATTGATGTAGGTAACAAACAAATCGGCATGGAAACGGTCGGCATTGCGCCGGCCGCTGGCGATCATCTTGGCGGCGTCGGCGTGCGGGGACAAGCAGACGAGAAAACGCTCGCAGGTTCCCCATAGCTGCTGAATCCCATGCCGCACCAGGTAAGCTTCAAGCTGGAAATCGACGACATCCGCAGCCAGCAGCAGTGCGTTCTCGCGCAACTCCGAGAGTTGCTGGGGAGAGAGTGTTGGTGAGCCGGGTCCGTTGACAAACGAGGGATTGGAACCGCGCTGCAAAGCGAAATCCGGCGGCGCGTCCACGATTTCGATTTCGTCGGCATTGCGTAAGAAGCTCTCCGGCACGGTCTCGGTCACGTGCTTGTGCGTGATCCTCTCCACCTGCTCGCGCCGCTCTTCGATGTGTTGGAGGTTGACCGTGGCTACCACGGAGATACCCGCTGAAAGCAGGTGCTCGACGTCCTGCCAGCGCTTGGGGTGGGCGCTGCCCGGGGGGTTGTCGTAGGCAAGGCCATCCACCAGGCAGACTTGAGGATGACGGCGCAGAATGGCCTCCACGTCCATCGTGGGTACGCCTCCCACGCTGCCCTGGGGGATGACCAGCATGCGTTGCAGCAGGGCATCGGCTTCCGGCGACGCCTTGGGTTGGATTGCGCCCACCACCACGTCTTCGCCCCGTTCCCGCCGCCGCCGCGCCTCATCCAGCATGCGGAACGACTTGCCCACGCCTCCCGCATATCCGAGGAAAATCTTGAGGCGGCCGCGCCGGTAATACTGCTCCTCGGCCTTAAGCTGGCGCAGCAACTGCTCGGGATCCGGGCGAGCTTTGGTTGACATGTTTCTCTCAAGACAGGTGAGTATACAACCTTCACGATCTATTATCGGCGAGAATGACGGAAAACGGAAGTCTTCTGGTAATATGGGTTCGATGAATCCACCGGCTGCCGAGAAACTGCAGGAGCTCTTGTCCCAGGGGCGCGCGGACCAGGCGGTAGCGCTCCTCCAGCGTCTCGATCCCGACGCCGCTGCCGACTCGATCATACGCATCCCTTTCGAGGAGCAGCAGATCGTATTTCGCGCTTTGCCGGTGGATTACGCGGCAACCTTAGTCAGCCACTTTCCCTACTATCATTCCTATGTCCTGCTCCACTCCCGGACCATCCAGGACCTGCGCGCCATCATCGACAAGACGCAGCCCCAGGAGCGTCATCAGTTCTTCGACGAACTGCCGGAGGAAGCCTGGCAGCACTTGATGGACGAACTCTCGGGTGAGCGGGCCGCCGCAGCGCGTGGGGAAGGTCTTGGTACGGCAATCGCCCGGGCGCCGGCGGCGGTGGAACCCATCATCACGGCCTCGCAGATTCAGAAGTGCTTTGTCCAGCCGGATGGCAGAGAGATCCAGGTCATCGCTCCCATCGACCTGTCGATCGAGCCGGACTCGATCGTGGCGTTGCTGGGCCCTTCAGGAAGCGGCAAATCCACTCTGCTTCGGATCCTCACCGGGCTCACCCCGCCTTCCGCCGGCAAAGTCCTCTGGCACGGCGTGCCGCTCAGCGAGAGCAGCCCAAACCTTGCCATTGTGTTTCAGAGTTTCGCCTTGTTCCCCTGGCTTACGGTTTTGGATAACGTTGAGGTTCCCCTGCTGGCGCAAGGCATGGCGCACTTCGAACGCCACCATCGCGCCCTTCGATCCCTGGATAAAGTCGGGCTGAAGGGTTTCGAGTCCGCATACCCCAAAGAACTCTCCGGCGGAATGAAGCAGCGGGTGGGCTTTGCGCGCGCCCTGGCCGTGGAGCCAGAAATCCTCTTCATGGACGAACCGTTTTCGGCCCTCGACGTTCTGACGGCAGAGAACCTTCGCGGCGAACTGATGGAGCTGTGGCTGGGGAAGAAGATTCCTACGCGCAGCATTTTCCTGGTGACCCACAACATCGAGGAGGCAGTCCTGCTTGCCGACCGCATCATCGTCCTGGGGCGTAACCCGGCGAGAATCCGGGCTGACTTCAGGGTCCCGTTACGACAACCCAGGGATCACACTTCGGCAGATTTTCTGGTCTATGTGGACTACATTTACAAACTCATGACTCAGCCCCAACTGGAACCTGCACCCCTGGGCGCCGGAGGCCTGCCGGCCAGGAAGCCTTCCCTGATGCTGCCGCATGCACGCCCAGGCGCCATTGCGGGGCTGCTCGAAATCATGAGTGACCACAGCGAGAAAGAGGACCTTTACCATTTGGCGGATAAGCTCTTGATGGATTTTGCCGACTTGGTGCCCATCGTTGAGGCCGCCACGCTGCTGGGGTTTGCCAAGTCGGATAAGGGCGATGTTGAGATTACTCCCGAGGGAAAGGCCTTTGCCCAAGCCGATATTTCCGACCGCAAACTCCTTTTCCGTCAGGCCGCGCTTGCGAACGTCCCGCTGCTTCAGCAGATTAACCGCAGCCTCACCGGCAAGTCGGACAACTCCATGCCCCTGGAGTTCTTTCGGGATATTGTCGAGGAGCACTTGTCCGAGGATGAGGCCAAAAGGCAGATTGACACGGCGCTCGATTGGGGCCGATACGGGCAGATTTTCTCTTACGATTCCGAAAGCGACAGGCTGACGTTGCACGGCGCGGCAGGGGACGTGAAACCGGCGTAAAGGGTAAAATCAAAAGGCTAAAGGTTAAAGGCTAAAGGGTAAACTTCTAACGACCGTGGGTTGCGTCTAGCCTTTAACCTTCAACCTTTAACCTTCCAACACATGCTACAGACGGAAAAACCCGCCCGCACGCTTCCGCCCTGGGGAATCGTTCCCGGCAGCGTTTCATCGCTGCTGAGGGATACTCCCATCTTCGTGGCTGCTCTGGCGATTTTCTATGCCGTGGTGTCCTTCAGCCGCTACGGAGTTGGGCCGGTCAACACTCAGGCGGTGATTCAACTTCATCCCGGAGCATTACCCAAGTACGCGGTGTTCTCGCTCATTCGTATCGCCATTGCTTACCTCCTCAGCTTGTTGTTCACATTTGTGTACGGGTATATCGCCGCCTACAACGCGAAAGCCGAGCGGTTCATGGTTCCACTCCTGGATATTCTCCAGTCGATTCCTGTGCTCAGTTTTCTGCCCACGGTCATGGTCGCGATGGTAGCCCTGTTCCCCACGCGGCAACTGGGCGTGGAACTGGGTTGTATCGTGTTGATTCTCACCGGGCAAGTGTGGAACATGACGTTCAGTTTCTACTCGTCCCTGAAGAGCATTCCGCGCGAAATGCGGGAAGCGGCCATGATCTACCGGTTGAGTTGGTGGCAGAGGTTCACCCAGATGGAGTTGCCCTACGCGGCCATCGGGCTGATTTGGAACTCCATGATGTCGGTGGCGGGCGCGTGGTTCTTTCTTATGGCGTGTGAGATGTTTGTCCTGGGAAACCGCGACCTCCGCCTGCCTGGCCTTGGTTCCTATCTTCAAACCGCCGCCAATGCCGGAGACACGCGCGCCATTGTTTGGGGACTAGTCGCCATGGTGGCGGTGATCGTTCTCGTTGACCAGGTGATTTGGCGGCCCACGATCGCTTGGGCGGAGAAGTTCAAATTCGAACAGGTGGAAGCGGCATTCCCGCCGCGCTCACCGGTCCTGGATTTGCTCCACCGCTCGAGGGTCCTGCATTTTGCCGCCCGCCTGTCGATCTTGCCCCTGCGCGAACGCTTGAATCTGTTCTTTGCCCGGGCACACGGACCCGTATCTCAGCATCCACTGGGACGCAGGGCAGGGAAGTGGGGGATGTGGACGCTCGCGATTGGCTGCTTCCTGGGTGTCGGCTACGCGGTGGTGAAGATGATCGGCATGCTTGCGGCGCTTTCGACCTCGGAAGTACGAGAGATACTTGTGGGAGCCGGCGCCACCTTTCTGCGTGTCGAGGCGACTCTCGTGCTCGCGGCGCTCTGGACCATTCCGGTGGGGCTTTACATCGGGCTGAGGCCGCGGCTTTCGGCGTACGCCCAACCCATCGCCCAGATTGCCGCCTCCGTGCCCGCCACAGCTTTGTTTCCCATCATTCTGCTGTTGCTGATTCGGATGGGCGGCGGATTGGGAGTCGGTTCGATTGTTCTGTTGCTGTTGGGCACACAGTGGTACATCCTCTTCAATGTCATCGCAGGGGCCAGCGCTATTCCCACGGACCTGAAAGAAGTGTGCGGGGTGTTCCGTTTAGGCAACTTCGAGCGTTGGCGCACCTTGCTGCTGCCTGGGATATTCCCTTACTTGATCACCGGCTTTGTCACTGCGTCCGGCGGTGCATGGAACGCCAGTATCGTCGCGGAATACTTTCACTTTCGCAAGCAAACCTTTGCAACCACGGGGCTTGGCGCGCTGATTAGCCAGGCGACCGACAGCGGAAACTCACGCCTGCTTCTGGCGGCAACGATCTTCCTGGCGGCGATGGTCGTTACCATCAACCGCCTGGTCTGGCGCCGTCTGTACTATTTGGCTTCAACGCGCTTCAAGCTCGAGTAGCGGGAGGGCTCGCTAGAGTCCCGCTATTCTCCTCCAGATTCGCGCCGACAGGACCTTCCAGAAACTCCACTGATAAATCCATACCCCGAGGCAAGTCCCCAAGGTATTGGTAATTAGGTCTGTGGTGCCGGAATCGCGAGTCGGCAGGAAGGTCTGAAGGCATTCGATCGTGAGGCTGACTGTGAATCCCAGAAGGATGGTCGCCAGGGCGGGTCTGCGGATTCGCCCGGAGAGCGAAAAGTAGGCGCAGAAGAGGAACCCTAGAGGCATGAATCCTACAACGTTGATCAATATAACGCTTTTCCAGTAGCCCCAACCCGGATAATACTCCACCCAAAAGGGGCGCAGGAAAGCCTGATCCACCAAAACGTAATGGTCCGGGATATACAAGTCAGTTTCCCCGGGCACTTGGTTGTGAATCACGTTGCCTGAGTGTTCGTCAAACAAGTAGAGCGCCACGGGCCGGTCAGTTCCGGAGATGTCCGGCCGCCCCTTCCTCGACCATGTCTCAAAGTCTTGACGGACCTGTGCCGGAGCGAGCGCATCGTCATAAACGGCAAGTCCTCGCACTTGACCGCGCCAATTATCTCCGGCTCGGGGTGAGTTGCCGATGATCAATTTGCCGGCGAAGTCCCGAGAGGAGATCGGAAAGCTGGCAGTCGTCATGACCGGCGCACCGTTAAGATAAACCGATGTCTGCCCGCCCTTTGCCGCGATCGTCACGAACGCCGGCTTTCCCTGCCAGAAGACGTCCGATACATCCAGTCTCGAGCTGACGGTCTGGTAGTGTTCTTCGAGAATGTCACTTTGCAAGCGAAGATCTGTCGTGGATTGAAGCAGGGAGAATTGTCGACGCCTCTCTGGAGCATAGAAGGACAAGAGAGAGGCCGAGTCCCAAGTGCGAGCCGGTTCGAACCAGATCTCTAAGCTGCAAGGGCTGTCCGGGGAATTGTCCGTATCCCTGAATCTGCCCGAGCTGAGGATCACCCCATGACGACGAATCTGCAGGCCGTTGCCACCGCTAAGCCATGTCACTTGATTCCGGGGAGAGTGAAACGGCCAGAGCCCTATCACCAGCATGCCTGCGAGTGCGAGTACGCAAGTCAAAAGGAGGAGCTTGGGTCCTTCCGTCCGCCAGTTAACTCGGCCGATCAACTCCTGAACTCCGGGACCAGTGCTCGACCGGCCAGAATGAGTATCGCCTGGTTTGTTTTGTAGCATCAGGTTTGTCATTAAACGTCGAAGCCCGCGGAAAGCAGGACTACAATTCCACCATACCACGAACCCGTGATCGGAAGCAGGATGTCAATCGTGAGCCCAGCCTCCGGACCGCCCGCACTTATCCCATTTACATACGGCGTCGAGCGCGGCTCCACTTGACAGCCTACCGTCCGAGACCTGTACAATTCTAGCTGTCGGTCTAGCGAGCCGTTTGGCGAGACTACGATTGACATTGCAAGTTCAAAAGCAGACATTCAGGGATGCGGACGAGACCTTATCTGAACACGAAGTTCGATTCGGAGGCTGGCACTGGGCCAGCGTCAGCCGCCCATTCTTTCCGCCCTTCGATAACTCTCTTACTGCGGATGGGAGACCGCAACTCTGCCCTCCGGTGTTTGTTTCTTCGCCGGCCGATCCTGCTGCTGTTTACGCTTTGGGCGTTGGCCGCGTGGTCTTGGAGTGCGACGCCTCCCACAGGCCGGCAACTGCCCCTCGCACCCACGTTTTGCGACCAGGGGTGCGCTGTTGCTGACCTGGACGGCGATGGCCGCCCCGATCTGGCTGTTGCCAAGCTCGAGGGCCGTGGGCCGGGCGGTTTTCGGTACCGGATTGATCTTGATCTGACTTCTCGCTCGGGGCCAAGCTCGTTCAGCGTTTTGGCTCAGCGAGGAGGACTGATTATAACTCCCCGCGACGTGAACGGCGACTGGCAACCGGACCTCATTATCACCAGTGGCTGGTCGTTTACTCCAATCGGAGTCTGGATCAACGACGGCCACGGTGAGTTTGCTCGAAACGATCCGGCTTTCGGCCATCGACCCTCACGGTATGCGGGTTCCAGGATCCTGCACGGCGGCTCCGGAGAGGCATTTCAGGCGACTCTCCCGGAGTCGTTCAGAAACTGGCCTGATTATTCGCAGGGGCCTTTCCTTTACGAAGAGGTCCTGACCAAACGCCTGACTCCTCATTTCTGCGACGTCCGCCTTCCGAGTTGTTCCCCGCGCCGCTCCGAGACGCGTGGTCCCCCGTTATGGTTCTGGCAACCTGGCTCGTCGACGAATACTCCAACGGTATAAGGCTTTGCAGCGTGCGGCTACTTCTTGCCGCTTCCTTCGAGGCTAATTGCAAGGCGGATCGCAGAGAGGCGACAGCAAGCGCGCCGCACCCGAACTGGCCTGAAGTGCTCGTGGTCGAGTCTTGTGTCGCCGTTTACGGTTGATAGTTTCCGCTCAATCAGGTGGATGATGAACTGGCGTATTCCTATAACGATTAGTTCGGCGCTCATCGCCGCGCTTGCTTGTTGCCTTCTCTTGGGCTGCAAGGGGCGGCAAGCTGACGCTGCGGCCGAGGCTCCGCCGCCGGCCGAGGTGGAGCACCAGCAGGATGGCGGCGCATTCAAAGTAGACCATCCGGAACAATTTGAGCTTGCCACGGCCGGCGAGCGTGCGGCCGTTCCCGAACTCGATGTGACGGGGACTGTCGGGCCGGACGTGTCGCGAAATATCCCGGTGATTTCTATTGCGTCGGGGCGTGTGGTGGAGATTAATGCCCGCCTGGGCGACGCCGTGAGCAAGGGGCAAGTTCTCATGCGCATTCAGAGCGCGGACATTGCCCAGGCCTTTTCCGACTACCGCCAGGCCGTTGCCGACGAGACCTTGGCGCGCACTCAACTCGAGCGCTCGAAGCTGCTCTACGATCACGGCGCCGTGTCACTCAACGACTTTCAAGTGGCCGAGGACACGGAGGCGAAAGCCACGGTCACCGTCGAAACCGCGGTCGATCACCTGCGAGTTTTGGGCGCGGACGTCAATCATCCCGCCGCCATTATCGACGTCCGAGCGCCTGCCTCTGGGGTCATCACCGACCAGCAAGTTACGAATGCGGCGGGCGTGCAAGGGTTGGCGGGTCCCAACCCGTTCACCATCTCCGACCTGTCACACGTCTGGGTACTTTGCGATGTGTACGAAAATGATCTTCCCTTCATTCGCCTCGGCCAGTACGCCGACATTCATTTGACGGCTTACCCGGACCGGCTGCTGAAAGGCAGGATCAGCAATATCGGGCCGATCCTTGATCCCAATCTGCACACCGCGAAGGTCCGGCTGGAGGTTCAAAATCCGGGAATCTTGCGGCTCGGCATGTTCGTTACCGCGACTTTCTACGGACTAAAGAAGGAAGTCCACGCTACTGTGCCGGCAAGCGCCGTCCTGCACTTGCACGACCGCGACTGGGTCTATGTCCCTGTGGACGGCGGCCGCTTCCGGCGCCAGGAAGTCGTAGGGGGAAAAATGCTCCCCGCCAACACCGCCGGAGGGGCGCCCCCAGTGCGCGCCCTGGCGCAGGCACAAGGCTCGCCCACGCAAGGTAAGAACGAAACGCAGGAAATCACCTCGGGCCTGCGCCCCGGCCAACAGGTTGTGGCGAACGCCCTGATGCTCCAGGCGACGGTCGAGCAGTAGGTGAGGCCGATCTCGACTGAGGACTGACGACTGAATACTGACAACCAACATGATCCGTGCGGCCGTTGATTTCGCTTTGAACAAACGCCTGTTGGTGCTGGCGGGGGCGCTGGTCCTATTCGGCTGGGGCATCGTCTCGTTTCATCGGCTCCCCGTCGAAGCCTACCCTGACGTGGCGGACAACTATGTTGAGATCATCACCCAGTGGCCGGGCATTTCCGCCGAACAGATCGAACAGCAGGTGACGATTCCGCTTGAAAACGTGATGAACGGAATCCCGGATATCGTGCACTTACGATCGTTTTCTCTCTTCGGACTCTCGGATCTCAAGCTGATTTTCAGCGATGAATCGGAGAACGCCTGGAACCGAGAAAGGGTGCTCGAGCGTCTCGCGCAAGTTACCCTGCCGCCCGGTGTCGTACCCCAAATGGGAACCGATTGGAGCCCGGTCGGTCAAATCTATTTCTTCACCCTCTACAGCAGTAATCCTCGCTACGACGTGATGGAATTGAAGTCGCTGGAAGACTGGGTGGTGGACAAGAATCTCAAAGCCGCGCCCGATATCGTCGACGTGGCGAGCTTTGGCGGGCCCACCCGGGAGTACCAGGTTCGCGTCGATCCCAACAAGCTCATAGCGTACGGACTCAACATTGGCCAGGTGGAACAACAACTCACCAACAACAACGTCAATGCGGGCGGCAGCTTCATCGAAGCCGGCTTGCAGCAGATCAACGTGCGGGAAGTGGGCCTGGTGAAGAGCGTGCACGATATCGAAAATACCGTCGTCACGACCAAAAGCGGCACGCCGCTGCGGGTGAAAGACATTGCGGTCGTCGAGCAAGGCCCAAAGATCCGCCTCGGCCAATTCGGCCGCGCCATTCACCGCGAAGACGGGAAAATCATCGACAATGACGACGTGGTCTCCGCCTGGGTGCCCATGCGGAAGGGCGCCGAGGCTGAAGCGGCGCTGGAAGGACTGCACCGGAAAGTGAACGAGCTGAACGATCGTATTTTGCCTGTGGGTGTGAAGATCGTTCCGTTCATCGACCGCAGTGATCTCGTGCATTTCACCACCCACACCATAATGCACAACCTGACCGAGGGCTTCATACTTGTCACCATCATTTTGCTCTTATTCTTAGGCAACGTACGGGGCGCCCTTATCGTGGTGATGACGATTCCGTTTTCACTACTGTTTGCCGCCATTTGTCTGGACTTGAGGAAGATCCCGGCCAATCTGCTCTCGCTCGGCGCGTTGGATTTCGGAATGGTTGTAGAGGGTGCGGTGGTAATGATCGAGAATATCGTTCGCCACGTCGGCCAACGGGAAGAGGTGTACAAGTCAATCCCCGATAGGATTCGGGCTGCGGCGCACGAAGTGCAAAGGCCCGTCTTCTACGCCATACTCATCATCATCACCGCCTATCTGCCGATCTTTACGCTGCAGCGCGTGGAGGGGCGGCTATTCCGGCCCATGGCCTGGACTGTCGCATTTGCACTCCTGGGCGCAGTGGTGTTCTCGATGACGATCGCGCCCGTGCTGGCCAGCTTTGTGTTCCGCAAAGAGGTCCGCGATTGGCACAATCCGGTGCTCGCCTGGCTTACAGAACAATATCAGCGGGCTTTGCGCTGGTCCATCCGGCGCCGTTGGGTCATGGCCGCCATTGCGGTGCTCGCCATGTCCGCCAGTTTCTATCTGGTGGAGAGCGGCGCGATTGGATCGGAATTTCTGCCCCACCTGGATGAGGGCTCGATCTGGGTGCGTGGCACGCTGGCGCCCAGCACCGGCCCGAGTGAGAGCATCCGGCTCGCGAATCAAGTCCGAGTGCTGCTGGCCTCCTTTCCCGAGGTCAGTGAGACGACCAGCCAAGTGGGACGGCCGGATGACGGAACGGACTCCACGGGTTTCTTCGACACCGAGTACTTCGTCGGCCTGAAACCCGCACAACAATGGCGGCCTGTTTTTCGCCAGAACAAGGAAGAGCTGATCGCTGCCATGGATCGCGAACTGGAAAAGATACCCGGGGTGCTCTGGAACTTCTCCCAGCCCATCGAGGACAACATGGAGGAGGCGGTAAGCGGCGTTAAAGGAGAACTGGCCACGAAGGTCTATGGCGAGGACCTGCGAACTTTGGAAACCACGGCCGATCAGATCGTGAATATCATGCGCGGGGTGAAAGGCATCGAAGATCTCGGAGTCTTTCGTGTACTTGGCCAGCCTAACCTGAATGTAACCGTGGATCGGCAGCAGGCTGCCCGCTATCAGATCAACGCGGCCGACGTACAAGATGCGGTTCAAACCGCCGTGGGCGGCAATGCCCTCACCCAGGTGCTGGACGGAGAGGCTCGCTACGACCTGGTGTTGCGCTATCTGCCGCAGTACCGCGATACCCGCGAGGCGATAGAGAATATTCGACTGCTGTCACCTGCTGGCGAACGCGTTTCGCTCGCCCAACTCTGCAAGATCGAAGAGCGGGACGGCGCTTCCGAGATTTATCGGGAAGCAAATCAACGATATATCGCCATCAAGTACAGCGTGCGCGGTCGTGACTTGGGCGGCGCGGTCGAGGAAGCGATTCAGAAGGTCAACGCGCAACTTCAACTGCCGCGAGGCTACCACATCGACTGGGAAGGTGAGTACGAAAGTCAGAAGCGCGCGACGGCTCGACTGTTCGTCATTGTACCCCTGACGATCTTCATCATCTTCATGATCATTTACGGCGCTTTCAGCTCCGTCAAGTGGGCCTGCCTGAATCTGGTTAATATGATGATAGCGCCGCTTGGAGGTCTTGTCGCACTCTGGGTGACCGGGACGCACTTGAGCGTATCCTCCGGCGTGGGCTTCCTCCCTTTGTTCGGCGTTTCGGTTCAGATCGGCGTGATCATGGTGGAGTACATCAATCAACTGCGCGCGCGAGGCCGCACCATTGAAGATGCGGCTGTCGAGGGTTCCGTCCGTCGACTCCGGCCCATCCTGATGACCGTGCTGGTAGCTACGCTAGGTCTGCTACCCGCGGCTATGTCTCATGCCATCGGATCGGATTCGCAACGCCCCTTTGCCATCGTTATTGTCGGCGGATTGACCGCCGATCTCCTGTTGAGCATCTTCCTGCTGCCCACTTTCTACGTCTGGTGGGCTCGACCGACCGACCAACTGCCTACCCAGGAGGAAGCCAAGAGCGTATACGAGTAGTCCGGAGTTATTCAAATCTCGGGTCTCAAATCTCAGATCTCAAATTTCAAATAGCAGGTCCGAATTCTCAACCCTCAGGCCTCGATCCCGCGTTTAGAAAGGCCAGCTTTACTCGAGATCGCTCACGCCGGACTTATGGCCTCTGAACGGTCTTGGCAAAACTGGCAATCGAGGGCAAAATGCTTCTCAGCCGAGCCTCAACGGCTCCCTGGCAGGAGGCGAATGATGAACAGAGAAGAAGTCCGAGCGCGCATCGAGGAAATAGGCATCATTCCAATTGTTCGCGTAGCCACTGCCGAGGAGGCGTTTTTTGCCGCCGAGGCGGTGGCTTGCGGTGGCATCCCTATCGTGGAAATGGCCATGACCGTTCAAGGCGCGGCGGACGTAATCTCTGAACTAGCTCGCAATGCGCCGCAGATGATCGTTGGGGCGGGCTCGGTGCTGGACGTGGAGATGGCGCGTGTGTGTGTGGGTGCGGGGGCAAAATTCCTCACCAGTGAGGGATTCGATGCGGAGGTCGTCGATTTCGCGGGCAAGGCAGGGGTGGTGGTTTTGCCGGGCGCTTTGACCCCCACGGAGGTGATCAGGGCGTGGAAGGCGTCCGCCGACTTCGTCAAGGTCTTCCCCTGCGCGGAAATGGGTGGCGAAATCTACATCCGTGCTCTGAAGGTGGCGTTATCTCACGTGCCGATGGTCGCTGCGGGAGGCGTAACTTTATCGACGGCCGGAAATCTGATTCTGGCGGGCGCTGCGGCGATAGGTGTGGGACGAGAGTTGATCCCCACCGAGGCAATCAAGGAGCGGAGGGCGGGGTGGGTTTGTGAGTTAGCACGAAGGTTCCTCGGCCACGTGCAAGACGCCCGCAGGAGGACCGCCACCTGGAAGGGGAGCCTCTCGGCGCGAAAGTGAACGACGGTGACGGGCGCGCTTAGATTAGTGGATTGACATTGAAGATACCGGTCCGAGTGGTCGCGAACTGCAGCAGAACGGTCGAGGGTGCGGCGTGGCTCGACCGGCTGCCGGAGATTCTGCGGAGCGTCGAGCGACGTTGGTCGTTGAGTGTCGGCGCCCCATTCGATAACAACGAGGTGAGTTGCGCTTGGGTAGCGCCGGCCGTACTCGCCGATGGGACCGAGGGGGTGCTCAAGATTGGCATGCCTCACCTCGAGGCGGAGCAGGAAGCGGCGGGGTTGCGATTCTGGGACGGCGATCCGACGGTGCGCCTGCTGGCGGACGACGATCTCGGCGCCATGCTGCTCGAGCGCTGCCATCCTGGAACTCCGCTGCGTGCGGTGCCGGAGGCCGAACAGGATCTTGTTATCGCGGGATTGTTGCGCCGTCTCTGGCGCTCGCCCGCGGCGCCCCACCCCTTCCGACCACTTTCCGCCCTGATGAAGTTCTGGGGCGACGCGGCGGGGGCAGACATCGGGAAGTGGCGCGACGCGGGCGTGGTCCGCGAAGGTCTTCGACTCCTGCACGAACTGCCTCGTACCTCTCCCAAGGAAGTGCTGCTGGCGACGGATCTTCACGCCGGTAACGTCCTCCGATCAAAGCGAGCGCCCTGGCTCGTCATCGACCCGAAGCCGTTCATTGGCGATCCGGCCTATGATGTGACTCAACACCTGTTCAATTGTTCTGAGAGGCTGCGATCCGATCCAATCGGGCTCATCCATCGAATGGGCGATCTGCTGGACGTTGACCGTGAGCGCATCCGATTGTGGACCTTCGCCCGTATCGCGGTGGACCCGCCTGATGATTGGAGCTACGAGGATTGGATAGCTATTACCAGAGCAACGGCTCCTTAGGAAGCCACCCAACGCTTAGCTGAATTAGCAATCGAAGCTCTTCGTTGGAGGCGGAAGGGCGGGGCTTCAGCCCCGCCACTAGTGCCACGAAGTCAGTACGGGGCTTTAGCCCCTGAAGCGGCCTGGCTTCCGGGCCTAAAGGCCCTTCCAGCCCTGCACCCATAGACGGCGGGGCTGAAGCCTCGCCCTTCCGACGGCCACTTGAAATTGCGCTCACTAAACCAACCAAGCACTAGCTCCTTACCAGCCTGCGGCCTTGTAAACGAACCTTGTCCTCGATCAGAAGGCAAACAGCTTCCGAATAGATCCGGTGCTCCTCCTTCAAGATTCGCGCGGAGAGGGATTCCGGAGTGTCCTCATCCAGGATGGGGACGACGGCCTGGCAGACGATGGGACCGGAATCGACGCCTTCATCAACAATGTGAACCGTGCAACCCGTGAATTTCACGCCGTAATCGAGAGCCTGCTTCTGCGCGTCGGTCCCGGGAAAGGCCGGCAGCAGTGCGGGATGGATATTCAGAATGCGACCCGGAAACGCGCGCACGAAATAGGGGCTGAGAATACGCATGAATCCTGCCAGGCACACGACATCCACTTGAAAGTCCTTCAGCACTGAAACGACTTCGCGGTCGAAGGTTTCGCGCTCTTTTCCTTGAGAGGGAATGAAACGAGTCTCGAGGCCCATGCTTCTCGCCGTGGCAAGGCCCGCAGCATCCTCTTTATTGCTGACGACGATGGCTATCTGAGCGGGGATCTTCCCGTCCTGAACGTTGCGGGCGATTGCCTCGAAATTCGAGCCGCGTCCGGAGAGCAGGATGCCAAGGTTCTTCATGAAGACAGTCCGTCCATTGGTGATTTGTGATTGGTGATTTGTGATCTGGCCTATGCGGGCTGCAGTTTATTCTCCACCAAAGCAGCGTCCTGTCATCCTGAGCGCACCCTGTCATCCTGAGCGCAGCGAAGGATCTGCATCGGCTCGCCTCGGACCACAACTGCAGAGATCCTTCGCTGCGCTCAGGATGACAGTGAAAAATCGCTCAGGATGACGGCAAAAAATCACAAATCACAAATCGCACATCACAAATCGCCAATGTACTTCACGCTCGGCTTGCCGCGTTGGATATCGCCGATGATCCAGAACTTTTCCCGTGCTTTCGAGAGCAACGCCGTGACGCGAGCCAGTTTTCGCCTGGCCACGATCAGCAACATGCCAATTCCCATGTTGAAAGTGCGGAGCATATCAGGCTCCGGCACGTGCCCCAGCCGGGCGATCAAATTGAAGATCGGCAATACCGGCCAACTCCCCAGGCGGACAACCGCGCGAGCCCCTGGAGGAAGTATGCGCGGGGTATTATCGGTAATGCCCCCGCCGGTAATGTGGACTAGCCCTTTAAGCAAGTGTTCGGCAAGCAGAGGCCGCAGGATATTCCAATAGCAACGGTGCGAGGCGAGCAGTTCGTCACCCAGGCTCCGGCCCAGTTCCGGCATTTGCCGGGTGAGCTTGATTCTTGCCTTTTCGAGCAGGACCTTGCGTGCCAGGGAATATCCGTTCGTATGTAATCCCCAGGAGGGAAGGCCCACGATGGCGTCTCCCGGGCCGATGCGGCTGCCGTCGATGATCTCACGCTGCCGGACCCAGCCGATGATGCAGGCCGCCAGATCATATTCATTGGGCGGGTAGAAGCCCGGCATCTCCGCGGTTTCACCGCCAATCAGTGCGCAGCCTACCGACCGGCAAGCCGAAGCCACGCCCCGCACAACGTCGGTGACCACTGCCGGGTGCATTTTTCCTGTGGCCAGGTAGTCGAGCAGGAAGAGCGGCGCCGCGCCGTGAACGGAGATGTCGTTGACGCAGTGGTTGACAAGATCGGCGCCGACGGTGGTATGCCGGTTCAATGCGAAGGCGATTTTGAGCTTGGTTCCCACGCCGTCGATGCTCGAGATCAGGACAGCGTCACGGGGAAGACCCTTGATGGAGAAGAATCCGCCGAAGGCTCCGACTTCCCTCAGTACGCGCGCGTTGAAGGTCTTGCGGGCCAGAAGTTTGATGGACGTCTTGGCTTCGGTGGCCGCATCAATGTCAACACCAGCATCACGGTAAAGCATAGGACATTTGTGATTTGCGATTGGTGATTTGTGATTGGTATTTGCTGCAATCCAGCCACGCTTCGCGAATTCACCGCGATAGAGAATAGCACATTTGTGATGGGTGATTGGTGGTTTGTGATTGGACCTGCATTGACCTGCAGCTCATTTTCACTCAAAGCAGGATCGACAGTGGCAATCACAAATCGCAAATCACAAATTCAAAACGTTTTTCCTGTCCTCGACCAGCGAGTTTTGGTGAAGAAATTATAAAGAATGGAGGCGTCAAACTTGAGCCGGGAGGCCAACTCTTCGCTCGTCCAGTCGCGGGTGGGAGCGTCATAAGACCAGTAGACAAAGAGAGGTTCGCCCACCACGTTTTCAAGCGGGACGAACCCCCAGAATCGGCTGTCCAGTGAGTTGTCCCGGTTGTCGCCCATGCAGAATAGGAATCCCTGGGGCACGTGCAGTCCGTCGTTCCGAATGAAGTTGGGCATTTCGTGCGACCATGACGGGTCCAGCCCCCAGGCGGCAGGCAAGGTTTCCAGCACGTTGAGCGGCGGTGGGAAGTTGTCCCGTAAGGGGAGAGTTGAGGAGTATTGGAACTGGATATAAGGCTCATTGAGCGGGCGGCCGTTGACGAAGACTTTACGGTCTTCGATCCTGATCACGTCGCCGCCCACACCGATTACGCGTTTCACAAACATCACGGATGGATTTCTGGGATAGCGAAAAGCGACGATGTCCTGCCGATGCACGTTGCGCAGGGGCGGAATGCGGAACGACGTGTAAGGAAGACGAGGCCCGTAGAGCAGCTTGTTCAGGAACACATGATCGCCGATCATGATCGTTTGTTCCATCGAACCCGTGGGAATCACCGTCGCTTCTGCGATGAAAGTCCGGATGCAGAACACTCCCAGTAGAACCACCAACAAGGAACGAACGGTCTCCCATGCACTTTCGCGGCGCCGGGTCTTGCCCTCCGGATTCTCGCCTTCCGGCTCAGGCGAAGCGGACACGACAGGTTCCGAAACGTGCGGCCCTGCCGCAGACTCTTCCGCAGCTTGCTTCTCAAGGGGTTCCATATCTCTCAGTCCCGGTTTCGAATCGCAATCAGAGGCTCTTGAACGGCGGTGGGATAACTCCCTGTGTAGCACGCCAGGCAAAAGCGCCCCTGCGTATCGCCAACCGCTCGGCGCAGACCCTCGAGCGACTGATAACCTAGGGAGTCAGCTCCCAGGAATTGTCGTATTTCCTCGACATTATGAGTAGATGCGATTAATTCCTTTTTCGTTGGCGTGTCGATTCCATAAAAGCACGGGGAGGTAGTGGGGGGGCAACTGATGCGCATGTGTATTTCCTTCGCCCCGGCCTCCCTTACAATTTGAACGATCTTCCGGCTGGTGGTGCCCCGTACGATCGAATCGTCCACCAGCACCACTCGCTTTCCCTCCAGCAAGCTGCGCACCGGGTTAAGCTTCAACTTGACGCCGAAATCCCGGATCGCCTGGCTGGGTTCGATGAACGTGCGGCCGACGTAGTGATTGCGGATCAAAGCGATCTTAAGCGGGATCCCGGATTCCTCGGCAAAGCCTGTGGCTGCCGGAACGCCTGAATCCGGAACCGGAACCACGACGTCGGCGTCTACGGGGTGCTCGCGGGCGAGAAACCGCCCCAGCATTTCGCGGCTGGCCTGCACTGAACGCCCGAACACCATGCTGTCCGGGCGGGAAAAATAGACGTGCTCGAAGATGCACTGGGCGGACGGAGCAGGAGGTGCGAAATGCAAAGAAGTCACTCCGCGCCGATCCAAAATGACCATCTCGCCCGGCTCGACATCGCGAATGAACTTGGCGTCGATCAGGTCGAAGGCGCAAGTCTCTGAGGCCAACACGTATGCATCGCCAAGCTGTCCCAGGCTGAGGGGGCGGAAACCACGCGGGTCGCGGATTCCGTAGACGCTGTCCTTGAAGAGCATTACCAGCGAGTATGCCCCCACCACTTTGTCGAGCGCCTCCGCCACAGCCTCCGGAGTGCCGGCCTGGCGGGAGCGGGCAAGGAAATGCAAAATAACTTCCGTATCGCTGGTGGTCTGAAAGATGTCGCCCCGGGCCTCGAGGTCGCGCCGGATTGTGCTGGCGTTCACCAGATTCCCATTATGAGCCAGGGCTACCTGGCCCTTGTTGCAGCTCACTTTCAAGGGTTGAGCATTCTTAAGGTCTGTGTCGCCTGCCGTCGAGTAGCGCGTGTGCCCTATAGCCAGATACCCCGGCAGACCTTTAATGACCTCGGAGGGGAAGATCTCGTCCACGTGTCCCATCCCTCTCTTGCAGGTCAACGTGTCGCCGTCGGAGACAGCGATGCCGGCGCTTTCCTGTCCTCGGTGTTGGAGCGCGTAAAGACCTAAATATGCCAGTTTCGCGGCTTCGGGGTGCCCATAAACCGCAAACACCCCACAATGGTCGTGAAACTTGTCATCGGGTAGAGAGAAAACTGGGAAGAAAGAAGACGCGAGCTGCAAAAAATCCTCCTCCAAATCAGGAAGGATAACCGTGCTGAGGCGGCCGCCAACTTCAGTTGAATCAGTAGGTTCGGCGCGAAACCCGTCCCCCACGCTCATGCGGTTTTCGGCACGCCGGCCGCAATTCACGGAAGTCGCTACAGACGTTACGGAAACGACGCCGCCAACGCCGACAGTGACGGCATGTCCTATTGTGCGCCTATTCTCGAAATGGCGCAACAGGATTGTGCGGGAACGGCAAGCTCTACCGCAACAGAGTTAAGTTGCGGTAGACTATTAGGTTTCCGGAAGCAGGTGAATCGCTTTCCGCGGGACTTTATCCGCCAACTTAGGCACCGCGAAAGTGAGCCTGTGCGGCAACGCCGGAAACGGTTTCCGACAATCTACGGAGGAGCTATGGCCCAACCCTGGAAGACGAAGAAGTGGTTTGTAAGCCCCTGGTGTTATTTGCCGGAGGTGACGAAAGGCTTCAAATTCGCGCCCAAGATCAAGATCCATGATGTGACCTTGCGCGATGGCGAACAGCAGACGGGCGTGGTGTTTCGCCGCGAGGAGAAGGTAGAAATCGCCAAGCGTCTTGACGCTATGGGCGTGCACCGCATCGAGGCCGGAATGCCCGCGGTCTCGCCGCAGGATCAGGCGGCGGTGAGCGATATCGCCAACCTGGGATTGAAAGCGGAGATCTTCACCTTTGCCCGCTGCATGGTCAGTGACGTGGCGGCCGCCAAGGCGTGTGGGTGCAAGGGCGTGATTGTCGAGATTCCTTCCAGCGAACACATCATCAAGAACGCCTACGGATGGCCCCTGGCGCGCGCCGTGAAATCCTCCATCGAGGCTACGCTGGCCGCGAAGGAAGCCGGCCTTTACACCGTATTCTTCACCATCGACTCGACGCGCACGGAAGTGGAGAAGTTGCTGGACCTCGTTCAGCATGTGGCCGAGGAAGGCCATATGGACTCCTTCACCATCGCCGACAGTTTCGGCGGGTGCACACCGGAAGCCATCTTTGCGGTGGTCAAGAAGGCGATCAAACGGCTCAAGAAACCTGTGGAGATCCACTGCCATCAGGACTTTGGGTTGGGCGTGGCCAACACCATTTCCGGCCTTGCGGCGGGAGCCTCCGTTGCGCACACCACCGTGACCGGCCTGGGCGAGCGGGCGGGCAACGTTCCCATGGAAGATGTGGTCCTTTCGCTGCTCTGCCAGTACGGCGTAAAACTGGGGATCCGTACCGAGAAGATGTGCGAGGTCTCACGGTTTGTCCTGGACCTTGCGAAGGTGAAGATTCCGGGCAACCGGCCCATCGTGGGCGACATGCTCTACCAGGTGGAGTCCGGGATCGTGGCCGGGTTTGTGCGGAAAGCCCGGGACAAGGCCCCGCTGGAATTCGTCCCGTTCTCGGCCGATCTGGTGGGCCAGGCGCCAGTGACTATCGTGCTCGGCAAGAACAGCGGGCTGCCGTCCATTCAGGAATGGTGCGAGAAGTTGGGAGTCACGGCCGACGAAGATGCCATGATGGAAATGGTGCGCCTGGTGAAGGAGAAGTCGTTCGAGAAGAAGGACCTGCTCACGGAGGACGAGTTCAAGACCATTGTCGAGCGGGTGCAAAACCGGGCAGCAGCCGCGAATTAACGTTCTGTCTCGCCATCGATAACAAGCGTCTCTGTGGTCTCTGTGCCTCAAAGCTTCAACACAGAGGTCACGGAGCAACTCGGTGGCCTCTGTGTTAGCTCTTCCTCTAATCACGGAGGAAACGGAGGCGCCGCCGATGGCGCTACCCGTCCTGGAGAAACGTAGATGATCCACAACCTCGAGGAGTTGATTGCGCGCGCGCGGCAGCTCGGCCCGGCGAGAATAGCGGTGATCGAGGGACACGATCCTGACGTGCTGGAAAGTCTGGCGCAAGCCGAACCGCTGGGGCTGGCGCTGCCCACGCTCATCGGCAAGCCCGCCAAGATTGAAGAGGCCGCACGCAGAGTGGGCTACAGTTTGCGTCCCGAATCGCTGATCGCGACCTCCGGGGAAGACGCCTCGATTCGTCAGGGCATCGACCTGATACGGGAAGGCCGGGCCGACCTGCTCATGAAGGGCAAGGTGACCACGGCCAACCTGATCCGGGCGGTTCTGGACAAAGAACGTGGCTTGCGCGCCGGAAGACAGTTGAGCCAGGTCATCGTTTTCCACACGCCTCGAATTCCCCGCCTGATGGTCATGACCGACGGGGCGATCAACATCGCGCCGACGCTGGAGAGCAAGGCGGAAATCTGCCGCAACGCCATCGAAGTGGCGCACGCGCTGGGCATCGCGGAGCCCAAGGTAGTGCTGCTGACCGCGCTGGAGTTCGTCAATCCGGCCATGCCGGCAACGGTGGATGCGGCGGCGCTGGTGCAGATGAACCGCCGGGGACAGATCACCGGTGCTTACCTGGAAGGCCCTTTGGCCCTGGACGTTCCGCTCAGCCGCTTTGCCGCGGACCGCAAAGGCATTGCCAGCCCGGTTGTCGAGGCTACTGACGTCTTTATCGCTCCTGACATCGAAGCGGCGAATATCCTGTATCGGGCGATCACCTACTTTGCCGGAGGCCAGTCCGGCGGGATCATCGTGGGGGCGCGCGTGCCGCTGATCGTGCTTTCGCGGGCGGAACCGCCGGAGACCAAGATCCATTCCATGTCGTTGGCGCTCCTGCTGATGCACCACCAGCGCCAGGCGTAGCTCTGGAGTGCGGCGGCTTGCCGCCGCTATTCCCCGCGAGCTTGCTCGCGGGGCGCCGCGTAGAACTGACCTTCGGGTCGGTATGCGACGTTCCTGGCCCGAACGTCGGCTACACAGACAGACGGCCGGCAAGCCGGCCTGAGGCAGAGCGGCAGCAAGCTGCCGTACTCCAAAGCGCTTTGCGCACAGAGAGGTTCTATCTTGCGGATTCTGGTTCCAAACCTCGGTTCCACGTCGCTGAAATATCAGCTCATTGAAACCGAGGGCGAAAAGGTTCTGGCCCGCGGCAAGATCGAGCGCATCGGAAGCGCGGAGTCTCCGATCTCCCGCTGGGATGACGAGACGGGAAGGGAATTGAAAGAGGCGGCGCCCATCCCCGACCACCGTGCTGCGATCAAATTCCTGATTGACAAGCTGGCTCCATGCCACTCGCCTGCCGGGGCCAAGGGCGCGATCGCGGCCGTAGGGTTCAAAGCCGTGCATGGCGGCCCGCGCTACTGCGGGAGTTTCCGGGTCGATGACGAGTTGCTGGCTGCTATGCAGGAGTTCGTTCCCGTGGCGCCAGTACATAACCCAATTTACATCCAGGCCATGCAGATCTTTCGCGAGGTTTTGCCCGGAGTGCCGATGGTGGCGGTTTTCGAAACGGGTTTCCACGCAAGCCTGCCGGAGAAGGCTTTCACTTATGGCGTTCCTTACGAGTGGCAGGAAAAGCACGGTGTGCGCCGCTACGGCTTTCATGGCTCCTCGCACCGGTACGTGGCGCGCCGCGTCCCGGAAATCCTTGGGCGGCCCGCCTCCGAACTACGGCTCGTCTCGTGCCACCTGGGCGGGAGTTCGTCGATTTGCGCGGTGGAGGAAGGGAAGTCCGTCGACACGAGTTTCGGCTTCTCCGCCCAGTCCGGCATCGAGCACGCCACGCGCTGCGGCGACCTTGACCCTTTCATCCTCCTGCACGTGATGAAGGAGGGGAAGTTGGCGCCCGCCGAGGTTCGTGAAATCCTCTCGAAGAAAGGCGGCCTGCTGGGTATCTCGGGGCTGAGCGGCGATCTGCGGGATCTGGAAGAAGCGGCAGTGAAAGGCCACCGGCGGAGCGCCTTGGCGGTGGAGGTGCTTGTCTACCAGGTCAAGAAATACATCGGGGCTTTCGCTGCGGCCATGGGCGGGCTCAACGCCGTAGCCTTTGCGGGCGGCATCGGTGAGAACTCCTGGCGGGTGCGGCAGGAAGTTTGCCGCGATATGGAATTCCTCGGCATCCACCTCGATGAAGAGTTGAACTGCCAGCCTGCGCGCAGCGATCGCGTTATCTCAAGCCCGGCTTCCGGCGTGGCGGTGCTGGTGGTGTACACCAATGAGGAGATCGTGGTAGCGCGCGAAACAGCGCGCGTGCTGGGGGAGGGCAGTAGGCAGTCGGCAGGTCGGCAGTAGGCAGCAAGCAGAATCTCCTGGGAGGCGGGCGTTAATGAAACTAGTGACCTTCACGAGCGGCGATGAAGACCGGTTGGGCGCCCTGGTGGACAATTCCGTGATCGATGTCGAGCTTGCCATCGGCTTGCTTCGAGGCGATACGCTCGGCGTCGAGGAGCGGCCTGAGCTGCAAGAGGCGGCTGACACGGTATTGGCCCCGGGCGGCGCGCCGCGCGACATGCTCGAACTGCTGGCGCGCGGGGAAGGGTGGCGCCAGGGGTTGAGCGTAATCCTGGACGCTGCGGCGGCGTTTCCGGAACCTGCGCGTCTGCCTCGAGGCCTCTTCACGCCGCTCGGAAGCGTGCGCCTGCGCGCTCCCTTGCTGCGGCCGGGAAAGATCGTGTGCGTGGGGCTCAATTACGAGTCCCACCGCGCCGAACAGGGGATCCAGACACCCGCGCGGCCGATCTTCTTCCTCAAGTCGAATAACACCATCTGCGGGCAGGGCGATCCCATCGTTCTACCGCCCAACTCGCACCAGGTGGATTTTGAAGCGGAGTTCGCGGTCGTGATCGGGAAGCGAGGGAAGGCGATACCGGAAGACAAGGTCCTTGAGCACATCGCCGGCTACACCATCCTCAATGACGTGAGCGCACGCGATCTGCAGATCGGCGACAAGCAGTGGTTCCGAGGGAAGAGTTGCGATACCTTCGCGCCGCTGGGCCCCTCGATCGTCACCAAGGATGAGATTCCCGATCCGCACTCGCTGCCCATCTCGCTTACGCTCAACGGGCAGACGATGCAGGATTCCA
Organism: uncultured Acidobacteriota bacterium; assembly: GCA_963768695.1. Taxonomy (GTDB): domain Bacteria; phylum Acidobacteriota; class Terriglobia; order UBA7540; family UBA7540; genus CAVROP01. The sequence goes on along the minus strand of CAVYJG010000014.1, from coordinate 586,345 downwards.
ATACCAACGACCTGATCTTCAAGATTCCGTTTCTGGTCAGCTACCTCTCGCAGTCGCTCACCTGGGAACCCGGCGACATTTTGTCTACAGGCACCCCCGGCGGCGTCGGCCATCACCGTAAGCCGCCGGTTCACCTCCATCCGGGCGATACGGTCAGCATCACGGTCGAGGGCATCGGAACGCTCACCAACCCGGTCGTGGGACTTTGAACGTGATCCTTTGTTTTCATAGACATTCTCGCTTTGTTCCCGCAATGTTGCAGTCGAGGAGTTGAGAAGTCGAGGAGTTGAGAAGCGAACGGTCATTTCCCGAGCCGTCACTGGGGCATTGTGTCGGCTCTTGCCTTCTGCCGGTTGACTCTTCGACTTCTCGACTTCTTAACTTCTCAACTTTATTTGCCTCATCCTTTGTTTTCATATACATTCTGGCTTTGTTCCCGGAATTCGCGTATGCATCGTATTCCCGGCCGGCTTTCACCGCCAGCCCAACTCCACCATGATACTCTAGCCTATAAGTCTGCGTTTGTCAAGAGACAACAAGTCCGGTCGCGAGATGGTAAAAAGGGACACGTTAACTGGCTCGATATTATCTCTTGCATCTGGTTCGGGGGTGGGCTATATTGTCACAATTCGAATTCCAATCCACTGTGGGGGTGCCCATGCTACGCGCGCTCACTCCTCATGCGCGGACTGCCGCCAGGCGGACCGTGATCTACGCTGGATTTGTCTTGAGCATATTCCTTGCAGCTTTCTGGTTCAGCCTTTATGGCAGGCTGCAGGTCGAAAACAGTGTCCCGACCCAGTACGCTACGTCCGCCTTACCTTCACAAGTCAGGCCGCGGCTCATCGAAGGCTACGGCAAGCTTCCTCTGGGTTTCGAGGCGAACCAAGGGCAGGCAGAGGCGCGCGTGAAATTCCTTGTCCGCGGGCGAGGGTACGGATTGTTCCTGACGGGCGATGAGGCAGTGTTGGAACTAAGGAAGTCGTCAGTTGTCAGGGGTCAGTTGTCAGTAGGAAAAAAGCAGAACTCTAGAGTCGGAACCCAGGCACCAGATGGGAGGCGCGGACGACGGACGAATTTCCTAATCGAAAATCGGCAATCCAAAATCGAAAATCAGATTGTTCGCCTGCGCCTCGTGGAAGCGAAGACCGATGCTGAGGTGATCGGGCGCGACGAACTTCCAGGCAAGGTCAATTACTTCATCGGCAACGATCCGAAGAAGTGGCGCGCCAATGTCCCCACCTATGCAAAGGTAGCGTACCGGGATGTTTATCCCGGCATCGATTTGGTCTACTACGGCAATCAGAGCGGGCAACTCGAGTATGACTTCATCGTCGCGCCGGGCGCCGACCCTAGCGTGATCGCGTTTGATGTGGGGGCGGTTCGCGAACCGTCGCTACGGATCGATGCCAATGGCGATCTTGTGATCGGGAGACAAGGCGGCGAAATTCGATTCCACAAGCCACAGATTTATCAGCCCAACTCCGGCTCGTCACTCGTCACTCGTCACTCGTCACTGGTCGACGGCCGCTTCGTTCTCGACACCCGAAATCGCATTCACTTCGCGTTGGGTCCGTACGACCACACGAAGCCGCTGGTCATCGATCCGGCGCTCAGCTATTCGACTTACCTTGGCGGCAGCAGGGGCGAATTGGGCAACGCCATTGCCGTGGACTCCTCGGGCAGTGCCTATGTTGTTGGGTATACATTGTCGATGGACTTCCCCACTGCAAACCCGTTCCAAGCAAGTTTAACGGGATTAACAAACGTATTCGTGAGCAAACTGAATGCGACAGGCACCGGGCTTGTCTACTCTACTTACCTGGGCGGTAGCGATGTGGATACGGGGTGGGGGATCGCAGTCGATTCCACCGGTAACGCTTACGTGGGCGGGATCACGGCGTCGACAGACTTCCCCACCGTCAATCCCTTCCAGGCGAACAACAAGTCGCCTCTCAACGGCACCGGGTTTGTCTCGAAACTGAACCCGTCTGGCTCGGCTCTGGTCTATTCGACCTACCTGGGCGGCAGCGGAGGTATCGACGGCGACGCCGTCCGTGGCCTCGCCGTCGACGCCTCCGGTGAGGCTTTGGTGGTCGGAACAGCTTCCTCGACGGACTTCCCCACCGTCAACCCCTTGCAGGCAAGCAATAAGTCGCCTGCCAACGGCAACGGATTCGTGACCAAACTGAACGTATCCGGCTCAGCCCTGATCTATTCGACTTACATAGGGGGCAGCGGTGGTGACGCCGTCTGGGGCACAGCCCTGGGCGCCTCTGGAAACGCCTACCTGACTGGCATAACTGAGTCGGCGGATTTTCCCACCGTCAAGCCGCTTCAGGCGACTCTGAACGGACCCGCCAACGCATTCGTTGCCGAACTGAACCCCGCAGGTTCGGCCCTGGTCTACTCAACCTTTCTGGGTGGGAGCGGCAGCGACGTGGGGAATGCAATTGCTGTGGACTCATCTGGCAGCGCCTATGTGACTGGGTCCACTACATCGACCAATTTCCCGACCGTCAACCCCCTGCAGGCGACCAACAGAGGAACACCGCCCTTCAGTCAAAACGCTTTCGTTTCCAAGTTGAATCCTGCGGGCAGCGCGCTGGTCTACTCGACCTACCTGGGCGGTAGCGTTTCAGAAACTGGCTCTGGAATAGCCGTTGATGCCTCCGGGAACGCCTACGTGGCCGGAAATACTTCTTCGAAGGACTTCCCAACTGTCAACCCAGTCCAAGCAACTAATAAAAGTGCGGGATGGGAAGGTTCTGGCGCGGTTACGGCTTTCGTTGCGGAACTAAACGCAGCGGGCTCGGCCCTGGTCTACTCCACTTACCTGGGCGGCAGCCTTCCGGACCAAGCCAACGCCATTGCCGTGGACACTTCGGGCAACGCCTACGCAACCGGCCAGACCCTCTCCCTTGACTTTCCCATGGTTAACCCGTTCCAACCAGCTAACCGGAACGCTCAGCCGCCGGGGCCGACAGCGTTCGTCGCCGAACTCTCGCCAGGCCCTGCGCCGGCCCTAAGCTTCTCCCCCTCCGTCCTCAACGTCGCGAGCGTGCCCGTAAATACCACCAGCGCGCAACAGATTGTCACCGTGACGAACCTTGGGAATGCTCCGCTTACGCTCACGGGCATTACTGCCACTGGCGATTTCACGGTTGTCACTGCGGCCTCCACCTGCCTTTACGTGGTTCAAACAGTGGCTCCCGAAGCGACCTGCACGATCGCTATCACTTTCACGTCCCCGGCGCCAAGCCTCAGCACCGGCACGCTGACGGTCACAGACAATGCTCCGGGGAGCCCTCACACGCTTCAAATGACTGGCAACGGCCCAGGGTCTCCTGCGATCATCTCTTCCTCATACCTGGGGTTTACCGCCTACATTGGGACGTCGAGCACTCCACAGGCTGTGACGCTGCTGAATACGGCTGCGGCGGTCCTGACCGTCGGCAGTGTAACCATCACTGGCGATCCTGGCGAGTGGACGCAAACCAATAATTGCCTGCCTTCCGTGGGTCCGGACGCGACTTGTACAATCAATGTCGTGTTCCAGCCCACCATCGGCGGACCCCACGAAAGTACGCTCACCGTGACGGACGATGCCATCAACAGTCCCCAAGCCGTAGCTTTGAGCGGCACCGCCAATGCGCAGGGTCCAGCTAGCCTTTCACCCACGAGCCTGACTTTTGGCGATCAGACGGTGGGGACAATGAGCCCAGCCCAGACGATCATGCTGGTTAACCCTGCCGGGCCTGGTGTGCCTGAAGTCGGAATCAGCGGGGATTTCCAGCAGGAAAACCAGTGCGACAGCCTGACGGGTTTGACCATTGATACCCCATGCCCCATCATGGTCTGGTTCACACCTACGACCGCTGGGACGCGTACCGGCACGCTGACCGTTAGTTACTACGGGTCGACGCCGCTCACGCTGACGGCGAGCCTGGCGGGTACGGGCGAGTTACCCAGCGTGGGCCTTTCGGCGACAAGCCTGACCTTCCCCGCGCAAACAGTCTCAACCAAGAGCGCTCCGCAGACGATCACGCTTACTGCTCCTGCCAACGTGCCTCTGGCTCCCCTCAAGATCGCGCGCTCCGGACCCTTTGCCGAGACCAACAACTGCGGCGGTGGCGTGCCCCCCGGCGCGAATTGCCTGATCAGTGTCACTTTTTCTCCCATTGTTGCCGGGAGTGGCAGCGGCACGCTGACACTAACGGACAACGCCGGCACCCAGATGGTTTCGCTTTCGGGCACGGGAATGGACTTCGCCGTGACGAGTTCCACCACCAGCCAGACCGTTTCCGCGGGCCAGCCAGCGAATTACTCTTTGACGCTGGAGCCCCAGAGTGGATTCAGGCAGACGGTAAACCTGGCGTGCACCGGCGCGCCCTCGGAATCCACCTGCACGCTCACGCCTAGCACTGTGACGCTGAACGGCACGGCATCGGCAACGGTGGCAGTGGCAATTTCCACCACGGCGGCATCGCTCGCGCCGCCGCAGGGGAGATTCCTGCCGCCGGGCATGACAGGGTTAGGGAGAGTGTTCTGGCTGTACGCGTTGTTGTGGCTGGCGAGCGCGCTGGCGTTTGCCGTGGCCAGGAGGCGTCGAGCCGCGTGGCTGCTGGGCGCAGGCTTTCTGGTCTTGATGCTGTGGAGCGCTTGCGGAGGAGGGGGAACGACAACTCCGCCGCCCAGCAATCCCGGCACGCCCGCGGGAACTTATACTGTGGCCGTAACGGCGACGGATGCCTCGACTTCCACGCTTAACCACACGATTAAATTGACTCTAACGGTGAATTGAGTTGCCTCCTGTCCAAGGGCAACGCACCGTCGAGACTCAGAGGCGCAGAGGGTTAAAGAGAGGAGAAGTCTTCTCCGCGCCTCAGCGACTCTGCAGTGAGGCTTTCGATTTCTCCGTTCCTCATAGACCTTTCCGTCTCCCCAGAGAAACTTGTAATGGCGGGATATGATTCCTTGCATCGGCTTCGAGGGAGGCATATATTGTGCCCGGTCATATTCCTTGCAGCGTGGAGGTGTTGTGTTCTCCGTCCTCATTACTCACGTGCCGAGCACCACCAGACGGCTCGTGATCTACGCCGGTTGTCTGTCGAGCATTCTTCTCGCAGCCTTTTTGATGAGCATTCCTGGCAGGCTGAAACCGACACAAAGTCTCCCGACGGAGCGCGGAACGCCGGCCATGACTTCGCAAATCCGGCCCCGACTGATTGCGAACTCCGGCAAGCTTCCTCTGAGTTTCGAGTTGAACCAGGGGCAGGCCGACACCGGGGTGAAATTCCTCTCTCGCGGACGCGGCTTGACTCTGTTCCTGACCAGCCGTGAGGCTGTGTTGGAAGTGCAGGAGTCAGCGGCGAGGATTCAGATCTCAATCCAAAATCCAAAATCCAAAATCAAAAATGACTATCTTCGCCTGAGCCTCCTGGGAGCGAAGACCGATGCTGAGGTGATCGGGCGCGAGGAACTTCCAGGCAAGGTCAATTACTTCATCGGCAACGATCCGAAGACATGGCGCACGAATGTGCCGACTTACGCGAAGGTGCGGTATCACAATGTTTATCCCGGCGTGGACTTGGAATACTACGGCAACCAGGGCGGACAATTGGAGTATGACTTCATCGTTGCGCCGGGAGCAGATCCGGGCGCGATCGCGCTGGACGTAGGGGCGGGCCTTGTACCCGCCCAAGGGCGACCACAAGGGTCGCCCCTACGGATCGATGCCAGGGGCGATCTGGTCATCGCGGCCAAAGGCGGCAAGATCCGATTCCACAAGCCACAGGTCTATCAAGTGCAGTCGACATTCGACAGTCCACAATTAACAGTCAATCGACAATTGACAATCGTCCATCGTCAATTCCGCGAGGGCAGCTTTCGCCTCGACGCGCAGAATCGCGTTCACTTCGCGCTGGGCCCTTACGACCACTCCAAGCCCCTGGTGATTGACCCCGAACTCGTCTATTCGACATATCTTGGCGGGGATAATTTCTGGGACACGGCCAACGGCATTGCGGTGGATCCCTCCGGCAACGCCTACGTGACAGGCACGACCCTGGCGAATGACTTTCCAACTGTGAACCCGTTCCAGGCGACCAACAAATCCCCAAATGGCACCGCCTTTGTAACTAAGTTCAACGCGACCGGTACTGCCCTTGTCTACTCCACCTACCTGGGCGGAAGCGGCGGCGACAAGGGCGCAGCCGTCGCTGTCGACTCAGCCGGCAACGCCTATGTTACCGGCTCGACCTGCTCGAGCGATTTCCCCACGGCCTACCCGCCACAAGCGAGCCGGAAGGGTCCCTGCGACGGGTTTGTGACCAAGCTGAATGCCTCCGGCACGAGCCTTGTCTATTCTACTTTCCTCGGGGGGAGCGGGACTCCAGCGAACGGCTTATCACCCGTTTTAACTGATAAAGGCACGGGCATTGCCGTAGACTCAGCGGGCAGCGCCTACGTGACCGGTGGCACTTGGTCAACGGACTTTCCCACCGTCAATCCGATTCAGGGCTCTGGCGGCGGTGAGGATGCGTTTCTCTGCAAGTTCAGTGTGGATGGCAAGGCGCTCGTCTATTCCACCTATTTAGGCGGAAGCAACATGGACGTGGGCGGAAGCATCGCGGTGGATTCGTCGGGCAGTGCATACGTGGTTGGAAGCACCCTCTCGGTTGATTTTCCATTGGTGAATGCATTCGAGGGGCTCCCAGGGAACTACGTGTCGGAGTACGGCACGGCGTTTGTGGCCAAGCTGAACCCTGCCGGTTCGGCATTGGTCTATTCCACCTATCTGGGCGGCAGTGTTGGGGAAGAAGGGAAGTGTATCGCGGTCGATTCCTCCGGCAACGCCTATGTGACGGGCGGCACGTGGTCGCCGGATTTTCCCACGGTAAATCCGATTGAGACCTACCAGTCGAAGTACGGCGCCGATAATGTCTTTGTCACTAAATTTAACGCCGCCGGTTCGGCCCTGGTCTACTCGACATTTCTCGGAGGCAGCGGCTGTTTGTTTAACCCTGGCGCTGACAATTGCGGCGACGAGGGACTTGGCATCGCCGTCGATCCCAACGGCGTGGCCTACGTTGCCGGGAAGACTGCCTCGACGGACTTCCCCACGGTGAACGCGATCCAAACCACTAAGGGAGACACGGCCGGCGGGGGAGCGGACTTCACCGGATTCGTGGCCAGCCTGAACGCCGCCGGGTCAGCACTGGCTTATTCCACTTACCTGGGCGGAAACGCCGTGGCTCAAGCCAACGGCATTGCTGTCGATAGTTCGGGCAATGCCTATGTGGCCGGAATGAGCGGCGACAATTTCCCCACCGTGAATCCGGCGCAATCGAGTCCAGGAGACGCCTTCGTGGCCATGATCTCGCCGCCTCCGGCGGTGACCTTCAGCCCCGCGAGCCTCAGCTTCGGGCCTGTGGTTGGCGGCACGACGAGCCCGGCAGAGAGCATCACGCTAACCCCCCTCAGCAATGCAGCCGTCAGCCTTGCCGGCATCACTGCTAGCGGCGACTTTGCGGTAATCCCTTATGCCTGTCCGTTCGGACCTGCGTGCGTGATGTCCTGCCCTGACGGCGGCATATTAAACTGGGGATCTACTTGCGCGATCGAGGTGACTTTTGCGCCTACCGACACAGGGACGAGAACCGGAACGCTGACTATTACCTACACCGGAGCGGGCAGCCCTGAAACCATCGCGTTGAGCGGCACGGGGACGGCGCCCGCCGCGAAATTCTCCCCCGCGAACTTGACCTTCGGCGGCCAGACGGTGGGAACCGCGAGCGCTTCACAAGCTGTGACCTTCACCAACACAGGCCCCATACCCTTAAGCGTCGGCAACGTGTCAATATCGGGCGGCTGGACAGAGAGCAATAATTGCATGCCTTCCATCGCCGCCAATTCCAGTTGCACGATCAGTGTAAACTTCGAGCCCAGTGTTTATGGACCCCAAACCGGCGCGCTGACGCTGACCGATTACGCCAGCAACAGCCCACAAACGGTGGCGCTGAGCGGAACAGCGCTGGCGCCGGTCGCTAACCTCTCCACCACCTCCCTCAACTTTGCCGCGCAGACAGTCTCGACGCAGAGCGCCCCGCAGACGATATCCCTGACGAACGCAGGGAACGGCGCGCTGACTCCGCTCAAGATTGCTCGAACCGGTGACTTCGCCGAGACCAACACTTGCGGCAGTTCGGTGGCGGCCGGCGCCAGTTGCACTATCAGTGTTACTTTCTCGCCCATCAACGCCGGGAGTCGAAGCGGCACGCTGACGCTGACGGACAACGCCAGCAACAGCCCTCAGACGGTCGAGCTTTCGGGCACTGGAATGGACTTCACTGTAACAAGTTCCACCACCAGCCAGACCGTATCCGCCGGCCAGTCGGCGAACTACTCTTTGACGCTGGCTCCCCAAGGGGGGTTCAGTCAGACGGTAAACCTGACCTGTAGCGGCGCCCCCTCGGAATCCACCTGCGCACTCACACCCAGCACCGCGACGCTGAACGGGACGGCATCGGCGACGGTTGCGGTGGCGGTTTCGACCACGGCGCCATCGCTCGCGCCGCCGCAGGGGAGATTCCTGCCGCCCGGGATGACAGGGTTAGGGAGAGTATTCTGGCTATACGCGTTGTTGTGGCTGGCGAGCGTGCTGGCGTTAGCCGTGGCCAGGAAGCGCCGAGCCGCGTGGCTGCTGGGCGCGGGCCTGCTGATCGTAATGTTGTGGAGCGCTTGCGGAGGAGGGACAACAACTCCGCCGCCTAGCAACCCTGGCACGCCGGCAGGAACGTATACTGTGGACGTAACGGCGACGGATGCCTCGACTTCCACCCTTACCCACACGATTAAACTGACTTTGACGGTGAATTGAGTTGCCTCCTGTCCAACGGGCAACGCACCGCCGAGACGCAGAGGCGCAGAGGGGCAAAGCCGCAATCAAATTCAGATTCTTCTCTTCGCTCAGAATGACAGTAAGCGTATGGAATGAGATCTCTTCCTTTCAGAATGGCATGTCATCCTGAGCGAAGCGAAGGATCTGCTTTTCTTCGCGCGCCGCGACCGAACTAACCCTTAGTACGCCACCAAGCTCTTCCACTCCTCGGCAATATGATTTCTTGCATCTGTTTCGCGGTCGGAGTATAGTGGGCGCGATCAAATTCAATTGCGGCATGGAGGTGCCCATGTTTGCCGCGCTCATCCCAAAGTCGCATACCGCGACGCAGCGCATGGCGATTTACTCGGCTTGTGTATCTCTAATTCTCTTGGGGAGTGTTTGGTTTGGTTTTCATGATGGTTGGAAAGCAGGGAACGAGATTTCTGCCAAGCCAGGGATGTCCGGGGCTAAGGCACAGCTCGTAGCGAGCTTTGGGAAGCTACCCCTCAGTTTCGAGGCCAATCAGGGCCAGGCTGATGGACAGGTGAAATTCCTCTCGCACGGGCATGGCTACGCCCTGTTTCTCACCGGTGATGAAGCGGTGTTGGAACTTCAGGAGTCAGGAGTCAGGAGTCAGGAGTCAGCATCGAAAAGCGAAAAGCGAAAAGCGAAAGGTGAAAACGAGTTTGTTCACCTTCGCTTGGCCGGTGCGGAGCGCAACGCCGAGGTGAGCGGACAGGACGAACTGCCGGGCAAGGTCAACTATTTTATCGGCAACGACCCAAAGAAGTGGCGGGCTAACATCCCTACCTTCGCGAAGGTAAAGTACCGGAACGTCTACCCCGGCATTGACTTGGTCTATTACGGGAATGGGTCGGCAGGCGGGCAGCTTGAGTACGACTTTATCGTCGCACCGGGCGCCGACGCGAACGCTATTGCGCTGGAAGTCGGGACGGGCCTTGTGCCCGTCCGAGGGCGACCACAAGGGTCGCCCCTACGTGTTGATGCTACTGGCGGCCTCGTGATCCCGGCCAAAGGCGGCGAGGTCCGCTTCAATAAGCCAACGATTTATCAGCCGGGCACGAACTCGTCAGCCGTTCAGGGCAGTTTCCGTTTGGACGCGCAGAACCGCGTTCGCTTCGAGCTGGGCCCTTACGACCACAGCCGTCCGCTGGTGATCGACCCGGCGCTGACGTTTTCCACGTATCTGGGCGGCGCCGGAGCGGTGATTAGCGGAAGCACCGGCAAGGCCATCGCCATTGACTGGTCTGGCTATATCTACATAACCGGATCCACCTCCCAGACCGACTTCCCCACACTGAATCCGCTACAAAAGAGCCTGGCGGGCGGCGAAAACCTGTTTGTGGCCAAACTGGATCCGGCCGGCGTCTTGCTTTTCTCCACCTTCCTGGGTGGAAGCGGCGAGGACGTGGGCGAGTCGATAGCGGTTGACAACGGTGGGAGCATCTACCTTACCGGCGCGACCAGCTCAGCCAACTTTCCCGTGCTGCACGCGCTCGAGTCGAGCCCGAAGTCTGTTGCCGGGCATGCGTTTGTGACCAAGCTGAACACCATTGGCTCTGCGTTGCTTTATTCCACTTACCTGGGTGGGAGTGGCAGCGACATCGGCAACGGTATCGCGGTAGACGCCGCGGGAAACGCCACCGTGGTGGGGAACACTTCTTCGGCTGACTTTCCGCTGATGAATCCCATCCAGGCGAACCCGACCGGCGCATTTGTGAGCAAACTAAACGAGGCCGGCTCCGCCTTTGTTTATTCTACTTTCCTCGGCGGCAGCAGCGGCACCATCGCGAATGCCCTCGCGCTCGACACCTCCGGAAACGCGTATGTGACCGGTAGCAGCGCGGCGAATTTTCCCGTTACTCCCGGCGCCTTCCAGACTTCCTGCACAAAAGTCGCACCCGCGACGAATTGCGCGTACGTGACGGAGTTGAATGCGGCGGGCACGACGCTGGTCTTCGCCACTTACCTGGGCGGCAGTAATAACGATGAGGGAACCGGCATCGCGGTGGACACGTCAAACGAAGCATTCGTGACGGGTAACACTACTTCCCCCGACTTTCCCGAGGCGTGGGGGGCGCAAACGACGTTGGCAGGAATCCAGGACGCATTTGTGGCTAAGCTGTACGCAGGGGGCGCAGTTTTAGCCTATGCAAGCTTCCTGGGTGGCAGCCAGGCGCCGAATGCCTCGGGTATTACTGCTTCCAACGCCATTACACTCGACCCTTACCACCAAGCCTACATCACCGGCTGGACCAACACGACGGACTTTCCTCTCGTCGATCCTATTCAGACAACCAACAATGCGGTTGCCACGGCAGAGAACAAAACCGCATTCGTGACTCTGTTCGACCAATATAGCACGACCATATTGTATTCGACGTACCTTGGAGGAAACGTTTACGACGTTGGAAACGGCGTTGCCACGGACCTGGCCCTCAACACCTGGGTGATCGGGTCAACGTCGTCGACCACTTTTCCGGTGGTGAACCCGTTGAAGGCTACCAACACCGACACATGGGCAAATCAGACCGTGGCGTTTGTGGCCGAGCTCGCACCAGGCCCTGTACCGGCAGTCAGTTTATCCGCCCCAGCCCTGAGCTTTCCGGGCGGATTTCTCAAAGTGACCAGCGCGAAGCAGAGTGTTACTTTGACGAACCTGGGCAACGATGTCCTTAACATTTCCGGCATGGTAGCGACCGGCGACTTCGCGCTGGTCACCACAGGAACGTCCTGTCCTTATCTTGGCGGGACGCTAGCGCCCCTGGCAAAATGCAGCATCGATGTGACCTTCACACCGACGGCGACGGGTGCCCGTACCGGCACCGTGGCGATTGCCGACAACGCCGGCGGCAGCCCACAGGCCATTCAGTTGACTGGCACCGGGGACGTAACTGTTGCCCTCACCGTTACACCCACCAGCCTGAGTTTTGGCAACCAGCTTCTCGGTACCTCAGGTACCCCGCAGGGGGTGATCGTCACGAATCCTGCTGCGGCGGCCATCAGCATCAGCAGTCTGGCGATCTCGAACGGCTGGACCGAAACTGACAACTGTCTGCCCTCGATTCCTGCCAATTCCAGTTGCAACATCCACGTCGTTTTCGCTCCCACAGCCGGCGGAAATCAAACGGGCTCGATTACGCTTACAGATGATGCTGAGAACAGTCCGCAAATCGTAACGCTGAGCGGCACGGCGCTGGCGCCGGTGGTCACGCTCTCGACACAAAGCCTGACCTTCGCGGCGCAAGCTGTTTCGATCACTAGCGCCGCGCAAACGATCTTATTGACCAACACGGGGAGTGGAGGCCTTACACCCCTCACTATTGGTACCACCGGAGATTTCGCCCAGACCAATAATTGCGCCGTGCCCGTTAGTCCCGGCATCGCTTGCACCATCGGCGTTACTTTCACACCTACCGCAGGCGGTGTGCGGAACGGCACCCTGACCTTGACGGACAACGCCGTCAACAGCCCGCAAATTGTGCTGTTGACCGGAATCGGGCAGGGAGCTATGGCCAGCCTCTCGGCTACCAGTTTGACCTTCGCTGGACAGGCAGTTGCAACTGCGAGCGCCCCACAGACGATCACGCTGTCGAATCCGGGCGGCCTAACGCTCACCAACCTCACGATGAGCATGAACGGGGATTTCTCACAAACCAATACTTGCGGGGGATCCGTTCCCGCTGGCGCCAATTGCACGATCAGTGTTACGTTCACGCCCACCGCGAGTGGGGCCCGTACCGGAACTCTTACGCTCACGGACACCGCCGCGAACAGCCCCCAAACGGTGACTCTGAGCGGCACAGGGCTTGGGTCGGGCGTCAACCTCTCCGCTTCGAGCCTGACTTTCACGGGGCAAACCGTATCGACCCAGAGCGGCGCGCAGACCATCACACTAACCAACACTGGCAACGCGGCGCTCACTCCTCTTACGATCACCCGCAGCGGTCCTTTTGCGGAAACCAATACTTGCCCCGCCTCGCTTGCGGGAGGCGCCAGTTGCACCATCAGCGTCACCTTCGCGCCCCTCAGCGCCGGCAGTCAGAGCGGAACAATTACGGTGACGGACAACGCCGCCAACAGCCCCCAGACGATTGCACTTTCGGGCACTGGAATGGACTTCACGTTGTCCAGCAGTACTACGAGCCAGACCGTCAGCGCGGGGCAGACGGCGAATTACTCTTTGACGCTCAGTCCCGCCGACGGGTTCAGCCAGACCGTGAACCTGACGTGTACCGGGGCCCCGACGCTCGCCACTTGCACACTGACACCCAACTCGGCGGCTCTGAACGGCACGGCATCGGCGACTGTGGCTGTGGCGGTAACGACTACAGCGCCAACCACGGCGATGCTTGCGCCACCTGCGGGAAGATTCCCGCCGCCCAGCTTTAGCGGCTTTGGGAAACTTCTCTGGCTGTATGGTTTATTGGGACTGGCAACTTTGGCGACGTTGGCTGCCGCCAGAAAGCGTCGCGCCGCGTATCTACTGGGCGCGTGCTTACTTCTGGCGACGCTGTGGAGTGCCTGCGGCGGTGGGTCGAGCACTCCTGCTCCCAAGACGGTACCCGGCACGCCTGCGGGGACTTACACCGTGGTAGTCACGGGAGCCGGCGCCTCGACTTCCACCCTCACCCACACGATCAATCTCACCCTGACGGTGAATTGAGGTCGGCGTGGACCCCCTCCTTGGCTGCTTTATCTCCCCCTCCAAAGCCAAGGAGGGGCGGAGGGTGGTTAGGTTGTGAGATGAGTTCGTGCCCGCGTGAGATGTGATCTTGGGGGAGCCCGCTCCCTGCCTAAGGGGGTTAGGGGGTGGCCGATGGAGGACGCACTCGAACCGGCCACCCCCTGTCTCCCGCTCTGCCGAGGAGAGGCATTTCAAGCTTACCTTGCTAACTCGCTCACCGTGTCGGCGGCCGCTACAAGCGGAAATGAAACGTGAACTGTTTCCTCGTCCGAGTCTACGTCGATAAAGACAGACCCATGCAATTTGAAGATTCTCACATGCTCGCGACGGCTATCTACCTCAACTAGCGGGCCGTCGGCGCAGCGCGCGAGTTCTGCACTGGCCGCTTTGATGGTCGGAAGCCAGGGCCTGATCTTGTCGCGAGCGTCGTGGAGTTTGCTCCTGGGGATCATAAATGCAGCCACCGGGGCAATGGCGGCCGGCAGAATCAAATGGATGTGGTGGCCATCTTGGTTCTTTTCCCGAACCTCGACCCTCACCGCCCCCTCGTTACAGACGACCACAGCGCCTGCCGTGAAGACCCCGAGCGTCCCTGCGAGAACTGCCATGCCTGCCGTCATAAGTCACCGCCTTCCTGAAGTCTTTCTTGGAGTGCGGCAGCGAAGCTACCGCCTTCGAATATCGTCGCTAAAGCGGTAGCCCGCGCTACTGCAATCCACGGCGGCAGCTTTGCTGCCGCACTCCAAACTGTCAGTCCGAGGTATTATTCGAATCCACCCAGATGCGAACGTCGTCACTGCCGTCCTTCACGGTGACCAGTTCCAGATTCTGGTATTCGTCGAGAGCACGAACTGCTGCCAGCACATTCAGTTCGTCGTTGGGGCCAGAGAGCAAGGCGTTGGCGACCTTAAAGGGAACCTTGATGTTTACGGTATTCTCCGCTTTGGAAGCCTGGTCCTTCTTCGCGCCATGCTTGCCGTTCTCGTGAACTTTGATGAGCAGGAACTCCCCGGCTTTTGCAACCTCCACGTTCTGATCCTTGGACTCGACGGTGACGTACTGGTTGTCCCCCGTCTTGCGGACCGCTTCCAACAGGGCGCGAACATCCACCTGGTCGAAGGCGTGGCCATCCACTTTTACTTTTCCGTCAGAGAACTTATCAGCCCGAATCGTGGGAAGGACAGCTTCCGCAAGGCTCAGTGGAATGTTAACGCGTACTCGATCTCCGTCCGGACCCGACTCGATGACCCGGACGTGCAGCCAACGGTCCGCGGGCAACGCCAGCGCGGCAAAGACCAACATGCCAACCATCACACCAACTGTTTTCTTCATCATCGGAGACCACCTCCTCGCTCTATGACCAGGAACGTAGGAGGGGCCCAGAAAGTTCCAAGATTTTCGATTTTGTGGTGCTGGAGTCTCGCCGGAGCCACAAAATAACCTCTAAAGGCCGGCAACCTGAGATGGGGCTCCGGTGTCTAAGCCAAGGAACGGCGAACACGTTTATTCAATACGCCGCTTGGCTACTTTCCAAAATGAGGGGGATTTAATGCGGAGACTAATAGTCACAAGTGCATTAATGGTTTTGCTTGCGGGCATCGCGAATGCACAGCAGAAGCCCAGTGGTCTACCTTCGACGAGTGTCGCGGCGGAGTCGCAGGAACGATTGCCGGTGAAACGAGTGGTGCTCTACAAGAACGGAGTTGGCTACTTCGAGCACTCCGCCCGGGTACGCGGCGCGCAGGAGCTCAACATCGACTTCACAACGGCACAGCTTAATGACGTCCTCAACTCGCTCACCGTGGTGGACCTCGGCTCAGGCCGGATTAGCGGTGTGCGGTTCAACTCGATTGCGCCCCTCAGCGAGCGGCTGAAGGCCCTTCGATTGCCACTCAGCGAGGGGACTTCGCGGGATGATTTTCTCAACGCCCTGCGCGGCACAAGAGTGGAGGTGCATAACGGTTCGGCTTCCGGGGCGGGCCGGGTGTTGAGCGTGGAGACACGCAAGACCCTCAACCCCAAAGGCGAGCAACTGACGGAAGTCACCGAACTTTCTCTCGTGACTGACGGCGGCGAGTTGCGCAGCTTCGAGATGGGGCCGGCCACTTCCGTGCGCATCGCCGATCGCGACTTGAGTGACGATGTGGGGCGTTATCTGAACCTCATTGGGTCGGCCAAGGCCATGGACTTGCGCCGAATGACCATCTCCGCTACAGGCGAGGGCGAGCGCGACGTATTTGTGAGTTACATCAGCGAAGTGCCGGTTTGGAAGAGCACCTACCGCATCCTGCTTACTGATAAGCCTGACGATCCACCCCTGATCCAGGGATGGGCGGTGGTGGATAATACGATCGGCGAAGACTGGAAAGGCGTTCGGCTCTCTCTTGTCGCGGGCGCGCCGCAGTCATTCATCCAGCAGATCTCGCAGCCCTATTACGTGCGCCGGCCCGTGGTGGCTCTGCCCCAGGAGATGACACTCACGCCCCAGACGCATGAAATGGCGCTTATGAACGCGCCTGGTCCGCCTCCTGCAGTGGCCAGCGGGGCAGGTGGGGGCATAGGTTCAGGTGAAGGCGGAGGAACCGGCGGAGGCGTGTACTCCGTCGGTGGCGGTGTGTTAGGTGGCGTGGTCGGAGGGGCGACCGTCCTGGAGGGAACTGTGAGGGACCCGACCGGGGCCGTCATCCCGAACGCCAAGGTGACCCTGACGAACAACGCCAACGGCGCTTCCCGCACGACCCGCGCCGATTCTCAGGGCCATTACCGGTTCCGCAACGCTCAGCCAGGCGACTCATCGCTTACCGTCGAATCACCGGGATTCCAGCAGTTTGCCGCGAACAACGTGGCCGTCTCCTCCGGCAGGAATCAGTTTCATCCAACTTTGACGGTAGGAGCCATGACCGAAACCGTAATGGTCTCGGCGTCGCCGGAAGGAGTTGTGGCGAGAAATGTGATGGAAGAACAACGGCCTGAAGCCGAAGCGAAAGAGATCGGCGACCTCTTCGAATACGACATCAAGCAAACCGTCACTATTGACAAGAACCAGTCGGCCCTGGTTCCGATTATCCAGGCGCATATCAATGTGGAGAAGGTGACGTTGTGGAACCCTGAGTCGGCCGCGGCCTTGCGCGCCCTCTGGCTGACCAACACAAGCGGGGAGACGCTCGATGCAGGAAGCTTCAATGTGCTCGAGGGCGATACGTTTGCGGGCCAGGGACTGCTGGAAGCCGTTCATCCCGGCGAGAAGCGGCTGGCCTCCTACGCGCCCGATCCGGCGTTGCGCGTTAAGGTGGAAGAGAACTTCTCGCAAAGACCCATCAGCAATATTGTGATCAACAAAGGTGTGATGCTTACTATCCGGGAACAACGATCGAGCAGGACTTACAAAATCTCCAATTCGGACGCCACTTCGCGAGAGGTGGTGATCGAGCACCCGGCCCGCCCCGAGTGGAAGCTCGCGGACAACTTGAAGCCGGAGGAATCGTCGGCCTCCTTCTATCGGTTTCGAGTGAAAGTGAAACCGAAGGAGAGCGCCCAGCTTGTGGTCGACGAGCATAAGCCCGAAACCGCCACGTTGGCACTCACCAACCTGACGAGCGACCAAGTCGATATTCTGACCCAGCAGCAGCGCGTTACTCCTGCCATGGATCAGGCTTTCCGGCGCGTGCTGGACCAGAAGAGCGCGATTGCGACGCTCGACGCGCAACTTCAGGCACGCCACCAGGAGATCGATTCCATTGGCGCCGACCAGGCTCGCCTGCGCGAGAACATGAAGGCGCTTAAGGGTAGTGCAGAGGAGAAAGCGTTGACCGAGCGCTACACTCGTGAACTCAATACGCAAGAAGACCGCCTCGCCGCGCTGCGCGCGCAGATCGGTGATCTCGAGGGAAAGCGCGAGCAGGCGGCACAACGGCTGGACCAGACGTTGAATGAGATTAGCTTGAACGTGACCTTCTGACGCAGCGCGCCCGCTCGCATGCGCCGTAGGGGCAGCCTGTCGTGGCCGCCCTGGGCAAGCATCAGGGTTGCCCTACGACGGACCGCGCAAAAGCGAAGCAAGGCTCTTTCCCGTGGTTAGAAGTCGTTGGGCCTCGTCCCGTTTCATCCTGCGATGAAGCATTAGCAGGGCCAACGGCAGACTTCCCCCGGCGGCTTTCAGGGTCTTGGCGGCACGGGCAGGGCTTGCGCCGGTGGAGCGCGTCAGGATTCGCTGGCCTCTCTCGCGCAGCTTCCGGTTGGTCAACCGCATGTTGACCATCCAACTGGAGAAGACGCGCCCCAGGCGGACCATGACGGTGGTGGAGAGCATATTGAGGACGAGTTTCTGGGCGGTTCCGGCCTTCATTCTGCTGGAGCCGGTGAGGACCTCAGGTCCCACCACGGGCGCAATGAAGACGTTGGCGAGCAGCTTCATCGGGGCCGCAGGGTTGACAGTCAGACCGACCGTCCTGGCGCCCATCCGGCGAGCATAGCGCATCCCACCCAGCACGTACGGAGCCTGGCCGCCGGCGGAGATTCCGACCAGCACATCCTTTTTGCTGAGTTTGATGCGGCGCAAGTCACGTTCTCCCTCGAGAGGGTTGTCCTCCGTCTCTTCTGAGGACTTCAGCATGGCGCCTCGGCCGCCTGCAATTACAGCCTGCACGCGGTCGCTGTCGAAGGTCGGACCGCACTCAGCTGCGTCCAAGACGCCGAGCCTACCGCTGGTCCCGGCGCCCAGATAAATCATCCGTCCGCCGCGGCTGATGCCTGCGACAGCCGTGTCCACCGCGCGCGCGATGCGTGGTATGACCTTCTCGACGGCGGGAGCGACGCGCCGATCTTCCCGGTTGATGATGCGGAGAATTTCAGCGGTGGGTTTTGTGTCCAGGGCTGCTGAAGCGGGGTTTTCGCGTTCCGTGATCCGGAGTAGGGACTGGGGACTGGGGTCTGGGATCTGGGGCAATTCTGATTTACGAATTCTCGTTTGTTTCATACCATGTTGTAAGAAGGGGCTGGGGCTATCCCGCCGCGCCTACCGCCTGCGCTCCTCCAGGAGCACCCGCCCGGGATTTCGACTACACTTTCGCACTGAATGCTGGGAAAAGCAAAAGGATATTTTCCCCACGCATAGAAGGTCGTGATACAGTGTGCATTTCAGCGCCCTAGACCGGACAATGTCATTGCTTTCCCGGCGGGTGGGCTGCTGGCCGTCCTTCCAACAGGGCCTGGCAACGCCGGTGGATCTGGCATTGCTGACGGCGCAAGACCGGAGTATCCTGCTAAATACAATTTCTCCGTGCGTCCAGGGATGGGCCTTAATCCCCATCCCCAAGGGAGCCGGAGGTAAAACAGAAAGGCGAGTGTGCAAACTTCCACGGGCTTCAAAATGCATCCGAAAACCTATAACCGTTTCTTAAAAGTGGTGGGCGGCCTCGGCGGACTGCTCTACGGCATCGATGTGGGTATCATCGCGGGGGCCTTGCCCTACTTGGTTGCCACCTCGGGGCTGAACGCGGGGCAGATTTCGTTTGTAGTGGCGGCCGTGCTGTTAGGCACCGTGATCTCAACCCTTTTTGCCGGCGTGCTGGCCGATCGCATGGGACGGAAGTATCTGATGATTTTGAGCGGGGCGCTGTTCGCCGCAAGTATTCCGGTGATCGCGCTCTCGCACGGCTACGGACCGCTGATCTTGGGGCGACTGTTCCAGGGTATCAGCGCCGGGTTGATCGGGGTGGTGGTGCCGTTGTATCTGGCGGAGTGTCTGGCGCCGGAGGATCGCGGGCAGGGCACTGCCATGTTCCAGTGGCTGCTGACCATCGGCATCGTGGCGGCGGCTGGCGTGGGAATGTATTTCAGTTTGAGGGTTGAAGAAGTCGCCAAGCTGGGCAATCCGCAACTGCTGTTCGCGTATAAGGACCAGGCTTGGCGCAGCATTTTCTGGGTTTCGCTTCCTCCGGGATTGCTCTTTGTGCTGGGTGGGTTTGCCGTGGCGGAATCGCCGCGCTGGCTGTTCCGGCGCGGCCAAAAGCAACTTGCGCTGGAGGCGCTTTTACGCTCGCGTCCCCCCGGGCAGGCCCGCCTGGAACTGGAGGAAATGGAAAGCATTCAGGCTACGGAAAAAACCAAAGCGGCCGGAAGACGTTTTGCGGAGAGCTTGCTCCAACGCAAATACGTGCTGCCGTTTTTACTGGCCTGTGTGATTCTGGCCTTGAATCAGACGACCGGCATTAATTCGATTATCGGATACAACACCGCTATTCTGATCCAGAGCGGCCTGTCGGACGTGCTGGCGCACTGGGGTTACATTATTTTCACCGTGGTGCAAGCTCTGGGCACGGTCGTGGGAATGCTGCTGGTGGACCGAAAAGGGCGTAAGTTTCTGCTCTCACTGGGCACGGCGGGCCTCGTGGCCTCGTTGTTAATGACGGCTTTCTTATTCCACCGCGGCGAACGCTATCGTGTGGACGCGGGCCGGGCCGTCCAGACGATGCTGGGTGGGCGGGCGGACTCGACGCTGAATCTTACACCGGAACTGGAAAGGCAGTGGCTGACCGAAGCCGGGCAGGCTGATCTCGCGGAAAAGCCGACCACGCTGACCATCATTTATTCTTACGGTGATTTCAGTGCAGTGACTCCGGCGGCGATCTTGAATCATGGGCTGTCGGCGCCGATCCAACTCAGCCGTTCAAACTGCGTTCCAGCCAATAAAGTACTGGCCTTCTTCTCCGATCCTTTCGGCAATCTCGAGGAGGCTCGCACCGCTCCGTTGCACATCCAGCATGCACTGATCACGCCATTGCCCAGTTCCCGGGACGGCTGGATGGTGGCCATCAGCCTGTTTGTTTTTGCCGCATTTTACGCGCTGGGGCCTGGTATCTGCGTCTGGCTGGCCTTGTCCGAATTGATGCCCACCCGGATCCGCTCCAACGGCATGAGCATCGCCTTACTGATCAACGAGGCCGTTGCCACTTTCCTGGCCGCTATTTTCCTGCCCACGGTTGGCCGTTATGGCTATACCACAATGTTTTTACTATTCGCCGGCTTCACCGTTCTCTACTTTGTCACCGTGACCTTCTTCTTGCCGGAGACGATGGGGAAGACCCTGGAAGAGATTGAAGCCTTCTTTTCCAGGGTACGTGCGAGGGCCTGACGGAGGCTATCTCTTTCACCCTTTTGACTTTCTCGTGCGGGACGATCCGCGCCTCGGACATCATTATTTAGACGACTCCGGAACTGTGTCATTTGGGAGGTAAGAAACGATGAAGGGTTTGCGGATAATGAGCTTTTTCCTGGCGGCCTGTGTCCTCGCGGGCCCCGTGGGGGCTCGAGCGGTCATGGTGGAGAAGGCGAAAAATCAGGAAGAAGACATTATCAAACAAAAGCTGGCGGCCATCGATCCGGTGGTTAAGGAAGCGATTCGCAGAGGGGACTGCCCGGGGGCTGTGGTAGTGGTAGGGCAGAACGGAAAAGTCGTCTATCGCAAGGCTTTCGGGAGTCGGGCCGTCGTTCCGCGTCCGTTGCCGATGAGCGTCCGCACGATCTTCGACATGGCCTCGGTGACCAAGGTGGTGGCCACCACCACGGCCGTCATGCAACTTGTGGAACAGGGCAAGATCGTCTTAAGCGCTCCCGTCTCCGAATACTGGCCGGACTTCAAGGCCAATGGGAAAGAAGCCATCAGCGTGCAGGAGCTCATGACCCATTATTCCGGTATGCCTCCTGATCTCGAGCTAAAGCCGGCGTGGTTCGGTTACGGCACGGCAATGAAGATGATCGCGGAGACAAAGCTGATCAACCCGCCGGGCACCCGCTTCGTATACAGCGACATCAATTTTGAGACACTGGGCGAACTGGTGCATCGTGTCTCGGGCCAGCCGTTGGATGTCTACTGCTCGGAGCATATCTTCAAGCCGCTGGGCATGAAGGACACTCGCTTCAATCCCCCTGAGAGTTGGCGCAAACGAATTGCGCCCACTCAATACCAGGAAGGTGACCGGGGAAAAATGCTGTGGGGCGAGGTGCACGATCCCACGGCCTACAACATGGGCGGCGTCGCGGGACATGCCGGTCTTTTCTCGAGCGTGGATGATATGACGGTATTTGCCCAGATGCTTCTCAACGGGGGAAGCTACAAACGCGCGCGCATCCTGAGCCCGCTGACCGTCGAAAAGATGACCTCGCCGCAGACTCCTCCGGATAAGATGGCGGTGCGCGGACTTGGTTGGGATCTGGACTCGCCTTTCGCATCCAATCGGGGCGAGCTATTCGAAGTCGGTTCGTTTGGACACACGGGATTTACCGGAACGAATATCTGGCTTGACCCGGTGACCAAAACCTACCTCATTATCCTCTCGAATCGGGTACACCCTAACGGCAAAGGCGACGTGGTCCAGATGCGCATACAGATCGCGACCATCGTTGCCGCTGCGCTGGGGCCCATTTCCGCTGAGCAGGTGCTGGCCAGCCGGCGCTCGCTCACCGGTTACTACGAATTAATGAGAGGCTATCGCGAGCAAGGCCTTAGGAACGGGAAGGTGCAGACAGGCGTTGACGTTTTCGAGGCACAAAACTTCGCGCCCCTGGAAGGTCGCAGGGTGGGCTTGATTACCAACGCAACGGGCGTGGACGCCGAAGGCCACCGCACGGCCGATCTGCTCTACCATGCTCAGGGAGTAAAGCTCGTCGCCCTGTTCAGCCCGGAGCACGGGCTCGCGAGCCAGGTGGACGCCAAGGTCGCATCAGGCACTGATGCCGCGACCGGCTTGCCGGTGTACAGCCTTTATGGCGATGTCGAGAGGCCTACGGACAAGATGCTGGAAGGGCTGGATGCACTTGTATACGACATCCAGGATGCGGGAGTCCGCTTCTACACTTACACCACGACTCTGGGTTATTGCCTGGAGGCCGCCGCGAAGAAGGGCATTGACATCTACGTGCTGGATCGGCCCGATCCCATTAACGGAATTCAAGTCGAGGGGCCGGTTCTCGATAGCGACCTGCGCAGCTTCGTGGCTTATTTTCCAGAGCCTGTACGCCCTGGAATGACGGTTGGAGAGTTGGCCCAGATGTTCAATGGAGAGAATCACCTTGCCGCCAGGCTCCACGTGATCAAAATGCAGGGGTGGCAGCGTTCCGATTGGTATGACGAAACAGGCCTGCCATGGCTGAACCCTTCACCCAACCTTCGCAATCCGACTGAGGAAGTTCTTTATCCCGGCGTGGCGACGGTGGAGGGCGCGAACGTCAGCGTGGGCCGCGGAACTGACTCGCCGTTTGAGGTGCTGGGCGCACCTTGGATCGACTCGCGAAACCTCTCGACGTATTTGAATGTGCGCCGCATTCAGGGAGTCCGATTCCTGCCGGCGGATTTCAAGCCTTTAAGTAGCTCGTTTGCCGGCCAGGTTTGCCACGGCGTGCAGATTCTGCTGTTGGACCGCCAGGCGCTCGATTCGCCCGCTCTCGGCGTCGAACTCGCCGCCGCCCTCTGGAAGCTGTATCCGAACGATTTCAAGCTGGATAAGACCCTGCCTCTGGTCGGCGCGCGGTGGGTTCTCGATGACATCAAGGCGGGGAAGGACCCGCACCGCATCGTCTTCGAGTGGCAAGACGCGCTAGAAAAATTCCGAAGCCTGCGGACGAAATACTTACTCTACCCATGACGGCTAGTTGATAGTGACTTTCACTGTTCGCGTCGTCCGCCCGTACTGGTTGGTCGAGTAGAGCTTGTAAGTAGTGGTGGCCGACGGCGCCGCAATGATGATGCTCGAGCCGCGCACCGGCCCGACTTGCGGTGAGATGATGTTGTAGCTCTGGCCGGTGGTCGCCCAAGTGAAGGTTACCATCTGCCCCGGGGCCGCCGTAGCGGGGTTGGCGGTGAAACTGGAGATCGTGGGCGAAGCGCCGGTCGGCAGGTTCGAGGGTGTGTAGACTGTGCCGGTGTCGACCACGTCGAAATCCGCGGCCGTGACTTGCTTGAGCAGTGAGAGGTCGTCGTTGCTCCAGCGGCTATCCGGCGTTCCAGTGATGTAGATGGCGCTGCCGTTATCCGCCAGAATCAGGCCGTACTTCTTCATGCAGGTCAGAATCACCTGGTCATCGGCAGGGTAGCCCGAGATATCGAAATCCGCCTTCAACCGCAGACGCAGCCCCATGGGAGGAGCACTCGAACTGGTGTTGCTCGATGCCCAATGCGTGGCAGGCAGGACGAAAGCCTCCTGAGTAGTCGGCACGGTGAAGCGCAGGGCGTGATGGATGGCGCCCGCGGCGACTTCATCATAACGCGCCAGGCCCGCGAAGACGGACAAGCCCGCGGCGTCCGCCGAAGTCCACGCGTAAGGACGCTTCTCATCAATGGTCATGTCCCATAGGGCGGTCGAATTGGCGCTCCAGGCGCCGCTCTTCGACTCCTTGGCATAGTAAAGCTCGTAGAGCCAGCAGTTGCCCTGGTCGAGCACCAGCACGTGCCGGTCGCCGGTTCCCGGATTGGGGTAACCCTCAATCAACGCGTTCGAAGGGATCGGCATGGGACCGGGATCGCTTTCGCTCGCATAAGTTCCTAGGGTGACTTTAACCTCCGCCTGGGACCCCGGTACCACCTGGTATGGTATGCCGATGGTTTGCTTGTCGTAGGTGCCGGAACCAAAGTCGGCGTGCAATGTGGTGGCCGAGCCGATGAAGTTGATATAGTTGGCGGAGTCGGCGTCTACCGGGGCATTCGATATATCCGTATTCCATAAGTTGTCGGAAGGAAAGGGCACGAAGCCGTTGAGGCTGGCGCCCTGCCCCAGGCTCATGCCGGCGCAGGTGGCGGTCTGGGCACGGAGCGGGAGAGCGAGGAAGAAAAGAGCCAGGGTAATAAAGAGAAGTCTGAGTGATGCAGGCACGGGACCTCCTAATGGAAGCATTAATGCCGCATCAGTATACATAGCCCCCTGGTCCCCGGCAAGCGGCATGTTTTTGCCGTTGCGCCTCAACGTTTCGCTGGACTTCGACGGATTCTTGGCAATAGCCTTTCCGCGGACGCGCAGGGCCCCAGACTCTGGAAGCAAGTTCTGCGTTGCACCACCCAATCCTTGTTAAGACTTTACTCTTTGCACTATTGTCCTATTGTTTTCGGCGCCGGAGCGGAGTAGTATCTCCACGGGAACTATCGAGTGCGAGTCTCGAAAGGTTTATCTCCACACATTGGAAATGCTGGAGCAGCAGTCCGGGAGGAAAGATGCGATCTTGCCGACCTACGTTCCTTTTGCTTGCCGCGATTTGCGCAGTCTTGATAACGGCGGGATTTCCGACCTTCTGCGTTGCCAAGGAAAAGTCCGTGGCAATCAGCCCGGACGACGCGACATTGCGCCTATTTCACCTTCTCGACAGCTCTTACGGCGGGAAACTGGCGGAGTTTTACCTCGTAGGCGACGTTTACAAGGACCCCAAAAACGCGGACAAGGAATTCCAGCGTGTTTTCAAAGCAGAATACGATAAAGATAGAGCCTTCGGAAGGTTAAGGATCTACGTACGGATTGTCGACAAGCTCAGCCCCGGTCAGTTGAAAGACTACACTCCCAAACAGATCTACGAGTTTGCCGACGCGGACATGGAGAAATTCACCAAGACTGACCCCGGTCCGCTGGGCAGAACGGGCGATCTCTATTTTCAGGCCACGGAGAACAGCCCTCTTGCTACGGCCCCCATCTCCGAAGAGGCCAGAAAAGAATACGAAGATTGCGTATTACAGTGGCTTATGCCCGCTCTTGAAAAGAAGTAACCATAACGCACCGCTCTCTGCTGATCTCTTCAACTCGTTCGATCACTGTTGCCTTACTGGAATAGATCCTCGTGGATGAGTTTCTGTCCTCCCAGTGAAGTGTAGAATCCCCACCCGGCGATTGCGACGAAGCTGAGCACGACGGCCAGCGAACTGGTGGCGTACCAGTTGCTGAAGTCGAAGGTGTAGGGCACGCTCAGGAGAACGTTGGCGGTGAAGATGGCCACGGCCAGCGAGATCAAGCCAAAGCGCGTGACTGCGTAAGCGGCGATTCCAAAAACCACAAGCCAGATCGGTACAAAAACTTCCGGGCGCGTGTTGCGGAGGGAATTATTCGTTGTCCAAAGAGCGATGAAGACGGCCGTTGCCAGCCATTTGTTGCGCAGCACAATGCGGAGGAGGAACATGGCGAAGAAGAACTCGATGGTGGAGCCAATACACCCCATGATGTTCAGCAGCCAGATTCCCACCATCTCGCGGCCGCCGGTGAGAAGCGATTGACTGGGCAATTGCGGAGCTTCGCCGAGCCGGTTCAGGATGAGGAGGCCAACGCTGATCACGACTGTCCACACCACGCCCAGGACAACGCCCCACAGAACGTCGCGCGCCACCAGGGGGTCGCGCATCCGTCCGGTGGTCAGGCGGCTCCAGGAAACGACCGCCTGCGGCCAATGGCGCCGCACGTAGGGCTCCAGGGCAAGGTATAGCATTCCAATGGCCCCCGACAGGAAGAGCCCGGTGCTTGCGGCCAGTACGAACCGCCCGAAGGCGGCGACAGTCGGGATGAAGTGGTAGCGGCAAACCCAGATGGCGATCTGGATCACGAAGACTGCAATCGCCAGGCGAAGGGCGCCGCGAAGATCGCCCTTGCCGCGCAAGTAATTGCGCCGCGCGATAAGAGCGCCGGTAGTCAAAAACAAAGTCACCAGAGTGACGCCCAAAATAGACCCCGCATGCTCAAAGACGCTCGTGCTGGATTGCTGTTCCCGGCCGGGCTTAACCCACGGGCCAATCAGCCGGAAGTAAACCGGCTTGCCTCGCCAGGCGGCGGCTTCCACTCGCAAGGGCCGGCCGGAATCGGGCCACGATCCCGTCCATGCCGCGCGCGTGTCAGAAGCACCCAGTTCCAACCATTGCGGCTCTGTGGGTTTTAGTTGGGCAAGGCTGATTCCAGCCGCCGCGAAAAGAGGTTTCCAATCCACGGGGCACACCGGCGGAGGGTTCGCATCGAATTCTTTGGGAATCGCTTCGAAGGAAATCAGTCGGCCCTGGGAGTCGATGACGAGGTTGATCATGCCGGACTGAATTGCGGGTGGGTCATCAAACTGCACAACCCCGGGAGTGATCGAGTTGCCCTGATAGCCGTCGGGATCGAGATAGACGGGACTTTGCCGGTACCCATACACGAGGACTTGGGGTCTTTCAGAGAGGATCTTGGGCCAGTCCGGCCGCGCACCGTCGTTCTTTCGAACATAAGCGGTGAAATCAGATTGATAGTACCACTGCGCTGAATCGTCGACCGGCCGATCGATGTAGCCAAGGCTCTTCACGATTTCCCGCGCTTTGACTTCCAGGACCGGGGCCGGCAGAGGCTGCGGCATCAGACGGAGAGCACTCACCCGGGCGCCAATGAGGCTGATGATCGCAAGCCCTACCACGACCACTGCGAAGGCGGTGACCGCAACACGCGGAGCGATGCCTTCTTTCTCGCCCGCCGCCGCCACCATTTCCGGCGAAGGCGTTTCGCCCGCCGCCAGGGCTGCCGCCAATGGATCGCCACCGGGCAACGCGGCAGCGACGGCAAGCGGGGAGGCCGGCCGGGCTGCGGGTTCGTGCTCCAGGCAGCGCATAATCACTCGTTCGACCGAGGGATCAAGGTCCTTCACCCAGCTCGAGGGATTGCTCACCGGCCGTTCGTTCCGAATTTGCACCAACTCCGCGAGCGTCTCGGCTTCAAAGGCGCGCTTGCCTGTGAAGATCTCGTACAGCACGAGGCCAAGCGAATAGATATCGCTTTTGGCGGTTACTTCTTTTCCGGCGAGCTGTTCCGGTGACATGTAGGCGGGCGTGCCGCTGCGCACATCGGCGCCCTGGATCTGATCCACGAGTCCCGCCAGTCCGAAATCTGTTATCACGGCGCGGCCGCGCCCGTCCAGCATCACGTTCGCCGGTTTTAGATCGCGATGCAGCACGCCCTCCTTGTGCGCCGCGGCAAGCCCGGCGCAAAGTTGCCGCGCAATCTCCACTGCTTTGTCCGGCGGCAAACGGCCAATGCGGCGCAGGAGCGACGCCAGGTCTTCGCCATCGACGTATTCCATGGAAAGAAACATCTGCCCGTCGACGGTGCCCACGTCATAGACTCGGCACACATTGGAATGGGAAACCCGGCGCGCGGTGCGGACTTCATTGCGGAAACGCGAGAGCAATTCCTCGTTAGATGCGGCGGCTTCCGGAAGGAATTTCAACGCCACCGGTTGGCCCAGCACCAAGTCGTCAGCGCGATAGACTTCGCCCATTCCGCCCCGCCCTAGTACGGCCACGATTCTGTACCGCTCCGCCAGCAGGGTTCCGGGAAGAAAACGACCTTCGCTCGACAGGCCGCTTGAACTCGTGGGAGTGCGCGGGCTGGTGGGAGGTCGCGAACCGCTGGAACGCGGCCGGGCCTGCACGCTCGCCACCTTTGGTGTGGCCGCCACCGGTTCCGCTGCCGTCGCAGCCGCAGTAGCGGCCGCAGTGACTGCATAGTCAGAAGCTGCGCTTGCCCCGCAAGACGAGCAAAACTTCGAATTCTCAGTCAGTGCAGCTCCGCATGTTTGGCACTTCCGCATGAATGGCCTCGTCCGGGTCCCTGCAGGATACTCCCCAATGCTCTCATGGGCACAGGCAGACTGCTTAAATGATATCATTGATGATCCATGAAAAAGCCAGATTTCGATCCCGGTCTGACGCAACAATACAGCGCTACACTGCGGCGTGCGATTCGCAAAGACGGCGAGTTCAACGTGAGACGCCGGGGTAGAACCTGGCGAGACGTTCACCCTTACCTTATCCTGCTCAACACCCCGTGGACGGCGTTTATGGCGCTGCTGCTCACGGGTTTCGTTAGCGTCAACCTGTTCTTTGCGTTTCTCTATTACTGGGTGGGCGGGATCGAGCGGGTCCATCACGCCTCCGTCACGGCGTTTAGCCGATTTCTGGATGCGTTCTTCTTCAGCTCGCAGACCTTGACCACGGTCGGTTACGGGACCATCTGGCCGGAGACGACGGCCGCGAATTTGATCTCCTCCATTGAAGCGATGACCGGCTTGCTCGGATTTGCGGTGGCCACCGGCTTCCTGGTTGGCCGCTTATCGCGCCCTACCGCCCGGATCGGCTTCAGCAAGTCGATGATCGTGGCGCCCTACCAGGACGGCACGAGCCTTCAGTTCCGCGTGGTAAACCGCAGCGTCAGCAACCTGATGGAGCTCGAGGCCAGGATGCTGCTCATGACGGTGCAACCCGTGGACGGCCGCCTGGAGCGCAAATATGAAAAACTAGAGCTCGAGAGGCCTGGCGTCCTGTTTCTGCCTCTGACTTGGACGATTGTTCATGTTCTGGATGCCGAGAGCCCGCTTTATAAGAAGACCGCCGTGGATCTCGAGCAGTTACAGGCGGAACTCCTGATCCTTATCAAGGGTGTTGACGACCGATTCAGCCAGACAGTGCACGCGCGCTATTCCTACCGCTACGATGAGATTGTGTGGGGTGCGAAATTCGCCCGAGCGTTCGATGTCGACGAGGACGGCGACTTGCGGCTCGATCTCGACCGCGTCAGTGATATTGTCAAGGCGGGTTGAGGCACTTCAATCTGTCGATACGATGCGGTGGCACGGCCGCAGATCAGGCCGGCACCGATGGAAATCCCGAGCTTGTCTAGCCGACTATTTGTCACTGTTATGCCGTCACGTCCAGAGTCGCACCTTCTGACTCCGCTTTCGCAAAATCTAGCGTCATTTGCTCCCTTTGGGGTGAGATTGCTGCTAATTTGCGCGCCAAACACGCGATAATTGCAACGCTCAAAAAAGTGATGTGCTGTGTTTTCAATGACTTCTTAGCTTCGTTCCCACGATTTTCGTATTTTCTCGCAATCCTCCGGATTCCTCCGACCGGGCGATTTCAACCCCTGACCTCCTTTCCGTTCGAGGCCTCCGCCAAAACCTGTGAAACGCCAGAAAACTGGAATTCTGCACGCAATGCGCGCATTTCAGCGCGCAATTGCGGCTTATTTTGAGTTCGTTTTAGTTCGTTTCGCACATGCCGTCCTGTGTTTTCAATAATATACTGGCTTCGTTCGTATTATTTTTGTTGTTTGCAGACCTGGCTTTCCCCGGTTTGCGCGGACGACCTCGTGTTTCCTCTCGCCTCCGAGCATCCCAGCGCTCCCTTGGCGACAAAACGTCACGGAGATAGACGATCACGGTAGGCTATCATAGGCCGGCGAACTTGTCAAGCGAAATGAGCGGAAAAGCGAAAAATGCGGACCGTAGTGTCTCAATTTGAATTCGTAGTGGCGCGTTTGCCTTGCGAACTGGCCTGTAGGGGCGAGGCGCCGCCTCGCCCCTACTTCCGCGTGGTGTACCCAAACGTTGTCGACGGATTGGGGGCAAAAGGGCGACGCCCTGATGTTTGGCTGTCAATTCACCCTGCCGCAGAGCGAGATTCTTCGCTGCGCTCAGAATGACAGGCTTGTGTGAATTTGCTCAGAATGACGGTGGGCGGGGGGCGGAATTTTAGAACCGTCATTCTGAGCGCAGCGAAGAATCTCGCTCTGCTCCTTGGGCGGAGTCGCTGCGGGCAAACCGCCGCTTCCTGGCGGCTGAAAGCTGAGAGCTGACGGCTGCTTACGCTTCCTTGGCCTTCCCGTTCGCGGCGTCCCAGCAAATCTTTTTGCCGCTGCGCACGGAGAGATTCACCATGTGGCCGGTGGCGGCGGAGCGGTGGCCCATGGCGGCGTTTTCGATGGGCTCACGACGGGTTCGCACGGAATCGAAGAAGGCGTTCAGGTGGAAGATGACCGCGTCGGGACCGCCGGGCTTATAGTCCAAGGTGCCCTCGGTTCGCACATAAGGGTTCGACTCCTCGCGGTGGTTTCCCTCCGCCCAGAATTGGTCCTGAAGCTTCTTGGGCCACGGCTCGACCTGTGACTGGTAACCTTCTCTTACGGTCTCGTTGGTCAGGGTCATGTCCTTGTCGAGGCTGACCATCAAGGTGCCTTCCGTGCCGAGGTACTGAATGCCTTGTTGAGAACCGCTGGCGTTGTTCATGGTCGAACCCATGTTCACGTGGAAAGTCGGATAGTCAAACAGCGCATCGAGCGTGTCCGGAACTTCGCGGCCATCGTGACGCGCCAGGATGCAGCCGATGGCGGCCACCGTGTCCGGCATGGGGGCGTCCATTACGAAGTGGATGGTGTTGATCAGGTGGACGAAGAGGTCAGTGGAAATGCCGCCCGAGTAATCCCAATATTTGCGGTACCGGAACACCCGCTCTGCGTCGAAGGAGCGCTTGGGAGCGGGCCCCAGCCATTCTTCCCAATTGAAATTGACGCCATTCTTCAGGTCCGGCGGAATGGGATAATTCCACGCTCCGGTGGAGCTGTTCCGGTTGTAGAAGGCGACAACCTTCGTCACTTTGCCGATTTTTCCTGATTGCACGATCTCTTTCGCCTTGATGTGCATGGGAGCAGATACCCACTGGCTCCCCGCCTGCACCATGCGGTTTGTGCGCTTCGCCGCCTCGATGATCTTCGGCCCCTCTTCAATGCAGTACGTCATCGGCTTTTCGATGTAAACATCCTTGCCGGCCGCCACCGCGTCCAGCACCATGGGCGTGTGCCAATGGTCCGGTGTCGCGATGACCACGGCGTCAAGGTCCTTTCGATCGAGCAGCTTCTTGTACTGCGCAAAATAGGTCTCAATTGCGCCGTCAGTGCGTTCCTTGGCACGGTCGAGGTGTCCTTGGTAGCAATCGGCCACGGCAACCAGGTTCGCCTGCTCCGTCTGCTTTACGTTTTCCATCAGATAACATCCGCGGATGCCGTAGCCGATGAAACCGACGTTGATCCGATCATTAGGGCTGGCGGGCTTGGGCAGCGGCGCGGCTTCCAATTGAACTCGTTTTCCATTCAGGAACAATCCCAGTGCAGTAGCCCCGGCGGCGCTCTGGTGTATAAATTGGCGGCGTGTGACAAACGACATTTTGTGCTCCTCCATCAGTTCCAAATAACCCCCGGTATATTATCTTGCCGACCGCCGCAGGGCAAGCAAAAGGGAACCGGGAAATCGGGTGATCGGGCGACCGGGCGATTGGGTAATCGGGAGATCCGGCGATCGGGAGATCGGGTGAACATCGGAGCACGCGGTGGCCGTACATCAGCCGAGGGGGCCTGTCATTCTGAGCCCGCCGTTTCTTGGCGGGCGAAGAATCCCCGCAACTGGGAATGTCTCGAGCCCCAACGGGGCGAGCTAACGAAGCCCAGGCCGTTGGCCGATAAGCGTTAACCTAAGCGGAGGTTGTACGGATTGAATGCCCGAAGGGCATTAATATCATTAGCCGTAGGTGAAACCTACGGAGAAATGGCCGTTTCCTTGTGCTTGCCCCGACCCTGAAGGGGTCGAATTCAACCCCTGCGGGGTTGGCTGAATCTCGTACCCGGCAGTTTCCGTAGGTTTCACCTACGGCTAATGATCTTGGGTCCCTTCGGGACCCCTCAGAAATGCTTAGGTTAACGCCTATGGGCCAACGGCCTGGGTTGCGAACAAGAACGTCCTTCCTTCTCTGGGAGCAAGCCCTGAAGGGGCGAAATAACCAGGCGTTAGCCTCGGTGGAACGTCGCCTCCGACGCATCGAGCGGCTCATCATGCCCCTTCAGGGCTGGCAAATTGCGCGGCCTGGGTTCCTCACCCAGACCGTTGGCCTGGGCTTCGTTAGCTCGCCCCTTTGGGGCTTGAGAACATCGTCAGCACACTTTTCAGAAACGCGTCGCACTGCCGAGATGCTTCGCTGCGCTCACCATGACAGGTTTTCATGCTGGGATTCATACCAGCCGATGGAAGGGGAGTGAGCGACCAGAACTGCACTTTGTTCACCCGATCTCCCGATTACAGAATTTGCCAACCCAAAGACACCTCGGTTTGGTATTCTCTGTTTCATATCTTTCTTGGAGAGACATGAATGGCGATAAAGAAGCACGAAGCTGAAGAGACACTCTTATTGGCCTATCAGAACCACCATTTTCTGGAAAGCGGTGATGCCAGGATGTTGCGCATCCTGAGCGAATACCTGGAACCGCAGGCCAGGCTGCGGCGATTGGGTGTCCATCACACAGTGGTGTTTTTCGGTTCCGCCCGCATCCAGCCCCGTGATGAAGTCCTTCCGAGGGTTCAGGAATTGGAAAGCAAGGGCGGACACGAAGGCAAGGGCCCCATTGCCGCAGCGTTAAAGAGAGCACGCATGGACCTCGAGATGTCGCAGTACTACGAGGACGCGAGGGAGTTGTCACGCCTGGTGACCGAGTGGGCGCTCTCTCTGCAACCCCTCTTTATGGTGGTTTGTTCGGGTGGTGGGCCGGGCATTATGGAGGCAGCCAACCGCGGCGCTGCCGAGGCCGGCGGCAAGTCCATTGGGCTGAACATCGTGCTTCCCGCTGAACAAAGTCCCAACCCTTATATCTCGCCGCAACTTGGGTTTCTGTTCCGATACTTCTTTATGCGCAAGCTCTGGTTTGCCCAGCCCGCCCGAGCCCTCATTGCTTTTCCGGGCGGCTTCGGAACATTGGATGAGCTTTTTGAAATGCTCACGCTCGTTCAAACTCACAAAATGGGGCATCGCGTTTCGATTGTGCTCTACGGCTCAAGCTTCTGGAAACGGGCCATCAATTTCGAGTATTTCCTCGAGGCGGGGACTATTTCGGAAGACGACTTCAAACTGATTCGCTTTGCAGACTCGCCCCAGGAGGGGTTCGGCATAATCAGGGATGACCTGACCCGCATCCTGCAAATCAGAACGGTGGTCAAGCATCCGTTCATATGATTTTAGATTTTTGATTTGCGATTTTTGATTCGGCGGACTGTCCGTCGTCCGTTGTCAAAATCCTGACTCCTGAATCCCGAATCCTTCCTCCCGTTCAGCGCTATAATTCCCACCGGAGGGCCCAATGCAATTCTTCAAAGAGAGCATGTTGGAACTGATAATTCAGACTTCTACGAACCTGCCACCGGACGTCCGTCAGGCCATGGGTGCGGCGATCAAGATCGAGAAGCCGGCAACCCAGGCGGGCCAGGCGCTGGCCATCATTGGTCAGAATATCGATATGGCTTACGAAAACGAAGGGGCGATCTGCCAGGACACGGGCATGCCCACCTTCGAAATCAAGACCCCCGTGGGCGTGAACCAGATAGTAATGAAGAAGCAGATCCAGGAGGCCGTCGCGGAAGCGACGAAGCGCGGCAAACTGCGGCCCAATTCGGTCGACTCGATCACTGGGAAAAACAGCGGCAATAATCTTGGTCCCGGCACTCCCGTCATCCACTTCGAGCAGTGGGAGGAGCCGGAGATCGAAGTGCGCCTGATTCTGAAGGGCGGCGGCTGCGAGAACATGAACATTCAGTATTCGGTGCCTTGCATGCTCGAGCATCTGGGCCGCGCCGACCGCGACCTTGCGGGCGTCAAAAAGTGCTTGCTGCACGCCGTGTGGCAGGCGCAAGGGCAGGGTTGCGCGCCTGGGGCGATTGGCGCCTGCATCGGCAGCGACCGTGCGGCGGGCTACCATTTAGCGAAGTTGCAACTGTTTCGCTCGCTCGACGATGTGAACCCCGACCCCACGCTCGCCAAGCTCGAACAGGAGATAATGGACGAGTCGAACAAGATTGGAGTCGGTCCGATGGGCTTTGGCGGCAAGGCCTCGCTGATCGGTTGCAAATTAACCGCCGCCAACCGCCTGCCCGCCAGCTTCTTCGTTTCCGTCGCCTACGATTGCTGGGCCTTCCGGCGGCTTGGGGTGTTGCTCGAGGCCGAATCCGGCGCCATCAAGCAGTGGCTGTACCGCGACCCGAAGCGGCCCGTTGAGAAGTTGGTGGCAGGCGCCGGGTTCCAGGTGTCAGGCAGGGAAATACGATTGGAACCGCCGCTCAGCGAAGAGAAAGTTCGCGCCCTGAAAGTTGGCGACGTGGTTCTCATCAATGGGCCCATGATTACCGGGCGCGACGCTGCTCACACTTATCTGATGCACCACGACGCGCCTTGCGACCTGAACGGCGCCATCCTCTACCACTGCGGCCCGGTAATGATGAAAGAAGGAACGCCGCCCGATGTTCGCTGGCGCACCAACGCTGCCGGCCCTACTACCAGCATCCGCGAAGAGCCTTATGAGGCCGAGGTGATCAATCGCTTCGGCATCCGCGCAGTGATGGGCAAAGGCGGCATGGGCGCGAAAACGCTCGCGGGCCTGAAGGAATACGGAGCTGTTTATCTCCACGCCATCGGAGGAGCCGCGCAGTTCTACGCCCGCTGTCTGCCCAAGGTCCGCGCCGTCTACCTGCTCGAGGAACTCGGCGTTCCCGAAGCGATGTGGGTCTTCGAAGCCAAGGATTTTCCCGCCATCGTCACCATGGATTCGCACGGGAACTCGCTGCACGCCGATGTGGCAGCGGCTACGGGTGCGGAGTTGGAGAAGGTGGGGGCGGGGAGTTAGGCAGATGGGCAGTCGGCAGAAAGCAGAAAGCAGAAAGCAGAAAGCAGAAAGCAGAAAGCAGAAACATCACCCTACCGGTTGAATTCTCCGAAGTTAGAAAGACTGCCCTCTCCCGTGGGGAGAGGGCGGCCCGCCGCCGGCGTTTTCATCAGCCGGGGCGAGCCGGGTGAGGGGTCAGTCGGAAGGGGAGACACTTCGAATGGTTGGAACTACGGTCCAGCCCATTCGTCTATAGCTTCGGCGATGAAACCGGCCTTCATCCTGAGCCTAAAAACCCCGAGTGACACTTCAGTAAGCGGACTCTGAGAGTGTTCGCGTTCACGTCCAGGCGGACTCTTTGGCTCTGCCTTGATTTCCCGCATTCTGTTACAATGCCGCTCAAGCCCAATAGCTGTGGGGCGAGGCAACAGGTGGGATCGAGGTCCCAGGTTTTGGCGGAATCGTCGAGGTGAGCCGGAGTGGAACAGGAACAGGAGTTGCTGGACCGTTGCCTCGCCGGTGAAGATTCTGCTTGGGAAGCTCTACTCAAGGCATACAACCGAAAAATCTATAATCTCTGTTATCGCTTTACCGGCCGGGTGGAAGAAGCCGAAGATGTAACCCAAGAGGTTTTCATCAAGGTTTTCCAGACTCTGAAGAGTTATCATGCCGCTCAGGGCAGCTTTGGAACATGGCTTAACAGGGTGGCGCGCAACCATCTGGTAGATCACTACCGGCGCGCCCGCAAAGATCGCGTGACTTCTTCACTTGAGGATGAACTACCCGAGGCGGAGCAGCAACCCAGCCCGCATATGGAGCCTACGGGCCAGGTGGAATCACGGGAACGCAGGGAGGTGTTGCAACTAGGGCTGGACAAGCTCTCCCCCGATCTGAGGGAGGCCGTTATCCTGCGCGACCTGCACGACCTCGATTACGAGGAGATTGCCCAAGTCCTGAGTGTGCCCCAGGGAACGGTAAAATCTAGAATCAATCGCGGAAGATTGGAACTGGGGCGTGTTCTTAAACGTATGGAAGGTATGAGAGGCCCCGTAAAGGCGGGGAACGAGCCATGACGCACCTGGAAGTTGAAAATCTGACGAGCGATTACCTGGAAGGGCTTCTCGAACCGGGGCTGAGAGAGGAAGTCGAAGCCCATTTGAACACCTGCTCTTCCTGCGGCGAGATGGTTGGAGACGTGCGCCGGGCCATGGAACTGTGCCATGCGGCCCCGGAGCTTGAGCCCTCTCCCTGGCTGGTGAAGAAGATCATGCTGGCCACGGTGGGTGAACGCAAGCCTGGCTGGACGGAGCGGCTGGCGGCCTTTTTCCGGCCCACGGTTCAGCCCAGGATTGCCTACACGGTTGCGATGGCCGTGTTTTCGCTCTCGATCATCGTCAACGCGGCAGGAATCAATCTGCGACACCTGACCGCTGAGGACCTGAACCCGCGTACCTGGGTCCTGAGGGCCAATCGAGCCCGGCATGTGTACGCGGCTCGGGCGGAAAAGTTCTACTACGACCTGAGGGTGGTCCTCGAGATTGAATCGAGACTTCGGCAACTCCGCACTCACTCGGAAGAAGAGCCGGAGGCCCCGAAGCAAGAGCCGGCACCGGGAGGCTCAACCAACACCGCACCGCCGCCCTTCCCCGCGCTGGCAGCCAATCAGACTCGAATCGTCGAGATGGCTAACACCCGCGCCGCTGATAACAATGGATCTGTACAGCCACCTTTGACTGTCGAGCCGGTAAGGAGCCAAAACCCATGAAATGCGCCAACCATCCTGAAGTTGATTCTACTGCCTACTGCGGCTTGTGCGGACGCGCTCTGTGCGCGGACTGCAAGCGCGACGTGCACGGCATGCTTTATTGCGAGACCTGCCTGGCGACTCGCCTGCAAACTCCGGTGTTCGGCCCGCAAACCGGCCCCAGTCCCGGAGTTGGCTTGGCCTTAGGCTTCATCCCCGGCGTGGGCGCCATCTATAACGGTCAAATCGTAAAGGCGATGATCCAGGTGCTAATCTTCGGCTCTCTCATTGCCCTGAGCGATCGAGTAGGCAGCCCTATGGACACCATTTTCGGCCTGGGCGCAGCAGCCTTTTACTTCTATATGGTGATTGACTCTTATCAAACCGCAAAGGCCAAGCAGTTCGGCCAACCGGTCCCGGAGTGGTTTGGGCTCGGAGACCTGAAGATGAATGCGCCGGTGGGCGCCGCACTGCTGATCGGCCTGGGGGCTCTATTCCTGCTGGATAATCTTGGCGTACCGGTTTTTCGCCAACTCGGCAGATATTGGCCCGTGTTGCTTATCGTCATCGGCGTGCTCCTGCTGCAACGGAGAATGGGTGGGGGTGGCGGGGGCGGGGGTATGCAACCTCCCTCGCACTCCTCGACGGACGCCCGCAGCTTAAGGCAGGGGCCCGGAAGCGGCTCGGGTCCGCTCTCACTGTAAGTAGCACAGCCACTCCTGGCTGTGCCACACATAGGACGGCCAGGAGTGGCTGTAGCACAGGCAAGAGTGCCTGTGCCACTCAAGGAAGCGCGCACGACAAATCACCAGCCCGGAGGCTCTGCATGGAAAGCATTCTGACCAATCCGATTTTTATCCCGATGGGAGCGTTCGTGATGGTCATCTTTATTGTGGGCATCACCGCCATGAGAAAAATGCGGGAACGAGAGCTCCAGGCCCACCAGGAGTTGCGCATTCGGGAGATGGAGCACGAACGAAAACTCAAGGAGATGGAGATCGAGAAAGCGAAGCTGGAGCTTGAAAAGGCCAAGGCTGTAAAGATCGTATAACGTGCGTCGCCCGTCGAAATAGACGCAGTATGCCAACCTGGCTTGAGAAGGAGACTTATGATGGAACCGGGTCTGTTGATTCCCATTGTGGCCATTGCCATGCCGTTGGGCATAGTTGGCATCGTGTTTTGGTACAAGTCGCGTGCAACGGAACTCCAATTTCACCAGGACTTGCGCATACGCGAAATGGAGCATCAGCGCAAGATGAAGGAGTTGGAGTTGGAGATGGAGAAGGAGAAGAATCGCCGCGCCGCAGACAGGGTGGTCTGAACCGGGTGAGGCGCGGGCATGGGAACGGCCTAAAGTCTATTGCAAGGTTGCGGAGGTGATAGGAGCATGGATTCGCCTGTGATCATTCCCCTTGCGGCGTTTGCTTTGGTGGTCGTCATCGTGGCGATCGTACACCTGATGAAGATTCGCGACCTGGAAATCGATACTCACCAGCGACTGCGGTTTGAGGAGATGGAGCACCAGCGCAAGATGCGCGAGCTGGAACTGCAATTGGATCAGGTGAGGCAAGGGAAGCAAGCATGACGGACGAACCGGACAGGGAGTGGAGCGAGGGAAGGGAGGGGCCGCGGCAGACTATGGACCATTCGCCAATTACGACTGTTTCGCGCAGACCCGGTTTGATGGGGCCGGTCTTCCTCATCGCCCTCGGCATCGTTTTCCTCATCGGCGAGTTCGTTCCGGAGTGGGGCGTAAGAAAGACCTGGCCGCTTCTTCTGGTTGTGGTTGGTGTTTTGAAACTAGTCGATTCCATGCGGCCGCCGCGGCCACCGGAGGGACCCAGGCTCTAGCGCTGAGGCAGGGAAGACTAACCGCTAAGCGAGACGCTAGGGTAAAGAGGAAACCATGAGCACTTATGGATATCGTCGGGGATCGATTTTCTGGGCGCTTACTTTGATCGGAGTGGGCGCGATCTTCCTCTGGGAGAACTTTAACCCTGCAATTCACCCTTGGCAGGTCATCGCCAAGTTCTGGCCGATACTCATCATCTTTTGGGGCCTTTCGAAGTTGATCGATTACGTTCAAGCGCGCACCCATCCCGAGACCGTACCGCCGCCGCTTTTCAGCGCCAGCGAAGTTATCCTGCTGGTGTTGATTCTCGTTTTGGGAACCCTGGTTTCGAAGGTCGTATTGAGGCCGTGGCAGCAGTGGCCCGCTTCCTGGGGCGCGAATATGGACGACGAGGGTTTTAGCGGCCTGTTCATGAACACCTACACCTACACCCAGACCTTCTCCCAGCAGGTCCGTCCCCAGCCTCACGTCCTGGTGGTGGACCGCCGAGGTGACGTGGAGGTGCATGCTACCGACCAGACGACGATCGACGGCATGGTGAAGAAGACCGTCTGGGCTCCCAACGAAGATGACGCCATAAAGCTCTCAAACCAAGTCAAGATTGAAATCGTCGAACAAGCTGGCCGATACCTGGTTCAAACCAACCTGGATTCGCTTCCGGGCGGTGGTCACAACGTGCGCCTGGACTACACCTTGCGCGTTCCCTTCGCCACCAGCACGGAAGTCACGGTGGAGCACGGGGATGCTATCCTGGATGGATTAAAGGCGGAGCAGGCCGTCACTGCCCGTCACGGAGACGCGCACATCACCAATGTCGAAGGGTTAGTGCGTCTGACCCGGGGCAGCGGGTTGACGGAAGTGCGCGATCTGAAGGGCAGCGTGGAAGTTGAGGGGCATGGGGGCAACGTCAGTATTTCCGGGGTCACCGGCACGGCAAGTATCAACGGCGAGTTCAATGGCGACATGGACTTCCGCGATATCAAGCAGACCCTGCACTTCAAGTCCTCTCGCACTGATATGACCGCGCAGAAACTAACCGGCCGGCTCAACATGGAGATCGGTTCGCTCGAGTTGAACGGCATCGACGGCCCCTTTGAAATCTCGACTCGCCAAAAAGACATCACCCTCGCGGACTTCAAGCACAGCGTGAAAATCTCGGACACGAACGGCGACGTGCAGCTTCGCACCTCTACTCCTCCGACGCATCCCATCGAAGTCGAATTGAAGAAGGGTGAGATCGAACTGAGCCTGCCGTCCTCGAGCAGTTTCGAAATCGAGGCAGCGTCCCCTCATGGGGAAGTGGATAGCGACTTTACCGCGCCGGGCTTGCGAGTCACGAAGGAAGGCGACAACCCGAGTATCAGCGGAAGCTTGGGCAAAGGCGGGCCGTCGATCCGCCTCCAAACGGAATACGGGACCGTACGCTTGCTTCGAATGGGAACCCACCCGCAGACGCCTGCCGCTTCGCCGCATCCCGCTGCTGGAGACGAGAAACGAGCCTGGAACCCGCCGCCGCGCCATCGCCCCGTCTCCGCAGCGGCGGGCCGTACGGTCAGTTACCGGGTCGTCAATCAGTAATGTTGGAGAGCGTATCGAAGAAACCAGGGAAGGAAATATCGACGCAAGTGCTGTTCTTGATGTGCGTGTCGCCTTGGGCGACTAGTCCTGCCACAGTGAAAGCCATGGCGATCCGATGGTCGTCATGAGGATCGATCTCCGCCCCATGAAGGGTTTGCCGCCCGGCAATGCGTAGGCCATCCGGGAATTCTTCCACCTCGGCGCCCATCCGCCTCAGATTCTCCGCCACCGCGGCCAGCCGGTCGCTTTCTTTTACGCGCAACTCCCCCGCGCCTCGAAAGCTCAACCCTTGCTCGGTTTGCGTGCCCAGGACGGCCAGCACGGGCAACTCATCAATTAGACCGGAAACCGCGCTTTCCGGAATCTCCCCACCTTGCAGCTTGCTGGTCTCGATGTGAAGGTCGCCGATGAGTTCGCCGTTCATCACCTCCAGGTTAACCACTGTAACCCGTCCGCCCATAGGGACAAGCACATCGAGGATGCCGGTACGAGTCGGATTCAGGCCGACGTTGTGCAGCATCAGGTTGGAGTTCGAAGTCACCAAGCCTGCCACAATGAAGAAAGCGGCCGAGGAGAGATCGCCCGGCACATAGAGCTTCTTGCCTTCGAGCCGTGCCCGGCCGCGCAACGCAATGGATCGCTCGTGGCGGCCAATGTCGGCCCCCATTTGCTCGAGCGCAATCTCCGTGTGGTCTCGTGTCCGTTCCTTTTCGATAACTTCGGTCTCGCCCTCGGCAAATAATCCCGCCAGCAGGATCGCTGACTTGACTTGCGCGCTGGCCACCGGCATTTCGTAGCGAATGGGCTTCAGCGCGCCCCCTTCGATTTCGAGCGGCGGAAGCTTGCCTTCGCGCAACTTGACCACCGCGCCCATCTGCGTAAGCGGATCGGCGACT
Source organism: uncultured Acidobacteriota bacterium (assembly GCA_963768695.1). Taxonomy (GTDB): domain Bacteria; phylum Acidobacteriota; class Terriglobia; order UBA7540; family UBA7540; genus CAVROP01. The sequence goes on along the minus strand of CAVYJG010000014.1, from coordinate 545,231 downwards.
CGCTTCATGGGCCGCGCCGAAAGCGATGCATCGCCCATCATAACGGACCGGAACGGCTGGCCCGCCAGTATGCCCGCCAGCATGCGCATGGTCGAGCCTGAGTTCCCCGCATTCAGTGGTTCAGCGCTGGGCCGGAGCCCGCCCAGCCCGGCGCCCTGAATGGTTACGATATTGTCCTTGCGCTCGATCTTCGCCCCGAGTTGTTTCAAACAGGAAAGAGTGGACTGGCAATCGGCGCTGGTCGAGAAGAAGTGGATCTCGCTCGTGCCCTCCGCAATCGCTCCCAGCATGGCGTACCGATGCGATATCGATTTATCGCCGGGGAATTGAACCGTCCCCGCCAATCCGTTGGCAGGCTTGATCTTCTTCGTCTTTGAACCAAAAAGTCCCATGACGAGTATTCAGTCTACCAGGAAACGCGCCGCCTCCGCGAATTTGCCGATCTGAAGATGTGCGTCGGCGGCGTTGGTGATCGGGTGGCCGTTGAATCGCAGGTTTTCGATGGTCACTCCCCGCACATCGTGCCCGGCGTCCAGGCCGGTAAAGGCGGAAGGCAGCATCGTTTGCCCCGTCACCGCGATGTCCTTGAAGATCACGTCCCGGACCGTGCCGGCTTCCCGGTCACGTGTGATCGCGGTGGGGTGAATGACAATGACCAACAGATTGGGAACGTAGCCGGTGTGCCCCGGCAGAGTTGCGCATCCGCCGCAGGCCGCTGCCGCGGCGTCCGGGCGGGGGCTGTATTTCTCGCCTGGCTGACTCTGAATCACCGGCAAGGGGTCTGACTCATCCACTTCCACGCGGATATTTTCGTACCGGATGTTGTGTATTGCCGCCCGGTCGCTATGCTGGATGTCCAAAGCGATGTGCGTATTGCGGATCACATCGATATCGCGAAAGACCACGTCTGCGATCTCCGGGGCGCTGGTCTCAGCGCCAATCTCCAGCGCGCGTCCCCAGTCGCACCAGATCACCAGCCCGCTCATGTGAATGTTCCGCAGCGGCAGTCCATCGTACGATTGACCGGGCAGGGGCCTAGCGCCTCCGGAGCGGCCATTGACGCCTTTGAGAACCATGCTGTCGTCGAAGGAGCGGATGAACGAATTGCGAACCATAACATCCTGGGTATTACACATATCAATGCCATCTGAATTATAACGCCAGAACCCCACCAGCTTGACCCGGGAAATCTCCAGTTTATGGCAGCCGAAGGCGCTGATGCCATAGAGGTCCGAATCGCGAACGATAACGCCGTCGATCTTGATCTCGGAGGAGTTCTCGAGGTGAATGGAGCCGCCGCCCTGCCCGCGCGCGAATTCACTGGTATCGATAATGCCCCGCCCAAGAATCTTCACGCCGGACACACCACGCCCCTCGATGGCCGTGTAGACCACGGCCCCGCCCGCCACGTACACCGTCTGGCCGCTCTTGAGCAGGATCTTGCCAGGCTTGTGGACACCCGGGCCGAAGTACAGCACGCCAGGGTCGCCTGGTTTGGGAATCTCCGTCTCCGGCGGATCGGCGAACAGGTGCAAGGCGTGGTGCGTTCCGTCCAACTCCACGGAAAACTGTCCGGGCTGGGAAATCTGGAAGGTGATGTGCTGACCGCTGATGCTTGGCTTGATGTTCCGTGAACTCGGCCGCACCGCCACCGAGCTGAAAGGCCGCTTCGAGACAATCTCGACGCTGACGGGGCCCGACATCTCCCAGTAGGCAAAGCCCGCTAACTCCGTTTGATCGAGGGGGCGTTGGTAACCAGGCCATACCTGGTTGAAGGGCATGGCGGAGACGCGGCAGGCGTATACAGGAACGGCGCGACCGTCAACGCGCAGGGTGTAGTCCTCGAAAAGCCGTTCTTCAGCGGGAGCAGCCCAAGTCACAACGCCGGCGCCCTGGCTCCCTGCGCTCTTAGCTAATGCCTTGCCGCAGGCTGACGCGAAGCAAGTCACAAGAATTAGGGCGCTGAATATCACGCCAATCTTTTGCAGCATCAAACACCTTCTTCGATCCGTCTTTACACATCCCTGAACACGTGTAGGGGTAGGGCTTGCCCTACCCTCCCGCCGTGAACGCAGCAGAAATGCGGGACGGCAAGCCGTCCCCCTACGAGCCGGTAAGGGAGGGGCCCCAAGCGCATTCTCACGGTCTCTCTGTTCACCCGATCTCCCGATCATCGGATTACCCGGTTCAATCATTCCGGCGTCAACTCATAGTGCCGCAGTAGCGGCTTCGCGGTTGCGCGCTGCACTTGCACGATCTGGTCTTCCACTTTGTCGAGGGCTTCCACAACCGCCGGTTCCCCTGCGAGCTTGTAGTCCTTGAGGGCAATCTGCACGTCACGCCAGCGCGCGAAGTGGATGTTGTTATGCTTCAGCGTCAGGTCGTGGACCTTGGCCGCCTGCTTGGCCATCGGCGTGGGCAGGGTCGCGAGGTTGATTCCTTCTTCGAGCTGTTCCTTGGTAAAGCTGCCGACCTTCTCGCCATCGATCGTCAGGGCGTAGCGCGCCGCAGAGACGCCGGTGACCTTCAGCGGCTCCTGGTCGAGTGCCGCGATGAAGTCGGAGCTGCGAACGCTAAGCGCCGTAGGCTTGTCTTCCATGTCTAGCGGCATGGGCAGGGCGCCGTCGGTTTCAGCCCAGCTCAGGGTTGAGCCTGCCTTCAGGCCGGTGATTTTTGCATTGTCCGAGCGCGTCACGCGTCCGGCCGCCGCGTCGATCTCGACCGCGGCCACGGTGGCAGGCGCGTTCCAGGCTTTGAGCAGGGCCTCGGCCATAATGAGGTGGCCGCCTGGTCCGGGATGGACTCGGTCCTCGATGATGTCTTTAGCGAGCTCCGGATCCTCTGCCTTGGCCTTTTCGAGCATGCTTACCACCGGCGCGTTCAGATCGGCCACCAGCAGGCCCTCGCGCTCGCCCAAGTCCTTGACGAACTGGCCGTAGCGGACCAGCACGGCATTGTACCCGTCGTCGATGTTGGGGGGACGCGTCACATCGTCGAAGGGAGAAGGCTGGATCACGGTGATTCTGATCGCCGGCAGGGCGTGCTTCACGGTGTCGATAATGTGCTGGTAGCCTGTCGAGTAAGTCTTAAAGACTCCGTCGTCCCAGCCGCGATAGCTCCCGTCGTTCATGCCAAGCATAATGGTCATCACGGTGGGCTTGTAGGCGATCACATCGCGAGGCAGGCGCACATCGATGGCGCCGGCCCATCCGCCGGTCACCCGGTCTCCGCCCACGCCCGAGTGCACGAACCAGACCTTCAGGCGGGGGAATCGAGTCACCACGTAGGTCTCGGCGAAAGTCGTATAGAGGCGCTGGTCTGTGATGCTGTCGCCGTAAAAGACCACCCGGTCGCCGTCCTTCAGCGCAAACTTGTCTTGTGACCACGCTGCGCCAGCCAGCAGCAGCGCGGCAGCGAACAAAAACAGAACACGTCGCATGATCCTCATTCGTTACCTCACAGGAAGATTAGGTCAAAAAGTTCGCACTAACTCTAACGGTTTGGCCCGGAGAGGTCAACAAAATCGGGAGGGGCTAGGGGCTAGGAAGCTGTGAAAGAATCGTCTGTCATTCTGAGCGAAGCGAAGAATCTGCTTTTATCTTTTTGAAAACAAACAAATGCAGATTCTTCGCTTCGCTCAGAATGACAGGACTTGGTGATTTCTTCACGCCTTCCAGGGCCTGGGGTCCAAGGCGCGCCTACCGGACAATCTTTCTTGACTTCGTCTGCGTTTATTCATAATTTGTATCTCTCCTTGGGAGCGAGGTGGCGAGGGTAACTCATTTGCAGATTACGAAAGGCGGAGCAATGGCAGGAGAAAAAAGCAAACCGCTGCACGTGAACGACAAAATGGTCGAAAAGGGGGCTGGTGCCGCGGCGCTGGCGGGAATCAGTTTTATTACCGAGCCGCAACGGGTGTTTGGCGCCAATGACCGCGTCCGGGTTGGCGTCTGCGGGCTTCGTGGAATGGGATTTCAGCACGTCGAGGAATACTCCCGCATGCCCAACGTGGAGATCGTAGCCGTGTGCGACGTGGATGAGAACATCATGAGCGGCCGGCTCGCGGACATGGACCGTATGAGCCTGCCGATTCCCAAGACCTATACTGACGTACGCAAACTCCTGGAAGACTCCTCCATTGACGCCCTTTCAGTTGCGACGCCCAATCATTGGCACGCCTTGATCGGAATCTGGGCTCTGCAAGCGGGGAAGGACGTTTACATTGAGAAGCCTTGCTGCCATTACTTGTGGGAAGGCAAGCAACTGGTTCTGGCTGCGAAGAAGTACAACCGGATCGCCCAACACGGAACCAACAACCGCTCGGCGGGCGCAGTCAAGGAGGGTGTACAGAAGATGCGGGAGGGGCTGATTGGCGACGTGTACCTCGCCCGCGGTCTATGCTTCAACCGGCGGGACACCATCGGACGCGCGCCGGAGGAGCCGGTTCCGGCGGGCGTGAACTACGATCTCTGGGCGGGACCCTCTCCGCTTCATCCCTTCACCCGCAACCGGTTCCACTACAACTGGCACTGGTTCTGGGACACGGGGAATGGCGACATCGGCAATCAGGGGGCACACCAGATTGACGTGGCCCGTTGGGGACTGGGAGTCAAATTCCCGAACAAGGTATCGGCGTTGGGCGGGCACTTCATGTTTGACGACGACCAGGAAACTCCCAACACGCTCAACGCGGCGTTCGAATTCCGTCAGGAGGGCGGCAAACCCAAGATTCTGGAATTCGAAGTGCGCCATTGGTTCACGAACGAGGAGGCTGGCATCGGATCCCTCGGGTTTGGAGTGGCCATTCCAGGCTTCCTGGGTCCGCCACCGCGGCATCCCCGTCCGCACCGCGAGGCCGGCCAGGGGTCGGTCGGCGATGTCTTCTACGGATCGAAGGGTTACATGGCGATGTCGAATGAAGAATACCCCACTTACCGCACGTGGCTCGGAGAGGAGCAGGAGCGCGGCCCCAGCGGCGCACGGGAAGGGAACAACTGGCAGAATTTCATTAATTGCGTGCGCAGCCGAAAGCAGGAAGAACTGAATGCGCCCATCGAGGAAGGGTACCTCTCCTGCGCACTGATCCACCTGGCCAATGCCTCGTACCGGCTGGGGCGCACCCTCAATTGTGATCCGGAGACCCAACAGGTAATCGGCGACGACGAGGCGAATAAGTTGTTGCGGGGCACCTACCGGGCGCCGTACGTCGTGCCGGAGCAAGTTTAGCAACGGGTGTAGTGTTTGGCTGACCACCCCCTCACCCGGCGTTGCGCGCCACCCTCTCCCCCAAGGGGGCGAGGGGGTTTAACTCAAGTTTCGTTCCTTCGCCCTTTAGAGAAACGGGAAACGCTTTGACTGGAATCCCTCTCCCCCTTGGGGGAGAGGGTGGACCGAGACGGCGCTTTCATCAGCCGTCTCGGTCCGGGTGAGGGGGTAATCTCCATGCAACCTATTGACCGGATCGCCGCCCTCGCTGCACGACGCGCACAGGCAAGAGTGCCTGTGCTACCCTCTAGTTCCCGGTGGATTTGCCGGCTGCCGGCTTTTCGAATAACTTCGGGTCGACGGCAGGATTGATTTGAAGTTCGTGAATGTCCTCCGTGCCCGAATCGTTGCCGCCCTGCTTGATCTTCAGCTTGAACGGCATGTTCAATCCCTCAACTGCTTTCCACTCCGAGTAATCAACGACCTGCTCGGATGGCCCGCCCATCCCCGCCGTTTGGGCGGAAGTCCGAAGGATGTGCCCGGTCTGGGGATCGACATACCAGCGAACCTGTGCACCGTCGGCATTAATGTCGAGGATTTGGGCGTCGATATCGCCAATCTTCTCCGTGCCTCCGGCGGCGAAGATGAACTTGGGATCATCGGCGTGCTGGGCCACAAATATGGGATGGCGCTTTAATTCACTCAGACCGTCTTCCTTCTGTGCACCCGGCAAGTCCTGCGACCCCATGGGAGACTTCATGAAGGCGGCAGAAGGCGAAATAACCATAGTCATCTCGCCCATAGGCATGCGCATCTTCTGCCAAAGCTGGTCGGGGAAGGCAGCGATCTCTTCCATTTCTATCGACATGTCCCCCTGGGGAGTCTTGGCCAGCACGGTGCTCTTCTCTCGCAGCGCCTTTACGGATCTGACCTTTTCAGCACCTCCCAGGCTTTGGACCACTTTGGCCATCAGCGCCTGCCCCTCGGAGTTGCTTGCGGTGGCGGCCTTGGCCGTTCCCGGTGGAGCTGGAATGGCGATGTCAAGGTTGGTCACTGCGCCATAAGTCGAGAGCGGCTTATCAAAGTCCGCCGCCTTACCGACCACCAAAGTAGCGAGCTGGTCCTTGTGGACATACTTGCCCGCTACCCGGGAAACATCCTCGATAGTTACCTTGGCAATTCCCGCGCGGTATTGCTCCAGGAAATCCGCCGGATAGGCGTAGAACTCGTAGGTCATTCGCTCGCGCAACACCTTCTCCTTCGAATCGAAACGGAAAACAAACGAACTCAGAATGGCCTCTTTCGCTTTTGTTAATTCTTCCGGCGTGGCAGGATTAGTTTTCAGCGCATCCAGTTCCGCGTTGAAGGCGTCGATCGCGGCAGCCGTGGTGCTGCTTTTGGTTCCCAGAAACAGGCGCAGCACGCCGGGGTGGTCGTAATTGGTTCCGATCCCTCCGCCCACTGCATAGGCGAGCCCTTTCTTCGACCGGATGTTCGAGAACAAGCGCGACGAGAATGACCCGCCAAAGAATTGATTGAACACCTCAATCGCATAATAGTCCGGATTGTCGCGCGTCGTGCCCAGACCGACCATTTGCACGGTGCTGGCGGTAACGTCGTCCTTCGCAACAAAATAGATGCCGGGCTTCGGCCCATGGAATGAGACCTCAAGCTTGGGCGCCGCCGGGCCGCGCGGCCAGGAGTCGAATGCCTCGTGAAGCTTGGCTTCCAAGGAAGCCGCATCGAAATCGCCCTCAATCCCGAGGAGGATGTTATTCGGATGCACATACTGGCTGTGCCAGTTCAGGAGGTCGTCTCGCGTCACGGCTGCCACCGTCGCATACTCAGGCTCCCGCGCGTAGGGGGAGTCCGCCCCGTACACCAGCTTGGCCGCCTCGCGGCGTGCGATTCCAAAAGGCTCGTCATTGCGCCGGGAAATCGCGGTGTTGATCTGCCGCTTCGCCAGATCCATCTTGTCCGGGCGAAACTCCGGCTCGCGGAGCACTTCGACGAAAACTTTGAACACCTCGTCAAAGTTATCCTTCAAGCAATCCCAACTCACCATGGTCGAATCGGCGTTGCCGGAGGTCTCCACTTTGGCGGCATGGGCTTCCAGGTAATCGTCGAGCTGGTCGCCCGTCCGGCTCTTGGTGCCGCCCGTGCGCCAAGCCTCGCCATAAATCTCCACCAACCCCACCTTGTCGGCAGGCTCGTTCCGCGATCCGCCGCGGATCTGAGCAGTTCCGCGAATGAGAGGTAATTCGTGGTCTTCCTGAAGAAAAATCACCATACCGTTGGAGAGTTCCACACGCCGCGGCTGCTCGGGGTGAAAGGCGTGCAGGGCCGGAGCTTTGATCTGTTTCCAATCGGTCGCCTGGGCGGCCGCTTTGGGAGCGAATGCCAGCGAGCTCAGGAATAGAGCGAGAACGAAAGTCATCGCGTGTCTTGGCCTCATGGTTAGTTCTCCTTCCCGGCCGCCGGGGCCGCCTGGGCAAGCTGCGTGGACTCAATCATGCCCACCGTGCGGTTCGATTCCACAAACGTGGTGTTGGCCACGCGGCGAATGTCCGTTTTGCTCACCTTGCCAATGTCATCCACATGGCGGAAGACTTCCCTCCAGTCGCCAAACAGCGCCTGGGCGCCTCCCAGTTGTTGGGCCAGGCCCTCGTTGTCGCCTAGCCCGCGCACGAGGTCTGCCTTGGCGCGTACCTTGATCATCGCCAGTTCGTCATCCGTGATGTCTTCTTTCTTGACCCGCTCGATTTCGGAGTGAATTGCATCGCGGAGTTCTTCCGGCGTGTGCCCGGGAGTCGACACCGCGTAGAATACGAACAGGTTCGGGTACTTGTTGCCGGGGAATCCATTGAACCCGCCTGAGAACACCGCCAGCTTCTTGTCCCGCACCAGGGAGCGGTAGAGGCGCGAGGTACGGCCATTCGACATCAGGTCCTGAAGCGCGTCATACACCGCGTCATCCTTGTCGCGCGCGCCGGGTTTGTGATAGCCCTCGATAAAGATCGGCTGCGAGGCTTCGTGCAGGATCACGATTCGCTCTGCAACCTGCGGCGGTTCGACGGTCCGCAACGGCTCCGGCTTGGGCCGCGCCGGCAACTGGCCGAAATACTTCTCCATGACGGGCAAGGCCTCGCTGGCCTTTACGTCGCCTACTACGGTCACCACCATGTTCGCCGGGACGTAATATTTGCGGTAGTAGTTCTCGGCGTCCGTCTCGGAGAACGATTCCAGGTCCGAAGGCCAGCCCACCACCGGCCTGCCGTAGGGATGCGCGATGTAGGCTGCCCCGAGAAACTGCTCGGCCAGCCGGCCGAAAGGCTGGCTTTCACTCAGGCGCCGTTCCTCGTGCACGACGTCGCGCTCCTTGTAGAACTCGCGAAAGACCGGGTGCAGAAACCGGTCTGATTCCAGAAAAGCCCAGAGCTCAAATTCATTGGACGGAAACGAATAGTGATAACCCGTCTCCTCGTTGGTGGTGAAGGCGTTCATTCCTTCACCCCCCTTCTGTTCCACAATCTCGCCAAACTGGTTTTCCACCACATACTTTTGCGCCGCCGCCATGGCGTCCTTCCATGCCTTCTCCAGGTCCGCCACCTTCTTCTCGTCTCGCCCTACTTCTTTGCGCCGCTCGCGGTCATAAGCTTGGTAGGCCTGCTCCACCTTTTCGAGCGCCGCCTTTTCCGCGGGGTAATTCGTGGTTCCGATCGTATCCGTACCCTTGAAGGCCATATGCTCGAACATGTGCGCCAGGCCCGTGATCCCGGGATATTCCCGGTCCGAGCCCACATCCACGTGGGTGAAGAACGAAAATACCGGAGCCTCCGGCCGCTCGACGACCAATACGGTCAGGCCATTCGGCAGGACCTTCACCGTCACCCGTTTCTCAAACGATGCTACGTCCTGCCCTCGTGATGCGACCGTGAATGCCATGAGCAACACGGCACTCAAGAGCAACCTGGTCCCTAAGATCCTTCGCTTCATTTCGCCTCCAACTTAGCGGTCATTTCGAGCCCGTTCCGGCGGGCCGCGCTATCCATGCAGTTGTCATGAGAAGGTGCCGAAACCCCCATTATACACTCGTTCCGCTGGTCGATACTGTAGCCGGGTGGCCTGCGGTTCTGCCGCCCCGTCTCCGAGGGGTGTGAAGCCGCCGGGGCGCTGCCCGTTGGCGCTTTCAGCCGGAAATCGGGAGAGACGATTTTCGAATTTCGATTTTCGAGTTTCGAAACGACGCAGTGCATATACAATCCCCATCTTCCAGGCTATCAGATGAAAATGAGAGAATGGGAAAAGCTGAGAATAATGCATAAGTAAATCTTTATTGCAATGGAATCAAGGGGTTGGCGAGATTCGGAACTTTCACAATGTGAAAATCAGGGTCCAAAGTGTGGCATTTTGACACATATATGCAAAAACCTGCATATTTAGTTCCCGTCAGACGTGTGCACCCACTGGCGCTGTAGGGGCGAGGCGGTGCCTCGCCCGTCCCGGCGCCACCCGCGAAATGTAGAAACTCCAGGGAGAGGCGTAGGATAACTGTTTTATTTCAAGGAAATAGCGGCCCGGCATTATTGACCATTTGTCCACCGCGGCTTAGCCTAGATCAACCAGCCAGGCTGTTGTTCTGGACACCGGCGCTACTCAGAGGGGAAAATTATGGCGTGGATCAAAACCATTCCGATGGCAGAAGCCGACGAAGCCTTGCGCCGCGCGGCGGAAGGACAGAGGGCGCTCTATCCAATCGAGTACGCAACACCCGTACACGCAACTGAAGGAGGCGGGGCACAGATCGTGGAGTCACACAGCCTGATCCCCGATGCTCTCTACCACGCCTTCGCGACCTTTGGCGCGCTCATGTCGCCGCAACTTCCGCTCAGCCGACGCCAGCACGAGATCATCACCACCATGGTCTCGGTGACCAACCGGTGTGTTTATTGAATCGAGTCCCACGCAGAGTTTCTGCGTCGAGTCACACTGGATGAGGCATTCGTAAGAGCGCTCGAGTCGGATTACAAGACGGCGCCGCTCACCGCGCAGGAGCGCGTGATGGTGGATTACGTGGTCCAGCTCACCAAGGACGCTACGAAAATCAGCCGCGCCCACCATGAGCGGCTGCGCCAAGCCGGCTTCGATGATAAGGCCATTCTTCAAATCACCCTTATCGCATCATGGTTTAATTACATCAACCGCGTTGCGGACTCGCTCGGCGTGGGCCGGGAAGGATAAGGGCTGGCGGGAAATCACAAAGCATGGTTAACAGACTGCGCGGGAACGCCGCTGCCAAATGCAGATTCTTCGCTTCGCTCAGAATGACATGTCATCCTGAGCCCGTTCGCTTCGCTCAGGGTAAACTGCGCGAAGGATCTGCTTTTCTTCGCGCGCCGAGAAGAAACTCACCGTGACAGTAAAGAGTGCAGAAGCTGCTCCGAGTCTGAGCGAAACCGATCCCCGTTACTACGGTTGGCGTGTGGCGCTGGCGGCATGCCTGGGCGTCATGGCGGGGTTCGGCTCGCTGTTCGTGTACACCTTTGGAGTGTTCGTCAGGCCACTGAACGCTCAGTTTGGCTGGAGCCGCGAGGGAATCTCGCGTGGCTTCGGATTCGCGGCGCTGAGCGTGGCCATTTGCTCCCCCACGCTCGGCCGCTGGCTGGATCGCTACGGCCCTCGGCGGGTCATCCTTCCCTGCGTGACGTTATTTGGCTGCGGCATAGCCTCCCTGGCGTTGCTGCGTTCACATTTGTGGCAGTTCTACGCCACTTGCATTTTGCTGGGCGCGGTTGGAAACGGCGCCGCTCACCTTTCCTACGCTCGAGCCATCTCCACCTGGTTTCGACGCCGGCTCGGAATGGCGCTGGCGTTTGTCATGCTGGGCGCGGGCTTGGGCGCGATGATCCTGCCGCTGGTAGCCCAAACCATCATCAGCCGATCCGGCTGGCGCGCCGCCTACCTGTTACTTGGGGGGATTGCCTTGGTGTTCGGTCTGGCGCCCACCTGGGCCTACGTCCACGAGCGTCCGCAAACACAGGACGATCCTGCTCCCGTCGCTTGCTCCGGCATGACCTGGCAGCAAGGCGTGCGGACCTACCCTTTCTGGATTATTGTCGTTGCACTTTTTGTGGGCTCGTTAAGCATGAACGGCGCGATCACCCACATGGCGGCGTTGCTGACGGACCGGGGCGTCACGGCCGGCAGCGCGGCGCTGTGCGCGTCCATGCTCGGCGGATTGAGTGTGCTTGCCAGGTTAGGAGTGGGTTCGCTGCTGGACCGCTATTCTGGTGGACGTGTTGCCATGTTCGTTTATCTGGCCACCGCTGCCGGGATTTTTCTGCTCGCCCGAGCGAGCAGCTTTGTCACCGGCTGCTTGGCCGCCGCGCTTATCGGAGTTGGAGCGGGCGGTGAAGCAGATATCACACCTTACTTGTTAACTCGCTATTTTGGGCTACCCGCCTTCTCGACGCTTTACGGCCTCACCTGGACGTTTTACGCCATTGCGGGTGCCATCGGCCCGATAGTCTTGGGCCGCACATTTGATAGGACTGGCTCTTACGCCCCGATTCTGGTAGCCCTTGCAGTGGCGACAGCAATTGCGGCTGTGTTGCTTATTCTGCTCCCATCCTATTCAAACTCACCGGAAGTCGCTCAGACCTGACCCAAACCCCTTCTGCTCCCTCGGCTGGCGCAGGCGAAGCCCTGCGGCCGACACGATCAGAGCGCGAGAAAGCCGCAACCAAATGCAGATTCTTCGCTTCGCTCAGACTGACATGTCATCCTGAGCGAAGCGAAGGATCTGCTGCATCGCCCTGCGAAGGAGGTTGACCGAAGGAGGAGTGTGGTGTACGCTCAGCGCCGATGAGTCGAACTACTGCGGGGGAGGGTTCGGAGATGGTTCAACGCTTCATGATATTCGCGCTTTTGTTTCTATCGGCGGTGGCCGTGGGAATGGCCGCACCGGCGAATCCCGTAGACGGGCACTGGCAAGGATCGGTCAGCGGACCGAACGGCGATATCGCGCTCAATTTTACATTTAGAGCGGACGGCACTAAGCTGACAGGAACAGTCGAAACGCCCAACGGGGAGCAACCTATTAGCGAAGGGAAGATCGAAGGCGATAAGCTTTCGTTCAAAACCCAATTCCAGGACAACACCATCGAACACGAGGGCACGGTCTCCGGCGACACGATCCAGTTGAAAGTCAAAGGACCGTGGGGCGAGATGGATATGACCCTGAAGCGCGTCGCAGAGAAGAAGAGCTAGAGGCCTTTGCTCATTGCTTCGGTGCCTCCTCGGGCGACTCTGCGTGGTGCTCTCCGGCGTAGCGGCGATTGCGTGAAAGGTCGTAATGTGCCCTCACCGTGCCGGTGGTGGTAATCGAAAAGCCCTCATGAGCCGAAAGGCCGTCGATGCCCTTGGCTGTGAGACTTCCCGTATAACTCCCAGCCAGTGTGTACGTGTGTGAAACGTTCCGCCCGGCGGCCTCCGTTCCATCGCCAAAATTCCAGTGATATGAAAGGGCCGGCACAGAATTGCTGCCCAGCGTGGCGGAAAGCGCGATGGATTGGCCAGCGCTTGCCGAGGCCGGCGCCTGCACGGTTACCTGGGGCGCGGCGGCGGGGACAGAGTCATCGACCAACTTGATCAGCCGTACGGAGTGAGCCGACTGATCTGCAATCGCCAAAGTGCCGCCTTGGAGGGGAACTCCTTCATCCTTGTTCAGTACGTCGAAGGCGTGGAAGGGATGATCGGCCGGCCGACCGAGGCCGGAGAGAGTGAAGGTGTGCGAAAGCGGGTGCTCCGTCCAGTTGAAAACCGCAAGCATGGCTTGGTGGGGATCCTCGGCGAGGAAGAAGACGCTGGGTTCTTCGTCCTCCGGCCGAAAGGTCATCAGGTCGAGCGGCCGAGCGGCGCGGCCCAAGCGGTTCATGTCGAGAATCTCCTGGTTCTCAACCAGCGCCAGCCGGTCGGGTTGCGAGCCGAGAGTGGGCAGGTCGTCGCCGAGCTCGTACATGCCACCGGCCAATGCCGCCAGCACAACCTGAACCTGCGCTTCGCTCAGGGTGATTCCGGTTCTCGACCTGTGCCATCCCTGGTCGGGATCGAGGTTGACGACCTTGGTTACGGAAAATGCATCCGGATCGCTCAGGTAGAAATTGCCCTGCATGTAGAATCTTGCCGCAATGTTCGGCACCGCGTCCTTACTTGCTGAAAACGAGTGCCCTGTATCCGGTGCGATGCGTCCCTCCTGCACCAGGCCCACGGGATTCAGCATCGCGCTGCCGTCCTTGTCCAACATCACATCGTCGCCGACCGCTTTCCGGATGATTTCGAGGCCGATTCGTTGCGCCTGGAGCGCCGTGGTGTTGGGGCGGTGAAAGAACCCTTCAATGGCGGTGCTATCCATGAAATCCAGCTTGATGAAGCGGATCCCCCACTCGCGGGCGATGATTTCATAGGTCTTGCGCAAGTATTCTTGTGCGCCGGGATGCGTGGGATCGAGCACATAAAGATCATCCTGGTGACGTGCAACTTGACCGACCTTGATGGGTTTGCCCTGTGCGTCGTGAACCAACCAGTCGGGGTGGTGTTCGAAAACCCAGGCGCGATTCGAAACATAGAAGGGCGCAGTCCAGATACCGGGTGTCAGCCCCAGGTGGGCGATGTCATGCTCAATGTTCCAAATCCCGTGCGGAAACTGCACGGCGTTCGCGGTGGTGTATTCGCCTCGGGCATAGGCGTAGCCTTCGTCGATGAAACAGTAATCAAAGCCCAGCGATAGCAAATGCTGCGCCAGCCAAAGCGCGTTGGAGGTAACCTCGCCCTCGGTTACGCCCGCATAAAAAGCCGTCCAACTCCACCATCCGATGGGAGCGGGCTTCGGAAAATCGAGCTTATAGAGGCGGCGAACCGCTTTCCCGTAGGTCTCAAGCTCCTGCAAATAGTCTGTGCCTGCTGAAATCATGACTCGTTCGGAGGAAAGTGAATCCCCGGGAACGACTGACAGGTTCAACTGGAGTTGCTGGCTGGGCGCGATCTGATCCCGGTCGAGAACGAATTCCGTTGTGCCGGTTGAATCCACCGTGAAAGACGTAATGCGCGCGTCGTGCGACGAAGGCGGGCTGACCTTCAAGTGAGACACAGTCAGAAACCGATCCGAGGTGAGAGCCGACAGCATCAAGCTCTGTTTGCTGGCGAGGTTATAGATGAGATCGTTACACGCTCCGGAATAGATCCCGTGCGGAGCCTCAGCAAGCGTGCCGATCTTGATGGTCGGGTCTTCGGTAAAGCCCTCGAACATCACTCGATCATTCTCTTCACCCGCGCCTAGATTGACGAGCGGGTTGCCCGCCGCGTCGACTACCCGAATCGCCTGCACTGAAATGCTGTTGCCCGTCCCATTGCGCACCAGCACTGTGACGTCGCCGTAGGGCGCATCCTCATAGAGACGTAAGGTGCAGACTAGATCGGGCTTGTTGGCGAGTCCGCTGAAGGTGACTTGAATGGCGCGGCCCTGGCCCAACACGTCTTCAAACGATGTGGGCGTGGCTTCGTGGTGCGGATACTGGGAAGAACTCAGCCACTCACCATTCACTTCCACGCCGACGTTCGAAACCAACACGGGCTGCTGAAGCCCGAGCGAGCGGATTTCGTAAGCACCGTCTTGGGCCCTCACTGCGATCGTCAGTTGTTTGTTCTGAATCAACAGGTCTTTCTGTGCTGAGGCCTGTAGAGCTGAAACCGCGATTAACGCTGCGACGTACATGAGTCTGGTCTTCATGAGCAGAGGCACCTCCCGGCGCGCTGGGCAGAACGCGCCACGTTGTTAAAGAAGCTTAACACGGCGGTAACCGCGATGCGTAGTGGAACCTTGGTCACTACTCGCGCCAATCCAGGCGGACCACGCAGGCCGGCGTTCGAATCCGCATCACCTCAGCGGACGGATTTAGGTTATCCTGGCCAGTCAGAGTTGTTGCTGCCCGATTCCGGAAAGGATGTGAAACCTGACTATGACTCATCAACAGCAGATTCTAATCAACACTAAAGGTCACGGTGACATGCACGACCTTACCGAGCAAGTTGCAGAAATTGTGGGTTCCTCGGCTATCCAACGCGGCACCGTCAACGTCTTCAACATTGGAAGCACGGCCGCCCTGGGCACAATTGAATTTGAGCCGGGGCTTGAGCATGACCTGCCTGCCATTTTGGACAAGCTCATTCCGCCCAGCCGTAACTACGGGCACGAACAAGCGTGGCATGACGGGAACGGACACTCGCATCTACAGGCGACACTCCTCGGTCCGTCGTTCACGGCGCCCATAGCAGGCGGCAAACTCATGCTGGGGACTTGGCAACAGATCTTCCATCTCGAATGCGACGTTCGAGGGCGCCAGCGCACAGTCGTTGTAACGGTGGTCGGCGAGTGAAGTGCGTCATCCGAGTTCTCGCAATGACGTGAAGTCCCCAAAGGTCTGCCGGAAGAACTACGCATCGCGAAAGTTCTTGACTCCGCCCTCCCTTGCACGGCGCGGGTGCGAATCCAAGCCGGATCACGCCAGTCGGCGGAAAGTTCGATCGGTGCATGAGGCCCCATTCGCTTCGCGCACTTGAGGTTCGGTCCTCACACCTCGCTGTACTCCTTTCACTTTCCACTCTCCACGATTTACCAGAACGGCATGCCTCACCAGAGTTCACCTCGATCCCCATTTAACTAGGCACGCATTGCCGGGTCCGGAACGGGCAGCCTTTGCCCTTTTCTCCAGTTTCAGAAAGGCGCGCAAAAGAGGTGTCGACACAACCCTCGATAAATGTGTCGATTGCGCGATATCAGCGGGTTGGGCTAGCTGGCAAGAAACTTGTTCTACACCTGTGCGAGAGGCGGCCGACGAAACCCAAGCCCACAAGAGGGCCGCCTGGAGCGACGAGCCACATGCTCCGGAAATGAGAGGCAATGCCCACACACGGTATTTCCATCAACGGTATATTGACTTCTCTCAATTGTCATATCCAGAACATCCATACGACGAGCAACGGCAGGCCATCGTCCCATCGTGCCGTTCTTCCGTTGGTTGTGATCGTCTTATTTTGCGTCTTAGAATGTGCTTCGGGATCGGCCCCGCTCAGTTTGAGTTCAAATAGTATCAGCTTCGGAAGTGTCACCGTGGGGGGCAGCATGACGCACATCGTGACTCTTACTAATCCCGGGACTCGCAGTGTGCGAATTCTTGAAGAGGCCGTGAAAGGCGTGCAATTTGGCATTAGCGGGCTCGAGTTGCCCTTGACCTTGGGATCCAATCAGAGTACGACGTTTGGCGTGAGCTTTGCGCCTACGGCCGCCGGCAGCGTCTCCGGTAGCCTGACCATCGTCATTAATTCCCATTACACTTTCTTAAGCATCGCCCTATCCGGAACCGGAGTCATACAATCGCCTTCTGTCGTGATGTCCACCAACAGTCTTGCTTTTGGAAGCCAAGCCGTTGGCGCCACCAGCGCCGCCCAAACTGTTACTTTGAGTAATGCCGGCAGCGGAGCCTTGAGTATCACAGGTATTGCGCTCGCCGGCGCAAACCCCGAGCGACTTTGCGCAGAGCAACAATTGCGGGGGCAGCGTCACAGCGGGCGGCAACTGCACGATCAGCGTGACCTTCACGCCGGCCGCCAGTGGTTCCTTCACAGCGGCGGTGAGTGTTGCGGATAATGCCAGCGGCAGCCCGCAGACGGTAACCCTCTCTGGTACGGGGGCGAGCCCTGGGGTAAGTCTTTCCCCTAGCAGCCTGGCCTTTGGAAGTGTGCCCGCGGACTCGGTCAGTTCCTTGCAAACCATCTCCTTGAGCAACACCGGCAACGCAGTCCTGAGCATCACCAGCCTGGCAATCGGGGGGAGCAACTCCAGCGACTTTGCTGAGACGGCAGACACCTGTGGCAGTTCGGTCGTGGCCGGAGGGAGTTGCACGATCGGAATTACTTACAAGCCGTCGCTGGCCGGCGCTGAAACTGCGTCGATCACTGTCACCGACAATGCCGGCGGCAGCCCACAGACCGTAGCGCTTTCAGGCATCGGAGTTCACGACGTGATTCTCACCTGGGTGGCGAGCACGACTTCGGGAGTGGCAGGCTATAACGTTTACCGCGGCGCCACCTCCGGCGGGGAGGGCGCGACTCCTCTTAATTCCACGCCCATCGCTGGAACCACCTTTACGGATTCGAATGTTCTGTGCGGGCAGGCCTATTACTATATAGTTACCGCTGTGGCCGCCGACGGCACCGGGCAGAGCCCCGACTCAAGCGAGGTCTCAACGACCGTGCCCTCGCCTTAAGTATTGCCGGCCGATGACCTAACGCTAAACGACTGTGACCTCGATGCCGGCTTCCTCCAGGGCTTTGGCGTCGGATTTCGGGATTCGGTTGTCGGTAATGATCTGTTGAATGCTCGACATCGGCGCAATCAAGGAGAGGCTGCGGCGGCCGAACTTGCTGGAATCGCAAACGAGCACGGTGCGGCGAGAGATCTCCACCATCACGCGATTCACTCTCGCTTCCAGCAAGTTTGGGGTCGTCAGGCCGAAGTGAACGTCAATGCCGTCAACCGCTAGAAACAAGATATCAGCGCTCAAACTGTGTAGTGCCTCCTCGGCCAACGGGCCCACCAGCGAGAAAGACTTCTCTCTCAGAATCCCGCCTGTCAGGATCACTTCGATCGAGGTCCCCGCCAGTTCAGCGGCGATGTTAACGGCATTGGTGATAACGGTAAGCTGTTTTCGCTCCCGCAGTGCTCGGGCCACGGCCCTCGTCGTCGTCCCGGAATCGAGAACCACGGATTCGCCTTCCTTGATCAATGCGGCGGCCGCCTGGCCAATTCGCTCCTTCTCCTTGCGGTGCAGCTTTTCCTTCTCCTGCAGGCTGAAATCCAGGAGCGCCCCGCTCTGCAAAGGAAGCGCCCCCCCGTGCGTGCGGTGGACGACCCCGCGGTTATGAAGAATCTCAAGGTCCTTGCGAATGGTGACATTCGAGGTTTTGAAATGTCGTGAGAGGTCTTTTACGATTCCTCGCCCCTCGCGATTGATGATCTCAAGAATACTCCGTCGTCTTTCTTCGTTGAGCATAATGACACAATATAACATGTAAATTCTTCTCAGCTCCTGTAAGAGTTACACCTTGCCTCAGTACCACGCCGGGGTCTACCTCCGTCGAATCAAGATAGTAAAGGTCATTTGCGGTTTGGCAGTTAATGTGCGACCGGGTTAGGCAAACAGTGATCGCCGTCAAGTTTCGTTTGACAAGTATGGCGGCCGGTAAGTAGAAACCAGGGCGTGATTCGCGTCCCTCGCTCGGATGAAGAACACGCGGGGCAATCATTCCGTGGGCCACATTCACGTCCAGATTGTGGCAGGAAACCCATGTGAATTCCGACCCGGCGACACGGCGGTTATGCGCCGTAGTGTCTGGTGGTAAAGGCTCGACAGGTGACGAGCCGGGAGGCAACGGGACGAATCCTCGACAGCAGCAAGTCTAGAATCGCTGGAGAAGGCATTTTCGCACATAAACTCATAACCAGCTCGTCGTGACACATAGGACGATCCGCATTCATCATAATTAAACATGGTGCCTAGGGGCGGTCTGTGTTACCCGAAAAGGCTCCCGTGGTGCCAAGAACGTCCAGGCGAAAGGGCGCTTCTCCAAGGCTGCAAGCCTTTCGATTGTGACGGCCACTCCTGCTCGTAAGGGGTTTGGACCCGAAGAAATCTCGTCACCCAAATTCTAAGCCGATAGTCTCGGCGAGGTTGCCGAGGGCTGCCTAGTCAACCCTTTGACGACTAGCACCCAACGCAGACCAGAAGAGGGGAAGTATGCCTGTTTGGAGTGACTTGTTGCGATGCCGTCTGACCAACGGCCTTAAGATGTCGAAAGGCTCATGGCGTGTGCTGCGGGCGCTGTTGATCGTGTTCGCCGTGCTTTGCATGTCGAGATTTGCCGACTCCTCCGGTGCGCCCTCTGTGAGTCTCTCACCCACCAGCTTGGCCTTCGGCAACCAAGCGACGGGCACCACCAGCTCTTCCCAGAGCATTTCGCTGAAGAATACCGGCAGCGCGACCCTAAGTATTACGGCCATCCAGCTCACGGGCGGTTATCCAAATCAGTATGTCCAAACCAACAATTGCGGGACGAGCCTGGCGGCAGGAGCCACGTGCACTATCACCGTCCAATTCGCCCCGATCAACCTCGGGTCTCTCACCGCCGTCGTTAGCTTGACCGACAACGCGAGCAACAGTCCCCAGTCGGTGAGCCTTTCCGGTAGTGGGGTGTCAAGTCCTTCGGTCAGTCTCTCGCCCACTAGCTTGGCTTTCGGAAACCAAGTGAGCGGTACCATCAGCTCAGCCCAGAGCATATCGTTGCGGAATACCGGCAACGGGGTTTTAAGCATCACGTCAATCTCGCTTACCGGCGGTTACCCAAACCAGTTTGTCGAAAGCAATAATTGCGGGACGAGCCTTGCGGCAGGGGCCGGGTGCATGATCAACGTCCAATTCGCCCCGATTAACCTCGGGTCTCTCACCGCGGTCGTTACCTTGAGTGACAATGCCGGCAACAGCCCGCAGTCGGTGTCCCTCTCCGGCACGGGTACGAACTCAGGTGGCAACGGGGGTCCGAACCAGGGAGCAGGTATCAGCCTTTCACCCGGCAGCCTGAGTTTTGGGAACCAACCCATCGACATAGCCAGTTCGCCGGAAACCATTACGTTGTCGAACATTAGCGGCGCACTCCTGAGCCTCTCCGGTTTAACGCTAACTGGCACGAATTCCAGCAACTTCTCGGAGAATAATACCTGTGGCACATCGCTGGCGTTAGGCGGAAGCTGTAATGTCGTAATCTTGTTCACTCCTTCGGCCAGCGGAAGTCGCTCGGCCTCATTGAGCGTAACTAACATCGTCACCGGCGACCTTCTGACCGCGTCGCTCTCCGGCACGGGAACGCACGACGTCATGCTCACCTGGAAAGCCAGTACAGGAGCAGCCGGATATGACATCTACCGCGGCAGCAGTTCAGGCGGCGAAAGCTCAACGGCCCTTAACTCCTCTCCGGTCAACTCGCCCTCCTACACGGACACGAGCGTCCAGGCTGGCCAGACCTATTACTACAAAATTTCCGCTGTAGGCCCAAATGGGAGCCCACAGAGCGGGAAATCCTCGGAAGTTTCTGCGACCGTGCCCTCTCCTTAACTCCGTCGGCCAGGCGAGGCTGCCTCGCCTTCGTATAGCCGAGGGTAAAGACGAACAGAGCGTTACGGGTTTGTCAACTGGGCATTGCGCGTCACCCCAGCCATGACGCAAGGCGTCCAATCAAAAAGAATCTAACCGCCCGCGAACACAATCGCTGAGCCTCGCGCATGAGCGCGCTCTCAGCATTCTATTGAACCGCTCCGGCGGAGCTTGGGCACGCGGAGGGTGGCTAGTCGATCCCTCGCTGAGTTAGACTGTAAGTGACACATGCTTTGTGCTGTGTGGTTGATCTGGGGCCTGCGCTTTCCCCGGTAAGGAGCGATGAAGAAGGGTTGCAATAAATTCGCGGGCGGTTTCCTGGCGGTATTCCTCATGCTTGGGGCGGCCCGAAGCGGAAGCGCCTTCTCCGTGCTCAGCCACGAGGCGGTCGTTGACGCTTTGTGGCAGTCTTCCATTCGCAGCCTCATACTCAAACGGTTTCCTGGCGCGACGCCGGAACAACTCCGCGAGGCCCATGCTTACGCCTACGGCGGTTGCATTATTCAGGACATGGGCTACTATCCCTTCGGCAACGCGTTTTTCAGCGACCTGACGCACTACGTTCGCAGCGGCGATTTCATTGTTTCTCTGTTGCGTCAGTCGCAGGACATCAACGAATACGCTTTCGCGCTCGGCGCGTTGGCGCACTATTCGGCGGATAATCTCGGCCATCCCATGGCCGTGAACTTGTCCGTCCCGATCTTGTATCCCAAACTGCGCGCCAAATACGGCAAAGTCGTTACCTACGAGGACGATCCCAAGAAACACATCATGGTAGAGTTCGGGTTCGACGTTGTCCAGGTGGCCGCGGGTGTTTATGCACCTAACGATTACCATGACTTTATCGGTTTCAAAGTCTCGAAGCCGCTGCTGGATCGCGCGTTCAGCGAAACCTATGGGCTCGAACTTCACGACGTTCTCTTCATCGAAGATCTTGCCTTGGGTACTTATCGCTACGCCGCGGGCAAGATGATTCCTCACCTTACCGCGGCGGCATGGCAGCTCAAGCGGGACGAAATCGAAAAACTCATTCCTGGCATCACAAGGCGGAAATTCGTCCAGCGCTTCTCGCGCCGGGAGTATGAGAAAGAGTACGGTAAGCAGTACCGGGGCCGGCGAGTGACCGGGGAAGTCGAGGGCTACGAGCACCGCATCGTCGAGGCGGCTCACACCCCGGGAATCGCAGCCAAAATCCTTGCCGTCGTCTTCACCATCATTCCCAGGATCGGACCGCTACGCACACTCGGCTTCAAGCCCGCCACTCCCCAGACGGAGCATATGTTCTTGGACAGTCTGATCGCGGTTCGCTCCAATTACCGGCGACTGCTGGAGCAAGTGGGGACGGGCACACTAGATTTGCCGAATTCCGACTTTGACACAGGCAAGCCTACTCACGCCGGCGAGTACTCGCTTGCCGATCGTACTTATGCCAGTCTTTTGGCTCAACTGCGAAAGGAGCGGTACAAGAACGTAACTCCGGAGTTGCGGACCAATATCCTGGCTTTCTACGATAACTTCGACGCCACACATCCCCCACGCCACTGCAAGATCTGCCGGAACATTCCGCAGGAACTCGACGAGTTGAAAGCTGCCGCTGCCCATCCAGCGAACGTTGCCGCGGAGCGGTAGCCCAGGACCTGGTCGCGCCTCTTGCACCTTCGGGACTCCGCTTACGAGGAGTTCCTCGCCATTTACTCCGTCCCGTAATCGATCTGCATGCGGCGGACTTGCAGACTGGATAAGGTCAGGATGATCAGGCACAGGATCAGCAGTCCCAAGATGGCAGTGGCAGGCGCGGCGGGGGATGGATTGACGGCAAGGAAGGCGAGCAAGCTGTTCTTATCGACGTTGATCGCTTCCGGAATGGCGACCGGGCACAACGACTTCAGATAGAAGATTACGCTGATCCGTTGAAGGACCGCCGGCAGAAAGCCGTTCACAGCCTCCCACACCAGCACTAGCACGGTGGGAATCAGCGGGTTCCGAAAGAGCAGGCCTGCCGCGAGAAAGACGCTGCCGTATCCGACGCAGGCCAACAACGTCACGCCGAGGTATGCCGCCAAGTGCGCGAGGCCATGCTCGTGGAAGAGGTATTCCTGGATGGTGTTCGAGCTGAAGTAGCAATACAGGGCAATAAACTGAAGGAGGGCGCTGGAACAGAAGATGACCGTCGCCGCGAGCAGACCGGAGAGGAATTTCCCAACCACCAGGACTTCCCGACGCAGAGGCGCCAGGAAGTAATAATGCAAGCTCTTCTCCAATACCTCCCCGCGAAAGAGGTTGCCGAAAATCCCAACGCAGCCGAAGAAGATGGCCAGCCGGAGAAAGAAGAACTGAAATACGGCAGCGAAGATGTGGCTATCCTCCCCCAGGTCGCCGCGCACGCCTTTCTTCAGCTCCACGAAGGAGTGGATGGCGTAGAGCACCACGGGCGCGAACGCCAGGAAGTAAATCCAGGCCCCGCGCCGGGTGAAGAAGGTCTTTTTCAATTCGAGGCGAAGGATGGCCAGAATCTGCGCTCGCCAGAGCGCCCAGGGCAACCGCTGGAAGCTCATTTGGGTGGCTCCTCCGCGCCTATCAGATATTCATAGACGGAAAGGACGTTGTCGTCGGCAGGCGCTACCGACTCAACGCTGATGCCGTCTTGGGCGATGCGATTCAGCAACAGATAGAAGCGATCGGCGTCCCGCGTTTTCACCAGCAGACCCTGCCCGTCGGGGAGGATCCTGGCTCCCACGACGTATTCCTGATGGAATATCCGTGATGCAAAGTCGTTGGGCTTGTTGCAGCGGATGAGAATCTGCATGGGGTGTTCGTGAATTTCTTCGCGCACGCCCTGAATCTGCCCCTCCGCCACTACGTAGCCATTACTGAGGAGGACGACCTGGTCTGAGAGCGCGTCCACTTCGTGCAGCACATGGCTGGAAATGATCACATACAGCCCTTCTTGAGCCAGGCTGCGGAACAGTGCGATGGTCTCGGCGCGAATCAATGGGTCCAGGCCGTTCAGCGGTTCGTCCAGCACGAGTACGGAGGGTTTGTGGCACATTGCCTGGGCTAGTTTTATGCGCTGGCGCATGCCTTTGCTGTACCCCGCGATCAGGCGTTGCGCTGCCTCCGTCAGATTCACCCGTTCAATCGCCTGCTCGGCCAGCCTGGCTGCGGCGGCATGCGCGTGTCCGAAGAGCCGCAAATAGGAGTAAACGAACTCGTAGCCCGTGAGCCCTTTAGGGAACGAGTCGAACTGCGTGCAGTAACCGACCTTGTGAAACAGACGTTCGGGTTCGCGGGGCGGTATGCCTAGTACGGTGATCTGCCCTCGCGTCGGCTGAACCAAGCCAGTCATCAGGTTCATCAATGTGGTCTTGCCGGAGCCGTTGGGTCCAACTAGGCTGGTGATGCCGGGCGGAATCGAGAGGTTTACGCGGTTTACGCCAAGCACTTCTCCGTAGAACTTGGAGACGTCCTCGAAAACGATTCGCTGATCGTTCATCCCCGCACCACCTCGTAAGCCCTGACTTTCTTTTCCAATAGCAGCAGGCAGAAGGCCCCGACTGCCAGCAAAACTAACCATGCCCAGTCAGCAGGGATAGCCGCCATCCGCCGTGCGTACTGATGAAAGAGTTGGATCTCGATGCGGGCGATAAGACTTCCTAAGTCAATCAGGGAGCCATTCTTAGTGCGTAGCACAGCATTGATGGCCTGCCCGAAGCCGGCGCCGAAAAAGAACACGCCCAGCAGCGCCGCGCCCGCCGCCGTCTTCCGTTTGATCCACGCCGAGAGGGCTAAGGCCAGCAGAGAGAAAACCAGGATCTCGATTGCCGAGCCGAGGAAAATGCTTGCCGCCATCCACAGGTTGCTCCACATCCAGCTTGCGCCTGCGAGGGTGGACTGAATCAGAAAGAGGGTCTCGCCCGGAATCCAGGTGACCAGCGACAGCATCAACACCAGCACAAACAGTTTCCCTAAGACGTATTCCACCCGCGAAAAAGGCCGGCAGAAATAGAGCGGCAGGGCATGATTGGCGAGGTCGGGTGAGACAAGTCCAGGCCCCACCAGGGCCGTTAGTATAAAAGCCATCACGCCCTGAACATTCATGAAGTGATAAAAGAACGTGGCGTCAACGGAAAAGAAAGAACTCAAGTTGAATATTGCCAACAGGCGCTGGTTGTGGTTCATGTAGAGAGCCAAGGCGCCGCCGAGAGGATAAAAGAAGCAGATGGCAAAATAAGCAAGAATAAACTTGGAAGAAAGCGCTCTCTGGTAAGCGTGCCGGCTCACAATCAGGAAGCGAGACCACGCCGGGCTGAACTCTCCCGCATAGCTGTGATAGCTCCGCTTATGGACGGCCATTGGAGTTCTCCATAGCCTTCAGGAAAATGTCCTCGAGGCTGTCACGCCGGTAATTCAGGCGGCGGATCTGAACGCCGTGCTCCTCAGCCAGCCGGTAAAGGTCCTGAAGGGCAAAGTCCTGGCCTAGAACCATCTTGAACCGCCGGGGGCTGCGCTCGTTATGGCTCCCTGCCGACGCGGAAAGCACGGAGCCGGTTATCGCGCACTCGCAGTCCAGGCCCTCGACTGCCTCTGCGAAGGCGCCGTCGCCGCCCAGCGTCTCAAGCTCGAGGAATCGCCGGTTGGCTCGACGTTCCTCTTCCAGGTTTGCGTAATGAACCTGATGGCCATCCTTCAGGATCAGGACTTCTTCGCAGGTCTCTTCCACGTCGCGCAACAGATGAGAGCAGAGCAGGATGTGGAGGTCGCGGCTGTCACGCATCTCGCGAATCAAGCGAATCATGCGCTGGCGGGCAGGCGGATCGAGGCCATTGGTGGGCTCATCCAAAATCAGCAGGCGAGGACCATGGGCGATCGCCTGGGCGAGCTTGGCCAGTTGCTTCATACCCAGCGAATAGGTTCCGAGGAGGCGGTACCGCGCCTCTCCCAGCCCCACGTAGAACAAGGCCTCGTGTGCGCGCTCCAGCGCAGCCTCCGAAGGCAGGCCGGAAAGCTCCGCCATCAAGCGTACGAAGCTTACCGCACTCATCTGGGCAATGAAACACTCGGACTCCGGCATGTACCCGGCAAGCGCTCGAATTTGCTTTATTTCGGTTCGAATGTTGCGCCCGAGGACTCGTGCCGTACCCGCCGCCACAGGATAAAATCCCAACAGCGTGTTGATGAGAGTCGATTTGCCGGCGCCGTTGGGGCCCAGTAGCCCGATCGCTCTGCCGGAGAGCGAACACTTCAGACCTTCCAGGATCTTCCGCCCGCCTAGCGTGACGCCCAATCCCTCGAGTTCGATGATCGGTGGCATAGATTAGTGCCTAGTGCATAGTGCGTAGTGCCTAGTGCCTTACGTCGCCCACCAGCCGATCTGCCGACCTGCCGACTGCCTACTGCCTGCTGCCCTTCAGAAGCGGAAGCAGGTCCAGGACTCCTGCACCCTTAATCCCGAGCAACGGACCGAAGCCCATCCCAAACATGTTCCCCGTATTTGCGACCACGATATCCTGCGACTCGCCGTAAGCGCAAGTCAGGCTGGGGCCGCTGTTCTGCTTCAGAGACTCGATGGCCTGCTTTTCTGCGGGAGTAAGAATAGGCAGGTCCGCCGCCGATCCGATCATGGCGCCCAGGTTCTGATAGACGAGCGCGGAACAGTTTGTGAATCCGTCGCGCGGCAAACGGCTGCTGAAATCGCTGGAGCGCGCGAGAGTGTATTGCGTGTTGCGGCTTTGGATCGAGCTGAGCAGCAATGCCCGGCTGGGCGCTGCTAAAAGATAGCCGTCCACGAACACATAATCGATCTCGGACGGAACGCCGGGCGCGGTTGAAGGCCGACTGATCTGCAGGCTGTAATAGGTTCGGCCGTCCGCGTTCTCTCTGGTCAGATTAAGAGTGCCTGCTTTCGAATCCGCCCGGTGATTGTAGCTGGACACCAGCTTTTCGATCGTTTCCTCCAGCCGTCCCGGATCGTTCACTTCCAGCGCCGCCTTCCAACTTGGCGTCGGCAGAATCGGACCGTCAAGCGCGAAGGTGACCTCGCCGCCCAGTTGGGCTGCCAAATCCTGCGAGACATTCACTCCGGTTTCCGATTGGAAGTCCTCCAGGCCCTCGGTGAATCCCGGACCATGACTACCTGCGAGACTGAACATTTCCTGCACGATTTCCTGCGGGTTCTCGACGACAAAGGAAACCGCAAAGCTGGCGGTGGGCGATACGAAATCCAAGGTCCCCATGGGGCTGGGGGAACCCAGCAAAGCCGTCAGGCCGTGGCGCGCTTGGGAGAAGGTCAGCGTCGCTCGGTTTTCAGTGCGGCCGCTTGCGTCCTTGCTTTCCATGATGAGATATCTCATGTCGGCGAGGCCGGTCCTCTCGTCCCGAATCAAATCCAAACTCTCTTTCTGATTTACGGAATGCGCAAGAATTTGTTCCATGTCAGCGCAAATAAGAAAGCCGGCGCCCGCTTGATATGCCTGCCGGATGGCTCCATAGAAGGGAGTGGAGGTGAAACCACTGGGCGTTGCGTGCTCCATTCGGAGAGCCACTTTCTGCAACTGGCGCGGGTCCGCCGCCATCGCCATGAGGTTGTTTTGCAAGTAAACCAGCATGGTCTTTGTGCCGGCGGCAGGCGGAAGCAACGACGGGTTATCCACGATCTGCACCTCGAGTTGCTTCCCGTCGCGCTTGATCTGGCCCAGTTGCTGCTGGAGAAAGGCTCGGAAGTCGGGGCGTCGCACCTCTGCCAGAACAACCGGCGAATGCTGATCGCCCGTCATGGAGACGACAATCTCGTCTCCGAGGTAGTCACTGAAAGAGCGAAGCCGTTCAATCAACTCTGGCTCTTTACCGGCTCCTCCAGACGCCTGTTGGCGGGCCCACCAGGCTTGCAGCACTTCGCTCTGTTGGATGCGCTCCTGCAAGAGCCTATTCGCTTCATTCAGCGTCGAGCCCAGGTTAGGGATGGCAGCGTAGAATACCGTGTCGTCCGGCACCAGATTCAGCAGAACCGAGTTGTACCGGGGCGTGGGTCCCGGAAGAGCCTCCAACTGCTTGTGCAGGGCCGCAAACTCGCCCAGCAGCGAGAGGTATTCAGTCCGGTTGCGGCTCCACGAAACCGAGTAGCTCACGGGAACCGGCGCCATATCCGGCTCTGTCGAGAGCTGCTCTCCGGGATGGAGCAGCTTTGTGTTGCGCCCTTGCTCGACTGCCACTTCTCCCTGAACAACGGAAACACGCGCGCCCTTTATGCCTTCGTCGACGGCAAAAATGGTGCCCTTGACGGAAACCAGGCAATCCCGTGTGGCAACGTTGAGCCGGCCTCGTCCTTGCTTGGCAGCGCGAACAATGATGGTGCCGCGCTGCAAGTGAAGGGTGGTATCCCGCCAGCCTTTGGACATCCAGAATGATGTGCGCTGGTCCATTTCAATTGTCGATCCATCCACCATCCGGATGACGGCAGAGGAAGTCTTGGCAGTGCGAATCTCCTGGTTTTCGCGAATGGATCGGCCGGGAAGAACTGCTTCGCCGCCGCGTCCAGTATCAAGATACAGGGTTCCTTCGGCGGAGAGCACGGCCGCTTCGACTTCCGTGCCACGAAGCATTCTGGCCCAGCGTCCGTCGCTCAAGAACACCACGAGGCCTATGATAATCACGCCTGTCGCAAAGGCCCAAGGCATGACCCATTTGGTTCTGGCGCCAGCCGCTTTGCGCGGGGCGGCAATCTCAGAACTTTGAGGGGCGACAGCTTGCACAGCGTGGCGCGCTTCTCGCAGTGCATGGCGGCATGCCACGCAGCCATGGATATGGTCCTCGAGCAACGACGATCGCGCCTCGGAGAGGCTTCCGCCCAGGTAAGCAGGCAACAAGGCCTGAAAATCCGCGCAGCCGCGAATCTTCTCCACGTCCGAAGCAGTTGCCGTCACCGGGGCGGGGAAGCGATCGCCCAACCGAGCCCAGACGCGGTCCGCAGCCTGCCCGACGGCCGGGTCTGAAATGCTATCGCGGCGCAATTCGGTGATCAGTTCATCCAAGCTTGGGTCGCGTTGTTTCGATGGTTGGCTCATGATTTCCCTCCAATGTAAGAACGAATCTCCTTCTGCAGCCGCCGCCGGGTGCGGTGCACCGTGACCGCCACCCAGACCTGCGAAACGCCGAGCATGCGCGCGATTTCCGGGTTGCTATAACCCTCCAGGAAACGTAGCGCGAAAATCTCGGCCGCCTGCGGACTTAAGCTTGCCAGAGAGCGCCGCAAGCATTCGCGCAATTGTCCCCGTTCCAAATCTTCCCGCGCGGGCAGCGAATCCGGTAATGGCGCGCTATCAGCCACTCGCCGGGCCCGCACCACGTCCAGCGCGGCATTCACCGCCGCGCGGCGAAGATAGCTCTCGGATTTCTCTACTTGAGGGGCCGCGCCGTCGCGGCCGATGAGGCGCAGGAAGACGGTTTGGAGGACATCCTCGGCGTCGGTGAGATTGCCGGTGATCCGGTAAGCGGCACGAAGGACCAGAGCGTGGTGCGCGCGGAACAGTCGTTCAACTGCATCGCTGGGGCTGGGAATTGTGACCTCCGCGGTGGCCGATGGCACGGGCGCCTCCTGACGGCTGCTCTCAATGTGAGGACGGGCCACAATGCCAATTATTACAATCAATTCAACAATATTTTGAAGGTATAGGCGAGGGCGACGGGTTTGGCTATGGGCAGGTTTATCCTAAGGCCCACATCGCTGTGTTCCCAGGATAGCTTGGCGTCGCTGCCCAGGAGAGATACATCCGCGATCTCGCCCTTGGCGAGAAGCGCTTCGCGTGTGCTGAGTGGTTTGATCAGCAAGTCCGGAGTGTTCCGGGGCAAATCGAGGACGATCGCGTAGAGAGTTTTCCAGCGGCTGGTGAAGCGAACATCTTCAGCTCCGAGGTCCGGAATATGCTCCTCGCCGAACATGCCGCTTTGGACCTGGGTGGGTCCTCCTCCAAAGATCTTCCAGGGTCGCGTGCCGTAAATTGCTTCGCCATTCACCGACAGCCACTCGCCGATGGCGAGCAGGCGCTCGACGACCGGTTGGGGAAACACACCTTCGGCTGTGGGGGTGATGTCGAGCAGGAAGCTTCCGTTCTTGCTGACGATGTCGATGAGTTCACCGAGGATGCGGTGCGCAGTCTTGTAGCTCGCGTCCTGTACGTGGCTCCAGGAATTCCAGTCGATGGCGTCGTCGGTCAGCCACTTATAGTCGGCAAGATGATCGAGCCTGCCGCGCTCGATATCAAGAATTCCAGCGCCCGATGGCAAGTCTTTTTCCTTGTAAGTTACGCTGACTTCCTCATGCCAAAGCTCACCTTGGTTGTAGTAATAGGAAATAACGTCGGCCAGGCGGTGCTCGTCAATGATGTTCAGGCGACTGTCAAAGTAAATGAGGCTGGGGTGGTACTTGTCGATCACTTCTCGAACTTTCGCTTCCCAGGTTTCCTGAAAGGCAGGCGAGGGTGGCGGCGTAGGCTTGTCGTAATCCTTGAACGGACTTTGGGGGGCCGGTGGGCCGTAGAGTCCGCTGTACTCGGGATTCGACGCATCGACAGACTTGTCGATGGTTGGGTACCAGCCCCACAGCCACTGATGGTGGAAGGTGGAAATGAATCTCAAGCCCTGATTGCGAAGCGCTCTGCTCATTTCTCCCACCACGTCACGGCAAGGGCCCATGGCAGCCGCATTCCACTTGTTAACTTTCGAGTCCCACATGGAGAAGCCGTCGGCGTGCTCAGTCACCGGCCCGGCAAATTTCGCGCCCGCCCTGCGCAGCAAGTCCGCCCACTCCTCCGGGTTGAACTTCTCCGCGCGAAACATAGGGATAAAGTCCTTGTAGCCGAATTTCGAAGGGAGGCCGTAGACGAGTTTGTGGTACGTGTTCGCCCGCTGGCCTTCGATGTACATGTTGCGGGAGTACCACTCGTTGTCGAAGGCCGGCACCGAGTAAGGCCCCCAGTGGAAGTAGATGCCGAATTTGGCGTCGTTAAACCAGGCGGGAGCGGCGTGCTTCGTCAGCGAGTCCCACGAAGGTGCGAAAGCCTGCTGGGAGCGTAGGGCGCGAGGCGTCGCCAGCGCTGCGGCCGCCGCACCAGTGGATTTCAGGAAACTGCGACGAGTGAATTGTTGGGTCATGACGCACCATCCTAACAAGCATGGGTAAGCGAAATCAACGCCGGATCGAAGTTTCGTCGGGGCACCCCTTCTGGGCGCCCAGGGCGGCCACAAGGGCCGCCCCTACGAGGATCAGTTGACTATTCGCTCGCCAGTTGCTGTGCCGCCAGAACATCGAAGATGTACGTGGCCGCGCCGCCGATCACGTATTCGGTCTGGTACCAGAGAAACGGAAACTTTCTCAATTCCATGTAATCGGGTTTCACCAGCGCGGCGCCGGAGATCACGCCACCGGGGATGTACGACCAATCCGCGCGGTTATATCCGTACGCGGTAAGCGCAGATTCGACTCCCACACCAGACACGTAGCTTCGGTTGTTGGCGGGATGCACGCCCAGCACGAAATCTACGGTGGCGAATATCGGCGCTTTCCCAAACAAGTCCGGGAAGGCTTTGTGCAGATAGTATTGACGGAGTGCGTCATCCTGCAAATTCCAGCCTTCACCCCAAACAAAGCCGGAATGAATGCCCGTACGCGCTTCGAGCTTGTATTCGGGCTTCAGGACTTCCGGCGGGTAATGAACGCCCCAGGGATTGGCCGCGGCGCGCTGGTCAGCGGTGATCTTCCATTTTTCGGCAAGCACCCTGACCGCCGACTTGCATTCTGCATCGTCAAGTTTAGGTAGCGCGCGTGCCAGAACCCATCCCGGCCCGGCTCCAAACTGGCTGCCGGAGACGCCCTTCAGGATAGGAAGCAGCGCGATCAGCCGGTCGCGGTACTTCGACTCGCCGGTTGTGATCAGCAGTTCTGCGGTCGCCTCCAATTCCTGGCTATGAAATCCCTCGTCGCTGCGCGGAACGTAGGAATTCGCCATGAAGACGGGCGGATGCGTCTGCTCGTATTGCCAAAGCTGTTCGGCGGTGGTTAAAGATTCCTGGGCGAGACCCTCGTTATATCCGCGCAACACGCGGCTTGCCGCTGCCAGCGACTGGGCCACAATATATTGCAAGCCGGTATTTCGGTTGGTGAAAACCCAGCGGTCATCCGGTTTGCCGGAGCGCCCCTCGCGCACCTCATCGGCATTGAGGGACGGGTCGTAGACGCGGTTATCGGTGATGTTGATCGGGTCGCCCACGTGGGAGTACATGTGCTCGCTGCTCTCAATGATCCCGGGAAAAATGTGACCGGCAATGCGATAAGATGCCAGCATGCTTTCGACGCCATATTCGATCTGTTGCAGCATGTCCTGCTTCCCGTCCGGCAGATGCAGCAGGACCTCCCGCTGGGAGCGGCGGATTGTGGTTTGATCGAGGGTGGGATGGAATTCCTCCTGCGCCAGCGCCAGCGCCAGTGTCGTGTGCGCGCTGCTGCCGGCGGGCAGGTCATGGTCGCCCGCGTCGTGCCAACCACCCCAATCGAGGCCGGGGATATGTTCGTTGTCCTGGTAGTTCGTCTCGCGCTCGGCCTGCTGGTAGCCATCGATCCAGACGTGGTTGGCGGGCGCCTGCCGCGCGTCGTCCAGGTGGCACGCTCCGTGCCAGGTGCGCGTGCCTTCCTTGACGGCGACGTGGCACATCTGGACGGGCAGGAAGTATTCCAGGGTCGGCTGCCAGGCCTCGTCGGTGACTTCGTCGGCGATTGGGAACGGGCCGGCGTGCTGGTCGCGGAATTCCAAGAGGTAGAGCCCGGGCTTCTGCACGTCGCTGAAGTCAAAGATCGCATATTGAAAGCGGAGGAACTTGCCCCACTTCGTCGTCTCGCCGGACTTCACGAGTTTTTTCCCGCCGGTCGCCTGGAGCTGGTACAGCTTGACAGGTTCGCTGGCGGAATCGCGCGCGTCCAACTCCAGGATGGCTCGTTTGGGCTGGCGCGGGAGATATCCAACTTGCGAAATGCCGATCACCGGCGTTCGACGCCAGCCCGGTGTCAGCGTAGGCGTAATGATCATGCTGATTTCAGTCGCCGGGCTCGAGGGTTCGAACGGTGCCTCGAAAATGAACCAAGGCTCCGCGTCGCCCTGCCTCTGGTCCAGCAGTCGGAGCGTGCCGTTGGGCTGGGAGATGGTGAAATTGTGCAATGGATCTTCTTGGGCCACGTTGACAATCTTGCCAGGACCGTAGAGAAGGCTCTTGCCGCTGTATTGCTGCGGGAAAACGCCGCCGCCCGCATCACCCTGATAGGATTTGGAGAAGTAGACCCCCGGGTAGAGGTTGATCTTCAGCCCTGCCCGCTCCACTTTGTTCCAGTCGAGCGGGTGGTCGAGCTTCAGCGTAATCGCGATGTCTCGGCCGTCGCTTTTCACCTGCAGTTGGTAGCCGGAGTTCCAGTCCCCGATTTCTCCGAAGACCGTGGCAAGCCCTTGAGCGGGGTTTACTTCACGCCGCAGCGCCCGGAGTTGCGGCCTCCGCTCGCCCGGCTTGGTCTCAAGGAACAGGTCGCCCGAATCCAATACCCGCTCGTCATTTAAAATCATTTGCAGCCCGCCCTGATAACCCACTTGATAGTTGTTATGAAAAAGCAGGAAAGAAAATCCAGGGCCGGAAAAATACTCTTGATCGTTAAGAGTGATTTTCTCACCGGCAACACACTGCGGCACTGATAGAAACGCCAAAGCGAGAATCGCTGATAATGGAAGTCGCTTAAGCATGATCGCTCCTTTTAAAATTGCTCAACCGCTCAGGGGTGGAGAGTATTCTGCATCGGATGGAGAATTACAAGGGATTTGTGGCGCGGCGCAGACTCGCGGTTTAGGTCTCCGGCCCCGTGACTGTCATCCTGTGCGAAGCGAAGGATCGCTGCAGTTTCTTGCACTCAAGTGCTCCGCGCCGAACTGCGGAGATCCTTCGCTTCGCTCAGGATGACAATAGCTGATTGAGTAGCGGCTTGCCAACGACTCGGGGTGAGATGGTAGTGATGCTAGAATAACGTCATGAATCGCAGAACCTTTCTCTTTGCCGCAGCAGGGATTGCGGGTCTGGGCGCCGTCCCCGAGACCACACCCGATACCCATCATTGATACCCACATTCACCTGTTCGATCCGACGCGCCCGCAGGGTGTGCCTTGGCCCGTGAAGACTGACCCAGTCCTGTACAAACCTGCTTTGCCCGAGCGCTACCGCCGGGTCACGAAAGGGCTGGGCATCGTGGGCGCGCTCGAGATCGAGGCGAGTCCCTGGCTCGAAGACAACCAATGGGTGCTGGATGTTGCTGCCAAGGACAAGATCATCGTGGGAACGGTCGGAGACCTCGAGCCGGGCAAGCCGGACTTCCGCAAGTATCTGGACCGATTTCACCGCAACCCGCTCTTTCGGGGCATTCGATACGGAAACCTGTGGAACAGGAATCTGGGTGAACAGTTGTCACGGGCGGATTTCATTTCCGACCTCAAGGCGCTGGCGGATGCCGATTTGGCTTTGGATAGCGCAAACCCTGACCCCGCGTTGATTGAAGCCTTGGTGCGGCTCACCGACCGCGTTCCCAGCCTGCGGGTCGTGGTCGATCACCTGCCGCAGCTCGATCCGCCCACGGAAAAACGTGCCCGCGAGGCGTACATGCACAATCTGCGTGAGTTGGGCAAACGACCGCAAGTCTACGTCAAAGTCTCGGAAGTCTTGCGGCGCGTGGACGGAAGGGTGCCGACCGACCTGGAATTCTACAAGCCACGCCTGGATGAGATATGGGAGATTTTCGGCCGGGACCGGCTGTTGTACGGCAGCGACTGGCCGAACAGCGATAAGTGGGGCACGTACCCGCAGGTGTTGAGCATCGTGCGGGACTATTTCACCAACAAGGGCAGAGTGGTGGCGGAGAAGTATTTCTGGAGGAATTCGGTCGAGGCGTATCGCTGGGTGGCCCGAGAGCCCTTGCAGCCCCACCTTTAGAGGGACGGCTTGCCGGTCCCCCCGCTGCCCCGACGCGTTAACGCAATGCGCCCGACCCCCTCACCCGTCCCGCGACGGCTGACGAAAGCGCCGTCGCGGTCCACCCTCTCCCCCAAGGGGGCGAGGGCAACACCTTCTCGCGAACTCCTGACCCCTGAAGCCTGTCTTACGTCCATCGGAACCAGCGTAGCGCCAGCAGATAGGATATACCGCCCCAGAGGACCATGACGAGCAAGCGCGACCCTTGGGTCGCCAGCGAACCGCCCTCGAGTATGGAGGAGCGGAGAGCGTCGTTGAGCGCGGTGAGAGGCAAGAGTTTAATCACAGGCAGCAGGACAGCGGGAAATCGTTCGTAGGAGAAGAAGACTCCCGAAAAGAGCCACATCGGCATCATCACCAGGTTGATCAGCCCGCTGACGCTCTCGATTTTCTGGGCCCGGCTGGCGGTGAGCAGGCCCAACCCGCCGAAGCACAGCGATCCCACGCCGCTGATCAGCATCACCGCGGCCCATGAACCCATCAGCCGCATGTGAAATGCCAAAATGCCGAAGCCGAGTAACAGCACCAGTTCGATCAGCATCAGAATCAAGCGGCTCGAGGCCAGCGCCAGAAGAAAATCGCCCCGGCGCATGGGCGTGGCCACGAATCGCTTCAGCAGTTTTCGTTGGCGCATGTCGACCAGGGCAAAGCCGACGCCCCACATGCCGGAGTTCATCAGGTTCATGCCGAGCAACCCTGGGATCAGGAAGTCGATGTATCTCGCGCCCGGCTCCGTCGAGGCCTGCGCAGACGTGGCCAGGGGGTCTTTTCTCCCCGCCGCTGCCTGCAACGCGTCATTCACAATGGAGCGAGTCAACACGCTCTCCGGGCGCGCCGGATCCAATCGGTATTCGAATCCGATGCTTGACTGCGGGATCACCACCAAGTCGTATTTTCCGAGCCGGAATTGATTGAAGGCGCTCGACTCGGGAAGCACTTCCGCCTTTACCAACTTCTTTTGAGGAGACGCTTCCAGCACTTCGCGTGTGCGCGCCGCATCCTTCCCGGCCACGATAGCGACGCGGTGCACCTCGGCTGGCTTGTTTCGAAACGCAATCCCCAGTCCCAGGGCCAATAATATCGGGAATCCAAATACCCAGAAGATGACCTCCGGCTCGCGCCCCATCTCTTTCTCGCGCGCGATGAGCAGGTGCAAGTAACCCGCCCAACGGCCGTTGACCGGCGCGAGGGCAGGGGTCTTCGCGTTCGGCCGGGAAGGGGGGACGGTGTTAGCTTGAAGGCTCATCGTAAAAGCTTCGGTGGGCCCCGAAGGGGCCTAAGGTCATTAGCCGTGGGTGAAACCCACAGGGTGCGTCGCTGGCTGAAGTTCGACCCCTGCGGGGTCGAATTTCGTTTTCTCTTTATCGACCCGATCCGTAGGTTACACCGACGGCTAATCATTTTGTTCCCCTTCGGGGAACTCTTAATCCTCCCTCAGGTGCCGTCCGGTGAGATGTACGAAGACATCCTCGAGGCTGGCCTGGCGAGTTGTGAGACGCAGCAACCGCGCACCTCGCTTCTGCAAGGCCGCCAGAAGTGGAGGGATGGTCTCATGGGTCTCGCGCACGCTCAGAACCATACCGCCGCTTTCCTCATGGACGGCCTCGACACCAGGCAGTGACCGCCACACTTCCTTAGCGCCGGGGTCGTTATCCGTCGCATCAAATTCCACCATCTGACGCCCGCCCAACTCCTCGATCAAATGGGTGGGCGTGCCGGAGGCAATGGCTTGGCCGTGGTCGATAATCGAAATTCGGTCGCAAAGCCTCTCGGCTTCGTCCATATAATGGGTGGTCAGCAGGATGGTTCCGCCGCGGCTCTGGAACTCGCGGATGGTGTCCCACAGTTGTCGGCGGCTTTGCGGGTCCAATCCCGTGGTGGGTTCGTCGAGAAACAGGATTTTCGGATTGGCCACCAGCGCCGTCGCTACCGCCAGCCTCTGCCGCTGGCCTCCGGAGAGCTTGCCGACCCAGCTACCTGCCTTTTCGGTCAGCGCCATCTCTTCCATGACCTCATCCGTCGAACGCGGCTGGCGATAAAAACTGGCGAACAACTCCAGTGTTTCCCTCACCGTCAGCTTCTCACTCAGGCGAGTTTCCTGAAGCGAGATCCCCAACACCTCGCGGAGTTCCCGGCTGTGGGCATTCCAGGTCTTCCCGAGAATCTCTACTTCGCCGGCGGTTTGAGCCAGCAGTCCCTCGAGAATCTCGATGGTGGTGGTTTTGCCCGCGCCGTTCGGGCCCAGCAACCCAAAGCATTCGCCGCTCAGGATTTCCAGGTCGAGTCCGCGCACGGCTTCGACGCTGCCGTCATAAGTCTTGACCAGGTTGTGACACCGCACCGCCACGCCCATATCGTTATCATACCGAATGAAGCCGCTTCAGGGAAACAATTGGGGGGAGAGGTCGATCTTACGTTAGACGCCAGGGATTGGGATCGACATCCGCTGGAGTCGGAAATGGCGGGTCGGACATGCCTCGCGTTTGAGCTTGCGCAAGGCTCAAGGGGTTCCGATTGGGGCAAAATCTGCAATCATGACTGAAGAGCCAGGTTGCCAGTTCCAGGCGGGACGCCACGCCAACTTTCTCGAAGACGGAACTCAGATGGTTCTTCACGGTTTGAATAGAAATCTTCAAGTCCCCGGCTATCTCGGCGTTCGAAAGTCCCATGGCTACACGAGCCGCGATCGTTTTCTCGCGCGCTGTCAGCGTCTCGGCCGGCCGTCGTGTTCTTCCATGCATGGATGAGATACGTTGATACGCTTCAGGGTTCAGGGCGCCATCCTCCTCGCAGCCTTTGCTGCTCCACGCTCTTTTAGCCATCGGCAGAAAGCTACGAGGAGGTGAACAGTTTTTGCGCGATGAACGATACTGGGTTGCCTGTGCTGCTTACGCTATGTTGTCAGGTCGTGTTGGACCGTACGGGCGAGGATTGGAGACCCGGTGGATTGCCCGCCCCGCCCGGGTCTCCGCAGCATCCGATCAGTGTACATCTCCGGAGCGTATTGCAACTTCCCTGTTGGCGCCTTTGGGGGCACTGACGTAGCCTTTGACCTGGTTTTGGCCGACTTCGTTGACCACCAGTTCGAAGGGCCGCTTTGAGCCGTTGACGTAGAAGAAAATTGGCTCATTGATGGTGCGATCTTTCTTCTCCACTCGGACGTTGTCGACGAGCATAGCCAGGTTGTATTGATGCCGCTTTACATTGGTCTTGACCACTGTCAACCCGACTCCCGCCACCCGCGCCGGGGCCTTCTTGCTGGCCGTGAACTCGAAATAGTCGCGGTCGCCCATTTTGCGAAGAGTCTCGACATCGTCATGATTGCGGGCGATTAGGGTGCCCATTTCGCTGCGGGCCATTCCCAAGTCGGAGCGCACGGAATCGAGAGATTTCTTGGTGTTATCGAGGTCGGTGCGCTGCGTGGAAACGTCCTGGCCGAGCGCTCCCACCTGCTGCTGATCGGCCTTCAGAGCCAATTGTTGCTGGAGCTGATCGGCCCGTGCCTGTTCGTCCTTCTGGAGTTGAGCCACCATCGCCCGTGACCGTTTCAGCTCACCGCCCGTTGCTCCCAGACGCTTTGCCGCAGAGTCTAACTCATCTTTCAGTGCATCGAATTGCTGCGCGTTGGCGTTTTCGATCGCGCTCAATCGGCTGGCCATTTGATCCTGGAATTCGGCGGCCATTTGCTTGTGGGTCTGAGTCTGCTGCGTTTCCAGCGCGTCGCGCGTTGTGTTGATTTTGTGGAAAGAATAGATCTCGCCAGCGGCCAACGCCGCCAGTACAACTAAGATCAATAGAAACTTGCCTTGCGAACCAGAACGCTCCGGTTCGACGACGTGAATTTCCTTTTCAGGAACCTCATCAATCGCCATTTGATTTTCTCCTTCTCGGGGCCCGGTTTCTCTCTTCCTCCGGCTACCCGTCTTGTCTCGCGGGATGAGTAGTGCACGCCGAATGCCACTCTTGTCTTTTGCTATCCTGCTGAAACAAAATCGTTAAGCAGCGGCTCGGGCCGCCAGGCGGTATTTCGTCAAGGCAATTCTTACGCTCGGAATGCAAAAACTTCAAGTGAAATCGGTAGGTCGGGCCGGGAGAAACAGTAGGCTGAAGAGAGGTTCTTTACCGACTTGGGTTTATAGGGTGCTGCGTCTGGCAGGGCGCCGTGGGCAGTGCACGGGCGGCGCCGCTGGACTTTCTGTCCCTTGTCCAGCTTGCTGACGTTAGTATAAAGTGTCCAAGAGCAACATTTTCGTGTAAGGATTCGGCATGGCAAAAGCTCTGCCCGAATTGCAATGTCCGCTCTAATTCATAGGTTCCGGAGGCAATAATGGCTACAACTATCGACAATCTTAAAGCAGCGTTTGCTGGCGAGAGCCAAGCGAACCGAAAGTACCTGGCATTCGCAAAGAAGGCGGAGGCGGAGGGTCTCAGCAACGTGGCGCGCCTGTTCCGAACTGCCGCTGAGGCGGAGACTATCCACGCGCTTGGGCACCTGGATGCACTGGGCGGCGTAGGGTCGACTCTGGACAACTTGAAGGCGGCGATGGGCGGCGAAACCTTCGAATACGCTGAAATGTACCCACCTATGCTGGCGCAGGCGAAGGCGGACAATCACTCTGCGAAGCGGATGTTTTCGTATGCCCTAAAGGCAGAGGAGGTTCACGCCAAACTGTACAGGGTGGCTTTGGAAGCTTTGAAGCAGGGCAACGATCTGACGGGCGTAGATTTCTTCCTCTGTCCGGTGTGCGGGAACATCGAGATGGGCAAAGCCCCCGATGCCTGCCCGATTTGCGGATCAAAGGGTGAAAGCTTCATAAAGATGTGAGCTATAATTGGAGTGTAAGCCCCGGACCCGTGGGCACAACACGCTGGACCGTAAAGGAACAGGAGCGATGAGCTATCTTGTGGCACCGTTTGAAGTTGCCTCGAAAGGCTTAGGCGCGCCGGTCAAGGTGCATTTCGTTCACCTTTTCCCCGCCATCGCCACCCGCCACAGCGACAGCATGGATGCCGTTTTCTTGCTGGACGGCCGAAAGGTGACGGTGGCGATTTCCTGCGCCACACTCTCCGGGTTGCGTGAGCGTGAGGGCAAGAGTTTTACCGACCAGCAGTTGGCGGATATCGCTTCCCTGCACCTGCGTCGCACTCTCGAGCAAGGGTTCGAGGCTACAGAGGCGGAGCTTTTCCTCGGCGGCGAGCAGTTCCAGGCCCTGGCTCGTGAGCTCGGATCCCTGTGAGCGGCGGAAGAAGCATTCAGCTTCCGGCTGCCACCGATCATCCGTCAGCGAGTCCATGGGCAGCGAGTGCGAGCGCGCGGAGCGTGACGGTTACAGGAGCCTTTGCGCAGGGATGGATTGCCCGAAGATTGCGCGGGTTGATCACTAACTCACAACTCTCGATCGAAAATCCCGAAAAAGGGTAGACCCGTCCGGCTCAGGGCTTATCAGGCAGGATTGTGGGGTTGCTATATAATCCCGGACGGGTCGGTGGGCTCGTTGGTAGCAGTCGCCTGCTACGAAACTCTTGAGGGACCGAAATTCACTTTACATCGGCGGCCTTAACTCTACCTGGACCGGCGACATTGAGTATTCTTTCGGTGCCTATTTTTTTGCATCGCGCCGCGGGCTCCTCTAGCGCAAATAATGCCGCGGCTGACGCTTTACTTCCTCCTTACGTCGGTGCGGTTGCTATTGTAGCAGTCGCCTGATTACTCCGGTCGACGCACCTAAATACTTTTCTCGCTTATGCGTTTCGCCTTTGCCACACATAAGATAGCTCACCCTGCGGGGATGTCAATAGATTTCGCAATCGGACTCCTTTATATTACATTGGTGTCAATATTCAAGCTTAAAAAGCACCAAATCCGCTCCACCCTTGCCCCAGTCCGAGGCTGTAGCTCGGATCCTAGCGGTTGCGGCAGCGCGGCCGCGAGGGCCGCGCTGCTCCCTCGTGGGCCGGCCACTTCGCCGGCTGTGCACAATCTCAGCCTTGGATGACCACCCAAGACGGCGCCCTGATTTGACCCACTGAGGCGCTGAACGCATCATGTTTCCTGCCTGGCTGCGAATTGTTGTCTGGTCGGACGAATAGTACGTCCGAATCGGAGCCGTTGCAATTCGGTCGGCTGTTTGCTTCTTGGACCCTTCGCTTTGCTCAGGACAGGCTCTAAAGGTCGGCGCTACCGGCTAAAGCGGGAGACTAGCTATCTGTCATTTTGCTTGAAGTTTTTTATATTTGTGTTAAGATTGGCGACCAAATAACAACACCAGGTGGTTCATTTATGAGCATTGGAACGCGCGTAATGCAGATTCGCAACCAGAAAGGCGTCAGCCAGCGGCAATTAAGCGAGCGGTGCGGCATCGCAGGGTCTTATCTTTCGCGGATTGAGAATCGCCACCTCGAGCCTCGACCCAAGACCCTTCGCAAGATCGCAGAAGCCCTGGAAGTGCCCTTGGCGGAGTTTTTCCAGGATCAGCAGGAAAACCTCGCGGGGGTTCAATGCGTGGTCACACCCTCCGGGAAATGCCTTATGGACCTTATTGGGGCCAGCCGGGGAAAACCTCCTCAGCCTGGGGCCGAAAGGTACACGGCGCGGCATCTGCGACTGATCCGCCTGGCGGGTTATCTCATTCAGAGTGGAGACCGACGGCTGCTCGATGCGCTGGAAGTGGTTCTGGGGGCCTTGTTGAATAGCGACACGAGCCAACCGGAACGGTTCTCGCCTTACGCCGCTCCACCCGCGCCCGAACTCCAGCGGGTCGGGGACGAATCTGCGTAGCACTCCCCCTATTCGCGACCTTTCCTCACTCGAAAAGTGAGGCACGGCAATCCCCCGATCAAATACAGATTCTTCGCTTCGCTCGGGATGACATGTCATCCCGAGCGTGCGCGACTTTTTCGGTTTTGCGTGGGGTTGGCGGGCAGGGCCAGCCCCACAACATGTCATCCTGAGCGGAGCGAAGGATCTGCTTTTCTTCGCGCGCCGCGCCTTCACTGCGACGTAAACCCAACCCTACTCGGCTGCCTTCTCCAAGTCCTCCGCCGCTTGGTTGACGAGCGAGGCTTCGGCATTGAGTACTTTGCCGACTTCGACGATGCCCTCGTCAGCCAATTTCCATTTCTTCTGCTCGATGGACTCCCGAATCGCGGGCATGGTTTTAACCCCGTAGCCGGTGTAAACACCCGGGGCATAGATTTCGTGCCTGTACCAGGGGCGTCCGGGGAGGCCCTCGGCGCTGATCAACTTCCGCTCGCTCTGGATCAGCAGTTCGTTGAGAGCGCCCAATGATGCGTTGCTGAGAACCGCGCCGCTATTGGCCTTCGCCTTTTCGAGCGCTTTGGTGTAGCGCTGGGCGCTTTGCGTCAGCGCATCCATGGCGTTATCCAGGGGAGCGAAATTCAAATACGGCGGAACCTCCTCACGGCCGGGAGGCACGAAGGTCTTTTGCGGGTCGGAAGTGGCCGTAAACACGCCCTCCTCGATCTCTTTGTTCCGCTCGCGAACTTCCTCCTGTTTGTTCTTGAGAAGCTTCTTCAGTTCGTCGCCATATTTGTGAATGGTGTCGGTGAAATTGGAGAAGTCGAAGGGCAGCAGTTCCGCGTCCGCCAGGCGCATGACTGCCGTCCCGGCGGTTTGGGCCAGGGCGCGGCCGTAGACAAAGGTAGTATCACTAAAATGAGTATACCAATAGAAGTCATCGTAAATGGAATGGTAAATCCCTCCGCCGTCCTCCCCGCCGTAGCCGAGGTTGAGTGAGGCGACGCCCAGGTGATCGACGAAGACACCGTAGTCGGAGCCGGAGCCCAGTGCGCCGATGCGCAGATCGGGCCGGTCCCGCGCTTCCTGGCGTTCTTCCGGGGTGCCGGCGTCTTCAATCTGCAGAAGCTGGCTCCGCTTCCACACGCTGATCTTTTTCTCGGGGTCATCGATATCCCGTGCGACTCCGTTAATGAACTTCTCCAGTGAGTGTGATCCTTCGGCGCCGAAATAGCCTCGCCCGTTCGAGTCGGAGTTGAGATAAGCCACCGCTTTCTGCGTAAGCTCATCGGCGTGCTCCTCGGCCCATTCAGTGGAACCGATAAGTCCCGGCTCCTCGCCGTCCCACACCGCGTAGATGATCGTTCGCTTGGGTTTCCATCCTTGTTTCAGCAGGTCCCCGAAAGCCCGCGCTTCTTCCATTTCCGCGACTGTGCCGGAAATGGGATCTTCAGCCCCGTTCACCCAGGCGTCGTGGTGATT
Organism: uncultured Acidobacteriota bacterium; assembly: GCA_963768695.1. Lineage (GTDB taxonomy): Bacteria > Acidobacteriota > Terriglobia > UBA7540 > UBA7540 > CAVROP01. The sequence continues at coordinate 502,478 of CAVYJG010000014.1, read as the reverse complement.
GCCGCGCACCACCCATTCGTCAGGGCGTTCGGAGCCGTCAATGCGCGCAATCACGTCGTACAGCGTCTTAAGATCCCAGTTGGCCTTGACCTTCAGATGTACTTTGGTGGGACCCGGTCCGAGGTGGTAAGGGAAGGGAAGCGAGCCGCGCCACTGCGCCGGCGCCATCGGTCCCTTAAGCGCTGCCAGCAGGGGTTGCGCGTCGGCGTACGAGAGGGGAAGGGTGGGAATCTTGGTGAGTGTCTGGACGTCTTTGAGCGGCAGCCGCTTGGCGTCTTTGGTGGCTCCCACGCCGGGCGTCAGCGGGTCGCCGGTATAAAGCGTGTCGTCCATGACGCTCCCGCGCTGCACGCCGTCCGGCGGGCGAAAAGCGCCGCGCGGGAAGACGTCGCCCTCCTCATAGCCGTCTCCGCCCGGGTCGGAGTAGATCAAGCAGCCGACGGCGCCATGCTCAGCACCGACTTTGGGTTTGATTCCCCGCCATGATCCTCCGTAGCGCGCGATGATAATTGCGCCTTTGACGGAAATCCCCAGCCGGTCCAGTTCTTCGTAATCCTTAGGCACGCCGTAATTGACGTAGACCAAGGGGGCCGTTACGTCGCCATCCGCCGAATACGCATTGTACGTGGGGAGTTGCTCGTCATGTTGGCTGGAGGTTGGGTCCCCGGCCACGGTCGGCTCTTCCAGCTTGGCCTTGAAGCGCGTGGGCTCGAGCATCTCGACCAGCCGCTCTTTCGGTGTGGGGAAGAGCACGTCGAAGTTCTCAATGTGCGCATTCCAACCCCACTCTTTGAAATGGGCAAGAATCCACTCCGCATTGTCCTTGTCGTAGGGCGAGCCAACATGGTGCGGGCGCGCTGATAAACGCTGCATGTAATTGCGCAGATTGTCGGTGGACGGAACGGAACGGAATTTCGTCTCCCATTCGCGCTCCTTCTGCGAGGACTTCGCAGAGAAGCCTTGCAGGGTCACAGGCTCTTCGGCGGGCGCGGCAAAGAGCGCAAGGGACGAGAGCAGCAACAACGCGGTAATCTGCCAGCGATGCATCAAATGGCCTCCTTGGGGGAATCGCCTGTGAGTATATCGCATTCTAACCCGCGCAAAACACTGAAAACATTGAGCAGCCGATTCGACATGCCGGGAGCCGCAATTTTTCCAAACTTTTTTCGTCGCGATGTCGAGAACGCGCACCCCGCTCCGACCTACGTATGAATACGCACGAAGCTGTGCGAAAATCGAGCGGAGGAAACAACATGAAATACATCTTGATGATGACGGGAACTAAAGCGGGTGTGGACTCGTATCGGGCCTGGTCGAAGAAGGACATTGAGACACATTTCGCCTTCTTAAAGGACCTCAATAAGGACCTGAGCGAAGCCGGCGAACTGGTGGCTAATGAGCCCTTGGCGGCGCCGGACCTGGCGAAAGTGGTCCACGCCGCAAAGGATGGCACGCCCATCACGGACGGAGTTTTTCCGGAAGCCAAAGAATTTCTCCTGGGCTACTGGATCGTGGATGTCGACGGTCCGGAGCGCGCTTATCAGATCGCGGCCCGGCTCTCAGGGGGCCCCGGCCCCGGCGGGACACGACTGAGTATGCCGATCGAAGTGCGTCAGATCATGAGCAGGAAGACCGACGAAATGGCGTAAGGTGACCTGGGATGGCCACGGGACCGCCGGAAATTCCATTTGAGCCACTGTTGCGCGAACTCACGCCGAAGGTGCTTGGCGCGGTAACGCGCCGCTTCCATGACTTCGCCGCCGCCGAGGACGCAGTCCAGGAAGCGTTGCTGGCGGCCACTCTGCAGTGGCCGCGGGAAGGTGTGCCGGACAATCCTCGTGGCTGGTTGATCCAGGTGGCGGCGCGGCGGATGAGCGATTACCTGCGTAGCAAGGAGTCCCGGCGGCGCAGGGAAAGCGTTGTGGCCGCTGAGATCAGCGCGGAGGCGCCCGAGCCTGACGGGGAGGGAAAAGTGGCCGACGACGACACGCTCACCCTGTTCTTCATGTGCTGCCATCCCTCCCTGACTTCCCCTTCGGCGATTGCCCTGACCCTGCGGGCGGTGGGCGGATTGACTACGCCCGAAATCGCCAAGGCGTTTCTGGTTCCCGAAGCGACCATGGCGCAGCGCATCAGCCGCGCCAAGCAGAGCATCAAGACTTCCGGCGTGCCATTCCGGCTGCCGACCAGCCAGGAGCAGGCTGCGCGGCTCCCCGCTGTGCTGCATGTCCTCTACCTGATCTTCAACGAGGGATACACCTCGAGCGCCGGGCCACATCTTCAGCGGCTTGAGTTGTCGCGCGAGGCCATTCGCCTCGCGCGATGCGTCCACGCCTTGCTCCCGGAGGACGCGGAGGTCGCGGGCTTGCTCGCGCTCATGCTCCTCACCGATGCGCGCCGCTTGGCGCGCACGGGGCCGGATGAACAATTGATCCCACTGACGAAGCAAGTTCGAACGCTATGGGATCAGGCGGAGATTGCCGAGGGCGTTGCGCTCCTGACCACGGCCCTGTCGAAAGGATCCATCGGCCCCTACCAGCTTCAGGCCGCAATTGCCGCGGTGCACGACGAAGCCGGGCGACCTGAGGATACCGACTGGCCGCAGATCCTGGCGCTGTATGAACTGCTCATCCGCATGTCCGACAATCCCATGGTGGCGCTTAATTACGCCATCGCCGCGGCGATGGTGCACGGGCCGTCCAAAGGGCTCCAGCTACTTGGCGCGCTCGACTCCGATGCGCGAATTGCCGGCCATCATCGACTGAGCGCTGTTCGCGCCCATCTGCTCGAAATGGTGGGCGACCGTGAAGCCGCAATAACGCATTATCGGCTCGCCGCGATCCGGGCCACGAGCATACCCGAGAGGAATTACCTCATGACGCAAGCGGCTCGGCTCGGCGAGGGTGCAGCGAACTCAGTTTGAGGTAGAGGCGGCTTTATGCCGCCATTTGGCGAGGTCAACTCGCCGCTACGAATTCCAATTGAGGCACTGCCCGACGGGATCAAAGCTGGACAGCCGAATTCTCGCCGTGATAGTGTGAGCCTGAGAAGTGTGGCTGTTCGAGACAAAGCTGCAAAGTAAGACCGGAGGGATGGGTGAGTGGTTGAAACCGGCGGTCTTGAAAACCGTTAGCCCCGAAAGGGGCTCGGGGGTTCGAATCCCTCTCCCTCCGCCATTGCTCAACGTGATCTGTTTCAGAACCTTATAGGTAAGAGTGCAACCGGGTGGGGTTTGATTAAGAGATGAAGGTCGAACCGGTGTAGCGCGTTTTTGGCGCTCCTCTGCGGCTCTTGATGCGTCGGTCACGTTTGGTGTTTGAATGTTATTAACATGGTTGATGTTCCCATGTTAGGAACCGCGGAGGAAGCTGAACATCGCTACCTCCGCGCTAGCCCTTCATCCACAGCCGAGTCGAGTGCATCAATGCGTTCCCGATATTTCCGCGCCATCCTGAAGTTTTTCACCGGGAGCCAGGCTCCGATGAGCACTAGCAAGAACACCCCCCAGGACAACGCGATCCCCGCGAGGACTGCTGAAGTTTTGAGCAGCAACTGGGTGAGACCAAGGTCGACAAGGAAAATAGGCACCCACATCACGGGTAGACGCCACCCAATCCCGCGAATCCAGTCACGCTTTCGTTCCAGTTCGGTCCGGTAGAAGCGAAGTCCGTCGGTTTCGCCCGTGTCAGGCAAAGTGCGGGCCCGCTTTACCAGGGAGTAGATCGCCAAATACCCAAAACCCACGAGCGAGAAGCTCGACCCGATCAGCATTAACGCATTGTGAAAAAGGTGAAAGTTGAAGACGATGAAGGCGTAGCTCGCTACCGCAGTTGAGAAACCAACGCTGAGTACGAGGTAGAGTCTGCGCATCTTATCTTGCATTTTCTCCGCCTCCGCACGAAGCTGATTGGGCGAAAACACTTGTCCATTCATCCCGGCCTCCTTCCACGAAATTCTCAGGTCATCGGGTAATTCGTCGGGTAACTCGTCACTCGGCATTTCGGACTCCTCGATGAAATCGGCGGACCAGCATGGTCTTGATGCGGTGAATCTTGCTCCAGACATTCGCCGCCGAGAGGCCTGTGATCTCCGCAATCGACTCTGCATCCAGACCTTCCAGATACGCCATGATCACCTGGCGGTCGAGCAGATCGAGTTGCTGGATGAGCGCAAACAACCGGCTGAGCGCCTGGGCACGGTCTGCGGAACGTTCAACGTCTTCGGAACCTGCTCGGGCCTCGGCCTCTTCCAGGGTCAGAAAGGTTCCCGACACTTCTGCCCCTGGCTTGGCGGACGACGTGCGATGTCGCCACGTTGTGCGCCACGCGGTAAACCCAGGTTCGAAGCGAGCACCGCCCGTTGAACTTTGCCAAGCTGCGCCACAACGCCAGATGGATTTCCTGGGAAAGCTCCCGACGCAGCTCCGGATCAGCCTCATAGGCACAAACCATGCGGGCAAGAGCCTCGCCATACTCCTGCGCGACCTTCTGATAGAGCTCATCCTGACTATTTGTCTGGTCCACCTCTACCCCTAATTCGGTTCTCATTCAGGTAGTCAGCGCCGAGCCGATTTCCTTGCAGATTTCTACCAGGATTTTGGACAAATGACGTGGCTGGAGGTGAGCGGAGCTCTGCGGTAACCGGCCCATTCCCGACCCGCGCTCCCGTGATGAAGCGAATCATGCTTGCGCAAGGTAAGATTCGAATTGTTTCCGCCACGCTTCGGGGGTGGTATGAATGGCGCGGCCAAGGAAGGAGGAGCGAAGCCGTACAAGTTCCGGCAGCTTTCGGCAGGCGATGGCATAGCGGCGGAAGCGCGGCTGAATCTCGAGCGACGCATCGGGCAGATAGATGGGCTCGCGGCGGAAGTTCAAGAGCATGATGGCCCGATTCAGTTGCCGGATCGCGGCATCGATGATGGCGGCCGCCTTCGATGCATCCTGCAATTGAGCTGCGTCGCCCGGCGGGACAAGGCGAAAGAAATACGTTGCCCGTCCTGAGCGTGAGGTAGCTTCCCAAGCCACCAGATTGCCCGCAGACTTCGCGCCGGGCTGGGCTGCGAGCGGGAGGAAGAACCAATGCAGGACGGGCGCAGCCTCCTCATCCCCTCCCGCGTCCACCTCAGTTTCCTCGATCGGTGTCGCTCCTTGGCTTGGCTCTGTGTTTGGTGCGGCCGTCTCGGCGGTTGCGGCTTCGCCCTCTGGCCGAGATTCTTCCTCGTCTTTGCGCACCAGTTTGAAACCGGCGTAATAGTTTCCGCCCGGAACGTGTTCCAGCAGGGCGTCGAAATAGGGTCGGAGCTTAGCATCGACGGCGTTGGCGGAGAGGGCCTGCTCCGTCCTGGGGTGAATGGCTCGCAGTTGCGCCAGCGACGCCGCGCGCCCTTCTTTCAAAAGCTTGGTGGCCTGTTGAAGCTGATCTGGGCTGAGGAAGGGGAAGAGACCGCGCACGGTCTCCGCGGCGTGCTGCGCAACTTCCTCGATGGCGTTCGTAAGCCGCTCGCGGAATTCCTCCGTGCGCTTGGCGAGTTTCGAGGCGATCAGGCGCTCGCCCGACGATTCCGCCGTCACATTCCAAGTGGAGTCATCGAAGCGCACCGCATCGATATCCGCGAGGCGCCATTGCAAGCCCGTGGCCTGGGTCGGCAGCACCGCGAGATTGCTTTTGTAAAGACGGAATTCCGCCGCACTCGAAAAGCTCCGGGCCTGCGACTCGAGGCGCGCCAAGCCGTCAAAGCGCGTTATCTCTTCCAAATCCTCGAGCAGCAGGCACCTGAGCAGTCTCTCTCGGTAAGCTTCCAAGAGTTCCCGCCGAAGGTCCTCGAAGGCCTTCCCGAACTGGCGAAGAAGGATCTTCGCGCCCGTATAAAGGGTCACGGTTAATTCGTACTCGCCGGGAAGAAACAGGTCGATGTCGCCCAGGTCGATTGCCAATGGCGCGCCCGAGGTTGGCGTAACCGAAAGTGTCTCAGCCTCAATCGACAATCGGCAGGCGCCTGACTGAAGGGGCGCGCCGTCGGCCCGCGTGTATTGAAAGCTCCCTGTAAAGGTGGGCATGGGGATTAGGCAGTCTTCTGTCCGCACTCGGGGCAGAACTTCGTCCCCGCTTCAAACTTCGTTCCGCAGCGGGAGCACTCATTCTTGGGCCGCAACGCCTGTCCGCACTCGGGGCAGAACTTCGCGCCCTGCGTGCGCGCCCCGCACTTGGGGCAAAGCGCCACGGCTTCGGAAGTCAGGTCGAGGTCCTTGGTCAAATCCTGCTGGCGAAGCTTATCGTGCATCTGTTCGACGGCAATCTGCGACTGTGCGGCCGCAATCTCCGTCTCGATGTTGGGGGCGCAGTCGTAGCAGAGGCCGCGTTTCTGGTTCCAGCACATGGTGAGGCAGGACCACTTCGCGCATTTCGGGCACTGGCGAAAATTGGGCTTGGCCTCTTCCACGGATTCTTGAAACGCCTTATCGTGGCCGGGCCCCTGGATGGCCCGCTCGATCTCGTAAGCGCCTGAACTGGCGCGGCCAAACACTCCGCCGAACAGGTCGCTGGCGGCGCGCAAGGCGCTGCCGGCGTAGCCCGCCATGGAGGGTTTGAAGGCGCTCATGAATCCGCTTCCACACCGGTCGCAGAAGAACTCGAATTGATACCCCTTGTCCGTGGAATGGTCAGAATGGTTCTTTGTAAACTGGATCAAAGCCATGGAGAATCTCCGTTGAATGTTATGGGCATTTGAAGGTGTGAAGAAAGTCGGGTTGAAAAGCGGTTGATCTTTCCACACCTTCTTACTGCTGCGCGATGGCAGCGATTGTATTCTTTCCGTTTTGAGTTTTCAATACGCTTTGGTTGCGGAGTGACGGAAACGGTGGGTTCTAGCCGTAGGGGCGGTTCGCGAACCGCCCCTACCTGACTTATTGTCCCGCGCCCGCCAGCGCCTGCGCCACCCGCGCGCGAGCATCCTCCGCGCGCGGCGGCAGCGCGGTGCTCCTGCAGCCTGCAAGGCTGGCTCCTGCGGCTTGCAATTTATACGATTGTATCGCATATTATGCACATGTGGATATCTCGCGATATCGAGCCTCGTCTCCGACGCTCTGCCCGCACCCGGCCCGTCGTGGTGCTGACGGGCGCCCGCCAGACAGGTAAGACATCGACTTTGCTCAGACTCTTTCCGAAGCTCGGGTTCGTCTCTCTTGACCTTCCCACCGAAGCGGAGCAGGCCGAAAAGGAGCCGCAGAATTTTCTTCGCCGCCATCCGTCGCCCACGATCATCGACGAAGTGCAATATGCTCCTGGTTTGTTCCGCCACCTGAAAGTAGCCGTTGACGCCAGTCGCGCCCGCAACGGGCAATTTCTGCTGACCGGTTCACAGAAGTTTACCTTGATGAGGAGTGTTTCCGAATCGTTGGCGGGACGGGCGGACATCGTGGAACTCGAGACGCTTTCGTGGGCCGAGATGCGGGCTGCGCTGCCGCAGACCAGGCTCGAGGCGGCCATCGTTCGAGGCGGTTTTCCGGAGCTCGAGGCCAACCCGGACATCGACCACGTGGCTTTCTACAACTCTTATCTCGCCACTTATCTCGAACGTGACGTGCGAGCGCTGGCCAACGTCGGCAACCTGCGGGACTTCGAACGGTTTTTGCGCGCCTGCGCGTTGCGCTCCGCCAACTTGCTCAACAAAGCCGATTTGGCCCGCGACGTTGGTATCGCGCCTTCCACAGCCAACCTCTGGCTTTCTACTCTTGAGGCTTCCGGCCAGGTCGTCCTGCTCGAGCCGTGGTTTTCCAATCGCACCAAGTCCATTGTCAAAAGCCCGAAACTGTATCTGGCGGATACCGGGCTGCTTTGCGCCTTATTGAATATCCGTTCCGAAGAGGTGTTGTCTCAGTCACCGGCGGCGGGCGCAGTTTGGGAAACTTTCGTTTTCGCTCAACTGCGGGCCCGTGAGCGCCGGGCCGGGCGTGCTGGTAGTCTCTTCTATTGGCGGGACCGCACCCGCGAAGTGGACTTCGTGGTTGACGTTGGCGGCCAATTGGAGCTTTTCGAAGCCAAGTGGACTGAACTGCCGGCGCAGAGTGATTGCGTCAACCTCGATTTCGTGCGCAAGGTCGTAGGAAAGGCGAGAGTATCCCACGGCGCCATCGTCTCCCGCACTCCCAACACTTTTCCGCTCTCCAATGGCTTCCGAGCTCTGGCCGTGTCTGATTTGGAGTAGATTGGCTGCCGGGAACGCCGGGGCCTGGCGCAGAGCCAAGCCCTGTGGTAACCGGAATCTGATGCTCCGACCATCGCAGGGCTGCGTCAACGCCAACCGACCCGAAAGCGTTAATTCATCTGTTAGAGAAGAAGATCATTCCGCCTTCGGCCTGCTGAATAACACTTTCAGATCGACGCCGATTCCGCTGACGCTCGGTTTAAGGATTAAAGCATCCACAACAGCCCGCCCAACCCCACGGCGCATTTGCTTGACAACAGCAAAATCCGGCAGTTTCTTTTCATTCTTGATATCTCTGAAAATGCGGTCAATGAGATCCACAACTTGACCGGCGCTTGAGCATATCTTTTTGAGGGGGACCAAAAGCAGAGCTCCTTTCGGCACAGGTCCATGTCCTTCCGTGTCGTACGGCTCCCAAAATGTTCTCGGGTGTCGCGTGGTAATGAGTATGGCGGGCAATAAGTCATCCGCCGGTTCGCCGTTTATGTGATGCCACGAAAGTACCTCGTCCGCGAAATGCGTTCCTCTCGGTCCGTGAATGACAGCGGCGTTCGACCTGGAGGCTCGATCGGCCATCTGTGTAATATTGGCACGGACGGCCTCCCCAAGTGGTTCATCCCAACCGTAATCCAAGAGGTATACATAGTAGTTTCACTTGGCTCCTGCTGGAACTTCCCCTAGTGAATGAACATATAACCCCATGGGCAGCCCCCCTTTTGAGCTCGGCGTCCGCCGATTCCGGGATGTCGGAGAAGCCGATTCGTTTATCCGGCATAGGCTTTTCGCTCTTTCTGGGTCGCCTGCCGCGCGCGGATGATACGGATTATTTCGATGTCATTTCGTCGCCGGCAATTTAGAAAAACACCGCAGGAGAAACGTGGAATCGCGCGCTCAGTTTCCGGATGTGAGTTTTGCTCAGGCCGCGTTTCTTGCGCATGACTTCGGAGATGATGCCTTCTGAGCCGAAAATTGGGAGCAGATCTTTTTGCCGGAGATTATTGGCTTCCATCAAGGCGCGCAACACTTCGATCGGCGAAGCATCGGGAACCGGATGATGTTCTTGTTCGTATGCCTCGATCAAGGTCATGAGGACCTCCGCGTACTTTTCTTCCTCGCTCGTTGGATGCTTGCTGGCGGCCAGCTTATCCAACACAGAAAGGTATTCTTCGTGTTGGCGCTCGGTGGCGATCGGCGTCGGCGTACCAACTTCCAGCGCGTATTCTTCAGACACTGCAATCATGATCTTTGCCAATCCTCCCGGTCGTATGCAGCGTGGCTCAAGATGCGCCGGATGTAGACCATTCTCCATTCGTATTTGATCGTTGCGATCAGCCTGCACTTGTTGTGGCCTATATCGAACACCACAAAGTCCCCAACCACGTCTGAGTTTCTCCAACTGTTGCGAACCTCGGCGAAGTTTTTCCAGTCTGCATCCTTGGTTATCTTGTACCAGGCGTTGAGGGATGCGCGCCATTCGCCGTGTCGAGCGGTCGCTTCTCGAAGGGCCCTCCGGCTGATAATACGCACGGCACATCTTCTCATTTTGAGAAGCCCGTGTCAATCGAATCTCTGACGTAGGGGCGACCGCGAACCGCCCCCACCTCCCTGATGGTCCTGCGCCCGCCGGCCAAACGACATTCTGTCTTGAGCACTAAGGCTGTTCGCATTTTTTGCATTTTCCACTTGACAAATCCAGAGGCATATGGTAGCCTATAAACGTGGTCGTTTTGTGGACACATTGTCATGGACAGGCTTCTGACCGCGAGGAAAAACGCAATAGTCCGGCTATGGTCGAATGTAGAGAACTACAAAAAATGGAAAATCGTGGGAACGAAGCTAAGAAGTGGCTGAAAACAAAGGAAGTCACTCTTTTTGAGCATGCAGATTAGGCGCGTTTTGCGTGCAGTTTCGCACCAATTCGACGCTGAAATGGGCCAAAACAGCAGGAATTGCGGAAGACAAATCGAGGCCCCCAGGCCGGAGAGCGGGGCCAAACAATGACAAAGTGTCGGCTACACTGGGGCCAAGTTGGCGTCGCCTTGGCACGGCGCCCAGGGGTTGCGATCCCAGGCCGTAGGTTTTTGGAGAAAATGCCGATTTAACCCTTGTGGACTCTCGTACCGCATCGCCGGATTCGTCAAGCGTCGTTCATCGTCCAATTCGTTTCATTGCGCGGCAACCGATCTTCGACCGCGCGGAACATGTGTACGGTTACGAACTGCTGTTCCGTTCCGGCCTCGAGAACCGCTACACGGCCGATGATGGCGACGCCGCAGCCCTTGATGTGGCCGACAATTTCCTCAACGCCAGCGCCCGCACGCTGACTGCCGGCCGCCGGGCCTTTATTAACTGCACCCGGCGATTTCTGGTGAATGAATACGCCACACTGCTGCCCAAGGATGAGACGGTCATCGAGATTCTCGAGACGGTTGAGCCGGACGCCGAAGTGCTCGCGGCCTGCCGAAGATTGAAGCGTCTGGGCTACGTCATCGCCTTGGACGACTTCGTTTATGCCCGGGAACTCCAACCCTTCATCGATCTGGCCGACATCATCAAGATCGACTTCAAGCTCTCGGGGCCCAGCCAGAGGCAGCGGGCCGTGGCAGAGTTCGCGCCGCTGGGCATCCAACTGCTCGCCGAAAAGGTTGAAACCCGCGCTGAGTTCGCGGAAGCTCTCGGCAGCGGGTACGGCTTCTTTCAGGGATATTTCTTCTGCAAACCGCAGATCGTCCCTAGCCTGCACATTCCGGCTTTCAAGGCCCACTACTTGCGGCTTCTTCAAGCGATCAACGAACCGGAATTGGATAGAAACGAGGTCGTGTCGCTGATCGATCGTGAAGTCTCCCTCTGCTACAAGCTGCTGCGATTCGTGAACTCGCCGCTTTTTGGATTCAAAAGCGAAATCGGTTCCACGGCTCATGCGCTGGCGCTCGTGGGAGATCGAGAGATGAGGAAATGGGCGTCGGTTGCGGCAGTCCTTGGCATAGCCGGAAATGAAAGCAACGAACTGGTTCTGACCTCGCTCACCCGCGGCCGTTGTTGTGAGCTGTTGGGCGCGCTTCCAGGCGCGCGCCGGGCCGGGCAGAGCATGTTCCTCCTGGGCGTGTTTTCGCTGATGGACGCCATGCTGGGCCGGCCTATGTCAGAAATCGCCGCGGAGATTGCGCTGCCCGAGGTGGTGCGGGCCGCGCTGCTGGGAGCGCACAACCGCCACGCCACGATTCTGGAACTGGTCAAAGCTTTCGAAGCCGCGAGGTGGCACGAGGTCAGCGAACTGGCTGCCGCCGTCGGCGTGGGTGAGTCGCAACTCTCCCTTGCTTGTCTCGAAGCCGTGGATTGGGCGCAAAAGGTTTTCCTGGTCTGAGTTGAAACAGCGTCAATCCCCCGATAACGAATTTAGGGGGACGGCTTGCCGTCCCCGGCGAGTCACTAGGCCGACGAGGGTAGGGCAAGCCCTACCTCTACTCCACCGAGGCTTGACTTGCCAACTGACTTAGTACGAGCATAAAGAATGTAACGGGATACTGGGCGAAAATCTCAATCAACCTTCGGAGGGCTCTATGCGTCGGTCGTACGTGATCGCAACTCTACTGTTTTGCCTTGCCGTGTTCTGCTTGCTGAGCTCGTCGGTCTCAACTCGAAGCCAATCGAATTCTGCTAACGAAACGAAGAGCTCGTTGTGCCCGGATGACGACACAGGTTTAACGCTGCCCGCGGGCTTCTGCGCGACCGTTTTTGCCGACGGCGTGGGTCATGCGCGACACATGGTGGTGGGACCGACGGGAGTGGTTTACGTCAACACCTGGTCGGGCGAGTACTATCCTGGCCACGCCACGCCCACTGGGGGGTTTCTGGTGGCTCTTCAGGACACAGGCGGCGGGGGAAAGGCCAATGTCATTGAGCGCTTTGGTGAGACGGCCAGCACGGGCTCCAACGGCGGGACCGGAGTCGGCTTGTACAAGGACGCGATCTACGCGGAGGTCAATGATCGAATCGTGCGCTACGCGCTCCCTGCCGGCTCGATCGTACCGCACGGCGCTCCCGAAACGGTTGTCTCTGGCTTGCCCCTGGGAGGCGATCACCCCATGCACCCGTTCATCATCGACTCCGCGGGAATGATGTACGTCGACGTTGCGACTGCCACCAACTCCTGCCAGCCGAGCAACCGCCAACCTCACGTGCGAGGCGCCGACCCGTGTACCGAACTTAAGACCCGCGGCGGTGTGTGGCGTTTCGACGCGAACAAAACGAACCAGAAGTTTTCGCCCGAGGCGCGTTACGCGACGGGCATCCGCAACGCCGAAGGTTTCGCCTTCGATTCCGACGGGCGCTTGTTCGTCACCCAGCACGGACGCGACCAGTTGCATGCGAATTGGCCGGAACTCTATAAGCCCGTCGAGGAAGCGACCTTGCCCGCGGAGGAGTTGATGCTCCTGAAACCGGGAGGCGACTACGGCTGGCCCGAGTGTTATTACGACGGAGTGGCGGGAAGGCTGGTGCTGGCGCCCGAGTATGGCGGAGACGGCGGCAAACGCGTAGGCGTCTGCGCCAACAAGATCTCCCCCGCCGCCTCGTTTCCTGCCCACTGGGCGCCGAACGGCATGGCGCACTACGACCAGGCGCAATTCCCAGCCCGCTATCGCGACGGAGTCTTCATCGCCTTCCACGGATCATGGGATCGCGCGCCTTACCCGCAAGGCGGTTATAACGTGGTCTTTCAGCCGCTCCTCGGCGAACAGGCTGCCGGAAATTGCGAGGTTTTCGCCGATGGTTTCGCCGGCGCGGTGAAGACCCCGGAAGGCGCCACACATCGCCCTTCCGGCGTGGCGGTGGGGCCGGACGGGTCGCTCTTCGTGTCCGACGATGTGCAGGGCCGGATCTATCGAATTGTGTATAAGGGCGGAGGCGACGGCACCGCCGGAATCACTCCGTGTCCGAGTCCTTCGGCAGCGGCGGGTGAGGTGGAAGAGTCCTCCGCCAAGCCGCCGGAGGGAACGCATGCCGACGCGGCCACGGCGGCATCGGAGAATCGTCCCATTCCGCCCGGCGCGACGCGAGCGATGGTCGCCCTGGGCGATCGCATCTACCACGGCCAGGTCGGCGGCGCCACTTGTGTGGGTTGCCATGGCGAGCGCGGTACGGGTTCGCCCTTGGGCCCTGACCTTACGGCGAAGAAGCGGCTGTGGAGCGACGGCAGCTATGCGGGAATCTCCAAAACGATTCGGGAAGGCGTGACGCACCCCAAAGAGTATCGCAGCCCCATGCCGCCCATGGGCGGGGCGCAACTCACTCCTGACCAACTCTCGGCGCTCGCCGCGTACGTCTGGTCGTTGAGCCATTAAGAGGAGCGCCGCATCACCCCTCACCCGCCCTCGTACCTCGGGCACCCTCTCCCCCAAGGGGGCGAGGGTTAACCCCATGAAATCCTCGCCCCCCAAGCGGACGAGGTCATAAATAACCCGGGCGCATGCCCTCGCCCCCTTGGGGGAGAGGGTGTCCGTCAGCAGACGGACAGGTGAGGGGGTTGACCTATCATGATAGAACCCTCACCAAATCACGGGTCAGCAGGACCGGTGACTAATCCTCCTGCCGAATTTCCCGGAAAAGCGCCTTAAAGCATTCCGCAGCCTTGACCGCGTCGGCGCTGGCGGGGGCTTGCCCGTAGTACGCCTTCACGAAGTCGCCCAGGTCTAACCAGGTGGTTTGCAGCATCCCCAGGGTGCGCGACTTGAGCGGATCCGTCGCATCGGCGCGCACTTTGCGGACCATCTCCAATTCGTTTAAGGCGACGTCAGTCATCTGCCACGGCGCCGACACGACGCGGAGGCCCTGAATGGCGAAGTAGGCCGCCGTGGGAACCGCCGAATCGTAATGCCAGTCGCAAATCACGATATCCTTCGGCACCAGGTTGATGGCGGGCGCTGTCCCGTTCTGGCTTGCTTCCCACTTCCCCAGGCCGGTCAGGTCGCCGTCCAGGAAGCGGTCTCCCCACATCCACATCTCGCGATGGGTCGCGGCCAGATGATCGTGTAGGGTGCGCACTTCCTGCGCGAGCAGCTCGGCCTTGTTCTTGCCCCGGCAGCGCGGGCAGTCGTCCTCGCCCAGCAGAAAGATCTCGTCCATACCGACGTGGACGGCATCGGCCTGGCAGGCGGCGGCAAGCTCATCGATCAGGTCGAAGACTACGTTGTGCAGCCCGGGCGCCAAGGGGCAATAGCTTCGGCAATAGATGCCTTGGTTGCCGGGATATTTCCCAGGAGTTTCATCGAACTCCGGGTGGGCTCGCAAAAGCCCGAACGTCTGCGCCGCCCACGACTGGTGGCCCAATGAATTGATCAGTGGGATCAGGCGAACCCCGGCGTCGTGGCAAGCCGCCACAATCTGCTTGACCTGGTCTTCGGAAAGCGCATCCGCATCGATCACCTCCGGATGCGACTTGAACTGGTAGCGATAGTCGAACTCCATCACCAGCACGTTTACGCCTGCTTTCGGCAGGACTTCGCGGATGAATTTCACCGCCAGGGGCAGTTCATCGGGCTTCGGGGCGCTGAGGTTGAGTCCTCGCACAGGGATTGGGGATGCCCCGGCAATAAGCAGTGTGCGGGGCAGGAATACAATCGCGGCGATTGCAATTAGGCCGAAGTTGATCAACCGCTGGCTTTTGAAACAAGTTAACCGATCGTTCACAGCGTTGCTCCTTGTGGTTGGGATCTTTGAAGCGACCCGAGTATATGCTCTCACGCGCCAGAGGCACAAGCGGATCGTGGCAGTGTAGCGGCGAGTTTACCTCGCCATATGGCGGCGTAAAGCCGCCGCTACACCAAGCTGAGACATTGTCTCGTGCTATCGGGGGGGACAGTGTGATGTTGGTTTAGGGAGGAACGGAGAGCAAGTTCGGAAAAGTTAGTCTGGCCGCCGCAGAGTGGCGGCCAGACTGCCGAATGGGTCTAGCCTCTCTTGGCATCTGACCGTCGATCAGTTTGCCCGGAGTTCCTGTTCCGCTTGCAGCCAATCGCGGACGTTGTTGCCTGGTGTACCGCCTCGTTGGAGGAAGAGTTCATAGGCTCGATGTCTCACGTCGTCTACCGAAACAGCCCGTCGCTGCGGCTCATCTTGAGTCAGAGTCTGAGAAGACGATGGTAGAGAGATGGCCGGTCGCCTTGGTTCGACCCTTGGGGTTGCGGCGAAGGAAGTCCGGTCTGGTTTTCTTTCAAAGCGTCCCATAGGGACACCTCCTTTCTGAATTTCAGGTTGACACTACCAGCGTAGCGCGATCCGGGACAAAGTGTCAATGTTTCGCACTCCGATTTGACCTCTAAAGAAACGCCGTAAGCGCTGATGTGGCTTTCTTGACACGATCAGCCACTTATGTCAAATTTAGGACTGAGATAGGGCTAACCGTAAAGCGTCTGGAATCATTATCTGCTGTTTCGCCTGCGCCAAGGAGGGTGGTCCATGGAATCCACCAATAAGTTAGGCTCACCCCTCAGTAGCTTCGACGAGTGGGAAGACTTTCTCAAGCAACGCTACCCGGAAGCGCCTTCCGACGTTCCGGCCGTAGCGACAGCCTCGCTCACCACGGACAAGAAGCCAGAGGAGTTCCGCGACCACAGCGGCGACGCCCGGGCCTCCGTGAAGGAGTTCTACCGCCTTAATCACACCTACCAGACTCGCGAGTTCGTCAAGGCCAAGCAGCGCGAATACGGCGGTCGCGGACGCACTCGCATGGGCATCTGGGAGGCGATGGAGTACCTGAACACCTTGGTTGACGATAGCGACCCGGACACCGACCTGCCGCAGATCGAGCACCTGCTCCAGACCGCCGAGTCTTGCCGCCGCGACAAGCAACCACGTTGGTTCATTCTCACTGGCTTGGTTCACGACCTCGGCAAGATTCTGTGCCTTTGGGGCGAGCCGCAGTGGGCCGTGGTGGGCGACACGTTCCCCGTGGGCTGCGCTTATTCTCCCAAGATCGTCTTCCCCGAATTCTTCTCTGCGAACCCGGACGTGGGCGTGCCTCAATATCAAACCAAGCTGGGCGTCTACGACGAGGGTTGCGGACTTGACAACGTTGACCTGTCCTGGGGCCACGACGAGTACATGTATCGGGTGTCTAAGGACTACCTGCCCGAGGAAGGCCGCTACATGATCCGCTATCACTCCTTCTACCCGGCCCACCAGGAGGGCGAGTACACCTATCTGATGAACGATCGCGACAAGGAAATGTTCAAGTGGGTCCGCGAGTTCCAGAATTACGATCTGTACTCGAAGAGCACCGTGCGTCCGGACGTCCAGGAACTCCGCCCCTTTTACGAGCAATTGATCGCCGAGTATTTCCCGCCCCAGATTGCGTGGTAAAGATCCGCCGTCGCTTCCTTAGCTTTGCGACCTCCGCGTCCTTTGCGCCTTTGCGTGAAACCGTCAAATTACTGGGCAGGGCACTATCAAAATAGCGTAAAATCGCGAGATCATGAAAATCGCGAGGCTCTGCCAATGACGCTAAAACCACGAATTCTGCTTTTGGGGTTGTTACTCAGTTCAGTTTCTGCTTACCCTCAGTCGTCCTCGACCGTTCCCATCTATCTCGACGCTTCGCAACCCGTCGAACGCCGGGTGGACGATCTGCTGGGCCGGATGACGCTGAAGGAAAAAGCCGGGCAGCTCAATTTGCCTGCCGTCTATGTTGACGGGCTCGGAAAAACCAACTCGGAGAAGACAGAGGCCTGTAAGCGATTCGCGGCAGGAACTCACAATCCGGAGATCGGACCGGGATGCGGTTTCTTCTCGCTTGCGAACACGCTTCTCCACGTCCCGGCACGGCAGCAGGCTGAAGTCTTCAACGCCCTTCAGAAGATCGCGCTAACCCAGACCCGCCTGAAGATACCGCTGCTTGAAGACGAAGAAGGCACGCACGGCGCGATGTTTCCCGGTGCCACGGTTTTTCCCGAAGGACTTGCCATTGGCAGCACCTTCGACATGGACCTGGTGCGCGCGATCTACGCCGCCGACGCTCGCGAGGCGAGAGCGGTCGGCATTCATGTCCTGTCCACGCTGGTGCTCGAACTGGACCGTGACCCGAGAATGGGGCGCAACGAAGAGGCCTACACAGAGGACCCCTACCTGGGCTCGAGGATCGCCGAGAGCATCGTCGAGGGTGCGCAGGGCTCCGACCTCAGCGCCCCGGACAAAGCGATCGCGCTGATGACGGATTTCCCCACCCAGAGCGAGCCGGTGAGCGGCCTGGAGCGAGGCGCCATCGAGTTGTCCGAGCGCTACATCCGGGAGAACATTCTGCCGCCGTGGATTGCCGCGTTCAAAGCCGGAGCGTTAGGTGTGATGGCGGGCTACCCCGAAATTGAAGATGTGCCGGCGCACGCTTCTGAGAAGTGGATGACGAAGATTCTCCGCGATGAACTGGGCTTCAAGGGCATAGTTGAAAGCGAAGGTGACGGCTTTGACACCTTGGTCTACGAGAATATCGTGCCGACGCAAAAGGAAGCCGGGGCCATGGCGTTGCGCGCCGGCGTGGATTTGGACATCACTTATGAGCCCGCCTACATGAAACCCCTGATCGAGAACGTTGAGGAAGGGCGGGTCCCCGAGGCGCTGGTGGACCGGGCGGTGCGTCGCGTCTTGGAACAGAAATTCCGGCTCGGTTTATTCGAGCATCCCTACACCGATCCCGAGAATGCAGCGAAGGTCATGCACTCGAAGGAGCATCAAGACCTGGCGCTGCGAACGGCCCAGGAAGGGATTGTGCTTCTCAGAAACGAGCACAACCTTTTGCCGCTGAAGAAGACGCTCAAGAGCATTGCGGTGATCGGCCCCAACGCCGACAACGGCCCAAACCAGCTTGGAGACTACTCCCCCCTTGAAGTTCCCCAGCACGTCAGCACGGTGCTCGATGGCATCAAGGCCAGAGTCTCCCCCGCCACGCGCGTGGTCTATGTCAAGGGTTGCGCGGTGACGGGCGCGGATAAGAGCACATTCGAAAAGGCGGTTGCAGCGGCCAAGGCCGCTGACGTGGCCGTGGTTGTGGTCGGGGAAGACACCCAGTTCCAATCCGCCCGCGGGACGGATGGGGAAGGCCAGGACGTGGCAAGCCTGGATTTGAGCGGCTTGCAGGAAGACCTGGTGAGGGCGGTGGCTGCCACCGGCACACCGACGGCGTTGGTGCTGATCAACGGGCGGCCGCTTTCCGTCCGCTGGGAGGCGGAGAACCTTCCGGCCATCGTGGAAGCGTGGAATCCCGGCGAGCGGGGAGGCGAAGCGGTGGCCGACGTGCTTTTCGGCGACTACAACCCGAGCGGCCGCCTCGCCATCACCATTCCGCGCAGCGTGGGCCAGTTGCCTGCCTTTTACAACTACAAGCCCTCGAAATCGTACTGGATCGACCAAGGCTGGACGAAGGAGAAAGGCTACGCGGACATGCTCGGTTCGCCCCTTTATCCGTTTGGCTACGGGCTGAGCTACACGGACTTTGGTTACAGCAATCTGCGCATTGATCCGGCGCGGATGGGCGGCTCCTCGGAAATGCGCGCGCGGGTGAGTGTGGACGTTGAGAATAAGGGCAAGCGCGCGGGTGTGGAGACCGTCCAACTCTACCTGCACGAGCAGTTCGCGCCCATCTCCACGCCGGTCAAGCAACTTCGCGGCTTCGAGCGCGTAGCGCTCAACCCCGGAGAAAGTAAGACGGTGACGTTCTCACTCTCATACGAGGATTTCAAGTTGCTCGGCCAGGACATGCACTGGGCGGTCGTGCCCGGGACCTTCGATATTATGATCGGCAAGTCGTCCGCGGACGTTGCGCTGAAGGGGACGGTGCAGGTGACTGGGGACGTTGCTGGAGGTAATCAATAGTGAGGTAGCGCTTTGTTGAGCGCTGGCCCTTGGAACCGTAAATTTCAAATTGCAGATTGCAGATTTCAAATCGCACGTTACAAGTTGCGGATTTCAAACTGCAGACTTCGGATCTTAGATCACAGATTGCACACTTCAGTTCGCAGACTACGAATTGCCGAGGTCAGGCCCTCTGAAATTTGGCATTTGAAATTTGCAATTTCTTCTAGTATTTTCGGGGCGAAGGAGGGAATTCTATGTCGCTTGATAAGAAGCAGGTGAACGAGCATGGGCGGTCCGGCCTGGGACGCCGTGGTTTTTTGATGGCGGCGGCGGGCACGGCGTCTGCATTGTTTTCGAAATCCAAGCTGGCCGCGGCAAATGAGTCGTCTCCCGCAGCGCTGCCACGCGCGGCGGGGGGCGGCGCAAATCAGGAACCGCTGGCGCTTGATGGCGGCAAGCCGGTTCGCGCCACCAAACTCGCGGCCAACTTTCCGGGGCCGCTGTATTATGGCGAGGAAGAGAAGGCCGAACTGATAGACGTGATCGATCGGCGCGCGCCTTTCCGTTGGTACGGCATCGGCCCTAAGGGCGGCGAGCCCGGCAAGTGCAATACCTTCGAGAAAGAATTCGCCTTGCACCAGCAGACGCGCTATGCGCTGGCGGTGACCTCGGGGACGATGGCGCTTTACACGGCCATGGCAGGTCTGGGCGTGGGCCCGGGCGACGAAGTCATTCTCCCCGCCTGGACATGGTACTCCTGCTACAACGCCATCGTGGCGGCGGGAGCGACGCCCGTCTTTGCGGAAATCAACGACTCGATGGATATCGACCCTGAAGACGTGGAGCACCGCATCACGCCTCGCACCAAGGTCATCATGGCGGTCCACATCATGGGGGAGCCGGCGGAGATGGATGGCATACTGAAGATTGCGCGCCGGCACCACGTCAAAGTGCTGGAAGACTGCGCGCAGAGCGCGGGCGCGACCTATCACGGAAAGGCGGTCGGTACGATCGGCGATTGCGGCATTTACAGCTTCCAGGAGTGCAAGACGATCACCGCGGGAGAGGGCGGAGCCGTGGTCACGAGAGACCCCGCTATCTTCGAGCGCGCCGCGCGCTTCCACGATCTCGGCCAACTGCGCCCAGGCCACAAAGCCATGCTGGGCGAGTCACCGCACTTCCCGCAGACCCTGGGAGGCCAGTTCCGGATGAGCGAGTTTACGGGCGCAGTCCTGTGTGCCCAACTGCGCAAACTCGACCGAATCGTCGCCGACTTCCGCGACAAAACTGACCGGGTGACGAAGGGCCTTCGGGACCTGCCGGGCATCCAGTTCCGCAAGAGCAATGATCCTGCCGGCTCGGTAGGGTCAGCCGTCTATTTTCGCGCCGCAGGCAAGGCGCAGCGCGACCGCTTTCTTGCCGCTCTCCAGGCCGAGAACGTGCCTGCCATGACGATGGAGGGCTCGGTGATTCTGCCGACTACTCCCTACATCGAGCAGAAACAGAATCCCAACATGGACGGCAGTTGGCCTTCTTTCTCTTCCCCTTCTGCCAAAGCGCTCAAGTATGGCGTCGCGTGTTGCCCGCGGAGCTTGGAGGTTTACGACCGTTATGTTGGAGTGCAGATGGATCCGCAATACTCCGATCAAGATGTGGCGGATATCATTGCGGCGGTCAGGAAGGTCTACGGGGCGACGATTTCGTGATTTTCCAATTCGCCTTGTAGGGGCGGCCCTTGTGGCCGCCCGCGGGCAACCACCAGGGTTGCCCCTACGATGGTTAGAAAATCACCCTCAGCGAAAACTGAATCTGTCGCGAAGTGCCGGCGGTCTTGTTGATGATCCCGAAGCCGGTTCCTCGAACGATATTCAACGGAAGACCAAAATTAACGATATTAAAAACGTTGAAAAACTCCGCGCGGAACTGCAGGATCGTGGCTTCCGTGTTTCCGCGGTGTCCGAAACTTGTATCCTTGATCAGCGAAAAATCCAGGTCGTGTAAGCCCGGCGCGCGGAAAGTGTCCCGTCCGAGTGATCCAAATACTCCTTGGTTAGGGCCGGTGCCGCCGGGAACGCCGATGGGAATCTGGAAGAATTCCGTGTTGTTCTTTCCCTCTCCGAAATAATCCTCCCGCACCGTACGGCTGGTGGAGAAGACCGGCCGCCCGATCTGGTCGGGCCGGTCCGCGCCCGCGAGTCCCGCGCCTGTCTGCTGAATTCCTGAGTACACGCTAAAGGGAGGACCGGTGGTCAGGGTCGTGATATTCAGGATTTGCCAACCAGAGGTGACTTTCTTGTTCAGTGAGCTCAAAACGCCGGCGCGGTCAAACGGCAGGACCTGAATCATGCTCAAGGTAAAGACGTGGGCAACGTCGAAGGTGGAAGGACCTTTGTCGAGCGCGGGATGGCGCGGGTCCTGTGGCAGCGATTGCAGCACTGGATCGGTTGCGCCTAAGAAGCCACCTAGCACGGCACTGGTATCATCGAGGGCCTTGCCGTAGGTGTAACTGGCTTGAAATCCCAAGCCCAGGCGCGCCGAGGTTTTTCCCACTGCGGACTGCAACGCGTGATACGTGGAATGTGACCGCGTGGCCATCAAGTAGGAAGGTCCGTAGCCAGCGATAGCATTGCCACTGGAATCGGTTTCGAGAAAGTTAGCAAATTCCGGGGTGGCGCCCGCGTAGCCGTTGAACGACTGGAGGGCTGCCAAATGAATTCCTGCCGTCGCCACGTAGGAAGCGCTTAAGGTCACGTCGCTGAACGAATGTTCGAAGCCCGCGCTGTAGGTTGCGATGTAGCCATTGCGGAAGTCCGGCGAAACCCCTGAGATTGCGAACAATTGGAGTTCGTGTCCCGGGGTAACCGCCGTCAGGTCGCGTTGGAATCGCATCATGTCAAGCTTCGTATTGGCGGGGACGGCGGTGCTGGGGACCTGACCGAAAAGCGTTTCGGCGCCGAGCGTGTAGATCGGCGGAAGGGCGATTTTGGCCACCGAGTCCGTGAAAGGGACGGTGACGTTTGGCTGAGCGGTGACGATCGGCGACACCGTGTAGGGCAGGTTGCCGGTGGTGAAATCGTCCTGCCACAAATTGGGCAGGACAGTGGTGATGGCGGCTCCCGCGTGCCACACCGTATGCTCCGTAACCTGCCAGTCGAGGCCGAGGCGCGGCCCCCAGCCTCGCCAGTCCATGTCATACGGAGGCTGCGGATTGACAATCAGGTTCATCGCGGCGCCCCGCGCCCACGGCACCGTCGGGGCACCCTGTGAATTCACGATGCTGATTCCGGAGGTTTGGTGATGAGCTTCCGCGATGCGAGAGTTAACCTCGTATCGTAGTCCGTAGTTAGCGCTCAAGTGCGGGGAAACTTTCCAGGTGTCCTGAAAGTAGAAGTTATAGGCGCCGCGGCGTTCCGCCGCCTCACCCAACCGAGTGCCTTGGGGAAAATAGCTGGGCGCCGTAGAAATCGTATAACTGAACGGCGTCGCGGTGAGGAAGGCACTGAGCGTGTCCGGCAACGGTTGGCCTGGCGGGATATTGTGCTGTCCACTAGTGGAGGGGATCGTCGTCTGAGCATAAGCTGTCCCGCCGCCAAAGGTATAGAGGCCGTCGGGGTTGATGTCGAAAATCGTGTAGTCATGGTTGAAGCGGGTCTCGACACCCCACTTCATTGCGTGCGCTCCGTGAACGAATGAGAACGTTTGCCTTGCCTGGTATAACAGCCCAAACGCTCCGACGTTGGTGCCCGCCGGGGCGTTGAACGGCTCGTAAAGGCCGTCGCCAAACCCCAGGCCCGGTTGCGTGGTGTTGAGGGTGGGAAAGAACGGCGTGCTCCGCTCGAAACCAATCGTTGTGTCGGCGATCAAGTGCGGAGTCACGGTGCGCGAGTAATGAAAGCCGCCATTGCGTTGGTGATCGAAAAAGCGAATGGCGAAACTTGGGTCAATGGCCGTTTGGTCTGGATTGGTTAACGGACCGTTCAC
Source organism: uncultured Acidobacteriota bacterium (assembly GCA_963768695.1). Classification (GTDB taxonomy): domain Bacteria; phylum Acidobacteriota; class Terriglobia; order UBA7540; family UBA7540; genus CAVROP01. Next base: position 479,452 of record CAVYJG010000014.1, on the reverse strand, counting down.
CTGGTTAAGGGAGAAGCGGGCGAAGAATTGCGCTTTGTCGGAGATGCGGTGGTCGATCCGGACGGAGAATTGGTCAGTATTGGTTGTGACCGGTGCGGGAGCAGCGTAAGTCCGGTCTCCAAACGGGCCTTGGGGGTCATCGGGCAACGGGTAATGAGCCAGCACGGCGGCGATCTGCGGGTTGACGGGGACCAGCAAGGTGTCGCCTGGGAAAGCGGTGGTATCCACGCCTTTGCGCTCCAGTACGGTTGGAACCGAAAGCACCTGCGTGGTGCCCAGCACCTGGCGGAAGCCCTGGTATTGCCCGAAAAAATAAGTTCGTTTGCGGCCGTTGTAGAGGCCCGGGATCACAACGGGACCGCCCAACGTGAAGCCGAATTCGTTGCGCACGAAGTGCGGCAGGCGGCCGGGGTTAACCAGGGTGCGTTCGTCAAAAAAGTTGCGGGAGTCGAGCGCCGAGTTGCGCAGGAATTCGAAGACCGAGCCGTGCACGTCGTCGGTTCCGCTGCGCGTGATGATCTCGGTAAAGCCGGCCGCGCCGTGTCCGATTTCTGCGGGCATCACCCCGGAACTCGTGCGCACTTCCTGAATGGCGTCCACGTTGAAATTGGAAAAAGTCGATCCGCCCATCTCCGGATCCGTGGTGTCGATCCCATCCGTCGAGAAAACCGTGGTCACGCCACGCTGGCCGTTCACGGCAAACTGCTGGGTGAAATTCGCCGCCCCGTTGGAGTCCGTCATAGTCCCCGCAGCGAGCAAGAGCAGGGCGCTGAAGTCGCGCTTGTTCAGCGGCAACGTTGACACTTCCTGCTTCGACAAGCGCTCGCCGCCACTCGACTTCGATTCCGGCGCCGTTTGTTCTTCTGAGGAAACTTGGTTCTGCGAGGCCGGGGCTTGGTCCGCTGTGGCCGGGGGCCTCGAATCAGGTGCTGGATTCTGCTGGGTGAATGACCGTCCGGGCCAGAAGCTGATCCCGATGACCAGCGCCAAGAAGCGAGTTAGGAACGAGAAAATCAGATGCCTTGAATCGCCAAAATTTCGTTTCATGCCTTCTCACTAGGTTTATTCACAGGTCATGATTATAACTGATTGCGGCTCGGGCAAGCCCCCGCTGCGACTCAATAATTCGGCTTATGAGTTGGTGTGACAACTTTGGAGTGCGGCAGCTTGCTGCCGCTTTTCTTCAGGCCAGCTTGCTGGCCGGAAATGGAGACCCTGCCGAAAGGGCGCGAGCAAGCTCGCTGGCGCGGAAAGCGGCAGCAAGCTGCCGCACTCCAAAGCGCCTGCTGCCGCTTTTCTTCAGGCCAGCTTGCTGGCCGGAAATGGAGACCCTGCCGAAAGGGCGCGAGCAAGCTCGCTGGCGCGGAAAGCGGCAGCAAGCTGCCGCACTCCAAAGCGCCTGCTGCCGCTTTTCTTCAGGCCAGCTTGCTGGCCGGAAATGGAGACCCTGCGGAAAGGGCGCGAGCAAGCTCGCTCGAGCGGAAAGCGGCAGCAAGCTGCCGCACTCCAAAGCGCCTGCTGCCGCTTTTCTTCAGGCCAGCTTGCTGGCCGGAAATGGAGACCCTGCCGAAAGGGCGCGAGCAAGCTCGCTCGCGCGGAGAGCGGCAGCAAGCTGCCGCACTCCAAAGCGCCTGCTGCCGCTTTTCTTCAGGCCAGCTTGCTGGCCGGAAATGGAGACCCTGCCGAGAGGGCGCGAGCAAGCTCGCTGGCGCGGAAAGCGGCAGCAAGCTGCCGCACTCCAAAGCGCCTGCAATATCACTTTACTTTCTCTGCGAAGGGAGTTAGCTTTTCCCCACACGAGTCACTTTAGGAGGAGCAAATCACATGAAACGACGCACATTCATGCAGAGTGTCGCGGCAGGAGCAGTTACGCTGATCGGCATCAGGCCGAAGCTCAATTTTGGGGCGGAGGCGGCGGGCGCGCTCGAATCGGCGTTCCGCGAACCGCCCCCGGGGGCTCATTGCAAAACCTGGTGGCACTGGATGAACGGCAACATTACCGCCGAGGGCATCACGCTCGACCTCGAAGCCATGAAGCGCGTGGGCATTCGCGGCTTCCAGATTTTCCAGGCCGGCACCGGAATTCCCAAGGGTCCCGTTGATTACAGCAGCGCGGAGCACACGCGCCTGCTCCACCACGCGGCCAAGGAAGCCGAGCGCCTGGGCATGGAATTCGACATCATGAATTGCCCCGGTTGGTCCTCGAGCGGCGGCCCATGGATTACTCCCGAACTCTCCATGAAGCAATTGACCTGGAGTGAAGCGCTGGTGCGGGGCGGGCAAAAGGTGGTCGCGTATCTGAAGCAGCCACTCACCAAGCTGGGCTACTATCGCGACGCTTACGTGCTGGCTTTCCCGGCCCTGGAGGGTGAAACCCACGCCTGGGAAGATACGCTCCAGCGGGCCTCGACCAACGCCGGCGCGGTGGATCGAGGCGTGTTGATCTACGCCGATCGCCGCATCGGTGTCGAGCTTCGCCCCACCGCGGACAAGCCCGCGTTCCTTCTGCTGGAATTCTCCGAACCATTCGAGGCGCGCTCACTGGCGGCCTACGGCGTTCCCATAACCGACGCGCCACCGCCTTCCCACGAACACGAGCAGACGCCGCTGTGGCTGGAAGTCTCCGACGATGGAGTAGACTTCCGCAAGGTCTCGGACCTTGATTGGGGCGACAGTGGCGACGAGTCGGTGGAGTTTCCCGAAACGGCAAGTTTCCCCGCCGTGCGGGCAAAGTTTTACCGCATGCTCACCTGGCACGCGGCGCGCATCACCGACCTGCGGCTTGAGCGGCGCGGCGCGCCTTCCCCACTGGACGAAGAAGGCGAACTTCACCCGCACGCCCGGTTACGGGCCGGACACGGTCGAAGTTCCGCGCGGCTCGATCATCGATCCCTCCAAAGTCGTCGACATCACTCAACATCTGGACAGCGAGGATCGGTTGACCTGGGACGCCCCGGAAGGAACGTGGATGGTCCTCCGCATCGGGCAAACCACCACCGGCGTCCAGAACCATCCCGCGCCCGATGGCGGCTGGGGACTCGAGTGCGACAAGTTCAGCCGCGCGGCTTACGATTATCACTTCGATCATTTCTTCGGCGAATTGCTCGAGGCGCTCGGCCCGCTGGCGGCGCAGGGGCTGGCCGGCGGCCTCATCGACAGCTACGAAACTGGAATGCAGAACTGGACTCGTGAATTTCCGCAGGAGTTCTCGAAGCGCCGCGGCTACGACCTGGTGAAGTACCTGCCTGCCATGACCGGCCGCGTCGTGGAAAGCACCGAGGTTTCCGAGCGCTTCCTCTGGGACCTTCGCCGCACTTGCGCGGACCTGATGGGCGACAACTACTATGGCCGATTCGCGGAGCGCTGCCGCGAGAACAAGCTGAAAGCCTACGCCGAGCCTTACAGCGGCGGGCCGTTCGAGGAAATCCAATGCGGCTCGCACCTCGACGTGCCGATGGGCGAGTTTTGGGTAGGGCAGGGAAATAACAACTACAGCGTGAAGCTCGCCGGTTCCATCGGACATCTCTTTGGCCAGAAGGTGGTCGGCTGCGAGTCCTTCACCGGCGACGAAGTCTTCGCCAAATGGCAGAACTATCCTTACCAGATGAAAGGGCAAGGCGATTTGATGTACACGCAGGGCCTGAATCAGTACATCTTCCATCGCAACGCCATGCAGCCTCATCCCACCGCGCGGCCCGGCATGACCATGGGCCCGTGGGGCTGGGAAAACGACCGCACCAATACTCTTTACGAGTCGATGACCGGTTGGACGGGTTGGTACAGCTATGCGGCCCGCGCCCAGAATATGTTGCGCCAGGGAACTCTGGTGGCCGATCTTATTTACTACATCGGCGTCGAGGTCCCTGTGGATACGCCCGTCTATCCGGAGCAGTTGAAGCCGACGCCTCCGGAGGGCTTCTACTACGATGTCGCGAACGAAGGCGCCATCCTGGACCGCATGAAACCCGAGAACGGCGCCATGGTGTTTCCCGACGGCCTGAGGTATCGCGTGCTGGTGCTTCCCGAGGATGCGCGCCTCAATCTCGACGTGCTGCGCAAAGTGCGCGACATGGTGAAGGAAGGCATCGCCGTCGTGGGCCCCAAGCCGCAAGCGAATCCCGGCCTCACCCAATATCCCGCGAGCGATTCCGAATTGCGCCAGATCGCCGAGGAAGTCTGGGGCGATCTCGACGGCAAGACCTCGACGGAACGCAGTTACGGCAAGGGACGCGTGTTCTGGGGACTGCCCATGGCGGCGGTGCTCGAAAAGCTCGGCATCAAACCGGATTGCGCCATCACTTCGCGCTCCGGCGACGCGGCCATCAACTTTATGCATCGCCGCGCGGAGGGCACCGACTTTTATTTCGTGGCCAACCTGCGCCGGCGCGCGGAAGAGGCGGTCTGTACCTTCCGCGTCAAAGGCAAGCAGCCGGAACTCTGGAACCCCGAGACGGGCGAGATCACTAATCTCGAAGTCTATGACACCTCAGAGGCCGGGACTCGCGTGCCGTTGCAACTCAGCCCGGCGCAATCGGTGTTCGTGGTGTTTCGTTCTCCCGCCGGCGCGCGGCATATCCGCTCCATCGTCAAGGACGGCAAGCCCATCGCGGCATCCGGCCCGTTCCCGGCGTTCAGAGCCGGCAACCAGCGCGAGGTCACGAACAATTTCACCGTGAGCGTTTGGATCAAGCCCGATCTCGACAGTTACCAGACCGCCAAAGGCGATAAGAACACCGACGTGCCCAACCGCAGCCTGGTGCTCTCGCCGCCGCAGGGCGATGCGGTGTATGGCTCCGGGCATGTTTCCTGCGGACTCTTGGCGGGGCGCAACCTGATCGCGGTGCTCGAGCGCGATCGCGCCAACTGGCGCACGGTGCTTTCGACGCCGACTGCGATTTCAGGCTGGGCGCACGTGGCCCTGGTCTATAAGGCGGGCGCTCCGTCGGTCTACGTGGACGGCAAGCTCGTCGGCCAGTCGGAAGCTTCCGGCGCCGTGGTTCATCCCGGAGTCCACGACGCCAGCGAGCGCGACGGTGCGGAATACTTCGACGGCGATATGAGCGAACCCGAACTTTTCAAAGAAGTGCTCGGCGAAGATCGCATTCGAGAATTGGCGGCGAAGCCCAGCCCCGGTCCCATCGAGCCTCCGGCGGTCGAGTGGCCCGGCGGAGCGAATTCCGAGCTGCTCTTCTGGCAGGACGGCAGCTACACGCTCGAAGGCCCGGGCAAATCAACCGTGAGGATTTCCGGAATTGGCAAGCCGTTGGAGGTCACGGGGCCGTGGCAGGTCAGCTTCCCGCGCGACCTCGGCGCGCCGCCTGAGGTGACGCTGCCGGAGTTGATTTCCCTGCACAAGCACTCCGAGCCGGGAGTGAAATACTTCTCCGGCACGGCGACGTACAGCAAACAGCTTACGCTTTCTCCCGGCACGCCCTCCGGCGAACGGCGTCTCTTCCTCGACCTCGGCTGGGTGCATGCGCTGGCGCAGGTGCGCTTGAACGACAAGGATATCGGGTTGTTGTGGAAACCGCCCTTCCGCCTGGACATCACCGCTGCGGCGCAGCGGGGCGACAACAAGCTCGAGGTCCTGGTCACCAACCAGTGGGTCAACCGCCTGATCGGCGACGAGCAACTGCCGCCCGACAACGAGTATGGCCCCGACGGCGCCATCAAAGCCATTCCAAAGTGGTTCACGGAAGGCAAACCCAAGCCGCCCAGCGCGCGCGTCACCTTTGCCACCTGGAAGCACTTTACCAAGGACACGCCGCTGCTCATTTCGGGGCTCGTAGGCCCAGTCCGCCTCCGCACCGCGATCCGCCGGCGGGTTAGTTGACCGTCACGCTGGTGAGGACGAGATCTCGTCGTCCCCGGTGAACGCACTATGTAGTTGACAACATATGGAGTATATGCCATATTGTGAGTGTCGGTTGGCTGGTTGAGATCGGCGACGAGTTCGCGCCGGAGTTTGACGCTTTGCACGAGGATGTGCAAACGGAGATTCTCGCGCTGTCACGCCTTCTCCAATCCTTCGGACCGCAGTTGGGGCGGCCGCGCGTGGACACGCTCAAGGGCTCGCGCCATGCAAACATGAAGGAGTTGCGCTTCAGTGCCGCTGGAGGCGAGTGGCGAGTGGCCTTTGCCTTTGATCCCAAGCGGCGGGCAATTCTGCTCGCAGCGGCAGATAAGTCGGGTGTCGGAGAGAGAAGATTTTACCAGAGGTTGATTCGAAACGCAGATGACCGCCTTGACGCCCATCTTGCGCGACTCAGGCCGACAGGAAGGTGACCGTGCCGATCAACGTGAACGATAAAATCCGCCAATTGCGCCCCGCGCAGCGCAAGAAAGTGGAAGCGCGAGCGGCGGAGTTGATGGCTGAAGAGATGACCTTGCGCGAACTGCGAAAGGCCCGCAAGCTCACGCAGGTCCGCATGGCGAGGGCTCTAGGTGTAAAGCAGGATAGTGTCTCGCGGCTTGAGCAACGAAGTGACTTCCTGCTTTCGACACTCCGCAAAGCGGTTGGCGCGATGGGCGGCACTCTGTCTCTAGTCATAGAGTTCCCCGACCGGAGCCCGGTGGTGCTGTCGTCCCTGCGCGGGGAATTCTCGCCCAAGTCCACTAGCCGGAAGTCTGCACAAGGCTGATGCGTCTGCCGCCGGCCCGCGAAGTTGGCATTTCGACGTTATATGCAGCTTCCTGCATATATGTGTCAAAATGCTACACTTTGGACCCTGTTTTTCACATTGTGAAAGTTTCTAACCTTGCCAACCCGTTGATTCTATTGCAATAAGGATTTATTTCCACATTATTCTCAGCTTCTCCCATTTTCTCATTTTCATTTGATAGCCTGGAAGATGGGGGATTATCGGCTGTAGCGGCGGTCTCCGACCGCCGTCGGCGCCCCGTACGGGCACGCCATGGCGTGCGCCCCAATGGAAAGGAAACGAGACATGGAAGATTCAAACACTTACCCGGCGATGAACTCATCGCCCATCACCAATTGCCCATCGCCAACGGCCAGGCGCTCCGGCGGCCCGCGCACGGCGGAGGGCAAGCGGCGCTCGTGCCAGAACGCTCACAAGCACGGGCTTTACACGGACGAGAGTTTTCTCGAAGGCGCGGCCCTCGAGCTGGGTGAGGACCCGCGCCAATTCCAGCGCCTCCTGAAGGGCTTGATCGAGGCACGCCGGCCCGTGGGGGCTCTCGAACTAGCCGTCATCGAGGACATCGCGCTGCTGCTTCTGAAGAAGGGTCGCGTGGACAAGGCGGAGTTGGCCGTGCAGGTCTCGAACCTGCATCAGCACGATTTCGATCGCCGCAAAAAGATGATCCAGGTGGGGCACAACAACAGCGAGGCGAGCGAGTGGGACGTGCGCGAACACGGCCTGCGCCGCGCCATCGGCAGCCCCGGCCAGTACGAGCAGGTGCTCACCCTGCTGGGGGGCCTGCTGGGCATGGTCGACTTCAACGAATTCGACCGCATGAAGGAAGCGATGCGCACCCTCTACGGCACGGAACACACTCTGCGGGGCGCGGAGATGGACACGCTGCGCGCCCAACTCTGCCGGACCAAGCCCGAGGACGAGAGCTTCCAGCCGCTGAAGAAGGCCCTCCTGCGCTTGGTGGCGGCAGAGGGCGGGGCGGTGGAGCGGGAGTACGAGATCTTCCTGCAAGAGCACGTGACGAACACGCGGTCGGCGCGGGTGGCGGCCACGGCGCCCTCGCACGCGCAGTGGGCGGCCATCATCCGCCAGCAGAACTCGCTCAACCGGCAACTGGAACATAAAATACGCTTGCTGATGGAGTTGCAGAGGGAGAGGAAGAGCGAAGCGCAACTTCTGGAAAGCCTGGAAACGTCATCGCCACCGGATCCGGGCGACCCGCAGGACGGCGGTCAACCCGCAAGTTCGAAACTCGAAAATCGAAATTCGAAAATCGTCTCTCCCGATTTCCGGCTGAACACGCAAACGGTCAGCGCCCCGGCGGCTGTACACCCCTCAACGGCGGAACAGGACGGCGTGCTGCACGAGGAACGGGCGATATCGCCCATTGCGGTATTCACAAGACAGGCTGCGCGCCTTCCGGCGGCTCTGTTCATTTGCCTCCGCGCGGTCCTTGCCGTCATCTTCAAAAACATGAAAAATCGTGGGAACGAACTCAAAGATTTATTGCAAAGACAGGGGATAACAGTAATAATGGCCTTAAAACGAACTCATTTTCGCGCAGAAGAAGCAGCTCTTGCCGAGGCAACGGCGGGCTTACGCCGCAATTGGCTTGAGTGGCAAGATAATAGGCTTGATCTTCGAGATTTTGGTCGGCCTTCGGCCGGAGTGCGTATCGGCGGCTCACCGGATCCCAGATTGCTTCAAGCGCTCATGCAACCGGCGGTGTTGGCTTTCCCAATAGTCCGGCCCGACCACAAACGGCTCGCCGGAGGTGATCCCTTCGATGGCCAGGGCTGCGAGTTCGTCTTCCGCGTGCTGTTCCGCGCGCAGAAGGCGCTCGACATACTTTTCGACAGTAACTCCCTCGGCCTCAGCGCGCCCGCGGATTCCGGTTTCGAGCTCTGGAGGAATGGTGATGGTCATGGCTCCTCTGCCTGCTGAATTCATTCCAATTCTACCACGCGTTTATTGCTTTTCAGGTCGAAAACTGAGATTCTTACGCCGGAGAATCCCATGAAAAAAATCCTCAACGATCCTTTTGCCTATGTTGACGAAATGCTGGAAGGTTTATGCCTGGCGCATCCCGAGTACTACCGGCGGCTGGGGCCGGAAGGTCGGGTGATTGCGCGGGCCAGTGGTCCGGTGAAGGGGAAAGTCGGAATCGTATCGGGCGGAGGGTCCGGCCACTTGCCGGTGTTCACAGGCTACGTTGGCAAGGGATTGCTGGACGCTTGCGCCATTGGCGACGTTTTTTCATCACCTTCCGCGGACCAGATGGCGGAGGCGATGCGCGCCGCGAACGGCGGCGCGGGCGTCCTGCGCCTGTACGGGAACTATGGCGGGGACAACATGAATTTCGACATGGCGGGGGAGATGGTCGAAATGGAGGACGTCGCGAGCACCACCGTGCGCGTGGCGGACGACGTAGCCAGCGCCCCGCCCGAAGAGCGCGCCAAGCGGCGCGGTGTTGCCGGCCTGGTTTACGCTTATAAACTTGCCGGGGCCAAGGCCGAGAGCATGGCAACACTCGACGAAGTCACCGCCGTCGCCCGCAAGGCCGTGGACGCCTGCCGCACCATTGGCGTGGCTCTTACGCCCTGCACGGTTCCCAGCGTCGGGCGGCCGACCTTCGAAATCGGCGAAGGCGAAATGGAAATCGGCATGGGGATTCACGGCGAGCCGGGCGTACAGCGGGGGCCGCTGCGGCCCGCGGACGCGATCACGGACGAGATGGTCTCCCGCCTCTTTACTGATATGCCTATAAAGTCTGGAGATAATATCTCTGTGCTGATTAACAGCCTGGGCGCGACACCTCATGAAGAACTTTACATCGTCTACCGGCAGGTCGCGAGGCGATTGCAGGACGCAGGCGCCGCGATCGCAATGCCCCTGATCGGCCGTTATGCCACTTCCATGGAAATGGCAGGTCTGTCGATCACATTCTGCAAACTCGATGAGGAGCTGGAAGGGCTGCTTAAGGCTCCCTGCGATTGCCCCTTCCTGAGGATCTGACATGCCGGCAGGACTCACCACCGCAGTACTGTGCGAGGCCATGAAGCGCGTGGTTGCGAAACTCGAAGCCTGCGCAGACGAATTGAACGCTCTCGACGCCGCCCTGGGCGACGGCGATTTGGGAGTGACCATGGTGCGAGGCGGCCGCAGCGTACTGGCCGAACTGCCCAACCTGCCGGAGGACGTCGGCATGGCGCTCGTGAAATGCGCCCAGGCGCTGACGCGGCTTTCAGGGTCGACCTACGGGACCTTGCTGGCCACCGGCCTGATGAGCGCCGCCAAGTCAACCAAAGGGCGGCGGGAAGTTCCCTGGGCCGAAATCTCGGCGCTCCTCGGTGGAGCGATCGCCGCGATGTCGCAGCGCGGCGGGGGAAAGCTCGGGGAGAAGACGGTGCTCGATGCGCTGGACGCGGCGCGAGCTGCTACGGAAGGCCTTGACGATCCCGCTGCTTTGGCCGCCGCCGCCGATCAGGCGGTTGGCGCGGCCTTGGAGCGGTTTCGCGACCAGCCGTCCCGGACTGGCCGCGCGCGCATCTTTGCGGATAAGAGCGTGGGACGAGACGACCCGGGCATGGCAGCTTTCAAGCGCATCACCGAAGCGCTGTAGGGGCGGCCCTTGTGGCCGCCCAGGGCAATCCGTCAACTGACAGATTGCCGCTACAGGATGACGGCCTCGCGACGCATGCTCCACCCGCGGCACTGCTGTAGGGGTAGGGCTTGCCCTACCCGCTCGTGAGGGGACGGCAAGCCGGCCCCCTACAAGGAAGGACAGTGGCGCCGTGGCGGTACAGCGTAGGCTATTTTGAAAGAGCTTTCTTGAGCGCTTCCAGTTCAGGCTCGCCCGGGCCGAGAGGCAGCTTGACTTTGCCACGCTGGACCACCGAACGGCAGATGCCCATCATGATTTCGAAATCCCGGAAGGCGCTCTCACCGTTGCAGGGGTGAACCTTGGTGTCGTCATCGAGCCACTCGACCATCTCTTGTACATACGGGCCCATGTCGTGTTCATAGTCCATGCAGCCCGGACCGGAGCTTGCCCCCTGTCGAGTGACAGCGCGCCAGCCGCCGCCGGTCAGCGCTTCGGCAAAACCATCGGAGCCTTGCGCGCCGACGCGGGCCTTGCGCCACCAGTAGTCGACTTCGGGAACATCCGGAGCGCCTTCGCCGCATTCCACGATGCCGCGCACCCCGTTGGCGAACTGGATAAAGCCGCCGATGTAGTCCGGGGACGGGTGGTTATCCGAAAATTTTCCCGTGCCGTCCGCCTGCCCGGCAACCCATACCGCCTCGGCGTAATCGTTGTACCAGCGGGCATAGTCAATGAGGTGTGTCATCATGTGCATCATCCAGCCGGTGGCATGGCCGTAGACGGTGTGTACGCGGCCGATCGCGCCGCTCGCGATGATCTCCTTCACCTTTTTATAGTGTTCGCCGTAGCGGTGCTGGTGGCTCACCACCGTTTTCACTCCCGCGTCTCGCACCAGTTTCATCATCTCCAGTGCTTCGTTGGTAGAAAGCGCCGTCGGCTTCTCGTAAGCGATGAGCTTTGCCCCGGCCTCAACGCCGGCGCGGATGAGCGGCAGGCGCACGTCGGGAAGCGTGCAGAAGCAAAACACGTCGGGCTGCGTTTTCTTCACCAGGGCCGCGGCATCGGCGCCGGTTTCGCTCACGCCAAATTTCTTTGCCGCGGCTTCCAGTCGGCCCGCGTCAATATCGCACAGGCCAACCAGGCGGAAACGGCCGTTCTTCTGGAACGCCGTGGCATGATGCGTGCCGCGCTTCCCCATGCCCGCAACCACAACGGTGTATTCTCGATTGGAACTCATGGAACCCCCAGTGGATTGAGCCATTGAGCCATCGGGTCATTGATTCATTGAGGCGCGCCCGCACAGGACTTGCGAATCAATCGGCAGGCGTTCGAAAGGCGGCCCAATGAATCAACGGCTGAATGGCTCAATGGCTCGAGGTAATAACAAATTCGGCTATATGAGAATCGTCCAGCCCGCGCCGGCGAGCCAGTGAAAGACCGGCGCAGGACTGGACCAAGAGATCAATGAATCAATGGCTCGATGACTCAATCGCTCAATGACTCGATTTGTCCCAGGCGACCACGCCCTCGATCACCGCTTGCACTTCTTCCTGGGTCAGTTCGGGGAACATGGGCAGCGAGAGCACACGCGCCGCCGAGGCCTCCGCATGTTTCAGCGAGCCCGAGATGCGCGCGCATTTGCCCCACGGATAGCCTTCCTGCTTATGAATGGCGATGGGGTAGTGAGTGAGCGCCGTTACGCCTCGCGCATTCAAAAACGCTTGCAGGTCGTCACGCTTGTCCGTCTCGACCACATAGAGGTGATAGATGTGGCGATAGCCGGGGACGGCATAAGGCAGCTTGAGAGAGGTGTTCTTCAGGGCCGCATCATATTGGGCCGCGAAGCCGCGCCGCTGGTCGTTCCAGTGGTCGAGTTGTTTCAGCTTTACGCTGAGCACGGCAGCTTGCAGATCGTCCAGGCGGCTGTTGTAGCCCATGCTGTGAACGGAGCGCTTGAGCGAGCCATGGTTGCGCAGCCTGCGCACGTGCTCGGCGACGTCGAGCCGGTTCGTGACTACGGCCCCGCCGTCGCCAAAGCAGCCCAGGTTCTTCTGGATGATGAAACTGGCGCACATCGCGTCGGAAAGCTCGCCCAGAGTGAAGTCCGGGCCGCGCGCGCCCATCGCTTGGGCGTTGTCTTCGATGACCAGCAGGTTGTGTTTCTTGGCAATCGCCGCGACCGCGCGCATGTCGGCAGCCTGGCCGTAAAGGTGGACCGGCACGATGGCCTTGGTCTTCGGCGTAATGGCCGCTTCGATCAGGTTGACGTCGATGTTGCAAGTCTTCGGCTCGCAGTCGACGAACACGGCCGTCGCTCCGGCCACCCAGATGGCCTCCGCCGTGGCGAAGAATGTGTTCGCGGTGGTGATCACTTCGTCGCCAGGCCCGATGCCGAGCGCCATGAACGCCAGCCACAAAGCGTCTGTGCCGGAGTTCACACCCACCGCTTCCTTGGTGTTGCAATAGGTGGCAAGTTCCTTTTCAAATTGCTTGAGCTTGGGGCCCATTACGAAACTGCCGCTTTCCAGGACTTCCAGAATCGCCGCGTCCATCTCAGCCTTGACGTTGTGATACTGCCGGACGTGGCCATAAAACCCAACTTTCACTTGCGACATAATCTTCCTCCTTATATCTCCAAATAAATGACCAACAAGAATAGCGAAGAGTTGCGGAACTGTCTAGAGCAGTTGAGAGTCGAGAGTCAAAAGTCGAGAGTGCGCGAAAAGCGGAATCGTGTGAACGACTGCCTACTGCCCACTGCCTACTGCCGACTGCCCACTGCCTACTGCCGACTGCCTACTGCCGACTGCCCACTGCCGACTGCCTACTGCCATCCTCACTCGCCCTTCACAACCTCGCGGACCTTCTCGACCGCGGACGCGTCTTCAAGGCCGGTCACGTCGCCCTGAACGGCGCCCGTTGTAGAAAGTTCCACCAGAAGGCGGCGCATGATTTTGCCGCTGGGTGTTTTGGGAAGAGCCTGAGTAAAGAATATGGACCGGGGTGAGGCGATCTTGGAAATGCGAGACTCGACATGCGAACGAATTTCTTTGCGGCGATAATCCGACGCGGTGAAGCCAGTGCGCAGGGTGACGAAGACGACGGGCACCAGGCCTTTGATTGGATCCGGCACGCCAACCACGGCCACTTCGGCGACCCCTTTGCATTCCATCACCACGCTTTCGATTTCCATAGTGCTGAGCCGATGACCCGCCACGTTGATCACATCGTCCACGCGGCCGAGCACCCAGAAATGACCATCCGAATCCTTGATGGCGGCGTCGTAAGTGAAATACGCTCCCGGAACTTTGGTAAAGTACTCCGTGACGAACCGTTCCGGCTCGCGCCACAAGGTCCGCAGCATCATGGGAATCGGCTCGCGAAGGACGAGGTTGCCGACGGTATTAGGCGGGAGTGGATTCCCCTGGTCATCGACGATATCGGCCTTGGCGCCCAGGAACTGGATGCCGCAGGAACCGGGCTTCATGGGCACCAGCCAGGCGGCGCTGGCCAGAGGGCATCCCGCGGTTTCCGTCTGGCCCCAGGTGTTGTTGATATAGACTTTCCCTTTGCCCAATTTCTGATCCGTCCAGCGCCAGGCTTCGGGACTGAACGGCTCGCCCACCAGCGAGATCACTTCCAGGCAGGAGAGATCGTAAGGCTCCATGAGCTTCTCGCCATATTTCATGAGCATGCGCAGAGCGGTGGGAGAAGTGAATATCTTGTTCACACGGTACTTGTGGACGATCTGATAGAAGCGATCGGGCGTGGGAAAATCGATGGCGCCTTCGAAGACCACAGTTGTCACGCCGTTGGACAGAGCCCCGATCACACCCCAGATTTGCAGCGTGGCCCAGCCGATGTCCGCAGTGCACCAGAGGATGTCATGCGGGTGGTGGTCCATGTGATACTTCGCGTAGACGTAGTTGTTGATCAGAAAGGCGAGTCCGGAATGCACCACTCCTTTGGGCTTGCCGGTTGTGCCGCTGGTGTAGAAAACCACTCCCGGCTCGTTCGCCTCGATCGGCTCCGCCGGGCATTCGATGGGCGCAGTCTTCATCAACTCGTCCCACCACCAGTCTCGTCCCTTCTTCATCCGGACTTTGGTTCCGGCGCGCCGCACCACGATAACCGTTTCGACAACGCGGAGATCTTCTATCGCTTCGTCAACTTTCTCTTTCAGCGGCAACGCCTGGCCGCGCCGGTAAGCGGCGTCCGCGGTGATGATGAGACGGGGGTCGAAGTTTTCTATTCGCGAACGAAGCGCCGATGCGGAGAAGCCCGAGAAGATCGTGTTGAAAATGATACCCAGACGATAACAGGCCAGCACCGCCACCAGGGTCTCCACCAGATTAGGAAGGAAGATCGCCACCGTATCGCCTTTGCGCAGGCCGAAACGCTTCAGCACGTTCGCGAACTTGTTCACTTCGTGATAAAGCATGCGATACGTGTAAAAGCGCGTGCTGAAGTCTTCGCCTTCCCAAATCAAGGCGAGCTTGTTGTCCGCGCCATGCCGCAAGTGGCGATCAATCAGGTTCAGGCACACATTGCTGATTCCGCCCGAGAAGTACTGGAGGTCTTCAAAACCACCCTTGCGCACGCTTTCCCAGGGTTTGATCCATTCGAGTTCGGAGGCGACTTGCGCCCAAAATGCGGCTGGATCTTCCTGCGACTCGCGCAAGAGACGCTCGAAGGCCTCGATGCTGCCGGCGTTCGTTCCAGCCGCCTTCTGGGGGTCGAGAAACCGCAACCGGCTCTCGCGCACCATGTCGATCTGATCGGTCGATTCAATCATGCAGGTCTCCTGCGCGTTGTTGAACTGCGCTGTGCTTCGTGCACCCGGGCGCAGCGTGCTTCAAGCCGCACACCCAAAATGGGCCACTTTATCTCTAGCTGGAGTGAGTGTCAAGCAATCGTCTATAATCGCCTGTCCTAGCGACGGCCAGAGTCAGCATACGAGGAGGGTTGGTTTATGACGAGTTCTATATCTCGGAGGTCGGTTCTACGAGCCATGGGAACTGCGGCGTTGTCGAGTTCTGTGATTCCAGCGAACTTCGCTCTCGCAGAAGATACCGTGACTGCGGATGGCGGTTGGCGTCCGGAAGGCCCCGGCACGCCCAAGATCTGCTTAGACATCGGGTCGAACCACCTCGAGGAAGCCACCATGCGCGGCGTGAAGCAGATCGGAGTCAACCACGTAGCCTGCGGCGGAAGTCCTCCGATTCCTTGGGAAGAAAGCCAGATCCGGTCGATCATGGGCACGCTTAAGTCCGCCGGCCTAACGCTTGGGAATATGATGATCGGCGGCTTTCCGAACACTCTTTATGGAAGGCCGGGCCGGGACGAGGAGATCGAGAAAGTCCGCCAATCGATCCGCGCTGCGGGCAGAGCGGGTTTGCCTGTCATTGAATACAATTTCTACGCGCACCGCGCCACCGAGGGATATTATGCGGAAATCGGAAGGGCCGGAGCAGGGCTGACGGCGTTTGATTACGACCGCGTAAAGGATCTGCCTCCGCTTGCGAACGAAGGGGCACGCACTCTCGACGAGATGTGGCGGAACATCACGTATTTTCTCAAGGCAGTGATTCCGGTCGCCGAGGAATCAGGCGTGCGACTGGCTTTGCATCCCAACGACCCGCCTGCCCCGATCAGTCGCGGTTCAGAACAGATCATGGGTAGCGTGGAAGGGTGGAAACACCTCATCGAGATCGTGCCCAGCAAGGCCAATGGGATCACGTTTGATTGTGGCGTGACGCGGGAAATGGGCCAGGACCCGGTGGAAGTGTGCCGTTATTTCGGAACACGGAACCGCATCAATCACGTGCATTTCCGAAACGTTCAGGTGCGTGTGCCGAATGAGAAATACACCGAAGTGTTCCTGGACGACGGACAGGTCAACATGTTCGCCGTCATGAAGGAACTGGTTCGCCAGAAATATCCGCGGTTGATTTATCCGGAGCATCCGCGCGCCTTGGATGCTGACCGAGAGCTGGCACGCATGGGATCGTCCTACCCGGGTGGCGGCGCCTATGTTGGCTTTGCCTACAACGTGGGCTACACCCGAGCTATGCTGCAAGCCGCGCTGACTTAGAGCGGACCGGAATCAGGCGGCCTCGCCGGACATAGAATTCCGCGTCGCCCCACCGGACGCGATTCGAAAACAGCGCCAGCACCCAGACCAGGAACTCGAGTGCGTCGCGCAGAGGGATCAGCCACCATCTCCTGGCCAAGAGCGGGTCTTTCATTCCGTAAGCGCCAAAGCTTAAGGCTACGCCAAGGCGGGCCGCCAGTGGAATTGCCAGACATCCGATCGCGATCAGGCGAGAGGGCGCTACCAGGGCTGCCGCGATCGACCACGGCAGCCCTTTCGTGAACAACTCTCCAACGTATCCCCAGGGCCGGCAATGTCGAATAAACACGCCCCAGCGTAGTTGATGGGTAAAGAATTGACGAGCCGTAGCGGAAGCGCAGAGCGTTTGAATATCGCTGGAGATCAGTTCAACACGATGGCCCCGACTTGCTATGCGCTTTCCCAGGTCGTGATCGTCGGTGGCGCGGTCAGCCAAGGCCTCGAAGCCACCGATCTCCGCCAGACGCGTCCGGGTGACCGCCATCGTGGCGCCCAAGGCAAATCGCACGCCTTCGAGCTTCCGCGCCACCAGGGTGCTGGGCAGCCAGTCGGTGGTCAGGTTCAAGGCCTCGAGCTCGGACCACAGGCTGGGGACGGTCGTCCCGCGGTACAACGACGTGACTGCCCCGACGGAGGGATTGCGAAAGGGCGCGGCAACCCGCCGCAAGTAGTCCGCGCGGACGCGCGTATCGGCATCGCTAATCACCAGCAACTCGTGGCGTGCTTCTGGCAGCATGCGGCAAAGCTTAGCTACCTTGTTGTTCGCGGCATGGTCCGCCCTTCCTATCACCAGGCGAACCGGCACCGTCGGAAAATCGCGCTTGATTCGCTCGACAACGGGAATGGCTAAGTCCCGTTCGTCATCCACGCCAAAGAGGATCTCGTATTCCCGGTAATCCTGCCGGCAGAAGCTTGCGAGGTTTTCGTAGGCCTCGCGATCAAGGCCCTTTAAGGGCTTCAGAATGCTGACTGGGGGAGTGAAGTCCGGGCTCGGCTCAGGCCTGCTCCGGAAAAAATCCCAGGCGCAGAGGATAGCCGCCAGATAGTAAATCAGCGGAAGGATAGCTATCGCAAGAACTGCCCACCTAAGAAGAGATAAGAGCATCAGTCCTTTCTTCGATCTTGGTTTGCAATACCTATCAGGCCTTTCTGGCGAACGGTTATTTTACTCGAAGCCCGTGGCGATCTGCAGCGTGTTCTACTGGCAGTCCCGGGGCCTTGGCCTGGAAACCGTAGTCCTTGACACCGGGAAGGCGCGGGGGTAGAACTAGTTTGTCGGGCATGTCAAAGAGTTCAAACTGAAAATCCTGGGCGAGGAGGATACCTATGACTGGACCTGAAGGCAGGTGGGGTAGGCTCGGTGTCGTTGCGGCTTGCTTTGTCATATTGTTCTCGTCGATGCTGCGAGCCCAACTCTATACGGGCACGGTAACGGGGATCGTAACAGACCCCACCGGCGCGGTGGTTCCGAGCGCGCGGATGGAAGTGGTGGATGAGCAGAAGGGATTCACTTTCAAAGCCACCACCGATATCACCGGCAACTATTTGGTCCGCAACTTACCTCCCGGGACTTACAGGATTTCCGTACAAGCCGCCGGCTTCAAAATGGAGAGCCGGGGCGGCATCATTCTCGACGTTAACCACAATGTGACGGTGAACTTCCAATTGCAACTCGGTGCGACCGCACAGACCGTGGAAGTGACGGGGCAAGCGCCGGTGCTGGAGGCCCAGGATGCCGTCACCGGTCAAACCGTCGATCGGAAGTTCATCAACGATCTGCCGCTGGTCAATCGCTCGGTGACCGACTTGGTCATGCTGACGCCCGGTGTTACAGAAGTAGACACAGCTTGCCTCCTCTGCACCGCCAACAATTTCATTTCCAACGGCACGCGCAACGCCACAGCCGACATCCTGATGGATGGTGTGACAACTACCAACTTCGAGCAAAACAGCGGCATCCTCTTCCCGCTTTACACGCCATCGGTCGACGCGGTTCAGGAGTTCGTGGTGCAGGAGACGAATTTCAGCGCGGAGTATGGCTTCACGGGCTCAACCATCGTCAACATGGTAATCCGCTCGGGCACAAACCAGTTTCATGGTGCAGCTTATGACTTTCTCCGCAACTCGGTTATGGATGCCAACAATTTCTTTAACAATGCTGCGGGCATTCCCCTTCCGGCACTGAAGCTGAACAACTTCGGCGGGACCGTCGGCGGGCCTATCAAGCACGACAAGACGTTTTTCTTCTTCGATTACGACGGCACACGCTCCTCGACGCTGAGCACTTTCCAGTTCGGCGTACCGAGCTCGCTGGAAAGGACCGGCAACTTTGGCGAACTGTGCGGCTTCGTCGGGGGGACCTTCGATTCCACCGGCATGTGCTCGGACCCCGACGGGCAACTCTGGGATCCTTACACTGGTGTCTACAGCAACGACCTGGGCGGCCCCCAGCGGTCTGGGTTCATCCCCTACAACAACTTGATTACCTATACGAGCCCTGGAAATCCAAATCTGAACGGTACCTCCCTGCAGCTTCCGGTGCATCCAGGCAACCTCATCGACCCGATCGCCTACAAAATGATGCAGTATTTCCCGCTGCCCAACATCGCGTTGGGAACTTCGGCGTATAATCCGTACACTAATTGGCAAGGCTCTGCCAGCGCCCCAGGAGTCGGGAATCAGTTCGATATCAAGATCGATCAGCGTTTCAGCGACAAAGATCTGCTGGCGGTTCGGTACTCGCGCTCCTGGTCTCCTGGCCCTCACTCACCCAACTGTTTTGGCAATGTCGCGGATCCGTGCGACGGAGGCCCAGCCCCCGGCGACGCCAACCTGGTGGCCATCAACCACACGCACACCTTCAGTCCCACCCTGCTGCTCACTGCTTCCTACGGCTTAGCGCGGTCCTACGTATTTGAGGAAACGATTGCCGCGGAGCCGCAGTTCAAAGGCCTGTCGCCCGTCGCGACCCTCGGAATGCCCGCTTACATGGACGATTCCCATATCCCATTTATTCCCGCCATCGCGCTGGGAAACTACTCGTCGCCGGGTGGCACCAATATGGGAACAGAGCCCTGGAGCTACGAGCGGGAGGGCACGGAGACCCACGAGCTTCTAGGTGCGCTGAACTGGATCAAGGGCGCGCATGATCTGAAATTCGGCGCCGAGGGACGAATGCACCGCACCAACTACACGCAGCCGGGGACCCCGGGGGGATATTTCTATTACGATTTCACCGGTACGTCGCAGTATCCGTATTCAGGCGGCGGTGATGCCCTAGCCACTTTCATGACCGGCGTCGGCGGTCCGGGCTCCTGGGGTCAATACGAGATCCCCAATTACGTGAGCACGCAGAGTTTCCAATACGGCGGATTTGTGCAGGATAACTGGAAAGCGAACCGGAAGCTGACGCTCAACATCGGCATTCGCTACGACGTGAACACGCCCCGAAGCGAGCGCTACAACCGCATGAATGCTCTTGATCCCAACGTAGTGTCGCCTCTCAGCGCGCCAGGTCTGGGGACCTTGCACGGCGGCGAAATCTTCATGAATCCCAACAACCGGAACAATTTCGGCACGGATTACCGGGCTGTGGGGCCGCGCCTGGGCTTCGCCTACCAAGTGTTTAACAAGACAGTGCTGCGGGGCGGCTACGGCATTTTCTTTTCAACCGTCAAATCGGGCGCATCCGGAACCGGAGCGCTTGGCTGGCAAGGTTATGACCAGACCACACCCTTTTACGCGCTCAATCCGAGCGATGGCGCAACGCCTTACGGTCGGTTGAGCAACCCGTTCCCCAGCGGGATCATATTTCCGCCGGGCAGCAGCAAGGGATTATTGAACGACGCAGGTTACGGCGCCGCCGGTCCGATTGTGGGCATCGACACGGCCAATCCCTACGAGCAGTCCTGGAGCTTCGGCATTCAACGAGAATTGCCAGGCAGCACGCTGCTGGATGTGAGCTATCTTGGGAAGAAGGGCACTCACCTGTACTTCGGCGGCGCTGGAAACCTGAACTTCCTCGGATCTCAGATTGAGCATTACACTCCCGACCAGATTTCCGCGCTCAACACTTATGTGAATAATCCCTTCTACGGCATTATCACGGACCCGAACACCGGACTGTCCTCCCAGCAGTATCCGGCCTCTCAGTTCCAGTTGCCGTTCCCACAATTTACCGGCTTCAGCGGCGAGGACCCGCCCTGGGCGAATTCGATATACAACGCCTTGCAAATTAAGGCCGAAAAGCGGTTCTCCCACGGGCTGCAATTCCTGGTGACGTACGTCTGGTCGAAATCAATCGATGACGCTTCTTCCACCGGGGGTGCCGTTACCTGGCTGGGCGGGACTACGCATTTGGCTGATCCAAACAATTTGAAGCTGGAGCGAGGCTTATCGACTTTTGATATTCCCTCCGTGCTGCAATTGAGTTACACCTATGAGTTGCCGGTCGGCCGGGGCAAAGCCTTCCTGGGTCACACGAACGCCGTTGTCAACGCGGTCCTGGGCGGCTGGGAGACTACCGGGATCTGGAGATTCACCGACGGCCGTCCCGAGATCCTTTCGCTTTCCGGCGGCCAGAGTCTCCCGACCTATGGCGGGCAGCAGCCAAATCTCATTGGGCCGCTCCGCTGCGCCAGCTCTGACATCCTGAACCAATACTTCGCCAACCCCGATGTAGCGGTCGTTCCCGCTCCCTTCACGCTTGGCACTGCTTCACGGACGGACGGAAGCTGCCGGCAACCGGGCACCAAGAATTCCAACCTGGCAATTTACAAAGAATTCCCGTTAGCGAAGCTCCGAGAGGGCGCCAGGTTGCAATTCCGTCTTGAGACCTATAACGCGTTCAACCATCCCCAGTTCTCGGGGCCGAACACAACCGTCGACAGCGGCAGCTTTGGGGTCATCACGAGCACTGCCAACGGCCCGCGTGAAGTGCAGGCGGCATTGAAGTTCTACTGGTGAGGGTCGGTCGTAGAGGTAGCTCTTGCGATTGCTGACGGGCGGCCACCAGGGTCGCCCCTACGTTGGGGTAATCGTAGGGGCCATCCGCCGTCCGGCGGATGGTTGCGTGCCCGCGGCAATAAGGGTTACCCTACATCAAGGGGACAGTGACCAGGGGCCTACCAATCCTGCTCTCAATTTTCCTGTGGCTTTACTGCCAGCTCGTGTTTGGGCAGGCCAAGTCCGAAGCAGATCTTCACGCCGAGCGTGGTTTGCAACTCTTGCAAGCGCGAAACCTGGCTGCAGCAGAGAACGAATTCCGCCAGGCGGTGAAGCTGAGCCCGCGCGACCCCGCCTATCTTTCCGAGTTGGGAATTGTCCTGGGGATGGAGCAGCGATTCGCCGACTCCGATCGGTACTTCCAGGCGGCGCTCGAAGTCGACCCTGGAGATCTTTCCATCCGGAGGAATCTGGCGAAGAACCAATGGCGCTTGGGCGAACTCAAAGGCGCGGAAACAAATCTCCAGAAAATTCTTAGGGCTCAACCCGCAGACGCAGAAAGCACTCTGATCCTGGGGATGGTGGAGGAAGATCTCCAGCATTTCGAGACTGCCTTGCGCCTGCTGAATTCTGTCCCTGCGCTGGTCAAGCAGCACCCCGAGTCGGTGGTGGCCCTGGCGCGGTCGTACTATCAGGTCAAAGACATCACGCGCGCGCGCCAGACCCTGCGCCAGCTTCTTCCAGACGCAGCCCCTGCGGAGGCTCTGTATGTCGGCGGCCAAACGGCTTTGGAAGCGGAAGACTTCACAACCGCGGAGGATTTGTTTGCTGCTGCCAAGCCGGGCTACCCCGATCCTGCCAAGGTTAGTTATTACCTCGCTCTCTGCCGGTATCGCATGGGCAGATTCAGCGAATGCCAGCAGGCAGTCCTCGGAGCTTTGGCCGCAGTCCCTCCGACCCGTGAGCTCTATACCCTCCTAGGATGGTGTTACGGCCGTCAGAGTAAGATCCAGCAAGCGACGGATGCCTTCGACCACGCCGTCGCCCTGGACCCCACCAACGAATCCACTTATTTGGACCTTGGCGCCGTACTGCTGGATCACCATCAAGACGAATTGGCGCTGGCGTTGGGGAAGGAAACCGCCACCAAGTTTCCAGCCTCCTTTCGCGCCTTCATGTTGCGGGGCACGGCGGAGGCTGGGCTGGGCTACCTTACGGACGCCATGAAGTCGTTTGGGCGTGCCGCGGAGTTGAATTCCGCTTCGCCCGAAGCGAATTACGATTTGGCCATCATCCAGTCTATCGCCGGCTTTGGCCAGCAGGCGTTGGAAACCCTGGAGCGCGGCATCACGGAGTTTCCGCGCGACGCTCCCCATTACCAGGAGTATGCGGCACTCGAGATTCAACACGCCGAGGGCGGTGATGCCGGGGCGGAAGCACGGGCTTACGAGGCCTTGCACAAAGCGCTTTCGTTGGACAGCGGCCTTGCGCGAGCGCACCTCCTTTTGGGCCGGCTCGACTTGAAGAACAGTCACCTGGGGCCGGCCGTGAGTGAACTTGAAAGCGCGGCCAAGATTGATCCTGCTGATGCGTCGGTACATCAGGCACTGTCACGGGCTTACGCGCGCTTGGGTGAACAAGATAAGGCTGCCAAGGAGCTTGCGACCTACAAGACCCGCGCTCAGAGTGAGCTCCAGGCCGGTCGAGGGCGCGTGCCGGTGGAGTTGCGGCGTTGGTGAGATTCACACGAAAGGAATTTCAAAGTTCAAATGGCAAATTGCAGATGGCAAACGGTACACCATTTCAAATTTGCCGTTTGCCATCTGCCGTTCGATCTGATCGGCTGTCTTGTTGATCGTGCCTGCGGAACCGACCCCCCGTCTCCGTCGGCTGAGGGACTGATGAATGCGCCGGCAGCGGGACACCCTCTCCCGAAGGGAGAGGGCACGACTTCTATGTCGAACCCCTCGCCGCATCGCGCGCGCGGGCGACTTCCCCTCGCGCTTGCCTTGAGCTTTCTCCTCTCAGCCCAATTGGTTCTTGCACAGGTTCCGGACAGTGTCGTCGCCCGGGCGGCCTCTGAATTCGACCAGCAGAAGTATCGCGAAGCGGAGGAGACGCTAAGGTCGGCGTTGGCAGAACACCCGCGCGATGCCCGAGCGCTGGGCTTGATGGGGGTGGTTCTCGACGCACAGGGGCGTTATGAGGAGGCGGAGCGGTGTTATAACCTGGCGTTGGAAATCGATCCTCACGACGCCTCGCTGCTCAACAATCTCGGCAATCATTATCTCGTGCGAAATATGCCGGACCGCGCCCGGGTGGCGTTCCTGCGAGTCATCTCGATCGACCCGAGGCACCCGAACGCAAACCTTCAGTTGGCTCAGATCAGCGTTGACGCAAAGCGTGGGGAACAGGCGTTGCGCTATTTCGGTCACCTGGCGGCCGCCGAGCAGGCCATGCCAGCAGCACAGTTATTGCGGGCCAAGGCGCTCGAGTATACCGGGCAACGGGCCCTCGCCCAGCAGGTGGTAGCCCAACTCGAGAAAGACGCCTCCGGAACGCCGGGTCTTGAGTATTCCGTGGGGTTGCTGATGGCTCAGTGGGGACGTTACGCAGACGCCGAGCGAGCGTTCGCGGAGGCGCTTCACGACAACCCTGCCGATTTCGATATCCTCTATAACCTGGGATTGGCCGCGCAGAAATCCGGGCACCTCGACCGGGCGAGGGAAGTCTTTGAGGCCGCACTGAAGCAGCGCCCGGATGATCCCGACTGCCTATTCAACCTGGCGCTGGTCCTTACGGAAACATCCCGGGCTGACAAAGCTGTGGTTCTGCTCCTACGGGCACATAATGCAGCTCCGCAGCGCCCCGAGATCCTCCACGCCTTAGCCGATGCCAGCGAGCAGATCGGCTTCTATGCCGATGCAGCTTCCGCTCTCGACCAGTACTTGAAGTTGAAGCCTCAGGACGGCGTCGCTAGGCGCGAACGCGGCTTCTGCCACGCTTTCAGCGGTGACGTTGACCTCGGCCTGGCGGATCTTACCTGGTACGCCCAAAAGTACCCCGAGGATCCACGCGGACTTTATGAATTGGGCATCGCGGAGACATCTCAGGATGCCGGCAACGCCCTCGAGCACCTCACTCGCGCGCTCGAAATCGACCCGAAAATGAGCGTGGCGCGATACGCCCGTGCAGTCCTCCGCTACCAGCAAGGTGATTTCAAAGAGTCACTGAATGATCTGAAGCTGATTCTCGCTGCGGAGCCCGGCAACGCGTTAGCTCTCGACATGGCGGGTCAGAACTATATGCGGCTCCAGCGGCCGGAGGAGGCCGTCAAGCTCCTCTCCCAAGCTGCCGAACGGAAGCCCAACGATAGCAGGCTGCTCATGCATTACAGCCAGGCGCTGGCGCGCGTGGGCCGCTCGGACGAAGCGGAGAGAGTGACTGCGCGCTTCAAGGTTCTCGAGCCGGAAGCAAGGCGCGAGCGAGCACAGGGCGGCCTTTTTGAGTTTCTCGACTTGTCCCCGGAGGAGCAATTCTCGCGGTACATAACTAACCTCCGGCGCACGATCAACGCGCGCCCGGAAGATCCCGTGCCGAAAGTCCGCCTCGGGCAGGCGCTTCTCTACCAGGGAAATATTGAGGAGGCAGTGGGTCTTTTCAGAACCGCGCGCCAGGAAACTTCCGATCCGGCCGTTCTGGCCCGGTGCGGGAAATCACTTCTCGAGCGGCAGCGGTATCTGGAGGCGAGCGAGTTTTTGGAGCCCGCCGTCAAAGGCAATCCTTTGAATACGGATGTGCGAATTGACTTGGTTATCGCGGTATTCCACTCCAAAGGGCCTGAAGCGGCCTTGCAGGTTCTCGACAGGATGGCTGAGAAGCAGAGGAAGGGGGATTACTTCCTTCTGCGCGCCCAGTTGCTGGACGCTCTCCGGAGGCCGCAGGAGGCTGCCGAGGCTCTCAATCGCGGGATTCAATCTACACCCACCCGCCCGGACCTTTACTTCCAAGCTGCTCTGTTCATGATCGATCACAATCAGGTCCAGGAGATGCTTGATTTCCTGGCCAAAGCGGAGCGGGTCGTGCCGGACGATCCCCAGCTTTGGTTGACTCGGGCCATCGGGTTCGCCATTCTCCACCAAACAGGCCAGGCAGCAAGTGTGCTCGCCAGTATGGAATCGCAGTGGCCCGAATGGTATCTGCCCTACCTCGTGCACGGCGTGATGCTTGATTACAGCCTGCGAGGCACGGAGGCAAAACCCATTCTGAAGACGGCCATTGCGCTGGGCGCCCATCAGGCGATGGTGTACTACCACCTGGCTTCCGCCATGCTCAGCGAAGAGCCCGCCGATGTTCCGGGGGCGAAGGAGGCTATCGGCGAGGCGCTGGCTCTCAATTCCAAGGATGCTTTCATCCAGTCTTTGGCGGGAAAGGTCGCTTACCTAGGGAAGGACTACCCGGCGGCGACCGCGCATCTTCAAGCCGCGCTCGAAATCTGGCCGGAAATGATCGAAGCGCACGAGACACTCAGCGCGACCTATCGTGCACTCGGTGAGAAGGACAAGTCCGTCGAGGAGCTAAAGACAGTTCTACGGATCAAGGAGCAGAACCCCGGGGCCATCCAAATCGCCCCCTTTCCAACGACTGATCTCCTGTTTACAGTGAGCGAAACGGGAACTCCACGCTGAGCTGCGAGGGTGACCGGGCGGCGTAGGGGCAGGGCTCGCCCTGCCCTCGTCGGGATCAGCGGAAACGCGGGGACGGCGAGCCGTCCCCCGACAGCGAGGCGTTATCGACGGAGGGAAGGGTGTCAGGTACCCTTTTCAGGGAAGAAGCTTTCGTGTATTATTCGTTCATGGGAAGAGTCAGGCGGGTGGATGTGGGCGGCAGGGTTTACCACGCTCTTAACCGGGCGAATTTTCGTTCTCGTCTTTTCAAGAAGGAAGAGCATTACCGGGATTTTCTGATCCTGGTGGAGGAGAGCTTAGAATTCGTGCCCATGCGCATCCTGGCTTACTGCCTGATGCCCAACCATTGGCATATGGTGCTTTATCCGCGCGCCGACGGCGACCTGTCGAGATTCCTGCAAAGAATCACCCTGACTCACACGCAACGTTATCACGCCAAAACGCGGACCGTCGGATACGGCCACATTTACCAAGGCCGGTATAAGTCGCTGCCCGTTGAAGAGGACGGCCATTTCCTGACCTTGGTTCGCTACGTGGAAAGAAACGCCCAGCGAGCGGGCTTGGTCAAAAGGGCGGAGGAGTGGCGATGGTCGAGCGTTGACGCCCGCCTGCACGGAAACGACGGCCAAAAGGGGCTGCTCAGTCCGTGGCCCGTCCCAGAGCCGGAGGAATATCTGGAGTGGCTTAACCGCTCGCAGCCCAAGGAAGAGGTTGAAAAGATCCGACATGCGATAAAAAGAAGCAAGCCGTATGGGTCGGAGGGATGGGTCAGCAAGGCGGTTGCGCAGTTCGGGTTGGAAAACACGGTGAGGAACCCCTGGCGCCCCAGTAAGGGTACCTGACACCCTTTCCTCCCGGCCTAACGTGATGGAGGCATCGGGCTGCTGTTAACCCCTTCAAGTCGAGCGTTTTTCGCGGACTAATGGGCCTTTCCAAGAGTCTTGCCGAGGCGGCTGTCCCCGTGACGTTCGGGTACGCAACGGCGCACGCGGTGATTGGGACTGGCGTGACGGCCTATCGTGGGGGATGCCAATGAGTCACGTTCTCCCGAGACTATTGTCCCGCATACTTTTTTACCTGGGACTGGCCCTAGGTTTTCTCGGGCTGTGTGGGCTGATCACATGGTGCCTCGTTCGCACCGGCAGAGATCTTCCACCCATCCGCTGGGTCGGCTTTGTATGTATGACTCCCGTTATTTTCTGGGCAGTACTCAAGCAATTCAGCGGTACTGGCGCAGGCCAACGATGTGGCTAGTAACGTCTGTTGTGCTCGTAGTTATATTGCAGTCTCTCAGGTTTTCCTTGACCTACTGCCACCGATCTGGCAGCCGGTCTGGTTTCTGCTCCATCGCCTTCCCCGAGGGTGGGCAATGTACCTCATCCTTGCACCGGGTAATGGTCTGGGAACCTCTGGTGACGGGCCGGGTAGAGGGTACCGCCGCGGGTAGCGCAGTGCGGCAAAACCGCAACCAAACAGGACCAATATGCAGCAGCAGGTAGGGCAGAGTTCCTGGTGTTGGGACTCTGCGGCTCTTAAAGGTTTTTGACGTTAGATCATATCTGCCTCCTAATGCCCGTGCACGAATATGGCACGTGCAAAGACCGCAGAGTCCCAAGACCACGGACTCTGCGCTACTGAAAAAATTCCGCCATCGCGGCATAAATGCACCTTCGTGGAAGGTCGCTCGCCATGCACAATCCAACACTCCATGATATGACTTTCCGGCGGGACGCCAAGGGCGGGCGACCCGCGCACGGTTTCTCGCTGCTCGAGATGATGATGGTAGTGACGGTGATTTTGATCCTGGCGGCCATCTCGACGCCGTTCTACCGAACCGCGGTGATCCGGACACGGGAGGCTGTGCTGCGCGAGCACCTTTTCACCCTCCGCAACCTGATTAACGAGTTCACCCGCGACATCGGCCGCGCTCCCTTGAGCCTCGACGAGATCGTGGGGAGAAGGGTGTCAGGTACCCTTTTCAGGGAAGAAGCTTTCGTGTATTATTCGTTCATGGGAAGAGTCAGGCGGGTGGATGTGGGCGGCAGGGTTTACCACGCTCTTAACCGGGCGAATTTTCGTTCTCGTCTTTTCAAGAAGGAAGAGCATTACCGGGATTTTCTGATCCTGGTGGAGGAGAGCTTAGAATTCGTGCCCATGCGCATCCTGGCTTACTGCCTGATGCCCAACCATTGGCATATGGTGCTTTATCCGCGCGCCGACGGCGACCTGTCGAGATTCCTGCAAAGAATCACCCTGACTCACACGCAACGTTATCACGCCAAAACGCGGACCGTCGGATACGGCCACATTTACCAAGGCCGGTATAAGTCGCTGCCCGTTGAAGAGGACGGCCATTTCCTGACCTTGGTTCGCTACGTGGAAAGAAACGCCCAGCGAGCGGGCTTGGTCAAAAGGGCGGAGGAGTGGCGATGGTCGAGCGTTGACGCCCGCCTGCACGGAAACGACGGCCAAAAGGGGCTGCTCAGTCCGTGGCCCGTCCCAGAGCCGGAGGAATATCTGGAGTGGCTTAACCGCTCGCAGCCCAAGGAAGAGGTTGAAAAGATCCGACATGCGATAAAAAGAAGCAAGCCGTATGGGTCGGAGGGATGGGTCAGCAAGGCGGTTGCGCAGTTCGGGTTGGAAAACACGGTGAGGAACCCCTGGCGCCCCAGTAAGGGTACCTGACACCCTTTCCTCGCGCCTCTGGATGCAAGAACGATGATTCTCAAGGTGCTTTTGGCGAGACCGTGGAGAGTTTAGGGGCGGGAGCGGATGAACAGGCGGCACATCCAACCTCTTGCGGCAGGCTCAATGTCGGTGGCGCTATCTGTGCAGCACAACGTATCACTGACACAATCATGAGGTTGGGCACAACTCGGGAGCGGAGGTCTTGAGCCACAATGGCAATGACGCTAAATTCAAGAAGGCGCCGTTTATGGGCATACATTCGCGCCCCTCTCATGGGGGCCATTCTGGGTTGGGCCGTGGTCCTCGGACTGGCGCGTCACTACGCATCCGGCGAAGTTCTCACACGCACATTCCAAGCTCGTTTTGAATGGGACTCAGTTCACGGAGTCAAGGAATTCCGGCTGGAGGACAGCCCCTTGGGCGAGCGGGTGGGCGGACGTACCTGGAGGTATTTGGTTGCTCTCCAAGTCAAACCAGCACTCGACTCCTACCTGAGGCGTGGCAAGATCCAACAGACTGCCGGATATGCGCTGGTGAGAGTCGCAAGGGTCATCCCAGTTGCAATGGCCGAGAGCTGGGGGAGCGATGGCTTGGGTTTTGACACCGACGTTACACAATTAATGCGTGCCGCCGAGAAGGGTGACGTCGATTCTGTAAAAAGGCTGCTCGCCGAAGGGGCTGCCGTGAACGCGAAAGACTGGATGGGAAGGACCGCTTTGCTTCATGCGTGCGATTCTGGCCGCATCAGCCCGGAGGTGGTCGAAGTCCTGCTCGCCTCTGGAGCCAACCCCAACACAGTTGACCGTGGGGGCATAACAGCTTTGATGGGGGCGGCCACATTGATTGGCGGCAAGGGCAGGTCGTTGGCCATACTTCGGAATCTGCTCGCTGCAGGCGCGAACCCGAATGTCAAGGATAAGAGCGGGGGGACACCCTTGATGGAAGCCTCCGGACTGGGAGACGTGGAAGCAGTTAGAGCCCTGCTGGGGGCGGGCGCTAATGTAGCTGCGCAGACGGAGCAAGGTATGACGGCATTGTCTTTGGCGCAGCAGTATAGGCATCCTGAGGTTGTTCAGATGCTCAAGAAAGCTGGCGCCCAGAGGTGACACGACGCCGGATGCAGCATCGGCGTGATAGCTCTGGATGCTTCGCGTGGACGGGGGACTGGTGTCAAGTAGAGCGGCTAGTGGGTTTCGCAGCGTCCCTGGCGTTGGGACTCTGCGGTCCGTCTGTCTGGCGTGCCGAAGGGGGTATAACGCGAAGTCATCTCACGCCTAATGCTCCTACGCGTATATGGCACCTGGAACAACCGCAGAGAATCCGGGGCTGGCGCAGAGCGAAGCTCTGCGGTTCGCCGAATCGAGTCGCCTGAAAACCGCAGGGCTGCTGCCCTGCGCCAGCCGATGCCTTAGGTGGCCAGATATGGACACCGCATCGCACGATCCTGTGACCTACCGCGCAATCGTCAAGAACGATTACCGCCGCGAGGGCTTCTCGCTTCTCGAAATGATGATGGTAGTGACGGTGATTTTGATCTTGGCGGCCATCTCTACGCCGTTCTACAGAACCGCAGTGATCCGGGCGCGGGAGGCCGTGCTGCGCGAGCACCTTTTCACCCTGCGCAACCTTATTAACGAGTTCACCCGCGACATCGGCCGCGCTCCCTTGAGCCTCGACGAGATCGTGGAGAAAGGCTACCTGAAGCTGCTGCCCACCGACCCCTTCACCGGCTCGAACGAGACCTGGCAGGAGACCAAGGAAGACCAGCCGCTTTCGTCCAGCCAAAAGACGCTGGGAATTGTCGACGTGCACAGCGGCTCGGAGGAGACTTCGCTCGAAGGCACCCCGTACAAGAGTTGGTAAGACGCAGGATTCAGGAGTCAGGATTCGGGATTCAGGCAGCGCGGACCGCCGATTCTGCGGGAGGAGGCATCATGCGAATCGGGCAGAACGAGATCATCGAGGAACTCACGGCGCACATGCGGAAATTGGGGGGAGAGCCGGGCGAATGGCAGGTGGGCGCGGCAGCCTCCAATGCCAAATTGCCGATCCAGAATTCAAGGGAAACGAACCTGCCCGGCCTGGCTTGTCGCGAGGCCTACACCACCTACGCCGCCGCCGAGGCGGTCGATTACCTGGTCAGCGCCTTCGGCCTGCACCCCGCGCACGGCTTGCCCTGCGCACCCGGCAACATCGTCTTCGTTTATCGCACCACGGAAACCAGGGGGTAGCGGTGAGCCAGCGCGGCAGAGCCAGATTCTTCGCTGCGCTCAGAATGACGGCGAGACGCGTTTTTCGGTTTCCTGCATCGCCTCGTAGATTTGCTCGAAGCTCTCGATCGCGAAGAGAACTTTCTGAAGCTCATCGACTTTGACGGGAGTCTCAAGAACGGTCTTCAGATCAAACGGCCTCACTTCGCACCCGCCCTCAATCACATTCGTGCATTCTCCGTGTGAACTGATCACCCCGCTGCCGTAGACCTTGATCTTGCCCCCTCGCCGCATGATCCCGAATTCAACCGTGTACCAGAAGAGCCGCCCCAGCCGCTCGAGGACCGGTTTGTCCTCAATCTGCGCACACACGCTTCCGTAGCGCTGGAGAAAACCCGCAAACACAGGATGGGAATGCATGGGAACGTGACCGAAAACATCGTGGAAGATGTCCGGCTCAGGAATGTAGTCGAGCGAGTCCCGGCTTCTTAGCCAGGTGGTCGTGGGAAACTTGCGAGCCGCCAGCATTTCAAAAAACGCACCGGCCGGAAGGAAGCCGCTGACCGGCGTGGCGTTCCAGCCTGTGCGTGGCCGCAGCCTCTCGCTGATGGAGGCCAGGTTCGGAACGCGGTCCTTCCGCAAGCCAATAATATCAACGCCCTCCAGGTATTCCTGGCACGCGTATTCCTCAACTTGGGGGAGCCGTCTCCGCACGAGTTCTGTCCAGACGGCGTGCTGCTCGGCGGTATAGTCTTCGTAATCCTGCTTGATGAGGTAGGGTTCGGCAGCGACCAGAGTGGGAACTCCCATCGCATCTCCTTCCAACGAAGGCAACTGCTCGCCTGCCTATTTGATGTATTCGTGATCGGGGAAGTTTCCCGTGGCCCAAGCGCGGACGGCCGGACTAGCTGGAAATGCTTCGAAATGAATTGGCTGGGAGGCAGGGATTCGAACCCCGATACGCAGATCCAGAGTCTGCAGTCCTACCGTTAGACGACCTCCCAGGAAGGGACAATGACTTACATTACCATAGCTGGTGTTTGGAGTCTATTTCATGAGTTGCTGCCTAGTGGTACGGCACAGCCGCAACTAAAAGCAGATTCTTCGCTTCGCTCAGAATGACATGTCATCCGGAGCGAAGCGAAGGATCTGCCTTTCTCCGCGCGCCGCGAAGAAACTCACTCGTAGTACTCCAATTTCATGCAGGGATTAGTCTGAGGTTTAAGCTGTCGACTGTCAACTGTTGACCGTCAAGTGTTCTTCAGAACAAGCGGAAGCTGACTTCCACAATCACGCGCACTGGAACTGGCGAGGCGTTACGCATCGCCGGCTTGAATTTCCAGGTCCGTACGGTCTCCGTGGCCTTTTCGTCGAGCCCCAGGCCCAGTGGCCTCACCACCTTACAGTCGGTAACATTGCCCTGGGCGTCCACGACGATCATCAGTACCACGGTGCCCTGATACTTGGCCTTGCGTGCTTCCTCGGAGTAAGGGGGTTCAGGCTTGAAGATCGGGATCGGCGCGCTGACGCCGCCACCGACGCTATAGATCCCGCCGCCAGTCCCGCCGCCCTCTCCAGGGCCCAACCCGGCACCTTTGCCGGACCCGATGCCGGTCCCTTCACCGGAACCTATGCCGCCACCAGTTCCAGGCCCATTAGAAGGCGGGCCTGCAACACCCTGCGGATCGCCCCAGTTAGGTAAATTGGATGCCATCTGTGGGAGTTTCAACTCGGGTGGGCCCAGCAAGGTTGGCTCGACCTGTAGGATGGGGTGAAGATTTCGAATTACCGCCATGGGGGGAGCAACTTGTGTCCTCGAAAACCTGGGAACCGCGCCCTTCGATGCCGGCGTCGGTGAGCGATCGCCTCCTCCTCCACCGCCTCCAGCCTTCTTGCCGGCGGCTTCGATTTCGGCTAAGTAGGGCGAAATGTCTATCACTTCACTCTTCGCTGACACTTTGGCCGGCGTTTTGAACCCGGAGATCAGGAAGGGCAACAAGATAATCGCAACGCCCACCAGGTGGACCAAAAGGGAATTCATCCACGAGCCCGACTGAGGCTGATAGTCCTGCCACATGTTGGGCACGTCGACGGGGTGGGAGGTAATGGGGATCGACGTGGGCTTTGGTTTCTCGAATAACGCCCTTATCTGATTGGGGATATCCAGGATCCAGGGACGCATATCCGTGGCGGGAAGATCCATCTCGCCCCGGTAATATTCGCTTCCGACGTTGTTTTTCGGCTTCTCGAACAGCGTCCTTAGTTGGTTGGGGATATCAAAGATCCAAGGGCGCAGGTCGGTGGCGGGCAAAGCAACCTTTCCGCGGTAATACTCTTTCGGAACGGTATTTTTCGGCTCGTGCAGCAACTGCCAGATCTGGCGAAAGAGAGAAACCGGCGGAAGCGCGGAATCCACAAAGGTCAAGTGATACTCAGGTTCGGGTTTGGGGGCGCTGCCGTGGGGGTTGCCCGCCGCGTTAGCGCCAACCTGGGTATCACTTGTTGCCGTCACACTCATGTCGTGTCCCTCGGGCATATTCGAAAAACTCTACAACGGTTCTCCTGGCCCTAAATTAATGATGGCCGCAAGCCCTCCGAAGTTGCATGCGATAACAATTATTCCTTTGTTTTCTTCTCAAACTCATTCTACCACAGCCTGACTCATGTCAATTCAGCAGAAGCAGGCTCGGTAGTGTGCCGGTTCAGTTTTGTAGCGGCGAGTTCACCTCGCCATAGGGCGGCGTGAAGCCGCCCCTGCGCCAAAGGAGTTGACGCATTAAACCCGCAGGAAGTCGCATCTGAGCTAGACACCCTCTTTACACGTTCTCTATAATACTGGCTGGCACAACCAGCGGAGGACGAATGGAGAAGACGCTCGACCTGAAACACACTCTTAACCTTCCCAAGACCCATTTTTCAATGAAGGCCAATTTACCTCAAAATGAGCCCAGATGGCTGGCCGAGTGGGCGAAGGGCGATCTTTACGGTCAGATTCGCGCCGCACGGAAGGAGGCACCCATCTTCACATTGCACGACGGGCCCCCCTATGCCAACGGGCGCATTCACCTGGGGACGGCACTCAACAAGATCCTGAAGGACTTCATCGTCAAATCGAAGACCTTGGAGGGGTTCAACGCCCCATATGTGCCGGGCTGGGATTGCCACGGGTTGCCGATCGAAATCTACGTCGACAAAGAGCTTGGGGGACGGAAGTCGCAGATGAGCGTGGTGGAAGTCCGCCAGGCTTGCCGACGCTACGCAGCGAAATATGTGGATATTCAGCGTCAGGACTTCATGCGCCTGGGCGTCTTAGGTGAGTGGGATAAGCCCTACCTCACCATGAATTTCGAGTACGAGGCGGAAATTGCGGAGGCCTTCCTGAAGTTTCTGGCGGGCGGATATGTCTACCGTGGCCGAAAACCGGTGTACTGGTGCATTTCCTGCAAGACGGCCTTGGCAGAGGCGGAGGTGGAGTACGAAGACCACCGCAGCCGCTCAATCTATGTGCGATACCCTGTGTTGACAGACCCCGCCAGCCTGGATCCTGCCCTCGCCGGCCGCAAACTCTACGTCATCATCTGGACTACGACGCCATGGACGCTTCCTGCCAGCATGGCCGTGGCGTTTCACCCCGAGTTTGAGTACGTCGCGGTGGCGGAAGACGGCGGTGACGCATACCTGGTTGAGAGCCGCCGGCATGATCCGGTTATGCAAGAGACGGGTCTCAACGTCACCAAAATCCTGGCCCGGATTCCCGGGCGCAGGCTGGACCGCCTGGAATTGCAGCACCCGTTTCTGGACCGTAAGATCCTGGGTGTGCTGGCCAATTACGTAACGGCGGAAGATGGGACCGGGTGTGTCCACACCGCTCCCGGCCACGGGCGGGAGGACTACCTTACCGGTGCGCACTACGGACTGGATACGTACTGCCCGGTCGGGGACGGGGGAGAATTCACCGAAGGCCTTCCGGAGTATCTTGGCAAGAAGGTATTCGACGCGAACGAGCCGATCGTGGAGTTGCTGAAAAGCCGGGGAATGCTCGTAGGGCCGGCGGGGTGGCTGAGTCACTCTTACCCGCACTGTTGGCGCTGTCATAACCCCGTGATTTTCCGGGCCAACGAGCAATGGTTCATTAACATCGACCACCGCGAATTGCGCGAGAAAGCCCTGGAAGAGATCAAGAAGGTGCATTGGCTGCCGGCCTGGGGAGAAGAACGCATCTCCAACATGATTGCCGAGCGTCCGGACTGGTGCATCTCGCGCCAGCGCATGTGGGGCGTTCCCATCACGGTCTTCCACTGCGAGACCTGCAAGAAGCCCCTGCTGGATCCGAAGTTGGCGGAACATGCGGTGGAGTTGTTTCGAAAAGAAGGTGCGGACGCCTGGTACGCTCACAGCGTGGAAGAACTTCTGCCGCAGGGCGCCAAGTGTCCGGACTGCGGCGGCACGCAACTGCGAAAGGAGACGGATATCCTGGATGTCTGGTTCGATTCCGGCTCCAGCCATTACGTGGTGCTGGGTCATCGACCGGACCTTCCCTGGCCCGCGGACGTCTACCTGGAAGCCGGGGACCAATACCGCGGCTGGTTTCACAGTTCGCTCCTGGTCGCTCTGGGCACTCACGGCATGGCACCGTATCGCGCGGTGCTCACTCACGGCTGGGTTCTGGACGCCGAGCACCGGGCCATGTCCAAGTCGCTGGGCAACGTGATTGATCCCAACGAAGTCATCAAGACCCATGGTGCTGAAATCCTGCGCCTCTGGGTGGCCTCAGTGGAGTTCGGTGAGGACGTGACCATCTCAGCCGAAATGCTGGCCCGTCTCTCCGAGGCCTATCGTAAATTGCGAAATACGTTTCGATATAGTTTGAGCAATCTCTATGACTTTGACCCGCAGAAGGACTCCGTAGAGAGCGCGCAACTCGAGGAACTGGATGCCTGGGCGCTGGTGCGCACGGCGGATTTGCTGGAGCGAGTCCAGGCTGCCTATCAGGAATACGCTTTCCACAAAGTGTATAGGGCAATTTACGATTTTGCCACCGTGGATCTGAGCGCGTTTTACTTTGATATTCTAAAGGACCGCCTCTATACCGCCCCCGCGCTCTCCCCTCGGCGACGGTCCGCCCAGACCGCGATCCGTTACATCGCGGAGGCCTTGGTTCGGGCGCTTGCTCCTCTGATGCCGTTTACGGCCGAGGAGGTTTGGACGAATCTTCCGGGACTTCAGGGGCGCGAAAAGAGCGTGCATCTCACCCAATTCCTCCGGCCGGACGCGCTCCGCAAGCTAGTTCCAGCAGAGTATTCCGAGCGCCTGGAAAAGTGGCCGCGCTTGATCGAAATCCGCAATGCAGTCCTCAAGGCGCTGGAAGTGGCGCGGCAAGAGAAGTTCATCGGCGGCTCGCTGGAAGCGCGGATTCGACTCTGGGCAGACGGCGATGTTAAGAGTCTGCTCGAGGAATATCAAAAGGCGCTTCCCACGATCTTTATTGTCTCGCAGGTCCAGCTCTGCGTCAGTCCTGCTGGGGACGCGCTGGAAACTGGGATCCCGGGACTCAAGATCAAGATCGAAAAGGCCTTGGGCCAAAAGTGCGAACGCTGCTGGAATTATTCCGAGCACGTGGGTAAAGACAATCGCTACCCGACGGTGTGCGAGAGGTGCTCACAGGCGCTGCGTGAGATAGAAAGTGGTAGCCAGTAATCAGCTATGCCAACCCGTGTCAATAGCTTCTCACGTGCCGTTTGGGCGGTTATCGCCGCGGCAATATTTATCGCGGACCAGGTGACCAAAGCCGCGGTAGAGCGCTCAATTCCGGAACACACCACGGTTCCTGTGGTCCCCCATTTTCTCAACTTCGTTCATACCAAGAATGCCGGAGCCGCCTTTGGTTTGTTTTCGGAATCGCCATCGGCCTGGAAGACCGTGCTGCTCATCGTCGTCTCAAGCCTGCTGCTGGCCATGGTCATCGGCGTCGTCTGGCGGAATCAGCAGCTTCGTCACGTGGCGGGCGTGGGGCTTGCTCTTATCCTCGGTGGGGCGCTCTCAAATCTCTTCGATCGCATCCGCTTCGGCCGAGTTGTGGATTTTGTTGACGTTTACTATAGGTCGTATCACTGGTACACCTTTAATCTTGCTGATGCTTCCATCGTTGTCGGGGCAGGGTTTCTAGTGTTTGAGCTGCTTTTCCTGGAGTAATGGGTCGAACGACGGCTAGACAACGGCGGCCTCCCCAATTGTCATTCTGAGCGAAGCGAAGAATCTCCGCAGTTTGTAAGATCCGGGAACTACCGAGATTCTTCGCTTCGCTCAGAATGACATGCTGTAGCTTAAAGATATGTCCCAGTTGCGAGAATATCCGGTCGAGGCAGACAACGCAGGTGAACGGCTGGACATCTTTCTCGCCCGCCAAATGCCGGATTGGAGTCGCAGCCAGATCCAGCGGCTGATTCGCTCCGGATTAGTTCGAGTCTGCGAGCGTCACGCCCGGAAGAGCGGGGAATCGGTCCGAGCCGGCGATATCGTCTCGGTGAGCGCCGAGCGGGAAGAGTTGGCGGCCGCGCCGGAAGCTTTGCCTCTCGAAGTTGTGTTCGAGGATGAGGATCTGCTCGTGGTAAATAAGCCTGCGGGAATGGTTGTGCACGTCGGCGCAGGTGTGAAATCAGGCACGCTGGTTAATGCCTTGCTGTATCACGTTGCGACCCTCTCTTCGGGCGGCGACGTGTCTCGTCCGGGCATCGTGCATCGCCTCGATAAAATGACCTCCGGGTTGGTCGTAGTGGCCAAGAACGACGCCACTCACCGGCGACTGGCAGAGCAGTTCAAATCTCGCACTATCCACAAGACCTATACTCTCTTGGTTCACGGGAAAGTCGCGAGCGACCAGGGCCAAATCTCGAAGCCCGTGGGTCGCGATCCAGTCCGGCGCACCCGCATGAAGGTCGGTGGCCTGCGGCCGCGAGATTCGCTAACGCGATACGAAGTGGTGCGGCGTTTTCCGGCATTCACAATGCTCGCGGCCCACCCCGAAACCGGCAGAACGCACCAGATCCGGGTCCACTTCGCCGCCCTTGGCCACCCCATCGTCGGCGACACAACTTACGGCGCGCCGGGCAAGTTGCGCATTGCAGATCGTGAGGTGCCGACGCTTTTTCGCACCTTTCTCCATGCAGAGTCGCTGGAGTTCGAGCACCCACGCCTGCACCGCGTGATGAGCTTCTCAGCGCCGCTTCCTCCCGAGTTATCTGACTTCCTTCGAGACCTGGGCGCCTAACGCAAAGAATCTGCATTTGATTGGGACTCTGCCGCACAGTGCGCTGATTCTGCGAAGAAAATTCGGTGAAGCGCGGCCTCTCGCTGTATAATTCCGCTCAGAGTCAAGAAAACAAGGAGGGATAATGAAACGACTTCTGATGGGGGTTCTGGCACTGGGATTGCTCGCCATTACGGTGGGTAGCGCACTTGCACAACGCAACCCGCGCGCAACAACGCAGATCAGCGTGGGTGGCAAGATGGTCTCGGTTGAGTACGGGCGTCCTTCGCTGAAAGGACGGAAGGTGTCCGAGTTGCTCGACCAGTTGAAACCGGGAGACTTCTGGCGGCTCGGAGCGGATAAGTCCACCACATTTTCGACCGCGGCTGATCTGCAATTTGGCGATGCGGCGGTTCCGAGCGGAGAATACAGCCTTTGGGTGGCGAAGGCAGAGGGCAATACATGGAAGTTGGTGTTCAACAAACAGCACGGCCAGTGGGGAACCGACCACGACGCCGCGCAGGATCTGACCTCAGCGCCGCTCAAAGAGACCAAGGCTTCGAATTCCGCGGAAACGGTCACGATTAACCTCACGAAATCGGGTGCAGGCGGTATGATTACGATTCAGTGGGGCGATATGAAGTTGACAGCGAGTTTTAAAGCGAAATAGAAGCGTAAGGTCATTCCGAGCGTGGCGACGAATCCCGCTCTGGCTCTTTACGCGCTGCGGGTCGAACACGAGCGGGACTTCTCGTTGCGCTCGGAATGATACGGATTCGAAGATGTTTTTGGAACAAATTGCCGGAAAGAGTGTCTAGGTAAGTAGTAAAATCTTTGGAGGGTAAGTGTCATCATGGTAATCATCGTACTCGTAGGTGGACTTTTCGCAGGGGCAGCGGTATTTGCGGCATTAAAGAACACGAGCAAGGCAAGAGAATCAAAGGTCACCAAGCTGGATATCAGCTAGCACGGAAGTACTTCAACTTGCAGGCTACAGGCCGCCTCCCAAACGGATGATCCCTGCGACAACTTGGGTTGGTCGTCAGGCTTAGGCGCAAAGGTGGAGGTGTGGCTGCGGCTGGCGGTTGGGGATGCGGAAAGACTAGTCGCCCGACGCTTAGGCTTCCCTAAGGGGGTGACAAGCGACCCGCTGAGGGTCTCCTCCCGGCGGCGAGGGTGTGAAGAAATCCGCGGTCATTCTGAGCGAAGCGAAGAATGACAGGAATTGTAGATTTTTTCACGGCGGCGGCGTTACTGGCCGCTGGCGGCGGTCGCCGTCGTTGTATTATTCAGCTTCGGAGCATAGTAACCAGGCCGGGTGCGGACGGCCAGCTTCGCGTGGTTGCCACTGGCGAAGGCATCGATGCGAACATTGCGAAAGGTTCCGTCTTTCCTGGCATTGGTGGGATAATAAGCGAGAGTATACTGATTGCGAATGTCGTGCGCGATCTGCTCGCAGGTGCTCTGAACATCATCAAGAGATCTCGGAAAGTAGGCTTCTCCACCGCTGACGTTCGGCAAGCTTCTCAAGAATCTTGGCGGCGCGATGCGCGCTGCCGCCGTGCATTTTGAACAAGCCCCCGGGCTCTTC
This sequence comes from uncultured Acidobacteriota bacterium, assembly GCA_963768695.1. Lineage (GTDB taxonomy): Bacteria > Acidobacteriota > Terriglobia > UBA7540 > UBA7540 > CAVROP01. The sequence goes on along the minus strand of CAVYJG010000014.1, from coordinate 439,689 downwards.
CGACCCCAAGAGTCCGATCGTATAGATAACGGCGTCGGATTTCTGTGCGTAGCGCAGTAGTTCCTCGATCGTGTAGCGGCTGGCGTTATCCTCACCGTCCGTAATGACGAGCAGGGTCTTCTTATCGCGGTTGCCGAGCTTTACGTGGTCAAGTGAAGCGTATACGGCATCGTAAAGCGCCGTCCCGCCTCTGGAATCAATCTTCTCCAAAGCACTCTTCAAATCTTCGATGTTGCTGGCGAAATCTCCGGGTGTATCGAGGTAATACACATCATTAAAATTGACCACGAACGCCTGGTCCTGCGGATTCGAGGTTTTGACAAAAGTCAGGGCGGCGGCATTCACCGCCTGCCGTTTTTCGCGCATGCTCCCACTGTCGTCGATCACAATGCCCATAGTCACTGGGATGTCGGCGTGGCTAAACACCGAGAGCTTCTGCAGCGCGCCATCCTCGTACACCTGAAAGTCCTGGGACTTCAGATCGTTGACCATCCGCCCCTTCTTATCGACGACGGTGGCGTGCAGGACCACGAGGTTAACGTCAATATTGATGGTGTATTCGCGTCCCTTCTTCTCGGGCGCCGGAGTCTGTGGATTGGCAGGCTGGGGAGCTTGGGCGAGAAGGCAGTTGCAGAGAGCAAGGGCCAGGCACAGGGGCGCTAAACCGCGAGACATCTTTCCAATCCTGAAGTTCATACTATTGTGTGGGTGCATAGTAACCAGTGCGTGCATAAACCTGAAGCGGCGGCAGCCCCCGGGGAGGATCGAGTTTTACTTTAATTCGCCTCCAGCGACCATCGCGAACCAGGTTCGAGGGGTGATACCCGATCACATACTGGTTCCTTAGCTCAATGGAGATTTTTTCGGCAATGTCGGGTAGCTCGTTGGCATCCTCGACACTGAACATTCGGCCTCCCGATACTTCCGCCAAGTCGGCCAGCAGGCCCGGTCCACCTGCTTCTTCGGGCGTACGTGCACGTGAGGATAGCGGCTCGAATATACCAACCGCGTAAATTTGCACATCGGACTCTCGGACTGCACGCTTGATGTCATTCTCCGTATACCTGCTGTGGTTGTCGCCGCCGTCCGAAATCACCAGCAAGGCTCTCCGGTTGGTCGTGGCTTTCTTCATTTCGCTCAGCCCCAGGTAGATCGCGTCGAGCAATGCAGTTCTCCCGCCCGCTTTCACAAACAGCAACCGGTCCTGAATATTCTCGAACTTCGAGGTGAAACCCGTGATCAGGTTTGGCCGGTCGCTAAAATTGATGAGCATGAACTCATCCTGGGGGTTAGATGTCTTGAAAAACTGTAAGGCTGCCTCTTTGGATTTCTGAATCTTATCACTCATGGAGCCGCTGCTGTCAAAGACTAACCCGACCGAAATGGGCGCGTCTTCTGTAGAAAAAGACTCGATCTTTTGTTCAACTTTCTCGTCGTACACCTGAAAGTTGTTCTGTTCGAGGCCGGTCACGATCCGGTCGAACGGATCGGTCACCGTCACATTGACAACCACCAAATTCACGTCCACCAGAAAAGGCGCAATATGGATATCGGGTTTGCGGACGGTGACTTGGCTTGATTCAGAGTCACCCGCCGGTTTCACCGGGGTTTGCTTATCAGCCGCTGGTGCAGACGCGGGGTCCGGCTGCTGGGTGCCCTGCGCAGCCGCCTCCTTGACTGCGGCTACGCCTAACGTGCTCCCCACGACAAGGCCCAGTATCCAGAGTCGGGAAACTCGGTGCGTCGACAGTGCTTTCATCCTCGCGGCCCCTCCCCTGGCAAGCGAGTGGGAGGCACGCCCCCGGCCTACCCCTAGGCTTGCGGCCCTTCTTCGCCCGTTAAGTCATTTTAGCACAGTTCGAATTCGCCGTCGGTAGCCAGATGTAAGTGTAAGTCGTTCCGCGCATTCCGTCGAAGCTCCCGTCATTCCCACGAAAGCGGGAACCCATTTATCCCTGGATTGACAATGGCCACCCGCTTTCGCGGGGGTGACAGGCGCTCACTTCCATTTCCGTGGCGAGCCTGCATGACCATCGTCACTCAGAAAGACAATTGCTGATTCTTTCATGTTGTTGGAGGCTTTGCGGTCGGCTTTCGACGAACCATCGGAATTTCTCGTTGACAAACCACTGCCTCGCCCGGATAATTGACCGTACCGATTCCTTCCGAGAATTTCCAATTCGGTACAAAAGACCTGGCTGGGTATGTCCATGCTGCAAGACGCATTGGGACCGATCGAGCATAGGTCACAAAACCTCCAGCCCATTAGACATTGCCAAGGAGGATCATGGGTGCAAAGTACATCTTCGTCACCGGTGGTGTAGTCAGTTCGCTGGGCAAAGGTTTGGCTTCAGCTTCGATGGGATGTTTGCTCGAGGCGCGCGGACTTAGAGTCACTTTTCTCAAACTGGATCCTTACTTGAACGTCGATCCGGGAACGATGAGTCCGTTTCAGCACGGTGAAGTCTTTGTCACCGACGACGGAGCCGAAACCGACCTTGACCTCGGTCATTATGAGCGCTTCAGCCACGCCAGGATGAGCCAGGACAACAATTGTACCGCCGGACGTATTTACGAGATCATCATCACCAAGGAACGGCGCGGCGACTACTTGGGGAAGACGGTGCAGGTGATTCCTCACGTTACCAACGAGATCAAGGCCGCTATCCAGAAAGTCGCGCACGACGTGGACGTGGTCATCGTCGAAGTGGGAGGCACGGTGGGAGATATCGAGTCGTTGCCTTTCCTCGAGGCCATTCGCCAGATGCGGCAGGAAATGGGCAGAGACAATGTACTTTTCGTGCATTTGACGCTCGTCCCCTATATACAGACCTCGGGCGAACAGAAGACCAAGCCCACCCAGCATTCCGTGAAGGAGTTGCGGGAGATCGGTATTCAGCCTGACATTCTGCTGTGCCGCACGGACCGCTTTCTCTCGCCCGATATCAAGGCCAAGATCGCCCTTTTCTGTAGTGTGGCAGAAGAGGCCGTCATCACCGCCAAGGATGTGGACAACATTTACGAGGTGCCGTTGATCCTCGGGAAAGAGGGATTGGACTCGCAGATTTTGCGTTGCCTGAAACTGGACCCGGGCGAGCGCAATGTCCAGCCATGGATTGAACTTGTAGAACGCGTCAAGCATCCGCAGGACGAAGTCACCATCGGAGTCGTGGGGAAATATGTCGGCTATCAGGACTCGTACAAAAGTCTGAATGAAGCCCTTGTTCACGGCAGCATCGCTCACGACTTGAAGCTCAACAAGGTTTGGGTTGAAGCGGAAGATCTGGAGGGTCAGGACGCGGAAGAGCATTTGGCCGAACTGGATGGCATCCTGGTTCCGGGAGGGTTTGGCCAACGGGGAATCCTTGGGATGGTGCGGGCCATCGGGTTCGCGAGGCTGCGCAAGGTCCCCTATTTCGGCATTTGCCTCGGCATGCAATGCGCTGTAATTGAGTTCGCCCGCAACGTCTGCGGCTTGACGGACGCGAACAGCTCGGAGTTTGATCCCTCCACAACTCACCGCGTCATCTACAAATTGCGCGAATTGCGTGGCATTGATGAGTTGGGTGGCACAATGCGCTTGGGCTCTTGGGCCGCCCGGCTCAAGGCCGGTTCTTTTGCCCATCAAGCTTATGGTCAGCTCGAAATCTCCGAGCGCCATCGCCATCGCTACGAATTCAATCGCGAGTTCGAGCAGATCCTGATGAGCAAAGGATTGGACCTCGTGGGCGTGACTCCGGACGGAACCTACGTGGAGATCGTCGAAATTCGGGACCATCCCTGGTTCTTGGGTTGCCAGTTTCATCCTGAATTCAAATCGCGGCCCCTCGAGCCACACCCGCTGTTCAAAGCCTTCGTCGGCGCCGCGTACCAATATCGCCGCAAGAGGTTGGGGGCGTTTCCGAGCGCGTTGTTGGCGGACGAGGACAAGGTGGCCGCGTCCACGTAACGGAAAACGGAACCTGGAAATTGGAAACCGGAAAATGGAAGCGGGCTGCACTCTGGTATGTCGCGCCTGACTGGTGAAAGTCCGCGTCATATTCGGACGCGCGGGGAAGGGCGGGGCTTCAGCCCCGCCGGGGAGAGCAGTTTATCGTTAAGGGGCTTTAGCCCCTGAAGCAACGTGGCTTCAGGGCCTAAAGGCCCAACTTGTCGTGGCCCCGGAGGCGGCGGGGCTGAAGCCCCGCCCTTCCGCAGTCCCAGGGTAAGGTGCCATTTTCCAGTTTCTAGTTTCCATTTTCCTTTTTTCCGCTGCGGGCGAACAATGAGTCACGTGGTTCCGGTTGGAAAAATAAAGCTGGGAGCCGGGCATCCGCTATTCGTGATTGCGGGGCCGTGCGTCATCGAGAGTGAACGGCATACGTTAAGGATGGCTGAACGCTTGTCCGGCGTTGCGCGCGCCCTGCGCGTGCCTTACATTTTCAAGGTCTCGTTCGACAAAGCCAACCGCACTTCACTGCATTCTTATCGCGGCCCTGGCCTCGAACGCGGCCTTCAGATTCTAGCGCGCGTCAAAAGGGAAACCGGCGTAGCCGTGCTGACCGACGTGCACGAGCCCTCACAGGTTGGACCTGCGGCGGAAGTGTGCGACGTGATCCAGATCCCGGCTTTCCTTTGCCGCCAGACCGATCTTCTGCTCGAGGCCGGCCGTTCGCGCGCAGTGGTTAACATCAAGAAAGGTCAATTCCTCTCGCCTTGGGATATTCGCCACGTCATTGAAAAAGTCGAAAGCCAGGGCAATCAACGCATCCTTGTGACCGAGCGCGGCAGCACATTCGGCTATAACAATCTGGTGGTTGACATTCGCGGTCTCGCGATCATGAGGAGTTTCGGATTTCCGCTCATCCTCGACGTGACCCACGCTTTGCAGCTTCCCGGCGGTGAAGGTGACAAGAGCGGCGGGCAACCGCAGTTCATCAGCACTCTGGCCCGCGCGGGGGTGGCGGCGGGCGTGGATGGCGTATTCATGGAAGTGCACGACCGCCCAGAACAAGCTCTCTCTGACGGCGCCAACTCGCTGCCGCTTCGCCAGTTCGAGTCGCTGGTCAAGAACCTCCGCGACCTGGGGAAGTGGGTGCGATCGGCGAAGCTAAAGTAGGGGCGCTTTAATGTCTGGATGCGCAATCGAGATGAAAGGGGTATTGATGCATGCGATTCTCACGCAGAAGTAGATTCATTGCCGGGTTGTTATTCTGCGCTGTCGGGCTGTCAGTTCTGATTGCTCGCGTTGCCGCGGAACCGGCACTTAAGACTGTCAACTTTCGAGATAACTTTTCTTCTGGCAAGCTTGACGCCTGGCAGTTCCCATTTGCAGAGGACTGGGTGGTGAAGCAGGAGGGCCCGCTCCACTACCTCCACATGCTGCGAAGCCGTGACCCGCTGGTCCCGCGCCGCCCCCAACAATTTGGATTGGTGAAGGGCGTCACGGTTGGGAGCTTCACACTTGAAACGCGCGTCCGTCGTGAGGGCAGCTCGATGATGATCGTTTTCAACTACGTCGACTCGCTGCACTTCTACTACACGCACTTATCCAAAGATCCCGGCCGCAAGATCGATGTTCATAACGGGATTTTTCTGGTGGATGGCGCGCCCCGCCGCCGCATCGCCGGACTTGAGGCGGACCCCGTCCTTCCCGACACGAATTGGCACAAGATTCGGGTTGAGCGCGACGTCAGCGCAGGTTCGATAAGAGTATTTGTCGATCAAGAGACTCAGCCGCGTTTCTCGGTGGTCGACAAGACCTTCAAGTGCGGGCAGATCGGCCTGGGATCGTTCGATGAGACCGGCGACTACACCGACTTCAAGCTCTCATCCAAAGACGCCGGCTGCCAGCCGTAAAGAGCAGCGTAGGGGTAGGGCTTGCCCTACCCCGGTCGTGGCCAGCAGAAACGCGGGCACGGCAAGCCGTCCCCCTACGAGGCCTCGCCATCGACGGCTGGGTGTTTACCCTGTCGAGCTTGCGCTTCAGTACTTGAGGGGTATAATGTTTGCGGGGCAAATTGGAAGTCGTGCGAGAACCCAGCTAGCGGATTCAGCGTAGCTGGTGGAACTAGGCACCAGGCACTAGCCACTAGCCACTGCTTTTACGAAGGAGTCGCCATGAGCAAAGATGTTTCGAGACGGAAATTCCTGGAGAAGATTGCTATGGGAAGTGCGGCGGGCGCCAGCCTTCCCTTGTGGACGAATCTTGCCGGCGCAAAGGCACGATTGCCGCAGCGTACGCTTGGCCACACGGGCGCCAAAGTTTCTATTCTGGCTTTTGGGTGTGGCAGCCGCTTTCTGATGTATAAGGACGACGACGAAGCCGTGAAAGTCCTCAACCACGCTCTTGACCTGGGCATCACCTACGTCGACACCGCCTACCTTTACGGCGACGGCAAGAGCGAGACGCGGGTTGGCCAAGTCATGGCCACACGCCGCAAGGAAGTGTGGCTGGCAACCAAGATCCCCGACCGTACACGCGATGGCTTCATGAGCCGCCTCGAGGGCAGCCTCAAGCGTCTACAGACCGACCACGTAGACTTGGTGCATATTCACGACCTGCGCCATGCGGATGACCTGGAGAAAATCGAAGCCCCGGATGGCGCTCTCAAAGGGTTGCTGGAAGCGAAGGAGCAGAAGATGACTCGCTTCATCGGCATGAGTTGCCACACCGACGGCGCAATTCTGGCCCAGGCCATTGAAAGGCATCCGCTTGACTGTACACAGATGGCACTGAACCCTACCGGCACGGGCGAGTTTGAGAAGAAAGCCCTCGTTGCCGCCAACAAGAAGGGCCTGGGTGTTATCGCCATGAAGGTCTACGGCCAGGAATTCCTGATCGGTACGGAAGGCGGCAAGACGGATCCGGACACGCTCCTGCACTTTGCCATGAGCTTGCCGGTCACCACCGCCGTCACGGGTATGCCCAAAGTCGAGATGCTCGAGCACAATGTCGAAGTGGCTCGCAACTTCTCGCCTTTTAGCGCCGAAAAAATGGACGACTTGCGCCGCAGTATGGCGGCCCTCCACGACGATATGCAACATCACCTCATCGGGCATCTCGATGGCCCCACCGGCCACGGCGACGTTTTTTGGGCGTAAACGGCAGGTGGTAGGTCGTGTGTGGCAGGTGGGGATGTCCCACCAGCAACCGGCGAAAAAGACGTTCCTGCCTGTCATCCTGAGGAGCCGAAGGCGACGAAGGATCTCTGCAGTTCGTTGAGACTGCAACTGCTGGGATTCTTCGCTTCGCTCAGGATGACAAGGGGCGAGGGTTTGTTCCTGCGACCTGCCTTCAAGGCGGCGGGATCCCCTGAGTATCCGGAATTTCGATTGCCCCGACAGACCCGTCCGGCGTGAATTCGAGAGTGGGCGCGTAGAGGCCCAGCATCTTGCGCCTCCACCAGAGACCCTCCTCCCGCTTGACCTTTAAATCGGTAAACCAGTACTGCCACAGCACACCGCGCACTTCACGCGGAGGCTTGCCCGGGAACGGGTTTCCTGCGAAAAGCGCGAGGACGCTGGGGCTACCGTGAAGAAGTTGCACTTCTGTGCGCACTACAAACGGGTACTCTCTCCATCCGCCCAGAGATGCGAACCAGAGGTTCCAATCAAATCGCGGCTGATAGGGAGCGTAGAGGCGCGGTGCTTCGTTCGGATTCTGCGGCTTGTAACGAAAGGGATAAGCAACCCAGGTTCGCCCGTCGTTGGAGCCCTGAAATTCGACTTCGTAGCGCGCTCGCGTCATCACCGCAAAGAGGCCGTACTGGTTGGAAATCCGAAACGGCTCGAGCCATAGAATGGGCGAAGTAGGGAGAGGCAAGGCGGGCAGAAGCATTAACAGCAAAAGTGCGGTGGTGTTGTAAGCAATCCAGGAAAGCATTATGGCAGAAGTGGCCACTGATGCGCGCTTGAGATACATGCGGAACCTGCGTAGGGGCGGCCCTTGTGGCCGCCCGCCGTCAATGGTAAGGGTCTCATCCACGTGCGCCTGCGGGGGCGGCTTTTGCGGTTGCCGGAAGACCGCACGTAGAGTTGCGCGTGCGCGACTGAGGAATTCGTCGTCCAAAAGCAATACACCCAGGCAGAGCACCAGGTAGTTGAGAAACGCCAGGTTGGCGGTGAGGATGATGCCGATTTGGAATATCGTGACGATGAAGAAGCAAATATGGCGAAGGCGCCGCGGCAGGAAAAGCATCCACACTAAGCCAAGTTCGATGGCAAGGGTGGCGACAGTTAGTGAAGCCTGGAACCGGTGTGGGAGTTGCTGTGCGTACCAGCCAATCCAATCGGGCAGGGGACCGTTCTCATAGTAATGATCGAGGGCCGTCAGATTTCGCCATTGAGTGTCGTGACTCGCCAGTTTGACGATCCCGGACTCGAAATAGATGCGGAACCATTCCCAGCGCAAGAGGAAAAGGCTGGCGCGGGAGGGCGGGCAGGCGTCACCCAGGTGCGGCCGCCGGCCACGCGGGGCAAAGAACAAGCTGATGAATCCCGCCTCAAGCAGCATTCCATCCGATTGATAGGAAGAGAAATCCTGGGCCGCGGCGACAAACGAAAGATACATCAGCAGGCAGACGGCAATCATCCCACGAGGCCAGAAGTTGATCACGAGCAGGAGAGAGGCGGCCAACCCCACCCAGGCTAACCGCCATCAGCGCGTGGTTGCCGCTGCCTAACCACAGCAGGCTTGGAACATACCAATACGAAAGCGCTCCAGCCTGCTCCCGCGCGTTGCTCAGATAACGGCCGGCGGGAAGAATTCCATCCGGGCCGATCAGCCCGCGGATTTGAAAGAGCAGGGAATAGAAAGCTGAAAAGAAGATCAGTCCCAGCATCCGCAACCAAAGCCAGCGCGGCAGCAGGTGACTGCGCTTCGACCGCGCCTCTGCATCGAAGAGGTACTGATACGCCGAATTGAGGCGATTCATCATGCAAGCCTTTGCCGGCGTCAGGTCCGGGCGAGGTGCCTTATCTCTCGATCGGGAAATGATCCCGCACTGTCGGGCGCAGCAAAAGGACCGGACAAGGCGCGTGGTCAACGACAAAGCGCGCGACATGCCCAACTGACTTGGGCCCGATCTCCTCTCTCGACCGGTACGCGGCCCGCGAGCAGACGATCACCATGTCGGCGTGCCATTCGGCGGAGAAGTTTACGATCTCTCGTTCCGGCCGTCCCTCTCGTTCCATAGTCTCCGCGCCGTCACAGTATCCACGGCTCTCCTTCAAAATCTCTTCGGCAGAGGCCTTCTCAGCCTCGTGGATTTCTTCCTCGCGTGCAGAAGGGCGGGGAAGATACTCCCGCGGGGGTGCAGGAGCGTCGTGCGGGTGCAGAGGATGTCGCCAGAATCGCTCGCGAATCAGTTCCATGTCATCTCTTGGACGAGTATCGGTCACATGCAGCATGCCCACCGTGAGCGGGTGAACCGCCGTGAACATCTTCAGCGCCGTGCCGATTTGATCGGCGTTGGTGCCGTCCAGACAGCAGAGTACGCGCATAGTCACCTCCCCGCATCCGTCTTATAAGAGCAGCCACATGGTGAGCGCCCCGGCAATAAGCATTAATGGCGTCACGATAATGCCCACCTTGAAGTAATCGAGCCCTGACACGTCGACATTTCGATGCCGCAAGATGAGCAGCCAGAGGACCGTTGCCAGTGAGCCAACCGTCGTCAGATTCGGGCCAAGATCGCAACCGAACATGGTAGCAGCGATAAATCCCTGGCGGACTCCAGGTGACGCGTTCTGGATACTTGCTAAGGCGGAATTCATCAGCACGGCCATTGGAACGTTGTTAATCAGATTGGTCCCGAGCGCCGCGCCTGCGGTTCCCACCACCACCGCGCCAAAACTCGATCCTCTCGACAGGTGCAGGAGTAGGTTCCCGAACTTCGTCGTAAGCCCTGTTCGCTCGACGGCTCGAACCACGATGAACATTCCCGCAATGAAGCCGAAAATAGACCACGAGATTCCATTGCCTGCCTGGCGGAGTGTCGTACGTTTCCAATAAAAGGCGCCGGCAAGCAGCAGCAACGCTCCCGCCATGGCCACCGCCGAGAGCGGGAATTGAACCGCGGCTGCGGCCATATATGCAGGCGCGATAAGCGCCAGCACGCAACAGGTATAACGAAAATACGCTTTGTGCTTTATGACTACTTGGGGCGACGAAAGGCGCTCGACGTGGAACGACCCCGCAAGCTGCCTGCGGTAGAGCAGGAAAAACACTCCCACGTTGATCGCGATCACTACCACGCTCGGCAGCAGCAATAGCCGAAGAAAAGCCGGCAGATTCAGGGGGTGGTGTGAAAGGATGATGATGTTGATGGGGTTGCTGATGGGAAGCAAGAACGAGGCTGAATCCGCGACAAAAGTGCAGGCGAACAGGTAAGGCAGGGCGGGCAGACGGAGCTTGGTAACCAGAACGTAAACTATGGGTGTCAGGATGAGCGCCGTGGCGTCGTTAGAAAAGAGCATAGAAATGAACGTCCCCAGCAAAAACACATTGAGAAACAGCCGCGCAGCGCTTTCGCCTGCTAGTCGCGCCGCTTGCACTCCCAGCCAGTCGAATAAGCAGGCGGTCTCCGCGAGAGCCGATAGGGCCATCATGCCCAGAAAGAAAAAAAAGGTGTTCCAATCACGCAACAGGGTGAATAGCGCATCCCTGGGACTGATCAAGCCGAGAAATAGCAAAAGTGCGGCGCCGCTCATGGCGATGCGTGCTTCGTTCCAACGAAACGGGCGGATCATGATGCCCGCGAGCGTCAGCACTGCGATCAGAGAACTCAGCAGCGCTTTCCAGAATTGTGGCAGGTGAAAGAACCACAGCACCGCGGCATACCCTTTCGGGTGGAACCGGCGAGATCAATCAGGTTGCTCTCGCCGCGGGAGTTTTCGCGGCGATACCTTGTTCGCCCGTCCACGGAAATTTCAGTTTTGTGCTTGCTGCCCATCAGCCATTATATAGCCAACGGCCCGAGTGGCTCAGATACTCTTGTGGGATGTGGTGCGGGCGGAAATCCAGGAACCATGAAAATGACTCCCCTCCTTAGCTAAGGAGGGGGCGGGGGGTGGTTGGTTCCGTCGTGACGCTGGCACCCACCACCCCTGCCCCTCCTCCCGCTGAGGAGGGGAGTCGTGATCAACGCGCCAGGCCGGGATTCCAAGGCGATGCCAGAAAAATCCTGTTACAATAGGCGACGTTTTGAATGAGACCTTTAATTTTGAAAAAGAGGAACACGCTATGAGCGAGCAAATCAACCGACGTAATTTTATGAAGTGGGCAGCGGCGGGCGGCGCCGGGCTCAGCTTGGCGATGTCCGGCCACGGCACGGGCAGCGTGATGGGCGCCAACGACAGGATCCGGCTGGGGCTGATCGGATGCGGGCGCCAGGGCCGGGACGACATGGGCAACTTCAGAAACCAGAAAGTGGAAATCGCTGCGGTGTGCGACGTTTACGAACCCAGCTTGCGGAAGGGCTTGGAGGCTGCGGGCGGAAACGCGAAAACATTTAAAGATTTCCGGCAGGTCCTCGATGACAAGGATATTGACGTGGTCATCGTTGCCACGCCTGACCACTGGCATCCTCTCCCGACCGTCATGGCCTGCCAGGCAGGCAAGGATGTTTACGTTGAGAAGCCCATCTGCGTTGCCGTCGAGGAAGGCAAGAAGATGGTGGAGGCGGCGCGGAAATACAAGCGAGTTGTGCAAGTGGGGTTGTGGCAGCGCTCGAATGCACATTTCCAGAAGGCCGTGCAACTCGTGCAGGACGGCCTGATTGGTAAAGTCACTTATGTGCGCACCTGGAACTACTCCAATATTTACCCCGAGGGCATCGGCAACCCGCCAGACTCCGATCCGCCTTCGGACCTCGACTGGGACATGTGGCTTGGCCCGGCTCCGAAGGTGCCGTTCAACTCGAACCGCTTCGGGGTGGGCGACCGCTGGTCGACCTTCCGCTACTTCTACGATTACGCCAACGGGTGGCCCGGCGATTGGATGGTCCATCTGATGGATATTGTGCAGTGGGCGATGAAAGTTGACGGTCCGCATACGGTCACCGCACTGGGCCGGAAGTTTTACCTCAAGGACAACAGCGACACACCCGATACGCTCCAGATCACGCTCGAGTACCCCGAATTTGTCGCCACCTACGAAAACCGGCTGTGCAACGACGCTCGGCAGAAAGAGCACGGTTACGGAATCGAGTTTTACGGCACGGACGGTACCATGTTTGTGGACCGCGATGGCTTCCAAGTCTTCCCGCAGCAAGGGCACGGGGAAAAAGGGAAGACTGCAGAAATGAAGATGGAAGTGGAGGACGACGGCCTGGCAAACCACGTGGCCAACATGCTGGAGTGCATGAGGACCCGCAAGATGCCGCAGACCGACATTGAATACGGCTACCACTCCACCAGCGCCTGTTTGCTGGGGAACGTCGCACTGCGGAGTAAAGAGCGGATTGAGTGGGACGTGGCCAGCCAGCGGTTGACGAAAGGCGGGCCGGCGGCGCAAAAGCTGATCACGCGTGAATATCGCGCCCCGTGGAAGCTGGATATCAGTTAAGAGGCGAAAGTCGAGAGTCGAGAAGTCGAGTAGTTGAGCAGGTTGCGTGAAAAGCGACTGTGTCATGCTGAGCGAAGCGAAGCATCTGCAGTATCTTCTTGAAAACGACCAGATGCAGCTCCTTCGCTTCGCTCGGGATGACAGCCCGCGGGACTTTCTCCGCAGCCTGCCTGACTTTCAGCTTTCGACTCTCAACTCCCGACTGCTCTTACGGAATTGACGTGACGTAGATGGCTGCCCCGCCGCCGGCGGCGCCGGGCGCGATGAAGGCCGTAGTCTGCTGCGAGTCCCCGACCAGCGAGAGAATCGGCTTGCCGGGCGCGATTTGGTCTACGGGCGTGAAGTCATCCGCTGAAGTCAGGCGCGCCACCTGGCCCCCGCAGAAGCAATAGAGCCCAATATCGTCTGGCGAATCCAGGGAAGTCGCGGCAAAGATGATATTGCCCTGCGCGGATGTCGTCTGACCCTCCACTAGCCCCACGGGTTTGATCTCCGGTGCGTCCGCAACATGCCTGGCCATCACGGGCTGCGAAGGATCGCCGGGCAGAAGCGCGGTTTGCACGTTTTCGCCTTCCACTATGACGAGAATTAATTGCACTGGTGCCTGGCCGACTCGAGGAGCGAGAAGTTGCACGGTGACCGCCGGATCAGGCGCAGGGTTGATCTCCTGAAAGCTGCGGATGGCGACGGCCCGGAAGAATTGCTCGATCGCGGCGGCCCCTGGAGTGCCGCGCGGCGCCAGCGCCGCCTCATCGTGGCTGTAGAAGATCGGCTCGAACAGGTCCTTTGGCGCCGGCGAAACACCCTCTGGAAAGTCTAACCGCTGCAACCCCCGCGCCGTCCAGAGGAACAAACCCGTGCCCGGTTTTTTCCCGCCCCACCGCGCTCCGAACAGAATGTTTCCCTGAGAGTTGATTAACGGCGCTGAGAATTCCAGGAAACTCGCATCCGGCGTTCCCGGAGGGCTGTCCGCAGTGGTCACCGGGGCCGTGGCGCTGCCACCCTCCACGCGGATAATCGCGCTGCTCGGATTGCCCTCCGTACCCTTCAATTCAGCCGCAAAGCAGATCACTCCCGCGTCATTGATACTCGGAGCACTGAAGGAATCATACGACGTCTTCGGGATCGGCGTCTGAAGGCCCTGAAAGGCCACGACGGAAAAGCTGACGCCGCTAGACACGACCACGGCTCGCAGTTCGTTGCGCGGGCTCCGCAAAGAAGACAGGAAGGCAATCTGCCGGTTATCGTTCATCGCCAAATCGGAGAACGGGCCGAAAGCTATGCCCGGGTGTCCCGGAACGCCGGAACCGGCTGACAGCAGCAGACGGGTACTCGATTGCGCAGGCAATCGGGAAGGCGTGGCCAGCAGTAAACTCAGAGCTGCGAGGGAAAATGCCAGAATTCGTTCGACTCGGGTCATCAGGATTCGGTCGGGTTAACGGCTGCCTTTCTCCCTCGGGGCTTTGGCGCCGCCTCAGGAGGTGCGTCAGGCGTGGCCGGCTCCACTTCATTCACCTTAGCCACGGCGGCCGCTTCGTTCGGAGCAATGATGAAGAACTGCGAAAGCTTTACGTCATCCAGGATCTTTCGAACGTGAATGTTTATATTCGCTAAAACCATCCGCACCGCAGCGTTTTGAGCCGTCACACGTGTCCCGGCAAGAAAGCCCAATCCCGTGGAGTCAATGTATGGGACTTCGGCAAAATCGATGATCAGTTTTTTCGTCCCTGCGTCAATGAAATCCTTAACCTTCTGCCGCAGGTAGGGTCCATCACTCCCCGCCAGGAATTTTCCGCTCAGGCTCACGATGGCAATATCGTCGGCGAAACGGGCCATGATTCTCACTGTTACACCTCTTTGAAGAGCCGATCAGAACAAGGTATGAAAGGCTATGCTAAGGGACGGAGAGAAGGGTTGTCAAGTTTCGGATTGGTGGCGTCTCAGTTTTGCCGTAGCGGCGAGTTTACCTCGCCACGTGGCGGCGTAAAGCCGCCTCTACTTCAGCCTTTACCCCTGCCGCCGGCGTGTGTATCATGCCGACATCCGGGAAAGTCAAACAGGAGAACCTGCGATGCAACCACGGAAACCCATTGAATGCCGCGATCGGCGTGAATTCCTGCAACTCTTGGGCGTCGGCGCGCTGGGCCTTACGGTGCCTGGCTGGAGGGTTTTCGCCGGCGAGGCTCCTGGTCCCAAACCCTTGCGCGGCATCTTCCCGATTGCGCAGACACCCTTTACAGAGTCGAACAAGTTGGACCTAGACTCACTGATTGCAGAAGTCCGGTTCATCGATCGTGGCGGAGTGCACGGGTTCGTCTGGCCGCAGATGGCCAGCGAGTGGACGACCTTGAGCGAGGCAGAGCGCCTGGAGGGAAACGAAGCAATTGCCTCCACCGGCAAGAAATTGCGCCCGGCGATTGTGATCGGCGTGCAGGCACCGAATGTGGCCACGGCCGTCAAATATGCAAAGCAGGCGGAGAAGGTGGGAGCGGATGCCATCATCTCACTTCCCCCGTCCGAGAATAGTGATCCGAAAACCGATCTCGAGTATTACCAGGCAGTGGGCGCCGCGACTTCACTACCCCTGTTTGTTCAAGCGGTGGGCAACATGAGCGTCGACCTGCTCGTTGACATGTACAAGGCCATCCCCACCTTTCGCTATGTCAAGGACGAGGCGGGAGCGCCTTTGATGGCTGTCGCGCCGCTTCGTGAGAGAAGCTCGGACCAGCTCAAGATATTCTCCGGAAGTCACGGAAAGGATTTGATCGATGAGATGCGCCGTGGGTTCAGCGGCTGCATGCCGGCTGCTGCGTTTGCCGACCTCTACGCGCAAACGTGGGATCTCTGGCATGATGGTAAGCACGACGAAGCGATGGCCATGCACGCCCGCACGCTGCTGATCCTCACCGAAATGCTGAGCCACGGCCCCGAATCGGTGAAGTACGTTCTGTGCCTGCGCGGAGTTTTTAAGACCTATGGGGTTCGCACCCCCGATCAGACGGAAGCACATCTCGATGAGGAAGGAAAGCAGGCACTTCGAGAGACGCTGAATTACTTGAAGCCTTACCTTAAGGCGTAGCGGGCGGGTGGAAATTGGAAAAGTCGCTGTCATCCTGAGCGAAGCGAAGGCTCTCGCTCTGGAATCTGAAATCTGGAATTTGGAATGCGGAAGGGAAGGTCGTATGTCAACCGGCATCGTCTCGCGTCGTAATTTCTTAACCGCCACCACGGGGACGGCCTTGGCGAGCGCCGGGGCGTTCGGACTCGCTGATCCGGGCGGCGCTGCCGCACAGGCAGCGGGGATCAAGCGCGGAGACTTGCCCGATCTTACGATCAAAGAGGTCAAGGTCTACGTCCTGGGCTCGGTGGGAGCGGAACGGGCCGGCGCTGAGAGTCTGACCCGCATTGCTGCCATCGTGACCAAGGGCGGGATCGAAGGCAACTACACGCTGGCCGAGCGCTACTGGCACCCTAACTGGAGCAATCTGGGATGGCTTGAGTATTCGAAGAGCCTGCTGCCGGGCAAGAGTGTACTGGAGCTTCCAGCGCTCACTTCTCAGTGGGAGCCCAACAAGCGCCGGGTGGGGCAGTTGTCTTACGCATCGGCCATCGATAACTGCCTCTGGGACATTCTGGGCAAGGCCGTTAACCTACCCGTGTACCAACTTCTCGGCGCCTACAAAGATCGCGTCAGGGCCTACGCGAGTTCGCAACACCTCAAAACCGTGGGTGAGTTTGTAGCGGATTTCCAGCACGCCAAGGGCGAAGGATTCACGGCCTACAAGATTCACCCTCCGGAACTGCCCGATGGCGGCGCCGATTACAAGCTGGATATCGAGGTCGCGAAGGCGGTGCGCCAGTCCGCCGGAGACAACTTCACGCTCCTCTTCGATTCCGTCGGCGTCTATACGCGCGAGGAAGCGATGAAAGTGGGCCGTGTGCTCGATCAGTTGGGCTTCGTCTCCTTCGAAGACCCGCTACCGACCACCGACATCGAAGGCCTGGCGCAATTGGCCCAGGCGTTGGACGTGCCCATTACCATCGGGGAATTCATCTACTCGCCTTACAACTACGCGGAGTACATACGCCGTGGGGCGTGCGATGTCGTGCGCTTTATCGTCGACAACATCGGCGGGATCACGGGCGGAATGAAAGTCGCGCGGTTGGCGGAGTGTTTCGGCATGGAGTGCCAGCCGCACAATTGGGGCACTGCGCTCGACCACGCCGTGCATTTCCATTGCGAACTGGCTATGCCGAATTGCGTTTGGTTTGAAATGACCCAGCCTCAGGGCATCACTGACCTGCCGTATTTCAAGGACAAAATCCGTATCGACAAAGAAGGCTACGTGCCCGCGCCCACGAAGCCCGGCCTCGGCTACGAGATTGACCGCAGTGTACTGGATAACCTGACAGTGAAAATCGAGAGTTAGTGCGACGAGGAGTCTCGCCCTGGTCCTCGTTCGGTGAACCACTCGACGCAAAGCGAGATTCATCGCTTCGCTCAGAATGACAGGGTTTTCATGGTTTCTCCGTGCCCGTCAGCCGACGAGCGTAGGGGCGGTTCGCGAACCGCCCCAACAAAGGGTGCTGCGAAAGAGAGTTGACAGCTATTTTCTATATATGTAGACTTCGCCTATGAAAACTCCTCGCATCTCCCCGGAAACTTTGCGCGTTCTGGAAAGCTTCCTCGAGCGCCCCACCGGATGGCACTACGGCTACGAGTTGAGCCGTGAGACCAAGCTCAAGTCGGGGACGCTCTACCCCATTCTCATGCGCCTGGAAAAACACAAACTGCTGGAGGCGCGCTGGGTGGCGACGCAGGACGGCGTGCCGCCCCGCCACACCTACCGTCTGACGCCGGATGGATTGGACCTGGCCAAGACCCAGTTGGAAGAGGCACGCTCGCGTTGGATGGTTCAACAGCCTGCTTTGAGCAGAAGCTGAGACATATGCAGGAACTGCGCCTCCGTCAGGCCGCCGCATTGCTCCTGGACTACGCGATCCGCATCGCCCCGCCGGCATCCCGCGAGTGGGGCCAGGCCATGCGCGGCGAACTGAGCTTCGTCGAGGGGCATTGGGCAGCGCTCGCGTGGGCCTTCGGCGGGGCGAGCGTGATGGCCAAACAAGCGCTGATGTCGATCTTCATCCCCGGCCGGGGCCAAGGCATTCCGCCCGGCGACGAGCTTTTCGCCAAAAATCTTTCCTTGGGCAAGGCGGCGCTGGTGGGGGGCGCGGGATGTGTCCTGGCAGCGCTGCTGTTTTTTGTCGCTCCGCCCTTTCGGCAGGCTTTCCGAGTCGCACTCAGGCCTTGGTATTTCATGTTTCAGATAGCTTCCCGGGATTCACAGCACGGCTTCCAGGCCCTCGCAAAGCGGGCAGAGTCGCAGCACGATCCCGAGGGGTTGGCGTTCTGTGCCGTGCGCATCGAGAATTCCCGCGAGAGCGCCCGCCTGGCAGAGGAAGCCGTCCGCCTCAACCCGAATCTCCTCTGGGCTTACGCGGTCGTCGGCATGCGTCACCCGGAGATGCTCGCGACAAATACTGGGAGGTAGCGCGTTTTGGCCAAATAGTCGATTCCCAGGGAAGCACCGGCTTCGAGCACGTGACGGGCACATCCCTCCAAGCTATGGCTTACAAGGCGCTCCAGGCCTCTTCCGAAAGCGGAGATAATCAGGCCGAAGCCGCCCTTTTCGGTTACCTGGCGGCTAAGTTTGATCCTATCAGCGGAGAACACCCGGGATTCCCCAAGGAATCGGCGTTCGGGCTGAACACTGCCCGGCGCAACGCCGCAGTGGTACAAATTTAAGGTCTCATTTTCCTCGTCTGCTCCGGACTTTTGGTGATCGCCGTAGCCATCCTGCTCGTTGGCCGCTCCTCGATCCAAGCGACGCGGCCTGCGGCCGAGCGCGCCAAGCCTGTGGCGACGTTGATTCTCGCCAGTAGCGCGGTGGGGCTGCTGTTCTCCTCCGTCACGCTCTATCTGACCTACCGCCCCTATTGGTACATTTTTCAAAGCGCGGTTCTGAACGGTGGCAGGAGTCAGGCCCGCGACCTCATCTATTTCCTGAACGAAACCAAACTGCCTGCCGGGGTTTCCCCCCGTTCCTCCTTGTTGGTGCAGTCTCTCGTTTATTCCGGCTCGCCCAATTTCCTGTTTTACGTCTGGACAGGAGTGGCCCTGGTTGGTCTTATCGGACTGGCTCTCATCCTGCTGCGACACATCCTGAGCCGCCCGCGAGTTAACAGGCTTCAGAACCATCCTCGAGTGCCGTGACGTTTAGTTGGTAGCTAGAGTTGTGGCTACGGCGACGAGGGGGACGTGTGTGCAAACAGCGAGAAGGCAGAAAGCATCAAGAACCCGACTGCCGTGCCTGCACGGTTAGTTTGGCCTTCGCAAAGGCGCCCGTTGCGTCGCCGCCGGCACTGTAACGAGAGACGATCGGCAAGGCCACGAGGAAAGAGGCAATCGCACCAGCCGCTACTCCCGATAGAACCGGAATCAGGCCGCCTTTCGGCGCCATGGCGACATACGCGAAGATGCTTCCCGGGGCGGGAGTGGCCACGAGACCCGCATGCATCATGACGAACGTCGCCGTCGCCGCCATTCCTCCGGCAATCATGGCGAGCACGCTGAGCGGA
This sequence comes from uncultured Acidobacteriota bacterium, assembly GCA_963768695.1. GTDB lineage: Bacteria > Acidobacteriota > Terriglobia > UBA7540 > UBA7540 > CAVROP01. Next base: position 420,503 of record CAVYJG010000014.1, on the reverse strand, counting down.
TTCATCAAAACATAAGGGAAATAGATTTCGTGAATCCCGCCCAGAAAGTGAATTACGATAGCCCCGGGAGAAGATTGCTTCGCTTCTCCTTTGCCGCACACCCAATAGGCCATGAGCAGCCCGAGGCCCGGCCCGGGATTAGTCTCCAGCAAAAAGAAGATGGACTTGCCGGCTTGCTTTGCTTCCGCGATCCCGAGCGGCGCCAGGACGCCGTGGTTGATCGCGCCGTTCATGAATAGCACTTTTCCCGGCTCGATGAGCAGCGAAATCAAGGGTAGGACTCCCGCTCGCGTAATTCTTGTCGCGCCGCTCCCCAGGGTGACCGTGACGGCCTCGATGAAAGGGCCGGCCACAGCGTAGGCTAAAAGCGTCAGGCCCAAGCCGACCAGGCCGGCGGAGAAGTTCGAGACCAGAACTTCCAGACTGTTGGGAGTTCGTTTTTCCAGCACCCGGTCAACCTGCATGATCGTCCATCCGCCCAGCGGGCCCATCACCATGGCGCCGAGGAACATCGGCACGCTGCTGCCGACGGCGGCTCCCATCGTCGCCAGCGCCCCCACTACTCCGCCGCGAATGCCATAAACCAGCCGGCCTCCCGTGAACCCGATCAACACAGGCAACAAGTACATGATCAGCGGAGACACCAGCTTGGCCAGGTGCTCGTTCGGAATCCAGCCTCGCGGAATAAAGAGCGCGGTGATCAGACCCCAGGCGATCAGGGCGGCAATGTTAGGGATCACCATGCCTGCTAAGAAAGTGCCGAGCTTTTGAAGCTTATCTCGCACCGCGCATAACCTCCGGATGGGTCTGAACTCAGCATGAAGGCTCAAGTGTAAAGGCTAAAGGCTAGGCCTTCCAGTTTAGAACTACAGTTGGCTCTTTTCAGCCTTCACCCTTTACCCTTTAACCTTTAATCACTCCCCTCAGAAAACGACGGTGGCGCGTCCTCGGGCTTTGTGCCCCAATCTTTGTTGGGGAATCTGCCAAGCTTGAATCGCAGCGTCGCGCCGCGGCTTAGCAGTTCGTAGGGCAGCCAGGTTTTTTCGTAGGGTTGATCATCAACGCTCAGGCTCTGCACATAGGGGTTTTGTCGAGAGGCATTCTCGGCCTCAATTTTGATGAGATTCCCGTTTCCGAGCTGAATTGTGGCTGTGGGGAACAGGGGGCTATTAATGGCTAATCCGCCTACGCCCGGGATGGCGGGATAGGCGCCCAACGCCGCGAAGACATACCACGCCGACAAGGCTCCCAGGTCGTCGTTTCCAGGCTCGCCGTCCGGGTGAGCGTTGAACAACTGGAGTTCAGTGCGTCGCGCCACGGACTGCGCTCCCCAGGGGGCTCCGGCAAAATCATATGCCCAGGGAACCGCAAAGCAGGGTTCATTTCCCATCCAAGCATAAGGCTTCGAATCGAAGACATTAAGTTCGGTGAAGAATCTATTCAGCCTGGCGACCACTTTGGCGTTTCCACCCATCAGGTCAAATAACGCCCGCAGGTTGTAAGGAACCGCCCAACTGTATTGCTCGGCATTGCCTTCCACGTAATCCCGGCGCGAGGTGGCTGTAACCGGAATAAATGAACCATCCTTCTTTCGTGGAGTGATGTAGCCGGTGTGCGGGTTAAAGGTGTTCTTCCAGAACTGCGCCCTCTTCATGAAGGCCTGGTAGGTGTCCGTTTCGCCGAGGGCTTGTGCGAACTGAGCGATGGAAAAATCTGCGGTGGTGAACTCCAGGGTCTGGGAGGGACCACTACTGCGGTTATCCGGGCGAACCGTGTCGGGGCCGAGATAGCCGCGCTGGAGATAATCCGACAGATTGTCCCACTCCGGGCAGGATCCCACGTTTGCGTCAGGATCGGTAGCGCTTTTGAGCATAACCTCCAGCGCGCCCTTGGCGTCAAAGTCCCGAGCCCCGAAAGCGTATATGCTGGCGATGATCGGCGAGGAGGGGTTTCCCACCATCGCACAGGCCTCACTGTTCGCCACCGGCCAGTTGGGAAGCCCTCCGCCCTGCTGTGCCGCTAGCACCAGCGACGTGACCATATCGCTGCTTTCTTTCGGAAAAAGCATCGCTAAAAGTTGCACCTGACAGCGATAGATATCCCATCCGGAGAAGTTGGCGTAAATATTGATGCCCTTGGCAAGATGAATTTGATGGTCAAAACCGATATATTGGCCATCAAAATCGCTAAAAATATTGGGGTGCAAAAGCGCATGATACAGGGCGGTGTAGAAAACACGCTTTTCCTCATCGGTTCCGCCGATCACCGTGATCAATTCCAGGTCGTGTTTCCACTGTTTGTGGCCGGCTTCGCGGACGGCGTCAAAATCCCACGCAGGAATCTCTGCCTCGAGGTTCCTCCGCGCCTTCGCGGCGCTGACGTAGGAGAGAGCGACTTTCATCTCCACCACTTGGCTGGCTGTCGTGTCGAACTCAATGAAGCCGCCGGACTTAGCACCGATTAAGGAACGGCGGCCGGGGTGGAGCGACGGACCGGTCCAGGTTCCGAAACGAGTGAACGGGCGGTTGAACTCCGCGGCGAAATAGACCGTGTATTTGTTCTGATTCATGCCACAAAAACGGCCGCTGGAAACGCTTCCAGAAATGCTGCGGTCGCCAGCGATGTCAATTGAAGCGCTGTCCACGCCGCTGCCATCGCGGCCCACGTTAAAGAGCAATCCGGAGAAAGCGGAAGCTGGAAACGCAAAGCTGCCGATACCTGCCCTTGTCGTCACCGCCAATTGAACCTTGGTCCCATTGGCGAGAGCAACCGAGTAGTACCCTGGTGAAGCTTGCTCATGGGAATGGGAAAACCTGGCCGAGTAGCGTCCATTACTAGCCTCTGGCGAAGCAGTGATCGACCCGGGGACGGGAGTGATGAGCACATCCCCCATGATCTGACAGCCGGGGCCGCTCAAGTGAGTGAGGCTGAATCCGCGGATGGCGTTGTCGCCATACAAGTAGCTGCCGGCGTGCGTCCGATCAAAGCCGTGCAGAGTATCCGGGCTCCACTGAATCATGCCGAAGCGCAGGGCCGCTCCCGGAAAGGTGTTTCCCATGTCGGCCCCGGCGCTCCCGACATAGGTATTCACGTATTGTGTCGGGTCAGCGTCAGCCGCGGAAACCGCCGCAGGCGCGGCGCTGCCGGAAAGCAGCAATGAAGCAGCAACCAACCCAGCCAGTGAGGCCTTGTTAGGATTACGCATTGCTTCCTCCCGAGTCTCCTAAGGGGGCTAGAGGAGTCTCTTACCCTTTGCTCAAATCCTCGAGGTGCACCTCAGGCAGCAATCGATTGATGGCTGCCAGATCGGCGAACTTCGTGCCTTCCAAGGTCACGGAGGCGGCGCTTGCGGCCATGGCGAGGCGAAACTTCTCGCGAAACGAAAGGCCGGAGATTTCCCCATAAGCGAATGCCGCCACCATCGTGTCTCCAGCCCCTGTGCTGCTCCGCACCGTCACCTTTGGAGCGAGCGCGGCCAGCAGTTCCCGTTCGCTTGCTGCCACGGCGCCCTCCGGCCCGAGCGAGATGAGCGCTATGTCAGCGCCCATCGCGAGCAACTTGCGGGCTGCCTCAGCCAGGTCATGACGGGTCCGCAATGATCGTTGAAGTAGCTCTTCAACTTCGGCGCGATTGGGTTTGACAAGAATAGGCTCGGACTCGAACCCCAACCTCAGCGCCGCGCCGCCAGTATCGAGCATACATTTTGACCCGAAGGCCTTGGCGATCCTCATGAGTTCCGCATAGGTCTTGGGCGGGGCTCCGGGCGGCAGGCTTCCCGAGAAGGTCATCACCTCGCAGCGGGGGGCGTATTCTCTGATTTTGTCCTTCATCGCATCGAGATGGGCCGGGAGCACCTGGAAGCCGGGTTCGTTCAGCTCGGTTTCCGTGCGATCGATGGGATCGCGAATTTTCAGGTTGACGCGCGTTTCACCCGGCACGCTGACGAAGTCCGCCGGGATGCCGCTCGACGCGAGTGCGTCGAGGATGAAGTGGCCGTTGCTTGCCGCCATGAAGCCCAGCGCGCAAACGTCCGCGCCGAATTGCTTGAGCGCCATGGCGACATTGATTCCTTTGCCGCTTGCATCGGTTCGCGCGACTTCTCCGCGGTTAGTCTTGCCAACCGCGAAGCGGGGAACCGTTAGGCTCTTGTCAATTGCCGGATTCAGCGTGACGGTAGCGATCATATGACCCGCTGTCGGGGACTTGTTGCTTTCCGCACTTACTCAGCGGGCGATTTTACCCGAACTGGCTGGGCATTGGGAGAGTAAAGTCCACTCGACCGGCAACTGCTGGGATTCTTCGCTGCGCTCAGAATGACAATGCTCCTCAATTACCGAATTTGAGTGGCGGTGCGTGCGTTGACCCAGTTAGCGGGAATGGGGTCGCTGGCAGATTGTCACTATCCACATGACAAAGAACCCACAAAACTCGATCCCAGAGCCCAGGCACTTTCGCGGCGTAAATGTCCGAGCCAATGCCCCAAAAGTGTTGTAGTTGTCAACATGCGCCCCCGATTTTGAAATTCTATTTGGCCTACAGGTTGCTCCGCTTCAAGGCGTAGTGTGTTACGTGTCAAAATCCGCTGCCTTCCCTAGGGCACGGAAGCGCTAACCCGGCAAACCGAAATCCTTGCCTCCAGGAGGCTCGTTTCCCATGGCACAAGACCTTCCCCGAATCTCGGCGAATGTCATCATATCCAAGCTGGCTTTGCAGAAGGTCTTCGATAACCTGCGGGCCTCGGGCTTCAGCCTGGTGGGCCCAACCGTGCGTGACGGGGCGGTGGTGCTCGATGAGATTGCGGCGATCGAGGACCTTCCGGTCGGTTGGACGGCGGAACAAGAACCGGGCAAGTATCGCTTGAAGCAAACCCAGTCTCAGGAATATTTCGGTTACGGTGTAACTCCGCAAAGCTGGAAAAAGTTCCTTCATCTGCCCAATTTGAAGCTGTTCTCGGTGGAGAAGACGGACGGGAAGTGGGTATTTAAGCCGGCGGAGGAGACAATTCCGTTGCGGGCATTCATTGGCGTTCGAGCCTGCGAGTTGAGCGCCATCGCTATCCAAGATCGTGTTTTCCTGGCGGGCGAATTCCGCGACCCGCATTACGCGCACCAGCGGGAGCGTATTTTCATTCTGGCGGCCCACTGTGGACGCGCCTACTCCACCTGCTTCTGCACCTCGATGAAGACCGGTCCTAAAGCCACGGAAGGGTTCGATCTGGCGTTGACCGAATTGACGGATGCTTTCGTCATCGAAGTGGGTTCGGAAATGGGCTCGGAGATGTTGCGCGATACCTCCTGGGAGCGCGCCTCTGCTTTCGATCTGGGCCGCGCCGCGCAAGCCACTCAGAAGGCCGAACGATCCATTGAGAAACAGCTTAGAACCGAAGACTTGCCCAAGTTGCTTTACGACAACCTCGAACACTCGCAGTGGGACAACGTGGGAGCGCGATGTTTGAGCTGTTCCAACTGTACGAGTGTTTGCCCCACCTGCTTCTGCGTCACCGTGGAAGACACTTGTAACTTGAAGGCCACGGCCGCGGAGCGGACCCGCTACTGGGATTCGTGCTTTGTGCGGGAGTTTTCTCATGTGCACGGCGGCAACATTCGGCCCACCATTCGGGCGCGTTACCGCCAGTGGTTAACCCATAAGCTAGCTTCCTGGATTGACCAGTTCGGGACCTCAGGGTGCGTGGGTTGCGGCCGATGCATCACCTGGTGCCCCGTGGGAATCGACTTGACTGAAGAAGTTAAAGCCATTCGCGAGAAGGTCCAACGATGAGCTTAGCCCCAACCGCAGTAGAGTTGCGTATGATGCCGGATCCGATGATGCCTCTCTCGGCTCTGATCGAGGACGTCCAACCCGAGGCCTACGGTATCTCGACTTTTTCCATGGCCTTCATGAACACGGCCCAGTCCGCGACGTACCACTTCGCGCCCGGCCAGTTCAACATGATCTACCTGCCGGGGTTCGGAGAAGTCGCCATCTCGATCAGTTCCGATCCCGGTACACCCCAAGTGATGGGCCACACCATTCGTTATGCGGGCAGCGTCACGCGCGCCATTGGGCGTCTCAGAGCGGGCGATATGGTCGGTCTTCGGGGACCGTATGGCAGTTCATGGCCGATCGAGAAAGCGCGGGGCAAGAACCTGATTATGGTCTCCGGAGGTATCGGGTTGGCGCCGCTGCGCCCCGTGGTGTTATCCATCTTGCGCCGCCGTGAAGACTTCGGCAGAGTGGTGTTGCTCTACGGCTCGCGCACGCCTGCCGATCTCCTTTATACCGCGGAGTTCGAACGCTGGCAGGCCGGCGGCATCGAGGTCCACACCACCGTTGACTTGGCCGACGAGAACTGGCACGGGCTGGTGGGTGTGGTTCCCGCCCTGTTCTACCGCATTCGGGTTGACCCCAAGCAGACTGTGGTCATGACCTGCGGCCCGGAGATCATGATGCGCTTCGTGATCTACGAGGCCTTGGCCCGCCGCATACCGAAGGAAGCCATCTTCCTCTCCATGGAGCGCAATATGAAATGCGCCATCGGGTTCTGCGGCCACTGCCAGTTCGGCCCCACGTTTATCTGTAAAGAAGGCCCCGTGCTGAACTTTGCGGCGATCGAACCTTTCTTCGGCAAGGAGGACTTTTAAGATGCCTGCCAGTACCCTTCCTAAGGTTGCAGTCTACAAATTCTCCTCCTGCGATGGCTGCCAGCTAGGCCTGCTGAACCTCGAGGACGATTTACTAGCCCTCGTGGGTGAAGTCGAGGTTGCGTACTTCCTGGAAGCTCGATCGCGAATTGAGCGCGGTCCCTACGATGTTGCTTTGGTGGAAGGTTCGATTACTACCGCCGAAGATGAGGAGCGCCTCCAGGCGGTGCGTCAGGAATCGAAGTTTCTCGTTACCATCGGCGCTTGCGCGACCGCAGGGGGAATCCAGGCTCTGCGGAACTGGGGGGATGTGAAGGAATTCACCAGGGCGGTCTATGCCACCCCGGATTACATCCACACCCTGGATCTGTCTACGCCCATCTCCACCCACGTGCCGGTGGATTTCGAGTTGAACGGATGCCCGATCAATAAGCTGCAACTTTTGGATGTCATTACCCAACTGCTGGTGGGGCGCGTACCTCGTGTGCCCATGAATACGGTATGCCTGGATTGCAAGAGGCGCGGCACCGTCTGCGTGATGGTCGCGCATGGCACGCCTTGCCTGGGGCCGCTGACTCAAACCGGTTGCGGCGCTATCTGCCCCGCTTACAATCGTGGCTGCTACGGTTGTTTTGGGCCTCTGCCGGCTGCCAACGCAGATTCGTTGAGCTCTCAATTGCTGAAGGAAGGCATGCCCCGGCCCGACTTGGTGCGGCTGCTTCGCGGTTTCACTGGATACTCGGAAGTGTTTCGGTCCGCGAGCGACAAGGTAGAAAAGGCGGCGTAGGTTCATAGCAATCAGAAACGTGTCCATTAGGGGACGGCAAGCCGTCCTCCTACGAGGTTAACCGACATGGCGAATGGGAAAACGAACGGGGAAAAGGCTGTCAAGATCGACTACCTGACCCGCGTTGAAGGCGAAGGCGGAGTTTACGTCAGGTCGGAGGGCGGGGAACTGCGCGAAGTCAAGATCAACATCTTCGAGCCGCCGCGCTTCTTCGAGGCGTTCCTGCGAGGGCGCCATTTCCAGGAAGTGCCCGATATCACCGCCCGGATTTGCGGGATCTGCCCTGTGGCCTACCAGATGAGCGCCGTGCACGCTCTCGAGGCCGCGCTGGGGGTTACGCCTCCGCCCGAAATTCGCGCCTTGCGCCGCCTGCTCTACTGTGCCGAATGGATTGAGAGCCACGCGCTTCACATCTACATGTTGAACGCTCCGGATTTTCTAGGATATGAGAGCGTCATCAGCATGGCGGCGGATCACCCCCAGGCAGTTGAACGGGCTCTCCGCCTGAAGAAGATCGGCAACCGGCTGCTCGCCGTCCTGGGTGGCCGTTCGGTGCATCCCATTTCCGTTTGTGTGGGCGGTTTTTATAAGGTTCCGCGCCGCAAAGACCTCGAGTGCCTGCTCTCGGAGCTGCACTGGGCTTTGGAAGCGTCGCAAGAGACGCTGAAGTTCGTGCTCACGCTTTCATATCCCGACTATGCGCCCGACTACGAATTCGTTTCGGTCTCGCATCCCCACGAATATCCCATGAACGAAAGGCGCATTGTCTCCTCGAAGGGTGTGGATATCGAGCCGCAGGATTTCGAGCACGTCTATCTCGAGGAGCACATTGCGCACTCGACGGCGCTTCACTCGTCCCGCGCCGACACCGGCACCAGCTACTTCGTCGGACCGCTGGCCAGGATGAATTTGAACCTGGATAAGCTGATGCCCACAGCGCTCAAGGCTGCGCGCACCTGCGGAGTCTCGTGGCCCTGCCGCAATCCTTATAAGGGCATCATCGCCCGCGCCATCGAACTGATCCACGCTTGCGAAGAGGCGATCGCGATCATCGCGGCCTATCGTGAGCCTGCCGCGAGCCGGGTAGAGCTGAAAGTCCGCGCCGGGGAAGGCTGCGCCGCCACCGAAGCCCCGCGCGGCCTGCTCTATCATCGTTATCGCATTAACGACCAGGGCCTCGTGGAGTTTGCCAGAATCGTTCCTCCCACCGCGCAGAACTACCATCGCATGGAGGATGACCTCAAAGCGATTCTCCCCGGTGTGCTCAACCAGTCCGAAGCTGAGATTGCACAGGTCTGCGAAAAGCTGATTCGCACTTACGATCCTTGCATCTCCTGCTCGACGCACTTCGTGAAACTCAAGCTCGATCGCCGCTAGTTCTCAGCTTTTAGCCGTCAGCCATCAGCCTTCAGTTTTCCCTTTCTGAAAATAGCCGTTGTAGGGGCGGCCCTTGTGGCCGCCCTCGGGCAACCACAAGGGTTGCCCCTACGTGCGGGCAACGACGTTTTTATGGATTCCGGGTGCCCGTTATCCGACCGGCATCGGCGACTGCTGTGAATTGTAGTGTCCTAAATGTGGGTTGGTCATTGCCTTCGATCTCTTAGCCCTGAAAGGGCGGTCCAGCAAAGCCCAGGCCAACGGCCCATAAGCGCTAACTTTAGCTGTTTGGGCTTGAAGTGCCCCGGTAACTTCCCAGAACCCCGTTTCTCGGGAATGATCGCTTTCCAGAGCAGTTTCCAGAGCAGAGTTGGAGTTAGGAAACGGGCAGTGATATACTTTCCCGCCAGACATGACCTGCTCTGCCTGCGGAAGTGAAATGCCTGGCACGGCTCGCTTTTGCCCTTCCTGCGGCAGAGAAGTGGTTCTCGGCTCCACGCCCACGCTGGCGACGGAAGCCACTCCCCGTACCCCCGGTTCGCCCGGGGCTTCTGCGCGCAAGCGGGACTCCTCTCCGAGTGGCAGGATTTCCTCTTCCGCCGGCTCCTTCGATGGCGCGCGATTCACTCCGGGCACTGTCCTTGAGGACCGCTACCGCATCGTGGCCATGGCCGGACGCGGCGCCATGGGCGAAGTCTATCGCGCCGAAGACCTCAAGCTCAGCCAAACGGTGGCGCTGAAATTCCTGCCAGAATCCATCGCCCAGGATGGCGCGGCCATGGCGCGCTTCCACCGCGAAGTCCGCATCGCCCGCCAAGTATCCCATCCCAACGTCTGCCGCGTCTTTGATATCGGCCAAACGGACGGCTTCCAGTTCCTCACCATGGAATACGTGGATGGCGAAGACCTGTCCACCCTGCTGCGCCGGATCGGGCACTTGCCATCGTTCAAGGCCCTCGAGATTGCCCGCCAAATGTGCGCGGGGCTTGCCGCCGCCCACGAGCACGGCGTTATTCACCGAGACTTGAAGCCCGCCAACGTCATGATCGACGGGCGCGGCAAGGTGCGCATCACCGATTTCGGCGTCGCCGGTGTGGCCGGCACCATTAGCGCTGAAGAACGGTTCGCCGGAACGCCCGCTTACATGGCGCCGGAGCAACTGGCGGGCAAGGACGCGAGCATCCAGAGCGACATCTACGCGCTGGGCCTGGTGCTCTATGAAGTTTTCACTGGAAAGCGCGCCTTTGAGGACACCACGGTCGCCGAGTTGCGCCGGGCGCATGAACAGCCGTCGCCGACGAATCCCTCGCTGCTTGTAAAGGACATCGATCCCATCGCTGAGCGCGTGATCCTGCGCTGCCTGGAGAAAGACCCGGCCAAGCGGCCGGCCACAGCGCTGCAAGTCGCGGCCGCGCTGCCGGGAGGCGATCCATTGGCCGCCGCGCTTGCGGCGGGTGAAACTCCGTCGCCCGAGATGGTCGCCGCTTCGGGAGAAACCGAAGGCCTGCGTCCCGCGGTGGCTTGGGGTTTGCTGGCAGGAGTGATTGTGTTAGTCACCGCGGCGATTCTATTGAGTGCACGAGTGATGCTCTACCGCCGCGTGCCGCTCGAAACGCCGCCGGAAGTGCTAGCCCAACGCGCGCGGGATATTCTGCGGAGTGCCGGCTATTCCGAGCCGGCGGTGGACTCAGCGATGGGGCTCTACAGGGGGAAAGAGTTTCTGCGCTATATCGCGGAACACGACAAGCGGAAGACGCGTTGGAACAACCTCGAGACCGGGGCAGTGGTGTTTTGGTATCGCGGCAGCCCTCGGCCACTCAGGCGTGGAAGCAACTTCTCAGATGCACCCCCGGGGGAAGTATGGACGGACGACCCGCCGCTCGATGTCTCCGGGATGACGCTGGTCAGGCTCAATCCGCTCGGCCGCCTGACTCAGCTCATCGTGGTTCCTCCGCAGGTTGAGCAGCCGGCAGGCGCCGAGCCTTCGCCTCAGGGGGCACCTCATGGGGCGCCTGACTGGGCGCCGCTGTTCTCTGCCGCCGGGCTCGATCCCACCAAATGGTCGCCATCCCAACCCACGTGGACGCCTCCTGGCTATAGTGACGCGCGCGCCGCGTGGACAGGGACGCTCGCCGAGCGCCCGGACATCCCGATGCGGATCGAGGCTGCGACATACCGGGGCAGGCCCGTTTACTTTGAGTTGATTGGCCCGTGGACGCGTCCCGAACGCATGCAGCCGTATCAGCCGACTGCGGGCCAACGGGTATTTGCGTTGATTGGCATCGTTCTCCTGCTTTCGATATTGGCGGTCGGCGCAATGCTCGCCCGGAGGAACCTGCGCCTGGGCCGAGGTGATCGCCGCGGAGCTTTTCGTCTGGCAGGTTTTGTTTTTGCGGCTCTAATGGTGGGGTGGCTCTTTGCCGCGCATCACGTCCCGACTATTGATGAATTTGGGCTTTTGGTCGAGGGTTTAAGCAACTGGCTTTTCGTCGCCGGTTTCTTCTGGGTTCTCTACATTGCCATGGAACCCTATGTGCGCCGCCGCTGGCCCGCCACGCTGGTCTCCTGGAGCCGCTTGCTGGCGGGAGGCTTTCGGGATCCGCTGGTGGGACGCGATGTGCTTGCCGGTTGTCTTTGGGGGGCGTCGACGAACGCTCTTAGAATGCTAATATGGTTTGTTCCCTCCTGGCTTGGTTATCCTCCGTTGCGACCACTTTCGGGCTCAGATTGGATGTTTCCTGAGAGCGCGCGCGCGACTATTGCTTTTGTATCGAACGACTTGATCTTCGGTGGGCTTCTTTTCCCGCTTGGGGCTCTGTTTCTGCTGTTCCTTTTCCGGGCCTTGTTGCGCAGGGAGTGGGCGGCAAGCCTCGCATGGGTTCTTTGCATCGCGTTCTTCTTCGCAGCGGGGAGCCAGTCTTTTCTCTTTGCGCTGGTGCAGAGTCTGATCTTCACTGTTGTCACTGTGTTTCTGCTGAGACGCCTCGGCTTGCTCTGGCTGGTGGTCGGATTGGTCTTCGGCGATTTCCTGTCGAACTTTCCCCTGACGACCCAAGGGTCTGCTTGGTATGCGGGCATCGGTCTGGCCGGGATTCTGCTGATGGCCGCGATGGCGTTCTATGGCTTCTACACCTCGCTCGGGGGCCGGCCGGTTTTCGGAGGCGCCCCGTTCGAGGAGTGAGCGTGTTGCCGTTCATGCGCCCGCCCCGCCGCGCAGCAGCCACATTGGGGAAGCAGTGATTAACTACCGCGCCAGCCATCACATGCCCTGCCGTGCAAGCGATTAGGCCAGATCAGCCCTCTGGTGATTAGACTGACAGATTCGCGAATGCCTGAAGCAAATTGCCTCCATCGCTCCCGATAAGTCTGCCTCTGGGAATCTGGAAGTTAAGGTCTGGCTTGCCGATCGTCGCCCGGATTAGGATAGCGGTTCCTCCGCACGGGGATTCTGCCTTAAGTTAGCGCCTATGGGCCAACGGCCTGGGTGGAAGCGGAAAGAGAGTATTTCATTTCCGGCCTCAAGCCCTGAAAAGGCGAGGTAACTCCGCATTTCCTAGGTCGACCCTTCAGGGCTCAAGGTCAGAACTGGATCTCGAATGACCAAGACCGTTGGCCTGGGCTTTGTTAGCCCGCCCCTTTGGGGCTCGAATCATTCCCGAGGGAGAATCAAGTACGCCCAATCGACCGTGGATCGACGGCGACGGAAGATCAGGTGAGGGCAAGTCGAAGTGGGAGTTACGGACGTAAAGTCGCTTACTTTGCGTTTTGAAACCAAGGCGTGGTAGACTGTCGCCCGCGAGAAAAGTTTCTCGCACGCGAAGTTGTGATATCGGACGTTTTGTCATAATCTATCTCGGGTCAAACTATGGGTACTAGTTTTCGGAAGCCGGTTGCACCCAGCCAAGACAAGCGCTGGCGAATCGTCGATGCCACCATGCGGCGACTGGGGAACGAGTCGCATGCGCTCATCGAGGCGTTGCACACCGTCCAAGAGTCTTTCGGTTATCTCGACATCGATTCACTTCGGTATGTCGCCAACAGCTTGCGCGTCCCCTTAAGCCAAGCCTACGGAGTAGCGACATTTTATCACTATTTCAGCCTTAAACCGCCCGGCGCGCATACCTGCGTGGTCTGCACCGGGACGGCGTGCTACATCAAAGGGTCCGCCAAGCTCTTGCAAAGCATCGAGCAGAAGTTCGGAATCCGTCCGGGGGAAACAACCGAGGACGGGCAGCTTTCCTTGGTGGTTGCGCGCTGCCTCGGTTCCTGCGGACTAGCGCCTGTCGCGGTATTCGACCAGCAGATTTCGGGGATGGTGACCCAGGAGGCGCTGTTGGCAAAACTCGGGAGGATTGAGAAACATGACGCCTGAAGAACTAGGCGAAATCGCCGCGACTCAGCAAGAAGCTGCCTTGCGTTTTAAACACAGGATTCACGTCTGTACGGCGGCGAGTTGCCTCTCATCGGGAAGTGACAAGGTCAAGCAGGAACTGGCGAAAGAGGTTGTCAGTCAGGGGCGCGATAAGCAATGCCAGGTTAAGGGCGTCGGCTGCATGGGCCTCTGCGTGAAAGGCCCGTTGGTCTCGGTAAAGCCGGACAACTTGATGTACCAGAACGTGACGCCGGCGGATGCCGCGGACATCATCAAGTCGATGGACGGCAGTCCGGTGAGCCGCCTGGAGTGCGCTACCGACCAGCCGTTCTTCCGACGCCAGGTAAAGATCGTGCTGGAGAACTCCGGCCGGGTCGATCCGGAGAAGATCGGCGACTACATTGCCGCCAACGGCTACGAAGGACTGCTGAAGGCGCTTACCGAGTTCTCTCCCGGTGAGGTCATCGAGCAGGTGCTGCGCAGCGGGCTACGGGGACGGGGCGGGGCCGGCTTTTCGACCGGCCTGAAGTGGAGCATGGTCTCCAAGGCCGACAGCGATCATAAGTACGTCATCTGCAATGGTGATGAGGGCGACCCGGGCGCCTTCATGGATCGCAGCGTACTCGAAGGCGACCCGCACCGGGTGCTGGAGGGAATGGCCATTGCCGGCTATGCGGTGGGGGCCTCGCTGGGCTACATCTACGTGAGGGCCGAATATCCGCTGGCGATCAAGAACCTGAAGACGGCGATCCGCCAGGCGCAGCATCACGGTTTGCTGGGAACCAACATCTTCGGGACGACCTTCAGCTTCAACGTGGATCTGCGCTTGGGCGCCGGAGCATTCGTGTGCGGCGAAGAGACGGCCCTGATCGCCTCGATCGAAGGCAAGCGCGGCATGCCGCGGACGCGGCCCCCTTATCCCTCGCAAGAAGGGGTTTGGGGGGAACCGACCCTCATCAACAACGTCGAGACGTTTGCCAACATCGCGCCCATCATCCGCAACGGCGGAGATTGGTTCGCGCGCATGGGAACCGAAAAGAGCAAGGGCACTAAAGTATTTGCGCTGGCCGGCCGGGTTGCCAATACGGGCCTGATTGAAGTGCCCATGGGGATCACACTCCGCGACATCATTTTTGAAATCGGCGGAGGGATACCGGATGGAAGGCGGTATAAGGCGGTACAGACCGGCGGCCCTTCCGGAGGGTGCATTCCGGAAGAGTCCCTGGACATGCCGGTCGACTATGAGTCCCTGAAGAAACTGGGCTCGATCATGGGTTCCGGCGGCATGATCGTTATGGACGACTCTTCCTGCATGGTGGATGTTGCCAAGTACTTCATGGAGTTCTGCAAAACGGAATCCTGCGGAAAGTGCGTCCCGTGCCGGGTGGGCACTTACCAGATGCACGGACTTCTGGAACGAATCACGGACGGCAGCGCCACCGCGCAGGACCTGGCCACCCTCGAGGAACTCTGCGACCTGGTGCAAAACACAAGCTTGTGCGGCCTCGGCCAGTCGGCCCCCAACCCGGTGCTCAGCACTTTGCACTACTTCCGCGACGAGTATCGCGCCCACATCGAGGATAAGGTGTGCCCCGCGAATGTCTGCCAGATTCACAGTGACAGGGAGGTGCCCGCTTGAGTCCTCAAGTGCGCGTCATTACGCTGCATGTCGACGGGAAGGAAGTGAGCGCTCGCGGCGACCAGACTATTCTGCAGGTTGCGCGCGAGAACAGCATGTTCATTCCCACCCTCTGTTATCTCAATGGACTGTCGCTGGTGGGCGCGTGCCGATTGTGCCTGGTGGAAGTGAAGGGCTCCCCGAAGCTTCAACCAGCCTGCGTCACTCGGGTCGAGGAAAACATGGAAGTGACGCTGAACTCCGACCGGCTCAGCAAATATCGCAGAATGATTCTCGAGCTGTTGTTCTCGGAACGAAATCACATCTGTTCGGTGTGCGTTTCCAACGGACACTGCGAACTGCAAAACCTCGCCCAGAACCAGCAGATGACCCATGTGCACTTTCCCTATCGCAACCCGAAGCTCGAACTCGACAGCTCCCACAACAGGTTTCTCTACGATCCTAATCGTTGCATCTCGTGCACGCGCTGCGTGAGGGTTTGCGATGAGATCGAAGGCGCCCACACCTGGGACATCATGGGTCGCGGCGTGGATCTGAAAGTCATTACCGATTTGAATCAGCCCTGGGGTAGTTCCGACACCTGCACGGGCTGCGGCAAGTGCATTCACGTGTGCCCTACCGGCGCGCTGGCGGAGAAAGGAAAGTCGGTCACGGAAATGTCGAAGCGGCGGCAATTCCTGCCCTACTTAACATTAATGCGGGAGGGGCGCTGGTGAGCAGGCCTCGCGTGGCGACAATGTGGTTGGACGGCTGTTCAGGCTGTCACATGTCTTTACTGGATATGGACGACCGGCTGCTGGAATTAGCGGGAAAGATGGATCTCGTCTACAGTCCCATCGTCGACATGAAGGAGTTCCCTGAAAACGTCGACATCACCCTCGTGGAAGGGGCCGTAGGAAACGAGGAGGATTTGCACAAGATACGGATTGCGCGCGCGAGGTCCCGCCTCCTGGTTTCGCTGGGGGACTGCGCGGTGACGGCGAACGTACCGTCCATGCGAAACTCTTTTGGCCCCAAGAAAGTCCTCGAGAGGGCGTACACGGAAAACGCCACGCTTCGGCCGGGGCCTCCGCAAGGAGGCGTGCCCGCACTGTTGCCGGGCTCTCGGCCTCTGCACGAGGTGGTTACGATCGATGTTTTTGTGCCCGGGTGTCCGCCCTCCGCCGATACGATTTATTACGTACTGAACGAACTGCTCGAGGGGAGATGCCCGGACCTGCGCGATAAATCAAATTTTGGGTAGGCTTGTATCGCCTGCGCTCAGGATGACAGCGGGAGTATGAACGAATGGAGCAGGGGCAGCGATTAGAGGAAGGAATGGAGAATACGAATTCCACAACCCATCGAGAGATCGTGATCAGTCCGCTTACTCGCATCGAAGGGCACGGCAAGGTCACGATCCATCTGGACGAGAACGGTAAAGTCGAGGACGCGCATTTTCATGTCACGCAGTTTCGCGGATTTGAGAAACTGTGCGAAGGAAGGCCTTTTTATGAAATGCCCTCGCTGATGGCGCGGATCTGCGGCATTTGCCCGGTCAGCCATCTGGTAGCTTCCGCTAAGGCCTGCGACTCGATCCTGGCCACTCGCATTCCGCCGGTGGCGGCGAAGCTACGCAGCATCTTGAACCTGGCACAGATTGTTCAATCCCATGCGCTGAGCTTTTTTCATCTCTCATCGCCTGATTTATTGCTGGGAATGGACAGCGACCCTGCCAAGCGGAATATCTTCGGCGTCTTCGAGGCGAACCCCGCCCTGGCGCGGGATGGAATCCGACTACGTCAAATCGGGCAACAGATCATCGAGTGGATGGCAGGGAAGAGAATTCACCCCGCCTGGGTGGTTGCGGGCGGTGTGAGTGAGCCACTACCCAGCGATGTGCGCGACAAGATTCTGGCCATGCTTCCGGAAGCTCTGAAGATCACGGTACGGACTCTGGACTGGTTCAAAGGCCTGCTGGACCAGTTTCGCGAAGAAATTCGGACCTTCGCAAACTTCCCCACGCTTTTCATGGGTTTAGTCACCCCGGGCGGTGAGCTGGAGACTTATAACGGAGTCCTCCGAATTGTCGATTCTCGCGGCGCCATCGTGGCGGATAAGTTGGACGTGCTCAACTATCAGGACTACATCGGCGAGGCTGTGGAGCCCTTCAGTTACCTGAAGTCGCCTTATTACAAGCCCCTCGGCTACCCCGAGGGAATCTACCGCGTCGGCCCGCTGGCGCGTTTGAATGTTATCGACCGCTGCGGAACTCCGCTCGCCGATCAGGAATGGGCGGAATTCAGGGAGTTGGACCGCGGCGCGGTGCTGAGTTCTTTCTACTACCATTACGCTCGCCTTCTGGAAGCGCTGTACGGGATCGAGCGCATGGAGCAGCTTTTGAACGACCCCGAAATCCTCTCGAAGCACGTGCGCGCCTTCGCCGGACCCAACAACAACGAAGGGATCGGCGTTGCGGAAGCGCCGCGCGGCACGCTCATTCACCACTACAAGATAGATGACAACGGGTTGATTATTTGGGCCAATCTCATCATCGCCACCGGGCACAACAACCTGGCGCTCAATCGCGGCGTGTTTCAAGTGGCCAAGCATTTCGTCAACGGCGCGAAACTGTCGGAGGGAATGCTGAACCGTGTGGAGGCTGTGGTTCGTGCCTTCGACCCGTGCCTAAGCTGCTCCACACACGCTCTGGGTCATATGGCTCTGCAAGTTCAACTCGTGGCTGCGGATGGCATGATCGTGGATGAGATCAGGCGGAACTGAGGCGGAAGTTGCGTCAGAGCGCCATGAAGCATAGAGCTTCACAACAGAATCGGCGGAACGTAGGGATAAAATGTCTGGGCAGTGCTCGGACAGCTCTTTAACGTGTGTGGTAGTGCTTTTCTGATTGCGACTAAGAGTCGCACTTTCCACAACCGAACCCACCTCTGGATCAAGCACGTACTGCGCCATTCCACGCATCCGCTTCCAACGCCCGTTTCTCCAATTCCAGTAAGGCACAACAAATCAATAAGTTAAACCTAATCTTAATTGGCAAACTGCATGCAACATGTAGAACCTATTATGTAGACCACGGGGCTCCAACGGGTCTTGGGTGAGCTGTCTTGGGAAGAGGGGGAGTGTGCGCATGGCGACAATGATCTCAGTTCCGCTGGCAGAATCGGAACAGGAATACCTCGATAAGGTAATTGCGGAGCAGCTAGGGCGGCCAGGCGCGCTGCTGAGCATTCTGGAAAAAGCCCAGGACCACCAGCCCCGCAAGTTTTTGTCACGCGACACGCTTGAATACGTCGCAGCCAAAACCGGCGCGCCCCTGGCGCGCATTTACAGCGTCGTCACGTTCTACGGGCTTTTCAACCTGGAGCCGCAAGGCAAGAACACCATTTGCGTTTGTCGGGGGACGGCCTGCCACACGCGTGGCTCGCGAGATCTTCTGGAGCGCCTGATGCTCAATCTGGGCTTTCATACTCTGGACGATGAGGTGGCCGACAAAATCTCGCTGAATTCGAGTGACGGCAAGTACACGCTCCGCACCGTGGCGTGCTTTGGCCAATGCGCGCTCGCGCCCGTGGTGGAAGTGAATCACCAGGTCTACGGCCACATGAACGAGCAGACCCTGCAACGCGAAGTTGAGCAATTGGAAAGGGAGAACGCAAAGAAATGACGCCCATCCGAGATTTGAGCACTTTCAGCACTGTAAGTGGAAAAGGAATGGCGCAGTTGCTGCCTTTCCGTCCTCGCATTGCCGTGGGGATGGGTACTTGTGGAGCCGGCAACGGAGCGGAAGCGGTCTTTCACGCCTTCGCGGATACGATCGACAAGCGCGGCCTCGACATCCAACTTGCGCGCGTCGGCTGCTTCGGTTTCTGCGCGCAGGAGCCGCTGGTGAACGTTCGACTCCCTGGGCGGCCGCTCGTGATCCTCCACCGCGTGCAGAGCAACTACATCGACGAGATTCTCGATACCGTCATGATGGGAAATATACCCACGGACATGGCGCTCTGCAAGATCGAGAGTTGGGACCACGTTACAGCGCAGATCAAGTACGGGGAAGGTTACACATCCATTCCTTCCTGGCAAGACGTTTCTTTCTTCAAGGGACAAAAGAAGATCGTTTTGCGCAACTGCGGGCTCATCAACCCTGACGATGTGGAAGAGTACATGGCGGTAGGCGGTTACTTATCGCTGTTCAACGTGCTCATCGAGAACCGCCCCGACGTGGTCATCGAGCAGATTAAAGCCGCCAAGCTGCGCGGCCGCGGCGGTGCCGGGTTTTCCACGGGTCAGAAATGGGATTTCCTGCGGAAGTCAACGGCGGAAAAGAAGTACATCATCTGCAACGCCGACGAAGGCGACCCGGGCGCATTCATGAATCGCAACGAGATTGAGAGCGACCCGCACTCGCTTTTGGAGGGAATGGCCATCGCCGGATTTCTGACCGGCGCCAAGGACGGCATCATCTATGTTCGCGCGGAGTATCCGCTGGCCGTACATCGTCTGAAACGAGCCATCGAGCAAGCGAAAGATTATGGTTTTCTGGGTGAGAACATTCTCGGGCGAGGCTTCAATTTCAACATCGAGCTTGTGGAAGGCGCGGGAGCGTTTGTTTGCGGTGAAGAAACCGCGCTGATTAGCTCCCTGGAAGGTCATGCGGGGCGTCCTCGGCCGCGGCCGCCCTTCCCCGCGCAAAAAGGCTTGTGGGGATGCCCGACCAACATCAACAACGTCGAAACCTGGTACAACGTGGCGCCCATTATCGCCAAGGGGCCGGCCTGGTTCACGGAAACCGGCAGCGCCAAGAGTCCCGGCACTAAAGTGTTTTCGCTGGTAGGCAAAGTGAAGAACACCGGTCTGGTGGAAATGCCTCTGGGAACGGAGCTCAAGACGTTTGTCTACGATGTGGGCGGCGGCGCGATCAACGGACACTCGATTAAGGCGGTTCAAACCGGGGGGCCTTCCGGGGGATGCATACCCCAGGAGATGTTCGACACACCGGTCGACTACGAGACGCTGGCAAAGCTCGGTTCCATTATGGGATCCGGCGGCATGGTGGTGATGGACGACGACAACTGCATGGTGGACGTGGCTCGCTACTTCATCGAGTTTACCCACTCCGAGTCCTGCGGCAAATGCGTACCGTGCCGCGTGGGGCTCGATAAGGGCCTGCGGCTTCTTAACAACTTCACCCAGGGGAAGGGGGACGGAAGAAGATCTGAACACGCTGGATGAGCTGGGCCGTATGATTCGCGATACCTCGCTGTGCGGCCTGGGACAGACAGCGCCCAACCCGGTGCTTACGACCATGCGGCATTTCCGGCATGAGTTCGAGGACCATCTGCGCGCTCACCGCTGCCGCGCCGGTGTGTGCCAGGACCTGGCGCTTTCGCCCTGCGAGAACAGTTGCCCGCTGCACATGAACATTCCACGCTTCCTCGAACTGTACAAGGAAGGGCGGTTGGACGAGGCCTTCGAGTCGGTTATTTTCGATAACCCTCTGCCGGCGTCCACGGGGCGAGTTTGCCAGCACCCCTGCGATAATCGCTGCCGGCGGCAGGCCGTTGACGAATCGGTGAACATGCGCGAAGTGCACCGGCTGATCGCGGACAGCATCTTCCTCTCCGACCGGTTTGGCGAAATGGCGGACCGCGTCGCGGCCCGTAAATTGGCTGCCACGGGAAAGAAAGTTGCAGTGGTGGGCGCAGGGCCGACCGGCCTTACGGCGGCATTCTACCTCGCATTGTTCGGTCATGAGGTTACGATCTTCGACTCCCACGCGGAAGCAGGCGGGATGCTACGATACGCGCTGCCCGAATACCGTTTGCCGAAAAACGTACTCAATAAAGAGATCGAATTGATCAGCCGACTCGGCGTTGAGTTCGAGTTCAACAAAAGCGTGGGCACGGATGTCTTTCTAAACGGTCTTGACTCTGAGTACGACGCAATCTTTCTCTCCATCGGCACGTGGAAAGAAGCGTGGGTTTACCTCTCCGGGACGGAACTGAGGGGTGTGATGCCGGCGCTCCTCTTCCTGGAAGGCATTGCCAAGAATGAGCCCGTTCCTCTCGGCCAGCGGGTGGCGATCATCGGGGGCGGCAATGCGGCAATCGATTCCGCTCGCACTGCTTTGCGCAAGGGGGCGACGGTGACGGTGATTTATCGCCGCGAACGCAAAGACATGCCTGCCATCCAGGAGGAAGTAGAAGCCGCGGAACAGGAAGGCGCGCACTTTGTTTTCCTTTCGGCGCCCCACCGAATCGTGGGAGAGAACGGCGCCGTCAAGGCCATTGAAGTGGTCAAGACGCGCCTCGGCGAATTCGACCCCTCAGGCCGCCGTCGCCCGATTTCCACGGAAGAAATCCAGAGCTTCAAGTGCGATACCGTGATCCTGGCCGTCGGCGAGGCGGTAGACCGCGACTTCTGCAAAGCTTCCGGTCTCATGATCCAGGAGAACGGCACGCTGACCTATGACCGCTACACGTCTTCAAACCAGTCGTGACAAGTTCTACGCGGGTGGCGATCTGATTTCCGGGGCCTCGAACGTCTCCAACGCCATGGGCTACGGCAAAAAAGCGGCGCGGAAGATCGACCAGAGATTGATGGGCGAATCGCGCATGGAAAGCGTTTTGCCGCATCCGGAGTACGACCAGAAGCCGCCTGAGCACGTCATCGAGTGTGGGCGACACCATCCCCATCCGCTGCCCGCGAAGCAGCGCGTCAAGGATTTCCAGGAGGCGGTCCTGGCGCTAACCCCCCTGGAGGCTGCGGAAGAAGCAAGCCGTTGCCTGCGTTGCGATGTTCGCGATAATAACGCTGTGGGAGTGCAAGGCTAGACTAAAGGAGATTCGATATGGCGCAAGAGATATCCGTCCGGATCGACGGCGAGTTGTGCCGGGCCACGGAAGGCCAGACGATCCTGGACGTGGCGCGGGCGAACAAGAAGTACATCCCCACACTCTGCTTCCTG
This sequence comes from uncultured Acidobacteriota bacterium, assembly GCA_963768695.1. Lineage (GTDB taxonomy): Bacteria > Acidobacteriota > Terriglobia > UBA7540 > UBA7540 > CAVROP01. The sequence continues at coordinate 398,723 of CAVYJG010000014.1, read as the reverse complement.
GAAGGGCTGACCCCTTCGGGTTCCTGCCGCCTCTGCCTGGTTGAAGTGGCCGGGGTTGGGCGCCTGCTGCCGGCCTGTACTACGCCGATCCAGAACGGCATGTCGGTGACCACCAATTCCGAGAAGCTTTTGCGGCATCGTCAGATGGCGACCGAGTTCCTTTTGCTGGAGCGCAACCACTACTGCGCTGTCTGTGTGAGCAACAATCACTGTGAATTGCAGGCTATGGCGGTACGTTTGGGAATCACGCACGTCCGCTTCCCTTACAACTACCCGCGCTTGCCGGTGGATGTTTCGCATCAGCGCTACGTTCTTGACCAAAACCGCTGCATCCTCTGCACGCGGTGCGTGCGTGTGTGCGCGGAGGTGGAGGGAGCCAACGTCTGGGAAATCAGCGCCCGTGGCATTAACTCGCGCCTGGTTTCTGACCTCGCTGGGACGTGGGGTGAATCGGAAGCTTGCACGAGCTGTGGCAAATGCGTGCAGGTGTGCCCCACCGGAGCGCTGGCGGAAAAAGGCCGTTCCGTGGAAGAAATGACCAAGAGCAGTGAGAACATTAAGTTTCTCACCACGCGGCGGGCAGTACACGCGTGAGGTGGGCAGATGGGCAGTAGTTAGCAAGACAGGATGAGAAGGCAGTAGGTAGAAAGCAGAAGGCGGAAAGCGGAAGGCAGCAGGCAGATGACGGAAAGCAGAATGCAGAACGCAGGGGGTCCGGTCTTGAATCCGGAATCTCAAATCTTGAATCAGCACCGGTGCGCAGCAAAATCCAGCGATCTGCCCACCTGCCGACCTGCCCCCCTCGGATTGGAGTTAGCTGATGAAGAAAGCGAAAGTGGCAACGATGTGGCTGGACGGGTGTTCCGGCTGCCACATGTCGATCCTGGATATTGACGAGGCGCTTGCCTCGATTGCGCCCAAGATTGACTTGGTGTATGGCCCGCTTGTCGACGCTCAGGAGATGCCTGAAGACGTGGATGTCGCGATCGTTGAAGGCGCGGTCAGCAGCCAGGAAGACCACGAGAAGATTCAACGCCTTCGCGAGCGGTCCCGTCTGCTGGTTGCCTTAGGTGATTGCGCGGTCACGAGCAACGTGCCGGCCATGCGCAATTCCATTCCGGTCAAGAAGCTGTTGGAGCGAATTTACATTCAGGGAGTCGATGAGAAGCCTCGCATTCCCACCGAAGGAGTCCCTCCTTTACTCAAGCGCGCGTTGCCGTTACAAGAGGTTGTGAAGGTCGACCTGTTCGTGCCTGGCTGTCCACCTCCCGCGGCTGCCATCGCTTACGTTCTGGGAGAGTTGCTCAGCGGGCGAATGCCAGACTTGAACTCGAAGGTGAAGTTCGGATGAAGCAATCGGGTAATCGGGAGATCGGGTGAACGATTTGCGATTTCCGATTGGTGATTGAGCTGTTCGCCATCCATCACCATGCGCTAGTCACCGATTGTTCACCCGATCACCTGATCACCCGATTGCTGAGGTATGGAAACCAATGCGAAAAATTATGATTGACGCCGTCACGCGAATTGAGGGTCACGCGAAAGTCTCGATCCAGCTCGATGATGACGGAAAGGTGGCGGACACCCAGTTGCATGTGACGCAGATTCGCGGCTTTGAGAAATTTACGGAGGGACGCCCGTATTATGAGATGCCGTCCATCACCGCGCGGATCTGCGGAATCTGTCCGATCAGCCATCTTCTGGCCGGTTCCAAAGCCTGCGACGCCATCATGAGCGTACGCATTCCTGACACGGCGGCGCTGCTCCGCGAGATCCTGCACTGCGGCCAAGTGGTACAGTCGCACGCCCTGAGCTTTTTCCATCTTTCCGCGCCCGACCTTTTGCTGGGCATGGATTCCGACCCCGCTACGCCGCAATGTGCTTGGGCTGCTGGAGAAATTCCCGGATATCGCTCGAGACGGCATTGCCTTGCGCAAGTTCGGCCAGCAGGTGATCGAGGGTCTCGCCAAAGAACGCATTCACCCTTCCTGGATGGTTCCCGGCGGAGTGAATACGCCGCTCGAACCCGCCGTCCGCGATAAGATTCTCGCCGGTTTGCCCGACGCCAAGGCTATCGTCCGGCGCACACTGAAATTCTTTAAGGGAATTTTGGATCAGTTCAAAGAGGAAATTGAAAACTTTGGAAATGCCCCCAGCATGTACGCGGGCCTGGTGGACGCCGCGGGGAAACTCCAACTCTACGACGGTGGAATCCGGTTTAAGGATGCCGATGGCAAGATCGTGGCCGATCACATCGCGGGGCGCGATTACCGCAACTATATTGGCGAAGCGGCCCTGGCGAATTCCTATTTGAAGGCGCCTTACTACAAGCCCGTGGGGTTTCCGGACGGGGTTTATCGTGTGGGACCTTTGGCCCGCTTGAACGTTGCCAAGAGCTGTGGAACTCCCATGGCCGATGCCGAGTTCACCGAATTCCACCAGCGTTTGGGAAAAATCGTCCCTAGCTCCTTCCATTTCCATTATGCCCGGTTGATTGAAGCACTTTACGGACTGGAACGGATGGAAGCCCTGCTGAATGATCCGGCAGTGCTGGGCCAGCAGATTCGGGCTCACGCCGGCGTTAACTGCCTGGAAGGCGTGGGGATGATCGAAGCGCCGCGCGGCATCTTGATTCACCACTATAAGGTTAATGAGGAAGGCGCCATTACCTGGGCGAACCTCATTGTGGCGACGGGCCATAACAACCTGGCCATCAACCGCAGTATCCACCAGGTGGCGCAGCATTACGTGGACGGCAATCACCTCCAGGAGGGGATGCTGAACCGAATCTCGGCAGTCGTGCGCGCCTACGACCCGTGCTTCAGTTGTTCCACCCATGCTTCCGGCCAGATCGCCATGCACATTCAGTTGTTTGGCCCGCAAGGGTCCTTGCTCGATGAGCTGAAAAGTGCTTAACTGCGTAGGGGCGGCCCTTGTGGCCGCCCTTCGTTGAAGGTAATCCGAGAAACAGTTAGCGGTTAGCTAGGGCGGCCACAAGGGCCGCCCCTACGTTTTCATGGGCAAGGTGCTGATCATCGGCTACGGAAATCCCCTGCGCAGCGACGACGGATTCGGCTGGCATGCCAGCCGCGTGATTGCCGGCGAACTCACTGGTCGTGATGTTGAGGTGATCACCTGCCATCAACTTACCCCGGAACTCGCCGAACCGCTCAGCCAGTCGAGCCAAGCTGTTTTCATCGATGCCGATGCGGAAGGTGAACCGGGGGAGATCCACTGGAGGGAGCTCTTGCCCCAAGCCCCCTCTTCTTCAGCGCTCACCCACACTTGCTCCCCCGGGGGATTGCTCGCTAGCGCCGCACAGCTCTATGGACGGTCTCCGCAGGCGGTTTTAATCACCGTCTCCGCACAATCGTTCGATTTTGGAGATTCCCTTTCACCCATCGTTTCCGCGGCCCTCCCGAAGGTGGTGGAGCGAGTACGCCAACTTGTTTCCGCACAAGGGTGATCTCAACTAGCTCTGTCGGGCTGGCTGATCCTTGCGAAGACCTCGACGGTGTATAATGCTTGTTGGGAACGATCTTCAGGAGGCAGGGGGAAGAGTATGGAGCGCGATCAGGCTCAAGAACGCCGGGAGGCCCACGCGTTGCTCGATCTATTACCGGCCGAGAAACTGAATGCTGTGCGCGTTCTGCTCGAGGTGATGGTGGAACCGCTCTCGCGATCGCTTGCCCTCGCTCCTGTCGAAGACGAAGAGATCACGCCCGACGCGGCCGCGGCGCTGGAACGCGCACGCGGCTCGTTGTCGCGGGGAGAGGGCATTCCGCACGACGACATCCTGTCCGAGTTCAGTCCATCCAAATGACGGAAGGCTTCGATTCCGAGCGGCTCACAGTCGTCTGGGCGCCCGAGGCTCGCGGGGATTTGCGCGCTATAGAGCGCAGCTCGGCAATGCAGATCCTCTATGGCATTGACCGCTACTTGGTTACCCGCGTTGGCGACGTGAAGAAGCTTAAGCCTCCTCAAGCCGGCTTCCGGCTCCGTTGCGGCGACTACCGCGTCTTCTTCGACTACAAGGAAAAGAATGTAATCGAGATCACAGCAGTTCGTCATCGCCGTGACGCCTACCGCTAGTTCTGTGGCGCGGATGTCAGGTGTGCCTGGCTCGCCGTATCGTGTCAGTCACGACAGTCCGTGAGATTCGATTCAATCTTCATTGTGGCTCTTGGGGAGCGGATGAGTGAAACTGCGGGCCGGAGTCCCGGCAGATCGTTGATTGTCGGCTGTGGCAACCCCGAAGCGGGCGATGACAGCGTGGGCTTGGAGATTGTGCGGCGGCTGGACGAGCACGGTGATTGTGGCTGCGATCTGCGCGCTGAAACTGCTCCAGGCATTGAACTTTTGGAACTCTTCCCCCTCGCCGATGTGATCCTGTTTGTGGACGCGGTAGTAAGCGGCGGCGCTCCGGGCACCCTCTTCCTCACATCTCTTCCTTCCAGGGAACTTGAGGCGCGAGCTTTAGGCTCTCTCTCGAACCACGGTTGGGGGGTAGGGGAGGTCGTGAAGTTGGCCGACGCGCTGGGGCGGCCGATGCCTCGTCTTTACCTCTTGGGTATTGAGGCCGGCACCGTGGCCCAAGGCGCTCCCCGTTCGGAAGTTGTTGAGCAGGCTATTGCTTTGGTTGTTGAGAGAGTCTCTGCACTTAAGCTCCTCCTCCTGACCTCGGAAGTTCTATCGACCCGGAGCTTCCCGCCAGACGACAATTCGTTTCCAGGACCTGCGGCTTGAGTCTGGGGCAGGCTCAGAGTAGAATGAATCGGGCTATTTGGCGCACTTCTTTGGTCACAGAATTGCCACATCTAGTCTAGGGAGACTCACTATGTGTCTGGCAGTTCCGGGGAAGATTCTCGAGACTAAAGAAGAAAACGGCAGCCGGCTTGGCCGGGTGCAGTTCGGCGGCATTACGCGACAGGTTCAACTGGATTTCGTGCCCGAGGCTGGCATTGGCGATTATGTGATTGTCCATGTGGGCTTTGCGCTAAGCAAGGTGAATGCGGAAGAAGCCCAACGGACTTATCAATTATTAGAAGAAATGGGCATGCTCGAGGAGGAGTTGGGGATTGGTAAGGAGTCGGGAATCGGCAGCCGGGCGCCGGGCTCGTCCGATTCGGGCTCTGCTGACTCTGACAACTGATTCCTGACTCCGGCTTTTATGAAATACCTTGATGAGTACCGCGATGCGCGTCTCGCCCAAGGCTTAATCGCTGATATCGCCCAGCGGGCGACACGGCCGTGGGTCCTCATGGAGATTTGCGGCGGTCAGACCCATACGCTGATGCGTTATGGGATTGACGAACTGATCCCATCGCGAATCGAAATTGTCCACGGTCCAGGTTGTCCGGTCTGCGTGACTGCCCTCGAGACCATCGATAGGGCCATCCAAATCGCATCGCTTCCCGGCGTAACCCTGGTTTCCTATGGAGACATGCTGCGCGTTCCGGGCTCGCATTCCGATCTTTTTCACGTGAAAGCGTCCGGCGGCGACGTGCGGGTTGCTTACTCACCGATGGAGGCGCTCAAAATCGCGCGAGCTAACCCTCAGCGCAAGGTCGTGTTCCTGGGAATCGGCTTTGAGACCACCGCGCCTGCTAACGCCATGGCGGTCTGGCAGGGGGCGCGGGAGGGCCTGGGGAATTTCTCCATGCTGACTTCGCATTTCCTCGTACCACCCGCGATTCGAATGCTGCTTGAATCCCCGAGGAACCGTGTCCAGGGATTTATCGCTCCGGGCCACGTCTGCACAGTCATGGGCTACCGCCAGTATGACGAACTCTCCCGTAAGTATCGCGTCCCAATCGTGGTAGGCGGCTTTGAACCTGTGGATCTGCTCGAGGCAATTTCAATGTTGGTGGCCCAGCTTGAACAGGGGCGGGCGGAGGTTGAAAACCAATACGTCCGCTCGGTGTCTCGCGAGGGAAGTCGCCCTGCTCAGGAACTTATGGATAAAGTGTTCGAGGTCTGTGACCGCAAGTGGAGAGGAATTGGGTTGATCCCTCAAAGCGGATTGCGCTTGAGAGCGGAATTCGCGGCGCACGACGCAGAGAAGATCTTCGATGTTGCGGCCACGACTACCGAGGAGCCGGCTGAGTGCATCAGCGCCCTGGTGCTGCAGGGCTTGAAAAAGCCGGTTGACTGTCCCGCTTTTGCCGTGCGCTGTACGCCTGAGAGGCCGTTGGGGGCGCCCATGGTCTCGGGCGAAGGCGCCTGTGCAGCGTACTATCAGTACCGGCGCCTGGCTCACAAGGTCTGAGTCGGGGTAGCACAGGCACTCCTGCCTGTGCTGATGGATTCGCTGGGTAGAATGGACAGGCAGGAGTGCCTGTCCCACTCGAGAGGTCGAACGTGCCAGACGACCGCAACCCGCTCGAAGGCCTGATGTGCCCGGCGCCCTTGCCTGCCGGGGATGAGATCCTGCTCGGTCATGGCAGTGGTGGGCGTCTGAGCGCCGCCCTCTTGCGGGAAGTCTTTCTTCCGGCGTTTCGGAGTCCTGCCTTGGCCAAGCTTAATGACCAAGCGGTCGTTGAGGTTGAGGGCGTGCGTTTGGCATTCACTACGGATTCGTTCGTCGTCAATCCACTGTTCTTTCCCGGAGGCGACATCGGTTCGTTGGCCGTGTACGGCACCGTGAACGACCTTGCCATGGGTGGCGCGCAGCCGCTCTTTCTCAGCGCCGGATTCATCATCGAGGAGGGACTGCCGCTCGAAACGCTGCGGCGAGTTGTCGGGTCGTTGCGGGCGGCAGCCGAAGCGGTTGGGGTAGAAGTGGTGACTGGCGACACGAAAGTCGTCGAGAAGGGAAAAGGGGACGGCCTCTTTATTAACACTTCGGGAATCGGGCGCGTTCCTCCAGGGGTGAACCTGTCCGCTGACCAGGCGCGTGCCGGCGATTGCATTCTCCTCAGCGGCACGCTGGGCGATCACGGCATTGCTATTCTCTCGCAGCGTGAGGGACTGGAGTTCGAGACGCCCATCACGAGCGACGCTGCCCCGTTGCACTCCCTGGTTGCGGCGATGCTCGAGGTTACGCATTCCATTCGATGTCTTCGCGACCCTACCCGAGGCGGCCTTTCGAGCACCTTGAACGAGTTCGCGGCTCAGTCGCGTGTGGGGATCGTGGTGGAAGAATCCGCCATACCTATTCGCGAGGAGGTGAAAGGCGCCTGCGAGTTGCTGGGGCTGGACGCACTTTACGTGGCGAACGAGGGGAAACTGGTGGCCGTCGTAGCGGCTCCGGAGGCCGAGCGCGTCTTGGGAGCCATGCGTAGCCACCCACTGGGCGCGAACGCTCGCATGATCGGAAAGGTGGTCGACGCTCACCCTGGCATCGTCACCATGCGAACTTGCCTGGGCACTTCCCGTATTGTCGATATGCTGGCCGGCGACCAGTTGCCGAGGATCTGTTAGAGAACAGGGAACAGGTGACAGGGAACAGGGAATAGGGAACACGAGAGATGCCTGTTCCCTGTAACCTGTTCCCTATCCCCTACCTTTCCATGCACGAACTGAGCATTGCCAACTCGATTCTCGAAGCGGTGCGCAAGGAGCGCGAACGGCTGAAGTGCGCACGGGTGACCAAGGTGGGCGTGCGCATCGGCGAATTGGCAGGCGTGGATCCGGAGGCGCTCAGTTTCGGGTTCGAGGTTTTAGTCAAAGACACTGACTTCGAGCCACTGCCCCTGGCCATCGAGTCTGTGCCGCGCCGCCATGAGTGCTCGCAATGCCGGCACGTCTTCACGGTAGTGAATTACCGGATGGATTGCCCCGACTGCGGCTCGACCGATACTCATTGTATTGGTGGCGACGAACTCGAGTTGGCATACCTTGAGGTGGAGGAGTTATGAGCCGCTTGCCGCTTGAACAGAAGGTCCTGAGTGAGAACGACCGCATCGCCCAGCGGTTGCGGGAACGATTCCTCGAGCGAGGACTCTTCTGTTTGAACTTCATCAGTTCGCCCGGGGCAGGGAAGACGTCATTGCTCGAGCGTACCCTCGAGCGCTTCCCCACCGGCGAGCGGGTGGCGCTGCTGACGGGCGATATCCAGACCGACAACGACGCGAAAAGATTGGCTCGATTCGGCTTCCGGGTGAGACAGATCACCACCGGGGGAACATGCCATCTGGATGCGAGGATGATCGAGCGGGCGCTCGAGGAGTGGCCGCTCGAGTCTCTCGATATGCTGCTGATTGAAAACGTAGGCAACCTGGTGTGCCCGTCGAGCTACGACCTTGGCGAAGCAGCGAAGGTGGTCGTGCTCAGTACGGCGGAAGGCGAAGACAAACCTCTCAAGTACCCCGCCATTTTCTTCAAAGCCGAACTCTTGATCCTGAATAAGACTGACCTGCTCCCCTACGTCTCTTTCGACCTCGCGCAAGCGCGCGCCAATGCCCTTCATGTGCATCCCGGCATGGAGATTGTTGAAGTCTCCTGCAAGACCGGCGCGGGGTTTGAGAATTGGATGAAATGGCTGGTGCGGCGGAAGGAATCTGCGAAGGCGCACAGAGCACTTTCTTCAGCGTAGGCCCGCAAGGTCCATTGGCCCACTGCAAACCGCACACTGCCTACTGCCTATTGCCGACCGCCTGTTCGCTCAGTGACTCGTCCTCAGGTGGGCTTTTCCTCCCGCGGCAGGAATGATGTGGCGGAGCAGCCAGAGCACCAGGCATCCCATACCCCCTCCAAAAAACAACGTGCCAAATCCCAGGCCAAAGGTTATGTGCCCGAAGATGTGGGCCAACGGGCCGCTGCGGGGCGAATACTCCGGCGCGCTGTAAACGTTCACGGTGTTGGTGAGTGCGGCGAAGGCGATGGCGGCACAGATGAGAAGCTGTGACCAGAACTCGATCAGAAAGGCTGCCAACACAACGTTGCTGTAGCTGCCAAATCCCTTGAAGTGAATCAGCAGGACGGCAAGCAGGATCGAGGCGGAGCCGGCCACGGTCACACTCACTATGCGGACAATCGCCGGCGGCGTGCCTGCCTTGTCCATGATCAAGCGAAGCAACCACACCGCCGTGATCAACCCGAACAGGGGCATCAAAAGGCGAATATGTTCCCGCAATCCGTGGCCGCCGATTTTCATAGTGCCTCCATTTGCGTTAAGCACAGTGCGTTCTCACTCACTGGCGCGCGTCCAGCGCGAATCAAAAGCAGGGTCATGTCGTCTTCCAACTCCTCGCCTGACCAGTCGCGCACAGCCTCCAAAACGTTTTGGCGGATTTCGTCCAAAGGCTTGCCGGGGTGCTGCTTGAGGACGGCTTCCAGCCTCGCCTCGCCGAATTCCCGCTGTGAGCTTTCGCCGGCTTCTGTTATTCCGTCGGAAAAAAGGGCCATTACGTCGCCGGGCTGAAGGACGATCCTGCCTACTTGGAAGTCCGTGCCGGCAAACAGCCCGAGCGGGGGGCCGCCGGCGTGAAGCTGCTCGCCGGACCGTGATCCCAGCAGGATGGGCGCGGGATGGCCGGCATTGACATAAGTAAGGCTACGGTCGCGCACGCTCCACTCCGCAAAAAACGCGGTTGCGAACCGCGTGCCGTCGGTGACGCGGTACAGCTGGCGATTGAGCTGGGAACAGAGCTCCCCAGCCGGGTGGCCGGCGTCGTAGAGGGTTCGAAGCACGGCGTGGACATTGGACATCAGGATCGCCGCCGAAATTCCTTTGCCACTGATGTCGGCGATGGCGAATGCCACGCGGCCGCCGGACCGCTGCAGGACGTCATAGTAATCTCCGCCAATTCCCCGGGCGGGAACACAAACGGCGGAGAACTCGAGCCCTCCGTCGGCCGGAAAATGCTTTGGAAAAAGCGCCTGTTGTACCTCCAGAGCGAAGGTCAGTTCCGCTTCCTTGCGCGCCAGTTCGTGGCGGCTGGCGCGTAATTCGAGTTGCACGCGATAAAGCACCATCCCTAGAACCGCGGCAGCCGTAGTTCCCGCGAACGTCAGGCCGAACGTCGCGTAGGTGGACATGGCGATATAACCGCGGCCCACATAGAGCAGCAGCCCTGCTCCCACCAGGAAAACCAGAAGGTAGAGGCGGTCACGCATGGTTGGTTACAGTCTGACGTAAGTTTGAAGGGTTAGCAAGCGAGTTCAGGCACTCCATCGCCCATGCATAGACCTGAGGCATCGGACTGCGATCATGACCGTCGTCCCCGCGAAAGCGGGGACCCACGTTCGATGGATTCCCGCTTCCACGGGAATGACGAGACTTTCGACGATACGCCTTTCGTCCACGCATCAGATGTGGTAACTTTTCGATTCTGACTTCCGTCGTCCTGAATTGAGGCGAAACCGGGAATGATTTCTCCTTTCGAAGGTCGAGTTCGCTGGCTCCTCATCGTCTGGATTTTCGTCATGAGCTCGGTGGGGTTTCTGGACCGCGTCAACATTTCCATCGCCAGCGATTATATTGTCAGGGAATATCATCTCACGAATATCCAGCTTGGTTATATTTTCAGCGCCTTTGTCTTTGGATACGCGTTGTTTCAAGCTCCGGGCGGGCGCGCCAGCGATCGGTACGGAGCGCGGAGGGTAATCACCATCGCCACCGTTTGGTGGGCGATTTTCACGAGCCTGGCGACGGCCATTCCCCGGGGTATTGCCCACGTGGTCGCGGTTTTTATCGCCGTCCGGTTCATGTTGGGCGTCGGCGAGTCGGTGATCTATCCGGCTTCGAATCGCGTGGTGGCCAAGTGGATTCCCACTCAAGAGCGCGGCAGGGCCAATGGCGTGATCTTTGCCGGAGTGGGCGCGGGCGCTGCGGTCACGCCTCCCTTGATTACTTACATTATGCTGCGCGGCGGTTGGCGGCTGTCGTTCTGGGTAAGCGCTCTGATCGGCGTCGCCGCCGGCATGGTGTGGCTGTGGTTGGCGCGAGACAATCCGGAAGATCACCCCTGGGTGGGCGAGCGTGAAAAGGGCGTCATTCGCTCCGGCTTGCCCAATGCGGAAGATCAACCGAAAGGGATGCTGCCCTGGAAAAGCATTCTGGGATGCAAGGATTTCCTGCTGGTCACGTACAGTTACTTCTGTTACGGCTATGTGGCCTATATCTTTTTCACCTGGTTCTTCCGCTACCTGTCCACTGTTCGCGGGCTTAATCTGCGGGAGAGTTCGTACTTCACAACCCTTCCATTCATCGCCATGGCAGTGTGTTCGCCGCTGGGCGGAGTCATCAGTGACCGGATTACGCGCCTCTACGGCAAGCGTTGGGGAAGATGTGGCGTTTCCGTGGTGGGAATAGGGTTATCGGCCGTGTTCGTAGCATCAGGTGCTTACGTTGCCAGTCCCAGGCTGGCCAGCGTTGTGCTGGCCGGTGGGGCGGGCGCGCTTTATATATCCCAGAGCACTTTCTGGTCGGTCACGGCGGATATCGCGGGGGAGTCTGCCGGCGCCGTCTCCGGCGTCATGAACATGGGCGCCCAGATTGGAAGTACGGTTACCGCCACGCTTACACCGCTGATCGCGTCGCGTTTTGGCTGGGAAGCATCGTTTGCTGTGGCCGGTTTCCTCTGTGCCACCGGAGCACTGGTTTGGCTGTGGGTTGATCCCAATCGGAAACTGACGCCAACAAGCTGACCGTCATTCATCCTCTTACAACCGGGGGGCCGCGCCACTTTGCTAGTAGGGAATCTCCACGGTGCGGTTCAGGGCTGTCATCCGGGCGGAATCGATTTCGTAAACCACCACGCGCAGAGCGTAGTTCCCAACGCTAACTTTAAGTTGGTCGCGGACGGACAGTCCCGAGCTTAGAAGTTGGGCAAGGGTCGCGTCGCGCAGCATTAGGTTCACTTCCTTCTGCGACCCATCGACCAGGTTGCCGTCGCGATCAAAGGCGGCGCAGACCATTTTCAAATTCAGCCGGTTGCGGTCGCCTTCCTTCTGGAAACGCAGTGCGTGCGCGTCGATTCGCGCCGTGACGGAAAGCTGAACCTTGGTGTCGCTCAGCTTGAAGAACTGGGTGTGGACATCAACCGGGAATTCCAGGTACTCTTCGCGAGCGTAGACGGCTTCGTCAATCTCCTGCTTTGCCCGTTCCTCCGGCCGGAGTTCCTGGTTGGGAGCGAAGTAGCCGTTGCGGGCCTGCACGGTCAAGCCCTTCGAACTTACCAGTTCGACTTTCAGCTTGTGAAACTTGCCGTCGTATTTCAAGTTCTGCGGCGAGAAGGCAAGCAGGTAGGTGAACTCTGGCAGAGCCCCGCCCATCCGGAACCCTCCGTCGTAGTCGTTCGTGTTGTGCACGAAGACGCCGCCGGTAGCGTGCGCAACTTCGGCCATCACATCCTGGTTCATCTGCTTGCCTGTTTCGCGGTACATGGCCTGCGTCCCGAACAGGGAGGGATCGCTTAAAGTGTTGTTCTCGGATGCCTCCCCGCCCGGGATATTGACCCACAAGCCTCGTGCATCGAGCGCGCTGATGACTACGTGCTCCCGCAACGCGCGGTCGATAAGTTCGCCGACGTCCGAGATCGTGGCGAAGGTCAGAAAGCCTTGGGAGAGCCACAGAATGCTTCTCTGTCCGGGCAGTGACGCCATGCGCCGCACCAGATTCGTGAGAACGTGTAGACACTGCCGGGACTGGACCTGATCGTTTTGCCAGGTGACCTTTGCCGCCACTTGGGCCTGCTCTTGAGGGTTATTACAGATTTTAGGGTCGCCGCCACAGGCGCAGGCAACGACTTCCAACGTAGCGATATTGAGCATGATGTTGTCGTGCAATTCGTCGATCAGGTAGGACTCATAAGGCGTGAGCGGCGGGCAGTCGTGCTCGGTCATCATCATTCGCGGACGGGGCTTGAGTTTCGCCAGAGCTTCGTGCAGCTTGGCGCGGTCGTCGGTGAAGTCAAGATCCCCCAGTCCCGAAGATGTAAAGACGCCGGCGCGATCCCCCGGCTGTAGTGCTGAGTCGATGTATTTGTCAGCGGCCGCGCGGACACGCGTCATATCTTCGAACTTCACCACGAGGTCGTCAAAATAAAGCGCCACGTAGCGCTGCGGCAACTCGGGCGATGTCTCTACTTCCACCGGCTGGGTAGACTTGGCAGCGGGAGGGGCAGTGCCGAGAGGTTGTACGGCTTCTGCGGCCTTGTAGGTCTCGACTTTGAAGAGAGTCACGCTCTGCGGCTTGCCGTTGTCGGAGAGGCGAAAGTCGTCCTTCGTGAGCCCACCAACGGCCTTGCCGTCCTTGTCGCGCACCACCACGCGCACCAGAACTTCGTTCCTCTGCGCCCGGAGGGTATAGGTGGGTGTCGCCTCCTCGCTTTTGATCTCGGGGGGTTCCTGAATTTGGAGGGCCAGAGCGAGGCCGAAGTACCAGGTGCAGGCGATGCCCCCCAGGAGCATTCCGATGAACAGCGGTCGCCTCAACCTCCTCGGAACTATCATTTTGTCACCCGGCAGGGCGTTCACTTCTGGATTGTAGGGGTAGCCCTTGTGGCCGCCCTCGGGCAACCACAAAGGGTTGCCCCTACAAGGTTTACTCGCCCAGTTGCCGCGCCAGATAGTCCGTCAGGCCAAGTTCCTTGATAAGGCCCAGTTGGGTTTCGAGGTAGTCCACGTGGCGTTCTTCGTCGCGCAAATTCGCCAGCAACAGATCAGCACTGCCCTGGTCACCGGCCTTGGCGCAGATGGCGTATCCCTTGTTGTAGCTCACGATGGCCGTGTGCTCGCCCGTGAGGTCAATCGTGAACTGGTCGCTGACATCCTTGCCCGCTTCGATTTTGGGAAATGTCTGGACGTCCGGAGTGCCTTCCAGGAAGAGAATGCGTTCTATCAGCTTCTCGGCATGCTGCATCTCTTCGATGGCGCGCTTTTTCGTGAAGGCGCCAAGCGGCTTGAAGCCCCAGTTATCGCACATTTCGGCGTGCAGGATGTATTGAACGGCGGCGCCCAGTTCTTCGGTCAGCGCTCCCGCTAGAACTTCCAGTACCTCGGATTTGCCCTTCATGGCTTATTGGCTCCTTGAGATGAATGACGGATTGTGCAGTTGTGAGCGGCTCGCATACGGCCAAGCTTCTGGCCCCGTCAAGGGGACGGAGCCGAGGTGTTTACCGATCGGACGATGTGTGACACGACGATGGGCTTCTGCCTCCCGGCTTCGGGTCCTTGTGCGAGGGCCCTTATCCCATCACTTTTCATGGGCTGTGTCAAGAGATCGCCAGGAACTCCCCTAAATCTGTGGTGGTAAATGTCGCCCAACATCGTGCTGGAATAGCGCTGATCAGTATGCTCACAAAGGATGTCCCAAATACGAAGTGTAGCCTTCCTAAGTCTCAAGCCTCAAGCAAAAAGGCGGCATTCTCTGGAACGGGGGCCCCGAGAATGGGGCCCCGGATTTGGGCTTTCTGGCAAGACTAGCAAGTAATAGTAGCTATTTAACAATGGAGCGGACATTTTGTCTGTACACTTTTGCTCACTTTTCCTCATTTTTCTCAGCACGCTCTTAGGACGCTAGCCTTGTCGACGTAGTGCCTGATCCAGCAACAGTGCTGACCCTACTCTGCAACGTCAGCAGGGCGGGGCCGAAGCTAGGAGTACGCGGCAAGAGGGACCGGGCTGTCTCGCTTGACTTCGAGAGGGCTGGGCTCTAGAGTAGGCGTGACTGATTTGATGGTACCTGTCCTGGGAGTGCGCAGACGGTTCTGAACTCCCTCGAGACCGCGAGGCTGGCTCATGCTGCTCGTAGCCGGGTTTTCAGCGTTCGCTGTATTTCTGGGCATTGCGTCCATAGGATTCCTTGTCCTCGTCATGAGTTTTCTCTCCGGTGAGTTATTCGACCACGGCGACCTGGCAGGGCACGATGCCGACTTCCACGGCGACGTTCACGGCGGCGCAGGAGTCAGCATCTTTAGCTCTCGCATTCTCAGTGTTTTCGTGACGGCTTTTGGCGGCTTTGGGGCTATTGGCATCCATTTGGGCCACAGCATAGAGGTCAGCACGGCAATGGGGGTGGCCGGCGGCCTGGTTTTTGGCACCATCATTTACCTTTTCGCGAGTTTCCTTTACAGCCAACAGGCGTCCAGCGAAGTCCGGGTCAGCGATCTGGCAGGGAATACGGCACAGGTCAGCGTGAGCATTCCAAAGGCCGGCGTCGGACAAATCCGCTGCAGGATGGGCGAGAGTGTGGTGGACAAGATTGCCCGGTCGCAGGATGGGGAACCGATTCCCGCCAATACCGTAGTTAAGATAGAAGCCGTGCTGGGTGAGACGGTAGTGGTCCGGCGAGCAGAGTGACCACAAGACGGAAACTGGAAAATCGAAAATTGAAACTGGTTAGTTTAGTGACCAACTGAAGTCCGGCGGATACCAGTTTCTATTTTCCATTTTCCAATTTCCAACTCCGGGAGATGTCATGAGCATGATTACGCAGTTTTTCGTTCCCATCATTGTGATGTGTGTACTTTTGGCCTTGATTGTGGCCATGGCGCTTTTCAGCCGGAACTACCTGAAAGTGCCGCCTAACGCGGTGGCGGTGTTCAGCGGTCGCAAACGCAAGTTGAGCGACGGGAAAATCGTGGGCTACCGCATGATCAAGGGCGGAGCGGCCTTCCGCTACCCGCTCCTCGAGCAGGTAGACTACCTGTCGCTGAACGTATTCACGATTCCGCTCGAGATCAAGCGGGCTTACACCAAGCAAGGCGTGCCCATCTCCGTGAAAGCGGTGGCCAACGTCAAGATCAAAAGCGACGACATGTCTCTCAGTGCCGCTGCCGAGCGGTTTCTCGGCATGTCGCACGAAGAGATCCAACGAGTCATCTTTCAAACCCTCGAGGGCCACCTTCGATCGATCCTCGGCACGCTGACCGTGGAAGAGGTCAACAGCGACCGCGCGAGCTTCGCCCAGAAGCTGACCTCGGAAGCTGCGGCGGACCTGGAGAGGATGGGGATCGGGGTTGACGTACTCACCATCCAGGACATATCTGACGAAGAAGGCTACCTGGACGCCCTCGGCAAGAAGCGGACGGCGGAAGTGAAACGCGATGGGACCATCGGCGAAGCCGAGGCCACGCGCGATTCGAAGATAAAGTCCGCTCTCGCCATGCAGGAGGGCGAGAAGGCGAAGTTCGACTCAGAGGCCAACATTGCCGCGGCGCAACGCGACTTTCAGGTAAGGCAGGCCCAGTTCCTGGCCGAAGTGGAGACGCAAAAGGCCACGGCCGCGCAGGCCGGCCCGCTTTCAGAAGCCAAGGCCAAGCAGGCCGTGGTGGTGGAAGAAGTTCGCGTGGAAAGAGTGCGCACGCAGGAGCAGATCGCCGTCCAGGAACAGGAAGTGATGCGTAAGCAGCGGGAACTCGAGGCGACGGTCATCAAGTCCGCGGAGGCCGATCGGCAGGCAGCAATTTTGCGCGCCGAAGCCAAGAAGCAGGCGGCCATTCTCGAGGCGGAGGGCAGCAAAGCCGCCCAGATCGCTATGGCGGAAGCCGCGCAGGAAAAGTTCCGGCAAGAAGGGCTGGGCCAAGCCGCCGCAATCGAAGCCCAGGGCCGCGCCGAAGCCGCCAAAGTGGAAGCGATCGGCCTGGCCCAGGCACGAGCCATCGAGGCACAGGGCGTCGCCGAGGCGACGGCCATCTTGAAAAAGGCGGAAGCCTGGAAGGAATTTAACGAGGCCGCTAAACTCCAGACAGTACTCGAGAAGATACCCGCCGTGCTGCAAGCTTCAGCGAGTATTTTTGGAGCGGTGGCGGCGCCGCTGGGAAATATCGATAAGGTGGTTGTGATCGAACAAGGCAACGGGGCCGCGGGGGATGGGACGGGAGGCATCGGCCGCATCGCTAAGACCGGACCTGCCCTGGTGTTCAGCCTGCTCCAGCAGTTGCAAGCCTTAGGCCTCGACGTGCCCAGCGTTCTGTCGCAGTTGGGCGTCTCGCATGACTCGGCGGACAGGCATGAGGCGGCCAAAGAACATCAGATCGCCGAGCCCAAGGGCCTCGTACAGGAAGTTCACGGGTCGGTCGTGCAGAAGAAGGGTTAAATGCAAAAGGCTGAAGGCTAAAGGATAAAGGCGGGGCAACGTCATGGAAGGGTGAAGGGAATGGGCAAGGTTCCTCCGGAAATCCGCAAACGGACGTACGGGTACTCTTTGCGGGCGATCAAACTGTACGGAGCTTTGCAAAAGGGTAACGACGGAGCTGGTTGGGCGCTCGGCAAGCAATACCTGCGCGCTGCCACCTCGATTGGAGCGAATGTGGAGGAGGCGCAATCGGCAGAGAGCCGCCCCGACTTTGTCCACAAATACGCCATCGCGCAGAAGGAAGCGCGGGAGAGCCTTTACTGGCTGAAGCTGATAGCCGAGTCGGGCATCATTTCGCCACAGCGGTTAGAGCGACTGATGAAAGAGACGGAAGAGTTATTTTCAGTTATAACGGCAATCATTCTGAGCGCGAAGCGGGGGGCCGCAAGATCTAGAGGTGGAACGTAATCGCACAAGGGTGAAGGGTGAAGGACAGATGTGGCGGCTGCTCTTACCCTTCACCCTTTAGCCTTTAACCTTAAGTTATCGAGGTCATCCATGCCCGACTACTCCGTGGACGCCAAGCTTCAGAGCCAGCCCCCTCGCGCCCTAGTCGTCCATTGCGGCGACCATCGGTTTCAAGCGGCCTTCCAGGAGTTCTTGAATCGCGACCTGGGGCTGGGTGGCAACTACGACTTATTCGTCGTTCCCGGCGGTCCCCAGAGTCTGACCTTGGTCGAGTACCTGCCCAAGTTCTCCTGGGCAAGCTGGAGGTGGTTCCGCTTCTTCGTCGATAACCATGAGATCGACCGGCTAATCCTCATCCAGCATGAGGACTGCGCCTGGTACAAGAGCCTGCCAGTTCATCTTCACACTTCCTCTGAGCCCCGCGAGCGTCAGGAAGAAGACTTGCGCAAAGTGGGTAAGACTCTGCGAAAGGATTTTCCTCAGCTCAAGCTCGAATTGTATTTTGCGGCGTGGGACGGAAAAGAGCAGGGGAGTATCGAATTCCTAACGCTGGTCGCATGACTCCAGACCCAACCACCCCCTATCCTCTCCTTGGCTAAGGAGGGGAGTCGTTCGCATGTTTTCCGGGTGTTCGTCTGCTGACGAACACGAGCGAGTGCTCACGGGATCAATCCCTCGTCCCATTTTTCGACCGCGGGTGGAATCTTGCCTTGCAGTAGATCCACAAACGAGTTCAACGCCCTGCGGGCGTCTCCGATTGGGTAATAAAAGGCTTCCCAGTTGTCGCTGTCCTCGCCGTCGTGGTTCGGGATCACATAATCGAAGTTCCGGGCCTGCTTGAGTTCGCCGTATGCGCTGGAGGCGCGTTTCTCAATGTTCTCGAGGTCCCTTGCCGAAAGCTCGCCTTTCTGTCGACGGGTACGCCGGAGCAGTTTGCGCCTCATGACGTCAGTGACAAAGTCCGAAAGGGAAACATTGCGCTCCGCGTCCTTGAGATAGACGATCTCGTCCTTCGATAAAGGCGAAAGAAAGATGGCCAGCCGATCAATTCCGTCCAACTTGGGATGAGTCTGGAGGACTCGGCTGACGTAGGGATTCCCTTCGAAGAACGCGCAGTTCTCTGCCAGAAGATCGCGCAACTCTTCCACATCCAAAGCTTGCAGATCCCCACGCACGTCCAATACGGCATAGCGACTTTCGGTGCGCAGCGCCTCAATCCGACTCCGAGCGCGAAAATGGTAGTCGACCCCGTCGACTTCGCCAGGCCGTGGCGAACGGCTGTTGAAAAGTACCAGCTTCCGCAAGGCTTGGTGCAACTCGGGATAGAATCTCGCCAGGGCCTTATCCAGTGGACTCTTGCCGACGCAGGATGGTCCGGACAGAATCACCACCCTGCGGGAAAGTTCATTCCTCATTGGCTGCCACCCCCTACATGTGAACACCAGTGTGGCCAGTATAATACCGCTGGAACCGCTTTTTGGCCTTTATTGATGCGGGTCGCGGCAAAGAGGTAGGGGCGAGGCGGCGCTTCGCCCCTACAGGTGGCACCCTCCAGGCGATACCCGATGTGGCACAGGGGCCATGGCCGTGCGGCCCACTTCCGGTTTTTTTCGAAGGGCAGGCACGGTAGTGGCTTAATTTGAATTCGTAGCGGCGAGTTTATCCGTCAACTGACGGACCAAATGGCGGCGCACAGCCGCCTCTACTTTAAACATAGACACCGCGTTAGGCATGCATCACTGGCGCATGTTCAGGAAGTGGGCGCATAATGGGTAGCCATGTCACCGAAATTCACACAATGCATGCTATCGATCGCCCTTGTCACAATGGCTCTTCCATTAAGAGCTCCTCTGAACTCAGCGGAGACTGGCGCGCGCGCCAAAGCCGCGCCGGGCTCGAAGCTGATTGCCCTGACCTTTGATGACGGTCCCAAACCCTACGTGCTGATAGGCACACGTACAGGGAAGGGAGTTTCCTCCGCAAGCTTGCTCAGTCTACTCGACAAGCAAAATGTAAAGGCGACGTTCTTCGTGATGGGTTGGCGGCTTTCGAAAAATGCCGACGCGAAATGCCGCCAGGACGACGGTGGGGTTTGCCGCGAGGCTGCGGAGGAAGAGCACCGGCGCGGCCACGAGATTGAGAATCACACGTTCGGCCACGGCGACTTCCGCCTCATGGTGAAGCGCTACGGCGAAGACTGGGTACTCAACGACATTGATAAGGCTTCGACGGTCATCCAGAGCATTACCGGAGTCAAACCCTCTTATCTGCGCCCGCCGGACTGGACCATCTGGCCTGAGCTCCAGAAAAAGATCGAAGCGCGCGGCTACCACGTTATGACGAGGTCCAGAGACGTACCGCCGGCGCTGCGCGATGTTGACTCCGAGGATTACTTCTGCGCCGGCCGCAGCCTGGCCAAGTGCCCCAAGCCTTCCGACTACGACTACGTGCTGCGCAACATCGCCCAGCGAGAGCGCCAGGGTGTTGAACAGCACATCCTGGTGTTTCATGAGCTGCCGCAATCGGTCGAGCTACTTTCCCGGCTGATCCCTGAACTCCAGAAGCGCGGTTACAGGTTTGTGACACTGCGGACGTATATGGCCGAGGTTAATCACTAGCAGACTGCGGAAAGAGGCCATCTGTCATGCTGCGCGGAGCGAAGCATCTGCATCATCTCCGTGAAAATAGGCAAATGCAGATCCTTCGCTCCGCTCAGGATGACAGGTCGGGGAGACTTTTTCGCAGCCTACGAGGAGACCTTCAACACCGCCGCCCCGCGGATGGCATCGTTCTTAAGCGAATTCAGGGCGCGGTTGGCGTCGCGGAGCGGGAAGATCTCGGTCTCGGTGTGGATGGGAATTTCAGCGGCGAGGCGCAGAAAATCCTCGCCATCCTGGCGGGTGTTATTGGCGACGCTGCGTAGCACGCGCTCGCCGTAAAGCAAGTCGTAATCGAATGACGGGATCGGGCTCATATGGATGCCGCCAAGCGCCACGGTGCCACCTTTCTTCAAGGCCTTAAGGGCTGCCGGCACGATTTCTCCCGCAGGAGCAAAGACAATGGCGGCATCGAGTTTTGTGGGCGGCTCGTCCACCGTCCCGCCCGCCCACACCGCGCCCATCTCGAGCGCCAACTTCTGGTGACGCGCGTCGCGGGTCATGGCGTAGACTGAAACGTTCCAATGGCGGGCCACCTGGATCGCCAAGTGCGCTGCTGCCCCAAAACCGTACAATCCCAGCTTGCCGCCGGCTTCAATCCCCGAAAGGCGCAGGGAGCGGAAACCGATGATGCCTGCGCATAAGAGCGGGGCGGCGTGCAGGTCCGTCAGGCCTTCGGGGATTGGGTAAACAAAGCCCTCCGGCGCCAGCGTATACTCTGCATAACCCCCATCCACAATGTATCCCGTAAAAGTGGGATTGTCGCAAAGGTTCTCTTTTCCTGCACGGCAGTAGTCGCAAACCCCATCGGTTCGATGAAGCCAGGGAATGCCAACCCGGTCCCCGATGCGAAATCGCTTGGCTGCCGCGCCTGCCTTCTCAACGCGCCCCACCACCTGGTGCCCCGGGATCACCGGTGATTTGCGCGGAGGCAGTTCTCCCTCGACCACATGTAAGTCCGTGCGGCAAACTCCGCAGGCGCTAACCCGTACCAGAACCTGGTCGCCCTGCGGCACTGGGTCGGGCAGGTCGGTGAATTCGAGTGGATTGGTCTCGACCCGCGCAGGGGAATGGAGCAAACATGCCTTCATGGAAGCCTCCGCTAGAGAATCGTACTTGAAAGTGGTGAGGGCTGAGTGGTTAGTGGCTGGGAATGCCCGGCCAGTGCTCTCGCGGTTGGTGGCAAGTGTTCACAGCTGGACGGCTGAACCCTTTCTAGTGTTAATCCCTTACACTTCAGCCTTTACGCCCTTGCCGTAGTTCTATCCCCGCTGGTACTTGCCACAACGTCGTCAGACGGGGGCGGCGCGGCTCACCGTCGCAATCGCCCCGACTTACTGTCACGACATCCCTGAGGCAGGACACTAGCCATTGACGTTTCGGCCGTCACGCGTACGTCGACAGACTGCCGGTCGATGAACTAGCCGGCGTGTTCGTGCTGGTGCCGCTCTGTAAAAGCTGCTGCAACGAAGTAAAGCTTGATTGAGCATTCGACAAGTTCCCGGATTGTAAGTCTTGACCCAATTGCGTCATCAATTGGGAAACCTCACTTTGCTGACTTCCCTGACTTCCGACTGAGTGATGATGATGGTGCGAGGCTTGGCTTTTCATGTCCTGCTGGATGGTCGAGTAGTCTTTCTGGGCAGCCGAGAGATTTCCGGCGTTAAGATCTTGTGCGAGTTGATTAAAGGCCTGGGCAATCGGGCTGTTGCTTTGCGACGTAGACGTGGAACTGGTCTGCTGTAGATCGTTCTCTAGCGTCACAAAATCGGACTGAGCTGAGGACAGGTTGCCGGATTGCAGATCCTGGCCTAGCTGTTTGAACTCCTGCTGGAACTGCTGGAGCTGACTAGACATACTGCTGGTAATCCCGGAAGTGGACATTTGCGGTCTCCTAAATAGCAAGTTACTTTCCCTCCAACTCCATCGGCAATTTACACCGCACCTTAAATCGCCTCGGATCAGAGCTGGACTCTGCTTACCAAGGTAGCAAGACTGGTGCCAACTCCAGCCAGGATCGAGTTCTCATCAGTCTTCCACATTCGCTGGGACTTCGCCGCCAAGCCTCAAAGTGGGGGGGCCGTGGTTGTCCCCTGGTTTGGGCAACAAATGCTGGACACGAGCCCGGCAGACCTTGCCGGGATATGCGATTAGGATTAGAACGATCTGAGGATTTGCCGACCTGGGCGTTGAGCTCGCGGTGGGGAAGGTTTCGGCGGGGAGTTTCGTCCCCCCCGAATCTCACGATGGCCTGTACTCAAGCGCCGTCTGGTACATCGCCACGATGTTCTCCGGCGGCACCTCGGGCTGGATGTTATGGATGGCGCAGAGGACGTATCCGCCATTCCCGTGCAAGTCGTCGATGCGCCGCTTCACCTCTTCCGTCACTTCCGCCGGGGTGCCCCGGGGCAGCACTCGATGGGTGTCGATGCCTCCCCAAAAGGCCAATTCACTTCCATACTCTCGCTTGAGTCGATCCGTGGCCATGTCGGCGGCCGAAACCTGGACCGGATTCAGGGCATCGATGCCTATCTCAATCAAGTCCCGAACAAGTGGGTAAACCGATCCGCAGGAGTGATAGAGAATCGGCTTGCCGTGACGGTGGATGGCGTCCACCAGTGCTTTGTGCCGGGGCTTGATCATCTTCCGATACAAGTCCGGCCGCATCAGGGGGGCATTCTGAGTGGCGATGTCGTCGCCAAACGTCACCAAGTCCACGTACGCGCCCGCCTCTTCCAAAGCATGGTTCGCAATCTGAATCAGGATATCGACCACCCTGTCCATAAGCGCTTCGGCGAAGACGGGGCGGAGCAGAAGGTCCTCGAGCCACGTGCCGTAGCCGCGAACATATTGGCACTGGTGCACGGGGCCGTTGCTGAGGTTTAAGACGACAGCGTAGTCGGTCTCCTCGTGGAGCTTTCGGGCTCGCTCGCGAAGCCCCTGGAAGCGCCCGGGGTCCAAAGGCTCGGGCCAATTATGCTTCTCGAGGTCTTGCGGTGCGGGGTCCGTGAGACTGCAGAAAGGACCGTCAGAGTTGATGAAATGGCTGGCCCCATGCCGGGTCCAGAGGACTCCCCACTCGTCCAGGAACATATCCTCGGAAAGCTTACGGTCTGGCCGCCCCAGGGGACTTCCCAACAGAACAGGACGCGCGTCAACATCAAAGTGACGCAGGATAGCCTCGTCGGGGATCACGGTTGTGGAGCGGAAGGACCACGCGACCGGTGGACATTCAACGGCCAGGCCAAGATACGCCCGCAATCGCTCGTAGGCTTTGACGGTTATCGTGGTGGCTCCGGTCGAGCCCAAATCGAGCGGAACTCGATCGGGTTCGGCGTGTTTCAAGGCGGATAAGATCCTTTCCCGGTGGGTCATCGTTAAATTCCTCTGATTGTCGATCATCAATCGGCGATCATCTAGACCAGTTGCGCCTCTTTCATCCAGCCCTTCAAGGTTACGAGGTCCTTCCGGATGGCTGCCAAGACCGTGGACTTTGGCAACGTCAGCGTTTTATCGCCGTTTTCGGCGCCACCCAGTGGGTACTCGGAGTGCAACTGCACGGGACCGGAAAAGGCAGCTTCCTTTAACATCGCCAAAAACGCTGGGAAGTTTACCATGCCTTCCCCAAGCGGACACCAAAGTGGTTCCCATTCGCCTTTGGCATTCTTGCCCCACTTGAAATCCTTGATGGCTGTCCCCCGAATGAATGGGGCCATCAAGCGTGTGCTATTGACCCAGCCACCCAGCCCTCCTTCGACCGTGGCATGGCCAATGTCGAAGTTCGCGCTGACCCAGCGCGCGTCAAAGTCCTTCAACAGTACCCACAGGTCCCAAACCGAGGCGCCCACCAAGGGGCCGGAATGATTGTGGTACATGGCGCAGACATTGAACTTCTGGTTCAATTCCGCCAAGTCTGCGACGCGATGTTTCAACTCGGCAAGCCGCGCGGGCACATCGACGAGCAGTCGGGAGGGCTTTCCGAGACTCGCATGGAAATTCGACAAATCGGGAAGTCGCACCGTATCCGACCACGAAAACCAGCCCCACCGATAGCGTGGAATCCCTGCCTCTCCGGCCGCGCGAAGAATGTCTTCCGCATGGGGAGAATGAATGTCCTCAATTCCCGCCGTAATCATCGGAATATCCAAGCCTGCCTTCCTGACGATGGCGGCCACTTTGGGCAGATCTTCTTTGACGCGCTCCGGCTGGACATGTCCACCTTCTCGCACCGTCAAGTCGATCCCGTCAAATCCCAATTCGGCGGTGGTCTCCGCCATTTGCTCCCATCCAAGCCACTGCAGGTGTTTTGAGAAATAACAGGTCTGGACTCGCGGTTTTTCTGCGGGAGAGGCGGCCGGCGCGAGTTTGGGAAAGCTCACGATCGCTCCAGCTCCGGCTAGATTCCTGAGAAAGGTTCTACGCGAAGAACCGGTGTTGTCATGATTAGACATAGGACCTCGAATTGTGGTTTCCAATCGAAAAGGCGGCAGCTTTCGCTGCCGCACTCCAAGGTGCCTCCGGCACGCAGGGTCACACGTTATCGGGCACCACCCACGGGGCACGATACGACCGCTTCAAAAGGTGATTCGCTTCCGGGTCATTCACGAACGATTCAGTGGAGGCGTCGAATTCCAGCTTCCGGTTACCCAACCGATAGGAGATATTGGCCATGTGACAGATGGCGGCGGAAATGTGGCCGTGCTCGATGTCGGCGTTGGGATGCTTACGGCTGCGGATGCAACTTATGAAGTTCTCCACATGAGCTGCCTGCATCGCGGAGTGGGTCTGTTTGTCTGTCGCAATTTGGCGGCGGTTCTCGTCAAAGAGTTGCCATCCTCCTCCCTGGCGTCCCAGAATCATCATGCCGTTGTCTCCGTAGATTTCGATCCTGCAGGCGTTGAAGGGGTACCAATCGGGGAACTGTGTCATGCTTTCCCTGACGCTGTCGGGAGTCTTCTGCATATATGACGTCCATACCGTCTGTTCGAAGACCAGTGTAAGGCCGTCATATTCATACGTTGCAATCGTAGTATCGGGGGTTTCCGCCAGGTCGGTAAAATGAAGCTTTCCGCCGGTATGATGAGCGGACTTCGGATAAGTGATCCCGAGGACTCTGCGGGCCAAGTCTAGCTGGTGAACGCCGTCGTCCGTCATCATTCCGCCGTTGAAGTCCCAGAAAACCCTCTGAGCATATTTGGGGTTATAAGGGCGCAGCGGCCCGGGACCCAGCCACATGTTCCAGTCTAATTCCGGCGGCGCGGTGCTGTCAGGGCTGTCCACGGGCGTCCGGTTCAGCATGTTGTAGACCCGGACCAGATGAACGCGCCCCATTTTGCCGGCTTGGATCAAGTCGCGCGCGCTCCCGCCATAAGTGCTGCTGCGATTCTGCATGCCCACCTGCACCACGCGGTCGTACTTACGCGCCGCCTCTACCATCTTCCGCCCTTCCCAGATGTTATGGGAAGCGGGCTTTTCCACGTAGATATCCTTGCCCGCTTGACATGCCATAACCGTGGCCAGCCCGTGCCAATGGTCCGGCGTCGCACAGACCATAGCATCCACATTCTTGTCGTCGAGGATGCGCCGGAAGTCGCCGATGGTCTGCGGTGCCTTCCCTTTCTTGCCCTCGACCACCTTCACTGCTCCGGAAAGCCTTCGGCTGTCCACGTCGCAGATGTAGGCGATTTCAACATCCGGCCTCGAGGCGAATTCTGTGGTTAAGAATGTCCCGCGGCCGCCCACTCCCATGACCCCTACCACCACCTTCTCGCTCGCGGCAACGGCCTTCGGTGCAGCGCCCAGCCCGTACACCCCTGCGGCGGCCCCAAGCCCGCCCTGGATGCTTCGTTCCAAGAACCGCCTTCTGCTTACTCCCATGGTGTGCCTCCCTCTCCCTCTTGGGAAACCCTGATCAAAGCAATATACACCTAACGGGCAGGGAAGAGGGAATAGGGAAGAGGGGACAGGTGCCGGATCCCGTGTGGCGGGGCGGGATTACTTGACGCTCTTAACCTCCACCGGTGAGGCTTCTGCTAGGTCGAGTAAAGTTCCTTCAAGTCGAGGGAGAAATCCGGAACGGTATCGATTACGAGGGGCTGGTGTTCTTCGAAATAATGTAGCGGACGGTCAGGATAGACCAATTCCACCAGGCGCTTCTCGAGGTCGAACCAGACTTGGACCACACCGCTCTGCTGGTAGTCCTTCCTCTTGCGTTGGATCTGGCTGGGAGAATCGGAGGGCGAGTGAATCTCGAATGCCACGTCCGGGGCGAAATCGGCTTTGGTAGGCATCACTCCACCGGGGAAGCGCGCTCTTCGAACCAGGGACGCATCTGGCATCCGCCAGTTTCCGGAAGACATGGTGAAAACGGCGTTCGAGCCAAAAGCAACCCATTCTGGATGGGTTCGGCAATACCGGGCCAAACACTCGCTCAGAAATATGAGGAACCGCTCGTGTCGGAGGTTTACAGGGGACATGAATTCGACCTCGCCGTCGACCCACTCCCACCTCTGCCATTCTTCGCCGGCGGCAAGGAACTCCTCCCAAGTTAGAGTGGTACTGGTGACCATAGTTTTCCATCTTATCACACCTGTGCGCGCCAGCCGTGTCGCACTTTCAGCTATATATGCACTCCTTGGCTGCATCGGCCATGGCCTGAAGGTGTTCCACCGGCGTGTCGAAGAAGTGGTCGCTGACCGAGCAGATATAGCCTCCGTCCTGGCCGACCTTTTCGAAGAGGGTGCGTACGGTCTGGCGGATCTTTTCGGGTGGGCCGGCGGTGAGGACGTTGAATTGGTCGAGTCCGCCAATCAGGGCGAGGCGATCGCCGACTTTCTGCTTGAATTCCCAAGGTTCCTGGTTCCCGCCGATGCTCAGAGGCGCCAGCGTCTCCGACGCATCCGCCCCATTAGCGACAATCAACTCCTCGATTCCCCTCGTCCCGCCGCAGGTGTGGTAGGTCACCTTGAAACCCAGGTCGTGCAGAGCGTCGTGCATCTTGCGGTCGTAGGGAGTGCAGAACTCCTTATGCAGCGCAGGAGAGATGACCGTAGATGAGCTTGCTCCGCCGCCCGTCTCAATCAAGTCAAACTTGGCTCCCTTCATCGATTCGATGAATCGCAGTTTCTTCTTAAGGAGAATCGTCAGGAAACGATGAACCCAGTCCGGCTTGTCAATGCAGCGCAGGATGAGTTCGGTCACGTCCATCAGGCAGCAGGCGTGTTGCCAGCAGCCGCCTTGGTCTCCCCAGACGAATCCACGCAATATGCCGTCGTCGCCGATTTTGTCGTAAAGGGCGCGCACCGGAGACAGATCGAGCTTGCCCACCGGCAAATACTTGTCGATGAGCTCAATGTCCTCGTCGCGTTTGACCATGTATTCCGTAATCCACGTGGTCTTCCGATCTCCACGGGTCTTGTAAGTCAGCAGCCCCTTGGGTGTTTGAATGGCATGATAGGCGACACGGTTGTCGGGATCACTGCTGATTACCGTGACTTCGTCCTGCCAATCCGGGCTGGAGAACTTATTGAAGTCGTAATCCACTAGCGCCGTTTGACCCACGTCGCCGAAGTACTGGATTTGTGCATCCATACCGAACTTCCGGAAGGCCTCCAGCGCCGAAATGCCATTCAAGAAGTACTTGAGGTGGTAATCCTGCCATTGGTGGACCGAAATCGGCAGGCGGTCCGGCTTGCCCTTCGCAAGCGCTGTCAACAGTCTTTCCTTTGGAACCATAAGAGCCTCCAGAGTGCTTCACTCCCATATCGAGCCCAAATAGTATATCCTTGTTCGCCGCAGACATTGCCCCTGTCTGCTGTCAGGTTTCAGGAAGGAGCGGGCGACAAGATACCGAAGCCGGAGGGTTGTATGTTTCGTTCATTCGTCGCAATCATGGCTCTGAGTTGTTGCATTTCCGCGGGAGCGGCGCAGGGGAAGGGTTCCGCGGAGTTGAGTGCCTGGTATGTCGACTCGTTGGTCAAGGTCTTCCCGGGCGATGCGCCTGTGGCGCACAGCGTGCGCGCGCCGGAATTCACCGCGGCGCGGAACCAGCACCTGAGCGTGCAACTTGCCATTCGTTCCAGCCGCCCGCTCCCGGCCCTGACGGCGGAAGTGAAGCCGCTCGATGGCAGCGCCGGCCGCGGCATTTCGAGCGTTGAAGCCCATCACGTCGCTTACGTGGTGGTGGGCTCGCACCCGCCGGATTCCCCGCCGGATGAGCTGGTGGGAACGGCGCCGGGGTGGTACCCCGATCCGCTGGAGGATTTCCCGTTTGATCTTGAGGCTCGCCGTACCACGCCGATCTGGGTGACCATTGCCATTCCGCCGGACGCTGCGCCGGGAGTCTACGAAGGGTCGATCGCGCTGCGTTCGGGTGAGCGCTTGCTGGCACGCAGGCCTTTTCGTCTTCGAGTCATGAGCGCCTCGGTGCCTGCGGAGATGTCTCTCAAGGTCACCAACTGGTTTACCTTGGACGACAAGACTTCGCAACAGTTCTTCGGCGTGGCCGCCTACTCGCCGCAGTGGTGGACGCTGGTCTCCAACGTGGCGCACGTGCTGGCAGCGCATCGCCAAAACGTGATCATCACGCCGCTTTTCACGCTCATCCAGACTCGCCTGGAAGGCGGCAATCTCCAATACGACTTCTCGAACTTCGACCGTTGGGTAGAGACGTTTCAGCAGGCGGGAGCAATCGGGTACATCGAGGGCAGCCACCTGCTCGACCGCGCCGGCAGCTATGACGCGTCGCTGGTCGTGCCGAGCTTTCAAGTCGTCGATGGCAAGCCCCAGAAAGTCTCGCTTCCGCCTGACGATCCGCGCGTCGAGCCTGCCGTTTCCGCCTTCCTCGCCGCCCTGGGAACACATCTCAAGGAAAAAGGCTGGGACAGCCGCTATTTTCAGCACGTCCTCGACGAGCCGCACGGCAATGAGCCTCCCTATTACGCTCGATTCGCAGCCCTCGTTCACCAACAAATGCCGGGCATCCCGACTCTCGATGCCATCGACGCGGAGAACTTGCCGGAGGCCCTAAAGAACAACTGCGACATCTGGGTTCCGCAACTGGGGCGGTTCGACGACCAGATGCCGCTGCTCAAGCAGCGCATAGGCGACGGCCACGCCGTCTGGTACTACACCTGTCTCTACCCGCAGAAGCGGTATCTCAATCGCCTGATGGACCTGCCCTTAATCAAAGTAAGGCTTCTCCAGTGGCTTGATTTCCGCTACGGATTCACAGGCTTTCTGCATTGGGGCGGGAATTACTGGACCCCGAAGCCTCTGCTCGACACCCAAGCGGTGATCGACGACAATGCGGAACTGCTGCCTTCAGGCGATGCCTTCGTCGTCTATCCAGACCGCGAGCACCTCACCGTGCGAAGTTCGATTCGATTCGAAGCGATGCGCGAGAGTATCGAAGACTATGAAATGCTGCGCGCGCTTGCGGCGCGTGACCACGACGCAGCCGACAAGATCTGCGCCAGCGCGGTTTCGTCATTCACTGATTACGTTCGCGATCCCGCCGCTTTTCGCCGCATCGAGCGGAGACTGATGGAAGCGCTGAGCAGGGAATAGCGACGAATGCTCACTTTGATGTGCGCTGCTGGAATACTCTATAGGCAGGGCTGAAGACAAATGGACAAGCCGAAGGGGAACGCCAGACATAGTGTCCGTGTCGAGACGGCTGGGACAAACTGTCATGGGCGAATTTGGACCAGAACTTTAAACCGGTAGCCGGCACAACCCGCCATCCTTTGTTTTCATAGACATTCTCGCTTTGTTCCGGCGAATTCAAGTCGAGAAATCGACAGTCGAGGGCTGAGGGGTGACAAACCGCCACCATCCAGACCGATCTCTCGAATCGGCCCCACAACTTGTCAACTCCTCGACCCTTAAACCCCTCGACTGTTTGTTTTCATAGACATTCTCGCTTTGTTCCGGCGATTCTGATGCTGCAGTACTTCCCGAGCACCTGGCAAGGCGAGGTTGCATTCGCAAGTCCACCGCATGATTCTAGCCTACTATTTTGGCTGTGTCAAGAGGCAGAAAGTCCGAGGTTGGTTTGAGCCTGTTTTGACGTGTGCCTGAGCTCGAAAAGCGAGTATCCGCAGCGCTCCTCAAACCGGCTTCACGCAAAGCCGCAAAGGGCGCAAAGGTCGCCAACACAACCAACCACTGAAGACTGACCCCCATCCGTCGGTGACGGCAGGCGGTGTAGGGGGACGGCTCGCCGTCCCCTTTTGCCGGGCCCCTGGCGGGCGGGTAGGGCAAGCCCTACCCCGACTCATCATTCGTAGCGCAGCGCTTCGATCGGATCGACCTTGGTCGCCCGGCGCGCGGGGAAGTACGAGGCGAGGACGGCCACGGCTGTCAACAACAACGACAAGGCCACAAAGGTGATGGGGTCTCTGGGCCGGACGCCGTAAAGCAGGCTCGCGAGAAGCCGGGTGAGCGCCAGGGCGGCGACAATCCCGGCGCCGACGCCGGCAGCGGTGAGAAGCAGTCCTTCGCGAACGACCATCCGCAAGATGTCTCCGCGGCTCGCGCCCAGTGCCGTCCGGATGCCGATCTCGTGGGTCCGCTGGGCGACCGAATAAGAAAAGACTCCGTAAATCCCGACTGCCGCGAGAAGCATTGCAAAGGCAGCGAAGATGCCCAGCATGGAGGCGGAAAGGTGTTGCCGCCAAAGCGACTCCAGGACGACGTCCTGCATGGTTCGGACCTGGATCACGGGCTGGTCATGGTCGACATCCCAGATCGCGCCGCGGACGGCGGTGGCGACTTCGGTTGGGTTCGAGGCCGTGCGGATGACGAACGTAACGAGGAAGGAGGCGAATGGGATTTGGGCATAAGGGAGGAACATCTCCGGTCCCACCTTCGAATCGAGCAGAGTCCGCTTTGAATCCGCGACCAGACCCACGATCAAAGCGGCTAGCGGCGTTCCGGCAGCCGTCCAGGAACTTGCTTCCCCACCGGGTCCTCGCCCGGCCAATAGCGACGCGCCAAGGTTTCGTTAACGATGCGAACACAGCGCGCGTCCTTCTGGTTGTCGGCTCCAGCTGAAGTCTCGTCCCTCCTTCGAACCGAATTCCCATGGCCTGAAAATACCCGGGACTTACGCTGCGAGTGTGAATAGAGAGGCTGCCTGGGACCCCCGGACCCGTTCGGCGGGGCGGGGAAATCCACCGAAGTATGAAAACCGGTAAACGGCAGGTTGTTCGCCATCGCTGCCACCCTTACGCCCGGGATCGCTTGGATACGTTCAAGTAAGTTGCGGTAGAACGCCGCAGACTGCTGGCCCGGCGCATACTTGTAGTTCACCAGGGGAACACGCACCGTCAAAAGATGGTCAGGCTTGAAACCTGTGGGCGCCGCTTCCAGGCTCGAAAAGCTTCGGATCATCAAGCCTGCTCCAACCAGGAGGACCAAGGCGAAAGCAACCTCGCATGCAATCAGCGTGCGTTGAACTCGAGATCCTCCCGCGCTGGTTCCGGCGGTCCGCCCACGCTTCTGAAGAGCTTCATTCAAGTTCGGACGGGAGACTCGCAGCGCGGGAAGCAAGCTCACGACGATCGCGGTGACGAGCGCGAGGGTTACCGCAAAGGCGAGGACAGGGAGATTAATCGCAATTCGATGCACAGCCGGCTCAGTCAGGGTGTACCTGGGTATGAGCTTGGCAATCGCAACGAGCCCCCACGACGCGAGAAGCACCCCTGCCATGCTGCCCGCTCCCGCCAGCAGCAGGGCCTCGACAAGCAATTGCCGGATCAATCTGAAGCGGCTGGCGCCCAAGGCCGCACGGACGGCCACTTCTCCTTGCCGCGCGGCGCCACGGGCGAGGAGCATGCTGGTGACATTGGCGCAGACAATCAGCAAGACGAAACCTACTGCTCCGAGAAGAGACAGAATAGCTAAACGAAGAGTACTGGCGACCTCGCGGATTCTGAACGGAGCCACGACGGCGCTCCATCCAGCATTCGTCTTGGGATACTCGATGCCGAGCCTGCGCGCGGCCAAGTCCATGGCGGCTTGGGCTTGTTGCAAGGTGACTCCCGCTCTCAAGCGCGCCATCACGTCCAGCGAGCGATGCTCGTGATCGTCCCTGTCGGCGGCGCTGAACGTGAGCGGAATCCATGCCTGGGTGTTCGCGTCGGGATACTCAAAATCGGCAGGAGCAATGCCTATCACCGTGTACTGTTTGGCGTCGAGTGCTACGGTCTTGCCTATGATTTTGGGATCGGCGGCGAAATGGCTGCGCCAGTAGGCATGGCTCAGGACCACGACCTGGGTTTCATTTTCCGCGAAGGTCCGTCCGAGGATCGCATTGACACCTAACAGGTGAAAGACATTGTTGGAGACCGGACAGGTCCACACTTCGTCCGGCTCTCCGGAACCTGTCAGAACGCGAAATTCCCACCTCTTATAGGCGGCCAGACTCTCAAACGCCTGGCGCTGCGCCTGCCAATCGTTGAACTCTCCTGCTGAGACTAAGTTCTTTTCCGCTTGTCGGCTCTTGGTCGAGATCTCTACAAGCTCGACGGGGTTGAGGTACGGCGAACTGTGCAGCAGTACCGCATCAACAACGCTGAAGACCGCCGTCGTGGCTCCGATTCCCAGGGCGAGAGTGGCCACAGCGACGGCCACAAATCCGGGACTACGGCGAAGCTGCCGAAGGCCGTAGCGAAGGTCTTGAATTAGAGTGCCCACAGTGTTCCTCCGGCCGGTTTCACGCCAAGCCGCAAACCCCGCCAAGGCCGCAAAGGCAACTCACCACTAGCCTCTGCCCACTAGCCACTGCTTTATTCACCGCGCAGCACCCCGATGGGTACGTCGACGCTCAAAGCTGATCTGCAAACGGGACCCCGTGGCCGTCGCTAAGCGTTGGAGTGTCCGCATGGAGGGAAGCGTGCGCCCACTTTCCATGCGTGCAACTGTGGGCTGCGTTGTTCCCATCTTTCGGGCCAATTTCTCTTGAGTGAGCCCGGCGCGGTTCCGGGCGCGGATGACCGCCTTCGCCAAAGCGAACTCCTCCTCAAGCGCCTCATAGGCTTGCCGGTACTTCGGTTCATGCATCCACTTCTTGTGCAGTTGGGTTATTCGGGCCACGGATACACCCCTGTCATCGCACTAAACTGGCCCGGGAGAGGGCCAACTCTATCTCACGGCGCGGTGTTTTCTCGGTCTTTTTCACGAAGACCCGAACAATAACCACGCGCCGGCCCGCGGCCGTCACATAGAGTGCTCTGGAAATCCCGCTTCGGCCGCTTAGCCGCATTTCCCACAGACGGCCTTCAAGACGCTTCACGTGCGGCTCGGCCACATGTTCGAGGCCAACTTCTTCAATGAGATTCGCGATACGTGACAGCCTTGCCCTCATGTCTTCAGGCAAAGCCTCCAGTTCCGCATTTACAGTCTCATCTAAAGTTTCGACCGTCCACGGCATAGGCTAATATACCAGAAAAGATATATTGACACTACTCAAAAGCGGCCACGCATGCTTCACTCACACCGCAGCGCTTCTATAGGATCGACCTTGGCCGCCCGGCGCGCGGGAATGTAACACGCGAGCAGCGCCACCGCGCCCAGAAGCAGCGACACGACGGCGAGCGACAGGGGATCGGTGGCCTGGACGCCGTAAAGCAAACTGGAGAAGAAGCGGGCGAGGCCCAGAGCCGCCACGAGGCCGATCGCCACGCCAGACAGCGCAATCCTGAATCCTTGTCCCACCACCATCCACAGCACGGCACTTTTCTCAGCGCCCAGTGCGACTCGAACCCCAATTTCCTGCTTGCGTTGCGCGACCCAATAGGCGAGTACTCCGTATATACCAATCGCAGCCAGAACCACGGCGACCAAAGCAAAGCTGCCGAGCAGCCATGCGGTGAACTGCCGGTGCGATTCGCGCTCCAGGAGCATCGATCTCGCCGTTTGCATGTGCTCAACAAGCAGGCTTTTGTTAAGTTGGCGGATTTCCCGGCGCACGGCAGCGCCCAAGGCGATAGGGTCGCCTGTAGTTCGAATAGCAATGTCGTCGTACATGTCGTCGTCCGAAGGGACATACGCCAGCAGGCCAGACGCGCTTTCCAGTCCCTCTCCTCGAACGTCGCCGACGACGCCCACGATGGTAAACCAGGGGCTTTTGAAATTCGGGTCTGCGAACTTGAACCGTTTGCCGAGAGCGTCTTCATTAGGCCAGTAGCGGCGGGCCATGGATTGATTGATCATGGCGACCGGCAGTGCGCCCTTGGCTGAGTCGGCTGCGGTAAATGCCCGCCCACGCAGCAGTGGGATTCCCATGGCGCGGAAGAAGTCCGGGCTCACCTCGAGATGTGGAAGCAGCGGCTTCGGCTCGGAGGGCGCGGCGGACGGTTGTTCGGTATCGAAAGGAACCTTGTACATCTCGTTCGGAAAGAGCACAAACGACGCGGTCGCGACCGATGTGACTCCCGGAAGTGACCTCAAGCGCCGCATTAAATCGATGCTGAGCGCGTTGCGCACTGAGGACTCTTCCGGCGTCTTTGCCTCGCCGGGCCAATATACGTGAAAGGCAAGAACGTGCCCGGCGTCGAACCCCGGGTCGATTCGCAGGATTCCCCAGAGGCTGCGAATCAACACGGTGGAGCCCACCAGCAGCACAAACGCCATTGCAACCTCGGTCACGAGGAGCGTTTTGCGGGTCCGATGCGTGGTTGGGGAAGCGGCGACGGCGTTGTCTTTGAGAGCGCGGTTGAGGTCAATGCCCGGAACCATGAGAGCGGGCAATAGACCGCAGAGCAATGCGGCAATGCCGGTGACTGCGGCCGTGTAACCCAAGACCCGAAAGTCAACCAGCGTGCCCTCAAGTCTGGCTAAATCAGGGTTCAGTTTAGAGACCAGATTTACAATCACCAAGGCCAACCCGGCTCCCAATAAGCCGCCCGCCAAGGCAAAGGAAAGACTCTCCGTAAGCAGTTGGCGGGCGAGGCGCCGGCGAGTGGCTCCCAAGGACAACCGCACCGCGATTTCCTTCTGGCGTCCCGCGGCGCGTCCGACCAGGAGGCTTGCTGTGTTCAGGCAGGCAATCAGCAGGACTCCCAAGATCGCTTCCCACAGCATCACGATGCCTTGACTGACTCTTTCCGAAAGCTGTTGGCGCAGGGGAACGATGCGAATGGCCACTCCGGCGTCGACGCCGGGGTACGCAGTGGCCAGACGCGCGGCGATGGCGCTCATCTCCGCCTGCGCTTGCTGCCATGTCACTCCCGGCCGGCGTCTGCCGATCACGGCCAGATTGGGATATTGCCTCGCCTTGGTTTGAAGGAAGGCGGTCACCGCGCGGGGTTCCCAAACCTGAGTTTTGCTCGGGAACGTAAATCCCCTCGGAAGCACTCCAAGAATGATGATTTCGTTGCCTCCCCAGATTTTCACGCGTCTGCCGATAATTTGCGGATCGCTCCCGAACCGCTCCTGCCACAGGCCGTAGCTGATGACTGCGACACTGGTATGTCCCTCCGTGGAATCCTCCGGAAGAAAGGCCCGGCCCAGGAGAGGCTTCACGCCAAGCACCGTGAAAAAGTTAGTGGAAACCAGGGCGGCGGAGACCTGCTCCGGTTCGGTCGGCCCGCTGAGTGTCGTTGTGGTGCCGCCGCCGGCCAGGAAGTTCTTGCCGAAGGAGATGAAGGCCATGTCCTCAAACGTACGGCTCTGTGTGCGCCAGTCGGCGTAATTCGGGTAGGAGACGGCGCCTTCGGTCTCTCCTGTCCGTGAATTGTCCTGCCACAGGAAGGCGAGACGCTCGGCATGGGGGAAGGGAAAGCCACGGAAGAACACTGCATTGGCCAGGCTGAAGATCGCCGTATTGGCGCCAATGCCGAGAGCGAGCGTGAGTACGGCCACTACCGCCACTCCCGGGCTGCGGCGCAGTTGGCGCAGGCTGTAGCGAAAATCTTGAATTAGAGTGCCCACAGTGTTCGTCCGACCGGTTTCACGCAAAGTCGCAAAGCACGCCAAGGCCGCAAAGAAGAGCACAGATCGTAGCCTCGCACGTCCGGACTGGTGCCATGCCGCAAGGATTTGCACGCACACTGTAACATAAGGCGCACAAGCCGCAACCGAATTGGAGGGCCCCCTATCCGCCGAGAACGGCCCACTGTAGGGGGACGGCTTGCCGTCCCCGCATTTCTGCTGGTTACCCGCGAGGGCAGGGCAAGCCCTGCCCCTACACTGCCTGGGTCCAGTCTCGTGCGCCGTCAGGGGAATTGGAAACGGTGAGAGTTGCGTCAGTCGAGGTGAAAACGAAAGGCAAGCACGGCTCTTCCGGCTCGGGAGGGATGTAGCGCGAGGTCGGTTTACTTCCCGACGATTTTCTCCCAGGTGTGATGGAAGCGGGCGCTCCAACTGGTGTCGGGTTCCTGGATTTCTACCCAGAAGGAGCGCTGGTGCCAAGCCGCGCGAACGCTACCCCAATAGTGAAGCCTAAGATCGGCAAGGGCCTTCGCTCCGCCCGGCGGGTCGTAGGTGTTATCGACTCGGAACTCATCGGGCGGATCGGCCGGCAGATCGCTGCCGAACGGATACTTAGCTTGCAAGGTCACTGCTGCCGCTCGCCAATATGCCTGCGCCACCTCGTGCTCCCGATCGCGCCGTTTGGCATTCCACGCCGGACTATCGTCGGCGAACTCTGTGGGCGCGTCATTTCGCAATTGCATGATAGTCTGCGTGGAAAGAGAGACAGCCAGGAAAAACGCCACGACGATGAGGAAAAGTCCTGCTCCGACGGCCAGTTTCACGATGAGGCTCTTCCGGTCCGAAGGGCCTGCACTGTGAATTGCCCCGACGGACATCCTCGCCATGCGTCGCGCCACAAGATCCTCGAGGTCTTTTCGCGCCGTGTCAAACTGCATTTTCAACTTTCTCTGCTGCGCCTCGAAACCCGCCGCCGCGTTGGTCGCAACCTGGTTAAGGGTGGCCCGCTTCGTTTCCGCCAGACCAGAGAGTTGACGCGCCAATTCCTCCACAGCGCGACCGGCGTTCCTGACTTCTGCCCGCACTTTCTCCACCGCCAACTCGGTTTGCTTCTCGAACTGCTGGGTCATCCTGCTGCCGAGCTCCTGGGCGACATTGTCCAAATCGGCGGCTTGCAACCCTCCGCCCGCGTGCACGCTGTCTGTCAACGACTCCACCGCCATTGACACTGCTTTCAGACGTTCCTCGGCGACGCCAGTCCGGGCCAGGAAATCTTCCTCCCGCTTCTGCCCCGCCAACTGCGCCTCTGCGATCGCATCTTGCGCGGCCTGCTTGATGGCATTCACTTGCGCTTCCGCTGCCGCTTGTATCTGCTGAACCTGTTCCTGCAACGCTAGGGTGAGCAGCGGAGCGGACTCCGACGGGTAAACTTGGCCTGCGGCTGCCAAGCCGGACTGCGCCAGGCCGGCCAGTTGTTTCTTGGTCTCCTCCACGATCTGGCCTGAACTCTCTGCTTCCTCCCTCAGGCGCTGCACGGCTGCCTTCGCCTGTTCCTGAATCTGCTGGGAGCACCTCGCTTCCAGTTCCCCTGAGACCCTCTCCAGATCCGCGGCCTTCCTGGTCTGCGTCGCCTGGAAATCCTCCGCCAGCGCCATCATGCGGGTGCGCAGGGCTTCGACCGCCGCCGCGGCCTGCTCCTGAAACTGCTGAGACCACCGCGCTCCCAACTGCTGTGCCGTTCCTTCCAAGTCTTCCTTCTTCGCCGCGTGCTGCCCTTCCAATTCCTCCGTCAGTCGTCCTACGCGCCCCTGCAGCGCCTCTACAGTCGACGCGACTCCCGTCAGTCGCTCTTCCGCGGCTTCGGCCCGGGAAAGGAGATTCGACTCCTTCGCCCGCTCGACCGCCTTCAGTTGAGCAATCGCCGCTGCGGTGGCCTGCTTGATTGACTTCACCTCATCATCTGCTGCCGCGCGCATCTCCTGGGTCTGGTCGCGCAAGGCCTGTGCCAGGCGCTGGGCGTATTCATCTTGGGCGGCCTGACTGAGGGAAGTGAGCTTAGCTTCCGCCAGGCTGGCCAGTTGTAGCTTGCTTTGCTCGACGGCCTTGCTTGAGCTTTTCAGTTCCTCGCGCAGCGTTGCGATGGCCTCTGCGGCGGCCTTCCGGATCGATTCGACCTCGCCGTCCGCTGCCGCGTGCATCTCCTGCGTCTGCTCGCGCAAGGCTTTTTCGAGCCGCTGAGCATACTCGTCGCGAGTGGTTTGGCTCAGGGAAGCGAGCTTGGCTTCCGCCAGACTGGCCAGTTGCTGCTTGCTTTGCTCGACGACTTGGCTTGAAGACTGAAGTTCCTCGCGCAGTGTCGCCACCGCCGCTTCGACTTGCTCCTCAAGCTTGTCGCTCAACTGCCCGATGGCTTCCGCGGCGGCGTGTTTGATTGAGTTCACTTCGCCGTCCGCTATGGTGCGCATCTCGCGAGTCTGCTCGCGCAAGGCTTGCGCTAAGCGCTGGGCGTATTCGTCTTGGGTCGCCTGGCTGAGGGAAGCGAGTCTGGCTTCCGCCAGGCTGGCCAGTTGTTGCTTACTTTGCTCGACGGCCTGGGTTGAGGACTGCAGTTCCTCGCGCAGTGTCGTGACAACGGCCTGGGCTTGCTGCTCAAGCTTGCCTTGCAGTTGCGCGATGGCCTCTGCGGCGGCTTGCCGAATCGACGCCACTTCGCCGTCTGCTGCCGCGTGCATCTCCTGCGTCTGCTCGCGCAAGGCATGCGCCAAGCGCTGGGCATATTCGTCTTGGGTGGCCTGGCTGAGGGAAGCGAGTTTGGCTTCCGCCAGACTGGCCAGTTGTTGCTTGCTTTGCTCGACGGCCTGGCTTGAGGACTGTAGTTCCTCCCGAAGTGTCCCGATGGCTGCCAGGGCTTGATGCTCAAGCGTGTCTTGCAGTTGCGCGAGGACTTCTGCGGCGGCTTGCCGGATCGACGCGACTTCGCCGCCCGCCGCCTCGTGCATGTCCTGCGTTTGCTCGCGCAAGGCTTGCGCTAAGCGCTGGGCGTATTCGTCTTGGGTGGCCTGGCTGAGGGAGGCGAGTTTGGCTTCTGCCAGGCTGGCCAGTTGTTGCTTGCTTTGCTCGATGGCCTGGCTTGAACTTCTCAGTTCCTCACGCAGTGTTGCGATGGCCTCCGCGGCGGCTTTCCGGATGGATGCGACCTCGCCGTCCGCCGCCGCATGCATCTCCTGGGTCTGGTCGCGCAAGGCTTGTTCGAGGCGCTGAGCATACTCGTCGCGAGTGGTTTGGCTCAGGGAAGCGAGCTTGGCTTCCGCCAAACTGGCCAGTTGTTGCTTGCTTTGCTCGACGGCCTGGCTCGAGGATTGCAACTCGTCCCGGAGTGTCGCGATGGCAGCCTGGGCTTGATACTGGAGCTTGCCTTGCAGTTGTGCAATGACCTCTGCGGCGGCTTGCCGAATCGCCGCGAGTTCGCCGTCTGCTGCCGCATGCATATCCTGCGTCTGCTCGCGCAAGGCTTGGGCTAAGCGCTGGGCGTATTCGTTTTGGGTAGTCTGGCTGAGGGAAGCGAGCTTGGCTTCCGCCAGGTTGGCCAATTGTTGCTTGCCTTGCTCGACAGCCTGGCTTGAGGACTGTAGTTCTTCCCGGAGTGTCCCGACGGCAGCCTGGGCTTGCTGCTGGAGTTCGCCTTGCAGTTGCGCGATGGCCTCCGCGGCGGCTTGGCGGATCGACGCGACCTCGCCGCCTGCTGCCGCGTGCATCTCCTGCGTCTGCTCGCGCCAGGCTTGGGCTAAGCGCTGAGCATATTCGTCTTGGGCGGCTTGGCTGAGGGAAGCGAGCTTGGCTTCCGCTAAGCTGGCCAGTTGTTGCTTGCTCTGCTCGACGGCCTGGTTTGAGGACTGTAGTTCCGCGTGTAGTGTCGTGACAACTGCCTGGGCTTGTTGCTCAAGCTTGCCTTGCAGTTGCGCGATCGCCTCTGCGGCGGCTTGGCGGATCGACGCCACTTCGCCGCCTGCTGCCGCGTGCATCTCCTGCGTCTGCTCGCGCCAGGCTTGGGCTAGGCGCTGAGCGTATTCGTCCTGGGTAGCTTGGCTGAGGGAAGCGAGTCTGGCTTCCGCGAGGCTGGCCAGTTGTTGCTTGCTCTGCTCGACGGCTTGGCTTGAGTTTTTCAGTTCCTCGCGTAGTGTTGCGATGGCGTCCGCGGCGGCCTTCCGGATCGATTCGACCTCGCCGTCCGCTGCCGCGCGCATCCCCTGCGTCTGCTCGCGCAAGGTTC
Source organism: uncultured Acidobacteriota bacterium (assembly GCA_963768695.1). Classification (GTDB taxonomy): domain Bacteria; phylum Acidobacteriota; class Terriglobia; order UBA7540; family UBA7540; genus CAVROP01. The sequence goes on along the minus strand of CAVYJG010000014.1, from coordinate 358,429 downwards.
GCGCCAGGCGCTGGGCGTATTCGTTCTGGGCAGACTCGCTGAGGGAGGCGAGCTTGGCCTCCGCCAGGCTGGCAAGTTGTTGCTTGCTTTGCTCGACGGCTTGGCTTGAAGACTGAAGTTCCTCGCGCAGTGTCGCCACCGCCGCTTCGACTTGCTCCTCAAGCTTGTCGCTCAACTGCCCGATGGCTTCCGCCGCGGCGTGTTTGATTGTGTTCACTTCGCCGTCCGCTATGGTGCGCATCTCCTGCGTCTGCTCGCGCAAGGCATGCGCCAAGCGCTGGGCATATTCGTCTTGGGTAGCCTGGCTGAGGGAAGCGAGTCTGGCTTCCGCCAGGCTGGCTAGTTGTTGCTTACTTTGCTCGACGGCCTGGGTTGAGGACTGCAATTCCTCGCGCAGTGTCGTGACAACGGCCTGGGCTTGCTGCTCAAGCTTGCCTTGCAGTTGCGCGATGGCCTCTGCGGCGGCTTGCCGGATCGACGCCACTTCGCCGTCCGTTGCCGCGTGCATCTCCTGCGTCTGCTCGCGCAAGGCATGCGCCAAGCGCTGGGCGTATTCGTCTTGGGTGGCCTGGCTGAGGGAAGCGAGTTTGGCTTCCGCCAGACTGGCCAGTTGTTGCTTGCTTTGCTCGACGGCTTGGCTTGAGGACTGTAGTTCCTCGCGCAGCCTCGCCAGCGCCGCCTCGGCTTGCTCCTGAAACTGGGAGGCCCACTGTCCTCCTAGTTCCCGGGCGACCGTCTCCAACTCCTCTGCGTGCTTCGCTCCTCTTCCCTGGACCGCCTGAAGGCTGCTCTCGATTTGTCCCTGGAAATTCTCCGCCAGGGTTCCTACTCGCCGCTCCAAGGATTCCATGGCCATCGTGAGTTTCGCCAGACGCCCTTCGACATCCGAAGCAGCGGCCACGCGCATCTGGTCGGACGGCGAGAGAGTCCGTTCGTCACTACGCCCAAAAGCCGGGGTCGCAGGCGAGGCGGGCCTGGCTGCCTCGCCCATAACAAATTCGATCATTTTTCCCGGCTGTAGCCTGAACTCAGAGTCAGTCGCTGAAGCCTGGGCGAATGGCGTGGGAGACTCGCGGGACGGTTCGAGCTCACTAGCAAGTTCGGACGGCAGGTTCGGGGATTTGGAGAGCGACTCGAATTTTGTTATCCAATCACGCGCATAGATGTGCTCGAGTCGCCTCGCGGCTGAGGGCTGCTCGGGGCCTTTCTTCCAGTCATCCGGCGCGGACTCGATGTTCCAAACGCGCTCCTCTTCATCGATCTCCGGTAAGGTGACACAGATCTCAAAAATACCATCTTGTTGCTCGCCGTGGCGGACGACTCTCGCGACGGTCGGCTTCTGCATGTTGGGGCTTTCGAGCCAAAGGTAGGCGCCGACAGCCAGAAGAGTGGATGAGGCGATCTTCGCCCCGCGCTTACTAACGTCCAGGGTGCGAGTCTCTTCGGTGAATATGTGGCCGTCCTCGTCTATTCCGCTGATGGTAACTGGGATTTCTGCGTCAACACGAGTGCTCTCGCGGCTGAAGATCCACTTCTTTGTGTGGAGTTGACTCGGGATGCGTCGGGCCCTGGCAAAGAGCCCCCCCTTGTTCTTAGCGCTTTTTCGAGCCTGCTTGTCGGCTCCATCGCTCTCTTGCGATGAGTCCTTGGGCCAAGTCCTGTCGGATAAGCTCAACGTGTCCATGCGTTCAAACCAGGAGAAAGACTTCCTTCAATCGGGATTCCCTCATCGGTCTGCGAGGGCGAATGTAGTGACAAACGACCGAGAATGGGTTGGGATCGGGCAGTCCGGCAATTGTCACATCGGTATTGATTAACAAAATAACCACTGCCGGCGACCCCACAGGTCCATACGTATCCCCCTTTATTTGTTCAGGTTATCTCCCGTGGCAGATCAGGGAAGCGTGAGGCGAAGAACATTAAGGCCTCCTTGGCGGCCGGACGTGGCCTCTCCACGGGCCACTTCCAACTCTCTCTTATGGCGCAAGATAGCGTTTATACCAATAGTACCGTGGTACTGTTGTCCGTCTTCTGTCCGTCGGGCGACGGTCGGTTATGCCTAAACGAATCACTGCGAACCCTCCCGCGAGCATGGCCTGGCGCTGGAGAAAATGCGCAGTTGCCTTTGGCCGCATGGTTTAGTAAAGTTTGGCGCCGCGTGCCGGCACGATTTCTTCTCGGTGTTCGGGACTGGCGCCAAGCGTTCCTCCGAACGTATAGTCGGTCGCGCTTGGCGAAACTTAAGTCCGTTTGAAAGCCGGACGGCGTGGAGCGCCGGAGGCTGCTGGGGATTGGCCGCAAAGGCAGCCCCCATAAACGAAGCAGGAGGCAACAATGAAGGGACAAGAGGTACAAACCTCCCGAGCGACTCGACGGGAGTTCCTGGAGCAGAGCCTTGTGGCTGCCGCAGCACTCACCGGGCTGCCCCGACCGGCCGTCGGGGGCCTGGGCGCACGCGGGCGCGTGGGCCCGACCGAAAAGATCGCGCTAGGCTGCATTGGGGTTGGCGCACAAGGCACGCGAGTGATGATGGACTTTTTGAAAATGAAGGACGTTGAGGTCGTAGCGGTGTGTGACGTTAACCGGGAAAGCAATGATTATTCCGAGTGGGGTCACGGAGAATTGGTGGGGAAGGAGCGCAGGCTGTTGAATGACTCAGGATGGGGGGTGGATTGGAAAGGCCCCACCTGCGGTCGCGAGCCGGCCCGGCGCCTGGTGGATGCGTACTACCGCAAAGAGCGGAGTTCCTCCGGATCCGCGGGATGCGGGGCGTATAACGACTTCCGGGAAATGCTCGACAAGGAGAAGAAGTTGGACGCTGTGGTGGTCTGCACACCCGATCACTGGCATGCCCAGATTTCCATTACCGCCATGCGGCGCGGCAAGCATGTATTCAGCCAGAAGCCAATGGCGCACAGCATTCACGAAGTCCGTCTGATGGCGCAGGTGGCGCGGGAAACGAAAGTGGCCACGCAGGTGGCGGTGATGAACGAGGCCTCCAAGGCGACGCGACTTCTTGCGGAATGGGTCGCGGCGGGAGTGATTGGGCAGGTGCGCGAGGTGCACAACTGGTCCCAGCGCCCGTACTGGCCCCAAGGCATCGAGCGGCCCAAAGATCCCGAGCCCGTGCCGGATGGCCTGGATTGGGATCTGTGGCTCGGTCCTGCACCCGCGCGCCCTTACAACCATGTCTATCTGCCGTTCGTGTGGCGCGGATGGTATGACTTTGGCGTGGGCGCCATTGGGGATATGGGCAACTATAGCTTCGATACGATGTTCCGCGTGCTGAAGCTGGCTTCGCCGGTCAAGGTGGATGCCAGTTCTACGCCACGCTTTCCGGAAACCTATCCGGTGGGTTCGCTCATCCACTGGGAGTTCCCGGCGCGCGAGGACCGGGCGCCGGTGACCCTTCACTGGTATGACGGTGATCTGCGCCCGCCCCGCCCGGCGGAGTTGGAACCGGATGAGCATATGAGCGAGGTCGAGGACGGCGAAGGTATGCTGCTGGTAGGAGAACGGGGCAAGATCCTGTGCGGTTTTGAGGGCCAGAATGCGCGGTTGATCCCCGCCGGCCGGATGAAAGCCTTCGAGCCGCCTCCGGATGATCTGCCGAAATCACCCGGGGCCTACGAAGAGTGGATCGGGGCCATCCGGGGCGGCGAGCCGCCTCGCGCCAACTTCGAGTTCGAGCAGAAGGTCGTGGAGGCCGTGTTGTTGGGCAGCATCGCCGTGCGCATGGGAACTACGCTGGAATGGGACGCCGAGCACGAGCGTATCACGCGTGTCTCAGAGGGCCGTGCCGGCGACCTGGAGAGCGCCAACGCACAAATCAATCCACCGCGCCGCTCGCCCTGGGACTTGTCGTGACAGGTTCGAGGGCCAATTGTTATCGGATGTCACCCCCGCGGAAGCGGGGGGCCATTGTCAATCCAGGGACGAATGGATTCCCGCTTTCGCGGAAACGACGTGGCTGCCGCGGCGCGAGTGCTTCACGCCTTCTGGCGCTCAGGGGACGCAGCGTAGGACTGGATCCAGTCGAGGAAGGCCATCACGATTTTAGGGTCGAACTGCAGGCCGGAGCAGCGGCGCAATTCGGCCAGGGCATCTTCGAAGGACTTGGCGCTTTTGTAAGGCAGGTCGGATAGCATGCTGTGGAAGGACTCCGCGACGGCGACGATGCGGGCGCCTACGGGGATCTTGTCCGCCGCCAGTCTGTCCGGGTAACCCTTGCCGTCAAATCGCTCGTGGTGGTGGAGCACGATGCTCTCGATGGCTCTCACATTCAGCGGTTCCAGCATCTTCGCGCCCCACGCCGAATGTCTGCTCATCATTTCGAACTCCACCGTCGTGAGCTGATCGGGCTTGTTGCAAACTGATTCCGGCACGTGGATCTTGCCGATATCGTGAACAAGGCCTGCCAGGCGGGTTTCTTCGACTTCTGCGACCGATAGCCCCGCCTGAATGGCGATGCGGGCTGCCAGCTTGGAAACCACTTGAGAATGGCCCGGGGTGTAAGGGCCCTTGGCGTCAACGGCGAATGCCAGGGCAGTGATGGTGTCCAAGAGAGAACTTTCCTGCGGCGCCGTCGTCGGCACATTGGTTGAATCGACAGGCTCCGGACCATGCTCCGTATGAGGCGTCGTCTTCGCCTCCAAGTAGAAATACTTTTCCAATAGCCGCTCATTACGCTCGGCGTTTCCTGGTCTGGGGACGGGCGGAAGCATCTTTACGCAGTTCCCCTTACATTTCTTCGCGAGCCGCATTGCGGAATCCGCAAGCTTGAGAAGATCTTCAGAGCTATCACCGTGGTCCGGGTAGGTTGCGACGCCTATGCTGGCGGTGACCGCGCGCGCCCGTAACACGGCGTGAGATTCCACGGCAGTTCGTAATCTCTCCGCCAGTATTTCTGCCTGATGTGTGTTTGTCTCGGGCAATAGGACGGCGAACTTGCCACTCCCGTAACTCGCTATCAGATTAGGCTGCCGTGAGCGCGCTTCGAGCAACTTGGCCACCACGGTCAGGATCCGTTTACTTTCTGGTTGGCTGTCTCCGTTGCCGGTGGGCCTAAAGCCGTCGAGGTCCACCATGACCACGGAAAACGTGCGGCCCAGACGCGCTGAAACCCGGCACTCCTCGCCCAGTGCCTCCATGAAGCGGCCACACGCCCGGAGACCCGCTAGACGGTCGGTGGAGTTCTCTTCGTCAGAATCGTCCACAGCGGGCGACTCGAGCGGCTCGGCAATCGCCGCGTCTCCCTGGCTCGAGCCGGCCGCAATGCCGCTTGGCGATTGAAGCCCAAGACTGAAGGAACTCGGTCGGCGGCGCCACCTGGCGCCAAGAATGGTTCCACCCGCGAACAGAATTGAACCAACGACTACCCAGTAAATCCAGGTCCTCTGGTGCTCCAGCGCTTCTCCGGGCTGTGGCTGGCCGGAGAGGGCTGCCAGCAATTGGTCCGGCGTGGCGGGGGGCTCGCATTCCACATTGATATCGAATTGCTGGCTTTGCCCCGTCGCGTCCCACACCACGAGCGAGACGCGGCCCCGCTGTTTGCCATTTACCAAGATCTCGTTGTTGTTTAAAACCACGAGGTCAACGATGTTAGGATCGGCAACCGAGAACCGCACGATGGTTGCCGGGGAAGTGACCAGCAGCGGCCGTCCCAATAACACGTGGAGAGTTTCCGTCTCGGCCGGTGGGACTGGCGGCAACGCCTTCGCACGCGGCTCGAGATCGTCAAGTTCGTCCAACGGTGACTTTTGTTTCCGCGCTTGAGGCGGGGTTTCAGGTTGCTGCTCGGAGTCTGATTGCGCTGCCGCCGGCGGCGCTTGAGACGGCGCTCGAGGCGATTGCTCAACTTGTGGCTCGACCGGCGGCGGAGTCTCTTGCTGAACCTGCCGACCCCAGAGCGCCGCACTGCCCAACGCCAGCATCATCGCGAAGCCGCAGACGGACGCGTGCCACGCCCTGATTTTCTTGGCGACCCAGCTAGGCTGCATACGATTGGACCTGTCGACCACCGAATCTCTGGCGGTGGGGTGTGATCCCTGCGGTCAGTACGGGCGAAACTCGTGCCATTCTCCTGAACTATCGCCGGGTCAACCGCACGCCCATAACCCACCGGCAGCTAACCCGATTCTATTGTTGAGGATCGCCACAATCAACGGTACACAAGTACTGCCTTGCACAAGCCCCGCCACGGCATCGACTCAGCGGCCTTGAGTGGCCTGGCGGGAGCCCGCGAGCCGCCACCTGCCTTGGTGACGGCCGCTACTCCACGAGCCTAGAATGTCCTTTTGGAGCGTCGATTCCAGCATCTGTCTGAACGTCTTGCCGCTTGACCCGATGATGTCAGCCGTCCAGGTGCCGGAGAATGACTGGCCCGTCAGGGTTCGAGCCGTCCAGGCGCCTTGCCAGCCGAGGCGTGTCTTATTGGCCGCCCACGTGCCCTCGAGAATAGTCTGGCCGCCCTCGTTGAGCAGCGCCCAAGAGCCCTCGGCGGAGTTGGGCTTGTCAGGTGAAAGCTGGGCCGTCCACGTGCCTAGGAAAGTCCGATTGACGCCCGAGGTCGCCGTCCAGCCTCCATGGAGTTCAATGGGTGCTTCCTGGGCTGAGGCCGGCACGGTCAGGCCTAGCGCCGCAAGCAATGCGATTGAGCCGAGAACCCTTCCGAAAGCTGGCATGGGATCTCCCCTAAGCCGAATGGGCCGCCGCGCGTCGACTGCCGGGCGCGCGCCGGCGTCCTTGAACGAAGCAGGCTGCTAGGGTATGTAGTCGACTGATTGTCGCTGTCACGGTTCGACGCCTTTGCTCACATTCGACGGGAATTGGTCTCTTTATGCACTGATTCGTGCCAAATAACGCGCAAAAACGCGCGTAATTTGCAGCACCAAAAAGAGTGACTTTCTTTGTTTTCAAGCACTTCTTAGCTTCGTTCCCACGATTTTCCATTTTTCGTAGTGTGCTGCTCCTCTTCCTGCCGGAGCACTCCGCGATTGGCCCGGGCATCGGCGCGGCATGGTGCCAGGCTACGACAAACTGTCCCACATATGACCACAGTTATAGGCTATCATGGGCTCGTCCGGTTGTCAAGCGGAAAATGAGAGGGGACTGCAGAATCTGTGTGAGAACCTGATTCGGGCTGTCATTCTGACCGGATATGGGCCTGTGGTCCACCCATTGAAATGAAAGTCGCTGTCATCCTGAGCGAAGCGAAGGATCTGCAGTTCGGTCCGGCTCAAACCAATGCAGATTCTTCGCCTCGCTCAGAATGACAGACTTTCTGGGGAGCGCCAATCCTCGCTCTCCGCCAGGCAAGGATTCCAACCAACCTCGAGAACCAGTCAGTGTATAATGGGCGCATGGGAAACCGCGTGATACACATCTCGGCTGCGGAGGCGATGAGCGATTTTGGCGCGTTGTTGGATCTCGTGCGCGCCGGCGACGAGGTTGTCATCGAGCACGATTCCCTCCCGGTGGCGGTGCTGCGCCCTGCTGACTCGCACTCCTCCCTCGGCGAAGCGTTTGCGGCCATCGCCCGGGAGGTTCCGGACGAAGATTGGAAACGCGTCCCATCCGACTTGGCGAGCAATCTGGACCATCACCTCTACGGTACCTCCAAAGTATCTTCATGAAGCGCCTCTTCGCGGATACCGGTTACTGGATCGCCCTCCTCAATCCACACGACGAACTCCATGCCCGGGCTCTCGCTCTTGCCCAGAGCTGTTCTGACGATCAAATTGTCACCACCGAGATGGTCCTTACGGAATTGTTGAATGGGTTTAGCGACCGTGGCCCTCGCCTCCGCGCTGCAGCTTCGAAAGCAGTCACTGCTTTACGAGGCAGCCCCAAAGTGACTGTGGTACCGCAGACAAGCGAGCAGTTCCAGAGGGCGTTGACCCGGTATGAGGACGGGCTAGCTAAGGACTGGAGTCTCACCGATTGCGCCAGCTTCGTAACCATGGAGGCTGAGGGAATTGGCGCGGCCCTCACCCACGATCAGCACTTTGCCCAGGCCGGTTTCCGAGCTCTGCTCCGCTAACCTGCACAGTTTTGCAGCTGGCGCATCAGAGCGAAGCTCTGCGTTCTGCTGAGTTGCGATGCCTAAAGACCGCAGAGTTTCGCTCCGCGCCAGCCGCGTGCTTCACCACTACTTTGGAGTGCGGCAGCTTGCTGCCGCTTTTCCGGGGCGCGAGCTTGCTCGCGCCGTGTCCATCAGGGTTCCCAATTCCGGCCAGCAAGCTGGCCTGAGCCAAAGCGGCAGCAAGCTGCCGCACTCCAAAGCGCCTATGGCGCCCATCCTTGCCAACCAAGCACTAGCGCTGGCTGGCGCGCTGCTTCACCACGTATTCGCCGACGTTCTTGACGGTATCGACCCAGACGCCGTTGGCGGGGTCGTGCAGATACCTACAGAGAGCGGCGAGGGCGATGGTGTCGGTGACCTGAAAGGCCTTGTGGCCGATATCGTGGCCGACAAAGATAACCCAACCACCCTGCTCGGCGGCCTTGTTAACGTGTTTTACCATGTCGATGTAGTCGGTGTCGTCGAAGGCTGTGCCGCTGGCCTGGGCCAAGTCGCAAAACACCGGGTCGTTGTAGTATTCGTCCATATACCCGCGCCCCACCATGAACTTCTGGCCGATCAGCGGCACGTAGCTTTTCAGCTCGGGGCCTCTGCCCACATACTTCTGGCCGCAGGGATAAGCGTAGGTGACCGCGCGCACGCCCAGTTGCTGCTGAATCACGGCGTTCGAATCGTCAAGCTGCTGCGACATCTTCTCCAGCGTATAGTTCTCCAAAGCATTGTGGAACGACCAGGGGAAATTGCCCGTGCAAGGATGATTCACGGTATGGTTTCCGATCTCATGGCCGCTCGCGAGTGCGCGTTTCCAGCCGTCGAGCTTGGTGCGGAACGCGTCGCTGCTCGTGGTGACGTAGAAGGTTACCTTGACGCCGGTGGGGTTTATTACATCCAGCCCAACGTTGACCTGGCTGGCGCGGGCGTCGTCGAAAGAAAGGCTGACGGCCACGCGTTTGCCATCCGGCCAGTGAAAGCCCTTGGTGTTTGCTTGTGGGGCGGCGTTCGAAATCGATGGGTTGGGAACAGCCGTTGCCAGGAACAGCGAAAAAGCGATTGCGAAAACGACGTAAGCAGCGATACGCGACATAGTTTGGACCTCCACGGTTATGGCGCGAGGGTGCCGCGGATGCGATCTTCGCGGCCCCTCGTGGGGGAGCGTTAGTATATACTTTCGCAGGTGTTTTGGGCCATTCCCTATTTCGAGTGGATCGGAAGGAGCGATGCCGGTGGGTATTTTATTTAGTTTTCTGGGCGGTCTTTCGTTTGGCCTGTTGGGCACGGCGCTCAAGGCTGCGGAGAGAAGGAAAGCCGATGCTGCGGGATTGGTGGTCTCGTCGTATGCCTGGCCTGCCCTGTTCATGCTGGTCAGGACTCTGCTTCTGAAGCCAGGCGGACACATCCCAGCCAAAGTGTTTGTGATTGCGGTGATTTTTGGAGTCTGCGCGGCAGTGGCATCGTTGGCTTTTCAACTTTCGATCGGCCTTGGCAAAGTCACGGTAGGCTGGCTGATGATGAATCTCTCATCGGGCGTTCCGGCGGCCGTCTCCGTCTGGATGTACCACGAGGGACTCAGCGTTATGAAGGTCGTAGCGCTGGGGTTGGTGCTTGTCTCCATCGTTTTCCTGGCCTGGGGGCAGGTGGTCGAAAAGCGCCCCGCCGGGCGCAATCCTGCAGGAGGAGCGTGAATTCGCCATGTGGTTCTTGCTGATGCTCGTGATACTTCTCACCAACGGGATGAGCGCTTTTGGCCTCAAGATGATCGCGGCCTGGGGTCTTCCCGAGACGGTCAAATACCCCTATCTCACGGTCTGGTACGCCGGCGGCTTAGCGGTTATAGCCCTGCCGATGTTATGGAAAGGGATGCGCCTGGGAAAGATCGAAGTCGTTTGGGGCGCACTGGCGGGAGCCCTGAGCATCGGCGGGCAAGTGGCCATGGCGTTGGCACTCGATCGGGGCGTTCCGGGACACGTGGTATTTCCCATCGCCATCGGCGGCTCGATTTTCGTCGTCGCCTTGGCTGGCCGGTTGATGTTCGGCGAGCGGCTGAGTGCGCCGACCGCCATCGGCCTGGCCTTGGGATTCATCGCGGTCATACTCGTGGGTGTGAGCTGAGGGGCCGGTTTCACGCAAAGGCGCAAAGTTCGCAAAGGTCGCAAAGAAAAACGGGGACCCGAGCTTATGCCCTCAGGACGCCGGGAACCATTCCGCCTTGACTTCCTCAATCACCTCACGGGCTGCCTGCTCAACCTGCTGTTCTCCCCAGCCGGGATCGAAATGGGTGCGCGGGTCCTGCGCCTCGCGCAGAGTGTGATCGGGCGTGGGCGCGCAGTCAAAGGTCTCTCCATCGACGATGGCGTAATCCACGTTGGGCAGTTTGCCCGCGGCGGGAAGCCGGGAAAGATCGACCGAGCCCGGCCAGGTTGCCTCGAGCATGGAAGTCTCCTCCGCCGCCGCGTGGCCGATGGCGCCGGCGATGAGTGAGCGCGGAAAGCCCGGATAAACCCACCTTACTCGCCGCGGAACTCGGCCGGCGTTGAATTCGGTGCAAAGCCGGTCCAGCACCGCGCGCTGGTTGTCCGCGCCATGCCCGTTCACAATCAACACGCGGCTGAAACCCATGCGTCCGAAAAGGATTTGGAGAGCGTCGCGCACGACCGCCGCGAACACCTCCTCACGGAAGTAAGCGCTGGCCACGGAATTCTTGGGGAAATCCATTCCCTCGATGAAAGCGTCGCGGGCGAATCCCAGCGACTCGAGCATATTCGGATGGCGTTCCCGCTCCGTGCCGACGAACAGCGGAGGGAAATACGGGCATTGGAATTCGCGGGCCAGGCGGCGGGCAAAAGCGTGCGCCAGCAGGTTGTCGCAACCCATCGCCAGGTGCGGTCCGTGCCATTCGAGCGGAGCCAGCGGAAGCAACACCAAACCATTGCGTTCCCGGGCCGCGGCTACTTCCCCGGGAAATAAGAAAGCCATGTTCCAGTCGCCCCGTTCGATGGGACGTTGATGTGCCGAATCTTCAGCGTTAGGCATTTATCTTCTCCCGGACAGCGAATGCCCGAAGGGCATTAATCTCATTAGCCGTAGGTGAAACCTACGGGCTATTAGCCACCATCTTGCAGTTTTCGGCGACCCCAAAGGGGTCGAATGTGCTTTCGTTCAACCCCTTCGGGGTTGGGCAACTCGAGGTGGACGCTTGTTCCGTAGGTTGCACCTACGGCTAATGATATTGGGTCCCTCCGGGACCCAGAGAGGGCGCTTAGGTGAACGCCCATGGGGCTTGCACCCTGGGCTACTTTCTGCCGCTCGCTCTCCGGTCTCAATTCTTCAGTCTGTCATCCTGAGGGAAAAGTTTCAAGCTCATTGCGCGACAGATGCGCGTGGATTCGGGGAGCAAATTGACCCTCACAACAGGCCCAAGGTATATTCAGATTCAGAGGCTTTCGGCAATTCGAGAGAGACTAATGGGACGCAGATTGAATCTGATGCGGCGTTGTCTTCGGCCAACCATGTGTGTGCTAGCTATGCTGCTGGTGCAATTGCCCGGTTGGGCCCAGGTGGCCGGCACAGTTTCAGGCGTTGTCGAGGACGCGTCGGGCGCCGCCGTCGCGGGCGCAACGGTCACGGTGAAAAGTCTCGAGACGGGAGTTGCGCGAGTTGTGACCACCAACCCGGCGGGCGCCTACACGGTTCTTTCGCTCCCGGTCGGGCCCCTCGAGGTCAAGGCCGCCAAGCAAGGTTTCAAGACGACGGTTCGCACGGGAATCAGGCTCGAGGTGGGGCAGCGGGCCGTGGTGAACTTGCGGCTGGAGGTTGGCGAGGTCAAACAGGAAGTGACCGTTACCGGCGGCAATTTCCGGGTGAATACCGGCGTGACCTCGGTCTCCGGTCTCGTGGGCGAGACCGAGATCAAAGAATTGCCGCTAAACGGCCGCAGTTTTGATAATCTGCTCACACTGAATCCCGGCACCCTCAACTTCAGCGCTTTGAAAAGCGCCCAAACGATCACCAGCAACGGGAACACGTTCTCAGTAGAGGGGCGCAGGACGTACGAGAATTTATTCCTGCTGAACGGAATCGAGTACACGGGCACGAGCCAACTCGCCATAACCCCCGGCGGCGTCAGCGGCCAACTTCTCGGGATCGATGCAGTCAGGGAGTTCAACGTTCTCACCGGCGATTACCCGGCGGAATTCGGCAAGCGCGCCGGAGCGCAGGTGGCCATCGTGACGCAGTCCGGCAGCAATTCCCTGCACGGGTCCCTTTTCGATTTCCTCCGCAACAGCGCCTTGGATTCGCGCAACTTCTTCGACCGGGGATTTGTTCCGCCCTTCCGGAGAAATCAATTCGGCGGATCACTGGGAGGGCCGCTCGCGCCGGGAAAGTTGTTCTTGTTTGGCAACTACGAAGGCTTCCGGCAGAGCCTGGCGGTCAGCAATGTGAGTGTTGTCCCTGACCAACTGGCGCGGCAAGGCTCGCTGCCGAACGCCTCCGGCGTCTACGCACCGGTGCCCGGCCTGGACGCGGCGATGCTGCCCTACATGTCTTTCTGGCCTCAGGCGAATGGCGCGGAGTTGCTCGTCAACGGTCAGCCGAGCGGAACGGCGCTCGCGTACTACAATCCCCGGCAGTCGATTCGAGAGGATTTCGGCACGCTGCGGGCTGACGCTCCCCTCCGCAGCCGGGATTCTGTTTCGGCAGCCTACACGGTAGACGATGGAAACAGTTTGACGCCCTTGGCCGATCCATTGTTCGGATCCGCTTTGGCGCTACGCAGTCAGGTGGCGAGTTTCCAGGAGACGCACGTTTTCTCACCGCAACTGCTTAACGTATTCCTTGCCGGCTTCTCCCGCGCCGGCTTCAACTTCCAGCCGTTCTCTTTTGCCGATTTTCCACCCAGCCTCGCGTTCGTCGCCGGGCGCGGGCCGGGAGGGATTGTTATCGGGGGCGGCTTGACGACAACTGGTGCTTCCGCCATCACTTCCGCCGGACCGAATAACGCCGCGAGAGCCTGGAATGGCCGAAGCCTGTTTACCTATTCCGATGACCTGCACATCCTCAAGGGGGCGCATCAGCTCAGCCTGGGCGTTTGGTTCCAGCGGATTCAAGACAACGAAGACACCGCTTCGCGACAAACAGGACAGGCCAGCTTTACGAGCTTAGCCACGTTCCTCGAGGGAACCGTGAGCAGTTTTCAAGCGGTGCCCACTCCCACTGAGTTGGGTTGGAGAAGCCTGTTCGGCGCCTGGTACTTCGAGGACACCATCAAGTTACGGCCTAGTCTCAGCTTTGAGGTAGGACTGCGGGACGAATTCTCGAGCGGCTGGAACGAAGTGAGTGGAAGGGCTGCGAACTATCTTGTGGATGCGAATGGAGAACTCGCGACCAATCCGCGCGTGGCCGATTCGGCATTCACGCGGAACAACGCGAAGTCACTGCTCGGCCCTCGCCTCGGCGTGGCCTGGGATCCGTGGGGAAGGGGAACGACGGCTATACGTGGCGGGTTCGGCATCCACCACTCCTTACTGGATGATCCGAGCTACCTGCTCAACTCGCTCCCGCCTTATAACGGCTCAGTCTCGTTCTCGCATGTACCGCTCTCCTCGGTCGTGCCGATCCTGCCGAACCTGCCGCCACGACCGTCTTGCGGGCCGGGTGTTGCTGCGCCTTGCACTATTTATGCGCCTCAGGGGGTGCAAGCCAATGCGAAGACTCCCAGCGTCGAGGAGTGGAGCTTCTCCGTCGAGCGGCAGGTCAGCTCAAACACGCTGGTTCGCGCGGTTTACAATGGATCGTTTGGTTATCATGGGCTCTTAAGCGTCGATCCCAATACCATCCCGGCCGAGATATGCTCGGATGCAAGCGGTTGCCGAGCCGGCGGAGTGGGCACGGCCCGAAGTGTCGCGGCGAATGGCGCCAAGTACATTCCCGTTGGGTCGCGGCCCAATCCTTACCTGTCCGCCGGATTCTTCTGGTATACAGAGGGAAATAGCAGTTACAACGCGCTCGAGCTTGAGATTATCCGGCGCCTTGCTCGAGGTTTGCAATTCCGGGCCGGTTACACCTGGGCGAAAAACCTCGACATGAATTCCGCTCTAACGGGCGCCCAAGCGAACAACCAGGCGCAGATGGTGCTCGACCGGAACGATCCGCGCCGAGACTGGGGACGTTCGGCATTGAACGTAACCAGCCAGGGGAGCATTTCCGCGCACTACGAGTTTCCATTTGGCCGCAATAAGCACGGGCCGGGAAGTGCGAGAGGTCTGGCTAACCGGCTGATCAGTGGTTGGCAAGCCAATGGAATCGCCACGTTGCTGAGCGCCTTCCCATTCACTCCTCAGGACGGTTCGAACATCTCCGGAGATGGGGACACAAGAAACCCGGATCGGCCGGAACTGAGTTCGTCGTTTAGCGGTCCAATTCTGCTTCGGAAGCCGGCTCAATGGTTCAGTCCCAATGCCTTCAGTCTGCCCGCCGCAGGCACTTACGGAAATTTGGGGAGGGGCACGCTTGAAGGGCCGGGATTGGCTGACGTGGATGTCTCGCTCGCTAAAGACTCTGCCGTATCGGAGAAGATCAAAGTGCAATTCAGGGCAGAATTCTTCAACGTGCTTAATCGCGCGAACTTTGATACTCCCAATCCGATCGTGTTCTCGGGTGGCGCAATCAGTTCCACGGCAGGACTCATCACCGCTACCGCCACGACGTCCAGGCAAATCCAGTTCGGATTGAAGCTGGTCTTTTGATACAGCCAACGGTTTCACGCAAAGCCGCAAAGGACGCAAAGGTCGCAAAGATTGGTCGTTCCCTCAGACAGGTATATTCGAGGAGACCGCTAGTCCTTCCCGTGCGTGCATCAACTGGCCGGCGAGCAGTCCGAAGCGCCATCGCGTGCCATCGGCGGCGACCAGAACGAGTTGGTCCAGCAGCAGGCCTTCACTCGTCTCGACGGCATGCAGCGGACCGATCTGCCGCGTCACTGGCCGCCCCCACCTGCGGGCGAAAAACACGGCTTCGCTGTCTCTGAGGCAAAGCGTGCCCAGCGCGTTGCGCAGACCCTTCGTGTCCGCCGTGCCGATCACGTGCAGGAGGCGGGAAGGCGCGGGTCCGGGGAATCGTTCAGTGAGCCACTGCTGCTGAATCGGTGTGAGTTGCGGTACACGGCGCTTCCCAAACCAATCGCGCAGCACAGCGACGATCACCGCCCACTCGGCTCTTAAAGCGCGGTAGATTCTCGGGCCGAGCCAGGCCGACAGCGCCAGGAAGGCCAACGTGATACCCGCCAGTACCCACGGGTGCTTCGCAAGCAAGTAGAGGCCGCCAGCCACCGACGCGTCCTCCGCCAGGCTTAAGCCGATATTGCTGAACGGCTCCGGGCTGTGATTCACGGCCAGGCGCAGCGTGGCTTTGGCCGAGTGTCCGGTCAAGGCGACGCCGCCGGCCAGGAGGAATAGCAGGACTTGGTAAACAGGATCCAGGTTTGAGAACAGCGAGGACGCGAGCAGCACGGCTCCGACGGGGCGAATAACGGTGTGAATGGAATCCCAGGCGCTGTCCACCCAAGGAATCTTGTCCGCGATGAACTCGATCGCGCAGGCGATCCCCGCCAAGACCAGGACGCGCGTGTCAGCCAGCGCGGACGCGTGGTGCCAGGCGGGAGGCAAAGGGAAGCGGCCGAAGCGGAGAAGCAGGCCGACGACCAGCACGGTGGCGTAAAGCCGGATGCCGGCCAGCATGCCCAGCCCCAGCGCCGATGCGATCGGACTCAAGGTGTCCATGAACCAATTATAACCGCAGGCGGGGCCTTAGATACGAACGAACGTTTTCTTGCGGAACATGTAGTAAAGCCCCAGCCAGAGAATTCCCACCGCTCCGCCCGTGAGCAGGAGTTCGCTGAAAATACCCAGGTGCCGCGCCAGGCCGGTGAGATTGGCGATGCTGATTCGGGAGAAGCTGATGAGGTCCGGCGCGATGTAGGCCACGATGGCGTTCATGCCGTAAACGACGAAGAAGAAGGCCCAACGGCGGTATCCGAGCACGTCGATGAGGCCATAGAAAACGGCCAGCAGCAGCAAGCACCATCCGCCGGACCAGAGAACCATCGAACTGGTCCAGATGTGCTTGATGATCGGAAATTCGAAGCTCCAAAGCCAGCCGGCGACGAGACAACCAACGCCCGAGGCCGCCAGCACCAGCACCTTACGCCCGGCGGGGAGACGCGAGCGCAGCAAGTGCCCGGAAAGGACTCCCATCAGGGTGGTTGCGCCGAAGCCCAGGCTACTCAGAATCCAGGTGTAAGTTGTGCCGTCGCGGAAGCGCCCCAGCAGGGCGTTGTCAATCCACATCGCCAGGTTGCCGTCCGGGGTGAGGACTCCTGCGCCGTGGCCGGGCACGGGGACGAACATCATGAGAGCCCAGAAGACCACCACCAGCGCTCCCGCCAGCGCGGCTTGCCATTTTACGGGCAACTCTACCAGGGCAATCGCGGAGATCAAGTAACCCGCCGCAATCGCTTGCAGCGTGTTGCTGTAAAGCTGGAGGTTGTGCGAGTCAAAAGCCAGCAGGTGTCCCTGCGCGATCATGCCCAGAATCCAGAGCACGACCACGCGATAGGCAACCTTGCCGTAAATGCTGCCTCGGCTGTCGCCCCGCTCGCGCCGCTTGCCGATCGAGAAGGGCATGGCCACGCCCACAATGAACAGAAACAGCGGCATGATGAGATCCCAGCCCACAAAGCCGACCCAGGGGACGTGCTCGAACTGGCGATCGAGCCACGCCGGAAGGGGATTCGCGAAGAGCTTGCAGAAGGCCATCACGAACGGCCCGCCCCCCGCGATCCAGAACATATCGAAGCCGCGCAATGCGTCGATCGAGATGAGGCGATCGGAGGCCTGAACGGCGTGCCGCGGTGACGTTCCAGACGCGCTTTGGTCCATCGGTGTGCCCCCTAAAGTCTTTGGATTATGCGGGTCAGTGGCAAATTCTCCGGCGGACCGTTGCTTGCCACCTGCCCGGGTTCCAAGTCTCTAAGTATATCTGTTGCCGGCAACTGTCAACGGAAAAACCGGAAGAAGTAGTGTCCTAATCTGACTGGTAGCGCCGAACTTTAGGTCGGCAGATGCTGGCCTAAAGGCCAGCGCTACCTCCCAACTTTTGGCGAACATGTTGTTGAGTCAGCGGCGTCTATGATACTCTGTTGGCAGCAAAACGACGGAGAGGTGGCCGAGCGGCTTAAGGCGGCAGGTTGCTAACCTGTTGTACGGCGAAAGCTGTACCCAGGGTTCGAATCCCTGCCTCTCCGCCAGACCATGTGGTGTTTTTTGGCTGACTTTCACCGGTTCCGCTTGTGTTGTTAATTGGTAAAAGGATTGAGTTGGTCGGGACGGGTAGCTACACTGCCCTACGCACTCTTTCCGCAGTCGCGCCTATGGCTGAGGGGAGTGGGCTGTACTTGCTTCGCCCCCTTCACCAAGAATCTGGAGGCGTCTCCGACACTTGAAGTTTGGGGGATAACGACAATGCCAAACGATGAGTGGATTAGGACACTTGCAGACGGCAGAAAGGTGAAATTCAATCAGGACGAACTGATGGACGCCACGTTCATTAGCGCGCAGATCGAAGGCAATGAAGTCGTTTATTCGATCCTATTGAACAAAGCCGAGATTAAGCTGAGTCGTGAAGGGGTCGAAGGGCGCTTCGAGCGCGAGCTTTCGAGGAAGTGACTGCGGCGATAAACGGTTATAACGAGGTCACTGCGAGTCTTTGCTGGTTGACGCCCCCTTTCTCGCAGACTTCACGATGCGCGGCTGCGCCATTTCTTTCTCGATGCGGGCGAGTGTCGCCTTGTTAGATTCCTTCCCGGGTTTCCTGGTGGGTCCCATGTCCGCCCGCCTATTGTTAAGAGAAAGTTCTTCTTGCTCCATTCCTCAACATCATGATAGAAGTGGCGATGACCTGTGTCTGTCCCATTTTGCACAGGTGCCCGAACAGTTGCCACCAACCCTCGTATTTAGATTGGGCATTCGCGATAAGAGGGAAGACGAGAGCTGTGGGGATCGGGCAAACGATCCGGCTCTGCCAGGAACGGAGAAGTGTCTAAGGTATCGGCTGCAACGAGCGCCAGATACGGGCTCTGGAAAATTCATTTGAAACGTGTGCAATTTGATGCAGACACGACTCCGCGAGAATGCTCTGATGGTTGGACGGGCTTGGAAGATCAAAAGCCTGTAGGCGCTGTGGTACCTGCGCGGAAACCCAAACGGAAATCCCCGCTAAGACGCCATGCTGATTCATTCGTGTCTGTTGCTCTTATTGAACTCGCTGGCTGTTCCCCAGGTGCCGGCCGGTACGCAGCTTCACATCCGGCTCACATCGGCCATAGGCTCTTACGCCAGCAAGGTGGGCGCACGCGTCCCGGCGGTTCTCATTGCGCCGGTGGAGATCGATGGCCAGACAGTGCTGCCGGCCGGAAGCACGATATTGGGAAGCGTGAAAAGGGTCACGCGCGTGGGTTTGGGAATCCGACACGAGACAGCGGGGCTCGAATTGGGATTTGACCTCCTGGCCCTGCCCGGCGAAGCCCCCGTTCCCGTCTCTGCGCGCGTGGCCGAGGTCGATAACGCCCTTGAGACCGTGGCTCGCGATGGCCGGATCCGCAACCTCCGAGCCACGGACAGTGGCGGCTATCGGGTGAGCGGCTACATCCGGGGGGTGATGCTTCGCTGTGAGTTGCACGCTACCATCGCCGTGTGGCTTGTAAGGTCCGTGGTGGCGAAGGTCCCCGAGCCGGAGATCTATTTCCCTGCCGGCGCCGAACTCACGCTGACGCTGACTCAGCCCCTGCGCCTTAATTCATTCTTCCCACTCGCCTCCGCTGGGAGTGAATTGTCCGAGGTGGATCGCGACGACTTAAACCGAATGGTTGCGGACATCCCCGATCGGACCTATTCTCCCAACCCCCACCGCCCCTCGGATCTCACGAACGTTCTGGTCATTGGCTCTCATGACCAGGTTGCTGCCGCCTTCTCGGCTGCCGGCTGGTCCCAGGCCCTCCCAACTTCCTTTCGCCGCCGCGTGCGGTGGCTCCGGGCAATTGGCGAGCGACGCGGATTCAATTCCGCGCCCATGTCCGCTTTATTGCTCAATGGAATGGAACCGGAGATGTCCTGGGAGAAAGGCTTCAACGACGTTACAAAGCGTCATCATATCCGTGTGTGGAAACAACCCGGCGACTGGAATGGCGAGGAACTCTGGATCGGCGCGGCCACCCGGGACATCGATCTGGCCTATTTGCGGCCGGGCCAGCGCCTCACTCATAAGATCGCCGCCGATGTGGACCAGGAACGCGAAAAGGTGGCCAATGATCTCGCCTTTACCTCATGCGCGAGCGTGCTGGGGTGGATAGGCCGGCCTGAGGTCCCTGGCTTCACCGAGAACGCCACAGGCGACTTAATGACCACGGACAAGCGGCTCGTGGTCGTCCAACTCAATGATTGTCGAGCCCCGCGGCTATCTACTGAGACGGTCGATGCGACGCCAGTCCCGGTCCATGGCGGTAAGTGGTCGATGTTTGCGCGGCGGGAGATTCTAAATATGCGAAGCGATCTGCTTCGCGATAACTGGTATTGGAGGGGCTACGAGACGGTGCTTTGGACCGTTCAGGTTGTCCGGGTCCACGAGCGCTCGAGTTCCGGCTTTGGGTCGTTTATCAGCAGCTTTTATCCTTACAGTCTCCGCAGGCCCGCAGTTCAAGAGGCGGCGTTCACGCAATGAGACTGCGTGTAGCAAGTCGCCGCCTGACCACGGTGTAGCACCGCCGCCGGTTCGTAATGGTCTTCTTCCAGCCCCAGGGAAAAGCTTCGGAGTCCCCGAACCCGAGACTCCGCGCCACCTGCTTCTCAGGTGGAACATTCGTCGGGCGAGTCGCGCGATTAAGCGGGAACGTACGTCAACCTAATCACGTCCTCGCCAATTAGATCGCTGGTCACAAGACGGAGCGGCGGCCGAGGGCCGGAGAAGAATGGCTTGCCGCGACCAAGTACGACGGGGTGGAGGTAAAGTCGATACTCATCAATAAGACCGAGGTCGGTTAGGCTTCCTGCCAAGTGTGGTCCGGCAACTGCAATCTCCCCATCGAGCTGAGCCTTAAGCTCACGTATCACCGCCTCGACGTTATCCTCGACAAGTGTGGCGTTGGGTCCGACCGACTTCAACGAGCGCGACACAACCCACTTCGGCTGGCTCCGCCACCACGCCGCGAAGTCGTGTTCCTCCGCGTCCCACTCCGGGCAGTCTTCGTCCCAGTAACGCATTACCTCGTACATGCGGCGGCCGTACACACTGCCCGTTATGTCGCGCACTTGCTCCATGAAGTGACGAAAAAGCGCCGGGCTTGGCCTAAATTCCAGATGGTCGACGTAGCCATCCAAGGACTGGTTCATTCCATAGACGAGCTTTGCCATGGCACAAACTCTCCTCCCCAGGTTCTTCAGAATAGCTTGAGCCGACGATCCGCAGAAATGAGATTGTACACGATCTGCGCGCCGCATTGTCAGTGTAACCAATAACCCAAGGTCGGAGTCCGGCTTGACTCGTGAGACCTTGACGATGCGTAGCTACTTAGTCCTGAAACTTCCTAGGGCCCTCGTACCGAAGACGCAAGAAAACGTGGTGAGGCAGAGCGTAGTGGATGCTTATCAATCTAAACCACGGCGCCATTTCAGGTGTATAGCTCACGTTACCGTACGCCGTCGGCCGGTCGATCCCCGGCTGGGTAGACTTACCCAAGACTTGGAGGGAAATCGTCCGAAACTCCTCATCAATCAGCTGTTTTTCTAGCAGCCCGCCATACAGCGTTGGGCCGCCTTCACAAAGCAGCGCCCGAATGCCATGTTCTTGCCGTAGAAGGTGCACTGCGGCCGAAAGATCAACCCGCTTGCCGGCGCCCGCCGAGACGATCTTGATGGCTCCTTCCCGTCCACGCATCTTGAGCTGTGATCGGAGGTTCCTTTCCCCTTCCGTGGTGGTAAATATCCAAGGTTCGACCCGGGGCGAATCGAAAACGCGAAGAGTGACATCGACGTTCCCAGAACCAGTGAGAACGATAATCTTCTGCTTGTCGCGACCTAAAATTTGCGCTCGGTACACCCGCAGTTGCTCGTCATCGATGCCGTAGTCCGCGCCGCGCCCGTCGGGGCCTGGCTCTTCGCGGAGCGTGTTCGCACCGATCAACTGTCCATCGTGATGCGCTCGCAGGAAATCCATCAGCCAACGATCTTCTCTGCTCCTTGAAACCTCCCTGCCGCCAGCCCGTCCTTTCAACTCGCTAAACGAAGCTCTGCCGTCGAGTCCCATAACAAAGTTGGAGCTTATATACGGACGATGGGGGTCGCGAGGCTCCGGAAACCCAAACCGGCCGTAGCGCTCTTTCATGTTTTGCGGTAAAGGAAATGTATCTTCGCTCGCGTTATAGCAGAGTTGAGGACCCATCGCCGCCTCCTGAAGAAGAACGGCGCGAGATTGAGTATCCAAGGCAGTCTATAGTTGCGCCATTCCGATCGTTTCTGTTGACCTCACCGACATCCCCGTCCGCTTTCGATGCGGCGTTCTTCAAACCGATCGAGTCAAGCATTTCCTTGCAGGCTTTGACGAATAACTCCGTGTCTTAACACTCAAGCTCTCCGGCGAGTTTGTCGTGTTCGATCCCCGCTTCAGCGAACTTTGCAGCTATATTTTCGGCATTGCCGCGGTTGGGATCCTCCTCCGGCTGGGGATTGTCAATGCTCTCCGAAAGAATCCGTTTGTAGTGCCGGCTGATTCGGGGAACTGCCAAACCTCGTGAATCAGATCCCGGCCTCCTGGCTGAAATACTGGTAATCTTCCCGCCAGCCGCCTTGGCCCTGGCCAATGCTTTTGTAATCCTCGATGAACTCGATAGCGCGGATGTACTTCACCATCGTGAATCCAAGCTGCGTCTCAACGCGAAGTCGGAGGGGTGCTCCGTGCAAAAGCGGCAGCGGTTGGCCATTCATTTCGTAGGCAAGAATCGTCTGCGGATCTTCCGCCAACTCTAAGCGAATCGTGCCGTAGAAGTACCCCGGTCCTTGGGCGTGTGGCTCCGATGTGGATTTATTGTCGAACGCGTAGAAAACGATGTGGCGAGCGGTGGGAAGCGGATGGCAAAGTCCGACGATGTACTTCAGAGATACACCGCCCCACTCCGCGACACCTGACCAGCCCTGGATGCAACAGTGCTTGGTAATTTGAGTTTGCTTCGGCATTGCACGGAGGTCCGCCAGCGTGAGGCAAAGCGGTGTTTCGACCAATCCGCCGACCTTCAGGCTGTAATTTGCGAATTGGTCGCGTGCCATTGCCAAATAATTCTCCTCTTCCGGTGGGCGGCCGTTCACCCAGAAGTATGGCGAGATGTCCGCAGGTGAGTAATGCTGCGCGGAAATCGCATGGCCGAATAACAGTGTGCGCAGCGGATCGGTGATCGACTGAGTGGCTTTCTGGACGAAGCGCGGCCGGCGACGCGAGCAGATGGTTGCCACGATATGGATGACGACGATGCCGGCCAACCCGGACAGCCAAACCACCAGAGCTCGCGTTAGATGTGGACTGTGAGTTTCCCCTAAGACGATCAGCGCCAGCTCTCTCCGGAAACCATGCAGAGCTACGATCGTGACGTGTCCGATGAAGAATGCGATAAACGTACAAAGGGCCAGGAAATGCAGGCTCCGTGCGCCCTGTCGTCCGTGAAAGATTTTAATATACCACGGGAAACGAGCGGCGACGGCTGGAGACATCGCCACCCCGGTTGCAATACTGAACGGTGCAAGTAAGAATATAACCGCCGCGTACGTCAACTGTTGTAATGCGTTATATCCTCCCGGGGTTTCCACGACGCGGAAGCTTAGATAGGTACGCATTGCGTGCCATGCGTCCGGGACAATCTGCCAGGAAGTCGGAATCAGCCGTCGCCACTCCGGCGTAATGAAGAGCATCACCACGTATACCATACCTGTCAGTAGCCATGCGAAGTCCGCGAGAAAGTGCCAGTGGCGTCCGAGACCTAGATTTTCGTGGCCTGGCAGGGCGATCGCGGACGGGAATGAGCTTTCCTCGTCACTCGCCGTCCAGAGTTGGTCCTTAGTTTTCTGTTTTTTCGTGAACTTAAGCCATTCAGTGCCAGGCGTACAGTGATCGTTCCAGTAAAATCTCGGATGCGCGCTCAAGATCTCAAGACCACTCCGAATGAGAAGCGACAGGAGAAGAAAGTTGAAGAAGTGTGTCGCCCGCAGCCACAATGGATAATCGAGAGGCATGATTGACCACACTTTCAGACCTGGGTCTGTCGGTTCTCCCGTAATCTTTCTCGAAAGGCAAATCGTGTCGAAACGATCTACGCGATGGCGCCACTTCCGCTTTATCGCTTGATTCACCCGCCGCCATGATCACCAAGGGGATACGTGATGTGATGACCTCGGACGCGTGCAAAAGGAGTTAGTGAATGAACCTGGGAACGTTTCAAGCCCATGATGTCGTCAACCCGAATTCCGCGTATGGTCAGCGCATCCGCGATGAGCGAACGGTGGCAACGCCACGGAACCGCTTCCGCACACATCATCGCGCACCGCTTCTGAGCGGCCAATTTGATCAATCGTTGTAGCCCTGCCTCGAATTCGGATGTCTGCATATAATCGGCAAAGCCACGAAATGAAGTATTGCGCCAGCCCATATTTGGCGAATCGCGTCGTGCATGGCGCAATCCCCCGAGCTTTTGCAAGTGCACGTAGCCGATCCTCGCCGCCCGCAGCTTTGTCGATAGGGTCTCCCGGTCGAACTGTGGGTTGTGTCTTGATCGGGGGATACTGCGCACGTCTATGACGCGTTTGACGCGGTGCGCCCGCAGAAGTTCGAGGAAGTCTTTCCATGTGCGGGTCGAATGTCCGATTGTAAAGACAGCGGGCATTTCGCTCTTGACCGTTCTCACGACGAGCAGACTTCTCCTGCACACTCGTAGCGGAAACTGAAAGTAGATAATCTCACGCTATGGATCCCATTGGGAATGTCAAACTGACCACGTCTGCCGCTCCCCGCCGGTCGCCGATCAGTCTCTATACTTATACTCGAAGGCTTTCCCTGTGGCAGTCTAATAGCGCTCACTGGTGTGGTCAAAACTGCTCATAGTGATGTCTTCTGTATCGGAGGCCAGCGGCATGGTTAAGAACGAAGAGAACTGGGCACGACATCCAGTAACCTTGGAAAACCCTTTGCAAAAGGCGGAGGTAACGCGCGGCAAACGGTTGAGGAACGCCACCACGTGAACCTAAACGTCTGGGCCTTGATTAGGCACGGAGGCTCGCCTCTGGGCGTCGACAGTGCTTTGCGGAAAGCCAAGTTTTCAAGGGAATTCAGTCCGCTATTAGCTTGGTGACATCACTGTGAATCAGAACGAAGCAGATTGCGCCATCAAGGGTGAATCGCGAGGTTTGGAGAAGGAACCATCGCTCCTCCGTCAGAGTGTTGGCACGGTACCTTATCTGCAAACTCTCACGTACGCCTCTCAGTAAGTCTGTAACACCATCAGTGGCCGCGGGAGTCGGGCCGGATTTCGCCCGGAAAAATGACTTGCACAGGTCCACGTAGTTCTTGCCCACTCCGCGATCCATATCACAAGAGGCATATGTCTGAATTGTCATGTCCCATGCCTGGTTGGTGGCGATAATGGCGCCAGTTTCGTCCAGAACGGCAATACATGCGTTCCAGCCGTCTATTATTGTCTGTAGCAGGGGTAGAAGGCGTGGGCCCAATCCGCCTTCGGTAGTTGATGCCGCTTGTACACCTTGTTCCTTCAACCACGCCCCAATTTCGCTGCGCAGCGCGTACGCGATACTACGTCCCGTGGACTTCACTCGCCGCACCGGCAGACCAATCGCCTTTTCCCGTCGCTGAACGGTCCGAACGCTGCGGCCCAGGAAACCAGCGATTTCTTTCCAGCCTGCGAGCACATCACGATGCGCGCTGACGTTAGGATCCCCATCGGGCTGCGACTCCGATGTGAGATACACAGGAAGGGAAGGTTCTTCCTCTCGCTTCTTGACCCAGAGTGCCAGTTCCTTGGGGTAGGCGTGCACGCGGGAGCGCCGCTGCTTGAAAAGGCGGCGGACGGGCAGCGCTGCCTCCTTTTCCCAACGTCGAACCGTCCTGACCCCCCGGCCAAGAAATGACGCAATTTCTTCCCAGCCATCCAGGCGAACGTCGTCTTTGCTAGACAGTGAGTTTTCGGCCTTCTTCTTAACTTCAGAATCATCCGGCAAGTTATCACGCAGTCTGATGATGTGTCCGAACCCTCACGGCAAAGCAGCCAGGATGGACTCCCCACGTGGTCTCGAGTACTTACTTAGGTCCTAACTAAGGTTCAGGCAGCTGTCAATCATACTCTCTTTACGAGTTCAAGGGCGCGGTTCCCGGGATATCTGCAAAAATGACAACGCCCTGGACGGCACGCGTGTGGCAGGGTCAATTGCAGACGGCTACGATCCCGTCCAATCGGCCACGATGGGCCATCATCGCGTCATCTAACGGCAAGGCCTCAACAAGCCCATGGGGATACCGATTAGGACAAATGTACGGAGAGAAAGTCTTCGGTGCGGAGCCTAAATCCGAAAAGGAAAGCGTCCTTATGAAGTAATTGTTGTTGGTTCATCAACGATTGAAACGCCTGGGGGTGGGTCCGAATTGTCGGATTACGCTCGCGGCGCCGGCAAGTTTTTCGGACACGACCATTAGCCTCGGCAAATGCCAGGCGAGCCATAATCGAGAGGAGAAATCATCATGGGAGCGTTAGCGACACCGCCAGGACACACATCAGGTTTGGTGAATAAACCGAACGGAGGAGTTGCTGCGGATCATTCGTCACAACTTCATCAACCTGCGGCACAGGAAGCGGGCCCGGCTGCGTCCGCCGATTCGAAGCGGGCGAACAAAATCCTCGCGGACCAGAGGGCCAAGGCAAGGACAAGCGCCAAGCGCCAGCAGGCGGCGGAGAGGATTGCCGCGTCTACTGAACAATTGGCGAGTGGAGTGGCTGAATCCAAAGGGGCGGCAGAACAGCTTGCGCTGGCCATGGAGCAAATCGCTTCCGGCGCCACGCAAGCTAGTTCCGGGGCCGAGCAGAGCCAACAGGCGGCAGTGGAGATCTCCAAGAGCAGCCAGAGTAACGCCGCGGCGGTCGCCCAATCGTTAAGAAAGGTCGACGTCCTGCAGGTGCTGGTGCGGACGACTTCAGAAGACATCATTAAAATCGCCGATTCCGTGAACAACGCCTCGGAAAAGAACGTGCAATCGGCCAAGATCATCGGAGAACTGGAGCGGCAGGCGGAGGAGATCGGCCAGGTGGTAAAGACTGTTGCCGGAATTGCCGACCAAACCAATCTTCTTGCCCTGAACGCCGCAATCGAAGCCGCCCGGGCCGGAGAGCACGGTCGCGGGTTCGCCGTGGTCGCCGATGAGGTGCGAAATCTGGCGGAGGGCGCGGAGAAATCCGCGAGAGAGATCCGGGAACTGATCGGAAACATTCAGGGCGACGTCAAGGCAGTAGCGCAGGACACAGAGAAGGCCGGTGTAGCCGCTAAAGAAGAAGCGAAGCGCGGTCAGGAGATTGTGAACCAACTGCTGGAGATCGAAACCGACATGAAGGTAGTTCGGGAGGGCGCGAAGGTCATCAACGACCAAAGCGCCGAACTCGGAGCTGCCGCCGAGCAGTTTCATAAAGGTACGCAAGCCGTTGCCGCTGGCGCCGAGGAGGCAGCCGCGGCATCCTCCGAAGCTCGGAATACGACTCAAGAACAGACCAAGGCGCTGGAGCAGATTGACCAGGCAACCGCCGAGCTCGCCCAGCTCGCAGAAACTCTGAAAACCAACACGGACTCGGAGAAGGGGGGGCAGGAGGTTGCCGCATCGGCGGAGGAACTCTCAGCCACCATCACGGAAGCAAACAACGCTTGCCAACAGGTGCTGAAGGCGATCGACCAGATTTCGAAGGCTGCCGAGCAGCAGTCAAGTGCCACCACCGAATCCGCGAGCGCCATCTCACAAATCGTCAAGAACCTGGAAAACATCCGCAGCAAGGCTAGTACGTCCCTGGAGAAGGTCGGCGCCCTGCAAAAGCTGGTGGGTGACAGCAAGGTTGGGGTCGATAAACTGATCACGGGCGTAGGCGACGCGTCCAATGCCAGCAAGGTATCCGCCGAGAATGTGTCGAAGCTGGAGCAGCGGATCAAGCAGATCGACCGCATCGTGGATGCTATTTCCAACGTTGCCCTAAAGACCGACATGTTGGCGATCAGCGGCGGAATTGAGGCCGGCCGGGCAGGGGAGTTCGGCAAGGGATTCGCCGTCGTGGCATCCGACATCCGCTCGCTGGCGGCAGACTCCGCTGACAACGCGCAAAAAATCAAAGACTTGGTAAGGAACATCCAGGAAAGAATCACTGTTGTCGCCAAGGACATCCTGCAGGTTGGTTTGGAGGCGGAAAAGGAGGTCCAAAACGCCAAGAAATCGACTGGCAATTTGCAGACCATCGAAGCCGATATGGTGGAGGTGCAAAAAGGAGTAGCCGCTGTCAACTCGAATTCTGAGACGGCGGCAGCAGCAGCTGAACAGGCCAAGAAGGGTGTCGACATGATTGCCGCGGCCGCTCAGCAGTCCTCGCGCGCGGCGGAAGAAGCGGCGGCGTCGGCCCAACAACAATCCCGCGGCATGCAGGAGTTGACCCAAGCCATCGAAGAGATCGCGGCTTTGGCAGACGACCTTCAGCACTAGCCGGCAGCGGTTTGTTGAAAGACATTGGGAGAGTGTCATTTTGGGGAAGTGAGGAATCTGCCTTTCCTCCCTGTTAAGGCGCCGCGCCCGGCACGAAGGTGCGCGGCGCGCTCCCCCAAGGTGGGTGGGTAAACGGTACCGTTCATTCAAGGGGGATGATATGGCAGTCACGGGACAAGAAGTTGCAGGCACCGAGCAGTTAGTTGTTTTCAAACTCGCGCAGGAGGAACTCGCGGTTCCGATCCAGGTAGTACAGGAGATTGTGCGTACGCCGGAATTGACCGAGGTTCCGAACGCCCCGTGCTATATGGAAGGAATTGGCAACCTTCGGGGCAATATTCTGCCGGTGGCCAATCTGCGAAGGCGATTGGGAATGAGTGCGAAGGAGAAAGACGAGAATACGCGCGTTGTGGTCCTTAACGCGGGCGGCTCCACCACCGGGCTCGTGGTTGATAGCGTCTCCGGGGTTATTTCCGTGGAACACGGCGCCCTGGAACCACCCCCTTCGACGACATCGGGAGTCAACGGACAATTCCTTAAAGCTATTGCCAAGCTCAACGAGGGCAAGAGACTTGTATTGATCTTGGAGGACGGAAAGATCCTGCCCACCCACGAGACGGACAGGTCCCAGACCGCAAACACGCAGACAACGGCTGGGGACTCCGGCGGTCATGAAGCGCTGCGGGCCGCCGCTAAGGAAGAAGAAGAGCAACTGGTGACCTTCCGCGTCGGGCAGGCGGAGTTTGCCATCGAGATCGAGCGTGTGCAGGAAATCATTCGGACCACCGAGATCACACCCGTTCCCCAAGCGCCCAGCTACGTGTTGGGCGTGCTCTCGTTGCGCAACCACTTGCTGCCCATTATCGATCTGCGCGCCCGCTTCGGCCTGGCAGAATCCCAACAGGAGCGGGAGCAGGGCGATGGAAGCAAATCTGCCAAGAGCGGCGCCGGTTCTGACTCAAAAATCGTCGTGGTCAACCTCGATCACGTAGTAACCGGCATCCGGGTGGACTCAGTCTCAGAGGTGCTGCGGGTTCCCAAGAGCAAGATGGAACCACCTCCGAGGATGGTTGATTCCAGTGATGCCGGCTGGCTGAAAGGTGTCGGCAAGCTAAACGACGGTAAACGCCTGATCATGCTCGTCGACCTTGGAAAGCTGCTTTCTGCCGACGACAGGGCTCAGATCTCGGAAGCTACGGGGACCAAAATGGAAGAGAGTAAGCACGCGACAAAAGCACAAGATGACGAGGAGCAACTCGTCTGTTTTCGACTCTCCCAGGAAGAGTATGCGATCAGCATCATGAAGGTGCAGGAAATCATTCGCGTAGGCCAAATTACGGCCCTGCCCAATGCACCGGTGCACGTCAGCGGCATCATCAATCTCCGCGGCAGGGTTTTACCCGTGATTGACATGCGCGTGCTGTTCAGCATGGCGACCAGCGAGAGAACCGAACAAAACCGCATCGTGGTAGTGGACATCGCCGGCAAGACGACCGGCCTGATTGTGGATTCGGTCAGTGAAGTGCTCCGGGTGGCCAAGAGTCAGATCGAACCGCCTCCCGCCCTTATCGCGGACTCGGAGACTCACTATATCGACGGCGTGGCCAAACTCCGGGATGGAAAGCGTCTGATAACACTCATTCATGCTGATTCAATCCTGAGCGGCGCCCAGAATGTCGCGCTGCCGGAAGGAATCGCCCCGCAGTCTGCGGCGTAGCAAGTCGGCGACAAACTTGTTGGGACGCACCTCGAAAAAGTGGGGCCTCAGGGGCTGGCTGACACCAGTGGATCATTGTCGCGCCAATCCCTCACCCTCTGCGCTCCTCTGAAGGGGCGAGGTGTGAACCGATGGGGATTTGAGTTCGCGGCCTCGAACGGCAGCGCGTGTGTCATTCAAAGGCCTCGTCGTTTTCGGGGACGCGGACGCTCCGCGCAGGGCCGGATGCGGCGTCCGGGAACACCCAGCTCACCACAGGAGATGCACGTGCCATGAGCACAGGGAAGATTCGAGTCTTATTGGCAGACGACTCGGCGTTAATGCGCCGGGAATTGAAAAGACTCATCGAGGGTGATCCCAGGCTCGAAGTGGTGGCCAGCGCTCGGGACGGCGTCGAAGCGATGGAGCAGACCAAGGCCTTGGACCCTGACGTGGTCGCCCTGGATGTCAACATGCCCCGCATGGATGGGATGACTGCTTTACAGCACATTATGGCGGAATCTCCCCGTCCGGTGGTGATGGTCAGTTCACTGACGCAGAAAGGGGCTCTGGCCGCCTACGAGGCGCTCGAACTGGGAGCGGTTGATTTTGTCGGCAAGCCCGATGGGACCGTCTCCAAGCTACTGGACCAGATCACCTTCGACCTGCGCACCAAGCTCTATAATGCGAGCACAGCCAATCGTGGGAACCTGGTCCGGGTTAGCCGCACCAAGCGGTCACCCCGGCCACCGAAAACGGATTACGGAACTCAGTTCCGCACCGCGCCCGCCGTCCAGTCCTCCGGTACCGGCAAGATCGTCGTAATCGGGCAATCGACGGGGGGGCCCGCCACCATCACCGAAATCATCTCCAAATTCCCGGCGGACCTTGGCGTCCCAGTGATTATCGTTCAACACATGCCCGGCACGTTCACCCCATCATTCGCGCAGCGACTCGGCTCGAGCTGCAATATTCCCTTCTGTCAAGTAAAGATGGGTCAGTTGATCGAGCCTGGTTGTGGGTATCTTGCCCCCGGCGATTTTCATCTCGCACTGGGGTCGCGGCTAGGCGATAAAGGGTTTCTTGCATATATCAGCACCAATCCCCGGGACGCGGCGTACGTCCCATCCGTTGACGTCACCATGGAATCCGTGCTTTCCCGTTATGGCTCCAAAACCATTGCCGTGTTGCTGACCGGCATGGGCGACGATGGCGCCAGGTCGATGAGCGCGATTCGAGCGGCGGGTGGGCACACGATTGCCGAGTCGGAAGAGACGGCCATCGTGTTCGGGATGCCGAAAGCGGCTATCGAACGAGGCGGAGCGGAGTTTATCCTTCCCGCCTATGCCATCGGGTCAAAGATTGTTGCCCTAGTCCGAAGTTGACACCAGGCGCCGAGGCGAGTTCACCGTGAGGCGCCAGGAGTTTGTGACATGAGCGACCGGCATGATCTTTTGATCGAACAACTCGCCAGCCCCGACCCGACTGCCCGCCGCTATGCGGCCGAAGACCTGGGAGATCTGCACGACCCTCGCGCAGTGCCCGCGCTCGTGGAGGCGGTAAGGGACCCGGAAGTGGCGGTGCGCGAGGCGGCGGTAGATGCCCTGGTGGTTATCGGCGGACGGGCTGTCTCGGAACGCGTTGCCCCCCTCTTGGAAATAGAAGACGTGGCGCTTCGGAACTATGCCATCGAGGTCCTGGAACGAGTTGGCCCGGAGTCGATTGACGTTCTTGTCGCGGCTTGCAAATCCGCCTCGCCCGATGTCAGGAAATTTGCTCTCGACATCCTGGGCAAGGTGGCCCGGGGTTGCGCCGGCAAGTGCTTGGACGCGGTTGCGGCACTTCTTGGCGATGACAATCCCAACGTCGCTGGATCCGCCGCCGAAGCCTTGGGCCACATGGGTGATTCCCGGGCAACCCCATGTCTGGCGAATCATCTTGGCGGTCCGCCCTGGATGCAGTTGTGCGTATTCTCCGCCCTCTCGCAAATCGGCGGGGAGACTGCCCTGAAAGTTCTCCGTTCGGTTGAGGTCGGCAAGCTATCGCCTTACACCAAGCACTTCTACGACTCTTCACTCAAGGTCACTGAGGCGTCGGTGAGAAGGCCCTAGGTAACCTCATGCTAATGAATGACGACGAGGTTATGGGCCGAATCAGGGGCCTGATCGAACTGAATACCGGTATCTGCCTGGGTGCGAAGAAGGACCTCATGTTGTCCCACCGGCTCGAAAGGAGAATGGCGGCATCCGGGTCACTCAGCTTGAAAGAGTACTACTTTCTCTTGGTAGAGAAAGACCGGTACGAATTGAACAATTTGATCGACGAGATCACCGTCAACGAAACCTATTTGTTCAGAGACTTTCCTCAACTCCAGGGATTCGCGGAGAAGGTTCTGCCCCCATACCTGGCCGCGAAGCGGCTCAATCGGGATTATCGCGTGAAGTTATGGTCCGCGGCCTGCTCAACTGGAGAAGAGCCCTACACGCTCTCCATTATCCTGCACGAAATGATCAGGGACTACCCCATGTGGGAAGTGGGTATCGATGCCACGGACATCGATCGGGGTGTCTTGGCGGCTTGTCGCGAAGGAGTTTTTTGTGACCGCTCGATGAAAGATACTCCTGTTCCTTATCGAATAAAGTACTTCTCCAAAATAGAATCTGGCTGGCAGGTCGACCCTGTGCTATCTCGCACCATCAAGTTCGTGCGCGCTAATTTGATGGATCGCGGTGACATGCGGCTGCGGCGAGACTACGATTTTATCTTTTGCCGCAACGTGCTGATTTACTTTAACGAAGATTCCCAACGCAAAGTGGTGAATGGCTTCTATGATGCTCTCGTTCCCGGCGGATACCTGTTTCTCGGTCACTCGGAATCGGTAGGCCGATTGACCGCAGCGTTCTCTCTGGAACGGATGGATAAGTTCCTGGCATACCGGAAGCCTCTGTGAGACATACCATGTCGAAACGAATTCTGATCGTTGATGATTCCCCCGTTGTTTTAGCCTTGCACAAGTATGCATTGGAAACAGCCGGCTACCAGTGCGCAACGGCCCCGAATGGCTACTCGGCTTTGGAGCAGTTGTTCGAGGAACCTTTCGGGCTTGTTATCACTGACGTAAACATGCCGCGCATGGACGGCTACGAACTGGCCAAAAACATTCGGAAGACCCAGGGCTATGAGTTTGTCCCGATCATTCTCATCTCCTCCGGGGAGGGATCACAAGACAGAGCAAAGGGAATCGCGTCAGGCGCTGACCTTTACATGTGCAAGCCGGTTGAGCCAGCCACGCTGATCGCCAACGTTAACATGCTGTCGGGGCAGATGGGGTAGGCGCCATGAACCTGGCTATTAAAGAAGACGGAAATCATCTAACGCTTTCGGGTTTGTTGACCATCGAGCATGGGCGCGAGTTGCGGGATGTGCTTAGCGGGATCATCGCTCGTAGCAACCAGGTTTTCGTTTCGCTGGCCGAGGTGGAAGATGTGGACATCGCCAGCCTCCAAATACTGTACGCGGCCCGTACAGACGCACTCCGCGATAACAAGGATTTCATTTGGACGGGAATCTCGACTGCTTGTGGCGACAATGCCGCGCTTGCGGGCATGAGTCGCTTTCTGAGTTTTCCGGAACCAGTCGAATTCTCGCTTCCGGAGTAGTGGCGGTAAAGACGAGCGTCGCTTTATCTTGGCACTTTACGCAGGAATATTTCCATGGCTCCTTCCAGCGAACATGCGGCTTCATATCGTCAAGAGGCGCTCGACCTGCTCGCCGACATCGATGTTGCTACCCTTGAACTCGAAAAGGACGAAACCAACCAAGACTTGGTTAATCGACTTTTTCGAGCCTTCCATACCATTAAGGGCTCCGGCGCGATGTTTGGATTTGACGAGGTGGCCCGCTTCGCCCATCACGTTGAAACCACTCTGGATTGTGTTCGCAGCGGTCACGTGCGAGTAACGAATGAGCTCATCGATTTGATTCTCGCCGCCCGCGACGCGATCGGAATTCTGCTGGTGAAGTCGGAGGCTGAGCAAAACGCCACCTCGCGGGATCGCGACCAGATCGTCAAAGATCTGGGGAGGATGCAAGGCGTTGCCCCTGCCGCCGACGAGGCAATTCCCCCTGAGCCGCAACCCAGCCAGAAACCCGCCGATTCCACCGCGCCCAACGCCCCGGTGACGTATCAAGTCCATTTCGCGCCGGGTCGTGACGTTCTGAAGAGAGGCGTTGATCCCCTGGCGTTGCTTAACGAACTCAGCCGGCTTGGAAAAGCAGCCATCACGGCTCAGGTGGACCACGTTCCCAGTTTGGGCCAGTTGGTTCCCGAGGAATCTTATCTGGTGTGGGATATTACTCTCACTGCCGCCGTATCCATGGAAGTGATTCGTGACGTGTTCATTTTTGTTGAAGACGAGTGCGAGCTCGAAATACTGGAAGTCAAAGCCAGGAACGAGCTTGAGCCTCAACCGGGGGGTGACGAGATCCCGACCGGCGAAACCGGCGACGTCAGCGGGCAACTGCTTCGCGAGTTTCAACTGGAAGCGTCTGAACACATCGAGTCATGCGATCGGGCATTGGTCGACCTGGACAGGCGGCGTCAGGACCGGGAAGCTATTGGCATTCTCCTGCGGGGAATTCATTCGATCAAAGGCACGTCGTCTTACTTGGGGCTAACCGCGATCTCAAGACTGAGTCATGCATTTGAGAGCCTCCTTGAAACGGTTCGCGATGAGGAGCGGAAGCAAATCACTGACGAGCAACTCGATTTGTTCAGCTCGGTTCTTGATACGCTGAAGGCTCTTGTTGCCGATCCGGCACAAAAGCCTGATAACCGCATCTGTGAGACATTGCTCGCCCGCTTATTGAGCGAGAATGCTGGATTGGAACTCCAGGCCAAAGGTGGCGAGGGCGCCGCGCCAGCGGTTAATTCCGGCACTTCCGACAACCAGGTTTTCCTTAATTCTGGGAAGCAATACATCGAATCCATGGGAGATCTGCTCCGGGACGCGTCTCGGCAGGGGAACCTCGTTGAACCCAACTTGGGCGCATTGACACGGTTGTGCCGATCTCTCCGGAGCAGCGCAGCGTACATGGGGTATGCCGAATTGGCCAGGCGCTGCGAGGAAGTCGACGGCGAACTGGAACCGATCCGCAATCAAGGGGCGGCCCCGCTGCCAATGATCGTGCGCCTTCAGTGTCTTTTCGAGGGCATCAAAGCGTCCTTTTCGGAGGTGGAGGCTCCTCGCCATGCGGCCGGCCAGGCGCCCGGCGTGGATGTGGGCGCCGCGAGCGAGGCTGCAAGCGTTAAGCCTGGCCCTATAGCTGAACGTCGTTCCGCAAACGACCGCCGGGCGGGAGGGGATCGACGGGCGGGAGGGGACCGCCGGGCCGCAGGCGAAGCCACTGCCGTCAAAACGATGCGGATCGACCAGTCCATGCTTGATGTATTCATGGACTTGGTCGGGGAATTGATTGTAACGCGCAACACCTTCCACCACATCGCAAAGGAGTTGGAGGACAACCGATCAAAGCGGGCGAACACTTTGAAGGAACTGCATGAGGCCTCGTCGGCGCTGGATCGCATCTCAGGAGGGTTACAGCGCAAGGTGATGGACATGCGCATGGTTCCCGTGCGCGACCTCTTCAAGAGATTTCCCCGCCTGGTAAGGGATATCACACGCAAGAACGGCAAGCGGGTGAATTTGGTGATGGAAGGGGAAGATACGGAGATTGATAAGGGGGTCGCGGAAGACCTGGTCGATCCTTTGGTGCACATTGTGCGTAATTCCCTCGACCACGGTATTGAAAAGCCTTCGGTCCGACAGGCGAGCAAGAAGGCAGAAACGGGAACTCTTCTCCTTAAAGCAGGCCAGGAAGGCAATGTAGTGTTCATCGAGGTTGTTGATGACGGTGGTGGTATCGATCCGGAGCGAGTGCTCAGCAAGGCGATCGAAAAGGGCCTGGTTTCGCCCGAAAAAGCGAAAACACTGAGCCCGGAGGAGATCAACAACTTTATTTTCCTACCGGGCTTTAGTACAGCAAAGGAGGTGACGGATATCTCTGGCCGGGGCGTGGGAATGGATGTTGTCCAAACCAACCTCCGCAAGCTGAAGGGAAATGTCCGGCTCAGCTCGGAAATCGGGAAGGGAACCAAAGTCCGGCTGGAAGTGCCTTTGACTCTGGCGATCCTTGATGTCCTGCTGGTCGGTGTGGAGAGCAACACTTACGCGATCCCACTCCACGCGGTAACGGAGGTCGTCGAAGGAGGCGACCGGCGGATGAAGTCACTGGTCGGCCGAAAGGCCATCACCCTCCGGGGCGAAGTAGTTCCAGTCGAAATGCTTTCCGAACTATTGAACCTCGGCGAGCGCGACTCCGTGCGGCGGGGATTGGCGAATTTTGCGATTCTTGTGATGCAGGTGGGAAACCAGCGGCGTGGGATTGGGGTGGACGCCCTGTATAAGCGGCAGGAAATCGTGATCAAGCCTTTAGCTGACTACTTGTCCGGATTGCCGGGAATTGCCGGCGCCACCATCCTGGGCGATGGCCGCCCGGTCCTCATCCTCGATCCCATGACCATGATCGACGGGCCGGGGTCGCATCCGCAGCCCTCCCGCGTGACCTGAGCCTTCCGAACGGCTACTCGCGAAGCCAGTCAGCTAGCCTGCAAATGGCGCCGCCAAGCCCAACCCACCCGTCGGGGCTGACATTATTAAGCCCCGGCGACCGGGAGTTCGGAGAGTGGCGGAACTCCTGAAAACCCGACATGCCATTGTATTGAGCAGCGTTCAGGGGCAAGCTGCCAATTGCGCAATCTCCGAGTAGCGCGTCATACGATCAGAATCTGGCCCAGACCTAGCTACAGGGATATGAGTGCAAACGCCTGATTTCAACAGTCGACTTTGCCGCACGCGCTCCCGGGCTGAATTTGCGGTTTCCGTCGTAACGTCACACGCTTTTTCTCCCCCAAAAGACTGGCGCACAACCAGTTCCTAATCATCTCGTGGCCCCTTCACGCGCCGCCTTCACTCTTGATATGTCTGTTCAAGGGGAGCAGCACGGTTAACCAATGAGCCTTAGCTCAGGCCGGAGGAGGCTGCCTACGATGTGATCCGCCCGGAATGTTTGAATGTGAGCGGGCTCGTCGATAAACAGGTTGGTGATCGTTACCACGTGCCTCGCAACTTGACGATGGTCGCCGATTTTAGGGCGCGGCGTGGCCGCTTTGGCACAGTCGAAGGGCGAACCTGGCGCACGAAGGCAGATCACACGGCCACGTGGCCAGGCCTTTCTAGTGGAACCGTTGTTGGGAAAATACTGTGCAGGCGCTAATTACTCTTGTACTCGTCCTCGGAATCAGTCAGACTCAGCTTGTAAACCACCGGAAAAGTAAATCCCGGCGTGTCCTTTTTGCGTGACGACTCGATCCGCCGGTCTGGCGGCTGAAGCGGCCAAGCACGAAGCGGAAAAAGAGGCGATTTCTCGCCAGAGCTCTCCTCAATCGGGAGGGAATCATGAAAGCTACGCTGTTTGTCTTGGGGGCGATCAGTCTTCTATTCTGCTGCACTCCCACAAGCGCTCAGACTCCTTCTACAAAGCTCACTGTGAGCTCTTCCTCGATAGACTTCGGCGACCATGACATCGGCACTGAAACGCCAGCCGCGAACCCACTGATTCTACGCAACGATGGCGACGCCGCTGTGACTCTTTCGGTTACGAGTTCGGGGCAGAACTCTGACGATTTTCTGACAGATAACACCACTTGTGGCGACAAGTTACCTGCGAAGGGACAGTGTGCGATCAAAGTCGTCTTCAGTCCGCGCATGGCGATAGAAAAAGTCACCGGCGTCTTAAGCCCATATCCAATAGCGCGCAAAAAGACCTTGGAAGTGAAAGGCGGCAGCGAAACTCTTCAAATTCAACTCTCCGGACGTGCTTATCAGAACCTGGGTGCTTCCCCATCGATCGTTGAGTTGGCGATCCCGCGGTGGAGTTCGGCCCCTGCACCAGCGCCTTTGTTGGTGACGAACTACACGGACGCGCAACTGGAAAGCCTCGCGGTTACGGTAACGGGCAACTTCACGGAAGACCACTCCGGCTGCGTCAAGGTCAAGCCGGGTGATTCGTGCGTCATTTACGTGACCTATCCACCGAGGCAGTCAGTTGCCGCACAAGGCTCGCTGGCATTTAGCGGAACGCTAGCAGCAACACCAGCGCCTAAGCCGCCTGAGACTCAGACCAACCAAAACCCGAAGCCTCCCGAAAACGCCGCCAAGGAAACAAACCCGGCTCCTCCCAAAACTAGCCCTTCACCCGCCCCCAGGCTGACCAGGGGAGTTGTGCTGCACGGAACCATCTCAAGCGGGTGGCATTGGTGGCGATTCGATGTGAGCACCTGGTTCCTTTTCGCTATGGCCGGACTTTATTTCCTCACGCTGGTAGGGGTTCGCTGGCACATGATCGCCAAGCCGGTGCGAGCCGAATTGGTTGCGGAGATTCGCGCGATACGGGCGCGGGTCGCCTCCGAAAGCGCCTGGCTCCCCGAATCCCCGCAAAAGAAAGTCCAACTGTACGAGATCAATCATCTGCTGGACGTTGCTCTTTATCCGTTCCAGTACCCTCACTTCATCGACCCGGGAGTCCGGACGGCTGCGGAGCAATCTTGGTGGAGTCGTATTATTGGACCACGAGCCCCTGCCCCGCCGGTACTTCCAGCGAATCAGCGAAATAACCCCGTGGCAGAGGAAGCGACACGGCCTTATCCACGCTGGCGGACGCGGGTCTTTGATGCGCTGTTCTGGACGCGCGGCAGCGACCTTGCGGGTTGGACACTCGCCCATGAAGCCGAGCGCCAGTTTGTTCAACTGCTCCCCTTACAACCGGTGTGGGCTCGACTGGAAATTGCTGAGCAGGAACTAAGGGTCCTCAACACATCGGTCACGCTGGCCTTGGCGGATCGGATTCACCAATCGCTTACTTCCGGCGAGGCCTTGATCCTGGAGCGGGCAAGAGCGCTCCTGCAAAAGGCACAGTCCGTTCTTAAACCGCTATCCGCGCCCGAGGCAGCCCGTCTGGCATGGTTGGCTGATCTGCGAAAGAGGACGTCCGACTTCCTCCGCGGCCTCGCCGATTGGATATCCAAGAACAACACTGCCGATGCAGACCAGGTCAAACGTAACTCGCAGTTGAATGATCTCTCTAAACTGGCGGAGAACGGTGGCCAGCTTGCTTCGGAAGGTAGCGAACTGGAAAAATACCTCGCCGACGCGGATTCTTCCAAACAACTGCTGCAGGAAATTTCCGCCTTCTTCAAAGACTCCGCCGCAGCTGCGCAACCGATCCAGCAGGCCAGCGGCAACTCCACGATCGATCAAGGCACTTGCAATACATTGCTGGGGCCTCTCGAAGAATCTTGGAGATCGCGCCAAAGCCCTGGCTGACAAGCTGAATATCACTCCGCCAGAGCAGACCAAGCCTTTCAAGGAACTTCTGGACTTGTGCAAGGCACAAGGCGCGTTGGTAGCCGACATCACCAAGGCTACGACTCCGAGTACCGGTCTCAGCTTATTACGCGACATCCTGAAACACCTGCAGGATGAAAACGACCTGGTCCAGCATATCGACCGGGCCAACGACGCGTCCAACATTGGAAAGTGTCGCGAGGATGTAAAGAAGCTCGCGGTCCTCACCCCGTTGCCCGCAGATCAGATGAAGCGGATCGAATCAGCACTCAGTGACCCGGTTCCCGAAACTTTGGGCCGCTGGCAGGCCTTGCTGGCTGAGGCACTGGTCTTGATCGATGGTGATGTGGACGATAGGTTCTATCAAACCACCGGCTGGCACAACAAACTCATATGGCTGGTTGGCTGCGGCCTGCTGTTGCTGGTGGGCCTGGGTCTGGTATTTGAGAATGGGGTCCTGCTGCTGGTGGGAGCGGTGGGAGGCCTGCTCAGCCGCTTGCAACGCACGATCGAGAAAGCTGACGTGCCTACCGACTACGGCGCCACCTGGGGAGCGCTGTTCCTGAGTCCCCTCACCGGCGCCTTGACCGCCTGGGGCGGTATCCTTCTCATCGTGCTCGGCGTGAATCTGAACATTTTCGGTACAGCCTTAAACCTCCTCTGGAATGATCCCTACAACCCGACGACACTGGCGCTGGCGCTGGCGTTTGGATTTTCTGAGCGGTGGTTTAGTGGACTGATAGACACGGTCCAATCGAAGGTTGTTGCTCCGGCCGGATCTACTTCAATGTCCGCAACCACTCCCGCACCGACGCCCCCGGCACTGAAGATCGCTTCCACCGAGCCCAAGACAGCCAGCGCGGCGAAAGAAAACAAGGTGAAGCTTCTGGGCACGAACTTCCAGGCAGGAGCTACAGTAGCCGTGACGGATTCTGCGGGCACCGCGATCCCAGCCACGGTCGATCCCAACCACGATGCTACAACCATGATGGTAACGTTCACGCCCCCGAACAAAGGTACGGTGACGATGACGGTCACCAATCCGGACAAGCAGACCACCGCCTGTAAATTGGATGTCACTTAGAGAGAGGATTTAATTGGTGTCACCTGCCACCTTCCCGCCAATATCAGGCGGGAGGGATCGGGGGGCCCGCACAAGGGCTGAAGACGGAGTGCCACGGCTCCCAAAACAAAGGGGCCGAATCACTTCCCTCTCATACAAGTTTCCTTTGCTTGGTAGTTTTGCCTTCAACCCGGTTTGCCACGATCCGAGGCCGTGAATCTGCGAACGATGCACCCACTCGATCTGACGGTTGACTTCGGCGCACTCACCCGCTGAGCGTTCGAAAAGGTGGTGCCACTCGCCCTAACTAAGGAGGAATGTAGGGTGCCTTCAGTATGTGATTTTCACTCCTCCAATTCGACACCGGCAAAGTCTGTTCCGTCCGCCAAGGCCCCGTTGAAGTCCGCCCCGTTAAGGGTCGCCCCGCTGAGGTCTACTCCGCGGAGGTTCGTCTCACAGAGGACCTCGGCGGGGCGAACCTCACGAAGGCAGCCCTCATTTGGGCACATCTCGGCATACCGCTCTTGTGACTTGGGGTTCGGCGTACGCGAGCCAGGAGCGCGGTTGGCCGTTTGCCGTCATCTTGGCGTGGTCGTCGACACTTCCCCGACACGGCACGGCGGTTGGCGCATCGAAGTCCATCATCGGCGCCGGGCAGGGAAAAGCCCGCAGTCAGAAATGCACGCACTGTGATGGCTCCCAGCCATCACCCCGCAGAGCTTCTACACAATTTAATGAATGCCGGCATAAGATGAGCGATGCCGTTGTAGCTGCGCTCAAAGAGCACGAGGGCTACGCTGAGGTTGGTGACGCCGACCTGTTTCGGGCCTTCTATACCGCGAATATTCGCGCCAAAGTCGGTCCAGAGCTTCTCTTGATCGTGCTTGGAATACAGGAGCGCGGTTCCAGCCCAGTTGGGATGAGCGAATTCGCAAAGGCGGTCGTATTGTTTCCTGAAAGCTTTAACGTGCTTTTCCACGCGATCGAGGAACGTGAGAACGCTGATGGCTTGGGGCACAATGTCGGTATCGGTTCTGCTGCCCATTGAATGATTCATAAGAAAATCGTCGACGTCGCCCACGCTGCGTATTCGTCCTGCAGGTCTGCGCCCCCCCCCCCAAATCCTTGATGTTAGCCTTCTGAAACTCCAGCCCGTATCCGCAATCTGGACTGAAAGAGCGTCCATTTGCGAATTCCAATTCAAGGTGGCGACGTCAAGCTGGCAAATTAGAT
Organism: uncultured Acidobacteriota bacterium; assembly: GCA_963768695.1. Taxonomy (GTDB): domain Bacteria; phylum Acidobacteriota; class Terriglobia; order UBA7540; family UBA7540; genus CAVROP01. The sequence continues at coordinate 317,066 of CAVYJG010000014.1, read as the reverse complement.
TGACATGTCATCAAGTGGCCATTATTGTAGTGGTCAACCGGATGGCATCGGGGAGGGGGCGCGATGATTCGAGACCCTCTGTTTCACCTGGTTGACTTTTCTTCGTTAAGGGCGACTGTCAAGGCGGGTGGGGTTTCCTGCGCTGTCTCCCCGCTTCCCTACACTCTTTCAAGTTCCGCGTCGAACCGGGCACACAACAAGCAGTTAACCTCCGGCGGATCGGTTTCAACCGGCCGCTGTCCCAATTTCAATAATCTGGAGAAACAAAATGAAAACTCCTTGCAACTGGTTTCTAATCGCAATTTTAATCGGTGCACCAGCTACCCCTGCATTTGCCCAAGGGAAGAAGAGCGTTGCCTCAGCCGCCGCGCCAGCGGCTAGCGCTGCCCCCGCAGCGACCTCCAGCGCCTCCTCGAGCGCACCCATCGAATCGCAGATGATTGCCTACGGCGGCCTGCAGCATATCGCGGCCCAAATCGCAAGCACGGCCTGTCCTCTGATTGATGGCACAGGTTCCACGGTCGTGATCTACGACCAAGCAAGTTTTGGGAGTCTGCAACCCTACCAGGCTTTTATTGAAAATGCCAAAGCCATAGTGTCGGCCTACGAGACGTTGCTCCCCGACGAGAACGGTCCACAGAACTACGATAAGAAAACATTGAATGATCGATTAGCAAAACAAACCTCAAAAGACCACAAAGGACTCAAGCCTAGAACCATGGGGTTGTCGAGCACAATAGACCCATTCGCGGACGCCACCGCTCTCTTATCGGCCATTGCTGTTTCCTCAAATACCGAAACTCCAGGCTCGATCGTAATTCCGGACAGTGCAATGGCCGTAGCGGTAACACGGGAGCTGCGGGGGAGGGCCGATTGCTCCGTGAAGAATCTCAAGGTGATTTACCCACCCCTTTTTGGCCGATCTTCGTCAACCGACTTCGCTTCGGCGGACATTCAAATGGATTTGCAGAGAGTTCACGACGTCCGAGACTTTGTTATTAAGGGTGTGAGCGAACAAAACCGTTTGTGGATGGAGGCGCATACTAACCTGCCGACTATACAGAATGGTAATCCAATACTGACGACAGCCCTGACGGAGATCAACGGAATGTACGACAGCTTCATGAACTCGCTATTACAAGTGAATTCGACTACGGGCACTGCAGGGAGCGCTGCTGTGATTCAAGGGTTCCAGCTCGCAAACGTCTTGGCAGGCCCGGCAGAAGCAAATGGCAGTTTTACCCATCCCGCCTATATTCTCTTAGCAAGCATCCTCTCCGCAGGCGGGACAATACGCGATCACAAGACCCTCTGGACGGCATTGTCGTCAGGCGACAAGATCACGTTCAGCGGTGGCGCAATCGTTATCGTTGCTCTCTGGCAATCTAATGACATAGCTCCGCTCTACAGCAACCTGCTTCGCTATCGGGTGCCGTTTTCAGATGTCAAGGATCCGTCAAGCACGGCCAATGTGACGGACGGCGATAACTTGGGCGTTCCGAAATAGGAGAGTCCATCATGCCTAAGAGAAAGCAGACTCGCAGAAAGGCCGTTCGGCGTCGCCGCGCGTCGCAGCGTTCCTCTGTCCAGAGGCTCTCGATCCCGAAGGTCAAATGCCGTCCTTACTTCAAAGTGCCGGGTCCTGAGGCTACGGGCGAGGATTTCTGGAACGTTCCCGATCTCTGCGCCGCCTACAACTGGCCGACCGGCCTGCCGGGCGGCGGAGTGATTGCACTGGTCGAATATGGCGGTGGCTGGACGCAGTCGGATTTAGGCCAGTTTTTCGACGGCCTCGGCCAGCTGCCCCCGACCGTCACTGATTGCTCTGTCGACGGAACTAAAAATACTCCTGATCCTGATCCCTATGGATACGATAGTGAAGTGGCGCTCGGCATCCAGCTTGCCGGCGCTTCCTATTACGTCGCGACGGGCAAGCCTGCTTCGATTCGGGTTTACTGGACTGAAGACAGCGCGAAGGCAGTGCGCGCCGCCACCTCTGACGGTTGCGATGTTTGCTCGATCTCCTGGGGGCAAGACGAGGCAGAATGGGACCGGGCAGCGGCCCTCGACGTGGAACAGGCGGCAGCGGCCGCGACCGCTACCGGGATGGTGGTTTTCGCCGCCTCCGGCGACAACGATTCCAGCGACGGCGGAGACAATCCTGCCAATGTCGATCTTCCGGCGTCGTGCCCGCATGTCATTGGCTGCGGTGGCACCACGAAGATGGCAACGAGCGAAACTGTGTGGAACAATAACCCCGGGAACCCATCCGGCAACGGCTCAGGGGGGGGATTCTCGACGGTGTTTACGCCGCTTCCGCCTTGGCAAATCGGCGCCCCCAATGGGCCGGGAAGGATGGTTCCAGATATAGCGGCCAACGCCGATCCCAATACAGGGTACAACATTGTGCTCCACGGGCAGTCGATCACCCGAGGCGGGACCAGCGCAGTTGCTCCATTGTGCGCCGGTCTGTTTGCTGCGTTCGGCAAGAAACTTGGATACGTGACGCCGAAATTATGGCTCAATCCACTGTGTTTTAACGACATTACTATCGGGGACAACGGTGGGTTTCGGGCAGATAGGGGTCCGGATCCGTGCACGGGGCTTGGCTCTCCTATTGGGGTGAAACTTTCCACCCTATTTCAGTAAGACAGTGGCAGCTCGTTTCGGTAGCTAGCGTGTCGACCCCAAGATCTCCGAAGGGTTGCGGGAAATCGTCGCTCCTTTGTCGGCAAGCCTTAGTAATCACGGAAGGACCCATCGCGCCGGGCACGCTGACGATAACGGCCTATGCGCGGATGTGCTGTCCCCTCGTTCTGGGCGTATGGTCGGCCACTCGGACACAAACTGACGGCTCAGTTACAGTTGCCAAACCGTAGCTGCAACCTCGGCGGGAACAACCGGCGTTCAGGAGGACAGGCAGGTTCTCATTTCCCGGCCACGGGCACACTGCAGAACGACATTTCGTCGTAGCCGCTCTGCCTGGTGCGGTCTGGCCAGGCAGGGCGAGGAAATTTGGCAAGGTCGGCTCAGCTTTTGCATTTTCCGCTTGACAAATCCAGTGGCACGTGGTAGCCTATAGTTGTGGTCATTTTACGGACACATTGTCGTGGGCAGGCTTCGAACCGCGAGGAAAAGCGCAACAGTCACGGCACTGGGGAAAACCGGGTCCGGAGAAAACACAAAATAGTACGAACGAAGCCAGTATGTTATTGCAAACACACGATGGAATTTTGAAACGAACTCAAAACGAACTCAAAACGAGTGGTCAAATGTGTGAACCAGAGCCAGAATTCGAGCCTTTTGACACCGCGCACGTTTCAGTCTCGAGCTGGATCCAGGGAATACAGCAGGGGTCGAACTTGCCCGGCTGCGTAAGCCCGCAGAAATACAAAAAGAGTGGGAACGAACTGAAGAAGTGGTTTAAAACCAACGACATCACTTTTATCGATGCTGCAATTGATGCGCGTTTTGCGCGCAATTCAGCACAAATTAGAGCCTGAAAGGAGCAAGAACAGCACAACTCGCGCAAACGAACCGACACCTCCGAGCCGCAAGAAGTGACAAGAAGTCGGCTACGTAGGATTTGGGTTTGCATGCCCTCGGCCGACGCGCACGCGAATCTCGGCAGAGCTTTGGCCGACCGCGAGTGGTATGTGAAGCCTATCTTGCTGGCGTGTGGGGAAGTGCAGTTGTCCGCCAGGAACGATCGCCCACCCTCACCGTTTCGCCGCCACGATGATGGCGATGACGACGGCTGCCCCTACCAGCATCCAGAAAATCGGACCCGGGTCTTTGATTTCCGCGACCTGAGCGTAGGGAATCGATCTTTCCCCGCCTGCCTTACTGAGCTTGACCGTGAAACCCTCGGCGCCGATGCTCTGAAGATGCCCTTTTAGCTCTTCTCCGCCGATCAGCTTTACCTTGACCGATTTTCCTACTCCGAACTTCTTCACCTGGGCTGCGATCAGGGATGGATCAGGCGCGGGGGACGTCTGCGCAAATGCAATGCCGGCTGTGGTCCCCGAAAGCGCCACAACCAGCAGTATTACCAACCCCTGCTGGAGAGCCCCTTTGCCGCGCTGGAAGCCCGTGGCGGTCCGTGGCTGGCTTGGTCCTGTCATCGATTCCCTCCCGATTTGACCGAATCTTTGCTTTGCGGCCCTGAATTCCTAACATCATAAATGATACACCACCGAGCCGCGTTGACTTCGCGGCGAGTTTTCGCGTAGGATGCCCCTGCTATCACGAACCGTGCAGGGAGACCATGAAACATGCGTAAGCTGGTTGGATTTGCCGCGTTTTTGATTGTCGCTTTGACCGCGCTTCCCGTTGCCGCCCAAAGGTGCGCGGAGGCAGACGAGGCGTGCCGTAAGGCCGAGGAACTTCGCGATTACATCAAGGCGAATTACACCAAGTACGAGTACATGGCGGCGATGCGCGACGGCGTTCGTCTCTTTGTCTCCGTCTACGCGCCGAAAGACACCTCGAAAACCTATCCCATCTGGATGCAACGCACACCCTACTCGGTGGCGCCTTACGGCGCGGATAACTATCGCCGCTACCTCGGCCCCTCGGAGTTCTTTGCGCGCGAGGGCTACATCTTCGCTTATTGTGATGTGCGGGGGCAGGGCAAATCGGAGGGAACCTTCGAGAACGTCCGGCCATACATTCCTGACAAGCGCGACAAGACGCAGGTTGACGAGGCCAGCGATACCTACGATACGATCGACTTTCTGTTGAAAACCATTCCCAACAACAACGGCCGAGTGGGCATCTCCGGCACGTCCTACCCCGGTTTTTACGCCACCATGGCGGCGCTAAGCCGGCACCCGGCGCTGAAGGCTGTCTCGCCCCAGGCTCCTGTTACTGAGTGGTTCATCGGGGATGATTGGCGGCACAACGGAGCGCTCTTTCTGGCGCATGCCTTTGGCTTCTTTTCTGGTTTCGGTCGACCCAAAATGGGAGAGAACGAAATCCCCGGCCCCGGTTTTGATTTCGGCACTCCCGATGGCTACAATTTCTTCCTGCGCATGGGGCCGCTGGCCAACGCCGACGAGAAGTATTTCAAGGGCAAGATCGAGGGGTGGCACGATTTAATCTCCCACGACACTTACACCGATTACTGGAAGTCCCGCGACCCGCTTCCGTATCTGAAGGACATTACCGCCGCAGTTATGACGGTGGGCGGTTTGTTCGACGCGGAAGATATCTACGGACCGCCCCACACTTATGAGGCCATTCGCAACCAAAGCCCCAACACTGTGAATATTCTTGTCGAGGGCCCCTGGTCGCACGGCCAATGGAATCACGATCAGGCCGAGTATCTGGGCGATGTCCATTGGGGCCAGAAGACCGGCGACTACTTCCGCGAGCACATCGAGTTTCCGTTTTTCCAGCACTATCTCAAAGACAAAGGGGAAGAGAAGCTTGCGGGCGCCTATGTCTTTGAGACCGGGCGGAATACTTGGCACAAACTTGATAGTTGGCCACCGCCAGAGGCTGCTAAGAAGACTTTTTACTTACAGGGCGACGGCAAGCTATCTTTCGAACCACCTTCGACTCCCAAAGAAGAGTTCGACGAATACATTAGCGATCCGGCGAAGCCGGTACCGCACATTTCCTGGACCAGCACTTCCATGACCTACGAGTACATGACGGGCGACCAGCGCTTCGCCGCGACTCGCACCGATGTGTTGGTTTATCAGACAGAGCCCTTGGAAGAGGACTTGACCGTTGCGGGGCCGCTCACCTCGAAGCTTTACGTTTCCACCAGCGGTACGGACAGTGACTGGGTGGTTAAACTGATCGACGTTTATCCTGGCAACTACCCCGATCCCGATCCCAATCCCAAAGGCGTTCGTATGGGAGGCTACGAGCAGCTTGTACGCGGCGAGCCGTTTCGGGGAAGATTCCGAAGAGGATTCGACAAGCCGGCGCCCTTTGAGCCGGGCAAGCCCGACAAAGTCGAGTTCCAGCTTCCCGGCGTATTCCATACTTTCCGGCGCGGACACCGCATTATGGTCCAAGTGCAAAGCTCGTGGTTTCCGCTCGTGGATCGAAACCCGCAGAAATTCGTGAAGATTGACGAGGCTAAAGCCAGCGACTTTCAGAAGGCCACCGAACGTGTCTACCGGTCTGCGAAGCTGCCCTCGGGACTTACGGTGGGAGTGTTGCCGTAGCGCTACTGCTTGCCGACGACAGTCCGCGTAATACTGCGGAGCACCGGGAAGGGCGGGGCTTCAGCCCCGCCACGGAAACGGCTCATGAACGAGGGCTTTAGCCCCTGAGGCAACGTGGCTTCAGGGCCTTAAGGCCCAGCCCGCCGCGCTGCCGGAGTCGGCGGGGCTGAAGCCCCGCCCTTCCAGAGTGTGCGTGCAACAACCATGCTAAAGACTCTCCGCTTTCTCTTTATCACTCTGCTCCTGGTTATCGTCTCCATAGGTGTGGAGGGGCTCGCAAAATCCAAGGCGCGAGGTTCGTTAAAGCCCCGTGCGATCCCCGCTTACAGCGGACTGGAGAGCGGCGTTCCGCTCGCTGTAGCGCTCTCGCCGGACGGTCGGCGCGTTGCAGTTCTCGGCATAGTTCCGCCCGCTTCGCTGGGTCCCGGACCCTACCCGCTGACCCTCCAAATCTGGGACGCGGAACAATTAACGCTGCTTAGAAGCCGGGAAATTGCAGTGCCACGCCAACCACCGAGCGACAGTTCATCTTCTGATCGTGAACTCGCACCGCTCGAGTGTGTTGTGCGGTACGCGGGGAACGGCGCGTCACTTGTTGTCAGCGAAGGCAGCGTCAGGGCGGGGCCGGAGGGCGGAGTCTCATCATGCTCCGCATCGCAGGCTCGCCTGCACGTCCTCGCGGCCGATGACTTGCGGGAGCTTCGTTCAGTTGATCTCGAACTCGCTTCGGACCCAAGGACTCTCGGGGTGAGCGATCTCGAGGTCTCACCCGGTGGTGACCGCATCGCCGTTGGTCTCTCTCCGATTGATTTCTCCATCGGCTTCGGCAACGGCGCGTCGTGCCAGGCGTTTCAAGGGAGCGAGGCGCGAGTTTACGATTTGGGGACCGGGGGAGAATTGTGGAAGGCGCCTTTCGAGAACGCCCGGATCGGCGGCCTTGGGTGGGCTCCTGATGGATTGAGCCTGGCGCTAACCCTTCAGACCGGTCCAGGCCAGGACCCGGTGGCGCAGGCCTTTTGCCCTGAAAGGAGAGTCGACCACAACGTGCTGATTCTCGATTCGGCTTCCGGCCATGTGCTCTCCGGGCTCAACACCGGTGACGTTGCCGGGCCCATTTGCCTTGGGCCTCGACACGAAGTGTTTACAGCCGCTTATCACTTCTTCTACGCGAAGAGCGTCGCCCAGAAGGCGACGGTCTGGAACGCACAGACCGGCGCCGTTGAGCGCACGATTGCCTTTCCCGGCAGGGACGTGCACGACGTCCTTGCGCTTTCGCGGGACGGCAGTCTTCTGGTGGGTTACGTCGGGAAGGAGCGATTCGGTTATTCCTGGCGCAACATGCAGGATCTGCCCGAGAATGTCGATGAGAGATTCGCCCTATGGGATGCACGAAGCGGAGACTTGCTCCGCATTTCACCGAGCTTCTCTCCCTTCACTCAACCCACTGGAAAGCAACACGCTCAAAAGCAGGACCTTGGCTGGCTGCCGCCTGCTTTGCGCAAACTGGGCGAGCGCATCGCGCGGGCGCAAGCGGCCCCAGGCAAACCACAAGTGCAAGTGGCTGCCGACGGCAGCACGGTCCTGGTTTCCTGGCCGTGGCATGGATCGCCTCTGCTGTTTGACGTACCCAAGTAGCCATGATCGGAATTCGTCGCGACGAGTTTGGCTCGCCAAGTGGCGGCATAAAGCCGCCGCTACGCCGAACTGAAAAACCAGCCTGCACTAGCTTTTGACGTCTCCCCTTGGAAATGCTAGAGTCACACGCCTTGACGAAAGAAAATGAAGGACATTTTGGACCATCGTTCTTGAGGAGCGCTGCTTTGAAGATATCCGTGAGCGCGGGCATCCTGCCCGCCTTTCGCGCCGCTATTGCACGCACGCTGCGGGCAGGATGCCCGCGCTCCCGGGTACTTCACGGTTTCTGGGTGTTCGTCGGCTGACGAACATGAGCGACTGCTCTGAAATCCATAACAAGGAGAACTCATTCTGTGTCTATCTCACGCAGGCAATTCCTCGGCAGGGCGGGGACTGGGTTGCTGCTCGCCGAATCGCAGTTGTTGCAACCGCAACGGACGTTGGCAACGTCTCCGCTTGCGCCGTCCGCACCTCTTACGAGTCAATCGAAAGTCGCGGTCATCCATGGACCGGAGCGCCGCAGGATTGTACACGACGCCTTGGCGGCCATCGATGAGCAGATCAAGCCCAAACTCGCAGGTAAGAAGTACGTCGTGATCAAACCGAATGGTCTCGGGTCAGAGAACCTTCTTGCTTCTACCGACGCCGACACGCTGCGCGGGATTCTCGATTACCTGACACCGCGGTTCAGAGGCCCGGTGGTCATCGCGGAATCTTCCTCCGACGACACGCTGGAGATTTACGAGAAACATCATTACGAGCGCCTTGTGCCGGAGTATGGTGCGGCGAAATTGAAATTGATCGACCTGAATCGGGAGGGCAAGTACAAGACGCTGCCGCTCATTGACTTTGACCTCCATGTCACGCAAGTCCGATTGGCGGCTCGACTTCTTGATCCGGACGCTTTCGTCATCGGCGCGGCGATCATGAAGACGCACAATACCGTCATTGCGACCCTTTCCGTGAAGAACATGGTGCTGGGCGCCCCGCTGCACAGCGCGCCAGGCGAAACCCCGGAGTGGAGCGACAAGCGCAAATTCCACGTGGGCGTGCGCCAAACTCATTACAACATGATGCTGGCGGCACAGAAACTCCAGCCCAACTGGGGGGTGGCCGTCATCGACGGCTTTGAAGGCATGGAAGGGGAGGGGCCAGGTTCCGGCACCGCGGTGCCCTCGCGCATCGCGATCGCCTCGACCGATTACATCGCCGCGGACCGCGTCGCTCTGGAGGCGATGGGAATTAACCCGGCCTGGATCGGATACCTGACTTATTGCGCGCAGGTCGGCTTGGGCCAGTACGACCTCGAGAAGATCGATGTGGTTGGCGCCAACCTCGCGTCTGTCAAGAGGAGCTACCGCTTGCATCCCGACATTCAACGCGAACTCAAATGGATGGGACCGATGCAAGGTCTGCCGCCCATACTGGGAGAATTAGGGCAGCGTTCCGATAAGGCGTCGGCCTAGGACAGGCGATGCAAAACTGAGTCTCTCTGTCATCCTGAGGAGCCGAAAGCGACGAAGGATCCCTGCAGTTCGCTGAGATACAACTGCAGAGATTCTTCGCTTCGCTCAGAATGACAGTGTTTCAAGGGTTTTCCGCAGCAACTAAAAGTCAAGTGAAGCCGAGGAATTGTGAACTGAGTATTACCGGGTGAAACCTGCTCTCTCGGTTGACATGCTGATCGGCATTGTGCAAAAATTTCTAGTCTACTAACCAACGAAAGGGACTTACCCGCAAGCATCGAGCGAAATGGCTGACGAACAGAAGTCGCCGCCCAAGGCGGACAACGGAGGCGAGACGCCAAAGCCTGTTTCCAAGGCAGGGGCATCGCCAGCCGGCAGTCCACCGGCGGGTACTCCGGGAACACCTTCTGGTTCAACTCCCGAACCTGCGAAGCCCGCGGCCGGTGCACCTGCGAAGCCCGCGGCAGCCGCGCCAGCCAAGCCTGCCGCTACGCCGGCCAGGCCGGCGGCTGCTCCGCCTGCCCCCAAAGCTCCGGTCAAACCCGACCCATGGACAAGCCCGCTATTGGACGCGATTCAGAAGGCGTTTCCCGGGGCAATTCAGGAGGCGGTGGTATTCCGCAAGATGCCCTCGATTACAGTCGCCAAGGAGTCCCTGCTGGCGATGTGTCATTTTCTAAGGAGCGAAGAAGGCGGGGCTTATACCCTGCTCACTGACGAGACGGCAGTGGATTATCCCAAGCGGGAAAAGCGCTTCGACATCGTCTACCATCTCTATTCCTTCGACCGCAACGACCGTTTGCGGCTGAAGGTTCTGGTCGCTGCGGCTGAACCTGTTCCTTCCGTGACCGAGGTTTGGCCCGCGGCCAATTGGCTGGAGCGCGAAGTCTACGACATGTTCGGAGTGGTTTACGCGGGCCATCCGGATTTGAAGCGTATTCTTCTGCCCGATGAGTGGGTTGGCCATCCGCTTCGCAAAGACTACGACATTCTGCGTCAAGATGCCGCATGGGTTAAATCCAACCTGGGAATCGAAAGCGGACAGTAACTGATGCCCGAAACCACTTATCTCGACGCCAACGAATTGATGATCAATATGGGGCCGCAGCACCCGGCCACACACGGCGTGCTGCGGGTCAAGTTGAAGCTGGACGGCGAACGGGTGCTGGGCTCGGAGTGTGTCATCGGTTACCTTCACCGCGGGGTGGAGAAGATTGCCGAGAACCGGACCTACGCTCAGTTTGCACCCTACACCGACCGCATGGATTACGTGGCCGCGGTCACCAACGGCATGGGTTACGTCGAGGCGATCGAGAAATTGCTGGGCGTGGAGATCCCGCCGCGCGCCCAGTACACGCGGATGGTCCTGGCCGAATTGCAGCGGCTTGCCAGCCACTTGCTGTGGCTGGGAACGCATGCGCTCGACCTGGGCGCCATGACCCCGGTTTTCTACACCTTCCGGGAGCGCGAAGAAATTCTCAAGATCTTTGAAAAATACTGCGGAGCACGGCTCACCACCCATGCTTTCCGCATCGGAGGCTTGCAGTACGACCTTTACGACGGATTGGAACAGGATTGCCTGAAGTTCTGCGAGTACCTCCTGCCCAAGATCGATGAATACGAGCAGTTGCTGACCAAGAACCGCATCTGGATCGACCGAACCCGCGGCGTGGGCGTTCTGAGCGCCGCAGATGCGATCGCCTACGGCGTGACGGGGCCGGTGCTGCGGGGCTCGGGGGTAAAGTGGGACATTCGCAAAGTGCAGCCCTATGAAGCCTACGACAAGGTGGAATTTGACGTGCCTACCGGTGAGCACGGCGATACCTACGACCGGTATATGGTCCGAATCCAGGAGATGCGCCAGTCCGTGCGCATCGTGCGGCAGTGCGTGGAACGCCTTGCGCCGGGACCCATCTTCGGCAAAGTGGGCAAGGTGATCAAGCCGCCGGCCGGTGAGGTGTACCACTCCATCGAGGCGCCCAAGGGCGAGTTGGGGTATTTCGTGGTGAGCGATGGAACGGTAAATCCATACCGAGTGCGGGTGCGGCCCCCTTCGTTTGTTAACTTGCAGGCGCTGGACATCATGATTCGCGGCCACCTCGTCGCCGATGTGGTGGCGGTGATCGGAACGCTGGATATCGTGCTCGGCGAGGTGGACCGGTAATGGAAAATTCGAAACTCGAAATCCGAAACTCGAAATTCGGTATGCGGCAGGCGAATTTCGATTTTCGAATTTCGATTTTCGCGTTACGGTAAAGCCTATGGTGCAAAACGCAATCGAGATTCTCCAAACTCATCCGTTAATTCTGGCACTCATCAAAATCCTGATTGTGCTGCTCGTGCTTTCCGGTATTGTAGCCTACCTTGTGTACATGGAGCGCAAGGTTCTCTCTTTTATGCAGGCGAGGCTGGGGCCCATGCGGGTCGGGCCATGGGGCCTGCTTCAGCCTGTTGCCGACGGAATTAAACTCCTGCTCAAGGAAGACATCATTCCTGCCGGAGCGGACAAGTTTGTGTTCTTGCTGTCGCCGGCCATCAGCGTCATGGCGGCCTTCACAGTCTTCTCCGTCATTCCGTTTGCCGGCAACTTTTACATCAGCGATATTAATATTGGCCTGCTTTTCATTCTGGCGATTTCTTCTTTGGGAATCTACGGCATTATCCTGGGCGGATGGTCGTCGAACAGCCATTACCCTCTGCTGGGCGCCATGCGATCCGCGGCCCAGTTGGTGAGCTACGAAGTGGCTGGTGGGCTGGCGCTGGTGGGAGTGCTGTTGATCTCCAACTCGCTCAGCATGGTCGATATTGTGAACCGGCAGCAGCAGATGGGCGTTTGGAATGTTTTCCTTCAGCCGGTGGCGTTCATCATCTACCTGATTGCAGGACTGGCGGAGACCAATCGCAATCCCTTTGATTTGCCCGAGGCCGAGTCCGAGCTTACGGCGGGGTTCCACACCGAGTACAGTGGTTTCCGTTTCGCCTTGTACTTCCTTGCTGAATACACCAACATGGTGGTTGTCTCCTGCATCGCCGTGACCATGTTCCTGGGAGGATGGCTCAGACCCTTTGTTAATGTGCGGGCTCTGGATTTCCTGCGGTTCGCGCCAGTGATCTCTTTTGTTGGGGCGGCCGCGTTTATCCTTTGGCTCGGCCTGAAAAGCCTGCTGCCCTTGGACCGGTATTTTTTCATCGCTCTGGCGGTGGTGTGCGTTGTGCTTGCCGGTCTGGTGGCTGTTCCTGCCGTGCTGAGTGCCGTGCAAGGAATCTTCTGGTTTAGCACCAAGGTGCTGGTCTTTCTTTATGCCTTTATCTGGTACCGCGGCACGTTCCCGCGCTACCGGTACGACCAACTGATGACGGTCGGCTGGCACTGGATGATCCCGATTGGATTGGGGAACTTGATTGTGACTGCGGTGGTTCGATACTTTGTAAGCGCAAGAGCGTAATAAGGAGCAAGAAATCCGCGGTCATGCTGTGCGTAGCAACGTCTGTCATGCTGAGCGCAGCGAAGCATCTGCATTTATTTCCTTGGTAACGAGCAAATACAGATTCTTCGCTTCGCTCAGAATGACATGAGGTGAAGGTTTTGATGCAGGTTCGAGACTTTCTTCGCCGGGTATTCTTGGTTGACCTCATCAAAGGTCTGAAGCTGACCTTTTCCTATCAGCATCCCAGCGCCACTTGCACCGAGCAGTATCCGCTCGAACGCCCGGTAGTGGCGGAGCGGTATCGGGGTGCCCCTCGCCTCAACAATCACCCGGAATCGGGCGAAACACTCTGTATTGCCTGCAATCTCTGTTCGATTGCTTGCCCGGAGAACCTGATCGTGGTGGGGTGGGCGCGAACCGAAGATCGCAAGAAGCGATTAACAACTTTCACCTACGACTTGTCGCGCTGCATGTTCTGCGGCTTGTGCGAGGACGCTTGCCCCGTCGACGCGCTGGAACTGACTCAGGATTTTGAGATTGCCCAATACTCGAGGCAAGGGATGATCTGGGATCGGCAGGCTCTGGAAGAAGGGCCGCGGCCCGTGCGGTATACAAGGTAGGAAAGCAGAAAGCAGAAAGCCGAAAGCAGAAAGCCTCCCCCTTCGCTGGGATAGAGTAAAGGCGTTTACGGCATTTCTTGTTTTCTAGTTTCTAATTTCTGATTTCTAGTTTCTGATTTGTGTTTTCTAATTTCTGATTTCTGGTTTTCTATGTTGCCACTGATTGCATTTGGAACTCTCTCGGCGGTTGCTCTGGTTTCGGGTGTCATGATGATTACCCGCCGGAATGCCGTGCATAGCGTTATCTGGCTAATCGTCACCCTGTTCGCGGTGGGCGGGATCTTCCTGCTGCAGCACGCCGAGTTTCTTTTTGCCGTGCAAATCATTCTTTACGTGGGCGGCATCATGGTGCTGTTTCTGTTTGTCGTCATGCTGGTGAACCTTGACGTGGCGTTGAAGCAGGCGCAGTTCAGCCGCCAGTGGCAACTCGGCTTGTTTACCGCCGTATTGGTATTCGCGCAACTGGGCTACGTGATCTACAAACTCGGGAGCGGCATGAGCCTGCCGGCCCAGCCTGCCAGTCCTGCACCTGCGCACAATACCCAGGCAATTGGCCAGGCGCTTTACCAGACGTATATGTTGCCGGTCGAGATCGCTTCACTGCTGCTTTTGGTGGCGATGGTGGGCGCGGTGATCATGGCGAAGAGGAAGTTCGAATGATTCCGACGGAATATTACATCCTGCTGGGCAGCGGCCTGTTCACGATTGGCGTGATCGGCGTTTTGACGCGGCGCAACGTTCTCGTTATCCTGATGTCCATCGAGCTGATCTTGAACGCCGTCAACATCAACCTGGTGGCGTTATCGCAGTATTTCCATTCCGTGGACGGCCAAGTCTTCGCAATTTTCGTAATTACGGATGCCGCCGCGGAGGCAGCGGTCGGCCTCGGCCTCATCATTGCGCTGTTTCGCAACAAGGAAACCGTTAATGCGGATGAAATTGATTTGCTGAAATGGTGAATGGCGAATAGTGAATGGTGAATTGTAAATTGTAAATGGCAGCAGATATGGTGCTTGACTACATTTGGTTGATTCCCCTCTTCCCGCTCTTGGGTGCGGCGATCCAACTTTTTGTTGGGCGCCGTCTCTCGAAGCGGGCCGTCACTGCTGTGTCGGTAGGTCTTCCGGGCATCGCGTTATTATGGGCTCTGGGCTGCGTCGGCGAGTTTCTCAAGCTCCCGGCGGATGTCCACGTATTCACCAAGGTTCTGTATTCATGGCTGCCCGCCGGCGCATTCCGATTGTCGAACGGCTCGCTGGGTAACTTCAACGTTCCGGTGGGATTCCAACTCGACCCGCTGTCCACGGTGATGCTGCTGGTGGTGACGGGCATCGGCTTTCTTATTCACGTCTATTCCGTCGGTTACATGGCGCACGAAGGGGGCTACTACCGGTTCTTCGGGTACATGAATCTCTTCATGTTCTCGATGCTGGTGCTGATCCTGGCGAACAACTATCTGATGATGTTCGTCGGGTGGGAGGGCGTCGGCCTCTGCTCATATCTACTGATCGGCTTTTTCTTCCAACGCAAATCAGCTTCCGATGCCGGCAAGAAAGCCTTTATCGTCAACCGGATTGGGGACGCGGGTTTTCTGTTGGGAGTCATGCTGATGGCCGTCACCTTCGGCAGCGTGGAATTCCAACAGGTCACGGAGCAGGCCCGCAGCGGACGCTTTCCGGTCGGCAGCGCCGTCATCGTTGCCATTTGCATCTTGCTGTTCGTCGGCGCTACAGGGAAGTCTGCGCAGATTCCTCTTTACACCTGGCTGCCGGATGCTATGGAGGGCCCAACGCCGGTGAGCGCCCTGATCCATGCCGCCACCATGGTGACGGCAGGCGTTTATATGGTGGCCCGCTCGAATGCGCTCTTCATCCTGGCGCCTACGGCCATGGCGCTGGTGGCCGGCATCGGGGCCGCAACCGCCATTTGGGCGGCCAGCATCGGCCTGGTGCAAAACGACATCAAGCGCGTGCTGGCCTACTCGACCATCAGCCAGCTTGGATATATGTTTCTGGCGTGCGGCGTGGGCGCTTTCGGCGCCGGCGTCTTCCACCTGATGACGCACGCCTTCTTCAAAGCCCTGCTCTTCCTTGGCGCGGGGAGCGTGATCCACGCCATGTCCGGCGAACAGGATATGCGTAAAATGGGCGCGCTCTGGGGTCGTATTCCTGTCACCGCGAAGACGATGCTGGTCGCGACGTTGGCCATCAGCGGCGCGCCGCTTTTTTCGGGCTTCTTCAGTAAAGATGAAATCCTCTGGCAATCCTTTTCCAGCCCTTACGGAAGCATCTTGCTTTGGTTCGTCGGGTTCACCACCGCAGGCCTCACCGCCTTCTACATGTTCCGGCTGTTTTTCATGACCTTTGCGGGCAAGTCTCGCGTCCCGCACGAACTTGAGCACCATATCCACGAGTCGCCGAAGGTCATGACCGTGCCGCTGATCTGCCTCGCGATCGGGGCGCTGGCGGCCGGGTACATCGGCTGGCCGAAAATACTGGGCGGCTCCAACCACTTCGAACATTTCCTGGAGCCGGTTTTCGAGAACCCCAGCGCCAGGGCGGCGTTCGAACACACCTGGCAGAGCGAGTTCGGGTTAATGCTTCTTTCCGTGGCCATCGCGACGATAGGTTTTCTGGTTGCCTACTTCTGGTATTTGCGGCGCCCGGAGGTTCCAGAGCGCGTGGCCGCCAAGGCCGGGCCCCTCTACAATCTCGTGCTGCACAAGTATTATATTGATGAATTGTATGATGCCTTGTTCGTGAATCGGGTGAAGAATCTCGGCAACGCCCTCGCGGCTTTCGACTTGGGTGTTGTCGACGGGGGAGTTAACGGCGCGGGTTGGCTGACGCGCATGTCCGGCGAGCTTTCGCGTTACTGGGACACCTGGGTTATTGATGGCCTGGTGAACGTCACCGCGTTCGTGGTGAAGGTCCTGAGTTATCCCGTGCGCGTTATCCAGACCGGCGTGGTGCAGAATTACGCCTGGATGATCACCTTGGGCGTGCTGATTTTCATGGTGTATTACTTCGTGCATTTTTAAAAACTAGAAATCAGAAAGCAGAAATCTGAAGAAGAACAAGCTAGCGACGTCAAACGGTAACAACGAACCATGATGTTCTGGTCTTCTGACTTCTAACTTCTGCTTTCTGCTTTTCCGAGGTTCCCGATGGCTTTCTTTCACGATCACATTTTGAGCTTAATCCTGTTCACGCCGGCGGTGGGGCTGATTGCGCTCATGTTCATCCCCGGCGCGAACAAGCAAGCCATCCGCTGGTGGGGCAACGTCGTCATGTTCGCGAGCTTTCTGGTGTCGCTCCCGCTGGTTTTCTGGTTTTCACAGGAGTCGCCGGAGCAGCAGTTCAAATTTGTGGAAATCCATAATTGGATTCCCAGCATCGGCGCGCAATACCACCTCGGAATCGATGGCATCAGCTTTCTGCTCATCATGTTGACCACCGTGCTGGGCTTCCTTGCGGGGCTCTCCTCGTGGTCGGCGATTCAGGAGCGGGCGAAGGAATACTACGCCATGTTCATGCTCTTGCAGGTGGGCATGCTGGGCGTTTTCATGTCGTTGGACTTTTTCCTCTTTTACGTTTTCTGGGAAGTCATGCTGGTGCCGATGTATTTCATTATCGGCGTCTGGGGCGGCCCGCGGAAGCTTTATGCGGCCATCAAGTTTTTCCTTTATACCTTGGCGGGGTCCGTCCTGATGCTGCTCGGAATCCTGTCCCTGTACTTTCATTACCACACGGATACGGGCGTCTATACGTTTGACTACATGCAACTGATCCAGCATAGTTGGCCGCTCAACCTGCAATATTGGGTCTTCTGGGCATTCATGATCGGTTTTGCCATCAAGGTTCCGATGTTCCCGTTCCACACCTGGCTGCCCGACGCCCACGTTGAGGCGCCCACGGCCGGCTCGGTGATCCTGGCCGGCGTCCTGCTGAAAATGGGGACCTACGGCTTTATCCGTTTTTCGCTGCCCCTTTTGCCCCAAGCCAGCAGCAACCCCACGATCGTCAAGGTCATGGTCGTGCTCTCGATCATCGCGATCATCTATGGCGCCCTGGTCTCGCTGATGCAGCGCGACATGAAGAAGCTGATTGCATATTCTTCCGTCAGCCACCTGGGATTCTGCACGCTGGGAATTTTCGCTCTGAACCCCCACGGATTGCAGGGAAGCGTAATCCAGCAGATCAACCACGGAATATCCACAGGGGCCTTGTTCTTGATTGTGGGCTTGATCTACGAGCGCCGCCATACGCGCGAAATCAAGGAATTCGGCGGCCTCTCGAATGTCATGCCGGTCTACGCCACATTATTCATGATTGTGATGCTCTCCTCAATCGGACTGCCTCTGCTGAACGGCTTTATTGGAGAGTTCACAATCCTTCAGGGAGCGTTCGAGGCGAACTGGCACTGGGCGGCCTGGGCCGTGGCGGGAATCGTTCTGGGCGCCGCTTACATGCTCTGGCTTTACCAGCGAACCATGTTCGGCGCGTGTGAGAATCCGAAGAACCAGGTGCTCAAAGATTTGAATTGGCGCGAGATCATGACCCTGGTTCCTCTGATTGTCTGGGCCTTCTGGATAGGCCTTTACCCGAAGCCGTTTTTCAACGTGCTGGATAAGCCCGTGACGGCCATCGTGCAGCGGGTCAATCCGGACTTCTATCGATCCTCATCGGCTAAAATAACACCGCCGGCTCAAGATATAGCACAGCCACTCCTGGCTGTGCGGACGGCACCTCCGAAGACTCCGAAGGCACAGGCAAGAGTGCCTGTGCTACCCGGATCGGGAGGAGCCGCCCGCCAATGATCACGTCCTTCTTCAGCGGCTCGGACTACCAGGCGATCAAGCCGGAAATCCTTCTGGCGATGTTCGGGTTGGCGATCCTGCTGTTCGATTTCCTGCTCGACAAACGCGACAAGTACATGAACGCGCTGACTGCCCTGGCAGGCCTGACGCTCGCCGGGCTCAAGCTGGGAATGTTCTGGGTCGCTATGAGGGGGACAGGGTACCACGGCTTTGGCGGCGTCTTCGTCTTGGACTCATTCGCGATTTTTGCCAAGTTCATCATCGTGGTGGCGACGGCGATTGTGGTGCTGCTCTCCGTCAAGTACCTCGAGATTGAGCATGCGAATTTGGGCGAGTACTACGCCCTGCTTCTGTTCTCGGCCGTGGGTATGATGTTCCTGGCTTCCGGAACGGACCTGATCGTCTTGTTTATCGCCCTCGAGCTCATGGCACTCTGCGAGTATGTCTTGACGGGGTTTCTGCGCGGCAACCGGCGCTCCAACGAAGCGGCGGTGAAGTTCTTCCTGCTGGGGGCTTTTTCTTCCGGCTTGCTGCTTTACGGTATGTCTTTGCTGTACGGCATCGGGGGCTCGACCAACCTGTTGGTGATTGCTCAGCGGCTCTCGGACCGTCCTGTGCATGACCCGTTGGCCTGGATCGCCATGATTACGCTCCTGGCGGGAATCTATTTTAAAATAGCGGCGGTGCCGTTCCACCAATGGACGCCGGACGCCTATGAGGGCGCGCCCACCTCCATCACGGCCTTTATTTCCGTGGCCCCGAAAGTGGCTTCCTTCGCCTTCTTCATTCGCATCCTGATCGCAGGGTTGTGGCCCTTGCGCGCCGAGTGGCAGGTGCTGACCATCGGAGTTGCCATCGCCACCATGACCTTGGGGAATCTGGCGGCGATAACCCAGACCAACATCAAGCGCTTTTTCGGCTATTCCACCATCGCCCATGTGGGCTATCTTCTACTGGGCCTTGTCGCCGCCGCTGATGGAAATCGCGAAGGCCTGACGGCCATTGCCATCTATCTCCTGGTTTATGCCTTCATGAACCTGGGAGCCTTCGCGGTAATCATCGTGATGCGGCGGAAAGACCTGATCGGCGACGAGATCGACGACTTCTCCGGCCTGATGTCGCGCGCCCCTGGCATGGCGATCCTGATGCTGATTTTCCTGCTTTCCCTGGCAGGGATTCCCCCCACCGCAGGGTTCATCGGGAAATACTTTATTTTTCTTTCTCTGGTTGAGACCGGACATTACTATTTGGCCGTGCTGGCGGTGGCCTACGCGGTAGTGGCGTTGTATTACTATTTTCGCATCGTGGTCGCGATGTTCATGAAAAAGGCCGGGGAGGCAGTTCCGCTCGCGACCAGTGCAGGCATTCGGGTGGCGCTCGCCGTCACGCTGAGTATGACGCTGGTGGTTGGGGTTTATCCCCAGCCCTTTATTTTGATCGCGCGCGAGGCGATCCGGCCCTTCTTTATGTGAAGCACTGCGAGCGACTGGTGCGCTCGCCATCACCTGCGCCATGGCATCCAGTCCGAAGAAGCCGGCAAACATCTGGGCCCAGTTGGGGTTTTACACGAGCTTGGGCTTTATTCTGCCTGCGGGCGCGCTCGCCGGCGCGGCGGCCGGTTGGCTGTTGGACCACTGGCTGCACACCCCGCCTGTGCTGACAGTAATCCTGGCCTTGGTCGGGGCGGCGGCCGGTTTGACGGAAGTTCTACGGATTCTGGGCCGGGCGGAAAAGGATGCAGACGCAGACCATTGAAATTCCGGACCTGGCTCGGGCTGAAGCGCGCCTGCCGCGCTGGATGGTACTCTGCGGAGTCGTGGCGCTGATCGCGATGCTTTTGTACCGCCAGGTGATGATTGCCGCCGGCTTTGGCTTGGGCGCCGCACTGGGAATCTTAAACTACTATTGGCTGCACGAGGCGGTGGTGGCGGTTTCGAATGCCGGCCAGGCCCGAATTCCCAGGTTGCTGGTGGCAAAATTCCTGATAAGATATCCGCTGGCATTCGGTGTCGTGATTTTCTTCTTCAAGACCCGATGGCTTCCGCCGATGGCTATATTGGCGGGGTTGTTTGTCCCCGTGGCGGGACTTTTGATAGAAGCCATCGTGCAAATCGGAGGTGGATTGGCTTCGCATCCTAGTGCTCCGCCATATTAGAAGGTGCGAAAAATCAGCCACCTGTCATCCTGAGCGCAGCGAAGGATCTCTGCAGTATAAGAAAGAACATGGAACATCAACTTTGGTTTACCGCAATCCTAAACAAGCTTCTGGGCAGCGCCGTAACGCCGCTGCTCGCGAAAATCGGCCGGGCGCCAGCCGACCCCGTCCATCCCATCCCGAATTATGTCGCGATGGAGATTTTCGTTATCCTTCTGATGTTGGCCGGCATGGTTATTCTGCGCGGGCGACTGTCGGTTGAAAACCCGGGTAAGTTTCAACATATCGCCGAACTCGTGGTGCAGTTCACGCAAGACATGTGCGAGGAGATCATCGGCCACGGCAGCGGCCGTTATGTGGCGATGTTGGCGACCCTCGGGATTTTCGTGGGGCTCTGTAATGTGCTGGGAATGATTCCAACCTTGCAGACGCCCACGGCCCACATACAGGTGACACTGGGTTGCGCTGTAGCGGTGTTCCTCTATTACAATTTTCAAGGGCTTCGCCAGCACGGAGTGATCGGTTTTCTCAAGCACCTTTGCGGGCCGATGCTGGCCATCGCGGTCGTCATGTTTCCGATTGAAGTCATCGGGAATCTGGGTCGGCTGCTTTCGCTCAGCGTCCGTCTGTACGCGAATATGATGGTGGGTGACCTGCTGGAGTGGGTCTTCAGCAATCCGGTCCCCACGGCAATGTCGGCAGCGTTCCACATGGCCTTTCTGGGACCTGTCATCACGGTTCTGGCGCCCGTGGTGTTTATGGCGCTGCACCTTTTCGTCTCGCTGTTGCAGGCATATATTTTCATGCTCTTGCCTGCCGTCTATATCGGAATGGCCATTTCGGAAGAACACTAGTTAGAAAATGGATGCTGGAAATTCGAATAGGGTAGGTGGGGAAGCGGCAAGGGACGATGAACCGAAAACATTCATTTTCCATTTTCCGTTTTCCAGTTTCCAGTTCTGCAGGACCGCGAGCGTGATTCCCGCCTGTTCGAGGGTTGGCGGGAAACCACCCACTGGCGGCAATTCATAGTGAACTCCGACGATGGTTCGGAGTTCAAAGGAGGAAGTGCATGAAACGGTACGTTACGATGTTTCTGACGGTTGTGGGAACTCTTCTGGTTGCAGCGCCTGCGTTTGCCCAGGAGGCGGCCGGTAACGCCCATGCGGATAATACCAAATGGGTGATTATCACTGCCGGATTCGCTATGGCCATTGCTTCCGCTGTTTGTGGCTACGCCCAGGCGAAGGCCACCGCAGCAGCTTGCGAGGGCCTGGCGCGCAATCCGGGTGCCCGGCCGGGCATTCAGTTTGCCTTGCTGTTGGCGCTGATCCTGATTGAGTCGATGGCGCTGTACACCTTTGCCATCATCTTTGCCAAAGTTGCGGTTTGATAAGCGGGACTTTGTTTTGGATCGGTCAGAAAAGGGGAGGCTCCGGCCTCCCCTTTTTTGTTCCGGACATCTGTCCGCAATAATGCGAACACACGGGTTAGGGGTAATTCAGCCAGATTTTCGCGGCCCTGCGGTGGGCTGACCGTTCCACCATCGTGATCGCTTCCGTGGAGCAGGCGGCACGGCAGACCCCGCATCCAAAGCAGCGCGTGGGGTCGATGTAGACTCTGCCCAGGGTGGAGGAATAGAGCAAAGCGCCAAACTGGCATTGCTTCATGCACTCTTTGCATCCTGCGCAATGGTCCACGTCCACCTTGCCGATCGACTCACCGCGGAAGAAATTCGGCGAACCGCGCTCCTCAATGTATCCGCGGTAATTCAGACAGTCACGATCGCAGTTGCACAAACTGAAGATGAAGGGAGTTACGGCAGTCCAAACCGTATGAACCAAACCCTCCGTGTCATAGTCGCGAATGATCTTCTTGGCTTCTTCCTTGGTCATAACCTCGAAGGAACGGGCGGAGGGCAGGGCGTCCGTCATTTCTTTCGCAGCCACACCCAGCCCGAAACAATAGCGCTTATCCGTTTTTCCGGTGGTGTAGTAACGGCAACCGCAGGGGAGGCGAGTGATCGAATCCACTGAGTCGATGATGCGCTCTGCATCTTCCAGCGTCACCACCTGGCCGAAGTGTGCTCGTTTGTGGTCCTCAAACGCCCTTGCCGGGTCGCCTGCTGCCCGGCGCATTGTCGCGGGCAAGATGGCCTTCACAAATTTTACAAACGACACCGGTTCGCCGGTCGCGGCCGGACGGATGAGATGGTTGCAAACCGTTGTCAGATATTCCGAGCGAGTTGAAGCGCCGGTGGCCTCCTTCTCCTCGGGGGTAAGGGGGGCGTTGAGCATTTCCTCGGAGTAGTTCTTCATCTCGAGGTACCACTTCTTTCCTTCGCCATGTTTGGTACAGAACTCACACATTTCACGCCTCCTCTGACGAAACCGGATTCACCGGCAGCCGCCGCCATGCGACATTATACGAAGAAACGGGAAAATGGAACGTAAACTTCTACGCTACGGAAGCGGTATGCCAGCGGTATTCGACAAGGTCACGAGGAGGTTAGGAAAGAGGCCCAGGTAGAAGACGCCAACCAAACTTACAGCTAAGGCCGTGCGCAGCGCCATCGGCAACGATTTGCTGGAGGCCTTCGTCGTACCTTCCCGCATATACATGGCGACAACGATGTGAAGGTAGTAGTAGACCGAGACGACGCTGTTGAGCAGGGCAATGATGGTAAGGCCGATCAGGTGGGAATGGATCGCGGCGCGGAAAAGGAAGAATTTTCCGAAGAATCCTGCGGTGGTGGGGATTCCGGCGAGAGAGAGCAAGAGGACCGTCAAGCAAGCGGCGGTTCCCGGCCGCACGTAGGCCAGACCTGTATAATCTTCAATTTGCGTCGAGAGTTCGCCGTTCCCCGCCAGGTGGGCGATCAACACGAACGCGCCCACGTTCATCAGAGCGTAGGCCGTGAGGTAGAAAAGGACTGCGGAGGTGCCTTCTCTGCTTCCCGCTGCCACACCGACCAGAATATAACCAGCGTGAGCGATGGACGAATAAGCCAGCAACCGCTTGATATTGGTCTGCCAGATCGCCGCGAGATTGCCCAGGCTCATGGTCAGGATCGCTGAAACCCAGATTACCCAGAAGCTGGTGGAAGCGGCCGAACCGACCCCGAAAACCCTCAGAAGAACGGCAAAGGCCGCGGCCTTAGGACCCACGGAGAGGAACGCCGTCACCGGCGCCGGCGCGCCCTGATAAACGTCCGGCGTCCAGATTTGAAATGGGACGGTGGAAAGCTTGAACGCCAGTCCCACGAACATCAAAAGCAGCGCCACGCGCCCGAGCGTGGTCCACTGTTCCGGATGGGGAAGCCGTGCGCTCAATTCCAGCAAGTTGGTGGTGCCGGTCAGGCCGTAAACAAAGGCAATACCGTAAAGGAAGAAGGCGGTGGCGAATGATCCCAGCAGGAAGTATTTGAATGACGCCTCGTTTGAGAGCGGGTCCCTTCGCCGGAAGCCCACCAGGATGTAAGTGGAGATGGAAGAGATTTCGAGTCCAATGAACACCATGATGAGGTCGGTGGATGCTGCCATGAAGCACATCCCTGCCGTCCCCATCAGGAGCAGCGCGTAGAACTCGCCGTGTTGCAGGCCGTCGCGCTCGAGGTAGCTTACGGACCCGAGCACCGTCAGCGCCGCGACCAGCAGGAACAGATAGAAGAAATAGAAACTGAACTGGTCTGCGGAGATCGCCTTGCCGAAGGCCAACCCTGGATTATTGGAAGTCCACCAGGTGCCGCCTGCCGCGGCGAGAATTCCGGCCAGGGAAAGCCATCCGAGCAGGAACTTTCTGGAGGGCGGAACGAAAGGTTCGAAAACCATCACCAGAATTCCGAATCCACAAAGGATTATCTCCGGTAGGATTCGCAGGGTGTCGGTGGGCTGGAAGGTGATCATCGGCCAACCCCCATGGAGGGATTAGGGGTTAGGGAATAGGGATTAGGGGTCCGGGAAGCGTGAGCCGCGAGTCGGAATTTGGGCCTGTTCTCTGTGTTTGCAGCTCCCTGCTTCCTATCAGCTAATCCCTGTCCCCCAATCCCTAATCCCTGCTTTTTAATCCCTAATCCCTGTTCCCTAATCCCTGCTCCCTGCACTCTCGACATGATGGCGTTCACGCTATGGTCCATACGGCGCAAGAAAGGCTGGGGATAAATCCCCATGGCGAGAATCACAATCACCACGGTGGCGAGGATGAATTTCTCGAGCGCGCTGCAATCCGGGAGGGTCTTATTCTTGTCATCCGTAATCTCGCCCAAAAAGACGCGCTGGTACATCCACAGCAAATAGACCGCTGCCAGCACCACGCCCACCGCGGCGAGCGCGGCGTAAAGTGCCCGTTGGTGGAGGGAGCCGAGAATAATCAGGAACTCGCCCACGAATCCATTCAGCATGGGCAGGCCGAGAGACGAAAGTGTGATGATCAGGAAAAAGGTGCTGAAGACGGGCAGGGAAGTGGCGAGGCCGCCAAAATCGCGGATGAGCCGCGTATGGCGGCGTTCGTAGAGCAAGCCGACGAGGATAAACAAGCCGCCGGTGGAAATGCCGTGGCTGAACATCTGGTAAATGGCGCCTTCCATTCCTTGCGTGTTGAGCACGAAAATTCCCAGAACGCAGAAGCCAAGATGCGCCACTGAGGAATACGCCACCAGTTTCTTCAGGTCGGGCTGCACCATTGCCACCAGTGCGCCGTAAATGATGCCGATAATCGCCAGGGCAATGATGAGCGGCGCAAACTCCCATGAGGCGCGGGGAAACAGCGGCAGGCAGAAGCGCAGCATGCCGTACGTGCCCATCTTCAGCAGCACTCCGGCCAGAATTACGGAACCTGCCGTGGGCGCTTCCACGTGGGCGTCAGGCAGCCAGGTGTGAAACGGGAAGAGCGGAACCTTGATGGCAAAGGCTATAAAGAAGGCCAGGAAGAGCCAGCGCTCAGCCGAGGGAGACAGGACAGGACTGTTGGCGAATGTGGAGACGATGCGGACCAGGTCGAAAGTTCCTGTGACGCTATAAAGATAGATAATACCCGCGAACATGAGAGCGGAGCCGACCATCGTGTAAAGAATAAACTTCACTGCCGCATAAATCCGCCGCTCGTGACCCCAAATGCCGATCAGGAAATACATGGGGATCAGCATCACTTCCCAGAAGACAAAGAAAAGCACCAAGTCGAGCGACGCAAAGACGCCGATCATTCCCGTCTCAAGCGCCAGCAGAAAGATGAAGAATTCCTTCACCCGCTTCGTGATGCCCGTCCAGGAGACCAGCACGCAGAGCGGTGTCAGGAAGCCTGTCAGCAGGATGAGCAGGCCGCTTAAGCCATCCACCCCGAGCTGATAGGCAATCGGCGGCGTTGTGATCCAGGCATGGATCTCGACGAACTGCATGCCCGGGGCGTCCGTTCGCAGGTCGGCATAGAGGATCATGCTCACCAGGAAGGTGAGCAGAGATGACACGAGCGCCACCCAGCGGATCTCGCGCGTGCGCGCGGGGCCGAGAAAGCCGACGACGATTGCCCCAGCCAGCGGCAGCAGGATTGCGATCGTAAGAATATGACCAGCTAGCCAAACCATAGAGTCAACCAGGTACTGCCGTCTTGCTCGTCACTTGTCACTCGTCACTCGTCACTGCTACTTCGGCCACAGCACGTAAGCCAGCCACACCGTGGCTCCCAATATGACCCACGTGGCATAGCTGCGGATGTTGCCGGATTGAATTCGGCGCAGGATACCGCCCACTCCGGCGACTCTCTCGCCGGTACCGTTAACGCCGAAGCCGTCGATAACCTCCGTGTCGATGCGCTGCCAGAGGATCTTCTCCGACCCCAGCCGGAGCGGCCGGACCACCAGCGAATTATAGATCTCATCCACGTAATACTTGTGGATCAGGAGTTGATAAACGCCGTTGAACCGCTCCGCAACGCGATGAGGCAACGACGTGTTCTTCAGGTAAAGCCACCAGGCCGCCAGGATGGCGGCGCCCGCAAAACAGAGCGCGAAGACCATCAAGGCGCCGGCGGAAAAGCCCGGAGCGCCGGACTCCGGCACGGAGGCCCGCAGGAAGTCGCTCGAGGTCTTAAACACCGGATCGAGAAAGCGGTCAAAGGCCTCGCTTCCCCCAAAGACCTTGGGCCAGCTCACGTCTCCGGCCACGATCGAAAAGAGCGCCAGTATCAGTAGCGGTGTCGTCATCTTCGAACTGCTCTCGTGCACGTGGTGCTCAGCTTCGGGCGACAGGCGCGACTTTCCGAAAAAGGTCAGGAAGAGTGCGCGGAACATGTAAAAGGCCGTCAGGCCTGCCGTGATCGTGGCGAGCCAATAGATCCAATGCTTCGCCAAAGGGCCTTCGTAGGCTGCGGCGAGAATCTCGTCCTTGCTGAAAAACCCGGACAACCCCGGCACGCCGCTGATGGCCAGAGTGGCAACGAAGAAGGTGATGAAGGTGGTCTTCATTTTGTGCCGCAAGCCGCCCATTTTGCGCATGTCGAGTTCGCCGTCCAGGCCGTGCATCACGCTGCCGGCGGCAAGAAACAAAAGCGACTTGAAGCAGGCGTGCGTCATCAGGTGGAAGATTCCGGCCGCAAACACGCCCACTCCGCAGCCGACAAACATGTAACCAAGCTGGCTGATGGTGGAATAGGCCAGCATCCTCTTCAGATCGTTCTGAGTGACGGCAATCGTCGCCGCGAAAAACGCGGTCACGCAACCTACGACGGCCACAATTTCAAGAGCCAGCGGCGCATGCGCGTAGATGGGATTCGACCTGGCCACGAGATAAACGCCCGCCGTAACCATGGTGGCGGCATGGATCAAGGCGCTGACCGGCGTGGGCCCTTCCATGGCATCGGGAAGCCAAACGTAAAGCGGAATCTGGGCTGACTTGCCCACCGCGCCGAGGAAGAGAAGCAGGCCGATGGCGGTCAACGCGGTCTGTTGCTCGCCCGCCTGAAGCGCCCCGATGCTCTGGAATGCCGACTGGAAATTCAGGGACCCGAACGTCCAGAAGAGCAGTGCCACGCCCACAGTGAATCCCGCATCGCCGATGCGCGTGACGATGAACGCTTTCTTGCCGGCGTCGGAAGCCGACTGCTTGCGGAAATAAAACCCGATGAGCAGATAAGAACACAGGCCCACGCCCTCCCAACCCACAAACATGAGAGGGTAGTTGGCGGCTGTGACCAGGGTCAGCATCATGAAGAGGAAGAGGTTCAAGTAAGTGAAGAACCGGTAGTAGCCGCCCTCGTGTTCCATGTACCCGCGTGAGTAGAGGTGGATCAGGAAGGCGACCACCGTCACGGTGACCGTCATGACCAACGTGAGGCGATCGTAGAAAAGTGCATAGTCGGCGCGCAGATTTCCGGACTCGATCCAAGTGAAGTAACTGTGTATGAAAGGCGCGGGCTGACCGGGAGAGGTTGTATAGGTCCAAGCGCTCAGCAGCGCGAAGACCATGGAAAGCCCGGCAGCGCCGCACCCGATCAGCGACACGACGGCCTGCGAGAAGCGGCGCCCCAGGACGCCGTTCAAGGCCATGCCCACGAGCGGCGGGAGCAGCATCAGGATGAGGAGAGTTTCCATTTTAAGACTTGGACGTAATCACGGACATTGCCGTTATAACGTGGCGCTTTGGAAGGGCGGGGCTGAAGCCCCGTCGTTCCTTACAACTTCATGGAATCGAGGTCCTCGATGTTCAGCGACTCACGATTCCGGTGGAGCGCGATGATGATGGCCAGGCCTACCGAAGCCTCGGCCGCCGCCACCACAATCACGAAGAAGGCAAACAACTGGCCGTCCAGGTTTCCCAGATAACGTGAAAACCCGATGAATGCCAGGTTAACGGCATTGAGCATGATCTCGATGCACATAAAAACCGTAATGATGTTTTTCCGGAACACAAAGCCCGCGGCGCCAATCACAAAAAGCGTGACGCTAAGGGCCAAGATGTGTGAAAGCGGAACCATTTTCGAAGCCTCAGAGCTCCTTCTTTGCCAGAACCACCGCGCCCAGAACCGCCACCAGGATCAGGATTGACGTAACCTCGAACGGCAGCACGTAACTCCTGAACAACAGATGACCAATAGCAGCGGGCCCGGCGTCGACCGCAGCGGCAGGGTGCGAGGCGCCGGTGGGGAACTGCTTCCAGATTGCCAGCAGAACCTCCAGCAGGAGAGCCGCAACCAGCGGGGCGCCGAGCCAGTGCGCCATTCGACTGCGGTGGCTGGGCGTTTCCCGGCCTGCGTTCAGAAGCATGATGACAAAGACGAACAACACCATTATGGCGCCCGCGTAGACGATCACCTGAATCACGGCGATGAATTCCGCTCCCAGCAGAAGATAAACCACCGCCAGCGAACACAGCACCACAATGAGCGACAGGGCGCTATGCACAGGCATGCGTTGCGCGACCACGCTCAGAGCCGCAACCACGGTCACCGCGGCGAAGATGTAGAAGAGGACGACCATGTCAAACTCTGAAGGCCTGACCCGAAATTCTCACCACGTCTCCGGAAGGGCGGGGCTTCAGCCCCGCCACGGAAACCGGCCTATGGTCTGGGGCTTCAGCCCCTGAAGCAACTTGCCTTCAGGGCCTAAAGGCCCCGATCGTTGGGCTCGCGGAGTCGGCGGGGCTGAAGCCCCGCCCTTCCGCGAGCTAGCTATTCAACCACGCAACCACAAAGCTGGTCGCCAGAACATTCAGCAATCCCAGCGGCAGCAGAAATTTCCAACCGAACGCCATGAGCTGATCGTAACGAAAGCGGGGCAGAGTCCCCCGCATCCAGATGTAAAAGAACAGAAAGCAAAAGAGCTTAAAGCAAAACCAGAAGACCGGAAGAAGCACGCGCACGACGTAGGGACCGAAAACGGGACCATGCCAGCCGCCGAAGAAAAGTATCGTCGCCAGGCACGAGACCGTTATCATGTTGGCATATTCCGACATGAAAAACATGGCAAACTTCATACTACTGTATTCGGTATGATAGCCGCCCACGAGTTCGCTCTCGCCTTCGGGCAGATCAAAAGGAACCCGGTTGGTGTCGGCGATAGCGGCGGTGAAATAGACGAGGAATCCAACCGGCTGCACGAAGATGTTCCAGTGTGGAAGGAAGGTGTTCACTCCGTGGATGTACCAGAATCCGCTTTGGCCATTGACGATGCTGCGCAGGCTCAACGTTCCGGCAATCATCAGAACGCCCACGACGGCGAGACCCAGCGAAAGCTCGTAACTGATCATTTGTGCGGACGAGCGCAGCCCGCCCATCAGCGGGTATTTGCTGTTGGAGGACCAGCCGGCCAGGGCGACGCTATAAACCCCCAGCGACGTGACGGCAAAGACAAAGAGCAGGCCTACGTTCAGGTCGGTAATCTGGAAAAGGATGGTGTGGCCGTGGAAAGTAAAGCCTTCCCCGAACGGGATCACGGCGATGGAGAGGAAGGCCAGAGTGAGCGCGAGAAAGGGCGCGAGCCAATAGACAAATGTGTCCACCTCGAGGGGCACAATATCTTCTTTCAGAATGAACTTCATTCCATCCGCGAGCGGTTGGAGAAGGCCGGAATACCCCACCAGGTAAGGCCCCCAGCGGGACTGGATGTGGGCCACGACCTTCCGCTCCAGCCAGGTTAGATAGGCGATCGACGTCAGCATGATGAAGACTACGACCGCGATTTTTATCAGGGTGATCAGGAGCAGCCACCCTGTGTCAGAAAATGTGGCCATCGGGTTTCTTGGCTTCGTCCACTGAATTGAGCGCCCAACTGTAGCGGCTTAAAGTCCCGGACGTAAAAAGGGTATCCCGCGAGGAAAAAACCAGGCCGGCGCCTTCCAGTTCGCCTGGCGTTCCCTCCGGGCGTGTCGCGACGGCGCGGCCCACCAGCAAGCTGGGAAGCGGCAGCGCGTAGCCGGGCACCTTGGCGATGATCTCCCGCGTGACGTCATCGGCGGTTTGGTAATTCCACCTCTGGCCGAGCAGGCGGGCGAGAGATAACAGAATTTCAAGATCGCTGTTCGTGCCCGCTTTACGCATGGTCTTCTTAAGCGCCTGTGCCTGGCCGCAGGTGTTGGTGACTGTGCCGGATTTCTCGGCGAAGGTCGTAGCGGCCAAGACCACGTCCGCCAACTCCGTAGTTTCGGTGGGGAAGACTTCGGCGACCATCAGGAAGGCGAGCTTGCCGAGAGCCTCTTTCGAAATGCCGAATGTCTTGACAGGATTCGATCCGAACACCAGCAAGGCCTTGATTTCGCCTGACTCGATCCCGGCAATGATCTCACGCGCGTGGCGACCGGGCCGGGCGGGAATCTTCGCCCCCCAAGCAGATTCAAGGCGCGCGCGCGCCGCCTCATCCGTGACCGGCGAGTAACCCGGAAGCGTCCCGGGAAGAACCCCCATGTCAGCCGCGCCGCGCGAATTGGCGTAATCACCCAGCGCGATGAATCGTGTTTTACCCGGAAGCGACAGCCCCCACTTCACCAGATCGCTAATCGCCGAGCCCTGGATTTCATCGCCGAAGATGATGAGCGTATCGTTTTCCCCCTGCAACTTCTCCCGTAATGAATTAAGAGCCTCAAACCAACTGGTGCTTTCCGAGGGGGGCGGGGCCGCGCCTGCCAGAGCGCGAATCGGGTCCGCCTCTCGACCGGGTTTAACCAGAATATAAAGGCTTGCCTGGCGGTGCAGCTTGATTTCCCGATGATTGATAACGTACAGCCGCGCTCCGTGCCGCTGCACGGCCTGGCGAATCTGGTAGGCCAAGAGGGGATGTTGCTGGGTGGGGTCGTTTCCGACCAGCAGGATGCTGGGGGCCTGCGGAATGTCCTCCATGGCCGCGTATCGGTCGCCGGCCTGCGCCTCGGTTAAGGCGCGCACCAGAGACGAGTAATCCGCGGTGCGGTGGTGGTCCAGGTTGTTGGTGCCCAGCACGGTGCGCGCGAAGCGCCCCAGGAGGTAGCTCTCTTCGTTCGAGATGCGGCTCGAGCCCAAGACCGCGATAGCGTCCGGGCCATTTTCCGCCAGGATCGTCTTGAGGCGATCCACAGTCATTCCGAGAGCTTCATCCCAGGTGCCGGATTCCTGCTTGCCGTTGCGGCGGATCAAGGGAGCGGTGAGGCGCTTCTCGTTATTCACGAAATCCCATCCGAAGCGCCCCTTGACGCAGAGAAACTCGCCGTTGAACCCGGAGTGGTCGCGGTTATTGGCGCGGATAATACGATTGTTCTTAACAGAGAGTGTGGTCTTACAGCCGTCGCCACAGTGGTTGCAGATGGTTCCCGTGTAGGTCAACTCCCACGGGCGGGTCTGATATCGATAAGTCCCGCTGGTGAGCGCGCCCACCGGGCAGATGTCGATGCACATCCCGCACTCTTCGCACTCGAGCTTCTCTCCGCGATTGGGAATAATCTCGCTGTGCGAACCCCGGAAGCCGATCCCGTAGGCGTTGACGTCCATCCCCTCGTCGCAGACGCGAATGCACCGGTAGCACAGGATGCAGCGCGGCCAATCGTAATAAACAAGGCTGGAGAACTTCTGCTCGTCGTGGTGGAGCTTGGGCTCCATGAAGCGGGTGTCCGCCGCGCCGTAGCGGAATACGGCATCCTGAAGTTCGCACTCGCCGCCTTTGTCGCAAACCGGGCAATCCAAGGGATGATTGGTGAGCAGAAACTCCAGCATCGCTTTGCGGGCGTTCTTCACTTCTTCGGTATCGGTGTGGACCACCATCCCGTTGGTCACGATGGTGGTGCAGGCGGTTTGCAGCTTGGGCATGCGCTCGATCGCCACCAGGCACATGCGGCAAGCGCCTTGCAGGCTGAGGCCCGGATAATAGCAGTAAGAGGGTATCTCGATCCCCACCTGCTTGGCGGCTTCAATCAGCAAGGTACCCGGGGGGACAGCCAGGGCCTTGCCGTCGATGGTGAGCTTGACCGGTTCGGGCGCGGGTGTCTTCTTGGCGGAAGGACCCGGCGTCAACGCGGCGCTGCGAACGTAGGGGCTCGGCACCGCCCGGGTTTCCTGCTTCAGAGGATGATCCAGCAGTTCAAAGCCGGGTTTTGGCTGGTCTTCTTTCACGCTACCGCCTTCTCACGGTCGATTGTAGGGGTAGGGCTTGCCCTACCCATCGCGAGGGGACGGCAAGCCGTCCCCCTACAACTCTCATAGAGATGAAAGTCGCTGTCATTCTGCAGAATGACGGACTTTCGAGCACCTACGCTAGCGCCATCGCCTTCGTTTCATACGGGCAATATCCCAATTTCAAATGCTCTTCGAATTCGGAACGGAACTTCTTCAAAATGCTGATGGTCGGCATGGCCGCCGCGTCTCCCAGCGGGCAGAGTGTTTTCCCCAGCATGTTGAGGGAAACGTCCAGGGCGGTATCCACATCATCCTTCAGTCCCGCGCCGGAGTGGAATCGTCCCAGCAGCGACTTCAACCAGGCCGTTCCTTCACGGCAGGGAATGCACCAGCCGCAGGATTCGTGCGCGTAGAACTTCATGATTCGATACGCGAGTTTGACCATGCAGGTATCTTCGTCCAGGATGACGACTCCGCCGGAACCCAGCATGGAGCCGATCTTGGCCACCGAATCGAAGTCCATCGCCACATCGATCTCATCCGCCTTCAGCACGGGGCAAGACGAGCCGCCGGGGATGACGGCCTTCAGCTTCTTTCCTCCCGGCACGCCGCCGCCCACCTCCTCGATCATGCGGCGGAGATTGAATCCCATGGGCAATTCGTAGACACCTGGCCTCGAAATGTGGCCGCTCAGGCAAAACAGGCGGGTGCCGCCGTTCTTGGGCGTGCCGAGCTTGGCGTACCACTCCGCGCCATTCAGAATAATATGCGAGACGTTAGCAAGCGTCTCGACATTATTAATAATCGTAGGCCCTTCATAGAGCCCCACAATAGCGGGGAAGGGAGGCTTGATGCGCGGGTATCCCCGGAGTCCTTCCAGGGAATTCAGCAGCGCCGTCTCTTCGCCGCACTCGTAGGCGCCCGCGCCGGTGTGCGTCGAGAGCTCGAAGTCGAAGCCGCTGCCGAGAATGTTCTTTCCCAGAAAGCCGCGCGCATAGGCCTCTTCCAGAGCGCGATCCAGGATGTCGATCAAATAGCGGTATTCGCCGCGGGTGTAGATGAATCCTTGGTGAGACCCGATCGCGAATCCGGCGATGATGACCCCTTCCAGCAATTGGTGGGGATCATATTCGATCAGCGGACGGTCCTTGCAGGTCCCCGGTTCGCTCTCGTCGGCATTGCAGATCACATACTTGGGCCGGGCGGATTGCTTGGGAACGAAACTCCACTTCATGCCGGTGTTGAATCCGGCGCCGCCGCGCCCGCGCAATCCGGAGTTCTTCATTTCGTTGATGACGGCGTCGGGCCCCATTTCGAAGGCCTTCTTCAAGGCCTTGTACCCATCGTGCTCAAGATACACGTCGATTGAGGTCGAGTTGGACAGACCAACCCGGCGGGTGAGAACCTTCACCTCCAGGGGCGAGCCCTTGAAAGTAATTTTGGTAATCAGACATAGGACAAAAAAAGTGTAAAGGCTAAAGGTTGAAGTCTGACTCAACTTCTCCTCTTTAGACCCTTTACCCTTTAGCCTTTACCCTTCATACTTCACCATTCACTATTCACTATTACCTATTCCCCGCCCGCAGCCTCTCCAGGAGAGCGTCGATTTTCTCCGCCGTCAGGTCTTCATAAAAGTCGTAATTCACTTGCATGGCCGGCGCGCCGCAGCACGCGCCCAGGCATTCGACTTCCTCCAAAGAAAACAGTCCGTCGGCGGTCGTCTCTTTATGCCCGATTCCCAGCCGCTTCTTGCAATGCCCGAGGATGTCCTCGCCGCCTTTGACCATGCACGAGACGTTGGTGCATACCTGAATATTGTACCTGCCCAACGGGTTCCGATGCAGCATCGAGTAGTAGCCGATGTTCTCAATCACTTCGATCGGCCGCACTTCCACCCGGCGGGCGACTTCTTCGATAACCTCGTCACTGATGTACCCGATCTCGTCCTGAGCAAAAAGCAGGCACGGGACGATTGCCGAACGCTTTAATGGATAGCGGGCAATCAGCTTGTCGAATTGTTGAAGCAGTGCATCCGAAAGCATCGTAGTAAAACTAGAAATCAGAAATTAGAAATCAGAAATAGAAATCAGAAACTGGACCCATGCTGGCTCCTGACTCCCGACTCCGGTCTTCTCGCTCGTCACTCGTCACTTGTCACTCGTCACTGCCCTACCGGTCCACTTCGCCCAGTATAATATCGATGGTGCCGATACAGGCGACGACGTCGGCAATCAAGCGCCCTTCGATCATCTTCGGCAAGGCCTGCAAATTGGCGAAAGAAGGGGCGCGCACATGGCAGCGAAAAGGTTTGGGCGAACCGTCGCTGACCATATAGAAGCCCAGTTCTCCGCGCGGCGATTCGACGGCCTGATAGACTTCGCCGACCGGCGGGTGAAATCCTTCCGTCACGATTTTGAAGTGATAAATCAGCGCCTCGATGGAAGTCTTCATGCTCTCCCTGTCGGGCAGCACGATGTGGGGCGCATTGGCCTTGATCGGCCCTTCCGGCATTCCATCCATGGCCTGTTGCACAATTCGAAGCGACTGGCGCATTTCCTCCAGGCGCACCAGGTAGCGCGCAAAGACATCGCCCTCGGGCCGGGTGGGAACCTTGAAATCAAACTTCTCGTAGCTCGAATAGGGCTCTTTCTTTCGTATGTCGTAATCCACTCCTGAGCCGCGCAGTGACGGGCCGGAGAGCCCCCAGGCGATGGCCTCATCACCGCTGAGTTTGCCGATGCCGACGGTGCGTTTCCGCCAGATCGGGTTCTTGGTTAGCAGACCTTCGTATTCCGCGAGGTGCGCGGGGAACGTCTTCACAAACTTCTCGACGTACTTCAGCCATCCCAAGGGAGGTTCGAGGGCCAGCCCGCCAATGCGGAAATAGCTGGTCATCATCCGCTGGCCGGAAACCATTTCGAAAATGCGGAGAATCGCTTCGCGTTCCCGGAAGCAATAGAGCATGACTGACATGGCCCCCAGGTCGATCGCGTGGGTCCCCAGCCAAACCAGGTGGCTCTGGATGCGCGTGAGTTCGGTTAACAGCACGCGAATCCACTGGGCGCGCGCGGGAATCTCGATGTCCAGCAACTTCTCGACCGCCAGGCAAAACCCCAGGTTATTGCCGAGCGGGTTGAGGTAATCCATGCGGTCGGTGAGGGTGATGCCCTGTGAGTAGGTTTTGTCCTCGAAGGATTTCTCGAACCCGGTATGCAGGTAACCGATGTCATAGATGGCTCGAATCACCGTCTCGCCGTCGAGTTCGAGCACCAGGCGCAACACCCCGTGCGTGGAGGGGTGCTGGGGGCCCATACTCAGGATGACCCGTTCTTCCTGGCCCGGAATTCTCTCCAGCGTAATAGGCATCTAGCGATATCCCTCGACAGGATAGTCTTTGCGCAACGGGTAGCCTTCCCAGTCTTCCGGCATCAGGATCCGGCGCAAATACGGGTGTGCCGCGAACTGTATTCCAAAGAGATCGAAAACCTCGCGCTCGAAGGCATTGGCGCACGGATACACGGGAACCAAAGTGTCCACGCTCGGATTGTCTCCGCCGATGCGCACCTTGAGTCGAAGGCGCTCGGAATTCTTCAGCGCGAGCAAGTGATAGACAACCTCAAAGCGCGGTTCGTTGGGATAGAGGTCAACGGCAGTGACGTTGGAAAGGAATCGATACGACAGGTTCGGTTCGTCCCGCAAGAACTCGCACGCGCGGATCAGCATTTCGGGCCGGAGGTAGATCGTGATCTCACCTCGAAATTCCCGCACCTCATCGACCGCCTGGGGTGAAAATTCTCTAAGCTTCTTGAGAGTGAGGTTTGATTCGAGGTCAGAAGGCATGATGAGTGGTTGTAATGTGTTCAGACGGTCAATATGCGGTGCCTGGAATCATCGAACAAGTCTAAGGTTCCGATGGGTCATTGACGTGGCCCCGTTCACGGAGATGATAGTCTCTGTCATCCTCAGCGAAGACCTCTGTCATCCGGAGCGAAGCGAACGATCTGCAGTTCCGTTCGCGGGGGAAACAATGCAGATTCTTCGCTTCGCTCAGAATGACAGACCCTTGAGAGTGCGAGGCCACAGGGCGCTCCTGACATGGTCTACCGCTTCCAATCCAAAGCACCCTTTTTCCAAACGTAGACGTACCCTGCCAATAAAACGGCAATGTACAAGAGCATTTCGACGAAACCGAACCACTTTAAACTCTTGAAAACAACCGCCCAGGGATAAAGGAACACGGCTTCCACGTCGAAGAGGATAAAGAGCATCGCCACGAGGTAAAAGCTCACGGAAAAACGCTCCCGGGCGTCCCCGACAGGGGGGCTTCCGCACTCGTAGGGGCTTAGCTTGGCTTCTGAGGGGCGCTTAACTCCCACCCATGCCGACAGGCCCAGGATGGCCGCGGCCACCGCCACGACGATCAGGAAATGGATCAGCAAAGGCAAATAAGGGCTTGTCATTGCAATTACTTACAGTGAATGTCCTGAACCCTGCTTAACATACAACTATACGAAGCGTGAATCGAAAGTGTCAAGTTTTTTCTATGGAGACTATCCTCTTCCATTTGTAGGGGGACGGCTTGCCGTCCCCTCATGAGCCGGGTAGGGCAAGCCCTACCCCTACAGGTTTTCAAGGCAGAGGCCAGCAACCTTTTCGCTTGCCTGATGGCGGTTGGCATCGTTACCATATTTTCTACGAACGTGCGTAACTTGCCCCCTAATACAAGGGCTGAGATCGGTAGCGTGGAGACGCAAGTGGTAACAGTGCAACTGAATGGTGAACTCCGTGAGGTGCCGGAGGGCTTGACGCTCGCGGCGCTGCTGGAATGGCTGGACCTGCCCCGCGACCGCGTCGCGGTGGAGCGGAATCTCGAGATCGTGCCCAGAACCGGTTGGGACGTGACTCGCATCGAACCTGGAGACCGATTGGAAGTGGTACACTTGGTAGGTGGCGGCCTGGAGTAGCAGTCGCCCCTCGAATGGCGGCTGCAAAAGCGCATGAATCCTTATCTCAACAGTTCCCCCGCAGCCACCCTCGTGGCTCTGCTGATCAAGTTGGCGGTGATCTCTCTGCTGGCGGGATTCATTGCTCGCTTCGGAAGATTTCGCCAACTCATATTCATTGAGCAGCGTTCGCCCAGCGAAAAACTCGAGTTCGCAGCCTTTCTCGGAGTGCCATTCACCCTGGGCGTACTGGCGCGCTTGATCGCCAACTACCCGAGCCTGGGCAGACCTACAGGAACATTACCCACCACCGACCTGAGCTTGGAGGTTACGGCATTAGCGGGCTTGTTGGGCGGGACGATTGCCGGCCTGGTGGTCGGCATGATGGTTTCCTTGCCGGCGGTTCTGATTCGACACGAGTTGTGGGCGGCGCCTCTCGCCGTGTTTTACGCCGTCGCGGCAGGAACTGCGAGGTGGGTTTGTCCGGATAAGGAAGAAATCTGGAAGTTCTCCGGGTTCATTGACCTGAGCCTTTACCGCTCCATCAAGCAGCGCTTCAAACACCCGGCGCTGGACTGGCAGGTGCTCTTTTCGTTTGTGTGCATCCTGTTGGAAGTGGCCCGCATGGTGGTGGGCCGGATGACTCACGGCAAGTACCTTTACTACGTGGACTCGCCGCACCTCTGGGTCCAGGGACTGATCATCCTGGCGACGCTTATCGGTGTAGGCCTACCGGTGCGCATCTGGAATAACACGCGCATCGAGCGCAAGCTGGTGGAACAGGAAAAGGCGCTGATTCAGGCTCGCGTGGACGCGCTCATCAGCCAGATCAATCCCCACTTCCTCTTCAACACGCTCAACACGGTATCTTCGCTCATCCGTTTCGACCCGGACACGGCGCGCACCGTGCTTTTGAAACTCGCCAATATTCTGCGCCGCCGTTTGAAGACCCAGGTGCACTTCGTGCCGTTGAAACAGGAATTGGAGTTCATCGACGACTACCTGGACATTGAGGTGGTGCGATTCGGGAGGGACAAGCTCCAGATCCGCAAAGAAATTGCAGCCGGAGCCCTGGACGTAATGATTCCCAGCATGATCCTCCAACCCTTGCTCGAGAACTCCATCCGGCATGGAATCGGACCGAAGATCGAGGGAGGGACGATAACGCTTCGTGTGACCCGCGACAAAGGACAGTTGTCGATCGAGGTTGCTGACGACGGAGTGGGTATTTCCGACGAGCGCCGGCCCGGCATCCTTGAGTCCGGCATCGGCATCAGTAATGTCCATGAACGTTTGAAAGTGCTTTACGGCCAGGATTATTCCATGAGAATTGAGAGCCAGCCCGGAAAGGGGACCGCAATTCGCATCGAGATTCCGGAGTTGGTGAACTTCGGGCAGCCTGCTGCCGTCGAAACGGCGCAGGTGGCGACCTGAGGTCGAGGCGGCTTTACGCCGCCATCTGGCGAGGTAGACTCGCCGCTACGACAGTGGCAAGAGGAACTCAGATTTTCTAAAACTCGAATACGTGAGGATTCTGCTATGGCGAATGACGGACCAGCGGTGGCCGCACCCCCGAGATCGATGAGTATGATCGAGGCGCGATTTCGTAACATCTATTTGACCTTTTACAAGGAAAGCTATTTCACTCCCACAGCCCTCGACCTTAAGACCAAGGAGCTGATTGCCATCGGGTGCTCACTGGTGGCCAAGTGCGAGGGCTGTTTGGAAGGGCACATCAAGAAAGCGCTGGAAGTGGGGGCGACCAAGCAAGAAATCAGCGACGCGATTGTGGTCGCGGTCGGCATCGCCGCCGCGGGCATCGTGGACATGTCCGACAAGGCGGCCATCAAACTCGACCTCCATCACTTTGAATAGCGAACTCTGAGGCGCGCTTGGACTCATTTGTCATCGCGGGCTTATTTCTGCTGCTGTTCCTCGGTCTGGCTGACAATCAGATGATCGCCGCACTTCTCCCCTCGCTGCTGGGCTCGCTGCGTGTCAGCGTTGGAATGGCGGGCCTGCTGGTTGCGGTCTACTCCCTTGCGGCGGCGCTGGCCTCATTCGTCTCCGGCACTCTTTCCGACCACTACGGCCGCCGCCGTTTCTTGTTCATGGGTGTGCTGTTGTTTGCGGTGTCGTCCTGGGTCGCCTCCCGCTCCGGCAATTTCCAGGCACTATTGCTGGCACGAGGCCTGACGGGCTTTGCGGCCGGAATGCTTTCCACGTGTTCCATCACCTACGCGGCTGACTGGTTCGAGTACCGGGTTCGGGGCCGGGCGCTGGGGTTGATCTCTTCGGCTTACTTTGCCGCGCCAATCCTGGGCGTGCCGCTGGCGGCGCAAATAGCAGACCGCTATGGCTGGCGCCGCGCGTTCCTCTTTTTCGCTTTTCTGGCTCTGGCGATCGGGGCCGTGTCACTTGGCTTGCCGAAGGACAAGCTGAGCTCCGAGCCTTCCTCCGAAAAGCTGCGCGTGGCCGGCCGCGCTTTCCGCTCCTTTCTCGTCCGGCGGGATACCGCCGCTGCCCTGGCCATTGCGTTCCTTGTGTCGGGGGGACTGGTGGGATTCCTCACCTACGTGGGCCAATGGCTGAACACTGCATTTGGCACCTCCACGCGGACGATCGGATGGGTCTTCATGTTGGGCGGTGTGATGGCGCTGGGCAGCGCGCCGGCGGGCGGCATCGTTTCCGACCGACTTGGCAAACGCTCGGTGGCAATCGTCAGCAACGTTATTCTGGCATTTGCTGTCGCAGCGATCCCGTTCTTCTCCTGGGGATTTTGGCTGCTGGCCGTGTTCTCCGTCGCCAGTATGGGCGCCGCGTTCCGGCAAGGTCCCTTGACGGCATTGATCACTGAACTGGTGCCTTCGACTCAGCGCGGCGCGTTTATCGCCCTCAGGAATATATTCTCGCAGACAGGTATTGGCACAGCGGCTGTCGTGGGCGGGTTTCTCTTTGAGCGGCACGGTTACGCAGCGGTGACGACCCTCTGTGCGGCCATGACGGGCGTGGTAGCGCTCCTGTTGTTTACCCACATCGTGGAGCCGCAACCGGTGGCGAACGCAGTCGGCAGTAGGTAGTAGGCAGGTCGGCAGATGGGCAGGTCGGCAGTCGGCAGATCTCTCCTCGTTGGCGCTTATGTGACTGCGAGTCTTTTGAGGAACCGGCGACCGTGTCATCCTGAGCGGAGCGAAGGATGACAGACTTTGCCGACCTGCCGACCTGCCGACTGCCCATCTTCCGACTGCCTACTTCCAGGAGGCTCACTTGGTGACGAAACGAAGAATCTGGCGGATTATTAGAAATGTGATTCTCATTCTTGCTGCGCTGGTCGCCGGTTTCTTTTTTCTCTTCGTTCCTTGGTTCTTTTCAAGCCTCGGGACCAGGGGCCGTTTTCATTATCCCGACCCGAACGATGGGAAGACGCCCATTTCGTATGGCATGAAATTCGACTGGATCGAGTTTCGCTCCAGCGATGGCATTCCCCTCAAGGGATGGTATGTCCCAGCGCCAGGCGAAGCTCGCGGTACGATTGTCTACTGCCACGGACTGAACCGCACGCGAGTCGAGATGCTGCCCATGGCAACTTTCGGACACCAATTGGGCTACAACGGGCTGTTGTTCGATCTACGCCATCAGGGTTCGAGCGGGGGCGGAGTGACGACTCTGGGGTACAAGGAGCGGTTCGATGTGATGGGGGCCGTTCATTGTGCTTTGGAGCAACAGCATGCCGCGCGCCCCGTGATCGTGTGGGGTGTCTCGATGGGCGCGGCGGCGGCGCTGATGGCCGCGGCAGAGTCACCGGACATTGGCGCCGTGATCTCCGACAGTACGTTCTTGTCTTTAAGCGACACCGTAAGACACCACTGGCGGCTGTTCTTTCACATTCCCAGCTTTCCCATCGCCGATGAGGTCCTCTACTTGCTCGCCTGGCGCGGAGGCTTTTGGCCGTCCGATTTTGACCTCGTGAACGCTGTGACCCGCATCGGCGACCGTCCCATCCTTTTCGTGGCACTGGAGAATGACCGCCGCATGCCTCCTTCGATTGCTCGCGACCTTTACTCCCACGCGATTAGCCCACGAAAGGCCGTGATCGTTCTGCCCGGGCAGCGCCACGGAGAGGCGTTTAATCTGGACACCGAGCAATACGAAGCCGCAGTGAGACAATTTCTCGCAGGCTTGCCGGCAGGGAACCCCTGATTTGGAACGGGGTGGCCGCATAGGGTGGGCCGCCAGGCCATCTACAAGCCAAAATAAGGGCTCCTCGGGGCTGAGTTGGCGCCCCGGTAGCCTCCGATTTGAGAAAGGCGCATTTTTAGCGGGTTTCGTGAGGAGACCCTCGAGATTTGCCCTTTGCGGGGCCGGAGAGGGGCCTAGCGTAGTTTTAGGACATTTTGGCCCTAGTTCCGCCGGCCCCCGCGCAGGCGCGCGTGGAGTTCTGCAAATTGCTGAAACGGCAGTTGTTCGGCGCGAATCGTGGGGGGCAATCGGAGATCGGCCAGTTCGGCTTCCACTCGCCGCCGCGCATAAACTGACTGGAGGTTGTTGAGCAGATTCTTGCGCTTGTGCGCAAAGCACAGTTTCACGAATTCCAGCAATGCCTTCCGGTCCTTGGCCGGAAGGCAGTCGCTCCTCATCTCGAAAGTGACCAGGGCAGAATCGACCTTGGGGGCAGGCGAAAAGGCGCCGGGGGGAATATTGAACTCAAAGCGTGGTTTCGCCGCGAGTTGCGTCAAGACGGTGAGGTACCCATAAGAGCGAGAGCCGGGCTGGGCAGTGAGGCGCTCCGCCACTTCGCGCTGCACGACGAATCCCATACCCTTGATCCAGTCCGCTTCATCAAGGAGATGGTGGAGGATCGGGGAAGTGATGTAGTAGGGCAGATTCCCAAAAACGTAGCACCGGTCTTGCCCGAAGCGCTGGCACAAGCCGGCTAGGCGGGTCTCTAAAATGTCGGCTTGCAGGATTTCGATGTTTGGTCCCTTGGCGCACTCTTGTCGTAACATTGCAACAAGGTGAGCGTCGATTTCCAGGGCGACGACCTGCCCGGCTCGCTCCGCCAGCAGTCCGGTCATCGCACCTCGTCCGGCGCCAATCTCGCAGACCAAGTCGTCTTCCCGGATCGCCAGTGCTGCGACGATGCGCTGCTGGAAACGCCGGTCGTGGAGAAAATGCTGTCCGAGCTTGGGTCGGATCACGGGTGTGATTGTACCTCAAGTGGTGGCTTGCTGCTTTCTCGTGGCGGAGCCCCTCACCGATCCCGCCACGGCAAGGGGGCGAGGGCGATGAAGGAGATGGTGGCACAAAAGCCGGGGCCACGAATCAAAGATATTCCCGTTGCACACTCCAACAATTACGAGTATGCTACTGCCATAGGGCTACAAGCCAGACAATCAAACCTTTGAGGAGGAGACATGGCCACCATCATAGAAGCTCTTCAGGCGATCCCGACTTGACTCCCGACGATTTCAGTCATCCACCACAGCAATACATAGAGATTGCCGCTGACAGCGCGGCCAAGGGACTCCAGAGCAACTGAAAACCATTCCGGGTGTCCGCACACCGCCCCGATCGATTTGGCCGACGTCATCGGCCAGGCCGCCAACATGGAGTCCGCAGGCCAGAACATCACCACCTTCCATACGGTCGGCGACACGGGAGGAATTCACAATCCCCAATTCCAATTCGCGGTTGCCGACGCCATGGCGACGGATCTAAGAGCGGCGCCGCATTCTGGTATCACTTGGGTGGACGTAGTTTATTACTTCGGCCAGGAACAGTACTACTACGAGCAGTTCTACGATCCTTACCGCGACTACAATGCTCCGATCTTCGCCATTCCCGGCAATCACGACGGCGCAGTTTATTCGGGCGAGCCGGGGCACTCGCTGG
Organism: uncultured Acidobacteriota bacterium; assembly: GCA_963768695.1. Lineage (GTDB taxonomy): Bacteria > Acidobacteriota > Terriglobia > UBA7540 > UBA7540 > CAVROP01. Next base: position 273,860 of record CAVYJG010000014.1, on the reverse strand, counting down.
ACGCCTTTGTAGCCAACTTCTGTGCCGCCGTTCCCGCACAAACCGCGGATAGCATGGGCGGTCCGAACGACCATGGACCAGCCGGGTGTCTATTTCACACTCAACGCCCCGTTTGTGAAGTTCATTGGGCTCTATACCAACACCAGTGAAGGCGGAACGGAAGGCGTCATCTCGGGTACCAAGGTTGGCAACGAGCAGTTGACTTTTTTACAACAGCAACCCGCCGCGGCCAAGGCCGAGCGTGATCAAGGGCAATGGCGCGCCTTGATCATCGCGACGCATCATCCGCCCTTCACCGGCGCGCCGAAGACGTGCCCAGCCCGACCATGCTCAAGCTGATTGACAAAGCTTGCAGCGACGCAGGAATTCAACCCCGACCTGCACCTCTCCGGCCACGCCCACCTCTACGAGCGATACACCCGCACGGTGGGCGGAAACAGATTCCCTACCTGGTGGCGGGCATAGGAGGATATTACAACCTGCCCGGCCTGAAACCAGCCAACCGTCGCCCCAAGGCGCCACAGGTTCCCGTCTCCGGCAAGGACGCAAGCGGCAACCCCCTTTCGCTTCGAGTGTATAACGACACCACCTTTGGGTTTTTGCGCATCACAGTCTCGACCCAGCCTTCTAAAACCGTCACCGGCGAATTTGTGACTGTTGATCCGACCGGGGAAAAAATCGGATCGGGTGGATAGTTTTACCGTGGACTTGGACAAAAACACGGTTACGGATGGCCTGCCCGCGAGCGGCGGAGCGCCATCCGCACACGGCGGAGGACCGGCGGCAGGCGGCGGTCCACGCAAGGTGGGGCGGGGCGCGCTCCTGGCCATAAGCCTGGACCGAAGAAAGGGTAAGCTAGATGGATGGGCCGTGTGAATCCCCTCGCCCGGCCCGCCCCGGCTGGTGAAAGCACTGACGCGGGCCGCCCCTTCAGGGCTGGGAGCGTTGGCTGTAGCTCAGGCTCAGTTTGATTTTCGGCGCTGTCTAAGCAGAATTGACCCGAGCGCGAAAAGAAGAACATTCACAATTACAAACCAAAATCCAAGTTTGAAGATAAAGCCGGCGCGTATGGGATGGAAGTGTGTAAATATCAGGACCAATCCGAGCAAGCTTCCCGGTTGCCGCGCAGTACGGTTGCTCGACAAAAACCACAGCGAGACCGTTTGGAGAAGGCAGGCGACCTCCCAAGCCTAGCAGTCCAACTACCTGTGCAGCAGCAAAAACAACCATGTACCCGTGTTTCACATCGCTCCGTGGCACTTTATTTAGAGTTGGAAATTAGCCGGGCCATGCCGACGAATCTGGTTTGGCTTAGCTTACCGTGTCGCACACCTCCGGTGCCGGTCAACACCTCAAAAGCGCCGACCGCAAGTCGCAAATGACCCAAACGTCAGCGCTACCCACATAGGAGAACTAGGCCGCGTTCCAGGCGACCGCCTTGCATTTTGTCACGCGCAAGGGCTATACTTTATTTGGCGAACGCACATAGTGGGCGAAAGCCCACTTTTTTGTTAGGCTGCGGGTCGGGTTTGCCCGCCGCGGACTCGCCACCGGTGTGGAGTGCGCAAGTCGCCGGCTATGAGTGGTTGACCTGGAAAAAATCCCGGAGATGGCGGAGCGGGTTGCGACCTCCGAGGGTTGACCTGGTGGATGTCGAACTCAAGGGAGGCAACTGAATCCTGCTCTTGCGGGTTTATATCGACAAGCCGGCGGGGGTTTCACACGCCGACTGCGCACTGGTCAGCGAGCAACTGAGCGCCATGCTGGATGTGGAAGACCTGTTTCCCGGGCAGTACGTGCTGGAAGTTTCGTCTCCGGGCTGGACCGAAAGCTGACCAAGCCGAGTGATTTTACGTATTTCGTGGGACGGCGGGCGCGCGTGGTGCTGAAGGAAGCGGTGGACAAGCAGAAGGTTCTGGAAGGGCGCTTGGCGGGATTTGAAAATGGCCGGGTTCGGTTGGACCTGGGCGAGGCGGCCTGCAAGAACTCGATCTCGCCAACATTCGGAAAGCCCAGTTGGTGGTGGAGATCTGAAGAATCGAAGTCATGGGATCGAGAGTCAGCAGGCCGAGTAAGCTGACGCGAGCTGATAGCGATTTGCACTGCTCGATCGGCTGACTAGGGACGGAGGACTGCCACTCGCGTGGCAAGCAGGTGGGAGGAAAGCTCGTGACGACAAGTCTTTTGTTTCAAACGATCGACCAGTTGAGCCGCGAGAAGGGTATTGACGCGCAGATTATTATCGCGGCCGTGGAAGATGCCATTCTGGTGGCGACGCGGAAGTATTACAAGACTGCTGAGGACCTCCAGTCGCATTTCAATAAGGACACCGGGCCTGGTGGAAGTCCACGCCGTGAAGAAGGTCGTGGAGGAGGTCCAGGACCCCGACCACGAGATCAGCCTGAAGGATGCGCACAAATATGACGCCGAGGCGGCCGTCGAGGGCGAGGTGAGGATTCCCAAGCCCACCGATGTGCTCGGCCGCATCGCCGCGCAGGCGGCCAAGCAAGTGATCTTTCAGAAGGTGCGGGAGGCGGAGCGCGATACCGTTTACGCGGAGTACAACCAGCGCGTGGGCGAACTGGTGAACTGCACGGTGAAGCGCATGGAAGGGCCGGACGTCATTGTGGATTTGGGACGCACGGAAGCGCGCATGCCGCGCAAGGAGCAATCGCGCCTGGAAACCTACCAGATTGGCGACCGCATTCGCGCCGTGATCAAAGAAGTGGATCGCGCCGCGCGCGGGCCCGCAGGTGGTGGTTTCGCGCGCTGACGCCCTGCTGGTGCAAAAGCTGTTCGAGATGGAAGTCCCGGAAATCTACGACAGCACGGTGGTGATCAAGGCCATCGCGCGCGAGGCGGGAGAGCGCACCAAAGTGGCGGTCTACTCCAAGGATCCGGACGTGGACTGCGTGGGCGCGTGCGTGGGCATGAAGGGCATGCGCGTGCAGTCGATCATCCGCGAACTGCGCGGGGAAAAAATCGACATCATCGAGTACAACGACGATCCCGCTGGTCTTCGCCGCCAACGCCCTGAGCCCGGCGAAAATCAATCACGTCTCCGTCCTCGACATGGGGCGAGAAGCACCTGGAAGTCATCGTGGATGACTCCCAGTTGTCGCTCGCCATCGGCAAGAAAGGCCAGAACGTGCGGCTGGCCGCCAAGCTTCTGGTGTGGCACATCGACATCAAGAGCGAGGAAGAGAAGCGGCAGGAAATCGAATCGCAGATGGCCGCCATGGCCCTGCGCGGCGCGCCCATTTCCGAGTTGGCGGGGCTTGGGCGATAAGACCCTCGGAAAGCTGCGCGAGCACGGCATCGAAACGCGTCGAGCAGTTGGCGCAAATGACTCCCGAAGACCTGATGCAGATTCAGGGCGTGGGAGAGAAGACCGTGGAGCGCATCCGCCGCGTGGTGACGGATTACTTTGAGCGCGATCGCGAGTCGCCGCCGCCGAAGGCGCAGAAGCCCCGGTGGAAGCGGACGGCGTGAGACGCAGCCGGCAGAGCCGCCGAAGAGCAGCCAGCTGAGGCGGAACCGCCGGGAGTTCCCGGAAGCGGCGCCGCCGAGGAAGCCGCTGGACGAGCTGCCGCGCCGGAAGCGGCCGGAGCCGCACCGGCTGAGGAAGCGAAGCGAGCGAAACAGCAGAGCTCCGACAGGAGAGCCCAAGGAGACGGAGATGAACCGAGCTGACGGCTGGAGCAGGAGGTGGAGAAAAATAAATAAGGCTGCCAGGGCTTTTATCGAACCGGCCGGCAGATTTCGAGCCCAACTTCTGGGCAAGGGTAAGGGAGAAAGAGACTTACGCATGGGGAAGATTAGGATTAACGAACTGGCGCGTGAACTGGAAGTGAAGAGCAATGTGGTTATGGAGTACTTGGCCGGAATTGGGCATTCCGGACAAGAAATCTCACTCCAGTGCCTCGATGACGACCTCGCCGACAAAGTCCGGGCGCATTTCCGTGCCGATGGTGAATCTGCCACGGAAAAGGTGGAGGCAGCTCCTGCCGCGCCCGTGCCGCCACCTGCGCCGTGTAGTTGAAGCGCCGCACGTGCCCGCGGGCTGGACCTGAAGAAGCTCCACGACTTCTCAAGTCTGACTTGCCACCCGCTGACCCGCTCGATTGCGGACATTAAGGCGACCGCGCGGAGGCCGTGGTGGCTCCGCCACCTCCGCCCAAGCCTGCTCACGTCCCGTAGCCCCGGCTGCCGCTGGACCGGCGTGATCGCCGGCTGCAGCCCAAGCCGGCGCCCCCGGTGGAGCGTCCGCTGGGAAGCCCGCTCCGGTCGCGCCCGCCGTGATCGCCAGTGCCTGCGGTTGCGGTCCGTCGGCGGCCGGATCGCATTCCCGCGCCCGCCGTCCGCAGCCACCCATCGGCCGGCCCGCGCCGGCTCGGCCCGGGCAACCGCGTTTCCCGCACGAGAAGCGGGGCGGAAGCTCCGCCAGCTCCCGTCGCGCGCGCTGGTGCGCGCAAGCGAAGTGATCCAATCCCCAGCAAGCCGCCGGAGATGCCTCCTCCGCCGCCCCGGGTTCGCAACAGAGAGGGGGAATCGCGCCCGCAACGCGGCCTGGTGCGGCACGGAGCCCCACTTCCAACCAGCCGATCTATCCGCATGCGGTTATGCCGAAACCTGCGCCCGCGCGGCCAGCTCCGTTCGCGGCGTCCGGGCGAGCCTCGCCCCATGCATCCGACCTCGGCAGCGTCCGCGCTGCGGCCGGGCGCAGTGGCCACGGGAGGACCTCCTCCGCGGCTCGCCCGCCGTATGGCCGGCCACAGCCCGCCCATGATGCGGCGCGGCCCCGCGCCTCCATGGCGCCTCCCCGGCCGGTGGTTCCGGAAGAGATTCCCGATCACGCGAAAGATTACCATCAGCGAAGGGATCGCGATCAAAGAGCTTTCCGAAAAGCTCGAAACGCGCGCCAAAGACGTGATCAAGCGGCTCCTGGACAAAGGAATTTTCGCCACCATCAACCAGACCCTCGACGGCCCCACGGCCGTGGAAATTGCCCGCAGCTTTGGCGCGGAAGCCAGCCATTGTCAGTTACGAGGAAGAGGTCCTTCAGGAAGTGGAAGAGACGGATCGCCCTGAGGATCTGCGCCCGCGAGCTCCGGTGGTCACCGTGATGGGCCACGTCGATCACGGCAAGACCTCGCTTCTGGATGCCTTGCGCGAGACCAATGTGGCCGCGCACGAAGCGGGTGGCATTACCCAAAGCATCGGCGCCTATCAAGTGGTGGGGCAGGGGCGGAAGGTAACCTTTATCGATACTCCCGGCCACGAAGCCTTCACTTTGATGCGCGCGCGTGGCGCCCGGGTGACGGACATCGTGGTGCTGGTGGTCGCCGCCGATGACGGCGTCATGCCGCAAACGCTGGAAGCCATCAATCACGCGCGGGCCGCCAAGGTGCCGATTGTCGTGGCCATCAACAAGATCGATAAGCCCGACGCCCAGCCGGAACGCGTCAAGCGGCAGTTGGCCGACCATGACCTGATGCCGGAAGAATGGGGCGGGCAGACCGTGACGGTGGAAGTTTCCGCCAAGCAGCGCAAGAACCTTGATCTGCTGCTGGAAATGATTCTGCTGGTGGCCGACATGCAGGCCTTGAAGGCCAACCCCAAGCGCCTGGCTATCGGGACGGTTCTGGAAGCCAAACTTGACCGCGGGCGCGGTCCGGTGGCGACGGTGCTGGTTCAGAACGGGACCTTGCGAATCGGCGACTCCTTCATTGTGGGCGCGATTTACGGCAAGGTGCGCGCCATGTTTGACGATCATGGACGGCCGGTGTTGGAAGCTCCCCCTTCCACTCCCGCTGGAAGTCCTGGGGCTGGAGGATGTTCCCCAAGCCGGCGATCGCCTCCAGGTGATTGAGGATACGCTCAAGGCGCGGCAAATTGCCCTGCACCGGCAGGGAAAGCTCCGCGACGCGGCGCTGGCCAAGACGGCGCGCCTTACCCTGGAGCAATTGCACGCGCAACTGGCGGCGGGGGATGTGAAGGAACTGCCGCTGATTATCAAGGCGGACGTGCAAGGGTTCGGTGGAGGTCCTTGTCCGAAACCCTGATCAAGCTCAGCACCGACCGGGTGAAGATCAAGGTCATCCACGCCGGGCGCGGGCGCCATTACGGAGTCGGACGTGCTGCTGGCTTCGGCTTCCAATGCCGTCATCATCGGCTTCAATGTCCGGCCGGAGCGCAAAGCGACGGAACTGGCGCAGCTCGAGAACGTCGACATCCGCTTGCACACCATCATTTACAACGTCACCGATGAAATCAAGAAAGCCATGGTGGGGTTGCTGGCCATCACCTACAAGGAAACCTCCCTGGGACGAGCGGACGTTCGCGACACTTTCCGCATCACCAAAGTCGGAACGGTGGCCGGATGTTATATCCAGGACGGCAAAATCGCGCGGGATTCGCAGATCCGCCTGGTGCGCGACCACGTGGTGGTCCACGAGGGCAAAATCCGATCCTTGCGCCGCTTCAAGGATGATGTGGCGGAAGTGAAGTCGGGAATGGAGTGCGGAATTTCGCTCGAAAACTACAATGACGTCAAGGTCGGTGACGTCATTGAGGCCTACGTGAAGGAGAGGGTGGCCGAGCCTGCCATGGCCTGCGTGAGCCGACGATCCTCAGCGCCTGAGTCATTCTGGCAGTCGCTGTCAAACGGTCTGCGCAGTGACTAAGGGTCGAGCATGCCGGTTGGCGTATTGACCCTGGAAATCCAGCTTCCCTACGCGCATTCCCTCAAAGAAAAGCGTGCGGTCCTGCGAAAGATGCGCGACCGCCTGCGATCGCGTTTTAACGTGGCCGTCGCGGAGTTGAATCACGAGGATGTTGGCAGCACGCCACGCTGGGAGTGGTTTCGATCTCCGATAGCCAACCCTTGCTGGAATCGGTGTTCCGGCAGGTCCTGGCCGAAACCGAAAAAATCCTGGGCGATGACGTGGCGAATTATTTTGTGGAGTTTTTCTGAGAGTCGACAGTTGACAGTCAAGAGCAGAAGCGATATCAGTTACGGCTTCGCTCTGACTTTTGACTGTTGACTGTCAACGGGTGTTGCCATGCCTGTTCACGGACATCGGGCAGAGCGGTTGGCGGACCAGATTCGCACCGAAGTGGCGGAGATTATCTCGGGTGAATTGAAAGATCCGCGCATCGGCTTCGCAACCGTCACCCGCGTTGAGCTGAGCCCGGACCTTCACCAGGCCCGCGTCTCCGTTTCAGTGCTGGGTAGCGCTGAGGAGCAGCAGAGCTCCTTGCAGGGGCTGGTTTCGGCTACGGGCTTCGTGCGGCACGAACTCGGCGTCGGCTGGGACTGAAACGGACTCCTGAGTTGGCTTTTATGCTCGACCATACAGCGGAAGCTGATGAAAAGCTGGAAACGCTGCTGGAGAAACTGAAGAAGGAGCCGTAAACACATAGGCCGACGATCCGTTGTCCGTGGTCCGAAATTGAAGATCGTGGCTCGTGCCGGATCTCGACTGGCTGTCTTGACCGAGCAACTGACAACGGACAACTGACGCACTGCATTTGCCGAACCATGCCTGACGCCAGACGCCTCGAAATCTCCGGAGTCCTGATGATTGACAAACCGCCGGGGCTCACCTCGCACGATGTTGTGGCGCGTGTGCGCCGGATTCTGGGCGTTCGCCAGGTTGGCCACTTCGGCACGCTGGACCCCTTCGCCACCGGCGTGCTGCCTGTTTCCGTGGGTAAGGCGACGCGCTTTGCGCAATTCTATCTGAAGTCGCGAAAGTCCTACTCGGGCACCATCCGCTTCGGCCATTCCACCGACACCTACGACTCGACCGGCCGAGCGACCTCAGAAGATCAGCCCGTGACACTCGAGACGGCAACTCTGGAGAAGCTTTTCCAGGAGTTCACGGGCCGATTGATGCAAACTCCTCCGCCTTTTTCGGCGAAGCACGTGGGCGGCGTGCGCGCCTATGAACTGGCCCGGCAGCAAAAACCTGTGTCACTTGAGCCGGTGGAAGTGGAAATCTACGCGCTGGAGTTGCTGGGAGTCGCGGGGCCGGACGTGCGGTTTGCGGTGGAGTGTTCCGGCGGGACGTACGTGCGGTCGTTGGCGCACGACTTCGGCCAGAGACTTGGCTCGGGAGCTTATCTGGCGGATTTGCGGCGTACGGGTGTGGCGGAGTTCAAGGAGAGCCAAGCCGTCACGCTGGAGCGGCTGGCAGAGGCGGCCGGGCAGAAGGAAGGTAGAAAGCTGCCTGGTGCCGCTGGAAGCGCTGCTGCCCGATTTCCCGGAGCTGATCGTTCGCGGGCGCCAGGAGGTGGGCGTGCGTCACGGACACGCTTTCGAACTGGCACAATCCATGCGGACCGGACGGGGCGCGGGGCTCTCGCCAGTCGCCGCTTTGTTGAAGATCCTCAATCCCGAGCGGCGGCTCATCGCCGTGGCCCGGCACGTTGAGGGGAGCGTTTATCATCCGAATCTGGTACTGGTCTAGCGGCACAGGACGCGAATTGACTCACATCTGGATCATCGCATGCGGCGCAATTCTCGGTGCATTCGGCCTGTATGTCTACGCGTGGAGCATTCCCACCCTGCAATGGTTCACGCCGGCCATTTTGCGCGGCCCTGCCGACGGCAAGCGTATCGCCCTGACCTTCGATGACGGCCCCTGCGCCGGTTACACGGAGCCGATTCTCGAAATACTTCGCGAGCGGGGAGTGAAGGCCACGTTCTTCGTTTGCGGGCGAAACGTCGAGCGCAGTCCGGAGCTTCTGCGACGCATTCAGGCTGAGGGGCACACCATCGGGAATCACGGCTATTCGCACCCCTTTCCTTTTTTTCACCGGCGCAAGTTCTTTGCGCGCGAGGTTGACCGCACGCAGGAGGTGATCGAGAAAGTGACGGGGAAGCGTCCGAAGTTTTTTCGACCTCCCTTCGGGGCGAGATGGCTGGGGCTTCAGCCCGTGCTCGAGGGGCGCGGCCTGAGATTGGTGAACTGGTCGGACACGGGAGATGATTGGAGGCTCGACCGGGACGGGATTGTGCGGGAAACCCTCAAGTCCCTGGGCCCCGGCTCCATCGTTCTGCTTCACGACGGCGAAAGGGCCTATGCGCCGGAACGAGTTGACCGGTCGGCGACCGTGCAGGCGTTGCCGGCGATTCTTGACGGGGCCGCGCAAGCCGGTTTCACTTTTGTCAGCTTGGAGGAATTGTTGGCGTAACAGGCTGCTGAAAAAGCCTCGCACGCTGTCATCTGAGAGTTTCGGCAGCTACAGCTCACCCACGGAGATGAAAGTCGCTGTCATCCTGAGCCCTTCGCTCAGAATGACGGACTTTCGAGAGAGCGACAGGTACTGTCCATGAGTGAAAATGTCTGGGTAGGATTGGATGTGGGTGGAACTAAGACGGCGATCGTGATATCCGCGGAACCGCCCGCAGTTCTGGGGCGAACGGAATTCGCCACGCTTCCGGCGAAGGGAGCGGACCGCGCTCTCGAGCTTGCCAAGGAAGGGATTCGTGAGCTGCTCGCGCAGCGGGGGCTTGATGCAAGCGCCATCAAGCGGATTGGCGTCAGTTGCGGCGGCCCCTTGGACCGAATCGCGGGGATCATCCAGTCGCCGCCCAATCTTCCCACCTGGGATAACGTTCCCATCAAGGCAATCATGGAGAAGGAATTCGGCGTGGAGTGCCAGGTGGAGAATGACGCCAATGCCGGAGCGGTCGCGGAGCACCGATTTGGCGCCGGCCAGGGGACACAAAACATGGTCTTCCTGACCATGGGCACTGGGCTCGGCGCGGGCATCATCACCGACGGCCGCCTTTATCACGGCACGAATGATTTGGCGGGCGAGGTCGGACACATCCGGCTGACGCCGACCGGACCGGTGGGCCATAACAAGGCGGGCTCGGCGGAAGGCTGGGCCAGCGGCGGCGGCATGGCCCAGGTGGCTGCCCAAGCCGTCGCCAGGGCCGCCAAGAACAAACAGCAGACTGTCGCTCAGTAAAATCCTGCAATCCGGCAAGACACTAACCGCCAAAGACGTTGGCTTGGCGGCCAAGAAGGGCGACGCCGTCGCGATCGGGATTCTGGAATCGACGGGCCGGCGGCTGGGAGCGGTGCTCGCCATTCTCGTGGACTTGCTGAACCCGGAACGAATCGTGATCGGGGGCCTGGCCATGCGGCTGGGCGATTTGCTGCTCGACCCGGCGCGTTCAGTCATGCAGCGGGAAGCGCTGGCGCCTGCGGTGGCACGCTGCGAGGTGGTGCCCGCGGCGCTCGACGAGCGCATCGGCGATGTTGCGGCGCTTTGTGTAGCGCTAGGATTCTAGCTCACGCGGCATTGGCTGGTTTTAGGGGTACGGCTTGCCGTACCCCCCTTGCTCGGGCGGCGCGTTAAAGAGTGAAGAGGTTTCGGCAAGCCGTTCCCTCGCAACCAGCCGTTCCCCTCTTTGCTCGGGCGCGCGAGAGAGATGAAGGGGGTACGGCAAGCCGACCCCTGCAACCTTCAAGATTCCTAGACAGTGCCCGTCATTCATGATCCCGCCGAGTTTCTTACGAACTGGTCCCGCAAGTCGTTCAGTCTCGGGGTTCTTGATACTTAATGGCATCGTAATGGTCCCTTGTGCTTTTCTATACAGCACTAAAGAATTATATACTGAGGAACGTGCGACCGCAACCCACGCTTCAGACCGTCCCGTCGATCAAAAAAGAATTCAACTTCAAAGGGATTCATGTCGTGGCGCCCAATTCGTGCCCGAATTCGGCCATGGATTGGCCGAGTTCGGCCATGGACCACTCGGGTTCTTCTCCTTCCCTGGCAAGTCCTAACCCGCACAAAATACAGGTGATAGATTTCCGGCTGAGAGCCCTGATTGGCAACTGACTTGCCTCGCACCAGGGTGGGATCTTTGAAGCGCTCGGTTTAATGGTCGCGAACCATGAAGAGACGACGCCAATTGAAATCCGCTTTTCAATGCCGATGGGCGGCTTGTTTGGTTGGAATCTTAGGAGTCGCAGCTTTTGCTTTTGCCGTTCCTGAGGCAGGCAGACGAACACCAAGCCTGACGAGGCGAAGCCGCAGAACACGACCCACGGAACGCCGAGTACGCCTAAGCACGAATTCCCGACCGGGGGCGTGTGGCATCATTTCGGCGAGAAAGGCAACACCTCCGCGGCGCGGGGTAGTCGAACCGGTGGGGCGTATCCGACCGGCGCGGACCGTACCGTATTGAAGGCGAGTCCCGGGGCAACATCGCAGAAGTCCAGTGCCGGGCGTACGGAGGGGTTGGAGAAGCAGATGTGGGTGCTCGTCAACCACGACCGGTTGAGACCTGAGGCACTCGCTGAAACGGGCGGGCAAGCGCGTCCGCTGAAGTGGAACGAGCGTCTGGCCGCGGTAGCGCGAGCGCATTCACTCAGCATGCTCAAGCAGCACTCCTTTTCGCATACCGACCCCGACGGCACGACGTTCGCGGTGCGCATCAAGAGGGCGGGGATTCCCTGGGAGGCTTCAGGAGAGAACATCGCCGTCTACGATACGGTGCAGGCAGCGGAATCCGCCTTTATGAACGAGCCGCGCTTTCAAGACAATCACCGCGGAAACATCTTGAACGCGAGTTATACCGACGTGGGAATCGGAGTTGTGCAAGGGCCAGACGGCAGTCTTTACATCACGCAAGACTTTATAGCGAGTCCACTCGATGGCGCCGGCGCCCCGAGCGATCCGTAGCACCCGCAGGCGCGGAGCTCAGCTGAATAGCTGTTGTCCTTGAGCTGAGAGGCTCAAAAAAGGAGGATCTAAAATGCTGAACCTCAGAATCAGAGAAGCCAGAGTCGTCACGCGATTAATGGCCGCCTCTTTAGGACTGGTGTTTGCGGCGCAACTGTTCACCGGCGTGTTGTTTGCGCAGGCGCCGCTGCCCCAGTCGCCGCCGGAACAGGGGCCGCCACCGCAAGCGCCGCCCTCCTTCCCGCCTGAGGAGTTGCAGAGGATAGTGTCCCCCATTGCTCTGTACCCTGACCCTCTGCTGGCGCAGGTTCTCACCGCTTCGACCTTTTATAACGACATTCCTGCCGCCGCGCAGTGGGCCGACCAGCACCACTACCTGACCGGCGACGCGCTGGCGCAGGCCATCACCGCCGACCAGCTACCCTGGGATCCAAGCGTGCAGGCGCTGCTACCCTTTCCCTCGGTTCTCGATATGATGGCCTCGGACATGCCCTGGACACAGGAACTGGGCAACGCCGTCCTGGCGCAGCGGCCGGACGTGATGGATGCAGTGCAGGTGATGCGCAGGCGAGCCTACGACTACGGCTATCTTAGGACCAATCAGGCAGTCGTGGTGGCGCCCGGGCCGTATATCACCATCATGCCCGTGAACCCGGGTTTCGTTGTGGTTCCCGCGTACAGTCCGGGGATCGTGTTTGCGGCTCCGCGTGTCGGCTTCGTCGTGGGCGCCGCGATCCGCTTTGGCTTTGGGGTAGCCATTGGCCTGGCGTTTCGTCCTTGGGGATGGGGCTTCGGCTGGACGCACTTCGATTGGGGCCATCACGTGGTGATCGTCAACAACCATCCCTGGGGCAGGACTTGGGTGAATCGCACCACTTACGTACACCCGTACGAAGTTCGGCGTTTCGCGCCCTCGGCGCCGCGTCCGGCGGAACACCATGAACTGGAACGCCGCTCGGAGCGCGAGCGCGCAGATGCCAAGGCCGGACGGGCTATCAAGGAAGAACACCGTCACGAGGCCAAGCACGAGAGCAAGCACGAGGAGCGCCACCGATAAGCATAAACCGGCGGCGCATCCTGACCCTCTCCCCGTAGAAATCCCTACGCACCGGCATGCGGGGAGAGGGTGGCCCGCCGCCGGCGCCTTGAGACGCCCGCGCGGGCCGGGCGAGGAGGTCTTCAGCACCGCATCCTACCTTTACATGAAGCGCAGACGGTTCCGTCCTATCTCTCCTTCCCATCATCAGGTGTCCCAATTTGAGTTGTAGCGCTGGCCTTCAGGCCAGCATCCGCTGACCCTTCGCTTCGCTCTAGAGCGTGTGACTTTTTTGAATTTAACTGAAATGTGGCACTGATAACAAAAGAGTTAAGTGCCCTTAAACGGCCAAAAAACCAAAAAAGTCACAAGCTCTCAGGATGACAGGGTTCCGAATTGTCTCAGTAGCCTCACTATCCCTTGTAGCGAAAAAGTCGTCGGCGCTACTTTCGAAGTGGGATACTACGCCCATCACGTGAGTTTGCCTTATCACTCCGACTTCACGTATGCTCTCCGCCAGCTATGGTCGAGCACCTGAATTGAGCAGAGGTGGAAAATTGAAAAAGACACTTTGCATTTTCGCCTGCGCGGTATTCTTGTGGACCGCTCCCGGCCTGGGCAGGCTCCGATGCTGACACCGCGCGCGAACTCCTGGCTCTCGAGAAGCGGGCGATGGACGGGTGGCTCAAGGGCGATCCCGAACCACAGTTGGCCATCTTGGATCCCGATATTATTTACATCCATCAGGCGGTGGGGAAGCGCCTCGAGGGTCTCACAGCGGTGAAAGAACTCTATGCCGCGTATCGTGGCGTGCCGTTATTTGACAGTTATGAGATTCTGGGCCCCAAGGTTCAGGTCAGCGGCGACATGGCCGTACTGACCTACCAACTCGCGCAGCACCGGGGTTCCGCGACGAAGTACTGGAACGGAACACTGGTTTATTGGAAGAAGCCGGAAGGATGGCGGACCATCCACGCCCATTGGTCTGCCGCCACGGAGCCGCAGCCTTGAGCGGCAAGGGTGTGAACGCCTTCGCGCCGCGGAACTACTCGTGAGACCGCACCGCGTCGCGCCCCTCGTCCTTGGCGCGGAAGAGGGCGTTATCGGAGGCACGCAGAAGGTCTTTCAGAGTTCTGCCGTTCTCGGGAAAGGTGGCGACGCCGAACGACAGAGCCATGGGTTCGAGGAGGCGTCCCTGGTACTGAACGTCCGTGTGTGCAACGGCCTTAGTTAATTCCTCCGCCCGTTGCGTGGCAAGCTCCGCCGTCGTATCGGGAAGCACCAGCACAAATTCGTCTCCTCCCAATCGGCAGGCAACATCTTCGCTTCGGATGTGGCTCTTCAGCGTCTCGCACAAATTCTGCAAGGCCAGGTCACCGGCCTCGTGCCCATAGGTGTCATTGAACTGCTTGAAATTGTCCACGTCGAGCATGATGACGGCCAGGGGCCGGCGGTTGCGAGCCGCGCGGGAAATCTCCCGTTCCAGGGTCTCTTCCATGTAACGTCGATTAAACCAGCCGGTGAGCGGGTCGCGAATGGACTGCGCGCGCAGGGCCTCGCGCAAGTTCATGTTGGCCACCGCCAATGCCAATTGCTCGGCGATAGAGGTGGCGGGCCAGGGGAGTTCCATGGACTCGGCGGACGATTCTCCGGCTGAGCCTTGCGGCGCTTGAGCCAGCCGCAGGTGAAGAAGCCCGTAGGTTTCACCGTGAGCAATCATGGGGACGCAGAGGTAACAGGCCGGCGGAGGATTCGGCAAGTGGCGGCAGAGCAGATTGGTCTGAGAATCTTCCACGAAGTGCACCCGCCCGGTTCGCAGTCCCCAGCACTGGTCGGGGGTCAGGAACTCGGGATCGTCCGATTGCAATTCTCCCCACCGGCTGACAATTTCCAAATCCTTGGTCTGAGGGGAATACACGTACAGGGCGCCGGCGTTGGCGGGAATGAGAGTCTGGGTAAATCGGGCGGTGACGGCATAAGCATCCGCGGGAGTCGAGCTGGCCTGAAGGAGGTGGCCCATCTCCGTGAGCAGCCGGAGTTGATGAGTCCGGCGCTCCAGCTTGTCGAGCGACTCGCGCAAGGCCTCTTCGGCCTGCTTGCGTTGAGTGATATCTCTGGAGATGGTGGACATGGCGACGATTTTTCCGCTGCGATCCTGAACCGGTGAAATCGTCAGGGAGACGTCAAGGCGCGTGCCGTCCTTTCTAACCCGGACCGTTTCAAAGTCCTGGACGGCGCCCCCTTGCAGCACGCGCTCCGCCAGGCGCTGCCGTTCCTCCCTGCGATCGGGCGGGACAATCAGTGAGATGGACTGGCCTATCGCCTCTTTGACGGTATACCCATAAGCACGTTCCGCCGCTTTGTTCCAGCTCAAGATGGTTTCGTCCAGACTGGCTCGAATGATGCTGTCGGCGGAAGATTCAATGACCGCGGCCTCGGCGCGAGCCTCCTCTTCTGACCGGAATGAGCGATGCGTAACCCAAGTGATCACAACGCCCACGCCGCAGAATGCCAACATGGGGATAAAGATTGCGGGGTTGGAAGTGTCGAAGGCACGTTCCATCAGGAAGTAATAGGTCAGGGCCACGCTTAACAGCGTCGCGAAAACCCCAGGCCAGAATCCCCCTGAGGCGCTGACGAAGACGGCGAGAATGAAGAGCAGAAACCTGAACTGCTCCCGTATGGGAGGGATGACCAGCGTCAGGAGCAAAGCTATGGTGACGCTTAGGACTGCGAGTGCATAGGCTCTGAGGGCTCTCATCTCGCTTCCCCCACTTTATTGCTGCCGGTGAATGGCTACAACCCAACCTCACTCCAACTTACCCCAAAAGGGGATGTGGAATCAACGTCTTGTGCCAAAAGGGGGACGCCCTGATGTTTGGTTGTTGACTCACCCTGTCGCAGAGCGAGATTCTTCGCTGCGCTCAGAATGACAGCCATGCCTAACTGCCGACTGCCCACTGCCGAGTGCCCACTGTTGACTGCCCACTGCCGACTGCCTACTGCTCAAAGTGGTCCTTGAGGGCCGCCTGGGCAGCGTAGTAACCGCACATGCCGTGGACGCCTCCGCCGGGCGGTGTGGAAGCGGAACACAAATAGAGCTGCGGCGATGAAGTGCGATAAAGCCGCAGCGTGGGTCTGGTGAACAGTTGTGCCAGGTCATTGGCGCCGCCGCTGATATCGCCGCCCACCAGATTGGGATTATGGCGCTCGAGATCGGCGGGGCTCAGGACGCTGCGGGCGAGCACAAGTTCTTTGAAGCCGGGCGCGAAGCGTTCCACCTGAGCTTCGATTCGCGCCGTCATATCCTCTTTGGAGCCGTTCGCGACATGGCAGTATGCCCACGCCGTATGCTTTCCCTCGGGAGCCCGCGTGGTATCGAACAAGCTCGGCTGCACCACCAGGACAAAGGGCCGCGCCACGCAACGCCCTTCCCACGCGGCGCGCTCCGAGGCGGCGATTTCTTCCAGCGTGCCTCCGAGATGAAGCGTGGCCGCGCGACGGCACTCCGCGGCATGCCAGGGAATCGGGCCGCTTAATGCCCAGTCAAGCTTGAAAACACCCGGACCATACCGATAGCGCTCGAGCCGGCGACGATAGGCGGGCGTAAGTTGACTCCCCGCCAGGCGAAGAAACTGGCGGGGCGTGAGGTCACACAGAACCACGCGGCTGGCCGGAAGCCGATCGAGCGCCGTCACTGCGAAGTTCGTCACCACCTCGCCGCCCGCCGAACGCAAGCAGGCCACCAGGCTATCGGCGATCTTCTGCGACCCCCCTCGCGGGACGGGCCAGCCTACCGCATGAGCGGTGATTCCGAGAACAAGTCCGAAGGCCGCAGTCGCCGGACTGTCGAGCGGCAGCACCGAATGGGCGGCCATTCCCGCGAAAAGGGCTCGCGCGGGAGCCTGCTTAAAGAGGGAGCGCGCCAGTCCGCGCGCGGAACGGAAAGCGTGCAGGCCAAAGCGAGCGAGTTTCAGCGGATGTGATGGAAGTCTTAGAGGGCCCAGCAGCGATTTACTTAAGTCATTCCAGTCGGCGACCAGCGGTTCCATCAAGGTGCGATAGGCGCGGCCGTCATGGCCCAAGCTGTCCGCTGTCTGTTGCACGGAGCGCTCGACCATTACGGCCTGCCCGCCATCGAGAGGATGGGCGAGGGGCGCCGGCGGTTGCGCCCAGCCAAGACCATGATCGGCAAGAGGCAGTGCGGCGAAGAAAGGTGACGCAAGGGCGAGCGGGTGAACCGCGGAGCAGACATCGTGCGTGAACCCCGGCAAGGTCAGCGCCGCGGAACGCGTTCCACCGCCCGCGGTCTCTGCCGCCTCGAAGACCACCACCGAACACCCCGCCCGCGCCAGGGTGATCGCGGCGGCCAGCCCGTTGGGTCCTGAGCCCACAATTATCGCGTCATACTTCGTTCGCAAAGCGCAGCGGCCCCTTCACCACAGTTCTTAGATGTTGGAGAAGCCTCCTTTCGCCCTCACTCCCTGTGACCGAACTGGGATGCGTTTGCGGTTACGCGGAGCCTACCTTCGCAAACGATTCACACACTTTGTTCGGAAGCCCGGAAGCGTCTTGATGGAGCATTGGGTGATTGCCTGGGCGTCGCCGCGTGGCGTTTGCAGCTTGGCGCGTAGTTTTTCACCACACGCGCGATTTCCGCGGCTCCGTCGGGGCCTGCTATATAGTCCACCGCTCCCAACTGCATCGCTTCCATGTAACATTCCATGTCGAGGATCCGCGCCACCACGATCACGGGCAGGTGCCGATCCAACTCGGCGGCTCTCTCAAGCACGCATCGCCCTTCGAAGTGGGGGCCGCCCTGACCCACAACAATTGCGACGAACCGTGCGGATCCCAGTTGCCTGATACCTTCCACGTATGAATTACAGGCCCAAATGCCACAGCCAACTCCTTGAACTACGCTCCGGACAAAGTCCAAATACTCGATGTCTTCGTCAACTACAAGGACCGCTCCTCTCAGACCTGGTATGGATTGCTCTCCCGCTGTTTGATTCATGACCTGCTCCTCCTCACGATGCAGTTTATACTTAAAGACCCATCAATCTGTCCTCGTCTACGAGTTCATCAGTCCTCACGAGAGGTGCTGCCCATTTCCACAAGGCGACTCCGAGGCAACCGGAGGGTCTAGGCCACAGGCCTAACTTCGCCCTAGGGATTTGGTTAATCTACTTTCGGGATTTAGCAACGGGCGGTAGAAAGTAGTTTAGCAGGAACGGCGAATCAGCGGGGCACCGTGCGCCCGTCCGTCAACTAACGTACTTTCGGGCCGTGAGGCGCGGAAATGTACGTCTCACGCAATAACAAGGTTACTCAGCAACAACAAGCGGCAGCCTTTTTCTTCAATTGGGTACTGTATTTTGTCTTGACGGCGTCTGTTTGATAGGCAAAAACACCTAGGGCACCTTAGGTCCGCCCGACGCCGCACTTGCGCCGTCCGGCTACGTCCGGGTCGTGGGGGAGGACGGCGGTAACGTACTCCACCCTCAAGCTGCCGATAAGGATATGAAGATTTTCGGAAGGCCGCCGAGGGTGAGTTCGTGTCGGCGTTGAGTTGCGCGCGCCCTGTGAGTAACGGACCCGTTCGATGGGTAGTTTATGAGCGTGTTGGACAGTTCGACCATCGGTCCGCATCGCCGTCCCTCAGCGCCTCTGGCCCCCGCCAATGTTCTGGTCATCGACGACGACGCCGCAGTTTGCCGTACGCTCGGTAGCCTGCTGACGGCGGAAGGACATAAGGTTGCCACCGCGCAAAGCGGTAAAGACGCGGTGAAGCTACTGCAAAGCCGGCAATTCGATGTAGCCCTTACCGATCTTCTCATGCCGGAAATGGACGGCCTCGAAACGATGGAGGCGTTGAAGGATCTCGACCCCGACCTCGAGGTGATTGTTTTGACCGGGCATGCGGCCCTGCGCGTTGCCACAGAGGCGCTCAAGCGCGGGGCCTGCGATTATCTCCAAAAGCCGGTCAGCCTCCTGGAGTTGGTCGCCGCCGTGGAGCGTGCGGTTGAACTGCGCCGGCTCAAGTCCGGGAACTGCCTCGAGGGGGTGGCCGGCGCGCCGGGAGCTTTGGACCGCCAAGATCTTGCCCTGTCGCAGTTGGTTAAACGCAAGCAGGCCGAAGAAGAGCTTCGGCTCACGCAATTCGCGGTCGATCACGCTTCCGACGCCGTGTTTTGGGTGGATTGGCAAGGCCGGATCGTGTACGCCAACGAGGCAGCCTGCCGTTCCTTAGTCCGAACCCGCGAAGAGGTCCTGGCCCTGTCGATCCCCGACATCGATCCGCAGATTGCCGAAACAGGATGGGAGAAAGCGTGGCAACTCGTCAAAGAGCGCCGCTCGATGACCTTTGAAACCCAGCACCGGCGCAAAGACGGAACGGTGTTTCCGGTCGAAGTGAGCGCCAAGTACCTGGAGTTTGGCGGGAAAGAATACTGCTTCAGCTTTGTGCGCGACATCAGCGAACGTAAGCGGACGGAACTGGCGCTGCAAGCCTCCGAGCGCCGCTACCGGCGCTTTCTGGAGCGCAGCGCGGCGGGCGTCATTCGAAGCACCCTGGACGGCACGATCATCGACTGCAACCAAGCTGCGCTGCGCTTCCTAGGTTACGCTTCGCAGGAAGAATTGGAGGGCATGCGGATTGGAGACCTTTATTGCGATCCCAAAGACCGGGAGATCATGCTCGCCCGGCTCAGGAAGGAAAAGACTCTCACCGCTTACGAGTTCAGGTTGCGGCGCAAAGACGGGACTACCGCGTGGCTTCTCGCCAACATGACGTTAGCCGAGGAAGACGGCCAGGAAATCACCGAGGGGACGGTAGTTGACATCAGCGATCGCAAGCGGGTCGAAGAGCGTCTCCGCAAACTCTCGCGCGCCGTCGAGCAGAGCCCTGCCGCGGTGGTGATCACCGATATTCATGGAGCCATCGAGTACGTCAATCCCAAATTTACGCAGATCACCGGCTATACGGCGGCGGAGGTCAAGGGCCAAAACCCGCGCATCCTGAAGTCTGGAATGCAGTCTCAGAGCGCCTACGAAGGACTCTGGACGACGATTCTCTCCGGGAGGGAATGGCGAGGGGAATTTGCCAATAGGAAGAAGAGCGGAGAGATTTATTGGGAGTCCGCTTCGATTGTCCCGATCCGAGACTCGGCAGGAGCCATCACTCACTTCCTTGCGGTGAAGGAAGACATTACGGAGAGGAAGCGGGCGGAAGAGGAGTTGCGCAGGGCTAAAGAAGCGGCGGAAGCTGCCAATCGCGCCAAGAGCCAGTTTCTGGCCAATATGAGTCATGAGATCCGAACCCCGATGAACGGTGTGATCGGGATGGCCGGTTTGCTGCTCGATACCGATCTGTCGCTCGAGCAAAGACGGTACGCAGAGATCGTCCGCTCCAGCGGCGAGGCGCTGCTGGCCGTCATCAACGACATCCTGGATTTCTCCAAAATCGAGGCGCGCAAGCTGAACCTGGAGTGCGCCGATTTCGATTTGCGCAGTGTGCTCGAGTACGCTGCGTCGCTGGTGGCGATCAAGACGACGGAGAAGAGACTGGAATTGCTCTTCGAAGTCGTGCCGGGAACTCCCTGCCTTCTGCGGGGCGATGCGGGCAGGCTGCGGCAGGTGCTGGTGAATCTGCTGGGCAATGCTGTGAAATTCACCCCCCAGGGCGAGGTTGCCGTCACGGTGCGAGTGGACTCGGAGGACGAGCAAAAGGCCACCCTGCATTTCACGGTGCGCGATACGGGGATTGGATTCCGCCAGGAGCAAGCCTCTGTCTTGTTTGAGCCGTTCGTGCAGGCGGATGGATCAAAAACGCGCCGCTATGGCGGGACGGGTCTGGGCCTGGCAATTTCCAAACAACTGGTCGAGATGATGGGAGGCCAGATCAGCGTCCGGAGCAGGAGGGCAAGGGCGCGACGTTCTGGTTCACTGCCGCCTTCGAGAAGCAACCCGCGGCGAGTGCGCCCTCGACGGGCATTCAACCGGAACTGCGCGACGCGAGAGTGTTGGTGGTAGACGACAACGCCACGAACCGCCATCTGCTCTGCGCCCTGCTGCGTTTCTGGGGTTGCCGGCCCGAAGAGAGTGCGGATGCGGGTAACGCCTTGTCGGCTCTCCGGCAGGCCGCACGGACTCTGAACCTTTCCAGATAGCCGTCCTGGATTTGGATTTGCCCGACATGGACGGAGTAGACCTGGGGCGCCAGATTGCAACCGACCCGGAACTCGAACCTACTGCGCTCTACTTGATGACCGGTTTCGGACGGTTTGTCAACGGGGCTCGACTGCACGCGCTGGGGTTCGCAGGCCAGATTGCCAAGCCGATTTGGGAGCGCAGGCTGCTTGAAACTTTGCTCGCGACCAGCAGTCAAGGGCGGGCATCCGAGGCCCCCCGTAGCGGTATCTCACAGACTGCCTCTGGGCCCGCGGGAGCGGAGCCAAAGTTCCGGATTCTGGTGGCCGAGGATAATCCCACCAACCAGGAAGTAGCCGGGATGATGTTGAGGAAACTGGGCTTCAGTGCCGATCTCGTCGCCAACGGACTGGAAGCTCTGCAGACGCTCCAGCAGCATGCGTACGACTTGCTGCTGCTGGACTGTGAGATGCCCGAGATGGACGGATACGAGACGGCCCGGCGCATCCGTGATCCGCGCACCGGCGCGCGAAATCCCTTGATCCCGATTGTCGCGCTGACGGCGGACGCCATAGCCGGAGACCGTGAGAAATGTTTTCAGGCAGGCATGAACGACTACCTCGCCAAGCCGGTTGAGCCTCGCCACTTGGCAGAGGTCTTGGGGAAGTGGCTGGCAGCGCCCGTCGCGCCAGCAGGACGAAAGGAGATACCAACAATGCAAGACGTCTTTCGGTCGGATACATTGATGGCCCGACTCTCCGGAGACAGAGAGCTGGCAAAAAAGGTGGTGGCGGGCTTTTTGAGCAGGCTTCCACAGCAGGTCGCGTCCTTGCGACAGTGCGTTGAAAAGGGGGACGCGCAAGGCGCCAGCTTGCAGGCGCACGCCTTGAAAGGGGCGGCGGCGACAGTGTCGGCGGAATCCCTCCGAGCAGCCTGCTGCGAACTGCAGGACGCAGCGGAAGCGGGGAACTTCAACCGCGCTTCGGCTCTGCTGCCCAAGCTGGAGGAAGTAGCGATTCAGCTCACCGCCACCGCGACGGAGACGGGGTGGGTGTAGGGGAGGTTGCTCGGGAGTTGTCGAGATGCGCACACTTCAGCCACCTCAAGTTCCGGCGGCTGATTGTGTGAGCGCCGCTTGCCGCCGCTGCCGGAGGCGCCCCGCGTGAAAGGCTCCGAAGCGCGCCGACTTGTTCGCGATCTTATCAGTCTGCCGGGCGTCATCGGCGTTCGGCTTGATATTGGAAGCCATCAGTTCCATCGAGGAGGAAGCTTCCTCCGCTGAAGCGGCCTGCACGCTAGCTGTGAGCCGCTGAATTGACACTGGGGAAAGAAGTGGTATAGAGAGCCGATCGGGGAGCTTCTGGCCTCAGGGATTGGGGGAGGGCGCGGTGAGGCTCTTTGACCAAATAGACCCTACCACTCTGGAGCGTCGTGACAGGGAGTTGTCGCACCTCTCAGTGGGGGTGATCGTTGTCCTGGGCGTGGGCGCGGCCTTCCTGATGTACCCTTCCGTAATTGGCAGCAACGGAGGCGCAACGGGACACACGACGCGGACCCTTTTCGTTGGCTTCTGCGTGCTGCATGTCCTCATGGTCACTTATCTCTTAGAGCGTGAATATGTTGTTCACGCACTTCGCAGGAGTCTCGGCCGGCAGTCAGCCCAAATCGAGGTGCTCCGGCGGGGGGCGAGCGCCGATTTGCTGGGGACCTTGGCGGGGTTCAGTAATTTTCAAGATCAGTTGGCGATGGGTTTTCGCCGCGCGGTTCAGATCCGGGAGCCACTTTCCCTTGTCCTGGTGCGTGTGCAACCCTCGCCCAAGCTTCGGAGCCCACAAGAGGCCTCCTTAGCCATGGGAGAAGCCGCTCGAGCGCTCGTTCGCAAGCTCCGCACGGGGGACTCCCTTTTCCTTCTGTCCTCTGGCGTCTTCGGCATCTTCTTGCCCAATACCCCTCGAGCAGGTATGAACCGGGTCGCCGAACGGGTTGCAGAAGGGTTGATCGACGCTTCCGGCTCGGGCCACCGCTTCAGGTTTGATCTGGGGATGGTTAACTACCCTGAGCAGGCATCCACGGCCCGCGAGATGGAACAGTTAGCCTGCGCTTTTTCGTTTGGCACGGGTTCAGCATGAGTGGCTGAGGTGGGTGGCGGGCTTTCCCGCTCCGTGGTTGACAACCGCCCCTCGCCCCACTCCCTTATCGCCTGGGCTCCAAAGTAGGCGGGGCTGATCGCTTGGAGCGTTGCGCTTGGCAGCCAAGCCGCCCCGCCGCCACCCGTTGGATGGGGAAGCCGTTTAATGCCGATCAGTTGATTGCCGTGGTGAAGAAACTGGTGAAATAGAGCTGGAGTAGCCGGCGCGAAGGTGCGCGCGGAAGAAAGGTCAATGACCCTCTGGCCCGGTCTTTCGGCGCTTCCGCGAGGGCGGACGGCCTGGTGAACTGGCCGTCACAAATTTATAGGCCATTCCGAGCAAGTCCCGCAGCACCTCCCGGTTTACGCGCGAGAGGCGAACCAGAACCGCGTTGTAGCCAACGTAATGGTCCGTCAGGTAGTAAACATCGGGCGCCTCAGCAAGCAACCCGGCGCGGTCATCGAAATCCACACGAACGACAATCGAATCAGGCTCTGCCGAGCGGTTTGCCGGCAGGCAAGCCAGGAGTTTTCCACGGACCTTGAGCGCCGGAAACCCGTAGGCGGTGCTCGCTTCTACGCCGGGCAACTCCAGCCCTATTTGACGTACGGTTTCGAAATCGATGCTGCGCCTGGGCATTGGTCCGCGTTCCCCTGGAACCCGCTGGTCCACTCTGTATGTCGATAGGGCTACCATTATCCGCGAGAATCGGAATCCGTTCAACAGAAGCTGCAAAAAGCGGTGGCGGGCCTGCTCTCTCGGACGACTGCCCGTGGGGGAATTGGGGTTGACAGGACAAAAAGTCCGTGCCTACAATCGTCTGAGGGGTTAACCCTGAAAATTCAGTTCCCTGTGAGGAGGTTACTATGTCAATCCGCATCAATGACACGGCCCCGGATTTTGTCGCTGAAACCACTCAGGGCACCATCCAGTTCCACGAATGGATCGGCGACGGCTGGGCCATCCTGTTCTCCCATCCCAAGGACTTCACTCCGGTGTGCACCACCGAACTGGGCTACATGGCCGGGCTTCGAGCCGGAATTCGCCAAGCGCAACTGCAAGATCATCGGGCTGAGCGTGGACCCGGTTAGCAGCCACGGCAAGTGGGCCGCGGACATCGAAGAGACGCAGGGCCACAAGGTGAATTATCCCATGATCGGCGACCCGGAGCTCAAAGTCGCCAAGCTCTATGACATGCTGCCGGCCGAGGCGGGCGAAACCTCCGAAGGCCGCACCGCCGCCACCAACGCCACCGTGCGCACCGTGTTCGTGATCGGTCCGGACAAGAAGATCAAGCTGATGCTCAGTCTACCCGATGAGCACCGGCCGCAACTTCGACGAAGTCCTGCGCGTGCTCGATTCGATGCAGCTCACCGCCAAGCACAAGGTCGCGACGCCGGTGAACTGGAAGCCAGGGCGACGACGTGATCATCCTCCCGGCCGGTGTCGGACGAAGAAGCCAAGCAGAAATATCCCGGGCGGCTGGAAGGCGCCCAGGCCCTATCTGCGAATCGTTCCCCAGCCGAACTAGGATCAAAACCGGGACTTTGCCGGGGCGAGATGTCGGGAACGCTGAACGGGTAGGCGGTCTTCGAGCGGGGTGTAGCGTCCGGCGACGCCGCTACGATCGAGTTGATCTTTGTCGCTGTAGCTCCGGACAAACGGGGAATTCTGTCTATGATTCTGAAGCAGTACTACCTTGGCTGCCTGGCCCACGCTTCCTATCTGCTGGGAGACGAGGCTAGCTCGACGGCAATCATCGTGGACCCTCAGCGCGACGTCCAGCGCTACCTCGACGAAGCCGAGAGATTTCATCTCCAGATCCGCCACGTCTTCCTCAGCCACTTCCACGCCGACTTCGTCGCGGGCCACCTGGAGTTGCGCGATCGTTGCGGCGCAACCATCCATCTTGGCTCCCGCGCCGAGGCGGAATACGGCTTTACGCGGATGAACGACGGCGACACCCTGGAGTTCCCTGGGCTGCGCCTGCAAGTGGTGGCGACTCCCGGCCACACCATCGAGTCAATCTCCATCCTCGTGTTCGATCTTGAGAAGGATGGGACAAAGCCGTTCGCCGTCCTCACGGGTGATACGCTGTTTATCGGGGACGTCGGCCGCCCTGATCTCCGGGCGTCGCTCGGGTGGAGCGCTCACGAACTCGGCGCTCACCTTTACGACTCGCTGCACGACAAGCTCCTGGCGCTTCCCGATGAGACGCTCGTCTATCCCGCTCATGGTTCGGGCTCGCTGTGCGGAAAGAACCTTTCCTCGGACACCGTTTCCACGCTGGGAGTCCAACGGCGAATGAATTACGCACTGCAACCGATGACGAAAGAGGAATTCATTTGCCTGGTCACCGCGGATCAGCCGGACGCTCCCGCGTATTTCAGCTTCGACGCTATTCTCAACACTCGCGAGCGCGCTCAGCTCGATAAGAACCTCGAGCAAGTCCTGCGCCCCATTGAGCTGGACGAAGTCCTGCGGCTGGGAGATGCCGGGGCTCAGATTCTCGACGTCCGCGATCCCATCGAGTACGCCAAGAATCATCTTGCCGGCAGTATCAACATCGGCCTCGGCGGCCAGTACGCCACGTGGGCAGGCACAGTCCTCGACCGAGCCAAGCTCATCGTGATCATCGCCGAGCCCGGACGCGAGCATGAGGCGGCGCTGCGCTTGGGCCGCATCGGTTTCGATCACGTCAGAGGCTACCTCAAGGGCGGGATGGAAGCGCTGGCCGGCCGAGAGGACCTGGTGTGGCAAACGGAGCAAATGAGCGCGCTGGTGGCGGCAGAGGAACTGGCGAGTGCCGATGCTCCCCTGGTGCTGGATATCAGAACTCCCCGCGAGTGGTCAACCAAGCACATTGCCGGCAGCGTGAACATCCCGCTCAACCACCTACAGGAGCGCATCGCCGAAATCCCCCGCGACCGCCGCATCGCCGTGCATTGCGCGGGAGGTTATCGCTCCTCGATTGCGGCCAGCATCCTGCACCAGTACGGGATTACCAGTCTGATTGAGGTGGCAGGCGGCCTCGCCGCCTGGGAAGCCGCTAAACTTCCCCTGGCTACTGGTTGACGTGAACGACCGTGGCAGGCGGAAATCCGTTGAACCAGGTGGAAGAAGCATTGCTGTAGGCGCCGATGTTTTCCGAATAGACCAGATCATCGAGTTGGAGGTCCGGCAACTGCTCGGATTGCGAGATGGTGTCCAGGCCATCACAGGTCTGCCCGTAGACCGCGCAGACTTCCGTCGGGCCTTTTTTGAACGCCTTGAGATGGTATTGGCAGTGGTCAAAAATGATGCCGGAAAACGTGTGATAGACGCTGTCGTCGATGAAGTAGCAGAGCTTTCCGTCGCGCACCGCTTTGCCCAGGATCCGGGCGACGAGGGTGGCGGCAGTGGCCACGAAAAATCTGCCCGGCTCGGCGAGGATCTGCATATCTGGCGTGAACAGCCTGTCGATCTCGGCGTTGATCATCCTGGCGAGCAGGCTGAAGGGTTTCACGTGCCGATCATAGGCGACGGGAAAGCCGCCGCCGATGTCGAGGATCTTGATGGCATGGCCGCGCGTGTTCGCCTCTCGCAAGACCGCGGCTGCAATATTAAGAGCCTGAACGAAGTTCTCGAAGTTGGCGCACTGGCTGCCCACGTGAAAGCTCAGTCCCTCGACCTCCATTCCGAGATCGAAGGCAGCGCAGATCAGGTCCACCGCTTCTCCCGCGTCACAGCCGAATTTGGACGACAGCTCCACCATTGACCCGGTGTTGGGAACCCGCAGGCGGAGGACCACGCCGGCATGCGGGGCGTGTTGTTTGATTTTCTCGAGCTCGTTGCGGTTGTCATAGGTGACGAGGGGCTTGTAGCGGTCAAGCGCCTGGAGCGTCTCTTTGGGTTTAGTCGGATTGGCGAAAATGATCTTGTCCCAGATGAAGTCCTGCTGTTCCTTGGGGGGAAGGTGTTTTATGTTTTCAAAAACCAGCATGAACTCCGGAAGCGAGGCGACATCGAAGCTTGCACCCGCGCTGAACAAAGTGCGTACGATCTCCGGCGCCGGATTCGCTTTTACAGCGTAATAGGCCTGAACCCGAGGAAGGTGCCGCTTGTATTTGGCATAGTTGCGGCGGATGATCTCGTGATCGATCACCACCACGGGCGTCCCGTGCTGCGCGGCGATTGCTTGAAGCTGCCGGGTTGTAGCCATAAGCCTCCCCTTATTCCCGCACCGACAGACCGGCTGTTATCCTGAGCGAAGCGAAGGATCTGCAGTTTCGGGCGGCGCGAACTAATGCAGATTCTTCGCTTCGCTCAGAATGACAGACGTTTGAGAGAGAGCGAAGCGAGGAATCACACGTCAAGGTTTGTGATCAGCCTGCTAATCAAGGACAGGATCCGTGCCGTCGAGCATTTTCACTTTGTTGTGCGTGAAGTATTCTTTGGTCAGCGCCTTCATCATCTGGCCGCGCTGGTCGTAAAGCCTGCGCAATTTCCGCCGTGGGTGCCTGGCCAGCGCATAATGCGTGAGGATCGGCATGGCGATGGTCGTATCCGTGTAGCAAACCACCGCATCGGGCAGGCGGTCGGGATCCACTTTCCCCCAGCTTACGGCTTCGCTGGGAGTAGCGCCGCTCAGTCCGCCGGTGTCCGGACGCGCATCGGTGACCTGTAGGAAGAAATCCTGCCCGAATTCCTTGATGCGCAGCACCTCCTGGATCTGAGGTTCCGTCTGGAGCATGAAGTTCTTGGGGCTGCCTCCGCCCCACAGAACCACGCCACTCCTGCCTCCTGACCGTTTCGCAGCCAGAACGTAAGCGGTGGTCTCATTCACGTCGATCGACGGATTCACACGCAGCTTGTTGCCGCGCAATTCCACGCCGGCCACGTTCATCCCAATAGTTGAGTCGCCCGGCGACGATGTGTAGCAGGGCACGCCGGCGCGATAGGCTGCCGCCAA
Organism: uncultured Acidobacteriota bacterium; assembly: GCA_963768695.1. Taxonomy (GTDB): domain Bacteria; phylum Acidobacteriota; class Terriglobia; order UBA7540; family UBA7540; genus CAVROP01. The sequence goes on along the minus strand of CAVYJG010000014.1, from coordinate 245,884 downwards.
CACAGAGACGTCCTTGAGTCCCGCTTTGCGCTCCCACTCGGCGGCATACTTGCCCAGCAGATGGTGCAGTTCACCGGAACCCATTTCCTTCTGGAATTCGGGTTGAATCAGAAGGTTGCGCAGGAATTCATCCGTGGCCATCAGGCAATCGCTGTAGCCGAGCAGAACGTCGTAGACGCGCACGATATCGTTGTCGCGCAGTTCCGTGTCGTCCATCTTGAAGTCCCCTACACGCACCGGGTAGTTCAAGGCAAAATGCATGTCGTGATACAAATTGGCGCCGGTCGAGACGATCCAATCCACAAATCCGGCTTTGATCAGGGGAACGATGCAGGAGCACCCCAACCCGGCCGGGGTGAGCGCTCCCGAAAGCGTCATTCCGATCGTGACGTCCGGCTCCAGCATCCTTTCCACGAAAAGCTTGCAACCCTCTTTAAGACGGGCAGAGTTGTAGGCAAGAAACACCTCGTCCACGATGTCAGGAAGTTTCTCTTTGCCGGTCAGATTCTTGGGCAGAATCCGCTTTCCCGACAGGTAGTGGTCGCGGTTCGGGCATTGTTTCTTTTTCATCCAATCGGGCATTTCCGAGATGTCTTCGCGATAACGGTGGTGTGACTTTTGGGCTTTAGCCATGATCTGATCGAATTCCTCCATTGAACACAATGTGTACTGCTCGCATTGAAATCGGGGGTCGAGTCCATTAGACTAACACAGCGTGCCGACCGGGGAAAGCGTGCACCGCAATTCGCGCCGAAGGCGCCTTGGAGTGCGGCGGCTTGACGCCGCCTTTCTTCCAAGGTCCATAATGAACCCTGGTCTTTAGGGGGACACCACAGGCGGAAGTTCTGAAAGAAAAGGCGGCGTCAAGCCGCCGCACTCCAAGGCGCTTCGCGCATTTCATGGTTTCAATGAAAGACTCGAAAAACACGCCGTCTGCAATGGGCTTCTCGATGCCTGCGGAGTGGGACCGGCACGAAGCGACGTGGCTCGCGTGGCCTCATAATCCCACCGACTGGCCGGACAAGCTCGATACTATTCGCTGGGTCTACGGCGAAATCGTGCGCAAAATATCGCCCGGCGAGCGCATCAGGATGCTGGTCAATTCCGCCGCCGCCGAGAAGGCTGCGCATCGCTACCTGAAGCGCGCAGGAGCCGACCCTACGCGCGTCGAGTTCATTCGCCACCCAACCAATCGCGGTTGGATGCGGGACAGCGGGCCCGTCTTTGTTCGGCGCCAGGGGAAACGAAGAACCGAAACCGCCATTGTGCATTTCCATTTCAACGCCTGGGCCAAGTATTCCGACTGGAAGAAAGATCGCCAGGTGCCGGAAGTTGCGGCCAAGCACCTCTCCAAGCGCTTGTTCGACGCGCAGGTTGGCAACCGTAGTTTCGTCCTCGAAGGGGGCGGCATCGAAGTCAACGGGCGCGGAACATTGTTAACGACTGAAGAGTGCTATTTGCAATCGGAAATCCAGGTCAGGAATCCTGGCTTGGACCGGAGAGGCTTTGAAAAAGCGCTCAACGATTACCTTGGTGCGACAAACGTCTTCTGGCTTGCGGGTGGCGTCGTCGGGGACGATACGCACGGCCACGTCGATGACATCTGCCGTTTCGTCGATCAAAAGACCCTGGTCCTCATTCGGGAAGACAATACCGAGGACGTTAATTATGGCCCGCTGAATGAAAACTGGGAGCGCATTCAGGATCTGCGGCTTGAGGACGATTCCCGGCCGGAGGTCATCGCACTGCCTATGCCCGGCCCGATCTTTTTCGACGGCGACAGGCTCCCGGCGAGTTATGCAAACTTCTATGTTGCCAATCAGGCTGTGCTGGTACCCACTTTCAACGATCCCAAAGACCGTTTGGCGCTTGGACTCCTTGGCGAACTATTCAAGGACCGTACCGTAGTGGGCGTCCATGCAGTAGATTTGGTGCTGGGCTTCGGCACGCTCCACTGCCTGACGCAGCAACAGCCCGCCTGAGCGCAAGGCCCGTTCTGCCCCCCGAGCGGGCAGCAGGCTGCAAGTTGCTGTCATCCTGAGCGAAGCGAAGGATCTGCAGTTCCGGTGGGCTGAACTAATGCAGATTCTTCGCTTCGCTCAGAATGACAGCGTCACTTGTTCGCTATGAACTGCCGGCGGTTGCCCCGCAACTCATGCACTGATACGAGGCGCCGTTGCGCGGCATGATGGCGCCGCAGTCGGAGCAACAAAGAGAGTCGTCGGACTGCTCTATACCCGCAAGGCTGGGCTGTATGGAACCATCAGGATATACCGTGGCGCGCTCACCAGTGGCGGGCGGGGTCTGGGCTGCCAGTCCGTTGGCCTCCAGAGCGGGCTGGGCCTGGCCCGGTAGGAACTTGATCGCCAGCCAGCGGAAGATGTAGTCCATCACCGACTTTGCCATGTGGATGTCGGGATTGGGTGTCCAGCCGCTGGGCTCGAAACGCGAGTGGCTGAACTTGTCGCACAGCACTTTGAGCGGTACGCCGTACTGGAGTGCCAGTGAGATGGAGGTGGCGAAGGAATCCATCAGACCCGATACCGTCGAGCCTTCCTTGGCCATGATAATGAAAATCTCGCCCGGAAGCCCCTCCTCATACAACCCCACCGTGATATAGCCTTCGTGGCCGCCGATCGAGAACTTGTGGGTGATGGCGCGGCGCTCATCGTCCAGCTTCCGGCGGTAAGGCCTCGTAGGGGCTAGGGGCTGGGGATTAGCGGTTAGGGGCCGACGTTGCCCTGAATCTTGAATCCTGGATCCTGAATCCTGCTTTTTCGTGTTGAGCGGTTGGGTGCGCTTTGACCCGTCGCGGTAGATTGCGATGGCCTTCAGGCCCAGGCGCCACGCCTCCATGTAAGCGTTGGCAACGTCCTCGACCGTCGCTTCTTCCGGCATGTTGACGGTCTTGGAAATGGCGCCGGAAAGGAACGGCTGCACCGCCGCCATCATGCGCACGTGGCCCATATAAGGGATGGAGCGCTTTCCGTTCGCAGGCTTCAGCGAGCAATCGAAAACCGGCAGGTGTTCCGGCTTCAAGTGAGGGGCGCCTTCGATCGTGCTTTGCTGGTCGATGTAATTGACGATCTCCGCGGCCTGCTCCTCCCTGTAGCCGAGCTTGAGCAGCGCCGTGGGCACCACATTGTTGACGATCTTGATCAGCCCGCCGCCCACCAGCTTCTTGTATTTCACCAGCGCCAGGTCGGGCTCGACCCCGGTGGTGTCGCAATCCATCATGAAGCCGATTGTGCCGGTGGGCGCAAGCACCGTAACTTGGGCGTTGCGGTAGCCATACTCCATGCCGCTGGCCAGGCAATCGTCCCAGGCTTGCTTCGCCGCGTCCCAGAGGCTGGGCGGCACGTTGCGCGGGTTGATATTCTCGAGCGACTGGCGGTGCATGGAAATGACGCCGAGGAAGGAATCGCGGTTGACGGCGTAGCCGGCGAAGGGACCCATCTCCTCCGCAATGCGCGACGATTGGAGACAGGCTTCGCCGTGCATGACAGCGGTAATGGCAGCAGCCACGTCGCGCCCCGCGTCGGAATCATAGGGAAGGCCGCTGGCCATCAGCAGCGCGCCGAGGTTGGCATAACCCAAGCCGAGCGGGCGGAAATCGTGGGAGTTGCGCGCGATCTTCGCGGTAGGATAACTCGCGTTGTCGATCAGTATTTCCTGCGCGGTGATCATTACGTCCACGGCGTGCCGGAAACCCCGGGTATCAAATTTGCCGTCGGGCGCGACGAACTTCATCAGGTTCAGGGACGCCAGGTTGCATGCCGAATCATCCAGGAACATATACTCGCTGCAGGGGTTCGAGGCGTTGATGGGTGCAGTGGCTTTCGAAGTATGCCACTTGTTGACGGTGGTGTGGAATTGCATGCCCGGGTCGCCGCACTGCCAAGCGGCTTCCGCGATCATTTTCATCAGGTCGCGTGCGCGGTGGGACTTGACGGGCTCGCCCGTGATGATGCCGTGTGTGACCCAATCCTTATCCTCGATGACGGCCTTCATGAAATCGTCGGTGACGCGCACGCTGTTGTTGGCATTCTGGAAGAAGATGGAGCTATACGCCTCTCCGCCAATCGACGGGTCATAGCCGGCATCCACCAGCGCCCAGGCCTTGCGCTCTTCCTTGACCTTGCACTGGATGAACTCCTCGATATCGGGGTGATCGATGTTGAGGATCACCATTTTGGCGGCGCGGCGCAATTTGCCGCCCGATCTAATTACGCCCGCAAACGCGTCGTAGCCTTTCATAAACGAAAGGGGACCGGAGGCCATGCCGCCACCCGACAGTGACTCAGCGGAGGAACGGAGTGGCGACAAATTCGTGCCGCTGCCCGAGCCATACCGGAAGAGCATCCCCTCGGTTTTCGCCAGTTCCAGGATGCTCTCGAGGTTATCCTGGACGGAGTTGATAAAGCAGGCTGAGCACTGCGGATGCCGGTAGGCTTCGGTCTCCTTTTTGACGTCGCGCGCGGCGGGATCCCAATAAAATGCTCCTCCTGCACCGCTGCGGCGATACTTGTGCCACAACCCACAATTAAACCAAACCGGAGAATTGAACGAAGCCTTCTGGCGAACCAGCAGGTGGAGCAGTTCGTCGTGGAACGCCTGGGCATCTTCTTTTCCGCGAAAGTATCCGTCCTCGACTCCCCACTGGGCGATGGTGTCCGCCACGCGGCTGATGAGTTGCTTGAGGCTCGACTCGCGCTCGGCGGTTCCCAACTTGCCGTGAAAATACTTGGAGGCGACGATGTTCGTAGCGGTCTGCGACCAGTCCCTCGGCACTTCAACGTTGCGCTGCTCGAAGATTACCTGGCTCTTTTCGTTCTGAATGATGGCGGTCCGCAATTCCCACTCGACTTCGTCGAAGGGATGAAATCCGGGTTTGGTAAAAAGGCGTTTGATCCTCAAGCCGTGCTTAACCTGCGTCGGCACACCGGAAGGGGCAGATACTAGTGCTGTGGAGACGGCCCGCTCTTCAGACATCATGATCCTCCATGGGGTCAGTCGCGCCGTTGGCTATGGGATTCCCGTACTGAAACAAGGATTTGGGGACACCGCGCAGCGCATGCTCTACTCCGGTCGGCTTGCCCCTCGAGGCAGGTCCGGCACCGGAAAAGCTGTAGGGGAACTTATCTCTAGGCTGGGCCTTTGTCAAGCCTTAAAGTGCAACCTATAGGGGTATTCGGCAGGGTGGGTACCACAAATCGTATGAGCCCGGGCTGGCGCAAACCTCCGGTTCTTGATGTCTGCGAGGTTCGCGGCAGCGAACCTTAGCTGTCCATCGGCCATCGCCCCCGAAGGTTGCTTGACGTTTAAAGGCTTGCTATATATCATGGTATATATCCTCGGAGAGGAGAAATCGATCGTGCGACAAAAAGCTAAAGTTTTTACCAATGGACGCAGCCAGGCGGTGCGCCTGCCGGCCGCGTATCGTTTCGACACCAAGGAAGTTTTCATCGACCGGAACCCGCGCACCGGAGACGTGATTCTGTCCCGCAAGCCTGCCAACTGGAGCGAAGTGTTCGCGGCGCTCGACCGCGCCGGCGTGCCCGAGGACCTTCTCGCCGACCGCGACCGGAGCCTGCCCCAGGAGCGAGAGACGGTATGATTTACCTGCTCGACACGAACACCGTCAGCTACATCGTCAAGGGCCAGTCCCGGCACGCCCGCCGCAAGCTCGAACGGGTGAGCGTCGATCACGACGTCTCGATCTCGGTGATCACCGAGGCGGAGATCCGCTTCGGCCTCGCCCGAGGGAAGCTCTCGGCGGCAACGGAGGCTGCCCTTGAGCTGTTCCTGTCCAAGATTGACATCCTGCCCTGGGACTCCGCCGCGGCGCGGGCCTACGCGAAGGGCCGTGCCACACTGGAACGAATCGGCAGGCCGCTGGCGAACATGGACCTGCTGATTGCCGCCCATGCTGCCGCCGTGGGAGCCGTGCTGGTGACGAACGACCACGCCCTCGAAGAGTGCTCGAAGCATATCGACGTGAGGCAGACGGTCAATTGGGCCGACGATGTGGGGGTGAAATCCTGACTCCCCATCGGCTGATCGTTTTCGCCGCGAAGGATCGCACCCCCTAGCTACCTGCTGTTGGCATCCGGGGAACTTTCACGGCAACGTCGCTAATCGGGTACTAACCAATGGACGAGCGAAACGTGAGCGCGTCATGATACCCAAACTAACGACTTGTTCACAACTTCCCAGTGTGTTCCTATCTTCCGCAAGACGTAACGGTACCCGGACCCGCAAAGCGCCCCGCATATAAAAGAAGTGGACACAATTGCTTCGTGCAAGGTCGAATCGAAGCCAACACGCGATAACGAAATAACTCCCCAGGCTCCGGGGAACCGCAGTTGAAACAAATCCGACCCGTCTTTCGCAAATAAACCTATTGGCGCACTCCCGACGGCTACGAAGGTTTTTGGCAAGTCAGTCTGGAAAGTTTGAGAGAGGGGACCAGGCATGCAGAAATTCGTAAGAAAATCCTGAATAGTATCGGCTCTTAAAGAGCCATCGTCATCCAGAACCTTCCGAGTACTGTCTTCACTCTGTTCACAGGATCTCATATCTGCTCCGGGCACCGACCCAGCGAGCAGAGTATCATAAAACACTAGTTTACTAGGCCTATCGGCGGCCATGCCGTGAACCATGTCGCGAACCACAACTTCATAAACTTCGTTCTCGGCAACTGCTACTTGCTCTTCATCCGGGCGGTGTGAGGAATTACATGAGGGAAACGCTGTCATGGAGAGTGCAACAGCTGCCGCAGCGCCAACCCACGAATAGTGTTGTTTAGCTGTCACATTGACCCCAAGTCACCCTTGCCCCACGGAACTTTCCTGCGACAGGAAGTCAACGAGCAATTGCGACCAGGTCTCCAGCGTGTCGCGCATGGAGATGAGTTCCGGCAGGGTACGGAAGCTAAGCTTGCCGATGCCTCGCTCACCTCGTATGGCGACGCTCGGTTTGGCCAGCTTCATGACGAAAACCACACCGAAGTGCACCTTTCCCACGTCGTTCGAATCATCGTTGACAAAGCAGATGAGCCTAGGCTCTTGGGCGTTCGCCGCCTCGATCTGGACTTCTTCGCTGACCTCGCGCCGGACGGCTTGGAGAACGAAATCTCTCCAGGCCGCTTCTTTCGCGCCGAATAGACTCGGTTGAATCCGGTCATCCACGTTGACGTGCCCCCCGATGCCGATCGAATACAAGGCTTTGAGGCGGGTTTCGGTGGTCTTGGGCGTACGTTGATAGCTCAGGAAGGTCTCGCCATGATTGATGAGGACATAAACGATAAGCTGTTTGGTGTCGTAGTCGTGTTCGGCGGCGGATCGCGCCTTGGGTTCGAGGTGGGCCAGGATCTGGCGCCAGAGATCCTCGTCATAGAACGTCTTGGCGGGATAAGCCCGCAGGATTTCCCGCTTGAAGCAGAGTATTTGCTCTTCCACTCGTTGCCCTCCTGGGCGTGTGGCCCATGCTTTCCAAATGTTTCATTTTACAGACCCGCGATGATACCACCGGCCCAGTCTCACCCGCTTGGCTTTTTCTGCTACTGGAGTGGAAAACGGGGCCTCAGTCAGTTGGGGAACATCGAGGTTATTCCTGGAATCGCCACAGGGCCATTCCGATAGTTCACGGCTATGGCGTTGGGTAATGGTGGAGGCGGGGGGAGTCGAACCCCCGTCCGAAGAGCCGAACGGTCAGGAGACTACATGCTTGTCTCGTTCGCTTACCGCTTTCGCCAGCGGCCCTAAGGAACGGGCAACAACGAACCGCCGACTAGCCTCAATTCCGCCGAAGCGGATCTTGCCCGAAACCCCGAGGCGGTGAGTTCCAAGCCAGCCCGCCAATCGACGCCTCGCATCCCTTATGCGGGCCTGAGGGAGGAGACGGCCACCTAATTAATTAGGCAGCATAGGCATACTGCGTGTTGGCAGTTGTCTTTGTCCCACGCCGATCACGGGTGGTGTGGACCCCCGACATGCCTCCTGAGCGCAAGGACTCCCGTCGAAACCGTGACGCCCCCGCTCTATTAGTTAGATTATCTCTTGTGCGCTCGGGTTGTCAAATGGCCGCGGATTGCGGTCCGACAAAGGCGTTGCGCCGATGCGACGCGTTGTACCATAATACGAAGTCGAATGATTTTGACGAGGGTTGATCCTGCCAGCAGACGACACAGACGCACTCGTAATGCAAATTCGGGAAATACGCGAGCATTTGGGCGAAAAGCTTCGCGCCCAAGCCCTTAAATTACAGAGACTTGAAGAGAGGCTGCGGGAATTGCGCGCCGAGCACGGGCAGTTGGAGGCAGAGGCCCGGGACCAATTCGAAGCTCTGGTGAATCCAGGGTTCGCCTCCCAATCGACTCCGCTCGCTGAAATTCTGACTGCCGCGCAAGACCTCCGGGCTGCAACCCTGCCCAGGCAACTGTTCAACATTCTGGCCGAAGAAAGTCACCGCTTGGGAGCCCGGGCAGTGATATTCGAGGTGCGTGGCGATGCGGCCTGGGCGGCCGCAGAGCAGGGATTTTGGGCAACTCTGAATGAACAAGCGCTGCGCTCTTTAGTGGTCCCGCTGAGTGTGGACACGCCTTTTCGCCAAGTCTACGAACTGGGCGTGGACGCCTGCGGAACACCTGAGGTCTTAGGCAAGAACCCCAATGTCCTGAGCCGCCTAAGGCCGGATCCTCTCGACTCTGTTCTGCTACTGCCGATTCGGGTTGGAGGGGCGGTGGCGGCGATCTTCTACGCTGATTCGGGTGGAAGTGGGGCGCTGCCCGAAGACGCCCTCAAGCTTCTTGCCGAACTTGCGGGCGCACAACTTGAGCGCTTGATGGCTCGTGCGGATATGGCGAGGGAAGCGGCGAAGAACGGTTCCGGTCCTTCCGAGTGAAAATCGTACTTACAGTATTGGCCGTAATCTGCTGGGCGGTGGTCCCAGCCCAGCGTTTCGCAGCGGACCGCCCGGCGGGTGAGCCTGTTCCGTCAGCGCTTCGCGAATTGGCGGCCCGGGCGGGAACGAAGGTGGCGTGGCCGCAGTTGCGTGCCTACGCGGACTCCCGCAAGGTCCCTGAACAACGTGACTTAGCATACTTCGTTTTAGGCTATCGCGAATACCAAGCGGGCGAGTATCCCCAGGCGGCTGAGGATCTGCGAAAGGCCGCAAATGTTCAATTCACGCTGGCTGACTACGCATCGTACTATTCCGCGTCGGCCGCTTTCAAAGCCGGTAACTCGGCCCAGGCGACCGAAGGTGTTCGCGGGTTCGCAACGGACTACCCGGCAAGCACTTTTCGCGCCCAAGCACTCCAGTTGCTCGCCCAGGCCCTGGTGGGTTCCCAGAAAGCGCCAGAGGCAGTTCAGATTCTGACCGCAGATCCAGGCGTTCGACGGCATCCGGAGTCCGCTCTCCTCCTAGCCCAGGCTTACTGGCAGGCCGGCGATCAGGCCCAGGCCGCGCGAGCCTTCCAGGATGTTTATTACGCCTTCCCCTCATATCCGCAAGCTAAAGCTGCGGAACAAGCCCTGGGTAGTCTCCGACCCGTCCTGGGAGCGAAGTTCCCTGAGCCCTCGGAGGAAATAGTAACTGCCCGGCTGGAGTTGCTTTTCAGAGCTTCATTGTACAAGGAGGCGCTGAAGGGGTACGAAGGGCAGCTCACATCCAAGCCAGGCAATGCCAGCGCGGGTGAGTGGCAATTGGGCCGCGCGCGCTGTCTGCTCCATTTGCGTCGAGACTCTGAGGCCTTGGAAGTGCTCTCCGGCAGCCTTGCCACTCCGGCACTGAACGCCGAACGGCTGGCCCTGCGGATCGAGGCGTACACTCGTGCGAATGATTCCAGCGCCACGCTCGACGCACTCGCCCAGATTCAGGCCATCGATTCGCATTCAACTTCGTACGAGTCGGCGCTCAATTCTGCGGGGGGACTCTTCTACCGGCTGGGCGACTGGCAAAACGCCGCGCGCCAATACCAGACGCTGGTGGAGGCTTTCCCGCAAGGCAGCCACGTCCAAGACGCGGGATGGCGGCTTATTTGGTGTCATTACTTCGCAGGGCAGCACGAGCAGGTCCTCGAAGACTTACAGGATTATTTGACGCGGTACCCACGCTCGAGTCGCACGCCGGCGGCGCTTTACTGGTTGGGCCGGCTGGAAGAGGAGCGCGGAGACGCAGGCAGCGCACAGGCGCTCTATGCGCTGCTGCAAAACCGGTTCGCGCATAGCTTCTACTCGGCGCAGGCGAGTTTGCGCCAGCGGAGCCATCCGTCGCCCGCGCGCCCGGTTGTAATGCCGGCGCCAGATTCGCTCGCGCGGCAAGTGGGGCAGCAGATTCCTCCGCGAGACGCAGCGCCGGTCACAGCCTGCTCGGAGTACACGCCCGCCGAGGTATTACAGCCGGCGCTGGAGCTTCAGGCCCTGAGTTTAAATGACTTGGCCGAGGAGTATCTCAGGGCTTCGCTCGCCGCACGGCCCCAACAGCCGGAATTGCGTTTCTTTCTCAGCAAGCTCGAGGCGGGGCAGGGAAATGTGAGCGCGGGGGTTATGGACGCGGGCAGAATTGTTGCTGACTACCCCTCTTACCAGTTCTCGGAATTGCCGAAGGAGATCTGGGGCCTGCTGTTTCCCCAAAACTACTGGAGTTTGGTGCAACGTCAAGCCCGCGTGAATCGGCTTGACCCGTACCTGGTGATGGGCTTGATCCGCCAGGAGTCGGCGTTTAACGCCCGTGCCACGTCCTCCGCCAACGCCCACGGACTGATGCAGGTGCTCCCCTCAACGGCCAGCAGTAGCAAGCGCGCTTCGAGGGTCCGGTCCGCCGGCGAGCGGCTTTACAACGCCACTTATAACATCCGTTTTGGCTGTGCTTACCTGCGAACCTTGTTGAACGAGTTCAACGGCAAGCCGGAGCCGGCCCTGGCGGCATACAACGCCGGCGACTTCCGCGTCAGGGACTGGATGAAGGACACTTCCTTTCGTGATTCCTCGGAGTTTCTTGAAGCGATCCCTATTCACGCCACGCGCGCTTATGTGGAGTCGGTGCTGCGTGATGCCGCCATCTACCGGCAGTTGTTGACGGGACAGGCGAAGTTCGCGACATGCAGTAAATGAAGGCAGAAGGCAGAAGGCAGAAGGCAGAAGGCAGAAGGCAGAAGGCCTTGACCTTCAAAGCATCCGGAAACGGCGGAAACGCCATTGTAGGGGGACGGCTTGCCGTCCCCTGGCTGGATCGATCGCGCACCATCCGGAGTAGGGCAAGCCCTACCCCTACATATCTTCTAAGCGGACAGACGCTGACCTGGCGGAAGATGCAATTCACTATTCACCATTCACAATTCACCAGTTTTCTGCTGAAGTTCGCCTTCGCCTTGTTTCTCTTGACCCCGCTTGCCATCTGCGCGCCGGTCGATCTCGATACCTCCATCCCGGGGAGCATCGGAATGGATATTCACTTCGTCGATCCGAGGCCGGGAGAAATGGAAATGCTGGCCGCCGCCGGGGTCCGCTGGGTGCGCATCGATTTTGCCTGGGAAAACACCGAAGTGGCGCCGGGCCAATACGACTTCAGCGCCTATGATCGCATGGTAACCACATTGGCATCCTACAAAATATCACCCTATTTTATTCTTGATTATGCCAACAAGCTCTATGACAACGGCTTGTCACCCTACACGGAGGAGGGCCGGAGGGCGTTCGCCAATTGGGCCTCGGCGGCGGTCGAGCATTTTAAGGGACGGGGCATAATCTGGGAGCTGTACAACGAGCCGAATTTTCGCTTCTGGCGCCCGAAGCCGAACGCCCACGATTATGTCCTGCTGGCGCTCGAAGTGGGCGAGGCGATTCGGGCTGTGGCTCCTAAGGAGGCCTATGTCGGTCCGGCGACCTCACTGATCGACTTCAGCTTCCTCGCTGCCTGCTTCAAAGCCGGGCTGCTCAACTACTGGTCAGGGGTTTCCGTGCACCCTTACCGGCAACGCGATCCGGAGAGCGTGGCGGGAGAGTTCCACACCTTGCAGAGGGTCATCGCCGCGTTTTGCCCGCCCGGGAAACCTGTTCCTATCATCGCCGGGGAATGGGGCTATTCAACGACCTGGAACTGGAAGGGTATGGATGAAGCAAAGCAAGGCAAGCTGTTGCCGCGCGAATTCTTGAGCAACCTCGCCGAGGGAGTGCCGCTCACAGTGTGGTACGACTGGCACGATGATAGCGCCGACCCGCAGGACCCCGAAGCGCACTTCGGCATCGTTCATTTTCCCTACTCGGCGGGTACCCGTCCCGTGTATTCGCCCAAGCCTGCTTATCTTGCTTTGAAGACGCTGAGCGGCGCTCTCGACGGATATCGCTTTACCCGGCGCCTGCCGGTGGGCGGAGCGAACGACTTTGTCCTGCTGTTCACCAAAGGGACGGAAATTCGACTCGCCGCATGGACGACGTCCGCCGCTTCACGAAAGGCCGCCATACCTGACCTCCGAGGCCAGTTTGCAATTACCGATTACCTCGGCCGGAGTCTCAGGCCGGCCAGGGCGCATAGGGGGAAACTGGCGATCGCGCTGACCGAGGCGCCACAATACCTGGCGCCGCAAAACGAGTAGAAGTTCTTTCACAACTTCGTCCAACACTTTGGGTTAATCTGGATTTCGAATGCCCGAAGGGCATTAACATCATTAGCCGTAGGCGTAACCTACGGGCGAATGGCGACCAGCTATCGATTTCTGGCGACCCCGAAGGGGTCGAACATGCCCATTTCAACCCCTTCGGGGTTGGAGGACCCCATGGGCACATATTCTCCGTAGGTTTCACCTACGGCTAATGATATTCGGTCCCTTCGGGACCCAACCAGTGTGCTTAAGGTAATGGCTATGGGGTTTCACCCCCGGCTACTCAATTTGCTCCCCTCCGGGGAGCACGTCGCGGCCCTACAGGGGAATCTGAAGCTTGGGTGGCGATCCGGAAAGCAGGTAGCTCACCAAGGCATCCAGCAACTCGGTAGCATAAGGATCGGTTCCGTAGGTCGTGTCGAGCGACAGCGTGCAGATCATGAGTGTGCCTTTGCCGCACTTGGCTTCTACCAGCACACCGACGTTCGAGTGGATCCAGCCGTAGAACATCCCCGCCAAAACATCGCGAAAGTCTTTGGCGGCGATTCCTCGGATCACCGCAGGTGCGTTGATGGCTTGGGCCTCGAACCCAACCATGGCATCAAACCCCAGCGCCTGAAAAGGAGGCTGGTTGCTGCGGAGCCAGAGGAAGTTGGATATCCAATTTCCTTCGTAATCGGTGCCCGCGCGAGGAACGATGTCGATGCCCGGGGCCAGGGTCTGGCGTTCGCTCGAAAGCAAGAGAACGCGCGCGCCGGACTCGAGCTTCTTCTTTACCTCCGAGTCGAGAGTGGAAGCAATCACCACCGGCACCGCCTCCGAGCCGGATGACGCCAGATAGTTGCGGACCCGCATGGCATTGACCAAGCGCCGTAGCTTGCCTGCCGGGTCATAGTACGAAACCGGCGGAGCCAGGTCGGGTTGCCGGTCAGGGTAAACGTAAATCGTCAGGGAATTCCGGGCGAGGCTTTTTCCTTCGGAAATCATCTCGACATCGAGTTGTCTCTTGCTCGTGGCAGCGGCAGGGGGCGCCGCGAACTGGATCTTGAAGGCGGGACTCGCCGAGGCGGCAGGAAGGCTGGGGAGCAAGAGGGTTCCCTCGAGTGATGTCCCCTCGACTTTCCAGGTTATTCTGCCCTGGTCGAGGGGTTGTGGCCCGTAGTGAGAGGAAGAAACCGTGACCGTTACGGGGTTCCCCGGATTGTAGCTGCGCTTATCGGTGTGCAGCACCAGCATGTCGTCGCCCTGAATCTCGCCCAGAGGGCCGGCAAAGGCTTTGGGATTTCGCCACATATCCAGCAAACCATTCGATTCCCAATTGAGGTCCGTGAACTCGGTGATGACGTACCCCTGGATTTCCGGATGGGAGCGAATTGACTCAATCTCGTATTTCAGAGAAGCGAACTCGTGCCATTCCGTGGCATCTGTGAGTGCGTCCAGTGTGGGAAAGAGGCCCGCGTACTGATAATCGGCATACCTCTGCTCGATCGCTGCCGGTTCAGTAATCTCGTTGTCAAAGCCGCGCCTCGAAAACCACCAGGGTTTGTCGTGGGGAATGCGAGGCAGACCCCAGTTGCCGAACTCGGAGAGCACCAAGGGCTCGTTGCCCTTGGGGGATGCGTCGCCGTAAGGGCTGAAGAGCCAGCTTGGGCGCTGAGCGAGATCCGTGACAAAGCGGTCGAAATCCTCGGCGCGGTCGGGGATGGTTGAGTAAGTGTGATAGTCAGCGATGTCCGTTGAAACATGAAAATTGTCATAACACGCGCTGTTATCAACCACTAGCCAACCGGGGACAATCTTCTTCGCTTCGTTGTAGGCCTGCATCAACCATTGCCGATCCGCAGCCTCTTTGAGGTTGATTCCCCAGCTCTCGTTGATGAGGCTGAGGATGACGAGGCAGGGATGATTCCAGTCACGCTCCACCATGCCGCGGAGCGTCTCCAGGCCGCGCCGTTTCGAGTCGTCGGTGAGCTTGTCCCAGTTGGGGATTTCGTACCAGATGAGGATGCCAACTTCGTCGGCGGCCTGGAGGTAACGCGGGTCGGGAACCTTGATGTGGCAGCGCAGCAGATTCAGCCCCATGGCGCGAGCCTTGCGCATCTCGTCCTTGATGTAATCGAGTGAAGGCGGAGTGTAAATCGTCTCAGGGTAAAAATCCTGGTCAAGCGCCCCGCGCAGATAAATCGGCTGGCCGTTCAAGTAAAACTTGCCGTCCCGGGTTTCGAATGTGCGGAAGCCGAAAGGGAAGTCCTGAGAGTCGCCGGAGCCAAGACTGGCGTGCAGGGTATATAGCACCGGATCGCCCGGGCTCCATACGCTTGGGTTGGCCACGTGTCCCGTGAAGTCCGCAGTCGACTGGGGGTCATTGAGCTGTTGAGAGGCTTGCCAAACTACCTTTCCATTGCGGTCGCGGATTTCGACGCTGAGGTTGGTTGATCCGCTCGCCGGCGCCGTGATCTTGAAGTCTCCGTTCGCTCCAGCCAGGATGTGCGCGGGTCCCAGGTGAACGCGCGGTCGAATCTGGATTTCGACGCTTTGCCAGAGCCCGCTGGTTTGCACGTACCAATTCTGTTTGCCATGGGGAATCTCCGCGTAGTTGATTCCCTCCAGGGCACTCGGCTTGGCTCCAGGGTCGACGACGCGCACTGCAACCTGGTTTGTTCCCGGCCGAAGCAGGGAAGTGACGTCGAACTCAAACGGGATATAACCCCCTTCGTGCCTGCCCACCTTCTGGCCGTTGAGGTAAACATCGGCAAGGTAATCGACCGCTCCGAAACGCAAAATCGCCACTTGGTCCGGCGAGAGAGATTGCGTGCTTACGTCGCGCCAGTACCAGGCTGCCCCGGCGTAATCGCGCAGGTCCGCGAACTGGGATTGCCACGATGCAGGGACGCGAGAGGGGCGCACATTCGCCGCCGAGGCCAATTGCTGCACCTGCACGGCGCCGCTGGGATCGGCGAGGAAGTGCCAGTCTCCGTCCAGCGATATTGTGGCAGCGTGGGCCGCCGCGCATAAGAAGGTGAGACAGAGGAACGACCAGATACGGAGGTATCGAAGCATAGTGTTTGCCCGCATAGGGGAAGACATTAGTCTATGCTGGCGAGGAGTGGGAAAGCAACAAAGTCCAGAGTTGACAGTCGACAGTTCACAGTCGACAGTCAAGAGTCGAAAGTCAATCGTCGCCCGCAGGACACCGGGCTTCTCGACTCCTCAACTCCTGAACTGTGAACTGTCGACTTCTGCCTCTCGACTTTCGACTCTCGACTCTCAACTGTGCTACGATGGCGTGGTTGAGGGTTTCAATCCTGATCCCAGCGGAAGACAGACGATGAGTGCGAACATCTCGACGCAAACTACGGTTGGCCACCTGCTTCCTCCCGAGACGCCCGTGGAGACCAATGGCGCAGGCCCTGCCTACGAACTCGGCGCCCTGGAAGGAAAGCGTGTCATCATCGTGCTCGGCGTTACGGAGATCATCGAACAAGAGTCCCTGCACGTCTCCGTATGGAGCTCGACGGACGGTAAAGAATGGGGACAGCAAGCGCTCTTCTGGTTCCCTCAAAAGTTCTACCCGGGGAGTGCTCCGGCGGCGCTCGATCTAAAGCAACTGCCGGGTGTTAAGTTTCTCCAAGCCAGATGGGAAGTGAATCGTTGGGGGCGAGGCGACCCGCGGCCCCTTTTCAAGTTTGGCGTTGAGATTCAAGAACTCGTCCCGTGACGAGAGACCAAGCCGCGTCCAGGGTTTCTGTGGGCGCGTCGAGCAGGCGCCTGCCATCTTTCTTCGGGGAACCTGCCTCTAAAGTAGTATGCGACCGATGAAGCGTTTCTTTTTCTCTCATCGCTCTGTGCGCCTGCTCGGCGGCAGCGCAACAGCCGGCAAAAAACCAGCCTGCTCAAGGCGCCCCTGCGGGTGCGTCGCCTCAGACAGAAACCATTCCGTCTCCACAACCCGCCCAAGCCAACCAACCTGTCAACGCTCCGGGATACATGGATCGCGCCCAGGTTGAGACTCTGGTGCACAAGATCGGGGCGATGGACTTGCGTATTGAAGACCTGCTTAAGGCCGCACACCCGGAAAAATGGGTAGTCTCGAACATCATCCGCAATTCGCTCACCCAGACCTTGCAGAATCTTCACACCGCGATGGACGCGCTGGAGGCGTGGCGGTCGGAGTTTGAGAAACGGCCGGACAGCATCTACTACGGATTCCAGACCTACGCCGCGATCAACGCGGCGCTGCCGCGTCTGGATGGCGTTGCGCACGCCGTCAGCCAGTATGAGAATCCCACCCTAGGTGCACAATACAGCCAAGCCGGCGACCAACTTTTCGACTTACAGCAGACCTTGCAACCCTACATCGCCTATCTCTTGCGCAGCCCTGACCAGGTCCTGTTTGTGGCCCAAAGCAATCTGGCTGCCTGCCAACAGCAATTGGGAACTGCCCTGAATGGGCAGAGCGGCCCGGCCACACCCCTCAAGAATACTTTTGTCGAATTCCATGCACGGCGAGGCCGCAGTGGGAAGACCGGGGATCAAAAGTCGGATCGGGACTCGAAGGATTCTTCGAACAAGGCCGGCAAGAAGGTCGAATCTCCGGCGCAGACTCAACCGCTGCCGTCGCATTGAGCTACGCGTTGGGCTGCGGAAAGCGCCTTGGTCGGGATGACTAGCCTAAGGTGGCAAGTACCCTGTAAGTTAAGTGAATGATGGCAAAACCGCTTAAGGGGCCTATCTAATCAAGGCAGGAGTCGGCGCGAGTTTTGAGCACTCGGTCGGTGCACAATAAGTTGTTCACGCGCCGACGTCCTGAAAGAGGGAAATAACCCAACCCTGTTGGTAGACGAAAAAGAGTCACTGCGCGTTGCGAATGCTAAAACCCTTCGAGTTTAGATTCGCTCTATTGCGCTGATTTGTCAAGTTCTTTTCGGCAGTGTCACCGTTTCGGCGTAGCGATGGCCTTCCGGCCAGCATCTGCCGACCCTTCGCTTCGCTCAGGGCAGGCTCTGAAGGTCGGCCCTACCAGTTAGATTAGGAGTGACTTCCATGAGCACGGCGCTTTCTCTTGCCAGGTACTCGCTGGGTGTTGGCGACAGGTTCGCACACCAAGGTAGGGCACAGTTGCAGGCTTGTAAGATGGCGCTCGAGCAGGGGGTGGAAGTGATCCCGGTGTGGAACAAATCGAACCGGGAACACAGTATTATCGGTTCCACGCCGCCCGAGACTCGAGCGGAAGCTGACGAGGCGGTGAAGACACTGGGTTGGGAAAAGCCGTACCACGTGGACGCCGACCACATCAATCTCAAGACGGTGGACAAGTTCATCGACGCCTGCGATTTTTTCACCATCGACGTGGCGGATTTGATTGGCCGGCCTTGCGAGGCCTCAGCATTGCAGCGCTTCGTGGAAGGGCACCCGGAGTTGCTGGAAGAATTGGCCGTGCCGGGTGTTTCCCACGCCTTTCGCATCGACTCCGCCTTCCTGGCCCGGGTTGCAGAAAAGTACCTTGGGGCGGTCGAGGAAGCGGCCCGGGTTTACCAACGCGTCGAGGAAGAAAAGGGAAGAGGACAATTCATTACGGAAGTCTCGATGGACGAGACCGATTCTCCTCAGACGCCGGCCGAACTGCTGATCATCCTGGCCGCGGTGGCGGACGCAGGGATTCCGATTCAGACCATAGCGCCGAAATTCAGCGGCCGCTTTGACAAGGGCGTGGACTACGAGGGCGATGTTGCTAAATTCAGCCGGGAATTTTCGGATGACGTCGCAGTCATCACCTTTGCCCTTAGTCGCTACGCGTTGCCCTCCAATTTGAAGCTGAGCGTACACTCCGGGAGCGATAAGTTCTCACTTTATGGCCCCATACATCAGGTTCTCCTGAGATCCAATGCCGGAGTGCATTTGAAGACCGCCGGAACCACCTGGCTGGAAGAGCTGATCGGCCTGGCGGAGGCCGGCGGCGCCGGGCTCGAGCTGGCTAAGGAGGTCTATGCCGAGGCCTATCGCCAGCGCCAGGATTTGTGCGCGCCTTACGCTGCCGTGGTCAACATCGATCCTGCCCGATTGCCTGATCCCGGGCTCGTGGCGCGCTGGACGGCGGAACAATTCGTAGCGGCGCTGCGGCACGATCCGAACTGTCCGGCATACAATTCCAGCTTCCGCCAGCTTCTTCACGTGGCCTTTAAGGTGGCGGCGCGAATGGGAAACCGTTACCTGGACCTCCTCACGATGATGGAGCCGACCATTGCCAGGAATGTAACCGGCAACCTTTTCGAGCGGCACATAAAACCGGTGTTCATAGGGTCCCCAATCTCTCGGTAACGACCCGCAGTTTATCGACCGTATGTAGAGGGACGGCTTTCCGCCCCCGCGGGGTCACTAGGCCGACGAGGGTAGGGCAAGCCCTACCCCTACGCGATTGATTCGTGTTACGTTAGTAGCAGCGAGGCGCAAAATGACAACGACTCCGTTGGTCCCGTCGATTCCGCAGTCCGTGCAAGGGAAGATTATCGAGGCGCAAGTGAAAGTCTCTGTGGATGCGACGCGCCCCTTGCCTTTGGTGTGCGCACTCTATGCAGTGGAATCCGCTGCGGGAGTCTGGCTCTGCGCCTATTACGGAGCCAATCGGAGCGTTTTTGACTTCTTGCCGCAAAAGGGCGCCGAGATCGAGGAAGGTAACCTGGGCATCGCTTTCCGCGCCAAACGGTTTATCCCCAAGGAGCAGTATCTTCAGGCTGAATGGGAAGAGTTTAAGAAAGAGAATTTCATGGCCTACGGCAGCCACGGGGAATAATGCGCGGGGAGGCAGTTATGAGAGGTGTCAGGATAGCCCTGACGGTCATTGCTTTGGCCTTGGCTTGCGGCCCGAGCGCCCCGGCTCAAGGCATGAGGGGCGGCGTGGGCCGGCAGCCACCGCACCTCCTGGGGGAGTTTAAACCCGTGGTGGGGAGCGGGGCTCAGTATCTGATGACAACTCCGAATGGTAACACGCACTTTTCTTATGTCATCGTCGGCAAAGAGGATGTGGGCGCAAGCACCGGCTACTGGCTGGAAGTCCGGACTGAAGGCGGTGAGATTCCCGGGGAAATGGTGATGAAGCAACTGATGGTTATGGGCGGCGGCAAACCCGAAATCAAACGTATGATTATGCAACAGCCCGGCCGCCCGCCCACGGAATTTCCCTTGGGGATGATGCCTGGCGTGGCGGCGCACGGAGCTGAGGCCGGAGACACGAGCCCGGGAGTCAAGCTGGGCTCTGAAACCATCTCGGTTCCCGCGGGCACATTTGAATGTGACCACTACCGCAAACAGGATGGGCGCGGCGCCGTGGACATTTGGATTTCCAGCCAAGTTTCTCCCTACGGGACCGTGAAGATGTCCAGAGGGGATTTGAGCCTGATCCTGGAGAAGGTCCTCACCCATGAAGTCTCGCATATTGAAGGTGAACCCCGGCCAATGAAGTTCCCCATGCAACACCCGGAGCCTTGATCGGGAGATCGGGTGAATAAACGCCCCACCCTTAACTTCACACTTTGCAGGTCCCTGTGAACATGCCTTAGCGCTGTCATTCCGAGCAGCGCCATTTCAGTCATTGCAAGCACCACCCCCCGAATGTCTGTCATTCCGAGCGAAGCGAAGAATCTGCATTAGTTCGCGACGGACCGGAACTGCAGATCCTTCCCGCAGTTTACCCTGAGCGAACAAACTGCGGATTCTTCGCTTCGCTCAGAATGACAAGCGAAGGGCTCAGGATGACAGCGACTTTCATCTCCGTGGGTGGGCCGCAGGTCCATGTTCACCAGGTTTAAACCAACCAAAAACAGCGCGTCTGTTCACCTGCTCATCCGATCACCCGATCGGCGGATACCCTTGCTCGTCCCGTCATTGCCAATCCACGCGCGCTTTGGTATATTTATAAGTCGCTTGCATAAACTTACATGGAAAATCTTTACCGCCGCACGCAAATCCTGAAACTCCTGAGGACCGACCCGGAAGTCACTCAGGACGAGTTGAGGCGAAAGTTGGCCAGGCGGGGCATCCAGGTGACGCAGGCTACCGTGTCGCGGGACCTTGAAGAGTTGGGCGTGGTCAAGACGCGCTCCGGTTATCACCTTCCGGAAGCGGTCGAGCCCGCCGCCCCAGTGCAGCCGACCTTGCAGTTAATTCTGAAGGAGTTTTTGCGCGAGGTCAGCCTGGCTTCCAATTTGGTGGTCCTGAAGACACACCCCGGCAACGCCCCGCCGGTGGCCGCGGTGCTGGATTCGCAGGAGTGGCCGGAGGTTGTAGGGACGGTCGCCGGCGACGACACGGTGTTTGTGGCGACGCCCAACTCTCGCGGCGCGGCACAATTGCGCAAAAAGATCCGGGCGATCGTTGCAGCATAAGAAGTCCAGAAAGGGAGTTCAAATAATCCATGACGTCAGCGCGTGATTCGAGCCATCCGGTTAAGCGGGTGGTTCTGGCCTATTCGGGAGGTTTAGACACCTCCATCATCATCCCATGGCTGCGGGAGAACTATGACTGCGAAGTAATCGCCATGGTGGGAGACGTGGGACAGGGTGACGACTACGTGGCGCTTCGGCGCAAGGCGCTCTCGAGCGGGGCCTCGAAGGTGTTTGTCGAGGACCTGCGGACGGAATTCGTTACCGGCTACGTTTGGAAGGCGGTGCGCGCAGGCGCCATCTACGAAGGCAAGTATCTCCTGGGCACCTCCCTGGCGCGTCCCGTGCTTGCCAAACGGCAGGTGGAGATCGCACTCGAAAACGGCGCGGACGCGCTGGCCCACGGATGCACTGGCAAGGGGAACGACCAGGTGCGTTTCGAGCTGTCCTACCAGGCACTGGCGCCCCAGTTACGCGTCATCGCCCCATGGCGGGAGTGGTCCATCAAATCGCGCGAGGATGCGCTCGCCTATGCGCGCGCCCACAAAATTCCAGTGCCCGTGAAGAAGGGCGAACTCTACAGCCGCGATCAGAATCTCTGGCATCTGAGCCACGAAGGCGGCCCCCTGGAAACCAATCTCGGCGAGCCTCCGGATGGCGCCTGGAAGCTCACCCGTAAGCCAGCGAAGGCCCCGGCGCGCGAGGCGGAAGTGGTGTTGGGTTTTGAGGCCGGCGTTCCGGTTGCCGTCAACGGCAGACGCCTGGCCCCCGTGCGTCTGGTCGAGGTCCTGAACGCCTTGGGCGGGCTGCACGGCGTGGGCCGCACGGACCTGGTCGAAAACCGGCTGGTGGGAATCAAGTCGCACGGCGCTTACGAAACTCCCGCAGGCACGATGATCATGCTCGCCCACCAGGAACTCGAAGCACTCTGCCTGGATCGGGAGACTTTCCATTACAAGCAGCACGTGGCGCTACGCTACGCCGAACTGGTCTATTATGGACAGTGGTTTACACCCCTTCGCGAAGCCCTGGACGGCTTCGTGGACGCCACCCAGCAGAACGTGTCCGGCACGGTCAAGTTGGGGCTCTACAAGGGTAACCTGCGCGTTCTCGACCGGCAGTCGCAGAATTCGCTTTACGACACCAGCATCGGCAGCTTTGTTATGAGCTCGGATTATAACCAGAAAGATGCTGAGGGATTCATTAACATCCTCGGCCTGCCGTTGCGCCTTGCGGCTGCCAAACGCGCGGCCCGGAAGGCCAAAAGCGCCTGACAGAGGTAAAGGCGTACGGGGGTCCCGAAGGGACCCAATTTCATTAGCCGTAGGTGCAACCTACGGAACGCTCGGGCACCTGAAGTTGACCAACCCCGAAGGGGTTGAACAAGGGCACATTCGACCCCTCCGGGGTCGCCAGGAATTGAAGGGTGATGGCACATAGCTCGTAGGTTTCACCTACGGCTAATGATATTAATGCCCTTCGGGCATTCACACATGAAACTCTGGGGAGGACGCTTCACCGGCCGCCGGGATCCGCGCTTTGAAAAATTCTCCGAATCTTTTTCTCTCGACCAGCGTTTCATCCTCTATGACCTGCGAGTCAACCTCGCCTACGTTCAGGAGTTGGGCCGGGTGGGCGTGTTGAAGGCTGCGGAGGCGAGCCGCTTGGGGCGCGCACTCGAAGCCATCCGCCGCCACGTCGATCGTCATCCCAATTGGGCCAGCGGGCAATCGAGCGAGGACGTGCACACCTGGGTGGAGGCGCAACTGGGGCGGCGAATCGGCGCTCTGGCAGGCAAGCTCCGCACCGGCCGCAGCCGCAACGACCTTGTGGCCACGGAAGCTCGCTTGTACGTCAAGGACGCCACCGCCGATCTCGAACGGGCTCTGGCCGGAATGCTCGGGGCGCTGCTCGGCCAGGCGCGCCACCATCCTCGCGTGGTGATGCCCGGCTACACCCACCTTCAGCCCGCCCAGCCGATCCTTTTCTCGCATTATGCGCTTGCATATTTCGAAATGTTTAAACGCGACGCCTCCCGGCTCGATGACTGCAGCAGGCGCGCGGACGAACTGCCGATGGGGGCGGGAGCGCTGGCCGGGACTGCCTACAAGTTGAACCGGGAGCGCCTGGCTCGAGCGCTGGGATTTGCCCGCCCGGCCTCCAACAGCCTGGACGTCACTTCGGACCGGGATTTCGTGGTGGAGTTGGCCTTTGCCTGCGCGCTGACCATGCTTCACCTCAGCCGCTGGGCTGAGGACCTGATCATCTACTCCTCGCCCGGCTTCGGCTTTGTGGAATTGGCCGACGCTTACAGCACCGGCAGCAGCCTGATGCCGCAGAAGAAGAATCCCGATTCGCTGGAACTGATCCGCGGGAAGTCGGCAACCGTGCTGGGCAGGCTTACGGGACTGCTGGCGCTCGTGAAAGGCCTTCCCCTGGCGTACGATCGCGACCTGCAGGAGGATAAGGGGGCGTTGTTCGGCGCCGTCGATACCACTCGTGAGGCGCTGGTGATCGCATCCCGAGTGGCCTCCACGCTTCAACTTCGACCGGAAAGAATGAAAGACGCCACCACCCAGGGCTTTCTGACGGCGACAGACCTGGCCGATGAACTCGTTCGCCGCGGCGCGCCCTTCGCCCAAGCTCACGAGCAGGTGGGAAAACTGGTCAACTACTGCGCAGCCCAGGGACGGACGTTCGCCGCCCTCAGCGCTGCTAAAGCCCGGCGCTTCATACCTTCCTGGGACGAGCCTTTGCACCGCGTTGCCGTTTCCCCTGAAAAGGCTGTTGATCGTAGAAATGTGACCGGCGGAACCGCTCCCCGCCAAGTCGCCCGCCAAATCGCCGCTGCCGAAACTGCGCTGCGAAACCTGAAGAACAAATTTACTCGCTGACATTTGACCGGGCCGGTCAGCCCCTTTCGGCGACAGGTGGTGTAGGGGCGAGGCGATGCCTCGGCCTCGCGCCCGCATCGCCCCGGGCAATTAGGATTCCAGATGGGGTGTCGCCGGGACGGGCGAGGCGCCGCCTCGCCCCTACAGCGCCGGCGGATGCATATGCCTGCCGGGGTCTAAATATGCAGCGTTCTGCATATATGTGTCAAAATGCTACAGTCTAGCCCCTGATTTTCACAATGTGAAACCTCTTCACGTCTCCAACACCTTGATTCCATTGCACTAACAATAATCAGTCTCATCTTTTGCACCGTTTCCCACTTTTCCATCCCCGCCCTGATAGGCTATAAGACGTAGGGGCGGTTCGCGAACCGCCCCTACCGGGGCTGTCGAAGCCTCACAGCAAAGCTTGCAGCCCGAGGATCCTTCATTCGTCGAAAAATACACAAAACAGTGGGAACGAAGCTAAGAACTCATTGAAAACAAACGAAGTCGGCAAAAACAACATGCGCAAAAGCAACGCATTCTTGCGCACGAAACACGACAAGTGAAGCGATAAGACGGGGGTTTCGATGCAGCGTTGGGCGGTCGGTGGGCAGGATTCAGCCTCGGGGCAGGGGTGGCGAAGGTGCCAGCGAAGTACTTTATGGGGTCGGGGCAAGTCGATGCCCGACCGCCGTAGTAGCAGACGGACATCGTTACCGAATCAGCGCTTAATTTCCAGACCTGAATGAGGCGCGTGTGCTGGCCATGTCCTCACGCATAGATCCCGCGCAGCTTTACGCTGAAGGCGACGCGGTCGATCGCCAGCATGTATGCTGCAATTCGGTTGTGGACCTTGTGTTTCTCGCCCCAGCGCGCCACTTCCTCGAAGGCGGCCACCATGATGTTCTTCAACCGGTCATTAACGACCAGTTCCGGCCAGAAGTAACCCTGGCGGTCCTGCACCCACTCGAAGTAGGACACCGTAACGCCGCCCGCGTTGGCCAGGATGTCCGGAATGACGAAGACGCCGCGGTCAAACAGGATCGCGTCCGCAGGCGGAGTGGTGGGGCTGTTGGCGCCTTCCGCCAGGATGCGAGCTTTGATCTTATGAGCGTTTTTGCTGGTGATGACGCTTTCCGTAGCGGCAGGGAGGAGCACCTCGCATTCCTGCTCCAGGATTTCCTGCGTCCCGATGCTTTCACCACCGGGGAATTCTTTCACGGTTCCGTTTTCTTTGGAGTAGTGCAGCAGGGCGGCGATGTCCAGCCCGTTGGTATTGAAGACTCCGCCCGCGACGTCAGCAACACCGATGATTTTGTAGCCTTCCTCGTGCAGCAGTTTCGCTGCCTCCGAGCCGACGTTGCCAAAGCCCTGAACGATGACGCGCGTTTCCTGTCTTTTCCACCAAAAGCGCTTGAGCGCCTCATCGATGGAGATCATGCAGCCGCGGCCGGTGGCCTCGCGCCGGCCCTGCGAGCCGCCCAGGTCGACCGGCTTGCCCGTGACACTTGCCGTCACGGTGTGGCGCATGTGCATGGAGTACGTGTCCATAATCCAGGCCATCGTCTGCTCGTTGGTGTTCATGTCGGGCGCAGGGACGTCGCGCTCCGGCCCGATGTAGTCAAGGATTTCCGCCGTGTAGCGCCGGGTGATGCGCTCCAGTTCTCCGTGCGAGAGTTGTGCGGGATCGCAGACGACGCCACCCTTGGCGCCGCCAAAGGGGATGTTGACGACCGCGCACTTCCAGGTCATCTCGGCGGCCAGGCCGCGAATCTCGTCCAGCGTCACATTAGGAGAGTAGCGAAGACCGCCCTTGCAAGGCCCGCGTGCAATGCTGTGTTGCACCCGGTAGCCGTCGAAAACTCTGAGCTGATGATTGTCCATCGCCACGGGAATGTGCACGATGATCTCCCGGTTGGGGGAACGCAAATACTTCGTGAGGCCCTCGTCCAATTGCAATTTGGCGGCGGCCACGTCGAACCGCGCAGCCATGGATTCATAGACACTGAGTTCGTTCGCGGTTTCAGCAGTGCTCATGTCGTTTTCCGTTTCCTCCGTCGGTCGTCCTCGAAAGTCTGTCATTCTGAACGAAGCGAAGAATCTGCGTTAGTTCGCCACGGACCGGAACTGCGGATCCTTCGCTTCGCTCAGGATGACAGGATTTCTGAGCTTGCGCGCACAAAAAAGCCGGGAGCTGCCATCCAGCTCCCGGCTCGAAAGAAAGGATTTCAAAGGTTACGGATAAAGGCCACGCAACACGGTAGCTTCCGCCACTCGGCCGATGCCCAGCATATTCGCGGCGGTTCGCATTCCAACTTTATGCGTCAGGTGGATCTTCAATACGTCGTTGAAGCTGGTCTTCATGACGCGCTCGAGACGGTTGTAAACGTCCTGAGCTTCCCAGAACAGGTGCTGCTCGTCCTGCACCCATTCAAAGTAGGAAACGGTGACGCCCCCTGCGTTGCAGAGGATATCCGGGATAATGAAGACGCCTTTGGCTTCGAGGATACGATCTGCTTCGGGGGTCAACGGACCATTGGCTGCCTCCGCCACAATCTTCGTGTGCAGCGCTTCGGCGTTCTCGGCTTGCACCGCGTTTTCGAGTGCGGCGGGAACCAGGATCTCACACGGCATGCCGAGCAATTGCTCGGGAGTGATCGGCTCAGAACCGGGGAAGCCAGTCACGCCGCCAGTCTTCTCCTTGTAGGCGATCAGTGCCGGGATGTCCAGGCCCTTCGCGCTGTAAACGCAACCCTTCGAATCGCTGGCTGCAATCACGAAAGCCTCGTTGGCGTGCAGCAACTGGGCGGCAATGGAACCGGCATTGCCGAATCCCTGAACCGCCACCCTCGCGCCTTTCATCGGAATGTGGAGATGTTCGCATGCCGACTGGAGGGTATAGAAAACGCCGCGGCCGGTAGCCTCGTTGCGGCCCAGCGAGCCGCCCAGAGCGATGGGTTTGCCGGTGACCACGCCCGGAATCGGATAGCCCTTCGTCATGCTGTACGTATCCATGATCCAGGCCATGACCTGAGAATTGGTATAGACGTCCGGTGCGGGGATGTCCTGCGCCGGGCCGATCAAGGGAAGAATTGCGCTGGCATAACGGCGAGTGAGGTGCTCCAGTTCGACCTGCGACATCTCCTTCGGATTGCAGGTCACGCCGCCTTTGCCGCCCCCGAACGGGATATTCACAACCGCGCACTTCCACGTCATCCAGGTTGCAAGGGCTTTGACTTCGTCCAGCGTTACGTGCGGGTGATAGCGGATTCCGCCTTTAGCAGGACCGCGCGCGGTGCTATGTTGCACGCGGTGACCCTGAAAACAGTGAATCTTCCCGTTGTCCATCCGAACGGGCAGGTGGACCGTCAGCACCCGTTCGGGAGATTTGATCATATTTCGCACATTATGGTCGAGCTCGAGCGCATCCGCGGCAAGATCGAAGTTCTCCATTGCCGCTTCATACGCGTTCTTTTCGACTACAGCCAAAGTTGGCATATAGTACGCCTCCTCTTCTTCAATTGTTTTGATTTGATTGCCGGAAGGTCTAGCACTTTTCCCCCGCAGAGAGGATACTCCGGTCGCCTGGCTCCCGCAAGAGGCAAAGTACCGTATCGAAATAGTACTGCGGTGCCCGGGTCAATTTGTCCCCCTTCGTCCCGGGCGGCGGCGCCGCGACGCGTTTTTGGCCGGTTTGGGGCGAGGGGTTTACGACCCGACTCAGAGATCACCTTTCGCAGAGAGGCAGATTCGCAGGATGTTCTGCCCGTACTTCTCCGCTTTCGCAGGTCCGATGCCATTGATTTCGAGCAGTTCGCTGGCCTTCTCGGGCCGGGCTTGAACGATCCCGTACAAGGCCTGGTCGCTGAACACACAGTATGCCGGAAGTCCGCTCTTGCGCGCTTCCGAGTTCCGCCAGGCACGCAGCCTTTCTTCCAGCGCGGCCTCTTGCGGCGAAAATGTCTCCGGGCCTCGTGGCTGCTTTTGCGGCGGGCGTTTCTTCTTAGGCGCGGGTTCGTCAACCGAAAGGGTAAGGGCAGGCGGCGTTTTGGGTTTCGGAGGCTTTTTCCTTCCCCCCTTCGCCGGTTGCCACTCTTCCGCCCGGTTTGTGGCCAGCAGCAGATCGAGCGGGGTGCGCTCGTTCAGGCTGAGCCCTTCGCGGGTCAGCGTCGCTTTCCGGTAGGGTATGGTTCTGCCGCCTTTTTCAAAGCTGGCGTCCTCGACCTGCACCAGCCCCGCCGCGGCCATCGCCCCTACAATCCCCTCCAGGCGGTCTCTGCTGATGGACTCGCTTTGAGACAATGATTGGTGCAGCCTTCCGAGGGATTGGAGATTCGCAGAGCGAAGTGCCTCGATGACTTCGTGGACAATACGCCGCTCAGCTTGCGTGATGGGCCGGAATCGCTGGGCGATACATTGTTGGGGAGCGCAGAAATCGCATCGGCCGCAGGGCCGCTGGCTATCCGCGAAATCTCCGAAATGGCGCACCAAGGCGCGCATGCGGCACTGATGAGTTTCCGCGTAGTGCCTCATGAGCTCCAGTTGCGCGCGCTTTTGCTCCAAATGAGCGAGATAAGCCTCCTTCCAATCCTTGCTGCCCACGGTCACGTTCGCCGTCCACTCGATTGCCGCGCCGCCATGAATTGCAAGCTTGTCGAGGGCCCGGTTGAACAACTCGGGATCCAGGAGCAGCGTCCGGCAGAGGTCCTCTTTCGGCTGCGGCTGCGGGCTGAGCCGGTGATAGATGGCCTCGAGAGTTTCCACGGGGGCATAATCCTGCTCGAAGAAGTATTCGTGCACCCGCAGGTCGGCGTAGGAATACAGCAGGATCGTCCGGCTCGGCAGTCCGTCGCGCCCGGCGCGGCCGATTTCCTGGTAATAGCCCTCGATGCTCGCGGGCAGCGCGGTGCGGATGATGGTCCGCACATTGGGCTTGTCGATGCCCATGCCAAACGCAATGGTGGCGACCACCGCCTCGAGCTTGCTTTCGACAAACTCCGTCTGGACGCGCTCCCGCTGCCTGGACTCAAGCCCTGCGTGGTAGGCGGCCGCAGGAAACAAGCGAGAGAGAGCCCTCGCCAGTTCCTCGGATGCTTTGCGCGTGGGCGCGTAAACGATGGCCGGGCGCCGGGCCGGATCGCTGAGCAGCTCCTGGGTGAGCTGAGGGCGATGGGGGAGCGGCACCTCTACGACTTCGATGGCGAGATTCTCGCGGCGGAAACCATGGATGAACCGAGCCGCGTCCACCAGGCGCAGTTGGCTGACGATGTCGTTCTGCACGATAGGGGTTGCGGTGGCAGTGAGCGCCATGACGGGCGCGGGACGCAGCGCCGGGAGGTATTGCCCCAGCATGCGATAATCCGGCCGGAAATCGTGACCCCATTGCGAAATGCAATGCGCTTCGTCAATAGCGATCAGCGAGGGCTTTCGCTTGGCCAGCATTTCGGGGAATCCCGGCACTCGAAACCGCTCCGGCGCAATGAACATGAATTGCACTTCGCCGTTCAGATAATCGCGGCAGGACTGTCGGGATGCCAGGCGGTCCATGCCGGAATGCACGCGCGCGACTTTGCAACCGAGTGAAGCGAGCTTGGCTGCCTGGTCGTCCATGAGAGCGATCAAGGGGCTGATGACCAGCGCCGTGCCGCCGCGCGCCAGGGTGGGGAGTTGATAGCAAAGTGACTTGCCGGATCCCGTCGGCATGACCAGCAGTATGTCCCGGCCGGCAATGGCGGCGCGGCAGACGGCTTCCTGGTTGGCTCGAAAAGAAGGGAAGCCGAACGCCTTTTCGAGAAGGGGAAGAAGTGACTCGGACGACGTGTTGAAGATCTCATCCACCATCAATGGTGAATTGTGAATAGTAAATGATGAATTGTAAATAGCCGAAGAGGAAGGTCGGTCCGAAAGTATTCCTCCTACTGGGCCTCGCTGGCAGCAAGCACTGGGACGGGTTCGGAATCGGGTTTGGCGGCGGGCTCAGGGTCGCTCACGAGTCTCCAGGATTGCCTCTCGCGCAAAAGGCGAGCGACAAGTTGGGCGTGCATGGCGTGACCGGCCCGCTCGGCGACCACATGGCCGAGTAGTGGGCGGCCCAGCAGGGAGAAGTCGCCGATCAGGTCCAAGAGCTTGTGCCGGCAGAACTCGTCTGGGAAACGCAGCCCTTCGGGGTTGACCACACCCGTGCGGTCGAGCACCACGGCATTCTCCAGCGAGCCGCCGCGGATCAGGCCGTTCTTGCGAAGCATCTCGAGTTCTTCCAGAAACCCGAATGTCCGCGCGGGGGCGATTTCAGTAGCGTAGCCGGACGAGCCCGAGCAAAAGTCGATCGATTGCGCCCCAATCAAGGGGTGGGGGAAGGAGATCCGATAGGTGACGCGGAAAGAATCCGCCGGGTAGACGATGATGCGCTTCATTCCATCGACGACCTCAACGGGCTTAAGGATTTTGACGAAGTTCCTTCGCGCCCGCTGCCGGCGAAGTCCCGCTTTGGTGATGAGTTCGACGAAGGGCCGCGCGCTGCCGTCCAGGATCGGGAGTTCGAGGTTGTCGATCTCCATGATCGCGTTATCCACTTCCAGGCCGGCCAGGGCCGACAGCAGATGTTCGGTAGTGGAAATCAGTACGCCCTTCTTCATTAGGCTCGTCGCGTAGCTGACCCGGGCGACATTGCGCGCTTGGGCTTCGATGATGAAGCCCTCCAGGTCAGTGCGCCGGAAGACTACGCCCGAGTTGGCGGGGGCAGGGCAGAGCCGCAGGTTGACCTTAACGCCAGTGTGGAGGCCCACACCAGAGACGGAGACTGGATTCGCAATCGTGTGTTGGTTGGCCAAGAAGCTCCTTAAGAGTCAGATAGTAAGCATTTTCTTAGCCAAGTGCGCGAGTTTAGACAAGGCACTTATTATCAATATCTTAGGCCTGTGTTTCCAGCGGGAACAGAATCGGAGATGTGTCAATCATACAACATTGGCTCAGATTTGTGTGCCTTTGGCGAACCTGAGTTAGGGTAGAATATTCAACTACGTCGAAATCGGAGGGTACTTTGGCCGAATCCCAGCCCGGCAAGAAGCTCGTCTTGATTGATGCCATGTCGCTGGTTTTCCGCGCGTTCCATGCGCCCATGCAGATGGATTTGCGCTCGCCTAGCGGAATGCCCACGAAGGCGATTTACATCTTCGTGCGGACCTTGCGGAAAATCCTCAAAGACCACCAGCCTGATTTGGTCGGTGTGGCGTTTGACCTTGCAGCCCCCACTTTTCGGGACAAGCTTTTCGAACAATACAAGGCGAACCGCCCCGCCTTTCCGGAGGAACTGGCTCTTCAGCTTCCCTATGTGCGGCGCTTCTGCCGCGCGCTCGGATTGGAGGTGGTCGAGAAAGAGGGCTACGAAGCCGATGATGTGATGGGAACGCTCGCGGGAAACGCTTCGGCGCAAGGAACGGATGTGTTTATCGTGTCCGGCGACGAGGACCTTTTCCAACTTGTGCAGGATCACGTCAAGGTGCTGAAGCCATCTCGGGGGGCAGCAGAAGGCGAAACGTTGTGCGACGCCGAGAAGGTCAAGGAAATCCTGGGCGTCGAGCCTTCGCAGGTCGTGGATTGGCTGGCGCTGACGGGCGATCCCAGTGACAACATCCCCGGTGCGCGGCCGTTCCCGGGTCAAGAACCTCCCCTCGCGCCGGGCTCGAAGAAGCGAAGTTACATCGGGCCGAAGGGCGCCACAGAACTCATCCGCAAGTTTGGCACGCTCGACAAGGCGCTCGAGAACTACGAGCAGGCGGAGAAGCAAAGTTACCGCGACGCCCTTCGCGATTTCAAAAAAGAAGCGCTGCTCAGCCGGGAATTGGCCACCATCAGCCCGGACGTTCCATTAGAGGTCGGCCCGGCGGACCTCAAGTGTGCCCCCAAGGACTTTTCCGAACTGCGCGACTTGTGCCAGGAATTGGGGTTCACATCAATGCTGCGCGAATTCCTGCAAGAGGCGCCGGTCCCGGCGCAGGCAGCGAAGGAGGCCGAAGAACTATCGACGCCGGAATCAGTGAGCCGGTGGCTGGGAGCGTTAGAGGAACGCGCCCCGGTGGCGATTGGGTTCGCGGTCGACGGCGAAATGAGTTTTGCCGGGCAACTTCGGGGGTTAGGCCTCTCGGACGGCAGGCGGCTGGCCACTGTATCCGCCACGTCCAGCCTTCTCGATCCCATGAAGCCTTTTCTCTGTTCCTCGTCGCATCCCAAGGTGGTTCACAACTCGAAACTGCTGCGATTGCTGCTGGCAAAGAACGGAATAGCGATGGCGGGTGTTACGGACGACACCCTGCTCTACTCGTTTTTGCTCGACCCGCTGTCCACGAACCATTCGCTTGAAGACGTGCTGCTACGCCGCCAGGGTCGCAAGCCGTCGGCCTCGGCGGGCGACTGGGCGGACGCTACGCGCGAGCTGGCGTCACTGTTCGCGCCGGAGATTGAGCGAGAAGAACTGAAGCGTGTTTTTGAGGAGATTGACCTGCCGCTCGCGAGCGTTCTGGCCGATGTGGAAACGTTTGGGATCCGCCTGGACGCAAGCGTTCTGGAAAGCATGTCGAGCGAGTTTGACAAAGACCTCACTGACCTCACACGAGAGATTTATGACCTGGCGGGCCAGCCGTTCGACATCGATTCGCCGAAACAGCTCGGCGATATTCTGTTTGAGAGGTTAAATCTGCCGGGCGGCAAGCGGCTGAAGAAGAGCGGGCAGTATTCCACCGATGCGTCGGTTCTGGAATTCCTGGCTGAGAAGTACGAATTGCCTCGGAAGATCATTGAATACCGCACACGGACGAAACTGAAATCGACTTACCTTGACGCGCTTCCAAAGTTCATTAACCCGCAGACGGGCCGCCTGCACACTACCTTCAGCCAGACCGGGGCGCGCACCGGCCGGCTTTCTTCTTTCAACCCCAATCTGCAGAACATCCCGATCGGCGATGAATTCGGGTTGCGCATTCGTTCTGCGTTTGTCGCCGATCCCGGCTGCCGGCTGATCTCCGCCGACTACTCGCAGGTGGAGCTACGGGTGCTGGCCCATTTGGCGGACGACCCGGTGTTGATTGAGGCGTTCACGCGCGGCGAGGACATTCATGCGCGAACCGCGCAGGAGATTTTCGGAGTGCCCCCGGCGCTTCAGAACCACGAGCATCGCCGGATGGCGAAGGCCATCAATTACGGCGTGGTTTACGGACTCAGCTCCTTCGGGTTGGCGGAGCGCACCGGCACCAGCAGGACCGAAGCGCAGCAGTATATTGACGCTTATTTCCAGCGCTACAGCAAAGTGAAGGAGTTTATCGACCGCCTGGTGGAAGAAGCGCGGACGACGGGACGCGTGCGCACGCTCTTTGGCCGCCTGCGGCCCATCCCCGATATCAACAGCCGGGATGTGCCCTCTCGCAATCGAGCGGAGCGCGAAGCCATGAATTCGCCCATTCAGGGAACTGCCGCGGACCTGATGAAGCTGGCCATGATCAAAGTGCACGCGCGCCTGGAGAGAGAGAAGATGAAGACGCGCATGTTGTTGACTGTTCATGACGAACTTGTGTTCGAGGCTCCCGAAGCTGAGTTAGATCAGGCGCGCAAGGTCGTCGAAGCCGAAATGGAAGGCGCTTATCCGCTTAAAGTGCCGTTGCGAGTGGATATCGGCGTGGGGCCTAACTGGCGGGAAGCAAAATAGAAATCAGAAACTAGAAACTAGAAACTGGAAACTGAGACTGCCCTTTCCCCCAGGGGAAAGGGAGCCATTCATCAATCGACTCTATCCTGCCACTTTTGGGGAGCAACTCATGAACGATAATACCTGCAAGCAGCCGCAACGAATTATCAACTGCATAGCTCCAATTCGCATTTGCGACAACGGGGGCTGGACGGACACCTGGTTTGCCAAGCACGGGAAGATTTTCAATATCGGGGTTTATCCTTACGTCGAAGTACAAGTGGAAGTGTTCAAGAACCACGTTCAGGAGCGCGAGGTCACGGTCTTCGCTGAGAATTATGGACAGCGCTTCGCAGCGACGGGCGTGCAATCTGGTTGGGACCAACATGCTTTGCTTCAGGCGGCCATTGCGCGCATGAAGATTCCTACCGACCTGGCATTGAAGGTGTCGATTTTCTCCGAAGCGCCGAGCGGGGCTTCGACGGGCACGTCAGCGGCAGTGGCGGTGGCTCTGGTCGGAGCCCTCGACCGCCTCACCCAGGGCCACCTTACTGCCCACGAAGTGGCGTACACGGCACAGGCCATCGAAACCGAGATGCTGAAGCTGCAATGCGGCATTCAGGACCAGTTGTGCTCGGCGTTTGGCGGCCTGAATTATATCGAGATGTTCGACTATCCGCGCGCCACCGTTTCCCAGATTCAGATCCCCAACGCGCTTTGGTGGGAACTCGAGCGGCGCCTGGTGTTGATCTACTTCGGCAAATCCCACAGTTCGTCGGCGGTGCATGAGAAAGTGATCAAGGAGCTCGAGGGGTCGGAGCCGGACTGCCGCAAGCTCCAGGACTTGCGGGAGACTGCCGAAAAGAGCCGTGATGCCGTCCACGCCGGGGATTTTGTGGCGCTCGGAGAAGCCATGATCGAGAACACCGAGGCGCAGGAGCGGCTGCATCCCGAATTGGTGAGCCGCGATGCGCATCGGGTGATTGAGATCGCCAAGGAACACGGGGCCTTGGGCTGGAAGGTGAACGGAGCGGGGGGCGAGGGCGGCTCGCTCACCATTCTTACCGGCACACTTTCACATGTGAAACGGGCGATGATACGCGAAATCGAAGCCGAGAACAGGCTCTTCAAAAATATCCCCATCTATCTCAGCCGCTATGGGCTCCGGACGTGGGAGAGGTCCGCCGACGTCAGAGGGCAATCGGCAGAATAGATTTTCTTGCATTGCAATCTGGTGCAACGTTGATCCAGAAATGATAGACTGCAATTATCAGCACACGGGCGGCTCCCTCGGAGCCAACCGGTGTGCCGCAGGACGAAAACCACAAATACAACAAGGGGGACTGCTTATGTCGTTAGGCAAACGGTGTGGAGCGGAGTTCTTTGGTACATTCTGGCTGGTATTCGGGGGTTGCGGAAGCGCTGTTCTAGCTGCGGCCTTCCCTCAACTTGGAATTGGCTTTGCCGGCGTGGCGCTGGCCTTCGGTCTTACCCTGCTCACCATGGCGTACGCCATCGGTCACGTTTCAGGCTGCCATATCAATCCGGCGGTGTCCGTCGGGTTATGGGCCGGTGGACGGTTTCCGGCTTCCGAGCTCGTTCCTTACATCGTCGCGCAAGTCTTAGGCGGGGCTGCCGGGTCTACGGTACTGTACTTTATCGCCAGCGGCAAACCTGGGTTTGAGCTGGGCGGCTTCGCGTGCAACGGTTATGCTGAGCACTCTCCGGGTGGATACTCTCTCGGGGCATGCCTGCTGGCGGAGATCGTTCTTACTTTCTTCTTCCTGTTTGTGATTCTCGGCTCCACGCACGGTCGCGCACCGGCGGGCTTCGCGGGAATACCGATCGGCCTCAGCCTCACCCTCATTCACCTGATTGGGATACCCGTGGACAACCTCTCAGTGAATCCTGCTCGCAGTACCGGGCCCGCGCTTTTCGTGCATGGGTGGGCGCTCCAGCAGCTATGGCTCTTCTGGGTTGCCCCGATCATCGGCGCGGCTATCGCCGGGGTCGTCTACTCCGGTCTTTTCAAGGATTTCCCCAGTAAGGAGCCAGTCAAAGGCGACGCTAACGTGCGGGGCTAGAGCCGTGAATGTGGGCTGATTGTTTTCCGCGCCAAGAGTGGCTTGGGCGGTCGACAGAGGGAGGCGCATACACTGCCATATTTGTATGCGCCCGATGTCGCCGACGAAGCGGTGTCGGCGCCGCCACGGAGACGGGGAGTATTCTTCGCAAGAGAGGAACGCATGGATCATCGAAAACTGTTTGATTACGATTACTGGGCAAACTCCGAGACGTTGGCAAGCATCCGGACAGTGCCGGGCGGCAGCGAAAAAGCGAGAAAGGCGATTTGCCATATCATTGGCGCGCAACGCATCTGGATGTCCAGGTTCGAGAATCCCGCGCCGCCCACCGCGCAACCGTGGCCTGACCTTACGCTCGAGGATTGTAGTGCGGCCATTGACGATTTGCATCTTCGGTGGCACGCCATCCTTGAAGGACTCACTCCCGAGAAACTGGCGAGCGATCTTATTTACCTTAGCCTCAAAGGGACCGAGAACAGGACGCCGATTCAGGATGTGCTGATGCACCTCGTTCTGCACTCGGCATATCACCGCGGGCAGGTGGCCGCAGCCGTACGCGAGGCGGGCGGCAAGCCTGCGCCAACGGATTATGCCGTCTACCTGAGGGGCGCTAAGAAGTGATGTGCTGGGCTTGGCGGTGTGCTGGTTTCATCGTAGCGCTGACCTTTAGGTCAGCACTTGCCGACCTGAAGGTCGGCGCTACTTCGGGCTGGTGGATTCTGCCAAAGGGAACCGGACAAGAGTAAAGTCGCTCACGTCGTTGCCGGCGTGATCGAAGGCGACGACGCCCGAGGCGCCGTGGTAGTCCGAAAGCCCGGCCAGCGCGTCTCGCAAGCGGGCGCGATTGGGGCCGGAAAGCCGCAGCGAGGTAGCGAGAACCCTCACGGCGTCGTAGGCTTGAGCGGCGGCCGGGGCGGGGCGTTCTCCCGTCCGCGCACGGTAGCGATTTTCGAAGCTTTGGCGCGACGATGTTGCTGCTGATTTCGAGGCTACAATCCACACATTCTTTTGATCGGGGCCGAATCGTGCCTGCGCTGCTTCTTGGCAGAGGTAAACTTGTGTGGACGGAAGTTCGTCGAGGAACTGCGGGAGTAGTTTCGCTGCCGTTTCAGGATCTGTCCAAAAGACCAGCGCTTCCGGCTTCGCAGCCACGGCTTGTCCCGCCGTCGAGTCGAGGCCGAGCCCTGCCGGATTCATCTCCAACTGGATGAAAGGCGGGGCGCTCAGCGCGTGAGCCGCCTTTTGAAATTCCTCACCGCCGACTCTGCCGTCGTGATCGCTATCCGTGATCAGAACGACCTTCTGCAATTTGCGCTCGGTGTAGATGTCGCGTGCAAACGCGCCAGCCTGCTGCGTGTCTGTGGGGGCGAGGCGAAAGATCCAGGGAAGGTTGATCTGCGTTGTGGAAGGATCGGTGGAAAGCGTGACGATGGGGATTCCAACCTTGTTTCCGACCTGCTCGGCAAGGTGAGCCGAATCACCATCGAGTGAGGTGACGAGCGCCGCCACCTGGTCGTCAAATACCAGTCGAACGATTTCATTCGTTGCTCGGCCCCAGGAATCGCTTTGATCGCGGGCTACAATTGAAAGCCGGCGTCCCCCGGGGAAGGGGCTCGCAGCCTCGTCTTCTATGGCCAACTGTGCCGCCTGCAACAACGCCTTACCTTCGTTCTGGCGCGGGCCGGTGAGCGGCGCCAGGAGACCGATTTTGATTTCAATCCCTCGCAGATCGTGACTGGCGTCGCGGTCCGGTCCGGAATAATTCACCGCGTCCCGGGGAATGACTGCGTAAGGCTGGGGAGGAGTTTGGGGAAGGGCAGGCGAGCCCCAGACGAGGAGTGCAGCACAGAGCGCGGCGGCCCGAAGCACGGCAGGAGGGCGAGATTTGAAATTTGAGATCTGAGACCCGCGCAGGTCGGCAAGATGCAACAGGGCAGATTTGAAATTTGAGATTGAATTGAATTCTGCAAGACTATTGTCCGCCACGACCGCCTGAGGTGCTCTGCGCCCCCTCGTGCCCGCCTTGACGCGGCGCCGGCCAGTACTCAAACTTACCGTCCTTCACTCGCGCCATCGTCACCGGAGAAATATTGTTCAACGTGTGGTCGAAAAAGGCCTTTCCAGCCACGCCGTCGTAACTCTTCATCTGGTAGTCCCGGAGCGCGTCCATGATCCTGCCGCGGTTGAGTCCGGTTCTTTCAATTGCCGCGACAAGAATACTCATTCCATCATAGGCGTAAGCGGAGTAGTCGATGGGCTCCTCATTGAACCGCTTCCGGTAAGCATCACGGAAGGCCAGCCACTTGGGGTCCTGCCGCGTGGGATCGAGGGTCGTGGTGACGACTGTGCCTTCCGCCGCTGGGCCGGCGATTTCAAGCAACTGAGGGTAGGCCAGGCGGCTTCCGCCGAAGACCGGCTGGTTCATGCCCATGGCGCGCATCTGCTTCAGGATCAAACCGCCTTCGGCGGCCTCGCCCCAAATGATGACACCCTCGACCTTTGCGTTCTTCAGCTTGGTGAGCTCATCCGAGAAGTCTTTATCACCGCGGTCGAATTTCACCTCCAGGATTGGTTGGCGGCCCATGCGTCGAGCTTCGTCATTGAATTTCTGCCACGCCCAGGCGGGCATAGCGGGTTTGAGTCCGAATCACCCCGATACGCTTGAGCTTGAGGGTTTTGAAAACGTAATCCGCCAGCGTATAGCCCTGCTGGCGGTCGTCGATAAAATCGTGCATCAACCATTGGATGCGAGTCTCCGTAACCGTGGGGTCCGTGGTGCCGACGTTCAGGATGGGGACCTCGAGCTTGAGAGTCACCCGAAGGGCGATGTGGCAGTTCTGGCCATCGACGCAACCCAGCATGGCCCAGCAGTTCTCATTGAAGAGCATCTTCACCAGTTCAGTCGAGGAAGCGCCCCAGAGTGCGGATTCGTTATGCACTTTGAGTGCATAAGGCTTACCGTGATATCCGCCGCGCGCGTTCGCCTCTTCCAGGGCGAGTTGCGCGCCGTGCAGCATGGGAATGCCGAAGATCGATTCCGGATTGTTTTCGACCGGGGCCATGAAACCGATCGCGATATCGTCCAGTTTGGAGGCGTCGCCGTCAGGCCGCTTTTCAGCTGCGCCGTTATAGGCGATTGTGTCGGTCTGAACGAACCAGTCGTAGTAAGGCTTTGTGAAGCGCCGGTACGGCACCGCCTCGTCAGGCATGTTGGCGTAGCGCTGCACGGGCTTGTCGTCGTCCGGCTCTTTGTATTGCGGCCAGGCCGGCATCGCCAGTGATAAGAGGGCAAGAATGAAAATGAAACGTCGCATGATGTATCCTCCGGGAACGAAGCCCTCAAGCAGGCTGCCGATAAAGTTCCCTGGCTGTCATCCTGAGCAGAGCGAAGGATCTGCATTTACCTGTTTTCAAGGCGATACTGCAGATGCTTCGCTCCGCTCAGCATGACAGGCAACCTCCTGACCTCTGACTCCTCTCTTCTCGTGCGCGAACAATCACAATCCTCGCCAAAGTCGCCGCATCGATGGCCTGCAAGCCGTCACACTTGGGCTCGCCGAAGGTGAAGTCCGCGACTTCGATCAGCAGCCCGTGGCTACCCATTTCGAGCGCGGCCCGGCTGGCCGGCTCAACCATGGCGGAGACCCCTGTGGCGTGGCTTGGGTCGACGACGACAGGGAGGAAAGTCAGCATCTTGGCTGCCGGAATCACGTTAAGGTCGAGCACGTAGCGCGAGTACTCGCCGGAAGGGAAACCCCGGATGCCGCGCTCGCACAGCACGATGTCCATGTTGCCTTGCTTGGCAATATATTCCGCTGCGCCCAGCCATTCACAAAGGCTCGCGGACATTCCGCGCTTCAGCAGAATGGGTTTGCGGGCGCGGCCCACTTCTGCCAGCAGTGAGTAATTGTGCATGTTGCGCGAACCGACCTGAAGCATGTCGGCCACTTCGGCCACTTCCGCCACCATGCGCGGATCCATGACTTCAGTGACAATGGGGAGGCCGGTCTCGGCGCGAGCGATACTGAGGATGCACAGGCCCTCGAGTCCGGAACCCTGAAAATCGTGCGGGGAAGTCCGAGGCTTGTAGGCGCCTCCGCGCAGCATGTCAGCGCCCGCGCGTTTCACCGCATGCGCCAACCCCACGGTCTGGGCGTGGCTCTCCACCGCACAAGGCCCCCCGATCACCACGGGCCGCTCGCCCCCAAACCGCACGCCCGCCACATTCACGACGCGCGTGCCATGCTCTCCGTACTGAGGGTTGGCTGTCCGGCTCAGGAGAGGGCAAATCTTCGGAATGTCATCAATATTGACTTGTCCAGCAATTCTCATTGCCGTCCCCCTTATGGAGTGCGGCAGCGTAGCTGCCGCACTCCTGGGCCTACTGCCCGTTGCTGCCGCCGTCGCGGTCCGTCTCGAAGATCGCAATCGCTTCAATCTCGATGAGCAAATCCGGACGGCACAGAATGGCCTGGATGCCTGTGGAAGCCGGCAGCGGATCCAGTTCCTGCTCCTTGAAGAACTGAGTGCGAATTTCGTTGAAAGCCTCGTAGTCGCGCTCGATATCGCGCAGGTAGCACGTCGTGCGCACGATGTCCTTCCACGTTGCTCCTTCGGCCTCGAGCAATCCGGTGATGTTCTGATAGGTTCTCCAGCACTGGGCGGAGAAGTCTCCGGCATGGACCGTTCTGCCCTCCTCATCTACGCTGGCCGTGCCGGAAATGAGCAAGATGGTGACCCCTTTAATATCCAGCCGCAGCGCGCGGGAAAAGGAAGAGGGCTTGGGGTAGTCGTAAGCTTCGTTCAGTGTATGAGGCGCGCTAACGGCCTTTCGAGGCACGGGTTTGTGCGACTTCACCGCTGCTGCGGTGGGGTGTGATCGACGCATAGAGTTGACTCTCCTTCTGAGGTTCGCGAATTCCGTGGCTCAGCCCTTGGGCTGTCGCCACCCAAATGTCCTCGCCCTGGAAATCCATATTTAAGATGTAATTATGGGCGAGAGAGGTTGGTGTCTCGAGTTTGTTCTTCTTCGAATCCGG
Organism: uncultured Acidobacteriota bacterium; assembly: GCA_963768695.1. Taxonomy (GTDB): domain Bacteria; phylum Acidobacteriota; class Terriglobia; order UBA7540; family UBA7540; genus CAVROP01. The sequence continues at coordinate 205,224 of CAVYJG010000014.1, read as the reverse complement.
CCAGGTGATCTCGATTTCGCCGTGGCCGCTTTGCTTTGCAGGACGATAACTGACCCAGGTATTGGTCTTGTAATTGAGATAACTCAGACCCTTATCGGTGCAGGCCCAAACGTCGTCGCCGCGGGACTTGGGGGCATTGATAAAGTCCGAGGCCAAGCCGCTGTCTTTCGTGAGGTAATTGTGCCAGTTCCGGCCGTCATAGCCACTGAGGCCGAAATAGGTGGAGGCCCAGACCATTTGGGTGTCGGGGTTGTAGGCAACGTTGGAAACGATGATATGCACGAGCCCTTGGTTGCGGAATAAGACAGTTTCCATTTCCTCGTCGGGATCGGTGTAAGGCTTCCAATAATTGCCGGCCACATCGTATTCGAGCAAGCCGCCACCCCAAATGGCAAAGTACATCTTATTACCCGCCGGAGCGATGCCGTAAGACCATGGTTCATGGAACGGCGCATTCTTTTCGCTCCAACTCGTCCATTCGCCGGTATAAGTGTTGAACCGGCTGACGCCAGCCGTGGTAGCGACCCAGACGTACTGGTCAACGACTGCAACGCCGTAGCAAATGTCATTCAAGAGGCCGCTGGTGAGGTTGGTGAAGTTTTGAAACTGGCCGCCGGACAGGTGACTGACTCCGCCAAAGGTGGCAATCCACAGGTCGCCTGTTTTTTTGTCCACCGCGATGCCCATCACGGCACGCTGCACAAGACCGTCTTTGGTGGTGTAAACTCGTTGCACTTTTCCGTTCTCGATCAGCACCAAGCCGTCTTCGGTCCCCGCCCAAACCCGGCTCCCATCGACGGTGACGCAGAAGACCTTTGGGTCCGGCATGCCGTTGGCGGTAGTGAAGTTCTCCCAGCGAGTGATGAGGTGCGGTTTTGGGGCCGGTCCAGGAGAAGACACACTTTGCGCCACGCAGAGGGAAGACGCTGCCAAAAGGATTGCGGTGCTCAGCAGCAATCGCCTCATCATGTATCTCCTCACACTCCCGAAAATCTCAGATTCCAAATTTCAGATTTCAGAACCCAAATCTCATAGTCTCAAATTTCAAATCTCAAATTTCAAATTCCCAGGCTTTCAGAGTGTTTTCAAAAACTCAATCAAATCGTTCAATTGCTCTTTGGTCATATCCGAGCTCACGCCGTGCGTGTCCTTGTTGTTGAATACGGTCCAGATTTCCTCGAGCGTCAGCGCCTCGCCGTTATGCAAATAGGGGCCGTCCTCGTAGACACGATCCAACTGCGGAGTATCAAACGACGAGATCGTGTCGTATTTGTTCGCCGAGCCGACATCGAAGCTGGTCCGGCTGGTATAGTGCGAATTCGAAGGGTGGCAGGTGGCGCACTGGTTGTAGACCGGAATGGGAGTGCCGTCGTTCTTTTGGGTGCGGTAGAAGATGACCTTGCCGCGCTCCTGCGCCTCGGTGAGCTGACCGTCGGGCGAGAGATGTCGATTCGGGGGAAGAGGAATCTGGTTCATGTAGGTGACCAGGTCCTCGAGTTCGTGAGTCTTGAATCCTTCGGAACGAAATAGGAACTTGGCGATGCGCGGGCCGCACTGGGTGGCCAGGTCCGGATTGTGCCCGTTCCATTTAAAGGGCGCCGTGTCTTTGATCCCGCGCAAAGTGCGGTTGGCCACGCGGTCGCGTCCCAGTTGCGCAGTTTCCAGATTCCACGAGAGGCCGTCCAAGTGACGGTTGGGGTGGCAAGTGGCGCAGGCAAACTGGCCCTGGAAGCAGTACTTTGCGGAATTGAAAAGCCGCTCGCCTCTGCGAATGGCGGTGAGTTCTGTTGGCCCTCCGAGACCGACCGTTGAGGCAACTTGAAGCTTGGCGAGATCAACGACCGTCAGAGTATCGTCCAGTCGGTTGGCGACATAGGCCATGCGTCCGTCTGGTGAAACAACCACGTCCTGCGGATCGAAGCCGGTTTCGAGGCGCCGCACGACAAACGTGCGCGCAGAGTCGAGACGGTTGGGAAGTTCCTCGCTCGAAACCGCGTGCATCCGCCGCGCAAGCTTAGTGGTGTCGATGATGGTTAGAGTGTCCGCTTCTGAGGCGGTCAGTAGCACATAGCGCCCGTCGGCTGTAAATGCAGCACCATTCTCGCCGGCAAAATAGTAATCAATGTCGTCGAGGACCACCTGTGTAACCTGTCGGGGCGATTCGCGAACCGGACCAGCCGCAGGCCGGACGATTGCCATGCCATGGGTCATCACCCACCCTTGCGCCACGCTGATCAGGGGACCGAGGTTCCTGGGCCTTATCTCCGGAACCAGCAAGTAGCCGCCCAGAGATTTCGGGGCTTCCGCGATATGTCGCAGTTCGATTGCCCCGGGAACCCAAACGCGCGCTTCCACAAGTTGCTTCACGGCGTCGATGACCAGCAATTCAGAGACAGGCGGCTGATCGTAGGGACCAAAGCGCGGCAAGATGTTCGACACGTAGACCCGGCGTCCGTCTCGAGAGAGAAGGATCTGTTCAGGATAGCGTTCGGTCATGAAACGCTTGATCTCCGTGCCCGAAGTAAGATCGAAAAGCGAAACGTCGTCGCCCACGCTGTTGGCCACGTACAAGAACTTTCCGCTGCGGTCGGTAGTCAGCCCCACGGGTCCCCAGCCTGCCTTGAGAGTGCGACGGACCTCGAAGGATCGAGCATCTATTTCACTAACCGTATCGCTCCAGGAGTTTGAGACATACAGCGTGCTGCCGTCCGGGGAAAGCGCCAGGCCTCGAGGTTTGGCGCCAACCTTCGTGCGCGCCACAACCTGGCGGGTGCGCGCATCGACTGCCAGCACTGATCCGTTCCCTTCGCATACCACGTAAATCCGCTGGCCATCCGGCGAGAATCTCATCTCGACGGGAGACAGGTATTCGGGCTCAGCATTGGCTGCTTGTTGAGCGATAAGAGGGGCAGCGTAAGCGTCTGGACAATGCCCGGAACGGAACACGGCCAACGCTGCACCGATTGCCGCAGCCAGTACAAGAACGCGACGCAGGGGCGGCCTTTGTGACCGTGCAGGGCAGCCACAAGGGCTGCCCCTACGTCCCTCGCGGGCCGACCCCCTCACCCGACCCGCACCGGCTGATGAAAGCGCCGGCTGCGGGCCACCCTCTCCCCCAAGGGAGAGAGGGCTGCACATCCCATGGCGTGCTTTGGGGATGCCGTTCATCGCCCCTTGCCCCCCGTGCCGGTGGGCGTTTCGGCGGGTTCCTTCACCGTCACGATTTGGTCTGCCTTGACATGGTCAAGCTCCTGATCGATCCCGCTTGGCCAGTGGATGATGAGCTTGTCAACTTCCGTGTGCTTGCCCAGGCCGAAGTGCGGCCGCGGGTCGCCCTGGGAGAGATACCCGTTCTCAGCATGTTGCCTCGATGTACTGATGAAGGTCGCCGGCGATCGCCTCGAGGCGAGCTCCAAAGCCGTCGCGATTGCTCTTGGTCCCGATCAACTTGATAGTCAGCCAGTGATTGCGCACGCCCACAGGAGGGGGATTGTTGTGGAGCAGGATCCCCTTGCCGCCCAACACCATGATGAAGGCGTCGATATACCCGTCGTTGTCGTAATCCGCGAAGCAAGCGCCCCGCCCGACTTTCTTGACCTTGAAGTAGTCGCCCAATTGTGAGGAGACATCGGTGAACGTTGAGTTCCCGTTGTTTCGGAGCACCGAGTCTTCCATGGGAATCAGCCAATGCAGGCCTCCGTTCACGATAAAAAGGTCCTTCCAGCCGTCGTTGTCGAAATCGAAGAAGCCGTCGCCCCAGGCCACGTACTGTCCGGAAACGCTGGCCACGCCCGTTTCCACGGTGGTGTCGAGCCAGAATCCCTTGCCGCCGGGGTTGTGGAAGAGGCGGTGGTAACGCATGTCGGAGACAAAGATGTCCTGCCAGCCGTCATTGTCGTAATCGCCGAAGATGGGATTCATGGCGGACGTGGCCTCTCCGTTAGCCCCAAACGCCACGTTCACATCCTGCGCGACGTTGGTGAACGTGCCGTCGTGATTGTTGTGGTACAGATAGCTGTCCATCGTGTCGTTGGCGATGTAGATGTCCGGCCAGCCGTCGTTATCGAAGTCGCCTGACGGTCAAACCCATAGCGCGTCCCAGCGGGTTATCGATGCCTGCCTTGTGAGATACGTCGGTAAAGGTCCCGTCACCGTTGTTGTGGAAAAGGCGGTCGGCGTCGCCTTCGTAGTCGAGCGGGCCGGGAAACGCGTCCGCACTGAAGATACTCCCGCTTGGCATTGGGATCGAACTTCAGGTAATTCCCCACGAAGAGATCGAGTTTGCCGTCGCGGTCGTAATCGAGCCAGGTTGCGCCGGTTCCGAAGTGAGGGTTCTCGACCCCCGCTTTCGCCGTGACGTCCGTAAACGTTCCATTGCCGTTGTTATGATAGAGAATCGACGAGTTCCAGTTGGTGACGTAGATGTCTTCGTAGCCGTCGTTGTCGTAGTCGCCAACGGTTACGCCCATGCCGAATCCTTTGCCGCCCACGCCTGCTTGCTCGGTCACATCCGTAAAAGTGCCATCGCCGTTATTGCGGTAGAGGTGATTCGTAGCATTCACACCATCGGGTTTTGAAAACTTGGTGGCGCCGTCAACATACCGCCCGCTCACGACGTAAAGGTCCAAGAGACCGTCGTTGTTGTAATCGATCCAAGCGCAACCGGAACCGGTAGCCTCCATGATGGAGCTGAGCTTCTGCTCCCCAAAAGAATGCCGAAAATTGATGCCGGATTTTTCGGTAACATCTTCGAAAGTAGGCTGAGGCGGGAGCGGCACCCTTCTGCGGCGCGGGATCATGCGTTGAATTTCGGGATGAGGCAGTGTGTTTTGAAGCCGGCTTGCGCGCTGCCGGCGTACTAGCCGGGTCTTGCGCTGCCATCTTCAGCCCCAGCATAAGGAGGATCGCCGCCGCCGGAATGATCGCGATCTTGTCGTAGTCGAACCGTCATTCTCATTTCCTCGTAGGGGCGGCCCTCGTGGCCGCCCGGGCGACCACAGGGATCGCCCTTACATCATCAGTGACTTGCTGCGAGCGGCGGCTGCACGCCGAGGTAGAAAGGTGCGTCAAAGCGCCGCAACGCTAATGGCCAGCGATTCTCGGGAGCTACCGCGCGATCTTCGTGGCAACCCACGCAGCCGTGTTCTTCCCCCGTGCGCGCCCATATCCAGCTCTTTTGTGCGCGCAATACCTGGCCCTCGCCACTCAGCAGTTCGAAGCGCACCGGACGGTCCGGAGGCACCGCAATATAAAAGGAACCGTCGCGCTCGACGGGTGCTTCTCCCAGGCTGGCCTCCTTATCTGTCGACCGATCGAGGCCCAGCACTCTTACCTTGCTCGGGAATTGCGCCAGTCGCCCCTTGGGACCTTCGTCCGAAAGCGAGGCGTCCAAGCAGATGAAGTAGCCCACGTTGATGTCCGGGCGCAGAGTGCTCCAGTACCAGCGCGGAGCAGCATGTGCCGCGATGGGGACGGCCTCGATGCTGGAAAGCTCGGAATCGTGGTAGATGGGCGCCTGGAACTTGCCGTGGATGAAATCAAATGAATACAAATCGAATTTCGCGACTGCCGCGGGCGACGTTACTCGCCGCGCCACAATCAATCGCGATTCCCCGAGTTGCCGCGGCGACCAGATTGACGCGCTGAGAGGGCCAATAATCGAATTGTGTGTAGCGCCACGCTCGATCGCCGCCAGATTGCCGCCCACTTTGGAGTCAAGCTGCGTGTTCTTGACGAAAACCACGGATCCGTCATCCAACTCTTCCGCCTGGCTGCGAATTGCCGGATCCTCGCGGTCGCTTCGGAACGCCGCGAGTGCGGTACCGTCAGGTCGCATCGTGTACAGGTTTCGTGAGTGCTTGGACTCTCCGGGCGTCTCCAGAGGTGAACGCGCGGAGGTGAGGATCAAGCCGTTCTGTAGCACCGTCTCCAACTGGTAATCGCCCGGACCAAAGGTGATCTGCTGCACATCACTGCCATCCAGCTTGGAAAAGAAGAGTTGGTAAAGCTCAGTTCCGTCACCGTCCGGGACCTCGCCGGAAAAAGCAATTGCATCGCGTGGCAGATAGGCTGGGGAAAGGCAATCCTTAGGGCAGTGGGTCACTTGGCGCTGCTCTGTTCCGTCCGTGTTCATTTCCCAGATCTGCCATGGCGCGGCGGCATCTTTCTTTGCGGCGAACAGGACCTTCGATCCATCGAAGGAGATGCGGGGATCCGCCGCGCAAAAGAAATCCTGTGTCAAGCTTGCAATCCGGCCGGTTTCTTTCTCAAATCGAACGATTCTGCTTCCGGCGGGGAATCGTTGCGACAATTTGCCACTCTCGACTGATTTCGCTTGAACGAATACGATGTCCGGGTGGTCTGCGCCCTCCGTCGAGGAAGAATGGCCGACGGCTTGAGCAAATGCCGGCGGCGTCAATATGAGGAGTGCGACGAATAAAGACGCGCTAGCGGTGGAGTGGCGGCTCGTCGCGAGAGGTAGGAGGATTCGTTCCCCAGAGCGGGGCCGAGTTATGTTCGCTCCATGCGAGTCGGCCGGGGAACGAGCGAAAGAGTGGGCTATCAACTGCATAGTGCCGATCCAAGATCCAAGGGCTTCGAGTGCAACAGGAGCACGCTAGCAGCCGTTTCGAGGGGCTGTCGATACTAAACATCACAATTCTACATGACATATGTCAATATAAAGGTTCTAGTTTCTTTATGTGTGCGCCCTAGTTCCTTCCCTTTGGAAGTTTCTATAAGAGCTTTATCTACTGATGCTTAGCTTGCTGGCACCACAAGGGTGAAGGGGATTCTGTGAGATCTTTCCACGACACAGGAGGGGAGTTCTATCTCTGCGGACATAAAGTCGCTTTTCGGGGGCCTTCAGCGGCGCGCTGCTGACTGCAATCCGGTAAAATTCTGAACCGTCAGGTGCCGGCCACGGGCGATTATCAATTCTTGCCTTCGAAACGCTGCTAGCGTGCGACTTATTGTTTCTGGGGACAACTCGAGGACCTCGCTAATCTCTTGCCGGGAGAGCGGCAGGTTAAGCGTCGTTTGCGTGTCATGAGGGGCCGGATCGGAGGTAACCAGGGACAGAATGAACGTCGCCACCTTCATTCTGGCGTCCTTGAAGCTCATATCTGTGACTTGGCTCCGCACACGCCCGATTTCGCCAACCAGGAACCGAACCATGCCCAGCGCGATTTCGGGGTTGGACTGGAGGAATACCACGACCTCATCACGCGACGCGGCACAGATTTCGCTGTCACGAAGCGTGATCGCCGTCAACGGGTACGTAGGCTCGGAAAGGGATTCCAGGCCAAACAGCTGTCCTGGGAAAAGGACACTGGTTATGCGGTCTTTGCCGTTCTCCAGCGACTTCACTAATTTGACGAGCCCCGTATGCAGAGCGAAGAGATGTTGGGCTACGCCGCCTTCGAAGAAGAGGATCTGGTTCTTCCGGTAACGCGCCGGGCGAAACACGCATCCCAACTGCGCGACTTGCTCACCGGAGAGACTGCTGAAGAGTGAAGTCTTAAGTACTGGGCAATTGCTGCACGTGGGGCCCATGGAATTCTCCCCTTTCTCGAGGAACACGGACAAGCTACGGACAAACCGTTCCTGCACATCTTCAGGCAATCACTCTGCCAGAAACCGTAATAGGTATTGGGGATTATTGGAACCTGCTGGGAGGGCGAAAACGACAATATGTTGTCTTAGCTCATCTATTTCTATTACCCTTTCATCGACCGAATGATGCCCTCGTGCTCCAGACCGCAACCAGCTAGTTTAATTGAGGAATTCGACACATGACGGACGCGTCTTTTTTCTCTGTTGCCCATCAAAAGAGAGGCAAGACCCAATTCCAACCGCAAGCCGGGGAGACGCCTGTGGCCAACTCGTTTTCTGGATTTAAGCCTGACGCATTCGTCTTTTTTGAGGAACTTTCGCAAAACAACAACAAAGCCTGGTTTGACCAGAACCGAGCGCGCTATGAGGAGCACGTCACGGGCACGTTTCGGGGCCTCCTGGAGACCCTCACGCCGTTTATTCTTGCGCTCAACCCGCACTTCGAAGTTTCGGGGAAGACAAACGGCAGTTTTTCGCGGATCAACCGGGACATTCGATTCAGCAAGGACAAGAGTCCTTACAAGTCAAACTACTATCTCTACGCTTACGACAGTCGTCACGAGCGTGATCATGGCGGGCGCCTCTATGTAGGGCTTTCTGCGGACTGCGTCACGGCGGGGTTTTCGATCTATGGCACCTGGCGTGGGCCGAAGGGGGCGCTCGAGACGGTCTTTCGGAAGCGGATCGCCAAAGAACGCGTCTATTTCGACCGGCTGGTCGAGCGGACGGTCCGGAGCAAGCGTTACCAGACATATTGGCATCGGCAGGAAGACGGCGACTGGGCGCAGCACGCGGGCTTGCCGCGCCGCGAGGAGGACTGGCAGTCCCTGCAGGCCTGGATCGTCCGAAAGTTGTTCCTGCCCAATTCGCGTGCGGTCGGGGGACCATCCTTTGCCGGCCAGGTGCAGCAAATCTTCCAGGACCTCTACCCGCTTTACCTCTTCACTTCGGAGCCGGGAGGGAAATGGCGGAAAGGTCCGTAGGGCTACGGTTTCTCGCCGAGAGCTTCGAGGTCAGCCACAGCCACAGCACCCACCACCAGGTATTCAACTCCGTTTGAGTTCAGCGATTCGATAAACTGGCGCCAGTCTTCCGGAAAGGGCATCGCTCTCCTTCCGCGCCATCTCCCGAAGCTGGAACAGGATCTCCAGCCGTTCCGCCGGCGAAAGTCTTCGGTAATAGACTTGCGTCGCCGCTTCGGCCACGCGGAAAGATCGGAACTTGGCGACTAAGGGTTTCATCACACTATTTTATCCCCGAAGCCCATCCCGCGAAACAGCAGATAGCTGGGAAGCAAGCGTTTCAGCGGTTCGATCCAGACCGAGTTATTAACCCGGATCATGAGTGGCTCCGCAAACTTCTCGTGAAGGGAGGCCGCCCCGCGATGCTATCCTCACGCATTCCCTCCAAGTCGCCCTTCCAAAGCCCTCGCCCAAAGAACTGAGGCAAATTCTGTATCTTCCGCACCCGAAGGATCTCAGCCAACGCAAGGTTAACGGCGGCAGAGTGAGTCTTCACCCCGAGCACGCGTGTGGCTTGATTTAGTAACGCCGGGTCCAAGACAAGAGTCATACGTCTCATGTGCAAAGTATATCCCAGCATGTTCTGCTAAAATACTCCTGCCTCATGACGGAGCAGAAATCCATCCTTGTCACGGCCGGCATCGTAATAGAGGGTGACCGAGTGCTGATTTGCCAGCGCCATCATTCCGACCCTTATGGAATGCAATGGGAGTTTCCGGGAGGTAAGGTTAACGAGGGCGAAGAACTGAAAGCCTCTCTTCGCCGCGAGTTGGCAGAGGAGCTCGCAATCGAGGCGGAGATCGACGAAGAGGTCTTTCGCCTGCATCACCAGTATCCGGATCGAGCGGTGGACGTGGTATTCTTTGCGGTCCGCAGATTTCGCGGGACGATTCGGAACCAGGTGTTCGAGGCGATCGCGTGGGTGGACCGATCCCGGCTGACGGAATTCAACTTCCTCGAGGCGGACCGCGAACTGGTGCGCCAAATCTCATATGACGAAATCGACTTGTAGGTTGCGAGCAAAACCGGCCTCTTCTGCTTTCTGCCTTCTGCTTTCTGCCTTCTGTTTTTTGCTTCCCGTCGCCTTATGGGCCCAGGTTGAAACGATCGAAGGCGGCCAGCCGGCGCAATTCACGTGGGTGAGCGGCGGGCGTGTGGAGGGGCACCTGGCGCTGCACTATTCTCCCGCAGGAGCTTTTTCTCCCGATAGTTCAACGCTGGCAGTGGTCAGTGAAGAGAAGATAGTTCTGCTCGGAGTCAAGGACGGCAGCATTCGAAAGGTCCTGAAGATCCATGTGCCCAGTCTTGCCGACTTGAACATTCAATCCGCAAATTTCCTGGCCATGAACCAACTGTTCTTGTTGTTCACCGGGGTCGTCTCAGTCAAAGGCAAAGGGGGGGGCGGATCGACGCCACTTCTCGGCCTCGAGTGGGACGCGATTGGAGACCGGTCGGCCAGCACTATGGAGTCGATCGGTCGAGGGGGGGGATTCGCGCCCATCCTGTACTTCCCGCACCTGGAAAATCTGGTGCTCTACAAAGCCGGAACCTTTGAGTTTTGGGATCCGCGTACGCACCGTGGGGGCCAGCTCACCGTCCCGGACCTGACGCAAACGCCTAACGTGTATGCGTTTTCTCCCGATGGACATTGGGCGCTCTTGGCGCAGATCGCCATGAGCACGACCCCGGATCCCGCAGTGGTGGAGACCAAAGAGCACCGGTTTGTGGATAGCCTGCGTGGACACGGGGGGACCGTACTGAGCATTTCGTTCTCGCGCGACGGCTCCAAGGTGGTTACAGCCTGCGAAGATGGCAAGGTTCGAATCTTTTCCGTACCGGCCTGGACGCTCCTCCGCACTCTCACCGGACACAACGGGCCGGTCCACTGGGCGGAGTTCTCTCCGGACGGGAAATGGGTGGCTTCAGTCGGCGAGGATAGGACCGCCCGTGTTTGGTCCGTCGAAGACGGCAAGTTGCAGCAGACACTCCAAGAGGGCCGCGATCCTCTCCTCACCGTAAGTTTTGCTCCTGACAGTGAGGCCTTCGCAGCATCCTCTGAGAAGGCTGCGTGGCTGTGGAAACGGCAGTAGGAGCGCGGCTGGTCTCAGCCCCGAAGGGGCGGGCTAACAAAGCCCACGCCAACGGCCTGGGTGGAAGTGGTAAGAGGGTATTTCATTTCCGGCCCAAGCCCTGAAGGGGCGCGATAAGTGCGAGTCCCGTAGGTCGCCCCTTCAGGGCTCGACCCGGAAAGACCGCTTGCATTCCCTGGCCGTTGGCCTGGGCTTTGTTAGCCCGCCCCTTTGGGGCTCAACGCGGAAATCCACGCTGACAACCGACGCCGGACGCAATCAGCAAAGTATGCTAGAATTTTAGGTCTCAGAGAGGGCAGAGTCGTTTGACCTCGCGCAGACGATAGCACCGATATGATTAAAGTTGGAATGGTCAGCCTCGGTTGTCCGAAGAACCTTGTGGACAGCGAGGTGATGCTTGGAATGTTGGCCCGGCAAGGATACGAGTTGACTCCGCGCGCGGAGGAAGCCGAAGTCATCATCGTCAACACTTGCGCATTCATCGCGCCTGCCCAGCGTGAATCGATTGACACCGTCCTGGAAATGGCGGAATACAAGAAATCCGGAGCTGCCAAAAAGCTGATCGTCGCCGGTTGCCTGGTGGAACGATATCGCCAGGAGATTCTGAAAGAGATCCCGGAAGTCGACTTTGTCATAGGGACCAACGAACTGGAGCGGGTTTTGGAAGCTTGCGGGGAGGGGAGTCCGGAACGTGGCTTCAAGGGGATTGCGGAGCCGTACCTTTATCATGACCTCACTCCTCGTGTGCTCGCCACGCCATCCTATTCCGCTTATCTGAAGATCGCTGAGGGCTGCGACCATCCTTGTTCGTTCTGTGTGATCCCGCAGATGCGCGGCAAGTTCCGCTCCCGGCGCTTTGCTTCGGTCGTGCGGGAGGCGGAAAACCTCGCGCGCCAAGGTGTGGCGGAGTTGACCATCGTAGGCCAGGACACCACGAGTTACGGAGAGGATCTGGGGTTGCGCGACGGCCTGGGGTCTCTTTTGCGGGAGCTTGGAAAGATTCCCGGCCTCGTCTGGGTAAGATTCCTTTATTGTTATCCTAACCGCTTGACTGACGCGTTGATTGAGGCCGTGGCGGAAACCCCCAAGCTGGCGAAATACTTTGACATTCCGCTTCAGCACGCCAGCGCTCCGGTGCTGAAGTTGATGCGGCGCGGCTCGAGCGGCGAGCACTTTTTGAGGTTGTTGGAGAAGACTCGCGCCGCTCTGCCGTCGGTCACACTGCGGACTTCCTTTATCGTCGGCTTCCCCGGCGAGAGGGAAGAGGATTTCGACTATCTGCTCGACTTCGTCGAGGCTGCGCAGTTTGACCATCTGGGTGTGTTCCTGTACTCCGATGAGGAGACAAGTTTGAGCTATGCACTGCCGGGCAAGGTTCCCGCGGCGGTGGCCCGCAGTCGAAGGCAAAAGCTGATGGCCTTGCAGCGAAGGATATCGAAACGCAAGCTGCGCGATAAAGTCGGAAGCTCCTTTCCAGTTCTTGTGGAAGGCCGTTCGCAGGAGACAGATCTGCTTTTTCAGGGCAGGCTGGAATCGCAAGCTCCTGGGATTGACGGCCAGGTCTTGATCAACGATTTCGAGGGGGTAGTGCCGTCGCCAGGGGAATTCCGCTGGGCCACGATTACGGGCGCGGGTGACTACGATCTGGTAGCGCGCTTGCAAGCGAGGAGCTTCGCGGAGCGTGCAGTTCCGAATACGTCACTTCCAGTCGGGAGCCGCTTGGTTCAGATTCAATTGGCGGCAGTGCGCTGAGCACCTTGGAGTGCGGCGGCGAAGCTGCCGCCTTGAAATCCAGAACCATGGTGGGAGGGGATTTTTCGGCCCCTTCGGCTGAATTCCACGGCGGCAGCTTCGCTGCCGCACTCCAAGGTGCGTTCCTGGCCATGCGATGTCCCATTTGCCATCAAGAGGTTTCCTGGGCGGGCAATCCGTTTCGGCCCTTTTGCAGTGAGCGTTGCAAACTGATTGACCTCGACCATTGGCTATCGGAGCGTTATCGAGTTTCGACACCCGTGGAGAGCGAGACCCAAGATAGCGCTGCCGAAGGGAACGAGCAGGACGACACGAGGGGGAATGGCTAAGGAACAGCACAGCCTCAGCGTCTGGATTGCAACCAGTTTGGGCGCGGGCTATTTTCCGGTGGCGCCAGGGACCGCAGGATCAGTAGTAGGATTAGCGCTGGTGATTGCCCTGCGGCAGACTTCGCTCAGTTCTGCCGGACTGGGAATATCGCTGGCGGCCGTGGCAGCCGTCGTTTTCGCCTTAGGGGTTTGGTCGGCAGGGAATGCAGAGAAGGTTTTTGGACGTGTTGATCCCGGCCAGGTCGTGATTGACGAGGTTCTGGGGCAGATTATTACTTTTATCGCCACGCCCAGGATTTCGAGGGTCGGACTGATCGCCGGTTTCATCTTATTCCGAATTTTCGACATTATAAAACCTTTTCCGGCGGGTCGGGCCGAGCGATTTCCAGCCGGCTGGGGTATCATGTTAGATGATGTCGTAGCGGGCCTTTATAGCTTGATAGTGTTGCTAACTTTGGGACGCATGATCAAATGAGCTTGTGGAAAAAATCTGACAAACCCGAATCTCCCGCTCCTAAGAGAGGACCTGCTGCGGATAAACCGTTGATCGAAAGCGTCACTCCGCGAGCAGCCATTCCCGGCGGCGATATCTGCATTTCAGGCCGGGATCTAAGTCACAATGGACACGGCAGGCCTCAGGTGCGCTTTGGCAATCAGGCCGGCAACCTGCTGCTCAGTTCTTCCAGGCGACTTGTGGTGCGCGTTCCCGAAGGCGCGTCCAGCGGAGCGGTAACTGTGGACACCGGCGTTGGCGTAAGCGCCCCGGCCTCCGTGGCGCTGGGAGTTACCATTGCCGAAAACCTCCACCCCGTGGCGAATCCTGCTATCGACGCGGCCGGGAACATTTTCTCCACTTTCAGCGGCAGCCGTGGGCAGAAGGTTCCGGTTTCGGTGTTCAAAATTGACCGCCAGCTCACGGTACGTCCCTTCCTTCACGACTTGTTGAATCCCACCGGATTGGCTTTCGATCGAGCGGGTTTTTTGTATGTGTCGAGCCGCATGGAGGGGACAGTCTATAGAGTGAGTCCAGATGCTCATCGTGAGATCTACGCCGAAGGCATGGGAGTTGCAAGCGGGATTGCCTTCGATAACGATGAAAACTTATACGTGGGCGATCGAACCGGGACTGTTTTCAAGATCAATCGTGACCGCCAGATTTTCGTTTTTGCGACCATCGAGCCGAGCATCGCCGCCTATCATCTGGCTTTTGGGCCCGATCAAAACCTTTACCTTACAGGGCCCACCATTTCCAGCTTCGATCACGTGTTTCGCATTTCTCCCAGCGGCGAAGTGACTTCGTTCTATCGGGGATTGGGGCGGCCGCAAGGAATGGCGTTTGACAGCGAGGGCAGTCTGTACGTGGCGGCTTCCTTGGCTGGCGAGCGGGGGGTTGTGCGCATCGCGCCGGACGGTCGGGTGGAGCGCGCGGTTTCTGGTTATGGCATCGTGGGCGTCGCCTTTACTCCGCATCAGTCCATGGTTGTCGCTACCAACGGTTCGCTCATTGAACTGCCGGTCGGAATCAAGGGCAAGCCGTTACTACCGTGACGAGTGACAAGTGAAGAGCTCCCGCTTTAATTTTGACTTCTCACTTCGATCTTCTGACTACTGCTTTCTAATTTCTGCTTTCTGACTTACCAAATGGACGCTGAAATCATTGCCGTTGGCTCGGAACTCCTGACTCCCTTCAATCTCGATACTAATTCTCTGTTTCTTACCGACCGGCTGAACGCTCTGGGAATAGAGGTACGCTTCAAGACCGTTGTCGGTGATCGGGCAAGAGATCTTGGCACGGCTTTCAAGGTAGCGCTCTTGCGCTCTGGTCTGATCATTCTAACGGGCGGCCTGGGTCCGACCGAAGACGATCTCACTCGGCAGGCGGTGGCAGAAGTTCTGGGCCGAAGCTTGCATGAAGATCCTGAGGTCCGAAGGAAGATTGAGGAACGCCTCGCCCGCTTTGGACGGCCCATGGCGGAAAACAACTTGCGGCAGGCGCTGCTTCCCGAGGGAGCGGAATGGCTCGAAAACAAGCATGGGACCGCGCCCGGCATCTGGATGGGGCACGAGCACATCCTTATTGTGCTCCTGCCGGGGCCGCCAGGGGAGTTGGAGGCGATGTTCGATGACTATTGTATGCCTCGGCTCGCCCAGGTTTCGCAGGGACAACGGATCAGGACTCGTGTTTACAAGGTGGTGGGCCTGCCCGAATCAGAAGTCGATAAGCGCGCGGCTGCGGTTTACAAAGCGTATACGAATCCTTCCACCACAATTCTGGCCAAACCGGGAGCGATCGAAATCCATCTTCGCGCCCATGCCCCAAACGAGCAGCAGGCTGACGCGTTGTTGGCAGAGGTGGGCGATCAGATCGAACTTGCTTTGGGGGAATACATCTTTTCCGCGCGGGGCGAGTCGCTGGAAGAAGTTGTAGCAATGTACCTGGTCATGCGCCACAAGACTTTGGCCGTGGCGGAAAGTTGTAGCGGTGGCCTGCTCGCCGAGCGACTGACGGAGAAATCTGGAGCTACCGACTTCTTCCTGGGCGGCGCGGTTTGCTATAGCAACCTGTTGAAGACTAGGCTGGCGGGGGTGCCGGCGCCGCTGATCGAGGAGCATGGCGCTGTTTCACGGGCGGTGGCGCAAGCCATGGCAGAGGGCATTCGCGCGCGGAGCGGAGCCTCCATCGGAGTGAGCATCACTGGAATTGCGGGCCCCACCGGCGGCTCGGAGAAGAAACCGGTGGGTTTGGTCTTTATTGCTCTCGCGGATGAACGCGGCACCCAGGTTCGGGAATTTCGCTTCCCCGGCAGTCGTGAACGGGTGCGCCTGTGGTCTACGCAAATGGCGCTTGAGATGATTCGCCGGAGAATCCGCGGGTAGGGGCGGCCCTTGTGGCCGCCCACCGGCAATCCGTCGATTGAAGGATTGCCCTTACAATCTGGAAACCATGCGCGCCTTCATCGCCATCGACCTGCCGGAAAGCCTGCGGACGGCACTGCGTCGTAAGCAGGCTGAGTTCCGTCCTGTCTCACCCGACGCCCGATGGACCCAACCCGAGGGCATCCACCTGACACTCAAGTTTCTAGGCGAGATTCCTGACCACAAGGTGCGCGCAGTGTCGGAATGTTTGAAGAAGCTGGGCCCCTTGGAACCCTTCGCCGTTCGGGTCAAGGGTTTGGGTTTCTTTCCCGACGGCCGGCGCCCGCGAGTCTTCTGGGTGGGGATTGAAGAGTCGCCAAGCCTCATCCGTCTCGCCGAACAAGTCGAGAAAGCCATGGAAACCATCGGCTTTTCCCGCGAGCAGCGCGCATTTCACCCTCACCTCACGCTGGCGCGCTTCAAGGCGCCTCAAGCACAGCCCGCGCTTCAGGCGGCTATTTCTCAAGACGCTGAGCAGGACCTGGGAAGTTTTGACGTCTCGGAGTTTTTCCTGTTTGAGAGTAAACTCTCCCCGCATGGCGCCGAATACCGGAAGGTCGAACGGTTTCCGTGAGGTTTCCACTGATGCTTGAAAAGATCTCAGATGGTCGCACTGATCTGGTGTTCGCGTACCTGGCGGAGGGTCACGCTGCCAACTCGACGGATAGGGATGGCGTCTCGTTGATGCAGTGGTGCGCATACTACGGCGACGTAAGTGCGATTCGATTCCTGTTGGCGAACGGAGAGTCACTCGAATCGCTGGGGGAAAACTACGGGCTGGCAGGCGCGGCGTTTCATGGGCACTGGAAGTTATGCCAGTTCCTCCTCGAAAGCGGTGCGGATGCAAATCATCCATCGGCTGATAATGGGGAGACGCCGCTGCATGCGGCGCTCTGCAGAACCGAAAGCCTCGCGCACAACCGGGTCATCAGGGTTCTGGTCGCCCACGGCGCGAATCCGAATTGTGTAACCAGGGTGGGTGCTGAAACAGGCGGATTCATGCGTGATTGCCGGACCCGGGGCGAGACACCACTCCATCGCGCCGCTGCATTTGGCAGCGAGCACATCATCCAGCTTCTTCTCGAAGCTGGAGCAAGGATCGACGCCAAAGACGCGAACGGAGATTCACCTTTGACGTGGGCGAGTTGGTATCTGCGCCCGGATTCGATTCTCAGGAAGCTCTGTTACGGCGAGTTTTCGATTCGTCCCGGAAGACAGACCATGGAAGCCTATCTCCTTGGCCAGCCGCATCTCGATACGTCAGGCAACAGAAGGACGGAATGACTCGCCCACTCACGACTCTGATTGCGTACTTGTTAGGCTCAATTCCCTTCGGCTACCTCATTGTTCGCTGGCAGCGGGGCATCGATGTTCGGTCCACCGGCAGCGGCTCGATCGGCGCGACCAACGTCATGCGGAACTTGGGGATGGTAGGGTTCGTCGCCACCTTTCTCCTGGACGCCGGGAAAGGGCTTCTGGCGGTTGTGCTTGCTTCCCGAATGACGGGGAATGATCCCACCGCGGTGGCGGCAGCAGCGTTCGCCGCAGTTCTGGGCCACTGCTTTCCCTTTTGGCTTCGGTTTCGTGGTGGCAAGGGCGTGGCGACCGGAGTGGGCGTCTTCATAGCGATCGCGCCGTGGCAAGTTGTGCTCGCCCTGGTCATCTTCGCGGTGGTCGTGGCCATCTCGCGTTACATCTCGCTGGGATCGATCGTTGGTACCGCGGCCTTTCCCGTTCTGGTCCAGCTTATGAAACATCCGCCCATGCAAGTGGTTTTGGGCGCCGCGGGAGCGGCCCTCATCATCATTGGGCGGCATCATGCCAACATCGCCCGGCTGCTTAAAGGGACGGAGAATAAGTTGGGGCAGAAAAAGGCAGAAAGCAGAAGGCAGAATGCAGAAGGCAGTACCCAGTGAATCGATGTCCGTTGTCTGTGGCCACTCGTCGCTTTTCTGGTGGTTCTGCCTGCGGAGAGCTATCGACTGAGAACTGATAACTGACGACTGACAACTCTTATGAAACGAATTGCAGTTATCGGGGCAGGGAATTGGGGCACGGCGCTGGCGGCGACGCTCGTCAAATCCGGGCACGCGGTCTCGTTATGGGCTTACGAGCCGGAAATTGTCGAGAGCATTCGCCAGCGGCGTGAGAATTCGATCTTCATGCCCGGCGTGAGTCTTCCGGCCGGCCTTGCAGCTACCAATGAATTGGGCGAAGCGCTCGACGGCGCCGAGATCGTCGTGACCGCCATGCCCTCGCATGTCTGTCGCAGCTTGTACGAGCGAATGCTAACTCATCTGCGGCCTGAGATGATCCTGGTGAGCGCCACCAAGGGCATTGAAACCGACCGCGCCATGCGCATGACTGAAGTCATCGCATCGACGGTCGGAATACAGTTTGTCCCCCGACTTTGCGTGCTCTCGGGTCCGAGCTTTGCGCGAGAAGTCGTAAGAGGTGATCCCACCGCGGTCGTCGTCGCTTCGCGAGATCGCGCCGCGGCTCAGTTAGTGCAGAAGGAGTTTTCTTCCAGGACCTTGAGGCTGTACACCTCGACGGATATAGTCGGCGTGGAAATCGGCGGGGCTGTTAAGAACGTCATCGCCATCGCGTCGGGCGTTATTACAGGCTTGGGACTAGGGCACAATCCCACCGCCGCTCTCATTACACGCGGACTCGCGGAGATCTCGCGCCTCGCCTACGCGTGCGGCGCAAAGCGCGAGACTCTGGGCGGCCTGGCGGGCCTGGGAGATCTCGTTCTGACCTGCACAGGCGACCTCAGCCGTAACCGGACCGTGGGGGTCGAGTTAGGCCGAGGGCGCAAGCTTGCGGAAATTATTGGCTCCATGCGGACGGTGGCGGAGGGCGTCAAGACCACCTATGCGACCGTGACTTTGGCGGAGCAGAATCAGGTTGAGATGCCGATCACCACCCAGGTCCATCGGATTCTCGAGGGAGAAGTTTCGCCACGCGAAGCCATCCGTGAACTTATGGAGCGGAAACTCAAGGATGAGTAGTTGGGCGCAGTACTGTACGGTAGGGGCAACCCTTGTGGTAGCCCTGGGCGGCCACAAGGGCCGCCCGACGAAGATTGGGGCGACCTGAAGCGCTACATCACCGCAGAACTAGCCGGCGTGCAGAATCGGTCGAAGGCACGAGTGAGATCCGCAGCGATTTCTTCCGGCAGGCGGCCTTCGATGTCGTGGCGCTCCATCATGTAGACTAGCTTGCCGTCGCGGAGCAAAGCGATGGAAGGCGAGGAAGGCGGGTAATCGGTGAAATAGCTTCGCGCTTGCGCCGTTGCCTCCTGGTCCTGGCCGGCAAAAACCGTGGCCAGCTTATCCGGCTTCACGGCACGTGAGAGAGCGTAAGCAACGGCCGGTCTGGCGCGCCCCGCCGCGCAGCCGCAAATTGAGTTCACGACCACCAGCACGGTGCCACTCGACTTGCCGAGCACGTTATCCACGTCGCCGGACGTGCGCAACTCTTGAAAGCCGATGCGCGTCAGCTCCTCTCTCATGGGTTGAACAAACTCCTCGAGATACATCATTCCACGCCTCCCGGATAAATTGAGATTCGGATTCTCGCCCTGAGCTTCCGATCGCTTACCAGTATAGCACACCGTGCCGGCGCGAAGGTCAGCGCGACGCTTAAAACAGGACAAGACGAGGTGCTACAATAGGAGTTCGGGAGGAAGCCATGTCTCTTATTAAAGCCGGCAAATCAGCGCCGCCCTTCGGCTTGATCGCCACTGACGGCAAGACCTATTCCCTGGCGGAGGCGCGGAAGAACGGTCCGGTGCTCGCTGCTTTCTTCAAGGTTACCTGTCCCACCTGCCAGTACACGTTTCCGTTCCTGGAGAGGATTCACCAGCAACTGCGCGCCAGCGGGGTGCAAATCTGGGGGATCGCGCAGGACGGAGTGAAGGATAGTCAGCGCTTCGCGCGGGACTACTCCGTGACTTTCCCCATCCTGATCGATGACAAGCCCTATCGCGTCTCGCGGCAATACGGTCTCGAATACGTGCCCACGCTGTTTCTCATCGAGCCACACGGCGCGATCGCCATCGAGAGCGAGGGCTTCAACAAGCGGGACTTGCTCGAGATTCAGAGGTCCCTTGCTCAGACGCTCTCTGCGCCCGTGGGAGATCTCTTCTCGCCAAAGCAAGCGGTTCCCGAATACAAGCCTGGTTGAGGGTCGAGAAGCTAGGCTTGGGTCAAGCCTTGAATGTCCACAAAACGAGCACTGTAGGCGGCTCTTGTTGGCAAGCTCGTAGAGTTGAGAACGGAACTGCAGATCCTTCGCTTCGCTCAGGATGACAGGTTGGGCGGTCTGCCGCATGGAAGGATAGCCTACTGCAAAAAGCCTACTCCCTCCCCATGCCCCGGGCCTTCTCGAGAATTGACGGCCGGGCGCCTTCCATGATTTCGCGCAGATCGTCGTAGCGAAGTGTGCGCTGCTCAAAGGTGCGTTTCGCAAGCGCGGCGAGGAAGCGGGACTCGAACTCCTGTAAGTAAGAGCCGTACAGATGGTAGCTGTCGGCCACGTGGCAGTATCGCCCTAATTCAACCGGCCTGCCCATAAGGTCGGACACCCGGCGTGCGATCTTCCGTTGGAGTTGCACGAGGGCGAAGATGTTCATGAAGGCTGCCTTATACGCGTCGTTGGAACGAAAGCGCACGTTCATGTTGAGAAGGGCATTTGCCGACGGCTCCTCAGCTTCTATAATCCTGCACCAGATGCTCTGCATGCAGGCGGGGTCATAGCAATCGTTGTCCTCCCACACCTTCCAGGTGACGGCCTGCGCGCGGCGCGTGTAAGGGGTGTGCGCGAGCTTCTGGCACAGGGTTTCGATCTGGTCGGTCGGGGGCAAGGTTGGGACCTGGTAAGCAAAGAGTCGCTGATGGTACGTATATTCCCAGCGAGTGTCGCCGGGGTCGCGAGTATCGCGAACCAGGTGGTCCTTGATGCCCTCCGAGACTTCCATCACGTACTCTTGCAAGTCCTCGGGGCCGCCAGGGAAATCCTTGTGGATCATCGGTTCTTTCAGCGGCTCGTTGATGGTGATGATCATCGTAGCGTCTTTGCTGGGCGGATCGTCCGGCTTGTCGTATTGCGTTTTGATGTCGCAGCCGCACTTGTAAAGCAACGCCATCGATTCTTCCCATGCACGCGCGATGCAGTCTGACTCAACGTGTAGAACCGGTATGCCGTTCATAAAACCCCCGAGGGATTGACGATTGACGATTTGGTGCGGCCGGTCTTGCGCTGACGCTGATCCAATCGTCAATCGACAATCGGTTTTGTCCGCGATAATATAACAGAAGCTGAGGTGAGCTATGGCACGTCATTTTAGCGTGATTTTCGAGAAAGAGGAGGAAGGCGGATACCACGTATTCTGTCCTGTTCTCCCAGGTTGTCACACGCAGGGCGAGAGCATCGATGAAGGCTTGGAGAACATTCGCGAAGCAATCCAGCTTTATATCGACAGCCTCGTCGAAGATGGACTGCCAGTGCCGGACGCACCCCGTACCTTCTGACATTGCTTAACCTTCACGTAGTAGCAGCAGCCTCCGCGAAGCTCTTGTCGAGCACCGCGAGCGCCTGATCGACGTCGGCTTTGCTGATATTGAGCGGCGGAGACATCCGAATCACGTTTCCGTAGAGCCCGCCCTTGCCGACCAGCAGGCCGCTCGACCGCGCCCGCTCCATAACCAGATTTGTAGCCTCTGTTGCCGGTTCCTTGCTCTGGCGATTCTTCACCAGCTCGATGCCTTGCATCAAGCCCATGCCGCGCACGTCGCCAATGAGGACGTGCTTCTCCTTCAACGCTTCCAGCCCCTGGTGGAAATGGTTGCCCGCGTCTTCGGCATTGTCCATCAGGCGCTCTTCCTCAATGAGATCGATGGTGGCTTTAGCAGCCGCGCAGGTGACGGGATTGCCGCCGAAAGTTGAAATCGTCAGGCCCTTATAGGAGTCGGCGATCTCAGGGCGCGTCAGCGTTAAACCGATGGGCACGCCATTGGCCATCCCTTTGGCGGAGGTGACGATATCCGGCTCGACTTCCCAGTGCTCGATGCCCCACCATTTCTTGCCGGTTCGTCCCCAAGCCGTTTGAACTTCATCGGCGATGAAGAGGCCGCCATAGTTACGTACGATGTTGGCGACGATCTTGAAGTAGCCGGGCGGGGGAACGATGAATCCGCCCAAGCCTTGAATGGTCTCTGCGATCAATCCGGCGACCTGGCCGCTGGTCGAGGTCTTGATGACCTCTTCGATGTCCTTGGCGCAATGCAGTTCGCAACTCGGGTAAGTGAGGCCGTACGGGCAGCGGTAGCAATAGGGGCCGGGAGCGTGCACGATGCCGGAGGGAATCACGCCAGCCTTTCGCCAGGTGTACAACCCGGTGAGAGCCTTGGTCAGTTGCGAGTGGCCGCTGTAGCCGTGGCGGAGCGCCAGGACTTCATAGTTTCCGGTGTACATGCGAGCCGTGGTGACGGCCACTTCATTGGCCTCGGTGCCGCTGTTGGTGAAATAGCTTTTCTTCAATTTTCCCGGAGCAATTTGCGCCACCTTTTCCGCCAGCGCCACCAGGGCTTCGGTTGGAAAGAGAGTGGAGATGTGCTGGACGCGGTCGATCTGCTCCTTGATCTTCGCCGTCACCTTCTCGTTCGAGTGGCCGACACTGATGGTGACGATCCCGCCCAGAAAGTCGAGATAGCGCGTCCCGTCCAGGTCCCAGACGTACTGACACTTGGCATGGTCAATCACCAGCGGATCCTTGAAGTAGGTGGTGACGCAGTTGAAAAGGTATTCTTGCTTTTTGCGGATGATTTCGTCGCGGGTCATGGGAACCTCAAAGTTGACAGTTTACAGTCGACAGTTGACAGTCAACAGCTAACAGTCGACAGTTAACAGTTGACAGGCACAGCGCGATCCTTGCGTCAGGCCAACGCAAAAAGTACCCTCGCGTTGGCCTTAGGCAATTCGATCGGAAGGAAGAAACTCTTTGGATAGAGGTAGTCCTCTCCCGAATCATCGATGACCCTCAGCAAATGGTGGCGCGCGGCCCCGGTGTCCGGAATAGCTTCGTAGATCTTTCGCAGTTCGAGCGAGGCTTGGTAGCCTTTGTTGTTGACGCAGACCACAGACTCACCCTTTTGGTGTTTCTTCAGCATGGTCATAGGTACGATGGCACGCACACCCTGTCTGCCAGAGTGTGCCGACTGCCCTTACGCTTTGATAGTACGCGGTTGCGGTGCTGGCGCGCCCCGCAGAAGCCCCTCGGTGCATAAGTCCTCGTCGACATCAGGCCAGTGAATCCCGTAACCGGCCCCGGCCGTCTGCCAGTTCCTTCTCTGCTTTACAGTGGCGTGCAAGAGCCGCGGATACCATGCCAGCGGTGCGCTGATGGTGCGACCGTCCATCAGGGTTACTCGCAGTTCGTCTTCGGTGAACCGCACATCGGCTACCCGTTCATCGGCGTTAATCGCCAAAATACCCATGCCACGCCTCCAACAGTCTTGCCTGATGGTCCTCGATCAATCCTAGCAGTTTCCTCAACTCCCTCGCACTAAAGCCGAGATTGCGCGCCAAGCTCACTGGCTGCTACCAGAACTTTGCCGAAAAGTTCTCCCGATCCACATGGACGTGAGGCGGTTCCGCCATATCGTGACTGACAAAATATATCCGGTAAGGGCCGGCTCTGAGGACCGTCGGCATATCCAGAATCCTTGTCTTCCAGAGGCGCGCTGCATCCCCACGCCTCTTCCTCAGTATACTCCGCTACTGCTGACAACTGACAACGGCCAACTGTCGACTACTCACTTCACATACTTATCCAACCACCCCAACACCGTCTTGTACCAAAGCTGGCTATTCTGCGGCTTCAGCACCCAATGGCCTTCGTCGGGGAAGTAGAGCAGCCGCGAGGGAATGCCCCGGCGTTGCAGGGAGGTGAAGAGTTGCATGGCCTGGCCCTCCGGAACGCGGAAGTCGAGAGCGCCTTGGACAATCAGCATGGGCGTCTGGATGTTTTGCACAAAATTAGAAGGCGAGGACTTCTCGTAGGACTCCCGTTTCGTCCAGGGCGGCCCCTGGTGTTCCCACTCGTCGAACCAGACTTCTTCCGTTTCGCCGTACATGCTGTGTGAGTCGTAAACGCCGTCGTGTGAAACCAGCGCCTTGAAGCGGTGAGTGTGCCCTGCCATCCAGTCGATCATATAACCACCGAAGGAAGCGCCTGCCGCGCCAATACGATTCTTGTCAACGTACGGCAGATTCTCCAGGTAATCGGTAGCCAGCATGATGTCCTGGTAGCACGCTCCACCCCAATCGCCCGAAATCTGTTCGACAAACTTCTGGCCGTATCCGGTCGAGCCATGGAAATTGGTCATCATCACCACGTAGCCGTGGGAGGCAAACATCTGGGCATTCCAGCGGTAGCTCCAGGCGTCGTCCCAGGCGCTCTGCGGGCCGCCGTGGACAAGAACGAGGGCGGGATATTTTGTGTTCGGATCGAACCCCGGCGGCTTCAGCAGCAGGCTCTGGATTTCCGCGCCCAAGGCGCCCTTGGTCATCACAATCTCGGCGGCGTTCAGCTCAAGTTCGGCGAGCAATGCATCATTGGCGTGCGTCAGTTGGGTGGGAGCGCCTCCCGACACAGCAGCAGCAAAGATCTCCGTTGGCTGAGTCAGGCTGGTGCGAGCCAGCAACAGCGACTGGCCGTCCGGAGTGACCGCCACGTCAGTCGTTCATTCCCGCCAGAACCTTCTCGACCTTAGGATGGCTGACGGAGGTCTTAAACACCGGTTGCCGGGCGCTTTCCTGGGCGATGAAATAGACGGTGTCGCTGTCCGGCGCCCAGGCGAAGCCCGTCACCCACTGGTCGAAGCCGGTAGTCAGATCCTTGATGCTTCCGGTCTGGCGATCGTAAACGCGCAGCCGGAAGAGGTCCGACTCATACCCGTCGCGCGCCTGCGAGGTGTAGGCGATGTAGCGGCCGTCGGGCGAGTACTGCGGCGAGGAGTCGGAGCCGGGATTGTCCTTGGTGATGTTTTTCGCCTCGCCGCCCTTGGTGCTGACGAGGAAAAGATCGTTGTTGGTGGACCAGGCGACGCGCGAACCGCCCGAGCGGTTCGAGGAAAAGCAGGCCTCGGAGCCGTCTGGCGAAATATCGTAGCCGTCAGGCGCGCCCAGAAACCAGGTGGGAGAGTCCACTGCGCCGGGGGTCAGGTCGAGCGGAGTTCCGCCCTGAGCTGAAACCGTGAACAGGTGAGTGTATTTGCCGTCGCGCCACTCGTTCCAGTGCCGGTAGAGAAGCTCATCAATCACCCGCGCCTTCACCTTGCTCTTTTCAGCTTCTTCCAGGCGCTGCTTGTTGCAGGCATCGTCGGCACAGTCCGGGTACACGTCCGAGGTGAAAAGCAGCACATCGCCTTTGCGCGCCCAGGTGACGCCGTCCGCTTCCGTCGAGAGGCTGGTGAGTTGGCGCGCCTCGCCGCCGTGGACGGGAATAATCCAGACCTGTGATTTGCCGCCGCGGGTCGAGATGAAGGCAATGGAATCGCCGTCCGGAGACCAGCGAGGCCGCGTGTCTGACCCCTCTCCATTCGTAAGTTGCCGCGGCTCGCCGCCTCCCGTGCCGATCAGCCAGACGTGATTGACGACTTTGTTGGCCTCGAAATCAACTGCCCCTTGTACGTAGGCGACCCAGCGCCCATCGGGAGAAACTTGAGGGTCGGAAATCCTCCGAAGCTTCATCAAGTCGTCGAAAGTTATTGGACGTTTTGCATTTGCCACAGTGCCCCCCAGGACTAGAAAAAGAGTTATTGCCCACCTCAATAATGTTTTCATAAAAGCGCTCCCGATGACCATCGCGATTTGGTATTCATGAAGTAGATATTTATATCAGAGGCGCACGAAAAGTGCAGCAGCGCATCGTGGCACGGGCGTATCGCTGTAGGGGGACGGCTTGCCGTCCCCGCATTTCCGATCGTCACGACAAGGGTAGGGCAAGCCCTACTCCTACGGTGCGCGGGTTCAAAAACCAACGAACGAACCGGGAATGTTGATGAAAACAAAGGCCAGCCCACTCGCGAACCCCCAATGCGTCGATAAGGGAGCAGAGGCGCGGCCTTTGTTTTTTCGTTTTCGCCGCGCATGATCTCGGTCAAGAAGCCCTCTCCTTGGGGAGATAATGGCCGGCGAGGGTGCGTTCGCGAGGCCGACGGGCCGGGCGAGGGACTAGTTATGTTTCCCATCGACATTCTTCCCCTGATTCTTCTCATCGCGGCCGGAATTTTGTCGCGCCTCTCCCTCCCGCCGCAATCGCGGCGCGGTTAACAAACGGTTTTGTTCTCGGCGAGGGAAAAAAACCCCGTCATGCTCCGGCTGATGACACCGCCGGAGCCTGACACCCTCTCACCTCGGGAGAGGGCTGTTCGTTCACGGGGTCGGTGTCGGCGTCACCGTCGGGGCGGCCCGCGTCGACATCCTCTTGCGGCGGTAGCGCAGAGTCCCTGGTGTCGGGACTCTGCGGCTTTTGGTATTGGGCCGCCGCTTTCCGCAGGCTCAGCAGTAGCTTGATTTTCCGGTCGATGGCGCGGTCCAGCGACTCTTCCCGCCGCAGCAGCATCCGCCACTCTTCGCCCGAGGGAGCCAGGCAAGCGTCGCGCTCTATGGCCGTCTTTTCTTCGTTCAGCTTCTCCTCGTACTCGAACTCCTGCTCGACGGCAGCCACCTCGTCCGCGAGCAGCAGGACCAGTTGCTTGTACCGCAGTTCGTCCGCCGGTTCGGTGGCGACGAAGGGGCCGGCCTCCTGGGCGGGCTGGGCGTCCACAAGCGGCACCTCGATATCATCCTCTTCGTCGTCCTCGGCCTCCGCGACGTGCGCGCCTGCGTCATCCAGCGGCAGAGGCAAATTGCTCCCGGCGAAGAGCGCCAGCAGAAAGCACAACCGCGGCCCTCGCCAGCCGGTCTTGTTCCGGTAAAAGCCCTGGAGCGCGGCAGCCTGCCAGGCCAGGAAGTAGCGGCTGTGCACCTGCAAGCGAATCAGCGCCAGAAAGGAGAGCAGCAGGCGCAGGCGCGCGGCGGGGTCGGTGGGCGCCTCGAGCGTGCTGTTGATGGCCTGGCCGACCTCGATCGTGCAGTCTTCGATTTCCTTGCGGCGGCGGTGCTGCCGCTCTTCGAGTGCTAGCAAGGCGCGGCGCATCAGGCCAGTCTGGGAGCGATCCAGGCGCTCGCGACGCCAGTAGAGGCGGGCGAGATCGTCGACCTGCCTTTCAACGAAGGGGTCGCCGGTGCTGAAGGAAGCGCTGAGCTCCTGCTTCAGGGCTTCGAACCGGGCCGGGTCTTCGCCCAAGGCGCGCATCACTTCGTAATGATTGTCGGGGTCGGAACGCTCGCCGTGCTCGAGGGCGTTCATTTTGGAACTCTGCTTACCGGCCGCGGTGCACGGGCCGTGGGAGCGCCGGCCGTTGGAGCGGGCGGCGTCGAGCAATTGCGGGGTAAGCTGCGGTGATTGGCGAATAGACATAAGCTCTCCAGGGAGAAAGTTTCGGGTAGGATGCAGGGGCGGTTCGCCCTGCGGCCCAAAGCCTCCGGGCGACGGGTCGCGAACCGCCCCTACCCGGCGCTTGCGGTTGTCCGGGGTGAATCCCCAGCGCATAGGCTATATATATGGGTCGCACTTGTCAAGATCACGAAAGTACCAGTACGGGACAAAAACGCAGAGCTGCGATCCGCGCCAGCCGCGATCGGCGAAGACTCGTGTCATCCTGAGCGGAGCGAAGGATCTGCAGTGTCTGGACTGGATCGACGGGTTACGAACAACTGCAGATCCTTCGCTCCGCTCAGGATGACAGGCGCCTGATTTTCACAGCTTCGGCGGCTTTGAACGCGGCACTCGAGGAAAAGCCCGAGACCCCAGAACCGGAGGTCCGCGCTACCTTGCTTGGACGGAAAGCGGAAGTTTGGATAGAATAGAGGCGCCAAATTCGAAGGAGTTTATCGGGAGGTTCCATGCAGAACGGAAGTTGCGACATCGGACTGATCGGTTTGGCCGTGATGGGCCAGAATCTTGTCTTAAACATGAACGACCATGGTTATAAAGTGGCGGTTTTTAACCGCACCGTCTCCAAGGTGGATGATTTCATCAATAACGAGGCCAAGGGGACCCAGGTGCTGGGAACGCACTCGCTGGAGGAACTGGCGCAGGCGCTGAAACGGCCGCGGCGTGTGATGCTGATGGTCAAGGCGGGCGAGACGGTGGACCACATGATCGATAGCCTACTACCGCACCTTGAGCAGGGCGACATCCTGATCGACGGCGGGAACTCACATTGGCCGGACACCAGCCGCCGCACCAAATTCCTGGCCGAAAAAGGGCTGCTTTACATTGGCACCGGTGTCTCTGGTGGCGAAGAAGGCGCGCGCCACGGCCCCTCCATCATGCCGGGCGGCAACCCCAAAGCCTGGCCTTATGTGAAAGAGATTTTTCAGGCCATTGCCGCCAAAGTTGAGGATGGGACACCTTGCTGCGAATGGGTGGGCGAAGACGGTGCGGGCCATTATGTGAAGATGGTGCACAACGGCATCGAGTACGGCGACATGCAACTGATCTGCGAGGCTTATCAGTTGATGAAAGACGTGCTGGGCCTCACCGCCGACGAATTGCACTCGGTGTTTGAGGAGTGGAACAAAGGCGAGCTGGACAGTTACCTGATTGACATCACCAGCCAAATCTTCGGCAAGAAGGATGAGGACGGCGCCGCGCTCGTGGATAAGATTCTCGACACCGCCGGGCAGAAAGGCACGGGCAAGTGGACCTGCCTGAGCGCTCTCGACCTCGGCATGCCGGTGACGCTGATCGGCGAAGCGGTGTTCTCCCGCTGCCTTTCCGCGATTAAAGCAGAACGTGTTGCGGCCTCCGCGATTCTGCCGGGACCCAAACGCCCAGCGGCGCCGGAGCGCACGGAGGCGATCGAAGACATCCGGCGAGCACTCTACTGCTCCAAAATTATCTCCTACGCCCAAGGGTATATGCTGCTGCGCGAGGCAGCTAAAGAGCAGGGTTGGAACCTGAACTTTGGCGGCATCGCTCTGATGTGGCGCGGCGGGTGCATTATCCGCAGCCGTTTCCTGGGCAAGATCAAAGCGGCCTTTGATAAGAATCCCCAGCTCAGCAACTTGCTGCTGGATGACTTCTTCAGCAAGCTGTTGAGCGATTACCAGGCTTCCTGGCGGCGCGCTATCGTGCAGGCGGTCCAGTTCGGAGTGCCGACCCCGGCGTTCGGCACGGCGCTGGCGTTTTACGACGGTTATCGCACGGCGCGCCTACCGGCCAACCTGCTGCAAGCCCAGCGTGATTTCTTCGGCGCGCACACTTACGAGCGCGTGGACAAGCCTCGCGGCGAGTTCTTCCACACCAACTGGACCGGGCGCGGGGGCAGGGTGTCGTCGAGTACTTACAACGCTTGATCGCGTCCTGTTAACGGAGGACCCCCTCACCCGTCCCGCCCCGGCTGATGAAAGCGCCGGCTGCGGGTCACCCTCTCCCCCAAGGGGGAGAGGGAACCAATTCCGACTTTCGTTCCCCTCGCCCCCTTGGGGGAGAGGGTGGCGCGTAGCGCCGGGTGAGGGGGTCGTCGCCGGACAGTGTCGGTGAGCATGTGTCATACGACCATAGGGAGAAACAACGATGAATTACGGTCTTAGTATTCGCCAGGAGGGTGCCCTGGATCTGTTGTCGCTGGGCGCCGTGGTTCACCGCCTGGATCCGGGAATTATTCCCTTTCGCAAGGCTACGGAGTGCAAAATCCACGTGAGCGGCGGGGAGTTTAATTGCGCCGCGAATCTATCCGATTGCTTTGGCCTGCAGACGGGCATCGCCACCGCCATGGTGGATTACCCTGTCGGCGACCTGATCGCGGAACGCGTGCGGGCGATGGGTGTGAAGCCCTTTTACAAGCGCTTCAAGCATAACGGCGTCAACGGTCCCAATATGGCCACGGTCTACAGCGATCGCGGCCACGGGGTGCGCGGTCCGGTGGTTTTCTACAACCGGGCCAACGAAGCCGGCGCCATGCTCAAACCGGGCGACTTTGATTGGCCGAGCATCTTCGCAAGCGGCGTGCGCTGGTTCCACAGCGGCGGCATCTTCGCGGCACTGTCGGCCACCACCGGTGAGTTGATCGTCGAGGGCATGAAGGCCGCCAAGGCCGCGGGCGCCGTGACTTCGTTCGATTTAAACTACCGCGCCAAGTTGTGGAATATCTGGGGCGGGCACGAGCGCGCGCTTTCGGTGATCGAGCGCATCGTCGAGCACGCCGACGTTTTGGTGGGCAACGAAGAGGACCTGCAAATGGGTCTGGGCATCCCGGGACCTGAAATGGCCGCGAAGTCTAAGCTCGACCCCAGCGCTTTTTTCGCCATGATCGAGAAAGTCGTGGCGAAGTATCCGCACGTTAAAGTCGTGGCCACCACGCTGCGGGAGGTTCACTCGACCTCCCGGCACAGTTGGAGCGCCGTGGCCTGGATTGACGGCAAGACCTACATGGCTCCGACTCTCCAACTGGATGTTCTTGATCGAGTAGGTGGCGGCGACGGTTACGCCTCGGGTTTCTTCTACGGCCTGCTTACCGGTGAAGAGCCGCAAGAGGCCGTCAACCTGGGCTGGGCGCACGGAGCGCTGTTGACCACTTTTCCGGGTGACACCACCATGGCAACCGTTGAGCAAGTGCGCGCGCTTGCCAAAGGCGGATCGGCACGTATTCAGCGCTAACCATGTAGGGGGACGGCTTGCCGTCCCCGGAGGTTTGGTAGGCCGACGAGGGTAGGGCAAGCCCTACCCTTACAGCACCTGAGCCCTATAATCGCCCTTTGCCTTGATACCAACCCAGCGGTCCCGGCATCTAACATAGATTGCGGGGCAAGGACGCAGGCGCAAATGTGAATTCTGCTCGGTCCGGGTTGGACTCAAGTTAATCTACACTTAGGAGGACTAATCCCTTGGACGGTCATGCTTCAACAGGCACGCAAAAACAACCTCTCAACCAGGACGACCTTGACCAGCTTTGCATCAACACGATTCGCTTTTTGGCGGTGGATGCCGTTCAGAAAGCCAACTCGGGCCATCCCGGCCTGCCGATGGGCGACGCGCCCTTGGCGTACGTGCTCTGGACGCGTTTTCTGCGTTACGATCCACTCAAACCGCACTGGCCGAACCGGGACCGCTTTGTGCTCTCGGCCGGGCACGGCTCGATGCTACTGTATAGCCTCCTTCACTTAACCGGCTATAACCTTCCACTTTCGGAATTGCAGCAATTCCGCCAATGGGGAAGCAGGACGCCGGGCCATCCCGAGTATGGACTTGTCGACGGTATCGAAACCACCACGGGCCCCTTGGGCCAAGGCTTCGGCAACGGCGTGGGCATGGGGATCGCGCAGAAATACCTTGCAGCCCATTTTAATCGCCCCGGGCATGAAATCATCAATTACAAAATCTACGCCCTCGCCAGCGATGGTGATTTGATGGAGGGCGTGGCGTCCGAGGCGGCGTCACTGGCCGCGCATCTGGGGCTCAACAACCTCATCTATTTTTACGACGACAATCACATTTCGATTGAAGGCAATACGCACCTGGCTTTCACGGAAGACCGCGGCGCGCGCTTCGAAGCTTATGGCTGGTTCGTGCAGAGGTTACCTGACGGCAACGATCTGGAGGCGGTTGATGCGGCGATTCGAGCCGCCCAGGCCGAAACGGAAAGGCCGTCCATCATCATGGTCCGGACGCACATCGGTTATGGCAGCCCGAACAAGCAAGACACGGCTGAGGCGCATGGCTCGGCGTTGGGCGAGGAGGAAGTGAAGCTGACCAAGGAGAACCTGGGCTGGCCGCAGGAACCGAAATTCTACGTTCCTGGAGAAGCGCTCGCCCACTTCCGCAAAGCCATCGAGCGCGGCGAGAAAGCGGAGGCCGACTGGCAGAAGCAACTGGACGACTACCGCAAGGCGGAGCCCACTCTAGCGGCAGAGTTCGATCGTTTCGTGAAGCGTGAACTTCCGGAAGGCTGGACGGCAAAGCTTCCGACGTTCAAGTGGGGCGAAAAACCCATGGCCACTCGACAGGCCTCGGGAAAAGTCCTGAACGCGATATCGTCGAGCTTGCCGACGCTGCTGGGCGGATCGGCAGACCTTGCACCTTCAACCGATACTTTAATTAAGGGTGAGAAGGATTTCGAAAGGGGAAATTACGGGTCGCGCAACTTCCACTTCGGGGTGCGCGAGCACGGCATGGGCTCAATCCTGAACGGAATGGCTGTATCGGGGCTGATCCCCTACGGCGCGACTTTCTTCGTTTTTTCAGATTACCTGCGGCCAACCCTGCGCCTGGCGGCAATGATGAAAGCCCATTCGATTTTCGTGTTTACGCACGACAGCATCCTTCTTGGCGAGGACGGTCCGACGCACCAGCCCATCGAGCACCTCGCGGCGCTGCGGGCCATTCCAGAACTCAGCTTGATCCGGCCGGCGGACGCGAATGAGACCGCGGTGGCATGGCGCGTGGCGATTGAGCATCGCGACGGGCCGGTGGCGCTTTGCCTCACTCGCCAGATTTTGCCCATCATCGACCGCAGCAAATATGCAGCCGCGGAAGGCTTGGCCAGAGGCGCCTATGTGCTGGCGGACGCGCCAGGAAAACCGGTGGAGCTGATTTTGATCGCGACGGGCTCCGAAGTTGCGCCGACTCTCGAAGCTTTCGAGAAACTGTCAGCCGAGGGGATCGGAGTGCGATTAGTGAGCTTGCCTTCGTGGGATCTCTTCGCGAAACAACCGCAATCTTATCGCGACGAAGTTCTGCCGCCGAAAGTGACGGCGCGCCTGGCGGTTGAGGCCGCCGCTCCCTTCGGTTGGGAACGGTACGTCGGAACGAAAGGGGAAGTGATCGGAATGAACCGCTTCGGGGCCTCGGCTCCGTACAAGGCGCTGGCGGAACATTTCGGATTTACTGCGACGAACATCATCGAACATGCTCGCAGGTTGCTTGGGGCTAAGGGCTAAGGCACATTTCTCACCACGATTAGAAAAGACCGGAAGGGTGGGGCTTCAGCCCCGCCCTTCCCGAGGCGCGGGGTCGCATCATGGCTGAAACCACGACGTTGAGCAATCCTTTGCGGGAAGGGATTAGAATCCACAGCACGCCAGAGCCGTGCGCCATGGTGATTTTTGGCGCTTCCGGCGATTTGACGAAGCGAAAGCTGATTCCCGCCCTTTTCTACCTCTCGCGGGAGCGCATGCTGCCCGCGGGGTTTTCCGTTATTGGCTGCGCCCGGACGCCGGCCACGGATGATAGTTTTCGGGAAAGCATGGGCCGGGCAGTAAAGGAATACTTGAAGCTTTCCTCGGATAGCGATGAATTCCTTGAGAGTTTCAGCAAAGGCATTTATTACCTCGCAGACGATTACAGTGACGCCTCTGCCTACTCCAAATTGAAGGCCCTGCTGGATCAACTGGACCGCGAACGGGGCACATGCGGAAATCGTCTTTTCTACCTCTCCACACCGCCCAGCTTTTTCCCGGTGATCGTGAAGCACCTGGGCGCGGCCGGACTAGCTAGGCCGAAGCCGGAGTCCTGGACTCGAATCATTATCGAGAAGCCGTTCGGGCGGGATCTCGCCAGCTCCCGAGAATTGAACCGAGTGGTGACGGAGGTTTTTAGCGAAGAGCAGGTTTACCGCATCGATCATTATCTGGGGAAAGAGACTGTTCAGAATCTCCTGGTCTTTCGCTACGCCAATGGGATTTTCGAGCCGTTCTGGAATCGCCGCTACATTGACCACGTGCAACTTTCCGTGGCGGAAGACCTGGGAGTTGAGAACCGGGGATCATATTACGAGGAAGCGGGACTGATGCGCGACATGATTCAGAACCACGTCCTGCAACTCCTTAGCCTGGTGACGATGGAACCTCCGGCGACCTTCGATGCCACTTCCGTGCGCGATGAGAAAGCCAAAGTGCTGCGGGCGGTCCGGCCCTTGACGGGGGAGCAGATCGACGAATTCACGGTGCGGGGCCAGTACGGGGAGGGCTGGGTAGGCGGAAAAAAGGTCCCGGCCTACCGAGCCGAGCCGAAGGTTTCACCCACATCGATGACGGAGACGTATGCGGCCCTCAAGCTTTACATCGACAATTGGCGCTGGGCAGACGTCCCCTTCTACTTGAGGTCCGGCAAACGGCTGGCGAAACGTGTTTCGGAGATTTCTATCCAGTTCCGCCGCGTGCCTCATCTGCTTTTCACGGGCGCGGGATCGGACGGCATCGAACCCAACGTGCTCTCGGTGAACGTTCAGCCCAACGAGGGAATCTCGCTGAAGTTCTGCGCCAAGCTGCCGGGCGCCACCATGCAGATCCGGCCGGTGCAGATGATGTTTCGCTACGGCGAGTCGTTTGGGGCCCCGCCGCCCACGGCCTATGAGACACTGCTGCTGGATTGCATGTTGGGCGACGCCACGCTGTTCAATCGCAGTGACGCGGTGGATCTTTCCTGGGAGTTGGTGGACCCGATCCTCGCCCGTTGGCGAGAACTCGGACCAAAGGGACTCGCCACCTACGCGGCGGGTTCCTGGGGGCCGGCCGAGGCCGACGCTTTGATCGAGCGCGATGGACGCCAGTGGCAGAGAGTGTGAGAAAGGCAGAAATCAGAAATTAGAAAGCAGAAGGCAGAAAAGCAGAAAGCCTGGAGACGGGATGGCAGGAATAATCGAACCTGTTGGGATCGGCGAGCCGCGGCCGGTCGACGTTTCGAACTTAGAAGCCGAACTGTCGGCGCTGTGGCGCACTGCAGCGGAGGGTCCCGCGGCCGAAGGTGCGGTGACGCGCGCCTGCACACTCACCTTGCTCATTTACGTTGAAAGCGACGAGGCGGCGTACGAAGTGACCAACCTGGTGGCGGAGGTTACTCGCCAGAACCCCTGCCGCGCGATCATCATGATGCTGGAACCGGAAGCCAGCTCGAGCGGGCTGGAGGCGTGGGTCTCGGCGCATTGCCATCTTCCGGTAGCGGGCGAGAAGCAGGTTTGCAGCGAGCAGATCACCATTCGGGCCCGTGGCGAGGCAGAGCAAGGACTCCCCAGCGTGGTTCTGCCATTGACGGTTTCCGGCTTGCCGATCTTCCTCTGGTGGCGGGCCAACAGTTTCTCACCGCCTGCCTATTTCGACGACATTCTCCGTGTAACACAGCACGTCATCGTGGACTCCGCCAGATTTTCTCCTGGCACGACGCATTTGCAGGATCTCGCCGCGTGGCTTCACAAAGTCGCCGGAAAGATTCAGTTGACGGACCTGAATTGGAACCGCATTACGCCCTGGCGGCAGCTCATAGCTCAATGTTTCGACTCCCCGGAAAGGCGACCCTACCTGGACCGCCTCACCCGAGTACGGATTGAGTACGAGCAGGATTCGGCGCGCCTCGTGACACAGCGCGCGCAGGGCTTGCTGCTGTCGGGTTGGCTGGCAAGCCGGCTGGGATGGCAGTTTCTGAAGTCTGAGCGGCAGGAGGCGTCCCAGCCGCGCACTTTCTATTTCCAGTCAGCCAACGGCACGGTAACAGTTGAGCGGAACTTGAAAAGGGTCGACAACGCCTGTGGCGTGTGTTTCACCATTGAGTTGATCGCTGAGGGGGCGTCATCCGCCAGATTCTCGTTTTCGAGAGGGCCGGACGGGAGGGTTGTGAAAACCTTGGCGGAGGTACCCGGGGTGCGGCCCATCGGACGCTCGGTGCGTCTGGAGGTCCTGGATGAGGCCGAGATTCTGAATGAGGAACTGAAGCTAGGAATGCGCGACCAGCTCTATGAAGAGGTTTTGAGTTTGGTGGCGCGAATGATTGGCGCTTGAGGTGGGTATGCCTAAGAACAACGTAAGGGTTTTTTCAACGCTCGAGGACTTGAGCTGGGCGGCCGCGTGCGCTTTTGAAGACTTGGCACGCCTCAAATTCGTCGAGGGCAAAACGTTCTGCGCCGCGCTTTCCGGTGGCTTGACGCCCCGCCTGCTCTATCAGATTCTGGCGGGACGGGCCCTGCTGGGGCGGATCGAATGGAAGAACGTTCAGTTGTTTCAAGTGGACGAACGCTGCGTGCCTCCTGACCATCCGGACAGCAATTATCGCATGATCCGTGAAGCCCTCCTGGATAGCGGCGAGATACCGCCGGAGAATTTTCATCGCATGCAGGCCGAGGAACCGGACCTCGCGAAAGTGGCGCGCGATTATGCCGCCGAACTGGCGCGGGTTCTCGAGCCGCAAGACGGCCTCCGGCCGCGTCTGGATATCGTCTTTCTCGGTATGGGCCCGGACGGGCATACCGCTTCGCTTTTTCCGGGGACGGCGGCGCTCGAGGAGCGAAGCCTTTGGGTTTGCCCGAACCGCGTCGAGCGGCTGGGGATGAGCCGCCTGACCATGACCCTTCCGTTGCTCAACGCCGCCGCGCATGTTATTTTCCTGGTAGCCGGAGCTGACAAGGCGGAAACGCTGGTCAAGGTTTTGGAAGGACCGCCGGGAGAGTTGCCGGCACAGCGAATTCGGCCGGTGGACGGAAGTGTGAGCTGGTTCCTGGATGAGGCGTCGGCAAGGAAACTTAGTCCGGCCACGAAAGGCGAGTCGTGATCCACGTAGCGCCCTCCATACTTTCTGCGGATTTCACGCGTTTGGGTGAGCAGGTTCGGGAGGTTGAAGCGGCGGGCGTCGACCGGTTCCAGATCGACGTCATGGACGGCCGCTTCGTTCCCAATATTACCTTCGGCGCGCTGGCTTTTGAAAGCCTGCGCCCCTTGACGCGCTTGGCCATCGAAGCCCACCTCATGGTGGAACCGCCGGAAGACTTCATAGAGCGATTCGCCAAAGCCGGCGCCGATACCATCATCGTCCATCAAGAGGCCACACCGCATCTGCACCGTGCTATCCAGCTCATTCACCACTTGGGCAAGAAAGCTGCCGTAGCCATCAATCCCTCAACTCCCGCCGGCACGCTTTCCGAGGTTTTGGGAAGCTTGCAAATGGTCCTGGTCATGACCGTTAATCCGGGATTCGGCGGCCAGGACTTCATTTACGAGACGCTGCACAAAATCCGCCAGGTCCGCGGCGCCATCCGGGAACGCGGCCTCGAT
Source organism: uncultured Acidobacteriota bacterium (assembly GCA_963768695.1). Classification (GTDB taxonomy): domain Bacteria; phylum Acidobacteriota; class Terriglobia; order UBA7540; family UBA7540; genus CAVROP01. The sequence goes on along the minus strand of CAVYJG010000014.1, from coordinate 168,345 downwards.
TGCGAAGTGGAAGTTGACGGTGGCATCAATCACGAGACTGCACCGCTGGTGGTAACGGCCGGCGCTGATGTGCTGGTGGCCGGCTCGTCAGTCTATGACGCGAAGGAAGGCGTCGCGGCCGCGATCCAGAGTCTGCTCGCAAGCTGCGGAAGTGCAGTGACGAGTGGCGAATGAGGAGCAAGACGGCCGCTTCCTCTGGCGTTGCTCGTTTCTCGTCGCTGAACTGGGTATAGGCGCCGTCTTCAAGGTGGGTAACATCTTGGATGGCGTGAGCTCTGGCGATCGCTGGTTTGACAGGATTGTGAGGGGGCTTTACACTGGAACGAACGTGTGACTTAGCAACCTTGAAGGTCTGACGAGAAATTCTATGACGATCGAAATCAAAGCCGAGGATGCAGAAATCATTGACCAGGCCATTCAAGCTGGTTTAATCGAGCACGCAAGGGAAGTTGTGGATGTGGGCCTGGAAACGCTGCGAAGCCGCCTGGAATCCTGTCGGGGTTCAAGCGAATCGTCGCGTGGCGAGGCCATCCGCCGGATGCGAGAATTTGGAGAAAACTACCGGCTCGACCTTGCCGAACCCATTACACGCAAACTGATGCATGAGGGGCACCGCTTCTGATGGACCCCTTTGTCCTTGATGCCTCGGTGGCAATTTCTTGGTGCTTCCCCGGCGACCCCACGGAGGACACAGCTTACACCCGCCGCATCCTGTCGATCTTCGCAGTGCGCGACGCCGTAGTGCCGGAGAACTGGCCCTTCGAAATCGCCAATACACTTTTTGTGTCGTTCACGAAGCGCAAGAGAATCACCGAACCGCAGATCAAGGAATATCTGGAGCGGCTGACAGCGCTTCCCATTCGTGTTGAACCCGGCGATTTATGGGCTAATGTCCGCTTGGAGTCGCGAGCGCGAAGGTGGAATCTGTCCGCATACGACGCTGCATACCTCGATCTTGCCCTGCGTAAGCATGTTCCTCTCGCGACCACCGACGATGACCTCATGAAAGTAGCGCAAGCTGAAGGTATAGAGCTGCTGCCGTAGTTGTCCTAGGTGCACTCAGACCAGGAATCCGGCGAGGAGGAGATTGTGGCCAGTAGGAAGAAGAACGGGAAGTTGGAGCGGCGTGAATTCTTGAAGAAAGTAGCGGCGGGCGGGGCATTGGCTAGCAGCGCGCGAGCGCTGTCAGGGCAGGAGAAACCTGCTTCCACAGAGAAGACGGCGCCCAAACTCACCTCCTTGGCTAAGGAGGGGCAGGGGGTGGTTCGGAGCCGCATCGCCTTTCCTCGCACCTTCAGCGGACCGAATCTGAAGATGATCGCTTTCCCGTTGGGCGGAATCGGCACCGGCACAATTTCGCTGGGTGGCCGGGGTCAATTGCGCGATTGGGAGATCTTCAACCGGCCGGACAAGGGCAACACGCCGGACTACTGTTTTCCAGCCATCTGGGCGCAGGCGGAAGGGAAGAAACCTGTAGCTCGGGTTCTGGAAGCGCGGATCCAGCCTCCCTATGAGGGGCCGAGCGGGCTGGGGTCCGAGAACGTACCGGGGTTGCCGCGCCTTGCCTCCGCCCGCTTCGTGGGCGCGTACCCGTTTGCGCGTCTGGAATTCGAGGATAAGCTGCTGCCCATCCTGGTCACTCTGGAAGCGTTCAACCCGCTTGTGCCTCTGGACGCGGAAGCGTCCGGACTACCCGTTGCTGTGCTGCGCTACAAACTGAAGAACCCTGCCAAGACGGCAGTGAAGGTGGGCATCGCCTTCAGCCTTGAGAACCCCGTCGGAAAGGAAGGGAGGCAAGCCAGTTTCCGGCGCGCTGGAGGTGTGGCCGGCTTGTTCATGGACAATCCCTTTTTGCCGGCGACCGATCCGTTGAAAGGCTCGGTGTTCCTGGGTGTGCTGGACGCGCCCGAAGCTGGCGTTACTTACTTGCGCGGTTGGAAGCGCGCCCAGTGGTGGGACGGGCCACTGGCATTCTGGGACGACTTCACGGATGACGGCGCGCTGACGAGTGACTCGCCCGCGATCAGTCCTGTCGGTTCGGTCGCGGTAACCCAGTCGGTGCCGGCAGGCGGCGAAACTGTCGTGACCTTCCTGCTCACCTGGCATTTCCCCAACCGTACGCCGGACCGCTGTGGATGGCCGCCTCCCGAGGACGAGCAGAAATCGGCGGCAGTGGGGAACTACTATTGTCAGCAGTTCAAGGACGCCTGGGCAGTGGCACAGCACGCGGCGGGGCATCTCCCGGCACTCGAAGAACGCAGCCGGCGTTTCGCGGCCACCATGGAATCTTCGACCTTGCCCCCCGCCGTGCTGGACGCTGCGCTCAGCAATCTCTCCACCCTGCGCACCAATACCGCCTTCCGCACCGCAGACGGAGAATTCCACGCCTTCGAGGGGTGCAACAACCAATCGGGATGCTGCCACGGTAGCTGCACGCACGTCTGGAACTACGAGCAGACAACCGCTTTTGTCTTTCCCTCGCTGGCTCGTTCTCTCCGTGAATCCGAGTTCCTGCGCAACACGCGCGAGGACGGGCTGATGGGTTTCCGATCTTATCTGCCGGACGGAAAGAAGATCTGGGATAAGGCGGCGGCGGACGGCCAAATGGGATGTGTGATGAAGCTCTATCGGGACTGGCAGCTTTCCGGGGACACGGACTGGCTGCGAATCCTGTGGCCCAATGCCAAACGCGCGCTGGAATTCGCCTGGATCAAGGGCGGTTGGGACGCAAATCGGGACGGCGTGGCGGAGGGCGTTCAGCACAACACCTACGACGTCGAGTTCTACGGCCCGAATCCTCTTTGCGGCGTCTGGTACTTGGGCGCCTTGCGCGCCGGGGAAGAGATGGCGCGTGCCATGGGCGACCAGGACTCGGCCACGGAATACCACCGAATTTTCGAGAATGGCAGCAAATGGCTCGACGCTAACCTGTTCAACGGCGAGTATTACACGCAGAAGATCGAGGGGCGGGCGAAGGAGGACGTGTTTCCCGGCGTACTGGTTGGCATGGGCGCAGCCAACCCGGAGAAACCGGACTATCAGATGGGCGAAGCCTGCCTGGTAGACCAACTGCTCGGTCAGTACATGGCGCATGTGGCGGGGCTTGGGTACCTGCTCGATGAGGATCACGTACTCAAAGCCATGAAGTCAGTGTTCAGTAACAACTATGTGCCCAACCTGAGCGAGCACGAGTGCGTGCAGAGGACCTACGCCTTGAATGACGATGGAGGAGTACTCGTGGCGAGTTACCCCCACGGCAAACGCCCTGAAATCCCGTTTCCCTATTTCGCCGAAAGCTGGACGGGTGAGGAGTACCAGTTTGCCGCCCACCTGGTCTTCGAGGGCCTGACCACGGAGGCGCAGGCGGTGGTGGAAAGCGCACGACTCCGACACGACGGCGAGCGCCGCAATCCCTGGAATGAGCCGGAATGCGGCCATCACTATGCGCGCGCCATGTCCGCGTGGGCAATGGTGGTGGCCTTGAGCGGTTTTCATTATTCCGGCGTCGATCACAAGCTGACACTGGCGCCGCGCCTGCGCGCTCAGAACTTCCGTTGCTTCTGGTCGGCACCCAGCGGATGGGGTCAGTTCACGCAATCCATCAGCACGGCCAATCACACGGTGGAGGTGCAGGCGCAGGAAGGCTCGTTGGCATTGTCCAGTCTGGGTTTGGCAGGGAATGGCAAGGTGGCGCGGAAAACAGCTAGCGCGCGCCTCGGCCAGGAATCCTTGGCAGCGACCCTGCGCGAAGACGGTAAACTTCGGGCCGTCGCGTTTGACCATGAGGTTCGCATAGTGCCTGGCCAGGCTCTGACGGTCATCCTCAAGTCGTGAATCGGTCGTCTGTGAGTCGTGGCCGGCTCTCCGCGGTGTCATTCTGAGCGGACACGGGCCTGCGCCATCTATGGGGATGAAAGTCGCTGTCATCCTGAGCCCTTCGCTTGTCATTCTGAGCGCAGCGAAGAATCTGCAGTTTATTCGCTCAGGGTAGAATGCGCGAAGGATCTGCCGTTCCCGTCCGAGTCGAACTAATGCAGATTCTTCGCGGAGTTTACCCTGAGCGAGGCGAACGGGCTCAGAATGACAGGCTTTCGAGAGAGTGGAGCGAGGTATCTCACTCAGCTCTTCGTTCTACCCGCCACACGAAGATATCCGCTTTATCACCACCATAAAAATAATCAATCCTAGGCCTGCCAGTGCATCGCATATCATGGCAGTCGAAGGGTGCCACACTCACCCGTTGTAGTAGATCTGCACAAAATTCATGGCTGAAGTAGCAGGCCACAGCGCCTACCGAAGGAGACTTCTATGATTGCGTCCTGTAGTCGAGGATTCTGGACTAGACTGACATCTCGGATCGATCTTTTCATAGTTTTGGCACTCATAAGCTTCACCACGATTCTGCCCCTTTACGGCCAGAGCTTTCGCGGCTCGATCGTTGGGACCGTGCTTGACCAGACCGGCGGCGCAATCCCGAACGCCCCGGTGGTGGCGACGAATCAGGCCACCGGCGTGGTTCGTTCCACGACCACGGACGCGTCCGGCAACTTTTCCATTCCTGAGTTGCCCATTGGCGCCTACACCGTGCGCGTCGCCGTCGAGGGCTTCACACCTGTCAGCCAGGCGGACGTTCGCGTGGATGTGGCGGCCGAACAGCGCGTCGACATCACTCTCACGCCCGCCAAACAGACGTTAAGCATGGAAGTAAGAGCGGAAGTACCGATGGTCACGACCACTGAGGACACGCTCGGCGGCACCGTCGCGTCATCGCAAATCGAGAACCTACCCGTCAATGGCCGTGATTACACGAAGCTGATCTACCTGCAACCCCGGCGTGACCGGCGGCCCCGACCAGATCACGGATTCTCCCGGCTCTTTCGGCGAGTTTTCCGTGAACGGAGCGCGAGGACGTTCCAACAACTTCCTGCTTGACGGCACCGACATGAACGACGGCTACCGCAACGACCCTGCCATCAACCAGGCGGGAGTCTTTGGTACACCATCGACGATCCTGCCGGTGGACGCGGTGGCCGAACTCGCCGTGCTCTCCAACTTCGCCCCCGAATATGGCCGCAACGCCGGAGCGGTGATCAACATCGTCACGAAGTCCGGCACCAACCAGATTCACGGCACGGCGGCCGACTATTTGCGCAACGACGCGCTCGATGCCCGGAATTTCTTTAACACTGCGCCTAGCCCCAAGACGGCTTTTCACAACAATCAGTTCGGAGGCTCGTTGGGCGGGCCAATTATCAAGGACAAGGCTTTCTTCTTCGGCGACTACGAAGGCCAGCGTGAAACCGGCGGGCTGACCAGTACGGCGTGCGTACCATCACCCAATAACATCGCCCAGGCAGAAAGCGCGCTAGCGACACAAGGCGTGAGCGTCAATCCGGTGATGGCCGCCCTGTTGCAACGGAATCCCTGGCCGGCCGCCAATTCCGTCCACGCCCGACTCCTGCGCTCCGGTCAACAATGTTTCGGCCACCACGAGTATCTTCAACAGCGTCAACAGCCTCATTGCCAAGGCGGACTACAACGTCAATGAGAAGAACATGCTGACCGGCCCGCTACTACTACTCCACCAGCTATCAGAGCTTCCCGCTGGGGCTGGGCGGTACCGGCGACCTGCCCGGCTACAATACGGTAACGCCGACCAACGTCAATCTTGTGTCCGTCTCGTATCTCACTACGCTTTCGCTAACCAAGGTTAACGAAGTGCGCTTCGGTTACAACCGCTTCTACGAAACCTTCCTTCCCCAGGACAACAGCTTCAACCCCGCTTCGATCGGGCTGGATACGGGCGCCGGGAAGCAGGACTACGGTTTGCCCAAGATCAGCGTCGCGGGCTTCACTTCTATCGGCGCAACCAGTTCGGATCCCCGCGGCCGCACCGACGTGAATTGGCAGTTCATTGACAACTTCTCCTGGAAATTCAACAAGCACGCGGTCAAGATCGGCTACGAGTTCCGCCGCACGACGGTTAGCCAGTTCTTTGATGAGGGGTTTCGCGGCAGCTTATCGTTCGCGACCTTGACGGATTTCTTGCAGGGTATCCCCACCGGAGGCGGCAGCATACTGGACGGGGACACCGACCGCAACACCTACCAGAACTCGCATGCCTTCTACGTCCAAGACAGCTTTCGAGCCAATCGCAAGCTGACGTTCGACTATGGACTGCGGTGGGATTACTTCGGAGTGATCGCGGAGAAGAACAACCTCTTTTCAAACTTCTACCCGGCCAGCGGCGTGCTGAGCCAGGTGGGCAGCAACGGACTGTCTAGCCTCTACAAGCCCGACTATCGGAATTTCGCGCCGCGCGCCAGCGTGGCTTACGACCTCACGGGCAAAGGTACGACGGTGATTCGCTCCGGCGTTGGCCTTTTCTACGACCTGTTCTCGCAAGACTTCTTTCTGGGCCAGGTGCCCTATGACGCGGCCACTCCCGGCGCGGCTTACAACGATATCGGGCCCAAGCCGATCCTCTCGGGCGAAGCGTCGTCCACATCTCCGATCGCCACCGGGCAGCCCGTTTACAGCGGATTTGGCGCCTCGTCAAACCTGTTTGCAGTGGACCAGCACCTGCGCACACCGCGCATGCTGAACTACAATTTCAACATTCAGCAGCAGGCCTGGAAGGACATTGTCTTTCAAGTGGGGTACGTCGGTTCCGAAGGTCACCATCTGTTCCGTTTCCGGGATATTAACCAAACGCTGTCTCGGGTGACTTCCGATCTGCCCTACCCGCAGTACGGTTACATCAACTACCTGGAAACGTCGTCCAATTCGGTCTACAACTCACTTCAGACGCAACTGCGGATTCGCAACCTGCATGGTTTCGAGTCCACGCTCAATTACAATTACTCGCATTCGATTGACAATGCCAGTGACGGCACGGATTTCGAGCCCAATGCCGCTCAACCCAACGACAGCTACCGGCCCGATCTCGAGCGTGGCAACTCGAATTTCGACGTCCGCCATCGTTTTACCTGGATGGCCAATTACCGTTTCCCATCGCCGCAGCGCGGTGGAGCGTGGTCGAAAATCGGCAGCGGGTGGGCGGTCGACAGCGTCCTGACCTTGCAGACCGGGCAGCCCTTCCAGGTGAACTTCAACTTCAGCGGCGACTACGACGGCACTGGCGAATACTTTCCTCGCCCCGACGTTATCGGCAATCCTTATGCGGGAACCAGCATGCCTGACGCCGTGGTTAACCTTTCCGCCTTCAAGGTGCCCTGCACCTTTTCGAACGGCGCTTGCATCCCGGGAACACAACACGACGGCTCCGAGGCACGTGACTTTCTCTTCGGCCCGGGATTCAAGCAGTGGGACCTGGCTCTCTACAAAGACACTCCCATCAACGAACGCCTGAAGATGCAGTTTCGCGCTGATTTCTTCAACATCGTGAATCACCCGAACTTCACCAACCCGTTCCTGCCTACCTTTTTTGCCGCATGCGATTCCGTTGGCATCAACTCCAATACCGGCGCGTGCGAAGGCTCCCTTCCTACGACCGCAACCGGTGACGTGGGAGAGGGTAATCCCTTCATCGGAGGCGGCGGGCCGCGGGGAATCCAGTTGGCGATCAAGTTCACGTTCTAAGTGCAGGAGTCAGGATTCAGGAGTCAGGAGTCAGAATCGGCCGGTTGAGGCGTTAGGTCGCCTAAAGCTTCGCCAGCCATTCTTCTCGCGAATTCAGGTAGAATCAGATAGTTCAGAGGTTGAATTCTGACTCCTGACTTCTGGCTCCTGACTCCTGTGGAAGTTCTGATCATCGGCGGCGGATTTGCGGGCCTCGCGGCAGGTGTCGCATTGGCGGAAGGCGGTTGCCGTGTGCGCCTGCTCGAACAGAGACCGTATCTGGGTGGGCGAGCGCGATCCTTCGTCGATCCCCAAACAGGCTCCGTGGTGGACAACGGTCAGCACCTCTTCATGGGCTGCTATCACTCGACGATCCGCTTTCTCTCGACGATCGGAACTCTGGATCTCGTGCGGTTTCAAGAGCGCTTGACGGTGCATTTCCTTGACCGCAATGGCCGGCTCTCGCGCCTCCAGTGTCCTGACCTGCCGTCGCCCTGGCACTTATTGCTCGGAGTCTTAAGGTCCGGTAGTCTGACCTTTCGAGAGAAGCTGGAAGTTTTGCGTTTAGGAATGGCTCTGCGGGAGAAGAACGAGGCGAAGCGCGGCCCGAAGGGCCTGAGCGTGCGCGGGTGGCTTACCCGGCTTGGCCAGTCCGAGCGTTTACAGCGCAACTTCTGGGACTTGATCTGTATCGCGGCACTCAACGAGGATCCCGAGATTGCCAGCGCGGTCCTCTTCGAGCGCGTGCTGCGCCTGGCGCTGTTCACCTCCCCAGCGGATTCGCGCTTGGGGATTGCTCGCGTGGGGTTGAGCGAGCTTTACGTCGACGCAGCGGCGAACTTCATCCGCGCCAAGGGTGGGCGCGTCGAGTGTGAGCGCGGCGTGTCCGGCCTACTGGTTTCCGAGGGGCAGTGCCGGGGCGTGCTCCTCTCTACCGGCGAGCAGATTGAAGCGGAGAGCGTGGTGAGCGCCGTGCCCTGCTTTCAGTTCTCTGGCTTGTTGCCAGGCGACTCGCTCCGCCGGGAGCCTTTCGCCGCTGCCTTGATTCTCCTGCAGCCGGCGCCGATCATCTCCATCAACCTCTGGTTCGACCGTCCCATCACCGATCTTGATTTTGCCGGATTGCGCGGGGCCACTGTGCAGTGGCTGTTCAATAAGGGTAAGATCTCTGGGAAGAATGACGGCTATGTTTCACTGGTGTTGAGCGGAGCTCATCGCCACATCGCCACGAGCAAAGAAGAGTTGCTGGCCGTGGCGCTCCGTGAGCTTGGCGACTTCTTCCCGGAGGCGCGTCAGGCGCGCTTGCTGCATTCGCTCGTGATCAAGGAGCGCTTCGCCACCTTTTCGCCGACCTGCGAGGCTGAGGAACTGCGACCCGCCACGCGAACGCCCATTCGCGGCCTCTTCCTTGCGGGCGATTGGACTGCAACCGGATTGCCGGCCACGATCGAAGGCGCCGTTCAAAGCGGCTACGCCGCCGCTGCCGCCGTTCTGGAGAATCAGGGAATGTAGGGGCGGCCCTTGTGGCCGCCCAGGGCAACCACAAGGGTTGCCCCTACGCGTTCAGTGAGCGAGGTGAAGATGCGTTTACGCGCGAATGCTGGTCGAGTAGTGTTGTTTCTTGCCTTTTCGTTCTTGCTGATATGCTCACTCGATGTTCGTCACCCAGGCAGGGGCACGCCATGGCGTACCCCTGCAAGCATCGTACAAGCGGCGGACCAAGCCGCTGACCCTCGGCTGAAACCAGCCTACCGGTTTGAAAAGGGTGGCTGGATTTACGTTCACCTGGAGGGAACGCCGGGCGAGATCGGCTTCCAGCATGGCTACCTGCTGGCCCCTGAAATCGCCGATGCGTTTGAGGCTATCAAGCTGCTGGACACGCATGATACCCGGAAGGATTGGGATTTCTTCCGCCAGAGTGCGCACGACATGCTTTGGCCGCACATCGACCAGGAGTACCAGGAAGAGCTTGCGGGAATCGTGGAGGGCGTGAAGGCGCGCGGGGTCTCCATGGATATCGATGACGTAGTGGCCCTGAACGCCTTCGAAGAACTGCCGGACTATTATGTGCCCTGGTACAACTCGCAGCACAGAGTGGCCGGCGCTCCGCGCCTGGTGAGTCCGGGGAATTGCAGCGCCTTCGTGGCGACCGGCAGTTACACGCGCGGCCACAAGATCGTGATCGCCCACAACAACTGGACCAGCTATCTGGACGGTGAGCGTTGGCGCATCATCTTCGATATCGTGCCGCAACAAGGTTATCGAATTCTGATGGACGGCTTTCCCGGCGTCATTACCAGCGACGATGATTTCGGCGTGAACTCGAGCGGCATTATGGTGACGGAAACAACGATTACGCAATTCGCCGGCTGGAACCCGAACGGCAAGCCGGAGTTCATGCGCTCCCGCAAGGCGCTGCAATACGCAGCCTCGATTGACGACTATACCAGCATCATGCTGGATGGCAACAACGGCGGCTACGCCAACGATTGGCTGCTCGGCGATAACAAGACCGGTGAGATCGCCCAGTTCGAACTGGGGTTACAGGCGCACCGGATCTGGCGCACGAACAATGGCTATTTCGTGGGATCGAATTTCGCCCGCGACCCGGAAGTTATCGCCAAAGACACCAGCTTCGATCCCACGAAGCTCGATACCTCGCCGAACGCGCGCCGCGTCCGCTGGGAGCAGTTGATGAAGGGGGCAAAGGGCAAGATCGACGTCAGCATGGCGGAGACCTTCATGGCCGATCACTACGATTCCTTCCAGAAGCGAGCGGACGCTAATGAACGGGCCCTGTGCGGGCATGTGGATGCTTCTGCGCGCGGCATCGAGGTTTGGGATTGGCCGCCTTATTTTCCCGGTGGCGCAGTACAGGGAAAAGCCATGGACGGCGCGATGGCGAAGGCGATGAGCTTCTACGCCCACGTTGGGCACCCGTGCGGCGAGGACTTTCTTGCTACGCCTTTTCTCAAAGAGCATCCCCAATTCGCGTGGCAGGCGCCGCTGCTGCATGATATGAAAGCCGGGCCGTGGACGTTGTTCAGAGCGGCCCAAAACCAGCCATAGGGGCCTGCGGTCGGCGTTGGCATTGTGGGTAACGTGGGCTCTCGCGAGTTGCGTGGGCACCACCGTCAGGAGTAGAATGAAGGCATGAGAAAGCAGCAAAGCGGACGTATGACGAAGAGGGTCAAGCCGTTGAAGAATCCAGTCGCTGCGATCGATGAGCACCTCCACCCTTTTCCCCAGCTCCGTCCCATTGCGAGTGTGCCTGGTGTGGCCGCGGTTCTCGAGCGCGCGCGTGTGCCCTATAGAAAGAACCCCCTCAGCGAAGACGAAGCCCTCAACCTGATTTGCGACGCCAGAAGCGATGAACCCACCTATCCCTTAGAGAAGCTCCTCAAGAAATTCAAGCATGAATTGGGAGATTAGGTACCGAAGTATTCTCTATTGCTTCTTCACGCGTCTTCCCCTGGCTGATGCAGCCCGGGAGGCTGGAACACTCGACGACCCAATAACCGTCCTCACCTTTATAGATAATAACGTGTAGCATGTTATCTCAAATCAAACCTTTGCCGCTATGGCATGTCGCCGCTTTTCATAGAGCGGAAATCTCTCGGTCAGGGCTTCGACCTGGGTGCGGATGCGCTGCTGGACTGATTCATCGTCGATGTGGTGTATCACTTCCGAGATCCATCCCGCAATCAGTACCATCTCCGGTTGCTTTAGACCTCGAGTGGTGACGGCGGGCGTTCCGATACGGATTCCGCTGGCGACCGCGGGTGGGTTGGCGTCGAAGGGAATGGCGTTTTTATTGACGGTAATGCCGGCGTTGCCCAACGCCTTTTCGGCCTGCTTGCCGGTTACGTTTTGCGAGAACACATCGACCAGCATCAAGTGCGTATCCGTGCCGCCTGAGACGATTCGAAAGCCTTTGGCGGCCAGAGCTTCGGCCATGGCGCGGGCGTTGCGCACGATCTGCTGCTGATACTCGCGGAAGGCTGGCTCGAGTGCTTCCTTAAAGCAGACGGCTTTGGCGGCGATCACGTGCATCAGGGGACCGCCCTGGATGCCGGGGAAAACGATTTTATCCAGGTCCTTGGCATACTGCGCCTTTGAGAAGACTGCGCCGCCGCGCGGCCCTCGCAAGGTTTTGTGGGTCGTGGTGGTGACGAAGTCGGCGTGCGGGAAAGGGCTGGGGTGGAGGCCTGCCGCGATGAGGCCGGCGATGTGCGCCATATCCACCATCAGCAAGGCGCCGCTTTGTTTGGCGATGGAGCCGAATCGGGCGAAGTCCAGCACCCGGGGATAGGCGCTGGCCCCAGCCACGATCAGCCGAGGCTTGTGTTCCAGTGCCAGGCGCTCGAGCTCGTCATAGTCAATCGTCTCGGTGTCCTTGCGCACGCCGTAAGAGACGATCTTGTACATCTTGCCGGAGAAATTCAGCGGGTGGCCGTGGGTGAGGTGTCCACCGTGCGCGAGGCTCATGCCGAGCAAGGTGTCACCGGGCTTGAGCACGGTCATATAAACGGCCTGGTTGGCCTGGCTGCCGGAGTGCGCTTGCACGTTGGCGTGTTCCGCTCCGAAAAGTTTCTTGGCGCGTTCGATGGCCAGTGTTTCGGCCACGTCCACAAACTCGCACCCGCCATAATAGCGATGGCCCGGCAGGCCCTCGGCGTACTTGTTGGTCATCACGGAGCCGACCGCTTCCAGCACCGCTTCGCTGACGAAGTTTTCCGAGGCGATCAGTTCGAGAGTCCGCGCCTGGCGGTCGACCTCCTGGTCTATGGCCTGGGCGATTTCCGGGTCAACCTCGCGCAAGGGAAGGGTATGGTTCATGGTTGCTTCTCCGAGTGATATCGTTGATCTATTGCCTGGATTTTCTGCACGCGGCGCTGGTGACGGCCTCCGGCGAAGGGCGTAGCGAGCCAGGCGTCAACGACCTGACGCATGGTGGCGGCGTCGATCATGCGCGCCCCCATGGTGAGGACGTTGGCGTCGTTGTGCTCCCGCGCCATGCGCGCCGAAAGGGTGTCGTTGGCCGCCACGGCGCGAATGCCGGGAACCTTGTTGGCAGCCAGCATCATCCCGATGCCTGTCCCGCACACCAGCACCCCGCAGCCGGCCTGCTGCGCCGCCACCTTTCCGGCGACCTTCTCGGCAAAGTCGGGGTAGTCGACAGGCTCTGCGTCCGGCGGACCGCAGTCCTCAACCTCCACGCCTTGGCTTTTCAGGTACTCGAGAACCTGCTGCTTCAAGGCAAAGCCGACATGGTCCGCCGCTACGACGATCTTCATCTTTGTGTCACGCTGCCGCCCCCGAACCTTGTGAGAGTATATAGGCTTACGCCCAGGACTCCCTTGGAATTTTACAGAAGCCCAGGAGAATAATGAATAGAGAAAAATGCAGACAAAGAGTCGAGAAGGCCCTGAGTCGAGAAGAAGATCCCCATGCGCTGGCTCTCTTCGCCCGACATTTTGACCTTGTCCTTTGTTTTCATAGACATTCTCGCTTTGTTCCGGCGCTTTCGTTACCCAAACCCGGTTTCACGCCAAGGCGCAAAGGTCGCAAAGTCCCACGACCCCAACCCCCCTCATCTGAGGATGGGAGTCCGGGAATTCCCCTCCTTGGATAAGGAGGGGCCAGGGGTGGTTGATTTCTGTACCGCCTCTTTGTTTTCATAGACATTCTCGCTTTGTTCCGTCTTGTTCGTCATTAGAAACCCGGCTTCACGCCAAGGCGCAAAGTGCGCAAAGATCGCAAGGCCCCACCACCCCGAACCCCTCCCCATCTGAGGAGGGGAGCCCGGAAATTCCCCTCCTTGGACAAGTAAGGGCCAGGGGTGGTTGATTTCTGCGACGCCTCCGTGTTTTCATAGACATTCTCGCTTTGTTCCGTGAATTGCAGTCGAGAAGCCGGGAATCTGAGCCGGTTAATACCAGCCGTGGTTCGACTTTTTGACTCCTCGACTCTTGCACTCTTCCAATGTTGAACCCCCCTGCTGCCGGACAGCCTCCCCGGGCGGCTGTTTGCACACGCCCACCATCGTAGGCTATCATCATCGCGCGCCAGGGTCAAGGAAAAAGCAGGGAAGGGGAACCCCCTGGGCCCGGGCGGGGCTCTACTCGGACCGAAGTGCCTGAACCGGGTCGGCATGGACGGCTCGAATCGCCGGGACAAGCGCCGCGCCGGCCGCGATGGCGCAGAGCAGCACAGGCACGGCGGCGAAGGTAACGCTGTCGTACGGGGAGACGCCCTTCACCTGGGAAGCGACAAGACGCATCAAGGCGTAAGAAGCTCCTGCGCCGAGAATCAACCCGAAAGCGGTGAGGGAAAGCGCGTGGCCGACAATCCGTCCGACAACCCTGGCCGGCTCTGCCCCGAGAGCCATGCGAATGGCGATGTCGCGCTTCCGCCGCGCTACGGTGTAGGCGACCACACCGTACAGGCCAATAGAGGCCACGATGACTGCCAGAATGGCAAATGAAGCCAGGAGACCCGCAGCAAGGCGTTGCGGGGCGAGAGACGCGTTCACGTGTTCCGACCCGGTGTGGAGGCCGGAAAGCGCGACGTTGGGAGAAGCGTCCTGCCAGCTCCGTTGAATTTCGTGCATCAGCCCTTGCGGTTCGCCGCGCGTCTCGACGATCAAATTCCCCACAGGGTAGTGCCATTGCCACACTGCAAAAAAGACGTACGGCTGCGGGTTTTCCCAGACGGAGACGTATTTGGAATCGCGTGCAAGCCCTACCACCCGGACCAGGGTTCGGCGGCCAGGTTGGTCCTCGACCATCAAGGTTCGGCCCACTGCACTCGAGCCAGGCCACAAGCGATTGGCGAGAGTTTGGTTGACGATTGCCGCCTTGGGAGAATTCTCCCGATCATCCCAGGTGAAGTCTCGCCCAGCGAGCATGGCGATGCCCAAAGTGTGAAAGTAGTCGGGGCCGACCATGTTGTAGGCCGTGCGGATTGCCTGGGGAGTGGGACTTTCGGAGTCCGTCACCTGGGTTGTGGATTGCATCATGGTAAGCGGCACGTCCCATGCGACGGTGGCAGTCTCGACGCCGGGAATCGTGGAGCTACGGCGCAAGGCAGCCTGGGCGAAAAGCTCGCTTTGCGCGGCGTCGTACTGTTGCGCCGGCGGTTCGAAAGCCATCAGCAACAGATGGTCAGGGCGAAAACCCAGATCGACGGAGTAGGCCTTCCATACGGTTCGCGCGAAGACGCCGCCCATGACCAGCAGGGCCATGGAAAGACCCACCTGTAGCACTACCAGAAAATGCCGTAGCCAATCACCTCGGATGCCCTCGAAAGGCGCGTTGGAGGACTCTTTCAAAGAAGGGATCAGATCGGGCCGGCTGGCTTGGAGCGCCGGCACGAGGCCAAACAGAAAGACCGTGGCGAGTGAAGCCAAGGAGCCAAAAAGCAGCACTCGCGTCCCGATGCCCAGGTTCAGGGCGAGCGGAATCCCAAACGCGGTGGGGAAGAGCGACAGGAGCCGGTCGAGGCCGAATGCAACGAATAGCGCTGCGGCAAAACTGCCGATGACCAATATAAAGTTCTCCGCCATCAACTGGCGGATCAGCCGGCCTCGCCCGCCGCCGAGCGCGGTGCGAATGGCCATTTCGCGGCGCCGGGCAACGGCGCGCTCCAGAAGCAGATTGGAGACGTTCGCACAAGATAGCAAAAGCAGCAGTCCCGCGCTGGCGCCAAACATCACGAGCAATTGCGTGATTGAGGACCGGTAGGCAGGCCAGAATTTGGATCGGGAGGCTGAGAATGCCGAGACGGTGATGTTACGGTTGGTGGCAGGTTCAGCCTTGGCGAGGTTGCCGGCAATCAGCCGCAAGTCCGCCTCTGCCTCGGAAACGCTTACGCCCGTCCGCAAGCGGCCGAACATGACCAGCCAGCGAGCCGACCGCAGGTGAAAGATGTCGGTTTTCTTGAACCTGGGCAGCACCTGTGGCACGGCGCCGAGCGGCATCCAGGCTTGCGGCGGATCACCCCAGTTCAAGTTGACGCCGCGGTACCGTGCGGGGACGATTCCGATTACTGTCAGGGGAGAACCTTCCAGGGCCAGCGTCTTGCCGACGAGCTTCTGATCTGCCCCAAAGCGTTGTCGCCAAAGCTCCTCGCTCAGCATGACTACCCGAGACTCACTCTCCTTCGCGCCGAAGGCGCGTCCGGCGAGCGGCGGGAGTTCGAGCATGGAGAAGTAATCCGCACTCACCGCCTCGACAGAAATGCGTTCGGTAGCTTCCCCGACGGAAAGGTTCAAAGGAAGCCGAACATAGGCGGAGAGATGCTGGAAGGAACGGTTGCGCTTACTGAAGTCCTCGAAGTCGGGATAAGAACTCGAAACATAATGTGAGGTCCGCTTGTCGAAATTGTAGACGGCCACAAGCTGCTGCGGCTGCGGTAGAGGCAGCGGGCTCAGAAGCGCCTCGTCTGCGACATTGAAGACTGCAGTGGCCGCGCCAATTCCCAGCGCCAGGGTCAGCAGGGCAGTAGCGGTGAAGGCGGGATTCCGCCGCAACATGCGCATGCCGACGCGCAGATCGCCGATGAGCTCGTTCATACGGGCTTCGCCTCCGTTGGCGGAGTCCTATTGTAGTGCGTCCAGCGGAGACACACCAGGGGGCGACACACCAGATTGACGTCCACACTAAAGGTGTGTACCTTATGAGTGCTGGGTCTTTAGACTTGGAAACTCTATGAACAGACGCATCAACATTATGTTGCCGGAAAGCACGCTGGCCGTGCTCGATCGGGTCACGAGCCGAGGCAGCCGTAGCCGCTTTATCTGCCGCGCTGTGCTGCATTACGTGGAAGACCGCGGTAAGCACATGCTGCGCGAACAGCTCAAAGCGGGGTACCAGGCCAACGCCGAGGACAGCGTGAAGATCGCCCTGGAGTGGTTCCCGCTTGAGGAAGAGGCATGGCAAAGGTCTCACACCAATCGCAAAGGCAAGAAATAGCTAACGTCAAGCGCGGCGAATTCTATCTGGTCTCTTTTGACCCCACCGTGGGACACGAGATGCGGAAGACCCGGCCTGCTCTAATCATCCAAAATGACATCGGCAATCGCTACAGCCCTCTGACGATTGTGGCGGCCGTGACCTCCAAGCTTTCGCTCGTCGCTTATCCTGTGGAGGTTGTGATTGAACCTTCCCGCACCAACGAACTTGATGTTCGCTCCGCAATACGCCTGGACCAGATCCGTACCGTGGATCGGCAACGACTGATCAAACGTCTGGGCGTGGCTGACGCGAGTACAATGGCTAAGGTCAACCAAGCCATCCAGATCAGCTTGGGGTTGATCGACGTGTAGTTCAACCTTGCGCGAGCAGTCCGCCATCGACCGCGAGCCAGGTTCCCGTGATGTAGGAAGCATCGCTGGACGCCAGAAAGCGGACCCCTTTGGCAATGTCCTCGGGGGTGGCAAAACGGTGCAACGGAATGCTGGCGAGAATCCGCGGTTCGTCCTCGGGGCAGTTGCGCAGGTGATAACGCAAGAGAGGAGAATCGGTGGCGCCTGGAATGATGCAGTTGACGCGGATTCCGTACGGGGCGCAGTCCAGTGCGGCGGCGCGCATGAAGGCCAGCAGACCTCCCTTGGTGGCAGCGTAGGCGGTGTAGTTCGGGTAAGTCTGAAAAGCGTGACCGGAAGAACAGATCACGATGCATCCCTGTTTCTGTTCCCGCATCACCGGGATGACATGCCTGCAGCATAGAAACGCGCCCTTCAGATTCACGTTGATGGTCTGGTCCCAATCCGCGTCGCTGGTTTCAGCCAGAGGTTTGTTAATCTGAACGGCCGCGTTAGCGAACAGAACATCGATTCTTCCCCAGCGTTCCACAATCGAATTGACGGCGGGCTGGACTTCCGCTGTCTTGCTGACGTCAGCCTTAATGAAAAGGCCTTCGCCTCCTGCCGCCTGGATCTGGTTCGATATTTCCTGTGAGTTCGAGTCGTTCCAATCCAGCACGGCTACACGCGATTTCTCGCGCGCAAAGAGTAAAGCCGTGCCGTTTCCGATGCCGGATCCCCCGCCGGTGATCACGATGACTTTTCCGGCAAATTCGCTCATGTCGGCCTCCGTAAAGAAGCTGCCATCCTTGTATCCTGCACACTTTACCGCACTCCAAGGCGCTTCGCGCATCCCTTTTTGTGTATGCGCCTTTCTGCAAAACAGGATAAACTCCACGAATAGTGGGCGCTATCTGTGATCTGGAGAGGGTCATGAAAATCAAAGACATCAAAACCTATCTTGTCGGCAATCCCTGGAAGAACTGGCTATTTGTGCAAGTCGAGACGGACGAGGGGATTCAGGGGATTGGGGAAGGCACCCTGGGTCATCTGTCGCGGACGATAGAGACCGCCATTCACGAACTGAAGGGGCAGGTTCTGGGGCTCGAGGTGTTTCAAATTGAGATGCTTTTGCAGCGCTTCGTGCGGGACATCTATTCCGACGGTGGCCAGATTGTGATGTGCGCCGCCTCGGCCATTGAGATCGCGTGCTGGGACATTATCGGGAAAGCCCTGGGCCAGCCGATCTATAACTTGCTGGGCGGGCGCTATCATGAAAAGATCCGCGCCTACGCCAACGGCTGGTATCGCTGTCCGCGCACGCCTGAGGAGTTTGCGAAAGCGGCCAAGCGTGTGGTCGAACTAGGTTACACGGCGATGAAGTTCGATCCCTTCGGCGCGGAGTGGAGGAAACCGCAGCCGTCTGAGTTGGACCTGGCGATCGACATCGTCAACGCAGTTCGCGAGGCGGTGGGTCCGAGCGTCGATTTGGCCGTCGAGGCCCACGAACGTTTCAGCGTGGAAACAGCCATCAGCGTGGGCAAGCGCCTGGAGGAGTCTGCCCCCGCCTGGTACGAAGACCCCGTGCCGCATGGAAATATTCATGCCAGCATCGAGGTGGCGCGCCACATCAACGTGCCCGTAGGTACGGGGGAAAGTCTCGTTTCCAAACAGCAGTTTGCGGAATTGCTGCGCGACGACGCTATCAATGTGATTACGCTTGAGCCGCTGCACGTGGGCGGCATCCTGGCCACACGCAAGATTGCCGACATGGTGGACGCGCACTACGGCGTGATTCTTCCGCACAGCGCGCAAGGGCCCATCTGCACGCTGGCGAATCTCCAGATCGATGCCTGTACTCCGAACTTCTATATGCAGGAATACTTCGATCAGTTCAATGAGCCGTGGGAGAAAGATCTGCTTACCTGGACGCCCAAACTCGTCGACGGTTACCTGGAGCTTCCCACGTCTCCAGGGCTGGGAGCCGAATTGAATCTCGAAGAAGTGAAGAAGCATCCGTACACCGAAACCGGACGCATGTTTCTTTTCGAACCGGACTGGCATTTCCGGCAGTCGAAGTAGTACCGGGACCAGCCCTAATCCGGGTGGAGGACGATCCAGTGCAGGGGACGGCAAGCCGTCCCCCTACGGCGGGACTTCCTATGCTGATGAAACTCGGCTGGCTCGATTTCGCCATCATCATCACTTACTTCGCTGTTGTGCTCGGTGTGGGCTATTGGCTCAAAGACAAGATGAAAACCTCGTCGGATTTCCTCTTGTCGAACCGCTCCTTTTCGCACTGGATCACGGGCATCGCTTTCATGTCGGCAAACCTGGGAGCCCTGGAGGTGATGGGCCATACGGCCAACGGCGCGAAGTATGGCATGAGAACCAACAATTGGTATTGGATCGGCGCCATCCCGGCCATGGTTTTTCTGGGCTTGTTCATGGTCCGCTACTACTACACGAACGGCTTGCGCAGCGTTCCTGAGTATTTGCGCATGCGCTATGATCACCGCGCCCACATTCTCAATGCCTTCAGCTTCGCCATCGTCACCGTGCTCATGTCGGGAATTGATATGTTCGCTTTCGCGGTGGTTTTTCGCAGCATGCTGGGCTGGCCCTTCACCGCCAGCGTGCTGCTGGCCAGCGGGGTGGTGCTGGTCTTTGTTTTTTGGGGCGGCCTCTCGTCCTCGATTTACAACGAGTTCCTTCAGTTCTTTCTGATTGTCATCGGGTTCCTGCCTCTAACCTTTCTGGGGCTGCACGAGGTGGGCGGTTGGAGCGGTTTGGTGGCCAAGCTGCCGGAGCAATACCTGCACACCTGGAAGGGGATGGGTAGCCCGGGAGATCCGCTGGGCGTCCCCTGGTGGGTGATGGTTGTGGGCCTCGGACTGTGCGCTTCGCCGGCGTACTGGTGTACCGACTTCCTGCTGGTGCAGCGCGCCCTGGCTGCCAAGGACTTGGCGTCGTCGCGAAAGACGCCGCTCGTGGCGGCCCTTCCGAAAATGCTGTTTCCGGCCATTGTGACGGTGCAGGGGATGCTCGCCCTGGCTGTGGCGCCTGCGATTGTCAAGCACGATTATAACCTGGCCTTGCCGACTCTCATGGGACGCTACTATCACAGCGGCATGCTGGGGTTGGGTCTGACGGCGCTTTTGGCCAGCTTCATGTCCGGCATGGCCGGCAACATTACGGCCTTCAACACGGTCTTCACTTATGACATTTACCAGACCTACTTCGTCAAGAACCGCCCTGACCGGCATTATCTCAAAGTAGGGAAAATGGCCACGGTGGTGGGCGCCTGCTTTGCCTGCGCGTCGTCGTACATCGTGCTTTATTTCAATAACCTGATGGACTACATGCAGCTCATCGGGATTTTGTTTATTTCGCCTTTTTTCATCGTCTTCTTCCTCGGCATGTTCTGGAAGCGCCCCTCCGCCACGGCAGGATTCTACGGAATGGCTGCGGGACTTTCCGGGGCGGCCCTGGAGTACGTGCTCTACCGGCTGGGCGTGCTGAGGTTTACCTCGCCGATGGCGTCGAATATCTGGACGGCGGTGTGGGGGCTTGCCGCAGGCTTGGTGGTGACGGTTGCTCTTAGCTTTATGACCGAAGCGCCGCAAGCGGACAAACTCAAAGGTCTGGTTTATTCGCGAGCAGCGCAGCAGAAGGAGCCGGCGCCCTGGTTTCGCAGGCCTGTGTTTTATGCGGTGGTGGTACTGGCGGTGTTCGTTGCGCTCAACATCAAATTCTTCTGAGCATTTGTGATTTGTGATTGGTGATTTGCGATTGATCTCGTGAACGTATGGAAGGGAAGGTGCGTAGTACTGGGACTGTACCAAGGGTCGACAATCGACAATCGAAAACTGGAAATGTGGAGGGAGCAATCATCAATCACAAATCACCAATCACCAATGTCGTGAATCGCCGGAGATTTGTAGCTACGTTGGGCGGGTGCGTGGTTTTGCCGGCCGCGTCGCTGGCGCTGCATGGCTCCGACACCAGTGGGGACACGCCTCCGGCGGGACCACGCTCCCGCGTCGACTTAAACGGGCAATGGGAACGCCGGATCGACGGGGAATTGTATGATCTCGTGCAAGTGCCCTCCTCGCTGCGCCCGTCGGGGAACTACCGGCTGAAACGCGAGTTCCTGCTGCCGGAACTTTCCGCGCACGAGCGGGCAATTCTGCACTTCGACGCCATCACCTATTTCGGCCGGGCGTTCGTGAATGGCGCGGAAATCGGCGTCATGGGGCCCTACGTGCCCTTCGAGTTTGAGTTCACACCGCATGCCAAAAAGGGCGCCAACATCGTGGAAGTGGCGATCGCTGACCTTACGCCGGAACCGGGCGGCGCCGGCAAAGACGAACTGGCGTTGGGCGTGAATCCGGGCTGGGAAGCTTACGGCGGAATCATTCGAGACGTCTACGCTGAATTGCGGCCGGCAGCTTTCGTAGACAACGTGCGTTTCGGGTACAAGCTTGAGCCGGGTTATGCCCGGGCAGCCTGCAAAGTGCAAGTGATGGTGTCGGCGTCCACCGGGACCTCGGCCCGCGTTGAGGTGGCTCTCGTGCGCTCGGGGTCGGAAGTGGCGCGAGCGGAAAAGGCGGTCTCGATCCCGTCCGGTGCAAGCGAGGTTGAGTTGGAGTTTGAGATCAGCTCGCCGGTGTTGTGGTCGCCGGAAGAGCCTAGTCTCTATGAGCTGCGTGCAACCCTGAAAAGCGATCATGGCATGGACCGCTGGAGCTGCCGGACGGGATTCCGCGAGGTCACGGCGCATGGGCCGGATTTTCTTCTCAACGGGCGGCGTCTGGTGCTGAAGGGAATCTGCCGGCACGACATGTGGAAAGAGCAGGGTTTCACACTGACGCACCGGCAGATGGAGCAGGATATGCGGATGATCAAGGCTTTGGGCGCGAATTTCATCCGCCAGGTCCATTACCCGCACCACCGGCACATGGTGGAATTGGCGGATGAGTTGGGCTTACTGGTGAGCGAGGAGCCCGGCTACTGGGGAATGGATTTTTCGAAAATGCCGCGCTCGATGATCGAATTGGGCTACCGGACCATGGAAAGAGTCGTCCAGCGCGATTGGAACTCGCCGTCGGTATTTGCCTGGCTGCTCGCCAATGAATGCGAATACACCGTGGAATATCTGCGCGAGGGGAAAGCGCGCTGCAATCGGCTCGATCCCCTCGGACGCTTCGTTTCTGCGGCCAACAGCATGCCCAAGGAGAAGGCGAAGCCTATTTTCGAAGCAGCCGGAATGGACTTCTTCGATCAGCATCCTTACACCTACGACGTCGAAGACTTCAAAAAAGAAGCCGATTACGACGGCCCCTCACGTCCGTTGACCTTTACGGAGTGGGGCGGCAAAGCGATCGGTCAATCGCAGGTGGTAATGCAGGGTAGCGTGGACCGGCTGCTTGATCTCGTCGAGTCGGGCCAACTGGCCGGGCACGTTTTCTGGAGCTGGCAGGACCTGCGGCAGTATAGCCGAATCGATTGGGAGATGCGGGACGGCATCCTGGAGTCGGGCATTGTCACTGAAAGCCGGGAGCCGCGCGATGTTCCGTACCTTGAATTATCGCGCTTATTCGCAGAGCGCCGCCATGCCGCCGAGCCCGAAGCCACGCGGCCTCTGGTGGTCCCTCTAAAGTGGACGCCGTGGTCGCGGAAGAGTTCCTTCCAGGCGCTGGACCTTCAGGCGCTGGCCGAAAGCTCGGAGGGCATGAAAGCGTGGGCTAGCTTCGAAGCCGCTTTGGCACAGTTTTGGCGCCAAGCCCCCATGGCGGACGACCAGTGGAAGCGAATGGGAGAGAAGTTCGTGTTGTGGCAAGGGCCGGAACTGGCAATCGGTGGCGTTCCTTTTCGATTTCCGGTCATCGATGGCGCCGCACGGCCGATCGTGCTGACGCAGGATGTGCCTGAGGCGACGATCCCGCTCAACCGCGCATGCACGCGACTGCACATTCTGGGGCAGGTGACGTTTCCCGACGGTTATCCGGTGGTTGGAAAGCGCGGCGAACGAGTGGCAACCTATCGAGTCCGATACAGCGACGGAGGGCAACGGGAGACGCCGGTGCGGAACGGGATCGAGGTCGCGCAGTCGAATCGCATTTGTGCCGCTACGCGCATCGACCCGGTGGCGACCGCAGCACAGAGGGCACTCGAGTATGTAAAAGACGTGGTGCGCGAGCAGTATCAGGTGCTGCTCTGGAGTTTGCCTGTGAAGCCGGGGAAAGTGGAGAGCCTGCATTGTAAATTGGAGCCAGGGCAGCCCGCGCTGGCGGTGTTCGCGATTACGGCAGAACAGGCGTAGGGGGACGGCTTGCCGTCCCCGATGAGCGACGTAGGGGCGCTCCTTGTGGGTGCCCTGGTGGTCGACTGAGCCGGCAAAGGGCGACCACCAGGGCCGCCCCTACGAGCGGAGTTTAGAATGGAACTTCCCAAACCGCTGCGTGGAGTAATCACGGCCATGATTACGCCGCTCCGGGGCCGCGATGAGCTTGACCACGCAGGCCTTGAGCGCCTGGTCGAACACCTGATCGCGGGCGGCGTTCATGGCCTGTTTATCCTGGGAACAACCGGGGAAGCTCCCGGGCTGAGTTACCGGCTGCGCGCAGAGCTCATTGAGCGCACATGCACGCAAGTAGCCGGGCGACTGCCGGTGATTGTGGGTATCACGGACACTGCCTTCGTGGAATCGGTGAACCTGGCCACCGCGGCACGGAAATTCGGCGCGCAGGCGGTGGTGGCGTCCGCGCCCTATTACTTTCCTGCCAGCCAGGTGGAATTGCTGGATTTTGTCGAGCACCTCGCCGCGGAAGTACCTCTGCCCCTGCTTCTGTATAACGCCCCCACAAATACCCGTCACACTTTTGAGCCTTCGACCGTGCTTCGAGCCGCGGCGATTCCCAACGTGATAGGGCTTAAGGACAGCGGGGGCGACATGACCTACTTTCATTCCATGGTCGAGCTTCTGCAGGGACGGCCGGACTTTACCCTTCTGGTAGGGCCCGAAGAACTACTGGCGGAGGCGGTCCTGCTGGGTGCACACGGTGGGATGTGCGGCGGGTCCAATTTCTGCCCACAACTCTACGTGCGCCTGTACGAGGCGGCGGTGACACGGGACTTCGAGCAGGTTCGCGTTTTGCACAGCAAAGTCATGCGTATTTCCACCACCATCTATCGAGTCGGGCGCTACAAGTCAAGTTATCTGAAAGGGCTGAAGTGCGCGGTTTCGCTTTTGGGTATTTCGGATGATTTCATGGCTGAGCCGTTCCGCGCTTTTGACAGTCCGGAGCGCGCCAAGGTGCGGCAGCACATGGTCGACCAGGGCCTGCTGGCCGGGTAGCAAGGACAGTGTGCGTCGCAAGGAGTACGAATATTATGCTTCCGGGAGTTTTCCTATTCATGGCGTTGAGCGCGCCGCCGCCGCTTCAGAATCCAGGCTTTGAAGCTGCCGAGCCGCTGAGAGGTTGGACAGTAGATTCACCCGAACAAGACAGGAAAAGCGTGGAAGTGCACACGGACTCCGCGGAGAAGAAAGAAGGAAAGCAATCGCTGGTGATGGAAGCCCGCGCTCCCGCCAGCTATTCGCTGAATCAGTGGGTTGTGCTTCCGGTGGGAACCCTCTGGCGGGCGCGAGTCTGGATCAAGACCGAAGGACTGTCCGCGACAGGAAGTGGCGAGGCAGGCGGGCGGATTTTAATTGACTCACGTGAAGGCCTATTGGGTAGAAGTAAACGCGAGGTCCGGCACGTCGCCCTGGGAGGAAGAGGAAGTGACCTTCGAGGCCCCCACGCCCGAGGACGTGGACATTATCCTTGTCGGCTTCGAAAACAGTTCAGGCAAAGTTTGGTTCGACGGGTTTCGTTTGGAACCGGTGGCGCGGCCCGTTGAGAACGATGTACGGGTTTTTCACCAAAAGCTCAGCAAGCTTCCCATCGACCTCAAGCAGTGCGGGCAATTCATTGAGCCTTTGTGCCGCCTTCTGCCCTCCATGCTTGCCCAGCAGGTCGAATCCACCAGCTTTGAAGAGGAAGCGGAGTGGTGGCCGAGCTATAAACGGGAAATCGACAAACCCCACCGGCCGTGGTATCCCGAAGGAGCCGTGCACGTCGCGAAGTATTCGCTCGACACCGAGAACCCATACAACGGCAAGCGCTCGCAGAAGATCGAGCTTCCCGTTCCGCGGGCTCGAGCGGGAATTGCCCAAGACGGTTTCTATCTTCGAAAAGGGATGAGCTACCGGCTTCGACTGCATATGCGAGGCCAAGGGGATGTTCCCGTGTGGGCATCGCTCTCCGGCGACGGCGCGCGTGCAGCCGGCCCTGTTTTGCTCGGTCGCGCCGGCGACAATTGGCAGGGCGCGGAAACGGTGCTGCGGTCAACGCGGGACGTCCAGAACGCTACCTTGAACATTGAGTTCGAAGGCCCGGGAAGCGTGTGGCTCGACCGGATCTATATGATTGATGAGGACGCCGTACTCGGACTCTGGCGGCGGGATGTCGTTGCTGCCTTGAAAGAGATGACCCCTGGAGTCATCAGATTTGGCGGGAGTTCGCTGGAAGTCTTCGAGTGGAATCAGTGCATTGGACCGTGGGATACGCGCGTGCCGTACACGACCATTCCGTGGCGCGGCCTCGAGCCGAATTTCGTTGGCGTCGAGGAGTTTGTTCAGCTCTGCCAATATGTGGGCGCCGAGCCTCTGGTTTGCGTGCGCTGGACGGGCAAGACCCCGGCGGACGCCGCCGCCGAAGTCGAATACTTCAATGGCGGCCCGCAAACTCGCTGGGGGAAAGTGCGTGCGCAGAACGGCCACGCGGCTCCGTACGGAGTGAAGTACTGGCAGATCGGAAATGAAATCGGTGGCCCCAAGTACGATGCCTCCGTGCGCGCCTTCGCGGAAGCGATTCGCAGAGTTGATCCCATGGCCAAAGTGCTTTCGTCTTTTCCTTCCGCCGACACACTACGAGAGGGCGGCGGTTACCTCGATTACCTTTGCCCACATCAGTACGACTGCGGGGATTTGTGGGGTAAGGAAGCAGAATTGAAGTTCCTTCAGGACCAGATTGCGCGTTACGGTGCGGGAAGGAACGTGCGAGTGGCCGTCACGGAATGGAATACAACGGCGGGAGAGATGGGGCTGACGCGAGGAATGCTCCAGACCCTGGGGAACGCCCTAAGCTGCTCGCGGTACCAGAACCTGTTGCAGCGCTACGCGGATCTGGACGAAATAGCAATCCGATCGAACCTGGTGGACAGCTTTGGCT
The DNA here is from genome assembly GCA_963768695.1 of uncultured Acidobacteriota bacterium. Taxonomy (GTDB): domain Bacteria; phylum Acidobacteriota; class Terriglobia; order UBA7540; family UBA7540; genus CAVROP01. Next base: position 142,176 of record CAVYJG010000014.1, on the reverse strand, counting down.
CCGGCGTTCTCTTGCCGGGGCCGGGCTGGCTGTATCTTGCACCCACGTATTATTCGCAGAAGATGTACACGCGGGCGGCAGGTTCCTACCCGCTGCGAATCGAGCGGACAACTTCGCTGCCGTGGTATCTCCAGGAGCCTGACCTGAGCGCCACGCTCAGCGAGGATGGTAAATCACTGCGAATTTACACCGTCAACTCGACCAGCGAGACGAGGCAAATGAAGTTTCACCTCGTGGATTTTCCTGGATCCCTGCGAGGAGGCTCGGCTTACGTCTTGAAAGACCGGGATGCGGCGGGCACTCCGGAAGTCATGAATAGCCGCGACGACCCGCAAAGGATCGCACCCGTTACAAGCCCCGTGGCGGTCGGCGACAGGGAGTTTGACTATGCCTTCGAGCCCTTTACCGTGACACTTCTCGAGCTTGACTTCGGCAAATAGCGGACCGTGAAGGTGTTCTTGAGAACGGCGTCCCGGGTCGTTACTTCAGCATGGGCGCGAGGGCGCCGCTAGAAGATTTGTGCGCCGTCGAAAACAAGGAGCAGGTGAAACCGCGCCACAAAGCCGCAACCAAATGCAGATTCTTCGCTTCGCTCAGAATGACATGTCATCCTGAGCGAAGCGAAGTATCCGCTTTTCTTCACGCGCCGCGAAGAAACTCACCCCTGGGGGGAACCGGATGGAGCAAACGAAATTCGAGGAACTGGTTGCGCAAGCCGTCGACGACCTGCCGGAAACGTTCCGCGAAAGACTGGAAAATGTTGCGATCATAGTGGAAGATTTACCGCCGGAGGAGCCGAAGCGCGGAGGGTTGCTGCTGGGGCTGTTTCATGGCATCCCGCGCACGGAGAAAAGCGTGTTCTACTCCAGTCCGCCGGATCGGATTTTTCTATACCAGCGTAACATCGAGGCGGTATGCCGCAACGACGCCGAGGTGCGTCGTCAGATCTGCGCCACGTTGCTGCATGAGGTGGGGCACTATTTCGGACTCAGCGAGGACGAGTTGCGTGGGGTGTGAGGAATATCCGGCAATCGCCACACGATAATTCAGATCTCCCTTGCCGCGGCCTCAATGACCTCTGCGGGCGAAGCTGTGCCCGTACCCTTCTTCATGACGGTGATGGAGGCGACCAGATTGCCGAACGATGCTGCGGCAACGGGGTCGCCAGTCACCGCCATGGTGAGCGCCGCGCCGGCAGCAAAGCCGTCACCGGCGCCGCAAATGTCCACCGGTTTTTCCACGGGCCGTGGCTTGGCCCAAGTCTCTTTACCTTCTTCGACCACCAGGGCGCCCTGTGGCCCGTGCGTCACCATCACCGCACGGGCTCGAAGATGTTCGCGCAGCCGTCTGAAATCGACATGCCCGAAAAGTTGCTGGCAGGCCACTTCCGCTTCCATGCGATTCGGCTTGACCATCACTTCCTGGAAGAGATGCACGCGTTTGCGGGAATCGACCAGAAACACCTTGCTCGGGTACTTAGCCGCGAGCTCGCTGATTGTCCGGCGCACCAGCGGCGTCACAACGCCGCCGGCAGCAGTTTCGGCCTGATCGGCCACCAGCACTACGTCGAAGGCCTCAACCACCGGGTTGAGGTTCTCGATGACCCGCGTCTCCGCCTCCGGAGGAAGCGGCTTGGCGGAGATGAAATCAACTCGAGGTTGGTCTTCAATGCCGGTCTGGCCGTTGATCAGCTTAGTGTAGGTGAAGGTCTGCCAGCCGGGCATCTCAACCATCAGATTTGCGGTGATTCCCCGCTGGTTTAAGGCGCGGACCAACTCAAATCCAAAGCCATCGCCGCCGCATATTCCCAGGACGGCCACTGCTCCCGCGCCCAGGGCCGCTAGATTGTTAGCCACCGTACCGCCTCCGCCCGGAGTGACCTCGGTGGAGACGACGCCAAGGCGCGGAATCCCTGTTTCGCGCGATGCTTCCGAAGTGGCGGGATCGTAAGTGCACCAGCGATCAAGGCAGATGTCTCCCACCACTAATGCCTTGAGTTTCGTGAAAGCCTCGAGCGTTTTCGCTATGGTCATGTGAGCTCCAGGAGGGCGCGCCGCAGGGCCGGAACGGTCGCCCGGTGATCGCCACAAAAGTAAAAGCTCTCGCCCCCATCGGCCACTGTCCGAACCAGGATTGTCTTGTGGGGCCGGAAATAGTATCCAGGGTCGGTTTTCGGGAGTTCGTGGTGGATGTCGCCCTGAATGGGGACCAAGTCAAAAACTGCCGTGGTGAAATTCCTGATCGTCTTTCCTTGCTGATGAGCCGTGTTGCGAACCATGGCTAGAGCTTTCAAATAGACCTCGGGCGCCATGATGGCGGAGCCGAAATCAAGCATGATCCCATTTTCCAGGCTTTCAACAGAATTTGTGAAAATCAGGAAGTCACGGTAGCTGGCCGAACCCAGAGCGCCGCCATCGCAGTTGGGATGCTCATGGATAATGTCGTATCCGATGCCCACGTGTACGGTGGCCGGAATCGAGAGCCGGTAAGCGGCGGCGAAGATGCTTATGTCTTTGTGAGGAAAATCGCTGCATTCGATCCGCCGTCCAACATTTTCACCCAGGCCCAGCGAGAGTGCCGTGGCTTCGCGAATTACATCATTGAGCTCTCCCGTTTCGCGCCACAACCCGAATTCACCACTGCGAATATAGCGCGCCACGCTTTCTGTGGTAGCGCCGGCTCGTGCCAACTCATAATCGTGAATGGCGCCTGCGCCATTCATCGCGACGTGGGTTAAATAGCCTCGTTCCAACAGGTCGATGATGTAACGGCTGGCGCCGGATTTGATGACATGCGCGCCCATCATGAGGATGCGCGCTGAGCCCTTTCTCTTTGCCGCGGAGATTCTTCTCGCCACCTCGATGAGCTGGGGGTGTGAGAATTGTGGGGGCGGGCCCTCGAGCGGCAGAAGATAATCAAGATTCATGTCATGGACGCGCCGGGCCAACGGCTTGATCAAAAGTCGTGAACGGTCGAAAGTCTTGTATTTTGAGTTCATGGAATGCTGCGACCCGGAAACGCGGCGGCTAATGCTCTGCAAATAGAGCGCGGGAAAGATCATTCCAGCAAAGGAAATTCGGAATGATGAAGTCCGCGCCCACTTTGATCAGGCGCTCTCTCTTCCACGGGTCCACGAGCAGGCAATCAGGCTCATCCGTGGCCACGCCGACCGCGAGACCTCCCGCCTCTTTGACGTTCTTGATTTCAACATACCCGTCGCCGAACCCGATCAGCGTTTTTCCGTTGCCCTCCAGCGAAGAGAGCATCTCACGGATCAGAATCTCTTTGGAAAAACTCCTGTAGTCGTCGCGGGCGCCAAAGATCCGACCTTCAAAATATCGCGCAATATCCAGCAGCCGAGCCTCTTCGAGGGTGTAGGACTCGTCGGTTCCGCTTGCGCAATAAAGCTCCAATCCGCGCGCGCGCAAATCCTCCAGCGCCGCGCGCGCGCCGGGAACGACGTATTGGTCCGGGGCGGCTTTACCTTGGCGCAGCGCCTCTCTCCGGTCGGCGATCTTATCCATCAAGCGGTCGTGATACAGGCGCTTGTATTCCAGCGCGGGCAGGGGTTTGCCACCCCTTTCCTTCACTTGACGAGCTAATTCGATCATCTGATAAATCGTCTGTTCCCCAGTGAGCCGCGCCACAGACTCATCCACCAGCGCCCGCAAATCGTCTTCCTTCTCTCCGGTCTTCAGTTCCGCCAGGATCTCGACCATCATGGGAACCATGACGTTCATCCAACCGGCGCGAACCAGGGAGAGCGTGCCATCAAAGTCGAAGAGTGCGAGTTTTGCATCCTTCGCTGATACACCTTTATGGACGACTTCCATCTTTATACCTTTGCTATTAACCAATCGCTGCCTCGGCCCTGAACCACTCGACCGTGCGCCGCAGGCCTTCCTCGAAGCTAACCAGGGGTTCGTATCCGAGCAACCGGCGCGCCAGCGATATATCTGCCAAAGAATCTCGGGCATCGCCTGGGCGCGGAGGCCCATAGCGTGGTTCTACGTTCTGTCCAAAGATGTGATTGAGGATGGCAATAGTCTGATTGAGTGTGTAGCTGCGGCCCACGCCGACGTTGATGACCTTGCCGGCGGCCGCCGGAGCCGTACAAGCTCTGAGCGTTGCGTCAACGACGTTATCCACGTAGGTGAAATCGCGCGATTGTTCGCCGTCGCCGAAGATCACCGGGGTGCTTCCCCGTTCATACGCAGGTACGAACTTGGAAAGAACGCCAGTGTAGGGTGAGTCGGGATTCTGCCGCGGGCCGAATATATTGAAGAAGCGGAGCGCTACGGTTTCCAGACCGTAAATCGTTGTGAACACCCGGCAGTAGTATTCTCCGGCCACTTTGGCGAGTGCATAAGGAGAGAGCGGGTCTGGGGTCAAAGTCTCGACGCGAGGCATCGTCGGATTGTCGCCGTAGGCTGCGGCGGAAGCGGCGAAGACCAGGCGCTTGACGCCCGCGTCCCGGGCGGCCAGCAAGACGTTTAACGTTCCGGTGACGTTGACTTCATTGGCCGTCAGCGGATCGTCAACCGAGCGTGCCACGGAGGGGAGCGCAGCGAGATGAATGACGTACTGAGTGTCCTTGAAATGCGGAGAAATAGCTGCCAGGTCACGGATGTCCGCCTCTTGAAAATCAATTCGGCCGGCGACCCGCGCCAGATTAGCCGTCTTGCCGGTCGCAAGGTTATCCAGCACTCGAACGGTTTCGCCGCGACGTACGAGCTCCTCAACCATGTGCGAGCCGATGAAGCCCGCGCCTCCGGTAACCAGATATGTAGCCATCCCTGCGCGTTCCTCCTCGAGTTGAAGTGCCCGTATGGCGGTTTCCAAGTAAGATCTTGAGATGACCGGAGAACGCGGGGAATCCCGTGTCGCTCGCGATCAGCCGCCCGCTGTAAGTCTAGCACATAATTTGGATGTTACGCGGATCGGGAGTTCTGTGTACACTTGCAGGTTTCGAAGTCTGAGATGTTCATTTTACTTACAAAAGCCCGGGCATTTAGCACCTGGCGCCTGGGGCACGTTCAAATATCGGATAAAGAGGACTATTCAAAACATGAGAATCCTTGTGCTTGGCGGCGACGGTTACTTGGGTTGGCCGACCGCTATGTATTTATCAACCCACGGTCACGTGGTGGGTGTCGTTGACAATTTCGCCAAGCGTCGCTGGGAAATGGAACTGAACGTCGAACCCCTGATGCCCATCCGCACGCTGCACGATCGTGTGAAGGCGTGGCAGGAAGTGACGGGACAGACGATCGATCTGTTCGTGGGCGACTTGCGGAACTATGAACTCGTATTGCGAGCCTTCGAGGCGTTCAAGCCGGAGGCCATAATCCATTACGGCGAGCAGCCTTCCGCGCCCTATTCCATGATTGACCACAGCCGCGCCGTTTTTACTCAAATGAACAACTTGGCAGGGACACTCAATGTACTCTGGGCGATGCGCGAGCGTTGCCCCGCCGCGCACCTGGTGAAGCTGGGGACGATGGGCGAATACGGTACGCCCAACATCGATATCGAGGAAGGTTTCATCGAAATCGAATACAAGGGCCGTAAGGACGTTCTTCCGTTCCCGAAGCAACCCGGCTCTTTCTACCACCTCACCAAGGTCCATGACAGCCACAACATCCTGTTTGCATGCAGGGTGTGGAAGTTGCGGTCGACCGATCTTAACCAGGGCGTGGTCTACGGCATCGAAACGGACGAGACTCTTTTGGACGATCGCCTGGCTACGAGTTTCCACTACGACGAGGTGTTCGGCACCGCACTCAACCGCTTCTGCGTCCAGGCGGTCGCAGGAATTCCGCTTACGGTTTACGGGCAAGGCGGGCAGACGCGCGGCTTCCTGAACATCCGCGACACCTTGCGTTGTGTCGAGCTCGCGCTGGTGAATCCGCCGAAAGCGGGTGAATATCGGGTCTTCAACCAATTCACGGAGACATTCAACGTCCTGCAATTGGCGGAAATGGTGAAGGCGCAGTCGGAGAAGCTCGGTTTCAAGGTAGAGATAAGCCATCTGAAGAACCCCCGCGTGGAAGCGGAGCAGCACTACTACAATCCCGTTCACAGAAAGTTGAGCGACCTTGGATTGCAGCCCCGCCTGCTGTCCGACGAGCTTGTGCAAAGCATGGTCCAGCGGGTCCGGGACCATTCCGCGCGCATTAAGCAGGACATCATCCTGCCGCGGGTTACGTGGGAAGGCTCGAATCCGCGGCGCGGGAGTGAAAGATAACCGTGCTGGGCTTACCGGCTGACCGTCGCAGGCATAAAGGCCAGCGCTGCTCGGCGGCCGACCAGTAGGGCGGCCGCCCCTACCAGTTCCGCCCGTAGTTATCGACTGATTGACGACCTCGAAATCCCGTGCAAAGCGCAGCCAGTTACGCTAGGATATAAAAATCAGCTTACAAACGAAAAACACAGGAGGATCGAATGGAAGAGACAAATCCCTTGTCGATCGCCAGTCTGATCACCATCCCCGCGTTGATTACTTTGGGCATTACTGTCCTGCGTCTAGTGGGTGAGCTCCAACACTGGCCCAAACCATGGTTCAATGCCTCAGCGGGTGGAGGAGGAGCCGTTATTGGCATCTCCTGGCTGCCGCTCATTTTTGGTCCATATTTTGCCTTGAAGCTGGCAGGAGCGGGCGACAGGCCTTCAAGCGTCGGGAAATCCATCGGACTGGCATTCGTTGGGTTGGCGGTGATGGTCGTCGGCGTATTCCTGATGGGAGTAGTTATGGCCATGCACCATCCGAGTCTGGCCGTGATCGGGTACCTCGTGACGCTGGTCTCGGCGTTTATTCCCGGAATCGGTTGGCGTTCATTGGGGAAATGCCTGGTGGCTTATGCTTTCGCAGCGCGCATTCCTGTGGTTATTGTGATGTATCTCGCCATGAGTGCCAACGGCGGCCAGGGTTGGGGAACGCACTACGACGCGGCGCCTTCCAACATGCAATTTCAGTCCTTTGGCACAAGATTCCTCTACACCGGGGTCTACCCCCAGCTTGGATTCTGGATCGGCTGGACGGTCGTGGCGGGCGCTATCGTGGGGACTATTGCCTGCGCGCTCGCACGTCGAGGAAAACAGGCGGCCCCGGTCGCGGTCTAAGAACAAGGGCAGCGCAGACCTTCTCTCCAAGGTCGGAGTGTTGTCGTTGTTATTCAGAGTTGAGAAACGCAGGCCGGCAATTGTAGCGAATCGCTGTCAATCGGAAATCTCAGAGTCACAAGACCGTCCGCTTTGGAGAGCGAAAGGAGTTTCGCATGGAAGAGTCAAGGCCAACGTCCATCTCCGGTCTGATTACGATTCCGGCTTTGATCACCCTAGGCATTACCATTCTGCGCCTGGTTGGCGAACTCGAACACTGGCCCAAGCCGTGGTTCAGCGCGGCGGGGGGCGGCGGAGGCGCAATCGTCGGCATCTCCTGGCTGCCGATCATATTTGGGCCGTATTTTGCCGTGAAGTTGGCCAGAGCCGGAAAGCGCCCCTCCAGCGTTGGGAAGGCGATTGGCCTGGCGCTGGCCGGTTTCGTAGTCGTGGTTCTGGGTGGCGTGCTCGCGGGAATTGCTGCCACCAAGCAACATGCCATTCTGGCGGTGGTGGGATTTCTCGTGATCTTAGTGGCAGGGTTCATCGCGCGGGTCGGCTGGCATTCTCTGGGAAATGTCCTATTCGCCTATGCCTTCGCGGCCCGCATCCCGGTGTTGATCGTCATGTTCATTGCGATGAACGCCAACGGCGGGCAAGGCTGGGGGACGCATTATGACGTCGTTCCGCCCAATTTCCCTTATCACGCGTTTGCAACCAAGTTCTTCTATACCGCGCTGGTTCCCCAGATGACCCTGTGGATCGGTTTTACGGTCGTCGTCGGATCCATTTTCGGCGCCATCGCCGCCGCGATCGCTGGGCGAGGAAGGCCGGCCGCCGCTCCTGCGGCCTGAAGTTGGCCGATCACTTCCGCGGCTTGCTGATGAGCTGCCAAGCCTCTGTGAGGTGCGCGCCCAGTTCGTCATCGCCGATTTGATCGATTTCAATTCCCACCCAGCCCTTGACTCCCACATACGGCGGTCTGTAGTAGATCGCCGAGCTGCGTGCGATGAGAGCCTCTTGTTCTCCTGGCTGCGCGGGTATCAAAACCGCGATGTGGCCGTCGTGATGGTGATTGCTGGAGAACATCGCGAAGACGCGTTTCTTGACGAAGAACGTTGGTTCACCGTGCGAAAGCTTCTCAATTACGCCCGGCAGTGCCAAGCAGATTCTGCGGAGTCTTTGTATTTGCCTCTCGCCTTCCATGCCCTCTCGCTCCTTAATAATTCCAAGTGGGGCCGTGCGGCAGTGGACCTTGGAGGTCCGATTAAGATTATAATTGAGAACGCGGCAGGGGATACGTTGACAAGTGGAAGCAAGGCACACGTCGCAAGAGGGGGATGCTCATGAATACGCGATTCTTTTTCACCCGTTCCAGGTTCGTGGCGGTGGTTCTTTTTCTCGGTGCTGTTACGGTCGCGGTTGCGTCAACCGGGGGTTATCACTTGCTCAAGAAATACTCATTCGGGGCGGCGCAAGGAAGTACCCGGGAGTATTTTGACTACATCACTGTGGACTCCGCCGCGCGCCGGGTTTACCTGTCGCACGGCACGGAAGTGAAGGTGATCGACGCTGATTCCGGAGCACTCATCGGCAATATCACCGGCTTAAAGCAGGACCACGGAGTAGCTTTGGCCCACGAACTCGGCCGGGGTTTTATCAGCGACGGTGCACAGGCGAAAGTGGTCATTTTTGATCTGAAGACACTCAAGGTCATCGGCGAGGCCAAAGCGGCCGACGACGCTGACTGCGTGGTTTACGATCCGGCCTCCAAACGGGTTTTTGTTATGGAAGGCGACCCCAACAGCCTGACGGCGATCGATGCGAAGAGCGGGAGCGTGGTGGGGACCGTGCCGCTCGGTGGGTCTCCTGAGTTCGCGGTCGCTGACGGCAGGGGGACTGTTTACATCAATCTGGAGAGCAAGAACGAAATCGTTGCGCTCGACGCCCACGCGCTCACCATCAAGTCTCGCTGGCCGGTAACACCGGCTGGAGGCCCCACGGCTCTCGCTCTGGACAAGGAGCACCGGCGGCTGTTCAGTGCCGGGCGCGAGCCCCAGATGCTGGTTGTAATGGATGCCGACAGCGGAAAGGTCCTGAAGTCGTTTCCGATTTCGGGAGGTGTGGATGCCGCCGCTTATGACCCTGAAACCGGCCTGATCTTTGCATCAACGCGCGAGGGCATGCTCCATGTCTTTCACGAGGATTCGCCTGACGCGTTCAGTGAAGTCGAGACGGTCAAGACAGAGTATGGCGCCAAGACCATGGGGCTCGATACCAAAACGCACAACGTCTTTCTGGACACGGCGGATTTCAGTCAGCCTTCTTCCTCCGGGTCGGGCCAGCGCGGCCCCCGCCGTGCGGCTGTTCCTGGCACGTTTCATGTCTTGGTTTACGGGCGTTAAAAGCCGATATCTCAAAGTCAGAATCTTGAACTTCGGAACCTCGCCTCACTTATCGAGACGGTGTTCATTTGCGGCGCGTACTTGCGGACGACGGGGCCGGTTTCAGCCGCCTTGAGGCGTCCCCATTAAGGCGTCGCGTTGGAGGGCGATTGGGGTGGCACTCGACCTCTGCGCAGCCTGCGCCAAGTTCTGCGCAACAGCCAGAGCACCAACACAATCACGATCAGCCACGGAATGACGGCGACGACTACGGTAATTAGCGAAGCTGTACTGCCCGCCAAAACAATACCCGAATCATGCAAGGCATCCCAAATCTGCACAAGGCCCTGACCGCCACCCCGGGGCTCGTTAACTCGAAAGGAGACCGCGACGGCAATTTTATCCGTCTCGTTGGCCAAGATTTTCCGTTTGGCAGTTTCACTGTCCAATTGCGACTGCGTTTCCGTCAGTTGCTGCTGTATCTCGATGAGATCCTTGACTGTTGCGGAGGGCTTGGTAAGCATTGCTCGCAAGTTATCCCGGAAGGCCGTGAGATTCTTGAGCCTGGCTTCCGTGTCGACGACCGCGGCAGTTCTGTCCTCGCGCTCCGTCGTGTGCTGCACAATTTTGCCGAGCTTTTGAATTTCACCGAGCAGCTTCACCAGGTCCGGTGGGGCCACTCGCAACGATATCTTGCCCGACGGCGACGAACCTGCCGTTCGGGCGGTGATACTTGAAGATGTGATCTCGCATTGGATCGTATCGCAGAAAGCGACCACAGATTCCCACGAATTCCTGAGGTCTGACTCCGGTGTAATGATTTCAAATGCATGGAGCTCTGCTACATAGTGCTGCGGCGATGCTGCCCCTCCACCGCCGATACCGTCCTCGACTTTTCCCTCCAACTGCATCATCGGAACGACCCCCGCTCGACTCGCCATATTCCTGCCACAACCTGCCGAGATGAGCAGCAAACTGCCAAGTATCAAACTCGCTAGTTTGGAGCGCATGTCTTTTCTCCCTCAGCAATTAACAGTGGGTGGGATTATAGCTCTCATAGACAACATGAGAGGCAAGAAAACTACTTGGTCGTTAAGCGATTACGGGTCTCACGGTCTCTTGCCGGATCGATACACGTCCAGGCCATAGCCAGCGCCGTCGGCGAGGGCGTTATCGGCGTGGGCGATAATGCAATGCGCGGTGAATTCCGGTCGGTGGTTAAGGCGCAACGAAACAAGGGGCTGGCACATCTTATAGATTTGTGGCTCCGCGAGCCACGATTCAGGGCATACGACAACAGGGAGGATGGCATGAAGATCGGCATCATTGGCGCCGGACAAATCGGGGGGACTCTGACCCGCCGTTTAACCCGGTTAGGGCACGACGTATGCGTGGCCAACTCGCGCGGGCCTGCGTCGCTCACGGCCCTTGCCAATGAAACTGGGGCGAAAGCTGTTGAGGTGCGAGAGGCAGCGCGCGCCGGTGAGGTGGTTGTAGTGACGATTCCGGAGGGGAGGATTCCGAACCTTCCCAAGGACTTATTCGCTGGAGTACCGAAGGATGTAGTGATCATCGATACGGGGAATTACTACCCGCGGGAGCGCGATGGGCGGATAGCCGAAATTGAAGCGGGAATGACCGAAAGCCGGTGGGTGGCGAATCAACTCGGACGTCCTGTGGTCAAGGCGTTCAACAACATCTATGCAAAGCACCTGCTGGAACTGGGACGGCCGGCAGGCAGCCCTGGCCGGAATGCGTTGCCGGTCGCCGGCGACGACGCGCAGGCCAAAGCAACCGTGATGGGGCTTGTGAACGAGCTTGGATTTGACCCCGTCGATGCCGGAGGCCTCGACGATTCATGGCGCCAGCAGCCGGGCACACCAGTTTACGGGCCGGACTTCGATGCCGAGGGAGTGCGGCGCGCATTGGCCCAGGCGAGCAAAGAGCGTACATCGCAGTTTCGGGGGACGGAGAAGAGCCCGGGCAGTTTTGAGCAGCCCACCTGACGCTGTGGGGCACGTCTGACAGACCAAGGAGGTGGGGATGTCTTCAGCGCTTATACCCAGCGCACTCGATACTCGTACGCAGGCTTTCCCAGTATTAACCGCGGCTCAGATCAGCCGCATCCGGCCCCACGGCAGGGTGCGTGAAGTCAAGCCGGGCGAGATCCTGTTCGAGCCTGGCGACACTCGGCTGCCCTTCTTTGTGTTGCTTTCCGGCAGCATGGAAATTGTGCAGCCGAGTCTCTCCGGCGAGCGAGAGATCGTCAAGCATGGTCCGGGAGAGTTCACGGGCGAGATGACCATGATTTCCGGCCAGCGAGGCCTGGTGCGCGGCCGCGTGACCGCGCCCGGTGAATTTCTCGAAATCAGTTCCGACGGCCTGCGGTCGCTCATCGCTAAAGATGCCGAGTTGAGCGAAGTGCTGATGCGGGCATTCATCTTGCGCCGCCTCGCTCTTATCTCCGGGGGCTACGGCAATGTAATTCTGATGGGTTCGCGCCACTCTGCCGGGACGCTCCGCCTGCGCGAGTTTCTGAGCCGGAACGGATACCCCTACACCTACGTCGATCTGGACACGGACAGCACTTCTCAACAACTGCTGGACCGATTCGACGTTAAGTTGGAGGAGATTCCAGTTCTGATCTGCGACGGCCGCACGGTCCTGCGCAATCCTACCACTCAGAAGCTTGCCGAGTGCTTGGGATTCAATGAGAGCATTGACGACCTGCGAGTGCTGGACCTGGCCATTGTGGGTGGGGGCCCTGCCGGCTTGGCCGCGGCTGTTTACGCTGCCTCGGAAGGCCTGGACGTTCTGGTCATCGAGACCGAATCTCCCGGAGGCCAGGCGGGCTCCAGCTCAAAGATCGAGAATTATCTTGGCTTCCCCACCGGAGTATCGGGGATGGAGTTGGCCACGAGGGCTATTACCCAAGCGCAGAAGTTTGGCGCCCGTATGCTGGTGGCGCGCAGCGTCGTTCACCTGGACTGCAAGAAACCGCTCTACGAGGTCGGCCTCGATGATGGGAGCGTGTTACGGGCTCGGGCAGTTGTCATCTCCACCGGGGCTCAGTACAAAAAGCCGGCCATTTCCAATCTGTCGCAATTTGAGGGTCAGGGCGTCTACTACGGCGCAACTCACATCGAGGCACAACTCTGCGGGAACGACATAGCGGTTGTGGTTGGCGGCGGCAACTCCGCGGGACAAGCGGCCGTCTATCTCTCGCAGACCGCCCGCAAAGTTCATATGCTGGTGCGTTCGAGAGGCTTGGCAGAATCCATGTCCCGGTACCTGATCCAACGCATCGCTGAAAACCCGGCCATCGACGTGCACTACAACACCGAAATCGTCGGTCTGGAGGGCAACCACCAACTCGAGCGGGTAACTTGGACCGACAAGGCGACAGGTGAAAGCTCGACGCACGACATCCGGCACGTTTTTATCATGGCCGGGGCTTCGCCGCGGACCGCATGGCTGAAGGGGTGCCTGGCCATGGACAGCAAGGGCTTCATCCTCACAGGCCGCGACCTGGAATTGCCGGGCGAAATCGCCGCGCCCTTCCCGTGGCCACTCGCCCGCGCCCCGCTGATGCTGGAAGCCAGCCTTCCAAGAGTATTTGCGGTTGGCGATGTGCGCGCGGGAAGTGTAAAACGCGTGGCCTCGGCCGTGGGCGAAGGCGCGATCGCCGTAAGTCTGATTCACCGGGCCCTGGCCGAGGCGTGAAGGGCAGTCAATAGTCAAGGGTCGAAAGTCGAAAGTCCAAAGTTAAGAGTCCAAAGTCGAGAGTGGAAAGTAGCCGGTTGTCATCCTGAGCGAGGCGAAGGATCTGCAGTCCCGATCCGTGGCGAACTAATGCAGATTCTTCGCTTCGCTCGGAATGACAGACTTGCGACTCTCGACTTTCGACTCTCAACTCAGGAGGACTTCATGGCGGCGGAATGCACGCATCTCGATCAGATCAAGATCACGACCACCGACAAGCACGTTTGTGAAGACTGCATAAAGACGGGCGACACGTGGGTCCATCTGCGCCTGTGCGTAGAGTGCGGTCACGTGGCGTGTTGCGATTCGTCCAAGAACAAACACGCGACGAAGCACTTCCGCAAGACCCGCCACCCCATTATGCGGTCCAACGAAGAAGGCGAGGACTGGGGATGGTGCTACGTGGACGAGGTCATGCTTGAGCCGTTCCCGTGAAAAAGTAAGCTGCCTCGTTCCCACGCCGCACTAGTTGGAGGTGACACCTGCGGGCGACACTCGTTGTGATCGCGTTCTTAACTTGCACCCTGACTCCGGCGCGGGCCGAAGACGTAACACTGGATGCAGCGGAGCGGCAGCGGGTCATTGAAGCCGCGTGCGCAAACCTGAAGCGGTACTATGTCGACCACAATGCCGCGCTTAGAACGGCAGAGGCGTTGCTGGCCAAGAACAAAAAGGGCGTTTACGATTCGGTGAACGAGGGCGCTGCACTTGCCGAATTGCTGACCAGGCAGATCAGAGCGATCAGTCATGACATGAATCTGGACGTGCTCTATAGTCCCAGGCCGCTGCCTCGACTGGCGCAGGGGCCGTCGGCTGCCGATCAGGAGCGTTATCGAAGGACGATGGAACTGCAGAACTGCACGTTCGAGAAGGTCGAGGTCCTCCACCCCAACATCGGCTACATCAAGTTCAACTGGTTTCCTGACCCTTCTGTTTGCCGGCAAACCGCGAAAGCCGCGATGGGCAGTGTGGGCCATGTCGATGCCATCATTTATGACCTGCGCGACAACCGCGGCGGCGAGCCTGCGATGGTCATGTTGATGGCCGCTTACCTTTTTGATCATCCCGAGTACATGTACAACCCCAGGGAAAACACGAGCCGGAATTCTTGGACTCAACCGGTTACAGGAAATAAGCTCACCGATAAGCCGGTTTATATACTGACTTCCGCGAGAACCCTCTCCGGCGCCGAACAGTTCTGCTTCAACATGAAGATGCTGAAGCGCGCCACGCTGGTGGGTGAGACCACGGGCGGCGGGGCGCATGCCGGGGTCTTTCATCGTATTGACGACCACTTCGGAATCGGAATTCTCGAAGTGCGGGCGATCAATCCCTTCTCAAACGCCGACTGGGAAGGCACGGGTGTGGAACCGGATGTGAAAGTAGCGGCCGCCGATGCGCTGGAGACTGCGAAGGCGCTGGCGGAAACCAAGCTCCTGAAGAAGTAGCCTAGCCTACCGACGCGCCCGGCCGCATATCGAAACCGCGGGGACTTAACTGGTGAAAAGGCTGCGGGCCATTGCCTCACGCTCTTGCAGCCCCTCGCCCTCGAACTGGCTCACAACTAGTTCCAGCAATGCGGGAACATCAAGGTCTTGGGGGCACTTCTCGACACAGTCCTCGCAATGCGAACAGAGCGACGCATAGGAGGACGTACCTCGGATGATGCCGCCCATGCGGAGCACGTAAAGAAAAGGGGCCATGCGCGTCTGGCCGAAGGTGTGGTAGGCGTTGAACGCCGAGAAACACTCGGGGATGTTGACGCCTGAGGGGCAGGGCTGGCAATAGCCGCAGCCGGTGCACGCCACCTTCATGATCTCGCGATATTTCCTGGCCACCCTGTCGATGAGTCCGAGCTCAACTTCAGAAAGCGAGCCTGGCCGCGCGTCTGCGGCAATCTTGAGATTCTCACGCACCTGCGCCTCATCATTCATTCCAGAGAGAACCACGATCGCTTCCGGCTGGTTCCAGACCCATCGCAGGGCCCACTCTGCGGGCGTCCGGCGGACCCCGGCCTCCTGCCAGAGGGCTTCTATGGCAGGCGGAGCAGGCGAGGCGGCCAGGACTCCGCCGCGTAAAGGCTCCATCGCCACGACGCCGAGGCCTTTCGAAGCCGCGTACTTCAAGCCTTCGGTACCCGCTTGGGTTTCCTGGTCGAGGTAGTTGTATTGAATCTGGCAGCAGGTCCAAGGGTAGGCATCCACGATGCGCTTGAAATCCTCGCGCAGCCCGTGGAATGAGAAGCCCGCGTTCGCGATTCTTCCGTCCGCTTGCGCCCCATCGAGAAACTCTCTGACTCCGAGCGCCGCCACTTGATCCCAGCCCTCCCCGTCAAGCGAGTGGACCAGGTAGTAGTCAATCTGGGATGTGGCGAGCTTCTTGAGTTGCGCGTCGAGAAAGCGGTCCATGTCCGCCCGGCTGCGCACCAGCCAGGAGGGCAGCTTGGTGGCAAGCCTCACCCGCTCGCGATAGCCGCCGGACAGCACGCGGCCCACAAACGGCTCGCTTTCTCCCCCATGATACGGCCAGGCGGTGTCGAGATAGTTCACGCCGTGATCGATGGCGTAGCGAATCTGGCTTGCGGCGCGCGCTTCGTCAATCCGGCCGTCCTTCTCCGGCAGGCGCATGCATCCGAACCCCAGGGTCGAAAGTTCGTCGCCGCTTTTCGGCATTTTTCGGTAGAGCATTGAATGTCTCCTCCTTCACCTCCTGCGGGCTTCGCGCGCCAGGCCTTCGCGCACCAGGATCTTGAGCAGCGTCTGGTAGCCAATGCCTTTTCGATCAGCGATCGCGCGGGCTTGCGCAATATCGGTGTCGGGCAGGCGAAGAGCGATTTGTGTGCTGCTCTTCTTGTTCAGCTTTGTAACCAGGTTGGATCCTCTTGCCTGGGCCCCCCTAGCCCTGGCTTCAGCGGATCGCGCTTTTACATAGGCGCGTCCCGCCGCGCTGGCCCACCAGTCCGCCTCTTCGCCTTCACTCTTGAATTTCGGCAGGCGTGTCATCTTATCGTTCATCGGTTTACTCTCCTTCGGTTCTCCTACTAAAATAGTCGCGCCGCTGCCCGGAATCGAGATCGTATGCCGTCACTACACGGATGTCCTCACCGCGGTCGGTCACGATCACAGCGAGCAAGCGGCCCCGGTTGGTTTCACCGTAGTAGACGAAGCGAAGTTCGTTCTCCACTTCTTGTTCGTAGATCGGGACGGGGTCGTTAAGTAGTGCCTCTTCCACCTCCTCCTGCGTGATGCGGTGCATGCGGATCTTGCGCAGGTTGTTCTGGTCCCACTCGAACATTACTCCCTCCATTGTATATGCAATGCATATACAAGGCAACACAATCACACACCACCACTTCGCCAGTACTCGGTGCGGCGAAGGGCGAAAGCATATGCCAAGTTTAGCGGTACCGTCCAAAACAATTGCGTCGGGGATTTTGACAAGCGCTTGGCGATGCTCGCGAGCGAGTAGAATCGGGCGTTGGCAGATCGGTAGCCGGCGAGCAGCGTTTCCGGACTCATGAGCCGAGGCTTGAACACAACGTGAGTTCGGCCGTTGTACTTGCTCCAATCACGCGTGAGGATTCTGCCCTCGGCGTCGAGGCGCTTATGGAGCGGGGTCCCGGGATAGGGCGTCAGGATGTTGAACGTGGCGTTCTCGACGCCTGCCGACTCGAGGAAGTCCCCCGTCTGCTCAAAAACCGCTTCGGTATCATGATCGAAGCCAAAGACGATTCCCGCCTGTATTGACATGCCGTGCGCGTGAATCCGCTCGATGGCGCGAGCGTACTCATCCACGCGGTTGAACGGTTTCGAAACCTCATTGACGCTTGCCTGCGAAACGGATTCAAACCCGATGAACAGTTGTTTGCAGCCACTGCGCGCGGCAAGTTCGAGGAACTCGTCGTCTTTGGCCGCATAAATGCTCGCCTGGCTGCTCCACCATTTCCCGTAAGGCGTCAGGGCGCGGAAGAGCTCCTTGGCGTAGTGCATGTCGGCGGCAATGTTGTCGTCCCACACGATGATGACCTTGCCGCGAAAGGAAGCGTACTCGCGCGCCACAGCTTCCACAGGACGGTGGCGCACCTTGCGCTGGTACATCACCGCCAGCGTGCAGAAATCGCATTGATGCGCGCAACCGCGCGTCGCGAACAAAACTCCGTCCGCATGGTCGCGACGATGAAAGAGGTCGTGCCTCGCGATCGGAGCTTGATCGAGGGCGGGGGGTTCGAGGCAGCAGTAGCGTGCGCCGTGCCGCCCGGATTCGAACTCCGAGAGGAATTGCGGCCATTCCCGCTCGGCTTCTCCCACAAAGATTACATCGGCGTGCGACTGCGCTTCATCGGGCATCAGGGTGACGTGCGGTCCGCCCATCGCCACTGTGATTCCGCGCTGCCGAAAGCGGGATGCCATCTCGTAGGCGTGCGGCGCGCTGGGAGTGTGAAACGTGATCGCAACCAGGTCCGCCGTGGCGTTAAGGTCGACCGGTTCCACGACTTCGTCGATGTGGCGAACGTTCCAGTGGGGCGGAACGAATGCGGCCAGGTACGGCATGGTGATCTGCTGAAAGTTCAGGACGCGGTTGCGCCGGGCGCGTTGCGTCACGGGCGACGAAGCGGTGATCAGAAGCAGCGATGGGCGGGCCGGAGGGGAGGCTCATCAGAGTCTTTGGCACTCGAAATCCGCGACTTGTGTAGCCGACATATTGTCACTTCCGCGGCTCGGCCGCCTGACTGGGAACTTTCGCTTCGCGGGTGCGAAAGGTGGGGATTGGGGGCGTTACTTCGTTCAATTCGCGTTCTTTACCATGCAAAAAGCGCTTAATTTGCGGCATCTCAAAAAAGTCATGTCCTTTGTTTTCAAATACTTCTTAGCTTCGTTCCCACTGTTTTTGTATTTTGCGCGCGCTTTCCCGGACGTCCCGCGCCGGTTCAACATGACAACCTGCCGATTCGCACCGGCCATGAGATGCACCCGCACGCAAAGGCCCGTTTTTCGGCCCAAAGCGCGCATCGGGTGCTCATCAGCGGTTCGTTTTCGGTTCGTTTTGCACTCCAAGAACATGCGACTTCCTGTGTTTTCAATGACTTCTTAGCTTCGTTCCCACGATTTTTGTAATTCTCGCAGACTCGAGTTTTCCTTGAACGGCGGGGTTGTCCCGATTCAGCTTGGCCCAAGCGGTACCAGTCGCCCGATTGCGACAAAGCGTCCGTCTTGTCGGCCACTACAATAGGCTATCACAGACCCGCTCTCTTGTCAAGCAAAAAGTGCTCACCGAGGCGTAGGAAACTGTGAATTGTCACCGGAGGGCACTGACCGGTTTCACGCCAAGGCGCAAAGCACGCAAAGGTCGCAAAGCGAAGGCGGGGCCGCAACGAGCCGCAGGCATGAAGAGGACTTTATGGCTGGAGGTTCGACTTACGGGGCTTCCCAATCGAGGGCATAGATCTCGTTGCTGCTGTTGATGCGCAGCACCAACGGGGCCTCATCCAGGTCGAGACCGAACCAGCCAACCGAGCCTGGGTAGATCGTTTTCAGCTCTGCGACACGCTCTATCTTCCGGTCGCGGATTCTCATCCGGAGGACATCCGGCTGCGCTCCGCCCCCGATGAAGTACAGGTACTTTCCGTCGTGCGACCAGCGCGGATTGTTTGCCGGCGATTCCTCGAGGCCGCTCCACTTCTGAGTCGCCAAGTCAAAGAGCGCCAGCTTCCCGGATGCATCCGACACGGCTGCGATGTGCCGACCGTCCGGCGACCACCGGGGGGAATCCAATGATTCGGACCCGGGCACTTTAGAGATCTGCCGGGACTGCACAGCCACAAAGAAAAGGGCGTCACGGTCCGTCAAGTTCGGGTAATCGCTGCGAAATGCGAGTTTCCGTCCATCGGGTGACCACGTCACGTCCCCTCCCCCCAGCTCAGTAGGTGTTAGCTGCTCGGCCACCCCACCCTGCGCCGAAACGAGGTAGATGTACCACCCCGTGCCGGTTATGTGACCCACGAAGGCGATCTGTTTTCCGTCGGGGGACCAACGAGGCGAGGAGGCGTGCATCGGAGCAAAGGTCAGTTGAAGCCGGTCGGTGCCATCTATTTTGCTGCGCCACAGGGTGTCCTCGGGGAATCCCCGGTATGCAGCCCAGGCGCCGTCATGGCTAAACTCTACCTCTTGGGCTCGGGTGCCCGGCAGGTAGGGAAGAAACTGCCTGGTTCTCGACCCGAAGCGCATCAACTCGCCCTGGTCTTCCCAGGCGATCGCAAAGATCCTCTTTCCATCCCGGCTGGGAGTGGGGCGACCGAAGTTCGCCGGTCCCTGGGTCAGTCGCACAGGTGCGCTCCGACCCTTTCGAAATAGGCCGGTTGGTTCCCGCATCGCCCAGATTTCGTCAGGCCCATCCCGGAACGAGTCAAAAAGCAAGTACCTGCCGTCAGGGGTCCAGTGCCCACTACAGGAAGCGAGGATGAAATTCCAGGCCGGGAGCGCAGGATGAGGATCGTTCCCGTCGGCTGAAGCTTCCCACACCATGGCGGACTTGCCGTCGGCCACGCTGAACGTGAATCGCCTTCCGTCAGGTGACCACCTGATGAAGTAGGCATTGCCCGGTGCGTCAAAAAGCTTGTGCGAGCCAGATCCGTCCGCTTGAGCCACAAACAAACCGTTGTGGTGGATGAACAGAATCTTCTGGCCATCGGGGGACCACGTGGCCTCCGCCGCAATGAAGTTGCCCAATTGCCGGGAAGAACCCCCCACGTTCGGCACGGCCCAGAGTTTCCCCTCGGATTCCTGCCCGCGGGTTTCCTGAACCAACAACTCCGACCCGTCGGCAGAGAGGTCTAACACCCCCGCCTGTTCGAGCGACGTATGTATTGGGATTGTTTCTCCACCCTTCACGGAGACCATGGCGGGCATCCAAGTCCCCAACGGCGACCGCTCCGAAAAGTAAACCATCCGGTCGTCCGTCACCAAGATGCCGCCTTTGAAAAGGTGATCGCTAGTAAGCCGGACGATACGAGTCACTCTCGGCGGGGGCTCCGGCCGGAAGAGCAGAGACACAAGGAAGGCGCCCGCGAGGACGAGGAGAGCAATTCCTGGCCACCACTGCCGGCGCGCGCGAGGTTTAACGTGAGGCTGCGGTACCCGACGCGACTGGTCACGCGCTGGGGTCAGGGCCTCCTTGCGCTCCGAGTCTGTGTCGCGTTTCAGGCGTTGCAGATCGCTCCGCAGCTCGCGGGCGGTCTGGTAACGCAACTCGCGGTCCTTCTCGAGCGCCTTATCGATGATTTCACCCAGCCTGGGAGGCAGGTTGGGGTTCAACATCAGCGCCGGAACCGGCGCCCTGTTCAGAATTGCGTCGAAGATCACCGCTATCGTGTCGCCGCAGAACGGCAGCCGTCCCGTACACACCTCGTAGAGCGTGGCGCCGAAGCTGAACAGGTCCGTGCGAGTGTCGAGCGGTTCGCCGCGCGCCTGCTCCGGCGACATGTACTCGTACGAGCCCGGCGCCATGTCCGGACGCGTGAGGGGCGTCTCTGGCGGCGCGGAACCAACCGCCTTTCCCGCCTCCCCAAGAGATTGTGGCACCCTTTTCGACAGCCCGAAGTCGAGGATTTTGGCTTGATTCTGAGAGGTGACGAAAATATTCGCCGGCTTAATGTCGCGATGGATGATGCCATGCGCGTGCGCGGCCTCCAGAGCGTCAGCCACCTGAATGGCCAACTCCAACACCAGGTCAGTGGGTACGGGCGCGCTATGGCGTGCCCCGGCCGTGATCCGTTCCTTCAACGTCCCGCCTTCGAGATACTCCATCTCCATGAAGGGCCGGCCCTTGTATTCATCGAAATCGTAAACCGTGCAGATATGGGGATGATTGAGGGCCGAGGCGTCACGCGCTTCGCGCCGGAAGCGCTCGAGCGCTTTCTGGTCCTGGGCGAGTTCTTCCGGCAGAAACTTCAGGGCCACCGGGCGGCCCAGCCGGAGGTCTTCCGCCTTATACACCACTCCCATTCCCCCGCGTCCCAGCAGTTTGGCGACGCGGTAGTGCGAGACGGCCTGTCCCACCAGGCCTTCGCAGTCTTGCTGGTTTCTCTCTTCGAGAGAGGCTTCCGGTGAAGGCTCAATGGGAGTCATAGGCCCATTCGCGCCGGCCGGTTCAGCGCCGGGGGACGCTATTTGCGCGTGCGGCACTATCTCGAGCGGCGCGATGAACCGGTAGCCGCGCCGGGCGAGCGTTTCGACATATCGAGGCTCGTCGGCGGAGTCGTCCAGCCAGTGGCGCAGCGTCTTCACGGCCGCGTTGATGCTGTGCTCGAACTCCACCACCGTGTCGTGCGGCCATAACCGCCGCTGTAGCTCTTCGCGGGTGACCAGTTCGCCCGGACGCACCAGCAGCATCGAGAGTATTTCGATCGGTTGGCCTGAAAGCTTGATCTTGAGACCGTGCTTGCGGAGTTCGCGCGTGTGGCGATCAAACTCGAAGGAGCCGAAGCGGACCAGGCGTGGAGGAAAAATGCCAGCGTCCATGGCGAAAGGCAGCTTCGGGCTGGGGACGCGGTCGGAGCGCCGTCACAACCCGCGAGACTGCCGCTGCTCCTGGTGCGGACCTTGGACGGAGTATAACTTCGCGGCGAGTTCAAAGTCAATGCCCGAAGGGCATTAAGATCACTAGCCGTAGGTGAAACCTACGGTTTAATGGTCAACCCTCCTGGA
The DNA here is from genome assembly GCA_963768695.1 of uncultured Acidobacteriota bacterium. Taxonomy (GTDB): domain Bacteria; phylum Acidobacteriota; class Terriglobia; order UBA7540; family UBA7540; genus CAVROP01. Next base: position 120,227 of record CAVYJG010000014.1, on the reverse strand, counting down.
TTTGGGGCGACCCCGAAGGGGTCGAATGACCGCTCGTTCAACCCCTTCGGGGTTGGCAGACTCGGGGCGCGCACGCTTTCCGTAGGTTTCACCTACGGCTAATGATCTTGGGTCCCGGCGGGACCCAGCGGCAGAGGGACCTGCCGCGCCGTGGTTTGCTGAAATCCGTTTCACAACCCATTTCGTACCTATGGGTTAGCTCTTCACTTGGTTTTCCTATAACTTTCACCCGCGTTGCATTGAGGTAGTAGCCAGGTCAATCCAGATTGGCGCCATCACGCGGACCGCGGAGGTGGCGCCATGGGGGAAGCTCGGGGGAAGCAACGGGCCTTTGGAGTTGTCATGGGTCTGGTCTTAGCGGTGGAGCTGATGGCATCGGGAAGATGGGCGTCGGGCCAGAGTAGCTCCCCACCTGAGAGCGGGCAGCAACCCGGAATCGAGGTGCAGGTCTACAACTACGCGCAAGTGCCCAGCCAGACCTTGGAGCGAAGCGAAGAAGAAGCGGCGCGAGTCTTTCACTTGATTGGGGTGGAAATCGCCTGGCGGAATTGCAATCCCGCGACGACGGACATCCACTTGGATACCGACTGCGCGCCGGACGAAGGGCCGCTCAACCTGACTGCGAGAATCGTTCCGCGTTTTGCGATAGTGCCCGGAGTTGCCGGCCGCGAAACGATGGGCCTCTCGTTTGGAGATCGGGCGAACGTGTCGTACGGCTGGGTTACGGATGAAGCAGACGCGTTGAAGATCGCTCCCTCCGATATCCTCGGACCAATCCTGGCGCACGAACTGGCCCATCCGTTGCTGCACCATCCTGGGCACTCGAAGGTCGGCATCATGCAGCCCCGCTTGGGTCGCGAGGACTTCGAGACCGCAGCTCAGGGCACCCTCACCTTCACCCGCGAACAGGGCGAGGCAATTCGAATCGAGATCCGGGAGCGCGCACAACAGCAGGCCGCGAGGGATGCCGCGATCAGTGTTCAAGTCTACAACTACGCCCAGGTTACGAACGAGGTCGTGGCCAAGGCGGAAAGTGTAGCGGAGGGTATTTTTCGTGCCGCGGGCGTAGAGATCGCCTGGACCAACTGCGAACCCGGCCAGAAGGATCTTGGCGACGCGACCCGGTGCAATCAATTGTCCGGGCCAACCACCTTGTTTGTGAGAATCCTCCCGTGTTTTGGAGTCGTCCCAGGAACCGACAATAAAACCATGGGCTTTGCCCTGGGAACCCTCGCCAGCGTCTCCCTCCGCCGGGTCAGCGAAGACACGGCAGAGTTTGGAGTAAAACCCTACGAAGTGCTTGGCCCCGCCATCGCACACGAACTTGGCCACCTGCTGGGGCAGCGGGAACATTCTCCCAGTGGGATCATGCGAGCCCGCTGGCGACGAGAGGACTATGAACGCGCGCCGCTGGGTGCCTTCAAGTTTACTGCCGAGCAGGCGGAGCAGATGCGAACTGAAGTTGCAAGGCGGAACAAGATGCAACGGGCTGAGGCGCTTCCGGGCATGGCTGCGCGGAAGTAGCCAGCTCGACGTTTAGAGGGTTCCAAATCAGCATGACGACTAACTCCAAAACGCTTCAGAACGTAAGGAGGCAAGCATGAAACGGCTGATCAGCACTTTGTTGGTTTTGGTGTTCTTGCCGGTGCTGGCGTCTGCACAAGCAAGTGACTACTCCAAAGGCCACGGGTATGCCTACTTCGCGCCGGGCGCCAGCAGTCCCAGCAGCGTGGCCTATGCGCAGGTTGGCGCCGGTGGGGAGGGGTTCTTCACCAGAAACCTGGGCGCCGGAGTCGAACTGGGCTACCTCACTCCCATGCGAAGCTGGAGCGATGGGGTCGGAACGCTTTCCCCCAACCTCGTCGCTCGGTTTCGCGCCAAGGATGAGAACCACAAGCTCGAGCCCTTCGTGACCGGAGGCTACACCCTCTTCTTCCGCTCCGCTTCTTCCGTTCCGCCACGGCCAGTGGCGTCAATTTCGGCGGCGGAGTCAACTACTGGTTCAAAGACAACGTGGGACTGCGGCTTGAGTTTCGGGACAACGTCTGGACCCAAAACACGACCATTCATTTCGTAGGTTTTCGGGTGGGAGTGACGTTCCGGTGAGCGCACGGTACGAATTGTGTTGAGCCGTAATCTCGGAGGAGTACAATCCGCGCAGGGAACGGCCGGTCGGGAACAGCGACCTCGGTGCATTATTGCTTGCTATGACATTCGGAGTGGATCGACAAGTTGGGAAGAGGGCAACCCTTGGAGAAGGAGAAGAACATGGATAACTGGAAAAAGTCCACGGTTCTCGGGTTGGTTGTTTGTCTTCTGCACTTATGCCTGGCCGATGCGGGTTTGGCAACCAATCAAACCAAGTCGGTTAGTCCGGACCTAGGTAAAGCACAAGCTGCTGCGGCGAAGATGAAACGAGTGGCAGAACGTCTTGGCATCGGCCGCCACATCATGGTGAAGACCGCAGGGGCGAAAGAGTATCACGGCAATATCGTGGCTCTCGGTGTTGAGAGCTTCACCATTCTGCCCGACCGCACAAGTCAGCCGGTCCAGATCGCTTACCAGGACGTGCAGGAGATGGGGTCGAGCATGACCCGAAGTAAGGGAATCATCATCGCCGCCGTGGTGCTCGGCGTTGTGCTGGTCTTAGCGCTCACCTTGGGGCACCTTGGACGCGAAGATTAAGTGGACCGATCAGGAGGAGAACATGCACAAATGGCGGAAATATGCAGTTCTTGGACTAGTAGTTTGCGTGATGTACCTGCCGATGGCCGACACTGGACTGGCTTCCACTGACACGCGATTGCCGAACCCAGGTTTGACCAAACAGCACTTGTCCGAGTTCGGAGTGGGCGCGAAAGTCAGAGTCGAACTTACCAATGGCAAGAAGTACAGAGGATCCATCCAGTCCATCGGAGATGGGGGATTTCTCCTGGCTTCGGCCAAGGCCGGCTCACCGACCCAGGTTCCCTACGGCGATGTCGCGAAATTGAATCTGGCAAAAAACACTTACAAGGCAACGGGCCAGCCGGATGCGGTTGAGGTAAGGCGCGTAGCCGCGGAACTGGGCGTCGGCCACCACATCGTGGTGAAGACGTTGGAGGCGAAGGAGTACCACGGCAACATCGTGGCTATCGCGGCTGACGGCTTCACGGTACTGCCCGACCACACGACGGCACCAGTCCAAGTCGCATACAACAACGTGCAACAGATGGGACCGAACCTCAGCAAGGGTGCCAAGATAGCGATTTTCATCGGAGTCGCTGCCGCCATCTGGGCGACCGTGGCCATCCTCCTTCTGAAGTACGATAGCAACTGAGGCACGCGGAATAAGTAGCGTCGACCAGATTGGGAGGTCCGCGGTTTCTCCGTCCGGGAACCGGCCGGAGCCGAGCCACTCGGAAGGAGCGTTCGATGCTCAAAACCTTGCTTGCAATTCCGATGTTGTTAGTCATTTCTTCTTTCTCTGCTGCCGGCGAAACCCCCGGTGGGTATGCCTACGTTGTGGTGGGGCCAGTCGTCGTGCCTCAGAGCGCCTACACGCGTTGGAACGGGGACTTCATCTCTGTGACTGGAGGAGGCGAGACCCGAGTGATCGGCCGCTTCGCTCTGGGCGGGGAGATGGGAGTCCTCAAGCCTGTCACAAACCAGTACGCTGTTGCCACAGGTGTGGCTTCGGTGAGCCCTGCTTTTCATTTCGTCTCCAAGCACTCGGGGAGTAAAGTCGATCCCTTCGTAAACGGGGGATTCTCTCTGCTGTTTGGGCGAGGCAGCGGCATTGGGATGCACTATGGCGGGGGAGTGAATTACTGGGTCCGACGCCGCGTGGGCCTACGATTTGAATTCCGGCACTATCTCTGGTCACCCGAGTCGGGAGAACTTGTGCACCTGGTGGGCTTTCGATTCGGAATCGTCCTGCATACGGGATGATTGCGGCCGGCGAAGTCACACCCGATGATCCGGAAGCGCAATTCGATTGCCTCACAGGTGGTTTCTTGCTAAATTGACAAACTTGGTGTGGAGAAGTCGCTTGGTTGCTGCGGGGGTAGCATCCACGGGGTGCGGGAGAACCCTTGTGACTGTCATCCTGAGGAGTTCGTCAGCCGACGGACGACGAAGGATCTCTGCAGTTCCCTGGAAGAACAACTACGGGGATTCTTCGCTTCGCTCAGAATGACAGGGCGCGAGGGCTTGGGCGCGGCCTCTTTCGGGGCGGCGGGCCGGCGGGCACTAAATCCAATTCAATCATTCAAAGGAGTTGAAAGTTCATATGGCAACTAATTCGAAAGGCACAATCGGAGTACTCACGGGAGGGGGCGACTGTCCGGGGCTGAACGCGGTGATCCGGGCGATCGTGCGTCGCGGCGAGCAGCTTGGATACAAAATCCTGGGAGTGAAAGACGGGTGGAAAGGAATGCTGAAGGCAGACGCGGAGCCGCTGACCTTGGCCTCGATTTCCGGCATCCTGCCGCGCGGCGGGACAATCCTTGGCACCTCGCGCACCAATCCGTTGAAGAAGGAAGAAGACAAGAAAACCCTGCTGGCGAATCTCAAAACCATGGGGATTGATTTCCTGATTGCCATCGGCGGCGAGGACACTCTGGGTGTGGCGCGCAAGCTCGCGGGCGAGAATGTGAAAGTCGTGGGCGTTCCGAAGACCATCGACAACGATGTGGAAGGCACCGACCAGACCTTCGGGTTCGACACGGCCGTCTCCATCGTCACGGAGAACATTGACCGCCTGCACACGACGGCAGAATCGCACCACCGCGTGATCGTGGTGGAGGTGATGGGCCGGCACGCCGGATGGATCGCGATGATCTCAGGCCTGGCGGGCGGGGCGGATTGCATTTTGATCCCCGAGGAGCCCAGAACCCTTGACGATATCTGCGGGACCATCCAGCGGCGCCAGGCCCGCGGCAAGCGGTTTTCGATTGTATGCGCGTCGGAAGGTTTCCAGCTCAAAGGGCAGGATGAACTCGTGACCAAAGACCAGCAACTCGACGCGTTCGGCCACGTTCTGCTGGGAGGAATCGGCGACCGGCTGGCGAAGCTGATCGAAAAGCAGACCGGGTGCGAAACCCGTTCAACCGTTCTCGGCCACATCCAGCGCGGCGGTTCGCCCACCGCGTTCGACCGGGTGCTGGGCACGCGCTACGGAGTTAAGGCCGTGGACTTGATCGAAGAGGGCAAGCTGGGCCACATGGTTTGCCTGAAGGGAAATGAGATCACTTCCATTCCTCTGCTCGAGGCCATGACCCAACTGAAACTTGTGGATCAGAATTGGATCCGCATGTCGCGAATATTCGAAGGGTAATCTTAGCGGTAGGGTCCGGCCGCGCTGGTTGGGCTTGCCCACGCAACGGCAAGCCGGTTTCACGCAAAGCCGCAAAGGACGCAAAGTTCGCAAAGAAGTGCGAGGGCTTCTCCGTGGCGCTTCTTTGCGCCTTTGTGTCTTGGCGTGAGCTGTTTTGATTTTTCCCCACGCCTCTTACACGTGTCTCACAGCGTTTTGGCGGTGCTGCGGGCTCGACGTTCGTGGGCTGCTAATTAGGGCGTGCGTCGGATTGCCTGGCGGTGAATTCCTCTTCATTGCGGATAGGCGCCGGACGTGCGCGCACTTTTCCGCGCAACAGGGACTCGAGATCGTGAGCCAGAGCGGGAAGGACGGTTGAGGGGAGGGAGCTCAGCAAAGCACGAAAGGCGAGCACGGCTTCTTTGGCGATAAGGTCGAAGTCGTGGAAGTCGAGATCGATTTCGGTCCAGACTTCCGGGGAGGCGTCGCCCACCTGATGCGCCTGGCGGCAGGTGCGTCGGAATTCATCGGTCACGATCTCCGCGGCGCGATTCAGCAGGCGTAGCTGAAGCTGGAAGCGGCGCTGCGAGCCGAAAACGAATTGCTCCAGCATCTCGCGTACGCGCACGTAATCGACCATGGGCTTGGAGAGGAAACGGTGGGCTTGAATATTGCGTGGCGTGACCATAAACTGGGCCTCTGGCAGGTGCTTGGTCAGCGCATTCAGAAGGCCGGTAATCATCTTTTCCACGCCGTACCATTCCGAGGCCGATAGCCGCACCAACCGCCAGGCGATGTCGAAACGGCCGGCGGCACGCTCATCGAACGCGTCGTTGAGGGAGATTCCCAACATGGCAATGCGAGCTTCGATTTCCGGCGCAAATCCATCGTAGACTAGCCGGCGGTCCGATCCCAGGGGCGCCAGACCCGGCGGGGTATGCTGCTTCGGCAACTCCTTCCAAAGCAAACGCCGGAGAAGATATCCAACGAGAGTCAGAATCAGGGTTCCCACAACCCAGCGCATATTGCCAAGTATAGAGGCGGGACTTTGACATTGCAAGGTACCTCAGTACGGGTGTAATTCTTGACACCCCTTTCACCGCCACCCTATAATTGCTGCTTTCATCGGAAATCACTGGTTTAAGGCAGGTTACTGGCGTGTCGACAACTGAACCTAGCGATCTTATAATCCAAAGGCGCAAAAAGCTCGAGACCCTGGCCGAAATGGGAGTCGAACTTTACCCGCGCCGTTTCGACCTTACCCATACTATTCCGCAGATCCTCAAAGACTATTCCGCTCTTTCGGCGGAACAATTAACCGCCGAGAGGATCTCGGTAAGAGTGCCGGGGCGGGTGATGACCATCCGCCCGCATGGGAAAGCCGGGTTTGCGCACCTGGCAGGCAGCGGCGAGCGTCTGCAAATCTACGTGCGCTTGGATGCTGTGGGAGAACGTGACTTCGAACTTTTCAAGCTGCTCGATATCGGCGACCTGGTGGGCGTGGCCGGCTACCTCTTCCGCACCAGAACCGGCGAACTGACCATCCACGCCGAGAATCTGCACTTCCTGGCGAAGGCCCTCCTGCCGTTACCGGAAAAATGGCACGGCCTTACGGACGTGGAGATCCGCTACCGCCAGCGCTATCTGGACCTGATGGTGAATGAGGAATCCAGGAAAACGTTCGAGCGCCGGGCGCGGTTGATTCGGGCGGTGAGGGAATTCCTGGAGGGCGAAGGCTACGTTGAAGTGGAAACTCCCATGATGCAGCCGCTGCCCGGCGGGGCTATGGCGCGTCCGTTCGTTACTCACCACAACGCCTTGGACTTGAACCTCTACCTGCGCATCGCCCCCGAACTTTACCTGAAAAGGCTAACCGTCGGAGGGCTCGACCGCGTCTACGAAATCAACCGGAACTTCCGCAACGAAGGGATCTCCACGCACCACAACCCGGAGTTCACGATGCTGGAGTTCTATCAGGCTTACGCCGATTACCGGGATATGATGGCGTTGACCGAAAGGATGCTGCGGCACGTGGCGCAGACCGTCCTGGGCACGGTCGAATTCGATTACGGCGAGCATCACATTTCCTTCGCTGAATTCCACCGGTTGACCATGAAGGAGGCATTGGCCAGATTCTGGCCCAGCGCGGCTGGGAAGGGGCCTTCGCTCGAGGATCTGGCGGAACCCAAAGCGATCTTCAAGTGGGTTGAGGAGTTCAACCGCTGGGCCGGCAGCGATTCGCACCCGGGCTACGAGCCTCTGGAGTTGGCTGAATCAACCGCCCCGGGCACGGCGCTGGCCGAACTCTTCGAGCATGTGGCGGAGAGCCAATTGATCCAGCCCACGTTTATCCTGGACTATCCGCTCGAGGTGTCGCCGCTTTCCAAGCAGAAGGCGGACGACCCCAATTTCGTGGAACGCTTTGAGCTTTACATCGCCGGCATGGAGGTGGCCAACGCCTTCAGTGAGCTCAATGATCCCGCCGAGCAACGCGACCGCTTCGAGTATCAGCAACTCCTGCGCGAGAAGGGCGACCTGTCCGCGCACGCCATCGACGAGGACTACATCCGCGCTCTCAGCTACGGCTTGCCGCCGACCGGCGGGGAGGGCATCGGCATCGACCGCTTGACAATGCTGCTTACCAACTCGCACTCCATCCGCGACGTTATTCTGTTTCCGTTGATGCGGCCGGAAAAACCGGCTGGGTAGGGCAGTGCGGCAGAGGCGCAACCAAATGCAGATTCTTCGCTTCGCTCAGAATGACATGTCATCATGGAGGTTCTTCGCTTCGCTCAGAATGACATGTCATCATGGAGGTTCTTCTCTTCGCTCAGAATGACATGTCTTCATGAAGGTTCTTCGCTTCGCTCAGAATGACATGTCATCCTGACCGAAGAGCATGTCATCCTGAGCGGAGCGAAGGATCTGCTTTTCTGCGCGCCGCGAAGTAGTCCGAGAATAGTAGTACAGGGTTTGGTAGGGTTAATTCCTGTGATCGGCCGGGGCCGGCGACAAGTGGTAGATCTGTAGCGTGGATTCTTCGCGCCTTCGATGAACTTCCTAGGCCGACGCGATCCGGGGCCCCAGGCAGTGGTCCACCGTATTGACGATCTCCCAGGCGGCGGGAGGTTTCTCCACGTAGTCGTGCGCTCCCAGATACATCACATCCAGGTAACTGCGCATGTCCACGGCGCGGGTCAACACAAGGACAGGGCGGCGCCGATCGAGTTCGATGGCGCGTTCCAGCAAGGCTTGCCCCTGGAAGGTTTGCCCCCCCTGGCTCAGAATAATCAGGTCGTACCGTTCGCGCTCCAGCCGCTGAGCGCCTTCCAGATAGGTCGTGCAACCGTCCACGCTGTGCCCCTCATCCCGGAGCAGCGAGGTATAGAGTTGTAGATCGCCGGCATCTTCATCCACCAGCAGAATCTTGCTTCGCCGCACTCTGAGGGGTGGATGGCTTGCGCCTGTTCTCATGACCGGTTCCAGCATTGACCACCTCCAAAATCATATCGGCCAACTGACCTTTTGACTTGAATTGGATTCAGATCGACCTTGGGACGGTGGCATAGTTTTTCGTGCGGAAATTGCGTTTGCCTGTAGCGTACCCGCGCTCCCGGATATCTTCAGAGCAGGCGGTGTATACTACTTTCCTCAAAGGAGGGGACTCATGACCGATTCAGGGCGCGTAGAAAAGGGCCGGGTTGGGCAATGGCTGGCGATCGTGGCCTTGTTGCTGGCTGCGGCAGGGACATGCTTTAGCGCTGACGGGGCGCAGTTTCGCGCCTCGGTGGTGAAGATTGACATCACTCCAGATCAACCGCAGTGGCTGCTCGGATACGGCCCCAGGCAGTCGACCGGCGTGCATGACCACATCTACCATCGGATTGTGGCGATGGACGACGGGCAAACGCAGTTCTTCCTGGTTTCCACCGACATTTGCCTGTTCTCACCTTCCGTGTACGACGAGGTCATGAGCGCGCTCGAGGCGGAGACCGGAATCAAACCTGTGCAGGTGTGGTGGACTGTGACCCACACTCACTCGGCCCCGGAAGTCGGCCCGGCGGGACTCGGGGCGGCATTCATGGGCGAGCGATATAATCACGACCACAACACGGAATACACGGCGCGGGTCAAGAAGAGTCTCATCGAAGGGATCAAGGAGGCGCGGGCAAAACTCGAACCTGCGCGCCTGGGCACAGGATGGGGAATGGCCATGGCGAATATCAATCGCCGCGGCCGGGACCTCGAAGGGCCCACCTATCTGGGACTGAATCCGGATGGCCCGGCGGACCGGCAGATCGGGTTGATTCGATTGGAAAGAGCGGACGGAAAGCTGTTGGCGTTGATCGCCAATTACGCCATGCACGGCACCGCTTTGGGAGATCGCAACAATCTGATCACCGGCGATGCGCCGGGGATTGTGGCCGAGTACGTGGAACAGAAACTGGGGGCGCCCATGCTCTACATTAACGGGGCGGCCGGCAATCTCGCGCCCATCTACACCGTCTGCGAGGACTTCGAAAGCGCGCACCTGGGACAGTTCCGCGTCATGCTGGGAGACAAGATCATCGCTGCCAACGATCGTATTGGCCGCACGACGTCGACGGTGCGGCTGGCCGCCGGCGAGCAGATCGTCGAGACGCCTCGAAAGGCGAACATGGGATGGGCGCCCGATCTCGGGAAGTACCTTCGCCAAACGGATGCAGGTGAATCCGTCATCCGATTGCCCATTCGCTTCCTGCGTGTGAATGACGATGTCGCCATCTGGTCGGCGCCGCTGGAGCTGTTCTGCGAAATCGCCATGCGCGTGCGCAGCCTTTCGCCCTATCCTTACACTTTCTACTTTGGATACTCGAACGGATGGCTGGGTTATATGCCCAGCGCAGCGGAGTTCCCGTATGGCGGTTATGAGCCGGCCACCTCGCCCTACACGCCCAAGGCGGAAGACGACGTTGTGCGCACGGTCGTCAGCTTTTTGCAAGGCGGGCAGTAGGCAGATGGGCAGGTCGGCGGACGGGATAACCAATTCAAATGGCAAAGGTCAAATGCCAAATGGCAAATGGTTTGTGATTTCAGAAATAGCAAATCTCAAACCATTTGAATTTTGCTATTTGCCATTTGCCATTTGAATTGCTTTTCCGATCTGCCCATCTGCCTACTGCCGACCTGCCCACTGCCCGCCTGCCTACTGCCCAACATACGCCGGGTTCACGTGGCGCGCGCCGGTGGCCATGAGCTTTTCCGCCTCGGCTTGAGATTTGATTCCGCCCCGCGCGCCCAAGGCGGTGCAATTGAGCGCAGCCATGGCGTTCGAAAAATCCAGAATCCTCTCGATCGGCCAGCCTTGGATCAGCCCAAAAATGAACGCGCCGTGAAACACGTCTCCTGCTCCCGTCGTGTCCACGGTCTCGACGACGAATCCGGGCGAATAGTAGAACCGCCCCGCGTGGTAAATCAGGGATCCGTCGCGGCCCAGAGTCATGCCGGGAGCTTTCATCTTGTGCTGGGCGGCAGTGTGGGTGAGGACCTGGAAGGGATCCGCGCGGCCCGTCAGGGTGGGAAGGAATTTCGTGGAGGCAATCAGGTAGTCAATGTAAGGGAAAAGGCGTTCAACTCTCTTATAGACCGTGTCGAGATCGGCGACGACGATCACGTGGGCGCGCTTGGCCCAACGCGCGGCCTTTACGGAAGCCTCGACGTTGCATCCGTCCAGGTGCAGGACGCGCGCGGAGGTGATGGCGCTCTCGGTCAACTCATCCGGCGTCACGGTCAAGCGCGCATCGCGATCCCAGAAGACCGTGCGCTCGCCCGTTGCCTGATCCACCAGGATGATGCCGAATTGATTGGCGGTGCCGGGAACGACGCACGCGTATTGGAGGTCCACGCCTTCGCGCTCCAGGCTGCGCAGTTGCACCTTGCCGCCTTCGTCGTCGCCGACCTTGCCGATGTAGCGGGTACTCAAACCCAGCCGCCGGCAAGTGACCAGGGCCGTGGCCACCTGTCCCCCCGCATGGGTGGTTGAAGACAACACGCGCTCCTTGCCGCCCAGGGCAGGGAAGTCCCGCACCATCAGCACCGTGTCTGTGGCGTTCAATCCGAGTCCGACGACATCGACTGTTTGCTTTCGCAAATGCGTCCTCCGGCAGGCTAAAAGGGTTTACTTTACCACAGGCGAGATTCTACGTGACGACGAGATAGGCGTGGCGCTTGTCGCGGTGAAAGCTCTCGAGGTCCGGATGATGCCCTGTGAGTATCTGTGCGATCGTCTCCGTGCTACAGTTCCCGCGGCGTATCCAAATTACCTTGGGCGGAAACCCAAACAAGAGGCTGCGTTGATAAAAGTCAGAGTCTTTCGAGACAATCACGAAGCCGTGCTGGCGCGCGAAAGCCCATATCGAGTCGTCATCGGCAGCCTTCAGCCCCACCATACGGACGTGTAACGAATCAGGATACAGGGAGGACAGAGGCTCGATGAGGCGGTGCGAGATGTTTTGGTCAAAGAGCAGTTTCACGCGGGAATCGTCATCAGTTTGCGCTCGCGGTCGGCAGCAAAGGCGAGACAGGCACGGATGTCTTCACTGGTAAGATCCGGAAAGTCCTGGAGGATTTGGTCCTCTGTCATTCCGGAAGCGAGATAATCCAGGATGTCGTAAACGGTGATCCGGAGACCCCGAATACAGGGCTTGCCGCCGCGTTTCCCGGGTTCAATCGTGATGTACTTCTCGTAGTCCATAACCGAAACATAAGGCCAGCAGCGGGGAAAGTCAAGAACTACTCCCTGATTTGCGCCTTGATACCCGCGCCGCGGTCGGGGGTTTTCAGCCAGACGATGGTTGTGGCGTCGTCGTACGCCCAACCTTCAGCGGCGGCATCGAGTTCCTTGACTGAGCTTCGAACGCCAAGTTCGATTCCCTCTATCGCCACCTGCCGTGGTTTGCTTTGCTGGTTGTGAACCTTGATGAGCAAGGAGCGCGCCGGGGGCGTGTAACGGCCTTGGCGCGCGGAGATTTCGATGCTCATGCCCTGCCCATCGGGGACGACACTCAGGCTCTGGTGCAGCGAGATTCCACGCTGGTAATCAAAGCTGATACCATCATCTTCATAATACTGTGCGGTGGACGTCCCTTCCGGATAAATATCGAAGATCAGAGGATCAATGGCCGCTTGCCCGGCAAATTGCGTAAGCTGCTGGCTGGGCACGATGGCCCCGCCGCGCACGAAGATGGGAATCCGTTCCAACGGAGCCTCGACAGAGAGGCTCTGCTGTCCGGGGAAGCGCCTTTCGGTCCAGAAATCGTACCAGACGCCGCGCGGCAAGTAGACATCTCTGCGGGTCTCATCGTCTTTGGTCACGGGAGCGATCAAGAGGTCTCCGCCCAAAAGGAATTCGTCGTTCTGGTTGACCGCCGCCGGGTCATCGGGATATTCGAGCAGCAGCGGGCGCATGACCGGTATTCCGTTTTCAGCCGCCTCCCAGAAGGCGTTATAGAGGTACGGCAGCAGCTTATAACGCAGTTCGATCGAGTGCCGGTTGATCTCTTCCAGGCGGTTGCCAAACGCCCAGGGTTCGAGGTTGCCGGGACCGCCGGAATGCGTCCAGCAGAAGGGGGTGAGCACGCCGGCCTGGAGCCAGCGGGTGTAAAGCTCCGGGCTCGGGACCGGCGAGATGCCGCCGATATCGGCGCCTGAAAACTGCAGGCCGGAGAGGCCCATGGTCATCAGCATCGGCATGCTGAGGCGCAGATGGTCCCAGGTGCCCCAATTATCGCCGCTCCACTCGGCCGCGTAGCGCTGCCCTCCCGCATAAGTGGCGCGGGTGATGACCAGTGGCCGCTCGTTGGGCCGAAAGCGCAGCAGGGCGTCGCGGGTGGCGGCCGACTCGAGCATGCCGTAAACGTTGTGGATTTCTGCGTGGGTGCGCGGCCCGTGGTCCGTCTGGTGAATGAGGTTCAAGTCAAAGGTTGTGGGGTTCCCGGCAGGCGTAAAGATGGTCGGCTCGTTCATGTCCGTCAAGTAGCCGGCGATGCCCTCGTCGAGTTGGCCCTGGAAAAGCGAGCCCCACCAGGATCTCACTTTCTCGGAAGCAAAATCGGGAAAGGCGCTCTCTCCCGGCCAACCCGCGCCGGTGAAGAGTGTTCCGTCCGCTTTCTTCAGGAAATGGCCGCCTGAGACGCCCTGCTGGTAGACCCAGTAGTTGGAATCGACTTTCACGTACGGGTCAACGATGGCGATGATGTGGAACCCGTCCTGGCGCAAATCCGTAAGCATGCGGTGGGGATCGGGGAAGCGCGACTTGTCCCAAGTAAAGATGCGGAATCCGTCCATGTAATCGATGTCCAGGAAGATCCCGTCGCAGGGAATTCGCCGCTCGCGAAAATTGTCGGCAATGAATCTGACCTTGCGGTCCGGATAGTAGCTGTAGCGGCTTTGGATGTAACCCATGGCCCAGCGCGGCGGGAGCGGCGAACGGCCCACTAGCTCCGTGAACCGGCTGATCACCTGTTTGGGAGTCGGACCGGAGAAGAAGTAATAATTGAGTTCACCTCCCTCCGCTCCGAACGACAGCAGGTCCGGCGATTCCTCTCCCAGATCGAACGACGAGCGGTAGGTGTTGTCAAAGAAGAGGCCGTACGCGCGCCCGTTGCGTAAAGCGATCAGGAATGGGACGGATTGGTAGAGCGGGTCGGTCGAGGCGTCGAATCCGGCCGGGTCGGTGTTCCACATCACGTAGGAACGGCCGCGCTTGTCGAGCGGGGTGCTTTTCTCCCCCAGGCCGAAGTATTGTTCGTCCGGAGGCATCCACTTCCAGCAGCGGACATGCGCGCCTTCCTGGCTCATTCCCCGGTTGTCCGCATCCTTCGAGATCAAGCGGCCATCCCGATCATAGAAAGCCAGGCGGAAGGGAGAAAGCTGGACGCGCACCTCGAGTTCGGGCGTGCGGATGACCTGCAAGTTATTGCCCGAGCTAAAGTCCGGCGTAATCTTGGGCCAGTCGGTCTTATCGACCGCATAGGAATAGTCAGAGCTTGGAGAAGTTTCCGCAGTCATCCGCACCCGGACCAGGTCCGGCGCCAACACCGTGACCACCACAGTCGCCTGGCGGCTGCGGAAGGCGATCTGATTGCCCTGAGGCTCAGAGGGAGTCATAGTGCCCAAACTCTGCCAGTCAGCGAAAGCGGATCCAGGATGGGAGAGCAGGCAGAAGGCAGAAAGGAGTAGACAGAGAACTGAGATGGAAGTGCGGTCCTTTGTTTTCATAGACATTCTCGCTTTGTTCCGTCTAATCGCTGGCTGTGACGAATGTGCATCGCCGTGGTGCAAAGTCCCACCACCCCTAACCCCTCCTCGTCTGAGGAGGGGAGTTCCGAGATTCCCCTCCTTGGATAAGGAGGGGCCAGGGGTGGTTGATTTCTGAGCCGTTCCTTTGTTTTCATAGACATTCTCGCTTTGTTCCGTCCATTCTCGTAACGCCGACCCGGTTCCGGCGCGAGACACCATCCAGTCAGTATTGTAGCCTATGATTTCGGGTTTGTCAAGAGACAACTAGTCGCTTTGTATAGTTTGCGGGTATAATCGGAGTACACAGGCGAGATCGGGCTCAGTCATTATTCCCGAAAGGAGAAAACTACCCATGGCGGGGAATCCGATGGAATACCTCTGGCCGGGCATCGTTGCCGCGCAGGCCATTTATGTTGCGGCGAAGCTGCGCATTCCTGACCTGCTTGCTTCCGGCCCGAAGACGGCGGCCGAGCTTGCGGCAGATTGCGGCGCGCAACCGGCTGCGCTCGAGTGTTTGCTGCGCGCGCTGGGCACTCTCGAAATGTTCGAGCGCACGGCCGACGGCCGTTTTCGCAACACCACCTCTCACGGACGTGCTGCGCGCGTCTCACCCGGAATCACAGCGCGAGAACGCCCTGTTCCTGCCCTCGGCATTCCTTTGGCGGCCGTTGGGCGAACTGGAGTATTCGGTGCGCACGGGCGGGCCATCGTTTGAACGGATCTTCGGGCAACGTTTCTTCGACTACCTCGAGGGGCATGCGGAGGACGGCGCACTCTTCCATGCCGTCATGACTCAGGGTGTGGCCTGGACGAGCCCGGCGCTCGTGGCAGCCTACGATTTCTCGCGCTTCGAGCGCCTTGTGGACGTGGGCGGCGGCGAGGGAGCGCTGCTTCGCGACATCCTTTCGGCCACGCCCGGGCTTCGAGGCGTGCTGTTCGATCTGCCGCAGGCTCTGGCTCGAGCTCCCGAAGTTCTGACCGGCGAGATTGCCGCGCGCTGCGAGATCGTAGGGGGAAATTTCTTCGATTCCGTGCCTGAGGGTGCGGATGCCTACCTTTTCAAGGGCATCATTCACGATTGGCCCGACGAAGACGCCGCCAAAATCCTTCGCAATACCCGTCGCGCCATCCGCCCCGGTGGAACTCTCCTGTTGATCGAGAACATCGTAGATTCGGTTGCCCGGCTGCCCGGCATGATGGAGTTGCTGATGCTAGTGCTGGGAGGTTGCGAACGCACAGAAGCTGATTTCCGTTCGCTGCTTCGAAGCACCGGGTTCGCGATCAGCCGGATTATTCCGACCGAGGTTTCGCCGGTGATCGAGTGCCATCCGGTGTGAGGAAGGGCAGGAGTCAGGATTCAGAAGTCAGGAGTCAGAATGTAGTTCATTCGACAACGGAGCCTTTGCGGCGTTTGCCTCAACACCCTCGTCGAGGACAAACCTCACCAGCCACTTTGGCGTGGCCCAGGACAGGTTATCGCGTTTGGCTGTGTCATTGCGGTGACGCCGTAAACTCGCTAGTTTGCAAAACAGGTACGCTAGAATGCCGCAACCCGGGATAACCGCTATTAGAATGACGTTTAGAAGCTTTGCCATTTGACGCCTGAGCCTCCTTGTGGCTGAGTGTATACCTTCAGTGTCCGCTGAGCAATGCGAAAGCGTTTTCTCTTCTTTGCGGCCTTTGCGCGCTTAGCGCCTTGGCGTGAAACCGGAACGTCCAAATTTCGGTAGTGAAGTATATTTGCGTGGCCGAGAATAAAAGAGAGAAGTGAGCAAAATGGCACAGACAATATGTCCGAGTAGTTATTAAATGGTAGCACCCTCAGAAAAGTCTTGCCACGTAACCTGAACACGGGGCCTCGCGATCACGCGGGGCCCCCTCTCCACAGGACTTAGGATACTGTCCGCAAATTTTGACCCTCTTGCGCAATTCCGCTAATATTAACAATTTGCAGACTGGTTTCTGGAACGTTTAGGGGCGGTGATGTTACGTTTTCAAACTGCGGGCGAATCGCACGGGCAAGCTTTGGTAGCGATTCTCTCAGGAATACCGGCGGGGTTGGGAATCGACTTCGAGTACGTCAACCGGGAGTTGAAGCGGCGCCAGGGCGGCTACGGGCGCGGGGGGCGGATGAAGATCGAGTCGGATGCCGCCCAGTTTCTATCCGGCGTTCGCCATGGGCATACCATCGGTTCACCCATCACGCTACTGATTTCCAATCACGATTGGGAAAATTGGAAAGAGGCGCTGGCGGTCGCGGATAATCCCGAGACACGAGCCAAGCACAAAGCGCTGACGCGGCCTCGCCCTGGACATGCCGACCTGGCGGGATGTCTTAAATACAACTTTACCGAGGCTCGATACGTGCTCGAACGAGCCAGTGCCCGCGAAACAGCGGCGCGCGTGGCCGCGGGCGCGGTGGCCAAGCTATTCCTGAAGCAATTCGACATCGAAGTCGCGAGCCACGTGGTGGGAGTGGGAAGCGTGGTTCTGGAAGATGAATCCGTGGCGTTCGAAAAGGTGCTGGCGCTGCGCGCGACTGAGGAAATCGTGCTGGGATGCGTGGATGTGGCTGTGGAAGCGCGCATGAAGGAAGAGGTGGACAAGGCGCTCGAGGCGCGCGACACGGTGGGAGGGACTTTCGAAGTCATCGCCCACGGCGTGCCGCCGGGTTTGGGCTCCTGCGCGCAGTGGGACGAGCGGCTGGACGGGCAATTGGCGCAGGCGCTGATGTCCATCCAGGCGGTCAAGGCGGTGGAGATCGGCGGCGGAATCCAAGCCGCGGGCCGTCCGGGGTCCCAAGTCCACGATGAAATCGGGTACGACCCTGAGAACTCCCGCTTCACTCGTAAGTCGAACCGCGCCGGCGGCCTGGAAGGCGGCATCTCAAACGGCGAAGACGTGGTCGCGCGCGGATACGTGAAACCCATATCGACTTTGCGCCGCCCACTTGAGTCGGTCGACTTCACGACCAAGGCGACGGCGACGGCGGCTTATGAGCGCTCCGATGTCTGCGTGGTGCCGGCCGCGGGTGTGGTCGGAGAAGCCATGGTGGCGCTCACCCTCGGCCGGTCGTTCCTGGAGAAGTTCGGCGGAGATTCGATCGTCGAAACGAAGCGGAATTATTCCGCATATCTGGAGCAAGTGAGACAGTTCTGATGATCTATCCAATTGTAAAGTACGGTCAGGACGTTCCTGGAGAAACCTGGCGGACCGGTGACCTTGTTTGATGGTAACCTCGAAAAGCTGGTGGCGGATATGTTCGAGACGATGTATGCCGCCAACGGCGTAGGACTTGCCGCGCCTCAGATTGGCATTTCCCTGAAGCTCTGCGTGATTGATGTTTCCTGCGGCAAGGATGCGAAGGCAAAATTGGTGCTTGCCAATCCCCTGGTCATTTCCACCGAGGGCGAACAGGCGGAAGAGGAGGGTTGCCTGAGCCTTCCTGATTTCCGCGCCAAAACCACTCGCCCCGTGCGCGTCACGGTTCGCGCTCAGGACGCCAGCGGAGAGGAAATCACACTCTCCGGCGAAGGGTTGCTGGCGAGGGCCTTCTGCCACGAGTCCGACCACTTAGGCGGAAAGCTGTTCATCTCGCATCTGAGTCGGCTCAAGCGTGACTCCATTAAGCGCCAGATTCGCAGGATGATTAAAGCGGGAGAGTGGTAAGAAAAGAAGTCATCAGTTTTCAGTCGTCAGTTGTCAGTCAAGATCGAGTGCGCGGACGCCTGCCAGTACATGGCCGAATTGGTAGGCAGAGCCAATTGTCGGAAGCGGAAGGGCGGGGCTAAAGGCCCTTCACGCCTCGTCTTTGGGCGGCGGGGCTAGAGCCCCGCCCTTCCATCTTCACTGAAAACTGATAACTGGCGGCTGATGACTATTCCCCATGACCCTCATCTTCTGTGGCACCCCGCAATTCGCTGTTCCCACGCTTGAAAGGCTGCTCCAGGATAAGCATGAGATAAAGTTGGTGATGACTAACCCCGACGAACCGAGCGGCCGGGGTTACGAGACCAAGCCGACGCCGGTGAAGCAAGCGGCGGTGGGCGCGAGCCTGGAGGTGTTCCAACCGGCGAAGTTGAAGGACGAATCGACGGTCGCGTTCCTTTCAGGATTCCAGCCTGATTGCATCGTGGTGGTTGCTTACGGCCATATTATCCCGCGCTGGATGATCGACCTTCCCAAATTAGGGTGCATCAACCTGCACGCTTCACTCCTGCCGAAGTACCGCGGCGCAGCGCCGATTCAATGGGCGATCGCGCGCGGCGAATCCGTAACCGGCGTCACCACCATGAAAATCGACCAAGGACTCGACACCGGAGATATTCTGCTGAAACAGGAAGTGCCGATTGGATCGTCGGACACCACGGAGACCCTTTCCGAGCGGCTGAGCGCCGTGGGCGCGGAGTTGATGGCGGAAACCTTGGGGAAACTGGGCCGAGGCGAGATTCAGCCGCAGCCGCAGGACCATTCCCAGGCTACTCTTGCCCCAATCCTGAAGAAGGAAGATGGCCGGATCGCCTGGACGCTCAGCGCCGAAGAGATCGGGTGGCGCGTGCGGGGGTTAAGGCCCTGGCCGGGAGCTTATACAAGTTTTCGCGCCAAGAACCTCCACATCTGGTCGGCCGCTACCGCGGCCGGCGCCGCCGGGACTGAATATCAGCCTGGCACGCTTCTCCCGGAGCGTGGGCGTTTGTGCGTCGTGTGCGGCCAGGAAACGATTCTGGAACTCCTGGAACTTCAGCTTGAAGGACGAAAACGCTTGCCGGTCCGGGAGTTCCTGAACGGGATGCGCCCGGTCGTTGGAGAAAGGCTGGGCGGGTGAACGTCCCGTAGGGGCGGCCCTTGTGGCCGCCCTGGGCAACCACGAATAAGCGTTGACCTAAGCGTTTCTGGCGGGTCCCGAAGGGACCCAAGATCATTAGCCGTAGGTGAAACCTACGGAAAGCGCCAGCTACAAGAAACAGCCAACCCCGCAGGGGTTGAATTCGACCCCTCCAGGGTCGGGGATAGCACAAGGACAGGTCCGTTTCCCCGTAGGTTTCACCTACGGCTAATGATATTAATGCCCTTCGGGCATTCAATCTGTAAAACCTCCGCTCAGGTTAACGCCTACGGGGCGACCACGAGGGTTGCCCCTACAGATCAGTCGAGGCCGCCGTTGTCAATCTCTCCAGCCCGGTCAACTGTCTATCGAATCCTCCAGCGCCTCGAGGCGGGCCGAGGGTTCGCCGTCGATCTCCTGCAAACCCCGGAAGTCTCCGCGCTGAAGGATGCAGACCGGCGATTGGCGACCGAGATCGTGATGGGCGTGCTGCGTTGGCGTGGGGAACTGGACTTTCGGATTGCCGAGGTTACCGGCAAACCTGTCGAGCGCCTTGACCCCGAGGTGGCGACGATACTCCGGCTTGGCATCTATCAGATTCAATTCCTGGCAAGAGTCCCGAAGGCAGCAGTTGTGAACGAAGCCGTGGAGCTGACGAAAGCGGCGCGCAAACGATCGGCGGCGGGATTCGTCAATGCGCTCTTGCGCAAAGTCGCTCCGAGCGGCGCGGGAACCCCACTGCGGTTTGAGGATCTCGACGAAGCGGGGCAGGCGAGCGTGCGGCGCACCGTTCCCGCGTGGCTACTCGAGCGCTGGGAATCAATGGGCGACGGCGTGGCCTTGCGGCTGGCTTGGGCAAGCACGCAAGTTCCTCCCACCGTGCTGCGCGCAGTCAATCCTTGGCGATGACATCGCTGGGTTGCGCGACGAGTTGGCGTCGGACGGAGTGATGACTCAGCCGGGGAAATTCTCATCGCGCGCCCTGGTGGTCACTTCAGGGAATGTACAAGCCTCCCAGGCGCTGCGGCAGGGCCGCGTGGTGATTCAGGACGAAGCTTCGCAGCTTGTGGTGGACCTTTTGATGGCGCAAGAGGGGCAGCGCGTTCTGGATTTGTGCGCAGCGCCCGGCGTGAAGGCCGGGCAGATCGCACAGAGGTTGGGGCGGGGAATACTCGTCACCTGCGACCGCAGCGCCTCGCGCCTTCGCACCATGGCGAGCCTGCTTCCTCAATGGGTTCCCGAGCAGGTGCAGCGGATGGCGGTTCGCACGGATGCGACCCAGTCTCTGCCCTTTAGTTGCCACTTCGAGCGCATTCTCCTGGACGCGCCCTGTTCGGGGACCGGAACCCTGGCACGCAACCCGGAGATTAAGTGGCGGCTTCGCGAGGAAGACCTGGCGCGCCTGGCAGCGGCTCAGGCGAGGATGTTGAAGGGGGCGCTTGAGAATCTTGATCAGGGTGGCCGGCTGGTTTACGCCACGTGCTCGCTGGAGAGCGAGGAAAACGAAGGCGTGGTGGAACGTGTGCTTGCAGAATCGCCACAATATCGCCTTGTTTCGAGAACTGAGCTTGAGTTTGAGCACCCCGCGCTCAGTCTGCTGTTCGACCCGGACGGTTACTTGCGTACCCGGCCCGATCTGCATAGCATGGACGGCTTTTTTGCGGCTGTGATCGAGAAAAAGATGGGCTCAGAGCGACCAACTAAGGGAGATCACGAATGATTCGCAACAGTCTGGGACCATGGGCCTTCGGCACCCGAAACCCCATGGAAAACAGTGCTTTTTCAATTCTGCCGCTCGTCTGCACTCTTCGACTCTGGGCGTTATGCTCCGCCATAGCCATCAGTTCTTTGTCTGCCACCGCACAGGCTCCGAGCGGTGGGTCATTTGAGCGCGATCCCAAGCAAGGCATTGACGAAGCCTACACTGAGCACATCAAAAAGTACACGACTGCGCCAGCCTTGAATTCTCCTCTCACCGATTACCTGCCGGCGTCCAGCACCGTCCCTACTCCCGCGAAGGTGTTGGGGGATGTGTCGGGGGCGCCCGACGTGTTGCCCTACGCGGAAGACGTGTATCGGTATTTTCGCTTGCTGGCCGCCGCCTCACCTCGGGTGAGAGTGTTCACCATCGGCCATAGCGAAGAAGGGCGAGAGATGATCGCCGTGGCGGTTGCCGATCAAGCCCTGCTCGATCACGCCAAGGAAAACAGTTCGCGCCTGGCGCAGCTTGGCGACCCCAGGAGTCTGAAGTTGGACGACTCCAAGGCGCAGGCGCTGGTTGACCGCTCATATCCGATCTACTACATCACCGGCACGATTCATTCGCCGGAGACCGGCGCGCCCACGGCGCTGATGGAGTTAGCGTATCGGCTCGCGGTGGACAATGCTCCGTACGTGCAGTACATCCGCACCCACCTGATCACGCTGATCACGCCGGTGGTGGAAGTGGATGGGCGCGACCGAATGGTGGACATCTACAAATGGCATAAAGCGCATCCGGGGGAGAACTGGCCGCACCTGGTTTACTGGGGCCACTACGTCGGGCACGACAACAACCGCGATGCCATGGCCCTGACGCTCGAGCTCTCCAAGAATGTCTTGAACACCTATCTCGATTGGCACGCCCAGGTTTTGCACGACCTGCATGAGTCGGTGCCGTTTCTTTATGACAACACGGTGGGCGATGGCCCCTACAATTCCTGGATCGATCCCATTCTGACCAATGAATGGTCAATGATCGCTTCCGACAACATGGCCCGTATGCAGGCTTTTGGGATGCCGGGCGCGTTCACACACGGCTCCTTTGACACCTGGAGCCCCGGCTACCTGATGTTCATGGCTGCCTTCCATAACGGCATTAGCCGCCTTTACGAAACTTTCGGCAACGGCGGGGCCGACACGGAGAAGCGCGTGCTTTCGCCCGATGAATATGCGCGCACCTGGTACCGGCCCAACCCGCCCTATCCCACGGTGGTGTGGTCCCAACGCGACAACAACAATTATGAGCAAACTGCGCTGCTGACTTCGCTCTCCTACTTTGCCCATAATGCGAAGCTCTTTTTGAACAACTTCTACTTGAAAAGCAAGCGCTCGGTGGAGAAGCCCGCCAATGACGGGCCTGCTGCTTACGTGCTGGCGCAGGACGCGAGATTTCTCAACCGCCAGATCCAGTTGCTGAAGGTGCTGGCGTTGCAGCACGTTGAGATACATCGCCTGACGCAGGCGGTAACGGTGGCTCTGCCTCCGCCTCCTCATAAAGAAGGGGAAGAAACAAAGCCGGAAACGCCGCCACCGCCGACCTCTCAGACGTTTCCTGCCGGCAGCTTTGTCATTCGCATGGACCAGCCCTTCTCGCGGATCGCCGATGCACTGCTCGATCGCCAGTACTGGTCGCCGGAAGACCCGCAGAAAGAACCTTTCGACGACACCGGCTGGTCGTTCGGAGACCTCTTCAACGCCAAAGTCTCGCGCGTTACGGATAGCCACATCCTGGCGGCGCCGATGTCGCCGGTGGCTGACGTCACCCAAGTTACGCTCGGGGACGCTGGTGCGGGGCCTTTCTACGCTGTTGATAACTCTGCCCAGGTCAGCCTGGCGTCGCTGGTGTATGCTTTGCGCGGCGCCGGGGACGTGTCGATCTCGGACGGGAACTTCGAAATTGATGGACACAAGTTCGCTGCAGGCTCGCTCATTATCGGCGGCGTGGATGCTTCAAAACTGACGAGCCTGATGAAGCAATACGATTTGACCGCCGTCAGCATCGCCGGCCGGCCGGCTGTTAAGATTCACGCCGCCGAAGCCCCCCGCATTGCTTTTATGCACACCTGGTCCGGCACACAGAGCGAGGGCTGGTGGCGCATGGCGTTCGACAAGCTGCACGTGCCGTTCGCTTACATCAACACGCAGACCGTCTCGAAAGAGCCCGATCTCCGCGCCAAATACGATGTGATTATCTTCGCGCCAGTCGGCTATACATCTGGCCAGCGGATCGTCGATGGCCTGCCGATGTGGGGAAATGCTTTGCCCTGGCAAACCACTTCGCTCACCCCGAATCTGGGAAAGCTGGATTCGACGGAAGACATCCGCCCCGGCTTGGGCGAAGCGGGCGTTGCCCATCTCAAGGATTTCGTGCAACAGGGCGGATTGCTGATCACCGCAGAGGACACGGCAGAGTTCGCCATCGAGGAGGGTTTGGCGCCAGGAGTGTTCGTGGCGCCGCGGAAGGAGGCTAGGGTGGTGGGCAGCGTTCTGAGTTCGGCAGTGGTGAACGGCAAGCACCCGCTGGCCTATGGCTATGAAGGCGCGGTGCCTCTCTATAGTGCGAACGGGATGGCTTTTACGGTGAGCAACCTTACCTTAAACTACCATCTCCTCACTGCCAAGGACTACAAGCGCCCGACGGGACGCGGTAATGCCGACGAAGAGGACATCCCCCAAGGCAGGGCGTTTGAAACGGCGCCGCCGCTGCCGGCCCCAAAGGCCTGGGAGGCTACTCCCCTGAATGAAGAAGAGCAGCGCAATAATCCCTATTTGATTCCGGCTGAATATCGGCCCCAAGTGATCCTGCGCTATGCAGGGATGAAAGACCTTCTGCTCTCGGGCTTGCTCGCGAATGGTGATTCCATCGCCGAGCATCCAGCCGTGGTGGTGGCTCATTTCGGCAAGGGGGATGTGGTGCTCTTCGCCAATAATCCCTTGTATCGAGGCGAGACCATCGGATCGTACGCGCTGGTTTTCAATGCGATTCTTAACTTCGGCCATTTGAAGTAGGAATATTCTGAGGGTGGTCGCCGCCCTGAAAGCGTGTAGGGGTAGGGCTTGCCCTACCCGCCCGCCGCGAGCCCGGCAAAAGGGGACGGCAAGCCGTCCCCCTACAAGCAGGATGACAGGCAGGATGACAGGCGGCTGGTTTTTTCACGAATTCTGGTAGAATAGGCCACGAATGCCGCTCAGTCCTATAATCATGTTTAACCAAGGAGTAACAATGCTGAAACATAAACTGCTTTTTGCCATGCTACTTTTGATTGGCTTGGCGGTGTGTCTGCCGCAAGCCGCCCATTCGCGGGCCCCCAAGAAAGGCAAACTGCTGTACATGACTCTGACCAAAGGGTTCCACCACGAAAGCGTCGAGATCTCCAAACGGATTGTGAAGGAAATGGGAGAGAAGTCCGGGGCCTACGAAACTACTGTGACGGACGACGTGGGCGCCTTTACCAAAGAAAATCTGAAGAACTATGACGCCGTGATGTTCAACACTACCGGTGAGTTGCCCATGACGGACGAGGAGAAGAGCGCCTTTGTGGATTTCCTCCGCTCCGGGCACGGCTTTGTGGGGGTTCACAGCGCCACGGACACCTTCTACATGTGGAGCACTTACGGGGACATTATTGGAGGTTGGTTCAATCATCATCCCTGGCATCAAATGGTGACGATTGACGTGGCGGACCCGAAGAGCCCGTTGGTGAGTTTTCTTGGGAACTCGTTCCAGATTAACGACGAGATTTATCAGATCAGCGACTTCAAGGCCGAAACCTCGCATGTCCTCTTGCAGCTTGATCCGAAGTCTGTCGATATGCAGAAAGAGGGCGTGCGAATCCGGTATTACGGCTGGCCGGTGGCCTGGACGCGCATGTTTGGAAAGGGCCGGGTTTATTACAACAGCCTGGGCCACCCGGACGAGGTGTGGAACGACCCACGATACCAGGAGATGCTCCTGAACGGCATCCGTTGGGTTATGAAACAGACGAACTGAAGCGGAAAATAGAAACTGGAAACTCGAAAATCGGAATAGTTCCTACCTACGGGAGCGGGGTGTGTGCTGACGTGGCAGAGAGCACTCCGCACAGACTACGATTTTCCAGTTTCCATTTTCGAGTTTCCAGGATGTGGGCCGCGCTTTTTTCTTGACAGCAGGATTGGGGGCCTTTTATAAGGGGAATAGCGGCTTCGGGCACACCAGGTACTGCCGGAGGCCGTGGGAAAAGGATTCAACCTCGTTAGGCGAGGTTACCACACAAACAAAAGCCACTGCCCGGAAACTCGGAGACGAGCCAACGGGTGGAGCAGGCATGGCCGGCATAAGGCTCTGCCTAAGGTGGCTGTCGCAGGTTGCAAGATACTACGTTGTGTGGAGCCAAAGCTCTCACCAGGAGGTTTGAGGGACCGGGTTCAAGAACCTAGGTCGCTTCTATCGCCCCTGCGGAGTTTTGCTCCCGGGGGCGTTTTGGTTTTGGGCTGATTAGTGCTTGCTTGCAGAAGCAAGCGTTCTTATTCCCTTGGCGTCGGAAGGGCGGGGCTTCAGCCCCGCCGCAGAGGACAGGCTACTCCTAGGGGCTTTAGCCCCTGAAGCCGCGTTGCTTCAGGGCCTAAGGGCCCCTTCAACCGTACTCTGCATGCCGTCGGGGCTAAAGCCCCGCCCTTCCAGGAATCAGAATAATCGCGCTTATTAACACAACCAAGCACCATCTTGTGTCTGAGACCAGTTCGTGATGGGACAGAAGCCGCTACAACTCGAACGCGGCCGGCGTTTGCACTTGGCCCTAGGGCTTGGGGCCCTGCTGTTGCTTTCGTTAATGACCTCCCAGGAGGCTCGGGGGCAAGAAGGTTCCACGCCCAGCCAGGGGCAGAACTCGACGGACCCGGCGGCCCGAGCTTGGAACTGGCACGTGCAGTCTACGGTTGTTGCTCAAGGCCATCCCTCATTCCCGGCAGAATACACCGGCCGGAACAGCCTTACGCCTGGCGACGAAGCCAGAGAAACGATCTCTGTGGATGCGATGGGCGGGGTACGGGTCTGGGGCGGGGGCGAATTTTTTGTGGATGTTCTGATGTGGCAGGGATACGGACTCAGCAATACGCTCGGTGTGGCCGCGTTTCCGAATGGCGAGGCGTTTCGAGTGGGCAAGACGTACCCCGACGTTGCTGTCTGCCGTGCTTACCTGCGTGAGACTGTGGGCTTGGGCGGAGAGAAAGAGTCAACCGACGACGCACCGGACGATTTGCGAGGAAGAAAGGACATTCGGAGGCTGACGTTCACGATCGGCCATTTCAACGCCAAGGATATCTTCGACAACAACGCCTACGCCAACGATCCGCGAACCCAGTTCATGAGCTGGTCCCTGTACGCCAATGACGCCTGGGACTACCCGGCGAACACGCTGGGATTTACGAACGGAGCTACGGCGGAATTGAATACTCGTGCCTGGAGTGGGCGACTGGGCCTCTTTCAGGTGTCGAAATTTGCCAACGGGTTGCGAATGGACTGGAACCTCTCCAATGCCTGGTCAACGGCGGTGGAGCTTGAAAGGCGGTATTCACCTCGGAATCATCCGGGAGCCTTCCGCGTGATGGCCTACGACACGCGGGCGCACATGGGAAGCTACCAGGACACCCTCGACGATCCGAGCGATCAGCGAGGATATTTACCTGACCGCAGCGTACCGGCACAAGTACGGCTTCGGCATTAATATGGAGCAGGAAATCCGCAAGGACCTGGGGGCTTTCGCGCGCCTGGGGTGGAGCGACGGCAAAAATCAGACCTACGAGTTCACCGATGTGGACCGCACCGCCACCGGGGGAATTAGCTTGAAGGGCGCGTCGTGGCGCCGGCCACAGGACACCGTCGGCCTCGCGGTTGTGGTCAACGGAATCAGCGCCGTTCACCGCCAATATCTTGCCGCCGGCGGGCTCGGAATCACGGTCGGCGACGGATCCCTCGACTACCGAGCCGAGCGGGTCGCCGAAACGTATTATAACTGGCAAATTGCGAAGCACTTCCAGTTAACCTTCGATTACCAATTTGCGCAGAACCCGGCCTATAACCACGTGCGCGGGCCAGTTGATCTCTTTGCGCTGCGGTTTCATACTGAACTCTAACAGGTTGCGGAGAAGGCTTATCTGTCATGCTGAGCGGAGCGAAGCATCTGCAGTATCCCGTCGAAAACAAGCAAATGCAGATCCTTCGCTTCGCTCAGGATGACAGCCCGCCGGACTTTTTCCGCTGTTTGCTAAAAGGGCAGAATGCAGGCGTGCGAATTCATCATTTACAATTCACCGTTCACGATTCACTATCTACCTTGCCATGATTTACTTTACTGAACTCGAACACCTGCCCGTCTATGGAGTGAAGGGAGAATACCTGGGCCAACTGGAAGACCTTTGTGTCGCCCCCGCTCAGAACTCGCTTCGTGTGGCTTCCTATCTTATCAAGAGCCCGAAGAAGAGCATCATCTGTGTTACGCACGAGCAGATGCAATCCCTCTCCGTGCGAGCCGGACAGACCAGCGTGCCGCGCGACGAACTGCGTTGCTACGCTCCGGACGAGGGGCTGCTAAAAGTCAAAAAGGACATCCTGGATCAGCAGATCATTGACGTGAACAACCGCAAAGTGGTGCGCGTCAATGATGTGGACTTCGACATTCAACCTACCGATCACCACGCGGAACTCCGAATTGTCGCGGTCAATGTGGGCATGGCGGCGGCCTTGCGCAGGCTCTTGCAGGGCCTGCTGGCCAAGCACACCATCCGCCTGCTTACCAGTTCTTTCCCTACCCGGACCATTCCCTGGGAGTTCGTAAATCTGATTGAGTCAGACCCCCAGCGGCGCGTCAAGCTCCGCCTTTCTTACGATCGTGTGGCGCAGCTTCACCCTGCCGACATCGCCGATATTCTTGAGGAACTGAGTCGCGATGAGCAGAAATCCGTCCTCGAAGGTCTTGACGACGAGACGGCTGCCCAGGCGCTCTCCGAAATTCCCACCCGAATGCAGGCCGACTTGCTGGAGAGCATTCCGACCGAGAAGGCGGCAGATATCGTCGAGGAAATGCCTCCAGACGAAGCCGCCGACGTATTGCAGGAGTTGTCGCCGGAAACCTCGGCTGAAGTTCTGGCGGATATGGGGAAAGAGGAGGCCAACGAAGTTCGTGAACTGTTGGGTTTTGAGGAGAACACTGCCGGCGCCCTGATGACCACGGAATATGTGTTCGTGCATGAATCCGCGTCGGTGGAAGGGGCCATCGCGGCGCTGAGGAATTTTGAGGGGCCGGTCGAGTTGATCCAGATGATTTATCTCGTGGACAACGATGCTGTCCTGACTGGGGCGGTCCCCGTGGGACGCATACTTCTTTCTCACGCCGCGGCGCCGCTCAAGGAGTTGGCGACGGACTCGCTGATTTCTGTGCCCTCGCACGCCTCGGCGGTTTCCGTGGTCGATCTTTTTCACAAATACAATTTGGTCGCGCTGCCCGTGGTGGATGACAACGGTCATTTGATTGGGGTGGTCACTGCGGACGATGTTCTGGAACTCGTGATTACCAGGAAGCAATTCCGCAACAGAGGATGATCTCACGTGAATCGCGAACGGCTTCGCCGGTATCGTACAAGCCTGCTGATCTTCCTGGCCGTCCTCGGCCCGGGGATTATCACCGCGAACGTCGACAACGACGCGGGAGGCATTTACACCTACTCCCTTGCCGGAGCGAAGTTCGGGTTTACATTGCTTTGGACGTTGATTCCTATCACGGTGGCTCTCGTGGTGGTTCAGGAAATGGT
This sequence comes from uncultured Acidobacteriota bacterium, assembly GCA_963768695.1. Lineage (GTDB taxonomy): Bacteria > Acidobacteriota > Terriglobia > UBA7540 > UBA7540 > CAVROP01. The sequence goes on along the minus strand of CAVYJG010000014.1, from coordinate 91,278 downwards.
GGCGCGCATGGGCGTCGTCACCGGCAAAGGCCTGGCGGACCTGATCCGCGAGGAGTACGGCTTTCGCACCACCTTCATCCTCATGATGATGCTGCTCGCCGCCGACCTTGGCAACACGGTTGCTGAGTTTGCCGGCCTCGCCTCCGGCATGTCCGTGTTCGGCGTGACTCGGTACGTCGCGGTTCCACTAGGCGCCGTGCTGGTGTGGGCGCTGGTCGTCAAGGGCACCTACCGGCTTGTGGAAAAGGTCTTTCTGGCGGCTTGCGTGTTTTACGTTGCCTACCCGGTCTCGTGTTTCCTTGCCCACCCCAAGTGGCCGGATGCTCTCGTTAGCACTCTGAAACCTTCGTTCGCGTTCAGCGGCGGTTACTTATACATGCTGATCGGCGTGGTGGGCACGACCATTGCACCCTGGATGCAGTTCTACCTTCAGGCGGCGGTGGTGGAAAAGGGCATTAAGGTGAAGGAGTACATCTATTCCCGCTGGGATGTGATCGTGGGCTGCATCGTCACGGACGTGGTGGCATTTTTCATCATCGTCGCCTGCGCCGCCACCATTTATCTTAGCGGTCACCGCCAGATCAACGACGCCGGGGATGCGGCGATGGCCCTGCGCCCCCTCGCAGGACATGCGGCCAGCGCGCTGTTTGCTTTCGGACTCTGCAATGCTTCTCTCTTCTCGGCTTGTATTCTGCCGCTGGCCACCGCTTATTACGTCTGCGAAGGACTCGGCCTGGAAGCGGGTATCGACAAGCGCTTCGACGAAGCGCCGGCCTTCTACTGGCTCTACACTCTGCTGATCGCGGTAGGGGCGCTGGCCGTAATGCTGCTAAGCGAAGCGAATCAGATTCCCATCATCCTTTTCTCGCAAGTGGCGAACGGCATTCTCCTGCCTTTTGTCTTGATCTTTATGCTGCACCTTGTCAACCGCGAGGACCTGATGGGAAAATACAAGAATTCCCGCCTGTTCAATTACATCGCCTGGGCGACCTGCGCGGTGATGATCGTGCTGACCCTGCTGTTGGTGGTGAGTACGTTTTTCCCGGATAAACTACCGGCCTGAGGCCAGCCTCCGGAGCTACCACTGGGGCCCAGCGGCTGTCATCCTGAGTCCTTCGCTTGTCATTCTGAGCGAAGCGAAGAATCTCCGTAGTTCGCTCAGGATAAACTCTGCGAAGGATCTCTGCAGTTGTCTGTAGTCTTTGAACCAACTCCAACTGCTGTGATCCTTCGCTCAGGATGACACTGTTTTGCATTCGGGCTACGACGAGGGCGGCGTGACAAAGCTCTCCAACGTTGCCAATCGTACTCGCATTTCCCTTAACTCCATCTCTCCAAGCTTCTGGGCACAGCCGGCAACAATTCTCCTGCCACGCTCAGCCAGGGTGCGGCGATAAAGCTCGTCGGGTGTGCTGACGGCGATATCACCCAGTGCGCGCAGCAGGCGCAGGCTGACCGCCATATCCGTCTGCGAATAGAGGCGGATTTGCTCGAACGCCGAGTCTACCATCCGGTCGAAGTCGGTCCAGAGAATGCTGACTCGAACCACTCCGGGCGGATCGTAGAGCAGAGACTCCGGCAGTTCCCTGGATGCGAAACGGATCAGGATGCGGCTTAATTGGTCGACGCAGCTAATGGCCGTGCTCGGGTCGTTAACGGCAGGAGAGATGGCTTTGAGTGCGATATCAACGATTTGCAAAACTCCGAACTCCAGGTCTTGTTGCAGGGTCCGCGAGGGGCCGAAATCAAATGCCGCGCGAAGGTCCGTCACTCCCTCCGCAGAGAGGCGCTCGCCTTTGTACACCATCAGAAGTGGGATGGCTGCGGGCACAAATTGCCCAACGCGCCGCAGGACGTGGACTTTGACGCGGTAAGCCTTTGCCCGGGCTACAAGCTGCTCCGTGTCGATGAACCGGATGTAGCCTGAGGCGTCGCTGAAGACAGGCGATTCCCAGGCCTCGGGCTTCACCGGATCGTTGTCTGCCATGCGGGTAGGCCGGTGCGGCAGCGGCATCATCTCGTCGATCATAGCTTCAGTCTCGGAAGCGATGCGATCGACGATCTGGTTGACGCTGATCGCCTGCGAGATGTGGTGGATGAAGTAAAGCAGCCATGCGACGCAAGCCAGGGCCAGCAGCATCGCCCCCAGAACGGTGGCCACGGGCGCAAAGGGGTGAGGCAGGGAGCGCGCCGTGGGAAGCGCCGCCATGCAATAACAGAAGGTGCCAAGGAAAATGCCCAGTGTCCACTGCGTCACACGGTCCCGGGTGAAGCTCACGATGATGCGCGGCGAGAACTGCATCGAGGCGAGCGTGAGAGTCATAAGCAGGATGGCGAAAACGATGGATACTACCGTCATGATCGAAGCCGCGATGGCGGCCAGAATTACCTGGGCCACCTGAGGGTCGGCATGGGAAGGGAAAAGCACCTTCGGCACCCAGGCGCTGACACCCGGAGCGGCCTCTTCCCACCACGAAAGCAACGCGCCCGCGCAACCCAGCGCCAGTGCAATTGTGAGCGGACGAACCAGGAAGCCGCCACGCAGGTTGTACGTGACATGTCGGAACAGTAAGGGTAGCCTTGTGTTTTTGTTCATGACGGCGATTATTAAAGTGTAAAGGGTAAAGTCTAAAGGGTAAAGGATAATGCACGGGCGGTGACGGGATGTAGCATCAAAGGCGGGCTGGGCTTTATCCTTCAGCCTTTACCCTTTATCCTTTACCCTTCAGCCTTTCCCCTTCTATAATGCCAGGTAATGATCAGCAGACGCCGAGGGCTCCACCTGTTCCGCTTCCTGGGGGTGGATGTGTTCCTGCACTGGTATTGGTTTCTATTCGCAGCTTTCGAAATAACCAACCGGGCGAACAGCTATTCGTCCCTGGCATGGAATGCGGCGGAATATTTGGCACTGTTTTTCATTGTGCTGCTGCACGAGTACGGCCATGCGCTGGCCTGCCGGCAAGTTGGAGGAACCGCCAACGAGATCATGCTCTGGCCTCTGGGTGGAATGGCTTATGTGGTTCCGCCGCTTCGTCCCGGTCCTACTCTCTGGAGCAACGCAGCCGGACCCTTGGTGAATGTAGCGCTGCTTATCATTCTTGCCCCGGCGGCACTTCTGCCGGACCGGTTTTCCATCCTGGCCCACCGGGCGCCCAATATCCAGTCGTTCTTGATGGCGCTGATCGGCATTAACGTGCTCGTGCTCGCCTTCAATTTGCTGCCCATCTATCCGCTGGATGGCGGCCAGATTATCCGATGCTTGCTCTGGTTTGCAGTCGGACGAGCCCGTAGCCTTATGGCAGCGGTGACGATTGGATTTGCCGGCGTGGCAGGGCTGCTGCTTGTCGCCGCCCACTATCGTTCGATCTGGATTGGCGTTCTCGCCTTATTTGTCCTCGCGAGTTGCTGGGGGGGATGGCGTGAAGCGCAGATTTTGAAACACTTGGGTGACTTGCCACGCCGCGAGGGCTTGGCCTGCCCCTCGTGCAAGGCTGCGCCACCGGTTGGGAATTATTGGAAATGCGGCCGCTGCGGGAAGTCGTTTGACACCTTCCAAGACCGGGCAACCTGCCCAAACTGTGGAGTAGAGTTTCCCTTGACCATGTGCCTCGATTGCCGCAAGCAGAACCCCTGGAGCGAGTGGGTCGTTCGCGCACCTGCGCCCATTGACGCCTAGCGACCGCTTTCTCGATAGTCTGTCATTCTGAGCGGAGCGAAGAATCCCGCTCTGTGCCAAACCCTCACCCCTGACCTTCAGGCCCCTCTATTTTCCCTTTGCAGGAAACGCTTCGTCGAGCTTGAGATTGAGCTCCAGGACATTCACCCGAGGCTCACCCAGGAAACCCAAATCCGCGTCCTTCGTATTCTGGCCGATGAGCCCCTCCACCTGGTGAGGATCGATGCCTCGCGCTTTGGCCACTCGTGGCGCCTGCGCCTCGGCGGAAGCGGGGCTGATGTCGGGATCGAGCCCGCTGGCGGATGCGGTCAACAGATCCGCTGGAATGGGCCCGGTGTAGTCGGGGTTTTCCTTGCGGAACTGCTCCACGGAGCCTTTCACTCGGTCGATCAGCTTCTGGTTCGTCGGGCCGTAATTGGAGCCGGTGGAAGCGGTCGCGTCGTAGCCATCGTTGCCTGCCGCCGAAGGACGCGGATGGAAATACTCCGGCTTCGTGAAGTTCTGGCCAATGAGGGCCGACCCGATCTCTTTTCCCCCCACGCTGAGCATGCTTCCGTTGGCCTGCCAACGGAAGAGGACCTGGCAGAGGCCCGTGACGACGCCGGGATAAATCAACCCCGTAAGCACCGTCAGGACGAGCATTAAGCGAAACGCAGGCACAATTTGGTGACGCATAAGAACTCCTTGAGGGAACAGGGAATAGGGAACAGCGATATCGATTCCCGCTTGACGTATTCCCATGCACTTCACTGCCCATCTGCCCACTGCCCAACTCCCCTGCCACTTAGGCCAAGTGCAATAATCCCAGCAGCCGATCGATCAGGAAAATGCAAGGAAAAGGCGCAATGAAACCGCCCAATCCGTAGATCCAAAGATTGCGCCGCAGCATGGCGGCGGCGCTTTGCGGCCGGTACTTCACTCCTCGCAGCGCCAGCGGCACGAGGGCGACAATGATCAAGGCGTTGAAGATCACCGCCGCCAACACGGCGCTGTGCGGGGTGCGGAGGTGCATGATGTTGAGCTTCGCCAGCGCCGGATATGTGGTCATGAACATCGCCGGAATAATCGCGAAGTACTTCGACACATCGTTGAGTATGGAAAACGTGGTCAAGGCGCCGCGCGTGATCAGCAGTTGTTTGCCGATGGCCACGACCTCAATGAGCTTGGTGGGGTTGCTGTCGAGATCCACCATGTTGCCGGCCTCTTTGGCCGCCATGGTGCCGGTATTCATGGCTACCCCGACGTCCGCCTGCGCCAGCGCCGGCGCGTCATTGGTGCCGTCTCCGGTCATGGCCACCATGCGCCCGCCGGCCTGTTCTTTGCGGATATACTTGAGCTTGTCTTCGGGAGTGGCTTGGGCAAGGAAATCATCCACGCCCGCCTCCGCGGCAATGGCTGCGGCGGTGAGAGGATTATCGCCGGTTATCATCACGGACCGGATGCCCATGGCGCGGAGTTGCGACGAGCCGGCTTTTCATTCCGCCTTTCACGATGTCCTTGAGGTGCACAACTCCCAGCATGCGCGGGCCGTCCGCCACGGCCAGGGGTGTGCCTCCTGCGCGCGAGATTCGGTCTGAAATCCCCATGAAGTCGCCCGGTATTTGTCCACCCTGCTCCTTGACGAAGTTGACGATGGCGTCCGTTGCGCCCTTTCGCAGCGAGCGCCCATCCAGATTCACGCCGCTCATTCGCGTATAGGCGGAGAAGGGAATGAAATGCGCCCCCGGTTCGGCAACTTCCCGGCCGCGCAACTGGAACTTCTGTTTCGCCAAAACGGCGATGGAGCGTCCTTCGGGTGTTTCGTCGGCCAGGCTTGACAACTGCGCGGCGTCCGCAAGTTCCGCTTCGCTCACTCCTTGCACCGGAATGAACTCCACCGCCTGCCGATTGCCCAGCGTGATGGTGCCGGTCTTGTCCAGCAGGAGCGTATCGACGTCGCCCGAGGCTTCCACCGCTTTCCCGCTCATGGCCAGGACGTTGTGCTGCATCACGCGGTCCATCCCCGCGATGCCGATGGCGGAGAGCAATCCGCCGATGGTGGTTGGAATCAGGCAGACCAACAGGGAAACCAGCACCGCCACGGTCGGCACGGCGCCCGCTCCGGCGGAGGCGATGCTGTAGATTGCAAACGGCTGGAGGGTCGCCACGGCAAACAAGAAGATCAGCGTCATGCCGGCAATGAGAATGTTTAAGGCGATCTCGTTGGGAGTCTTCTGCCGTTCGGCCCCCTCCACCAGAGCGATCATCCGATCCAGAAAAGTCTCGCCCGGATTGGAAGTAATCTTGATGTTGATCTGGTCCGAGAGAACCTTGGTCCCGCCCGTCACCGCGCTGCGATCGCCACCCGACTCGCGAATCACCGGCGCGCTTTCGCCGGTGATGACGGATTCGTCCACGGTGGCGATGCCCTCGATGACTTCTCCGTCGCCGGGGATAATGTCTCCCACTTCACACAGCACGATGTCCCCGGCGCGCAGCTTCGAAGCCGGCAACGATTCCATCTTGCCTTTTGCCAATCAGCCGCTTGGCGATGGATTCGGATCTGGTCTTGCGCAAGGTGTCGGCTTGCGCCTTGCCGCGCGCTTCCGCCATAGCCTCAGCGAAGTTGGCAAAGAGAACCGTGAACCAGAGCCACAAATCGATCTGGACCTCGAATCCCAAGCTCGGCGCGCCGATGAAGGCGTCCCGAACCAGGAACACGCCTGTCAACGCCGCGCCTACTTCCACCACAAAAATCACCGGATTCTTGAATAGCGTGGCGGGATTCAGCTTGATAAACGAGTCCTTCAGCGCCCGCCCCACGAGTTCGCGATCGAACAGGGGACGCGCCCGCACCAGCCGCTTCGGAATCAGCGTGGTCAGATCGTCAATCAAAGGAGGGGCGGAATTTAATGTTGTGGCCATGGATTAGCTCCAGATCGAAAACATCAGCGAAGAAAACAGTTTCCCCTGGTGCATCAGGTAGTGCTCGACCAGAGGACCCAGCGATAGGGCGGGGAAGAACGTCAAAGCGCCGATGACGATCACCGTCCCCACCAGAAGCCCTACGAAAAGCGCGCCATGGGTTGGGAAGGTGCCGCTGGACGAAGGCACCCGCTTCTTGCCGACCAGGCTTCCGGCGATGGCCAGAGTCGGGATGATGAACGCGAATCGTCCCAGCACCATCGCCAGACCCAAGGTGAGGTTGTACCAGGGAGTGTTCGGATTAAGCCCGGCAAAGGCGCTGCCATTGTTTTCCGGGGCGCTCGAGTAGGCGTAGAACATCTCGCTGAATCCGTGCGGCCCGGATTGGTGAGATTGGCGATGGCGGGGCCGGGAGGATTCCAGTAGCCATTCTTGGCGAATGGAGCGACGAGTGCTAACAGCGGTGAACACCAGAATCACGAAGGCCGTGGCAATGATGGCCACCATCGCCATCTTGACTTCCTTCTGCTGGATCTTCTTTCCCAGGTACTCCGGCGTCCTCCCCACCATGAGCCCGGCAATGAACACCCCGATAATGGCGTACAGGAGCATGCCGTAGAGGCCTGACCCGACGCCGCCGAAAATCACTTCGTCGCTTTCGATATTGAACAACGGGACGAGGCCGCCAAGCGGAGTAAGGCTGTCGTGAACGTTATTGATGGCGCCGCAGCTTGCGTCGGTGGTGACGGTCGCAAACAATGCTGAAGCTGGCAATGCCGAAGCGTGTCTCCTTACCCTCCATGTTGCCGCCTGCCTGCGCGCCGGTGTAGTGGGTCTCAATCCCGAGTTTCGCCAGGATGGGATTGCCCGCCTGTTCGTAGTGGTAGCAGACGAATACGCCCGACGAGAAACATCACCGCCATGGCGGCAAATATGGCCCAACCTTGCCGCGTGTCGCCCACCATGCGGCCGAACGTATAGGTCAGCCCGGCCGGGATCATGAAAATCAGAACCACCTGGAGGAGGTCTGTCAAGGGGCGTGGGGTTCTCGAAAGGGTGCGAAGAATTGGCGTTGAAGAATCCTCCGCCATTGGTTCCCAGCATCTTGATGGCTTCTTGAGAGGCCACCGGACCCTGCGGAATAGTCTGCGTAGCGCCCTCGACGGTCTTGACCGTGCTATAGGGACGAAAGTTCTGGATGGCGCCCTGCGAGCAAACAAATCAACGCGGCGACCAAGGCGATCGGCAGCAAAACGTAGACTGTCGAGCGCGTCAGGTCCACCCAGAAGTTGCCGATGCTGTTGGCCTCCTGCCGGGCAAAGCCGCGAATCAGCGCCACGGCCACAGAGATGCCCACCGCCGCGGAAGCAAAATTCTGCACGGCCAAAGCCGCCATCTGAACGAAATAACTGAACGTCATCTCGCCGCTGTAGGCCTGCCAATTGGTGTTGGTGAGAAAGCTTACTGCCGTGTTGAAGGCCAGGTCCGGCGTGACGGGAGTGGCTCCCGAGGGCGCAGCCTTAGTGCCAAAGTGCATGGGGTTGAAGGGCAGGTAGCCTTGCAGGCGCTGGATGAGATAAACAAACAGAAAACTGGCCACGCTGAAAGCAATCACGGATGCCGCATATTGCGTCCAGCGCTGCTCGGCGTCCTCGCGCACACCAATCAGGCGGTAGATCAGGCGCTCCACCGGCCGCAGCAACGGATGCAGAAAAGTCCGCTGCCCCTGGAATACCTTGGCCATGTAGGCCCCCATGGGTTTCGTGATCGCGAGGACCAGAACGAAGTAAACGGCGATGTGCAGAATTCCAAGCGCGCTCATGTTTGTTCCTCTTTCCTTCTCTTACCCAAGCACCCGATTACAGCTTCCGTCGTTTTTGCTCGTGTCATTCGGTTTTAGCTCCTGTCATTCTGAGCGAAGCGAAGAATCTGCATTTCATCGCTTCGGAACTGCGGATCCTTCGCTGCGCTCAGGATGACAGCGTCGGCCCCCCACCCTGTTTCCCCTCGTCTTTAAGGAGGGGACGAACGACCACCCCTGGCTCCCCTCCTCATTGAGAAAGGGACTAAGGGGTGGTGTCAAAAGCGCTCCGGCCGAAGCAAGGCGTAAAGCAGGTAAACCAAAAGAAACAGTGCAGTCACTCCGGAGATGATATAGTCCACCGAATGCCCCCTTCTTAGAGCCGGTCACAGCCTTTGGTAGAAGCCCAGCAAGCGACAAACAACACTAGCCCGACGACAACATAAAATAGATCCAGCATATGCGCACCTGCACCCTAAGCGGTTAGGAAGTGACCTCAATTAGAGTGTGCCCGACGGGGCATAAAGAAGGCATAAGGATTTGGAAAAAATTTCATTAAAGCAGCCGGGCTCTCTTAACGCTGTCATTCTGAGCGAAGCGAAGAATCTGCATTAGTTCGCCTCGGTACGGAACTGCAGATCCTTCGCTTCGCTCAGGATGACAGCGACTTTCATCTCCGTGGGTGGGCACAGGCCCGTGTCCGCTCGGAATGACATCCATATTAGGAAACAGCCCAAACGAGGACGCCACCCCCAGCCTGTAATTCCTAGTCCCCATCTCCCGTTTCAAGCTATACTGAATTCGGGTCTTTCGCTGCTGCATGGGAAATGAACTGGTCCAACTTACGGTCTTCGAATCCGCGGGTACGCTGGCGCCTGCGATAGCGCCGCAACGCTCAACCCGTGCGTCCGCGCCGGGCACGCTGCGGACGTTCTACATTGAAACCTTTGGCTGCCAGATGAATGTGCACGATTCGGAGAAGGTGCAAGGCGTGTTGCTGGCGCGCGGGATGACGCCGTGTCGATGACCACGCGCAGGCCGACCTTATTCTCTACAACACCTGTAGCATTCGGGAAAAGGCCGCGCAGAAGGTTTTTTCACGGCTGGGAACCTTCCGCAAGGGAAAAGGCGGGGCGGGGAAGGTGATTGGCGTGCTCGGTTGCGTGGCGCAGCAGGAAGGCGAACGGTTTTTTGAGCGCGCTCCGCAGGTCAGTTTCGTGTGCGGGTCCGCGAGCTACTCCAAGCTGCCGGAGTTGCTTGACCGGCTCGAAGCCGGCGATCGGCGTGTGACCGGTCTTTCGCTTGACACCGAAGAGTGCTTTGAAACGGAATTGACCCGGCGCGACAATCCGTTCCGGGCCTATCTCACCATCATCGAGGGGTGCGACCAACGCTGCGCGTTCTGTGTTGTGCCCATGACGCGCGGCCCGCAGCGCAGCCGTCCCAGCGAGACGATCCTGGTGGAGGCCCGCCGCCTGGTGGACGAAGGTTACACTGAAATCCAGCTTTTAGGCCAGATCGTTAATGCCTGGGAGGATCCCTCTCCCGCCCGCCGGAGTTTTGCGGAATTGCTGGCGCGCGTTGCTGAGATTCCAGGCATTCGCCGCGTTCGGTTCACAACCTCGCACCCGAGATTCTTCACGCCTGACATCGTCCGGGCAATTGACGCCCATCCCGCCCTGTGCGACCAGGTTCACCTCCCGGTGCAGTCGGGCTCCACGCCAGTCCTGGCGCGCATGCTGAGGGGTTACTCCCGCGAAGAGTATCTGGAAAAAATCGCTTACATTCGCCAGGCACGCCGCACCATCAGCCTATCCACGGACATCATTGTCGGCTTCTGCGGTGAAACGCGGCAGGACTTCGAACAGACGCTTTCGTTAATGCAGGAAGTGGAGTACGATCAGGTTTTCTCCTTCAAGTATTCACCACGCCCCAATACGCCGGCGGAGACGCAGGGGGATGCGCTGGCAGAGGAGGAGAAGGGACTCCGGCTGGCCGAACTTCAGGAACTTCAGCGGCAGATTCAGTTGCGGCGTAATCAGGCGCTGTTGGGCGCAACCTTCGAAGTCCTTGTGGAAGCACACCAGCAGCGCCTGGAGCAGGCGGTGGGGCGCAGCACCACGAATCGCATCATAAACTTTCCGGGTAGCCCGTCGGATGTGGGACGCTACCTGACGGTGAGAGTGACCGGAGCCGGGCCCAACAGCCTGGTTGGAGTGCGCGCGTAGGAGCACCCGTAGACGGCGCTTGTGCTCTGTCATTCTGAGCGAAGCGAAGAATCTGCATTGGTTCTCGGCGCAGGACCAGATGCTTCGCTGCGCTCAGCATGACAGATGGATTCACGCAGGACGCACGAACCGGCCGTGCAGGGGTTTGGAGGGTCGCATGGAAATTGAGATGAGAATCCGCGGGTTGGTGATGGATCCGGTCACGAACATGCCCATCGTGATCCTCAAGGACATCAACGGCGCCTCGGTGCTTCCCATCTGGGTGGGCATTTACGAAGCCAACGCGATCGCCCTGGAAATTGAAAAGGTCAGCACTCCGCGCCCCATGACCCACGACCTGCTGAAGAATCTCTTGCTCGGACTCGAAACCCGCGTCCAGAAAGTGGTGGTGAACGAGTTGAAGGAAGACACCTTCTACGCCCTGATCTGGCTGGAACGCGACGGACAGGTGATGTCCATCGATTCGCGGCCCAGCGACGCCCTGGCGCTGGCCCTGCGCATGGATTGCCCGATCTATGTGGAAGAGGAAGTCCTGAAGAATTCCAAGGTGGCCGGCGGAGCCAGCGAAAAGGCCAGCAACGAAGAGCTTCGAAAATGGCTGGAAGGGTTGGGCGACGAGGACATGGGCCGATATAAGATGTAGGGCCGCGCCGCCTTGAATTTGGAATCTGAAATCTGAGATCTCAAACCACCTTAGCCCTTGCTCAGTTCATCTAAAAGGCTTATCTTAACGGTTACGCAGGGTGCGCTCGAGGCAGAGCGCACCGGGTGTTCACAAGGCACAACGTGTACGGGCGTCCCCCTCGGGCGCCCTGGGCGGCCGGATGGGCCGCTCCTACCCTAGCCGGCGGGAGTTGCGAGTGAGCACGGTCATCGCCATCGCTAACCAGAAAGGCGGCGTCGGAAAAACCACGACGGCTATCAATCTTGCCGCTGCCCTGGCGATGCAGGACCAGCGGACCCTCCTGATCGACCTTGATCCCCAGGCCAACTGCACTCTTTCCTTTTTCAATCCCGACGAAATCGAGCACTCGACTTACGAGGTGCTGGCCGATCACAGCATGGCCCTTTCGCAGGTCATGCGGCCCACCCGCGTGGCGAATTTGTGCCTGGTGCCGTCGCGCATTTCGCTGGCCAAGCTGGAAACTCAACTGGTGGGCCAGTTCGACGCCCCCTATCGCCTCAAGGACGCCTTACCGGCCGTGCGCAACGACTTTGACCTCCTGGTGATCGATACGCCGCCGGCGCTCGGCATGCTCACCGTGAATGCCCTGGTGGCCGCGCAATACCTGCTGGTGCCCATCCAGTCGTCCTATTATGCCCTCGAAGGCACGGACGACCTGCTCGAGACGCTCCAGCGCATTCGCGCCCGCCCCAACCCGGATCTCGAGCTGCTCGGCGTGGTCGTCACGCTCTTTGACCGCCGGACCAATCTGGCGCGCGACATTTACAAACAGGTGTGCGGCGTTTTCGGGGACAAGGTCTTCAAGACCATCATCGGCAAGAACGTGCGCCTGGAGGAAAGCCCGGCTTACAAGGAAACCATTTTCACCTTTGCCCCCGACTCGACGGGAGCCAAGGAATATAGCCAGCTTGCCAAGGAGGTCATGCAACGTGTCAGCTAGACGCGCTGGATTGCCCGTGACCGTCAAGATGCGGCACAACGCCCATTACGTGGAGGAGATCATCTCCCGGACCGGCGCCGCGATTGGCAGAATGATTCCCATCGAGGAGGTACAGCCCAACGCCGGCCAGCCTCGCAAGGATGTCGGCGATTTGCAGGGGCTAACGGACTCGGTGCGCGAGAAGGGCGTGCTGGAGCCGCTGCTGGTGCGGTTTCTGCCCGAGTCGGGCAAGTATATGATCATCTCCGGCGAGCGCCGTTACCTGGCGGCGCGCGCGGCCGGGCTTTACGAACTTCCCTGTATCGAGAAGGACGTTGATGACGCCGAAACGCTCGAAATGGCGCTCATCGAAAACCTCCAGCGCAAAGATTTGACCCCCTTCGAAGAGGCGGACGGCGTGCAGGCGCTGACCGGCCGCTTCGGCCTGACCCATGAGGAAATTGCCAGGAAACTCTCGAAATCGCGCTCTTCGATTACTGAGCTGCTCAGCCTCCGGATGATTCCCGATGAGATCAAGGCTTTCTGCATCGAGAAAGGCGTGCTTTCCAAATCGCAGTTGCTGCAAGTGGCCCGCCAGCCCAATGAAGGCAAGATGAAAGACCTGGCGCACCGCTTTGCCCTGGGAATCGTGAATCGCGAACAGGCTCGCGCCGAACGTAATCCCGACAAAAGACCGGGCCCGGCCGTCTTCCGCTTTGTCCCGCCTGCCAAAGAGTTTAAGCTCGTACTGCAGTTCCGTAAAAACAACGTCGAACGCACCGAAGTCATCGCCGCCTTGCGCCGTATCCTCGAAACCCTGGAAGCAGAGAAGTAAAGCAGAAATCAGAAATTAGAATGCAGAAAGTTCGAGGGGCGCCGTTCGAATGGATGATCCATCGCCTAAACCCGCCCCTGACCTCCTCTTTGTCTACGGCACCCTGCGCCGCGGCTTTCGACTCCACCATCACTTGAAAAGACTGGGCGCACAATTTGTAGCGAGCGGGAAAGTGCAGGCGGAACTCTTCGACTTGGGGGAATTTCCCGGGGCCCGCGCTTCCACCAAGCCGGGAAAAACGGTCGAAGGTGAGCTCTACCGACTGCGCAAAGTGGAGAACACATTGAAAGTCCTGGATCAGATTGAAGGGTTCTCTCCCCGGAATCCCGGCATGTTCCAGCGCGGAACGACGGAGGTCACATTGCCCAACGGCGAGCGGCGACTGGCGTGGATCTACTGGTACCGGTGGCGTTCCTCCCAGTCCTGAGTTTTGCGACTATTTTGATTTTTGGAGTGTGCTAGGTTGCTGCCACGTTACCTCCAGGGTGTGCGGCGGCGACACTATCGTAACCTCGTTGGGGTACTCGTACGTGAAGGTCTGCCACACCCGTGGATCGTATTTCGGCTCCCCTTTTAGCTCAAAAACATAGGCAAAATCGAACTCCAATCGAGCTTGCCCTCCTGCCGCCTTTCGTGCTGCGAACGTCCAAAGCATGAGGTTACTCTTAGCCTCCTTAATCAGGAGAGGGTGACCGAAGACGCCAGTGGCGCTGATCACTTTCCCGTTGTCATCAATACGAACCGCCAACATCGCGGTGCCAGTTATGCGCGCCCCTACTGCTAGCCCCGGGTACTGCATTGAAACAACCTTTGTGGCGAAGGGCACGCCCTGACCAGATGCGCTCAGCGCCATGCCCGCGAGCGCTATGACTCCGCAAAAGACCATGTTCAGTATTCTCACGGAAGGAGTCTCCTTTGTAGTTCTCTCACCCGTAACTGCCGCAAGCGTAGCCTCCCGAAACGGCGATAACAAGAGACATTATGGCGTGGTTGCAGCAGTCTCTTACGCGGCGCTACTGATGTATGTAATGGCACCGACCGTACTTGACAATATGCGCCCATTGTGATAGCCTAGAATTGAGGGTTTTGCGATGGCTTGGACGGAACCAGACAGAATGGATGAAACGGCAGCCGGCGATCGTCTGTCACCCGACCATCAGCTTTTTGCGGTCCCGACATGTCATTGTGTCACTGTGGGGTGACGCATATGGCTCTGGAGGTTGCGGAAATGAACGAACGATCCGGGAATGTCTATGAAAATAAAGGTTGAGGTCAAAAAGTCAAAGTGGTCTGGCGTGGGCGTTGCTTTTGAACGTCTGCGATGCGCCGAAGGCGAAGGTCGGTCAGATTGTAGTGCTTGTTCAAGCATGTCCCTTAGGGACATCGCAGGCCCTATACTTCAGGGTCTGCGCCAACCGAGCTGGCGGGAGCTGGAATCTGCTTTCTGGGGGAACAAAGCGAGAATGTCTGTGAAAACAAAGGACCGATGGAGAAATCAACCACCCCTGGCCCCTCCTTATCCAAGGAGGGGGATTCCCCGGCTCCCCTCCTCGGATGAGGAGGGGTTGGGGGTGGTGTGACTATGCGCCTTGGCTCGAAGCCGCGTTTGTGGCATCGAAAGGCCGGGGAACAAAGCGAGAATGTCTATGAAAACAAAGGGATGGCTGAGGTAGGCCGATGACGCCGGACGGGCGACCACTAAATCCGGACCAAGTCTCTACCCTTGAGTCGCTCTTGCAAGCGGGCTTCAGGTTTGTGACCTATGAGCGCTATGCCCGCTACCCGGCGGTAGAGCGTGAGGGGTTTGTCGCCTTGCTGGACGTTAGCGGTGGAAGAGTCCAACTCTTCGGCCAAGTGGGATATCATGTCGGGGAAGGAATTGGCATGCTGGTGGAACGAGGCGCTGGGAAAGCGTTCGTCTGGAAGAGCCAAAGCGTGACCGCCACCCCGGAACTGCTGGCTGCCTACGGGCGGACTCAGCTTGAGCTGCGCAGGCTACTCCTGGGCTCCGCCGAAAAGGTCGGTTAGCCGGAACGCGCGATTCAGGGAGGACTCGATAGTGATGGACGATTCATATGACGTGCTCGTGGTTGGCGCCGGCCCGACGGGCTTGGCGTGCGGAATCGAAGCGCAGCGGGCCGATCTGAAGCTGCTGATCCTGGAGAAGGGCTGCCTGGTCAACTCGCTGTTCCACTATCCGCCCAACATGACTTTCTTCACTACGCGCGAGCTCTTGGAGATCGGCGACCTGCCTTTCGTGAGCGTCAACATCAAACCGGCGCGCGCCGAAGCCCTGGAATACTATCGCCGCGTGGCGGATCACTACCATCTGCCCGTCCACTACGAGGAGCGCGTGGCGCGGGTGAGGAAAGAAGACGGCGCGTTCGTGATTGACACCGGCCTGCGGGGCGGGCAGCATTGCAAATACCACTCCCGCAACGTCGTGCTGGCGACGGGCTACTACGATCTTCCCAATCTGATGAACGTGCCGGGAGAGGACCTGCCCAAGGTCTCGCATTACTACCTTGAGCCGCACCAATTCTTCGGTCGCCGGGTGGCGGTGGTTGGGGGAGGCAATTCGGCGGCGATTGCGGCGCTGGAACTCTACCGCTACGGGGTCGAGGTGACGCTGGTAGTGCGGGAGAGCGAACTAAGCCGGCACATCAAGTATTGGATCAGGCCTGATCTTGAAAACCGCATCAAGGAAGGCTCAATCCGGGCTTTCTTCGGAAGCACCCTGACGGAGATTGCGCAGGACTGGATTTTGGTGCGCAATTCCGCGGAGGAAACGGTGCGCCTCGACAATGACTTCGTTTTCGCCCTCACGGGCTATCATCCAGACTTCGACTTCCTGAACAGCGCCGGCGTGCGGATTGACCCCAAGACCTGCCGCCCGGAATGCAGCACCGAAACTCGCCAAACCAACGTTCCCGGCCTGTACCTGGCAGGAGTGATCATCGCCGGCATGAATACCAACGAAATCTTCATCGAAAACGGGCGCTTCCACGGCAAGCAGATTGTGGATGATATCGAGAGGAGGAGTCAGGAGTCAGGAGTCAGGAGTCAGTAGGTCTGCATTGAATATAATTATGTTAGGTATTATTAGAAAACGTATTCGAAGATGTGGCATAAGTGGACTGCCAATCGGGACCATCTGCCTACTGCCGACCTGCCCATCTGCCGACTGCCCACCTGCCTACCGCTTCACCGGCACCTTCGTGGCCACCGTGTCGCGAGTCACCTCGAAGGTCACCTCGGTCCCCGGAGCGATAACGATGTTCTTGCCTTTCTTGGTGGAGAACTTGCTCGCCAGGACGATCAGGCCGCCGGCGGCCTGATCTTTGGCCTGCGCGCCACCCGCAGCCGGAGCGCTTGCGGCGAAGGTGTACTTCGTGCCATCCGGAGTTGAGATAGAGTCTGCGGTCAGTTGAAAATCGCCCTTCTCTTTATCCTTGCCCTTGCCTTTGGCTTGCTCCGGCGGGTTCACAAACGTGAGGTGACCGTCAACGGTGCTGCCGTCCGGAACAATCTCTCCCCCGTGGCCGAAGACGGGTTCCACAACCTTGCCGGTCCACATGTCTCCGCTTTCGTTGGCTTTCGAACTCAGCTCGGTGATGAACTGTACGTGAAGTTCTCTGCCGGCAATCAGGGTGATCGCATCATCCGCCGCCAAGCAGATCGCAGCGCCGACGAGTACCGCCGCGAGTCCCACCGCGAGTCCCACCGCGAGTCTTGATCTGCCCATATCGTTCTCCTCACAAGTTGTCATTCCGAGCGCAGCGAGGAATCTCGCTCAGCAGTTGCTTCTGAGCCAGAGCGAGATCCTTCGCTTCGCTCAGGATGACAGCGAAGGGCTCAGAATGAGAGGGATGGGCCCAGAATGACATCACTCTTACCAACTTCGAGCTTCCGATCTGCCCATCTGCCGACCTGCCTAGCTGCCCGCCCTTCTCGCCGTCGTTTCGCGGGGAATCACGAAGGTCATCTCAAGGCCTGCCGGAACGATTATGTCCTTGCCCTTCTTGAGGGCGCCGTGAATGAGCCCAGCCGCCGCGCCGATCCCCGCGCCGTAGAGCGCCCCGGTTCCACCGTGCGCGATGACGCCGACCGTCGCCCCCGCCGCCGCGCCGATGCCGGTTTCCACGGCCGTCCCTTTCCCATCTTTGCCGGGCCCTTGCAACGTGCCCTCTTGATCCTTCACATCGGCGGCCTCGGCGTCCTTCAAGCTGGCCACGATGTTGTACTTTGCGCCCTCAGGATTGCGGATCGAATCGACCACCAGCCGCATTTCACCTCGCCCTTTTGCATGTCCCGGCCCCTTCAGGTAAGTGATGTGACCATCCACGAAGCTTCCTTCCGGAAAGACTTCCTTGCCTTTCAGGAATATTGGCTCCACAACCTTAGCCGACCACATGTCGCCGGCTTCGTTGGTCTTCGAGCTGAGCGTGGTGATCAATTGCACTTGGATTTCGCTCCCGGCGGGCAGTGTAATCGTGTCGTCTGCCGCAACAGACGTGGTTGAAATAAGCAGAATGGCCGCGGCAGTCAGGATGAGTCTTGCGCTACTCATAGCGCCTCCCACGAATCCCTACGTTGCGCTTGACGATTCAATTGTATCAGCTTTAGTCTTCCCTCTTACAGGCAATCCATCAGCGGAGAAACAGATGCCTTCTCGACGTCGATTCTTACGTGATGCCGGCGCAGGGGTTGTTCTGACGGCCGGTGTTAGCGCGGCGCTGACGCCGAATCCACTTGCGGGGCAGGGAAGTGCCGCGCCGGGCCCTTCTGCCTCGCTACCGGCTTCGATCAAGGCGCTGAAATCCATGAAGGAACTCGCCAAGCCGGTTAGCACGGAGGAAAGGCGGGCACGGATTGAGCAGGCTCGCCGTTTGTTGGCCGAGAACCGGATTGATGCGTTGATGCTGATGAGCGGCACGTCGCTCACGTACTTCACCAACATCCGATGGTGGGGTGGCGAGCGGCTGTTCGCTCTGATTCTCCCGGCGAGAGGCAAGGCCTTCTTCGTTTGTCCCGCCTTTGAGCGGGATCGCGCCGCGGAGGTGATCGATCAGAGCCCCTTCGCCGGCGTTGCCGATATTCGAGTCTGGGAGGAAGACGAAAACCCCTACCTGCTGATCGCCGAAGGAATAAGGGAAAGAGGCCTTGCCGGCGGGCGCCTGGGGATGGAGGAGACGGTCAACTACGTCTTCAGCGACGGTGTGAGCAAGGCCTCGCCGGCGCTCAGCATCCTGAGCGCTACGCCGGTGACTTCCGGTTGCCGGATGCGCAAGAGTGAGCACGAAATCGCTTTGATGCGGCTCGCAGCCCAAGTGACGATCACCGCCTACGAAGCGGCTTGGCGGGCCCTTCAGCCGGGCATGACGCAGCACCAACTGGGACGGCTGATTGATGCCGCGTATTTCCAACTCGGCTTTCCGGGCGGAGCCAGCGTCAACGTCGGCGCGTACTCCGCGCTGCCGCACGGGTCGATTGCGCCCCAGAGCATCCATGAAGGCGAAGTCGTGATGATCGACGACGGCTGTGTCGTGGAAGGCTACACGTCCGACATCACGCGGACCTTCGTGCTCGGCAAGCCGACGGAGAAGATGCGGCAGGTGTTTGACATTGTCCGTCGCGCGCAAAAGGCAGCGCTGGATGCCGCCAGGCCCGGAGTCGAAGCTCAGGACGTGGACGCGGCGGCGCGCAAGGTGATCACCAACGCGGGCTATGGCCCGGGTTATAAGTTCTTCAAGCACCGCCTCGGCCATGGCATGGGGATGGATGGGCACGAGTGGCCGTACCTGGTGCGCGGAAATACCCTCAAGCTCGAGCCGAATATGACGTTCAGCGACGAGCCGGGGATTTACATTCACGGCGAGTTCGGCGTCCGGCTCGAGGACGACATGCACGTCACGGAAGACGGGGCCGAACTCTTCACCGGCCAAAGCGCGTCGCTGGAAGAACCGTTTGCGCGAGGCTAGGAGAAGTCGAAAGTCAAGAGTCGAAAGTTAAGCAGTCCAGAGGTTGAGGTGTCTGTCTCTCGACTTTGGACTCTCGACTCTCGACTTCCCTCGACTTTCCTCCGACCCTCGGTTATACTGGAGTTTACTGGGCCATGCCAAACATACTCAAAGAAATAGCGGACTCCGCCACGGCGCTCGCCAAGGGCTTTTCCATCACTTTCAAGACTATGCTTCGGCCCACGGTGACGGAGAACTACCCGGACGAACCCGTGCATTTTGAGGCCCGTTACCGCGGCCTGCACGTTTTGCGGCGCGACGAAAACGGCCTTGAGAAGTGCGTCGCCTGCTTCCTGTGCGCCGCGGCTTGCCCGGCCAATTGCATCTACATCGAAGCTGCGGAGAACACCGGTGACCACCGCATCAGCGCGGCGGAGCGTTATGCCAAGGTCTACAACATCGACTACAACCGGTGCATCTTCTGCGGCTACTGCGTAGAAGCGTGCCCCTGCGACGCCATCACCCACGGCCATGGTTTTGAGATTGCCGCCTACGACACCAACGCACTGGTTTATCGCAAGGAACAACTTCTCGAGCCCGTACCCAACAGCGCCGCAAAGAAGTAACCCCTCGCCTTTGCCCGATTCTTGGCAGGAACTTGACATTCGCCGCCCACAAGGCTAAATTGTTGATGAGTTGATGAGAAGTAAACCCTCTCTCCCTAACGCCGGTTCCCGGCGCGTCCTCCGAACACCACGGATGGTGCTTCTCCCATTTAGGAGGTTGTGAGGCATGCACAAAAGATGAAGACGAGTGTGAAGGTTCCGCACGGAGTGGAAGAACTCGTTGGCACGCACGACGGAAACCTGCGCCTGCTGGAGAAGAGTTTCCATGTTTCCGTAAACCTCGGCGAGGACGCGGTGGAAATCGAAGGCGGCGACAACGAAGTGCGCCGCGCGCAAAAGGTCCTGGAAGAGTATGCGGACCTGGTGGAGAGCGGATCGCGATTTGACAGCTCCGAAGTCGAGTCCTTCCTGCGCATCGCCGGACAGGATCCGGAGGCCACGCTGAAGGGTCTTGCCGAAGCGGGCCGCCCGCGGACGTTTGGCAAGAAGTCCATCACGCCCAAGAGCCTTAACCAGCGCACCTACGTGGATGCGATCGAGCGCCACGACATGGTGTTTGGAATCGGCCCGTCGGGCACCGGCAAGACGTACCTGGCGGTGGCCATGGCCGTGGACGCGCTGCTGAGCAAAGAGGTCAGCCGCATCATCCTGGCGCGCCCCGCGGTGGAAGCGGGCGAACGCCTGGGATTCCTCCCAGGCACGATCCAGGACAAAGTGAACCCCTACTTGCGCCCGCTGTACGATGCCCTCTACGACGTCCTGGACCCGGACAGGGTGGAACGCTTCATTGAGAAAGGCATCATTGAGATCGCACCCATTGCTTTCATGCGCGGCCGGACGTTGAATGACGCATTCGTGATTCTTGACGAGGCCCAGAACACCACCAGCGAGCAGATGAAGATGTTCCTGACCCGCTTGGGCTTCAACTCCAAGGCGGTGGTCACCGGCGACATCACGCAGATCGACCTGCCGGATGGCCGGCGTTCCGGCCTGGTTGAGGCTATCGATGTGGTCTCCCGAGTGTTTGGAATCAGTTTCGTTTATTTCACGGAGCGGGACGTGGTGCGGCACACCCTGGTGCAGCGCATCATCCGCGCCTACGAGGAATACGACCAGGCCCGCGCCGGCGCGAATAACAACAAGAACCACAACAGAGCCCTTGATCCTTAATCTGCAAGACAAAGCCGTTGTCAATACTTCCCGATTGAGCGAATATGTGGGGGAGCTAAGGCGGGCGCTTGGGCTGGGCAGGCGTGATTGCAACGTTTGCCTGGTGAACGACCGGGAGATCCGGCGCTTGAATGCGCTCTTTCGTGGGAAGGAGCGCGCCACGGATGTCTTGTCATTTCCGTGGGAGGCTCGGGAGCGGCGGGCCCTCTCGCGAACGAAGCGTGGCCGTTCGCGCCGCAGGCAAACGGGCGGGAGCCCCGAGGCGCGTGCCAAGCTGGAGTTCAGAAACCACCTGGGCGATATCGTCATATCGGTTGAGACCGCCAAACGAAACGCGCGCCAGGAAGGACATTCAACCCTGAATGAGATCCGCTGGCTTATCCTGCATGGCCTCCTGCACCTGCTGGGCTACGACCACGAATCCGATCGGGGCGAGATGAATCGGCTGGAGCTTGCCCTCCGGACCCGGCTGGGCGTTTCGGGAGAGTGATGGACCCAAAGAGTATCCTGATCACGATTGTGTGGCTGGCCGTTCTGGCCGCCCTGCTCGTGGCCGGCGCGGTGGCCTCTTACCTGCGGCTGCTGATGCGCAGGATGACGGTGATGAGCGCCCGGAAGTTGTTTCGCCCTCCCGAACCGGGGCGCATCACGATCGATCGGGAACGTGTGGGAGTCTCGATCTCGGCCCTGCACGGCGCCGCCATGCACCTGTTTGCCGTCGGTGTAACCGCGCTGCTGGTTCTGCGCAGGCCGGATCATTTCTGGGGAAACGTAGGCGCCGCGCTGATTATCGTCTTGACTGCGGTGGCGATTGCCGACCAACTCATTCCTTTCCTTCTGGTGGCGCGCCACGATGAGCCGGAGGTGATCCTGGAGCGTTGGATGCCGGCGGTGCGACGACTGGTTTATCTGGCCCTGCCGCTCACTTTTCTCATTCTGATTTCCACCACCATGAGCCGCCTGTTGGAATCCACGGAGCAGGAGCCGGAGCCCCCCACGCCACAAGAGAACTTGCAAGAGTTCATCGAGGTCGGGCGGCAAGACGGCTTGATCGAAAAAGGGGAGGCTGAGCTGGTGCAGTCGGTGGTGGAATTCGGGGAGAAGTTGGTGCGCGAGGTGATGACGCCGCGCACGGAAATCGCCGCCATCGACGTGAACGCTTCTCTCGAAGACCTGCGTAAGCTGTTTCGTGAGAAGCGGCTGACGCGGTACCCCGTCTACAGCGGTCAACTGGACCGCATCGAAGGTATCGTCAACGTCCGGGATCTCATGGAGTTGCCGCCCGAAGAACAGGCGAGGGTCACACTTCGCAGCCTGGTCAGGCCCGTCCCCTTCGTTCCGGAAACGCGGAATATCAAGGACCTGCTCAAAGAACTGCAGCAATCCACCGTTCAGATGGCGATCGTCATCGACGAGTATGGCAGTGTTACCGGATTGGTGACGATCGAGGACATGCTGGAAGAGATCGTGGGGGAAATCAAGGACGAGTTCGAACCCCACGCACAGGATATCGTGAAGGAAGCGGAGAATTCCTACCTCGTTTCAGGCCACACAGACTTGTCGCAGATTGGCGAGGAACTGCATGTTCTCCTCCAGGCTCCCGGCTATTCCACCGTGGCGGGATTGGTGCTGACGCATCTCGGCCACGTGCCGGTTCCAGGGGAGAAAGTAAAGGAAAACGGACTGAACATCGAAGTCCTGGAAGCTAACAAGCGGACCGTCTTAAAGGTTCGCTTGACCCTTACCCCGAAAGATACTGAGGCGGCTGATGACCATGGCGGAGCCCACTAAATCCGGATTTGTGGCGGTGGTAGGAAGGCCCAACGCGGGCAAGAGCACGCTAGTCAACGCTCTGGTCGGGAGCAAGGTTTCCATCGTCACGGCAGTGCCGCAAACCACACGCAATCGAATTCTGGGAATTGTCAATCGTCCCCCCGCACAGATCGTGCTGATGGACACGCCCGGGATTCATCGCCCGCTCTCCCGGCTCAACGAACAGATGATGGCCTTCGTTCGCCAGGCGCTCGCGGAACGGGACCTGGCGATTCTGATCGTCGACGCTTCGGAGCGCTTCGGGCATGGCGACGAGTTTGCGGTGGGCATGTTAAAAGAGTACGGGCCGCGGACCATCCTGGCGCTGAACAAAATCGATCGAATCAAGAAGCCGCACCTTCTGCCGCTCATGCAGCGGTACTCCCAGTTGTACAACTTCGAGGAAATCATCCCCGTCTCGGCTCTCAAGGGCGAAGGGCTCACGGAGCTTTTGGATGCCGTCGTGAAACTGCTGCCCGAGGGCCCGTACTATTTCCCGCCGGAAATGTACACCGATCAGCCGGAGCGATTTCTGGCCTCGGAGATCATCCGAGAGAAGATCATCCTCCACACTCGGCAGGAACTTCCCTACGCGACGGCCGTCATCATCGAAAGCTTTGAGGAAAGCGAAACGATCACGCGCATCCACGCCAGCATCATGGTTGAAAGGGACTCGCAGAAGCCCATCATTATCGGCGCGGGCGGCGAGATGCTGAAGCAGATTGGGACCGAGGCGCGCCGAGAATTGGAAAGGTTGTTCCCGCCCAAAGTCTTCCTTGAACTCTACGTCAAAGTTGAACCCAATTGGCGCGACGCCCGGCCGATCGTTGCCGAGCTCGATTACCGCAACGAAGGATGAACTGGCGTTCGAGAGCATGTTTCTGTCATTCTGAGCGAAGCGAAGAATCTGGCTCTGGCCTTGCAGTTCGGGCACTATCGAGCGGACCAGAGCGAGATTCTTCGCTTCGCTCAGAATGACAAAACAACGAGGAGTATTCGTATGGAATTAAGGCGGCTGGGCACGAGCGATCTTCAAATCACTCCCCTCGGAGTGGGCGCATGGGCCATGGGCGGCGCAGGGTGGCGCTTCAGTTGGGGAGCGCAGGATGATCGCGACTCGATCGCGGCCATCCATCTCGCCATCGACTCCGGCATCAATTGGATCGATACCGCAGCCGTCTACGGACTGGGACACTCGGAAGAGGTCGTCGGCCGCGCCGTCCAGGGCATACCGCAACGCCCTTATATCTTCACCAAGTGCGAGCGCCGGTGGAACGAGCGCGGGGAACTGGGCGGCAGCCTGAAGGCCGACTCCCTCCGCGCCGAGTGTGAGGCGAGCCTGCGGCGGCTCAAAGTTGACGTCATCGACCTCTACCAGATTCACTGGCCCAATCCGGAAGAGGACATCGAAGAAGGCTGGACGACGCTCACAAAACTTAAAGAGGAAGGCAAGGTCCGCAACATCGCGGTGTCCAACTTCAACGTGCCGCAGATGAAGCGAGCCCAAGCCATCGCGCCCATCACCTCGCTTCAGCCGCCTTATTCTTTGCTGGCTCGCGCGGTTGAGAAAGAGATCCTCCCCTACTGCGCGGACCAGAATATCGGCGTGATTGTTTATTCCCCGATGCGGGCCGGACTCCTGAGTGGCGCGATGACGCGCGAGCGCGCCGGCGCTTTGCCGGATAACGATTGGCGCCGGAACGACCCGGACTTTCATGAGCCGGCATTGTCCCGCAATCTTCGCCTGGTGGAATTGCTGCGCGCGATGGGTGCGCGCCATGGACGCACGCCTGGCGAAGTGGCGATTGCCTGGACGTTGCGGAACCCCGCTGTGACCGGCGCCATCGTCGGGATGCGCCGCGCAGAACAGGTCTCTGGCGTAATTGGCGCTGCAGAATTTCGCCTGAGTTCCGAGGAAGTCGGGGAAATCGAGAACTTTTTCCAGAACACTGACCAGCCCACGTAGGGGCGGCCCTCGTGGCCGCCCGAGGGCAACCACAAGGGTTGCCCCTACGGTGGTTAGGCAACGAGGCTCATTGCACCCGCCGCGCGCGTCCCTGCCAGAACTTCTCGCGCAGCACGCGCTTAAGAATCTTTCCAGTGCCGCCTTTGGGTAAAGCCTCCACAATCTCCACTGTTTTGGGAGCCTTGTACGCTGCCAGGTGCTGGCGGCAATGCGCGATGATTTCCGTATCCGCGGCTTGTTGCCCGGGCTTCAGCGTAACGATGGCTTTCGGCACCTCGCCCCACATATCGTCCGGAACGGCGATGACTGCGCACTCCATGACCGCCGGATGGCCGTAGATGACTCGTTCGATTTCCGCCGAAGCGATATTCTCGCCGCCGGTCAGGATCATGTCTTTGCCGCGGTCCACGATGAGGATGTAACCCTCCTCATCGATGGTGGCCAAGTCGCCGGTGTGAAACCAGCCGTCGTGGATGACGTTAGCGGTGGCCTCGGGCTGCCGCCAATAGCCTTCCATGACGACGTCGCCGCGCACCACCACCTCTCCAACCTCTGCCGCATCCGGTTTGACATCGCGGCCTTCCGGCGTCATCACTCGAAGTTCCGAGCCTGCGAAAGCATACCCCGCAGTGGCTTGCCGGCGGATTTGCAACTCTTCCGCATCTCCCGCACAGTGCGTCTTTCGGCGTGCCAGCGTAAGGACCGGCGAAGTCTCGGTCAGGCCGTAACCGCCGATGGCGCGGCAACTTGGTATCCTGCGCTCGGTCTCACGGACGAGTGCGATACTGGTGGGCGCTCCGCCCATCATCACTTCCTTCACGCTGCTCAAGTCATACTTTGAAAAGGCCGGGTGATTGAGCATGGCGATCACCATGGTGGCCACAACCTGGAGACGGCTCACGCGCTCGCGCTGGATCAACTCCATCACGGTAACGGGGTCGAACTTCTTAATCATGACGTGCCGTCCGCCATAAAGAGTGATGAAGTGCGGCGCGCCCCAACTGTTGACGTGGAACAGTGGAACCGTGTAGAGGTGGACCTCGCTGTCGTTCCCGTTCAATGCCGCGGCGGTATAAAGGGCA
Organism: uncultured Acidobacteriota bacterium; assembly: GCA_963768695.1. Lineage (GTDB taxonomy): Bacteria > Acidobacteriota > Terriglobia > UBA7540 > UBA7540 > CAVROP01. The sequence continues at coordinate 65,614 of CAVYJG010000014.1, read as the reverse complement.
TGCAAATAGAGGTTGCGGTGCGTCAGCATAACCCCTTTGGGATAAGCAGTAGTCCCGCTGGTGTAGAAGAGTTCAGCTACGGAGTTTTCATCGATGCCCCGGTAATCAATTTCCGCAGGCTCTGCCTCGGCGAGCAGTTCGTCGTAGAACGTGGGGTAAGCCCAGGCCGGCTTGGTATCACGCAAGGGGATGTAGTACTCAATGGACTTCGCTTGTGACTTTAGCGCTTCCACCAGAGGAATGAATTCCGGATCGAAGCACAAAACCCTCGGCCCCGCGTCATTGAGGATATAGATGAGCTCTTCCGGGCTTAACCGGATGTTCAAGGGCAGAAGAATGGCTCCGATCTGCGGCACACCGAAGTAAGCTTCGAGCAACCGATGACAATTGAAGCTCAAGTAGGCAACACGATCGCCTTTCCGTATTCCGAGCTTCAACAGGGCGCTCGATAGCCGGTCACATCGCTCATTGAACTGGCGGTAGGTAAACCGCTGCTGATCGCAAACCACGCCCACTTTGTTGCCGAATACTTGCGCCGCATGGCGTTTCAGCCGCACCGGGGTGAGAGGGAGAATCATGGGGACCTCAGCGTGTAATCTTGTAGTCAGCCCATCAGAAGGTGCTTACTCAACTATGATAGGCAGTGAGCGCCGGCAAAGCAACTCGGACTAAGAGTGAGTTTCTTCGCGGCACTCGCAGAAAAGCAGATCCTTCGCTTCGCTCAGGATGACATCGCTTTGCTCAGGATGACATCGCTTCGCTCGGCATGACATGTCATTCTGAGCAAAGCGAAGAATCTGCATTTGGTTGCGGCTTTGCCCCGCTACGTGCTCTGTGATGTAGCATGGGTGTTGTATACTCCAAGGACTGCCGGGGCGGGCGATGGACCGCGGGCAACCGACCAAGGAGAGCAGGATGTCGAACGAGAAAAGCTATCACATGAGCATCGAGGAGTTCCGCAGGAACGGCCGGGAGGTCATCGACTGGATCGCGGATTATTATGAGCGTATCGAGACTTTCCCGGTGCTGTCTCGAGTGCAGCCGGGTGAAATCCGCGCCTCACTTCCGAAGGAAGCGCCTTTGAATGGTGAGCCGTTCGAGTCCCTGCTGCAGGATGTTGAAAACCTGATCCTGCCCGGAATAACGCACTGGCAGTCGCCCAATTTCTTCGCTTTCTTTCCCTGCAACGCTTCCGCTCCCGCCATACTGGGGGACCTGCTGTCATCCGGCCTTGGAGTTCAGGGAATGCTGTGGGCCACCAGCCCCGCCTGCACGGAGCTTGAGACCCACGTGCTCGACTGGCTCGTTCAGATGTTGGGCTTGCCGGGGAAGTTCCTCTCCACCTCGACGGGTGGCGGAGTGATTCAGGACAGCGCCTCCAGCGCCACGCTGTGTGCGATTCTTGCGGCGCGCGAGCGCGCGACCGGCTATTCCGGCAATAAGCGAGGGTGTAAAGGTGATCTGGTCGCCTATGCCTCGCCGCAGGCTCACTCATCGATTGAGAAGGGCGTGAAGATCGCGGGCCTGGGCGAGGAGAACTTGCGCCACATTGATGTTGACGCTCATTGGGCGCTGCGCCCGGAGGCTCTGGCGGCGCAAATCGCCCTCGACCGGCAAGCCGGCAAGGTACCGTGCATTGTTTGCGCCACTGTAGGGACCACCTCGTCAAACGCTTTGGACCCCTTGCCGCAGATCGGACGCATTTGTGAAGACAATGGCATCTGGCTGCACGTGGACTCCGCCATGGCCGGCAGCGCGGCGCTCTGCCCTGAGTTCCGGTACATCAATGAGGGCCTTGAGTTCGCGGATAGCTACTGTTTCAACCCGCACAAGTGGATGTTCACGAATTTCGATTGCGACTGCTTTTACGTGGCCCGGCGCAAGGAATTGATTGACGCCCTATCCATCCTGCCGGATTACCTTCGTAACAAAGCCACCGAATCGGGCGCGGTCATTGATTATCGGGACTGGCAAGTGCCGTTGGGCAGGCGCTTTCGCGCCTTGAAGCTCTGGTTCGTGATTCGACACTATGGCGTGGAAGGACTCCGCCACCACGTTCGTCGGCACATCGCGCTGGCCCAGCGGTTTGCCTCCTGGGTGCAGCAGGACCAGCGATTTGAACTGGCCGCGCCCGCGCCCTTGAATCTGGTCTGTTTCCGCCACCGCGCCGGGGATGCCTTCAACGAGGCGCTCGTGGACGCCCTCAATCGAAGCGGCGATCTCTACCTGACGCACACCAAGCTGAACGGCCGTTTCATCATTCGTTTCTGCGTAGGGCAGACCTATACCGAATCTCGCCACGTGGAGCGTGCCTGGGAGCGGATTGGGGAAGAAACCGCCAAGCTGGAAGTGCGCGGTGGATGGTAGCAGAAATCAGAATCCTCCTTCTTGGAAGAGAACTTACATAGAATGTGTCCCTCTCCCCCTAGGGGGAGAGGGTGGCCCGCGACGGCGCTTTCATCAGCCGCCGCGGGACGGGTGAGGGGGTTGAGGGCGCGAACGTAACACGGACGCGGGAGTGGCATCTATGCAACCAACCATTGTGCTCCACTCGGCCATGTCGCCAGATTCGGTTGTTGCGAGGCTTCGTGACTCGGTTGATGAAAGGCGCCGGACACTGTTTTCACTTTCCGGCTACAAAGGGCGCGGCCCGATCATTGGCAAGGTCGACGAACGGACATTCAGATTGCAAAAGCGCAGGTATTGGCATAATGACTTTGCGCCTTTTTTCTACGGGCAGATTTCGTCTGAGGGGAATGGGAGCAGGATCGACGGATACTTCGACATAGCTCGACATGTAAGGTTGTTTATGCGCATCTGGCTTTTCGGAGTGATGATCATTGGCGCACCCATTTTCGTGAGTACACTGGTCAACGCAGCAAAGGGGAGCCATAACCTTAGTGGTGATGCGTGGGTTGGCTTGGCGGTCCCGCCGGGGTTGATCGCGTTTGGCATACTGCTGCCGAAGTTGGGGAGGTTGCTCGGACGACCAGAGGAGCGCGCTGTATTGGAGCACGTTCAAAACACCTTGGGAGCACGGCTTGAAACGAATCAGACTTCGTAATTGTCGACGTTGAGTGTTCTGCAGTTCAACATAACTTGGAACGGAGTTCTCTTCATGGACCGTCGAAGCTTTTTCAAATCCGCAGGATTAACAGCCACGATCGCAGGCGTTGGGGCAGGGAAGGCCAACGCCTTCGTTCCCGCGCACAACTGGGACAGATATGATTTTGGAGTGGGACCGCAGATCACGGATCGTCTTGATCAAGGCCCGTTCCCGCAATACCCGCCCGATGCAGTGTTCCCGGGAGGCGACGTGGTGATGGCCACGACTCCCTCGAGCGACGTCGTGCCCAACTACGGCAAGGGACTGATTACTTACATCACCGCGGACATGGGCACAGCGGAGATCAAATCCGACAACATTCCTCAAGCGATCGAGGATCTCGTGAAGCTTCCCTTGGGCGAGAAGCTTTATCTCCGGCCGACCTGGAGGGAAGTGCAGCCGCGACGGGGACGGCTCGACTTCCCTGATTACTGGAAACTTACCTTCGATCTGGCAAAGCGGTTTAACAAGCGGATTGGATTTCGGATCCAGATGCGGGCGCCCGATTATGCGGAGGAGGCTTTGCCCGATTTCGTCCTCGAAAAAGTGCCCATGGTGAAACTGATCGGTGAATGGAGAACGGGTCTCGAAGGGCCGCGCAGGAAACCGGCTTATTACGAACCCCGTTATGACCACCCCTTCTTTCAAGATTGCTATCGGGAACTGAACCAGTTGCTCGCCGCGGAACTGGATGGCAGCCCGCAGATCGAATTCATGGATACCTTCATGTACGGCTTCTGGGGCGAGGGTCACACCTGGCCGTTTCATAACAACCCATTTCCGGACTATCCCACGGCCGAGCAGACCTGGATCAAGATGTTCGAAGTCCAGTCGGAACTTTGGCGCCGCACGCCTCTGGTGACCAATACCCAACCGGATTTCAGCCGTGTGGGCAACTCCGAGCTTGTCGATCGCACCGTCCGATCGGGGAACTGGCTCCGCACCGACACGATCTTCATCGAGAACGAGCAGATTGAGACCCTCAGCAACAGGCCGCCCTGGGTGGGAGCGGTGGTCGAAGTGGGCATGTCCGATGGCACACCCGCGTCCCTCCACATCCAAGAGGGAATTACTTACACCGATAACATGATCGCGCACGTGATCAACGTCGGCCCCAATTATTGGTCTCTTTGGAATTTTCACAAGATCAACGCCGACAACATCCTGCGCTACTACCATCAATACCCGCAGGCCATCGACCAGATCAGCCGGCGAATCGGTTATCGCGTGCGGCCTTCGTTTATCTGGCAGTATGCGGAACAAGAACGCCAAGGTTTGATCGTAGGGTTTGCGAACGACGGTTGCGCCGGGGTCCCGGGCGCACTGCGCGTCTCCGTTACGGGCGATGACGGAAAGGTGATAGCGGGAGGAAGCCTCGACCCCGGCTATCCGCTGCCTGGAAAGATCCGGCAGGCCCAGTTCGTCCTGCCCAGAGGTGCAAGCTGGAAGGGATTAAGGCTTCGCGCAGAACTTGAGGTAAGAAGTGTACGGCACTCAATCCGCTGGGCTTGCCATCAACCGTTGAACGACGACGGCTCGCTGACGTTGCGGCCCAACTTGCGAGCCTCAGGCTGACACCTGGTTGCAGAATCCGGCCTGCGGCGGCCCTCAGGGCAACCACCACCGTTGCCCGTTGAGGCCACCTCACTACCACACCCGGCACATCTTGGTCCGCACCATCCGCTGGCCCGCCTTGCAGCCGAATGCCTGCTGGAATTGGGGCAAGTCGGAAACAATGCCATTCACGCGGTATTTACCGGGAGAATGAGGATTGACGGTGGCACTCATCCGCAGATTCTCAGGACGCTCATTTTCACAGGCCCACTGTGCGTAGCCGATGAAGAACCGCTGATCGGGTGTGAATCCGTCGCGGGGCCTCAGGGTCTGCTCTTTGGTCTCTTTTTTCCAGGCGATGTAGGCAAGCAGGAGCCCGCCAAGATCAGCCACGTCTTCGCCGCTGGTTAGTTTACTGTTGATGTGAATATCATCAACGATGATATATTGCGCGTACTGTTGCCGGACACAGGTGATGCGTTCATCAAAGTGGGCGGCGTCTTGTTTCGTCCACCAGTCGCGCAGGTTTCCCTTGGCATCGAACTGGCGACCTTCGTCATCGAAGCCGTGGGTCAACTCGTGGCCGATCGTGCCTCCCGTGTTGCCATAATTCGGCGCGTCGTCCATCCTGGGGTCGAAGAGCGGTGGTTGCAGAACCCCGGCGGGAAAATTGATGTCGTTCATTTGCGGATCGTAATATGCATTTACGGTGGGTGGAGTCATCCCCCACTCGCCACGGTCGACGGGTTTGCCGATCTTCGCCATTTCGCGCTTAGATTCGAAAATGGCGCCGCGGCGCACATTCCCCGCAAAGTCGCCGCGCGCGATTTCAAGAGTGCTGTAGTCGCGCCACTTGTCGGGATAACCGATTTTGTTAACGATGGCGTGCAGCTTCGCGAGCGCCTGCTGTTTGCTGGACGGGCTCATCCACGACAACGTTGTCAGGTCATCCTCCATGGCGGCCTCGATCTCGCGGGTCATCTTCAAGGTGCGGGCTTTGACTTCGGGACCGAAAGTCTTGGCTACGAACACCTGTCCCAATGCCTCTCCCAAGTCGCGGTCCACCCACCGCACGCAACGCTTCCATCGCGGTTGCATTGTGGTGACGCCCCTCAGCGTGCGGCTGAAGAAATCGAAATTCTCCTGTTGAAACTTCTGAGACAGATAGGGAGCTTCTTCATGCGCCAGATGCCAGCGCAGATAAGTCTTCAAATCATTCAGGCTTTCGCTCTGGATCAGCCGGTCGAGTTCCCGATAGAATTCCGGTTCGGTGACATTGAAGACCTGGAGGCCAGGCGTTCCCATTGCGGCCAGGTAGCTGTCCCAATCGAAGCGCGGCGAGAGGGCTTTCAATTGCGTGCGATCCATTTTGTGAAAGAGGTTGTAGGGATCGCGCTTTTGCACCTGAGTCAGGGATTTTTCGGCCAGTGCCGTCTCCATCGCCATCACCGTTTTGGCTTCCCCTGCGGCGGCGGCCCTGGAGTCCCCCATCAATTCGAACATCCTCTGCACGTGGTGCACGTACTGGCCGCGAATTTCCTGCGACTTGTGATCGGTCTTCGTGTAGTAATCGCGGTCAGGGAGGCCGAGTCCTCCCGCGTCGGCAAAGGCGATCACCTGCGATGCGTTGGAGAAGTCCTGGTTGGAGCCAAAACCGAATAGCATGTGGTTGCCTTGGATGCCCAGGTGCTCGTGCCCGAGGTACTTCCCGAGGTCTGACTTCGATTGCAGCGCCTCAATCTCTTTGAGTCCGGTTTCGAGAGGAGCGGCGCCGAGCTTCTCGATGGCTGGTTCATCCATGCACGCCTGAAAATAGTCGCCGATCTTCTGCTCGGAGGAATTGCGGGTGCCGGAGGGGGCCGAAGCCTCGAGCAGAATGCCCCATAGAAACTGCTGGTTTTCGTCGGAGAGTTTCGCGTACACGTTCCAGCTTGGCTGGTCGGGCGGGATGGGGTTGTTCTTCATCCAGCCGCCGCACACATATTGGTAGAAATCGTCACAAGGATCGGCGGTCTTGTCCATCGAGTTAACGTCGAGGCCGGGCTCGTAGGGAATGGAGCGCAGGGGATGTTTCTCGCCTTGGGCCGTCGAGCCTTTTGGCGTCGGACCCTGAAGACCCTCGCCATCAGAGGCGGATTGGGGTTGAATCAGAACAAGAAACAGAATGGCGCTCCCAAACAGCGCATAACGCAGTGACGATCGAATCATGAATCCTCCGTTCTACTCGGTTTTCCTCCCGCCTATTGAACTCCCGGCATGGAGGAGCGCACGTGGCAAGACGCGCACTAAGGCGACGATGAACTTATAGCGCCAGCCGGGCACCACAAACAGCTTGTTACGCTTGAGTCCCTCGAGTGATGCGTCAACAACCTTATCTACTGGAGTCCACAGGCTTGCCGCAATGGAATTTCGGTCCACCCGGATGACGTCGTGAAACTCCGTCAACGTATAACCTGGGCAGAGGGCCTGCACTTGGACAGGTGAGCGGGCTTGTTTCAGCTCCAGGTAAAGGCCCTCCGTGAAGGCGTTCATCCAGGCCTTAGTGGCGTTATAACTGACGCTCCCGGGGCGGGCCACAAATGCGGCAACCGACGACACGTTCACTACCGTGCCTTTGCCGCGCGCCGTCATCTTGCTGAGAGCTGCGTGGGTAAGCCGGAGGGTCGCCATGACGTGCAGGCGGTGCATGGTGCTCACGTCTTCCAGTGGAGACTCGTAGAAGCGGCCACGGCCCCCAAATCCCGCGTTGTTGAGCAGAAATTCGAGGCGCTCTTCCTGCGCAATGCGGTCCTCGACGCCTTTGAGTTCGTCGTCTCGAGTGAGGTCGGTGGGCAAGGGCTCGGCGTTCACACCATGCTGGCTGGAAAGCTCAGCGGCCAATTGCTTAAGGCGATCCGCCCGCCGCGCCACCAGGATCAGGTCATAGCCTTCTGCTGCCAGCCTGCGTGAGTAGGCTGTGCCAATACCGGCGGACGCTCCGGTCACCAGCGCGAGAGGTCGAGCGGTAGTCATGGAGTTCTCCCTTGCCGTAGCCTGCTACGGCTTCGCGCCTGTTCCCGCTCCTTGCCCAACGCCACCGCTTCGGCTGACGCTCGGCTTCAGCGTGAATTGCGGATTCTTGAAAGTGCCTTTAAGCGCGAAGGGGAAAACCATCCTGCCCCCCTTAAGAGTTGCGCCGGTCAGCCCTCCCAGCACGCTGGTGAGAGGGTTATCACTGCTGGCGACGCTTGCCACGCCTTGATAATCGAGGCTGCCGTCGCCCGCAAGTCCAAGAGATCCGGTGGCGTCGATTTGCACGCCGTTGCCGGCGATCTTGCCTTTGATCGTTTGAATCCGGTTGTTGGCAATCGTAAAATCCATGGCGATGGAGGAGAAAGAGTAAGGGTCCCCGGAGGCCGGACCCATTTTGGCGACGCGGAATAGTTGAAGCAGGTTTGCGTCCAGTTGCAAGGTCGGCAAGCGGCCCGCACCGATGGTCACGTGACCGGCGCCGGTCTTCCCGGCCAGCGGGTCGGGAGAATGGACCACCTCGCCGTCGAGCGCCACGCGCCCGTCGAGAACGCCAGTCATCTTCCCGCGCACATCGGGAAAGGCATCCAGCAATTTCGCCACATTAACTCCGCTCAGATTCGTTTGGGTGCGGTATCGAGCGTTGGCAGACCCGAAGATGAAGGCAAGGTCCCCATTGCCTCGACCGTCGTAGCACTTGAATACCATACCGTCGAGGAGAACTTGTTGGGAGAAAAGGCGGAGGCTTGACCGCAGATTCGTCACGACCATGTTCGCAACGTGCAGAGTCTCCACCGCGAACGTTCCCTCCGTCACGAGAGAACCCTGGACATTCTGGGGCTCTGCGCCCTCGGTGAGCGCGTTAAGATCGAAGTGGTGCAGTTGGCTCGTTACTCCCTCCGCTTCGACGAAGGCGGGGCCTGCCTGGCCTGACGGCAGCAGGTCTGCAATACGCAGATTCCCTTTGCTGATTTTGACGTTGGAAATAGCCCCCAGGGTGAACATTGGCTTAGCGCCGGACGGGTCCGGTGCGGGATCGCCTGGGGAAGGCGGATCAGCGGAATTCCATTGCCCTCTGAGGTCGGAAAGTAGGGTTATCGAGGGCTCCTCCAAGTCGAGCGATTTGACAACCACCTGATGGTGCCAAAGGCTTGCGGCGTCGATGACCGCATAAATCCTTCGGGCTTCGATGAAATCTCCCTGGGGAAAACCCGCAGGGTTCTTCAGCGCAAAATCATCAGCGCGGATGGAGAGGCGAGGAAGAAGCGTGAGATCGAGATGGCCGATCGTTGTCCGCCTGCCCAGTTGCTTTTCAATCAGCGCTGTCACTTGCGGACGGTAGCGGTCCACATTGAGGAGACGGGGAACGACCACTACGATCACGACCAGTAAGGCCGCCAGGAAAATCAAAATAGCCAGTAAGATCTTTTTGCGTTTTGACAACGAAGCCGTCCCTTTGGAGCCCGGGTCAACCAGTGATTCTACACCACGACCGACTAATGGGGCGGGGTCTGAGCTGCCTTGGCCTTATCCTCGGTCGTTAAATGATTCAGCTTAGCGGTGTAATAATCAAAGAAGCTCTTGTTGGGGGGCGCGACCTGAACTGTCTCAACGAATTCTTGAGGGTTGGTCCTCTTGATGACGGTTCGAAAGAGCCATCCCGGGGGAGGCTGATCGCCGCCCTCGGGGTTGATGTGGATTTCCGACCCGTCGACGGTCAAGCGGTATCGCGTAATAAATCCCATGCTGGAAAACATGCGCAGCACAAAACCGCCCGCCCGCCGGTCCGCAGTAAGGACGCCCAGCCAGGATTCTTTGATCGGCGCAGAAGTCTTGGGCGCCCGTAAAGTGGTTTCGCCGCGGAAGAGAACGACGTGCTTTTCCAGTTGGTAGCTGACGGACAAGTGCAGTTCGCCTTGAGTTTTCTGGTCCGTGGTATTTCCGCTCCAATCGCCTACCAGCCAGTCCACGGCCGAGAAGTCCGGTTGATCAGGCAATGGGATCTGGTAAACAGTGGGCGACTTTTGCTTGGAGTCCACTGGGGCGGCTCCGACGAGGCATGCGAGTGCAAGGATTATTGGGACCATGGGGTCCTAATGATTATACGTTATTTTCGTCCCACAAGGCGAAGGCGTGCTGTGAATGCTCGTCGCTGGCCTCCCGCAAACGCAAAGGGGACGATAAAGGTATTAACCGCATTGGGATTGTCGTGATTGGTAGCGTTGATGGAACTGACGCGCAGGGCCCATTCCTGCCCGCGGAAGTGGAACCGCTTTTCAAGCCCCATGTCCAGCTCAATATAGTTGGGGTAGCGAAACTCCCCCGGCGCGCTCACCAACTGCTGTTGCTCGTTCACGGCATCGAACGGATAACCGGTCCGGTACTCCATGCGGCCACTCAGGAACAGCCCCCAGAGCGGCAGCGGCGTCTTACCCCAGGCGATCAGGCGATCAGGAGTGTCCCAGAGCAGCCGGCCCGGAGCTTGGGTAACAAAATAGGGAGTCAAGAGAGAATAATCCAGGGCCTGGGTGCTGTGTGCGCTCGAGCGGGTATAATCCCCGTAGATTTCGGCTTTGTTTCTAAAAACCCGGCGCACCCAGATCTCAGCGGAGTCATAACGGTCGCTACGCATGTCTCCGAAGAGAAACACTCCTCCCAACGGAGCGGGTTGAATATCCTGATAAGTGAACCCGTTGGATTCCACCCGGCGCAGCAGCGCGACGCCGGTGAATGTATTAGAGCCCAACCTTTGTTCCCATTCGATACTGGTGGTATTGAAGCCCGTCTGCCGGAGGCCGCCGGAGGGCAGCACGAAACGCGTCGTGGCGGGCCCCAGGATCGGCGTGGTTCCAGTCGAGTCATAAAGGGTGTCAACCCGCTCTTGATCGAGCCCCGAACTCCAAAGAGCCATATTGATGGGGCGGTAGTAGATTCCCCAGCCGGCGGAGATTTTGGTCCGGTTATCGGAGAAGGGAAGGAAGCTGGCCGCCAGGCGCGGGCCCAATATCGTCTTGCCAATGATCTTGTCCCAATCCGCCCTCCCGCCAATCGTAACCACCAGCGGTCGAATCACCTTCCAGGAATCCTGGAGGAAATAACCGAACTGCGTGTTGTCGAGGTGAAAATACGGCGCGCCGCTAAAGGTGGTTTTCAGCAGCAGAGTATTGTCGGCGCGGAGCGCTTCAATGGGACTGCGAACCGCCCCTTGAGAAAAGGCCAACTGATCGGCGTTGAAGCCCGCTTTCACCTCGTGGGTGCCGTGCCAGCGCAGCGTAGAAAGGTTCAGGTTTCCGATCACCTGCACCCGGTGGTTGCGCTGGAGCAGGGCCTGAAAGTAATTGCCTGAGGCGGCGATTGGCTGCACGACGTAAGGCTCCGAGCCGAGCGGTTCGTCGTTCAAGGTGGCGTTGTCCGTAGCTGCGCCGAGTTCAAACATGTTCCTGCCAAAGAAGAATTGGTCCTTGATGGAGACAAACTCGCGATGAGCATGATCGTCCGTGGTCGTCGAAAGGGGGGTGAACAGACCGAGGCCGAGATGCGAATACACACTTTGGTTGTACAGGAAGCTGCCTTGAAGAATGTTGGTGGGCGTCAGATTCATCTGTACCCGGGCGAGATTGTCGCCCGACCACTGCTCCTGCGTATCACCGTTGCGAGGCAGCCCCTGAATCAGCGAAAAGGTGTGCTGAATGCTGATGCCGTCGGAGAACCAGGCGCGGCCCCTGTGCAGGGGGCCCGAAAAGTTGAAGCGTGGGTACCAATTTCCAAGGTGCACGCCTTGCTGAAGATTGACCGCGGGGAAGAAATCCGTGGTTCCGAATCTCCAGCGGTCGTCACCCACGTAGGTGCCGAATTCCATCAACGCGCCGGCGGCGTGCGCGTATTGGGCTCCGTAACGGCCGTCGTCCACTTTGACCTCACGCACGCTGTCGATATCCAGTCTGCTGGTCAGTTGACCTGAGACAGGATCGCCAATTTCGAAACCGTCCAACATATATTCGGCGTCCCCAGAGCGCCCCCCAGCCACGTGGAGCCCGCCGGAGTTGTCCTCCGTGACGCCCGCGATCATGGGCAAATAGGCTGTGAGGTCGTGGGTGCTGTAAGTGGGAAGATCGAGGATGTCCTGGGCATCGAGAATCTCCTTGTGCTCGGGCTCCAGGGGATCAATCTGCTTGGCTGACGAGCGGACTTCCACACTGGAGTGCACCTCGAATTCGTGGCTTAGAGTAAAGGAGACTTCGTTGGTTTCCTCCTGCAAGGGCACCGCCTGCTCAGTAAGGCGGAAATAATCAGGCTTGCTGAGGCTGACGAAGTACTCGCCTGCCGCCGCTAATGACACTTCGAAATGCCCCGTGTCGTCCGAATAAGCGTACTGGGTGATACCGGTCTTGGACTTTATTGTAACTTGGACGCCATCCACCGGCTCGCCGTTCTCATCCACAACCACACCGCGCAGTTGCACGGCCGCTGCCGCTCCGGCCGCCGCAAACAGCGACATCAGGACGGCCAAACACGCCATCGACAGCCAGTCACCGGGAGTCAGAAGCTTGCGCGCTCTTGCGGCCACTTGTCCTCGCTGTGGAGCTCACTAAGCATTCTATTCGACGCCCGGCCCGGAGTGTAGGGGGAATAAATGCGCCCGGGTGGCGCGCGTCAGTTGTGAAACCTCGGGGCAGGGCGCTTCGCGAAGCGCCCGTACCGAGCACCCAAAGAATCGCCTCTTGGCAGTTGTGCAAAGCGGCGCAAAAAGGTGACAATAACTTTTATGCGAAAGGCTGGCCGATTGGCGCTCCTGTGCGTCCTGGCTTCTGCTCCGCTCTACGCGCAAGGGAACTACGAAATTCAGGTTTACGGTTCTGACACCGTGCCTCCTCGCCGCACGATGGTCGAACTGCATGCACGACGGTCGCTTCAAGACTCTCGGAGAGGTGTTGGACCTCTACGCCAAAGGAGGTGTGCCTAATCCTCACCTCGATACCCGGCTCACACCGTTCTACTTGGATGAGGAGACGAAACAGGACCTGCTGGCATTTCTGGATTCACTAACCGGAGAAGGGTGGCAGAAGATCACGCCGCCAAGCATTTTGCCACAATAAGGCAGACGGGTTCCACGCCAAGGCGCAAAGCACGCAAAGGACGCAAAGCAGGACCTTTCACTCGAGGTTCGCGTGGAGCTTGAACATCTGTTCTGAAGTCTGGCCGAGTTTCTCCATCAGCATCATCACCATCACATCCAGGGTGAGCAGGAGGCTCTGCTCAAACAGGGTTCCCATCGGTTGAATCGAGGTTTCAGAACTCACCCGTCCGCTTTTGGGCGTGGGCGCGGGAACCACCACCCGGCATTCGGAGAGCCGGGCAAGCGATGACCCGGGGAAGATGGTGATGACTCCGACTTTCGCTCCGTGCTCGATTGCGCTCTGCGCCACAGCGACGATTCCCCGCGTCTTGCCGGACCCGGAGGCGACCAGCAGAACGTCCCCGCTCCCGATGCCGCGCGTCGTCACGTCGCCGACCACTTGTACGGCGAGGCCAAGATGCGCCAAGCGCATGGCGAAACTGCGGATCATCAACCCTGAGCGCCCGGCGCCGGCAACGAAAATGCTCTTCGCTTGTGCAAGAAACTGAACCATCCGTTCCACGGCGGCGGGGTCAACTCGATCGAGCGTCTGCCCAATTTCCTTGAGCACCGCTTTTTCATCCTCACGGAAGCCCATGAACTACCTCCGCACCCGCCCGGCGCAGATTTCGTAGAGGGCGCGGGCCGCTTCACGCGGGTCCTCGGCCTTGACGATCCCGCTGCCCACCACCAGGATATCGGCGCCTGCTTCACAGGCCACGCCTGCGCTGCTCACATCAATTCCACCCGCCACGGCAATCAGGGCCTTGGAGCGTATGGAGCGGAGCAGCCTCACACCCTCAAACGCTTGCTCGCCGGATTGGTGCGCGTCTGTCGCGTTGTGGACACACAAAATACCACAGCCGAGGTCTTCCAGTTCATGGGCGCGCCGTCCGGGGGAGGAAACTGCCATCAGATCAGCCATGATCTGGCCCCCGAACTTCGTGGCCGCACGCACCGCGCCCCGGATTGTTTCATCGTGCGCAACGCCCAACACGGTCACGATGCCGGCTCCGGCCTCAAATGCCAAGCTCGCTTCCCCTTCGCCGGCATCCATGATCTTCAGATCGGCCAGCAGCGTCTTAGCGGTAAAGCTCCGCTCGATCCTGCGCACCGCCTCCATCCCGTATCGAATCACGCAGGGAGTTCCAACCTCGATGATGTCGGCAAAGGGGTGGACTTTGTCGAGCAGGCCTAAGGCTACATCGAGTTCAAGGAAATCGAGCGCAAGTTGAAGCTTGACACTCATGGCGCTCCATAATACTCCTGAGCCGCATCTGTGCCCAGCCGGAGGCTTAGACCGCCCTTTTACTCAGGTACTTCGTCCATGGCTTCCAGTAATATTTCGGCCATCCCTTGGTTACGCCTTTGTGGTCATGAGCCGGAACGCCCACATGAACCAGATCGATTCTGGTGCCGCCCGGGACCTTCGAGAAGTTCAAAATCAGAACTGAATCGAGATCGGCGTCCTTCCAGTGCGTGGCTCGCCACGCTTGGACGATCATGCGCCCCGGAATCACCGCGAGGTTGCGCCCCGCAAGCATGCCGTCGAATGCTTTGAACTTGGTCCCTACCTTGGCGCTGACAGATGCTTTCATTCCCGTGGCCGCGGAATGTTTCTTCGAGTTCGTGTAGATTTCAAACAGTTCTTCCGCGGAAGCCTTAAAGATCACCGATTGCACGATAGGCTTGGTCACATCGCTCCTCCGATTTTGATTTGAGCCCTGAACTGGCTCAGTGTAGCACGCCTCCCAGCGGTCGAAAAAACCAGACACGGCTGCCGGGGCGCTCGTTACTCGTACCTCAGAGCCACGATGGGATCGACCCTGGTCGCCCGGCGCGCGGGGATATAGACCGCCAGGCAGGCGATTCCGGCGAGGAGCACGGTAACAATGGCAAAAGTCAGCGGGTCGGTGGTGGGAGTGTTGTAGAGAAAGCTGGTTAGTCCTCGTGACAAAGCGAGAGCTCCGGCTAACCCCACGCCGATTCCGGGGAGAATTGTGCGCACGCCCTGCGCCATCATCATTTTCATGACGTCTTGACGTTGTGCACCCATCGCCAGCCGCACGCCAATTTCATGAGTCCGCCGGGTGACCGAATATGCGGTCACGCCATAGACTCCGCTGGCCGCGATCAGCAAAGCAAGCACCGCAAAGGTACCGAGCAGCAGAAGTCGCTCCCGGCGGGTGGACAATGATTCGCCGACGCGCTGCTCCATGGTTTTCACATTCGCCAGGGGCAGGCTTCTATCGACTGCGAGGACTGCATTGCGCAGCGCCGGGGCGTAACTCAACGGGTCTGACGACGTTCGCAGCACGATGTCCATAAAGAACGATGGTCCCTGCAAATATGAGGTGTACAACTCGGGCATCACTCTTTCGCTGAGTCCGAGATGGTGAGTATCCGCCACCACACCCACTACGGTTTGCCAGGAATTTTCCATCCGGATGCGTTTGCCCACTGCATCTTGTGCGGGAAAAAGGGCGCGGGCCAGGCTCTGGTCGAGAATCACAACCTGCGGCGCCCCCTCCGCGTCTTGCTCGTCGAAGAACCGGCCTGAAAGCAACTTGATCCCCATGGCTTGAAAGTAGCCGGGGGAGACGGTAGCCGGACAATAGGTGACGCCGTTTTCGGGTTCGGGCTGGCCTTCCGCCCTCAGACCGCTTCCAAGGGCGTTAAACATGGTAAAAGGCATTTCGGTTGTTACCCCGGCGAATTCAACTCCTGGAATCATTCGGGCGCGCTCCAGCGCCTGCTGAAAGAACTCCCGCTGGCGTGTAGGGTCGTAGATATTCTCCGGCGTCAGCCACACTTCCGCAGTGAGCGCGTTGTGAGGGTCGATGCCTGAGTTGACTTTAAGAAGCAGCAGGAAACTCCTCACCAAAAGGCCCGCCCCCACCAGCAACACCAGGGAAAGGCCCAACTGCGCAACCAGCAAAGCGCTGCGCAGCCGTCGATGCGATTTCGATTCACCGAAGTGACCTGCGTCTTCCTTGAGGGAATCTGTGAGGCGCAGCTTGGATGCCGCGAAGACCGGGGCGAGTCCGAATAGGATACCCGTGGCGAGGGCGCAAGCCAGCGTCAAACCAAGCACCTGAAAGTCGAGCCCGAGATGCCCCGGCAGCGATTCCGGCACCGACGACCGCAGGATCGTGGTCAGCAGAGGAACAAGCAGCAGCCCGAGCGCGCTGCCGCAGACAGCGAGCAGAGTGCTCTCCGTGAGCATCTGACGCACCAGGCGGGAGCGACCGGCGCCAATGGCGGCTCGAACGGCGATTTCCTTTTCGCGCGAGACAGCCCGCGCCAGGAGTAAGTTGGCCACATTCGCGCACGCAATGAACAGGACAAGGCCGACAGCCCCCAACATGACATACAATGCGGGGCGAACATCACTGGTAAGCCAATCGTGCAGGGGAATGACCCTGGCATGAGCGCCAGCATGGTAGCGCGACCACGGCGGGGGATACTGGTTGTCCATGTGGCGCGCGATGACTTCCAAAGCTGCCTGGGCGCGCTCCACGCTGACGCCGCGCTTCAGCCGCCCGATCACACTCACGATGCCCATTGCCATGCCGGGACGCTCCGACTCCGGACTCAACGCGTCCGGCAGCCAGACGCCGACCCCGGCCGAGCCCGGATGAATGAAGCGGCGAGGCATCACGCCGACCACGCTGTAACTCACCCCGTCCAGATTTATCGATCTGCCCAGAATGTTCGGGTCGCTATTGAAGTAACCTTGCCAGAGATCGTGGCTGAGGATCGCAACGTGGTTGTGCCCGGACCGTTCTTCTCCCGGCAGAAAAGTGCGACCGCGGGCAGGTTCGATTCCCAGCACGGCGAAGAAACTCTGAGTCACATGACCGGCCAGGATGCGTTCCGGGTGCGTGCCTGCCGCGAGATTGATGCCGCGCGTAACACTGAAAGCCCCGAACTGGTCGAAGACCTTTTGCTCTTTCTCCCACGCGGCGTACTCCGGCGTGAGAACGGTGTCGCGGCCCGACTGCGGCATGAGTTCCGTTACCCAGACCACTCTGCCCTGATCCGGATAGGGCAAGGGACGCAGCAGTACGGTGTCAATGACGGTGAAGATCGCCGTGTTCGCCCCGATGCCAAGCGCCAGCGTCGCAACCGCCACGGCGGTGAACGCAGGGTTTTTGCGGAACATTCGCAAGCCAAAGCGAACGTCCTGCCACAGCCGTTCGAGCCAGACGAGGCTCCACACTTCCCGCGTTTCTTCCTTAACGCTCGTTACGTTGCCGAACTTGCGCAGCGCAGCATAGCGCGCGTCCTCAGGCGTCATGCCGCGCTCGATGTTGTCCTGCGTCTCGCGCTCGATGAAGTCCCGGATATCCTGGTCGAGGTCTTCCATCATGCGCTTGCGGCGTACGAACCATCCCCAGCGGCTCATAGCTCCCCTTCGTTATTCATATCTTAGCGCCACATTCGGATCGACCTTGGCCGCGCGCCGTGCGGGCAGATAGGAGGAGGCAAGCGCCACCAGCATTACCGCGATGGGCGTGCCTGCGATGATCCAGTTGCGGTAGGTCATGTGGACGTCCTGAAACGTGGCCGCCACGAGGCGCGGCAGCATAAGCGAAACCAGGAACCCAAGGGCGACGCCTGCGAATACCATGCGCATCGAGCCGCGCAGCACCATCAGTAACACCTCGCGTCTACTCGCGCCCAGCGCCATGCGCACACCCACCTCGTGGATCCTCCGGCCCACAAGATAAGCGATGAGGCCATAGATCCCCACCGCGGCCATCGCCAGTGCGATCGCGGCGAAAGCGGCCATCAGTTCCGCCATAATGTTGTCGCCCTGGCCGGAATCCTGCAGCACGCGATCCATGGTCCTGAGGTCGGTAACCGGCTGGTCCTTGTCCACGCTCCAAACCGCCCCGCGCAGCGACGAGGCGAAGGCCGCGGGCTCCGTGCGCGTGCGCACCAGGAGCCGCATCATCGGGTCGGGACGTTGAAGGAACGGTTCGAAAACTTGAGGCCGAGGTCTCTGCTGTCCCATGTAGACGTTTACGTCGCCGGCCACGCCAATGATCTCGCTCCATTTTCCGGCAGCTATCGAGCCGCTTCGAACCTCGTCCGGCTGCGTGATAGCAATGTGGCGTCCCATCGGATTCTCGTTAGGGAAAAACGTCTTCGCGAACTCTTCATTTACAATTGCCACCGGAACAGAGCCGGTGTTATCGGCAAGCGTGAATTCGCGGCCTTCGCGCAGCGAGATCCGTGCGGCGCCAAAGTAACCTGGGCTCACCGCGAAGTAAGCTGACAGCGGCTGATGCTCGGTCATTGGCGCCGGGCGGCCTTCAACCGCAATCCGCACGTGGCTTGGAAACGTGTAAGGCAGATCCGTGGTGATCGCCGCGGATTGAACCGTCGGGATGCTTGAAAGCTGGCGGAGTACGTCCTGGCTGAAAGTGGCTTGGCGCGCCGCATCCTTGTAACGGGCGCCCGTCAACGCCACCGTCGCGGTCAGCACGTGGTTTGGATTCATGCCTGTTTTTTCCTGCATCTCTTCCATGAAGTTCTCGACGAACAGCCCCGCGCCCACCAGCAGGATCAGCGAGAGCGCAAGCTGGGCGGCCACAAGGAAGTTCTGCAAACGGTGATGCTCGAGGCCCGCCGTCGCCGATCGCGAACTTTGTTTGAGACCGGCATTCGGGTCCCGGCGGGAAATCTGAAAGGCCGGCGCGAGGCCGAAGATGATCGCTGACGCGGCCGAAACGACCAGCGTGAACAGCAGTACGTTGCGATCGAGGGAAAGCTGTTCGGAAATCAACACGGACCACGAATTCCAGTTGAACGCCCCGCGCAGAAAGTGCAAGCCGCACAAGGCGAACACGAGGCCCAAGGCGCCGCCGAGCAGTGCGAGCAGCAGGCACTCGGAAAGAAGTTGGCGGGCCAGCCGAAATCCGCCCGCGCCGAGCGCCGCGCGCACCGCGAATTCACGCTGGCGTGCGGCATTGCGCGCCACCAGCAGATTGGCGACGTTGGCGCAGGCAATGACGAGGACGAATCCCACCACCGCCATCAGGAACAGCAGCGCCGTGCGCGAGTTGCTTTCCTGGATGGCGTACTGTTGTACTGTCAGGACGTTCGCACCCCAGTCTTTGTTGGTCTCGGGATTGCTTCGGGCGATGCGTTGCGCGACGGTCTCGAGCTCCGAGCGCGCCTGGGCCTCGCTCACGCCCGGCTTCAGCCGCCCGAAAACGCTGAGGGTGTGCTGCGCGCGCGCGGCAGGGCTCAACTGCGCGGGCGTGAAGACGAGCGGAATCCAGAGCTGCTCGGGGAACATCCAGAAGCTCCGGAGCGTAGCCGGCATGACCCCGATGATTGTATAACTTTCCCCGTTGACTTTGACCGTTCTCCCCAGCACGTGCGGATCGGCGCCAAACCGGCTTTCCCACAGATCGGCGCGCACGAGCGCCACGCGGTCGTGGCCAGGCTGGTCCTCATCCGGCAGGAACGCTCGCCCCAGCAACGGGGAAACGCCCAGCACCTGAAAGTAGTTCGCCGAAATCTCGCCGCTCGGCACGCGCTCCGGCTGGTTTCCGCCGCTCAGTGTGGACTGGATATCATTTTCAAACGACGAGGCCGCCGCCATATCTGAAAACGACGTAACCTGTGCGCGCCATTCCAGAAAGTCAGGCGGCGATACGGGATCGTGGCTTGCCATCGGGCTGGCTCCGGCAACCTCGTTCCTGCTGCACAGCACCATCAGTCCGTCAGGGTCTTTGACAGGTGGCTTGCGCAGCAGCATGGTGCTGACGACGCTGAAGATGGTGCTGTTGACGCCGATGCCGAGAGCCAGCGATAACACCGCAACCGCCGCAAATCCGGGGTTCCCCACCAGCATGCGGACCCCGAAGCGAGTGTCCTGCCAGAGTTGCTCAAGCCAATTAAAAGTCCACACGTCTCGCGTCTCCTCCTTGACTCGCACCGCATTGCCGAACTTGCGCAACGCTGCGTAATGCGCTTCTTCCGGGGGCATGCCGCGTTCGATATTGTCCTGGGTCTCGCGCTCGATGAAGTCGCGGATGTCCTGGTCAAGACCCTCCATCATGCGTTTGCGGCGGCTGAAGAATCGAAACCAGTTATTCATAGCTTTTCTCATCCAGAACCGATTGACATCATGATGCCCAAGTGATAGCATCAAGATGTGCGAACGACCTTAACCCTTGACGATGATGTGGCGGCCAAGCTGCGCGCCGAAGTGCGGAAGTCCGGCGAACCTTTCAAGCAAGTCGTAAACCGCGTTTTGCGCACGGGCTTAAACGTTCCAGTGAAAGCCGCGGCGCTTCCTCCTTACCGCATCAAGGCGCGGTCGCTGGGCAGCCCAGGGTTTAACTACGACAAAGTCTGGGAACTCATTGAGGAGGCCGAAGGTCCCTATCACCGATGATCGCCATTGACGCCAACCTCCTCCTTTATGCTTCCGACACTTCAGCCGCTGATCATCAAGCCTCCCGTCGCTGGCTCGAAACCACTCTTTCGAGCGAAGAACCCATAGGGATTCCTTGGGCGTCAGTGCTGGCGTTCCTGCGCGTGGGGACAAATCCCCGAATTCGCCGCAACGCATTCTCCCTGGAAGAGGCCATTGACATCGCCTCCGGCTGGTTTGAACGCCCCACCGTTACTCTCCTCAGTCCCGGCGAAAGGCATTGGGATATATTGCGCGAGATGATGACCAAGGGGCAGGCCCGCGGACCTCTGGTTACAGACGCCCACCTGGCGGCCCTGGCCATCGAGCATGGCGCCGCCCTCGCCACCACCGATCGCGACTTCGCGCGTTTTCCCGGCCTGAAGTTCTTCAATCCGCTGGATACCCCCTGACAGGTTGTAGTGGGACGGCTTGCCGTTCACCGGGCAACAGAGCCCGCGGTTCGAGGCGCAGCTTTGGAGTGCGGCAGCTTGCTGCCGCTTTTCCTCAGCGAGCTTGCTCGCGCCCAGCCGCCAGCCCAGTGTGGCGTACGGCCGGCAAGCCGGCCTGACCAAAGCGGCAGCAAGCTGCCGCACTCCAAAGCGCCTGCGGCGCAACGGGTCCCACGTCCTTTTCATATAATCCTCGACAGAACTCTCCGTCACTCATAGCGCAGCGCCACCATGGGATCCACCTTCATCGCGCGTCGGGCAGGAATGTAGCACGCGAGCAGCGCGACCATCGTGAGCAGGAGTGAGACGGCCACGAACGTGAGCGGGTCGCTCGGTTTGACGCCGTAAAGCAGGTTTGTCATAAGGCGTGTGAGCGATAGTGCGCCGGCAACGCCGATGGCGATCCCAATCAGCGTCAGCCTCAGTCCGCGCCCCATGATCATTTTGAGGATTTCGCCCTTCTGCGCCCCGAGCGCCATGCGAACGCCGAGTTCGTGCGTCGTTCGCGCCACGTTGTAAGCCATGGTTCCGTACAGTCCCACGCAAGCCAGGGCGAGACCTAGAATCCCAAAGAGGCCTGTGAGGGCTGATATCACGCGCTGTGGTCCCATCGAGTTGCTCACTTGCGCGGCAAGCGTCGTAACATTGGTGATGGGCAGGTTGGCGTCGATCTGGTGGATCGCCTGCCGCACTTCTCCTGTGACGCTCGTGGGAGCGCCCGCGGTCCGGATTTCCATCTCGTTGACGGAAGTCATGACCGATTCCAGTTGGAAGGCGGAGAGAAAGACCATCGGCGCCGCGGCTTCACGCGGACTCATAAACCTTGCGTCTCTGGCCACGCCGACGATTTCGAGTCCCGGTGGCTCGAACTTTGGCCCCGCACTGAACCGTCTTCCGACAGGGTTGCCGCTAGGGATGAATTTCCGCACAAACGCTTCATTAGCCACCGCCACGGGAGACGAGGATGAGGTGTCACGCGTGGAAATAGGGCGACCTGCAAGGATGCTCATTCCTTCTGTATCGAAGTACCCGGGCCCTGCCACCTCCACTTGCGGGCTCATACCGCCGGCGGGAGGCGGCTGGCCCTCTACAGAAACTTCGAACCCGCCCGAACTGCCGCTCATCGGACTCTCCGTTCCGATGCTGGCTGAGCGGACCCCGGGCAGGGCGCCGACTCGATCCAGCAGCGTGCGGTAGAGGCTTGCCAACTCGCTAGGTTTGTAGCCGGCCAGGTGCGGGTCGATGTTTACCAGCAGTACTTGCTCCGGTCGAAATCCCAGGTCCTGTTTTTCGAGATCGACCAGGCTATGGAGCAGTAACCCTGCCGCCACCAGCAGCACCACCGAGGCGGCAATCTCAAACACCACGAGGTTCTTCCCCAGCCCCAGCCGAGTCCGATCCTCGATGCCCGGCAGTCGCCCTTCTTTCAGTGCCGGAACCAGGTCCGCGCGCGCCGAGCGAAGTGCCGGGGCGAGGCCGGAAAGAATCGCGGTCAACAGCGAGACGGCCACCGCAAATGAGAGTACGGCCAGGTTCGGCGTGACGTTCAGCGGGACCTTTGCGGCAACCATGGCCGTCAGAACGTGAACCCCCCAGAAAGCCAGAATCGCGCCCGCCAAGCCACCCGTCATCGCCAGCAGCACGCTTTCCGTGAGTATTTGCCGCACCAGCCTCCCGCGCGTTCCGCCCAGCGCCAGACGCGTCGCCATCTCCTTCTGGCGCGCCGTCACGCGCGCCAGCATCAGGCTGGCGACGTTCGCGCAGGCGATCAACAGCACTAATGCCACAATTGCAAGAAGGATGCGCAGGGGCTCGGAAGACTCGTGCCGCAAATGGGAAAGCCCGCGTCCGCCCGGGGCGAGCGGCACATAAGCGTGCTGGATTTGCTGCCGCTCAGCTTCGGTGATCTTCAACCCGGCACGCCCGGTCAGATATTGGCGCAACTCGCCGTCCGCCTCCGCGCGCGCCGCTTCCAGGCTTGCGCCAGGAGCGAGGCGGCCCATCAGGTTCAGCCAGTAGAGATTCGGATCGGTGAGCAGAGACTTCGCCTGCGGCATCATGGTGAAGGTGAGGCGCGGCCGAAGGCTGAGCGGTATCCAGAAATCGGCGGAATCCGCTTCCACCCTGACCCCGAAAAAACCTCGCGGCGCAACGCCCACAACGGTCATCGGCACCCCGTCAATGGCTATCGAGCGCCCCACAATGGCGGGATCGCCACCCAGCTTGTCCTGCCAGTAGTTGAAACTCACCATGGCAACGGGCGGCGCGGCAGGCTGGTCGTCAGCCGGCGTGAGTGTCCGGCCCAGGGCAGCCCCCACGCCCAGCACGGAGAAGAAGTTTCCTGAAACCGTTTTCCCGAGTGCCACTTCAGCGGCTCCGCCCGCACCCGGACGATCCGCCCGGACCGTGAGTGTGTCAACGGAAGTCTGGAATGCGCAGATTCCCTGAAACAGTCTGCTGTGGTCGCGCACCTGGAGATAAAACGGGTAAGAGAAGACCGTTTGCCGTCCGGAAGGGATGTCGGTGGTCATCGAAAATCCATCGTCGGGACTGTCCGCGAACAGCAAGAGCCCGCGAGGGTCTGCAACCGGCAGGTTCCGCAGCAGAACGGCGTTTGCAAGGCTGAAGATCGCCGTGTTCGCGCCAATTCCCAGCGCCAGCGTGAGCACCGCAACCACCGTCATGCTCGGATTCTTGGCCAGCGTCCGAGCCCCTTGCCGGAGGTCTTGCCATACTTGCTCAAGCCAAACCATGCTCCACACCTCCCGCGTTTCTTCCTTCACGCGCACCACATTGCCGAACTTGCGCAGGGCCGCGTAACGCGCTTCCTCCGGCGGCATGCCGCGCTCGATGTTGTCCTGAGTCTCGCGCTCGATGAAGTCGCGGATGTCCTGGTCGAGGTCCTCCATCATGCGCTTGCGGCGGCTCATGATTCGCCCTCCGGTTCGGCGGGCCTGAGAATCCGCGCGATGGCGCCCGCCAGCTTGTCCCACTTGCCGGTCTCGACCTCCAGTTGGCGCCTTCCCTTGGCCGTCAGCCGGTAGAACTTGGCCCGGCGATTGTTCTCCGAGGTGCCGTCCTGGACGGAAATCCATCCCCGCTTGATGAGCCGATGCAGGGCAGGGTAGAGGGACCCCTGCTCGACCTGCAACACGTCCTCGGATCTGAATTCAATCGCCTTGGCAATGGCGTGCCCGTGCGTCGGGCCCAGAAGCAGGGTGCGAAGAATCAGCAGGTCCAAGGTTCCTTGCAGAAGTTCAATGCGTTCTCGTTGCTCTTTGGTAGACATACTAGGGGAAGGTAGCGCCCCTCAGGTAGAATGTCAAGGGGAAAGTGGCAGTCGGCAGATGGGCAGGTAGCGATTCGGTGCGATGGCGGTCGGCAATCGGCGGGCAGGCTGTCGCGTGGTCCTTCGGTTCATTCTCCTGACTAGGCTTTACGAGCCTGTGGTCCTGAGAACAACTTGGTTCCCGTTCTTCCCATCTGCCTAGCTGCCGATCTGCCCATCTGCCGACTCGCTCATTTTTCGCTTGACAAATGCGGAGCGACATGATAGCCTATAAATGTGGTTAGTTTTGGGACACAATGTCGTAGTCAAGCGGCGCGAGCGCCGGAGTGCAGAGCACGGCGGGACGGTGCGGACGTGGGGAAAGTGCAGGACAACGCGAAAAATGCAAAATAGTGGGAACGAACTCAAGAAGTACTTTAAAACTAAGGACATCGCTATTTTTAGTGCTGCATTTTTTGCGCGTTTTTCGCGCAATTTAGCACAATCGGGCGCTAAAAGGGGCAAAAACAGCGCAACTTGCGCGAGACGAACCGAAATCTCGTTTGGAAAGGTGAAGCCTGAAAACGACAGACTGTCGGCTAGCATGGGTACTCGCGAAACGCCATTCGCGCATTGTACTGACAATTGGCCAACGGCAAGGACCCCCTCACCCGGCCCGCCCCGGCTAAAGAGAGCGCCGGCTGCGGCCCACCCTCTCCCCCAAGGGGGAGAGGGACTTGGTCAAGTAGCGGCGAGACGCTCGCCCCTCCCCCCCCAAGGGGCAGAGGGACCTCGCCGAGTGGCGGAACGACGCTCGCGCCAAGATGGTCACAGATTGATTTTTTGTCGCTCATCGGTCATTCTGGGCGTTCGGAACGCCTAAACTGCGCAAACTTAGCCATGAAGAAAATCCAGATATACGACACGACATTGCGAGACGGTTCGCAAGGCGAGGACATTTCGTTTTCTCTGGAAGACAAGCTTCACATATTGAAGAAGCTGGATGATCTGGGAGTGGACTACGTGGAAGGTGGGTGGCCGGGATCGAACAGCAAGGACATCGCCTTCTTTGAGCGCGCGCAGGAGTTGAAGTTGAAGCATGCGCGGCTCGCGGCCTTTGGCAGCACC
This sequence comes from uncultured Acidobacteriota bacterium, assembly GCA_963768695.1. Lineage (GTDB taxonomy): Bacteria > Acidobacteriota > Terriglobia > UBA7540 > UBA7540 > CAVROP01. The sequence continues at coordinate 40,546 of CAVYJG010000014.1, read as the reverse complement.
CGCCACCCTCGTCAAGCCGTTGCGCACGACAAGAACCTCCAGGCGCTCTTGGATGCGAAGACGCCTGTGGTGACCATATTCGGGAAGTCGTGGGATTTACACGTCAAGGTGGCGTTAGGCATCTCGCTCGACGAAAACCTGAACCTGATTCGCGAGTCGGTCGAGTTCCTGAAGTCCAAGGGAAGGGAAGTGATCTACGACGCCGAGCACTTCTTCGACGGTTTCAAGGCTGACCCGGAATACGCGCTCTCCACGCTGGCCGCGGCGGAGGCGGCGGGCGCGGACACCATCGTCCTCTGCGACACCAACGGCGGCACCCTGACCGCCGATCTTGTCGAGGCATTCCGCGCCGCGGCAAAGCACGTCAAGCGGCCGCTGGGGATACACACTCACAACGATTGCGAAATGGCGGTCGCCAACTCCATTGCCGCTGTGCAGCAGGGCGCCGTGCAGGTGCAGGGCACATTCAACGGCTATGGCGAGCGCTGCGGGAACGCCAACCTCTGCTCCGTGATTCCGAACATCGAGTTGAAATTGGGCATGCGCGCCATCGGCCGCGAGAACCTGAAGCACCTCACCGAGGCGTCGCGCTACGTCAGCGAGTTGGCGAACCTGCATCACCGCCAGGACATGGCCTATGTGGGCAAGAGCGCCTTTGCCCACAAAGGGGGAATCCATGTGAGCGCCGTGATGAAAGAATCGGCTTCGTATGAGCACATCGACCCGGCCGTGGTCGGCAACGAACGCCGCGTACTGGTGTCGGAGCTTTCCGGCAAGGCGAGCGTGCTTTACAAGGCGGCGGAGCGGGGCCTCGAGATCGATCAGTCCTCGCCCCACGCCAAGCTGGTGGTTGATAAGCTGAAAGAGATGGAGCACTACGGATATCAGTTCGAGGGCGCCGAGGGATCGTTCGAGATTCTGTTTGATAAACTCGTACACCACACGAAGGAGTTCTTCGAGCTGGACGGATTCCGCGTCATCACCGAGAAGAAAGGTTCCAACCAGCCCTACTCGGAAGCGGTGATCAAGCTGCGCGTGGACGGCACGGAAGAACACACCGCCGCGGAGGGCGTGGGCCCAGTGAGCGCCTTGGATCGCGCGCTGCGGAAATCGCTGAGTACGTTTTTCCCCTGCATCGGCGAGATTCGCCTGACGGACTACAAAGTCCGCGTCCTGGACGCCAAGGCAGCCACCGACGCCAAGGTGCGCGTGCTGATTGAGACCACCGACGGCCACGAGACCTGGGGGACCGTGGGGGTTTCCGAAAACCTGATCGAGGCTAGCTGGAGAGCCCTCGTGGACAGCATCACCTACAAGCTGAAGAAAGAGTACGGGTATCGGAAAAAAGCGGCAGATGGGCAGGTCGGCAAATCGGCAGATGGGCAGCTCGGCAGGTAGGCAGATCGGCGGGCAGTGAAAGAACCGTCTGTCATGCTGAGCGCAGCGAAGCATCTGCATTTGCCGCCGCAAGAACAGACAAAGGCAGATTCCACGAGGAGTTTACCTTGAGCGCCCAGAGCGAGATCCTTCGCTTCGCTCAGGATGACAGCGAAGCTCTCGGAATGACAGGTATTGGTGGCTTTACCGATCTGCCGATCTGCCCATCTGCCGACCTGCCTAGCTGGCGACCTGCCCATGCTCGTGCGCGTACTGAGTTAGCGCGCGAAGATTCGCGTGCGGCGTGTCGCGCGGCACTTCGCATCCCGCGCCGACGATGTAGCGCGGCCCGGCTTGCCGGTGGCACTCGGCGATGGCCGCTGTTACTGATTCAGGCGTCCCTTCGCGCAAGACGCGCACCGGGTCGATATTGCCCAGCAGGACTTGATCCGGCCCCATCTTCTCACGCGCCTCGGAGATGGGCACCATGTAATCCAAGTCAACGAGGTCGCACCCCAGGCGGCCGACGCTCTCAAGGACGAGCCGGATATCGCCGCAAATGTGCAGCCGCACCTTCGTGCCGAGCGCGTGCAGCCCGTCGACCATCTTCTTTTCGTATTCCCACACGAAGTCCTCATAGATCTGCGGCCCTACCAGCGACGCCGCGGCGTCACCAATGCCAATCAACTCCGCTCCTTCGGAAACCTGGGCGGCAGCGAAACGCAACTCGAGCTTCAGCACGAAGTCGAACAAGCGGCGCACGAACGCGGGATCGTCATAGAAATCCAGCATCAGGTTGTTGATTCCCCGCAGATCCGCGCCCTGCGCGCAAGGCCCCTCGACCCAGCCTTCGATCAGCTTCTCTCCGTCCACTCGTTGCTTGTAGAGGGCCAGAGCATCAAGGCGATTGCGCATGCGCTGGCCGGCGTGCGGGTCGGGGACCTCGAGCGTGTCCAGGAGCGTCTTATCGGTCAGCAGGGCATTGGCCTCGTCCAAGGCCGGCGGCTGGTTCGGGAAGAACTTCACGGCTGCGCCGCAATCGGCCGCCTCGCCCGCAGGGTCTGACATCGTGTTGACGTGGTCTATTCCGAATTCTTCCGCGGCCCGCATCTGGCCCTCCGTCAGAAAGCGGAAGTCCGTCGCATAGTTGATGTAACTCGATCCGATCAGGTCTCCGGCAAACTGCATGAGAATCGGCATGCAGGGAAGATGGTCCACCGGAGCGCCCTCAAGCATGGCCAGCACACGTTCTCGACTATTCACGGTTCCTCCTGAAAATGCGCCCTTGTTTATAGATGGCGAGGGGTGGGCTGGTCAAGCACCAAAACGTGCCGAAGCTCTGGCGCCTCACGTCAGGGTTTCGTAGCCAGGATCAGAGGTGACGGTCCTGGGGCATCGAGGGTACGCGGGTTAACGAACCCGGCCTCTCTCAGCCAGGAACTGATCTCGCGGTAGGAGTAGGTGTCGCCATGGTCGGTGTTCACGAGCATGTTGACGGCGAAGAGAAGGCCGGCCAGCGGTTCGGTTCTTTCGTCATTCACAAGAATCTCGGCTACGGCGATAGTGCCGCCGCTGGCCAAGGCGTCGAATGTTCGTTTCAGCAAGGCGTGGCTGCGCTCCTCGCCTTCGCTGTGCAGAATATGGCCCAGCGTAGCGACGGCGTGGTTGGTCCCAAAATCGGCTGAAAGCAAATCGCCGGGAACGAACCGGAATCGCTTCATCAGGCCGAAGTCGGCCACGGTTTTGCGGGTGACGGCGATCACTTCCGGCCAGTCCACTGCCGTCACGCGGACGAAGGGCGATTTCTGCGCCAAGGCGATGCCCCACACGCCGGAACCCGCCGCGAGGTCAAGCACACTGATGGGCCTCCCGTCGCCGCTCAAGTCGAGCGCGGCAGCGAGGGTCTGCGCGGAGGCATAGCTCCTGGGGAAGATATCCGCAACGAATTTACTGAAGAAATCCCCGCCCAGCCGCTGTTGGTTCACTGGCTCCACGGGTTTACCGGTGGCGACAATGTCGTTGAGCCGCAGCCACTTTGGGATCAGGTGCCCGCTGCAGTGCAGGATCATGCCACCCTGGAAGCCCGGTTTAGTGCTAACCAGGAAGGCGGCGCTCTCCGGAGCGAGTGCGTAACGGCTCTGAACGTCTTTGGTGAGCAGGTTCAGTCCTACGAGTGCGTTCATCAACGCGGTCAGTCCGCGGGCGGAGGCGCCTGTCGCGTCCTCGACTTCCTCGACGGTTTTTGCGCCGTTGTCCAATACGTCGAAGACGCGGTGGCGGATGGCCGCCTCGAGGATCAGCGGCGGTGCGTAGCCCCAGGTGAGCTGCAGGATCCGGTCGGGCTTAACAGGCGACTGGGCAGTGCTCATGTTTCCCCCGAAGTTATTAATTTACATTTATAGCCCTGGCGAATCTCAATATATCTCGAACTCACCCTCTCCGGCAAGCCGTGGAGGAATGCCAAATCCGCTGGGCAAGTTCGGCGAAAAAAAGACTGAAAAAGGTACTTGCAATTCGCGTTTTAGGGGAGTAAGAATGGGATTATGCTGACTGGAGGAGAAATGAATCCACCGGGCACGCATATGTAAGGCAACTATCACACCGCTCTTGCGGTGCGCACTGTGGCTGACGCTCCGCGGACGTTACCACAGGGCAAACAACCGGTAACAAACGAGACGGGGGACCAGAAGGGTTCCCCGTTCTCATTTTGGGGCCGGGCTTAGTGATGAATGCCGGTCAGGCAGGCATCGAGTATATCAATCGCCTCGTCCATTCGCTCTTTGGTGATGGTTAAGGGAGGAGTTAACTGGACCACGTTTCCCATCATCAGTTTGAAGCTCAAACCCTTGCTCAACGCCTCGTACATCACCTGCTCAGCTTCTTCCACGGCTCGCTCACGCGTGTTTCTGTCCCGGACCAGTTCCACGCCCAACAGCAAGCCCAGGCCTCTGACGCGCCCGATGATCTGGTGCTTCCCGCGAAGCGCCTTCAGCCGTCCTAGTGCGTACTCTCCCATCCGGCGCGCATTCTCGATCAACCCCTCCTCTTCCAGGCAGGCCAGGGTTGCCAGACCGGCCGCGCAGGCGACGGGGTTTTTCTCGTGCGTATAGTGGCCCAAGGAGCCCTCGCTCACAAAGTCGAGCCCTTCGCGAGCGATCAGGGCTGCGAGCGGGAATATGCCGCCGCCTAGTCCCTTGCCGAGTACCAGCATGTCCGGAACGATGCCGAAGTGCTCGCAAACGAACATCTTGCCGGTGCGGCCCAGGCCGTTGGGAATCTCGTCCAAAATCAGCAAGGTCCCATGGCGGTCGCACGCCGCGCGGATGATCTGCCAGTATTCGGGCGGGGGAACGGAAGGCGTGCTGCGCACCGTTTCGGCGATGACGGCGGCCACATCGCCTTCTTTCTCCAAAACATACTCGACGTAGCGCGCACATTCGAGCGTACACTCTTCTCCACAACCCCAAGGACAACCGGCCGGGTCGGCCGGCGGAACATGCTCAGCGCCGGAAAGAAGCGGGCCGATGCCGCTGCGAAACATGGCTTCGCCCCCCACCGAAATGGCATCCAGCGATGCGCCATGAAACGAGTCCCACATGGAGATCGTCTTGTATCTTCCCGTGGCCGCACGCGCAAGTTTTAATGCCATGCCGACCGCTTCCGCGCCGCCGGGAGCAAACAGGACCTTGTTTAAATCCCCAGGAGCAAGTTCGGCAAGTTTCTTGGCCAGGTTGATCGCAGGCAGATTGGTATAGCGCCGCGTGCAGAACGGCAGGGTTTCCATCTGAGCCGTGATGGCCTCGATCACCCGGCGGTTTCGGAAGCCCACCTGGTGAACGCTATTGCCGTGGAAATCAAGGTAGCGGCGGCCTTGCAGATCTTCCAGGTAGACACCGTCGCAGGCGGTAAGGACATTCAGACACGGCGTGGATAGTGACTGGTGGAGAAAGTAGCGCGCGTCATCGTCCAGCCACTTCTGAGTTTCCGCATCGATATTCCGTGCTGCCCATTCCTTGCGCCGGGGCGAAACGTTCAAGTCTCCCTCGGCGCGAAAACCTAAAGTCTTGTCCTGATCTTGGGGCGTGATGCGTCACCTCCTGTCGCGCGGAAAAAATTAGCTGTCATGCTGAGCGGCGCGAAGCATCTGCTGTCTCTCCTCGAAAACAAGCGAATACAGATCCTTCGCTGCGCTCAGGATGACGGCCCGCGGGCTTCTTTCGCCGCCTGCGAAGTGCCGGGGCTACACTTAAACCAGAAAGCTAGAAGGGCCGCCCTACAACTCAAGGCCGCTCGCCGTGCGCCAACCGCGCGTTGATCTCATCCAGAACCGGAGCCACTTCCGCGATCGCATCCACCACAAAGTGAGCGCCGGCCTGACGAAAACGCTGACGAGCGCGGTCGAGTTTGCCACGCAGGACTTGGGGCTCTAGCGCGGCGATTTCCTGCTCAGTCAGCCCAAGCTCGTTGCCGGTTTTGGCTAGACCGATCGTCCACATCCCCGCGTTGAGGCCCTCCGCGATATCCGGCAACGTATCCCCCACCTTGACAAAAGCCTCCAAAGGATAGAGTTGCAAATTCATGGCATTTTGCAGGCACATCCACGGTTGGGGCCGTCCCGCCGGGACCTGCGAGGCGCAGACACTCGAGTCCGGCACATATCCCTGCCTCCTGGCCTCTTCCTGAAGCACTTCCATCATCTCCGCTATGTATCCGGTCGTGGAACCGATCTTCAGGCCCTGCCGGCGAAACTCCGCCAAAGCCTCCAGCGTGCCCGGAATCAAAGCGGCGTACTTCGCCAGGCAGTCGAGTTGGAGGGGCACGAAGTCCCGGAACATCTGCTCCACATCGTCTTCGTCGGGCGGGCCGCCGTGCACATCCTGCCACATGCTCCGTACAGCTACCATTTCGGAGATCATGCGGATGTGGACTTTCTTGTGCGCCCCCATCGGTTCGCGCGCCTGCTCTGTGGTGATCGGGACCCGGTGGCGCTTGAAGACTTCCACAAAAACAACAGCAGGAGCAAAACAGCCGTAGTCCAGGGTGGTTCCAGCCCAATCCAGGATGACGGCCTTCAGAGGGCCGCGATAAGAACGCTGAAAAACAAAGTCCATGTCTGTAGACGCCCCGATCTTCAGGTTGGAGCCGCAGGATGGCGGCCCGAATCGCCGTTACGCCGAGACGGCAGCCGGCGCCGCAATTCCCATCTCCGCCAGCGTCTCCCGTATTGCTCCCAGCAGGCCGCGCATATCGTCCGGGAAGATGCGCCCGATGCAGCCGATCCGGAAGCAGTCCGCCTTGCTCACTTTGCCCGGGTAAATCACGAAGCCCTTGTCGCTCAGGCGCGCGTAAAACACCCCAAAGTCGAATTTCGGGTGCCGAGGGTAGCGAAACGAACTGATGATGTAGCCTCGGTCTTCCGGCCGGAGGTACCCCTCGAAGCCCAACTCTCGCATGCCTTGCGAAAGGACTTCGAAATTGGTTCGATAGCGCGCGGCGCGGCCCTCGACTCCTCCTTCCGCTTCCAACTCCCGCAAAGCCTGGTGAAATGCCAGGAGCGCGTGCGTGGGCGGGGTGAAGCGAAACTGCCCGTCGGCCTCCAGCCCTTTCCATTGGGCCAGGAGGTCCAAGCTCATGCTGCGGGCAAATCCTGCGGTCGCAAGCAGCGCTTCTCGTTGCGCCAGCACGAAAGCGAATCCCGGTATGCCCTCGAGGCACTTGTTCGCCGAAGAAACCAGATAATCGATCCGGCAGTCAAGCAGGTTCAGGGGCATTCCTCCGAAACTGCTCATGGCATCCACGAAATAGATCCGATTGAAGTGTTTGACGATCTCCCCGATTTCGCCCACCGGATTGACCATGCCAGTGCTGGTTTCGCTGTGCACCACCGCCACATGGGATATGGAGGGGTCAGCTTCGAGCGCCTGGCCAAGTCGCTCCATGTCGGGGCTCTGGTCTTCCGGGCAACTCAACTCGGTGACGGGAATCCTGAGGGCCTGGGCGATCTGGGCAATGCGCCTTCCGTAAGCGCCATTGATTACGGCCAACACCTTTCCATCCGGCGGCACAACGGACGACAGCACCGACTCAATGGCAAACGTGCCGCTGCCTTGCATCAGAATAGCCTCGAACCCCCGGTCCGCCACCCCGCCCAGTTCCAGCAGCTTGCGGCGAATGTTGCGCACCATCGCAATGAATTCCTGGTCTCGCGAGCCCAGGTCGCGAAGCGCCGCCTGTTTCACCGTCAGGCTAGTGGTCAGGGGGCCAGGAGTAAACAACAACTTGTCTTTTGTTTGAGTGCTCTGTTGCATATTGCGTTCCAAGTGCATTCGCCACCGCGAAGCCGCTAGTGCCGGTCGTTCTCAGTGCTCTCCGTGGCCAAGAAAGACTGAACACAGAGTTCACTGAGACGTTCTGTGTTCTCTGTGTTGAGGCTCTGAAGCGCAGAGGACACGGAGAAGTTCGTTTTGATCTCAGCCACATGTTCGACGAAACTCCAACTTAGGATACTACCGGCACGATGTCAACGGCGTTAAACTCGTGTTAAACTCGCTAATGAGTCAGTTTGGCGGAGCGGCGACATCACGCCGTCCTTGCCCGGGCAAACTTCCCGCGAAATCACACAAAGAGATTGGCACATGAGAACGGAGCAAAGGACTACAACCCGGCGGTTGCTGCTCTGGCAGATTCTAATCGTCAGCCTGCTGATGACCGGCTATGCCGGATTTTACATTTGCCGGTCGAATTTCTCCGTCACCCTGCCGCTGATTGTTCAAGACCTTGCGGCTCACGGCATTCCGGCGGACCAGGCGCGCATTCGCTTGGGGCAGATCGTTTCTCTGGGCGTGTTGGCCTACGCCTTGGGCAAGTTCTTTCTTGGCGGCCTGGCTGATTTCTGGGGAGGCAAGCGCCAGTTTCTGGCCGCCATGGGTGGAGCAGTGCTGTTTACCTTGTTGGCGGCAGGCGGCGGCCTGCAATTGTTCGCAGTGGCGTGGATCGCCAACCGGCTCGTCCAGTCTGCCGGTTGGGCGGGAATGGTGAAGATCACCTCGCGCTGGTTCTCTTACGCCGCCTATGGAACCGCCATGGGCGCGGTCAGCCTTAGCTATCTATTTGGCGACGCCTTCGGCCGCCAGTTCATGGGCGTCTTGATCGCTCACGGCTTGGGTTGGCGCGCGGTTTTTGTAGTTGCCGCCTGTAGCTTGTTTGTGCTCTTCCTGGCCAACCTTCTGCTCCTCAAAGAATCAAGCTCCGAAATCGGGGAAGCGGAGACTAAGGCGAGTCCTGAGAGCCTCTTTGCGGGCCGCAGCGAAAGCCAGCAGAAGCGCAGCCTTGCGGAGCACCTGAGGCCGCTATTGCGCAGCCCGGCTTTTTGGACCGTCTGTACTCTGTCGCTGGGCACCACCTTCGTGCGTGAGACATTCAACACCTGGACGCCAACTTACTTCTACGACGTGGTGGGCTTCACCACTGCGAAGGCCGCCAAATTCAGCGCCCTCTTCCCGCTGTTCGGAGGGGCCTCCGTGGTGCTCGTCGGCTATCTCAGCGACCGCCTGGGGCGCGGAGGGAGGGCGATTATCACGTTCCTCGGGCTCCTTGTTGCCACCCTGGCCCTGTTCTCGCTTGCCTCGCTGCGATCCGGCGCCACCCACAACCTACCTGTGGTGCTGGTCGCCCTGGTTGGCTTTTCCATCATCGGGCCATACTCCTACCTCGCCGGCGCCATGGCACTCGACTTTGGCGGAAAACAAGCGGCGGCAACCTCGTCCGGTATTATCGATGGGGTTGGCTATCTGGGTGGAGTCCTTTCCGGCGACGCGGTGGCACGCCTCTCGCTCGCGGCAGGTTGGCAAGGCGCGTTCCTTGTCCTGGGAATTGTTACAGCTTTCTCCACATTGGCCGCCGCCTACTTCTGGGTACTCCAACGACGCCCAACTCTAACCCCGAACACGACTGTTGCCTGACCCGCCTTCGGTGGGACAGGCACTCTTGCCTGTCATCTACGTCGAGTTCACATCCCTCGAGCACAGGCAGGAGTGCCTGTGCTACTCTTCTATGATCAGACGATATCGCTATGCCACGCGTTGACCCAGCTGAACTCGAGATCTTCAAGAACCTTTTCCATGCGGCCGCGGAAGAAATGGGCGCAGGGTTGCGACGCTCCGCCTTTTCACCGAATATCAAGGAGCGGCGCGACTATTCCTGCGCGGTATTCGACGGCGAGGGAAGAGTCGTGGCCATGGGCGACCACATGCCTGTGCACCTGGGATCCATGCCCATGTCAGTCGCGGCGGCGCTCGAGGCGCTCGAACTCGAGCCGGGCGATATCGCCATGCTGAACGATCCCTACGCCGGCGGCACACACTTGCCGGACATCACCCTGGTGATGCCTGTCGTGCCGGCGCGTCGCGTTGGCCGGAAGTCCCATCCGGTCTTCTACGTCGCGAACCGCGCGCACCACTCGGACGTGGGCGGCGCGCAGCCCGCGTCGATGGGCCTGAGTGAAGACATTTACCAGGAAGGCTTGCGCATTCCGCCTGTCACCCTGGTCCGTAAAGGCGTCGTGCAGCGGGATGTGCTTGCGATGTTGCTCGCCAACGTGCGCACGCCGGCCGAGCGCGAGGGAGACCTTATGGCCCAAGTGGCAGCTTGCCGCCTGGGGGAGCGGAGATTGCGCGAATTACTGGAAGCCTACGGCGTCCCAAAAATCTGCTTCTACCTTGATGCCCTGCAAACCTACTCGGCGCAACTGATGCGACAAGCTCTGCTGCGTATTCCCGACGGGACCTATTCCGCTCAGGATTTCCTGGACGACGATGGGTTCAGCAGCGATCCTGTGCCGGTGCGCGTCTCGATCAAAATCAGGAACGGAAAGGCACGAGTGGATTTTGCGGGCAGCGCCCCTGCCTGCCGGGGAAGCGTCAACGCGGTGATGGCGATTACCACCTCCGCCGTCTTTTATGTCTTCCGCTGCCTGCTAGTCGAAGACGTACCTGCGTGCGCGGGCCTGCTGCAACCGATCGAAGTGCTCGCCCCACAAGGAAGCGTCGTGAACGCACGAGCGCCATCGGCGGTAGCGGCCGGGAATGTCGAGACCTCGCAGCGAATTGTGGATGTGCTGCTGCGGGCATTGGCCAAAGCGCTTCCTCACCGGATTCCCGCCGCGAGTTCAGGAACTATGAACAACCTTTCGTTTGGCGGCATCGATCCGCGCACGGGCGAGGCCTTTGCCTATTACGAGACGATCGGCGGGGGCATGGGCGCCCGTCCGACGGCGGACGGCCTCAGCGGGGTTCACACCCATATGACGAACTCGCTCAACACCCCCGTCGAGGCGATCGAGGCCGCCTACCCGGTGCGGGTGCGGCGTTACTCGCTCCGCCGCGGCTCCGGTGGAAAAGGGCAATTCCGCGGAGGCGATGGTATCATCCGTGAGATTGAGTTTCTGACGGATGTGCGCGCTAGCATCCTTTCTGATCGCCGCCGGCTTCAACCTTATGGGCTGGCAGGCGGCAGGCCGGGTGAGGCGGGCAGGAATGAACTCGTTGTTCCTGAAGGGCGAAAATCGAAACTCGAAATTCGAAATTCGACCGGCGAAATCCGAAATTTGAAATTTGAGATTCGAAATTCCAAGTTCGGAAAGGCGCCAAATCGTATTCGGGAGCTGCCCTCAAAGGCGGTTTTCAACGCGCCGCGTGGGAGCGTTTTGAGAATTGAGACGCCGGGCGGCGGGGGATGGGGAAAGAAACGGAGTCAAAAGTCAGGAATCAGAATGGGAAATCGAAACTCGAAAGGTCAGGGGCTGACGAGATTTAGCTTCTGATTCCCGAGCTACGGTCTGCGAATTTCCAGTTTCGATTTTCGAATTTCGATTTCCCAAAGGGAGGCGAAATGGACGGCATCGATCGGCGAGACTTCATGAAATCCGTGGCGGGAGCTGCAGCGCTTTCGGCCCTGGAAACAGAACCCGCGTCCGCCTTGGAGTCTGGGCCGGTGTTTCTTTCCACTTGGGCGCACGGGAAACCGGCGAACGAACGGGCGGCGCAAGTCTTCAAGAGCGGCGGCAGCCTCCTGGATGCGGTTGTGGGAGGCATCAACGTTACCGAAGACGATCCCAAGGTGATGAGCGTCGGGTACGGCGGCCTTCCCAACGAAGAAGGAGAAGTGGAACTCGACGCCGCCATCATGGACGGGACACGCCATCGCGCCGGCTCAATCTGCAATTTGCACCACATCAAGAATCCCATCTCCGTGGCGCGCCTGGTGATCGAAAAGACCCGGCACACCACGCTGGCGGGGGAGGGCGCTTTCCGCTTTGCGCTCAAGATGGGATTCGAACCCATGCAACTCCTCACCCCTGAGAGCCTTAAGAAATGGATGGATTGGAAACTCGACCCGCAGCACAAGACGAACTGGGTGACGGCTGAAAACCACGATACGATCGGGATGGTGGCTACGGATGGCAAGGGCCACCTCGTCTCGGGCTGTTCGACTTCCGGGATGGCGTGGAAAATTCCGGGGCGCGTGGGAGATTCTCCGCTGGTGGGTTGTGGCGTCTATGCTGACGACAATGTGGGCGCCGCCTCCGCCACCGGCGACGGAGACTTGATGACCAACTACTGCACCAGCATCTCGATCGTTCATTACATGCAGGCCGGCATGACTCCGCAAGACGCCTGCGTGGAACTACTGCGGCACACGGTGAAAACAGACTCAAAGAATAGGAATTCAGATTGTGCCGTGATCGCCATTAACAACCGCGGCGAGATTGGAGCCGCCTCACTGAGGTCAGGGACACGTTTCCAATATGCGGTGTGGATGAATGGCGAGAGCAATTTGCTGGACGCGGCGGCACTTTACTAATAGCAAGTTCCAGCTATCAGTCGCCATGATCGGTGGCTAGCCATGACGATCATGCGGGTCACACCTGGACCAGTTGCGCTGCCCATTCCAGAACCTTTTCGGCCAGGGTCACAGCACAACGATACTCGTCCTCGGTGACCAGTTCAGCCGGCCCGGGATATCGCGCCTCCCCTGCGAAGTCCGTCAGTGTGGCTGCTTCTCGGATCTCTTGGGGAACTAACACACCTTGGAGAGCAAGGCCGTCCAGCAGTTCCGAAATGTCGTGAGTGTAGCGGAATCCGCATCTCCTGGCACGATAGACAGCTTTAATAGCCTTTTCCGCCGCCTGCTGCGCGTGAAAACAGAGGTCCGCGTAAAGCACGTCGGTGGGCAAGGGCGCTTTCGCCAACGCCAAATCGCTCCGCGCACGACGCAACCAATCACTGGGCAAACTTAGGCTGCGACTTTCAGGAGGCACGATAGAGTTCCCGCCCTTCCTTCAACGCAGGATGAATGATCAACGATGGGTCGTCGCCGTACTGACTCACATCGCTTTCCGTCACGACAACAATATCCTTCGCAATCCCCAGTCCTGCGAGTGCCATGTAAAGGCCCTGGGCCGTCTGGCGGCGGTGGACACCGTCCGGCATGACCACCAGCAAATCCACGTCACTGTGTGGTCCCATCTGGCCGCGCGCGGCTGAGCCAAACAGAACTATCCGGCGTGGATGGGCCGTTTCAACAATTCGGGCCACGACTTGATCGAGTGTTGCCTGGTCAACAACTGTCGAGGTTTCCATCTGAGCCTCGTGTGAGCGTTGGTCGATCGCTTCCCTAGTATACCTTATGGGAGACTTTATTTCTTGGTGACAACTTGGGTAGGCTTGGCGTCGAGCGCCGCGATTTCAGCTCGGAATTTCGCGGCTTGATCGGCTTGGTTTAGCGCGGCGTACTCTTCCACAAGGTCCTGGCGCGCGCTTTTCAGCCAGGTTACCTTGGGATCCATTTGGCTGGCCAAAGTGTTATAGCCGGCGCGGGTTTGGGCTTCCGCCTCAGCATATTTCTTTTGGCGCAGCAGCGTCCTGCCCAACTTGATGCGCGCGATTCCGGTGTTGATGTTGTTGGCTGATTGCGTTTCGATGTAGATGGGAATCACAGAACGGAAGATCGCCTCGGCGCGGGCCCAGTCATGCCTGCCCATGTAGACGGTACCCAGATTGGAACGCGCCGTGGCGAACAAATAGTGGTGTTCGCCATAGACAGCGCGATAAATGTCGGCCTCGCGTTCGAAGTACTGTTCCGCAAGATCGTACTTGCCTTGCTTACTCGCCGCGTTGCCCAAGTCATTCAGCGACGACGCCACCGTTGGGTGGACTTTCCCGAAGATTCGCTCCTTGATCGCTAAGGACTGCTGAAGCAGATCGACAGCTTCGTCGAAGTGGTTTTCGTAGAGCAGGGTGCGAGCGAAAATCGTCATATCCGTCGCAGCCTCCGGACTGTCTTTGCCATACCAGGCTTGAATCATCTCGAGGCCTTGCCGCTCAAGCTTTTCGGCCTCAGCGTAGTGGCCTAAGTCATGCTGAATCTGGCCCAGGGTCATCAGCACATCGGCCACGCGCGGGTGGCGTTCGCCATAGGTCTGGCGGTACAAAGGCAGCAGCCGCTCTTCCACCGACTGAGACGCTTCATAATGGCCGTCGGAGAATTGGGCCTCCGCCAATGCGTGCAACGCGGCCATTAACTCAGAAGTTGCGCCGCCTTTCGCCGACTGAACGCGAACGACTTCTGCAAGGATGGGAATGGCAGTCGAATAGGCGCCGCGATCGGCAAGCACCTGCCCCATGGCAGTGGCCGCTTGCGCAACCGCGGGGTGATTCGCCGGATAGTGCCGCTTGGCGATGGCCAATCCTTCCCGGACCAATCGTTCCGCCTCTGGCAATTGGCCCTGGCTGTCTCTCAGAAGGCCGAGGGCCACCATGCTTTCCGCGACTTGAGGGTGTTCAGGACCGAACAGTGACCGGCGTTCGTCGAGGGCCAGGTTGAGCAGGCGGTTCGCTTCGTCAAACTTGCCGAGGTTTTCGTATAGGGTTCCGACCGTCTGATACAATTCGGCTTGAATCTCGGGCTCCGCGCTCAGTGAGCGCGCATCCTGCACGCCGCGGTCGAGAAGAGTAACGACGCGCAGGTTATCCGCAGGGCCGGCGTCGGCGCTGCCGCCTTGAAACAGGTTGGTCATAAATTGCTGAATGCGCTCGGTCCGGGCAGCCTCAGCCAGCGTGGTCCGTCGCTCGTTCGCGAGCCGCACCACAAAGAACACCACCAGAGCGGCAACCAGCGCAAACGCTGCGCCGGCCACCGTCAGCGAGCGCCAATGGCGAGCGGAAAATTTCCTCAGCCGGTAGCGCATCGTGTCGGGCCGCGCCTCCAGCGGCTCACCCTTTAGAAAGTGGTCAACATCGCGCAGCAACGCTTCCACGGATTGGTACCGCTGCTGCGTATCCTTGTGGATTGCCGTGAGACAAAGAACGTCCAGATCAGCCCACGCCGCTCTGCCTGCCACTACGGCATGTCCATTGTCTTCGGCCGGGGCGTCGGCTTTTGCGGCGGCAACGGATGGCCGCTCCGCTTCTTTTTCCGTCACGACCTTTTCAGCCTGCGGCGGGGTAAGCTTGGAGAGGTTGAAGGGCACGCATCCTGCCAGCAACTCGTACAGGACAACTCCGAGGGAGTAGACGTTGGTTTGCACTCCAATTTGCTCGCCGCGCATCTGTTCAGGCGAAGCGTAGGCCGGAGTCATCAGACGTAAGCCCGCGATGGTCTGATCGCTGCTCTCTCCCATGCTCTCCAGACGCTTGGCAATGCCAAAATCCAGCAAGCGAACGCTGCCGTCGTTCTTCACCAGAATATTCGAGGGCTTCAAATCGCGGTGGATCACAGCCTGTTGATGAGCGTAGTGGGCGGCATCGCAAACGGCACGGAACAGGCGCAGGCGCTCCGCAATCGTGCTCTGGCGCCGGCGGCAGAAGTCTGTGAGCGGCACTCCCTCAACATACTCCATGACGAAGAACGGAGTGCCGTCCGGCGTGGTGTTGGCGTCGTAAAGGCGAGCAATTCCGGGATGATTGAGTTGCGCAAGCGTCCGCTGCTCGATGGCGAAGCGACGGCGGCGGGCGGGGGAGAACTCGGCGTCGCGCAGAACTTTTATGGCAACCTGGCTGCCGAGGTCTTCCCGCTCCGCAAGATAGACCACCCCCATCCCGCCTTCGCCGATTTCCCTGATAATCCGGTAGGGACCGAACCCTTTGAAAGGGGGAGCGCCAGGGAGGGCATCACTGAAAACCTGGTTGGCCGCCTGCGCGAGGTCGCGATCGAGGAGGGAATCGCCGGAAGCGTCTTCTTCGAGGAGGGCGAGGACGTCGCCGGCCAGCCCGGGATCGTCTTTACACTGTGCTTCGAGGAAGCCGCGCCGATCCGCCTCGGGCAGTTCGAGGGCCTGGTGAAAAAGGGTTTGGACGATCTGCCATCGGGCGCTGTCCATCGTCGTAACGCGTGTGGGGCAACCGTTGTGGTTGCCCTGCTGTCCTCCCAGAGCTTAGCCGAATTAGAAAGCGACCTTATTCGTCGGACGCGGAAGGGCGGGGCTTCAGCCCCGCCGCTAATCTCGCGAGGTAATCGCGGGGCTTCAGCCCCTGAAACAACTTCGCTTCAGGGCCTAAAGGCCCTTCTAACCCCACACCCAGCGACGGCGGGGCTAAAGCCCCGCCCTTCCCGTGCCCGGCCGACGACGCGCTCAATGAACCAACCAAGCGCTAAGGCCGTCAAACGATCAACCGCACGTGTTACTGCTGGCGCAACTCGTGAGCAAGCCATGCCTTCGCGGCGCGCCAGTCCCGCTGGACTGTAGCTTCGGAGACATTGAGAAGCGTCGCTGTCTCAGGGATATCCAACCCTCCGAAGAAGCGGCTCTCCACCAGCACCGCCTGGCGGGGATTCATGCGCGAGAGCGAGTCCAAAGCGGTGTTGAGAGCCAGGATCTCTTCTCCGCCGGAGGGTTTTCGCTGAACGGAATCGTCAAAAGTGACGGTCAACTCTGCCCCGCCGCCGCGCTTGTTCGAACTGCGGCGCCGGGCGGCCTCCACCAGGACCTGCCGCATGGCGCGCGCCGCAATGCGTTTGAAGTGCAGCGGCGAGGTGGCGGCAATGTCGGGGGATTTCGATAATTTCAGCCACGCCTCATTCACCAAGGCGGTGGGGTTGAGCGTGGTGTTTGGATCGTTGCGGCGTACAGTCGCAGCCAGACGGCGCAGTTCTTCGTAAGTGACGCTGAAAAGATGATCCAGAGCACGCCGATCTTCCAAGGCCGAGCCGGCCTGCCCGATGCCTAGACCATCGCTCTCGACGAAATTTTTCGCAGCCATGACGGTTTTTCCCTTGACTTTTTCGTATAGCAGAGTAAAAGGGCCATAAGCTGATGAGCGTAGCGTAGAGAATGGCCAGCGCCGGTAAGCCCGTTTGTTTGCTAATTCCGTAACTGGACGGGAAGGGAAATTGTAGCATTCAAACCTGACTTGCCGCAACAGGGAGTCGTCGTTAAAACAGCATTTTTGTGTTACTGAAGTGTGCAATGGCACGATTTGCAGCGGCGGTCTGGCGCCGCATGTTGGCGAGGTGTACTCGCCAAGAAAACATAGCAGGGGCGGCCTTTGTGGACGCCCTGGGGCAAATCAATCGAAAACCTAGTCAACTGAAAGGTTCGTCCGCCGTCTCCGCCTTGGGAACGGCGAACAACCCATTGGATGCGCGTCGGGCTCTGCCACGCTCTTCCCCGAACACTCTTAGGAAACAGAGGAGATGATTATGACTAAGCCAGGAAATGCAAGTCGAGACAAGAATGTGGGCGCGCCATGTGCTCCAAAAGTGCATTCCGATCAATTCGCGAGGACGCAACGGGTGGCCCACCGGTGTGCGCCGATCGGGCCCGTAATCATGCGAGCGTTTGTCCTTCTGGCGCTGGTCGCCGCCTGCTTCGTTGTGGCGCCGGGCAAAGCCAATGCGCAGACAACCTATAACTACAGGGGCACCAACTTTATTTCATTCTCTTGCGGGGATTCGGGTGGAATAGGCAGATTTCTGTTCCACTCCTACCGCGGGAGACACTTACACTGCCAGCGATTACGTCTTTGCGAGTATCACAGTCACCTCGCCTCTTGCCGCCAGTATGGGTCTGACGCAGATTTATTGGTCAGGTACAACCGTGGGCAATGCGCCGGGCTTTTTGTTGACCATGCAGGACGGCCAACAAACATTCTCGTCAGCCGACCCCACCTTGAGTGTAATTGCGGAGGTCTCTACGGACGCGCACGGAAACATCATCGCTCCCTGGTGGGTCCAGATGTGCGGGACCACCGGCAACCTCGACAATTGTATCAGCACTGCGGACAATCCCGGCGCACAAGGCGTTCAGGATTATGGCCAGACAATTTTCACCGACACCCAATACAATTCCGGTTCCACTCTTATTCCGGGCACTAACCCTCCAGCCGGCGTTCCAGGCGCCTGGTTCCAGGCGAGAAGCGGTACCGCGACCTGGTTCCATCTCGAAGGCGACGATTTTGGCATTCCCTTTGGCCCCTACGAGCAGGTCACCGGCGGAGATGACCTGCCCAATAGTACACAATGGAACTTCGAAATACCCGCCGGCTGGACGTACGGTCATGGTCAACTGAACGTGAACGGCACCGCCAATCTGAGCGCCGGGGCTTACGCCGCTTCCTCAGGTCCCTGCATCGGAGGCTTCAGCTGCACTGTCGCCACCGGCGCAGCGCGTGGCCTCGCCTATGAGACCTTCACCAACACCGGCCCCGCGACCAATATCAAATTGAATGCCGCTCTCGAGGGAGGATTCATTAACTCCTCCGGAGGCGTCGCGAATGCCGCAGTCTACGTGGTCGATGCCGGTGTATTTGCGAACGCCGTTCCTGCCGGCGCAGCCGCGGCAACATTCCTGCTCGGCAACACATCGATCGACGACTTTGTGGGGCCCTCGCCCACTCTGTCACTCGTCGGGCTGTTCCCCGCAGTCCTGGCCACCTCTACGACCACCGAGCAGGCCACCGCAGGGTCCAATGTCAACGTGCCGATAGTAACTGGCCTCTATCCAGTTGCTGCTGGAGCGAGTTTTACCGTGATCTTCGACGTGGCCGCCTATGCTCCCGCGGGCACCATCGGTGGAGGACCGGCGACCGTCAACTTCGCTAACACGCTCGCGCCGGCATCGGTCATGTTCACGGATGCAAGCGGAAATGCAGTGACGCAGATCGAGGCCATTGCTCCGCCGCTTACCTCGCGGCCGGCGCTGGCCACCCTTGCCCTCTCTCCAACGACAACCTCCTCCGCCGTCGACATTCCGGCCACGGTCACCGTGACGGCGACCGACTCGAACGGCAATCCGTTACCCAATGCAACGGTGTTCTTCTCCGTCTCCTCCGGCCCGAATTCACCCATCAGCGGTCCTGAATTGACCAATGCCAACGGCCAGGCGGCCTTCACCTATACCGGCGGCGGCGCGGCAGGCACTGATTCGATTCAGGCCTCGGCTGGTGCTGTGCTTTCGAACGCCGCAGCAGTCACCTGGAGTACGCCAGGCTCGCTCGATCACATCACCATCAGCCCTACCAGTTCGAACATCACCCCCGGCGGCAGCCAGCCCTATGTGACTCAGGCTTTTGACAAGTTCGGCAACCTGATCGCTACGGTCACCAGCTCAACCTCGTTTGCGATCACGCCCGATGGCTCTTGCACCCTCGCGACCTGCACTGCAAGCACGCTTGGGCCGCACACCGTCACGGCAACCTACAGCGGCGACACAGCCCAAGCCTCGCTTAACGTAGGCTCCTCGCTAAGCACGCCTACGATTACCTTTGGCGCAGCGCCGACGCCCACTTATCTGGGCGGCAATTTCACGGTTAGCGCCACCACGAACTCTGATGGTGCACTGACCTACACTTACGTAAGCGGACCCTGTGCGCAAGTAGTCGGAGGCACATTCAGTTCCAGCGGCGCCGGGACTTGCGTGATCCAGGCCAACACGGCGGCTACCAGCACCTACTCCGCCGGCTCGGCCCAGCAGAGCGTTATCATCAGCGCGGCCACCCCGACGATTACCTTCGGCACGGCGCCCACGCCCACCTACTTGGGCGGAAACTTCACTGTCAGCGCCACCACGAACTCAACAGCTGCGATCACCTATAGCTACGTCAGTGGGCCGTGCGCACAGGTCAGCGGCGGCACGTTCAGTTCCAGCGGAGCCGGAACCTGCGTGATTAAGGCCAGCACGGCGGCAACCACGAACTTCGCGGCCGGCTCCGCCACCCAGAACGTGATCATTAGCGCGGCGACTCCCACCCTCAGCTTCGGCGCCGCGCCCTCACCGACTTACCTGGGCGGAAACTTCACCGTAAGCGCCACCACCAACTCGAATGGCGCCCTGACTTACAGCTACGTGAGCGGGCCGTGCGCGCAAGTGAGCGGCGCCACGTTTAGCTCCAGCGGAGCTGGAACTTGTGTGGTGAGAGCCAGCACGGCGGCAACGACGAACTTCTCTCCCGCAACGGTCAACCAGAACGTCACCATCAATCCCGCCACCCCCACCATCACCTTCGGGGCGGCGCCGTCGGCAACATATCCGGGCTCCAACTTTACGGTCAGCGCCACTACCAACTCGAATGGCGCCCTGAGCTATAGCTACGTGAGCGGACCGTGCACGCTGGTCAGCGGCGGCACCTTCAGTCCCACCGGTGTCGGGTCCTGCGTGGTGCAGGCCAGCACGGCGCTGACAACGAACTTCCTTGCGGGATCTGCAAAGCAAAGCGTTACGATCGTCGCGGCGGGACAGACTCAGACCTTCACCATCACTCCGAGTCCAGCGGCGGAAACCGTGAGCCGAGGCGTGGTGGGCGGGTTCCTCCTCAAACTCCAATCGGTGGATGGTTTTGACGCCAACGTGACGCTGAGCTGCTCTGGCGGCCCGGCAGGTTCCTATTGCGTCGATTTTCCGATGACCGTCAAAGTGAATGGCACAGCTTATGCGGTCTCCGGAATCTTGTTCCCCGAAGAGCGCGAAACCCGGCACTTACCTCATCACCTTCACCGGTGTTTCGGGCTCACAGACCGTCAAGTCGACCGCGACGTTCACGGTGAAGTAAGCCGCCCAGGTTGTTTTGACAGTGAAGAAGTGATTGGCAGGTAAGAGTGGTGATTCCTCGAGGGGCACGCTTCGGCGTGCCCCTTTTTTGTGCTTACAGCGGATTCCGGCTCCATGCAACACAGGGCGAGGCGGTGCCTCGCCCGCGCGCCCGCAACGCCGCTGATAATTAGGAATCCGGCCAGCGTTTCGCGAGGACGGGCGAGGCACCGCCTCGCCCCTACAGGGGATGTCAAAGTGGTACATGTTTACTACCGTGATCTTGACAATAATGGGAACGTATAGTAGCATGGACGCTCTGTGACCGTCCGTCTCATCTCTCGTGGGGACGGCTCCCCTGCCGCCCCTGCTCCTAATCTTCCAATTCATGGAGTTACTATGTCTTTACGCAAATCCGCTTGTCTTACTCCCCAGCGGCTTGACGCCCAGCGGCGCAATTCGCAGCGCTCTACCGGGCCTCGCAGCAAGGCCGGAAAAGAGCGCATGAAAATGAACGCAGTCAAGCACGGCTGCGATGCCGCGCCTGAAAACGAAGCCGCCGTCATGCGCGCCCTGGGCGAAGATCCCGAACGGTATGCAGACTTGCAACGGGAACTCTCGACCACTTACGGCCCCGGCGACGCCCTCTGGGATCGGCAACTCTCTGACCTCGCCAAGCTCTACTGGCGGCGCAACCGGCTCGAGCGCATGGAGACGGGCCTGATGCGGGACGCTCTCGAGGGGGTCGAGGAGCGACGGCGCTCGCTCGCCCGGGACCTTGCCGACGTGACCTTCGAACCCTCCCAGTGCGAGGCGGTGGCGCTCGACCTGCCCAAGCCCACCCTCCCCCTGGTGCGGCTGCGCCTGCTGATTTCGCTCTGGGGAGTGATTCGCGAGCAGGTGCGGCGGCGACACTTCGCGACCTCCCAGGCGAAGGCGGTGGAAAGCTACTACGAAGGACAGTTGGGGTGGCGGCCGCGGCAGATTGGCCGGCTGCTGGAGGTCTTCCAGGTGTGGGCGCGCCTCGGGCGAGAGGACGACAAGCCTAGGCTCTGCAAGTTCGTGAAGGACGCCTTCGGGGACGGAGCGGGGCTGGAGGCGCGGTGAAGGAACTGGAGGGCCTGCTGGACGATCAGATCGCGGCGGTGGAGGCGGCGTTCGCGGAGGAGATGCAGGCGCAGGAGCGGAAGGACGCCATCGCGCGCGACGCCTGCCTCGCTCCGGAGGGGAAGACCTGGGAGATGCTGCTGCGCCTGGAAATGGGGCTCGACCGGGCCATCGACCGGAAGGTGAGAATCCTGCTGACCCTGCGCAAAGAACACGCGGGGTGTAGGGCCGGTTCACGAGCCGCCCCTACGGAACTGGACGCCGGACCTCCTGACAACGAGTCGAGCGACCCGGAGGTAGCGCCGAACTTTAGTTCGGCAAGTGCTGACCTGAAGGTCAGCACTACGGATCATGCGACAGAAAGTCCGGCAGGGGAAAACGCCGCCGAAACCCCGAAATCATCGGAACAAAGCCAGAATGTTATAGAAAACAAAGGACCGGCGGCAGAAGAGGTCGCGGCATGAAGAGTGGTGCGGGCGTCCCTCCCGCTCTGGGACGGGCATTCTGCCCTTGCCGATTGACGCCCAAAGCCTGTCCTGAACGGAATGAAGGAATGGCCGTGCCACAACCCTCAGGCAGTGCCAAAGGCGGCGTGGGGGGCCGGGAGCGGGGGTTTCACCCCCGGGCTACTGAATGGGCTCCGCGGCGGGCAGCCCGCGTCAAAACCAGATTCAGGTACTTGTCCACTTCGCACATGAAATCCGGCGGGACGACGGTAGTCGAGCTATATTCGACAATGACTGCCGGGCCTCGAAGCCGCGTGCCTGCCGCAAGCCGCTCCCGGTCGTAGACAGGGGTGGCGCGAAAGCGCCCGTCAAACCAGACCGGTTTGGATTTCATCTTCACCGGAACTGCGGCCCGCATTTGATGGACGTGCAGTCGCGGCTTGGGAGTTCGAATCACCAGGCGAAGGCGCAGGTTCACGATCTCGATCCGCCGCCCCGCATGAGAATACCCGTAAGCCCGCATATGTTGCCGATCGAACAGCCTGCGAAAGTCTTTCTTGAATGGCGTCGAAAGCTCATAGGACTGCCCGGCGTAGCGAAGGTCCAGCCGCCGTTCGACCCGCGCCGAGTGGGAGGGAAAACCTTCCTGTTGAAGCTCCGTTCGTGAGGCGCGGTCCATTCTCGCAAAGCGCTTCTCGAGTGCCAGCCAGAGTCCGGCTTGCCCTCCATCGGAGGGTACAGGAAGGAAGACCGGCTGGACGGAATCTCTGACGATATCCGACAGCAGGATTCCAAGTGCGGAGAAAGCGCCCGGATTCCGTGGCACGACGACTTTGGGCAGTCGCAGGGCGCGCGCCAGGTCCGCCGCGTGCAGCCCTCCGCCTCCGCCAAAGCAGACGAGAGCAAAGTCCCTGGGATCGTGGCCGCGTTCGACGGAGATCACTCTCAGTGCCTTCTCCATCGTGGCGTTGGAGACGGCCACGATGTCCGCGGCCAGTTGCGGGGCAGTCTTCGAGCCAATCTCCCTTCGGTGCAGTCGAAGGAAATCTGAGAATCCCCGCTCCGCCGCTCCGAGGTCCAGGTCGAAACTCCCCGCCCAGGAAGAGGCCGGCGTCGAGGCGCCCGAGCAACAAGTTGGCGTCCGTAACGGTTGGTTGAATGCCGCCGCGATGGTAACAGATCGGTCCGGGTTCTGCGCCGGCGCTTTCCGGGCCCACGCGCAATGCGCCCCCCGCGTCCAGTCGAGCCAGCGACCCTCCTCCCGCCCCTACCGAGTGAACATCCAGAACAGGAACTGCCACCGGCAAGCCGCCCAGGGTGGTTTCATTGGTGGTGCGGGGCAAGCCGTCGATCAGGCACACGTCCGTCGATGTGCCTCCCATATCGAAGCTTATGGCGCGCGACAATCCTAGTTGCCGGGCAAGCCAGGTGGACGCCACAACGCCTCCGGCAGGCCCGGAGAGGATCGTCCGCACAGGCTCACGCGCCGCTCGCTGCAGCGGTGGTTATTCCCCCGCTGGATTGCATCACGTACACGCGGCCCGCTTGCCCCGCCCCGCGCTCGAGCCGCTTAAGGTACTCACCCATACGCGGGATCAGATAGGCATTGATGACCACCGTGGCCAACCGCTCGTATTCGCGGAACTCGGGGAGAATCTCGTGGGAGACGGACACGGGCAGGTGCAAGGCTCTGAGCGCTTTCGCCACCACGCGTTCATTCTGAGGATTGAGATACGAGAAAAGGAAGCAGAGCGCAACTGGAATCGGCATTCAATCGCTTGAGCTTTCGGGCCAACCGTGCGATGGCGGCTGCTGACGGCCGCTCGAGAATCTTCCCGCTCGCCGCGGTTCGCTCCTCAATGCCGATGCGCAAATCGCGCGGCACGAGCGGCGGAGCGTGCCGCGCCTCGAGGTCATAAAGCCGGGGGCGCGCCTGCCGGCCGATTTCGAAGAGGTCCTCGAAACCTGCGGTGGTGACCAGGGCCACGCGCGCTCCTCGCCGCTCCAGCAAGCTGTTGGTGCCCACGGTTGTGCCATGGATGATGTCGAGTGAGCCGTCAGGCCGAAGCGGCTGCGCCAGGCGGCGCATGCCCTCGAGGATGCCGCGCGACGGATCGTCCGGCGTCGAAAACACCTTGAGGATCTTAACCTCGCCTCGCTCGAGGATCACGCAGTCCGTGAACGTTCCGCCAGTGTCAACGCCAATGCGCATGGTAAGTGCAGGAGACAGGAGTCAGAAGTCAGGAGTCAGAAGTGCGCAACTAAACGTTGTCTCCCGTCCCGTGATTAGCTGTCATCCTGAGTCCTTCGCTTGTCATTCTGAGCGAAGCGAAGAATCTCCGTAGTTCGCTCAGGATAAACTCCGCGAAGGATCTCCGCAGTTGATTCTCAATTGGCGCCCGCAACAAACTGCAGAGATTCTTCGCGTCGCTCAGAATGACAGACGACGTGGACGGTGATTCTATTCTGACTCCTGACTTCTGGCTACCTGACTCCTGCCCTAACGGAAACGCCGCATGTGCGGTCAGAGTCGCATCGGCAAGCTGCCCGGCTTTCAACTTGTAGTAGCCCGCCGCCGCGATCATCGCCGCGTTATCGGTACATAGCCCAGGGGAAGGGAAGAGCGCGCGAATTCCCTGCGCTCGGGAAGCCTCCAGAATGCGTGCGCGCAGAAGGGAATTGCAGGCCACCCCGCCGGAGAGAAACACCGAGTCGACGTGGGCGGCTTCCGCTGCCTCCAAGGTGCGCTCCACGAGGTTGTGGACGACAGCGTTCTGAAAACTGGCGATAAGGTCGAGTGTCGCTTGCGAGCAGTGGGCGCGCAACTCGTCGATTGAGACGTTGTCGCGCGTCTGTCGCCACCCTCTCCGCTCCTCCGCCTCGAGGGCCAGGGGAGTGCCGCGGACGCGGTAAAGAACTGCCGTCTTAACTCCTGAGAAGCTGAAATCCAGCGGGTTTCCCTTCATCTTGATGCGGCCAAAATCCACCGCTTCGGCATTCCCCCAGCGGGCCAGTTGATCGATCAGCGGCCCGCCCGGGTACCCCAAAGCGAGCAGTCTTGCGACTTTGTCAAAGGCTTCGCCGGCTGCGTCGTCGCGTGTTTGTCCGAGGCGCCGGTAATTAAAGGCAGCCGAAGGTGAATGGGCAGTGGGGCTAACTGCCTCAACCAGGAAGAGACTCGTGTGGCCACCCGAAACGACCAGCACCACCGCAGGGAGTTGCGCCTCTTCCGCAACCTTTCCGGCCCGCAGATCCATCTTGTTTTCCAGCAGCACGGCCTGGATGTGACCTTCCAGATGGTTGACGCCCACCAGCGGTTTGGCCAGAGCGTGGGCCAGCGCCTTGCCGTAAACCAGACCCACCAGAAGCGAGCCGATCAGCCCCGGTCCCTCGGTGACCGCGATGCCATCCACGTCGCCTATGTTCACTCGCGCCCGCGCGCAAGCTTCGTCAACCACCGGCTCGATCTTGCGCAGGTGTTCGCGCGAAGCCAGTTCCGGCACAACTCCGCCATATTTCGCGTGGAGTGCCACCTGCGAGGCAACAACGTTGGACAGTATTTGTTCCCCGTCCGCCACCACGGCCGCCGCGGTCTCGTCGCAACTCGATTCGATGCCAAGAACTAACATGGGTAAATGCTAACACAGGTAGAAGTCAGGAGTCAGAAGTCAGGAGTCAGAATGGAAACCCGCCGACTGGTTGTTGTCATTCTGAACGCAGCGAAGAATCTCTGCAGTTTGTCTTTGAAACCAAATGAACAAACAACTGCAGAGATCCTTCGCTGCGCTCAGGATGACAGCTAATCACGAGATGGGAGCGAATGTCGGGTGGCGCACCTCTGACTCCTGACTTCTGACTCCTAGCTTTGACTCTTCGCGGAAGCTGGCGGTAAACTGGACTCGTAGGGAAACTCGCTGAGGCTGTGAGATGCTGAGGTGCACATGAAGATTCGCAAAGCGGTTCTGCCTGTTGCCGGTCTTGGCACGCGATTCCTGCCCGCCACCAAAGCACAACCCAAGGAGATGCTTCCCATTGTGGATAAGCCCTTGGTGCAATATGCCGTCGAGGAGGTTTCCGCTTCCGGTATTCCCATGGTGATCTTCGTCACCGGCAGGGGAAAGACGGCCATCGAGAACCATTTCGACGTGTCGGCGGAACTCGAGCAGGAGTTGGCGGGAAAAGGGAAGCAAGAACTCCTGGAGCAAATCCGCTCAATCGCGGGGCTGATGCGGTTCGCCTACGTGCGCCAGCAAACCCCGCGAGGCCTTGGGCACGCAATCCTCACCGCGCGCGACCTCGTGGACGAGGAGCCCTTTGCCGTGGTGCTCTCTGATGACGTGGTGGCGAATCCCGTACCGTGTCTAAAACAAATGTTGGCTGTGTTTGAGCGCTATGGCCGAAGCGTTATCGCAATCGAGAAGGTGCCTCGCAAAGCGGTGGGGAGTTACGGCATAATTCGCGGCCGAATTATGCCCGATGCGGAATGGCAAGGGCGGCTATTCCGCATCGAAGACATGGTGGAGAAGCCCTCGCCGAGCGAGGCGCCCTCGAATCTGGCCGTCATAGGACGATACATCCTCACACCGGCAATTTTCGATGAGCTGGCGGCCACCACGCCAGGGTCGGGAGGCGAAATCCAACTCACCGACGGATTGCGGCGCCTGCTCACCAAGGAGCCGATTTACGGTTACCTGTTTGAGGGGAAGCGGTACGATGCGGGCGACAAGCTGGGTTTCCTTCAAGCTACGGTGGAACTGGCATTGAATCGCCCGGACCTGGGGAAAGAGTTCCGTAAGTATCTCAGATCGTTGAAACTGTAAGCGAGATCAGGCGGAGCGACTGGCGGAATAACAGACTAGTTTCACTTCAGGATTCTTTGCCGGCAGCAGGTTTGTCTGGGGATTTCTTCGACTCTTCCGTCTTTGCGCCTTCGGTGCGTGTCCCTTTGTCTCCATTGCCAGAGTCTGAGGAGCTGCTCGAGGGAAGGCTAGACGACTTGTGAGCATAGTCTGTCACATACCATCCGGTCCCCTTAAACTGGATGGCTGACGACGATATGAGCTTTTCCAGCTTGCCTCCACACTTCTCGCATGTGGTTAGGGGGGAATCAGAGAACTTCTGGATTTTCTCGATACGCTGTCCGCACTTCTTACACTCGTACTCGTAAAGCGGCAATTTGACCTCCTTGCAAGAACTCTTCTAAACTATTATATCCCACATTTGGGACACTAGCCAAAGCCGTGCCGGCATTCAACTCTCCGTTGTCTTTGTGTGAACGAGTTGATACACTAGAGCCGATAGAGCACACTTGATGCCTATGCCGCAAACCTCTGCTTCCGCCAAGCCGGATCTGATGGATCCTCTGGAGGACCCCACCAACGGGTCGAAGGGCAAGCTCTTTGTGGTTGGCACGCCCATTGGGAATCTGGAGGACATTACTCTGCGCGCCATCCGTATCCTCAAAGAGGTGGATCTGATTGCGTGCGAGGACACGCGTCGCACGCAACAATTGCTCAACCACTATCAGATTCACACACCCACCTTAAGTTACCACGAGCACAACGAAATGACTCGCGCCCCGGAGCTGGTCATCAAGTTGGCAGAGGGAGAGAATATCGCCCTGGTCAGCGACGCGGGAATGCCCGTGGTGTCTGATCCTGGTTTTCGGCTGGTTCACCTGGCGGTACGTCACGCGATTCCGGTGATCCCGGTTCCCGGCGCCTCAGCCTTTGTGGCTGCTCTTGCTGCATCGGGGTTGCCGGTAGACAAGTTTCGTTTTCTAGGTTTCCTCCCCGCCAAGAAAACGGCTCGCCGGCGGACCTTGGAAGAGCACATTACGGCCACGAAAACGCTGGTGTTTTATGAGGCCCCCCACCGCATCCTTGAAATGCTGCGCGATGTTCGGGACATTCTGGGAGAGCGCGAGGTGGTTTTGGCGCGTGAAGTGACTAAGGTCCACGAAGAATTCTGGCGTGGCACGGTCTCCGCGCTGTTAGAGCGGCTGAAAGGCAAGGCGATCAAAGGTGAAATAACTCTCCTGGTGGGGGCTGCCGCCGAGGCGGGGGAGAGCCGGCCTGCCGAATCGCCGATCCAAGCCGAAATCCAAACGCTGATGGCCGACCGCGGACTCGATGAGCGCGCGGCTATGAAGGCCGCTGCCAAAGCACGAGGCATCTCCCGCAGCCAAGCCTATCGCCTTTTGCAGGGCGAGAAATCCAAGTAAGGTTACTCTCTACCGGTTGCCCTTCTTACCCCAACCGATTCAATAGAAACAACGGTTTACTGTAGCGGCGCTCTCTGAGCGCCGCAATCCCTTGAGAATTCACAGCCGGCGGTCAGAGACCGCCGCTACAAGAGTCAAACTGACCCACTGCCTGGGTGGCGAGCACTGCCCGCCACGGTCTGACGCCCCGCCCTAAAGCCCTGCGTTCGCTTGCCGATGGACTTATAGAAGAGAGGCAGGGCATGCCGACAGAGATCAACCAGGCGGAATCAGCACGTTTGGAGAAGGAACAGAGTCAAGAGGCCAGGGTTCGGGCTCTGCTCGCGGAGGGCATCCCCACTCTTCCCGCCTATGTTTTTGAGCTCAGCTCGCTATTGAGTTGTGTGCCTGTGGACCTGAGGCGGGTCTGCCGGGTGATTCGAACCGACCCTAGCCTCGCCGCGCAGGTCATCCGCCTGTGCAATTCGGCGATGTTGGGTCTGCGGGGAAGAGTCTCGCACATCGAACACGCTGTCATACTTTTGGGGACGGAGCGCCTGAGGACCCTGGTGCTGACCTGTTCGCTGGTCCAGCATCTGGGGAACTTGTTATCTTCCGCGGATTTGCAGTCCTTTTGGCAGCACAGTCTGTTGACCGCGACCCTGAGTGAGCGCTGCGCATTCTCAATCCGCTACCTGGAGACCGAGCAGGCGTATCTGGCCGGGCTCCTCCACGATTTGGGGGTTCTGCCTCTGCTCCTGCTCTCGGAGGGATCGCGCGACCCCAAGTTCGCTCCAGGCTCCATCGCGTGGGGAGAATCCGTAGAGCTCGAGCGCCAACAGGCCGGCGTTGATCACTGCGTCGTAGGCAAGTGTATTGGTCTCAGTTGGAACTTTGCGCCGCAGATTATCGAGGTCCTGGAGTATCACCATCGGCCTGCGGACGCAAGGTTTGACCGGACTCTGGTGGACATCGTTGTCGCTGCCGATCTGGTATGCC
This sequence comes from uncultured Acidobacteriota bacterium, assembly GCA_963768695.1. GTDB lineage: Bacteria > Acidobacteriota > Terriglobia > UBA7540 > UBA7540 > CAVROP01. The sequence goes on along the minus strand of CAVYJG010000014.1, from coordinate 11,394 downwards.
AGGTGCACGGGGTACGGGTTGGTGGAGCGCCTTCTCAAATCGCGCTCGCCGACCGAAACGTTTACAAGAGCCTCCTCGATAACTCCACCCAGAGCTTGACCGATGCCGAAAAAAGCGAGCTCGCAAAGGTCCTGGAGCTGGAGTTTCCCGAGCTTATGCATCTCTTGGAACTGCCCATCGCCGCGATATGGAGGTGATAGAGGGATGAAACCAGCACGTGTATTGATTGTGGACGATTCCTCCGTGATGCGCAAGATTGTGGGGCGCTCGCTGCGCCAGGCAGGCCTGGACGTGCTCCAGGTACTGGAAGCGTCAAACGGGTCGGAAGCTCTATCCCTTGCCCGAGACAATCCCCTGGATCTTATCTTGAGCGACATCAACATGCCCTTGATGGATGGGTTGGAATTCGTGCGACAACTCCGCGGTATGGAGTCCGCCCAACAAACCCCGGTGGTGATGATCACGACTGAGGCCGGCGAGGCCCACGTGGTGCAGGCCCTCTCTCTGGGCGCTTCCGGGTACATTCGGAAGCCCTTCACACCGGAACAGATCAAAGAGCGCGTTATCCCACTGCTGCGAGGTTAATTATGGATCAGGCGATCGCTGCCGAGCCGGAACGAGTTCGGATCCATCTTTCCGCCCGAGCCGCCGGGCCCGGCGCCCAAGTTGTAGACGAAGCCACCTGGCGGCAAGCCATCAGCGACGCAGAACAATTGGCGCGAGGAACTGGCGCAGGCGAGCCGGGAAGTCTTTGATGTCATGGTGGGTACCTCGTTGACCGTGCCCGCCGAGCCGCTGCCGCCGCTTGTCCCGGATTTCGCCGCCATGGTTGGCATTGCGGGCAGTCTATGCGGCTTGGTGAGCGTGCGGACGACTACCGAGTGCGCCAGAAGAATAGCAGCCAAGATGCTGGGTGACGACGATGTCGGCGCCGCTGAGGCTGCACAAGACGCTTTCGGAGAGGTGTGCAACATGATCGCCGGCAGCTTTAAGGGGAGAATCTCCGGCCTGGCAGACGCCTGCGCGCTCTCCGTGCCCACCGTGATCTTCGGGAGAGATTTCAAGCTCTTCTCACTTGCCCGCGGAGAGCATCACGAGGTGACCTTCGAATTTGAGGGTAAACTCCTTTCTGTGAGCTTGGACCTGCAGGGCTAAACATCCATCCCGATCTGCGGCTGGCGCAGGGTGAAACCCTGCGGGATCACTCGGCGAAACGCACAGCTTCGCTGTGCGACAGCCGGCCAGACAATCGACATTTGCCCCCTTCCCGGAGCACCGCCACCCTTCACCTCCGAGGCTTGCCAGACGGAACGAACTCTCGCATCGAACGAGGTGAGAATTCATACTGAGAGTAGGTTAAAATACCTGGAGCCGGACAAGCACCGTCACCGAATCGCGGGGAGAGTGGCCGAGCAGGGCCGGCAAGCCTAAGCCACGAGTAATCCATGAGTACGGTTGAACGGCACGTTTTCATTAGTTACAGCCACCGAGACACAGCTTGGCTCGATCGCCTCAAGATCCACTTTCGCCCTCTCGTGCGGCGGACTTCCATTGACCTTTGGGACGATTCGCGAATTTCGCCCGGAAAAGCGTGGCATAAGGAAATCGCGGGAGCGCTCGCCCGCGCGGACGTTGCCATTCTTCTCGTGAGCGCCGATTTCCTTGCATCAGACTTTATTGTCAACAACGAACTGCCACCCCTGCTCCACCGGGCTGCCCGCGGGGGCCTGCTCATTGTGCCGATGATTGTCAGCCCCTGCCTTTTCTCAGAACACGAAGAACTCTCACGGTACCAGTGCGCCAACAACCCACAAAGACCGCTCTCCGGCATGTCATTGACCGATGCAGAGGCCGCTTTCGTGTCTCTCGGGAGAAGCGTCGATCAATACTTTCGTTCCCTTGACACCTCATCGAGACCGGGAGGTTTCCCCGAAACGCCTGCTGTCCCGCGTGTCAGGACAGTCTCAATTAACGGCGGGAGAGGGCGATCCTCGACCACGGGCGCTCCCGCGCAGCCTGCGGCACCGGCCTATGGCCCCCTGGTGGTTGACCGGCCGCTCAACCTGAATTTCGACGGCTTCGCGCCCGATGGGATCCCCATCGGCTGGTTCAATAGCTTCGGTCATGTCTCAGGAGTGTCAACTGATTATGGTATTCGTCTGGTTCAACGCTCGGAAGATCCTGCGGCTGGAACATGCGCCGTTCTGGAGAAAGCGACAGCCGCTCTTGACGAGTTCGGGTCGCTCATGCAGCGGTGCCCTGGCCGCTTTTTAGCCGGAAGGACCATACGCCTCGAGGGCGAGTTGCGGACGGAGAACGTCTCCTGCTGGGCTGGGCTGTGGCTCCGTGCAGATGCTGACGAGCAGCCGAGCCTGTTTTTCGATAACATGTCTCGACGGCCCGTCATTGGCACTACCGGCTGGATGCGCTACTTCATTGACGCGCCATTACCTGCCAACACCGACTGGCTCAATTACGGAATAGTGTTGGTGGGGGCTGGGGCACTTTACGCAGATAATATACGCCTGCTTGTTTGGTTGCCTGAAGGCAGGTGGGAGGATGTGTAAGACAGTCGGGTTTGGCGCAGGGTGAAACCCTGCGGGATCACTCAGCGAAACGCACAGCTCCGCTGTGCGCTAGCCGGCGCTTCTCTGCGTCTTGCCGGGTCGCGCGGCTGCATCAACTTGTTTTGTGCCGGCGATTCGGGAACGGACCACTCGCCCGGCGCGCTCATCCCTCTGGGCGTGATCGGCACGACCGCCCGCGTCGCGGACAACGCGCACTTCGACCTTGAGGCTGGACTCGGCAATATCTTTTCCCGCGAGCATCCTGACGGCACCTATATTCACTTTTCCATCGGGGTATTGTTTGACGCCGGCAAGAAGCGCAAATAAGGCTTTCATGCTTATATCGGCGGGCTCGCGACGCTTCAACTGGGAGGGTAGGCCGTTTTACGGCCAAGTGAAACGCCGCTTCTAACGTTGGTCTGCCTTTTGGAGAATTGAGGGATATACTGGACGCCGAAGGTATTTGAGCCATGGCCCTCCGCGAAATCGGTGAGAACGGTGAAGTCTACGACGTGTCCGGGTTGAGTCACCGACACGACTTTGACCAAGTCTGGTCTTCCATACCGCCGCCACAGAGGACCGCGATCGAAGCAGAAATTAACCACCGCCTGGACGAGCTGATAGCGTCCCCTGATCCGAGCTGGGGCTCTATCACGAATACTTCAATCGAGGGCGGCAAGCCCAACCCCGTCACCGGCATAAGCGGGGACTGGTCTGGAACCGTGTTCCACGCCATATATGAGGCGTGCGGTTTTAACGAGGAACTGGCGGGAATGTTTTACGGAAACGTGTGGAAGATGGTCATAATTGAACGGCAGGAGCGCTGGATTGGAATCCGGTCTGATCCTACCTTCCCCCAACGCGGGATAAGTCTGATGGGCAAATCCTATTTTCTCGACCAAAATCAATAGCGGCCGCTCTATCATTGCGCGGCATGAATTGGCAGGCTGGCACAGGGCGAGCGTAGCCCTGCGTTTCGAGAATTCTTCAATGCAGGGGGCTCGAAATGAAGTCCGTCGATGAGCACATCGAAACTATCGGCGCACGCGGCGAGGATTGCGAGTCGCATGGCTGGGCTCGCCATGCGCCAGCCAGCCTGATGCCGTTTGCGTTCCCCCAGGTTTCGGTCATAATCCTCGACAACGTCAAGAGGGCTCTCATGAGTGCGAAAGCTGTCGTGGGCAGCCGGATATTATTGCCGAGGATATCACCGAGAACATCGAATGCGGCCGCGCCGGCTTCCGCGCTGTGCTTAGGGGGTTGAAGAAAGTGGGATAGGAGCGAATGATGGTGAACGTCCTGAATGAAATTCTCACTTGGTCAGCGGAACGCCCGACTTGGCAACGCGACGCGCTACAACGTCTCGTCGTGAACGGTGATCTGAGCGCCGAGGACATTGCTGCGCTGACAGAAATCTGCAAGGGCGACCACGGTTTAGTCGAAAAGCCGGAAGCGAAGCCGCTTGCGAAGGAGCATGTGCCGGATCGAGACGGAACGGCGGCGGCAGTATCCCTCGTTTCGATATTTCATCACGAGGGCGTGAATGCGCTCGCGGTAGACCAGACCCTCAAGTTCGCGGGCGACCTCACCCTCGTCTACGGCGACAATGGCGCGGGCAAGACCGGTTACATTCGTATCCTCAAGCAAGCGTGCCGCGCACGCGGGCAGGAGTTGATTCTCGGAAATGTCGTGTCCGGCACCGCTCCGCCGAAGCCAGTCGTGAACATCAAATATAAAGTTGGCGACGAGAAGACTCCCCGCGAGTGGGTGGGCGGCGACGCCGATGAGTTCGTTTCCCGCGTCAGCGTCTTTGATGCGCACTGCGCCGCCGTCTACCTGAACGAGAGGACAGATGTGGCGTTTCTTCCTTTCGGGCTGGACCTGTTTGACAGGCTAGTAAAGGCATGTCGGGCCGTTCGCACAAGGCTGGAATCGGAACAGCGCGCATTGAATACCAACGCGCTTGCGCCCATCGTCGTGCAGATTCCCGCGGGGACGGCGGCGGCGAAGCTCGTAGGCAACATCACTTCACTCACCAAGCCGGAAGCGGTTCGGGCCGTCACGCGGTTATCAAGCGAGGAAGAAGCGCGGCTGGGCTTCCTGGAAAAGTCCCTGCAAGACTTACAGGCCAACGACCCCAACAAACTGATTGCCCAACTCAATATCCGCGCAGGGCGCGTGCGCGCGCTTGGCGAGCATCTCAGAGCATTGGAGAATGCTTTGTCGGAGGCGGAGGTCGCGGCGGTGTTCAGCGTTAGGGCGGACGGCCGACGCAAGAGCGAGGAAGCGAAGCGTTTGCGCGAAGCAACGTTTCCGGAGAAGCTTGCTCCCCGGCACAGGCGGCGAGCAGTGGAAGGCGATGTGGGAGTCGTCTCGGGCCTTTTCCGAGCAACAGGCATATGAGGAAAAAACCTTTCCGGTCACGGAGGATGGAGCGAAATGCGTTCTTTGTCAGCAGGACCTCGACCACGCCGCCGCCCACAGACTCAGGCAGTTTGAGGAATTTATTACCTCGACAACGGAAAAGGAGCTACGGCAGATTCGGGAGGACTTCGCCCCCAGGCGCAATCTCTTCAATTCCCTCAAGACGACACCAGTCGCGGTCGAGGAGGCCATCAAAGAACTCCGTTTGGAGCACGAAGCAAAAGCGGAGATTATCAGCGCGGCAATCGCGCAGAACGAAAAGCGGCGCGCCTCGGTCGTAAGTGCGCTGACAGAGGACAAGGAATTGGCCCAGGACTGTCCCGCGCTCGAATTGGCTTCGGGCGAGGCGCAGGCGATAGCGGCGGAAACCGAGGCGCGCATCAAGTCCCTGCGTGAGAGCGCAAATACAGAAACGCGCAAAAAGCTGGCCGACGAAGCGCAGGAACTGCGCGCGCGGGTGGCACTTGGGAAGCACGAACAGACCATCCTGGACGAGATCGAGAACAAGAAGAAGATCGCCGCGTACAGCCAGTGCGTTGACGAAACGAAACCCACTGCCATTACTGCCAAGAGTTCCCAGGTGACTAAAGCCATCGTTTCGGAGCGCCTGAAGCAGAGCTTCAAAGCCGAGTTGAAGAATCTCGAATTTAACCACGTCGAGGTCGAACTGAAAGAGTTCGGAGGCGCGGAAGGCGTTTTTTATCACAAGCTCATCCTCACGCGAAATCCCGGGGTCGAAGTTCCGAAGATCGTGAGCGAGGGCGAACAACGTTGTATTTCGATTGCGGCCTTCTTCGCCGAACTCAGCACCGCCGATGACCCGTCCGCCATTGTGTTCGACGACCCGGTTTCCTCGCTCGACTTTGAATGGCGGAACAATGTTGCGAAGCGTTTGGTGCAGGAATCGAAACAGCGACAGGTCATCGTATTCACGCATGATGTCGTTTTCCTGTTGGCGTTGAAGCAATATGCTGAAGAGAATTGCGTTGAACCGCTTGACCAGCATGTCCGCCGCCAATCGAAAGGCGCGGGGTGTGCGCCGACGAATTGCCGTGGGTTGCGATGCCGGTCAAAGGAAAGATCGGCTATCTCAAGAGCCGCTTCCAAGCTGTAGAAAAGCTCTCCCGCGACGGCAACCAGGACGCATATGAATATGATGCAAAATACCTCTACGGGATGTTGCGCGAAGCGTGGGAGCGCGCTTTGGAAGAAGTTCTTTTGGGCGGAGTCGTGGAACGGTACAGACCAAGCGTTCAGACGCAGAGGCTGGCCCCGCTTTCCGACATTACGGACGCAGACTGCAAAACGGTTGAGGCCGCGATGACGAAGTGCTCGACGTGGTTGCCGGGGCACGACAAAGCGGCGGCGGCGCGCGCGTCGGTGCCGGGACCTGCCGAACTCAAGAAAGACGTTCGAGGCCCTGGAAATATGGGTGAAAACGATCCGCGATTGCCGAAAGTAGTGTCGTTTCCTGAATCAGCGACCTGAGGGCAATGGGGGCTGGCACGGATGTCCCCATATGTTACATATTTTAGAAGCCCTCAGTGACCGTCCGCTTACACGGGCCGTGAACGAAACCCGGCCCATCCTGAGGCTGGGAAAAGCGGGACTGGCACGCATAGAATCTCAAGAACTGACAAAATCTGCCGAGTAGTGGCACATATCGTTTCTATGTGCGCGGCCCGGAGCATTTCGCAACGCGACGAACTGGGTCGCACACACGCAAACCCACATCTTCATGCCCCTTCCGAATGCCACGATGCTTTGTAGTCACTTGGCAGTATAGTCGGAAATAACCGGCCAATCTTTATAATCACACCTCTAAGCGCTGTAGCTGAGAAGCGTTATTCTTCTCCAGTTGGGATTTTTCTCTTCAGGAGGAGGGGCTCCGCTTCCGGCTGAGATCTTGGCGGGTCAACGCCGGGAGTGAGCCCCCATGAACTACGATTCTGTTTATCCCACTTTCTGCTCCGACACACAAGCTCGAAACTGACTGGGCTTGCAACAGCGAGAACGTCATGTTGCGGCGATGCCCGGTTTGCGAATGCGATTCGATCATCGGCCACGGCCGCCGGCGCAAGCAGGCGCACGATGAACATCACGACTGGATTGGGATTCGGCGCGGCCTTTGCCCTGGGTGCGGAAAGACCTTCACCCTGCTTCCCCTGCTCTCTCCCCCCTACACGCACTACAGCTTGCTGGCTCGCGCTCAAGCGCTCCGCCGACACTTCCTGGAGCACTGTTCGTGGGAAGAGGCGACGCCGACGCTGAAAGATCCCGATCGGGTGCCCGATCCCTCCACCCTCCGCCGCTGGTCGGGCGGCTTGGACCGCTCCCAACCGGCGGCTTCCTTTCGGCGCCAAACGTTCTCCCGCCTGGCCCATTGGTTGGGGCGCGGCGCTCCAGCCGATCCCCAGCCTGAGCCCTTATCGGGGCTGGCTCCCTTTCTGCAGGTCCTCTGGCCTTTGCGTCTCTGAGAAATTCTTTGCTCCCCCACCATCCTTGCCTGGGAACGCTGCCCCCTTTCTCTTAGGCTCGTCTCCAGAGGCAAAAAACGCGCCATGGGCGAGGATCTCGAACAGCTCAAACAACGACTTCCGCTGCTCGATTACTTGCGACAGCAGAATTGGACCGGCCGGCCAGCGGGTCAGGGCCCCGAGTTCGTGGGACTCTGTCCCTTGCACCCGGAGACTCGGCCTTCCTTCTATGTCAACGCCCGCAAGAATCTCTTTTACTGCCATGGTTGCGGCCAGGGCGGCGATCTGATTCGCTTTGTCGAGTTATCCCAGCACCTTTCCTTCCGCCAGAGCCTCACCTACCTTGAACAGCAAAGCGCTCTGGCGGACCCCGCCACCGTGTTGCGGCAGGCTTCGGTTTTCTATCAACAGCAACTCGATCGCTACCCGGAGGCACGGCGGTATCTGGAACAACGCGGAGTGCGCGATCCCGCCCTGATCCAGGAGCTGCAGATCGGTTATGCCCCCGGCGGGAGCTTGCGGCGTCACCTCCTCGCCCAAGGCTATTCCCTCGATCTGCTGCGGCGCACTGGCCTCGTCAACCCCCAGGGCCACGACACGCTCTATCAACGCATCGTCTTCCCCTGCTACCAGGACAGCTGCATTGTCAACTTGTACGGCCGCAGTATCGGACGCCGCCTTCGCCCATCGATTCCTCCCCGGCTCCAAAGGCGACTTGGTCGCCTGGGAATCGGTTCGCCAGTTCCCCAGTGTGATTCTCGTCGAAGGTATGTTCGATCTCGCGGTGTTGTGGCAGGCTGGGTTCCGCCATACCACCTGTTCGTTGGGCACGCATCTCACCCCTGACCAGTTTCGCCAACTGTGCGACCGCCCACGCACCGTTTATCTCAGCTTCGATGTCGACGCCAACGGCAGCGGCCAACAGGCCGCGCAGGCCTTAGCCTATCGTCTCCGGGCGCAAGGCATCACCACCCGCCGCGTCCTCCTGCCTCCTGGTCACGATCCCAACTCCTTCTTCGTGCAAGGCGGAGACGCGCGACAGTTCCAATCTCTCTTGGAGGAAGCCCTATCATGAGGTTCCATGTGATCCACGCACAGACCCCTAACCCCGCCCAAAGTCCCTTTCGCATGGTCGAGCATGAAACCGGCCGGGAGGTCGGCTGGGTCAATCGTTACCTCGACCGTGAGCGGGTCCGCCGTCTGGCGGACACCACTCTGCGCAGTTGGGCTTTCGCTCTGCTGCACTTTGTGCGCTGGTGGGAGAGTCTTCATCATACCGGCGACGTGCGCGAAGCCGACCTGAGCAAGTCGACGCTCCTGGATTATCTGAAGTTCCAATGCAGCCACCAACCTCCCTTTTCCGGTTCCACCATCAATAGCCGCGTCGCCGTCGCCGATCGCGCCCTGCGCAATGAGTTCCCTGACGCCCCCGAACCGACGGCTCAGGGCTTTCAGCAAGCTTATCTGCGTCGTGGACCGCTGGGCGTGGGCCGGTCGCGGGTAGCCATGAGCCGCTTGCGCGTGAGAGTGCCCAAACGCCAACTCGTTCCACTTTCGGTAGACGAGGTGGCACGTTTTTGGTCCAGCTTCCGCACGGCGCGGGACTTGGCCATCGTGGGCTTGATGCTCCTCGAAGGACTACGCTCGGCTGAAGTGTTGAGCTTAAATGAGGATGACGTGTTGCTTTCGGAGGCGCAGCTGCGCGTGCGCGGCAAAGGCAACAAACTGCGTTTCCTGCCGCTGGCGCCGGAAACGGTGCAACTCCTCGATCACTATCGCCGGCTGGAACGGCCCCCGCTGGGCACCGCCGCACTCTTCGTTTCGCTCAAAGGACCGGCGCGCGGAACCCGCATGACCCTGGCCGGTTTACGATCCTTGTTTCGCTACCATCGCCAGCGCACCGGCATCCAGCTCGCGAACCCGCATCGCTTCCGGCACACCTTTGCCTCCGACCTGGTACGCGGCGGCATCAGCCTGCCGGCGCTGATGCAGTTGATGGGGCACGCCGACATCCAGACTACGCTGCGCTACGTGCAGATCACCCCGCAAGACGTTTACCAGCAGTATACGCGCGCTGTGGCGCAGCAAGTTCGGCCGCTGCCGAGGCTCTCCTCATGAATCGCGCCCGGCACCCCCCGCTCCTGCATCCGCTGGCCTCCGTCTTCGACCGCGCCGTCGATTCTCTCGGCGCGGCGCTGGGCACGGAAAGCCGTCGTCACTACCGTGGGGTCGTTCGTAACTTCCTCCGCTATCTCGGCTCCGCCCACCCTGAGGTGAACGCTCTCGAGCAATTGCGCCGCGAGCCCCACCTGCTCGGCTGGATGTCCCATCTGCGCTCGCAGGTGCCGCCGCTCGCCACCTCCTCCTATATCCTGCGGCTCATCGCTCTGCGCCCGCTGCTCACCGAACTGGCTTGGACCGAACAGCTTCCCCAACTCGCTCGCCTCATCCGTCGCGAAGACATCCCGCACCGTCCGCAAAGACTGGCACGCCCGCTCACCGCCCAGCAGGATCAGCTTCTGCAGCAGGAGTTCGTCCGCCGCAATGATCGGGAGAGTAACGCCTTTCTGCTGATCCGCCATACGGGCATGCGCATCGGCGAGTGCGCCGATTTATCCTTCGATTGCCTGCGCTCGACCGGCCCCCAGCAGTGGGCCGTTCACGTGCCGCTCGGCAAACTCAAAACCGAACGGATGGTCCCCGTGGATGCCTTGGTGGTGACGGTCATTCAACGCTTGCGCTTCTTTCGCTTCCTCGATCCGCGGCCTCCCGATGGCTGGCTCCTGGCCCGGCACACCAGGAACGCCCTCATTCGTCGACTCCGCAGATATCTGCACCAGGTCTGTCACTCTCTGGGCCTCTCCACCCGCATTGTCCCGCACCAATTGAGGCACACCTATGCCACGGAAATGCTACGCGCCGGGGTCAGTTTCCCCGCGCTGATGAAGTTACTCGGCCACACTTCTCCGGACATGACGATGCTCTATGTTGAGGTGGTGCTGACTGATCTCCAGAGGGAGTTCCAACAGGCTCGTTCCAAACCTCGGCATCTGGTTCCCCAGCCGAAAACATCTTTCGCCCTCACTCGAACTGGCCTCGATGGAGTTATCGATTCCTTGCAGGCCGCTCAACATGCACTGGAGATGTTCCGGCGGGGGCTGCCGACCGGTGCTGCCCGCAGTTGCCTCGACCGGCTCTCCAACCGCCTCACGAAGATCGTCGGAGAAACCCGTAAACTCCGCGCCGCCTGAGAATGGGCAGAGATTGGCCGGTTATGTCGGCAAACCGTAGATGTGACCTGGGCGGGAATGATCGGCGTTCGGTGGCAAGGGCAAGCTGTAATTTCCGGGCTACGGCCGACCGGCGAAATGACATCTCCTTACAGTCACGGTTCCTGGCGCGTTCTGTGGGCGGTCTGGGGGAGGAAATTCGTGAAAGTCCGCAAGCTTTTTGCACTTCCCGCTTGACAAACCCAGGGGTATCTGATAGCCTATAAGTGTGGTCATTTTGCGGACACATTGTCGTGGGCAGGCTTCGGACCGCGAGGAAAAGCGCAACAGTGCCGGCACTGGGGAAAACCGGGTCCGACAGAAACAAAAAATAGTACGAACGAAGCCAGTATGTTATTGAAAACAAATGATGGCTGTTGCAAAACGAACCAAAACGAACTCAAATTGAGTGCTCAAATGCGTGCCCTAGAGCCAAGCTTCGAGGTTTTTGACATCGTACACCTTCGCAAGGAGAAACGGGCTGCCGCAGACGTTTCCTTTGAACGTCTGCGATGCGTTGAAGGCGCAGTTCGGTCAGATTGTGCTGATCGTCCTGAGCTGTCCCTTCGGGACAACGCAGACCCCACACATGGGGGCCCGCGCCATCCGGGAACGGAGTGGCTGAGAGCTGAAAGCTGACTGCTGAAAGCTGCTTTC
>CAVYJG010000013.1:0-91036 GCA_963768695.1 uncultured Acidobacteriota bacterium | reverse complement strand
GCCAGGACCCACCGTGCAGTAATAAATACCCCAAGCGCGCTAAATCGCGAGCGGAGAGGTGCAGTCCGCTATGGGCGTTGGTGTGCGGGCCAAGGTTTCCCCCGCCGCCTTGATAGTCCCAGCCGCCGTTCTCGATGCCGATGGGCTCGAAAACGCGGGTCCTCATAACATCGCGTATTTCCTGACCCATCACATTCTTGAAGATCAAGGAGAGGTGCGCAAAGCCCGCATCGGAGTAATCCCAGGCTTCACCAGGCGCCGCATACAACATGCCTGCCGATTCGCCAAAGCGGTTAGGCTGCTTGCCCAAGGCAATTTCGAATTCACCACCGCCCTCGTTCACTTCGAAACCTTCAATGCCGTGGTCTTCGCCCGGGATGCCTAACGTCATGCTCAAGAGGTGGCGCAACTTGATCTTCTCTTTGGCCGGATCAGTAAGCGGGTAGCCTTCGGGAATATACGCGTAGGCCGGGCTCTCGAGGTCAATCTGCGTGTCCTTGGGAAGGCGGTGATTGCGGCTGTCGTCTAAGAGCAAACCGTAAGCGATCCCCGTCGCCGATTTTGTGCCCGACCAGAGATCGAAGGTGGTCTGCGGCATCGCGTTGCCGCCCAACCATTCTTTCACCAGATAGCCGTGCCGGATCACAAGCAACTGCCAAGGGCCTCCAAAAAACGTCAGATGCATCGTACCGACCCGGGCGAGTTGCTTGGGATCCATTCCGCCCAGGCGCAGCACTTCTTCGTCATTCCGGCAACGCCGCCACCCCCCCGCCGACTCCGAAGGAGGGTAGTACACTTCCGCCTGGTCTGAGTTGGCTGCGCTTCGGTCCGCGGCAGCGGTTTTCGGGGTAAGCATAACCCCTGTGGCGGCCAAAACTCCCACGCAAAGGGCGACCCAAAGAGTTCTTGCGCGCATCGCGAGCTTCTCCTTGTCGTGAAATCCATTACACAGCAAAGAAGGTTTAATACGCCTGCTTCCGGGTCATGTCAAGGGAAATCGTCAGATTCGGGAAGGAGCGCGGCTTACGGCGAGATGCCGTTTATCGAGGCAGGCCTTACGTTCAAGGATATTGACAGCCGGCAGTTCAGTTCTCTAGAATGCATCTGCAAACGATTACTAAATTTTCTCCGTAAGTTGAAAAGTTGTCTTATTTCTTTACCGGTGGCAAACCTTTTAGCGAGCCGTTATGACCCATCGAGGACGCGTCCTTTCCGCCTTGGCGCACCAGACCCCTGACCGGGTTCCAGTTGATTTGGGCGCCACCTATAGCACCAGTATCAATGTCCGAGCCTACTCCGCGCTGCGCGCCTGGCTGGGCCTGCCGCCGGAACCCTCTCCGGCGTTTCTTCTTGCTCGTGCGGCGCAAGTCATTCCCGGCGAGGATATCGTGTCGCGGTTCGGCTTGGACGCGCGCCCGGTGGTCTCGGCGCTGCTGATCTCGATCCAGGCGGCTACCTCTCCAAGGAAACGTACCTCGACGAATGGGGAGTGACCTGGACAAAACCGGACCAAGGGCATTTCATAAATACCGACGGCCCTTTCTATCGCCTCGAGAATCCCACCGTAGGGGACTTGGAAGGCTACAACTGGCCCGACCCGGACGATCCGGGTAGGTACCGCGGACTGCGCGAGCGGGCGAAGTTTCTTCACGACACTACAGATCATGCCGTGGTACTCAATCTCTGGGTGGGGCTTGTCCACTTAGCGGAATTCGTTCGCGGCTTCGCGCAGTGGCTGGAGGATCTGTTGGCCAACCCAGCCTTCGCGGAAGCTTTAATGGATCGAATTGCGGACTTTTGGGTCCGCGGCACAGAGCGCGCCCTCGCCGAGGCCGGGGAGTTTATCGATGTTGTTGCCATTGTCGAGGACCTCGGGACGCAACAAGGTCCGATCGTTCGCCCCGAAGTCTATCGTCGTATGATCAAGCCACACCATCGGCGCATGATGGGTGTCGTGAAGAAATATGGCAAGAGGTTGTTCCTCCACTCCTGCGGTGCGGTCACGGCATTCATCCCCGACTTCATCGAAATGGGTGTCGACGCGTTGAATCCGGTGCAGGTCTCAGCCAAGGGAATGGACACGAAGACATTGAAGCGCGAATTTGGCCGCGATCTCTCGTTTTGGGGCGCGATTGACACCGGAAACGTGCTACCTTACGGAACGCCGGACGACGTTCGGGCCGAAGTCAAGCGCCGCATCAATGACTTGGCCGGGAATGGCGGGTACATCCTGGCGGCCGTCCACAACATCCAGCCCGAGGTGCCGCCCCAGAACGTCGCCGCAATGTACGAAGCTGCGTTGGAATATGGCGTTTGATACCCGGCTTGGGTGTATTACCAGCTCACTCGGTACCTGGTCGCTTTATGATGCATCGGCTGGAAAACAAAGTCGCAATCGTTACAGGCGCCGCCCGCGGCATTGGGCGCTCCATCGCAATCCGCTTTGCCCGCGAAGGGGCCTCGGTGGTTGCAGCCGACCTGGACGTCAAAAACGCGGAATCAGTTGCCGCCGAAATCCTGGCTGCGGGGGGAAGAGCACGAGGCCGGTTGGTTAACGTCGGCATTCAAACGCAAGTGGAGGATTTAATTACTTCGACGGTCCGGGATTTGGCCAGGATCGACCTGCTGGTCAATGTGGCTGGCGTCGGCTTGACCAGGCTGTTACTGGATACCACACTGGAACAATGGGAGCACGTTTTGCGCGTCAACCTGACGGGTTGCTTTTTGTGCTCGCGGACTGCTGCGCGTGTCATGTCCGCCCAGGGTGCCGGAAAGATCATCAACATCGCGTCCTTGTCTGGCCAGCGCGGAGGAACCGGACGGGCTGCCTACGGCGCCTCAAAAGCCGGTGTCACCATGCTCACGAAAGTTATGGCCGTCGAGTTGGCGCGCTACGGAATCACGGTCAACGAAATCGCGCCAGGCCCTGTTAACACCGAGATGACGGCGGTAACGCACGACGAGGCCACCCGCAACGCCTATCTTCGCCTGATCCCCATGGCGCGCTACGCGGAACGGGATGAGATCGCTGACGCTGCGGTCTTTCTGGCCTCGCCGGAGGCTGATTTCATCAACGGTCAGACGCTCAACGTGGATGGTGGATTTGCGGCGGCGGGACTGATGTTCGACCTGAACACGTGACCAATCCCCCCCCTTTTTGAAGAAGTGCCTTAGCTGAAATTGGAATTGCAGACCGGAGGTGATCCGGACTCTTAGTGTGATGCTGTAATCGTTATCTCATTTTCCCACGTTATGAACCTTGAATCATTGAAAGCCTGCCTGTAATCCGGCCGATTCCGCGAGTTTCTCCAAATTCCTGCTTGACAATGACGTGCAGAGGAGTACAATCCCCACCAGCAAGTAAGTAAGCGATTACAGACATCAAGCAGATTTGTAAGATAACACGGAGACACAGATGAAAATAGTTAAAGCGTGGGAAGAGAAAGGGGTCGAGATCCCCGCTCCTTATCGGCGCCAAATCAAGGTGCTCTTTGCTCCCGACAAGGAGGGAGTCGAGGAACTGTTGTTCAGTCATGCCATCCTTCCGCCCAACGGTTGCACCGACTACCACAGCCACGACCGGCCTGAATTGATTTACGTGGTTTCCGGCCATGGAGTCTGCATGCATGAAGGCGAGGCGACGCCCATTCAAGAGGATGTAGCGCTTTGGGTACCGGCGGGCGAGAAGCATCAAATGATCAACAAAGGTGACGTGCCCCTCAAGCTGGCCACGGTCTTCGTCCCGGGGTTTACGGCGAGCGACAATTACAAGCGTTGCCTGGACGCAGCGGAAGCGAAGGCAGGGGCCGTCAAACCATAAAACATGCGCCTTGGCATCAGTTCCTGGACATATCCGTGGGCGATCGGGGTGAAGGGCTTCGCGCCGCCACCCGAGCGACTTACTCTCGAGGATTTGCTCGAAAGGGCGTCCGCCCTCAAAGTCGGTGTGGTGCAAATCGCGGACAACCTCCCGCTGCACGGTATGGACGATGGCGAACTTCGCGCCGCTCACGATCAGGCTGCCGGACTGGGCATCAAAATCGAAATCGGAACGCGCGGTGTGGAGCCGGACCATCTGCTTCGTTACCTGAACCTCGCCGTTCGATTCGATGCGGTCCTGCTTCGCACGCTCACGCACACAGCCGAATCGAAACCTTCGCTGGAACAGGCAGAGAAATGGATTCGTGCGGTTCTTCCGGAGTTTGAAGCGGCAGGGGTGACCCTCGGCCTGGAAAACTACGAGAAACACTCTTGCCGGGAACTTGCGGCTTTGGTGTGCCGGCTCGAAAGTCGTCAGGTCGGCATATGCCTGGACACCGTGAACTCACTTGGGGCGCTCGAGACGCCGGAACGTGTCGTGGAGATGCTGGGGCCTCTGGTTGTTAATCTTCACATCAAGGACTTCGTCATCGAACGGGTGCCGGAGATGATGGGCTTCCGCGTTCGCGGGATGCCGGCGGGCGAGGGCATGCTGGACATCCCGTGGCTGCTGGGGCAGATGGCGAGAAGAAACGGTGATCTGTCCGCGATCCTCGAGCAGTGGCCGCCTTTGAGAGACTCTGTCGAGGTCACTGTGGCGATGGAGCGGGAATGGGCCGAGCAAGGTGTTCGTTACCTGCGCTCATGTGGCTGTACGTAGGGTGAGTTCGCGGAACCTCTCCGTAGAGATCCAGACATTCCTGGACCCGGTATTTGGCGCACATTCATTGGAGCGTCTTCGTCTTCGTTGGCGTTGCGATGCCGAAGCGGCATGGCGTTATTCAGTGGGATTGCTGCCGACTTCGCCGATTCCAATTCTTCTCGAGTGAGAAAATCGACACGGTACCCGCGGCCTTTCGACAAGTTGAAACGGCCAAGTCTGACTGCTGCCGCGGATCGATCAGTGGGGGGACCTACTGGAAGCGAGCGCGGCGTTTGCTGTAGTCTGGTTAACACTCTATGGGATGTAACGAAATCGAGGAGGGACCATGGTGATGCGATGGAACAAAGAAATCGGCAGGCGGCAATTCCTTCGCGCCGGGGGCGCGATGGGGATAATGATGATCAAACCGCAAAGCGTCATCGGCACGGGTGCGAATTCCGCGGTGCGACTGGGATTGCTGGGCTGTGGGAACCGCGGAACACACGTCGCCACATCATTTGCGAACAACACCGGGGCGCGGGTAGTCGCTCTTGCAGACCTTTTTCAGGACCAGTTGGACAGGGGCAAACGGCACTTCGATAGTATCGCCGAGAAAAAGGGCTATGCCGGCATCGACCCCAAACTGATGTTTCGGGGCCCGCGGGCTTACCAGGCGCTCGCGAGTTGCCCGGAAGTCGATGCGGTTCAGATCTCGACTCCCGATATCTTCCATCCCGGGCATTTGGAAGCCGTCGTCGATTCCGGAAAGCACGTCTATTGCGAGAAGCCCGCGGCCGTAGATGTCACCGGCTGCAAGCGTGTAATGCAGATCGGCGACAAGGTGCAGAACCGCCTCAGCCTGGACATAGGTTTCCAGGTGCGCCACGCCCCTCCCTACGTGGAATTGGTGCGCCGGGTTAAGGCCGGCGCGTTGGGGAAGATCGCCTGCGGGGCGGCGTATTATCATTCGACGGGGGTCTTTTATCCACCTTATCCGAACGCCTCGCCTCTCGAGCGGCGCATTCGGACTTTCTTCTG
Organism: uncultured Acidobacteriota bacterium; assembly: GCA_963768695.1. Classification (GTDB taxonomy): domain Bacteria; phylum Acidobacteriota; class Terriglobia; order UBA7540; family UBA7540; genus CAVROP01. The sequence goes on along the minus strand of CAVYJG010000013.1, from coordinate 85,377 downwards.
GGACCGAGTTCTCTCCGGCGATATCATCGTTGACCAGAGCATTCACCTGGTTGACCTCTGCAACTGGATGCTGGGCGCGCATCCCCTTAAAGCACTCGGCGTCGGCGGGCGCAGGATCAAGGACGATCCGGGCGACTGTTGGGACCACTTCGATGTTACCTACACGTATCCGAATGATGTCCACCTGAATCTTAACTCCTACCAAGCCGGCAAAGCGCTCAGCGATGTCGCCATCCGCCTGTTTGGTTCGAAAGGCGTAGCCGAATTGCACTACGAGGGCGTGGTGGGGATTTACGGTGACGAACCCTGGGAATGGGAAGGCAGCGTGGGGCCTGCCTCGCCCCAGCGCGGGCACGCGAATATCTACGCAGTCGGGAACGAGGCCCCGGCCGAGAAAGCCGCAGGCATTTTCCACGACGCGCTGGAAGAATCCGACCCGGGGAAAGAAAAGGCCTTCATCGAAAGCATCACTAGCGGAAAATATCACAATCAGGCGGCCATGGGAGCTGAATCGACGCTCAGCACGATCCTGGGACGCCAGGCCGCATACGCGGGGAAGGAAATCATCTGGGATGAACTGCTGGCTTCGAACCAGACTTACGATCAGGAACTGGAGGGAATCGATCTGAGCGAGTTCGCGTAAGCAGGGCGGCCGCCCAGGAGATGCTAAGAGGATATTGGCTAGATTCCTTTCTTCAGATCTTGCACGGCGGCGCGCACTTTGGGGATCAGGGAACTGTAATCTTTTGGGGAAGCTTTAGCGAGGAATTGCTGGTAATAGTGCAAGGCCTGAGTTTTGTCCCCGGCCTTATCGTAGAGTATCCCCAGGTTCAACAGTGGCTCGACCTGGGCGGAATCGAGTTCAATGGCCTTCGCAAAATCGCGCTGGGCGCCGTCGGCGTCGCCGCGCTGAATAGCCACCAGACCCAGCCCGTTATAGGCCGCGCTGTAGTGATCGTTTTGGAGGATGATGGCTTTGAAAGCCCTCTCCGCCTCGGCGACGCGCCCCAACTGAAGCTGCGCGGTGCCCAGATTCCGCAGGTTGTCGAGGTCGGTCGGGTTGATCTGGTTGGAGCGGTTCATCACGTCCACCGCCTTGTCCAGTTCGTGCAGACGCAAATAGAGCTTTCCCAGGCGTGCATAGATGAGGCCCGTGAAGATGCCCTGCTTCATCGCGTCCTGATAAACCTCGATAGCGCGTTCGACTTGTCCGGCGCGCTCCCAAGCCATGGCCAGGTAGATGTGGCCCAAGGGATTGCCGGGATCTTGGCGCAGCGCCTGCTCCATCAGTTGTGCGGCACGCGCATTGTCTTGCGCGTTCAGGCATTTCTCCGCCGCTTGCATGAGCTTCAGGACTGCCATGCGGTCCTTAGGGTCGGGGGCGTCGGTGCCGAGGTGAATTTCGCGACTCGTTCCCGCGCTCACGTATCCCAACGACTCGAGATCACGGCGAGTCTGCTGGTCCATGGCTACTGTGCTTACGTTCTCCGTCTTGCCCTGCGTTCCGGCGACCTTCCAGAGGACCTGTTGGAACCGGTCCGCATCTGCGGGGTGCTGTGCGATCACGTTCTGGAGTTCTCCCGGGTCGCGGTGCAGGTCATAGAGCTCAGGGTGCGGCGCCAGGATGTATTTCCATCCCTCCGTCCGCATGGCGCGCAGTTCCGACCATCCCATGTACGTCCTGGGGTAAATCGTTTCCCCATAAGAATAATCCGTGCGCACGCGGGTTCCGTGTTGCAGGAGAGGCCAAAGGCTGACACCTTGCGCTTCCCGCGAGGGCGCCAAATGCAGGAACTCCATCACCGTGGGGTGAAGATCGATCGACCTCACCTGATCGTCGATCACCTTGCCGTGCGGGACATCCGGGCCGGCCACAATCAGCGGCACGTGGAGCGTAGCGTCGTAAAGGAAAATGCCGTGCGTCATCTCACCGTGTTCGCCCAGGCTCTCGCCGTGGTCGCCCATCGCGATCACCAGAGTGCGGGAGGTAAGCCCGAGTTGGTCCAGACCATCGAGCAGACGCCCAACCTGCTCATCCATGTAAGCGATCTCGCCGTCGTAGAGGTTCTTCGCGTACAGGCGCTTATAAGGCTCCGGAGGGTCGTAAGGCTGGTGGGGATCGTAATAGTGCGCCCAGAGCAGGAACTTCTTCCCGCCATTCTGCTTCAGCCACTCGAGAGCGCGGTCCGTCACTACACTGGCGCGCCGCTCGGGGAAAATGCCGGGCAGTTTTCCTTCCTCAGTCTGGGCTCCCATATCATCGTCGTAAGTGTCAAAACCGTGGGAAAGCCCAAAGTGCTTTGCCACCGCGCGCGAGCCCACAAAAGCCGCCGTGGCAAACCCGGCAGCCTGGACGAGAGACGCCATGGTGGGATGGGATGGGTCGAGGACAAAACCGCCCATGTCGCGCAAGCCGTGGACGGTGGGATAAGCGCCCGTCATGATACAAGCGTGCGAAGGCAAGGTGAGAGGAACTTGTGCGGTAGCCTGCGCAAACCGTACACCCCGCGCGGCCAGGCCGTCCAGGTGGGGCGTTTTCGCGCCGTGCGGGCCGTAGCAACTCAGGTGGTCGGCGCGGGTGGTGTCCAGAGTGATGAGCAGGACGTTGGCATCGCGCGGCGCGCTGGCGGGCGGCGCCGGTTCTTGCTGGTGGCAACCGGCAAAGCAAAGCACCAGACTGGCGCAAAGCGCCATGGCCGGCCGCATCCTTGAATTGCGGCATCGCAACCCGTGGTTTGGCAAATCACGCATTCTCGGCGAGTATTTTACATCGAACGGCCCCATCATGACGGTCCAATTTCCGCTGGCTGCGGGTGGGCAATGGCATGAATGAAGAACGATCTTCCCGGAAAATTAAATGACTGTGGGGTTTGCGTAGCCGGACTTTTGTCGGCGGGTCCACACTGCCGGCACATACGTGCGGCGGGGAGCAGGACTGAACTATATGCACAATGACCCGGTCAGGCGCGGGTGGGTGAGTTCGCCCTGGGGATTGGCCGTGGTCAAGCTGGCGGTATTACTGAAGTGTGCGTGCCCCGCATGGATCGACTGGACTAAGCGGGCAGCACAGACCTGTCCCTTCGGGACATCGCAGACTCCAAAAGGCAGGAGTGTGCGCCGCCCCGCGAACTCGGCAATAATTTAGGTTTGACAGAAAGCGAGGCCCACGTAGAATAGGCAACGGCAAGGCGGGCCACGCAGATGACGCCGCTCGAAAACTATCTCCGCGAATTGCGCGACATCCGATCCTCTGGCGCTGCCGTCAAGGAAACTTCCTACTATCCCGCGCTCTCGAATCTCTTCAACGAAACTGGGAAGCACCTCAAGCCCCGTGTTCGTTGCATCATCAATCTCGCAAACCGCGGCGCCGGCCTTCCGGACGGAGGCTTATTCACCGCTGAGCAATTTCAGAGACCCACCGAGGCCGAGCCCCTTCCCGGTCAGCCGCCCGCCCGGGGAGTCATTGAAGTGAAGTCCACAAAGGACGATGCTTGGGTTACCGCCGAGGGCGAACAGGTTTCCCGCTACTGGGGCAAATATCGGCAAGTGCTGGTGACAAATTACCGCGACTTCGTCTTAGTGGGCCAGGACGCTGAGGGCAAGTTTGCCAAGCTGGAATCATTTCGGCTCGCCGAGAGCGAGAAAGCATTCTGGGCCGCCGCCGCGCACCCGCACAGCCTTGCCGAAACGAACGGCGCGCGATGCGAGGAATACCTGTTGCGTGTCATGCGTCACGCCGCGCTGTTGGCCGCGCCGGAAGATGTGGCGTGGTTTCTGGCGTCCTACGCGCGGGATGCAAGGGCGAGAATCGAGGGTGCGAAGCTCCCCGCGCTGGCTACCGTCCGCGCCGCGCTGGAAGAAGCATTGGGCTTGAAGTTCGAGGGGGAGAAAGGCGAGCACTTCTTCCGGTCAAGCTTGGTGCAAACGCTATTTTATGGCGTATTCTCCGCTTGGGTGTTGTGGGCCAAACAAAACCCCCCGATCTCCAAGGCGCGCTTTGACTGGGGCCTCACCGCTCGCTATCTGCGCGTGCCGATGATCTCCAAGCTGTTCTATTTGGTCGCCGCCCCGCAAGAACTCGAAGCTCTCAAGCTGACGGAAGTGTTGGATTGGGCGGCGCTGGTTTTGAATCGCGTTGACCGCCGCTCCTTCTTTGACAGGTTCCAGGAATCGCATGCGGTGCAGTACTTTTACGAGCCGTTTCTTGAAGCCTTTGACCCGGAACTGCGCAAGGAACTGGGCGTCTGGTACACGCCGCCGGAAATTGTGAAGTATATGGTGGAGCGCGTTGACACAGTTCTGCGCGAGGACTTGAATGTGCCGGACGGCCTGGCTGACAAGAATGTATATGTGCTCGATCCGTGTTGCGGCACAGGTTCCTATCTGGTGGAAGTCCTCGACCGAATTCATCGCACACTCAAAGAGCGCGGCGAAGATACTCTAACCGCCAGCGACCTCAAAGAAGCCGCTCAAAAGCGAGTTTTCGGATTCGAGATTCTGCCCGCGCCTTTCGTCGTCTCACACTTGCAGATTGGTTTATTCTTGCAGAACTTGGGCGCGCCGCTCTCAGAGAAATCCAAGGAACGGGTCGGCGTTTATCTCACGAATGCTCTCACCGGCTGGGAGCCGCCCAAAGGCCCCAAACAACGCCTCATCTTTCCCGAGTTGGAGGAAGAACGCGACGCCGCCGAGCACGTCAAGCTTGATGTGCCCATCCTGGTAATTCTCGGCAACCCGCCCTACAACAGCTTCGCGGGAATCGCCAAGATGGAGGAAGAGCGCGACCTTTCCGAAGCCTACCGCACCACCCGGCAAGCGCCCGCCCCGCAGGGCCAAGGCTTGAATGATCTTTACGTGCGCTTCTTCCGCATGGCCGAAAGGCGCATTGTTCAAAAGACCGGCAGGGGCGTGGTGTGCCTGATTTCCAATTACTCGTGGCTCGATGGCTTATCCTTCACCGGGATGAGGGAGCGGTATCTCGAAGCGTTTGACCGCATCTGGATTGACTGCCTGAATGGCGACAAGTACAAGACAGGCAAGCTGACGCCGGAAGGTGAACCCGACCCGAGCGTATTTTCGACCGAATTCAATCGCGAAGGCATTCAGGTAGGAACGGCCATTGCGCTGCTGGTTCGTAGCGCCGGCTTCCAGCCGGCAGGGCGACAAGGCCGGCAGGATGCCGGCGCTACGGTAATTCCGTTTCGTAATGACGCGGTTGCAATTCGTGGCCGAGGCTATCTTCCGCATTGGGAAATGGAAGGCGCGATCTACTCCGTCACTTTTCGCCTTGGCGATTCACTGCCCCAGGCACTGCTCAGCCGGCTCGAGTTCGAGCGCATGGACATTTTGAAAACAGCCAAACAATTGGGCCGTGAGCTTACAGAGGTGGAGAAAAGTCGGCTGGCCGATCTTCGCGGACGTTTTGATGAGGCGCTGGATGCTGGGCATGGAGCCTGCCAGCTTGCCCGGCCCGAAGTTGCCCTAATGGTCTACAACGCGTTGCATTTTTTCGAGGGCCAGCGTTACGCGCTAGTGGCCGCCTGTGTGATGCCTAACCACGTGCACGCAGTGTTTGCGCCTCTGCCTGGGTACGGTTTAGCAGACATTCTTCATAGCTGGAAGTCATTTACTTCTAACGAGGCCAATAAGCTCCTGGGAACAACCGGGCCGTTCTGGGAGCGGGAGTATTTCGACCACTTGGTTCGGAATGCAGCAGAACTCGAGCGAATCGTCCGCTACGTCGTAGAGAATCCCCGGAAGGCGGGATTGAAAGATTGGAAGTGGGCTTGGTCGCGTAACGCCGGCTTCCAGCCGGCAGAAGGACAGGGCCGGCAGGATGCCGGCGCTACGCCAGTTTGTTTTCGCCATTTGTGGGGAAACACCAAAAGACAACAGTTGCTCGAAACGGCAGCCCAGGACGGAAAGACACTCTACGAAGAGGTTAGCCCACCACTGGACCTGGGATTACCGTTTGCTCCCACGCAAGTGACGCCGGGTTATCTGCAATGGCCGCAGTTGCCAGACTTATTCCCCAAATTCTTCGCGGGAGTGCAGTCAAAGCGCGACGAGCTTGTAATCGATGTAGACCGTGAGCCACTAATTGAGCGAATGCGAAAGTACTTTGATCCCGAAATCAGTCACGAGGAAATGCGGCACCTCTGTCCGCGCGCTATGCAACCCACTGCCCGGTTCGAAGCAAGACCCGTGCGCGACTATCTTGTGAAACGCGGATTCCTCCCCCAGAATGTCGTTCGTCACTGCTATCGCCCGTTTGACTTGCGCTGGATTTATTACGAGCCGGAAACGCGACTACTCGGAGAGAAATCGCCCGAGTACTTTCGCCACGTCTTTGAAGGAAACATGTGGTTGGTTTCGCAACAGAAACCGCGGCGGGAATGGTCAAGACCGCAGTTCATCCGAAGCATTGGGTGCTTAGACTTGATGGACCGTAGCGCAAGTTGCATTCCGCTCTTCCTCAGGCCGATCGAGGAAAAGCGTCTTCTCGCGAGCCAGAATCCAACCGACCCGCGCATATTGCCTAGCGGTACACGGCTGAACATCAGCGATTCTCTTGTGACCTACCTGACGGACGCGGCGACTGTAGACGAAGCTCCGAGCGCCTTTTATCATGCCCTCGCGATTCTGCACGCTCCGACGTACCGCACGGAAAACTCCGGGGCGCTACGCCAGGACTGGCCGCGCATTCCTCTCCCGGACACAAAGGAATCCCTGCTCAGTTCGGCGGCGCTGGGACAGGACATTGCCGCGTTGCTCGACACGGAGACGCCGTTTGTAGCGCCGGCTTCCAGCCGGCATCCCGACCAGGCCAGCAAGATGCTGGCGCTACAGAAGATCGCCGTCTTCACGTTGCCACAGTGGACGCAGCTCAAAGAGGACGAACACTTCGCTGTCACCGCCGGGTGGGGACATGCGGGCCAGGGCGGCGTTACGATGCCAGGGAAGGGAAAAATTATCGACCGTGATTACACGGAGAAGGAGCGGATAAGTTTAGGCGAGTCGATAAAGGCGCTCGGGGAGCGCACCTGCGACGTTTACCTGAATGAATTTGCCTACTGGTCCAACGTTCCAGTGCGGGTATGGGAATACACTATCGGCGGCTATCAAATCATCAAGAAGTGGCTCTCCTACCGTGAGGAAGAACTCTTGGGCCGCCCACTGACAAAAGAGGAAGTCCGTTACGTTCAGGAGATGGTCCGCCGCATCGCCGCAATTCTGCTGCTCGAGCCGGCGCTGGACGAGAATTACCGGAGGGTGAAGGAACACGCGTACCCGTGGGGCTCTTAGCGGCTTCTTTGTGCCGCCATGTGCGAGGTGGCGCTTGCCCTACCCGCGGGTGGCAACGGAGTAACGGTACTCCCAGCGATTTCGCAGCCGCAGCTGCGGGGCGGGGGTAAGCTTTTGATCCCACACGGCCTTCCTTTATCTCTCCCCTGAAAGCCATTTTTGCAAATCTCTGAAAAGTCTTGACAGGATCTGATTATGACATTAGTATTACTGTCAGCTAGAGGGAGGCCTTTATGTCCAGCGATTCGGAACTGCAGTCGCGCGGTCGGCTCGTCCGCAGCCTGGGCGCTTTGCGCGAAATGCTCCCCGGTTCTTTTGTCGAGCGCCAGCGCCCCTGTGGCAATCCCAGCTGTCGCTGTGCCGACGGGAAGCAACTGCATCGTCAATATCAGCTCTCGGTGTTTGCCGAGGGGAAGTTGAAAACCTACAACGTCCCGGCCCGTGATGCCCCAGAGGTCCGGCGGCGCGTTGACCTGCACCGGCGCTTTCAGAAGGCCGCGGCGATGATCAGTGCCTTTAATCTTCGCCGCTGGTTGCGCGGGAGGAAGCCCCCCGGGCAGGAAAAATAGAGGAGCCTTACCCTTGCGGCGGCGCCAGTTCGAAACCTATCTGAATAAGGTCTTCGATTGGTCGGCCCGGGTGGCTGCCCTGCCGGAAGGCCGGCAGTCTCCCCTTCATGCTTGGCCGAAGGTGTTCGACTGCGTGTTTTTGGGCGGAGCGATCCAGATCCCCAACCTGCATCGCCTGGAAGCCGAATGCCAGCGGGGGGTCCTGAGGCAGCGGATTGGCAACCTGAGCGAGGACGCCATGGGCTACACGCTCCAGCGCCAGGACCCTGCCTCCCTGTTTGCCTTGGGTTGTGAAGTGGCCCGGCGTCTGAAGCGGAATGGCGTGCTGCACTCCACCTGGGCGCGCGGGCGGGTGGTGGCGGCAGTCGACGGCATCGAGATCTGCAGTTCCTTTGTGCGTCGCTGCGACACCTGCATGGAGCGCGAGGTCGAACACAAAGTAGACGGCGAAATGAGGAAGGACATGCAGTATTACCACCGCCTGGTGGCCGTGGTGCTGGTGAGCACGGACTTCCCCATTCCTTTGGGCCTGCGCTTTCAGCGCGCGGGGGAAGACGAAGTGGGGTGCGCGCTGGCCTTGTTGCAAGAACTGGATCGACAACTGGGGCGTCGGTTTCTGGATGTGCTGGTAGCCGATGCGCTCTATCTGCGCAGCGACTTGGTCGAGGAGATGGAAAAGCTGCAGCTGGAGTGGGTGTTCACGCTGAAAGAAAATCAACCCGAACTGCTCGTCGAAGCCGAGCGACTCACCGGCGGTCCGCCCCAGATGACCTGCTCCACACCCCAAAACGAGCTCCAACTCTGGCACGCTCCGGAGGTCTACTGGCCGGTGGCGAAGCGCTCCGTGCGGGTGGTCAAAACCTTCCGCATCCAGAAAAAACATCGGGTCGAGCGGACTCCCGCAGGAAGTCCCAAAAAGCAAGAGATGAGGAAGGAGGAGGTGCTGGAAGCGAGCACGAATTATTACGCCAGCAACCTGGAATTGGGCTCCCTCTCCCCCACTTTTATCCATCAACTGGGCCGCAGCCGCTGGCGAGTCGACACCGACGCCTTCCAAACCCTCACCACCCAGGCGCATCTCAAGCAGCCCTCCGTTCATCGAACCTGTGCGCTGGTGATGCTGACCATGATTCGCGTTCTGGCCTACACCCTAAGCAGGGTGTTCTATTATCGTCAGGTGGTCAGTCACGCTCGCCAAACACCCCCCACCTTCAGCGAGACAGCCCGCCTCCTGGGTTACCTTTTCCTACCGCCGCACATGGACTCCAGCTGAGACCGGCTGCCAATCTGAGTGCCTGCGCCCCCCGGAGAGCGCTAGGCCCTCCTTTCCTAAGTCGAGCCAAGAACCCCCTTTCCGGCGCCCCTTGAAATACGACCTACCATCAAAACCCTCCCGCCGAGGCGCGCAGACCCAGCAAACCAGCTACCAATCATCAGCGTTGTGGCTAAGCTATGGGTTTGCGAAATCGCTGACGGTACTCCGTCTCGACTGTTGTACCTCCATGATAATGTCCCCTTTTTGTCCTCGTTAGAAATGTCCCCTAATGTGACCTCCGGAAAGGAGGTCAGATTGGGGCGAACAGAGATGAGCAAGGAAGAGTTAAGGAAGGTTGAAGTTTTCGCGCGCGTGAAGAGCGGCGCATTGAGAGTCACAGACGCGGCAGCATTGTTAGGGCTGAGCTATCGCCAAGCCAAGCGTTGGTGGAGGCGATACCGGCAAGAGGGCGCGACGGGGATGAAGCATGGGAGTGTCGGACGCTCCAATCGAGCCTACCCTGCGAGTCTTCGGCGCGACGTATTGGAGCGAGTGCGGAAGAAGTATAGCGGCGAGGTGGGGGAGCGTTTTGGTCCCACCTTGGCGGCGGAGCATCTGGCCGCGGAAGATGGGGTGCAAGTCGATGCGGAGACGTTGCGGCGCTGGATGCTGAGGGAAGGGTTGTGGACGCGGGAGCGGCGGGGGTGGCGGCATCGGCGACGACGCGAGCGCCGGGAGCACTTTGGGGAGTTGGTACAGATGGACGGAAGCTTCCACGCCTGGCTGGAAGAGCGTGGTCCGAGAGGTTGCCTGATGGACTTGGTGGATGACGCCACCAACACCACCTGGGCGCAGTTGGGGGAGGAAGAGACGTTGTGGGCTGCGGCCGACGCGTTGCGGGCTTGGATCGAGCGACTATGGGGTCCCCAGGGCTCTGTATGTGGACTGGAACGAATCTCTACCAGCGCCGCGCACGCCCCGGGAGCAGTTGCGAGGCGACTGGAGCGTGATCACGCAGTTTGAGCGCATGTGCGAGCGGTTAGGGATCCAGTGGGTATCGGAGCCTGGAGTTCACCCCAGGCGAAATTGGGCGCGTGGAGCGCATGCACGGAATTGCGCACAAGACCGTTTGGTAAAGAAACTCCGCCGCCTCGCGATCACGACCCATGGCGGGGCCAACGCGTGGAGCTGGACGAGGGAACTTACCTTGGCGGTACACAAAAGGGCATAGCGGGGGCGCCCTGCCGGCGGAGGAAAATCTTGGTCGTAAACCGAGCGGCGCAAGAGGATGGACGAGGCCTTCCGGCCGGATACGGATGCGGACGAATCGGTGCAGACGCTTCGGCCGCGAGCTCCGACAACCGTTTTTGCTCGACTCATCTAGCCGGGCAGCATCGGATGTCATAGCGAGGATGCGTGGCTCGGGTACGATCGCCCTCGAAAAGGAGTGGCTACCGCCACAGGGTCACCTTTCTTCGAGGTCACGAGAAACCGCCATTCGATTTGCTGCCGCGTGTTCATCGAGTCATTTCCCTGCTGAAGCGCTGGCTGCTGGGCAAGCCCAACGGCGAGCAAAAAAAGAGAGAGCACCGCAAAGAACAAAAAGGGGACATTTCGTAACGAGGTAAGGGAGCCGGGACAATTTCTCTAAAGAGCTTTGACACGGTACTCCCAAGAGCTTCGGAATCAGAGATAGACTGCTGGCAGCTGAGGCTTATAGGCTGGCCTTCTCCCTGGTTGTTGCAGAACTTTCCCTAAACCTTCCTATTTTCGCATTCGCAAAAAGGGCTTGCTTTTCGTCGTTTCTTATGGTATCTATACCATAAGATGAGAAACGAAGATAAACCTCGAGGCCCCCAGGCCTCCCGACTCCGCCAACGCAAGTTTGAACTCGTGCGCCGTTTTCAGCTTCCCGAGGATCTGCTGCCCGGATCACTTTCTCTCTCCCATCTCCGCTGCGGCAAGCCCACCTGCCACTGTGCCCAGGACAAGCAGGGACATCCCGTTTGGTCCTTCACCTTTATGGTCCGGGGCAAGAAGCATGTCCAGCACATTCCCAGCGACTGGGTCGAGGACGTCCGCCGCCGGGTGGAAGCGGGACGGGAATTTCAAGACGCGGTGCGGGAAGTCTTCGCCGCCAACGCCCAACTGCTGGTGCTGGCTCGCCAGCAAAGGCGCTCCCAGCGGTGAAGGGGTCGACGCCACGGCGCCTGAAGAAGTACGTCTCGAAGTGTCTGCGGCTGAAGGCCTACTTAGAGTCTCCCGGCGATGGCCGCAGGGAGGGGCGCATTCCGGCCGCCACGCTGCTGTGGGCCTTGTTCATGGGGGTGCTGCTGCGTCGTACCGCCTTTGCCGGCATTGAAGCCCTGGTGGATGCGCGGGCCCGCGCCCTGGGAGTCTCCCGCCGCTTCGGGGATGATGCCCTGGCTTACTTCACGGAGCGACTCGACCCGGCGATGACCCGTCAAGCCGCGGTCACCGCCGTTCATCAGGCCAAGCGCCACAAAGCCTTCGAGGACTGCCGCTTCCTCGGACTGGCTCTGGACGGGACCGGCGCCGGACGATCGCGGGAAAAGGGTTGTGATTTCTGCCGTCCCGTACGGAACCCGAAAAGAGAGATCCTCGGCTACCATCATAAGCTGGTCATGATCAGTGTGGTGGGCACCGGCCTGACCCTGCCCTTGGACGTGGAACCCTACGGTCCTGGCGACAGCGAGTATCAAGCCGGTCGGCGACTTCTCCGCCGTGCCCTCGGCAACTTGGGTCCACGTTTTGCCGATTACGTCGTCGCCGATGGGGAGTATGCCACCGCCCCCTTTCTGCACGACGTTGGCAGCCTGGGACTCTGCGTGGTCGCTCGGCTGAAAAACAATCTCCCCGAACTATTCGCCGCCGCCCAGAAAAGGTTTCTCCACCAAGCTCCTCATCAAGTCTTCGATTATGGTAAGGATCGGGTGGAGATCTGGGACGCCGACGACTTCGACCCTTGGCAAAGCTTGAGTTGGGAAACGGTGCGGGTGGTTCGCTATCGTCAACATACCTCCGACGGCACCGTCCATGAGGCCTACTGGCTCACTGACTCCCCTCGCCACCGCGTCAGCAGTCGGGCCATCTTCCGCATGGCCAAGAGCCGCTGGGAAATCGAAAACCAGGGCTTCAACGACGCCAAGAACCGTTACGGATTCCAACACATCTGCCACCACGAGCGCAACAGCCTGCTCTTGGTCTGGCTGCTGATCTGCTTAGCGATGACCATCGAACGGCTCTATCGAATTCGCTACCTCCACCGTGGTACCCACCCCGTCCATTCCGCCATCTCCCTCTGGCAACTCCTCTGGCTCAGCTTGTCGCGTCCGGCCCCCAACGACACCAGCTAGACTCTCCTCCCCCGCCGCTTGGCCCCGTAACAATTTAGCCCTCTGTGAGCACCTCCGCTCACCCGGCGAAGCGTTCTTGAAAATGCCTCCCTGCTAGCATCGCCCCACTCGTAGTGTCCGAACCGCACCGTCTCTGCCGCCCGTGCGCATCCTATGCTTAACATTCCGAAGTTGCTGCGGTACTCCGTCTCGACTTGACAACGACTCTAGCCTCGTGGTAAGCTGTAGGTTCTGTGAACGTCCGTCCCATTTCTCGTGGGGACGGCTTGCCTGCCGCCCCTGCTCCCAATTTCCCCTGCATGGAGAATACTATGTCTTTACGCAAATCTACTTGTCTTACTCCCCAGCGGCTCGACGCCGCTCGGCGCAATTCGCAGCGCTCCACCGGACCCCGCAGCGAGGCCGGAAAAGAGCGCATGAAAATGAACGCAGTGAAGCACGGGTGCGATGCCGCGCCCGAAAACGACGCCGCCGTGATGCGGGCTCTGGGGGAAGACCCCGAGCACTATGCGGCCCTGAAGCGCGAACTCGCAACCGCTTACGGCCCCGGCGACGCGCTCTGGGACCGGCAGACCGAAGACCTGGCGCGGCTCTACTGGCGGCGCAACCGGCTGGAGCGCATGGAGACGGGCCTGATGCGGGACGCTCTCGAGGAGGTCGAGGAGGAGCGGCGCTCGCTCGCCCGGGACCTTGCGGACGTGACCTTCGAACCCTCCCAGTGCGAGGCGGTGGCGCTCGACCTGCCCAAGCCCACCCACCCCCTGGTGCGGCTGCGCATGCTGGTTTCGCTTTGGGGGGTGATTCGCGAGCAGGTGCGGCGGCGGGTCTTCGGGGGCGCCCAGCGGTACCAGATCGAAAACTATTACAAGGGAGAGTTGGGGTGGCGGCCCCGGCAGATCGGCCACCTGCTTCTTCTCTTTGCGAATTGGGCGTACCGCCGCGGGGAGCAGGACCAGGCGGAGCTGGACAAGTATGTGAAGGAGAATTTCGGGGGCGAGGCGCAAGTGGAGGCCCGCTACCAGGAGCTCGTGCGCCTGCTGGAGGAACAGATCGCGGCGGTGGAGGCGGCGTTCGCGGAGGAGATGAAGGCGCAGGAGCGGAAAGACGCGATTGCGCGGGATTCGTGCCTGGCTCCGGAGGACGAGACTGCAAACATGGTGCTGCGCCTGGAAATGTCGCTCGACCGGGCCATCGACCGCAAGGTGAGAATCCTGCTCACCATGCGGAAAGAGCATGGCAACCGCCGGAGGAGGGGGCCGGTCCTCCTGCCGATGAATCGTCAGGGGCTGGCGCAGACACGCGGTTCAGTGTCTGCGATTCGGGGCAGGATGGTGAAGCTCGACCTTCCCTTCGGGAAACGCAGACCCCCAACGGCAGGGGTCTGCGCCAGCCGGGCGACAGAAAATCCGGCAGAGGAAAACGGCGGCGAAACCTCAAAATCGCCGGAACAAAGCGAGAATGTTACAGAAAACAAAGGACCGGCCGCAGAAGAGGTCGCCGCATGAGGCGTGGCACGGCCGTCCCACCCGTGCCAGAGCGGGCAGAGCCTGTCCTGAGCGGAGCGAAGGAATGCCCGCGCTCCAGCGGGTGGGACGTCCCGCGCAAAGATTTCACTCCCGCAGAGTGAATAGATTACTCGACTGAAGGGGCCTCACCATGTTCCATCCAAATGATTCAGCCGCTTTTTCAATGGATTACGACCACGTGAGCTTGCTGGCCATTCGTTTGCTTATCGTAGGGTGGGCGGACACTGCAAGAGCAAAGCAGGTCGCAGGGTACCCGATGGCAATTCGGTCATCGCCGGCGCAGCAAGCCGAAACGCGGGAGCGGGGGATGACCCTGGGGAGTGGGCAGAATAAGGAAGGCGCCTATGTTGATGACGATCTTCATATTCCTCTTAGCGCTTTGGCTACTGGGTATGATCAGCTCCTATACTCTCGGGGGCTACATCCATCTCCTTTTGATTATTGCAGTCGTGGTCCTGCTCGTCCGGATCATCCAGGGCAGAAATCCGCTGTAGGAGGCCCTGGAATTGAAAAACCAATAAACTGCCCAACGGTCTTCCAAGCAGCTCACCAACACACGGGGGCAGGAAGTGAGAGGCCAGCAGCCTCGAATTCCTGCTCCCACCCGCCTCCAAACGACCGTGCGCATTTCCGGGTTCGAGTTGCGGCGCGAGGGCTGGGCCATTGCCTATCGAAGACGCGTGGCGGGAACTGCGTCAGATTGGACGGCGTTGTAAGAAGTGCACGCCCGCGCAATTGACACCCGGGCCGATCAAAGTTAGCATTTATATTGTTACTTATCAGGGCCTTGAACCTGTTCGTCTTCCGATATCCCGTGCCGCAGGCTTAAGCACCCAATCCGGGTGTACTGAGTGGGGTTGTCCTACCGCATGAGCGAGGTCAAACGCATTCTGGTGGTGGAGGACGATGATCGTGTCCGCAACGCGTTGAGTAGCCTCTTATCGAGTTGGGGATACAGCGTTGATCTCGCCACGAATGGCATCGAGGGCTTGGACAAGGTCATCTCCGGGGGGCCCGTTGTCGTCGTTTCCGACATGCGAATGCCGGGGATGGATGGCCTCGAACTGCTAAAACAGGCCAGGAAAGCAAATCCCAATGCCCATTTCATCGTGTTGACGGGTTTCGGCACAATTCGAGACGCGGTGGAAGCCACCAAGTACGGCGCCTTCAACTTTCTGACCAAGCCTGTTGATCCCGAGCGTCTGCAGATCGAGGTCAGAAACTGCTTTGACCGGAATGAAAGCGAGCAACAACTTGAGATTGCTCACCGCAAATTACGCGACTTAGGCGTGCTCGGCAGGCTGGAGGGACGATCTCCGAAAATGCAGGAGGTCATGTCCATTGTCAGTATGGTAGCGCCGTCGGCGGCGTCAGTCTTGATATGCGGCGAGAGCGGGACGGGCAAGGAACTGGCGGCCCGCACCATCCATGAGCTCAGCCCCTCCCGGAGAAGCCGGTTTGTCGCTTTGAACTGCGCCGCCATTCCGGAATCGTTGGTCGAAAGCGAACTCTTCGGGCACGAGAAGGGGGCCTTCAGCGGGGCGCTCCAGCAGCGCCTGGGATGCTTCGAACTTGCTCAAGGTGGCACCTTGCTGCTCGACGAAATCGGCGACATGCCCGCCCTCGCTCAAGCCAAACTTCTGCGCGTCCTCGAGGATGGGAGGGTTCGGCGCCTGGGCGGCACGTCCGAGGTTCAAACTGCGGTCCGCGTACTAGCCGCCACGAACAAGGTGCCCGAGGACTCGGTCAAGAATGGACAACTCCGCAGCGACCTCTTTTTCCGGCTCAACGTCGTCCGGATCACGATGCCGCCGTTGCGAGAGCGTCCGGAAGACCTGGAAACACTCTCTACGGCGCTCTTGGAGGACTTGAACCGAAAGCACGCGCGGACCGTCCGGTGGATCGATCCCGAAGCCATCAAGCTCATGCTCAGTTATTCGTGGCCGGGAAATATCCGGGAGCTTCGCAACACGCTCGAACGGGCGGTGCTGATCTGTTCCGGAAACGTCATCACACCTTCCGATCTTCCGTCTTTCCTGCGTACGGGGCTAGATCGGCCGGCCCACAGCCGGCTTCGAGCGGAGCCCGGCCTCTCCCTGGAGGAAGTTCAGCGGCGGCACATCCTCGAAACACTAGCCTACGCCAACCAAAACAAGACGAAGGCCGCGGCATTACTCGGCATCACCGTAAGAACCCTTCATAACAAGCTGAAGCAGTACGCCGCGAGCCATCACGATAATCTCAATTGACCCGTTTGGCAGGTCCTTCCCAGTCGCGTCTTGCGAGTAGTTGATGCACCCATCGAAGCTGCTCTCCACATCCCTTCTGTAGTGTGGCCTTCAAATTGGCGGAGGCCCGCGAAACTTGCACGGAGTGGAGGCTCGTATGATCAAGAAAGTCCGTGGCGGGTATAAAGTGGTTTCGGAGAAGTCCGGAAAGAACCTGGGCGGCCCTTACAAGTCCAAGGAAGAAGCCAAGAAGCGATTGGCGCAAGTCGAGTTCTTCAAGCGCAAAGGAACCTGACCGCGCACAGTCACATCGATGCCTACGGGACGAGAGCCGCCGCGTATCCACCGGCCTGTTCTGCAACGCACACTCGCAGTGGAAAGCCCCCTCACGCAGCCAGAGAAAGAGGAGATGCGGGTTTTCCTTCCCTGCGCGGCTGCTCGCGCCGCCGGCCTTGTTTCCATGGGCAGTGGCCTGAGTCGCGAAGGACTGCGTGCAACCGCTTTCGCAGCCTCGAACGCGCCCGGGAGACTCGTGATTTAACTCCATTCACCGATAAGCCGAGTTTTGTGGCCGTCTCCCTGATGGAAAGATCCTCAACGCTGTGAAGGTAGAAGGCCGCGCCCAAACGCGGGCTGAGGCCCGTGAGTGCGTCGTCGAGGATCCCATTGAGCTCGCGTTGGGTACAGTACTTCTCGGGACAGTTGCTCCAATCCTCACACTCGCGATGCACCATGCCACGATCGGATTCCGCCACCTCATCGAACATCACTTGCCTGTCGCCGTGGCGTCTTCGAACATTCATTAAAGCCTCGTTGATTGCGATTCGGACTACCCAAGTGTAGAAGCGCGAGTTTCGCTGAAATTGCTTGAGGTTGCAATAGGCCTTGATCATGGCTTCCTGCAACACGTCCTCCGCGTCTTCACGATTCCGCACGATACCTACTGCGAGCCGGAAAGTCGGCTGATAGCAGGAGCTCATCAACCTGTCAAAGGCCTCGCGATCTCCTGCCTGCGCGGCGGAAACCAGTTCCGCCTCGTTCGGTAAATACTTAGCCATAATCCTTCTCCTCCGCCAGTGAATTTGCCCACCTCTCCAACGTAACTTGAGGGCTAAATGGTCACAATCCGGCGTAGTGCGTAGTCGCGCCAGGGAAAAGCCGTAGGGCTGGGAGCCGGGATGGCGGCTGGAGGGGCGGTCGAATTCGCAGGGATGCTTCTTGTCAATCAGTGATGTCAACGCTGAATTTCTATACGCGCCGGTAGGAACCTCAACGCCCGACAGAAGAAATCACTAGTTGAGGATAAGGAGGAACTTCGAAAGTTGCACAGCAGCGCGGATGAGCCGCAACCCAATGCAGATTCTCCGCGCAGTTTACCCTGAGCGGGCAATCTGCAGACCCTCCGCTTCGCTCAGGGTGACGGCGAACGGGCTTAGAATGGCATGTCATCCTGAGCGAAGCGAAGGATCTGCTTTACTTCGCGCCGCGAAGAAACTCGCCCCTGGTGGTACAGCTGAATTCATAGAGCCGGCTCCAGCCGGTGGTCATGACGGAGTTTCGAAACCTGACTTCTTTTGGAAACCGCCCCAACCGGCTGGAGACGCGACATACCTCTGCTCCAGCCAGCTAGGCCCGCCTTCCGACGTGCATGACCAGACTGACGATGAAGAGGATCAAAAAGAGAAAGAACAACAACTTTGCGATTCCCGCAGCCGCAAAGGCAATCGCGCCGAAGCCGAGCAAGCCCGCTACAATCGCGACCACCAGGAAAACCAAAGCCCAATAAAGCATCTCGCACCTCCTTTGGTATGCGCCTGACTTCGCTCCACGGAGCACATTAGTCATTGCCTTCGATGCCAAACGGGGATGCTAGGGGTTCTCTTTTGCGCGGGCACACTGGAAAGTAAATGGCCGTTTCCGGCACGCAGCTTCCTCCAGCGTGCGCGCCGCTCAGTGTGATGGCGAAAGGAATGGGCAGTCACTGCACCTTAGTTCGAATAAGGAAGCATCAAATGGCTGGTGATACCACCGTGGGATCGGGCAAACGTCTCACGGAACGTATGACGCGTTTGACCTCACAAGACGGGAAGGAGGAGGAATGCCAGAACAGAAGACACTCGAGCGGGCTCGCCAAGATGAGAGGGAAGGCAAATCAGCCTCAACTCAGGCGGGAGAATTTGTGCGCGAAGAAATGGAGCACGTGAGGCAGGGAAAGCATGGCGCTCGGTCATCGCAGCAGGCAGTTGCGATCGGCCTCTCGAAGGCGCGCCGGGCAGGCATCAAGCTGCCCCCTCCCTCCAAAGGTAAGACTTCGGCCAAGACTCGAAAGCAAGCGGAACGAGACTATGAGAAAGGCCAAAGCGGCCGGTCGCACACTGCCTCGCCGCGGCGATCGCGGGGCGTCAGGAAAGCGTTGAAACGCGAAGGCCGGGAAGCGGCCTCGCATGCGTCCTTGGCGCGCCAAGCACGAGCTAGTGCCCGGCGGCGGGGACGCGCAGATCGGACCCGTGCCGCACAACACGCGGCGCGAACTAAGGGCCCCGGAGGGCGTGCTCAAGCAGCGCGCCGGCCCCCACTCGCCGGGCGCGTCCCCGTTCGCAAGGTAAAAGTCAGTAAAGATGACGCCGGAATTCGAGACTGCGCATCAAAGGTATGCGGAAAAATGAAGGCCAGCCTGGGGAGGTTCCAGGGGCAGGTGGTCCACCCAGGAAATGAAAATCAGCGTCGTCCCCGCGCCAGAGGGGACCCCTTGTCGATCCAATGGATTCCCGCTTGCGCGGGAATGGCGAGATTTTCGGGGGGAGCCGGGTCGAATGGCGGCTCTCGAGCAGTCTGAGAAATCATTCAACTCACGGAGGACCCATGATGAGAAAACTGGAAA
Organism: uncultured Acidobacteriota bacterium; assembly: GCA_963768695.1. GTDB lineage: Bacteria > Acidobacteriota > Terriglobia > UBA7540 > UBA7540 > CAVROP01. The sequence continues at coordinate 66,236 of CAVYJG010000013.1, read as the reverse complement.
AGTTCGGGAGTATGGTGGTCGCGGTTGGACTGGTGGTGTTGGGAACTGGCGTCGTCGCGCTCAGCCAGGACCCCCCGGTCAATTCTCGCGACAAACACTTTGTATCCGACGCCGCCGAAGCAGGTCTTGCAGAAATTGAACTTGGGCAAATGGCACAGAGCAAAGCGTCTAACGACAAGGTGAAGGATTTCGCGCAGAAGATGGTCGACGACCACAACAAAGTGAACCAGGAATTGAAAGAGTACGCTCAGAAGCTTGGCATAAGCGTTCCCGACCATATGAGCGTCACGGACAAAGCAGAGAAGACGAAGCTCGATATGTACTCGGGAGGGCACTTCGACCGCGCCTACATTGATGATGCGGTAAAAGACCATCGCGATGATATCGCGGCCTTCCAGCGTGAGGTCAGAGAGGGGCAGAATCCGGATCTGAAGGCATTCGCCGAGAAGAATCTACCCACTCTGAAGGAGCACCTGCGTCTGGCAGAGAAAACTCAACGCCAAATCACCGGCGAATCCCGGAACAGCTCGCCGACAGGGGCTACGCCGTAAGCGGTGACACGGCGCGTTGGGCACCCGACATAGAGAGGAGAAAAACATGAGGAAATACATAACCACCGGAGTCGCTTTAACGGTTGTGTTCGCAGCTTCGGCCCTGGCGGATTCGACGCGGGAAGGCGACACGAGACGTATGCAAAACGCCGCCGAGGTGCTTCGCGAAATCGAACGCGCGCCGGACAAGGCAATTCCAGTTAAGATCATGCAGTCCGCGAAGTGCGTTGCGATCATTCCCGGAGAGAAGAAAGTAGCGTTTTTCGTGGGAGGCAATTGGGGCAAAGGGCTCGTGAGCTGCCGCGACTCCAGTGGAGGATGGACTGCGCCGCTGTTTCTCAGTATGGGGGGCGGCAGCTTTGGATTCCAGTGGGGGGCAACTTCCACGGATATCATACTGGTGTTCCGCAGTCGCCATGGGCTTGAAAAACAGCTTAGCGACAAGTTTCAGCTCGGCGCCGACGCCGAGGCCGCGGCCGGACCGGTCGGCAGAGATGCCGCTGCGGACACCGATGTAGCCATGCGCGCCGAAGTGCTCGCTTATTCCCGCAGCCGCGGGGTTTTCGCGGGAATCGACCTGAAGGGAGCGGTTCTGCAACCCGATGAAAGCGGCAACAAAGCTTTCTACGGGGACGCAGACAGGACTACGATTCTCACCGGTGGCGTGCCGGCCCCCGCTGGCGCTGCGCCGCTGTTGAGGGCTTTGGCCGCCGGGACGGGGAGAGTTGAACTTCGGACAACGAGTTCGCGATGAGCTCGATACGCGCGCGGCAGCCGGATCCCGTGCATTTACCGGCTTTTTTCAAGTTTTTGAGCCCTCATTCTTCGTTCTGCGCATCTGAGGGCAGGAGGTTACAACAATGCAACAAGGCGAACAGAAATCTGATAAGTTCAAGTGCAACGAATGCGGTCAGACGTTCAATTCAGAACGCGAGCGGCGTGAGCACGAGGAAAATGCGCATCAACGGGGCTCCAGGCAGGGTAGCAACCCCGGTGGTCAAGGACAATCGAGCGGATCCAGGTAATGCCTTAGTCCTCGTCTGAGAAGGCAGCCCACCGCCCTTACCGGAAACACACCTTTCCACGTTCAAGGGGCGGTGAGGCTGCCTTTTTGTTTTAAGCCGAACCCGCAATACGATCGTGCGCCCATGGCGGACAAGGTGTAAAGAAGCCGGCTGTCATTCTGAACGGAGGGTAGGATCTCCGCAGTTGTCTCCTGCCTCGAAAACTTCGCCGGGAAAACCCCGGCTTCGTCAAGCCGGTTGCAGCGGCCGGCGTTGCAGAAAACTTGCCACCCTGTCATGCCGCCGAGGCATCCAACGTCAGGATGTCGACAGGTTGTGATCTGGGGTGTTCGAGTCCGAAGGAGGGCCTTCGTGAAGACAGTTGCGGGAGTCTTTACTTCGAGTGCGGAGGCGCGGGAGGTTGTGCGCAAGTTGCGCGCCATGGGCCTGCCGGAGGATAAGCTCTCTGTGCTTCTACCCGGGAGCCTCGACAACGGCGCCAAAGTGCCGGTAACTGCGGCCGAGCAGCCTGGTATAGCGAAAGCTCTGGCTGGGACGGTCGGAGCGGTCGCTGGGGCTGCCGGCGGCATGGAACTCGGGATGGCATTGACCGTTGTGTTAGCAGGTGTCGGTCCGATTCTAGCCGGTGGTTTCCTAGGCGCGGCGATCTTGGGAGTATTGGGCGCCGAAGTTGGCGTTGCTGCCGGCGCACGGCTCGAAGCATTCCTTTCCGAAGGGCTTCCCGAAGACGAGATCTACGTCTACGAAGACGCTCTCCGCCAGGGTCGTAGCGTTGTGATTGCCCTGGCTGCTGACGATCTCGGCGCCGAGGCCATCCGTGGCGTGATGAAGAAGCACAAGGTCGAAACGATTGACGCAGCCCGGGAGCGGTGGTGGATCGGTTTGCGCGATGCTGAGAAGGAGCATTACGACGGATCCGGGGGAGCTTTCCACCGCGATGAAATCTTCTATCGGCGAGGGTTCCAGGCCGCGCTTCACGCTCGAACGCGGGGCAAGGAATACGATCAAGTCCTGAACGAGATGGCTCAAGATATCGAGGAACTCAAAAGGCAATATCCCGGATCAGAGGTGGAAGAGCCGTTCCGACGCGGTTACGAGAGGGGCCGGGCGCATTTCGAAGCGAGCCGAGCTCAAGGCAAGTTGCCCGCAAATCTTCGTTGAGAGGCTAGCTAAGCAAGTCTGGCTAGGGAGAGGAGAATACAGATGCTAGGAATGTTATTGCTGGTGGTTCTGTTGCTCCTGGTGGTCGGAGCGCTACCGTCTTGGCCGTACAGCCGCAGCTGGGGCTATTACCCTAGCGGGGGGCTCGGCTTGCTCCTGATCATTCTATTGATTTTCATACTGCTTGGCGGTTCCTTGCGGATCTGACTCTGGGACCGCTCTACGACCGCACAGACCTTGCTCAGCCCCGCAGTCAGCTTGCAACCGCTGCGGGGCTGAGTCAGGCATTGAAAGACCGACGAGCAGACCCGTGAGCTCCAAGAGATCCAGTTCTCGCACAGAACTGGCGATACGAAGAAGGGTTAATGGCCGGCGCCCGCAGACGAACGGTTTTCCCGTGGCAGCTTCCGGTTGCCCTGTTTCTTGCACTGCTCCTTTGTGGGCTGACCCCCGACGTTCTTTGGCCGCAGGAAGCGAAGCCCGACCCTACCACTGCGCCGGTCACCGACAAATCGAAGCGACCCGCCCGGTTCACGGTTAAGGATCGCATTCGATTCTACCGGGAGACTACTTTTTCGCCTCTGGCCTTGGCTGGCCCCATCGCAGGGGCAGCCGTGACACAGTGGACAACGGGGAATCCCCCGCAGTGGGGACAGGGTTTCCCCGGCTATGGGCGGCGGTTGCTGTCGGGTTATTCCCGCCAACTGATTTCGAATACCATAGGATTGGGAATTGCCTTTGCCGCCAACGAGGACCCGCGGCGCAGGCCCACCGGTGAGCAGGGAGTCTGGAAGCGCGGCTTATTTGCCGCCCGCGGGGCGTTCGTGTCGCACACGGTCTCGGGCAGCCTGATGCCTGCCTATTCGCGCATTGTCGGCTCATACGCAGCAGGCTTCCTATCGAACACCTGGTATCCTGCGCCCTATTCAAATTTCCACAGCGCTCTCTATCGCGGCTCCACAGCGCTCGCTTCCGACATCGTCTGGCAGGAGTTTAAGGAGTTCTGGCCCGACGTGCGTCGCAAACTCCACGGCCGCTAACCCAACCGCCGGATCCAAAACTATGGTTGAGCAGAGAAGCCAAAAATGGTTACTAGTCGTTCTGGTGGCACTTTTCTGTGCCGCTTTGCTTGCCGTTGCCTTCAGCTTCGGGCCCAAGAACTACGTACGAAGCCAGCTCGTGCGCGCGGTCGAAGATCGCTTCGGGGGCAAAATGCAGGTGACCCGTTTGCAGGTCTCAATCTGGCCAAGCATACGGATTGACGGTGAAGGCGTGGCCGTGCGACGGCAGGGGCAGGCGGAAATGCCGCCGCTCGTCGCGGTCAGGAAATTCTCAATGCAAGCCAGCTTGTGGGAGCTACTAAGGCCAACCAAGCACATTCAGAGAATATCGGTTGAAGGCCTACACATTCAGGTCCCGCCTCACGAGGACCGGAAAGAGCAGAAAGACGGTGGCAAGCGGACGAAGTTGCCGGTGCGTTTCGTCGTCGACACGATTAGCACCCAGGATGCCGAGCTTGACTTGTTGCCGAAAAACCCAGGCAAGCCTGTCCGTGTATTCATGATTCAGCGGCTCGATATGCATTCTGTGGGCCTTGGGCAGGCGGCTTCCTATAAGGTCACGCTCACGAATCCCAAGCCCATCGGGCAGATCAATGCAACGGGTCACTTCGGTCCATGGAATCGCGATGATCCGAGCGCAACGCAGGTGTCGGGCGACTTCTCTTTTGACCATGTGGACATGGCGAGCATTAAGGGTCTGGAAGGGAGCCTTTCGTCGAAGGGAAAATTCGGTGGCGCGCTGGACCATATCGAGGCGCAAGGCGAAACGGACTCACCCGATTTTGCGCTCGACATCAGCAAAAACCCGGTGCACCTTCACACCCAATACAAAGCAGTTATTGACGGGAGGAATGGGAATACACTGCTCCAGCCGGTGAGAGCAGAATTCCTGCGGTCCCGCGTTACGGCCGAGGGCGGAGTGTACAAGTCGGATGATTCCACCGGAAGGCAACTGCGGCTCAACGCAACTTGCGCCAATGGCCAATTGCAGGACTTGTTGCGCCTCGCGGTAAAAGGCGGCCCGCCGATGACCGGCGACATCACCTTTCAATCCAAGCTGGATATCCCGCCCGGAAAAGAAGATATCGCCGACCGTCTGAAGCTGGAGGGGCGCTTTACTGTGCGTGAGGCACACTTCACCAAAATGAATCTCGCCGAAAAGATAAAAGCCTTGAGCCGCGCGGGCCAGGGCAAGCCCGGGCAAGCGGGACAGGGCAGTGACATTTTCAATTTCAGCGGTCAATTCAGTCTCGGGAATGGTTCGCTCAGGCTCTCAAATCTGGCTTTCAACGTGCCGGGAGCGGCTTTCCACTTCAACGGAACCTACGCTCTGCGCACGGGAGCGCTGGATTTTCACGGGACGTTGTCGCTTCAGGCGAAGCTCTCGCAGACGACCACGGGAATCAAATCGGTCCTACTCAAGCCGCTGGACCCGCTTTTCAGCAAGAACCATGTCACGGTGCTTCCCATAAAGATCTCAGGCACACGCGCCGACCCCTCGTTCGGCCCGGACTTTCACCACAAATCGAAGAAGCCCTCCGGCTAAATTTCGCCCCGGAGGCGCCGGCAATTTAAATCTGCACCCCTTCCAAAACTGCGAGCCATCCAAACCTCAGAACGCAATTCGGATACCCTAATGGGGAAGGAGAATCTTCTATGGCCAAAATCGCCAACCTGAAAGAGTTATACCTGGAAGAATTGGAGGATCTTTATGATGCTGAAAAGCGAATTGTAAAAGCCTTGCCGAAGGTGGCCGAGGCGGCCAGTGACCCGGAGCTGCGGAGTGCTCTCATGCACCACCTCGAACAGACCAAGGGACACGTTAACAGGCTGGAAAGGGTCTTTCAGGGCCTGGGCCAATCCGCCAAGTCGAAAACCTGCGACGGCATGAAAGGGATCTTGAATGAAGGCGAGGATACCATCGACGACATTGACGATCCGGCCGTGCGCGACGCGGGAATAATCGCCGCCGCTCAACGAGTGGAGCACTACGAGATCGCCGCCTACGGCACCGTACGGAATTGGGCGGAGCAGTTGAACGATACGCAAGGCGCGAGAATACTCGAAGAAACCTTGCACGAGGAAAAGGAAGCCGACAAGAAACTCACTGGCATAGCAGTCAGCGGCACCAATCCGCGCGCCGAGGGAGCCAGCCCGGCTACCCTTTGATTCAAGCTGCCTTGGGTGATCTGGCGGAAAGCCGGTCTTCCGTCCATGGGGGCCAGAGGGCGGCCGCATTCGAGCGGCCACCTTCTGGCCACACGCCACTCCCGCTCCATCTCTGTACCAGTAAGGGTGAGTTTGTTCGCGCGACGCGAAGAAAAGCAGATCCTTCGCTTCGCTCAGGATGACCTGCAGTTCTGACAAGACGACATGTCATTCTGAGCGAAGCGAAGAATCTGCTTTTGGTTTGCGCTGTGGAACTCCTCGCTTCCCCTTTCCTGCAGTCTAGATCGCCAACAGCCGATTGAAGAAGGAACGATAGTGTTGAAGGGTTAAACGGAGGGTCTCGGTCGACACCTCTCCACCGCGGTTCCACTCATTCTCGAGCCTTTGCCGCCCGCTCCCAAACGAATCGGTTAAACGCTTGGTCACTTCCATCACCAAGCCGTTGGCACGCTCCACTGCGGCGCGCGGTTCGTCCACGAATGCCACTTGGATATCGTTCCAACGAGATTGGAGATCCTGAGCCGCCTGCTGATCAAAAAGCGGGCTGTCCACGTCGTTGGCCCGCTGTACAGTAGAAGCGGGAACGGCCTCCTCGGCGTCCAGTATTGTGCCCTTCTCTTCGGTGGTGATGGGCTCTTCTTCGTACGGCGTGTCTACGGGCTCGGCATTGAGCGGCTGGGCTGTCAAGTCAGGGTCGGGCGTGCCCAACCCGCCGAGAACCGATCCTGCCGGGGGCCTCGGCCGAGTTCTGGAAAAATCCGCTGCGTTTCCGCTTTCTGGATTGAGTTTCATAGTTTCACCTCGTTTGAATATGTGACTGGACGCCCCAGCAATTCTTCGTAGAGCACCCGGTATTGAAGAATGGCCGATCTCAAATCGTCGGTATTTACACTACCATGCCGTTGCTGCTCCGCCAGGACGTGCGCGGCGCGATAGTTCTGAACCACACTCGGGTGATGCACCGACAGATCGCTGGTTTGCTGCTCGTAATCGCCCACCGTAAAGCCTCGCAGGCTCATGAGCTCTTCCAGCAACCGGTCGGCTTCGATCACCGCTTTGCCGGGGGTGTCCACAAACTGGCTTTGGACTGCGCGCCAGGCCCGCACGAATCGGTCCCGGCTTTCAGCCGAAATCGGCCGGACGGTTACCGCGAGCGAGCGCCGCTCCCGCTCTTCCAGCAGCTTTTCCCCGTACCGATCCCCATGCTCTGCTACCATCCGGTCGTATTCGGCGCCGAAGCGGGTACGCAAACGCTCCGCACGTTTCTGGTTCGAGCGGCGCGCAAGGAAGATGCCGAGAATCAGTCCAAACACTCCCAAGAACACCACTATGAATACGACAGCATGCCCGCTCATGACAGACCTCCGATCGCGTTCAATCCCACGATCCCACTCCCCTGCCGCTTGGATGAACCTCAGGGCGGCGGGGGCTTCAGTTCTTTTGTAAACGGCTAACAGGCAGCGACAACGAGAATGCGCTCTGGGTACTCCAGGTCCGGTCAATGCCGTCATTTTTCAGTTCAGACGCATCTAATCACTTGCCGGGGCCGGAGTCGGGTGGTCGATCGATGCATCAGGTTGTTAACCAGAAAACTTCCTTGGGCACCAGGATGGGTGTTCCATTTGGCGAACTCGCCCGTCGAGTTTGGAAGCAAATTGGGGCGGACAACTGCCTGGGCTGGGCAGCAGAGATGTCATACTACTTTGTAGCCGCGCTTTTTCCGTTCTTCCTGTTTCTCGCGGCGCTGGTCGGGTTTCTGCCTTTTACCGGGTTTTGGAATGACATTGTCAATTGGGTGGTGCTTTATCTTCCCCCTGACGCTCAAAAATGGGTACTGCTCGCCGTGCTGGGACTTACACGGGGCCGTATACCATTTCTTTCTTTCGGAGTCTTTGGCACGGCTTGGGGAGCGTCCACCGGAATCATGAGCCTGATAGACTCGTTAAACGCCGCCTACGAAGTGCGTGAGACGCGCAGCTACTGGAGACGCCGCGCTCTCGCACTCCTGCTCCTCGTGATCCTCTCTCTTCTGGTGATTGCAGCGTTTGGAGTCTTTAGCGTCGGCCACTGGGTAGGTGTCTGGCTGGTGGTTCGCACCGGCCGGGTCTTCCCCCTGAGCCCCTTGTGGGACGTGGGCCGCTGGGCGCTCACCGTTCTCCTGATTGGACTGGCTGCCGCCATCACTGACTATGCGCTTCCCAACCTGAAGCGGCCTTGGCGTTGGGTGACACCGGGGAGTGTCTTCGTGATCATGGCGTGGTTGCTGGCCTCGAAGGGCTTTAACGCTTATGTCCACTACATCGGAAGCTACAGCAAAACCTACGGAGCGCTGGGTGGGCTCATGATCCTCATGTTTTGGATTTACATCGTTAGCCTGATCATTCTGGTGGGAGCAGAAGTCAACAATCAGCTCGATAAGATTCGGTCTGAAGGAGGCCTGCCAGACACGCGCCGGATTTCAATCCCTGAAGAAGAGCAGACGACCGCTGAGGGGGTAGTTGATGACGCTGGGATTTAATCTTCGAACACTCCTGATTCTCAGCCGCAGAGCCATGATTCGTTCGAAGACTGTTCCAGTACTTGCTGACGAAAGTCCCAGTCATTTTGCGGAGTGCCGGGAAGGGCGGGGCTTTAGCCCCGCCGCGGATGACGGCTTATCGCTCGGGGCTTTGGCCCCTGAGGCGAGTTGGCTTCAGGGCCTAAAGGCCCAACCCGTTGGGCTGGCGGGGGCGGCGGGGCTAAAGCCCCGCCCTTCCAGGGCGCCAAATTGTGACAGCCGCTCATCGTGGACGGCTGGCGTCCTCTTAGCCGTCGTGTTCTGCAGCTTAGTCCATCCTGCGGTCTCGAACGAGGCGCAGGAACTGACACTGCAACAGCAAGCAGTCTACGAAGGCCAGAAAGTTGCCGTTGTGGATTTGGTATCAAAGCCCGCGACAGATGTCGAAGCCCAGCGCCCGCTTGTGGTGCAAAAAGCCGGAGAGCCCTATTCGCACGAAAAGGTAAAGGACAGCATAGCCGCGTTGGAAAAATCCAGGCAGTTCACCACGGTGACCGTGCTGGTCAAGCCTGAGGCTGCCGGCTTGCGGGTCGTCTTTGTGATGGAACCCGCGTTCTACGTCGGTATGATCAGCTTTCCAGGGGCCTCCCGCACGTTTAACTATAGTCAACTGCTCCAGGTTGTCGATTATCCCACCGAGGAACCGTACGAAGAAAACCGAGTGACGGGAGCGGTGCCGGCGCTCGAGGGGTACTTTGCCACGCACGGCTACTTCATGGCACGGGTTCAAACGGAAACCAATTTTGATCAGACGCATAAAGTGGCGAATGTGATTTTCCATGTCAACTTGAATAAGCACGCCAAGCTGGGCAAGATCACGGTGACCGGGCCTCCTCCCCAGGAAACATCGCGCCTGGAACGCGTACTAGGTTCATTCTTTGCTCGCCTCAAAGGAGCGTCACTCAAGAGCGGCAAGTCGTACGATCCGGAGCGCATTCAGGCCGCGGCGCAAAACCTGCGCAAATATCTCGGCAAGGAAAACTACCTGGCGAGTCAAATCCGAATGCAGAAGCCGCATTACGAGCCCGAAACAAATCGAGCCGACGTGGCTTTTCAGGTGACACTCGGGCCGCTGGTCTCCATTCGGGTAGTGGGCGCCCACATCTTCGGGAGAACGCTGCGCAAGCTTATCCCGATGTACCAGGAGAGCGCGTTTGACCGGGATCTGGTGGACGAAGGACACCGCAACCTCTTCTCCTATTTTCAGAGCAAGGGCTACTTTGACGTGAAAGTGGGCCAGGAGGTTCATGAGGAGGCAGGCTCCCAATCCGTTGTCTACCGGATTGAGAAAGGGAATAAGCACCGCGTCAAGAGCGTACGGATCGCGCACGACGGACACTTTAAGGACAAAGACCTCATGGGCCAGGTCGTAATCGAGAAGGCGCGATTCCTTTCGCGCGGCAAGTTCAGCCAGGATTTGCTGACCAAGAGCACCCAGAATCTGAAGGCGTTTTATCAGAATGCGGGATTCGCGGACGTCAAGGTCGAACCCGACGTGGTCGACCGCGAGCCTGATGTTTATGTGACTTTTCACGTTACCGAAGGCCCGCGGACCCTGGTGAGTTCCTTCGAGATGGAAGGGAACAAAACGCAACCGCTGGCGAAGCTCGCGCCCCATGGTTTGCACCTCAGATCCGGGCAGCCGTTTTCACCCTCACTTCTGGACCTTGACCGAAACGCCATCGTCGCCACTTATTTGAACCTGGGCTACATGAACGTCAACTTCAAGTCGACCGTCAAACCCGTTGCGGACGATTCCCATCGCGTGGCGGTGACCTACGTCGTTGAGGAGGGGCCGGAAGCACACATCAGCCAGGTCGCCTACCTGGGTGGGCCGCATACCCGGCGTTCGTTTCTCGAGCGGAATACCACCGTCAAACCCGGTGGACCAGTCAGCGAAGGTCAACTGTTAGAGTCCGAGGGCAAACTGTACAACTTCGGAGTCTTTGACTGGGCAGAAGTCACACCCCGCAAGCCGATCACGGAACAGACGCAGGAGGAAGTGCTGGTCAAAGTCCACGAGGCGAAACGCAACTCGTTTAGTTACGGATTGGGATTTGAGTCTACCTCGCGGCAGGGCGGGCTAAGTTCCGGGATCATCGCTTTACCCGGCCTGCCCACCATCGGGTTGCCGAAGTCTTTTACGACCCACGAGCCGTACATCCTCAGTCCTATGGGGTCGGTCGAATACAGCCGTCTCAACCTGCTCGGGCGCGCGGAGACGGCATCTATTTCCACACTCGTGTCGAGGCTCGACCAGAAACTCTCCTTCAGTTACACCGACCCCCAGTTTCCGGGTGTGAACTGGAGCGCCGTGGCGAGTTTTTCGGCCGAGCGCAGCACGATGAACCCGCTGTTCACCGCCCGCCTGGGAACGGCCTCCTTTAATCTCGAGAAGACGTTGAATGCCGCCAAGACAATGCGGCTGCGATTCCGTTACTCGTATGAACGCACCACGCTCACCAACCTGTTGATTCAAAATTTCGTGGCGCCTGACGACACCAATATCAAGATCTCCAGGCTTGCTGCCGCTTTTGTTCACGACACCCGCGACAAGCCTCTCGATGCCCACAAAGGAGTTTTTCAGACGCTGGACTTCGGAATAACCCCAACCGCGATCGGGTCCTCGGATAACCTCGTCCGTTTCTTCGGCCAGACTTCCTTTTATCGCCAACTCAAACCCTGGATGGTCTGGGCCAATAATTTTCGCTTGGGGATGGTGAAGTCATTTGACGGCAGTCATGTGCCTCTTAGCGAGAGGTTTTTCTCCGGGGGCGCCGACAGCCTGCGAGGCTTCCCCCTGAACGGCGCCGGACCGCAGCAAATCGCACAGCTTTGCACTGCCGCCAACAACCCGGCGGCCTGCACGACAGATATTACGGTCCCGACCGGGGGCCGGGAACTCGCGATTTGGAATACTGAGGGCCGCTTCCCCATTCCCGGCGCGAATGGTCTTGGCATTTCCCTGCTGAAGGACCTCGGCGGAGTCATCTTCTACGACGGTGGTAACGTCTATAACAACATCGGCTTCAGAGACTTCACTCACGACTACAGTAACTCGGTCGGCTTTGGCCTGCGCATCCAGACGCCCGTCGGCCCGGTGCGTTTCGATATTGGGCGTAATTTGAATCCTGTGCCAGGGCTAAGTGCTACTCAGTATTTCATCACGCTCGGGCAGTCGTTCTAGTGAAATAGTAAGCGACCGCAAGACACTATCCGTCGGGAAGGCTAGGAAGGCTGCTCGGCAAAGGCTTCAGCCCATGCCGCCGAAGGCCCTTCCGAGGGCCGCTTTAAAATGTGCTCATTAAACCAGCTAAGCGCCAGGAAAAGAGTCGGAATGGCAGATTTGATCTTCGACACGCTATTGATCTGCCGTTTGTCCAAGGGAAAGGGATCATGAAATCCAAACGTATTTTACACATCGGCTTGGCGGCGCTTCTGGTGGTGCTGGTACTGTGCATCGCCGGCGTGCTCGTGGTGCGCAGCCGAGCCTTTCACCGCTACCTTCTTGCCGTAGTTGTGGATCACGCGCAGAAGGCTTTGGGCGGACGGGTCGAGGTCGGCGACTTCACGCTGAACTTGGCGGAATCCCGGGCGGACTTGTACCGCATCGCCATCCAGGGTACTGGGTCGAATCCGCGTGAACCCCTGTTGTGGGCTGACCACCTCGCAGTGGAGTTGAGTCTGGCATCGCTCCGGCGGCGAGAATTGAGGCTGGAAGAGATCATCGTGGACCATCCTGTGGTTCATTTTTCCGTGAACGGTCAGGGGCATAATAATCTTCCGGCGATACCTCACGCGCCTGCTGGAAGCAAGCCCCTCAGCGTTTTCGACCTGGCGATCCGCCACGTGGCGCTCAACGGCGGAGAGGTCTACTACAACGACCTCGAGACGCCGATGCAAGCCGAACTTCGGGACCTTCGTGTGCAATCGACGTTCGACGCCTCCAGGTCTGAGTATGACGGCAGCCTGAGCTACCGGCAGGGTCGTATTCGTTATGGCGCTTACAATCCCCTCGAGCACGACCTCGACGCAACGGTCGGAGCTACGCCTTCAGGCCTGACATTGAAGTCCCTGCAAATTGCGAGCGGTACGTCTCGAATAACCGCCCAGGCGCATTTAGAGAATTATTCAAACCCGACCGTTGACGGCTCGTATGATGCGCTTCTTGCCACCGGCGAACTCAGGAATGTCCTGAAAAACGGTGCTCTGCCCTCAGGCGAAGTTTCGCTGCGCGGCAAGGTCCATTATCAAGACCAGCCCGGCCGGCCCCTGGTGAACAACCTTGCAGTCGAAGGTCAGCTCAGCAGCCCGTCGCTGGCGATCGAAAACCCGCAGGTTCGCGCCGCCGTGCATACCCTCCAGGCAGAGTATCGTCTTAACCAGGGCAATCTCGAAGTTCGGCAAATGCAGGCGGATGTTCTGGGCGGCCACGTCACCGCCCAACTTTCCGTGAAGAACCTAGCAGGCACGCCCGTGACACACGTCGAGGCAAAAGTGAGCGGTCTTTCCTTTGCGGATGCCACGAATGCCCTCGCGAGCAAACCTCCGGTGCGCATTACGGGCCGGCTGGATGGCGCCGCCCAGGCGGATTGGCGCGGGAGCATGCAGGATCTCGAGGCCAAAGCGGATCTCAGTCATTGCCGCCGCCACTCCCGTAGCGGCAGCGCCGGGCGCCGCCGCAAGCGACCTGCCTCTTAACGGTGCGGTGCACTTGACCTACAACGGGCCCAGCGGCGTCATCGCCTTGCGCCAGAGTTCTCTCCACACGCCGCACACCACCGTGAATCTAAATGGGAGCGTGGGCAAGAACTCAAGCCTGGCCATTCAGGCGAGCGCCAACGATTTGAGTGAAATTGACCGCCTGCTCCTCGCTTTCCGGAATTCCACGCCACGCAAGTCCGCGCCCTCAACTGCGCCGCCGCACCTGTTGGGTCTCGGGGGCTCAGCATCGTTCGCGGGGCAAGCGCAGGGTTCGCTCGCGCAGATGCGCCTGACGGGAAGCCTGTCGGGGGCGAATCTGCGCTATCAAGGAACAACCCTGCCGGCGCTTCGAACCAATATCGAACTAAGCCCATCCGGGGCGGCGTTGCATCAAGCCCAACTTCAGATCGGCGCTCAGGGGCGCGTGCAGCTTGACGCAGCGGTGGGTTTAAGCAATTGGTCGTACACACCACAAAGCCCGATCAATGCCCGGATGACGGCGAATAACGTGCCGATAGATGAATTAGAGCGCCTGGCCAACCTGCACTACCCGGCCAGTGGGATCCTCACGGCCAACATTTCCGCGCACGGTCCGCTGGAGCAGTTGCAGGCGACGGGAAGCCTATCCGGTGTGAACCTTCGATATCAGAACACGACTATTCCGGTGTTGCGAGCCAATATCGAGGCCAAGCCGTCCGGAGTAGCTCTGCACCAGGCCCAGGTCCAAATCGGCACGCAAGGGCGAATCCAGCTTGACGCCGCAGTGGGCTTGAACAACTGGTCGTACACGCCCGAGAGCCCCCTACATCTCCAGATGACAGCCAATAATGTGCACGTGGAGGATGTCGAGCAGCTCGCCAACCTGCAATACCCGGTGAGCGGAAATCTCTCCGCGGACGTTTCCCTACAGGGATCACAAGCTAGCCCGCAAGGACACGGAACCGTGCGGCTGGCACAAGCGCGCGCCTGGGATCAGCCGATCCAGAATTTCGGGGTACAGTTTGATGCCGCCAATAACACCATCCGCTCGACTTTGAACCTCAGCACGCCTGCGGGCTCTGGAAATGTCAAGCTTACATACTCGACGAAAGACCAATCTTACGATGCGCAAGTTGATTTCCCCGGTATCCGGTTGGATAAACTCCAGCCCGTTCAAGCACGAGATCTGGGAATAACCGGCTTGGTGAAGGTATCCGGCCAGGGCCGGGGCACCCTCAAGCAACCTGGATTTGAAGCCACTGTGGAAGCGTCGAGCCTGGAATTTCGGCAGCAGAAATTTGACGGCCTGAAGGTTCAGGCTAAAGTAGCGGGGCAGCTGGCGAGTTTCTCGGTCGATTCGAGCGCGGCGGGCGCTTATGTTCATGCCCAGGGCAACGTAAAGCTGGCCTCCGACTATGACGCTACCGTGAATATCGACACGCGCCCGGTACAGCTCGGCCCGCTGCTAGCCGCCTACCTTTCGACGGGCGGGATTCAGGGACAAACCGAACTTCACGGATCTTTCAAAGGTCCCTTGAAGCGGCCGGAGCAGCTCGAGGGCCAGCTTGAGATTCCGTCATTCAGTGTCAGTTACCAATCTGTCCAGATCGCCAGCGCCGCGCCCATCCGAATCGATTACCGGGGACGCACCCTGACTCTTGAGCGGACGGAGCTGAAAGGGACAGGAACCGACCTCAACCTCGAGGCCGTCGTTCCCGTGGGCGGGGAAGGAAGTCTGCGCGCCTCGGCCACGGGCAATATCGATCTTCATATTATTCAAATGCTGAATTCCCAGTTGGGCAGCACGGGCCAGCTCAAACTCGACCTGCACGCTCAGGGGGCGCTTCCGCACCCTGATTTGCAAGGCCAGGTGCGCATTATCGATGCCGTTTTTCAAGCCGCCGGCGCCCCGCTGGGGGCAGACCAGGTCAATGCCGAATTGGATGTTCAGGGCGGCAGGGTTGAGATCAAAAGCTTCTCCGCCGTGACCGGCGGAGGAAAGGTTACAGCCAGAGGCTACGCGGCGTATCAGCCGGGCGTCCAATTCGACGTTTCCCTTTCGGCCGAGAATGTTCGGCTCCGTTACCCGGAAGGAGTCAGGGCGGTGCTTAAGAGCGACTTGAATATGGCCGGAACGACTGAAGCGGCAACGCTTAAAGGTGAAGTGCTTGTCGATCGTCTCTCCTTCACCCCGGATTTCGATCTCACCACCTTTGCCGACCAGTTCTCCGGGAACTCGGCGCCGCCCAGTGCGGGATTCCTGCAGAACGTCAAAATGAACGTGGCGGTGAAATCGACTCAGGAGATGTCCCTCGCCAGCAGTAAGGTAAGCGTCGAGGGTTCAGCCAATCTTCGCGTGGTCGGAACCTTGGCGGAGCCCGTGATTCTGGGCCGCACCGAGATCTCGGGCGGGGAACTCTTCTTCAACAATAACCGCTTTCAAATTCAACACGGAACCATTCAGTTTGCGAATCCCGTCACTACTGAGCCGGTGCTAAACGTCGCGGTCGCGACAACCGTCCAACAGTTCAACATCACGGTAAACCTGGTGGGGCCGCTCGACCGATTGCGCACCACTTACACCTCCGATCCCCCACTGGCTTCGGTTGATATCATTAGCCTGCTGTTTACCGGCCAGACCACTGAGGCGTCTGCGGCCAATCCCAGCACCCCGCAATCCGTCGTGGCGGGCCAAGTGGCGGGTCAGGTCAGTAGCCGTCTAGGAAAGCTCGCCGGAATTTCCCAACTGACCATCGACCCGGGGATCGGGGGAAACCAGAGCAATCCGGGCGCCAGCCTTGGAATACAGCAGCGTGTGACCAAGAACCTATTCTTCACTTTTACCACGGATCTTACGACGACTCAGGGGGGCATTGTTCAAGTTGAGTATCAGATCACAAAGAAATATGCGCTGAGCGCCGTAGCCAGCCAGAACCAAGGTTATTCGCTTGAGGTGAAAATGCACAAAAAGTTCTGACCGGAATAGGCTCGAGATTGGTTCTGCGTCTCGTTCGCTTGCCGGCAATGCGATATCCCGTTGGGGGACTAGTCCTCGTCTCAATCGCAGGCAGCATCCTCTCCATACGCGGCTTAACTCAAAGAGAGAACGTGGCAACGCACTGATTTGGTTCCTCCCGCCCGAAGTGACACTAAAGCAGGCTCCTTACCGCACGGCACTGTAACCTGGCAATGGGCTAAAGAAAAACGACTTACGTTTGCACTCCAGCGCATATGCTGTGAGGCCTTAGGTCATTGGTTCAGCGGGTCGGATACCTTGCCCAGATCGTTTAGTGAACTTCCGGAGTGTAATATCTTCGTCAGGGTACTCAGAAAATTCTACTGGGGATGGAGGGACCAAGATCTATTCCAGGCCAGCGATCATCAATGTCTTCAACAGGTTGCAGCCGTAGCCCGGATGGTTCCCTAATTGCATTCGTGGTACCTGAACCTTGAACAGGTTGTCCGTTCGCCAGCCAGCGAGGCGATCATGCGGAAGCGGAAGCGAAACGGATCTTAAATGCGGAGGGAAATCTGCCATGTTTGCTGAAGAAGATCGGCCGCTTGCAAATTCGAGCATCCGCATCTTAATTGCGGATGATCATGACGTTATCCGAACCGGGCTGCGCGCGCTCCTCGAGGCAGAAAGTGACTTCGAGGTTTGCGGAGAAGCCAGAGACGGACGAGAAGCAGTAAAAGAGGCATGCAGGCTAGCCCCTGACGTTGTGATTCTCGACTTCAGCATGCCTGGTATGAATGGCCTGGAAGTCACCCGCCGTATCCGGCAGGCACTCGGCGAGACCGAAGTGTTGGTGCTCACCGCCTATGATTCAGAACAGTTGGCCCGTGCCTTGCTAAGCGCCGGCGCGCTGGGGTACATGTCAAAGTCGGACGCGGACCGGGACCTGGTGGTCGCCGTCCACTCCGTATATCAACGGCGCCCCTTCTTCAATTCCCGAGTGGCAAGAATGGTCTTGGAGGGCTATCTCAAGCTGGTGTCTGACACCTCCCCCACAGGAGAGTTTCCGTATCCTCTCACTGCACGAGAGCGAGAGGTCTTGCAACTGCTGGCCGAGGGCAAGAGTAATAAGGAAGTTGGCAGCTTGCTGGGAATAACAGTCAAAACCGCCGAAACCTACAGGGCTGCCCTTATGCGCAAACTCGGCCTGGATTCCCTTTCAGATCTCGTGCGATACGCGGTTCGCAATCGAGTGATCGAGCCGTGAAGAACCGGGACGAACACCGCGCAAGGGCTCGTTCTCGCACGTCTACTCGCCGCCAAGGAGATTCCCATGAACGAACTGCGAATACTTCTCGCAGACGACCATTCGCTGGTGCGGAGGGGAATCAGGTCGTTGCTAGGGGTGCACTCGGATTGGCAGATCTGCGGCGAGGCGACGGACGGCAAGGAAACGCTGGAGAAAGTCACCCAGTTGAACCCTGACGTGCTCATCCTGGACCTCAACATGCCTGAATTGAATGGCTTGGAAGTAACCCGCCGCGTTCACAAGATGTGCCCGCAGGTTGAGGTTCTGGTCCTTACTGTGCAGGATTCAGAGCAGGTGATGAGGCAGGTGTTGGACGCAGGAGCCCGCGGGTACATGCTGAAGTCCGATGCAGGAGACAAGTTACCGACCGCCATCGAAACCGTGCGGCGCCACCACTTGTTCCTCAGTTCACAGACTTCCCGGATGCTCCACGGATCTTCCGCGCCTCTGGCGAAGGACGGCGCGGTGCCGAAACAGCCGTTGAGTCCGCGTGAGCGCGAGATTCTGCAACTCCTCGCGGAAGGAAAGAGCACGAAGGAAGTCGCCACGGCGCTTGACATCACAATTAAAACAGCGGAAACCCATCGCAGTAATATCATGCGCAAACTCGGTATGCACCACGTTACGGAATTAGTGCGTTACGCAATCCGAAACCAGGTCGTCCAGATTTAGCGTCCGGTGCGGATGCTTGGCTCAAGTTGCCGTCGGCTGGCGCTTTCTGTCCCCGTCACAGCGTTCAGGCCCTTTCATTGCAGTGGTTTACGCCCCTACAGCGCGTTCTTCCCCTACCCACAGAATGTACCCGATTGAGCGGGGTGTGTGGCAGTACTAAGCTTTGAGGGTCGGCACGCTTCTCGTCTGCCGGCAAAATGGGACGCAATCCAGGCGTGAAGGAGAATGAAGAATGGCAGGCACAAACACGGCAGTTCTGGGGATATATCCCAGTCGAACCGATCTGGAACTCGCCCTTAATTCCCTTAAGGCGGCGGGATTTCGGAACACAGACATTTCCTTGCTCGTTCAGGAGAATCTCGGGACTAAGGACTTCAGTCACGAAAAAAGCACAAAAGCGCCGGAAGGCGCGGCGGCAGGAGCCGGTACGGGCGCGGTGATTGGAGGAGTTCTGGGCTGGCTGGTTGGCATCGGATCGATCGCCATCCCCGGCCTGGGGCCGTTTCTGGCAGCCGGACCCATCGTGGCAGCGCTGGCTGGACTGGGCGCAGTGGGCGCTGTGGGCGGCATTACCGGAGCGTTAGTCGGTCTGGGATTCCCGGAATATGAAGCCAAGCGTTACGAAGGGCGCGTCAAAAAGGGGGGAACATTGCTTTCGGTGCATTGCGACGATTCGGAATGGACTAAGCGCGCAAAGCAAGTTCTTACCGATACAGGCGCTGAGGATATCGCCTCGACTGGAGAGGCGGACGCGGATTTCGCCACGAGCAACAGGCCGCTGCCTCGGGATCTTCCGGTAAGCGGCAGCCCCGAGGTACGGCTCCGCGATGACGTCAAGCCTCGGCCCTGATCGACTACGGTGCCGAGGGCTTGTTTCTGTAAGTTTAACTTAACAAGGAGGTTATTCAGTCATGAACTGGGACCAAATTCAAGGAAAGTGGACGCAGATGAAAGGCTCGGTCAAGCAGCAATGGGGTAAACTTACCGACGATGACTTGGAAGTAATTGCCGGGAGCAAAGACAAGCTTGTCGGGAGACTGCAAGAACGCTACGGAATCCAGAAAGAGGAAGCGCAGCGGCAGCTTGACCGGTGGACGCAAACGGTGTTCGAAACCGAGGAGTCCTCTCGCCGGCACGAACCCGTGACCCGATAGGCTTGCTGATCCGTGTCTGGCGGCTGTTGCCGCCAGGGCGGACGGAACGCCTGCGCTCATTAGGCCGGCGGCTGCCAAACCCTGGCGGCGCCGGCCACTGAGCATTGAGGTTAGGGGGGAGGTTACATTCTATGAAGAAGTATATTCTGACGATCCTGTCGTTGGCGGCCTTTTGCGGCACGACACTGCTGCTTGGGTTCCGTGCTCAGAACGACAATACGCCGAGCGCCAAGCAGGATGTGAAGGACGCGGCAAAATCGTCCGGAAGGGCCGCAAAGAAGAGCGGCCAGGAAGCCAAGAGAACCGTCAAGAAAGGCGCCAATAAGTCCGCAAAGAAAGTGAAGAAAGGCGCTCAAAAAGTAGAGAACAAGACCGACACCCGTCCGTAGATGGGTTCAGCGTGCCTCAGGGCAGGGCCCGCTGACCTGAAGCCCTCCGAAAAGGCAGGCCATTCCGGCAAGAGCGGGAGCGCAAATCTTCGCGAACCGCCATCCGCGGGTTGGATTCCCGCTTTCGCGGGAATGACCTGCCAACTTGCAGAATTGGCCTTTAGGCCGGAGCCTCCCAGCCCCGCAGGGCGCGGGACTACTGCCCCCAACCTGTGTTCTCCGCACAGGGACTATACACCGCGATTTGACAGTGAGCGAGGGATAATAGTAACATTTTGTCTGTGCCGTTCGTGGGGTCCCTTCGACGCCTCCCGCTGATGTCAGCACCGTTCTGTACGGTGCGGACCAGCTGGGCATAGCAAGGCCGAATAGCAGGTCTGCCTTTCGCAGGTGAACCCATGTGCAGTGCCCATACGGGAAAGCGAACGATTGACTTTTCGTCTCACCTTCAAAACCCTTTGCTGGAAACCATCTTGGCAGGAATGAGCGACGGGTTTGCTCTGCTCGATCGCGAATGGCGATTGACCTACGCAAACCCCAGCCTGGCCCGAATGGCCGGCAAAGAGATTTCCGAGTTGGTGGGCAAGAACGTTTGGGAAATGTTCCCAGAGCTGGCCGGGAGCGACTTGTTTGTTGAACTGCGTCGCGCGCTTGAGCAACAGACTCCTGCCCAGTTCGAGTTCCACCATGCTCTCCTTAACCGGTGGTCTGAGCACCGTGTATACCCCCACGAAGGCGGCCTCGCAATCTTCGTGACCGATATTACCGAACGTAAACAGGTGGGGGGCCTTCTCCGGTCGCAGGTAAGCGCTCCTCAACAACCAGCCGAAGAACCGAGCGGGAATGGAACGTCGAAGGAACACTCTCAGATTCTCGACCTTGCTCATGATGCGATCATTCTCCGGGATCTCGATAGCGTGATTACCTATTGGAATCAAGGCGCACAATTGACGTATGGATGGAGCAAGGAAGAGGCCGTGGGGAAAGTCAGTCATTCGCTTCTGCAGACGGTTTTTCCCGAGCCCTTCGAAGAGGTCCAGCGCAAGCTGAAGAAAGGCTGGTGGCAAGGGGAACTGGTCCATACCCGCCGCGATGGCGCGCGGATCATTGTGACCAGCCGCCAAGTGGTGCAGTGCGACGAGCGCGGCGAGCCGCTGGCTATCCTGGAAATCAATCGCGATGTCACGGATCAGAAAAAGGCCGAGGCGGCGCTCAAGGAAAGTGAGGATAGGTTTCGACTGGTGGTCGAAAGCATCAAAGACTACGCCATTTTCATGCTGGACCCCAACGGCTATATCCTGACCTGGAATCAGGGGGCTGAGCGTATCAAGGGATACCGTCCCGAGGAGATCATTGGCCAGCATTTCTCCATCTTTTACGAGGATAAAGACCGCCGGGATGGCAAGCCGGAGCGGGGGCTCGCCAGGGCGGTGGCGGAAGGCCGATACGAAGACGAGGGCTGGCGCCTGCGGAAGGATGGCTCACGGTTCTGCGCTGACGTTGTGATTACGCCGCTTTATGGTCCGGAAGGCGATTTGCGCGGATTCGCCAAAGTCACACGCGACATTACGGAGCGCCAGCAAGCCGAGCAAGCCTTGCGGGAAAGCGAAGCCCGGCTGCGGGCGATCGTTACCTCCATGGACGATGTGGCCTATGAGATCGACGAGCATGGCATGTGTGTGGGGGTCTGGACCTCCGATGAGGCCCGGTTGCCGAGACCCCGGCTGGAAATGATCGGCCAGCGCGTTGGCTACTTTTATAGCGAACAATGGGATCGCCACTTCTTCCGGACGTTCAATCGAGTGCTGGCTACGGGCCGGCCTGAGACCGTGGAATACGAGTTGGATTTGCCGGAAGGAAAGCGCTGGTTCTTGGGGCGTATCAACCCCATCAGCGCTGACGGCCACAACTACCGAAGCTTCTGCCTCCTGGTTCGCGACGTGACGGAGAGCAAACGGGCGGAACTGAAGTTCCGCGGCCTGCTCGAGGCCGCCCCGGACGCCATGGTCGTGGTGGATCGCGAAGGGGAGATCGTTCTGGTCAATGCTCAGGTGGAGAAGTTGTTTGGCTATGGCCGCGACGAACTGGTGGGCGAAAAGGTCGAGCGCCTGGTGCCGGAACGGTTTCGGGGCCGCCATGGAGAGCATCGTTCTCTCTTCTTCCAGCACGCCCGGGTGCGGCCGATGGGGGCAGGCCTGGAACTCTACGCCTTGCGCAAGGACGGTACGGAGTTTCCCGTGGAGATCAGCTTGAGTCCCCTCGAAACCGAGGAGGGTATGTTGGTCTCCGGCGCCATTCGAGACATCACGAAGCGCAAGCTGGCGGAGCGCGACTTGGCGGACCTTTCGGGACGCTTGCTTTCCGCGCAGGGCGAGGAGCGTCGTCGGCTCGGTCGAGAACTCCACGACAGCACGGCGCAGACTTTGTCAGCGCTCTCGCTCAACCTTGCTTTGCTGGACCAGTTGGCCGGGCCGTCTCTCGACGAGCGGGCAACGCAGGCTGTCAAGGAAAGCCTGGAGTTGGCCAGGCAAGCGTCGCGAGAATTGCGCACGTTCTCCTTCCTGCTGCATCCGCCGGTGCTCGATGAGGCCGGGCTGCCCCAGGCGCTGCGATGGTATATCGAAGGGTTCACGCAGCGGACCTCCGTGGAGGTTGATTTCGAGATTTCGCCGCCCGAATTCGAACGGCTCTCGCCCGACCTCGAGACAACCCTGCTGCGAATTGTTCAGGAGAGCCTCACCAATATTTACCGCCACTCGGGAAGCAAAGTGGCCGGGGTGCGCGTCGTCAAAGGCAGCAGCGCGATTACCCTGGAAGTGTGGGATGAAGGAAAAGGTCTGCCTCAGACCCTGGATGGAAGCGAGGGGTCCGCATCCCCGGGGGTTGGGATTTTAGGTATGCGGGAACGTGTTCAGCAGTTGGGCGGCACGCTGGCAGTCCACTCGAACAACCCTGGCACTCTTATCGAAGTGGTTCTGCCTTTTCGACGTGAGGAAGAAAGCTCGCCGTAGCCCTGGGTTTTACAGGCTGCGGAAAACACTCGAACGCCGTCATTCTTGAGCGGACACGCCCCACTCAGCCTGAGGTCCCCCAAAACGTGCGTGCCACGCGCAGCGAGTGAGTCAGGACCAAGCGCACGGGCCGAATGAAGTAGTTTAAGAATTCAGGTTTCTGGGCCAGGCGAATCACTCCAGTCGGCGGATCCGGCGGTTGCGGGTTCGCCAGGTTAAGCCCAATCAGCGGATGGGGCGGCTGCGGGTTCGTGGGGTCAAGCGCCGTGAACGGAAGCGGCAGCTGCGGGTTCGGCGGGTTATGCCTCTTTGGCGGACTGGGCGGCGGGGGGTCCGGCGGGTTATGCCCCTTGGGTGGACTGGGCGGCGGGTCCGGCGGATTATGACTGATTGGTAACTTCGGTGGGTACACTGGCGCTAGCGCGGAGGCGTGCGCCGCGGGAGCGGCGGCAACGATGGTGGCTACCAAGGCCGAGCCTGCCATGACCATTTTCCCCACCGCTTCGCGGCGAGAAGGCAGTCGCGCGTCGGAAACCATGCCGCTGCCGGCTACCAGGAGGCCCGCGTCTTCCAGTTCCTCGAGAGCCTGCAGCACCAACTTGCGATCCGGCGGCCCTCCGCATTTCGCTTCGACGACCAACGTCAGGTCGTCGACTGTCTTGCTGCCATCAGAGTTTTCCCAAACTGCGGCCGCTGTCTTGTTCAAGCAGTGTACTTTGTCATGGGTCTTGTCGTAGAGAACTACCTCTTCAGGCAGGTACTCTGCGAAGATTCCACTCTTCCTTGCCACTGGCTTCACTGTCGCCTCCACTCGGTTGCCTGCCTTGTAGCACTTTGCCTCAAGTGCGAAGGGGACTGCCTGGATGTTCAGTCGGACAGTCCAGGTGATGGAATGGATGATGTGCTAAGGTTTCGCTCTTCCATTATATTTTCTGCTAATACGATTCACAGTCATCACCTAGGCAGTAATCTTCGTCCCGTTGCTCTGCTTCGACAAGGACGCTGCAGTACCGGTACTGAGGTTGCGTTGGGGAGTACTATCGCTATGGAAGAAGGGAAATAGGCGTTAAGCGAAGTGGAGGCTCCGCAGCTTGAATGTCTGCTAGCGTGGCTTGCTCTTGCCCTTGAGATTGAGCGCCACGGCAGCGCGGATGAGATCCTTCAAGGCCGCCTCATCGACTTTGCCGCCTTCGTGGATGTCGATGGCGCGCCTGACATTCCCCTCGAGGCTGGAGTTGAATAGACCGGAAGGGTCCTTGAGCGCAGCTCCCTTGGCAAATGTCATCTTGACGTGGACCTTGTACGTCTCTCCCGTGCAGACAATGCCGCCGTGAGACCAGACGGGTATTCCGGGGTTCGTGGGTTTCACCCACTTCCATTCTTCGACGATTTCAGGGTCTGCCGCGCGTATGATTTCGCGCACCTTCGCGAGCGTCTTCCCGCGCCAATCCCCAAGTGCCCTGATCTTCTCGTCGAATAATGCCGAGGCAGATTCCACCGCGACAGGCTTTTTCATGTACACCTCCAACGTTTACATCTATTTTAGGTGCGCTCAGCGCAACCTGCAACCTCCGCAAGTGAAAGCAACCAGCTTGGCTGGTAGCAGGGCAGCGCAGACTCTCGCATCTCAGAGAGTCTGCGGTTTTCCTCCTGCCACGACGCGTGATTCTGGTGCTTGATCGCCGTCGGCGCATGTTCACAAAAAGTGGACGTTTACCATGTAAGAACCGCAGACTTTGAACGGCACAAAGTCTGCGCTACCCAGCTGCCGGCTTGCCAGAGGTAGTATAATGGTAGTATGAAAACGAAGATGAAAACTTCCCTCACCCTGTCGCGCGAAGTGGTTAAAGGCATCGACCGCGTGGCGGGAAAAAAGCGCTCTCGGTCGGCGGTGGTTGACGATGTGCTGCGCGGGTATCTCTCCCACCGCGAACGCGCTGCCGCCAACGCTCGCGACGCGGAGAAAATCAACCGTTTTGCCGACGAGCTGAACGCCGAGATGCAAGATGTGCTCGCCTACCAGTCGCTCGACCACCTCTGGGAGGAGCGATGAAGCGCGGAGATCTGTTTCTGCTGCGCCATCCCGGAGGCGGAGACCCCAAGAAACAACGGGTGATGATCGTGGTCAGCCGCCAGACCCTTGTTGATTCCCGTTTCCCCACGGTCGTCTGCGCTCCGGTGTTCACACGTGGTCACGGACTCGAAACGGAGGTCTCCGTAGGGCCGGAAGATGGATTGAAACACCCGAGCTGGATTGCCTCGGACGGCCTGGTTAGCATCCCCAAGAGCCGCCTTACCAACTTCGTCGGCAGCCTATCGCCCCAGAAGCTCTCGCGCCTCTCGCACGCATTAAGAATCGCACTGGACATATAAGGGCAGCAGAAAAACGGGCGAATGGCGCACACCCCATGCCCGAAGGGCATGAACATCATTAGCCGTGGGTGAAACCTACGGACCGCAGGCGATTTCATTTAACTTCTTTCGACCCTGAAGGGGTCGAATTCGAACCCCTACGGGGTTGGGGGGTCTTCAAGAACGCGCTCGATCCGTAGGTTTCACCTACGGCTAATGAAATTCGGTCCCCTCGGGACCGAACGCGCGCGAAGGTTAGCGCGCTTATGGCCCCACGCCTTCGGGCCCTCGTCGCGCGACCGGGCGCCCGTTCAGGCGGTGCGCCGCTCGCTGCGCCACTTCGTGGCATACGGCAGCACGAACAAGTACAAACCGGTGAGCAGGAGCAAGGCGAGCGGGAGCAGCGCCAATAGGCCCACCAAGACGGTCTCCTTCTTCTGTGCCACAGCGACGAAGTTGACGATGACGGCCACCGTAAAGGCAATGGACACCCAGCGGTGGGTCTGCCGAATCCACTTGTTCCAGTTCAATGGAACCTCCTCTCGAGACGCGCTCAGTCCTCAGCTCACCGCTTTCCTCACGAGCGCGGCGATCTTCGCCTCTTCGGCGGCAGTCAACTCCTTCAGCGCGAAGGCGGTCGGCCACATGGCGCCTTCGTCCAGGTTCGCCTGGTGCATGAAGCCGAACGTCGCGTACCTCGTCTTGAATCTCTGCGCGCTTTGGAAGAAACAGAAGATCTTGCTGTCCTTGGCATACGCAGGCATCCCGTACCAGAGTCTCGGCGAGAGGGCTGGCGCGTTGGCTTTGATGATCGCATGGAGCCGCTCGCCTATGGCGCGGTCCTGGTCCGGCATCGCGGCCATGTTCGCGCGTACGGCGCTTTCCCCGTCCACCTTCTTCGCGCGCGGGCCGGGCTTTTGTTTCCTCAGAGTTGTTTCTTTCTTTGTTTTTTTCATAAGTTGCTCTTACCGAACTGCTTGGCGTACTCCGCATTCAGCCGCTGCCAGCCGTGGAACTTCATGGCCTCGGGGCCGGCGACGCGGCCGATGGGAGTTCCGCTGAGAAGGCGATCCAGAACATCGAAACAAATGTGCCAGCCTGCAGCGCCCATGGAGATGAAGCGACGACCGATGTTGGTCCACAGCGTCAGGCGCGTGCCGCCACCCATAGCCTCAAGTTCCCACCGCATATCGAAGTCACCCCATTTGTACTCAAGCGCCTGGGGAGCTTCGGCTCGCGTTACTGTTGTTTCGGTAACGTGCGGCGTGGGCGCTCCCACCGTGGTCAGCTTCACCTTGGCTCCAACCGTACCCAGGCTCCCGTCGGCGTCGAAGGGCGCCCACTCGCGCAGATGTGCCGGGTCGGTCAGCGCCTGCCAGACTTTCTCCGGCGGGTGGCGCAGTTCTCTCGCGAGAATGAGCGTCCACTTCTCCCCGTCCTTTCGAATCTCGGCCCCGCTGGCCGGACCCGGTGTGTAATGCTCGCGATCGGTCACCTTCTTCTCCTTAGTGTGAATAGCGTGCCAGTTGAGTGAGCTGAATCAAGTTGCCGCAGGTGTCTTTCAGCATCGCAATGGTCGAGCCGGTCACGTCGGTGGGTGGCATTGTGAACTCGACGCCTCGGGCTTTGATGCGTTCGTAGTCACCCTTGACGTTGTCGGTGAAGAACATAATCGCGGGCTGGCCCTGTTGAAAGATCGCCTGCTGATACGCGTTGGCCGCGGGGTTGTTGTTCAGCGCCAGTTGCAGCTCAATGCCGTCCGGCTCCTCCGCCGAGGCCACGGTCAGCCAGCGATATGGGCCCTGACTGAAATCGGTCTTCTTGGCGAAGCCCAGTACCTCCGTATAGAAGCGCAGGGCTTTGTCCTGGTCGTCCACGTACACGCTGGTCACTTTGATTTTCATTTCGTCCCTCCTTTGTGATGTTCGCGGTTTGGGCCGCGCCGTCTTCTCCTGGTCTTCCTTTTCGTTGGTGTTAACTGATCCATGCGGTCGAGGTGCCGTTCGAGAGCATCCACGTGGGCGGACCAGAACCGGCGGAACTGAGCCAGCCAGGCGTCCACCTCCTGAAGCGGTTCTGGTTTCAGCCTGTAAAGACGCCGCTGTGCGTCCACCCTGGATTCCACGAAACCGGCCTCGCGCAGCACTCGCAGGTGCTTGGACACAGTCGGCTGCGGCATGCGAAGCTGGCGCTCGATCTCTCCCACCGACTGTTGGGACGAGACCAGCAGGCTCAATATCGCCCGGCGATTCGGCTCCGCAATGACTTCGAACACAGATTCCACTCTCCTTGTATACTCCACGGAGCATATGCGTGTCAAGGTATATTTATGCAGGAGGCCAAGCAAATCGTAGGATGTCAGATCGCGGATTGCAGGTATGCAAATACCAAGAAGTATTTATGCGGAACGCCCGCACCACTTCACTCCGAAGTCGCTATCCCTGCCAGGACAGCAAACCAGGCGGCGTTGGCGGGTATGTGCAGGTTGAAATCCGCCAAGCTATGGACCAGCAGACCGCAGCATCCGAGGGCGGCGCCCAGGCGAACCCAGCCGGCATTCGATCCAAACAAGTGTGCCGCATTGCGGAAGGCCAGATAAAGAAAGAGGGTCATTGTGGCGAGAATGAGCAGGGCGCCCACCAGTCCGGTTTCCGCGGCGGCTTCGGCGTAGTCGTTGTGCGCGTGATCGATCCACTGATCGGTGGGGAAACTTTGATAGCGGGGATATGCGGTCTCGAAATCTCCGATGCCCACCCCCAGCCAGGGATGCTCGAGCCACATGTGCAGGGAGTCGCGGGAGAACGCTTTGCGCTCGTCGGCCCAGTCCGCCCAGGTTTTGTTGACGTAGGCTACCGACCCGAGCTTTTTGGCCACCCAGCCGGGGTCCAAGTAAGCGAACAGGATGACCCCCGCCACCAGAGCGAGGCCGGCGGCAGTGGCCAAGCGCCGCTTCTGCCCCGTCCGCAGTGCCGCCCGGCGGAGAACCACCGTGGCAATAACCATCTCCGCCGCCAGCGCCAGCAGGCCGGCGCGCGAACCGGAAAGCAGCAGAGCGGCGAGCGCCAGCACCACCGCCGAGACACGCCATACCGATCCTTCCAGGGTTAGCCTTCCATGCCGTCCGGCGATGTACAGAATCGCCAAAGGAAGGAGCATTTCCATGAGCCCGGCGAAGTGGTCGCGATCGACGTAAGGACCAAACATGGAGCTATTCGGCGTCTCGAAGAGGCCATAAATCCGCTGCGCGCCGGAAGCGGACTGGAGAATGGCAAAAAGTCCCAGGCATCCGGCAAAAATCAGCACCGCCATGCCGAAGGGCTGGAGGGCGGAACTGCGCGCACCGCCAAAAAACTGCACCGCGAGGAAAAAGAAAATCAAATCCGTGGCCAGCAGAACCAGCGCTTGGCGAGTTTCCGAGGTGTCGAGCGTAAGGCGAGCCCCAGATTGAGCCGCTGCCAGGAGAAAGAAGAGGCTCAGCGGTATGTAGAGCGGCGACCATAGCGGTTTGATTTGACCGAGCTGAACGCTTCCCAGGGCCCACAAAAACAGCGCCACGCTGGCGATCAAACCCAGGGCTACCCAGGCCGCCGTGATCACACCGCCAAAGGCTAAGGGCGCTCCAAACAGAGCCGCCACAAGTAAGATCCGGGCAGTGTGCAAGGGGTAATTAAAGGTCCCGCGGCGAAGCGGGAAGGTTAAGGGCCGAGCCGCACTTGCTCCCCCTGTGTCGAGGGGCCGCTGGATCATTTTGTCCTCTAATCGCAACGCCTCTCCTTCGCAGGCTACCGAAGGTCCCGTGGGCCTGAGGAGCCGTTTCGCGCTGCGGGCGTCCCGCCTGGACCGGATCAGGAATAGGTGCAACACCCGTGACGCGTCCGCGTCAACTAAGTTTTGCCCAATCTTATCTTTGACAACAGTAGCCTGTCAAATCCTCCGGAATTGGGCTAGTGGCCGAATCTAACAATCTGGCAGAGCCGCGACAGAATGCAGATTCATCGCTACGCTCAGCATGACATGTCATCCTGAGCGAAGCGAGGATCTGCTTTTCTTTGCGCGCCGCCAAGAAGCTCGCCCGCAGTGGGACTGGTAGTGCCCAGCGCAGTCCAAGATTGGAAGGCGAGAGGGTTTCGTTTATAATGGCCAGACGGTCGCTTCGAGCGCTGCCAGTTGCCGCTGGATGAAGAAGCGGTGGTGTCACTCCCGGGCTGGCGGCTGGTCTGCCGGGCGTTTTGAAGCGCCGAAATCGAAACGGATGGTGAAGCGTGGCTGATGTTCCGACACTTGCCGGTACGGAAAAGGGCTTTGTCTACAGCATCATGGATATCATGGGTTTTCTTCCCCACCGATATCCGTTCCTGCTGGTTGACCGCATTGTGGAAATCGAGGGTGACAAGCGCATTGTGGGGCTGAAGAACGTGACCATCAATGAGCCCTTTTTTCAAGGACATTTCCCCGGTGCGCCGGTCATGCCCGGGGTGTTGATCCTTGAGTGTATGGCCCAGGTGGCAGGGGTCATGATCTACCGCGACATGCCGGACAAGGACAAGAAGTTAATCTACTTCACCGGCATTGAAAACGCCAAGTTCCGCCGCCCCGTGCTGCCCGGTGACCAACTCCGGGTGGAAATGCAGTTGCTTAACCGGCGCAACAACTTTGGCAAAATGCACGGTCAAGCGACCGTAGAAGGGAAGTTGGCGGCGGAAGCGACGGTGGCCTTTGCCATCTCGGACCGTCCAGGCCAATCCGGCCCGGCAAGTCCAGGTCTGCTCGGCCAATCACGTCAATGAAAGCCCATCCCACAGCAATCATCCATCCCAACGCCCAACTCGCCTGCAGCGTGACGGTGGGGCCATATTCCCTGATCGGGGAAAACGTCGAACTGGGAGAAGACTGCGAGGTCATGTCGCATTGTGTGTTGGAAGGAAACACACGCTTCGGCAAGGGCAACCGGATTTTCCCGTGGGCCTCGATTGGACTGGCTCCACAGGATTTGAAGTACCATGGCGAGGCTACCCGGGTCGAGATCGGTGACGGCAACGCGCTTCGCGAATTCATCAGCATTCACCGCGCCACCGAGGCGGGAGACGGGGTCACACGAATCGGCAGCCATAACCTCCTGATGGCCTACGTCCACATCGCGCACAACTGCCACTTGGGAAGCCATATCATCATGGCCAACGGGGCCTCGCTGGCCGGCCACGTCGAGATTCAGGATCATGCCTCAGTGGGTGCATTTTGCGGCATTCACCAGTTCTGCCGCATCGGCGCTTACAGTTTCCTGGGCAGCTACAGCGTGGTAAACCAGGATATCCTCCCCTACTCGAAGACTTCCGCCCCCCGCCCGCTGAACGTTCTGGGCGCCAACCGCTTGGGGCTCGAGCGGCGCGGCGTGAGCGCCGATGACCTGAAGGAACTGGAGCGAGCCTTCCGCCTGCTGTCGAGATCCAAGCTCAATACCACCCAGGCGCTTGAGGCCATCGATGCCGCCGGTTTCAAGTCTGACCACGTCCGCGACCTGGTGGAATTCATTCGAACCTCTGAGCGCGGCGTGGCCAAGTAACCGAAAACCGAAACTGGAAATTGGAAACTGGAAACTCGAAATTACCGGTCATCGCTCCGGGGTGACCGTCACTGAACTGAACTATAGCCTTCGATCTTTGAGTTTCCATTTTCAAGTTTCCAATCTCCAGTTTCGGTTTTCGAAGTTCGCATATGAATGAACGTTATGCCATCATTGCGGGTAACGGCCACTTCCCTTTCCTGGTGCTGGAAGCGGCGCGGGACCAGGGCATTGACCCGCTGGTGGTGGGCATCAAGGAAGAAGCCTCGCCGGAACTCGCCTCCGTGGCGAGCGCCATCCACTGGCTGAGCCTGGGTGAAATCTCAAAGCTTCTGGATTTGCTGGTGGCTGAGCGCATCGGCAGATTGGTCCTGGCCGGCCAGGTAAAGCACGCGCAACTCTTCAGCTCCATCAAGCCGGACGGCTTGGTGAGCCGTGTCCTCAAAAGCCTGCCGCGCAAGAATACGGACTCGCTGATTGGAATATTCGTGCGGATGGTCGAGAGCCGTGGCATCCAGGTGGTGGATTCGACGCTATTTCTGAAGCCGCTGCTTCCGGATGCCGGTCCCCTCACGCGCCGTGCGCCGGATGCGGAGGAAGAATCCGACGTTGAGTATGGCCGCGAGATTGCCAAGAAGATTGCCGGCCTCGATATTGGCCAAACTATTGTAGTGTCCGGCCGGGCATGCGTGGCCGTCGAGGCTATGGAAGGGACCGACGCCGTCATCGAACGGGCCGCCGGCCTCAGTAACGGACGGGCGCTGGTAGTCGTCAAAGTAAGTAAGCCCTGTCAGGACATGCGCTTTGACGTCCCCGTGGTGGGGCTGAAGACGATCCAGGTGATGCGGCGGTCAAACGCCCGCGTGCTGGCCGTAGATGCGGGCAAGACCCTGTTGTTTGAACGCCCGGCCCTGATCAAAGAAGCCGACGAGGCCGGCATCGCCATCGTGGGCATGAAAGAATGAGAAATCGGAAAATGGAAACTGGAAATTGGAAACTGGAAATTGGAAGCTGGCACAGCAGGATAGACGCCCCAGTTTCCAATTTCCATTTTCCAATTTCCAGTTTCCAAAGGGACTGCGGTGAGCGATAGAGTTGCCGTAGCAGTCATCGGGGTCGGTGAGCACGGCAAGAAGCATGCCCGGGCATTGAAACAGCTCGCGGGAGCTGAGCTCGTAGGGGTCTACGACCTGCGGCCGGAAAAAGCCGCGGAAATGGCGGCGGAATTGGGAGTTCGGGCGTTTGCGAGCCTGGACGAGGTATGGAAGACAGTTCGCGCCGTGAGTGTGGTGATTCCCCCCACAAGCCATGCGGAAGTGGCGCGCCAGGCTTTCGCCCATGAAGTGGATGTGCTTCTTGAGAAGCCGATTACGCGCACCGTGGAGGAAGCGGAAGAGGTGACGGCCATGGCGCAATCCCGGGGCCGCATCTTACAGGTCGGACATCTCGAGCGGTTCAATCCCGGGGTAGTGGCCGCCAAAGCCATAACCCGGCGGCCGCTGTTTTTTGAGATTCACCGCATGTGCGCGTTCAGCCCGCGCAGCCTGGATGTTGACGTGGTTTTCGACCTGATGATTCACGACCTCGATCTTCTCCTGTGGATGCTCGACTCCGAGCCGTGCGAGGTCCGAGCGGTGGGGCTGCCGGTGCTTTCGGACAAAGTGGATATTGCCAATGCACGGGTAGAGTTTGAATGCGGCACGGTGGCGAACATCACGGCCAGCCGCGCCAGCACGGAACCGATTCGAAAGTTCCGTTACTTTCAGCCCTACGATTATGTTTCCATTGACTTTACGCGACGCGATGCAACGCTTTTACGGGTCGATAACAGCGGCCCCTCTCCCCACATCACTTTTCAGAAGCTCGAGACCAAGCCCGCAGACCCGTTGCAGTCGGAGCTCGAAGCCTTTCTCGAATCGGTCCGAACCCGCTCTGCCCCGCTGGTGGGCGGACTGGAAGGCCGCCGCGCCCTCGCCTTAGCCGAACGCGTCATGAATTGCATCGAAGAACATGCAGGCAAGGTGGGCGTGCGCCTGGGCCGTCCGGTAGGCCAAAGCGGAGAGATGTAGAAAATGGCCGCTGTAGGGGCGGCCCTTGTGGCCGCCCTCGGGCAATCCGTCAATTGACGGATTGCCCCTACCTGCGAGGAGCAGCATTTCTCCGCAGCGTTCTAGATTGTGGTTTGTAACCTCGATTTTGCTTTATGCCAGTCGCCAACTTCAAGGGAGAAAAGACGAGCGCCGAATCTGTGCCGGCCGTGAGTCCCTCTGCGCCCGAGCCTGAGTTCCACGTTACCTTTGTGGACACCGCGCTGCCCCCGGTCTCGCTTTTCAGACAAATTCGTGAGAGGCTGCGCGGGCCGAAGAACGCAGTTCCGAAGGTATTCCCATCCAGCAAGGGTTCTCCCGTACCCGGGGCTGAATTCCACGCCACCTTCGTGGATACCACGCTTGCACCGATTTCGCTTTTTCGGCAGATTCGCCAGAGGTTTCGCGAACCGAAAGTCCCTTTTCAGAGCGAGTATTACAGGCGTGGCGCGGATGCCGGGTCGGCCGGGAATTCCGTCGTCTCCGGGGGTGAGTTCCATGCCACTTTCGTGGAACGCACGCTTCCGCCCGTATCCCTGTTCCGCCAGATTGTAGCGGGGATCCACGAACCAAAGACTCCGGGTCCGATTAGGCCGGGGCACGTTACTCTGCCACCGGTGGAAGAGCCTACCGTCATTCCGGAAGACCCGAACCAGCTCAATCTATTCGCGAGTCCCGAGACCGCCTCCCCGGCGGATGCCAAAGCCCCTCAATCTCCCGGCGGGGTGGCAGGATTATCACGTCGTGCTGGTTGTCGATCCGGAGGCCGTAAAATGGCGGCGGCGGACGATGTACCTGTCCTCGCTGATCCTGCACTTCTTTCTGCTGCTGGTTCTCCTCTTCTCACCGGACTTGCTGCGGCGAGGAAGGATGATGATCGGACTGCCCGTTCAAGTGGCGCCCAAACAACAGAGTACGTTTCTTTTGCTCCCCCCGGACGTTCTACGCAAACTGACCGAGCCGCCTCCGGAGAATTCCCCACTTTCTGATCGAGACCGCAGGGCGCAAGGCCGTTCACCCGTTATCAACCCCAGGGGCCTTCCCATGCCCTACTCGCGCGGCAACACGCCATTGCCGGAAATCGCCGGCGGCCAACCTCCTGCCGCTGCTCCCGCCCCGCCTCCTGCGGCGAGCGGTAACGCCGCGCCTGCCACTCCCGGCCCGCCGGCTAATCAGCAGCCCAACCCCGAGCCCCAAAACCAGGTCGCCAAGAACGACGGCTTGCGCCTGGAAGACGCTAAGCCCCCTTCCGGGGGCGGTGGCGGGGGCCTCAATCTCCCGAACATGACCCCAGGCCAGGCTATCCAGCAGTCGCTGCAATCCGCAGCGCACGGGCGTTCGGCCGGCGGCGGAGTGGGCAACAGCTCAGGGTATGGAGAAGGCAACGGGCAGTTTCAGAACCTCGAGCCGAACTTCTCCACGGAAGGGCCTCTCATCCTTTCCGATACACGCGGTGTGGATTTCGGCCCGTATTTGGCGCGAGTGGTTTTCGCCGTGAGGCGGAATTGGTATTCGGTGATCCCGGAATCAGCGCGCTTGGGCGAAAAAGGGACGGGTGGGCATTATCTTCGAGATCCTCAAGGACGGCTCCGTGCCGCAAGTGCGACTGGTGGCCTCTTCCGGCTCGGACCCGCTCGACCGCGCGGCTCTGTCTGGCATCCGCTCCTCGATTCCCTTCCCGCCCTTGCCGGAAGAGTTCACCGGCAACCACTTGGTTCTGCAGTTTGTTTTCCTCTACAACCTCTCGCCTGGCCAGTAATCCGTCGATAGCGACGAGCGAGGCTGGCTGGGGCGCACGGCCAATGCCCCTTCGCCGCGTCTGGTTTCTCCAGGACGTGCTGCCTTAGGGGCGAGGCGGCGCCTCGCCCCTACATACACCCGCACGTTGTGGACGGATCAGGGCAGCACGCCCGCACGATGTGCCTCAAGCGTGTCGGAAAAGCACGGGTCGGTATGTTAGAATCACAGCTTGAGGAGTGGCACCAACGGGTGGCGAGAGTACACACTGCACTTTCATTTTCACTGAGCTTTGGCCCCGGCATGAAACCCTTGATAGAGGAAGCTGGTAATGCTTCGCCTTTCTCGAACTCAACTCCTGGGTTGTTTTCTTGTGCTCGCGGTGGTTCTAGCAATCCTCCTGTTCCGCGCGTTGCGTCTGGTATGGTGGTCCCGATAGATCAGGGCGCTCCCCTGGTTGCCATTGTCGGTCCAACGGCGGCTGGAAAGTCGGCCCTGGCGGTTGCGGTAGCCGCGTCGCTCGACGGGGAGATCATCAACTACGACTCGGTGCAGCTTTACAAAGGGTTCGACATCGGGTCGGGAAAACTCGCCTCCCAGGAGCGCCAGGGCATTCCCCACCACCTCCTGGACTGCCTCGAGGCCCAAGACGAGTTCACGGCAGGAGACTACCGCCGGGAGGCACTGCGCGTGTTGGCGGAAGTCAACGAGCGAGGGAGATTACCGGTATTTGTCGGCGGCACCGGACTCTATCTTCGCGCACTCTTCCTGGGGCTGTTCGATGGCCCGGCCCGCTCGGAAGAATTGAGGAGCCGGTTGCGCGCCCTGGTGGAGAGACGAGGACGCGAGTTTCTCCACCGGC
Source organism: uncultured Acidobacteriota bacterium (assembly GCA_963768695.1). GTDB lineage: Bacteria > Acidobacteriota > Terriglobia > UBA7540 > UBA7540 > CAVROP01. Next base: position 30,940 of record CAVYJG010000013.1, on the reverse strand, counting down.
TCCTCGAGCGGCTTGATCCGGCGGCGGCGGCTCGGATTCAGCCCCGGGATGCGCAGAAAGCCATGCGCGCCCTGGAGGTGTGCATCCTGGCCCGAACCCCGATCTCCGCGATGCAGGCGCGCGGCCGGAGCGGACTGGAAGGATATCAACTCCTGAAAGTGGGGTTGCATCCCGAGAGAAAAGAGCTGTGCCGGCGGATCGACAAGCGTGTCGAGTGGATGTTCGCGCACGGCTTGCTCGAGGAAACCAGGTCTCTGCTGGCGCGCCAGGACTCGAGCCAACTGAAGGCCCTCGGGGCGTTGGGCTACCGCCAAGCCAGCGCATTCGCTCACGGGCAGATGAGTTTGGCGGACGCCATCTCTCAAACTCAGGCGGCTACCCGGCGATATGCCAAACGGCAGATGACCTGGTTTAGACACGAGGGGGGAATCACCTGGTTTAGTGGGTTCGGCGATGACCCGCGAATCCAGGCCCAAGTCATCGACGCTTTGCGCGAATCAAGCATTGCCGCCGAGAGAATGTAGGGGCGGCCCTTGTGGCCGCCCCAGCAGGCTGCGGAAAAAGGCCATCTGTCATGCTGAGCGGAGCGAAGCAACTGCAGTATCTCGTTGAAAACGGGCAAATGCAGGTCCTTCGCTGCGCTCAGGATGACAGTCCGGGGGGACTTTTCCTGCCGTCTGCCAGGAAGATAGCACGCGCTGCTCTCACATCAGTGCAGCGGGCCGCACCGAGGAGATGAATCGTATGCCAGATTCCGGCGTTCAACATTCTGTTTTCAGACCTGGGCAAGGGATGAGCGGACCTGTGCCAGAAAAGAGAGAAAAAATGGACAAGCCACCGCAAAATATCCAAGACGGATTTTTGAATACTGTGCGCAAGGAAAAACTTGTGGTCACAGTGTATCTGTTAAGTGGTGTCAAACTTACCGGACGCATCCGCAGTTTTGATAAATACTCCTTGATCCTGGAGAGCAACAGCCAGGAACAGCTGGTTTTCAAACACGCCGTTGCGACCGTGGTGCTGCCGCGCCCAGGCGCTCCGGCGCCGGCGCCGTCGGAGGGCTAAGAGGATTCGCCGCGCACAAACATCCGAGAGAGCTTTTCTGGCCGGCTGGGAACCTACCTATCATTCGGGACGGATTCCAGGCAGGCCGGAGGCGGAGGATTCGCTTCTGGAACTTCGCGAGTTGGCGGTGGGCGCCGGGGCGCGCATCGTGGGCTCTCTGCTTCAGAGGTCCCCCCAACCTGACCCCGCAACCCTGCTGGGAAAAGGCAAGCTGACCGAACTCCGCAGTTCCGCCCACGCCGCTTCCGCCGACTTGGTCATCCTCGATCACGACCTCACCCCTTCGCAACTGCGCAACCTGGAGCGCGAGTTGGACCTGAGGGTGATCGACCGGACTCAACTGATTCTGGATATTTTTGCGGGCCGCGCTCGCAGCCGTGAGGGCCAGTTGCAAGTCGAATTGGCCCAGTTGAACTACCTGCTGCCGCGATTGGGAGGACACGGCACTGAACTCTCCCGGCTGGGCGGCGGCATCGGTACCCGTGGCCCCGGCGAGCAGCAATTGGAAGTTGACCGCCGGCGCATTCGCACCCGCATTCGCTCGCTGCGCGAGGCCATCGAAAAGGTCCGGACGCAACGCGCTTTGCATCGCGCCCGGCGGCGGGACCAACAATTCCTCACGGTCGCGCTGGTAGGCTATACCAATGCAGGGAAATCCACTCTCTTCAACGCTTTGACTTCCGCGACCGTGCTCACCTCTTCGCGCCTCTTCGCCACTCTCGACCCCACGGTGCGCGCCTTGCCGCTGCAATCGCGAAGGCCTGTCTTGATCTCGGATACGGTGGGTTTTATTCAAAAACTCCCACCTCACCTCGTCGCCGCGTTCCGCGCTACCCTGGAAGAGTTGGAGGATGCCAGCCTTCTGCTGCATGTTACCGATACCTCCGATCTGCGGTACGAATCGCAGGACAGCGCCGTCGAGGGCTTGTTGGAAACCCTGAGCGTGGGGACCACGCCGCGGCTTCATGTCTGGAACAAGATCGATCTTGTGGACACAACCGCAAGGAACCGGCTTCCCTCAGGGCCGCAGGATGTCTGGGTTTCGGCGAGCAGCGGCGAGGGCCTTGACACCCTCCGCCAGCGAATCGATGAAGCGTTGACCGAAGACCCTGTGATCGAGGCCGAACTCGACCTCTCGTCTGCCGACGGCGAGAGTTTGGCCCTTCTTCATCGCTCTGGCGTCGTGCTCTCCACGCACTACGAAGACGAGCGAGTCAAGGTCCGGGCGCGACTGCGCGCCTCGCTTTGGCAACGGCTAAGAAGACGCGAAGAGCGAGTGGCTTCCGGCTCTTAATGCAGGCATTTTCAGGCCCAAACAGGTTGTGGAAAAAACTGTGGAAAATCCGCTCGAATTCGGCACTTCGCCAGCCCGCGCGCACCCGCCAAGAATGCGGCTCCCGTGCCGATGCGGCCTTTTAATGCCGTGTTTTCAATAACTTACAAAGCACATCGGCCGCAAACAGACCTCCAACATTCGCATTTTGTCCGGCGCTTAAATCACCTGTAAACGTGTGAGTTTTGCACAAAGATAAGGCAATCTAGGGGAAATTACCTAGCCCCGAACTTCCTGCTTATCCGCATGAAATCAGGCTAATGTGGACCTAGGCTCGATGGGTGACTGATGGACGATGGAGGATTGGCGATGGCCGTTTCTCGGTCGCCACTTGACATTATTGTAACACGAGGGCGACGGGCAATCTCGCAGTGCATCGCGCCAGATCGTCAGCGCGAGAATCAGGCGGGATTCCTCGCTGCGCTCTCTTAAAAGTCTGTCATTCTGAGCGAAGCGAAGAATCTGCATTGGTTCGCCTCGGACCGGAACTGCGAATCCTTCGCTTCGCTCAGGATGACAGCGACTTTCCCCTCGATAGATGGGCCGTAGGCCCATGTACACTCGGGATGACAAGACATGGGAGGTCCAATAGCCCATCGACGCCGATTTAACCAACTGCCGTCATTCGGAAATCGACCATCGTCAATCCGTTGACACCTCCCGGGAGGTCCGATATAGTTAGGTGGGGCGGCGTAGCTGTCCTGACGTTGCAATTACGGCGCTCGCGGTTAGGGCGTCCATCCCGTCCGCTCCCCCGCTAGGGCAGATCTCAAAGGCGCATGAATCTCCCCATTTCGCTCACCCTGCTCCGCATCTTTTTTGTGCCCCTGGTGGTAGTGCTATTACTGACATCAGGCCGCAACATGGACCTGTGGGCGGTGGTGGTGTTTCTACTCGCCGCGACCACAGACCTTTTGGATGGTTATCTGGCGAGGAAACGCGGCCAGGTGACTTCGCTGGGCATCTTGCTGGACCCTATTGCCGACAAGCTGCTCACCTCGGCCGCTTTCATTTCTCTCGTCTATCTGCATTTAATCTCTGCCTGGATGGCCATGATAATTATTGGCAGGGAATTCGCCGTGTCCGGTCTGCGAGCCATCGCTTCCGCGGAAGGTTTCTCTCTGGAAGTGTCCGAACTGGGAAAGACAAAGATGGTCTTTCAGGTTGTGGCGATCACCGTGATTATACTGGAGCGGCGGCTGCCTCTGCTTCGCCTTCCGGGCAGTGTCCTGTTATGGATGGTGGTTCTCTTCGCGCTGACTTCTGCGGGACAGTATTTCATTTCCTTTTGGAAGAGATTGGATATTCGCGTAAAGCGCCGCGTCTTAATTCACCGGGCAGTTCTCAAGACAAGCGAGAAGGAACAGGAAGAGAAAGATGTTGCAGCTCACTGATGCTCAGAAGGACCGGCTGCTCGAGCTGGCGAGAACAGCCCTGGAAGAGGCCGTGCGCTTTGGGAGAGTGCCGGAGGTGACGGAGCCCGCAGAGGCCCTGCAAACTCCCTGTGGGGCCTTCGTCACGCTCACCGAGCGAGGGCGCTTGCGAGGATGCATCGGTCACATTGAAGCGGTCAGACCTCTCTACTTTACCGTGCGCGAATGCGCCGGCGCCGCAGCTCTTGACGACCCCCGGTTCGACCCCGTTAAGCCCGCCGAACTTTCCTCCCTGCATATCGAGATTTCCATACTTTCCCCCCTGGTGGATATTGCTCCCGAGCAGGTCGAAGTGGGGCGGCATGGATTGTTGATTTCGCGCGGCGGACGCCGCGGGCTCCTGCTGCCGCAGGTGGCTGAGGAATGGGACTGGAACCGCGAACAGTTTCTTCAGGAGACCTGTGTGAAAGCCGGCTTGCCCCCCGACGCCTGGCAGCATGGTGCAAGAGTCCAGGCGTTCACAGCACAAGTCTTGAAAGAGCCTCCCCCGCTGGCTCGTTCCGCATCGCCCGCCGCATAGACTGTTGCGCCCGCGTCTATGCCAATCGTAGGGGCACCCCTTGTGGGTGCCCAGGGCGGCCACAAGGGCCGCCCCTACAATTCCCGCCGAAGAACTTATTCCAGTTCCACGCCGTAGCCGATGTAGACGTCGCGCCTGGAGTTCACAATTATTCCTACGGTAGACTTTTCCTGAGCGGAGAGAACCACTATCTCCGCCACAGTTTCGCGGGGCATGGGGGGACGAGCGGTAATCGTCCAGAGTTCTGGACGTGGCGGGCGGTAGTAGACCCGATACAACTGACCGGCCTTTGCACCGTTCCTTTCTCCGAGGTCAAGATAGACGATATCCCCGTTCGCGAGCGATGCGAAGTTGTCGCGTGCCGCCACGATGGCCCCCTGCATTTTGCCGTTGGCCAGGGCGAAGCGGTCCAACTCCCTGGGGACATAGTCGGGGATCATGCGGGGTTGGTACGGCACAGCGATGTCGCCGGGAAGGATGGGCCCGCACGCGAGCTTCACTTCGGCGACTGCTCCCTGAGGCGTGACATGCGTCACCTGAACTCTGCCGGTGTCCTCGTACGCTTTCCCAAGTTTGCGGAGAGCCCGATGTTCGCCGCTGTACCGTGTCGTGCGGAAAAGTGCCTTTGCCGGCCTGATCAGTGAGAATTGCTGGCCCACCGAGAACCGGGCATCGCCGCGGCTGTGAAGATAGAGTGAATCTCCCACCGCGTATTGCCGGATTGACGACTGCAAGTCGTTATCTTCGCCGCTGGGCACGGTAATGTTCGCGGGCACGTCACTTGCCCTGATAAACCCCGTGCAATCGGCCTGGCTTTGCGTGGCGGCAGGAAGAGGAGATGCCGCCGGCGTTTGTTGGCCCAGCGCCAACGCCACAGGAAGGACAAACCCTGCGATCGCAACGCTGAGAATTCTTGTGTTCACGGGGCAAGTGTAAGGAAGTGACGGATTGAAAGTCAAGCCACCGCGACTGTACTAACGTACTAGGGCAAAGTGCTCGAAGGCCTCGAAAGCATCCCGCAGCGCTTTCTGATAGTTCTTCACGTCATAGCCGTGCCACCCTTCCCAGAGTGTCCAGGCTCGGACGCGGTCATCCGGCAATTCGGCCTCCGCGCCGGTGATGATGTATTGCAGGGTTTCACCGGGGCGCAGCTTGACCCCTGACCGCTCGAGTTGTTTGGCCGCGATGGCGGTCGAGCTCGCCTGCCTGTAATCGCCGGGAGAACGAGTCAGGCGGCGGTTGATGACGAGTTCTTCCAGGTTGACGTTTCCGGCCTCGAGTTGGGCCAGATATCGCGCCAGCACTTCGCGGGCCTCCAACAGTTTACGGCCATAGCTTTCAAAGTCGTGCGCCTCCGCCAGGACCTCCAGCGCTTCGCGCTGCATGCGCGCCACCAGCAGCGGAGTATCGTGCTTTCGGCATTCCAGGCCGCGCACTTTGACTTCGCCTTCTTCCGGCACGCAGAAGAAACGGTTGGGGACGGGAATCTCCGGTGACTGCTTCGAGGGCAGGAAGACGACGTAGCGATAAACGGCCTCGACCGCCATAGGCAGGCCTGTGCACCGCTCGATCTCCTGCGACAGGTTCTCGTAGTCAGCCCTCGTCGCGTCGTCTCTCTGCGCGTAGAGTGAGTCCACCAGGGCGTGCAAAACGCGATAGCCCCGCGCCTCGGCCGTCTCCTTGGCCACCAGCAACTTCTCCCGCGCCACGGCATTGATGGCTTCGTGGGCTTCGATCTTGCCGAAGCGCGCGTTCTTATAGCCGGTGTAGCCGAAGCAGCACACCAGCAGCCACTTCAGCGCCGCGCGGCGCTCTTTGGCAGCGTGCGGTGAGGGTGGGGTTTTACAAGCTGCCGAGACAGCCTTCAGGTTGTCATCCTGAGGAGTCCCGCATCCGCGGGACGACGAAGGATCTCGCACTGTCTCGAAAACACTCAGGGCGAGATTCTTCGCTTCGCTCAGAATGACAGCTTGGGGGGGCGGTTCGCGAACCGCCCCTACGATGGGAACCGCACCCGCCATCTGGCGCTTATACTCCTTCCGCTTCCGAATCAGGCGCTCGACCACTCGGCTGGTGATGCCGCGCCGCCGCTGGCAGACGCGATAACCCAGTTCTGGAATGCGAGGCGCTTCCGGGCAGCAGCCGCAATTCACGGTCTCCGGCGAGATGTTGAAGCGCGCCATGATGCTGGGGAACTCACTGACGAAATCGAGTTCGCCCACGTTGGTGAAAAATCCCAGGCGCGGCAGAAAGACCAATCCGCCGCGATCCGCTTTGAGGAGCTCATCCGGATGCTTGGGGGTTTCGGGCTCCGCCTTCTGCTCGGGAATCAGCACGCCGTCGCGGTAAGCGAGTTCCATCTGCATGTAGGAGATGCCGGTTCCCGTGGAGGTGCGAGCGCAATACTGCACGGGCAGCTTGGTGACGCGAGTGAGCTCCCACAAACCCTCCAGGTCGCACTGACCGGCAATGAAGGAATTCTGCGTGTCCACGTGCAGGCGCCCGAACATGGTCGTGGTGCTGCCCTTGAAAAGGATGCGCCCATAGCTCATGTAACTGCGCGCGCGGCGGTGCTCCGCGGGATGCGCGTCGCGGTTGAGCGAGAGGGTCAGGCCCAGTTTCCCCGCTTGCCGTATCAGCGCCGGAAACAACGTCGAATCACCCCACTCGCTCAAGATCATGTCCGGGTCGTGGACGCGCAGCAAGCGCTCGAGGCCTAGCGCTACGGGCTCTTCGGCATCATCCAGTACCTGCCACTCGCCGTCGATTTCCACTTCCAGCGCGCCACGCCGGCCATGCTGCGGGTCCACGTTGGAAAGGCCGTCCATGCGCACGCGCATGATGCGCAGCGGAGGCAGCGCATAGTTGACCGCCCATTCGTCATCGCAACACCGGATTGCGCGAACTTCGCCTGGCAACACCTCGGAGCCAAGCGCAGTTCCGGCCGTGGCCCCTGCGGAAGGGCGGGGCTTTAGCCCCGCCGCCGAGGTGGCCTCGTCCTCCCTTCCCTCTCGCTCTTCCACCTCCACCCTGGCCAGCGGAAAGACGCCCTTCTGCCAGCAATACATCGGCGCAAGCATCAAGTCGGAGTTGTAGAGACGCAGACCGGAATCATAGCGATGCACGAAGCGCACCAGGGCGGCAAATTGCGTGGGGTGGTGCACGGCAACCTCGAGCACGCGCAGTTCCCTGCCATCCCAGATATTGGTCTTCGCCGCCCACGCACACTTCACGGCAGCGCGCGCCGCCAAGCTCCGGGCCAGAGAGGTAAGGCGCGGCTCGGGGCCATCCACATAGAAACAGGGCACGAACGCCCGGTCAACCAGCCGATGGCGTCTTCCCTCCGTCCCGATCAGCCACAACACCATCCCCTCCGGGCAAGGGTAGAGATCGAGAATCCATCCACTGAGCATCGAGGTTAATCCCCAGTCGCGCTTCCAGCGCGCGCAGCCTAATCTCATGGTCAAGCCCCACGGCCACGTGGATCGCATCCATGGCGTGAACCGGGAATTCGTAAGTGCAGGCCTGGATGTAAAGGCGCACGCGGTTGAACATCGCCTCGAAGTGCACGCGCTCCTCGCGCCGCAGCGCCCGGCCAAACACCCGCTCCCAATTCCGAAGCTCCTGCTCGATCAAATCCCGAAACGTTGATACCGTTCGACCCATAATTCACCTGATTGCCGATTGTCGATTGATAACGACAATTGTACTGATATCTCAAGCCCTCTCCCCCTTGGGGGAGAGGGTGGACAGCGACGGCGCATTCATCAGCCGACGCGGGCCGGGTGAGGGGGTCGTCGAAGAAACGAGTCCCGGTATGCGCTTCCTGCACACCAGCCCGAGCTTCCCCTCAGGGTTCTGCACGAATTGCCAGACTTCCGATCCCGCGCCGCAGAGCTTTTCAAAAAATCGTCTGCGCGCCGGGGACGGTGTAAATGTGCTGGCCGAGGAAAACACTGCCACGGTAGGGGCACCCGATGGCGTGCCCGTGCGGGTGACGTCGCCGCCACCCGCTAGCCGCTGCAGATTCGCGAGCGCTTGCTCAAACGCTACCTGCGCGCTCCAATCGCGCACATCTTCGTCGAAGTAGAGTTCAGGAAATGCTGTGACGATCACGATCTGGGCGGGAAAGTCCGCCAAAAACCATGGCAGGCGGGCAATCAATTCGGTAAGTTGGAAACAGGTGAAGGCGCGAGCAATCTGGATCTGACGGCAGAACTGATCGAAGGGCGCGCGACGCTGGCGAGCCAGGCGTTCCAGCAGGCGCGGATCGGCACAGTTGGCGCCGTCCAGCATCAGGATTCGCTTCCCCTCCCGTAGCAGGCGCGGAAAGAAATAGTGGCTGAGCCGCGCCGCGTCGTGATCGCCGTGGAAGACCGCCAGGCCGCGCGCCGGCAGAGTCCACGGACTGTGAGGAGGGGATTTTGTTTCTCTCTGCGCCAGGTTTGCCCTCACGGTGCGCTTGCTGAATTCGACGGGCTCATAGTGCAGAGCCCGAACGCCGGCGCCTTTGGGTCGCGCCTCTGCGACGGCGAAACCCTGCCCCGGGCGGAACAGGCCGCCCTGCGATTCCGAAGATATCGATCCTCCCTCTGCCATCGGCAACCTCCAGGTTCGAGCCTTTCCCTTCTGGGGGGCCAGCCACCCAGCGGCTTCGAGCATAGGCGAATAAAAAGCGAAAGTCAAGCGCTATCACGACGCTTCCACCCGCGGGCATCCTGATGTACATTGTTCAGACAGGTAGGGGAGCCAGTTCGGCTGGCCGCTGCGAGGGATTCTTCACAATCCTCCCAGCGACTGAAAGGAGGCGCCGCGATGAAGATTGTGGTCTCTGTTTCCGACAAGGAAAAAGCCAAGGGCGATCAATCTCCCTATTACAGGGCGCTTCGGGCCGTTGGGGTGAAATCCGAGGAAATCGAACCGGTCTCGCCCTCTCAGCATTCCATCCCCAACATGAGAGACTACGACGGGGTGGTCTTCACCGGCGGCAAAGACATCAACCCCAAGCATTATCAGGAAGCGCTCAAATACCCCGGCCTCGTTGAGGTCGACGAGCAACGGGACGACTTTGAATTTGAGTTGTTCGAGCGTGCGCACCGTTGCCGGGTGGCGATTCTGGGCATCTGCCGGGGCGTCCAGATGATCAACGTGAAATTCGGCGGAACGCTCTACCAGGACTTAAAGCAGGAATTCAGTGCGGAACTTCCGATAAGGCCCGAACACAATCAGTCCGCGGCGCGCCCCGAGGCAACCCACGCCGTCACGCTGACAGACCCGGATTCGGCGCTGGCGGAAACGTTCCAGGGCAGTTGCGCAGTAAATAGCCTACATCGCCAGGCCGTCAAGCGCCTGGGCCGAGGACTGCGGGTAACAGCACATTCCGAAGACGGTCTGGTCGAGGCCGTGGAATCCGCCGATGCCTACCCTTTTCTGGTGGGCGTGCAGTGGCATCCGGAAGAGATGGTCGACCGTCCCGAAGCGCGCAAGCTCTTTGAGAAGTTCGCGGCCAAATGCCGCGAGTTTGCCGCGCACCGTTGAACGTGTCATCCTGAGCGAAGCGAAGGATCTGCATGAGTTTGCTTGAGGAAAGAACGCTACAGATCCTTCGCTCCGCTCAGGATGACAGGACACCGAGTCGTGCAGATACGGTCTGGCCTTAGAAGGGTTCAAAATGCCAACGAAGATCTACATCTCCAAGGGCGATATCACGGACATGCCGGTGGAGGCGATCGTCAACCCGGCCAACACGGATCTCGTCATGGATTCCGGAGTCTCGGCAGCCATCCGGCGCAAGGGCGGCGAGCGGATCCGGGAGGAGTGCGAACGCCTGGCTCCCCTCCGGCTGGGCTCGACGGCGGTCACCACCGCCGGCAATCTCAGAGCGCTCTTCGTGATTCACGCCGCCGCCATCCGGCCCGGCGAGATGGCCACGGCGGAAGCGATCGAGCTCGCGACCAGGCAGATTCTGCTTCGCGCCGAAGAGAAGACGATCAAGAGCCTCGCTCTGCCTGCCCTCGGGACGGGCGCGGCGGGGTTCCCGGTCGAGGATTGCGCGCAGATTATGCTCAAGGCGGTCCTGGGACATATCAGGATTCGCACCAGCCTCGAGAAGATCTACTTCGTGCTTAACGACGATGCGGCGCTCAAGGCGTTCGAAGAGGCGTTCCAGAAGTTGACCGCGCGCCCGCAGGCCAGCGCGGCGTAGCGCCGGCCAAGTCATCGTGGATCAAATACCCCTCAAGACGTTCCTCCTCGAAAGAATCAGGCGGTCTGGGCCCGTGACGTTTGAACGCTACATGGGGTTGTGCCTGTACCATCCGGAGTACGGCTATTACACCCAAGGGCGGCGCCGCACCGGCGCTGGCGGCGACTACTTCACCAGTCCGGATCTCCATCCCATATTCGCTCGCCTGCTGGCGCGCCAGGCCGTCGAGATGTGGGAATTGCTCGGCCGTCCCTCGCCCTTCGGCTGGGTTGAAATGGGCGCCGGAAGCGGTCTCTTTGCGCAGGATTTCCTCTCCTGGGTAAAGAGCGCCCTGCCGGATTTTGCGGACGCGCTGGAATACGTGGCCATTGAGCCAAGCCCCAAACAATGTAAGTTCCTGCGAGAGCGGCTGGGGGAAAAGGGCCTGGCCGGAGAAGTCCACCTACTCGAAAACCTCGAACAACTCACACCCGTCGCCGGCTGCTTCTTCTCGAACGAGTTGGTCGATGCGTTCCCGGTGGCCCTCGTCACCAGAACCGACGGGCATCTGAGAGAGATCTACGTTACGGCGGAAGGTGACGAACTTCGCGAGAAGACCGGCCGTATCAGCAACCCGGCAGTGGCTGCGGCCGTGGCTCGTTACGCCAATCGGCTCGAGGAAGGCTGCCGCGTGGAGGTGAGCCAGGCGGCAACCCAGTGGATGCGCTCGCTCGCCGGGAAGCTCGAACGGGGCTTTGTCATCACCATCGACTACGGCGACCTCGCCCGGCATCTCTACACCGAGGACCGGCCGCAAGGCACCTTGCTTGCCTACCACCATCACGTGCCGCTCGTAGACGCCCTCGGCGCCCCCGGCCAGGTCGACCTTACCGCGCATGTCAACTTCAGCGCCTTAATCGACGCAGGCGAGGACTCAGGGCTGCGGCTCAGCGGCTTCACCAGCCAGGAGCGATTCCTGCTGGCGCTGGGCGAAGCCAACCAGTTCGCGGACCTTTACGAGCCGGGCTCGAGCGAGATCGAGAATCTCCAGGCCAGGCTGAAACTAAAGCGGCTGATTCATCCGGAAGGAATGGGGAACGTTTTCAAGGTGCTGATTCAGCATCGCGGGATCGAGATGCCCAGTTTGACAGGGCTGAAGCACGGGAGCCTCGGGGGTTGATGGTCGACCTGCTGATAATGAGGCTCATCTAGCTTGTCTGTTTGTTCTCTCCCCCATACGCCTTCTTCACATACTCGTTCGCCCTGTCCAGGGCGCCCTGGGTGTTATCGTTGGTCTGCAGAGCGCGCTGGTACTCATTCAGGGCGCGATCGCGCTGCCCCGTCGTGTCGAAGATCATTCCCAGCATCACGTGGCTCCAGACTTCCGTCCATTTCGGGTCCAGGTCCCCATCCAGGGCGCGCCGGAACTCCTCCATCGCGGCGTTGTAATTCCGCAGCTTGAAGTAGATATCGCCGAGCCGGTAGTGAGCCAGCGAGTTGTTCTTGTTGAGTTCCAGGACCGCATTATATTGCTTCACCGCCTCCAGGTAAGCCTGTTCCTGGGCCAGTTGGTCGGCGCGGGCCATTTCGACCTTGAATTTGATTTTGTCGTCGTATTTAAGGATGCGGCTGGCGGGATCGACGAGCACACGCGTCGGCCTGGTGCGCACGTTCACGGTGAAATCCGCGGTGGTGCCCACCATCGGCACACGGTCGGTGACCGGCCGGCTTCCCTCGGTAACCACCCGGACCTCGACGGGCATGCGAAACAGGTCCAGATCCTGGGTGATCTTCCCCACCACTTGATAGCCTTTCGCGGTTCTGTAGACCGACCACACCCGCGTAAACTGGGGAACGCCGGTGGACGTCACCCATTGCGCGAAAAAGTACGTCAGCTCCTGCTTGGAAGCGGTTTCCGCGAGCTTTTGAAACTGGTCCGTGGAAATGGTCTTCCCGGAGTATTGCTGACACATGGCCTGGAGGGTTTTGAAAAACGCCTCGTCGCCGATTACCCAGCGCAGCATGTGGAGCACCATGGCGCCCTTCTGAAACACGATCGACTGGTACTCGGGCGTGTACTCGTGCAACTGTGCGGATTGGCCGATGGACGCAACGTCCTCGTGCGTGAGCGCGCCGACTTCGGTCTCCTGCATCAGGGTCTCGAAGGCGGATTCGCCCTCGGCATCCTGCAAGTAGAGCCCTGCGGAGTAGGTGGCGAGCCCGTCTTCAAGGAAAAAGTCGTTGCGCGAGGCCGGACTCACCGATTCTCCCCACCATTGATAGGCGATCTGCTGCGCCAGTTGCTGGACCCGCACTTGTGTGGAAAAGAGGCGTGAGGCGAGCGCCACCAAGCCGGGGGAGCTATATCCGTTCACCGTGCCGTCTTCGATTTCCGCGATGTCGAGATGGCCGTTGGGCAAGGGGCCGAACTTGTCGGAATAGAAAGCCATGATCTTGGCCGCCGCTTCGCCGTAATTAGCGGCGAAACTTTCGTGGCCCGGCTTCATGTATAAGGTGATGTCTGCGCCCACCGCGGTTGCCGGCTGCACCACGTATCGCCCGGCAATTACCGTGCCGGGGAAGGAGGACCCGTCATATTTGAACGCGTAGGTCACTTTTCCCGGCTCGCGCACGGGATTGGAAGCCTTTCCCGAAGCAATGACCATTTCATCGGAAGGCACCGTGATGCTCATGCTGGCTGCAAAGCGGTTCACGCCGTATTGACTCACGGGGAACCAGCGCGCCACATAGAGAAGGTAACTGCCCTCATTCCCGACGTAAGCCAACTTCAGGTTCTCCACCGGACTGCCTTCCGCCGAAGAAAGCAGACCGCCGTACCTCACCGTGATGGAAGCGGGCTTATCCTGAGGCACGGGATTCAGGAAGTCGATGGAGAGGATGAGCCCTTCCTGTCGATAATTGCAGTCCCTGCCGGTGGCGTCCTTCACACTGGAAACTCGCAAGCCGTTTTGGAGCTCGAAGCTCATGGTGGTGAGGTCGCCTTGAGGGAGAAAATCAATCCGCACCGAGGCCGAAAGCATGTGCTGGGAAGGAAAGAGCTCTGCGGTGATAGCGTAATTTGTTACCGTAAATCGAGGCGCATTCGACTGGGCTAAAGTGACCGCCGGGACGAGGCCCAGCGTCAGAATCCATGGCAGCGCATTCACCAGCAGCGTCCGGAGCGGGGACAGCCGAAATGCGGCCCCGCCCCCGGCACGTAAATAGTTCATAAACAGCTCCCCATGACTGGTACCGGAAGTCAGGAGTCAGAAGTCAGGAGTCAGCATGGCACAACCCGCGTCGCGCACGCGTAAAGGCCGCACACTTTCACCATTCCGACTCCTGAGTTCTGATTCCTGACTCCTTGTGGTCACCTTTGCCTCGTAAGTCCCGGTACTGATTGGATTGTTGCCGAAACCAACAAGTTGCATGGCATGAAGCACCAACCGTGAATTTCGATCCCTATTCTGACTCCTGACTTCTGACTCCTGACTCCTCGTGCGTCCCGCCGCACCGTAGCAACTCTACCACCGCATCCGCGGCCCGCCCGACGGCGCCTCCGGGCCCCAGACGCGCCTTCAGGGCTCGCAGGTTCTGCGCCATCTCCTCGCGTGCTTGGGAATGGTCAAGTAAGTATTCTACCTCTCCGGCAACCCGAGCGGGCGTGAAATCACTCTGGATCAGCTCTGGGACCACCTGCTTGCCTGCGAGGATATTGACCATGCTGTAAAAGGGAACTTTCACCAGCAGTCGCCCGATCAGGTAAGTGAGCCGCGATAACCGGTAAACCACCACCATCGGGCGCTCCGAGAGTGCCGCCTCAAGGGTGGCAGTGCCGCTGGCTACGATAGCTACGTCGCAGTGCCGAAGTGCGTCATAGGTGGCGTGGGTCGCGACGCGGATCGCCAACCTGCCGGCAAATGGCTCGAGCAGCGTCCTTTCCACCCAAACGGCGTCGAGCGTGGGCGCCACGGCGACGACGAACTGCAACGTGCGATTCAGCGAAATCCGCCCGGCAGCCGCAAGCATGGTGGGTAGAATCCGGCTCACTTCTTGCGGGCGGCTGCCCGGCAGCAGCGCCACCGTGGTTTTGGCTGGGTCCAGCCCGAGCCGGGTCAGGAACTCTTCCCGGGTCAGATTAGGCCGCACCAAGTCGACCATGGGATGCCCGACATACTCGACGGGAATCCCGGCCTGGCGATAAATGGCCTCCTCGAAATCGAAAATGCAGAGCATCTTTTCGATTCGAGCTTTGAGCTGGCGCAGCCGGCCCCTCCGCCACGCCCAAACCTGCGGGCTCACAAAATAGACGACCCGAACTCCCCGCTGCTTGAGCCGCTTGGCCAGGCGAAGGTTGAAGTCGGGAAAATCGATGAGCACCGCAAGCTGTGGCTGGCGCCGATCCACTTCGGCCACTAACGTCTGAAGTGCCCGGTAGGCTCTGGGCAGCCCGCCGATCACTTCCGTGATGCCCATCATGGTTAGCCGATGGGCGTCCACCACCGTGTCCACCCCGGCCAGGCGCATCGCGTCGCCCCCGCAGCCGAACAGCTTCAAGCCTGCCAGCCGCTCGTGTAAGGCTCGGGCGAGTTCGGCCCCAAGAAGATCTCCGGAGCGCTCACCGGCTACGATCATCAGCTGAAAGGTCACTCATGGGCAAAGTGTCGGATTCAAGTCGAGAAGTCAAGAGTTGAGAGTCGGGAGTCGAGGAGTGACGAACCACAACTCCTCAACTCCTCGACTGTTTGTTTTCATAGACATTCTCGCTTTGTTCCCCGATTCTTCAAGGCAACAAACCCGGTTTCACGCCAAGGCGCAAAGAACGCAAAGGTCGCAAAGTCCCCCCCACCCCTCCTCATCCGAGGAGGGGAGCCCGCAGTTCCCCTCCCTGGATAAGGAGGGGCCAGGGGTGGTTGATTTCTACACCGTCCCTTTGTTTTCATGGACATTCCCGGTTCGTTCGTTCAATTCCCGCGTAGCACTCCTGTTTGTGCCAGCTCTATGTAGCCACTGCTTGTTACTGTCTCAGCCTCGCACTGCGATGTTGTGATCTCGCTTCTTTGCGCAAAATGCGCGGTTATTTGCTCGTTTCGAGCGTCCAACAGGTGCAGTTTAGCACGCAAATTACGCGACCGATCCTTTGTTTTCAGGCACTTCTTAGCTTCGTTCCCACTCTTTTGTGTTTTTGCGAGTCCCTGCTTTCCGCTCTCGTCCGGGCCACACCGGCTTCCCCTGGCCATCCGCGGACTGAGGCGCTCGGCTACGACAGAATGTCTCCAAAAAGACCACAATTATAGGCTATCATACCGGGCCGCGGTTGTCAAGTGCAAAACGAGGAGATGACAGGTTCGTAAAGCCCCCCTCTACGCGCCAAGTTAATGTGCAAGAATCGTCCCCATCAGCCTGAATAACGACGGAGCGTAGGAGAAGGAGCAAGTAATAGATTGGACACACATTCGGGAGGTAGTCGGCGAACTCAGTTTTGAACTGGAACGTCCGAAATAGAACCACTCGGCGTGGCACTCACGCCGCATTGTGCAGCGTGGGCTGTGGAATCCCGCTGTTACCTCGACAGGCCGAAAACGTGTGACTGAGGGACTAAGGCTGGCTGCGAAGAGTCCTGATAATACTCTCGGCCACATCGATTAATGTGCCACCGACCGCCTGGCTCAGTTGCCGCGAAGACGTTCAGGACTCGAACCCTGCCGATGAACTGATCGAGATCCCGAATCGCGGCGGTGGTGTGGCCACGGTTCGTAGAAATGCTGGCGGCACCCAATGCGGCCAGGGCCGCGTTCAGCGGGGCAAGCAGGAACTGACCCTGGGCGGGGGTGAGTGTTCCCGCGGAGACAAGGTCCTCCACGCTAGTCTGCAAATTGGAGACTTGCCCCTGGGGAGTAACTGCGAACGTGGCGGCGTAGCCGTGAAACACACCACTCGCGTCCGCGTAGGTCCCCGTGATATCCCCCAAATCGTTGATGCTGACGCTGAGGGTTCCTGGAAACAGGCTGGTGCCCGCCGTGCCCGCGCCCGGAGCATCGACGGGGGCGGTTATGGCGCCATTGGCAGCACGCACGAAGACGTGAAACACTCCGCTCGAGTCCGCGTAAGTTCCCGTGATAACCCCTGCCGTGTTGATGCTCGCGGCGAAGGTTGTCGGTAGGAAGGTTGGGCCCGAGGTGGCGACACCCGGAGCATCGATGGGGTAGGTCATCGTGCCATCCGCAGCACGCACGAAGGCGTGACCCACTTGGCTCGCGTCCGTATAAATTCCTGCCGTATCTCCCGCCGCGTCGATGCTCAGGGGGAGGGTTCCGACCACGGAACCGTGATGTTCGGTGCCACCGCTCGTGCCTGCGCCCGGAACATCGATGGGTGCGGTTATCGCGCCGTCGGAAGCGCGTATGAAGCCGTGAAACCCTCCGTTGGCCGCCACGTAGAATCCCGCGATATCCCCCATCGCGTTAATGCTGAGGGGTTGGGTCCCCTGTCCTTGGGCCGAGCCCGCTGTACCTGCGCCCGTAACGTCGAAGGTGGTTATCGCGCCACTGGCAGCGCGCACGAAGCCGTGACGCAGAGGGCTATTGTTCGTATAGATTCCCGTGATATCCCCCGCCGTGTTGATGCTGATGGGTTCAGTCCCCCGATGGCCGACCGTTCCGGCGCCCGGAACGTCGAACTCGGTGATCGTGCCATCGGCATCGCGCACGAAGCCGTGGTATACGTTGTTTGTGTCAAAGTACATTCCCGCGATGTCCCCTCCGCTGTTGATGCTGAGGGGGAAGGTTCCCTGATTCGCGCCTGTGCCTGCGTTAGAAGCGTCAAATTTGGTTATCGTGCCGTCGGCAGCGCGCACGAAGCCGTGCGCCACATTGCCCCCGACAAGGTAGATTCCCGCGATGTCCCCGTTAGCGTTGATGCTGACGCCGAGGGTTCCCTGCAGCACGCCGGTGCCTGCGCCCGAAACATCGAAGGTGGCAAAAGTAGCCTGCGGCCACGCGGGCGCCGCCACGATGAAAAGCAAGCAGAGGTAAAGAACTGCGATTCTGGCTACCCATCTTTCTTGGCGGCGCGGCGCAAAGTCCGCCACCTTCATGGAGGGCATCGGTGAACCGCCCCCGCCAGTCAAAATATTAAGACCGCCCAGCCGGCTTGCCCGCATGTTTTTGTCAAGCACCATCATGCCTCCCCAGAAAATGATCAGCGCGCTTCGTCGTGATTTGCCGGAAGTATTCTCGTCGATCAGCGGCAACCACGACAACATGTTTTTTCGCCGCTACGTCCATTGCGAATATTAGCTTAGCGATAACGTCCATTGGATCCCCATTTCCAGGCGGCGCGACGGCGTAGGGGTAGGGCTTGCCCCTTAAGCGTTTACTTAGGCAACTAGGGCGGGTCCCAAAGGGACCCAATCTCATTAGCCGTAGGTGAAACCTACGGAGAACACGCGCACCTAGGGTCTTCCAACCCCGAAGGGGTTGAAGGGGCCACGTTCGACCCCTTCAGGGTCACCAGAAATCAAGGGGGGGTATTCACTGGACCGTAGGTTTCACCTGCGGCTAATGATATTAATGCCCTTCGGGCATTTGTTGTCCAGGCTTCGAGCTTAAGTGAACGCTTGTGGGGCTTGCCCGACCAGTGGAAATGCGGGGACGGCAAGCCGTCCCCCTACAGCGGAAGTCTCAGCGCTGGATGGTGACCGCCGTGCCGTCGTAGGATATCGTCTTATCGACCGTCCCGGACGGGTTCACGCCCACGCCATGCCCGGAGCCGACCCAGACGATGTTAAAAGTGCGGGCCGCGAGCATTCCAGGAAATTTCCCTTGACGCGCTCCGAGGGTCAGCGTCTGTCCGGCATCATCCCAGCGAATAGGAATGGTCGAATAATCTCCCTTCTCGTAATCGTAGGTAAGCCCATCGTCTTCGTAGAGGGTGAAGTCCGCATCCGCACCCGGGTAGACGCGCAACTCGATGGGGTTCGCGGCGCTTTGGCTCGCGTATTCCATCGCCGGACCCATGGGCACAATCGAACCGGCGCGCACGAACAGCGGCGAGGATTCAAGGGGCGCCGCCGCCATCACGAACCGGTCGCCGGGCTGTTTTTCACCGGTCCAGAAGTTTGTCCAGTTGGTATTCGGCAGGTAGACCCGTCTTTGGACCTCGCCGGGATCCGTGACGGGGCTGACCAGCAGCGCCGGTCCGAACATGAACTGGTCGCCGATGTTCCGGGCGGTCACGTCGTCGCGATAATCCATCACCAGGGGTCGCATCAACGTGTAGCCGGCGTTCGTCACCTGCCACGCCAGCGAGTAAATGTACGGCATCAGCCGGTAGCGGAGCGTGTCGTAGCGGGTCAGGATCTCCTGCGCCTGGGCCCCGTAAGACCACAACTCGGTCGGGCGGCTTCCGTGCACACGGAAGATGGGGCAGAACGCTCCATACTCAAACCAGCGGATGAACAGCTCGCGGTAGGCGGGATCGTCCGGATTGCCGTCCGTGAACCCGCCGATATCGGTCGTCCAGTAGGGGACGCCGGAGACCATCAGGTTCAATCCGGCGGGAATCTGCCGCTTGAATGTTTCCCAATCGGAATTGATGTCGCCGGACCAGGCCGCCGTGCCGTGGCGCTGAATGCCCGCGTAGGCCGAGCGGGAGAGGATGAAGACGCGGGCGTGGCTGGTGGCGGCGCGCTGGCCGTCGTACACGGCCTGGGTGGTCATCAGGGGAAAGAGATTGGCGTAGCGGGCGCCGCTGCCGATGGCCACCTTGCTCGTGTCCAGGATGTTGGTTTCGCGTCCCTCGGTTTCCGGTTCGGTGGTGTCGAGCCACCAGGCGTCGGCGCCGATGCTGAAGAGCGCGTTGTCCATCAAGCCCCAGTAATACTTGCGCGCGGCGGGGCTGAAAGCGTCGTAGAGAGCCATGCGGGCGGGATGATAGGCGGCAGTCTTGGTGCGGTCAATAAAATAGCGGAGCCTGTCCATCTCCCGGTAGACCTGCGAACCGGGATCGAAGAAGGGCCACACCGAGATCATGAGGTGAAAATGGTTGTCGTGCAGATCGTCGATCATGCCTTTGGGGTCGGGATAGTGGCTGTTGAATTCGAAATCTCCCATGATCTTCCACCAGAACCAGTCCTGAACGATGTTATCAACAGGGATGTGCAGTTCGCGGTATTTGTGCGCCACATCCAGCAGCTCCTGCTGCGACTGGTAGCGGTTCTTGCATTGCCAGAAGCCGTAGGCCCATCTGCCAAAGAGGGGAGCGGCGCCGGTCAGCTCGCGGTAAGCGCCGACGATCTTGTCGAAGTCAGGACCGTAAATGAAGTAGTAATCAATCTGGTCGGCCACTTCCGAGCTGATGTAAAGCGACTGCATGAAGCGGTTGTTGAAACGGCTGCGGGAAGGGTTGTCCCAGAAAAGGCCGTAGCCGTTGGTCGAAAGCAGCATGGGGATGGAAATGTTGGAGTTGTCCTGGGAGATGTCCACGGACTCTCCCCGGTAGTTCCAGACGCCAGCCTGATGCTGGCCGAGGCCGAAGAAGCCCTCCGGCGAGCCCCAGGTGGTGATGAACTCTTCCGCGCGGTAAGTCCGCTCACCGTTCACCACGGCAGGGATCATCGTCCGGCCGCTCGACTGCATCAGCTTATTGTCCCTCGAGTCGCTGAAGACAATCGTTCCGTCCTTGCGCGCCACCGTGACCTTAAGCTGCGAGGTGTTCAGCGTCATATCCTTGCCGTTGGACTCCAGGGAAAAGCGCGTCGCGGGCCAACTCGTCTTGATGACCGCATAATGCTTCACCGTCGGGAACGAGGACGTTGGCGTGTAGAGAATGCGCACGATGGAATCGGAGCAGACACGCAGCCGCAGCAAACCGCTCTGCATCCTGAGTAGTACTCCATCGGTCTGCTTCTCGTCGCTCTTGACGGGGTTCGGAGAATTCCACTGCGCCGCGGCGGTCGAGGCCAACAGCAGCAATGAAAATGGAATAGCGGCGGATTTGATGCGCATCATCGCTGGGCTCCTGAAATTGTGGAATCGCGATTCCTGATCTGTATTGACCGGAAGCTTTCGCCGTCCTGTCCGGTAAACTGGCAAGATACGCCGAACGTCCTTTCACTGCAATGGGCGGCTTAAGCCAGCGTCCGCGGCTGATCCCAGCCCCGAAGGGGCGAGCTACCACAGCCCAGGCCAACGGCCGATAAGCGTTAACCTAAGCGGAGGTTGTACGGATTGAATGCCCGAAGGGCATTAATATCATTAGCCGTAGGTGAAACCTACGGAGAAATGGCCGTTTCCTTGTGCTTGCCCCGACCCTGAAGGGGTCGAATTCAACCCCTGCGGGGTTGGCTGAATCTCGTACCCGGCAGTTTCCGTAGGTTTCACCTACGGCTAATGATCTTGGGTCCCTTCGGGACCCC
This sequence comes from uncultured Acidobacteriota bacterium, assembly GCA_963768695.1. Taxonomy (GTDB): domain Bacteria; phylum Acidobacteriota; class Terriglobia; order UBA7540; family UBA7540; genus CAVROP01. The sequence goes on along the minus strand of CAVYJG010000013.1, from coordinate 9,988 downwards.
TCAGAAATGCTTAGGTTAACGCCTATGGGCCAACGGCCTGGGTCGGTGCCATCGTTCCAACTCCCCTCGGCAGCCCTGAAAGGGCGAAATAGCGTCGCAAGGCGACTCCGGACCGTGGCTTTTGGCCACGGTGGGGATTTGTCGCGCCCCTTCAGGGCTTGGCGCCTCCAGGCGCGAACCTTGAAACCCAGGCCGTTGGCCTGGGCTATGGTAGCTCGCCCCTTCGGGGCTACCCATCCGCTTGCTTTAGTTACCAAACTACCCCATCCTCGTCTAACAGGAAGAGAAAACACGTTCGAATTCACGGAGGACAAGATGAGCCGCAAGATTGGTCTGGGTTTATGCACACTGGTATTCCTGCTCACCGCAGGGACTCTCGCCTTTTCCGCATCCCGCATCGAGAAGGATCTCAAGCTCGAACCCGGCGGCCGATTAGTAGTTGATGCCGGGGCCAGCGATGTGTTAGTAACCGGCCGGTCAGCCTCGGGCGCCCATGTGGTGGTGACCTCCAATCAAGATGACTTGGAGGAATTATTCACCTTAAATTTCAGCGAAGAAGCCGGGGCGGTCCGCATCGAGATGCACAAACACAGCCTACAGCTTTGGCCCAAACACCTGCAAGTGCGCATGGAGGTGGAAGTCCCCACCCGGACGAATCTGGATATTCGTACGGGCGGCGGAGACGTAAAGGTCAGCCATCTGGAAGGCGAAACCAACCTCGAGACTTCGGGTGGAGATGTCAAAGCGTCGGAGCTGAAGGGTAACCTGAATGCACGGACTTCCGGCGGAGACATGGAGTTGCGTGACCTCACGGGAGACATCTCGGTGAAAACCAACGGGGGAGATATTACCCTCGAAAACGTGCACGGGCGTGTTGAGGCCCGCACCTCGGGTGGCGATGTTACGGCAGCGTTGGCGCGGGGGAATGCGAAAGGCGGCGAAATCGAGACCTCCGGCGGCGACATCGAACTGCGGCTGGATCCGGCCATAAACCTGAGCCTGGATGCCTCGACATCGAGCGGTGAAGTGACCTCGAATCTTCCCCGTCTGTCGGTGACGGGAGAGATTTCCTCGTCGCGGCTCCACGGCACACTGGGTTCGGGCGGAGAGACCCTGCGAGTTCATACCAATGGCGGAAGCGTGCGCATCAGCGCCTTGTGAGCAGTTGTGCGCGAGCACCCCGCACCCCCTCACCCGGCCCGCGACGGCGGATGAAAGCGCCGTCGCGGGCCACCCTCTCCCCCAAGGGGGAGAGGGCTACCATGTCAACTTCCATCTCCGCGCTAAGCGGGGCTTGGCGCCCACCCTTTCGCCCTATTGACCTGTCGACTGTCAACTGTTGACTGTCAACTGCCTTTCAAGTCTGCACCCCCGCTTGACAACGCTTGCATCCTTGTTATGGTAAGGGAGTGCGAGTGTTGGCCATCGACTTTGGCATGAAGCGGATGGGCTTGGCAGTGTCGGACGCCCTGGGCATTACCGCGCAGGGACTTCGCACACTTCAGCGCACGCGCCTGGATGATGATCTCGAAACGATCCGGCAATTGACGGAAGAGTACGCAACCGAGCGTGTGCTGGTGGGAAATCCCATCGGGCATGGCGGGGGGGAAACGGCCATGTCGCGCAAGGCTGCGGAGTTTGCCGAAAAGCTGCGCCGCCGCGTCGCCTGCCCGGTCGAGCTCCGGGACGAACGCTTGACCTCCGTGGAAGCCAACCGCGCCTTGCGTGAGACCGGTCTTACCCTCGGCAAACGCCAAAAAGCCGTGGATCGCGTGGCCGCAACACTGCTCCTGCAAAGCTACCTCGACTACCTCGCTAACGAGCGAAGCCGTGACGCCAGGTCGGCGACATGTTGAGGCGGACCATTCTTCTGCTGCTGGCCGCCGCTGCACTGACGCTGGGCTGGGTGGTTTTCGATCTGCTCTCGCCTTTTCGCGGATACGCCGGCAACGCAATACTCGAAATCACACCCGGAACAAGCGCATCCCAGATCGCGGATTCACTGGTGGCACGCGGAGTTTTGCGGCATCGCTTGCCGTTTTTGCTGCGCTACCTGATTGGGCGTCCTCGCCGCGCCATGCGGGCCGGCGAGTACATGTTTGACCGGCCACTCCGCCCCATTGACGTTTACCGGAGACTGGTTTTGGGTGAGGTCTACCTTCATCCTGTAGTAATCCCGGAAGGCTCAGACCGGTTTGACATCGCGCGGATTCTTAACCAGCGGTTGGGCATTGACCGCGAGCTTTTCCTGCGTGTAACGCGGCAGACCATGCCGATCCACGATCTGGATCCCAAGGCGCCGTCGCTCGAGGGCTACCTCTTCCCGGACACGTACCGGTTCCCGCGTGGGGTGAGCGCCGCAACGGTGGTCACAACCATGCTGGCGCGGTTCCGGCACATTGTTGCCACACGGTTTGCAGACGTGGGGGCTTCCCCCACCCCTGCTTGCCCTCCCCAGGCGGGGAGGGGAGCCAAAACGGCCACGGCGGATTCCCCGCCCCAGATGGGGAGGGGACCAAGGGGTGGGGAGATTCGTGGCTGGCACGACGTCATCACCCTGGCTTCGCTGGTTGAGAAGGAGACGCCGGAAGCCTCCGAACGCCCACAGGTCGCGGGAGTCTTCGACAGGCGCCTCGAACTGGGGGTGCCTTTGCAGTGCGATCCCACGGTGCTGTACGCGGCGCAACTCCAGAACCGCCCGATTGGGCCAATTACCCAAACCGATCTCCAGCTCGATTCCCCTTACAACACCTACCGCCACGCAGGGCTGCCACCCGGACCCATTGCGAACCCGGGGGAAGCCTCAATCCGCGCGGCGCTTCATCCTGCCGCCGGGGACACGCTCTATTTTGTCGCCAACAACCAAGGCGGGCACGTTTTCGCCCGGACCCTTGAAGAACATCAACGCAACGTGGCACGATATCGTCGCGAACTAGCGGCGTCGCATCGGAAGGAAGCGGAGACTGCGGGTAAGAACTCCAAGCCGGCGCCTGGTACGCAGCGCAAAAAGCCATCCGGGCTGAAGTAGCGGCGGGTTTATCCCGCCAAATCGTTAACGACCTCAACGCGCGCTGGCGGCGCAAAGCCGCCGCTACAACCGATAAAACCGTGCCGGAAAGCAAAAAGCAGATCATCCTTGAATATTGCCGGGCGAAGGCCTGGGAGCGGATCGGCCGCGAGGAAATTCGCGCCCTCGAGAATGAGCTGCGGGCGCGGCAGGGGGCGAAGACTTCCCCCTCCTACATTGCCGGGGTTCTGCGCGCGGCGGGGATGAAAGTTGAGTATTACGATCGCTTCACGGACCCGCCAATCGAGGAGCCCTACGCCAGCCGCCTTCGCGATCTCCTCGAGTTCCACGACCTCGCGAGCGCCGAGGCTTCGCTGAGAAAGCTCGACGGGATTTATCGCGAATACCGCGACGCCTCTGACCGCACCGGCACGCGCTGGGTGCGCACTCTGCTTCTGAAAGGAAAACTCCGCGCCTCGAGCCTGGCGGCAAATCCGCGCGTGAACCCGCAAAAGCGCGCGGAAAAGGCCGAGATCGCGACTTGGTTCCGCGTCTGGCTCCAAACCCCGGACTTGTTCTTTGACTGGCTCGATCTCCGCAAGCTCTCAGAGGAATTTCGACGATTGTTCTCCCCTTGACCATTTTTCCGCCGATGGTACAATGGGTGGCTCTTGCAAGTGGACTCTAAGCCCCCTTAGCGAAGTTCACCCGAAGGAATGCCACGGGGAAATACTGTCCCACCCTCGCAAATGATAGAAATTAGAAGTAGATCTACGGAGGAAAATCGATGTTTCATGGCGCAATTATGAGTATTCGAAGGGCCAAGACGTTCGCGGCCGCTGTTGCACTGATGCTGCTCGGGTCCGCCGGGGCTTTTGCGGCCCCCCAGGAAGCGGCTCCCGCCGGGGAAGCCAGTTTGAAGCTTCCGGACCTTCATTCAGGTCCAGTTCCTCGGCGTCAATGGCCACAATTTGCTGATGATCGGAATTCTGTTCTGTATCTTCGGGCTGCTCTTTGGCTTGGTCAGTTACAGCCGCTTGAAAAACCTGCCCGTGCACCGGGCAATGGGAGAGATGTCCGAGTTGATTTGGGAAACGTGCAAGACCTACATCATCCAGCAGGGTAAGTTCCTGCTGCTGCTGTGGGCATTCATCGCCATCATCATTCTGCTGTACTTCGGCATGCTGCTGAAATATGAAGCCCTGCGCGTGATCGTAATCCTGGCATTCAGCGTGGTCGGGATTTGCGGCAGTTACGGGGTGGCGTGGTTCGGCATTCGCGTCAACACGTTCGCCAATTCGCGAACGGCGTTTGCCAGCCTTCGGGGCAAGCCCTTTCCCGTCCTTCAAATCCCTCTCATGTCCGGAATGAGCGTCGGCATGATGCTGATCTCGGTGGAACTTCTCATGATGCTCATCATCTTGCTCTTCGTTCCGGGAGATTATGCGGGACCGTGCTTCATCGGCTTCGCCATCGGCGAGTCGCTGGGCGCCGCTGCGCTGCGCATTGCCGGCGGCATCTTCACCAAGATCGCGGACATCGGCTCCGACCTGATGAAAATCGTCTTCAAGATCAAGGAAGACGACGCACGCAACCCGGGCGTGATCGCCGACTGCACGGGCGACAACGCGGGCGATTCGGTGGGACCGACCGCCGACGGTTTTGAGACTTACGGCGTTACCGGCGTGGCGCTCATCACCTTTATCCTGCTGGGCGTAAAGGATCCGATGATTCAGGTGCAATTGCTGGTGTGGATCTTCGTGATCCGCGTCATCATGCTGGTGGCTGCCGCCGCGGCCTACTTCCTTAACGGCGCCATCTCCAAGGCCCGGTATGGGAATATGAAGAAGTTCAACTTCGAGTCGCCACTGACCTCGCTGGTTTGGATTACCTCCCTGGTTTCGATCGGACTGACCTATATCGCCTCTTACCTGATCATTCCCAGCATGGGCGGCGATCCCTCGATGTGGTGGAAACTCTCGACGATCGTCTCCTGCGGCACGCTGGCCGGCGCCCTCATCCCGGAGTTGGTGAAAGTGTTCACTTCCACCGAGTCGAGGCACGTGAAAGAGGTGGTGGCCTCGGCAAGGGAAGGCGGCGCATCGCTGGACATCCTCTCGGGCTTTGTAGCCGGCAACTTCTCCGCCTACTATTTGGGGCTGACGATGATGGTGCTCATGGCTATCGGTTCGTGGGTCAGCCTACAGGGTTTGGGAAACTTCATGCTGGCGGCGCCGGTATTCGCCTTTGGTCTGGTGGCCTTTGGATTTCTGGGCATGGGCCCGGTGACCATCGCGGTGGATTCCTACGGCCCGGTGACCGACAACGCCCAATCGATTTATGAGCTGTCCCTCATCGAGCAGGACCCAACCGTGGTGGCGGAAATCAAGAAGGATTACAACGTGGACGTGGACTTCGAGCACGCCAAAGAAATGCTGGAAGCCGCCGATGGCGGAGGCAACACGTTCAAGGCCACGGCCAAGCCGGTGCTGATCGGCACCGCGGTGGTGGGAGCCACCACCATGATCTTCTCGACCATCATGGCTGCTCACGGACCGCCTCACGACCAACGTGGACAAGCTATCGCTGTTGCACGCGCCTTTCGTGCTGGGCTTGGTCACCGGTGGGGCCATTATTTACTGGTTTACCGGGGCTTCGACCCAGGCGGTCACCACCGGCGCCTACCGGGCGGTGGAGTTCATCAAAGCGCATATCAAGCTGGAGAGCGCGGAAAAGGCGTCGATTGCCGACAGCAAGAAGGTGGTTGAAATCTGCACGCAGTATGCCCAGAAAGGCATGTTGAACATCTTCATCGCGGTGTTCTTCGTCACCCTGGCATTCGCTTTCGTCGACCCGTTCTTCTTTATCGGCTACCTGATCTCGATAGCGATTTTCGGGCTCTATCAGGCCATTTTCATGGCCGACGCGGGCGCAGCGTGGGACAACGCCAAGAAGATTGTCGAAGTCGAGTTGAAGCAGAAGGGCACTCCCCTCCACGACGCGACGGTTATTGGCGACACGGTGGGCGATCCGTTCAAAGACACCTCTTCCGTGTCGTTGAACCCCATCATCAAGTTCACCACCCTGTTCGGGTTGCTGGCCGTCGAGCTCGCGGTGAAACTCACCGCCACCAGCGGCGCGACTCTCGCGCACGGTCTGGCGGCGGCATTCTTCGTCGTGTCGTATATTTTCGTGTATCGGTCGTTCTACGGAATGCGCATTGGCGGGCAGAAAGAGTAAGAGTGAATGGTGAATAGTGAATTCGCCATTCACTATTCACCATTTTAGAACCCCCGCGCGGTGCTCTTGATCTTTCGGGCCAGTTTTTCGATCTTGTCCGCCTTATCGACAATACCCAGCGAGAGGACATTCTCGTTGGACTTGTCGAGCTGGTCCTGGAGGTCCTTGGCAAGGTCTGCCAGCTCCTTGGCATCGCGCTTCATCCTGTCAAAATTAGCCTTCAGTTTTTTTTTTTTTTTTTTTTTTTTTTTTTTTTTTTTTTTTAAATGCTACTCGCCGATGCGGAGGCAACACGTTCAAGGCCACGGCCAAGCCGGTGCTGATCGGCACCGCGGTAGTGGTAGCCACCACCATGATCTTCTCGACCATCATGCTGCTCACGGACCGCCTCACGACCAACGTTGACAAGCTATCGCTGTTGCACGCGCCTTTCGTGCTGGGCTTGGTCTCCGGTGGGGCCATTATTTACTGGTTTACCGGGGCTTCGACCCAGGCGGTCACCACCGGCGCCTACCGGGCGGTGGAGTTCATCAAAGCGCATATCAGGCTGGAGAGCGCGGAAAAGGCGTCGATTGCCGACAGCAAGAAGGTGGTTGAAATCTGCACGCAGTATGCCCAGAAAGGCATGTTGAACATCTTCATCGCGGTGTTCTTCGTCACCCTGGCATTCGCTTTCGTCGACCCGTTCTTCTTTATCGGCTACCTGATCTCGATAGCGATTTTCGGGCTCTATCAGGCCATTTTCATGGCCGACGCGGGCGCAGCGTGGGACAACGCCAAGAAAATTGTCGAAGTCGAGTTGAAGCAGAAGGGCACTCCCCTCCACGACGCGACGGTTATTGGCGATACGGTGGGCGATCCATTCAAAGACACCTCTTCCGTGTCGTTGAACCCCATCATCAAGTTCACCACCCTGTTCGGGTTGTTGGCCGTGGAGCTCGCGGTGAAACTCACCGCCACCAGCGGCGCGACTCTCGCGCATCGTCTGGCGGCGGCATTCTTCGTCGTGTCGTATATTTTCGTGTATCGGTCGTTCTACGGAATGCGCATTGGCGGGCAGAAAGAGTAATAGTGAATGGTGAATAGTGAATTCGCCATTCACTATTCACCATTTTAGAACCCCCGCGCGGTGCTCTTGATCTTTCGCGCCAGTCCCCCCCCCCCCCCCCCCCCCCCCCCCCCCCCCCCCCCCCCCCCCCCCCCCCCCCCCCCCCCCCCCCCCCCCCCCCCCCCCCCCCCCCCACGGCGACACCTTGGCCCACATCCTGGCGGCAATATTCTTCATCGTGTCGTATGTCTTCGTATACCGCTCGTTCTACGGTATGCGAATTCAAGCCGCGGAACCGAGTCCTCGGCAGGAAATGGGCAGCGAACGGGCAATAGAAATAGGCAGGAAATAGAAGGACCGGCAGCGCTGACTTCGCACTGTTCGAAGTCTGCGGCTTTTGCCGCTTGGCAAGGATTTCAGACGTTTGTGGGATCGTTCCGTGTTCGACTAGGGGCCGGCGCCGCCGGCCCCTGCAAATTTGCTTGCTGTTTACTGCACCACCCATTGTGCAAGTGACTTCTCATCTGGCCTGCGCCGACTGGCGGAAACGTGGTTCACGTTGATCTCGATTCTGTTCCCCTGCTAAATAGGCCCCCTCTTCCCTAACTAGGTTCCATGCGCGGACGCTTTGATCTTCTTCGCCAGCTTTTCAATCTTGTCAGCCTTGTCCATAACCTCAAGTGACAGAATTTGCTCGTTGGACTTGCCAAGCTCTCCCTGAAGTTCCTTCGTGAGGTCGGCAAGCTCGTCGACATCGCGCCTCATTTTGACGAAGTTAGACCTCAAGATACTGCGTTTTTGCTTATCGGTAAGCGGCGGGGCGGTTTCGTCCGGCGTCGGCACATGGTTAGGGTTTCGATCTTCAGGCCGCTGAGGATAAGGACTAGCCGATGGTGCGGATGGCCAGTTGGCCGCGAGTGCGGAGACTACCGGAACACCGCGCAACGTCGGCCGTGCCAGGCAGAGGAAAAGCCCAACCAAAATTGCATTCCGAAAGAAAGATGATTTAAGTGCCATCAAGTTTGCCCTTTCCGCTCTCACCCCTGTAGACCCGAGAGCCAAGGTCCCGTCGTCCATTTGCCTCAATTGTAATCGCTGCCTCGGGGGATGGGCAATCGCGAAAGTTCGTGCCCTGAGAACTTCGTTGTTCCGGTAGTTAGAAAATGCGGAACGATCCGAGCTCGTTTAACAGGGACTATCGCTCACTGGGGGGAAAACCGCCTGGGGTGCTGCGAGAAGACCGCCTTTGACAGAGCCTTTGCGAACGCGCAGTCAGGCTGCGACTCCGGGGCCAAGTTTCCAGCTTCAGGGCCTCTCCGGAAAACTTACCCAAAATCCTTAGTACGCCCAATAGCCGTATGGCGCACTCGCGCCATTCGGCACCGTTGTGCCCGCAATTCCCACAAAGACTTTACGCCCGTAAAAAAATGGTAAGCCGAAATCGAAGTAATCGGAGAAAGGGTCTGTGCCGCTGTCCCCGCCCACATCGTCAAAGGCCGCGTAGGTAGTGTTGCTAAACAGCGCGTCGGCGTTGGCGATGCTAAAGGTGACCGACCCCGATACACCGTTCGATCCGGTATTGGTGACCGTGAAATTGAGAGCCGAGGCGGGGCAATACACACCGGGTTGGTCCGCGCAATCGCTGATGCCAAGTGTCTTAGAATCGAGGACATAGAAGAGGCTCGAGCCGCTGTCGACGAAGCTATTTGCATACTGGACGTTGTTGTAAGTAGTGGTGAAATTGCCGTCAGCGTCAGTGGCATAGATCTGCGCGCTGCCCAACGCATTGTTCGATTGGGTTGCCACGCCGAAGATCAGCGAGCCGGACGCTGTAGCCTGCCCGGCGGCAGGAATAGAAGGCAGCGAAAACAGCACGCCATTGTTATCTTTGGCAAAAAGCGCAACCGGGTTGGCAACTTGGTTCGCCGTGGAAATGGAAGCAATTTGGCAAATACTGTTGGGACAGGTGTAATACTGGGGGATGCCATTCGAAGCGGAAGTGCAAGCGGAACCGCAATCCAGCGGGAGGTTGCCAACACCCAGAATGCCGTTGGCGCCGAGTGTCGCGACGGTGCTTTCTTCCTGCGCGCCGCTTGAACCGCCGCTGAGACAACCCGAAGGCACGGCATACGCCGGAGTAGCGCTAATGATATGGACCGGAACGGAGGAAGCCGACTCTCCGGCAATGGAAATGTCGGCGCGCGCAAGCGGCCCCCAAATGTAGGAAAGGTCGACAAACTGGATGCACTCCTCAAAAGGATTATTGCTGGGATCCACAATTACCGGTAGTGAAAGGCTCGATACTGCGGAGGACAGCAGGCGGAGCCCGTCGGAGCCGGTATCCACGAGGACGTCTGAGACGGTTGTGCAATTGGTGGTGCTGCCTGGCACGCAGACTTTGACAGTCGTAAAAACACCATTGACATAGTCGTTGGCAGGTCCCAAGCTCACGTCGAGGGTTGCCGTATTGTTCGCTGAAGTCGTAGGCGTTGTGGTAATACTGCTACTGACGCTGCTACTACCGCCACAGCTACCCAGGAGGATCAGGCCAGCCACAACACCCAATAACGCCAAGGCAGTAACCCTGTGTTTCATCGCACTGCCTCCGCCGAAACATCCTTGGGGAAAAGACTAGGGACGTAGGCGCGGCCATGGAAGGACCGCATATGACCGCCGCTAGCCAGCACAAAATC
>CAVYJG010000012.1:195000-598917 GCA_963768695.1 uncultured Acidobacteriota bacterium | reverse complement strand
CGATCGAAGCCAGTATGTTATTGAAAACACAGGAAGGCATGTGCAAAACGAACTAAAACGAACTCAAATTGAGCCGCAATTGAGTGCTGAAATGCGCGCATTTCGTGTAGAATTCGAGTTTTCTAGCACTTCACAGGTTTTGGCGGAGGCCCCGAACGGGAAGGCCGGCCGCAGACGAAATCGCCCGGTCCGGGGAATCCAAAGGCCTGCGAGAGAATACGAAAATCGTGGGAACGAACTCAATAACTGCTTGAGAATAAGGGACGTCACTTTTTTGAAGGTTGCAAATTTCGCGTGTTTTGTGCGCAAACTAGCAGCAATCTCACCCCAAAGGGAGCAAATGACGCCACATTTTGCGAAAAGGAAGTCAGGAACGGCGACTCCCAGCGTGACGGCATGACTGTGACAGGTAGTCGGCTAGACAAACTCGGGATTTCCATCGGTGTCGAGCTGATCCGTCGACGGATTCGAGTAACCGGCTTTAGGATGACCGACTTTAGGGTTGACCGTGGAAGGGTCTAGTCGTTAGAATTCGTTCGAGTGGCCAGGAAAGGACGGAAAGAGCTATCACGCTCAGCATCGGAGGCGCATTTTCGAGCAAGGTCAAGCTCTTGTGGAGCCTGGGCGCTGTGGCCCTTTCGCTGAGTTGTGTAACGGAACAGCAGAAAGTAGTCGTCCAGGCCCCTGCGCCCACGCCGCTCGCTCAAGCCTTGCCTCCCACGCCTTCGGCGCCGACGCCGGCCGTTCCGCCTGCGCCGCCTCCTGACCCCTCCGCGGCGCTCGTTTCCCAAGTCGAAACCCTGTACAAAGCCGGAGTCGCCGACTACCGGTCAGGAAACCTGGAAGAATCCAAAGAAAAGTTTGATCAGGCGGTGGAGAAACTCCTCGAATCGAACCTCGACCTTCAGGCTGACGATCGCCTCAACAATGAGTTTGAAAAACTGACGGAGGACGTCTACAGCGCTGAAGCAGCGGCTTTGGAACGCGGAGACACCTTGAGCCCGCACAATTATGTTCCTCCGCCGCTCGAATCGTTTTCCGGCCTGACCTTCCCGGTCGATCTACGGGTCAAGCAGCAAGCTCAGCAGGAACTGAAATCCGTGCGGTCAGACTTGCCCCTGGTGTCGAACGATTACGTTGACGGCGTGCTGACCTACCTTCAGAACCACGGCCGGGGTTATGTTTCGACGGCCCTGAAGCGCATGGGGCTATACCAGGCGATGATCTCTCAAACCCTCCAGAAGGAAGGGGTTCCTCAGGACCTGATCTACCTCGCCGCCCTCGAAAGCGCGTTCAATCCCTATGCCTTGTCGCACGAAGGGGCAAAGGGCATCTGGCAGTTCATGGTTGGAACGGGCATGCTCTACGGCTTAAAGAAAGACCGCTGGGTGGATGATCGCCAGGATCCCGTGAAGTCCACGCAAGCGGCCGCCCGCCACCTCAAAGAGCTTTATCAGGAGTTTGGGGACTGGTCCCTTGCCATGGCGGCCTACGATAGCGGCCCGTTGACAGTGCAGGCCGCCATTGAGAGGACCGGTTACGCCGATTATTGGGACCTGCGGCGGCTGCACGCCCTTCCCTCTGAGACGGAAGACTACGTGCCGATTTTCATGGCCACCGTGATGATCGCCAAGGACCCCAAAGCCTACGGCTTCGACATCCAGCCAGACCCGCCTCTTGCTGCCGACCAGGTCGTCCTGAGCGCACCCACGGACCTGCGCCTGGTGGCGCAACTCATCGACAGGCCCGTGGACGATTTGACGCGGTTGAACCCCTGCCTGCTTCGATGGACGACTCCGCCTAACGACCCGGAGTTCACCTTGAACCTTCCACCGGGGACTAAGGAACTGTTCGAGCAGCGGATCGCAGCGATCCCGGAGGGCAAGAGAGTCTGGTGGAGAGCCTACAAGGTTGAGGAAGGCGAAACTCTCGCCAGCATTGCCAAGAAGCTCCACGTCTCGCCGGTTTCTTTGCGGGAGGCGAACAAGCTGGATGATGAATCGGAGGTCGAACAAGGCACCCACCTGGTGGTGCCGATGTCCCCGGGCACCGAATCATCGCTGGCGCGAGTGCGCGAGGGGGGGCCACATTACGCGGTCAAGTATCGTGTTCGGCCCGGCGACACCCTGGAGTTTATCGCCGATCGCTATGATGTGACTCCTTACCAGATCCGCCGCTGGAATAACTTGAAGACCTCCCAGTTGACGGCCGGCGAGTCGCTGCGCATCATCGTGGAGGGCAGGAGCGCGTCCGGCAAGTCTCGAGCCAAGGGGAAAAAGAACTCCCGGCCGGCAGGCAAGACAGCTAGCCACACGAAGACGGCTTCCGGGACTGGCGAGGCCGTCCCCAAACAGCTTGCACAGGGGCGTTAGCACGCTTTTCTTCAGGAACGCAACGATTACACTTGACACAACGATGGGTGTGTTATAAATCTGCCTCAAGCGGGGTAGTCAAGACGTTCGCACCTGTCGCCCGGGCAGCAAAGCCGGGCATTGTTGAGTGAATCAGAAACTGACGGGGGAGGGATGCATGGACTTCGATAAAGACAATAAAGCGGGTGATGAGCTCGAGGATTATGGCGACGAGCTCACCTCTGACTACAAGGAAGAAGCGGACGAGAGGTTGGGCGAGGAAGGCGACGATCTCGATGAGGAGGTTTCCTATAAAGTAGAGGAAACCGAGATTATCGAGAAGGCGCCCGCCGTCCCGGCCACGACGGAGAAACCTCCGGCGCCCACGCCTAAGCCTAAGGCTGCTGCGGCCCCGAAGAAGGTCGCGAAAGCCAAGCCGAAGCCGAAAGCCACGCCGAAGCCGAAAGCGAAGCCCAAGCCGAAGAAGGCGCCCGCCAAGGCCACGGCCAAGAAGCCCGCTAAGAAAGTGGCGAAGTCCGCTAAGAAGGTGGCGAAGCCTGCCAAGCCGGCGAAGAAGCCGGCTGTCAAGGCGAAGCTGCGCCGCCATTAGCTCGAGTTCGTCACGAGGACCCGTAAGGGCCCGATCCGCCCTCAACATGCGGGCGCGGACAAGAAGCGTGGTGGTGTGTCTGGCCCGGAGCCGTCCAGCGCCGGGCCGGGCGTCCCTTGTCAGGCAGCGTGGATGGATTTGCACTCCCAACCCCAGGGTGAGCCTTCAAGGCCGGAAGGTCAGGCAGACCAGAATCCGATTCTCGCCCTGGAGGTCATCCGCCGCATGCGTGGGGCTTCACAGCCCTACTTGCTGCGTTGCGCGGACCAGTCTAATTACGTCGTCAAGTTTCAGAACAACCCCCAGCACGTACGCGTCCTGGCCAACGAAATGCTCGCTGCTCGCCTGGCGATGCTGATTGGCCTGCCGGTCGCCGCTCCGGCCTTCGTGGAAGTTCCCCCTGGCCTGATCCGTGGCACGCCCCCTCTTGAACTTGAGATCGGTTCCCGCCGCGAACTCTGCCTGGCTGGCCTGCAGTTCGGCTCGCGTTATCCGGGAGCGCCCAGTCAAACTCTGGTGGTGGATTTTCTGCCGGATCGTTTGTTGAGCAGAGTAAAGGGTTTAGCCTCGGTATTCCTGGGCGGATTTGTTTTCGACAAATGGACCTGCAATTGTGACGGGCGGCAGGTGGTTTTCTACCGATCCGTGAACGATGAAGATCCTGCGTATTCAGCGCTCTTGATCGATCAGGGTTTTTGTTTTAACGACGGAGATTGGAGTTTTCCTGATTCGCCCATTCGGGGACTTTACCCGCGCCGGCTGGTCTATGACGAGGTCCAGGGATTGAAGTCTTTTGAGCCTTTCCTCTCTCGAGTCGAGAACCTGGACAGCTCTCAGATCGGGGAATGCATTTCGCAAATGCCCGGCGAATGGTGCGGACCCGACCCCGGCAAGTTGAACCAACTTGCGGAGACACTGTATAAGCGGCGCAGAGGAATTCGGCAAGCGATTATTGATGCCAAGAATAGCAGCTTGAAACCCTTCCCCAATTGGCGTGAGACTAAGACGATCGCTCCACCGAGGCCGGACCCATGGTCAAAGAGAGTGAACTGAAGGAATGCTCGTACTTCCTGGTGCGCTACGTCCCCGACGTGACGAAGGAAGAGTTTATCAACATCGGTGTCTTCCTCTCTTGTCCTGAAGAGCGGTTCCTGGATTGCGTTTTTAGCGACGACTGGCGGAGAATCAGCCGCTTCCACCAGGAGGCGGATGCGGAGTTTCTGAGGACTCTCCAATCGCACTTCAAGCAGGAGATCGAAGATCACAGAAACGATCTCGCTGGCTACCTCGGCGTAATGCAGCAGTCCTTTTCGAATCTCATTCAATTGTCCGAGGCCCGTCCCTGCCTGACCTCCAACCTCCTGGCGCAGCTTCAGGACCTCTTCGAACGCTATGTGGGAGTGCGCGTTGCCAGTCCATCGGAGCAAGACAGTCGCCTTTACGTAAGGCAGCGAATGACAGATTGCTTCGGCCGGTACGGCATTCTTGGTCACAAGTCATTCGAGAGGCGCGTTCCAGCCGCCCAGTGGACGGGGGTTGGCGATCCCTTTTCTTTCGACTTTGGGTACAAGCCGCAGGAAGAGGCAGGCAAGCCGAACGGACGCCTGAGACTGATCCACGCCGTTTCCTTGCAACGAGATCCCAAACTCACCGAGGCGCTGGTGTGGACCTTTGAAAAAGTCCTCGAGCAAGAGCGTTCCACCCTGACGGTGGGTCACGAAGAGAACGCCGATCGGCAGAATGCCCAAGTCCGTTTCTCGCTGAGCGTGCTTCAGCACGAGCATATCCGCCTGGTGCCGGTTTCAGGATTCGACGCCTACGCTCAGTCCATCCGCGCAGAACTTGGGATGTAGCCCTCGCGGGTTTCTCGTGCTTACTGTTCTGCTCAGCCGGCAGCCTGTCATTCTGAGCGAAGCGAAGAATCCGCATTTGCTTGTTATCAAGGAGAGAATGCAGATTCTTCGCATCGCTCAGAATGACAGGCGTGTTGAAGTGACATGAGCGGCCTTCTCAAAGTCGAATGCCATTCCGGCTACAAGGCCGATGAACGGCCACTTCGGTTTTCCTTCCAAGACAAGCCCGGCGGACGCGTGTTCGAAGTCACAGAAGTCCTGGATCAGTGGTACGGCGTTGGCTATCAGTGTTTCAAGGTGCTGGCCGATGACTGCAATTTCTATATCCTTCGCCATCAGCAGGCGGAGGATATCTGGCTGCTGGACTCCTTCCGGTCCTCTCAGTAGGCGAACTCCGGTCAGACCCGCCGGCTCATGACAATCCTGGCGAGAAGTGATTAAATAGAGGCCTCGAAAGTCGGAACCAGCCTCTCGGTTCTGCGGAAAGGTCAGTGGGAAATGCACAAGGGCGAAAACGTGATCTCTTTCGCGCTTGCGGTTGTTGTGGTTCTGTCCTTCGTGGCGATCCAGCGACAGTGGAACCCTGCCAGTTTGAAGGACATGGCCTCGACTGCGGAGGACTTTATCCTCACCAGCACGGGGATCCGCGGCCAATTGCCGGATCTGGTCGGCTACGAAAGGCTGAAGACCTATCGGCTGGAGAACTTCAGCGCCGCGTTGTACCGCCGCACCCCCGCCTCATTGATCTTCGCTCCGGGCCGCCTTGTTGTTTACAACCGGGAAGATCAACCCGTCTTCAAGCTGGAGACCTTGGAAGGATCAAAAGACTCCTGGACGACTCTCTACGACTTCAGCGGACGGCACGGGTTGCCTGTCCCCGGCAGCAGGAGCCGCCCGGAGTACGCCCGGGGCATCACCGGCAGCGGCCTGCCTGACGTTGTGATCGGCCAGTATTCCGGCGGGGATCACTGTTGCACCGTGGCCACGATTCTCGAATTAGGCAGCGACGCGGTATCCGTTGTAGGGCGAATCGAGGGTTTGGATGGCTTGCCTTTCGAAGGCCTTGAAATTCGCGACATCCGGAAGGATAAGAGTTGGGAATGCGTTGCGCATCGCCCCTATACGACAACTTGCGGCGACCAGGCCGAACCGGCTGACGTGCTCTCGGTGTACACGTTCATGGATGGGCGTTACGTTGACAACACCACGCAATATCAAGACTATCTCACCGGCGTTTTGAACCAGAACCTTGCGAAGTGGCGTCAGGAGAAAGCCCTGTCGCTTGGACTGTTGCAGACCATGGCGGGCCAATTCGCGGAATTAGGCCGCATGGATGAGGGGAAGCGTTTTTTTGCGATGAATTTCAACCGCTTCTTGCCTAATCTTCAACAAAGAGGCATTGATCCCAACGTCTGTCTGGATGATTTGGAAAACCTTATGAATCGCTTGCCCGGTGTGACGCCGGCAGCCAGTCAAGAATCGAAAGTCGATAGTCGAGAATCGAAAGCGCAAGGTCAACAGCCCACAGTTAACAGTCGATAGCCTTTCACTCGTCACTTGTCACTCGTCACTGCTCTTACAGCACCGGCTCGCTCCAGTTTTCGAGGATCTGCTTAATTCGTCCCAGGAATTTTTCGGCGACGGCTCCGTCGACAACCCGGTGATCGTAGGAAAGGGAGAGGTAAGCCATGGACCGGATGGCGATGGCATCGTCACGCACCACGGGGCGTTTTTCGATGGCGCCAACGCCCAGGATGGCCACCTGGGGCTGGTTGATGATCGGCAACCCGAACAAACCGCCGAAACTTCCTGGATTGGTAATCGTGAAGGTCCCTCCCTGCACGTCATCCACGCTCAGGCGCTTAGTTCGCGCCCGCTCGGCGAGATCCTGCACGGCGCGCGCGATGCCCAGGAAGTTCTTTTCATCGGCGCGCTTGATGACCGGCACGATCAGCCCCGCCTCGAGCGCCACGGCAATCCCTACGTTGACGTCGCGCTTGTAGATAATGTTGGCGCCGTCGACCGAGGAATTGACCACAGGAATGTCCCTGATCGCTTCGACGGAAGCGCGAACGAAGAAGGGTGTGTAGGTCAGCTTGAAACCGTTTCGCCGCTCGAACTCCTCACGCTGCCGCTCCCTTGTCTCCACCACTTTGGTCATTTCAACTTCGACTACGGTGTAGACGTGGGCCGAAGTCCTCTTGCTTGCCACCATGTGCTCGGCGATTTGGCGCCGCATCGGCGTCATTTGAACCACTTGTGCCGGGCCGGCAAAAGCGACGGAGGCGGGAGAAGGCTGAACCGTGGCGGGCGCGGGTGGGGCCGCGGCGGGCTGCTGAGAAGATGGCGCTGGCGCTGCTGCGGTTCGACTGGCGGCGGCAGACTGGCGCCGTTCCACATAATCCAGAATATCCTTCTTGCTGATTCTGCCGCCTGAGCCCGTGCCGTGTACCTGCGCGAGGTCAACCTGGTATTCCCGGGCGATGCGCCGGACGAGCGGCGACGACCTCACGGCCTCGGATTCGGAGGGAGCTGACGGACCTTCGGCCTCGAATTCAGCCCCTGCCGTTGCAGCAGGCGCTGCCGGTTCGGCCGCCGCAGGAACTGCCGGAGGCGCGGAAACCTGCGCGTCCGCCTCCTTCGCAGGCACGGTGATGGCTGCGCCTTCGCCGTCGATCACGGCCACGACCGTGTTCACCGCTACGGTCTCGTTTTCTTTCACCAGGATTTGGGTGAGGATCCCCGCTGCCGGCGAAGGTATTTCCGCATCCACTTTGTCGGTCGAAATCTCAAAGAGCGGCTCGTCTCTGCCGATTGGTTCGCCGACCTTCCTTAACCATTTTGTAATCGTTCCCTCGGCAACACTCTCGCCCATTTGGGGCATGATCACGTTGGTCGACATTGCAACCCCCACGGAATTGAGTCATTGAGTCATCGGGTCATTGAGCCATTGAGTGACTTAGCCATCGATCCTTGGTCCGGTATTTGCTTTAATGAATCAATGGCTCAATGACTCAATCGCCCAATGACTCAATTTCAGTACTCCGCCAGTTTCCTTGCTGCCTCAATCACCTTGCGGGCGTTGGGCAGATAGTATTCCTCGAGGGGCGGCGAGAAAGGGACAGGCGTGTCCGGCGCGGTAATGCGCACGATAGGGCCGTCCAGGCACTCGAATGCCCGCTCGCCGATTAAGGCGGCGAGTTCGCCCGCCATGCCTCCCGTCCGTGTGTCCTCGTGAAGCAGGATAACTTTATTGCACTTTCGCACGCTGCCCAACACTGCTTCTTCATCGTAGGGCAGCAAAGTGCGCAGGTCAACGACTTCCAGGGAAATGCCTTCTTTTTCGAGTTGCTCCGCCGCTTCCAGTGCGGTCCAGACCATGGCGCCGTAGGTGATGATGGCCACGTCGTTCCCTTCGCGCCTTACCGCCGCCTTGCCGAGGGGAACCACATAATCCTCCTCTGGGACTTCTTCTTTGATTCGCCGGTAGAGGAACTTGTGTTCATAGAAGATCACGGGGTTGTCGTCGCGAATCGCGGATTTGATCAATCCCTTGGCGTCATAAGCTGTCGCGGGCATCACCACTTTCAGGCCCGGAGTGTGGACAAACCACATTTCGTTCGACTGCGAATGGAAAGGGCCGCCGTGCACGCCGGCGCCCGACGGCCCGCGGATCACTATCGGAACTGCCGGCCCCCAGCGGTAATGCATCTTCGCCGCCATGTTCACAATCTGGTCAAAACCGCAGGCGATGAAATCCATGAACTGCATTTCGGCCACAGGCCGCATCCCCATCAGCGCCGCCCCGATGGCCGCGCCCACAATCGCCGACTCCGATATGGGCGTGTCGATCACGCGCTCTGTCCCGAATTTCTCCAGCATCCCCGCGGTGACCTTGAACGCGCCTCCCAGGACACCGATGTCTTCGCCCAACAGGAACACGGACGGATCGCGCTCCATCTCCTCCCAGATACCTTGGCGAATTGCCTCGAGGTAGGTTAGAACTGCCATCCGCGCTCCCGGCGTTTTGAGTTGGTAGCGCAGAGTCTCTGGTGTTGAGATTCTGCGGCTCTTCCATAGGCCATGTTCTTGCTCACATATTAACAATAATGAGATTGCTGGACACCAAAAGCCGCAGACTCGCAACCGCAGCGAGTCTGTGCTACCCGCTCCCGCCTTTCCACCAACACTCCGGCCCGCAATACACGCCTTGCAAGGCTGATTCACCTTGCGGCAGTTCGCGCGCCTCGGCATCGGCGACGGCCGCATCGACTTCTTGCTGGACGCGGCGGTCGAGATTGCCAATGCTCTCCCCGGTCATGATCCCTTTGGAGAGAAAGTGTTTTTCAAGCCTCTGGATGGGATCTTTCTTTGCCCACGACTGCAACAGGCGAGCCGGTACATATTCTGCCGCGTCGTGAGCCGAATGTCCGGTCATGCGAAATGTCTTGCACTCCACAAAACTCGGACCCTCTCCCCGCCGCGCCCGTGCGACGGCCCTCCCCACCGTGCGGTAAACAACCTGGACGTCATTGCCGTCGACGGTTTCGCCCGGCATGCCGTAGGCAGGGCCGCGCGCCGCCAGGTTCTTTATCGGGAATTGTTTCTCGACCGGCGTCGAGAAAGCATAGCCGTTGTTGTT
The DNA here is from genome assembly GCA_963768695.1 of uncultured Acidobacteriota bacterium. GTDB lineage: Bacteria > Acidobacteriota > Terriglobia > UBA7540 > UBA7540 > CAVROP01. The sequence goes on along the minus strand of CAVYJG010000012.1, from coordinate 589,461 downwards.
GACGATGAAAATCACGGGCAGCTTCATGACCCCCGCCATGTTCATCGCTTCATGAACCTGCCCCACGCTGGTTGTGCCCTCGCCCAGGTGCACCAGAGCAACGTTCCTCTGCTTGCGCCATTTCAGCACCATCGCAACGCCACAAGCCACCGGACAAGTCCCGCCCAGCGGAGAAATGATCGGTATAACGCCGAGTTTCAGGTTACCGATGTGCAAGGTGTTGTCGCGGCCGCGGGTGGGTGTGTCCGCGCGCGCCATCCAGTTGGCGAAGACGTTGGCGAGTGAGAAGCCGCGAACCAGGAAGGAAGAAAAATCCCGGTGGCTGGGCAGCACCACGTCGCCTTCGATCAACTGCAAAGCCGAACCGACGCCAATGGCTTCCTGCCCGCGTCCGACGTAGACCCCTCCCACAATCTTCCCTTGACGGTAGAGGACCTGCTCGATCCTCGACTCCGCCTCGCGCGTCAGCTTCAGGTAATACAACATGCGCTCGAGGGTGGCGGGAGGAATCCCCGGTCGCTGGGCGCCGCTTCGGATTGTCTTGGCTTTGGCCATTGCTGATGCAGATCTGCGCGGTTTGTCCGCCCCGAAGGGGCTAACCATGAGTAGCCGTGGGTGAAACCCACGGAAGGGAAACTATCGGCAAACGGATAACGAGCAAGCGCAAAACCTAGCAGGCTGCGGAAAAGGTTTTATGTCATGCTGAGCGGAGCGAAGCATCTGCAGTGTCTCCTCGAAAACAAGCAAATGCAGACCCTTCGCTCCGCTCAGGATGACAGGCCGGGGAACTTATTTCCGCAGCCTGCTAGACAATCCTTTCAGCTTTCGATTCTCGACTGTCGACTGCTTCGACCATCTCCAAATCAAAAACCTCTCCAAAGTGGCGGACCGCCCTTTCCGCAACTTCGTCCATGTCCACCTGCCGGCCCAGCAACTTCTGGAGCGACGTCACGCCTTTATCGCGCAGCCCGCAGGGTACGATCCAGTCGAAGTAGCGCAAGTCGGTGTTGACGTTGAACGCGAAGCCGTGGGAAGTGACCCAGCGTGAGATGTGAACCCCCATGGCTGCCAGCTTGTCATTCCCCACCCAAACTCCCGGTGCGCCGGCAAGGCGTCCGGCCTCGATTCCGTAGTCCCGCGCCACTGCGATCAGGACTTCTTCGAGGGAGCGCATGTACCAGGCGATATCCCGTCGGTGTTGCACAAGGTCAAAGATGGGATAACCCACCAACTGGCCCGGTCCGTGGTAAGTCACATCCCCGCCGCGGTCAATCTCGAAGACTTGCACACCGCGCAGGGTGAGCTGCTCGGCGGAGAGGAGGATGTTCTCGTTTTTTGCATTGCGCCCCAGAGTGTAAACGTGGGGATGCTCGAGCAACAGAAGCGTGTCCGGAATCACGCCGGCCTTGCGCGCCGCAACATGCTCACGCTGAAGGCGCAGGCCGTCGGCGTAGTCGACCAGACCGAGTTGTTCGACGTGGCACGTCCTCATTAATGCGTTGCCCTATTCATCGGCCCCGGTGCAACGCTGCGACCCCCTCACCCGGCCCGCCCCGCCTGATGAAAACGGCGGCTGCGGTCCACCCTCTCCCCCAAGGGGGAGAGGGCTTAGATCGCACCTGCAGTCCCTCGCTCCTCGTCCCTAATCCCTAACCCCTAGTTCCTAATCCCTGCACTTAGTCCCTAAACCCTGCACTTCAGATGTGAATCGCCCAGTCGTGCGCGGCGTGGGCCGCTTCCATCACCGCCTCGGTGAGGGTTGGATGCGGGTGGATGGCATAAGCGAGATCCTCGACGGTGCCCTCGAGGCGCATGGCCACCACGGCTTCGGCAATCATCTCCGTTACGCGGGGCCCGATCATGTGGACGCCCAGGATTTCTCCGTACTTCTCATCGCTGACCACCTTTACAAAGCCCTCGCGGGCGCCCAGGATGACGGCTTTACTGTTGGCGGCAAAGGGGAACTTTCCGATGCGAACCTTGTGTCCTTTCTCGCGCGCCTGGCGTTCCGTCAATCCCACGCTGCTGACCTCAGGTTCACAATAGGTACAGTTAGGAATCTGGCCGTAGTTGATGGGCTCAACCGGCTTTCCCGCCGCGTGCGTAACTGCGACGATTCCTTCCCTCGAGGCCACATGCGCCAGCAAGGGGCTGTTCGCCACGATGTCGCCGATGGCGTAGACGCCTGGCTCCTCGGTTTGCATGTAGGGATCGACTTTGACGAAGCCGCGCTCCAGCTTGGCCCGGGTTCCTTCCAAGCCCACACTCTGGGTGTTGGGCGAGCGCCCCACGGCGACGAGAAGGGTTTCAGCTTCGAGGGCTTGAGGTTTACCATCAGGTCGAGTGTACGTAACGGACACTCCGTTTGCCGTCTTCGTGGCCTTCTCGACTTTGGCCTGCGTCTCGAGCCCGATACCCTGGTGGCGGAATGACTTCTCGAGTTCGGCGGAAATCTCTTCATCTTCGAGGGGGACGGCGCGCGGCAGCATCTCCAGAATCGTGACTTTGACCCCGAAGCGGTCGAAGATCGATGCAAACTCAACACCCACAGCCCCGGCTCCCATGATCACCATCGACTTGGGCAGGGCCGGCAACGCCAGGATTTCCTTGTTGGTCAGAATGGTTTTGCCGTCCGGCTCAAAGCCTGCAAACGTTTTGGCCTCAGAGCCTGTGGCCAGTACAACTTTCGCAGCCTGGATCTCCCGCTTCTGCCCTTTAGCGTCGGTTACCGTGATCCGCCCCGGCCCGGCAAGGCGGCCGTAACCTTGAAGGGTCTCCACTTTGTTCTTCTTGAACAGAAACTCGATGCCTTTCGAAAGCTTAGTCACCACTTTCGTTTTGCGCGCCTGAATGGCCGCCCAGTCAATCGAGAATTCCTTCGCAACGATTCCGAATTCCTTGCCGTTCTTGAAGTAATCGTAAACGTCGGCATTGAGGAGAAGGTCTTTCGTGGGTATGCAACCGACGTGCAAGCACGTCCCGCCTAGTTTGTCGTCCTTCTCGACGACCAGTGTCTTAAGGCCCAACTGCCCGGCGCGAATCGCCGCTACGTATCCGCCAGGCCCACTGCCGATAATCACGATGTCGTACTTTGCCGTCTCTGCCAAGCCCGCACCTCCTGTCAGGATTCAGGAGTCAGGATTCAGCGATCGTATTTCCCGAGTCCTAAGTGGCGAATCCCGTTCGCTCATGTCTCATCGAGTCCGCTAATCCTCATCTTATTACAATACGAGAATTGGTTAAACTGGCCTCCAAGGCACAAATCTCGCCGAGGGCACAGATCGTCGAGAGGCCCAAAGGTACTATTGCCCGCCGAAGCACCTGAGTATACATTCCGTTACGGCTGTTCGGAGCCCTAGAATCGGCGACTTTTGTTGTTGGAGGCAGCATGAAACTCCTGCTTTCGCCTCAGGTACGAACCCTTCCCGTGATCGCGGTTATCTTGTTGTCATCCGCAACCCTTTTGGGGCAAACGGCTGCCGTTCCCGCCCGCGTCACGCAACCTGTCGACCTGGAGAGCGTCGTCACGTTGAAGGGTAATTCCCATCCGCTGGCACGCCCTGAATTTGACCAAGGCGCTGCCCCGGACAGTCTACCCTTGCAGCGCATCTTGCTAGTCTTGCAGCGCTCGGCGGGGCAGGAACGGACGCTGCGGGAATTGCTCGATGAACAGCAGATCAAGTCTTCGCCCAACTATCACATGTGGCTCGTCCCGGAGCAGTTCGGGCAGCAATTCGGCCCAGCCGATGCCGACATTCAGGCCGTGACCGATTGGCTCACGTCGCAGGGCTTCGAGGTGAATCGAGTGGCGGCAGGGCGCACGGTGATCGAGTTTTCGGGCACAGCGGGGGCGGTGCGGCAGGCGTTGCACACGGAGATCCACAAATACGTGGTGAACGGTGAAGAGCATTGGGCCAACGCGAGCAATCCGCAGATTCCCGCCGCGCTCCAACCGGTGGTGGCCGGATTTGCTTCGCTGAATAATTTCCCCCGACATCCCGCGCTGAAGCGCGTGGGGGCCTTTTCACGGTCAAAGGCTACCGGCGTAGTGAAGCCCCTCTTTACTTACCCTTCCGGCAACGGGGCGAACTATTTTCTAGGACCGGCCGATTTCGCCACTATTTACAATGTCTCGTCGCTCTGGAAAGCCAGTCCGCCCATCGACGGCACGGGGCAGAGTATTGCCATCGTGGCCGAAACCAACATTAACGTCCAGGACGTGGCCGATTTTCGCAACCTCTTCGGCTTGCCGCCCAACGCCCCCCAGGTCATCCTCAACGGCCCTGATCCTGGGATCACTTATGACGAAACTGAATCTGACCTGGACGCCCAGTGGTCCGGCGCCGTGGCGAAAAATGCCACCATCGACCTGGTGGTCTCCGAGTCCACCGAGACCACTCAGGGGGTGGACCTTTCTGCGCTCTACATCATCGACAACAACCTGGCGCCGGTCATGAGCGAAAGCTACGGTTGCTGCGAGGCTTACATGGGCACTGGCGGCAATGCCTTCACGAGCGCCCTCTACGAGCAGGGCGCTGCCCAGGGCATCACCATCATTTTGTCCACGGGCGACACGGGCTCCGCCGGATGTGACTATGGCGAGGCTGCGGCTCAGAATGGCCTGGCGGTGAGCGGATTGGCTTCAACGCCGTTTAATGTTGCGGTGGGCGGGACGGACTTTAACGATGTCAATTCCTGGTCCACGTATTGGTCCAGCACCAACAACACTGCCACCCTGGCCTCTGCCCTGTCGTACATTCCTGAGATACCGTGGAACGATAGCTGCGCACGCAACGGAAGCGCAAGCGACTGCGCCTCAGTCGGCAGTGATCCCCCCGGGATAGACCTCACGGGCGGCAGCGGAGGCGCCAGCAGTTGCGTCACATCGAATTACAATGGCGAAAGCATAACTTGCACCGCGGGGTATCCCAAACCGGCCTGGCAGGGTGGACCGGGCGTGCCCAACGACGGCGTCCGCGATATCCCGGATGTGTCGTTGTTCGCCAGCAACGGCTTCAACGGTACTTCCTACGTGGTCTGCGAGGCCGACGCCGTGGAATCTGGATCAATCTCCTGCAATCCGGCTGATCCCAATTGGGTTTTCCTCGGGGTCGGAGGAACGTCCGCCTCAGCGCCTGCGTTTGCCGGCATGATGGCGCTGGTCAACCAGAAGACGGGGCAGCGGCAGGGTAATGCGAACTATGTGCTGTACGCGTTGGCCGCGCAGAGCGGCAGGAGTTGTGCGTCGAACGCAGCCATGGCCCCTACTGCCAACAGTTCCGGCTGCATTTTCTATGACGTGACCACGGGTAACAACTCAGTGGCGTGCCTGGGTGGCTCGCCGAACTGCAGCAACACGACAAGCGGCGGTTACGGCTTGCTCGAGGTTAATCCTCCCACTGATCCTAGTCCCGGTTGGATGGCCACCGCGGGCTACGACCTCGCCACCGGCCTCGGTTCGGTGAATGCCGCGAACCTTGTAAACAATTGGACTTCGGTCAGCTTCAAGCCCACCACGACGACATTATCTAACCTCTCTCCAACCACCGCTACGCATAGCCAGCCAGTCAGCTTTACGGCCAGCGTGGCTCCCGGCACGGGTAGCGGCACACCCACGGGCGATGTTTCAGTGATCGCGCAAACGGGCAGCAGTTCGAGCGGAGCAACGTCCATCGGCAGTTTCCCCCTGAGCGGCGGGAGCGTCTCGAGCTCCACGAGCCTGCTCCCTGGTGGGACGTACAGTGTAACAGCGCATTACACGGGCAATGGAACTTACGGTGCGAGTGACTCGGCGCCGGTCCAGGTCAGCATTACTCCCGAGGGCAGTCAAACGCATATCGCCTTGTTGACGTTTGATCCTGTCAGCGGTTACGAGATAAGCTCAAACGCTACCTCGGTGGTATACGGGGCTTCACTGAACATCTTGCGCGTGGATGTCTCCAACAACTCGGGGCAGGGTTGCGCTTCTTCCCTTCCTTACGGGTGCCCCACCGGGCAGGTGACGCTTACCGACAATGGCCAACCGCTCGACCTCGGTGGTTACACGCTGAACAACCTGGGCTACGCCGAAGATCAGGCCGTCAAGTTCACTTTCGGGGCGAACAAGGTTGCCGCCGGCTACTCCGGTGACGGCAGCTTCAACACGAGTTCGTCCGCCACGGATACCATCACATACAGCCAAGCGCCGACCACGGTCACACTCAGCGGCCTGCCCTCGACGGCCACACAGTCGGCTGCGATCAGCTTTACGGCAACCGTCAACACGCAAAGCTACGGCATCGCCCCATCCGGTACGGTGCAGGTTCTCGATGGCGGGACGCCGGTTCAAGCCACCGTTGGAACCATCACGTCGACGAACGGTTCGAATTCAGGAATGGCGTCGCTCCAGATACCGCTCTCCCTCAAGGTGAGCGCAGGCGTAAACAGCATCACTGCGCAATATGCCGGCGACACGAACTACCTGACGTTTACGTCGGCTGCCGGGACGGTGACGGTGGGCGACTACAGCTTATCGGCGAGTCCGTCCACGCTCAACATTTCCGCTCCGGGGCAATCCGGGAGCACGACAATCTCGGTTACTCCGCAGAACGGATTCACCGGAGCGGTGAGTCTGAGCTGTGCGAACAGCTCGCCGGGAATGGCCTGTACGATTTCGCCTGCATCCGTAGACATTGCCGGAAGTTCACCCGTGACCGCCACCCTCACCATTACTACTACCGCCCCAGTTAATACATCGATGCTGCCTGCGCCGGGACCTGGCGCGGATGCTTCGCCTCTTGCGCCCCAACGGATGGGGCACGCATTGACTCCCTCAGCCGTGCCGCGTCCGCATGCGGCAAGTTGGGGCGAAGGCATAAAGCGTTATCTACGGGCGGCCGGCGAACTGATACGACCGCAGGCAGAGCCCCTGCGCTACATCTTCCTGGCTGTGTTCCTGGCGCTCATGCTGCTGATGGGCGTGGCCAAAGAGCGCCGTGCGGTATGTTTACTGCTTGCGACTTCACTGCTGGCGGTAGGAATCTGGGCGGCTTGCTCGGGACCAAACGCCGGGGACTTTTCGCCGAGCATCAGCCTTTCCTCAGCCAGTGTTGTGTTTGGACAGCAGAATGTGGGCTCGACCAGCGCGCCACAGTCTGTGATCCTCTCCAACACGGGTAACGGCTCGCTGAATATCTCGAGCCTGGCCATGAGCGGCACGAACGCGGGAGATTTTGCGCAAACGAGTAATTGTGGCGGCAGTGTGGCGGCGGGGAGCAACTGCACAATCACGGTCAAGTTCACGCCTTCTGCTGCGGGATCCCGCAGCGCCTCGCTCACGGTCAGCGATAATGCCGGCAGCAGCCCGCAGACCATCAGCTTAAGCGGCACTGGGCTCCAGCCTGTTGTTAGCCTTTCGCCAGGCAGCCTCACGTTTGCCCAGCAAAGCACGGGCAGCACGAGTACGGCGCAGAGCGTGACGCTTTCCGATACAGGTAATACCTCGCTGACTCTATCGAGCATCGGGCTCAGCGGGGCGAATGCTGCAGACTTCGCCCAGACGAATGACTGTGGCAGCGGTGTCGGGGTGAGTGGCAGTTGCACAATTATGGTAACGTTCGCTCCCTCGGCGGCAGGCTCGCGCAGCGCTTCGCTTCTCATCAGCGATAACGCCGGCGGCAGCCCGCAGACCGTGAGCTTGAACGGCACGGGGGTTACTCCGGCAACCACGATAAGCCTCTCTGCCGCGAGCCTGGCGTTTGGGCAGGAGAACATGGCCGCGACTACCGTGCCGCAGTCCGTCACGCTCACCAACACCGGCAAGGTGACTTTGAGCATATCGAACATCACCTTCGCCGGTGCCAATCCCGGCGACTTCGTCGCAGACGAACACGTGCGGCGCCAGCGTCGCGGCGGGAGCCAAGTGCAGCCTGACCGTGACCTTCGCGCCGACGGCGATGGGGTCGCGCACCGCGTCTCTTTCCATCTCGGATAATGCTTCCGGAAGCCCGCAGACTGTCAGCCTGACCGGAACCGGGATTGCGCAGGCCACACCACCCGGGAACTACGTCATCGGGTACAGCGCCCTGAGCGGCAATGACGCGCATTCCGGACAGCTTAATGTGACCGTGCAGTAGATAGAACTTATAGGGCCATTGCAATTCGAAATGGATGGGTGTACTGTCCCGCACCAGAGTCCTAAGAAGGAAACTCCCAAGAGAGGCAATACGGGTCACGACAATCTGTCATACGCACTGCCCGTCCCTCCCCAACGCACCTACCTTCATTCTTGGAGGCAGCATGAAACTCCTGCGCTCCCTTCCTGCACGACTCGTCGCAGTCATCGCATTGATCTTACTCTCAGCAATGGCAGCCATCGGGCAAACGCCCGCGGCGCGCGTAACGCAAACCGTGGACGTGGAGCAGCTCGTTACGCTGCGGGGGAATACCCATCCGCTAGCGAGGCCCGAATTTGACCAAGGGGTTGCGCCCGACAGTCTGCCGATGCAGCGCATCCTGCTGGTTTTGCAGCGCTCGGCAGAACAGAACGGGGCGTTGCAGGAACTGCTCGATGAGCAACAGACGAAGTCGTCGCCCAACTATCATATGTGGCTCACGCCCGAACAGTTCGGGCAGCAGTTCGGCCCCGCCCATTCCGACATCCAGGCCGTAACCGATTGGCTCACGTCGCAGGGCTTCGAGGTGAATCGTGTGGCCGCAGGGCGCACGATCATTGAGTTTTCGGGCACGGCGGGAACGGTGCGCCAGGCCTTTCATACGGAGATTCACAAGTTCCTGGTTAACGGTGAGGAGCACTGGGCCAACGCCAGCGATCCGAAGATTCCCGCCGCGCTTCAGCCAGTGGTGGCTGGATTTGCCTCGCTGAACAACTTCCCGCGCCGACCGATGGTGAAGCGCCTGGGCGCTTTTTCGCGTTCGAGAATCACGGGAGTGGTGAAGCCGCTTCTCACCGTGCCTGGCAACAACGGCAACTACTACGTGCTGGGCCCGTACGATTTCGCCACCATCTACAATGTCTTGCCACTCTGGCAGGCCACTCCGGCAATCAACGGTTCCGGGCAGACCATTGCCATCGTGGCTTCGTCCAACATTAACGTTCAGGATGTAAGCGACTTTCGCAGCTTGTTTGGACTGCCGTTCAACGATCCGCAGGTCATCGTGAACGGAATCGACCCCGGGGTCACCGGGACGGAGGATGAGAGCGAGGCGGACCTCGACACGGAATGGTCCGGCGCGGTAGCGCCGAATGCGACGATTCAACTGGTCGTCTCGGAAACCACCGAGGCTACGTTCGGCTCGGACCTGTCCGCGGTGTACATCGTTGACAACAATCTTGCCCCCATCCTCAGCGCCAGTTACGGCGCCTGCGAACTCTTTCTCGGTACGGGCGGCAATGCCTTTTACAATTCGCTTTGGGGGCAGGGCGCCGCACAGGGCATTACAGTGCTTGTGGCTTCAGGCGACGGGGGGTCCGCCCTATGCGACGCGCAGAGTGGCTTGCTCTTTGCTTCACAAGGCCTCACGGTCAGCGGAACGGCTTCCACGCCGTTTAACGTTGCCGTAGGCGGAACTGACTTCAACGATGTCAACACCTGGTCCACCTACTGGTCCAGCACCAACAATGCGAGCACACTGGCTTCGGCGCTCTCCTACATCCCCGAGACGACCTGGAACGACTCCTGCGCGAGGTCAGGGACGGCGGGCAATTGTGCCAATGCGGATAACGACACTCCCGAGGGCATTGACCTTGTCGCCGGCAGTGGCGGCCAGAGCAATTGCCTCACTTCCACCGGTACGTTTCCTGGCGCCACGTGCACCGGGGGATATCCCAAGCCAGCCTGGCAAACGGGAAATGGCGTGCCCCAAGATGGCGCGCGTGACCTTCCGGATGTGTCGCTCTTCGCGAGCAACGGCATGAACAACAGTTTCTATCTGGTCTGCGAGGCCGACGCAGTTCCGGGAGAAATATCTTGCAATCAAGGCGGTTATAACTGGGTTTTCATCGGCGCAGGGGGAACTTCCGCGTCGGCACCTGCCTTTGCCGGTATCATGGCCCTGGTTAATCAGAAGACAAGCGAACGCCAGGGCAATGCGAATTACGTCTTGTACCCGTTCGCGGCGAAAACTGGGGCGAGTTGTGCGTCGACGGCGAGTATGGCCGCCGTGGCTAACACCTCGAAGTGCGTTTTCTATGACGTGCAGACGGGTAACAACTCAGTGGCGTGCGCTTACGGCACACCTAACTGCAGCAGCCTGGTCGGCATGAACACCGTTCCCGGGATGCTGGAGGTTAATCCTCCCACGAATTCCACGCCCGCTTGGGATACCACTGCCGGCTACGACCTGGCAACCGGGCTCGGCTCTGTAAACGCCGCGAACCTGGTGAATAAGTGGAGTTCCGTCAGCTTCAACCCATCCAAAACAAGCCTGGCCAGTCTTTCCCCCACCACGCTCACGCACGGTCAGGCCGCTAACTTCACGGTCAACGTTGCTCCCGGCTCCGGCAGCGGTACGCCGACAGGCGATGTCTCACTCATCGCGCAAACGGGCGGCAGTTCAACCAATGCTACGGGCATCGGTCCGTTCACGCTGAGCGGTGGGACAGTCACAAGCTCCACTGACATGCTTCCAGGCGGGACGTACGGCGTGACGGCGCACTATGCAGGTAATGGAACGTATGGAGCGAGCGATTCGACACCCCCTGTGCAGGTCACAGTAAACCCTGAGGGGAGCCAGACGCACGTTGCCCTGCTGACCTTTGATCCCACGACCGGCCAAGAGACGAGCTCGAATGCCCGTTCGGCGGTCTACGGTGCACCGTCGATCCTGCGCGCAGACGTTACGAACAGCTCGGGCAGCAATTGCTACTCTGTTCCGTATGCGTGCCCGACCGGCCAGGTGACGCTGAGCAACAATGGCCAGGCCGTCGACGGTGGCATGTACGAACTAAACAGCGAAGGCTACACGGAAGATCAGTTCGTCTTGCTCCCTGGCGGTTCAAACAGGACGGTAGCCATGTATCTGGGCGACACTAGTTACAATGCGAGCACGTCATCCACAGACTCGATTACTGTCACCCCGGCGCCGACGACATTGGCCACGACGGGCCTGGCGCCTCCCGTCGTCGCAGGGAACGTAAACTTTGGGGCGAGCATCAGCACGCAGAGCTACGGAGTCGCACCAACCGGTACGGTCCAGGTCTCCGTCGACGGCGGTCCGTTTGGTTATGCATACTCTATCTTGGGAACCTCTTCTGCCTTAGGAGCCTACGCCTGGGGAAGCGTGCAGACATGGACGAACCTGACAGGGGGCCCACATACCTTGACGCAGCAGTATAGTGGCGACAGTAACTATGCTGGCTCGACCGCGCCGCCGGTGTCGATCACCTTCACCGACTATAGCTTGTCCGCGAATCCGGCCACAATAAACATCTCCGCGCCAGGACAGTCTGCAACTGCAACGATTGCGATAAGCCCGCTTTACGGATTTACGGGAACGGGTTATGTGCAATGCAACATCATCACGGTCGCCCCGGGAATGTCGTGCGCAATCACTCCCTCATCGTTCACGGTGAGTGGCTCTTCGCCGGCGACCGCCACAATTACTCTTTCCACGACCGCCGCAGTCAGCAGCATCACTTCCGCTCCGCAAAGGAGAGTCCCGCCAAGCTCACACGCACCTGCCGGGAGGCCTTGGATGTTGGCCACGGCGCTGTGTCTAGCGATGCTGACGATCCTCGCCGCCCTGCGAGCGCGTCCAGCGGCTCTGTTTCCTGCGACCACGTTGTTGGTCGTGGGCCTCTGGGTCGCCTGTGGTGGAGGTGGTGGCGGCGGTGGCTCCTCTCCGCCTCCTCCGGCGCCGGTTGTGGCCGTCTCCACTCCCAGTCTGACGTTCAGCCAGCAGAACACTGGCAGTACCAGCGCGCCGCAAACAGTCAGTCTCTCAAATACAGGAAACGCCACGTTAGACATCTCCAACATGGGCGTTGGCGGCGCCAACTCAGGAGACTTCGCCCAGACGAGCAATTGTGGCAACAGCCTGGAGGCAGGAAACAGTTGCACGATCAGTGTGACGTTCACACCATCCGCGTCCGGGACACGTGCCGCGTCACTTGCCGTCACCGACAACGCCGGCAACAGCCCCCAAAGCGTAAGTCTGACCGGAACGGCTGTGACCCCAGCCGTCGCGCTTTTTCCGTCCAGTCTCTCGTTTGGCCAGGAAAACCTGAACATGACGACTCCGGCGCAAACAGTTACATTCTCCAACTCCGGCGCCGCCTCCATCAATATCTTAAACATTGGAATCGCCACGCCATATTTCGCGGAAACCAACAATTGCGGCAGTACTCTCGCGGCAGGCGCTAACTGCGCCGTCCATGTGACATTTACGCCGCAGGCAGCGGGACCGTTCAGTGCGCAGCTTGTCGTCAACGATAGTGCTTCAAACAGTCCGCAGTTATGTAACTTGACTGGGACGGGAATCCAGGCAACGCCGGCCGGCACTTACACCATCCAGATCAATGCAGAGGCAGCACAGGCGCAGGATGGCCATATGCTAAGCATCCCTGTCACCGTGCAATGAGCAGAGGCCAATGCGCCAGCCACGCGGAAGTTGACACGCGAGAACGATTGGAGGTATGTTTAAGAGTACGTCTGGAGGTTCTTTCTATGGCTAGCGTGCCGGACATCATTCCGATCACCGACCTGCGGCAGGACGCCGCTGCAGCTTTGAAGCGCGCCAAATCTTCGCGCCAGCCTGTCGTGATAACGCAAAGAGGAAGGGCCGCTGCGGTTCTTCTCAGCTTAGAGGCCTATGAGCGTAGCGAGCAGGAGCGTCATATCCTAAAGCTTCTGGCACGGGGCGAGCAAGAGATTAAAGCCGGCAGGGGCTTCGACCTGGATGATGTGCTGGCGGAAGCGGACAACCTGCTCGCTGGCGGCCCAAAGTGAAAGTCCGGTTCACACCCTCCGGACGAATCCAGTTCCTCAACGCGATAGCTTATATCGCGCGGGATGATCGCCAGGCGGCCTTTCGATTCCGTAAGAAAGCCGATCGCGTGCTGCGCCGCCTCTCGAGATTCCCGCAGTCCGGCCGCCTCATTCCGGAGTTTCCAGATCTCCCCTTTCGTGAAGTCATCGTGCCCCCGTATCGCTTTTTCTACCGTCCTGAGGGTGAGAGTGTCTGGGTGGTGGCATGCTGGCATGGAGCGCAGTTGCCGGTTGAGCCAAAAGAGAAATTGTAAATTATAAAGTGTGAAATAACATTTGCAGTAATATTAAATAGACTTCACCTTGCGCTACGACAGACTTTATAATTTACAACTTATAATTCACCATTCACTATTCACCATTAACCCCCGCCTCAAAGCGTCTTGGCCACAACGTTCCACCCGTCAATCTTCACCACCGGTTTGCCGGAGCGCAGGCCGCGCTTGGCGTAGGATGCGGTGATTTCGCGCTTCTCGCCGGGCAGTAGCGAGACATAATTATCCGACCAGAGGATGGGCAGGACTTCGTCATCGCCGCCCCCGCCTCCTTCCCCGAAACCGAAGCGTGCGCCCTCGGCGACGACTTTGAAGTGAACGAAGAAAGCCAGGCTGCGGCTGGGGTTCTCGACGCTAATCCGCGTTACGCCTTCGTCGCCGTTCATTTCGGACTGCGCCGTCGCCTGCACGTCGACTTTAGGCAGCCCCTGAATCGCGGTCAGGTCCGCAAACGTCTTGGTGGGGGTGACGTACCACGTCGAGCGATCCCAATCGAGCACGTCCGGTTGAGTAGAGAGCCAATAGAAGTTGCTGCTGACGTTCTTGCCTGTCGCGTCGTTCAAATCGAGGCGCACAAAGTATGTTCTCGAAAGGTCCGCGAGGGTGGGCAGGGTAAAAACTCTATTCGTGCTGTCCGGTCCAACGTCGATGGTCGCATCCTTGGAGAACTTCGGCGACATGTCGAGGTTGTAGACTTTGGCGGAGACTTTCATCTCCGGAAAGGCTTGATAATAGGAGTTCACCACCACGATCGACTGGTCGTCATACGAGTACTGGACGTGCAGGTATTCGCAGCCCTTTTTGGCGCCGAAATAGGAGCCGCCGGGCCGCAAGTAGTAATCGTACAGGTGCCAGATCACGGAGGGCCAGGAGTTGTTGAGCATCCACTGGATGACACCCGTGGAAGCGTACTTGTTGCGGCCGTACGCCTCGAACATGGCTCGCTCGCCTTCGTAGGCCAGGACCTGGGCCTTCATGGCGTAGTCTTCGAGGCCGGTAGCTTGTCCGTAGCGGTTGTTAAGGGCCTCCGTAAACACATGAACGTCGCGGAAAGCTCCGCCGCCCGCGTGATAGTCCCAGGTGCTGTTGATGGGCCAGATGTTTATCGGAAGGCAGCAAGCGCTTCAGGCTCTCAACCGGGGGAACCGCGGGGCCGGGGCTGGTTTCGGTGTTGAAGCCGTGCGCGCCGCCCCGCTCTTCATCTTTATCGAGCAGCCAGTAGGAAGGCGCGACGTATTCATAAGGCCCGGTCATCTTGAGGCCCGTCTTGCCGCTCACGCTGGTGGGCTTGGCGGTGGCGGAAGACTGGTAGGGATTCGGCCAGTTGTATTCCTTGAGAATCTGGATGTAAGTCTGCTCCACTTTTTCCACAGGCGGCCCGTCGCTGCCGTTCAACCAGTCGAGCAGGCACGCGTGGCTGCGCAGGCGGCGAATCTGGTCCTTCAAGGATTCAGCGGAAACTACAAAGTCCTCGCTCTTCCAATCTTTCCAACGCTCCCAATGGTCGCAGCAGCACCAACCGGCAAGAACAAGGATTCCTTCCCGGTCGCAGATGTCGAGGAAGTTCTCGTCTTCTAGTTTGCCCTCGAGCCGCACCGTGTTCAGGTGCATGTCCTTGACGTATTCGAGTTCCGCCTTCTGGCGGGCCGGGTCGGTGCGCAGCAGCATGTCGAAGGTATAGCCTGCGCCGCGAATCAGAATCGTCTTGCCGTTGATCTTGAAGAGGCGATGATTCTTGGCGTCGAGGTCGGCGGTGATCTCCCGGATGCCGAAGGTCAGCGACCGGGCATCGGAAATCCGGCCGCTGGTTTCGAAACTAAGGTCGAGCTGATAGAGGTTCTGCGGCCCCAGATTATAAGGCCACCAGATGCGAGGGTGTTCCAGCGCCAGTTGCGGGAAGCGGTCGGGGGAGAAGCTCACAACCTTGGATTCCTTGGGCTGAAGCGAAACGGGCGTTGAAAACTCCAAGCTCTCGATCTTGCCTTTCAGCGTCCCCTCCACAGCCTGGTCGGAGGCGTTATGAAGCTCGGTAGTGACGGTGAGCTCGGCCTTGTCGAGCGAGGGCATATTCAATTTCGAGATCACCTGCGGGTAGCGCACGCTCACCGGCCCACTGGTCGAGAGAAACACCTCGCGCCAGATGCCCATATCCTTGTCGGCGGGCAGCGGGTTCCAATCCACGAAAGTTATCGCCAGGTCGTCCGGCTGGGGCGGGGAAACCTCCACCGCGAGCGTAGCTGTCTGGCCGGGAGTGACGTAGCGAGTGACGTCAAATTCGAAAACCCGCCACGCTCCCACCATCTTGTCTGGAGAGGCGATCTGCTGTCCATTCAGCCACACGCCGGCGCGGTAGTTGATGCCGCTGAAATGCAGCCAGACGGTCTTCCCGGCAAACTCCTGCGGCACTTGGAATTCGGTGCGAAACCACCAGGGCACGCGGAAGGGACTGCCCGGCGGCATGGCGACGCCCGAGAAATTGGTGCCCGCGGCATAGGTGGTTCCCGGAATTGCTCGCAGGTTTTTCCCCACGTAAGGGTCTTCGAAGACGCGTTGGCGGACGAGCGCGGCAACGACCGTCGAGGGCACGCTCGCCTTGTACCAACCGGACGGCGTGTAGGCGTGGGTCGAGACGACCTCGCCCTGAGCCGAGACCTCGGCCGAGGATTGAATCGCCCATCCGTCCTTGAGAAACAGCGGGCCGCCGGAGGCCGCACCTGGAGCGGATTGAGCTATCGCGGCAGTGCCGCTAGCGATGATAGAAATCATGGCGAGTGTGATACCTAGCCTGCTCATGCGTGAATTAATCCCTGATGGTCGTGGGCGCATCGGAGTTCCCTCCTCCCGAATCAAAGGTGAGGAGAATATCACTCGCGGGGAGAATTGGGAAGGGTCCGCGCTGTAGTGTTGGCACTGTAGGCGCCGGCGCGCGACAGCGGGCGAAACGCCCGCACCACGTTCGGTCGGCACGTATGCGTCTGTCAAAATCCGCGGCCGCAGAAATGCCAAAGAACGGCACGTCCGCGCCCCCCTGTTTTTCATGAACTTTCGCGGGCCGAAGGCCCATGGGGACAGACCTCAAACACCGGATGTCTGCGCCAGCGAAAAAGCCGCAGACCTAAACAGCAGATCTTCGCTACGCGCACGCCAACTGGAACCGCTCGCGCTTTATTGGCATCTTAACGAAGAGCGGGGACTCACCGTCAAAGGGGGGCAAATGCGAATCGGGATATTGGGTGCGGGGAACGTGGGAGCCGCGCTGGGGCGCGTGTGGACAAGCGAAGGGCATGATGTGATGTTCGGGGTGCCAGACGCGAAAAGCGAAAAGATTCGAAAGGCCTTAGCTGCTTTGGGCAGCGCGGGGCACGCCGGCACGAACGCGCAGGCGGCAGCGTTTGGCGAAGTCCTCGCCCTGGCGGTGCCTTGGCCCGCAGCCCGGCAGGCCATCGAGTCGAGTGGAAACCTCGCCGGGAAGGTGCTGATCGATTGTACCAATCCCCTCACTTCCGACCTAAGAGGACTTGCGGTAGGGCTGAATACCTCGGCGGGCGAACAGGTTGCGGCGTGGGCGCCCGGTGCGCTGGTCGTGAAGGCCTTCAACACCCTCGGCGCTGGGAACTTTGGCCGGGCGGAGTTCGCCGGCCAAACCGCCGATGGCTTCTTTTGCGGAGATGACGCCGGCGCGAAAGCGATAGTCAAGATCCTGATTGCCGATGCCGGGATGGACCCGGTGGATGTCGGACCTCTAAGGAATGCTCGCTGGCTTGAACCGATCGCCATGCTATGGATCGATCTCGCGGTGAATCAGGGATGGGGCGGCGATCACGCCTTTAAGTTGCTGCGCCGGTAGGCATTGCCCGCCACGCCCCGGGCTCGGCTGGACTTCACGGACCGACAGCTCGGTTTCACGCAAAGCCGCAAAGTGCGCAAAGCTCGCAAAGAAAAGCGATGACGCTTCAGGCAACCTGTCCCTTCGGGACATCGCAGACCTCCGAGGACGGAGGTCTGCGCCAGCCGCCCACTGTGCTACATTTCCAGCTCTTCATCGGGTTTTCAGTGTGTCTTCCGGCTCGCGGCGCTATTATAAGGGCGTGCAGCCGGATCACTCTTGACTATGCGCGTGCTCATTGTTGAAGACGAGAGAGCGATGGCGGAACTCCTCAAGAAAGGGCTGGAGGAGGAAAACCATCGTGCCGCTCTAGCCTTTGACGGCGTGCAGGGCTTGGAGCTGGCAAAAACCTATGAGTTTGACGCCATTGTGCTCGACCTGATGCTGCCTCGAGTGGACGGCTTTGAGGTGGCGCGGCGGCTTCGCCATGGCGGGAATCAAACCCCCATCCTGATTTTGACCGCTCGCGACGCGGTCCCGGACATCGTCAAGGGCCTGGACCTGGGTGCAGACGACTACTTGACGAAGCCGTTCTCATTCGAAGTATTCCTGGCGCGCCTGCGCACGGTGGCGCGGCGGGGTTCGGCTCCGCGCCCCACTTGTTTGCAAGTAGCTGATTTGAGCCTCGACCCCGCATCGCGCCAGGCCCTTCGCGGACGCCGGGAGATCCGGCTTTCGCCCACCGAGTACCGGATGCTCGAGTTGCTGATGCGGAGGGCCGGCCGGGTGGTGACCCGCACGGCAATTGTGGAAGCGGTTTGGGGCCTGGAGAACGACGTGGAGGAGAACACCTTGGACGCCTTTGTGCGATTGCTGCGTGGCAAAGTGGACAAGGGCTTTAGCCCTAAGCTGATACAGACGGTTCGGGGAATCGGTTACTGCTTGAAAGCAGATCCGAAGCTATGACCAGCCTGCCTCTTCGCATACGGATCACGGCCTGGTACTTCGCCGTTCTGGCGACGGGATTCTGCGCCTTCGGAGTGGTTGCGTATTATGCCATGCGCGGCAGCATCCTGGAAACTGTCGATGAGAACATGCAGGATCAGGTTCAGGGCGTCCGCGAGCTGATCGAGCGAGACTCCGGTAAGGCTGACTTGGAGCGCGACCTCAAGCAGGACGAAGAAATACGCGCCGGAAGCGATCTTCTACAAGTCTCAGATCCTGCCGGCAACTGGATCTATCGTTCCCGGACCATGGCGCACTTCGGCCCGTCGACGCCGGGTGAAACCCGGGCTGCTTTCACGACTCAGCAGCCGGATGGCGTGCCTTTGCGGGTACTGACCGTTCCTGTGGAAGCGGGCGGCAAGACTTATATCGTGCAGCTCGCCTACCCGCTGGACGATTTTAATGAGGCGCTGAGTCGCTTCCGGCGAGTATTGCTTCTGTCCTCTCCGCTTTTCCTTTTGTTGGCGTCGGCAGGGGGCTATTGGCTAAGCCGGCGCGCGCTTGGACCCGTGGATCAGGTGACGCGGGAGGCGCGCAACATCAGCGCGCAGAACCTTTCCAGCCGTCTGGCAGTCCCGCGTACCGGAGATGAACTGCAGCGCTTGTCGGAAACACTGAACAGCATGCTGGAACGGCTGGAGCAGGCCTTCCGGCGTATAACCCAATTCACCGCCGATGCTTCTCACGAGCTGCGCACTCCCGTGGCGCTGATGCGGACGCGGGCGGAGATTATCCTGCGGAAAGCGCGAACGGAAGAGGAGTACCGTGAGACGCTTCGGCAAATCCTCGAGGATCTGCAAAGGACGTCTTCGCTCATTGAGAATCTGATGCTCCTGGCT
Organism: uncultured Acidobacteriota bacterium; assembly: GCA_963768695.1. Lineage (GTDB taxonomy): Bacteria > Acidobacteriota > Terriglobia > UBA7540 > UBA7540 > CAVROP01. Next base: position 570,530 of record CAVYJG010000012.1, on the reverse strand, counting down.
CGCGCCGACTCGGGCGCCCAAGCCCTCGAGCGAGCGCGCATTAACATGGCGGAATGCATTGAGGAAGCCTGCCTGGAAGGACGAGCGCTAGCGGAATCAAAACAGATCGGTTTGCAGGCGGAGCTGCCGCAGACTCCCGTCTGGATTAATGGCGATGCCAACTCGCTGCTCAGGCTGTTCGTAATTCTGCTCGACAACGCCGTTAAATATTCACCACCCCAGGGCCGCATTAAGGTCAATTTGTACTCGAGTAATGGGACCGCCGTCGCCGAGGTAAGCGACAGCGGCATCGGCATTGCTGCCCAGGCCCTCCCCCACATCTTCGAACGCTTCTTTCGCGCTGACCCGGCGCGCTCGCGCCAGACCGGAGGCGCGGGCCTGGGACTGGCTATCGGAAAGTGGATCGCCGAAGCCCACGGGGGCACGATCGCCGCCCAAAGCAAGCCGGGTGAGGGTTCCGTATTCCAGGTGAAGATCCCGCTGGCGGGGGAGGGCAGTCGGCAGTAGGCAGGCCGGCAGTCGGCAGGTCGGCAGTCGGCAGGTCGGCAGTCGGCAGTGACTCCCCTCCTTAGCTAAGGAGGGGGCTGGGGGTGGTTGGTTCCACAGTGACGCTGGCACCCACCACCCCTGCCCCTCCTCCCGCTGAGGAGGGGAGTGATTTCCAGCATCGAATGGCTCACGGCCTTTATTGGTCTGGCGCGCCGGTAAACGGATCGCCTACTGCCCAAATGCCGACTGCCGACCTGCCGACTGCCGACCTGCCCACTGCCCACCTGGCTTGGGTAAACTAGGCTGGCCAGACTGTTTCTCTTCTTGACATTTTGTTCGTATTCCACCACAATACCTTCATCCCCAGCCCGACAACTCGTTTCGGATCAGGCCAGTTCCACAGGAATGGGTGGGCGATGTTTGGAGGATGAATGAGAAAACTCGTGATTGGATGCGCCGTGGCAGGGTTGATTGCCCTCTCGCCCAAGACTGAGGCGAGGTCGCCCCTTTCGAGCCTGCCGCCTCGCCCGTCGGTAGTACCTAGGGAAGAACCTGAGACCGGAGAGGCAAGCTGGTATGGCGAGGAATTCGAGGGTAATACCACGGCAAACGGAGAAGTATTTGATTCAAATGGACTTACCGCAGCACACCCGACTCTACCGTTCGGAACTACGGTGAGGGTCACCAACCTCAGCAACCGCAAGAAGATCCTGCTTCGAATCAACGACCGAGGGCCCTACTTTGGGCAGCGTCTTATTGACGTGTCATGGAAAGCGGCAGAACGCCTGGGGTTTGTCGACTCCGGCACGACCCCTGTGCGGGTAGAAGTTGTCGCTCGCCCCTCCTCGAAACCCGGGAGCGGCAAAGATCTGATATCGCAAACCCGATTTTCAAGTTGTCCGGTTCTTCCATAAGGCGCGAAAAGTCCGAGACCTTCGAACACTGGACCGGGCGGTTCGGATTCCTGTTTTCCCGCTTGACATTTGATTTCGGGCTCACTAGAGTGGCAGTCGCTAGAGTCGCAACCCAAAGTAAAGAATCCAGGTCAAGTGAGTTCGGCCAATAAGAGCCGTATACTGCGCCGAGGGGTCCATGAAGAAGCTCATCATTGGCTGTGCTGTAATCGGGCTTATTGCGCTGTCGCCGAAGTCTGAGGCGCGGCTATCCGGTTCGCTCAGCGTGCCGCACTTGGGTCTCGCGCCAGTCCAGGAACACGAAGTCGGAGCCGCAAGTTGGTACGGTCAAGAACTCCAGGGAAACATGACTGCCAGCGGGGAGGTCTACGACTTAAACGGGCTCACTGCGGCGCACCATACACTTCCCTTTGGAACGACAATCCGGGTCACCAACCTCAGAAACCACAAGTCCTTACTTTTGCGCGTGAACGATCGCGGTCCGAACCTGGGGAAACGCTTGCTCGACGTTTCCTGGGCCGCTGCCAAACGTTTAGGATTTGTCCATTCAGGAACGACACGGGTTCGCGTGGAAGTTGTTTCCCGCCCCGCTCTGCTTTCCGCCCAACGATAAGAACGTGTGAAAACATCGTAGCGGCGGGTTTATCCCGCCACCGCGGTTCTGAAAACGCTGGAGATATGGCGGGGTTAACCGGCCGCTACCTCTGGCGCCGCCACCACCGCACGTATCTCCCCACCACAGAATGACAATAAGTCGGAGAAAACCTTTCAGGAACATTCGGGGTTGCTTTCGCGTATTTGCGACTAGACACCCTGGAGACCGTCCAGATTTGAGGTAGCGCCATGGCGAATAACAGTCATAAGAAACGGCGGCGTTGGATCGCCGCGAGCGTTGTTTTGGTGGTTTTGGTCGGGTGCGGATTTGGCATTTCCGCCGCCTTACGGCCGAGTCGCCAGATTGATTCCTCCAAACTGGCCACTGTCGAGCGAGGCGATTTGGCCCGGTCGGTAGTCGCCACTGGCAAAATCGAGCCGCTGGCGAAGGTGGATGTGAAATCGAAAGCCAGCGGAATTGTGGAGAAGATTTTCGCCGATTATGGCGATCGAGTGAAGCAGGGCCAGGTTCTGGTGGAATTAGACAAAGAGCAGTTGCGCGCCCGGGTGGCTGAAGCCCGCGCCAATTTGCAGGCCGCCGAGGCCTCTGTGCAGTCGGCGCAGGCGACTTACGAGCGCAATGTGGTGGATGCACTAGGTCCTGATGTTCCTTTCTTGAAATCCACCGCCGAGCGCCAGCGGAAGCTGCAGATCGAGGGACTGGTTTCGACCGCCATTTCGGAAGACGCTGAGAAGGGCTACCAGCTCGCGCTCAACAAGCAGTTGTCAGCCCAGCGCAACGTAGCGGTGAGCCGCGCCGAAGTGTCGCGCGCCAAAGCCCAGGTGGCCCAGATGCAAGCCGCCCTCGACAATGCCGAAGAGGACCTGAGCAACTCCACGATTGTCAGCAACATGGAGGGATTGGTGCTATCGCGGGATGTGGAGGTGGGCGACGCGGTCAGTTCAATTCTAATTCTCGGCTCGCAGGCTTCCAACATCATGACGCTGGGAGACGTGAGCGAGGTTTACGTCAAAGGCAAGGTGGACGAGTCCGACATCAGCAAAGTCTATCTGAGCCAGCCGGCCAGGATCTCCGTCGAGTCGCTCAAGGATAAGAAATTCATGGGTAAAGTTACGAAGATCTCCCCGCTGGGAGTCGAGAAGGACAACGTCACGACCTTTGAGGTCCGCGTCTCAATCCAGAACCCCACCGGGGAGCTGAAAGCAAACATGAGCGCCAATGCCGAGATCATTCTCGAGGAAAAACACAAAGTGTTGATGGTGCCGGAGGCAGCGGTGATCTACGACAAGGACCGCCATACCTTCCTGGAGACCCCCGATCCGGGTTCCAAGACGGGCCGGCGCAAACTCTCCGCGAAACTCGGCATTTCCAACGGCGTGAAGACGGAACTGATCGAGGGCTTGAAGGAAGGGCAGCAAGTGATTCTGCAGTGACGGAGAGGAGTCAGGAGTCAGAAGTCAGGAGTCAGAAGAAAAAACTGGCTTTCAGCTCTCAGCTTTCAGCAAACCTTTCGTCATACAAAGTCTGCTGAAGGCTGAGAGCTGAAAGCTGATGGTTAACTGTTCTGACTCCTGACTCCTGAATTCTGACTCCTGGTTTACAATGGTTTTCCGCGACCTCATTCTCGACACCCTGCGCACCTTGTGGTCACACAAGCTGCGGACGTTCCTCACCCTGTTTGGCATCGCCTGGGGGATTATTTCCATCACCCTGATGGTGGCTGCCGGGGAAGGGTTGCGGGTGGGCATGAAGAAGCAGCAGGAGACCTTCGCCAAGGACCTGATGATCTTCTTCAATGGCCGGACCAGTATGCAAGCGGGGGGACTACGGGCGGGCCGCGAAGTGAACTGGCAGGATAAGGATGCGCCCGAGGTGGCGGACGGAGGCGACGGCCTGCCGGTACGTCTTGCCGGAACTCTCGCGAGGAAGTTTATCCGTACGCAGCCTCTATAACAATGCTTCGCCGGAGGTTGCGGGTTCGCTTCCGCCCTTCGCCGAGATTCGTTCGCTCCGCGTCTCGCAAGGCCGGTTCTATGACTGGGGCGACAACACCCAGGCGCGTCGAGTGGCCTTCCTCGGCAGCAATATCAAGAAGCAGCTTTTCGCCACCCGAGGCGCCGTGGGGGAAACCATCTGGATCAATAACCTGCCCTACACCGTAATCGGAGTCATGGAAAGCAAGGACCAGAACAGTTGCTATGACGGGTGGGACGTGGATAAGGTCTTCATCCCCTTCGGCGCCATGCGGCGAGATTTCCCCAACAAACCACCGCAACTGCCCACCAGCCTCGATCACCTGCTGGTGGCTCCGAAATCTCTGGCAGAGCACGAAACCTGCAAACGCCAAGTGCAGCGCGCGCTGGGGCGTATTCACAACTTCGACCCGCGCGATAAGGAAGCCGCTCCTATCTGGGACACGGTCGAGGAGGCCAAGGGGTTTCAGAAGATCATGGACAGCATGAAGCTCTTTCTGGGTGCGGTGGGCGTCGTTACCCTGCTGCTGGGCGGCATCGGCGTAATGAACGTCATGCTGGTGGCGGTGCGCGAACGCACTCGTGAAATCGGCGTGCGCAAAGCCGTGGGAGCCAGCGCGCGGTCGATCTTGACCCAGTTCTTCATCGAGGCGGTCATGATTGTGTTGTTGAGCGGCGGCCTGGGCATGGGCATCGCTTATGGTTTTTGTGCGCTCGTCGACCTCCTTCCCATGCCAGCCTTTTTCGCGGGGCTACTGCCCACCTGGAAATCCGCCGTGTTGTCGTTCGCGCTTCTGGGAACCATCGCGATCTTCTCGGCGCTTTATCCGGCGCGCCGCGCGGCGATGGTGGACCCGATCGAAGCACTTCGGTACGAAGCCGGGGGCTAGTGCTTAGTTGTGTTAATAAGCGCGATTATTTTGAGTTTTGGAAGGGCGGGGCTTTAGCCCCGCCGGTACGTCGTGCACGGCTGAAGGGGCCTTTAGGCCCTGAAGCAATGCGGCTTCAGGGGCTAAAGCCCCGAGGAGCGGCCCGTTGTCTGCGGCGGGGCTGAAGCCCCGCCCTTCCGAACAGCCCGAGGTCCGACAATGTTCCGCGAGACCATAATTCAAGCCTGGAATGCGCTTCGGCGCCAACCGCTGCGGAGTTTCCTGACCATGTTGGGAATTACCTGGGGAATAGCCGCCGTGGCGCTCTTGCTCGCTTATGGCCGGGGGCTTCGCTCGGTGGTCGTAGCGTCCTTCGACGCGTTCGGCAAGGGAGCAGTGATCTGTTGGCCCCAGCAGACCAGCGAGCAGGCTGGAGGCCAGCGGGCAGGCAAGCAAGTGGTGCTCGAAAAAGAGGACCTGGATCTGGTTCGCGAGAACGCCACGCTGGTCAAGACCGCCTGTCTCGAAACCGTGCGCTGGCTTCCCATCTCTTACGGAGACCGCCTGGCCAACACGGCGATTCGTGGCGTCTGTCCGGAATATGGCGAAATGCGCAACGAGGTGCCCAGCGCGGGCCGCTGGATCAGCCCCGAGGATGCGCTCGAACGGCGGCGGGTGGTGTTCCTGGGCGCGCGTCTCCGGGAAAAGCTCTTCAGTGGACAGCCGGCAGTGGGCGAAACGGTTCGCATCGGCGGCACCCGCTTCACCGTGATCGGAACCATGGAGCGGAAGATTCAGGACAGCAACTACTTCACGAGTGACGACGAATCGGTGTGGATCCCCTACTCCAGCGCGGGCGATCTCTGGAACACTCGCTATGCCGGCGTGCTGGTCTTCGAGCCGCGGGCGCCACGCTTTGAAAAGGAGGCCATGAGCCAGGTGCGGTCGGAAATCGCCAAGCGACAACGCTTTTCTGCCACTGACGAGCGCGCCATTATCATGTTCGGCCGAGAGCAGTTCCGGCCCGTCATCGATGGCATCACCATCGGCTTCGAGGCCTTGTTTACGTTCGTAGGAGCGCTTACCCTGGGCATCGGCGGCGTGGGGCTGATGAACATCATGCTGGTGGCGGTCGAAGAACGCGTGCGGGAGATCGGCTTGCGCCGCGCCTTAGGCGCCCGACGCTGGCAAATCCAGTTGCAGTTTCTCGCTGAGGCCCTGGTTATCACCGCGATTGGCGGAGCCATTGGAATTGGCCTTGCCTACGCCGCGTCTGCGGCCATTGGACCGCTTCCCTTTGTACGGCCCTCTCTACGAAGACACTTCCGGCAAAGGCGATATTCACCTCTACATTTCGCTTGGGACCGTCGGGGTGTCCACAGTCATCCTGATCCTGGTAGGGCTCGCGCAGCGGCCTCACCCCGGCCATCCGCGCCTCTCACCTGAATCCCGTTGAGGCCCTCCGATACGAATGAAGTAGCACAGCGCGGCAAAGCCGCAACCAAAAATGCAGATTCTTCGCTTCGCTCAGAATGACATGTCATCCTGAGAGCGTGTGACTTCTTAAGTTCTACCTGGCACTGACAGGCAGAGCCCACTACCCAACCTGTCATCCTGAGCGAAGCGAAGGATCTGCTTTTCTTGGCGCGCCGGCAAAAAAATTCGAGAATTGTAGGACTCATGCCGGTGCTGGTACGTTTACCCGAGTGACAGGCAAGAGAGCCCGTGCTACCTGCGTTCCCCGGCAAACAAATCGCAGTGGGAGTTACGCTTGACGCTACCCTGTGGCTCAACTAGACTTGCAACAGGGGAGTGGTGCGCGGGAACTGGATGAAAAAAGAGACATTACTAACGGCTGTCGTTTTTCTCGTGGTCGGATTTCTGGCGGGCTACATCACAGCCGCGCAGATGGGCTGGGGCGGGCGGCAGAAAGGCGTGATGACGGCGCCCACCGGGATGACCGCCGAGAATGCCGGCGGCTCTCCCGCAACCGGCCAGGGAGGGGCGATGCCATCCGGATTACCCCAAGGGCATCCCCCCATCGACAACGGGTTGATCATCAAGCAACTCCAAGCGGAAGCTCAACAGAACCCCAAGGACCCCGACGTTCCTCTTAAGCTCGCCAATTTCCTCTACGACCAGCGACAATACCCGCAGGCCATTGAGTGGTACCAGAAGTCCCTGGCACTCAACCCAAACAACGTCAACGCTCGCACTGACCTCGGGACGGCATACTACTATGCCGGCCAGAACGCTGAGGCGTTGAAGCAGTACAGCCAATCGCTCGAGATCGATCCTGACCACAAGCCCACCTTGCTGAACCTCATTGTGGTGAATCTGGAAGGGACTCACAACCTGGCCGCTGCCCGAAAGGCGTGGGACCACCTGCACAAGCTGGATCCGGCGAATCCGAGTCTTCCAAGCTTGAAGCAGAAGTTGGACGCGGCACAGGGTTCTTCCGGTGACGCTACATCCAGCCAGTAGAATCAGGGCATCCTGCGGAGCGATTGAATCGTCTGACATATTATGGGAAGCTTGCTCGAATATTTGGTGGAATTGATCTTTCTCATCGTGGTGGGGAAATTACTTGGCGGGGCTCTGCGAGTTTTCTTCCGTCCCTCTCCAGTGCGCGGGCAGGCTCCTCCTGCGGCGCGACCTAATCGGGAGCGCGTAGGCAAGACCGCACGCGATCCGGTCTGCGGTATGTTTGTTTCTACAGAGCTTTCCCATTGCCTCGTGCGCGGCTCTGAAACCCTTCACTTCTGCTCTCCTGAATGTCTGAAGCGCTACCAAAAGGAAATGGCGAATGCAGCAGTCTGAGAGGCGGGACCTACTCATGGTGAATTCCCTTCCGGGAACGCCAGGGCAGCCACAAGGGCTGCCCCTGCGACTTCAGCGGCCACCAGGGCCGCGCCTGGGAATTCGCCTCGTCGCGGGGCTGGCACTGCTCTGCTTGTGCGCACCTGCATTGTCTCGTGGCGAAGAGGTTAGGCTGGCGCGTCACTACCGAAGCGGCCAGAAAATGGTCTACGCCACCAAGATGCACACCAAAGCCGTGGTCCATTCGGAGCCGCCCGAACTGCAGAGTTTCCTGCCTCCTCTGCCGACCGACTTCTCGATGCAGCAGCAAAACACCGTGACGGTAAAGGGGGTGCACGACGACGGGAGCGCGGACATTGAGAACCATTTCGACAAGTTCGAATTCCAGTCCGACCTCGCCCGGCACACGCCCGACGGCTTCGCCGAGTCCGCCGAAAGCGCGCAACGCGAGATCAGCGAACACGTCGCCGGCCAGGATATCGTCGCCCACTACGACCGGGAGGGAAAGCTTCTGGGCTTTGAAGGCGGCGAGGGCCTGTTCGAGGGGTTGGATGTGGCCTACCGCGAGCCGCTTCGCCAGGCTTTGAGGTTTTTCCTCGAGCAGGTGGGTGGCGACACTCTCTACCCCGATTATCCGGTGACACCGGGGAAGACGTGGAAGCACACATTGGACTCACCGGCAAGCGCCGCATATCCGTATGACGTTACCGGGGAAAACACTTTGCGATACGTCGGCAAGACCAAGGTGGGAGATGTAGAAGCCGCGGTGGTGGAATTCAGCTTTGTCAACGTGGTGCGGCCCTCCTCGAAGGTGCTTGGGCCGACGGAGCCGCTGTCTCAGCTCGCCTCGCACGGGATGGGCGTGGACATGCACATTGAAGGCCAGGGTAAAGGCAGGGTGCTGCTGGCGCTCGACGACGGCAGAGTCCTCGAAAACCATGCCACCATCCACCAGACGTTGAGTGCCCGCCTCGAAAACTCAGGTTCGATTCCCTATACCAACTCAAAGACCATGAAGCTGGTGGTGCAATCCGACTCTGAGATGGATGTGGTGGGAACGACGAAGTGAGCAGAACTTTATTGACAACTAAGTACGCCCCTCTATAATCAAATAAAGTCGTAATCTAGAAGCGAGGCTCAGCAAAAAAAATGAATCATCAGCTAAGCGGCGCGTGGCCGGTGGCCCTCAGCATCGCAGGCTTCGACCCCTCCGCGGGAGCAGGAATCGCCGCAGACTTGAAGACCTTCGGCGCCCATGGCTGTTATGGCGTGGCGGCGCTTACGGCGCTGACCATCCAAAACACCCAGGGAGTTTTCGCTGTTTACCCTACTGAGCCCGCGGTCTTGAAAGAAACGATCGCCAGCCTGCTCGCGGATGGGCGAGTGAAAGCCATCAAGATCGGAATGTTGGCAAATCGCGCCAATGCGGAAGTAGTGAGCGAGGTTCTGGAATCCAACCCAGACATTCCCTCGGTGCTCGATCCGGTCATTCGTTCCTCGAGCGGGAAAGACCTGATGGATGACGCCTGTCAGGTGTACTTGCGCGAAGAGTTAATGAAGCGAGCGCAGGTAATCACGCCCAACCTCTTCGAAGCTTCGGCAATGACCGGGTTGCGAGTTGAAAACCTGGACGCGATGAAGGCGGCAGCGCGCAAGCTTGTGGAGATGGGCGCGCGCGCCGTGGTTGTGACCGGCGGCCACCTGGACAAGGCCACGGACGTTCTTTATGACGGCTCGGGGCTGGAAGTGTTCATCGGTGACCGCGTGAAGCCCGACAACACCCACGGCACCGGCTGCACGTTCTCTTCTGCAATCGCCGCGCACCTGGCGTTGGGCCGCCAGCTTCGCGAGGCCGTGGTTCTGGCCAAAGCTTACGTCACCGAGGCTGTGCGCAAGGCTTATAGCGTGGGACCTGGCCGGGTGCCGTTGAACCACCTCTATCGCATGGTCCAGCCCCCGCGCTTGGCAGACCACTCGGCCGCTCTCGCCGAACCGGCAAATTAGCTCCACCCGCGCAGATTCTAATCCATCTTAAATAATATTCAGCTTCTTCCCGACGCTTTCGAGAATATCCAGCGCGCGGGTCAATTCTTCTTGTGTGTGCGTGGCAGTAACGATAGTGCGAATGCGGGCCTTGCCCTCGGGGACGGTGGGGAATCCGATGCTTTGGGCGAAGACGCCGGCGGCAAAAAGCTCGCGCGAGAACTGGTGCGCCAATGCGGCGTCGCCGACGATGACGGGCGTTATGGGCGTTTCGCTCACGCCGGTGTTGAACCCGAGCTTCTTCAATCCTGCCTTGAAAAATCGTGTATTGGCCCAAAGCTGGTCGATGAGTTGAGGTTCTTCTTCAAGGACCTCGAAGGCAGCCAAACAGGTGGCAGCCACGGACGGTGGATGCGAAGTCGAAAAGAGGAAGGGCCGGGCGCGATGATAGAGAAACTCAATGGCGTCGCGAGTCGAGCAGACGTAGCCGCCCAGCGCGCCAATGGCCTTCGAAAGCGTACCGACCTGAACATCGACGCGGCCGTGCAAATTGTAGTGGTCCACGGTTCCGCGGCCGTTCCGCCCCAGGACGCCGGAGGCGTGCGCGTCGTCGATCATCATGATGCAGCCGTACTTCTCGGCCAGCTCGACAAGCTGCGGCAACGGCGCGATGTCGCCGTCCATCGAGAACACCCCATCGGTGACCAACAGCTTGCGGCACTTGCGGGCCGCAATTTCCTTCAAAATGCCTTCGCAAGCCTCGATGTCCTTGTGTGGGAAAACCTTGATTTCAGCGCGCGAGAGCCGGCAGCCGTCAATGATGGAGGCATGATTGAGCTGGTCGGAAATGATGATGTCGTCGCGGCTCAGGATGGCTTGCACGGTTCCCGCGTTGGCGGTGAAACCGGACTGGAACACCACCGAAGCTTCAACGTTTTTGAATTTGGCGATCTTTTCCTCGAGTTCCATGTGGATCGACATGGTTCCCGCGATCGTGCGTACGGCGCCGGAGCCGACGCCGAATTTCTCGATCGCCTCGAGGGCACGCGCGCGGAGTTTGGGGTGGGTCGTCAGCCCCAGGTAGTTGTTAGATGAAAGATTGATGACCTCGCGGCCATCGAAGCGGGAGACGGGAAGCTGCTGGGTTTCAAGGACGCGCAGCTTCTGGTAAAGCTTCTGCTCGCGCAGCTTGTTCAATTCGTCGGTCAGGTACTGTAACTGAGCCTTGGGCATGGTTGTCTCACTGCATCTTCCTGCGGATCTTTTCCAGAGCCTCTTTGGCGAGCGTGTAATCCGGCGACAACTTGAGGGCCTGTTCCAAGTGGTAGCGGGCCTTGACATACATTTCCTTTGCCATATATGCCCGCCCGAGGTTGTAATGGGGATAGTGGTAGGAATCGTAGCGGCGGGACTGCAAGGCACGCTCCAGCCAGGGAATGGCCCCGTCGTATTCACCCTTTTCAATCAAATAAGCGCCAATATCGTTGTAGGGGGTGCCGAAGTCGGGGTCGACCTGGATGGCCTTCTTGCATTCGGCAATGGCGTCTTCGATCTTTCCCTGAAGCCGGTGGGTCCACCCCAGAAAGGTAAAGGCCTCGGCAGTGGGATGCAGATCGAGGGAGCGCTTGTAGAGCTCGACAGCCATGTCGTAGTCTCCACCCATTTGATACTGGTAGGCTTCCTTGAGCAACTCCCAGGCGGATTGTAGCTCTTCCACGCCCATACGCATTCTCGGATGTAACGCCCTGACTCAGGGGCAAGTTCAGGCGTGGCACTTGCGGGACCGGTGCGACGCCTAAGAGACTTTAGTTAGCACAGCCGTTGAGGGATGTCAATTACTACCCCGTAACGGTACTGTCTTAGTTTGACGTAGAGGCGGCTTTACGCCGCCACGTGGCGAGGTAAACTCGCCGCTACAAATTCAAACTGACACCACCGCTGCAACTGCGGTGTCCGAGTTTGACTGTTAGCGGACGGCAAACGGGGTGGGGACGAAGGTGAGAAGGAAGATCAAGGTGGCTACTAAGGCAAGGATTCGCCTGCCCTTACCAAGCGGCTCGGACGGAATCATGACGACCGGGTGGCGCAGGCCGACGACCAGCAGAACGACAGCCCAGACCATCCAGCCGGCCCAGCAGAAAACTCCCAGCGGGACCAAGGCCAGAAACAGGCCCCTGGAAATCATCCGATGCCTGTCGCCCAGCGCGGCATAGAGGATGTGGCCGCCATCGAGTTGACCAACGGGCAGCAAATTAAGAGCGGTGGCAAAAAGTCCCACCCAGGCTGCGCAGCCGACAGGTTGCAACGAAATGCTCATGGGGTGCAAGCCGGGTCGCAGCAATTTTGCCAGGAATGTAATAGCCAGCGGGTTCCCCAACGTAATCGTATCGGGAAGACTTCTCGGAATCACCGGCTGACAATACAGCGTGGCCGCGATCAGGGCCGGAATCGCCACCACAAATCCCGCCAACGGCCCGGAAATTCCCACGTCGAAGAGCGCTTTGCGCGTAGTGATGGGCGTCTTGATCCGAATAAACGCGCCCATGGTTCCGATCAAGGTCGGAGCGGGGATGAAGTAGGGGTAGGTTGCCTCGATGCCGTAATAGCGGCAGGTGAAATAATGTCCCAGTTCGTGCGCCAGCAGGATGCTGAGCAGCGTAAACGAAAACGGTATCCCTTGCGCCAGGGTCGCGGGGTTGTGAAAAATGCCCGCAAAGAATGCGCGCGAAATGTCCCAGTCGAAGGCCGGAAAGTTGTGCTCGTAGTTCTGCGCGATGTGAGTGCCTACGATGAGGGTAGTCACACACGTCAGCAGGAACAGCAATCCGTGGAAGGGAAGCGAGTTAAGCCAGCGCTGGCGAAGTTCACGGAATCTCCGCCGCGGCGGCTCAATCGGAGGCGGAAACAGGTCCAGAGGAGTCTCCGCGCGGCCAGGCCGGATATAGAATCCATCACCCATAGCACAGGATGCGAAAAGTCTATTTTCGCCTGCTTGTCTAAGTCTGTAAATAGTCTAGGGAAGCGTTTGCAGTTCCTTGCCGGGTTTGAAGCGCACGGCCTTTCCGGGCGGAATACTCACTTCCGCGCCCGTCCTGGGGTTGCGGCCGATTCCCGTCTTGCGGGGCCTTACGTTGAAGACGCCAAATCCGCGCAGTTCAATGCGGTCACTTCCGGCGAGGGCCTTCTTCATCGACTCGAAGACGGTCTCGACCGCGATTTCCGCTTTGGTTTTGGTGATGCCGGTGCGATTTACAACGTCGTTGATGATGTCCAGCTTTATCAAACGAACCTCCTGAAAACGCAGGTCTTATCGTAAATTCTAGCGTCGCCGTTGTCAAGAATTTTCTCCTGCACTATGATGAGGCAAGGCGGCGGCTCCATGCGATGGCCGTAAAGGTTCGGAATAATCGAAATCTTCACCGCGGCGGCAGGGAGACGCGGAGCCGAAGCCGTGGGTTTACATAGCTGCTCCTCGCCTCTGCGGTGCGAAAGCTATCAGAGCAAAAAACATGCGCAGGTTTCGCTCGCCGCTGCTGTTCGCTCTTTGTCTATTGGCAATCTCGCCATCCCTTGCAGTTCCGCAACAGCCTGCGCCGCCTGCCGCGTCTCAAGCTCCAGCGCCGACGGAGTCGAAGACTGGAACTCGCGAGCAGCGGGCGGGCACAAATACGGCGGAAGCTCATTACGTTCTGACGCCGGAGAAGCGGGCCAAGGCTATCGCTTTTTCGCGCGCCGAGTATCTCTTGTATTTTGCAGCTATCGCACTGGCCCTTGCCATCTACGGATTCCTCTGGCGGAGCGGGTTCGCGGCCGGCTTGCGGAATCGGGTCAGACGGTTCTCCGCCCGCCGCTGGATGCAGGCGGCTTTGTTTGTCGCGATATTCCTGACCGCGGTGAGGGCACTCGAGTCCCCTTTGGATTACTACTGGGGCTTCGTGCTCGAGCACCGCTACGGCCTCTCGACCCAGCGCGTCGGGTCCTGGGTGGCGGACTGGGCGAAGGACCTCGGCCTCACGGTTGTGGTGGCGATCTTACTTGCCTGGGTCTTCTACTGGCTGGTGCAGCGCAGCCCGCGACGCTGGTGGCTTTACTTCTGGTTTGCCTCCATCCCCATCACACTGGCTTTCATCGTAATTGAGCCTTACGTTGTGGAACCGCTGTTTTATCGATTTACGCCTCTCGAAAAAACACAGCCCGCTTTGACGGATCGCATCGAGAAGATGCTGGGACACGCCGGCCTCGAGATTCCCCGCTCGCGCATCTACGAAATGGACGCGAGCGCCAAAACCAGGATTGTGAACGCCTACGTCTCCGGCTGGGGGGCCAGCAAACGCCTGGTGGTCTGGGATACTACCCTCGAGAAGCTGAACTCCGACCAGACTCTTCTGGTGGTCGGGCACGAGGCCGGCCACTACGTGCTCCACCACATCCCCAAGGAATTCGCATTAGACGAAATGATTTTTCTGGTGCTGTTCTACGTGGGATACTTAGCCATTAACAAGGTCATCGCTTTAAGCTGTCATTCTGAGCCCTTCGCTGTCATCCTGAGCGAAGCGAAGGATCTCGCTCTGGGTGCTCAGGGTAAACTCCGCGAAGAATCCCGCCCTGCCGCGCGTTTGCAGAGCGAGATTCTTCGCTCCGCTCAGAATGACAGAACCAAGGACGTTGATGACAGAATCATGGACGTTGCGGATCTCGCCGCGCTTCCGATCGTCCTCATCGTACTGACCGCGGTTGTGTTCCTAGCCTCTCCAGCACTTAACGCCATCTCCCGTCATTTTGAGCACCAGGCCGATCAATTCGGCCTGGAAGTGGCTTACGGTGTTGTCTCCGACCCCAACACCGCCGACGTTCAGTCCTTCCAGATCATGGCACAGGAAGACCTGGAAGATCCTGACCCCAGTCCCTTCATCCGCTTCTGGTTGTATACCCATCCGTCGACCGAGGAGCGCATACGCTTCGCTGCGACCTACAAGCCCTGGGCAGAGGGCGAGCCGCTTGTCCTAATTCGAAGGTAGCGCCGACCTTGAGGTCGGCAGGTGCTGGCCTGAAGGCCATCGCTACGAGGTGAGTTAGAACACCCGCTGGGCCTGCGATTCCCTTGCAGGCTATCTCGCCCCTGTGATAATTTCAAAAGGTTTGGGATCTCGTTCCGGCCCGGCTGAGTGGGCTGGCACGGTAATTCGAACCCAAAAAGCAAGCCGTTTGCGGCTTATATGGAAATCATTGCTAAGTTTCGGATCGCCATAAATGACCATGAAAGTTGAACCTATTCGCTCCGTCAAGGGAACACGCGACCTGCTGCCGCCGGACACAAACCTCTGGCAACGGGTGGAAGCAGAGGCGCGGAGCGTCTTCGGCGCTTATTCCTACGGCGAAATTCGCACGCCCATTTTGGAGCAGACGGGCCTCTTCTCGCGCAGCGTGGGCGCCGATACAGATATTGTAATGAAGGAGATGTACACCTTTCAGGATCGCGACGACGAATCCTTGACCTTGCGCCCGGAGGCCACCGCCTCGGTGGTGCGTGCCTATATCGAGCACAGCCTGTACAACCAGGGCGGCATTCACAAGCTTTACTACATCGGGCCCATGTTTCGGCGCGAGCGCCCGCAGAAGGGGCGCTACCGGCAGTTTCATCAGATCGGCGCAGAAGTGCTGGGGTCCGAGAGCCCGCTGGTGGATGCGGAAGTTCTCGAGATGCTCGTGCTTTTCCTGGAGCGGGTGGGGATTCGAGAGTATCAGCTTCTCCTGAACTCGGTGGGATGCCCTAAGTGCCGCGCCGAGTACCTTGCGGTTCTGCGTCAAGCCCTGGGAGCCGTGAAGGACTCGATGTGCGCGGATTGCCAGAGGCGGGCGGAAACGAATCCCTTGCGGGTGCTGGACTGCAAGGTGGAGGCGGACCAGCCCATCATCGAAAAGCTGCCCAAAATCATCGACCATCTTGACCCCGAGTGCCGGCAGCACTTCGAGCGTGTCACCAGCGAGCTTCAGCGGCGGCGGATTTCTTTTCAGGTTACGCCCCGTCTGGTGCGCGGCCTCGATTATTACACGCGGACCACTTTCGAGATTACCAGTGGCGCCTTGGGCGCGCAGAACGCCGTGCTGGGCGGCGGCCGGTATGACGGGCTGTCGGACATGCTGGGCGGCCCGCCCACCCCAGGCATCGGCTTCTCGATCGGCCAGGACCGCCTGATTTTGGCGGTGCAGGCGGCCGCGGTGCTTAAACCCGAGACGCCGCTGGCGGCTTACATCGTCTGGATGGGCGAAGCGGCGGCTGCAGCCGCCTCGGGACTGGCGCGTGAACTGCGCGCGCAGGGTCTGAGCGTCGAGCTCGGCTACGATCCCATGAAGATCAAGAAGGCGATGGGAATGGCAAGCAAGCTCCAGGCGCGCTTCGCCATTATCATCGGCGAGGGCGAAATCTCCACCGGACGCTACCAGGTGAAAGACATGACCGCCGGCCAGCAGCAGGAAGTGGAGCCTGGGAATATCGTATCGTATCTTAAGGCAAGATTGTGAACGGCAATTAGTGAATTATAAATAGTAAATTGTAAATTATAAATTGGGGAAACTGACCTCTCATTCTGAGCGAAGCGAAGAATCTGCAGTAATCAGCCTCGTCTTGTCACTGCGATCCTTCGCTTCAGGTGACAGCGACTTTCGCTCAGAATGACAGGACACGATCGAGTGCTCTGATCGATTTCATAATTTAGAATTTACAATTTATAATTTACCCTTTCCTTTTGGTGGTGACCGTGAAACTTGACCTTCTTGGAGATCGACAACGGACGCAGTACTGCGGGGAGTTGCGAGAATCGCACGCGGGGCAGAAAGTGTTTCTGGCCGGCTGGGTAGATAGCCGCCGGGACCTGGGAAACATCATCTTTCTCGACCTTCGCGACCACACCGGCGTAACGCAGGTGGTTTGCAATCCGGAAATCAGCGCCCAAGCGCACGACCGCGCTGACGAAGTGCGGTCCGAGTATGTGGTGGGCGTGGAAGGCGAGGTGGTGCTGCGCTCCAAGGAGACCATTAACCCGCTGATTGGCACCGGAACCGTGGAAGTCAAAGCGGCAAAACTTCTGGTCCTCAACGAGTCCAAGACTCCTCCCTTTCCGATCGAGGACGAAACCAAGACGAGCGAGGAGACTCGCCTTCGCTATCGCTATCTGGACTTAAGGCGGGGTCGGATGCAGCGCAACTTGCGGCTTCGGCACCGTGCCAGCCAGGTGGTTCGCCAGCACCTCTCCGAGCATGGATTCAATGAAATCGAAACGCCCTTCATGACCCGCTCGACGCCGGAGGGCGCGCGCGACTACCTGGTTCCCAGCCGCCTTCATCACGGCCATTTCTACGCGCTGCCGCAGTCTCCGCAGCTTTTCAAACAGATCCTCATGATCGCGGGCTTCGACCGTTATTTCCAGATTGTCAGGTGTTTTCGCGACGAAGATCTGCGCGCGGATCGCCAGCCGGAGTTTACGCAAATTGATATCGAGATGGCGTTTCCACAACGGGACATGCTATTCGACCTCATCGAGCGCTTGATGGAGAAACTCTTCGCTCTGGTCCAGGTGGAGGTCCAGCGCCCGTTCCAGCGCCTCACTTATGAATTGGCCATGGAGCGCTACGGCTCCGACAAGCCCCATCTGGGATTCGACCTGGCTTGGAAGCGAATCGATATGACAGGAAATCCTCTGGCGGGCGTGCGGGGGTTCAAGGCAGTGAAGGCGCTGCGAATTCCTGGCGGGGCCGGCAAAATCTCGCGCAGCCAGATGGACAAGTACCAGGTTCCGCTTAAGGCCTATGGAGCCGGGAATGCCGCCCTTGTGGAATTGAAGGATGGCGAAATTCAGTCGCGGCTGTCGAAGACGGTGGGCGAGGAATGCCTTCGTGGTATCGCGAGCGCCACCGACGCCGTTGCCGGCGACCTCATCGTTCTTCTCGGCTGCGAGGAAACTTCGCGGCACAGGGTTCACCAACTCGACGAGGCCTCGGGCTGGTTCAGGCTGGAGTTGGCGGAAAGACTCGAGCTGATCAGGCCCGGGACCTGGAACTTTCTGTGGGTGATTGACTTCCCCATGTTCGATTACGATGAGCGGGAGAAGCGCTTCGCCGCCATGCACCATCCTTTCACTTCGCCGCGCGAGGAGGACCTGGAGGCGCTCGAAACCGATCCCGGCGCGGTGAAAGCGCTCGGATACGACCTGGTGCTCAACGGATCGGAAATTGGCGGCGGCTCGATCCGTATCCACCGGCTGGATATTCAGCGGCGCGTCTTCAGCGTCCTGGGCTTGACGGAAGAGAAAGCCCGGGAGCGATTCGGCTTCTTTCTCGAGGCCCTCGAATACGGAACCCCGCCGCATGGCGGTATTGCGCTAGGTTTCGACCGCATTAATGCCTTCATGGCCGGCGAGTCGAATATTCGCGAGGTTATCGCCTTCCCGAAGACCGCTAGCGCCGTTGATCTGATGAGCGAGGCGCCCGCGGGGGTCGAACCGGAGCAACTGGAAGAGCTGGGGCTGGAGGTCAAGAAAGATTGAGCCATTGAGTCATCGGGCCATTGAGCCATTGGATCGTTGAATCTGTTGAACCTCCTTGGAGGTATGAACCCACGCGCAATGAACCAACGGTTCAATAACTCAATGGCTCAATGACCCGATGGCTCAATGGCTCAATGAATCAATTCCCTTATGTCCGTCATTCGCATCCTGCCCGAAATCGTCGTCAACAAGATCGCCGCCGGCGAGGTGGTGGAGCGTCCTGCTTCCGTGGTGAAGGAGTTAGTGGAGAACTCGGTGGACGCCGGTGCGGGCCACGTCCAGGTGTCGGTGGAATCGGGAGGGAAACGCCTGATCCGCGTCGTGGATGACGGGTGCGGCATGAGCCACGACGATGCTTTGCTGGCTTTCGAGCGGCACGCCACCAGCAAAATTCATTCTGCCGAGGACATATTTGAAATCGCGACGCTGGGCTTTCGGGGTGAAGCGCTGCCCTCGATGGCGTCCGTTTCGCGCCTGGTGGTCGAGACCCGGCACGCTTCGGAGAGCTCAGGCACGCGCCTGGAGATCGCGGGAGGAAAGCTGCGCGATGTCAAGGAAGTGGCGTGGGAGGCGGGCACGCGAGTGGAAGTGCGTGACCTCTTTTATAATACCCCAGCGCGGCGCAAGTTTCTGAAGTCTGAATCCACCGAACTCGGTCATATTGCGAGCCTGGTGACGCATTACGCGCTCGCCCATCCCGACAAGGGTTTTCGCCTCGCATCCTTCAATAATGAGGTTCTGCAGGTGTCGCCGGTTTCGAGCCTGCGCGAACGAATTTACCAGGTGATGGGCGCTCAAACCCTCGATCAACTGATCGAGATGGCTCCCGTGGAGCGGCGCATGACGGTTCCTGCTCCGCCGGCCATGGAAGAGGAAGGCGAAAGTCCTGCCGAAGCGCCCCTCGTCCGCGTATTTGGGTTCACCTCCCGGCCCGAGGTGCACAAACTCAACCGCAACAACATTTACTTCTTTGTGAATCGCCGGCTGGTTCGCGACCGCCTGATCCTGCACGCCATTACGGAAGCCTACCGCAACATTCTTCCTGCCTCGGTGTTTCCGGTGGCCCTGGTTTTTCTCGAGTTGCCGTCGGCCGAAGTGGATGTGAACGTTCACCCGTCCAAGATCGAGGTGCGGTTTCGGCATTCGGGGTTTATCCACGACGTGGTGCGAGACTCGCTTCGTCAGGCCCTGCTGGCAACGCGGCCCGTCGCTTCGTTTCCGATGGGCCGGTCGTCGCAAAAACTGCCCGTGGAGACCGATGCGGCGGAAGTGGGCGAGAAACTCGAGGAAGAAGCGCAGTTGGGCCAAGCTGAACAGAATCCGCTTGTCGAGAGCTCGCCATCGCAGATCCGTACGGGCACGCCATGGCGTGCCCCTACCACGCCGTTCAAGTTGTCTTCTCCGATACCTGAGCCGCGGACGAGCCGCCTTCCGCTCGAGGAGGCGCTTTCTCCCTACGCTCCCGCCGCGCCCAACTGGGACGCCGATTCGGCTTCGGGACCGGCGGCCCCGCCCGCCATCACGGCCCCGGGCGAGTTGCCGGCGGACCTTCAGCCACTCGGCCAAGTCCAGGAAAGTTTTATTGTAGCGACGAACCCCACCGGGCTCTGGATCGTCGACCAGCACGCCGCGCACGAACGGGTATTGTTTGACCGGCACGTCCGCATGCGGCAGGAGAAGAAAGTTTCGATGCAACGGCTGCTCGTGCCCATCATTCTGGAATTGAGGGCCGAGCAGCAGGTTACTTACCAGGAGATCGCGGAAGAACTGGCGGCCAACGGCTTCGAAGTCGAGCCCTTTGGCCAGAGGACCTTGGCTGTGAAGGCTGCGCCCGCGGAGACGCGAGCCGACGATGTGGGCGACCTGATGCGCGAAATCCTCGAAAACGCGCGGCAAGAGGGGCGGACGGTGTCTTTGGACATCCTGCGAAACAAAATCGCCGCCTCGGTCTCTTGCCACGCGGCGATCAAAGTGAACATGCCCCTCGACAGGAGCAAAATGGATTGGCTGCTTCAATCCCTCGCCAAGACGGAGTGCCCCATGACTTGTCCGCACGGGCGGCCCACGGTCCTGCGCTATGGGATGAAGGATTTGCAAAAGGCGTTTAAGAGAATCTAGCTGTCAGCTATCAGCGGTCAGCTCTCAGCTACCTGAAAGACGTTGTAGCACAAAAGCAAGGGAGCGCCCGTGGCAGTCGTTTGCTGAAAGCTGACGGCTGAGAGCTGATAGCTTTTTCCTATGTCCGAACCCCTAGTCATCGCCATCGACGGTCCCGCCGGCGCGGGCAAGAGCACCGTCGCCCAGAAAGTGGCGGCACGCCTGGGATTGACCTATGTGGATAGCGGGGCCACCTACCGCGCCATGGCTCTGAAGGTCCTTCAATCGGGAATTGCGCCGGACGACGCTCCGTCGGTGGGTAAGCTGGTTGCGCAGACGGACATCCACATCGCCATGGATGGGCTGCGGTTCGGCGTTTTCGTTGACGGTAAAGACGTGACGGACAAAATCCGCACTCCGGAGGTGACGTTAGCGTCCGCTAGAGTGTCGCGCTTACCGGAAGTGCGCGCCAAGCTGCTGGCGGTGCAGAGGGGTTGTGCTGTGGGACGCGGCGTGGTTATGGAAGGGCGCGACATCGGCACCGTGGTTTTCCCCAACGCTTCCCTGAAGGTTTTTCTCCAGGCTGATCCAGGCGAGCGGGCGCGGCGGAGGCTTAAACAAGACGGCAAGACAGGCCGTTCAGCCACCCTTGAACAAACCGCCGGCGAAATCGCCCTGCGCGACCAGCTTGACGCGGAAAGGAAGATTTCTCCGCTCGTGGCGGCGCCGGACGCCGTGAAGATTGACTCCACCGGCCTCGCCGCCGATCAAGTCGTCGAACGGATACTGGAAATGGTCCGGCAAAAGGAACTAGCCCACCCCTTCGGGTGACGGACACCCGGAAGCCATGAAAAGCCTGTCATTCTGAGCCCTGCGCTGTCATCCTGAGCGAAGCGAAGGATCTCGCTCTGGGTGCTCAGGGTAAACTCCGCGAAGAATCTCGCTCTGATCTTTTCGTTCTCGCTACATTACGGACCAGAGCGAGATTCTTCGCTTCGCTCAGAATGACAGGCGACGCTGTTTTTTCGGCAGCCTATCTGTTGCCGAGCCCGGGCCATCATCACCACGTCCCAGCAGCCTGCCCGCAGCGTCAGCGCAGGTGGAACTCAATCGGCGAGCGAAGTTTGTAATTGCCTTGTTCATCCTTTACGAAGTCCTTCGAGATATCGAGCCGGATCGAGTCAAGTTGGTGTTTGTCTCTAAGCAACTTCACCTCTATTGACTCAGGCACACGTGTGCGTATATCCCACTCTTTTGACGGCATGGTTCTATCGAAGTACGCTTCGCCTTCAAAGTTGCCGTGCCGCACCGTGATCTTCGGTTGCGGCTCAAAGTTGGCGTCGGGAATTGTCTCGGCTACGATTCTCAGTCCATCACCCTCCGCGCCACTAACATGGCCTATCAAGTGGATGGCTGCGCCCCCACATTTGCACAGTCCGGCAACAGGGAATGCCATTGCCAGAAGCATCAGCACAAATGCTCTACGCATAAATTCTCCTCTTTCGGTTCTTGCTCGGCTGGATGAAAGCCGCGGGGCTCAAAAGCGCGCTACTCGCTTCACTTGTACGTCGCCTCGTTACGCAGCAGGACGGCGAGGACGTGCACGGTATGGAGACCGTGGATGGGTTCGAAGATAATGCGGTAGCGGCCTGAAACCTTCCGGTAGAGGCCTTTATTCGTCTTGCCCTTCAGTGGTTTTACGAGGCCGCGGAAAGGGTCGTCGGCGAGTTCCCGGATATCGTTCATTATGCGATTCCGACGATCGGGCGGGATCGAATCAAGCTGTCTTGCGGCGTCGCGGTGAACGTTTATGAGCCAAGTCATACTCGACCTGCGCAAGCGTGACGTACTTTCCCTCTCGCATCTCGCGGCGCGCTTTGGCAATCAGTGAGCTTTCTTCGGGGCTGAGGATGTCATCGGGATCCGCCGCGGGCTGCGGTTTGATGAGCACTCCATTCGCCTGCTTCTGGAGCGCCACCAGGTCGCCTTCGCGGAGATGGAAGCTGTTCAGCATCTCCTGCGGGATTACCACCTGCAAGTCCTGCCCGACGCGTCCGATTCTCACTTTAGTTGTGGCTATTCTCACTGCCATGGTTTCAGATTAGCTGAACGTCCGAAGATGTCAAGGCCATTCAGTCCTCGTCAGGCACACTTCAAGCGATAGTGTTCGTACGAGCGCTTCAACCAACAATATCGTCGCGAATCGAAGACTTGGAAGCTGGGACCGAGGGTAGGCAGGTCAGGCGGGAAAAGCCTAATGCACCTCCGGGCTTACCTTCCTCCGTTGCTCATGGAGGAGAGGAATTCGGCATTGTTCTTCGTCTTCGAGAGCTTGTCGATAATCAGCTCCATACTCTCAACCGGTGAGAGGGGGTTCAGCACTTTGCGCAACACCCAGATGCGGTTGAGTTCGTCGCGGGGAACCAGCAGTTCTTCCTTACGGGTACCGGATTTGTTGATATCGATGGCAGGGAAGACGCGCCGGTCGACGAGTTTGCGGTCGAGGTTGATTTCCATGTTGCCGGTGCCCTTGAATTCTTCGAAGATCACGTCGTCCATGCGGCTGCCGGTGTCGATGAGCGAGGTCGCGATGATGGTGAGGCTGCCGCCTTCTTCGATGTTGCGTGCCGCACCGAAGAAGCGCTTGGGCCGCTGGAGGGCGTTGGAATCCACGCCGCCGGAGAGGACCTTCCCCGAGGGTGGGACCACGGTATTGTAAGCGCGCGCCAGTCGCGTAATGGAATCGAGGAGGATGACGACGTCGCGCCGGTGTTCGACGAGCCGCTTGGCTTTCTCGAGCACCATTTCGGCCACTTGCACGTGCCGCGCCGCCGGCTCATCGAAAGTGGAGCTGATCACCTCGCCCTTGACGGTCCGTTGCATGTCCGTCACTTCCTCGGGGCGCTCGTCAATCAGCAGCACGATCAGGGTGATTTCCGGGTGGTTGGTAGTAATAGAATTGGCGACAGCCTGCAAGAGCATGGTCTTGCCGGTGCGGGGCGGCGACACGATCAAGCCGCGTTGCCCTTTGCCGATGGGCGTTAACAGATCGAGCACCCGCGCCGAGATGTTGTCCTTGACCGTCTCGAGGTGGATGCGCTCCTGGGGATAGAGGGGCGTGAGGTTGTCGAAGAAGAGCTTGTTGCGCGCCTCGTCGGGCGGCTCAAAATTGATCGCCTCGACTTTGATGAGCGCGAAGTACCGCTCCCCCTCTTTGGGTGGCCGGATCTGGCCGGAGATCGTATCGCCCGTGCGCAAATCGAATTTGCGGATTTGGGACGGAGACACGTAGATGTCGTCCGGGCCGGGCAGGTAGTTGTAATCCGGGGCACGGAGGAACCCGAATCCGTCCGGAAGGCATTCGAGCACGCCCTCGGAGAAGATCAGGCCGCTCTTTTCGGTCTGCGCTTGCAGGATCTTAAAGATCAACTCCTGCTTACGCATCCCGGTGGCCCCCACCACGCTCAGGTCTTTAGCCACCTGAGTCAAGGTGCTGATGTTCATTTCCTTCAGCTTGGCGATGTCGAGGACTTCGCCTTCTTGCAGTTCGGTTATCTTTTCTTCCTGGATTTCTTCCGCTGGTTTCACTTCTTGTTTCTTTGCAGGCATGACTTTTCTCTCTATTTTAAGTGGATTTCTAAATCGGCACTGTCCCGTTTTGAGTTGTAGCGCCCCGATCCGCCGAGGCACTTGCCGACCCAGAGGTCTGCGCTACGCTCACAATAGGACATCATTTCTAGACCTGGGATCTGTACGCCAGTGATTTCGAGCTCGACCGCTCTTTGAGTTTCCAGTCCGTTCCAAGAGAACGAATAGTCATTGGCGGTAATGCAGGAGCGGCACGAGATGAGGTGAAGAACTACTCACGTGGAGCCGTAGTCTTGCAAGCTAGATCTGTAAGGGGCAACCCATCCTGGTTTGTGCTCGTTGTAATGAGCACTTACACCAGACCCTTAGATGCGCATTCCCTCCTACAGGTTTCGGAATTTTCACTATTCGAGTTGCCGCGCTTTCGCGGCGACGTTACGTCGCGGCTATCAGTCAGGGGGCGGCGAACCGAAGTCACCGCCATGGAATCCTCGCCAAGGCGCTAATTGGTCATCGACCCACGATCCGTTTCAAGGTCTGGCGACTCCAATACAACCGGAGTCTCGGCCCCAGGAACCAGGACTGGCGGGACCTCGATCTTACGTTCCAGTGCCAGGTCCAAGACTTCATCCACGCTGTCCACGAATCGCAGGGTCAATTCCTGCTGGATCGCCGCGGGAATATCGGCCAGATCCTTTTCGTTGTCCCGGGGCAGGATCACCGTGCGGCTGCCGGCGCGGTGGGCGGCGAGGAGCTTTTCTTTCACGCCCCCGATCGGCAGTACTTTCCCGCGCAAGGTGATTTCTCCCGTCATGGCAACGTCCCTCCGCACTGGGATCTTAGTCAGGGCGCTGACCAGTGCCGTGGCGAGCGTGATCCCCGCTGAGGGGCCGTCTTTGGGAATCGCCCCCTCCGGGATGTGAACGTGGATATCCAAGTGACGATAGAAATCGGGATGGAGTCCCAGTTGGCTGGCGCGGGAGCGAACGTAGCTCATGGCGGCCTGAGCGGATTCCTGCATCACGTCGCCCAGCTTCCCTGTCAGGAGCGGTCTCCCCCTCCCCGGCATCAGTGCAACCTCGATGTAGAGGATCTGGCCGCCCACTTCCGTCCAGGCCAGTCCTGTAGCCAGCCCGATCTCGTTCTTCTCTTCGGCTTTCGTGTCGCGGAACTTTATAACTCCCAGGTACTCCGCAAGATCTTCCGGCCGCAGAGTGATCTGGAGTTGCTTGCCGTCTTTCACGACCTTGCGGGCCACTTTGCGGCAGACGTTGGCGATTTCGCGCTCCAGGTTGCGGACCCCCGCTTCACGCGTATAGTGCCGGATGATGTGCACTATAGTTTCGTCGGGAAGGGTCAAATTCCCGGCGCTCAGGCCCGTTGCCTCACGTTGCTTCCGAACCAGAAAGCGCTTGGCGATCTCCATCTTTTCGGGCTCAGTATACCCCTCCAGGCGCAGGATTTCCATGCGATCCTGCAGGGGCTGGGGAATGGTGTGAACGACGTTGGCCGTGGTAATAAAGAAGACCTTCGAGAGGTCGTATTCCACGTCCAGGTAATGGTCCATGAACGTGTTGTTCTGCTCCGGGTCGAGCACCTCGAGCAGGGCCGCGGAAGGATCGCCGCGGAAATCCATGCTCATCTTATCGACTTCGTCGAGAAGGAAAATCGGATTGACCGTGCCGGACTTCTTCATCATCTGGATGATCTGGCCGGGGAGGGCGCCGATATAAGTCCGGCGATGGCCGCGGATCTCCGCTTCGTCACGAACTCCGCCTAGAGACAAGCGCACGAATTTCCGTCCCGTGGCGCGGGCGATGGACCGCCCCAAAGAAGTCTTGCCCACTCCCGGAGGTCCGACAAAGCACAGGATGGAGCCGCGCGGGTTCTTTACGAGTTGCCGCACTGCCAGGAACTCCAGGATGCGCTCCTTGATCTTCTCGAGCCCGTAGTGATCTTCTTCCAGGACTTTCTGCGCGCGGCTGATATCGCGGATTTCTTTGGATTTCTTCTTCCAGGGAACGGCCAGCAGCCAGTCGAGGTAATTCCGCGAGACCGTTGACTCCGCCGACATGGGAGGCATCATTTCCAGGCGCTTGAGCTCGGCCATGGCGTGGTCGAGGGCATCCTTGGTCATGCCCGCGGTTTCAATTTTCTTCTTGAGCTCGTCGAGTTCGCTCTTTTCGTTGCGCCCCAGCTCCTTTTGAATGGCCTTGATCTTTTCGTTGAGGTAATACTCGCGCTGGGCGCGCTCCATCTGGCGTTTGACCCGCCCTTGAATGGTGCGGTCAACGTTGAGCTTTTCGATTTCGACATCCAGGATATCCGCCAGGCGAGTGAGACGGTCGACGGGATCGAAGATTTCCAGAAGTTCCTGCTTTTCCTCGACGCTGACGTTCAGATTGGCAGCGATGGTGTCGGTAAACTTGCCGATCTCGTCCACCTTGATCGCGGCAATCATGGTGTCGTAGTTGAGGCTCTGGGAAAGCTTGACGTACTGCTCGAAGAGCGACGTGACCCTCTGGACGAGTTGCTCGAGGCTGGGCGTCGTTACCGTGCGGAAGACCTTCGTTTGGATGCTGACCCGGAAGTAACCGTCTTCGTTCGAGATCTTCAGGATTCTACCCCGGTCAATACCCTCCACCAGCACTTTGATATTGCCGTCCGGCAGTTTCAGGCTCTGTACGATATTGGCCACAGTCCCAACCTGGTAAATCTCGTTGGGTTTGGGATCGTCAACCGAGGGATCGTGCTGAGTGGCCAGAAAAATCCTCTTGTCGCCCGCCAGCGCTTCTTCCAGAGCACGGATTGAAGCTTCCCTCCCCACCACGAACGGAGTCATCATGTGAGGAAAGATCACCACATCCCGGATGGGCATCATCGGCAATGAACGAGTCTCATTCTTTTCGCGGCCTGAAAACATAGGGTTTTCCATTAACCTGCCTTCTCGAGGAACGTCGAACTAAAACTGATTTCGTGGTTTTGGACCATCTCCTCGGTCACCACAAAATCACGCAACTTCCGTTGGCTCGGCAGGTGGTACATCAGGTCTAACATCAAGTCCTCGAGGATCATTCTCAGTCCGCGAGCGCCCACCTTCCTTTCGATAGCCTGGGTCGCGATCGCTTTCAACGAACCTTCAGTAAATCGGAGCTTAACATTCTCGAACTCGAACAGTCTCTGGTACTGACGGACTAGGGCGTTCTTAGGGCGTACCAGTATCTCGATCAGGGCCGGCACGTCCAGATCGTTGAGCACACTGACCACCGCCAGGCGTCCCACAAATTCAGGAATTAAGCCGTAGCGGATCAGGTCAGAAGGCTGCATTTGTTCGAGGATCTCAACATCTCGTCGCTCCTGCGGCGGGAATTCGCTCGTGTTCTCTCCACGAAAGCCCACCGTTTTCTTTCCCATGCGTTGTTCGATGATCTTTTCCAGCCCTACGAAAGCACCTCCGCAAATGAATAGGATGTTGGTGGTATCAACCGGCGTGCATTCCTGGTGGGGATGTTTTCGCCCCCCCTGAGGCGGCACGTTGGCGATCGTCCCTTCCAGAATCTTCAATAAGGCTTGCTGCACCCCCTCGCCGGAGACGTCCCGGGTAATTGAGAGGTTCTCGTCCTTCTTCGAGATTTTGTCGATTTCGTCGATGTAGACGATGCCCTGCTGGGCTCGCTGAACGTCGCCTCCGGCACTCTGGAGGAGCTTCAGAATCACGTTCTCCACGTCTTCGCCCACATAGCCGGCCTCGGTCAAGGTCGTCGCATCCGCGATGGCGAAGGGGACATCTAAGACGCGGGCCAGCGTCTGGGCGAGAAGGGTCTTGCCTGTCCCGGTTGGGCCGATCAACAAGATATTGGACTTGGTAAGCTCCACCTCGCTGCGTACACGGGTCAGGATATTGCGCTTGTAGTGATTGTAAACGGCCACGGCGAGTTTCTTCTTGGCCTTATCCTGCCCCACCACGTACTGGTCGAGAAAGGCTTTGATGTCCGGCGGCTTAGGAGGCTTGGCCTGAGTGGTGGGAAGGTCCTCGCTCCGCTTCTCTTCTAAAATCGAGTTGCACACGGCCACGCACTCGTCGCAGATGTAGGCGCGCGGAAAATCACCCGGCGAAGAAATCAGTTTCCCCACCGCGTCCTGGTTCTTCCGGCAGAAGGAACAGTGGAGCGTTTCCTCGGAATTTGGACGTTTCGTGGTCATGGCAGCACGCTACTTGTGCTTATAGATGATTTCATCGATGATGCCGTACTCGCGAGCTTGCTGGGCGCTCATCCAAAAATCGCGCTCCACATCGCGCTCGATCTTCTCGATCGGCTGTCCTGTGTGCTTCGCCATAATTTCGTTGAGGCTGGCGCGAATGCGCAGGATTTCGCGGGCGTGGATATCGATGTCTGTGGCTTGTCCCGAGAGACCGCCCATCGTGGGTTGGTGAATGAGCAGGCGGGAATTGGGGAGGGCAAAGCGTTTCCCGGGAGTCCCCGCAGCCAACAGCAGGGCCGCTACGCTGGCCGCCTGGCCAATACAAATGGTTGCCACGTCGGGACGGATGAATTGGATCGTGTCATAAATCGCCATGCCGGCGGTCACCACTCCTCCCGGCGAGTTGATATACAGGGAAACGTCTCTTTCCGGGTCCTCGGCTTCCAGGAAGAGCAGTTGGGCGGTCACCAGATTTGCCACGTTGTCATCGATGCCCGTCCCGATAAAAATAATATTGTCCTTGAGCAGGCGGGAATAAATATCGTAAGCGCGCTCCCCACGGTTAGTCTGCTCGACAACCATTGGAATCAGAGTCATATTTGGCTGGCTGGTCATCGCCTTTTTCGTTGAGGAAAACCCCCACTGTTTCTAAAACCTAGTCACTTTTGCGAGTGATTTTGGCGTTGCGGTAGATGAAATCAATAGCCTTCTGGTTGCGGCGAGTAGATTTCAGAGTATCCAACTCGCCTTCGCGTGTCAAGCGGGTCTTGAGGGTGGCCGGCGGCTCGTGCGCCTCCTGAGCCATCCCCCGGATCGCTTCATCGACTTCTTCCTCAGAAACCTCCAACCCTTCCGCCTCGGCAATCTTGCTCAGCAGCAGGGAAGCCCGGACGTCCTTCTCGGCGTCCGGCCGGGAATCGTCTCGCAGCTTGTGCCAGTCTATGGAAGCCTGCCGGGGATCGATGCCTTGAGCGAAAAGCTGCCTCAACAGGCGTTCGAGTTTGTGCTCGAGTTGGGCCTCTACCATAATTTCCGGCACAGCGAATTCGTGTAACCGAAGAAGCTGCTCCACCAGCGCCTGTTTGGCCGCCATCTCAGACTTGTGTTTGGCGCGTTCCGTGAGATCGCCGGCCAACTTGGCCCGAAGCTCGGCCAGGGTGGAGAACTCGCTTACGGACTTCGCCAGTTCGTCATCCGCAGCGGGAACCACCTTATGTTTGATGCTTTGAACCTCAACACGGTAACGGTAGGTTTTCCCGGCCAGCGATTTTTGGCGGTAATCCTCCGGGTAGGTGAAGTCGAACTCTCGTGTTTCGCCCGGCAGGGCCCCCCGCAGGTTGTCATTGAATGCAGGGCGGGTTCCCCGGCCACCCAACTCGAGTGTTACGTCGCGCTCTTCCGGCAGTCGGGTCGCAGGCGCCTTGACATCATAGCCCTGATAATTCACCGTCAGCATATCCCCATCCGCCGCCGGCTGGCCCGGATTGTCTTCGAAAGTGGCTGCCTGATTGCGAACCCCCTCGACCGCCCGATCGATGTCGGCCTCGGCAACCTGGGGCGTTTCTTCCTCGACTTCCAGCCCCTTGTACTGCTGGAGTTCGAATTCCGGCATGATCTCGAACGTGGCTTTGCACGCTAACGGCTTGTCGTCCTCGAAGCGAAGCTCGTCGAAGCGAGGACGGCCCACCACCGCCCATTTCTGTTCCTTCACCGCGTCCTCGAAGTATTTGGGTACCAGCGCTTGCACCACGTCACTGCGAATTTCGTCCCGAAAGCGGTCTCGGACCACCGACGCTGGGGCATGGCCTGGGCGAAAGCCCGGGACTCGCGCTTTGCGCGCATACTGTGTGATCAGGGATTCAGCCTCGCGCCGAACCACATCCACGGGAATCTCGATCATTAGCTCTTTCTTACAATTCGCTGCTTCCACAAGTCCTCAATGATTGTCAGTTTGACAGTTATAGGATGGCGAGTTTGAAGCTTCACTCGAACCCGCGTTAGTGACTCGGCAATAGGGAAGCCACACTGGAAGGCTCTAGAGCCCCTCGCGACCCTAGCAGCCTTCAGTATAGCACACGACTTCAGCATGTCAACGCCTGCTTGGCCCCCCCAGTCCGTCGATAACCATCCCGTTGTAGGGGGACGGCTTGCCGTCCCCGCATTTCCGCCGGTGCGGGCAAGGGTAGGGCAAGCCCTACCCCTACGGCGAGCGGGCTCAAAAGCCGACGAACGAACCGGGAATGTCGATGAAAACAAAAGACGCCTCTCTATGGCAGATAACCAGCAGCAAGACGGCGAGCTCGCCGTGGCGTTCGTTCCTTGCTCCTTCAACACAAAACCTCGGTCACAAAGCCCTCTCCCTGGAGAGCGGGTGGCCCGCGGCGACGCCTTCGCGAGGTGCGCGGGCCGGATGATGGGCTAGTTCCGTTTCCCATAGACATTCTTTCCCTGATTCCTCTCATCGAGGCCGGAATTTTGTCGCGCCTCTCCCTCCCGCCGCAATCTCGGCACGGTTATCAGACGATTTGGATCTCGGCGAGGGAAAAACCCCTCACCTGTCATTCACATCGCCGTAGGGGCGGCCCTCGTGGCCGCCCTCGTCGTCGGACAGGGCACCCACGAGGGGTGCCCCTACGTCTTCGGCTCGCTCATCGTCGCCGCCCTCTTCGTTGGCGGGCGCCCTTACGTCCTCGGCTGGCGCAGACGTGCTTTCCAAGGTCTGCGGCTTTTGCGTTCGGGCCGCTGTTTTCTTTAGGCTCAGCAGCAGCTTGATCTTCCGGTCGATGGCGCGGTCGAGCGACTCTTCCCGCCGCAAGAGCATCCGCCACTCTTCGCCCGCCGGGGCCAGGCAGGCGTCGCGCTCGATCGCCGTCTTCTCTTCGTTCAGCTTCTCCTCGTACTCGAACTCCTGCTCGACCGCAGCCACCTCGTCCGCGAGCAGCAGGACCAGTTGCTTGTACCGCAGTTCGTCCGCCGGTTCGGTGGCGACGAAGGGGCGGCCCTCCTGACCGGCCTCCTGGGCGGGCTGGGCATCCCCAAGCGGCTCCTCGATATCATCCTCTTCGTCGTCCTCGACCTCCGCTACGTGCGCGCCCTTGCCACCCAGCGGCAGAGGCAGGTTGCTCCCGGCGAAGAGCGACAGCAGAAAGCACAACCGCGCCCCTCGCCACCCGGTCTTGTTCCGGTAAAAGCCCTGGAGCGCGGCGGCCTGCCAAGCCAGGAAGTAGCGCTTGTGGACCTGAAGGCGAATCAGTGCCAGAAAGGAGAGCAGCAGGCGCAGGCGCGCGGCGGGGTCCGAGGGCGCCTCGAGCGTGCTGTTGATGGCCTGGCCGACCTCGATCGTGCAGTCTTCGATTTCCTTGCGGCGGCGGTGCTGCCGCTCTTCGAGTGCTAGCAAGGCGCGGCGCATCAGGCCAGTCTGGGAGCGATCGAGGCGCTCGCGACGCCAGTAGAGGCGGGCGAGATCGTCGACCTGCTTTTCAACGAAGGGGTCGCCGGTGCTGAAGGAAGCGCTGAGCTCCTGCTTCAGGGCTTCGAACCGGGCCGGGTCTTCGCCCAGGGCGCGCATCACTTCGTAATGATTTTCGGGAGCGGAACGCTCGCCGTGCTCGAGGGCATTCATTTTGGAATTCTGCTTACCGGCCGCGGTGCACGGGCCGTGGGAGCGCCGGCCGTTCAAGCAGGCGGCGTCGAGCAGTGGCTGGGTAAGCTGCGGTGATTGGCGAATAGACATAAGGTCTCCAGAGAGAAAGTTTCGGGTAGGATGCAGGGGCGGTTCGCCCTGCGGCCCAAAGCCTCCGGGCGACGGGTCGCGAACCGCCCCTACCCGGGACTTGCGGTTGTCCGGGGCGAATCCCCAGCGCATAGGCTATATATATGGGTCGCACTTGTCAAGATCACGAAAGTACCAGTACTTCGTTGAATTCGTTAGCGTACCTGTCGAGGCTCCCCGGAAGGGCGGGGCTTTAGCCCCGCCGACTCGACCAAGCCGCCGGAAGGGGCCTTTAGGCCCTGAAGGTAGGGCTGCTTCAGGGGCTCAAGCCCCTGAATTCCGCCCGAAATCAGCGGCGGGGCTAAAGCCCCGCCCTTCCGGCACCAACGAAAAGTACGCTTACCGGTCCAGTTCGATGCCAGGACTTCATGGATTAATTCTGGCGTAAATCCGCACCCATTGGCCCCGACTCTCGAAACCAGCCAGCAGGCGCAGATGATACCTGGTCACGAGTTCGCTATCGGGGACTTGGAGTCGATATTCAAAATAGCGTTCTTGCAACCTTTGCAGCCGAGGCAAGGTCTTCAGCCAGTTGAACGGAGGCTCCCAGTGGCGAGAGTAGAGATATACACAATCGAAAGACTCGGCGGAGACACTGTCGAAATCACCGCGAGTGAAATCCTCGAGAGGAACCACCTTGAGCGGCTGGCGAACATAGCCCAGCAGTGGGTGCACCAGTTCGTCAGTTGCGGGCCAGGCGGTCAGGATCCGCCCTTTACACCCTTGATCCTCGAGAACTCGCGCGGCTTGCTGGTGCAAATGAATGAAGTCCGCGTAGGCCAGATTATCCTCAAAGGGAAACGGGTAAGGTGGATTCAAGAACCAGGCCCAGACAAAGCAGCCGGCGGTGAAGACCATAATCGACCGGGCCATTCGCCTCGGCAGGCGCCAGATCAGAAGCACAGCGGCCAAGACCAGCGGGGGAAAGATGGGAAGCAGGTAACGAGGCAAGACGGCGCCACCCACCGCGCTGAGCATCGGCAGATATACCGCGCTGAGCAAACCGGCAAGAAGAAAGAAGGAATGGATTCCGGCTCCCTTAAACACTGCGCCCGGTTGGTTTTCATTACCTCGGGCGAGCCGAGGGCCCAGGAAAACTCCTGCCATGGCGCCGGCGGTCAGAACCCAATTGAACCCGCCCACGAAGGTTTCATAGAGGCGACGGAGCAGCGTCAATAGGACGCGAATCGGATTCAGGGTGGCATAGAGGTTATAGCGTAGGTATTCGGGGTTACCTGTCCAGCCGCCGGTGACATGGTGGTAGAAAACCGCCCAGGCCATCAGCGCGGCAAGGGGAACAAGAGCCGCAATCCACCAGCGGCGGTCCGAGGAACCGGTCGATCGCCCGCGCTGCCGCCAAATGAAGATCCCGGCAGCCAGCAGCAGAACCACGGCGGTTTCTTTGCTCAGAACGGCCGCTGTGCTGGCGAACGCAAACCTCGCGGGACGATCGTCAAGCAGGGCGACCAGGGCCAGTAGAGTGAAGAATCCCGCCGCAAGATCCAGATGAGCGAGTGTGCTCTGCGCGAAAAACAGGGGAGAAAGCGCCAGCAGCAACACGCTCCAGAAAGCGACTTCCCGGTTGGCTACACGGCGCGCAAGCCCGTAAACACAAGCTAGCGTGCCCGCGGCCAGAGCCATCATCGCCGTGCGTGTAACCAGCGGAGAGAAACCGAATGCCCGCCAGGCAAAAGCCAGGTAGACGATCACCAGAGGGGTGTGTCCCGTGAGAAGAGTACTCTGGGGAACAAGCCGCCAGGAACGGAAGAAATCCGATGCCGCGGGGATGTAATATCCCGCCTCGTCCCAATAATAGGGCAAGCGGAGCAACGGGTAGTGGAGAAGCAAAAGGACGGCGAAAGCCGCTAGCCAAACAAAGACCGGAAGAAAGCGGGGACTTGCCTTGAGTCCAATGGCTTCCTCGCCACGCCGCCGCCGATGAGTTTCTGTGTGGTTCTTCATTGCAGGGGACACGGCGCGGAAGGCGGCCATATTCCAAATTTCAAATTCCAAATTTCATGACCCGGCCAATAAAGGAGCAGCAGAATTATGAACTAAAACGCAGATGTCAGGTTTCTTCTGACTTCTACTTTCTGCCTTCTGCTTTCTAGTTTCCACTCTCAACTTCGACTTCCGGGCAAGGTGCGCTCTCGTTATTCGAAAGATCAACCGCGGTCACTTGATAAAAGTACGTGTGGCCCGGCTGCACGCTGGTGTCGCGGAGGATGGGAGTTGGTGATTGCGCTTTATTCAGCCTCTTGGGTTGCTCGCCTTTTTCGTGCCGGTAAACGTAATAACCGGCCAGATCCTTCTCCGTATTGGCGTCCCAAACCAATTCCACCGCGCCGTTCGTGTATAAACCTGTTAAGCCCGTGGGGCGCGCGGGAGGAAAGATATCGCGCGGGATCACTTGGTAGGGTTGGGAGGGCTCGCTCTCGGCGGTGGTCCCGCCATCCTTGAACACTGCGCCAACCTCGTAGGAGTAGGCTCGCCCGAATTCAAAGTCACTGTCCAGATAGGACGGCTCTTTGTTTTCGCCTACCAACTGGAACGATCCCGGCTTGCCCGTGGCGCTTCTGTAAACGCGATACCCGTCAAGAAATTTCACCTCAACGCCTTCCAGCGTCTTGGCCGGCGGCTGCCAACCCAGCACAATCGCGTTCTCCGTGGTCTTACTTTCCAGATGCTCCACGGGGCGGGACACGTCCAGCACCCGAAGCCGGGCAAGGTTGGAGACTTCGCTCTGCACGGGGCGGTGGCGTATGCCGCGAGTGAGCGTGCGGACAGCGACGATCGCATCTTGTCCTCGCCAGCTCTTGAATTCGACTTCCGATAGGGCGGCGGGGTAGGTGACGCTTCGCTCGTTGGCGTAACGGGCCCACTGGTTCGGTTCAAGGCTGATCCAGAGGGTCAAGGGGGGCGACTTCGGCGGGTTCGCGCCTGGAGCGAGTTCGGCGCGGAGAAGCTCGATCTCCAGAGGTTTCGTCAATCGTTCTCCGTCCTGCGCCTGCTGAGGCAGTGTAAACCGGACCTCGAGTCTTTGCCCAACTTGATGCACGGAAACATCCGCGATGGGTTTCGGAACTTCGATCCGGGGCGGCTGCGGTGGCCCCTGCACGCCGCAACTCAGCAGGAAGACCGCACCGGCAACTTGCGCGACAAGAAAAGACGGGACGATTGAGACTGGGAGACGGGAGCGCGGCGGCTTCCCAAGGTTCTGAAAACCCGTTGTGATTTTTGCCATTCGGAGCGAAGCGAGGAATCTCGCTCTCGTTACAGGATGTACCGGCTGAGGTCCTGATTCTTGACGATGTCCGCCAATTGTTTCTGGACGTAAGCCGCATCAACGCGGACGGTCTTCTTCTTCAAGTCCGGCCCTTCGAAGGAGATTTCGTCCAGGAGCTTTTCCATGATCGTGTGCAAGCGGCGGGCCCCGATGTTCTCGGTTTGTTCGTTGACGGCGGCCGCAAATCTTGGCAATTTCCTCCAGCGCGTCGTCAGTGAAAGAGAGCTTGATGCCTTCCGTCTCCAGCAGGGCCGCATACTGCTTAACCAGGGCGCTCTTCGGTTCCTTCAAAATGCGGATAAAATCGTCCGTCGTGAGTGAGTGCAGCTCCACCCGAATCGGAAACCGTCCTTGAAGTTCAGGGATCAGGTCGGACGGCTTGCTCACGTGAAAGGCTCCGGCCGCAACAAAGAGGATATGGTCGGTGCGCACCATCCCATAGCGGGTGTTGACCGTAGTGCCCTCGACGATGGGCAGGATATCGCGCTGCACTCCTTCGCGGCTCACGTCCGGTCCGTGGCCCCGTTCGCGCCCGGCGATCTTGTCGATTTCATCCAGAAAAATGATCCCCGACTGTTCGGCGCGCTCCACCGCCACGCGAGTGACCTGATCCATGTCAATCAGCCGGTTCTCTTCCTCCTGGATCAGGTAATCCATGGCTTCGGCGACGCGCATGCGGCGCTTCTTGGTCCGCGAACCAAAGAGCCCCGGAAGAATGTCCTTGATATTGATGTCCATCTCTTCGATGCCTTGCGAAGAGATCACTTCGAACGCCGGGAAGCTACGATCCCGCACCTCAATATCCACCTGCCGTTCGTCGAGCTTTCCCTCCCGAAGCTGGGCGCGCAGTTTCTCCCGCGTGCGCCGGAACTGTTCCTGGGCCGCGGCGCGTTCATCCTCCTTCGCTCCCGTTCTTCTCATGGGGCCTCGACGGAAGGCGGGGGAGGCAGACAGGAGGTCCAGCAAGCGCTCCTCGGCATTCTGCTCGGCCTTCTCGGCGACTTCGTCGACGCGCTCCTCCCGGACCATGTCGATGGCGATTTCCACCAGGTCGCGGACCATCGACTCCACATCCCGGCCGACGTAACCGACTTCGGTGAAACGCGAAGCTTCCACCTTAAGAAAAGGAGAATTCGTCAGGCGGGCGAGGCGGCGGGCGATTTCCGTCTTTCCCACGCCGGTGGGGCCGATCATGATGATGTTCTTGGGAAGGATGTCTTCCGCCTGCTCCGGGGGCAGCTTCTGCCGTCGCATGCGGTTGCGCAGTGCCATGGCCACGCGACCGCTTGGCCTCATTCTGGCCGATCACGTACTTATCCAATTCCGTGACGATCTGGCGCGGGGTAAGTTCATCCAGCGAAGTCGCGCTCTCGATGCTCTCCGGCAAATAGAAAACCATAAGATTGAACGCCCGCCCCGCCACCCCAGGTGGGGAGCGGCCCTCGTGGCCGCCCTCGGGCAATCCGTCAACTGACGGATTGCCCCTACAAGCTTACGACCTGGTTCTCACAATTCTTCGATCGTTACCTGATCGTTCGTGAAAATGCAAATTTGCCCGGCGATGAGCATGGCCTCCTGGACGATCTCCTTGGCGGTCATGGCGGTGTGTTTCGCCAGCGCGCGCGATGCAGCCAGCGCGAAAGGCCCGCCGGAGCCGATCGCCACGATCCCGTCGTCAGGCTCGATCACATCTCCGTTGCCGCTTAACAAGTAAGTGTTCTTTTCGTCGGCAACCAGGAGCAATGCCTCGAGGTGTCTCAGGGCGCGATCTGTGCGCCACTCTTTGGCCAGTTCCACCACGGCGCGGCTGAGGTTGCCGTGATACTCCTCGAGTTTCTGCTCAAACCTGGAGAAAAGGGACAGTGCATCCGCGGTGCTTCCGGCAAATCCCGCCACCACCTTCTCATTGAAGAGACGGCGGATTTTGCGGGCCTTCTGCTTGACGATGTTCTCGCCCATGGTCACCTGACCGTCGCCTGCCATGGCGAGCCGTCCGTCGCGCCGGACGCAGAGTATCGTTGTGTGCCGCATTCGCATTTGATTCTTCCCGCCCGCCCCAGCACGTCATTATAACAGATGTGACTCCTAGCGCACGGGCTGGAAATAAGTTGCAGGGTATTCGTCATCATAGTGGGCGAAGCTGCGAAATACTTCCGAGACTCGGTCCCCATCCATGAACCTGGCAATGTGCATGGGAGTCATCACACCGTCGACGTTCTTGTATTCGCTGTAAACGTCCGCGAAGTCGTTCCAGTCTCCTGTCTTCTCGTCGTGGACGCGATAAGTGACGCTTACCGGCACCAACGTCTGACGGTTTAAATCCAGCTTCACTTGAGTTGCTTGCGCATCCACCATGTCCAGGGACTGAGTGGCGACGTTATCCAGGAAGTCAACGCCGCCCATTTGAATGAGAACCCCGGGTTCGTGAATGCGCAGACGGAGAAGATTCTCCAGCGAATAGTAAGTGGACACTTTCCAGCGCCGCACCTGCTCCGCCAACTGGCTGGTCTGGCCCATCTTATCCAACTCCCATGCCTGGTCGCCATTGTTGATGAGAATAACCGGGGGTTTCTTCCCGTAGCTGAAACGGCGCTTGTCCGGATACTCAACATAACTTTCAAAAGGAGCGTAGCCGGAAGTGGCCTCGTTCCGAATGGAAAAGATGCGGCCTTTCGTGGTCAGCCTTTTTACCTTTAGAAAGGCCGGCCCCCCCAATATCTGTATGACGCGATCGAGGATTTGCTGCGCTTTAGGGTCGATGCGGGAAGGAGGCGGGGTGGAATTCGACGGAGCGGGATTTGAAGGGGCCGTGGCAGGATTTTGCCCGGCGCGCAATCTGGCCACATTCGCGGCAGCAAGCACAAAAGCGAGCGCCGCCCCTGCGCCGACTATAACCCCGAGATTGCGCCGTTGCCTGGCCATAAATCGTACCTCGAGAGCGGCTGCAAAATCCGCCCTGCGCTCATCCGCAAAGCACGCTGCCGCCATTTACGTTCAGCACTTCTCCGGTAATGAAAGTAGCCATGGAGGAGGCCAAGAAGAGAATCGGCGAAGCAATTTCCTCCGGCGAAGCAAAACGGCGAAGCGGAATGACCGAGAGGACCTGCTCATACTCACGCCTGTTTTTCATCACCTCAGTGCTCATATCTGTTTCCACCCAGCCGGGAGCGACGCAGTTGACCAGGATGTCGTGCCGCGCCAGTTCTGTCGAAAGCCCTTTGACGAAACTGATCAGGCCGCCCTTGCTGGCTGCATAGTGGGTGTGAAAAGCCTCTCCGCGCTGCCCCGCCGTCGACGAGACCACGATGATTTTCCCACGCTTCCGGCTGATCATGCCGGGAACCACGTAGTGCACCAGCGTGTAGACGCCTTTGAGGTTCACCGCAAGCATTTCATCCCACTGCTTCTCCGTCATTCTCTCGATGGGCGCGGGTTGGTAATTCCAAATCCCCGCATTCGCCACCAGGGTGTCCACTCTTTCAAAACGGCGCAGTGCTGCCGACACCAGCTTTTTGGCGCCGGCCATGCTCGCCACATCAGACCGAACTGCAGCGGCCTCGCCCTCCATGCTCCTACAGCTTTCGATGACTCGCCTGGCCGCGCGGTTATCTCTCCGATAGTTGAAAACAACCTTCGCGCCCGCCGCCACAAATGCCCTGACCGTTGCCGCGCCGATCCCGCGGGACCCACCCGTAACCAGAACAACCTCATCTTTAAGCGTGATGTGCATGTTTTTCAGGGAGTTCCGACGGTCAGCGCCCTATCGAAGCTCACTGGTTGCAGTTTATCACTTCTGGCGCGAGGCAACACTGAGTAGTGGGTCAGTTTGACTGTTGTAGCGGCGGTCTCTGACCGCCGTTCTTGAATTCTCAAGGAGTTCCGGCGCTCGGAGAGCGCCGCTACAGCAAACTGACCCACCACCCAACACTGGCTAACGTAGACTTGCCGCGTTGGCGCGAGTATTCGTTTCCCTTATGGCTGCAATGCGTCTACAAAGTTGTAGGGCGGCCAGGGCCCGCTTAATTGCAACTGAAATGAGAGGTTCGTGGGCAGGTGTCGCGCCGCGGAGCGAAACGTTTCCACGGAATCGCGCGGCACCAGGAAATGGAGGGACAAAAGACGACTCTTTCGAGACGAAGGGAAATCGACTTTGTGACGGACGAAGGAGCCGTGTAGTGAATCACAGAGGTTCTCAATCAACGCGTTGGGAGCCACGGCGACGCGCTCAGAGCCCGGCTTTACATCCAGACCTGCGGCCCCGGAGGGGCGTGGACGAAGTGGAAACCAGTCCGGTAAAATCCTGCGCAGGGGCGTTTCCGACCTTGCAGTTGAGCTGCCGAGCTGAACTTGAATGCCAACTTCCGCATATCCATCCAGTTCGCGGAGAAGCGCGCGGTAAGCGTCCTCATTTTCCCGTAGTAGAACCACCGCGTCGTAGGGACACTCAACCCGACACCCGTAGGGGAGCGGAACCACGGTGAGATGGCGGTAGAATGACTCGACCACACGCTCATAGGCAAGATGATTCGCCCTGTCAGAGGGCAGGTCTGGCCCGGGAAGCTTGGAAAGCGCGGCGCCCAAGCCGTTGTAATTCGAAGTAAAAACACGATGGCCCCCCACGCCGTCGGGGATTTCCAGAGCCGCCGGAAGGGGCCCGCGAACGATGCAATAGATTAGGTAACTCACGGTCGCAACCTCATGCAGTTGAAACTACGGCACACCGCACCCAGTCGAGGGCGCTCTTCAAACAGGTCATATCCCCTATCGGCAAAGGGCTGGGATTACTTTAGAGAAAAGTAGTGTGGTGGATCTCTTTGAGGGCTCGTGGGTTACGGCTAATGCGTCCAGGCTGGGGTTGCTTTGAAAACGGGTAGGGGCAGGGCTTGCCCTACCCGGCTCATGAGGGGACGGCAAGCCGTCCCCCTACACGCAGGTGGAGTGAGGGGGGGCGTTTGTGTCCCGTCTATTCCAGCTTCTCAAACCGTGCCTGGAAGAAGCGCAAATACTTCGGCTCGTAAACCATCTTCAAGCCGCGCGCCTGTTCGCGCTGCTCGTAGACTTCCAGGATCGACTCCGCCACCACATCCATATGTGCCTGCGTGTAGACTCGGCGGGGAATGGTGACGCGTACAAGTTCCAGGCGGGGGTGGTGCTCCTCGCCCGTCTTGGCATCGCGCCCAGCGGATACGATGCCGCGCTCCATGGTGCGCACGCCGGAATCGATGTAGATGTTGCCGGCGAGCGTCTGGGCTGGATATTGCTCCTGCGGGATCTGCGGATAGAAGCCCCTCGCATTCAGGAAAACCGCGTGACCGCCAATCGGCTTGACGACGGGGAGGCTCCAATCCAGCAGGTGCCGGCCCAGGTACTCCACTTGGCCCACCCGGGCGCGGATGTGGTCGTCCTCAACGCTTTCCTTGATACCGAGCGCCATAGCTTCCATGTCGCGGCCCGCCAGCCCGCCGTAGGTGTGCAGCCCTTCATAGACCACCACCATGTTGCGCGCTTCTTCGTAGAGCCCCTCGTCATTCGTGGCCAGCCAGCCCCCGATGTTCACCAGCGCATCTTTCTTGGCGCTCATCGTACAGCTTTGGGTGTAGGAGCAATATTCTTTCAGGATCTCAGCCACGGGCTTTGAGCTGTACCCCGGTTCGCGCTGCTGGATGAAGTAGGCGTTTTCGACGGCGCGCGTGGCATCGAGCACGACGGGAATGCCGTGCCGGTCGCAGAGTTCCCGGAGCGCGCGCATATTCGACATGGATTGCGGCTGGCCCCCGGCCATATTTACGGTTCCCGCCACGGAGACGTAAGGAATGGTTCCTGCCCCCACCTCGTGGATGAGTTTTTCGAGCTTCGCCAGGTCGACGTTGCCCTTGAAGGGATGCTCGCTCGCCGGGTCGTGCGCTTCGTCGATGATGACGTCCACAAAGGTGCCGCCGGCCAACTCCTGGTGGAGGCGCGTGGTGGTGAAATACATATTGCCGGGGATCGAGTCGCCCGGCTTAATCATGATCTTGGAAAGTATATGCTCGGCCCCGCGCCCCTGGTGGGTTGGGACCAGGTGCTTATATCCATAGTAGTTGCTTACCGCCTCAGCGAGATGGTAGAAATTGCGACTGCCCGCGTAGGCTTCATCGCCGCGCATCATTCCCGCCCACTGGATATCACTCATGGCGTTCGTGCCGCTGTCCGTAAGCAGGTCGATATAGACATCCTCGGAGCGCAGCAGGAAAGTGTTGTACCCGGCCGCAACGATGAACCTCTCGCGCTCCGGGCGAGTCGTCATGCGGATGGGCTCCACCATCTTGATCTTCCAGGGCTCCGCCCAGGAGCGCCGGGAAGGCTTTGCGTAGGGCATGATGGACTCCTTGAAGAGCAGTGGCTAGTGGTCAGTGGCTAGTGCCTAGCAGCAGTCTTCTAGCCACTAGCCACTAGGCACTGTTCTGAGAACCTTCTCCATCAGGCGGGGGAAGTCGAAGCTCAAAACGCGTTGGCAGTTGCGGCAGCGCCACACGGGATCCTGCGGGTCAAGATAGTTGAAGTTGACGCAGCCGCAGTCGCACATGACCTGCAGCCCCTTACTGCGTCCTTGAATCAGCTTCACATCTTCGGGTCCAACCGGAAATGGCATAGCACTCCTTCACTAAACTCGCTCGCAAAGCATGACGCGGTCCTGGTTGTCCACTTCGCGAAGCCGGACTTCAATGATTTCGTTGTCCGATGTCTGCACGACCCGGCCCACATAATTCGCCTGGACGGGCAGTTCCCGGTGTCCCCGGTCGATCAAGACGCATAGCTCCACACGCCGTGGCCGCCCGTGTTCGAGAAGGGCATCCAGCGCCGCCCGCGACGTCCGCCCCGTGTAAAGGACGTCGTCCACGAGGATTGCGGTCTTGGCCTCCACGGAAAACGGCGCGGCGGGCTGAACCACCGGCTTCTGATCGATGCTCGAGAGGTCATCACGGTATAGAGTGATGTCCAGCGTCTCGACCGGCGGCCCGGTCTTTTCAATCTCCGTCATCTTCCGGGCCAATCGCTGAGCAATCGGCACTCCGCGGCGCCGGATCCCAACCAGAACCAGCCCGTCTAATCCGTTGTTGCGCTCCAGGATCTCGTGCGCCAGGCGCACCACCGTACGGTCGATCTCCGAGGCCGACATCAATTGGGACTTTTCGCGAACTACCGCCGTTTTAAACTGAGCGCTTACACCATTTTCCATCTCAAGCTCCCGAACGCCCTTGGTTGCGGCGAGCCCGCCTCGCCCGATAGGGCGGATCTCATCGTGCCCCGATATCGGCGTAAAGCCGCCTCTTGCTTAACCTTACCGCATTTTGCGCGACTTGAAAATGCTTCCCCGCCAAGAATTTTGAATCTGGAATTTGTAATCGCGGCTCTGGCCCGCCGTGTTAAAATTCTTATTTAGGGCTATCCACTCGAGGTTCATCGAAAGTGCCACAGACCATCGCCAGTCCCAAAGTCTACGACGTCATCATTGTGGGTTCCGGAGCGGGGGGAGGGATGGCAGCCTATGTCCTCTCCAAGGCAGGCGCCAAGTGCCTCCTGCTCGAAGCAGGGAGCTGGTATGACACCGCCAAGCAATCCAAGATGTTCGCCTGGGACTACGAGGCCCCGTACCACAACGCTTCCACGCCTTCGCATCCTTTCGGTTATTACCTGGCTTCCGTGGGAGGCTGGCAGGTTGATGGTGAGCCTTATACGAACGCAACGGGAAGCGACTGGCTGTGGTGGCGATCACGGATGTTGGGCGGCCGGACGAACCATTGGGGGCGCATTTCTCTGCGCATGGGACCCTACGACTTCAAGCCTTACAGCCGTGACGGCAAAGGGTTCGACTGGCCGATCACCTACGACGATCTGGCGCCTTACTATGACAAGGCGGAAGAACTGATCGGCGTTTTCGGGTCCGCGGAGAATCTCGACAACACGCCGGATGGCAAGTTTCTGCCCCCGCCCAAGCCGCGCTGTTACGAACTGCTGATTCAGAAGGCCTGCCGGGGGCTCGGCATCCCTTGTGTCCCTTCCCGGCTTTCTATTCTGACGCGGCCGCTGAACGGCAGGCCTGCGTGCCATTATTGTGCGCAGTGCGGCCGAAGTTGCGCCACCTCTTCGAATTTCTCCTCGCCAACAGTGCTGCTCCCTCCCGCCCTCGCGACCGGGAATCTTGAGATCCGCTGTGACGCCATGGCGCGCGAGGTGCTGGTCGATGCCGCGGGCCTGGCCAGCGGTGTTTCCTACATCGACAAGAAAACGCGGCGCGAGGTGCAGGCGCGCGGCAGAATTGTGGTGCTCGCCGCCAGCGCCTGCGAGACGGCCCGCCTGCTCCTGAACTCGAACCCTCG
The DNA here is from genome assembly GCA_963768695.1 of uncultured Acidobacteriota bacterium. Classification (GTDB taxonomy): domain Bacteria; phylum Acidobacteriota; class Terriglobia; order UBA7540; family UBA7540; genus CAVROP01. The sequence continues at coordinate 527,017 of CAVYJG010000012.1, read as the reverse complement.
CCAATTCCCCAAGGGCCTCGGAAACTCCAGCGGCCTGGTCGGCAAATACCTGATGGATACTGTGGGTTCTGATGTCGCGGGCTTCATCCCCGCTCTCATGGGCCTTCCACCGCATAACGAAGACGGCACCGGCGGCATGCATCTTTACATGCCCTGGTGGAATTATGAGAAGCAGCTCAAAAACGAGCTGCCCTTCGCGCGCGGCTACCACATCGAGTTCGGCGGCGGGCGAGAGATGCCCTCGGCCCGCGTACTTGCTCATTCCGAGCGGTTTCTGGGAGGCGGCTATGGCCTTGAGCTGAAGCGCGGATGCCGCAAGTTATACGGCGCTTTTGTGGGCTTTTCAGGTCGAGGCGAAATGATCCCCAACCAGGATAGTTATTGCGAAATTGACGATCAAGTGGTCGACCAATGGGGCATTCCTGTCCTGAAATTCCATTTCAAGTGGAGCGACGACGAAATCCTCCAAGCGCGCCACATGCAGGAGACTTTTCAGGAGATCATTCGCAAGGCGGGAGGCGAAGTGATCGAATCCTCCGGAGCCGAGGCCCAGTGGGGGATCAGCAAAGGTGGCGAAGTCATTCACGAAGTGGGGACCACCCGAATGGGCAATGAAGCCGCTAATTCCGTCTTGAATCCCTATTGTCGGGCCTGGGACTGCAAGAACCTGTTCGTCACGGACGCCGCGCCCTTCGTGAGCAATGCTGACAAAAACCCGACACTTACGATCCTGGCCTTAGCCTGGCGCACCAGCGAATACATTGCGGACCAGGTGAAGAAACGGAATCTGTGATTGTCGATTGCCGATTGTTTTGAATCTGAAATCTGAGATCCGGAATTCGCGAGAACCATGGAATCTGAAGAAAAGAAGCGCCAAAGGCGCGCTCTACTAAAAGCTCTAACCGCCATCCCCGCCGCAGCCCTCATGCCCTCGTCATCCGCAGGCGGCGCGGAGGGGAAGCCCGTGCTCGCCGGCACACCTGCCTCGACCCCAGCGCAAGAAGCTTCCTCCCGCAAGATTCTGGACGAGCACGAGTGGAAGACTGTCTGCATTTTGAGCGATCTGATCATCCCCGCCGACGAACGTACGGGCAGCGCCACGCAGGCAGGCGTCCCCGAATTCATTGACGCGTGGCTCGAACTACGCCGCGGCGATCTTCTGGCGGAAATCCGCGGCGGCCTGACGTGGCTGGATCTGGAGTGCAACCGCCTGTTCAACCGCGCCTTCGCGGACTGCTCCGAGACGCAGCAAAAGCAGATCCTCGACCGCATCGCTTACCCAGCCAAGGCATCCCCCCGGGACGCTAACGCGGTCGCCTTCTTCAGCCACTTGCGCGACCTGGTGGTGAGCGGTTTCTTTTCCAGCAAAATGGGCGTGAAAGATCTGCCCTACCTTGGAAACACCATGGTGGCTGACTGGGAGGGGTGCCCGCCGGAAGTTCTGCGCAAGCTCGGCTTGTAGCGGCGGCTTTACGCCGCCATTTGGCGAGCTAAACTCGCCGCTACAACTCCGAACTGTACTAACACCCAGAGCTGAAAACCCTTGATCCGTGCGTGACATTCCGCTAATCTTCCGTCCCGCAATGAAAATCGTTAACTACGAGTTTAAAGCACGAATCAAGGACGAGCAGCGCGTTCGCGACGCGCTCAAGACGCTGAACGCGCGCTCCATCGGAACGGACCATCAGGTTGACACTTATTTTCGCGTCCCCGCCGGGCGGCTGAAGGTTCGGGAAGGGCGCATCGAGAACGCCCTGATTTTCTACCGGCGGAGCAACGCTCGCCGCGCCCGCCAGTCTGCCGTGGAGATGACGCTGCTTCCGCGGAGGAATTCGCTACGGGTGATTCTGGCACGCGCCCTCGCCACGCTGGCCGTGGTGGACAAGCGCCGCGAAATTTACTTCGTAAAAAATGTGAAAATCCATCTGGACCGGGTGCGTCAGTTGGGGAAATTTCTCGAGGTGGAAGCCATTTCGCGGACCGGTGACGTGAAGAAAATAAGATCCCAGGCACGCCACTTTCAGCAACTGTTCGGCATCACGGCGAAGGACATCGTCGCAGAGTCGTATTCCGACTTGGTCCTCGCGAAGAAGCTGAAGTCTTGAATCTCGAATCTGAAATCTGGGATTCTTTCTCCATCGCCAATGACGAGGACGAAGAGGCTTGATATGTTCAAACCAGAGAGCACTGAGCAGCGGATCTTCCAGGAAATAGCAAACCGCGAGACGGCTTCCGTCACCCAGCTTGCCCGCGAGGTTGGCATTCGTCCCGCCTCCGTGGTGGCCAAGCTCCGTCCGCTGGTCAAGAAAGGGCTCCTGGTCTTCAGCGACGGCCGCGCGAAAGTCGGGATCAAGCCGGACTACGGCCAGGTCATCGGCATCGATTTGGGCGGCAGCCACGTGCACTTCGCGCTGGCGGATTTCTGCGGAAAGATCCTCGGAGATTCCAACGTAAAGATTCGCCCTGAGGACGGCCCGCACAAATTGATTGGCGAGATTGTCGACGGTGCGCGCTCGCTCACGGTAAAGTCGGGCGGGCGTCTCCGCGCACTGGCCATCGGCGTGCCGAGCCCTGTCGACGCGGAGCGCGGCGTGGTGGCTTTTGCTTACAACTTGCCCGGGTGGAAAGACATCCATCTGGGGCATGAGCTGGAGGAAAAACTGCGGGTGCCAGTTTTCCTCGAAAACGACGCCAACATGGCGGCCATCGGCGAGCACTGGCGCGGCGTCGCTCAAGGCGTCGACAACTTTGTGTTTATCGCCATCGGAACGGGAACAGGTTCCGGGGTGTTCGTGGACGGCAAGCTCTGTCGTGGCCGCACCGGTTCCGCCGGCGAGGTCTACCACATGGTTCTTGAGTGGCTGCGCTGGGCGGAAGACTTTGGCGACTCGGGCCACTTTGAAAGCTACGTTTCCGGAATAGGCATAGCCGCCGAGGGACGGAAGGCGCTCCCCGCCGCGGCCGTCCAAGCATCATCCGGGCTCGCCGCGGAGCGTGACGCTTACTTTGTATTTGAAGCTTTCCGAAACGGCGACCCCAGCGCCCGCGCGGTTCTAGACAAAATCTTCACTATGCTGGGCGTCGGCATCGTCAATATGATCTCCGTTCTCGATCCCGCCTTGATTGTCTTAGGGGGAGGCATCGCGAAGGGTGCGCCGGAGTTCATGCTCTCCACCGTCAACAAAATCGTTCAGCACATTTACAAGGAGAACGCCCCGCCCATCAAATTCAGCTCCCTTGAGGACAAGGCGCAGACCTTCGGCGCCATCCGCTCCGCGCTCACCCTCGCTCAGCAAGCCGTCGAGCGGCGGTTGTAGCGCGGCGCATGCGGCGTATCGACTGTAGGGCCGAGCGGCGCTCGGCTCCGTCGCCAAGGCCGAACGCCGTTCGGCCCTACGGCGGAAACCTCTCCTCATGGCGAGGTTGCGGCCGGGTGGGATTCGCCGGCTGCGCCTCTAAAGAAGGGCAACGCTCCCAGCAGGAGCGCAGCCTCCGGAAGAACAACCCAAATCAGCAAGACAAGCGCGGCCGGCACCAGCAGGACGTCACGGTGGACCAGCCAGCGGAAAATTAACAGGAAAGGAAGAATGAGCATTGGCAAGCCCATCAGTCCCAAAACAGGAAACGAAGCCGCCAAGGCTCTCTCCAGGAGTTTCCCGCCCGCCCGCCGGGACCAATACGCGCCGACGGCGCCCACCAAAGGAAGGCACACGAACCACTGCCAGTAGACGATGAGGGGTGGGCCTTGCCGCAGCCAGAAAACGTGCGGCGCAGGCGCCGACGGGATCTGGAGCAGTCGAAGAAGGATTCCTGAAAGGGCGATCGTGAAGGCTCCTGGTAACCACAGGGTTTTTACACGGTAATTCATAATAATCTCCTCATTTCCAGCGCGTTGAATCTCGCGGCGAAGCTCATCCCAGTCCGCAGCGGCGCTCAACGCAGATTGGACAGCTTCCTCTTCGGGTGTCCCTTGCCGAACCAAATCCGCGTAGAGGTCCTCCAGGTGGCCGGCAAGTTCGGCGACGATCTCGTCTTCCCGCACGGAGTCCAGTGCCAGCGGTGTCAGCCTTCGTCGCGCAAGCCTTTGCCAATCAGGCATGGGTCACCCCCGCCAAGCTGTCCAAGGCTTGAAACAACTGTCGCCATTCTTCACGAAGGGGCACCAGGCGGCTTTTCCCTGCTTCCTCCAGCCGGTAATAGCGCCTGCGGCGTCCCCCGGCAGGCTCTTCCCAGGCCGCTTTCAGCCATCCGCGTCGTTCCATACGATAGAGTAGCGGGTAGAGTGAGGCGAGGTTGAAGCTGAGTGCTCCTTGCGTCTGGCGCTCGATGCGCTTGGAGATTTCGTAGCCGTGCAGCGGTCCTTGCGCCAGCACGGAAAGTATGGCCAATTCCGCGCTGCCGCGTTTGATTTGGTTTCCAATGTTGGCTTCACGTTCTTTCATAGCTGTGAATCCTATATATAGGCACCCCGAGTGTCACTGGCACCAAAGTACTGTCCTCGGAATGGTATGCAAAACAGGAGACGGCAAGCCGTCCCCCTACAGCGACGTAATGCAAAGAAAGCGGATGACTAATATGGAAAAAGGTTCCGGCCCGCCGGAGGTCGGTTGAATCCTGCGGGCAAGGCTTGCTAAACTATAAGCTGCGTCGGGTCTTGGGCAAAATCAGGGCAAGATCGAAAGAGAAATGGAAAACAAACGTCCTGGCCGCTCGCGGGGAGGATGGCTCCTTCCCGCGTCTGCGGCGGTCCTCATTTGTAATGCAGCCTACATCGCAGCCTTCGGCGCCCCCACATTATTCTACGTGACGAATGCCTTGCTGCACCCGCTTTTGGGACTGGGCGTCGGCATTCTATTCGTCTCCTTCGTGATTCGGCACCGGCGGTCCTTCGCCGGAGTTTGGGGAATCGGCGCACTCTGGCTGTTGGGACTGGCAGCAGGTTTCGGATTCTATCTTGTTTTCGTCGGCATGACCCGGCCTCACAGCCTGGCGCTATATGCGCACGTGGGGTTGGCGATCGCGGGCCTGTTCTTTCTGCTCATTCGCTTTCGAGACCGCATCTGGGTGGGTGTCGCCCCCGAACCTGAAAGCCTGCCGTCCGTGTGGCGTTGGAGCCTGCGAGTCGCCGTGGCTGCAGGTGCGTTCTACGCGGTTGTGGCGGTTTACAATCACGCCCACTCCGATCCGCGCTACAGGATCGAGAACCCGTCCACCCCTCCGCTCAGCATGAATCACGAAGGGGGAGGCGCATCCAGCCTGCTTTTCCCCAGTTCTGCGACTACCAGCGACGGCAAGACCATCACCTCGCAGTTCTTCATGGATTCCGAATCCTGCCGCCCCTGTCATACGGACATCTACAATCAGTGGCAAAGCTCGATGCACCACATGGCCTCCTTCAATAACCAGTGGTACCGCAAGGCCATCGAGTACATGCAGGACACGGTCGGCGTCAAGCCTTCGCTCTGGTGCGGCGGCTGTCACGACCATGCGCTCGTCTTTGCCAACAAAATGCAGACGCATCCCATTCGCGAGGTCGAGGATACGCGCGAAGGCCAGAACGGCTTGGGATGCATGTCCTGCCATTCCATCTCGCGGGTGAAAGACACGATGGGCCAAGGTAGTTTCGTGATGGACTACCCGCCGCTCGACCGCCTGGCCTCGAGCAAGAACCCGCTGCTCCACTTCATCCACGACTATGCCGTTAAGCTCGATCCCAAGCCGCATCGCAACGCGTTTCTAAAGCCCTTTCACAGGGACCCCACGCAGGTTCCGGAGTTCTGCTCCGCCTGCCACAAGGTCCACCTGGATGTGCCCGTCAATAGTTACCGCTGGATTCGAGGCTTCAACGACTACGACAACTGGCAGGCCAGCGGGGTTTCGGGGCAGGGCGCGAGGTCGTTCTATTATCCGCCTCACCCTTCCCAATGCGCGGATTGCCACATGCCGCTGGTTCCTTCCAAGGATTTCGCAAACATCAACGGTTTCGTGCACTCGCACCGCTTTGCGGCCGCGAACACGGCAGTCCCGACTTCTTACGGTGACCAGGAACAGGTCCAGCAGGTGGAGAGTTTTCTGAAGGGCGCTTTAAGCGTCGATATCTTCGCCCTGGCCGAAGAAGCAGCAGGGCCCGCCGGCCCGGCGAGGAAAATCGGAGGAGAAGCGCCGCAGCTTGCGAGCACGTTTGCGGTGGGCGAAGAATCCTCGCAAGGCTTGGCGGCTGCAGGCGTCAGTGCCATTCCTCCCGTCAAGCTGATGGCGCCGCTGGGACGGGCGGCGGCTCAAGTGCGGCGCGGCGATACGGTGCGCGTGGAAGTCGTGGTTCGCACGCGGCGAGTTGGCCATTTCTTTCCGGGTGGCACGGTGGACGCGTTTGATTGCTGGCTGGAGCTTCAGGCCCGCGACAGCCAGGGGAGGATCATCTTCTGGAGCGGCGAAGCGGCCGACAACGGCCACGGCCCAGTCGAACCCGGAGCGCACTTCTACCGCTCTCTCCAGCTTGACGCGCACGGCAATCCCATCAATAAGCGCAATGCCTGGTCAACGCGCGCCACCATGTACGCGCACTTGATACCTCCCGGCGCCGCGGACACCGTGCATTTCCGCATGAAGATCCCTGAGGACTGCGGAGGTTCGATCACGCTCACCGCAAAGCTCAACTACCGGAAGTTCTCCTGGTGGAATACCCAGTGGGCGTTTGCCGGTGTTCGTGATCCCGCCCAACCCAATCCCGATGTGGCCAAGAACTACGACGACGGCCATTGGGTATTTCAAGGTGACCTGAGCAAGGTAGCCGCGAAGTTCAAAGCCATCCCGGATGTGCCTACCGTCGAGATCGCGCGGGACACTTGCACCATTCCGGTTCTGGCCAAGAGCACCGCACCCTTCGTGGAATCATTGGTCCTCGATGCGGCGGACCGCGAGCGTTGGAACGACTACGGCATTGGGCTGCTGCTGCAAGGTGATTTGAAAGGCGCGGAACGAGCGTTTGAAACGGTAACGAAGCTCGATCCCGGTTACGCTGACGGCTGGGTCAACATGGCCCGCGCTCGCGTGCAGGAGGGCAACACCGATGCGGCGAAGCCCCTGCTCGAAAAGGCCATCCAACTTAATCCCCGGCTCGCGCAGCGCGCACTACTTCGCCGGCCTTACGTTCAAAGCCGACGGCAACTACCCCGCTGCCCTCGACGAATTTTCTAAGGCTTCCGCCTTGTACCCGCGCGACCGGGTGGTGAGAAACCAGATGGGCCGCATGCTTTTCCTGGAGCGCAAATACAAGGATGCGGTGGCGGAATTCGCTAAAACCCTGGCGGTCGATCCCGAGGACCTCGAGGCCCATTACGACCTGATGCTCTGCTATCGCGGCTTGCGAGACGACACGCAGGCTGCGCGGGAAGAAAAGCTCTACCTGCGCTTCAAGGCGGATGAATCCTCGCGCGCAATTACTGGCCCTTTCAAGCTCGCGCATCCCGAGGACAATAACGAAGCACAGCCCATTCACGAACACGTGTCGGTGGCATTAGGACCGGCAACGGGCGGAAGGCAGTATGCAGGAAGCAGAAGGCAGAAGAAAACAGCCAGAATGCAGAAAGCAGAAATCAGAAAGCAGAAAGAAGAACCAGGGCGAGATTCTTCGCTTCGCTCAGAATGACAGCGAGTGGGCTCGGAACGACACACCCTTGAAAGGGCGGCCCTCCCTCCCCTTCTGATGTGTAGCCCTCGCCCCCTTGGGGGAGAGGGTGGACCGCAGCCGGCGTTTTCATCAGCCGGGGCGGGCCGGGTGAGGGGGTCGCGCCTTAGGAACAGGAAATAATGGCTCGGGAATCTAAAATCCAAAATCTAAAATCCAAAATCGCAGGCATTCTCCTGGTCATCGGCATTGCGAGCCTGGTTCTCACGGCAGGCTTGAGACCCACCGCGAGCTCCGCAAGCGCCATCAAGTCTCCGCCCAACGAAAGCAGCGGGACGATTCGTTTCGAGGACATCACCCAAAAAGCTGGAATCAATTTCACTCATTACACCGGCGCCTTCGGCAAGAAGTTCCTGCCGGAGACCATGGGACCGGGCTGCGCGTTCATTGACTATGACAACGACGGCTACCCGGACATCCTGCTGATCAACGGCAAAGACTTTCCCGGCCACAAGATCCGGCGCTCGACGCCGAAGCTCTACCACAACAACGGCAACGGCACTTTCACCGACGTAACGGCCAAGGCAGGCCTGGACGTGGAGATCTACGGCATGGGCGTGGCGGTGGGTGACTACGACAACGACGGTTGGGACGATATTTACATCACCGGCCTGGGCGAGGCACATCTCTTCCACAACGAGCGCAACGGAACGTTCAAAGACGTCACCAAGACCGCCGGGGTGAACAACACCGGCTTTGGCGCCAGCGCCGCCTGGTTCGATTACGACAAGGACGGCAAGCTGGATCTCTTCGTCACCAACTACGTAAAGTGGTCCGAGAAGGAAGACCTTTATTGCACGCTCGACGGCCAGCACAAATCCTATTGCACGCCGGAAGCGTATAAGGGCGACACCCCGCGGCTCTTTCATAATCTCGGCAACGGCCGCTTCGAGGACGTCACCGAGAAAGCTGGCATCTACGACCCGACCAGCAAATCTCTGGGCGTGGCGGTGATTGACTACGACATGGACGGCTGGCCGGACCTCGCGGTCTCGAACGACACAGAGCGCAACAAGCTCTATCGCAACAACCACGACGGCACCTTCACTGAACAGGCCGTGCAAGCCGGCATCGCCTTCAGCGAAGATGGCGTGGCGCGCGGCGCCATGGGAATCGACGAGGACGACTTCGATCACTCCGGCTATCCCAGCCTGGCCATCGGCAATTTCTCCAACCAGATGCTCGGCCTCTATCACAACGAGGGCAACCGCTTCTTTATTGATATCGCGCCGTCCTCCTCGGTCGGCCGCGCCAGCCTGCTCTCGCTCTCTTTCGGCCTCTTCTTTTTCGATTACGACCTCGATGGCCTTCAGGATATGTTCGTCGCCAACGGCCACATTGAGCCGGACATCGGAATTATCCAGCAACAAGTGGCTTATGCCGAGCTTCCCTTGCTATTCCACGACGAGGGCCACGACAAGTTTCAGGAAGTCGGAAAGCAACTCGGATTCACACGCCGCATGGTGGCGCGGGGCGCTGCCTATGCGGATATCGATAACGACGGCGCGCCGGATATTCTGATGACTACAAACGGCGGGCCTGCTTACCTCTTCCGCAATGTGGGCGGGAGCCGCAACAACGCCATTCGCATAAGAACCGTCGGGACGCGCTCGAACCGCGACGGCATCGGCGCGCAAGTCCGCGTCACTTCGGGCGGAATCACCAACTGGCAGACTGTTCACTCCGGCTCGAGCTATTGCTCGCAGAGCGAACTCACCTTGACGTTTGGCTTGGAAAAAGCCACTCAGGCTGACAGTGTGGATATAACTTGGCCCAGCGGGCTGCACGATTCCCTCAAGAACCTCAAAGCCAACGCAACCTACACGATCGAAGAAGGCGGAAAGATTGTTGCTGACAGACCATTTAAACGCTGAATACGAGCGGAGGCATTAGGCTAGCGGAGGATGGGCAGAATCATCACACTGAGGTTGGGAAGACCCTTTCGGACTTGAGCAATTCACTGGCGTAGGACAAGCAGGCCAAGACATCCTCGTGGCTCAGTCCCGGATAATTGTTCACGATCTGGGCCTCTGACCAACCCTGCGCCAAAAGGTCCACGATGAATTCAACCGCCAGCCGAGTGCCCTTTATGGTCGGTTTTCCGGTGAGTATTTTGGGGTCGATGACGATCCTGCCCTGCCAACTCATGCCCGTTGTCCTCCCATAGCCTCGCTCACGAATTCTTCAATTCTAGCACCCTTCGCGCCGCTCTTCATGTACGATGGCGATACCTGACTTGAGTGATGTCCAACTTTGAGGAGGAACCGTGAATGACTTTCCAGCTTTCATGAAGAGTCCCGCCAACAGGATTGCCACCAGCAGTCAAGCCACACCGGGAGTCGAAGGCTACGTTTTTGATGGCGTGGATGGAAGTCAGATGGCGTTCTGGACCTGCCGTGAATCGGCGCCATCAACCCCGCACGCGCACGATTACGACGAATACATGTTGGTTGTTCAGGGCTGCTACACACTCATTTTCGGCGACAAGCGCGTGCCTGTGAATGCCGGAGAAGAGTATTTCATTCCAAAGGGGACCTGGCATGGGGGTGAGCCGATCGCCGGGACGCGAACCATTCACGCCTTCGGCGGCCATCGCGCGGAGAGGGTTCAACCTTAGTTTAGCCGGCAGTTCAAACTGACCCGCCTTCACCGGGAGGCTGACCACCCTCGTTGTCTCGCAGGGTCAATTCAGCCCAGGAGCGAACCTTGGACACGCAGCCGCGAGCCCAGAAGCGGTCAAAGGGTTTGTCCAACGTTAGCGGTATGTCTTCGTACCTAAAATCCACGGCGAAAGGGGTCAGCCGCCTCGTCTCCTGAAACTCTTCAGGCAAAGGAAACCCACTCGCACCCAGCAGTTTCAGAAGTTCACCCAGATTGTGAGTTCTTCCATAGGAGAGTCCGCAATTTGTGAGCACGGCCTTTAAGGTCTTTTCGATGGCCTGCTGGGCGTGGAAGCCAATGATTTCGTCGGGCACGGAGGGGTCAGCAATCAGCTTCTCCAAGGCGAACTCATCTTGCCGAGCCTTGCGGAGTAAGAGTTGAGCGTGTTCACGGGAGTGTTGCATCGAATACTCGTCCCTCCCGGGCGACTTCATGGTAAATCGTGTTGGGGGTGTCAGCCCAATACTCGAAGGTCTCCTTGCTCGCAACTAGCACGTCTACAGGGATCCGAAGCGGCCGCAATGCATCGCTTAGTCGCACCATCTCCTCGTGGCGCGAGGTAACCGTGGGTTCAACTACCATCACGTCGAGGTCGCTGTCCTCGGTACTCTGGCCACGCGCGCAGGAACCGAACACGATGATGGTTGCGCTAGGCGCCGCCTGCCGCAGTAATTCCACGGCTTGCTGGATTGTGGCTTCGTCGATCATGACATCGCGAACCTGAAGCTGCCGGGTTCCAGGCCGGCGCGCAGGGCGAGTTCGTGCACCAGCAACTGGATATAGACGGAGTCGATCAGCGTCCCCAATCCAAGCCGGACCGGCTCAACGGGAACAAGCCGAACATTGGTTGTGTCCGCAAAAGGCTGGTCGGAGTAAAGCAGCACGCGCCCGCCGTGCTTGCGTATGTCCTTCGCGAGCTTGAAGAGCCCAGCATCAGCCGGGCGCTTCGGGCCGGTCTCTCTCTGCCGGGCGAAGACGATGTAGCGGTGGGAGGGGTCGATGATTTCCATGGGGCCGTGGCGGAACTGCGCGGCGCTCATGGGTTCTGCGCCGATTTTCGCCACCTCTTTGAACAAGAGCGCCCCCTGGTAGGCCGAAGCCAATTCGGCTCCACGGGACAGCAGGGCAACGTAGTGCGGCTTGTTAAAATACTCGACGGTGGGCAAGGTCAGTTCGTCACCGCGTTCCAGAATCTCCTCTTGCGCCTCGATAGCCTGCATCAACGCCTGAGTGAGCGCCTGGGGCGGCTTTCGCGATATCGCTACTGCCAGGTACATCAAAACCGCCACGGCGCAGGCGTAAGTCTTGGTGCCCACGGCGGCGGGGCGGCCGGCCATCATGGGCAGCAACAGGTTGGCTCGCCGGGCCAGGGGACTTGCTTCCGTATTGCAGACCGCGACCAAGCCCTCTTTCCTCGGCAAAGCGTCGAGCAACCGCATCACTTCTGCCGTTTCACCCGATTGTGAGACAACCACCAGCAGTATGTCTGCACCGTGGAACTTCCGCAGGTGATCCACCAGTTCGCCCGTCTCCCAGATCAGGGCGCGAATGCCGAGTGAATTCAAGTAAGCCTGGGCGGGGTAGGCTGCGTACATCGACGAACCCATTCCAGTGAACACCACGGTAGGTGGCCAGCGTTTCACCATCCCTCGCAACACCTTGGAGGGGATGGCTCCGGGACTGGTATAGAACTTCCTCAAGCCCGAAAGGACCGTTGGCTGCTGCCCGATTTCTTCCATTAAGCTGGTCATGGGAATGCCAGTGGCTAGTGCTTAGCCGAGTTATTAAGCGAACTTGTTTGTCGGAAACGGAAGGGCGGGGCTTTAGACCCGCCACTTACCTCGCGACGTTGGTACGGGGCTTTAGCCCCTGAAGCGTGCCTGGTTTCAGGGCCTAAAGGCCCTCCCAACCCCGTGCCCATCGGCGGCGGGGCTAAAGCCCGGCCCTTCCCAGCGCCACTGAAATTGCTCTTATTAAACCCACTAAGCACTAGCCACTGCAATTATACCACTTGCACGCAAGGGGTCGAATGAGGTTTCATAGGAGCATGAAAACCAATCCTTGCCTTGCTTTGATTCTTGCGGCGCTGACGGCGCCGTTTCTCCCAACCCTTCCCGCTCGCGGCGCCGATCCGGGTACCGCGCCGAATAAGTATGTTGTGTACATCGGCACTTATACCGAGAAGGGGAGCAAAGGCATTTACGCTTGCCGCTTTAACGCAGCCTCGGACCACTTGGATTCGATCGGACTGGCGGCCGAGACTGCCGACCCGTCCTTTCTGACCATAGACCCCAGCCGCCAGCACCTTTACGCGGTCAATGAGGTATCGGAGTACCAGGGCCACAGCAGCGGCGGAGTCAGCTCCTTTGCCATTGCTCCAGGGACCGGTAAGCTCACCTTCTTGAACGAAGTGGCATCCGGCGGTGCGGGTCCATGCCACCTCACTGTGGATAAGACTGGGAAGTTCGTTGTGGTTGCCAACTACGGCGGCGGAAGCTTGTCGGTGTTCCCAATTTTGGGCGACGGCAGTCTGGGCAAGGCCACGGCGTTCGTGCAGCACAAAGGCGCCAGCGTCAACTCTCAACGCCAAGAAGGGCCGCACGTGCACTCGGTTTACATGTCACCGGACAACCGCTTCGTGATCAGCGCGGACCTGGGCCTCGATGAGGTGTTCGTTTATCGTTTCGACCCGGGAAAAGGGACGATCACGCCGAATATTCCGGCTTCCGCCACGGTCGCCTCCGGGGCAGGGCCGCGGCATTTTGCCTTTACACCAAACGGGAAGTTCGGTTATGTGATCGACGAAATGCAATCTACCATCACCCCGTTCGGGTACGAGGCGGCCAAGGGAGCTTTGGATGTACTCCAACCCGTCTCGACGCTCTCCCCGGATTTCAAAGGTGACAGCACTGGAGCCGAGGTGGCCGTACATCCTTCTGGGAAGTTCTTGTATGCGTCGAACCGAGGGAGCGACACGATCGCTGTCTTTTCAATTAACTCTAAGAAAGGGACACCCACGCTCTTGGCAGAGGTTCCTACACTTGGGAAGACGCCTCGCAGCTTCACGATTGACCCCACCGGGACGTATTTGTTTGTGGCCAACCAGGACTCCGACAATGTCGTGCAGTTCCGCATCAATCCGACCACCGGGCTTCTCTCTCCGACCGGCCAAGTGCTTCAGGCGCCTTCGCCCGTATGCGTGACATTCCTGCCGCTCGAATGATGACGCGGTGCTTCCTGCTCCTATGGGACTTTTCTATTTAGTGCGTCATGGTGAGTCGGCCTGGAATGCTGAGAACCGGCTTTGCGGCCGATCCGATATTCCCCTCTCCGAGGCGGGGCGCCGGCAGGCAAAGCGCCTCGCCGAGCGCCTGAAGACCATTCCTTTTGAAGCGTTCTATACGAGTCCGCTGGGGCGCGCCTTCGAAACCGCGCGCCTGATCGCCGGGGTTGTGGGCCTCGAACCGGTCCCCGACCAGAGGCTTGTGGAGCTTGATTATGGCCAATGGGAAGGGCGAACCTTGTCGGATATCATCGAGAACGACTCCCAGGCTTTTCGCGCTTGGGACGCCAAGCCCGCGCAACTCGCGCCTCCGGGCGGCGAAACTGGCCTGGCAGCCCAGCAGCGCGTCGTCTCGTTCCTGGATTCCCTCGCGCCCAAACATCCGCAGGGTCGCGTGCTGGTGACCTTCCACAAAACTGTTTGCCGTTTGGCGATCTGCCACGTTCTGGGTATGCCGCCGGATGAGTATCGAAGGAGGCTGGTCCTGAATAATACTGCCCTGAGTATTATCCGTTCCAGGCCCTATGGGTGGGAGCTAATTACCTTCAACGATACGTCGCACCTATCAGCTTCCCCTGGTGAACGCACTTCGTTGGCTGAGGAGTTTTGACCCGCTCTTCGCCAGAAGGTCAGGCAAAACATTCGGTTTCCACGAGAATTGCATGCACCTCGCCAGGGCCATGAACCCCACGGATGAGGATTTGTTCGATGTCGGCAGTACGGCTGGTCCCTGTGATGAAAACTACCGACCGGCCCCAGGCGGCCTCCCTGCCTGCACAGGCCACGCGAAGCCTGTCCAAGACTTCGTCGAGTGTCGCCACCAGTTGGGTGCGCCGGTACAATGCCACATGCACCGGCGGGGCCAGCGATGCCAGTTGAGCGCCCTCCGTCCAACTGGCTGTCACCAGGCTGCCGGTTTCCGCCAGAGCATATTCCACGCCGGTGATCCCCACGGTTGCCGCAAAGCTGGCCTCAGCAAATGTCGCTAGTGAAGACTCCCCCTTGGGAACCGCCCCCTCCGCTGAGGCTGACCAAACCAAAACGCTCTTCCCAAACGAGCGGAGCAGGGCGTCAATGTTCAACTCTGCCAAAAGCGGATTGCGGGAAAGGACCACGTTGTTGGCATTAGCCTGAGAGAGGATGACCCTCAGGATTTCCTCCAACTCCTGCCGATTGGCCGCTCGATGGGCCACGCCAGCCACCTTCGCCAATTCTGTCTCGAATGTGGCCAGCACCTCCGCAGGAGGGATGGGAGGCAGGACTCCGGCCAGAGTCGAGGTTGGCGCCAAAGCGCCCGCTCGACTCAAAGTGTGGTCCAAAGGACGGCCCAAAGCTATCCGAACTCGCCGAATAAAATCGTCGCGCTGTGCCAATCCGAACACCTCCCGAAATCGGTCAATTGAAGGGGCGGCCACTCAAAAACGCCATATTGTCCACCAGCAGGGAAGCTATGCGCGGTTACCATCACCTGCCGTAAGCCGCCACTGCAAGCGCAGAATTGTACCATAACTCACTGTAGCGCTGTCATTTGTCAGAATCGCGAAAACTACTGCGATTGGGAGTGCCGCCGGTCTTTATGTCCCGGTTTGCCGGCCTGAAGGTCGGGGCCAGGTCCAAAACGGGGAGGCTCTCCCAAAGGCTTGACACTAGAGGTCAAATTTGTGTATACCATAAGCAAAAATTATCTGAAAAATTGTGCAACCTTGAGGGGTCTAAGGTCATCAATTATCGCTGACGATATAACTTAACAGGCTTTGGTTGTCACAAAATGATTGGAGGAGAGGTAGGAATGGGAACTGCTGTGAAAACTGCGAAGAATGGTTATCGAACATTGTTGCTAAAGAAGCGGACCGAATTGCTCGCGTCGGCAAAAGGTGCGCCGGCGGCGCTGGCGACCAACGTTCAGTCGCCCGATGTGGTTGAGTTTGCTGTCCGAACCGCCGAACAGGATGTGACGGCGGTAACTGCAAGTCTGCGCAGTCAACTCTTAAGGGAAGTCGACAATGCGCTTGGTCGTTGTGCCCGCGGCACTTACGGCGCCTGTGAAGGGTGCCACGAGGAGATTGCTTCTCCTCGCCTCAAGGCTGTCCCCTGGACTCGCTACTGCCTTACCTGCCAGGAACTTCGCTCCAGAAACTAGGCGGCGGTTCCGCATTGTGGCGCGAACTTGGAAGCGCGCGGATGCGGAACTGCATGCCTTTGCAGCGTTGAACTAATCCCCTCCATCGTGAAAGCGTAATGCCGCAACGCCGGAGGTGTGCTATCGTTAACAGGCGGCGGGAGATATGTCTAAGATCAGAGTTCGGTTTGCCCCCAGTCCGACAGGCTACGTCCACGTCGGGAACGCTCGCACGGCCCTTTTCAACTGGCTTTTTGCCCGGCATTACGGCGGCGCCTTCGTATTGCGGATCGAAGATACGGACATCGAGCGCTCCAAGGAGGAGTACGAGCGGCAGTTGGTCGAGGACCTGCGCTGGTTCGGCATCGATTGGGACGAGGGACCGGACAAAGGTGGTGAGTTTGCTCCCTACCGCCAGTCGGAGCGCAAGGAGACTTACTCCCGGCTGGCTACCCAGTTGATTGACCAGGGCCAGGCCTATTTCTGCTTCTGTACTCCGGAGCAACTCGACCAGGAACGCCAGGAGGCAATGAAGGCTGGGCTCCAACCCGGCTATTCGGGGCGCTGCCGGAAGCGTCCACGCGAAGAGGCGGCGCGCAAGGTTGCGGCGGGCGAGCCGGCTGCAATCCGGCTGAAGATCATGGCTAGCGCGTTTTCCTGGAACGACCTCGTTCACGGGCCGACCAGTTTTTCGGCGGAGGTCATTGGTGACCCGGTCCTCGTGCGCTCCGGCGGTAATCCCAATTACAACTATGCGGTGGTCGTTGACGATCACTTGATGGCGATCACTCACGTGATTCGCGGCGACGACCACATTTCCAACACTCCCCGGCAACTTGCGGTCTATGCCGCCCTGGGCTGGGAGCCGCCGCAGTTTGCGCACCTCTCCACTATTCTGGGCGCCGACCGGACGCGCCTTTCCAAGCGCCACGGAGCGACCTCGCTCGAGAGTTTTCGTGAGATGGGAATCCTCCCCGAGGCGCTGAGAAACTACCTGGCGCTGTTAGGTTGGTCTCCGGCGGACGGAAAGACGGAAATCCTGAGCCCACAGCAACTTGCCGAGCAGTTTTCGCTCGAGCACATCACCAAGAGTCCGGCAGTGTTTGACCAGGAGAAGCTCTATTGGCTGAATCGGCACTACATGAAGGAGTGTCAGCCCCGGCGTTTGGTGGAACTGGCGATACCGTTCCTTAGTTCGGCGGGGTACCTGGAAGCCCAACCAAGTGTTGAAGTTATGGCTTGGCTCGAAGGGGTGCTGAACGCGGTTCTCAAGAACCTCAGCACGTTCGAGCAACTGCCCGATGCGGTCCGGATCATATTCGATTACGACGCGAGGAAGGCAGTCGAGGAATTAGACCTTGCGGCGACGCCGAGCGCCCGCGCCGTGCTTGGCGCCTTCATCCCCAAGGCCTTGGCCCAACCGGAATTGAGCTACGAGCGGTTTCGCGCGCTCACCAAGGAAGTGCAGAAGGAAACAGGGAACAAAGGAAAGGACTTGTTCCATCCCATCCGCGTCGCGCTAACAGGTGCACCCTCCGGCCCGGAGCTTGAGAAGCTGATCCCCATATTCGAGGCCGGAGCCAAGCTGCAGCTTCCTCGGCACCTCAAGAGCGTCGCTGAACGTTTAAGTGAGTTCGCCTCAGCGGCAAGCATTTGAGACCGATCCGCACGACACCAGGCCTCTCCTCAACTCCTCGACTTTTTGTCCTTGTCCTTTGTTTTCATAAACGTTCTCGCTTTGTTCCGTCGAATTCAAGTCGAGAGTTGAGAGTTGAGAGTCGAAGAGTGATAAGGGAGCTACAAGGATGCGCATTGAGCGATTCCTGCTGCCTTAACGCCGCAGAGCTTCGCTCTGCGCCCGGTCGGCACCCTCTCCCACTTGGGGGAGTCGACTTGACGAATTTTACCCGGATAATATTGACGGATAATTTTATCCGGGTATAATTAGGAAACTATGGAAAACAAAGCGACCTACACATCGTTTATCGGGACCACGTTATTGGTCTCAGGCCCTCTCGATGAGGTACTTACACGAGTAAAACCATTCTTTGATCGAGATCCTGGCGCGCCCATTTTGATCTTTAATGACGATAGCGGGCGCCAAGTGGACTTCGATCTCCGCGGGACCTTGCGTGAGACCCTGGCGCGTGCGCTTCCGCCGCCCGAGCGTCCCGGCCCGGGCCGTCCAAGGCTCGGCGTGGTGGCGCGCGAGGTTTCGCTGCTGCCCCGACATTGGGAGTGGCTCGAACAGCAAGCAAACGGGGCTTCGGCGGCGCTTCGCCGGCTGGTCGACGAAGCGCGAAAGAGAAATCCTGGAGAGGAGCGGAGGCGGTTAGCCATTGAAGCCGCCAATCGCTTCCTCACGGCAATGGCGGGAAACCTGCGTGGCTACGAAGAGGCGACGCGAGCCCTGTTTGGCCGCAACCCGGAACGATTTCACGAACTCATGCGCGAGTGGCCAGCCGACATCCGGCAGTACGCCGAGCGTCTGGCCGAGACGACTTTTGAAATTCCGGAGCGCTCTTAGTAGGCCAAGTGGCGAGCACTGTGGTATGTTAAGGCCGTCAGCAAAGGCCAAAGAGGAGTTTCTAGTCAACTATGGGCATGAGCTGGAGAGCCATTATCGCTGCCTTGGGGACTGCGGCTGAACTCGTGCGCTCAGCCAAGAACCTGCGTGAAACCGTCAGTGAACTAGACGACAGGCGGAAGGTACCGTATCTCCCGCCGCCTGAGTCGGGCAATCAAGCGGCGGCCGAGCTTGCGGAATTGCGCGCGAGAATGGAGAGGATTGAAGCCGGCGAGGCCAAACAAGCCGAACTCATCGCCAAGATGGCCGATCAAGATCAGGCCCTATGGAACCAATTACAACAACTCGCCGCACGTGTAGATAAGATCTTCTGGATTGCCCTCGTGGCTCTGATCTTCTCCGCTTTGCTGATATTGCGCGAACTTATCCGTCTACTCTTCTGAGTCAACCCCAGAGCCGACTATAAGCGGCGAACGCGATGGCGATTGCGGACCCACAGAGGGGGTAGGTCGTTTTTCAGCAACTTGACCCTCTTTGTCTATCCTCCGAGTGGCGCGACTCGGGAAAGTCAATGCCGCCGGCCGACGCAGCATGCGTCAACGCAGCGCGAATGTCGATGAAAACAAAGGGTTGATAGTTTACAATGGTCGGGATGACTACACGGGACAAACTGATCGTAGCGCTGGATGTGCCCAGCGGCAGCGCTGCTACGCAAATGGCGGAACGATTACAGGGCCATGTGGGGCTATTCAAAGTTGGGTCAGAGCTATTCACGGCCGAAGGGCCGGTGCCGGTGCGCTATCTCATCACCACGGGCCACAAGGTTTTCCTCGACCTTAAATTCCACGACATCCCGAATACGGTGCGCGCGGCGGCCCGCGAGGCGGCGGAACTCGGGGTCAGCCTGGTGAACGTGCACGCCTCTGGCGGGCGGAAGATGATGGAAGCTGCGCTGGAAGGAGTGCGCTCAACGGTGGAGGTGGGCAGAAGCGGGCCCGAGCAGCCACAAGGGCTGCCCCTACAGGCAGGCACGAAGGTGCTGGCGGTCACAATCCTGACCAGTCTGGAAGCCCAGGAACTTGCGGAGTTGGGTATTTCGGGAACGCCGATGGAGGCTGTTGTCCGCTTGGCGTGCCTGGCGCAGAGCGCGGGTCTCGACGGTGTGGTGGCCTCGGCGCGCGAGGTCGCGGCGATTCGGCTCGCGTGCGGGCCAAACTTTCTGATCGTCACTCCGGGGATTCGCCCCGCTTCCTCCGCCATAAACGACCAGGCACGTATAGCGACCCCCGCCAGCGCCATGGCAGCGGGCGCGGACTATCTGGTGGTGGGACGGCCGGTTACCGGCGCGCCTGATCCGGTTGCGGCGGCGGACGCGATTGTGGCGGAAATGAATGCGGCAAGAAAAGCAGATTCTTCGCTTCGCTCAGGATGACATGTCATTCTGAGCGAAGCGAAGAATCTGCATTTGGTTTCGGCTTTATCACGCTGCGTCTCAGCGCCTCTGTGGTAACTGTCTTTCCAAAGGAAATATTCCATGACCGACAACGAACTGCTCCAAATCTTCCGTGACAACTCCGCCCTGCTCGAGGGCCATTTCATTCTCTCCTCCGGGCTGCACAGCGATCGCTACGTACAATGCGCGCAGGTATTGCAGCATCCCAGAATCGCCGAACAACTTTGTTCCGAACTTGCGGCGAAACTGCGGCATCTGGGCGCGACATTGGTGGCGGCGCCGGCGCTGGGCGGAATTCTGGTGGCGCATGAAGTGGGCCGCGCACTTGGCATCCGGGCGCTCTTCACCGAGCGGCAAGACGGCCTCATGACTCTGCGCCGCGGGTTCACCATCGCGCTCGACGAGCCGGTGCTGGTGGTGGAAGATGTGCTGACCACCGGCCTTTCGACGCGCGAAACGATAAAGTGCGTGGAAGAAGCGGGAGGGAAGGTAGTGGGTGCGGGTTCGCTGATTGACCGCAGCGGCGGCACGACCGATCTTGGCGTACCCCGGTCGGCATTGCTGACTCTAACCATTCAGAACTATAACCCAGCAGACTGCCCTCTCTGCCTGTCCGGCCTTCCCGCGGTCAAGCCCGGTAGCCGCACCAAGCGGGCCGCATGGGCATCGTAGGAGCGATCCGTCGGTTGACGGATTGCCCTCTGGCAGTCACCAGAGCAGTCCCTACGAGACACGTTTTGCTGGATTTCAGGCCTTTGGTGGGAGTATCATGCCAGCGGTCAGAGGGGCGGCAAGGAATGATCAGCCGGTCGGTCCCGGAGAGGTTACGGAAGCAGGTACGGCTGAAAAAACACTTAAGGAGGCATATTCATGGTCGATGGAGTAATGAGTCGGAGGACGTTTCTGGGCGCGGCCGCTGCAACGGCGACGGGCGCCATGATCCTTAAACCCGGGGCCGTGCGAGGTGCGGATGCGAACTCCGCTTTGCGCCTGGGAATTTTGGGCGTTGGGGGACGCGGCACGGCTGTGGGCACGGGTTTCATTGACAACACCAACACGCGCGTGGTGGCCCTGGCGGATCTCTTCCCCGATCAACTTGCGGCGGGCCGAAAACACTTTGATGAGCATCAGCAGGCAAAGGGATACGCGGCGATTGATCCCGCGCAACTCTTCCAAGGCCCCAATGCCTACAAGGAAATCGCAGCATCGAAAGAAGTAGATTTCATCCTCATCACTACTCCGCCGTACTTCCATCCTCATCACCTGGAAACCGTCGTGGCGGCAGGGAAGCACGTCTATTGCGAGAAGCCCGTGGCGGTGGATGTACCGGGGGCCAAGCACGTGATCCACATTGGTGAAACGGTCAACGGGAAATTGAGCCTCGAGGTAGGTTTTCAAATCCGCAAAGCGCCGCCTCATGCGGAACTGGTGAAGCGGATTCAGGCAGGCGCTCTGGGCAAGCTCGGCTGCGGTCTGGCCTACTACTATTGCGGCCACATCGATCGACCCGAGTGGCCCGATGCCTCGCCGGAGGAGAAGAAGCTCCGCAACTGGGTCTGGTACAAAACACTTTCCGGGGACATCATCGTTGAGCAGAACATCCATGTGATTGACATGGTGAATTGGACGCTGCAGGGGCATCCGCTTATGGCCGTAGGCAGCGGCAGCCGCAAGCTGCGAACGGACGCCGGCGATTGCTGGGATAATTTCAATCTCGTCTTCACTTATCCCGACCAAGTGCAGATCAGTTTCGGATCCACGCAGTTTGACACCCCGACTTTCGACGCCGCAACCCAGTTTTACGGTGAGAAGGGCAGTTCGCAGGCGCACTACGACCACCGCGTCAGCATTGCCGGAGCAGAGCCGTGGGACGCGGGACTTGGCCCGGCGCAAGGCGGTAACCAGTTCTCTGTGGCGGGGACGTTCAAAGGCTCGCTGGACGAAGCCGAGTCGGAGAAACAGAAGGCGTTTATTGAGAGCATCACCAGCAACCAGTTCCACAACCAGGCAGCACAGGGCGCCGAGTCAGCCCTCAGTGCCATGTTGGGGCGCACGGCCGCCTACACGGGCAAGCTGGTCACCTGGGATGAATTGCTGAAATCTACCGAGGTGCTCGATCCCCATATCGATATCTCCAAGATGGGTGGAACGTAAAGCAAAAAATCGGGTGTTCTGGAAAACCAGGCCCGCCCGTCCTGAAGGCGAATTTCTCCGTGATCTCGTGCCTCAAGAATTTCAACACTGAGATCACGGAGACCCTCAGTGAGCTCTGTGTTCAATCTTTTTAGCCACGGAGAACACGAAGACATTCCGGTTGTAGGTACCGCAACAGACGACGAAACAAGATCAAAGTGAGGATTGAAATGGACAATCATAGTTCACGACGGGACTTCTTAAAAACATCAGTTGCAGTTGGCGCGGCGGCGCTGAGCAGCACCGTGGGGACAGCGGTGGCGTCTCCGTCACCGGAGGCGGGCCACATCAAGAAGGCCCTCCAGATCGAGATGCTGCCCAAGAACCTGAGTGTCGCCGACCGGATGAAGTTGGTGAAGGCCGTCGGCTTCGACGCGATCGAGGGCCAGACGGTGACCGACCAGCACGAAGCCGAGGAAATCAAGAAGGCGGCGGACGATGCCAAAGTCAGAATCCATTCCGTGATGAACATGGCGCATTGGGCGAATCCGCTCTCCTCGCCCGATCCCGCGGTCGTGGAGAAAAGCCTGGAGGGAATGCGAACTTCACTTCACAATGCCAAGCTCTGGGGCGCCGAGGCGGTGTTGTTGGTGCCTGCGGTCGTCAACCCGCAGGTGAGCTACAAAGAGGCGTGGACCCGCTCGCAGAAGCAGATCAAGAAACTGCTCCCGCTGGCTGAGGAATTGAAGGTCGTGATCGCTATCGAGGAAGTCTGGAACAAATTCCTTCTCAGCCCGCTCGAGATGCCAAAGTACGTGGATGAGTTTCAGAGCCCCTGGGTCAAAGCGTATTTCGACGTGGGCAACGTGGTGCTTTACGGTTATCCCCAGGATTGGATTCATAACCTGGGCAAGCGCATCGCGAAAGTCCACCTGAAGGACTTTAAGCACGTCGAAGACGGCTACCGTTGGGTCAATTTGGGAGAAGGCGAGATCGATTGGCCTGCGGTCCGCAAAGCCTTCGCAGACGTTGGCTACACGGGCTACGTGACAACTGAGCTCCCGGGCGGCGATGAAGCTTATCTGCGCGATGTGGGCAAGCGGGTGGACCGGCTGGTGTTGGGGATGTAGCGGCCTGAGTCGGGACCTCTTCAGGCTCGATTCGAAGCTTTCTCCGAATCCTATTCGTCGATTTCGTTGAGCAACGATTGCAACTGCTCAAACGCATCTCGCTGAATAATTGCCCGGGACTCTGGGTCGGATGGCTGGAAGAATTCAGCAACCGAAACGGGGCCTAACGAATCGAAACGCTCGAAGTAAAGGCGGATATTGGCGATGGCCTCACCTACCAGCTTGTTCCCCAGTGACGGCCTTAAACTCCGTGCCACGCTGCGGGGACCGCTTTTGAAATACTTCACCAGCATATAGAGGTCGTAAAAGTCCTTCGGCTTGGTCCTCTGGCCCAGAGTAATGCCTTTCATCGCAATGACCGCGACCTCGTTGGCGATCTTCAGTCTCACAGTTACCCTCGCCCGGTTGGGTAGCTGGCCGGAAATCTCGTGGGTATAGTTCTGCTCGCGGGCGATGTCAGAGCCACGGGCCTTGTGGGCGAGCAGGTCCTGCACTTTTTGGTGACGATGGGACTGAGCCGTTCCGCCATACTCGCCTGCCAGGAAATCGACACGCATCGGAAAGCTGCCTCCGCCCACTAGCGGCACGACCTTTTCGAAGCTCGCTGGGATGACTTTTCCTTGCCGATCTCTGCGCTGTGAGTATCCCGTCCGCCCAAGAATATCGAAGATGGTTTCATAGGCAGTCTCGGATATCGAGCGGAAGTCCAGAAACAAATCGGCGTCCAGACTGCCGATGTGTTGTTGGCCAAACTTCGACACAGCTTCTTCAATCAGGAAGTATGGCGCCCAGCCGCCAACCAGGACGATGTGGTCCTTGTAGGCCTTGAGATGTTCCACCAACTCGAGGAGGAGTTGTAGCGCTAAGGCGGTCTCCTTTTTGGAATAATCATGAAGGTCTGGCATGTCAGTATTTGAGTTCCTGGTCGCGAACGGCTTGAGCTGCTTCTTCGCCACGGCCTTTGTAGGTGATCAGGTCGAGATAGAGCTGGACAGGGTTGGCTATGTTTTCCCCTCGGATTTGGCGAAAGCAAAAGTAGACGCCTTTATCGCGCGGGTCGAGGATATTGAGATTTGCGCCAGTCGGGACTTCCTTCGCGTTGTATTCCCTCTTGATCTCCTCAATCGGCCCGGAAAAGTAGGTGGTCACGGAAACATAGCGAACGAAAGGTGCCACATAGCTGGCGCCGCAGAACGACGTTAAGACGCGAGGAAACTCGCGCCCCGTGGCACGGTCGGAAAACACTGCGCTTAGCTTCAACTCGTTTTCAAGACCCTTAGCGAACTCTTCCTTCGCGTGTTCCCTCGCCGGTTCGCCTTTAACCACAGAGAAAAGTTCGTTCGGTACGTACAGGCCTGTTCGGTGGTGCATGCCTGGATCGTAATTCCTGGCCCACTCGTCCAGCAATTCTCCGGGCTTGGTCAGAACTATGCGCCGGTTCTCTTCCCTTACATATTCGAAATCAAGAAGTTTCCGCTTGATCGCAGATGTCCAACCAAGGCTCACCTCCGCCAGTTCGGCAAGTTCTTCAACGGTCCACTTGCGGTCCCCGGGCGGCTGAAGCAATATCGGCGGCTTTGTTCCTACGCCGGGCTTGAGGAGGCTGTCGTGGACAAGCGTCGGCGTTAGCAGGAACCGCAGCACCCTCGAGGCGCGCGGCTGGAAAAGAGACTTCAATTCTCGGGTGGTGGGATGCGGATTTGGTTTGCCCTGGGAACGGATGAACACACCATCGAAGTCAAGCAAGCAGTTTCCGGCCAAATCGAAGAAGCCTACACCCTCGGACTGCATTATTCTGGCGGACTGATCGAGAATAAACGGAGCAACAATTACGGGGTAGCTGTTGGGTATGGCGCCGGCGTAGGCCTTGACCTGCGCAACGGCCTCCCGCATATATCGGGGTTGCCCGATTGACTTGAATTCAAAAACCAGGATCTTCCGCTTGCCCCTGATCTCGGTCTCCATCACAAGGTCTGGGCGCATTCTTACTGTCGGATTGTTAATCCTCCGGCGGATTAAGCCCTGGACCTCAGCCAGCAGGCGAGAGAAGGCAGGATCGAAGCGGTTTCTAAGTTCAGACTCAGTCACAAGTTTCACTCAAAGTATTAGTTTCAGCATACGCTGAAACTATACATTCAAGTGAAACTACTGTCAAGCCCATCCTACCGTTCCGGCTTGAAGATCGCAATGCCCAGCGGCGGCAGAGTCACGTCGATATGGCAGGGTTGGTTCTGCCAAGGCATGGGCACCGCCTGCCGCCCTGGCGAGTTCGTAGTTCCGCTGCCGCCGTATTGGGTGGCATCCGTATTAAGAACTTCGCGATAGAAACACGGCGCGGGAACGCCGATATGGTAACGCTCGCGCGGGACGGGTGTGAAGTTGCAGACCACCACCAGGTGATTATTGGGGTCTCGCGCGCGGCGCTGATAAACGACCACCGAGTTATCCGTATCGTGAAAGTCAATCCACTCAAACCCCTGCCATTCAAAATCCACTTCGTAAAGTGAAGGCTCCGCCTGGTAAAGGTGATTCAGGTCAGCCACCAGCCGCCGGACCTGCTGGTGCGGTATATAGTCCAGCAAGTTCCAATCCAGGGACTGCTTGGCATTCCACTCGTTCCATTGGCCGATCTCACAGCCCATGAAGAGCATTTTCTTGCCGGGGTGAGTTGTTTGGAAAGCGTAGAGGGATCGCAAGTTGGCGAACTGCTGCCAAACATCCCCGGGCATCTTCGCCAGCAGCGCGCGTTTGCCGTGCACCACTTCATCATGGGAGAGCACCAGCACAAAATTCTCGCTGAAGGCATAGAGAAGCGAGAAGGTGAGGTTGTGGTGGTGATACTTGCGATGGATGGATTCCTTGGAAAAGTAAAGCAGGATGTCGTGCATCCAGCCCATATTCCACTTCAGGCTGAACCCCAGCCCCCCCAAGTGAGTGGGGCGTGAAACGGCCGGCCAGGCGGTGGACTCCTCCGCGATGGTGAGCACGCCGGGATGCTCCTGATGCGCAAGTTCGTTGAACCGTTTAATGAATTCGATGGCATCGAGGTTTTCGTTGCCACCGTAGCGGTTGGGGATCCACTGCCCGGGCTTGCGTGAATAGTCCAGGTAAAGCATGGACGCCACCGCATCCACCCGCAGCCCGTCCGCGTGATACTTCTCCAGCCAGAAAAGCGCGCTATTCAGCAGGAAGTTTCGCACTTCCGACCGGCCGTAATTGAAAATCCGCGTGCCCCAATCAGGGTGCTCCCCCAGACGCGGGTCGTCGTGCTCGTAAAGGTGCGTGCCGTCGAAGTACGCCAGGCCATGGGCATCGGATGGGAAGTGCGCCGGCACCCAGTCGAGGATCACGCCGATCCCGTGTTGGTGGCAGTAATCAACAAAATACATGAAGTCCTGCGGGGTGCCGTGGCGGCTGGTGGGCGCGAAGTAACCCACGGTTTGATATCCCCAGGATTCATCGAGCGGATGTTCCATAACCGGCAGCAGTTCGATGTGGGTGAATCCCATTTCCCTGACGTAGTCCACCAGTTGTTCCGCGAGCTCGCGGTAGCTGAGCATGCGATTGCCCTCACCGCGGCGCCAGGAGCCGAGGTGAACTTCGTAGATGGCCAGGGGCGACTTCAGGGATTGGCGTTGGGAGCGCGCCTCCATCCAGGCCTGGTCTTGCCAGGTATAGTCATTGATGTCTCGCACCACGGAAGCGTTGTTGGGCCGGAGTTCGGCAAAGAAGGCGAAGGGATCGGCCTTGAGGCCAAGGTAATCGTTGTGTCCCTTGATCTCATACTTATAAACTTCGCCCTCCGCGAGGCCCGGAATAAACAGCTCCCATATACCGGTGCTTCCGCGCACGCGCATCGGATGACGGCGGCCGTTCCAGTTATTGAAATTTCCTACGACGCTTGCTCGTTGCGCGTTGGGAGCCCACACCGCGAACGCCACGCCCGGAACTCCTTCGACCTCCGTGAGGTGGGCGCCGAGTTTTTCGTAGGATTTGTGGTGGGTCCCTTCACCGAGAAGGTACAGGTCGAACTCAGAAAGAGTGGGGGGAAAGCGGTAGGGGTCTTCAAATTCAAACTCATTGCCTTCCCCATAATCGGCACGAAGCCGATATCGGAATACTTGCGCTTCGTTAGGAAACACAGCCTCGAAAAAGCCGTCGACGTGGATGCGTTGAGCCGGAATGGCTTCCGATTCACGCAAGACCCACAGTCGTTCGGCTCCCGGCAGGAAGGCACGAACGGCTACAGCCGGTTTCTCTTCCCACTCCACCACATGCGCGCCGAGAATGTGGAACGGGTCCGAGTGTTCGGCATTCAGAATCGACTCGAGTTCATCCAGTGGCGCGGTGGTCTCAGCTAACAACTCGATTGGTTCCGGCATATCTCACTATTGTATATGAGAACTTAGGGGATTGCAGGACGGAGGAAGGAATCAGGTGCCAAGCGCACAGACGGCTAACCACATGGCTAAACTGTCTGACCACACAGCGAAACCACCGTGCGTCATCCTGAGCGGAGCGAAGGATCTCGCAGTATCCTCCTCGAAAACATGAAAACAACATGCAGATCCTTCGCTCCGCTCAGGATGACACGTGGCTAAGCTCCGCTCAGGATGGCAGGTTCTGGGAGGTTCTGAGGTGCCGCGTTCCTGACACCTGACCCCCGGCACCTGAAACCTGCTCTTATCGTCTGCCGTGGCCACCGCCGCCATGCCCGCCGCCGCACCGCTATGGCCCCCGCCACCGCCACCGCCGGAAACGTGGCCACCACCGCCCCCTCCACCATGTCCGCTGCCAGACGGCGCCGACCCTCGACCGCCGCCACTGTAAGAACGCGGTGCATTGGACCGTGGGACTACAATTGGCCTATTCATGTTCAGCGTAGGACGGCCGCTGTAACCGCCATAGGTTCGCGCTCCCGACCATTGGCCCCAGCCTGGTGCGGCAGAGCGCGGGGCCGGAGCATTCCATCCTGCGCCTCGGTTCGACGGCGCGGCCTGGTTCGTTCTCGGGTAACTTTGCGAGCCGCCATTGTTGTAGCCCCGAGCCTGCCCTCCCTGGGAATAAGGCGAGCGCGAAGAGAATTGCTGCCAGCCTGAGTTGCCCGACTGGCCTTGAGGGGTCGCGGGCCGAGGGTTCGCATAGCCGGACCGGTTCGTGCTGCCATAGACTGCCGGCAGCATTCCCAAATCTCTGCGTCGAGTTCGTGCCGCGAGCGCCATAGTTCGCGGCGCTCGTGGGGCCCTGACGAACCATCTGCTGAATCTGTCCGGCCCGCTGATTGAATGACTCCGTGCGGGTGTTGACAGGATTCCGCGAGTAGAAGTGAGTGCTGTTGATCGACCGCGATGGTATGGCGAGACCGCTGGCCATACGATTACCCGGCATCAGGCTGGCGCGTGTGGGAACCACTGGCAGAGTTCCGCGCACCATTTGGGCTGAATGCAGCGTCGCAGCATCCACACCCCGCCCGAACTCCCTTGCTGGAAAACCCCTCCCAAACTGACTGGAAGGCATGGTAGTTATGCCTCGCCGGACATTGGGGTTGGTGAATGCCGCTTGCAGGTTGGACATGGAGCGCCCATTTACGCCTCGCGGATAACCTCCGCCGTAGTTGTTGATGTGGGCTAGGCTGCCAATACCTACGGCACTGTAGCCATTGTGATGTCCCCACCAACCAGAGACGGCGTCATGCGGCCCCAGGGCTAGCCAGCCAATCGAACGGAAACCCAAACCAAGGCCAATTCCGATTCCCCGCCCGAGGCCGAGGAAAGAGACATAAGCCGGCGCCCAAAGCGGCCGCGCTCCCCAGTGTCCGATGCCCGGCCACCAGCACCAACGGCCACCACCAAAGAACCAACGCCCGTAGTGGTAAGGCGCCCAGCCCCACGGTTCATAGCCAACCCAAGTCCATCCCCAATAAGGCTCCCAAGTCCAGTTACCATCGGAATAGGGTGACCAGTCCGGCCCCACATTCGGCGACCAGACGTTGCCGTAGTCCGGGCTGTTTTGCCATGTGCCGTTCTGGTCCAAGTCCTGCGCTCCGGCGTAATACCGGTTCGCGTATTGCCAGCTTTGCGCCTGATCGATCACGCGGTCGCGCTGCTCATTCCACCGGTCGAATTCATCGAAGGACCGGGCGTTAGCAACCTGGTATTCGGGATTCTCCATGCCCCGCACGTAAATGACCTGGCCAGCCTCGACGTTTGTGCTGCCCTGCGGAGTCGAAACCTGGACCCTGCCTTTTCGGACGGTCACTTCCGTCTGCGAGTCGGCGTCGATCTGAATGCGGTAAACGCCCGGACCCTGTGGCATCACCGCCATGTTGGGCGTGTCGATTTCCACATTCGCTTCCGAGCCCTTGAAAACCGTGAAGTCGACGGTCCCGTTTGCCACCTGAATCTGAATCCTGCCTTGCACGAGAACGGCAACCTTCACCTGGGCATTTTGGTCCAGGCGCATCATATTCGCGAAATCAAGCTGAACTTCCGTGCGCGAGTGCGCCGCGGTGGCCACCGTGTCGCCCTGCATCACCGGCGCGTTCACGATAGCCGCCACCCATTCCGCGCTATCTCCGCGCATCAAGGATACTTGGCCATTGATTATGCCCACGCGAGCGGCACCCGGCGCGGGCCCCTGCTCCTGGCCTGTGCCGTATTGTCCCTGCTGCTGGTCGGGACCGTAGGGCGGTGGTCCCTGGTCCGGGTTCCCCGTGTCCGGCAGAGGGGCTCCGGCCTGGGCCTCGGGCGGAGGCGCCTGCTCCTGAGCCACGGTGATCCGCGCCGCCACGAGGAATAACGTGCTAAGCGCAATCGCGTACCAGAGTTTTCGGTTTTTCATGGCTCACCTCTCACCGTTCTCGTCTGCCACCCTGTTCAGGGCAAGTGTGTGGCCAAAGATCGGGAACCAAGTGAAACACCATATCTCGCTGAGTGTAAAACAGTTATCAGTGATTACCGAACTCGCCGGGCAAGGGGGTATTGAACCCTGGTCTTGGCTGAATTCAGCCGAAGGTGGCCGATTTGAGCCAGCCTGCAGTTCCTTCATTTTCAAAGGAATGGACGACAAGACCACTAGGTCGGCGGCAAACATTTTCGGCACCGAAGCAACCCCGAAGGGGTGGGGATTGAGTAGCCGTGGGCAAGGGCACGGTCTACGTGCCCGCCGCCCACGGATAGCGCGCCACCCGACAGAATCGACCCCAAAGGGGTCGCACCGTTCGGCCCCTTCAGGGCCGTCGGGTTTTCTACCAACCGTCACCGTGGGTTCCACCCACGGCTACTCACGTAGCTCCCCTTCGGGGAGCCGGCGGGTTGCAGCATCCATAGAGGGCACGCGTCGAGGTGGGCTTACGTTTCAGGCTCGTCGGGCACTCCCAGCTTCGACAAACGATAGCGAAAGGCATTGCGGGAAAGGCCGAGCAAACGTGCGGCCTGGCTCTTGTTGCCGTTAGCACGGCGCAGGGCTTCTTCGATGATCTTGTCCTCGTACTGCTCCAGCGTCATGCCCTGCGGCAAGAAGGGTCCGGCCGAGTCGCCGGAAGACACTCCGGGCGCGGCCGTCACCGGTACGCCCCGGGCGAGGTCCAGCCGGATGTCGCCGACGTCAAGCATCGTGCCGGTCGAGAGGGCCACGGCGCGCTCGATAATGTTCTCGAGTTCCCGGATGTTGCCGGGCCAATGGAAATCCATCAGCATCCGCATGGCGGCAGGGGTAATGCCCTTGATGGGCTTTGCGGATTCGCGCACAAACCGCGCCAGGAAATGGTCCGCAAGGTAGGGGATATCTTCCTTATGCTCGCGCAGAGGAGGAATGCTGATCGGCACGACGTTCAGGCGATAGTAAAGATCCTCACGGAAGGTGCCCTGTTCGAGGGCGGCACGCAAGTCCTGGTTCGTCGCTGCAATCACGCGCACATCCACCTTCAACGTTTTGGTGCCGCCCAGGCGCTCAAACTCGCGCTCCTGGAGCACTCGCAAGAGCTTCACTTGGATGGCCCCGGGCACGTCTCCGATTTCGTCCAGAAGAATCGTGCCCTTGTCGGCCAGTTCGAACTTGCCGGGCTTCGACGTCACCGCCCCCGTAAAAGCCCCTTTCTCGTATCCGAACAGCTCACTCTCCAGGAGGTTTTCGGGGATGGCGGTGCAATTGATCTTGATGAAGGGTCCAGAAGCGCGGCGCGAGTGCTCATGGATGGCGCGCGCGATCATGTCTTTGCCCACGCCGCTTTCGCCGCCCAGCAGCACGGTGGAATTCGTAGGCGCCACGCGCTCCACGATGGCAAGCACCTCCTGGAGCTTCCCGCTCTTGGCGACGATGTTATCAAACCGGTAGCGCTCCCCCAGCGCTTCGCGCAGGTCGCGGTTCTCCTCGCGCAGGCGGCGAACGTCCAGTTCCTTGCCGATGAGGAGCTTGATCTCCTCCATCGAGAAGGGCTTCAGCACATAATCGCTGGCCCCTGCTTTCATGGCGTTAATGGCGGTCTCTACGGTGCCATAAGCCGTCATCAGAATGACCGGCAAGTGCGCGTTGGAGCGCTTCACGTTTTGCAGGAATTCCAGGCCGTCCATGCGCGGAAGCTTGAGGTCGGTCAGCACCAGGTCGACTTTCTCCTGCCGCAAAAGCTTGAGCCCGGTCTCGGCATCCGGGGCGGCGAGGGTCGTGTAGCCCTCGTCCGCCAGATTCAATTCCAGCAGCCGCAACATTTTCGCTTCGTCTTCGACAATCAAGATGGTTGGCATGGGATTAGTGGGGAAAGGAAACTGGAAAATGGAAATTGGAAACTGGAAAATAGAAACGGGAAAATGGAAAATAGAAACTGGAAAATGGAAAATGGAAACTAAAATCGACAATGGAAAGCCGAAAGCGCAGGAAGGTAAGTGAGCACTGTGAAACCGAGGTGCCTTTGGAGCCTCTCCCAGAAATTCCAACTGACAGGACCTTCACAAGATGATCGAGTTTACAGTGGCTATTTTCCATTTTCCAATTTCCATTTTCCAGTTTCTAGTTTCCAGTTTCTATTTTCCGCTTTCCGTTTGCTGCTTGCGAGCTAGCGTTGAGCGAAGGTATCCATTAAGCAGGCGCGTTACCGACTGAATCAGCGCGTCCAGCTGTTTGGCTTCATCAACTCCCAGATAGCCCTCGTCTACACAGGTCGTGAGATGGTCCCTCAATTCGTACAAAGAGCCTCGCGCCTGGCGGCACATTTGGGCGTTTTCCTGGTAGCCAAACCGCCCGTATCCTTCGGCAATGTTAGCTGTCACCGAAACCGCCGCGCGTCGTATCTGGCTTGCCAGACCGAACTTCTCGAAATCGGGAAGGCCTTTTGCCACGCCGTACATCTCGCGCCGCAGTTGGCGGGCCGTCTGCCAGACCTCCAGGTCCTTAAAGTCCCTAACCTGTTTCGCAGCTACGGATATACTCACGATCTTTTCCATCAGTCAGTTTCCACGTTCCGTTTGCGATTTTCCATTTTCCAGTTTCTATTTTCCAGTTTCCAGTTTCATCCTTCCGCCGGCAAGAACACACGGAAGCACGCCCCCTTGCCCGCCTCGCTTGAAATACGGATCCAGCCGCGATGGTCATCCACGATTTTCGAGACAAGGGAGAGTCCCAATCCCACGCCTTCTTTCTTGGTCGTGAAAAAGGGATTGAAGATCTGCTCGCGGAGTTCGGGAGGGATGCCCGGCCCAGTGTCTTCGATGTCGACCTCCACGCCGTTCTTTCCGTCAAATCTCGCGGTAACAATATTCAGGGTCAGCTTGCCACCCGTTTCTTTCATCGCTTCAAAGGCATTCAACACCAGGTTGGTGAACGCCTGTTCAGAGAGATCTGGGTCCACGTTCATTTCCGGCAAACCGTCGGCGTAGCGCCGGACCACCTCGACCTTCGCCTCCGGCCAGCGCTCGCCCGCCACCATTACCGCCCTGTCGAGGAGAGGCGGAATCTGCGTGGGCCTTCTCTCCAGGCTGAGCGGGCGCGCGAAGTTGAGGAAGCGGGTCACTACCGTATTGAGGCGGTTCACCTCGCTGGTGATAAACCCGGCAACTTCCGTGGTCAGCGGGTCGGATGACTGGAGACGGCGCGTAAGCGTCTCCGCTGAGCCTCTTATGACCGCCAAGGGATTGCGGATCTCGTGGGCCAGCCCAGCCGTCAGTTGTCCCAACGCCGCCAGCCGCTCCGACCGGCGAGCCTCTTCCTGCGCCAGTTCGAGGCGCCGGTTGGTCTCCGCCAACTCTTCCGCCAACAGCCGGTAGCGCTTCGCCTGGCGGCGGTTCTCGCTCACGAAGGGATTCACCAGCACGGCCGCCAGGAAAAAGAAGATATTTCGGAGCGCGAGTTCCTTGGCCGTCTCCGGCGTCAACACGAATCGTTCCATAGCAGGGATCAAGAGGGAACAGTAGGCTGCCGAAGTGACGGCAGTCCAGATCAGCGCGCCTGTCCCCTCAAAGTATAGGGCTGCAGTCATGACAGGCAGGAAGTAAATAAGATAGTAGCTGCTGTTTATGCCGCCAGCGGGGTCGCCGGTGTGCTGCATGAGCAGGGTGGACAAAACAATCTTGATAATGACGCTGTAATACCTTCGACTTGGAAGATCGATCAAGAACCTCAGGTGAGCGGCCGCGAGGGCCTTGCGGAGGGCATCATAAAACCTGCTGCCGGACGGATTCCAGGTTAGAAAGTGACGCTCTAGGACCTGAAACACACCGATACCCAGCAGAATCTCTTGCTTGTGGATCTCGTCGATGGGGTCCATCAACGCAAGGGCGCCCAAAAAGACCAGCCAGAGGAAGTCCGTCCAGGCGAAAGTGAGGCGCTCTTGGTCTGCCATGATCGGGGTTAATAGACACTCCAATGTAACATCTCTCCCGGGAGTTGTGAAATAAACCATACCGAGCAGACTTTCGAAATCGTGTAGGGGCAGGGCTTGCCCTGCCCACCCGCCGGGGGACGGCAAGCCGTCCCCCTACAAGGTGCCGCCGATTTTTCGCTTGACAAGCCGGGTTGGGTGTGATAGCCTATTAGTGTGCTCACATTTAGGACAACTTGTCGCTGGCAAGCCCTGGGGTTGCTGAAGAATAAAACGAAACCCAATACTCCGGGCGAGAGGTAGAAAGCAGCGAACTACAGAAAATGGAAAATAGTGGGAACGAAGCTAAGAACTGCTTGAAAACAAAGGAAGTCGCAGTTTTTATTGCTGCAAATTATGCGCGTCTAGTGCGCGTTTGAGCACCAATTTAAGCCAGAAATGAGCAAAGAACCCACATTTTGCGAAAACCAAGTCAGGGCCTGCGACTCCCTGCGCGACGCCCCGGCGGCGACAGGTAGCCGGCTAGACAACCGCAGGACTTGCGCCAGCCTGGGGATTAGGGTCTTCCTCCTGACAAGGGCCTCAAATTGTGATAGCCCACATTATTGTCAAAGGTCATAAACCAACCGAAACCGAAGAAGGAATTAAATCTATGCCAGGAATCATCAAGGAAAGACTCTTCACTCCAGGGCCGACGCCCTTGCTCATGGAAGCCCAAGCGCGCGCCATGGTTGCGAATGTTCATCACCGCACCGAGGCATTTCGCCGAGTGTTGCGCGAAACCTTGGATCTTCTCAAATACTATTTCAATACCCAAAACGATGTCCTGATCCTGGCGAGTTCCGGTTCGGGAGCGATGGAAGGCTCCGTCTCGAACCTGGTATCGCCCGGCGAACGCATACTGGTGGGGACGGCGGGGAAGTTCGGCGAGCGCTGGCTGGGTCTGGCGGAGGCGTACGGCATCGAGGCTGTTAAAGTCGAATCTCCCTACGGTCATCCGTTGAACGTCAATGAGATCAAAGCAAGGTTGGAGCAGGATGGCCCGTTCCGAGCCGTTTACGTTCAGGCCACAGAGACCTCGACCGCCGTCAGCCACGACGTGAAGGCGCTGGGCGAGATTGTCAGGGACTATCCCGAGACCTGCCTGGTGGTTGACGCCATTACCGGCCTCGGCACCACCGACCTTCGCCCCGATGAGTGGGGCTTGGACATCGTCATCGGGGGATCGCAAAAGGCCGTGATGATCGCTCCCGGCCTGGCCTTTGTCAGCGTCAGCGAGAAAGCCTGGAAGATGATGGCCAAGGCCAAGCTTCCCCGCTTCTATTTTGATTTTGCCAAGGAGCGGAAGAACCAGGCCAAAGGTGAGACGAGTTACACTCCTGCGACAACGCTCATCATCAGCTTGCATGCGGCGCTCGAGTACATCAAGCAGATCGGCCGGGAGAACCTGATCGCCAACGCCGCGCTGCTGGCGGAGGCCACGCGCGAAGCCGCCAAGGCGCTGGGGCTCAAGTTATTTGCGGTCTCCTCGCCGGCCAACGCTGCCACCGCGGTCTGCGCGCCGGAAGGAATGGATTCATCCGCCATCGTCAAGGAAATGCGCATCCGATTCGGGGCCGTGATTGCCAACGGCCAGGGGAGCATGAAGGGTAAAATCTTTCGCCTCGCCCACCTCGGCTATTACGACGTTCCTGATCTGTTTGCGGCGACGGCGGCTTTGGAGTTGGTTCTCTTGAAGTTGGGACACAAGGTTGAATTGGGCAGCGGCGTCCGCGCCGCCCAGGAAGTGTACCTGCGGCGGTGCGGCTAGGACGTAGGGGCGGCCCTTGTGCCCGCCCTCGGGCACGGGTTGGCTTTGCATTCCGTCGCGGTGCAACCAACCCCTCACCCGTCTCGCTCCGGCTGATGAAAACGCCGGCAGCGGGACACCCTCTCCCCAGGGGAGAGGGAAGACAAACGCAGGTTGTTTATTGCTTTCGACTTTCGACTTTTAACTTTCGATTAACCTATGAAAATCCTCATTGCAGACAATGTTTCAGCAAAAGCACTGGAAGTTCTGAAGGCACAGAAATCCTGGGAGGTGATTTTCCTTCCCAAGAAGGCGAATGCCACCGTCGAGGAGGAAATCCAGGACGCTGATGCCCTGGTGGTGCGCAGTGCCACGAAGGCGACGGCGGCGCTGCTTGAGCGGGCTGGGCGTTTGCGCGTCATCGGGCGCGCGGGCAGCGGTGTGGACAACGTCGACCTGGACGCCGCAACCAAAAAGGGCATTGTGGTAATGAACACGCCGGGCGGCAACGCCGTGAGCGTGGCCGAGCACACCATGGGCTTGATTCTTGCGCTTGCGAGGCACATCCCGGAGGCCGATAGCCTGCTCAAACGCGGCCAGTGGGAGAAAAAGAAGCTCACCGGCATCGAGTTGCGCTCGAAAACGCTGGGCCTGGTAGGCTTCGGCAACATCGGACGAGAAGTGGCGCGGCTTGCACAGGCTTTCGGCATGGCGGTTCTCGCCGCAGACCCCTATGTTTCTTTGCGGTTGGCGGAGGAACAAGGCGTCAAGCTGGTGTCACTCGAAGAACTGCTGAAGGAAAGCGATTTCCTGAGCCTGCATGCGGCGGCGACGGCGGAGAACCGGCACATGCTCAATGCCAGGACGCTGGCGCTTGCCAAGCGCGGCTTGCGCGTCGTGAACTGCGCGCGCGGTGAGTTGATCAACCAGGTGGACCTCGTGGCCGCCCTGGAAAGCGGCCAGGTGGGCGGAGCGGGGCTGGACGTCTTTGAAACCGAGCCGCCCAAAGACGCGCGCCTGCTGAACCACCCGCGCGTCATCGCCACCCCGCACATCGCGGGCGCGACGGAAGAGGCGCAGGAGATTGTGGGCATCCGGATCGCCGAGCAGGTGCGCGATTATCTTTTGCTGGGTGTGCCGCGCAACGCCGTCAACATGCCCACCATCTCGCCCGAGGAGTATCAGAAACTCGCGCCTTACGTGCAGCTTGGCGAAAACCTGGGCTCCTTCCTTGCCCAGATCGCGGGCGAGCGCATTAGCGAGGCCAGGATTAGCTACGACGGCGGGCTGGCGGAGCTGAATACGCACCTGGTGAGAAACGCGGTCCTGAAAGGCATTCTCAAGAAAGCCCTCTCCGACAGCGTAAACATCGTCAACGCCGGCACCCTGGCGCAAGCGCGGGGCATTGAAGTGCTGGAGGTCCGCAGCGCCCGCCGCGCCACGTTTTCTCATTCCCTGGGCCTGGCCTTGCGGACGGAAACCGGGTCGGCTAGCGTACTAGCTATGATCGGTCCGCGGGGCCACCTGCGCATCCTGGGCATCAACGAGCTCGACATCGAAGCTCCTCTCGAGGGCATTCACGTCTACATTCGCAACCAGGACGTGCCCGGCGTGATCGGGCGCATCGGCACCATCCTGGGCGACCACAAAATCAACATCGCCAATTTCGCTCTGGGCCGCGACGCACAGGGAGGAGAGGCGGTTGGGTTGGTCCAGGTTGACGGACTCGTCCCGGAAGAAGTGCTGGCGGAAATCCACTCCATCGCCGCCATTCGGGTAGTGCGGGTGGTGGAGATCTGAAGGGCAGTGGCTAGCGGTGAGTCGGCTAGTGTGTCGGTGGTCTGACTAGCCACTAGCCACTAGCCACTAGCCACTGAGCCACTAACCACTAGCTACTGATCATGAACGTTTGGGTCTTCAAAATCAACACCAAGCGCGGCTGGGAGTTTGATCAGTACTTCCGCTCGCGCACGCGTGGCGTTTATGAGCTGGGCGATGAAGGCTGGATCCGCAGCGCCTCGAGCTTGCGCCATATCCGCGACGGAGTGAAGAGCGGTGACCTGTTCCTTTGCTACGAGGTGGACCGCAAGTGGGTGGTGGGGTTAGCTCGAGCGGCTTCGGACGGGCGCGACAGCGGCATGGGCTCGCTCCTCGATTTCTGCCCGCCTCGGGAGGCCGTGCGCCTGAGAAATCCCCTCACGCGCCATCCCGACCTCGATCACATCTTGGCTTTCAGCCCTCACCGCGGGCGTGGCACCGTCCAGAAAATCGACCGGGATGAATTCGCGCGCCTCCGCCGCATCCTGCTGCGCAAGAACCCCGAACAAGCGGATGCTTTGCGACGGCTCCTGGGGTGATGGAATTCCACCCTAAGTTCACAGGCGATTGATGACGCTCGCAAGATACCCGGCGCCAAAGCCATTGTCAATATTCACTACGCAAACATTGGGCGAGCAGCTATTGAGCATGCCGAGCAGCGCGGCGAGGCCGCGAAAACTGGCCCCGTATCCCACGCTCGAGGGCACAGCAATCACGGGCGCACTCACCATGCCGCCCACGACGCTGGGCAGCGCGCCCTCCATGCCTGCCACAACGATGACGATTCGACCTTCGCGCAAGTGTTGGCTCTCGCCCAACAAGCGGTGGATGCCCGCCACGCCCACGTCGTAAAGCGACTCGACGCGGTTCCCCATGATTTCAGCGGTAACCAGCGCTTCTTCCGCCACCGGAATGTCAGAGGTGCCCGCGCAGACCACCACGATTTTCCCCTTGCCTCGAATCTTGCGCTCACGGCGAAAGGTGATGGCGCCGGAAAGCGCGAAGAACTTGGCCGTCTTTTCCAGATTCTTCAACCGCTCAAACAACCCCGCATCGCCCCGCGTGATGAGCACATTATGCTTGTTCAGCAGCATGTGACGCACGATTCCCTCGACGTGTGCCGGATCTTTGCCGCGTGCGAAGACCACTTCCGGCAATCCCTGGCGAAGCGACCGGTGATGGTCGATCTTGGCGTAACCGAGATTCTCGTAGGGCAAGTTGCGCAGGCGCTCCAATGCGCCTTCCACGCTCAGCTTGCCTTTCCGCACTTGCTGGAGCATTTCGGTGATTTCTTCAGGTGACAATGTCCCCTCCCCGTTTCGTGGTCCTGGAAGTTAGTATATCAGGTGCGCGCCGACTTTCTTGACTTCGCGCAACGCACTTACTAACATGCCTTTGATGCCCTCCTCGCAAACTGCCCTCGGCAAGCGTCTGATCCTCGGGGTGACCGGCGCCAGCGGCGCGATCTTTGCCCGTCGCATGCTGCAACTGCTGGAAGCCGACGATCGGGTTGGGAAGATACAT
Source organism: uncultured Acidobacteriota bacterium (assembly GCA_963768695.1). GTDB lineage: Bacteria > Acidobacteriota > Terriglobia > UBA7540 > UBA7540 > CAVROP01. The sequence goes on along the minus strand of CAVYJG010000012.1, from coordinate 488,083 downwards.
CTCGTGATCTCCGGCAGCGGGTTGAAGGTGATGCGGGATGAGTTGGACCTGGAGGTGGCGAGATCCGCGGAGATCGCTTGCGCCCTTGCCGCGCAGGCGGTAGCGAAGACGGAGTACTTGCTGGACTCTGACATCGGCGCCAGCATCGCCAGCGGATCGTACGCGGTGGACAGCATGCTGGTGATCCCCTGCACCACAGGTTGCCTGGCGCAAATCGCGCATGGAATCTCGGATACTCTCATCGAACGCGCTGCAGACGTTTGCCTGAAGGAGAGCCGCAAACTCGTGCTGGCGGTGCGCGACGCCCCCTTCAATCAAATCCATCTAAAGAACATGTTGCGCGCTCAGGCCGCCGGGGCCGTGATCTTCCCTATCATCCCTTCTTTTTACCATCGGCCGAAGACCCTCGACGATCTGGTCACGCAGTTTTGCTGCCGCGTGCTGGCGCTGCTTGGACTGGAGCAGGCAGATCAATTCCGATGGAAAGGACTGGGAGAAGACAGTAGGCAGTAGGCAGTGGGCAGTAGGCAGTCGCTAATCTGGAGACGGCTCCGAATTAGCGGCCGATAGGATCAATGACTCAATGGCTCAATGATCCAATGGATCAATTCTTCAGGTCGTGACGTGATACTTCGCCTGATCATTGCACTGCTCTCGCTCGCCGGGCTTGCCGATTCCCTCTATTTCACCTTCGCCTACTATGGGCGAATTCGCAAGGCTCGCTGGGTGCCGCAAGTCTTCTGCGCGCGAGAGGGTTCGAGTTGCGTCACGGTGGTACGCACACCCTACGCGCGGGTCTTCGGGATTCCGAATTCGGTGCTTGGCATTCTCTACTATCTGTGCTTGTTGGTGTGGATTGGATTTGTGCCCCGGCACCTGAGCATCTCAGGGCAGATCTTCAGGCCATTTGAGACGGTGGGCCTGTGGTTGCTGGGCGCAAGCCTGCTCACGGTCATGCTCGGCTTCTATCTGGTTTATGCGCTACGGCGCGCCCTCGGCGTCGACTGCCCACTCTGCTACGCTGCCCACGCCGTCAACGTAGCCCTTTTCGTACTTTTGATCCTCATTTCCTGATCCCGGCAAAGTCCAATGCGAGACGCGTGGTGCAGGTGTAGAATACGTGTCCGTTTCTAACTGGTTTTGTTCAATACCACGGAAAGGACACTTATGCGAAAACACGTATTGCGTCTTTTTGGAATACTAACCATCGTTGCCTGCGCTTCGCTCGCGCTGGCGCAGGAACAGAAGCCCGTACTTCTTCCTCCGCCTGAGACCACCGGCGGGAAGCCGCTGATGCAAGCTCTCAAAGATCGACACTCCACGCGGGAATTCAGCAGCCAAAGACTCTCGCCGCAGACGCTTTCCAACCTGCTTTGGGCGGCCTTCGGAATAAACCGCCCGGACGGCAAGCGGACCGCCCCTTCGGCCATGAATTGGCAGGAAATTGATGTCTACGTGGCCACCCAGGACGGCCTTTACGTCTACGACGCCAAAGCCAATGCTCTGAAGCCAGTCTTGCAGCAGGACGTTCGCGGGGCGACCGGCCAGCAGGCGTTTGTCAAAGATGCCGCGCTTGACCTCGTTTATGTAGCGGACCTCGGGAAAACGGGAAAGGCCGTCGGCGAGGACCAGATGTTGTACACGGGCGCTGACACCGGGTTCATCGCCCAAAACGTGTACCTGTTCTGTGCTTCCGAAGGGCTAGCGGCAGTGGTGCGAGGCAGCATTGATCGCGAGACGTTCGCGAAAACCGCAAAGCTTCGATCCAATCAGAAGATCGTCCTGGCGCAGACTGTGGGATATGCAAAGTAGTCAGTGGAAAATCCACAGTCAAAAGCAGATTCTTCGCTCCGCTCAGAATGACATGTCATCCTGAGTGAAGCGGAGGATCTGCTTTTCTTCGCGCGTCGCGAATAGACTCAACGTGAGTAGTGCTGAGAAGCCCGTGGCTGCACTTGCGCATTCGCACGAGATTTGGCCATGATAGGGGTATGGCTATGCACAGCAGCATGGCGAACGAGCGCAACACTGGCGCCACTTCAACCGAAGCCCCCAAGGGCCTGATCGCCAAACTCCGCACCACGCTCGAAATGATCAAGTTCGAGCACTCGATCTTCGCGCTGCCGTTTGCGCTGACGGGCGCCATGCTGGCGGTGCGGGGTTGGCCGGCTTGGCGGCAGGTGCTCTGGCTGATCGTGGCCATGGTCGGCGCGCGAAGTGCCGCCATGACCTTCAATCGCATCGCCGACCTTAAATTGGACGCGCTCAACCCTCGCACCAGGATGCGTGCTCTGCCTACGGGGCAACTCAGCCTGCGTTTTGCGCTGGGGTTCACTTTGCTGTCTTGCGCGCTGCTGGTGTTTGCCGCGCGTGAACTGAACCCGCTGGCATTCAAGCTTTCGCCGCTGGCCCTTGCGCTCCTGCTTGTTTATTCCTATACCAAGCGCTTCACCGTTCTCTCGCACATCGTGCTGGGAGCATGTTTAGGAATGTCACCGATCGCCGCCTGGATTGCCTTGCGAGGCGACGTGAGCCTGAGCATTCTACTCCTGGGTGCTGGCGTCACCTTATGGACCGCTGGGTTCGATATCATCTACGCCTGCCAGGACGTCGAATTCGATCACGCCCTGGGCCTCCACTCTGTCCCCAAACGCTACGGGATCAGGGCGGCACTTTACGCCTCTGCCTTCCTTCACCTGCTGATGCTCGCGCTGCTGGTTGCGGTGGCCCGGTTGGAGAATCTGGGATGGGTGGCCATGGCAGGTCTGATCGCGGTAGCTTGCCTACTTACCTACGAACACGCTCTCGTCAAGCCTTCCGACTTGTCCCGGGTGAACGCCGCCTTCTTTACAGTAAACGGCTACGTCAGCGTGCTGTTCTTTGTCACTTGGGCCACGGACATATTGATACATTGAGTCATTGAGCCATTGACGGATTGAGTCATTGAGCCATCGAGCGATTGAGTCATTCCAGACACACATGCGCCCGGCTTAATGGCCCAATGACTCAATGGCCAAATGACTCAATTATTGGAGTCTGTGCGTGAACCCTATTTCTTTGAAAACCAGCGAATCAAAGATGGCAAGTACATGCTTGCGATAGGCTAAAATACGAGCCGCCGTTCCCTGGTAAAGGGGGTCGTGATCTGCGAGGCGCTGCCACTCGGCAAGCACGCTCGCCGGCACGTCGATGTCTTCCCGGAGTTTTTGCAGTGGATGCCCGCGCAGGAAAAGGCCGTAGAAGAACGCCGCCTCGTCCTGGGGTTCCGCGAAACTGTAATTCGTCCACTCCATAGCGTCTCGAGCTTCAAAAACTAAATTCTAAACTCAATCAAGGGCGGGATGCCAGAGATTTTTTTGCTGCGCGGACAGGCCTGTTAAGCACACACCCAGCGGATTTGTCAAGTCCTATTCAGTATTCATGCGGGTTTGAGGACTGCCCAGGCGATGTGCTGACACCCGGACCGCAGGCGCAACGGGTTGCAATCGGGGCTTCCGGCCGATAGAATGGGAATTTAGCCATATGCTCACGGGCACACTCTGCGTCGAAGATTCGAAGCTCGATCCCATTGCCGAAAAGGTGATGGCAGGGGAGCGCCTCAGTTTCGACGAGGGCGTTACGCTCTACGATTCCGGCGACCTCCTCGCCCTCGGCTACCTCGCGAACCATGTCCGCGAGCGGCTGCACGGGAAGCGCACTTATTTCAATGTCAACCGGCACCTTAATCCGACCAACGTGTGCGTCGCCAGTTGCAAGCTTTGCGCCTTCGGCCGCAAGCCCGACGCGCCTGCCGCTTACGCGATGGCCCTGGAAGAGGCCTTTCGCATTGCCGGCGAAGGCTGGTCGGAGGCTGTAACGGAATTTCACATCGTGGGCGGCCTGCATCCCGATTTGACGTTCCAGTTTTATCTGGACCTGATCCGTGGCCTGAAGGAGAGGTTTCCCAGCGTTCACTTGAAGGCCTTCACGGCTGTCGAGATCGGCTACTTCTCGCACATCACGCAAATGTCCGTTCGCGAAGTTCTGGTGAAGCTCAAGGAGGCGGGAGTCAGCTCGCTGCCCGGCGGAGGCGCGGAGATTTTTGCGCCGGCCGTGCGCCGGGTCATCTGCGACCATAAGATCGGCGCCCACACCTGGCTCAAAGTGCACCGCATCGCGCATGAACTCGGCATGCCTACGAACGCCACCATGCTCTACGGCCACATCGAATCTTCGCAGGATCGGGTTGACCACCTGCTGCAATTGCGCAAGCTCCAGGACGAGACCCACGGGTTTCAAACTTTCATCCCGCTGGCCTTTCACCCTGCCAACACCGAACTTGGGAAGCTCGTTCCCCATACCGAGACTTCCGGCTTCATGGATCTGAAAAACGTGGCTGTGGCGCGCCTGCTGCTCGACAACTTCCCGCATATCAAGGCCTATTGGATCATGATGACACCACGCGTGGCGCAGGTGGCGCTGCGCTTCGGGGCCGATGATTTGGATGGAACCGTGGTGGAAGAGAAGATCTATCACGATGCCGGCGCACGGACACCCCAAGCCATGACCCGCCACGAGATCATCCGCCTGATTCGGGAAGCCGGCCAGGAGCCTTTCGAACGAGACACGCTCTACCGTCCCGTCACCCGCGCGGAGACAACCGTCGCCGTACAGGTGTAGCGCCGGCGCCTGTTTCCCGGCGCGCTCCCCACTACGATGCGAGTCCGACCCCGCTGGACAGTGGCCTAATTTGACTAGTAGCGCCGACCTTTAGGTCGGCAAATGCTGGCCTAAAGGCCAGCGCTACGCCGAAACCAGGAAACTACCCCACAGCCGTCGATTGTGCGCGCCCGTCCCAGGCAGTATAATTCCAACCCCTGAGAGGTGTTTTGATGAACGGGTTGCTGCACTTTACCGATGTATTTTTGTTTGTGCTTGTCCTACTCCTATTGTTCAGTTCGGGAAGGTTTCTCGAAGTCGCGCAGCGTCTGGAGCGGCTGGATTCGGACCTTCGCGCGGAATGGCGCAGCTTCCGCGCGGCGCTGTTCATGACCAAAGTAGCCGGCCCTGACGCAGACGCCGAGGCACGAGACATACTCGCCGACGATGAAACCTTGAGAAGCAAGGCCCAGGCGCGGATGCTGCTCGCGTGTTTGATGGGAAATCTGCTCTACTTTGTTTCGTCCCCCTTTCTTCCGGCCGCGGCAGTGCTGAAAGTAGCCGGTTTTCCGGGCGTGCCGATTTTGGTTGATATGTGGTTTTGCGTGATGGCTTTTGGAGTCTTGAACCTGGTTCGCATGGTCAAAGCTGGGCGGAATTAGGCCAAGAACTCGTTTCTCGAACCGCCGCTTTCGCCTTGGAAACGACAGCTCCGGCAAATGAAAAACAAAGTCCTCCTCCTTGCCTTCGCTGGCTTCACGTTGACTGCGGTTCTGGGCGTCGTGAGCCAATACCTGACATCGCTACCCTCCGCCTTGCTCCTCTCTCTTCGCTGGGGCACCATCGCAGCGCTCGTTCTCTACGCGCTGTTGAAGCGTACGCTGACCACATGGATTCTGGCGGCGATGATCGTGGGGGCGGTCCTGGGTCACGATTGGCCCCACGCGGCCCTGAACCTGCGGCTTCTCAGCATGATTTTTCTGCGACTCATCCGCTGCATCATCGCCCCGTTGCTGTTCGGCACGCTGGTCAGCGGAATCGCCGGGCACTCCAACCTGAAGAAGGTGGGGCGCATGGGGCTTAAGTCGATCCTCTTCTTCGAGGCCGTCACCACACCGGCGTTGTTCATCGGGCTCGCCGCCATCAACCTGAGCAGAGCGGGCGTTGGAGTTCACTTGCCGCAGGTCAGCGGCGAAACGCTCCAGGTACAGCGAATGTCCGCCTCGGAAACCATCCTGCACATCTTCCCTGAGAACCTGGCGAAATCCGTAGCGGAAGGCCAAATCCTGCAAGTCGTCGTATTCAGCATTTTGTTCGGCGTCGCCCTGGCGATGGTGCGCGAGGAGCGCCGCCGCCCGCTCGTCAACCTCGCCGAAAGCCTTACGGAGACGATGTTCAAGTTCACTAATCTCGTGATGTACACGGCGCCGCTGGGCGTGGGCGCGGCGATCGCCTATACGGTAGCCAGCACCGGCCTGGGTATCCTGTTCAACCTCGCCAAGTTGCTGCTGACCCTCTACGTTGCGTTGTTCGTATTCATCGCGGGAGTGTTGTTACCGGTGGCCCTCCTGGTGCGGGTGCCACTGAAGAGGTTCATCTCGGCAGTGGCGGAGCCTGTGTCGATTGCCTTTGGAACTGCGAGTTCCGAGGCCGCCTTGCCTCGCGCTATGGAAGCCATGGAAGCGATCGGCGTGCCGCGCTCCGTCGTGGCCTTCGTCATGCCGACGGGCTACAGTTTTAACCTGACCGGCAGCACGCTCTATCTTTCGCTGGCCGCCATCTTCGTCGCGCAAGCCGCCGGCGTGCACCTCAGCCTTGGCCATCAACTGCTCCTGATGCTCACACTCATGCTGACAAGCAAGGGTGTGGCCGGGGTGTCGAGGGCCGCGATCGTCATTCTTCTCGGAACTGCGGGTTCGTTCGGCTTGCCCACGGAACCCATCTTCATTCTGCTCGGCATCGACCAGTTGATGGATATGGGGCGTACCTCGGTCAACGTGTTAGGCAATTGCCTGGCCTGCGTAGTGATCTCACGCTGGGAAGGCGACTTCGGCAAAGAGCAGCCATCTCCGGTAGTACTGAACGCGGTTGCCGGCTAAAGCGGCACCCCCGCCCGATTTCAGCGAGGAAGGGAATCAGGGCCTGGTTCGAACACAAATACCAATGTCACTCAAACGGTTCATAGGCCTTATAGCGCTCACACTTCTGGCTGCGGTCCTAATCAGGGGCTACCGTCTATTTTTCGGTCGGCTGTCCCCTAGGAAATGGGGCTTCATTGATAAAACCGGTGCTCTTGTTATCCCGGTCCAGTTCGACGATATGGCCAGGGATCAGTATGGGGGACGGACCCTGTATCACAAAGCCTTTCGAAATTTCAGCGAGGGGCTGTGCTCTGTCAGATTCGGCAAGAAATGGGGATTCATAGATAAAAAGGGCAATTTCGCGATCGAGCCCAAGTACGACAACGCGGGCGTTTTCTCGGAAGGACTGGCCTGCGTGCGCGTCGGAACCAAATACGGTTATATCGACAAGACAGGAAAAGTGATGATTCCCATGCAGTTCGATTGGCCGTCGCAATCGAAGGACGTCAGCTCTGACAATCCGGACTTGGACATGACCAAAATGCTGGCCGAGCCCTTGGTTTTCAGCGAAGGCCTGGCGGTGGCCCGCAAGGGCGACAAATGCGGCTACATGGACCACACCGGAAGGGTCGTGATTGAGCCAACGTACTTCGCGGCGCAGCCGTTTGAGGAGGGCGGTTATGCCACCGTGACCACGATGACGGGAACGGGCTTGATTGATAAGGCGGGCAAACTTGTGGATCCGGCCAGTCATTGCCTCGGTTTTGTACAGGGCCTTTTTCTGGCGTTTAACGGCATATATCCAACGGACAAGAGACGACTGTTCTATCTCACCAAGGACGGGCAGCGGGCGTTTCCTCAGGAATTCGTGGATGCACGCGTCTTTAGCGAAGGCCTGGCCGCAGTGGCCCCTGGCCCTGAACCCCCTGGCATCAGCACTGCTTACGGTTATATCGACGCCAGCGGAACGGCGGTGATCAAACCACAATTCTTCATTGCCGGTAACAATTTGGCGGCGGACTTCGTCGACGGCCGTGCCATTGTGTCGCAACGCGGGATGTTCCTCTCTGTCCCTCTCAGTGGTGTTATCGACAGAACCGGCCGGTGGATTGTGCGGCCGCAATACGATAACATCTCGTCTTACTCTGAAGGATTGGCGCGAGCGCTCACCCACGACCGCTGGTTGTTTCTGGATATGGACGGCCATGAAGTGGTTCAGACTCAAGCAAGATGGGTCAATAGTTTCAGTGAGGGGCTGGCAGCGGTAATGCAATAACTAGCAATGAAGAAAGGAAGACAATACCTCTTCGATACGAATCAGGGTGAGCGCGTCATGCACGAGATCTTGCGCTTTCTATCGTCGCCCTGAGGGGAAGCGGACCTCTCACCGCAGAGACGCAGAGACACGGAGGTTTTCTGTATGCAAATCAGTCCACACTTCCTGAAAGGTGATAGGCCCTCTCGACATCGTGGCGCAATAGCAAGCGCCTTGACAACCCGGATTGCTTTGTTGTTCCTCAGCGCTTTTCTCGCCGGGCCGACGGCTTTGTTCGCCCAGGCCGCGGGGCCGCTCACAGCCTCGAGCAATCCCAACTATTTCAAAGATGCGAACGGCACAGTTCTTATTTTGAACGGCTCGCAGACCTGGAACACGCTTCAGGACTGGGGCGCGAGCGGCTCGGTGGAAAAACTGGATTTCGACGCATTCGTCAAATTCCTCACCGCACACGGCCACAATTTCACTTTGCTCTGGACCATAGAAACGCCGAAGTTCTGTGGCCTTCCCCTGTTTGAGGGTTCCGCGCCGGATTTAACCGCGACGCCGTTTCCCTGGTTGAGGACCGGCCCCGGGACGGCGACGGACGGTGGTCTGAAATTCGATCTCAGGAAGATTGACCAGAGTTTCTTCGACCGCTTGCGGGCGCGGGCGCAGACGCTGAACAATTCCGGCATTTATGTGGGCGTCTATTTTTTCACCGGCGAATTCCTCAACGTCTATCGCTGCTCGACCGACGGTTACCCCTTCACTGGGGCCAACAATATCAATGGCGTTGACGACGGTTACACAAGCGGAAGGAAAGGCACGGGCTCAGTAACGATGACGGCCCCCAACGCGATTACCGCTTTTCAGGACGCTTACGTGGAAAAGACCGTCGACACCTTGAACGATCTGCCGAACGTCCTTTGGATCGTCTCCGAAGAGGCGCCCACTGATTCCACCTGGTGGAACAACCACCAGATCGCTCACGTTCGGGCTTACGAATCGCGAAAGCCGCACCAGCATCCGATCGGCTACGCAGCGCTCGCGGGGCCCTCGGATAACATACTCTACAATTCGGACGCAGACTGGGTCGCTCCTGGCGCGAAAATCTCGCCGGTCAAGTCCTGCGGCACTGGGAAGCCGGCCTGCAAGGTCAACGTTAATGACAGCGACCACAGCTACTGGGAAATCTGGAAGGACCCGCCTCAGCAGGGTCACAACTATGCCTGGGAAAACTTCATGACCGGCAACCAGGTCCTGTTCATGGACCCTTACCTGGTTTATTACCCGCGTGAGAAGCGAAACGTGTGCCTCTCTCCTGTCAACGACATCTGCCGCGAACCGGACCCGCGTTGGGACAACCTCAGGGATAATCTCGGGTACATCCTGAAATACTCCCGCCGTCTGAGTCTCGCCAACGTCACTCCGCGCGGTTCTCTTTCTTCGACAGGATATTGTCTCGCCCAAACTCCTGCTTCCGGCGCGGAGTACCTGGTCTACTCGCCTTCCGGCGGCTCATTCACGGTTGATCTCTCTGCGATGCCGCACTCGAGGGCGCTGGCCGTCGAGTGGTTCAATCCTTCGACAGGGGCTACGGTTGCCGGAGAATCCCTTCCAGCCGGTTCAGCCTCGCAATCGTTCACGCCGCCGTTCAGCCAGGATGCCGTGCTTTATCTGGTGGACACGGCGGGACATGCGGGCGCCGTAAAGCAGTAGATTACGGCACATCGCAGGCCCGATTCATTTCGCCGCCGGCGGCAGACCCTGCAAGCGTTCTTTGTTGATTTTGAGCACCACTCCCGCGTTGCGGTCCGCAGCCTCACTGACCTTGTATTCTGCCGAGGTGCCCAGCACCTGCGCCACCTCGGTCGGAGTCAACTTGTAGTCGTCCGTCAACCACTGCGCGATGCCGGCGGTGGCGGTCCGGAACGCATCGTCGATGGACCCGGCGAGGCCCACCGCCATGATGTGTGTTGCCGACTCGACCCTGGGTGTCGAGATGCGTTTCCCAGGCAGGACATCCACCGAAAACTCGACCTCCATGGAAGTCTCCAGGGCGTTGCCGTTGAGTTCGCCCCTTCGCTTCGCTCAGGATGACAGGCGGTTGATCCTTTCGCACCTTCTAAGCGGTGGGCTCCAAGCTCGGCCCCCCTCGTTGGAAAGGAGGGGTAGGGGTGGTTGTTGCAAATCCACATGGGTCAGGGTTCGGAGAGGAGAGCCTTGATATTGGCCTCGATGTCGGTTCGGTCGACCAAAGCCGCTTTATACGCCGCCGCCACCCGGCCGTGCCGGTCAATGAGGAAAGTGTCCGGCAAGTTCTCGATTCCGAACCGCTTCGAGGTCGCATCGTTTCCCAAAACGATCCGGTACGGCACCTTCGTTTCCGCAAGGAAGGGCTTTACAACCTTCCAGCCCTCGTCGTCCATCGCGATGCCGACCACAGCGAGCCCCTTAGCGCCGTAGGCGCTCTCGAACCCGGCAAACCAGGGAATCTCATGCTTGCACCCCGTACACCACGTGGCCCAGAAATCGACCAGCAACACCTCGCCGCGGTAGTTCGCCAGAGTGGCGACTTTGCCGGAACTGTCTTCCAGCCCAAGCTCCGGGGCGGCTTTGCGATCGTTCACAGGCTGCAAAGGAGCGCGCATCCCCGGCTGCTCCGCAGAGTTGATGATGCCGCTCATTGCGAGGACTAGAACTGAAACGCGTAACAAACGGGAACGAATCAAGGTGAGGTCCATCTGTTTTCCCTTCCTGAATGCAGCCCGTCAATTCAACCCAGACCAGCCATCTTGCTCTGGTTACAAGACTTATTTTTTCGAATGGGTTCCCTGCCCAACGCGATCATAACAACTGGGTTTTCGTATGTCAAACTCCATCCAGTCCTGGCCGCAGTTCAGGCGGTACCGGTTGTAGCGGGAAGAGCTAGGTGCTCGATGGCGGGTCTGAAATTCGGAGGTGTAGGGGCGGCTCGCGAGCCGCCCCTACGAAGCGTGAACAGATTAGAAGTCGATCCGCAGGCTGGCCTGGCCTTGGCGCGCGCCGGCGAACTGGAACAATCCCTGGGCTGAGGATATGCAGCCGAAACCGCATAACCCTGATGAGGGATTATTTACGTGCGTGATGTTCAAGTCGGGATTACCCAGGTTGAGATGGTTCATCACGTTGACGAAGGAAATCTCGAACCTCATCTTGACTCGCTCGGTGAGAGTGAAGACCTTGGAGATTCCAGTGTCCCAGTCAATGGTGCCCGGACCGTTCAGGATTCCGACGCCGGAGGTTCCGAAGCGGCCGATGGGAGGCGGGGTTGACCCACCCTCACCGATGCTGCAACTTCCGCCCGGGCACGCGAATCCCGAGCCGCTGATCCATTCGCCGGCGTTAGCCGAGGACGGAATGAAGCTGCCGACTCGGTCCGGACGCTGGGCGCGGCCGATAATCCCGGAGCCCGATCCGGACGGGTCCCCGCCACTGAAGTAAGGCGTCAAGAACGGGCCCGTGTGCAATGTGAGAACGTTGTTGGTTTGCCATCCGCCGATCACGCCATTAAGGATCTTGTTGTCGGAATTCGCGAAGCGTTTACCTTTTCCCACGGGGAGTTGGTAGACCGCAGTGGTGACCCAGTTATGCCGGTAAGGAGCAAAGGGGTTGCCTTTTTCGCTGCGCCGATCGTAAAAGTTCTCCGAACGGTTGCAAGCCGTCTCACCGCACAAGCTGCCTGCGTTCCCGGCGCCCAGGTTGTCTGCCAGGCTGTGGGACCAACTGTAGGTACTATCAAGGGTCAGGCCCGAGGCGACCCGGTGCGTCACTTCCACTTGAGCCTCCTCAAAAGTGGCGGTGGCGCCGTTGGCGCGCGTGTTCACAACACCCCAATTAGGGTAGGGGCGGCTGCTGAGGGGTTGTTCGGAATACGGAATGGTTGAGGGCAGCGATTGGTTATCGTTGGGCGCCCAAACGAGGTTCGTAGTGTTCATGCCGACGTAAGTAAGACGCAGCCCTGTTCCCTTACCGAGGTCGCGCTCGAGAGAGAGGTTCCACTGGACTGAGTAGGGTTCTTTCCAGGCGATGGAATTGGCCGTGCCGAAGTAGGCGGAACCGTAGGGGGCTACACCACCCTGGGTGCTGAGGGAAGAGGTTTCCGGCCAAACAAAGGCGGGGCCCACGCCCGCAGTTTCGGTATTGTAGTATTGATTTGTATAGGCCTGGAGGGTTCCGGTGAGTGAGTAGTAGACGGATCCCATGGTCGAGGCCTGGTAAGCGCCAATGCCGCCACGCAATACGGTGCGGTCGTCACTGGTGAGCTTGTAAGCAAAGCCAAAGCGCGGCAAAGCACGCTTGGAGGTGGCTCGCAACCCCTCCGGGATATGCGCCTGAGAGGCCGTCTCCACCGGGGTGCAGGGAGCGCCGTTGGCCGACATGGGGTCGTTGGCCAAACCCGGCAGGGCCGCATTCGGGCAAGCGTCAAACGACTGGAGGAACGCGGTCGCCAGAAGCTTGGACGATCCATCGGGGTAGGCGGCTCCGCCGGAGCGAGGAGTTTGAATGAAGTTTCCAATCTGGCCGCTGGCATCGGTGTAACCCGGGTGATAGTCAAAACGCAGACCCAGTTCCACGGTCAGGCGCTTGGAGACCTTCCAGCTATCCTGCGCAAAGAAGGCCAGGATGTAGTTCCGGCCGTCGTTGTCCAATTGGACATTATCCAAGTCCGATTGGGCGGGTGCGCCGATCAGGAAGTCGGCAAAATCGCTGCCGGTGAACATGCCGGAGAATCCGTAAGTGCCGTAGTTGTCAGCGCCGAAGAATCCCAACGCGTCCACTGCGCGGAATTTCGCCGCGTCCATCCCAAACTTGAAGGCGTGGCGGCCCTTAACCCAACTCAGATTGTCTGTAAACTCATACGTGCGGGATTGACCCGCCGAATTCAAGCGGTCGACACCAAGACCTGTAGTCCCGCTGCTGCCGCCAAAATCGATCTCGGGAAGCCCGTTGTACCACAAGTCACTGATGCCTTGGAAACCGAGCGACTGGGTAAACGGTTTGCCATTGTAGGGATTCTGAGTCCCCGTCTGGTCATTGGTCAACCCGAAGCGGAACTCGTTCAGCAGCGTAGGCCGGAACGTGTACGTCCCCGACGCGACGAGCATGCGTACGTGCTCGTAGCTAGTGCTGGAAGGGATAGTGAGTTCCTCGGGAGATAGCTGGGGAATGTTCTTGAAAGTGAATCGCCCTGTGACGAAGAGTTTCTGGCCGAAATACTGATCTCCCCGCACGTCAAATCCGTTCGAGTCCAAATTCGCCGGGACGTTAAGGCGATAATTGTTGGCGGTGAATGCGCTCCCGACGTTGGGGCTGGGGTAAAACTGCAGGAACGCCGACGCCCCTGGATTGATATTGGTAATCACGTCGTTCGCATACGGTTGGCCGGTAAAGGGACTGTAGAGTTGATTCGCCGTGTTGCTGCAGATGCCGGCCGCGTTGAAATTGCCGCCCGACTGGGTGCACAGGTACCCCAAATCGCCGCCTTTCATGGCCGACGTGGGAACGGTGTTCTCGATAGTGGCGGTGCGCGGTAGACGGAAGCCCTCGTAGTCACCGTAAAAGAACGACCTGTTCTGCCCATTGTAAAGACGGGGGATGACGACCGGCCCGCCTAAACTTCCGCCGAAGTCGTTGGCGATCTGCCGGGGCTTGGTGACCGCTCCATAGGGAAGAGCGTTGAGCGCGGAATTCTGCGTGTACCAGAACCCCGAGCCGTGCACGGTGTTCGTGCCGGCCTTGGTGGTGGTGGTGACGTCGCCGGGCTGCTCAAACTCCGCCGGGCTGCCGATGCCTTGTACCTTGATTTCGGAGATCGATTCCGCGGAGGGAAATGCGTTGTGAAGGGGCGCGTTGCCGGTCACGTTGGTGATGGAAATACCGTCCACGCTAAACTGCGATTGCGACTGCAAGCCACCCTGAATGGACAAGTTGCCGCCCTGGTCGGCCTGCATGCCAGGGAGGATTTCCATAAGGTAATACGGGCTGTTGCCGTTCCCGGAGGCACGGTAGTTGACCGGCAGGTCGGTGATTTCGAGGGTGTTGTAGGCGGAAGAAACGGTCTCGGTTTCAGTTGTGATCACGCCCACGCTCTCACCCGTTACCTCCACTTTCTGGCTGATCTCGCCCACGCTGAGCGAGGCATCCACGCGTAATGTCTGGCGCGCGCTCAGTTCGATGCCGTCAACTCGGGTGGTCTTGAACCCGGCGACGCCGACTTCCACCGAGTAGTGTCCGGCTTTGAGGTCGACGGCAGTGTAATTGCCGCTGGCGTCCGTCGTTACGGTTCGCGACGTGTTTTCATCGGTGTTGGTTATTGTCACCGTGGCATTGGGCACCACAGCGCCGCTCGTGTCCGTTACCGTGCCTTCGAGCGTGCCGAAAGTCGATTGCGCCAAGGCCATACCACAACTTAATGCAATTGCAAGTACAAACCATGCAATTCTTTGCCGCATGGGGATCTCCTTTTCTTGAACTGAAGACTGCTGCCCCGAATCGAAGGGTTCGTCTCCGAAAGCAATTGTAGGGGTGAAACCACTACATTAGACATAAAGTCCGTTCTTGTCAAGGTGTTCCGAAGGTTGCATTCCCAACGAATAGGTAGACTCTCCCCGCGTCACAGCCGACAGATCAGGTGGAGAGCACCTTGCTCCCTGCGCGCCGCACATGCTATGCGATATGTTTCAGAGTAATAGGCTGACCAACCGGGTCAGAATCCTATTTAAGCGTGCGAATGTGACATGCAGGTTACTAGCGGGTTAGTTTTTCATGAACGCGGCGGGCCGATCTAAGTGCGAAACCTGCGGGAAGAACGGCCCTCACCACCTTTTAGACTCGTTATGTGCTAGAATTTCACATTCATTCCAACTCAACTCATGCGAGTAGCTGCAATGCCGCCGATCCGTGTTGTTTCGTTTGACCTTTGGGATACCGTCTTCGTCGATGACTCCGACGAACCCAAGCGCCTTCAGCAGGGCCTGCCCACGAAGCCCGTCGAGCGCCGGGAGTTGGTTCATCGCTTTCTCTCGCGGCATGCCCCTCTTGATCGGGCGCTGGTCGATTGCGCCTACGAGACCGCGGATTCGGCGTTCCGGCACGTCTGGCGCCATCAATATGTGACTTGGCCGGTCGAGGTTCGCCTGCGGGTTCTGCTTGCGGGCCTGAAGCGGGAACTGCGGCAGGACGAATTTGACGAGCTTGTGCGTCTCCACGAAGAGATGGAGTTGCGCGTCCGCCCCGACCTTGTGCCGGGAGTCGCCGAAGCCCTGGAAACGCTCCGCCGTCGATTTAAGCTGGCCGTAGTTTCCGACGCGATCTTCACCCCAGGCCGCGCGTTGCGAGCTTTGCTGGCGGGCTACGGAATTGGGGATTGTTTCTCGGCCTTCGCGTTCTCCGACGAGGTCGGCTGCTCGAAGCCGGCGCCGGGAATGTTTGGCCGCGCCGCGGAACTTATCGGCTGCCGCCTCGAGGAAATCGTCCATGTCGGCGATCGCGAGCATAATGATATTGCGGGCGCGAAAGACGCCGGCTGCCGCGCCATCCTTTTCACCGGGGTGGTGGACCGCGACAGCGCCAACACCCGCGCCGACGCCGTCTGCCGGGAGTTCAGCCAACTTCCCGCAATCATTGACGCGTTGGCGGTCAAGAGTCGAGAGTCGACGGTCAAGAGTTAAAAGTCGAGAGTCGAGAGTCTAAAGTCCAGCGTTACGCACTATCATTCTGAGCGAAGCGAAGAATCGCTGCATTAGGTGATATCGGGATCTGCTGAGATTCTTCGCTCCGCTCAGAATGACAAGCTGTTCTAAGGAGTGCGGCTCATCGAGCTTGTCGGCTCTAGGCTTTCGACTCTCGACTCTCAACTAACACTAAACCTATGCAACCAACACTTCGTTTCCTCATCATCGACGGTTATCCGAAACCCAGCCGCGACCAATTCGACATGGTCGGAATGAAGTATGCTTCGCGGCTCTATGTCGAAATGCTGAAGAAGCATCTGCCTGAGGCGAAGCATAACATCTGGCTTGCCAGCGACGATCCTGCTCCCCCTGAAGGACTCGGACCGGAGCATTACGCCGGCATACTCTGGCCCGGCTGCAACCTCACGATCTATCACCACGACGATCAACGCGTGATGCGCCAGATCGAGTTCGCCCGGAAGAGCTACGAAGTTGGCACTCCGGGCTTCGGCACTTGTTGGGGAATCCAGATGGCAGCGGTGGGGGCGGGCGGAGTGGTTTCGGCGAACCCGCGCGGACGCGAGATGGGCTTGGCGCGCAAGATTCACCTTACCGCCGAGGGGCTTGGCCATCCGATGTTCGAAGGGAAACCGCCTGTTTTCAATGGCTTCACCAGCCATCTTGACGAGATCACCCAGCTTCCTGGCGGAGGGGCGTTGCTGGCATCCAACGACTTCACCCACGTCCAGGCGATGGAAGTGAAACAGGGGAAGGGGATTTTCTGGGGCCTGGCGTATCACCCGGAGTACGATCTGCACGAAATGGCGCGGTTGATCACGGCGCGGGCGCCCAAGCTGTTGGCCGAAGGCTTCTTCCAGGACCAGGAGGCGCTCCGGCAGTACGTCGAGAAGCTCGAAATGCTCCACCAGAATCCCAGCCGGAAGGACCTGCGCTGGGCACTCGACATCGACGACGACGTGCTGTCAGACCAAGTCCGCCAAGTTGAATTCCGCAACTGGATCAACAAGATTGTTTTAGCCCGGGCGGGGTAGCGAGGTCGTAGGGGCAACCCTTGTGGTTACCCTGGGCGGACTCCAAGGCCGCCCCTACGAGACAGGCCGTCATGGCGGAGGGGGTTTGACCTAACATGTTCGATCAGATCAGCACCTTTTCCTTTCCTACACGAATTCACTTCGGTCGTGGGGCCGTCAAGCAACTTCCCTCATGTCTCAAGGAGATCGGCGCTCGCAAACCGCTTGTCGTTACCGACCCCGGGCTTCGCGCCTCGCCGGTGTTGAAGGCTGTCGTTTCCGTGCTCGAGGATGCCCAAGTCCCCCACGCCGTTTTCACCGAGGTCCACGGCAACCCGATCGAGGAAGACGTGGTCAATTCGGCAGCGCTCTACCGGACGGCGGGTTGCGACGCGGCGATCGGCCTGGGCGGCGGGAGCGCACTGGACGTTTCCAAGGCGGTCGTGGTGATGGCCCGGTATTCCGGCGCGCTGGCTGAACTCGAATGGCAGGCCGGCGGCATGGAGCGGATGACCGGACCCTACGACCCCATCATCGCGATCCCCACCACGTCGGGAACCGGCAGTGAGGTGGGGCGCGCCTCGGTGATCACGTCTCATGAGTTGGGGCGCAAGATCATCATCTTCAGTCCCTGGCTGATGCCCAAGCGCGCTATTCTCGATCCGGAGTTGACCGTGGGGCTTCCGCCGTTCTTGACCGCGGCCACCGGAATGGACGCCTTCACGCACTGCCTGGAATCCCTGACCTGCCCCGCATTTCACCCGATTTGTGATGGCATCGCCATCCATGGTCTGGAACTGGTCATTCGCTACCTCGAGCGCGCCACACGCAATGGGAAGGATATCGAGGCGCGCGGGAATATGCAGGTGGCGGCCACCATGGGGGCCATCGCCTTCCAAAAAGACCTTGGCGCAACCCACTCGCTGGCACACCCGCTATCCACCGAGTTTGGGTTGCATCACGGCCTGGCCAACGCCTTGTGCCTGCCTGCAGTGATGCGCTTCAATCTCGAGCCGGCGGCAAATCACTACGCGCGCCTGGCAGGTCTTTTTGGCGTGCCGGTGCAACAGATGTCGGAGAGGGAAGCGGCGGCACGCTCCGTCGAGGAAGTCGAGGCCATGATCGAACGCCTCGGCATAACCCGCGGGCTGCGCAATCACGGAGTCCCACAAGAGAGCCTCGGCACTCTGTCGGCAAAGGCCTTCGAAGATTCCTGCCACAAAACCAATATCCGGCCCTGCACGCAGGACGATTTGCTGAGGTTATACGAGGAGAGCTGGTGATCACCTTATTCCTCGCCAGGCTGGACGCAACCTTCGCCGAAGTCGTACCGGGGGTTGACAACAAGTCAGGCTCCACCTAGACTTCAAGCATGGATGTATCTCTTGACCCTACCGTGCAGGAGAAGTTGGTCCGCTTGGCTGCTGAGCGCGGATGTGACGCCGAAGCGCTGGCACGTGAAGCCATCGGGCGCTTCGTCGATTACGACGAGTGGTTCATTAGGGAAGTGGAAGAAGGCTTAGCACAAGTCGATCGCGGCGAGGTTTTGACCCACGAGCAAGTGGGAGCGAACCTTGAGAAACTGCTGACCGCGAAGCAGCCCCGCCCATGAAAGCGGAGCTTCGCTGGACAAGAGAAGCTGCCGCAGACCTGGAAAATATTGCCAACTATTTGTTCGGGAACACACCAGAACGCGCTGCTGAGCTGGTGCGGCGAATTTACGATTCGCCGAGTGCGTTGTTGACGTTCCCTTACCGCGGCCGCGTAGGAAGGAAAGAGGGGACGCGTGAACTTGTGCTTTCACCCCTGCCTTATATTGTGGTTTACCAGGTCCGCGGTGAAACCGTTAACGTTGTGCGCATTCTGCACGGTGCGCTGAAATGGCCTTGAGGAGAGAGCATGAGTGAGACGCCAAGCTGGAGCCTGGTCAACCCTGCCACCGAAGAAGTCTTCCGCACCGTCGCACCCACTTCCGAAGCCGAGTTGGAATCGATCCTTTTGCGGATGCGCGCGGCGCAGGCGCTGTGGCGCGATGTCCCCATCGAGCAGCGGGTAGAAATTTGCCGTCAGTTCATCTCGGCTTTTCGGTCCATGAAGGACGCCGTGGCGCTGGACATCACGCGGCAGATGGGCAAGCCTCTTAGCCAGGCGCGCCGGGAAGTGGATACGATGCTCGACCGCGCCGAGACCATGATGCGGCTGGCGCCCGGTTCACTTCAGGACGAC
The DNA here is from genome assembly GCA_963768695.1 of uncultured Acidobacteriota bacterium. Classification (GTDB taxonomy): domain Bacteria; phylum Acidobacteriota; class Terriglobia; order UBA7540; family UBA7540; genus CAVROP01. The sequence continues at coordinate 469,134 of CAVYJG010000012.1, read as the reverse complement.
ATGGTCCCTCCCAAAGAGGGTTTCCGCAGGTTCATCCGGCACGAACCGCTCGGCATCGTGCTCGACATTCCGGCCTGGAACTACCCGCTGCTGATTGCCGTCAATGTGATCGTGCCTGCGCTGTTGGCTGGCAACGCCGTTCTGGTCAAGCACGCGCGGCTGACGCCGCTCTGCGGCGACGCTTTTGTCGATGCCTTCCGCAAGACGAGCCTTCCGCAGGACCTCGTGGCCTCGGTTCACGTCACTCACGCCACCATCCGCAAGCTGATCGAGAAGCGCGCTGTCGATTTCATTTCTTTCACCGGCTCGGTTGAGGGCGGGCGCCAGGTTTACCAGGAAGCCTCAAGCCAGTTGCTCGACATGGGTCTCGAGTTGGGCGGCAAGGACCCGGCCTTCGTGCGCGAGGACGCCAACTTCATCTTTGCCGTGGAAAACACGGTGGACGGCGCCTTCTATAACGCCGGACAGAGTTGCTGCGCCGTGGAGCGCATCTACGTGATGCGCGCGATCTTCTCCAAATTCGTCGACGCGTATGTTGCCGAGGTCGAGAAATACAAAGTGGGCAACCCGGAAGACGAGAGCACAACCGTAGGACCGCTTGCCCAGCGCAAGACGGTTGAGTTCATGGAATTCCAGGTCGGCCAGGCGGTCGCGCGAGGCGCCAAAGTTCTGACCGGAGGACGCCGCCTTCCGGGGCCTGGCTACTACTTTCAGCCGACCGTGCTCGTGAATGTCGACCACACGATGAGTGTTATGATGGAAGAAAGCTTCGGGCCGATAATTGGAATAATGCCCGTGGACAGCGACGAAGAAGGCGTCCGGCTGATGAACGACAGCCCCTACGGCCTCACCGCCTCCATCTGGACCGAAGACATGAAACAGGCTGAGCAGTTGGCGCACCAGACGGCGGCGGGCACGGTCTACGTCAATCGTTGCGATTATCTCGACCCTGAACTTTCCTGGGTGGGCATCAAGGATAGCGGGCACGGCTGCACCCTGTCACACCTCGGTTTCCTATACCTGACACGCCCAAAGAGCTTTCACATTCGCACGCGGACGTAGCGCAGGCGCTTAGTAGGGGCGGCCCTTTTGGCCGCCCTCGGGGCAGTTTCGTTTCCTGTCATTCTGAGCGAAGCGAAGAATCTCTGCAGTTTGTCGGCTCGGCGCGGGATGCTCGAAGAAACGCTGCAGATCCTTCGCTTCGCTCAGGATGACAGACGAGAATTCGACTTACCCTTTGCAGGCAGGTTGCCGCCATGAATCTCCGACAAATCAAGCAGTCTCTTGCCAAACACAAAATCGCAAAAGTGAAGCTCGGAGGCTTCGACATTGATGGTGTGCTGCGAGGGAAATACATTTCACTCGAGAAATTCTTCTCGTCCGCCGAGTCGGGCTTTGGTTTTTGCGACGTCATCTTCGGCTGGGACAGTTCCGACGCGCTCTACGATAACGTTCAAATCACCGGTTGGCACACGGGTTACCCCGATACGCTGGCCCGCATCGACCTCTCCACTTTTTGCGTGCTGCCTTGGGAGCCGGACACGGCGTTTTTCCTGGTGGATTTCTGCCGCCAAGACGGCTCGGCCTTGCCCGTCTCTCCGCGCCAGGTTTTGCGTGCCATCGCAGAAAGGGCCGAAAAAGTCGGCTACGCCACGAAGGCCTCGATTGAGTATGAGTACTTCTTCTTTCAGGAGGACCCGCTCTCCGCGCAACAGAAGCACTTCCGCGAGCTGACTCCACTTTCGCCGGGAATGTTTGGCTACAGCTTCATGCGCGCTTCCGCGCACTCGGACCTCGCCCACGCCATTATCGACACCGCGAGCGCGATGGACATTGAACTCGAGGGCTTTCACACCGAAACCGGGCCGGGGGTCTACGAGACCGCGATTCGCTATGACGACGCCTTGCGGGCCGCGGACAAAGCAGCGATGTTCAAAACTCTGGTCAAAATCGTGGCGCGCAAGCACGGGCTGCTCGCCACTTTTATGGCCAAGTGGAATGCCAACCTGCCGGGTTGCAGCGGACACATCCACCAGAGCCTTTCCGACCGCGCCGGAAAGAAGAACCTCTTCTACGACCCTAAATCGGACTCGCACATTTCCAAGCTGATGCAGCAATACATGGCGGGACAACTCGCCTTAATGCGCGAGTTGGCGGTCATGTTCTGCCCCACCATAAACTCCTACAAACGCACCGTGCCCGGCACCTGGGCGCCTACCAACGTCACCTGGGGAGTGGACAACCGAACCACCGCTCTCCGCGCCATTTCCTCCGGCGCCAAGAGCACACGGGTCGAGCATCGCCTGCCCGCCGCCGACGCCAACCCCTATTTGTCGCTGGCCGCAAGCCTGGCTTCAGGCCTTTACGGGATCGAGAACAGCCTGGAACTCCCCGTGCCTACCGGGAACGCCTACGAGGCTCAGGCGCCGGCGCTGCCACGGAGTCTCGAGGAGGGTACGCAGCTCTTCCGATCCAGCAAAATCGCGCGGCAGATCTTCGGCGACGAGTTCGTCGATCACTACGCCGCCACGCGCGATTGGGAGACTCGCCAGTTTCAACGCGCCGTAACCGATTGGGAATTGGAGCGCTACTTCGAGATTATATGAGGCGTAGGGGCAACCCTTGTGGTTGCCCTCCTGTTCGGCGTGGGGGGGGTAATGATCAGCGTGCGCCAGGGCGGCCACAAGGGCCGCCCCTACTGAAGAACCGCTACTGTATCGCCTCAACCAACGGGTTCCCTTGCGTTCCCGAGGGCTGTGTCAATCCCAGCGCGGCCGCCAGGGTCGCGGCAAGGTCGATAGGCTGGCAGTGGTTGAAGTAAACCCCCGGCTTGAAAGCGGTTCCCCACAAAAGCAGCGGCACCTGCGCGTCGTAATTCCAGGGGCCGCCATGGGTAGTGCTGGTCGGGCCTGCGACAGGCAAGGCGTAAGGGTCGAGCGCGACGAAAACGTCTCCTCCGCGCTGTTCGTTGAAGCTATTTGACACCTTGCGACCCAGGGGTGAGGAGGGCAAGTTTCCCGAAAGGATTTGCGCGCGAGTGAAGGCGGCCGAGACTCCCGGTACAGAAGCCGCCGCCACGGCGGCCACTTCCTCCGCCCGCGCCACCTGAACGTGTTGTTTGTTCAGAGCCTCGGAATCGAAGTAGATATAGGGCCCGTCAATTGCCGCGATCCAGTCTCCCTTCCCAAATTCACCCGTCATCGCTGCTTCCACCGCTTTGCGTAGAAGCGCCGTCTGCGCCACACCCACGCCCAATTTATGCTCCTGAATGAATGTCGGGTTCGGCGACACGCCGTGGTCTGCCGAGAGGGCGATCCAAACGTTCTTGAGGCCCACAAGTTTGTCCAACTGGGCGAAGAACGTCGCCAAGTCGCGGTCCGTTCGCAAGGTGACATCGCCAACCTGCGGGCTGTATGGCCCAAAGGCATGGCCGATGTAGTCGTTGACGCTCAGCGAGATGCTCAACAAATCGGTGTCTTGGTTTTTACCTAAATGCTCGCCCTTGATGGCTTGCTCAGCAAACGCCAACTCGATTTCATTCATGTAGGGCGTTTGATCAAGCCAGCTCAGGAATTTCGGGTCAGGGCACGGCTCATTCGGAGTCGTCTTGAGTTCGCTGAACGTCATGCCGGATCCGCTCTCCGGCAGAGCGGCCCATTTCTTTCCACAGTAGTTCTTCGCAGGCGAGCTTTGGTTGAACTTCACCACCCAGGAGGGCAGTGCCGGCATGTAGTAGGTGCTGCTGATGAATCGTCCTCCCTGCGAGTCATACCAATACGCGCCAGAAGGCGAATGGCCGCCGGGGAGAATAGCCGCGCGGTCCTTCAAAGCGATGGCCACGACTTTCGAGCGAAAGTCCGTGGCCGCACGCAACTCGTCCCCGAGTGTGCTGCCGATGAGGTAGTGAGGAGAGAACCCCGGTTTCTCGTCGGCCCCGTCCGGACCGCCCACGAGTTTGGTGGCCGGGTCCTCGACGCAATTGACGGTGCGGCGGAGCGAGTGATCGTACCACTCGTTGCCGATGATTCCGTGTACGTTCGGGTACGCTCCGGTGAAGAGACTGGCATGGCCGGGGCCCGTGGCGGTCGAGGCGTAATCATAGCGGCAATCCGCGAAGCTAGCCCCGCCGGTTAGCAAGAGGTTAAAACCGCCCGCCACGAATTTTTGCCGGAAGCGCACCAGATAGTCATATCTGAATTGATCAATCACGATGATCAGAAGCAACTTGGGCCGGCGCGGAAACTCAGCCTTGCTCCAAACCATCGCCCCGCGAAGCAAGAAGAACACTAGCAGTACCGTGATCCATCGAGTAATCGAAGTCCCCTTCAACAAAACCGTCCTCCTCATCAAGCCTTCTATTGACGTATCAGGATACCAGAATCATGCGTCCGAATGTGCTGCCTCGGCCTTGTAGCGCGGGCGTCTCGCCCGCTGTCGCGGGAGCGTCCCGCTCCCGCGCGTGGGCAGGATGCCCACTCGACTGCGGGCGAGACGCCCGCACCACGCCGCCCATCGCGATAAGCGTCGTGAACCGAGTCCTTACCATGGTACATTGAGAGGCTTATCACCAAACGTGCTGGAAGGGACATCGCCTATGCCGCGCCGCGTTCTCATTGCGTTGTTCGGATTTTACTTTCTCATTACACCCATTCGCGGGAGCCTTGGAGAAGAGGCGCAGACTCCCAAGCCCGCGCTGCTCGGAGCTCCGGCAGGCCGCTTGCCGGTGAAGATTGATCCGCGCGGCATGACCGTCTTACCCAACGGGCGGCTGATTACTCCCTTTGGCAAACACGTGAAGGTCGCGCCACATCCCTATGGCCTTGTTCTCAGCCCGGACGGCAAAACCCTGGTCACCGTCAATGGCGGGACGAGTCCCTTCTCGGCGAGCATTATCACGGATGTTTTCGGACTTGCCCCTCACGTGGCGCAGATCCCTCCCGGCTTCAAGTCTTCGGATGCCGACCCGCAGAGCGTCTTTCTCGGCGCCGCGATCGCGCGCGACAACCGCACGCTTTACCTCTCCGAAGGCAACAACGGGAACGTTGGCATCTTCGACCTGGCGTCTCACCAACGGCTGGGCTCGCTCAGCCTGGACGGCGAGTTTCAGGGCAAGCAATACTCCCACAGCCTGAGCGGCGAACTTGTGCTCTCCCGCGACAGCAAGGCTCTGTATGTTTTGGATCTGGCCCACTTCCGCCTGGTGGTCTTTGACACTCGCAGCAAGCAGATGATCTCGAGCCTCCCGGTCGGCCGCATGCCTTTTGGCTTGGCGCTCTCGCACGACGGCAAGCGGGCGTATGTCTCGAACGTGGGCACGTTCAGGTACAGCGTCGTTCCGAACCTCGACCCGAAGAACCCGCGAGATACCGGCCTCACATTCCCAGCCTTTGGATATCCCTCGAAAGAAGCGGAAGCCGGCGCCACCGTGGAGGGCAAGGCGATTGCCGGTCTCGGCGACCCCAACGTCCCTGAATCCAATTCGCTATATGTGATCGATGTGAAAAACCCTCACGCACCTCGGGTAGTCGATCGGATTCGCACCGGCCTTCCGATTGGCGACCAGGTGGTCGGCGGCAGCAACCCGGGCGCCGTAGTCGCCGGCAAGAAGAAGATATTCGTCTCCAATGCCACGCAAGACAGCATCTCGGTGATCGACGCACGTAGCGGCAAGCTGGAACAGAATGCGCTGATCTCCCCCGCAACCGAGGTCAAGGGATTACGCGGCGTTCTTCCGTTCGGCATGGCGCTCAGTTCGAATGAAAAGCGTCTGTACGTCGCCTGCGCAGGCATCAACGCGGTCGCGGTGGTCGAAACCGACCAGATGCAACTCCTGGGTTTCATTCCCACGGGCTGGTTCCCCGCGCGCGTGGCACTGAGTGCCGACAACAAAACGCTTTTTGTTGCCAATGCCAAGGGCTTTGGCGCCGGTCCCAATGGGGGGAAAGATGTTCAGCTTGGCCCTGAGGGACCTTACATCGGGGACATCACCAAGGGTACGGTTTCGATACTGACGATTCCGAAAGATTACCAGTTGGGGCCTTTCACGCTCCAGGTGATGAAGAACAATGGCTTTGTTCCGGGTTTCCTGGCGCAAGGAACAAGACCCTGGCCGCCCCGCCCGCCGGACTTCCCGATTCCGTTCCCAGGCTCGCCTAGTTCAAAGATTCACCACGTGGTCTTCATTACCAAAGAGAACCGCACCTTTGACGAGGTGTTGGGCGATCTGGGCGGCGCCGGTGCGGATGGCGATGCCACGCTGGCCCGCTGGGGGATGGACGCCACCGTCAAGGAAGAGAAGGTGCCGGCTCCGGCGCTCCAGCACATTCGAGTTACGCCCAACCAACATGCTCTCGCCAAGCGTTTCGCGTTCGGCGACAACTTCTACGTGGATTCGGATGTCTCCGTCGATGGCCACCACTGGCTGGTGGGTAATTACCCCAACGAACTCCTCGAGTCGGCTTGGCCCGCCGGTTATGGCGGCAAGTTTGACTTCGTCCCCGACCAGGATGCCCCCGGGCGGCTCGACATTGGCGCCTCCTCCACCATCCCCGAGACCTACCTCGAAAATGGCTCGCTCTGGGAGAATCTGGCGCGTGCTCACGTGTCCTTCCGCAATTACGGCGAGGGAATGGAATTGCCGGGCGATGACGAGAGCACGGGTGAGTATCCCACCGGCTCGCGCCAAGTCGTGAACGTGCCCATGCCGAAGGCCCTGTTCGATAATACTTCGCGCGACTTCCCCACCTTCAACACCAACGTCTCCGACCAGTATCGCTTCGCTCAGTTCAAGAGAGAGTTCGACGAATTCGTCAGCGGCACAAAGCCGATGCCGCAGTTTATCTACATCTGGCTCCCCAACGATCACACCTCCGACCCTCGTCCTGACGACGGGTATGCCTACCACGCGTCCTACGTTGCCGACAACGATCTGGCGCTGGGCAAGCTGGTAGACTTGTTCTCGCACAGCCCCTTCTGGAACGACACGGCGATCTTCGTCACCGAAGACGACGCGCAGGACGGCCAGGACCACGTCGACGCGCATCGCAGCCTGTTGCTCGCGATCAGCCCGTACGCCAAGCCCGGCGTCTCCCACGTCCACACCAGCATGGCGAGCATCATCAAAACCATCAACCTGATCCTGGGCATGCCTTTCGTCAATCAGTACGACGCCGCGGCGACAGACCTCTCCGACATGTTCATCAACACTCCAGACTTCGCCCCTTATGACCCGTTGCCTTCCGACACGCGCATCTTCGACCCGGCGAAAGTGAAGGAGCCGGGTCTCGCAGCCAAGCCCGGCGAACCTCTGGACAATCCCGACTTGATCCGCAAGGAGATGAAAAACCGCACTGCACCGAAACCCTAGCCGGTTGCTGCATAGCCCCATTCGCTGTCCCTGCCGCGACCGGGCAGTGGAATTTCCGTGCTGGATGACCCCCGGCTACACCGTAAAGGCGGGAAAACCGCAGACCTTGGAATGCAGGTCCGCGGTTATCGCCCACGGGGTCTGGGCCCGACCGTTAAGGGGCGCAGGCGCTTCCACCTAACCGTTGGGGTATGTCGAACGTCGAATGAAGAGCGAAGGTGAAATATCAGGAGGGAGTGCCTGCATGCAAACTCTTCTACAAGACCTGCGCTACGGCCTGCGGCTGCTGGCTAGGAATCCGGGCTTTAGTTCGATTGCGATCCTCACGCTAGCGTTGGGCATTGGCGCGAACACCGCGATCTTCAGCGTCGTCGATGCGGCTCTCTTGCGCGCGCTGCCTTACCGCGAACCGAACCGCCTGGTCTACGTGTGGTCGGCGGAGATGGCGCGCGGAATCAAGCAGAGCACTGTCTCCATCCCGGATTTGCGCGACTGGCGGCGCGAGAACCGGGTTTTCGACGGCCTGGCCGGATGGTGGAGCGGAAGCTACAACCTGTCGGGTGGCGACGAACCGCAGCAGGTGGACGGCTGGACGGTCTCGCCGAATTTCTTTGAGGTCCTGGGTGCTCAGCCTGAGTTCGGGCGGGGGTTCGCTGCAGAAGGTAACCAGCGCGTGGACGAGCGCGTAGTAGTGCTGAGCCACGCGCTCTGGAAGGGCGCGTTCGGAGGCGATCCGGGAATACTGGGCAGGACCATCATGATGGACGGAGAGCCTCGCATGGTGATCGGCGTGATGCCGGCGGAGTTCTCCTCGCCGTTTCCTGATGTGCAACTCTGGGTTCCCTGGCCGGCACGGGCGGAAACGACGGCCGAGCGCGGAGACCGCTTCCTGAGAGTGGTGGCGCGACTCAAACCGGGATTGAGCATGGAGCGCGCCGCGGCCGATATGGACACGGTGGCCCGCCGGCTTCAACAAACGTACCGCGAAGACTCCGGTGTAACGGTGTACTTGGTGCCTGCCGGGCAGCAGATTACGGGAGGCGTGCGGCCGGCGCTGCTAGTGCTGCTGGGCGCCGTAGGCTTTGTGCTTTTGATCGGCTGCGCCAATGTGGCCAACCTGCTGCTGGCAAGGTCGGCCTCGCGAGAAAAGGAGTTTGCCGTGCGCGCGGCGCTGGGCGCCGGCCGTTCGCGAGTGGTGCGTCAATTGCTGACCGAGAGCGTGCTGCTTTCCGTTCTGGGCGGCGCCGCGGGAGTTCTGCTGGCAGCGGGCGGAGTGCACTATCTGCGGCTGATCCTGGCGGCGCAGATTCCCCGCGCCCAGGATATCAATTTGGACGGTCACGTGCTTCTGTTCACGTTGGGACTGGCTGTGTTCACGGGTCTGGCGTTTGGACTAGTTCCTGCCCTGCGAGGTTTCAAGAATCAACTCAACGAACCGCTGAAAGCAGGGGGCCGGGGCGGGAGTTCAGGAGCATCGGGCCGCCGGGTGCGCGACCTTCTGGTGATCTGCGAAATGGCGCTTGCCCTGGTGTTGCTCGCAGGGGCGGGATTGCTCGTGAATAGCTTCGAGCGGATGCGTGCCATCGATCCGGGGCTTAATCCGGATAAGGTGTTGACCTGCGAGATCTCGCTGCCGTCGAACTATCACAACCCCCAGATCGTGGTTTTCTATCAGCAACTGCTGGATCGGATTCGCTCGCTCCCGGGAGTGAAGGCAGCGGGCGCAACGATGACCTTGCCCCTGCGCAATTCGGGTGGCGGCTTTTGGAGCGGGCTCAATGTGGAAGGCCGTCCCGCGGCGAGCAGGGAATCGATCCCGATTGTGAGTTTCGTTCAGGTAACGCCCGGCTACTTCCAGGCGATGGGTGTTCCCCTTCTGAAAGGCCGCGAGTTCGGCGAACCGGATAACAGCGGCCAGAGCCCCAAGACCGCCATCGTCAATGCCACGCTCGCCCGGCGCTTCTTTTCGGACAGTGATCCGGTCGGCAAGCGCATCTGCATGGGCGAGGATTGCGCGAAGGGGCCGTGGCTTAGCGTCGTCGGTGTGGTGGGCGATGCAGCTCTCGAAAGCCTCACGGATCCGCGATTTCCCCAGGTGTTTTGTCCCCAGGCGCAGGGCGTGGAGGGAGGGGTATCAGGCGGCATGGGGTTAGCGGTACGCACTTCCGCTGATCCCTCGCGCCTGGCGGCCGCCGTGACGGCTGCGGTCCGCGAACTCGACAAGAGCCAGTCGGTGGCCCATATTCAGACGCTCGATCAGGTGGTGAGCGCGTCGCTGGCACAGCCCCGCTTCAATACGTTGCTGCTGGCGGCCTTTGCGGTGCTGGCGCTGCTGCTGGCTGCGGTCGGGATTTACGGCGTGATCTCGTATTCGGTCGCGATGCGTATGAAGGAAATCGGAATCCGCATGGCGTTGGGCGCGACCCGCGCCGACGTTTTAAGGCTGGTGGTCGGGCACGGAATGAGGCTGGCGCTTGCCGGAGCGGCGATCGGGCTCGCGGGAGCTCTCATCCTGGCGCGCCTGATGTCGAGCCTGCTTTATGGCGTGAAGCCGGGCGACCCGCCAACTTTCTTCGCTGCGTTCGCGGCGCTGCTGAGCGTAGCCTTCTTGGCTAGCTATATACCGGCGCGGCGAGCGACCACGGTCGGACCTGTGGCGGCATTGCGGCAGGAGTGAGGATCAATACGGTCTGGAAGGTTGGACTGCGCTCTGTTCCGAAACGTGTAGGGGTAGGGCTTGCCCTACCCTCGTCGGGACCAGCAGAAATGCGGGGACGGCAAGCCGTCCCCCTACAAGCAGGTGATGCAGGGGAACCGCAGGCTGGCGGTGTAGGGGCGAGGCGGCGTCTCGCCCGTCCCCGGCGAAATGCTGGCTCGATTCGCAATTATCCGTGGCACCGAGGGCGAGGCACCGCCTCGCCCCTACGCGCGGTGCGGTGTTCCGGCCAGACACGTTTCAGCGCCGATAGGCTGAATCTCCCAATAAACTTCTGGTTTTCGTAAAATCAGAAGATTGTTCTATCAGACTGGCCAACTTGGTGTAATGAGTGGCCATCTTCTTCGCAGCCGAGGCGGCCTTTTCTTCATTCTGAGCGAGATGCTCGTACTGTCGTTTCAGTTCGCGAACCGAGGCTGAGTCAGATTCCGAAGTCGCCGCCATCTCTCGGTAGATCGCGACGATGCTACGGCACGACTGCTCCATAGCTTCCTCCTGCAAAGCCAAGTCCTTGACCAGGGAAGCCGCCTCGCTTTGAGTCAGCACAGGCTCGCTGCTGGACGACTGCTGCGACAGCGCGAGGCTTGGACAGGCGAACAGGAGCGCCGAAAGGAGAATTGCGCGGTGGAACTGCAGTTTCATTTTAACCTCCTAATCACTGAATCTCTCGAGCCTGGGAGAAAAGTAGGGCCGCCACTTCCTCTTAAGACTACATGATGTTATATGTACCAATAGCATTCATAATATGAGTCTCTGCCATAAAACCATCTTATCGCGTCTGTAAGACGCGTCTGCGCTCTGCTCTGAAAACCTGTAAGGGTAGGGCTTGCCCTACCCTCGCCCGGGCCAGGGAAAATGCGGGGACGGCAAGCGTCCCCCTACAAGCAGGTGACGGAGGGGAAGCGCAAGTTGTCGGGGCGGTTCGCGAACCGGCCCTAGGGTGTGCTGGTCTTTCCGGCGAGAAGCGATTTCATGCGTTCAAGGCCTTCGGAGCCCGCGGCCAGCAGGCAGACGGCGGCGAGGACAGGACAGAGGCCTGCGACCAGAATGGCGGGTCCGAAATGTTTCTGTGGCCCCAGAATTAGTCCGGTGATTATGGGCGCGGCGGCGCCTGCCGCCACGGAGATGGTGTTCAGGAATCCGATCGTGCGACCGACCATTTTCCTGGGCGGCACGTGCTGCGAGATCGTCCAGAAATTCGAATTGCCGATTCCGGTGGCGCACATCGCAAGGGTGAGGATCGGGAGCGCCGAGGATCGATCCCGCGCCACGAGCAGCAACAGAATTGACCCGGTTCCGATATATCCCGCCACCGCAAATCGCAGGCGCGCGGGGAAGACTCCGATGCGCGCCGCCCATTTATCCACCGCCCAACCTGCCGAGACGTTAACGACCGCCATAGTGAAGAGCGCGGTGGAGACCACGCGCCCCATTTGGAGTGTTGAAAACCCCCGGGAGAGGATTAGGTAGCTCGGCACCCACGTCAAAACGAAGTACCAATAGTAAGACGAAAACAGGATGCTCAGCGACATTGCCCAGAAGGTTCTGTTGCCCGCGAACATTTCCCACGTCCAGGGCTGCGAGGGCTCGGAGTCTTCAGTGACGAGGGGGGGAGAATTGGTCTCCCGCGTTTCACCTGCAGGGGCGAGGCGGCGCCTCGCCTCTACGACGGCACCGCGGGCGACGCGACGGGGGTCAGAGGGGGCAGCGATCCACCAGCAAGGCAACCACACGAGCGCGCCTAATCCCGTTATGGCAAACATCACGCGCCATCCGAAGCGGTCCAGCAGAATGGCGCCCACCAGCGCGCCGATGGCCGGCCCTATGTTCTGGCCCGAAATATAGATCGAGGTGGGCAGTCCTTGATCCTGGGCGGCGAAGTTGTTGCGGATGAATGAAATGCTGGCCAGCGGCGCTACGGCTTCCGCCATGCCCAGCAGCAACCGCAGGCCGGTGATGTCCGCAGGGGCGCGGCTGAGGGCGATCGCGGCCGAGGCTAATGACCAGATGAGGAAACCGGCGGCGTAAGTGCGGCGTATGCCGAAGCGATCCACGATCGCGCCGGCCGGCATTTGAAACACGCCGTAAGTCCAGAAGAAGGCGGAGAGGAGCAACCCCATGGCGGCGGGGGCGATGCGGAAATCACGCATGATTGAGGGCGCGGCGACGCTGAGGTTGCCGCGATCGATGTAGTTGATCACGATGCCAAGAAAGACGAGAGCTAGGACAATCCAGCGGCGGCGCATGGGGTTTCGATTGTATGCACGCGGATTCGGGCCTGTCATCCTGAGCGCAGCGAAGGATCTCTGCCGTTGTGCGCAAGTCGTTCGACCATAGGAAACTGCGGAGATTCTTCGCTGCGCTCAGGATGACAGCCTTCGACTTTTCCTATTTTACGAACTTGATGATCCCAAAAGTCGCGGGCTGGTGGAACGACTCGTTCTTACCTGCGGGCAGAGGGCTCCACGAAAGGAATCGCCGTTTCGAGTCGTCGCCGGGGCCGTCGCAGCGGTAGAGATTGATGCGCCACTCGTCTCCCGTTTTGATATCGCTCGCGTTCATGGAACTGACAGGGATGCGCCATTCAACCGTCCAGGCTTTATGCGAGGCGTCGATTTTCGCAGCGTGCTCGAAGTGGGAATCCCAGGCGGCCTCATTCATCGGATTCTTGCTGAGATCGATTTCGAGGTCGATCCACTGGTTGTTCGGCGCCACTTCGTACTCGTAATAGTGGAGGAAACGCTCGGGTTGGGGATTGATGAACGCTTCCACCACGTCGCGGTTCCACAGTTCCCAACGTTCTTTCGCAGGATCCTCGCCGGCGTAGATGTTCAGCGACTCGTATCGGCACCAGTAAGCGAGGTAGATGTAATGAGGCGTCCAGAGGCTCGCCGCCTGGGTTTCAGAACCGGCCAGCGGTTTGTGGCTCATGCGGTCGCCCAAGGTTACCCGCGCTGCATCTTTCCAGACGCTTTTCGTGAGGTCGCCATTCGGGACGAAATCGGCAGCCAAAGACTTCGAGGTCATGGAGACTTTCCGAATGTATTGTTTCTTCTCCGGCACGTTTTGCGCACCTCCCCCTGCTGTTAACAGACATGCAAAAACCAGCGCCATCGGTGGCGCGATCACCAGAATAGCCCAACGTCGCATCAGGGTCCTCCATCAATAGAGTCCATGCAATATAGCAGGATGAAACGAAAAACAAAACCAGCCAGCAACACGCCAGATGGGTTATTGTAGGGGCGACCCCTGTGGCCGCCAGCAGGAGACCACAGGGGCCGCTCTTATTGGAGGAGGCAGCATGAGCAGAGTTAACCGCAGGCAATTATTGGGGCGGGTTGGTGCGGCGGCAGTCGCGGGAGTGGCCGTCAAAGGCTCGCCCGCCAGGGGAGCGGAGTCAACCGAACCGGCGCAGGGCTCAAAGCCGGAGCGCCTGGCGCTCGATGACTTTCAACCCCGAAGCATGCTGCACGTGCCGGAAACGAAGGTGGAACGCTCGCGCTTCCCCGTTATCGATGTGCATACCCACCTCACCATGGGGGCGCAGCACAAGAATGGCGTGACCCTCGGGGAGGAGATCCGGTTCCTCACGACTCCGGAAGAAGTACTGCCGATAATGGACCAGAAGAACATCCGCATGATGGTGGACCTCACCGGCAACCATGGAAAGGGCCTCGAGCAAGCCATTCAGCGCTTCGAGCGGGCGCATCCGGACAGGTTCATGGTTTTCACGGAACCCGGATGGGATCACTTTAACCGGCCGGACTACTCGCGCTGGCAGGCGGATGAGATTGGGCGGGCGCACCAGGCCGGGGCGAAAGGATTGAAGGTAGTGAAGACTCTCGGCCTCTACCTGCGGCAAGACGTCACTTCGGGCCCGCTGGTGAAGATCGACGATCCGCATTTCGACTCGATGTGGGAAGCGTGTGGCGGCTTCAAGATGCCGGTGGCCATTCACATCTCGGATCCTGAGGCTTTCTTCCTGCCCATCGACCGATTCAATGAGCGCTTCGAGGAACTGAACCATCACCCCGACTGGTCGTTTTATGACCACGACTTTCCCGCCTTTCACGAGCTGATCGAGGCGCGAAATCGCATGTTTGCACGCCATCCCAAAACCGCTTTCATCGCTCTGCACGTGGGACACAACGCGGAGAACCTGGCTGCGGTCTCCCAATGCCTGGACCGTTTTCCGAATATGTATGTCGAGCTTGCGGCCCGCATCGGGGAACTCGGCCGGCAACCGCGCACGGCGCGCAAGTTTTTTGAGAAATACCAGGACCGGATCATGTTTGGAACGGATGCGGTGCCCAATGGCAAGGACACTCCCCAGCAAATTCTCTCCGCTAAACTCTACGAGATCTACTACCGCTTCCTTGAAACCGAGGATGAGTATTTCGACTACGCTCCGGCGCCCAAACCACCGCAGGGACGCTGGCAGATTTATGGGCTCGGTTTGCCGGAGAGCATATTACGGAAGGTGTATTACGAGAATGCGGAGAGGGTGCTGGGGCTGACGTAAGTCTTTACACACCTTCGAATCTCGTCACGTCCAGCGTGCGAGCCCCGTGGTGCAGTGTCAGCAGTTGGACTCTGTCCTGTTGAAGGCGATAGATTACGCGATAGCTGCCAACGATGATCTCTCTGATGTCGTCGAATCCCAGTTCAGGTACAACTCTGCCAAGCCGTGGATAACTCGCCAGCCGATCCGTGGCGCGAAGTACCCGGTCAGCGAAGATGGCTGCGAGTTGCTCAGAATCGCGAGCGATAAACCCGCAAATCGCTTCGAGGTCCTCGGCCGCCTGTGGCGTCCACCTTACTTGAGCCATTTTCCCATGCGCTCGCGGACCTCTTCTTGAGTAAGGAGCTCCCCATGATCGGCTTGGCGAAGACCCCGCTCGACCTTATAGAGTAGGTAGAGCCGATCCAGCGCCTCCTCGACCCCGGCATCGTCGGGAAGATCTTCAAGGACCTTCAGCACCTGTTGCTTGGCTTCCATTCGGACTCTCCTGGTTACTATCGTAACATTGGATGGGACGCTGGAACCATCTTCTTCTGCCAAACAATGGCTATCGTGCCTTTATCTCCGTCCAGTATTGATCGTAAAGCTGTGCAGCGGAGCCGACGTCGCGCATGAACTCGCAGTGAACGAGCGAGGCGGGGTCGGGAAACACGGCGGCGTTGCGGAGTAGCCAGGGTTCGATATCTTTCAGGTCGTAGCGGCTGGGTGTGTTGAAGCCCGAGTCGTTCACAAAGAGCGCGGCCACTTCGGGGCGGTTGAAATAGTTGATGAAGGCCTCCGCCAAGTCCTTGTGGGGAGCGGTGCGCGGGATGCATGCGCAATCCACGGAGATGGTGCAGCCTTCCTTGGGAACAACGTAACGGAGCGCCGGCTCATCGCGCATCACGAAGGTCATGTTGCCGTTGTAAGCCTGTGCGATCCAGGCGTCGCCGGCGGCGAGGTCTTCCTGGAAATTGGAGCTGTTGTAGCCCTTCACGAGAGCCTTCTCCCTGAGCAACAAATCGCGGGCCTGGCGGAGTTCGTCCGGGTTGGTGGAGTTGAGCGAGTAGCCAAGTTTCTTGAGAGCCATGCCGAAGACTTCGCGCGTATCGTCGAGCAGAAGAATGTGGCCGGCATAGCGGGGATCGAATAACGCCGACCAGCTGTCGAGATGCTCCTTCACAAGGTCTGCGCGGTAGGCCAAGCCGGTGGTGCCCCAGGCATAAGGCACCGCATAGTCGTTGTGCGGATCGAACGGCAGACCTAGGAATCGCGGGTCGATGTTGGCCCAGGCGTTCGGGAGCTTGGATTTCTCGAGGGGCGCGAGCAAGCCCTGCCGAATGAGAATCTGCACCATGTAATCGCTGGGAACCACCAGATCGTAGCTGACGTTGCCTGCCTGCAGCTTGGCGAGCAGGGCTTCGTTTGAGTCGTACAGATCGTAGTTAACCTTGCAGTGGAACTCACGTTCAAACCCCTGAGCCACGCGGCGCGAGCTATACGTGGACCATGTATAGATGTTCAGTTGGGGGAGGTTCTCACCACCCGTCCAGGTGCGGGCGACGACCGGCGCGAGCATAAGGAGGAAAACGGCCGTGGCGCTCAGGACCGCGGCGCGGACTTTCATGGCTCCGCGTTCCAGTCGCTGTGCGATGTAGACGAGGGGAATGGTGGCCGCCAGGATGACGGTGGAAATGGCGTTGATCTCCGGCGTGATGCCGCGCTTCAGGCGGGAATAGATCTCCAGGGGCAAGGTGGTGGAGCGAACGCCCGCCACGAAGGAAGTGATCAGGTAGTCGTCAAAAGAAGTAGTAAAAACCAGCAGGGCCGCAGAGAGAATCGCCGGAGCGGCGATGGGCAGAGTGATGCGGAAGAAGGTGGTCCATTCGTTGGCGCCCAAGTCGAGCGCCGCTTCCTCAATGGAGGGGTCCATGCCTGCCAGGCGCGCCCCGACCACGATGATCACATAAGAAATACAAAAGGTGATGTGAGCGAGGATAACGGTGGAGAGGCTCAATTGCATGCGCAACAGGCTGAAGAAGATGACGATGGCCACGGCCATGACGATTTCAGGTATGACCAGGGGGAGATAGACGATCCCGTCCAGGACGGTCTTGGCACGACGGCGAACTTTGGGGAAGACCAGAGCGCCCATGGTGCCGAACACCACACAAACCAGGGTGGCGGCGCCGGCGACCAGGAGGCTGTTGAGCAGCGATTGGATGATCTGTTCATCGCGCCAGAGCAGCGCATACCATTCGCCGGTGAAGCCGATCCAATGTGCGGAGAGGCGAGAGCGGTTAAAGGAGAAGAAGATCAGGACGAAGACGGGTGCGTAGAGGAAGAGATAAACGAAGGTGGTCGCCGAAGCCAACCCCCAACCCTGGCGGCGTGGACGCGGCACTAGAGTATCCCCCGCGTGACGCGCTCGGCGCGGCGCGACCCTGTCCAAAGCAGCACCAGGACCACGAAGGTCAGCAGGAATGCTACCGCGGAGCCGAAGGGTTGGTCACGCACGGAGGCGAACTGGTTTTGAATGAGGTTGCCCACCATGATGGTGCGTGCGCCCCCCAGCAGATCCGGCGTGATGAAAGCGCCGATGGAGGCGATAAAAACCAACACGCCGCCCGCGCTGAGGCCCGGCATCGAGATGGGCAGAGTAATCCTGAGGAATGTGTGCCAGCGGTTGGCGCCCAAGTCCTGCGCGGCCTCGAGGAGGAGAGGATCGAGCTTTTGCAGCACCGCATAGAGAGGCAGGATCATGAAGGGAAGTTCGCCGTAAACCAAGCCGATGAAAACCGCCAGCGGAGTGTAAAGCAAGCGCAGCGGCTCGTGCACAAGGTGCAGGGACATTAGAGCGGTGTTGACCACACCCTCGGTGCGCAAGATGACCATCCAGGCGTAAGTCCGGATGAGGAAGCTCGTCCAGAAAGGTATCACCACCAGCATCAACAGCGCGGATTTCCACCGCCCGGAAATCTTAAGCGCCAAGGTGTAAGCTACGGGATAGCCCAGCAGCATGCAAAGCACCGTTGTGAGCACCGCCATCCAGAAGGAGCGCCAGTAAACGCCAAGATAGAGAGGCTGGAAGGCGCGCCAGTAATTTGAGAACCCCAGCGCCCATTCTATCGTCCCATAAGGCGAGCGGCGGGCGAAGCTGACCGCCAGAAGGTAGGCCAGGGGAAGAAGGAAAAAGCCCACCAGCCAGACCAGGCTGCCGGAGAGAAGGCTGGCGCTGCGCAAGGCCGGGCGGCGCCGAAAGAAACGCAGCACGGGTTCCGCTTTGGATTCTGCTGAGGGTGTGATTTCCGGGCTCATGTCTTGGCAAGCGAGAATAGCGGAAGGAGCCGACGCATGTCAAACCCGGGGTGTGGTGCTGGCGTGATGAAAGTGGCTGTCATCCTGAGCCCTTCGCTTGTCATTCTGAGCGTAGCGAAGAATCTGCAGTTTGTTCGCCTAGGGTAAACTTCGCGAAGGATCTACAGTTCCGGTCCGACGTGAACCAATTCAGATTCTTTGCTTCGCTCAGAATGACAGCCTTTCGACAGAGTGGAGTGACTTGAATATAAAAGCCAGGCGGTGCCGAGCGGGACGCCCGCACCACAGCGGCGGTTGAGACGACCGCACCCATTCGCGCTTCTGGGTGTATTCTATTCTTATAGTGAAGACCAAAATGAAATGCCTTGCGCCACGCCGACCGGACCCCAAAACGATCCCGTTGCTTTTCTGCGCCTTGCTCTTGGCCGGCTCATGCCTATTCGCAAGCGGTGGACAAAGCGGAAGCGCACCTCAGGCTGGCAGTGCAGTGGACGGCAATCCCTCAACGCAGGAACCGCCTGCTCCCGTTACCGCCGAGGATTTCTTGAAACAAGGCAACGAATTCGCCCGGCTGCACAAATGGAAAGAAGCCGAGGAGTCGTACCGCAAAGCAAGCAGCTTACGGCCTGATTCCCCCCAGGCGCACTACAACCTGGGCAACGCCTACCTGGCGGAGCAGCAGACCGACGACGCCGTTCGGGAATACCGGGAGGCGTTGCGGTTGAAGCCGGACTTCTCCGGCGTCCACATGAACCTTGGCGCGGTGGAGGAATCGCAAGGGCACCTGAAAGAGGCCATCGCGGAGTACCACGCCGAACTCCGCCTGCACCCCTCGAATTCCACGGCCCACGTGGGTTTGGCGAACGTGCTCACGGCCAATCGGCAATTCAAAGAGGCGGCCGCGGAGTACCGCGCCGCGATCGAACTCGACCCGGGTGACCGTCAGATCCGCGTGGCGTTCGCGAGTTCACTGCTGCAATCGGGAGACGTTGCTGCGGCCAGCGCGGAATATCAACAAGTCCTTGCCCAAGCTCCCGATGATCCCGAGGCGCACTCCGGGCTGGCCACGGCGCTCGCCCAGGCAGGCAGATTCGATCAGGGTGTGGCCGAACTCCGCGCCGCGGTCCGCCTGCGTCCCGACGACCCTGATCTGTACTTGTCGCTGGGCAACTCGCTCCAGGCCACGGGAGACCTGATTCACGCCATCGAGGAATATCGCCGGTCGGTTGAGCTACGCCCCGAGCAGACCGACTACCGGTATGCGCTGGCGATGGCGTTGCGGGAAGCGGGCGACTACGGCGGGGCCATCACCGAGTTGCGCCGGGTCACCCGCCAGCAGCCGGGAAACGCCAATGCCCATACGGCGCTGGCCGCCGCGTATCTTTCCGTCTCCGACCATCCGGCTGCGGAGTCCGAGTATCGCGAGGCGCTGCGGTTGAAGCCGCAGGACCCTGCCCTGCACGAGAACCTCGGACTGGTCTTGCGCAAGACCGGCGACCTGCCGGACGCCGTCCGGGAGTTGCAGCGAGCCGTGGATCTGGCCAAAGACAACGCGGATTACCATCGTAACCTGGCGGAGACCTATCAATCGGCGGGCGATCTCGCCGGCTTCGTGCAGGAATACCGCGAGGAAGTTCGGCTGCGTCCAGGCGACGCCGACGCACATCTGCACTTAGCCAACGCTTATCAGGCTGCCGGCGATTGGGACAACTCGCTGGGTGAATACCGGGTGGCGCTGGGGATGCGGCCCGACAGTCCGGAATTGCACTACACCTACGCCATGGCACTTAAGGCGTCCGGACACACGCATGAGGCGGAGGCGGAGCTGAGCCGCGCGGTCCAGTTGCGTGCCGATTATCCAGAGGCCCTGGTGGCACTGGGCGATATGCTGGCTGCCGACAAGAACTACGAGCTGGCCATACCCACTTACCGGGACGGACTAAAGTTTCGGCCTGACGATCCCACGCTTCACTCCCGCCTCGCCGGCGCGCTGCGCCAGGCAGGGGATGCGGCCGGGGCGGCCAGCGAGAGCGAGCAGGCGGCTCAGCTCGACCCGAGCTTTGCAGGGTATCAAATCGATTTGGGCAACGCTCTCTACAACAAGGGTGATTACAAGGGCGCGGTGCAGGCTTTCCGAACCAGCCTGACGCGCCGCAACGATCCCCAGGCGCAGGAGAATCTGGGGCTGGCTCTCGAGCAACTGGCGGACTGGCAGGGCGCTTCGCAGGCGTTCCGCGAAGCGATTAAGGCACGCCCCGATTGGTCTGATGCGCACCTGAATCTATCCATCGTGCTTAGCCACATGAACGATCTCGCAGGGTCCGCGGAGGAAGCGCAAACCGTTCTGCACATCACCCCCAACAGCCCCGAAGCCCATTTCGCGCTCGCCAGCGCCTGGCTGCGCATGGGCAAGGCCGAGGAGGGCATCAAGGAGTTGCAGGAATCCCTGCGCGACAAGCCCGAATACGGGGAGGCACGGCTGGCACTGGCGGATGCCTTTGCGCACTCTGGAAAACTCGCCGATGCCATCGCCCATTACCGCGAGTACCTGCGCCTGAACCCCAAGGACGCCGTGGCGCACGTCGATCTTGCCAACAGCTTGCTGAAGACGCGCCAATTCAATCCAGCCATCCAGGAGTACGAGGAAGCTCTCCGGCTTGAACCGGCCGAGCCTATTACCCATTACAATTTTGGTGTAGCCCTCGAGGCAGCCGGAGACAAAGCTCGCGCCCGGCTGGAATATGAGACCTACTTGCAGCTTGATCCCACCGCGCCGGACTCCATCGAGTTGCGCAAACACCTGCACGAGCTGGCGGCGAAGAGGTGAGCACTATGAAACAGCCCGAATCTTTGAAAAGGGCCGAGTCGCGTCCCGACGAACTTCGGGCGGAGTACAAGCGATCCGATTTTAGGAAGCTCGAGCGAGGCAAATACTACAATCGGGTCAAAGCAACCGGGGCTTCGAAGGCATCGAGAAAACTGTCATCCTGATTAGTCTTCATGGGCTAACAGAGCTAACCTCCGCCGAAGATGTCATCCTGAGGAGCCGAAGGCGACGAAGGATCTGCGGTTCCCGTTTGACGCGAACTAATGCAGATCCTTCGCTGCGCTCAGGATGACATCGACTTTCATTCCGTTTAATCCCCATACTTGAACGCCTTATTCGGATAGGGTGGCGCTTTCGGCACCGGGCGCGGATCCTTTTGGATTTCCTCCTGGAGCAGCTTCAGGGCGGCGTCAAGCTGCGCGTCACTGCCCTCGAAAGTTGCATGGGGTAGGTTATCTATCACTATGTCCGGGTCCACCCCGTGGCCTTCGATCAGCCATTTGCCCTCCGGACCGTAGACACCCATCTCGGCGGCAGTGGCGATTCCGCTGTCGGCAAGCCGGTTGCTCGCAGAGAGCCAGATCTCGCCTCCCCAGGTGCGCACCCCGATCGCCTTGCCCAGACTGAGGCGTCGAAAGCCTTCGGTGAAGGCCTCGCCGTCGGAACCGGTCAGACGATCGCAGAGCACCACCATGTGGCCGCGGAAGGCGTACTGCATGTTCCAGGTGGGATTGCCAACACGAGGCTGCCAATAGAACCACGCCTGGCGCTGGAGTTTTGAGAGCAGCCAGGAATCGATGTTGCCCCCGCCGTTATGGCGCACGTCGATGATCAGCCCCTGGCGATCGAAGACGGGATAGAACTCACGCGCCCACTGCTCGATATCGCCGGAGCCCATGGCGCGCAGGTGAACGTAACCGATGTGCCCTTGCGAGTCCTTCTCCACTTTAAGCCGGCGCGTATACTCCCACTCTTTGTATCGCAGGTTCCGTTCCTCAGAAGCAGAGATGGGCGTCGCGATGACTTCCCGGATCGGCCCGGCCGTGGACTTGACGCGCAGCAGCACCTGGCGGCCGGCCTTACCGCGCAGCAGCGCCCGCTCGTCGGGAACGCTGAGCAGGTTTTCACTATCGATGCTAATAATCGTCTCGCCTTCGTGCACGAGCGAGTCGGGCCGCGCCAGCGGCGGGGCTTCGTTGGGCAGGTCGGGATCGTGAAGGTAGATGTGCTCGACCACAAACCCGCCGGCCTGCTCATCTCGCCGCAGGCGGGCGCCGAGCGAGGCCAGCGCGACGTCATCGGCGGGCTTGCGGGAATCGCCGCCGAAGACGAAGATGTGAAGCGCCGAAAGCTCGCTCACCATTTGTGCGATCACTTCGTTCAGATCGTCACGGTCCGCCACCCGGTCAACCAAGGGAAGGTACCGGTCGCGCATGGCTTTCCAATCCACGCCATGCATGTTGCGGTCATAGAAATAGTCCCGCTCCAACCGCCAGGCATCCGCAAAGAGTTCACGGAATTCGGCGCGGGGATTGGTATCGAACGTCCATCGGGAGAGGTCCATCTTGGCCTTGGGAAGCGCCTTCGGATCGGAAAGCGCGGCGGCTTTGACATCGGAGTCGAGAATATAGAAGTCATTCCCCTTTGCCACCAGCATCTTCTTGCGGTCCAGCGACATCTCGAAACCCTTCACGTCGGCAACGACGGTCTCGGGAGGGTCGCCCTTGTTGGCGAGATCCACGCAGGCAAGATTCTCCTTGGGGGGCTCGCCCTCATCGCGGTCCAGCCAGCAAATTCGTTTCTCACCAGCCTGGAGATCGGAATAGTTGCCGGGGGGCGTGGGCACCTCCATGAGCCGCGATGTCAGCTCGTCGAAGTCGATGTTCACGGTGGGGGGCGCCGATTTCTTCGCCTCAGGCGCCTGACTGGGCTTTGCTTCGCTCGCCTGGCTTGGCTGCGGCAATGCGGGCTTGGCTTCCGCCGGTTTCTCCGCTTTCTGCTCCTGCGTTTTGGTCTCGGCCGGCTTGGCAGGCTCATCGGGATGCAGTTCATCCGCAGGCGCGAAGGGCGAGCGCAGGCCCGGGGTGAGTGCAATCTCGTACACTTTCGCGGAGCGATCGAAGTAGGGGTCCGGCTGCCGCGCCCCCCAGGGCGATCGCACCACGGTCCTCAGCATGCGGTCGGAAAGGAAGTAGAGCCACTTGCCGTCCGCGCTCCAGGCGGGGTTGCCGCTGTTGTAGCGGTCGGAAGTGAGGCTGTGAATAGCGCCCGTATTTGCATTCAGAACCTTGATCTGGCTGAAAGTATTGGTGGCCGCTTCCACATAAGCAAGCCACTGGCTATCCGGCGACCAGGTGAGGTCCTCGAAGTCACCCACCATCGACTGCGCGATCAGCTTCTGCTGTTTCGTCTTGGTATCGAGCAGCCACAACTGCTGGTCCTTGTCGTGATGCGCCAGCCAGCGGCCGTCCGGCGATGGCACGCCTTCCCAGCGCAGCACCTTGGCATCGCGCGTCCACTGCTCGGGTGCGCCGATTCCGTTGGCCGGGTATTTCCAAAATTCGGTTTCGCCGCTTTCGGTGGAGAGCGCGATGATGCTCTTCCCGTCGGGCAGGTAGCGGGCCTGGCGGTAACGGACTGCGGAGTTCCCGGCCACCTTGACGATTCGACCGCTCTTGGCGGGAAGCGTGAACACTTCGCCGCGTGCGGTAAAAACGGCCGCATCGCCGCCGGGCGAGATGTGGACTCCGGTGAGATACTCGAGCGGGGTCTTCACCCAGTGATCGCGCAACTGGTCGTAGTCGCTGACCAGTGAGATGTCGATGACAGCGTCGTGTCCGGTCTTGAGATCGAGCAGCCAGAGGTCAGCGCCGCATTGATACGCAATGCGGCCGCTCGAGAGTGAGGCCCACTGAATATCGAAACTGTGCTGGTGAGTGTGCTGCTTCAGACCGTGGCCGGTCCGGTCTATCGAGTAGATGTTCATCACCCCGTCGCGGTCGGAGAGAAAGTACACTCGGCCGTCCCAGAACATGGGATTGTGGGAAGTGCCGGGCCAGTCAGCGGTCAGGGGCATGGCCTCCGAGCCGGCGTCATACCGCCAGATATTCTCTGCCGTGCCGCCCTTGTAACGTTTGGTGGAACTCCCCTGCCGGTTGTAGCGGGTGAAGAACAGAGTCCGGCCGTCGGGCGTATAGCTGCCTTCCGCCGCCTGCGCCAAAGGCACCCCCTCGCGCCCTCCGTGGCTATCGACGGCCACCAGTTTGGGGTCGGGCAGAGTGGAGTAGCGGCCGGTGCGGACGAGCACGCGGCCGTCGGGCGTCCAGCCCGCCACGGCCGCGTCTCCGTCCCAGGTGACGCGCTGAGGCAAGCCGCCCTCCACCGGCATCGTGTACACTTCCGTCGGGCCCTCATATTCAGCGCTGAAGGCAACGGTGTGGCCGTCCGGAGAAATGGCCGCGCCACCTTCGTGGCCGGGATTGGAGGTGAGCCGTCGCGCCGCGCCGCCCTTCACGCTGACTGTCCAGAGATCGCCTTCAGCCGTGAAGATGATCGTGTCGCCGTGGATGGCGGGATCGCGGTAATAACCGGGATGCGCCGGAGCATCGTCAGCGGTAATAATAGTATTGATGAGTATGACGCAGGAGATAACGACGAGCGGCAGCATGACCCCGTGCACGGCGATCCTGAGGCGGCCCAGCCCTTTTCCGGTTTTTGCGTGCATATTCGTTTTCGTGCCTCCTTCTGAATGTAACTCGTGCATGACAGGCAAGGCCCTATTGAGGGTTCCATAAGATCGTGACGGACCAACCCCCTCACCCGTCCGACGGCTGACGGACACCCTCTCCCCCAAGGGGGCGAGGGCATAAACTCGGTCAGCGCCACTCGTTAATTGGACGGGCGCGCGACCTCTTTAGGCGCTCCTACTTTGTCGGTGGCGTCCACGTTGAAGAGTTTAAATTCCGAATAGCGATGCTCGTTGCGAAGGTGCTTGCTGCTCCAGTCGACAGTCACGGTGACTTGCTGCGGAACCCAGTACACCGCGCCCTTGTCTTTAAAGTGAACTTCGCCATAAGCGATTTCAGTTGTTTCACGTTGCAAATTGAGTTCCTGCACAGGCTTCAGCAGATCGCTGCGGAGGCGGATGATCTGGTAGGTCTCGGAGTCGATCCAGGCCAAGCCCTGGGAGAATGTCGTCACAGAGTTATCACCGGATTTGAAGGCGCCGGTCAATTGCGCTTTTGCCGGCCGCTGGGCATAAGCTACCAGATAGGTGTCCCGGCCGTTGGTCCTTTGCCTGCCGAGGTAGCGAAACTCTGCTTGCGATTGGTACTGGGGATGGAAAACAAGCGAAGCCGAGGCGAATCCCGAAGTGAGCATGAACCCGTCTCCCAGACCCACCGGCGTCGTCTGCCTACCCAACAAATCAGTACGGTACTCATCGAAGCCCGGCCCCCAGGACTTGACCGGAGTGAAGCACAAGTATCGAAACTTCTGATCGAGTGTGTCGGGTGACTTTTGCTTGCGCTGGAGCTTTTCCTGGTGAATCTGCTCTAGAGAACTCGTGTTGGGGAAGTTGACGAACGACTCCGCCACGGTCTTCCCGACGGCGCTGAGGATGGGATCCAACTGTGTCTGGTCGGTGGCAGCTTCCAGGCCCGCGATGTCGAGCGGAGGATGGTGGAGGTAATCGAGCGCCTGCTCGCCCTTGGACTTGCCCTTTCCGTAGTCTGCCTCGATTTTCTTGCGATTATCAATCTTCATCCATAGGGCACGCACCGCAAGGGGCATCTTCTTTACATCACGGCCTTCGAGGTAACGAGCCATCTCCTGGTCCGCCGCCTGGAATTGATCCTCGCCTAACAGGGCCTCGATACGCAGAAGACGTATTTCAGGCTTGGCGCCGGCCGCCAGCGCTTTGCCGAGGTAGTCATCGGCAGCGGTCCAATTCCGAAGCAGCAACTGGGAGCGGCCCAGTTCCTGAAGCGCGAGCACATCTTGAGGGGCATATTTGAGCGCCTCAATAAAATAGGCGGCGGCGTTCTTGGTATTGTGCTTCCAGCTCTCTATCACTCCCAAGGCCACCAGGGGTTCCGGGCGTCCCAGGCTGTGGTCTGCCATGATCTTGTTGAAAGCCTCGGCGAGGTTGCGGTAAGCGCCATCCCAGTCTCCCATGTCGAGTTCAGCGACCGCCAGCATGGTGCGGCAAGCCAGGCAGGGAGTATTCTGGCGAATCACCTTCGTAAAGTACGGTATGGCCCGCTCGGGACTCCGCTTCTCGAGGTACTCTGCGACCCCGCGCGCGTAGTCCTTGTCCCCGGAAGCCGAGAGCCCGTCGGCGGCCGTGAGCTTTTTCAAACTCGGCGTCAGCCCTGCGATCAGGTCGGCCTGTGGAAGCAGGTTGGGATCCTCCCGCGCCTCTCGCAGGGTAACGGGAATCACCCAGGTTTTTCCTACTTCTTCGAACGTAACGAGCGCGTGAGCCCGGAGGTATCCCTTCTTGGTCACCCTCAGGTCGATGGTGAGTTGTTTGACACCCACGAGATTTAGCGAATAATCGGTCCGGAACTCTCCTTGGAGGTCTGTCAACAAGCTTCGCGGTGAGGCAGAGGCGTCCACAGGCAGAAGAGTAACCTTCGCGCTTCCGACTGGATCACCTTGGAGCGTCTTCACCCTGCCCTGAATGAACCACATGGTGTACAGATTCAAGCCCTGGGCCGGCGTCGCGGAGGGGCCAACAACCTGTGCGAGGGCCGATCCCCCCAGCAGAAACACGGCAGCAAACAGGACGTGAATGCGCACAATCAGCTTCCTCATGACGAGCCCCCAGCACATCGGATTACCCGACATTACCTCCGGCGCGAGTTCTACTGCTTCTTCTGGCTGAGCTCTTTGGGTTTGCCTTGCTGCTCGGTGGCCTCCACCTGGAAGAGCTTGAACTCGGAGTAGTGGTGCTCGTTGCGGAGATGTTTGCCGTTCCAATCGACGGTAACCGTGACTTGCCTTGGTACCCAGAACCCGTCCGTCATGCCCTTGAAGTGCGCTTCACCGTACGCGATCTCGGTGGTTTGACCTTCCAGTTTGACTTCCGGCAAAGGCCTTAGCAAGTCGGTTCGGAGACGGGTAATTTGATAGTTGTGACAATCAATCCAGGCCAAACCCTGAGTGAAGGTGGTCAAACTAACCCCCCCGGACTTGAATGTCCCGTTCAATCGCGCCTTGGCGGGTTGCTGGGCGAAGGCAACCAGGTAGCTATCATGGCCGTTCACTTTCTGCCGCCCAAGATAATGAAAGTCGGATTGCGACTGATACGTGGGATGGAAAACGAGCGAGGCCGAGGCGAACCCTGAAGTGAGCATGAATCCTTCGCCCAGGCCCTTCGGCGCAGCTTGCATTCCGGACAGATCGGCCCGGTACTCATTGAAGCCCGGGCCAAAGTCTTCGTCCGGAGTAACGCACAGATAGCGGAATTTCTGATCCTGCGTGGCGCCCACCTTTTGCTTGTGCAACAGCTTTTCCTGGTGAATCTCCTCCAGCGAACTGGTGTTGGGGAGTTTGGCAAACGCTTCCGCCACGTTCTGGCCCACGGCTTTAAGGATGGATTCCAAAGGCTTCTGGTCGGTGGCAGGCTCTAATCCCTCGAGATCAAGAGGAGGGTGGCGGAGATAGTCGAGCCGCTGAGCGCTCTTCGCCTTGGCGTAAACCGTGTCAATCTTCTTTCGGTTTTCAACCTCCGCCCAGAGTTGGCGGACGCGCAATGGCATGGTTTTCACGTCGCGCCCGTTAAGGTAACGGGCCATCTCCGTGTTCGCTGCCTGGTATTGCCCCGCGCCCAGTAAAGCCTCGATGTAGAGCACACGCGCCTCAGGATTAGAGCCGGCCGCCAGGGCCTTGCCGAGATATTCGACTGCCGACAACCAATTCTGAATCAACAACTGCGAGCGGCCCAGTTCCTGAAGGGCGAGAGCGTCCTGGGGCGCGAACTTGAGCGCCATTACAAAATACCCTGCCGCTTCTTTCGGCTCGTATTGCCAGCTTTGCATCACCCCCAAGGCTACGAGGGGTTCCGGTCGTCCCGGGCTGCCGTCCGGCAGCATCTTCTGGCAGACCTCGACGAAGCTGCGCAGGGCGCCATCCCAATCACTGGAAGCGAGCTCGGCGAGTCCAAGCATGGTTTTGCACGACAGGCAGGAAGGATCCCGGCGGGTCGCCTTGGTGAAGTAGGTCAATGCCCGCTCCGGTTTCTTCATCTCCAAGAACTCCGCCACGCCGCGCGCATAGTCCTTCTCTCCGGCTGCCGAGAGCCCGTCTGAGGCTTTCAGCTTGCTCAGCTTCGGCGCCAGCCCTGATATCAGGTCGGCTTGCGGGAGCAGGTCCGGGTCCTCTTCGGGAGTACGAAGGGTGACGGGAATAACCCAAGCGTTGCTCGAGCCGCCGAATTCAATGAGAGAGTGCGCTTTGAGGAATCCTTTCTTAGTTACGTTCACCTCGAAGGAGAATTCCTTCACCGAGTCCATCGACGTTTTCAGCATGTACTGGGTATCAAACTTGCCTTGCAGGTCGGTCATCAAAACTCGGAATTCAGCCGAGGTGTTCACAGGCATAACCTCAACCCTGGCATGCGCCACCGGGTCGCCCCGAAGTGTCTTCACCTGGCCCACCACAGGCCATTGTTGATAATTGAAAGCATTGCTGTCCCCGAGTCCGGGTGCGACCGGATTCGCACTAGTAGAAAACTGGGCGAGGGCGGGGAGGGACAATGGGCACGCCGCTGCAAATAGGACTGGGACAAGGATGCGCATGCGAGCACTCGTGAGACGACCCCTCAAATTAGACATCTCGATTCCGATTCTGCCAGCCGCAGTTAGTCGGGCGTTTGGCTGAGTTCTTTGGGCTTGCCTCGCTTCTCGATGGCATCCACATTGAAGACTTTGAATTCCGAGTAACGATGCTCGTTGCGAAGGTGTTTGCCGTTCCAATCCACGGCGACGACGACTTGTTGCGGAACCCAGAATCCCGCGCTGATGCCTTTAAAGTGCACTTCGCCGTAGCTGATTTCGGTAGTTTGTCTTTCCAAGTTGACTTCAAGCAGGGGCTTCAGCAAATCGGAACGGAGGCGCACGATTTGATGAGTCGACGGGTCGATCCAGGCCAAACCCTGGGAGAAAGTCGTCAAGCTGAGGCTGCCTGATTTAAAGGTCCCGTTCAGTCGCGCCTTGGCTGGTTGCTGGGCGAAAGCGATCACATAGGCGTCCCGGTCGTTCAACTTCTGCCGACCGAGGTAGCGAAAGTCGGCCTGCCGCTGGTACCAGGGATGGAACACGAGCGCGGCCGAAGCGAATCCCGAAGTCAGCATGAAGCCGTCCCCCAGGCCCTGCGGAAACGCCCGGCGTCCCAGCGGATCAGACCGGTACTCCTCAAAGCCTGGCCCAAAGGCCTCGGATGGGGTGAAGCATAGATAGCGAAACTTCTGGTCAAGTGTGGTGGCGGTCTTCTGCTTACGGCGCATCTTCTCCTGGTGAATCTCCTCCAGTGAGCTGGTATTCGGGAATTTGTCGAAAAACTCCTCGACCGTCTTGCCGACCTCGCTGAGAATGGAATCCAACTGTTTCTGGTCGGTGGCGGGCACCAGCCCGGGGAGGTCAGACGGAGGGTGGTGAATATAGTCGATTCCTCGATCACCCTTGGGTTTCGCAGTAGCGTAAGTTGCCTCGATCTTCTTGTGATTCTCAACCTCCGCCCACAATTTGCGGACCTGAATGGGCATCTTCTTCACATCGCGTCCGTTCAAGTATTGGGTCATCTCCGCGGCGGCTGCCTGGGATTGGTTTTCGCCCAACAAAGCCTCTACCCGAAGCAGTCGCGTCTCGGGTCTCGCTCCGGCCACGATGGCCTTGGCCAAGTAGTCGTCCGCAGTCCCCCAATTCTCCATCAGCAACTGCGAGCGGCCGAGTTCCTGGAGAGCGAGCGGATCCTGCGGCGCGAATTTGAGCGCTTCAAGAAAATACCCCGCCGCGTTCCTGGGCTGGTTCCTCCAGCTCTCCATCACCCCCAGTGCGAGATAGGGTTCCGGGCGTCCGAGGCTTCTGTTGGCCTGCATCTTATTGAAGACCTCGGCGAGATTGTGGTACGCGCCGTCCCAGTCTCCCGAGTCGAGCTCAGCAAGCGCCAACGTCGTGCGGCAAAGTAAACAGGAAGCATCACGGCGGGTAACCTTCGTAAAAGGCACCAGTGCCCGTTCAGGTTTGCCCGCTTCCACGAACTCCTCCACACCTCGTGCGTAGTCCTTTTCCGAGCCGCCCGAGAGCCCGTCGGAGGCTTTGAGCTTGCTCAGCCTCGGGACCAGTCCTGACATGAGAGCGGTCTGCGTGAGCAATTGTGAATCTTCGGATTCGGGTTCCCGCAGCGTAACAGGAATTAACCAGGTCTTTTCGGAACTGCCAAAATCGATGAGTGCATGCGCCGGCAGGAATCCCCTCTTGGTCACTTTCAAGTCGATCGAGAATTCCTTAGCATACTGGGCGTTCAGATAGTACTCAGTCCGGAACTCTCCTTGGAAGTTGGTCTGCAGGGTTCGGAATTCACCCGCGGCGGCGGTAGGGGTTACTCCGACCTTCGCGCCGACAACCGGATCACCGTGCAGCGTCACCACCTTGCCCGCGACCGACCAGTGTTTCTGTAGCTCATTATAAGGGTTGATATTGCCAAGGAGATTGCCGGGCAGGCTTCCCCCCATCGGATCTGTGGCGCCCATCGTTTGGCCATACGCGGAAAATGGTAATAAACACGCCGCTGCAAATAAGACAAGACTGCGCAGGCGGGCAATCATTACGACGACCTCTTAAGTCGGATTCCTCAACTCTAACTCTACCTCTGACACGCATCGTACACCTACAGGCGAGCGGCAGCAAGGATCGCAATGGCCGGTTTATCTCGCTTGAGGGGTTGAGGGGAAAGTCCGGTGAATCCGTCTGCCCTACGACGTAGGTGTAGCCTTCCCGATCCACCCCGACCGCGTTTGGGATGTCGTTCTGACGGCCACCCAGATACTCCGCAAACGCGAATAACCGGCCGTGGCGCGAGGAGAGCGCCAAGGGTCATCGGGGTGAAGACGGCGATGGCAAGCTGAAAGTGCCTTTTCAACATCGATGAGCCTTTGTTTTCATAGACATTCTCGCTTTGTTCCGTCGTTTTCGACGTTAAGAAACCGGCCTCAAGCCAAGGCGCAGGCTATACGCGGGTCAGAACGTCCCACCACCCCCAACCCCTCCTCGTCCGAGGAGGGGAGCCCGGTAATTCCCCTCCTGGATAAGGTGGGCGGCACGGTGATTCCTCCCCTTGGATAAGGAGAGGCAGGGGTGGTTGGTTTCTGGATCGATCCTTTGTTTTCATAGACATTCTCGCTTTGTTCCGTTGAATTCAAGTCGAGAAGTCGGGAGTCGAGGGCTGAGGAGTGACAAGCCGTCAGCGTCCGGCCCGATCTGTTGACTTGGCCCCACAACTTCACAACTTCTTGACCGTTTAACTCCTCCACTGTTTGTTTTCATAGACATTCTCGCTTTGTTCCCTCACCGGGACTTAGCGTGCCTGGGAGCCGGACCGGGCCCAGGGCGGCCATGCCTCGAGTATTCTAGCCTAGAAAGTGCAGCTCGTCAAGCCCAAAGTAGCGAAAGGTAAGATTGGGAGGGCGGGCGGCGATTGCGGCGAGGTGGGTGGCGCAAAACAGCGTTTGCACTTGACGTTCGGACCAAACAAATGCCGCTCATGATATACTTCGCCAATCCATTCAAGCGAAAGGACACTGGCCATGAGAAGACTCGTTCTGACGATTGCGCTTCTGCTGGGCGCGGGAAGCCTCGGTTGGGCTGAGGCGGGAGCGCCTCTGCTGCTGCGGCAGCCCTCGGTGAGCCGCACGCAAATTGTTTTCAGCTACGCGGGCACTCTCTGGATTGCGAATCGAGAAGGCGGCGAAGCGCGGCGGCTGACTTCGGGGGGCCATGAAAGCAATCCGATCTTCTCACCAGACGGGGGGATGATTGCCTTTACCGGCCAGTACGATGGAAACATGGATGTTTATGTGGTCCCGGTAACTGGAGGGTCACCAAAACGCCTGACTTTTCACCCAGCTCAGGATGAAGTGGCGGGCTGGACGCCGGACGGCAAGCAAGTGTTGTTTGTCTCTGATCGAAACGCCTTCGCTGCCGGCGTGGCTCAACTCTTCACCATCTCCGTCGAAGGCGGATTTCCAACCCAGGTGCCGCTGGTGCGAGCCTCTGAGGGTTCTTATTCTCCCGACGGCACTCGCCTGGCTTACGTGCCCAACATCCAATGGCAACGTGCCTGGAAGCGTTATCGCGGCGGCCAGACCAAGCCCATTTGGATCGCCAACCTGGCCGACTCGCGCATCGAGGCCAAGATTCCGCGTGAGAACTCGAACGACTTCAACCCCATGTGGGTGGGCGATACGATCTATTTCCTTTCCGACCGCAATGGCCCCGTGGGGCTCTTCGCCTACGACACGCGCAGCAAAGCCGTCACTCAAGTCGTGAAGAATGACGGATTGGATTTCAAGTCAGCTTCCGCGGGTCCGGGTGCGATTGTCTACGAGCAGTTCGGATCGCTGCACTTGTTTGATCTCAAGTCGCACAAGACTCACGACATCGAAATCGGCCTCGCCGGCGACCTGGCGGAAGTGCGGCCGCACTTCCAGAAAATCGAACCGCGGCGCATAGATTTCGCAGGCATCTCGCCGACCGGGGCGCGTGCCGTCCTCGGAGTGCGCGGAGAGATCTTCACCGTGCCTGCGGAGAAAGGCGACATTCGCAACCTGACGAACACCACCGACGTGGTGGAGCGCGACCCGGCCTGGTCTCCGGACGGGAACTCGATCGCCTATCTTTCCGACGAATCCGGTGAGTATGCTCTTCACATTCGCAATCAAAACGGCATGGGCGAGGTGCGCAAGATCGACTTGGGCAGCCCGTCCACCTTCCGCTATTCCCCCACTTGGTCGCCCGATTCGAAGAAGATCGCTTACACGGACAAGCGGCTGAGCGTGTGGTACGTTGACCTCGAGAAGAAAACGCCCGTGCACGTCGATACGGACACCTATGCGGGCCCCTTTAATACGCTCAATCCCGTCTGGTCGCCCGACAGCCGCTGGCTCGTCTACACCAAGCAGCTTCGCAACTACCTGCACGCCGTGTTCGCCTACTCCCTTGAGCAGGCCAAAACCTATCAATTGACGGACGGCATGAGCGACGCGCTCTACGCCGCCTTCGACAAAGAGGGCAAATACCTCTACTTTACCGCCAGCACCAACACGGCTCTCAGCACCGGCTGGCTGGATATGACCAGCCTTCAGCATCCGGTCACGCGCAGCGTTTACGTGATGGTGCTCAAGAAGGACCTGCCCTCGCCGCTCGAGCCCGAGAGCGATGAAGAGAAGCTCAAGGAACCCGAGAAGAGCGATAAGGACAAGGCGGCTGACAAGGACAAAGACAAAGACAAGGTGGAAAAACCTCCCACGGTCGACATTGATCTCGAAGGCATCAGCCAGCGCATTCTGTCTCTTCCCATTCCTGCCCGCAATTACCGGCAGCTCGAGGCGGGCAAGGCGGGCGTGATCTTTCTGGTGGAAGGCCCTACCGTCGATCCGATTGATTTTGAAGATGGGCCACCCACCGTCAGCGTCCACAAATTCGAGCTGAAAACCCGCAAGACGGAGCAGATCCTCGATGGTGTTAGTTATTTTCAGGTCTCCTTTAACGGCGAGAAGATGCTTTACGCGCGGCAGGATCAGGCTGTGATCGGTCCGGCGGAAAAACCAGGCCCGCCCCCGCCGGAGCCCAAGCCTGGCCAGGGCGGTCCCCTTAAGCTGGACCAACTGGAGGTCTACGTGAACCCGCGCGCCGAATGGAAGCACATGTATTACCAAGTCTGGCGCGACGAGCGCGATTTCCTCTACGATCCGGGTCTGCACGGTTTGAACCTCGAGACCGTCAAGAAGAGATACGCGCCTTATCTCGATAACATTTCCAGCCGCGATGACCTCAACTATCTGTTCGAGGAAATGCTGGGCGAGATCACCATCGGGCACATGTTCGTGGGCGGCGGCGACAGGCCGGAGCCGAAGCGCATCCGGACAGGGTTGCTCGGCGCCGACTACCAGATTGAAAATGGCCGCTACCGCTTCGCGCGCGTG
Organism: uncultured Acidobacteriota bacterium; assembly: GCA_963768695.1. Taxonomy (GTDB): domain Bacteria; phylum Acidobacteriota; class Terriglobia; order UBA7540; family UBA7540; genus CAVROP01. The sequence goes on along the minus strand of CAVYJG010000012.1, from coordinate 435,202 downwards.
TTCAATGGTGAAAACTGGAACCCCAGGCTGCAAGCGCCGCTGACGCAGCCGGGCGTCAACGTGAAGGTCGGCGAGTATCTGCTGGCCGTGAACGGCCACGATGTGCGCCCGCCCGCAAATGTCTATAGTTTCTTCGAGGAAACAGCGGGCAAGCAGGTGGTGCTCAGGGTGGGGGCGAACCCCGACGGGAGCGGGGCGCGCGACGTGACCGTAGTTCCCGTGGAGAGCGAAGAGGGATTGCGGAATTATGCCTGGATTGAAGGCAATCGGCGGCGCGTGGACGAGCTCACGGGAGGCAGGGTGGCTTACGTCTACCTGCCCAACACGGCCGGCGCCGGCTACACCAATTTCAACCGTTACTACTTTGCGCAGGTGGGCAAGGAAGCGGCCATCATCGATGAGCGCTACAACGGCGGCGGCGACATTGCAGACTACGTCATCGACTGTCTGCGCCGCTCGCTGCTGAGCTACTGGTCGCTGCGCGAGGGCACGGACATTACCACGCCCATCGAGGCCATCTTCGGTCCCAAGGTGATGATCACCAATGAAATGGCGGGTTCCGGCGGCGACGCCTTGCCCTGGATGTTCCACCGGACCAAGATCGGACCGCTTGTGGGCAAGCGGACCTGGGGGGGATTAGTGGGGCACTATGCCAACCCTGGCGATCTCCTCGATGGCGGCTTTACCGGGACGCCGAACCTGGCGTTCTACAATCCCAACGGCACCTGGGACGTGGAGAACCACGGCGTGCCGCCGGACTTCGAGGTCGAACTGGATCCCCAGGCGGCTCGAGCGGGACGCGACGCGCAGCTCGAGAAGGCCGTCGAGGTGGTGACGGATCTGCTCAAGAAGAATCCGCCGCCCCCCGCACCGCACCATCCGCCGTATCCGAATTATCACAAGACGGAATAGCAGCTGTTGTAGGGGCGGCCCTTGTGGCCGCCCGGAGGCTGTTCTCAGGCGAGCTGCCCACCATCCACAAAAAGCAGCACGCCGTTCACATAGTCCGCGTCGCGCGATGCCAGAAAGGCGGCAGGCCCGGCGATGTCTTCCGGCACTCCGACTCTGCCGACCGGAATAAGCGCCTCGTATTTCTTCATGAATTTTGGGTCTTGCAGGAAGGGCTCCGATAGCCGCGTACGAATCAGGCCCGGGCCCAGAGCGTTCGAATTGATTCCATAATGCCCGAGTTCGCGCGCCAGGGTCTTAGCCAAGAGAAAGATGCCCGCCTTGGAAGCGTTGTAGGGTGCAAGCTCCGCTTCCGCATCCCAGGCATTCGTGGACGCCATAAATACAAGCTTTCCGTGCCGCTGCTTGATCATGTGCGGCACAACGGCGCGCGAAACCAGGAACGCTCCCTTGAGATTGGTGTCGAGTGTCCAGTCCCAGAGTTTCTCGTCGGTGTCGAGGAAGGCGACCCCTTTACTTACGCCCGCCACGTACATCAGCACGTCGATCTGCTTGTACTGGCCAATTACCTTCGCCACCATCTTCTCCACCTGGCGCGGCTTGAGCACGTCGCAGAATTCGCCACGAACTTTCCCGCCCTCCGCCGAGAATTCGGAGACAGTTTTCGCCATCATTTCTTTGTCGACGTCGGCGATCACCACGGCCGCGCCCTCGCCAGCCAACCTTCGCGCGATTGCCTTGCCGATCCCTTGCGCGCCTCCCACGACCAAAGCTACCTGGCCGCGGAATCGAGCCTCACTCTGATTGGATTGAATTGTCATGGGTCCCCCCAGCCCAATAGCCCGGTGGTTGCAGTTCTGCACCACCGTATAGGATAATACAAGATAGGAACCAAAGGCGCAGAGTGAATCCAGTTAATGGTAACAAGGTAGGAGTAGTCCTCTTTCAACTAGGCGGGCCGGACTCGCTCGAGGCGGTGGAGCCGTTTCTCTATAACCTCTTTTGCGATCCCGACATCATCGACTTTCCGTTCGCCCGCTTGGCGCGCGAGCCGCTGGCGCGGCTGGTTTCCTCGCGGCGCGCCCGGCGAGTCCAGGATCATTACACGCAGATTGGCGGAAAATCTCCCATCCGGGAACTGACGGAGCTTCAGGCAAGCCGGTTGGAGAGCGAATTGCGCAAGACTCTCGAGGCGCGTGTCTTCGTCGCCATGCGCTACTGGCACCCGCTTACTGAAGAAGCTGTCCGCCAAGTCTTGAGTGACCACATCCAGACGCTGGTGCTCCTGCCCTTGTACCCTCAATACTCCGTAGTGACCACGGGCAGCAGCCTGAACGAGTGGCAGCGCAAATTCCCGCGCGGCCATGCCGCGGATGTGAGAATCGTGCGCGATTATCACACTCATCCGATTTACCTGGAAGCGCTCGCCGAGCGGATCAACGAAGGTCTGGCGGAGTTTCGTAAAACGAACGGCTCGGCCTTGCGCCTGCCTTCCGATGTGCACCTGCTGTTCAGCGCGCACGGCGTGCCGGAGAGCGTCATCAAGGCCGGCGATCCGTACCAAACCCAGATTGAGGCTACCGTACGATTGGTCAGGGAACGGGGCGCGTGGCCGAATCCGCACAGCATCTGCTACCAGAGCCGCTCCGGTCCGGGGCGGTGGTTGGGGCCCTCACTTCAAGAAACCCTCCAGACACTTGCGTCAAGTCATAGGGAGCGAGTTCTCGTGGTGCCGATTTCGTTCGTTTCCGACCATGTTGAAACGCTCTACGAAATCAATATCGAAGCCCGCGAATTCGCCGAACGTCTCTCCATCCAGCAATTTCATGTCACGCAGGGTTTGAATGAATCGCCCATATTTATCCGGGCCCTCGCCGACCTTGTGCTTCATGCCGTAGGCCGCGACGATCCCCAATAGCGAAGCTTTGGAGTGCGGCAGCTTGCTGCCGCTTTTCCACGGCCAGCTTGCTGGACGGGGTCGTAGAGTCCTCCGAGCAAGCTCGGCGGAAGAAAGCGGCAGCAAGCTGCCGCACTCCATAGCCTTCGGCACAATCCAGATTCCAGATTTGAAACCCATGTACAATAGGCGGGCCGCAAAGGGGTATTCGTGGCGGAGGAGAATACGATGAAGCGTACGTGGTTGCCGGCCGCGTGCTGGATCGTCACAAGTCTCGGGATGGGCGTTTGCGCCACCGCAACCGACTTCGATATCGCTCCTTTCGCTCGCCGCTGCTGCGTGACAGATCGGCAGACTTCGCCGCTCGAGTTCGACTACCGAGAGGCGGAACAGGCAGGAGTTGAAGCGGAAAAGTCGGCCGACGGCCGCTACCTCTACGGCCTGCAATGGGCTGAGGAGCGCGATATCAAGGTACTGCGCGTTCAATTTCGCGCTGGCCAGGAAATCCAGCCCGCCACGGTGCAGTACTGGTTCCGCAACTGGCCTTATCCCCCTCCGGAGATGCCCACCATCGAGGACCCTGTCGACGATCCCTGGCAAGGGCAGTGGCTGAAGGCTGCAACGAAAATGGACTTCCAGGGAGCGATTTGCAGTTACACCTTTCTGCCGCTTTCCGTAGCCGAAAATCCCAGGGCCGGCAACCTGCCGGGCTTGACCTACCGGCGGACGCTCAAAATCCGACTGGTGTTTGCCTCGAATCCTCAGTTGGAGAAGGTGGAGGTCCTCACGGGGTCCAAGGAAAAGCCTGTGGAATTGCGGCTCCAGTTAGGAATAGGCGAGACCGCGGAACGCGCCTGGGACGGGAACGTGCGGATCTACAACGGCCGGCTCGACGCGGTGCGAGTGTGGAATGCCGAACCGGGGGACACGGTGGCGGGAGGTCATTTCCACCTTACAACACGCGGACCTGCGAAGGGCCTGTTGGTGAACCTCGAGGCCGCGGAGCCGGATCTCCCCGGATCTGACGATACGACGATCGTGACTGTGGAGGCGGCCGAGCGCACGTTTTCCTTTGCCGTGCCGGACGTGGGGAAGGGGCCGGTGTACGTTCCGGATTTCAAGGCTTATGTGACCCTGGCCTCCGACCCGCGCGAGTTTTCTCCCTCGATGGTGAGAAATGGCGAGAAGATTCGCGAAAAGCTGGCGATTGAGCCCGAGCAGACTTACGAAAGAGCGTCAAAAGAGATTCCCGCGCTCGATCCGGTGGAACGGCAGGGCGGACGCTTGTACCTGCCCCTGGCCGCCGACGCGAGTTGGCAGAAGTTTGCGTTCGAGTGGGGAGGCAACATCGCCATTAGTAAGTCCGAGACGAAAGCTATGGGGAAGGAACTGCAGCGCCTGGAATGGAACGGCGACCGCATCTCCTGGCGCATCGGGACGGGTGCGACTCCTGACTTTCGCCCCGCCGCCAAGGATTCGACACTTTCCGTGCTGGAGAATTATCTTCCCCTCGCCAACGCTCGCTGGACAAAAGACAAGTTGAATTATACCGAAGAGGGTTTTGCCACACTGCTTTCCGGGCCACTGGGGCCGGACGATCCGCAACGCAACGAACAGACGCCTGCGGTCCTGATGTTGAAGGTCACAGTAGAGAATCCCGGTCGCTCGGCAGCCGCTTCTCATTTGTGGCTCGCGCTGGACCCTGCCGAGGAGCTTTCATTTCGCAACGGAGAACTGCTTGCGGCGGGCGGGGACCTGGTTCGTGCGCGAGTTCGCTTTCCGGATTCGGCGAAAGCATCCCTCGCCGGAACTAACGACGGGGCGAAGACATTGCAGGGGATTCGCGTGGAAATCCCTCTGCGGGCAGGGGAGTCCCAAACCGTCTTTTTCTCCCTCCCCTTCATTCCCCGGCTCTCGCCGCAAGAGCGCGCCCGCCTGGCCAACTTAGAGTTCGACCAGGAACGCGCTAAGGTGCTGGGCTATTGGCGCGCCGCGACTGCCAACTCGGTTCCCTTCAGCGTGCCGGAAAAGCACTTCATGGATTTTGCCCGAGCCGTCATTCCGCATATTCGCATCAGCACCACGAAGGATCCGAAGAGCGGCCTTTATATGGTGCCGGCCGCGAGTTATGGCTACCGGGTTTTCGACAACGAGGCGGCATTTCAGTGCGTCATGCTCGATGCGCTGGGGAATCACGCCCTTGCTGAGGAGTATCTCGAGACGTTTATCCGCCTTCAGGGATCGAAGCCCTTTGCGGGCACGTATCCGGGAGATCAGCGCGACGTTTACCACGGTGCGCGCGTCGATAAGGACTACGACTACACGGCTGCCGAGTACAACCTCGACCACGGCGTGGTGCTTTGGGCGCTCGGTGAACACTACTTCTTCACGCGCGACAAAGAGTGGCTGCGCCGCGTCGCCCCCAGCATGAAACGGGCGGCCGATTGGGTATTCGAAGAGCGGAGGTACACCGAGCTCACTGATCGCGGAGAACCCGTCCCTGAGTACGGGTTGCTTCCCGCCGGACACCTGGAGGACAACGACGACTGGGGGCACTGGTTTTCCGTGAACGCCTTCGCGTCGGCAGGCACGACACGCTTGGGAGAGGCGCTGGCTGAAATCGGCGATCCCGCTGCGTCCCATTATGTGCAAGAGGCCGCCTCCTACGCGCAGGACTTGCGCGCGGCGGTAAAACGCGCTTCTCAGATTTCACCCGTAGTGCGGTTGCGGGATAACACCTACGTCCCATATGCGCCCACGCGCCCCTATCAACGCATTCGGCTTTTTGGGCCTGTACGCGTGGCTTACTATTCGCGTTATCCACAGAAGGTTTTGCCCACTTACCGGCTTTCGGCAACGCGCGAAGTGCTGTATGGAGCTATGATCCTGATCTCCATGGGCATCGTGCCGCCGGACGGGCCTTTTGCGAACGCGGTTCTGGATGACTGGGAGGACAACGCGACGATGTCCACTTCGCTGGGGCTTTTCGTGCACGGCTGGGTGGACGACCGGTATTGGTTCAGCCGGGGCGGCATGGTGTTTCAGGCCAACCTCCAGAACCCCATTCTGGTTTATCTCCGACGCAATGAAATCCCCGCCGCCATACGTAACCTTTATAACGATTTCGTTGCCTGTTATTACCCGAGCGTGAATGTATTCACCGAAGAGTTTCGCCAGTGGCAATCACCAAGCGGCCCGTTTTACAAGGTTCCGGATGAGGCGAAGTTCGTCAATCGACTCCGGGACTTGTTGGTGCGTGAGGACTCCGACGCTTTGTGGCTGGCGGCAGGCACGCCAAGGCGGTGGCTGGCCCCGGGTCAGAAGATCGAGGTGCGAAACCTGGCCAGCTATTTTGGTCCGGTGAGCTACCGCATCGAGGGGAAGAAGAACGGCGCGAGCATCGATGTCCACCTGCCGACCAGGAGCCCGTACAAGACGGCTTGGCTGGTGGTGCGAACGCCGCAGGGACAAGCGCTGAAGTCCGTGGAGATCGATGGACGGTCTTGGCAGGAGTTTGATGCACGGCAGGGGCGGATCCGGGTGCCCTTACGAAAAGAACCTATGAATATCGAGGTGCGTTTCTGACGGCCATCTGAGAGAAGATCAATTCAAATGGCAAACGGCGAATGGCAAAATTCAAACGGTTTCTGGATTTGCCATTGGCCATTTGAAATCGCCTGTTGCAGCGTATAATAGTCGCCGCTGGACCGAGGTGCTGACCTGAAGTTCAGCGCTACTTATAGGTTGGGGGTGGAGCGATGCGCAGATGGACAAGGCGCGAGGTATTGAAAAGCGGCGTGGCGGTTTCGGCGGGTCTGAGAACTGCGGCTGCGGCTATCCCGGGCACCGTCGCGGCGAAAGCCAGTTCCAGACCGGCGCTCCCGCCACCGGAAAACGCCAGCCCGCGCGAACGGCTTTTGATGGATTTCGGATGGCGGTTCCATCTCGGGCATGCCTCCGATCCGGCGCAAGACTTCGGCTTCGATGGCGACGGGATGTTTTCCAAGACCGGGGACCTCGTTGAGTCCCTACAAGAAAAATTCGACGAAAGCAAGTGGCGCGCAGTTGACCTTCCGCACGACTGGGCGGTGGAGTTGGATTTCCAGAATGACCCTGGCCTGGTTAATCACGGCTTCAAACCGCTGGATCGGAATTACCCGGCAACGAGCATCGGCTGGTACCGGCGGGTGTTTGAGGTCCCTGCAAGCGATCGCGGCAAGCGGCTGCGCATCGAGTTTGACGGCGTCTTCCGAGACTGCACCGTGATCCTGAACGGCCAATTCATAGGGCGGAACATGAGCGGATACGCTCCGTTCAGTTATGATGTGACGGACTTCCTGGATTACGGGGCCAAGAACATCTTGATCGTCCGCGTGGACGCGACGCAGGGTGAGGGATGGTTCTACGAGGGAGCCGGTATTTACCGGCACGTGTGGCTGACCAAGACCGATCCGCTTCACATCGTGCAGTGGGGCGCTTTTGTACAGCCGCGAGTTGAGGCCGCAGTGGCGAAACTCTCGATCAGTACCGAGGTTGAAAACCAGGGTGCGAATAGGAAAACGATCAATCTTGTCTCACGTATCGTGGACAAGAAGGGTGAGGTCGTGGCCACGGCGGAAACGCAGTCCATGTGGCTCGATCCAGGGACAAGCATAATGCTCTCGGCCGAGACTACGGTCGAGCATCCACTCTTCTGGTCGCTGGAGGAACCGAACCTGTACCAGTTGTTGAGCACTGTCCAGGACGCAAATAGCAGGGCAACAGCGGACGAATGCGCTACGACGTTCGGCATTCGCACGATTAAATTCGATCCGGACGAAGGATTTTTCCTGAATGGCAAGGCGGTGAAGATTAAAGGAACGTGCAATCATCAGGACCACGCCGGCGTGGGTTCTGCGCTGCCCGACCGCATTCAGTACTACCGCGTCGAGAAGCTGAAAGAGATGGGCGTGAACGGCTATCGGACCTCGCACAATACGCCCACGCCCGAGTTGCTGGACGCCTGCGATCAGCTTGGGATGCTGGTGATGGACGAGACGCGGAGAATGTCGTCGGACCCGGAGGCCATGGGCGATTTGGAAAGAATGATCCGCCGCGACCGCAACCACCCGAGCGTGATTATCTGGTCGCTCGCGAACGAGGAACCGTTGCAGGGCACTGAACGTGGGGCGCGCATTGTCAGCTCGATGAAGCGCCTCGCCCGCCGGCTCGACCCGAGCCGTCCGGTTACTACCGCCATGGATGGAGGATGGGGCGAAGGCGTCTCCGGGGTGGTGGACGTCCAGGGCTTCAATTACAAGCACGGCCCGGAGATCGACGCGTTTCATCAGCGATTCCCCAAGCAGCCGACGATCGGCACGGAAACCGGCAGCACCGTCTCGACGCGTGGCATCTACGTGAACGACAAAGAGCAAGGTTACGTCAGCGCCTACGACCTGAACTTTCCGCCCTGGGCCGCGACAGGAGAAACATGGTGGAAGATTTACGCCGAGCGCCGTTTCTTATCCGGGGGCTTTTTCTGGACTGGCTTTGATTATCGAGGTGAGCCCACACCCTACGAGTGGCCCTGCATCAACTCTCACTTCGGGGCCATCGATATGTGCGGCTTTCCGAAGGACAACTTCTACTACTATCAGGCGTGGTGGAGCGGCAAGCCGGTTCTGCATTTGTTCCCACACTGGAATTGGCCCGGCAAAGAGGGCCAGGAAATCGACGTCTGGTGCCACAGTAACCTCGAGAAAGTCGAGCTGTTCGTGAACGGAAAGAGCCTTGGAACGAAGGAAGTGGCCCGCAATTCGCACGTCGAGTGGAAAGTGCCGTACAAGCCCGGCACGATTGAAGCCCGGGGCTACAAAGGCGGCCAGCAAGTATTGGTGGATAAGCGCCAGACGACGGGCGGGCCGGCGAAGATACTCCTGCGACCGGACCGGCCTCAGATCGGGGCGGACGGTGAGGACGTAGCGCTGGTCGAGGTACAGGTGCTGGATAGCGAGGGACGCCTGGTTCCCGTTGCCGACAACGAGATCCTGTTTCATGTTTCAGGCGGTGGAAGAATCATCGGTGTGGGTAACGGGGACCCGAGCAGCCATGAGCCGGATAAGGCCCAGAAACGCCGGGCCTTTAACGGGCTGTGCATGGTCATCGTGCAGTCTCAAAAGGAGCCCGGCGAAATCCGGTTGCAAGCTACTTCGGCGGGGCTGGAGCCGGCGACGGCGGCCATCGCGAGCGTGAAGGCAGCGCTCCGGCCTGCCGTCGGGTAAATCGCGGCGCCCGCGACGAGAGATTCGGTTTCACGCCAAGACGCAAAGCTCGCAAAGGTAGCAAAGAAAACCGTCGAGCTTGGTTTTTCGACCCTATATACTTAGCACTGGAGGAGTGATGTTGGCAAGTCTGAGGCCGCGGCAGAAGAGCGTGAAGGGCGCCGCTTCAGGTCAAACCGGATTGATCGGGTCCGTGCTTTGCCTTCTTGTGGTGCTCGCCCTTGCGCGCAGCCTGGGACGCGCTCAGATATCCGCGGGCGGTGATGAAGATAACGCTCGAATCGCCGCCGAAGCCGAGGAGGCGTTGCGGAGGCACGACTACGCACGAGCCATCGCGAGTCTTCAGAAGCTCGAGAGGGTTGCTCCGAAGATCGGCGAGATTCATGCCAACCTGGCGAGCGCTTACTATTCGGTAGGGCGCTTCGAGGATGCTGCGGAGCAGGCCCGCGAGGCGCTGAAGCTGAAACCATCGTTGCTCAATGCTCACTTCTTTCTCGGCCTGAGCCTGGCGCAGAGCGACCGCTGCAAAGAGGCTATGCCCTTGCTTGAAAAGGACTACGCCCGCGCCCCGGACACCCAATTGAAGCGCCTGATGGGCAGTCAGGCTCTACGCTGCGCCATGTTTGCGAACGATGCGGGACGGGCTGTGGACTTGGTGCGTCAGTTGAACCGCGACTTTCCCGACGACCCTGACCTGCTCTACCTGAGCAGCCACGTCTACTCCGATCTTTCAACGCAAGCTTCCGAGCGGCTTCTCACGGTCGCACCCGAGTCCTTCCAGGCACACCAACTCAACGCGGAGGTCTTGGTCATCCAGGGAAAGCTGAATGAGGCTGCTGAAGAGTTCCGCAAGGTGTTGGCGCTCAACCCCTCCTTGAGCGGTATTCATTACCAGTTGGGAGAGTTGCTATTGGCGGGTGAACGCGGGTCCAACACCCTGGAAGCAGCGCGGCAGGAGTTTGAAGAAGAGCTGAAACTTCATCCGCGCAGCGCGGGAGCCGAGTACGAACTGGGCGAGATGGCACGCCAGGCCCGACAGTGGGATGAAGCCATCGAGCATTTCAACCGTGCATTAAGCGTTGACCAGCAGTTTGCGGATGCGCTCATAGGCCTGGGCAAGTCGCTGGTTTCTGCGGGGAGGCCTGAGGAAGCCGTGGCGCCGCTGGAGCGGGCGGTGAAATTCGAGCCCGCCAACTCCAATGCTCACTACCAGCTATCTTTCGCTTATCGCCGCCTGGGACGCGGCCAGGAAGCGGCGAAAGAGCTTGCGGCGTATCGAGAAATTCACGACGACGCGCGCCGCAGCAGCCAACGCATTCGTATCGGCATTCTCGGGAATATCGCCCAGCCCCAGACCGACGCGCCGCCAGAGTAATCACAGGTGAGAAAACTGGAAGCCTGTCAACTGCAGAGATCCTTCGCTGCGCTCAGGATGATAGCAGGCGCTATCCCCCATGCGAGGGAGCAGGGCACAAGGAGCCAGATAAAGGGATGTATGTCACGCGGAGGATGTTTCTCCAATCCGCCGGCCTAGCGGGGCTGATAGGCGCCGCTGGCGCACACCTGAGTGGTCAGGGAATGGCGTCGCGCGGCGTCAGGCCTTCTCCACGCCCTAAGTTTTCGGGCAGGCCCTGGCCGGTCACGTTTACGGATGTTGCTCCGCAGGCGGGCTTAACTTTTCCAACTGTTTACGGCGAAGAATACACCAAACGGTATATCGTGGAAGCGAACGGCCCGGGAATCGCCTTTTACGACTACGATCACGATGGATGGCTGGACGTCCTGGTCCCCAGCGGTACTCGCTTGGAAGGATTTCCACCTGGCCACGAGCCGACCAACCGCCTCTATCACAATAACCGCGACGGCACCTTCACCGACGTTACCGAGAAAGCGGGGCTCACTCGAACGGGATGGTGCTATGGAGTTTGTGTCGGCGACTATGACAACGACGGCCACGATGATCTGTTCCTCACCTACTACGGCCGGAACGTCCTCTACCACAACAACGGCGATGGCACCTTTACCGACGTTACCGAGAAGGCCGGACTGCTCGAGACGGGGACTCGCTTTGGAAGCGGCTGCACTTTCGTGGACTACGACCGCGACGGCTTCCTGGACCTCTTCGTAAGCCGTTACATCGAGATGGACCTGGCGAAAACGCCGGTGGGCGGTTCCAGCCGGTACTGCAAGTACCTGGACGTACCTGTCAATTGCGGCCCCTTAGGACTCCAGCAAGAGACCTGCACGCTTTATCACAACAACGGCAATGGGACATTCACGGACGTGAGCGCCAAAGCGGGCATTCTGAAGGCGGGCCGCCGCTACGGCCTTACGGCTGTGGCTTTCGACTACAACAATGATGGCTGGCCCGACCTGTTCGTCGCTTGCGACTCGACCCCTAATCTCCTCTACCGCAACAACCGCGACGGCACGTTTACCGAAGTGGGTATGGAGGCCGGATGCGCCGTCAGCGGCGACGGGCAGGAAGAGGCCAACATGGGAGTGGGAGTCGGCGACTATGACGGCGACGGCTTTCCGGATTTGTTCCTCCCCCACTTCAGCAGCGACACTCCCATCCTTTACCGGAACTCCAAGGGCGAGTTTTTCGACGACGTTACCTCTGCCGCTGGCTTGGCGGTGAACACGAAGTACGTCTGTTGGGGTGTGGACTTTGCGGACTTCGACAACGACGGCTGGCTGGACATCTTTCACGTCACCGGAACCGTGTATCCCGAAGTCGAGAAGGTTAATTCGGAGTACAAATTCAAAACGCCCCGGGTGGTGTATCGAAACCTGGGCAATGGGTCTTTTGAAGAGGTGTCGGATCTGAGCGGGGCTCCGGTGCTCGATCCGCACTCGAGCCGGGGTTGCGCCTTCGGCGACTTCAACAACGACGGAAATGTTGACGTCCTGATTCTGAATATGAGCGAACCGCCATCGCTGCTGCTCAACCAAAACCACAGCGGCCATCATTGGTTGAGCATCAAGCTGCTGGGCACGCGATCGAACCGGTCGGCCATTGGCGCCCGCGTCGCAGTCACGGCCGGCGGCCGCCGCCAGGTGCGGGAGGTGCTCAGCGGTTCGAGTTATATTTCGCAGAGCGACCTGCGTCAGCACTTTGGCCTCGGGCAGGCGAAAAGAGTCGACCAGATTGAAGTGAGCTGGCCGAGCGGGCACATCGACCGCCTGCCGAGCGTCGATACCGACCAGTTCATCGTCGTCGAAGAGGGGCGGGGAAGTCGGTGAAGTCGCACAGGCATCGTGCCCGTGCTGCGAGTGAGGTGGGGATGAATTGACATCCTCCGCGGGGCGGCGGTACCCTTTTTGTAAAGGGGTTGCAATCGATGAAAAGAGCCGCCAGCCGGAGCGAGGGGCACGTGTCGCGTGACCTGCTGAGGACGATAGTGTGTCATGCGGCGCCCAAGGCTGCTGCTTGCGGCCTCATCATGGTCCTGGCATTGTCGCGGGCCTCGGGCCAGCAGGACATCGAGCTCCACGGCCGTGTCCGGACGGACCAGGGCGTGGTGCTGAAGTCAGGGGGCATGGCGCAGCTCGAGACGATGGAGCACGAGAGGGTGGCCGAGCTGCCCGTGAATACGGCGGGTGAGTTCTACTTCCTTCACATTCCCAAAAGGGAGTACCTGTTGACGGTAACCGCTGAAGGCTTCGAGACCTACCAGCAGTCGATTGATCTTGGCGAAGCGGCGGGGACGTATATCGTAGAGATCGTTTTGACTCCGGCACACAAAACGCCTCGCGCAAAGTCCCCGCCTCCCGCGCTTTCCGATGCCCAGGCTCCAAAGCAGGCGCGTCGGGAGTATGAGAAGGCTGAGAAGGCGCTTGGAGCGAATCAACTCGGCGAGGCCCGTGCGCATCTGACAAACGCCGTGGAACAGTACCCGTGTTACGCCAGAGCCCAGACGGACCTCGGCATGGTTCTCAGTCAGCAGCAAGATTACACGAAGGCCGAGACAGCACTCAGGAAATCCCTGCAATGTGACCCGGGCTATTTGGACGCCTATGTTGAGCTTGGACAGTTGTTGAATGCCGAAAAGCGCTTTAGCGAGGCCCTGCCGCTCCTCGTGCAGGGCGTGCGGATCTCACCGGATTCGTGGCAGTTTTATTACCAGTCTGGTGTGGCCCAGTACGGGTTGAAGCAGTACAGCGCGGCAGAAACGCAGTATCTCAAGGCCCAGTCCCTTAACTCCAGCCCTCCGCCTGAGTTGAACGTCAAACTGGCAGATGTTTATCTAAGAGAGAATGCCTTCGATAAGGCTTACGCCAAAATGCAGGACTATCTGAAAGCCGACCCGCAAGGCCGATTTGCGCCGCGCATCCGCGAGATCATGAAGCAGATGGAATCAAAGGGAGTGGTGGCCGCGGGAGAGGCGGCGAAGTAGGCAACTACACCGCCCGGGACCCTGCATTCCTACTCACTTCGTTTGGGGCAGGCTGGCGTTGTACATTGCGTCGAGCAGGTCCTGCGTTTCGCCATCGTAGTCGGCATCCAGCGACCACATGAAACTCCCCCCCAGACCCCTTCGCCACACCGAGTAGGCCACCCGGTAAAACGTGGAGAAGCCATCGTCGTAAGTAATGTACCCTGACTTGCCATTGGTCCTCAGCATGTAAGGCACCAGCGAATGGGTGTCGTAATAGGTCCGCCAACCGTTCTGGTTGATTCGCTGCTTAATGAACGTTCCGTAGTTTTCCGAAATGACCGTGTTCGAGCAGTTCTTGCAACTTCCCCACAGAGCGCTGACGTTCTCGTACAGGTATCCATAGAACGGCGTGCCCATGTTGAGTTGGGCTGGGGCAACATCCATGTCGTTGACAAAGATATCGATGGCTTCCTTCACCGAGCCACCCGGCTCGCACTCGTAGGGTTCGGGATTGAATGGGTCGGGGAAGATCGCGGAATTGAGCTGTGCGTCGTCGGTCCAGGGGCCGGCGCAGTCGTACATCATGATGTTGAAGTAATCCACCAGGGGAGCGACGTTAGAGACGTTGTAGCCACTGCCCCCCCAAGGCGCGACGTCGGCGGACAGCACAAAAGTGGGACTGGGAAACGCCCCGCGAAGCGCGGCAAACAGGCTGAGAAATGTGGTGGCATCCTGAGCGGTGCTGGGGTATTCCCAATCGATGTCGACGCCGTCATAGCTGTGAGCGTCCTCAAAGACTTGCAGGTTGTTCACCAGAGTTTGGATCAGGCTGGGCTGCGTTTCGAGGGCCCCGAAATCTCCTCCCAGAAGTAGCAGGACCTTGACCCCTGCTGCATGCGCTTTCTCGATCAGTGCGGGCTCCAGGAACCCTTTAGGCACCACCAGATTAGCGTTGGCGTCGAAGCTCACCCCAGCGTGGTTAATGTGAGTGAGCTTCGACATCGGTATTTGCGCCGAGCTATAAGAAGGAGTCTGCGTCCGGCTCCAATAGCCATAATCGCCCACCAGACGCTTGGTGAGTTGCTGGCCTTGCGCAGGGACCACCCAAGGGGCGCACATCAGTGCCAAGACCAGCAGGCCCCATTGGCTCAATGAGCAACGTCGAGAGTGTTTCATATGAGTCTCCCCGTACGAAGAGTTCCTAAGTTGGCCGCGGTGGCAAAGCAGAGTATACACTGCGGTGAGCTACCGCGCCACGCCGTAACTTTCCTAAGCCAACTCCGGCTCTCGAGGCTCGCAAAGCAGAAGACCGGACAAACAACCATGCCCGGACGAAGAGCCCTCAGAAGACACGGTACTTGGGTAGTGGGCTATTTTGAATTCTCTTCTTTTTTCCGCAGGACCAGCACCATCAACAGACCGACTACAACCCCACCGATTATAAACAGCCACCACGGGCGCCCCGGAATCGGGAGCAACCACAGAAGCCAAAACAGCATGAAACGCCAGTTGGATAAGTTTTTCGGAGAATCTTCGAGTTTCATTTGGGCCGCCCGTTTCCGTATTCGTTCTTTGCTCTCCCATAGTGCCACAAGGTCCGCCACACTCCAAAGATGATCTGTCACGCCGGCGGCCATTGCTAGGCTCGTCCGCAACGTCCGGTGAATCTGGATGAAGGTGTAGGCGAAGCAATCGAGGGCCACCGCAGCACGGTACTTGAGTGCGCTTGACAAATAGGCTGGCAGGTGATATTCAGCGCATCTAGAGGCTAGGAATGAAGACTATTTGTCTGCCTATCTTCCTGCCTATTGGGAGGTCCCCATGAAACGCACGTTGACTCTCCTGGCGGTGACGCTCTTGACCGTCGCTGTCAGCGTTTTGGCTCAGGACACGGCGAACCTTGTTGGTACGGTTAAGGACTCAACCGGCGCCGTGATACCCGGAGCCAAAATCACGGTTTCTAACCCCCAAAAAGGTCTTACACGAGCCTTGGTGAGTAATGCAGCCGGCGAGTATTCGGCGCCCAGGATTCCCATCGGGGACTACATAATTACGGCGGAGGTGCCGGGGTTCCAGAAACTGCTGCGTTCCGGCGTCACGGTTGGCGTGGGTGAAACGCTGCGCGTGGACCTGACCATGGTCGTGGGTCAAGTCAACCAAGAGGTGACGGTAGTGGCTGCCGGGGCGAAGGTTGAGACGGAAACTGCCGCTATTTCGGGAGTCGTCACGGGAACCCAAATTGCCAACCTCAACCTCAACGGCCGTAACTTCGTAACCCTGGCGCTACTGGTTCCAGGGGCCGTAGCGGACGATGGCCTGGACAGCTCGCACGTGGGCGTTCTGGGCAACAACAACATTTCGTTCAACGGCGGCCGCATGCAGTACAACAACTGGGAAATCGACGGCGGCAACAATACCGATGAGGGCTCTGCCGGCACCTTCAACACTTATCCAAACCTCGATACTATCGCCGAGTTCCGGATTTCGACTTCCAATTACGGCGCCGACATGGGCAAACACTCCGGCGCCACCATCGAGGTTGCCACAAAACCCGGGACTAAGGAGTTTCATGGCGATGCCTTCGAGTACGCGCGCAACGACGTGTTCGACGCCAACCCCTGGGATATCAACCGCGCCTCCATCGGCAGCGTGGCGCCCAAGAGTCCGCTGAAGTGGAACGACTGGGGCTACACGTTGGGCGGACCCGTCTACATCCCCGGCCACTACAATACCTCGAAGTCCAAGACGTTCTTCTTCTGGTCGGAGGACTGGCGGCGTTATCGCGAAGGCCAGACGGTGGGCGCGGGCGTGCCCACAATGCTGCAAAGGGCAGGCGATTTCAGTGAGTGCGATCCCAGTTCGGGCAACTACAATGATGTCGTGGCCTCTGGTTGTGTGCTGCCGGTCGATCGGACGACGGGGAATGTCTACCCCAATGACAAGGTGACAGTCGATCCGAACGCCAAGATCTTGCTGGATGGACTCGTTCCTTACCCGAACACAGGCCCCCAGGGCCACGAAAACGGGTATATCGTCGCCTCGAACACCGCCACTAACTGGAGGCAAGAGCAGCTTCGCATTGACGAGAACCTCACTTCCAAGACCCAGGCTTTCGTGCGCTGGACGCAGGATGCCTGGAACACCCTTGCGGTTCCCGCCCTCTGGACGGGGTCATCTTCCGATACCATCAAGACGCCCTTTTTGGGCCCCGGCAAGAGCGCCGTGTTTCACCTCACCCACACTTTCAAACCGAACCTCATGAATGAGTTCGTGGTGAGTTACTCGGTGGACCACATCTCGCTGTTCAACCAGGCCGGCGACTCCTCGCCTGACCATTCGATCTCCAAGCCCGCGGGTTGGACGGTGAACAACCTGTTCTCCGCCAACGCTTCGAACCCGTTGTTGCCTTCCATCTCCTTCAACGGCTTCACCGCCGATGCCGGAAACCACCCCTGGTTCAACTCGAATCCCATCGTTGACTTCAAGGACAACGTCGGTTGGCTGCGCGGCAATCACTCCGTGAAATTGGGTTTCTACGTCCAGGACTACCACAAAAACGAGCAGTTTGGCGCCAACACGCAGGGCTTCCTTAACTTCGGCTGGGGACCGCTGTCCACCGGCAACGGCCTGGCCGATATGGATCTGGGCGCCATTGCGTCCTATCAGGAAGGCACCATCAACCTGAATGGCGCCGCCATCGGCGGCTACCCGAAAGGGCATTGGAACGGGCATGAAATCGAGCCTTATGTTGAAGATGACTGGAAGGTGACAAAGAAGCTAACTTTGAATATAGGACTTCGCTATTATTACTTCCAGCCATTTCACGATGTTTCCGCCACCAACATCGACTCCGCTTTCCTGCCCAACGAGTACAACCCTGCCGCCCAGGCGCAGTTGGTGAACGACCCGGTGCTGGGCCCGGTGCTGGTGCCGGGAACCGGCTACAACTACACCGTCTACGGCAATGGCCTCTACGCCTGCGGCACCCACGGTGTTCCCAAGGGCTGCTTCTATGGCGCCAAGAAGAACTTCGCTCCGCGTTTAGGCTTTGCTTATGACCCGTTCGGGACCGGCAAAACGGTGATCCGGGGCGGGTACGGCATTTACTACGAAATGGGCAACGGCAACGAGTCCAATGCCGAGGGCGGCGAAGGTAATGCGCCCGTCTCCCTGGGACCGACCGCCTACAACCTTAACGGTTACAGCGCCATTACACCCATCAACTCGCCTTCCGCGGAGCCCATCAGTCCGGGCGGCTATACCGCCATTCCCCTGCACCAGAAGTGGCCCAGCGTGCAGCAATTCAGCCTGGGCACGCAACACGAGTTCCCCGGCAATAACATCCTGAGCGTTAGCTACGTGGGTAGTCTTGGCCGTCACCTGGCGACCGCCATCAACATCAACCAGGTGCCTCTGGGGGGCGGGACCGCAAACGTTCCATCGCTCGCCGGCTCAGTGGGCTGCGACGACAACGGCAGTTGCGACATCGAAAGCACGCTGATCGGCCCGGGGGGCAATTCGACGGTCTTTTTCGTTCCCTATCGCGGTTACGGCTGGATGACCGGCAAACAAAATACCGCCGTTTCTAATTACAACGCTCTGCAAATCTCGATGCGCCATGATGTGGGTCATGGCCTTACTTTCCAAGCCGCCTACACTTGGGCGCACGCTATTGACAACTCCACCTCCACCTATTTTGCCACCGGCATCGACGACAACACGGACTTGTCCCGGTGGAAGGCGACTTCCGACCTGAACCGCTCGCAGGTGGTGGAAATGAGCTTCATTTACGAAATGCCGTTCTTTAAGCACGCCTCGAGCGCCGTGACCCGGCAGGCTTTCTCCGGCTGGACCGTGAGCGGCATTCCCAGCTTCTATACCGGCGAACCCGTGGGCTTTATTACCTGCGGCATTACCGATCCCGTGAGCGGGCTGGGGTATGCGACGGGGGCGGGTGGCGGGTCGATGTGCAACACGCTTGGTCCTGTGAAGATCAAGAAAGGGGTCTACGACGATCCCACCTACGGCCCTACACGGAGTTGGGTCGACCCGTCGATGATTAGCCAGATCACGTTTCCCCAATTGCGTGCCGACCACGAGCCCGGCATGTTCGGCTACATGGGACGCAATGCGCTAACCAGCCCCGGCGTGAACAACTGGGACCTGGCGCTGCTTAAGAACTTCTCGGCTCCCTGGTTTGGGGGCGAACACGCATCGCTCCAGTTCCGCTGGGAGACCTTCAATACCTTCAATCACACTCAGTTCGGCGGTGTCAGCGTCTGGTGCAGCGGGCTGACGGCTCCGGGCGAGCCCTGCACCGGCCCCAACAACATCGGCAACGGCGAGATCGGCTACGCACGCTCGCCGCGCATCATGCAGTTGGGACTGAAACTGATGTTCTAGTGGCCAGTGGTTAGCATCTGGCAGGGGCGGCCCTGGCGGCCGCCCCTTGACATTGATCTCCAGCCGTTAACCCTGCGAAGAAATCTCAGCGACTCTCGCTGCGCCTTAGGGTTTGAGAGTTCCTGATTCCTATTCATGCCCTGTGAGGGCGGGCGTCTGACCTCGCAGCCAACAATACACCCAAGAATACAGCATAAAAACCACGAAATAGTGTATTCACAAAAACCGCTTGACAAATAATCAGGCTCGGTGGTATAAGCGCGCGTTTGGTAGTCACAGATAGGTGGCACCTCCTGACAGGGGCCACTAAACCGGTCCAGTTAATTTTGCCAAGACTTAGCGTTGGGTCAAACTTCTAAGGAGTCGCAACAACCTGCGAAAGTCGATTGGTGTGTTTTGGGGGTTCCTCGGCTCTCAGGCGGAGTAGTGTGGCGGCCTGCTGCTCTTCCTTGAGCATTGACCAAACGAATATTCAAATGAGGAGGACGCAATGAAACGCAGCTTCATCTTGCTGGCGGCGGCCCTCTTGGCCGTCTGCTTGAGCGCCTTGGCTCAGGACACCGCGCGGATTAACGGTTCGGTGACCGATCAAACCGGCGCGGTGATTCCTAATGTCAAGGTCACGATCGAAAATCCCGCAAGAGGTTTTAAGCGAGTGCTGATGAGCGATTCAGCGGGGTTCTTCGCAGTCCCGGCTGTCCCCATCGGTGATTATGTCATCACGGCGGAAGCGACAGGCTTCCAGAAACTGGTGCGCTCCGGCATCACCCTTGAAGTAGGGCAGATCCAGCGCGTGGACTTACAGATGACCGTAGGCCAGATGACGCAGGAAGTCACGGTAAGCGGCAATGTTCCTAAAGTGGAGACCGAAACCGCCGCCGTTTCCAGCGTCATCACCAACACTCAGATCGCGAACCTGGACTTGAACGGCCGCAACTGGGTGTCGTTGGCTTTGCTAGTCCCCGGCGCCGCGCCGGACAACGGCCTGAACACAACCTCGGTCGGCGTCTATGGGAACAACAGCATCTCCTTCAACGGCAACCGCCTCCAATACGCCAACTGGGAGGTTGACGGCGGCAACAACACCGACGAAGGTTCGGCCAACACGTTTAACACTTACCCGAACCTCGATACGATTGCCGAGTTTCGTATCTCCACCTCCAACTACGGCGCGGAAATGGGCAAACACGCGGGCGCCAACATCGAACTCGCCACCAAGGGCGGCACCAAGGACTTCCACGGCGATGCGTTCGAGTACGTGCGCAATGATTCGTTTGACGCCGCCGATTTCTTTACTAATCGAGCTAATGGCGCTAAGAGCCCTCTCAAGTGGAATGACTGGGGTTACACCCTGGGCGGGCCCATCTACATTCCCGGGCACTGGAACACCAGCAAGACCAAGGCATTCTTCTATTGGTCCGAGGACTGGCGGCGCTACCGGGTAGGGCAGGTGATTGGCGGATCTAACAATGTTCCCACCGCGCTCCAGCGCACTGGTGATTTTTCCGAGTGCGATAAAACGAGCGGCAACTATAACTCGACCGTCGCCAGCAGTTGCAACTTGCCCGTGCTGAACGGCGTGACCTACGACAAGGTGCAGGACATGCCGGGTTTCAACGCGACGGCCCTTAAGAATGGCACGGAGCTCTTGGACGCGCTCGTTCCGCTGCCCAACACCGGCCCGGGCGGCCATCAGAACGGCTGGCTCACCTCCTCCAGCGCGCCCACCAATTGGCGGCAGGAGCAGATCCGCATTGACGCCAATATCAGCGATAAGACTCAGACCTTTTTCCGCTACACGCAAGACACCTGGAACACCCTGGCGGTCCCAGAGCTTTGGGGATGGGCAAGCTATGATACCGTCAAGACGCCCTTCGACGGCCCGGGCGAGAGTGCGGTCTTCCACGTGACCCACACGTTTAAGCCTACCTTGACTAATGAATTCGTTGCGGCCTACACCACCGACCACATCTTCCTTTACAACCAGGCCGCCGATTCCGTGGCAGGATCCATCAACCGGCCCAGCGACTTCCAGATGTCCCACCTTTTTGCACCCAACGGGGGCAGCGCGCTCATGCCTGATATCGCAATCTGCGGGGGCACCCAGTACTGCTTCTGGGAAGGCGCGGGGAACCACCCCTGGTTCAACTCCAACCCAATTGTCACCTGGAAAGACAACATGGCCTGGGTGCACGGCAACCACACCACCAAGTTTGGCGTCTACCTGGAGAACTACCGCAAGAACGAGGATTTTGGGACAGACATTCAAGGAGACCTGCAAGAATGGGGAGGCACGCCAGGCACAGGAGTGACTGTCGGGAACGCCCTGGCCGACATGTTTCTGGGGCGCATCAGTCAGTACACCGAGGGCACCCAGATCGTGAACGGCGCCGCGGTGGGTGGTTATGCCAAAGGCCATTGGCAAATGACCGACCTCGAGCCCTACATCCAGGACGACTGGAAGGTTACCCGGAAGCTCACCCTGAACCTGGGCGTGCGCTACTACATCTACACGCGTATTCACGACGTCACGCGGCCGACTATCGATTCAGGGTTTATCCCCAGCCAGTACTCCCGGGCTGCCGAAGACCCGCTCGATTCCGGTGGGAACTTCATCTTCCCGGCCACCGGCGCCACTCCGGGCGACTACGGCAACGGGTTGGTGGAGTGCGGCCACAACGGCGTTCCCAATGGCTGCCAACTCCGCAACACGGGTGGGAATATCGCACCTCGCCTGGGCTTCGCCTTTGATCCCTTCGGCACCGGCAAGACTTCTATCCGCGGCGGTTACGGTATCTACTACGAATCCGGCAACGGAAACGAGGCCCAGACCGAAGGCGGCGAAGGCAACCCGCCCGGCGCTCCCGGCGTAAACGTCTACAACCTGTACGACGGCACCGCGCCCGCCGCCGGCTATAGCGTTATCAAACCCTCCGGCCTGCTCATTCCGGCTCCTCCAGGCTACACATCTATACCTTACAGCCAGACCTGGCCGAGCGTTCAGCAATTCAATCTGACGGTTGAGCATGAGTTCTCCGGAAACAACCTGGTCAGCTTCGCCTACGTTGGCGGCCTGGGACGCCACCTGGCGCGCGCCCAGAACATCAACCAGATCGCTCCCTCGACTGTCACCAACGGCGCCACGATGAACGTGCCGGTTCTGGCTGGACTCACCGGAGGCTCAGCCGCTAAACCAGACCAGGGTGTTCCGGGTGACAAAGGCCAGGTGCTCTGCGACTCTTCCGGGAATTGCAACATGCAGAACATTTTCATGTACGGGGAAAAACCGAGCGTCTGGTTCCTCCCTTATCTCGGATACGGCACCATATCACGGAAGCAGAACACGGCGGTTTCGACCTACAACGCTTTCCAGACCACGATGCGCCACAGCTTTACGCACGGCCTTACTCTCCAGGCCGCCTACACCTGGTCGCACGCCATCGACGATTCCACCAGTACTTATTCGGATACTGACGGCTCCGTCAACGACTACTACCTCAGTCGCTGGAAGGCCACGGGCGCAGAGAACCGTACCCACATCCTACAGCTCAACTACGTTTACGCCATGCCGTTCTTCAAGAACTCGGCCAACGCTTTCCTGCGGCAGTCGCTCGGCGGTTGGCAACTCAGCGGTATCGGCAGCTTCTTCACCGGCTCACCCGTTGACTTCAACTGCGGAGTCTCGGGATACAACAGCGCCATCGACGGCGCGGTGCGCTGCAATACGGTAGGCAAGGTGCAGATCAAGAAGGGTACCTACAACGACCCCACCTACGGACCCACGGCAACCTGGTGGGACCCCAGCACGGTTACGCAGCCGTTGTTCAGCCAGCTCTTTGCCAACGGCGAGCCCGGAATGTTCGGCTATATGGGTCGCAATATGCTCACCGGCCCTGGCCGGAACAACTTTGATATGGCGCTTGAAAAGAACTTCAGCTTCCCTTGGTTCAGGGGCGAACATTCCAGCTTGCAGTTCCGGCTGGAAACGTTTAATACCTTCAACCACGTGCAATGGAATGGCTTCAACTACGGGTGCAGTAGCAACAATTCGTTTGGTGAGGCTTGCAACAACAACACCAACACCCCAGGAGAAGTCAGTTCCGATTGGGGCCCGCGCAATCTGCAATTGGGCCTGAAGTTCATCTTCTAGGCTTCAACAGTTAACGGGTCTTGGGTAATTTCGGGCGCAACGAGAGAATCTCCCATTCTTTCGTTGCGCCCTGTTTTTTGCAGGGGCACCCTTTGTGGTTGCCCGGGCGGCCCCCCTGCAACGATGCAGCTTGTGGTATTCTACGCCTGCCTTGTAGGGGCGGTTCGCGAACCGCCCTACACCGAGCCGGTACGGTGAAAGAGCAGATGCAACTACGGCGGGTTCATGTTTGGCGGCCAGTGAGTGCAATGTTGGTTGCGATCGCACCTTTTATGTTGGCCGTGGCTCTCGCGTCGGCGGCGCAAAACGCCGGCTCAGGCACTCCACCCCGGCGCTTGACGGAACAGGACCTCCGTGCCGCCTTCGAGCTCGCGCAAAAGGCGCTTGCCGCCAAGGACTACGCTGCCGCCGAGAGGGGATTCAAAGACTTTCTGAAGCTTGACCCGAACTCGGCCGCCGCTTACACGAACCTGGGCGTGGTTTACATGCGGACGGGAAAATCGGACGAAGCGATCCGAGCCCTCGAGACAGCCAGGAAGCTCGACCCGAGCATGGTGGGCGTTGACCTGAACCTCGGCCTGCTCTACTACCGGAAGCAGGATTTCAAGGACGCCGTTCCTTACTTGGAACGGCTGGTCAAAGCGCAACCGGATAGCGAGCAGGCGCACTACTTGCTCGGTATGTCGCACTTCATGCTCAGAGATTACCGCTCCGCCGTGACCGACCTCGAGCCGATCCGCGACCAGGAGCAGGACGATCTCGATTTCCTCTACATGCTCGGCATTGCCTATGGGCAGGTGAAGCGTAACGACGAATCGAAGCAGACGTTTGCGATGCTGGTGCGTGCGGGGGGCGATACGCCACACCTCCACCTGCTGCTGGGCAAGGCATATCTCGACCTTTACAAGAATTCCGAGGCGGATGAGGAACTAACGAAAGCCATCGCAGGCAACCCCAACCTGCCTTTCGCACACTACGACCTGGGGGTTCTTTACCGGCGTCTTGGTCAGCGGGACAAGGCAGAAGAGGAGTTTGAGAAAGAAATGGCGGTCAGCCCCACCGAGCCTTGGGCGTTCGAAGATACTGGCACCATCCGGCTCGACCAGAACGACGTAGACCGGGCTATTCCGCTATTTCAAAAAGCCCTGGCCCTCAACCCCAAGCTCAGCCCTTCGCTGGCAGGCCTCGGAAGAGCGTATCTGCGCAAAGGCAAAACCAACTTGGCCATTTCCTATTTGGAGCGCGCCGTGGCGCTTCAGTCAGACAGCGCCAACTACCACTACCAACTTGGGCGGGCTTACCTCAAGAAAGGCCTGCCCGCGGAGGCTGAGAAGCAGTTCGCCGAACAGCACAAGCTTCAGGCCGCCGAGGTGGAAAAACAAGGCGACAAAATCTTTGGCAGGCTGCCGGCGCCCGCCGAACCCAAGCAGTGACTTCAAATCTCAAATCGTTGGCGGCTTGCCCTATGAATTTTGAATTGTCCTTCTGGTAGGCGGGGTCGTCGGTGCCGCCCGCGGACGATCGAAATAGGTTTCCCCTACTGGTTATCGCGGAAAGGTTGGTTGGACTCATACAGTGCGATTCTGCCCTTCAGTTCGTTTGCTAACGGCTCTGTAGCGAGCGCAAGCGCTTGGCGCGCGGTATGCACCGCTTCGGGAAAGCGTCCGGCCTCCGCGTAGGCAGCCGCCAGCGTATCGAGCATGGCGGGATCCTTGGCGCCGGACAGCTTCACTGCCCGCGCTGCAAGCTCGACGGCTTCGCTGCCATTGCGGTTTGACGCCTGTGGGTTCGTGGCCAGCACCCATGCTGCCTGGCCGAGCAGTGGCAAATCTTCCGGGTCGGCGTGCAGCCCTGCCCGCCACTCCCCTAGAGCCTTTGTTACTTCCCCTTGCGTGTAAAAGGCTGCACCCAGGTTGTAGTAGGTCTGCGTGTTCCTGGGGTTGATCTCCTCCGCCTTTTCGAGATGCTCGATCGCCTCGCCGACTCTCCCTTTTTGCAGTAGGACAATTCCCAGGTTGTTCTGGGCATCGGCATAATCCGGCTTCAGGCTGGCCGCTTTCTCAAAATAGGGGAGGGCCTCATCCATTTGTCCCCTTTTGAGCAGATGCGTGCCCAGGTTGTTGTTGGCCATGGGGTCATCGGGATTGATCTCGAGAGCCTTCTTCCACTCCGCGACGGCTGCTTCGTCCTGTCCTTTGGCCGCTAATTCCGCGGCGTGATCGAAGATGCGGAAGAATTCCGCGGCGGGCAAGTCGATTTTCTCCAAGCCGTCCGCAGGGATGTTCACAAATTCGGGGATGTTCACGGCGCGGTTAGCGGCGGTGGAGTTGTCAATGTAGATCGCGGGACTGTCGTTGCCCTGTTCGTCCAGGTGCAAGAGGAACATGCCGGTGTAAGGCGAGCGGCTCTTCGACGAGAAGACCAGCCAGCGGCCGTTGGGCGAGAAGCTGTGCCAGGAATTCATGCGCTGTGTGTTGCCGCGCATACGGCGGGCCTCGCCGCCCGCCGCCGGCACGATGAAAAGCTGGCTGTCCGGGCGCATCAGCAGGCCGTTGTGGCACTTCACGAACACAATCCAGCGCCCGTCGGGAGAGATTTTGGGAAAGGTGTTGCTCATGCCGTTCTGCGAAGCTCCGGCGATCGGTTCCGGCTTGCCGCCTTTGCCTCCGTTAAACGGGATCCTGTAGAGGTCGTATTGAATGGGTGTCTCGTTCGGGTCGTTGGAGTACTCAGCGAGTTTTCGGCCTTCCGGGTAGGGGTCTCTCGCTTCCGCCTGGGCATACACCAGGTATTTGCCGTCCGGGCTCCAGGTTTCATTCGTGTGCACGTAACGCGGATCGTCCGCTCCCGGCAGGGCGTGCATCTCGCCTGTGGCGCGGTTGTACCAGGCGAGGATGCCGCGCGTGGGGTAGAACACCTGAAGGAAACGGTAGTCCTTGAAATTCGCCACGTAGAAACCGCCCTGCGACCCTCCCGGCCCCTTGATCATGGTCACCACGTACTGGCCGTCGGGCGAGACTTGCGACATGAATCCGATCCGCGGTTGCGCGACGGTCTGGTCCTTGAAAGTCGCCCATGAGATCACGTCTTGGTTGCGGATGGACATTTGCTTTTGGATCGACGCGAGAACGTAAAGTCCCTTGTCGTTGGCCGGGCCGTCCAGGTCCATTCCTAAAGTCTTGCCGTCGCGGGAAAA
This sequence comes from uncultured Acidobacteriota bacterium, assembly GCA_963768695.1. Lineage (GTDB taxonomy): Bacteria > Acidobacteriota > Terriglobia > UBA7540 > UBA7540 > CAVROP01. The sequence continues at coordinate 409,005 of CAVYJG010000012.1, read as the reverse complement.
GGAGTGGCAGTTGGCGCAGGAGTGAATTCCTGTAAAGAGCACGTGGCTCTCCTTTTCGCCGAGGTTGCGAAGGCGCCAGGCAATCAGAGGTATGGCGTTCGGAGCCAGCGGCTTGATCACGCCTTTTTGCAGTTCGGAGGGCATTAAGGGCACGTCGCGGTAAAAGATCGGCGCGCCAACAGGATCCTCTGAGGTTTGCATGACCACTTGGCCCTGGGAAATGGCTGAGGCGGCATGTTCAGCTTCGCGGCCGGTGATCGTCACGGTTGCGGGGTGCTCGCGCGAGTGCAGTTTGATCGCCGCCCAGGTGTCGTCATCAGGAGTCCAGGTGTGGGAAGCAGCCTGCTGCGGTGTCAACTCAGGCAACTTGTTCGTGTTGCTGATGCAACGCGAGTCGATCTCGCCGATCAGCGGGCGCCCCCCGGGCGCTTTCGCATGTATCCCCGCCGAGCCATCGGAAAATACCACGTCGATAGCCCAGACTTTGGATCGTGGCGAGGCATCGCGCCAGATGAACGTGGGAGGTGTGATTTCGGGCGGAAAAATCGAGCCGTCTTCCGGATAGTCGATTGTGATCCGGGCCAGTTGCGCGTGAACAGCCATGGTATCGCGCTGCCCCGCCGGTGCCAGGCAAGCCTCCAGCAGCGCTGCGGCCAAGACGCAGGCGGTCCGGAAAGAATATCCCCAGGCTCTCAATGCAACCCCATCCTCATTTGCAAAACCATCAGGCCGCGTAATGGTAGCACAGTCTGCCGCCCCTTTCGAGCGAGTAGCGTAGGCTCTTGTCTCGGACAGGCGCGGCGTCGTTGCGAGTGCTAGTTGCGCGGGGCGCGAATTGAGTTAAAATCCTGCTCCTGAAAGCGAGGCTGCGAGCATGCGCATAAAACTAGCGATCGTGTTTCTTATTGGTCTCGGCATGGCCATTGGGGCCGCGACAACTTACCGCGTCTGGCCCTCCCAGTCGCCCGCTGACTGTCCCTTTGAGCCCTCGTCGTCTCTGGTGGGCATTGCCTTCACGGGAAGGCACATTCGTTACGCTAATGCCGATACCTGGTACCCGTCGTGGGCCTCCGACGGCAACATGTATTCACCCTGGACCGATGGCAGCGTCGGCGACGTCAAGTCAGGCTCCGGGGGTGAAAAAGCGACCACCGGCCATGCCACTATCGTCGGCGACGATCCGTTGAATCTCAAGATCATCAATGTGGGTGTGTTTCCGGGGAACCCGGCGCCCTACGGCGGACGCTATCCCTGCGGCAGCCTTGTGTACAACGGGGTGTGGTACTACGGCACCTATTGCCTGCTCGAAACCCCGGGCAAAGGGCTCAACTGGGATGTGCTCGGGCCGCTCGTGGGCTTCCGTCATTCGACCGATTTCGGCAAAACCTGGCACGACACGCCGCACACGCCATCATCGCCGCTCTTTGGGGAGCCGGCAAAGCCTGGCGGCAAAGTAAAAATGGGAGCGCCACACTTCGTGGACTTCGGAAGGAACATGCAGTATTCACCGGACGGCAAGGCCTACCTGGTTGGCCACGGCGCCGTCGACCCCGACCCCAAGCCACGAGACGGCAACCTCAGTTGGATTACCGGTGACCAGATTTACATGGCGCGCGTTTCGCCGAGCATCCAAAACATGAACGATGCTGCGAAGTATGAATTCTTCGGCGGCCACGACGCTTCCGACCGCCCTATTTGGACGCGGGATTTTTCCAGGATCAAACCCCTGGTGGATTGGAACAACAACATGGGCTGCGTCACCATGACCTACGACGCGCCGCTCGAGAAATATCTTCTGGTGATCACCGACGGCGGCAACACAATCTCAAAGTACAACACCTACATTCTGGAGTCTGACCACATAACCGGCCCCTGGAAACTCGTGGTCTACATGCGCCACTTCGGCGAGCAAGCCTACTTCGTCAACTTGCCCTCGAAGTTCATCGGCAAGGACGGCCGTTCGGCATGGCTCTGCTACGCCGCGAACTTCACCAACGGTTATTTGCACACGAACTACCGTGACGATCCACCCGGGAGTGGCTACGGGATGACCTTGCAGGAGGTCCGCCTTCTAGCGCCTTCAGACAATTCAAGGCCGTAGCCGATGTAGATGCGGCCGTTGTGGCTTACGGCAGGGGCAACTCCAAGAGTCGCCCCTGCGGACGAGCGCCGGCGGGATGGTCTACTGAGATTAGTGCTCGGGTTCCTTCGTCTTCTTCTGCTCCTTGGCGGGTTTGCCGGGTGGCGGTGTCTCTGCCTTCTTCGGAGGCGGTGTAACTGCTTTGCTGGGTAGCGGCGTTACGGGCTTGTTCGCCCGTGGTTCGACCGCTTTGGGCGGCGGCGCAATCGGCCTGTTCGGTGTCGTCGCCGGCATGTTCGTGCGTGGCTCGACTGCCCTGGGTGGCGGCGTGACAGGCCTGTTAGCCGGCCTCGTTGCCTCCTTGTTGGCAGGCGGCGTAATCGTCCTGTTCGGTGTCGCCGCCGGCCTGTTCGTGCGTGGCTCGACCGCTTTGGGCGGTGGCGTGAACGGCCTGTTGGGCGTCGTTACTTCCTTGTTGGCAGGCGGCGTGACCGGCCGTTTGGCTGGCGTCGTCGCCGGTGGGTTCGTGCGTGGCGCGACTGTTTTGGGAGGCGGAGCAACTGGCCGGTTCGGCGTCGTCGCCTCTTTACCGGCCGGTGGCATAACTGGCTTGTTCGTGGCTGGCGTCACGGCCTTGCTGGGAGGCGGCATGACAGGCCGGTTCGTTGCAGGCGTGGCTGGTCTCACACCCGCAGGGACGGGTCGGCCAGGCGCGGCGGCAGCCGGCCGGTTCGCCGGATTAGGTGGAGGCATCTTCCTCGCCGGCGGCGCGGGCGGCGCCGCCTTGACGAGTTTGGAGCTTGCAATTGCGGTCTTCTGCCCGATGGGGACTACCTGCGGCGACGGTTTCATTTTGGTGACAATGGTCCGGTTCGCAAGTGCCGCCGGTGGTTTTGCTGAAGCCGTCTTCGCGGCCATCGGTACGAGATTCCTGGGTGCCGCAACAACAGTTCTTTGCACGACCTGGGGGTGCTGGATCTGCTGAGGCGTCACCTTGACGGCTGCCGCCGCCACTGGCCTGCCGCTTGCAAACGCATCCCTGGGCACCGCCGTTACCGCCCCGGGAGAATTCTGGTTCATGTAGGTAATGTTTGTGACATTGATATTGTTTATCGTTGTGGTGTTGTAAACATTAGTGATTTGCGTCCGGTTAATTACTGTCGAGTTGGAGATATTCAAGTTTTGCACATAGGCGGGACTGCAGTGGTAACTGGGCACCCAGACGTCCCGAGGCCCGAGTGGGAACCACGCTACGCCTGCCATTCCTCCGCCAAGACCAATCGACACACTAAACCCGCCGCCTCCGACAAAGGCCACCAGGGCCGGCGCGTACATTGGCCTTACATAAGGATGTCCCACTACAACCGCCACTGACCCGGGAGCCCATACCCAACCGCCGCTCGCATAGGCCCAGCGTCCATAATGAAATGGGGCAAAGCCCCAGGGCATGTCGTCCACCCAGGTCCAGCCCCAAGGCGCGATATATGCCCAGTGTCCCTGGTGATAGGGCGCCCACCCGTACGGAACGCCGGACGGCACCCAGACGGGTCCGTACATTGGGTCGGTCCGCCAGGTACCATGCGCATCGAGATCGTCATAGCCAATCACGTCCCTGGAGATGTACCGCGCGGACATTGATTGGTCTTCGCGTTGGTCGCGCGACAAGCACCAATTATCGAAGTCATCAGGTTGCGGAGCATATTCGTTGTCGAATGACAATGGCGACGTTCCGGAAAAGATGCCCTGCTGGCCAGGGTCCAATGAATAGGCGCTTCCCCCACCCGTCACTTCGCCGGCTCCGCTCATGACGGTGATCGCAGTCGTACCGCCGTCCGGATCGACATTAATGCGGTATTCGCCCTCGCGGAGGAGCGAAAAGGCCAGATTGGGTGTGTCAATCTCGTACGCCTCGCCGGCGTCCAGACGCCTCAGGCGAATGTTCAGGGTGCCTTGGGCGAGCTGAATCTGGACTGCCTGGTCGTTCAGGTTCAAGAAGGAGATTCCGGTGTCATTTGACAAGCGCATCGAGGCGCTTCCAACATGCAGTTCGCCACGGCCGTCGTCTCCCGACCACAGGTTATCGCCAGTTGTGAGTGGACGATTGGGATTGGCATCAACCCAATCCTGTGTTCCCGCCGGCTGCATCGAGACAGCGCCTTGAATGAAATTAAGACGTGCCACCCTGCCGGAGGGATCTTGAGCAGGAGTCTGGCGTGGCAACACCACCATTCCCCCGAAGGCAAGCAGGAATAGAGCCATGAAAGCCGGTCGACGGACAGATTTGGACATCCCCATAGACGGTCCTCCTTTTCCGATAATGAGCAGATGGGCGCCGCAGATCCCCGGAGCGTGACAAACCGGGTAGTTCGCGCCCGAATTACAGACTGTTTACACCACTTTTCCCAAAGAATAGCATACCCCGATTCGCTTTGCAGCATGCAAAGACAGGGGTCCCCACCGTCGTGGGTTTCCTACGACTGCGGGCAGAAACATCAAGGTGGCCATTCGTGGAATGAGCGCTGGCGAACTTGAGAAAGTTGCGCTGGCGCGGTTGTTGGACAGTTGCTCCGAAACCGGGACGAGATTCCCCGCTGCGCTCGGAATGACAACTGGGCTTGCGCGCCGGGTGGCGCAAACGTGCGGCATTTTGCATGCGCCACGCGCGTAACAACCGTAAGGTCGTCCGTTAGCCTGGCGCGGTGGCAAAGAACTGCTTGACGTGCAACTTCCTGGAGCGGCGCTTCGCTTGCCACAGATCGTAGGCAAGCTGCATTTGCAACCAGTGCTCCGGCGTGCTCCCGAATGCCTTGGATAGCCGCAGCGCCATTTCGGCTGTGACACCGGAGCGGCCGTTGAGAATCGAGGAGAGAGTCTTGCGCGCGACGCCCAATCCCTTCGCCGCCTCGGTCACGGTCAGATCGAGCGCCTTAAGGCAGTCCTCCCGGACTATCTCGCCGGGGTGCGGAGGATCGTACATATCCATGTCTCTTTCCTCCTATCGCTAGTGGTAATCAACCAAATCAACATCGGTTGCATTTTCACCATCAAAGCGGAACACCAGCCGCCAATTGCCTGACACCGAGACCGCCCACTCGCCCCTGCGCTCGCCCACGAGCGGATGCAACTGATAACCCGCAATATTCATGTTCAACGGGCTCGTGGCGTCGCAAGCGCTTCACGTACTGGGCGCTCACACCTCGCGTTTCGCCCGAGGTAAACAGCCGTTCCAGCCCCTTATGGCGAAACCGCATTATCATTGGTGTATAGTGTAACTACTCAGGTTACAGAGGTCAAGAATCTTGTAGCGCTCCTGATGCTCCCTGTCCCGCCTGTGGCGTGAGCGTCAGCCTGCTCATCAGTGGCCGGCTTTCTTGTTCTCTTTTTCGCCCCTATCGACGGCAGCGGCCGAAGAGTTGGGCCAGCAGGTCGAGCGCCAGGTCTGTTTCCTCGCGCGTGATGGTGAATGACGGGGCCAGGGTGAAGACATTCTTGTAGTAGCCTCCCACGTCGAGCACCAGGCCATACTTGCGTCCGGCAACCTCGAGGTCGCCTTTTAGCCCTTCGGCAAAAATGCGGTCTACGAGGTCGCGGTCCGGGGTCACACCATCCTCTTTGCAAACTTCGATGCGCAGGGCCAGCCCTAAACCGTCCACATTCCCAATAATGCCGGGGAAGCGGCTTTGCAGGTCCTTAAGGCCGGCGAGAAAGTAGACGCCTTTCTCGTTGACCAGTTTCTCGTAGTCCTCTTCTTCGAGCATCTTAAGTGTCTCGAGCGCCACTGCCGTGCCCAAGGTATTGGAAGAGAAGGTTGAGTGGGTTGAGCCGGGCGGGAAGAGCTCCGGCGTGATGAGTTCTTCGCGCGCCCAGATGCCGGAGATGGGATTCAGGCCGTTGGTCAGCGCTTTGCCGAAGACAATAATATCAGGCGTAATACCGAAATTCTCAATAGCCCAGAACTTCCCGGTGCGATAAAAGCCCATCTGGATTTCGTCATCGACGATCAGGATCTTGCGCCGGTCGCAGGTTTCCTTGAGCCGCTGAAAATAAGTGCGCGGCGGAATCACGTAGCCGCCTGTCCCCTGGACAGCTTCGATATAAAATGCGCCATACTCCGCGGTCTGGGCTTTCGCGTCCCACACCCCGTGATATTCGTTGTCGAACAGGTGAGCGAATTGGTCCTCGCAATACAGGTTGCAGGTTTCGGGCTTCAGCCCGTAGATGCAGCGAAAGCAGTAGGGATAAAAAACAAACTGGGCGCGCTCGCCGAAGTGGCCATAGCGCCGGCGGTAGCGGTAGCTCGAGGTGATGGCGGAGGCGCCGAGCGTCCGTCCGTGATACCCGCCCATGAAGGCGAACATCAGGCTCTTGCCGGTATAATTCCGCACCAGCTTCAGCGAGTCCTCGATGGCTTGCGAGCCGCCCACGTTGAACTGCACCCGGCCCTTCACTCCGAACCGCTTCTCGCAGTATTGGGCGATGCGCGCCGCCACTTCCACTTTTTCCGCATGCAGGTACTGGCAGGCAAGCTGGGGAAGCCGGTCCACTTGCCGCTTCAAGGCCTCGCCCAACCGGCGATTCTTATAGCCGAAGCTCGCTGCCGAATACCACATCTGAAGATCGAGGTAGGGCGTGCCTTGTTCGTCGTAAAGGTAGCTGCCTTCGCAATCGACAAAAATCTTCGGTGGATCGAGGTAATGGACCGTGTCACCGAAGGAACAATATTTACGTTCGAGTTGTAATAGTTCGTCAGTTCTTGTACTTGCGCCAGAAATTGCCAAAGGATTATTGCCTCCGTAATGGACTTGGCAGGGGTAACCCGTGGGGTTGCCCGAGGGCGGCCACAAGGGCCGCCCCTACAGCATGGCGGTGACGGCTTGCTCAACGTCGGCGAAGGTATCAAACGGACGGCACGCTTTGCCGTGCTCCTGGCAGTAGGCGAGCAACTGCCGTTTGGCAAAGACTACATCCGCCTGATCCACGGCGAATCGGTCGGAGAGGCCGTCGCCCACGAAGATGATGGGGTGCTTTCCTTCGCCGAGGCGCCGAAGCAGCGCTGCTTTGCACGTGCCGCACCCATGCTCGCAGGGCGGGCAAAAATGGGGGAAGGAGGGTATCAGGCGGCGGCCTTCGAGCCGCAGGGCGCTTGAGAATACCTGCATACCATTTCGAAGCGGCCCCACCATGCCGGCTCGCTTCAGGACGCGCGCGATCACGTAGTCGAATCCTTCGCTTAACACAAAGAGCGGAATACCTCGCTGGTGTGTAAAGCGGTGGAACGTGGTGAAAGCGGGGTCAATGGGAACAGCATCAATTAAGGCGTTGAGATCCTCCAAGGAAGTATCCACGAGGGCGATCTGCCGCTCCAGGCATTCGCGCGATCCGATCAATCCGCGCGTCCACTCTTGCTCGACATCCCGCCAGGAAGGGTGCGCCAATTGCGACAGGATCTCATCCGTTACATCGCGCTGCGTTATGGTCCCGTCGAAGTCTGTAAAGACGATGGGATTAACATTTGCCATTTGCTCGTTGCCATTTGCCATTTGAAATTCTGGTTTATCCCTTGCGTTCATCGACCAACCGCCGCGGCTTCCTCCCCTGCGTCAACTCTCCGTGCGGGAAAATGCGAAACTCAAGCCGGTACATGCCGCAGAGTTGGTTCGCCCACACGTCCGGGTAGCGCGCTTCAAGGTTCTTACGGATGGCGTTTTCGACCGTTGAGGGGCTCATGCCGTTCGTCAACTCGAGCCGGAACTCCAGGATATCGTGGACGCCTTCCTGCCGGACCACCACCTGCCAATTCTCGGAAATCCCTTCCACGTCGTGGAGCACGCGCTCGAAGATTTCCGGGTACATGTTCCCGGCCCCCATCACCACCATTTCGTCAACCCGGCCGCGGATTTTGGCCATGCGCCGGATGGTGGCGCCGCAGGGGCAAGGTTCATTGATGAACCGTGTCACATCGCGTACCCGGTAACGAACCAGCGGCATGGTGCGCCGTGAAAGCGTGGTCACCACAAGTTCGCCGTAGCCTTCCGAGTCAGGGTTAAGGATTTCGATAAAATAGTTGAATTCGTCCAGGTGATAGCCTTCGCGCCTCAGACACTCCATCGCCGTGCCGCCGCCCTGCTCGGTGGATCCGTAGCCGAGAACTACAGGGCAGTTCCAGACGCGCTCGACGTAGCTCCGATAAACTTCCGTCATGCGGTCACCGGCGGCGACGATCAGCTTCAGCGGGAAGACGCCTTCTTTCTCTGCAATCTCGCTCAGGCTCACCAGCCAGGTTGGATCGGCGGCGATGACGTTATATTTGTAGATCGGCATGCGGGAATAGAGTTCGCGCGGGTGAGGCTTGCCAGTCGCCGAACAGAAAACTCCCATGCGCTTGCAGGCTAGAAAAGTGACCCAACCGCTGATCCAATACCCCGCGTCGAACGTGCAGACTACCCGGTCGCCCGGCCGCACGCCGTTTTCCCACATGGCCGCCGCCTCGTAGCGGGCCGTGAACTCCAACTCCTCGTAATTGAAATAGACGCGCTTGGGGCCTCCGGAAGTGCCCGTGGTTTCAAACACCAGTTGGGGCTCACCGCAAAGGAAATCTTCCGCCGGCAGGTTGCGCAAGTCTTCGGGTGTGGTGAAGATGTCCCCCAGGTCTTCCGGGCGCCGGACTCGGTTCGCCACGATGCCGCTCTCGCGCAACTTGCGCCCGAAGAAGGCTTGCCGCTCTGCCGCGTAGCGCACCAACTCGCAAAACGAGTCGCGTTGAATGCCTTCGATCAGGGCGCGAGGTACATATTTCCCCCAGCGAACAAGGCTCGGGACCGATTCGCCGATCACCGTGCGCTCAACGAGTTTGCGGATATTACTGAGCACTTGGAAGCGTTCCCAGTCCGTGGTTCTTTGTCCGTTGTCCGTGGTCAGTCGTCCGTTGCACAAGACCTTACCAAACGGGAGCAACTGACCACTGACGACGGACAACGGATGTCTTACATCAAGTACGTCGACTCGCCGGGACGCGTAGGGCGAGTCGCCAGCAAGTCGATGTAGGTACTCTTCTCGAGCAGCGCTTGGCCCACCTGCGCGATGGCATGGGCGGAATCCGGCCGTGCCAAATCCTTCTGGCGGCGGCTCATCTCCGCCAGGGTTTCCGGTTTGCTGAGCATCTGCGTTACGGCTTGAGGAATCTCCTCGAGAGTCTGGGCCTGCACGGCTACGCCTTGCTGCACGAGGTAACGAACGTGCCGCTCTTCCGGTCCCGGAATAGGATGGGTCACAATCATCGGCAGGCCCGCCGCAAGCGCTTCGGCGGTAGTCAATCCGCCCGGCTTGGTGATCAGAAGATCGGACGCCGCCATCAATTCCGGTATGGTATCTGTCCAGCCAAAGACGTGCAGATCCAGCGTGACCCTGCCCTTCAACTGCTCCAGATTCTGCTTGATGACGTCATCGTGCCCGGCCACCACCAGGACCTGAAGTGGAAATCGGCAGAGTTCCAGCCTTTCCACGATCACATCGAGTGGGGCCGGACCCATGCCCCCTCCCATCACCAACACGACGGGCCGGCGAGCGTCCAAACCCAGGGCACGCCGGAGTTCATCCCGATCCTGGGGAAGCGCAAATGCCGGGTCAACGGGAATGCCACACACCAGAATCCGGTTGGGCGAGGTTCCCCAATTCACCAACTGCGAGCGCGCCTCTTCGCTGCCTACACAGTAGACATCGACTTCCCTTTGCGCCCAGGGTGGCTCTGCCTGAAAATCCGTCTGCACAGCCAAAATGGGAGCGTGAAACCAACCCTCGCGCTTGCCCAGGGCGGCGATTTCAACCGCGCCGATTTCATTGGCGACGACCAGGTGAGGAGCATACGCTTTGAGCTCCTCGAGCACTTTCTTGCACCCGCGGCGAAATACCCAGTGAGGAGCCGTGGAGCGGTGGAGCTTCTTCTGCCGGCGCTCGAAAAGCCATCGCCAAACACGTGGAGCGCGCCGAAGCATCCACCAGTAAGGGCGGACGTACGCCATCAGGAACCAGGAGCGCGCCACCTTCAGGACGTCCAGGAGATGGACTTCGACAGGATCAATGCAATCGTAGAACGTCCGCTGGAGCACTTCCGCCGCACGAACATGCCCCGTGCCGACGCTTAATGTGAGAATGAAGATGCGTTTTGATGTCACTCGGAACCTGGGAAACTGGAAACTGGAAATTGGAAATTGGAAAATGGAAAGTCGAAACTGGCAATTCGTAGGAACGGGAAGCGATTAATTCCTCGGCTCTCGTCCTCAGTCACAGCTCGCTTTCGATGGTGAGTTTCCGTGTTTACAGTTCTGCCCTCCCATTTTCCAGTTTCCATTTTCCAATTTCCAGTTTCCGTCTTTACTGGAATTTTCGCACCAGCAGCACCGCATTAAGGCCGCCGAAGGCGAAGGAATTGGAAACGGCCACCCGCACAGGAATCTCTCGCGCTTGATTCGGGACATAGTCCAGGTCGCACTCGGGATCCTGTGTGGTGTAGTTCGCGGTGGGCGGGATGCAGTCGCATTCGATGGCCAGCGTTGTGGCCGCCAGTTCGATTGCCCCCGTGGCTCCCATGGTATGGCCGTGCATGGATTTCGTGGAGCTAATCGCCAGCTTGCGAGCGTGCTCGCCGAATACCTTTTTGATAACCTGCGTTTCCGTGGCGTCGTTCAGGCGCGTGCCCGTGCCATGAGCATTGACGTAATCGACTTCGTTCGGGGCAACGCCGGCTTCCTCGAGGGCCATGCGCACTGCACGAGCCGGCCCCTCGAGGGAGGGCTGGGTAATATGCCCGGCATCGGAACTCAGGCCGTAGCCGGAGATTTCCGCCAGGATTTTGGCCCCGCGCTTTTTCGCGTGCTCAAGTTCCTCCAGCAGCAGCATGGCGGCCCCTTCGCCCATGACGAAACCCTCGCGGTCCGCCGAAAAGGGCCGGCAGGCGCGGCTGGGATCACCGTTCCCCGTGGCCAGGACCCGTACCGATTCCCAGGAACGGATCATTCCCACGGTAATCGGCGCCTCGCACCCCCCGGTCAACATCAGGTCGGCCATGCCAAATTTGATCATGTGAAAGGCTTCGCCAATCGCATGACCTGAAGACGAGCAGGCCGTGGCAGTTGTAAAGGAGGGCCCTTGCGCGCCAAATTCCATGCAGATTTGAGAAGTGGCGGCGTTGTGCATCATGCGGGGAATGGTGAACGGATGCAGCCGTGTCGCCTGTTGGGCGTAGAGGTTGTAGTAGCCGTTATCCAGGGTATTAGCGCCCGCCATCCCGCTGCCGCTTACCACCCCGAAGCGGGGGCCTTCCTCCTCGCTTACCTCGACTCCACTCGAGGCCATTGCTTCCTTCGCGGCCAGCAAGCCGAACTGGCTGAAGCGATCCAGCAAATCGAGCCGCTTGGCGGGAAAGTAATCGGTCGGCGTGTAGTCCGGAACTTCCGCAGCAATTTGAACCGTCAGGGCAGAGGGATCAAATTGGCAAATTCGGCGAACCGCCGACCGGGCTTCCAACAGGTTCTTGAAAAAGCTTTTCGTGTCCTTGCCTACGGAAGCAAAGACGCCTACACCGGTAATGACAACTCTTCGCACGTTTCACCCTTGGGAACTTAAGTAGCTGTGGCGGCCGGAGGCTCGCCCTTCGCCATTGCCACCAGATCGGAAATGTCCTTACCTTCTAAAACTCTAGTCAGGCTGTCCACTACCTGGCGGACCGAGCGCATGTTCTGCGCCACTGCATCCGGAATATCGATCTTGAATTCCTCTTCCAGCGCGAAGAGGATGTTGACTCCGTCCAGCGAGTCTATGCCCAATTCCGCGAACTTCGAATCGATGGTGATTTTGCTTGCGTCCAGATGCTGCTCTCGAGCAATAATCTCGATTACTTTCTGGGTTGTGTCCATTTATGCTCCTTGTGACCGGTTTGACCGGCGCACCTAAGTGGAAATGCCGATGGAATCCCTTTCTGCCAGTTGGGAGACAATCTCCAGCAGTTCGGTAATCCGAAAAGGCTTGTCGAGAAGGGCGTAAGCGCCCAAGTCTTGCGCGAGCTTCCTTTCCGTATGACTGAAGAAGGAAGACATTAGGACAATCTCGTGCTTGGCATTTTGCTTTCTGAGATGTCGAAGCAGATCTAAGCCTGATTCGTTGGGCATGTGCAAATCGGCGATGATAATGCGGCAATCGTTGTCCCGCGCCAAAGCTTCTCGCGCCGCCAACCCGTCGGCTACCGCTTCCACCTGCGGATATCCGTTGGCTTCCAGGACCTCAGACAACAGGTCACGGCTTTCCAGGTCGTCGTCAACAACAAGAATCCTGCTCACTCTGCGCACACTCCGGGTGCTTTGCCGGAAGTATTCTGGGCAAGGAGATGGCCAACGACCGCACTAGTTTTTAACCGATTGTAAATAAAAGACTTGAATGCGTTCTGAGCGGCCTTGGGTCCCGAAGTGCGCGATCCAGTGTGTCAAAATGCTACAGATTAGTGACTTTTAGACTTACGATCATCGCCTCGCCTGCGCCTGCACTTTCGGACATACTTCTTTTCTCCTATCTTATTGATTCAAAGACTAGAAATCATTCCTGGCGAGCCGAAGGACACATTCTGGTGTGGCAAAAAGCGACAGTGCGAAGCACCTTGGAGTGTCCGTCGGTTGACGGACTTGTCGCCGCCTTGGGACTGCCGGAATACACGAGCGATGTACGCGAAAAGGCGGCGTCAAGCCGCCGCACTCCAAGGTGCCTTCGGCACAAGACTCCGGATCTGCTATACTGGGTATCTGGGCTTTCCCGACAAGCAAAATGCGCACTTCCGCGAGGTTTCTGACAGTTCTAACCATGGCCGCGCTGCTGGCCCCCAGCGTGCGGTGGACATCGCCCAACGCTACGGCGGATGGCTGCGGATGCCCGCCCGCAGCCTGCCTGTGTGTAGGACACCACCATGGTTCCGGCCGGCTTCCGGCGTGCTGCATGGGCACCGGCGGACAGTGCGGAATGCAATCTCCTGACAGCTACATCAGCGCCATCCTCAGCACTCTTACTTACGTACCCACCGAACACCCTTGGTGGAATCCGATCGCGGCTTGGAGTTTCCGCTACGATGCCTCGGACTCGAGTCTGTTGCCCTCCCACGCGCGGATTCCGGATCAACCTCCTCGATTCCCTCTCTGATGGTCGTCCATCGTTGAATCCATGACTTCGGGCCCACAGATAGAGCGCCGATGCGCCTCGTCAAAGCCGGCAACGCATTACCCGGCGGCGTAGCGGGGGCATTTATCTCGCGGGTCCGCAGTCCAACATTGATCTCGGCGCCGGGGCGCCTCACGATGCGCCCTGCCGGAGCGCTCATCACCATCGCCAATTGAGAGGAGAAATTCTATGAGACAAGCATGCGTGCTGACGGCAGTGGTCTTAGTATTGGGCAGCGTCGCATTTGCCACCATTTTTGGATCTGTGCGCGGCGTCGTTCATGATCCACAGCACCGCCCCATTCCTGGCGCGCAAGTTGCGTTGAAGGCTCAAAACTCGGATTGGACCCAATCCCAGGACTCGGACGATAACGGCGAATTTCAATTCACTTCCGTCCCGATCGGGAATTACACGGTCACGGTCTCGTCGCAGGGCTTCCAGTCCCTGCAGCAAAGTGTGATCGTGCAGTCGGACACAAGTCCGGTGCTGCACTGCCCGTTAACTGTGGCGGGAATGAAACAAACCGTCGAAGTCTTAGGAACTCCCGTGGAGGCGACCACGGACAGCGTCACGCCGACCACCATGCTGGGCCGTGAAGACATCCAACAAACTCCCGGAGCGGATCGCACCAACAGCTTGCAAATGATCACGGATTACGTCCCCGCCGCCTATGTGACGCACGACATGCTGCACATGCGAGGCGGCCATCAAGTGGAGTGGCTGATTGACGGTATTCCCATCCCCAACACCAATATCGCCACCAACCTGGGGCCGCAGATTGACCCCAAGGACATCGACGAACTCGAAGTCCTTCGAGGCAGCTACGACGCCGATTACGGAGACCGCACCTACGGAATCTTCAACATCGTGCCGCGAACCGGCTTTGAGTTCAACGACGAGTGCGACCTCGCCATGAGCTTTGGGAATTTCTATCAAACTGACAATCAAATCAGTTGCGGAGGACACTCGCAACGATTTGCTTACTACGTCAGCTTGGACGGAAACCGCAGCGATTACGGGCTCCAGACCCCCATCGCGCAGGTTTTCCATGATGCGGAAAACGGCTACGGCGGACTCGCCTCCTTCATCTTCAACCCCGATGCCAGGAACCAGTTTCGGCTGGTCACGTCTTTGCGGCAGGATTATTACCAGATCCCCATCGACCCTGATCCCAACTCCGCCGGGAATCAGATTCTGGCGTCCTCGGGGAGTTCTCCCAGCTACGCCCTGCGCGACGGCGAGCGTGAACCCGACGGCTACGCCGTCTTTTCCTGGGTTCACACCTTCAATCCCAATCTGCTGCTGACGGTTTCTCCCTTTTACCAGTACAACGCCGCCGACTACCACGGCGGGGCAAACGATTATCCCGTGATCTCAACCGTCAACCAGACTGCCAATTACCTGGGGATGCAGACCACCCTCAACGCCAGATTCTGGAGAAGCGATCTCGAAGCCGGAGTCTACGGATTCGCGCAGCACCAGCACACCTTCTTCGATAACCAATTCACGGATGGCAGCGCAAACTTCCCCGCCTCCTCGATTGGCGTAACGGGAGGCGTCGCCGCCGAGTTCATCAACGAGAAATTCAAAGTCACCCCATGGTTGACCCTGATAGCCGGCCTCCGCCAAACTGAATTCAACGGGACGGTATCCGAGAACGTTACGGACCCGCGCTTGGGTTTTGCTGTGAAAGTTCCGCGCCTGAATTGGGTTCTTCGCGGCTTCTACGGTCGCTACTACCAGGCCCCGCCGCTCGTGACCGCTACCGGCGCGCTCCTTGGCCTCGCCAGCAGCCAGAATGTCGCGTTCGCTCCTCTACACGGCGAGCGGGACAAAGAATACCAGTTTGGCCTAAGGATTCCCTATCGCGGCTGGACCCTGGACGCCGATAATTTCCAGACCAAGGCTACGAACTGGCTGGATCACAATAATATCGGCGAATCGAACCTCTTCTGGCCCATCACCTGGGACGCAGCCGTGATCAATGGTTGGGAACTCACGCTGCGGTCGCCCAGCCTGTGGCATCACGGACACTTCCACCTCGCTTATTCCAACCAAATCGCGGAGGCAACTTCGCCCATTACCGGAGGCCTGATCTTTGAAGTCCCACCGGGGTTTTCGCCCGTCGACCACGACCAGAGGAACACCCTGAACTTCGGCTACAATGCCAGTCTTCCCTGGCGGGCCTATGCTTCGACCAACGTCTACTACGGCTCCGGGTTCACCAATGGGTTGTACGGAGACCCCAGCGCGCAATATCCCGGGCCGTATCTGCCTGGCCACACCACGTTTGACCTGGCAGTGGGAAAGACTTTCGGAGAGAAATTCACCATTTCCGTGAATGCCCTGAATGTGACAGACCATCGCGTGCAACTGGATAACAGCCTGACATTCGGGGGATTTCACTGGAACGATCCGCGGCAGATTTATGTGGAGTTTCGCTACCGGTTCCACTACTGATGTAGGGGGACGGCTTGCCGTCCCCTCGTTGTTCCGCGGCAATCGCCGTGGGTAGGGCAAGCCCTACCCCTACACGTTTTCAGAGCAGGATTTCCGCAATGCGAACGAGACAGTTAATTGTTGGTATATTTTCATTGACAATATCATCTCTAATGATAACATGTCACAAAGAACCGCCTCTGGTCCAGCAGCGATACGATCTGCGAGGGAAAGTGGTGGCGGTCGACGCGAACGCCGGCACGGTGACGGTGGCCCACCAATCCATTCTGGGGTACATGGGCGCCATGACGATGAGCTTCGTCGTCAAGGACCAGTGGGCTTTCAAGGTTCTCAAACCCGGCCAAACGATCAGCGCGACCCTCGTCATCGAGGCCGAGCACTCCTGGCTGGAAGGCTTGGTTGTGACCGAAGAGGGCAAGCCGGGAAGCGACTCGCTGGCGCCTCCGGGGTCTGTGACTTCAGCGTTGGGGCAGGAAGTGACGGACTTCTCGCTAGTCAACCAGGACGGAAAGCGGATTCATCTCTATCAGTACCGCGGCAAGGCTTTGTTGCTGACGTTCATCTACACGCGCTGCCCGCTTCCCGATTATTGCCCTCTGATGAGCAAGAACTTCGCGCAAATCGCGGAGCAAGTCCGCCGCGACCCCAAACTCTCCGCTTCCACCCATTTGTTGAGCATCAGCATTGACCCTGAGTTCGATTCGCCTGCCGTCCTGCGGGCATACGGCCGAAACTACGCGGGCAACCTTCATCCTTTCGATCAGTGGGAGTTTGCGACGGGGACGGCAGAGCAAGTTCGAAAAGTTGCCGAGTTCTTTGGCCTGCGATACTGGACTGACCGCGGCCAGATTGTGCACTCGCTGGTGACAGCGCTCATTGCCCCAAACGGAAAGGTCATTCAAGTCTATCGTGGAAACGATTGGCAACCGGCGCGGGTGGTCAGCGACCTGCGTAATCTGCTGCCGTCCCAAATGTAGCTTCTCCGAGGAAACCATGTTCGAGCGATACACCGAAAAAGCCAGAAGGGTGATCTTCTTCGCACGCTACGAGGCGAGTCAATTTGGCAGCCCTGTGATCGAGACCGAGCATTTGCTCTTGGGCTTGCTCAGGGAGGATACCGCCCTCGCCAGCCGCCTTGCGCGGTCTCTCTTCTCACCGGAAACATTTCGCAAACGCATCGAGGAAGCAACCCCTCCCCTCCCAACGACTCCGACGTGCGTCGACTTGCCCCTGAGCCAGGTCTGCAGGTCTGTACTGACCAGCGCCGCAGAAGAAGCCGAGCAGCTCCAGCACCGGCACATCGGCACGGAACACCTCCTGCTCGGCCTGCTGAAACAAGAACGCAGCCTGGCCGCAAACTTACTTACTGAAGCCGGGATTAGCGCTGAGGAACTCCGCGAGGAGTTACGTCGGACGGACCGGCACCCTGGGCGGCCGGCCGCGCTGCGCGCGGGAAGGGCCGAGGACTACGTCGAAATTCATGGTGAGTTATGGAGCGCCTCGTCCATTCGCGAATATAGCGAATACTACAGGAAGTTCCACTGGGAGAAGCGCCGTTGGACCCCACGCGATGCGTTGGCTCAGCGCGCCGACCGAACGGTCTACCTTTATTCCGGTCAGGCGTATGACGCCGAACAAGTAGAGCTTATCAAAGGCGGGTGGAGCGAAGACCATTGTGCGATCTGTTGGTGGAAGCTTTGCGAATCGGATTCGCCGGACCATGGCGAGGGTTACACCAACGGCCAGGATTGGCTGTGTACAGAATGCTTCGAACGATTCGTGAGCCCGCCTGGTGCTTACTCGCAGAAGTAAGCGTTCTTATTCGTTTGCCGTCGGAAGGGCGGGGCTTCAGCCCCGCCGCAGGGAACATGCCACTCTCCTCGGGGCTTTAGCCCCTGAAAGCGGGTTGCTTCAGGGCCTAAAGGCCCCTTAATCGTGCGCTGCGTAGCGGCGGGGCTGAAGCCCCGCCCTTCCGGCACTCCAAATAATTGCGCTTACTAACACAACTAAGCGCTAGTCCGCCAGCCCTGGACGTTGAGTCATGACTTCCTCGATAGCAATTGGGGAGGTTGAAACTGCGAAACGCGAGTGAGCCCTGCGTCACGCCGTCTCCGCGCTGGTCAGTTTCGGCTGGAGGGTTTTTTCCGCCGGTTTAGAACGCCGCGCCGCCAGCCAGAATCCCACGCGCGCCAGCAGCAGCAATGCTACCAGGGCGCCGTAAAACAGCGGTTTGCGCACATCCGACTTCACCAGCCAGTAGTAGTGCACGACGCCGGCAATCGCCGTCGCGTAAATCAGCCTGTGTACCGCCAGCCAGCGCTTGCCGCCCAGGCGGCGAATCCACCCGGCCGTCGAGGTCAATGCCAGGGGAATCATCAGCACAAATCCTGTGAATCCCATGGTGATGAACGGCCGCTTGCGCACGTCGGCCAGCATATCCGCCCAATCAAAAAACTTGTCCAGCCCTATCCAGGTGCTGAAATGGAGCAGGCCATAGAAGAAGGCAAATAAACCCAGCATGCGGCGGAAGCGAATCAGATCCGGCAATCGCAACAATTTGCGCGCCGGCGTCACGGTGAGAGTGGCGACGACGAAAATGATTGTCCAATCGCCCGTCTGGTGCGTGATGTACTCGATGGGGTTGGCGGTGAGTTGCCCATGCAGCGCCCGCCAGGCCAACAGGCCCACGGGCACCATGCACAACGCGAACACCGGCGGCTTCAGCCATTTGCTTCTGAGAAGTCTTCGCACGAACCTGCCCTTTCCGATACGCGTAGCACGGGAATCATGCAGGGGCGAGCGGCGGTCGCCCCAGGGCCGAACGCCGTTCGGCCCTACCTAGAAATACTTCTTCAGGTCCATGCCCGCGTACAGAGACGCAACCTGATCGTAACCGTTGAACATCAGCGTGGGTCGGCGGAGGAACTCGCCCAGGCGTCGCTCCTTGGCCTGGCTCCAGCGCGGATGGTCCACGTGGGGATTGACGTTGGAATAGAACCCGTACTCCGAAGCGTTTGATATGTTCCAGGTGGTGGCCGGCTGTTTCTCCACCAGCTTGATCTTCACCAGCGACTTGATGCTTTTGAACCCATATTTCCAGGGCAGCACCAAGCGCACCGGCGCGCCGTCCTGGTTGGGCAGCGTCTCCCCATACATGCCGAAGCAGAGCAAGGCCAGCGGATGCATGGCTTCGTCCAGACGCAGACCTTCCACGTAAGGCAATTGGATTCCCGCCCGGCTTCCCAGGGGCATTTGCCCAAGGCTGTAGTAACTTTCAAACGCCACAAACTTCGCTTTGGGTTGGGGAGACACCTCCTTCAGCAGCGCGCTCAAGGAGTAACCGACCCAGGGTACCACGATCGACCAGGCCTCGACGCAGCGGTGCCGGTAGATGCGCTCTTCCAGCGGCGCCAGTTGCTGCAACTCTTCCACCGTAAACGTGCGCGGCTTATCCACCGACCCGAAGACTTTCACGCTCCACGGTGAGGTTCGAAAGTTGGTTGCGTACTTTGCCGGATCTTCTTTTCCCGTCCCGAACTCGTAGAAGTTGTTGTAGTGGGTCACGTCGTTCAAGGGCGTCACCTGCTCCGTGGTGCTGAAGGGACTTTTCGCCGCCACGTTCAGCTTCGTCCCCGCCAGGACCTTTTGCGAGGGCCAGGCAAGTTGTTTCAGACTCTCCCCCACCAGCGCTCCCGCAGTCACTCCCAATGCGCCCGCCAGGAACTTCCTGCGGTTCAAGTAAAGCCATTTCGGCGTGATCTCGGACGACGGAATCTCCGACTCCCTCTTGATTAACATGCCCTGCACCCCTTCCTACAGATAGTATACATTCAGTCTCGGTTTTTATTCCCAAAGCATCGGCTGAGAAATCGACCACCCCTAATCCGTCCGTATCCGAGGAGGGGAATCTCGGGCTCACCTCCTCGAGTAGGTCGGACTGTCGCAGGTGCGTGATCTTGAAAATTGTGATACAATATTGTGTCTACAATGATTTTCGCCTGGGACGAGAACAAGAACCGCATCAACCGGAAGAAACATGGCGTCTCGTTCGAGGCGGCAGCGCAGGTGTTCGATGACCCACACGCAGTCTCCTACATTGAGAGGGTTGTCGACGGCCAAGAACGCTGGCACACAATAGCCCTGGCCGGCGGCGTTGCGGTTTTGCTGGTTGTGCACACTCTCGAGGAGGAAGATGGCGAAGAGAAGATCCGCATCATTTCCGCGCGAAAGGCGTATCCCCGCGAACGCGCTCTTTACGAGTCCCATCGGTAGGCGCCAGCGTGCGGAATTGGAACGCCTGGCCGCGATGCCGGATTCGGCGATCGATGACTCCGACATTCCAGCCATGAAAGCGCTCCCGGCGCAGCTTCATGTGGGGCGATTCTACCGGCCGTTGAAGCAGCAAATCAGCCTGCGCGTGGATGCGGACGTTCTTGCATGGTTCCGCTCGCGGGGCAAGAAATATCAGACCTACATGAACGCTGTTTTGCGCCGGGAGATGCAGGCCCGCCCGGGCAGGTAGCGGAGTAGCGCGGACCTGCTTCTCAGGTTCGCGGCTTTCGCCGGTTTGACCTGAGAAACGTAATTGCCGCAGACCTAAAAAGCGGCGGTCTGCGCTACCTCGTCAAATAATTCGCAGGAAATTCAGCCCTGATTCGAGGGCCAACATGGGGCTGTTGGTGAAGGCGCTGACTTCGTAGGGGCAGCCGATCTTGCAGCCGTTGCAGAAGTCCCACAGGGTGGTCTCCTGGGCGATGATCTGCCTGGCGGCTTCGGAGGCGAAGATTTCCTTGAGAGGCGCTTGCGATTGGTGCAGCGTCTTGAACGCGCAGGGGAGATGGATGGACCCATCCGGCTTCATGGAAATCAATTTGGAAGGATGGCGGCAGGGGAAGCGGGGACCGAAGCCGCCCATGCGATAGAAGGCATAGTAGTGGGAATAGAAGCGCACGTTCTTGGGATAGGCGGCGCGCAATTCCCGCAAAAACATTTCGACCTTATCGATTTCCGTCCCGTGCAATTCCGCGTCCGGAAGCAACTCGCCGTCGCGCATGACGTTGTGAACGGCCTCCGGGTGTAACACCAGGTTGTGCTGCTTGCAAAACTCCGCCAGGTCAGGAAGGTCTTCGAGATTCTCGAGATTTACCGCGGCGTTGATCTGCGTGCTGAAGGGCTTTCGTTTGGTCAACACGAATTCAAGATTGGCGATGATCTTGGGAAGCGCGTCGATGCCGCGGCGCTTGGCAAAGCGCTGCTCGTTGAGAGAATCGATGGAGACTTCCAGCATGCCGAGCCGCGCCACGCCGTCCGCGTACTTGCGGATGAGCAGCCCGTTGGTGGGCATGGAGGTCCACATGCCCTTGTCCTCGGCGTAGGCAATGTAATCGCAGGTGCTGGGATTCAGCAGCGGCTCGCCTCCGGAGAAGCTGAGCGCAAAGATGCCCGTATCGCAAAACTCGTCAATGCGCTTGAAGATGCGATCGCGCACCGCGCGCGTCTGCAGATCATTGAACTTGCCCTCATCGCCGAATATGCAATACTCGCAAAACATGTTGCACATCAGCGTGGTTTCAAACATCACCATGTAAGGGAGTTTGAACCCCGAGGCAAGGTGTTTCAGCCCGCATTTAGCGATATAGGAATACTTCATCGTAACGCCCTAAGCTAACCCCTCAGTAGGATACCTCAATTGTCCCCGCTTGTCCCGTAGTTCGGGTAACAGTCCCGCTATAAGCGCTGTCATCCTGAGCCCTTCGCCTGTCATTCTGAGCGAAGCGAAGAATCTGCAGTTCCGGTCCAAGGCGAACTAATGCAGATTCTTCGCTTCGCTCAGAATGACAGGCTTTCGAGAGAGCATGCCGAATAGACATATGCGGCGGAAACAACCGACCCCTCACCCGGCCCGCGACGGCTGATGAAAGCGCCGTCGCGGGCCACCCTCTCCCCCAAGGGGGAGAGGGCTATATTTCTGGCCACTCGCCGCTTTATTCTTCAACCTTTACCCTTTAGCCTTTAACCTTTTCTGTTCCCTGTCACCTATTCCCTGATTTTGTACTCGTCAATTTTCCGATACAAAGTCTTCCGGTTCATGCCGAGGATGGAAGCGGTTCTGACCTTGTTTCCGCCGGTCACCATCAGGACATGGGCCAGATAGCGTTTTTCCATCTCCGCCAGCGTCGGCAGATCGGAATAGTAGTCGACCAGGCGGTTATCTTCGCTCGGTTTTCCGAGCAGTTTGGGAGGCAGATTTTCCGGCGCGATGAAACCGGCACGGGTGAGAGCGGCCGCCGACTCGAGCGCGTTCTCGAGTTCGCGCACGTTCCCCGGCCATTCGTAGCTCATCAAAGCGGAAAGCGCGTAAGGAGAGATGGAAAACTGTTTTCCGCGCTCGGCCGCAAACCTCTTCAGAAAGTGCTCGACCAGCAAGGGGATGTCTTCCACGCGCTCGCGCAGCGAGGGGAGGTCGATTTCAATCACCCGCAGCCGGTAATAGAGGTCCTGCCGGAACTTGCCCTCCTCGACCAGCGTGGCCAGGTTGCGGTTACTGGCGGCGATGATGCGCACGTCCACCTTGACCACCTGGTTGCTGCCGACCCGCCGTACTTCCTGTTCTTCTACGGTGCGAAGCACATTAACCTGGAGCGCGGGGCTCATCTCGCTGACTTCATCCAGAAAAACTGTGCCGCCGCTGGCCTCTTCGAAGATGCCCCGCTTGTTTTCGACCGCTCCCGTGAAGGAGCCGCGCACGTGCCCGAAAAGCTCGGTCTCGAGCAGCGACTCCGCCAGTCCGCCGCAATTAACCGCGAAGAACCGTTCCGCGGCTCGAGGACCGTTGAAGTGAATGGCCCGCGCCACAAGTTCTTTTCCCGTCCCGCTCTCTCCGCAGATCAGCACCGTAGAACGCGAGTCCGCCACCACGGCGATCTTCTTATAGATTTCGAGCATTTTGGGGCTGCGGCCCACCAGGCTCGAGAGCTGTCCCTGACTTTCAAGCTGGCGCTTCAGGCTGCGATTTTCGCGCACCAGTTTCCGATTGCCCAGCGCGCGCTCCACTTGCAGCAAGACTTCGTCAATCTTGAACGGTTTGGAAAGGTAGTCGAAGGCCCCTGCCTTGACGGCTTCGATGGCGGTTTCCATGCTTCCGAAAGCGGTGATGAGGATTACTTCCGACTCCGGTTGAAGGGTTTTGTAGGTACGCAGAACATCGAGTCCGCCGAGCTTGTCGCCCAGCCTCATGTCGCTGATAATGACGTCGAACTGTTCCTGCTTCCCAACCGCCAGGGCCTCCTCGCCGCTCGAGCAAGTGACCACCCGATAGCCCGCTTCGCCCAGAATCTCCCGCAGCAATTCCAGCGTTTCCGCGTCATCGTCAACAACCAAAATGTTAGCGCTCGCCGGTTTGACAACTTCGGCGGTATCTTCAGTTTTTGTTGTTTCCAAGTCATTCACCTCTTACCTCGCGACCAGCCCTGCTTTGGAGTGCGGCAGCTTGCTGCCGCTTTTCCCGGGCGCGAGCTTGCTCGCGCTGGTTCATTAGGGTTTCCATATCCCGGCCAGCAAGCTGGCCTGAGCAAAAGCGGCAGCAAGCTGCCGCACTCCAAAGCGCCTAGGGCGCCCCTCATCCCTTGTCGTTTTCTGCCGCCGCTGTCACTCCCACCGCGTCGCTCTTTTCACGCTCATCGACAGGCAGGATCAAGGTGAAGGTGGTTCCCTTTCCAGGCGTACTTTCCACTTCGATGGTGCCGCCGTGCTGGCGGACGATCTGATCGCAGATCGCCAGCCCCAGACCGGTGCCTGTGCCCAACCTTTTAGTCGTGAACATCGGGTCGAAGGCATGGGCGACGGTCTCCGCCGACATGCCTGAGCCGTTGTCGGTCACGCCCACGGCCACTTGCTTCGCAGCGCCCGCCACCAGCCGTGTTTCGATCCGCAGGTCGCCCCCGCGCGGCATGGCATCCATACTGTTGTTGATGAGGTTCAAGAGCACCTGCTGCAAGTATCCACCGTCGCCGTAAATCTTCGGACAATCTTTTGCCAGGTCCAGTTTCACGCGGATCTTTCTCAGTTGCAGGGCGGGGGAGGAGAGCAGCGTGGCTTCTTCGATAATCCGCCGCAGGTCCACCAGCTCGACTTTCAGTTCAAACTTGCGGCTCCACGAAAGCAGTTGATTGACGGTGCGCACGATATTATCAATCTGCCTCTCGATAATCTGCAGCCGGCGCCGGGTGGATTCGTCGGCATCTTTGCGGCGAGCCAGCAACTGCACGTGTCCGGAAATGGAGTTGAGCGGCGTCCCGATTTCGTGGGCCAGACTGGCGGCAAGCTGGCCGGCAATGGCCAGCCGTTCCGAGCGCGCCAGGTTCTTCTGCGTCTCGAAAAGCTCCTCGTTGATGCGCCGCAGTTCTTCGTTGGCCTCCGCCAGACCTGCGGTCGACTCTTGGACTTTGCGTTCCAACTCGGTATTGAAATTCTCAATCCGCCGCAGCATGCGGTTCAAATGGGCCGCGAGCATGCCGATCTCGTCGGTGCTTCGCAGGCTGGCGCGGACGTACAGTTGTCCTTTTTCCGCGCCTTCCATGACGCGAATCATGTCCTTCACGGGGGTCCTGACCGCACGCAGGAAGAACACATGAACGGCGAGGATCACGACCACCAGGCTGGCCAGCATCAGCAGCAGATTGCGGACAACCAAATGGCGAGTCACAACGCTGGTCTGCGACTTCGAGACCTTCAGGTTCAGGCATCCTACCGGCTGCCCCTGGGAACGGATCGTCACCCCGATAATCCAATACCGGCCGTGGTCGGTCTCGATGGTGAGAGACTCGTCGTCGGGGCGCTCAAATTCGTCGTAGTGCTGGATTCCGGGTATATTGTCCAACTCCAGATGCTCGGCCTGCGGTGCGGTTGTGGCCTCGAGTTGATGCGGCGACCCGTGCAGGAAAACATCCGCTTGCCGCACCCCCGGCATATCGTGCAGGATTTGCTTCAGGACTCGCTGGAGTTTGGCGGTGTCCTGGAGTGCATCTTCGTTAGCCAGTTGGTGCGCCGTGGACCTGGCCTGGGTGCAGGCCTTGCTGTAGATCTCTTCCTCCACCAATTGCCGGGTCAAGACCATGGCGATGGAGGTCGAAACGCCGACTACCGAGACAACCGCAAGGGCGAATATAATGATAATCTTGGTTTGGAGGACAAAACGCGATTGGGTCATCAAAACTCCGCCACGCTGTGATTCTAACACCGCATGTGGCAAAAAGATACACTCGTTAAATGCCCTTAAGTAGTTGTTTGCATTATAGTTAGCTTGTATGGCCGAGCGGCTTTGGCCCCTTGGCGGCTGTGGAACCCCCCCGGCTTTCATCCTGAGCGCCGCGAAGGATCTGCATTTGCTTGTTTTCAATGAAATACCGCAGATGCTTCGCTCCGCTCAGCATGACGGATCGCGTTTTTCCACAGCCCGGTAGAACGTCAGAGCAACTCACCCTCGCACGGCACCGGAGGCGTCCCTTGGAGAATCGTGAAATAGCGGCCATCTTTGAAGAAATCTCGAACTTGATGAAAATCAACCAGGACGACCCCAAATGGTCTTTCAAAGCTGCGGCTTATGATCGCGCCAAACGCTCGATCGAGAGCTTTCACGAGCGGCTGGAGGATATCGCTCGCGATCCCCAACGAAAACTGACGGATATCCCGGGAATTGGCGAAGACCTCGCCAAGAAGATCGCCGAGCTGGTTGAGACAGGAAAGTCCAAATTCCACCAGGAGCAACTCGCCAAGATCCCGGCAAGCCTGTTGGATCTTCTGCAACTGCAAACCGTCGGGCCGCAGAAGGCTCGGTTGTTCTACAAGGAAGCGGGCGTCAAGAGCATCGAAGACCTGGAATCCGCTGCCAAAGCGGGCCGCCTTCGGTCGCTTCCCGGCATGAGCGTGAAGTCCGAGGAGAACATCCTGAAAGCCCTCGAAGTCTACCGCCGGGCCGTTGGCCGATTTCGCATGGACACGGCTTATGAAACCGCACAACGACTTACTAGTTACCTTAAAGAGTTCAGCGCGGTGGAGGAAGTGACCCCCGCCGGTTCCCTCCGGCGCGGGCGCGAGACCGTGGGTGACCTGGACCTGCTGGTGACGGGCCATGACCACGCCGGCATTGCGGACCACTTTGCCAAGTATCCCGGCATCGCCCAGTTGCTGGCCAAAGGCGAAGACAAGGTAAGCATTAAGCTTCAGAACGACCTTCAGGTTGACGTCCGCCTGCTCGAGCGCGAAGCCTACGGAGCTGCACTGCAATACTTTACCGGTTCCAAGGAGCACAACGTGGCGCTGCGCGAGCGCGCCAAGAAACACGGCTGGAAGCTCAACGAGTATGGCCTCTTCCAAGGGGAAGAACCTCTGGCCCGCCGGACGGAAGAGGAGATCTACGCCAAGCTGGGCCTGCCCTGGATTCCTCCTGAACTGCGCGAGAATCTGGGCGAGATCGAAGCGGCCGAGAAAGGGGAGCTTCCCAAGCTGGTGGAACTCGAGGACATCAAGGGTGACTTGCAGATGCACACCACGGCCTCGGACGGCAGGGCCAGCGTCGAGGAAATGGCGCAAGCCGCCAAACAGCTCGGCTATGAATACATCCTCATCACCGATCACTCCAAGGCCGTAACGATTGCCAACGGCCTGGACGAGAAACGCGCCGTCGAGAACATCCATCGCATCAAAGAGGCCCGCAAGAAGGTCAGCGGAATCAAGATCTGGGCAGGAGCGGAAGTTGACATTATGGGCGATGGCACGCTGGATTATCCGGATGAGATTCTGAAACAGTTTGACATCGTGCTCGCGAGCGTGCATTCCCGGATGAATATGCCCGGCCCGGAGATGACGGCCCGGCTCCTGAAAGCTCTCGCTAATCCGTACGTCAGGATTCTGGGGCACCCTACGGGCCGCCAGATACTGAGGCGCGACCCGTTTACGTTTGATCTCGAGCAGGTTTTCGCCGCCGCGAAGCAACACGGCGTCATTCTGGAATTGAACGGCAATCCGGAACGCCTCGACCTCTGTGACCGGCACCTGAAACTGGCGCGAGATCGAGGCATGAAAGTCATCATCTCCACAGACGCGCACAGCCCCGAACACTTCAGACTTATGCGCTACGGCGTCGATGACGGCGCGGCGCGGGTGGCTAAGGAAAGAAGACGTGCTGAATACGCTGCCGCCGGAGAAATTGCTTGAGAGCCTGCGGGCCGATAAAGCAGTGACGGTGAAAAAATCAGAAAGCAGAAATCAGAAATTAGAAAGCGGAAAGCAAATAGCGGAGGACTTCTGACTTCTGATTTCTGACTTCTAATTTCTGATTTCTGACTTCTGACTTCTGATATGAACTCAATTCTCCCCGCCGCCGTGATTTTCGATATGGACGGCGTGCTTGTTGACACCAATCCCTTTCACGTTAAGAAATGGGAAGCCTTCTTAATAGAACACGGCATCAGGGTTGACCGGCAGGCTCTGCCCAAGCAGGTGCTCGGACCGGGCAATGATCTTGTGCTCCGTCATTTCTTTGGCGAACGGCTCACCGCGGACGACCGGCTACGCCTCAGCGACGAACTCGAGGCAAGCTTTCGGGCTGCGTTTGCTCCGCACGCCAAGCCTTTTGCGGGAGTTGAGAGACTGCTCGCAGAGTGTCATGAAAACGACGTGCGGGTAGCGGTGGCCTCCGCGGCCATGAGCAAGAACGTGTTCTTCATCCTCGACGCCCTCAAGCTGCGGCAGCGTTTCCACGCCGTCCTGACGGAGGACGAAATCACACACAACAAGCCGCATCCCGAAATATACCTCAAGACCGCTCAGAAGCTCGGCATCCCGCCTGCTGTGTGCGTCGTCATTGAGGATTCATTCACAGGCATCGAAGCCGCCAAAGGCGCAGGCATGAAATGCGTCGCGGTGGCCTCCACGTTTCCCGCCGCCGAATTGCGCGCTCGCACGCAGGCCGACCTTGTTGTCCAAACTCTGGAAACACTCAAGTTGGAAATCTTGCGAGAACTCTTCTAATTCGGTTCGGTATAAACAGCTTCTGCAACGGTGTCTGGAGGGCCGTCGAGTGATCGGCCAGTTGACCAGGCGGCTTTCTCCCACTGGCTGCCGTTCCTGCGGATCACGTCGGTCCAGCCGTCTTCCCATTTGCACTGAGCCGCGCCGTTGACGACCGTCCATGTTCCGTTATGCGATCCCATGGTCTTCTCGGCAACTCCATCTCGTTTCAGCGTGATGAGGAAAGTTCCGGAGTTGTCGCCGCCGACGCCGACTTTCCACACCCCCAGAAAATGGGCGCGGCTTACTTGCGATGTGGGGGTTGTCGTCGGCGTGCTGAATTCGATCCGCGCAATGTCGGCCAAACGGAAGGTTTGTCGATGGCCGTCTTTGAAGATGATCACCACAGAGCGGTCGTCGTCACCAGAAGCTGCTTTGGGCAATGGCGAGGCCATGGCCACGATCACCGGCAGAACTCCCATGACACAGAATATTCTCAATAAAGTGCGCATTATTTCCTCCTCGGCAGCATGAGAGGGATCGGCGTTGGCGTCAGAACAAGACCCTCTCGTAATTTTCCATACGCAGGCCGCCATCTTCCGGTTCCCACGCAGCCTATCTGCATCGCTATCCTAAGACAGAAAGCCCTCTCCACTCAGATTGTCTGAGCTTTCGGGCATTGCGCGCAGGAAGCCCAGTTTCTAGTTTCCAGGTTGGGCTTGCGACCCAAATCGGACCACCGTGAGCGTGATGTCGTCGGTTTGGGGGTTATCCCCGACAAAATCGTGCACCGCGCTCACCACTCGATGGCAAATTTCGTCCGCCGCGAGGCCGGCACAACCCTGGAGAGCATCCTGCACTCTGGCTTCTCCGAACAGTTCTTCATTTGCGGCGTGCGCTTCGGTAACGCCATCCGAGCAGATCATCAAGACATCACCGAAGTTCAATTGAGCGCTGCTGACGTCGAACGTGGCGCTTGGGAACAAGCCCACGGGGAAGTTCGAGGAAGTCAAAGTCTCCACACTGCCGTCGGCGCGGATGAGCATGGGTGGAACGTGGCCGGCGTTGACAAACTGAAATCGGCCCGAACGGTCCAGGACGCCATAAAGTATCGTGGCGAACATTTCCGGAGGGGTACGTTCGCAAAGGAACTCGTTGACGCGCCGGAAGAGCAGAGGGAGTTCCGGATCGCCCAACGCAACGCCCGCGAAGGCTCCTTGCAGATTGGTGGCCAGCATGGCCGCGGGGAGTCCCTTGCCGGAGACGTCCGCGACAATGAAGCCGAAACGCTCGTCGGGCAGGTAGACCATGTCATAGTAGTCGCCGCCCACTTGCTCCATGGGCGTCGTTGTGGCATGCACCTGGAAGTAGTCGCTCTCCGGAAAGCGGCGCGGCAAAAGCCCCTGCTGGATGTTGCGGGCCAGGAACATCTCGTGCTGGATGCGCTCCTGATCCTGGGCAATCCGCA
The DNA here is from genome assembly GCA_963768695.1 of uncultured Acidobacteriota bacterium. Lineage (GTDB taxonomy): Bacteria > Acidobacteriota > Terriglobia > UBA7540 > UBA7540 > CAVROP01. Next base: position 379,792 of record CAVYJG010000012.1, on the reverse strand, counting down.
GCAGGCGAGCGTTCTCGATGACCGTGGCGCCTTCCACGGCGAGCGTTTGAAGCACCTGCCGGTCGAGCCCCGTGACGGCGGTGGGGTGCGAGCGCGTATCGAGGTAAAGAACGCCGAGCAGTTCCGGCGCCATGATTTGCATGGTCTCGCCCCGAGCCTCGGAAACCGGGAGTTTCTGTAAAGGCACGGCGACGATGCCGCGCACTTCGGCGCGGACGATCCTGGTTTCCTGGGCTGTGCGGCCAGTCATCTGGTCTTCCAGGATGACCTCTTCCTGGCCCGAGGCCGCGACTCGCTCCACCACCGTACGCGAGTAGTCGCTGACGTCGCGTCCCAGGTAAACGCCACCGGCGCCCAGCGCCAGTCTCAGGTGCAGCGTCTTATCCTCATCCATGAGGAACAACAATCCGCGTTCCGCGTTGGTCAATTGCAAGGCGGAGTCCACCAGCGCCATCAGGACTTCCTCGAGCGCGGGAGCCCGATGCATCATCTGGGCCATGCGCAGGAGCAACCCGAGGTGCTGGAGTTGGGGAGCCGGCCCGGCGGTGGCCTTCTCCAGCTTTTCCAGCAGTTCGGGCAGCACCGCCTGGTCTTCCACGAACGAAAGCATGTAGGAGTCCGCCACGCCCAAGTTGATGCGGTCGCCGGATTTCAGCAGGCAGGTGGTGATCTTTTCATTGTTGACCGCAGTGCCGTGGCGGCTCCCCAAATCCTCGATCACGTATCCTTTCTCCGTCTGAACAATTCGAGCGTGACGGCGCGAGATTCTGCTGTCCAGCAACACCAGGTCGCTGTCGCTCTGCCTGCCCAAGGTGAAGGGTGAGCGGACGATTTCAACTTCGCGTTGGTTGCCAAACGCGTCACGAACGATCAGACGTGGGAGAGTATTGGCCATAGATTCCGCCTGTATGAAAAGAGAGTGAATGATTATAACACCGACCAGAATGCGTTTGACAAAGGCCGTAGCAACTTCTGATAATCGAAAGCTCCGGCAGGCTGCGGAAAAAGTCGCTCAGGATGACAGATAACGTTTTCCCTCACTACTACCTGCTGACGAAAGTCCGCGTCATATTGCGGAGTGCCCGGAAGGGCGGGGCTTTAGCCCCGCCACGGAAAACGGATTATCACTGGGGGCTTTAGCCCCTGAGGCAGCATTGCTTCAGGGCTTAGAGGCCCTACTCGTCGGGCTCGCGGAGGCGGCGGGGCTGAAGCCCCGCCCTTCCAGGGGGCCACGTTATCATGGTGTATTCCGTCACTAAGTACTAGGACGGTAAAGGCCTCCATTATGCTCAACTCGCGGCAGATCTTCAAAGTCATACTGGCTTGCAGCCTCGCAGCGGCCTCGTTGTTTTCAGCCCAGCGCCCGCCGGCCGATGCGGAGAAGACGGCGGAAAGGGTTCTCCAGCAGGCCATCATCATTGACACTCACGCGGACACGCCCCAGATGATGCTCGATGAGGGCTACGATCTCGCTCAGGTCAACAGCCCTTACATGGTCAGTATCCCGAAGATGCGGCAAGGTCATCTGGGCGCGGAGTTCTTCTCCATCTGGGTGGATGTGACGTGGCCGAAGCAAGACCTGATTCACCGCGCCCTCGACCTGATTGATGTTGTGAACGAGCAGGTGGCGGGTCATTCCGAAGTGCTGGGATTGGCCACGACCGCGGATGAAATCGTGCGCCTTCATCTCCAGGGCAAATTCGCCATCTTGATGGGAGTGGAGGGCGGCCACATCATCCAGGACGACCTGCACGTCCTGGATATTTACTCTCGGCTGGGCGTGCGTTACATGACGCTCACCCACACCGCCAATACCAGCTGGGCTGATTCCTCCGGAGACCAGCCCAAGTGGAACGGGCTGACGGAATTCGGGAAGCAAGTGGTGGAGCGTATGAACCGCCTGGGGATGATGGTGGACATCTCGCACGTGTCCGACAAGACCTTCTACGATGCGCTGGCCGTCACCAAAGCGCCGGTCATCGCCTCGCACTCCTCCTGCCGCGCCCTTTGCAACGTTCCCCGAAATATGACCGATGATATGATCCGCGCTCTGGCCAAAAACGGCGGCGTAATGGACATCAATTTCTATTCGGGTTTCCTGAGCCAGGCTTACGCCGATGCTTACAAGAAAGTCGAAAAGCAGTTGGATGCGCAACTTGCGGCGGCACGAGCGCGCTACGCGAGCCAGGGCAAGCGGATGCCCTATCTCGAAGAGGTGAAGATCCAGCAATCCGTGTTGAAGGACCTGCCGGTGCCGAGTTACACAACGATCGCCGATCACATTGACCACGCGGTGAAGGTTGGCGGTGTCGACCACGTCGGCCTGGGCTCGGATTTCGACGGCATCGATTCGGCCCCCATGGGCATGGAGGATGTCTCGAAGCTTCCTGATTTGGTGCGCGAACTCGCCCGGCGCGGATATAGCGAGCAGGACTTGAAGAAGATTCTGGGAGGCAACCTCCTGCGGGTCATGCGGCAGGTAGAGCGCGTGAGCCGCGAAATGCACGGGCGGAACTAGAATTTAGAGACGATAATAAGTCGAATGACCGCAAACTTGGGGAGATCGAAAATGAAAAACCTGTTCATCGCATTTTTCGCATGGTTACTTGCCACGGGAATTACCAGCCCACAGGCTTGGGCGCAGGGGACTGCCCCACAGCATCCCGCGCCGCGCCTCTCTCTGATGGTTCCCTCCGCCATGAAGGAACAAGCTCCTGCCACGTTCCGCGCGAAGTTCACCACTACCAAGGGAGACTTCGTCGTGGAAGTCACGCGCGACTGGGCGCCGCTGGGCGCCGATCGCTTTTACAATCTGGTGAAGAACCATTTCTTCGATGGCGCAGCTTTCTTCCGCGTGCTGCCGGGTTTTGTGGCGCAGTTCGGGCTCAGCCCCAGGCCTGAAGTTTCGCGCGTCTGGGCCAACGCCAACATCAAGGACGATCCTGTAAAACAGAGCAACCTGAACGGCTACCTGACCTTCGCCACCGCCGGGCCGCACACCCGCACCACCCAACTCTTCATTAACCTCGGCGATAACCGGAACCTCGACAGTATGGGCTTCGCGGCGTTCGGCAAAGTTGTGGAAGGCATGGATGTCGTGCAGCAGTTCTATAGTGGATATGGCGAGGGCGCACCGGGGGGAAACGGCCCCGACCAGGGCAGGCTTACCAATGAAGGGAAACCCTATCTCGACAAGAATTTCCCCCTGCTGGATAGCATCAAGGTGGCGGTAATCGTTCCGGAATGACAGGCGAAGAGGGTTCTTTCGCAGTGGCAAGGCAGTGCTTCGGGCTGGTGCTTATTTGCGTTCACAAGCGCGATTAGTCTGAGTCCTGGAAGGGCGGGGCTTTAGCCCAATACTGTTCACTTTATTATTCTGATGCATCGTTCGATCTCAATCCGGTCCTTGCTTAGCCTCCGGCGCCGGCGCACGGGAAATTTGCTTTGCGGGCGGCGCACTCCGCGCGGGCGGCTTAAGCCCCGGCTGGACACCACCCGCTCGGCGAGAATTTCCCGCAGTAACGCCTCATGGAACGCTTTCCTCCGCCGAGGGGGGAATAGCGCCGTAGAGGGGCAACTTGCGTCGAATTACCCGCACCGCATGCAGGAAAGAGAGCCGGTCCGGATCTTCGTCGACTTGCAGGGCGGCTTCGTGCATCAACCCGCGCACCGCGAAATGCGCCAACAGCAGGCCATAGAATTCCTGCCGCACCAGGTCCGGGGTCTTGCTGCGCAGGACGATTTGCGCTCCCCGCAGATGGGTCTTCAGTTCGTCGAAGGCCCCCTCGATCTCCCAACGTTCATGGTAAAGCGCCGCCAATTCCTCGGCCGGAGCCGCACCCGGTTCCAGGATCGTGGTCAGCAAGCGATAGGACGGCTCGGCCCCCTCCACCCCTTCCAGCCGGTACTCGATCACCCGCACGGGGATCTCGGCGTCTGCGGCCGGAGGCGCCCCCGCCGGCGGATGCATGCGGCTGAGATAAGAACCATCCGGCAGAGCTTGTTCCACGGGGAAGCGCAGGTCCTTCTTCAGTCGCCACAGCAAGTCGGCGCCGCGGGCACGGGCGCGCTTCCACAAGCCATAGCTGAAGAAGCCGCGGTCGGCCAGGCACAGCATGCCCGGCTGCAAACGCCCCACCACCGCTTCCGCCAAGGTGTTCTCGCCCGTGCCATAGCCCCCCACTTGGGCGCCGAACAACACGTGCGTGCCATTCTCCACCAGCGCCACGAAACGAATCTGCGGATAGGCCCCAGCGCCCCGCTGGTTCACGGGGATGACCGAAGTCTTGCCGGTTGGCTTGTTCATCGGCCACCGCCAGCGTGCTGCCGTCCAGACTCACCAGGCGCCAACTCCGGTACCAGGCCCCCCGCGTCGCCTCCACCGCCAGCGGCTTCACCACCTCGTCGTACAGTTGGCGCAGCACCTGCCAACCCAGCCGCGTGCGCGCTTGCGAGATCCCCGACTTGCCGGTCACCTTCACCGCCTGCTCCGGCCCCAGCAGCCACGCCAGGCCTTCCAGCAAACAGCGCAGCACCTCGCGGTAGGATACTTGCATGAACAGCGCCAGCGCCATGACATAGTAGACCACCACGTGCGCCGGCAATTCACGCTGCCGCCGGCTGGCCTTGCCCTGCGCCGCCAGCACCGCTTTCACCCGTCGCAAGGGCAAGCGGGTGGTCAAGACGCCCAGACTGAGGTAATCGGTCAAGCGTGTACCTTTGGGAAGTTCTGCGATCGTACGAGCCATGTGCGGTCCTCCTCTCATTTTAATGAGAGCAGTATACCGCATATTTACTTAAGTGAACAGTATTGGGCTAAAGCCCCGCCGGTGCGCAAAGCACGGTTGAAGGGGCCTTCAGGCCCTGAAGCAACGCGGCTTCAGGGGCTAAAGCCCCGAGGGGTGGCCGGTTCCCTGCGGCGGGGCTGAAGCCCCGCCCTTCCGACGCCAAACAAAAACGCTTACTCCTGCAAGTGAGCACTACCGCGCCGAGTTCAACCCGCTTTTTCTGGAACAAGTGACAATTTGGCGGTGTCTAGTCTTTAGGACGGTGAGTTTCTTCGCGGCGCGCGAAGAACCTGCATTGGGTTGCGGTTTTACCGCTCTGGAGGACCTGGCGATGAGAATACATCCTGGCATCAGAATTGACCGAATTCCCGTGGAAGGTTGGTTGGGCCTGCTTTGGGTTTCTGTGATTGTGGTCCGGACCCTGATCGACGTTCCCGACGCCCGCTGGTTCTTCCCGGCCAGCCTCGCGGGCGGCGCTTTGGTGGCCATCGTTTTGCGTCGCTGGAGAAACCGCAACACGTAGCCCCGAAACGCGAAGCACCGTCCCCGCGCCACGCTTCAGTTAGCGCTTAGGTTGACATGGCCTCGGGAACATGAGCGCTACACGGTTGACAAATTGACAGCACTAAAGGTGTATGCATGGCTTGTCGCATCCTTCGCCATCGCCCGCCACGGGCACGCATTTTCATTTGACCTGGCCCCCCTTAAGTCCAACTGACTCCTCTCGACGCATCCTGGGCCCATTCTGACGCGCTGGCGGGCTATCGTAGGAGCCTTGGGCGTTCGCTAAGTCGCCACGGAGCGTGCGATCAATGCCGGCTCGTTTAAAGAGGGACAAATGTGCCTTCCCGGTCGGCCGTGGTTCTTCTTGTCACTCGTTGTTGAGATGGACGAGATGGTTCTCCGCGGCAAGACAGCGCTACCGGCAGGCTAATAAATAAAAAGCATAACTGCAATCACGATGCAGACGACGCCCGCGAAGCCCGCGAGCAGTCGGCCGATTTCTGCCACACTGCTGCTGTGGTCGTCGGCAACCCGGCCGATGGATCTGGCCACCAAAAAGCTAACGATACCGCAGATGAACCATCCCCAATAGGGCAGCAGATTGAAATAGCTCATAGTGAGGATGATTATACCCCCTTTTGCAAGTGGAGGATGTCATTCCGCGGTCCGCGTTAACGTGCTGAGCCGCCTATGCCGACCAGGGCGAACGCGATCACGCCAGCCTCTTGAAAGCCAAGGCCACCGCTCGAACATAACCACAAGTCGCCCATGAGAATCCCCCGGCCTCGCGAAGGCGCCGTTGTATGATTATGGAGCGTGCCAGAGAGCCGGGATCCGTTTTTGTGCCCATTACTCGCACCGCGAAGATTGTCGTGCCCGAATGTGTATTGTCTGGAGGCACTGAGATGTCTTTCGAACCTACCCGCAGAGAATTTCTATACCAGTCAGTCGGACTCGCCGCTGCAACTCGATTGAGCCGTGCGGCAACCGTCACGCCCCGAATCTGGTCGGGGTTCCCGATGTATTCCCAATTCGGCCCGAAGGTTCCTGTGTGGTGTGTTACGCCGAAACTCCAAGGGTGTCTTCACCGGTTCTTTGACAGCAGTCCAGTGAGTCCGAGTGGGCGTTACCTGGGAGTCACCCGGCTGAGGGATGAGACCCGAATGCCGGCGTTCGGTGATGCAGCGGATATTATCGTTGTGGATCTGACCACCGGAGATACGGAGGTCGTCGCCGAGACGAGGGGTTTCGGAACGCAGGTTGGTGCACAGGTACAATGGGGGGCTACGGATCAAGATTTGTTCTACTCCGATGTGGATACGGAGAAATGGCGCGTCTTCACGGTTCATTTGAATCCGTTAACCCGGGCTAAACGAACTCTGAACGGACCGTTGTATATGGTTTCGCCGAACGGGAAGCAGATCGTCTCTCCCTGCCTTCTCCGAACCGAACTCACGCAATCAGGCTATGGCGTAGTAGCGCCCCCCACTCACCTGCCGCTAAATTCTCACGCTGACGAAAACGATGGGGTTTATTTGACCGACGTCGATACCGGCCAATGCAGGCTCCTGCTGTCGTTTCATAAAATCGTATCGGCGCTGCCCGAAGCACTGAGTGGGCCCGTGTATACCGGCGGAGCGTTCTACGGATTCCACGCCAAGTGGAACCCGCAGGGAACCCGCCTGATGTTTATTATGCGCTACCGTCCCATGCAGGGCGGGGTGAACACGCGGGCCGACGGGACAGCGAACGTCTGCACGCTTTCACCTGAGGGAGACGATATTCGCCTGGCTTTTCCCGGCAAACTCTGGCGCGCCGGTGGGAATCACCCCAACTGGGCTCCCGACGGAATCCACATCACCATGAATTACAACCTGTACGGAAAGGGATTGCTCTTCGTGCAGTATCGTTTCGATGGATCGGACCTCCGGGCCCTATCCGCGGACATTCCCGGAAGCGGCCATCCATCGCTGCATGGGAATGGGCGATTCCTGATAACGGACGCCTACACCTGGGAGCCTCTCAGCTTCGGCGACGGAACCACTCCCATCCGTTGGATCGACCTCCGGGATAATCGGGTAGAAGCGATCATCCGCATCGGCACAAAGCCAACCTATGCCGGGCCGATGGACGGGCTACGCGTTGACCCTCATCCGGCCTGGGATCGCACTTCGACGCGCGTCACGTTCAATGCCTGTCCGAGAGGATATCGGCAGGTCTTTTTGGCCGATCTGTCGGATCTGTTGAGTTGAATTTCTGAAACGCCGCCCATCGGTGCAGTGGTCTGTCGATGCTAGAGGCGGCAACCTCCGGTTTCTCCCGCGGCCCCCCCCGAGAGCGCAATTCTGTCACACCCATTGGAGACGGCGGCAGAGTTCGGAACTTCTCGCGGCGGACTCGCGTATGGAGTTGTAAGCGGCCACGTCCGCAGGAGGTGGTTTCATGAAATCTACGGTCAATCACTTCAAACAGGTTCTACGGAGGCTGCGGCGTACGCCGATGTTCACTCTGATCACGCTGGTCACAATCGCTGTGGGCGTCGGGGCCAACACGGCAGTTTTCAGCGTCCTCGAGAGCGTTCTCCTGAAGCCTCTGCCCTATCCTCACCCCGGAGATCTGGCCGGGATATGGCTCACTGCCCCCGGCCTCAAAATCAAAGATGTGCCGCTCGGCCCCGCCTACTACTTTATCTTTCGCGAGCAAAACCGGACCTTTCAGACTTTCGGCGCGTACACAGGCAGTGCCTCGACCGTCACCGGCAAAGGCGATCCGGAAAAGGTGGAGTCGCTGCTGGTCACCTCCGGCGTGCTTCCGGCGTTGGGCGTCCCTCCGGCGCTGGGGCGGTCGTTCAATGAATCGGATGAGCTGCCGGCCAGCCCCGACACCGTGCTGTTGTCGTACGGATACTGGCAACGGAAGTTCGGCGGCGATCGCTCGATGCTGGGCCGCAGCATGAGCGTGGACGGAAAGACCCGGGCGGTGATTGGCGTGATGCCGGAGGGCTTCCGGTTTATGGACCGCGGTGAGCCCGCCCTGTTCATGCCCTTGAAGCTGGATCGCACCAAGGCGTTCGTGGGGGATTTCAGCTATCCTGCGGTGGCCAGGCTCCGACCGGGCGCAACCATCGAGCAGGCCAATGCCGATGTGGCGCGCCTGCTCCCGATCGTCAACAGCAGCTTTCCGGCGCCGCCAGGCTTCAGCCTCAAAGTGTTCGAAGAGGCGCGAATCGGACCCAACGTGCGGCCCTTGAAGCATGATGTTGTCGGGGATGCGGATAAGCTTCTGTGGGTCCTGATGGGAAGCATTGGGCTGGTGCTGCTCATCGCCTGCGCCAACGTGGCCAACCTTCTCCTGGTGAGGGCCGAAGGGCGCCAGCAGGAGTTGGCCATCCGCGCCGCTCTGGGCGCCACTCGGTGGCGCATCGGTTCCGAATTGCTGTTCGAGAGTTTCACTCTCAGCGTGGCTGGAAGCGCGCTTGGGTTGGGTCTTGCTTACGGCGCATTGCGGGTGCTCATCGCGATGGCGCCGGCCGGCCTGCCGCGCCTGGCGGAGATCGGCATCGATACGCCGGTGCTGTTGTTCACTCTGGGTGTGGCCGTGGTCGCGAGCCTCCTGTTTGGTTCTGTTCCGGTGTTCAAGTACGCGGGCGTTGGCCTGGGGACAGGTCTGCGGGAGGGAGGACGCACGATAAGTGAAAGCCGCGAGCGGCATCGCGCGCGCAGTACGCTGGTGGTGGTGCAGGTGGCATTGGCGCTGGTGTTGCTGATTTCGTCGGGCCTCATGATTCGCACTTTTCGCGCTTTGACGCACGTTCAGCCCGGATTTCATAATCCTACCGAAGTCCAGACGTTCTGGCTCTCCATTCCCGAAGCGGAGGTTCCCGCTCCCGAGAAAGTCGTCCGCATGCAGGAGGAGATTGCCAGGAAGATCGCGGCGATTCCGGGAGTTTCATCTGTGGGTCTCGCCACCGGCATTCCTATGGACGCTGATGACAGTTACAATCCGGTTTACGCGCAGGACCGCACCTACTCTGAGGACACGCTGGCGCCGCTGAGGCACTTCAGGTTCGTCTCGCCGGGTTACTTCTCAACCATCGGTGTTCCGTTCATTGCCGGCCACGATCTCACCTGGGCGGACATCTACAACATGAGGCCGGTGGTCCTGGTTTCCGAGAACATGGCCCGTGATTATTGGGGCACCCCGGCCAACGCGCTGGGCAAGCGCATCCGGACGGGCCCCAAAGACGACTGGTTTGAGATCGTGGGCGTGGTGGGCAACGTTCACGACGATGGAGTGAACCAGGAAGCGCCCACCTCCGTACACTGGCCAATCCTGATGAAGCATTTCTTTGATCAGTCGCCCATGGTGCGCCGCGACCTGGCTTTCGCCATCCGCAGCCCGCGCGTCGGGTCGGAGAGCTTCGCGAAAGAACTTCGACAAGCGGTGTGGTCAGTGAATCCTAACCTTCCGCTGGCGGATATCCGGACGCTTCAGCACTTCTATGAGAAGTCGATGGCGCGGACCTCGTTCACGCTGGTGATGTTGGGGGTCGCGGGAGCGATGGCGTTGATGCTCGGCATCGTGGGTCTCTACGGAGTGATCGCTTATTCAGTTTCGCAGCGGACGCGGGAGATCGGCATCCGCACCGCGCTGGGCGCGCAGCAGGATCAGCTCACCGGCATGTTTGTAGGCCACGGATTGTTGCTGGCGGGCGTGGGCGTTGCGTGCGGACTGGGAGCGGCCTTCGGCTTGATGCGCCTGATGTCGTCGTTCCTGTTCAAGGTGAGCGCGGTTGACCCGATCACCTACGCCGGAGCGGCGCTCGGACTGATCGCAACGGCGGCGCTCGCGAGCTACTTGCCCTCCCGGCGGGCGGCAACTGTGGACCCCGTAGAAGCTCTGCGCGCGGAGTGAGATTAGGTTTCCAGGTTTCACCGCCCGTGGTGCGTCGCGCCTACCTTGGTTTGAGCGTGTGAAGATATTCGCAATGTGTCATCGTGAGCGGAGCGAAGGATCTCTGCAGTCGTTCGCAAGTCGCAGAACCACGGGAACTGCAGAGATCCTTCGCGTCGCTCAGGATGACAGGCGCCCGATTTTTCCACTCCTTTTTTCCAAAGGTGTGCACGCTAGTTCTGCCAGGGTCCACCTCCTCCCGGGCCATATGCCACCACCTCCATGCCTTAATGATCGAAACTCCATCACCCCTCTCAGTTTTGGAACTTTCATGGAGGTGGTGGTGTCGATAGGTTTTGAATACGCGTACCCGAGGTAGATCATGTTCAAGAAGATCTTGCACGCGCTGCGAAGCCTGATGCGGACGCCGGGGGTTGTGGCGACCGTTGTGATCACTTTGGCTTTGGGCATTGGCGCGAACACCGCCATGTTCAGTGTGCTCAATGCGGTGTTGCTGCGGCCGCTGCCCTACAAGGATTCCGGCCGTCTGGTGTCAATTTGGGCGCAGATTCCCAGCATGAATATTTACGGCGCCTTCGTTGAATACAACACGTTCGTGGAGTACTGGCGCTCCCAGGCCAAATCCTTCGAATCCATGTGGTCGTACACGCCGGCGAACGTGAATCTGACCTCCACACGGGAGCCGGAGCGCCTGTTTCTGTGCCGCGTGAACGCCGGCTTCCTCAAGATGATCGGGTCAAAGCCGGAGTACGGGCGGGAATTTTCGCCGGATGAAGACCAGCCGGGCGCAACGCGAGTGGCGATGCTGAGCCACAGGCTCTGGTTGCGCAGCTTCGGTGGAGACCGGGCAGTTCTTGGCGCGCCCATCGTCATGGACCAGAATACCTACACGGTGGTGGGGGTGGTCCCGGCAGGTTTTGACTTCTACGGCCCGGAGATGGATGTCTATACACCCATTGCGGCCAGTCCGGCGCGCGTGCGTGGAATGCCCTCGGTGGGCGTCTACGCGCGTCTTAAGCCGGGCGTCTCACTCGCCGCCGCGCAGGCGGAGATCGACGGATTGTGCCGTCGCTGGGTGCAGAACACGCACTACCCCAGCGATTGGGGGGCGAGAGTCTGGACGCTGCACGACCATGCGGTCAGGGAAGTGCGCACCAGCCTCCTGGTTTTAGCCGCCTGTGTGGGCCTGGTGCTGCTGATCGCCTGCGCGAATGTGGCGAACCTGCTGCTGGCGCGCTCCTCCCACCGGCAGCGCGAGATCGCCATTCGCAGCGCCTTGGGTGCAAGCCCGGGGCGCATCGTTCGACAACTGCTGGGCGAGTACGCCTTGCTGGCATTCGGGGGCGCCGGGTTGGGGTTGTTTGCCGCCTGGGGTGTGGTGCGCGCGCTGGCGGCCATCCCGGGTTACCTGCCCTTCCAGGAAACCGTCTCTCTGGATGCGCCCGTGCTGTGTTTCACCCTGGGCACGGCCCTGGTGACGACCCTGCTGTTTGGAATGGCTCCTGCCACTGCGGCCGTGCGGATCAACATGACAGAAAGCTTGCAGGAAGGCGGGCGCAACGGTGATGGAGCAAGTCGCGGCGCCCTGCGCTCCTCGCTGGTGGTTCTGGAAGTCGCCCTGGCATCGATACTTGCCATCGGAGCAACACTCACAGTGCGAAGCTTGATCCGCCTTCAGGCCGTGAATCCCGGGTTCAATCCTGACGGAGTGCTGACGGCCTCCCTGACCCTGCCGGAGGCGGCCTATCCCAAACCCGGCCAAATCATCAACTTCTACAAATCGTTGCTTACGCGGCTCAATGCCATGCCCGGCATTAAGTCTGCTAGCATGGCTACTGACCTGCCATTCAGCAACTCGAAGAGCGGCGAGTCCATTATGGTTGAAGGGGCCCCGCCGCCCGCTCAGGGCCATAAGCCGGTCGTGATGTTCAGGCGCAGCGACCCGAAATACTTCCAAACACTCCAGGTCCCCTTGCTCAAAGGCCGCTTCTTCGACGAACGCGATCCCGCCGGCAGCCCGGTCGCGATCATTAACGACTCCATGGCGCGGCGGTGTTGGCCCGGCGACGACGCTGTCGGCAAACGATTCGGCACTGACGGGAAGACATGGATCACCGTGGTCGGCGTGATTGCCGACCTGCACCAAACTTCGCTCGACGACAAGCCTGACATGGAAGCGTATTTTCCGCACGCCGAAATCCCGGACGCAGCCATGACCGTGGTGGTTCGTACCAGCATGGATCCGCTCCGGCTCGCTCCCAGCCTGCGCAGCGCCGTGCACGAGTTAGATAAGGAGTTGCCGGTGTCCGAGATCGGCACGCTCGCCGGCAGCATCGCGCATTCCACACGCGAGCGGCGCTTTACGGCGGCGTTGATTGCAGGGTTCGCCGCGCTGGCCCTGGTGCTTGCGGCAGTCGGCATTTATGGGCTGGTTTCGTACACCGTGGCATGCCGCACCCGTGAGATCGGGGTGCGCGTGGCGCTGGGCGCCGGGCGCGGAGCCATTCTCGCCATGGTGATCAAGCGCGCGCTGCTGCTGGCCGGCGCCGGCGTGGCGATCGGGGTGGCGGGAGGCCTTGCGCTGACACGCCTCCTGCGCTCGATGCTGTTTGGAGTGAGCGCCACGGATCCGGCCGTCTTTGCGGGTGTGTCCCTCTTCCTGCTGGCGGTGGCGGCGCTTGCCGGATATCTGCCTGCCCGCCGCGCGGCGCGCGTCGATCCCTTGATCGCCCTGCGTCACGAATAGGCGCCGGCGGGCATGAGCGATTGCTTTAAGAATAGCCGGTGTAGGGGCGGCCCTTGTGGCCGCCCGCGGGCAACCACAAGGGTTGCCCCTACGTCCCGGCGGGACCGGGTTATCACTGCGTAATACGTCATTAGGTACTAACCCTTTCCATTAATATTCCACAGGCTTTTGAACTTTCTCCCTGAAATCTCCGTATAGAAAGAGCAGAAGGACCTCTTCGCTACACGGAGACTTGCGATGACGAGGCTATCACAAGATGCACGCTACGCCGTGCGCACCTTAATCAAGGCCCCCGGCTTCACACTGGCCATCATCATTTCCATTGCTCTGGGGATTGCCGCCAACACCACGGTGTTCAGTATCGCCGAGGGCCTGCTCTTTGGCGTGCTGCCGGTTCGCAACTCAGAGCGTTTGGTCTCTTTCCCCGAGGGCGCAGAGACTTTTTCGTATCCGGATTACGTCGACTACCGCGACCAGACGGCGGAGATTTTTGAGGGAGGAGTGTGTGCGTACCTCCTTTTCGTTCCCGCCAGCATCGGCGGAACGGGTGAGCCTGAGCGGGTCTGGGGACAGCTTGTAAGCGGGAAGTACTTCTCCGTCACAGGTGTCACGCCCGCGCTGGGCCGCGGCATCCTGCCGGACGAAGACAAAGTGGTCGGCCGCGACCAGGTCGTGGTGATCAGCGACAGTCTTTGGCGGCGCCGTTTCGGGGCAGACCCCGGCATTATCAGCCGCGCGGTCTTACTCAACGGGCACCACTACACGGTGGTGGGCGTAGCGCCGCGCGGCTTCACCGGCACGGACAACGGCATCGTGGCGGAGTTCTGGGCGCCGCTGGCCATGGCCGAACAACTCGTGCCTGACATTACCCAGGACCAGCCCCGCACCCGGCGCAACGATTCATGGCTGTCGATGATCGCCCGGCTCAAGCCCGGAGTTTCGACCGCGCAGGCTGCGACCGCCATGAATGTGGTCAAGAAACGAATTAACGCAACGTATCACCGGACCGGGCAGTACTATGAGCGCCCGGTAACCGTTGCCCGCGCGGGCGGACTGATTGGCGGGTCCGAAACCCAGGCGGGCGGGTTGATAGCCGTACTCATGGTCGTGGTCGGGTTTGTGTTGCTGGTGGCCTGTGCCAACGTTGCCAACCTGTTGCTGGCTCGTGCCACGGGCCGCCAGCGCGAGATCGCCATCCGCCAGGCGGTGGGAGCCAGTCGCTGGGTGCTGGTCCGTCAACTGCTCACGGAGAGCATTCTGCTGGCGCTTTCCGGCGCCGCCGTGGGCGTGGGGTTCGCGGCCATCGCGGTGCGCGCCATCTCTCACGTGGAGGTTCCTTTGCCGGTTCCAATCCTCTTTCACTTCGGCGTGGACCTGAGGATTCTGGCCTGCACGGCGTGCCTCTCTATTTTCACCGGCATCCTCTTTGGGTTGGCGCCGGCCTTGCGCGCCACCCGTCCGGACCTGGTGGTGGCGCTCACGAACGACTCGCCGGTGTGGGGCCGTATCCGCGGATTCGGGTTGCGGAACGCTCTGGTGACTGTACAGGTGGCGCTCTCGCTGGTGCTTCTGGCGGGCGCGGGCTTGTTTCTCCGCAGCCTTCGGAATGCGAGCTCAATCGACATCGGCATGAATCCTCGCAACATCCTGCTGCTGGCCGTCGATCCCAAGTTGCACAATTACTCGCCGGAGAAGACCCGGCAGTTTCTTTCGCAGCTTCGCGATCGCGTGTCGGCGTTGCCGGGAGTTCAGTCCGTCAGCTTTGTGGACAGCCTGCCCCTCAGCATCGGGGGAACCAATGATGGCTTTCATTCCCCGGGCAAGAAAACCAAGGATGACGACGAGGTCAATGCCAATGTCTACCGCGTAGGCGCGGGATTTTTTGAGAGCCTGGGAATACCGCTGCTGCGCGGCCGCGACTTCAATCTCCAGAGCGATGACGAGCATGTGGCCGTCATCAACCAATCCATGGCGCGGCATATGTTCGGAGACGAGGACCCCTTGGGCCGCCAGATCGTACAAGCCGGCGTCCAATACACCGTCGTCGGCATCGCTCGAGACTCGAAATCCCGCAAGCTGGACGAGGAGCCGACGAACTGCGCTTATCTCTCTCTGGAGGGGGCGCCGCAGAAGGTGATGAGTTTCTACGGAATCTCGATGGCCGTTAAGACTTCCGTCAGTCCGCGCTCGCTGCTTCGCCCGGTTCGACAGCAGGTGGCCGACCTCGATCCCACGATGGCCGTCTTCAATGCCGCGACGATGCAGGAGCACGTTGACCAGTCCCTGCTCGTTCCACGCATCTGCGCCGCGCTGTTGGCGGTTTTCGGCGCGGTTGGACTGACACTTGCCACGGTAGGGCTCTACGGGGTGATGAGTTATTCCGTTCGCCGCCGCCGGCACGAGATCGGCATCCGGATAGCTTTGGGGGCCGCGCCCGGCAGCGTCCTGGCCATGATCCTTCGCCAAAGCCTGATCATGACAGCCGTAGGACTGGCGATCGGTTTGGCCATGGCACTGGCCCTGGGACGCTTTACCACCAGCCTTCTCTACGGTCTCAGCGGCACGGACCACGTCACTCTGCTCGTCGTCTCTGCCGTGCTGTTGGTGGCAGCATTCGCCGCGAGCCTCTTTCCCGCCTATCGCGCCGCGCACGTCGCGCCTGCCGCCGTACTCCACTATGAATGATTAATGCGAGGCCTAATATGGAGACACTGCTGAAAGATCTTCGTTTTGCCGCCCGCTCTCTTCTGAAGGCTCCCGCCTTGACCCTGGTGATCGTCGTCTCGATCAGCTTGGGCATCGCTGCCAACGCCACAGTCTTCAGTGTCGCCAATGGACTGCTTTGGAGCATTCTGCCGGTCAGGGATCCCGGGCGCATGGTGGTGTTTTCGGAGAGCGAGTCCTTTTCTTATCCCGACTATGTGGACTTCAATAGCCAGAGCGGCGAAATCTTTGAGGGCGGAGTGATCGCACATTTTCCGTTGATTCCCGCCAGCCTCGGCGGCGCAGGTGAGCCCGAGCGGGTTTGGGGACAGGCGGTGAGCGGGAACTATTTCTCCAATTTGGGCCTGCGGATGGCGCTGGGACGGCCAATCCTTGCGGAAGAAGATCAGGTGTTGGGGCGCGACCAGGTGGTAGTGCTCAGCCACGATCTCTGGCGCCGCCGGTTCGGTGGCGATCAGGCGATTGTCAGCCGCGGAGTCGTGTTAAACGGCCAGCGGTATACGGTGGTCGGAGTTGCGCCGCCGGCGTTCCATGGCATCGACCTCGGAATGATCTCGGAGTTCTGGGTCCCGCTGGCTGTGGCGGAGCGGCTCATGCCCGATCTGGCGACGGAGCTGAATGTCAGGTCGAACCGCAACAATCAATGGTTGATATTGAACGCCCGCTTGAAACCAGGAGTCAGTCGCAGCAAGGCCGTAATGGCGATGAACGTCATCAAGAAGCGCATCGACGATACCTACAGAAAGGAGGAGAAGCAGCACCAGAAGATAACACTGCAGGCTGCGGGCGGGCTGGTGGCCGGTTCCTCGACTCCGGCGGTCGGCCTCATGGCCGTTCTGATGATCGTTGTGGCGCTCGTCCTGCTTGTTGCCTGCGCCAACGTGGCAAATCTGCTGTTAGCTCGAGCGACCGGGCGGCAGAAGGAAATCGCCATCCGGCTTGCCTTGGGCGCCGGACGGCGGCAATTGGTGCGCCAGTTACTCACGGAAAGCCTTCTGCTTGCTGTGGCCGGCGCCGTGCCCGGCTTCCTGCTCGCTGCGTTGGCAGCGCATGCCATCTCGAATTTCCAGCTTCCGCTGCCTTTCCCGATAGTGTTCAATTTCAATGTCGATCTGCGCGTCGCCGCATTTACCATCGTTCTGTCCCTGGTTACGGCCCTGCTTTTCGGGCTGGCGCCGGCGCTGCGTGCTACCCGTCCTGATCTGGTAGGCGCTCTCAAGGAAGAGTCGGCGGTGTTTGGCCGCAGCGGGCGCTTCAGAATGCGCAACGTCCTTGTGGTGGCGCAGGTGGCGCTGTCGCTCGTGCTGCTGGCGACCGCAGGCCTTTTCCTGCGCAGCCTCGGCCACGCTTCCGCCCTCGACATTGGTTTCAAGCCTGACAACATCCTGATGATGACGGTGGACCCAAAAATTCACAATTACTCGCACGACAGGACCGTGCAGTTTCTGTCGCAGCTTCGGGAGCGCGTATCGGCGCTGCCGGGAGTGCGCTCGGTGAGTTATGTGGACACGCTGCCGCTGAGCATCGGCGGCACGTCGTACGACTTCAAAGTCGACGCTGCGAACGGCCATCCCCAGCAAAGCGCCAATACCGATGTCTACAGCGTCGGCAGAGGGTATTTCGAAACAATGGGAATTCCGCTGCTGCGCGGCCGGGATTTCCAGAGGCAGAACGGCGACGAACAGAGTGTGATCATCAATGAGACGATGGCCGCTCGCCTGTTCCCCAAGCAAGATCCCATCGGCGGCATCCTACGGGAGGAGAAGAAGGCGTACACGGTGATCGGCGTGGCGCGAAACTCCAAATCGCGCACCCTGGGCGAAGGACCCGTCAACGCCGCCTACCTTTCTCTCGAGGCCGCCCCGGAGAAGGTCTTCAGCTTCTTCGGCATTTCCATCATGGTGAAGACTTCATCGAATCCCGGCCGGGCCGCTCGAGCGGTGCGTGACCAGATCTCCGGGCTCGATCCCACGATGGCAATCTTCAACACAGAGACCATGCAGGAGCACGTAAATAAATCGCTGCTTCTACCAAGAATCTCCGCCCTGTTGCTGGGTATCTTTGGTACGGTCGGCCTGACCCTGGCCGCCATCGGCCTCTACGGTGTGATGAGCTATTCCGTGCGCCGCCGCACGCGCGAGATCGGTATCCGCATGGCGTTAGGAGCACGCCCCGGCGCGGTGCTGAAAATGGTTTTGGCGCAGGGCCTAGTCCTGACCGGCATCGGACTCGTGATCGGGCTCGGCATCGCTGTCGGCCTGGGCAGATTCACCGCCAGCCTTTTGTACGGCATCAGCGGCACAGACTTGCCGACTTTCATCGCCGTCAACGCCGTATTGCTGGCTGTGGCGCTGCTCGCCACCGTGGTCCCGGCATTCCGGGCAGCGCGCGTTCAGCCGACCACCGCACTGCGGCACGAGTAAGGCCCGCAGCGGTGTTCCGTCCGACGCCGAACACAGGCACTGCCCTGCAACGCTGAATTGAGCCGGGACTTTATCGCCTTCGGCCTCGAGAAGGGCCGCACGCCCTACTCGTACCTGAGCGCTACCAAGGGATCCACCTTGGTCGCCCGGCGCGCCGGGAAGTAGCAAGCCAGCATCGCCACGCAGACCGCCACCAGCGTGCCGGCCACATAACTCAGCGGATCCGTTGCGGCCACACCGTAAATCAGCCGGGACATCAGCCGGGAGGCAGCCCACGCCCCTGCCAGGCCGACCGCAGCGCCCGCTCCACTGAGCCGCAACCCTTGAGCCAGCACGAGCCTCAAGACATCGCCGCGGCGTGCTCCCAGCGCCATGCGAATACCCAGCTCGCGCGTGCGCCGGCTGACAAGATAAGCCGCCACTGCGTACAGCCCTGCCGCAGCCAGGAACATGCCGAGAATGCTCAGGCCTGAAAGCAAGCCGGCCATCGAGCGCTCCTCGCTCATGAATTCCCGCATATATTCCCTGAAGGTCATGGCGTTTACGATTGGAAGGCTCTTGGCGACGGCCGTCGTCTCCTTCAGGATTACAGGGAGTTGGGTGCGAGGGTCGCCGGCAGTTTCCACCAGCAGCCAGCACTCGAAGGAGGGTACCTGGGTGAAAGGAAGGAACAAATAAGGCTGAACCGCCTCGTGCAAGCTGGTATACCTTCCGTCTCCTACGACGCCGACGATCTGATAACCCTTCTTGTCGATCTGAAGCGCTTTTCCGACGGGATCCTGTCCGGGCCAGAATCGGCGCGCCATGGCGTCATTGATCATCACCACCGGCGCCGCGGTTGGCCGATCAAACTCGTTGAACTCCCGCCCACGCTCGATCCGGGCGCCTACGGTGGCAAAGAACTTCGGGCCGACGATGTTGTAGCGAATCTGGAAGTGATCGCTTCCGGGAGGCGGCTGCACGCCGGGGATGACCACAGGCTGCGCCTCTCCTAATTCGCTGTCCGTCAAGGGAGGGCGCCGGGCCAGGCTGGCGCGTATCACGCCGGGCACGGATTCCGCCCGGGCGGCCAGGGCGCGATAAATAGCCGCGGCCTGAGCCTCACTGTAGCCGTACATCTGAGGCGGAGCCACCGAGAGCATGACGACATTCTTGTTCGGATCGAATCCGGGATTGATCTGCTGGGTATATCGCAAGCTTCGCAGCAGAAGAGCGGAACCCACCAGCAGGACCACGGAAAGCGCGATCTCTCCGGACACCAGCAGACTTCGCAGAGGCAGGCGGCCCACGGTTCGTCCCCACCTCGGATCATCACCCTTAAGGACGGCAGTCAATTCAGATCTCGAAGCCCAGAATCCCGGAAGGAGTCCAAAGAAGAGCGCGGTGAGAAGTGAAATCGCCGCCGTGAACAGCAACACGCGGGAATCGAGCACGAGTGCGTTGCCCGGCAGGTTGGGAACGAGCGCGGGCACAAGCTTCAGCAGGCACGCCGCCACCAGCACTCCCAGCGTTCCGCCTGCCACGGCCAGAGGGAGCGCCTCGCTCAGAAGTTGGCCCACCAGCCGCCGCGGTCCCGCTCCCAAAGCCCGGCGCATCGCTATTTCCCGCTGCCTCCGCTCCGTCTGCGCTAACAGGAGATTGGCAACATTGGCGCAGGAGATCAGCAGGACCAGACCCACCATGGCCATCAGGTAGATGCCCACTCCCATTCCCTGGTGAGCTACCTCAGAGGCGGGACGGGCGCTGAACCCGGCATCCCGATTGGTGGCGGGATACGCCAAGCCGGCGCGTTTCGCCAGGTCGCGGAGTTGCACGCGCGCCTCGTCGATCCCGGCGCCAGGGCGCAGACTGCCCACCACGTCAAACCAGCGGTTGTCGCGCTGCGCGTCAGCTTGCGCCTCTCCCGGACCCATCACCTCCCAGCCTTCCTTGGTGACCCAAATGTCAAGGCTCCATCCCTAATGCAATCCGCAGAAGTTCTGCGGCGTGATGCCGATCACCGTGAACTCCTTGCCATCCAGGAGCGCGGTCTTGCCGGGCAAAGCCGGGTCGCCGCCGAAGTGCTTCTGCCAGAGATGGTAGCTCACCATCACGGACCGGCTCTCCGCGGCCGTCTGCCCGGGCTGCGGCACAAAGGCGCGACCCAGCAGCGGCTTCACTTCCAGCGCCGCGAAGTAGTTCTGCGAGACCACTTCCACGGTCAGTTCCTGGCCCTGACCCTGGCCGCTGAGGAACCCTCCCCGGTCGCCGTAGGCTACAACATCGGAGAAGGCGCTGACCTCCTGGCGTATGTCGAGATAATCGGGATAGGATGACATTCGGAAGTCAGGATCCTTAGGCCGGTTGGTGGTGACGGCCACCAAACGTTCAGGGCCTTTCACCGGCCACGGCCTCAGGAACAGGCCATCCACAATGCTGAAAACCGTGGAGTTGGCCCCTATGCCCAGCGCCAGCGAGATCACTGCCACCGCAGCGAAACCCGGGTTCTTGACCATGGTGCGGAAACCGTAGCGCAAATCGTGAAACAAGTTGCCCATGCTCACCTCGAAAGCCGGCAGGCTATCCGCCGTCAGCTCATTCGTATCGCAGCGCCACCAGGGGGTCGACCCGGGTGGCTCTCCATGCAGGGATGTAACAAGCGAAAAGGGCTATCCCTCCCAGCAGCAGAGATACGGCGAGCAGCGTGGAAGAGTCGGTGGAACGCACGCCGTAAAGCAAGCTGGCCAGGAATCGTGTCAGGGCAAGCGCCGCGGCGATGCCGAGCGCCAACCCGGCTGCGGCCAAACTCATGCCTTCGCGCACCACCATCTTCAAGACATCGCCTCGCGAGGCGCCGAGTGCCATGCGTACCCCGAGTTCGTGGGTGCGGCGGGTGACCGAGTAGGACATCACGCCATAAATGCCGACGGAAGCCAGTAACAGCGCGGTCGCGGCAAATGTGATCAACAAGAACATCGCAAAGCGGCGCTCGGAAAGCGATTCTGCAATCATCTGCTCCATGCTCTTGACGTTGTACATTGGCTGATCGTTGGTGGGTCCGGCGACCTGGGCCCGAACGGCAGCAGCCTGGCTCAACGGAGTTGTCGCGGTGCGCGCCACCATATCGATGCCCACCACGATCTGTGACATGAATTTATCCGGGATCTGCAAAAATGGGAAGTACATCTGACTGCTGGTTCTGCCGGATTCATCACCGTCCAACCCCCAATGCATGACGTGCGCGGCCACGCCCACGATTTGCACCCTGCCGATCACCAAGAGGTTGAATTCTTTTCCGATGGGGTCCTCGCCCGGAAACTCGCGCTTGGCCATGAGTTCGTCAATCACCACGACGAGAGGCGTCGCCGTGGTGTCGTGCGGGGTGAAGAACCGGCCCGCGCGCAGCGGAATTCGCATGGCGCGCAGATAATCGGGAGTGGTGATAAAGGACAAGGCGGAATGCGTCTGATCCTCCGTCGGCTGCGGCCCGTGACCGAGCCAGTAGCCCAGCTCATTGTCGCGCTCGGTCAGAGGCACCAGGCTGGTCACCGCCGCCGCTTCCACTCCCGGCGTGCTTTCCACGCGGGCGAGCATCTGCTGGTAAGCGAGGCGGATGCTGGCCCCGTCAGCCATGACGGTCGGCGATACACCCACCCGGGCAGTCAGCACATGCGCGGTATCGAATCCCGGCTCGACTCGCCACAACCGCCAGAGGCTCTGGATCATCAATCCCGCTCCCGCCAGCAACACCACCGCCAGGCCCACTTCCAAAGCCACGAAGATGCCTTCGGCGCGGCGCCTGCCTCCGCCGCTTCCGCGCGAGCCTTCTTTCAGCGCCTCCTGGGGATGAAGATTGGAGCTATGGAAGGCCGGCACAATCCCGAAAAGCACGCCGGTGACTACGGACACGGCCAGGCTGAAGACGAGGACGTAGGGATCCAGGGTCACGGCCTGGGTGCGCGGCACCATATCGGGAAAAGCCAGCAGCACCAGCCGCGTTCCCCAGAAAGCCAGCATCAACCCGAACACTCCGGCGCCCGCGGCCAGCAGAACACTCTCGGTCAGCAGTTGGCCGATCACCCGCTTCCGGGTCGCTCCCAACGCCACCCGAATCGCGAATTCGCGGCGCCGCGCCGCGGATCGAGCCAGCAGAAGATTCGCAACGTTGGCGCAGGCGATGATCAGCACAAATCCCACCGCGCCCAGCAGTAGGAGCAGCGTGTTTCGGCCCCCGGACACAATCTCCTTCTGCATCGATACCAACTGTACGCCATGCCCGGTATTTGAATCCGGATACTGCTCGGCCAATCGGCGGGCGATAGTACTCATTTCAGCCCCGGCCGCCTCCATCGTTACTCCCGGTTTCAGCCGCGCGACGCCTCGCAGTCCCAAGTGTGCCTGCCGATTGCGCAGTTCCACCGCGTCCCACTGGCCGAGCGGAACGAACACCTCGCCCGGGTCGCGGTAGCGGAAGTCCGCCGGCAGGATTCCAACTACAGTGTGGTTGCGGCCGCTCAGCGACAGGGACTTGCCCAATATATCAGGTGACGACCCAAACCTGCGCTCCCACAAGCCATGACTCAGGATGGCCACGCCGGCGGCGCCCAGGCGGTCCTCCTCCGGCAGGAAATTGCGGCCCAGCAACGGGTTTACACCCAGCACGGGCAGGAAACTCGCCGACACGCGCATCCCGCTCAAGCGTTCGGGCTGCCCGGAACCCGTCAGGATAAAGTCGGATCGCTGCGACGCTGCGACGTTTGTGAAGCAGTGGTTTTCGCGGCGCCAGTCGAGGAAGTTGGGATACGACAGCGAACTTCCATTGCTTTCATTGGCTGCCACCAGCCGGTTGGGCTCGGGGTAGGGAAGCGGTCGAAGGAGCACGCCGTTGACAACGCTGAATATGGCGGTGTTGGCTCCGATGCCGACCGCCAGGGCAACTCCGGCGATCAGCGTAAAGCCGGGACTCTTGCGGAACATCCGCAAGCTGTAGCGAACGCTAGTCCAGAACGTATGCATAAGTGCTCCTTTTTCCCTCCCGATCCAGGGTGGGCCGTGCTCCACTACAACCATTTACGAAGAGCTTGCCCTCCGGGTTCCGGAGAAACTCATTGGCGCCCGGCTGCGCAAGCCGCCAGTATTCACGGGAGGCGCTTGAGCTCCACGTCCTTGCCCTCGACGTGCAGGACCATGACTTGGGCGGGGCTTTCGCCGGCGGGCTTAAAGGTACACTCGTCGCTGGAACTGGCCGAGTAAAAGTCGTTGGGGCTCTCTGCCAGAAGCTCTTGCTTGGGTTCCTGGTTCTCCTGGACAAACAGGCGGCCATTCTCAGCGGTCACCGAAAGAACCACGTCCGGCGGCAGCGCGTATCGGCCCACGACCCTGTTGAGTTGGGCTGGTGTGAGCGAAACCTGCTTGTGCTCCTTCAGCTTGGGCAGTGGAGGAAGCAGGTTATAAGGCGTGTAGTTTTCCCAATCGAAGGGGAACAAGGTGGGGCCCAGGATGGCATCCACGAGCGGCTTGAAGATTCCTTCCCCGTTGGAGCTGTTGGTCATGATCAGAATGCCGCTGCCGTTCTGGAAAAAGAGCGCCAGATGCCTCCAGCCCTCGTCATGACCTTCTTTGAAACATGCCTTCCCGTAGGGAGAAGAATAAAGGCCCCAGCCCAAGCCGTAGCGGAGGCGGATGCCGTCGTTGGCGTGCGTTGTTTCACTTGCCAGCGACGGAAACTGATGCGCCGAGCGGATGCTGATCTGGGCATTCCGCATCGTCCCGAAGGTTCGGGTCTTCAGTATCTTTCCACGCATCAGCGCACTCAGGAAGGCGGCATAATCCCGCAGCGTCGTCTGCATCGATCCGGCGGCATCCGGGGCGGAGTGCTTCTCCGGCCCTAGCGAGCGCCCGTACTCGTCATACCCATTAGCAAAATTGTCCTCGAACCGCGGTTCCCACACCATGCTGGTACGGGTCATGCGCACCGGCCGGAAAAGCTGCTCCTCCATCAACTCCGTGAGCGATTTCGCGGTCGCCGTTTCAACGACTAATTGCGCAAGGTCGATTCCCTCGCCCGAGTACGCGTACCGGGTGCCGGGTTCGAAGTGAATCTTGAGCTTGCGGTCGTCCTCAAAGGCCCGCCAGTTGGGGAAGCCGCTGGTGTGGCTGAGCAGGATGCGCAGGGTGAGTTTCTTGTAGCGATCGTCTCCTTCGAGGTCCGCATATCCGGGGTACTCGGGAAGCGGGCGCGGGAGGTATTGATCGATCGGCTTATCGAGGTCCAGCACCCCTGCTTGCACCAAGCGAAGAACCACCGTCGCAAACGCCGCTTTGCTCAGCGACGCCGACGTCATCACGGAGTCCGGCGTCAGGGGCACCCCCTTTCCGGAGTCGCGCAGCCCGTAGGCTTTGAGGTAGGCGATTTTGCCGCCATGGAAAACGGCAAGCCCACATCCGGTTACATGGGCTGCCTGCATCAACTGTGTGGCCGTAGCGTCGATCTGGGAAGTGGCAATCCGGCTTCCGCCGGGCTGTTCCACGGAAGCGTGCTGTGCGATCGCGATAGAGGTCCCCAGCAGCGTTGTCAAGATCAGGGATAAAACCGGCTGACGCATTCTCCCCCCTTTGGCAGATTCGTTCTATGCAGAACGATATAATCTGTAGCGTCGATCTCCGATCGACGACGGCGGTCGGAGACCGCCGCTACAGCCTTAGTACGCCGTGCTTTGAAAATCTGTAGGGGTAGGGCTTGCCCTGCCCTCGTGGAGACCAGCAGAAATGCGGGGACGGCAAGCCGTCCCCCTACAAGCAGGGACCTGAGCGGCCCCGAACGGATTATAATGCTTCCCGGCAAATTTCATGCAGGGCGGGTGTGGCACGCGGCAATCTGCCGCACCACCGCTGCCCAACGCTGGTTCTGAGGACTTCTCATGTCATATTCAAAGCCGCGCCGCGCGTGCGTCAGACTCGTTCTTATGCTGTCGTTGTTATTCCAGTCGATGTTGATCTGCTCAACTGCAACCATGGCCCAAACTGCCGGTCCCAGGTTCAAGGTCATCGCCATTGCGGAAGCCGGCGGAATTCACAAGCCCTTCGTGGATGCCGCAAAACTGTGGTTGGACAAGCTGGCCGCAGAAGAGAACTTCGCCGTGGATTATATCCAGGACACCAAGCCAATTGACGACCAGTTCTTGTCGCAATACCAGGTGTTCATCCAACTGAACTACCCTCCTTACGGCTGGACTCCCAGAGCCGAGGCGGCGTTCATCAAGTATATTGACGCGGGCGGCGGATGGATCGGATTCCATCATGCCACCTTACTTGGCGAATTTGACGGATTCCCGATGTGGCCCTGGTTTTCGCAATTCATGGGCGGAATTCGGTTCAAAGACTACATCGCCAAGTTCGCCACCGCGACGGTTCATGTCGAGGATCCACAACATCCGGTGATGAAAGGCGTGCCCGACTCGTTCTCAGCGGAGAATGAGGAGTGGTACACCTACGACAAGTCGCCACGCCCCAACGTGCACGTGCTGGCCCGTGTGGACGAATCCACTTACACGCCGGATACGCCTATTAAGATGGGGGGAGATCATCCCGTCATTTGGACCAACGTCCACCACCAGAGCCGCAACATTTACATCTTCATGGGGCACCATCCGGAGCTGTTTCAGAACTCCGCTTTCACCACCCTATTCCGCAATTCCATTTTTTGGGCGGCCCACCAATGAAAAGATACTCTCTCGTTTTCTTCATAACGTTAATGGCCTTGTCGTGTTGCGGTGCGACCTCAGCCGAGGCGCCGCACTTTCGCGCCCTGGCTTTTTATTCGACGGCGGAAGAGCCGGACCACGTACAGTTCGCAGAGAGCGCCCTGAGGTTCTTCGCCGCGGCGGCCACGAAAGACAACTTCAGTCTTGACTCGACCACCGATTGGAGCAAGCTGTCGAGTGCGGCCTTGCGCGATTACCAGTTGGTGATCTGGCTCAATGCCTCACCCACCAATCCCGCCCAGCGGCGGGCTTTTGAGCAATACATGGAAGCGGGCGGCGCCTGGCTGGGGTTTCATGCCGCGGGTTACAATGACAAAGATACGGGCTGGCCGTGGTTCGTGGATTTTCTGGGTGGCGCGATTTTCTACAACAACAGTTGGCCGCCGCTGCCGGCCAAACTGGTGGTGGACGCGCCAACGCATCCCGTCGCCTTGAATCTGCCGGAGACCTTTGAATCCCCCGCCAATGAGTGGTACGGGTGGAAGCCCAATCCCCGATTGAACAAAGCCGTCCAAGTCCTGCTGACGCTGGACCCTTCGAATTATCCCTTAGGCTTGAAAGATGTGCTGACGGAGGGGGACATCCCGGTTGTTTGGACCAACACGAAATATCGCATGGTCTACATGAACATGGGCCACGGCGACAAGATCTTTTCGAGCCCCACTCAAGACGAGCTGCTTGAGAACGCGGTCCTCTGGTTGGGCGGAAGATCGCGGCCGGCGGCGCCCGCTGCGCTGTCCGGCACTGAGATCAGCCCGGGCGCGGTCGCGGTGAATCCACGGACGGGCAAAGTTTATGCCGTGAATACCGCCCGGGGCACCGTGACCGTGATCGATGGCCTCACTGCCCTGACCGTGAAGGTGGGAGCAGAGCCGGTAGCAATTGCCGAGAATCCGCAGACCAACCGGATTTACGTCGCCAACAACGGCAGTGGCACGGTCAGCGTTATCGACGGAAGCACGAACCAAGTGACCGCCACGGTGAAGGTGGGCGCCCTGCCTTACGTGGTGGCTGCCGATCCCGCCACCAACAAGGTCTACATCTCCAGAACTTTCAGCAACACCATGACGGTGATTGATGGCGCGACGAACTCCACCCACACCCTGCCGGCCGGCATTCAGGCAGACGCTATCGCCGTCAATCCGGAAACGAACAAGCTCTATCTGCTCAGCTATGAAAGCGGCGACGTGACCGTCCTGGACGGGGCCAGCGATCAACCCACCCATATTGCCGCGCGTCCTCACTCCTGGGGAATAGGCGCCAATCCGGCCGCGAACCGGATTTATCTGGGCAATACGGGAAGCTCCGACGTCACCGTCATCGACGGGAATTCGGGCCGCGCCACTGCCGTCCCTGCGGGGGAAATCCCTTGCGCCTTTGCCGTGGATCCCGCGGCCAATCGAGTTTACGTGGCCAACTATGCGGGCGGCAGCGTAACGGTACTCGATGGAACGAATGACGCCGTGATGGCTACGGTGCGAGTGGGAGGACATCCGCAGGCCGTTGCCGTCGACCCCGGAACCCACGAGATCTACGTTGCGAGCGCCCGAGGTAACACCGTAACGGTCATCAATGGCGCTGATAATACCATACTCGCGACAGTGGAGGTCGGAGGCGGACCTTATGCCATCGCCGTAAACCCTGCAACCCATCGGGCCATTGTGTCGAGCTTGGCCGACGGGCGGCTCACGACGATTGAGGGGAAGACATTCGCCGCTGCGCCTGTGGCGGCGCCGGCGAATCAATAGAGGGGAAACTGCGAGCACCTGGTTTCAAATGGCCTCTCCGCTTGGGAGCCTGTGTGATAACTTGGCCGGCACGAGTGAGGCTCGCATGCCGGGCTTCAGCTTTGCTTTGGAGTGCGGCAGCTTGCTGCCGCTTTGGCTCAGGCCAGCTTGCTGGCCGAGGTTGGGAACTCTAATGAAGCAGCGCGAGCAAGCTCGCGCCCGGGGAAAGCGGCAGCAAGCTGCCGCAGTCCAAAGCGCCTACGGTGCCCGTCCTCCCTTTTGGGAGCGAGTGGCCCGCTCGCATCAGTTCATCAGCCGACGGCGCCGGGTGAGGAGGCCTCGTTCGCTAGTCTCACGGCCGTCGCTCCGGTCCATCGGCTGACAGGTGGCTGATTTGAATTGTGTTAATGCCCCTGTCCCCAGAGGTGCTTAAGACGAGAAGCCCACTGCGCATCCCACTCGGAGGTTTCTTCCCAGGCATTTCGCTGCACCCAGATTTTGCGAAGCTTTTGCCAATAATGATCCCTGGTTTCGGATGTCCCCTTCGCGCCGGCCGCCGGCAGATACTTCTTGCCCGCATCAAAGTCGTTGGGAGGCTCGCTGGGCAGCTCGCTGCCGAAGGGGTATTTTCCCTGCAAATCCGCTACTGCTACCTGCCAATAGGCTCGGGCTATTTCTTGTTCCCGGACGCGTCGTGCGGAGCCCCAGTTTGAGCTATCGTCAACGAACTCGGCGGGCGGCTGTGCCGAAAGTTGCATCACAGGAGTTGGCCAAAGATAGACAGCCAGGACTGGAACCGAAACTGCCAAAAAGATGCCTGTCCCCATCGCTAGTTTCGGCACAAGTCTTCGCGGCTTGCGGCGATTTTCGTGCTGAGCGGGAACGTAGGGCGCGGCGGGGGGACGCCTTGACACAAGGTGCTCAAATTCTCTTCGAGAGGTCTCGTATTCATTCTTCAACTGCGCGTGCTCCGCCTGAACGCTGGCTGTAAGGCTTACTGCAAACTGACTGAGCGACTCGACTTTCGCCTGGACGACACTGCTCAACTGCCGCTGGCTCTCCTCCACCCACTTCTCTTGCGTCGCCGCCAGACCCGCCGTGGCGCTCGCTACGGCTTGATTGAGGCGCTCCAGATTCGCCTCGAACATGCTGGCCGACTGGCGCTGGCTCTCCTCCGCCTGCTTCTGTTGCTCGGTGGCCAGAGCGGCCGTGGCGCTGGCTACGGCTTGATTGAGGCGCTCGAGACTCGCCTCGAACATGTTGGCTGACTGGCTCTCCTCCGCCCGCTTCTGATGCTCGGCGGCCAGAGCGGCCGTGGCGTTGGCTACGGCTTGATTGAGGCGCTCGAGACTCGCCTCGTACATGTTGGCTGACTGGCGCTGGCTCTCCTCCGCCTGCTTCTGTTGCTCGGCGGCCAGAGCGGCCGTGGCGCTGGCTACGGCTTGATTGAGGCGCTCGAGACTCGCCTCGAACATGCTGGCCGACTGGCGCTGCCTCTCCTCTGCCCACTTCTCTTGCCCGGCGGCCACACCCGCCGAAGCGCTGGCTACGGCTTGATGGAAGAGCTCCAGATTCGCCTGGTACATGCCGGCCGCCTGGCGCCGGCCTTCCTCCTCCGCCTGCCGCGCCAGATTCGCTTCTTCCCTCAGCTTCTCAATAGTCGCCTCAGCATGGTTTTGAAACCGCTCCGACCACCGCCCTCCCACCTCCTGGGCAAGTTTCTCCAGATCCTCCGCCTGCTTCTCGATCTTTCCCTGCACGGTCTGGAGACTGCTCTCGATCCGCCCGTCGAAGCCTTCCACGAGGGCTTTTATGCGTCCCTCCACCGCCTCCAGCGCGGCGGACGCTCCCGCCAAGCGTTTCTCCACCTCTCCGGCGCGAGCCGCGAAACTGCTTTCACTCTTATCCTCCGCCGCTTCAAGTTGCGCCACCGCCTCTCCGGCGGCTTTCTTTATGGACTCCATCTCCGCGGCCGTTGCCTCTTGCATCTCGTGCGCCTGCTCACCCAAATCTGTCGCCATTTGCATGCCAAAGTCCTCCTGCCTGGCTTCCCCAAGCGAGGCCGCCTTCGCCTCCTCCAGGCCCTGGCTGGCTCTCTCCAAGTCCTCCGCTTGCGTCGCAGCCCGGACGACGGCCTCCGGCGGCGAATCTTCGCCCCGGCGCGTAATTTCGGGCGGCAAGAGCCCCGGCGCGCTGCAACCGTCGGGCGGAACCAACTGCGGTGACCGCAGGTCAAGTTTGTAAGGTTCCCGTTGCCGCAGCACTTTGACGAAGGTCCCCGCAAGCAAGAGCATCGAGCCGATGACTGCCCAGCCTAGCCAAGTTGGCTTCCTCTTCTGCACTGGTGCGGGTGCGGTATTGTCGGCCAGCACTTCCGGCAACTGCGCGGTCGAGCCGGTGTCCTTCAGCTCCACGTAGACGTAGAAGACCTGGGTCTGGCCGTTCTCAGCCTGCGCCACCAGCGAAACGCCGCCCGGCGCCTTGCCGTCGATCCGGATCTGGTTGGGATTCTCCAGCGTGGCATCGATGATGCCAGGGCTGGACACTGAAAAGGTCTTGATCGGCGACGCCGAGTTTACCTCGAGCGGCTGGCCCACCAGCACGTGCAAGAGCTCCGTCTCGCCCGGCGCCGCCTCCGCCCGGGACTCCTGCCCCGACGGCGGCTGGCTCGGGACCGGCACCACTTCCGCCGGCGGTTCCGGCTGCTGTGCCCGCAACGCAGGAGCCGGCGCGCCGCTCAGCAAGAGCATCAAACTCATGCCCGCGAGTAATTCGTACCACCCATGGCCGGTCTTCACTCTTCTCACGTGCGACCGCCTGAAGATTAATTGTGGCCCCGCAAAACTCTCGATTTCGTGAGTGGCCCCAGACCTCATGGCGGTACCGCCGATCCCTGTTGGCAGGGGTGTGAGGCAGAAACTGCCACGACGAGTCAGGGCTGCCGTGGCTGGAGGTGGCGGAGTTCGCGCTTTTGCCGTCATGGACACGGGTGGTGTTGACCTCCTGTCCTCCCGTCTGAAGCTCCGCATTCTAGCAACCGAGGTACTAGTACTCAACAGTACTAAAGTAAGGGGGTTGCCTTTTCGCCACCCCCCTCTGTCGCTCCTGCGCCTTGATCTGACCTGGGAGTCTGATCGCCGTGGGGCAAGAATGCAAAGATTGGCTCAACTCGACGATCGCTGCTGAGTCTAACGACCTCTCAGACCCTTGACCGTTTGGGTCCGGACACGTAAGGGCTGCCCCTTTCATAAAAACGGAGCAGCCGCTGGGTTTCTCGCGAAATCCCGATCCTTACGCTCCTGCCTATTTCCCCCGCCGGCCTGACTGCTTCGCCAAGCCATAATGGGCCGGCGGCGAACAGGTCCACGCCGTCATGCAGGGGGCCAATACCCATTGCCTGAGCGAGTCTCCCCGGGCCTCGAGCAAGGTCGATCAAGCGCGCTTGGGGGCGGCGAAGGCGCATGAGATGGATTCCATCCAACGGCTCAAGAGCGCGCAGCAGGACGCCGGCCCCAACCCCGCGAATTTCGCTGCTGACGTTCGCTAAGTAGTGTAATCCATAGGCACGATAAACATACGCGTGCCCACGATCGAGGAACAGAGACTTGTTTCGCAGTGTAGGTCCTCGATAGGCATGCCCGGCGGCGTCACCCACTACGTAAGCTTCTGTTTCTACGATCCGCCCGCTCACTCTGCCGGCCTGAGTATCATGCACGAGCGTCTTACCGATCAGGTATTTTGCCAATTCGATCGTGCCAGCCGGTAAGCGGCTCCGGTGAAGGCGGCGAATATGACTTTCGTTTTTCTTCTGAGCCATCTCGTCTCTTTTCATCAGCAGGTGGTGGAAAGCTCATCCTCGCACTAAATTTCCCACTTGTCATCGAGATCGCGAATCGCCGCTGACAGCCGGTGATGAATCGTGACTGCGGGGCGGGTTTGTCGAGCGGCTCTGGTCGCTAGACGGCGGCCAGGCAACGGCCAGCGCCAGCCGTTTTGGTCGCGCTGCGCTAGTGCTTAGCTGAATTAGTAAGCGAACTTATTCGTCGGAGGTGGAAGGGCGGGGCTTCAGCCCCGCCGCTGATCTCGCGAGGTAAGAACGGGGCTTTAGCCCCTGAAGCGGCTTGGCTTCAGGGACTGAAGGCCCTTCCAATCGTGCACCCACAGACGGCGGGGCTAAAGGCCCACCCTTCCGAGGGCCACCTGAAATTGCGCTCATTAAACCAACCAAGCACTAGGATTCCTGTCGATGAACGTCGAACCGCCGTCACTGGGGTCGGACTTTCGACACGAATCAGGCTGCGTCCAACATCATGGAGCAGCTCCAGATGGCCTCGCAAACCATTGATTGCCAGACTCGAATTAAGGTGTTTTGGCATTCCGCCAGATTGGCAGCGCAATTGCGACCTTGCGCTTTTGTATGCGAGTGGAAGATCCCGCAAGGGCGGCGGTCTCGAACTGGCAGTTCGATGTGGAACTCGGGGCGAGTCAGGAGGATAGTGAAATCTAGTATTAAGCTGGGAAAAGTTGCAGGCATCGAGGTCGGACTTCACTACAGTTGGTTCATTATTGCTGCCCTGATCGCGTTCTCTCTGGGAGAGCGGTTTCATCAGACGAACCCGAGCTGGGGCACAAGCCGAATCTGGATCACGGCGCTAGTCACCGCTGCGCTCTTCTTTGTCACCCTGCTGTTGCACGAACTCTCTCATTCGCTGGTCGCCCAAGCTCAGTGACACCATAAGCTTCTGCAACGCAGGGGGCGAAAACGAAGATCGAGTGTCAAATTGATAGCTCAAGATGAACGATCGACAAAAGAAGGAGCCGCATTCTGGCGTGCGAGATCGAGAGATCCGCGCGGCGCTGGATCAGCATTGGGCGGCGTCCGATGCCAACGATTATGAAACGGAGCACCGCATCTATCACGAGGACGCGGTGCTGGACTACCCGCAGTCAGGCGAGCGAACCCGCGGTCGAAGCAACATCCAGAACCAACGCGCCAGTCAGCCGAGCAAAAAGCGGTTTGCTGTCCGACGAATCATGGGTCGCGGTGATCTTTGGATCACCGAATTCGTCCTGACCTATGACGGCAAACCGTCCTGCACCGTGAGCATCATGGAGTTCACGGACGACAAGGTTGCGCGTGAGACACAGTACTTTGCGGATCCCTTCGTGGCTCCCGCATGGCGCGCTCAATGGGTCGAACGGATGGACACCTGATCTGTTGCGCGCGGAAAGTTTTGCCCTCTCCCGTGGGGCGAGCGTGGCCGAGGGACGAGGTACGGTGAGGGGTCTATTTCTCGAGGGAGGGACAAGAGGTGGATTGGAACCGGTTGGTCCAGTTTACGCTACTGGGTAGCAGTGATTTGGAACAATACGCCATCCTGCTGGTACGCGTTTCGCTCGGGCTGTTCTTCGCCATCTCCGGGGCAAACAAGTTGTTTATCGCTGGCGGCACGAAACCTGTTTACGAGACGCTCGTTAAAGCCAATGTCCCGTTTCCCCATCAGACGGCTTATTTCGTGTCGGGTGTCGAGTTCGTTTGCGGATCCTTGCTGACCGTGGGGTTTCTTTCGAGTCCCGCCGGCGGGGCTTTATTGATCGATATGACTGTTGCCGTCCTGACCAGCGCGCTTTCCACCATGCCTAAAGGACTTTCGCCTCTTAGTTGGCTCGACGATTTCCTCTACCTTCCGGAAGTCTTGTATGTGCTCTTCTTTATCTGGCTGATCTGCTCCGGTCCGGGAAAGTTCAGTGTGGATTACTGGCTCGCCGGCAAGTTACTGAGGTGATCGATCGACGACGCAGCTTGTTGCTAAAATTCATGCGGGTAGGATCCTAACGGTATGGCTCGACTGCTATCGGTGAACGTCGGGCTTCCGCGCGATATCGCGTGGAAGGGACGCACTGTACACACCGGGATTTGGAAGAATCCCGTGCAGGGTCGCTGTCGCGTCGGCCGGTTGAATCTCGAGGGAGACGGTCAAGGCGACCTGGCCGGTCACGGAGGCGAGCATCGAGCCGCCTTCGTTTATCAGATTGAATCCTATCGCTATTGGCAGGAGCAGTTGAAGAGGACTGACTTCGTCCACGGACAGTTTGGCGAGAACTTCACAGTGGAAGGATTGCCCGACGATGCCGTCTGCATCGGCGACCGATATCAGGTCGGCACCGCGCTTTTCGAGGTCACTCAACCTCGCGTCACATGCTATCGCGTGGGCATTCGGATGAACGAACCCCGGATGGCGGCATTGCTGACATCCAGCGGTCGGCCGGGCTTCTACTTCCGCGTTCTACGCGAAGGCGAGGTGGGTGAGGGCGACGAAATCGTGAAGGCTGGAGAGGCGGCGGAGCGTATGACCGTCACTGAGATCAACGCGCTCCTCTATTTGCCCATTCATGCACACGATCGTTTGGAGCGCGCCTTGCGGATCGAAGCGCTTTCGCCGGGATGGCGTGGCTCGTTTGAGGCGCTACTTCAGAGTCAACAAAATGCGGCGGCAACGGGGAACGCGGGACTCGCGCCTGCCGCGGCGGCGCATCCGGCCTCGCCAGGATTTCAGTCGCTGGCGGTGACCTCAATTGATCGCGAGTCCGCGGACGTCCTCTCGTTCACGGTGCAGAGCGCTGACGGTCATCCGCTTCCAACGGCTCTGCCGGGTCAGTACGTGGTTGTGCGTCTGAGGCCCGCCGCCGGCGGCCCGACGCTGTTTCGCAGCTACTCGCTCTCGGGTCCACTCTCAACGGAACGCTATCGAATTAGTGTGAAGGTCGAGCCGAAGGGAGCAGCTGGAAACTACCTGCGGGAACATCTCCGTGTCGGCGACCGTCTCGACGTCAGCTCCCCGCGCGGAAGTTTCGTTCTGCAGCCGGGAGAAAGACCGGTCGTACTGCTCAGCGCTGGGATCGGCGCGACACCTGTTCTGGCAATGCTGCACGCACTCGCGGGGGCCCATTCAACACGCCTGGTCATGTGGTTGCACACGGCGCGGGATGGGCAGCATCATCCGTTTGCCGGCGAAGTCCGCGGCCTCCTGCGAGCGCTCACGAACGGCCGCAGCTACGTTTGTTACACGAAGCCGGACCCAAGGGACAAGACGGGTGAGGACTTCAACGCGACGGGCCGCATCTCCCAATCGGTTTTCGTTGAACTCGGACTGCCCCGAGATGCGGATGTCTACCTTTGTGGGCCAACCGGATTCATGGCGGACATGAGAGAGGCGCTCACGGCCCTGGGTGTGGCGCCGGAGCGCATTCACATCGAGATCTTCAACGGCGGCGAGTCCATGACCCCTGGGGTCGTCGGCGCCGTGACGCGAGTTCCGCATCCGCCCAGCGACGAGGCAAGCACTGGTCCGCTGGTATCGTTCGCGCGCAGTGGCGTTTCCGCGCACTGGAACGCGTCGCGGTACGGGAGCATCCTCGAAATGGCCGAGGCGTGTGATGTCCCGGTCCGCTGGGCGTGTCGAACCGGCGTTTGTCACAACTGTGAGAGTGGTTTGGTTTCGGGGGCGGTCGTCTATGGACCGGAGCCACTCGACAAGCCGGCCGATGGGAATCTTCTCGTCTGCTGTTCACAGCCGGCGAGCGATGTCGTCATCGATTTGTGAAGCTACAGCGTCCGGATTCACGGCGAGGATGGTCAGCCGATCATGAAAAAGGACTTTGATGCTATCGTAATCGGAACTGGGCAGTCACAACCGTTCCTGGCTGTCCGGATGGGCTGGCCCTTGTAGGTCACGGCACTATCCGAAGTGGCTATCGACATTCCGAGCCTGACCACCCGGGTCACCCTGTCGAGCGATCCGAGGTGCTGCCTCGCCACGGCCAGGGCGTTGAGCGCCGCGAGACGCGCGGCCTGGCGCGCCGCATCCACATCGAGTTCCGCGCCAACCCGGCCAATGAAC
Source organism: uncultured Acidobacteriota bacterium (assembly GCA_963768695.1). Taxonomy (GTDB): domain Bacteria; phylum Acidobacteriota; class Terriglobia; order UBA7540; family UBA7540; genus CAVROP01. The sequence continues at coordinate 344,324 of CAVYJG010000012.1, read as the reverse complement.
TTAGCCTCGCCGCCCGCCGTGGGAAGCATCCCGGTGAGAAAAAGCAGATTGCCCGTTTGAACTGATTCGGCGTACATGCCGAATGGCTGAGGCGGCGCCGGAAGTTTGGTAGCAAGTTCTTTCAACCGCTGCTCGGCGCTGGCCTGCTGAGAACCTTCGCGAGCTGTCACTCGCGCATTGGAATGGGTGTCCAAAGGTGTCGGTTGCGGCTCTGGTGTTTCTGGCCGTGCGTATACGTCCTCGTTGAATCCACGCTTACGGGCTAAGAAATTTCAACTCCCCCAGAATGGTCGGAATAAGCCCGGAGACCTCTGAAGGAGCAATTATCAGCGGCTTTAATCGCGGCTTGGGCACACCCGGGTTGGGTTCGAAAAATGCCTGGACAAGCGATATCGAGATAAGTTATTGAAACTCATAGGAAGTAGGAATTTGCGAAAGTGGCGGAATTGGCAGACGCGCCAGACTTAGGATCTGGTCCCGCAAGGGGTGGGGGTTCGAGTCCCCCCTTTCGCACCAAACTTTCCTTTCAATGAGTTGGTGGCGCCGACGGTGAGTGCCTCTTTGGCAGCCCTTATGTTCAGGTTGCGCGGGGGTTGCGTTTGGTTGCGGACTTGTTTGCGCGTCCAGTCGGTCGATGAAGTGAACATTTCTGCGTGCGACCAGATGGACGTATTTGTCGGCAGTAATCTGGATGGAACTGTAGCCTATTTGATCGCGCACGTAAGGGAGGGGCGCCCCTTCCTCGATCAGCAGACTCCCGAAGGTGTGCCGGAGGTCGTGAAACCGGAAGCGCCGCAACCCGGCGCGTTCGAGGACAGGAACGAAGTTCGTGTCGAGCAGTCTTCTGGAACGAAGGGGTGCTCCGTCTTTACCGGGAAAGACGAGGTCGTCAGCGATCGACGTCCGCCCCCCCTTGTGCGCTTCCAGGAGGCGCTGGTCGCGGAATTCGACCAGCACCCGTCGAAGCTCGCGGGGCTGGGCTCGAGTTATACAGCTCTATTGCTGGTCGCGGGGAAGGCACTTTGAAGCATCGAGTTTACAGGCGGTTTCGAATTCCGGCTGAGCTGCACTTTGGTTCCCGGACTTCGCGTAAGCCAGCGCAAGATTGAAGTGCGCGGAGGCATTGCCGGGGTCCATGTCCGCCACCTTCCTGAACGCGACAATCGCCTCCGCGATCTTGCCGCTCTTGGCCGACAAGTAGCCGACTTTATACACGGCGACTTCGAAATTGGGATCCAGAGTGGCGCACTTTTGGAATTCTTCCAACGCCGGCCCAGCAGCCCCCTCCTTCTCGTAGATCGAAGCAATATAAAAGTGGACGTAAGGTTCATCGGGGAGAGCCTTCTCAACCAGTTGCAAGCTGGGCAATGCGTCTTTGAATCGGCTTTCCTGAAACAGGCATATCCCTTTATAAAATACCGCGTCCAGATGGCCCGGACTCGCGTGTAGAGCAGAATCCAGGGCAGATTCCGCGCCGCTGTAATTGCCGGAAGCGAGTTCGCATTTGGCGAGCGTGAGCTGTCCAAGGTATACGCCGGGCTGGTCGTGCGCCAGACGAGTGAGTAGCGGCAGGGCTCGGTCGCACTTGCCCTCGGCGGCCATCTGGGTGGCCGAGGAAAGCGCTTTGTACGTATAGCCGTAACAGCCCACCCGGTCTGCCCGAACGGTATCAATTGTAATCAAGACCACGTTGGGGCTCGCGGCCTGCGACACTGTCGCCAGCACGAACATACCCAACAATGTGACGCTACACTTCATAGAAGCAAGTCCCAGCAGGCGACGCAAAAACGTAGTCGCTGTCATCCTGAGGGGCTGTAGGCGACGAAGGATCTTTGCAGTTCGTTGGAACAAGAACTACGGGGATTCTTCGCTTCGCTCAGAATGACACTTTTCGAGCGCTCGTCCGCAGCCTAGGGAATGCCTCCTTCTCCGGCCATTCCTGTAGGCGAGCCTTGGACCCGTGACCACTCAGCAGGACAGCCACTCGATATTTCACCGTGCTAAAGTAAACGTTCCCTCCCTCGCGCCGCCCGTCATCACGTCGTAGGCGCTCACCTTCCAGAGCCCCTTGGGATCGTTGGATGCCAGATTAAAATGCTCCAAATGAGGAGTCGATTCAACCCGTACGTTTCGCGTATAGAGTTCGTAGGGTTGGCCCTCGGGTGTTAAAAACTCCAGGCGTACAACTCGAAATGCCCCTTCGGGCAGGGGCGCCTCGCTCCGAAGCGTGATAACCAGCGGGCCACCCGGCTTAACCTCGGAAGGTGTTTCCACGCGCAGGGGCGGAATGGGCTGGGGAGCTCGAGTCAGGATCAGGGGACTCCAGGGCTCAAGATTCACTTGGACCTTGTCAGTGGCCCCCAAGTCGCGCTTGCCCCGAACATCGTAAGTCGGCATGGCAGCAGGCCACGAGATGGTGACCTGGGCTTCCTTTTCGAGCAACGAATTATCGATCGGTCCCGCCCAGCCGCGCTCCGGATTTGTGGGCAAGTCGCCCCAGCCCCCATCGTCGAATTGGGGATTGCGAAAGACCGCCACATGCTCGTACCCGCCATTCGCAAACCGGACAACCTCCGCGCCGGGAAGGCGATTTCCAGACCCGTCGAGAACGCGCATTTGCGGTTCAATTCGCGCCAAGCCGAAAACCTGACTCAGGACTTCCAGCAAGCTCGTCGTCGATTTGGCAGTCAGCCGGTCGTAAGGATAGCGGGCGACCTCCACGTTCAGGAAGACGGCTTTGCCCCGGCCAAACCCATTGACCACAATCAGTGGTACACGGCCGCTCTGCGCGAGCGGCTTACCGGCCGCCACAGCAAGTGTTTCGTCGCCGATCATGAGGTCCGACTTCTTGCCTCGCAGATGCAGCGATTCATAGTCCTCGACGCCCGAAACGGCGGACCCCCTGGTCTGGCCTTTGACGTGTGAAATGCCAAACACCTCGTCGAGTTGCCCGTGCCCCAGGTCGCGCCCATGCTCGTCCATGGTCGCCGTGCGGCAGTCAGCCACCAACAGCCCGCCGGCGCGAACGAACTGCCGGATCTGGTCAACCTCGCGCGCGCTCACGGCTATCGACTGCGGCAGGATGAGCGCCCGGTATTCGTCAGGCGTGAGTTTCCCTTCCTCGATCTGTTTGCCGCCCATAAACTGATACTGGAGGCCAAGGTCTTCAATCAACTTGGTCCAGGCGTTCCGCACGCCGGTGAAATGGCTGTGGCGGTCACCGCCGCTGTGCAACATCCATCGCCGTGCATTCTCGACATTGTCGAGCAGCCAATGTACCTGCATGGAGGGCTGCGAATAGTGGACGGCGATGCCATCGTGCAGCCGCCGGCTGTTGATGATGAGCTTGGCGACGCCCTGGCGCAGTTCCCGGAAAGTGCCGGCAAAAGTATCGGCCGAAGGGGTAAGCTGGCGAGTCTCTTCATCCACGAAGCGGTACTCCGGCAGGTTATCATCCCAGATAATCGAGCCGCGGTGGCCGTGGAAAAGTCCCCACCAGATGGGCTGAGGGGCGCGCTTTTGATAAAGGCGATCGTCTTCTGTCATCGGCGTCCCCGGCTTATGCTCGAAGCCGTGGGTGGAAATCATGATGACCTCGGAGTTCAGAGAACGGATGATCTCAACATTATTGCCGCCATTATACGGCTCAATAACATCCACCACTTTGACAACGTTCTCATAGTTATACCATCCGAAAGCAAAAGGAACCTGCCCGCCTTCGGTGGCGCAGCGCGCATGCGGGTCTTCCGCTTTGCAGACGGCGCGCGCCCGGCCCACAGCATCCGCAAACGTTTCGTCCATGAAGTTGCGAAAGTCGCACCACGGCGAAACGTTCCAACCTTCCGTGGATCGGACCTGCGACAACTCTCGGTAAAAGCGATTGAGGAAGGCAACGGCTTCGGACCAGGACTTGAAACCCGCCGGGTGCTCCTCGGCAGCCCAGCTGGTGTGAGTTCCCCAACGCACGTTAGCTTTATCGATGGGGCCAAATCGCTCGCTCAGCGCTTTGTCGGTCAACTCCGGAACCGAACGTGTCTCGCTGAGGAATGCAAGCAGGGGTTCCCACTGTTCGCGGCGGTCTCCGTCCTTGGCAGGGGCGGGGAAATTCGAGCCCCACTCCTTGTTGAGCGCCGCGAGCCCCCCATACTTCGCTTCGAGAGCAGCCATGGCAACAGAGTCGAAAGCCTGGTCAGTGGTAGTCCGATTGATCATCAGGTTGCTTTTGGCCCAGGATGAACCGTTGCGGAGGCTCACGTCATCCCAGCGGGTCTCTTCCGTGACGCCCCACTCGTGCGCGACGCCGGCGGGAGTGCCATACATTTTCCGCAGATACTCTGCGAATTTGTTCGTGCAGAAAGTCGAGTGGCAGAAGTCGTTGGGCCGAATTTGATCGCCCTCGCCAAGTTCGTCGGCGATGTTGTAAAAGAGAGGCCGGAAATCGCGATGTAAACGAACGAATCGGGTGAGCCGTTCCCGCACGTATTCGTCTGTCTTCGGATCGTTCACGCAGGGTTGGCGGATCCAGAGGTCCATGTTGTTGCGATCGAGCGCGATCTGGTTCAGCAGCCCCCTCCAAAGGGGCTGGTCCTTGTGATAGATTGCAAATACTTCCCACGCCATCTGCTCGACATAAAAATCAAAGTTATTGTCGAGGGCGGAATCGCCGCTTTCGCGATACGCGATTGTCGCATCCACACCCGCTTGTCGCAGCAGGTCGTAAAAGCCGTCCGGATAGTTGGCCCAACTGATGGCATGGAAATCATCCCAGGCCTTGGGCGGCGGAGAAAGCAGGAAGCTCGCTCCTTCGGCTTGCTCGACATCATTGACCCAAATTCGAATCCAGTTTCTGTAAGTGAGGCCCGCGCTCAGCTCGAATGAGAATCTCTGGGGCGCCACGCCGGAACGCGACGCCGGCAACTCGGTTTCCCGAACGATGCGTCCGAAGCTGTCGAGCCAACGGACGACGACAGATCCCGGAGCCGGAAGGTCGAATTGCACGTGCCCGTTCAGGACGGCGTGACAATCATAGAGCTCGCGATCAAGCGAGACACGCGTCACTACCGAAGTCGCACCCGCAGACGGCTTCGCCTGCCCGCGCAGCGGCGAATAGTTCCCCATCATGGCGCTCGCCACAGGTGCGGCCAGCGCCGCGCGCAGGAACGAGCGTCGCGAAGACAACGGCTTACCTTCCATAGATCCTCCAGTAACGACTCCCCTCCTTGGCTAAGGAGGGGGTAGGGGGTTGTTGGTCCCGTCGTGACGCTGACACCCACCACCCCTACCCCTCCTCCCGCTGAGGAGGGGACTTATTTTCAGAGCGGCGAAAGTTCCCTGCGGTTGTTCGGAACTCGTTGAGCTCTGAACCAACTGCGATGATCCTTCGCTTCGCTCGGGATGACGGCGGATCGACTTCTTCACCCTCGCGAAACCTTGCCGCACGCCGAGATGGGACAACCGCTTCGCGTCAGTTCAGCTTTTCGAATTGGGCCCGGAAATCGGCTCGATCCGGAGCCAGGCTCACGGCTGCTTGGTATTCCGCTCGGGCTTTATCCCTTTGACCAAGTTCCAAATAGATGTTGCCCAGCAAGCTGCGCAGTTCGGAATTATCGGGGCGGATAAGTTTCACCTTTTCGGCGTAAACTCGCGCTTCTTCGTACTTCTTCTGTTTGAACCAGTAGCGCGCCATCAAGAAGTTACCAATGGCGGACTCGGGATCGATGTTTTGAAGCCTTCGCAAATGGGAAAACGCTTCCACTAAGTCTCCCGAGTCGAGGTCCATCTCCGCCAGGTAGGCATTGGGTTCCCAGAGGTCGGGATCGACCTCGAGGGATTTTTGGAAGAGAGAGCGCGCCTCGGCCGGGTGGCCTTGCTCCAATAACCGCTCCGCCTGGCCAAGCGGGCGGCCTGCCGCCTCGTTCCGGGACGTTCGGGCATGCTCGGCTGAAGTCACCTCATCGAATTTCTTCGCATACTCCGTCCTGCGAATCGAATCGCCTTTGCTGCGGTAGGCGCGGCTCAGGTCGTAATAGATGGCTGGGAAGCCCGGACCCGCGGATTCCACCTTCTTCAGGTATTCAACGGCGCTATCGGGGTCACCCATTGCCAGGCAAACAGAGGCCAGTTTTGAAACATATTCAGGATTACTCGTATCCTCGCGAACTGCATTCAGCAAGGCTTCCTTCGCAGCAGGAAACTCGCGCTTCCGATAATAGATTTTCCCCAGCTCGAAATAGGCCTGAGGGTTCGCGCTGGATTTATGAAGGCTTGCTTGGAAGAATTCCACCGCTCGCTCCGGCTCGCCCTTCATCACGTAAACCTGGCCACGGTCGAGGTCGATGCGGGCGTCGTCCGGGGCGACCTCCGCCCAACGGTCGAGAACCCGTAGAGTTTCGTCGATTTTGCCCAGGCGGTAATCAACATCGCCCAGCAGTCGCAGCCAGGCGGGGTCGAGGCGGCGAAGCGCGGCATCACTCTCAAAAACCCGCAGCGTGTCTTCCGCGGAGGCGGTTTGCATGAGCTCCTGGAACACGTGGGCTTGGAAAACCCGGTAATCAAGTTGTTCAGGAACCAAGCGAACGGCTTCGGCAAGTTCCGCTGCGGCGTCTCGCATTTTGCCTGCCTGCGCCAAGGCCATACCAGAGTAAAAATAGGGTCGGGCATCCTGCGGGGCAATCTGCTTTGCGGCATTGAGGGCCGCGACCGCTTCGAGAAGACTCCCGGCGCCCAGGAGCTTGATCCCCTCCCCAAGCTGGCCCTCGACTGGCGGCGCACCCGCCTGGCCGGCGGCGGGGAGATTCACCGCAGAGGCACTGAGCCACAGAGCCACTGTCAAACCAGAAATTGCTCGCGCCATGAAACTCCGAAGTCCGCAACCTGCCATCTTGATCCCAATCCGTCGACAGCCATCACGATGTAGGGGGACGGCTTGCCGTCCCCGCATTTCACCTGCCTCCGACGAGGGTAGGGCAAGCCCTACCCCTACGTTTGGTCGGCTATCGTCCGGCCCTTCTGGCAGTTATCGAACGCATCAACGGTGAATGTTAGCGCCAGGAGGCGGGAAGGACAAGGCCGGCACGGAGGTTGCGCCACTGGGCACAACCTCCAGCCAGAACGACCCCACGATTAGAATTCCACGCGCAGCGAGAGCTGGATCACACGTGAAGCGTTTGCTTGCTGCCCCAAGTTCTGCAACCCCGTGCTGGTGTTGGGCGCCACGTCGTTCGGGTGGTTGAAGGCGTTGAAGGCATCCGCGGAAAAGCGCATGTCGAACCTCTCCCCGAATTTGAAGTGTTTGTAGAGGGAGAGGTCGTCGTTCCACGCTCCTGGTCCGATGACGTTGTCGCGTGGATTGGAGTTATAGAAACCGCTGAAGGGAGCATCGTAGCAGGTCCCATCCGTCAGGGTCACAGCAAGCTTGCCGTCGTACGCCCCAGTGCAATCCGGTCCGGCTGGCCGCACGGCTGCTCCAGCGAGCGTACCCGAGGCATTCGTCGCGTTCGAAGGGTTGAAGTTCCCGGCGAACCATTGTCGGTAACGGAACGAACTGCCGGGGATATCGAAGGTTGCCCGTTTGCCGGCAGCAATGCGAACCGGACCTGTTTGCACAAGACTGGTGCTGACCCCCATCCATGGCCCGCTATTCCAGGTGCCGATGGTAGCCAACTGCCAGCCTCCGATGAGGTAGTTGAGAGATTTTGGCGCTTGGCCGGCAAAGTGTTTGCCTGTCCCAAAGGGCAGGTCGTAGATGGCGTTGAAGGTGAACCGATGGGGCGGAATGGTCGTGTTGTTGAAGTAGACGAGTTTGAGGCGCTGCGCGTGACTAAGGCTGGGCTCGCCCAACAATTCGATGTTTTCAGGAACAGTGGCCCCGCCGCTGCCGCCGAGACTTCCGTTCCCCCCGCCACCGTTGACCGTCGTGTTTCCATCGGCAAAGCCGCCTGGGTCGGTGGTAGTTAGGGCTCGGACGAACGTATAGAAAGCCTGGAAACCGAGCCCATTGGCGAACGTCCGGTGGATTTCAGCTTGCAACGAATGGTCGCGAGAATAGCCCGTGTGGTTAAGTCCATATAGCGACCACTCTGGAACCGGCCGCAAGAGATAGGAATTGCTGGGTGGCACCATGCCCGTGCGGAGCGCATAGCTGTAGTACGGCTCCTGATCGTCAACGCCGTACTGCTGCTCGAGGTTGCCGCCATAGGTTCCAATATAGCTCAGCCTTGTGCCGATGTGGCCGGGGAGTTCGTGTTCAACTGTGATGTTCCAGGTCTGCTGGCGTTCGTCGTTCCAGTTGGGCCCATCCCAGTAAGTTGCGCCGTTGCCATAGAGTTGCAGGGTGTTCTGAGGCTTGGTGATATCGACGGTGGCGGGCGGCAAGTAATCGCTGGGAGCGGGCGAGACGATTAGGGGGTACAAATTGTAATACGGGCCGTTTACGCCCCCTGGTACGTTGGGGTTCAGGTATGGGTTGTTCTGGAAGCGGAGATTCAACGGCGGGTTGGTGCGCGTGGATTGCAGGATCAGGGAAAGCGGCATGGCGACGTAATAGATGCCGTACGCGCCGCGGATCACCGTCTTGGGGCTGATCTGGTAGGCGACGCCCAGGCGCGGGGCGAAATCATGATTGACAGAGCGAAACAGATTTGAAGGATATCCGACAGAACTCGCCGTCGCGTATTTCAGCCCCAGGTTCGACCAGGACGTGAGCACGGTAGGCGGCGTCCCAAGCGAATTCATGTTGACGCTGCCAGGGGTGATAACCTCGAATAGATGTTCGGGATCGTAAGGGACCGTAATCCTATTACGGGCCTCCGTATAGGGCGTCCATTTGTCCCAACGCAGCCCCAGGCTTAGAGTCAGGCGTGGGCTGACTTTTATCTTGTCGGAAAAATACGTGGCTATTTCGGTTTGCCGGAAATAGAAATAACCCCGGTTGTACTGGTTTGAAAGGTAGTTGGGGAGGCCCAGCAGGAGTTCGGCAAATCCGCTGCCCGTATCCGGTGCGGCGTTGAAGGCTGACGGCGACCAGTCCGTGGTGTAAGAGGGGCCCCAGTTGTGTGAGCCCTGGGCCTGTTGCAGTTCTGCTACGTTGTTCTGTTCCTTTCGGCCACGGAACCCAAACTGGACGGTGTGCTTGCCGCGGGTCCAGGTGACGTTATCTTCAATGGTTTCGCTGGTGAGATGTTGCAGGTGATTGTTGTCGGAGTCCCACCCAAAGTAAGCGGCGGAGCCCAAGGACGATTCCTCGGTATAAAGGGTCGGCCATCCGGTTACTCCGAAGGGGTTTGGTGTGTTTAGTTTGGCGCTCCAATCGGTGAAATCAGCCAGGGTTCCGTAGTGGTTGGGATCGCGCAGAACCCCGATCAGGAGTTCGTTCAGCCAGTTCGGAGAAATGGTCCGGTTATAGTTCACTGCAACATTCGTGTTGAAGAAATTATCCGCGCTGCTTCCCATGCCCGATGTCGGGTTGACGGGATTGGCATAGTAGCCCCCCTCCTGGGCGGAAGCGCTTAGGCTCCGCGTGTAGCGTACTGAGAGCCGGTCTTTATCAGAGATATTCTCGTCCCATTTGGCCGTGTAGTTGTTGAGGGTCTGAATGTAAGGATAGGTGTTGGTGACATTCGGCGCAATATAAGGGTTGTTGAGGGCGAACGCACCGCAGCAAGGACGCTCGGTCAGCGACTCCAACGCCTGGGCTGTGGGGCTGTACGACCCGGGAATTTGGTTGTTCGGGAACGGCGTGCGCTGAAAGGTTGTGGGATTCGTGCTTGTCGGGTCGTAAATGGTGATGGGCGCAAACCCCTGTGGGCAAGTGGGGCCCGAGCACGGATTATTGACGTCCACTGCGTTGCTCAAGTCCCCTCCCCACATGTCGGCGGTGGGCACCCAGGGCTGCTGCACGGAGCCGCGTTCGCGATCGCGCAAGCCCTCGTAGTCAAAAAACCAGAACGATTTGTTCTTTCCGTCGTAAAGGTGAGGGATGTAAATGGGCCCACCCAGGTACGCCCCGAACTCGTTGCGAATGAGTTCAGGCAGCACGAAACCGGAGCCAATCGGATCCGTCCGCAAGCGCGTGGCGCCGACTACTGTATTGTCGCGGAGGTATTCGTAGCCGCCGCCGTGCAGTTGGTTGGTGCCGCTACGCGAGGCCATGATGACCGTAGCCGGTTGGTCAAATCGTGCCTCTGAGCCGACGGTCTCAACTCGAAACTCCTGCACGGTTTCAATGCCGGGCTGCACCCCAACCATACCGCCGCCAAAGCGGTCCACCAGAGTCACGCCAGCACTTGACTGTAGGGTTGTCAATGATATTCTTTACTTTTTGTTAACCTTTTCTGCCCCTTTTTGTTCGTATAATCGATCTCCGTGCAGGCAATCACCCATGAGACTCAAAGCCTCGTCACTCTTCCTCTTCGCCGTCCTGAGCGCCAGGTCGGCATGGGCGCAGTTGCCCGCACAGTATTTTCGATTGCTCACGGCCGGCGCCGCACAGGTCGAAAACCGCCTCGACGCCGAGCCCGCGCCCGACTTGCAAGTGCTGGAGACACAGGAAGGGCGCCGGCAGTGGAACCATTTCCCCTTTGCAATTCTCGTCCCCGCGGTCTTATACGCCAAGCAGCACCCTGCGAATCCTCACTGTCACGACCCAGGCATGCTTCGATTGGCTATCCGGATCGGCGACCTGTTGGCGCAAGAGAATGAAAAGGGGCACTTTACGCCTCGCCTGGATAGCGATTGGGACACGCACATGTGGCTGGAAGCGTACCGGTTGGTGGAGGCGGATCTTGGCGACGAACGGCGTGCGCGCTGGAAAAGCGCCATCCAACAAAATGTCGCGTTGGTTTATCCGGACGCTGCCGAAAGAGTGGATTTCCCTTGGTACAATTCGCCTTTCATCGGCACTTCGCCCAACCATTATGCGCAATACGCCGCGCTCCTGCTCTTGGCAGGCCGCACGTTCGGTAACAAGGAGTGGGAAGACCTTGGTGCCAAGATTCTGCACCGCTTTGCGGCGGAGGAGCAGGCGCCCGACGGGTATTGGGGCGAGCACTCACGCTCCGCCCCGACCACAGGTTACGATCATCTCACCATGACCCAGGTGGCTCTCTACTGGGAGTACAGCCACGACCCGGCGGCGCTTCGTGCCTTGCGACGCTCCACCGACTTCCACGAGTATTTCACCTATCCCGACGGCAAGCCTGTTGAGGTGATCAATGATCGGAACCGTTACTGGGACGTGGACGCCTGGGGACATTTTGGCTTCTCGCACTTCGCGGATGGGCGCCGCTATGCGGAGTTTCTGACGAGTTTCTTCCCGGAGAATAACCTTCCCATGGATTGGCTCGGGCGCCTGGCCCAGGATGCTCTTTATTACCACGAAGGCCCGACTCAGCCAATCCCTCAGGAACTGGACCGTTATTCTCACCAGATGGAAGTGCCAGCCGGAATCCGCAAGACCGGGCCGTGGGTGGTTTGCTTGTCAGGGATAATCAGCACCCAGGCCGTGACCAATCAATATTACCTGGACCGCCAGGCAAACTTGAGCGTCTTTCATAAGAACGGTGGATTGATCATTACTGGCGCAAACTCCAAACGCCAGCCCGAACTTGCGACTTTCGAGGAAAAGGTCGCGGGGCAAGAGTTCCACATGGCCCTCAGCAGCCGCTTGCAAATGGCCGATAGCGGCGATCGGCTCTCTCTGGCGTACAATACCTTTTTCGCGGACATCTATCCGTCGGTCGCTGAGAACAACGCCGTCGCGCTGCGCTTTGTGATTTCGGGAAAAGGAAATCCGCCGGAGGAAGCACGGTTGAACTTGCAACTCTGCCTGAAAGCCGGAGAAACCCTCGAAACCGGCACGGGACGGAAGTTCACGCTCAGCGCGGATCGGATCGAGGTTTCTCCGGAGGTCTTGGGAGGATCGGTGCATTCGCAGGACTGGACGTTGAACGTCGATCCCACAGCGAGGCTTGTGTGGCCGGCGTATCCTTATAACCCGTACGCCGATGCTCCGGAGTCGACGCTCGAACACGCGGTCGGCGTCCTTTCGGTCCCGATTGTTTTGAAGAACGATAACAAGAGGTTTATCCGCCCTCACGAGCAGGAAATATCGGTTACGCTCGAAGCGAAGTAGGTTTGGAACACTGCAGTGAATAGCCGTTTGCCTTCCCCTGATTGTTCAGGCGGCGAGTTGCCACCGGGCGGCCACGATGGTCGCCCTTACTGAAGCTGATTGGAGTGGGTAGATGAATCCAAGACTCACATGCGGCCGGATAGCTCCTGTGATGATTTTTGCCGTTTTCTGTCTCATCACGCTGCCCCACGCTTCTTGCGCGGAGAAGATCGTCACCTTGGACTATCGTATCTTCCCGGGCCTGGCTGAGATGGACGGGAACTGGGCGGCGCTGACGGTCGCGCATGACGGCAAAGTGTACGCGGGACTCGCCTGCCACGGTTGCGATGGCCACATGGTGATGTATGACCCCGCCACTGATCGCGTCACCGACCTGGGCAACCTGACCCGCCTGGCAGGCGAAGCCAGCTTGCGGATCGGGCCTCAATCCAAAATCCACGCCAAGTTCGGAGAAGGATCCGACGGACGGATTTACTTTGGCACGCATGCCGGACTCTGGTTCAATTACGGGCGCGTGGGGACCAAGGAAGGGTATCCGGGGGCCCACTGGATGGCGTACGACCCGAAAACGGGCAAGGTCGAAGATTTTGGCATCGGACCGAGATACGAAGGGATCAACACTGGCGCTTACGATCCGAAGTTCAATCGCATTTATGGGTTGACCCATCCGCGCGGGCACTTTGTCTACTACGATGTCGCCTCACGGAAATCCGTGGACAAGGGGCGTATCAACAATTTTGAATCAATTTGCCGAACCTTCGGGATTGATGACGAGGGGAATGTGTACGGCAACTTCGGCGCCGGCCAGATCTACAAGTATGACCCGCGGGCGGACGAAATAATCGAGTTGCCGTTGCATATCCCCATCCGGCCGAAAGGCGTCTCGCTGGGGCGCGATTACAACAAGTCAGAAACGCACTGGCGCACGGTAGTCTGGGATTCTCAGGAAAAGAAGTTCTACGGTGTCGATGAGAGCGCCAGCTTGTTGTTTTCATTCGATCCCCGCGCGGGCCAGTACGGGGAAGTCAAGCCGCTGGGGCAATTGTGCGTGGAAGGGATGAACGACCGGCGCGATATCCCTTACGCCACGCTGACCTTGGCTTTGGGTCGCGATCGCAAGTTGTATTACGCGCCTCCGGCTAAGGAATTCGATTACGGGGGCAGCCAGGGCATCGGCGTGTCTCACCTGGTCGTGTATGACCTCGAAAGCGGCAGGACTGAGGACCGCGGCGAAATGCGCCTGGCGGACGGCCGGCGCATCATTGGACTCAATTCCGCCGATACCGCCCCGGACGGCACAATCTACTTCGTAGGAGCCATCGAGGTTCGCGACGCACCGGGCCAGGAGAATGAGTCCGGAGGGAAAATCGGAGGCGTTCCCTACCGTCTGGCCCTGGTTATTTTCCACCCGAAGCCCCGATAGCAAACGATGATGAGAAAAACTTTCCTCTGTTGCGCGCTTCTCCTGCTGGCTGCGACGCTTGCAAAAGGCCAGCGCACACCCGACTACGACAGGGTGGTCGTTCCGCAAAACCGGATCGACGCCCGCGATCTCGGTTATCCGCCCATCGATGTTATCCCCGATGGAGAATCGGCGATTACCGCACTGACGGTGGCTCCAAACGGCAATCTGTATGGCGCGACCAGCGGCAAGCGTTCCCACCTGTTCGTGCTGAACCCGCGTCACGGGTACGTGCAGCCTCTGGGATTTATTCCGGGCGCGACCGCCGTCAGCAACGCACTGGCCGTCTCAGATTCTGGTGACGTTTACATCGGCAGCACGCCGGCGGGACATCTCCTCAAGTACACCCCCCATCGGGAAGACGAACAGCCTCTGCGAATCAAAGAACCCTGCGAGGTCACTGACCTTGGCCCTGCCGTTCGGGGAGAGAGTATTCTGGCGCTGACCATCGATCGCCGGGCAGGTGTCATTTACGGGCTCACATTCCCCAACGCGCACTTCTTCAAGTTCATCCTAGCGACCGGAACCAGCGCAGATCTGGGCGTCGTAGCACACCGCACTTCTGGGGGAGAGAAGTTCGAAACCACGAAGATGGTCTCGCGAATGCTGGTGCTGGACCTCAAGGGCAACGTTTATGCCTCGGGAGAGGATGGCTTCCTCTTTAAATTCGACCAGGAAAAACAGGCGCTCGAGAAATTGCCGGTGCAGGCGCCGTCAATCCCCGGACGCGAACCCTGGACCCGCGTGGACTCTTTTCTGTTGGACCCTTCGGGGCTCATTTTCGGCGGAACCTCTGACGGATACCTGTTCCGCTTCGATCCCGAAAGCATGACCGTCAGCAATCTCGGCAAGCCGCTGCTCGAATATCGCATCAGCGGCTTGGTCCGCGCGTCCAACGGAAAGTTGTACGGCGTGGGCGGAGACGATGACGACATGGCGCGCTTGTTTTCCTACGACCCGCAGACCGCCTCATATGAAATCCTCGGTTTCGTAGACGTCAACCGCCGTCCTTATTACGCCTGGCAGGCCTATGTGATTCAGGCGATGGCAGTGGGACTCGACGACACGATCTACATTGGCGAGAGCGAGCGGATTTCAAAATTGTATCTGTTCTATCCGCGTTAGTGTCGCGCTTCCGAGGAATAACATCGCTTAACAATTCTGCTAAGCGCTAGGCGGTGCCGTGCGTTGACCCGAGCGCCTTGAGGTATTGATTCGCTAGACTCAATTCCCGGCTTTTGGTGCATACCTGGAAATGATCGGGAACTCCGAGATTCTCATAGACCTTGCTTGTCCACCGATAAGCGTCGCGTGCCGCTGAGATATCGACCTCCTGATTCATGGGTCCGCGGGGCGCGATGATGGTAAGCGGCCGCTCGGCCACCGCTGCCGCCACTTGCGGAAGGTCGAAGCGGGTGAGGACGTCGCGGACGAACACGGTCGATTCGGTGAGATAACGATTCGCGCTGGTGAGAGCGCGGTAACTGAGCAATCCTCCGTGAACCACCACGGCCTTGACCCGAGCGTCGAGCGCAGCCGCATAGAGCGACCACAGCGCTCCGGTGCCGCTTCCGATCAGGTGCACGCCCGTGCGATCAACGTCCGGGCGGCTTAAGACATAGTCGACGCTGCGGACCACGTCCAGGACACGCATCCCGAACAAGTCTTCGTTCATTTCCCAGGCCATGTACGCCATGGTGCACTCCGCGTTGTCTACCTGGCCGAATTCACCATTTTCATCGCCGGGATGAGGAGGCTCGCTTGCGCCGATGCCTCGCACGTCAACGGCCACCACACGGCGGCCGCGGAGGGCCAACTCCTCGAGCAGGCCGAATTCCATCCGGTCGCTCTCTCGCCAGACATCACTCACATACAGAATCGCCGTGTGGTCCTTCACTCCCGAGTCGGGCTGATAAACCCAAGCGGAAATATAGATGCCGGGTTCGGAGAGGAATTCCACCTTTTCAATTTGATAGCCCTTACGCGGACTCGTGGTTTCTCGCTGGGGCGCAAGCGCTTGGTCTGACGGCCGATAGCGGATGACCTCTTCGATCCCCTTGCTGAACTCAATCCGGTAGGAGGCTTGTTCGGCTGCGTTCGCAGGCGCTTTCCGCACGGGGGGCAGTGCCGCCTGCCTTGCTAAAATCAGGGAATATATCGTCTGGCCCCGCTGGGAGTATCTCAGAGACCCATCCGCGGTACACCAGAGATTCTCCCAAGGTTCAGGCGTGAAGGCGGCTTCGGTCCTCGGACCTTCACGATCATAGAGCCAGCGGCAGAACCAATCGACATTGGCGATTCGGAGCTTCACGGTCCAGGCATGAGGATCGTCCGCAGGCACGGTGGAGAACCGGTCCGCCACGTTGAGCAGTTTGTAACGCTCGCGGATTGCCTGTGCCGCTTGATTGAAGGGTTCCGAATAGTGCTCGATGGTAACGAGCAATGGCCTCGGCGCGACGGCCACATGGAGATCAACTTGGTCGATTCCATAGATCTCCGCCGGGAAAAGGTGCTGCTCGGTGTCTCCCGTGCCCATCGATATGTACATGGGAAAATCCACGGGCCATCGATTGGTCGTACCGCCCTCGTTAATGGCGGCGCACTGTACGCGTTCATCCATTGCAGCGATGAACTTGGTGAGTGTGCCGCCGCCGGAATGGCCGGCACAGCCGATCTTCTTGGCGTCCACTTCAGGACGGGTCTGCAAATAATCGATGGCCCGCATCCCGTCCCACACGAAGTAATGCGTCAGATCCTCGCCGAGCAGCAGGAGTAGTTGGCCCGGCAGGGAATGGTTCCAGGTAACAGGCCCGCCAAGTTCGTCGGTGTGGGTCAGGGGATTCCAGAAATACCGCCGCTCCCCTTGTCCGATCGGATCGTAGGCCAGCACCACAAAGCCGCTGCGCGCGAAGTGAACGTAGGCGGACTGATATTCGGCGTACCCACGGGCGAGGGACGAATGGCCGCAGGGTGAAATGATCGCCGGGTAGGGACCGCTGCCCGCCGAAGGGATGTAGAGATTGCCTGTAACCCAGAAGTCGGGCTGACTCTCGAACATGATGTTCTCAACTTTGTATCCCTTGCGCTCGAACGATTTCACGGTAACGGAATTGAGAGGATTCCGCTGGGGCAGCCCATGAATCATCTGGATGCACTTTTCCCGGACGAAGCGGTTCCGTTCCGTCACTTGCTCTGGCGTGTGAATCTGAGCCCGCTGTTCGTCCCAATGAGCTGCCAGCGCGTTCACCTTTTGGGTGAAGTAGGTCACAAGCATATCGGGCATCAGTTGGCTATAGAGGGGCGCCGCCTCCGTTTGAGCCGCGCCCGCGGCAGCCTTACCATTCAACGGCAGGCTCAAAGCCATCGCCACGCTCCCAGCTTGTTTGACAAATTCTCTTCGATTCATTCGAGGCCTCACAAGTTCCGCGACGGGACACTACCGACGCTCGTGTAGTGTCCCACTGAACCCCCCTCACCCGACTCGCTCCGCTCGTCGCCCTCTCCCCCAAGGGGGCGAGGGTTTGCTGCAGCATTTTGACCCTCGCCCCCTTGGGGGAGAGGGTGACCGAGGAACGAGGGCGGGTGAGGGGGTCTAAGCAAAGAGACCATAGTAAGTGATTGGCAGGATCACCACGCCAGGGTTACGCAGATTCCAACTCGATGACAGCCAAGGTGTAGACCTTCAACTGCGGCACGGTGAACCGAAGGCGCCCGTTCACGACGTCACTCGACGCTTTGACGGCCGCTTCCTCGCTGTCTGGTGTGAGCAGTGTCACTTGCCGCGCCTTCGCTCCCTTTGGTAACTCGACATCAACCTTCACGTCGTTCACCGCGGTCCCGGGTGATCTGCATGTATTCTTTTTCGGCTTCAACCCCGAACCCTTTGTAGTACCAAGTGATCCATAAGGTAATTCCCGCTGTTTTGATCTTTCGCGCGAACTCCTCGCTGTGGGCTTCTTCGAACTGCTCCTTGACCGCCCCCACCGTCCCTCCTCCCCGCCGGCGCATGAAGATGGGGATGCTATCATGGTTCCCAGAGAGGACCAGCGGCGTCTCCGCCATCCATGCGGGGCCGCGCTTGAAGCGTGCGGCGTCAACCAGGCCAGGCATACGCATCGCCGTGGCGCCCAGCACAACGCTATTCATGAATTCCCTGCGATCCATGGATATTCCCTCACTCCTCCTCGTCGTCCGGAGTCCTACCCGCCGATACACCTTCGGAAGTGTCCTTCCAATTCAGCACCTCAGTGCGCGCCGGCAATTGGTGCGCCTGCGCGTATTGATTCCGGATCGCGTTTACCTTGGAAGCCCAGCTACCGAGTGGATAAAGCAATTCACGATACACTAGATAACTCATATCCACAGTGCGCACGGGTTGATGGTCCTTGACGTCATCGACCTTGTTGAGGAATGTCCGCCCATTAGCCTCCGGAACGCGCGGGAACCAGGTTTTGTACCAGGTCGCCGCAGCGTCGTTCAAGACTTGATTTCGCGCCTGGCGGATATTCTCAGCGATGCCGAGCGCCCGGTCGAGCGCCGACACTGCCCGCGCCGCATTGTTCTGACCGGCATAAGACTGCGCGGCACCGAGCGCCTCAACAATCCGCCCCAATTCGCGCAGCATGATCAAATTCTGCCGGTAGAGATTCGCAATCGAGAGATAAACCTCGAGGTTGTAACGATTGAATTGAACCTCCGTCAAATTCGCATTGATCAGATTGATGAGCTCATCATTCTGCGCTAGAAAACGGCCTGCCATATCGAGGCGTTTCTGATTCTCCACTTTCCAGTCATAGGGCAGGCGCAGCAATTCCGGGGAGGGCATGGGCAGGAGAGGCAAATACTGATCGTGTTCGAATTGCGGGGGATTGAAAACTCCGTAGGAATTGCCAAAGATGGGAGTACGCGCGCTGGACGGGCCGGTTTCCCAGCTATCTTCCCAGAAGCGCCCCTGTTGGGACATCAATTGATACAGCCTGCCCATGTCCGTTGCCCCAGGTCCATAGAACAACGGGTAGAAAGTACTCATAAACTCCTGCGAGCTGGGTGAATCGGCGCGCCAACCCCGAGCCGGTCCCGTGGCGTAGCCCAGCCAGAAGGTCTCCGGGTGCAACCCCGGATCCCCCCATCCGGCTACGAAGACTCCCATGAGGTCTGCCTGGTCCGCCGTTGGCGAGGCCGGCTGTACGGAGGAAAGGGCGGCATGCGAGGTGAACGAAATCGAGTCCGTCATTTCCTGCACGCGGCCCTCGCCGGAAGGACGTGGATGAAGCCGCTCCTCCGAAGGCAGCGGATAGTAATCAGGAAAGAGCTGCTCTTCTCCTTCCGTTGACGTGTATATCATCTGGCGGATCCCGTGAGCTTTGAAGACGGGATCAAACTTCGGCCCGTAGACTTCGCCGTTGATCAGGTAACTCGGCAGCGAGGCAATGTCACCCGGCACCATGGGATACTCGCCCCAGAAAATCACCTGCCGCCCGTGCTCGTGCAGGTATCCCGCCGTCTTGGTCACGTATTCCGCCAGCAACTTCCCCACACTTCCTAACTCCTTCGCCCGATCGACCTCGTCGCATTGCCCGTTCTTCGCCAGCCCCACGTAATACGGCTCGTCCGTCGACAGCAGAAAATACTTGCTCCCTTGTGTCGCCTCCAGCAGATCTTCAAACATCCCCTCAAACAGTTTGTAGGTCTCCGGGTTGGTCACGCAGAATTCGTAGTTGCTCTCTGGGTACTCCCGCAACCCCGCGTATTCCGGATGCTTCAGGATGAACGCATCGTGCGCCGGCCCGTCCAGGTAGGGAATCAACTCCACGTGGTAGCGCCTCGCATAGTCCGTCAACTCCTGCAACTCCGCCGGGCTCAGCGCGTAGGGCTCCACTATCGCCGCCGCATGCCGGTACTGGAAATGCCCTTCCAGCTTGATCGAAAAACCGTTGATCTTGTAAAACGCCCCTTGGCGTATCGCCTCCTTCAACACTTCCAGGTGCTCCAGGTGATGGGCGTCATCCCAATAAATCACCCGCAACTCCAGGTCCGGCCAGTCCGCAATCTCCCCTTCCGGTAACCAGGTCCGCCCTTGCTGCGGCTTCAGTAACTGCACCAAGGTTTGCACTCCATAGAAAAGGCCGCTGGCAGCGTTGCCGGTAATCGTCACCCCGGAGGGCGCGAGCTTAATCCGGTAAGCCTGCTCGGCCAGCGCGGACTTCTGCCGGTCGGTGGCCGCGCCGATCTCGACCGCCCGGGGATCAATCGCCAACTTCAGGCCAGGTCCCCCCTTGCCCTTGGCTTCCACCAAAGCCAGGTGAAATCGCTCTTGCAGTTCTTGCTTCAAACTCTGGACGGCGACGTCATCCGGCGGAACGCCGGGGGCTAACTCCAATTGCCAGGAGGGCGAGAATTCGAAGTCCTTGCCGGTGAGCGTCACCGTTTGGGGTTCGGGAATCACCGTGTATCCCCGCGCGAAGAGGGGCGATGCCGTGGCGGTTTGAAGCGGGTCGGCCGCGACCGCGAAAATTGCCGAAGACCCAGTCAAGGCGAACAGCAGCATTAGCCGGCAGACAATCGAGAACAGGGTGGAGAAGCGAGAATTGGGGACACTTCCTAATCCTCGTTTGGGGCGTTGGGAACAGGCTTGGCAAATCTGCATTCAACCTCCTTGGAGTTGAGGGTTGCGCGCCGCGAGATTGAATTTGAGCAGGATTTCGATTCTGGCTCAGCCCAAGATACACAGCATACACCTACTTGTCCGCAAGCTGGACAAACGATTTCAACGTCCGTCACTCGCCACAGATCAGCTTCCCACAACCACGCGACGCGCCCACGTGCTACACTGCGGGGCTGGGAGGCCGACTATGACCGACGAAATCACTCGCCGACAATTCCTCTCCGCCGGAGCCGCGGTAAGCATCGCTGCTCGGCCGGCTCCAGGAATGCTCGCTGCAGTTGAATCGCCCGCTGAGAGACCCAAGCGTAGATTCTATGCAATTCTGAGCGTTGGAACGTCTCGGTTTTCATGCCGATTTCCCTCAGTCGCTTGAACTCGCCCTCAAGCACGGCTTCGAGGGCCTGGATCCCGATCCTAACTACTTCGCTTCCCTGGGCGATGAGGGAATCAAGCGTCTCCGGGACGACCTTCAGGCGAAGAACCTCAAATTGGGCGCTGCCGGTCTGCCGGTGGAGTTTCGCAAGGATGAGGCGACGTTTAACGACGGGTTGAAAAAGCTTCCGGCGACGGCTGACATCCTCGAGCGAGCTGGCGTCTCGAGCGTCAGCACTTGGGTCCTCCCTTGCAGCAATGACCTCACCTACCCACAGAATTTCCGCCAGAACGCCTACCGGTTGCGGCAGTGCGCGCAGATTCTCGCCGATCGCGGCCAGAAACTCGGCTTGGAGTACGTTGCGCCGAGAACCCTTTGGCGCAGCCAGCGACATCCGTTCCTCCACACCCTGAGCGAGACGAAGGAACTCATTGTCGCCATCGGTACCGACAACGTGGGACTTCAGCTCGATAGCTGGCACTGGTTCAACGCGGAAGAGACGGGCAAGGACCTCGCGGCACTCCGCGGCTCGGATGTCGTAACCGTGGACCTGAACGATGCGCCCCGCGGCCTCTCGCTGGATCAATACCAGGACGATCACCGTGAGCTGCCTGTTGCCACGGGCGTCATTCCGGTAAAGGACCTCCTGGAATCGCTGGTCCAGATTGGCTACAGCGGTCCGATCCAGGCCGAGCCCTTCAATGCCGCCTTACGGGCCATGCCACTCGACCAGGCTTGCAGCAGCGCCTCCGCAGCCATGAGGAAGGCTTTCAGCCTTCTGTGACGCCGCGCCCGTGCCATAAGAAGAAGCAAGCCATATGGGTCGGAGGGATGGGTAAGCAAAGCGGTTGCACAGCTCGGGTTGGAAAACACGGTGAGGAACCCATGGCGCCCTGGAAAGGGTACCTGACACGCCTTTTCTCCGACCTGCCCTACTACGATGGGACCACCGGGGAGATCTTCGCCATGTACCGCGTCGTCTCGCCCAACTACGGCCGCTGGCAAAGCCCCGACCCGGTGGGCGGTGACCCCAGCAATCCGCAAAGCTGGAACGGGTACGCCTATGTGATGAATAACCCCGCGAGCCTCACCGACCCGCTGGGGCTAGACCCCAACTGTGGTCCCGGTCAGAACACGGGCCCCTGCAGCCCACAGGCGCGCTGGCAGTCGAACTTATGCGACTCGGGGATGAGCATTTTTTGTGGCACAGGCGTCACCACCCCGAGCTTGCTCGGCATCTACGAATTCAGCAACTGGGATGTAACTGAGTCGGGGTACCAAAACGGTGATTTCTACATAAACTCAGGCTGGCTGACCACTTACATGTTCCTCGGGACAGGCTTTCCCACCGGTCCGGGCGGGGGCGAAAACAACGAGCCATGCTCCGATGTGCCGAATGGACCGTTGGGGGCGAATGTCGATTTCAACGTCTCCTTAGTGAATACCGCGTTGCAGACTGATCTCAATTGGTCAAGTCCTACTACCAAGATGGCCTTCTTCTACGACATGGTGAACACGGGAAACCCTTGGGACTACAAGCAACAAGACACGCAGTATGTGGACTTCGGCAATTTCAATTATGGAGCCACTTGCGAGGCAATGCGATATTCGCTCTATTTTTGTCAGAGCGCGGCGGGCTTCGCGCACGATCGGCGATTGCACAAGCAGGGTCTTCCACTAGGGAAAGGCATACCATTTCTGAAACCCCCCTATGGCGACCAAACGGCTGACCAGGCTCAGATAGCGAAAGGCTATAGGTACGCCAAATGCAAATCAGGACACTAAATAACTATGCCCGTATTTTTTGTTCGGTATTGTGCTTGATGCAGTTGGCATTCGTGGCTGCATGCTTAGGACAGAGCCGGTTGGTTTCAGAACAACCGTCGCCTGCGGGAAGATACAAAGCCGAACTGTGGGAAGGTGACACCGGAGCGGTTGGAACCTGGATCTCGTCCGTCACGCTAGTAGACATGAAGCGGAGTTTTTGGAGCCACTTGGTCGGCGATGACAAGGAGACAGTATTCGGGGTGGACGCTCGATCTACCCAAGTTAAACTTCGATGGCTCAACGATAATCAGTTGGAGATAACGTGCGAAAGATGTGGGTCGAGTCCTATAGATCTCAAGAAATCCTCATGGCGTGACGTTACTATTACCTACCGCTTTTAGCGGGGCGGGCGGGTGACCCATACGGGAGGAAGGGGGAGGAAGAACGGGAAGCAGCGAGCACCTGTTTGATCCGGCGGGCAATTGGCTGGGCATCGCGGGAGTAGACAGCGTGATCCAACTCAACGGTCACCTTTGGGAGTGGTACTGGAGCGGCGACACCTACTTCAGCCACTTCAACAATCTGCATTCTGCCAACGGCATAACCAACCACTTCGGGACGGAAGGTGACGATGCCTTGTTCTATCCTTACGGGCAGCATTGGAAGAGCGGAGAGAACTTCGCCGACCTGCCCTACTACGATGGGACGACCGGAGAGGTCTTCGCCATGTTCCGCGTCATGTCGCCCAACTACGGCCGCTGGCAAAGTCCCGACCCTGTGGCTGGCGACCCCAGCAATCCCCAGAGCTGGAACAGGTACGCCTACGTGCTCAATAACCCGACGAGCCTCACCGACCCACTGGGGCTGGACGATGACGACAACTGCACGTGGGACCCAACAACGAGCACACTCACTTGCCCGCCGCCCAATTCATCGGAAGGTCAGGGTGAACCTCCGGTTCCACCGGGCGGCGATGGCGGAGGGGGCAGCGGGACCGGGCAGGTGAACAAGTCCTATCCCTTGAAGCCACAGCCTGTCAACTGCAACACAAACGCTGTTGGCTTAATGCAGCAAGTTGAGTCCAATTTCTCACAGTTTGGGAATTACACCGGGAATTTCGGGCCCCTTGGTATTCCCACTGCTACCGGGGTGGTTACTTTTGGAAACGGGCCGGTAACCCAGGGCGCCGTGATACCAATTTCGAACGTCAACTTCGTGCCTAACCCTCTTAAGAGGCCGGGCGGCTTCACGCCAGTGGCATTCAATGTCTCAGTGACCGCGGCTTCTGTTTCGCCAAGCAGTTTTACGTTCGCCACCAACCCAGGGCACGTGCTATACCCAGCCACAATCACATTCTCTGCAAGCGACGTGGCCCCAGGGCAGATTAACTTCTCCATCCAGGTGAATGGAAGCTTCGCAAGCTCATTCGACGAGCTGCTCTATTACCTTGGCGGAAATAACCTGGAGAACAACATTTGGAGTAACTTCGTCGGCAACGTTCAGACTGCCTGCGGCGGGTCCACCGGCCCGGGTTAGCCTACGGGGAGGCCACCGTATGAATCAGATGGCGGCTCGAGTCTCGCACCTGGCGGTGCGAATCGTCGTAGCAGTGACTCTGCTAGATCTCGGACTACTAGTAGGTGTCGAGAAGTTCTCTCCTGCGTTCTCGCACAGGCTGGCGAATAGCCTGGCAGGCAAGACACTAGTCCTTTGGTTCCTTATTACGCCTCTGCTGATACCCGTGTACGTCGGATTAGAGTTTTGGTGGATGCGGAACAGCAAGATGGCAGCACGAGGTCTGGCGGTCGACGCGGTGCTAGCCGCTGTCTGCTTCATTTCGCTGTGCGCTTTGGCGCTCTACGTCGTCACCCATTACGCACCGATTTGAGCCCTCGGCGATGCCAGAGGTGGGAAAAGCGTCGGTGGGCCGCCTTGCCTGAACGACAGCTTTCTGCTGGCGCAGCAGCCAGTCTACAGGCAGCGCGGAGCAGCCCGTCACAGGGAAAGGGGGCCCAGCGCGGGAGGCCTGTTATCAGCTGTACGAGCCGATGTCCGGGTCAGAGCCTCCAGCACTTTTTATTGTGGGACGGAGCCGCAGGGCCAATCGTAAGTCGCAGCCCCGAACTACGACCGTCACGGCAAGTTCCGGAGAATTGGCATGGGCGACTTGGCGGGTTGTGAAAGGTGATTCGGTGCTTCGTTTCAAGCCATGGTCGGAATCCGAGGTTCTGGAATTCCTCTCCGCCCAAACACGGTCGATCTTTTCCTACCGCGAAGTGGGTGCAACCGCCGGGAGTCCGCCCCCCGACTACACAGTGGACCGTACCCGCATTCAGCTTGGCGAAGGAGGCAGCGCCTGGGGACTGGCTATGGAGGCGGTCAGAGCATGGCAGATGTTCAACATCCCTTGGCTGAGGCTGTGGTGCCCGAGTTCGCCAATAAGACCCGGCACCGATGTCGCCGTCATGGTGCGCCATTTCGGGCTCTGGTCGCTAAACGCGTGCCGGATCACCTACGTTGTCGAAGACGAGTCTCCCGAGCGGTTGCAGTACGGCTTCGCCTACGGTACGGGGAGAAGGGTGTCAGGTACCCTTTTCAGGGAAGAAGCTTTCGTGTATTATTCGTTCATGGGAAGAGTCAGGCGGGTGGATGTGGGCGGCAGGGTTTACCACGCTCTTAACCGGGCGAATTTTCGTTCTCGTCTTTTCAAGAAGGAAGAGCATTACCGGGATTTTCTGATCCTGGTGGAGGAGAGCTTAGAATTCGTGCCCATGCGCATCCTGGCTTACTGCCTGATGCCCAACCATTGGCATATGGTGCTTTATCCGCGCGCCGACGGCGACCTGTCGAGATTCCTGCAAAGAATCACCCTGACTCACACGCAACGTTATCACGCCAAAACGCGGACCGTCGGATACGGCCACATTTACCAAGGCCGGTATAAGTCGCTGCCCGTTGAAGAGGACGGCCATTTCCTGACCTTGGTTCGCTACGTGGAAAGAAACGCCCAGCGAGCGGGCTTGGTCAAAAGGGCGGAGGAGTGGCGATGGTCGAGCGTTGACGCCCGCCTGCACGGAAACGACGGCCAAAAGGGGCTGCTCAGTCCGTGGCCCGTCCCAGAGCCGGAGGAATATCTGGAGTGGCTTAACCGCTCGCAGCCCAAGGAAGAGGTTGAAAAGATCCGACATGCGATAAAAAGAAGCAAGCCGTATGGGTCGGAGGGATGGGTCAGCAAGGCGGTTGCGCAGTTCGGGTTGGAAAACACGGTGAGGAACCCCTGGCGCCCCAGTAAGGGTACCTGACACCCTTTCCTCCTGAACATATCCCTCACACAAATGGGCGGTAATCCGGCGGACATTAAATGTCGGTAGGAGGTAAGAATGAACGCTGCGCCATCCGTTTTGCTCATGCTGTATGCCCTGCTCGCGTCGGCCGTGGGTGGATGGTATTCTGCCGGTCGGTGGATTCTCTTCGAGAGCACGGCCAAGGACTACAGCGTGCTGTATCCGGCGTCGTGGCACAGGATGAAGGTCGCCGACCGCGTGCTCGAAGCCGATCGGTTGTCGATCATCAATTTTCCCAGCGCGGAGCGGGTACCGGGTGTGGTTATCAAGAAATTCGGGGCCCTGATCGAGGTCAGTCGGGCACCGAAGGACGTTCGCTCGGTCGGGGAGTGGATGCACGATTATCACATGGGTGACACGATCGTCGACCAGCGTAATATCACGGTGAGAAGCCGCACAGCAGATGGCTGTATCACGGTGAGGAGGTTTGTCACGCGGTCGGAAGTCGGGCCCGGGACCTATTTTATTGGAACGGACTATTTCTGCTCGACCTCGCAGGGCATTTACAGGGTGTCTCTTACGAATTGGGAAGGTGACCCCCATCAAGAGAATCTGCAGAACATCGCTCAGGAAATCGTGTTGAGCCTCAGGCAACGAAGTGCCAGACCTGCGTTCCGAGGGACGAAATAGTGCCACCAAGTGGGAGACGGTAGCGCAGAGTCCCTGACGTTGGGAATCTGCGCTACCTCGACAATGCCGCCATTGCGGCACATAACAAAACCTCCGTCGAAGGTCGGTCAACATGCACAATTCAGCCCTCCCTCAGATGACTTTCCGGCGAGACGTCAAGGGCGGACACCCTGTAGAGAAGGGTGTCAGGTACCCTTTTCAGGGAAGAAGCTTTCGTGTATTATTCGTTCATGGGAAGAGTCAGGCGGGTGGATGTGGGCGGCATGGTTTACCACGCTCTTAACCGGGCGAATTTTCGTTCTCGTCTTTTCAAGAAGGAAGAGCATTACCGGGATTTTCTGATCCTGGTGGAGGAGAGCTTAGAATTCGTGCCCATGCGCATCCTGGCTTACTGCCTGATGCCCAACCATTGGCATATGGTGCTTTATCCGCGCGCCGATGGCGACCTGTCGAGATTCCTGCAAAGAATCACCCTGACTCACACGCAACGTTATCACGCCAAAACGCGGACCGTCGGATACGGCCACATTTACCAAGGCCGGTATAAGTCGCTGCCCGTTGAAGAGGACGGCCATTTCCTGACCTTGGTTCGCTACGTGGAAAGAAACGCCCAGCGAGCGGGCTTGGTCAAAAGGGCGGAGGAGTGGCGATGGTCGAGCGTTGACGCCCGCCTGCACGGAAACGACGGCCAAAAGGGGCTGCTCAGTCCGTGGCCCGTCCCAGAGCCGGAGGAATATCTGGAGTGGCTTAACCGCTCGCAGCCCAAGGAAGAGGTTGAAAAGATCCGACATGCGATAAAAAGAAGCAAGCCGTATGGGTCGGAGGGATGGGTCAGCA
Organism: uncultured Acidobacteriota bacterium; assembly: GCA_963768695.1. GTDB lineage: Bacteria > Acidobacteriota > Terriglobia > UBA7540 > UBA7540 > CAVROP01. Next base: position 317,117 of record CAVYJG010000012.1, on the reverse strand, counting down.
AGGCGGTTGCGCAGTTCGGGTTGGAAAACACGGTGAGGAACCCCTGGCGCCCCAGTAAGGGTACCTGACACCCTTTCCTCCGGATAACTCGCGTCCCGCTTCCAGCCATACGGAATGGAACACCTATGACAACGTGAATCGGCTGGGGACCGCGGTGGCCAAGGATTTGAGCAACAACGTATTCTGGAGCCAGACCTATTCTTACGACCGCTACGGGAACATGACGTGCTCGGGATCGGGGTTATGCACCTCGATGGGGTACAATGGCAACAACCGGATGACCACGGTGGGGGGAGCCTCGGTGAGCTACGACGCGGCAGGTGACCTGAGCCAGGATCTGAGCGCCAACCACACCTACCAGTGGGACGCCGAGGGCCGCATGATCTCGATCGACAGCGGCTCGGCCGCCAGCATGACTTTCAACGCCCTGGGTCAGCGGGTGTATGCAAGCAGCTCCGCCTTCACGGGGACGTATTGGCGAGCCCCGTCGGGTCAGTTCCTGGGCGGGAAGGGCTCGGGGGCGTCGTATAGCGCGGAGGTTCCCTTTGCCGGGCGGTTGCTCGCGGATTACACGAGCGGTAGCCCGGGGCCGGTCTACTTCGACCATCCCTGACGCCCTCGGCGCAAGCCAGCAATGGACGGACTGGGCGGGGAACTCGGCCGGCGAAGTGGCCTTCTACCCGTGGGGGGCGTTGTGGGGGGACACAACCAACGGGACCGAGTTCCGGTTCTTCGACTCGCTGCAATGGTACGATCCGACGGTCGACGGCTACCAGGCGGATTTCCGTTATTTGATTCCCCGCTTCGGCCGCTGGCTCAGCCCCGACCCGATGGCTGGTGACGTTACCAATCCCCAGTCGCTGAACCGCTATGCGTACGTGCTGAATAACCCCACCAGCCTCACCGACCCGCTTGGCCTCTGCCCGCCTGGGTTCAGCGGCTCAGGAGGAAGATGCAGCGGGTCGAAGGACGCGCAGTTTTACATGGACGAGTTTTGGCTTTGGCAGAACTCACGCAATGGCTACGACGTCTTTGACGCGATCCAAGGTCAGCCCACGCCGGAACAGGCGTACGCGGCGCGGGTCCAGGTAGTCTTCTCCGGCGTTGAAGCTGCGAACAACACCCTCCAAGTGTGGGTCCCGACGAAGTTTACCCAGAAGGGCGATCTTATACAAATCACACTTGGGCACAACGAAACTGTTAATCTCTGTTTCGGGGGAGACATTCTCTGCGACGCACAGGGAAATGTGGTGCGGATCCTCCCACAGATCGAGTCCGACGACGTGGTCAATGCAGGGGGAGCTGCGTTAGTGACTGGCATCGCTGCCCTTCCGACGATGCGGATCGCAATCGGAGCAGGGGAGCCGTTTCATGTGGCATACGGTATCGGAGATACTTGGCTGAACGCTGTAGGCAGCCGTTTCGGGGCCATGCGGGTGAGTCAAGCCTTCGCCCAAGAGACGGCTTCATCGGCCTGGGTTAAGTTTAGCGTCCCAATTCTGAACACCGCCGCAGTGTTAGCAACCGAGGGCCGTGCTGCCTGGACTTGTGTGACTGCAGCGGTGTGTGCTGTGGCCAAAGGATGGATACCTTGATCGCAATGCGGGAGCTAGAAACGACTGCGAGAGACCGGTTGAAGAGTCGCTTTGTATTTACTGTGGCGCGGGGCTCGGGCGGGTGGCCTACTGCGAGGCGGTTCCGTGACCCAGTCGGAATGCAGATATGTGACCGCCTGGTCGGCAGGCTGCGTGCTGACGGCTTTACGGTGACCAAGCCCACGCCGGGGAATGCCTGCGACGCTGGGTTCGGAGTGAAGTTCTCGGACTTCACAGTATCAGTTGTCCTTCTCGTTGGCCGTCGGGTTGACTCCACTGAATGCGCGCTGTTGACCTGGTGCTCGAAATCGCTCTGGCGTCGCGTTTCCGTCGACTCGGCCTATGCCAATTGGGCTGAGTTGTGCACCGGAATTGAACGGGGTCTGCGGGATGACCCCAGTGTCACCTCATTGCTGTCCCTAACTTGGAATGAAGCCGAGGCTCGTTTGAGGAGCAGGTAGCAAGCGCGGACCTGCGTTCCAATCGCCGAATCCAGGTGCCTCAAAGCCACAGGGCTGCTGCCCTGCGCCAGCTGATGCTTCGGGTGGCTGGATATGGATAACCCACCAACCCACGCTGTGACCTACCGTCAAGAAGCCAGGCGCGTCCGTCGCCCTGAGGGTTTCTCGCTCCTCGAGATGATGATGGTGGTGACGGTGATTTTGATCTTGGCGTCCATCTCGACGCCGTTCTACAGGACCGCCGTGATCCGGGCGCGGGAGGCCGTGCTGCGCGAGCACCTTTTCACCCTTCGCAACCTTATTAACGAGTTCACCCGCGACATTGGCCGCGCTCCCTTGAGCCTCGACGAGATCGTGGAAAAAGGCTACCTGAAGCTGCTGCCCACCGACCCCTTCACCGGCTCGAACGAGACCTGGGTGGAAACCAAGGAAGACCAGCCGCTTTCGGTAAGCCAAAAGACGCTCGGCATCGTCGACGTGCACAGCGGCTCGGAAGAGACTTCGCTCGAAGGCACTCCGTACAAGAGTTGGTAACGGGCAGGAGTCAGGAGTGAGAAGTCAGGAGTCAGAAGTAACTAGACTGGACTGAGACCCGTGGCGCGTACACAAAGCGGTTTCCACCGGCAGGTGGCGCGGACCGCCGATTCTGCGGGAGGAGGCACCATGCGAATCGGGCAGAACGAGATCATCGAGGAACTCACAGCACACATGCGGAAATTGGGGGGAGAGCCGGGCGAATGGCAGGTGGGCGCAGCCGCCTCCAATGCCAAATTGCCAATCCAAGATTCCACAGAAAACCGACCAAACCTGCCCGGCCTGGCTTGTCGCGAGGCCTACACTACCTACGCCGCCGCCGAGGCGGTCGATTACCTGGTCAGCGCCTTCGGCCTGCACCCCGCCCGAGGCTTGCCCTGCGGACCCGGCAACATCGTCTTCGTTTATCGCACCACGGAAACCAGGGGGTAGCGGTGAGCCAGCGCGGCAGAGCCAGATTCTTCGCTACGCTCAGAATGACAGCGGGCGGTGCAGAGCGAGATTCTTCGCTGCGCGCAGAATGACAGTGGGCGGGGCGGCACATTGTGGTGCAGGGCGGCTCTTCGCGCTCAGTCTTTCTTTGCGCCGCTTGCGACAACGGCGGTTTCGAGGCCGAGGACCTCGCCGATTTGCTTGATGACGGCGGCTTGGCTTCCGGTGCCGATGGCGAAATGATGGGTCGGGCCTTCCGCCACCCAGCGTTTGAGGAAGGTGCGAATGTCGGGCTGGAAGAAGCCGCGCGTGTTGGTGTTGCCGGTGGGGGGGATGGGACCGTGCAGGCTCTGGCCCTCGGCGATCACGAATTTGAAGCGCCCGCCCGGGGTGACGCCGATGCTGAGGAGGGTGATGGGGCCTTGCTTGATGCGGAACTCCACGCTCGCGCCCGCCCCGGGTTTGCCATGATACTTTAATAGGCTACGAAGAAGGGGCCGGCCGTCGGCGATATTGAGGTGGTGCGGGCCGTCGTGCCCCACCAGGACGAATCCCCCGCGGAAATCAATGGGATGAAATTCCGCGAAGCTGCCGCCGATGCCCAGCCGGTCCTCGATGAGCATGGCGATGCAGGTTTTCAGGTCCGACTCGCCGCACATGGGGAAGCCCGCGGCGGTCAGCAGCGAATTGCCCACGATGAGATTGGACACCAGCCGGCGCATGGGGCTCTCCGGCTCGGCCTCGTAATAGTAAGCAAGCCCATCCAAGTCCATTTCATCGACGAACCGCTCGAGTGCCACGGCGACTCGCGCCGCCATATCCAGATCTTCGCTGGTCAGCTTGCGGGTGATGGGATCGGATTTGGGATCCGGGGTCTCGAAAATCCCCAGGATCTGGCGCTTCTTAGCTTCTCGGTCGGCGTCGGACACCTGCCGGAACTGCCTCATCAGGTCGTCGGGCTCGGTCTGGACGATGTGGCAGCCGAAGGCCGCCGTCAGCGCCGTCGGATCGGTTTGCATATCCAGCATGTTTTCGAGCACGTGCCCGAAGTGGCCGATGCGCGCCTGCTTGAGGTCGTGCAAGACGCAGGCGATGCGGCACCAGTCCGCGATCTCGGCGTCGGCTTCGGGATCGTCCTCGAGCGTTCCGAGGATCACCGGCGGCGGGCGTTTTCCCATGCGTATGGCGACACCTGCGAACTCCGGCACCGCGCAGAAGTCGTCATTCGCGAGCTGCATGAAAGTGGAAGCCTGCGAATAATCCAGCGCCTTCAGCGGCTGCAAGGCCACCAGAACAATCGGAACATCCAGATCACGGACGATTACGCCAAAGGCCGCAGAAGTGGCGTAAGTCAACATATCGCAAAAGATCAGGTCCAGGGACGCGGCCTTCAGTTGAGTTCGCAGAGAGTAGGCCGAGCGCGCATCGTCCGCGATGCCGAAATCGATCACCTGGCCGCCGTGGGCGCGGACCTTGTTCAGGAAGAGCGCCAGCTTCCGCTTCATTTCCTCCAACAACCCGTCAAACTGGGGCCAGTAGCTGTGATGGCCGACACCGAAAACCCCAATCGTCGAGGCGAGAGGCTTGCGGCGCGGGATGTAGGGCGTCCCGTCGCTTTGTTGACCATTGGTTGTTCGAATCATGATGCCTTCCAATCACCAAGAGATGAGCAGATTCCCTGTTATATTGCGGGCCACCAGCCGTCTTCCCGACTCTTCGGATGTGTACTCGATTCGATCCAGGCCGGGCAAGGGGTTTTCGCGCGATTGGACCGTTTGCATACGGGCCGGCGGGCCCGCGGGGCGCACTTCGGGATAGAAGTGCACGGTGGCGTTGTTCAACCCGGACAACCACAGGCGGCGCCGGATGCCAATCTCTTCCGAAATGCCCTCGACACAGGAAATCTCCCCCTCTGCAGCTTGCTCGACAAAGCAGCGGCACTCGCGGTGCCAGGCGCGCGGCATGTGGTAAGACGAATAACCATTTTCAAGCCAGGTCTCGTATCCGTGCAAAAGCGGCGCGCCATGCGGGAACCGCAAGCGCACGGCCACTGCCGTCGAGGGGCAGTATCCGGAAAAGAAGAACCCGTTGTTGCTGCGGGCGACGAGCACGAGCGGCGTGCGGCTCTCCACGGTGGGCCGTTCCACCCGAATCTCGTAGCCGAACTTCTCCAGCATATAACGCATCAGGCATTCGGCTTGAAAACGCTGCTTGGGATCGTCGGGCTGAGGCAAATAGGCGTTCGTAATCGTTGAAGAAAGGCTGCCCCGCACCCAGGCGAGCCTGCCGGCGCCGAGTGTGCGCGCCACGGCAAAGACGCGCTCGCGTGATCCGTGGGAGACTGTGGCGCAGATTTCGAAGTCTGGCGGGTTCGGCCCGGCCAGCACGGTGTCGATGCCGCCGTCCGACAGAATGTCGCGATGAAGCATACGACTGGCCGGCGTACCATGATTGACCGTGTCACCGGCAAGCCCGGACCGCACCTCCAACTCACCGCTCAGAGGTTCTGCCAATTGGATATTCAGCAGATCGAGAAGCCCCTTGCCGGCGTTCGTGACCGACCCGTAGAGAAAGAGCTTGCCACCGCGGCGGAGGTGGTCAAGCAGGGCTTCCTCGCGCGGACTGCCGGCGGCGGGGACGGGTGACAGCAAGATGGTGTCCTCGTAAGCCTCGGGATGGGCCTGGCGGGATGACAAGAAGTTGTCTGCCGAGACGACGGAGTTCAAGGGCAACCCGGCACTCACGGCATTGCGGATGAACCAGTCACTGAAGAAAACCCCAGCCGGCCGGGGTGAGGCGCCAAAGACATTCTCATGGAACTCCTGGAACGGGTAGACCCAGGTCAGCAAGCCCGGCTGGTCGGAGAAGTGGTCCATGGCTCGCAGAATGTGCGGGGTCACCTCGTTGGGGCACTCGTCGGGAAGTTCGCCGTAGGAGTTGTCGATGGTCAGGAACTCCAGGAATGATGGAGGCGTGACCTTCCCGTCCGTATTCAGGCGCGCCAACGCCAGCGGCAAGTAGATGTCGTGCGGTTCATGCCCGTAGCGGTCGAACCATGGGCTGTTCAGCCACCACGGGTCATGCGCGTAGAAGCGGAATGGGAATACGTCGCCGGGGGGCAGGTGCGCGATGTGGGAGAGATAGCCGCTGACCTCCAGCCCAAAGTCGCCGTCAATGGCGGCCCAAGGCGAGTTGGGCGGGGCGATCATGTTGAATCCCCCATCGTAGATGTCGCGAATCGGCGAGGCGCTGGCACTCAGATCTGCCCCGGTGGAGAGGTTGCTGCCGCGGGTCTCGACGCGGAAGGAAGGACACTCCCGGCGAAACGCCTTCCAGAAACCAACCACTTTTTCGCGGATGGCGGCCGCCTTCTCCGGGTGGAAGGCCTCGCCGTCGAAGATTGGCCCCTTGACGCTCCACGCGGTGGCTGAGAATCCGAAACCATTGGAGAACCAGATATAGTCGAAGCCGAGGTCCGTGAGAAAATGCTGCGTTTGGCGCCCGAAAAACGCCCCGAAGGGAGTGCCCTGAGGAATTCCCTTGGGGAACCCGGCGTAGGGAACGGAATCCGCACGCAGCGACGAGGTGCAATCAACCCACTCGCCCTTGAGGATTTCCTTGTGCCGTTCGAACTTGAAGGGCGAGCGCGCGAACTCCGGCCCTGGGTCAAACGTCGCACCCACGATTACAGGCTTGCCGGTCATCGATTGCCCGACGCTGTGGAGGGTCGAAACGATTTCCCGCAGCGTGCCGTAGGTGATTTTGGGCGGATCGTCCATGTAGAGCCGCGCCTGCTGGTGAATGTTGATGGCAGAGGGATCGGCGGCGGGCGGCAACTCCGGAGGGTTGGCGCTTCCGATGTAGCGGGCCCACTCAATCTCGCCGCTCATTTGCCCGCGGTATTCGAGGATCTCGCTCCCATCCGCAGTCCAAAGCATCACGGCGCTTCCATCGGCACGACGCAGGAGTGCGGCCCACTGGCGGAATACATGCTCACAGACCGACCGGATCGAGCCCGCCTCGACGCTGCGGAAGGGCTTCAGGCTCATTTCCAGCGTCACCCGCTTGAACACGCTGGGCTCCGTCCACGGGCTGTGCGGGCCCGCCGGCAAAGGCGGAACCTCCTCGTGGCCCTGGCCGAAGAGGGGCAGCACCGCCGCGCTGCCCGCCGTCAGCTTCAGCCATTCCCTTCGCGAAAACGCTGTAAGCGGGTTCTTGATCTCGTTCATGGTTCAGTCCGTTACCGTCCGAATCGCCCCATTCTATGCCGTGCCTCAGGCAGGGGCTAACAAAATCCTCCTGTCATTCACCCTGCGGGAGCCTCGAAATGCAGGGGTTGAACCTTTCGCACCGTCACGAGTATAAGGGCAAACGCGATCAGGTACATGACGCCGCAGGCAATGAAAAGCACGTGGTAGGCTCCGCGTTGCGCCAACCAGCCAATGGCCAAAGTGGAGAGAATGCCGCCCAGGCCGCCCGCTGACCCGCATAGGCCTACCACAGTCCCCACGCTCCGCGCGGGAAACAGATCGCTGGTCATAGTAATATAATTGGTAATCCAGAATCCGTGAGCGAACATCAAAATGCTCATCAGGCAGATGGCAAGACGCGGGCCTTGCGCCAGCAGGGAGAATATCGAGAAAGGCGTCAACAAAGCGGCAAGGCCCATGACTGTTTTGCGCGCCGTGCCGACGGCAACGCCCCTTTTCACCAACTGATCGGATACCCAGCCGCCCGCCAGTTGTGACATGCCTAAGGTCAAAAATGGGATCCAGGTTAGCCTCCCGATCGTAGCCAGGGGAACGTGTTTCGCCTCGCTAAGAAACTGCGGGATCCAGAACATGTAGAAGTAGAAGACCGGATCGAGCAGGAACCGTGCAATCATGAGTCCCCAGGTTTCCTTCCGGCGTAACAACGTTCCCAGGGGCAAGAGACCGGATCGCGAACGTGGGGGAAGGGCGCCCGGCGGTAGCGGTTTCCCTCCCTCTTTCGCTGTTATGTAATCAAGCTCCCGGGCGGAGAGAAAACGTGACCTCTCGGGAAGCGTGAAGAACACGCCCCAGATTAACAGCCAAACGAACCCGATCGCGCCGGCGACGACGAACGCTCCCCTCCATCCGAAGATTGAATTGACCCACACGATCAAGGGAGGGGCCACGACGGCGCCAAACGAAGCGCCCCCAATCGCAAGTCCGATGGCGGCTGACCTTTCCTTTTCGGGAAACCACTCGACCGCGCCCTTGGTTGCTCCCGGGAAACAGCCTCCCTCGCCGGCGCCCAGGAAGAATAGCGCCAACCCGAGTTGCCAGGCATTGTGGACCAGGCTATGTCCCAGGCTTGCCAGGGACCAGACCGTTACGGCAAGCGCCAATCCGATGCGCAGCCCGAGCCGGTCGATCAATCGGCCGCCCACCGTAAACATCACCGTATAGCTCAGGATGAAGGCGAAGACTGCATGCGAATACAGCACGTCCGTGAGGCGGAGGTCGCGCATGATCGCGGGCGCCAGAATCGCCAGCACCTGACGATCGAAAAAGCTCAGCCCGGTGGCGATGAAGAGCAGAAAGGCAATCCACCAGCGGAAGTGAGGGATCTTGATCATGGTTTGCCTGCTTAGGCAACGCGCTGTCATTCTGAGCGGAGCGAAGAATCCCGGTAGTCTGTTGCCGCCGAGTACAACTGCGGAGATTCTTCGCTCCGCTCAGAATGACAGGCTTGGTGATTTTTTCACACCTTCGTAGGGGCAGGGCTTGCCCTACCCGGATCGCGCAAGGCCGCTCCCGCCAGGGGGACGGCGAGCCCCCCTACAATACTCGAAAGGCCGCTGCGTTTATAGCCGATGACTGCAATTTCGATGCGAAAATGAGTTCGTTTTGAGGTCGCTATTTCAGTTATCCCCTGTGTTTGCAACAAATCCTTGAGTTCGTTCCCACGATTCTTAATCATTTTGCGCCGCCTACCCTCCGCCGTGCGCCATCTCGTAGCGGCGGCTTTACGCCGCCATTTTCGCGGTGGCGGGATAAACCCGCCGCTACATCCGTCACGACAACAAACTCCCATCTTCGAGACTATCAGAAGAAAATGAGAGAGTGGGAAAAGCTGAGAATAATGCAAAAATAAATATTTATTGCAATGGAATCAGAGGGTTGAAGTGGTTATAGAAGTAGTGAACTACGTGTAAAGTGTCCCATTTTGACCCATATATGCAGGAATTTGCATATTTAGGCCCCGGTGCCCCTTGAGCATCAGAAAGGCGCAGACATGCCAAGGAACGGCACGTTTGCGCCACCCCGAGATCCCTTGACTCCCTGCTGCCTGGTGGGGTCATACTACTACCATGTTGCGCGCCACAATGTCCCTGGTGATAGCATCTCTGCTGCTCTGGCCGGCGAATGACCTGGCGCAGTCGACGGACAAAGAGCCTGCTGCAACTCTCGAGCTTGGGGCGGCTCCCCAGCGCAGCCTCACAGGCGGCGGATGGAGTTTCGGCCCCACGGTCGCGGTGGAAGTTGAGCCGATCCGGAACTGGCTGGAACTTGAGGCAGGGGTGACGCCGTTCTTCGCTCGCCACTCAACGGAGTGGGACACCGACCTTCTCTTCAAGAAACCCTGGACTCTATCTCGCACAGCGGAGTTTATGTTCGGCGCCGGTCCTGAATGGATTCATGCCAGCCGCAATAACGTGGTAAGCAATTCGGTGGGCGGCGAAGTCGCTCTGGATTTTATGTTTTGGCCGAAGGGAAAGCATAAATTCGGCTGGTACCTCGAGCCGTCTTACGACTACGATTTTGGCAGAGGGCACGAACAATCGGTCAGCGTAAGCGGCGGCCTGCTGATTGCAATTCCCTGAATCACCCACGCTTGACTGCGCCACTTCGGTAGTGGGTCAGTTTGATCTTTGTAGCGGCGGTCTCCGACCGCCGGTCTTGAATCCTCAAGGGGTTCCGGCGCTCGGAGAGCGCCGCTACAGCAAACTGACCCACTACCGTCACTTCCAGCGAATTGACCGGTTGGGCAACGATGGAGTAGGGTAAGGTGAGGGAGGAGCCATGACGATCACGCTTAGCCCGGACCAGGAGCACGCGGTCCGCGCTGCCATCGATGCAGGTCGAATCGCCTCCGTCCACGAATTCATTGAACACGCCATCTCCACCCTGCCCTCAGGGTCTGGCAGCGTCGAACCGCCGCCGAATGCCCGCACGATCTTCGAGCAGGGCTTGGGCATGTTGGGCAGTCCGGAAGACGCTGCCCTGATCGACGAGGTGGTTTCCATCGCGTACCAGGAGAGACGGCGACCTAGCAAGCGCGGGCCGGCATTTTAAAATGGCGGATAAAGTCATACTGGACACCGATATCCTGTCCGAGTATTTCAAGGGTTATAACGCAAACGTGGTCGCGCGGGCCGCAGCTTACGTGAGGGAACAGGGCGTTTTTTCCTTCACAAGTGTCACCGTGTTCGAAATCGTCTATGGCCTGCAAGTCAAGGGCGCTTCAAGCCAACTCGCCAAGGTGCTAGCTTGGCTCGATCAGAACGAAGAGATTGCGCCGGTGGCGGCCGACTACCGGAACGCGGCCACCATCAAGGCGGCGGCCGGAAGGCAAGGTTCCGTTGTCGAACTTCCGGATTGCCTGATCGCAGCTATCGCTGTGCGCTTGGAGCGGCCCTTGGTCACCGGCAACACTGCTGATTTTCAGGCGATCCAACGAACCGGCGTCAAGCTGATAATCGAGAATTGGCGGGACGGGCAAACTTAAAGGGAAGAAAGGGTACCATTTCCCCCTGACACCGTTTCCCCACCCAGCAACGACCGTCCCTACCGCGACCCGTTTCCCCCTGCGCCAGCCTCGGGAGGCGATCAGCAATATCCGTTCCTGCCGCACCCCTTTTCCCTTTGGTCGATTTACCATTCGCTCTGGATCCAATTTTCATATTCTTCCCGAAGGCGTTGTGGCACCCACCTCGCATCCAGCGGAGCCCCTTTTTTCCTTGGGGGAAGCGTAGGAGAGAACCCCACAATTTCAAGAGACATCCCGTCGACCTCGGATGCGCGTGACCAAAATCGGGCTAGCAGACGTCCACTTCGTGTGCGCCAAACATCCATATGGAATGTACGACCTCCGCCGTAATGATCGCCCCTACCAAAAACTAGACGCATACCGCGTGCGTCGAAATCCTCGATGTAATTAACTTTGATTCCGGGTGTGCGACGAATTGGTTTTTCGCAAAACTCCCAGCTAGCGATATTCATGCGGCCTTCCGTTAAACAACAGTTTATTAGTTGAAGGGCAGAATATGTATGGAGGCAATCTGCCTTTTAGGGGACCGAGCCAAAAGGAATCTGATAAAGGCGCCTGCGATGTCGTGAGGTTTTCCCCCGCGTGTAAAGACCCGGCAAATAAGCGTCTGTGAAGCGGCATGCCACTCGATGTTGATCGCACCGCGCGCATCGCGCATGTCGATTTTCGCCCATCCGTGCGGCCGCCCTTGCCGCATTTCCTCCGAAACAAAAAGGCCAAATTGATCGAGTTGCGAATCACTGACAACCCAATCTCGCAAAGACTTAGGCCCCTTAGAAAACACTTAGAATATCGTTTGCATTCTTGGCTGGCCTTTACCGGGGGACTTTTATGTTCAGTGGGTAGAATAGCCGCTACTTACCAGGCTTCAGTTCGTCAAGTTGTACCCTGACTCTTTCCGCTGGGATTATCACCCTCACTTCGATTTTCGTCGCTCCAACCTTAACCCTAACTTGTGATAGATTGTCCAGCTTTAGCCAACGAGGTTTAGGCTTTGCCATTGGCACTCCCTCCATATCCAGGACTGTCCCACCTAAATATCCGCTATATTATGACACTAGGTAATCCACCCACCACCTCTTCCGGCCAGAATTCAAACGCCCTACGGGCGAAACATCGCCTGGCCGCGACGTGGGGCGAAACCCATTTTTCAGCACCGCGCCGCATCTTTATACTACAATCGGAAACATTTCTCAGGTCCTCGAGGAGTCTAAAGATGCGGAAGAACACTTTGAGGTGGTTGATTGTGGCGGTGGGCGCGACGCTCGGCGTCAATCTCTGTGATTCTGGCGCAGGCTGGCGATTCAACGCCGGTCTATCTTGATCCGAAACGGCCAATCGAGGAACGTGTTGATGATCTCATCAGCCGGATGACGCTGAAAGAAAAAATTGGGCAGCTTAATTTGCCCTGCGTCTATGTGGATGAGCTGGGGACGACGATCCCGGCGAAGCAAGAGGCGTGCAAGCGATTCACTGCCGGAACGTACACGCAGGAGATCGGCCCGGCGTGCGGGTTTTTTACACTCGCCAACGAGATTCTCAAGGAAGGCCCGCGCCAGCAGGCGGAATACTTCAACGAGCTTCAGAAGATTGCGCTCACCCAGACGCGCCTGAAGATTCCCGTGATGGAAGACGAGGAGGGCACGCACGGCGCGATGTTGCCCGGCGGCACGGTCTTCCCGGAGGGCTTGGCCGTGGGCAGTTCGTTTGACCTGGACCTGGTGAAGTCGATTTACGCCACGGCGGCGGCGGAAGCGCGAGCCGTCGGGATTCACATGCTTTCGACGCTGGTGATGGAAGTGGATCGCGATCCGCGTATGGGCCGGAACGAGGAAGCGTATACTGAAGACCCCTACCTCTACATGCGCATCGGCGAGACCATCGTGCGGGCGACGCAGGGCTACGACATTTCCGCTCCCGACAAGGTCATTGCCGTGCTGACGGATTTCCCCACCCAGAGCGAACCCTCGAGCGGCCTCGAGCGGGGTGCGATCGAGGTGTCAGACCGTTCCTTGCGCGAGAACTTCATGCCCCCCTGGATCGGGTCGATCACCAAGGCCGGAGGATTAGGCGTGATGGCCGGTTATCCGGAGGTTGAAGATGTGCCGTCGCACGCTTCGGTGAAATGGATGAACGACGTCTTGCGGCAGGAAATTGGATTCAAAGGAGTGGTGGAGAGCGAGGGCCACGGCTTCCGGACGATGCAATATGAGCATATCGTTCCCACCCAAAAGGAAGCCGGCCTGCTGGGCCTCGTGGCCGGAGTCGACCTGAATATTACTTACGAAACCGCCTACATGGGGCCGTTGGTCGAGAGTGTGGAAGAGGGCCGAGTCCCCATGGCGCTGGTGGATCGCGCTCTGCGCAGAGTTCTGGAACTGAAGTTCCGCCTGGGACTCTTCGAGAATCCGTATGTGGATGCCGACCACGCCGTCCGGGTGGCTCATTCGCAGGCGGCCCAGGAACTGGCTCTGCGCGCGGGACGCGAAGGGATCGTGCTGCTTAAGAATGAGAAAAACCTTTTACCCCTCAAGAAAGATCTGAAGTCGGTGGCCGTGATTGGCCCCAACGCCGATGACGTGATGAACCAACTCGGCGACTACTCACCGAAGGGGATTTTGCAACACGTGACGACCGTGATCGAGGGGATCAAGGCAGCGGTCTCGCCGCAAACCAAAGTCACTATGGTGCGGGGCTGCGATATTACCGATCCGGACAAAAGCGGGTTTGCCGAAGCCGTGAAGGCCGCCAAGGGCGCAGCCGTCGCCATTGTTGTGGTGGGTGAGAGGCAGCACGAGACGAACGGGCGCGACCTGCGCGGCCGGCCCACAGACGGAGAGGGGCACGACGTGGCCAGCCTGGACCTCACGGGAGCGCAGGAGGAGTTGATTCAGGCGGTTTTCGAAACGGGGACTCCCACCGTCGTGGTTCTGATCAACGGCCGGCCACTCTCGACGCGGTGGACCTCGGAGCACGTGCCTGCCCTGGTGGAAGCGTGGGAGTCCGGCGAGCGAGGCGGCGAGGCGGTGGCCGACGTGCTCTTTGGAAATTACAATCCGTCAGGACGCCTGCCCATCTCCGTGCCCCGGCATTCGGGACAGTTGCCGGTCTACTACAATTACAAACCTTCCAAGGCTTACATGATTGTGAAAGATGGTTACCCCCTTGGCCCGGGTTACGCAGACATGCCCGCCACTCCCCTCTATTCATTCGGTTACGGGCTGAGCTATACCCAATTTGAGTATAGTAATCTGCGCATTGCGCCGGCGGAGATTCATCCGGGCGGCGAAGCGCGCGTATCGGTTGATGTGAAAAACACCGGCGAGCGCCCAGGAGTGGAGACCGTCCAGCTTTACGTTCATGAAAAGTACGCGCCGGTGGCTACTCCCGTGAAGCAGCTTCGAGGCTTTGCGCGCGTAGCCCTGAATCCGGGAGAGACCAAAACCGTGAGCCTGAATCTTATTCCCGAAGATCTCCAGTTGCTGGATATCGACATGCACTGGCGTGTGGTGCCGGGCGAATTTGAGATTATGGTGGGGAAGTCGTCGGCGGATATCACTCTCCAAGGCATACTGCGAGTGACGCCGTAGCGCGGTAGTGTCTCAGTCTGAATTTGTAGCGGCGAGTTTACCTCGCCACGTGGCGGCGTAAAGCCGCCGCTACTTTCGAACTTCCAGTAATTCGACTCTGAATGCCGCCGGAAGCTGAGCTTGAATGCCATTCCGGAACTGCTCGCCCGTAAAGTTGCCGACCGATTTGCCGGTCATCACAGAGCGAACGCGATAAGTTCCATCCGGGAAGGTCGGGAGCTTCACTTCAACCCGGTCCAGGCCGGATTCGTTCTTAAAGAGAGCGATCATTCCTTCGCCTTGGCGGCTGAGGCGCGCGAAGCCATCCCACGATGCCGCTCCGGGTTGAGCCCAGTTGCCGAGAGGAAAGAAACTCTCCTGGATCGGGAGATCCCTCCGCAGTGTTTTGAACCAACGAATCTTCTCGCCATACCAGCCCTGCTCTGCGGGCGTCAGCTTCCTCAGGTCGCCGAGGAAAAGCGGGCCCGAACCCATGGCTGTTGCCAGGCGTTCATCGATGGGGTGCACGTCGGCATGCAGATTCCCGATCAGCATGGTTTCAGCAGGTATGGCGAGCGACCGTAGATACAGCAACGTTCGTGCCTGTCGCGGGCCCGCCGCATCCGCCGCGCCGTCGTCCACGTTGCTGAGCCAGTCCAAATCTCCGGCGCCAAGCAAGCCGTAGTCGATGATGTGCTTCTGCCCCCAGAGTTCGAACGTCAGGTCCAGCAAGACGTCGGGGTGATCATGGTAGATTCGGCTGGTTACGTACTGAATGCCCTCGTAGATGCGGTCGAGAGATTCAGCCCAGGTACGGTGGTCGTGTCCTTGCGCGTAACAGCCGGGCGACTCGCCGTAGGCGTTGAACACCGTTGTCAGGTCCACCTTGACGTACTTCAGGTCATAGCGGCCGATCAGGTCGCTGATTCGCCTGGCGGCGACTTCCCGGTAGGGCGTAGCGAGGCACATCACGACCTGTGCGCCGGCCATAGTACCCGTCGTCTTGGGATGCCCATGAATATCCTTGCACGCCCACTCCGGGTGTTGGCGATAAACCTCCGTGTTTGGACTCACGGCGGCTAGCGGCACCCACAGTCCCAAGTGCATTTCTTGCTTTTCAACCGCCGCCTGGATTTCCTCCAGCCCGTTTTCAAAAAGCTTGCGATTGATAGTGTTGTCACCATAATCGGCTTGCCATCCGTCGTCGATCGTGAAGACGTCCAGACCCATCCGCCCGGCGGCGGCGACGAGATCCATGGTGATGGACTTTGTGATGCCACGCTCGAAAGGCTCCCAGGTGTTGTAAATCCACGGTGGTTGATAATCTGCGCCCTTCTTCATTAAGATTTGAGACGTGTACGACGGCATCAGCCATCGAGGGTCGGCAGTTCCCCGGCCATCCACGAAAAACGCTATCGAGCTCTTGGCGCTGGTGAATGTCTCGCCGGGCTGCAAGCTACGCTCAAAGGGGAAAAGGTCGGTGTCGTACATGACCTCGACGCCCTCCCCCCAGCCGGAGAGTTCCGTGCGTTTCAGGTAGCCGGGCGCTTCGTTCATCGCAATGAAGCCTTCTCCGGTTTTCGAATTCCTTTCGAGCACGGCAGTGTCATCAACCCTTCCCGTGAAGAAGATCTCCCGCGGCTGGCTGCCGTAGAACGCCGAAGCTTGCAGCACGCTCGCCGGCCCGGGAGCTATGTTCACTGCTTCGAAGCTTAAATGTGAAAGCGTAATGTCCTTTTCGCCACGGTTGGTGATGGCAATCCATTTCCGGACAACTGGATGTCCTTCATAAACCGCAAAAAAGACTGAGACCTCGATGGGCTTCTCCTTTGCCTTCAGCCTGATGATCAGAAGTTTCCCCGAGGGCGCCAGGCCCTGGGTTTCCGCGTCCACGAACTGCCACGCCGATCCGTTGGAACCGGCGAAAGAATCTCCGCTTGCCTCGAAGGAGAACTCGCTGCCCCCAGACCGACGCGCCCCAGCGGGCATCATAAAATCGGTGCCGGTTACGATGTGCCGCCAGCTAACGGTTTCGAGACCGCGCTGCGATTCAAAACGCACCTCCCGCTCCACGAGTGCGTTCCCGATCGTCCAGCTTTTGCCGTCAGCGCCAGTCCGCACAAGCACCGTATCGGACTGGGCATTCGCAGAAACAATAAAGAACAAAACCGAAAGCAGTAATGAAATGGTTTTCATGGAATCGCCGAACGCTCCTTTGGGTATGACGCGTGTTTCCATCGGGTGAGCAAGACACGCGAGCCGGTGCCTGGGCTGTGAAATCCTCCGCGCGTCCCGTTCGACTTCCGGCCGCAAATGCTCACAGTTTTTCGAGCACCAGGACCCAGTCCGCGCCTTTCTTGCTATTCGCGCCGGGAGTGGTGAAGGTGTGAGAATCTGTGTTGGGTATTCTGCCGACGGTCCTGTACGTACCGTCTGTGGGATCGTACCAGCGTACACGGGAACTCCCTGACCCTGCTCCCATCTTCGCCATGTTGACGGTGAGCTGAAACCGGTCGCCACTTTCGCCGGGGTAGTAGCATATGCCCAGGGCGCCATCGTTCGTGAGTGCGGCGGAGACGTAAGTGTAATCGTCCTTCCCAGGGGTTCCGTGCTGGCTCGAGAGGAACGTATGCGGCCAGTCCGGTATCAGATCGTACCATTTACGACCTTGGAAGAAAGCCGTGCAATACTGGGCCTGTTCGACGCCCGGCGTTTTCCCTATCCATCGCATTGGGTCCTCGAAACAGTCGGGAGAGCCGAGGATGCCGAACCCGGAACCGCCGTTCAGTATCGTTCCCCAGACTTCTTCTCGCAGCGTCTCGGGTGGGGTGAGAATATGCTTCGGATTCCCGGCCTCAAGGTGTTCGTACATGGTTTCGAATACGCACGTCGGCATCACCGGGTCGAGCATATTGTAATGCTTCCACGTCGCCCACTGCGGTGCGTGGTATTCATACCACGCGTTCAAATTCACCCAGCGGTGGCCGGCATCGTAAAACTTGCGAGGTCCTGTCGCGTCGCTGCTCCAGTCCGGTGGTCCGCCGATCCAGTCGATGGTTATCAGCCGATCCGGCATGTACTTCGTAAGGCCGCTCACGAGGCTGTCGACCTGCGGCGAAACCAACCTGTCATTTCCCAACGCAAAATTAACATGGGAGTAGTTCTTGTAACGACTGCCCCAGAATTCACCCCATTGACGCATTTCGTCGGTTGAATGTTGGGACGGATCGAAGCCCCCCGGTCCGGGTTCGTACCCGGAATTCATCGGATCAAGGAACAGGTAGATGCCGTGCTTTGCCGCAGATTGGACCATGGCGTCAACGGACGCCACGAAGGCGGGATTCAGATTTTGCGGGTTCCAACTCGCGCCGCTGAGCAGCATGGAATTCCCTCGGGCGTCGGTGGGATTCGTCAAAGCTTGCTTTCTTTCCGGATCAAAGGCATTGATCACCACCCAGGCAAAATTGAAAAGCCGTTTTTGCCGGTCCGCGAAATAGGCGTCCATTTGTTCAGGGGTGCTCCAATGAAGGATGTTTTGCGGGCAGACTCCGGCAACGAAAAACGGCACTCCGTTTTCATCCTCGATCAGATGGGGATTGCTGGCTCGAGTTCGAAGCCTGGGCAACCCTGGGACCGCTGCCGCCCCGCCCGCCCCGCCGCTGCCCACACCCGTTCCGGACCGCTCCCCGATCTTCATCAGCTCAGACGCACGTGGTGTGCGCAGGCCGGGAGCGGCCAGCCATCCCAGTGCGATAATCGCGACGATGATTAAGAATGGAGTTGTCCATCCGCTCAAGCGAACTCGTCTCTGCATAAGTTCTCCTCAGATTCAGGGCCGCCCGCTATGGGAGCACCTCTTTGTAGAGAGTTACGACGACTGTCTCCACCAGTTTGGGCGGAACGATGTCGAAGAACTCTTTGATGTAAGGCGTATTGCAGTGGTAATCGAAGGCCTCCTGGCTGGCGTATTTCTCAATGAAAGTAATCGTGCTCGGCGCATCGATGGCCTGGTTCAGTTCGTAGCGGATATTGCCTTTCTCGCCGCGCGTGGAAGAAATAAGCGCGTGCAGCGCTTCGAGCAATTCTTCTTCCTTGCCTTCCTTAGCTGTGAACTGCGCGACGCATACGATTTCTTGTTCGGCTTTCTTCAGCATGTTGTTACCTCCTTCGGGTTCCCCTGTTTCAGAATAAGCGGCAAGCGGTGATCGACGGCATTGCGCCTGGGACGTGATGAGGCGCGGTCCGTCGGACGTTGTCATGTTCAGATCTTATATTTCCAGGCACTTCACACTCATGGGCTCGAGTTTCTGCTGGCCCAAGTCTTGCACGCCGCTTCGTCCAACAGGGCGACAACGGATCGCCGCCTCCTGCGGGGAAGTAAACAAGTTCATGATGAACAGCGCGGATCGGCCTCCGGCGCTCCGCAGTGAGGTCCACAAGTTGGGGTTCGAGCACTCGACGCGCCGCTCGAGCCCTAAGCGTGCCATAAGCGACTCCAGCATGCGACTGTGCTCCCGCATGGCGTGCAGCCAACGGAATCCCAGGAAGACAGCTCTGCCCCCGCCCTCAGTCGTTGACTCCCAAGCCAGAATTCGGCGCGTGCTTTCGTCTTTTCCGATTGCGTGCGCCCCCGCGGGCAAGTCGTGCGTGAAGTAGTTCTCGCCATTATCGAGAACATTCTCTACGTCTAGGATCGTGATCCGGGCAAAGTCACCGGGGTTGCGTTCAATCACGGGGCTGCCTAGAAAATCGCGCAAGAGCGTGCAAGGCTGAAGATTCTCGTCCACGACCGGCAGGACAGGCGCGATCAACAGTCGCCCTCCCGCTTTGAGAAATCGAATCGCTCTCTCCTGTTTCTCGCGCGCCAGGCTGGACGAACTGACCAGCACTACCGGCGTGGATCTGTCCCCGGTCCAATCGTTCTTGCTGAGATCGCAAAAGACGGGCGAGAGGCTCGCGCAGAGCGCGGTGGTCAGGACCCCGGTGCGCAGGAAATCCCAGGCTTCCGCACTGCTTACGAGAAACTCGCCGCGGTCTTTCCAATACTGTCCCGCCCGGGAATATTCGAAGTCGAGCGCAAATCGGCAATCGAACTCGCGCTCTGCCTCGTTCAGCCACGAAGTTCGTTCGAGGAATTTCCCCAACTCCTTCTGCACTTCATACAACGGTCGCATCTCATTCTTCGCCCCGATTGGGGCGCCGTAATCGTAGATGTCTGTGGTAGCTCCAACGCCCGGCGGGTTAGGTCCGCCCGTGAAGATGTAATAGTTACTGCCTTTCATCCCCAAAGCCAGGTTGGTCCAGTAGCACGCCTTACAATCCCCCGCGGTGGCGGGCGGCCAATCCGAGGCACTGCCGGAAGGCATTTCCATTACGGTCGCTGGGTAGCCCATGAGCCGGAGAGTTTCCAGTGAAACAAAAATGGTGGCGGCATACTGCGGGGTGGGATTATTCTGCGCCCAACTTTGATTAAGGTTGTAGTAATGATCGGAACCCAGCAGAAAGGTCTTATTTCCCAGGGCCTCCACGCACTCCAGGTAATTGGTGTTCATGGTGGGACCGCCGGAATTGTGTGTCAGCGGCGTATCCACGCCATGCGCGCGTAACCATCCCGCGAGGGTGCCTGCATATTCCGCTACCGTCGCCAGGTAAAAGTCGAAATAGTCTTTTGCGCGGCGGACCTGTGCCGCCGCCGCGCTGCCGGCAGGCGCCATCGGTTTCACTTCCTCGAAAGACTTAAAGGTGGTGGCGTAGGCGCGGTTAAGTGCTCCCACTTCGTCATATCGCCGGCGAAGGAATCGCGGGTAGCGCCCGTCCGGCTTCCCGAAACCCATGGACACCGGGTTGTAGTCCAGCGAACCGAACCAAATGTGGATGCCCGTCATCTCGTTATCGAGTTGGGTGAGGGCCACGGGGCCGCCCCTCGAAACGGTGTGCGCGGCAATGATGGGCGCCACATGATCGAACCAAGCGTGCGCCTTCTCCAGGAAAAGCGGATGAACGTAGGAGATGGAGGAAGTGCGGAACGATTTACCTTCGATATCCCTGGCGCGTAATTCCGGATAGTTCTCGCAGAGCCAGCCAGGCAGGCCGTCGTATTTCAACTCGCTGTATTGATAAGGGCCGGGGCGGGCGATGACGTACAGTCCGGCTTCCCGAGCAACACGAAGAAAAGCTTCGAAGTCCAGCACGCCGGTCTCATTGCTGAAGACGAACTTGCCTTCCTCCGGCTCGTGCAAACACCACGGGATGTAAGTCGCCAGGCAGTTTCCACCCGCCGCCTGGAAGAGGTCCATGCGCCGCCGCCAGTCTGCCTTGGGAACACGGAAGTAGTGAAATTCGCCGGAGTTCAGAAACGTTGGGTTGCCGTTGACGCGATAGCAGATCGTGTCAAACTGCACGGGAGAAAGGGGGTGAGTGGCGTTCGATGCTTGCGCCACCGGCTCCTCCGCAGAAACAGGCGGTAGCGCGAGCCACGGTTTGATGTTGAGGGCGCTGCCGGCGCCGCTTAAAGCGAGAACTCTGTTGAAGTTTCTTCTGTCCATGATTTTAGTAGTCAGTCAAGTTGAATTTGGTGAGAATGCGCTTCTCCTGTACCACTAAGGATCAGTTTCTTCGCGGCTGGTGAAGCAATCTGCATTTGGTTGCGGCTTTGCCGCGCTGTAGTACTGCCGGTCCGGACCACGATCCTGCACGAACCACCTTGCTCTACGTCCGATACTGGTGAGCTGTCTGAATCGCGGTCCTTAGATTCTCGATCGGAGTCTTAGCGCTCACCGTACAATCGGCGCCCAGAATCACATTCGCCGGAGCGTCCTTGAGCACCTCCACTGCAGCTTTCTTCACTTCCTCCGGGCTGCCGGTGCTCACAATTCCAAGCCGATTGAGCCCACCCATGACCGGCCGTTTGAAGGTTTCAGCCGCCTGGCGCAGTGAGAATGGCTTGCCGTCCGCCGAAAGCGGGACGTTCACGACTTGCCCCGGATAGTCATGGAAGCGCGGCACGAAATCCTGGTAGGAACCTTCGAAGTCGCAAATGTGCATGATGTTATACGAGGTCAACTGCGAGACCTCTTTGTACAGCAGCATGTCGTAGTTCTTAACCGTCCGATTGAACAGGCCCCGGTCGGCAATATGGTTGGTCTCGCCGCCCTGTGTGCACATATAGAACCCATCCACCCCGGCACGGGAAGCGGCCTGGACGAAATGAACGAGTGAGAGAGTAATGTTCTCCATTCCGCGGCACACGGAATCGGGATCCTGCTCGACGTGCTCGAGCAGCAGTTTCACCGGCACCGCCTGCTTGGCCATCTGGTACGGGGAGTACAAGGTCTGGATGATCAGGGCCTCGGACTTGGCCTCCCGGATGAGGCTCTTTAACAGATAAAGGGAGGGCTCGAACCATTTTTCAGGAAGGACAGGTATCGTGGCCCAGTCTCGCGGTGTTTGGACTTGAGGGGCGGGTGGAAGGGTCTGTTCGTCGAATTGGATTTTGACGAAATCCATGCCGGTGGCGCGGAAATAATCGAGATGCGCCTTCACAGCGGCATCTCCACGCACCCCAAAGTGCATGAAGAAACCGGCCGGCACGTAATCCGGCTGGGAGTCCATTTTCAGAACTTCCTGCATGAGATCCCGCTTCGATTTGGCGCGCTTTGCGGACTGAGTGCCAGCCGCCTGGATGCCCAGGCTGCCGCCTGCGGACGGCGCCGGTTGAGGCACGGCATTCCTGGTTCCGACCCATGACCCGAGCCAGGCCAATGCCGTCCGTTTGATAAGCTTCCTTCTGCTGACTGCAATCATGAGGCGATCTCCATTCCCATCAGTTGATATCATGGCCTACGCTCGGTTGGTACCGCTGCTGTCCCGGCCACAAGTTCGACCCGCCCAATGTGAGCACGCCCGGGGACAGGGCGCCACTTTTGCTCCGGGCTGACTTGGCACGACCTTGGGATTATACCCCTGATCGGAGAGGCTTCCTCTTCCTAAGGAAAAAGGGGGTCCGTCCACCGCCTGAGTAGAGGCTTTCGGCGGCATCCTGCTGCCTGACCTTGCGTTTTTTGATTCCTATCCACGATAATACAGCCTTGAGTGCAACAGGCCGGTAATAGCTCTTGCCAGAGCGAGTTAATTCACGGTATGTTCGCAAGTTTGGAAGATAGAGGGAAACGCCATCCTAGGCGGGAAAACCCCGAGGAAGCGTTTGTCATCTTAGGGAAGAGTTGAACGTGGACAGATCGGGGAGAAGGCGATTTGTAGGGTCGACAGTCAGCCTACAGAGGGCAGCCCGGGAACAGTGATCCGTCCGTTGGAGAATTGCCCTAGCACGCCTCGCCAGTTCGGATTTGGATTCAACTTCATTGTCTAATCGCTGCGCAAAGTGCTCGAGGCGCCTCATCGGGCGCATCAGAGGGGGAGGAAGTCGAGACGGAATGGTGAAATGGACTGGCACGATGTCGCTGATGGCTCTTCTGGCCATGGCGTTTCTGACCTCTTGTGGATCGTCCAAGCCGAAGGCAACGATTCCCACAGGATCGCTGACGACCCTGGTGGGGGACCTGCCCGGGCCGTGCGACGCCGTGTCATTCCCTTTCAATATCACCGACCTCGTTTTCACCGGGCCATCTGCTAATGGTGAAACCTCCATTGCGACCGTTCCCATCAACGCGTCCTCCGTTTCCGAGCCCGAAATCAGGGTAAACCTGACCTGTTTGAGAGATTTCACGACCCCGCTCTCCATGGGGACGGCGGGCGTCGGGACCTACAACCTCGCTCAGATCTGGCTCAGCGAGCCCTCGTTGGTTTTCTTCGATCCGACAATCCTCCCGCCGAATCTACCGATCACTACCGCAGAACTTACCATGCAGCCTTTGAAGCTTTACCAGGTTCCGGTTAACCCGCCCTTGGTGGTGGCTAAGAACGCCCCCAGCGTTATTCAGATCGATTTTGATATGCTGCACATGATTCAGAGAATCACGACGGATCCGTCAAACTTGAGGACCCAGGTCAGCGCGACGCCCGAGATCACTTTTACCCCGATTACGGCAATGGGAAGCCAGGGGCAGGGGTTTGGCGAACTCGACGATTTGGTAGGGTTTGTGCGCTCGGTGACGATTCCCCCTCCGGTGCCGCTCACTCAGTATAACGGCAGCTTCACACTGCAACTGCTTTCTGCTTCCATCAGTTCACCGCCGGTGGCCACGATTTATCTCAACGGGTCGACCCAGCTTTATGGCTTTTCCAACCTCACTGAACTGTACACTGATAGTTTTATGGAAGTGAATGCTTACATTGACGACGTCGGAAATTTCGTGGCGACCTCAGTGGAAGACGAATACGCAGAAGTCATTCCCGAACTGGCGAGCAGGCAGCCTGCTACCCTGGCCATTATTGGGCCGGTCACATCGCTGACCCGCGATGCGCACGGCAATGTAACCAGCTTCAACTTATGGGCGCGCGATGTCGAGCCCAACGACCCGAGCGTCATTTCCCTCGATTCCATACCGGTTGTTAACGTGTCGTCTTCGACCATCTATCAGTATTCGTCCCGGCAGGTCAATTTTGCCAGCCTACCTTTTGGTCCAAGCAACATCAACGTGGGGCAGGAAGTGATTGTCCACGGGCAAATTACGGTGCCCTCGGCATCGAGTGGCTCCGGTGCGCCGGCCCTGCCCACAATCGTCACCGCTTACAAGATTTACGACAAGTTGCAATCCATTCAAGGGAACTCCTCGGCGCTTCTCCAGGTTGCCGATGACGATAAGACGGGAGCATTTACGTTCACCCCGTGCGGCGTCATGTTTCAGAACACGCCCGCCGTCGTTCTCACCAACAGCCAAACCAACTTCGTCAACCTCAGCGGTTTGTCTTCACTGACTGGGGGAGGCGGAACTCCCACGCTCTTGGTCAAGGGCCTGCCATTCTACGAGGGGCAAGCGCAGACCATCGCCGGCGTGCCTGTGCCGGCGGGTACGATGGTCATCCTCGCCAAACAAGTTCACCGGCTTTAGAAAGCAGCGCCGTCGCCAATATTGCGAGTCGGGCTGCCCGGTTCTCTCAGAGCGCAGGAAGGCCGGAAGGTTTCCTTCTTTTTCCCTTCTTAATTGGCAAGTGCGTGAACTTCAGGTCTTTCCCTGCGAGGGATTTGGTGAGGAGGATGATCTGCCCGGCGTGATGGGAAAAATGCTCAGCGACATGGAAGACTGCGCGCAGCCCGGTAACGCGAAAACCCTGGATAGAATAAGTCTTGGCGAGAGCCTCGTCGTCCAGCTTATCCATCACCCGGGCGGCATCGGTGACTGCCCGGCGCAGACGAGAGATGAGAGTACGAGGCAAAATGGGACCGCGTTTCGGCAAACTCCAAGTCGCGCTCGCGGCGGTCGGGCGTGCCGCCCAAGCCCGAAACGAGCCATTGCCTGACGTTTCCCTCCAGGTGCAAAACCAGGTTGCCCACGCTGTTCGAGGCGGGATTGGGACGCCACCAGATTTGCTCCGCGGAAAGCTCGCGCAGACAGGCTGCAATGCGTGGCAGATAAACTTGTACGAGCAGGTGGCGGGCCTGAGCCAAAAACGCCCGGGTAAGGTTAGAGGGTTTCATTCTTTTCCTTTCCCGCGCCCTCGGATAGCATCCAGCAGTCCGGCCTTCCACTCCCTGTCTTCCCAGTAGGTGAGCCAGAGGTAAAAGGTGGCGTAACTTCGCCATCCGGACCAGCGCGCGGCCAGTCGCTCGACGCGAGCGGGAGAAGGTTGTTTGCGCAGACCATAGAGCTCACGGACTACCTTCCGCAAGCCCACGTCGGCGGCAGGCAGGCAATCAAGATGCCCGAGCGCTCGCAGGCCCACGTAGTGGGCAGTCCAAGGGCCCACCCCTTTCTGCTCCATGAGGCGAGCATGAGCCAACCCCGCCTCGAGTCCACGCATGCCTTCCAAGTCAAGACTTCCGTCCAGGGTGGCGCGCGATATGTCGATCATGTAGCGAGCCTTGGGGCCGGATATCTTCAGGAGGCGTAATTCCCGGGGCGTCACGATTGCCAGCGCGGCGGGCTCGGGAAAGGCATTGTAGCGGCGACCCTCGAATTCCACGCTTCCGCCATAGGTGTCAATCAAGGCCTTCTTCACTTGGTGTGCAAAGCTGAGATTCACCTGCTGTTCGAGGATGGCGGAGATCACAGTCTCGAAGACCGTAGGCGCCTGGGGGATACGCATGCCGCGAAAGTGTGCGCAAAGACAATCCAGCACAGGATCCGCTTTGCCCATTGCGTAGAAGGGGGAAAGGTCGAGTTGGGTAGAGAACTGGCGCTCAACCTGGGTCACAACGGAACGCCTTACGGTCTCATCCGCCGCCCCGGCCAGTACGCGGACGCGCAGTGCAGGCTTGCCGGAGTCAGTTTCCTCGCGCACTCCGTATAACGCTAGTTGCCCGCCAATGTCCGCAACACGGCGGTATTCTCCGTCCTCGAAATAATCGAGCAAAGGATCAAAGCGCCGCTGATTTAAAAGTTCGGGCGGGCTGAGGATGAAACGCAGCGTGCGGGCAAAGTTGAAAGGCTCGCGCGGCCTTACCAGCATAAATGCTATTGTGCCCCAGCCAAGCCGGAGGGCGCAAGATCGCCCTTGGACGGTAGCAGCAAAACTCGCGCCGCAGGGGCCTTCTGAGCGAATGCAGACTTGGCGGGAACAACATGCTAAGCTGTTCGAGAGGTGAGATCGTAATGGCGAAGCTCAAGGAACGGTTCGTAGTGGACGAGCAGGGAAACCGAATAAGTGTTGTCCTAGATATAGCCGACTACCAAGCACTAGTCGACCGGTTGGAAGAACTTGAGTGTATTCGTGAGTACGATGCCGCGAAGGATTCGCGGGATCACGCGATCCCGTTTGAGCAGGCAGTGGGTGAGATTGAAATGGATCGCAAGTGACGTACACTCTCCTCATCCTGCGCCGTGCACAGAAGGAATTAGCGCACCTCCCTACGTCATCTTACGAGCGTGTCCGCGACTCAATACGCGACCTGGCTGAGGATCAGCGTCCTCAAGGATGCCTCAAGCTTACCGGGCGGGAAGGATGGCGCATCCGGGTAGGTGACTACCGTGTAGTGTACGAAATCGACGACCAAAAACGTTCTGTCACAATCCTTCACGTCGGCCATCGTCGCGAAATTTACCGTTGAGTATCTAGGTCACATCCACAATCTTCACCGCATTGATCACCACGGGGGTTTTAGGACGATCGTTCCGCTCGCGCGCCACCGCGC
Organism: uncultured Acidobacteriota bacterium; assembly: GCA_963768695.1. Taxonomy (GTDB): domain Bacteria; phylum Acidobacteriota; class Terriglobia; order UBA7540; family UBA7540; genus CAVROP01. The sequence continues at coordinate 290,479 of CAVYJG010000012.1, read as the reverse complement.
CGATTTTTCCCACGATCTCCTCGCCTCTCACCACCTGACCGAAGATGGTGTGGCGGTTGTTCAGCCAACTGGTGGGCGCGAGGGTGATGAAGAACTGGCTGCCGTTTGTACCGGGGCCGGCGTTGGCCATGGCAAGCTTGCCTGCCTTGTCAAACCCTACCCCCTTGGCGAATTCGTCTTTGAATTGATACCCGGGTCCGCCCGTGCCGGTGCCGAGCGGACAGCCACCTTGAATCATGAAATCGGGAATGACGCGGTGGAAGATCAGCCCATCGTAAAAGGGCCGCCGAGCAGGCTGGCGAGTCTTCGGATCAGTAAACTCCTTCGTTCCTGTCGCCAGTCCCACAAAATTCTCCACAGTCAGCGGGGCATGTTGCGTGAATAACTCGCAGGTTATTTCTCCAAGGCCGGTCTCGAAGATGGCATACTTGCCGGGTTTTAGGTCGGGCATGGGAACTCCTTCTAAAAGCAGAAACTAGAAATTAGAAACCAGAATGTAGGGCCGAAATCCACATCTGGCTGGGTGACACAGCTTCGAAGAGCGACAGAGCACACCCCCTGGGCTCCGGTTAGAACTATAACGGGTCTCTGAAGGTCCGCGCCACTTTTTTCTCACCGGGTAACTGGCAGGGTTTATGATAGAAGCAGGGCCTTGGAGGATGAACCGTGACAGAGAAGAGTATGCATGACCCGTTCGGGGCGCGAGCCGTGCTCAACACGGGCGGCTCCAGCGCGGTTATTTATCGTCTGGAAAGTCTGGAAAAGCGCGGACTGGGCGGCATTTCGCGGTTGCCGTTTTCGATCAAGGTATTGCTCGAATCGGTCCTGCGCAACTGTGATGGAGCGCTGATTACCGAGCAGGACGTTGCCACGCTTGCCGGATGGAATGCCAAGAGTCCCGGCAGCGCGCGAAGTGCCTTTCAAGCCGGCGCGCGTCATCCTCCAGGATTTCACGGGCGTGCCTGCGATTGTGGACCTGGCCGCGACTGCGCTCGGCCATGCAGCGCTTGGGCGGAGACCCGGCCAAGATCAACCCTTCCGGTGCCGGTCGACCTGGTGATCGACCACTCCGTGCAAGTGGACTTTTTCGGCAACCCTCAGGCTCTGGAGCGCAACGCGGACATCGAATTTCACCGCAATCGCGAGCGCTACGAATTCCTGCGCTGGGGGCAGAAAGCTTTTGATAACTTCCGGGTTGTTCCTCCCGCCACCGGAATCGTGCATCAGGTGAACCTGGAGTTTCTGGCGAAGGTAGTTCTCGAACGCCAGTATGGGCGCGACGTGGTCTGGCTTCCCGACACCCTGGTGGGCACGGACTCCCACACCACCATGATTAACGGGCTGGGGGTGCTGGGTTGGGGAGTGGGCGGCATCGAGGCCGAGGCGGCGATGCTGGGCCAGCCTTACTACTTCCTTACTCCGAAGGTGGTCGGCTTCAAGATGAAAGGCAGGCTGCGCGAGGGCGTCACGGCCACCGACCTTGTGCTTACCGTCACCGAGATGCTGCGGAAGAAAGGCGTGGTGGACAAGTTCGTCGAGTTCTATGGCGACGGCCTCTCCCAGATGACGCTCGCCGACCGCGCCACAGTGGCCAACATGGCGCCCGAGTACGGGGCCACGATGGGATTCTTCCCTGTGGATGAGGAGACGCTGCGTTACCTGCGGCAGACGGGCCGCAGCGAAGAAGAAGTCGCAGCGGGTCGAGCGCTACATGCAAAGAGCAGGGAATCTTCCGGACCGATCGAAATCCCCGACCCTGAGTACAGCGAAACGCTTGAACTCGATCTCGAAGCTGTGACGCCGAGTCTTGCGGGGCCCAAGCGCCCGCAGGACCGCGTGCCGCTTTCGGCCATGAAGAGCGCCTTCCGCAAGGCGCTGGCCGCGCCGGTGAAAGAGCGCGGCTTCGGCCTCTCGCCGCAAGCCAGACGAGCAGGTCGCTACGGTGGGATTCAACGGGGACCAAGCCACTCTCAAGCATGGGTCGGTGCTGATCGCCGCCATCACCTCCTGCACCAACACCTCGAATCCTTCCGTCATGCTGGGCGCAGGGTTGCTGGCGAAGAAGGCTGCGGATCGCGGGTTGCGAGTCCCGCTTTACGTGAAAACCAGCCTGGCGCCGGGCTCCAAGGTGGTGACCGAGTACTTGAAGGCAGCGGGACTGATTGAGCCGCTGGCGGCGCTGCATTTCGATCTGGTTGGCTACGGTTGCACCACCTGCATTGGGAACAGCGGCCCGCTGCTTCCCGAAGTGGCCAAGGCGGTCACCGAGAACCAACTGGTGGCGGCGGCAGTCCTTTCCGGGAACCGCAACTTCGAAGGAAGAGTCCACCCGCAAGTGCGGGCCAACTACCTGGCTTCTCCGCCCCTGGTGGTCGCTTATGCGCTGGCGGGCACCGTGGATATCGACTTCGAAAGCGAACCGCTGGGAAAGGACCGCAGCGGCAAGCCGGTCTACCTGCGCGATATCTGGCCCTCGCAGGCGGAAGTCGGGCAGGCGATGGACCGGGCCATTCGCCCCGAGATGTTTCGCGAATCTTATGCCAACGTCTGGGATGGCAACCCCACCTGGAACGCCATTCCGGTGGCGGGCGGCGCGCTTTATGAATGGCGGCCCGATTCCACCTACATTCAGGAGCCCCCCTTTTTCACCGGGCTCAGCCCGGAACTCGAACCGATTTCCGAGATTCACGGCGCGCGCGTTCTCGCTTTGCTCGGCGATTCCATTACCACTGACCACATCTCGCCTGCCGGCAGCATTGCGGAAGAGAGTCCAGCGGGACGCTATCTTGATCGAGCGCGGCGTGGCCAAGAAGGACTTCAACTCCTATGGCTCGCGCCGCGGCAATGACCGAGTGATGGTGCGCGGCACCTTTGCCAACATCCGGCTGAAGAACCAGCTTGTACCAGAAGTCGAGGGCGGCGTAACGGTTCATTTCCCGGACGGAGAGCGCATGTCGATTTACGATGCCGCCATGCGCTACAAGCAGGAAGGAGTGCCGCTGCTGATCATTGCCGGAAAGGAATATGGGTCCGGCTCTTCCCGCGACTGGGCGGCCAAGGGGGCTCTGCTGCTGGGCATCAAGGCAGTACTGGCGGAAAGCTTCGAGCGCATCCATCGCAGCAACCTGGTGGGCATGGGAGTGCTGCCGCTTCAGTTCAGCGAGGGTCAAGAACGCGGCTTCGCTGGCTCTAACCGGGCGGGAAGTGTTCGACATCGGCGGACTCAGCGACGGCATCCGTCCCCGCTCGCAAGTCACGGTTACCGCCGTCGACCCGGATGGGGCGCGGCGCAGCTTCCAGGCGATCGCCCGACTGGACTCCGCTGTCGAGGTTAACTACTTTAGAAATGGCGGAATTCTACCGGCGGTTCTGCGCAAAATGCTGAAAAGTGAAAAGTGATTTGGAAATTCTACGGAGACTCGGCGAGTTTGGTGCCGCTCAGTTCCCCTCACCCGCCCTCGTACCTCGGGCACCCTCTCCCCCAAGAGGGAGAGGGTCAACGTTCGGCACTCGAGCCCTCGCCCCCTTGGGGGAGAGGGTGGCGCGGAGCGCCGGGTGAGGGGGAAGGTCCGCCGCGAGAATCTGCCATTTCACAATTCACTATTCACAATTTACTACTTATAATGTTGGTGGAGGGCCACACACCCAATGAGTTCATTTAACGGCGTTCCCGTCCCACCGGAAGGGGCGCGGATTGACTTTGTCAACGACAAGTTCGTAGTTCCCGACAACCCGACTATTCCCTACATCGAAGGCGACGGCACCGGCCGCGACATCTGGAAGGCATCGCGCCGGGTCTTTGACGCGGCTGTGGAGAAAGCCTTTGGGGGCAAGCGCCGGGTTGTCTGGTATGAGGTGTTTGCGGGTGAAAAGGCGTTCAAGAGGTTCGGCGAATGGCTGCCTGAGGGCACTCTTGAGGCGATCAAGAGTTTTCGCATAGCCATCAAAGGCCCGCTCACGACGCCCGTGGGCGGCGGTATCCGCAGCTTGAATGTGGCCTTGCGGCAGCTTTTGAATCTCTACGCCTGCTGGCGGCCGGTGAAATACATCCCGGGCGTACCGTCTCCAGTGAGGTATCCCGAACGCATGAACATCATCATTTTCCGCGAAAACACGGAAGACGTTTACGCGGGGATCGAGTGGAGCGAGGGATCAGAGCAGGCTCGATTTGTGATCGAGTTTCTGAACAGCCTATTGACCAACAGTGGGGCAAAGAAGCAGATCCGGCTTGATTCCGGGGTGGGTATTAAGCCCATTTCGATTACAGGCACTCAGCGGTTGGTGCGGCGCGGCCTCCGCTACGCCGTCGAACACGGTTTGAAGACCGTGACCCTGGTTCATAAAGGCAACATCATGAAGTTCACGGAAGGCGCGTTCCGCGACTGGGGCTACGAACTGGCCAAGCAGGAGTTTCGCCAGCACATCGTCACGGAGCGGGAAAGTTGGGTGCTAGAGGGCAAGGACAAGAACCCGGGCGCCTCGGTGGAAGAACTAGCAGCCTTGCTTGAGCCCGGGCTTGAAATGGCCACCGAGAGTTTCAAGAAGAACGTTCTTAAGGAAGTGAACGACTGCTTGGAGTCCATCTACACGACTCACGGACAGGGTCAGTGGAAGAACAAGACGCTGGTGAATGACCGCATTGCCGACTCGATGCTCCAGCAGATTTTGACGCGCGCGGATGAGTACCAGTTAGTATGTACGCCCAACCTGAACGGCGATTACCTGTCCGACGCCTGCGCCGCCCAGATCGGCGGTTTGGGCCTGGCGCCCGGCGCCAATATTGGCGATGGCTTCGGAGTCTTTGAGGCCACTCATGGCACTGCGCCAAAGTACGCGGATAAAGACGTGATCAATCCCGGCGCCGTCATCCGCTCCGGGGCGTTGATGTTCGAATTCATCGGCTGGCCCGAAGTCGGCAAGCTGATTGAAGACGCCTTGGTCGCGACCGTTGCTCAGCATCGCGTCACCTACGACCTCGAGCGGATGATGACCATGGACGGCATCACGGGAGTGCAAAAGCTGAGCACCAGTGCATTTGCGAGCGCCATTATTGAGAACCTGTAGCGATTTTAGATTTCGGATTTTCGATTTTGGATCAGGGTAGCTTGCTTCGCCTTGCCTACTGTTGCTTGCTGATTGCTTCATGGGAGCGGGCAAATCAGCTCTAGTTGCGGGATAGAGTCGCGGGCCGTTTGCCTTCACACGCCTGCAGCGAGGCCGGATGGGAGTCGGAACGGCGGAGAATGACAGGTGGAAGAGGCGACTGAGGGCTGCAATCTAAAATCCAAAATCTGAAATGTCTCTCGGGGGGGGGCTCATGACACGCAAAAAAGTGACTGTGATTGGTTCAGGCAACGTCGGCGCATCGGTAGCTATGCGGATGGCGTTCAAGCAAATGGCAGATGTCGTCCTGATTGATATCCTGGAAGGCATCCCGCAAGGCAAGGCATTGGATATGCTTGAATCGGGGCCCATCGAGGATTACGACATCAAAATCACGGGAACGAACGATTACGCGGACACGGCGGATTCGGATCTGGTGGTGATGACGGCGGGTTTTCCCCGCAAGCCCGGCATGAGCCGCGACGACCTGCTGAGAGCCAACTACGAGGTGGTCCAGGGCGCCATCGTGCAGGCGGTGAAACACTCGCCTGAGGCAATCCTGATTGTGGTGACCAACCCGCTGGATGCGATGGTGCAGACGGCGTTCAAGGTGAGCGGTCTTCCTAAGCAACGGCGTGCTGGGGATGGCGGGCGTTCTGGATACGGCCCGCTACCGCACGTTCATCGCGGAGGCCTTGAGCGTCTCGGTGCGGGACGTCCAGGGCTTCGTTCTGGGCGGCCACGGAGACACCATGGTGCCTGTGCCGCGATATACGACTGTGGCTGGGATTCCGGTGGGAGACTTGATGCCGCAGGATCAGCTCGAAGCGATCGTGAAGCGCACGCGCAACGGCGGGGCAGAAATTGTGAATCTGCTCAAAAGCGGCAGCGCGTATTACGCGCCTGCCGCCGCCGTGGTCGAGATGATTGACGCCATCTTCAAGGATCGCAAAAGAATCCTGCCCTGCGCCGCCTACCTCCAAGGCGAGTACGGCATCCATGATGTGTTCGTGGGAGTGCCAGTCAAACTCGGGGCGCAAGGCATCGAGCAGATCGTTGAAATCAAGCTCACGCCGGAAGAACAAGCAGCGCTCGAAAAATCTGCCGCAGCGGTGAGGGAGCTGACCGGGATTATCGGCGTCTGACGCTTGCGAAACCTGATTCCAGGTTGTATCTTATAACAGGCCCTGTGCATCCATAGTGTTGGGACAGTCGATTTGGGCGTCGGCCTTGTTTTTGCCTCGGTGGCGCAGAGTTGGCGCGCGACGTAGGCGGCCGGTGCAAGTCTCACACACGAGCGCAGGCCGGGTTGGGGCAGGACGCACCCATGAGTGAACCTCGGGCAGCCACATTGGCCGGGGACGAGTCTGTCCTTGTGAGTGAGGCGAAGGCGGGCAACTATGCCGCCTTCGAAGAGCTCGTCAACCGCTACGAGAAAAAAATCTACCGGCTCGGGATGAATATCACCGGCAGTCCGGAAGATGCGGAAGACGTCCTTCAGGACACCTTCCTCAAGGCTTTTGAGCACCTCTCCGACTTCCGGGAGGATTCGCGCTTCTACACGTGGATTGTGCGCATCGCCGTTAATGAAGCGTTGATGAAATTGCGGAAGCGCCGGTCCAGCAAGGAAGTTCCGTTTGAAGAGACCGAGGACCAGGACGGCGAGGTTCTGGTTCGTGATTACGCAGATTGGAAACCCAATCCTGAGCAAACACTGGCGCGAGAAGAGATGGAACAAATCCTGCGCAACGCCATTCAGGCCCTTCCTCCGGGTTTCCGCACTGTTTTCTACCTGCGCGATGTGGAGGGTCTCTCCACCGAGGAAACGGCGCAGCTGCTGAACTTGAGCATCGGCGCGGTGAAGGCGCGGCTTTTCCGGGGCCGCCTGAGATTGCGGGAAGAATTAAGCAAAGTTCTAAAGCGAGGATGACTTTCGTGAAATGCAGGAACGCGGTCAATGAACTCTCGAACTATTTGGATGGTGAGCTTGATGAGGAACTGAAGATGACTCATCCAAGCTCACCTTGGCAAGTGCCACCACTGTCACGCAGTATTTGACACCACTCGAAAAACCATCGACCTTTATTGCGACGGCAAGCTCTTCCCGCTCCCGGAGGATGTTCGCTCGCGACTGCACGAAGCTCTCCGCCGTCGCGCTCAACGGGTCTGAACGCTCCTCCAAGATCAAGCGTCTGAAGTCCCCCGAACTCGTACACCTTCCACTAATCACAAGGTTGCAGCCGGTAGTGCCTTTTCAAGGCGAGAACGAATCGCGTTTCCTGGCGGCGCCACCATGCCGCCGACCGGCGCCTCCCGAAAGCCCGCCTGTGCGAGGAGTTGCGAGATGTGGCAAGAGACAACTATTGACAAGAATGTTGATAAAACCGGTTGCATCGGCAAACAGTCTGTGTTAGTAATGGTGCACCCTTGGGTAGAGGGTTTAATCCTTGAATTTGATCGACCGAGGCGCGTGAACGCAGATCGGACGAGTCCTGGCGGGTTGGGCTCGTACCATTTCACAAGGGGGAACTGAACAATGGCGTTTTGCACAAAATGCGGGGCGCAGTTGGGGGAAGGGATGAGTTTCTGTGCGGCGTGCGGTTCCGCAACGGGTTCAGCCGCGGGAGGGCCGGCAGCGCCCGCCGCCGGCGGGGCGGTAGCGGCGGCTACAGGCAGTACCGCAATGTCCTCCAACGTTGCGGGGCTGCTTACTTACGTCCTGGGTTTTATCACCGGAATTATCTTTCTGGTGATTGAACCCTACAAAAATGATAAGTTCGTGCGCTTCCATGCCTTTCAGTCGATATTCTTCAATGTGGCGTGGATAGTCTTCTGGATCGCCTACAGCATCGTGGCGAGCATCCTGGGATTGGTATCGCTCGGGTTCCTGGCCGTGCTGATGGGCTTGGCCGGACTTCTGATCACCCTGGCGATCCTGGCTTACTGGATCTTCCTGATGTACAAGGCCTACAACCGCGAAGAGTACAAGATTCCCTTCATTGGCGACCTGGCGGCCAAGCAAGTTCATTGAGCGACTACACCCTTCCAGCACTTCGGTCGAGAGGTTGACGGCTCGAGGCTTGGCCGGTGGTGTTGGACACGGCGGGGATGTGGCTCCTGCCTCGCTGTATCATCTGAGAATTCAGGACCGGCTGTAACAGAAAGTCGCTGACCCTGCAAAATCGCTAGTGTCCTGGCTCGACGGGTAAGGTTTCTTCAGCGATCCGCAGCACCGGAATTGGCCGGCTAGCCATCGAACAGGGGACACCCCCTCCCCTTTTCACTTGACAATTTCTCGCGCTAAATGCAATTTAGCAAGTTTCACGGTTTTGCTTTGGGCCTGCCCTTCACTTTGAGCGGGCACAAACCATGGTGCCGTGCTATGGGTGTTCTTGTCTGCTTTCACGATCGCTGTTTTGACGGGGTGGGCTCAGCGGCCCTTTTCACGCGGTTTTATCGTCAGTGCATCGACCCGAAGGCGGAGTTCCGCTATCACGGGTTAGTGCACCGGGCCGGCCAACTGTTCGACGCAGGCCTGTTTGACGACCAGGAAAACGTCATCGTGGATTTCAAGTATTCCAGTTCCGACCGGCTGACCTGGTGGTTCGACCATCACCAGAGCGCTTTTCTTACCGAAGCCGATGCGGAGCATTTCCGCCATGACCTGAGCGGGAAGAAATTCTACGGCCCCGACTATCGCTCTTGCACGAAGTTCATTGTCGACACCTGCCGGGAGAAATTCGGCTTTGCAGCACCCGAGCTGGACCAGTTGGTTTATTGGGCTGATCTGATCGATGGCGCACAGTATCCCGATACGCGAACCGCGGTGGAGATGCGTGATCCGCCCACTCAGCTCACCCTGGTCATTGAAGGAACAACGCGACCCGCAGTTTTCGGTGCAGCTGATTCCCCGGCTGATTTCCCAGTCGTTCAAAGAGATCATGGATCTCCCTGAGGTGCGCCAAACCTTTGAACGGCTATATGCCGTCCATCTCAAGACGATTGAAATCATCCGCTCTCGAGGAGAGCTGAAGAATGGAGTGTTATTCTTCGACCTGGCAGACCAGAATTCTGAGGGTTTCAATAAGTTCATTCCGTACTATTTGTTTCCGGGGGCGGTGTACAGCGTGGCGCTGAGCCGCTCTCAGGCGCGCATCAAGATTGGCGTGGGGAGCAACCCGTGGAACGCAACGCCCAAGACCGCCAATCTGGCCAGCATCTGCGAGCGGTATGGGGGCGGCGGCCACGCCAAGGTCGCGGCGATTTCGCTGCCGCCCACGAATTTGGAGCGCGCCAGGAGTATCGCGGCGGAGATCGTTGACGGCCTGCGGGCCGGCTTGGCTGGACCACAGGGAACAGGGCACAGGGAATAGAGCACAGGGCAGAGATAGCTAAGCGTAGGAGTGAGCGAATAGGGTAGTACGCCTCAGTTTCCTCCCGTCCTACGGGTCGCTGGTCACCTCGTCACTTCTTGTTTCCTATTCCCTGTTCCCTACAAAGTGTGGTAAGAAGGAAGACAGGACAAATCCGGAAAAAGGGCGTTACCAGGACATTTTTGGCCGGTGAGATTGTCGCAACCTGACAGAGGGAGAGTGGGCACTTTGGACGAAGCGACAGGGGTGATGCAAAACGCAATCAAGGTTAAGGTGTGCGGTGCGTCGGATATGGGTCGCATCCGAAAGAACAACGAGGACAACTTCGTGGTCTGCAACCTGACCACCGGCGAAGTGAGCCGGACGCCTCCCCTTCCCGCCCTTACGCTGGGGAGTTTTGGCTCACTGTTTATGGTAGCTGACGGCATGGGTGGGGAGGCGAGTGGAGAAGTAGCCAGCCACATTTGCACCTTCACCGTCCCCAAGCGACTGCACGAGAACCTCAAGTCTCTGGAACAGGTCAGCGACGTGAACTTCGTGCTCTTGCTGCGGGAATCGATCGAATACGCCAACCAGATCATCCACCAGCGCGCGCAGGACAATCCCGCTCACCGTGGGATGGGAACCACGGCCACAGCCGCTGCCATCTTCGGACCTTATCTATTTGTGGCGCAAGTGGGAGATTCCAGGGCATACCTCAATCGCGGCAATGAGCTGACCCAGTTGACTCGCGATCAAACCTTCTTGAATTATCTCAAGGAAATCGGTGTTGAAGTGCCCAACGACCCGGAAATGGATAACCGCAAGAGCATTCTGACCCAGGCGGTGGGGAGCAGCGAGAACGTAAACGTAAAGGTCACGTGTACGCATGGTCCGCCAGGGCGATAGCATCCTGCTTTGCAGCGATGGCCTGTACAACATGGTTCCCGGCAGCGAAATTCTTCGGGTGATGATGGGCAATGAACCGCTGGCCAACAAGTGCCAGTCTTTAATCGATCAAGCCAACGCCAACGGCGGAAACGATAACATTACGGTAGTCATGGCGGAGTTCAGCGGCGCCGGACTTCCTCCTGCGGCCGCCGACGCACCCGTCGAGGTTAGGGAATTCAGGCAGGAGGATTTCGCCGGGCGCCCATAAGGCGCTCGCGAGGTTGTAAACAAGCGGTTGCCGGCTGTCTTCAGTCAAGCTGTTTAATTTCCACCCGAAAGATGTGCTCTCCCAGGAAGAACTCATCTCCAGCCTCCAATTCGATCTCCTGGCGGACCTGACGGAAGACGCCGTTGCGGCTCCTCAGGTCTTGGAGGATGAAGCGTCCCGGCTGTGCCACAATGCGGGCGTGGGTCCCGGACATGTAATGATCGTCCTTAAACACCAGATGGGCGTTCGTCCTCCCCAGAGTGGTCTCAGGGTTTTCCAATCGAAATTCTCCAATCACCTCGCCGGTTACCAGGATGTGTTCGAGCCTGGCGGAGACTGGGCCTGGATGCAGCTTGGGCGGCGCAGACCACGCCATCGTGCTCTGCCCGGAACCCTGTTTTTCCACCTCATCCAGGTTTTGCGTGGTGAATCGAAAGAGATCTTGTCCCAAGAGAAACACGTCTCCGGGAAGGAGTTCAGTGTCTTGCCGTTGCTTGACGAAAGTTCCGCCCGCGCTGCCGAAATCCGCTAAGTAAAGTTTCCCGTCGCGATTGGACAATAGAGCGTGGCGTTCTGAAAGCCTGGCATCGTCTGGGAAATTGATGTCGCAATCAGCGCGCCCGATAGAAACTCCTCCCACGATTTTAAGAGGATGTCCCCAGGTGCCGTCGGTCTTCTTCTCGCTGATATGCACCTCAATGGCGGAGATGCGGAATCCGTCGAATACCAAGGTTCCTGCTTGCAAAGAACCCGGCATCGTGAAATCCAGATTTGCAGCCGGAGGGGGTGGAGCCGGCGGTGTCGGTCCTGCGACAGGCGGCCTGAAAGCCTGCGGTTGGGGCCGCGGCACAGGCGGGTCGGGCGGAAAAGCTGCCGCCGCCGGGGAAACAAGAGGCGGCTCCCAGGCGGCTCCATCCGCAGCAGGAAAGAACTGGGAGACACCCGGGGCGGAAGCCGGCGATGCGGCCCTTGGGGGCACCGGCGGAGCCACGGGTTGGGGCGCCACTACCCACGGCAGCGGTTGTGGGGCAATGGCAGTTGGCACCGGCGAAAGCGGCTTGCCACAGAAACCGCAGAACTTGGCGCCGGCCGGAAACGTCTTGTGACATGTCTGGCACTCCATTTGCGCCGCCTGCGGAGTGTTCGCTCGCGGCAGAGGAGCGGCCGGCGAGCCCAGCGTCTTTCCGCAACGTGCGCAGCTTGCCACGTTTGCGAGGTTAGCGCTGCCGCAGTTCGCGCAGGGTATATAGCGCACGGTTCCTTCGAAGTTTGGTTCGCCAGGCATATAAGTGCTCAGGAATACCAGGGCTGGAAATCGCTGATTTCCAGCCACACCCGATGGGTATTGCTGCGAAACTCTTCGTGCGGATGTTTCGCGGTCGAGCCTCCAGGTGTTAATCGCCCCTTCTACGTTTATCTTTTCCTAAGAAGTCCCACAGGTCAACTGGAAACGGGCCCTGACTCGAAGCTTCGAGGGGCCTACTACGGCCGGCCACCGGTTTCAACCGGCTGTAACCATCCTCTCCGGCGTCGAGTCTTTCCAGAGGATTTCGTAAACCTCCACTGGGGCGGCCTTGCCTTTGACCTTAATGCTTTCCAGGCGCAGTGCGGGGGAGCCGATTTCGCGGAAGGTAGATTCAGAAATCAGAACCTGGCCTCCGCTGGCGTGCGCGCACAGCCGGGAGGCCAGGTTCACGGGGTCACCGATTACGGTGTAGTCCATGCGTTTTGAGGACCCGATATTCCCGGCGGTCACCTGGCCGGTATTGATCCCGACCCCCATCTGGAGGGGTTCTTGGCCGCGCGCCCGCCACTGATGGTTGAGTGCCACCAGAGCGCGTTGCATGGCGCTGGCCGTCCTCACGGCACGCTGGGCATCGTCCGCCTTGGGCCAGGGAGCTCCGAACAACGCCATGATCCCATCTCCCAGGTACTTATCGAGCGTCCCTCCGTTCTCGAAGATCAGATCAGTCATTTCGCTGAAATACTCGTTCAGCAACTCGACGACCTTCTGCGGCGCCAGTTGCTCAGACAGCCGAGTAAAGCCACGGATATCCGCGAATAGAATTGTGGCCATCTGATTCTCGCCACCCAGACGGATCTCATCCGGGCTGGCCAAAATCTTTTCCACGACGACGGAGCTCATGAAACGTTCGAGGGCCTGGCGCTCGATGGCGCGGCGCGAGAGTTCGGCGTGGGAATGGGCGCGGTCATAGCTGATCGCGGCTTCTGCTGCGACCACGGAGAAAATGTCCAGCTCCTCTTTTGAGAAGGCGTAGGGTTTGCTCAGACAATCGACGTAGAAGAGGCCAAACACCTTGTCCCTATAGATGAGCGGAGCGCACATCGCCGAGCGAATGCCGGAGATCCGAAGGCTCTCGCTGGTCGAGAATCGCTGGTCCCGGGAAACGTCGCGTATCAACACCGGCACTCTTTCCGTCATCACCCGGTCGATGACGGTCTTCGAAAGGACCGGACCGTAAGGATCGGCCCTCTGATTCTCGTCCTTATAAAGCACGATGGCCGGAAGGAAACCTTTCCTTTCGTCGTGGAGCATGACGAAACCGCGCTCCACATTCTCCATCTGGAACACCAACTCCATCACCTGCTGCATCACCTCTTGAGGAGTCAGGGTAGAGGACAGGGTCTTGCCTACGGCCAACAGAAGCTTCAGCAGCTTGTTTTCCCTCTCCAGTGTTGCCAGCCGCTCCTGAACTGAGGTTTCGGACGGCGCGACGGCTTCGATGTCCTGGTGCAGGCCGGCGCTCAGGGCGTCGCGGCCGATCAGCCCCGTGATGTCCCTGCCCGCGTCATGGCCTGCCTCGACGTAGAAGGGAAGTCGCGTGGCCGCGTCAAACTTGAGCTCGAAAACCCCGATATTGATCCGGTCCTGGTCCGCCAGGCGCTGCTCCTGGATCGGCTGCCCGTTTACGAACGTGCCGTTCATGCTACCCAAGTCGATGAGCAGGACGGTCTCGCCCGGCAAGGCGGTCACGCGGGCATGGCTGCGGGACACACTCGGGTGCTGGAGCGTCAGATCGTTGGAGTCGGCGCGTCCGATGCTCACCGCAGACCCGCTGATTTCGAAGATCTGAGTCCGGTTGGAGGGGTCGGTTATGACAAATCGAGACATGTGGGCATTTCGAACTGTTCCGTGTGGACCAGGCGGAACGTAGGCTCTAAGTCTGGTCCCCAGGCGGGTTGTTTCCTACTGGCCCATGTTGACTCTTACACTCATGGCGGCCCCATTGTGCACATCCACGGTGCCTTCGTAGGGGTCCCAACCCGGACGCTTGACCGTGTACTTGTGCTTTCCCACTGGGAGGACAGCGTGTGCCGGGCTGGGACCCAGGGACTTGCCGTCAATGAATACCTCCAAGCCGGCCGGCGTCGTATTGACCACGACCTCCCCGACCGCTTGCGAGAGCTGTGCGTTGATGGTAGAGGTTCTCCCGGTTTCCAAGTCCACCGTCTGCTCGTACTCGCCGTAGCCGTCCTTTGAGATAACGACACGGTGGCTGCCGGGGGGCTGGCTGACTGTCGAAGGGGTGACCCACGCTGGATCGCTGGCGCCGTCGATCGTGAACTTAGCCCCCGGGACATTCGAATTGACCATCAATTGGCCCGGCTTGGGAGCCGCAGCGGGCCCACCGCCACCGGAGGGAGGGGCGGGAACTGCAGCGGGCCCACCACCACCGGAGGGAGTGGCGGAAGCCGCTGTGCCGCCCGCGGCGGGAAAGGAAGCGGCAGGAGACTGCCTGACAGCCGTGGTAAGAGGAGGCGCTTCGCCCTTGGTGCTGGGGCGGGAGCTTGCGGCGGATTCGCCCCCAGAAGCCGCGTTGACTGAATTGGCGCCGGCCTTAGTGCCCCCGCTCACGGGAGGAAGGTTTACCGCGGCTGCTTCGTTGGCCTTCGTCTTTCCTCTGGGCGCAGCAGGCTTCTCCGCCGAAAGCGTGCTCGGCGCCCCGGACGGGGTCGAAGGCAGGTTCGAGGTGGCGCTCGTCGTCTGCCCGCTCGGGACGTTTGCTCCCGGCTGGTTATTTTTCGTCTTCTGGAGATAGTAATACCCCCCAACAATTCCCAGAATGGCAACGCCCAGCAACGTTAAGAGGACCCAGACTAGCGGTGAACTATGCGGTTTTTGGTAGGTCGGCGCCGCCGTTACGACCTGTGTAGGCGCCGGGGCGGGCGGTGCGGGTTGAGCAGACTCGACCTGCGTTCGTCCAAGCGGGACAACGGGCGGCGCTGGGCGCCGCAGAGTCGGCTCCGGCGGGCGTTGCTCCACGACTGCGCTCGGCACGGGAGGGGCATTCAGGATCACGGTGGCCGAGGAAGCCGGCGCTGCTTGTCCCCCAACTGCCGGTAATTCTTCAAGTCCTCCGCCAGTTCGCGGCAAGTCTGGTAGCGCTCCTCGGGACTCTTGGCCAGGGCTTTACAAATCACGTAGCTGAGGCCTGGATGAATCGTGCCATCCAACTCCCGCGGCGGTACGGGGTTCTCGTTGATGATCTTGTAAATGACCGTGGTGATGTTCTGGCCGGGGAACGGTTTCTCACCGGTCACCAGGTCGTAGAGAATGACTCCCAGGGAAAAGAGATCGGAACGGCCGTCAACTTGCCGCCCCTTGACCTGCTCCGGCGACATGTAGTTGGGCGTACCCAGCACCAGCCCCGCCTGCGTCATCCCCATCGATATCATCTTGGCGATGCCGAAATCGGTTACTTTCACCATCCCATTATTCAGAATCATGATATTGGCAGGCTTGATATCGCGGTGAACGATGCCACGCTCGTGCGCATGGTCCAGCGCGCCGCAAACCTGCTCGCACATGGGGATAATAGTCTCAATCGGAAGAACCTTCTTGCCCTCAACCAATTTCTCGAGCGACGTCCCTTCCAGGAACTCCATGATCAGGTAGAGTATGCCGTTGTCTTCGCCGTAATCGAAGACGTTGACGATGTTGGGATGGCTGAGCACGCCGGCCGCTTGCGCCTCGCGCTGAAATCGCGCCCTGAACTCCTTATACTCCTCGGGTGCAAGGCCTTCCGTGAGCATGGTCTTAATGGCAACCGTCCGCCCGATGACAGGGTCGAACCCCTGGTAAACGATGCCCATCGAGCCGCGCCCCAGCTCACGCACCACCTCGTATCGTCCTGCCTTGGTCAACACATCCGCCATGTAACCCTCACCTTCTTCCGCACCCGATCACTCCACGAGGCCGTTCAGTAGATACAAATCTCTTTGTCGTCTTATTAGTAGCCGGCAGGGACGGTCCAGCCCTGAAAATCCCATCTCTAGGCCAGCCTAACGCACCGTGATCTTGGTGTCAAGGCATCAGGGCTTAGTCCGCAATCCGTCCATAAGATGCGGCGCCCCGGCCGCAGATCAGATCGGCGCCGACGGAAATCCCGAGTTTGTCTAGCCGACTACGTGTCACTGTCATGCCATCACGCTGGGAGTTGCAAGTCCTGACTCCGTTTTCGCAAAATGTGGCGCAATTTGCTCACTTGGGAGTGAGATTGCAGTTCATTTGCGCACAAAACACGCGAAATTTGCAACATGCAAAAAGTTATGTCACTGATTTTAAAATACTTCTTGAGTTCGTTCCCACGATTTTCGTATTCTCTCGCGGTTCTCTGAATGTCCCCGACCGGGCGATGTCGTCCGCAGCCGCCCTTCCCGTTCAAGGACTCCGCCGAAACCTGTGCGGTGCTCGAAAACGCGAATTCTACGCATGATGCGCGCAGTTCAGCACTCAACTGCGGCTTAATTTGAGTTCGTTTTAGTTCGTTTTGCAAATGCCTTCCTGTGTTTTCAATAACATACTGGCTTCGTTCGTATTTTTCTTGTTGTTTCGAACCGCAGCTTTCCTTGGCCCGGCGGGACGACCCCGCTTTTCCCTTCCTCTCCGAGCATCCCGGCGCTCCGTTAGCGACAAAACGTCGAGAAATAGACAACTATGATAGGCTATCATAGCCGGTCCGGGTTGTCAAGCAAAAAGCGCGGAAAAGCGAAAAGTGCGGACGGAAGTGTCGCAGATTCACTTTGTAGCGGCGAGTTTATCCGTCAACTGACGGACCAACCGGCGGCGTAAAGCCGCCTCTACCTCAAGCTGAGACGCTACCGTGCCAACCTGGCGGCGGTCGCAGGCGGGTTTGTCAAGCAAAAAGCGCCGATCTGCGAAAAGTGCGGATCGTAATGTCTCAGCTTGGATTTGTAACGGCGAGTTTATCTCGCCACTGGCGGCGTAAAGCCGCCTCTACGCCAAACTGAGACGCTACCGTGCAAACCCGGCGCCGGTCGTTCCTGAAGAGGCTGTCCCCGGAAGCACGCACCCAATCCACTACCGCCATACCGCGGGGTGGATTGGCTGCTTCGGACGCTCTACCGGGTGGTGTCCTCAGTTTGAAAGAATCGTTGGCATTGAGCGTGCCTAGGGCTTGTGATAGTATGCGTCGGCCATGCCAACCCTGACGCACGCTGTTTTCCCGCCAGACTTCATTGTGACATTAAGGGGGCTCGTAGGACTCCATCAATCCATCTACCACCGCATACCGCCCCAAGGAATCTATTTTGAGGCATTGGTTGAAGAGGCTTTCCGCAGAATAAAGAAACCCGTTGCTCTGATCGAAGCTGGAGGCAGGAACCAACCTAGGCATGATCTCCTCGTAGAGGGCAATCGAATTTCCCTGAAAACGGAAACTGGTATAGGTACAAGCCCCGCCCACATAACAATCACCAAATTATGCACTACTGAGCGCCGCCCCTGGGAGGCGACTGTGCTAGTGAGACGAGTGATGGAGCACCTGGGTCGCTATGACATAATCCTCATGTTTAGGGCGTTGTGGAAGACTAGTGAAGTCCGCTACCAACTGGTGGACATTCCAGTAGATACCCTGAGGAGAATCGACACGGTAGTTCTACAGCCAGCGGGAAGAGGACAGAGCCTCGCTGCTGATGTCATACGAGATGGTGAGCGCATCTTCCGCGTTCACTTCGATGCATCTGACCGTAAGTGCTCAATCCGCGGCCTCGGAATTCAGCACTGCGTAACACTTGAAGAGTGGGATGTCAGGTTGTGAGGTCACTCACACTTCCTTGACTTGCGGAAGACCAACCAGTAGGCATGCTGGCGCCGGCTGTGATGGGCATTCTTCCATCGGGGATCCACAATCGGACCTTTGCGGATTTTGATAATGCAATCGCAGGGAGTGAAACCGGCTTGTCTAGCGGCGTTTATAAAGTCAACATGTGCCCATTGGTAGCGGTGATGGTGGACGTAATCCACAATTTTGCAGAACAAAATACCCTCGTCTTTAAGAATTCGATACGCTTCCTTAGTGAACGGAGGGTAGGTGTGCGCAAAGGTATAACCCCTTTCCTTTGGAGACTTCCCGCCCAAGCCAAACCGCTCGTGAAAATCCTTCTGCTTGTCAGTGCCCTGGTTCGGGATGTGCGGTGGGTCGTAAACCACTACGTCAAAGAAGGAATCCCTAAAAGGAGTCGCGGTGTTATCCGCCACGACGGACGGGCGGTGGTGAGCGACGTTGTCAATGCCAATAACTCGTCGGGTACTACCACGCCAAAATCTACCTCCGTTCAGCGTGGCGTCGAGGATTCGCTGGGGTTCTTTCCTAGGATACGACTTCAGCATCATCTCCAAGATCTTGGCGTCCTCGCCAGCCCACACTGAGGGAAGCGGCTTATACACCTTGGGTTGTGGATACTCGAGATCGCGTTTCAGCACAGGCTGAGAGCAGGTTGGAATTTCAAGTCCCATTTGTTCGAACATCGCAGATATTATCGGCAGAGTCCACCAATATCAGGAGCTTCTAGTCTTTTGCCAAATCTGCGATTTCCTCCAGACTCATGCGCCCATTATGGCAGTCTTGAACCGCGAGTCAATAGGGGCAAAATTCAAACTGAGGCACTACCCTCTACCGTGCTCGCTTTATCCTTTAGCCTTTATCCCTTAGAATCATATTGAGACCATTCACCGCATATCAGTTGGGAGACAACGATGACTCAGCGCATCGAACTTCCGAAGGGCCTGGAGGCCGTTCCTGCGGAAGAACGCGGGCGTTGGTGCTGTTCACGCCTGGAAGAAGGAAACATCCTCTTCTTCGCAGAGACTCCCTTCGGCCTGCCCCCCGACGAAGCCCAGTTCCTGCTGGGCCAGCGGCAAAGCGAAGCGGGCTACCACAAGAACATTGCCTATCGCCCGCATTCTGACCGGCTTACGGGGTATGGCGAGGGCGGGAGCGGCGACAAGGATCGGCTGCAAGCCATCATGCAACGGTTTTCTCAACGGGCAGTCGAGTTCACTCAGCGGCTTCTTTCTCCCTATGCCGGCTCATTGGTGGTGGACTTTGCCAGCTTTCGGCCCCAGCAGGAGGCGGGGCGGCAAATCCGCCAACGGGCGCGCAACGACCTCTTGCATGTGGATTCGTTCCCGACCCGGCCTTCCTATGGCAATCGTATCCTGCGCGTCTTTACGAACATCAACCCAACCGAGCCTCGTGTGTGGGTGACCGCTGACACCTTCGACCGTCTAGCGGAACGCTTCGCAGGAAGAGGCGGCATGCCCCTTCCCGGGAGGGTGCCTTCCGGGCCTAAGAAGCTCCTGGTGAAGCTTGCGCGAGCGGCGCGGCTCCACAGCCTGGCGCGGCCTCCTTACGACGATTGGATGCTGCGCTTCCATCACTTCCTCAAAGCAAACCAGGAGTTTCAAAACACTTGTTCGCGGACCAGGTGGGAGTTCCCGCCCCACTCGGCATGGCTCGCCTTTACGGATATGGTGAGCCATGCCGTTCTCTCCGGGCAGTTTGCCCTCGAACAGACGTTTATCGTCACGAAGAATGCCCTCGTGTTGCCTGAGAAAGCTCCAGTCAGAGTCCTGGAACGAATCGCAGGCAGGCCGGTGGTCTGAAGCTGAATTGACTCGCCTCGTCATGCTGTATATCATTAAGGCCGGGAAGGGTCGAGGATGAGCAAGCACAAGGGCAAAACGGTTGAACTGGTGTGTCCGTGCTGCGGGGCGCGGCTTGAAGTGGACACAGAACTCGGAAAGATTCTGTTCCACGAACCGCCGCCCAAAACCTCCAGGGCTCCCGACCTGAATCAGGCTTCCGAACTTCTCAAAAAGGAAGCGGAGCGGCGTGAAAGCCTCTTTAAACACAGCGCCGAAGAGGAAAAGATCAAGTCTGAACTGCTGGACCGCCGGTTCAAAGAGGCATTTGAGAAGACCAAGGACGTTCCTACCGGGCCCCCGCTTAAGGATATTGATTTGGATTGAGAGTCTGCGGCGGAATCTCCTCGTCATCGGCGAAATACTTCTAGCTATTCGACACTTTCCCCAAGGAGGTTGTATGCCCGGCAAAGGTCGCCAGCCTGAGTATACTCCTGAACACGCCGGCTCTGGAGTTCGCGCCAATCTGCCCCAAATCGAGACTTGGCCCAATCAATATAAAAACTACGAAATCACCATTTCCATCCCGGAGTACACCTCCATTTGCCCGCGTACCGGCTTGCCGGACTTCGGAACCGTCACCATTCATTACTTGCCGGACAGGCTCTGTCTGGAACTGAAGTCGCTGAAGTACTACATTCTGTCCTACCGGAATCTGGGCATTTTCTATGAGAACGCCGTGAATCGCATCCTCGACGATGTGGCTCATGCTTGCCGCCCCAAGTGGGCGGTGGTGCGCGGTGAGTTCACCACCCGAGGCGGCATGCGAACCATGATCGAAGCACGGTTTCCCAGAAAAGCAGTGCGCGGTGCATAGCGACGAGTCGGGAACCCCAAGGCGAAGCTGCAACAGGGACAAATAGTCGTCTCGTATTTACTGACGGGATGCACCGTGATAACGTGGCCGCGTGGAAGGGCGGGGCTTCAGCCCCGCCGCCTCAGAGAACCCGACGAGTTGGGCCTTTAGGCCCTGAAGCAATGTTGCCTCAGGGGCTAAAGCCCCCAGGGGTGAGCCGTTTTCCATGGCGGGGCTGAAGCCCCGCCCTTCCGGGCGCTTCGCTATGGCTTGGCGATAGCGCCGAAAATTCTTGACATGGACGTACTCAAGTTTTATCATGCCATGGAACTAATGGATGCCCTCCGGCATCTAACATCTTGATGTGCTTGTGAACCCTGCTTGGGGTTCTCACTTAGTGAGGAGGACTTAGTTATATGAGTAAGATTATTGGAATTGACTTGGGCACCACCAACTCGGTTGTAGCCGTTATGGAAGGTGGTGACCCGGTAGTCATCACCAACCCTGAGGGAGGGCGCACTACCCCGTCGGTGGTTGGGTTCACCAAGTCGGGCGAACGGTTAGTGGGACAAGTAGCGAAGCGCCAAGCCATTACCAACCCCGAGAACACGGTTTACTCCATCAAGCGGTTCATGGGGCGCCGGGTCGATGAAGTTCAGAGTGAGATCAAGACGGTACCCTTCAAGGTGGTGCCCGGACCGAACGGTGATGTGCGTGTAGTGGCCCAGGGCAAGGAATACTCGCCCCCGGAAATCTCCGCCATGATCCTCCAGAAGATGAAAGACGCCGCCGAGCAATACCTCGGCGAAAAGGTGTCGCAAGCGGTCATCACGGTGCCGGCTTACTTTAACGATTCCCAGCGCCAAGCCACCAAGGACGCCGGAAGGATCGCGGGCCTGGAAGTTCTGCGCATCGTGAACGAGCCGACGGCGGCGGCCTTGGCTTATGGGCTTGACAAGAAGGCGGACGAGACCATCGCGGTTTATGACTTCGGAGGCGGGACGTTCGATATCTCGATCCTGGAAGTCGGCGAGGGTGTGGTCGAGGTCAAGTCGACCAACGGCGACACGCATCTGGGCGGCGACGATATTGATAAACGGATTATGGACTGGATTGTGGACGAATTCCGCAAGGATCAGGGCATCGACCTTTCGAAGGACCGCATGGCGCTGCAACGCCTCAAGGAAGCGGCGGAGAAAGCCAAGATGGAGCTTTCCACGGTACTCGAGAGCGACATCAATCTGCCCTTCGTGACGGCCGACGCCACCGGGCCGAAGCACCTCAACCTGAAGTTGACGCGAGGTCGCTTTGAGCAGATGTGCGAGGATCTTTTCCAGCGTTCCGTTGGCCCGGTGAAGCAGGCGCTTTCCGATGCCAATCTCACGCCCGAGAAGGTTGACGAAGTGGTGCTGGTCGGCGGGTCGACACGCATCCCGCGCGTGCAGCAGATTGTCAGGGACATTTTCCTTGGCAAGGAGCCGCACAAAGGTGTCAATCCGGACGAGGTTGTAGCGGTTGGGGCTGCGGTGCAGGCGGGAGTGCTGGGCGGGGAAGTGAAGGACTTGCTGTTGCTGGACGTTACTCCCTTGACCTTGGGGGTTGAGACCCTGGGCGGTGTTATGACGCCGCTCATCCAACGCAATACCACGATTCCGACAAGAAAGAACGAGACCTTTTCGACGGCGGCCGAGAACCAGACGTCGGTTGAGATTCACGTCCTGCAAGGCGAGCGTCAGATGGCGCGCGATAACCGGACGCTCGGCAAGTTCCACCTGGTGGGCATTCCCCCCGCGCCTCGGGGCATCCCGCAGATTGAAGTGACGTTTGACATCGATGCCAACGGAATTCTGAATGTTTCCGCCAAAGACATCGGCACAGGAAAGGAACAGAAGATCACCATAACGTCCTCGAGCGGGTTGAGCAAAGAAGAAGTGGAGAAGATGACCAAGGACGGCGAGTTGCACGCTGCGGAAGACCGCCGGCACAAGGACGACGTGGAATCCAAGAATCGAGCTGATTCGCTGGTTTACTCGGTGGAGAAGATGCTCAAGGAGAATCGCGGGAAGATCTCTGACAGCGACGCCAAGAACATCGAGTCGGCCTTGGACGATGCCAAGAAGGCCATTCAGGAAGGCGACGCAGCGAAGATCAACGACACCGTCGAGCGGCTGACAACGGCGTCGCATAAGCTGGCGGAAGCGATGTACAAGCAGGCATCTACGGCGCAAGCGGCACAAGAGGCGCCGGGCGGCCCCGGCGGAACTGCAAGGCCTTCCGCAGGCCCCGCGGCTCAGCCTGGAGAAACTAAGGGCGAGGGCGAAGTGATCGACGCGGAAGTGGTGGACAGCGACGACAAGAAGAAGAGCTGAGAAGTGCAGTTGAGAGTCAAGAGTCGAAAGTTGAGAGTGGACTCTTGGTAGTTGACAGCGCTGCGACCGATTCGACGGGAGCCGGCGTTTGGAAGGAGGAACAGAGGAACAGTCTTAAGGCACGAGCAAAAGAGTCATGGCTCTCGACTGTAGACTCTGAACTGCTTTATGGAACATCGAGGTCTCGTCGGAGTGGAATGCCCGCAATGCCACTGGAAGAATTTCATGGAACTGGGCCTGGACCAGGCCATCATGGACTCTCCCGCGGCACAGGAGATCCAGCACCAACTACAGGAATGGCTGCGGTCGCGCTGCCCGGACCATCTGGGGGCGATTCTCGAGAAGATGAAGAACTAACACGATGGCTGTTGCCGGAGCACAAAAGGACTATTACGCGACGTTAGGGGTGAGTCGGGACGCCAAGCCGGAGGAGATCCGCAAGGTGTACCGGCGCCTGGCGCGCAAGTATCATCCTGACCTTAACCCGGGCAACAAGGCGTCGGAAGAGAAGTTCAAGGAAATCTCGGGGGCTTACGAAATCCTGGGTGACGAAAAGAAACGCCAGATCTACGACCAATACGGCTTCTATTCCAACAACATTCCCCCGGGTGGCCCCGGACCAAGCGCCTCGACGGGCGCCGGTGGGCCCGGCCCCGGATTCGATTTCTCGGGATTCGATTTCTCGAACGCTGAAAACGGGGATCCGGAGGCTGAGCGGCGCGCGGGATTCGGAGGGGGCTTCCGGGACATCTTCTCGCAGTTGTTCAATCGCTCAGGCCAGCCCGAAGAGGAAGAAGAGGGTCCGCAAAAGGGAAGTGATATCGAGCACCACATGCACCTGGGATTCTGGGACGCCATTCGTGGCACACAGGTGCGAATCACCGTGGCGCGGCAAGAGACTTGCCCGACCTGTAAGGGCAGCGGCTCTGCCAAAGGCGCGGCTGTTACTTGCACCATGTGCGGCGGAACGGGCAAGGTGGCGCGCCAGGCAGGGACGATGCGATTCACCGTGACGTGCCCGCAATGTGGCGGGACCGGCAAACAGCGCCGCCCTTGCCCGACCTGCGGAGGGACGGGTTCCGTGCGGGCACCCGAGACGTTTGAAGTGCGTATTCCGCCAGGCGTAGACACGGGTTCTCGCGTACGCGTGCCGGGGAAGGGAAACGCGGGCGCCGGCGGCGGCCCCCCGGGCGACTTGTACATTGTTACGGAAGTTGAAACCCATCCCATCTTTGAGCGCAAGGGCGACAACATCTACGTTAAGGTCCCCGTCACGGTGGCCGAGGCGGCCCTGGGGTCGAAGGTGGAAGTGCCGACTCTCGTGGGGCCCTCTACAATCAAGATCCCTCCCGGAACCCAGAGTGGCCAGCAACTCCGATTGCGCGGGAAGGGTGCGCCCTCGTTGCGCGGTGACGCGCGCGGGGATGAGTTTATAGAGGTGCAGGTGATGGTTCCGCGGGTTGCGGATGAAAGGACCAAAGAAATCCTTCGCGAACTCGCGCACCTGAACCCGGAAGATCCCAGGCAGGAGTTGAAGAAGTACCTTTGAAGGTTAAAGGATAAAGGCTAGCCGCCAATTGGGATGTGTTCGGCCTTAAACTCTAGACTTTTGACTTTAGACTTTAAACTTTTCCCATGAGTCCCCGCGGCAGAAAAACTCGCGGCAAGACCGGCTACATGATCAGCGCCGTGGCCGAAATGTATAACATCCATCCCCAAACCCTGCGTCTATACGAGCGAGAAGGGCTGCTGGTGCCTTCCCGCACCAACGGCAACACCCGCCTCTATGGCGACGAAGACCTGGAGCGGCTGGAGACCATCCTGAACCTGACGCGCGACCTGGGCGTCAACCTGGCGGGAATCGAGATCATCCTAAACATGCGCGACCGCATGCAGAAAATGCAGAAGGAAATGCAGGCTTTCGTCTCCTATGTGCAGGAGGAAGTCCTGGCGCGCCCGCCCATCGATCAGGAGCGGATCCAAAATGCCCTGGTGCGCGTCGCCCCGCCCTATTTGATCCGAACGCAACGCCACGCGGGCAAATAAGCGCTTCGTGTGACAGGAATCTAAGATGCCGCGAAAAGACTGCCCCCAATGCGATGGCACCGGTTGGAAGCCGGTTGAGGTCGAAGGCGTCCGCCGCATGACCCGCTGCGATTGTTACGGCCTGGAGCGCTCGGAACTGTTGCTTCGCCAGGCTCACATCCCCGAAAGGTACGAGCACTGCGCCTTTGAGAATTTTGACATACGCCGCGACAATCAAAGCTTAAGGTGGGCGAAGCTGAACGCCGAGAATTTTGTTAAGGAATACCCCGCGGATTTTGGCCTGCTCTTTGTCGGCACGACAGGCGTGGGGAAGACCCACCTGGCGGTCGCGGTGCTGCGCGCGTTGGTCCTGCGCAAAGGCGTCGAATGCCTTTTCTACGATTTCCACGATCTGCTGAAGGCCATTCGGGACAGTTACAATCCCGTTTCTCAAAACTCGGAGCTTTCCGTTCTCCAGCCGGTGCTGGACGCTGAAGTGCTATTGTTGGATGAACTCGCCTCGTGGAACCCTAGTGACTGGGTTAAAGAGACCTTGCAGCATATTATCAATTCACGCTATAACCACAAGAAGGTTACTCTCATCACAACGACGCTTCCCCTGGGTGAAACCCAGGGACGCCGCGAGGTTCGCGCGCCCTCGGGGGACGTTGTCCCGAACGTGGAACTTACTTTGAACCAGCTCGGAGTCACTCTCCGCTCCCGCCTTTATGAAATGTGCAAGCTGATTGAAATGAGCTCCGACGACTACCGCAAAGCGATCAAACAGGCGGCCTATAAGTTCCCGACGGCGTAGGCGCCAACCAGCCTGAGCGGGCGGCCGTGCCATCCTGAGCGAAGCGAAGGATCCGCAGTTCCGGTCCGAGGCGAGATGATGCGGATTCTTCGCTTCGCTTACAATGACAGACTCTTGAAAGAATTTTTCATGGGGTTACGGCCGACCCGAACGAATGCTAAACACCCTTGTCGTCACCCCCGCGAAAGCGGGGTCCATTTTCGGCCCGGAACACAATGGATTCCGGCTTGCGCGGGAATGACGTGATTTTCGGGGGACTGCACTGCAAAAGAGGCCTCGCGGCTAACTTCCCGGTTCGGACTGGATGTCCGCTCCCCGAGGCTGCTGCTTCGCATTGACTTCGCTTTCCGCGCAACGGTAGAATAGGACTTCCTTTGTAGGCCTGCGTCGGGTACCTGGAGAGGAGGCCGGCGGATGTCCGCTGACGAAAACGGCAGTAGTTTGCAAACGGCTGGGAGTGATAGTCTGCAAGAAGCAAGGACGGACCTCGGAGCCCAAAATGATTTGACGGATCCCCAAGCGGGGATTCCTGAGATCAGCGAGGTGGTTAATCTGATGGAGGGGATGGAGGCGCTATCCGCTCCCACGATTGCCGCGGGTGAAATCGTTCAGGGCCATGTGCTCAAGATCACGGACACCGAAGTCGTGGTTGATGTGGGGCTGAAATGCGAGGCCCAGGTTCCGCGGAGCGAGTTCCTCACTCTGGATGGGCACCTGAGAATCAGCCCAGGCGATACGGTTGACCTTTGGGTCGACAATTATAATGAGGCCTCCGGAACAGTCACCGTTTCCTACCAAAGGGCATTGCGGCGCAAGACCTGGGACGGAGTTGAGCGCGCTTTCCAGGATCAGAGTAACATCACCTGCCGCGTGGTCGATCGAATCAAAGGCGGCTTGATGGTAGACATTGGGGTTCCGGCTTTCCTCCCGGCGTCTCATGCCGATGTGCGCGTGCACGCCAATCTGGATGAACTCAAGGGTCAGGAATTCCCCTGTAAAGTCATCAAGGTCAACCGCAAGAAGAACAACGTGGTGGTCAGCCGCAAGGCTGCGATGGAAGAAGAATTAAACCGGCGCAAGCAGGAGTTGGCGGAGCGCCTGGTGGAAGGCGCGGACGTCGTGGGTAAGGTCAAGAACCTCACCGACTACGGCGTCTTTGTTGACCTGGGAGGGATTGACGGCCTGCTTCACATCACCGACCTTTCCTGGGGCAGAATCGGGCATCCCTCGGAAGTGGTCCAAGTGGGTCAGGAAATCAGTGTGAAGGTGCTCAAACACGATCCCGAAAGAGGGCGAATCTCCCTGGGTCTGAAGCAGCTCACGCCTGACCCCTGGGAAACGGTGGCGGCCACCTATCATGCGGCAGACCGAATCACCGGCCGCGTGGTGAGTCTTGCCGATTACGGCGCTTTTGTTGAGCTGGCGCCCGGTGTGGAAGGACTCATACACATTTCGGAGATGAGTTGGAGCAAGCGGCTGCGCCATCCGTCCAAGATCCTCAAGTTGGATGAGAGTATCGAGGTGGGAGTGTTGGACGTTGATCCCGTCAAGCGCCGCATCTCACTCAGTCTGAAGACCACCCTTCCAGATCCCTGGACATCAGTGGGCGATCGGTTTGCAGTGGGGTCGATGGTGCACGGGCGGGTTCGCAACCTCACGGAATTCGGCGCATTTGTCGAAATCGAAGACGGACTCGATGGCCTGATTCATGTCTCAAACATGTCCTGGAATAAGAATGTGAAACATCCGTCGGAGGTCCTGAAGAAAGGCCAAACAGTAGACGCTGTGGTGCTGGCCGTGGACCCCGATAATCGCCGGCTCGCACTGGGTTTGAAACAACTCGAGGAAGATCCTCGCGAGGCCTTCTTTTCCAAGGTCCACGTCGGGGACATGCTGCGCGGGAAAGTGACACGGGTGGCGCCTTTCGGCGCCTTTGTCGAGCTGGCGGAAGGGATTGAAGGTCTCTGCCATGTTTCGGAGTTCGAAAATGGCCACACTCGCAATGAGGGCACGAAGCTCGAGGTGGGCAGCGAGTTGGAATTTCGCGTGATCCGCCTCAGCGCCCGGGATCGGAAGATTGCTTTGAGCCAGAAGGATCCGGCGGTGCAGCCCAGTCCGGCAGAAATCGAGAAAACCAAAGAGCCGGTGAGAAAATCCACTATGGCGGAGGCGCTTTCTTCCGCGGGTATCAACGCCCTGGAGTACTCGTCTTCAACCTCGGCAGTTGAGTCGTGACCTGTTACACCGGTTATCCCCGACACTTCGCACCAGGAGCTAAACATGACCAAGGCAGAACTGATTGAGGATGTTGCGCGGGCCGTGGAGATGAGCCGCAAGGACTCCGAGATCATCGTCGAAACAATTTTCGAGAGCATTGTGAAGTCGCTGCGCGTGGGTGATAAGGTCGAAATCCGGGGCTTTGGGAGCTTTCGAACCCGCCAGCGTAAGCCCCGCATCGGCCGCAATCCGAAGACCGGCGTGCGCGTCGATGTGCCCGCCAAGAAGATTCCCTACTTTAATCCCAGCAAGGAGTTGAAAGATCTTGTCAATAGTGGGGCTGCGGCTGCGACGCCTCCCCCACCGCCGGCTGCTCCCGCGCCCGAGCCATCGGGTACAACCACTCCCTAGCCGAGCGGCGGTCTTCCGTGTCGGCCGGCGACCGATGCCGGCGCTCCGCCGCGGGGCACTTCGACCTAGGCGGTTAGGGTCCGTCCGCAGGCGGATCGAATCCTGCTCGATCACCAGGCATCCCGATTATGGACTACCTTTGGAGTCCTTGGCGGTTTCGCTACCTCAGCCAGCCTGTGGCGGCGGGTAGTTGCGTTTTCTGCGAAAAGAGCGCGGCCGACCCCTCTCACGATCGGGAGAACCTGCTTTTGTATCGAGGCCGCTCGAATTTCATTCTTCTCAACCTCTTTCCGTACACTACCGGCCATTCCATGGTGATCCCTTATGCCCACGTTGCCAGCCTCGAGGATGTCGAGTCCGCTGCGCTCACCGAAATGATGGAGTTGGCCCGGCGCCTTCAGGGGGCATTGCGAGATTGCTATCATCCCGAAGGGTATAATCTTGGCATGAATCTTGGGAAATGCGCCGGGGCCGGCGTCGCGGACCACCTGCACTTGCACGTGCTCCCGCGCTGGACGGGAGATTCCAGTTTCGTTACCACGATCGGGGAGACTCGCATCCTGCCCGAAGAGCTCCTTACCACTTATGACAAGCTGGCTCACTATTTCCACCCCCGCAGTTGATGCGTGTTTTCCACCAAGATGCCCTCGCCACCTTGGGGGAGAGGGTGGCCCGCGACGTCGTTCCCACCAGTCCGTCAGCTGACGGAGACGGGTGAGGCGGGCGCGGTCCGATGCTGGCGCACAGTGGTTAATTCAGCCTGATTTCGTGTAGAATCCTGTGCAAGTAGTGAAGCCAACAGTCGAACAGGGGGAAAAATGAGCGGAGTCAACAGGCGTGATTTTCTGGCGGCGGGAAGCGCATTCTTGAGCGTTGCGGCGGAGGCGGAACTTCTGGTGGGGCCGGTTTCAGCGGGGATGGCTGAGGAGGGGAAAGCTGACCTCGTAGCCCCTGACATCTATTTCCACGAGGGCCGAGTTGCAGACAACGCCGATGCGGTCTGCAACAACGGTTGGATTTTGTTCGAAGACTATGTGCTGGTCGTTGACGCAAATTTCCCCGCGGGGGCACGGCTGATCATCAGCAAGATACGATCGATGACCGACAAGCCGATAAGGTTTGCCTTCGACACCCACCACCACGGCGACCATGCCTACGGCAATCAGGTCTACGTTGACAATGGAGCGGTGCCGGTGGCGCACACGGGCGTCATCGAAGAGATGAAGCGGTACGAGACGGGCTATTACGACAGCAAACCCGGTGCCTGGGAAGCTGCTGCAAAAGGACGCGCCGATCTGAAAGACACCAAGCTCAAACCGCCCTCCGTGCTTTTCTCGAAAGACTTGTTCTTTGATGACGGCAAGCATCGGGTTGAACTGAGGCACCTGGGGGTGGCTCATACGCATGGCGACGCCGTTGCCTGGCTACCGAAGGAGCGCATCCTTTTCACCGGTGATGTGTGCGTGAACGGGCCTTATAACTTCGTGGGTGACGGAGATGTCGGCAAGTGGGTAGCGACGCTGGATGCAGTAAAGAAACTTCGCCCGAAAATCGTCTGCACGGGCCATGGGCCGCGCTCCGTCGAGACCGTTTTGGACGATCAGCAGGCGTTCTTCAGAGCGCTCCGGGAACAGGTCGGTACGCTTATGGCCGGCAAGGCGCCCGAGGAGGCTAAGGGGCAGATTGACGCCATTCGGGCGGCAGTGAAGGGCAACGCGCAGATCGCACGCTACGTTGGCGATTCCCTACCGGCGCAGGTCGGAAAGGTCTATGAGGAGCTCAGTGGCAAGAAGCTCGCCGCGCTGATCGGCGAGCGTCATGTGGCCCGCCACGCGCACGCCCGCGCCCACGGCCTCGCAGTCGCTTAAGGTTGGCGTTGTAGGGGAGGCCCTTGTGGCCGCCCTGGGCAACCACAAGGGTCGCCCCTACAGAAGTTCGGGCGAATTTCTATTCCAGATGAATCGGGGGTGATGCCATGAGAACTCCAGAGACGTCTCTTCTGCCTGGTTGCGTGCCTGGGTCCGGCGCTCCTCGCGGCGCTGCATGCTTCCGCGCAAACACCTTCGGAAACGCTGCTGGTGCTCTCCAAGAGCGACTTATCGCTCGCCATTGTCGATCCTGTAAGCCTACGCGTGGTTGGCCGCGCGCCGTCCGGTCCGGACCCGCACGAAGTGATTGCCTCCGCCGACGGCCGGCTTGCCTACATTTCGAACTACGGCGGATCAGACAGCGACCTTAACACCATATCTGTAGTCGACTTGGTTTCGCAGAAAGCCCTGCCCGCTATTGACCTTGGCGCCTTGCATTCGGCGCACGGTTTGGCTTTCGCCGGCGGAAAGCTCTATTTCACCGTGGAGACGAATAAGGCCCTCGGGCGCTACGACCCGGCGACGCAGAAAGTGGACTGGGTTTTGGGCACTGGCCAGGACCGTACTCACATGGTTTGGGTGTCCGAGAGCCTGGACACACTCGTCACGTCGAATGTCAGTTCCGGCACGATTAGCATTATTGAACGAGTTTCATCACAAGGCGGCTTCGGGCCTCCTCCTGGCGGACCACCTGGGGGCGGCCCTCCGCCCGGATCTCGCCCGCCGCAGGGCGGTCCGCGCAAGACCTGGGAAGTAACCAGCGTTCGTTCGGGCAACGGGTCGGAAGGATTTGACGTGTCGCCGGATGGTAAGGAAATTTGGGCCGCGAACGCGCGTGATGCCACGGTGACCATCATCGACTTCGCCGGCAAACACGCCACTCAAACTTTTCCCATTTCGGTCAACGGCGCGAATCGCCTGAAGTTCACCCCGGATGGCACGCGGGTCTTTGTCACCGGGTTGGGCTTCGGAGGCAGGTCGGGAAGCGATCTCGTGGTGATCGATGCGGCGAGCCGCAAGGAGATCAAGCATTTCGACCTGGGCGGAGGCGCCGCAGGAATACTGATGGTTCCCGACGGCTCACGAGCCTTTGTCGCTGTCAGTGGGAAGGACTACGTCGCGGTCGTGGACCTGAAGAGCCTGGAAATCACCGGACGCATCTCCGCCGGGAAACAACCCGACGGACTCGCCTGGGCGGTGCGCAAATAACCTCGACATCACTCCTACCCGCACGCCTAATGTAGGGGGACGGCTTGCCGTCCCCTCTCACTTTTTGATACCCCGTCCAATCCGGTTGGGATATGCTGAGTACTAAATCCACAGGGCAGACAAGCAAACTCGGAGAGAGGTGCAGATGCGAATTCTGGCTAAGTTCAATCTTATTCTCATCTTCATATTTGGGGCGGCGGTGGCCATCACCGGCTACATCGCTCGCGGTTTCCTGGATCGCGACGCTCGCCAGCAGGTGATCCAGCAGGCCGAACTGATGGTTGGGGCGGCGGGCGGCATGCGGTCCTATACTGCTGAGCAACTCGATCCGCTACTTGAACCCAGCGAGCAGCATGCGAGCCGATTCATCCCCCAAACGATCCCCTTTTACAGCGCCACAGAGGTGTTCAATTATCTGCGTAAGACCTACCCCGCCTACACCTACAAGGAAGCCGCTCTGAATCCCACCAACCCTCGCGATCGTGCCGTGGATTGGGAGGCGGACATTATTCAGAGCTTCAGCAACCATCCCGAAACGACCCAGATCATCGACACGCGCCCTACACCCGAAGGGGAATCTCTGTACCTGGCTCACCCGATCAAGGTTGACGCAAGTTGCCTGACCTGTCACGGCCAGCCCAGCCAGGCGCCGAAGGCCCTGGTGGTGGCGTACGGCAGGGACAACGGCTTCAGTTGGAAAGTGGGCGACATCGTGGGAGCGCAAATCGTGAGCGTGCCCATGGCGCTACCCCTCTCGGTTGCCGCCGGCGAGTTCAAGGCTTTGATGATTTCTCTCGGATCGGTTTTCCTCGCCACTCTTGTGCTACTCGACCTGGCGCTCATCTTCGTCGTCATTCGGCCTGTGACCAAGCTCTCGGCTGCGGCCGACGAGATCAGCAAGGGCAACCTGAATGTGCCGGAGCTTAACGCCTCGGGTTCTGATGAGATCTCCCAGCTCGCCCGTTCCTTCAACCGCATGTATGTGAGCCTCGCGAAGGCTATTAAGATGTTGGAGGAGACGTAGTCGGCGGCTGAAGACTCACTTCAAAACACGCGTGACGACAGAAACTTCTGGCGATCGGCGGGAGACGGTATTTCCGCAGCCACGGCTTCGTAGAGTTGGCGCAAGGAGCCGGACCTCTTCGCCGCGCGAGCGACAATGATTCTGGCCATGGGCCCGATGTACTCTGCCAGATCCTTTTTCAGTTTATCCAAGTCAGGCTCGCCCAAAGATTTCACTTGTTGACTTGCCCTGAGGTCCCCGCCAGTGGCCGGCGTGGCGGGGCCGGCGGCGGTTTCAGCGGCATCGGATACAGGCGCTGCCGCGGCCATCGGCGCGGCGTAGACAGGAATCGGCGGCGGAGTCACCAGCCGAAGGCCCGAAGACGCCGGAGCGAGTTGCGATTGAAGTTCGACCAGCGCATTGCGAAATTCTTCGGCGCTTTGGAAGCGGCGTTGGGGTGCTTTTTCCAGCGCCTTCTCGATGATTCGCGAGAGCCCTTCCGGGATGTCCGGGCTCAGTCGTACGGGGGGCAGTGGTTTCTGTTCGAGGTGCCCTCGCATAATGGCGTAAAAGCTATCCCCCTGAAACGGATGGCGGCCGGTCACGCACTCATAAAGCGTCGCGCCCAGCGAGTAGAGGTCCGATCGAACGTCGAGCGGCTCCGCTTTGAGCTGTTCAGGCGACATGTAGTAAAGAGACCCCAGCGCCGTTCCGGGGGCGGTGAGCTTGGGATCCCCCGCCTTGCTCGCAATGCCAAAATCAGTGAGCTTCACCACGCCGCCGGCCGTAATCAGGATGTTCGCCGGCTTGATGTCGCGATGAATCACGCCTAGCCGGTGTGCGTAAGAGAGCGCCGCAAGCACCTGACAAGTGCATTCCAAAGCGTAAAGCGGGTTCAGCCTGCCGCCGCGAAGCTTCTCGTCCAGCGAGGCGCCTTCAACCAGTTCCATAATCATGATGAGCTGATCGTCGACCTTGAAAGCCGTTCGCAGCGATGCGATGTTGGGATGCTCGAGGGCGGCAACAACTTTGATCTCGCGGAGGAAACGTTCCGAAAGGTCGGGCGCGGCGGTAGCGTCATCCAGCAGCACTTTCATGGCTTCCACGCGGTCCGAAATCTCGTTCCGGACCTTGTAGACTTTGCCCATGCCACCGCGTCCCAGCAGAGCGATGACCTGGTAGCCTCCCACCGTTTGCCCGATTTCAATGCCCATTGATTATTAAGATAGTCGATCCTCCACCGTTCGGCAAGGAAGACCTTACCACAGAGGCCACAGAGTTCACTGAGAAGAGCGGCGAGCGTTTCTCAGTGATCTCTGTGTGCTCTGTGGTGAATTTGTGGTTTGGGGGTCGACGCCTGTTAACGCGCCAAATTGCTTGAACGTCGCCCCGGCTGAGGCAGAACTCGAGCCCTTCGGCTCCTCCCAGGGTGTTGGGAAACTTCTTCTGAGCCCGCGCCACCAGTCTATCGACGAAGGCGTCGTCACTGTCAGGATCATGGTGGAACAGCACCAGCCGCTTCACATCGCATTCCCGGGCAATGCGCACGCCCTCCTGCCACGAGCCGTGTCCCCAGCCTTTCTTTGCGCCTTGTGACTGCCGGGGCGTGTATTGCGAGTCATACAACAGCAGGTCCGCATCCCGGGCGAGGGACCGCAAGGTGCGGTCGTAGGCCGGAGCGCCGGGTTCGGCGTCGGTCGCCAAAACGAAAACGCCGCCGTCCGCTTCGATTCGATAACCGGCGCACCCCTGCGGGTGATTGAGGCGCGCTGTCTTGATCACCGCTCCGTTAATACTGACGGCGGTCTTTCCTAAGTGGATAAAGTGGCGCGTGGCCCTCATGCCGATTGGGTAGTAGGGACTCCCCATCATGCCTTCGAGGGCCCGACGCAACCGGGCGGCCGGCACAAGCGGGGAATAGAAAAAGAAGGTGTTATGTTTCTGGTAAAAGGGAACGAAATACGGAATTCCCTGGATATGGTCCCAATGGAAGTGCGTCAGGAAGATATGGGCGAGGATGGGCCGGCCGGCGAACTCCTTCACCAGGCTCTTACCCAGCGCCCTTATACCGCTGCCGCAGTCAAGGATGATACGGGTGCCGTTGTCGAGCTGAAGATCGATGCAGCAAGTGTTGCCGCCGTACCGCACAGTCTCTCTTCCCGGGGTTGGCGTTGAGCCGCGCACGCCCCAGAGCCTGACCTTCATGCTTCACCGCCTTGCGCCACCTGCCGCCCTTCGATCTTCATAGCGTAACAATCTCGCTTTCCGGTGTCTACCATGTTCCGGTCCTGTAGTGTCCCAATTTGGCGTAATCCCGAAGGCGATGTCATTCTGAGCGGAGCGAAGAAACCCGCCCTGGATCGCTCGATCGTGTCCCAACTGCAAGGTCAGAGCGAGATTCTTCGCTTCGCTCAGAATGACATCCGTATTCGAAAACCACTCCGGTCCTTGAGAGGCCCGCATCGGACTGAGACTTGCTCTTGCCTTGCGTTGCCGCTTCCCTGATACTTACTGGGGCCCGTTGCCGCCCTGTTCGATAGCTGTCAATTTGCATCGCCCGTAGGGCGTAACGGTGACTTCCATCGCCGATCAGGAGGGCATGGTGCGTCGATTGGAATCTGGAATCTTGAATCTTGAATCGCTGCGCGGCAGGGCGGCGAGAGGTTGTTCTGCATTGGCTTGCCTCGTCTGGTGTTTACTCTCAGGGGTACCCTGGGCGCGCGCCCAGCAAGCAAATCTGGATGCGCTGGTGGAACGCGAAATGCCGTCGCTTCTCTCCACCTACAGGTCGCTTCACGCCGCGCCTGAACTCTCCCACCACGAAGAAAAGACCTCGGCTTTTGTTGCCGGTGGACTGCGGGCTCTGGGTTACAACGTCACAGAACACGTGGGCAAATACGCCGGCCATCCGGAGTGGTCAGGCTACGGCGTGGTGGGTGTTTTGAAAAATGGCCAGGGGCCGACGGTGTACGTTCGGACCGAGCTTGACGCGCTGCCCGTGGAGGAAATGACGGGCCTCCCCTACGCGAGCAAAGTCCGGACCAAGGACGATGCAGGGCGCGAAGTGGGTGTGATGCATGCCTGCGGGCATGATATCCACATCACCTCTTTGCTGGGAACGGCGAAAATGTTGGCGGAAATGAAGGAGCAATGGCATGGAACGCTGGTGATGCTGGCGCAGCCCGCGGAGGAAGCCATTAGCGGCGCCAAGGCCATGTTGGACGACGGTCTCTACACGCGCTTCCCGAAGCCGGATTTCGTCATTGCGCTGCACGACACGCCCGCGCTTGAGGCAGGGAAAGTCGGGATTACGCCCGGTTATGCGATGGCCAGTTCCACCTCCGTTGAGATCACGCTGCGCGGCGTCGGCGGACACGGCTCCGCGCCGCAAGTGGCGAAAGACCCGATCCTCGAAGCCGCGGAGTTCGTATTGGCCATTCAGACCATCGTGAGCCGCGAAGATTCACCCTTTGATCCCGCTGTGGTCACCGTCGGCTCAATTCACGGCGGCACACGCCCCAACATCATCCCGGACGAAGTGCGTTTGCAGCTTACCATCCGGACCTACAAGGAGGAGGTGAGGCAGCACATTCTCGAAGCGCTCAGGCGAATGGCGCAGGGTATCGCTGCCGCCCACGGAATCCCGCCGTCGCTCTCTCCCATTGTGACCGCGGATGAGAGCGACCACAGCCCCGCGCTGTACAACGATCCGCAACTGACGGCACGGCTGGGGCAGGTCTTCAAGACGGCGCTCGGGACGGACAACGTTGTGGAACTGCCCCCGGTCATGGCCAGCGAGGACTTCTGCCGTTTTGCTCTGGAGGATCGACAAATCCCCATTTGCCAGTTCTCCTTGGGCGCGGTTGATCCCGCAAAGCTCCGAGAGAGCCGCCGCTCCGGTGTGCCCCTGCCCGGGCTGCACTCGAGTTCGTGGGCCCCGGTCCCCGAGCCCACGTTGCGCACCGGCGTGAAGTCCATGACCAGCGCGGTGTTGGATTTGATGAAGAAGTAGGCTTTAATGAGGAGTGACCAAGGTGAAAAACAACACGATTTATCTGCTAGTTTTCCTTTTCTCTCTGTTATTAACGGCATGTGCTTCCCCGCTTGGGGCGCAGGAACCTGTCAACATCTGGCAAGCTCCGCTGGTGCTTCCCACTTACGAAACGGGTCCGGCTGATCTTGAGCCGATGTTTTATGCCGGGCGGGACTATCAGGGCGCGCAAGGCGCGATTTATCCCTACGGACTGTATGACAACCTCCTGGATACTCGGCAGGACAAGACCTATCAAGCCGACTTTCTTGAGAACCAATACGTGAAGATCTGTGTGCTTCCGGAGCTGGGAGGGCGCATTCTCTCCGCCACCGACAAAACGGATAACTATGACTACGTCTATCGGCAAACCGAGATCAAGCCGGCGCTGATCGGCATGCTGGGCGCCTGGATCTCCGGCGGCGTCGAGTGGAACATCCCTCACCACCACCGCGCCACCAGCTATCTGCCCGTGGACCACCGCCTGGTGAAGAATCCGGATGGCAGCAGTACCATCTGGGTGGGGGAATTGGAACTCCGCCATCGCATGGAATGGGCGGTGGGAATCACCCTCTACCCCGGCAAGTCCTACCTGAAGGTGACTACGGTCCTGGTCAATCGCACGCCCTACGTCCATTCGTTTCTGGATTTCACCAATGCCGGCGTGCACGCCAATGAACATTACCAGGTCATATTTCCGCCGGACACACAATTTGCGGTGTACCACGCCAAGGTTGATTTTGCCCACTGGCCGATTTCGCACGAGGTTTACCAGGGCGTAGACTACACGCGTGGTGTGGACTTGAGTTGGTGGAAGAACCATGCCGCACCCGTCTCCTTCTTTGCCTGGAATTTCGACGGAGATTTCTTCGGTGGCTACGATCACGGTAAGGAGGCGGGAATCATCTGCGTTCAGGACCATAACGTGTCACCGGGCGCAAAATTCTTCGAATGGGGCAATGGCCCCGAGGGCAAATTGTGGGACAAGGTTCTGGACAGCCAGGGCGACTACCTCGAGCTGATGTCGGGAAACTTCTCGGACAACCAACCTGACTACAGTTGGATCCAGCCCTCGGAAACGAAGATCGCCTCGGCGTACTGGTTCCCGGTCCGGAGTATCGGCGGCGCAAAGAACGCCAACCTGAATGGAGCGGTGAACCTGGAGGTGGGACCTGGGCGAAAGGCCAAAATGGGTTTTTCCACGACTCAGGAGTTTCGCGGCGCGAAGGCAGTTTTGATTGCCGGGAATCGAACCCTATTTGAGCGGAGCATCGACATCTCCCCCGCCCAGGCTTTTGTTCAGGACATCACGTTGCCGGATGGGGTTAGCGAATACGATCTCAAGGTTGAGCTGCTGGATTCGGCAAATAGGGAACTGCTCAGTTACCAGCCGGTGAAACCTCTGCCGGAGAATACGCCGCCTGTGGTTGAGCCTCCCCTTCCGCCGAAGGAGATCAAGGCCGTCGACGAGCTTTATCACATCGGCCTGCGGCTCGAGCAATTCCACAACACGGCTCTCGAGCCCTACGCTTACTTTGAAGAGGCCCTGAGCCGCGATCCTGGCAACTACGAAGTCAATACCGCCCTGGGCCGCCTCTACAGTGAGCGCGGGCTCTGGCAACAGGCAGAGGAGAAACTCAATGCAGCGCTCGCCCGGGCCACTCGCAATTACACGCGGCCCAAAGATGGCGAAGCGCATTATTACCTGGGTGTCACGCTGCGGGGCGAGGGCAAGAATCGCGAAGCGGAGGACGCTTTCCATCGCGCCGCGTGGAGCGAAGCGTGGGCTGCCGCCAGCTACGAGCAGCTTTCGGAATTGGATGGCCAGAGGGGAGACTGGCCGCAAGCGCTGTCCGATCTGGACCATTCGCTGGCATACAACACGCTGAACTGTAGGGCCTGGGATCTGAAGTCCGCAGTTCTCAGACGCATGGGGCGCGCTGAGGATGCCAAGGAAGCCGCCAAGAAAGCTCTGGCGGTCAATCCGCTCGACTTCTGGGGTCTTCATGAACTCGGCTTGCTCGACGCGAACTCACAGCCTCAGTCCTTCCCGGGAAACATCGTGCAGGCCAACCTTGAGCTGGCCATGGACTACTACGACGCCGGATTAGGCGGAGAGGCGGAACAGATTCTCAAGCCGTTGGTGGCTGCGAGCCCTGACCAGCATAGAGTGAACCCGCTCATCTACTACGATCTTGGCTATCTCGCGATCGAGTCAGGCCAGCCTGGCGAAGCGGCCAGATACTTTCGCCTGGCTGCCCAGATGCCCGCCGACTATGTTTTTCCTTTCCGTCTCGAAGAAGTGAAAGTGCTCGAGGCTGCCATGCAGGCCAATCCTGCTGACGCTCGCGCACCTTACTATCTCGGAAATCTTCTTTACGACCGGCAGCCTGATGTCGCTATCAAAGATTGGGAAAAATCCGCCGCAATGGACAGCACATTCTCGCTAGTGCACAGAAATCTGGCGCAGGGCTACGAGCAATCGCAGAACGATACCCCCAAGGCGATCGCCTCCATGGAAAAGGCTGTCGCGTTGGATCCGAACAATGCCCGTCTGCGGTTCGAGCTTGACATGCTTTACGAAGCTGGAAACGTCTCGCCGCAGAAAAGACTGGCTTCGTTTGAATCCAACCCCGCGCTGGCTGCCAAGCGCTCCGACGCGATGACCCAGGAAGCGAAGGTCTACTTGCTGATGGGCCGGTATGAGCAGGCACTTCAATTGCTCAAGACCCACCGATTCCACAACTGGGAGGGTTATGGCGATGTTCACGATGTCTATGTGGACGCATGCCTCCTCGCAGGTGAAAGAGAACTGCACGCCGGCAAATTCGACCAGACTTTAGGAGACTTCCTGGCAGCGCTTGAGTATCCGGAGAACCTTGAGGTCGGCAGACCGTATCATGAAGGCCGGCTGCCCGAGGTTGACTACTGGATGGGTGTGGCCTATGACAAGCTCGGAAACACCACGAAATCCCAGGAGATGTTCCGACAGGCAGTGGTCGCGCCAGGGCCTGAACCACCGCGCGAGCAACCTGAGATGCTGTATTACGCGGGTCTGGCGGCGCAGAAGCTTGGCCGGTCCGCGGAGGCAACGCGGTTCTTTGGCGAACTGATCCGCAAAGGCGATGAGGCGCTGGCCACCCGCCCCGAGGCGGACTACTTCGCCAAATTCAGCCAGAGGCGTTCCAGCCGCGTGCGCCTTGCCGAAGCCCATTACCTCATCGGCCTGGGGAACCTGGGAATGGGTGAGGCAGCCAAAGCTCGGGGCGAATTCCAGGCGGCGCTGAACCTGGATGTGAACCATCTTGGCGCCACCACACAGCTAAGCTCCGAAAGCTCGCGAACCGTGGCTTCCAGGTGAAGCGATGCTGCCCTGAAAATCGACGGGTTGGGTAGCGCGGACCCCCGTTACTGGGGTCCGCGGCTTGCCTATGGTCCCGTGCAAGTAACGCAGACCCCCGGTTTACGGGTCCGCGGTACTTGCTACTGCACTCCAAAAGACCGCAACATTTCTGTAACATACTATTCACGCCACGGTAACTTGCCTTCCACACAATACTCAGAGGGACCTGCACCTTCGTAAGATCGCTCTCGCAGGTGACGCTAACCCTAATGTTAACCTTCGCTTAATTCTCTTGTAAAAGAGCGGGGGCAAAGTGCGAGTGGAGGATCACAACTATGAAAAAAGTGCCGTATCTCTCAACGGTTCTTCTAGGTAGTGTTGTCGTTTTGATGTGCCTTGTAATACCTCGATCTTTACCCACGACGGCTGCGCCGTCGCCTGCACCGGACGCCGTCATGCTCAACGGTGCCGGAGCTACTTTCCCGTATCCGATCTACTCGAAGTGGTTTTCAGATTACAACAAGCTGCACCCTGACATCGAGATCAATTATCAGTCGATCGGCTCCGGGGGAGGGATCCGGCAACTCTTGTCCGGGACGGTGGATTTCGGCGCTTCCGACGCTCCCATGACGGACGAGCAGCTTGGCCAGGCGAAGACTAAGGTTCTGCATTTTCCCACGGTTTTGGGCGCCGACGTTCCTACCTACAATATTCCCGGTGTGAAGCAGGAACTTGATTTTACGCCCGATGCTTTAGTGGGCATCTATCTTGGCAAAATCACCAAGTGGAATGACCCTGAGATTACCAAGTACAATAAGGGAGTGAGTCTCCCTGGTCAAGATATCGTAGTGGTGCATCGCTCGGAGGGTAGCGGAACTACGTTCGTCTGGGTGGACTACCTTTCGAAGGTCTCAGCCGAGTGGCAAAGCAAGGTCGGGCGGAACACCTCTGTAAATTGGCCGGTGGGCTTGGGCGGAAAAGGTAACGAAGGTGTGACCGGGCTGGTTAAACAGACGCCGGGAGCAATAGGTTACGTCGAACTCATCTATGCCATACAGAACCAACTGCCCTACGGTCGGGTTCGAAACGCTTCTGGCGACTTCGTCAAAGCGGACCTTGCAAGCGTAACAGCTGCAGCAGCAGGGTCTGTGAAGACGATGCCGGAAGATTTCCGCGTTTCCATCACGAACGCTCTTGGCAAAGCAGCTTATCCGATTGCTAGCTTCACCTACCTACTGATTCCGACGAGAATTGAAGACACCAAGAAAAGGGATGTCATCAAGGGGTTTCTCACCTGGATGCTGAAGGACGGTCAAGAGAGAGCTGAGCCTCTGTCGTATGCGCCGCTTCCAAAGGAAGTGGTTGCCAAAGAGTTGAAGCAGATTTCGCGGATCCAATAAGACGCTAGGCAGGTACGCCCATTCTGGTTCACGAGGGGTCGGGGGCGGTCGGCGCACCGCCCCTTGATCCCCTCCTCAGAGAGAAGGGGAATCTGATCGATCATTATGGCTGGCATTCCAATTCCGACCGGACGCGCGACGGCGAACCGTCGCGCCTCGGGGCTCGTTCAAGGCCTACGAAGCGGCGATACGTTAGCTCACCTTTTTACGCTGCTTTGCGCGGCGAGCATCCTGCTGGTGACAGTCGCTCTCGTTCATCAGCTTTATATCAATTCCGTACTCCCACGACACAAGTTTGGCTTTGCATTCTTAACCGGGCGCACCTGGGATCCGGTGAGCGGAGATTTCGGCGCTTTGCCTTTCATATACGGTACGGTGGTTACCTCGGCGCTAGCGCTGCTGATAGCAGTTCCCATGGGAGTCGGGGCAGCCATCTTCCTCTCGGAGTTGGCGCCGCCGCGCCTCTCCAATGCGATGACCTTCGTCATCGAACTTCTTGCCGCCGTCCCCAGCGTGATTTACGGGCTGTTGGGCATATTCATCACGGTCCCCTTTCTCCGTCAGTATGGGGAGCCGTTCCTGAAACACACCCTGGGTTTCTTGCCGTTGTTTCAGGGCCCGGCCTATGGCGTGGGCATGTTGGCAGCGGGCCTGGTGCTCGCGGTGATGGTGGTCCCGTTCATCATTTCGGTTTCACGCGACGTTCTAATGGCGGTTCCGGTGGAGCAACGTGAGGCGGCGCTGGCGCTGGGCGCCACCAAGTGGGAGTCCACCTGGCAGGTCGTTGTCCCCTTTGCTCGCATCGGCATCATGGCCTCCATCTTTCTCTCCTTGGCGCGAGCTCTGGGCGAGACCATGGCAGTGACCATGGTCATCGGCGGCACTCCCGCGATCAGTGCTTCCCTGTTCGCGCCCGGATATTCCATCGCGGCAGTCATTGCCGATCAATTCGCCGAAGCCACCGGCGACCTTTACCTCCAGGCGCTGGTTGAGCTTGGCTTGGTGCTGTTCGCGCTGACGATCGTAATTAACGGCTTGGCGCGGATTATCATAATTACCACGACCAAGAAGGGATCGGCACATTAATGGGCTTGCACAAGGCCTGGCGGAAACTCGTCAACGTGGTCATGTTCAGCCTGACGGGAGTCTGCGCCTTGGTCACCGTGGGCGTGTTGTTTTTCATTCTGGGCTACCTTATCTGGTATGGCGGCAGCTCTCTCAGTTGGACTTTTCTCACCCACTTGCCAACCCCTGTGGGCGAAACCGGTGGAGGAATGGCCAACGCGATAGTGGGGAGTGCGAAGTTGCTGCTTCTGGCTTCCGCCTTCGGCATCCCGATCGGTTTCCTGGGCGGAGTCTACCTGGCTGAATTCGGCGGCCAGGCGTTTTCCTTCGTGGTTCGCTACACGGCGGACCTGTTGAACGGCGTGCCCTCGATTGTGATGGGGATTTTCGCCTTCACCGTTGTGGTTCTGCCGATGAAGCACTTTTCAACTCTGGCGGGAAGCTTGGCATTGGGCGTGATGATGATCCCGATCGCCGTGCGCAGTACGGAGGAAGCTCTGCGTACCGTCCCCATGATGCTGCGCGAGGGCGCGCTGGCTTTGGGGGCCAGCAAATGGAAGACCATTGCCACCGTGGCCGTTCCAGCGGCGCGCAAGGGGATTATTACCGGAATCGTTCTGGACATTGCTCGTGTCGCT
The DNA here is from genome assembly GCA_963768695.1 of uncultured Acidobacteriota bacterium. Taxonomy (GTDB): domain Bacteria; phylum Acidobacteriota; class Terriglobia; order UBA7540; family UBA7540; genus CAVROP01. The sequence continues at coordinate 247,709 of CAVYJG010000012.1, read as the reverse complement.
GGTGAGACGGCGCCTCTGTTGTTCACCGCCTTCAGCAATCGGTTTTGGAGCCCCGGATGGAATCAGCCCACGGCCTCTCTGCCGGTTATGGTTTACACTTATGCCATCTCGCCGTACGATGACTGGCACCGTCAGGCTTGGGCGGCCGGCCTGGTTCTTCTGACACTGGTCCTGGTGGCGAACGTGATCGCCCGGTTGACCGTCTCCGGGCGGACGGCGCAATAGCAGGGGTGGAGAGGTTCAAGCAGGGGCAGGCGATGGCGCGCCAACTAAGCCCGGTGACTCCTATGACGAATTTGACGCCCAGCAGAATGACCACGGCCCAACAAGCCAGCCAGCCCATTCAGTCTCCAGGAGGGAAAGTGGCTGCCGACGACGTGAAGATGCGGGTTTCCGGATTGGACTTCTACTACGGTTCCAAACAAGCCCTTTTTGGCATCGGTCTTCAGATCCTGAGGAACCGCATTACTGCGCTAATTGGTCCTTCGGGTTGCGGCAAGTCTACGTTCCTGCGAACCTTGAACCGCATGTACGAAACCCTGCCGCACGCCAGGGCCGAGGGCGAAATCCTGTTCGACAATGAAGACCTTCTGGCCATGGACGCGGTGGCCCTGCGCCGCCGTGTAGGAATGGTGTTTCAGAGGCCGAACCCGTTTCCAAAGTCCATTTTCGACAACATCGCCTACGGATTGCGCGTGAACGGGACTTATCGCGGGGCTGCCTTGCAGGAGAAGGTTGAGAAGAGCTTGCGGCGCGCGGCCCTGTGGGATGAAGTGAAGGATTCGCTCCACAAGTCCGCGTTTGCTCTCTCGGGGGGGCAGCAGCAGCGCTTGTGCATCGCCAGAGCGCTGGCCGTTGACCCTGAAGTGTTGCTTCTCGACGAGCCTTGCTCCGCTCTCGATCCCATTGCCACTGCGAAAATCGAGGAGCTGCTCTTTTCCATTCAGGACCAATGCACGCAGGTCATCGTGACCCACAACATGCAGCAGGCGGCGCGCGTGGCGGATTACACAGGTTTCTTTCTTTTGGGCAAGCTCATCGAATACAACAAGACGGAAGTGATCTTCAAGACTCCAGCCAAGAAGGAGACCGAAGATTACATCACGGGCCGATTCGGATAGAGGAGGAAGGCAGACGCATGGTTCGCCATTTTGAAGAAGAACTTGATAATCTGAGAAACCGACTGCTGGAAATGAGCGGGCTGGTGGAGGACTCCGTTTACCGCAGCATCCAATCGCTGATCGAGAAGAACGAGGAGGCGGCGCAGCAGGTGCTCCAGAACGAAACCCGCATCAACCGCATGGAGATTGATATCGATGAGCTGGCGACCAACCTTTTGGCGCGGGTCCAGCCCATGGCCACCGACCTCCGGTTCATTACCGCCGCCATCAAGATCAATAACGACCTGGAACGCATGGGGGATATTTCGGTGAATATCGTGCGCAGGACTCTAGCCCTGATGCGCGAGCCCTTGCCGAAAGACCTGGTCGACATTCCCCACATGGCGACCATTGCCCAGTCGATGATCCGGAAAAGCCTGGATGCCTTCGTGAAGAAGGACGCCGAACTGGCACGGACTATCCTTACCTCCGATGATGTCATCGATCAACTGCGCGACGCTGTGTACGAAGAGCTGATCGCCGTGATGGAGACGGATTCCAGCGCCGTCCGCCAGTGTATCAACCTGATGTTCATTGCGCGCGCCCTGGAGCGGCTCGCCGACCATGCCACCAACATTGCCGAAGATGTGTTGTTCCTGGTGGAGGGAGTCGAGGTTCGGCACCACGCCGAGGTGCGCGAATAGGACCCAGCCGAGAGTTGCATGGGCAGCCCTCTCCCCTGGAAGGGTGTGAAGAAGCCAGCCATCTGTCATCCTGAGGCCTTCGCTTGTCATTCTGAGCGAAGCGAAGAATCTCCGTAGTTCGCTCAGGATGACAGGTTCCGGGTCATCCAACCCGCAGCAGCCCAATGCATCCAATACTCAGAGCGAGATGAGTAGCGGACTTTTGCGCCCATTTTCTCTTTGACTCAGTTCGACGTATAATGGTAAAAGGTCAGTTGGGATCAGGACGTTCTGAAGACGACTTAGAGCGCTGGAGCGGGGAGTCAGGTAATGGAGCGAAAGTTTCTCTGGATGTCGGCAGTGGGGTTGGGGTTATTGCTTTTCGCGCTGCCGGCTGCGGCTCAACAAGAGCAGCAGCAGCAACCGCAGCAGCAACAACAGCCGCAGCCGGAGGCTCAACCGCCAGCCGACAATGCGGCGGACAACGCTTCCGACAACCCTACCCCGAACGAGAACGAGATAACCATTCCTGAAGGGACGGAATTCAAGCTCCAGCTCCACTCCTCCGTCAGTTCCAAGACTTCCCACCCCGGCGATAGGATCTTGACCACCTTGCTTGATCCCGTGGCAGTCGAGGACCAGGACGTCCTGGCCAAAGGCACGCGGATTGACGGACATATTGCCGAGGTGAAGTCCGCCGCACGGCGTGGAAAAGGCGGCGATTTGTCCCTGGTCTTTGACACCGTTGAACTGCCCAATGGCCAGAGGCTGGCGATCACCGGTTCACTCACCGAAGTCTTTTCGAGTGAGGGCGGAAGCGATCCCAGTGTGGGGCCGGAGGGCGATTTGAAGGGAGGCGGAGCCTCCCGCAAGAAGCAGGCGGCCATTATCGGGGCTGCTACTGCGGTGGGCGCCACCGGCGGGCTCGGGACGGGCATCGCGGGGGCCGCCACAGGCCTGGCTTTGGCAATCCTCCTTCCTCATGGCAAACAAGCCTCCTTGGCGGCGGGCTCCTTGATCGGTATGCGGCTCGACCGCGACGTTACCTACACTCTTACGCCATCCCCTGATTCGAAATAGGCTGAGACCCTGAATCCAGACGCGCGTGCCGCTTCTCATGCGGCGACCCCCTCTGCTTCCGGTCCTTTGTTTTCTATAACATTCTCGCTTTGTTCCGGCGATTTTGAGGTTTCGGGGGCGATTTCCTCTGCCTGACTTTCTGTCGCACCGTCCAGCCCTACCACCTTACTTAGTTCCTCGGCCCCGCAGTCTTCCGGCTCATTGCCGGGCGGGGTTGTTGACGTTTGGGTAGGCGCGGTTCGCGAACCGGCCCTACGAGCGTGTTCCTGCCGCATGGTCAGGATAATCCTCACCTTGCGGTCAATCGAGCGGTCCAGCGCCATCTCCTGCCGCAGCAGCATTTCCCAAGTCTCCCCCGCCGGAGCCAGGCAGGCGTCCCGGTCTGCCGCGTCTCTCTCCTTCTGCGCCTCGACCTCGTCCTGGAACTCCTCCTCTCGGTCGGCGATCTCCTCCTCCAGCATGGTCAACAGTTCCTGATAGTGAGTCTCAACCGCCGCCTCGCCGCCCTCAAAGTATTGGCTCACGAAGTCATGGAGCGCCTGCTCGCCCTGCTGCTCGGCGTTCGCCCGTCCGATGAAGAGCCGCAGCAGTTGGAGAAACCGCGCCGGCCGCCAGCCGACTTGGTCCTGGTAATAGGGTTCGATCCGCTGCCGCTGCTGGGGCTTGAAAACCCGCCGCTGCGCCTGCTCGCGCAGCGCGCCGAGCAGGGAAAGCAGCAGGCGCAGCCACACCGCGGGGTCGCCGGGTTGCGCCAGAAGCAGGTCCATGGCCCCCGCCTGGGAGGGCTCGAAAGTGCAGGCGGCCAACTCCCTGCGACGCTCGTGTTGCCGCTCCTCGACCGCCTGGAGAGCGCGGCGCATCAGGCCGGTCTGCATGCGCTCGATGCGGTTGCGCCGCCAGTAGAGCTTGCCCAGGTCGGCGAGTTGCTGGTCCCAGAGGGCGTCGCCGGGGCCGTAGGTGGTGGCAAGTTCCTGTTGCAAGGCGGCATACCGTTCGGGATCTTCGCCCAGGGCGCGCATGACGGCGGCTTCGTTTTCGGGCGCCGCATCACAGCCGTGCTGGAGGGCGTTCATTTTCATGCGCTCTTTTCCGGCCTCGCTGCGAGGGCCGGTGGAGCGCTGCGAATTGCGCCGTGCGGCGTCGAGCCGCTGGGGAGTAAGACAAGTAGATTTGCGTAAGGACATAGTATTCTCCAAGCAGTGGAAATTGGGAGCAGGGGCGGCAGGCAAGCCGTCCCCACCAGAGGTGCGAGAGACTTTCACAGCCCTAGTAGCTTATCATGATAGGACAGCTTGTGTCAAGTATTGACAAAGTACATTACACCGTAGGCAATACCGGGTAGGGCAAGCTCTACCCCTACAAGCCAGCCCCAAAGCGGCGATCTAACGAAGCCTAGGCTGAAGGCCCATGAGCGCTAACTTAGGCGCGCCCGCCGGGTCCCGAAGGGACCCAATTTCATTAGCCGTAGGTGAAACCTACGGGAAGGCACGCGCACCAAAAGTCAGCCAACCCCGAAGGGGTTGAACGGGGACGCATTCGACCCCTTCGGGGTCGCCAGAAATCGAGGAGTGGCGGCCATTAGCCCGTAGGTTGCACCTACGGCTAATGATCTTAATGCCCTTCGGGCATTCAATCTACTTTGCCGATGGAAATTCGCCAAGCCGCGCCCCTGCGTCTTCGCCCATTTCGAAGAACTATACGCAGCGACATAAATTGTAGCGTCGATCTCCGATCGACGGCGGCGGTCGGAGACCGCCGCTACAGGTGGATGCGCAATGATTTATGTCGCTGCGTATAGTCTTCACTTCCTCCACGATCTTTGCCGGCGCGAGGTTCTTCGACAATCGAAACAGCGCGTGAACGTGGTCGCTCATGCCTCCGACTTTCAGAGTCCTGGTTATTGAGAACCGCCGCCAGGTAGGCATGGAGGTCTTCTCGCACGGGCGACAATAACATCGGCTCGCGACGTTTCGTGCTGAAGATTAGGTGAACGTAGAGTTGCGAAAGCGATTGCGGCATGGGGAACCCTTATCCCGCCCTTTCAGGGCTGGCGGCAAAATTGGCGGATAATCCAAACCCAGGCTGCTAGCCTGGGCTTCGTTAGATCGCCCCTTTGGGGCTCAATCAACGGCCCCCAGGGGGCTCAGAATATTGGCAGGCTTCTCGGCAATCAGCAAGCACCTGGACGAGAATGCCGCAGGGCGAAGCCCTGCGTTGCGTGGAGCCGGAATAAACAGAGACCGCAGTGCTGCGCCAGCCCGCGGAATCATGCAGACAGGCGCCGCGATAGGTGCTATTGGTCAGATAATGCAAGTGATGGCAACAATATAGTCGGCTAATCAAGCAGCCGGTGTTGGGACTCTGCGGTCCTTAGTGTGAGGTATTCGTGCGCGGGCATTGATAATAGAGGAATTATTCAATGAAAGAGCCGCAGAGTTTGAAAGGCACAAACTCTGCCCGCTCGCGGCATCCTCATACATCTCGAGCAATTCACGAACGCGTCGGCCCAAGACGGCGCGCATAAGGATATTGGCATCAAGCACTAGCCCTTTCCGTGGGTTCATTTACGCCCTGCGGTGCGCCAGCGCTTGAAGTCCGCGATGATTTCATCTTCGCTGATGCCTTCGCCCAGCAGCATCTCCTGCAGCCGGGCCGCCGCCTCTTTCAACTGCGCCCGCTCAGCATCAGATCGCTTCCGGCGCGCCGGGAGGTAATAACCCACGGTGTCGCCGTGCCGGGTAATCGCCACCGGCTTGTCACTCTGCAACAAGTAGTTGGCAAGATTCTCGCGAAACTCACGGATACCGACCTTAAGTAATCCCATGTGCGTTCACCTGTGTACACATTTTATAAAACATGCCCGTACCTGTCAAGCCAGCCTGTGGCCACGCCAGAGATACTGTTCCCGTCGTTTTCCGCGCTTGTGGGCGGACACCTCCGTCACCGTCAGAACAGGTACTTCAACGCGAATTGGATGAGGCGCGGAGCCACGGAGGTTTGAGTGATCACACCGAAGTTTGCCGTGCCCAGCGTCGTGCCAGGATTGCTGAACTGGGGATGGTTGAGCGAGTTGTAAAATTCAATGCGGATGGCGAGTTCGGCGTCTTCCCGCAGGCCACCCACCACGGTTGTCTTTCCCAGCGAAAAGTCGGTATTAATCTGCGGCGGCCCGTCGAGGAAGCTCTGCCCTGTATTGCCGTACCCGGTGGCGCCATCGGCGCCGATGCCGGGGGCAGAACACAATGCCGGCGTATTGATCCAGCCGCCCAGCCTCGATTCCAGGCTGCCGGCCGTGGCCACGGAGGCGAGCGTTCGGCCGGGGCAGAGAGTAACGGTGGAGGGCGAGGCTTCGCCGTAGACCGTGCCGCCGTTCGGATCGGTCAGGGTCAGCGGCAATCCGCTTTGCAGAATGATGATCCCGGTCGTGAACCACCCGTTCAGGAGTTTTGCCGCCGCGCCGGCGTTGTAGGCGCGATTGGGGAACTGATAATCGAAGTTGGTGACGCTCCGCTCGGTGCGGTCAAAGGTGGCGCGCGCCCAGTTCCTGGCGAGATAGTTCAGGTCGTTATAGATGGCCGTGTCGTTCGTTGCCTTCGACAAAGTATAGGCGGATTGAAAGGTCAGGCCGTGAGACATCTGCCTGCGGAGAGTCGCTTGGAGGCCGTGATACCAGGACTCGCCGGCAAACTCACTGTCCGTCAGTGCGGAGGGGGTCTCGCCCAGGTACGGAACGCGCTGCCCGGCGTTGACGGCGGTGTTGGTTGTGACGCAGTCGGTGGGCGCTCCCGTGTAGCCGCAGTTCACGGGGCGGGCGGCACTGGCCAGCAGGGGCTGGTTGAGGCCCACGCCGATCAGAAGATTGTCCCCGTACGATCCCACGTAGCCAACGTCAAAAGTGAAAGCTCTGGCCAGCCGGGTCTGGATGCTCAGGTTCCATTGCTGGAGCCGCGGAATTTTATATTCCGGGCCGGCGATCCGGTCAGAAAGCTGGGAAGATGGGGTGCGCGGAACAAAGCCGAGGGTCGTGGTCGGAAACGGCTTCTGGAGGTTCGACTGGCCGTTGGCGGCGTCGGTATTGGTGAACCCCTGCGCAAACGGCGCCGCGGTGAAGAGGGGCGCGTTCCCGGCGTTGGCGCTATATGGCGGCGCCTGGTAAAACCAGCCGTAGCCGCCGCGCACCGCGGCGCGCCCGGATGTTCCGAACGGCTGCCAGGCAAAACCCAAGCGGGGCGCGAACTTCCCCAGCGGCGTGCTGTTCCGATAGAAACTGCGAGTGGGGCTGGTCCACACGCCCGTAGGCGGCGGGCCAAACGGCGCGCCCGTGTAAGGATTGATCAGGGCGGGACGGTAATTGGCCGCCACCACATCGCCGGCCAGGGTTCCCGCCAGCGGCGGAATCGGCGCCTCCTCCAAAAGAGACGGCCAGACGTTGCCGATCTCACCTGCTCTGTCGGACGAGGGTCCCACATACTCCCAACGCAGGCCGGCATTGAGTGCGAGGCGCGGCGTCACCTTGAAATCGTCCTGCGCGAATCCCGCCCCGTAATAGTGCCGGTATTGGTACTGCACCTCGCCGTTCGGTCCCACTCCTTCGTTGGCTCTTACGGATTCGATGTTGCTGCGGCCGACGGGGCTTTCGTTGTCCGTCGAGCTCAGGCCCACCAGCAAGTCCTCAAACGTTTCGAAGGTGATCTTGCCGCGGGCGGCGCCGGTGTCCAGGCGGTCGTTGTGCTGCAAGAGGAAAACTCCGCCCACTCGCGCATTATGCCTTCCGTGAACCAGGGAGAGATTGTCTGTCCAGGCGAGCGTGTTCGTGAGCATGGAGAAATCGTTCGCGCCGTTGCCGAAAAATCGGAACGTTCCCATGGGGCCCAGCATGGTCACTTCCGGGGGAAAGGGGAAAAATGGATCCACGGAGGTTATGCCGAATGAATCCGCATCGGGAGTGCCGACGCCGCGGGCTGTCTGAAGAGTGCGCGTGTACGCAAACCGCGTTTCATTGGCCACCTTGGGCGTCAGAAGCGAGGTCAGCTTTACGGAGAGCGCCGCGTCGTCCGCATGGAGTGCTTGGGGAGAGCCGGAGCCGGGAATCACCGGTGTGACGGTCGCCCCGCCCGGTGCTCCCAGAGACCGGCGCTGGTGAATTCGTGAAAAAAAGCCGCGCCAAGACAGGGTGTTGACGGATGAGGCGAGATAGTCGCTGTTGGCGACGAGGTGATCCTCGTTGTAATAAGACGGGAAGCTGAAGGACGAGAAACCCATGCCTGCATTGCTGCCGGACTGGAGGATCGTCTGCGGTACCGGCAACAGGAATGAGCCGTCGGGCAGAGTGGTTTGCAAAATGCGCAGCGCCACCGGATTGATGGGAGCGGTTGTCGGGGTATTCCGGTTGGCGCAGTCCAGTTGCTTCCCGCCCGCAAAGGTCAGATAGTTCGGGTCCGGCTGGCCCGCATCCGGGCCGCTGGTCAGCAGATGATTTGCGGGGCAGAACTCCGCCGCCAGGGTCGAAGCCGACCGGTCGCTGGTCAGAGGAGGAAGGATGACCGTGGCCACGGAGGTCGGGTCGAGCCCGTTCACCTGCCGCGTTCCCTGGTAGGAGCCGAAAAAGAACCACTTGCGCCGGAGCACCGGGCCGCCCAGGGAAAGTCCGAACTGGTTTTGTTTCAGATTTGGTTTGGGCTGTCCCGTGGCATTGCGAAAGAAGGCGTTGGAATTGAAAATGTCGTTGCGCACGAATTCCCAGGCGGTGCCGTGATATTGCCGCTCTCCGCCCCGCGTCATCACGTTGGTGCTGGGGACCATGACGCCATAGCCGGCGTCGTACTGCGAGGTCTGGATCTTGAACTCGGCGATGGTGTCGGGATTGGGGACGGTGCTGGGAGGGGAAGCGCCCTCAATGGCGTAACTGCCCGCGGTGGTGCTTCCGTTCACGTTGACCGTCGAGGTTCCTCTGCCCAGCGTTCCGGCATTGTTCACATCCGCGACGGTGCCCGAAGACATGGAGAGAACCTGGGCAAAGTTGCGCGTCGTCAGGGGCACGCCGGTGATCGTCTTGTGATCCACCAGAGTGCCTGTGGACGAGGCCGATGAGCTCAGGCGGCAGTTGCACTCAACCCTCTCACGGGGGTCGCCGGGTTCCAGGTTCGCGTCCAGCGTGGGAGCTTCCGAAACGCTCACGATCATGGAGGAGACTAGCGAGGTCTTGAATCCGGGCGCAGAGAAGCTCACATGGTACGTGCCGGGAACAAGCAAGGAGAAGCGATAGCTGCCATTCTCTCCCGAGATCATAGTGAGAGTCTGATTCGTCGCGTTGTTCGTGAGCACGACGGTCGAGCCCGGCACGGGTTGGTTCGCGCTGGTGATGGTCCCGCCCAGCGCTCCCGTGGCGTCAGACTGCGCGCACAGAAGACTGACGGATGCTATTATCCCGAGAGCGACGAGCGCCACGCCGAGGAAATGCCGCCTCCCGTGCTTTGCGAAATCAACGATATGGCGCGAGTGAGATGTCATTAAATATCCGGCCTAGAACTCTACCACGGGATCCAGGCTGCTGCTTTGAAAACGCCCTGTCATTCTTCGCTTCGCTCAGAATGACAGGATTTTCATGGTTTCCGCGCGGGTGGCTTCAGGTGGGCGACTTCGGGAAGCTGGAGGAGTTGGGAGGCGGGCTCCAACACCACATCGTCGCCGACCAGTGTCGGCAAAAACTTGGCGAGCGCGGCGATGGTCGTCGGGTAGGGGTGACCAATGGCCAGCGCCGCTCCCTGTTCCTCCAGGACGCGCCGGAACTCGCGGAGCTGGCCGATCGTGTAGGGCACGCTCTGGGTATCGTCCAAGAAAACAGAACGATAAAAGGCCGGAAGGCCTTGCCGGCGGGCTGCGTCGAATGCAACGCTCGAGGCGGTGGTCCGGCTATCGACGAAGAAGAGGTGTCGCCCGGCGAGCGACCTCATCACTGCCGCCATCAAGCGAGGATCGGCGGTGGCGCGCGAACCCATATGGTTGTTTACGCCGGCCGCCTGTGGGACGGAAGCCAGGTCCGAGTCGATGACATGTTCGACCTCGAGGCGGTTCATTCCCACCCGGATATCTGTCGGGCCGGGCGGCGCGTGAGGACTCGGGATTGGCTCCATCGGCAGGTGAAGCATCACTTCGCGCCCGGCGTGCCGGGCCTCCCGGGCGGTCTCCGCGGAGAAGCTAAGATGCGGAAGAATCGAGAAGGTGAGGGAATACGGCAAGGCCAGCAATTGGTGCGGCTTCTCCAGATTGGCCCCGAGGTCGTCAATAATAATCGCGGCGTGAAGGAGGCGCGGGACCTCACGAATCGTCCAGCGAGCCACCGGCTTCCGATTGTGTGACAGGCGGACATCAGCGACCCGCAGTCCTTTCCTGCCCCTGGTTTCATCGACCGAGACATCCAGGTGCTCCTCCCGAGCCGCACGCTCGAAAGCGCTCACCACCGCGGAATAGACCTCGGACCCGGCTCGGGCCTCAGGAGGCGGCGCAGGCCTTACGGCAAAATGACCCGTGTATGGCCTGATCCAGACCTGAGATCGTCCGGCATTTTCGATGGAGCGCTCGAGTTTTTGCGCCAGTTGCTGATGGTCCGGTTCGCGCCTGGGGGAGGACATAGGTTTCGGCTGGCGTTCACAGCTCAGGGCGCAGGCCATGAGGACCAGAAGAGCGGCAAGTCGCGGTTTTGATGCTTGTGTGGCGTGCAGCGGATGACGTACCAGTGTGAAGTAGAGGCAGCTTTACGCCGCCAGGTGGCGAGGTAAACTCGCCGCTACCAGTTTGACCTGAGATACCACCAGGCCGTCCCCACAACTATCAGGCGGCCGCAAGAGCCGTCCCTAGGCCGATCTGGTTACCACAGGGGCCGCCCTTGCAATTATCCCGGTCGAGCTCAGCAGCCTTGGCAGGCGCCGAGGGATGCGCCAGGATTTCGATCGCCTTACGAAGCTGCAAGTCGTCCTTGCCGCCAAAGTGTTCGGGATTCTGGATACCTTCATCGCCTTCGGCTTCGGGCATGGCGACCTCTGCGGTCTGGACAACACTGGGCGTGACGCCGTTATCGTTGATCGATTTCCCATCCGATCCGTAGTACTTCGCCACCGACAGCAAGAGCGCTGAGCCGTCGCCCACCGGAATCAATTTCTGAAAGACACCCACGCCAAAGCTGCGCACGCCGACCACTTCGCCACGCTTGTTGCCCAGAACGGCGGAAGCGACAAGCTCCGCGGGCCCGGCGGTGGATTGGTTGATCAGCACCGCCAAAGGGAGATCGGTCACACCGTCCGTGGGACGGGCTGTAATATCCTGCCGCGGGTAGCGCTGACCGGCAAGATAGGTAATCAGGCCTTTGCCGAGAAACAGACTTGCCGTGTCAACGGCTTCCTGCACATCGCCGCCGGCGCAATTTCTCAGATCCAGGATGATCTTATGCGCCCCGCTCGACTGAAGCTCTTTGACCTTGGCTGCGATCTGCCTGGCTTTCCCTTTGTCAAAAGTAGCAACCCGCAGGTAGCCATCGCCGTCGTCGAGGAGCTTTGCCACCACGGGAGGATAATTCAGCAGGATGCGAGTCAAGGAGATCGGCGACGGCTCGCCTCGCGCTTCCCGCACCACATACACCTTTACCGCGGTGTCGGGCGCGCCGGCCAACAGCCGCTCGATCTGCACCACGGAAAGTTCACGGGTGGGCGTTGTTTCCACGCGATCGATCAAGTCACCGGCGCGTATGCCGGCCTTTTCAGCAGGGCTGCCCGGCAGCACGGAGACCACGGTGACATAGCCGCTTCGTTTGGACAGGTAAATGCCGACACTGGCCGGACCCGGGTCCGGATGCTCCTGGTAGGCTTTATACTCGGCGGGCGTCAAGTACGTGCTGTACGGGTCCAAGGCCTCGAGAAGGCCGCGAATCGCGCCGTCCGTCACCTTTTTGAGGTCGGGCTCGGTGACGTAATCCAGGTTAATGCGGTTCAAGACTTCGCTGTACACACCCAGATCGCGATAGGTCTTCTCCGAGTTCGATTCACTCTTGCCAAGCAATCCTCCCAGAAAGACATAGAGGACTAGCACACTCGAAATCGAAATCAGTGTAATCCGTATGCGGTTAGTCATTACCTGAAAGACTCCTTCAGCCGTTGGGTTACAAGGACCCCTACTCCGCCAAGTATAGCACGGCAATTGATTGGATGCATTCCGGGGTTCCGAAGTCACCCGAAGTCACCCGAAAAGCGGGAGTAGAGGTTCAGGCCTCAAGATTGAGGTCTGAAGCCTGAGTCCTTCTGTCTGTTGGTTGTGAACCCTGACTTGGGCGCCTGAATCTTGAATCCTGCACCCTGAATCCTGGACTTCAGCAGCGCGATTTTGCGCGTGGTCCGCTTGCCGAGCTTCTGGTTCAGGAAGCGTCCTTTGCTCATGGCTTTGATTCGACGCCCTTTGCCGGGACACCCTGCCTCGCAGGAGTGAGGAACGTTCCCGAGATTCGGTCATGCCAGGTGAGACTCTCGCCATCCACCAAGGCCCAGAAGAAACCCAGCAGGAAGGCCGAGAGCGACACGAGGTACCCAAAAGCGCGCAATAAGGATTCGCGGCGGTCGGGCGGCCAGCCTGCCATGTTCCGGGCTTCGATACCCATCCAGGACAGGCCCGGAGTAGTGGCCGTCAGTGCCGTGAACATCCCGAAATACGACCAAATAAAGATGGTTGCAATGACTCCCAGGACAGCGAGGTTGAGAGGGACCAGCCGGAGGTGGCCGCCGGCGAACCGAAAAATGAAAGCAAACAGTCCCGCGCTCAGCAGGAGAAGCAGTCCGTCTATCATCCCGGCTAAAAACCTGGGGCCCAAAGCAGCCACTTGAAAAGCTTCCTCTTCGAGTTGCGAGGCAGCCGATGGAGCCCCAGACTCGGCGGACTCGACCACGATCTCCAGCCGGCCGCGGGAGTCGGGCTCGAGCTCGAAGTCCTCAGCTCGAGGCCGCGGCGAATCGGGAATTTCAAATACTTCCTCACTTGGCTCCCGAGTCTCTTCGTCGGCATAGATCGCGTCGTTCTCAAACGCGGCCGGACGACCGATATCAGCATCGACGCGCCGGGAGTCCTGCGGGAACTCGATAAACCTCTCCATGTCCGGCTCGTAGGCCGATTTTGTTTCGCTCCGCTCGAATTCAAAATCCAGGTTCTGCTCCTCAGGAGGTTCGTTCCGCAATTTCGCGCGACGCTCGCGAAAGCTCAGGACACGCTCGGAGACCTCCTGCCTCCAAGGCGTGCGCTGTGGCGAGCGCGCAGAGGATGCTGCCGCCGCGCCTTCGCGACGCTCGGGTTCAAATCCCAGGTCGAGATTGACTGCCGCGGGCCGAACGTCCGGCGTCTTACCCGGGGCAGCATCAGCCGCGCTTTGAGCCGCGTCCAAAGAAACGGAAGCTGGGTCCCTGACGGCGATTTCGTCTGGAATTTCCGCATCGGCTTTACCAGCGGGCGGAGATGGTCCAAAACTTTGTTCCGGGCCTTCGGTCTCCGGACTGGCTGGGGCGGGCGGCACCTTGACGGGCACTGCGGGCAGAAGACTGGCGCCGCACATGTTGCACTGTGTAAGTTCAGGATAGCTGAATGCACCGCACTTAGAGCATTTCACCACGAGCTGAAAATCCTCTGGGCAGCGTTATACGCCGTATATCGCATCTTAGCAAATTGATTCGTTCCGGCAAAGCTGCTTCAGGTAGAATAAAGCCTCCGTATTCGCTCATGGACACTCGAGACATTTTATTTTCCCTGCGGAAGTATAGCGCGCGTGTGGTTTTGCTCTTGCTGGTTGCATTGGCCGCGCCTTGGGCCGCCTCCTCGCAACAGGCGACATCGGCTCCTGTGAAGTTGCAGAGTTCCGACAAAACCCTCAGCATTCGCGCGGATTCCCAGGATCGAGGCAAAGACGTGTCTCGCCTGCGCGGGCACGTGGAAGTAACTTATCGCGGCATGAAGCTGACAGCAGACGAGGTGACCTACAACGAAGCGTCGGGAGAAGTGGTTGCCACCGGTCATGTGCTCTTTATCGATCCGAGGAGTCACATCGTTGCCGCCGAGGTTCATTACAACGTGCGCACCGAAGTGGGGTGGTTCTCAAACGCCAACGGATATATTCACACCAGCACACGCCCCAGGCCGCGGCCGGCCGCCAGCGAGAATCCCTACTACGTTCAAGCGGACCGGTCGAAGGTGCTCTACACGCAGAACCCCCTATATTTCCAGGCAAAGGAAATGGACCGCGTGGATGAAGATACTTACACGGTGAGGCATGGCCGGTTTACCACCTGCGACTGCGAAAACAAGGGATGGTCGTTTTCCGCCGGCGAGGCCAGGTTGGAGTTGGACGACAAGGCCATTGCGCGGGATTCCGTGATCCGATTCCTGGGCGTCCCGATTTTCTACTTTCCTTTTGTGGCCACCTCCATCGCCCGCCGGCCTCGCCACACCGGCTTCCTGCTTCCGGAATTCAGCAATTCTTCAATCAAGGGGACGATCATCGGCGCGGGCTTTTTCTGGGCGATCAGTCCCAGCATGGACTTGTTACTCGGTCTACAGAATTACAGCCTCCGGGGACTTGCCCCGCGGGTGCAATTCCGCGCCCACCCCACCCAGGACACTAAACTCACGGCGGATTTCTTCGAGGTCAACGACAAAGACAAGCAGCGCCAAAACCGTGCGCCCGGCGAAAGCCTCAAAGTGGTGGGGGATACTTTGGACCTTCCCTGGGGATTCCGCGGCGTCGCGGATGTCGATTACGTTTCCTCGCTGGCCTTCCGCGAAACTTATTCGCCGAGTTTCACGGAAGCGGTCAATTCTGAGGCGCACCAGTCCGGGTTCGTGACCAAAGACTTCCAGGCTTACAGCCTCAACGCCTACGCATCGCGCTATCAGGATTTCGTCTCCGCGCAACCGCTCTATCAGTGCCAGGGAAGCCAGTGCCAATATGTGCCGGAGAACTCCGTAAGCATCGGGCAAACGCCCCAGTTTTCGTTTCTGGGGATGGATAAACAAGCCGGCGATAGCCCTCTCTACTTTTCTTTCCAGACCTCTGCCGGGGCGGTCGGACGTAGTGAGCCAGGCCTTGACCTCCCATCACTCTCGAGCCGATTGGACGTCCATCCCGAGGTGACCCTGCGCCTGCCGGAATTCTGGGGATTCCACCTCACTCCGTTGGCAGGAGTCGATGCGGCGCGTTACGGAATCAGCCTCGACCCCAACCGCGAACCCCTGGACAGGCTGCTGGGCGAACTCTCGCTGGACCTGCGTCCGCCTTCGCTTGAGAAGGTCTTCTCCAAATCGCTTCGGCATCGGCGCTTTAAGCATGTGATCGAGCCGGACATCACCTATCGTTTGGTAAAAGCCAGGAACCCCGAAGGGCTTGCGGACGTGGTCCGGCACGATGATCTGGACATTCTTTGCCAGACTAATGAGATTGAATACTCGGTAACCAATGTTATTCTGACTCGCAAAGACGCTCCGGCGGGCGCAACCGATCCACCCCAGGCGCAGGAACTGATCTCCTGGCGCATCGCGCAGAAGTACTATTTCGATCCCACCTTCGGCGGCGTCCTGGGGCAGAACAATCCCACTGTGTGGGAACCCACCCTCTCCCTTACGGGATTTCACTTTATTCCAGGGAGGCGTCTGTCTCCGGTGGTCTCCGATCTGAAGGTGGCCCCCTTCTCGTTTTACGACACCGAGCTGAAGCTTGACTTGAATCCCAATGGTCTGGGCATTCTCGACGCCGGCATTACCTCTCACGTGCGGCACGGGTTTTACGGGCTTGCATTTACTGATTTCTATATTAACAAAAACTCTTATATCAGCCTTCTGAGTGGCACGAACAGTTCCGTTGAGGCGACTGCCGGGAACGCATCTGCCCCGACGTCCCTGGCGGAGGAGTTTCTTTTGCCGCCCAAGTCCCCAACCAGTTCCCCCACGACGGCCACGACGTTTTACCATCTCTTGAACGCCCTGGCGACCTTCGGGGACTTTAACCGCAAAGGGTTGAGCGGCGCGCTGGGCGTGAACTACAATCTTGTTCAGAAGATCGCGGCGGGCGGAGTTGGCCAGCTCAGCTATAACTTCGGGTGCTTTGGGATCAACTTTGAGTACCAGCGGTATTCATTGACCACCCTGCGCGTTGAGAACATCTACCGGGTGGCCATCTCTCTCGCGAACATAGGGACGTTTGGGAACTTTAAACCACGCGACCGGTTGTATTAGCCTGGGTCAGTTATCATTCTGAGCCAGTAGGGAGACTGCATGCCTTTCCCCACTCATCGACCCCGCCGCTTGCGGCGGACCGAAACCCTGCGCGCACTGGTGCGGGAGAATCAACTCAGTGTGCGGTCGCTTGTTTACCCGTTGTTTGTCTGTCCCGGATCGAAAGTGAAGGACGAAATCAAGTCCATGCCGGGGAATTACCGCTGGTCGGTTGACCTGCTGGTGGACGAGTGCAAGTCGGCGCATGACCTGGGCATTCCGGCCGTAATTCTCTTCGGCATTCCGGAGAGCAAGGACGAGGTTGGCTCCGGCGCTTATGACCCCGACGGCATCGTGCAGCGGGCGGTGCGGGCGATCAAGAAAGAACTGGGGAACTTGCTGGTGATCTGCGACGTTTGCCTGGATGAATACACGAGTCACGGTCATTGCGGCCTGATCAAGAACGGGGAAGTGGACAACGATTCGACCCTGCCGCTGCTGGCCAAGACCGCGGTGACCCAGGTCGAGGCCGGGGCTGACATCGTCGCTCCCTCCGATATGATGGACGGCCGCGTGGCGCGCATTCGCCAGGAATTGGACGCTCGCGGCTTGACCCAGACTCCAATTCTGGCCTACTCCGCCAAGTACGCTTCGGCATTCTACGGACCGTTCCGTGAGGCTGCGGACTCGGCGCCCAAATTCGGTGACCGCAAGTCCTACCAAATGGATCCCGCCAACCAGCGCGAGGCTCTGCGCGAGATTGCCCTGGATATCGAGGAGGGCGCGGACATCATCATGGTGAAACCCGCGCTCCCGTACCTCGATATCATCGCACTGGCTCGGCGCGAGTTTGATGTGCCGATCGCTGCTTACCAGGTGAGCGGCGAATTCTCTCTCATCGAGGCCGCGGCCAGGATGGGATGGATCGACCACGAACGGACGATCCTGGAGACCCTCACCTCGATTCGCCGGGCCGGCGCGGATATCATCCTGACCTATTACGCCAAAACGGTTGCACGCTTGCTGGCGTGCTGAGTCGGCAGTTCGCCACGTGAGTCATTTCTTGCGAGCGGGGTTCCCAGGAAGGCCGGTCTCCACCCCCTTCTGTTCCCCCTCCCCCGCCCGGCGGGGGAGGGGGAAGGGGCATAGGCGCTAGATTAAGGGCCGGTGGGGGCCGCCAAACATGCCCGAAGGGCATGAAGGTCATTAGCCGTAGGTGAAACCTACGGACGACAAGGCACACGTTGAGTATCTCAGCGACCCCGAAGGGGTCGAATTCAACCCCTCCGGGGTTGAATTGAATACTTTGGGACGACGTTTACCGTAGGTTTCACCTACGGCTAATGATGTTGGGTCCCTTCGGGACCCCCTCGCAACGCTTAATCTAGCGCCTATGGGGGGAAGGGGAGAAGGCCTCGCACCGGACCCACGGCTTAGAAGGTGTGAAAAAATCACAAGCCCTGTCATTCCGAGCGAAGCGAGGAATCTGCATTTGTTTGTTTTCAAAGAGATAAATGCAGATGCTTCGCTTCGCTCAGCATGACAGACGATTTTTTCACGCTTTCTTACGCCGTGGGCTACATTCTTGCGCCCGCTCCGCGGGCTAACTACTCCAGAAGACCTACGACTCACGAAGCCAGGGGAGCGCTACGTTAACTTCGAAGGAAAAGCCGCGCCTCCAGTGTAGTAAAACGAGGTCGAGGCAGCAGGCAGTTTCACCCCGAACTGGTTCGTATTCTGGGCTACGGCTCGACGTTCAAACAAGTCGTAGACGACTTCCACTTCTCGAGGTAGGCGGAAGGTTCGATCGCCGCCGGAAACGGTGTGGACGGCCAGCAGGTCTCGAGTTGCGTACAGGACATCTGCCGCTTCGTTGTATAAGTGAACTCGCGAGAAACGGGCGATCCCACGCAGCAGTGCGGCCGGCAGGTTGGGGGCGGCAACGTAGATCGAGGTCCACCCGGGAAAAGCCCTGACTCCCATGCCGGGTTTGCAGTTTCCTTGTGAAAAGACCACTTGCCCCAGCACTCGAACTTCAGGGTCGTTCAGGTAGAAGATCGGACTCAGCTTGCTGTTGGTGCCCCAAGAGAGGTCTTGGGGCAGGCCGGCCGTGACGGGGTGGTCGAAGTCCACGATGTGCATGAGCGGGCCCCAGGGCGTCTCGCTCAGGCCAAAATTGAAGCCCGTCAGGTCGCGCATAGGCTCGAGCGAGGGCCCCTCGTCAAGATAACCGGGCGCGTAGATCCACAACGCCACGCGGCCGTCTTTTCGAAGTTCCCGCTTCAACGACTCGCGCCGGGTTTTGTCCAGTTGAAAGCTGTTAAGAAAAACATAAAGCTTGTAAGGTCGCAGGCGGCCCTCGATGAAATCCTGTAAAAGGAACGTATCGAAAGGCGCGCCGATTCGCGGCAGGCCCCAGAGCCGCTGCTGGAAAATCAGCGGCACGTCCAGATTATTTCGATCAGACTCATAGAAGAAGCTCACGTCATCCAGCAGAACGGCAATTTCCGCGGAGGGTGTCCGGTCTGTTTGAAGCAGAAATTCGCCGAGCTCTCGAAAGCTTGCGAGCAATGGCGCAAAAGCCGGCTCTTTCGCCGGATTGATGGACTGGGACAACCACCACATGCCCTGGCCCTGCGTGGCCACGCGAGCAAAATTGCGGCGCAGGATCGCAACGCTTTCCGCAAGGGAATTGACGTGACCGTAATTCGGGTCGGGGCTGATGTGGGTGCGCGTGTCGTCTTCAAGGATGCACAACTTCCCATGCAACCGTGCAGACTCCGTGGGCTGCATCGCCGGCGCGTCGCCCCCGATGCCTCGATAGCCGTAGCTGTAGGGACAGACCAGAAAATCGACGTAGGGCGATTCCAGAACCTGCCTCAATCCCAGATGCCCGCTGCGTTGATAAGTTGAGTAGTCGCTGTCCGGCCGCTCGTCGAAGAACCCGCCGTTCCAGGCCAGTTCCATCAGGTAGCCGTAGAAAGCCCCCGCCAGTTTCTTGCCGCCGGTGGCTTCTTTGACGGTGCGACAGAAATCGATCAGCAGGCCGCTCGTGAGATCCGCGAAGCACCGATAGTAATCAATGACGTTTCCTTCCCGCGCCGGATCGCGGAAAGTGTAAAGCCTGGCCTGAAGCTGTTCCTCAGCGGAAGGGACTTCGGCCGTGTCAAAGCTTATCCCGGGGACATTCCAGGCGGCGCGGAGCGCCGAGAGATCGTCGCCATAGTGGCGCCGAAGCCAGGAACGAAAGTGGCGGCGCATGGCTTCACTATAATCTCCGCAGAGCGCAGACATGGAAGTCTCGCCTTTCACCCATTCGCCCGTGTGGCCTGCGCCGGTTTGGAACGCCGTGACTCGGTCGATGAGCCCCGTGCGATTGAGGTGGGCGATGAACGCTTTGAGGAAATCCTTGACTTGCCGGCGCCACACCTCCGAGGCAAAGGATTCGCCGAAAGGTCTGCCCTCAGATGTGATCTCGCACTCGCCGGGATAAGCCTTCATCCACCAGTCACCCGGCTGCACTTCGAAATTCAAGCGCAGATGAAAGCGGGCGTCGGGATCGACTGCGATAATACGCTCGTAGCGGGCCGCGACGGCGGAAAAATCGAAACCGTCCGGGCAGCCAGGCTTGGGCTCGACCCATTCGTAGCCTTTGCCGGCATCGAATGAGTAGGTGTGGATACCCGCCTTCGCCGCCGCTGCGCCACATTCCGCATCAAGCCAATTTTCAGTCGAGGGCGGGCTGACCCAGCACATTGCGCCAAACGCCAGTTTGCCATTCAGGAAGAGAGTCGGGGTTCCGGTGTGGACTTTGACCTCGGCGGTAAGAGGGTGGGCCGCCGGCGCACCAGCATTCGTCCGCGCCGCTTCAGCGCCCTCGGAAAGTTCCGCGAGCGCGGCAACCGAGGCAGGGATCATCTTCAGCACATCACGTCTTTGCATCGGTCTTCATCGGTCGCGCAGACCTCGAAAGGCGGGTCCACGCTGCCCCCTCCCGCGTGGGTGGCACATACGTCCCGACGGCTTTCGTCGGGACGTATGCGCCTGTCGCGGTGTGGGCCAATAGTTAGCGACGCAATATCGCCGCTACGCGGGGCCGGCTTGGGAGTCGGGAATTTCCCGAATCCAGATGTTCCGGTAGCGGACCGGGTGGTTGTGATCCTGCAACTTCAAAGGCAGCTTGGTTGGAGTCGGTACGTACGGCTCGTGTTCGCCGTCGGTGCGGCCGAGGACGGTGACGTGGTCCTGGACCAGCACGCCGTTGTGAATAACCGTGACCGTCGCCGCGCGCGTAAGTTTACCCGCCGCGTCGAATCGCGGTCCGTGGAAAACGATGTCGTAAGTCTGCCACTGACCGGGAGGGCGGCAGGCATTGACCAAGGGAATGTACTGACCGTACAGCGCGGAAGCCTGGCCGTCCGGATAGGTTTTGCTCTGGTAGGAATCCAGAACCTGAATCTCGAAATTGCTCTGGAGGTAAACGCCGCTATTGCCGCGGTCCTGATCTTGGCCGTGCGGCGGATTGGGCGTTGCCCACTCAACGTGCAGTTGGCAATCGCCAAAAGCCTGCTTCGTCCGGATGTCGCCCTTTCCCGGTACAGTCGCGAAGTATCCTTTTTCGACTTTCCAGTCGGCAGGCCCGCCATTCGCCGACTCCCAGTTGCTCAGATCTTTGCCGTCGAAAAGCACCACCGCGTCAGACGGCGGCTTTCCCACCTGGGCTTCAGTGCTTGGCTCACCAGGGTTGACTACAGTGGGTTGGGGAGCATTGCGGTCGTGCTGCGCGCCCCACGGTGGCAGCGTCAGAGTCGGGGTGGCCTGCTGTTGAGCCGGGGGCGGGGAAGCCGCTTGAGTACAGCTCACGCTCATCATGGCCGACAGGACAATCAGTATTGCGGCCGCTAAACACGCAATGGTAACAACCTTCTTTCTCATCGAGTTCCTCCTCTTTGGAAAACGCTGAACTAAGATGCCAAATCGCCAGCGAAATTGTACACCAAAACCAGATCAACGGCTCGACCTAGTGCCAGGTCCTTGTCTGTCATTCTGAGCGGAGCGAAGAATCTCTGCAGTTCGTCCGCACCTGAACAGCCGGAAGGAAACTACAGAGATTCTTCGCCCGCACAGACGCGGCGGGCTCAGAATGACAAAGTTCGAATTCTGAACAGAGGAAACATGGCGGGAGCTCAGATTGTTAATGAATGACAAACGGAATCAGAACCCGCGCAAAGTGGTGCTCTGGCGTTTTGGCAGGCCCGTTTTAGGGATTCGTTTCAACACCACGTATTCGATACCATGTTCTTTACAGAAGGCGCGTTTTTCCGGCACGTCGCCGTCCTCGTTCACGGCGTAGATGTCGGGCTTGATGACGGCGATTTCCGGCTCAGCATCCATCCAGCCGTGCCCGGAGGAGATCAGAGCCTGCCGGACGAAGCGCACCGACTGAACCATGTAGCGGCGTTCGTCCTGGGAAAACATCGGATGCCCTTCGCCCTTCAAAAGCCGGATGTTGGCATCGTGCCCCACGACGACGTAGAGATCACCGAGGGCGGCGACCTCCTCGAAAAACCTGACGTGGCCGGAGTGAAACCAATCGAAGCAGCCGGTCACGATCACGCGCTTTCGTGCCGGTTGGTCGTTCAGTGGGGTAATGGACAAAACCGGAAGACCCTTCAGGTTCTCTTTCGTTAAAACACGATACTCAACGCCGTGTTGGCGGCAGTAGGCCTGCTTCTGCGGATTATCGCTGCCTTCGTCCACAACCCAAATATCCGGTTTGATCCCGCCCGCTGGAGGAATGGAATCGCCATCTGTCTGGCCCGCTGCCAAGCTTACCAGGCTGACATATCGGTCAGCATCGAGCAGATATAGCCGCTCCGCCTGAGGAAACCTGGGAGGGCGGCCCTCCAGGGCGCGCACCGTCTCGTCTGGCCAGAGGAGCACCTGAAGCTTGCCGAGCTTAGACGCCTCCTCCAGCAAACGCACGTGCGCTGACCTGAAATTGTCAAAACTTCCTGTCACGATGACGGTCTTCGCGTCAGCCATGCTTTTTCGAGGACCTAACCTTCACGCGAATTCCACCCGGTACCGGCTCGTCAGAAACTACGTAGAGGTATCCACCGCCGCAGCCGGAAAACATCGCTCCGGCATACCGCGACTGGTAACAACTCAGAATCCCCAGAAGGTCCACGGTGATGGTGGGATGGCGGACGGTGTGGGGTAGAAGATGCTCCCAGCACTTCATGCATTCGTTCATTGAGGCGCCCAGCGCCTTGCTGTCTTTCTTTACGATGGCGTCGAAGCATTGCTTGCCGGTCTCGCCCAGCCTCCGGATCCATTCCGGATCGAGGTTCTTCTGCCCGAGGGGATTGTAGCCGGTGGGGCGCTGGGCCACCGGCAGCATGTAAATCACACTCTCCAGCCAATGCATGACGTCGGGATCATGGTTGGATTCGACTTTGACAGGGAAGTAACCGCCCTCATAGCTAAAATCGTAGTCCAGCCGGTTCACTCCGGGATAAATCAAGCCCGCCATGTCCTGTGAACCTGAGGGCTCCGGTTTGCCTTGGTTCTCGGCCTCGTAAAGCTCCCTGGTCAGTTCCTTGGGATCTCGATCCGGCAGTCTACCCTTCCACAGCTTGGCCGCCACCTCGCGCGTGCTGGTCGCCATTCCGCAGCGATCCATGTACCGGAAAGTGGGTTCGAGTCCAACCACTACCATGGACCCCGGCGGAGTGGAATTGAGTCTCGACACGAACGGCTGATCGATCCAACCGCCCGCAAATGCCATGCGGTAGGGAATTTCACTGATGATCGAAGTAATTTCCGTGGCCAGTTGCACGTGGCAGTCCTCACTCAAGAGGCGCAGATGTATCCGTTCCTTCGATGCGCTCATGAGGGCATGTCATTCTGAGCGAAGCGAAGAATCTGTATTGGGTTGCGGCCTTTGCCGCGCTGCTCCTCAGTGGTGCGCGACGTTCTCTCGCACCGTGGCTTTGCCGGCTTTTCGATCCTGGTACTGCTGCTCGATCCAGGCATAGGTTTTTGCGAGTCCCTCGCGGAAGGGAGTGGAAGGTTCCCAATTCAGAATCTGTTTAATCATGGTATTGTCGCTGTTCCGGCCGCCGACCCCCTTGGGCGCGTTTAAATCGTACTTGCGGTGCAGCTTGATCCCGCCAATTTCTTCCGCAATAGTGACTAAGTCGTTGATCGCGATGAGTTCGCTGGACCCGAGGTTGATGGGAGTTGCGATGAGGTCTTCGCAGTGGGTGATTTTATCGATCCCTAGCGTGCAGTCGTCGATGTACATGAAGCTGCGGGTTTGATTGCCATCGCCCCAGACCTCAATTTCCTTGTCGCCCGTGTCCTTCGCTTCGATCACCTTGCGGCAGATGGCTGCGGGAGCCTTTTCCCGCCCACCATCCCACGTGCCGTTGGGTCCGTAGACGTTGTGGAACCGGGCGATGAATGTCTTCAAACCGCGCTCCGCCCAATATTCCTGGCAAAACATCTCCGACATGAGTTTTTCCCAGCCGTAGCCCCGCTCCGCCATGGCTGGGTAGGCGTCTGACTCTTTGAGCGCCCGGGAGTGCGGGTCCTTCTGCAAGTCGGTGTTGTACGCACAGGCCGAGGAGGAGAAGAAATACCTTTCCACGCCCGCCCGGTAAGCCGCTTCGATGAAGTTGGTATTGATCAGGATGCTGCGCAGGCACTCGATTCTGAACCGCTCGATGAAGCCCATGCCTCCCATGTCCGCAGCCAGATTGTATACCTCGACTGCGCCCTCGCAGGCCCTTACACAGTTCTTTCTTTCGCTCAGGTCCATGCAGAGGCTTTCAACGCCCGGCACTCGCTGGTACCAGTCCGGCAGCGGTTTCTTATCAATGGCGCGGATTCGTGTAAACCCGCGGTCGTGAAAGTATCGCGTAAGAGCTCCGGCGATGAAGCCGCCCGCCCCGCCGATAACGATCAAGTCATCTTTCTTGGCAGCTTGTTGCGCAGTCATGGCCTCTCCTTTTCAACCGCTGATTGCTGAATCCCAACGGTATTCCGAACGACCCAAGCTTGGCAAGAGGAATTGAGGAGGTAGGCCCTGGTGGCCGCCCCGGCGATACCGAGAGGGCGGCCACCAGGGCCGCCCCTACAAAGGACGTTGCAAATCAGTGCGCAGTTGCTACCGTTACGGCGGCGGGGAGGCGCGCTGCCATCCACAAATCGAGATAAGGTTTAAGGTCATTGGTCAGGTTGCGGAACTGCTCGAGGTTGAGGGATTGCGCACCGTCGCTGTAAGCCTTCTCGGGGATAGGATGCACTTCAACGAGCAGGCCGTCGGCTCCGACAGCCACCGCAGCGCGCGACAACGCCGGCACCAGGCTGCGCTTGCCCGTGGCATGGCTGGGATCGAGGATCACCGGGAGGTGAGTGAGTTCATGGAGCAGGGGCACGGCGGCAATATCACAGGTGTTGCGGGTGGCGGTCTCGAAGGTTCGTATGCCTCGCTCGCAGAGTATGACTTTGGGGTTTCCGTGAGCGGTGATGTACTCGGCGGACATGAGAAGTTCCATGATGGTGGAACTCATGCCACGCTTCAGGAGGACAGGCCGGGAACATTTGCCCAGAGCTTTGAGCAAGGCGAAATTCTGCATGTTGCGAGCACCCACTTGTACGATATTCGCGTGCTCGGCCACGACATCCACGTCCTGCTCGCTCATCACCTCGGTGACGATTGCCAGGCCCGTCTCTTTGCGGACTTTGGCCAGAAGCTTCAGTCCCTCAAGCTCCAGCCCCTGGAAGTCATAAGGCGAGGTGCGAGGCTTGAAGGCGCCACCACGAAAAATCTTGGCGCCGCTCGCTGCCACGGCCAGGGCAGTTTCCATGATCTGTTTTTCGCTTTCCACCGAGCACGGGCCGGCCATGACGGCGAAATGGTTTCCGCCCACGTCGACGCCATTCACCTTGATCACAGTGCGATCCTTTTTGAATTCCCGGCTCACGAACTTGTACGGCGCCGAGATGCGGACGGCGCTCTCCACGCCGGGGGCTGCTTCCAGGGATTCGAGACAAGAGGTAACGTCTCCGACCCCCACCGCGCCGATGACCACACGTTCCTCTCCCACGATCGAGTGAACTTTGTAACCAAACTCCCGGATGCGCTCGCAAACGTGCTCGATCTCTTCTTTTGTGGCATGTTGTCTCATGGAAATAATCACCGTGCGCCTCCCTGAAAATAAAAAACCCACTCTTTCGAGTGGGTTGGCTCATTTTGGATTTGGTTCTCTGCTCAGGCCAACGCCACTCTACTTGGGGCTAAAGCCCCAAAAGCGGTAGCTAAACCAGTTGGCGTAAGCTCTGAACATCAATCCCAGTATAGCGCACGCTGCAACCGGGCGCAAGACATTTTTGTCCGATTGTCCTGCGGCGCGAGAAGCCTGCCCTGTCATCGAAACTCGGTCTTTTGCCCTTGACTTTCGACTCTTGACTCTCGACTATCGACTATTATGCGAACAACCCTTACCACTCTGCTCTTCGTCCTTCTCAGCGGCTCGGCGCGCGCTGCCGGGACACTGCAAGTGTATTTCATCGATGTCGAGGGCGGGCAGGCCACGCTCTTCGTCTCGCCGTCGGGAGAGTCAATGCTCGTGGACTCGGGCTGGCCGGATGCTCAAGGCCGCGATGCGGAGCGCATTGTTGCCGCCGCGCGATTGGCGGGCGTCAAACAGATTGACTACCTGGTTGTGACGCATTACCACATGGACCACGTGGGTGGCGTGCCACAACTCGCGGCGCGCATTCCCATCCGCACCTTTGTGGACCACGGGCCGAGCGTGGAGCACGATGCCGAGGCCGACCAGCTTTTTGCGGCCTATACGAAGGTGCGCGACAAAGGCAAGCACCTTTTGGCAAAACCCGGTGAGGTGATTCCAATCCGGGGAATCAGGGTGCAAGTTCTGACCGCCGCGGGGGAGGAGATCTCCAGTCCGCTGCCGGGAGCGGGCGCACCTAACCCGCTCTGCGCCGGAGCGAAGCGCAAGGACCCGGACCCTTCAGAAAATGCCCGGTCCATCGGGATGCTGATTACATACGGCAAGTTTCGGATGATTGACTTGGGGGACTTGACGTGGAATAAGGAGCTAGGACTCGCCTGCCCGGACAACAAGATCGGCACGATCGATGTGTATTTGAGCACCCACCATGGACTTGATGAATCCAGTGCGCCGCCGCTGGTACATGCTCTGCATCCTCTTGTGGCCATCATGAATAACGGCGCAAGGAAGGGCGGATCGCCCGAGGCGTGGCAGACCATGCACAGCTCGCCCGGACTCCGGGACATCTGGCAACTGCATTACGCGCTCGAAGCAGGCAAGGCAAACAACGCCCCGGACGACTTCATCGCCAATCTGGAAGAACATTGCCAGGGAAAGTGGATCAAGCTTGCCGCGGAACAGGACGGCCATTTCACCGTGACAAACGGAAGGAATGGAAAGACAAGAAGTTATTAGGTCTTCGCCAAACGCGTCGATCACAGCACCAACAGCGCCTGGCCCGGTTTCAAACGATGGACCTGGCCATCGATGTGAATTTCGATGGGGCTCTTGCGCGAAGAGAGCAGGACTTGGTGGACTTTGAAAATATTATCGGCCAAAACGAGTTCGCCGGTCCCGCCAACTCCCGTGAAAATATTCCACCGGCTCGGTCTCAGTTTCGGTACGCCCGCCGACCTCCCGCCGACGCCGCCCACCCCGGTATAGACATCCCACTGCTCTGCTTGCTTTTCCGAAGGGACCAACGTTACGGCCGTCCCGACCAGCTTGCCCAGCCCCGTCTGATGACCGGCCGGCGTGGCGGTGACTAATTCATGGAAGTGAAGGAATAAATTGACCGGCCTGCCATTTTGATAGACCTGAATTCCCATATGGTCGCGGTCGACGCGCTGCGTGGTTGTGGCGATGATTTGGGCTTCGGGCCCGGCCAGTGCTCCTTCGGGCGCGGTTGCGTTTGGTTGAGTCATCTCTTGGAGCGACGGGGGGCGGGGGATTTGCCCCGAGGCGAACTGGGGTAGCAAGAAATTGAAGACGACCGCGAAGAGTGCGAAAAGGAGTAGAGCCAATCTTCTCGAAACCATTGAGCCCTCCCTCGTTTCAGTCCGTTTTACCTTCCGGCATTCTCTCACAAGGGCTGGCCTGAGTCAATTCGGACGCTCCGTCAGATTCGCCGTCGCCTCCAGACGCACCGTCACGATCTGGGATGGCTTAACGGGGAATTGGAATCCGTGAGGAGAGACCGGAAGAAGTCCTTGATTCCTCTCCAGCGCATCGCTCGTCCATGCCGCCTTGACGTCGAGAAGTGGAGTTTGCACGTCCACTACGCTGTCTTTGCCGGCCACTTCGAGAAACCGCAGAATCGTTCCCTTTCCATCCTCGGCCATCTTCCAGGTTTCAAGCACCACACCGGGGTCCTGTATTTGAAGAAAACTCACCTGGCCCGAATCGAGAGGCCGGGCAAAGTTGATGGCCTTATCTTGTGAGGTAATTTGATCCACTTCCAGCGGCGACATCTCTTCCCGGCCCAGCCGGCTGAGATCGGCAGGCGACAGGTCCTTGCCGCTCGTGAACACATAGCGGAAATTGAAATCACCTCCCTGGCCCGCAGCGTAGTTGGTGAAATAGTAGTTGTTCATCACGTAGGAGAAGATGGTGCCGGAGCGCGGCGTGAACCTCTCCGGCCACGTTCCTCGCACGATATCGCCCAAGCAGACCAACGGGGCATCCACGGGCACCAGCGCCGCGCTCACACCGTCCTGTTCCGCCGCCACCCAGTGTTGCACCGAAAACCATTCCTTACCGGCCCCGGGCAGTTGATCGCGGCTGGGATCCACGGATCCGTTCTGAGTCTCGTAACGAAATTGGGGATGCGCCATGGCCAGCGGAAATGCAAAGTAGACCGCCTCTTTGCTATAGACCTCCGTTTTGTGCACGTGGTTGATGAATTCGATCTTCTTCTGCCCGTTGAACAGGATTATCTCCGTCTCGATGTGGGGCGTGTTCACACCGGAGCTTTCGAGATGTGCGACCGTCCCAAAAGGCTGTTCGGACACGGAAACCACGCGGCCGCCTCCGGCCCCGCGGATCGTGAGGTCCGGTACAGGCCATCCGGAACTGTATTCGACGAGCCGATTAGGAGTCTGGTCTCCTCCCCTTGACGTACAAGTACTGATCGAAGCGATAAGGGCTTGAGGGGTTCACCAATTCCTTCTTCAGTTCCTTGTCCACGATGCTCTTGACGGCTCCGCTCTTGGCATCCAGCACGCACGCGGTAGTAAGCATTCTCCAGCCTCCCTCGCGGGTCTACCTGCTCTGCAGGCGCGTCTACGGTGGTTTCCTTCAGAGCGATGGCCTTGTAACCGACGGACGGAACGTCCGGCGCTAGAAATCGAATGCGGTTGTAGGATTGTCCCGTCGCAAGAATTTCGAAGGGAATGGTGTGGTGCGTGGCAAGGTCGACGAGCTCCCGCCCTTTGTCCAGGTCCATTTCAACCATGCCGGAGCGCGGCCAACTCAGGGGATTGAACACCAGCAGCGTCCCCGAGGGGTCGAAAACAGAGTCAGCCAGGCCGGCCAGTCCGCGCTCGAGCACATAGTCGACCCCGCGCTTCGCCTCGCCGGCAAAACCCTCCTTCACCGCCAACTGGTCCACAGCTTCCTGGCTTTTCGGATTCGACACGCTGCGGTCGGCTCCCCAGGTGTGCTCGTCGTACAGGACCATGTTGTTCCATATCCGCCGCAAAGCTTCGGCTTCGGGTTGTCGAACGGGATTAACCAGGCTGCTGAGAGTGGAGAACTTCTCCGCGGCAAGGGCTCGCTGCTCCGTTTCGCGCTCAATAGCCGCGGAACTGGCTGTCGAAGCAATGCCGTATTCCCAGTACGGGCCGCCGTCTCCGCGCACCACCGGAATGGTATTTCCGAATTGCCGCGCGATCTGCTCCATAGCCTCGGCGAACCCCGAATACTGCAAGTGGGGATAGGCGTAAATCTTGTTCCAATTGGCCGCCAGGCTCGCCTGGCCGGGATTAAGATCGGTATTTTCCCATTGCGTGCCGTAAACCAAAACCGAGTCGGCCTTGTATTCGGGGCGAGTATAAGCTTGAAGGAAAACCGGGATGGAGTCGCGCCCCGCTACGACGTTGCCTTGTATCCCGCCGAACAACACAGCGAGTTGAGAATAGACCCACGAGTACCACATCAAGATTTTGCCGCCGTCGGGTCCCTCCCACCAAAAGGGCGATCTCTCGTTCAGGCGGCCGTAAAGCAGTATTGGCCCATTGTCGTTGTCGCATCCGGAAACAAAGTACTTCAAGCCCGCCGCCGCCAGGACCGAAGCGTAGGACCAGGAGTAGGACGGCACGTCCGTGATGTTGGCGTAGTCGGCGTCTCCTCCGTGTTTTTGGTTAAACTCGAACGCAGGATAAAGAGAGCGGATCAGCGTCTCGAGGCTTGGGAAGCCCGTGAGCAGGCTGGCCTCGACCGTGGGGACGAATATCTTTTTGTCTCTAACCATCTCGAAAAGCTGTTTCTGTTGATCCTCGCTGCGCCCAGCCAGATACTGCCGCACGCTCCAATAGCCATCCGGGCTAAATCGAAAGTCCGGATGCGCGTGGATCAAATCCATCGCCTCATCAAGTTCACGGCTTTGAATTTCGGCTACCTTTTCCTGGTAGTCGGAGTACCCCACGTCTACGTGCACGTGAGGGACGACCAGCAGGTTCCATCGTTTCGCCGGAGTCAGCATCACCCTGAAGGGGTGCGAGCGCCCGTTGATTTTGACTGTGATCAGGCCCTTCTCCGGCTTGGTGCATTCGGTAATCGAGAACTCCACCATCTCCTCACCGAATTCCCGCTTGGCCAGGTCCACGCTGTATTTGTTTGTGCCTACCAGCAGGCTCACTTCTCCTTGTCGTACCGGCAGATCATGGCGCACGTAAATGTCCACCAACTCCACGAAGTCATTCCCATGGTGCATGTAAAAAACCGTGGGCACGATTTCGGCCGCGACCTCGGTGTGATGTCTTTGAGGGGAATTGTGGTCAAGCTCCAGGGCATCGTAGGTAATTACGGAGTGGAGTTCGACGTTGCTGGTGGAGGATGCGTCGCTCGCCGTTAAGGTGAGCCTGTTGGTCCCCTTCCGCAAAAACTGCGCCGGGAGATCGCAAGTGATCGTATCGGCAGCCGCGATCGGGCTCACGACCATTTCGCGATCGCCCCCCGTGTAGCTGAGCGTCGGGTGCTGATAAAAGAGACCCGTGTGCCCGTTGATTTCCACTTCCAATCTCGCCACTCGCGCGGTCTCCGACAACAGCCCCGCTTTGAGCGTGTAGACGCCGCTGGGATTAGCGGGCAGGTTGAACTGAATGGTATAGGGGTGAGGGCGGCTCCCAGGCCTTTCGATTTCTGCACCCTCTTGATATGCGGGCCAATCGGTCTCAGGCCGACTCTTTCCCACAACGTAAACCAACTCGCCGGCGGGGTAGCGGGAGCCAAATAGAGGTGGCCCTTGTTTCCCGGTATTGAATTCACTCGGCGACTGGTTGAAGGTGCCGATTCTCCAAACGGCATTTGCAGGACCGCGGGAATCGGCCCGGCTCGGAGTTTTACGAGCGCGGCGAGTTGCAACACCCCCGGCACACGGGCAAAGACAGACTACGACGGCCAGCACCACAAGCACTTGTAAAGCCGGCTGGTGCGGGTGTTTTCTCACTTCGTTCCTCCTGAAGTCCCTACCGGTTCGTGCGCTTTGCGGCCGTACACCCGCTCGTAGGCTTGGCAGTAGGGACAAAGGCCGCCTTCAATGCGTTTAACGAACCAGAACGCCAGCCCCTTCTGGTTCTTGCGCGCGCGGCCACACACCGGGCACTCAACGCATTTCTGGGCCATGGCGCGGTCTTGTTCGGAGATGGTTTCCATAAGTTTATCCTGTACTTGTGCAAGGGAGCCGCAGTGGCGGCCTTCAGGCGTCCACAGGGCTCACCCCTGCATCCCGAATTTGCATCTTGGTCTTTCGGCAGACCAGCATCATACCCCAGGAGTATCGAACGAGCCAAGGCACTAGCGCGAAGCAAAGAGAATTGATAAGCTGCTTTCCGCTATAGAGGAGGGGCGCATGACCATTCGCTCCTACGCTGCCTGGCAAAGGCGATAACAGGGAGGCATCATCCGATGATTCAACGACGCGATTTCCTTAAGGCGGCTGGTGTATCTGCGGCGAGCCTGGGCAAACCCCTCGTCTCGAATGCGGAGCAAAGCAGCGCTTCCGCGTCCGTTCCGGCCGACACTAAATACCCGAAACTGGCGATTAAGACGCGCTATTCTCCCCAGAGGCTCGCGTTCGCAGCTTCGGCAGGTTACGAAGGCGTAATTGTCGACGTCAACGAGTACTTCGATCCCGAAAAACTTACGGACAGTCAGACTGATCAGGTCCTGGCCGCCGCACGGGATGCCGGAGTGCGCATCATCAGCATTGAAAGCATGGTGAACCATCTGGCGCCAGATCCAGCCGAACGGCGCCAAATACGCGCTCGCTTCGTCCACTGCATAGAATTGGCCCACCGGCTGGGGTGCAAATTCGTCGGCACTTTCAGCGGGGGCAAGCCGGGCGCATCGGTGGACGAGCAGGCGAAGGAACTGGCGGAAGTGCTCAACGAGCAGTACCTGCCCGTATGCGAAAAGTTGGACGTGACGATAGGACCTGAGAACTATCCCTGCGACGAGAATTTCGCCACCGTTCCCGCCAGCTGGGAGAAAGTGTTTGCCTTGGTTCCGAACCATCGCTTCGGGCTGGAATTCGATCCTTCCCATTTGGTGCGGCAGTACATCGATCCCATCCAAACGGCCTGGGACTTTCGCGACAGGATCCTGGCTGTGCATGCCAAGGACACTGAAATCATTCAGCCGGTTCTTGCCAAAGTCGGCATCCACGGCCGAGGCTGGTGGCGTTACCGCATTCCCGGACAGGGGCTGATCGACTGGCCCAAATTCATCACGGTGCTCTTGCAGGCGGGATTCCGAGGCGGCATGGCGGTGGAACACGAAGACAATTTCTGGGATGCTCCCCGCGGCGACCAGGGTCCCGAAATGGCGCAGGAACGGAAAGACGGATTCATCCTTGCTGCGCGCTTTCTGCGGCAGTATCTGCCCGGCCGGTTGAGCTGATTCCTCCGCCGTTGGGAACCCAGCCGTGGAAAGTAGGGGCGGTTCGCGAACCGCCCCTGCCCGCCGTTTGACGGGAATGACCTGTGTCACAGATTGTGCCCCGGCCTACCCCGTTGTCATTCGTGGCCCTTTGTACTACCCTTCCAGAGGGCGAATTCATCTAATCGAAGGAGGTCATATGCGGCGTAGGACGTTCTTCGGGGGAGTTTTCGCGGGGTTGGCAGGCTCCGCGTTCGGAGCGAAGCCGCCCAAGCCCAAGTCCGGCGATATCCCCATGCGGACGTTTGGCAAGACGGGCGAAAGGCTCACCATCATCGGCCAGGCCGGCGGCCGTTTTCCCCTTATTACCTTCGAAGAGGCAAAGGCAATTACCTTGCGCGCCTACGACCTCGGGATCAACTATTTTGACAATTCCATTGATTACTGGGACGGCCGCTCGGAGGAAGTTTATGGGGCCGTTCTCCCGCCTTTCCGCAAGCATGTCTTCATCACCACCAAGGCCAACAAGCGGACTCGCGCCGGCGCCGCGGAGGAGCTCGACCAATCTCTGAAACGCTTGAAGACCGATTATGTCGATCTCTGGCAGATTCATGCCGTGGATGAGAAAGCTGAGGTCGAGCGGATCTTCGGCCCGGGAGGGGCCATCGAAGCCTTCGAAGCCGCCAAGAGGGCAGGGAAGTGCCGCTTCATCGGCTTCACGGGCCACCACGATCCCTACGTTCACTTGGAAATGCTCAAGGCTTATGAGAAGTTTGACTCCATCCTAATGCCGTTACACATTGCCGACCCCGGGTACCTGAGTTTTGAGAAACTCGCCTTGCCGGTTGCCGCCGAACGCAAGATGGCCATCCAGGGAATGAAGTCCTTGGCCAATGCCAAGCTCTTGCAGGAATTCAGCGCCCGAGAATGCCTGAGCTACGCCTTAAGCCTTCCCGTCAGCTGCGTTACCGTTGGCTGCACTACCATCGGCCAGTTGGAAGATGATGTCCGCATCGCCCAGCGGTTCACGCCCTTCACATCCGAAGAAATGGCCACGCTGCGCAAGCGAGCCGAGGGCATTAAAGGCCCGGGCCTTGAAGATTGGAAGCGGAATACTAATGCTCCGGCGACCGCATCCTCGACAGGCTACCGGGTGGCGCGCCAACGGCACGGATGATGCCTGACACGCAAGGTTGGCTCGCGGGCGGCCGCCACCAACAGCGTCAGCCCGTGTGGTATAATTCATTCTTCAGCCACGAAATTAACTTCATTAGTGCTCTTGCTGGAAAGGGTGAAGGAGTCCCTTCGATGATTTCCAAAACCTTCGAAGTGAAGATTGTGCGGGAAGGGCAAATGTGTTTCATCCCCTTGACGTTTGATCCCAAGAGCGTGTTTGGCAAAGTCCGGGCCCCGGTTAAGGTCACGCTTAACGGGTACACGTATCGAAGCACCATCGCTGCCATGGGCGGACCGCCGTGCATTCCTTTGCGGAAGAGCAACCGCGAGGCGGCGGGATTGGAAGGCAACGAAACGCTCGACGTGCGGCTCGACCTCGATACTGAGAAGCGCGAAGTGAAACCGCCAGCCGATTTCGCTAAGGCGCTCAAAGCTGCGCCGCCCGCCTGGGAGCGATGGCAAGAGATGAGCTACACGCACCAGCGCGAATATGCCGAAGCATTGGCGGGAGCCAAGAAACCAGAAACCCGCGCCCGCCGCCTGGAGAGTGCTGTGCGGGCCATTCGGAACCGGCCGGAGCGAAGGACTGGGCGCCACGGAGGTTAGGCTATACTTGACTGCCCCCATGAGCAGAGGTACGGTTGTGGTATGAGAGGGAACAGGATATGACTATTACCTTGCGACCGGAACACGAGCGACTCGTCGCGGAGGCCCTCCGTTCCGGCGCCTATCAGAGTTCCGAGGAAGTGATCAAGCAGGCGCTTGAACTGCTTTGCGACCGGGACGCTTGGCTCGCTCGAAGCCGTGCTAAGATCGCTGACGGCTATGCTGCCGCTCAGCGGGGCGAGCTTATAGACAGTGACCAAGTTCGGGCCCAGATGGAACAGAATAAACGGCGCTGGCTGGCTGGGCCGCGTAAAACATGATCCGCTATAAGTTCACTCTTCTCGGCGAATCCAAACCCTGAGATCAAACATCGCTCCCGCAATCGTCACGGTTGCGGACTAACTGGCCTGCAGTTCCCCGGAACCGGTGAGAGATGACGCCACAGTCCCCCGAAGAACACCGAACCCGAGTCCGCTGGTCAGTTGGTGCTCTGCTCACGGCCTCCACAGTCATCAACTTCATTGATCGGCAGACGCTCAGCGCGCTGGCCCCGATTCTGAAGACCCAGTATAGGTGGACCAACACCGACTTTGCTTCTCTCCTGATTGCCTTTCGTCTGGCTTACACGATCATGCAGGGCGTGGGCGGCCGGCTGCTCGACGAGGTTGGCTCGCGTGTCGGGTTCGCGTTGGTGGTGGGGTTTTATTCACTGGTTGCGATGGCCACCAGCTTCGCCCAAGGGTTGGCGAGCTTTCGGATTTTCCGCTTCCTACTCGGGCTGGGCGAAGGCCCCAACTTTCCAGGCGCTGCGAAGACAGTTGCGGAATGGTTTCCAAACCGTGAGCGCGCCTGGGCCGTGGCGCTATTTGACAGCGGCACGTCCATCGGCGGCGCTGTTGCTCCCTTCATTGTGCTTTATACCTACCGGCTTTTTGGCACGTGGCGGCCCGCCTTCGTTCTTACCGGCTGCCTTGGAATCGCATGGCTGATAATCTGGCTGCGCTTCTACCGCGCGCCGCAAGACCATCCTTCGGTCTCGCCTGCGGAACTGCGCCACATCCAGGAAGGCCGCTCCCTTTCGGGCGTCGCCGGCAAAGGCGCGCGCTGGCGGGACCTGGTTCGTTACCGGCAGACCTGGGGCATCGTGTTGGGGAGGTTCCTGCTCGATCCTTTCTGGTTCTTCATTGCCGAGTGGTTTGCGCTCTACCTTTCCAGCAAAGGATTTCGACTGGAGGCCAGTGTGCTTGGCTTTTGGATGCCCTTCCTGGGGGCTGATTTAGGAAACTTTGCGGGCGGAGGGCTGTCGAGCTACTGGATCTCGCGCGGTTGGCCCGTGGGCAAGGCGCGCCGGGCGGTCCTGATCATCTTCGGGCCAAGCATGGTCTCTCTACTGCTGGTGCTTCGGACTTCGAGCTACTTCGCCGCTCTCCTCATTTTCGCCTACGCGGCGTTTGCCTACGCCGCCTGTTCCACGATGTTCCTGTCTTTGCCCACGGACGTTTTTCAGTCGCGCGCCGTGGGCACGGTCAGCGGTATGGCGGGCACGGGAGCGGGCATCGGCACCGTCATCTCCACTTACCTCATCGGGCGCGTCACCGATGTCACCTCGTTCGCGCCGGTGATCGTCGGCGCTGCCATCATCCCCTGCCTCGCCACCCTGGTATTCGTCAGCCTGGTCCGGCCCTCGAAACGGCCTGACCCGCGAGGCTTGCTTGTGGAGTTTTAGAGCAGGCGTCCCGCCAAGCCCCCCGTCATTTCGGCGGCGATCTGCTTCGACGCCGGTTCCCAGACGCTGTTCGGGAGCATGGCCTGATCGGCTCCGATGACGGCGGCGCGGACCGAACCGTTGTCCAGCACGATAGCGCGGACGTAAAGGCGTTCGTGGGCGTACTTACCCGCGGGCGGACTCGCAGGGTCCGCCGCTGGCGTAATATCCACGCGCGGCGCCGACCCGAAGATTGCGAGAGTCCGCTCTTGTGATGCCGCAAAGGGACAGCACGAGAAATGCCGGCAGGAGAAAATCTCGGATTTTGGCCATCGTGACACCTTCTGACAAACCGCCGAAACGACGCCATTCCGGACTGCGGCGCCGCTACACCGTAGGACGTACTCAGACTCGGTCAAAGCTAGTATAGGTTCTGACTCCTGACTCCTGCTCTTAGCCTTGCCGCAATCTTTCGGGGTCCTCTATAATGAACACTCGGGCTCAGACGGTGTGCAAGATTCGAGTAGTAGCGGTGGCCGTTGTGGCCGCTTTCGGTCAACCCTCAAGCGCCCGCGCAACATCATTATGCTGCGTCCTTTTCGTCCAATCTGGCCCTACTTGGTGCGCTACAAAGCGCGCTATTTCGCGGGATTTCTCTGCCTGCTGTTCGCCCAGGTGGGCGTGCTGGTTCCACTCATCATCAAGGCCGGCATCGATGATTTAATCCAGGGAGTCCCGGTCCGGAGATTACTCAGCGTGGCCGGACTGCTTGTGGCCGTGGCCGTCTGCAAGTCCGTTTTGGGATTCTGGGTACGATGGATTCTAATTGGGATATCGAGGGATGTCGAATACGATTTACGCAACGATTGTTTCCTCCACCTCATGCGCCTGTCGCCGCGGTACTACACCGAGAACCGCACCGGCGACCTGATGGCGAAGCTCACTAACGATCTGAACGCGGTGCGCAATATGGTGGGGCCCGGCATCATGTATTCCGCCAACACGCTGGTGTTGGGCGTGGCCACCATCGCGGCGATGGCGCACCTCGACTGGCGCCTCACGCTGTATTGCCTGATTCCCATGCCCTTTGTGTCCGTTGGGGTCAAGTTCCTCGGCGAGCAGATTCATGAACGCTTTGAGAAGATCCAGGCGCTTTATTCAGAACTCACCGAGCGGGTGCGCGAAAACCTCTCCGGCGTGCGCGTGGTCCGCGCCTTCTGCCAGGAGGAAGCGGAGATGGCGGAGTTCGACACGATGAACCTGGATTTCGTGGCGAAGAACAAGGGGCTGATCTGGATTTCCAGTTTCCTCTGGCCCAGTATGGAACTGCTCTTCGCGGTGGCTTTCCTGCTGCTGATGGTGGTGGGCGGCCAGCACGTGCTCACGCACAGGATCAGCGTGGGAACATTCGCGGCGTTCAATGTCTTCCTGACTTACCTCATCTGGCCCATGATTGCGCTGGGCTGGGTGACCAACCTGGTGCAGCGCGGACTGGCTTCGCTGGGGCGCCTCATGCAGATCTTCGAAGCGAAGCCCGATATTGATGACCGCGCCGTTCCCGCGCATCCCCTTACTTCGCTGCGGGGGGAAATCGAGTTCCGCAACCTCACGTTTGCTTACAACGGCAAGCCCGTGCTGAAGAACCTGGACCTGCTGATACCCGCGGGAAAGACGGTGGCCATTGTGGGTGCGACGGGTTCGGGCAAGTCTACTCTGGTGGGGCTCATCCCGCGCCTCTACGATGCTCCAGAAGGTTCGTTGCTTGTTGATGGTGTGCCCATCCGCGAGATTCCGCTTCGGACCCTGCGCAGGCACATTGGATTTGTGCCCCAGGAGACGTTTCTCTTCAGCGAAAGCATCCGCGAAAACGTCAAATTTGGAGTGCCGGAAGCGACCGACGCGCAGGTGGAGCGCGCGGCGGAGATTTCCAATATCCTGCCGGAAATCCGGGCCTTCCCAAAGGGTTTCGACACCATGGTGGGTGAGCGCGGTCTGACGCTTTCCGGCGGTCAGAAACAACGCACCGCGATTTCGCGGGCCGTCATCCGCGATCCGCGCATTCTGATTCTCGACGACGCGCTTTCCAGCGTCGATACCTATACGGAAGAGAAAATCCTCCGGCAACTCACCGGCGTCATGGCAGGACGAACCACCATCCTGATCTCCCACCGGGTGTCCACCATCCAGAACGCCGATGAAATCGTGGTTCTGCACGGCGGCGAGATCGCCGAGCGCGGCACCCACGCCGAGTTGCTGGCCCTTAACGGACATTACGCGGATCTGTACAACAAGCAGTTGATTGAGGAGGAATTGGAAAGGGAAACGTGATACACGAAGAGGAGTCAGAAGTCAGGAGTCAGGAGTCAGAATGAACCGCCGCGGGTAGCGTGAACGCAATACGCTAGGAGCAGGAGCCATGGACGTTGTCAATCGAGAGCCGGATTCGAAAACCCAGAATGGCCAGCGAAGGGTTCCTGCGAGGACGTTCCGCGACTTGGTCGTCTGGCGGAAGGCGCATGATTTCGTTCTGGCCATATATCGATTTACCGCGGGTTTTCCCAAACAGGAGATGTATGGATTGCACAGCCAACTGCGCCGCGCCGCGGTATCCATTGCGGCCAATATCGTTGAGGGTTTCAGAAAGCGTGGCAGGGCAGATAAAGTGCGGTTCATGAACACGGCGGAAGGCTCTCTTGAAGAATGCCGGTATTACCTGATTCTGGCTCAAGATTTGGGTTACGGTGAAACAAAGAATTTGATGGCAATGCTCGAGGAAGTGAGTCGATTGCTGAATGCTTATTCGAAGGCTATTCAGTCTTCCGCCTCCTGACTCCTGACTTCTGACTCCTGACTCCTAGTTCCTATGGCTGATTCTTTCCACGACGAAGAAATCCTCGGCAAGGCGTACGACGCGCGCCTGATGCGGCGCCTGCTCGTCTACCTGCGTCCGTACTGGCGCATGACGCTGTTTGCCCTGGTCGCGATCCTGCTGTTTGGGGTCTTGCAGGCGGTCCCGCCGTATCTGCTTAAGGTTGAGGTGGACCGCTATCTCGATCCCGCAGGGCGCTCCCAGCTTCCGCGAATCCTGGCGAGTTTCCTCAGTCAGAATCCGGCGGCGGGCATCGCGCAAATCGTCTTCGTGCTTCTGCTGCCCACCGTGGTGCTGACCTTCGGGCTGGAGTTTGCGCAATCTTTCGCGATGCAAATCGTTGGCCAGCAGGTGATGTACGACATGCGCAAACAACTGTTCGCGCACCTGCAACGCCTTCAAATGAGCTTCTTCGACCGCAACCCCGTGGGCCGCCTGGTGACGCGCGTGACCACCGACGTGGACGTGTTGAACGACCTCTTCGCTTCCGGCGTAGTGGCCCTCTTCGGCGACGTATTCTCGCTTATCAGCATTGTGGTGGTGATGTTGAAGCTGGATTGGAAACTGGCGTTCCTCACCTTCTCCGTACTGCCCGTCATTGTGTTGGTCACAGGAGCTTTCCGCAAGGCGGTGCGCGATTCTTACCGGCGCATTCGGGTGGCCATTGCACGCATCAATGCTTACTTGCAGGAACACATCACGGGAATGGCCGTGTCCCAACTCTTTAATCGCGAAGATATCAGCTTCCGGGAATTTGAGAAGATCAACCACACTCACATGGAGGCCTACAAGGACTCGATTCTGGCTTACGGGTTGTTTTATCCGGCGGTCGATCTCCTGGGTAGCGTTGCAGTGGGCATTATCCTTTACCTGGGCGGCGGCATGGCGTTGCGCCACCTGGTGACGATCGGCACCGCCATCGCCTTCATCCAGTATTCGCAACGTTTCTTCCGGCCCATCCAGGATCTGAGCGACAAGTACAACCTTCTGCAAGCAGCCATGGCGAGTTCAGAGCGCATTTTCAAGCTGCTGGACATCCCGGTGACGATTGTGGATCCGCAGCCTGCGGATCCGGGCACGCTGTCCGTCGTCCGTGGTCCGTTGTCCGTTGTGACCTCTCCAGTCGTAGGGACGCCTCTTACGGACGCCCAAATCCCGACTGACCACGGGCAACTCACCACCGACAACGGACAACGGACCACGGACGACGGACGTCCTTCCCCGCTGGTTGAATTTCGCCAGGTCGGATTCGCCTATAGGGATGACCACCGCGTGCTGGAAAATGTCTCCTTCTCGATTGGAAGCGGGGAAACGGTGGCGGTTGTGGGTCACACGGGCGCCGGCAAGACCACGCTCACCAATCTGCTGCTGCGCTTCTATGACGTGCAGGATGGGCAGGTGTTGTTTGACGGCGTGGACATCCGCCATCTGCGCCTACGCGATCTGCGCAAAAACTTCGGCATTGTTCTCCAGGATCCCTTCCTCTTTTCGGGAACGATCTCGAGCAATATCCGCTTGGGCAGCGGCTGGATCACCGATCTTCAAATCCGTGACGCGGCGCGCCAGGTCAACCTGCTGGATTTCATCGAGGGCCTGCCGGGACGTTTCCAGGAACCCGTCAAGGAGCGCGGCGCCACGCTTTCGGTGGGACAGAAGCAACTGCTTTCCTTCGCGCGAGCGCTCGCTCACAACCCGCGCATCCTGATCCTCGACGAAGCCACCTCGAGCGTCGATCCCGAGACGGAGCATCTGCTGCGCGAAGGCCTGCGCCGCCTGGTTGAGAATCGCACCTCCCTGGTCATTGCGCACCGCCTCTCCACCATTCAGAACGCCAGCAAAATCGTGGTTATGCACAAAGGACGAGTTCGCGAGGTGGGGACGCATCACGAATTGCTTCAGAAACGCGGAATTTACTTCAAGCTTTATCAGCTTCAGTATAAGGACCAGGAAATGTCGGTGGGTCGTCCGTAGTCCGTGGTCAGTTGTCCGTGGTCGAAAATGCGCTACAATGGGCACTTTGGGGTGCAATGAACTATGGCCAATTCCGTCATCGTTCGCGATCCGGAGATTCTTGGAGGTATCCCCTGCTTCCGAGGCACGCGTGTGCCCTTTCAAAACCTCCTGGATTACCTTGAAGCGGGTGACACCCTCGACCAGTTCCTGGAGCAGTTTCCCACGGTTACCCGGCAAATGGCTATCGAAGCGCTGGAATCGGCCAAGGACTCGCTGTTGACGAGGATCGGGTGAGGATTCTGCTGGACGAATGCTTGCCCAGGGACCTTCGAAAACATCTGCCGGGGCATATCTGCCGGACGGTGCCACAGGTGGGTCTGGCTGGCAAGGCGAACGGTGAATTACTGGCGCTTGCCCAAAATTCCGGCTGGCAGGTCCTATTGACGATGGACCGCGGCATGCCGTACCAGCAGAATCTGATGAGCCGGTCCATCTCGCTTGTCATTATCCGTTCCCAGTCGAACAGACTGGTCGACC
This sequence comes from uncultured Acidobacteriota bacterium, assembly GCA_963768695.1. Classification (GTDB taxonomy): domain Bacteria; phylum Acidobacteriota; class Terriglobia; order UBA7540; family UBA7540; genus CAVROP01. The sequence goes on along the minus strand of CAVYJG010000012.1, from coordinate 206,586 downwards.
TGCTGCCTCACGTGCCCGCGATATTAGCGGCTTTGCCCTCCCTTGGCCCAGGCGAAGTGATCCGAATCGGTTGAGCTTTGATTGGCTCAGCTTAGGGAGTCGCGTTTTCGTACGGCTTGACCTGCTCTGCAATCTTCGACTTATCGCCCACAATCACAAACTCCATCTGGTCGGGAAGGAGATACTTGTCCGTGACCGCCTGGATCTCCGCGGGCTGTACGTCCATCACTTTCTGCACGTACTCGGAGAGGTAGGAGCGGCTCAAGCCCTGCGAATCGACAAACTGCAGTTGGCCGATCACCGCGTCCGGGCTTATGGTATTGCGCAGCACAAACAGCCCGGCAAGGTAGGTCTGTATGCCTTTCAGTTCCGGTTCGGAAGGCGGCTCCTTCCTCAACCTGTCGATCTCAAACAGGATCTCTTTGATTGAGGGGCCGGTCACTGACGTGGTCACATCGGCCGTCTCCACCCAGTACCCCAGATGCGTGCGAGTCGAGATCCGGCTGACCGGCGAATACGTGTAGCCCTTCTGCTCGCGAATGTTGGAGGTAATACGCGACGCGAAGGAGCCCCCCAAGAGCGTATTCATGACGCCCAGGGGAATGTAGTCGGGACTATTGGGACCCGCAACCGGCAGGCCGATGTACAGGGTGGACTGCGGAGCGTCCGGCCGATCGATCAGCGCGAAGGAGTGTGCTTTGACCGGGTTCGCTGAAATTGAGGCTGGTTCCGCTCCCTTGGACCAACCTTCAAATGCCTTCCTGATTGTTTCCCGAAGACCGCCATCCAGCTTGCCCGCCACATACAAATGCGTGCGGGCAGCACTGAAATTACTACGATAGAAGGCGAGGGCATCGTCCGGGCTGTAGCCCTTCAGATCGCTCTCCGCCGGAAAGACCCGCCCGTAGGGGCTGTCGGGGAACATCGTGCCCAGGAAGCGCTCCTGAGCCAGATCGCCGGGCTGAGTTTTCGACACTGCGAGCTCACGCCCCAGGTCAGCCTTCAGTCGAGGGACCTGCGAGGCGGGCAGGGAAGGGTTCTCGAGCACATCCGCAATGAGATTGATGAACTGCGCGGCGTGATCGGAAAGCGTCACGCCGCCCACGGTTGTAAACTCCACCCCGGGGGTGATTTCGAGTTGTCCTCCCGTGTCGGCAATCTCGGCGGCCAACTGCTCCGAGGAGCGCGTCTTGGTCCCCTCCTTCATGAGCAGTCCGGTGAGCCGCGACAGCCACACCTGGTTCGCCGCCTCGTTGATGCCGCCGGCGTTGACGTACGCGCGGACCGCCACCCGGGGCACGATGCCATACTGCACCAGCGTCACCTTCATGCCGTTGCCCAGAGTGAAATCCTCGGTCGGCGGGAGATGGAAAGGTTTGGGCGGCCCGCCTTCCGGGGGTTGTTCCTTCTGCTGGCCGAACGCCGCGAGGCACGCTACACAGGCAAGGAGGGAAAGTCGCAGAATCATTGGCCGCCTCCCGCAGAAGCCTGCGCACCGGGCTCCCAGACCAGCACGGTGCGGTTCGTCCGGCGCAGATACTCGCGCGCCGTTCGCTCGATCAGGTCCGGCGTCACGCTATTGAAGTGTGTCTCGAGTTCGTTGATCCGCGACGGATCGTTGTCGAACAGCGCAAAGCACGCAAGCATGTTGGCGCGTCCGAATCCGCCAAACTGTGTCATCGAGTCGTAAATGTAAGATCGCATCTTGGTCCGGTTTCGATCCAGCAGCTTCTGCTCCACAGGCTTGGATTGCAACGAATCCATGACAGTGTCGACGGAGGACATGATTTGATCGGCGCTCACGCTCGCATCATGAATGAGAGAAGCCGTCCAGAGCATCGGACCGTCGTAGTCGAACATGTCGCCGAGTTCGCTATTGATGCCGCCGGAGATGCTTCCCGCGAAGCCGTGCTTCTTCACCAGTTCCTCATAGAGCAAGCTATCGTCGCCCTGCACCAGCATTTGGTCGAGCAGCCCCATCGCATAATACTCGGGCGTATTGCGCGCCGGCATGTGATAAGCGAAGGCCAGTGCGGGCCGGTTCGCCAGCGGATCTTTCTGCTTCGCCTTAATCTCTTTCTCCTGGCGAGGCTCAGTGAGATCGGGCACCGGCGGAACTTCGGACTTCGGAATGGGCCCGAAATACTTCTCCACGAAACCCTTGGCTTCTTCCGGTTCGAAGTCGCCCACGATCACGAGCGCAGCGTTGTTGGGGGCGTAGTAGGTCTTGAAGAATTTCATTACCTCGTCCAGCTTGGCCGCCTCAATGTCCTTCAGCTCGCCGTAAAAGTTATGGGAGTTGTACCAGTTGGTGTTGGCGTACTGGGGCATCCAAAGCCACGGAAAGCCGCCGTAGGGCTGGTTCAGGACGTTCACTTTCACTTCGTTTTCGACCACGCCTTGCTGGTTCTTCAGATTTTCATCCGTGATAGCCAGGCCTTTCATGCGGTCCGCTTCCGCCCAGAGCGCCGTTTGAAGCTTGTTAGCAGGGAGCACTTCGAAGTAGTTGGTGAAGTCAAAGCGCGTGCTGCCGTTCAGGATTCCGCCATTCTGCTGCACAAGGCGGATGAACTCCATCTTGCCCAGGTTGTGCGAGCCTTGAAACATCATGTGCTCGAACAAATGCGCGAAGCCTGTGCGATCCTTCGGTTCGATTCGAAAACCGATCCGATAGTAGATGGCCGTCACCACCGTGGGCGCCGTGTGATCCGGTGAGAAGACCACGCGCAGGCCGTTCGGCAGCGTGTAATACGTGACAGGAACAGTGAATTGGTCGGCGCCTCCCGCCTGGGCGTGCAACAGGACGCCGCTCCCGAGCATTGCTGCGAGGAAGAAGTATTCTCTTTTCAAAGGCATGTCACCCCGATTAAAAGCCGATACTTATACCTTTATCATCGACCGCCGCAGAATTCAAGGTCCATTTGCTGCCCGTAGCGTCTCAGTTTGACGTAGAGGCGGCTTTACGCCGCCAGTTGGCGAGGTAAACTCGCCGCTACGAATTCAAACTGAGACGGAGAGTGCCGCGTCTTTAACCAGTGCACTGAGACCTTCAGCATCTTAGAACCGGCCGAAACCGGCCGGCGCCAGGCTGGACAGTATCCCTCGTCACCATCCGCAGCTATGCGCACCGAATCCGGCGTGAGTCCATCTTGCCGCGCATCCAGTGGGACGGCGCCTCCGACGCGGCCGGATCGACCGACCGGCGCATGACGCGACGTTCTTGGCGGTCTGCGTCCGGGCGGATCACCCAGGGAAGCCGCGCACAGACAGAGCTGTTAGCACCGGCTTTAATGCGCCTTGTCGAATGACTAGCCACGGTAACACTAAACATGCCTTGAGGCACGGCTGATGGCCCCTGACGGTATGTTGCCTCCTTCCCCGCGCGAGCGCAAGGCACTACCGCGGCAACCTCGTTTACTGTCAAAGTGCTCGGTGCCGCCCTGTTCCATGGCTTGCCATTGACTGCTCACAGCTTTCGGAGCATTATCACGGCGAGAAAAACCGCACGGTCAGCCAGCCGCTGACCGTGGTTTCGAACTCAAACAGTCGGCCTCCGATTGCCCGAAGGAGAGCGATCATGGCTGTTCCCGACTACCAAAGCCTGATGTTGCCGCTGCTCAAGTTTGCCGCCGAGCAAGATGCAGAAATATCGACCGGGGATGCGGTTGAAGCACTTGGGTCCAGACTTCGGCTTACGGAAGACGATCTCAAGGAGATGCTCCCGAGCGGCCTTCAAAGCACCTTCTTCAACCGAGTTGGGTGGGCATCGACGTACATGAAAAAGGCGGGACTTCTCGAAGCTACCCGTCGCGGCTACTACCGAATCACTCCACGCGGAAAGGAGCTCCTGGCGAAGAATCCGAAGGCGATTAACGTAAAACTCCTCAAGCAGTATCCGGAGTTCCTCGCTTTCCAGCAGCTCAAGGGAACGCGAACAGGCGAGAGAAAGGACTCGACACTTTCCGCCGAAGCAACAACTGCCACACCCTCTGAGGCGCTGGAGAATGCCTATGAGAACCTTCGCGACGAACTTGGGGATGAGCTACTTTCCAGGCTGAAGAAGTCGTCTCCGGCATTCTTCGAACGAATCGTTGTCGAGTTGCTCGTGAAAATGGGTTACGGCGGCTCGCGCGCGGACGCGGGCAAAGCCATCGGCAAGAGCGGCGATGGAGGCATCGACGGGATCATCAAGGAAGACAAGCTTGGCCTCGATATCGTTTACATCCAGGCCAAACGATGGGACAACAGTGCCGTCGGAAGACCGGAGGTCATGCAGTTTGCGGGAGCCCTCCAGGCCCAGAAGGCAAACAAAGGAATCCTAATCACCACCTCTCGGTTCACCGACGATGCTAGAAGCTACGTCACTCAAATCGGGAGCAAAATTGTCTCGATCGATGGCGAGCAATTAACGCAATTGATGATCGACCATGACGTGGGAGTATCGACGGTCTCGCTGTATCCGGTGAAGAAGATTGATGCGGATTATTTTGACGAAGGGATCTAGACGCATAGGACATCCCTATTCAACGAACGCCACGTCAAGAGGGGTTCAACACTTTGCCTATGGAACAATTTCCAGAGTGGAAACGCGAACTTCCTCACGTTCCATATAAGCTGATAAGCGAGCCTCTTGAAGTGCTTGTCAAATTCTACAAGGAACACCTCCAACGAGATATTCAAACTGGGCGACTAACACCGCCCGAGGTGTTTGAAATGTTGCGTGGGTTTTTGATGGCGGCAATGCAGACGTACGGCGCGGTCTGCATCCTCCTGGCGGAGAAGCGCCCAAAGAGATTGATGCTTCAGGCAAGCGTTCTGAATCGCGCCCTATTTGAGACGTTTGCGACTGTTGTAGCCCTCACCCAGGACCCAGTGGCTCGCGCGCAAGTTCTTGCCCGCGAGCACTTCAAGGGTATGGCGATCCGCTATAACTCGTTGTTGAAACGTTACGAGTCCGACCCGAAATGGACTGATTATCTTGAGGTGTACCGAAAGGGTCTTGCGATCATTGTCAAAAACCTCAAGATTCCGCCAGAGCTTGAGCAGAACCCGAGCAGAATGCGGGATGAGTGGCCCACTCCAGGGGTGATGGTGCATGGACGGCCAAACCGCAACATCCCACCGTATGTATCTGGCACGCGCCTAGCGGCACTAAAGGAAGTTTACGAATTCCACTACTCTATGCAGTCAGAGCTGGCCCATGGCCGTGCTGCTGTTCTTGGGGCGGCGATGATGGTCGAAAATCCTGAATTCCAGTGGAACCCCGGGCAGGGCGAAAGCAACCTCGTCACTACCGCACTTATCCTGATGGCTTGCACATTGTCCGAAATCGAATCGGCCGCAGGCTACTCCCACCACCCAAGACTCGCCGAGCTGTGGGCGTACCTTCGAGATATGGACGACGAAGCCAAAGAGCTTTGGCAACTCCGGTACGAACAATTATCTGCCCAGTACTGAGTACCGGCCTACGGATGACCGCAAACCGATGCCATTTGTTGAAGTATGGTCGCCGAGCTGGCTCTTTGCTCCCCGCGCCTCAATTGTTTTGCTTGCTTCGAGAAGTGAACCTATACTACGTGTATGCCGAGCTCCGTAACAGCCCCGGAAAGCCAGCGCAGCAGGCGCGATAAGTTTCGCGCCTACATGCAGGCGTTCAACCCGACCGCCCGCCCATCCGACGTGATCAAGGCCGACCTAGTAATTGAAGACTTGCACCAGTCACTCTATCGCAACCTGGCAGCCCGCGCCGACCTTGAGCCAGGCAGCCAGCAACTCTTGGTCGGTGGCGTTGGGTCGGGGAAGACAACGGAACTGCTTCTGGCTAGAAGGTGGCTATTAGGTCAGGAGCATGCGCTGCCAGTCTACCTCGACATTTCGAGTTTTACTGACCTCTCTGGTCTCAATGCTGGCGCCTTGCTCGCAAGCCTCGGCATATACCTTGATACGTGGGCAAGCGTTCACTCAGAAGCACGAGTGAGCGACGAAAAGGCAAATTGGCCGGAAATTGAGGCTAAGGTAAATGACTTCGCTTACGGAAAGCGCGAGCTGCGAGGCGTTACTCCTCAAGAGAACCGCTTAACTTACGAGCTTTCGGGTCAAGCATTGAGCGGTCAAGTCTCAGTATATCTCCCAGGTAAGCTGAAGCCGCCATTTCCTGGCCTTAACCGAGACATCGAAGAGATTCGTGCCCCTCTGGAGACGCTCCTGAAGATTGCCAGAGGGGTGCGCAAAGATGTCGTAGTTATATTCGACGGGCTAGATCGCTTGCTCGAAGCGGCGAGGTTCTGGTCGGTGATCCATCAAGACCTGCGGCTGCTACGAGACCTCAAGGTGTCAGTGATTACAACAGCGCCCCTTTCAGTGCTGTTCGGAGCCGGTGTCGGGCAGTCAATTTCCGACCACTTTGACAGGGTCCACCACCTTACGGTGATCGCCTTCGAGCCGGGGAATACTTCTCTCTGGTCAGTGTTGCATAAGCGCGATGGCGCCAAACTGCTGAACCGGTTCTTAGCCGACTCAATCTGCGATTACTCCGGAGGGGTCCTTCGTGACCTTATCTCTCTTGCGCGCGATGCGGCTGAGGAAGCCTATGTGTCCGACCGTGACTCTATCACCGGCGCGGACATTGAAAAGGTAGCCCATCAACTTGGGACCGGGTACCTGCGGGGCTTAGGCCCGGAGGCGATCAGCGCCGTCCTGCAACTGAAAAGCTCGAACTCATTCGACCTCAGCCAGCCTGCCAATATCGAACTGCTCCTGACCCGGCGCGTTTTGGAGTATTCGTCCACCGACTTCCGCGTACATCCTGCCCTGCTATCTGTGATTTCCAGACCGGAGCAGAAGCGTGCCTGAGTTCTCAACGGAGCCTTTTTTCGACATCGCCCGCCGATTGGATATACGCGGGGAAACTGCGTGGCTTGCCGTCTTAAGTCCCGCTGCCGATTCAACCGCCGCTTTGGACCAGTTGCAGACCGAGTTGCAGTCGATTCTGCAGACGCCTGCCCGCGTAATCCAGCTCGAACCTTCAACGTTTGAGGGCTTGCGCGAGGCCTTGCATCAACCGGGCTACGATGCGGTTATTCTGTCGAGCGGAACGGGCTTAAAGCACGAGAGGTGGCGTTCGCTCGACATTATGCGCAGCGCCTTGGAACGCAAAGGGCCAGTGATCCTATGGCTTTCTGCCGGTGACATCGCTAATCTCACTGAGCATGCCCCGAACATTCGCAGCTTCGTTGGTGCAAGCATCTTCCTCGCAGGTCCTGATGGCGGGATCATGACGGAAACGGAACGCCAAGAGCGGCTGAAGCAACTCAGCGAACACTTTCAGTTGACGGACCAGGAAATCGTGCGGAGAGCGGAAGTGGGAGAATTATCCAACGAACCGGAATTTGTGGAGTGGCTGGTTCTCCTCGACCGGGGAGATTTAGTGTGACGCTGGAAAGCGCCCGCCAGCGGGCCGTAGCGCTGGACTCCAATACCCACGACGCGCTTACTGCGCTACGGCTTGAACCGCCCCGTGAACTTTTCACGCACATCAGGGGTTATCTTTTCCGGCGCTCCCAAGAAATGAAGACAGAGAATAATGCCTACAAACTTCTGAGTTACCGCCCGTCAAACGACCTCGCCGAGATTGAACTTGGTCCCATGATCGACAAGGGTCCGACACCTGACTACTTTCGTTTTGATTCGGGGGCACGCCTCGGCTTCGGCCTCATCTTGCGCGAAGTGGAGGGTCGGTCGGAGGTCGTGTCATTTCGGTATCATTACGTCTTCTCGGATGGGCGATCGCCACAGTACCTGCGATTTGACTTGAACAAAGCGCCACACGATGACCCGCTCGCCGAGCCCCGTTGCCACTTGCATCCGGGAATCGAAGACGTACGGATACCCTTCTCCGTACATAATCCCATCGAGATTCTCGATCGGATTTTCTTCGTTTTGGAGAGGGCGACTTAGGGGAGCAGGCAGCAGTCGACGCCACTTGGCCGTGCAGTCGGCTTGTCGGTGGCTGGCCGCCGTCAGGTATACCTCCAAAATCCGTTCCTGCTGGTCGCGTTGTTTATGAACCCGAGGTTAGCGATTCAATCCGGGGTGACCAAGGTCTGTAGAGTCTGCTATAGAGTTCTTACCGCCTCCCCGCCGATGAGGCCCCAAAGGCCTGGTTCGCCTCAGACTGATGATTTCGGCTCACTTTATCCCGGTGCTGACACAGAACAGCCGAAATGCCCGCCAGGGAACGCGTGGGTAGCAAGAAAGTAAATAAGAGCGACAGTACTTGACAAAAAACGCTTAATGTGATAGCCTAGCTTGAGGTGGCAGCTTGCATGGTCAGGACTCTCCAGACTGCGCTCAGGACTTCGCTGACTTTCCACTCAGCGGCAATATGTCATTCCAGCCCTGGTTGCGCCCACAGCAAAAACTTGAAAACTTACGAACGGACCGGGAATGTCGATGAAAACAAACAGTCGAGGAGTTGAAGGGTCGAGGAGTGGAGGAGTTGAAGGGGCAATTCAAGAGGTTGGATAGGATGGCGACGGCTTGTCACTCTTCGAATCTCGACTTACGACTTCTCGACTTGAATTCGACGGAACAAAGCGAGAATGTTCTATGAAAACAAAAGTACGAGCAGTTGAGAAGTCAAAGACTCGTGGACGTCGTGAAGCCGAACCAGGGAATTCCGGGCGCGCCCGGATGCCGAGGATTGGGGGTGGTGAGACTCTTCGACTCTCAACTCTTTCGACTTCGCGTGAAACCGGATCTGTTGCCTCGAGAATTCGACGGAACAAAGCGAGAATGTCTATGAAAACAAAGGACCGCTCTGGAATGTGTTGCTTCGCATGGCGCCGACCTGCCAGCCAGAATGCAGGCAAAGGAGATTGTGGAGAAGTGAGAGGCGCAGGGAGGACAGGAAAAAACAACAAGGCCCGCTTCGGAGAAGCGGGCCTGAGAAAAGGGAAATTAGACTGCAGTTAGCGCTTCTTCTTGGCGGCCTTCTTCTTGGTTGCCATGTGATCCCCTCCTGTAGGGAAGTCGGGACGATTTGCGGGGGAGGCCCAGAATTTAGTGGCCATTCCGACCGACACCACAAGATATAGTGGCCCGCGCTGCATTTGTCAAGTGAAATCTTACTCGCCGCCGTGCTCGATTCGACGCCGCGCGGTCACATGAACTTGATTCGCTTGTTTGCCGCAGACTCAGTGATGAGCTGCTCGAGGCGGCGAAGTTGAGTCGCTTCCTGTTTGGCGCTCGCGACCCAGCCGATCGTCATGCGCTGATAGTAAGGCGGGAAATGCTTGAAGGTCTCCCAGGCGGCTTCTTGCTTGCGGAACTGCGCTTCCAGAGGAGCTGGGAAGCTTGGTGGGGAGCGCGGGGGTTTGGTTGCCGGGGTCAAAGACCTCTGACCCTGCGGCGGTCATCCTTCCTTCCTGGACCATCTTCCGCGCGCGCTCGATGTTGATCCGGGACCACATGCTTTTCGGCTTGCGCGGAGTGAACAGCCGCGCATAACGCGTTTCGTCCAGCTTTCTGATCTTGCCGTCGATCCACCCGAAGCAGATCGCCTCCTCGACCGCATCTTCATAGGCGATTTGTGGATGGCCGGTCTCCTTCTTGTAATGGACTAGCCAGACCTCTGTTGCCTGCTCGTGATTTGCCTCCAGCCACTCGTGCCACTTGCCTCGGTCCTTGACGAACAAGGTTTTCATAACGGCTCGATCTTCACCTGCCGAATGGATTCCCGCTTTCGCGGGAATGACGGTGCGCTGCGGCGCCAGATTCGTTCCGACCTGTTTGCTGAAAGCTGACAGCTGAGAGTTGATAGCTTCTCATCACACGTCCAACCCGATCGACCGCATCAGGTCGAGCGCATTGCTGGTCTTGACGATTCCAGGATGCAGGCGGTAATCAAAAACCAGCTTTCCATTTTCGAATCGATCCTCAAAGTGGGCGTTGGCGGCGCGCGGTCCGAGTTCGGTGGCGATTTCGGCGAGCGCCAGATCATGTGTCGTCACAAGCCCGATCGCCCCGCGTTCGACCAGGCTGCGCACCATGGCTTCCGCGCCGCGCCGCCGGTCGTGAGAATTCGTTCCTTGCAGGAACTCGTCCAGCAGAAACAGCACCGCGAGCGTTCCCTTGGTCAGGTCTACGATTTGTTTCAATCGCCGGATTTCAGCATAGAAGCGCGAGATGCCGCCTTGCAGCGAATCGAGCACACAGATCGACGCGCCCACGGCCAGCGGCGACAGGCGCAGCCGCCGCGCCCGCACCGGGGCGCCGCACTGAGCCAGAGCCGCGTTGATGCCGACCGCCCGCACAAACGTGCTTTTCCCCGCCATGTTGGGCCCGCTGATGATGAGCACCCGCAGGCCCTCTCCGAAGCACACGTCATTTCGCACCGCGTCATGCTCTGACAGCAAGGGGTGAGCCAGGCCTTCGGCTTCGAAGCAGGGCGAAGCCTGGCTGAATTCCGGGATCACATCGGAGGGATGCTCGAAGGCATAGCAGCTCAGCGACAAGAGGGCTTCAAATTCGCCCACCGTAGCCAACCAGCGGCGCACGGCCGGGCCGGTCCTTCTGCGCCACATTTCAACTGCGCATGCACACTGCAAGGTCCAGCACACGAACAGGTCGATCGAGGCGACAAACATGTTGCTCCTCGAATCGAGATACTCCACCAACCGATTCAAGCGAGCGATCCAGCGTGAGGGCGGCCAGCCTTCAGAATCGAGGGCTCGGCGCAGTTCGATGAGCCGCGGGGTCGTAAATTGCTCGCCCTCCAATCGCGCCAGCACACCGGACAACAACCCCAGACCGCGGGCAGCGCTCTGGACGGCGCGCGCGACGTTTTCCGCACGCGGACGGTAAACAAGGTTGAAGCATACGTTGATCGCGCTTACGATTAGCGCCGGATACGCCAACCCCCGGACCATCCAAACGATAAGGCTTGCGAGCCATAACCCCGCGAGACCCGCGGCCAAGGCTCGTAGCGGCGCCGAGGCCAACAGTGGCTCGCCTTCGCCCCACGCCGCCAGACTTCCCGAAGGCGCGAGCGAGCGCGCATCCTCAGCCACCACCGCCAGGTGTTCTCGAAGGTCCAACTGCTGTCGCAACTCTTCAATGGCGGCGTGGCGGCCGCGGACCAGTTCGGGCGTGGCGGGCTCGAGGAGCCAATTGGCGAGTGTCTCCTTCCCAGCCTGGGTACGCGCTGTGCAGAGCAGTTCGAACAGCGAGCCCGTGCCAAAAAGATCGAGGTCACGGCTGTAGGGGTGCGCAGGGTTCTCGAACCTCTCGCCAGTTTCACCGGTTCCCGCCCAGCGGTTCTCGAGCCGCGCCAGCGCCCGCTCGTAATAGGCCAAAGTGCGTGAACACCGCTCCCGCCTTTTGAGTACGCGCTCGTGAACCACCGCCAGAACGACAATCGCAATCAACGGCGCTACCACCCAGAAAACCGAGATGACCTTGGCCGCCAATGCCAGCCCGATCACGATCAGGGTCACGCCGCCCAGCGCGAGCTTGCCCGTCCCCAGGCGGCGATGTTGGTTCTCGTAATTAGCTTGTGCGGTTTTCAGCGTCTCGAGTCGGCGGAGA
>CAVYJG010000012.1:0-192500 GCA_963768695.1 uncultured Acidobacteriota bacterium | reverse complement strand
GGGTTGCGGGCCGATGGGGTTTGCTGATCGAGAGGCAGCACTACTGCCGCCGCGCGAAGAGGCTATGAACAAGATTCTGATCAAACATTGGCCGTTATTTGCCAGTGTCGTCATTTTGTGCGTGACCATGGGAGTGCTTTCCACGCTTCTCATCCTGCGGGAGAACGGGCACTTGGTATTCGCTCTCGATGACCCCTATATTCAGATGGCCATGGCCAAGAACTTCGCCTTGCACGGCGTGTGGGGCATCACCCGGTTCGGGTTCACTTCAGCTTCCTCTTCGCCGTTGTGGACCTTACTCATCGCGGTCACCTATCTGATCGCGGGGGTCAGCGAGACGTCTCCGTTCTACCTCAGCTTGCTCTGCGCCGCACTCGTGCTGTGGGCGGCCTACAGTGTTCTGCGCTGGTACAAGGTTTCGCCCAAGCTCACCTTCTGTGCTCTGCTGGTACTGATTTTCTTCACGCCTCTGCCCACTCTGATTTGCATCGGTTCGGAGCACCCGCTTCACGCTGCTTTGACCATTCTCCTCACTTTCTCAGCCGCGCGGCTGCTGTCCGACGAGAGCCCCGCTGTGGCTCGCCGCGATCTGATCGTGCTGCTGGCGCTGTCGCCGGTCCTTACGGTGGTTCGATATGAGGGAATGTTCCTGATTCTGGTCATCAGTGCGCTCTTCTTTCTGCGCGGACGCTGGCGCACCGGGTTGGCCGCGGGAGTGACGGGTTTTTCCTCAGTCCTGCTTTACGGTGCAATCGGCCTCGAGAAGGGTTGGTCGTGGCTTCCCAGCTCGATTCTCTTGAAGGGCAGTTTCCCGCGCTTCGGCGACCTTGGCACGGCCGTTGATTCAGTGTTCGGACCGCCGTACAACAACCTCAAATCCGGGCCGCATCTGGTGGTACTTGTGGCGGCCGCTCTCTTTCTGGCCATTTCCGCTTCTAACCGGCAAAAGGCCCTCTGGGACAGCCGCCGGGTGATGACCGCGATTTTTGTGCTGATTGCTCTTGCACATATTCAGTTCTGTATGGTCGCGTTGTTTTTCCGGCACGAGGCTTACCTCGTGGCCCTCGGGATCGTGGTGATCGCCGCCCAACTCGCGGATCAACTTCCGGAGAAGCTCTTTGGGACGCCAGGCGATCGCGCTCTGGTTCCCAAGCACGTGGGCGCACTGCTTCTCGCGGCATTCCTTATTTACCCTTGTCTGGTGCGGGCCGGCGCGGCGTTAATCTATCTTCCCCGGGCTTCGAAGAACATCTATGAACAGCAATATCAAATGGGACTATTCATTAAGAGGTATTACCAGGGATCAACCGTTGCATTGAACGATATCGGCGCCGTCAATTTTCTGGCGGACGTCCATTGCCTGGATCTATGGGGGCTGGGCGATTATGAGGTTACGCAACTCCGGCGGCGCCGCGATTATCATACCCAAGATATCCTCCGCCTGGGACGTGAAGCCGGGGTCAAGGTCGCTATAGTCTATAACACCTGGTATGCAGGCGAAATCGGCGGCCTTCCGCGCGAGTGGGTGGGAGTGGGCGAGTGGACACTCCCGGATAACGTGGTGACGGGCGGCGAGACGGTTTCCATCTACGCGGTGGATGAGTCCGAAACCGTTCCCTTGATGCAAAAGCTCCAGGATTTTTCCCCGCTCTTGCCCAAGGGCGTTAAGCAGTCGGGAAGGTATTTGTACTGAAAAGTAGTGAGGAGCCCGAAGACTTCTAGCCCTCGCCCCCTTGGGGGAGAGGGTGGACCGCGACGGCGCATTCATCGGCCGCCGCGGGACGGGTGAGGGGGTCGGGAAGAGCGCGGACATACGACGGAGGAGAAAACATGCGAAATGAAGCCAAGCAAGGCACGAAAGTAGACCGGCGGTCATTCCTCGGCACAGCCTTAGCCGGTGCCGCGGCTGCAGCATCGGCCGTGGCCGGGCAACGCGACTGGAGTGGTAAGAACCCCATCCATTATCCCGACCCGGATATCATCTCCTTGGACAAACGGTTCAACAAGTACTGGGTCAAGAGCACTCCCATCGAGCGCCTGTACACCGGCTTGCTTTGGGCCGAGGGGCCCGCATGGAACGGAGGCGGGCGCTACCTGGTGTTCAGCGATATCCCCAACGATCGACACCTGCGCTGGCTGGAAGAGGACGGCCACGTCAGCGAATTCCACAAGCCCTCGAACTACGCCAATGGCAATACGTTCGATTATGAGGGCCGCCTGCTGACCTGTGAACACAACACCCGCCGCGTGGTCCGCTATGAACACGATGGATCAGTCAGCATCCTGGCGGACCGCTGGCAGGGCAAACCCTTCAATGCCCCCAACGACATCGTGGTCCACCCCGACGGAGGCATCTGGTTCACCGATCCCGGCTACGGCATCCTGACGGCTTACGAGGGTCACGTCGCGCCGCTCGAGCTCAAGGAAGCCGTCTACCGGATTGACGGCAAGACGGGGAAAATGGATATGGTCACGGATGAGGCCTACAAGCCCAACGGCCTCTGCTTTTCACCTGACTACAAATTGCTCTACCTCGTGGACACAGGCTGGACGCATTATCCCCAGGCTCCCAAGATCATCAAAGTCTTCGACGTGGTGGACAGCAAGGGCCTGCGCAACGGGCGGACGTTCACTTCCATGGAATGGCCGGGCAAGGGCACGGGGAGTTCGGACGGCATCCGCGCCGACAAGGATGGCAATATCTGGTCCGCCGCCGGCTGGGCTGGTCAAGGATACGATGGCGTGCACATCTTCGCTCCCAGCGGTGAACGCATCGGCGTCATCCTGCTGCCCGAAATCTGCGCCAACGTCTGCTTCGGCGGAGCCAAACGCAACCGCCTGTTCATGTGCGCCAGCCAGTCACTGTACGCCGTTTTCGTCGATACGCAGGGAGCGCACATAACGTAGAAGGCAGAAAGCAGAAGGCAGAACGCAGAAAACACTTAAGCTAGCGCAAACTTGCTGTTTAGGTCTGCGGCTTTTCTCCGGCGCAGGACAAGCCGCGACCCCAAACCGAGCGTTCGCGCTGCTCGCTCAATGGCTAGAACAGTTTAACCCAGTGTCGAGGGCGTACAAGAACGCCGTCCACGGTCAAAGGGCCGCGGAAGCTTCCTACCTTCACGCTGAGCCAGGAGAATCGGCTGGCAAACTGGCTGAGACCACCGAGTCAACTAGACCTTCATGGCGGCCTCCTTTTCCAAGACCTCAACAGCATGATTCAGGGCTTTCCGAGCCGTCTCTTCGATGGCGTTTTTAGGGTCTTCGAGTCGTAAATTAACGAGCAAGTTCCAGAATTGCATCTGCACCCTAAATGCCTGCTCCAAGTATCTGATTCTCTTCTGGACTATGTGGTCCTTGGCAATGACATCCTTGCTGGTCCTGCCCCTGTGTCTGCCCCTTGCGACCGTGTCTTGTGCGTTTTCTGCCCCAGTCCCAAGTAGTAAGTGTTCTGGCCTCACGCAAGCTCGGTTGTCACATGTGTGACGCACCCACAAACCAATCGGGATTTCTCCATTGTGAATTTCCCAAGAGAGACGGTGGGTGTTCCTCAGTTTTCCCCTTATGCGAAGCTGCCCATAGCCTCCCGTATGTTTAGCGCCGATCCATTCCCAGCATCCGTCTCCAGGTTGCCTCAGAACTTTTGCCCAAAATCTCTTGAGAACATCGTCGGTGAAATTCATTGCACGCCACCCGTCAGCGAGTTTTATCCTTCGTGTCAGAAACCGAGAAGCGGGGCCAGTCGGGCGAGTACTTCGGATATTACCTCGGAGGGGACGCGGGCGGCGAACTCCGCTCTCCGCTGCGCCCAATCCAGACTCTTCAGATGATCAGAGAGGACGACTCCCGAAATCGCCAACCCTTCCGGCAAAGGTACCTCGAAAGGATAGCCCTTGACGCGGCTGGAAATGGGGCAGACGAGGGCGAGGCTTGCCTTCTCATTGTATGCTGCGGGTGAAAGGACCAGTGCAGGGCGGCGTCCAGCTTGCTCGCGCCCCGCCTGCGGATCGAATGTCAGCCAGATCAAGTCACCGGCGTCCGGGATGTAACTGCGGGTTACCAAGCTTCTTTGCCCACTCGCGGACCCCATTCGGTCTCTTCGTGGCAGTTGCGGGCCGTGATTTTGGAGATCAGCTCGTTAAGCTGGTACTTGCGCTGCGCGGGTCTGATCACGATTGCGCCGTTCTTGCCCACCGCCAGCGTGAGTTCATCTCCTTCCCGAAGCCGGGCCGTTTCTACCACTCTCAGTGGGATCCGCACGGCGAGGCTGTTGCCCCACCTTGCGAGTTGCGTCTTGGTCGTCGCGTTCATATGTATCTACGCCGAATATACATGACTGCCGTCGGCTTGTCCAGTAATGCCTCACCACGTAGGAAGAGAGTAGGATGGCGGGTCAGGCGAACTCGTACACCGGGGCGGTGCGTACGGGTGGGGGAGTGGCGGCGAGCAGGGCTTCGATCCGGCGCACAGTGTCGGGCGTCAGCAGAACGTCGCCACAAACGCAGCACACCTCGGCAGGAACGCGATCGATCACGATCACCTCGCCCCGCCGCTTGACGGTGTGGATCACCGTTCTGGCTTCATACGTACCCTGGCATCTCATCCCGTCGACTGCCTTCTGCTTTCTGCCTTCTGCATTCTGCTTTAGTTCACAGAGTCCGGCTCGCCGGGCGGGCCGTAATCCGGGTGGGGAAGTAAGCGGTCGCGATCATAGGGCGGGTCCTCGTGGGCGGGCATGACAAAGTCCGGAAACTCCTCTTGAAAGCTGTGGCGCCAGTCGTCGTCGGCGTAGTACTTCATGTCCAATTGAATATCCTCTTCGCTGCACCCGCCCAGCGGACTGAGGTGCCAGGCTCCATCGGGGTCGGGCGGCATCGCCTTGACTTCTTCTCGCAGCATGTCTGACCACAGTTCGGTGTAAAGTTCGCGATCGCTCAGGTGGTCAGTGTGCTCGAGGAACACTCGCAAGAGCGCCAGCCCGTGAATGACGTCCCAGAGCTTCTTGGTGAGCTGCTCATCATTGAGCGTTTCAGGGGCGGGCAACTGGATTCCGGCTTCTTCGAGCTGCTTGAAGTTTGTAGTCCAGGGAGCCTTTTCATAATCGACCACGTGCTTCCAGAATCCCTCGGCAACTTCGGGCGGGGTGTCTTCCCCTCCACCTTCCAACATTTTTCCGCCCGCCAGTTCCTGCGCCTGGCGCTTCAATTCGGCGATCCTCTTCTCGCGTTCGACGTTGTCTTCTTCGTTGTCTCTCGTACTCATAGCGTGCCCCCCCCAATTTGCTTCGACTCGGGTCAGAAGCGCCGATTATAACGCACGGCCCGACGCCTCAAGCCAAAAAGATTCACCACAGAGTTCACGGAGAACAGGGCCGGCCGCTTTCTGATCTCCGTGCGCTCCGTGGTGGATGCTTTCTTCGCCTTGACCGATCAAGTCTTAGCGATACAACACGATGCGCACACTACTTTCTGTTATTCTGATATGTTGTGACCTTGTCCCCATCGGAGACTGTTCATGCACACCAGGACTCGCCTGCCGCTCGCCTTGGCGTTATGCATCGCCGCCGCGGCAACGTGTTTTGCCGCCCACAAAGCTTCCATCGACGACGCGCTTGACTCGCTTTACGCAGTGCGCAACTTCAAGCAAGTGGCAATCTCTCCCGACGGCAAGGAAGTTGCCTGGGTCGAGTCTCTGGCAGGAGGCGGTTCGGCGATTTACGTGGCAACTCCAGGGTCTACCGAGCAGCCGCGCCGCATATCCGCCGGGGACGGCAAGACGGAGTATGCCGAGCACGACATTGCCTGGTCGCCCGACAGCCGCAAACTCGCCTTCCTTTCCGACAAATCGGAACAGCTTCAACTCTTCGTTTGGGAGCTCACGGGAAATTCGGTTCGCCAACTGACCCACCTGGCCGGATTTCTCGCTTCTCCCTCCTGGTCGCCGGACGGTAGGCAGATTGCACTGCTTTTCACCGAGAATGCCCCGCGCGCGGCAGGCCCGCTCGCACCGATGACGCCGCCCTCCGGCCTCATCGAGCAGCACATCTACGAGCAGCGTTTGGCGACGGTCGACGCGGCTTCGGGCCAAGTCCGCCAGGTATCTCCCGCCGACCTCTACATCTACGAATTCGATTGGTCGCCCGACGGAAAGAGCTTCGTTGCCACGGCCGCCCAGGGCGCCGGCGATGCCAACTGGTGGGTCGCCCAACTCTGCACTATCCCCATCGCCTCCGGCGAGGTCCGTTACATTTACAAGCCGCGCCTGCAAGTTGCCCAACCGCATTGGTCGCCGGACGGCAGAACCATTGCGTTCATAGAAGGCCTCATGAGCGATGAGGGGAGCACGGGAGGCGACATTTACACAGTCTCAGCCGGGGGCGGGGAAGCTCGCGATCTCACCCCGGGCCTCAGGGCCTCGGCGGCAACACTTACTTGGCTCTCCTCTCCGGAGAGAATCCTGTTCACAGAGCAGATCGACGGCGCGAGCGGCATCTCCACGGCGTATCCCCGTGAGGGGAAAGTGGAAACTCTATGGCGCGGGCCAGAGACTGTTTCCACGGGCAGCGTCTGGGACTTTGGGATCTCTCTTGCGGCGGATGGAAAGACCTCGGCACTGATTCGCCAGTCGTTCCAGGAACCCCCAGAGATTTGGGCAGGGAAGATCGGAGCCTGGAAACAAGTCACGCGCCAGAACAGCAATATGCGTCCGGAATGGGGCAAGTCCGAGAGCATTCACTGGCAGAACGATGGAATGCGAATTCAGGGCTGGCTTCTCTACCCGGTGAACTACGATCCCTCCAAGCGATATCCGATGGTCGTCTCCGTTCATGGTGGCCCCGGCGCTGCGGAGAAGCCTGGGTGGCCCGGGCCGTTCTTCGACCTCGCCCTGCTTTCGGAGGAAGGCTACTTCGTGTTCTTCCCCAATCCGCGCGGCAGCTTCGGCGAGGGAGAAGCCTTCACGGCGGCCAACGTCAAAGACTTCGGTTACGGCGACTTTCGGGATATTCTCGCGGGCGTCGATCAGGTCGTGAAAACGCTTCCCGTGGACGACCAACGGGTGGGAATCGCGGGCTGGAGCTACGGCGGTTACATGACCATGTGGGCCGTGACCCGAACCACCCGCTTTCATGCGGCGGTGGCCGGCGCAGGCATCGCGAATTGGCAGAGCTATTACGGCGAAAATGACATCGACCAGTGGATGATCCCTTTTTTTGGAGCGTCCGTCTACGATGACCCACAGGTCTACGCCAGAAGTTCGCCCATCACCTTTATCAAGAACGCTAGAACCCCCACGCTCATCCTGGTGGGCGACCGCGATGGTGAGTGCCCGGCGCCACAGTCTTTCGAGTTCTGGCACGCTTTGAGAACCGGCGGAGTGGAAAGCCAGCTTGTCGTGTACCCTGACGAAGGGCATATGATTTGGCAGCCGGCGCACCAGCGAGACGTTACCAAACGCATGGTCCAATGGTTTGACCAACACCTGAAGTGAGCGAGAGCTGAAACTGGAAACTGGAAATTGGAAACTCGAAAATCGAAACGCTGAAGTCGAAATATGTTCCCCTCTCCCCTTTGGGGAAGAGGGTGGACCGCGCCGGCGAGTTCCTCAGTCGGGGCGGGCGGGGTGAGGGGGTCGGACCTTTCTGGGACGCATCCGTAGTAAAGCGCTTTGCCACCCTACGAGTTTCCATTTTCCAGTTTCAAATTTCGATCCCGGAGGTGAGCAATGGGTGAACTGGTTCGAACCGGACTTTCCCTGGAAAAGGAACTGCTCGAAAAGTTCGACGCGGCCATTCACCGCAAAGGGTACCAGAACCGGTCCGAGGCTATACGCGACCTTATTCGCGAGCACTTGGTCCACTCGGCGGTGGATGAGAACAAGGTGATTGTCGGAACCCTGACCATGGTTTACGACCACCACCAGCCGAATCTTTCAGCTAAGCTGATTGAAGCCCAACACGCGGCTTCGAGCAAGGTCCTTGCAGCTACCCATGTCCACCTGGACCACCACCATTGCCTCGAAGTGGTCATCCTGAAGGGCCGCAGCGGGGAGGTCAGGGGCCTGGCGGACCGGATCCTGAGCCTGCGGGGGGTTAAACATGGCGAATTAACCGTGACCGCGACCCACGACTGAAAGCTCCGAAGCCATGCGAAATCGACGCCACTCCACTCCGATATTTTCCAGTTGACGCGAGGGCTGCCGGACTATAGATTTACCGTCTTAAACATTCACAAAAGGAGACACGATATGAAGGTCGGACTTTTTACGGCGCTCCTGGCCAAGCTCAGTCTGGACGAAGTCATCGAGAAGGTAAAACCACTGGGTATCCACACCCTCGAGTTGGGAACCGGCAACTACCCGGGCGATCCCCACCTCAAGCTGGAGTGGTTGAAGCAATCCGCGAAGCTTAAGGAGTTCAAGCAGAAACTTGACGACCAGGGCATCAGCATCAGCGCCTTGAGTTGCCATGGCAACTCGCTGCATCCCAACAAAGGGATTGCGAAAGCGCACGAGGAAGCCAGCCGGAAGACGATCTTGCTGGCTGAAAAACTGGGCGTCGCGCGAGTCATCGACTTCTCCGGATGCCCGGGCGATTCGGACGATGCCAAATACCCGAACTGGTCGCCAACCCCATGGCCTCCGGATTTCCTGGACCTTTTGAAATGGCAGTGGGAGAAGAAAGTCATCCCCTTCTGGATCAAGCGCGCGAAGTTTGCCCAAGACCATGGGATCCGCATTGCCATCGAGATGCATCCGGGATTCACGGTTTACAATCCGGAGACGATGCTGCGCTTGCGGGAGGCTGCCGGGCCGGCGATCGGGTGCAACTTCGATCCCAGCCATATGTTCTGGCAGGGGATCGACCCTTGCGTGGCGGTGCGCAAGCTTGGAGACGCCGTTTTTCACGTCCATGCCAAGGACACTCGGCTTTACAACGTCAACATCATGGTGAACGGCGTACTTGATACCAAGCCCTATAGCGACGAGAAGAATCGTTCCTATATCTTCCGTACCGTCGGCTACGGCCACGACATGGATTTCTGGGCTGACCTTGTTTCGACACTTCAGATGGTCGGCTACGACGATGTGCTCTCCATCGAGCACGAAGACAGCCTGATGTCTGTCGATGAGGGTTTGAGCAAGGCAGCGGGCTTCCTGAACCAGATCGTTATTAAGGAAAAGTTGAAGGAAATGTGGTGGGCGTGAGAAAGGCGTGAGAAAGGCAGGAGTCAGAAGTCAGGAGTCAGGAGTCAGCAGATTCAGCTATCAGCCGTCAGCCATTAGCTTTCAGCGAGCCTCCGCCGGGAGTTCGCTTGCCGATAGCCGAAAGCCAGGGTCTTTATTCTGACTCCTGACTTCTGACTCCTGACTTCCATTCGTGAAGAGAGGAGAATTCCGAACATGCCAGAAGTCAACGTTGCACTGATCGGTCACCAATTCATGGGGCGCACGCATTCCAATGCTTACCGGCAGGTCAGCAGGTTTTTCCCCGGCAAGTTCACTCCGCGCATGAAGGTGCTCTGCGGAAAGGCCTGCACCGAGGAGCTTGAAGCCACGGCAGCTCAGTTGGGTTGGGAGGAGTCGGATTGCGACTGGCGCCGGGTTGTCGAACGCAAGGATATAGACATTGTCGACATCTCGACTCCCGGATATCTGCACCATCCGATGGCCATCGCTGCCGCCCAAGCCGGCAAGCACCTGATCTGCGAGAAGCCGTTGGCCAATAACCTGGCCCAGGCCAAAGAGATGCTCGCCGCCGTCGAGAAGGCGGGCGTTATGCACCTGGTAAACTTCAACTATCGCCGGGTGCCGGCGGTAGCGTTCGCCAAGAAGCTGATCGAGGAAGACAAGCTAGGGCAGATCTACCATTATCACGGCGCCTATCTTCAGGACTGGATCATGGATCCGGATTTCCCGCTGGTCTGGCGCCTGGAGAAGAAATGGGCGGGCAGTGGCGCCCTGGGAGACATCGGAGCACATGCCGCAGACCTGGCCCAAATGCTGATTGGGTACATCACTTCGGTTACGGGCCAGATGACCACGTTCATTAAAGAACGGCCTCTTCCTGGAACGGGGGAAGGGGCTTGGGGGGCCAAAGGCGCCGAAGGGAAAAAGGGCAAGGTCACCGTGGATGATGACACGAACTTCCTGGCCCGCTTCAAGAACGGCGCAGTGGGAGTTTTCGAGTCGACACGCTTCGCCGGCGGCCGCCGGAACTTCAACACCTTCCAGGTTTACGGCAGTAAAGGCAGCCTGGCGTTCAACATGGAGCGCATGAACGAACTGGAGTTTTTCGATCGCACGGAGCCCAATCAGCAGCAGGCTTACAGGACGATCTTGGTGACGGAGGCCAATCATCCCTACGTCGGCAACTGGTGGCCGCCCGGACACATTATTGGTTACGAGCACACCTTCGTCCATGCTGTACATGACTTCCTCGTAGCCCTCGAGACCGGCAAGCCGCCCCAGCCCGGATTCGACGAAGGCGTGAAGGTGCAAGCCGTCCTCGAGGCGGTAGAGCACTCGGCCAAGTCGGGACAGTGGGAAAAGGTGAAAGTCTAGGATTCAGGAGTCAGAAGTCAGGAGTCAGGAGACAGAAGTCGGAAGACCGGTGCCGGGAGACAGGAAGCGGAAGACAGAACCCCGGACGGCGGAACCTCGGGCGCATTCTGACTTCTGTCTCCAGACTCCGGATTCCTGACTACTATTTGGAGGATTGCAGGATGAGTGAAGTGAGACTGCCAGCAAAGACCTTTCGCGATTTATTGGTATGGCGTAAAGCTCATGAGTTTGTCCTTTCGATATACAAGCTAACGGACACATTCCCGCGACAAGAGGTCTACGGGCTCTGAAGTCAGATGCGGCGGGCCGCTGTTTCCATTCCGGCCAACATCGCGGAAGGGTTTCGAAAGCGCGGAAAGGCTGATAAAGCCCGATTCATGAATACTGCTGAGGGATCTGTTGAAGAAAGCCGGTATTATTTGGTTCTCGTAAGCGATTTGGGATATGGGGAAACGAGTGGACAAATGACATCCTTGGAGGAGGTCAGCAAGCTACTCGGCGCCTACGCCGCAGCGATTCTGTCTTCTGACTCCTGACTCCTGACTTCTCATTTCGATTGGATTAACACCTATGGCATACCTGATGGGAATTGATGTTGGAACCACCGGCACACGGGCGATCATTGTCCGCCCGGACGGTCACATTTTGGGCGCGGCCACGGGCGATCATCAGCCTATGAAAATGCTCAAGCCCGGCTGGGCAGAGCAGGAACCCGAGGACTGGTGGCGTGCGACTTTGGTTGCGATCCGAGGTGCGCTCGAGCAGGCCCACCTCAAGGGCGCTGACATCGACGGCGTGGGGTTTTCAGGGCAAATGCACGGCGTAGTTTTAATGGACAGCACTCCGGCGGTCCTCCGACCGGCTCTGATCTGGTGCGATCAGCGCAGCCAGGCGCAATGCGACTGGATTACGTCGACGGTTGGGGCGGGGCGATTGATCAAGCTGGTGTCCAATCCGGCCCTCACTGGCTTCAGCGCGCCCAAGCTGCTCTGGATACGAGATGAGGAGCCACGGGTCTTCGAGCGCGCCGCTCACTTCCTGCTGCCTAAGGATTTTGTGCGTTTCCGTCTGACGGGCGAATTTGCCACCGACGTCTCCGACGCTTCGGGCACTTTGCTGTTTGATGTAACTAACCGCCGCTGGTCGAGGGAAATGCTGTCGGCGCTCGATCTGGACGCCAAGCTCCTGCCCCGCGCCTACGAATCGGTTGAAATCACGGGACAGATCACTCGCGAAGCCGCCGTGCTTACCGGCCTGAGCGCCGGAACGCCGGTGGTAGGAGGCGCGGGCGACCAGGCTGCCAGCGCCGTGGGCAACGGAATTGTCGAGCCGGGGCTGACCTCCGCCACGCTGGGCACCTCCGGCGTGATATTCGCTTACACGGAAGCGCCCAAGCTCGACCCCCAGGGCCGCATCCATACCTTCTGCCACGCCGTTCCCGGCAAATGGCACGTGATGGGAGTGACGCAGGGC
The DNA here is from genome assembly GCA_963768695.1 of uncultured Acidobacteriota bacterium. GTDB lineage: Bacteria > Acidobacteriota > Terriglobia > UBA7540 > UBA7540 > CAVROP01. The sequence goes on along the minus strand of CAVYJG010000012.1, from coordinate 180,470 downwards.
GCGGGACTATCCCTGCGCTGGTTCCGCGACAACTTCGCGGCTTCCGAGTCCTGGATTGCCCGCCACACCAGTGCTGACCCTTACGACCTCATCATCGAGGAGGCAAGGAATATTCCACCCGGAAGTGGCGGCTTGCTGTGGCTGCCCTACCTGATGGGTGAACGAACCCCTCACCTCGATGCCCAGGCTCGAGGCATGTGGTTCGGACTGACTGCCGCTCACACCCGCGCGCACCTGATTCGTTCCATCCTCGAGGGAGTGGCGTTCAGCCTGCGCGACTCGATTGAGATCTTCCGGGAATTGAAGGTTCCCGTGGAGCAGATTCGCGCCTCGGGCGGCGGTTCACGCAACTTCACCTGGCGGCAAATCCAGGCTGATATATTCGGCAAGGAACTTGTCATCCTCCGGACTTCCGAAGGATCTGCATTTGGGGCAGCTTTGCTCGCGGGCGTCGCAGCAAAAACCTATTCCAGCGTCCCGGAGGCGGCTTGCGAGGCCATCCAGGTTAAAGAGAGCATGACGCCCCTGGCGGCGAACGTCAAGGCTTACGACCGCTATTACCAGGTGTATCGCGACCTTTACCCCGCGGTTCGCGATCTGGCGCATACTCTGGCAGGTATTGAGTAGGGCCGATGGATATCCGCACCTCCGGCTTGTCATCCTGAGCGAAGCGAAGGATCTTTGTAGTCTGGCGGGCATCGTGGAAGGAAGAGCAAACTGCGGAGATCCTTCGCTTCGCTCAGGATCCACACCCTGGCAAGTATCGGGTAGGGCCGGTCGGGTTTCCGCGAATAACAATGGCACAAAACGACGCTGAGAAAACGCCTATCAATCCCATCATGAACATCCCGGTCCCCTGGGTGTTCGTCCTGGTATATTTCATTGGCGTCGGTTTCCAGTTGGTGTTTCCGCTCGCCTTGTTCCCCCGTGACTCGTTCTGGACATATCTCTTTCGCGTGGCAGGCATTACGCTCGCGATCAGTAGGATGTTTCCTGGCCGGCTGGTGCCTGAAGATTTTTCATGGCGCAAAGACCACAACAGTTCCTTTTAAAATCCCCTCGCAACTGATCACGCGAGGCCCTTACAAATTCACCCGGAATCCGATGTACGTGAGCCTGACAATAATCTACCTTGGAGAGGCGTTTATATTCAAAGCCGGCTGGCCGGCCGTCCTCCTGCCCTTGCTGCTGGTTTACTTGAACTGGGTTGTAATTCCTGTTGAAGAAAAGAGACTGGCGCTCACTTTCGGACGCGATTATGAAGTCTACTCGCGGCAAAGTGCGTCGCTGGCTATAACCTGCCTGCATGGCGAGTTCCGCTCTTTCTGGCAAGAGAGAAAAGGACTTCATGCCCACTGATTCCTACACCCGAATACGGAAGGCCGAGGGGCCAACCATGAAAACCCATCGCGCATTACTCGCATTAATATGCTTGTTCCCATCGCTTTCGCTGGGAGGCTTCGCAGTGGACAATTATTCGGTCAAAGAAGTGATCGTCGATGGCCACGCCACATACCATCTGCTCGATTCCAAACTGAAAATGGACGTGGGAATCGTGCCGGACATCGGCAACTTTGCTTACCAGTTTAAAGTGGACGGAAAAGACGTACTGATTCCGGTGGAGTCCTTCAAGGACTACCTCGAGAAGCACACTTTCGGCTGGGGAATTCCCTTTCTGGCGCCCTGGGCGAACCGGCTTGATCACGATTATTACTACTTTGAGGGCAAGAAGTATCTGCTGAACGATAGCCTGGGAAACATCCGCCGCGACAATTTCAACCAACCTATCCACGGTCTGCTGGTTTTCGAACCCCGCTGGAAGGTAGTGAAGACCGGGGGAACGGCCGCGGACGGCGCGTTCATCGTTTCGCGCCTGGAGTTCTACAAGTACCCCGATCTGATGGCCCAGTATCCCTTCGCGCAGGTTTATGAGATGACCTACCGCTTGAAGGAAGGGAAACTCGAATGCACAACGCGAGTCACGAACGTCGGCAATTCCGACCTTCCCGTCCATTTTGCCTTTCATCCCTACTTTCATCCTGACGGCCCGCGCCAGGAATGGAAGGTGACCATTGGCGCTCAGAAGCACTGGATAGTCTCACCTCAACTGATTCCCACGGGCGAGACTGCGCCCACCGACAAGTTTCTGCCCGGCGCGACCACGGGCGTAGCGCTCGACAAGACCTTCATCGACGACGGCTTCTCCGAGTTTGCTCGCGACTCCAAAGGCCTTGGCCACGTCGTCATTCACGGCAAGAGTCAAGAGATCGAGGTTCTGTACGACAAACAGTTCGATTATGCGATTGTCTACGCTCCTCTCAATAACGATCTGATTTGCGCGGAGCCTCAGTTGGGCCCGACCGACGCCTTTAACCTCCAGCACGAGGGAAAGTTCAAGCACTTGATCGTCCTGGAGCCGGGAAAGACATTTGCAGCTTCATTTTGGATCGTCCCGACGGGGTTTTGAGTGGTTGTAGGGGCAGCCCTTCGGTTGCCCAAGGGCGGCCACAAGGGCCGCCCCTACGCCTGATTAGCCGGGTGGTGTTTCACAGAAAAACAGGGGGGCAAAGATGGTTCGAGTTTCCAATATCCTGGCTGGCTGCGCCCTCGGTGGTTTGCTAGCGTCCCTTATCGTCCCGTTCGGAACGCAGCACAAGCAGCCGGCGTCAAGTTCGTTGACTCTATTTTCAGCGAGGTTGGTCATGGCAGCGCAGACAGATTCCTTTTCCGCAAGATTAGAAAAGACTCAATTCAACGGCTGGAATGCTTATCGCCTGACGAATGGCATCATCTCCCTCTATGTCACGCCGGACATCGGTGGCCGCGCCATTCAGCTTGAGTTAGACGGGAAGGGGCTCTTCTTCGTCAATAAGGACTTGGCCGGCAAGGTCCTGCCTGCCGAACAGAACAACCTCAAATCCGGCTGGGCCAATTATGGCGGCGACAAAGTCTGGCCGGCGCCGGAAGGCTGGATGAACGACGATCAGTGGCCCAGCATTCCGTATTACATCCTCGACGGCAGCAGGTATGCCGCGGAGGTGGTTCGAGAGACGCCCGCGGAAGTCGCGGTCCGCGTGACCAGTCCCGCCGACCCGCGCAGTGGCGTGCAGTTTGTGCGGACGTATCACGTCTACGCGGGCACCACGCGCGTGAAGGTTGACCAGGTGATGCGAAACATCAGCCATCGGCAGATTCGATGGGGCATTTGGCACCTCATTCAGAACGACGCTGCCGATGCTCACGACCCCACAAAACCCAACCCGGACCTTTACATGTATCTTCCACTCAACCCCCACAGCCAGTATCCCCAGGGCTACTACAATCCGTACGGCGATGCGCGACATCCCAGCTACCAAATACAGCACGGTGGCCGAATGTTGCAGGTGCATTATCTCTATCGTGTGGGCAAGGCCGCCGCGGATACCGACCGCGGCTGGTACGCGGTAGTCAATGGACAGAAAAGCATCGGCTTCGTCGAGAGCTTTACACCCTTCCCGGAAAAGGAATACCCGGACGGGGCCGCAGTGGAAACCTGGAATAACGGCCCAGGCGTTATCTCTCGCGGCCCCTGGGATCAGACCCTCCCTGATGACCCGAAGCAGAACCCGTACATCCTTGAAACCGAGGTGCTTAGCCCCTACGCGGCCCTCAACCCGGGTGAGGAGTATTCTTTCCCAATTTACTGGTCGCCCACCAGCGTCACAAACCCGGTGCGCAACGCCGTTTGGGCCGGCGCTATCTCCGAGCCGCTCACCGCAAAACTAGAAGGTGGCCAGGTCAGTCTGAAGGGTGTCTTCGGCGTCTTTGGTCCCGGAGCACTGGTCGCCACCGTTTACAGCGTGATGGGAGAGGAATTGAGCCAGGTGACGTTGCAACCCGTTGATCCCAGAGAGGTTGTTCGACTCGACAAGTCTATCCCGGCGCCCGCCGGCGCTTTCCGCGTGAGCGTCTTTGTGCAAGACGCGCAGGGAGAGAACTGCGGGTACCTCGGCAATGCGGTATTGAAGTAGGCAGGGCGGTAGATCGGCAGGTGGGCAGATCGGCAGGTCGGCAGATGGGCAGCTAGGCAGTGGGAATGGGTTGCCGAAAGGTCCCCCGTAATAGGAATCCCTCGACGAAGCCCCCCCTCTTTTTCGCGGCCCGAGACAGATGGAATTCACTGAAGGAGGTCCCACGATCTTCGACTGCCCACCTGCCTACCTGCCGATCTGCCCAGCTGCCGACCTGCCCATCTGCCGATTTCCTAGTACCGCCGTACTCTTGTCATTTCAGCCAATCAGACGAACACTACTAACGAGGCGGCACCCGTGCCAAACGCTTGACCGCTATCGCGTGCGAAGGACCGCGGAGCTCAAAAGTGGGAGATCCGCACTTCCAAGTTGGCAATCGGCGGTAGCTTGGGGGTCCACGTGCGGACTGCTATCGCTACATATCTGAAGGCTGTTTGTTTCCCACCAACGCTTGCATATTCACCGGGGAAAGAGCGGGCGCGGAACTGTGCCAGGTTGCGGAGACGGGCCGAACGGGATTAGCGGTTACTCAAGTGGCGGTCGAGCTTTGGAGGGGAACACCGCCGGAGCGCGACGTTACTCCGACGGGCCTCAACCCGCGGGTCCTTACGCGTCGAGTTGATGGTGATGGCGGTGAGGGCAGTTCTCGCTGTCATCTCCATCCCGCGGGTCTCAGCAGCGTTCCAGAGCGGACTTAACGACCCACCTAGTACGCACGTACCGTTGTCATCTGAGCCCATTGGATGAATGCTAATAGCTAGAACGCGGCCGGAGGAATCGGTTGACGGCCAACGGCTGCGGAGCTACGTGGATCTCGAAAGCCGGAGGTGTTAGCTTTCAGATTTGCAATCACCGGAGATTCGCAGGTTTTCCGTGCGCGTGGATATCGACAAATCGGCCAATGCTAGCTGTTGCGGAGATACGCTCGTGCAATGGCGGCGGAAACTACTCTCCGGGGGCCAGGGCGTCGGCCCGTCAGGTCTGACGCAGAAAGTCAGCCTGCCATGGGAAGAGGGCTTTACGCTAGTCGAACTCGCGTTCACGCTGGCCATCATTTGCGTCGTCGTAGTGGTGGTCTTTGAGGCGTACGCCAACGCTTACCCCGCCTTCCGGGCCACGTCTTCGGTGCAACTGTTGCAGTCTGAGTTGCGCCAGGCCCGCGAGGTATCGATCGACCAGCGGCGAAGCGTCCAGGTGACGTTTAAAGGGACGGCGGAACTCGTAGCTGTAGTTCAGGGAATCAACGGAGGCTCTAACACCCAGATCTACGATTACTTTCTTCCGGAAGGGCTGAAGTACGTGCTGCTGTCCGGGGTTCCGGACACGCCCGACGGCTACGGACACTCGTATGCCGTCAACTATAACTGCCCCGGCAACGCTCTTCCCTGCACTATTACCTTCCAGAGCGACGGGTCCGTGCTGGATGGCGGCGGCGCTTACAACAATGGTTCCATCTTCATTGGCATCACCGGTCAGACTCAGACCGCGCGCGCAGTGACGATTCTCAGCGCCACGGGCAGAATCAGAGCTTGGTCTTATAACGGAAGCGCGTGGCATTAGCGCGGACTATATGGACTCAATGCCTTCGACCCAATCCGGCGAGCGTGGCTTCACCCTGCTCGAAGTGTTGATTGCCTTGGCTGTGCTCGTGGTCGGCCTGATGTCACTTGCCTATGGAATTGGGGTCGGGCTGGCCGTGACGCAGATGTCCACCATGGATACCATTGCGCGCGAAAAAGCCCGGGAAGCTATGGAGGACGTCTTCACGGCGCGCGATACTTCCACCATCAACTTTACCCAGATCTGCAACATACCCACGTCGGGAGGCAATCCCAATAGTTGTCTCTTTGTGAACGGCTATACCCCCATGAATGTCACCGATAGCCTGGGACTGGTAAACACGACGGCTGCAACCAACCTTTCTCTCGAGCAATATACGACGCCCGGGCCGGATGGGGCGCTGGGCACCGCGGATGACGTTACTTACAGTCTCACCGGTTTCCAGCGCTCCATTCAGGTGACTGCGGTCAGCTCGAGCGATGGTTATACGGTCCTGGCGCAAGTTACGGTCACGATCCTTTACAACCCCCTGCCTTGGCTGTCGCGGACCGTTACTATGGTCACGGTGATGTCTCCCTATGTCTGAACGAAGTCACAGTCCGTCCGGGCCGCATTCTGCCGCAGGGTTCAGCCTCGTCGAGTTGCTGACCGCCATGGCGCTATCGCTGCTGATGTTTGCCATGACCTTCGTCCTGGTCCAGCAACTCGACAACACCGCCGATGTGGTGGGCAGCATGAGCGACGTTAACCAGAATTTGCGCGCCGCCGTGAACATGGTGTCGCGTGATCTCTCCACGGCCGGGGAGAATATCCCTTTGGGTGGCATTCCCCTCCCCTACGGTGGCTCGGCGACCTCGATCAAACGGCCCTACCCCTCGGCGTCGACGTTTCCCGCTCCCCTCTCCGGGAGCGCCCTATACATGCCCGTGCTTATTGCCGGCAACGGCCTGGGGCCGACGCAAGGCAGCGGCGCCAATCAGATCTCGACGGACGTGGTCAGCATGATCGGGGTGAACCAAAGCGCGAGCTTCAACCAGACGGTCGTGAGCACAACGTCTCCAAACCAGCCCACCTTTTCCTCTACCTCTGCCACCATAACCGTCTCCACGACGGCGGCCGGCTACGTTTCGCCCGGGCAGTTGGTCATGCTGAGGAATGCCAATGCCAGTTGCCTGCTGGCGGTCTCCTCGGTGAATACCACCACCGGCGTCATCACCTTTACGCATGGAGACACCACGAACGACCTTTTGGGTGTGAACCAATTCCCTACCGTGTCGGGAACCACCGGCGCCATCACCTCGGGCCCGACCAATGGAACAATTCTCCAGCTTGAAACAGCGACGGTAAACAGTGGCAAGACGACGTATGCCTGGCCTACGACCCTGACGGCCTACCCCATCTCAGTGGTGACTTACTATGTGGATAGTACCACTCCCGAGAGAAATCTTGTCAAGCTGACTTCCATGGGCACGAACGCGTGTGCGGCGGTCTCCTGTACGAACGTTGTGGCCTTGGGCATTGACGTCATGCAAGTTTTTTACAGCCTCTCGCCCCCCGCGACGCTTAACGGTGCAACCTCGGACCCCACGGAGAATCCCTGGCCAACCACCACCGATACCACCAATACCCCCAACGATATCCGTAAGGTGGTCTTGAACGTCGTGGGCGAAACCAACCACAAGAACTTTGCGAATAGCCAGTGGTACAGCAAACAGATCAGGAATGCGGTGACCATTCAGAACCTGGACTTCTACAACAAGTACAATCTTGGCTCCAGCATGACGCAGAACTGAAGGATTCAAGAGAGGAAGCATGAAAAGCCACGGAGTTCGAGAATCGGGAGCAGCTCTTATTGTCGCCATGCTTCTGATGCTGGTGTTCACCATCATGCTGATCGGGTTTTACTTTATCACCAGCGGCGAGCAGAAAGTCGCCTGGAGCAGCCGGGATAACGGGGTGACTTATTACTGGGCCGTCGCTGGGCTTGAACAGATGAGTAATCTGATTGCCGATTATTTTACCCACACGGCATCTCCCACGCCGGCCTCCATCTCCAACTGGGTAACCAACTCTTCTAACTTCCAGACCTACCCCACAACCATAAGCACCTCCGGCATCCCCTTGGTAACGGCCGCCTACACACTCTATTGCGCGGCGCCGCCCGCTCCGGGCCCGTGCAGCGATACGACCATGGTGATGTCCCTCTGCTCCACGGTGGGCAGTACGCTGGGATCTTGCACCGGAACCATCGGAGGGAACGGCCCGCTGGCCGGCCTGGAGGGCCTCATCGCTCCCTTCCAACTCACCGTGGTTGCCGATGGCCCCAGCAATACGGAAGTCAAGCTGACCCGGATGGTGCAGGAAGTCGCCGTCCCCATTTTCGAGTTTGGCATCTTCTCCGACAGCGACCTCTCGTTTCACGCCGGCGCCAACTTCTCTTTCGGAGGCCGCGTTCACACCAATGGCAACTTGTTTCTGGCGGAAGACAGCAGCAGTACGCTGCTTTTGGACGACCACGTCACCGCCGCCAAGGGAATCATCCGCTCGCAGCTCGCGAATGGCTACGCGATCCAGAGCGGTGGCAGTTACAGCTACACGGTCGATGTGTTGGACGGAGCGAATGGCTGCCCCCCGCCTCCCCCCGTCCCCGTCGGCGACGCGTGCCGGGCGTTGGCACTCACCGAAGGCAGCCTCACCGGCGGCCCGGGTAGCAGTGAGAACTCCAACTGGAAGACGCTTTCGGTGAACACGTATAACGGCTATATTCAGGATGGAACGACGGGAGCGAAGGTGCTTAACCTGGCGATTGCGCTGCCCGGAATCAATTCCACTCCCATCTCCATGATTCAGCGTCCTCCCGCCGGCGAATCGACGACCAGCGCGCTCGGGATGGCGCGTTTCTACAATCTGGCCAGCGTGCGCATCTTGTTATCCGACACCCCATCCGACATCATGAACCTGCCGGGTATTGACACCACGGAACAACCCTACCCGCTTGCCGACGCGGGGAGTACGGGTACTTCTTACACAATTCAGCACAACGCCAGCATCCCCTCCACCTATTGCCCCGCCTCTAGCAACTGCTTCCTTCCTCCCGGTGACAACTGCCATCCGCCTCTTGCCGAGTCGGTCGGTTCGCTGACCGACTCCGACTACATGACTGCGACGGGGACGACCTTGCTAGGCGGATATATCAAGATCGAAATGAACCTGCAATCCTCCCCCGGTACCTGGAAGGATGTCACCGAGGAAATCCTGGCGCAGGGGATCTCGCGCGACGAGGGGCCCGGTGCGGCGATGCCACAGGCGACGACGACTCTACAATCCGGAGGATCATTGGCTGTAACTAAGTACTACTACATCGTCACAGCCGTGAACACCTACGGTGAAAGCGCAGGCACACAGACATCGGGAGTGACGACCACGAGCAGCAACAAGCAGATAAAGATCTCTTGGTCAAGCATCCCGGGTGCATCTTCGGTACAACGTTTACCGCACCACAACCTCCGGGACCTATACCGGGTCGGGAGCCGGGTACCTCGCTAACGCTGCGGCCACGAGTTATACCGACACTGGCGCAAAATCGCCGAACGGCTCCGGGCCTCCATCCCCATCTTGCACCAACAACTCCATCGTGCACCTGGAGGAAGCTGCGCCTGGCGTCAGCCTTACGGCGAGCCCGCTGGGCCCCTTAACGCCTACGAATTTTGTGCCCATCAATATGTACGACGCGCGAGAGGGAGAGGTGCGAGATACGCAAGCCAGCACCAACACCACCTCGTCGCTGAACGGCATTATGAACCTTGTGGAAATAGACGTGGGCAACCTTCAGCAATGGCTTGCTGGCACAATTGCGACCAGCGGACAATACGTCTTCAACGGTCCCGGACGCCCTCAACAACTCCGGATATATCCTCTATACTTCGGACCGGAGAATGAACTGCATGGACGGGAAATACGAACTCGAGGGCACCTGCACGTCCAACGTGGTTTCGTACGGAGTGCCCACAGCCGGCGAATCCGCTCAATTCGGGAATGAAGACATCATCAACCCTTCCAGCACGCGCAGGCACTCCCAACAGGCCAGTTGGACACCGGGGAGGATGTGGATGGCAACGGAGTGTCAATCTCGACACCTATGGCGCCTATGCGCATCCCATCGCCGCCCCGACCAGCGTCACCCCCACGCGGCACCACTACCAGCGGGACGTGGTCAAATCCATCCTAACTCCGTATCCGATAGCGACACAACCTCCGCTTTCGTGCGCCTCACGGGCCACCCAGGCTCAGAAGAACAGCGTGGTCATATTCCGGCGCGCCCTCCGCTTGGTGAATGGCACGGCTGGGCAATTTGCCGCCGCTGTCGGCCGCGCAGCCTGCTACGGATCGTCTGCTCCGGCGGCACGGCGGGCGGATTCACCGTGGTTTCCGAAAACCCTATCTATGTCCAGGGTGACTACAACGCCAGCGTACGCCAACGGATTCAACGACGTGTTTCGGGCCTAGTGTCACGTGCCGGCTTCCGTGATGGGCGACGCTGTGACGCTGCTTTCGAATGCCTGGCAACCGGGCGCCCAGTCGGGATACACTTCGGGAGATGCCAACGACTTTGCCAACCCGGACAATCCCAACTGCCCCAGCCAACGTTGTGCGACCAACACCTACTACCGGATGGCGGTGATGGCCGGAAAGACTATCCCCTTCCCGGCTTACAGCGGCACCTCCGCCCTGCTGAGCTGGGGAGCTGCGGACACCGGAACGGATGGCGGCGTCCACAACTTTCTCCGGTACCTCGAGGACTGGGGCAGCGCGACTCTGAATTACAATGGCTCTCTCGCCAGTTTCTACTTCTCGCGTCAGGCCAACGGAATCTATAAGTGCTGCAATAATGTGTACGGCGCCCCTACTGCCCGCAACTACACCTTCGACACCGATTTCCAGAATATCAACAAGCTGCCGCCTGGCGTGCCGCGTTTTACCGACGTCAACGCGCTCTCCTACTACCAATCCATTCTGCCTACCCAGTAGCCGGGGAAAGGATAAAGGGTGAAGGGTAAAGGGTAAAAGCCGGACGGTCCGCTGGATTTAACCTTTATCCCTTACCCTTTACACTTAACTCTTTCCCCAACACCTGGCGCCTGACACGCCGGCGCCTGAAACCTATTTACTCCGCCGCATTTTCACCGCATCATATTCAGTCGTTAACTGCTGTTTCTTTTTTGCTGTCGACTGTCAACTGTCGGCTGTTAACTCGCCGGAGGCTCATTGTCCGAGACCGCGCCAACCGCGCATCCTTCACGAGCGGGCCTCGTGCTCGCCTTCGCCGCCGTTTACCTGATTTGGGGGTCTACGTACCTGGCAATTCACTACGCGGTGGAAACCATCCCTCCCTTCTTCATGGCGGGCTGCCGTTTCCTGACCGCCGGCGCCTTGCTGTTCCTGTGGACGCGCGCGGGCGGCGCCGCCCGGCCTTCCCGACGGGAGTGGGCAGGCGCGGCTCTTATAGGGTTCCTGCTCCTCGTAAGCGGCAACGGGGGATTGTGCTGGTCGGAACAGCGCGTTCCTTCGGGCCTCGCGGCTTTGCTGCTGGCCTCTATCCCCATCTGGATGGTTCTGCTCGATAGCCTGCGCAGGGACGGGACAAAGCTGGGCGTAAGGGTGATCGGCGGCATGGTGATGGGGCTGGCAGGAATCACCCTGTTGGTGGGGCCTGCCCACTTGTGGGGCAGTTCACGGGTAGACCTGGCCGGGGCGGGAGTGCTGATGCTCTCCTCTTTCTCGTGGGCGCTCGGCTCCGTTCTTTCGCACAAGGTAAGCCTGCCGCGTTCTCCCTTCCAGGCGGCAGCCATGGAGATGTTGGCAGGCGGCGCTCTGCTGTTGGCACTGGGCTTCCTGAGTGGGGAGAGCAGGCATCTCCGTTTCGGCGCCGTCGCTCCCCGGTCTCTCCTCGGCCTTGTCTACCTGATTGCCGCCGGCTCGCTGCTCGGTTTCACTGCGTATTTCTGGCTGTTGCGAACCGTCCCCATGGCGCGGCTTTCCACCTACGCGTTTGTGAATCCCGCCGTGGCCGTGTTCCTCGGCTGGGCGTTCGGAAGCGAGGTCGTAACCGGTCGTGTGCTGTTGGCCAGCGCCACCATCATCGCCGGGGTGGCTCTGATCATTACTCATCGGCCAACTCCTGTTGCCGTCACCCCGGGTACGCAAGACATTCTAGTCGTGGAAGACCCGAAATAAGCATGACCAATCCAGTTGGTCTAGTGCTTAGTTGTGTTAATAAGCGCAATTATTATGCGTCGTGGAAGGGCGGGGCTTCAGCCCCGCCGGTACGCAGAGCACGGTTGAAGGGGCCTTTAGGCCCTGAAGTAACGCGGCTTCAGGGCCTAAAGCCCCCAGGGAGCGGCCTGCTCTCTGCGGCGGGGCTGAAGCCCCGCCCTTCCGACGCCAAACGAAAAAGAACGCCTACTTCTGCAAGTAAGCACTAGGCTGCCTTTTGGCTCCAGGTCTTGGTTTCGGGCCTTTGACTTTCGATTCCGCAAGAATCGGGTTGCCTGGCGCTCCTCCGTCAACGATGATGGGGCCAGGAGGGAAAATGCAAACCAACTCAGACGATTATCGCCGTATCGAGAAAGCCATCGAGTTCCTAGCGGAGAATTATCACCAACAGCCGAGGCTGGACGAAGTGGCCCGCAGCGTCAACCTCAGCGAGTTTCACTTCCAGCGGCTCTTTCGCCGTTGGGCGGGCATCAGCCCCAAGCGCCTGGTGCAGTTCTTGACCTTGGAACATGCCAAGCAAGCCTTAGAGGAGTCGCGCAGCGTGCTGGACGCCGCCTACGATGCCGGCTTGTCCAGTCCCAGCCGGCTGCACGACCTTTTTGTGACCACGGAGGCCATGACCCCGGGCGAGTTCAAGGCCAAAGGCGCAGGCCTCGAGATCGCCTACGGATATCATCCCAGCCCGTTCGGCGAATGCGTTCTCGCCGTCACGGAACGCGGAATCTGCGGATTGGGCTTTGTGCGGGAAGGGGACCGGAACCAAGCGCTGGAAGATTTCAAGCAAAGATGGCCGGCGGCCGAGTTCCAGGAGAATCCGGAAAAGACCCGCAGTTATATGGACGGGATCTTCAATGCCAAGAAACGGAATGGCGCGCATCCCCTAAAACTGCTGCTGATGGGTACCAACTTCCAGATCAAGGTTTGGGAGGCCCTGCTGAGAATCCCCTCGGGCTCGGTGGTGTCTTACGAAGACTTGGCGCGCCGGTTGGGGAAACCCTCGGCCGCTCGAGCGGTGGGCGGGGCCGTGGGGCAAAATCCGATCTCCTTTGTAATCCCTTGCCACCGGGCTATCCGCAAGATGGGGATCACCGGCGATTATCATTGGGGAGCGGCGCGCAAGAAGGCCATCCTGGCCTGGGAAGCCGCCCGCCAATGCAGGGAAGCGGAGTAAAACATGGCTGCCTCACCCTTGATGCTTGATGCCGGCACACGCGCCGAGCTTTGGCGCAAGCTGACGGACGCGATTGAAACCTACGCTGTGAAGCTGGAGAGCAGCCGGGTTACGCCGCCGCTCGATCCTGCAAAGCTCCGCGCCTCGCTTGCCCGCTTCGATTTCTCCGCCCCGGTGGGCGCTTTCGACGCCTTCGATTTTCTGGTCGAAGGTCTTTGGAAGTTTCAAACCCATACTCCGCATCCCCGCTATTACGGGCTGTTCAACCCCGCGCCCACGACCATGGGTATCGCCGGGGACGCGCTGGTGGCCGCGTTTAATCCCCAGCTTGCCGCCTGGAGCCATAGTCCTCTGGCGATCGAGATCGAACAGCACCTGGTGCGCGCTTTTGGGGCCCGATTCGGCTACGACCCCGCGCGCACCGATGGCACTTTTGCTTCCGGCGGCATGGAGGCCAACCACACTGCCGTGCTTACCGCTTTGGTTAAGAAGTTTCCGGAATTCGCGAGGCGCGGCCTGCGGGCGCTTGAGGCGCAGCCGGTTCTCTACGCCTCCACGGAGGCCCATCATTCCTTGCTGAAGGCGGCGCGAATGTGCGGGTTGGGGACGGACGCCGTGCATGAGATCCCGGCCGACGGCGACCTTCGCATGGATGCGGAAGCGCTTGCCTCGCGAATCGCCCGCGACCGCGCCCAAGGCTTCGCGCCCTTCCTGGTGGCGGCCACGGCGGGCACCACCAGCGCGGGGGCCATCGACCCTCTGCCTGCCATCGCCGAAGTGGCCGAGCGGGAAGAACTTTGGCTGCACGTAGACGCGGCGTGGGGCGGGGCAGCGGCGCTGGTCCCGGAGTTGCGCCCGCTGCTCGAGGGCATCGAGCGCGCCGATTCGATCACCTTCGATGCGCACAAGTGGCTCTCGGTGCCGATGGGAGCAGGAGTTTACATAACACGTCATGTAGATATACTTAAAACCACATTCAGTATTGCCCAAACCTATATGCCCCGCGAGGCGGCGGGACTGGATGTGGTCGATCCCTACACGCATTCGATGCAGTGGTCGCGCCGCGCCATCGGCCTGAAGGTGTTTCTCTCCCTGGCGGTGGCGGGTTGGGAAGGCTACGCCACGGCCATCCGCCACATGGTGGCCATGGGCGCGCTTCTGCGCGAGCAGCTTGAGGCCTCAGGCTGGCAGGTGGTCAACAAAACGCCCTTGCCGGTGTGCTGCTTCGTAGACGCGCGGCACTCCGCCGGCCGCTCCGAGGACTACCTGCACAAGATCGCCATGCAAGTCGTTGCCTCCGGAAAAGCCTGGATTTCAACCACCCGCCTGGCGGGCTCGACGCCCGTGCTGCGCGCCTGCATCACCAACTACCGGACTGAAGCTGGGGATATCGCGGCGTTGATTGCCGCCCTCGATGAGGCACGAGGAGTCCACTCTTAACTTCCCCACATTTCACGACGTGCGTCGGCGATATCCTTTTCGCTGATCTCGACACCGAGGTCAGCCCAAAGCCCATACAGACTCTTGAGCGGCTCATTCGCGCCCTTCTTTTCGCGCAGAGACTCGACGAATTCAAGAACCTCTTTCTTCCGGTCAAGAGGCAAATCCCGGAGCTTCTCTACGACCAATTCTTCGATGCTCATCGTCGCCGTCCTCCCTCGCTGTCCTTGTCCAAAGCTTACCACAAGAAAACACTGCTTGCTCCGTCGCATGGAATCTGCGAACATTTCCAATTCAGCACCAAGTCGACCGTGCTGACCTGAAGGTCAGCGCTACAGCGGCAGCGGAGCAAGGCTAATTACCCCGGAGGCAAGCAATGCCACTTGATCCAAAGCACCATAGTCGCATCATGACGGAAGGGCGAGACCGCGCGGGCGCGCGGGCCATGTTCAAGTCTATCGGATTTACGGACGCTGACTTGGCCAAGCCGATTGTTGGCATTGCCAACACCTGGATCGAGACGATGCCGTGCAATTTCCATCTGCGAGAGTTGGCGGCAAAGGTGAAAGAAGGAGTGCGCGCGGCGGGTGGAACGCCCATGGAGTTCAACACCATCGCCATTTCCGACGGCGAGACCATGGGCACCGAGGGCATGAAGGCTTCGCTGGTGAGCCGGGAAGTCATCGCCGATTCGATCGAACTGGTGGGGCGTGGTCAAATGTTTGACGCCATGGTGGCTTTGGTGGGATGCGACAAGACGATTCCCGGCGGCGCCATGGCTTTGATCCGCCTCAACGTGCCGAGCGTGCTTCTATACGGCGGAGCGATTGCCCCGGGACGGTTCGAGGGCCATGACGTTACGATTGGCGACGTGTACGAAGCCGTCGGAGCGCACGCCGCAGGAAAGATGACCGACGCGGAACTCAAGGATCTCGAGGACCACGCCTGTCCCGCGGCCGGTGCCTGCGGAGGCCAATTCACGGCCAACACCATGTCCACGGCGATGGAATTCATCGGGCTCTCGCCCATGGGCGCGAACAGCGTGCCCGCTCTTGACCCGCGGAAGGGCGAGGTCGCCTATCACGCCGGCCAATTGGTAATGGATCAGCTTCGTCGCGGCGTTCGCCCACTGGATGTCCTGACGCGGAAGGCGTTCGAGAACGCGATTGCCAGCGTGGCGGCGACGGGCGGCTCAACCAACGCCGTGCTCCACTTGCTGGCCATGGCGCAAGAGGCCGGAGTTCCGCTCGAGATCGAAGACTTTGACGCCATCAGTTCGCGCACGCCGATCATTGCCGATCTGAAACCGGCCGGGCGTTACGTTGCCGTGGATGTCCATCGTGCCGGCGGAATCCCCTTGATTGCCAAAAGCTCCTGGACGCGGGGCTCATCGATGGGTCGCAGATGACCCCCAGCGGGCGGACCCTAGCCGAGGAAGCACGGGATGCCGTTGAGACGCCAGGCCAGGACGTTATCAGGCCAGTCTCCAATCCGCTTAAGAAAACCGGCGGGCTGGTTATCCTGAAAGGGAACCTCGCACCGGAAGGCTGCGTGATCAAGGTGGCAGGCTACGAAAAGACCTACCATCGCGGACCGGCTCGGGTTTTCGACTCCGAAGAAGACGCCATGCGCGCGGTGATCGGAAAGGGCATTCATGCGGGAGACGTGGTTGTAATCCGCTACGAGGGCCCACGCGGCGGCCCGGGTATGCGCGAGATGCTGGGCGTGACGGGGGCGATTGTGGGCGAGGGCCTGGGCGAGTCGGTAGGTCTGCTTACCGACGGACGTTTCAGCGGCGCCACCCATGGACTGATGGCTGGGCACGTGGCTCCGGAGGCTGCGCGCGGTGGTCCCATCGCTGCCCTCGCCAATGGCGACGTCGTCGTGTTCGATATCGAAAAGCGCCGCTTGGATGTTGAGCTACCCGATGCGGAGATCCAGAAGAGATTGGCCAACTGGCATGAGCCGGAGCCGCGCTACAAGTCCGGCGTATTTGCCAAGTACGCCGCGCTGGTTTCCTCCGCGTCCGAGGGAGCCATTACGCGGGCACGCTGAGCGTTGATGGTCGATTGCCGATTCTCAATCGCCGTTCGGCACTAACGGCAGGGGCACGCCTTTCTGGGATGTCCAGGCCTTCAGATAATCCGCGAACACATATTCGATCCCGACGGTTTTAAGCGTCGTGGGCAGAATCTCGTTCAACAGCCGATACTCTTTCCCGGTGCGCTCGCAATTCTCGTTGACGAACTCCTGAAGCAGTTTGACCGCGTCCGCTTCATTGCCGGCCTTAATCTGCCTGAGAGCCTCGGCTTCCACAGCCGTCTGGCGGTCCATCTCCCAGCGTTCGGTCTGGTCGAACACGCCCCGGACGGTCGGCGCCAAGGCGCTGTAATTCAGGTCGCAAAGCAGCTTGACGCGATTGGCCCACCACCACGGCGCATCGCCCGCATACGTGCTGCTGCCTGCCGCGTAGGAATTCGGAAGCTTCGGCCCGTGCATGTAGAAGGGTTTGAACACGTTGCAGCAGGGATTGGAAAAGCTCGCCCAGTAAACCTGGCGCAGGAGCGGCGGCATATCGGCCCGCAGGTGCGCTACGAGTGACGCCGCCGTATGGTACGGCGAGTGCGCGTTATCGTGCATGCAGGGTGTGGGCCAGAAGGTTTCCGCAGCCCCCCAGCGCGGCTCCGCGACGGTCCCCTCCAGATGGCTGCGGCTGATTTGCATCATGCTGGCGGGCGTGACGTGCGCAAAGTCCCGGTTCAAGCAAGCCAGGGTCATATTGCGGCGGATCTGCATATTACCGGCGTTGCTTGAGTCCTTCCGCCAGTAGTCGCCGTAGTCGCGGGCGAAGTTGAATTCCGTTGCGGATTTCGTCCAGCCCATTTCCATGGCGTGCTGCACGAGCTTCGGGTGCGCTTCATCCCAGTCCCTCTCGATGGAATAAACATTGGAAATCGAATAGACCCCGTGCTTGATTGACTTGGCCGCCCAGTATCTTCCCGCGGTCTCCAGCACCCAGGCCTCGCCCGGGTCGGCGATGATGAAGCTGTTATGATAATTGGCTTTCCCCCACTCGCCGGGACGTTCGCAGTCGCCGCTCTGGCCGTACTTCTCGAGCAGGTCAATGATCACGTGCATGGCTTCGTAGGCTGTCTTGCCCCGCTCCAGGCCCAGCCGGAGAAGATCCATGCCCAACAGCCCGTCGCCCCACTGCACCGGCTCTTTGGACCAGACCGCTTCGTTCCCGATGGCCACTCCGTACTCGTTCATGCCCTCCTCGTAGCCAAACGCCCACCAGATCTTCGATCCGATGTGTTCGTAAGTTTCGGCGACTTGCGGGATTTCGATGTAGGTACACTTTACTTTTTCGCCTGGGTCGTGTTGCTGGCGGAGAACCTGCACCAGGGGTTGGGCCTCCATGGGCGGGCGGTCGCTATTCTTGCAGAGAATTACCGAGTGGTCTCCGGTGGCGTCCCGCACGGCCACCCAGGTATCGCAGGGGCGGGCGCAGGTCACGAAGCCGGTCAGGCAACTGAAGGCTACGACTCCCAGAATCACTGCAAAGCGGTTTGAGTTCATACCCTGTCTCCTGAAATTCTCCGGCTCGACATCAAGCGTCGGGGGGGTAGGGCAAGCCCTACCGCTACGAGGTGTGTAGGGGGACGGCTTGCCGTCCCCTCCTCCGCCCGCGCCGAGGAGTACAGACTATTAGGGCGGAAACGGTGTGTCAAGGTAGAATGCTGGATGGGGCGCGAATCTCTGTTCTGCTCGAGTGGCAGGTCGCCGGGAATGAGAAGAATTCAAAAGACTAATCTTCTGTCCGTCACGCTTCTTTGCGTTGCCGTTGGCTGTGAAACGGCAATGCCGGCCCATGGGGCTGCGAAGCCGGAGCGCAAGGAAAACCAGCAGATGGCCGTTCAGGGGATGAACAAACTCATGGACGGCGACTTCGATGCTGCTGCGGAAGCCTTCCGCCAAATCGAGAAGTCCGACCCCGACTCGCCTCTGGGGTACCTTTTCGAAGCCGACGAGAACTGGTGGAAGATTTACCTGACTGAAGGCGATCTGGTTGACCCGGACGTTTTCGAAGCCCGCACGGAAGCCGTCACTCCCTACGACAGTGACTTTGCGCGGGCAATTGACCTTGCCATCACCAAATCCGAGGGGCGAATCAAGGCGCATCAGGATGAGGCGTTCAACTACTTCTGCGAAGGCCTGGCCTATGGACTGCGCTCCCAGTTAGAAGCCTTGCGCGGCCATGTCCTGGCCACGGCGCGGGCGGGCAAGCGGATGCGCAATCTTTCTCTTACCGCGCTGAAACTCGATCCCAACCTCAACGACGCCTGGTTTGGAGTTGGACTCTACAACTACTTCGTGGATACGCTTCCGACCTATGTGAAGATGCTGCGCTTCTTGATACTGCTGCCGGGCGGCGACCGGGTCGAGGGTCTCCGCCAGATGCGCGTGGCTATGGATAAGGGGCAACTCGTGCCCGCGGAGGCGAAATTCCACCTCGCCAAGAACTACTGCCGGACTTTCGATCGGCAGTACGCCGCGTCTCTCGACCTATTCCGTCAGATGCAGCGGCAATATCCTCACAATCCGCTCTGGGATTTGCTTGCCGGAAGCACTGAGTTGCGCTTGGGGAATGTCAAGGACGGCGAAGCGCTCTACCGAAAAGTCATCGATAAGACTGCCCATCCCCAATCGGACTTGTGGAAGCCCCTCCACCAGCAGGCTGAGAAGGCTTTGGCACGCAGATCAGGACAATAACGTGTAGGGGTAGGGCTTGCCCTACCCGTTCGCAGGGGGACGGCAAGCCGTCCCCCTACAAGCGGCTGAAAAAGGGGAATCGTTCTCATAGGTCGCGCAGTCACAATTGTTCAAGGGATCTTTCCTCACGGTGACAACCCTACTGACTCAACTGCTGGGTCTGCTCGTGGGCGTGGTAGGAGCTGCGGACCAGGGGGCCAGACTCGACGTGGCGGATGCCCAGGCGGCGGCCTTCTTGTTTGAGAAGGGAAAACTCTTGCGGAGAATAGAAGCGCGCCACCGGCAACTGTTCGCCGGAGGGTCGCAGATACTGGCCAATCGTGACGATGTCCACTCCTACGCCACCCAGATCCTTAAGCACCGCCAGCATTTCTTCAAACGTCTCACCCAGCCCCACCATGAGGCCTGACTTGGTGCGAATGGAAGGAGCGATTTCGCGCGAGCGGCGGAGGAGCCGCAAGGAGCGCTCGTACCGCGATCCCCGCCGTGCCACGGGATAAAGGCGCGGGACAGTTTCGAGGTTGTGGTTCAGGACGTCGGGCCGGGCGCGCAAGACGATCTCCAGCGCTTCATCAGACCCCCGGAAGTCAGGAATCAAAACTTCCACTTGGCAGTCGGCCGATCGCTGGCGCAGGGCTTCTATCGTGCCGGCGAAGATCGTAGCTCCTCCATCTTTCAAGTCGTCCCGGTCGACAGAAGTCACCACGACATACTTCAATCCCATCTGCGAGGCGGCTTGGGCCACTCGCTCCGGTTCTTCCCAGTCCAACTCGCCCTGCGGCAGGCCCTTGGGCACGGCGCAAAAGCCGCAGCGGCGAGTGCACAGATCGCCCAGAATCATGAAGGTGGCAGTACGATGCGCCCAACACTCCCCCACGTTCGGGCAGCGGGCGCTTTCGCACACCGTGTGCAATCCCAGCCCGCGCATCAACTGCTTCAGCTCAAAGTAATTCTCTCCTGTCGGGACTCGCACCTTCAACCATTCCGGCTTGCGCGCCGGAGCGCGAACTGGCTCAATGTGAACTAACTCATTCATGCATTTGTTCCCGGTTATTTTCCACTCGCATTGGCTGCCTGGATGTGGGCGGCCAACGCCACTCTTGCCGACGACGAGTTTAGCGACGCGGGAGCCTTCGCGGTAGCGTGATTGCCAGTCGCCATCAAATTCCCGCCGCCACCGAAGTGGTGCCACCTGCCATCCCCAGCAGACGCAACGCGCGTCAATGGTCGAGCGCTCGATCGAGGAGAAGCGGCCTTCGCGCTCGCCGCCACCTCGGCATTCGCGCCGAACCGGTGCCATCTGCCATCTGCGACGAAAGCGTTGTGCGCCGGAGGAGGATCGTCGTTTCGAGCGTAAGGAGACGACGCGGGCGGATCGGCAGGACCACCGGCGTACGGGCTATAGGAATACGGGTCGCCGCCGGATGCCCCGTAGCCATACGGATCGCAAGGATAGGGCCCGTTAGGATCGCATCCGGAGTCGGGATAGTAAGGGTAGTCATCGTAGCCAAAGTACGGTCCGGGCCAATAGGACCAGGGGTAGAATCCTAATCCGAAGTAGGGCCAACCGAATCCACCCCACCCCCAACCCCTGCCCCAGCCTCGTCCCCAACCTCGACCCCAACCCCTGCCATTCCACCCGTTGCCTCTGCCGTAGCCGGCGAATCCTCCCCGAAAACCGCCATACCCTCTGCTGAAGCCCCGGCTGCCATAGCCGTGAAAGCCGCCGGCACCGCGAAAGCCACCCCCGTGAAATCCGCCACCTCCGTGGAACCCTCCACCACCGTGGAAACCACCGCCGCCACCGTGGAAGCCACCGCCGCCACCATGAAAGCCGCCTCCGCCCCCACCGTGGCCGCCAACGCCACGTCCTTGAGCACAGGGGCACGCGGCCAAAGCCAAAGACAGCAACAAAACTATATTGAGTTTGCCCATAAGCACCCCCGCCTAAAGCCTAGCACGCGTGAGGTGAATGTGCAAACGCGCTACATCAACTTCGCGTACTCCGTCTGGGAGTTCTAGTCCGTGCTGACGAAACTCCGCGTTGTATCGGGGGGCGCCGGGAAGGGGGCTTCAGCGCCGCCATGGGAAGCGGCTTATCATTGAGGCTTTAGAGTCTGTGTGATAACTCGACCAAGGAAGGCAGGGCACCATAGGCGCTTTGGAGTGCGGCAGCTTGCTGCCGCTTTTGCTCAGGCCAGCTTGCTGGCCGAAATTGGGGACCCTAATGAGGCAGCGCGAGCAAGCTCGCGCCCGGAGAAAGCGGCAGCAAGCTGCCGCACTCCAAAGCGGGGCTGAAGCCCCGCCCTTCCAAAGCGCCAGTTCTTGAAGGGTCCGTCATCTACGGAAGCCGTCGTGGGGGATGCGGCGGTCTTCAGGCTGGGTCCGTAACTGTGGCCGTAGGCCCACACTGGCCCCAACTTGAGTTTTTGGCGGGAGAGGCGCTCGGCATTCCTCTGTGCATCTTGAGTCGAAAAAGAAGGCGCCAGATCGAGGATTATCCGGCAAGACTTAAAGTACGCAGAACCGAATCGGGGCGAGCTAATTGGTCTTAACATCCCAAGTGCGCCACATCCAGGTAGTAAGTCCGACACACGCCGCGTGCCAGGAGGACGAACTTCCAGCCGCGGATCTCGACTTCACACTCCAGAACTCCTCAGTATCTACAGTCGGGACTTCCTTGAGTTTCACCATAATCAGATCAAAGTGCTCGGATTGAACCCGGGACAAGCCCTCAGGGAGAGAGTCATAGGCGCGAACATCGTGCCCTTCCCGGCGAAGACTCGCAGCGCGAGCCGCGCGATCTGTTGCATCATCGTCGATAAGCAGGATTTTCCCTCTGATGACATTCTCGAGCTCGTTGCTCCGTGGTGTAGTACAATTCTCCCGCCTGCATGGCTCACCTTTCGATTCCCGCCGAATCGCAGCCTCACATCGGGCGACAAACACGCTTCGTCACTTTTGCGAGGCGCCGGCTGTCGTTGCCAAGGACCGCCCTGGTCTGGGTGAAACATAGCCTCCGGCTTTCCTTCTGCGCGGGGCTTTGATGAATACAGAATCGTCGTCTGGCTCTTTTGTAGCAACGAGGGCAGCAAGCATCATAACGATAATGACCACTAAGCTATAAATACCCACTTGAGAATCTCCTTTCCAGCGATTTAAGCCCCGATTGTCACTTGGATGCACAACCTGGGTACAGGGTTTATTAAATCCGCGGGCAGCGGTTTTCACTTCGTTTACAAGCGGCACGATGCGCGGCGTTTTGCTCTCCGTACCACTCTGCCGTACATATTCTCCCGCCCGCCTAGAGGATTCGCAATCCAATGGAACCCCTGAGTTGCGGACAACGAACGAGTAGGGGTTCTTAGGGGTTTTTTCCTAGAAGAATTACTAACTTATATATGAAGTAGTGGTATATGGGCTGCCCGAGCTTTCTGCTACCATTGTGGTTCAACTGGGCCTATACTTGCTCGGACCATGTCAGTCACCTGCAAGCGGGTTTTTTTAACCGCTTTCGGGCAATACGTCTTAGTCCGGCGTTGAGACGGCGACAATGCCCCTCGCAAGTTTGCGACGCTCACCCGCGGGGCGAGTTCCCCCGTTGACTGATGGACGATCTGGTTGCGTGGAGATGCCCCCGCGTCTCGCGAGGAGTTACGATGCCCGACCAAATTCAACTGGACATCTCCCCGAATGCGCCCTTGCGCGCCTTGATCCTCGAAGACGATCCCTGGGATGCTGAATTGGTGCTTGTGACGCTGCGCCGCGCCACTCCTGGCTTACAGGCTGAAGTCTTGAACTCTTCTGCGCTCTTTAAGCAGCGCCTTGGGGAATCTGAATACGACATCATTGTTGCCGATTACAACCTGGGTGGCTGGACCGCGCTGGACGCGTTGGAGATTCTGCGGCAATCCGGAAAATCGATACCCCTGGTGGTGGTCACCGGAGCTTTGGGCGACGAGGCGGCCGTCGAGTGCGTTCGGCAGGGCGCCGCCGACTACGTTCTCAAGGATCGATTGGAGCGGGTGCCCATTGCAGTAGATCGCGCCGTGCGCCGGAAGGCTTATCTTGACGAAGTCGCTCGACGGCAGGAGCAGATCCGCCGCGCCAAAGAGGAGTGGGAGCGAACCTTCGACACCGTCCCGGATCCCGTGCTGCTGCTGGATGACGAATATCGAATTCGCTACGCCAACCGCGCCGCGGCAACGCTTGCGGGCGTGGAACTGGAAGAGTTGAGCGGTAAAATCTGTTACGAGGCGCTGCATGGCTTAACCCATCCCCACCCGGATTGTCCTCGTGCCCGCATGATGGAGACGGGCCAGGAGCAGCGTGTGGATTTAGTGGACACAAAGCTGGGCAGGGTTTTTGAAGCCACCACCACATCGCTCCTCGAGCCTTCCGGAAAAATGCGTGGCTCCGTCGAAGTCTTGCATGACATAACCGACCGAAAACAGGCGGAGGATTCTCTGCGTCAACTCTCCTCTCAATTGCTTGTTGCACTGGATGAGGAGCGGCGGCGGATCGCTCAGGATCTTCACGACAGCACGGCCCAGAACCTGGCCGCTTTGTCCATGAACCTGGCCCGCTTGGAAATTCAGGTCGATTGCCTTGATGCTGCAAGCCGCGTCATTGTATCGGAAAGTATTGAGCTTGCTAATCGCTGCATGCAGGAGATTCGGGATTTCTCCTACCTCTTACACCCGCCCACGCTGGAAGATTATGGCCTGGTTCCTGCGCTCAGAGGTTATGTGGAAGGTTATGCCCGCCGTACTGGAATCCAGGTGAATATCGATTTGCCCCAGAATTTACGCCGCTTGCCTCGGGAAGCAGAAACGGCGCTCTTCCGCATCGTGCAGGAATGCCTTGCCAACATTCAACGGCACTCAGGAAGCCCGGTGGCGAAGATCCGGATCAGGCGTCAACCGGATTCCGTGGTCCTGGAAGTTGAAGATGAAGGCCGCGGGTTTCAGCCTGGCCCCCATAAGAACGGAAGCAAGGGATCGCGCACCGGTCTGGGCCTCAAGGGAATGAAGGAGCGGGTTCGACTCCTGGGAGGATGCCTCGAGATAGTCTCCAGTAGCCACGGCACCACCATCAGGGCAAGCTTGCCGATTCCGGAGGCGGTCCGATGAAGCCCGTGCGCATACTGGTGGCCGACGACCACGAGGTCGTCCGTCAAGGCCTGCGAAGACTGCTGGAGGCCGCGCCGGGGTGGGAGGTCTGCGGAGAGGCGGGAACCGGCAGAGAGGCCGTGGAGAAAGCCAGCCAGCTCAAACCCGACGTCGTCGTCCTCGATTACAGCATGCCCGGGTTGAACGGAGCTGAGGCCACGCGCCAGATTATTCAACGAGTTCCTCGCGCCGAGGTTTTGATTCTCACGATGCACAGTTCCGAGGACTTGATCCGGGGTGCGCTGGAGGCCGGCGCTCGCGGGTACGTCCTGAAATCTGATGCCGGCCGGGACTTGATCTCGGCGATACAGGCCTTGATCGAGCACAAGGCTTTCCTCTCCTCAGGCGCCTCCGGACCGGTGCTGGACAGTTATCTACGGGGCGTCGCGCCATCCGCCCCGCAGGTGCTGACCCCGCGCGAGCGCGAGATCCTCCAGCTAGTCGCCGAGGGCCGGAGTAACAAGGAAATCGGGACGACTTTGAACATCAGCACGAAGACCGTGGAAACCCACCGCGCCAACATGATGCACAAGCTCGGACTGACTTCGGTCGGCGCGCTGGTGCGTTACGCCGTCCGTAATCAAATCATCGAGCCTTAATTTGAATCTTGAATCTGGAATTCGGCCGAAGGCCGTGCCTACGGCTCACTCTGGTTGGTATTCGAACGCTTTGGCGGGCGGAGCCTGATTTACGACCAGCCAATAAAGCCCCAACTGTTTGATGATTTCCCGAAACTCCGCAAAATCGACTGGCTTCTGAATGTAACTGTTGACTCCAAGTTGGTAGCCATTGACCATGTCCCGCTCTTCCCGGGAAGAAGTCATAATCACAACGGGAATAGCTCGGGTCCGCGCGTCGTTCTTAATATGGCGGAGAACTTCCAGCCCATCCATCTTGGGCAGCTTCAGGTCCAGCAGGACCAGGCGGGGGGGATTGTCAAACCCGCGATTGTTGTGCTCGCCCCGGCAAAACAGGTAGTCGAGCGCTTCTTCACCGTCGTGCGCCACGGAAATCCGATTGGCCAGATTGTTCGCGCGAAGCGCGTGGATGGCCAGTTCCTGGTCGGCGGGACTGTCCTCCACCAGCAGTATTTCGACTTCGTTTGAATTCACTCAACACCTCGAGGCTAAGAGTCATTCTACTCTAATGTGAACCGGCAAGGAACTCTTGTATCTCAGTGAGCACTTTCTTAAACATCGCCTCCGTCAGACGCCCGGTTTGCGTATTCTGCTGGCTGGGATGGTAGGCGCAGAATAGGCAGGGCAGGCCGTCCGGCAAGCTGAAACTGGCGCCGTGCGAGAACTTGAACTTCGAGCGGGAAGGGAAAGCCTCGTGCTGCAAGGCCGCCACGCGCAAGTAGGCATCAAACGCGATTCTGCCCAGTACCAGCACGGCACGAACTCGCTTGAGCAGGCGTAATTCCGCCTCCAGGTAGGGCTGGCAGTTGCGAGCCTCGGAAGGTAGCGGCTTGTTTTTGGGGGGCGCGCAGCGCAATGAGGCCGTGACGTAGCAGTTCCGAAGTTCGAGACCGTCATCCCGTGCCGCGGACGTGCCCTGGTTCGCAAAGCCGGCCTCATAAAGCCTCTGGTACAGGAAATCCCCGGAGCGGTCGCCCGTGAACATCCTGCCCGTGCGATTGGCGCCGTGCGCAGCAGGGGCAAGTCCGAGGATCAGCAATTCGGCGTTCGGATCACCCCAGCTCGGAACGGGCTTGCCCCAGTATTCCCATTGCCGGTACATGCGGCGCTTTACCTGGGCGACTTCGCGGCAGTGGCGCACAAGCCGGGGACATCTCGTGCAATCGATGACCCGCTGCTGGAGCAGTTCGAGTTGGCGCGCATTGTCCATTTTTGAAGCGGAGATTCTCCCTTCGCGAATCTCTTTGCGAATTATGTCATCTAATCTCTTCTGGCAGGAGCTCAGGCCAGCTTGCCAAGTTGAGCAACGTCATTCCCGAGAATGCGGGATCGAGTGCCTAGATTAGCATGGAATCCCCCTCTGGCAGCAATGGCCGCCGCAGGGTGGCATCGCCAGGCGGGCAGCGTGCCGAGTAAAGTAAATTGAGGAGAGGAAAATGAAAGACATCTTGTATGTGCGGCAGGACAACTGGTGCGAGGTGGAGTCAAGCTCCAAGCCTGTC
Source organism: uncultured Acidobacteriota bacterium (assembly GCA_963768695.1). GTDB lineage: Bacteria > Acidobacteriota > Terriglobia > UBA7540 > UBA7540 > CAVROP01. The sequence goes on along the minus strand of CAVYJG010000012.1, from coordinate 153,932 downwards.
TTGGTGGATTTCTGGGCGGAATGGTGCCCGCCCTGCCGCATGCTGGCCCCTACTTTCGAAAAACTGGCCGCCAACTACGGCGACCAGATCATCTTTGCCAAGGTTAACGTCGACGAACTGCCCGAGGTCGCCGGCCAGTACGGCATCCGGTCCATTCCTACCTTGATGCTGATGCGCGATGGGGAAGTCCTGGAAGAACTCGTCGGCGCTCGCCCCTACGAGGACCTGGCCCGTGTCCTTGACCGGCATCTCGCCTCAGCCGGACAAGTGCGCTGAAAAGTCCGCTGAAAAGTCGCCGGCGCGCGTCTCTCGCATGGTGAATTGACATTCCGACCAAGCGGCTTCCGCAAGCGGCGCATACGCGGTAGTTCCTGTCTGTTCCCCTTCGTTCCTTCACCTCCGGGCCCCGGAATCAACGAGTTCTAAAGGGCCGAACCGTGGCTGCAAGATTATGGAGTATTAGGTATCGGTGCTCATCGCTACACTCTCGTCCAGATTCGTGGGTATTGCCGGACTTATTGCGCGCTCACCGGCAGTTGCATCTGGCAGCAAGAACTAAGTGGCTAGGCGCAAGTCGGCAGCTATCGGCAACTGGAACAGATCGCTTCGCAAAAGCCGGGTGGAAAAGAACAACACTTCCAGGTTCTCAACCTCGCCGGTGGAGGGATTCAGTCGCGCCACCACGTCATCCCCAAGCTCCTCTGATTCTTGCTCAGGATAAGGAGGACATTTATCGATATGCAAGATATCGCCTTCGCGGTCGTACTTGAAGGTTAGCTTCGCTTCCATTCCACGGCTCCTTCGGCCAGTCTCCTCGCAATCTAGCCTCGGCGCCAATCTTCGCCGGGGTTCGGCTTCCCCTACTTTTTCGGCGCCCACTTCACGAAGAAGTCCCGGATGCTTTCATAGCTCATGCTGCGGGCATTGGAGAACTGGCCCTGGTCCATCGCATAGAGGACGCTTCCGGCGGGGTCGAGCACCGCCAGGGTGGGAATGCCGTGAGCGAGTGGGGCGTGGTACTTGGCGGCGATGTCCTTGTTCTTGTTAAACCGGCCCACATCGATTTTCACCACCTCATAATTCGAGGCAATCAGACCAGCCAATTCATCCTTGTGCATTTGCGCATTCAGAGCCCGGCAATCGCCGCACCAGTTGGCGCCGAAAACAAGGACGACGTTCTTCCGTGCTTTCGCGGCCTCAGCGATCGCCGAGGCGACTTGTTGGTGTGCGTCCGCGGTCTCATCGTAAGGCGGCTGGTCAGCGGCGAAGAGCACGCCGGCCAGGAAAACAAGGGGCACGAGTTTCAAGAGATGCTTAGCGGCAATCATGATGTCTCCTTTAGCTTCCATAATACTCGAAATCGGGGCGCTTGTAGCGGCACTGTGTGCCCCATCCCCGCGAGGCCAGGGAGAAGTGAAATTGCCTGGTCAATCACCAATCACCAATCACCAATCGCAAATCACTGAAGGACTGTGATAGCATCGCCAAGTCAGGGAAGGTGGTTCGACCTCAAAAGTCGCCCAGGAGTGATGCCCTTGAACGAACCCTACGCCCGGCAACCCGCGTCCCGATTCCATTTCGAGCAGGTCCTCTACGAAAAGAAAGACGGAGTGGCTCGTGTCACGCTGAACCGCCCTGAAGTCTACAACGCCTTCTCCGCGCAAAGTCTGCGGGAGATGGCGGAGGCGTTCCGCGACGCCTCCTGGGACGATTCCGTGGCCGTGGTGGTTTTGACTGGAGCGGGCGACAAGGCATTCTGTTCCGGCAATGACGCCAACGAGTTTTCCGAGCAGTTTCTGCGTCGCCCGCGAAACTTCTGGAAATACCAAGGCCTGCTTTTTGACGCCCTGGAGCTTTTCCGCCACATCGGCAAGCCCACCGTGGCCCGCCTGAACGGTGTGGTGGCCGGGGCGGGCAACGGTTGGAACCTGGCCGCCGACCTCGCGATCGCCGCGGATCACGTACGCTTCATTCAGGTCGGCACTCGCGTGGGTCTGGTGGAGTCCTGGGGCGCCACCCAATGGCTTCCTTTGGTGGTGGGTGAGCGGAGAGCGCGGGAGATGCTGCTGAAAGGCGATGAGATCACTGCCGAGCAGGCCCTCAATTGGGGACTGGTGAACGAGGTGGTGCCCTCGAAGCAACTGGACCGCGCCGTGAATGCGCTCACCGCCCGCTTGATCCAGAACCTGCCGGAATGCGCCCGCTATACTCGTCAGCAATTGGGCTTCTGGAAGGATCTGCCTTGGACCATGACCGCCGGGCACGCGCGCGATTGGCTGACCGTCCATTCGACGGGATGGGAGCCGTACGAGGGCATACAGGCTTTTATCGATAAGCGCCCCGCGGATCACAAGTCCATTCGCGCTCGCGCCGCCAGTGGTAAGTCCAGCGAATTCCTCTGGGGCGCGCCCACCCAAGCCTGCGAGAACTGCGGCGCCAAAGGAATACCGGAAGGTTTCGATTACTGCGGCAAGTGCGGCAATAGGTTAGAGTGACCCGCGGGTCATGGTGAGAATTCCTGTATGACGTGCTTGTAGCATCCCTTAAGTCGTTGTGGTAGGATGTCTCAAGTAATTTGCCTTATTGCGAGAACCCCAATAGAATCATTCTCTATGGGGTCGCGGACTGATTGAACCGAAAGGAAAGTCTTGTATGTCAGGGCATTCAAAATGGGCAACCATTAAACACAAGAAGGGCGCTTTAGACGCCAAGCGGGGAAAGATCTTCACCAAGATCATCAAGGAAATCACCATCGCAGCCAGGATCGCGGGCGGGGATCCGGACTCGAATCCGCGTCTGCGCACCGCCATTGCCGCCGCCAAAGCGGAGAACATGCCGGCTGACAACATCAAGCGGGCTCTTCAGAAGGGTACGGGCGAACTTCCCGGCGCCGCTTACGAGGAAGTGGTGTACGAAGGCTACGGGCCGGGCGGCGTGGCGATGCTGCTGGAAATCACGACGGATAATAAGAACCGCACGCTCTCGGAAATCCGTCACGTCTTCGCCAAGCACGGCGGCAACCTGGGGGAGCACGGATCCGTAGGCTGGATGTTCAACAAGCGAGGCTACATTGTCGTGGAGAAGGGGAAAGCCAGCGAAGAGACGCTGCTGGAACTGGTGACGGATGCGGGCGCCGACGATATGAACGATGACGGCAGCAACTGGGAAGTCTTTTCACCTCCCGGCCGGTTGCCCCAGGTGGTGGACCGCCTCAAGACGGCGCAGATCACGCCCGCGGCCGCGGAAGTCTCGATGATTCCCCAAACCTACGTCAAGCTGGCTGGTAAACAGGCGGACCAGATGCTCCGGCTCATGGACGAACTCGAAGACCATGAGGACGTCCAGCACGTCTTCGCGAACTTCGACATCGAGGAAGCGGAGCTCAACGCCTTCACCCAGGCGAAATGATGGTGACGCTTTCGCGGAGAATCAGGGTTCTCCTCCTTTTCCTCAGTCTTGTCCTCGCGGCAGGCAGCCGTCCTGCCGCGATGTTCCCCCAAGGTGCCGGTGTTCCCGCCAAGCTGACCTATTCCCGGACGTTCAAGGGCAGTTCCCCCGAATATATTGCCATCATCGTGGACGCCGCGGGTTCCGGTACTTACGAAGGACGAAAACTGGACGAGTCCCAGGCCCAGGGCCCTCGCCCCTTTCAGCTTTCCTCCGGCACCACGGAACGAATCTTCGCCCTGTCCGGGCAGCTTCACGACTTCCAGGGCATTCAACTTGAGAGCCATAAGAAAGTAGCAAACCTGGGAGAGAAGACTTTCACCTACCAGCAGGGTGGCGCCCTGAATCGAGTGGCTTTCAACTACACAGAGAACAGAACCGCGCGGGACCTGGTGGACGTTTTCGAATCCATCGGTATTGTTGAACAGCACGTTGCAGCGCTTGAATTTGAGATGAAGTATGACCCTCTTAATCTGTCCCAGGAGCTTCTACAGATCCAGGCGGAACTCAAGGATAAAACCTTGACCGACCCCCAGATTCTCGTTCCCACACTTGAGAAGATTGCGCATGGCTCGCGCTTTCTTCATCTGGCGCAATCCCGCGCGCAAGAGATCATGGATCAGGTTCAACCTGGCCCGTAGCGCGGCGATCGAAACTGGAAAATGGAAAATGGAAAATGGAAACTGGAAACTGGAAACTGGAAAATGGAAAATAGAAAGTGGTAACTGGAGAATCGAACCTCGAATGTCCGAGGCTAGAACACGATACCAGGAAGGGGAAACCAGAATCTGAAGTTCATCGGTTTTTTGAGCGCCCGTGCGCTTCAGCCCTCCGGCCGGGTCCCGTTTAGTAATTTCTATTTTCCAATTTCCAATTTCCAGTTTCCATTTTCCGCCGTTGGCAACTTCGCGGCTACCTGCTTCGTCTAGATTGGTGTAGGATGTGAGTGGCCTCTGAAAGCTCGGGAGGTGGTCCATGACACCCAAGATACATTCGGTCGTAAGGATTCTGCTGGGGTTGGGTGCAGCGGTTTGGCTGGGATCTGCGGCAGCCCCGGGTCAAACTCACTCTCATGCGCGTGTGGTTCGTCTCAGTTTTGTTGAGGGCCAAGTCACGGTTCAGCGGCCAGGAGATACGGACTGGACCGAGGCGCCGATAAACACTCCTCTTGAGGAGGGGTTCAAGCTTTCGACGGCGGAGGGCAGTTTTGCCGAAGTCCAATTCGAAAATGACTCGTCCGCACGGGTAGGCCAATCGTCCTTGCTTGAATTCACGCAGCTGGCGCTGGCTCCCGATGGAAGCAAGATCGACCACCTCACGCTGAATAACGGGTATGCAACCTTCAGTGCCACCCCGGAGGGGCAGGACACTTACGAAATAGCGACGGCGGATACCACCCTCACTCCGCGCGGCAAGTCGCTCTTCCGGGTTGACGCCGATTCGTCGGAGGAGCGCGTCGAAGTCTTTAGCGGCTCTGTGGATGTCTCGAGCGCGCTCGGTTCATGGTCGCTGGCCAAAGACTCCGTGCTCGATCTCAGCCCCAGGGCCGAACAGCCTGCCATGATCTCGGAGGGCATCACGAAAGACGATTGGGATCACTGGGTGCAGGACCGGGAGAATCAAGCCCAAGCCGCCTCGAACGCCCTTTCGCCCAGCGGCTATACCAGTGACGGCAGCGACGACGTTTACGGCTGGGCGGATTTGGCGGACTACGGAAACTGGTCGGACATTTCAGGCTACGGGTACGGATGGGTCCCCACCGTCGACGCGAACTGGTACCCCTTCTCGCAGGGTTCCTGGAGCTGGTATCCGGGTTACGGCTACACGTGGATTTCCGGCGAGCCCTGGGGCTGGCTACCCTATCACTTCGGCGGATGGGAATTCATACCGGGCATGGGCTGGGTGTGGTTTCCGGGGAACTTTGGTCCTTGGTCACCCGGATCGGTTAACTGGTACGGCGGCGCGGGATGGATCGGGTGGACGCCGCGTCACGGCCTACCCAGGCCGGGCAACGCTAATCCTTGTCCGCAAGGGCGAACCTGCGGAACCGCTATAAGCGTCAGTTCGTTTAAGCGCGGACGGCCGGTACACCCCGGAGCTACGCTCCAGGTGAGTCTTACCTCTGGCAACAGAATCGAGAAGCCGGATATTCTGCCGGCTCGGGAAGCTCTGCACCCGGGTCGCGTCGTGGCGTCTCCCTCGCAGGTTACCAATGCCAAGGTGTCCATCGTCGGTCCGCGTAGCGCGAGCTTTGGGTCGCCAGGCACAAGCATGAAATCGCCGGCTCCGGGACCTGACTCGGTTTCAGGCATCACCGTTATCCTGGGCAGCTCGACAACAGGGTCTCCTGCCCGGCGCGCAGCACCCGGGCCGCACGCAGAAATAGTCTATGATCCTGCAACTGGGCGCTACGTGAACAATCCCCGCCCGTCCTCAGCAGCCAGGCCAGGGACAGACGCAGTACCGGCTCGTCCCGTGTATTCGGTTCAGGGTGGTGGGGCGTCGCAGACCGGCCAGCCTGCGCCCGGATCGCAAACGGGCCGGCCTTCGCCCTCGAGTGAGGGCTCGGCTTGGCGGCCCCAGTCGTCCCCTGGCTCCGGTTCCGGCTCGGCCGTGCCGCCTCGGACCGGAGGCGCAACGACCAGCGGGAGACCAATCGGAGGCAACGCCCCTTCGGGCGGCGGCGCCAAGACTGGCTCGACCGGCGGTGGCGGGACCGGCGGTTCTCATCCTAGCGGTGGCGGGTCAGGTGGCAGCCCTCATCCTAGTGGCGGCGGAAGCGCGGGGGGCCCACACCACTGAGAACCTCCGTCATGCCTTCTCCAAAGGCGGCTTGAGGCGCAAGACCATGTATTCTTCGCTCAGGTACGTGGCACCGATCTTGAGCGCCTTGTCTTCGACCCCGAATGTCTTGAACCCGAGCGACCGATAGAGCTTCCTCGCTACGGCCAGGCTGGACGAGACGCTGAGGTTCACCTGCTCCAGTCCCGGCAGCTTTTTGACGCGTTTGAGCAGAGTCAAGAGTAGCCTCCCGCCGAGGCCCTTGCCCCGGCAACTCGCCCTTACATAGACGCCCCAGATCCGCCCTTTGTGCCTCGTCTTCAAGTGTCTTTCACGGAAGAAGCCTGCCATGCCAACCAATTCTCCCTTGAAAAACGCGCCCATCACAAGGCTGGAGTTGTTCGTCCGGCGCAAGCGCGCGGCACCCCACTCGCGAGCCATCGCCCGGTGCTCCTTGGCAGACTCGATGAACGATTGCGGCTCCCGCTCGAGAGCTTCCAGCCGTAGATTCCAATACGCCTCTCCGTCGCGTTGCGTCAGTACGCGGATCTTAACGTCACTCGGCATTCCGCTATTCTATACGGAACAACATAAATTGTAGCGTCGATCTCCGATCGACGACGGCGGTCGGAGACCGCCGCTACAGCCCGATACGCGGCGCTGACCAGGCTGGAAGACGGTGTGCGATTTTCCGCTTGCAATTCGCTTTTTGTTCGCCTACTATTGCAACCAGAGCGATCAAGGTGTGATGTAGCAGCGGCGTTTACGTCATCAGCCGAGAATCGAGGATTTCGAATTTCGATTTTCGAGTTTCGAACAGGTGGGGTGCGAACATGGCTCTGACGCGTCGGCAGAAACAGGTCTTTGATTTCCTCGTCGATTTCATCAATCACCAAGGCTACTCGCCGAGTTTTGAGGAGATCGGCAAAGGTCTGGGGTTGTCGTCGCTCGCGACGGTGCACAAGCACATGCAGACCCTCGAAAAGAAGGGGTTCATCCGCCGCAGCTACAACCAGAGCCGCTCCGTCGAGGTTGTGGCCGTGCCGGGTTCCGTGCCCTTTGCCAAAACGGCAGTCCGTCCCTTCGGACGAAGAAAGGCTGCGCCGGCATCTGAGCCGCGAGCCGCCGCCAGTTCGGACGGGGCGGACGCCGTGCCGATGCCCACCGCGTTTTTGGGCAACATGGATTTCCCACTGCTTGGGCTGAATCGCCGCCGGTCAGCCTGTGGAAGCTGTCCCCAATCCCGAGACCTTCTCCTTTGGCGATTTCACCGGCGGCCGGGGAAGCCTCTTCGTGTTGCGGGTCAAAGGCGATTCGATGATCGACGACCACATCTGCAACGGAGATTACATCCTGGTGGAAGGCGCCCAGACGGCAGAGAACGGAGAAATCGTGGTGGCTCTCATCGAGGGCACCGACGCTACGCTGAAGCGCTTCTATCGTGCCCCCAACGGCAAAGTCCGCCTCCAGCCCGCCAACGCCCAAATGGACCCCATCATCGTCCCCGCCCGCGAGGTGAAGATTCAGGGGAAAGTAGTCGGTGTGCTGCGGAAGTATTGACGCTCTCGCAGGGGCGGCCCTTGTGGCCGCCTGGGGCAACCACAAGGGTTGCCCCTACGCGAGCCGCGAGAATACTGAGGGTCAAATATGAGTGCCCAGAGACTCACGTGCTGGGATTTTGTCTTGTTCCGCTCTTTAATGCTTGCTTGCGCTCTTTGGCTGGTTTCCCCACAGGTTTCCTCGTTGTTGGCTCAAACCTCACCGGTGCCCTACGTTTCTGATGTGGGTCCTTCGTTTCACCTGCAGCCTTACTCGTATTTGTACCCCAACAGTTACCAGTCGATCCGGGATCTGGACTTTAAGAACCTGAGAGTGCCCGTCGGGACCGACGAGAATGGAAAGCCAAGTCTGATTCAGTTGAGAAACGGCGTGTGGGAAGTGAAATATCATAACGACGGGTACGATTGGGTCGAACTCAAGGGCGCCCACATCCTCGATTCTGCGGAACCAGGACGAGAGTATGCACTGACAGTGTACGCGGAGGTCATGGCCGGCGGCAGCTCAACCGAATTCGGCCTTGCCAAAGTTTTCGAACTCGTCGACAAGCGTCTCCGGGTCACGCAACTGATTGACTGGGACCTCCGTTACGGGGGACCAGACCACCCTCTCGACGATTTCGACGAAAAGGCCAACACGCTTACCATTCGCACGTCTCATTACCGGCCCGGTGATTATTACAAACATGCATCTGCGGCGGATGTCGTGACCTATCATTGGGACGGTCGGGCTCTAGGTCAAACCGCCATCCGGACTGAGCTGTTGAACACCGGCAAGCACAAAGCCTCTCCTCCTGGGTCCACACCAGCGCACGTGCCGTGAACTCTATCACTGGCGTGCAGAATCGGCAGCTAGGACAAAGAAAGCACTGAGACGCAGGGCGTCGGCCTGCGGCAGCCTTGGTCTGCGGTTCACACCGGACTTACTTGGGATGGGGAATAATATCTAAAAGGATATAAGTATCGTTCTGTATCCGAAAATAGAAGCGCCAATTACGGTTCACGCGGGCCTGCCAGCGACCTTCTCCTTCATCATACTTCTTAACATTGAGTGAGGGGTGGCGGGGATTTTGGACCAGGAGAAGTGACTGCTTGTCGAAGGCTTGTTGAATTTCCTTGGGCGCCCTGCTGTAAGCCCGCACGAAATGGGAAGTCCACTGGAGCTTCATTGAGCGAATGTTCAGTCTTTTTGAGGAAGCGACCTTGCGGCTGCGCTGTGGAGATCAGTGGTGAATTCACGATGGTCGGAATATGCTTTCGATACGCGACCGGCCTTGACGTCGGCCTCCGCCTTGGCCAAGCGGGCATCGATGACCCGGCGCTGGTACGGGGTATATTCCCGGTCTACAACGGGCTTGGGCGTGAGAACAATCCTGCCCCTGTGCGCCCTGGCTTCGACAACGTCGCCGCCAGTCAATCCCAGTTGGGCACGGAGGCGAGTTGGGATGGTCACTTGGCCTCTGCGCTGTATTTTGACGAACGTGGCCATTACAGTTCCTTTGTGGAAGTCGGAAAAACCGACTTCGACAGACCCAGCATATCCGTCTTGGTGAAAGCGGTCAAGATTCCGGCGCATTGACATTTCGTCCCTGCGCGGCTTAACATCGTATTTGCTTTTGGTTGCGCGAAGTCAGGGCCTCTGAATTCCCGCCCAATTGTGGTTATGTTCCAATCTCTGGTCATCACACTGCGCGAAGGTGTCGAAGCCGCGCTCATTATCGGCATCGTTCTCGGCTGTCTCAAGAAGACGGGCCGCGAGGGCTGGAACCGGATTGTTGCCTGGGGTGTTTTGGCGGCGGTCGTGGCGAGCCTCGCGGCGGCGTATCTGGTGCATCGTCTTGAGGTTGGCGAGGATGCTTACGAAGGCTGGCTGATGCTTGTGGGGGCTGTTTTCGTGGCCTCGATGGTGGTCTGGATGTGGCGCACCGGCAAGCGGATGAAGCAGGAGATAGAAAGCAAGCTTCGGAACATCTCCGCCGAACCCACCCGCGCCGCCGCCGCGGGCCTTTTCCTCTTCGTCTTCCTGATGGTCTTCCGCGAAGGCATCGAGACGGTGCTTTTTCTGGCCGCGGTTTCGCTGCGCACTAGCGAGTTGCTGAACTTCATGGGCGGGATAATCGGGCTCGGTTTGGCGATTGCGCTGGGGGTTGCCTTCTTCAAGGGCAGCGTGAAGGTTGACCTGGGAAAGTTCTTCTCGGTCACGAGCCTGGTGCTCCTGGTGGTTGCGGCGCAGTTGCTGGTATCCGGCGTGCACGAACTCTCGGAGGCGCAGGTACTCCCTTCCAGCCGCCGCGAGATGGCGTTGGTCGGCCCCATCGTCAACAACGATGCCTTTTTCTTTGTGGTCATCGTGGCGCTGGCCTTATTTCTCATCATCGCCCAACGCATTTCCTCTGCCGGCCCGGGCAGCCCAGAGGTCAGCGCCTCTCCTGCGCCGGAGCGCCGTAAGCTCCTGGCTCGACAGCAGAGCGAGCGCTTCTGGAAACTTTCGGGCGCCGGCGTCAGCTTGCTGATCATGGTTCTCATCTGCTCTCAATTCATCTACTCGTTGACGGCTCACGCCATGACGCCCCCCGAGCAAGTGTCGATTGTGAACGGCGAAGTGCAGATTCCCACGGCCGAGCTCACGGACCATAAGCTACATCGGTACGCGCTTGCGGTGGGCGGCAGGGAGGTGCGAATCATCGCCATTCTCGATGGCTCGGACACGGTTCGCGCCGCTTTGGACGCCTGCGCGATTTGCGGCAGCCAGGGCTACTACCAGGACGGCAAGAATGTGATCTGCCGTAATTGCGCCGCAGCGGTCTATGTGCCCACCATCGGCCTGGCCGGCGGGTGCAACCCGATTCACGTCGATTACCGCGTGGAGGGCGACTCGATTCGCATCGCGGCCCCCTCCCTTGACGCTGCCGCAAGGTACTTCCGCTAGCTCGAGCGACCGGAAGGGCGGGGTTTTAACCCCGCCGCAAAGAGGCTCCCATTTCCGTATTCGTCTTGCGCCCCGCGCACTCCGTCGGCTGACGGACTGCGCGGGGCACAAGACGGGGGGAACAAGTTGGGGCGCGGTTATTGGCGGGGTTAAAACCCCGCCCTTCCCCGTCCGCCGTGAGAAACTCGGCCGAGAAATGCTGGTTAGAATCCTTCTTGAATCCCTGGCGCGGCGCCGGCGGCGCAAGCTGCTGAGCGTCCTGGCGATTGCGCTGGGCATCGCCGCGGCAGCGACGGAGGGCATCCTCTCGCTTGATATCGGAGACAAGATCAGCCGCGAATTGCGTTCGTATGGGGCCAACCTTTCCATAACTCCAGCGGCCGATAGCCTTGCCATCAGCGTCGGCGGTGTTGACTACCGGCCCGCAGGGAGCGGCGCATTCATTCCCGAAGATGAGCTGGTCAAACTCAAGAAGATTTTCTGGCGGAATAACATCGTTGCCTTCGCGCCCTTCCTTTACGTTCCCGCCAAAGTGGATGACCAAAACGCAGTACTGATCGGAACCTGGTTCGAGAAGTCCCTGCGCGTCGATAAATCCGAAGTATTCGCAACCGGCCTCGAAAAGCTGCATCCTTCCTGGAAGGTCAAAGGCGAGTGGCCCGACGACCTGGACGGCACGGGCGTCCTTGTGGGCCGCCGGCTCGCGGCAAGGCTTCGCGTGGGACCAGGCAGCAAGATCGCCCTCACGCTCGCGAGCGAGACGCCTGCGCCACGTGTACAGGTGAGCGGCATCCTTGAAACCGGCGGGGCAGAGGACAACCAGGTGCTGGCGCCGCTGGCCTTGGCGCAGCGGTTGTCGGGGCTCGGGGGAAAAGTGCGACGGGTTGAGGTCAGCGCCTTGACCAAACCCGAGGATGCTTTTGCTCGTTCCGACCTGGGCAAGCTCAGCCCGCAGGAACTGGACCGGTGGTACTGCACTCCTTATGCAAGTTCGATTGCGTACCAGATTCAGCAGGCAATTCCCGAAGCCCAAGTGACTACCATCTACCAGGTAGCCGATACGGAAGGGAAGATACTGAACCGGGTGGGAATCCTCATGGGTGTCCTGGCCTTGGCTGCGCTGCTTGCTGCCGGCCTCGCCGTGGCCTCCATGATGCTGGCTACGGCCCTGGAGCGGCGCGCGGAGATCGGGTTGTTCAAGTCACTGGGCGCTACCGATGCGAAGGTGGCCACGCTGCTGCTTCTGGAAGCCGGCGTGTTGGGCCTGGTGGGGGGAATCGCGGGATATCTGCTGGGCAGTGTGCTGGCGTGGCGGGTGGCGCTGGCGGTTTTCGGCGTTCCGGTAGGCGTGCATCTGGTGATGCTCCCGGTTTGCCTCGCCTTGGCCTTGGCCGTCACGTTGGTCGGCAGCGTGTTCCCCTTAGGCCGAGCCTTAAGAGTGTCGCCGGCGGTGGTGCTGAGGGACTAATGGCAGTCTCCAACATATCGGCTCCCTCTCGGGGAAATGGACCCAAGCGTGGTGCTCCGCTCCGTCTGTGGTGGCGGGCGTTATCCGTCAAGCGTCCCCAGGCCATCCTGGCGCTCATCTCCTTGATGGTAGGCGCGGCGGTGATGTCGATGCTGCTCAATCTGTACGGGGGTGTCCGCCGCAAGATGACGCAAGAGTTTCGTGGCTATGGGGCGAACGTGATACTCGCGCCGGGCTCCTCGAGCTCAATTACGCCACCTCACCCCTTAGATCCCTCCTCCACCGGGGAGGGGAATGGGGCGTGGGGCGGCACGATGGATCAAGGCATCGTGAACTCGGTGCATCAACTTGCCGGGAAGGATCCGGGTGTTACGGTGCTGCCGGTGCTTTATGCCGTGGTGCGCCTCGAACGCATTCCTCCTGACCCGATCTTGCCGGATTTCGTGAATGTCGTGGCCGTCGGAACGGATTTGCAGGCGATGATCCGGATGAACCCGGGTTGGCGCGAAAACAAGGCGAGCGTCGCGTCCGGGTCGTCGTTGCAACTGCCGTGCGTGGTGGGCGCGCGCGTTGCCTCGCGCCTTCGAGTTGCGGCGGGCGACACGATCCACCTCGGTCCGTTGGCCTCATCGAACGACGGAGGCGCCAAACCCGCCGTCGATTGCCGCCTTGCTTCAGTGCTCAGGACTGGCTCATCGGAAGAGGACCAGGTTTTTCTTCCCCTCGACGAGTTGCAAAGCTTTGTGGGGATGCCCGTGCGGATCAGCCTGGTCGAACTCAGGCTGGACGGCGATACGCGAGAAATCGAAAGTTCAATTCAGAAACTGTCGAAAGCGCTTCCCGGGGTGGACGTGCGCCCCATTCGCCAGATCGTCTTCTCCGAAGGGAGAGTCCTGGGCGTCATTCGATGGATTCTCCTGGCGCTGACGGCCCTGATTCTCGTTATCATCGTGATATGCCTGACGGCGACGATGACGGCGATCGCGCTCGAAAGGCGTAAAGACATCGGCGTGATGAAGGCCCTCGGGGCAACCGATTTGAAGGTGATGAAGCTGTTTCTGGCGGAAGGCGCAAGTCTTGGAGTAACCGGAGGCTGCCTGGGCTTTGTCCTCGGCAGTTTCTGGGCGTTCGGCCTTGCGCACCGCCTTTTCGGGGTTACGCTTAACTTGATTTGGTGGACTCTGCCCTTGGTTTGTGGCCTCGCCACGCTGCTGGCCCTTGCAGCCGCGGTGTTTCTGGTCGGCGTGGTGAGGGCAACTCAACCTGCGGTAGTTCTGAAGGGAGAGTAGCGGGGTTGGCATTTATCGAAGTCAAAGATCTAAGCAAGAAATACGGCGATTCCGTGGCAGCGCTGAGGGACGTGGCTTTCAGCGTGGAGAAGGGAGAGTGGATCGCCGTCATGGGCCCCTCCGGCTCCGGCAAGAGCACTCTCCTCAATATCCTCGGCTGCCTCGACTCGCCTACCAGCGGGCGCGTTTCGATTGACGGCTGCGAACTGTCGAGCCTGCGCTCGAGTGAACTCGCCCGTTTCCGCGCGGAGAAGGTCGGCTTCATCTTTCAGCAGTTCCATCTGGTCCCCTACCTCACTGCGGTCGAGAACGTGATGCTGGCCCAGTATTTTCACAGCATCGCGGATGAGCAGGAAGCTTCCGAAGCCCTGCGCCACGTCGGCTTGGCAGATCGCCTGCGGCATCTTCCTTCTCAACTCTCGGGCGGCGAACAGCAGCGCGTCTGCGTGGCGCGGGCGCTGATCAACCAACCCAACCTGATCCTGGCCGATGAGCCGACCGGGAACCTGGACGAGGTGAACGAGACCTTGGTCCTGGGACTACTCACGGAGTTGCACCGCGAGGGTCACACCATCGTCATGGTGACCCACGACGCGGAAGTCGGTCGCAGAGCGGAGCGTCACATCGAATTGCATCATGGCCGCTTGGCCGCGGCTTCGCTTCTGCCCGCGGTCGAGGCTGAACGGGTTGACAACCTTCTCAAAGCCATCTGGCACTCCCAGGAGGACACCGGGAAGCGCGTCGTGAGCGCCAACGAGGTGCCGGAATTCATCCCCAACCGGGCCACCTTTCTACGCATGGCACAGGAAGGACTGATCCGCGTCGAGAACGCCGAAATCTCATTCACCAAACTGGGAGAGCCGCGGGCGAGACAAGCCCTCCGGCGCCACCGCCTCGCCGAACGCTTGCTTCACGATACCTTTGACATCGACAACGACGTGGTGGACGAGCACGCTTTGCGAATCGAACATACCCTGAGTCCGCAGGTCACTGAGAAAATCTGCATCTTCCTCGCGCATCCGCGCACCTGCCCGCATGGCTCCCCGATCCCGCCCGGCGCCTGCTGCCACAGGGCATAGAATCGAATCAGAAGCCCTCCGCCGTTGGGCGGTTCGTTAACCGTATTCCTGGCCGACCCGCATTTCTCACCACGATTGGAGAAGATCGGAAGGGCGGGGCTTCAGCCCCGCCACTTGACTCGGGCGGGATTTAGGGGCTTTAGCCCCTGAAGCAAGTTGACTTCAGGGCCTAAAGGCCCTATTCACGCCACGCCCGTAGGCGGCGGGGCTGAAGCCCCGCCCTTCCCCGTTGTCAATGTAGGCCATCGACCTTCGGCAATCCTATTGTCCCGGTGCGATTTCGGTGAGACTCAGCGTAAGAAGCGCCTTGCAGGAGATACAGAAGTACGCCGGTTCTTCGGTGTCAACTATGGCGAACACCTTGGCTTCGCCACAGCGCGCGCACGGGGCTGTGGGGCTGGAAGGTTCGGGCTCGGGCGGCAGCGTGAAAGGGTCCGGCAATTCACCTATCTTGGTGGTCTCGAGTTCGAACGTCGTATAACAGTTGTTGCAGACATGGTTGAAACAACAGGTTGGCTGGCAGGAGTAAAGAACATCCTTCGACCCGCATTGAGGGCAGGCAATGGAAATGGGGGAAAGCCGCATCGCTCCTCACAATGGCGCAGCGCGCCAGGCGCTGTCAAGCTGCACGACTTCACGCCTGGACCGCCCCGACTTTTTCAATGAAGATGTCGTTCAGAGGCGGTTCGACCAGTTCGAAGCGGCTGACGCGCACATCCCGCGCCACTGCCGCCTTGAGAATCTCCTGGGGATCTGCGCTCGGCTTGAGCCGTGCTTCTATGACGGCTCCAAAGTGGTTCACTTTTTCCACCAGGCCTGTGGCTTCTAGAAACTCCCCATCTCCGGAACATTCAATGCGCAAGGTGTTCTTCCCGTAGGACTTCTTGATGGCGCGCAACTCCCCGCTCAACACATTACGTCCTTTGTTGATCAGGCAGATGGCGTCGCACATCATCTCCACTTGCTCCATGCGATGCGTGGAAAGAATGATCGTGGAACCCTGCTCGCGCAACTCCAGCATGATGTCTTTGATCAAGGATGCATTCACCGGGTCGAGGCCGGCGAAAGGCTCATCCAGAATCAGTAATGGGGGCTTATGAATCACCGTGGCGATGAACTGAACCTTCTGCTGCATGCCTTTGGAAAGGTCCTGAACCTTCTTGTCTGCCCAGCCCGCCAATTCCAGGCGTTCCAGCCAGGCTTGGGCGCGCTTCACCGCTTCGCCCTCGGTAAGCCCTTTCAGGGCACCCAGGAAACGCAGGTGATCCCTCACCTTCATTTTGGCGTAGAGGCCGCGTTCTTCGGGGAGGTAGCCGATGCGGTCCTGGCTGCGCTCGCTGGCCGGCTCACCAAGCACCTGGATCGATCCTTCGTCAGGAATCAACACCTGCATGATCATGCGAAGCGAGGTCGTCTTGCCGGCTCCGTTTGGGCCCAACAGTCCGAACACAGCGCCTTCTCCGATTCGCAGGTTCAGATGATCGACTGCCGTGAGCGTGTCAAAACGTTTGGTAACTCCCTCGAAAACCACTGCATCCATGGATGAACCTATCCTGCCTGCGGAACTTTGAAACGCTTATTTCGCACCTGCCCATACGGCCGGCTTTTCTGTTCTACTAAAGGAGAGTTTCTTCGCGGCTCGCGAAGAAAAGCAGATCCTTCGCTTCGCTCAGGATGACATGTCATTCCCAGGGTTCCGTGTCATTCTGAGCGAAGCGAAGAATCTGCATTTAGTTGCGGCTTTGCCGCGCTGTGACCCCCGTGGTGCTGACGATGATCATATTGTAGGCGAAACGGAGATATGTTTGTAGCATTAAACCGGACGGGGGCGCAACGCCAAAACACGTTGTACGAAGTTATTTCCAGGGAGTAAGATAAGCGACTGCGGTTATTACAGTTCACTAAGGGAGAAGCGTGCTCATGCGAGATGTGGTGATTATTGGTTCAGGGTGCGCCGGATTGACGGCGGCGATTTACTCCGCCCGCGCCAATTTGAAGCCCCTGGTTATCCGCGGCATCGAGGCCGGCGGACAGTTGACCTTGACGACCTTGGTGGAGAACTTTCCCGGTTTTCCCAAAGGCGTGCAAGGCCCGGAGTTGGTCGAATTGATGCAGAAGCAGGCCACCGTGTTTGGCGCCGAGTTCAAGGACGGACACGTCACTCGAGTTGACTTTTCCCGGCGCCCCTTCGTGCTTGAGGCGGAAGGCGAGACGATCGAGACGCGAACGCTGATCATTGCTTCCGGCGCTTCGGCAAGGCTGCTGGGACTCGACTCGGAGCGAAAGCTGCTTGGCCACGGCGTCTCCACCTGCGCGACCTGCGACGGGTATTTTTATCGCGGAAAAGAAGTGGTGGTGGTGGGCGGCGGAGATACGGCCGCGGAAGATGCGCTGTTTCTCACCCGCTACGCCGATCAAGTGAACGTTATTCACCGCCGCGACCAGCTACGCGCCTCCAAAATTATGCAGGACCGGCTCTTCCGCAACCCAAAGGTCAAGTTTATCTGGAATTCGCAGGTATCCGATGTGTTGGACGTGGAGCGAGGCGAGGTGACGGGAATCAAGCTCAAGGACGCGAAAACCGGAGAAGAGACAATCAAGGACTGCCACGGGGTGTTCATCGGGATCGGCCATTCGCCCAATACGTCATTGTTCCAGGGACAGCTCGAGATGAACGAAACCGGCTATTTGATTACGCACGATGGAAGCAAAACCAACGTGCCCGGCGTCTTCGCCGCGGGGGACGTCCAAGACCACATTTATCGCCAAGCCATCACTGCCGCCGGCTCCGGTTGCATGGCGGCCATTGACGCGGAACGGTTTTTGGAAGCGGAACACTGACACCTGGAACCGGTACTTATGCTCCGTCCTATCCTGATTTATCTTTCACAGAAACAAACCCCTAAGAAAATCCTCACCGGGCACGCCTTGGGACGCCGCATGGCGGCGCGGTTCATCGCCGGGGAAGAGTTGGAAGCGGCGCTCGCCGTAATCCGGCGGCTGAACGCCGAAGGCTTTATGGTGACGCTCGACCTGCTGGGTGAGAGCGTTGAGGAAGTTGCGGAGGCGGAAGCGGCTTGCCAGGCCTACATCCGGCTGCTCGACCGGTTGGCGGCGGAAGGGTTGAATTCCCACGTGTCTGTCAAGCTGACGCAACTCGGTCTGGCGATCGACGAAGAGTTGGCGTGCCGCCATCTGAGTCTGCTCTGCGAGTGCGCCGCCCGCCACCATAACTTTGTGCGCGTAGATATGGAGGGCTCCGCCTTCACGGAATCGACGCTGAGGGTCTTCCGGGCCGTCAATGCGCCTCGCGATGTGGTGGGCGTTGTCATCCAGTCGTATCTTTACCGAAGCGAGAAAGACGTGGAGGAGTTGTTGAAGTGCGGGGCGCGGATACGTCTGGTCAAAGGGGCTTACGACGAGCCTCGGGAGATTGCCTTTCACCGCAAGAAGGATGTGGACGCAAACTACTCGCGGCTAATGGCCATGATGCTTTCCAGCGGCATCTATCACGCTATTGCCACGCACGATGAACGCCTCATCGCCGAAACGCGGGACTACGCGCGCGCACACCACATCCCCCCCGACCGCTATGAATTTCAGTTGTTATACGGAATTCGGCGCGATTTGCAGCGCGACCTGCTCCGCCAGGGCGAGCGCGTGCGCCTTTACGTTCCCTACGGGCGTCAGTGGTACTCGTACTTCATGCGCCGCCTGGCGGAACGGCCGGCGAACATGTTGTTCTTGCTTCGCAATCTTGTTAGGGAATAGCGGAGTGAATGGAGAATAGTGAATTGTGAATTCTGTCGTCTTCACTTCATGCCCAACTGCAGCTTTGCCGCCTCGCTTAACCGGCTGATGTTCCAGGGCGGGTCCCATACCACCTGCACATTTACGGATTTCACCCCTTCGATCTTCGCTACTTCCTCTCTCACCTGTTCGCTGATGAAGCTGTGAGCGGGGCAGCCCCGTGCCGTCAGGGTCATTACCACATGGACGCTGTCATCGTCGACTTTCACGTCGTAAATCAATCCCAGGTCCACCAGATTGACCGGAAGTTCCGGGTCGTAGCAATTGCGCAATACTTCATAGACTTGCTCGTTGGTTACCATTTCGTAGCCTCGTTGAGGGCCTTCGCCCCAGCTCGGATTGTAACCGCGATCGCTCCCGCCACAAACCGGTTTCTTTCGCCACACAGCGTCGTGCCCTGCCCACAGCGTTTGCGTTGTCTCCCGTACGTGCATCACCATTGTGGTGTATAATGGTGCTATGGGCACTTCTAACAAAGTCGTTCGCCAGACCGTGGGCCTTCCGGCAGACACGGCGCGGCAGGTGCGCAGCCTGGCGAAGCAGCGGCGCCTGAGCGCCAACCGGATCATCGTTGAGCTCGTGGAAGAGGGGATCGAGGCCCAGAAGCGCAAGCAAAAAGAGTTCTTTGAACTCGCCGAGCGTTACCGCGCGGCAACCGATCCAAAAGACGTTGCTCGCCTCGGCGACGATCTAGGCCGCATGGTTTTTGGCGACTGATGCCCCACCTTGAAACCTGGAACAGGCTCCCGCCCGCAATTCGCCAGCACCTGATGGACAGGATGCGGGATCGACGCATCAGCATCGCTGACCTTAATAAACTTCGCATTTGGGTTGAGTCCCATCCGCTTGGAGAAGGTGTCTTAGCGATAGAGCAGACGGTGCCTCTTGAGTTGTTCTTCGCGTCCGAGTCCCATGATCCGCTCTGTCAGCCGATGAACCCCCGTTGAGGGATTCCCACCTGGGCGGCCTTGGCTTTGCTGCCAATGTCCAGCGCCACAGCTCTGTCAACTGCTACTTGATGGTGGGGAAAGACCAACTCAAAGGGCACGTCCTTCACGTATCCTGGGCATGTGGCCCCGGCAGGCAGATTGAACGTGGTGACGCTCTATGTGGCCTCGTTGATCTTGAAAGTGCAGCAACAACCAAAGCTCGAAACAGGGATTCGAGATGGCCATTTCAATGCGGTTCGCCTCGGCCTTCTGCTTGGTATCGAGTAGGTGGGGATGCGCGTCCACATCGAACACGCACCAGACTTCGTCGTACTTCAAGTTGTCATCTCTCTGCCCGCGAGCTTTCCTTCTCAGCTTCGCGCTTCAAATCGAGCGCATAGTCGACGAGAGTCTGGGGGACCTTGCCTCCCGGCTTCACCTCTACGTGCAACAGGATGTTGTGGCCCTCCCGCTTGAGGCGATTGAAGTAGCTCGGTTCCGTGACTTGCCCCTCACAGCAAACCAGTATGCGGGGGCGAGGCTCCGTAAAGTGCTTTCGACGCCGCAGGTCGTCACGTCTTCGGGCCATCAGCGCTCGGCCTTATCTCGATGGGGATTCGCGAGAAAATCTGGCGAGCTGATGAACGGTACCGCGCCGTACCGACCCTGCAAATATCCACGTTCCAGGTTTTCGTTCTTTCGGGGTTTAAAATCCGTCAACGGATACAGGTGGGTGCCACCTTCGGCGTCTTTTTCGGTGAACCAAATCTGATCGCGCCTCAATGAGGCCCTGTCTAGAATGTTCGTGTCGTGGGTGGTGAAGATGATCTGTGCGCCGTGGGGATTCCACTTAGGACTGCTGAAATATTGGAGCACCCCCAATGCAAGTAAAGGATGCAAACTGGCGTCCAGCTCGTCTACGCAGAGTGTTCCCCCTGAGCCAATAAAATGGACCAACGGGCCCAACAATCCTAAGAAAGCGACCGTGCCATCAGACTCATTTTCGAGCCCAAATGGGACGTCTCGGCGGCCGGAGCCTTTGTGGGTGAGAGATACGACCAGCTTCTTTTCAGGGAATCTCGTTCGGTCGTCTAACTCCTTTGCCCTTTCTACAAACTTCCGCATTGAAGCAGTGAAATCCTCTAAGAAAAGTCTCTCTTTCTTGCTCAGTCTCGGCGGAAGCGACGGAAGGATGTCCTCTTCCCGAACATCGAGCCCAACAATCCCCATGTCCGCAAAGCGAAGCGCTTGTGATACCGAGGCTTTGAAGCCCTCATCCTTGCACATAATAGCAGTCTTGAACATGGCCGGCCCCCGCTCACGGGGCACGTATCCAAAGTTTTCAGCAAACCAGCGGTAGAGCGGAAGCAGACCTTCATGGTTGTTTTGAGCGGCAGCGGAAAGAAAGAGGCTGTTTTGCCGCGTAAGACGCTCAATAGCATCGTTATCTCCAACCAGTTTCTTGCCGAAGGTGAAGGTCCTATCTTTGCGCCTGAACCACATTTGCCGTTTGCCAACAGGGTACGCGTCAAGCCATTCCTCCAGAATCTCTTGATCATTCAGCGCGAATCCGTAATGAAACCGCACGCCATCGAGCAGTAGATCCACTTCAAATGAGGAAGGATCAAGCTTTGATTGCGAATCGAGAAGAAACGGTTCGCGCGGAATCGGCCCCTCGGGCGCCCACTGCCTTTGGGAATTTTGCACGGCGCTGCCCATGTAGGCAAGCGCCTTGATCACATTGCTCTTGCCAGAGGCATTGGCGCCGTAAATCGCCGCCACGCGCACCAGCCCGAGGCCCAGT
This sequence comes from uncultured Acidobacteriota bacterium, assembly GCA_963768695.1. Classification (GTDB taxonomy): domain Bacteria; phylum Acidobacteriota; class Terriglobia; order UBA7540; family UBA7540; genus CAVROP01. The sequence goes on along the minus strand of CAVYJG010000012.1, from coordinate 132,840 downwards.
CCCTCGATCTGCGTCACCGCTTCCGGCGAGTCCTTGAGCGAACCCGCCACCAAGGAAAGCTCTTGTTCCTCTTTAATCGACCGATAATTTCGGGCACGAAACCTCATTAACACAAGCCACCCCAGTTTCCAGTGAAAATGCCATGGAAAATAACTTTAAGACCTATAATCGCATAAAGTTGTCGAAAACACAATCTTAAAGTCACTGCTTAGGCGCTGAGAGTGATTGCCTGTACCTGGACTTTTCGGTGTAAGTCGAACCGGCGGTCAATCAAAGGCAGGTTGACACCGGAGGTCAACCCTACCACTCTAGATCGATTTCTTTCGGCCCAGCCTGGGGTCAGCGTATGCTAGGAGAGATTTCTGCGCGACTCATTTCTAAGGCTGGAGCGGTTATGCCCCGAATCTTGATCTCTGCACGGAACGCTATCCTTTTGATGATATTGGCGATCGGCCCTCTCTACGGCGCGGGCTTCAAGGCAGGCGTTGCGAAAGTAGATATCACACCTCCGCCGGGCCTGCCCATGTATGGTTACTTCGATCGCACGCAGCCTGCCACGGGAACGTTGGACCCGCTTTATGCTCGGGTCGTGGTGCTGGAGGCGGAGGGGAAGCGGTTGGCGCTGGTCACACTTGACCTCGGGCCGCGTTTTCGGGCCCGCCTCTCTCGCCGGCTTACGGGAGCGTCTGGCCAAAAACAGCGGGATTTCGTTACTGCTTATCACCGCATCGCATACTCACTCGGGGCCTAACATCCTGGACGAATATCCCTCCCACCGCCCGCCATCCTGGGAGGCCACCGACCTCGACAAGATCGCCGGCGCGGTTGCCGAGGCCTGCGCACACCTTTCGGAAGCGCGGTTAGGAACGGGATACGGGCGCGCCTACATCGGCTACAACCGCCGCCGCGTGTTTCCCGACGGCACGGTGAGCATGTTCTGGACGAATCCCGACAAGGTCCCGACTTCTCCGGTCGACCCTACGGTCTCGGTGCTGCGCATCGATTCGGCAGCGGGCAAGCCGCTCGCGGTGCTGGTGAATTATGCCTGCCACCCGGTCGTCTTCGGCCCGGACAATCTCCAGTATTCCGCCGATTACGTGGGCGTGATGGCGCGGACCGTCGAGGAAGCAGTGGGCGGCTCTCCGCTGTGCCTCTTCCTGCAAGGCGGGGACGGCGACATCAACCCCTATTACGCCACGACTGCTCTAGCCGACGGCGCGGTCAAAAAGCGGGATTGGACCGGCGAGCAACTGGGCGCGGAAGCGGCGCGCGTGGCGACGACGATCAACACGGTCTCCGCCACCCAGCCCAGCTTGCAGTTTACCGAGGACATCATGACTTTCGCTGTCCGCTGGGATGCGCAGAAATTCCGCCAAGGGATGCTGGCAGCCTACGGGCAGAGGGTTTACGAGGACCACGCCGACCTTCTCGACAGCGACAATCCGCGGCGCGAACTGTCGGTGCCGGTGACTACGGTCCTGATCAACCGCACGATTGCCCTGGTGGGCTTGCCGGGAGAGCCTTTTGTGGACTTTCAAACCGATTGGCGCCGCCGCTGCCCGGTCCACGACGCGTTCTTCGTAGGCTATGCCAATGGCTACCTGGACTATTTCCCCACCATTCGGGCCGCCGCGGAGGGTGGCTACGGCGGCGCTGACTCCGACACCTACATTGCCGTCGGGGCAGGCGAGCGCATGGTCGACCAGGCCGTGATGCGGATTTACGATATGCTGGGGCGCCTCACCGATAAGCCCGAGGACCTGAAGTAGCGGCGGATTCGCCCGGCGGGCAAATATGCAAGTTTCTGCATGTATGGGGCATAATGCGCCACTTGGGAGCGGTTTTTTCACAATGTGAAAGTCTCTTGTAACTATTTCTCATTTGATTTCAGGCAGATAAGAAAAATATTCTCGTCTTTCTCACCATTTCCCATATTCTCATCTCCACCTGCTAGGCTATAAATGAGGCTGGAGGCCCGAAATGCTTACTGACTTGCAAAAGCGGACTGCACAGGCGGTGGTGAACATCTTCGAAACCGGGACTCCTCAAGGACTTTATGGCAGTGTCACCTTAATTCCCGGCGACACGGGCCACCTGACTTATGGTCGCTCCCAAACCACGCTGGCCAGTGGGAATTTGTACCTCCTGGTCAAAGCCTACTGTGCGGCGCCCGGTGCGCAATTCGCCCGATTGCTCAATCCCGATCTTGCTCGGCTTGCGGCCCGCGATACTTCTCTGGACACGGACATGGCCTTCCGAGGCTTATTGCAGGCGGCAGGCGACGACCCTGTCATGTGTGCCGTTCAAGACCAGTTCTTCGACCGGGTTTACTGGATCCCCAGCGTGCAGGATGCAACCAATACCGCAGTGAGTTCCGCGCTTGGAACCAACATCGTTTACGACAGCCATGTGCAAGGGGCTTGGACGATCATCCGAGACATCACCAACACCAATCACGGCTCCGCGGCCCAAATCGGCGAGCAGGCTTGGATCAGCGCCTACGTCAGCGAACGAAGGAACTGGCTGGCAAACCATCCCAACCCGGCTTTGCACCCGACGGTGTACAGGATGGATGCTTTTCTACAACTCATCACGAGCGGAACCTGGGACTTGCCTCTGCCCCTGACCGTTCGAGGCATCTTGATCACCGAAGATGTCTTGTCAGGCAGTGTGGCACTGCGCCCCTCGGCCCACGCCGCGACTGAAGGGACGCTTCAGCTTGAGACCCCGCCGATGCAAGGTGACGACGTGACAGCCCTTCAGCAGGCTCTGGTGAAGGCCGGATTCCCCGTCACCGTCGACGGGAACTTCGACACGAGCACGGATGCGGCGGTCAGACAATTCCAACAGCAGAAAGGCCTGACCGTTGACGGCATCGTGGGCCCGGCCACGCGCTCTGCCCTGGGCCTCTAACCTGGGTTTTTCACCAATTTTGGAAGGGCGGGGCTTCAGCCCCGCCGTCTGAAGAAGGTCGGTTGGAGGGGCCTTTAGGCCCTGAAGCCATTGTTGCTTCAGGGGCTTCACAGGCTGCGGAAAAAGTCTATCTGTCATGCTGAGCGAAGCGAAGCATCTGCAGTATGTCGATGAAAACAAGCAAATGCAGATCCTTCGCTTCGCTCAGGATGACAGAATGGAGCTTTAGACATAGACATTAGACATAGAAACCCTTGGCAGTCCGCGCAGAAAGGCGTATCTTCGAGGGCTCGAAACTGCGCTGACGGGCGCGTATATCCGCGCCGGGCGCGTCGAGCGACCCGAGGATTCGAAATATGCGAAGCATCGTAAAGTTAATCATTATTTTGGCATTATGCATTTCAGCGAGTTCTGCAACCGGCAAAGTAGTGGTGTTATGGCAAACCGGATTTCCTACCCTTGAAAGCCAACCCGTGCCCCAGGAGACCTTGCGCCAGGCTCTGGAAGGTCTGCAGCCCGAGTTTGTGAGCCTCAATGAGCTTAACCAGATCGAAAACTGGAAGGAAGTCGAGTTGCTGGTTCTTCCTTACGGCTCTGCGGTTCCAAGTCAAGACTGGTCAGCAATCAAGAGATACCTCGAAACCGGCGGCAATCTGCTGGTGCTGGGAGGCCGGCCTCTTACGATCCCGGTGCGGAGCGAGGGGGACCGGTTCATCGCGGGGCCGCCTGAAACCGCGTATTCTCGCGAGATCGGCATCGAGCACACGTACGAAGCTCCGCTCGCCGCCGGGCTGAAGTTTGCGTGGAAGGACGCCACTCTCGCTGGCGGTGAGGTTCAGGCGAAGCGGGTCTTTGTGATCGAGGGCGTCAGCCGCGGGCTGGGATACCTCCAGGACTCCGCCGGCGAGCGAGTGGCGGCGCCGGTCGTGGCCACCGACTTCGGCAGCCCTGAGGGAGAGGCGGAGGCTAAATTGGGCTCGCGGGTCGTGATGCTCAACTTCGAGCCTGAGCCCGGCTACTGGACCTTGCCGGAAGCTGCTACGGTGCTGCGCGAAGCCGCTGAGTACGCCCGCCAGGGCGCAATGGCCTTTCGCGTCGAAATGCAAAACGCTACGCTGCTTCCAGGCGAGATCCCGCAGTTGGTGGTCCGGCTGACGAATCTTCGTAAGCAGCGATTGGGCGAGATGCAATCGGGAAAAGTGGCCATCGAGTTGTCCCGCGATGGCCGGGTTCTGGCCACACGGCAGGTGGACTGCGGGGGCGAGACGGTGGCCTCGTTGGTCGCATTTGAGGATCAGAAGGCGCTGCTACCAGGACTTTACGAAGTCCATGCCACCTATGAGGACGGCGGCAAGCCTCGCGAATTCTACCGGACCGGCTTCTGGGTCAGGGACGACGCGCTCTTGCACTCCGCTCCCCATTATGGCGTGAAGGCTGATTTCTTGACTCGCGACGGCGCGCCCTTTTTCCCCTTCGGCACCAACTATTTCACCACTGAGGGTTACGGCTGGGGATTTCATGGCGCCGGCAACGCCTGGGTGTGGGAACGCGATTTTGCCGACATGGAGCGGCACGGAGTCAGCTTTATTCGTACCGGCGTATGGCTCGATCATGTGGAGGTCTTCGACGGCACGTCTGGCCAGGTGAAAGAGCGCTTTCTGCGCAACCTGGAGGCCTTTCTACTTTCTGCGGCGCGGCATCATATTCACGTCAATTTCACTTTCTGCGCCTTCGACCCGCAGACCATCATGCGCCATCCGGGCGAGGAATCGTTCTTGACCGGTCCGGGTTCCAACCCTTACACCGATCCCGTCGCCCTCCGCGCCCAGCAGAATTACATGCTCTCCATCGTGCGGCGCTTCCAGGACGTGCCGCACCTGAGCTGGGACCTGATCAATGAGCCGAGTTTTTCGAACCCGAAGCGGTTGTGGAGGGGCAATACTCCCAACAACGATCCGACCGAGCTTGCCGCTTGGCGCGTCTGGCTGAAAGAGAAATACGGGCAGCTTGATGCGCTGGCGCGCGCCTGGAACGTGACCCCGGAGGAGTTGGGAAGCTTCCAGTCTATTCCCCTGCCGGGGCAGGACGACCTGGCGCATGAGCGCTACGGCAATCCTCGGTTGGTTCGGGCCGTCGATTACAACCTGTTCGCGCAGGAGATGTTTCGCCGCTGGGTGGGCAAGATGGTGGCGGCAATCCGCTCCACGGGCAGCCATCAACTGGTGGACGTGGGCATCGACGAGGGCGGAGTCACCGACCGTGTGCTTAACCAGTTCTTCGCGGACGCCGGCGTTGACTTCACGGTCAACCACACCTACTGGCGCGATGACGCTTTGCTCTGGGATTCGGTGGCCGCCAAGCGCGTGGGCGTTCCGAACTTTGTAGGCGAGACGGGCTATCAGCCGGTCTGGCGGCCGGATGGGGAGCAGCGCTACGACGAGTTGACGGCCTTGGGCCTCGTCGAGCGCAAGTGGGCGCTGGGCTTTGCCGCCGCCAACAGCGGTTCGCTGCAATGGGAGTGGGGATTGGGCGCCGACTTCGGCATGAAGCGCAGCGATGGCTCGAACAAGACCTGGGAAGACATGATGCGCGCCATGGGCAAGTTCGCCGCCGAGGCTGCGCCACATGCCATCGGGCTGAAACTGCCGGAGGTCGCCCTGGTGCTGCCGCAGTCCCTCCAGCTTTCGGTGTTTAATTCCACGGCTCTCGAAGCCCAGCAAAACTGCGTTCGCGCGCTCTATCAATACGCGCGCTCGTCCGCCTATGTGGTGGGCGAGTATCAGATTCAGTCGCTCGGCAATCCCAAGCTCATCTTGCTTCCGTCTCCGTGGACCCTGAGCGAACCGGCCTGGCAGGCGATCCTGGCTAAAGTCCGCGGCGGCGCCACGCTGCTGGTCACGGGCGGTTTTGACAACGACGAGCACTTCCACGCGACGGCGCGCGCTAAAGACTTGGGGCTCGACCTTCACAATGCTTTCCTTGAGCGGCGCGAGAATCCCATCTCCTGGCCGGGCGGAAAAGGCTTGCTGAGTTTTTCAGGTGAGAAGACGACATTCCTGGAACAGGCGCTCCTTCCTCACGAACAGACTTTTCTCGAGAAGCCGCTGGGCAAGGGCCATGTTCTGGTTGTGACACTGCCACTCGAACTGAACGACAACCTCAAGGTCGTCGGCGACGTCTACCGCTACGCTTTGCAATGCGCTCAAGTGTCGGAGGCTTATTCCACCCAGTCGAGCGATCCCGGCATGCTCATCTGTCCCACCCAGTTCGAACACGCCACGCTCTACGTGCTGACCTCGGAATCCACCTCGCCGGAAATATCCTTCCGCGACAACCGGAGCGGGAAAGCTTTCGCCGGCAAACTCCAGCCTGGCCGTGCAGCGTTATTGCTAGTCAGCGATAAAGGAGAATTGTTGACGAGTTATAACTGGTAAATGTCGTGCCAAGGGTGGCGCATGAAGGGGCGCAGACCTCAGCGGCACAATGACCCCTGGGAAGAATGGTAGGGGCGAGGCGATGCCTCGCCCCTACAGCGCCGTACGTCATCCGAGTTTATCTTTTTTCAAGCGAGGAGGGAGGCCCCGGATGCACTCGGGGCCTCGTATTTGGGCTTACTGGCAAGACTTATTGCAGATGACAAACATTTAATAACCATCTAGACACTTTGTCTGTGCTCTATTGCTCACTCTTCTCATTTTCTCAGTGGGTAGTGCAGAGTCCCAGGTGTTGGGACTCTGGACCGCCCATCGCGGGCGGGAGGGCAGAACGGGATGAACGTGGTAGCGCGGACCCCCGGGGTCGGGGTCCGCGGTTCTTGCGTGGGGCGACAGACAAGCCGCGGACCCCGACCCCGGGGGTCCGCGCTACCTTGCTTTCGGGTGTGGCAGCGGAAGGGGTACGATATGAACATTTGGACCGCGAAGAAGGTGCAGGAGAAATTAAATTACATGCACAACAATCCGGTGAAGCAAGGGTTGGTGAAGGAGCCCGGCGATTGGCCGTGGTCGAGCTGGAGGTTCTATTTTCTGCAAGACACTTCGCGGTTGACTATGGACAGAGTGCCGTGAGTTGGCGCGGGGGGGGTGGGCATTCAAGGGGCGCATACATGCCGACAAAGAACGTCGGCACGTATGCGCCCGCGGGGTCGGCAGCTTGGTTGCGTCACCGCCCTGGAGTAAGAAGGATGCGAAAGGCGAAATGCCCAGTCTGTGCGAGCGAGGTGCCAGGCACGGCTTTGCGTAGTGGACCCTTCCTCTGTCCCGCGTGCGGTGTGCGACTGCGCGTACGGGAGGCCAACGCCCTGCTGACCATCCCCTTCGCAGTTTGTGGTTATCTGCTCACTTACCTAATAGCACGTCTAATCGGGCTGAAGGGCAACGCGTTGCTTCTCGTCACGGCCTTCGTAGGAGTTCCTGCGACCTATCTTGTCGCCGCCGTGGCAGGTGCGCTTTCAGCCTGGGTGTTTTGCCGGCCGTTAGCATTAGAAAAGGAGCCCGAACCAAGCACGACCTGGGAGGTTCTGCGTATCGAGTCGTCGTCGGGACCTCGAAAGGGGCCAGAGTCACCGCAGTAGCAGAGTCCCAACGCCTGGGACTCTGCGCGTGCATAGCAGAGTGCAGCGTAGCGCAATTTCCTTGACAAACCTGACGCAATTTGCTATTGTCTGTGGGTTAGTTAGAGAGGCTACCGGTTGGAGTCGCGTACCGTGTCAGTTATTTTTGAAGTGACTCAGGAATCCGATGGCGGCTTTGTCGCCGAATGTCTGACCGAGGGAATTTTCACTCAGGCTGACAATTGGGAAGAGTTGCGTCGTAACATCAAAGAGGCTGTACGCGCCTATTATTTTGACCGGCAGCAGCCTACCGAAATCCGCCTTCACTTGGTTCGGGACGAAGTTCTAGCCGCTTCATGAAAATCCCTCGTGACTTGAACGGACAGCAACTTGTCCAGGCTCTCTGCCGCGATTGGGGTTATTCCCTCATCCATCAAGAGGGCAGCCACATTGTAATAGAAACAAAAGAGCCATCCCACTAGCGACTATCCATTCCGAATCATAACCCGCTCCGCATCGGGTTATTGGCTGCCATTCTCCGAGCCGTGGCCAACCACAAAAGCGTAGAGCGCAAAAAAATCCTTGAGTCTCTATGAGTTTGCGTTAAATACACGCTTCCGGATTTCACTCTGCGGGGCGTGAAACTGGACGAGTACCGCTACGCGCTGGCGAAGATGGCGCCGGGGGACCTGTCGCCCCTCCCGGGGCTTATACAAGCCGGGGCCGCTCCTCGATCCCACGGCTCCCGCCATGGGCTACTCTCTGTCGGCCCCCCGGGCCTCTGGAAGCGGACACGGCGAACCGGCCTTGTCATTGTCGCGCCGGGGCCTTAAAATGGAAGATGTGGGCCGCGCGCGTCGGGCGCGGCAGTCGTGCTAACTTATGGGAAGCTATTTACAACTCGCTTTAGGCAAGGTCATCGGTACCAAGAACGAGCGCGAATTGAAGCGCCTCAGCGAGCGTGTGGTTGAAATCAATGCGCTCGAAGCCGAAATGCAGGGCTTAAAGGACGCCGATTTTCCGATCCGGACGGCAAAGTTCAAGGAACGGATTGCGAACGGCGAATCTCTGGACAACTTGTTGCCCGAGGCTTTTGCGGTCTGCCGCGAAGCGGGACGGCGCACGATTAATATGCGCCATTTCGACGTGCAGCTGATCGGCGGCATGGTCCTGCACGAAGGCAAGATCGCCGAAATGAAGACCGGAGAGGGCAAAACTCTGGTGGCCACCCTTCCCGTCTACTTGAACGCGCTCGAGGGGAAGGGCGTCCACGTGGTGACGGTGAACGATTACCTGGCCCGGCGCGACGCGGGCTGGATGGGCCCGATCTACCGTCTCCTGGGCCTGAGTGTGGGCGTGATCGTCCACGATCTGGAAGACGAAGAGCGCCGCGCCGCCTACGGTTCCGACGTTACCTACGGCACCAACAACGAGTTTGGGTTCGACTACCTGCGCGACAACATGAAGTTCGATCTGGTGGATTACGTGCAACGCGTGCATCACTACGCGATTGTCGACGAAGTCGATTCCATCCTGATCGACGAGGCGCGTACTCCGCTTATTATTTCCGGCTCCTCCGACGAGTCCACGGACAAGTACTACCGAATCGACAAGGTCATTCCCCACCTCCAGCCTGGCACTGATTTCGAGGTGGATGAGAAGATGAAGCAGGCCACCTTCACGGACTCCGGCAACGCCAAGGCGGAAAAGTTGCTGGGCTTGGAGAACCTTTACGATCCGGCCAACACGGAGTACGTCCACCATCTGCAGCAGGCCCTGAAGGCCCACACCCTTTTCAAGTTGGACCGCGATTACGTGGTCAAAGAGGGTGAGGTCATTATCGTGGACGAGTTCACCGGCCGTCTGATGCCGGGGCGGCGTTGGAGCGATGGGCTTCACCAGGCCATTGAAGCTAAAGAGGGCGTCAAGATCGAGAAAGAAAACCAGACGCTGGCCACCATTACCTTCCAGAACTACTTCCGCATGTACGACAAGCTGGCCGGCATGACCGGGACGGCGGAGACGGAAGCGGCGGAATTCGAAAAGATTTATGAACTCGAAATCGTCGTCGTCCCAACCAACAAGCCGCTCATCCGGCACGAGTTTCCGGACGTGGTCTATCGGACTGAGCGAGAGAAGTTCAACGCCTCCATCGAGGAAATCAAGGAGTATCACCTGCGCGGCCAGCCTGTGCTGGTGGGTAGCATCGCCATTGAGAAGTCGGAGCGGCTGAGCGCGGCGCTGAAGAAGGCCGGCGTCATCCCGCAACGGCTCCAGGAATTGGCGCGGCAGGCGGGCCTGGACGGCCCCAAGCTGCGCATCTGGGCGGAGCAGCTTGCGGGATCGCACCATGGGCCGGCCGTGGACTGGCTGGTGCGTGCCGGAGTTCCGGCCACCGCAATTCGCAAGATGCTCAGCGAGGACCGCTACAAATCAATGCTGGCGGGGGGCAATGGAACGCGCACCGCTTTTCTTCAGGCCATCCTGAAGCGGGCTCCCAAGGATTACCACGCCCATCTACTTCCCGCCGTCGACGATGCTGCCGCGGAACGAATTGCGGCACTCTTCCAGCATACCGATGAGAAACACCTGCCGGTCCTGGATTACCTGATTGAAGTCCGGAGTCCTCTCACGCGCCTTGCGGGCGTGCTGGCCATGAAGGAAGTAAAACACAACATCCTGAATGCCAAGCAGCACGAGCGCGAAGCGCACATCGTGGCGCAGGCCGGCCGCGAGGGGGCCGTAACGGTTTCCACCAATATGGCCGGACGCGGCACGGATATCCTGCTGGGCGGAAACCCGGAGGCCATGGCGCGGGAGGAATTCCGCAAGTCGCCCGAGAAGTATCGCGAACAGGGAATCAATCCTGAGCCGCCCGAACGCCCGCCGGAAGGCTCCGCGGACGAGATCTATCGAGCTTACGTCGAGGAGTATGCGAAGTGGCGGGAACAGTGGAACATCTTCATCAGCCGCTTTAAATCGGTCACCGATGTCGAGCACGAGCACGTCGTGGAGCTGGGCGGGCTGCACATCCTCTGCACCGAGCGGCACGAAGCGCGGCGCATTGACAATCAGTTGCGCGGCCGTGCCGGGCGCCAGGGCGATCCGGGCTCGTCGCGTTTTTATCTCTCGCTCGAAGATGACCTGATGCGCATCTTCGCGAAGGATTGGGTCTCAAAGTTCATGGAGCGCCTGGGCATGGAAGAAGGCGTCGCCATCGAGTCGAGAATGATCAGCAGGCGCATCGAGGCCGCGCAAAAAGCCGTGGAGGCGCAGAACTTCGAATCGCGCAAGCACCTGCTCGAGTACGACGACGTGATGAACAAGCAGCGCGAGACCATCTACGGCCTGCGCCGGCAACTCCTCGAAGGAAGACAACTGGAGGGACAAGACCAGAAGGAATACATTTTGGGGATCTGCGACACCATGGTGGATTGGCTGGTGGGCGACAATTGTCCCAAGTCTCAAAATCCCGACCAGTGGAATCTGAACGGCTTGCGTACGGAATTTTGGACCCGATTGGGAATCGACCTCCGCCAGCATGATCTGAAGAAGTACGATTCCAAGACACTTGACCAACTCGCCGACGAACTGAAGGAGATGGCCCGCCAGCGGTACACTGAGCGGGAGTCGGTCTGGAGCGCGGAACGCATGCGCTTCCATGAACGCATGATCATGCTCCAGATCGTGGACGCGCAGTGGAAAGACCACCTTCTGACTATGGACCACCTGAAGGAGGGCATTGGCCTGCGCGGTTACGGCCAACGTGACCCGCTGGTTGAGTACAAGCGCGAATCCTATGACATGTTCACGAGCCTGATGGACAGGATCGAAGACGAAACCCTGCGCTTCCTCTTCCTCATGAAAACTCCGGAAGAACAGGAAGAGATGATCCGCCAATACCAGCGGCGCAAACGGCGCGAGCAGGCCGAGATGCAGATGGTGGGCGGCGGAGCCGCGGAGAAGCCCCAGCAGGTTATCCGCCGCGAGAAAATTGGACGCAACGATCCCTGCCCATGCGGGAGCGGCAAGAAATACAAGAAGTGCCACGGCGCTCCCAATACTCCTCCCGGCGGGGGCCAGAAGCCGTCCGGGTCCGGCAACACCGCTGGCCCTCGCCCCAGCGCGTAAGAAGCTGTAAAAAAATCGTCTGTCATTCTGAGCGAAGCGAAGAATCTGCTTTTGTCTTTTTTTGAAAACAAACAACTGCAGATTCTTCGCTTCGCTCAGAATGACAGGACTTGATGATGTTTTCACGGCTTCTAAGGTGCAGGGACGATTCCTTAGGACTCGCTTTGATCGAAATAAGCGCGCTTAAGGGAAAAGATTGAGTTTGTCCCGCACTACGTGTAGACTGAGTTCATCAAGGGTTTGCGAATCCCCCAATCAATTGGGTCTCAAGAAAGTCTGCGGAGGCAGCCATGAACTTAATCGTTGGAGCATCCGGCATGGTGGGCACGGAGATTTGCCGCAAACTCTCAGAGAGTGGCAGGGCGGTGAGGGCCCTGGTGAGGGCATCGACCGATTCGGGAAAACGGGACAGGCTGAAAAGCCTTGGCGGAAGTTTGGCCTACGGAGACCTCAAGGACCCCTCGACGCTCGAAGCTGCTTGTGAGGGCGTGTCGACAGTAATTTCTACGGCTTCTTCCACCTTCTCACGACAGGAAGGAGACAGCATCGAGAGTGTAGACTCAGCAGGCCAACTCAACTTGATTCGCGCCGCCAGGACTGCGGGAGTCCAACACTTCGTCTTCATTTCATTCCCGCCTGCAGCCGAGGAGTTTGCTCTCCAAACGGCCAAACGGGCCGTGGAGAACGAACTCGCTTCGAGTGGGCTTGTGTACACCGTTCTGCAGCCCACGTTCTTCACGGAAGTGTGGCTGAGCTCGGCGGTGGGTTTTGACGCCGCGAACGCAAGCGCTCGAATCTATGGCTCCGGCCAAAATCAGATCAGTTGGATTTCGTACTTCGATGTCGCCAGGTTTGCCGCTGCCTGCGTGGGAAATCCCGCTGTGCACAATCGCGTCGTAAAACTCGGCGGACCGGACGCGCTCAGCCCGTTGCAAGTTGTTCAGATTTTCGAAGAGGTGACGGGGCGAAAGTTCGCGGTGACCCACGTGCCCGAGGAGGCGTTGCGGGCACAGAAAGTATCGGCCGCCGATTCCCTGCAAGAGGCTTTCGCGGCCCTCATGCTCTATTACGCACGCGGCGAAGTGATTGACATGAAACCTGCATCGGAGATTTTCCCGGAGCAGGCTTCGACCCTGACGAGCGTGCGGGATTACGCCCGGGGCCGCTCACTTGCTGCATCGGCGTAGGTGGAACTCACAAAGGAGATGTCATGGCCGAAGAGATTCATGAACTACACGAACACGCGGAAGAAGCTCAACGCGATCCGAGTCTTGTTCCGGTTACACTCTCGATGGCGATCCTTGCCGTCGTACTGGCTGCCATCACGCTTCTCAGCCATCGCGCCCACACCGAAGAATTGCTTCTGCAAAGCAAGGCCACCGATCAGTGGGCCTACTTCCAGGCCAAGAACATTCGCCGGCACAGCTACGAGCTGTTCCTGGACCTGCTTTCCGTCATTAATCCGAAAGATGCGGCGGTTGCGGAGAAGCTCAACGAGAAGTATAGCGACGAAATCAAACGCTCCAGGAACGATCTGAACGACATCCAAGGTGAGGCGCAACAGCTCGAGAGGGAAGTCCTGACGCAACAACATAAGGCCAACCGGTTTGACCTCGGAGAAGTCTGCCTGGAAGTCGCGCTGGTCTTGGTCTCGCTTACCTTGTTGACGAGGCGGAGGCTTTTCTGGCTGCTGGGGCTGCTGGCGGGGCTAGTCGGCTTGGCCGTTGCGACGTTGGGATTATGGGCGAATTAATTCCCTCCTCGTGTCTGCCATGAACACGCACTAGGCCCCGGTCCGCTCCAGGAAGGACTTGAACCGTTCAAGCAGTTGATCTCCCCCGATCTCAATGACGTCATTGTGCCCGGCGCCTTCGACGGGAAAGAAGGACTTGGGTTCAGGGGCCGCGGTGGAGAGTCGTTGCCCCATGGAGAACGGGACGGTTTCGTCGCGCGTCCCGTGGACTATGAAGATTGGCGCTCGAACCTGCTGAATCTTGGCTAGCGAGTCGAGTCGGCTCTTGGGGATGTATTCGAAGAGCGGGATGCCGAACGTGCGCCGTGCCATATCACGGATCGACGTGAAGGAACTCTGCACGATCAGCCCACCGCACTCGCGTCGGGAGGCGAGATCGATGGCCACCGCCCCGCCCAGCGAATGACCAAAGACGATGATGTTCTTGGGCCGGACGTGACGGATCTGGACCAGGTAGTCGTAAGCGGCATCGGCATCGCGATAGACGCCTGCTTCGTTCGGCGAACCTCCGCTCCTCCCGTAACCCCGGTAATCCACCGCGAGCACATTGACTCCGAGACGCGAGTAGAATGCAAGCCGCCCCAGCCCATGCCCGATGTTCTCAGCATTGCCGTGAAACCACAGTAGCGCCTTCTGCGAGCCGGGACTCAGCAGGTACCACGCATTCAATCTGACGTTGTCCTGGGTGGTCAGCCAGACGTCTTCCACATGCAGCGGAGCCAGGTCCGCAGGGGGAAAACCTTCCGGATAGCGCGGTGGGAAGTAAATGAAGGAATTCTCGAAGTAGCGGATGGCTGCGGCACTCAACAGAAGCACCGCCACAACTCCAATCGCCAGCGTCATGGCAAGCCTCTTCAAGCGCCGTACCCGCCCGATCTTCATCTTCCTATGTGAGGTTAGCCCTTTGTCGAAAACAGCCTTTTTCCCAAGGGCGAGGATGGCCCGCGGCAGCGATCTTACGAGCCGTCGCGGGCCAGGTGAGAAATCGGTTTCACAGCGTCAGACGGTCTGGGGGACGGCAAGCCGCCCCCTACGTGTGATTCGGCGCGAACTCACTGATTGTCGTCGCCCCCGCCTTCGCCTGGTGTGATCACCACGTAGCCCCCGTTGCCCTGACGGTTGATGCGGAGCAGCGTCTGGCCCTTTGCCTCTGCGGCCAAGCGATTAAAGTCCTCAACTGTGTTGACCGCATGGCGGTTGATGCTTTCAATAACATCACCCTGTTGCAGGTTCTGAGCTGCCGGGCTATTGGGGTCGACCTCCGTGACCACAACGCCCCGAACGTCGGCGGGCAAGCCCAACTGATCGCGGAGAGCGGGCGTGAGGCTCTGGACCGTAATTCCGCGCAGCGCTCCTTCCGATGGCGCCTGGCCCACTCCGACCGTGGCTGGCAGATTGGCGGGCCGCTCGCCCAAGGTGACGCGGATGGTGAGTGGTTGGCCGTCCCGGAGGATGTCCAGAGTCGCCTCGCTTCCAGGATTCATGTCCGTGATCATGGCTATCAGTTGATTCGAGTCGTCGACGGTCTGGCCGTTGATCTTGCGGATGACGTCTCCATTCTTGATGCCGGCCTTGTCGGCAGGTCCACCTTTAGTCACGTCGTCCACGAGCGCGCCTGCCAGGTCAGGAACCTTGAACTGCTTAGCCAAGGCCTCGCTCAGGCCACCGATCTTCGCGCCCAGATACCCTCGCGATACCTTGCCGGTCTTGATCAGGTCTCCCATGACATGCTTGGCGGTGTTGGAGGGAATAGCAAAACCGATTCCGATGAAGCTGCCCTCCCCGCCGGGCCCGCCGCTTCCGGGAATAATCGCCGTGTTGATCCCGATCACCTGGCCGCGCACGTTCACCAGCGCCCCGCCGGAATTGCCGGGATTGATGGCGGCGTCCGTTTGGATGAAGTCTTCGAACTTGTTGCTACCTGGTTCAGACAGCGACCGACCCAGCGCGCTCACGCTTCCGCGCGTGACGGTGAAATACTGCCCGAACGGATTCCCGAAGGCCATGACGGTGTCGCCGACCTTCATCATCCCAGAGTCGCCAAAGGGCGCGACAGGCAAGTTCGAGGCGCTGATCTTGATCACCGCAATATCGGTCTGCGGGTCGGCGCCGACCACTTTGCCTTTCAAGTTTCGCTTATCCGAGAGCAAGACCTCGATCTCAGAGGCTTTGGCCACCACGTGGTTATTGGTGACGATGTAACCGTCTCCCGAAACGATCACGCCGCTTCCTAACGCGTGCTCTCGCTGCTCGCGAGGAATATTAAACTGCGGCATCATGTTGCCGAAGAACTGGCGGAAGAAGGGGTCCATCATGAATGGCGACTGTTGCACCTTGACGACTTGCGTCGATTGGATGGCGACGATCGCGGGCGTTACGGTCTGCGCGATTTGCTCGTAAGCCTTGTTCTGACGCTCCAGAATCTCGATCTCCGGTCCATCCAATCCCGAGCCACCGGCCAGGGCGAATTGCGGGAAAACACGATGCCCTTCGTAAAGTAGCCCCGACATGGCCAGGCATACCACGCCAATGAAGGTGAGACTTAACCCTAGTAAATTCTCGCGTAGGAATTTTCTTGTTTCAGCGCGCATAGAACTGTCCTCCTTACAATTTCTCCTTGGATATTTGACGAGGCCCCTTCACGGTGGTTATCAACGCTCCCACAGAATGGCCATGCTTGGCCCGACGATTTAGACATTCTGGGATAGACCTGCTACCCACGGTGGTTCCGGCCCATTAACTAATTTGATGCAGTACAATCCCGTCGCGTTTTACGGTTCCGATATATTA
The DNA here is from genome assembly GCA_963768695.1 of uncultured Acidobacteriota bacterium. Classification (GTDB taxonomy): domain Bacteria; phylum Acidobacteriota; class Terriglobia; order UBA7540; family UBA7540; genus CAVROP01. The sequence continues at coordinate 116,701 of CAVYJG010000012.1, read as the reverse complement.
TAGCCTGACTCACCCGGGGGTTGAAACGTCCCAAGCCCGAATTACGCCTGATCGAAAGGCGTGAAAGGTCATAAGCCAGGCGGGAGCGGCCGCCCAAAGGCGGTCGCTCCTGCCTGCGGGGGCACCCTTAACGGTGGAATAGGGGGACTTGCAAAGCGAGAAGTGAACTTGACAGCCTCTAGCTTCGAGGGTGGGGAGACCGCACTGAGGAACTCCGCCGCTCGAGCGCGTTGTCAACGGCGGACCGTACGACATGCGTGAAGTCCGGTATTGACATCGGTGGAACAATAAAGTCGAATGCGCCGCGCTGAACGGATTCCAGGTAGAGAGCCATGTCCACGACATCAGAGACCACGATCACGTTGGCATGGGACGGAGCCGCCGCCGCCGAAACGATGATGTCCTCCCACGATCCATCGGGAAGCCGGGGATCGACGAGAACCAAATGAGGGGACTGGCGTCCCCATAGGCCTTCATGGGCTTCGCGACAAGTCCTCACGCTGTGGGTTTTGATGTTCTGGCCTTCAAGGGCGCGCCGGATGAATCCCATGGGTTCCGGACGGTCGTGTACGAGTAGCGCAGTAATGGTTTGCTGCATGGTGAAAACCTCTCGGGACCAGTCTCGCGCCATGCTGTTAACTCAATGTGAAGGATGCTTAAAGGTTTAGCGAAAACTCTGTTAAGGTGGGGCTTCGGCGCTCTAATGTTTAGCTGAATTAGTAAGTGATCTTATCCGCAGGAAGTGGAAGGGCGGGGCTTCAGTCCCTGAAGCGGCTTGGCTTCAGGGCCTAAAGGCCCTTCCAAAACTGCAACATCAGACGGCGGGGCTGAAGCCCCGCCCTTCCGCGGGCTCCCTGAAATTGCGCTCAGTGAACCAACCCGGCACGAGGCGAGGTCGAGTTTCGAATTGACCCGGCCTGATGACGGCAAGCCGTTCCCCTATGCAGCCGGCAGAAGGACGGTGAACACCGAACCTTTCCCTAATTGACTTTCCACAGTGATTCGTCCACGCATTCGATCCACAATATGTTTAACGATGGAGAGCCCCAGGCCTGTGCCCCCCATCTCACGCGAACGCGCTTTGTCGACGCGATAGAATCGCTCGAATAGACGGGGCAAATCAGCGGAGGGAATTCCGATGCCGTTGTCGGCGATTGTGATGCTCACCTCATCGTTCCGGGTGCGCAGGACTTCGACGCGCACTTCACCGTCGGGGCGATTGAATTTCACCGCGTTCGTGAGGAGATTTACAAACGCCTGTTCCATGCGAACCCGATCTCCCAGGACCTCAACGTCATCCATCTGCCCGCACATCAGCTTGACCCGCCGGCCGCGCGCCTCGTCTTCCACGGCACGCAAGGCGGCCTCGAGGGCCGGCCGGACGGCGACGCGCGCCTGTTCAATACTGGCCTTGCCGGACTCGAGTTCGGATAAGGCCAAAAGGTCGGAAGCGATGCTATTCAGGCGCACCGAGTGGTTCTTTATGATCTCAAGAAACTTGCGGTTGTTATCCTTGTCCTCGAGCGCGCCTTCCAGCAGCGTTTCCGTATAGCCGCGTATTGCGGTGAGCGGCGTACGCAATTCGTGTGAGACATTGGCGACGAAGTCCTTCCTCACACGTTCCAGCCTTTCCAGATCAGTGATGTCATGGAGGATCGCGATGGCGCCGCGACCCTTAGCCACGCGAAGCGGTGCGGCCTGGACTTCGAAGGCGCGGCCTTCGGCGGCAGGCAGTTGCAGTCGCTGTTTCAGGGTCTCGCCGCCCGCCACGACGCGCGAGAGAATATCGCGCAGAACGGGATCGCGAACAATATCTACCAGGGGGGCCCTTGCCGGGACCTCGCCGCGCAAGCCGAGCACGCGGGCGAAGGAGGCGTTATAGAAAGTGATACGCAGGTCCTTATCCACTGCCAGAACGCCTTCCACCATGCTGGTAAGAATCGCTTCGCGACGTTCCGACTCCAGGCCCAAGCGCTCGATGAGGTCATGTAACTGGGAGGCCGTCGAGTTGAGTGAGCGTGTCAGCGACCCCAACTCGTCATCCGCATCCGGCAACGGGCTCTCGGTGAAATTCGCTTTCGCCAGCCCTTCGGCAAAAGCGCGCAATCTGCCGATGCGGCGTGTAAAGGAGCGGGAGAAAAAATAGGCAATAAAAAGTGCGATAAGGGCAGCCACTCCAGAGGCAGTCAGGATTCGCCACCGCACCTCCGCGATGGCCGCATCGAGGTTCTCGATTGGCAAAGCTACCCGGAGGACGTAGCCGCTGCGACCCTGGTATTGGAGCGGGACGGCGAGGTAGCAAAGGTCGCGGCCCAACGTGGGACTGTGCCGAATTGCGCTGCCCACGCGATTCAGGTAGGCTGTCTGAATCTCCGGACGATTGGCGTGGTTTTCCATCTGCGAGGGGTCTTGCTCGGATTCCGCCAGAACCACGCCTTGAGGGTCTATAACTGTGACCCGGCAATGGGCGCGTGCGGCGGCCGACTTGCTCCATTCTTCCAACCGCTCCGGAGGAAGACTCGCGGCCTCAGCTGTCAGCACCATCGCCACGGGAGTAAGCCGCTGTTCTATTACCTGAACTTCGTGCCTGCTTGTGTATCGTGCCAGGTTGAAATCGAGCACAGCCAAGGTCAGTGCGATCAAGATGAATGCGGCGCCGAGGAGCTTGCGGAAAATCGGACTGCGGAAGACCATATCGGCCTGAGGCAAAGGGATTTACAGCGGTCGGATTATACCACGGAAGGAAAGCTCAGGATGCTTCTCCCCCTTCATTCGGCTGGGGGGAAAAACGGTAGCCGCTGCCGCGTACCGTCTGCAAGAACTGCGGCCGATTCGGGAGGGGTTCAATCTTCTCACGCAAGCGGCGGATGTGCACATCCACCGTACGAGGAGTCACGAAGCGGTCCCGTCCCCAGACTTCGTCCAGCAGCCGGTCACGGTTGAAGACGTGACGGGGGTGCGAAGCCAGATGGAACAAGAGCTTGAATTCCAGGGTGCTCAACTGCACCGACCGGCCACGAACCATTACCTCCTGAGTTCGCGTGTCGAGCCGGACGCTTCCGACCTCCACCACCTCTCGACGCTCTGCCACCCGCTCCTGCCGGCGCATCACTGCCTTGACTCGCGCCACAAGTTCCCGCGGGCTGAAGGGTTTGACTACGTAATCATCTCCCCCAATCTCTAACCCCAGAACCCGGTCCACTTCCTCGCCCTTGGCAGTGAGGAAGATCACCGGCAGAGCTCGCAAGCGTTCGTCGGCGCGCAGGCGCCTGCAGATGTTGAATCCATCATCGTCCGGTAGAAGAATATCCAGAAGGACGATATCAGCAGGGTTTCGACGAAGGAAATCCAGCCCCTCGTGTCCTCGCCCGAAACTCTCGACCTCGAACCCTTCCTTGCGAAAGTTATAGCGAACCAGTTCGACGATATCTTTTTCGTCCTCAATGATTACAACTCGTGGGCGCACGCTAGGAGTATAGCACCTCTAATGTTACAGGAATGTTTCGTTAAGATTGAGTTTCGTCGCAAATATCGAAGCGCAACGGCTTGCCCGCCTGAAAGGAAAGTTCGAGCTGCTCGAGGCCACAGTTCCTGCCCGCCGCCGGAAACTGCCGGAGTAGTGGCCGAAAACGGAGCATGGGCAGCCTACATGAACTTGCGCCGCTTAAACGATGCGACGTTGGCAGCCGTTAGTTCAAACCATTCGCCTTTCTTCCGTTTCGCCTCGAATCGTTTATGCCAGTACGCCTCGATCCCGCCCGGGTCGTCAGTTCGAATCACGTGAATTGTTCTGACGTCTTCGGGGAGTTGTATGTCTAGCTCGTACTCCCTACGTCCGGCGGCATTGGTCTTCCCAATCTTGTAGAAACGACCCGACTTGATGAGATAGACAAAACCGTCTCGCACGACAGGCCCGGGCTCGTCGCCCGGAGTTCGATGGCGATTGGCGTACTCCTCGCACATGCGGGCCACATCGTCGTACGCACCGCGGTTTCGGCAGTGGTCGAGGACTTCTTTGACGAATGCTGACTTCCCTCTGTGCGCGTCAAACGTGTTATGGCTCGGAAACCCAGGGTGTGTACAAGCTCTGAGACGCAGGTCTCCTGTCGAGGGGAGTCGGCCAAGGGCCCGAGCGAGCGCTACGTATTGCTCGACGAGTTCTCCTCTATCGTATGCAGCCTGCATTTTATTCGGAGCAAAGCCGGCTTCACGGATGGCATCACTCCACCTAGCCCAATATTTCCCGAGCCAGTCGGCCTCCTTGATTCCGGTCTCGGAAAAGAATTTCTGCTTCCCGAGTGGCACTCCATCATTTGCCTCGGCAGTTCGTCTTATTTCCCGAAGGATGTACGCCTTGTCTATGGCAGGCCTGTTAGCTGGTGTAGAAGAAGGGCGTGAGTTCTGTATCGGGGACATATCGGGACGCTTGACGCAGAATGGCTCGGCAAGTTCCTGTGTCCAGTTCGGTGTGGCTGGGGACCGTCAGCGTCTCCCTGCGTCCCCCGGGACCTATACGGCGCAGTTTGATGTGACTTCCTCGTTGCGACATCACCTCAAAGCCAAACTTGCGCAAGATGGCAACGACGTCCAGACCGGAGAGCCGTCTAAGCCGTGGCAGGATGCGCCTCCAGTTCGAAGGTCACGCGGATCCCCGGAGAGGGGGCCAATCCCAGCTCCGCCAGGTCTTCTCCCTCCAAGTGCAGTCCCACTGCCTCGCGCAAATTGCGCGTGACCTCATCGAGTGTGGCGCCCTGGGTCACCACCGGAATCTCCCAACACTCGGCAACATAACCCGATTGTTCGCCCGGGCGAATAACGGCTGTGATCGTGCGCTGTAATCGCATGGTTCTGACCCTCGCCACTCTTTCCCAACGACCTTCTTCCAATCTCCAAAACAGAGATTAGCAGAGTCTTGTCGGAGCCTCAAGCGCCGGAATAAGACTTGAAGCTACTTGTACGCCGGAATTCCCGTCACCCGCTCACCGATGATCAGGGTGTGGATGCTGTGCGTGCCCTCGTAAGTGAATACGGATTCGAGGTTGCACATGTGGCGGAAGATCGGATATTCGTCTGCCACGCCGTTGGCGCCCAGGATGTCGCGCGCCGCGCGGGCTACCTCGAGGGCTATCCTGACGTTATTCCGTTTGAGCATGGAGATGTGCGCAAAATCAGCGCGACCCTGGTCCTTCAGCCGTCCCACTTGCAAGGCCAGCAACTGCGCCTTGGTGATTTCGGTGATCATATCGGCGAACTTGGCTTGAACGAGCTGGTGAGAGGCGATGGGCCTGTCGTCAAACTGCTTCCTGATTTTGGCGTATTCCAGTGCCTCGTGGTAGCAGGCCATGGCCGCACCCAAGGCTCCCCAGCCGATGCCGTAGCGCGCTTGAGACAAACAGCTCAAAGCTGCCTTCAACCCTTGCGCCTTCGGAAGCATATGGTCCGCGAGCACCCGAACGTCCTGGAGCGAGAGGCTGGAGGTCACCGAGGCGCGCAGCGACCACTTGCCCTTGATGTCTCTCGAGGTATAGCCCGGCGTCCCTTTCTCCACCAGGAAGGCCCGGATGCCTTCCGGTGTACGCGCCCACACTACGGCCACGTCCGCAATCGTGCCGGAGGTGATCCAGGCTTTCTCGCCGTTGAGGATGTAGTGGTCACCGTCCTTTACGGCGCGCGTTCTCATGCCGGCGGGATTCGAGCCGAAGTCCGGTTCCGTCAGGCCGAAACATCCGATGGCCTTACCCTGCTGGAGCGCCGGCAGCCAGCGCTGTTTCTGTTCTTCGGAGCCATACTGGTGTATGGGGTACATCACCAGCGCACCCTGCACGGAGACGAAACTGCGCAAGCCGCTGTCACCTCGCTCGAGCTCCTGCATCAGCAGCCCATACTCGACGTTGGACATCCCCGCGCAGCCGTACCCTTCCAGGTTGGCTCCGAAAAAGCCCAACTCCGCCATCAAAGGCACGAGGTGCCGGGGGAACTTCCCCTCCCGGTTCCACTCTTCGATGTTAGGTATGATTTCCTGGTCCACGAATTCGCGCACCGTCTGGCGCACCAGTTTCTCCTGGTCGCTGAAGAGTACGTCGATCTCCATGTAATCAACCCCGTGAAATGCAAACATAACGCCCCCGTTTAATCGATAGTTGCTTGAACCTTCTCGTAGCGCCGACCTTCAGCTCGGCAACGACGCCGTGCTGCGCCGGTAGGGGCAACCCTTGTGGTTGCCCAAGGGCGGCCACAAGGGCCGCCCCTACGATGAAATCGGCATCTACGCCGTGCTGACCTGAAGGTCAGCGCTACATCAGGCGACATTCTAGCAGTGATGCCAAAGTCTGTGCTATGGCGCAAAGCAAAGGCTCGCGCCGGGCATCGGCCCTGCGCGAGCTGGAGAGGGACGCGGATGGAGGAAAGTTTGTCGGCGACGGGGGCTACGCGGACGGGCGCGCAGCCAGTATGTTCGTCGCGTTCGGGAAGAAACCCTTGGGGGTGCTGATATAACCGGAGATGGTGTCCTTGCCCAACTTATTCACTACCAGTTCGAGGGCGCTCGGCGCCCCTTGCACGTAGAAGTACACCGGGTCGTCCATAGCCCTGTCCCTGTGAAGATGCGGCTTATCGTCGAACACCAGGTTGACTGTGAAGACGTTCCTCTTGGTATCCGTCTTTTGCAATTGCAGCGTAACGTTCCCCACTTTTTGACTGCGTTTCTTCGCCACATTGAACTCGAAATAGTCGCGGTCCGTCTTGTGGGCCAGAGCCACCAGTTCATCATGGGAGCGCGCGATCGCGCCACTTAACTCGCCCTTAGTCCCGGACAGAGCGTTCGCAAATTCAGACTTGGCGCTGTCCAGGTCCTTCCTGGTGCCCGCTAGGTCGGTGGATAGCCCGCCGATCTTGGAGTTGGCATCGGCTTGGACCTTATTCACGTCGTCGGCGCTGGCTTTCTGGGCAATTGCTGCGTTCAGTTGCTGCACCGCCTGTTGCTGTTTCTTTTCGATATCTGCCGCCACAGCGTGCGCGCGCGAGAGTTCCTGCTCAGTCATGCCAAGTTTTTCCGAGGTCACCTGGAATTGGCCGCGCAACTGGGCGTAGCGCTCATCGCTGTTGTCCATGCGCCGGGTCAGCAGATCCAACTGATCGGTTTGCTTCGCGGCGATGGTCTTGAGTTCGCTCCGCGAGTAGAGCACCAGAATGAGGTTCACCACCGAAAGCGCCAGCAGCAAGCCAACCAGCCAGCGCATGCCCCCACCGGTAGACGGGGAATGGCCGGGGGGCGGCGCCTGGACGTACACAACCTGGGGGGCGCCTGCCGGCGTGGACGGCGCACTTTGCACCGGCTCGTTCAATCCGAACATCGTACCGGGGCCTGGGGTCTTGTCTGCCATACACACTCCTATCTCGGGTTGGAATTGAGCCGCCTGACAATGCGGCGCCCTGCTCTTCCTAAGACGTCATTTCTGAAGAATAGGTTTCCATTGCACAATAGCTTCGGTTAAAGGTGAACGAGGCTAGTATGGCACCATTGCCTAAATAGTTCAAGTGCTGTGCGTTACGCACCCGTGGCGGATGCGGTAGAATACGGTTGGGGGCAGCCGTTCTGGCCGGAGTCGGACAGCAACAAGGGCCGTCCCGCGGGGCCCTTCCGTCGCCGAAAGGAAGGATATGACAAAGTATGTCTTGGCCCTCGACCAGGGCACCACAAGTTCGCGCGCCATCCTGTTTGACCGCCACGGCGCGGTGCGCGCTTCCGTAAGTCGAGAATTCAAGCAGTATTATCCGCGCGCCGGCTGGGTCGAGCACGATGCCGAGGAAATCTGGCAAACACAATTCGAGGTCGCGAAAGCGGCTCTGTCGGAGGCTCGCGCTGCGGCCCAGGACCTTGCCGCCGTCGGCATCACCAATCAGCGTGAGACCGTGGTTCTTTGGGACCGTGCCACCGGCAAACCATTGCATCCGGCTATTGTCTGGCAATGCCGGCGGACCGCGGAAATGTGCGACCGTATCCGGCAGAAAGGGTTCGACAAGATCATTCGGGAGAGAACCGGACTGGTGACGGACGCTTATTTTTCCGGGACCAAGATTGCCTGGCTGCTGGAAAATGTCCCCTTAGCGCGAGAAAGGGCCGATCGAGGCGAGCTTGCCTGCGGCACCATCGACTCCTGGCTGATATGGAATCTCACCCGCGGTAAGGTCCACGTGACGGATTTCTCGAACGCCTCGCGCACCATGCTCTTCAACATTGCTACGCTGACCTGGGACAAGGAGATTCTCAGCTACTTTGGCATTCCGCAGTCGTTGCTTCCGGAGGTGAGTTCCTCCAGCGAAATCATGGGGGAGACGGAACTGTTTGGCTCCAGGGTGCTGATCGCCGGCGTGGCCGGTGACCAACAGGCGTCATTGTTCGGCCATCAGTGTTTTACCCCCGGCGCTGTGAAGAACACCTACGGTACCGGCTGCTTTATGCTGATGAACACCGGGCCTGCTATTCCTCGTTCACACTCGGGGCTCGTGGCCACCATCGGCTGGGGAAGAAACAGCCAGATAACCTACGCGCTCGAGGGCAGTGTGTTCATTGCAGGCGCGGCCATTCAGTGGCTTCGCGATGAGATGGGGTTGATTCGAGAGGCCTCGGAGACCCAGGAACTGGCCCGTTCGGTGCCGGACACGCATGGCGTTTATTTCGTCCCCGCCTTCGTCGGGCTGGGGGCACCTCATTGGGATCAGTACGCGCGTGGCGCGATTGTGGGTTTGACCCGCGGCGCGAACCGCAAGCACCTGGTTCGCGCGGCACTTGAAGCCATTGCCTACCAGGCGAGCGACGTGCTCGACGCCATGACGCGGGATTCCGGCATCAAGCCGGAGGTATTGCGTGTGGACGGCGGCGCCGCGCGCAATGATTTTCTTTGCCAGTTTCAGGCTGACATTCTTGGAGTTCCCCTCGAGCGGCCCGCCACCACGGAGACGACGGCGCTCGGCGCTGCGTACCTGGCGGGATTGGCCACCGGCTTCTGGCAAGACGAGTCGGAGTTAAAGGCTCACCTGAAGATCGAGCGCCGCTTTGAACCTGCCATGGAAGCGTCTCGCCGTGAGGAACTCTGCGCAGGCTGGCGACGCGCTCTCGAGCGCGCCAAAGGTTGGGTTCGGGCTGGGGACTAGACATCACAGTCACCGCAGAGACGCGGAAGCGCAGAGAACTGAGCGATGACGGTCAGCGACTCTGCGCCGCAGCGGTAAGGAGGAGGGCGACCATGCATTATCGCGAACTTGGCCGTACGGGCTGGAAGGTTTCGGAGATCAGTTTTGGAGCGTGGGCGATCGGCGACGCGTGGGGAGAGGTTGACGACAAGGAATCACTCGCCGCTTTGCATCGCGCTGTCGATTTGGGCGTCAACTTCATTGACACGGCGGACGTTCTACGGGATGGGGCGGAGTGAGCGGCTGGTCGCGCGCCTGCGCAAAGAGCGAAAGGAGACGATCTACGTTGCGACGAAGGCCGGCCAGCTGCTGAACCCGTACACTGCCGAGGGATACAACAAGGCGAACCTTACCCGGTTCATCGACGACAGCCTGATGAACCTCGAGACGGACTGCATCGACCTGCTGCAATTGCACTGCCCGCCGCCCGTAGTTCTTTACCGGCCGGAGGTCTTCGCCATGCTGGATGACTTCGTCCAAGCCGGCAAGATTCGCTACTACGGCGTAAGCGTCGAGACCGTGGAGGAGGCCCTGAAGGCCATCGAGTTTCCTGGCGTGCAAACCATTCAGATCATCTTCAACATGTTTCGGCATCGCCCTGCGGAGCTATTCTTCCCGGAAGCGAAGCGGCGCCGGGTGGGCATCCTGGCGCGGGTGCCGCTGGCCAGCGGGCTTCTGACTGGACGCATGACCCACCACACTACATTCCCCAAGGAGGACCACCGCAACTTCAACCGGCACGGAGAGGAGTTCGACCGTGGGGAGACTTTCTCCGGAGTGGATTATGAAGTCGGCTTGGAGGCGGTGGAGGTTCTCAAGGGACTCGTTCCGCCCGGCGCCACCATGGCGCAGTTTGCTCTGCGGTGGATCCTGATGTTCGACGCCGTCACCTGCGCCATCCCGGGCGCCAAGCGTCCGGCGCAAGTCGAGGACAACTGCCGCGCCAGCGATCTGCCCCCGCTCAGCGACGCCCAAATGGCCAAAGTGCGTGAGCTTTACGATAGTAAGATCCGAGAACTGGTGCACCAGCGCTGGTGATCGGGGAGCCTGTTTGCAAATCGTTCAGAAAGCAAGTATAATTGCAAGTATATGTATGCATTTGAATCCAAGAGGGCGATATGGCCCAAGTGACGATCTACCTCGACGATGCTGCCGAACGGCGAGTGCGAGCGGCAGCCCGGAAATCCAGAGTCTCCGTCAGCCGGTGGGTTGCCGAGTTGGTTGAGAGTCGCACTCGCACCGAGTGGCCGCACGAGGCGCGACAACTGGCGGGGGCGTGGCCGGACTTTCCCGATCTGGAGGAAATTCGTCTCGCGGTCGGCAATGACCAGTCCCGGGCGCAGTTATAGGCGTTCGCAGGGCCGGGCCCTGTGGCTCTCTTTGGCTGGGCGCGAGGCAGCCCCTGTCAGTTTTCCAGGGTCCAATGTTTCTGCTTGACACCAATACGCTTATCTACTTTTTCAAAGGGCTAGGCCGGGTAGCGGACCACCTCTTTGGTGTGACGCCTGGTGAGGTTGCGATCTCGTCGATATCGTTGTATGAGATCGAGGTGGGTATCGCGAAGTCAGCCCAGCCAGCCAAGCGGCGCAGGCAGTTCGATGCCTTCCTGGCGTCGGTTTCGGTGTTTCCTTTCGACCGCACTGCCGCTCGAGCGGCGGCGGCGTTGCGCGTGGATTTGGAAAGGCGAGGTCTCCCCATCGGTCCGCTGGACAACCTGATCGCCGGCGTCGCGCTCGCCCACCGTGCCACCCTGGTGACGCGCAACACCCGAGAGTTCTCCCGTCTGCCTGGACTCGCCCTCATGGATTGGTACGACTGAGTCGGTGACGATCCCCACGGAGCCTATTATGCTCAGACTACGCACACGAATAATCATCGCACTTGCCTTGTTCTTCCTTATCTTCCTGCCCCTCCTCACCAACGGTATCGACCTGTTGGTGGACTGGCTATGGTTCAAGCAGGAAGGCTTTCGGGTGATTTACTGGACGGTCCTGAAAACTCAGATTCAACTGAGCGGGCTGGTCGGAGTGGGTTTTATGGCCGTGATGGTACTGAACCTGTTGGTCGCGCACACGCTTGCCCGCCGGCACGGCTTTCGGGTGAGTGGCGATTTCATCGAGTTTCCGGCGCTTGACCGGTTTGGCACGGCTTTCCGCTGGGTCATCTGGGTGGGCGTTTTATTTGTTGGCTACATCATTGGGCAGTGGGGCGCGACCCACTGGCTCGACTTCCAGATGGCTACCCACGGGCAAGCGCTCGGCCAGCAGGACCCGCTCTTTGGACTCGATCTGGGCTTTTATCTTTTCCGCCTGCCCTTAAACTGGTTTCTTTATTACCTGGTGTTGATTGCGGTCATCGTGTGTCTGTTGAGCGCGGTGTTCCTTTACCTTGTGGAAGGCGGCGTGTGGGTTACGCAGCGGGGACCCAAAGTAATGGGGCCGGCGCGGGCCCACCTGATGGTGCTCGCGGGTTTGCTTTTCGTTGTCTTCGCCTATCGAGCTCGCCTTGGCATGTACAGCTTGTTTTATTCGCCGCGCGGCATCATCTTCGGCCCCGGCTACACCGACGTGCAAGCCACGCTGCCGATACTAAAAGCGGAACTCTTCCTTTGCCTCTTGACAGCCTCGGCCTTTGTGGCTGGCGCGAAGCTAGGGCGCGTGCGGCCGGCGCTGTATTCCCTAGGACTGCTCCTGGTCGTAACCCTGATCGGTGGAACGGCCTACCCCGAGATCGTCCAGCGCTTCATTGTGGCCCCCAATGAAATTGACCGGGAACGCCCCTACATCGCCAACGCCATCAAATTCACCCGCCAGGCGTATGCGCTGGATCGTTTCGAGGAGCGCGAATTCTCCGCCGTCGAGGACTTGAGCTTGAACGACATCCGGGCGAACGACGCGACGTTCCGTAACGTCCGCATGTGGGACCATAAGCCGCTCTTGACCACCTTCTCCCAGCTCCAGGAGATCCGCACTTACTACAACTTTCCGCATGTGGATAACGATCGCTATCGGCTGAACGGGACTTACCGCCAGGTCTCGCTCTCGCCGCGCGAACTCTCCGTGGCCAGCCTGCCGAGCCGCAGTTGGATTAACGAGCACTTGGCGTACACCCATGGCTACGGCCTTTGCCTCGGCCCGGTGAACGAATTCACCAGCGAAGGCCTGCCGGTTCTGTTCATCAAGAACATCCCCCCCGTCTCCACCACCTCCATCAAAATCACCCGGCCAGAGATTTACTACGGCGAGCTACAGAATGACTACTGCTTCGTGAAGACCCGGGCGCAGGAGTTCGACTACCCCCAGGGCGATCATGACGTCTACTCTAATTACGAGGGCACGGGTGGAATTCCCGTTGACGGCTTCTGGCGCAGGCTTCTTTTCGCGATGGCTTTCGGCGAAAAGAACATCCTCTTCTCCGGTGGTATCCAGCCCGAAAGCCGCTTGATGATCTACCGCCGAATTTTGGATCGCGCCCAGCGCCTCACGCCTTTTATTAGCTTCGACCACGACCCCTACATGGTCATCGCCAACGACGGGGCGCTTTACTGGTTGTTGGACGGCTATACCACCTCGGAGATGTATCCCTATTCAGAGCCCACGGAAGAGGTGGGGAATTATATCCGGAATGCCGTCAAGGCCACCGTCAATGCATACAGCGGGGAGGTTCGCTTTTACATCAGCGATCCTTCCGACCCTCTCATCCAGACCTACGCGCGCATATTCCCCGGGGTCTTCGCTCCGCTTTCGGCCATGCCCAGCGACCTGCGCGCCCACATCCGTTATCCCGAGGAATTCTTTTCGATCCAGGCCGCCAAGTACGCCTTGTTCCACATGACCGACCCGCGCGTGTTCTATAACAAGGAAGACTTGTGGCGCGTGGCGCAAAGTGCCGCGCGCGGCACGGCTACGCCGATGACACCCTACTACACCATCATGAAGCTGGCGGAGGTAGGCGAGCACGAAGAGTTTATCCTGATGGTGCCTTTCACTCCTGCCCGCAAGGACAACATGATTTCCTGGATGGCCGCCCGGTGCGATGGCGACGACTACGGCAAGGTTCTGGTCTTCACTTTCCCCAAGCAGAAGCTCGTTTACGGCCCGCAGCAAATCGAGTCGCGGATCGATCAGGACCCTGGAATCTCTCAGGCCCTTACCCTTTGGGGCCAGGGCGGGTCTACCGTAATTCGCGGCACCTTGCTGGTTGTTCCGGTTATGAATTCGGTCCTTTACGTTGAACCGCTCTACCTTGCCGCGGAAGCCGGAGGAGGGCTGCCGCAATTGAAGCGCGTCATCGTCTCTTACTCGGACCACGTGCTGATGGAAGATACGCTGGACGCGGCGTTGAGTAAGATATTCAGCGGCGCAGTTGTCACCAGCGAGGCAGCGCCTGCCCCGGCGGGTGCGGCCACCCCGGCGCCTACGAAGTCCCCGGGCGCCGCCACGGTCGATGTGCAAACGCTCATTCGTGAGGCCAACCAGCACTACCAACACGCCCTCGAACTCGAACGGCAAGGCGATTGGGCAGGCTATGGCACGGAAGTAAAGAAACTAGGCGAAGTGCTCAACCGGCTGGCCGCTTCAGCGCCCGCTTCGCAAACGAAGTAGCTGGCATCGAAAACCCTTCCTATTCAGTCTCTGAGACTCCGAGGGAATGGCGCTTCCTGTCCTTGCTCGGCACTACTGACGGTGAGTTTCTTCGCGGCGCGCGAGGAAAAGCAGATCCTTCGCTTCGCTCAGGATGACATGTCATTCTGAGCGAAGCGAAGAATCTGCATTTGGTTGCGGCTTTCCGCGCTGTACCTATGCGGTGTGAGAATTCTTTGCGGATGTTTCCGGTTTCGCGCTAGAAGCGCGATAATATAGCCCGTGGGGGATATGGAGCTTCGATTTTCCGTACCATTCGATCCGGGCAGCGAACCGGACGCGTTCTTTGATTCGTTCCCCTCCTGCCCGGCTGTCTTCGCGCTCTTTCCCGCCGAGTCGGAAGTTGCCTCCGCGCCGTACCTCGGCCGTAGCCGGGACCTTCGCCGGCGCTTGAGCCGGCTATTGTCACCAAGGCGGGAGCACTCTCGGATGTTCAGCCTGCGAGGTTTCGCCCGCCGGATTGAATGGCAGATTGTTGGGTCCACTTTCGAGGGTCAATGGCTGAATTACCTTCTCAACAGGCAATACTACCCCCGCCAGTACCGCGCTCGCCTGCGACTCAAACCTCCGCCCCTTCTCAAGCTTAATTTGCGCAACCGCTTTCCACGCTGTTACGCCACGCGCCGCCTGGTGAAAGACGGGTCTTATTTCTACGGTCCTTTTCCGTCGCTGGTTGCCGCGGAGCACTTTGCGGCTGAATTCCTGGACTTCTTCAAAATCCGCCGCTGTGTCGAGGAGTTGGAGCCCAATCCTTCCCACCCGGGCTGCATTTATTCGGAAATGAAGATGTGTCTTGCGCCCTGCTACGCCGGCTGTACGGACGACGAGTACCAGACTGAAGTGGGACGGGTCGTGGAATTCCTGGACGGGCAGGGCAAGGCGGTGCTTCGAACGTTGGGGGAGGAGCGCGCTCGGGCGTCGGAAGCGCTGGAATTCGAGCAGGCGGCCAAGACCCACGCTAAGCTCGAGAAAATCACTGCACTCATTCGCCAGAAATCCGAGCTGGCTCGAAACCTGCACGATCTTCACGCGTTGGTGATGCAGAAAGGCGCGGAAGAGAAGAGCGTATGTTTCTTCCGCATGTGGCGCGGGGAATTGCGCGGGCCCGTGGCGCTTTCGCTGGACGAGAACGTGCCCTCGCCTCTGCCCCTTGACCGGCAACTCCACAGCTTGCTTGACTCTCTCTCGGGCGACGTGCCGACCGCAGTCCCGCCCTGGGAGCACTTGAGCCTCCTGGCGCGTTGGTATTACAGCAGTTTCCGGGAAGGCGAATTGGTGATGTTGAATGCGCAACAAGCGATTCCCCACACGCGCCTGATCCGAATCTGCCGCAAAATCCTTGCCGTGTAGTTAACCCTTGGTTTGATTCGAAATGGTCCGTCATTCCCAGTGAACCTGGGCCTGCGGCCCATCCATGGAGATGAAGATCGCTGTCATCCTGAGCGAAGCGAAGGATCTGCAGTTCCGGACCGAGCGAACTGATGCAGATTCTTCGCTTGGCTCAGAATGACTTTTCATGGCTCCGCCATTCCTTTGGCGCCATAAACCTCTGTTGAGAATTCGCTGATTTGGCCCTTCTCGTGTTAGTCTGTCTTTCCCTTTTGGTATTGTAAGCCCCCATAATGCTGGAAACAGAGATGGCGCAAAAAGAACAGGCCGGCAGTTTTACCGGGCACGGAACCCGGATCTCGATGAGTGTCGTGGAATTGCGCCTGCTTGTGCGAATCCTCTCGAATGATGCGGCTGGCGTCGCACGCTGTCTTGACGGCGGGCCGGGGCTTGTCGTAAAGCTGGCCGACACCTGTAACCGGTCCGGTTTGTCGGCAGTGTTTTTGCGCGCGCTTGAGGGGTCACCGCTTCGAACGGAGTTGACGCCTCGCCAGACTGAGAGACTGAATGAGGCGTTGAACCGGCAGAGGGAACGGGGGCGGGTTTGCGGGCAGGCATTGCTGTCCCTGGCAGAACTCTTTGCATCCAGGAAACAGCCTTTCATTCTACTCAAGGGCCCGTACCTTGCCCGCCGGTTCTACGGGAGCACACTGGGGCGAGAGTATGTGGATATCGATCTGATGGTTCCTCGCGCGGATCGATCCAAGACTTGTGCGCTGCTTCGAGAGGCGGGCTATCAGCGTCACTCACGCACAGTGCTGGGAGAAGGTCTGACCAGCTTCTTCGTCCACGCCTTCGATTTCCGCTCCGAGGCAGCTAATGTGGATCTGCACTGGGCCCTTTCCCGCCATCCGTCCCTGCGCCTTGACGAGGGACGCCTATGGGCGATGCGGGGGTCCTTCGAAGTTGAAGGACGAGCTTACGATGTGTTGGGCGATGAACACGAGGTGATCTTTGCCGCCCTGTCGCTGCTGCGCGATATCGAGCGCGGGCGTCCCAAGCCGAAAAACGTCATCGACTTGATCCAGATTGTGAAGGCGGCCGATGCGAGGCTCGATTGGGATGCCGTGCTCTCTGCCGCCGACGGCACTGCCGGACCCCTGGTGAACGTGCTTGGGCAGTGTCTGGAAATCGCCGCTGCCCACGATCTGGCCCCGAAACTGGCCGCCGCTCTGGCTCGCCATAGGAGCAGCCTCGTTCCCGCTGCGCCGGCCAATGCCGACTCTCCTCTGCTGTTCCCGCCTCTCCGTTACGGACTAGGGAACAAGCTGTGGACTGCGCGCGTTTACGAAACCAACCTGCCTGCCTGGCTATCCTGGTGGGCGATATCGCTGCCTTTCCGGCTGGCAGTCCACAGAGGACCGCCTCAACAACGTCATCACCCACGCCGTGGATGAAGCCGCGCCTGAAGGTCTCTGATCATCTCCAGGTAGGGTTCGCACCATTTAAGGTCAGCGGGTGCGGGACTCTTATAGACTTTCAGATAGCTCCGGTATTTCCGTAGCAAGAGCGCGCGGGAAGGACGTGACCGCAACTGTGTGGTCGAAGCCAGGGTGCGGTTCATAAGGCTGAGCGGTTGCCCTATACGGATCACGGCCGACGGATGGGCGAGAAACCATTGCGAGGCCCGGACGTGGCTATTGAGCAGGTCCGCGGTCTTGGGTCCGTACGCTATGGCGTAGTTATTCGTGGTGCACAACCAGCGCGGCTTCGTGGAGGGGAATAGCGCTTTCCGGATGAGGCCGAGCCGATGCGGCAGCGAGATAGGCACCTCGAGAAAGCGGCTGGGCCAGTAACAGCCTGAATGATCGCTCATGCTTTTCTCGAGCGCGTCCGCCATGCCCGGTGCGAACCAATCATCGTCGTCTACCGGCACGGCCACGGCGCCCTCGGGGATGTCCTTTCGTGCGACGCATGCGGCACCCGGGATGCGCGTCAGGTTGAGTTGAGCAATACATTTCAACTCGCAGCGGTACAGGTGGTACGGCATCTCGAACGTCGCATTCCACGTTTCAATCCCCGCTCGCATCTCCTCCGGGATTTGGGCGCGAAAGGCAGCCTCGTCAGCCCAGTCGAGCGTCCTGCGAATCACGATGTAAATCATCGGATTAAATCCAGGATGCGTTGGATTATCCCGCTTCGGCCGGCGATCACGTCCAGTTCCCACTGGCGCGCCTCGGCCAGTCGCGCCCGAATGCTCTCACCCTGGGCGGCGACCCGGGACAAGGCCGCGTGCACGTCAGCCGGTGAGAACTGTTCGCGCATCCCGGAAACTAAGGGAACCGCCAAGCCTAGTTCCTGGCTGCGTTTTGCCAGTCCCGGCTGATCGTGGAAAAAAGGGTAGGAGATCATGGGCACTTGTTGGAAGGCGGCCTCGTGGGTGGAATTGAGGCCCTGGTGAGTAATGTAGACCGACGATGCGCCCAGCACGCTCCATTGGTCAACGTAGTTCTCGACGCGAAAGTTGGGCAACTGCATGCGCCGGGCCCAATCGCCGAGCTGTGTTCCTCCTAAACTCGCCAGGGCAATCGAGTCGGGTCGTTCCGCCACGGCTTCCCGGATTACCTCCATCGCGCATCGCGCCGCATCTTCGAAATTGCGCCAAACGATGGTGCCGAACGAGACGTAGATACGCTGTTTGCCCGCTGCACCCTCGCCGTATGGGGATGTAACCGCAGGCGCCCGGCTGATTGTCTGCTCGGAGAGCGAGCCCATGAACACGACCGGCTGGAAAGGTCCGCGCTGGTCCTCAGGCAGGTACTGAGGCGGCTCGCAATAGAGGTTCAGGTCGCTGCTCAGCCCTGTAAGGAACGAGTAAGGCGACGCATCCGCCATGCCGTATTTTTCACGCAGAGTTCTCACCGCTCGCCAACAGTCTTCCGAGACGTGAATGCGCAGATAGTGCCGCATGCCCTCGAGCGCAGTCGTAGGCGGATAGTTATGACCTGCGCAAACGTTCACGCGGGGAACGCCCAGGCACCTGGCAACCACGGGTGCGATGACCGCGAAGGTGTCGCTCAAGACCAGGGATGGATTTAGTGCCGCCGCCTCGTCCACGATCTGTTCGGCATAGTGGCCGGCAAAACTCACATTGCGACAGGAAATCGGAATAGAACTCGCATCGGCGTCATCACGCGGGCGCCCGCGGAACAAGTCGACAAAGACGCCGCCGGCGTTCTCGATTTGGGCCTCGAATTGAGGCTGGGTGAATACGTAGTTGCGAAGGCCGGCGCGTGCGAGTCCTGAAATGAGCGGCAGAAGGCGCTTGATGTGCCCGTGCCCTTCCATGCAGAAAACAACCGTCGAAGTTCCCGGCGTCATACCGTTTCCTCCGCAGCCAGAACGCGCAGCAGCTTGAAAGGCACGCCGGCTTGTTCCGGACAGGCGCGCAAGCGCAGTTCGGCGGATAGGGCTACCGCCGCTATTTTCCAAAAACGAAGCGAATCCAGAGAAGTGGGAAACGGCAAGCGCGCGGTATAGGCAAGGCAAAAAGCACCCCATGCCCGCTCCGGAAGCGCCCAGCGATACCACGTCCGCGCAAGGTCATAGCCGGGAGCATCCACACGCACGCGCTCGTTGTCCACGACGCGAAGCCGCCCCTCTCGATCGATCACCATATTCTCTCCGCAGAAGTCGAGGTGGACCAGGCCAACGGTCGCTCGAAGCGGGTCCCAGCGCTCCAGAGCGCGCTCGAGCCGCGCGGCCTCTTCTGCCCCGAGCGCGCCGGCGGCCACAACGGTGCGCAGCCTGTGTTGGGCCAGTTGAAGCTGATGTGCAGTCGAGCACACACCGTGCAGCTTCCGGTCACCGAGCCTGGGCTTGGCGTGCAATTCAGCCAGCAGGGCTCCCGCCGCTGCCAGGTGGTGGGGTCGAGGCACGTCGGGCAGTGCTTCGCCGTCGATCCAGGCTTCGATCAAGACCCGCCCATGCCGCAAGATGACGGGGGCGAAAGCGTCGGGCAACTCGCTCCTGAGTGCCGTGAGTTCCTGCGCTACCGCCTCGTCTTCCAGGCGACGTGCTTTGACGGTACCTCGATCGTGCTCGATTCGATAGGTGCTACGTTCGGTGCCCGTTGGATAGAGGTTTGAGATTCGGACGAAGGAGCGGGGGCGTATGCCGGCGTGCTGCAAGGCTGCCTGCACTTCCGGTTCGAGCGGCGGATTCATCGCGGCGCCACTCCCTCGTCGATCGGCAGAGTCTTGAGCCAGCCATCGGAGCTTTCGTTGTATGCGCCCTTGCCCAACAGGCAGCGGATCATTGGCACCGCCGCCGCCAAACGGTCGACGAGGAAATCCCGCTCGTCGACGCTGGGGAGCGCTCCCATCATTCTTTGGAAGATGGTGTCGGTGCAAGTGGCCAATGCGCTGCCGTAAATGTTTCGGCGCAAGCGGGCGGCGGCTTCGGCCGGGTCCAAGGGCTCGAGCGACCAGCCCGATCTGGTGGGAGAAATCTCAGGGAAGAGGATCGCGCCCACCGGCGCCGACGGCTTAAGGCGTGAGTTCAACTGCCTTGCGAACTGTGCAAGGGAAAGAGAGAGGGCCGACAGTTGGCAGATGCTTGCGCTCCGAAAGTCCGCCGCTAACTCCCCCTGATGGAACCGGGCAGCGCACCTGGGGAATATCCGGCCTAACGCGGGAAAGGTCTGTTCCGTCTCGGCGCGCACGGAAACCACAGTCGGCACGCCGTGCGCCTCGAGGCCGCCGTCGACGACGACGCGGTCATTAGCCATCAGGGCCGTGTGGGGCGAGGTCAACGCGTGCGCCAGAAGCGTCGTCTTGCCGGCATTCTTGTCACCGGCCAGGAGGATCGCGCGCCCCCGGAAAACAAACGCAGCGGCATGGAGATCAAGCGTCTCGCGCCGTGAGAGCGCTCGCTGCATGGCCAACTCCCGCACGACTCGCATCAGCCCGATGCGCGCCGGCCGATCCTGCGGACGGGAGATAACCTCGACCTGATCGCCCTGAACGTGATAGTAACAACCGAATTCTTGATCTGCGACGAAGATGCTTCCATCGGGCTCGCTCCAGCCGGGGCAGGAAACCACTTTCCGGTCGAGCCTGAAACACCCCAAGGGCTGCGGATGGCGTTCCGCCTCAACGCGAGCTAAGGCTGAGAACCGCTCTCCAGAGCTCGCCGTGCTGACTTTCAGGGCAGTCCCGTCCGGCGCATCTGTCGAGAACCAAGGAAACAGGAATTCTGCCAACCATCGTGCCACTTCGGGATCGTCGATATCGACCTCGATAACGCCTTTCCCGAAACGGTAGGTTGTCTGGCTGCCTCGAAACCTGGGCTTGTAGGACCGGCGCCCATTCCGCTTTGCTGGGATTAATACTCGACCTCACTCTCGAACCGTCTCAAAAAAGTTGCGGTAGCGTCTGACCGCGACGCCATTCTTATTCAAATCTACCCGTAGAGTATATCGTGTACCGCAAAAAATCTGTCCATCGGTCTTAAACACCAGCGGCCACGGATAACCGCAAGGGTCGCCACTATCCACCCTTCCAGGTAGCCTCCCACGAAGCCGCGTCCGGTGACACGAGCACGCTGTTCCCTTCCGTCTGTGCTTGGGCGCCCTGGACTTCAGCGAAGTTGAATCGTGAAGCGAGACTCGCCGGCAGGCAGACGTTTGCCGGTTGCAGGCCGGCGCCGCGCCGGAACTTCAGGCGCCAGCCCTGATGCCGGTCCAACGGTTCGAGGGTCATGTCGAGGCGGCCGAAGCGAGTGGGAGATTGGGCAAGGCTCAGAACTTCGCCCTCAGCCAATTCCGAGTCCCCGATGCCCGCCAGCAAGCGCAGCGTCGAGCCGTCTTCGAGCGCCAGCATGTGGCGCAAATACAGAACGCATTCGGCGCTGGCCCAGTTGTGTGGCATGTCACCGACGTAGTCCGCCGTCAGGCTGCCGCGGAGGGGCTGCTCTTCTCGCCAGCAGTAAAGCGGGGTGGCGTGGTTCAGGAAACCGTTGAACGTCAACTGCGCCCAATCCGGCATTCCGGCCCAGAGATAAACGTGCGCCACAAAGCCTGCGTTGTAATTCCACACGCCGCCATGGGGCAGCCAGCCGGTTTCGGCGGGAATATCTTCTTGCGAGCACGCTTGCATCAGCCGGATGTGTCCCTTAACGATCGGGTCATCCTTCTCAAACACCAGGCCGGGATAAATCGCATGCGAAAGAGCCCATTGAGCCGTTTGGGGTCTGGGCCGATCCCACTCATTCTCAGACGCCCACTGGGCATCGCCCTTCAGCAGCATGGGCAGGTAGTCGAACCCATCGGGATGGCGCCGCATCTCGTGGCGAGCCGCGGCAAAGAACGCGTCCCGCAACTCTTGATAGAACGGCTTGACCTCGCCCAGGTCGGGAAGGCCCAGCCGGTCTCGCGCTTCCGTAACCGCCTTGAGCCCCGCCAGCACCCACAGGGTGTTCGTGAACTCGGAACGGACGCCGCCCAATCCGCCGTCGCCAAAACCGGGAGCCAGGAGCCCGTAGTGGCCGTTTAAGCTTCCGTTGTCCCGGGCGCTGTCGCGCAGGTTCACCAGAAATCTCGCCGCCCGCGCCACGTTGGGCTGCATCTCGCGGAAGTAAGTCCAGTCCTGGCTGAGTTCAGCCTGGCGAACCAGCGTGAACATGGCGATGCCGGTGTCTTTCCAATGCTCCCGCCCTCCGCCGGCGAAGACGCCCCCCTCGGCCTCCTGGAGCTTCCAGGTGGCTTCCAGGCCCTCCTGAGCTTGTTTGTTATAGCCTAGATAACGAGCTGCTTCGAGAATGAAGTGCCCGTCCACCACCCAGAGGCCGCGATAAACAGTCGGCCCCACCTGAAACGTCGTCCGGCCGGCTTTCTCCTCCCGAGCCTGCTGAAGATTGCGCGCGCAGGCAACCAGGAACTCCCCTCGCCGCCCCGGAAGCTGCCACCTTACCCCTGCTTCGGACGGCGCCCAGTTCTGCCAATCGTCGCGGGCCTCGGCCAGAAGGCGGTCCGGCGTTTCAAGCCCCTCCTTTAATTTGTCGATCCCCTGCCCCTCTTGGGGAAATCGGAAGAAACACCGGCTGCGCCTGCCCTCGGCAGCAGTCACCGTTTTGAGCAGATACGAGCGGAAGATGGCGCCATCTTCGTGAGGTGAGAGCGGCGAATCCGCTACGAGGAAGGGCGGTCCCGCGTCGCGATCGAGGCGCAGAAGCGTGATCCCGGCCGACGGTTGCAGCTTAATCTCCCGTTTCGTCTTCACCACCACCAGCGGAACTGCCCTCTCGCTGTGTGCGGAGCGTGCCTCGACTTGCAGGATCACGTTATCCACCCGGCCTTCGCCGGGGCGGCGGGTCGCAAACATCGTGAGTTCGAGATAGGCTTCGGGACGGTCGATCCTGGTGTGAATGATCGGAACACCCGGAGCTTCAAGCCGCTGTTCGCGCACCTCGTTGGCTTCCATGCCGAGAAGCGAGAATTCCACAATCTCCGGAAAGTAAGCGATGCCACCACTTTGCCCGGGATGGCCGCAGCGCAGTTCGCCATGCTCGCCAACCAAGCTCTTGTAGTGATCGTCTGGAAAACAGTAGGCTGTTTGCCAGGAAAGCGGCGAGTAGCGGAAATCGATGGCAGCCGGCGCGGAGTTGCTCTCTTCGGTTCCAAGGTTTTTCTCAACATCGGTCCCGCTCTCGGACTTGATTTCGGGAAGGCTGCTCCCCACGATTAGACCTGAAGCACGGCCTGCGACACCGGCTGTCCCCAAGCCCACGCCGAGGTTTCGTAGAAACTTGCGCCTGCTCGATCCGCTCACGTCTTCTTCTCCTGCTTGTGGCACCGTAGGGGCGGGCCTTGTGCCCGCCCTTCGCTAGCCCGAGAGGGTGAGGCGCCGCCTCGCCCCTACATCAACGGATTAGGGTGCGTGCAAACCGCGGCGGATTATATCCCACTTCGGGGTTTTCAAACCAATCCAAGTTGTGCCCGCGCATTTGTTGAGTGTCTGCGGCGCTCCTCTGTAGCCGACTGTCTGTCATTGTTCGGACCTCGCCCCCGCTGTAAAGCTCCGGTTCGTTTTGCACAGAACGTGGTTTTTCGGCGCCTTTTGGGCTCTATTTGGTACTAATTTGCACGTAAAATGCGCAAATTGCGCATCATTAAAAAGGGTGACTTCCTTTGTTTTCAATGAGTTCTTAGCTTCGTTCCCACTATTTTCCATTTTTTGTAGAGGGTTGATGTTCTGCCTTGGCGGGACCATTCCAGGTTTTCTCAAGTGACGGAGCGTCACCACGCTTGCCTACGACAATATGTCCACATGATGACCATACTAATAGGCTATCACAGGTCATGAGGTTTGTCAAGCGAAAAATGCGAAAAATGCGGAGCCACAGCTCCGGGCGCCGTTGCGACATCGTGCCCTTGTCGAGCGCACGGGAGGCGCAGACATGAAAACCGATGTACGCGCCACGCTGATTATCAAGTGAAAATTCGCGAGAATCAGCAGGCGGCCGCGGCGCGTGACCAAATGTCGAGTTCTATCGGGGCGGTGCCGACATGCCGCTCATGCCTTTAAGAAATCCTCGAGGTTTATGCCGGCCTCGCGCAGAATGGCGCGGAGGGTCCCCTCTGCCATATCTCGACTGTGGTGGGGTAAAGTGACTTTGCGACCCGTTGTCACATGCCGCCAGACTTCGTGGCTGCCTGGACCAGGGCGGTCATAGACGTAGCCGAACGCACGCAGTTTACGAGCGACTTCCCGAAACCTGAAGCCCGCGAGGCGACCCATCAGCGAACGCCCACGGGGATGAGCAAATCGAGCGGTGGTTTGCGCAATTCACGCAAAGCGGGAGGGAGCGGGTCTCGGTGTTCTATACAGGATTCGACAATTTTGCGTGTCAGTCCTTGGGCGATTTCGACCGCTTCCGTGATGCTTCGGCCTTCGGCGACCAGGCCGGGAACGTCAGGGCTAGTGGCCACAAATCCCCCTTCGTTCAGAGGTTCGATATGCAGTCGAATCGTGGCCTCATCAACTTCTGCTGTTTGCTCCTGCGGTTTGGCGTGACCCTTGAGTTTTATTGCCATATTCGGCTCCACTCGTCTCCTTCTGGTAATCTTAGCACACGACTAACCGGCGCGGCAGAAACTCGGGCTAGGCCGTGAGAGTCTTGTCGGGAGTAGGCGGAAATATGTAAATTGCGGCGGCAGGCTGGCGCTCGGCAATGCCTTCCGTCACCAGGGCCGTAATCCCCGGTGACCACAAGGATTCGCCCCGTCGCACAAAAGAATCCGGTAATAAGGACTAGATTTACTTCTTGACGATTCCGCCCGCAAGAACGATGAGAAGGGTACTGAGGTCTCCTCCAGGGCTCTTCACCAGGGTGATCTGCGTGCCGTCGGGCAGGCAGCCGAGGGCGCTTCGTCCGTGGAACTCGCAAATCTCCGTTCCCGCAGGGTCGCTCGTTTGCACTGAGATCACCGGCTGGGAGTTACCCTTCGCAAAGATATCGAGGCTTTCCGCACCCTGGAGTGTAAACGGCGCCAGCGGCGCGCGGAGTCTGACTGTGGCGAACGTCCCGCCGCACTCATGGCAGGATTCGTTGAATGCCGCCAAGACGCTCCCTTGCTCGTTAGCGAGTTCGGCTCGATGTTTGATCATCGGATGGCCCCCTTTCGATTATTTAATGTCGTTTGCGCTTCGACCCTGAAACGCGTCCCCTTATGTGATCAGAATTATATCAAAATCTTCTGGAGCATACTGCGGTTTCACGCAAAGCCGCAAAGTGCGCAAAGCTCGCAAAGGAAGACCATCTCCCAACCGGGGCTGGTGCGACTTACGCGGCTTCCTGTAGACTTGCCGGCAGGCTGGAGTTCAGGATCTGCCGCACGCGGTCGCAATTCTCTCTTACCTCGTCTTTATAGCGAGGGTACATTCCAACCACGATGCAGTCCTGGGGCTTGATGTTCGCCAATGCGGTTCCAAACGCCTCATCGATGCTCTGCGGCGAGTGCGTCCTGCGGCCGGCAGCCAGAATCTTGAACAGGAAGCAGGTCTTCGACGTCTGCCGGGCGACGCGGTACGCCACGGGAGGATCGGCTTCGAGGTAGACTTCTGAGGGAGGCTCCGGCACAACGCCCAGCAACTTGCGGAGTTCCTCGGGGGTTCGAGTGCGGTTGTAGGCGCAGAGCATGTAGAAGTCGACGTCCCACCCGCGTTCTTCAACATATTCGACGACCTCTGACTTGTGGGTTCCAATCCCCACCAGCACTCCCGCCTGGCGCACTTTCTTCGTGTACTCCTGCACCTGGTCCATCTTTCCGGAGCGGAAAAGAACGTCGGTTCTTTCCCCGTGATGATAGAGAGCGATGGGCTGGATGCGCTTCACGGATTCTTCTACGGGATCGCTGGTCGTCTCGGTCGCGACCAAAAGCATTTCCCCTCCGGCCGCGCGATGTTTCTGCAGATCGGAAAGCGCCCGGTCGTTGTGGCCGTATTGATACGTATTAATGCCGTTCAACTCGCACTGGCGGAGAGTCTCGCAAACGCGCTCCGGCGTATTCCATTCACGCATGAGTTGGTCAAGCAATGAATTGAAATGGGAGTAGCCATAGAACTGGTTGCAGCCCACCAGCAGGCGGCTGATCTGGTAGCGGCCAAAACGGACCCTGGGAAGGCTGCCCGTTGCGGGCGTTTGTGCGCAGCCTGGAAAAGGCCGTACCGCAGCAGCGGCCGCAAGTCCCGCAGATGACTTCAAAAACTCTCGTCGACTATGCATCGAATTCGGACCTCCTTGATGGCTCCGTGAGTATCTAACACCATCAACGGTCGTTGTCAACCCAGGCCAGAGACAGGCAGCGGCGAGTAACGGTGAGTTTCTCCGCGACGCGCGAGGAAAAGCAGATCCTTCGCTTCGCTCAGGATGACATGTCATTTTGAGCGAAGCGAAGGATCTGCTCTTGGCTGGGGCGTTGCCGCGCTGTACCACTACCCAAAGACTGGACGGCACCGCTGGTCTCACTTCTCCACCGGCAAATCGGCACGGCTGCTCCAGTCCTCCCAGGAGCCGTCGTAGAGGCGGACGTAGTCGTACCCGAGTAGGCGCAGGGCGAAATAGAGTTCGGCGGCGCGAATTCCGATCTGGCAGTACGTCACCACCTCCTGGCCGGGCGAAACCTGGGCGTCGGAGAAGATCTTTGCCAGGGATGGAGCGTCCAGAAAGGTATTGACCTCGCCGGGATTAACAACTCGCGTCCACTCGAGATGGACGGCGCCGGGTATGTGGCCGCCGCGCGGGCCTTCAACCCTCTCTCCGCTGAATTCCGGTGCGGACCGCGCATCGAGCAGTCTGATGTGAGGATCGTGGAGGTGAGCGTTCACCCAATCGGATGTAGCGATTGTGGCGGAGTTCGGCTGAGGCTCGAAGTCGCCGGCAACCACGCGTGGAGAATCCGTGTTCAGGGGACGTCCTTCGCCCCGCCACTTCTTTAACCCGCCGTTCAGGACTTGTACGTGCCGATGCCCGAAAAACTCCAAAACGTAAAAGACACGCGCCGCGAAACGGTTGGCTTGGTCGTCGTAGATGACCACCTGAGAGCTTGACGCGATCCCTGCGGCACGAAAAAGGAGTGCGGCCCGTTCCGGAGGAATTGGGAAACCGTGACGGTTGGCGTCCAAGTCGTCGGTCTCGAGAGCGGGGAGGTCTACCGCCGCGGGCAGGTGCCCGAGTTGGTATTCCGCGGGAGGCCTCGCATCCAAGAGACGCAGTTGGGGGCTTGAAAGCAGTTGCGCGAGCTGCTGCGTTTCCATCAGGAGTTGCGGGCAACGATATGACGAGACTTGACCCAACAGCCCGCTCAAGCCCAAGACAAACATCGTCACACACAAGCTTGCCACTTTCAATGGAACCTCCCTTGGATGACAAATCAATGCTGGCTATCGCCTGGAATCGTCGGTCGTGTCATTCTGAGCAAAGCGAAGAATCTCCGCAGTGGTCTTTCTTCGTTTCGACTGCCGGGATTCTTCGCTTCGCTCAGGTTGACGTGCCGCTTTTGGAGTCTCACGAAGCAAGTCAATCGGCGATTGCCTACACCATTGGGGGTTTTGGAACCGGCGGGGGAAGGGCGTGGGCCTTCACTTCCGATTGGAACACAATCTGCTTGTGGGTACCGTCGCAGAAAGGTTTGTTTGCGGATTGACCGCAGCGGCAAAGTCCGATCGAGGTTCTCCCCGCCAAGTCGAAGGTATTGCCCTCCGCGTCGCAGATTGTGAATTCCCCTTCAACTCGCAGTGAGCCGTTCTTGTTTACGGTAATCTTCATCAAATATTCCTCCAATGAGAACGTTGTAGGTGCGGCCCTTGTGGCCGCCCTGTCGCAACCACCCGGGATGGCCGGACGGCATCTAGCGGCGCAGGCTCGCCTGGACTCCAGAACTCGATGCGGCGTGGGGCCGGGGCACCCCGCCGGCGCCAAACGGCTTGAGCAAGACCAGAACCAGGATTCCGAAAAACACCAGCGAAATTGTGCCATGCATGGCCATGCACTCGCGGCGGCTCAATTCCACGCGGCCCGCCAGGAACGCGACGGCCCGGAAATAGACCCTCAAATCCAAGACAATCAGGACCAAGACAAGCAGCAGCTTTGCGTGCAGCCAGTGCTCGAGCAGATAGTGAGGGTTTAGACCGATCAGAATTGCTCCCGTAATCACCATCAGCGCGGCGCCAGGATGAGCCAGGCCTTTGAAAAGCCTCATTTCCAATCGCCCGAAGGCCGCGCGGGCTTCCGGGGAAGGCTCTTCCGAATGAACGGCCAGAACATGCGTAACGACCAGCAAGCTGCCGAGCCAAAAAACCAGTCCGATCAGGTGGAACACCAAGACCCAGGCGACCATGTCACCCCCCTTGCCGTGTAGTTTCGACTATTTCTTCCGAAGCCGCAACTGGTGTCAAGCGATTTCGCAACATGGCGATCGATTCCCGCTTTCGCGGGAATGACGATTTCGCCGCGACCAGTCCCCATCATTGTCATTCCCGCGAAAGCGGGAATCCATCGCTGCCGCACGAATTGCACGCCCAGTACCTTCACGCCTTGACTTTTGGCTTGAAGGTGACTCATTATGCGCAAGGTCAAAGACGGTTAATTGCGGAGCATCAAGTGGAAATCAAGACCGTAGGCGTATTGGGTGCTGGAACCATGGGTCACGGCATCGCGCAGATCCTGGTTCGAAGCGGCTACACGGTGTTGCTCAACGATGTCTCGCAGCAATTCCTCGATTCGGGAGCGGCCAGAATCGCCAAGGGCCTCAACCGCGACGTTGAAAAGAATCGTCTGACCGAAGAAGAACGCGAGAAGGCGCTACGCCGGCTGACGACCACAACGCGAGTCTCGGACCTGGAGGCTGTCGACTTCATCATTGAGGCGGTAACCGAGAACTTCGATGCCAAGGTTGGCGTCCTCCGGGCGGTTGAGCCTCACTGCGGGCCTGGGGCTATCTTAGCCTCTAACACTTCCTCCATTTCCATTACCCGTCTGGCGGCCGCGACCGAGCGCCCCGATCGCTTTATCGGGTTGCACTTTTTCAACCCTGTGCCGGTCATGAAGCTGGTCGAAGTCGTTCCCGGCCTGGCAACCTCCCCGCAGACTGTGGAAGCCGCCGAGGGCCTGGCCACGTCGGTAGGTAAGTCGCCAGTGCGCGTGAATGATGCGCCAGGATTCATCTCCAATCGCCTCCTGATGCCCATGATCAACGAAGCCGTTTACTGCCTGATGGAAGGCGTTGCGGACGCTAAGGGCATCGACGATGTGATGAAGCTGGGTATGAACCATCCCATGGGGCCGCTCGAACTCGCCGACCTGATCGGCCTGGACGTTTGTCTGGACATCATGAGAGTCCTCTATGAAGGCTTTTGCGACTCGAAATACCGCCCTTGCCCATTGCTGGAAAAGATGGTGAACGGCGGACGCCTGGGACGCAAGACGGGACAAGGGTTCTATGGGTACCGCTAGGTTTTCCAGGCTTTTTTTGAGATAGTACCATTGACGTAAAGTACGGAATAGTATATGGAGTGAGTTGGCCGTTCGATTTCCAGCCTGAGGACCAGCGGCAGCAGAGATTCCCACAGGTTGCTGTCGCGTTTGCAAAAGAGGCCGGCCCGGTGGTTCCAAGCGTGGGCGAATCCAGGCTCGCGAGGGGTTGACGAATCGAGGAGTGGGAAAAGCGCATCATATTTGAGGGGAATCCACTACTAAGAAGGATAGCGACATGCCTCCAGAGCAAAGCGAAAAGGGCAAGGCCATCGAATTGGCGCTGACGCAGATCGAGAAACAATTCGGCAAAGGTTCGATTATGCGCTTGGGGACGAAGGACTTTGTTCCCGTGGAAGTGATTCCCACCGGCGCGGTCTCCTTCGATTCGGCGCTGGGCGTAGGCGGGTTTCCGCGGGGACGTGTTGTCGAGATATTTGGCCCCGAGTCGAGCGGCAAGACGACCATCGCGTTGCACGTTGTGGCGCAGGCGCAAGCGCGCGGCGGAATGGCCGCGTTCGTTGATGCCGAGCACGCTTTGGACGCGCCTTATGCCAAAAGGCTGGGAGTGGACGTCGACAACCTGCTGGTTTCGCAGCCGGACTATGGTGAGCAGGCGCTGGAGATCGCCGAGGCGCTGGTCCGCTCCAACGCGATTGACGTTCTGGTGATTGATTCCGTCGCCGCACTGGTTCCCAAGGCCGAACTGGATGGCGATATGGGTGACTCACTGCCGGGCCTTCAGGCGCGGTTGATGTCACAGGCCCTGCGAAAGCTTGCCGGAATCGTCTCGAAATCCAAGACTTGTCTTGTTTTCATCAACCAGATTCGGGAAAAGATCGGCGTCATGTTCGGGAACCCCGAAACAACCACGGGCGGCCGGGCGCTGAAGTTCTACGCCTCCGTGCGGGTGGACATCCGGCGTATTGCCTCCATCAAGGACGGGGAACGGGTGGTGGGCAATCGAACCAAGGTAAAAATCGTAAAAAATAAAATTGCCGCTCCCTTTCGGGAGGCAGAATTTGATATTCTGTATGGCGAGGGGATCTCAAAAGAAGGTGATTTGATCGACGTAGCCGCCGAGCGCAATATCCTCGAAAAGAGTGGGTCGTGGTTTTCCTACGGAGGTGAGCGCATCGGGCAGGGCCGCGAAAACGCCAAGCAATTCTTGCGCGACAATCCCGACCTGTGCAAGAAGCTTGACGTGGAAGTGCGTAAGGCGCTCAACCTGCCGGCGCCCCTTGAGGCTGCTGCCGCGGCGGAAAGCGCCGCTGCCGCAAAGGGTAAGAAGTAATTGCAGGCTGACGGTGGTCGAGACCTGCGGCACCGGGATTGAACATTCCGGAAAACCCGCCGATCTTAATAACCAGTAGGCACTACCAACTCGACATCTGGGTCGAGCCGCAGGCGCGAAAGCTGATCTATCTTAACGAATTTTAGGAATTTCGGAGTTTCTCCCCACCGGCAGTCGCCAGCTACCGGGGTGGGAGCTTATCCATCTCGACTTAAACCAAGGAGGTCTTGATAATAACCTTGCGCAACAGATTAGCCATCCTGGCTGTGGCCGCTTTTTTCCTGTTTGTATTGAACACCCGCTCCGGGGTCGCGCTGAACTCCCAGACACCATCCACGACGGCGTCCTCGCGCGCGCGATCCTCTCTTAAAAAACCCTCCGCTTCCAAGCTCCACTCCGCGAGGAAGCTAAACTCACCAACTCGATCGGCAGCCTATCGCAGACACAGCCGACGCCGGCTGATGAGTGACGCCGGCTACCGTTTCAGCTCGTTCGGCGAACCGGCGGCGGAAGACAACCCGGTTGGCGACGATCCCGCCGTGCGCCAGGCGGCTCTTACGGCTCTGGGCAACTGGAACGGCAGCCTGGTGGTCGTGAACCCCAATACGGGGCGTGTTCTCAGCATCGTCAATCAAAAGCTAGCGCTCTCCAGCGGTTTCACACCTTGCTCGACTTTTAAGCCTGTAGTGGCATTGGCCGCCCTGAAGGAAGGCATCATCACCCCCTCCACCAAACTCTACGTCGGCAACCGTCAGCGGATGGAACTCACTGAAGCGTTGGCCCGCTCTAATAACGTATTCTTCCATAAGCTGGGTGAGATGCTGGGATTCACGCGACTGGCGCAGTATGCTCATGAGTTCAATTTGGGCGAGAAGACCAGCGAAAGCATTCCGGGTGAGTCGGCAGGCAAATTCCCAACCACTTCCCCCAAAGAAGGCGGGGCCGGTTATCTGGCGTACTACGGGATGGACATGGAAGTGACCCCGCTTCAAATGGCCGCGGTGATTTCAGCTGTCGCCAACGGGGGCACGCTGTATGAACTGCAATACCCGCGCACCGCAGATGATCTCTCTGAATTCGAGCCCAAAGTCCGGCGTCAGTTGAGTGACCTGGCCCCGTACCTGCCCCAGGTCAAAGCCGGCCTCGAGGCAGCGGTGCTGTACGGAACGGGTCACTCGGCCTACGACCCAGAAGTGCAGATCTACGGAAAGACCGGGACGTGCAGCGAGGACGGTGCGCGACTGGGCTGGTTTGTTTCGTTCGCTCAGGAGCAGCAACCCAAGTATGTCGCCGTGGTTCTTCTGCGCGGCGGGCGCATGATGTTCGGTCCACACGCCGCGGAAATCGCCGGGCGCTTCTACCGTGAAGTCCTGCGGAACGAACGAATCGCCACGCAGGCTAGCGCGGGGGCGGGGAAGTAGCTGGAGATAGCTTTCAGCTATCAGCTCTCAGCTTTCGGCAAGGAAGCTGTTGCCTTTGACTCCCCTCTTTAGGTAAGGAGGGGAGTCGATAATTACGGTACCTACCCACTGCCGATCTGCCTACTGCCCATCTGCCGACCTGCCGATCTGCCCACTGCCTATACCTTCTCCAGCGCAATTTCCAGGTCGCGAATGATGTCGTGCCAGTCTTCGAGGCCCAGCGACAGCCGGATGCCCTCGGGATGCATGCCGAAGGCGCGTTTCTGCTCGTCGGGTAGAGCCGAATGCGTCATCGAGAAAGGATGTTCGATCAGAGTCTTGACCTGGCCGAGGCTGACAGCCAGGGTGATGGAATAGGCGTGCTCGGCGAGGTAATCCACCAGTTTCTCGGCCCGGCTCTGCTTTGAATCGCTTTCCTTAAGAACGAAGTAGAGCATGCTGCCAGGGGCGAACGATCCGTCGAAACTGATCATCTGCCGGTGAGCCAACGCCTTCTGCGGGAAGCAATCCGTGCCGGGGTATCGGACGCAGGCTACCTTGGGATGCTTGGAGAGGAAGTCCGCCACGTGTTGCGCTGTCTTCTGCATATTCGACATGCGAGTGGCCAGCGTGGGCAGGCCGTAAACCAGGATGCCCCAGGCGGCGCGCGGTGAAAGCACTCCGCCGAAATCCTTACGGAAGAGCATGACTTTGTTGTACCACTCTGCCGGCGCAACCACGGCTCCGCCCATATCCGTTCCGAATCCCCCGATCCCTTTGGTGAGGCTTTCCACGACGATGTCGGCTCCGAGTTTCAGAGGCTTCTGGCAGTAGGGTGTGGCAAAGGTGTTGTCCACGATCACCAGAACTCGATCGCGCTCCTCACGGCCGGTATTGACCTGATCTGAGAGGCGGCGCACGCCAGCGATGTCGATCAACTCCATGGTCGGATTGGTCGGGGTTTCGAAGTAGAGAACGCGGGTGGCGGGTGTTATCTGCTCCTGCAAGGACTCCATTTTCAGGAAGTCCGTAAACCGGGCCTGCATGCCGAACCTGGGCAGCCAGTTGGTCATTAGGCTATACGTGCAGCCATAGAGGGTATGGTGAGCCAACACCTCCTGCCCCTGGCGAAGTGCCGAACCTAGCGCCGCACTGATCGCAGCCATGCCGGAGGCAAATGTCACGCCGACTTCGCCGCCCTCGGCGTAGGCCAAGTTCTCCTCCAGCATCGCCCGCGTGGGTTCGTCCAGCCGGTCATAGATGTAGATCGGCATGTGGCCGCTTAACGCTTCGTCGGCGGAGGCAAATTGCACGAAGCCTTTGGCGCCGCGCTCGAGCGAAGTCAAGCGAAACGCCGTGGAATGGGATACAGGCGGGACCACGTGATGGTCGTAGTCCCATTTCTTGCTGTCAAAGCTCCCATGGATCATGTGTGTGCGCAGCTTGTAGTCTTCCTTCTTGCGATGATGTTTTCGAACCTCCATAGCACACCCCCTTAACGGGCACGTTTACACCGGCAGCATGGTAACACTCCTTGGCACGGTAGGGGTAGGGCTTGTCCTATCTGGTAGTGCCGCAGTTTGGAGTCGTAGCGGCGAGTTTACCGCGCCAAGTGGCGGCGAAAAGCCGCCTCTGCTTCGAACTGAGACACTGCCCCCTACCCACGCCGGTCAATCGCGTAACTCCCAGGGGACGGCAAGCCATCCCCCTACGCTTGTTGATGAAGGTGGGCAGGGCGGTGGTGGCACTGGAGCGGTGCTTGCCGGAGCGCCTTGTCTTACAACTTTTCGAGGATTGCCTTCAGTTCCGGCAGTGATGAGATTCTTGGACAAGCGGCATCGGGGTAAGCACCCACGGTATCGATCAGCACACCCGTGATCCCGGCAAGTTGCGCGCCGCCGACGTCCGTTGCGTAAGTGTCACCCACGAATACCGCTTCTGACCCCTGCACGCCCAGGCGCTCGAGGGCCAACTTGAAGATCCCGGAGTGGGGTTTTTGAATGCCGACGATCGCCGAATCTAGAATGGCTTTGAAATAACGTGCCAGGCCGAGACCAACGAGTTGACCTTCGAGAGTACCGATGGAGTTTGAAACCACTCCCAGAAGATAGCCTTGGGCCAACATCCATTCGAGAAAGGCGGGCGTATCGGGCATCACCCGAGACCAGAGTTGGATGTTCTGGAAGTCCGCCACTAGAAGCCGAGTGATCTCACCTTGCCCCTCCTCCTGAACACCCAGACGGCGGGTGAATTCGCGCAGGTACTCCGTCCAATAGTAGTAGTCAATCTGCTCGGGAACTGTGCCAGTCCGGATCATCGGCCAAAGCCACTCCTCCAGTTTTTGCTTGGCCAATCGTTCAGCCGCGTAGAAGTCTTCCGGCGTGGCCGCGTGACCGTGCTCCTTCAAATCAGCGATGACGACATCGATCTGGGGGTACACCAACGTGTTGCCGGCATCAAACAAGATAGCGCGAATTCGTCCTGATCTCATTTCTGCTCCCTGTACTTCTAAGAGTGATTTTCTTCGCGGCGCGCGAAGAAAAGCAGATCCTTCGCTTCGCTCAGGATGACATGTCATTCTGAGCGAAGCGAAGAATCTGCATTTGGTTGCGGCTGTGCTGCGCCGTGATGCGAGTATTATATCAGCGGTTTTGTCTTGACCCGTCTTCCGCTTGTCTTTAGATTTAGCAGGATGGGGAGAAGACACGGCATTCGAGGCGCGGTTCTTGGTCGTTGGTACTCACTCGCAGGGCGCCAACTGTTGCGCCTTCCGGCTATTCCCTCGCCACTCGTCAATTGTCACTGCATTTTCTTGTTGCTGCTCAGCCCCCTCTCGATGCCGGCCACCCAGGCTCCGGCAACGCCGCCATCACATCCTCCGCCGGAGGTACAGGAAACTCGGGCGCTTCAAGATGCGGTGCAGTCCGCCGAGGAGAATCCGCAATTGCTGATCAAGAACCTGGAGGGTTTTCTCGAACGTTTTCCCGCCAGTGTGCGCCGCGAGCAGGTTATCGACGTCATTTACAAGTCCGCCCTGCGCGCCAACGACCCTGATACCGCCATCGAATATGGCGAAAAACTGCTGGCAGAGAAGCCGGACGATCCTGCGCTGCTCGCTTCTTTAGCAGACATGCTGGATCGGCGGGGGGATGCCTTGCACCGCGCGAAAGCTCTTGAGTATGCCACGCGGCTTGTCGAAAAAGCAGAAGCGAAATACCGGGAGCCAGGCCGTTCTGCTTCGGGGACCGAGAAGGGCGCCGACTCGTTCGCCATGCTGCTGGCGCAGGCCAGGCTGGTGCGGGGAAAGCTCTACGCCGAAGCTGGAGAATTGGACAAGGCCTGGGCGGATTGCGAGAAGAGTTACGCCGTCTACCCTTCGCAACAGGTTGCCGAACGATTGGGCGATCTGGCCGTGAAGAAGAACGAACTCGACCGCGCCGTGGATGAATACACCACGGCGTTCGCGTTTCCCGGTCCGGCCCTCGATCCGGCGCAGCGGCAGGAAGTACGCCGCAAGTTGGGCAGTTGTTATCTGGTGCTGCACGGATCCGAGAAAGGCCTGGGTGACTTGGTCCTGACCCGCTACGACGAGCTTAGCCGCGCGCTCGTGGCACGATTCCAGGGCTCTGGGCAGCCCAACGCCGAGTTGCGAGACCCCTTCGCTTATGTGCTGAAGCGAACCGACGGCTCGCCGCTTGCGCTCGCCGATTACCGCGGCAAGATTCTGGTGCTGGAGTTCTGGGCTACCTGGTGCGGGCCATGCCGCCTGGAGGGGAGGCTGCTCGAGACCGTCATCGAGAAGTTCCACAAGGAGCCCGCCGCCGTGTTCCTGGCCGTGAACGTGGACGAAAACCAGGCGAACGTCCCGGAGTTCGTCAAGGAGGAGCGCTGGACTACTCCAGTTGCGTATGCGCAGGGACTGGACCGGCTCCTGGGTGTCACCTCGCTTCCCACCTTGATGATCTTCGACCGTAATGGGCATGTGGTCTTTCGGCAGGAGGGGTTGGTGGTGGCGACGTTCGTGGATACGGTGGAGAAGAAGTTGCGCGGCGCGCTAGGACAACCTGTCGCTGCTGGATCTCATTGATCAAGCGCAGGCCTGGACTACTTCTTTTGTGCGCGGCAAATTGACGGCAACGCGCTGGCCTTCTGAGGTTCGACGGGATCTACTCCTGGGTCGTAATTTTCCGGGGCGCGAACAATTTCTCCCGGTTGCAATCGCCGCAGATGGTAGACGTAAGGCCGTAGGCCCGCGCCGGCGATTGATCGCTCGACTTTGAAAAACTCGCCCTGGAAGTGGATGGTGGGCCGGTCTTGCCAGGTAGGCTTTGGCCGGCAGGAGGCGACTTTGACGACCTCCAACTGCCCGTCCTTGAACCGAGCCACCTCATCCGGCACCAGCGGAGGCCGCTGGCGTTTCTGCTGCCTCTCACGGAAAGAACGATAGGACTTGTCGATGATCCACAGGGGAAGGGTTCCCACGACTTCGTCCGTGAAGGCGGCGCCCAGGGCGCGAATGACGCCTTCGAACCAGAACCAGCAGATGATCCATGTCACCGGATTGAGAGCCACAAAGACGTAACCTAACAAACCCATCATCATTTCGTTGGGGTGAACATTGGGATGGGCTCGCAGGGCCTGCTCAATCTGGATCGAGGTGTGATGGGTAACGGAATACGAATACCAAACCACCAAGACGCAGAGCGAGAGAAGGGACTCCAGGGCGCCGGAGATAAAGGTCGCGGGCCGCCAGCGAATCGATTCCGCCGAAGGCAGCCTGGCGCGCCAGGATTCAGGCAAGAGCGAGAGGAACGGGCCGAGGAGATAGGTCAACATGCGCCAAACACCACCGGGAACTTGATTAGAGTACTTCGAGATATCACGTTGTCAATGCATAATACACGCATGATCCTTGAGACCGAGCGGCTCATCCTTGACACCTGGCAAACGTCCGACTGGACAGCGTTTCGTCCCATCGCAACGGACCCTGACGTGATGCGCTACATCACGGGCGGCGTGCCCTGGACGGACGACCAGATCCGAAGCTTCGTGGAACGTCAGGTGAAGCTCTATTCGGAGCGAGGCTTCTGCCGGTGGAAATTGGTCTCCAAGGCTAGTGGAGAGATGATCGGCTTTTGTGGTGTGGGATTTTGGCGCGACGCGCCGGACCCGGAGCTCGGATGGTGGCTGGCGCGTCGCTACTGGGGTCACGGGCTGGCGACGGAAGCGGCTGTTGCCGCGCTGCAGGATGTATTTGAACGGATACGGCTGGAGCGAATCACTTCCGTTGCCATGCGGGAGAACGTGGCTTCGATTCGAATCATGAAGAAGCTCGGGCTCGAGTTTGATTGCGAGTTTGAGAACGAAGGTGTGCGCCTGGTGCGGTATGCGATGAGCCGTTTGCAGTTCTTTTCACGCGTGAACTCCCTCACCCGGCTCCGTCAGCTGACGGACTGATGACAGCGCCGGCTGCGAACCACCCTCTCCCCCAAGGGGGAGAGGGTGAGATTCGGACGAGGGTGTGGCGGCTCTAATGCGCCGGAACCAGGCTGAGGCGTTTGGGGCCGGCCTCGAGGATGTGTTCGGGGGCTTCCGCCATCATCAGCTTGAAGTTCTCGATGAATCGCGCGGCGAGGGCGTCATACTTCTTGAAATATTCGTCGCGGCTGGGCCAAGTGCCGGCCGGATCGAGGATGTTGGCGGGCACGCCTTCGCAACTGGTGGGGACCTCAAAACCGAAGACGGGGTCTTTCTTATACTCGACTTTGGCTAGCTTCCCGCTGAGGACAGCGTTGAGCAGACCCCGGGTGTGGTGGATGCTGATGCGTTTGCCGACGCCGAAGGATCCGCCGGTCCAACCGGTATTCACAAGCCACACCGTCGCGCCGTGCTTCAGGACCTTTCTCTTCAGCAACTCCGCGTAGGCGTAGGGGTGGTGGACCATGAAGGGACCGCCGAAGCAAGTGCTGAAGGTGATTTC
This sequence comes from uncultured Acidobacteriota bacterium, assembly GCA_963768695.1. Classification (GTDB taxonomy): domain Bacteria; phylum Acidobacteriota; class Terriglobia; order UBA7540; family UBA7540; genus CAVROP01. The sequence goes on along the minus strand of CAVYJG010000012.1, from coordinate 78,832 downwards.
GGGCTCGGTGCCGAGGCCGATTTCAGTGCCCGCAATCTTGCTGGTGTAGCCGGAGATGAAGTGATAGATGGCCTGGTCGGGGTTAAGACGGGCGATGGGCGGCATTACGCCGGAGGCATCGCAGGTGAGGAAGATGACGTTCTTGGGATGGCCGGCGCGCTTCTGAGGAAGATAGTTCTCGATGTACTCAAGAGGGTAAGCGGCACGGGTGTTTTCGGTGACGCGGTAGTCATCCAAATCGAGGCGGCGGGACACAGGATCGAAAGTGACGTTCTCGAGGATGGTGCCGAAGCGACGCGTGCAGGCATAGATTTGCGGTTCGGCCTCGGGCGACAGGCGGATAACTTTGGCGTAGCAGCCATCTTCGAAATTGAACACGCCATTGTCGCTCCATCCGTGCTCGTCGTCGCCGATCAGGTGGCGCTTGGGGTCGGCGGAAAGGGTGGTCTTACCGGTGCCCGACAAGCCGAAAAAGATTGCCACGTCGCCGTCCGCGCCGACATTCGCCGAGCAGTGCATGGAGAGCACGCCGTCCAGCGGCAGCATGAAATTGAGGACTGTGAAGATGGTCTTCTTAATCTCGCCCGCATAGTTTGTGCCGCCAATGACCGCCAGGCGCTCGCGGAAATTGAGCACGATAAACGTCTCGGTACGCGTCCCGTCGATCATAGGCGAGGCGAGAAAGCCGGGCACGGCGATCACCGTGAACTCCGGGACGTGTTTCTTCAACTGGTCCTGGTTACGGATCTTCAGAAACATGGTGCGCGCGAAGAGGCTGTGCCAGGCTTTCTGCGTGATGATGCGGATGGGCAGGCTGTATTCCGGATCGGCGCCGGCGTAGCAGTCCTGCACGAAGACGTCCCGGCCCTGCAAGTAGCCCTGCAAGCGCGCCAGCAGGCCGCTGAAGTTCTCGCCCGTGGCGGGGCGGTTGTATTGCCCCCACCAGACTTTGCCCTCGGTGGTCTGCTCGCGGACCACAAATTTATCCGCGGCCGCCCGCGCCGTATGCTTGCCGGTGCTGACCACCAGCGGGCCAAGGTGGGAGAGCCGGCCTTCCGACCGGAACACGCTTTCTTCGTAGAGCGCGGGAGTGGGAAGATTCCAATAGACACGGCGCAGGTTCGTGAACCCGTGATTTTGCAGGCCATAGTCGCTGGCCAGCTTGCCGGCTTCCTGAACTGCAGGAGATTGAACGTCGAGATAGATATTCATAACCAGTCCCTCACCAGCTTGCGGTCGCCAAGGTAGAGTTCGTTTGCGGAGGTTGGGTCAAGCGCCCACTGAATGCGCTCAAGTCCTTCTGTGATGTCGCGGATCGTGCCGCAGTAGCTGAGCCGCAGATGGCCTTCGAAGCCGAATTCCTTGCCGGGAACCGTCACCACGCGGACTTTCTCCAGGAGGAAATTCGCCAGCTTTTGCGAATCTTTCATATAAGCGCTGAAGTCGGGGAAACAATAGAAAGTGCCGTCCGGCTTGGTCACTTGCACGCCGTCGATAGCCCGCAGCCGGTCGATCATTATATTGCGGTTGTTCTCGAGCGTCATGCGCAGGTTCTCAACGGAAGATTGCACGCCGTTCAGGGCTCCCACGGCAGCCCATTGCGAAGGGGCCGCGGGGCCGGAAGTCTGCTGCGACTGCACGGTGGCCATCGCTTCCACAAGTTCCTTGTTGGCAACAGCCCAGCCGATGCGAAAGCCGGTCATGGCATACATTTTCGACACGCCGTTGATGACGACCAGCTTGGATTGCTCCAAGGAAGCGTCCGTGTAGTCGTAGCACACCGGAGCGCTCTTGCCCTCGAAGACCAGCCGATTGTAGATGTCGTCCATGATCAGGTAGAGGCTCTTTTTCTCGCAGAACTCCACGATTTCGGCAATGAAATCTTTTGAGAACATCGCCCCCGAAGGATTATTAGGACTGTTAATAATAATCGCCTTGGTATAAGAACCAACGGTATCAGCGATCTCGCGCAGGGTGGGCTGGAAACTGCCGTCTTCGGGTGTGACCACCACCGGGCAGCCTCCCGCCAATTTCACCATCTCCGGGTAACTCACCCAATAGGGAGCGGGGAAAATCACTTCGTCCTTGGGATCGAGGATGGCGTGGAGCAGAACCATAATGGCCTGCTTGGCTCCGCCCGAAACGATGACATTATTCGCGGTAACGATTTTCTTGTATCGTTCCTCGGTGTAGCGAACGATGGCCTTTTTAAGCGCCGGAATGCCGTCCGGGGGAGTATAACGAATCTCACCGGTATGCAACATGGAGGTGCAGTTGATGACCGCGTCGATGGGCGCCTTGCTCTTGGGCTCGCCGCCGCCGAGGTGAATTACCGGTTCGCCCTTTTCGCGCAACAGGGCCGCGGTCTCGTTCAGTTTCAAAGTCACAGACTCTTTAATGCTTCGAGCGAGTTGACTGAGGCTCATAGGTTTGGATTCCTTTTATGCGGAATACGCACGGGCAGAAAAATATACACGGAAGTCTTCATGCGTGCCAGCAATTGATTTTATGGAGCTTATAAAGAACGCTCGCGAGGACAGATTGTCGCAGCCAACAATCAGGAAGCGCTCCCGTCGGCCGGAGAGCGCTTCTCAAGTACCGCGATCTGCCCCGCTAGGTCGTCGTTGCGATGCGCCATGGTGAGCGTTCGACCGTCGCCGGAAACTGCCCAGTGGTCTTCAAAGTGAACCTCTCGGCAAGGCGTCGTCATCCAGGATTCAATCACCAGTTCCTCTCCCTCCCACCGCGCCAACGTCCGAGCCGGGGCCCCGCCCAGGGAGTTCGTTGTTTCAGCGCCGGTTTCGTAAGCGAAAGTCATCCGCCTTTCCACGCCGTCCGCGCTAGTGAAGTGAATTTGCTGAACCAGCCGCGGTTCCCGATGATCGATCTGCATTACGATGCGCTTCGGAGTTGACCCACGCAGGATGCTTCGCTCGAGATTCAGCTCCCACACACCGGTAAAATCCGGCGGTGAGTCAGTATGGTTCATAAGGTTCTGATATTGTGTCTCAGCTTGGCGTTAGTTCAAACTGACCCAATATCCTGGCCCGAAGATTGCTGCAATCAGAACCCAAGCGTGGTATCTTGCTTGTCTTGGCGCAGACCACCGTATCATAAACCGACTACCGGTACCAAAAGCAATTACTTTTTGAGGGTCGCGCGGAATGACAGTGAGAGTGCGGGATTTATGCGGCTGAAGCTGATCGCCTGTGAAATCTTTTACCGGGAATTCTGCTCGGTGATGGCGGGTTCTCCGAACACGGTGGACGTCGAATTTCTTCCCAAAGGACTACACGACATCGGCGTAGAGGGAATGCGCACACGGCTCCAGGCTACGCTCGACCGCGTGGACGACCCGCGCTACGAGGCTGTGCTGATGGGCTATGGCCTCTGCAACAACGGGGTGGTGGGATTGACGGCGGGCAAGTACCCACTGGTCATTCCTCGCGCCCACGATTGCATCACGCTCTTCCTCGGGAGCTCCGAGCGTTATCTGGAATATTTCAATAGCCACCCAGGAGTCTACTTCGAGACTACCGGTTGGATGGAACGCGGCAAGGCGGACGGGGAACTCAGCCAGCTTTCAGTTGGAAAGGTGCTGGGCGTCGGGCAGAGTTACGAGGACCTTGTGGAGCGGTACGGGGAAGACAACGCCAAGTATCTCTGGAGCGAACTGGGCGACCTGAGAAAGAACTACCACCAATTCACTTACATTTCGATGGGGATGGGACCGGATGCGGAGTTCGAGCGCCAGGCTCGCGATGAGGCCGCCCAGCGCGGATGGGAATTTGAGAAACTCAGCGGAGACCTCGGGATGTTTCAGAGATTGGTGGATGGAGTCTGGGACGAAAAGGAATTTCTGGTGGTGGCGCCGGGAAAACAGGTGGCGGCGGATTACGGCGGAGGGTTGATCACCATTAAGACGTAGGGGCAATCCGCCAACCGGCGGATGGTTGCCCCAGGGCGGCCACCACGGCCGCTCCTACGAAGGCATTTATGAACGGTCGAGAGCGCGTGCTTGCTATGCTGGAAGGCCGGCCGGTGGATACTCTTCCTGCCATGCCCATTACCATGATGTTCGCCGCGGACCAGATTGGGGCGAAATACTACGACTATGCCACGAATTATCGCGTCCTGGCCGACGCTCAAGTCGCGGTGGCGGAGCGATTCGATTTTGATTACGTCAGCGTGATTTCAGATCCCGGGTGTGAGGCTTCGGCCCTGGGCGCGGCGCTGAAGTTTTTCCCCGATCAACCTCCCGCGGTGGATGAGGAAAACGCTCTGCTGAAGGACAAGGCCACGCTCGCCGGCCTCCGGGTACCCGATCCCGAGCAGGCGGAGCGGACCCGCAACCGGGCACTGGCCGTGAAGCTGATGAAGGAGCGAGTCGGCAATGATAAAGTAGTTGAGGGCTGGATCGAGGGTCCCTGCGCGGAAGGCGCCGATCTGCGCGGGATTAACACCTTGATGCTGGACTTTTACGATGATCCGGCTTTCGTGCGCGATCTGTTCGAGCTTATTGTCGAGCTCGAATTACGCTTCGCGCGATTTCAAGTCGCCATGGGAGCGGATCTCATAGGCGTCGGAGACGCCGCAGCTTCCCTGGTGGGACCGAAGTTTTACAACGAGTTTGTTTGGCCTTACGAACAGAGGCTGATCGGCACACTGCATGCAGAGGGGATTAAGACTCGGTTGCACATCTGCGGGAACACGCGCAAGATCCTCGAGGAGATGGGAAAGCTGCGATGTTCCGTGGTTGACCTGGACTGGCTTTCTCCGGTGTCCGAGGGACGGGAAAAAATGGGACCGCAGCAGGTCCTCCTGGGCAATCTCGATCCCGTCCGAGTTCTCAAAGAAGGAACGCCCGAATCCGTTTATGCAGCGGTCGGGCAGTGTCATCAGCAGGCTGGAGACCGGTATATTGTTGGGCCGGGTTGTGAAGTTCCGCGGGGGACTCCGCCAGCCAACCTGCTGGCCATGATACGTTATGCGCGGGAGCACGCGCCAGCGACGTAGGGGCAATCCGCCAACCGGCGGATGGGGCCACAAGGGCCGCCCCTACAACAACGCCCGGAAGGGTCGCCCCTGCTAAGTGGAAGGTAATAGAAAGCTCTTGACTGCAAACCCATCCCATCGGATTATTCTTTGGCCCACGCGGGTCGAACTTGCGGCGCGCGCAGGGACCCCGTTGCGGGACCTGCTGTTCGAACAGGGAGTTGAATTCCCCTGTGGCGGGCAGGGCAGGTGCAGGGGTTGCCGCATTCAGGTTCTGAAAGGGGAGGCGGAAGTCAACGGCGCGCAGCGGGAGCGGCTATCGCCCGAGGAGATCGCGGCGGGGTGGCGCCTTGCCTGCCAGTGCGTAGTTGAAGGTGATCTGGAGATCGAGCTGCGGCAATGGGACGCAGCCATACTCGTCGATGATACACCCTTCAACTTCCAGCCTCGCCCAGGGCTAGGAGTGGCGGTGGATCTGGGCACGACGACACTAGTCGCCCAGTTGCTCGACTTGGCCACGGGAAAAGTGCTGGCGGTAAGCACGGCTCTCAACGCCCAGGCGCGTTTTGGCGCCGACGTGATGAGCCGGCTGCACTTCGCCGTGCTCGAGGATGGACAACGCCAACTCGAGGATTTGATCCGGCGGCAGATTGGCGCGCTGATTGAGCAACTGCTCTTTTCGGCGAGAAGGCTCGCCTCCGAAATCGTCGATATCGTGGTGGTGGGCAATACGGTCATGCACCACTTCTTCTGCGGGATCGTAGCCGAGCCGCTCGCGCATTATCCTTTTGAGCCGGCGGAAGGGGGGCTCAAGAGATTCCGCTCCAGCGAGTTGGGATGGAAGCTTGCTGGAGATCCCGAAGTGCGTTTTTTGCCCTGCCTGGGCGGGTTTGTGGGGAGCGACGTGCTGGCCGGAATTCTGGCCACGAAGCTGTCCGAGCACGAGGACCTGGTGGGGCTGGTGGACTTGGGAACTAACGGTGAGATCGTGATTGGGAACAAAGCAGGATTGCTTTGCGCCTCCACGGCAGCCGGTCCGGCGTTTGAAGGCGCGAAGATTTCGATGGGTATGCGCGCCTCGACAGGGGCGATATCCCAGGTGACGCTCTCACCACCCCTTGATCCCCTCCTCAAAGAGGAGGGGAGTGGACAGTTGCACTGCCGGGTCATCGGGGACGTGACTCCCCGTGGCTTGTGCGGAAGCGGGTTGGTGGATGCGGTGGCGGCGGGTCTGGAGCTCGGAGTGATTGGAGCTTCCGGGCGCTTCACGAACGGCGAAACCAGTTGGATGCTGGCTGAGCCTGTCGCCCTCACGCAAAATGACATTCGCGAACTTCAGCTTGCCAAAGCAGCCGTCGCTGCGGGCATAAAGCTGCTGATGCAGAGGAAAGGCGCAAAGCACCTCAGCCGCCTTTATTTGGCTGGGGCTTTTGGCAATTACATCGATCGCGCCAGCGCACAGCGCATCGGCCTGATCGACTTTCCGCCCGACCGAGTGGAAGCGGCGGGGAATACAGCGCTCCTGGGGGCGAAGCTTGCCCTCTTTAGCCACGATTCTGAGGGCGGTTCGTACTCAGGCCTTCGCCGCCAAATCGAGCACGTGGCCCTGAATGCCGATCCGTGTTTTCAGGACGTATTTGTCGAGGAACTGGCGTTTCCGCCCGGCAGCTCGGACCTCGGGAAAGCGGGTCCGCAAGCAACGGCGTGAAGGTTTGGGTGGCGCCGACCTTCAGACCGGCAAGTGCCGACCTAAAAGCCAGCGCTACGAGTTAAGTAAAGAAAGTATGGGACAGACACTGACCAAATAAGGAGATGGAAATGAGCATTTTTGCGGAGCTGCAGCAAGCGATCATTGACGGCAAGGCTCCCGTCGCTAAGGAACTGACAGACCGAGGGTTGAAGGAAGGGATTAAGCCCCATGAATTCTTCCCGAACGCAATCATACCGGCCATGGATGAGGTTGGGCGTCGCATGAGGGACTGTGAATTCTTCATCCCGGAAGTGCTGATCGCCGCGCGGGCGGCAAGAGGTGCTACGGACATCCTCAGGCCGCTGCTGCAGGGTGAGGAAGCCATGAAGCCCGCGGGCACTGTGGTCATCGGGACGGTGAAAGGCGACTTACATGATATCGGCAAGAACATTGTTGCAATGATGCTGGAAAGCGCGGGCTTCCGGATCGTGGACCTGGGAGTGGACGTTCCCCCGGACAAGGTGGTGGAGGCCGTAAAGCAGCACGGGGCCAATTTCGTGGCCATGTCGGCTCTCCTCACCACGACCATGGTCAACATGAAAGCGATCATTGAAGCCCTGGTCGCGGCCGGCCTCCGGGACCAAGTGAAAGTCCTGGTGGGTGGAGCTCCACTTACCGATGCTTGGGCGCATTCGATCGGGGCCGACGGTTATGGCAAGGATGCTCCTGGTGCGGTCGAGTTGGCTCGTAAGCTGGCGCCGGCAAGTGCCTGACACTTTCCCTCGCGCTGTGGTGCGGAGCCGGTCCTTCGGGTAGCACAGGCGCTCTTGCCTGTGCTCACGGTCCACTCCCTGCGCCACGAGTACAGGCAAGAGTGCCTGTACTACGACCCGGGGCAAGTAACCCGACGGTCTTTCGCACGCCGCCGATCGTGGCGGACTCAAGTTTACATGACCCTTATTTTTGGATGGGAGTAAGACTGTGATGACTTCGAGAGAACGCGTAAGCCTGGCTCTTCAGCACAGGGAAGCCGACCGCATTCCACTGGATCTGGGCGCGAGCGCTGTGACCGGGATGCAAGTGGACACGGTCTATGCCCTGCGCCAAGCCTTGGGACTGGATCAGCCGGGCACGCCGGTGAAGGTGGTTGAGCCTTACCAGATGCTGGGAGAGATCGGTTCGGACTTGGGAGAGGCGTTGGGAGTGGATGTGGTGGGCTTGGGCAAGCTCGCCAACATGTTCGGATTCAGGAACGAAGGCTGGAAACCGTGGACGACTTTTGCGGGCACGCCGGTCCTGGTTCCCGAGGGTTTCAATACCGAGCCTGACTCGAACGGCGATATCCTGATGTACCCGGAAGGGGACAAGTCTGTTCCGCCCAGCGGGCGACTGCCCAAGGGCGGGTTCTATTTCGACAGCGTCCCCCGGCAGGAGCCCATCGACGATGCAAACCTGAATGTGGAAGACAACCTCGAGGAGTTCGGCCCGATCTCCGATGCGGATCTGGAATACCTCAAGGTTGAAGCGGAAAGGCTCTACACCCAAACGGATAAGGCAATTCTAGCGAACTTCGGGGGCACGGCGTTCGGGGATATCGCTCTGGTTCCGGGCCCCTGGATGAAGCACCCGAAGGGAATCCGAGACGTTGAAGAGTGGTACGTGAGCACGGCGTTGCGTCGCGATTATGTGTTCAAGATCTTCGAGCGCCAGTGCGAGATCGGTCTCTCGAATCTGGAGAGGATACACCAGGTTGTCGGCAGCAAAGCCGTAGCGGCGTTCGTGACCGGAACCGATTTCGGCTCCCAGCACGGTCCTTTCATTTCCCCCAAGGCTTACCGCGACCTGTACAAACCTTTTCATACCCAGGTCAACAACTGGATTCACCAACACACGACGTGGAAGTCCTTCATTCACTCCTGCGGGTCGGTCAGGGCGCTGCTGCCGGACTTCGTCGAAGCCGGATTCGACATCATCAATCCCGTGCAATGTTCGGCCGCGGGCATGGCTCCTTGCGGATTGAAGCAGGAATTCGGAGCGCGCCTCACTTTTTGGGGAGGCGGCGTGGATACTCAGCGCACCTTGCCTTTCGGAACTCCCGATGAGGTTCGCAAGGAAGTTTGCGATCGCTTGAAAGCGTTTGGCCCCGGCGGGGGCTTCGTTTTCAATACTATTCACAACGTTCAGGCCCGCGTGCCCGTGGCTAATGTGTTGGCGATGTACGAGACTTTGCGCGCGTGCGGGAAGTACCCGCTGAATTGAGACTGCCGGGGCGGCCCTCTCAAAATCTGTGTGCCGAAGGCACCTTGGAGTGCGGCAGCGAAGCTGCCGCCTTGGGATTACCGCGGGGGGCGGAGTTACACTAGCCGACGGTCTTGCCACATTAAGTCCTTCTCAACAAGAACCTAGGTCAGCACGATGCGAATGCGGCGTCGAGCCGCCGCACTGCAAGGCGCTGCGCGCGTCTTCTTGGCTTCTGGGTGCCCGTCGGCCCTCCGGCGCTGAGCGGTTCGGGTGCTATAATATGAGCTTACGCCGTCTCTTATGTCTAGCCTTCCCATGCCGATTTCCGATTACCGGCCTTCCTTTGTGCCGGTCCGACGGCGGTACTGGCCTGTGGTCACGCTGGCGATCATTGGCATCAATGTCGTGGTTTTCCTCCTGCTGACCTACGCGGGCGGCTCGACGAACACCAACGTGCTTTTGGATTTCGGTGCGTCGTTCAGTCCCTACTTCCGCCGTGGAGAATATTGGCGGCTGGTGATGCCGATGTTTCTTCACGTCGGTTGGCTGCACCTCCTCGGCAATAGTTATGCGCTATTCATCCTGGGGCCGATTCTGGAGCGCGTCTACGGCGCGGGCCGTTTTTCTTTTCTATACGTCGCCGCCGGGGTGGGCAGTTCGGCGCTGTCGATGAGCCGCTCGCTGAACGTCGCCGCGGGCGCGTCGGGGGCGATCTTCGGAATCGCCGGCGCCATGCTGGTCGCCGGTTTCATGCACCGAGACATCATCCCGCCGCGTTGGGGCCGCGCTTTCGGCGCGGGAATCGTCCCCTTCGTTGTGCTCATGCTGTTCCTTAGCTTTACTGAGAAAGGAATCGACCAATGGGGACACGTGGGAGGGTTGCTGACGGGCGGTGTGTTAGCGGCCTTTATTCCGCCGCCCAAGCACGGCTTGGCGCTACAGTTCGGGGAAGAACGGCCTTCACAAGCGATCATCGTTTTACCGGTGCTGGTGGTGGGACTGGCTATGGTCTCGACGGCGCAGCATTACGCCAGCGCGCGCGACGTCACGCGCTTGCTCCAGCAAGGCGTGCGGCTCCGGCTCGCTCACCAGGACGCCCAGGCCCTGGAACGATTTCAGGACGCTGCCCGGCGGTCGCCGCATGACGAGCGCCCCCACATGCTGATCGGCGCGGTCTATCTCCGCGAGCAACAGTTTGACAAAGCTATCCAGGAATACAGCGAGGCGGTGCGGCTTAGTCCGGGCGCGCCGGAAGCGCAACTGGCGCTGGGTGTGGCCTATCGCATGAAGGGCGACCTCGGGAACGCGCAGCGGGCCTTCGAAACCGCTCTGGGCAGGAACCCCACCACGGCGGATGGCCAGCGCCTGCTGGCTGACCTCTATGCCGAGCAGAAGCTTTTTGGGGAAGCCGTGCAGCATTATAAACAAGCCTTGCAGATCGAGCCCCGAAACGCCGATTCGCACAATAACCTGGCATGGCTTTACGCCACCTCCGATGACCCCAAATGGCGCGATCCGCACGCCGCCCTCGAGCACGCCCGCCAGGCAGTGGAATTGACACAATGGAAAGAAGCCGGCTTCATCGATACGCTGGCGGAAGCCAATTTCGCCAGCGGAAGCTACCAGGAAGCGGTGAGGATCCAAGTTCTGGCCTTGCAACTCGACCCGCAGGATCACGAGTTACAGGAGCACATGCTCCGCTACCGCAAGGCGGCGGGCGGGTAGCGGCACATTTTGAAATCACGCCGAATCTGAATCCCAGTCAACGCGTATGCATACGCTCCGATGGGGGACGCTATGCGACCCATACGATTTGCCATGGATTATGCATCTTGCGCCGCGGCGATGGTTTTGATGACCACGCTGGTGGCTGGCCAAGCTCCCTCGCCTGCGGCGCCTTCGTACCGGTTTTCGTCCGGTAGCGCCGCCTTGAACATTCCGGTCGAGTTGATCGCCAATGGTCTCGTCTTTGTGCGCGCCAAGGTGAATAACCACCCCGGATGGTTCATTCTTGACAATGCCACGCAGGGTTTTCTCGCCGACCGGAGTTTTGCCCGCGAGATCTCGCTCGAGAGCGGTGGCAACGCGGTGACTCGGGGCGACACAGGGAAGGTAATTGAAGCAGGCGTCGCCCGAGACGTTCGGATCAGCCTTCCAGGACTGGAATTGACACACCGCAACCTCGTGGTGATCGATCTCAAGTCTCTGGAGCCTGCCGTCGGACACGAAGTCGATGGCATCCTAGGATCACGTTTGTTCGACGAGTTTGTTGTCGCTATCGACTATGAACATCGGACCTGTGCCATCTATTCACCCAGGAATTACCATCCCTCCGGCAACGAGCAGGCCTTTCCGGTCCGCATTGATCAGCATGGGTTTCAATTCATTGACGCGACCGTCGCCTTGCCAGGCCTTGAACCGATCACGGCCAATTTTTTGATCGACGGCGGCGCGAATGCCTTCGCAGACCTCTACAAGCCATTCAGCGAAGCACACCATCTTCCTTCTCCGGCGATGAAACTCCTGAACGAGCCCGGGACCAGCGCCGATGGAACCACACACTCCCAAGACGGCCGGGCCGATCGGTTCAGCATCGGGACTTACTCAATCGCGAAACCGCCGATCACGTTTGCGCAGGATACCGAAGGACTTATGGCCGCAAAAGACTATGCAGGACTGATCGGGGCCGAGTTTCTTGAACGCTTCAAGGTCGTGTTTGACAACCTTGGCAAGCGCATTTGGTTAACGCCAAACACTCGCTACGCCGAGCCTGCCGAATACGATCAGAGCGGACTAAGGCTTCGGGCTGAGGGGCCTGCCTTTCAAACCTATGTCGTAAATCGGATTGTGCCCCAATCGTCGGCCCTGGAGGCAGGTATCGAAGGAGGCGACGTCATCGACTCAATCGATGGTCGCCGCACCAAGGAAATGACGCTCACCGAAGTCCGAGGGATGCTGTGCCGGCCGAACTCCCGCTACTCCCTCGGCGTCCTGCGTGGAGATCTCCGCCTTCATATCGTTCTTCGACTTCGCCCTCTCTTGTGAAATCCGAGTTTGGCGCGAAGATTTGGGCCGAACGAATGAATCCTGGGATTGGCGGGCAGTTTGACAAGGGTCAAGGCTGGTTGGAGCCTCCCCGCTTGGAGCCCCGAGACAAATGACAATTTGTCCAAATAATCCTTGACATTCATTTGCGCCAGCGGTAAATCTAGCTTAACCATTCGACAAATGGAGAATAACCCTTACTGTGAGTTTTGGGCGTGATCGAACGCCCCACGAGGGGAGGGTAACCCTGCGGGAAAGAGGCGCCCAATGTCGACCGCATGACGCCGCGGTCGTTCAGTCGGCGGAGTATTCTCTCTTGCAACTAAAGCGGCGGCGATCAAGAAATTAGTTGTCATTCCGCAGAGTTTAACGGGCGGGTAATCTGCAAGCAACAAACGGGTGAGATGCTTCCACCCAATAAACGCACAAAGAAGGAGGGCCAGATGAATCCATGCACGCTTGGCGCGAGAGAGACCCCGAGGTCGTTCCCTGCTGGCTATTCATTATTGGGGACTCTGCGAACAACCCTTCTCACGATGGCTATGGCGTTCCTCGTGGGCCAACAACTGTTGTGGGGAAGCGTCACAGGGAGCATTTCCGGCGTCGTGCGCGACATCAGCGGCGCCGTGATCCCGGACGCTCAGGTCGTGGCTATCAACGTAGAGACGGGCGTCCAGTGGAAGCTCTCGACCGACACGCACGGATTCTACTCGTTCCAGGCCCTGCCGATCGGAACCTACGACGTGGGTGTCAGTAAGGAGGGGTTCCAGGGGTATCGGGAGACAGGCCTGGTGCTGACGGTCAACGCGGCCTTGACGGTCGATGCCATGGTGCAGGTGGGTGCAGTGGTGCAGAGTATCACTGTCGGCAGCACGGCCGTACATGTGGACACGACGAGCACGCAGATGGGAGAGGTGATTGGCAGCAACAAGATCACCTCGGTGCCGCTGTTGACGCGCGGGTACACGGATCTGCTCGCCCTGCAACCCGGCGTGGTACCTGTCAGCTCGGGGATGGCGGGGGGCCAGGGCGGAGAGTTCACCGCCACGGGATTTGGCATTGCTCCCATCTCGGGCGACCTTAATGCCGGCAACCTCTCTGTCAACGGCATGCGGGAATCCGCAAACGGCTTCCTTCTGGACGGCGCCACGGTGCAGGAATCGGGATTCTCCGGCACGGCCATCATTCCCAACCTCGATTCGATCGCGGAGTTCCGCATTCTGACGAACAACTTTGACGCCGAGTACGGCGCCTATGCCGGCGGCCAGATTAACGTGATCACCAAGTCCGGGAGCGATCGGTTCCACGGAGACTTGTTTGAGTTTGCGCGCAACACGGACTTCCAAGCTCGCAACTTCTACGATGTGAATCGGGGCCCCTACCAGCAGAACCAGTTTGGCGGCACGCTGGGCGGCCCCATCAAGCGCAACCGACTCTTTTTCTTCGCCGACTATCAGGGAAACCGCAAGGTGTTGGGACAAAGCTCCGGCCAGGTGCTGGTTCCTTCGGCGGCGGAGCGCCAGGGCGACTTCTCGGATCCTACGCTCGAAAGTCAATTGACCGGAACCGTGCAGGGTCCGGCCTGGGCGGCGAACCTCTCGAGCCTGCTGGGTTACGCCGTCACTCAAGAAGAGCCCTACTACACACCCGGATGCACCTCTTCGGCGGCGTGTGTCTTTCCCAATGCGCAAATACCCTCCGCGGCTATCAACGCGGTGTCCAAGAACATTCTTCAGTACATTCCCCAACCTAACAGCGGCCCCTATTTCGTAAGTTCGGGCTCGGCCAACCGGCTCCGGGACGACAAGGGCAGCGGGCGTCTGGACGCCTCGACGGGCATCGGAATGGTGTCGGGCTACTACTACTATGACAAATACTACTCGAAGTCTCTAAACCCGACGGCGCCTCTGTTCGGTGGTGGGAGCACGGTGGGGTCGGATGTGTTCAATCTCGCTGTGACCAGGTCTTTCGGCTCGAGCGCGGTGAACGAAGCGCGCGTTGCCTATACGCGCCTCAACATCTTCAACCACCCCACCGGGGGCGAACCTCATGGCCTGAATTTCCTCGCCTCACTGGGTTTCCCGGTCCCTCCCACCACGCTCGGTCCTTATCCCGTGCAGTCGGCGTGGGCCACCGTGCCTCAGTTGGGCTTCCATGACTTCAGCGTGGGTAGCGGCGGAGGTGTGGGCGGGATTGTCGAGGGCACCTACCAGGGGCTCGACAACTTCAGCAAGGTGGTCGGTACGCACACCATCAAACTCGGCGGCATGGTGCGGTTCAATCAACAGACCCAATACAACTGGGGATCCAACGGCGCCTACACTTTCGACGGGTCGGAGACCGGAATCGATTTCGCCGACTACCTGATTGGCGCTCCTGTCGCGTTCCAGCAAGGACAGGGCTTTCCTGACTACGGGCGTAACCGCTACGCGGGCCTCTATGTCCAGGACAGTTGGCGGGCGCGCCCGAACCTTACCCTCAATTATGGCCTGCGTTGGGATGTCGATACGCCCTGGCATGAACTGCACAATGAGATCCAAACGCTCGTGCCCGGTTTGCAATCACAGATCTATCCGGGTTCTCCCACCGGCTGGGTCTTTCCGGGCGATCCCGGAATTCCGCGCGGCTTGGGCCCGGTCCGGTACGGCAACTTTTCACCCCGGCTGGGTCTCGCCTACTCGCCGAGCATCGACAGCGGGTTCCTGGAAAAACTGACCGGCGGACCCGGCAAGACTAGCATTCGAGCGGGATTCGGCCGGTTTTTCACCACGTTCGAAGGCGCCACCAATTACAACGCCATTGGCGACGCCCCCTTCGGATATTACTACGGAAGCCCCAATCCGCCGGAGTTCGTCACGCCTTACGTTGACCGGGGCACGGGGCACTCCAATGGCCAGAAATTTCCCAGTTCGCCCCCGCCCTTCAATGCCTCCCCCGAGCACCCGGACAACAGTATCGATTGGTCGCAGTACACGCCCATCAGCAGTTCACCGGGTTTCTTCTACAAGAACGATCTGCCCTATGCCGAGGAATACGAGTTTTCCGTCGAGCGGCAGTTGAACGCGACCACCCTCGTCTCGTTGGCCTACGTGGGCAGCCAGGGTCACAAATTGCTGACTTCACTGGAATCGAATCCCGCAGACCAGGCCTTGTGCCTTAGCTTGAGTACGCCGAGCGAGGTGGCCCCAGGCTCCCAAACCTGCGGGCCCAATAGCGAGAACGGACCCTTTACCGCAGCCAACGGCACGGTCATTCCGACTGCGCGGCCGACCTTCGGGCCGCTGATTCAGAGCAATGCCTGGTTCGCGACGCTGGGGAATTCCGCCTACAACTCTTTTCAAGCCAATGTGCGCCACGTGACCGGACGGCTGGAGTTCCTGGCGGGCTACACCTTCAGCAAGTCCTTGTCGAACGCCTCGGGTTATGGAGAGTCGGTCAATCCCCTGGACCACAATGTAAGATCGCTCTCGGCTTTTGACGTACCGAACAACTTTGTCGTCAGCTATAACTATGAACTCCCGTTTGACAAGCTCGGAGGGCCCAGGCGCCTGACCCAAGGCTGGCGTTTGAGCGGCATCACACGTTTCTCCACGGGCATACCGGTCACCCTCCTCGAAACCGATGACCGCTCTCTCTTGGGGACGAATGGGTCGGGGCCCAGCCAGTTACCGATCGACACACCGAACTTCTCCGGTGGGAAGCTGACTTTCCACGATCCTCGCGCCCAGACCTCCACCCTCTCGTATTTCGACACCAGCATGTTCAGCCAGGAAACCCTGGGCGTGCTCGGGACCGCCAGTCGGCGATTCTTCCACGGCCCCGGCATCAACAACTGGGACATGGCCGTCGAGAAGGACACGCGCCTCACGGAAGGCACCAGTCTGGAATTCCGGGGCGAGTTTTTCAACGCTTTCAACCACGCGCAGTTTCTCCTGAACTACTCGGACTTCCACGACCCGGCGAACTTCGGATACGTCCGCAGCGCCAACGCGCCCCGGATTATCCAGCTTGGCGTCAAGCTAATCTTCTGATTGGGCTCTGGCGGGAACATGGCAAGCTTGTAGGGGGACGGCTTGCCGTCCCCTGATGCGCCGGGTAGGGCAAGCCCTACCCCTACGCGTTTTATCCTCGTCACTTCCTGGAGCACGCCGGGCGCTCGGCGTAAAATGCATTCCCTTTGTAATCAAGCTCTTTAAGCCCGCGCTGCGAGGTGTAGAATCCACGGGCGACCTGGCTCTTCAAGAGGACAAAAAGCCGTGTCCCCGCGTCATCCTCTCCCGCGCGATCGCTCAATGACTTCAAAACCTCGGCCTGCGAGGCCGGAGGAGCTTCGAGGAACGCCTCGCCCCAACGCCGGGTTGACTCCCTCGAAATCCACTCCAGCCCTTCTTTCCAGATCTCTTGAGAGTCGTGGGTCTCGAGTGCCGTCACTTCCTGTTCACCGTAGTAAGCGATGGCCAGGGTGCGATGCTCGGGCGACAGCTTGAGCGCCGCCTTCCGAACGGCTGCCGAACTGTAAACTTCCAGATCGATCCATTCGGAAATCTCCACTATGGTGCCCGCCAGTTCGCTGCTCGCATCCTGTTCGCCCAAAACCAGCGCGACAAGGCGCTTTACCACCGCGAAATCAGGCGGTGAAAAATACTGTGGTTGAAAAGGGCCGCTCGGAGGCCGCAGGAAATCGGTTTCGCTCCCGGCCGGTACGGGAAAGAAACGGCGGTCGCTTTCGAGAACGTGCGTCATGTGGTCTTGCGAGGGGTCATAGAGCCCAGGCGGAAGCCGATCCGTTGCTGCGCTCGCGGGCCCATTCGTGCACGCTGCGGGCGCGCCCTGGAAGCCCATAAGGACAGCGGTTCCGCCAAGGCGCATGAGCCACTCGCGACGGGAAATGTCCGGATTGGCTAGAGATCCTTCCTTTTGACTCGGATCGTTGTTCATATAGGCGGTGTAGGGGTAGGGCTTGCCCTACCCACGGCGATTGCGGCAGAACTATGAGGGGACGGCAAGCCGTCCCCCTACGGTGGACCCTCGGTTTTGGGTCCGGCTACCCGAGATTGCCTTTTCTTAATTCCTCCACAAGGTGTTCCGCCGCGCGCACAGAAACTGCCATGATAGTTAACGTCGGCTCGTAGGGGCCTTGCGTGACGAAGCACGCGCCGTCTGTGACCAGCACATTCTTCGCGTCGTGCACGCGATTGGAGCCGTCAAGCACACTTTTCTTGGGGTCGAGGCCCATACGCGCCGTACCACACTCGTGGATGTTCTTGCCAAAAACACTCAGGTTCTCGCGCGGGGGCCGCATGCTTTCGAGCTTCATGGCCTGGAGGATTTCCAGGACGTCCCGGCGCATGGCTTTCGCCATGGCGTTTTCATTCTCGCCGTAGCTCGCGTGAATGCGGAGCGCGGGGATGCCCCAGGCGTCCTTAACTTGCGGGTCAAGCTCGACGAAGTTGTTGTAGTCCGGCAAGCATTCGCCTTGCGCCGTGATGCCGAAGTAGTAAGGAATGTCCTCGCGCACCCGTTTTCGCCAGTCCACGCCAAAGCCGGGAAGGGAAAACGCATGCCCATACAGTTCCTGGCTGCCATCGCCATCGAAGCGATAACCGCGCAGGAAGTTCTTGTTGTGATTGTTACCCACGTTGGTATATTTGGCGATCAGAAATCCGCAGGGTGTCCCCACGGGATCGCGCTGGGAAGACCGGAGGGAAGGGATGATCCCGCCGGCGTCTTCCAGAGTAAAGTGATCCATTAAGTAGTGTCCCAACATCCCTTGCGAGTTTCCCACTCCCTTGGGAAACCGGCGGGTTTTAGAGTTGAGTAGAATCCTGGTGGATTCGAGCGCTGATGCCGCCAGCACCACAACCTTGGCGTTGGCCTCGCGGTGAGCGCCCCCCGTGCGTTCGATGTAGTGGACCCCGTCCGCCCGGGCTTCGTCTTTGTTCATCACCAGGTGGCTCACCACGGCGTCGCTCACCAGCGTCAACCGCCCAGTGCGCCAAGCGGCCGGAAGCGTAACCGCAGGGCTGTTGAAGTAAGAAGCGGTGTGGCAGCCGCGCTGGCATTCGTCGCAGTAATGGCAGGCGGGGCGGCCGTTATGAGGCACTGTCAGGTTGGCCACCCGGTCGGGCATCACTTTCCAGCCGAATTTCTCGCCCAGTACTTTCTTGGTCATCTCTCCGCCGCAAGAGAGTCGCATGGGTGGCAGGTACTTGCCGTCGGGGAATTGTTCGAGGCCTTCAAGCGACCCGCTCACGCCAATGAAGCTCTCGACTTTGTCGTAGTAAGGAGCCAGTTCCCGGTAGTCGAACGGCCAGTCCTCTTCGTAGCCGTCGCGGCTGGCGGCCTTGAATTCGTAGTCGCTGTAGCGATAGCTCTCGCGCCCCCAGCAGAAGGTCTTCCCACCGATTTGTCGGCCCCGAATCCACATAAAAGGCTTGTCCGGGGGCGTGGTGTAGGGATTCTCGTGGTCGTTAACAAAAAACTGGTGGCTGTACTCATCGCAGGAGTAGCACAACCGCTGCACGGGCTGATTCGTGAGCAGCGCCTTTGGGTCTCCAAAGCCCCGGAACTTCAATTGGTAGGGCCAGACGTGTTCCGTGAAGTCGCGCGTCGGGATGCGAGGAGGGCCGGCTTCGAGCATGAGGACGGCCAGGCCATGCTCAGTCAGTTCTTTAGCCAGCCAGCCGCCGCTGGCGCCGGACCCGACGACGATGGCATCGTAAACCTTCATAATGCCAGCCTGCGTGCGAGAGACTCGTTGGACGAACTCGCGCAACCGGTGTTATCCATTTTGTTCCCCCGACTACCCTCTATTCTATGCCAAGCCCTCGCATTGTGACAATTTATCCTTCTTGATGCTGTGCCCCCAACCTGCGGCTGGGGCGCCTTGCCCCGTTGCACTGCGCTAATCTGGGACTCTGCATTCGAACGGCCCGGGAGGGGAGGGGGATCTGGGGAGTCGAGCCCTAAAGCGGCGACGTACGGAATGCAAAGCTATCTTGTCCCTCCGGGGCCGGGGCAGGGGACGGCGAGCATCCCCCACAGATAGAGATCGAATGGCGAAGGGAAATTCCGCCAAAGGTATGTTACGCGGCGCGGTGCTGTTTGTACTGTAGCCCTTTTCGATAGAGTCCATCGCTTTCCACGTTAAACACGCGGTTGAAGCGCGCGCGAAAGTTTTCCCGAGCTGCATTGGCAGCGAGTTCAATGAGCTGTTTTTCTGAAAAATGTCGGCGTAATTCTGCATAGAGCTCATCGCTAACATTCGACGGGGTGTCGGCCATCGCGTCCGCCATCCGCAATAGAGTCAGTTCCGGCGCCCCAAAACCATCGAATTTTCCTTCGCGAATCGCCATGATCTCCTCGTCCGTTAAACCGAACATTCTGCCGCCGGCAGAATTGGCGTCGATTCAAAACGGACATCCCACCCGCACCGCCGTGCGCAGCGATAACAGCATTTGCTGCCGGTGGGGAATCGCCGCTTTCTGGCCCAGCAGCCATTCCCCGACTACATCCGCCCAGAAAACCCGCGGCACTCGTGCCGTGATTTTCTGTGGGGTCAGATCGCGGCCCAACATCTTACGAACCTTCTTGAATACCTGGCGCATCAAGAATGGTGTTTGCTTCGGTTCAATTCCCTCAATTCTCGCCATATCTGTCACCCTCCTCTCACTCGTTAGATGTTTACTGTCAGGCAGCCGGTTTGCTATCAAGGACAGCAACTCGACCGTCTTTTTGCTGCTGAGTTGGCGGCGTCCTGATTTGACTGGTACCGCCGACTAACGGCCAGCGCTACGCCGAAACTGAGACATTACTGCTTAGTCGCAGTCCTTGACACTCCCGACAAAATATCCTACGCTTGCTTTATCCACGTGGAGAATAACCTTCAACTCGCCACGCTCGAGTGTTGTTGTAGACGCTCCGGACCGGCGTGTGGAGGGCGTGCTTAGCAGGGAGCCAAATAGAATACCTGCATCCCAACCCACCGTCGGGCCCAACCCGCCGGCGGGTTGTTTTGTTTTTGCGTCCGGGTTAAAGTTTAATAAGCCAACGGAAATTTAAGACCATTGCTTCTCGCAAACGGCTGAGTAAGAACAGGCCGGGGGGCGCGGGAGGCGGAGAGCCCGCATATCGGGATGGAGACCAATGATGATTCGGCAACTAAGGGTTTTGCTGTTGCAATCAAGGGACGTAGGGGTAGGGCCTGCCCTGCCCTCGACAAGGGGACGGCAAGCCGTCCCCCTAGTGATGCTGCTCTTGGCGTTTTCCCTCGCCGCGGCGCAATGCGCTTTCGGCCAGGCAGTCTCGGGCAGCATTTTCGGCACGGTGACCGACCCCAGCGGGGCGGCAATCCCGGGCGCGGCCGTGACCATCCGGGATCTGGACCGAGGGGTTGACTACCAGCTTAAAACTAACCCTGATGCGAACTATGTCCAGACGCACCTTCTAGCCGGGCACTATCGAGTGACCATTGAAGCGCCTGGCTTCGAGACGTTTGTGGCCGACGCAACCGTGGACGTGGATGCCTCGACCCGCGTAGACGCTCATCTGGTGATCGGCAAAGCCAGCAGCACCATGACGGTTACGACGGAAACTCCCCTGCTCAAGACGGACCGCGCGGAGTTGAGTGACACGCTTTCCTCCGTTGAGTTATCCGCCCTTCCGGTTTTGGGCCGCAACATGACAAGCCTCATGCTGGTGATGCCGGGATCTTTCCAGGATAGTTTTCAGGTTGCCGCCAGTGAAAACCCGCAACAAGGATTGCAGGTTGACTATAACGGCCAGAGCTTCACCGCCAACGGATTCCTGCTGGACGGCACGGAGAATCAGAATCCCCTGCTGGCCATCGCCATCATCAACCCGAACATGGACTCGCTGCAAGAGCTCAAAGTCACCACGAGCAACTACGACGCGGAGTTTGGCTCCGTTGCCGGAGCTCTAGTACAGGCGACGACCAAGTCCGGGACTAACGAGATACACGGAACGGGATTCGAGTACCTCCAAAACGACATCTTTGACTCAGCCAATCCCTTCACCCAGTTGAAGCCGCCCCTTCGGTGGAATCAGTTTGGTGGTTCGCTGGGAGGGCCGATCATTAAGAACAAGCTGTTCATCTTCGGTGATTACCAGGGATCACGCCAGCGGAATGGCGGCTCCTTGATCACCACGGTTCCCACCGCAGCCGAGCGCGGCGGCAACCTCCAGGCTCTGCTGGGGAATTACATTTGCGCCGACGGCTCGGTCTCCGCCACCGCCTGCGGTAACCCGGTGATGGTGCCTTCTACTGAGGGCGGCTCCGTGCCGGCTCAGGCCGGCATGGTGTTTGATCCTACCACGGGAAATCCGGATGGAACCGGACGGGAGGCCATCACTAAGAACGGTCAAGTGAATATGCTCACCGTCCCGGCGGCTTTAACCAATATCATGTCTTATCTCCCCGCGCCGAACAGCGGCCCTACGGGCGCGATCTTCAACAACTACATCGCTTCCGCCTCCGAGATTTTCGATGTCGATCAGCCGGATGTTCGCGTGGACTACAACATCTCGCCGAAAGCTAACTTCTTCGGTCGTTACTCTCTGGCGGACTTCACTATTGAAGCGCCGGCGGCCTTTGGGGCGGAAGCAGGCGGACCCGCCTTCTTCAACTTCGCCGGCCAATCCCTGGACCGCAACCAGAGCCTGGCGCTGGGATTGACTTATACCTTCAGCCCCACATTGG
This sequence comes from uncultured Acidobacteriota bacterium, assembly GCA_963768695.1. Taxonomy (GTDB): domain Bacteria; phylum Acidobacteriota; class Terriglobia; order UBA7540; family UBA7540; genus CAVROP01. Next base: position 57,143 of record CAVYJG010000012.1, on the reverse strand, counting down.
TTGGGGAGTTTCGCTTTGGGACTTTCCGTTACCGAATACGCGTAGAACCGTTCGGGGTGGGTACTGATCCGGCCACGCAGGCGGGTTTTCCCGGTTTGAACCTCGGATCCCAGGCCACCAGCGGCATGCCGGCCTTCTACATCCAAGGCAATGGCGGCTTTAATTTCGGATACGCTCTGGGCGTGAATGGCTGCAATTGCCCCCTGAAAGAGACCGAGAATCAATTCGATTGGATCACGAATTGGACCAAAGAACTTGGCAATCACACCATCAAGTGGGGGGCGGAGGTTCCCCGCGATGAACAGCAGCGCATCCCCAGCGACGAACACCGTTCGGGTGAAATCTCCTTCTCGCCGTCGATTACCGGCAACGCCACGGTAGACGCGCTCGCCAGTGGTAATGCCACCACCGGCGCCGGCTTGGCGTCGTTCCTGCTCGGCCAACCGTCCTCGTTTGGGCGCTATTTCACCGGCATCGGGTTGTATCCCGGCCTGCGTGAAACGCGCATATTCCTCTATCTCCAGGACACCTGGCGGGTTACGCGCAAGCTGAGCTTGGACTACGGCGTGCGTTGGGAGAATTACCTGCCTCAGGGCGCCGCCAAACCCGGTGGCGCGGGCAGCTTCGATCCGCTGACTGGAGACGTCCTCGTCGCCGGTCTCGGGTCTAATTCCCTCTCCTTAAATGTCAAGCCTTACAACCTGGGATTTGCGCCGCGTCTTGGCATTGCCTACCAGTTGCAGCCGCACACCGTGCTCCGCGCCGGCTACGGCTGGGGTTTCACCCCGGCAGGCTACGGCGCGATCTTTGGCCAGGGACTGGAGTACAACCCTCCCATTCTCAATGGCCAGACGATTCCCCAAGCGAACCCGTACTCCCCAGACTTCAATCTGTTGACGGGTCCCCCCCTGCCGGTTAACCCACCCATCGCCTCGAATGGCACATATCCTCTTCCCGACGGCATCAGCGTCTATAACTGGTTCTGGCCCCTGAACAAATACCGGATCCCGATGGCCAATTTCTGGAATGCCACCGTGCAGCACCAGTTCGGGGGGGGGCTTGCCTTCCAGGTGGCTTATGTCGGCAACGTGGGGCGGCACCTGTACGAGAACCCCAATATCAACCAGGCGGTTCCAGGCCCCGGCGATTTCGACCCACGCCGGCCCTTCTATAAGTTCGGCCTCGAACAGGGGATCTACTATACGTGCAATTGCGATACCAGCAACTACAACGGCCTTCAGGGTAAATTGGAGAAGCATGCCTCCCACGGCCTCGATTTCACGCTCAATTACACTTACTCGAGGGCTCTGGGCGTCAGCAGCTTCGGCGGTGGTGGTTTTGACAACAATTACGACGTACGAGCTTCTTACGGGCCTCTGAGTTTCAATTCCACCCACGCGCTCACGTTCACCAATGTCTGGCGGATTCCCTATGGTCGCGGAATGCACTGGGGATCTTCAAATGGTAAGGCGTTGGATCTAATCCTCGGTGGTTGGAGTCTGGACGGCATCACCACACTCTACTCTGGACGTCCCTTCTCGCCCACGGTGGCTAACACGGCGTCGGTGAACGCGGACTTCAATGGCGTTCGCGCGGACAAAATTGGCAGCCCACACCTCGCCAATCAGAGCACGGCGGAGTGGTTCAACGTGGCAGCCTACACCGACCCGCAAGCACCTTACAGGGACGGCACGGCTTCCGCCGATTCGCTCTGGGGACCGGCGCAGTACGTTTTTAACTTGGCTCTGGAAAAGACGTTTAGGATTACCGAACAGAAGACCCTGGAGTTCCGCTGGGAGAATTACAACGCTTTCAATTTTGACAACTATGGCCAGCCTGCCAATACCATCGACGTTTCCGGCGCGGGCCAGATAACCTATGCGGCAACGCCCATGCGCCAGATGCAGTTTGGATTGCACTTCCGGTTTTAGCCGGGCGCGCTCACTATTGACGGATGGCGCATACGTCACGACGTTTTATGTCGGGATGTATGCGCCTCTCGGTTTACCCGCCACCACCCTCGGCAGTCGTAGGGGCGGCCCTTGTGGCCGCCCTTTTGACACAGCGCGGCAAAGCCGCAACCAAATGCAGGTCCTTCGCTTCGCTCAGAATGACATGTCATCCTGAGCGAAGCGAAGGACCTGCTTTTCTTCGCGCGCCGCGAAGAAACTCACGCATAGTAGAATAAAGGTCGCCCGCGTGGTGCACCACGGGCAACCACAAGGGTTGCCCCGACAGTCTACAAATCAGGATGAATGAAAAATTCCCAGCCCCGATCTACGATGAAACTGTCTTGGCAGTCAACTTCGAGGACGCCAAGAGGTATTTTCTCGACTCCTTGCTGGAGATTCACAGCGCGCACACGTTAATGCTTTGCCGGCAGCGAATCATCCGCCGCCCGGAAGCGATGGCGTGCCTGGAGGCTCTGGCTTGTCTCGACCGCGACGCGCTCGCCCATGCCAAGCGCGAGCGATCCTGCGAGGACCTGTTTTTTCATGTTGAGCACTGTTTGGAACGAGAATGCGGGTGTGACATCGCGGGCAAGATGCACACCGCCCGCAGCCGCAACGACATCGATGTCACGATGTACCGTATGGTATTGCGGCGAGAGATTCTCAAACTGGTGGCCGCTGTCGTGGATGCCTCGCGGGTACTTCTGGAGTACGCGAGCGCCAACGTCGCCACGCTCATGCCCGCCTACACGCACACCCAACCTGCCCAGCCCACGACCCTCGCTCATTATCTGATGGCCGCTGTCGAGTTTCTCGAACGCGACGCGGCGCGGCTGCGTGCACTTTTCGATCGGGTGAACCGGAGCCCGCTAGGTGCCTGCGCCATCACTACCACGGGCTTTCCCATCGATCGTGAATACACGGCCGAACTGCTGGGCTTTGAACGCGTGCAGCTCAATTCTTACGGCGCGATTGCCGCCGTCGATTACCTCACCGAGTCCGCCGCGGCCATGGCCGTGGCGATGATCAACCTGGGACGACTGGTACAAGACCTGCTGCTGTGGTGTTCAGCCGAGTTTGGTTTCCTGCGCCTCGACGATGCGTTTGTGCAGGTGAGCAGTATCATGCCGCAAAAACGCAATCCCGTGGCGCTCGAGCACACGCGCATCCTGGCCAGCAAGGCGCTGGGCCAGGCTCAGGCGGTTCTGACCTGTGCGCACAACACGCCGTTTGGCGACACCGTGGACGCTGAAGATGACCTGCAACCCCTGGTCCTCTCGATGTTCTATGACGGCTTGAGGGCTTTGCGATTGTTCGCGGGAGTGATGTCTGCGGCGGAGGTCGACAAAGAACGCTTGCGCCGCGGCGTCTCGGATAAGCCTCTAACGGTGACGGAATTGGCGGACACGCTGGTGCGGAAGGAGGGCGTAAGTTTCCTCCAAGCGCATCAGCTCGTTTCACAATCAGTGGAAGAGGTGGCAGGCGCCTACTCGCATCAGCGCCTGCTTGCAGCGCTGAAACGGCTGGCGCCCAAAGTGATCGAGCGCCGCCTCAAGATCTCTGACCGGGAATGTATGAAGGCTCTGGACCCCCGGCACTTCGTGGAAGTCAGAACCGTTGAGGGAGGGCCCGCGCCGAGCCGGATGCAAGCGGCCATCGCTCGGTCCCGAAAGGCTATGGCGTCAAACCAGGCCTGGGTGAAGAGGAAACAGCAGTTGCTGCGAAGTTATCCGAAGCGCATCGCCGACGCCGTTGCCGCTCTAAATGGATCGGCGTAGCTTTGGATTCGGAGAACTGGTTGCCGACAAGCGGTTTTGCTGATCGTTGTGGGAAGGGCGGGGCTTCAGAGTCTGTGTGAGAACCTCATTCAGGCCGTCATTCCGTGCCCTTCGCTGTCATCCTGAGCGCAGCCAAGGATCTGCATTTGCTCGTTCTCGAGGAGAAACTGCGGATGCTTCGTTCCGCTCAGCATGACACATGGCCGTTTTCCGCAGCCTCTAAAGCCCCGCCCTTCCCAACCGAGCGCGTGGCGCAGAGGAGGAATCACTCATGCCATACGAAAACATCTGCTTCGAGATCGAAGGTCCGTCGGCGATCGTTACGTTGAACCGGCCCAACCGCCGCAATGCGCTGTCGCTCGAGCTCATGCTGGAGCTCATCGAATGCTTGACACATATTGGCGGCGACTCGAGTTTGCGCGCAGTCATCCTGGCGGCCGCAGGCAAGGTGTTTTCCTCTGGCCATGACCTGGGCCAAATGGTTGGGCGCGATATCAATGAGTACCGGCGCATCTTCGACGTCTGCACGGAGTTAATGACGAAGGTGCAGTCGATACCACAGCCTGTGATTGCGCAGGTGCAGGGAATCGCTACGGCCGCGGGGTGTCAGTTGGTGGCAACCTGCGACCTGGCGGTGGCAACGGACCAGGCATTCTTCGCCACGCCGGGCGTGAAGATCGGATTGTTTTGCACCACGCCCATGGTGGCGCTGAGCAGGGCGGTGGGGCGCAAAAGGGCTCTCCAGATGTTATTGACGGGAGATCCTATCGACGCCGTTACCGCTGCCGAATGGGGCCTCATCAACAAGGTCGTTGCAGATGCTGATTTGGCCCGAACAACCCGCGAACTCGCCGCAAAGATCGCCGCGGCCAGCAACTTCACCGTCGCGCTCGGCAAACAGGCGTTCTATGCCCAAGTCGACTTGGATCAGCCCAAAGCGTACGCTTACGCCAAAGAGATCATGAGCATGAATTCGCTTGCTGCCGATGCCCAGGAAGGCATCTCGGCCTTCCTAGGCAAGCGGCAAGCTTGTTGGACCGGCAAATAGGCAACCCGACAGCTGTCATCCTGCGCTTCGCTCAGGATGGCAGATTCAGGAATCCTCCACCGCTTCAGCAGGCTGTCTTTCGACACGGCCGGCTGCCCTCCACTACTTTTTGGAACTCAAGACAGCACTTTCTCGTTTTGGACAGTAGGGGCCACTCCGTATAATGGGGGCCCTTTGATAAACCGGGAGGACGCCTACAATGCAAACGCTCTGGCAAGACCTTCGTTACGGCCTCCGCATGCTGGCGAGCAATGCCGGTTTTACGATCGTCGCCGTCCTTACGCTGACCCTCGGCATCGGCGCCAACACTGCAATCTTCAGCGTTATCAATGGAGTATTACTTCAGCCACTTCCTTATCACGATCCCAACCAGCTCATGATTTTATCTGAGAAGTCGCCGGAATTCGACAACATGTCCATCTCATATCCCAATTTGCAGGATTGGCAAAAGGAGAGCCGGTCTTTCTCGACCCTCGCCGGTCACCGCTGGACCGACTATGACCTCACTGGCAACGGAATGCCGGAGCACCTGGATGGGAGAATGGTATCCGCCTCATTCCTTTCTACTTTTGGAGTCAAGCCCATTCGCGGTCGCGATTTCGAGGCCCAAGAGGACCACGTCGGGGCTGGGCGCGTGGTGATGATTGGTGGCGGTCTTTGGAAACGCCGGTTCGGCGAAAGTTCCGATGTCGTCGGGAAGATGATCACCTTGAGCGGTCAAGGCTACACTGTAATCGGCGTAGTACCTGCTGATTTCCGTTTTTGGGGCACTGCGGACGTGTACACCTTGCTCGGTCAATGGGACGACGTGCTTGCCCACTCGCGCGAGGCCCATCCGGGGTTGCGCGCCGTGGGCCGTCTGAAGCCCGGAGTCAGCATGCAGCAGGCTCATTCAGACCTGAACAGCGTTGCGGCACAGCTCGCGCAGACCTATCCCAAGTCGAATGCGCACCATAGCGTCAACGTGAGTCCGCTCGCGCAGGAGATAGTTGGGAATGTCCGGCCCGCGCTTCTGGTGCTGCTGGGTGCAGTCGGCTTTGTGCTTCTGATCGCCTGCGCTAACGTGGCCAACCTGCTGCTTGCCCGCTCCGCCACTCGCCGCAGGGAGATGGCCATCCGCGCCGCCCTTGGCGCTGGCCAAGGCCGCATGGTGCGGCAGGTTCTTACCGAAGGCGTGCTGATGGCTCTTGCCGGAGGCGCCTTGGGATTGCTCCTTGCCCACTGGGGAACAAAAGCGGTAGTGGCGGCCATTCCCGGTGGGTTGCCGCGCATGGAGGAGATCGGCGTGGATGGTTGGGTCCTGTTGTTCACTCTGGTGGCTTCTGCTGCCACGGGCGTGATCTTCGCCCTGGCGCCGGCTCTACAGATGTCGAGGCTGGATCTGCAGTCCACGCTGCGGGAAGGAAGCCGCGGCTCCACGGGCGGGCAACACCGGCTGCGTTCCGCGCTGATGGTCGCTGAAGTGGGGGCCTCAATGGTCCTGCTGGTCGGCGCTGGCCTGATGCTGAGAACCATGTGGCAACTCAGCCGGGTGAGGCCGGGCTTCAATCCCAGCAACATGCTCACTTTCTCCATGGGCCTGAGTCCCGCCAATCGCTCTTCGGCCGATCGCATTCGAAATGCTTATCGCGATCTTACCCAGAGTGTCCTTTCACTGCCGGGAGTGCAGGCGGCAGGGGTGGTCGACGATGTTCCGTTGTCCGGCAACGACTCCGAATTGCCATTTTGGGTTTCGGGCCGTCCTCGGCCCAGTTCCCAGAGTGAGATGCTCTGGTCGCTGCTCTACAACGTCACACCTGGGTATCTCCGGGCTATGGATATCCCATTGTTGCGCGGGCGGTTTGTCAGCGATTCTGACGTCAAAGGTTCCGCCCATGTCGTGGTTATCGACGAGATGATGGCCAAGGGCCTCTTTCCACATCAGGATCCTATCGGCCAGAGCATTCGGATCGCGATGCCCGACGGATTCGGTCCGGGTCTCGACGGGCCGATCGAGATCGTGGGCCTCGTGGGTCATGTCAAGCACTTCGGGCTCGACTCCGATGCCTCCGCCAAGGTCCAGTACCAGATGTACATGCCATTCGACCAACTTCCGGATCAGCTTATGCCCTTAGTCGCCGGGGGCATGACCATGATGGTAAGGACCACGGAAGACCCGCTGAGCCTGGTCAGCGCAGTCCGCCGCCGCATCTCTGAGAAAGATAGCGAGCAGCCCTTGTTCGACGTTCAGACGATGGATAAAAGAGTCTCGGACTCCGTGGCGGGGCGGCGCTTCTCCATGCTCCTGCTCGGCGTCTTCGCGGGCCTGGCCTTGGTGCTGGCTTCGGTAGGGATTTACGGGGTGATCTCGTATACGGCCACGCAGCGCACGCACGAGATCGGCATCCGCATCGCGCTGGGCGCCGAGCGAGCGGACGTGCTGAGAATGGTGGTCTGGCACGGCCTTCGGCTGTCCCTGGTCGGCATTGGCGCGGGACTGGTCGCCGCTCTGGGTCTGACTCGCCTCATGTCCAGCATGCTTTACGGCGTTCGCCCCACTGACGTTGTGACTTTCGCCGCGGTCGCGCTGCTGCTGGCTGGTGTTGCGGCCCTGGCGAGTTATGTGCCCGCTCGCCGGGCCACGAGGGTCGATCCGATAATCGCTCTGCGATATGAATGAGTGGAAACTCAGGCCTCGTCCCGCCGTGCCACCCGAAATGTGTCGTCCCGAGCGCGGCGAAGGATCTCTGCAGTTGTTCGTAAGTCGCAGAGCCACAGAAACTACCGGGATCCTTTGCAGCGCTCAGGATGACAGGCGCTTGATCATGTCACATCTTCTTACGCACCGGGCTACCTTCTGGCGCCCCTGACGGGTCTGCTGACACGTAGTCGAATCGTCTCGACTTATATCGCGAAATGTTGAGACACGACGACAGTTGACACACGTTCTCTCCGGCATTTTGTCCGCGATTCTCGCCACCCAACTTTTTTATGCTGATGTTACCTTTTCCGCACATCGTTTCCGCATTAGTGTATAGGTGCGGGAGTGTACTTGTAATCGCGCGCCTGAATGCGCGGGGCAGGAAGGGGGGAAGTTCGATGAATAATCGCGAGCGTGCCGCCACGGCAAGCGCTGTGAAACGGCGTATCCGGCGATTAGTGTTTTGGGGCGCCTGGTGGGGCGTTGCCTTGGTTGGAGTGTTGCTGGCTTTGCCGGTTGCAGGCCAGGATGCAGCTTCGCAGGTTCAGGCCGAAGTGGAGCGCCTTCAACAGTTGCTGGCCAAAAAACCCATTACTTTTCCCGGCAACCCCGACGCGAACCGCGGTGCCGCCGATGGGCTCAAATCGGCTCTCAAGGACCAATCCGCTGGCAGGCTGTACCGTAGCCTTGAAGAAATCGGTCAGGTGACGGACTTCGTCCATGGCTCCTGGACTATCATGGACAACGGCGAGGCGGTGAAAAGCGGCATGCCTGCTTTCGAGGCGGCATGGGAAAAGTCCAGTTCCACCGTCAGCGTGCTCGACCGCCAGGCGCAGGCGGCGAATTGGAGTGAGTCGCCCGCTGCCCTCCAAGCGTTATCTGAGACAGCGCGCGCCATGACTATGCCGCTGCTCGAGGGTGGCCGTGCTTTTGCGGTTTCGACCGAGCCAAAGGACGGGCTATTCAACCTTGGTGAGGCAGAAGGCCAGGCGGAATTCGCGACCTTTGTTTCTTCTCTGCGTCTTGCACGCAAGCGGGCGGCTTACCAATTCCATTCTCTATTGCCGGAACTCGAGGGCTTCCAGCAGAAGGTGAACGCTGCCTTCCAGCCGCCGCGCTCCATTGACCTCCACGTGCAGTTCATGATGATTAATTCCGCACTCAAACAAGCGTACGAGCTTGACGCAACGAAATCGTACGCCGGGGCGCTCTATCAGTATCTGCTGGCAGTGGGATACTACGGAATGCTCGATGCTGCTCCACAGGATTCCTCCCAGCAGACCGCGTTGAAAAGCGCCCTCGCCGCGGCGCGGCAGAAGCTCGATGCCTCCCAGCGCGACGACTCCATCGCAGAGCTCTTCCTGGAGCGCGCCGAATCGCAACTGGCACATGTTGACGGCTCTGCTCCCGGCGCGGACGACTGGAAGATTGCGAAGGTCATCACCGAGCAGGTGCTGCCGGCCTATTTCGCCGCCGACCATCCCCTCGCCGCGGCGCAGAGAGCCTCCGGCAAGACGGTTGAGGTTACCCTGGTTCGCTGGCCCTACACTTGAAGCCTCTGCGACCCAGCAAGTTTGCTGGTCCAAGAAGTCTTGGCCAAGTACTCAGGCAGAGTGACTTTTGTGAGCGACAATTTCGGGTCATCCAAACTCGCTGATCGTCTTGGTGTGAAGGGTTACCCGGCCGTGTTCGTGGATGACATCCTGGTGGCTTGCCCCAGGGACTTCGGGTATTTCCGGGAGAAGATAGGGCTCGGCCGCTACGCCCCCTGGCAGAATGCCGATAACCAGGCCAAGTTCAAGGCCGATCTCTCCCACATGATCGACCTGATTCTCGCAGGCAAGAAGGACATCGCGCTTAGCGAAAGCCCGGCTACAGGCGAGGCTCTCAATCAGCTTACGGCCCTCCCCAAGCTCGCGCTGACGGATCTCAAGGGTCAACCGCTCACGTCCGAGCAACTGGCCGGTCGCGCGGTGCTGGTGGAGTTCTGGGCGACCTGGTGCCCACCCTGCCGCTCGACTCTTGATTGGCTGGGCGAACTGAAGAGCAAATACGGCGACAAGCTTGCCATTCTGGCGCTTGCTGTCGAGTCACCCGAAGACAAGATACACTCCGTCGCCGCGTCGCTGAGCCCTGGTCTGCGCGTGGCCATCACCGATGCTGCGACGGCAGAAGCGTTCGGCAATATCACTTCGGTGCCCACCATGTTTCTGTTCGACCGTTCGGGAAAGACGGCGCGAGTGGTTTACGGGGCGCCGCCTGACCTGCACGCCCAGGTGGCTGAGGTGCTGGCATCGCTGACAGATTAGTTTGCTCCTTGACATGAAGTACTTTGTATTATAAAGTACTTCAATGATTCTACCACTCACGCCCCTCGCGCAACCTCCGAAGCGCCTCTGGCGCCCGGCGGAGATGACCCGGCCCCCTCTTCTGGACGCCACGCTCTCGGCGGGGCCGGTGCGGTCGCGGTATGCGCTCCTGATCAATCCGTTCTATCCGAAAGATCCACATGCCAGTTTCGGCAAGCACGTTCTTACGCCGACACTGGCCTTGACCAGTTTCGCAGCGACGACACCCGAACATTGGGAGGTCCGGTACTGGGACGAAAACCTGCTTGACGGGCGCCCGCCTTTTGCGCCGATGCCTGAGGTGGTTGGGATCACGGTCCACCTGACTTTCGCGAGCCGGGCCTTCGAGCTCGCGCAATGGTACCGCCGCCGCGGGAGCAAGGTCGTGCTCGGCGGACTCCACGTTCTGTCGTGCCCCTCCGAGTGCGCGCCCTACGCGGATGCGCTGGCCGTGGGCGACGGGGTGCAGCTTTGGCCACGGATTCTCGCGGATGTGGAGTCCGGCTGCCTGCAGCCGAAGTACACGGCCACCTATGAGAACGACTATCGTCAGGACCCCGCTCCCAGAAGGTCGATTCTGCCGCGCAAGAGTTTTCTCACCACCACCAGCTTGATCGCCACTCGCGGTTGTCACAATCGGTGCGAGTTTTGCTATCTGGCTAGTGATCGCTTGCGTATGCCGTATCGAATGCGAGATCCTGCCCAGATCGCCGCAGAGTTCGTGGCAGATGATCAGCCTTACGGCGTCTTCATCGACAACAACCTGGGATCGAACCGAACGTACCTGCGCGAATTGTGCCGGGCGCTGCGGCCGCTGAACAAAATCTGGAGCGCAGCAGTCTCTGTCGATGTCACGGACGATCCAGCTTTGATCAGAGCCATGGCGCTCGCCGGTTGTACAGGAGTATTCGTAGGATTCGAGTCACTCACGGATGAGAATCTCGCCGATGCAAGGAAGAAAACACCAAAGGCCGGCGACTATGCGCGCCGGGTCCGCATGCTGCACGAGAACGGCATCCAGGTGAACGGCTCGTTCGTTTTGGGGTTCGACCACGACCGGCCCGACGTTTTCGCCCGGACCGCCGATTGGATCGAGGTGAACCGCCTGGAATGCGCGACCTTTCACATTCTTACGCCCTACCCTGCCACGCCGCTGTTCCGAAAAATGGAGTCGGAGGGCCGCTTGTTACACCGCGATTGGGCTCTGTACGACACCGCGCACGCGGTGTTCCGTCCGAAGAATATGTCACCCGAGGAACTGGAGCACGGCTATGCCTGGATGTATCAGCGCCTTTTTTCACACGCATCGATCTGGCGGCGGCGGCCCGCCGATTGGCGCGCGGTTGTTCCGTATCTGGGGATGTCCTACCTCTATAAGCGGTCCAACCGGTTCTGGCGATTGCTCATTAAACATCATGTGGTCCACGCCCTGTGGCGGCCGTTGGTTGAACTGACGCGGCTCCGGCACGTGCGATTCCGGAAAGGACTGGCGGGCGACGAAGCGCCGGGCATGCCGGCGGCCAGCATCGTTACTGCCGGAGTGTAGTTGTGGCCGGGGGCGGCGCGGCTAAGCCACGCGCGGACTACGACTCGACGCTAACCAGATTAAGGCCGTTGCTTGCTTTCGATCTGCCGAACACGTTCCTTTACGAGCCTCTTGATCAGGGCAATGGGAAGACGTTTGTCGAGCGGGAATTGGATGGTGCCTTTGGAAGTGGTGAAGCTTCTGAGTCCGTCCTTGAACTTGTCAATAACGGCCGCAGTGGAGCTGCCGCTATGGAATTCGAGCCAAAGGCGGTAGCTGGCGCTACCGCACTCCAAGCGAGTTCGAGATTAAGCATGGCGTAATTGCCACCCGCGGCGCCAAAAGGCGGCGGCGAGAAGGCCGGCGGCAAGCAGAATGTAGACGCATGCATACTCGATGGTGTGCGTGCCATTGGCGCCGCCGGTAAAATCAAGGCCTGGAACCTGGTTCAGCGGTCCGCTATACCAAAGGGCCGTGAAAAGTGCTTCGAACGGGCGGCTGGATTTTGCCCAGACCCCAAGCGCCAGCGCCATGCTGGGGATAAAAAGCGCGCCGGCGAACCATCCCAAAACGCCCGGATAGTTGGCCGCAACGATCAGCCTGGCGGCCACTCCTCCGCCCGTGACAACCGCAATGAGGACTCCAGCCAGCCACTCAGCAGGGAGTTGCCGGGGCAGGATTCCCGAGCAGGCGAAGACGATCTGCTCGGTGCCGTAGCGAGCTTCGCGCGCTCCCATGGCTGACCACAGGAGTACGGGCCAGATCCACGCCACAGTCAGTAGCGGGCCGCGCGAAACCTCAAGGGGGGCGGCGCACTGCGCCACAAGAAGCCCGCCTGCCGCCGCATACCACCACCAGGAATACCCTTTCAACGCCAGCCTTAACTCCGCCTTGAACATCTCAGTCAAACCCCAACTTTGGGCGCTGGTTAGCGGGGTCAGGTGCGCAACCACGTGACTGCGAGAGGCCTCGACAGGAGCGGCGCTACTCCCCTCCTCGCTGAGGAGGGAACTAAGGGGTGGTGTTGCTTTCTGCCGGGAGCGCCGCCTGGCGCCGGATAGCCTGCTGCCGCGCGCCGGATCGAAGCGGTCGAAGAAAAGAGCGGCGAGTAGAGCGAGACCCGCCGCCGCTCCAATCCACCCCAGGCGCAACAACACGTGCGCCGCGTCCCACCGAATTCCTGGCCAGCGAAGATTACTGGCAACAATCGTTTTGCGGGTGATTTCAAGCTGTAGCCCGAATTCTCCGTTATAACCGGGGATAGCGGCTCTCGCCGCGCGCGTGACGCTCGCCATCACCGCGAAAAGGCCTGTGAAATCGACCCCTTCGTGGCCGGTGATTACTGGCAACGTGATCAGGAAGCTCCATGCGAAGAACCACACGACATTGCCGACGCCGCCGCGCAGGACCGGCACAGACTCGAACAGCACTGCCAGTGCCCCCGTTACCACCATCGCCGGCAGAGCCAGCAAGAGGAAAGGGGAGAGCAGAGCCCAAAGGTCAACGTGCGGGTCTTCCGCCACCACGAATTGCATGACCACGGAAGCCAAGGCCAGCACGCCAACCTGCGCACTGAGAACTGCGGAGTTGCTGAGCCACTTGCCCAGAAGGTAGACGGAGCGTGTAAGCGGCGTGGCAGCCAGAATCTCTCCCACACGAGTAGCGCGGTCCCGGTCGATCGCATTTTTCACCACATAGAAGCCGACCAACGAGATGAAGCACGAGGCCACCATGGCCATGTTCGCGCCGATCCAGGCCGAGGTGTAGACGCCGCGGTAATCGCCGAGCCGCAAGGCGATCTTTCCTGTGGCCGCGGCGTAGCCCAGGTAGACGGCGAAAAGCAGGGTCACAAGGAAGCTATAACGCCGCACCCGCTCCAAGAAATCGGCTCGGGCAATATGGTAGATGGCGCGCATGTTCAAGACGCGCCTCCGACCGAGGCTGTTTGGTTGCGGCGGGCCGCGAGAGCGCTGAGATAGGCGTCCTCGAGCGTTGGCTCAACATGGCGCGCCGACGCCGCCGGGGCGTGGTCCGCCACGACCCGGGCGTGGACTCCGTCGCTGCGGTGTGCGGTGTTGCTAACCAGATAGTTCTTACGAAGTTCGCTGAGCTCCGAACTGGGTATTACAATCTCCCATATGCGCCGATCGACCGATTGCAGGAGCACCTCCGGTGCGCTATGCACAACGAGCCCGCCATGGTCGATTAGCGCAATTTCGGTGGCCACCGCTTCCACATCGGAAACGATATGGGTCGAGAGAATCACAATGCGCTCTCCCGAAAGCTCCGAGAGCAGGTTGCGAAACCGAACGCGCTCTTCCGGATCGAGCCCGGCGGTTGGCTCATCGACGATCAGCAACTGCGGGTCGTTCAGCAATGCCTGGGCAATTCCCACCCGCTGGCGCATGCCCCCGGAAAATCCCCCCAGCGGACGACGTGCCGCATCCGCGAGATTAACCAGTTCGATCAATTCGGAGATTCGCTTCCGTGCGGCGGAGGCATCGATGCGTTTCACTGCCGCCAGGTATTCAAGAAACTCCACCGCACTCAGGTTCGGATACACACCGAAGTCCTGAGGCAGATAGCCCAGTACGGACCGCACCTTGTCCGGGGACTTGGCGATATCGGCGCCGTCCCAGATCACTCGACCCTCCGTCGCTCGCGTGACCGTTGCCAGGATGCGCATGAGAGTGGATTTGCCGGCGCCGTTCGGCCCCAGCAGACCTAACACTCCCCGGCCAAGCGTCAGGCTGAATCCACGCAGTCCCCAGACCTTGCCTTTGTAGAGTTTGCCTACGCCCTCAATGATGAGCTGCATTCGCGTCTCCTGGTTTGCACCTGATTATACGCGTCTTCATGCTTCTGGGTTCCGCCCTGCGGGCTCAGGGCCAAGCGGTAGAAAGACTCGTACCGCTGGCCTTCAGGCCAGCACTTGCGCTCGCCCCCTGCCTCACCTAACCTTGGACTTGGAGGTGGATCATGAAAACAGCTCTCTATCTGGCGGCTTCGATCTTGGTACTGGCGGGGCTGACGGCGGTTACAGCGGCTCAGTCGCCCCCGGACGTCGTGACCGCGACGAGCGAGATCAAGCGCGTCGTGCTGGTGCGTTTGAAGTACAACACAGATCTGTTGAACGGCTTGCAGCAGGCGGTGAAAAACGAAAAGATCAAGAATGCGGTCATTCTGAGCGGTGTCGGATCAGTCACCCGATATCACGTTCATGCCGTGAGCAGCACCACTCTTCCGGCAAAGCTGGCCTATACCGAGCGTGCAGCTCCCATGGATCTGATCGCCGTCAATGGGTACGTACTGGGCGGCCGAATCCACGCCCATATTACCATGACGGACGACCAGAAGGCGTTCGGCGGACACCTCCACGAGGGAACCACCGTCTTCACCTTCGCCATCGTTGCGCTGGGCGTCCTCGACGACAACGCCGACCTCAGCCGTTTCGACGACCCGAATTGGCGATGAGCCGGGCGGCCACTAGGGCCGCCCCTACGACTCATCGATAGCCGTGGAGTTCGGGGCCGACCGCATTGGAGAAATTGTAATTGCCGCCGCGGTCGTCGTTAATCGTCCAGAACATGGCGCCGATCAAGCCGGGGTACCCGCCGGGGGCGTGCAGCTTGTACTGGGTTCCTGCGGGAGCCCTGCCGGTGATGAGGTAGTCCATCGCCTCGGTAACTTCGGTTGGCGTCGCGTCTCCGGTGAGGAAACCGACGGCAATCTTGCTCGCGGGCAGAGGCGGAAAGAATGCGTCCGATCGCCCCCAACGTTGAAGCCTTGCAGCAGAAGTTCGGTCATGGCGGCGTGATAATTCACCGTCCCGGGCTGATAGATTTCACCATCCAGGCCCTCCAGAGGCGGAGTGTTGTAATCCTGCACATCTATGAAGGAGAGAATGTCGCGGATGGCATAGGTGATGGGCAGATAAGAGCCGAACTGGCCTCCGTAGCTAGGGTAGCCGGAGGGAATCTGAGTCCCTTCCGGCACCAGGCTGATCATGAAACTCGGCCCGAAATGCTCGCGCAACTGGCGCAGGCCGGCGATGAGATTCACGACGGACGGCGTGGTGGGATGCTTGAAGTTCGTATCTCCCGGGGCGAGGTTGAGAGACGGACTCTCGAGGTCAATATCGATGCCGTCGAAGCCGTAATCAGCGACGATGCGCGTGACCGAGGAAACGAAATTCGGCACGCTCTGCGGGCTGTCGAGCGAGACGTACACGCCGCCGCCCCCGAGCGAGATCATCACTTTCTTCCCTTGGCTTTTCAGGTAGGCGATGTCGGCTTTGAACTGCTCGGTTTGGTAGCCGCCGGGCGTGTGGAACGTCAGGGTCCCTTCCGGCGCATTCTTTTCCGGTGTGGCAAAAGCAACGATGATGACGTCCCACTGCGGCGAGATCGCGCGGAGCGGCAGACCGGATCCAGGACCGCCATAGCCGGCCCAGTAGCCAATGAGCCAATGGCCGTTCGGCGAGCCGCTTAATGGGGCGGGCGTCGCGGTGGGCTGCGAAGGTGCGCCACGCCACCTGCCGCGCGCCGGGCATGGCTGGGCAGGTTCGGCGAGCGCGTGCGCGTCTGGAAAGCTGTAGGTTCTGCCGGGTCCCTCCGCGCCTCCGATGTACCAGGGAAGCAGAGCAACGTTTTGAAGGTGATAAACAGCTTTGTCCGTCTTAGCGACGAACGCCTGCGAGACAGGGAAATTGTTCTTGGGGTTCGTATCCGTGGGTTCGAGCAGGAAGTACGCGGAGGCGATGCCGGAGCCGCCACAAGGTCCCTGATCGCCGGGGCGCATGGAAGCGGGACGCAGCCAGCGAGGGAAGTTGTTTCCTGGACCTTTGCGATTGTGGAGGCCGAGCAATGAGTCGAATAGCGGGTCGCTCACGAACTCACCCAGTTGTTGCGTCAGCGGCTGCACGTCCTGGTCTTCGACGGCACTCGGCGCGGAGCTGAGGTATGAGCCCAGTACGAAGGAATTTCCGGTGGCGGAGTCGATCCCGTGCGTGCCCCAAGTGCAGCAGACCGTTGCATCTCCATCCGCGAAGAACGTGGTGTTATGCGTCACGGCGATCACCAGCCTGCCTGCTTGCTTGGGAATTTGCTTGAACAGCTCTCTCTCGACGAACTCGAGATCCACAACCCCAAACGCTGAGCCGCTCCGCTTCGAGGTGAGAACATAGCCGTAACCGGCGGGAACGGCGATCTTCACCGGTTTCACTTCCGGCTTGGCCAGCAGCGTGTGCCACCCGCTTGCCGAGGGGAAGGTCGAGCGCAGCAGCGCGTCCGCATATTGCGTACTGCCGCCGGAGGGAAAGTCAAACTTGGAGAAGATGGGCGAGCCAACCAGTCCCGGCACGTCTGGGGCTGCGTCCATGACGAAAGGCTTGCCGCCAGCCATCTTCGTCTCAAAGGAGAGCGCGATCGGAACCAGCACGGTGGGAATGGTGGTGACGCCGCCTTGCGACGGGTCGCGTCCAGCCAAAGTGTAGGTTCCCGTGCCGGCCGTGCGCTGGAATGTGGGCACTGTTCCCTGTGCGCGCGCCAAAGGCAGCGGCAGGGCGAGGAGAAAGAGTAAGCTGAGAGATTTGTTTCGCATATTCCGGACTCGCGATGAATGTTGGGCGGGCGTGTCGTCCGCGCTACGCAGTGTATTCCACGCGCGGCCGCCACGGCAACTTGTTCTCGAAGAGCGTAGGGGGACGGTTTGCCATCCCCTTAACGACGCTACATTGCCTCCTGCGGCTGCAGTGGCACGATCAGTGCCACGCGTTCCATGACTTTCTTGTTTTGGGCCGCCCTCTTCAGGTCGTAATCGGCCTGGAGGCGCATCCAGAACTCGGGAGTGCTGCCCAGTAGGCGCGAGAGCCTCAAGCACATGGTTGCGGACAGGGGCTTCCGCTCGGCCAGGATGTCATGAACCATCTGACGCGACACGCCGAGTGCTTTCGCCGCAGCCGTCACCGTCAGACCAACCTCAGGAAGGATATCTTCCCTGAGAATTTCGCCCGGATGTACAGGTGGCAGTCCATTCTTACGGCTCAACTTTTCCTCCCCAGTGGTAGTCTACCTTGGATATCAGGTCTGTCGCTACGCCTTGACAGCCCAATGCAGGCCTATCCCGCCCAAAACATAAGAGTGTGCCTCGACACTCGCATACCCCATTCGCTTCAACAAAAGAGAGAAATCCTCGATCGTAATGAAGCCTCGCAGGGAATGAGGAATATACATGTACAAGCGAGGACGGCCGTGCAGAAGCAAGCCCCAGAAAGCGCCTTGGGCGTAGAGGTAGCCGAGATAGAGCGCGCGCCAGAGGCGATTGGCGGGCAGAAAGAAATCCAGGCTCACCAGCATGCCGCCCCGCCGGGTGACGCGGCGAATCTCTTGAATCGCGCCGTCCAAGTCGGGGAAGTTGCGCAGGCCATAGCCAACAAAAACGCAATCGAAAAGGCCGTCGGGGAAGGGAAGGGCCATAGCATCGGCCGAGATCGGTTTACAATCGCACCGCCCCCGCGCCGTCTCCAGCATCGCCCGGGTGAGGTCGGCGGCGACGGCTGTTGAGGTTGGCAGCGATTGAAGAACGATTTCGGAAAAGTCTCCCGTGCCGCAGGCCAGATCCAAGACCAACGCGCCACCCGGCAAAGCGGCCTTGCGGACGGCGGTCTGCTTCCATCGACGATCCATGCCGTAAGAGAAGACGCTGGTGACGAAGTTGTACCGGGGAGCGATGGCTCCGAACATCTGGCGCATCAGGCGCCGGTCTGATTTTTCGGCGGGAATGCTCATTTGCTTTAGAAATCGTACCACTGCTGCACAGGCGATGTCGCAGTCATTGCCGCGAAAGCGGGAATCCAATTTGCAAGCCGGGAACCGACCCCTTACCCGCCTGCGGGCCGTGGCGCGGTGTGCGCTAGGCGTCCATAACCCTTCGGCGGGCGATGGCCCGTCACGCTCCGGCTGATGAAAACGCCGGCAGCGCGACACCCTCTCCCCGCGGGAGAGGGCTGTTACACTACATTGGTTCGCTGAGAGCTGAGAGCTGACGGCTGACAGCTTATGGCGTGATTCGCATAGCCGTTTCTCAGGAGAGCAGTGCCAGCAGAATTGCCTTCTGCATGTGCAAGCGGTTCTCGGCCTGGTCATAGACAATGGAACGAGGTGAGTCCATGACTTCGTCCGTCACTTCCTGGCCGCGGCGCGCCGGCAGGCAGTGCATGAAAAGCACCTGAGGCCCCGCGTTGCGCAGCAGTTCGGAGTTTACCTGGTAAGGGCGAAAGACCCGCAGGCGCGTGTCGGCTTCGTCCTCCTGGCCCATGCTGATCCAGACATCGGTGTAGACCGCGTCCGCGCCCGCCACGGCTTCCAGGGCATCGTGAGTGAGCGTGATGTCCCCGCCTTCGCGTTTGGCGTCGGCCACGACGGAGCGGTCCGGTTCGTAGCCCGCGGGCGTGGCGATGCGCATGCGCACTCCCAGCCTGGCGGCGCCATAGATGAGGGAATGAGCCACATTGTTGCCGTCGCCCACCCAGGCAAGGGTTTTCCCCTCCAAGGGGCCTTTGTGTTCGAGCAGCGTAAAGTAGTCGGCCAGCGCCTGGCAAGGATGCTCGAAGTTTGAGAGAGCATTGATGACTGGGATGGAAGCGTTGGCGGCAAACTCCATCACGGTTTGATGGGCGAAGGCGCGGATCGCTACCGTATCCACCCAGCGCGAGAGATTCTGCGCCACGTCTTTCACCGACTCGCGCTTCCCCAGCCCCACTTCCTGCGGTCCGAGGTAAATCGCCTTCCCGCCCAGTTGCTCCATGCCGACCTCGAAGGTCACACGCGTCCGCAGGCTGGGCTTTTCAAAAAGCATCGCCAGAGTCTTGCCCTCGAGCGCGTGCTTGAAACGCCCCGGTTGCGCCTTCACCGCCTGACCCAGCTTGAGCAGGTATTCAACCTCCGCAGGAGCCAGATCGTGCAAGGAGATCACGTGCCGATGGGCGAGCGTGGACGGACGCGCGGGTAGTGGCAAATCCTTATCAGCCTGGGCTACAACCTTGAGTCTGCGCATGCATGAATCCTTTCTTTCCCTTTGACCATCGTTGTGCCTCAAATGTCTCCGCCGCCGCTAAGTTTCGTTCTTCGGTCAAACGGCGATCTGACCGCTTCCGTGATACCAAACTGCTTCCACCACGAACGTCGAATGGAGCAAGAGGCGGGCCAAGTTTTTAACATTCGCCGAATTGGTAGCGTAACTTATTAGTTTTAAGGGCGTTAGAGGTAAATAGGGGCTAGGGCCTTAAGAGTTGATGCCGGGATTTGGGGGTTATTACACTGCTTCTTTATGTCGCTAACTCATTGTATGCAGACGCGGCAGCGCAGAGTCCCTGGTGTTGGGACTCTGCCACTCTTCCCACCAGCCCCAGCTATGGCTGACGGCCGGATGAGCTTTCGAGAGCGATTTGAGGCCGCGTGAGGGCGCGGGCTGCGATCACCAATTCTCTAAAAACCCGCGCCTCGAAAGGTGAGCTTGCCCCGGTCTGGTCCTGCAATTCGGGCAAGAGATCGGTCAGACGCCGATAAATTTGGTCCATGTCTTGTGGCGTAGGCTGAGACCGGAGTCGGACGAAGGCATTGCACAGTTGCGTAAAGACGCCGCGCGCATTGCCATTGTGGATATAGACATCGGTGCCGCTGATGTCGCTTAGGGATTTCTCAGCTCGCCGCGGCATCGATTCGAAGACAAACCACGTGTGGTTCGGCCGCTTCAGCTTTTGCCACGAGACCGCGAGTCCGAGCTCGAACGGCATGTTGAAGCGCGGAGTTCTGGGCGGGCGGCGGTCAAGTTCCACGCGGGAAAGGTCGTGCAGGGAGTAAGCGCAACTCCGGATCAGAGCCAGGATCCGGTCCAGCCGCCTCTCCCCACCTGGAATTTCCAGCGAGGCGCGAGGCACTAAGCCGAAGGCACTGGCACCTGCAATATAAGCCAGGTACAACCTGGTAAAAGACGTGTCGTAGGGGATGTTGAGGAAGAGACTTTCTTTTGCACGCGGCAACTCTTTAATGGCGCCGGCCGTTTAGCGGCCGCGCACTCTCCCGCTTATGGACGGACCGCCGGTTAAGAACGCCGCCGTCCCCGTTCGCCTTGGAGTGCTCTTCTACTAAGCGCTCGATTTCCTTCACACGCTCCGCCGAGACCCCAAGCGTCCTGGCGACTTTGCGCATGGACGGGAACGGCGTTTCGATTGTGACTGCCACAGCAAGACCTCCACCTTCTCCAAGTTTATAAGTTTCGGCTCGGTCAGACAAGGATATTCGTGGCTGGCAGAGATGGTAGGGGCGAGGCGGTGCCTCGCCCTCGCGCCCGTGCCACGGGTAATTAGGAATCGAGACGGCGTTTCCCCGGTGAGGGCGAGGCGCCGCCTCGCCCCTACAGCGCCGCCGGGTGCATACGTTTGCCGGGCCCTAGATATAGGCGTTCTTGCATATATGTGTCAAAATGCCACACTTTGGACCCTGTTTTTCACATTGTGAAAGTTTTTCATCTTGCCAACCCGTTGATTCCATTGCAATAAAGATTTATTTCCACATTATTCTCAGCTTTTCCCACTCTCTCATTTTCACCTGATAGCCTGGAAGATGGGGGATTATCGCAGTCCGCCATGATAGGCTATTGAGAAAGGCTATCTGTCATGCTGAGCCCTTCGCTGTCACTCTGAGCGAAGCGAGGGGTCTGCAGTTTGTCCGCCCAGGGTAAACCGCGCGAAGCATCTGCAGTACCTCCTTCGAAAGAAGCAAATGCAGATCCTTCGCTGCGCTCAGGATGACAGCGTGGGGGACTTTTTTCGCGTTTATTGACGCAACGAAGCACCAGCTTGATCGGAAAGGAAACGACACATGGAAGATTCAAATACTAAGCAGGCGACGAACGCATCGCCCATCACCAATTGCCCATCGGCAACGGCCAGGCGCTCCGGCGGCCCGCGCACGGCGGAGGGCAAGCGGCGCTCGTGCCAGAACGCCCGCAAGCACGGGCTTTACACGGACGAGAGTTTTCTCGAAGGCGCGGCCCTCGAGCTGGGTGAGGACCCGCGCCAATTCCAGCGCCTCCTGAAGGGCTTGATCGAGGCACGCCGGCCCGTGGGGGCTCTCGAACTGGCCGTCATCGAGGACATCGCGTTGCTGCTTCTGAAGAAGGGTCGCGTGGACAAGGCGGAGTTGGCCGTGCAGGTCTCGAACCTGCATCAGCACGATTTCGATCGCCGCAAACAGATGATCCAGGTGGGGCACAACAACAGCGAGGCGAGCGAGTGGGACGTGCGCGAACACGGCCTGCGCCGCGCCATCGGCAGCCCCGGCCAGTACGAGCAGGTGCTCACCCTGCTGGGGGGCCTGCTGGGCATGGTCGACTTCAACGAATTCGACCGCATGAAGGAAGCGATGCGCACCCTCTACGGCACGGAACACACTCTGCGGGGCGCGGAGATGGACACGCTGCGCGCCCAACTCTGCCGGACCAAGCCCGAGGACGAGAGCTTCCAGCCGCTGAAGAAGGCCCTCCTGCGCTTGGTGGCGGCAGAGGGCGGGGCGGTGGAGCGGGAGTACGAGATCTTCCTGCAAGAGCACGTGACGAACACGCGGTCGGCGCGGGTGGCGGCGACGGCGCCCTCGCACGCGCAGTGGGCGGCCATCATCCGCCAGCAGAACTCGCTCAACCGGCAATTGGAACATAAAATACGCTTGCTGATGGAGTTGCAGCGGGAGCGGAAGGACGAAGAGCAACTTCTCGAGAGCCTCGCAGCGTCATCGCCGCCGGATGCGGGCGACCTGCGGGACGGCGGTCAACCACCCCTAACCCCTCCTTATCAAGGAGGGGAACCGGGGGGTGCACCACCTTCCGCGACCGGGATGGCGCAGACCTTGTCTGGTGAGGGCTCGGATGTCCCGAAGGGAGAGGCTGGAACGCCCAGAGCGGGCGGGACGGCAGAAGGGGAAGAGTGTGGTAGCGCGGACCCCCGGGGTCGGGGTCCGCGGTTCTTGCGTGGGGCGACAGACAAGCCGCGGACCCCAACACCGGGGGTCCGCGCTACGATGCTGATCTGGATGGTTGCGGTCCTTGCCGCCGCCTTTGAGAACATCAAAAATCGTGGGAACGAACTCAAAGATTTATTGCAAAGACAGGGGATAACCGAAATAGCGGCCTCAAAACGAACTCATTTTCGCGCCGAAAAGGCGGCCATCGGCGCGGAACGAAGCATCATTTCGAGGATTGTAGGGGGGCGGCTTGCCGTCCCCTGGGCTGGAGCGATCTTGCGCGATCCGGGGTAGGGTAAGCCCCACCCCTACGAAGCTGGGAGGCGTGCGTGGGTTGTCTCGGCAGCTACCCGCCGTTGCGCCCGTCTTCGGCGAACATTCGGGCCATGGCAGGGAGTTCCTTGGCTTGGGCCTCATGTTTGCGGGAGCGCGTCAGCCATTTCTGGAAAGAATCCAGGTAGGTGTAGTAGACGGGGGTGATGTAGAGAGTGATGAGCTGAGAGACCAAAAGTCCGCCCACCACGGCCAGTCCGAGCGGGCGGCGGGATTGGGCGCCGGCGCCGAACCCGAGCGCGATGGGCAGAGTGCCCATGAGCGCGGCCATGGTGGTCATCATGATGGGACGAAAGCGGATGAGGCAGCCTTCATAGATGGCCTCGAGCGGGCTCGATCCCTTACTGCGCTCCGCCACGATAGCAAAGTCGATCATCATAATGGCGTTTTTCTTCACAATGCCGATCAGCATGATGACGCCGACGAAGCCGTAGAGGTTCAACTCGAGATGGAAAAGCTTCAAGGTGACGAGCGCGCCCAGGGCGGCGGATGGCAAGCCGGAAAGAATAGTCAGGGGGTGAATGAAACTCTCGTAGAGAACACCCAGCACCAGATAGATCACCAACAGGGTGGCCGCGAGCAGAATGCCGAGACCGGTGAGAGACGACTCATACTGCTGCGCCGTGCCCTGAAAAGTGGCGCTCATGGTGGCCGGCAAAGTGTTGCGGGCGAGGTCTTCGACGCGGGTCACGGCGTCGCTCAGCGAGAGGCCCGGCTTGAGGTTGAACGAGAGGGTCACGGAGGGAAGCTGGCCGGAGTGGTTGACCGCCAGAGGGCCCAGGTCCTGCGTCAGCCTGGAGACCGAACTGAGCGGAACCAGTTGCCCGGTGTTCGATTTGATGTAGAGCATCGAAAGGGCCTGGGGGTCCATCTGGTACTGGGGCATCAGTTCGGCGATCACCCAGTACTCGTTGTTGGGGGCATAGATGGTGGAGATCTGGCGCGAGCTGTAGGCGGTGGAGAGCGCGTCCTCGATTTGGTAGGCTGACACGCCTAGGGCTAGAGCTTTGTTGCGGTCGATCACCACGTTCACCTGGGGGTTCGCGACCTGCAAGTCGCTGTTCACATCCTGGAGGCCGGGCAATTGGCGCATCTTGGTTTCGAGCTCGAGGGAGTCCTTGTAAAGCTCCCGAGTATCCGGGCCTTCCACGGTGAACTGGTACAGGCTTCGCGTGAGTTGGCCGCCGATCTGGATGGGCGGGGGATTCTGCATGAAGGCAATGACGCCGGGAACGGAGAGCATGGGAGGGCGCAGTTCGTTGATGACGTCGTCCGTGCTGATGTAGCGCAGGTTGGGATCGTGCTGGCGCCCGGGAAGGCGGAAAAGCCGCCGGATCGAATCCACCATATCCTGGCTTGCGGAAGGACGATCCTTCAAGTGGACGAAGAAGAAGCCCGAGTTGCCGCCATATCCCGGCAGCCCCGCGCCTGCGAAAGACATCACGTCAGAGACATTGGGATCGTCGGTGATGATCTTTGTCACCTCAAGCTGGTGCTGCTTCATGGCATCGAAGGAAATGCCTTGTGCCGCCTGGGTGATGCCGAACATGCCTCCGGAATCTTCGCTGGGAAGAAAGCCCTTGGGGATCTGAAGGAAAAGTTGCACCGTGAAGACGACGATCACGAACGAGGCCATCAGCGTCACGAAGCGGTAGCGCAGCACGCCTCTCAGGGTCCAGTCGTAGGCGCTTTGAATCAACTGGAAGCCGCGCTCGAACAGCAGATACAAATGACCATGCCTCTGCTCTTTAGGCGAGCGCAGGAAACGGCTGCAAAGCATGGGCGTGAGCGTCAGCGAGACGATGCCGGAGACAATCACCGCGCACATGATGGTCACGGAGAATTCGTGCAGCAGGCGCCCCAGCAATCCTCCCATGAAGAGGACCGGGATAAAGACGGCAGCCAGGGAGAGCGTCATGGAAAGTATGGTGAAGCTGATTTCACGCGAGCCGTTGAGCGCCGCTTCGAACACTCCTTCACCCATTTCCATGTGGCGGACGATGTTCTCCAGCATCACGATGGCGTCATCCACCACAAATCCCACGGAAAGCACCAAGGCCATCATGGAGAGGTTGTCCACGGTGTAACCGAGCAGGTACATCACCGCGAAGGTCCCGATGATGGACATGGGCAGGGCCAGGCTGGGGATGGTGGTGGCGGAAATATTGCGCAGGAAAATGAAGATGACCAGGACCACCAGGCCCAGGGTGAGCCAAAGAGTGAATTTCACGTCGCTGATGGAATCACGGATGGAGGTGGAGCGGTCGTAAAGTGTGGCCAATTGAATCGAGGCCGGGATCTCGGAGCGGAACGTGGGCAGCAGCGCCTTGACGTTGTTCACCACCTCGATCGTATTCGTCCCGGGCTGCCGCTGGATGGCGATCACCTGGGATGGCTTGCCGTTGTACCAGTTCGCGATCTTGTTGTTCTGAACGTCGTCGAGCACTTGGGCCAGGGCGTCCAGTCGCACCGGCGAGCCATTGCGGTAGGCGACGATGAGAGGCCGGTAAGCCGCGGCATCCGTAAGCTGCCCGGTGGCCTGCACAATGAAAGATTTGTGAGTGCCGTAAAGTGTGCCGGTCGGCAGGTTGACGTTGGCCTGCTGGATGGCGGCCATGGCTTCGTCAATGCCGATCTTGCGGGTGGCCAGCGCCTTGGGATCGAATTGCACGCGCACGGCGTATTTCTGCGCGCCGAAAACCTGTACCTGCGCCACGCCGCTGATCATCGAGATGCGCTGGGCCATCAGCGTGTCGGCGTACTCGTTGACGGTGGAGGCGGGAAGCGTGTCGGAGTAGACCGCCATATAGAGAATCGGCTGGTCGGCAGGGTTCACCTTCTGATACGAAGGCGGCGCCGGCATGCCCGTGGGAAGCTGTGCCTGGGCATTGGCGATCTGCGCCTGGACGTCTTGCGCGGCGGCGTCGATGTTGCGGCTGGCGGCGAATTGCAGGGTAATCTGAGTGCCGCCCTGAGTGCTGGCGGAGCTCATCGACTCAAGGCCGGCGATGGTGGAGAAATGCCGCTCGAGGGGTGTCGCCACCGCCGAGGCTACGGTCTCCGGGCTCGCCCCTGGAAGAGCGGCCATGACCTGGATGGTGGGGTAATCGACATTGGGAAGGTCGTTGACCGGCAGATACCGGTAAGCCATCACTCCGAAGAGGAGGATGCCCAGCATGAGCAGGGTGGTCATGACGGGCCGGCGGATGAAGAGTTCTGCGAGGTTCATGGAAGTGCAGGAGTCAGAAGTCAGGAGTCAGGAGTCAGAATGCAGAACCGAAGGCCTGGTGTTTCAATCATCAGAAAGGAGCAGACCCACGAGGCACGATTCTGACTCCTGACTCCTGACTTCTGACTCCTGATTTTCGTCACTGTTTCCGGATCGCGACTTTCATGCCTGGCACCACGCGCATCTGGCCGTCGGTAATGAGTGTTTCACCTGCTGCAACGCCTTTTTGGATAACAGTTTTACCGGCAAGAGTATTGCCGGCAACCACGGGCCGGAACTCAGCGGTCATATCCTGTTTCACGACGAAGACGTATTGGCCTGCTTGTCCGGTCTGAACCGCTTGCGAAGGGACGACGACTGCGTTGGCTTGCGTCATCAGGGTGAGCGCAACGTTCACGAACTGGCCCGGCCAGAGCCGGTTGTCAGGGTTTTGAAACGTGGCCTTCATCTTAATGCTGCCCGTGGTGCTGTCGACGGTGTTGTCGATGAACGATAACACACCCGTGGAGACGGCCTGCTCCTGATTCGGGGCGCTGGCCTCGACTTTGAGCGGGGCTTCTGCCTGGTACCGCTTGATATCAGCCAGGTGCTGTTCGGGAACTGAAAACGTAACGTAAATGGGGTGGATCTGATTCAGCACCACCAGCGCTGCATCGTTATCCTTGATGAGATTTCCAGGGTGGACAAGCATAGCGCCGGTGCGGCCATCGATGGGCGACTGGATCGAGCAATAACTCAAGTCGATGCGTGCTTTGTCAATGGAAGCCTTGTCCGCGCGCGCTGAAGCCGCGAGGGCATCGGCGTTGGTGCTCATCGAGTCGTATTGCTCTTTCGAAGCAATGCCCTCCTGGAAAAGCTCCTTGTAGCGACCCGATTCCGCTGCGGCGTTCTCCAGTTGCGCCTGGTCCTTGGCCAGCATGGCTTCCGCTTGTTGCAGCGCGACCTCGAAAGGGGTGCGATCCAGGGTAAAGAGCAGGTCGCCCGTGCGCACGTCTTTGCCTTCCGTGAAGTACGCTTTCTCGATCCTGGCCGCCACCTGCGCTTTCACCGAAACTGTGGAGTACGCCTCGACATTGCCGATAGCATGAACCTGAACCGGCACGGTCGCCATAGCCGCCGGGGCCACAGTCACTGGTGCTGAGTAGTCGGGCGGTAGCCCTTGGGTTTCCGCCTTCTTCGCGGAGCACCCCGTTAAGAATAAGAAGAAGATACACAGCCCCAACCCAACGCCCAGCGAGGTACGCGCCACCACCCGCCGCGCGTGGTCTTGTTGGCGAGAGAGGGCACCGGAGGCGTCCAGCTTAGATTGGCAGGCGTTTGGAAGCTGCTTTGCCGCTCCGCCGGAAACAACCCCGCCGGCGAATGTCCATTCAGCACAACGCTCCGGATCATCCATGGTGCTAGACTCCACGCCTGTGAAGAGTGGTTGGAACAAGCGCCCCTCCGGACTACTGCCCCTGCGGGCAGAGTTCAAGAGCCGCATACGCCTGTTTGACTGAGGGCGCAACGCCCGGGTGACAGGTGTCGTCCGGAAGAGAAGTGCGGTGATCGAGCGAACCGGGAGAAATTCGTTAGTAATCGCGCCTGTGGCCCGAGCGACCGCCGCCACCACCACCACCCCGATGGGAGCCGCCACCGCCACCACCGCCGCCGCCGAATCCAGCGCGTTGGGGCCGGGCTTCATTCACGGTCAGGGGACGCCCTTCCAGGGCT
This sequence comes from uncultured Acidobacteriota bacterium, assembly GCA_963768695.1. Taxonomy (GTDB): domain Bacteria; phylum Acidobacteriota; class Terriglobia; order UBA7540; family UBA7540; genus CAVROP01. The sequence continues at coordinate 29,519 of CAVYJG010000012.1, read as the reverse complement.
TGGCCGTTAAGTCCCTGGATGGCTCGCTGCATGTCTTCTTCCTCGGTAAGTTCGACGAAACCAAATCCCCGGGATTCGCCTGTCATCTTATCACGGATGACGACCGCGGAAACAACTTGAAACCCAGCGTTGGTGACGAATTCACTGAGCACAGCATCGGTCACGCTGCGGGGAAGGTTTCCCACGAATAATCTCTGAGCCATTTACTCCTCCAGAATTTGGGCAGCCCAAAACGGCGGCCTCTTCATACAGCATTCCTCGACCCGGGCTTGGGAGAGTCTGCGAAGGCCCTTGCGAGCCTCTTTACCCCCCTTCGCACCCCACGCCAAGGAGCGACTCCCCAAAAGCTGAAGGGCTAAGGATTGAAACAGTTCTTGGACCGCATGTAGGGATTTGACCACCCTGCAAAGCTTCCCAGCTCCGAATCTTCACCCTGCTCCTTGACCCCTTAGTAACTACGCTATTCCACTCCTCGAACGTCAGACCGCTTCTTTAGCGCGCGGTACCGACGGGCCGGGGCCGAAGAACCACTCCAGCACCGAGGGTCGCCTGCCGGATAATCCGAGGGCAGATGATTGCCTTGGGCCGCTGTTTGGACTCGCCGGAAACAAATCCGCTCGCGATTGAAACATATCACCTTTTCCCTTTAGAAACTATCAGAAAATGCACTGGGCCGGGAGGCCGGGCGGCATTGTAGGCGGGCCTTGCGGACGCCCTGCGCTAACCCCAAGCATCGTTGACCGATTACCAGGCTTGGCTAGCCCCGACATGGTCGCTTACCGAGCACTAGCGGCGAACCTGCTTCCTGGTTGAGCGCTTTTGACGTAAACCCATGATCTTGAGGTTCTTCTCGATCAGCGCATAACGTTGTTGGACGCAGGCGTAGCTGCGCAGAGGGTCCTCAGGCGTATGCAAAACATAATCGAGGAGCTTGTCGACGGTGCTGGTGGCGACGTGCAAGCGCGTGTCCGAGGAGCCATAGTAGATGAAGACTTGTCCATCGGGGCGCGCCACCCAGCCGTTGCTGAAGACCACGTTCGACACGTCCCCCACCCGTTCCTCACCTTGCGGGGCAAGAAAGTAGCCTGCCGGGCGGTGCGTGACGGCCCAAGGGCGGGCGAGTTCACAGAGGATGAGGTAGAGCACGTAGCGCAAGCCGGCCGCCGTGTTGCGTACCCCATGCGCAAGGTGCAGCCAGCCTTTATCGGTTTTGAGGGGTGCGGGACCGAGGCCATTCTTCACTTCTTTAATGGTGTGGTATTCGCGGTTGTCGATGATCGTTTCCTCTTCGATCACGGCGTTGTTCATGCTGACGGCGAAGCCCCAGCCGATCCCACCGCCCTTTCCGGCCTGAATGAATTCGTCCTGAGGGCGGGTGTAGAACGCGTAGTGGCCATCCACAAACTCCGGATGGAGCACCACATTGCGCTGCTGGGGCGACTTGGTTTTCAAGTCCGGCAAGCGCTCCCAGTTCTTCAGGTCCTTGGTGCGGGCGAGGCCGCACTGAGCGATGGCTGAGGAAGTGTCCCAGAGCGACGTTTGGGGGTCCTTCCGCTCCGTGCAGAACAGCCCGTAAATCCAACCATCTTCGTGGCGCACGACGCGAATATCGTAGACGTTGATGTCCGGGTCGCTGGTCTCCGGCATCAAGACGGGGTAGTCCCAAAAGCGAAAGTTGTCGATGCCATTGGGGCTTTCGGCCACGGCGAGAAACGACTTCCGATCGACGCCTTCGACGCGAGCCAGAACCACGATCTTGCCGCCGAACTCCATCGCTCCGGCATTGAACGTCGAGTTGATGCCCATGCGCTCCATTAAGTACGGATTTGTCTTCGGATCGAGGTCGTAGCGCCAGAAGACCGGGGTGTGCTCGGCGGTCAGCACAGGGAACGTGTAACGGTCGAAGATGCCGTTGCCGCCCTGCACCTTGTGATTCTTGCGTGTGATTAGCTTCGCGTGCTGTTTGAACAGTTCCTCAACACCCTTCTTGAACTCAGCTTGGTTCATGTTCGATCCTCCGGTTCGTAGGGGCGGCCCTTAGGGTCGACCGAGGGCGGCCACAAGGGCCGCCCCTACATCCGAGCCATGACTTCAAAGCACATTCGGCTGTTATGGTACGGGCACTTCCATTGGTCGACTTTGAACTTGTCAGGGCTCGGGATGCCCTCGCGCGAGACCTTCCAAAACCATTCCCCGTGTTGGCGATCGACGATGTATTTCTCGATGAACTCCCAACTCCTCTCGGCGGCTTGACGAAAATGCTCGAGGCCGGAGAGTTGATAGGCGTTCAGGAAACCCACCACCGCCTCCGCCTGCGGCCACCACTCCTTGCCGGGGTCGATGATTCCGCTGGAGTCGGCTTCGTAGAGAAGCCCGCCATCGGGATCAACCCCCTGATCGAGCACCGCTTGGGCCATTTGGACAGCTTCCTGCCGCACCTCCTGGAGTATATGCTCATCGCCCAGTATTTCTGCCGACTCGCAAAGCAGCCACGATCCTTCGATGTCATGTCCGAAGGAGATATGATCCGACTTAGAATGCCACTCTTCATCAAAGAACATTCTGAAGTGGTGGGTCGCGCGGTCAATGATGTGCTCGAGGAATATCCGAACGAGTTCCCGCAGGCGGCCGCGCAGGACGCCACTGTCCTGGCATCGCAACAGATTGGCGTAAGCTTCGAGAAGGTGAAGATGCGTGTTCATGGACTTCTTCTCGTCCATGTCAACCGCGCTCAGGCGCTGCTCGTGCGCCAGCGTCCAGTCGCGCTCGTAGGTCTCGAAATAGCCTCCATGGAGCGAATCATGGCTCGCGGATTCAATGCATTCGTAGATCGTGAGCGCGCGGGTAAGTGCGTCCCGATCGCCGGTGGTGCGGTAGTATTCCGCCAGCGCGTAAACGGAGAAGGCTTGGCCGTAGATGCGTTTCTTAGTCTCCACTGGACGGCCCAGGTAATCCACCAGCCAGTAAACCCCATTGAATTCCGTATCCCAGAAATGCTGTGTAATGTAGTCGTAGGCGCGGCGTGCGGTTTGACGGTAGACCTCCTCGCCGTACACGCTGAAGGCCTTCGAAAAGGTCCACAGAATGCGTGCGTTCAAGATCAGCCCTTTGGGCGCGAAGGGGTCGATGGTGAGGTCGTTGGCGACTTGTCCGCGGAAGCCGCCGTACTCCTCATCAATTGCGTGCTCGAGCCAAAACGGCAGGATGTTCGTTCGGAGTTCGGTTTCGACTCGTGCGCGCATGTTATCCATGGGATATTTCCGGGGAGCCTTTGGTTGAAATGCCCTCTCCCCCAAGGGGGAGAGGGCTTCTGTAGCATGGGCTTCCTTCACGCAACCACAGCGGGTTCTGCTGCCCCCTTCCGGTCGGTCGTTTTGCCAAAGGTCTCTCGAACCTTCAGGTAGTCATACCAGGTGAATTTCAGCACAATCGAGGTTACGGCTATGATTGCCGCCGTGACAGCAGCGTTGCTGAATTTCTGGATCACCACGTATATCGGCAAAGCGACGAGGCTGACCTGCCAGATGATGCCCACCACGACGTTGAACATATCGCGATAGAAGTCTTTGTTGCGCTCGAAGGTGGGATCTTCGGCGCGGACTTTAGCCAGCACTGGGCCCCAGAAGCCCCAGGGCCGCACGCGTCGATAGAAGTCCTTCAGGACCTCGTCATCTTCCGGCTTGGTCAGCCATGTCCCGGCCAGGCAACCCGCCAGGGAGATCCCGAAGGTCAACGGGAAGACAAGCGCCACGTCGGCATTCACGGAATGCGCCTGCAAGAACCCTCCGACCAGGGAGATTTTGGGAAGAAGCGAAGGCAGAATCAAGGAACTGGCGATACCGGTGACCATGCCCCAGAAATAGCCGTAGCCGTTAAACCGCCACCAATACCATTTAAGAACGTTGGAGGCCGTGTACCCGCCCCAGAGTCCCGAGACAATCCAGAGGACCACGGAGTTTACCGAGGCGACGTACCAACCGATACTGGCTCCCACCAAAACCACGACGAATGAACTCAGATAACTGAGGCGGACGTATGTTCTGGCGCTGGCATTCGGGTTGATAAAGCGCTTGTAAATGTCGTTCACGAAGTACGGCGGCGCAGCGTTGACGGTGGCCGCGAAGTTCGACATAAACGCGGCCAGCAACCCGGCGATCAGGAATCCGAGCAGGCCGGTGGGAACAAATCGCCCCAGGGCGTAGGGAAGCACCAACTCGAAATCCATGTTCGTTCCCATGGACCGAATCTGGTCGCTGAAGAAAACCAATGCCAGGACGGTGAGTCCGGTGATCAGGAAGTAGCGGGGAAGGGTGAGGACGACATTCACCCAACTGCTCATCAAAGATGCCTCGCGGGCGTCCTTGGAGGAAAGCACTCGCTGCATATCGTAATTCGGCGCCGGGCCTGCCATGCTGATCAGTACGCCCTTGAACAGCAGCATCATGACGAAGAAGCCGAAGATCCCGTAGCCGTCTTCCGCGATCTTGGCGTTTGCGGAGGCCAGTAGCGAAGACCAATCCACGTTCAGATTCCAGCCAAAGAAGAGATGGTCCCAGCCGGAGGGGACAAAATGCTGTAAGCGTGCCGGGAGCGACTTTCGACATGGCAATGATGCCCACGGCAAACGAGGCAATCGAGAGAATGCAGAACTGAATGACCTCGGTGATGACCACGCTGAACATGCCGCCCTTGATGACGTAAATGGCGGTGATCGCAATCAAAATGGTGGCGTATTGGTTCGGGGACAGGTGCCAGGGCAGGAATATCGAAGCGAACTTTCCAATCCCTTTGAAACCGTAACTGAAGAACCCGATGATGCTCACGAAGGCGTAGACGACCACGATCAAATGGGAAAGCTGCGCGCCACGGCCGCTGCCGAATCGTGTCTTGATCCACTCGGCGCCGGTCATCACGTTCGAGCGGCGCAGCCACGCTGACAAGTAGACCATCAGGAAAACCTGGTTGAAAGTCGGCCAAAGCCAGGGAATCCACACGCTCTTCAGGCCGTAGATGAACATCCAGTAGACCAGCAGCATCGTTCCGCTGATGTCGAACATGCCGGAGGCGTTAGAAATTCCCAGCACGTACCATGGCAAGACGTTGCCGCCCAGGAAGTACGCCTTGATGTCGCGAGACGCGCGTTGGGAAACCCAATAGCCCACCAGCACCGAGGTAGCGAGATATGCCAGGATGATTGCAATATCGATGGGGTGAAGTTTCATGGAACCTCTTCGAGGATCAATTAAGAGCTTCTGGCCGATTTCAGGGTCCCGAAGGGACCCAACATCATTAGCCGTAGGTGAAACCTACGGGCCGCTGCGCCCGAGCGTAGTGGCGACCCCGAAGGGGTCGAATGTGCTATGGAAAATACCGCTCGTCGACTTGAATGCCGGCATCGGCGAGCAGCTTCCTGTACTCTTCCTCAAACGTGACCCGCCGATGGTGGTCTTCCTGCTGTTTTAGATATGCAATCAACTCCGGCTGTTGGCCTAAGGAACACGTGAAGGCGCCGTACCCTTCCTGCCAGCTTTCAAAGTTGAGAAACACATGGTTCTCCTTAATCCAGATGGACGAGGCGACTTTGATGTCCTTTACGAGTTCCGCCAGCGCCAGCGTCGGATGCAGGCTCGAGAGAATGCGCATATGATCTTTGACGCCGTTAATCCAGACGGGCTTGCAGTGGTTGTGTTTTATGATCCCGTTCACATACCGGAAGAGATCTTCTCTTCGCCCGTCTGAGAGCACCGCCCGGCGGTCCTTGGTCGCGAAAACAAGGTGATACAGAGTCTGAGTGTAGGTGGACATAATTCAACCCCTTCGGGGTTGGGATGATCTTTGGCGTTACCTTTCCCGTAGGTTTCACCTACGGCTAATGATGTTGGGTTCCCTTCGGGACCCCTACGGCCCAATGCATGACTCCCGCTTCCGTAGGTTTCACCTACGGCTAATGATGTTGGGTCCCTTCGGGGCCCACTGCCTACTGCATAACGCCAGCCAACAGAAACACAAGCATCGCTTGCCAGTTGATGCAAATTTCGTTGCTGGCGTATGACCCTTGCTCGTCACTATACACTTTCGCCGGCGGCAAACCCGCGGGCAGGGCACTAAGAAAAGAGTCTTGCCGGTCGGCGTTAGGCCCGCCGGAGAGCAGTCCCGGCCAAGGCCCGAGATTCTTGTTCGCGCCGCTCGGGCGGTGATGGGGATGACGGAAAGGATGCTCGCCCACTTGCGTCACCCAGGAGATCGTGAAGGTGTTGCGGCCCAGCAGATAGTGAAGGTTGTCGAGCGCGGCCTCCACGCTGGCGCGGTCCGGGGAGAGCGCGTTGGCAATCAGCAACTCCATGCCGTAATTCGCCACCAGACCATTCGAGCCCCAACGAAAATCGCCCTCACCCAGGCTGATGTGGTAGGGATTGCGGCGGGTACGCTCGACCGTCTTGCGGGCTGCTCCCAGGACTGCCTCACGGACCGCGGCCACCGCGCGCGAATCTGAGTCCGGGCGCGCCGCGAGCGCGTATGCCCACATGCCCATCGGCGCCACCAACCGCCACGTCTCGGGATCGAGCGCGCGCAGGGACGGCAGGTAGCTCGCATAATGGTCCGCAAAGTAGCGATCGTATTGGGCCTCGCCGGTGGTTCGCCATAACTCTGCGGCGGCCCACAACCGCTCATCCCCGCAATCGGGATCACCGTATTCGCCGGTGGAGATTCCGGGCGGATTCTTGAAAGTCACGTCCGGATAGCGCTCAGTCCAGGCCCAGGCAGCCCGCGCAGCGCGCAGGTTCTGCGCGGCAAATTCCTTGTCGAAGGGCTGGTACACCCGCGCGGCGATGGCCGCCACTGCGGCAAGGTCAGCCGTGGCACAGGTGCTTTGGTAAGGAGCCTTGCCCGTGCCGATTACTTCGCTCGGGAGGTGATCGTCTTCGGGCATGATGAAATCGCAAAAGTGCTCGCTGGTTTGCTTGTGCCAGGCGCCGCCGTCGTCGTCCTGCATCTTGAGCATCCACTCGAGATTCCAGCGGACTTCATTGAGGATGTCCGGCGTGCCGTTGCCAGTCTCGGGAATGTTCAGCTTGATGTTCTTCAACTTCGGGCCAAACAATTCGAACGCCCAGAGGAGCGTGCCTGTGGTAATCCCGGAGTTCACCATGTACCGGCCGTAATCCCCTGCGTCGTGCCAGCCGCCAAGGTTATCGCGCCGGCCCTGTTTTCCTGAAGATGCATGATAGCTCCCCACCAGGTGACACGCCGGATGTTTAAAGTTTGGAAATTCCGGCCCCAGGTCCACCGCCATTCCGCAGCGCTGCCCGTAAAAGGCGCGCATGGCCAGATAATAGGCGCGGGAAAAGACGTCCGGTCCGATTGAAAAATCCCAACTACGGCCGGCGCCGGGCACTTCGAGGTAATACGTTCCTGCTGTTCGAAGACCGGAGAAATCCGCAGCCTGCACCACGTCCCCGGAGTTTCGAGTCGGTAGCGCCGGCGCTCAATGTTCCTTTGAAGACTTCGAGATTGTCGCCGCTCCGCTTCACCTGGAAGGTCCGTGCCGGTACGCTCACCAGGGCGACCTTCGGAGCGTCTGTGGGATAACCCACCTGATCCAGCTTGATGTTGAGCTTCTGGTTCTTCTGGCCGCAGGCGAGAGCCGGCAGAAAGATAAGAAGAGGAACGAGGTGGGCCAATCTCGTCGAAGGGCGAAAGCACGGTGCGCAGGTGGAGGATTCAGTGGAGGAATCGCGCATGCCGGTGTCTCCATTCGCAGCACGGGTGGTATTAAGGAGAATGAGTGTCTCAGTTTCCTTTCGTCTTTGCAAATGGATTTGGAACGCCCAGATTCGGGTATAATGGCGCGTCCCTTGAAAAGCAGTGATTCCCACGAAGGCGGGAATTCTTTTCGCGAGACCGACACTTATCCCTGGAGCCCTCCCTATGAAATTTGGATATTTCGACGACGCAAATCGGGAATACGTCATTACGCAACCGGATACACCTTTGCCTTGGATTAATTACCTTGGATGCCAGGCATATTTTGGAATCATCTCGAATACGGCGGGGGGCTACTCGTTTTATCGTGACGCGCGGCTGCGGCGCGTCTCACGCTATCGCTATAACAACGTTCCGTACGACTTGGGAGGCCGCTACGTTTATTTGCGGGACGATGAAAGCGGCGAGTTCTGGTCGCCCTCCTGGCAGCCCACCCGGAACGATCTCGAAGACTATACCTGCCGCCACGGCCTGGGTTATAGCATCATCGGGTCGCGGTACAGCGGGATCGAAGCCCGCACCAATTACTTTGTCCCCTTGGACGAAGACCTCGAAATCTGGCGGCTCACTGTAACCAACCGGCGTTCTCAGCCTGCCTCCCTTTCTGTCTATTCCAGTATCGAATTTTGTTTGTGGGATGCCAACGACGACGCCACGAATTTTCAACGCAATTTCAGCATCGGCCAAGTTGAAATTGAAGACGGCGTCATTTACCACAAGACGGAATACCGCGAGCGGCGCAATCACTTCGCCTACTTTGCCTGCTCGCGCCAGACGGAAGGATTTGACACGCAGCGTGAGGCGTTTGTGGGACCGTATCGCGGCTGGGAAAAGCCGCTGGCTGTCGAACGCGGAAAGCTATCGAACTCGGTCGCGCACGGATGGGCGCCCATCGGCGCGCACCACGTCAAGCTCGAACTCGGTCCTGACGAGACACAGGAAGTGATTTTCTTATTGGGCTACCACGAGAATCCGCAGGAGCAGAAGTTCGATCCGCCCGATTCGCAGACGGTCAACAAGAAGACGGTAAAACCGGTTATCGCCCAATACCTGAACTTCTCCAACGTCGATGCGGCGTTTGAAAAGCTCCGTCAATACTGGGACGGGCTGCTCGGCGTCTGCCAGGTGGAGACACCGGATGTCCACACCAATCGCATGGTTAACATCTGGAATGCCTACCAGTGCATGGCCACTTTCAACATGTCGCGCTCGGCGTCTTTTTATGAGTCGGGAATCGGGCGCGGCCTGGGCTTCCGCGATTCCAACCAGGACCTGCTGGGATTCGTGCAGATGGTTCCGGCGCGCGCGCGCGAACGCATCCTGGACCTTGCAGCCACGCAATTGCCCAGCGGCGGCGCTTATCATCAGTACCAGCCGCTCACCAAGCGCGGCAACAACGATGTGGGAAGCAATTTCAACGACGATCCGCACTGGCTCATCGTGGGTGTGGCGGCGTATCTGAAAGAAACGGGCGACTGGAGCATTCTGGACGAGCCCGTTCCCTACGACAACGCGCCGGGCTCGGAGCAGCCTCTTTACGAGCATTTGCAGCGCAGCTTCCAATACACGCTCGACCGCCTGGGGCCGCATGGACTTCCACTGATCGGCCGCGCCGACTGGAACGATTGCCTGAATCTGAATTGCTTTTCCGACACTCCCGGACAATCGTTCCAGACGACCACCAACAAGGAAGGCAAAGTCGCCGAATCGGTTTTCATTGCCGCGCTTTTTGTGCTGGCGGGCAGGGAATTGGCGGAGATCGCCCGGCGGCGTGGCCGGACCGGCGAAGCGCAGCGCTATCTCGCCGAAGTGGCCAGGATGGAAGATACTGTCCGCGAGCATGGGTGGGATGGCGAGTGGTTTCTACGCGCCTACGATGACTTCGGCCGCAAAGTCGGCTCGAAGGAATGCGCCGAGGGACAGATCTTCATCGAGACGCAGGGCTTTTGCGTGCTGGCAGGCATTGGACTGGACGACGGGCGGGCGCAGGCAGCGATGGAATCGGTCGCGAAACTTCTCGCCACTGAGCATGGGATCATTCTCCAGCAGCCCGCGTATTCGAGATACTATCTCGAACTCGGCGAAATCTCCTCGTACCCGCCGGGTTACAAGGAGAACGCCGGCATCTTCTGCCATAACAATCCCTGGGTGATGATTGCCGAAACACAAGTCGGCGACGGCGATCGCGCCCACGATTACTACGCGCGCATCAACCCTTCCGCGCGAGAACCGATCAGCGAACTTCACCGCTGCGAGCCGTATGTTTATGCCCAGATGATTGCCGGACGCGATGCGCCGACGCATGGCGAGGCAAAGAACTCCTGGCTGACGGGAACCGCAGCCTGGAATTACTACGCCATCACCCAGTGGATCCTGGGAATTCGACCGTCTTTTGAAGGACTGGAAATTCGTCCCGTCGTGCCCAAGGGTTGGCAGGGATTTAAAGCCACGCGCATCTTTCGAGGAGTCACATACCGCATCACCGTGAGGCGCGAAGGGGACGGCAACCAAGTCTCGCTAAGGGTGAACGGCAAGCCCAGTGATGGCATGGTTGTGCCGGCGCCCTTGGAAGGACAGCGCGAAGTCAGGGTGGAGGTCACGCTGAAGTAGTTGGGGATACGCACCAGTTCGTTGATGCAGCGGCGACTGCGCCTTGCCATGCGGGGCGCGATCTCGCCGCAGTGGAGTAGAATAATTCGTATGCTTCGCGCCAAAAGCCTCTTGATGGTATTGGCTCTGGCCACATTGTTCGCTCGCTGCGCGGCGGCGCAGGGGTCTAAATATAATGTTGTCCTGATTACGCTCGATACGCTTCGTGCCGATCACCTGCGGTGCTACGGATACGACGCGATCGAGACGCCCAACATCGACCGGATTGCCGCGCAGGGCGCCCGCTTCACCCAGGCTTTTACGCCCGTGCCCATCACTTTGCCGGCGCACACATCTCTCCTTACCGGAATGTATCCGCTCGCTACTGGGGTGCACGATTTTGTGGGCAATCAAGTGCCATCGGGCACCGCCACGCTGGCCCGAATTCTGCACGATCACGGTTACTCGACCGCGGCTTTCCTTGGCGCGCCCGTGCTGGATTCGCGTTTCGGCCTGAACCAGGGCTTTGAGACTTACTTCGACCACTTTAAACTGGCGGGCGCCGAAGAAGTGCACTTGGATGCCATGAAGCGTCCAGGCGACCAAGTGGTGGACGAGGCGGAGCGTTGGCTGAACCGCCATCCTCCTCAACCTCTGTTTCTGTGGGTTCACCTCTACGATGCCCACAGCCCTTACCGTCCCCCCGCGCCCTATGCGGAGCGCTACCGCGGCCGTCCCTACGACGGGGAAATCGCTTTTGCCGACGCCCAGATCGGGCGGCTCATGACTGCGCTGACGCGAGCGGGACTGCTGGAAAAGTCTGTGGTGGTGGTGGTGAGCGATCACGGAGAAAGCCTCGGGGAGCATGGCGAGAAAACGCACGGGTTCTTTGTTTATAACTCCACCCTGCATGTCGTCTGCATCATCAAAGTCACCGGGCGACGCGCCGCGAGTGGTTCCGGACGAAGTCTCGCTGGTGGATGTGATGCCCACGGTTTTGCAGGCGCTCGGATTCCCCATCCCGGCCGGCGCGCAGGGACGAAGCTTGCTGAGCCTGGTGGCGGGCCGGGCCGGCGAAGGCGCTTCGAATCTTTATGCGGAGAGTTATCCTCCCCTGCTTCACTTCGGATGGAACTCCTTGCGCAGCGTCCAGGCCCGCGGCTGGAAGTACATCGAGACGACGCGTCCTGAACTCTACGACACGCGTACCGACCCGAAGGAGTTGAACAACCTCGTCTCTGCCCGCGCGGATTTGGCTCAGGACATGAAGAACCGCCTGCGCAAGCTGGTCAGCCTCTACACGGCTTCGACCAGCGGACCGGCCAGCGAGAATGCGCCGGCTGATCCCGCGCTGATGAAGAGCCTGCGCTCCCTCGGATACGTCGCAGTCTCTACGGGAACTTTCGCGGACGCGAGCGGGAAGACTCTGCCCGACCCCAAGGATCACATCCAGGATTATGAACTGGTCTCCGCGGCGCTGATCGACGAGGAGCAAAAGCACTACGCGGAGTCTCTCCGCAAACTCCAGCGGGCGGAAAAGGGTGGAACTCATTCAGGCACCATTCGTTTTCTGATGGCAGGTGAGTACTCTCACCTGAACGATTTTCCTCACGCCGCCGAATACTATCAGTCGGCTCTCGAATTGGATCCAAAGAACTCCGTCGCCGCATATTACCTGGGTGTTTCGCGATTGGAGACGGGCGATCTGGAAGCCGCGGAGCACGCCTTCCAGCGAACGCTCGAACTCGATCCGAAGAACTTCTCGGCTGCTTTTAACCTGGGAGTCGTATATTCCCGCCGCCAACAAGCGCAGCCCGCCATCCAGGCTTTCGAACAGGCGATCAAAATCCTTCCTGATTACGCTGAGGCGCATGAAGCGTTGGGAGAACTTTATCTCTATTTGAACCGCCCGCAAGATGCAGTGCACGAATTGGAAAAAGCCGTGGCGATTGCTCCTCATATGGGCAAGGCGCATGCCGTGTTGGCGCAGGCCTATTCGGCAATGGGGCTTCAAGAAAAGGCTCATCAAGAGAAGGATCGGGCAAAAGTGCCCTGACCATTCGAGGCGGCGTAACTTATTGAGAGGCAAGGCGTTAGACCATTCAGGTGGGACTTCCGCAGTAGGCCAATCACTAGGAAACGAGATGAACAGTTAATAGATGACAAATTGTCTATATTCGTAATAATTCCTCTTGACATGCCTCAATAAATGCACTAGTTTCCCACTGCTAGTTTACTACCAGCCCGGAAGCGACCTAGGGTTGGCCCTGATATAGTCCGGAGCACTAACCGGTTTGAGCTTGTGCCTAAGTCCCGTCATCCTCGCAAATTCGGAATCATTTACCTGTCTCCTTCAAGCGTCGGAAATTTCATGGAGGTATTTAAATGGCTAAAAACTTAAGGGGAGGTGGGCGCAGTCGTGCGTTTCGTTGGCTGCTGCCCTCACTCTTGCTATTGGGCCTCAGTTTCATCTTTTCATCCTTGGCTTGGGGTCAAGTCACTTCAGGTTCCATCACCGGTGTGGTGAGCGACCCCACGGGTGCTGTGATCCCGGGCGCCAAGGTTGTAGTAACGGATTCGAACAAGGGCTACGACTTTCCCGCGACGACGGACGCCGTGGGACGTTACCTGGTCACGAATCTGGCCCCTGGCACCTACGTCGTCAGTGTAGAGGCGAGGGGGTTTAAAACTTCCAAGCAGGCGGACGTTGCCCTCGACGTTGGCTCGAGAGTCGCGGTGGACATCCACCTGGAACTCGGAGCTACGGCTCAAGCGGTGGAAGTGACGGGCGCCGCTCCGGTGCTACAGACTCAGGACGCGGTGACGGGACAGGAAGTGGATCGGACTCTGATCAATAACCTTCCTCTCGTGGACCGCAACGTCCTTGACTTGGCGTTTCTGTCTCCCGGCGTGCTGCAAGTGCCAGGCTGTCCGTACGGCAGCGGCACTTCCATCAACTTCGTCTCCAACGGCGGACGCAACGACACGTCGGAAGTCCTGATCGACGGCATCGCATCAACCAGTTACGAGCCGAACACCGCGATCAATACGCCGCTATACCAGCCTTCCGTGGATGCCGTGCAGGAATTCAAGATCATGCAGAACAACTACACGGCAGAGGAAGGCTTTTCAGGCAATACCTACGTTTCCCTGGTCAGCCGTTCAGGGAGCAACAACATTCACGGCGACGTTTACGAATTTAACCGCAACAAGGACTTTGACTCCAACAACTGGTTCAGCAACGCGTCCGGCGGCAAGCTGCCTGCTTTGCGGAAGAACCAGTTTGGCGGCAGCGTCGGCGGTCCGATCAAGAAGGACAAGACGTTCTTCTTCTTTGACTTCGACGGCACCCGCGAGCGCTGACGGCACCACCCATAACGCGGGTGTTCCCGACACGCCAGAGCGAGCAGGCGATTTCGGCGAATTGTGCGCACGTGCCGGCGGGACGTTCGATGCCAAAGGTAGTTGCAGCAATTCCAACGGCCAGCTCTATGATCCTTACTCCGGGAATTTACGTGGCAGGAACCGGACGCGAATTGCAAACACCTATTCCGTTCGATAATCTGGCCACATTCCAGAGCGCGGGTAATCCCAGTCTCACCGGCACAAAGTATCAACTTGCTGCCAAGCCGGGGAACCTGATTGACCCGGTCGCACAGAAGATGATGTCGTATTACCCTCAGCCCACTTTCGCCCCCGGCAGCGCGGGCTATAACCCCTACAACAACTGGCTTGGCTCGGGCGCCAATGTCGGCACCAACAACCAGTTCGACATCCGCATCGATCAGCGGTTCACCGAGAAAGACCGCTTTCTATGCACGCTACTCGCAAGCCACGGGCACTTATGAAAACTGGAACTGCTACGGGAACGCGCTGGACCCCTGCACGCAAGGGCCTGGGATCGGCGGTTCGCGAGCCGCGGCCGTGTCCTTCAACCACACGTTCAGCCCCAATACGCTTTTGAACGTGTCTCTGGGCTTCACGCGCGGTCTTTCCGATACGCAGGGAATCTACAAGGACTTCCCCAAGTTCAATCCCCTGACCACCCTTGGCCTTCCTTCCTACCTTGCCACGGACAACGGCCCCATCTCGGCGCCGAACGTCTATATGTATGGCGGCTACACATCCGCCAACGGCACTGAATCGATCGGGCCACAACCCTGGTCAATTTACAAGAACGGCAACCAGGTTTACCACCTGCTTTCCACCCTCACTCATATGAAGGGCCATCACGAACTGAAGTTCGGGGGCGAGTGGCGCGTACAGCAGATGAACTGGTTCCAAGACGGGACTCCGGGTGGTGTGTACATTTACGACCAATACAGCACCTCGCAGTATCCCTACTGGGGCGGCGGCGACGCCATGGCCAGCTTCCTGACCGGCACACCGAGCCCCAACCAATGGGGCGAGTACGAAGTATCTCCTCACTTCAGCACTCAGAACTACCGCTGGGGCGGATTCGTTCAGGACAACTGGCGCAAATCCAGCAAGCTGACGATCAACGCTGGCCTGCGCTACGACCTGGAGGTTCCTCGCACCGAGCGTTACAACCGCATGTCTCACTTTGACCCAACGATGTCGACGGGCATCACGCCGGCGGCGGTCGATGCTTCGACTTGGCCGTCACTGCTGGGCTCTGCCCCGGACGTGACGAACCCTGTGGGTGGACTGGTATTCGCGACTGCTTCGAAACGTCACATCGTGAATACCGCCGCCCACGACATTCGGACCACGCTTGGGCATTGCCTACCGGATTTCTAATAAGCTGGTCTTCCGCACCGGTTACGGCCTGTTCTACAACCCCACCCAGTGGGGGACCACAGGCGCCGGACCGGTTGGATAACGAGGGCTTCGAGTCCGTCACGGGATGGCTCACCAGCATGAATGGCGACGGCGTAACGCCGTGGTCACGTATCAGCGATCCCGAGCCCGGCGGACTGTTGCTGCCTACTGGGCCTTCCCTGGGCGCAAAGACCAATCTCGGAGCCGGCATCGGCGAACCACTTCTCACCTCCAACGTTCCGCCCTATTCCCAAACTTGGAGCGGAGGTTTCGAGTACCAACTAGCGGGCAACTGGCTTGTTGACGCGGAGTACCTAGGCACCAAGGGTACGCATCTGTACTACAACGGGGCGGGTACCATGCAGTACTTGGGGAGTTGGGTGGAGCAGGAAGCTACCAATCCAGCTCTGCGAACTGCCCTGGGCACCTACGTCACCAATCCCTACTACGGCGTCATCAACACGCCGGGGTGCGGGATCTGCGGCCCCACCATCCAGGCCGGACATCTGCTGGAGGCGTTTCCGCAGTTCAACGGTGTCAGCACTCCCAACCCGCCCTGGGCGAACTCGACTTATAATGCCTTCCAGTTGAAGATCGAAAAGCGCATGTCGCATGGGCTGACCCTCCTTGCCAGCTACACCAATTCCAAGTCCATCGACGACTCCTCGATGTCGACCAGCACGGGTTGGATTGGCGGTTTCGGCGCTATGCGCGATCCCAACAACAAGAAACTCGAGCGCTCGCTTTCCGAGTGGGATATCCCGCAAGTGTTCCAACTCTCGTATGTTTGGCAACTTCCATTCGGTAAAGGCAAGGCGATGGGCACGACCTGGAATCCTGTCGTCAACGCCATCCTGGGTGGTTGGCAGACCAGTGGTATGTGGCGGTTTGACAATGGACAGCCTATCAACCTCGGCCTAACGGGCGGGACAGCTCCGTGGGGTTACGCGGCCAACGATCCCGACCAGGATGGCACGTTGAAGGTCAATCCCAAGTCTCAGTGGTTTACCAACGGCTACTTTGCCAACGCCAGTTCCGTGTTGTATGTTCCTCCTCCGTACTCCATCGGCAATGCCTCCCGCATGGAGCCCAACACGCGCATTCCGGGAACCAAGAATGCAACGCTTTCTGTGTTCAAGGATTTCTCTCTGAACAAGATGCGTGAAGGCTCCAGGCTGCAATTCCGTGCCGAGGCTTTCAATGGTCTCAACCATCCTCAATTTGGCGGCATCGCGAACACGTTCAACAGCGGCAACTTTGGGGACGTTACCAGTCAAGTCAATACACCTCGTCAAGTCCAGTTGGGTCTGCAACTGTATTTCTGATCCAGTTTGGATTTGAGTCTCAAAGGAGGGGCCCTCGGCCCCTCCTTTTTTTTGCTCTGCGTCTCTGCGGGGGAATCAACCGCGGAGGCGCTGAGGCGCTGAGAAAGAAAGGGCCATGGGGAAATACTCTGCGTCTCCGCGTCTCTGCGGTAGAATGACAGCGATGTTAAATCGTATTCTTGCGGTCGTTTTCATTATTGGTTTATCGGTTTCCCTATTGCCGGCGCAGGATGCGCAGGTTTCAGGGAGTGTTTTGCAGAAAGCCGCTGAGGACTTTCAGGCAGGGAAGGTCAGTGAATCCGAGCAGGCACTGCGCGCGGCGCTCAAGCAAGCTCCTCGGGATCCCGCCGCACTTAGCCTGCTCGGGGTAGTCCTGGACGCGCAAAACCGCTACGAAGAGGCCGAGGGAGCTTACAAGCAGGCTCTGGCGATAAACCCCCGGTCTCCCGCGCTTCTCAACAACCTCGGAAACCACTACATGGCGATGGGCAAGAGCGAACAGGCGCGCGCGGCGTTCCTGAAGGTGGTAGCCGCCGATCCCCACCATGCCAACGCCAATCTGCAACTGGCGGAGCTTGCTGTTGCCGCAAAGCAAGGTACAGTGGCGCTGAAGTATCTGGAACAGTTGTCGAGAGAAGACCGTGCCTCGCCCGAAGTGGCAATTCAACGCGCACGGGCCTTGAAATTGACCGGCCAAGCCAAGGCCGCGAGCGACCTGCTGTCCGAGGTGCAAAAGAACGCCGGCAAAGATCCCAACCTTACTTTTTCCATTGGGATGGTCCTGGTGGAATGGGAGCGGTACCCCGAAGCGGAGCAGGCATTCTCCCGGGTTCTGGACACAGACCCGACCAACTTCGACATTCTCTACAACCTTGGTTTGGCCGCACAGCACGCCGGGCACCTTGAGCGCGCGGCCCAAGTGTACCAGGTCGCGCTTCGGCAGCGCCCCAACGACGCCGATTGCCTCTTCAATTTAGCCAGCATCTACACCCAAACGGGCCATTCGGATGAGGCGGTGTTGCCGCTGATGCAAGCTCACAAGGCCGCTCCAGAGCGCGCGGACATTCTTCTGGCTCTGGCGCAAACCAGCCAGGATTTATATTTCTATGCCGACGCAGTCACTGCCATCGACGAGTATCTGAAACTGAGGCCTCAGGATGATGTGGCCCGGCGGGAGCGCGGCTTCTGCCTAATCCGCTCGACGAGCCTGGACAAGGGCCTCGAGGACCTTCGCTGGTACGCAGAGAAACATCCTAAGGACGCGCGGGGAATGTATGAGCTTGCCATCGCCGAGACGGTGCGCGAGCCGGAAAAAGCTCTCATGTCTCTCAACCGGGCGGTGGGCCTCGATCCCAAGTTCAGCGCGGCCCGCTACGCCCGCGGCGTTCTCTATTATCAAATGGGCAAGACTGACCAATCGATCGCTGATTTGGAGGAGGTACTCAAGAGGACTCCTGACGACCTTCGCTCCCTGGACGCCCTCGGCCAGGACTATATGCGTATGGGAAAACTTCCTGAGGCGGCCCAGGCGTTCGCACGGGCCCTCAAGCTTGATCCTAAGGACGCCAAGGTCCTCAATAATTACGGCCGGGTCCTGTTCCGCCTGAATCGTGCGGCGGAAGCGGAGAAGGTCATGGCCGAGTTCCGAGCTCTGGGGCCGCAGGAGACGCGGCCGCGGCCCTATGGCGGGTTATTCGATTTTCTTAATCTTTCGCCCGAGCAGCAATACGCCAAATACCTGGATAACATAAAGAAGACGATGGTTACCAATCCTGACGACCCCACCTTGCGTATGCAACTGGGGAAGGCGCTGCTCCAGCAAGGGAAAACCGAGGAGGCGGTCGCCGTTCTTCGGAGCGTGCTCAAATTGACATCGAACCCTGAAATTCTGACCGCCTGCGGAAAAGCGCTTTTCGAGTCCGAGCAGTATGGCCCTGCGCGCGAGTTCCTCGAACCCATGTTGGCGGCCAGTCCCGGCGATACCAATCTGCGCCTGGATCTCGCCACAGCCGTCTTCCACTCGGGGAACGCCGACGAGGCTCTGAAAGTTCTGGATGCAACTCCGGTTGACCAGCGCAAGGGAGACTACTTTCTGCTGCTCGCCGAAATTCTGGATGCGATGCAGAAGCCGGAAGAAGCCGCGGCCGCCTTCAACCGCGGATTTGATGCCTCCCCGACACGTGCGGATCTCTATCTGGAAGCCGCGCTATTCCTGTTCAAGCACAACCAGAATAAGCGCGCCCTGCACATTCTCGAACAAGCCACCCGGACTATCCCGGACTCGCCGGTGTTGCAACTGATGCTGGCCATGACCTACGGGATGGTGCAGCAATATGAAGACGGGGTAAAGGTGCTCACGAAGATTGAATCACGGTGGCCGGAGTGGAGCCTGCCCTACGAGATCCAAGGGATTTCGCTCGAGACCCGCACCCGCTCCCAGCAAGCCGTCGAACTGCTTCAAACCGCGGTTTCCCTGGGCGCTCGCGACGCCAATGTCTACTACTATCTGGCGTCGGCCATCTCGCACGCCCGTCCGGACGATGTGGACGCAGCAAAGCAGGCCATTGACAAGGCGCTACAACTCAATCCTCAGGATCCCTTTATCCAGTCATTAGCCGGGCGGATCGCCTACCGGCAGAAGTCCTATCCGGAAGCGCTTGAGCACCTGAACGCGGCCTTGCGGCTCTGGCCCGAAATGATCGAAGCGCATGAAACTCTGGCAGGAGTCTACAGGGCTACGGGGGAGAGAGAAAAATCCGCTGAAGCGCTGAAGGAAATCGTTCGCATCAAGCAGGAAAACCCTACCGCCGACCAGAGCCCGCCATTCCCGGCGCGGGATCTGCTGTTCACCGTGCAGAGCCCTACGCCTTAAGAGGTTGTAGGGGCAACCCTTGTCCCTTGTGGTTTCCCGAAGGCGGCCTCAAGGGCCGCCCCTACGACTATTGGGTGCTCTCCATTGAATCCCGATACGGCTGCTGCGACTCGTAGAGCTTGATCCTGGCGTTTAAGCCGTCCTCAAGCTGGGCGTTATGCTGCGGAGCGGCGAGTTCGAGCGCCTTGTGCTCGGCTGCGACGGCGTCGGAGAATTTCCCAACCTCGGCGTAGGCGGCCGCCAGAGTATCGAGGTAGAGGGGATTGCGCGCGCCCGAGAGTTGCACCGCCCGCTCGGCGAGTTCCACTGCCTCCGCCCCATTGCGATCCGAAGCGTTGGGGCTGGCCGCCAGCGCGTGGGCGGCATCGTTCATGGCGGGCACGAAATTCGGGTCAACTCGCAGCGCTTCGCGCCATTGAGCAAGTGCTTCCTGCGTGCGCCCCGAGGAAAAATACAGCGAGGCCCCGAGATAGTAGTGGGCTTCCACCAAGTCGGGTTTGATGGCCAGCGCTTTCTTCAAATGCGGAATAGCCTGGTCGTATTGCCCTTCTACGGCCAGGAGGCGGCCGAGTTCACTTTGGGCTTCTGCGAACTCCGGATTGATCTCGAGGGCTCTTTCATAGTGAGGTGTGGCTTGGTCAAGTCGGCCGGTCATCGCCAGGGCTCGGCCCAGGTTGCGGTGAGCGTCAGCATAGTTGGGATTGATCTCCAAGGCTTTGTTGAACTCCGCCATGGCTTCATCGAAACGCCCCCTGCTGGCCAGGGCGAGGCCCAGATGGTCGTGAAGTTCCGGGGATTCGGGGTAATACTGCAAGCCTCTCTGGAAAGTGACAATTGCCTCGTCCGACCTTCCTGCCGCCACCAGGGTGCGGCCGAGATTGTTGTAAATCGTGTGATACTGGGGGTTCAGTTCCAGGGCCTTCTGAAATTCCGGGATAGCCTCCGTGTATCGGCCGGTGCGGGTTAGGGCCGTCGCCAGGTTGTTATGAATGCGGGAGTCATCGGGGTTTGTCGCCAGGAGTTCCTTCCACTCGCCAATGGCAGCCTCAAATTGACCTTTATCGACCAACTCCGCCGCGTGGTCGAATTTCTTGTACATCTCGACAGCGGGCGTAGCGATAGCCATGATGCCGTTTTGAGGAATGTTCACAAATTCGGGAAGATTCACGGCACGATTTGCGGCGGTTGAGTTCTCAATCAAAATGGCGGGACTGTCGTTGCCCTGCTCGTCGATGTGGGTGAGATACATCTGCGTGTAGGGCGAGCGCGCTTTCGAGGAAAACACCAGCCACCGGCTGTTGGGCGAAAAACTGTGCCAGGAATTCATGAGCGGCGTGTTGCAGCGCATTCGCCGCGCTTGGCCGCCACCCGCCGGCACGATCCAAAGCTGGCTATCGGGACGCATGAGTTGGGCGTTGCGGCATTTCACGAAGACGATCCAGCGCCCGTCGGGCGAAACTTTCGGAAATGTGTTGCTCATTCCGTCGTCAGAAGCGCCGGCAACAGCGACCGCCTGCCCGCCTTTGCCGCGGTTAAAAGGCACGCGGTAGAGGTCATACTGAATCTGCACCTCGATCGGATCGTTGGCGTAGGCCGCCATTTTGCCGTCAGGGGGGTAGGGCTCTTTCGCTTTCGCTCGCGCGAACACCAGGTAACTGCCGTCAGGACTCCAGACCCCATCCGCTTGCACGAAGTCAGGATCATCTGCGCCCGGCAGAGGTTCCCGCCGGCCGGTTTCGCGGCTGTACCAGGCCAGAATTCCGCGTGTGGGGTAGAACACTTGCAGAAAGCGGTAGTCTTTGAAATTGACGACGTAATAGTTGTTCTGAGGAGAGCGGTCGGAGGTATTGACCGTTGTCACCACATATTTCCCGTCCGGTGAAACCTGCGACATGAACCCGACACGGTTCAGGCTTACCTTCGGGTCCTGCGAAGGGTTCCAGTTGACCATATCGCTGACGTTGATGGTCATCTGCGGCCGAACGGGAACAATCGCGTAGAGTCCCTTGTCGTTGGCGGGGCCATCCATGTCCATCCCCATCGTCTTGCCATCGCGCGAAAAGGAGTGGCAATTGGCGCAGGTGACCATGTCCTTCAGAACCACACGGCTCTCGGTTTTTCCGATGTCGCGCAACCGCCATTGGATCAGCCGGGTAGCGCTGGGAGCCAGGGGTTTGATGATTCCCTTTTCAGTTTCGGAGGGCATTAAGGGCACGTCGCGATAGAAAATGGGCGCGCCGACTGGATCCTTCGAGGTGGAGATCGTAACGCGGCCGGTTGAGACGGTCTGCTTGGCGTCTTGCGCGCTGAAACCGCTGATGGTCACCACCGCGGGACCCGCCGATGAGTGCCGCTTAATCGCCTCCCAGACTTGGGCCGCGGGAATCCAGGTGTGCGCCGCAGCCTGCTCGGGTGTGAAGCTCGGCAGTTGATTCGTGGATGAGACGCAACGCTGGTCGATCTCGCCGATCGGCAGCGGTTCGCCGGCGGATTCCGTGCGCAGGCGGGCTGAGCCGTCGGCGAAGGAGATGTCAATTCGCCAATGCGTCGCAGTTTGCGCGGCGTCGCGCCAAATGAACGTGGGCGGGGTGATTTCAGGAGGGAAAACCGAGTTTTCCAAGGGATCGTCGATGGTGATGGAGGCTAGGCGCATTGTCGAACTTGCTGCGCCGTTTTTCGCTGGAGTGGCCGCCACCTGGCCGCGCGTTAACACGCCCATGGCGATTGCGCCCAGTATGAGTAAGATGAATGCGGTACGGCTCGATGCGAGACCTCGAGCGCGACGGCTTGGGTTCTGGAATGACATCTCGATGAGGGGCGAACGCACTACTAAACTGCGGGGGGATTTCCGCGTCGGTTCCTGCCACCCGCGCCATTATACTCCGAACAGGCTGGGTTGGAGGCGTTTTGTTCCGGCCGCAAAAGGGCGCGCCAGGCAGCACAGGTGCTCTTGCCTGTGCTAGATCTCCGGCCCGAAGGAGTTGAACAACCTCGTTTCTGCCCGCGAGTTCTTGCGGCGATGGCCCCCGCGAAAGCGGGCGGAACGCCCGCACCACTTCTCATGCAGCGACCCCTTCCGCCGCCAGTCCTTTGTTTTCTATAACATTCTGGCTTTGTTCCGGCGATTTTGAGGTTTCGCCGTCGTCTTCCTCATTCGGACTTTCTGTCTCATGATTCGTAGCGCTGACCTTCAGGTCAGCACCTGCCGACCTAAAGGTCGGCGCTACCTCCTCCGGTTGCGCAGGGGCGGTTCGCGAACCGCCCCTACCCCGTGCGTGTTCCTGGCGCATGGTCAGGATGATCCTCACCTTGCGGTCAATCGAGCGGTCGAGGGCCATCTCCTGCCGCAGCAGTATCTCCCAAGTCTCCCCCGCCGGAGCCAGGCAGGCGTCCCGGTCTGCCGCGTCTCTCTCCTTCTGCGCCTCGACCTCGTCCTGGAACTCCTCCTCTCGGTCGGCGATCTCCTCCTCCAGCATGGTCAACAGTTCCTGATAGTGAGTCTCAACCGCCGCCTCGCCGCCCTCAAAGTATTGGCTCACGAAGTCATGGAGCGCCTGCTCGCCCTGCTGCTCGGCGTTCGCCCGTCCGATGAAGAGCCGCAGCAGTTGGAGAAACCGCGCCGGCCGCCAGCCGACTTGGTCCTGGTAATACGGTTCGATCCGCTGCCGCTGCTGGGGCTTGAAAACCCGCCGCTGCGCCTGCTCGCGCAGCGCGCCCAGCAGGGAAAGCAGCAGGCGCAGCCACACCGCGGGGTCGCCGGGTTGCGCCAGAAGCAGGTCCATGGCCCCCGCCTGGGAGGGCTCGAAAGTGCAGGCGGCCAACTCCCTGCGACGCTCGTGTTGCCGCTCCTCGACCGCCTGGAGAGCGCGGCGCATCAGGCCGGTCTCCATGCGCTCGACCCGGTTGCGCCGCCAGTAGAGTTTGGCCAGGTCGGCGAGTTGCTGGTCCCAGAGGGCGTCGCCGGGGCCGTAGGTGGTCGAGAGTTCCCGTTGCAAGGCGGCATACCGTTCGGGATCTTCGCCCAGGGCGCGCATCACGGCGGCTTCGTTTTCAGGCGCCGCATCGCAGCCGTGCTGGAGGGCATTCATTTTCATGCGCTCTTTTCCGGCCTCGCTGCGAGGCCCGGTGGAGCGCTGCGAATTGCGCCGAGCGGCGTCAAGCCGCTGGGGAGTAAGACAAGTAGATTTGCGTAGAGACATAGTAACTCCATGAATTGGAAGATTGGGAGCAGGGGCGGCAGAGGAGCCGTCCCCACGAGAAATGAACGGGACTTGCACAGATCTTACAGCTTACCACGAGCCTAGCTTAGTTGTCAAGTAGAGACGGAGTATATGACTCCGTTGCCATGGGTGGGCAGGCCCTCCGCCGTAGGGGCGAGGCGGTGCCTCGCCCGTCCAGGCGAAACGCTGGGTGGATTCTTAACTAGCGGGGGACCGTGGGCGCGAGGGCGAGGCACCGCCTCGCCCCTACAGGCGGAACCCCGCCTCACGGCTGACGCATACGTCCCGGCTTGAGCCCCGAAGGGGCGATCTAACGAAGCCCAGGCTGAAGGCCTGGGTCAACATGGCCCCAATCGACCCCTCAGCCCTGAAAGGGCGGAACAATCCTCTTCAATCCCACACGTACCGCTCGTCGTAGGCAATGCCGTGCGCGTCCAGGAGCTTCCGGAATTCCTCTTGAAACCCGGCCACGCGGTGGTGGCTTTCTTGTTGCGCGATGTACTCCACGACTTCTTCCACATCCGCCGCGCCCCTGCGTCTTGTCCCATTTCGAAGAACTATACGCAGCGACATAAATTGTAGCGTCGCTCTGCCAATCGAAATGGCGGCCGGAGACCGCCGCCACCGGTGGATGCGCTATGATTTATTTCGTTGCGTACTAGTCTTCACTTCCTCCACGATCTTTGCCAGCGCCAGATTCTTCGACAATCGAAACAGCGCGTGAACGTGGTCGCTCGTGCCTCCGACTTTCAGCGCCGGGGAGTCCTGGTTATTGAGAACCGCCGCCAGGTAGGCGTGGAGGTCTTCTCGCACGGGCGACAATAACATCGGCTCGCGATGTTTGGTGCTGAAGATCAGGTGGACATAGAGTTGCGAAAGCGATTGCGGCATGGGAGAACACCTATCTCGCCCCTTCAGGGCTGGCGGCAAAATTGGCGGATAATTTAAACCCAGGCCGTTGGCCTGGGCTTCGTTAGATCGCCCCTTTGGGGCTAAATCAACGGCCCCCGGAGTGCTCAGAATATTGGCAGGTTTCTCGACAACCAGCAAGCACCTGGACGGTCGGCTTTTCATATGTTTGACGGTCAGCCAACTCCCGGTTGACACGCGACTCGGAAGTTGGACAGCAAGGTAGCGCTGGCCTGCTCTTGAGGTCCGCGGCTTTTCGTTGAGGTGGGGGAAGAACCGCGGACCTGCAAAACGGGTCCGCGCGACACGGCGCGGAACAAGCCGCTAGACTGTATAACGAGGCGGGCGCGGGCGAAGCCCTTAGTTGCGTGGCGCCGGAATGAACAGAGACCGCAGAACTGCGCGAGCCACGATTCCAGTGCCGCTCGACGACACGGGCACCCTCAGCGGCAGGCTTACCCCGCACGAACAAATTACCTCTTCTATGCAGCTATGCAGTGGCAGCAGATTGTCCGCCCCCCTGTTCCATATCCGCCACCGGCTCGACAACCTCTTGGCTGCCGACACATGAAATGATAGCTGCCGCAATTTGGCTCGCGCGCTTCTGTATCTCGAAGCCATAGGCAATAAAATCCAAGCTTCGGGCCACTGGTTTTAGGTCCTTATTCCCGCCAGAAATGCAGAGACACGCTTTCGACAAGAGTGATGTCGAATTCTTGGGCTGGCCCAGCAGTTCGATGGTTCGAGTTAAGGGTCCGCCAGGTATCTGAATATTTGAATTTGCCGATAGCCGAGCGGCCAGGAGGAGCGAGTCGCCTATAGCGAGATCGTCCTTCATTTTACGGAGCGACCAATAGAAGCCCGGCGGCTGTGTGTGCCGATGCCATTTTTGAGTCCATTTTTCATCGACCCATTGGCAAAAATCCAAGCCCAATAGGGCTGCAAGACGAATTCCAATGTAGCTGCCCGGATTCTGCGGTCGTAGATAGAGTTGAGCCACTATTTCTGCGATTCTCGCTTCAGATAAGGCCAGTGTCCAGAATAAAAGCGGCGCATTGAGTTGAGTGGCCGCGCTGTGAAAAAGGCGCGCGACGCACTCATCGTCCTGCGCGACATTTTGCCGTTCCGCATAGATTCGATAGTATACCGGCGTTCCAAGCAGGAACCTTCGTTCGCCTTTTGCCAATATCTGATTTGCGTCAACGACGTTATTGACGTCGTCGAAAATGCCCTCAGATACTTCCTCGTGAACAAAATTGCCTTTCGCCTTTGCTGGATCTCGTGTCAGGAAAACGGGGATTGCACTGGGGTTGTTCACTGCTCGCACAGTGCTGTTGACAAATGGATTAGAGCCAATTCTCAGCTTGGGTTTCACGATGAACTGCGACCCGGGAGGAGCCGTAGCAACCTTTCTAATTCCCTTCATCCACGACTTCCGAAGGAGGTCGATTTGCCGCTGAATTGCCAATCGGATATCGTTGCAAACGCCGGGCTCGCTTTTCGCGCCGTGGCGGAAGTAAATGGTTCCCATACCGAAGGCACACTTCTGCTGGCTTGGTCCGCAGGCGTAAGTACCTGGCTTTTCGAATACGAAAGGCGTCGAGGCAGCCTGAATGAGAAGACCGCAAAGTCTGTGCCCATCTTTATTCAGCTCGCGAACTTCAAACTGCAGATCTGTGGAACCGATATATTTTGAAATTTTGTTGGTTATGTCGGCAGGGTCAGTATCTAAGATTCCGCTCACGCACGCCCCTGTCGGTTTGCCGCGATTGTCCAGACCGAAGAGTAGGATCCCACCTCCGGAATTCGCAATCGCAACGACATCTTTGATGATCTCACACCATTCACCGGGAGATCCGGGATTGAAGTCACTCTTGAATTCAATGCGCTTCGACTCGCGGTCAGCGTTCAAGGCTCTATCCACCAAGTCCAGCATCGCTCCTACCCCCGCATAGGCCGGCTGCCGCGGAACGCAGCGAGCCAAAACACGCCCACGCGAAACCTGCTACTTCGCAGCTCGCGCGAGAAAATCCGGTATGCCCCCTTGAAAACATCGAACATTACCTCCTCCAAAAAACTTCGAATACTTTTCTTGGGTCACAAGGTCGTTTAGAACGATCACGTCGATTTCTTTTTTAACCTTCGTCCGCCGATGTTGCATTCTAAGAGAGGCTGATTTCAATACCTGCTTCAATTCGAAGTCTGCTTCTGGAAGGGAATACCCGATGAATACCCAGCGACTAGAATCTGCTAGCAGCCTCTCAGCCTGATACCAGACGGACGGGTACGCGTGCGTCCGAAACGATTTTCTGTAACTGAAAGTTGCAATGTGAGAAGAAACCGGAAACTGACAAAACTTACAGTTTCTTGCCTCGAGGGGAATCCCAAGTGCACCATCAAATTTCCTATCACTGAACTGCTCATCGAAGAGCCGAAAGTCTGCCTTTATGAGCCCGGCTTTCGTTTGGAGTGGTAGTTTTTGCTCAAGATCGAAGAACAGAGACTTGCAGTTGTCGCAATACACCCAATTGCTCGATCCGTGCATTTTGCAAATCGGAATCCCAAGACCCAATGAGGTGGCTTGGAGTGAATTCCAGTCAAAGCAAAAGCATCGATAATCTATCGGAACCATCGGGAGGGCACGTAGGATGTGGTTCTCGAGCACAATATCCCAGTTCAATACGACGAATGCACAACAAGGGTCATCCCGGCGGCAGAATTCGGATAGCAAGGTCTCGATTTCTGGCGAGTACGAGAAGCGCCGGTCGAGTACAGAGAAGATCCTATAGATAGCCATGCGGCGGATGGCGCGCAAAACCTTTGGCGTGTATTTCCTAATTCCCAAGTTATGTCCTGTGCCTGTTGACAAATCAATGCAGGTGAAAATGTCCTCTAACGCGGGCAATGAGCGACCTTTCTGCCATCCAAACGCGATTCTCAGAAATACTTGCAAAGCTTCGGTTATCGTCTTGTCAAGATCGCTGTCAAATTCTTCGGAGATTAAAAGCTCAGAAAACTCATTCTGCACGGGTAGTCCCGAGCATTTTGAGAATCCTGCACCCAGAATGAAGGTTGTGAAATGCTCCGCTGGCGGAGAAGCGGAACGGCGCACCATATCTGCCATTTAGCACGGCCTGTTCGGGTCACCAGTATAGAACTGGTTGGAGGGGACCCAGCCGTCCCGATGCCGGCGAACCGACACCGGGACAGGTCACTGGACCTCACGCTTCGCGAGAAAGCGAAGTGCCTGGGAGTTGCTCCTCGGACCGAGCACTGAGCTCCATAGGTCCTACGGGCATTATACGCTCCTCTCGAAGTTGGTAGCGCCTCTCCGCGGGCTGGCAGACTCCTGCCTTTTGGAGTCTGTCGTCTAGGGCCTTGGGCCCTCGAATGCAGATGAAAATCACATTTTCGACCCCGCGATCTCCCGAAAGGACAGGTTTGTGCTGCCCGCTCAGTCCAGTCGATCCATGCGGAGCACGGACACATCATTCAAGTAGTAATACCGCCAGCTTGACCACGGCTAATCCACAGGCGAACTCACCCGCCCGCGCCTGACCGGGTTCAGTTTCTCTCTGCGCTTCTTTTTGGTGCAGACGTTGCAGGGGTGAAAATGCCGATTCCAGAGCAGCCGCTTATGTTCGTCAGCCGACGAACCGCCGGAAACCATGGAATGTCATTCCGAGCGGAACGAGGAATCTTGCTCTGCGTCGGGCGGACCGTTGGCTGGCGCAGAGCCTCGGCTCTGCGTATGCCGGGCAGGGACTCACCTGCCGCGGCCGCACTTCTCGCCGGCACCCGGACGACTCTCCCGCCCTATCGAATCTCAACCACGCGTTCCCCGCTCAGGAGAGCTTGCTCGATCCGCGGCCACAGCCGGTCGAAAGCCTCGATCAAGGCGGCGGTGCGGCAATTGCCCAGGCGCACCCAGAGCAAACGCGCGCCGCTTTCGGCACGGGTGGCGAGGTAGAGGAAGTCCTCGTCTTTGGACACTACGACGCAGCCTCGCTGGCTGGCGTACTCCCATATCTCCGCGTCGGAGGCTGCGTCCAGGTGAAGGGCTTCCACATGCTCGCAGTCGTGGCCGAGGGAAGTTAGATGCCGTGCCAAGGCGACGGGCAACTGGTTGTCAACAAGAAGTCTCACAACGCCTGAAGGACTGCGTGGTCAGTCTGGTGTGCGGCGTATTCGATCGCGGCGATGATGTCTTCCCTCTCAAGCGACGGGTAGTCCGAGAGGATTTCCTGGAAGGAAGCGCCCGCCGCTAAAAGCTCAAGGACGTCGGACACACGAATGCGCAGCCCGCGAATGCAGGGCCGCCCGCCGCATTTCCCTTCCTCCACCGTAATCCGCTTCAACCACTCGTTGTTCATACCCCCAAGATTACTTGCTTGGCGCTGAAATGGCAAGGGCCACCAAGCGCGCTCGCCTCGGGCGCCTGCCGTGTACTTTGGCGGGTGCCACACGCGTGGTATTGAACGCGGAAGCTCCGCCCTTCCAAAGCGCACCGTTATGACGGTGACTTCCGTCATTAAGTGCTGGCTCTCAAACTCATAGAACATATCGAGTTGTTGGATGACGCCCAAGCGTTCGAAGATAGAGGCGCTCATGGCTGCGTCTAATCTGAGACCATCGACGAGTTGCAATGTCCCATGGGCGAAAGGTACTGATTGCCGGGCGGCCGCAAGGGGCGTCATGACGAGAGACGGCTAGGCTTGTTTCGACGTTGGTGAGGGTGCGGGCGCCGTGGAATTACGGATAATCAACTTCGGGGTAAGAACCAGTTGCCGCTTCTTCATCCCATTCGTAATCGCATCGATGACTTCGTGGGCGGCGGTTTCGCCGATCAATCGCAGAGGTTGTTGAACAGTCGTGAGGGCGGGAAAAACGATGCGCGCGGCAGCCACGTCGTCAAACCCCACCACCGAGAGGTCATGCGGCACGCGCCATCCTCGCTCACGAAAGTGGTTGATGGCGCCGATCGCAGAGCTGTCGTTGAACGCCATCAAGGCGGTGAATTCACAGCCGCGAGCCATGAGTGTTTGAGCGCAAACGGCG
>CAVYJG010000011.1:0-373097 GCA_963768695.1 uncultured Acidobacteriota bacterium | reverse complement strand
ATTTCGCGCTTCTGCTTATCGGAGAGCGGGATCGGTGGGGATTCCATGTTCGGCTGAAGGCCCTGAATTTCCTCGGATGAAGTCGAGGCGGCGGGTGGAGTCCTTGCCTGGAGTGGGCTTGCCAGCGCAGTCGCAGAAACTCCGCGAGGAGCGCCCGGCCAGGGTGCGGCAAAGGTCACAAGAATGCAAAGCAGGATTACGGTCAGACAGAAAGATACCTTATAGAACATTCTTGCCATGAGGATTTCCTTTCAGGGTACACCGGAATCCGCTGCCCTCTCCCCGGGGAGAGGGTGTCGCGCGACGGCGTTTTCATCAGCCGTCGCGTGACGGGTGAGGGGTTCTTTCTCACGCAAGGCGCTCCGCGCGCCGGTACAGTCCTTTGGTGTGTTGGTGCTCCCTCGGCGCGGGGGAGCGTTCGCGGGCGGCCACAAGGGCCGCCCCTAAAACGGGAATATACCGAGTCGCGCGGAGATCACGACCCGAGGTCGTTCAGCGCTTTTTCCACGTCATCAAAGGCGGATTTCGACACTTCACAGGGCAAGGGGTCGGTGGAAAGCCGGGCGTAAACATGGTCGCCGACCTTTGAGATCTCCACCGCCTCCGTCTGGTTCTTGTCACCGAACCGCACTGTGAACCGATAGGCCGGCTTGTGAAGCCCCAATGAGCCCAGATCAGAACCCTTAGGAAAGGTAGTGGCGCGAAGATCCCGCAGGCGGGAGAGCAAGGTGTCCATTTTGGCGGACGGGAAGGTCTTCGACCCACCCTCCGTTTGCTTCCACTGATTGTCTTTTTGCTGCTCGAAGACGCTGTGTCCCTTGGGAGAAGTGATCTCGACGTGTTTCACGTCGAAGCTCGAGAAGGAAAAAAGATCTTTGGCGCGAAAGTCGGAGGGATCCTTCTGGAAGTCGGTCAGGAAGGAAGAATTAAGAGTGAAAACAGCCGGGAGCGCGGAGTTCGAGGCGAAATAACGATCGCCTTCCTTGTCTTTCTTGCCAAGCAACAAGGTTTGCGCTCCACTGGGCCCCGTCAACTCAAGCCGCAGCTCCGGAGAGCTCAGCCCATACGTTGCCGGGCTTTTCTTATCCTCGGCCGCGATGGATTGCATGGAGAGGCCGCGCAACTGGTTGAGGAGGCCGTCCACGGCGAATTTGTCGGCGCGCACCGAGGGCGGCAGAACCAGGTCCCAGACCCCTTCGGGATTCTTCTCCAGCGTGTACTTCTTCCCTTTGGATTCCACTTCCATCTTGCGAAGCTGGTCCGCCTCAATCGTCAGGGCGCGCCGGTCGCGGAGATCGAAGAGAGTTTTTTCGAGATTGGATTTCAAGTAGCTCGCCACGGTAACCACGCGGGGATTGCCGGCCACCTGCGCGTACAGCCCGCTGCTGGTGGGAGTATCATCGCCGAGCAGAAGCGTGAATTTGGGCGGATTAGTGTCCGTCGCAACTTCCACCGAGTAGGCGGGAGGATCGAGGCCGAATTGCTTCACGTCCGAAGCATGCGGGTCAACCACCTCGTCCACCGTTGCCGTGGTCAGGTTATTCAGCACCGTCGAGAGCGTGCCCTGGTCGGCGGAAAGCTTCTTGGGTTCGACGATCGCCCAGGTACCTCCCACGTGCTCGCAGGCTACCGCATCGCCCGAGCGAGGATGGAAGGTAATGGCCGTGATGTGCTTGCTGTCCAGGGTGAAAAGCTTCTCTTCCTTGGAGGTTTCGATCTTTGAGGCTTCGCGGCCATGGCGCTTGTTGTAGTAAGTGAAGGCCCCCCAGAGTGCGCCAAGAATCACCAGTGCGACCAGGGTGTTGATATATTTCTTTCTCATCGGCGTTCCCACCAAACCAGAGTACCTGCCAACACGATCAGGAGTGGCAATCCAATTACGCCCAGCCAGAGGAGCTTACCCATTTGCGCGGCGTTCAGCATGAGGTGCTGAGACTCAGGCGGTTTGGGCCGAACGGAAATCAGGTCCACATCCGCCGACAACCAGTCGATCATGTTCATAAACAGGTCGCGATTGGACTGAAATCCCAGAAAAGCATTGGCGGCCAGCAAGGAAGTGCCCATCGCGATGAACCGGCCCTCGCTCTTTTTCTCGCCCTCCCCGCTCAGCGTGCCGGAGAGCGCCACAGTCAAAGGACCCTTAAAGTCCTTTCCCGCGCGGAACGAAACCTGGTGCATGTTGGGATTGAAATCCGCCACGCCAAAACTTGCATCGGAAGTGTCACAGAGGGACGAATCGCTCACCCCTGCTTTGACGTCCTTGCCGATGGCGAAAGAGCGCGAATAAGGAAACAACGAGGCGCGGCCTGAAAGCGGCTGCGTGATCGGGCTGGAGCCATACTTGAGGATGAGCGGCATGGTGGGCTCCGTCCCGAAAATCTGTGCCACTGGATTTTCGTCGATCACCAGGTCGTTCCGGACCGTCACGTTCCAGTCCGCCAGAAGCTTGGACAGTTCCGGCAACTGCGCGCCGGGGTCGAGCATGATCATGGCCCTGCCCCCTCCGGACACATACTTGCGTATGGTGTCGACTTCCTGAGGAAGATAATCATTCTTGGGTCCCGCCACGACCACCATCGAACAGTCGGAAGGAATTTCCATCTTCTGCAACAGGGTGATGGAATTGGTCTGGAAGTTCTCGTTCTCGAATTCCTTCTTGACTTTCGAATAACCGACGCGCTCACTGTTGTCAAGTTCGTGCTCGCCGTGTCCACCGATGAAGCAGGCGGTCCGCTGTCCCTTGAACAGCCGGATCACGGCGTTGCTGATCGCTTCCTCAGAGTCGCTCTGAGCCTCGAAGTGACGGCTGCCCGAAGCCACCACGATGGTCCCATAGCTGCGCACGCCGTACTCCTTAGCGAGGGAGGGTTGCCGGTCCACATCCACGTAGCGCACCGTGACACGGTGCGAGGCCGAAGTGAACATGTTCAGCAAGTCGCGCCGTTCCCCGAAGCTGCGCTCCCGGTCGAAGACGTAAATCGTTACATCCTGGTTCACATCCTTCAGCAACTTCGCGGTCTGCGGCGACAAGCTGTATTTCTTGTTCGGCGTCAAGTCCCAACTGTGATCGTGACTGGTCACGAACCAGTTGGCGAGGGCAAGGATGGCGATGCCGATAACCGTGTAAACGGCAAAGTTTGCACCTTCCAGGATCTTCCGCCCGCTGCGTCCTGTGATTTGATCTTTGAGAGCCATGGTTACGGCCTCCCTTTCAGGGCATCGACCGAGCGGGCAGTCATGAAGATTCCGAAAACTATCACGGAGAAGTAATAAACGAAATCGCTCAGGTCGATAACGCCCTTCGAGAAATTGTCAAAATGCGTGGTCAGCGCCAGATAACCCATGACGCGGCCAACCGTGCCGGTCGAGTACGCCGTGACCCAGTCGAGCAGAAAGAGCAGCAGGAAAACCGCCAGTCCGACGGCGCCGGCAATAATCTGGTTTTTCGTAAAGGTCGAAAACCACATGCCCAGCGCCAGCAAGGCAGCGCCGTAAAGGAGAAATCCCAGCGCGCCGGCAATCAGCGGCTTGGCGTTGGGGTTGCCGTAAATGAACAGCACGCTGAAATAAAGGAAAGTGATGGCTTCCAGCACGGCGAAGAGAGCCAGCGCCCCGAGGAACTTTCCCAGGATAATTTCCATATCGGTGAGCGGGGAGGTGAGCAGCAATTCGATCGTGCCCGACCGTTTCTCCTCGGCGTACAGCCGCATGGTGATGAGCGGTATCAAGAATAGCAGCACCACCGTCATGACACCCGCCAGGATGGGACGAATGATGTTTTCATTCAGGCTCATGGGCGGTGCGCCCATGCCTCCCATCGACTCCATGCGAAACGTCTGGACCATGAAGAACGCCGTCGAGCTGTAAAAAACATAGCCGCAGATCAGCGCGTACACGGTCATGACGAGGTAAGCAATGGGCGAGTGAAAATAAGCTCGCAGTTCCTTGCCGGCAACGGCTAGCATGTTGCGCATGTCAAATATCCTTTCGAAAAAAAATCAGAAAGCAGAAATTAGAAATCAGAAGAAAGGCAGAAAGCAGAAACCATGAATGGGAAAAAGGTACCCGCCTTCACGCGGCCTCTTCTGACTTCTGCTTTCTGATTTTCAGTCTTGCTCTCGACCTCGCGGTCTTTATCAGGACCACGAATATAGCGGTCAACTCAGAGGTCTCGGCCATAAGCAACGACAGCCGGGAAGCGGGAACGATAGCCGCCCCTTCCAACAGTTCAAGCCAGTACATTGTCTCTTCGAGTTCCATCAACCCGATATTGAGCTTCGCAGCATATTCGGTCTTTGACCGCGCGCGAAGACCCTCCCGGTAGTTAGCTCCCACCGCCGTGCCCGAACGAAGAACTTGCTTGCCGATAACTTGTGCCTCGCTCTTCTTCGGCAGAGCGGTGTATAGCCGAATGATCCGGAGGGCGAAGTCTCGTGTCCTGTCTCTCAGGTCAGGTGGATTTAGCCGCCGCCCGGACTTCGATTCTATGAGTTCGAAATGCCGACGTTTCTCGCCAACCACGTTTGATCCGGAGTCGGCTCGTCCTGCTTCGTTAAATTGATTATCCATGTTCCCAAGCGCGCTTGCAGGTCTCTCTCTTCTGCTTTCTGATTTCTGCTTTCTAATTTTCTTCGCTCAGATCCTTCGTCGTGAGCTTGAGGAAGATGTCCTCGAGGCTCAGTCCGCTGCCTTTCAGTTCAAAAAGCTTCCAGCCGGATTCCACCACCGCTCGCGCCAATTCCGCGCGCACGTCCTTCCCTTTCTCCGCGTGCACCTCGTAGGTCACCCGTCCCTCCGCAGCGTCGTGCGCTTCCGCCAGAGTCACTCCCGCGACGCGTTGCAGTTTTTCTGTGACTTCCGCCGCTGCACCCTCGATGGTGAGCAGGATGGTCTCGAACCCCTGCAGGCGGCGCGTAAGTTCGTCCGGAGTTCCCACCGCCACAATCTTGCCGGCATTGATCACCACCACGCGCTGGCAGGTCTTCGAAACTTCGGGCAGGATGTGGGTGCTGAGGATCACCGTATGCTGGCCCGCCAGGCCCTTGATGAGCTCGCGCGTCTCGATGATCTGCTTGGGATCGAGGCCCGCGGTGGGCTCGTCGAGAACCAGCACTTCAGGATTGTGGATCAGCGCCTGGGCCAGGCCCACGCGCTGCCGGTACCCTTTCGAGAGCTTGCCGATCTGCCGGTGGCTCACATCGGCAATCGCGCATTTCCCCAGAATATCGTCCAACCGGGGTTTTAGCTCACGGCGCGATATACCTTTAATTCGCCCCACGAAGGCGAGGTATTCAGTCACCGTCATGTCCGGATACACGGGAGGGGACTCCGGCATGTATCCCGTGCGGCGCTTGGCCTCCAGCGGTTCTTCCGCCACATCGAATCCGGCCACGCGCACCCGCCCCGCGCTGGGCGGCAGGTAGCCTGTAATGACGCGCATAGTGGTTGTTTTCCCCGCCCCGTTCGGTCCCAGAAAGCCCAGGACTTCGCCCTTCTGAGCCTGGAAAGTCACGTCGGAGACGGCCAAAGTCGGCCCGTAACGCTTCGTCAGATTTTCGACTTCAATCATAGGAGGTCCTTCCTGAAGTAGGGGTGGCAGAACGGCCCCCCTTTGCCAGAGCACCGCTCCGGCCAGTCCATGAGCATAAGCTGAACCCTTTAATATATAACGAATATTGAAAATCGCACAAGGTTGCCAGGATGGTAGTTAATGATATTCTTGAATAATCTGATCCGACGATTGGAGGCTTCGAGATGAAACTGATGAACCTCGAGTTCAGCCGCATTGCGCATGATACGTTCCGCATCCAAGGCTCGAAGGTTATCTATACCGATCCCTTCAAGGTGACGAAAGGGGATGAGGCTGATATCGTTTTGATCAGCCACGAGCATTTTGACCACCTCAGTCTGGAAGACCTTCAGAAGGTGACCTCCGCCAGAACAAGTCTTGTGGCCAGCTTAAGTTGCAAAGATGGACTGAAACAGGTGAAGGCGAAGGAAACAAAATTTCTTGAGCCGGGAGGGAAGGTCGGCGTCGATAAGGTCGAAATCGAAGCTGTCCCCGCTTACAACCTGAATAAGTTCCGCGAGCCGGGAAAACCATTCCACCCCAAAGAAGATAAGAAGTTGGGATTCATCATCACGATGGACGGGACGCGCGTCTATTTCGCCGGCGATACCGACTTTATACCGGAGATGAAATCCATTCAGTGTGATATTGCACTTCTCCCGGTCTCCGGTACCTATGTGATGACGGCGGAGGAAGCCGCGGAAGCGGTCAAGGCGATCAAGCCGAAAATCGCTGTCCCTATGCATTACGCGGCGATCGTGGGCAGTGACGCTGATGCCCAGCGGTTCAAATCGCTGGTGAAGAACTGCCAGGTGGAGATTATTTAGAGGAATGTGGAGCGGGCGTTCAGGGCTTCCCCGCCGCCCAGGCAAGTCCATCGGCATCCGGTCCCGCAGGAATCAATTTATCCACAGCCCAGGTTTTCAGATTGACCGCGGCGATTTTCCCAGCGACCATGCAGGACACGTAAGCCACCTCGCCATCGGGTCTCACCAGGATTTCCTGAGGCATCTTGCCCACCGCAACGGTTCTGGCAATTTTCATGGTCGCTATATCGAGTACGCCGATCTTGTTGGCGTCTGGAAGTGTGATGAGAAGCCAACGTCCATCCGGCGTTGCGGCCGTGCCGTAAGCCACAGTGGGAAGGCTTACCCACGTCTTGAGCGTGTTGGTCGAGGTGTCAATCACTGCCAGGCGGGGCGCGGACTGGTCCGCGGTGAAGGCCCAGCGGTCGTCGGGGGATAGCGCAATCCGCTGTGTCTGGGGCGAGATGGGAATAATGGCCAGGGTTTTCTTGGACACCAGGTCAATGGCGGAAACCGTTCCCGGGCCCACGTTGGCGGTGTAGCCGCGCTGTCCATCCTGCGTAATGGCCAGCATGTGCGATTCGCGCTGCCCGGTTGGGATGGAGGAGACGATTCGCAGGCTTTTCGGGTCGATGACGGTTATGGAGTTGGAAAGCTCCGTGGTGATGTAAAGCATGCCGTTCTTGGGACCGAAGACCGCGCAGTGCGGGCGCAGAGGCTTGTCGAAGTCCAGCGTCCTGATCACGCGACGACTGGCGAGGTCGATCACGGCCATGGTGCGGCCGTCCGTGCCGGGCTTGCCCACGCCGGAGTTGCCGTAAATCGGGACATAAGCCGTCTGCCCATCGGGCGAAGCAGCAACTTCATGGCCGGTGATTCCTCCTTCAGGAATTTCCGCCACTTGTCGGCCTGCCTCCGGATCGATAATCCCCAGCGTTTGATTGCCTTTGTTGGCCACCAGGAGAAAGCCGCGCGAGGGCGGCGTTTCAGTGTCCGATGAAACCAATAACGGCACCAGGAGACCGAAGCAAAGCAAGCCGAGCACCTTCAAAGCAGGCCATCCCATAGCACCCTCCAGATCTTTGAATTACACTCAAGCCCTACTCCCATCGTACCACACCTTGCTGTTGGACCTACTGCGCCAATCGAGGCCATGACTTCGTTTGTCGTCTGCCCGGTAAAGCGGGTATACTTCACTCATGCAACGCCTGATACTTCCGATTATTGTGGAAAGCGATGAAGACGGCTATTTTGTCGATTGCCCCGCGCTCCAGGGTTGTTACAGCCAAGGGGTAACCTACGAAGAGGCAATCGCGAACATCAAAGACGCCATCCAGTTACACCTCGAAGATCGCCTGGCTCGGGGCGAGGAGATTCCGCACCAGGTCTCTTTGAGCCTATCGACGGTCGAAGTTGCTGTTTGATGCCAAAGTTGCCGCGCCTCACAGCCCGACAGATCGCCGCCGTGCTCGAGAGAGTCGGCTTCTCGCTGAGCCGTCAAAGTGGCAGCCACATGATTTACAGGAATGCCGCAGGTAAAAGAGCCACTGTTCCATTTCACGCCTACACCCCAAAGTCCTGAAAAGCATTTTGCGCGACGCTGATCTCAGCGTGGAAGAATTGGAAAGGCTGCTGTGACGTTTAGGGTCTTCGGTAACTTTCGAGCTTCACTCGAAAGGCTAGAGGTCCGCTTGGGAAACTTGCCGGGCAAGATCGCACTGCGGGCACGAACAGAGGTTGCGCAGGTAATCGAAGGAATAGATTCCTGTGGAGTGGCCATCGTTCCAATAGATCTGGAGGGCGTAACGGCCGACCAGTTCGGCGCGCTCTGGCTTCAACGGCTTGACGCCGAGCATGGGCAGAAGTCCCGCCGGCTGGTCATGCGCCTCGCCTCCCTCGGTGCAAGTTGCGCATGGACAACGGTCGCGGAGGCTGCGGTACGAATACACGCTGGCATGACCGTCCGCCCAGAGAATAGAAAGAGTGTCGTTTCCGGCGTCGAGCTTGATTTTCGTTGGGACGTGGGCCATAAAAGTAAAACGTCTCTCGTCCGTTGTCAGTTGTCAGTCGACGACTGACAACTGAAAACTGACAACTGTTCACTCGATACTAATCGCCTGCTGTTGGGCCAAGCTCACCTGTTCCACGAGGGCTGCCGCTACCTGCTGGAAGGCTTTTCCGTTCGCTGTTTCGCCGTCCAATGCGGTAGGTTTGCCCTTGTCGCTTTGCACTCGAATGACGGGGTCGAGAGGGATCTCGCCAAGAAATGGCAAGCCAAGCTTGTGGGCTGCTTCCCGGGCGCCGCCGTGGCCAAAGATATCTTCTCGCTGGCCGCAGTGCGGGCACACAAAGTAACTCATGTTCTCCACAATCCCCAATATAGGGACGTTGAGCTTCTGGAACATAGCGATCGCTTTCGACGCCACTGTGAGCGCCAGATCCTGCGGCGTGGAGACAATCACTGCTCCCGTCAACGGGATGGTCTGCGACAAGCTCAACTGAATGTCTCCCGTCCCCGGCGGCAGGTCCATGAGGAGATAATCCAACTCACCCCAGCGCACGTCGCCCAGGAATTGCTGGATGGTCTTGTGAAGCATGGGGCCGCGCCAGATCACAGCTTCGTCCTTGGGCAAAAAATACGCCATCGAGATCAGCTTGACGCCATAGGCGATGGGAGGTTCGATCTTGCCTTCCACCACGTGCGGTTGCTCTCCGCCGCCCATCAAGGTGGGGACACTCGGCCCGTAAACGTCCGTGTCCATCAGGCCCACCCGGGCCCCCGTGCGCTCGAGCGCCACAGCCAGGTTGGCCGCTACCGTCGACTTGCCCACGCCGCCTTTCCCGCTCGCCACCGCCACCGTGCTTTTAACCATCGGGATCAGGTTCGACTTCGCCGGCTGGGCGGACGGGGGCGGATCGATCACGCGCACTTCCACGTCCGGCACGCCCAGCCCGTGAACGATTTCCTTCATGCTGGCCAGCAGTTGGCTCCTGGCGGGGCTGGCAGTCTGCATTAATATGCTTACTCGTCGGTCCCCCACTTCGATGTCCTTGATGTAGCCAAGCGATACGACATCCTTTTGCAGGTGCGGATCCTCAACCGCCTTCAAGGCGTTCAGAACATCCTGCGGGCTTA
Source organism: uncultured Acidobacteriota bacterium (assembly GCA_963768695.1). GTDB lineage: Bacteria > Acidobacteriota > Terriglobia > UBA7540 > UBA7540 > CAVROP01. The sequence goes on along the minus strand of CAVYJG010000011.1, from coordinate 363,586 downwards.
AGTCTCTAGGCACAGTGGCTCCTCATCAACGCTTCTATTCAACTCTCGATTATACATGTTCGCGCGCCGGGAGGGGCAGTTCGCAAACCGCCCCTACATCGCTTCACAATTCCTCGCTTGTCTCGCAAGCTCAAAATCAGGCAACATATTAGGGATTCCCGCCCACGTGGGAATGGCTTCATGAACCTCGTAAAACCTGGAACAGCGCCGCCCGTCGCCGCCGCGGAGCAGCCTCAATTGCTTCGTGCCCTGGGGTTATGGGAAACCACGGCGATTGTCATGGGGATCATGATTGGGTCCGCCATCTTTATCGTTCCGGCGGAAGTGACTCGTGAAGTCGGCAGCGAACGCGCTGCCCTGAGCGTTTGGATCATCTCCGGAATCCTCAGCCTGTTCGGGGCGCTATCGTTCGCGGAACTGGCCTCGATGTTTCCCCAGGCCGGTGGCCAGTACGTCTATCTTCGCGAGGCTTACGGGCATCTGGTGAGCTTCCTCTGCGGCTGGACGTTTTTCCTGGCGGTGCAGTCGGGCGGTATATCGACCGTCGCCGTGGGATTCGCGCAATATCTTGCCGACTTCTTTCCGATCAGTCCCGTGCAGCAGAAGCTCGCGGGAAGCCTCGCCATCGTGGTTTTGACCGCCATTAACTATCGCGGTGTGCGCGAGGCGGGCTGGGTCCAGTCCGTCCTGACAGGGGCCAAGGTGGGTGCGATGGTGGCCCTGATTGCGCTGGGCTTCGCGCTGGTGCACGGTCGTCCCGTGGGCGGCGTCGTGAAACTGCCCACGCCGGCCGGCTGGGGGTTTCTCTCTTCCTTCGGAGTCGCTATGGTCGCAGCCCTCTGGGCTTACGACGGCTGGAACAACGGCACGTTTGCCGCCGACGAAGTCAAGAACCCCGAACGCAACATCCCCTTGGGCCTTATCCTGGGCACCGGCGCCGTCGTGGTGATTTACATTCTCGTGAACCTCGTTTACTACCACGTGCTGCCGCTCGTGACCGTGGCTCATTCGCCGCGCGTCGCCGCGGCGGCCGGAACGCGCCTTTTCGGGCGAAGCGGCGCCCATTGGGTGTCGCTCGCCATCATCGTGGCGATGTTGGGCTGCGTGAATGGAATGATTCTGGCAGGCGCTCGGGTTTATTATGCCATGGCGCGCGACGGCCTCTTTTTCCGCTGGTGCGGCAACGTTCATCCGAGGTTTCACACTCCGCATCTCTCATTGCTCTTCCAGGCTGCCTGGGCAATCGTCCTCGTGCTGCTGGGGACTTACGAGCAGCTCTTCACCTTCGTAATCTTTGCCGGTTGGATCTTCTACGCCCTGGCAGCGTTGGGGGTCATCATCCTGCGCCACACCCGGCCAAACCTGCCGCGCCCCTACCGCGTCTCCGGCTATCCCTTGGTTCCTGCGATTTTCGTACTGGCCGCTGCGGTTTTTATCTTGAACACCATTCTCGCCCGCCCGTACGAGTCAGGCGTCGGCGCCGGCATTGTAGCTCTGGGGATTCCCGCCTACCTGATTTGGAGAAGGGGAGCATCGACTCGCGAACATCCCAACCACCCCCTACCCCCTCCTTAGCAAGGTGGGGAGCCCAGCTTGTGATTCCCCTCCTCAGCATGGAAGGGAGCCGAATTTGTGACTCCCCTCCTCAATGAGGAGGTGCCGGGGGTGGTGAGGGCGATTGCCCTTAAGCCCTGCGGCCTTACTCGCTCGCGGCTTTCCTTACCTTGGCCAGGAGTTCGTCTGCTTGCGATTTCCACGAACTCTGCAAAGCCGCCGCCTTGCTCAGCACTTCGATGGCGCCGCGGTGGTTGGCCGGGTAACCGGATTCATAGGCGTATCCCAGGTAATACAAGGCCTGTGCCTGCAATTCTGGATTCGCCTCGAGCAAACCCGCCGCCGTCTTGAGGTCCTCGATGGCCGGCCCCAATTTCTTTGACTTAGACGTTGCCGCGCGCGTGAATTCAACATATCCCAGCGAAAGGTGGGCCATGCCAAGTTCGTTATCCTGCGCTTGCTTGAACTGAGCGTCAGTCAGGGAGTCCGGCTTCTTCAACTGTTGTACCAGTTCGATGGATTTCTTCGCATACTCCACTGCCTTATCGGGGTTGGTGCGGCCGATAGAGTAGGCGTAAGCCAGAAAATTGTAAGCATCCAGGTTGTTAGGATCTGCTGCGACGGTCTTTTCACCATACTCGATGGCCTTGTCCGGCTTATTCGACATCTGGTAGGCCTTGAAGTATTCGAAATTGATCTGCCCCGCATTCTTGGCGGCGTCGTCGGGGAAGGATTTCGCGAACTGGTCCAATGCCTCGATGCGCTTCGTGGGATCGGTCACCCGCTGGATGAGTTGGAGATCCGCGTAGACCACGTAAGCGAGTTCGTCCTTGGCCTGCGCCGCACTGTCCTCGAGGGCCTTTTGCCAGTCCGCGTCGCTGACGTTGGGGGGCCGGGAAGGCTTGCTTTCCTCGGTGATCAGCGCGGGAGCAGTACTGATGATCTCGAAGGCGGAATCGGCCACCTTGCCGGAGGCCACATAGCCCTTCAACGTGTTGATCGCCAGCATCACGTCTTTGTATTTCGAGGCCAGGCCCTTCTCCCCGTATTCCACAACTTTGTCATAATTGTTCAGCTTCAGGTATGCCATCGTGTAATATTCATCGACGCATGGCATGAATTTGGCATCCGCATGCGCCTGGGCATACTTATCCAGTGCCGAGATCTGATCTTCCGGCTTCTCCGCGCCATTGACCGCCTGCATAAGCTCATCTTCTGGCGTGTTCGCCACGTAGGGCAGACCAGGACACACTTGTTGGGCCTGAAGCAGCCCGGCAAAAAGCAGCAAGCCCAGAATAACCAGGGAAGCAGATGTCTTACGCATGGAATCCTCCAGTCGAGTACGATATCCCGGTGTGACGCCGCAGGCAGGGCCGGGCAGGTTGGGGCAGACCACCCGCCGCAAACAGCCTACTGAAAAACCCTTGAGGCTGTCATCCTGAGGAGTCCGTCAGCCGACGGACGACGAAGGATCTCTGTAGTCCGTTAATTCCAAAAACTGCCGGGATTCTTCGCTTCGCTCAGAATGACAGCAAGTTGGCGTTCTTCCAGCAGCCTGTTTCTCGCCGCACTACCCACCCACCTTCCGCTCTCCGAGCAGCGCAAGAATTTGATACAACAAGACGCGGAGAATTGCTAGCGAAAAATTTTCAGCAATCGGCAATTGCCAATCGAAAATCGTCAATCCCTGAATCCTGCTGTAGAATAAAGGAAATCATCGAGGTTCTAAGAAGGGAGAAGCATGGAACTTTTTTCCTGGGAAACTGTGAAAAAGGAAGTGCTCAACGAGAAACTGGCGCGCAAGGTCGTCTCGGGCGAGAAAATCACCATGGCGCAGATTTTCCTCGCCAAGGACGGCGTGGTGCCGCTTCATCACCACGAGAGCGAACAGATCAGCACCGGTGTGACAGGAGCGATGAAGTTTGAAATCGAGGGCAAAGAGATCGTGCTCCGCGCCGGCGACGTTCTCCTCATCCCATCCAACGTTCCGCACCGTGTGGTGGCGTTGGAAGATTCCCAGGCGCTCGACGTCTTCAGCCCCATCCGCATCGATTGGCTGACCGGCAAAGACGACTACCTCCGCCGGTAGCGTCCTCTTGCATCTGAAATCTTGAATTTGGAATTCTGAATCGCGCCTCCGTGCCGTATCACTTCGGAAACTGGCACTGCAAGGCGTAAACCTCTGCACCATTGACCCGACGAAGGACCAGCGGGGAGTCATCCGGCGCGAGTCCGAGCCAACCGGCACTTTCCGTCTCTTTGAGCCCTACTAATCGCTCCGCTTGGCGACTGCGAATCTTGAGGCGAAATAATGCGGGCTCTCCCCCAGGGGGTGCAGCGTTCAGATAGAGGGACTTTCCCTGCCGGGACCAGCGCAGATCCCAGATTCGACCCAGGGAGAGAACTCTCTCCCATTTCCCAATCCGGAAGTCAAAGAGCATTAAGCTGCGAGAGTCTTCCGTCAATGCGGCGATGTAGCGGCCGTCAGGCGACCAGCGAGCCGTCCACAAGCCTTCAGACCCGGGCACAACCGAAAGGCGGCGTTCCTTTAAGTCAAAGATGTGGATGACCAACGGCCCAGGAGCACGATCTGCGGGATCGACCAGCCCTCCAAAGGCCAGGCGCGAACCATCGGGTGACCAGGTAGGCGCTCCCTCCGCGGCGTCGGTCGAGGTCACAGGGCCGTAAAGCCCGCCCTCGGCCGAGACCAAACGGACTTTCCATCGCCGCCCCTCGTCCTTGCCCATGAAGGCGATCCATTTCCCATCGGGTGACCACCGGGGCAATTCGACGCTCATAGGAGGCAGGGTAAGCTGGACCTTTCCACCTCCGTCTGGGCGACTTTTCCAGAGCGAGGCATGGTCGTTGTCGTCGTAGGCGACCCATTGTCCGTCTTGTGTGAAGTCCAAGTTGGTCCCCTGAATGTCGGGGGGAAAAGGTGCAAGCTGATTGGACCCTGCGTCAAAACGCTCGATTTCGAAGCGCGACCTTGTCCCGCCAAAGCCGTAGAGCCGCGAACCGTCTGGGCTCGTGGTCGCGGGAGCCAGGGATACACTGGCAGGACCCAGCCAGGTCGCCTGGTTGTTGTGCGTCCAAAGCCCCGCAGATACACGCAGTGCCCAGGGCGTTCCGATTCCTGCAGGATACCGGAGGAAGATCAAATAGTTGCCGTCCGGCGTCCAGAAACAGGAGTGTCCTGCGTCAGTTATGTTCTCAACCAGACGGCGTAGACCCGAGCCATCGCTCCCTACTTCCCATAGTGTTGTCGCCTCCCTGGAAGAGACCCGTGCCATGCACAACCGCCGGCCGTCCGGTGACCAGTGAACGCTGTCCAGCCTGCCGGACATGGCCACTATCCTTCGCGGGTTCGAGCCCTCTGCATCACAAAGGTACAGGCCGTCGTCCGTCGTATAAGCGAACTCCGCCCCGTCAGGCGACCAAGCGGCGGACAATGCCCGGACGGCGCCGAGGCGGCGCGCCGAACCCGCCGGCAAAGTTAGAATCCAAACCGGCCCGGGCCTGATTCGCGCATCCTCGACCAGCAGCAATTCCGTTCTGTCCGGGCTAATGTCCAGGATGTCCGAATCTTCGTTTGCCCTGGCGATTGCCGCGGGGCTTCCCCCGGTGCTTGGAATCTGGGCCACAACATATCCATCGCGGTTGTTTTCGATGAAGTATACCCGGGCCCCATCTGTGGCGAGGCCGGGGCCCTTTTCAGAACCGTCGTTCGTCAACTGTTCAAACCCCAAGACCTTCGGCTGGGGTGCTGGCATCGCCAGCCAGGCGCCAGCCGCAAGGGCAATCAGGAATGCGCCGCCAAGGAAGACAACCCAGCGGCCCCACCGTCCGCCCAGTCGCAACGAGAGCGCACCGTTTGTAATGTTTGTCATTCCGAGCGGAGCGAGGAATCTCGCTCTGGAATTCACGTCGTTGGCAGACTCTACCTCGACAGGCAACTCCGGTAACGATTCATCAGCGGGCCGATTGTCATTCCGAGCCTCGCGACCCGTCGCCCGAAGGTTTTGGGCCGCAGGACGAGGAATCTCGCCCTGTTTGTCCTCGTGCAAGCCTGCAGGCGCTGGGTTCGTCAACCAAGCGTCAATTTCCCCTTTGTAGGCGTACACCGCCCGCCGGCGATGCCCCTCCCCCGGCACCACGTGGACAGGCAGACCTCTTTCCTTGGCCCAGCGCATTACGGTTGTAGGATCGCGGTCGAGGTATTCCGCAATGGCCTTCCAGGAATCGAGCCTCTCGTCATGCTTCTCAGGCATCTTGGTCCCTGTCAGTAACAGAAAAAGAGGGGTCGTGGCAGGTTCGGACTGTTCTCAGCATCGTGTTAAGGAAACTGGCATTGCAAGGCATAGATCTCGCTGCCAGAGACTTGGTGCATGATGAGAGGGGAGTCATCCGGCGCAACGCCGAGCCAGCCTGCATCGTGGGTGCCGTGGAGCTTGGTTAGTCTCTGCGGACGACGATCAGTTAACTTCATGCTAAACAGGGTCGGCTCCCCCTCGGGCGGTACATTGCTTAGATAGATACGCTCACCGTGCCGGGACCAGCGTAGGTCAAAGATGTGGTCGAGGGTGAGCAGCTTCGTCCATTTTGCGGCTCGGAAGTCGAAGAGCATCAAGTTCCGGGAATCCTCGGTCAACGCAGCGATATAGCGCCCATCGGGCGACCAGCGTGCCGTCCACAAACCCTCTGAGCCGGGTACCACGGAGAGGCGGCGGTTCTTCACGTCAAAGATGTGGACGACGGGCGGCCCGGGTGGCCTGTCTAGCGAATTGATCAACTCCCCAAAAAGCAGGCGTGAGCCATCGGGTGACCACGTAGGTGCTCCTTCCGCAGCGTCGATCACGGTCACCGGCCCGTAGGGCCCGCCCTCCGCCGAGACTACGCGGACTTTCCATTGCTGGCCCGTGTCCTCCCCCATAAAGGCGATCCATTTCCCGTCGGGCGACCAGCGGGGGAAATCGGCTTGGAGAGGCGGAAAGGTGAGTTGAACCTTATCCCCACCGTCACTGCGACTCTTCCAGAGCCACTTGTGGTCGTCCACATAGGCAACCCATTGTCCGTCCTTCGCAAAATCCAGTGCGGATGCGCCTATATCAGGAAGGAATGGCACAATCTGCTCGGACCGGGCGTCAAAACGTTCTATCTGGTAACGGTTTCTTATCTGCCCGCCACAGTAGAGCCGTGAACGGTCCGGGCTCATGGTCTGGGCCACGAGATTGATCCCGGCAGCACCGAGCAAGGTCGGCTGCCCCCTGCGCCTAAACAGTCCGGCAGACAGGCGCACGAAACAAGGTGCGGCATAACCTGCGTGGAATGTCTGGGCCACCAGGTATTCGCCGTCCGGCGTCCAGAAGGCCCATGATCCCGGGTAGAGCACGTCCCAATCCGGAAGCGGGTGGCCGAGGCCCTTGCCAACACGATCAACCTCCCATAGCGTCGCTTTGGTAGAGGAGACACGCACGAAGCATAAATGCTGGCCGTCCGGGGACCAGCGTACGCCGCCGAGCCTGCCGGACATGGCCACAATTCTTCGCGGGTTCGTGCCGTTGGGGTCACAAAGGTACAGGCCTTCGTCCGTCGTGTAAGCCAGCGCCGTGCCGTCCGGCGACCAAGCCGCGGAAAACGCCTGGATGGAGCCTAGGCGCCGTCTCGAGCCCGCCAGCAGGGGTAGGATCCAGACAGGCCCAGGCCTGGATTCTGTGTCGTCGACAAGCAGCAATTCCGTGTGGTCCCGGTTGATGTCCTGGAGGTCGGAACCTTCGCTTGCCCTGGCGATTGCCACCGGGTTGCCCCCAGTACTTGGAATCTCGACGACGACCCAGCCATCGCGGCTGTTCTCTACGAAATAAAGCCGAGCGCCATCGGTGACGACACGCCCGCGCTTGTCGAGCCCGTCGTTCGTCAGTTGTTCCAACCCCAGGACCTTTGGCTCGGGTGCCGGCATCGCCAGCCAGGCGCCAGCCCCAAAAACAATCAGGAAAGCACCGCCGAGGATGACAGCCCAGAGGCCCCATCGCCCGCCCAGTCGGGACGAGAACGAACCATTTGTAACCGAACCGGTTGTAGGTGAACCGTTTGCAGATGAATCGTTTGCATGGGTACCATTTGTGACGTTTGTCATTCCGAGCGGAGCGAGGAATCTCGCTCTGGAAGTCGCGCCGTTGGCAGACTCTGCATCGCTTGGCAACCCCGGTAACGATTCGTCAGCGGGCCGATTGTCATTCCGAGCCTCGCGACCCGTCGCCTGAAGGCTTTGGGCCGCAGGACGAGGAATCTCGCCCTGTTTCTCCTCGCGCAAGCCCTGCAGGCGCTGGCTTCGTCAACCAAGCGTCAATCTCCCCTTTGTAGGCGTACACCGCCCGTCGGCGATGCCCCTCGCCCTGCACCACGTGGACAGGCAGACCTCTTTCCTTGGCCCAGCGCATTACGGTTGTAGGATCGCGGTCGAGGTACTCCGCAATGGCCTTCCAGGAATCAAGCCGGTCGTGAACTTCAGACATCTTGTTCCCCTCTTCGTGACCGCGAAAGAGGTGTTTTGGCACTGCGTAGCTGGATACACCCTAAAACACGCTAATACCTCTTAAAACGTGTTGCGCCGCACTATACACCTCAAGCATAACTGCGTGCAATAAGTAAAGGCGGGTGCAGTGACTTGTTGCGGACACATCACAGCCTGCGCCCGCCGGCAAAAGCGTAGCGCCCGCGAAGGCGGGAGACCACACCCCGTCAGCAACTCGCGCGTGGAGGCTGCGGAGTGCTTCCAGCTTTCGCGGGAATGATTGCGACTGGGCAGCGCTCATGCCGGGCAGCTCACACCGCCGCTCGCGCCGGTGAGAGCGAAGACGCGAATGAGAAGGGGCCATACACGGGTGCGGTCATGCACTTCAGCGACCCTGCAGAAGAAGCCGAGATGTCAGCGGTCGCCCTATTGATGTAGCGTTATCAGAACGCCTATCGGGTTGCCGGAACGGCATGCCGGCTGGGCGCCGTGGCAGCCGGTCTCACCTTCCTGGTGATCGCCCTCTTCTGGATCGTCGGTACTCTAGTATCCGCCGTGGGCGAAAACCTGAAGGCCTCGCTCGACACCGCCGTCTACTCTTCGACGTTCTCAAACAATGCCCAACGCGCCAAAATCATGTCCATGAACTGAGGCCCGAACCGTTGGGGAGGGAATTCATGGATGCCGCTGCTCGTGGTCCGGCAAAACGAAGACAGGCAGACCTCTTTCCTTGGCCCAGCGCATTACGGTTGTAGGATCGCGGTCGAGGTATTCCGCAATGGCCTTCCAGGAATCGAGCCGGTCGTCGTGCTTCTCAGACATCTTGGTTCCTGTCAGTAACAGAAAAAGAAGAGTCGTGGCAGGTTCGGACTCTTCTCAGCATCGTGTTAAGGAAACTGGCATTGCAAAGCGTAGACCTCCCCACTGGTGACGGTGCGAGCGACTATCGGAGAGTCATCCGGCGCCACGCCAAGGCTATCGTGGGTGTGTTCCACTTCAAGACTGATCAGCAACTCCGCTTGGTGCGAGGGGATCGTGACTCGAAATAACGCTAGTTGGTCCTTGGCGGTACTGGCGAGCAGATAGATGGACATTCCTTGCCGGGACCAATGAATATCCTGGATCCTGCCTAAACTGACAAGCTTCTCCCATTTGCTTGTCTGAAAGTCTAAGAACATCAAGCTGTGCCAATCCTCGGTCAGCGCTGCGACATAGCGCCCGTTGGGCGACCAACGTGCCGTCCAGAGTCCCTCCGACCCAGGAACAACTGAAAGCCGACGTTCTTTTAAGTCGAAAATGTGGATGACCAACGGCCTAGCCGGCCGGTTTCCCGAATCGACCAGGTCTCCAAACATCAAGCGCGAGCCATCGGGAGACCAAGTCGGCGCTCCTTCGTTATTGTCATTCGAGGTCACCGGGTTGTAGGAGCCTCCTTCAGCCGAGACCAGGCGGACTTTCCATGGCTTCCCGGGCTCCCTGCCCATGAAGGCGATCCATTTCCCGTCCGGCGACCAATGAGGCAATTCAACCTCGAGGGGCGGCGCGGTCAACTGGACCTTCTCTCTTGCGCCCACGCGGCCCTTCCACAGGCAACCTGTCCCGTCTACGTACGCAACCCAGCCTCCATCGTTGGTGAAATCCAACTCCGTAGTAGTGAGGTCCGGAAGGTAGGGCATGAGATGCTTAGATTGCGCATCAAGCCGCGCGAGTTGGAAGCGCACTTCGGGTTGACCGACACAATAGAGCGTCGAACCGTCCGGGCTGGCTGCGCCCGAGAAAAGGTCAACGCCTGTCGGACCAAGGGGATTCACGTTCTCATATCGGCCCAGCATTCCCGAGGACACGCGCAGTACCCAGAGCCTGGGGTGCCCTGCATCGTTCCCCGACAGAATCAAGTGCTTGCCGTCCGGCATCCAGGAACATAGCCTCCCAGAATTCGGTAGATCCCAGTCCGTGGCTAGACGGCGTAGTCCCTTGCCGTCACGGCCCGCCAGCCAGAGTGTTTCCTGCCCGGAGGAGATCCGCCCCCAGCACAACTGGCGGCCGTTGTGGGACCAATGCAGGCACTCCAGCTTTCCCTCCATGCCCACAATCTTTCGGGAGTTCGCTCCGTTGGCGTCGCTAAGATAAACGCCTCCGTCGGTCGTGTAAGCCAATGTTGATCCATCCGGCGACCAGGCGGCGGAATAGGCCACAATGTCGCCCAGACGTCGTGGCTCCCCTCCCAACAACGGTAGGGTCCAGACAGGTTGGGGTTTGAACAGTGGCCCCTCGGCCAGCAGCAGTTCCGAGCGGCCCACGCTGAGATCCCAGATGGCCATATTTCTGTTTAGCCGCGCGATGGGCACAGGGTTGCCCCCGGCCGTCGGGACCTGCTCCACTACCCATCCGGCGTCAGTGATCTCAGTGAAATAGATTCGAGCGCCGTCGGTAACGACATCGGCTTGCTTTTCGATCCCGTCGTTCGTTAGCTGTTCAACTGCCAAGATTCTAGGTTCAGGGGAGGGAACTCTGAGCCAAGCGCCTGTGGCCACAGCGATCAGAATGCCACCGGCCAAAAGTGTGGCCCAACGCGTCCGATTTGCCCGGAACCAGGGTGCCGGCGCGTTCAACGATTCGGAAATCTGGCGTGTGGAATCCGAAGTCCCGGGATTTTCGGCAGTGCCGGGCTGAGTCGTTGGCGCTGCCACCGGCGGGTCGTTCTCGCTGGAACCTGTCCCGTGTTCCCTTTTCTTCAACCACCCGTCAATTTCCGTCTTGAAGGCGTACACAGCACGCCGGCGCTGCCCCTCCCCCGGCACCACGTGTACGGGCAGACCTCTTTCCTTGGCCCAGCGCATTACGGTGGTGGGATCGCGGTCGAGGTACTCCGCAATGGCCTTCCAGGAATCGAGCCGGTCGTGGGCTTCAGACATCTTGTTCCCCTTTTCGTGACTGCGAAAGAGGCGTTTTGGCACTTCCTAGCTGGATACACTCTAAAACACGCTAATACCGCTTAAAACGTGTTGCGCGGCAATATACACCTCAAGCATAACTGCGTGCAATAAGCAAAGGCGGGTGCAGTGACTTTGTGCGGACCCATCACAACTTGCACCCGCCAAAGCAAGCGCCGCGCGCGCGGCAGTCACGATGTTAGGAATTGGATCATGCGGGAAAGGAGCGTGTTCCCCGCGACCACTCGCTAATCCGGCGAACGCAGTCATTCCCGCGGAGGCGGGAATCCATGTCTCGACAGCACACTGCGCGTGGAGGCTGGCAGCATGTTTTTCCGCTTTCGCGGGAATGATTGCGATTGGGCAGCGCTCATGCCGGGCAGTTCGCGGCGGCGTTCGCTCCGGAGAGGGCGAGAACGCGAACGAGAGGGGACATACATGGGTGCGGTCATGCACTCCAGCGACCCTGCACAAGAAGCCGAGATGTCCGCGGTGGTCCAATTGATGGAGCGTTACCAGAACTCCTACCGGGCCGCAGGAACGGCGTGCCGGCTGGGTACCGTATCTAAAGTGATCGGCGTGATCGCCGGAACGTTTGTCTGGCTGGGGGGAGTGCAGAGTTCTCTCGGCGCTGTGGCAGCCGGCCTCGGCGTCTTGGTGATCGCCTTCTTCTGGATCATCGGCACGCTGGTATCTGCCGTGGGCGAAAACCTGAAGGCGTCGCTCGACACGGCTGTCTACACTTCGACGTTCTTGAACAATGCCCAGCGGGCCAAGATCATGTCGTTGATTTGAGAGCGCCTCCCCACCTGGGGAGGTTACTGGCGAGACCGGGAGCAAGGAACAAGGTTTACGGTTGATCTTTGGTAAGGCGCAGTGCGTGGCCACGCCCAAATGCTGATCTTCAGAATTGCCCTAACGCGGGAGTTTCGCAGAACGTTTAGAGGATTGAAAGCGACCTGAACCACTTAATGACATAACATTCGAGAAAAACTCTAATAAGGAGACCTAATATGTCAAGCAAGTATCTTACCGTCCGGCGATGTGGAATGGGTATCGTCGCGCTGTGCCTCAGTTCGTGGCTTGCAGCTCAGTCTCAAGCACCAGGAACGCTCTTATTGAAAGAAGGTGAAGAGGTAAAGCTGAAGTTCGCGGAAGCGATCAGCTCCAAGACGGCGAACTTAGGCGACCCGGTGAATTTTATTTTGGACGAAGACCTTAAAGTCGGGAATGTGATTGTTGCGAAGACCGGTGCCAAGGCACTCGGTGAAGTTACGAACGCTAAGAAAGCGGGCATGATGGGGAAGGGCGGAGAATTGAATGTTCGCCTTACCTATCTAAAAACCGAGAGTATCCGGGTTCGCTTGCGAGGCACAAAGGGCAAGGAGGGAGAGAGCAAGGAAGGAACTTCGATTGCTCTAATGGTTCTCTTCGGCCCTGTAGGCATTTTTAAACACGGCAAGAACATTGAAGTGAAAGATGGCACTCCCTTGACCGTCTACGTCGATCAAGACACCAGCTTGCCACCGGTAACCGGCGGGTCGTAAGTCGGACTTATCCGAACCGAGTGCCTGCGCACAAAGTGGCACAAATCTAAATAGCAAGTATGCCAGTACAAGTGAAGTGGGTACCCCGGTGTCTGCCGGAGGTTGGCGCTGCATCAGACCGGACGCCCGGGTGGTTGCGTCAGCGGACCACGGTCCTTCGAACAGGCGGTCTGGCACCTGCCTGGGGGCTGTCTGAAATTCTCCGCTTTGCTGCGTTCCAACCTCAGGGGGCCCTGCAGAGCCACTGCTCGACATGCAAGCTCAGTGTTGGGTCGAATAGAGAAGGAGTTCAAGGTGAGAACACATAATTCCCTAATGTCGCTCGACAATCAAATCCAAACTCTCGTCGCAGTGCTGGCGACGGTGGCGCTTCTTTCCCTTCTTATGTCCGCCTGCGGGGGCGGGGCGGGAACTCGACGCCTCCCCCTTCCCAAGCGGTGGTGGTGTCGATCTCGCCCTCGACGGCTTCGCTGACGGTCGATGGCACGCAGCAATTCACGGCTGCGGTCAGTAATTCGACTAACACCTCTGTTACATGGTCGGTCAACAGCACGAGCGGCGGAAACACAACCGTGGGGACAATCTCCTCTTCCGGTCTTTACACCGCGCCCGATCTTGTCCCCAGTTCCAACTCGCTGACGGTGACCGCTACCAGCCAAGCCGATACCACCAAGTCAGCCTCAGCGACCGTTTCGCTGGCTTACCCGATGCCCACCCTGTCGTCGGTCTCGCCGACCTACGTGACCGTGGATTCTCCCCCAGCAACTCTCACGCTAACAGGCACCGGCTTCACCAAGGCGTCGACGGTTAGCTTCAATAGCAGTGCTCTTACTACTTCTTACGTATCGAGCACCCAGTTGACCGCGGCGTTGCCTGCGGCAGACGAAGGCACAGAAGGGCAGTTCAATTTGGCGGTGGCGAATCCCTCGCCCGGTGGCGGCACTTCCTCGGCCATGCAGTTCAACGTGGTCGGCGGCGCCCTCGCTGTGACCATAATCGATCTCCCCTCCGGTACTCCAGCCAACGTCACTGTGACCGGGCCGAATGGGTTGAATGTTGTTTTGACCGCGAGCCAAACGATTACCGGCGCAGAAGGGACCTACAGCGTAACGGCCAAGGGCGTGGCTGTAGGGTCGGGCACTTATTACGCCACAGCCCCCATGCAAACCGTCACGCTCGCAGCCGGCAACTCGGCCAATCTTACTGTGGATTATTACGACATCATCCCGAATACCACCAAGGTGCTTGATCAAGCTGGCATGCAGACGCTAACCATAGCTACAGACGGCACTACGATGACCATGTCATCTTCGAGCAGCGTGGCGGCGTCACTGGCTGGCGGTGACGTTCTCGCCAGCGCACCCACCGCAGTCGCGCCGAACGGGTTGCTCGTGAAAATCCTAACGGTGAGTTCCAGCGGTTCTGAAGTTTCCGTTACAACCTCGTCGGCAACGCTTGAGGATGCGATTCAGCAGTCAAGCTTTACGTTCAAGCAAACCCTGAGTCCCAGTAATGTCCAGCCGTCACAAACCCCAAGCGTCAAGATCCAGGCCACCCTGAAAGCAAGCAGTCATTCCGCGGGGGACGCGTCCAGTAGCATACCGGACTCCTGCGCGGGCAATCCCGCAACATTCGTACAGATGTACAACCTGCCACTCGTTCAAGGAACACAAGGCAGCGGAAGCGCGAAATCGAGCGATTCGATCACCGCAAGCGGCGAGATTGAAGTTTGTCCGACTCTGGAGTTTGACTTTTCGATCTCCTTATTCAAAGTGAACTCATTCAAAGCGGTTGCGACTCTGGGTGAGCATGCCGAGCTGACAATTCAGGGCGAATGGGCCGGCAGCTTCGAGAAGAGATTGAATGTTGGCCCGCCCATTGATTTCGAGCCCATTCTGGTCTTCGTCGGGGATGTACCCTTGTATTTGCAACCCTCGGTGCAGTTTTACGTTGGTACCAACGGCAGCGTGACCGCTGGCTTTTCGACAGGAATTAAGCAGGATGCTCAAGCCCAGGGTGGAATCTCCTTAGAGAACGGCCAGTTGAGCCCAATCCACAGCGTCACGTTCAATGTTGGTCCTGCTCCACTGTCGTTGGACGCAAGTCTCGATGCGAAGGGGTACGCCGGCGCGGAGTTAGACCTGACCATCGACGACGTCCTCACACCTCATCTGGACATCGACGGATACCTGGAATTCAAAGCTGACGTTAGTAGCAACCCTTGGTGGACTTTGAGTGCCGGACTGGAAGGTGATATTGGTGTGAAGGCCCAGTTCCTCGGTTATGAAAAGGACTGGGATATTCCGGATGTATTTGATTATTCTGTTCCTGTCCTCAGCGCCTCGGGGCCGTTCTCTTCATCGAGTCTAGCTCCCACATTGTCAGGGGTGTCCCCGAACTCCGGGTCCGTTGGAACTCCGAGCCTCACCGTCCTGCTCACGGGCTCGAACTTCGTGCCGGATTCTGTGGCACTGTTTAACGGCAACGCTCTTGCGACGACGTTCGTTGACACTGGTGACCTCACCGCCATGCTGCCGAGTTCCGTGTTTGTTGTTGATGGTGTTTATCCGATCACGGTGAGTAATCCCGACACCAGCGGAGCTGTTTCGTCGGCACAGAACTTTTCTGTAACCGGCGCCGTGGTGACCGTCTCGCCGAGCACAGCTCAGGTCCCTGCCCGCGGGTTACAGCAGTTCAACGCCAACGTGCTCGGCCCGCCGAATAACGCAGTCGCGTGGAGTGTGAACGGCGCAGCCGGAGGCAATTCAACTGTGGGAACCATCAGCGCTGCAGGGCTCTACACCGCACCGGCAGCTCCTCCAAACCCCGCCACGGTCACCGTCACCGCCACTAGTCAAGCGATGCCAAGCGTGAGCAGTTCCGCAAGAGTTACGGTCGGTCCCTACGCCGAGAAGCCAGTCTACTCGTTCACGAGCCTCACTGACGGCGCGGCGCCATCCGTGCCCTTGATAGACGCCAAGGATGGCTACTACTACGGGACGACGCAACAGGGCGGGACGTACGGTTATGGGACGACCTTTAGGGTGGATTCCATGGGCAACGTCACCCCACTGCACGAGTTCTCGGGCACATACGGAGAGTACCTCCAGTCACCCCTGGTTCAGGCAAGCGACGGATACTTCTACGGCACGGCCTTCGCAGGCGGAGACTTGTCATGCACCACCGCTGACGGCTTTACGGGTTGCGGCACAGTGTTCAAAATGGACTCCTCCGGAGTTGTCACGGTCCTGCACATGTTTGAGGGGGGCACGGAAGGAGAAGAGCCAGGAGGCAAATTGACGATTGGGACCGATGGCTATTTTTACGGAATTACCAACCGCGGAGGGGCGTCCGGATTCGGAACAGTTTTCCAGATGGACAGTTCAGGCAAAGTCAATACGCTGCACTCATTTTCAGGTGGAACTGACGGATTGTTGCCTGAAGGCGGATTGATTCAGGCGACAGACGGCTACTTCTACGGTACAACGGGCGGGGGCGGAGACCTTTCATGCCAGATTTGGACTGGGTACCAAGGTTGCGGGACAGTCTTCAGAATCGACCCCGCAGAGCACTTTACCACCCTGTACACCTTCGAGGGCGGCACGGACGGGGCAAATCCGACTGAAGACTTGCTTGAAGCCAGCGACGGGTATCTCTATGGGACCACACTGTTTGGCGGCGATGCCTCGTGTAGTGTGTCCGGTTACACGGGATGCGGCACAATTTTCAAGATGGACACGGCCGGTCATCTTATTCTGGTTCATGACTTCTCCGGAGGTTCCGAGGGAGGGGTGCCGTTCTCCGCGTTGATTCAAGCCGGCGACGGGGATTTCTATGGTACCGCGACCGCCGGGGGCAATCCAGCATGTTCCGTGACCGCTAGTGACGAGGAATACCCGACCTACGTCGGATGCGGCACCGTTTTCAAGATGGACTCGGCGGGGAATGTCAACGCGCTGTATTCTTTCTCCGGAAGCCCCACTGATGGATCGAATCCTTTTGCCGCCTTAATCGAAGGAAGCGACGGGTATCTCTACGGCACAACCCGTTGGGGCGGAACAGACTCATCCTGCCCCTACACGGATAACGGTGGGTGCGGCACGGTATTCAAAGTCTCAGGGCCGGGAGGTCCGCTGCCCCAGCAGCAAAGAACCCAAACCAAGCGTTTCGTCAGCCGGTGGCTAAACCCGAAGCCCTTAACCCCCACGAGCAGACCCGTTTCAAGAATCCAATCGGGGCAAGTGATTACACCGGTACAGAACTTGCGGGGGCTGAAACTACCGCCGAAAGTGCGATGAACAGTGCGACGACGCCTCTTTCTCCGCGATGGAGAGGAAGAGGGCGAAAATGATGCTGGGTTCCTTTTCGAGGACGTCCTCGGTTTTCAGGAACGTCCTCCGTTCTTCATCGTGTTTTCCAACCCTAATTGCGCCACCGCCCGCGCCACAAATCCCCGCCACACTCCAGGTGCTCGCCAAGGTCGGCGTGGGTCCATCGGGACAGTCCGCTCACTTTTTTTGCATTTTCCGCTTGACAAGCATACGGGTTTGTGATAGCCTACTATGATGGTCGTGTTGTGGACACATTGTCGTAGGCAAGCGCTCGCGCAAGAGGAAGCAGAACGGTCCCGGAGCGTGGGGAATGCAGGGAACTACGTGGTGGCTTCTGACAGGGAAAGGGCGGTGGCTGCGGCTACCGCACTCCAAATTTGAGCGAACGAACCGGGAATATCTATGAAAACAAACAGTCGAGAAGTTGAGGAGTTGAGAAGTTGCGAAACCAGATCTAGCGGCTTGGAACTGGACGCCGACGGACTGTCACTCTTCAACCCTCGACTCTCGACTTCTCGACTTGATTTCGACGGAACAAAGCGAGAATGTCGATGAAAACAAACAGTCGAGAGGTTGAGAAGTCAAGAAGTCGAGGAGTTATGAAGCTAAGTCAAGAGATCAGGCGAATAGACGCAAACCGCTTGTCACTCTTCGACTCTCAACTCTC
This sequence comes from uncultured Acidobacteriota bacterium, assembly GCA_963768695.1. Taxonomy (GTDB): domain Bacteria; phylum Acidobacteriota; class Terriglobia; order UBA7540; family UBA7540; genus CAVROP01. The sequence goes on along the minus strand of CAVYJG010000011.1, from coordinate 346,040 downwards.
GACTACTTGACTCGAATTCGACGGAACAAAGCGAGAATGTCGATGAAAACAAACAGTCGAGAGAGTTGAGACCTGCCCTCAAGAAGTCGAGGAGTTATGAAGCTCAAGTCAAGAGATCAGGGCGAATGGACGCGAAACGGTCTCTGTCATCCCTCTCGACTCCCAACTCTCGACTACTTGACTCGGATTCGACGGAACAAAGCGAGAATGTCTATGAAAACAAAGGATCGGCACAAAACGCAGAGGGAGCTATCCACGCATGTTACTGAAAACAAGTAACTTATCCTATACAAGTCGGCATGTTATTGAAAATACATCAGTTATTATTCTGATTGCACTGAGCATGGCGCTTGCTGCCACCTCGTGCAGCGGGAGCGGCAATCCGTCGCCCACCAACGGGGCTTTGGCGGCTCCGGTGTTCTCCGCCACTGCGGCGCAGAACGGGGCGGTGATTCTGGCCATATCAGCCGGCAGCGGAGCGGCGGTGCATTACACCATCGACGGGTCGGCTCCGACTGCGTCCTCACCCACCTATCAGGCGCCGATGCTCATCTCGACCAGCCTGACGATCAATGCCATCGCTACAGCTCCGGGCGCCACCTCGAGCAGCGTGGCCACTTGGACGCCCTCGGCGACGGTCGAGCCGGGCGCACTAGTCTGGTCCGACGAATTCACGAACGCCACGGGCTCGAATGCCCAGCCGAACCCCGCCGTGTGGACTTACGACACGGGAGCGAGCGGCTGGGGCAATCAGGAACTGGAAGACTACTGCGCCTGGGGTTCCACAGCCAGCCCCTGCGATCCTGCCAAGCCGAACGCCTACGTGGGCACAGACGGCTTCCTGCACATCGTGGCGCAGCAACCCTCCACAGGCGTCTACACCTCCGGGCGAATGAAGTCGCAGGGGTTGTTCAGCGTTCTCTACGGGCGCATCGAGGCGCGCATTATGGTGCCCGAGGCGCAAGGGTTCTGGCCGGCGTTCTGGATGCTGGGCAACGGCATCGTGACCGACGATTGGCCGGCTTGCGGAGAGATCGATATTCAGGAGCGCGTGGATGCGGCCGGCAACCCGGACTGGAACGCAGGCTCAATCCACGGCACGGGGTTCACCGGGGAAAACCTGGGCAGCCAGTACCATTTTCCGAACGGGCAGACAGCCTCCGGCTGGCATACCTACGGAATGATCTGGAAGCCGGGCTCGATCCAGTTTTACATCGACGATCCTGGCAACGTCTACGGGAGTTACACTCCGGCGAGTCTGGCGTCGTTTCCCGGCGCCGCTTGGCCCTTTGACTCAGGCAATGCTCAGTACCTGATCGTGAACCTGGCGGTGGGCGGAAGTTGGCCGGGCAATCCCACCGGCAGCACTCCGTTTCCGTCCCAGACCCTGGTGGACTACGTGCGTGTCTACGCTGTCGCTCCATGACGTCCGCTTGACTTGTTGGAACGGCTCGGGTTATGTTTATAGTTTGGCCCTAGGGGCAGAAATCTATTAGGGAGCGTGGCGGTTTGAAAAGGACCTTTCAACCTAATCGTAGGCGTCGAGCCAAGACACATGGATTCCGCGTGCGCATGAGGACTCCGGGAGGCCGCAACGTGTTGAAGCGTCGGCGTCAAAAGGGTCGTCACAGCCTGACTCCATAAGAAGCGCGGTTGGCGTCTCAGACATTTCCCAAGAGTTCCCGGTTGCTGCGTCGAGGCGAGTTTCGGCGAGTCTATGACGAAGGGCGTCGCCGCAGCGCCGCACTGTGCACGGTCTTTGTGCGGCCCAACGGCCTCTCCCAATCTCGCTTGGGGGTCACCACGCCAGCGCGGCTGGGGAATGCCGTGCTACGCAATCGATTAAGGCGCCGTTTGCGCGAGGTGTTCCGCCGTCACCGCGAACAACTGCCGGGCGGCTGGGACATACTGGTTAATCCACGAGAGCCGTTGGCAACGGTCCCGTTTCGGAGTTTGGAAGGGGAGTTATTGCGGCTTTTCCCCAGCCAGCCTCCTCCCGGAATATCCGAGGAGTTGCGTGCTCAGTGAAGTTCTTTACGCTAGCTTTGATCAGGTTCTACCAGGCTTGCCTTTCTCCGGCCTACCCGTCGGCTTGCCGTTTCTATCCGTCCTGCTCAACCTACGCGTACGAAGCGGTTGAAAAGTGGGGAGCCTGGCGCGGAGTTCGTTTAGCGCTTGGGCGGCTCCTGCGGTGCCGGCCGTATGGTGGACACGGCCTAGACCCGGTGCCCTGAAAATCGCAGGGCTATGGTGCGTAATCGGTAGGAGCGGTTCGCGAACCGCCTCCCACGTCGTGAGGACACAGGTGGACCAAGAAAAGCGGGTGCTGGCGGCATTCGCGCTCTCCTTCGTACTGCTCATGCTCTGGCGGATGTTCTTTGTCAAAGAACCGCCGCCCAAGCCATCTGCCAAGCCCAATCCTGCCGTGGCAACTCAGCCGGCTCTTGCTCCTGGGAAGCCCTCGGCTGCCACTGCCGCTCCAAGCCCTGCCGTTCCTCCCACGCTGCCGGTTGTGGAAGGAAGCAAGGCGGAGGACATCGTCGTTGAAAGCGATCTTTACAAGGTGACCTTCTCCACGCGGGGAGCCGTGGCGGAGAACTGGATCCTGAAGAGATATCGCGACGCCAAGGAACTTCCCCTGGATCTCGTCGACGACGAGGCGTGTGGGAAGCTCGGCTTTCCGATGAGCCTCAAAATCGCCGATGGCGAACTGTCGAACAAGCTGAACTCCGCGCTTTATGTGGCCACCCCCGCCGGGACCGTACTGAAGCCGCCCGTCAAGATCGAGTTCAGCTACAGCGATGGCAGAGTGCTGGCGCGCAAGGTTTTCAGTTTCGAAACGGGTTACGACGTTCACGCCGAGGTGAGCGTCGCTGAAGGAGGCCATTACCTTCCTGTCGACGTGACTTGGCCGGGTGGGTTCGGCGATCACTCCCTGGCGCCGGCGATCATCAATACCTATTCGATGGGTGTTTACGGTTCCCTCGGCGATCTGACCACGGTGGCACAACGCAAACTGAGCACCGACCGGCCCGTACCCGCGCCGCTTCAGCTCGCGGGCCTTGAGGACCGTTACTTTGCCGGGATTTTCCTGCCCGAATCCCCGGATGAGACATTCAAGCTCGGCCGGCAGACCTGGACTCCTACGGATTGGAGCGGGAAGGATTCCGACAAGCCCAGCCCCATGGTGGCTCAGTTAGGCGAGGAAAGGGAAAAGCCCTTGGCGTTTCGGATGTTCGTAGGGCCCAAGAACCTGGACGTGCTGCGCGCCCAGAACCCTCCGCTCGACTCTCTGGTCGACTTCGGATGGTTTGCAGTCGTCGCCAAACCTCTATTCCTCGGGCTGCGCTACATCTATGACCATTGGGTGCACAACTACGGCTGGGCGATCGTGATTCTGACCTTACTCATCAACTTCGCCATGTTCCCGCTGAAATTGAAGAGCATCCGTTCGGCACAGGAAATGCAGCGCATTGCACCGTTGGTTAAGAGCATTCAGGATAAATACAAGAATGTAAAGTTCAACGACCCGAAAAAGTCGCGGATGAACGAGGAGATGATGGGTCTCTACAAGGAGCATGGGGTCAACCCCTTGGGCGGGTGTTTGCCGATGGCGCTCCAACTCCCCTTTCTTTATGGCTTTTACCGGGTGCTCGAGCTGCCCATCGAACTGCGTCACGCTCCCTGGATCTGGTGGATCACTGACCTTTCGGCGCCGGACAAATTCCATCCCTTTGGATTCCCGGTTCCCATCCTCCCCACTGTAATGGTCATCAGCATGTTCCTGATGCAGAAGATGACTCCCGTTGCCACCGCGGATCCTTCTCAGCAGCGTATGATGATGTTCATGCCGATTGTCTTCGGCATCATGTTTTATAACTTTGCCAGCGGCCTGGTTCTCTACTTTCTCACTGCCAACATGGTAGGAATTGCGCAGCAACTCCTGATCAACAGGTTCATGCCCATGCCTCAGATAGCCCAGGCCGCGCCCGCACGCCCGAAGTGAAAGGCTGGTCTTCAATGGATTCGCAGAACGGCGAACAGACTCCGGTTCATTCCCTGGAGAGCTATGTCGAGCCGATTAACGCGCTGCTGAAGAAGGTCCTCCAGCAGGGCGGGTTTGCGCTTTCCTTTGCAGTCCACCACCTGCCTCAGGCAACAGCCGAGGAAGACTCACCCGAGTATGTGATTGACTTTCAGGGCGCAGATGCCGACCGTCTCTTGGAACGGAACGGGGCCCTTCTCGAGGCCTTGGAGCACGTCGTTCTGAAAGCCGCACGTTTGCGGGAGGAATCCCTGCGCAAGTTCGCGTTCGACTGCCAAGACTTTCGACGGCTGCGCATTGAAGAATTGAAACTCACGGCTCAGGTCGCCGCCGAGCGGGTCCTGGAGAGCGGCGATCCCTTCCCCTTGAGCCCCATGTCCCCGCGCGAGAGACGGATCATCCATCTGGCGCTAAGAGACCAGCCGAACATCCGCACGGTCAGTGAAGGCGCAGGGCCCGAACGCCATATTGTGATTATGCCCAACCGTTGATGGGGCGAACAATTTGCGATTTGTGATTTGTGATCTGTGATTGGGCTTTTGAATCACAAATCACGAATCGCCAATCACCAATTGTTCACCCGACGCCATGTCCCACGACGACACCATCGTGGCTGTTGCCACGCCGCCCGGCCGCGGCGGCCTTGGCGTGGTGCGCTTGTCCGGGAGCCAGTCGGCCGATATCGCCACCCGCCTCATCCATTTCCCCAAGCTGCCGCTTGAAATCCGCCGGATCATGCTGGGCGAATTCTGCGACCCGCAAGGTGGCAAAATCCTGGACCAGGTGGTGGTCAGTTACTTCCAGCGCCCACATTCCTACACCGCGGAAGACGTTGTCGAAGTTTCCTGCCACGGCGCTCCCACAATCCTCGCCTATCTTGTGGAGTGCTGCCTTCGACTGGGAGCGCGTGTGGCCGAGCCGGGCGAGTTCACACTGCGAGCCTTTCTCAACGGGCGCATCGACTTGACGCAGGCGGAAGCAGTCCGCGATCTCATTGAGTCGCGCACGCTCTATCAGGCCCGCGTGGCCGCGCAACAACTCGAAGGCGCGGTCTCGGCTCGCCTGAAACCGCACAAGCAGGTTCTGCTCGAACTCATTGCCAGGCTGGAGGCCGGCATCGACTTCGCCGAGGACGATGTGGCGGTCATGGAATCGCAGGAGATACTCTCGCGCCTCGACCGGCTGCGCGGCGATCTCGAGGCGCTGGTGGAAAGCTACGAATTCGGCAGAATCGTTCGCGAGGGAGTGAGCCTGGCCATCGTGGGCCGCCCCAATGTCGGCAAGTCGAGCCTCTTTAATCGCCTTCTCAATGAAGAACGGGCCATTGTGACTTCGACTCCGGGGACCACCCGCGATCTGGTGTCCGAAACGGCCAGTATTGGGGGTATCCCGTTGCGCTTCGTGGATACGGCGGGCATCCGCCACACGGAGGATGAGGTGGAAAAGATCGGCGTGGAACGGTCCCTCCAGGCCATCGCCGATTCCGACTTGCGGCTTCTGGTGGTCGACGCTTCCGAAGGATGGACCGATGCGGATTCCAGTTTACTGAACAAGCTGCGACCGCTGGGCGCCTTGCTTGTGGCCTGCAACAAATCGGACCTTCCCTCAAGAGTCACCGGGGCAGACCTGGAAGTGACGCCGGTCGTTTGGACCTCAGCCTTAACCGGCGAGGGAATTCCCGAGCTTAGAACGAAAATCCTGGAGATCGCTGCGCCTCCGCGCGAACTGGGCACAGAAGGCGAATTCCTGACCAACTTGCGGCATCAGCAACTTCTCAAGGATTCGCTTCAGGCGCTCGCCAAGGCGCGGCAGGCGACAGAGCAACACGTCCCGCACGAGATGCTTTTGCTCGACCTTTACGAAGCGCTTCGCCCCCTCGATCAAATCACCGGCGCCACCTACGTGGACGACGTGCTAGACATTATCTTCTCGACGTTTTGCGTGGGGAAATGAGCCGGGCGCGAACTCTCCCTTGGCATGTCATTCTGAGCGAAGCGAAGAATCTCTGCAGTGCGCGGGCTTTCCCTTCTCATGTCATTCTGAGCGAAGCGAAGAATCTCTGCAGTTCGCCGGATGATGGCGAGCGCAATGGAACTGCTGAGATTCTTCGCCCGCCAAAACCGACGGGCTCAGAATGACAAGCATCAACCCTGGCGTTCCGCCAATCGCGGTATGCCTCGCTCCGCAACCTTGAAGAAGATGGGGTCGATTTCAACTCCCACGCTGTCGTATCCGACGGCCATCGCGGCCGCGATGGTCGAGCCGCCGCCCATGAACGGATCAAGCACCACTCCTTCCCCCAGCGGAAGCGAGGCGCGAACGATCTGGCGCATGAAGGCTTGCGGCTTGAGAGACGGATGCGGTGCTAGGGCGCGCTCTTCGGACCGTGTTGGCGCGGAGGGAATGACATCTTCGAATGGCCGCTCCTGTGATCGTCGTCGGAGCCCGCCCGTTTTCCACTTGCGTAAGTTGTCCTGGACTCGCCCTTCACAGGGCTTTCGAAACACTCCCCACGGCTCCCAGCAGGATCGCGGCATCACCGTCACGCCGGCGAACTCCTGGTGAGCGTTCTTGGGCCTGTCACCGCCGCGAAGGGTTTTCACCAGGCGGATAATCTCACCGCGCTTCTCGAAGCCGGCGTCCACGAGTGGTTGATAGACAAGGTGCGAGAGGAGAGGATTGGCGGCAATCAGCAGGTGGCCGCCCGGCACGAGGATCCGAACGGCGCGTTGGGCAAAACTCAGAAAGAAACAGCGCAGCTTGTCGCGATCCTGCCCCGTCAAAACCGTAAACCGCGGCACCGGGCTGCGCCTGCACCCATCGAAGGAAGGCGGAATGCGCCAGACCCCGCCCTTACCTTTTCGCAGCTTTTCTTTCTCGAACCCCGTGTACTCTTTCAGGCCATACGGCGGGTCGGTGACGATGGCGTGGAAAGCTGGCTCAGCGTGGCGATCCATCCAGGCGAGGCAATCTTGGTTGAAGAGGGTATACCGGGCCATCACGATTGACGAAGATACGTCAAGAGACCACGTCTTGGCAATGTGCGTGGGGATCCATAAGCCCGGGATCGTTGCCAAGGGCGGCCACGAGGGCCGCCCCTACAACCGTTTAAAGCGGCTTATTTCGCGGCGTTGAATCGCTTCTCGATTTCAGCCCAATTGACCACGTTCCACCAGGCGGTGATGTATTCGACGCGGCGGTTCTGGTACTTGAGGTAGTAGGCATGCTCCCACACGTCGAGACCGAAGACGGGGTGCTTGCCTTCCATCACGGGGCTGTCTTGATTGGCGGTGGAAGAAATATCGAGCTTTCCCCCTTGCGCGGTCAGCCACGCCCAGCCTGAACCGAAACGTCCCATGGCAGCGGCGGCGAACTTTTCCTTGAACTGATCGAAGCTGCCGAATGTGCTCTGGACGGCCTGCGCCAGGTGGCCACCGGGTTGTCCACCAGCTTTGGGGCCCATAATCTGCCAGAACATGGAATGGTTAATATGGCCGCCGCCATTGTTGCGTACGGCCGTGCGGATATTCTCCGGAACGATGGCGCAGCCATTGGCCAGCAGTTCCTCAACGGTCTTACCGGCCAGGTCGGGCGCGGACTCGAGTGCCTTATTCAAGTTCGTAACGTAAGCTCCATGGTGCTTGCCATGGTGAATCTCCATGGTCGTCTTATCGATGGAGGGTTCCAGCGCGTCAGAAGCATAGGGCAGCGGCGGAAGTGTAAACGGCATAGAAGCTCCTTTTTGAGTTTAATTGTAAATACCTTGTCCCCAATGAATTGGATGCAGGGAGGCGGAAAAATGACTCAACTTTAGGAGTCAGGAGTCAGAAGTCAGAAGCCAGGAGAAAACAGACCCCATCGCACCGCGATACAGTTGGCCGTACACGAAAGCAGTAAACAAAACCCAGAAGGCAGATCGAATGAATCGAGAGCCGCAATTCTGACTCCTGACTTCTGACTCCTGACTCCTGCTTTTGTGGCATAATTCGAAGTTTCTCAGGAGGCGTTCATGGCCACGCTCGACATCGCTTGGGTCCGGAGCCAGTTCCCTGCTCTGGCCGTACAAGTGAATGGCAGACCGGCAGTCTACTTCGACGGCCCGGGCGGCACACAAGTGCCACAACGCGTCATCGATGCGATGCGTGATTACCTGATGAACTCCAACGCCAACACCCACGGTGCGTTTTTGACCAGCAGACGGAGCGATGAGGTTATCGCGGATGCACACGCCGCCTTGGCTGACTTGCTAGGGTGCGACGCCGACGAAGTGATTTTCGGCCCGAACATGACGACCCTGACTTTCAGCCTCAGCCGTGCCTTGGGCCGGGAATTCGGGCCCGGCGACGAGTTGGTGGTCACGCGCCTGGACCACGACGGGAACGTAGCGCCCTGGTGCGCGCTCGAAGAACGTGGCTGCCGGGTGCGTTTCGTGGATATCAACCCGTCAGACTGCACTTTGGACGTGGCCGACCTCGAACGGCAGATCACCCCGCGCACCCGGTTGGTGGCAGTGGGCTACGCTTCCAACGCAGTGGGAACCATCAACAATGTGCAGGAAATCACTCGCCTGGTGCATGCCGCGGGCGCACTGGTTTATATCGACGCGGTCCATTACGCCCCCCACGGCCCGATCAACGTCCGCCGCCTCGGGTGCGATTTCCTGGTCTGCTCGCCCTATAAGTTCTTTGGGCCGCATTCCGGCGCACTCTACGGGAAGCGCGAACATCTTGCCCGTCTGCGGCCTTACAAGGTCCGTCCGGCCCCGGAGGCCAATCCCTTCCGCTGGGAAACCGGCACGCAGAACCATGAAGGACAGGCAGGCATTCTTGCTGCCGTCGACTACCTGGAGGAGCTTGGCCGGCGCGCCTCGCCCTCGGTCAATTCGCGCCGAGCCGCGCTACTGGCCGCGTATGATGTGATTCGCCCTTATGAACGCAGCCTGGCAGAACGGCTTATTAAGGGGCTGCAGGCTATTCCCGGCCTCACATTCTATGGCATCAAGGAGGCCGCGCGAGGCGCTGAGCGCGTGCCGACGGTAGCGATTCGTATCTCGGGCCATACTCCGCGCGAACTGGCAAGCTACCTCGGTGAGCGTGGGATTTTCGCCTGGGACGGCAACTACTACGCGCTTAACCTGAGCGAGCGGTTGGGAGTTGAGCCTACCGGCGGCATGTTGCGCATCGGCCTCGTGCATTACAATACGCCGGAAGAAGTTGACAGAGCTCTCGAGGCGCTGAACGAACTGGGCAGGTAGGCAGATCGGCAGGTAGGCAGATCGGCAGGTGGGCAGATCGGCAGGTGGGCAGATCGGCAGGTGGGCAGATCGGCAGATGGGCAGATCGGCAGGTGGGCAGGTCGGCAGATGGGCAGATCGGCAGGTGGGCAGATCGGGTAGACAGGAAGTCGGGCGAGTCTAGGAGCATCACGAAGGAACGAATCAGCAGGTGTGCCAACGTCGTTCAGTCAGCACTAGCTTTTCCCCGACTGCCGATCTGCCGATCTGCCCACCTGCCCACCGAGAAAGGTGACTATGAATCGACGACGCATTCCCTGGTTTGTTATTACCGCAATTGGTGTGATTTCCGCTGTAACTCTTGCCGCAGAGCACTATGACGTCCTGCTTGAACACGGCGTCGAGGCCAAGATGCGGGATGGAGTGGTATTGCGCGCTGACATTTACCGGCCCAAAGCCGACGGAAAGTTTCCGGTTATTCTGGAGCGGACGCCCTACGACAAGCGGGAGGAAGTGGATTTCGGCCTTCGCGCCGCGTCGTTGGGGTACGTCGCAATCATTCAAGACGTGCGTGGCCGTTACAGTTCGGACGGCGAATGGGATCCGTTCAGGCACGAGTCGGCGGACGGTTACGACACCGTGGAGTGGGCGGCTTCGCTCCCCTGGTCGAACGGCAAGGTGGGGATGTATGGCGGTTCGTACGTGGGCGCCACGCAGATGCTCACTGCGATTGCCGCTCCACCCCACCTGGCGGGGATTCACCCTATGGTCACCGCCTCAAACTATCACGAAGGGTGGACTTACCAGGGAGGCGCTTTCGAGCAATGGTTTAACGAATCGTGGACTTCCGGCCTAGCTCAAGACACGCTCAACCGGCGCGCGAAGGCGCGAACCAACGCGATGCACAGCGTCTTGAAGTTGCCGCTGGCAGCTTATCCGCTCTTTGCCGAGGACGTGGCCGGCAAGTCTACCAAATCCCCCGATGAACTGGCCTCCTACTTCGTCGATTGGCTGACCCACCCAAGCTTCGACGATTACTGGAAGCAGGTGTCGATCGAAGACCATTTCTCGAAGATCACCGTCCCCATTTTCCACGTCGGGGCCTGGTACGATATCTTTCTGGGCGGAACTCTCAGGAATTACCTCGGAATCAAAGCGCGCGGCGGAAGCGAGGAGGCGCGCCGTGGACAGCACTTGATGGTGATCACCGGCGGACACGCCGGAGATGGCCCCCGTATCGGCGAGGTGGACTTCGGGCGCGACTCGGTGGTCAGCGATGAGGACTCAACGCTGCGTTGGTATGACTATCTCTTGAAGGGTGAAAAGAACGGCCTCGAGAGCGAAAAGCCCGTCAAACTCTTCGTTTTGGGAAAGAACATTTGGCGGGAAGAAGATGCTTGGCCGCTCGAGCGCGCCCGCAATACGCGCTTTTATCTTCATTCCCAGGGCAAGGCGAACTCGCTCAGCGGCGACGGGACGCTCAGCACTACGGCGCCGGCCGCCGAGCACTCCGATCAGTACGTCTACGACCCTGAGAGTCCTGTGCCCACCCGGGGCGGGCCTCTCTGCTGCGACGCCGCGCACCTGGCCCCGGGCGCGTTTGACCAGCGTGTGGTGGAGTCCCGCAGTGATGTGCTGGTTTATTCTACGCCGCCGTTCAATGAGGACTTCGAGGTCACCGGCCCTCTCAGCGTTGAACTCTACGCCGGCTCATCCGCTGTGGATACCGATTTCACGGGGAAGTTAGTGGACGTTTGGCCAAACGGTTTTGCGCAGAATCTCACGGAGGGAATTCTGCGCGCCCGCTACCGCAGTTCACCGGAGAAAGTCGAGTTCATGAATCCGGGCGAGGTCTACAAGCTCACACTTGACCTCTGGGCAACATCGAATGTCTTTCTGAAGGGGCATAGGCTGCGGCTGGAAATCTCCAGCAGCAACTTTCCGCGCTTTGACCGCAACCTGAACACGGGCGAGGATCAGGGCCTCGGCACGCGCTGGACGAAGGCTACTAACACGATTTGCCATGACCGGGAGCATCCCTCGGCGCTTGTCCTTCCCGTGATTCCATAGGCAGGTCGGCAGGTCGGCAGGTCGGCAGATCGGCAGGTGGGCAGATCGGCAGATCGGCAGGTCGGGAAGACTCTACTGCGTAGTTGTGTTCGCAAGCACGATTTGTTTGCGCCCTGGAAGGGCGGGGCTTTAGCCCCGCCGGTAAATAGAGCACAGTCGAAGGGGCCTTTAGGCCCTGAAGCAATGCGGCTTCAGGGGCTGAAGCCCCGAGGAGTGGGTTGTCCTGTGCGGCGGGGCTGAAGCCCCGCCCTTCCGACGCTATCCGATCTGCCGATCTGCCGACCTGCCCACTGCCGATCTTTACCTTGACGGCAATTCCACGGCTCGTCCATAATTTTCCTTTCCTAAAGACCTTTCACTCCTTAAGGGGGCTTCTTCATGCAGGATATCTTTCGCAACTACGTGGCGGGTCAATGGGTCGAATGCAAGGCAAACAAAACCTTCCCCAATATCAACCCTGCCAATACCGGTGAGACGGTTGGCCTGTTTCAAGCCTCGGGTCCGGAGGACATGCAGGAGGCGTGTGAGACCGCCGCGAACGCGCAGTCAACTTGGGCGGCGATGCCCGCGCCTCTACGCGGTGAATTCCTTTACAAGGCTGCGGAAATCATGGAAGGCCGCCTCCTGAAACTATCCGAGGAGATGACGCGGGAGGAAGGCAAGACGCTGCCTGAGGCCAAAGGTGAAGTAAAGCGGGCGATCAACATTATGCGCTACTTCGGAGGCGAGGGACCGCGCCAGTTCAGCTACCAGATTCCGTCGGAACGCGAAAATGTCTTTTGCTACACCTTGCGCAAGCCTCTGGGGGTCGTGGCCCTGATCACTCCCTGGAATTTTCCCAGCGCCATTCCGGCGTGGAAGATGGCTCCCGCGCTCGTGGCGGGAAATACTGTGGTGATCAAGCCCGCATCTCTCGCGCCGCTCAGCGCTTATCGCATTGCGGAGGCGCTTCACGAGGCGGGCATTCCTGCCGGGGTCCTTAATTATGTGACGGGAAGCGGCGGCTCGGTTGGCAACGCGCTGGTTGAACACCCTGCCATCCGTGCCGTCTCCTTCACCGGATCTTGCGACGTGGGCAACGCCCTATACGAGAAGGTGACCAAGCGGAGGATTCGCGTTCAGCTCGAAATGGGAGGCAAGAATCCAACCGTTGTACTGAAGGATGCGGACTTGGATTATGCCGCAGGTGTGCTCGTTAATGGAGCGTTCTTCTCCACCGGCCAGAAATGCACCGCTTGCAGCCGCGCCATTATCGAAAAACCCATTTACGAGGCTCTGGTCGAAAAACTGGTCGCCAGGACCAAGAAACTTAAGATTGGAAACGGTCTCGAGCCCGGCATCGAGATCGGGCCCGCGGTGGACGCGGCCCAGCTTGAGACGGACTTGAAGTACATCGGAATCGCCAAGCAAGAAGGGGCGCAGTTGCTATGCGGCGGGAATCGCCTTACGGGTGGAGCATACGATTCTGGTTACTTCGTGGAGCCCACCCTACTCGCCGGCGTCACTACGGACATGCGCATCGCCCAGGAAGAGGTCTTCGGCCCGGTACTGGCGCTGATGGTCGCGAACGATTTCGAAGACGCCATGCGCCTCGCCAACGGCGTTCGCTTCGGCCTCTCGGCTTCCATCGTTTCGCGCGACCTCACGCGCGTTCACCAATTCATTAATCGCATTGAAGCCGGTTTGATTACCGTCAACCTGCCTACCGCAGGCGTCGAATACCAGCTTCCCTTCGGCGGCACCAAGGAATCCAGTTTCGGCATGAGAGAACAAGGGCCGGCGGCGCTGGATTTCTATACGGAGACGAGAACCGTTTATATGAAGTATACGCAGTAAAGATGTCCGTTGCCCGTAGCCCACAGGTGGCGCATACATCCTGACAAATGCGTCAGGACGTATGCGCCACCCCCGAGACCGATAACTAGGAGTCAAATATGAAGCAGACCCAACAATTCCTTGCCAAACTCAATCTCCCTGTGGAGGATAACCACGGGTTAGCGCCCAGCGGGAAGAAATTCAAAGATGGCGGGGATTACCGCTTCGAGATTCCCAGCGTCGAAGGTCCGCGCGTTTTTCGCGAAGTGCTGGAGGCTGCAAAAGAACTCAAGGTGCCGGTGCATCGCGTCAGTCAGGGAAGCGGCATCATGCTGTTGACCAAAGACGAGATTCGCGAGATGGCCCGCATCGGCGCTGCCGAACGGATCGAAGTTTGCTTGTTCGTCGGCCCGCGCGCGCCATTCGAGACGGGCGCGCAAGCCGTATCCGCGGCAGGCAAAGTGATCGGCCTGCAACATCGCGGCGCGGACCAACTGGTTTATGCTATCGAGGATGTTCGCAAAGCCTGCGACCTCGGCATCCGCAGCGTGTTGCCAGCGGATCTGGGCCTCATTTGGGTGCTCAACGAAATGAAGAAGAGCGGCGACCTGCCCCGGAATTTGATCATCAAGAGTTCCGTTACGCTTCCTGCCGCCAATCCGGCCACCGCAAGGCTGTTTGAGGGCGCAGGTGTCAACACGCTGAATATACCCACAGACCTGACCCCGGCCCAAATGGGCTCCATCCGGCAAACCGTGGATATTCCAATCGACCTCTACATCGAAGTCCCGGACAACTTCGGAGGCTTTATTCGCTATTACGAAATGCCTCAGATCCTGCGTGTCGCTGCGCCCGTCTACTTCAAGTTCGGCCTCCGCAACGCACCGGACATTTACCCCTCGGGCAAGCATATCGAAGACCTGGCGGCGAAAATGGGCCGCGAGCGCGTGCACCGGGCCCGCATTGCCTTGGACATGATCGAGCAATACGCACCCGAGGCCAAGATGTCGCCGCTTGGAAGCAGCGATCTGGGTATCCCGGAAGTGTGAACGTGCTGTAGGGGCGGCCCTTGTGGCCGCCCTGGGGCTTCGTCGTATCAATGAGCGCGATTATTCTGAGTCCTGGAAGGGCGGGGCTTTAGCCCCGCCGGTGCGCAGAACACGGTTGAAAGGGCCTTTAGGCCCTGAAGCAACTTGGCTTCAGGGGCTAAAGCCCCGAGGAGTGGCAGGTTCTCTGCGGCGGGGCTGAAGCCCCGCCCTTCCGACGCCAACCGAATAAAAACGCTGACTTCTGCAAGTAAGCACTCGGGCAACCACTAGGGTTGCCCCTACGAGTCCTGCAGAGACCCTTCACTGCCTCACACTCGCCCAAAGATTTTGCACACCTTTATCACCAATTTGCGTAATTATCTGGTGAGCAGGCAAGACCCGGAGGCGGAACGGCAGCGTGACTACCCCGACTCTCGACCGATGCGAAGAGGCACTGGGCCGCCTGGCCCGGGGAGATATGTCTGCCTTTGAAGAGATCGTCAAGAAACATCAATCGATGGTGTTCAGCATCGCCTATCACTATCTGCATGACCGGAGCCTGGCGGATGACGCGGCGCAGGACGTTTCCTGCGGCTGTACCAAAACCTGGCTTCCATCGTGTCGTCGAAGCATCTGGTTTTCTGGTTGCGCAAGGTGGCTTGCCAGCGTGCCCTGGACATGGCGAGGAGGCTGCCCAAGGCGCCGCCGGTCAGCCTTGAGGACATTAACGAGCCCGCAGCGGAGTCGGCCGATGCCGATCCGTTGCTTTCCGCGGGGTTGCGCCGGATGGTGGCCTCGCTTCCGGAGAACGCGCGCGCCGTGGTTATTCTCCGCTACCAGGAAGAACTTGAACTCGCTGAGATCGCCCGGATTCTCGCTATACCGCTCAACACCGTGAAGAGCCGGCTGGAGAGGTCGCTAGGGATCCTGCGAGAGAAACTACACCGCTGGTCAGGAGGGGTTGCACGATGAATCCGTGGGAAGAAAGCCTCCGCGAGGCGCTGCGTCGCAAAGCGGCTCCAGAGGGCTTCGCGGACCGTGTGCTGGCCCGGATCCGCGAGCTGCCAGTGCGTGAGAAGAGACCCTGGTTCCGCGCCTTCCTCGCCAGGCCGGCCCTCCGCTGGGCGGTCGCCGCGTTGTGCCTGGCCATTGTGGTCAGCGTGGCATATCGGGAGCAGCAGGTGCGCCAGCGCCGGCAAGGCGAAATAGCCAGGATGCAAGTGAAGCAAGCGTTGCGTATCGCCAGCGCAAAACTGAACGCGGCTCGGAGAATGGTCCAGCAGGTGAATCAGGGGACCGCTCAGAACCAGTTGTGAGAAATCGTATATGTGCAAATCGGGAGCTAATCCTATGAACGCCAGGCAGAAGAAAATCCGCACCACCGGTTTGGCAGCATTATTCGGGGCGATGCTGCTCGGCGCATCAGGCATGCCGGCCTTCGGGCAGAACCCCAGGCTGGATATCAAGAACCTGGAGGCGCTGTCGAAGAAAGCCTCCGAAGTTGTGGACGTCAATCTGGACGGGCCGCTGCTGAAGCTCGCCTCCAAATTCATGACCGATGAGGATGACCGGGAGGCGCTGCAGATCGTTAAGAACCTCAAGGGAGTTTACGTAAAGAGCTTCACCTTCGATAAGCCCGGCGACTACTCCCCTGCCGATGTGGAAGCGATCCGCAGTCAACTGGAGCCGCCCGCATGGTCGCGCATCGTGTCGGCGCGAAGCAAACATGACGGCGAAAACGCCGAGATTTACCTGATGACGGCAGCGGACGGGGGAAATGTCCTGGGACTGGCCGTCATCTGTGCCGAGCCCACAGAACTCACCGTGGTGAACATTGTGGGGCCCGTTGACATCGACAAACTGAGTCAACTCGAAGGCAAGATGGGCATCCCGCATCTGGGAGAGCAAGGCGACGAGTCACAGCCGAAGCCAGGGGGTCACCGTGCGAAACCGTAGGCCGTTGCTAGCCCCTGCAATCCTAAGCGTGGCACTGCTCCAGATGCTACCCGCCGTGGCACGAGCCGGGGACTCGGAGTTTCACTCACTCGTGGAGCGGATGTCCGACTATTACCAGCAAGCGCCCGATGCGTTTCATGGGATGGTTGAACTTCTTCGCCAACCGATTCACGCCCGGCGGTGTTAGCCACTTCCGGATGGCGATCTTCGACGGCGTCGGAGCCTCCCCGACCCATCCAAGCGAGGATCTCGAGTCCTCCCTGGCGAGCCTCGTGGGACCGTCCTACCAGTCGTTCGTGAATGTTCACAATGTTCGCAGCGGGGAATGGACCTGCATCTACACGCGCGAGTCGGGAAAGGAGCGAATCGAGATGCTGATTATCTCCATCGACGCCAGCGACGCGGTCTTGATGAAAATGCTGCTCAAACCCGAAGCGATGCGAGAGTGGGTGGATGATCCCATGGAAAGAGCTCGAGACGCCCGGCGCGGGGCTATGGACGCTCAACACAGCCAGCCGTAGATTACCCGCTCTTGGCCCGAACGGAAGTATCCCCCGAGGAAGGCGCTACGATCTCTTCGGCATATACAGGTAAACGTACAAACCGCCCACAACCGTGAGCAGCGCCCCCCACCACAGGGCGGGATGCAGGTTGGCGAGCACGGTCGAGGGAGGGTTGGAGAGTTCATAGATTCCTGTGGCCAGGACGATCACGCCGTAAATGAGCAGGATTATCCCAACAAAAAACCAGACGGGAATCATGCGGGGACCTTCGCTCATGGAAAACCTCATGTAGCTTTCAGCATTCAGCCGTCAGCTTTCAGCAAACCACTTTCCAAGCGTCATTCCGAGTATACATTGACCTGCGGCCCACCCATGGAGATGAAAGTCGCTGTCATCCTGAGCGAAGCGAAGGATCTGCAGTTCCGGTCCGAGGCGAACTAATACAGATTCTTCGCTTCGCTCAGAATGACAGACTTTCTGGATAGAGGCGAACGCTCATCTGCTACGCGGCGTGACCGCCGGCTTGACGTTTGTGATCTCGACCACAATAGGGTCCGGCCATTGCCTGTTATCGATGAGACGCTGTGCGTGCATGGCGCGAATGTGCAAACCGTCCGACTCCTGCTGCCAGGTCGTCTTGGGGACGACCTTCGGCTCGTATTCCAACACCTCATCATTCTGGCCAAGCACGCTCACTTTCGTCCGGTCAGTAGCTTGAACAGAGTGCAGGATCAAATTCGTCCATTCTCCGTACTTCCATCGCCCTTTTCCTCGGACTATGGCAAAAACAGTGTCTTCATTCTTCTTTTTGGTATACCAAATGTCATTCTCGTTGGTTACCACCCAGGGCCGCACATCGTAGATCGACTCGTGGTTGACGAACATCCAGAGGGCTATCTCGCGCAGGCGTTCTTCCTGTTCAATCGGAAGCTCCCCGTCCGGTTTCGGCCCTATGTTCAAAAGCAAATTTCCGCCCTTCGCCCGGGTCTCAATCAAAAGACCGATTAGCTCACCACCCGTTTTGTAAACCTCGTTTGTCGGCTGATATTGCCATGCGGTGCCCATGGTGATGCAGGCTTCCCAAGCCCCCTTAAGGGGAGAACCCGGGACGAACTGCTCCGGAGTCTCCATGGCGCCGCGCGTCACGACGAGATTGGGCTGCAGTTGCCACGCGAGTTCGCGGAGTCCTTCCGCTTCCCCGTCAAAGAACATCACATCCACAGAGCCATAATGAGTAACCAACTCGCGCACCTGGGCCTGGTCATAGGACATCAGGCCGGGGTTATTCCGGGGCTGCACATCCGGGACCTCACGCTGTATGGTCTTGCCGTGCTGATGGAGCCACCAGAAGTCGTCCGGCGAGAAGTAAATCCCCGGCGCAATCCCCTGCTGGCGGAAGGCGGAGAGCACTTCGCCCAAGACATCCCTCTTGAACGGCGTATGCATCACGCTGAAGTCCGTGGTCGCTGAATCGAACATGCAAAAGCCGGAGTGATGCTTGGCCGTAAACACAACGTACCGTACTCCGGCCAGTTTCGCTAACACCGCCCAGTCAGAGGGCCGAAACTTCCACGGGTTGAAGGTTTTCGGTAAATCGCCAAAGAAACGACCCGCAAAATCCTCCGATGCCCCCACCAGCGAGTGGCTGATCACCGTTCCGATCTGGCCATCAACGCCCCAGTGAATGAAGAGACCAAACCCCTGGTCGCGGAACCACTCCAGCCGGTCGGGGTTGTTGCCAGGCGATTGTTGGCACAACCCACTGCGTGCTCCCGCCGATAACGAAGGACACCACGACGAGTACGGAGAGTATCGAGGTGAAGACTCGTGCGAACTTAATCATCGTTCCCTCTTATTCGACGCCGGCGGTTGTGAAACCTGACTCAAAGTCCAAAACTACCAGAAGATCCATTGGAGCACCAGAAACAGCGCCAGCGAGACTCCGGCCCAAAAGATGGGGCGCTTCCAGAGGGGCAGATGTCCCTCGCTAGGCAGTTCCGTGCAACCATAGACCAATCCTGTTAATGCTTCAACCGGCTTGGGCCGGGTCAACAAGCTGACGACGACGGTGACGACCACACACACAATCCACGACCAAAGCGCCCGATACATGTTCTCAGCCATGTCCTTCGCGTGGCTTGAAAGGGCAATGTAAGAGAGCAGGTGGGGATTTGCCCTGACAAGAGCCCACATGCCGATGGATGAGACGGTGCCGCAGAGAAGTCCCCAAAAACCGCCCGGCCGGACTGGCGCGCTTCCACAACATGCCCAGCAGTACGGTTCCCAACAAAGGCGCGATGAAGAAACTGAAAAGCGCCTGCACATAATCCATGATGCTGCCGAATTTCATCACCAGGTAGGCCGTTCCTATGCTGATCAAAACCCCCAGGATTGTGCACCACCGGCCCATTTTCACGTAGTGATCGTCAGAGGCGTTCTTCTTGATGAAACTCCGATAGAGGTCGTAGGTCCAGACCGTCGCAAAGGCGCTCGTGTTACCTGCCATGCCGGACATAAAACCGGCAATGAGCGCCGTGATGCCCAACCCCAGCAAGCCGGGGCCGCAGTAACGCGCCAGCATGAGGGGCAGAACCTCGTTGTAACTGTGCTGACCGGGGCCCACGGCACTTTCAGGCAGCAACTTGAAAGGCAATAAGGCCAAGCCTAGTAAGCCCGGCAGGATTACGATGAAAGGCACAGCCATCTTGAAAAACGAGCCGATGATGGGAGCAAGCTTGGCGGCGCGGATGTCCTTGGCCGCCAGGATTCGTTGCACCACCAGAAAATCCGTGGTCCAGTAGCCGAAGGAAATGACGAAGCCGAGGCCGAAGACGATTCCTGTCCAATGGATGCCCATCGGATTGTCGGTGAAACTGCCCATGGTGCGCCAGAGGTGGGTGTAATCGCCTTGGGGAAAATTCTGGTGAATCCGCGCCACCACGCCGGACCAGCCGCCGGTCTCAATCAAGCCCAGAATGGGAATCAACAACGCGCCCAGCCAGATCAGGAAGAACTGCAGGACCTCGTTGAAAATGGCGGAGAACAACCCTCCCAGGGACACGTACACCGCCACGGTAAGTGACGAAACCCAAATGCTGAAGTGGATGTTCCAACCCAGCACCACTTTCATCACCAGCGCCATAGCGTACATGTTGATGCCGGACATCAAGATGGTCATGACGCTGAACATCACGGCCGCCAGGCCGCGCGCCGATTCGCCGTAACGCAATTGCAAATAGCCTGGGACGGAGTGCGTCTTCGAGATGTAGTAAAAGGGCATCATGACGATGCCCAGGAAGAGCATGGCGGGAATTGCGCCGATCCAATACCAGTGCGCCGCCAGGATGCCGTACTGATAGCTGGCTGCGGCCCACCCCATCAGTTCCAGCGCGCCAAGGTTGGCAGAAACGAAGCTCAGCCCCGCCACCCAGGCGGTCATCTCCCGGCCGGCGAGGAAAAAGTCCTCACCGCTCTTCGTGTATCGCCGCAGATAAAAGCCGATGCCCAGCACCATGGCGAAATAGATGGCGATGATGGTGATGTCCGGAGCATGAAGCGAAATCAGACGATTGCCGGCTTGTGGATCCGCGGCCAGCAGGGCGGGCGAGAAGAACGGCAAGGGATAGTTCATGAAGCTACCTCTTGAGCTGCGGTACGTCGCAACAACCGTAATTAGCGACTAAAGTTGCGCGGGGAAAATAAGTTTATCACGGGTCGATGTAGCGCCGACCTTTAGGTCGGCAAGTGCTGACCTAAAGGTCAGCGCTACAGGTAAACGCACTTTGCGAACGCAACACGAGCGATGCACGTCAACTACTCTTTCCCGGGCTGGCCGTAAGTGGTGTGGTAGCGGTCCCACCACTTCTTGATTTCGCGCGGGGGCAAGGGTTTCGGCCTGCCCAGCAGCAGGGCGAGGTGACACGTCTTGGCAACGTCTTCGACCATCACGGCGGCTTTTAGCGCCGCGCGCGGCGTGGCTCCGAAAGCAAACACCCCGTGGTGCGCCAGGAGCACGGCGGGCGCCTTGCTACCCATGTATTTGACGATGGCTTTGCCAATATGATCCGCTCGATTATCAACGTAAGGAAGGCAAGGTATCTCTTCGCCGAACTCATCGGCAATGGCTGTCAGATAAACGGGCAGGGGCCGTCCCAGCAAGGCAAAACTCGTGGCATAGTTCGAGTGCGTGTGGATGACTCCGCCAATCTGCGGACAGTGCTTGTAGATGTAAAGGTGGTCGGGGAGGTCAACGGAGGGGTTCCACTTGCCCTTGAGCTTGCGGCCCTCGAGGTCGGTCAGGACCATGTCCTGCGCTCGCATGCGGTCGTAATCCATGCCGCTGGGCTTGATCAGCACCACGCCCCGGTCGCGATCAATTCCACTCGCGTTGCCACTGTGCATGGTGACCAGCCCGGCGCGATATACTCCAAGGTTGGCCTTCCAGACTTCCTCACGCAATTGGTCGAGTTTTGACATGCAAAAGAGTTATCAGTCGTCAGTTGTCAGTTCTCAGTCACCAAAGCTCAGAAGCCTATCGTTCAGGTGTTGTTGATTCTACGCCTGACTCCTGACTCCTGAATTCTGACTTCTACGAGGCCACGATCTCTCGCCGAAGCGCTTTCAGCCGCTTCATCACGTCATTCACTCCCCGGCCGAAATAATCGTGGAGGATCCGAAATTCCTGGAAAAGTCGATTATAGATCTTCTGGCTTTCGGGGCGCGGCCGGTATGTTTCGCTTTGCAAATGCGCCATATGCGCGGCGGCTTCAGGAATGGAATCGTAGCCTCCGGCCTGACGGCCCGCCGCCGCCGCGGCGTGAATGGCCGCGCCCAGCGCGGAGCAAGTCTGAGGATGTTTTGCCACCTTGATCTCGCGCCCCAGAACGTCAGCGTAGATTTGCATCAGGAGTCTATTTTTTGCCGGCAGGCCCCCGCACGCCACGACATCCTGCGTCTGCAGTCCCTTGGCATCGAAGGCTTCGATAATCTGCCGCGTGCCGAAGGCCGCAGCTTCCATCAAAGCGCGGAAAATCGCTTCCGGGGGTGTACTCAGTGTTGCACCGATCAACAAGCCGCTCAAATCGGCATCCACGAGCACGCACCGATTGCCGTTCCACCAATCGAGCGCCAACAGCCCCGATTCGCCGGGACGCAGCGTGGCGGCTTGCTTTTCGAGCCATGCGGTGAAGGGAAGCTTCAGCCTCTTCGCCTGGCTCTTGGCGTAAGCCGGCACCGCGTGGTCGAAGAACCAGGCGAACATGTCCCCGCCCGCATATTGGCCCGCTTCGTATCCCCAGTATCCCGGGACAATGCCATCCTCGACAACTCCGCAGATACCTTCCACGATCCGCCGCTCGCGACCCATCAGCATTTGTACGAAGGATGTGCCCATGACCATGGAGAGAGAACCGGGCTTGGTCACAGTGGTCGCAGGAATAGACGCATGCCCGTCGGCAACGCCGATCGAAACGGGAGTCCCCTCGCGAAGCCCCGTGGCTCGTGCCCAACGCGCCGCCAGTCCCCCGGCGGGCGTGCCCAGAGGGTAGAACTCTGTTCCCACCTTTTCCTGAATCACGTTCTCAAGGCGGGGGTGAACGGCCCGGAAGAAATCCCGCTCCGGAAAGCCCTTACCTTTCACCCACATGGCCTTGTAGCCTGCCGTGGAGTTGTTGCGTCTTTCCTGGCCCGTCAGTTGCCAAACGATCCAGTCCGTGCCCTCAATCAATCTGCTCGCGGCTTCATAAACCTCCGGGCTGTCATTGAGGATCTGCAAGACCTTGGCAAAGAACCATTCCGAGGAGTATTTGCCGCCATACATCCGAATGAATTCTTCGTCTCGTTCTCGACCGATTTCATTGAGGCGATCGGCTTCCGGTTGTGCGGCGTGGTGCTTCCAAAGGATGGCCCATGCCAGCGGCTCGCGGCGGTACTTGGGGAGGAGACAAAGCGGCGTTCCGTCCTGGGTGGTCGAGAGGACCGTACAGGAAGTGAAGTCCGTGCCGAGGGCGATGACGTCATTCGCCTTAACGCCAGCTTGTTTGAGCGCCTTGCGGACACCTCTCTCGAGCACCAGAAAGTAGTCGCGGGGATTTTGCAGCGCGGTATCCGGCTCGAGTTGCCGGCCGCCCGGAAGTGTTTCGTCGAGCACACCATCCGGATACGGGACCACTGCCGCCGCCATCTCCTCGCCGTCGCGAACTCGCACCACCACTACGCGGCCCGATTCCGTGCCAAAATCGACTCCGATGACATACTTATCCGTGGGCATGGGTGATTAGAAGCTATCAGCTCTCAATAGTTAGTTGTCCGTTGTCAGTCGTCCGTTGTGATTTGCTTCTTGCTTCTTGCTCTTGGCTCCTGCTCGTCACTCGTCACTTGTCACTCGTCACTGCTCTTCCACGATTTCCCTCTTCAGCGTCTTCAAACGCTTCATGACATCGTTGCCGCCGCGGCCGAAATAGTCGTGCAGCGTCTGGTATTCCTTGAAGAGCCGATTGTACACGGCGTGGTTCTGGGCTTTCGGCCGGTAGGTCAGTTTCTGCACGTGCGCCATATGTTTTGCGGCCTCCGTGATGGTATCGTAACCGCCTCCGGCGCGCCCGGCAGCGACCGCCCCGTGCATGGCGGCGCCCAGGGCCGAACAAGTCTGAAGCTGCTCGGCCAGCTTGATCTCGCGTCCGGTCACATCGGCGTAGATCTGCATGAGCAGTTTGTTCTTTTCCGGCAAGCCTCCGCAGGCCACCAGGTTTTTCACTTCCACGCCCTTTGATTCGAAAGCCTCCACGATCGTCCGCGTGCCAAAGGCCGTGGCTTCGATCAAGGCACGATAGATCTCTTCCGCCTTGGTCGCGAGCGTCATTCCTACCAGGAACCCCGTCAGGTCAACATCCACCAGCACCGACCGATTGCCATTCCACCAATCGAGCGCCAGCAGTCCCGACTCGCCCGGCTTCAGGGCGGCGGCGCGCTTCTCGAGTACGGCGGCGAAGGGGATCTTCAGCTTGCGTGCTTCCTGGTTGATGTAATCGGGCACACCTCGCTCGAAGTACCAGGCGAAGATATCGCCCACGGCCGATTGCCCTGCCTCGAATCCCCACAGGCCGGGAACGATTCCATCCTCCACCGTCCCGCACATGCCCTCCACCATCTGTCGTCCCGTGCCCAGCACCATGTGGCAGATGGATGTCCCCATGATCATTACCAGAGAACCGGGTTGGGTTACCGTACAAGCGGGCACAGCAACGTGTGCATCGACGTTACCTACCGAGACTGGGGTCCCCTCCCTAAGGCCTGTCTTTCGCGCCCAGAAGGCAGTAAGCTCTCCCGCCTTCTGGCCGAGGGGGCAATAGTCCGTTCCCACCTTCGCCTCGATGACGTTTTCCAGTCGCGGGTGTAGGGTGCCGAAAAACTCGGGGGACGGAAATCCCTTGCCATTGATCCACATGCCCTTATAACCGGCCGTGCAGGTGTTCCTTTTCTCTGCTCCCGTCAACTGCCAAACAATCCAATCGGCGCCTTCGATGAACCGGTCCGCAGCGTCGTAAATCTCTTCGTCCTCATTCAGGACTTGCAGCACCTTGGAGAAAAACCACTCAGAAGAATACTTCCCTCCGTAGATCTGGATGAAGTCTTCGTTTCGTTCCCGCCCCACTTCGTTGATCCGGTTCGCCTCCGGTTGGGCGGCATGATGCTTCCATAACTTCACCCAGGCATGTGGTCGCTTGCTGTATTGGGGAATGAAGCTGAGGGGCGTCCCGTCGGCTTTGACAGGTAGTGGCGTCGACGCCGTGAAGTCCGTGCCTATTCCGATTACGTTTTCGCCCTTCACCGCCGCAGCTTTCAGGGCCTTCGGAACCCCCTTTTCGATCACCAAAAGGTAATCGCGGGGGTTTTGCAAGGCCCAATCGGGCCCCAGGCGCGGGCCCCCCGGCAACTTCTCGTCGATCACTCCATCCGGGTAGGGGACCACCGCGGAGGCGATCTCCTCACCGTTGCGGACCCGGATAACCACCACGCGGCCCGACTCCGTTCCGTAGTCGATTCCCAGCGCGAATTTTTCATTGGACATAGAATCCTCGCTTTGAAACCTCATCGAGCGGGCCGCCAAGCCATCCCGGCGCGCACGAAGCACGAGGGGCCGTCAACGTTCCCCGTGGCCTCGTCAGGAAAAATCTCTTAATGTAAGCGCTTACCGTACGGGATTCTTCAGTCTCTGTCAAGTGTGGCGAAATGGTTATGAGTGGGGATCCAACTAGCGCTGCTCCGAAAACATGTAGGGGTAGGGCTTGCCCTACCCCCGGTGATGCCAGCGGAACAACGAGGGGACGGCAAGCCATCCCCCTACGATCGTCTTTTCATGGTTTCCGGGTCCGCGTCGGCCTTACGTGGGTGCGAGGCCCAGTTGGTCCGTGATGCTGCGCATGGCTTCAATGCAGAAGGTGATGTGGTCGTCAAGAGGCACACCCAGTTCCTGAGCGCCCTTGATAATATCCTCGCGGCTTACGGAGCGGGCGAAAGCTTTGTCCTTCATCCGCTTGCGAACCGATTTGGCCTCGAGGGTGGCAATCCTGTCGGGCCGCACCAAGGAGCACGCCGTAATGAATCCAGCCAGCTCGTCACACGCAAAGAGAGCTTTGGCCAGAAGCGTATCGCGCGGAACGCCCGTATACTCTGCGTGTCCGAGGATGGCACGACGGATTTCCTCGGAAACACCCTTCTCTTTCAGGATCTCGCTTCCCTTCAGCGGGTGATCGGGCGCGTTCGGGTATACCTCGTAGTCGAAGTCGTGGATCAAGCCCACGACGCTCCATTTTCCCTCGTCCTCGCCGAACTTCCGAGCATAGGCACGAACACACGCCTCCACTGCCAGCGCATGCTTCCGTAAGTTCTCGTTCTTGGTGTACTCGCAGAGAAGATTCCAAGCCTCTTGGCGATCCATAAGGTGCCACTCCCATACCAGTCACGTGTCATTCCGAGTGTACAGCCAGATGAAAAGCGCTGTCATCCTGAGTGAAGCGAAGGATCTGCAGTTCCGGTCCGGGGACCTAATGCAGATTGTTCGCTTCGCTCAGATCGACACGCTTTCGAGAGCGTAGCGAGGAATGACGTAGGGCCGCAGGGGCGCATGTCCATGATCCAATGCACGCCTCACCCGGGCCGCTCTGACTGCAAACTGTCGACTGTCAACTGTTAACTTCTCAGAAAATATACTTCAGCCCCAACTGAATCTGCCTGGGCGGCTTATTGCCGTATTCATTTGCCGACTGCACGACGCCGAGCGCTGACGTGTCGAAGGTCCGGCCTGGAATATCAAAGTGCGGAATATTGAAAAGGTTAAAGAACTCGAAGCGGATCTCGAGTCTTCGGCCTTCGTGCCGGAACGGGATTTCCTTCAGCATCGAAAAGTCGAGGTTGTTGAGTCCCGGCCCTATCAAGGCATTTCTACCTTCAGTCCCCAGAAGGGGGTTCAGCGGGCTGGCAAGTGCACAGGGATTAAACCAATCGTTAGGCGTGTGAACCTGAGAGGGAGCCGCGCAACCCGGGTTTGCCGCCACGGAACCGCCTTTGGTGGGGTCGCCCACCAAGTCCGGCCTGTAGGGAACTCCGAATGAGGTAATCGATGTTCCCGCCTGCGAGGCCGGCATGTTGATCGTAAAAGGACTGCCGGTTTGCATGGTAGCAATTCCTGCGGTTTGCCAGGAACCAAAGATATGGTTGAGAAAGCCGGGATTGCTCAGCCACTTTCGCGCCGGCCCAAACGGCAGGTCATAGAGGTAACTGAGGACAAAGCGCTGTTCAACCTGGAAGTCGGAAAGCCCACGGTCAAGACGAGAGTTGTACGAGTCTTGCGGTACGCCCGAACCAACGCTGCCGCTGAAAACAGCGGAGTCGTCGTCGATCGATCGCGACCAGGTGTAAGCGGCAAGGAAAGCCATACCCTCGCGGACACGCTTCTCGGACCGAAATTGCAAGGCATTGTAAATGCTGTTGGCGCGGGGCTCTACCACCAGGATGGAGTTGAACGCCGGGTAAGGAGTAACCTGATTGAACGGGTTCTCTTCATTCATATCGCGGGTGGCGGGAAGATGCGTGCCTTTGGTGCCCACGTAGGCCAAGTCAATCATCCAGTTCGGTTGAACTTCGTACTGAAGGTCGGCGTTCCAGTCCAGCATCGAGGCATCACGGAAGTTTGGTGAAACAAAATTGGCCTGCGGTTCGGACAATCCAGGCTGGTTCAAGATATCCTGAATGACCAGGCTACCCGAGGTCTGAAGCAGGGCGGAGATATCCACAAAGGGAGGATTGAAGCGCGGCAGTATATTGAGATTCAGGATGCTCTCATCATAGAAGATGCCAAAGGCGGAACGCACGACGAAGCGTTCCGTCTTCAAAGGCCGCCACGCAAATCCAATGCGCGGAGCAAAATCGCGCAGGTTCTTCCCGTAAGTAGCCCGGGGAATCCCGTTCGTGCCGGCCTGAATGAAGGCACAATTCGGGTACCCTGGAGCCAGGGCGTTGCAGGTTTGCGGATCGACACTCAAATCCGGCACGCTGAAGCGGTTGTGGATCTCGACGGGCGGGCTATTGAATTCCCATCTCAGGCCGACATTCAGGGTGAATCGCGGCAGAACGCGAATGTCGTCTTGCACATAGACGCCGAGGCCAGTGGTGCGCAATCCATTATTGGTATTGCCCGATTCGGTCACGACGTAATCGGGAACGCCGGCCATGAGCTGCGCTAATGCTCCGACCTGCGGCGGGCAACTGGCGATTCCGCCCGGGCAAATATCGGCTGCTTGGGGAGGCAACACGGGCGCCAATTGTTGCGCCAGGCCCATCGCGGTTTCGCCCTCGAAGAACCAATCCCCGCGGGAGATGAAGTCCAGGTAGGAATTCAACTGGAAACGGCGAATGTCCGTTCCGAACTTGAATTGGTGGCGTCCGGTGTTCCAGGCAAGGTTATCGGCAAATTCGTAGGTATTGTCGTGGCGGTCCTGGGGGTAGTTCACGGGCTCGCCAATACCGTCGTACCCGTAAATGTTGATGTTGGGGTATCCCCAGTCCACGGGATTCGCAGACGTGGTCGGGAAACCCAATTGCTGGCTCACGTTGATGCCGGAATCCTGCTGAAAGTCGGCCGCACGCAGGCGATTGAAACCCAACCGGGCTTCGTTGATCCAGTGTGGGTTAAAAACGTGGGTCCAGGTGAAGCCGACGTTCTGTCCTCGGTTAATGGCAGTGACGCCATATCCAGGCAGGTTGGTAAAAGAGTTGACGGGATCGAAAGGATTGAAATTGTTCTCGTTAAACAGCGAGTAATGAACAGAAAAGGTGTCGCGAGCACCCGCCTGGCGGTCTAATTTGATGGTCGCCAGGTCGAAGGTGTTTTGGATCACCGGAGCGGAAACGAAGGTGTTGGAATCAGCCAGGTCCGGCACGGCGACGTTGGCGGCAGGAATGAGATTGAGTGCGGCCATGCCCGCGGGATTTGGCTGGTAACCGACGCTCTCCATGATGCCGAAGAAGGCCTGGGCCTCCGCCAGGTCTTGGGCTTGCGATGGCACGGTCGCTTCCCGCGTGGTTGCCTGACGAAGTCGCAGCCCTTCGTAGGAAAGGAAGAAGAAGGTCTTATCCTTTTGGATCGGACCGCCTAAGGTACCGCCAAACTGGTTGCGATCAAGACGAGGTATGGGCGCGCAGGTCCCCTGAATGGAATCGGGTGTGCAATCGGGCTGATCGAAGAAGTTCTTGGCGTCCAGGTGGCGGTTACGAACAAAATCAAACCCGCTCCCGTGGAACTGATTCGTGCCGCTCTTCAGTATCACATTGATTTGGGCTCCGCTGCTGCGCCCGAATTCAGCCGAGTAATCACTGGATTGCACCTTGAATTCCTGGATAGCATCAACGGACGGAAGCACACTGTATTGATTGATGTATAAGTCGTTGTTGTCGACGCCGTCGAGCAAGAAATCGTTCGACTGCTCGCGCGCGCCGTTGACGCTGATGGCGCCACCCTGGGTAGAATTCTGCGAGCCTTGCACGGGCATTTGGCCGCCCGGGACAAGCAGGGCAAAAGTCAGGAAATTCCTTTCGTTCAAGGGCAACTCGCTCACTTGTTTGCGCTCGATGACCTGACCGAGAGTCGAGGTGTCAGTCTGAACCAGCGGTACGGTCTCGTTGACCACGACTTGCTCGTTGGGCTGGCCGATCTGAAGCACAAAATCAGCGCGCGCCGTCTGGTCGACGTTCAGGTTGATGTCGTTATGAACACTCAGCCGGAAACCGGCCTTTTCGGCTGTGACCTCGTACACTCCCGGAGGCAGAAGCGGGACGCTGAAGTCTCCGGCATCGTTGGTCAATACTACGCGGGTAGCGTTTGTCCCTTGGTTGCGAATTGTGACCTGCGCTTTTGGAATTACCGCTTCGCTGGGATCGCTGACCGTCCCAACGATTGTCCCTGTGGGCCCAACGGCGAGCCCCAACCCCGATACCAGGCATGCCAGGCAGAGGGCGAGGACCAATCGTCTAAGAAACATAATTCCGCTCCTCATAATTAATTTGCAATGCAAACAACCACTGAACAGCAGTCCGGTTGGATGCCCGGACGTATCCGCTCGTTGCAATAACTTAACACGATTGCCCATTTTTGTAACCCCCGGCTGCCCACACAATGCTCAGACTCGTTGTCCGCCCGCAATCAATTGTGACGCGGCTAGACTCACTTACGTCGATCGAAAGGACTACGGCAGGCGCGTACGCGACCTGCTCGTAGGGGGACGGCTTGCCGTCCCCTTTTGCCGGGCTCGCGGCGGGCGGGTAGGGCAAGCCCTACTCCTACACGTTTTCAAAGCGGATTGGGCGGGTTCGCCGACGGGGCTTAGGCGTAGCGAATCTGGACTTTTGCGTGCAGGGGAATCAAGGTGTAATCAAATTCCGTCAATCCTTCATCTTTCTCAGTAATCACTAAAAGGTATTTCCCGATTTTGGCAATAAGGCCGGTGGAGGTAATCTTCGAACCAATGTATTGTCCGCCTTGTCGCATGGCATCAAAGTCAGGCAGTTTGTCGCGACTGGCCCCGTGCGCGTCTTCCCAATCGACTTCTCCGTGCCGGAATCGTACTCCGTTGATCACAATGCCCTTCGGCTTTGCCATATTTCGCTCCCTGAATTTGCCCTCGCAAGGCGGCAGAGCCCCTTGGAGTTCCAGAATGCAAGGCTACAAGGCATTGGCAAAGCTTGCAAGCCCTTTTGTTTTCGGGATAGTGTCCAAACTTGGAGGTAGCGCCGACCTTTAGGTCGGCATTCCGACCCAGGGACCGCGTCCCCTCACCTGCTGACCTAAAAGTCACCGCTACAGGTAAACGCAATTTCCGAACGCAACACTAGGATATCTCGACATCCAATTCGCGGCCAAATACCTGGCGGAAATAAGCCTCTTCCTTGCTCAGCATCCAGACTTCAAGGTCGGCGTTGTCCCTGGCCTCGAGTTTAAGCATGACACGGCCGCGATACACTTCCGCAGTCAGATTGACAATGCTGCCAGGGCTGCCATGACTCATCGCTTTGGCGAGGCGCAAGAGCGCCACGGCCTGAGGAACAAGTTCCTCGTCAGCCTTATCCAGTGCCTTCATCGGGCCGTCGGCCGGCGTGGGGAGGGTCTTCCCGAGATAGCGCGCAATGGCGGCGATGCTCAGCCGTTGTTGAGGGGTGAAGCCGAAGATCTCCGAGTTGGCGATCAAGTAATAGGCGTGCCGGTGGCGCCCGCTCCGGTTAATAAACGTGCCCACTTCGTGCAACATCGCGGCCGCGGAGAGCCAGCCCGCATAGTCGGGCGGCAGCGAGTGCACCCGGCGCAGTTGGTGAAAGAGTTGGTCTGCCAGGCGGCGGACTTCCTCCGCCGTTTTGAGGTCCACGCCATACTGCTTGCACATGGCGAGCAGGGCGTCGCGACGTTCTGCCTCGACTTGCTTGCGCGGTATGGTAGCTCGGTCGTGGTCAGCGAGCATTTGAGCCAGCAGTCCATCCCGAAGCCCCAAAGGCGAGTAACGGAAGCCAGGCAGCTTGCAGCGTTCCATGAGCTCGGCAAAGACGAAGGCGCCCGCCACAATGATTTCTGCGCGCCGAGGCCCGATTCCCGGCACTTTACCGCGGCCCTTCGCATCCAGCCGCGCCAGGCGATGCGCAAGGCTCAGAATGGCGGCGCGTGAGATGTGCCCAGCCTTGGCCCTGAAGTCTCGGGGCGCGGCCGCCTGGGCCGCATCGGAGAGTGCCGCGGCTGTCCCGGAAGTGGCGACCACGTTTCTCAGCTTGGCGTGTACAAGCCGCTTGTGGACACGCTCCAGCTCCTCCCCAATGCTTCTTCGGAGCCTCTGGATTTCCACCGCGCGGGGAGGATCGTGGGGAAGAAATTCGCCGGTCAGGCGTACCGCTCCCAAGGGCAGGCTAACCATCTCACGAATGTGCCCTTGGTCCGAAAGCGTCAATTCGCAACTACCTCCGCCGAGGTCGATGAGCAGAGCGCGCGAGCCTCCAAGCGCTGTGTTTGCAAGAACTCCCAGGTGAATCAGGCGCCCCTCTTCCAGCCCGGAGATCGTTTCAACTTTCCAGCCGGTTGCAGAATGTGCCCAGGCAATAAACGCCGCCGAGTTAGGCGCATCCCGGAGAGCGCTGGTCGCCACCACGCGCACCTGGTCGACGCCGAAGTCCTGGGCTTGGCGGTAGAAGCGCCGCAGCACCTTCACCGTGTCTTCCATGGCCTCCGGTGAAAGGGTTCCAAAACGGAACGCGGATTCGCCCAGGCGCGTGACCACGCGGTCTTCGTGAATTGTTTCAAGACGATGGCGAATGACGCGCGCTATTTTGATGCGCACTGAATTGGAGCCAATGTCGACGGCAGCAAATATCCGCATGGTCAAATGAGGGGCGGCGTAGGGGCAATCCGCCAACTGGCGGATGGTTGCCCAGGGCGGCCACGAGGGCCGCCCCTACAATTCCCGCGGCACGATCCCCAGCTTCCGCATCTTGGATTGCAGGGTGGTTCGCTTCAAGCCGAGCCGTGCGGCGGCGCCGCGAGGCCCGCCCACCACCCCATTCGTCTCCCGCAGCACTCGAACGATGTGCTCACGCTCCGCCGACTCCAGACTGAGACTGGAAGGAGTTTCGGAGGGCAGTTTCAGTTCCGCCACGGGCACGCGCAACTCGGGCCCGGGTGAGAGAATCACCGCCCTCTCGATCAGGTTTTCGAGTTCCCGCACATTGCCGGGCCAGTGGTAGCGCGTCAAGGCGTCCATTTCCTCAGCCGAAATGGTTTCAATGCGGCGGTCCATCTGCCGCGCATGTTTCTGCACGAAGTAGCGCACCAGCAGCGGGATATCCTCGCGGCGCTCGCGGAGGGGCGGAATCTGGATAGGGAAAACATTCAGGCGATAGTAAAGGTCGCCGCGAAACAGTCCCTCCTCAACCATCTGAGCGAGGTTGCGGTTGGTCGCAGCCACCACTCGAACGTCGACTCGGATGGTGCGGGTTCCCCCCAAGCGCTCAAACTCTTTTTCCTGCAACACACGCAGGAGCTTGGGTTGAAGTTCAAGTGGAATATCGCCGGCTTCGTCGAGAAACAGGGAGCCGCGATGCGCCAGCTCAAAGCGGCCGATCTTCTGCGCGATGGCGCCGGTGAAGGCGCCCTTCTCGTGGCCGAACAGCTCGCTCTCGAGCAGCCCGGTCGGGATAGCCGCGCAATTGATCTTCACGAACGTGCCTTCCCGCCGCCGGCTCAGGTTGTGGATGGCGCGGGCGATGACCTCTTTGCCGGTTCCTGTTTCCCCCAGAACCAGCACCGCCGAATCCGTAGGCGCAACGGTCTCCGCCTGGCTCAGCGCCCGCTTGAGCGCCGTGCTTTCACCCACCACCTCTTCGAAGTTGTGATCCGTGCGGATCTCTTCCTCCAAATAGAGTTTTTCCTCCGCCAATTTATTCTTCAACTCCGCGATCTCGCGGTAAGCGAGCGCGTTTTCCACCGCAATGGCGATCTGGTTCGCCACCTGCGCCAGGAGGCCAATGTCATCCGGTTGGAAAGCGTCGGCGGCGAGCGCGGCAACGGCCAGGACCCCAACATCTCGGGTGGAAGTGAAAAGCGGGAGCACGCACGTGCATTTCAAGCCTTCGGCAGCGGCCAAGCGGCCAATAGGGGACTTGAAACGCCCCGCGTTGGACGCGTCGACGAGCAACGGTTTGCGCGTGGTGAACACCTCACCGCCGGCCGAACCCTCCAAGGGAACAGTCATTTCTTCCTGGATTAACCCTTTGCCCTCCGGGAAATCCAAAGCGGTCAGGCGCATCTCGGATCTGGCCGGATCATAGAGAGCCAGAGCGGTGTAGTCGTGGCGTATTACTCGACGCAAGCAAGCCGAGATCTGCTTCAGGAGTTCGCGCAGGTCAAGATTGGACACCAGGGCGTTGGTGACTTCCAAGAGCAACCGCAAGCGGTCGCGTTCACGCGAGAGCTGCTCCTGGTAAACCTGAGCATCCTGAAAATTCAGGGCGTTATCGACGGCCACGGCGACTTGCGCCGCCACCTGTCGCAGGAACTCCAGATCGGCTTCGTCGTACGCCCCTTTCTCGACCGACCCGAAGACCAAGGCGCCCACGCGCCGCTGGGCGGTGGTGAGTGGAAGCAGGCAGAGCGATTTCATGCCTTCCTTGCGTAACAACTCCACGTTGCGGGGAAAGCGCGCCTCAAATTCCAGGTCGCTAACCACCAGCGCCTTCTGCTGTTTCCAAACAATCTCCTGCGTGGCCTCTTCGATGGGAAATTCGAAACCTTCTTTCACCGCCGTGGGCAGCGAACTCTCTAAAACGTGGATCCGCACCGTGTTCCGATCCGGGTCTGGCAGGATCAGGCCGATAAAGTCGAAGGCAACCAGCCGATGAAGTCGTTCAGCAATGGCGTGAAAGAGCGCCGGCAGGTCGCGATGCGTGGCAATAGATTCGGAAATCTCAAGCAAGGCGCGATATTGCTCGACGGCGGAGGCCCTCTCGGCTTGTCTTTCGGCTACGTCATCCATGGACTGGAGCTTAGCATTGTGACACAACCGGGCTCAAGTGGCGACAGACACGGGGGGTGTCCTGATTTGGCTAGGTTCCTAATGTGGTTGTCATTCTGAGCGAAGCGAAGAATCTGCATTAGTTCGGGTCGGAACGGAATTGCAGATCCTTCGCTGGCGCTCAGGATGACAGGGCCGTAAACGTTCGCGAAAGCCACCCCCGGGCGAAAGCTCACGGAGCAGGGCTTCACACGTCTAAACAAAACGAGCACCTGATACGTATAACCAATAAGAAGCCCGTGCCAAAAAGGAGAATGTGTTTATGAAGTTAAGCCGCTGGCTCCCCATGAGTATTCCGATCGTCGCTGTTTTATCTTTGTTCGTCCCCGCCGCCGCTCGCGCCGCGGAGGGACACTTTGCGCGTACTTTGCAGGTCTCCGGCCCGGTCGACCTGGAGGTCCAGACGGGCGCTGGAACCGTCGATGTGCGCACCGGTGACAACTCCATCGTGCGCATCACCGGCACGATCCGGTCTTCAAATGGGTGGTTCGATAGCTCGGCTCCGGAAAGCAAGGTCCATTACTTGGAGAGCAACCCGCCGATTGAGCAGCACGGCAACCTCATTAAGATTGGCCACCTTGACAATCACGAAATGGAGCACAACGTCTCGATCAGTTACGAGATTGTGGTGCCCGCTGAGACACGCTTGCGCTCCAACACCGGTTCCGGGGAACAGAGCATAAACGGCCTGCGCGGCCCCGTTGAAGCCTCTTCGGGCTCCGGCCACCTCCGCCTGACCAATATCGGGGACGCCGTCAGGGTTTCAACCGGCTCCGGCCGTATTTCGGTGGACGGTGCTAAGGGAGACGTGCACGCGTCGACGGGGAGTGGCGAGATCCAGGCCACCGGCGTGGCGGGCGGCCTTCACGCCTCGACGGGAAGTGGCAGCGTCACGCTGCGGCAGACCGCGCCCGGCGATGTGGAGGTGAATACCGGTTCCGGCACGCTGCAACTCGAAGGCGTCCACGGGCACGTGCGAGCCCAGACCGCGAGCGGAAACATCGTGGTGGAAGGAGAAGGCCGGGAATCCTGGCGGCTCTCCACCGCTTCCGGCAACGTCACGGTGCGCCTGCCCAGCCAGCAAGGCTTTACGCTCCGGGCCCACACGGTTTCCGGCAGCGTTCATAGTCAACGAGAGATGACAGTGCAAGGCACACTGAGCAAGCACGAACTGGAAGGCAAAGTCGGCGACGGCGGGTTCCTGCTTGACGTGAGCACCGTCTCAGGGAACATCCGGGTCGAGTAGCCACGTTTCCCGCCTCTTGTCTTCACCGCTGGGGCGCGTGGGGCTGCGAGAAAGCCATTGTTTTTACCGCTCCTCCACGTCCCAGCGGACCTAGGAGTCTCGGAGGTTCACGCTTTCGGGACTTTTCCTCGGAACGGTCATCGCGGGCGTAGCCTCCGCCCCCCATATCACCTCGCAATGTGATCCTGCCAAAGTACCATGATCCCGTAGTCTCGACCGAGTTGGAAGGATTGCGTCGGGCATGGGCGCCAATTATTGATAAAAGTCAATATTTGTCTTGACAAACTGTCGCATAACCTGTACAACTCACCTGTCCAAGGACGGGTTTGTCGCTCGGTTGTGGTGGCGTCTTAGAGTCAGAGTCATGTTTACTCGCCCAATTCGAATCTCAATAACCCGCTAACCGTTTTCGGCTTCACTGATTCATTTGGCGGCCCGCATCGGCCGCATGGGGATAAGGCGTCGGGTCAGGGTATTATGAGGAGGCTAATAGATGGAATACACCAATGAGCTGTGCAAGTGGACGCGTCGGGCTCTATCTGGCGAAGGTGGAGTTCGAAGGGTCTCCTTGCTTGTCTCTGTCTTTCTGCTTGTCCTGCCGGTCGCGGTCCGGGCTCAAGACACCGCAACCATCGTCGGCACGGTAACCGACGCCAGCGGCGCCGTTATACCAGGAGCCAAAGTTACAGTATCGAATCCCAATCGTGGATTCGTCCGCGAGGTCGCCTCGACGACCGCTGGAGAGTTCTCGGCGAACAGAATCCCGATCGGCGATTATGTTATTACGGCCGAGGCAACCGGCTTCGAGAAACTCGTGCGTTCGGGAATTACCCTCCAGGCAGGTCAAACCCAGCGCGTGGATATGGCTTTGCATGTCGGCCAAGTTACCGAAAAGGTCGAAGTCGTGGGAAACGTGGCCAAAGTCGAAACCGAGAATGCCACGGTTTCTGACGTTGTCACCTCAAAGCAAATCGACAATTTGGCCCTGAATGGCCAGAACGTTATGGGCCTGGAATTCTTAGTTCCAGGGGCTGCCATCGGTGACGGTCAGGAATCCGCCATGCAACTCGGGCACGCGGGCGGCGAAGTGACCGTTTCCTTCAACGGCAACCGCAACGAATACAGCCAGATCGAATACGACGGTGGCAACAACGCCCAGGAAAGCTCCCAGGCAAGCGGGGGCGCAGTTACTCCGGGCGTCGAAACCATCGCTGAATTCCGCGTTTCAACCTCCAACTACGGCGCTGATGTCGGCCAGCACGCAGGTGCGCTGGTCGAAATGGTGACCAAGGGCGGCACGAAGGACTTCCACGGCAGCGCCCACGAATATAACCGCAACCAGGCGTTTGACGCGAATCCCTTCTTCACCAACCAGCAGATCAGCCCCGAAGGCGGGAATGCTCCCAAGAGCCCCCTCCAATGGAATATTTTTGGCGGCACTATAGGCGGGCCCTTCTATATTCCCAAATACTACAACACCGGAAAGAACAAGACGTTCTTCTTCTTTTCGGAAGAACGTGCCCTGTACCGCGCCGCCACCACGGTGGGCGGATCGGCTCCGACGGCGCTCATGCGGACTGGCGACTTCAGCGAATGCGACCCGGCGTCCGGAAACTATCGGGGCAGCCAATACCCTCAGTACTTCTCCTCCGCCTACTGCACGCTACCGACAGTCAACGGCGTGCAGGTGGATAAGGTCACGCCGGTCAACAATAACGCCGCAGACTGGCTGAACGCTTATGTTCCGCTGCCAAACGATGGTCCGGTCGGGTACATCGGCGCTCACAAGGTGCCGACCAACTTCAGCGACACGGTCGCTCGGGTTGACCAGAACATCAGCGACAAGGCTTCGCTGTTCGTGCGCATCTCGAGCGATACCTGGACCAAGGAGACCGTGCCGGCGCTGTGGTCCGGTTCGAGCTACGACACAACAGCTTCG
This sequence comes from uncultured Acidobacteriota bacterium, assembly GCA_963768695.1. Taxonomy (GTDB): domain Bacteria; phylum Acidobacteriota; class Terriglobia; order UBA7540; family UBA7540; genus CAVROP01. Next base: position 309,106 of record CAVYJG010000011.1, on the reverse strand, counting down.
AACTATATCGTTCCCGCCCGGCAGGCCGTGGCGCACTTCAACTACAACTTCAAACCCACTCTCATGAACGAATTCGTCATGAGTTACACCGACACCCCGCACACGATCTCTACGTTGCCGGGTCCCGGGAGTATCTCCAAATCGAACACGAAGCCTTCTGACTGGGATGCCAGCGTATTCTTCCCTGCCAATGCAGGAGTTAAGTTGCTGCCATCACTGAACGTCGGCGGCGGCGTGCCCTTTGGCTGGGGGGTAAACCAAGGCAACTACCGCGGCCCTTACGATGCCGAGCCTGTATACACCTATCGGGATAACGTAGCCTTGCTGCACGGGAAGCACACCATCAAGTTCGGGTTCTTCCTGGAGAAATTCCAGTTGACCGAGCAGTTCGGCACCGTGGTCCAAGGGAGTTACAACTTCACCAATTCCGGCCCGCTCACTACCGGAAACGGACTGGCTGACATGTTCCTGGGCAAGATTAACTCCTATCAGGAAGGGACCTTTAACAATCACGGCGTCTACACGGGCGGTTACGGCGTGGGACACTGGAGGCGAACGGACTTCGAACCCTACATCCAGGACGACTGGAAAGTCAGCCGCAAGCTGACAATCAACTACGGCGTGCGTTACTACTACCTGATTCCTCCCCATGACGTGTCGAAGCCTACGGTAGACTCGGGATTCGAGCCGTCGCTTTACAACCCGGCTCTGGCCTCCGTGCTCGGCTCGGATGGAATCCTGCACAAGAACCCGGCGACGGGCCAGATTTACGACTTCTCGGGCTTCGGCAACGGGCTGGTGGAATGCGGCGTAGGCCCGATCTCAAAGGGCTGTCAGGTGCCTTACAGGGAGAACATCGGTCCCCGTATCGGTTTCGCCTATGATCCAACGGGTAGTGGGAAGACCTCGATCCGTGGCGGATACGGCATCTACTACGAGCCTGGAAATGGCAACGACGCCAACGTCATCGGCCTCGAGGGCAATGCCCCCACCACGCTGGGCCCCACCCGGTACAACATCGATGGCTACAACTTCTCGTCCGGCGGCTTCGCCGGCGTGAGCCCAGCCGGCCTCCAGTCGATTCCCTATTATCAGAAGAACCCTTCGGTCGGCCAGTACAACCTCAACGTGCAGCATGAGTTTCAGGGAGGCAACATTGTCTCCGTGGCCTATGTCGGCACTCAGGGACGGCATCTGGATACCAATCGCAACCTCAACCAGCTTTCCATTCCGGTCGTAAAGAACATGACGGTTCCGGCGTTGGCAGGAACACCAGGTTGTGATGCGAGCGGCGTGTGCGATGTGCAGGATGTCCTTATGCACAACAGCGCACCTATCGATTACTTCCGCTACTACCAGGGTTTCAGCGATATCCGGCAGAAGCAGTTTACGGCCGTGTCCGGCTATAACGCTCTACAGGCCAGCCTCCGGCACACCACGAGCCACGGTCTGACTCTGCAGGCGGCTTACACCTGGGCGCACATGATCGACAACTCCACTTCCACGTACCAGTTCAGCTCGGTGGATGAGAACTACGACATGAACCGGTGGAAGGGAACCTCCGACCTGAATCGCACCCAGGTCTTGACGTTGAGCTACATCTACGCGCTGCCATTCTTCAAGCACTCCTCCAGTGCGGTCGCCCGGCAGGCTCTGGGCGGGTGGCAGATCAGCGGGATCACCGCGATGTTTACGGGAGAACCCGTTGGCCTCAGCCCCTATGGCAACTGTGGCATTGCAGGCTACTCAACTGGAATCGGTGGGTCCGTTATGTGCAATACGAACGGCCCGCTCAAGATTCACAAGTCCATCTACAACGATCCCACCTACGGTCCCATCCAGAGGTGGTTCGATCCTTCAGTGCTGTCGCAACCTACCCTGGACCAGTTCTACGCCAACGGGCAAGCAGGGATGTTCGGCTACGGCGGACGCAACTCGCTGACGGGTCCGGGCCGCAACAACTTCGACCTCGCCCTCTTCAAAGAAGTCTCTCTGCCGTGGTTCAGGGGCGAGCGAGCCTCAGTTCAGTTCCGGCTGGAGACGTTCAACTCCTTCAACCATACGCAGTGGCTAGGAGTTAGCGTCGGCTGCAACGGTAATGCCAATGCAGACGGCACTCCTGCCTTTGGCCGTACTTGCGGTGGCGATCAGTTCAACACAGGCAACGGCGAAGTGTCCGGTACGTGGGATCCTCGTCAGGTCGAACTGGGCATGAAGTTCTCGTTCTAGTTTGACTTGAAGTTTGTTTTTGATTGCACCCGGGCCCTGGCTACTTTCTGAGAAGTAGCCAGGGCCGTTTTTTTGTGGTGTACTTTGGCTCGCGCCTCGGAGTGCGGCAAAGGAGATCCGATCATGAAACGCCGTATGTTTCTTCGCGAAATACCTGCCAAAGCTCTCGCCGTGGCATCGGCCATGACGTTGTTTCGCAGCGTCCCGGAACATGCCGCGACGGCAGACAAATCGCCCTCCTGGATCGATCCAGCCAAAGCGCAGGAATGGCGGGTGCGCTGGGAGGACTTCATCCTCAAGGACTCGGCCAAGAACCGCTATTGCGACACGGAGATGGCTGAGGAGTTGGGCTGGCTTGTCAGCCCTTTTCTTGATGGATTCTATTATGGCTATCTTGCCACTCACGATACGAGATGGATTGAGCGATTGATCGACTGGGCTGACTCCTGCATCAGGCGGGCCGTCAAGGAGCCCGACGGTTATCTCGGCTGGCCTAAGGTCAGCGACCAAACCGAGGGCTTTGACTATGACAGCATGCTCGGCGAAGCGATGATGCTGCGTCCGATGGTCCTCATGGCCGGCGAAGTCTTGAAGACGCCCGCGCTCGAGACCAAATGGGGCGGTAAAGCGCGGAGCTATCTCGAACTGGCCGAACGGACGTTCGAGAAGTGGGACTCGCGTGACGCCTGGCGCGGTTCTACGGTGGGCGGAATCTGGGTCGTTCAGTACTTCGGGATTGACCGTTCCAGCGGCCGCTTTACGGAAGGATTCGCGGGCAGAAAGTCCGAAGCTTTTTCACATCCTGACAACAAGGAAAACCTCATCGCCCTTTGGCTGATCGCCATGTTTGATGTGACTCGCAAGCCGGTCTACCGGGAACGCTCGGAGAAGTGGTGGCAACTCATGCGCTCCCGGATGAAGACTCGTGAGGACGGGAAGTACTTTGTCTGGGACTATTGGGACCCGGCGGGACCGTGGGACTATAAGCCCGATGGCAAAACCAAACACTGGGTGGGAGTGCACCCGAACGGCGGCTATTATGCCATCGATCTCGAGGGCATCGTTGCTGCCTTTCAGCACGATTTGGTGTTCAGCCGTGAGGACATTAACCGCCTGATCGCCACCAACCGCGACTTCATGTGGAATCACCAGATTTCGGGAGCCAAGTTCCAGCGCATTGACGGCGGACCGCCCGATCCCCGCTGGCAGGACTCACCGGGTGTCCTGTGGGACGCTTTGATTCCGTACGATGAGAAACTGCGACAGATCTTCGTCGCCAACCATCGGCCCGACACGTGGGGAGGTTTAAGTGCCACACCCTGGTTCCTCTCGCTTGCCGCCAGGCACTTGGAGGGGCATTCCTCATGGGTTCCCGCCTTCCCGTAGGGTTCCCTTCCCAGTTTGTCGCGCTCCGCGTCGCCTCCGGGTCAGGGTTGTGATGCCATGGCGGGCTGATTTACCATCCGAGCCGACACCTCGCGAGCGGCAACCTTCACCGCTTCCCCCAGCGTCGGAGTCTTTTGCGGCGTGATCCTGCTGGTGGGGCCCGAGACACTGATCGCCGCCACGGCAACTCCTCGCGTGTCCAGAACGGGAGCGGCAATGCAGCGGAGTCCCACGACGCTTTCTTCGTTGTCCACCGCAAATCCGGACTGGCGAATCGGATTCAGCTCCCTATCTAACTCGAATGCGGATGTGACTGTGTGGGGTGTAAACGTCTCAAAGCGGAGAGATTTGATGAGCCGCTCGCACTGCTCGGCCGGCTGGAATGCCAGAAGCGCCTTGCCGAGCGCGGTGCGGTAAAGGACCGCCCTCATGCCGACATTGCTGACCAGGCGCAAATCGTGCGGGCTTTCCAGGCAATCGATATAGACCACATCGAGGCCGTCGAGCACCGCCAGGTTGACGGTTTCCTGGGTGATTCGCCACAGTTCCCACAGAGCCTCACGCGCTGTGTCCCGCAAGGGAGTTTGCACGTTGTACTCGCTACCCAGCCGCAAGAACTTGGGTCCCAGGCTGTATCCACCCCTTTCATCACGCCGGAGGTATTTTTCACACTCCAGGTGAGCAAGAAGACGCAGGGCCGTGCTCTTGTTAATCCCTGCCTGGATGCTGATTTCGTGCAAAGACAAGGGGGAACGGGAATCCTGAAGTATATCAACAACGCGAAGCGCCTTAGTGAGAACGCCAACTGGTTTAGTTTTCGGGTGTGTGCGCATGGACCGCCTTCACGACGATTTCATAACCGATTTTGCTGTACAAAATCGGAATGACAAATCAAGGCACAGGAGGCGTTCAGTAGAGAACTTCACTTGCTGAAACGGCTTCCGAAATGCTCTTGCAGTCAAAGGAGAATACCTTAGTGCGGGGAGTTTCGCAATGCGAAAGTACAGCGAGATTTCACTTGACAAAACGCATTATGAAATCTAGAATCTCTGCCGTCATTGGAGTTCGTGCCTCGCATGATAAACTACGCTGGAGGTCTTACACCCGCTCAAGCGGGGATGCTGAGCGCAACCACAGTCATTTGCTTCTTGCGTCACTTAACGGCCCTTTACGGCCGTCTACGATTCCGCGTCGGTTCCAATCACTTTAAGGAGAAACACATATGAGGAGAGCGTTATACCTGCTTATTGGTTTAGTCTTATTGGCAGGCGTCACGGTATGGGCGCAGGACACCGCGACCATCGTCGGCACGGTAACCGACGCCAGCGGCGCCGTTATACCAGGAGCCAAAGTTACAGTATCGAATCCCAATCGTGGATTTGTCCGCGAGGTGGCCTCGACGACCGCCGGAGAGTTCTCGGCGGTGAGAATCCCGATCGGCGACTACGTCGTCACTGCTGAAGCGACAGGCTTCGAGAAACTCGTGCGCTCGGGAATTTCCCTTGAAGCGGGCCAAACCCAGCGCGTGGATATGGCATTGCACGTCGGCCAAGTTACCGAAAAAGTCGAAGTTGTTGGAAACATCGCGAAGGTCGAAACCGAGAATGCCACGGTTTCTGACGTCGTCACCTCAAAACAGATCGACAATTTGGCCCTGAATGGCCAGAACGTTATGGGCCTGGAATTCCTGGTTCCAGGAGCCGCCATCGGTGACGGTCAAGAGTCCGCCATGCAATTAGGACACGCGGGCGGCGAAGTATCCGTTTCATTCAACGGCAACCGCAACGAATACAGCCAGATCGAATACGACGGCGGCAACAACGCCCAGGAAAGCTCCCAGGCGAGCGGGGGCGCGGTCACTCCAGGCGTCGAAACCATCGCCGAATTCCGCGTTTCAACCTCGAATTACGGCGCTGATGTCGGCCAGCACGCAGGAGCGCTGATCGAGATGGTGACCAAGGGCGGTACCAAGGACTTCCACGGCAGCGCCCACGAATATAACCGCAACCAGGCCTTTGACGCCAACCCGTTCTTCACCAACCAGCAAATCAGTCCGGAAGGCGGGAATGCTCCCAAGAGCCCTCTCCAATGGAACATCTTCGGTGGCACCATCGGCGGGCCTTTCTACATTCCCAAGGTCTACAACACCAGCAAAAACAAGACGTTCTTCTTCTTTTCGGAAGAGCGTGCCTTGTACCGCGCCGCCACGACGTCGCACCGGATCGGTTCCCACGGCGCTGATGCGGACCGGCGACTTCAGCGAGTGCGACCCGATGTCCGGGAACTATCGCGGGGACCAGTACCCGGCCTTTACGCCTGCGAACTGCACATTGCCTACAGTCAATGGCGTGCAGGTGGATAAGGTCACGCCGGTCAACAATAACGCGGCAGATTGGCTGAATGCCTACGTTCCGCTGCCCAACAACGGTCCTGTGGGATACATCGGCGCTCACAAGGTGCCGACCAATTTCAGCGATACGGTCGCCCGTGTTGACCAAAACATTAGCGACAAGGCATCGCTGTTCGTGCGCTTCTCGAGCGATACCTGGACCAAGGAGACCGTGCCGGCGCTGTGGTCTGGTTCGAGCTACGACACAACAGCTTCGAACTATATCGTTCCCGCCCGGCAGGCCGTGGCGCACTTCAACTACAACTTCAAGCCCACCCTCATGAACGAATTCGTCATGAGTTACACCGACACCCCGCACACGATCTCTACGTTGCCGGGTCCCGGGAGTATCGCCAAATCGAACACGAAGCCTTCTGACTGGGATGCCAGCGTATTCTTCCCTGCCAATGCAGGAGTTAAGCTGCTGCCATCAGTGAACGTCGGCGGCGGCGTACCCTTTGGCTGGGGGGTTGACCAAGGCAACTACCGCGGTCCCTACGATGCCGAGCCCGTTTACACCTATCGGGATAACGTAGCCATGCTGCACGGGAAGCACACCATCAAGTTCGGGTTCTTCCTGGAGAAATTCCAGTTGACCGAGCAGTTCGGCACCGAGGTCCAAGGGAGTTACAACTTCACCAATTCCGGCCCGCTCACTACCGGAAACGGACTGGCTGACATGTTCCTGGGCCGTATTAACTCCTACACGGAAGGAACCTTCAACAACCACGGCATCTACACGGGCGGTTACGGCGTGGGACACTGGCGCCGGACGGACTTCGAGCCCTACATCCAGGACGACTGGAAAGTCAGCCACAGGCTGACGATCAACTATGGCGTGCGTTACTACTACCTGATTCCTCCCCATGACGTGTCGAAGCCTACGGTAGATTCGGGATTCGAGCCGTCGCTTTACAACCCGGCTCTGGCCTCCGTGCTCGGCTCGGATGGAATCCTGCACAAGAACCCGGCGACGGGCCAGATTTACGACTTCTCGGGCTTCGGCAACGGGCTGGTGGAATGCGGCGTAGGCCCGATCTCGAAGGGCTGCCAGGTGCCTTACAGGGAGAACATCGGTCCCCGCATCGGGTTTGCCTATGATCCAACGGGTAGCGGGAAGACCTCGATCCGTGGCGGATACGGCATCTACTACGAGCCAGGAAACGGTAACGACGCCAACGTCATCGGCCTCGAGGGCAATGCCCCCACCACGCTGGGCCCGACCCGGTACAACATCGATGGCTACGACTTCGCGTCCGGCGGTTTCGCCGGCGTGAGTCCAGCCAGCCTCCAGTCGATTCCCTACTATCAGAAGAACCCCGCGGTCGGCCAGTACAACCTCAACGTGCAGCATGAGTTTCAGGGAGGCAACATTGTCTCCGTGGCCTATGTCGGCACTCAGGGGCGGCATCTGGATACCAATCGCAATCTGAATCAACTCTCCATCCCCGTCGTGAAAACGATGACTGTTCCGGCTCTGGCTGGAACGACGGGCTGTGATGCGAATGGCGTCTGCGACGTGCAGAGCGTTCTCATGCACAACAACGCACCTGTCGACTACTTCCGCTACTATCAGGGTTTCAGCAACATCCGGCAGAAGCAGTTTACGGCCGTGTCCGGCTATAACGCTCTGCAAGCCAACATCCGGCACACCACAAGCCACGGCCTGACCTTGCAGGCTGCTTACACCTGGTCGCACATGATCGACAATTCCACCACCGCCTACCAGATGGGCTCGGTGGATGAGAACTACGACATGAACCGGTGGAAGGGGACCTCCGACTATAATCGCACCCAGGTCCTGAATTTGAACTACATCTACGCTCTGCCATTCTTCAAGCACTCCTCCAGTGCGGTCGCCCGGCAGGCTCTGGGCGGATGGCAGATCAGCGGCATCACCTCCCTGTTTACGGGAGAACCACAGGGGCTCAGCCCGTGGGGCAACTGTGGCATTGCGGACTACTCCACTGGAATCGGTGGGTCTGTTATGTGCAATACGACCGGCCCGCTCAAGATCAACAAATCCACCTACAACGATCCTACGTTTGGTCCCATGGTACGTTGGTTCAATCCCTCGGTCCTGTCGCAACCTAACCAGGACCAGTTCTATGCCAACGGGCAGCCGGGGATGTTCGGCTACGGGGGACGCAACTCGCTGACCGGTCCCGGCCGCAACAACTTCGACCTCGCCCTCTTCAAAGAAGTCGCGCTACCGTGGTTCCGCGGCGAGCGAGCATCAGTCCAGTTCCGGCTGGAGACGTTCAACTCCTTCAACCATACCCAGTGGCTGGGAGTTAACGTCGGCTGCAACGGAAATCCGAATAACGACGGTACCCCGGCGTTTGGCCGTACTTGCGGTGGCGATCAGTTCAACGCAGGGAATGGCGAAGTTAACGGAACCTGGGATCCTCGTCAGGTCGAACTGGGCATGAAGTTCTCGTTCTAGTTTGACTTGAAGATTGTTCTGTAGTATTTGGGCCCTGGCTGCACAGAAAGGCAGCCAGGGCCTTTTTCTTTGGACCGAAGCCGCGCCGGCGCTGCAGGGGCACGCCTTGTGGGCATAGGCGCTAGATTAAGGGCCGGTGGGGGCCGCCAAACATGCCCGGAGGGCATGAAGGTTATTAGCCGTAGGTGAAACCTACGGACGACAAGGCACACGTTGAGTATCTCAGCGACCCCGAAGGGGTCGAATTCAACCCCTCCGGGGTTAAATTGAATACTTTGGGATGACGTTTACCGTAGGTTTCACCTACGGCTATTGATGTTGGGTCCCTTCGGGACCTCGTCGCAACGGTTAATCTAGCGCCTATGCCCCTTGTGGGTGCCCAGGGCGGCCACAAGGGGCACCCCTACTAGCTAAGATTGATGCCCGGGAGCGAGAATGTTAAACTCCACTCTCCGGGGATTCTCGAAGCAGAACGAGAAGATTGGAGGAGGACGACCATGTCCTCGAGATTCCGCCTCGCCCAAGCATTTGTAGTCGTTGTGATGCTGGCCGCACTCGGCGCTCCGAGCGTGGTTTCGGCCCAAAGCCAACACAGGTTTCCGTCGGACCAGGGCGGATCAACTCAGAACACCGTCACCCTCGGAGGGTGGGTGCAAGGAGACTACGGCGGAAGCGTCACCAACGGCGTGGTCGTTCATCTCGAGACCAGCGAGGGCATGAACTGTGGCGACCAACCCGTCAATACCGCGGGGTATTTTGAATACGTTGGCCTGGCGAGGAGCTATTACCATATCACTGTGACGGCTCCGGGGTTCCAAACCTATCAGCAGGACCTGAGTCTTGGCACCGTTGGCGACAAACTGGTGATCAACGTACACCTTTCTCCCGCACCCACGTCGAAATCACTTCCCCCTCCTCCTTCGTCCTCATTTACGGACAACAACGCATCCAAGAAGGCGCGGAAGGAATATCAGAAAGGAGCCGCTGAGCTGCACAGTGGGCACCTCTCCGCGGCGGAGTCGCACCTCAGGAAGGCGGTCGAAGAATATCCCTGTTACGTGCGTGCCCAAACCGATCTGGCACTGGCATTAAACCAGAAACAGCAACTCTCGGGCTCCGAAGCGGCGCTCAGGAAGGCCATGGAATGCGACCCGGACTACCTGGATACGTACAACGAACTTGGTCAGCTCTACTTCAATGAGAAAAAGTATGCGGAGAGCCAAGCGGTCCTTCAGCAAGGCTTGCGACGCTCACCGCAGTCGTGGCAGTTCTACTTTCAAATCGGAGCGGATGATTACCATTTGGGGAAATACGCCGCCGCTGAGCAGGAGTTCTTAAAGGCTGAATCGCTCAATGCTGCACTCCCCGCGGAAGTTCATGTGAGGCTGGCCGACGTGTACGTGAAGCAAAGCGCTTATGTCAAGGCCTACGCTGAAATGCAGGCCTACCTGCGAGCAGAACCGAACGGCCCCTATGCCGCGAAGGTCCGCAACCTGATGCATCAAATGGAATCCGACCGAGCCGTTCCGTCGGCCCAGCCTGCCACGGCGCAGTCCGCCCGGCCGTGACGCCTTGCCATGGAGTGCGGCAGCGCCAGCTACCGCCGATTTGCCGGGATTCCACGGCGGCAGCGTCGCTGCCGCACTCCAAGGCGCAGCGCACATTTTCAGACCAGTTCCGGTCCGGATCGAACTAATGCAGATTCTTCGCTTCGCTCAGAATGACAGGCATTGGAGAGAGCGAGAGTGAATTTGACATCTGCGAATCCGCGCCGCAATATTGTTTCGTAGCCATGACTTCCCGTATCCTGACGCCGGCCAACCAGATCACCATCCTGCGTCTGGCCTTTATTCCATTTTTCGCCATTCTGGTCGTTGACCAGCGGTACCGCGGCGCTTTGATCGTGCTTGCTGCGGCTGCGGTCTCGGACATGACCGACGGGATAGTGGCACGCCTGCTCAAGCAGGAGACTCCCCTCGGCGTCGCGCTGGACCCCATTGCGGACAAACTCCTGATGACGACCGCCTATCTTGCCCTGGCCTTTCGCCAGGCGCTTCCCTGGTGGTTGACCATCATAGTGATCAGCCGCGATGCCGCCATTATCATTACCGCGCTTCTGATCAGCCTGGTGGCCGGTTATCGGCCCTTCTACCCTACGACCCTGGGAAAGGCATCCACGGTCGCCCAGGTGTTGACCGTTTTTGCGGCGGTCAGTTTCCAGGCCCACGTGCCATTTGTTTTGGGGGGTCTGGTGCGAGCGTTAGCGTACCTCGCCGCGGCCCTCACCATCGCTTCCGGCATTCATTATGGGGTGGTGGTCCGCAAGCGTTATGAGCAGCACGCGGAATAAGCCGAGAAGGCAAGGAGTCGAGTACTTCAAAATCTCAACATCGGGGGTATTAACTGTGGCAACTACTATATTTGAATATTATCACGAGAATCGTGACCGATTTCTGCAAGGGCTGACGGATCTGTTGAAGATTCCCAGCATCAGCACCTTGCCTGAAAACAAGCCGGATATGCAGCGCGCTATCGAGTTCCTCGCCAATGAACTTCGCGAAATGGGGATGAAGAACGTCGAGATTATCGCGGGGAAAGAAAGCCAGCATCCGCTCCTTTACGCGGAGTGGTTGGAGGCTCCCGGAAAGCCGACCTTGCTGCTTTACGGGCACTACGATGTGCAGCCGCCCGATCCGCTCGAGGAATGGGTGTCGCCGCCCTTCGAACCCACGATCCGCAACCAGAACATCTATGCCCGCGGCGCCGTGGATGACAAGGGGCAGACCTATCTTCTGGTGAAAGCCGTGGAAGGGTTTTTGAAGACCGAAGGCAAGCTTCCCATCAACATCAAATTCCTCCTGGAAGGCGAAGAGGAAGTGGGCGGAGAACACATCGAGGAGTACGTGGCAGCGCATCCGGACCGGCTGAAGGCCGATGCCGCGCTGGTCTGCGACACGGAAATGTTTGCGCCCGATCTGCCAACCATTACCACCGGCCTGCGCGGCTTGGTTTACACTGAACTGGAAGTGCGGGGCGCGGATCACGACCTTCACTCCGGGGTCTATGGTGGAGCGGCGCCCAACCCCTTCCAAGCCCTGGCCGAAATGATCAACCAGCTCAAGGGGCCAGACGGGAAGATCCGCATTCCGGGCTTTTACCAGCGCGTGAAGAAACCCACCGCGAAGGAGTTGGCCGCGTGGAAACGCCTGCCGTTTAACGAGAAGGCCTATCTGCGCAAAGAAGTCGGCGCGATCGCGCTGACCGGTGAGAAAGGCTTCTCGGTGCTCGAGCGCACTTGGGCCAGGCCGACTCTCGAGGTCCACGGATTCCGGGGAGGCTTTACGGGCGAAGGCGCCAAGACCGTGATCCCCGCCGTTGGCGTGGCGAAGATCAGCATGCGCCTCGTTCCGGAGATGAACCCTAAGGAAGTCATTCGCCAATACACCGCTTTCGTGAAAAAGATCACGCCCAAAGGGATCAAGACCAAGGTGCGAGTGATCAGTTCAGCGCCCGCATCCGTGGTGAGCACGGAGAGTAAGTGGATTGAGGCTGCGGCCGAGGCTATGGAACAGGTCTTCAAGAACAAGACGGTTTACATGCGTTCCGGCGGCTCCATTCCCATCGTGGGAGTGTTCCAGAAGAACCTCAAAATCCCCAGCGTGATGATGGGCTTCGGTCTGCCGGACGACAACCTGCACGCTCCCAATGAGAAGTTCCATCTGCCCAATTTCTATCGCGGGATTGACGCGGTGGGGAAGTATTTCGAGCTCTTGGGGAAGTAATCGATACCGGGTTGGAGGGGCAACTCTTGTGGTTGCCCCAGGGCGGCCACCAGGGCCGCCCCTACGACGTGAGGAATGTCGATTGAGCGCCAGAGGCGGCTGGGGTTATAGTTAACTTTCGCGATCGACTGGGAACAGAAAGCAGATGACCCACTTTCCCTCACGCTCAGGAAGCAGACTCCGACGGCTCGTTGCTCCAGCCCTTTTCGTGATGGCGTTAGCCGCGGGCTTGGTGGGCTCGCAATACCTGAGCGGCGAACCGGGCGCAACACCCCCCATCTCCATCCCGGTTCGCTTCACGGACATCCGCGAGTCAGCCGGCATCACTTTCCAGCACGACCACACTTTTACGGCCGAAAAGAACTACATCGAGACCATGGGCAACGGCCTGGGCTGGATCGATTACGACCAGGATGGGTTGATGGACCTTTACCTGGTGCAGACGGCCGAGACCGAGTGGTACAAGCCTCCTCACCCGCTGCGTTCCGCTCTCTATCATAACAATGGCGACGGCACCTTCACGGACGTGACGGAGAAGGCGGGGGTGGGCGCCGTGGGCCTCTACGGCCAGGGCGTGGCGGTGGGCGATTACGACAACGACGGTTACCCGGACCTTTATGTCACCGGCTTCGGCCACGCCATCCTTTACCACAATAACGGCAATGGCACTTTCACGGATGTGACTGCGAAGGCCGGCGTCGCCGACGAAGGCCAGTGGTCCACTAGCGCCGGCTGGTTTGATTACGACAAGGACGGATATCTCGACCTCCTCATCTGCAACTACATCGACTGGACGCCCAAGAACAACATGTATTGCGGCGAGCACCGGCCCGGCTACCGCGCCTACTGCCATCCGGATAACTATCGCGGGTTGCGGCTGAAGCTTTACCACAATAATCACGACGGCACGTTTACCGATGTCAGTGAGAAATCCGGCGTGGGTATCCCCGAAGTAAAAGGCATGGGCCTGGTCCTGGCGGATTTCAACAACGACGGCTGGACGGACATCTTCGTGGCCAATGACACGTGGCCGAACTCGCTCTTCATCAACAAGAAGGACGGCACCTTTGAGGATGTGTCTTTCATGTCCGGCGTGGCGGCCAGCGAGGATGGAAAATACGAGGCGGGAATGGGCACCGACGCCGCCGACGTGGACGGCGACGGCTGGTTCGACATCTACGTTACCCACCTGGACTTCGAACTCAACCGCCTTTACCACAACAATCACGACAATTCGTTCGACGATGCCACTTACAGTTGCGGCATGGGCAACAAGGCAATCTTCCTGAGCGGGGTCAGCGGCAAGCTCTTCGATTACGATAACGACGGCTGGGTAGATATATTTCAAGTTAATGGATCGATGCTGGATAATATTAAGCTTTATCACAGCGAAGAGACCTTCCCGGAACCCAAACTGATGTTCCGCAACGTGGGCCAGGGAAAATTTGAGAAGGTTTCGGAACTTCTGGGGCCCGACTTCATGAAGCCGGTCGTGGGGCGAGGCTCGGCCGTCGCCGACTTCGACAACGACGGCGATCTGGACATCGCCGTTTCGGTCAGCGGCGATTACCCCCAACTGCTGCGCAACGACGGCGGCAATGCCAACAACTGGCTGGAAGTGATGTTGGTAGGCACCAAGTCGAATCGTGACGGCGTGGGCGCGGCGCTGAAGCTGGTTTCGGAAGGATTCACCGAATATCAGCAGCGGAAAGGTGGCATGAGCTACATGTCCGCCCACGATCCGCGCATTCACTTCGGCCTCGGAAAGCGCAAGAGCATCGAGAGCCTGGAAATCACCTGGCCCAGTGGCATCGTGGATAAGCTCACAAACGTCCCCATCAATCAGATCATCACGGTGAAAGAAGGAACTGGCATTATTCCGCGCTCCTTCCCCCGCGTGCCCAGCAAATAATGCAATCGCCTGCTTGTAGGGGGACGGCTTGCCGTCCCCTGATGAACCGGGTAGGGCAAGCCCTACCCCTACACATTTTCAGCTACCAGGCCACCATGGCTTCACTGAAGATTTGAGCCAGGTCTTCCGGCTCGAAGGGGCGGGGCGATAGCTTGGTGACGCGGTGTTGAGGCAGGGTGCCCTCAACGAGCGCGGGGATATCGGAAATTTGGTAGCCGAGCGCTCGCAACCCGTTAGGGATGTGCAGATCCTGCATGAAGCCGATGATCTGCTCGCCCAGTATCTTACCCGCGTCTTCAGGGCGGGCGCCGTTGATCTTGGCGCCGAGAATTTCCGCCGCCTTGAGGTGCCGCTCAGGACAGGCCGGCGCGGTGAAGCGGAATGCCGCCGGAGCGTTGAGAATCACCGAGATTCCGTGCGGGACCAGAGGATGTCCGGCGCCATAGCCTGGCGCCCTGTAATCCCGCACCAGGCCGGAGACGGCATAGGACATGCCGTGAGGCAAATGCAGTCCGGCATTTCCGAATCCGATCCCCGCATAGGATGCGGCGAGCAGCATGGCGGCGCGCGCCTGGTCGTCCCCCGGATCCGCTACCGCGCGCCGCAAGTAAGCCGCCACAAGCCGCAGTGCCTCCAGGCTCCAAACGTCGCTGATGGGATTCGACCCTTGATATGCCGGGCGCAGAATCGGCCGCGCGGGCAGCGGGCGCTTATCGAAGGGCAAGGTCGTATACGACTCCACAGAGTGGCTCAACACGTCCAGCCCGGCGGACGCAGCCACGGCGCGCGGCTGCGTCCGGGTGTTCTCCGGGTCGAGAAGGCCCAAGGTTGGTTTAAGCCGGCGGTGCGCGATGCCGGTTTTGGCATGGATTCGAGTCAGGTCGAAAATGGCCACTCCGGTGGTTTCACTGCCGGTCCCCGCGGTGGTGGGAATGGCAATCAGCGTTTTGAGAGGGCCGGGCACGGGCTTGCCCTTGCCAATAGGTGGATTGACATAGTCGAGGAAATCGGCTGGATAAGTGCTGTAAAGATTGGCCGCCTTTGCCGTGTCGATTGTAGACCCCCCGCCCACGGCGACCATGCAATCAAAGTTGTCGGCCCCAGCGGCGGCAATCGCTTCGCAGAACGATTCATCGGTGGGCTCGACGCGCACGCGGTCAAAGATCGAATAGCGGATCTTGTGCTCGCCGAGCGATTCGAGCACCGTAGATACCGGGGGCAAGGAGCGCAAGTTGGCATCCGTAAATACCAGTGCGTGTCTTTTGCCCTGGTCCGCGAGTTCTGCGCCCACTTCGCGGGTTACGCCAAAGCCGAAGCGAACAGCAGAGGTCGCCATCTCGAACGCGTAGTCGTTCGCCATCGTATCCTCGAGTCTCTGACCATCTCCACTAATGCTTAGCTGAATTAGCAAGCGAACTTATCCGTCGGAGATGGAAGGGTGGGGCTTGGCTTCAGGGCCTAAAGGCCCTTCCAACACCGCACCCACAGACGGCGGGGCTGAAGCCCCGCCCTTCCGAAAGCCACTTTAAATTGCACTAATTAAACCAGCCGAGCACTAGGAACCCCACGGCTCTCGTAGGCCCTTATCCAGGCGGCTTCCCTTCAGTCTCACCCGCCGGCTGTCCGCCCCCCATGTGGCGGCGTCGTCTTCTGGAAGTGTGTGGTAAAGGTCAGCCATCGCCTCGAGCGCAGTCTGCCGCGCCGGGCCGGGGAGAAGACGCGCGACTTGCTCGCGGTTGCGTTCGACAACGATTTCTTCACCCTCTATGACCAGACGGTCAAGCACCCGTCGCAGATTGCGTCGCAATTCCGTTGCTGTGATAGTCTTCACAAAACCACCTCATTACGTAGACTCTGCTTACGTCCCTTTGCAGGTCTCCGGCGTTTAGAGAGTCATGGTGGGAACAGCCTCAAACTTCGTGCCGGGTCAATTGAGTCAATGACTCAATGGCTCAATGACCCAATGAATCAATCAAAATTTCCGGTTCCATTCCCGCGGCCAACGCTCGATCACGACCTTCGTCTGGGTATAAAACTCGACGCCGTGCCGTGCCTGGGCGTGCAAGTCGCCGAAGAAACTCTCACCCCAGCCGCTGAAGGGAAAGGTTGCCAGAGGCGCGGCTACGCCGACATTGATGCCGATGTTGCCGGCGTTGACTTCGTACCGAAAACGTCGCGCTGTGGCGCCATCGCGCGTGAAAATGCAGGCCATGTTGCCATAGCTGCGAGCATTGACCAGTTGTATCGCTTCGTCGAGCGAGGAGGCGTGCATGAGGCTCAAGACGGGGCCGAAGATCTCCGTGCGAGCGATTTCGCCTTGCGGGGAAACCCCGTCCAGGACGGTGGGAAAAACGAAGAATCCCTCCTCGTAATCCTTCACTTTTTTGCCCCGCCCGTCCACGCGCACGCTCGCCCCTTCGTGCTCGCCCTTGGCGATCAACGCTTCGATCCGCGTTTTGCTTTCGAGCGAGATGACAGGCCCCATCTCCACGCCTTCGTCCAGGCCGTACCCGACCTTGCGGCTGCTTGCGGCCTCCTCCAGTTGTTCCGTCAAAGCTCTTCGTGCCTCGCCCACAGTGATTGCGACGGAGGCCGCCAGGCAGCGCTGCCCGGCGCAACCGAAGGCGGAATCGGCCAGGATCCTGGTGGTCATCTCCAGGTCGGCGTCCGGCATCACCACCACTGGGTTCTTGGCCCCGCCTTGGCATTGGGCGCGCTTCCCGTTGGCCGCCGCCCGGCTGTAGATGTGGCGCGCCGTCGCAGTCGAACCTACGAAGCTGATCGCCCTGATGGCCGGATGATCGAGCAGCGAGTTGACCGTCTCTTTGCCGCCGTTCACGAGCTGCACCACGCCGGGGGGAAAACCGGAGGCCGCGAGCAGGTGGAACAGTTTATTGGAAGTCAGCGGCACGCGCTCCGAGGGTTTCAGGATGAAGCAGTTTCCCGTGGCCAGGGCATAGGGCATGAACCAAAATGGGATCATGGCGGGAAAATTGAACGGAGTGACGGCCGCCACCACACCTAACGGCTGCCGGATCATGTGCTCGTCGATCCCCGGCGCAATATCTTCGCTGTTACAGCCCTGCATCAGGCTGGGGATACCGCAAGCGACCTCCACATTCTCGATGGCGCGCCGCAATTCGCCGGCGCTTTCAGCGTGGGTCTTCCCGCACTCCTCGGTGACGGTGCGCGCCAGGTCGTCCAGGTGCTCCTCGAGCAGCGCCTTAAGCTTGAACAGCGGCTGAATCCGCTCGCCTGCCGGCCGGCGCCGCCACTCTGGAAATGCCCGCTCGGCGGCAAGCGCCGCCGCGTCCACTTCCTCCGGAGGTGAGAGCGGAACTTCCGCCAACACCTGCGTCGACGCCGGGTTCAGTACGTTCAATGACTCGGTAGCGCGAGAAGCACGCCATCCGCCTTCCAAGTAGTTTTCCAATCGCCTGGGCATTTCACCCCCATGGAGCAGCAATCCTGTGATTGCTCCCGGACGGCCGCGAGGGCCGCCTCTGCGGATTTGTCTATTCTATACAGAACGGCATAATTTGTAGCGTCGATCTCTGATCGACGACTGCGGTCGGAGACCGCCGCTACAGCCGGATGCGCAAACACCGATGTCACGGCGTATAGACTCGAAAGTACTATTCTTTCAGCAACTTCTCCGAAGTATGGTATAAACGCATCACTTTTAGTGGCGAGGGAACGCGATGGCGATGAAAGCTTTGTTCTTCGAGGGCGTGCATGAAGATGCGGTTGCAACGTTTTCACGCGCCGGCTACGAAGTCAGGACTTTGCCGGGAAGCCCGAATGAGGGCGTCCTCCTTCAGGTACTCCGGGATGTCAACGTCCTCGGCGTCCGGTCCAAGACAAAAATCACCAAGGCCGTCCTCGAGTCTGCTCCTGAATTGCTTGTCGTGGGCGCGTACTGCATCGGCGTCGAGCACATCGACTTGCCGAGTTGCACCGCTCGGGGCATCGCCGTGTTCAACGACCCTCACAGCAACACCCGCTCCGTGGCGGAACTCGCCTTGGGGGAAATCATCATGCTGGTGCGGCGGGTCTTTCACAGCAGCTTCGCCCTGCACCGCGGCGTCTGGCACAAGAGCGCCAAAGGGTGTCATGAAGTTCGCGGTCTGACCCTCGGCATTGTAGGCTATGGCAAGATCGGCTCGCAGCTTTCCGAGCTGGCGGAAGCGATCGGCATGAAAGTCATCTTCTGCGATGTGGCGGATGTCCTGGCGCGCGGTAACGCCAAGAACTGCACCTTTTCGGAGCTGCTCCAATCCGCCGACGTGGTTTCTCTCCACGTCGACGGCAAGCCGCAAAACAGGAATCTCTTCGGTGAAGAGGAATTCCGGATCATGAAGAACGGCGCGTTCTTCCTGAACCTGAGCCGCGGCTTTGTGGTGAATCACGAGGCGCTGGCGGAGAATCTGAGAAGCGGCAAGCTGAGCGGGGCGGCCGTCGATGTCTTTCCCGAGGAACCAGCCAGCGGCGAGCTGTTTTCCGATTCGCTCCAAAACCTACCCAACGTAATCCTGACGCCGCACGTGGGCGGAAGCACCGAGGAGGCTCAGCAAAGCATCGGACAATTCGTTTCAGCGCAGGTCCACCGCTACTTGCAGAGCGGCAGTTCCAAGCTCAGCGTGAACTTCCCGAACTGCCAGCTCGAGAGCACGCCGCAGACTCACCGGCTGGCGCATATCCATAGGAACATTCCTGGAATGCTGCTGGCCATCAGCGGAGTGTTTGCCGATCGGGGCATAAACGTAGAGCGCCAAGTCTATGAAACCAAAGGGACCGTCGGCTACGCCATCCTGGACATCAACCATGACTGGGATGACGGTTTGATTCGTGCACTTGAGAAGATACCAGACACGATCAGATTCAGAGTTCTGTAACAGAGCGGCGGCTCCGGCATTCCTCACACCCGACTGTCCTCATGAGCCCGCTTTCCGACCTCCGTCCGCCGGTCTTTTCACGCCTTCCGGCCCAACGGGATGTGCCTTCAATTGATTTCTGTTGACATCATCCTCCGCGTTATAGTAGCCTATCCTTGTTAGATGCGGTGCGCCAAGCTGCCGGTCGTCGGCCGCGGCCCTCGCTTTCGGCGCGGAATGGGAATACGCTCGGCTGGCCGTGGGAAGGAGCTTTGGAAGGAAAAAATCGAGAGTCTTGATGAGTCGATTCCAAAATTGAACGAACGAACCGGGAATGTCCATGAAAACAAACAGTCGAGGAGTTGAGGAGTCGAGGAGTTGTAGGGTCGAAACAAGAGGTCGGGTCGGATGCCGACCGTTTGTCACTCTTCGAATGTCAACTCTCGACTTGTCGACTTGAATTCGACGGAACAAAGCGAGAATGTCTATGAAAACAAAGGACCGCCTGTTATTTAGCTGAGAAGCACGATTTTCGAGTCGGCTTTGGCGGATTCGTCGGGAGCAACCTCCCGGATCATGTCCAGGAAGGCTCGGCCCTTCGGCCGGCCATTGGAGCGGATGGAGCCCAATTGGGTAAGGTAGATCAATGCATCCCGGATGTCGCTGTTCCGCGTGCTGGTCAAGCCTAGCCTTTGAGTTTCAACTTGCTGGAATTCTTCCAGGTCGGCTTTCAGTTGCTGGTAAAGCTCTCGCTGGTAAAGGTAGTCAGGAAGCTTCTCATAATAGAGGCCGCTCGAAAGCGTACGGTAGGACTCAGCCAATGCCTTCAGCGACGCCACCACATCGGTGTCCACCACCTGGCGGTGTTCGCGGCTATATCGCCCAATGCAAGAAAGCAGCGCGATCATCAGCGGCGTGTGGGCCTGGGCGAACTCGTGCGAGATTTCGGCATCGGAAAACGGGATGTTGCTCCGATCGATCTGGCGCCGGTCGGCATCATACTTGCGGCTGGCCATCAGGTGAGGGCAGTCCGAAGGACAGTCGATGGATACTTCGCGTTCGGTTCCACAACAAATCGCACAGATACTATCTCCCCGGGCGGGGCAGAACCTCTTTGCCTTGCGCTTATTGCAGATCGTGCAGATCAAGGGTTGGCTCCTCGGACGGCACTGAGCGCCGGCCGCATAGGACGGAGCTTTGATTATGACATAACTTCCGGGCATCCGGCACGGTGTAACGGCAACCCGTACAGTTTTCCGCGGATCGACGCAACGGCCGCTGCTACAACACGAAGCCGCCCGGCAACACTAGTGATACAATAATAACATGGCGTCTATATCCACCTCAGCGAACAACCCTGACGTGATCGTTATCGGAGGTGGCCTCATCGGTTCATCCATTGCGCTGCGTTTGGCCCAGGCCAAGCTGCGAGTATCTGTTTTCGATCGTGGCGAGCCCGGGGCCGAGGCCAGCAGTGCGGCGGCGGGAATGATCGGTCCGCAGGGTGAAACCGCAGTGCCGGATGCGTTCTTCGCCTTGTGCGCAGCCAGCCAGGCTCTGTTTCCTGATTTCGTCGCGGAAATTGAGGATTTGAGTGGGCAGGACGTCGGGTTTCGTCGCGACGGGAGTCTGCTGATCGCAACCGACGAAAAGCAAGTTGCAAACCTCGAGAAGCTTTTCTGGAACCAATCCCGGGCTGGGCTGCCGCTGGAAAGGCTCACGGTGGCCAGCCTGGAACATAAAATGCCCGGGCTTTCCAAGAAGATCCGCCTCGCCCTCGGCGCTTCTGAGGACTATTGGGTGGATAACGAGAAATTGACGCGGGCCGTGATCGAGGCCGCTCACCGCCTGGGGGTGAAATTTCAGTCTCGCTGCCCGGTCGAGGACTTGGTCGTCCGCGACGACCGCGTGGAAGCCGTTCACACCCGGACCGGCCCTCTCGACAGCGCGACCGCGATGCATTCGGCAGGCTCGTTCGTGCTGGCGGCAGGTTGCTGGTCGGGTGGGCTCGCCGCGCAGGCGGGGCTACAGCTCGCCATGCAGCCTTGTCGCGGCCAAATGATGGAGTTCGAATCGCCTCGTGAAATTCCCCACGTGGTCCGTGCCGGAACGCATTACCTCGTGCCCCGCTCTGCCCGCCGGGTGGTCGTCGGCACGACAGCCGAGTACGCCGGGTTCGAAAAACGCGTGACCGCCGAAGGACTGCAATCCATCCTTAATGGAGCAATGAAGTTCGCGCCTTTCCTGAAGGAGTGTGCCTTCCTTCGCTCCTGGGCCGGACTGCGCCCTGATACTTCGGATCATCTTCCCATCCTGGGTCATAGTAAATTGGATAATCTCATACTTGCTACTGGCCATTTTCGCCACGGCATTCTCCTGGCCCCCATCACCGCCCAAGAAATTTCCGAGCTGCTTCTCGGCCGCGCCACTTCTTTCCCCCTGGAGCCGTATCGGCCAGGTCGATTTGCGTGAGGGAGTGGGATGTTTTGGGGGAGGCAGGGGCGCGGGAATTGGTATACGCAGATACAAGTAGCGCATCGAGTAATGTGCGACGAGTCAATGCGAGGTACTGTACGCGACGGTACCTCCGTACCATGGCTCTTCTGTTGACTTGCCCTCCTCAATCCTCTAAGATTTTCTCACCTTAATATGCTGCCGACACCTGATGAACCCGAAATTCCCGGTGTGGTGGGCCGCCGGAGCGCTCGCCTTTCGATCATCGTTCCGATAACCGTACACGGCACCGACGCGGCGGGGCAATCCTTCAAGGAAAACACCTGGACGATCAGTGTTAACAAGCATGGCGGCAGAATCGCCACGTTTCACCGCCTGGCGGTTGACGATCAGGTCTTGATCGAGAATCCACTGCTCGCACGAACCGCCCGAGGCCGGGTCAATAGAATCTGTGAAAAGCGTTTTGCAGAAGACCCCTTCGAAGTTTGTGTCGAACTCCTGGAAGCGCAGAATGTCTGGGGAGTCAGACTTCCCCCTGAGGATTGGGCGAAGGAACGGCAGAGCGTCCTGGATGGGCGGAAAGATGCGAGCCCACATGCCGAGACTGATCCTCCGGCGACGGCCGATGCTCATCCCGAGGACGACCTTAAGACGGAGACGACGCACCTTGCGCCAGGGGGACTGCCGGTGGAAGCGGGAGAACAGACCGGGGGCCTGAGCCAATTCAACATGGCAGTGCACGCCTTAACCCGTTTGGCCGGAGAGACCGCGACTCCTTCGACCCAGCCGGCGGCGCCCCGGCAGGAGTCCGTGCCCGCTCAAGCGCCCTCCGTGCCGGCTCAAAACGCGGGCCTCGCGGCATTCGAATCTCTGCAAAAATCCATCGATGAGGCGCAATCGCTCAAGGAGGAATTGAGCGCCCTTTTGAACCGCATGCAAGCTGCGCGCGGGGAAGCGGAGAGCCTCCTGTCCCGTACCGCTCAAGCCTCCGAGGAAGTCAAGTTGCAGATTGAGGGCGCCCGCAGGAGCAGCGAGGAGTCGCTCCAGCAACGCCTCGAAGCACTGCGGCAGGAAATTCAGGCGGACACTCTGAACGCGGGAACAGAGGCCAGGAAGATCTGCAAGGAAGAATCTGGCACCGCCGTCAAGGCAATTTCCGTCTGCGTGGACTCCGCCGTGGACTTACTGAATCGGGCTGGCGACGAGGCCGCCGCACGTTTGCAGGGGGCTCGCCAGAACCTGGAGATCAGTTTAAAGAAGGCCGAGGAGAGTCTGCCGCGCCTGGCCAGCGAATCGGCTTCGCAGTTTGAGAAGTTTCACGCCGAGGCGGAGGCGTTTGCAGGCCAATTACGATCCGAATTGGAATCTGCGGCCCGCGAGTCCTCAACGAAGGCCAGCGGGGAGATTTCGGAAAAGCTTGAACGCAGTGTTGAATCGGCGCTGGAAGTGGTGGTCAGAGACTTCAACAAACAAGCAGAGGAAGCTCTCGAACTGCTGAAAGAGGGGCTCCGTTCGGCTCGCGAACAGTGCGTGGAGGAGACCCAGAAGCAGTTAGGCACGGCACGCGAATCGGCTTTGACTGGGCTGGAGAGCGAAGCCACGGAGAAGTCCGCGGCCTACCGGGAGCAACTGCGAGCAGCGCTCGCGGAAATGCAGGCGCAGCAGACGAAGGAGATGGAGACGGGCATCCAGGCCAGCCTGGAAGGTCTGCTGGAAACTCTGCGCGGCAAGATCCGCGAGACCCAAGAGCAGTCTGTAGAGGAGACGCAGAAGCAGTTAAGTACGGCGCGGGAATCGGCTTTGACTGGGCTGGAGAGCGAAGCCACGGAGAAATCCGCGGCCTACCGGGAGCAACTGCGGGCAGCGCTCGCGGAATTGCAGGCGCAGCAGACGAAGGAGATGGAGGCGGCCATTGGGGCCAGTCTGGAAACTCTGCGCGGCAAGATCCGCGAGACCCAAGAGCAGTCTGTAGAGGAGACGCAGAAGCAGTTAAGTACGGCGCGGGAATCGGCCTTGGCCGGGCTGGAGAGCGAAGCCACGGAGAAATCCGCGGCCTACCGGGAGCAACTGCGGGCAGCGCTCGCGGAATTGCAGGCGCAGCAGACGAAGGAGATGGAGACGGGCATCCAGGCCAGCCTGGAAGGTCTGCTGGAAACTCTGCGCGGCAAGATCCACGAGACCGAAGAGCAGTCTGTAGAGGAGACGCAGAAGCAGTTAAGTACGGCACGCGAATCGGCCTTGGCCGCGCTGGAGAGCGAAGCCACGGAGAAGTCCGCGGCCTACCGGGAGCAACTGCGAGCAGCGCTCGCGGAATTGCAGGCGCAGCAGACGAAGGAGATGGAGACGGGCATCCAGGCCAGCCTGGAAGGTCTGCTGGAAACTCTGCGCGGCAAGATCCGCGAGACCCAAGAGCAGTCTGTAGAGGAGACGCAGAAGCAGTTAAGTGCGGCGCGGGAATCGGCTTTAGATTCGCTGGAGAGCGAAGCCACGGAGAAGTCCGCGTCCCACCGGGAGCGACTGCGGGCGGCGCTCGTCGAAATGCAGGGGCAGCAGACGCAGGAGATCGAGGCGGCGATTCAGGCCAGTTTGGAAGGCCTACTCGATGCACTTCGCGGAAAGATCCAAGACGCCCAAAGACAGTGCGTGGAGGAGACCGAGAAGCAGTTGGGCGTGGTAAGGGAATCAGCCTTGACCGCGCTGGAGAGCGAAGCCTCGGAGAAGTCGGCATCCTGCCAGGAGCAATTGCGGTCGGCGCTGCTGGAGATGCACGCGCAACAGACAAGGGAAATGGGGACGGAAATTCAAGCCAGTTTGCAAGGCCTGCTTGAGTCCTTGCACGTAAAGATTCAGACCACCGAAGAGCGCTGCGTGGAGGAAACCGGGAAGCAGTTGGCGATGCTGCGCGAATCGACCTTGAGATTGCTGGAGGGCGAGGCGGCGGAGAAGTCGGCATCCTATCGGGAGCAACTGCGCGCCTCGTTGCTGGAGACGCAGGAGCGGCAGACGAGAGAGATGGAGAGCGGAATCCAAGCCACCTTCGAGGCGCTGCTGGAATCCCTGCGCGTTAGAATCGAGTCGTCTGCCGGCGAGGCTGCGGCACGTGTGGCGGCCGAGGTGAGAAACGGCGCCGACCAGGCCCTCCAGGAACTCCCCGAGCGGCTGTCCAAGAGCATTGAGATGGCCGTTTTTGTGGTGAAAGAGTGGGAGCAGCAGACCAGGACAGAACTGGAAGGGCATTCGCGCCGGCTTCTGGAAGCTTTTGAGAAGCGACTTGATGACGTGAGTGCGGCTGCCCAGAAGCGCCAGCGCAGCGAGGCTGAAGCCTTCAAAAGCATGCTCCAGAATTTCCTGAATCATGCCGAGGCTCTATCGGCAGAGAGCGGTCAGGCAAAAGTGGCGGTCCGCGAAGAGTCCACGCCGGCGCCCTCCCGGCCTGCCCGGCCATCCGCAGAACCTTCCACTCCTGCCCTTGAAGATCTGTTGGAGAAACAGCGAAGAATAATTGAGGATACGCTTGGCGCCTTCCGCTCGCGACTGAGCCAGACACTTGCCGGCACGACTTCCAAGCGATAACCCACATCCCATTTGAACTGGAGAGGCGAGACGCGCGCTACGTGAAGGTGTGCTCACTTTCCATGGGTTCAAGTATCGGCAGCCCCCCCTCGGACTCGATCAACTGAACCAGCGCATCCACCGCCAGCGGGTCAAACTGCGTGCCGCGGCAGCGTCGCAATTCGGCCACTGCCTCGTCCGTAGTGCGTTTTCTGCGATAGCGACGGTCGCGAACCATGGCCTGGAAAGCGTCGGCTACAGTGATGATGCGGGCGCCAATAGGAATCTGATCTCCCTTCAAGCCATCGGGATAACCATTCCCGTCGAGGGCCTCGTGGTGGTAGCGCACGATGCGCTCGATGCCCGTTTCTTTCAAGGGTTCCAGAATCTTCGCGCCCCAGGCCGCATGGCTTTTCACCAGGTCGAACTCATCTGGACTCAGGAACGAGGGCTTGGAAAGGATATCTCCCGGAACGTGGATTTTGCCGATATCATGAACGATCCCCGCCAGCTTAATATCTTCGACTTCCGGCTGAGGCAACCCCACTTGAATGGCGATCTTGGCTGCCCATGCCGATACCTCGGCGGAATGGTGCTTCGTGTAGGGGTCCTTAGCTTCTAAGGCAAAGGCGAGCGCCGTGATCGTATCCCAGAGCGGCTTCATCTGCTCGAACCTGTGCAAGTAATGGTTGTTGATCGCCTCGTTCCCGCTGGAAAACATCCGTTTCACCGTCACTCCCAGACGCGCGTCCAATAATTCCTGTTCACGTTCCGCATTCCCTGCTGCAATTCTCAAAGACGCCACCCGCACGCAGTTTCCTTCACAGTGTTTGGCCAGATACATTCCGGAGTCCGCCACACTCAGAATGTCCTCAGGAGTTGGACCGTGGCTCGGAAAGGACGCCACCCCGATGCTTGCCGTCACGCGGTGAGTGTGCAGGAACTGGTCCGCTTGCAGGCCGGAACGAAGCCGCTCTGCGAGGATTTCAGCCTGTTCCGTCGTCGTCTCGGGCATCAAGATGGCGAACTCATCACCGCCGTACCTTGCCACCACATTGGATTGCCTCGATCGGGAATCGAGCAGAGCGGCAACCGCCGCCAGCACTCGGTCGCCCTCCAAGTGCCCTCCGCTGTCATTCACCTGCTTAAAGCCGTCCAGGTCCATCATAATGACGGAAAACGGCCGACCGCTTCGGACTGACCGGCGCCATTCGCCGTCCAGCGACTCTCGGAAGAAGCGGTGAGTCTTGAGACCTGTCAGGCCATCCGTGATGGCCTGGTCCAGCGCAATCTGATAAGCGCGCGCGTTATGGAGATTAATGGCGAGCTGGTTCGCGAGCGACTGTAATGTCAGCACGTCCTGCTGGGAAAAACTGTGTTCGCGCAAGCTCTCGAGACTCAAAACCCCCAGCAGATCGTCCCGATACCGCAAGGGAAGGCTCAGGGCCGATCGTACGCCCGGACGCAGCGCCAGGTACCGAAGGTCCCGCAGGACGGAATTTGCCAGGATCGGCTCGCTGCCGATGGCGGCCGCACCCGACAGCCCTTCGCCGAATTCGACCCGGTGGCCCAGCAATTCCCCGCCGTATCCCGCCTCAGCTTCCACAACCAATTCTCTTTTATGAGTGTCGGCGACCTCAATTCGCGCAAAGTCGCGATCAAAAGCGCTGCGGATTTCCCGGCAGATGTTGGAAAGAAGCTCCTTCGGATTGAGGTCCGAGGCGGCCTTCCGGGTCAGTTCATTCAGAAGCGCCAGATGGCTCGCGCGTCGCTGCACCTTCTGGAAAAGCCGGGCGCCTTCGAGCGCGCCGGTGGCCTCGTCCGCGAGCACCTGCATCAACTCAAACTGTCCCTGGTTGATGGCATTCTCGCGCTCGAAGTCTGCTACCGCCAGCACACCCAGGGCGCCGTCGGAGAAATGAACAGGCACTCCGCACCAAGTGCGCAGCCGTCCATCCACGGATTGAATGCCCAGGCGGCGCGCCTTGGCAAGAAGGTCCCGGGTCAAGAGCAGCGGGCGGCGGCCCTGACTGACGAATTCCGCCAGCCCATCCGGTTCGGACGCTCCCGAGAGAAGCTCGGCATCAGGCAGTTGGAAGGCGACAATCGTCTTCAGCGGTCCGTCCGGCAAGTCCTGTATTGCCAGCGAGAAGTTCGTTGTGCCGAGCACGCCTTGCAACTCCTGGCGAAGGATCTCCACCTGTGATTCCAGATCAAACTTCGTGCGCAACAATTCGCTGACGCGGTGCAGTAACCTCAGCTCCTGGTTGTGCCGTTCTGCCGCGCGGTGCAAAGACCAATTTTCCACGGCCACGCCGAGTTGGTTGCCGATCGCCAACAGCAAGCGGAGCTCGTTCGGGCGGAAGCTCTTCGCCTTGCGGCACCCCATCAGCAACGCGCCATAGGAACTCTCGCGCACCTGTAATCCCACCACCACCAGGGTTCTCAACCCTTCCCGCACCCAGAGCGCTCGCAGTTCGTGGAACAGCGCGTCGCGTTGCCAGGCAAAATCCACGGCGGGACGTGCCAGGTCGGGGAAAACCAGCAAGTTCCCCCAACGTGCCCCGCAGGAGACGAGATAAGAGCGCAGGGGATCGCCCGATAACTGCTCCACCGACTCCGCACTGAGTCCTTGCGCGGAGACGTGGCTGGTTGCTTCTGAGCCGCTGGTCTGCACTACAACGTAGCAGCCCCCGCTACCAAAAATGTCGTGGATTCTTTGTCCCGTCATGTCGGCCATCTGTTGCGGCCCGGGACTTTCAGAAAGGGACTTGCTAAAAAGATGCAGTCCCGAAAACCACTGCAACTCTGCATTCTTGTTCGCGCGCTCGATGCGTTGATTTCGAAAGTAGATCAGAAGCGAAACGAGGGCGAGAAGAAGAACTGCTGAGTACGGGTACATTGAGTTTTGGAAGATTTGAATAGAAATCAGTCCCATTGCAGCCATTCTCCAGTGGAGAGCGCACCAGTAGTGTTATCGCCAATCCCTCTGCGAGTTCGAAGTCAAGTACCCGCAACTGGCGCCGGCTCGAGGGACGAAGAGGCGTGAGCAATACGTGATACCGGCCGCCCCTATCCTTCGGCCGGCAACACTCTTCAAATCCGACAAAATATACGGAACTCAGGAGCGAATGTCAATGCGGTATTTAGGCATTGATTAGAAAATAATGGGGATAGCAGAAGATACGACAATATGTCATTACGCCCTGTCTCTCCTGCCCGTCGGTTTTTCACCCACGACAACTCAATCTCAGAGAGGAACTGGAATAGTCTACCCGGGCGCGGAGAAACAGTGTTAGCATCTCCGTCTCAGCCTCGCGCCAGCGATGGGCCGAAAGGAGGAGGTAATGATCCGTCGGGATTTTTTCAGTCGTCTTGCGGTTGCGACCGGGGTCTTCGCTTTCGGCGGAGAACTCTTGGGGCAAACGAAACGCCGCACTGCCAGCGTTAACAGATATGACAAACGGAGCCGCATTTCCATTTCCACCTGGAGTCTTCATAACTATTTTCAGTCCACCCGGGAGAAAGAGTTCACCCTCCCCGGGAATATGCTCGCCTTGATCGATTTCCCGGAGATGATAGCCGACCGGTACCAGGTTCATAATCTCGAGTTTTGCGCTCCTCACTTCGCTTCCACGGAAAAGACCTACCTTCAGGAAGTCAAGGGCCGCCTTGTGCGGGCGCACTCGCGCGTCGTGAACATGCCGGTGGACATTGATGAGCTATGGACGGGCGGGGGTCTGTCGGACCCGGACCAATCGGTGCGGGATGCCGCGGTGAACGCCTCAAAAATCTGGATCGATGTCGCGCAGACAATCGGCTCAAAGTCCGTCCGGTGCGATCCCGGCAAGTTCAATCCGGCGAACCTATCGCCGACCCTCGAGTCGTATAAGCGCCTGGCCGCCTATGGCAAACCTAAGGGCGTGCACGTAATCATCGAGAACCACGGCGGTGTGGGCTCGGAACATCCCGAGGAGTTGGTAAAGCTTTTTGAGGAGGCGGGCCCGGACGTGGTCGGAGCGCTCCCCGATTTCGGCAACTTTCCGGATGAGGCTACGCGCGAGAAGGGCCTGCCGCTTCTCTTCCCTTACGCGCACGTAGTCTGCCACGCTAAAGGACTGGAGTTTGACGCCGCCGGGAATGAGACCAAATACGACTTCCCGAAGTGCATCGAGATTTCCAGGAAGGCCGGCTTTACGGGCGTCTACTCGATCGAGTACGAGGGTCCTGGCGAACCGTACGAGGGCGTGCAGAAAACTCTGGATGAGTTGTTGAAGTATCTGTGAGGGTTCTCGCAACTTATATTGCGAAGGGTGTCATTCCGAGCGCAGCGAGGAATCTCGGCCCGGTTCTTCTGGAGAACGACCCAGAGCGAGATTCCTCGCTGCGCTCGGAATGACTAGGGGATCAATGGTGCCCAGCACCGCCGGCGCTAGAACTTGCGCTGTGTGCACTGCTGGTCGCGGCGTTCGGAGCGGGCGCGTTGGCGCTGGGAGCCCCAATGCCGTGGCCGCCCTGCATCATCTCGCCGCCCTCAGCGCGCCCGGCCTGCGCTGAATGGCCGTGCGGGAGGACGCTCACCCCAGCTCCGCGGGAGGTCGCCGCCGAGCCAGGCATTCCACTCATCTCCCTGCTGCCCGATCTTTGCAAAGCGTCGCCCTGGAACTCACCCTCGGTTCCCCCCACGTTATACCGGCCACCCAACGTCGTACCCAAGCGGTAACGCAAAGGCTCACGCAAGGGGTGGCCTCGCAGCAGCGCGCTCTCCTTGCCGCCTTCAACTCCCATCAGAATGGACGAAGGCGCCGGCGTGTGCGTGCCCGCAGCTTTCGCGCCGGTTAGTGTCGCAAACCCGCCTGACAGAGGAATTCCGCTCAACGCGGCGCCGGCGCCTGGCTGAACAGGCGGGCGCTCTGTCAAGGTCCCATCTTTGATCTGCGCGTGGCTAACGGTTTCAGGAGTAATGAGTTGGCCCGCTTGAAATGCCGAACTGGAAACCGTCGTCACTGGGCGCGCCAATCCCGGCCGGGGATTCAAACCCAAGGGCGACCAGCCGAGCCATCCAGGTCCCGTATACCAGGAAACCAAGGCGGGTGACCAGAAGCCGAAGTCACCCGGCATCCAAAAATATCCGAACTCAGCGGAATAGTTCCACATCCCGTAGTGATAAGGCAGCCAGCCCCAAGGTTCGCCGCCGATCCAGGTGTAACCCAATCCAGGGTACCAATTCCACATCCCCATGGTGTACGGCGCCCAGCCCATGGACGCATAGGGCGACCAGCCATAGCCGAAGCCAGGTATCATCGCCCACTCGCCATAAGTATCAAGGTCGCTCCAGCCATACACCGGTCCGTGGGCAGCCACCGCCTGATCGTTCAACGCCAGCGTCGCCTGCGAATCTCGCGCCTCGGTCCACTTATCCCAGTCGTCTTTGACCGCCCCGTGCCGCGTGTTGAACGCCACCTCAGTCATACTGGTATCGTATTCCAGCGTCTTGTCCTTGCCGAGTTTCTCGGACCCGGAGCGGGCCACGACCTCGACCGAGCCGTTGAATACCTCCACGCGAACGTGGCCTTTGTCAAAATCCGTCCGAAAGATGCTCCTGCCGCTGGGAGTCAGCGTCGCGTCGGCGACTTTGACGCTGTAAGTGTCGTGCTTTTCAGGGAGGAAATGAAAGGTGGCGTAGCCTTGCTCGAAGGTCATGCGATTCAGCTTGTCACCGTCGGCGTCCAGAGCCAATTGGTCGAAAGCCAGGTGGGAGAGCTCACCCAAGCGGGCCGTGGAACCGTTTTCGAATTCCACCTCAGCAAAACTATCCGCCGAGGTCGATACCTCGAAGCCCTCTTGAACGGGAGTATTCACAAGCGCTTTAGTCCATGCGGCCGCGCCTGCGCGCCTCACGCCCACCGTGCCGCTGACGTAGCTCAACCGCACCACCCGCACGTGCGAGACGGCTTGTTGGGCGGCTAAGGTCATCGGCAGGAATAACAGGCTGGCGATACACACCAGGAGAATCCGGCCCGGAAATTGTGATTTCATGGTTGCCCTCCACCGCTTGACACAACGATGATACTCTCGCTTGCCTACACTTGCTTGACTTTTTGTACATGCTGCCCGCACCTGGCTTTAGATGATCCATCGGGACCATACGGTTGTAACCTCCGAGGGTCGCGCCAGCCCCGGCCCAACAACAAGAAGGTGTGAAAAGATCGTCTGTCATTCTGAGCGAAGCGAAGAATCTGCTTTTATCTTTTTGAAAACAAACAAATGCAGATTCTTCGCTTCGCTCAGAATGACAGGACTTGGTGATTTCTTCACACGTTCCAAGCTAGAGGTCTGCTTGCCCTCCAGTTCAGAATTCCAGCCGCAACTGTAGCGCGATCATCCGCGGCGAGTTATCGCCTCCCAGGCCGACTCCTAGCAAACCTGTGGGTGGCGAGGTCGTCGCGACCAACGCGCCGAATCCGGTCTGCGTGCTCGTCTCGCCCGGAATTCCGGCCACAGAAGTCGGCAGGGCGAAATTCGGGTGGTTGAAGAAATTGAAGAATTGGCCCTCGACGCGAAGCGTCACCCGCTCGTTGAGGGAGAACTTCTTAGTTAAATACAGGTCGCTCCAGGTGAAGTCCGGCCCGCGGAGCGAGTTGCGTCCCAGATTGCCAAACTGGCAACTCTCCGGGCTGTCTCCGCCATTGCAGGCGCCCGTGCTGGGATCCACATCCGACACAAACGCGTCGGGATTCAGCCACTGGAGCGTGCCGGGCTGAGTGACGCCGGGAATGGGCGATTTGTGATAGAGAGGCACGCCGGGCCGCAGGCTCGCAAACTGCGGACCGCCACCCTGGATGACCCCCTGGCTGTTGGCGGAATAGGGGGCGCTTTGGACGCTGAAGGGCACGCCGCTGTGCCAGAAAGCGGTGCCCGAAACCTGCCAGCCGCTCACCAGTGCGCCGAGCAACCGGCTGCTCCGGACTTGGATGGGCAGCGAATAGACATAGGACGTGTTGAAGTTATGCCTGATGTCGTAATCGCAATCTCCATATTGCCTTCGGAGTTCGCCAGGCAGGGGCGAGATCAAGGCGCCGGATGAGAAGGGTAGGAAACCTCCGTTCGACACCGTATCCAAACAGTGGCTCCAAGTGTAGTTGGCATCGATCTGAAGGCCATGCCCCATGCGCTTCTGCGCCGTCAGTTGCAGCCCATTGTAATGGCTGTTGGAGCCGGTCATGAGTTGCGTAACACTGGCAAAGCGCGGATCTTTGGGCTGGTGATAAGGAAATGGAGCGAAGCAACCCGGGCAAACCGTTTGGTAGCCATTCGCTTGAACCTGGTAAGGCAACTGGACTCCTCGAGTGCCCACGTATTGGGCGTGCAGGCTTCCTGTATTGCCGAATTGCCGCTCCAGCCCCAAGCTCCACTGCATCGAGTAAGGCGCCCGCAGCCTCCCGTCCGGGACGGCCACCAGCGCCACAGGGGGCAGGCACCCCTGTGCGATGGCTCGAGTTGAAGCGCAGGACAGTTGGCCGTGCGAAAAGCCGGCGAGGAATTCCTGGTTGGCAGCAGCCGTGGCGTCAATGGCGCTGTCCGGCACTCCTGGCGCCAGCGCCATTCCACCGGACTGCCCGAGCAGTCCACCCTGGAAGATATTCACGTACGGCGAATTCGATCCAATCAGGTCCGCAATGCTGCCCGGTAGAATGTCGGTGAAGACACCTAAGCCCGTACGAAGCACCATCTTGGGGGCAAACTGCCACGCCACCGCGGTGCGCGGCTGCCAAGCCACCAGGGGCGTGGCTGGAAAAAACTCTTTGAGCCCTGTCTTGAGGGCGGAGTTCAAGGGCTGATTGACATCGTGAGATGCAGCGTCGAACGAGGAGCCAAGGCGCGTGATCATGGCGTGCGGATTGACGGGGTCGGAGTTCCACGCTGCGCGCAGGCCGAACGTCCAGGTGAGGGTCTTCGTCACGTGGTAGTTGTCCTGCGCGAACAGATCCAGGTTGTCCACATTGAACGGCTGCTCCCCTGAGACGGGAAACGACCGGGTGGCGAGAGACGCGACGCCGTAGATATATTGCGGCAGCGTCGTGTAAGTCACCAGCGGGGTAACGTAGTTACTGAAATCGAAATCGCTCGCCAACATGCGGCGCGAGGCCAGCCCGAACTCGATCTGATGAGAATGCTTCTGCCACGTCAGCATCTCGTTAAACTGGTATCGGGTGACCCGCCGGCCCTGAGGCCAGTTGTAGTCCAACCCCCCAACCGGAGTGAACAGGGCGCTCGACCCGGCGCCTTCGAGCACCATCGGGAAGGTCGCCAGGGTCCGGGCGAGGTCGGTGGGCTGGAAGATGCTCGAGTACCAGGAGAAGGCAGGGTTGAAATAGTTCACCAGGTTCTGGCTGAAGATGTGCGTATAGCCGGAAGCAAACGAGTACATGGGCTGAGGCGAGAGGGCATTGAAAGCTGGATTAATGGCATCGGTGTAGGCCGCCTGAAGTCCCGTATCGGATTGGAACCGGTACCAGACCATGTTGTGCGCATCGAGATCGTGGTCCAGGCGCGTGGTGATGACCTGC
The DNA here is from genome assembly GCA_963768695.1 of uncultured Acidobacteriota bacterium. Classification (GTDB taxonomy): domain Bacteria; phylum Acidobacteriota; class Terriglobia; order UBA7540; family UBA7540; genus CAVROP01. The sequence continues at coordinate 275,512 of CAVYJG010000011.1, read as the reverse complement.
TCATGGTCGGCGCTGGACATGGAAACAGTCTGCCGGTTGGCGCAGCCATTCCCGTTCGGCGGGCTGCCACTCGCCGTGCTGCCCTCCGCCTCCAGAGGACACCCCAGCACGGGCAGCGGCGAGCCCGAACTGCTCCGATAGAGCGAGAACATGTTCCGATAGAAAGGCACAAGGGCCGGTGCAGCCGGGTAGGTGATGCCGGTGATGGTGTCCACGCCCCCGCGCGGCAACTGCCCGAGAACGTAGCTCTGGAATGGCGTTGACGGCACGGTGATGGTATCCACAATCGGCAGCGCGATTCTCATCTGCTCGAAATCTCCAAAGAAGAACAGCTTGTCGCGCACTACCGGGCCGCCCAGGCTGCCGCCGAAGTGGTTCACCGTAGAGCGAGGCTTGTGCCCGCCAGGATTGGCATTGGTAAAGAAATTGGCGGCATTGAGCCTCGACCCGTTCCACAGTTCATATAGATTGCCGTGGAGGTCGTTGGTGCCGGATTTGGTGATGTAGTTGATCTGCGAGGCGCCGTAGCGCCCCTGGTCCACCGCGTAGGAAGTCGTATTCACAGTGACCTCCTGGATGGAGTTCAGGCCCAGCACCAGATTGGTTGACAATCCGCTGTTGAGACTTGTCATCGGGTCGTTGGTCTCCAGTCCGTCCACGATGAAGGCGTTCGACAGGGCCGGCAGCCCATTGAATTCCACGTTGCCGTAACCATTCTGACCTCCCACAAAATCGTTGGAAGAACCCGCCGTATTGACCAAGGCGCCGGGCGAGAACTGGGCGACATAGGTCATGTCCGACCCGGCATTCGGAAGATCGGCGATGGCGGTGGCTTCCAGCGTGGTCGCGGTATTGGGGTTCTCCGTATTAATGAGCGGCGCCACGGATTGCACCTCCACGGCCGTATTCTGGGTGGCAATCTTCAGCGCTACATTCACCCTTTGCGTCTGGCCCAAGGGCACAGAAACGGGGCCAATCGTCTGGTCCTCGAAGCCCTGGGCCTTCACCTCGACCAGATACGGGCCGGGTTTAAGATCGGGGAATGAGAAGCGCCCGCTTTCGTCGGTTCGGACGGTGCGATGGAGGCCGGTGGTCGAACTGGCGACGGTCACATCCGCTCCCGGCAAGGCTGCGCCGCTGGGATCGCTAACCTGCCCCGCCAGGGCCCCGGTGGTCTCGCTTTGCGCCCACACGCGCACTTGCGGCCCGGAAAGAACGGAAGCCAACAGCAGGGCGACGGCGGACAGTAGCTTGCCGGGCCGCGGCGCGAACTGCAAAGGCCGGGCCGACTCCCGGGTAACCGAAATCCGAAGCGACATCACAAGCTCCTTATCCTGATTCCGCAAGGTGCGGCTTCTTGGTTTGAGGGCGATCAGCGCACGTCTTGCATATTCACTGTAGATCGCTTATATTGGTAAACTATAGTTAATACAAACTCGCCATCTGCTGTCAAGATGATTTTTACTGGCCGGCTTAGTTCCGGTAATATAGCGCGGTTGCGATTTCGGCCAATCCTTGGCATTATGGCGAAGCGTCGGATTCCAAATCGACCGGTATTCGGTTGGGAAGAATGAAACTGACTATTTCCAAGGAAGATTACCTGAAGGCCATCGCCGAAGCGCAGAACGAAGAAGAGACGGTGATCGCCGCCACCATTGCGCGCTGGTTGAAGATAACTCCACCGGCGGTAGCTCTGGCTTTGCGCCGCCTCCAGCGCGACAACCTCATCAAGGTAGGTAGCGGCGGGCGCATTTCGCTGACCGGCGCGGGCCGCCAGATCTCCGACCGCCTGCGCAAACGTCACCGCCTGATTGAGCGCATGCTGACAGAGATGTTGGGGATGGAGTGGTACAAAGTCCACGACGAAGCGGAGAGGCTGGAGCACGCGGTTTCGGATGACTTGGAGAAGAAACTGATCCAGAAGCTGGGCGAGGATGGGCCCTGTCCGCATGGGGACGAGGCCGGAATGGGCGCTGCCGAGCGCCGCAGGGCGGGGCTGAGGCTGCTGGCCGAGGCGCCTGCGGGCGTGCGCGTCCAAGTGGTCTCCCTGTACGAAAGAGATCGCTCTCTGCTCGAATATCTCGACGGGCTTGGAATTCGCCCGGGCTCCCAGGCAGAAGTGCTGACCCGCAACTATGACGAAACCATGATCCTGGGCTTGGGCGGCAAGCGCGCCCACCTCGGGGTGGCGGGCGCGAAGAGGGTTTGGGTTCGGGTCCTCACTTCTGCTGCATCGACTTGATGTAGTCCGTGAGATTCGCCACCCGGAGATGCGCCTCGGACTCATGCTGGTGGCTCATGGACATGAAGATAGGACCCCAGATAGGCATTTCCTTCGACCCATGAGCGGCGATTCCGGCCTCCCCTGTGATGGCCCTATAAACCTTAATGGAGGGGAACTTTCCGGCGTGCTGCCGCGCCAGCACCGTAAGGTCCGTGGGAGGGATCCTGAGCGCAGCCGCAGCGGGTCCCTGGCCTCTTCCGTCTTTGCCGTGGCACGTGGCGCAATAAGCTTCGTACATTTCCTTGCCGGAATTCGCGGAAGTGTGCCCGACGGGGATGTTGACGACTTTAGGCTGCTGGGCATCACCCATGCCGCAAAGCACGGTAACGGACGCACAGAAAAGCAAGACTCGTAGCTGCATAATGCCCTCACTTTGCCACCTCATAACACTTGTCTCTGCGGAAGTCAACGTTGCCCTCTGTGGTGAATGTGTTTCAGGGTGACTCACCCCGCAGGCGCTCCAGGGCCCACGCGGCGTGTTCACGGACGATCGGGTCGGGATGCCGGGCGATCCGCTCCAGCCAGGGCACCAGCCCGACATCGCCGGAATTACCCATCGCCACCGCGAGGTTGCGCAGCCAGCCTCGATACTTCGCCCGTTTGATGGGTGAATGCGCAAATATTCTGCGGAAGTCTCCTTCGCTGATCGAAGCCAACGCTTCCAAGGACGGGTTGAACAAAGTAAAACCGACAAGGTCCGTAGTCCGTGGTCCGTGGTCCGTCGCAACTTGATCCGCAACAGCCCCATCTGAGAACCTGAGGCCGGTCGGTTCCACAACCATCGGATGGAATTCCTGAAGTGTCGTCGTCGCAGGCCGCGTGACTTCGCATGTATCCAATGGCCGACTACCCTGAGACAGGGTTTGCTGAGGACTGAGAACTGACGACTGACGACTGTTGTTCCACGGACACACGTCCTGGCAAATATCGCACCCGAAGACGTTCGCACCGATCTTCGAGCGGAACTCCTCCGGAATGCTTCCCCGGAGTTCGATGGTCAAATAAGAGATGCAGCGCGACGCGTCCATGGCGTAGGGCTCCACCAAGGCCCCCGTGGGGCACGCCTCCAGGCACGCCGTGCAGGACCCGCAACGGTCGGGAGCGGGCAGGTCCGCCGTCAACTCGAGGTTGCATAAGATGACTCCAAGAAATAACCAGGAACCCTTTTCCTGATTGATGATGCAGGTGTTCTTTCCCATCCAGCCGATTCCAGAAAACCTCGCGAAGGCGCGTTCAACGATAGGGCCTGTGTCCACAAAGACCCGAGTTTCGACCTCAGGCGCCGACTCTTGTATTGCCGCGCGAAGCTGCTCGAGCTTGGCCCTCATAATCTCGTGGTAATCGCGCCCCCAGGCGTAACGGGAAATCCATGCGCGAGGCGTAGGAGCGGAAATTGGAAAATGGAAACTGGAAAATGGTCCGTTGTCGGTGGTCGGTTGTCCGTTGCGGGCGTCCGTCTCAGGCTCGGCGCTGCGCACGGGGGAGTCGGTCACGCTGGGCTGTGGGCGGCCTATTTCTATTTCTTCCTGACTTCTGCGTTCTGCTTTCTGATTTCTGCCTTCTAATTTCCGCCTCCTGTTTTCCTCCACCGCCTCTGAATACGGAAAAGGCGCGTTGTAGATCAGCCCGACGCAGATCACCGATTTGGCGGAAGGCAGGACCAGTAGCGGATCGAAGCGCTTGGGGTTCTCAAGGTAACGCATCTCGCCGTTGAATCCGTTCTCCGCCCACTGTCTGGAAAACTCGAGGTCTCTCCAAACCTCCACGGGCGCGATTCCGGCCAGGTCAAAGCCCAGTTTGAGCGCGCGTTCTTTGAGGGTACGCCCCGATAGCATCGATTGAATGATAACCCGCCCGAAGGCGAGATTCCAGGCTCGAAACGCGCCTTCCGCCCGTGTCTGCTATACTGCGTTGGTAATTGATTTCACAGCCGCGGCGAGGCCCGATTTGCGCGCCGCGTTGAGGGAGAGTTGCCGATGCCTCCAGTTCGTTTGACGAGCCTGGTGAAAGCGGCGGGTTGAGCGGCCAAGTTGAGTCCAAGTATTTTGGACCGCGTGCTGGCCAAGCTGCCGAAACAATCCGACGCAAATGTCCTGGTAGGCTTTGAGACCAACGACGACGCGGGAGTGTATCAACTGGCGCCCGACCTGGCGCTGGTCCAGACGGTTGATTTCTTCACTCCGATCGTAGACGATCCCTACACTTTTGGTCAGATTGCGGCCGCCAATGCACTCAGTGATGTTTACGCCATGGGCGGGCGGCCTCTTTCCGCACTCTCAATTGTGGGGTTTCCCAACAAGGAAGAGGGTCTCGAGATCCTGGAGAAGATCCTGCTGGGCGGGCACGCGAAGATGCAGGAGGCCGGATGCGTGGTAATCGGCGGCCACTCGATCGGCGACGAGGAGATCAAGTTCGGATACGCGGTCACCGGACTCATCCACCCGCAGCGCATCCTCACCAACCGCGCCGCGCAGGTGGGAGACCTGCTGCTCCTGACCAAACGCCTGGGTACGGGGATCGTCGGCACCGCGCTGAAGAAAGGGCAGGCCAGTCAACCCGCCATGGACGCCGCCGTCGAATCCATGTGCACGCTGAATCGCGCCGCAAGTGAGGCAGCCCTCAAATTTGACGTGCACTCGGCCACCGACATCACCGGCTTCGGACTGCTGGGCCACACCCGCGAGATGGCGCTCGGAAGCAAGGTGAGTGTGGCGATCGATTCCCCCCAGATTGAGTTTCTGCCGGAGGCTGAGAAGTATTCGCGGGAAGGTTTTCTGCCCGGCGGCCTGAAGAGAAACAAGGATTTCATCGGGGACTGCGTCGAATTCGCGAGCGGCGTGGCGGAGGAGGTCCGGAATCTCCTGTTCGATCCGCAGACGTTGGGGGGATTGTTGTTGTCGGTCGCCGCGCAGGACGCATCGAGACTTCTCGGAGCCCTGCGGGCTTTAGCCATACCCGCGCAGGCAATCGGCAAAGTCATCGACAAGACGCACCCGCTCATCGAGGTCAGCTAGGCTTGACGGACGGCGCAACAAAAGGTGCGTATGATGACCCTGGTCCAGGTTGAATCGCCGCAGCAGATCGAAGCGGTCAGGAGGCTGCTCCGCGAGTACGAGGCTTCCCTTAACGTCAGCCTGTGCTTTCAGGGTTTTGAAAAGGAACTGGCAGAGCTGCCGGGAGACTACGCGCCGCCCCGAGGCAGACTGCTGCTGGGATGCGACGGCGACGAACCTGCCGGGTGCGTAGCCCTGCGAGGACTCGACGAGGAGACCTGCGAGATGAAGCGGCTTTACCTGCGGCCTGAATTCCGCGGCCAGGGCGCAGGGCGGCGGCTCGCCCGGGCCGTTATCCAGGAAGCTCGCACTCTGGGCTACAAGCGGATGCGGCTGGATACCCTGGCCGCGATGCAGGACGCCAAGGCTCTCTATGAGTCGCTGGGCTTCAGGCACATCGAGCCCTATTATCATAATCCGCACCCCGGCACGGAGTTTATGGAATTAGAACTCTGATGCCCGCAATGAAGCCCCCCGCGACCGCATTTCCGGTGCGGCGTAGACTGGCTGCGGATTAACCGCTTGAACGCCGTCATTCTGAGCGCAGCGAAGAATCTCCGCAATTGAAGTTTCGATGAACTACTGGGATCCATTCGTCGCCTGCGGCTCCTCAGGATAACAGTTAAAAAGGTCTCCGCAGCCTTTTAGCGCTCCGGCTACACCGTTGCGCCGTTTTCGCACACAGGGTAAGATGGCACTCATGAAGAAGCGCATACCCTTTCAATTGATCCTCGCCATTGCCATCGTAATTCTCGGGGGCGGTTTGGTAGGGGGCGAATATCTGCTGGTGAAATGGTATCCCGGACACCATCAGCGGGTCGTTGAGGAAACCCTGCAGCCGCGTCCCTTTCACAATGACACGGTCGGTGTTGATGTTCAAGTTGCTGACGGAATCTATGGCAACGTGGAGAATTTTCCGGGTGGAGTAAAGATCGGGCGTTCGAAGTTCTGGAGCGTCGGACCCTCGCTGACGATCACTTCCCAGCCCAACCCCGACCAGTCCTGGGAATTCTCCGCAGAAGATCTGGCGAAATGGGAAACGAGGGGCGTCACCGAAGATCTTGGCTACTATCATCTGGAGCATACGAAGATCAATAATCGTGACGCGATGATGATTCGCGAGCTCAAGGGCCGTTACATGCACGTGACGGCGAGAATTATGTCCAAAGACCGGATCATCGAAGCCGATTGCACCACCGGCGGTGAGGACGAAGCCCTCTATACGGACGCGTGCGACCAGACCCTCCGCAGCATAAAGATCGCCGGGCCCGAACCCCCGCCGCCCGAGCCGGTGGAGCTTAAGCCGGCCGGGCCCCTCAAGCTCAAGCGGTAGGAGCAGGCATGCAAAAGTGGGAAGTTGCAGAAGGCAATCTCGCTTCCCCGCGAGGCTTTCGAGGGGCGGCGGTGGCGGCGGGAATCAAGAAGACGCACGGCGAGCTCGACTTGGCAATGCTGGTTTGCGATGCCCCGGCGGCCACGGCAGCCGGCGTGTTCACAACCAACCTGGTGGCCGCCGCGCCCGTGCTCGTTTCGCGCCAGAACCTCGTCGAAAGCCGCGGACGCTGCCGCGCCCTCCTCGTCAACGCGGGAAATGCCAACGCTTGCACTGGCCGGCAGGGCCTTCAGACCGCAAGAGAGAGCGCGCGAGCGGTCGCCAAGCTGTTGAACCTCCCGCCCGCGCAGGTTCTGGTTGCTTCCACGGGCGTTATCGGCGTGCCTCTCGATTTGGGCCTGCTCACCAAGCCGCTCCCTGGTCTGGTCGGAAAGCTCTCCATCGAGAACGCCTCGGCGGTGGCGCGGGCGATTATGACCACCGACACATTCCACAAGTCCTGCGTCCTGCGCTCGGAGGTGGGCGGAAAATTCGTGCATCTGGCGGGAATCGCCAAGGGCTCAGGCATGATTCATCCGCACATGGCCACCATGCTTTCCTTCCTCACCACGGACGCCCTGATCGGCCCGCGCACACTCCACAACCTGCTGCGCGCCGCCGTGGACGCTTCCTTTAACTGCGTCACCGTGGACGGCGATATGTCTACGAACGACACCGTGCTGGCCTGGGCGAGCGGCGCCGCCGGCGCCGGCGTGCGTCCCGGCAATGCAAGCTGGGCGTGGTTCCTGGAGGGGCTGACACAACTTTGCCAGAGTCTGGCCAAGATGATCGCGCGCGACGGCGAAGGCGCCAAGAAGCTTATCGTCGTTGAGGTGCAGGGAGCAAGAAAGCACTCAGATGCCGAACGGGTGGCGCGCGCCGTCGCCAATTCACCTTTGGTCAAGACAGCCGTGGCGGGAAGTGATGCCAATTGGGGCCGCATCATCTGCGCGGCGGGTTATTCCGGCGCGGTCTTTGACCCCAACAAGGTGGACATCCACGTGAATGACTTGCTGCTCTGCCGTGACGGGGTGGATGCCGGCTTCAACGAAGCCGCCGCGCGCCAGGAACTTGATGGGAAAGAAGTGGTCCTCCGGCTCGACCTTCACCAGGGCAGCTCCTCAGCCCGCATTTGGACCTGCGACCTGACCCAGGGCTACATCACCATCAATGCTTCGTACCGAACCTGAGGCCGACGTCACGCCAGTTTGGAGTGCGGCAGCTTCGCTACCGCACTCCAAGGGAACATCCCATGTCAGGAATCATTGGTTACATCGGAAATAAACGGGTAGTCCCGGTGTTGCTGGAAGGTCTGCAGCGGTTGCAATACCGTGGTTACGACTCGGCAGGCATCGCCGTTATCGAGGGCGACCGGTTGCAGGTGCGCCGCGCCACGGGCAAACTGCACAACCTCGAGGAAGTGGTCCGTTTGAACCCCGTCGACGGTACGTACGGGGTGGGACACACGCGCTGGGCCACCCACGGAGCCCCCACGGAAGAAAACGCCCATCCGCACCGCGACTGCAACGGGACCGTGGTGGTGGTTCACAACGGCATCATCGAGAATTACCTGGAGTTGAAGCAGGGGCTGGTGGCCGAAGGCCACAAGTTCGCGACGGAAGTCGACACCGAAGTCATCGCTCACCTGGTGGAGAAATATCTTGGGGGCAGCGGTGCACCGGGGGCTGCTTCGAGCTCGAACAATCTCGAGGAAGCCGTGCGCGCCGCGGTATGTCAATTGCGCGGCGTCTTTGCCCTGGCCATCATTTCCACTCGCGATCCCAACAAGATCATCGCCGTGCGCGAGGGACCGCCGGTGGTCATCGGTCTGGGCAAGGACGAATATTTTGTGGCCAGCGACGTTCCGGCTATTCTCTATCACACGCGCGATCTGTTCTTTCTGGCGGACCACGACCTTGCCGTGCTCACGCCCAACGGCGTGAAGTTGAGCGGCTTTGACGGCCACCCCGTCTCGCGCCGCGTCCAGCACATCACCTGGGATCCCATCCTGGCGGAAAAAGGCGGCTTCAAGCACTTCACCATCAAGGAAATCTACGAACAGCCGCGGGCGGTCCGCGATACCGCCCTGGGCCGCTTCTCGCTCGAGACCGGCCAGGTCTTTCTGGACGAGATGGAAATCAGCGAGGAGGAGTTCCGCGCCTTCCGCGACGTCAAGAATCGTGGCGGCTGGAACTTCCCGCCATGCGGGCTTGGCCGGGAAAATCATGATCGAGCGGGTGGCGCGTGTGCCCGTCGAGGTCGACCATGCTTCGGAGTTTCGCTACAGTGATCCTCTCGTCGGCTCGCACACCCTGACCGTGCTCATCACTCAGTCCGGCGAGACGGCTGACACCATCGCCGCGCAGCGCGAGGCGCGGGCCAAAGGGTCCAAGACGCTCGCCATCTGCAACGTCCTGGGCAGCATGGTCTCGCGGGAAGCCCGCGGCACCATTTACACCCACGCCGGACCGGAACTGGGCGTCGGCTCCACCAAAACCTTTACTGCCCAGTTGACCGCCCTTTACCTCTTCTCGCTCTACTTGGCCCAGGTGCGCGGCCGACTCTCCCTTGAAGACAGCAAATCCTGGCTGAAGGCATTGGCGGCGCTCCCTAGACACCTCGAAACGGTCCTCCAGAAAGACGATGACATCGCCGAACTGGCGCAGCGTTTCTACAGGTCGTCGGATTTTCTCTTCCTCGGCCGCGGCATCCACTTCCCTGTGGCTCTGGAAGGCGCGCTCAAAATGAAAAAGATCTCGTACATTCACGCCGAAGCCTATCCGGCCGGCGAGATGAAGCACGGCCCCATCGCTCTCATCTCCGATGGTCTGCCGGTGGTGGTGATCGCCACCTGCAACTGGGACTCACCCTCCTCCCGGCAGCGCTACGAACGGACCATCTCCAACATTAAGGAAGCCAAAGCGCGCGGCGCCACGATCATCGCCCTGGTGACCGAAGGCGACCGCGAAGTCCCTGTCATGGCCGACCACCTGGTGGTCTTGCCCCATACCAGCGGGACTCTTTCCACCATCCTGGAAGTGGTCCCCCTTCAACTCCTCGCCTACCACATCGGCGTCCTGCGCGGTTGCGATGTGGACCAACCACGGAACTTAGCGAAGTCCGTAACCGTAGAGTAATGTGTAGGGGCAGCCCGAGTGGCTGCCTGCGGCAGAGCACCACCGGATGCTCCCCGGAGGGCCTGAGGCCGCGTATCAAGCTCTCGGCTTTTCGGTAGGTTCGAATAAGGTTTGCTTGACGTGCGTTAAGACGAGGCGGAGACTTTGACCAAGGGGGTGGTTATGCCACATCCGGGAATTAACATGCACAAGATTCCCGTGGGCGGGGACGAGATAGGGGTTATGTTCGTAATCGGCGTTCTCCTCCCGATTCTGATTGCCCTTCCCGAGGCGCGGAATTTCATCCTCGTGAGTTTGCCGATCGGCGTAATCATCGCGATCATCTTGCGCCTGATTCACCGGGATTAGGCCAGGTGCATCGTCTTGCCGGGCAAAGGGGCCCGTGGCTTTCGGAAAGCACGGGCCCCGACCCGATCTAAACATCATTTACCGCTACCAGCACGGCTATCTGCGGTAACTATCGCGATCGCGGGAGTATCCCCCGCCGCCCCGTGGGCCGCTTCCGCCCACCTTGGGCTTCGCTTCGTTAACGTTCAAGGCGCGGCCGTCCATCTGTGTTCCATTCAACGCCGTAATCGCTTTGGCTGCTTCCTCGTCATTCGTCATCTCCACGAAACCGAAGCCGCGAGCCCGGCCGGTGTCCCGGTCCGTGATCACATTGACGCGCGAGATCTCTCCAAAAGGCTCGAAGAGCGTGCGTAGTCCGCTTTCCGTAGTTTCAAAACTCATGTTTCCAACAAATACATTCTTCATTCTTTTATTCTCCTGAAATTGCCGCCCCCGCCTAGGCGGAGCGGACATGTAGGCCAGTCGTCGGCAAATCGCTTCGACAGGGCACTAGGACATTTGATGGAGTCAATTAGGCAGGGAGCAGACAACAACTCGAAATCTCTTCAAGCAAACGGACCACTTCAAAGTCACTAGGAGTATAACACAGCACGAAAGACAATGGGGGAAATAATTTTGAGGGTACGGAAACCATGCGGCATTGACGGTGGGCGAATGCCCCTTTACAATCGCAGCATGCCACGAAAAGTCATCCTGGGATTCGGAATCAGCATCGACGGCTACATTGCGCGGCGGAACGGTGCTATCGATTTTCTGGTCTTGGACAAAGAAGGTGAATCGTTGATGGCGGACTTCTTCGCCAAGATCGACACCACCGTTTCCCAGCTTGTCTCCAGATGCCTCAGGCCCGGGGATTGATGCCGTATGGCCCCCAGCGGAGGGTCCCAGGCACAGTTGCGAGTATAATGAGGGTGCAGGTGGCCACTCTAAGCTTGTACGACTGCAAGGAGCCTGGGATGAGCGGGCGAAACAAGGCGGCTCGGATTCTGGTTGCGATGGGCAGCATCGTGCTGTTCGCGAGCGCCGCGCTGCATTCGCTCGCTGCCTACCCAAGACTTTCGACTGCGCTGGGTGCGTCGAATTTGAATGTGCATTTGCAGGATCCTTTGCGTGCCGTTTTTCTGTTGGTGGGATGGGACTGGATCGTCATTGCGATTGTCGCGCTATTGGCTGCTTTTACGGAAACGAAGCTGCGCAAGATCCTCGTCTTGTTCTGCGGCGTGGCCGTTCTGGTCGAAACGGCCTTGACTCTGGCCTTCATCGGCGTGTTTGTTGGGAACGAAATGATTGGTTCGGCGGCGGTGTTGCTTATCGTTGGCGGCCTACTGGTTCAGGACGGCCCCCCTAAATAATGAGCATTCAGCGCGCATGGCGCCTACGGACCGACGGTGCTTGTCGGCATGTGTGCGCCCTTTGAGGTCGTCGGAGTGTGCATCCCACGATTTGCATGCCGTGGGCCTTCATAGTAGCCCTGTGGCTCGTCGAGGACCCGACAATGGGCGCATACATCGCGACAACAAGCGTCGCGACGTATGCGCCACGCGGGATGGAAAGGGTACCTGACACCCTTACTCCCGAAGAAGGGTGTCAAGTACCCTTCTGTCCTGCCCGCTGCACAAACCAGAACTTACCCTAAGTCTGTTGCGGATGATATTATAGCGGACATGAGCACTTTGGAATTGAGTGACGAACAGGTCATTTCGCTGGTGCGGGGGTTGCCGGCCGAACGCAAGCGGGCGGCCCTGCTGGCACTTGCCCAGGAAGCACAAGCGGGCCGGGAGGATCGGCTGCGCTGGGCCGAGGCGCAACTGCGACGGGCGTCCGCCCAACGAGGGCTGGATTGGGACCGCTTGTCGGAAGATGAACGCGAGTCCTTCGTCGACGCCTTACTGCACGAGAAATAGCCTTGCTGCTTACTGCCGTTTTCGACACCAACATCCTGTTTTCCGCGACGGGCTGGCGGGGCAATCCCTTTCAATGCGTCGAGCGGGCGTGGGCCGGCGAGTTCCGGGTCCTCACTTGCCCGGAATTGATGGAGGAACTGGCGGAGAAGCTGGGAACCCGCCTCCATTTCTCTGGGGAGCAAGTCGCGGAAACGCTGGCTGACTATCTGGGCTTTCTGCGGGTGATCCGGATTCCCAATGCGTTGAAAGCGGTCTGCCGCGACCCCGAAGATAACATGGTCCTCGAATGCGCTCTTGAGGGCCGTGCGCAATACATCGTCAGCGGAGATAAGGACCTGCTGGAACTGAAAGAGTTTCGCGGCATCCGGCTCGTCCGCGCCACCGAATTCTTGACTCTTCTCGCAACTTGAACCCGCGGCATTGGGCGTCTGCGTGTTTACAGTTTATGGAACAGAAGGCCACACGATGGCCGTCCGGTCCGGGTCTGTGCCCAGAATGACCGGGCTGCGCTTCTGCCTCCCGGCTTCTCGACCCCTGGACTCCTCGACGTCTTGCCTGATCGACATTTCGACCCCTCCTCACATTTTTTGCATTTTCCGCTTGACAGCCGCGCAGACTTATGATAGCCTACTACGGTGATGTTTTTCTGGACACATTGTCGTAGGCGACCGCCGGGGTGCGCCGAGGCGCAAGAGAGGCTGAAAGGTCGCGGCTATGGGGGAATGTAGGGAATTACAAAAAATGAAAAATAGTGGGAACGAACTAAATAAATACTTTAAAACAAATGACATAGCTTTTTGAATGCTGCAAATTATGCGCGTTTTGCGTGCAAATTAGCGCAAATTGGCGCCTAAAAGGAGCAAGAACAGCACAATTTGCGAAGACGAAGTCAGGCTTGTGAAGAGCGTCGTACAGCCGGCTACACCGGGTGCGGGTTGGGCCGGTCTCGTAGCGCTGACCTTCAGGTCAGCATCCTCGTACGCCGACCTGAAGGTCGGCGCTACAAGCCCTCGTGTCGCAAAGACGAAGCGAGGTGGCTTCCGGGCCTAAAGGTCCATCCAGCCGCGCGCCCTCGGGTGGTGGCGCTAGAGCCCCGCCCTGCCGAGCGTCATTTGAAATTGTGCTCATTGGACCCATCAGGCGTTAGGCTGTTGGTGGCTTAATTGCTCGGACTATTCATTCACGTAAAGGGTAGTGTGCCATTTTCTACATGCCTCATCCAACTCGAACTCTTGGAGGTTTAATATGCTGGATCGTCATAACCGTCGCGACTTCCTGAAAACCTCGGCCTTGGCTGCGATCGGGAGCGCGGCGGCGCTCAGCGCCAAAGAGGGGCTGTCTCTTGCGGCGCCTGCCGGCTCGCCAGCCATGCCCCAGACCTTTCACCAGGGATTTCCGACCGGCAAGCTGGGGAATCTCAATGTGACCCGCCTGTTTCTGGGCTGCAACCAGGTGAGCGGATATTCGCACTCGCGCGACCTGGAATACGTGTCAAGCCTGATGCGCGAATACCAGACCGACGAGCGAGTGATGGATACCTGGCAACTGGCCGAAGAACTCGGCATCAATACCGTGCTTTCCGACCCCTTCGACAAGCCGGTGCGGATCATGAAGCGGTACCGGCAGGAACGGGGCGGGAAGATCCAGTGGATCTCGGAGGTCCATCCCCACGCTAAGTCGTACTACGCCATCCGCCTGGCGCAACTTAAGGAGAACATCCCGCAAATCGTCGACCACGGCGCCAACGCCATGTATATCCAGGGCGGGGTTACTGATTCCTTCGTCGATCGAGGCCTGCTGGATGAGCTTGGCGAAGCTCTTGAGATGATGAAGAAGACCGGCCTGCCGTCCGGCTTGGGCGCTCATTCGATCGAAACCCCGAAGGCTTGCGCGAAAGCGGGCATTGTGCCCGACTTCTTCATGAAGACTTATCACAAGGACGACTACTTCTCCGCCACCCCGCGCGAAAAGCGCAAGGAGTTCCTGGTGGACAGTAACAGCCCCGACAATCACGACAACATCTGGGACATAAAGCCCGAGGCGACGCGAGAGTATATGGCTACGGTCCACATACCCTGGGTCGCTTTCAAGGTGATGGCGGCCGGCGCCATTCCCCCGGAAACGGCCTTCAACTTTGCCTACCGCGGTGGGGCCGACTTTATCTGCGCCGGAATCTTCGACTTCCAGCTTAAGGAAGATGTGGCGCTCGCCAAGAAGATCCTGGCAGAGAACGTGGACCGGACCCGCCCCTGGATGGCGTAGTACAATTAGTCACAGAGACGCAGAGGCACGGAGAGGGACAAAATGTCTTTCTCCGTGCCTCTCTGGTTATCGCGCCTTCGTTATCCCCGGTTTCAGGAGGCCACAACGTATGAAAAGCTCCGTCGCGCGCTGGCTGCGTGGAATGGCGTATGCGGCGATCATTGCCGCAACGCTCAGCCCCTTGGCCGCCCAGGACGGTCAACTTGCCCGAACCCCGCCCATGGGCTGGAACGATTGGTATCAGTACGAGTGCAAGGTCAGCGACAGCATCATGCGCGCCAATGCCGACGCGCTGGTGAGCAATGGTATGAAGGCGGCCGGCTACGTGTACGTGAATATCGACGATTGCTGGGAGGGCAAGCGTGACGAAAAGGGGTTCATCCATCCCAACGAGCGTTTCCCCGATATGAAGGCTCTCGGCGACTACATTCATAGCCAAGGGCTGAAGTTCGGGATCTACTCGTCGCCGGGGCCCAAAACCTGTGGAAATTACGAGGGCAGCTACAAGCACGAGGAGCAGGACGCGCAGACTTACGCCCAGTGGGGTGTGGACTTTGTGAAATACGATTGGTGCAGCGCGGCGCAGGTTTACAAGCCCGAGGAGATGCAGGGCGCCTATCGGAAGATGCACGACGCGATCAAGCGCACCGGCCGCCCCATGGTCTACAGCCTCTGCCAGTATGGTCTTGAGGCCGTGTGGCGCTGGGCGCCTGAGGTCGGAGGCAATATGTGGCGGACGACCGACGACATTGGCGGGGACTACGACCGGATGTCATTGTTCGGCTTCCAACACGATGGGCTCGACACGTTCGTCAGACCGGGACATTGGAACGATCCGGACATCCTGCTGATCGGGATCGGCAAGCTGAACAACGACGAAGGGCGCACCCAGATGACCTTGTGGTGCCTTCTCGCTGCCCCGTTGCTCGCCGGTAACGATCTCACCAAGATGACCCCGGAAACGCTCGAGATTCTTACCAATCCTGAGGTCATCGCCGTCGATCAGGACTCGCTCGGCGCGGCGGCGCGGCGCGTCTGGCAGGAAGGTCCTCTAGAGGTCTGGATGAAACCGTTGGCGGATGGGAGCAAGGCCGTGGGACTTTTCAACCGCAGCGGCTCGCCGCTATCTATTTCAGTCAGGTTCACATCGATAGGACTCGGCCGTTCCGCCGGTGTGCGCGACCTGTGGGCCCGAAAAGACCTCGGTACCATTCGTGATCGATACACTACCGAAGTACCCAGACACGGCGCGGTGTTGATCAAAGCTAAATAGTGAATAATGAAAGGTGAACGGTGAATGCAAAGGAGGCAAGCATTGCTCCCTTCACAATTCACTGTTCCTGACTCACCAGGAACGCTTCCTCACGGGGCGATACTTTGCGAGGTATTCCTCGACATCTCGGTCCGAGATCGTAAGGTGGTGCTGGACGGGGACATCAGCGGTTTCGCCGAGGAGTTCTTTTTGGAGTTTCTGGTAGCAAAGCGCCGCGCCATCCTGGTAGGGAATGCGCCTTTCCTCAAAGGCGCGATTCGAAATCGTCAGCGTAAACTCCCGGTCCTCGGATTTCATGCCCACGACGCGGTAGGAGTAGTCCCTGCCGCGGGGCTTTAATTGGAATCCAGTATATTGGATGAGTACGCTCACAGTCCTGATACCTCCTCACAACCAACCGTGCGAAGCGGAAGGTCCTCAGCCTGCTGGCCTTGGGGCCGCTATGCCCTCCCTGCTTGTCGGTCAGCTAGATGATTAACTCTATATAATACACCCTAAGGGTCGGTAACACCAGACTTTTCTTCTGTTTCGACGCGGTCAGGCCAAATTTTGGCTATGCCGGCGGCTTTAAACGGCGCTGCCATAGCCACAGGATGTCTTGCAGAACAAAGCCTGTCAGAAAGCCCCATATCAGGTCGGTAGTCAGGAGGGAAACAACCCCCACGCATACAGCAATAGCCAGGAGCGGAAGGTTTCGAGCGTGGCTTCCTTAGAGGATCCGGGCGGCGTTCTCAGTAGCCACGACAGAATTACCGAAGGTAAGCGCGAATTGCGGAACCACCAGCGAGGTCAAAACGCGCCGCATCTTGCCGAAATGCGTGTGGAGAAAGGTGATAGGCGTCGGCCTGGCGGCAACGGCCAAAGCTCAAGGTCTCCTCTGTAAGGGCCGGATGATCATCACTTCCGTGGCTTTGATGAGCGCCGCCGCCGTCTCACCCACCTTGAGTTCAAGGTCGCGGGAAGCGTCGCTGGTAATAATGGAGGTCACCGACTGCCCGCCCACGTCCAGCACCACCTTGGTCAGCAGACCAACGGTTTGCAGCTTGATGATGCGGCCCACGAGTTGATTTCGCCCGCTGATCACATGTTCGAGCCCCGCACCCACGCCCGAGACCGGTTTAGCGGGTGCAAGTCGAGCGGTTGAGGTGAGAGCTCCGTCGTACCCTCGTTCGCCTCTTTGAAACAGCAAACGGTCAATTTCCGAGCGTGGCACGCGATGATGCCCCCCGGGCGTCGTCACGGTCTTGATCTTGTGTTTGTAGATCCATTGTTTCAAAGTGGGGTAACTTACTCCCAGCTCTCGCGCCGCTTCCGGCATGTGAAGGAGTTCCATGAATTAACTCTCGTTCAAATACGGCTTCCAGAACAATTGTATACAATTCAATACGATCCGCCAATGGGGACGGGCCCCGAAGCGACGTAGGGGTAGGGCTTGCCCTACCCTCGTCTGGGCCAGCGGAAATGCGGGGGCGGCAAGCCGTCCCCCTACTGCTCTCTGTGGTGACCCTCGTTACTTCGCATTGCCTCAAGCTCGTCGAGCGTGCGCGGCCAGTCCCGCTTGAGCAAGCGGGAAAGGGAGCGGTCCGCCAGGAGCTTACCGTCTGTCTGGCAGCGCGCGCAATAGTTGGTCTCGTTGTCGGCGTAACGGATGCGCTGCACTTTGGCGCCGCAACGCGGACAGGGCTGGCCGTGCCGGCCGTGTACGGCCATGGCGGGACGAAATGCAGTCACTTTTTCCGGAAATCCGCCGCCGGTTTCCGCCCGCAATCTCTCGGTCCAATCCCGCAGTGTGTTCCGGGTGGCTGCGTAGAGGCGCGCGATCTCCTCAGGCGTCAATCGGCCAGTCAGGGCTGCGGGCGAAAGTCGGGCAGCGTGCAGAATTTCATCGGAATACGCATTGCCGATGCCGCTCATGAGGTGCGGATCAGTGAGCGTGCGTTTAAGCGTATGGTTCTCGCAAGTGAGGCGGGCCGCAAACTCCTCCAGCCGGGAGTCGAGAACCTCGAGCCCGCCCGGGTCGAAGTCTGCCAGCTTTTCGGCGCCTTCCACCACGTGAATCGAGGCCCGCTTGCGCGACCCCGCCTCGCTGAGTGTCAGGCAGCCGGAATCGAAGTCGAACGCTGCCACGTCTCTGCTGCGCGCAGAGAGCGTCTTCAGGCGCGTTCCCGAAGCCGCCGGGCCGCGATCCCGCCAGTGCAGCCGCCCGGCAATCATCAGGTGCAGCACCATCCAATAGTCCTGGTCGAAACCAAACGCGATGCGCTTGCCGATTCGCCGCAGGCCTTGCACCGTCTTCCCTTCTAGTTCCTGAATCCGCGGCGTAGCCGTCCGTAGCAGATACGGTCCCGAAAGGCGCACGCGCTCGAGCGTGTGACGAAGGATGCGCCGCTCAAGCGCCTCGATGTAAACGACCATATCCGGCAATTCGGGCATGTAGATTTATGATGTCATGGAACAAGAGATCTGTCAGCACTTCGGCTGGCGATGGCACGGACGCTGCCTGTAGGAGCGAGGCGCCCCTACGTTCCTCATGGTCTACCCGCACGTTATCGGCGGATCGGGTCCCGAGAGAGGGTGTGGACACTCAGCGCGAGGCAATGGTAAGCTTTTCTGAAGCATTGTTCGAATCGAAGGCTGTCGGAATATCTGAAGGTCCGGCCAGCCTCACAGGGCGACTACTGATGGCGGTTAATCCAACTGGCGGTCCGCAACTTACGGATGGCACTCGCGGCATCCCGCAAGCGGTCACTGCTGGGCTTACTCGCGCCGCGATATTCCTGGTCCTGACGCTGAAGCCGGACTCCGACACTCGAACCATCATTCGGTCCTTCTGCGCGGATCTCGCAGCCATATTTCGCGCGGTTGAGTTCCGCGACCTTGAAGCCGGACTTTCTTGCATCATGGGGATCGGGTCCGAGGCCTGGGACCGGCTTTTTGGCGCGCCGCGTCCGGCGGAACTGCATCCCTTTCGCGAGATTCGCGCCGGGGCGCGCCATGCCGTCTCCACCCCGGGCGATTTGCTGTTCCACATCCGCTCGAAGCGCATGGATCTCTGTTTTGAGATGGCGACACAAGTCATGTCGAGAATTGGTGAGGCTGTGTCGGCCGCTGACGAAGTGCAAGGATTCAGGTACTTCGACGACCGCGATCTCCTGGGGTTTGTGGACGGCACGGAGAATCCCAGGGGCGATGAAGTTGCGGAAGCCGCGCTGATCGGGGACGAGGATGCAACCTACGCCGGCGGAAGCTATGTCATCGTGCAGAAGTACCTGCACGATCTGGCCGCCTGGAATGCTTTGTCCACGGAGGCGCAGGAACGGATTATCGGGCGCACAAAACTCTCCGACATCGAATTGGACGATTCGGTTAAGCCCACTTCAGCGCATAACGCACTGACGACGATTGAAGAGAACGGCGAGCAGATCCAGATCCTGCGCGATAACATGCCTTTCGGGCATGCAGGCTCCGGCGAATTCGGAACCTATTTCATTGGTTACAGCCGTTCGCCTCGCACCATCGAGCAGATGCTCGAGAACATGTTCATCGGGCGGCCGCCGGGCAACTATGACCGCCTGCTGGACTTCAGCCGCGCCGTCACCGGGAGTCTCTTCTTCGTGCCGACCGCGACATTTCTGGACAATGTAACTGAAGAGGGGTCCATCGTTCCTTCTGCCGCTTCACCGGCGGCGGAACCTCAGCCAGCCGTCCAGCCTGAAAGTGATGGTTCCTTGCACATCGGTTCACTAAAAGGAGACGTCGACCATGAATAACCTGCATCGCGAGCTTGCCCCGATTTCCGATGCCGCCTGGGCCCAGATCGAAGAGGAAGTGACGCGCACGTTTAAGCGCCACCTCGCGGGCCGGCGGGCAGTTGATGTGCGTGGGCCGGCGGGCACGGGCCTCTCCGCCGTCGGCACCGGCCATCTGCGGGAAATCGCCACGCCGGGGGACGGCGTGCACGCCCACCAGCGCGAGGTGAAGGCCCTGGTCGAGTTCCGGGTTCCCTTCGAACTCGAGCGGCAGCAGATCGATGACGTTGAGCGTGGCGCCAACGATTCCGACTGGGAACCGGCGAAGATCGCGGCGCGCCGTCTGGCATTTGCCGAGGACGGCGCCATCTTTGTGGGCAATGACGCTGCCGGGATCACCGGCATCTGCCAGGGAACCAGCAACCCGAAGAAAACGCTGCCGGCCGACGTACGTGAGTACCCGCAAGCCATTGCCGAAGCACTGAACCAACTGCGGCTAGTCGGCGTCAACGGGCCCTATACGGCGCTGCTGGGTTCCGACGCCTATACTAAGTTGGCCGAGACCAGTGATTACGGGTATCCAGTCCTCGAGCACGTCAAGCGGCTGGTCGACGACAAGATCATCTGGGCGCCCGGCATCCCTGGCGCCGTTGTTTTGACCACCCGTGGCGGCGACTTCGAACTGCACATCGGCCAGGACGCTTCCATCGGCTACCTCAGCCACACCGATACCGCCGTCAGCCTCTACTTGCAGGAGACCTTGACCTTCCTGCTCCTCACCACCGAAGCCGCGGTCGCCTTGCCCCCACCGGCGGCGAAGAAGGGTTGATTCGCGGCGATGGCGCAGGATCTGCTCCGGTATGATTATGCCCGCGGCCGCCAGGGGCATATCGAACGCGACGAAGAGCCTTACAGGACAACGAAATGCATGCCGCGGCACCCCTCGATACTCTTGTGCATCTAATTTAGGGTATTGCATTTAGTGGTTAGGAGGGTCTTCTATGCCAGTCGTCCTTGCGTGCAGCGCTTGCGCACGGAAGAACCGAGTGCCTGCCAAGCACCTTGCCGGCACAGCCCGCTGCGGGGCTTGTAAATCGCCATTGACACCCCTTGCTGAGCCTCTCCCGGTCGACGACACCACGTTTGATGAAGCGATCCAAAACGCTCCGGTTCCCGTCCTTGTAGACTTCTGGGCCCAGTGGTGCGGGCCGTGCCGCGCGGCGATTCCGGAAGTCGCCCGCACCGCCGCCAACATGGCGGGCAAGGCGCTAGTGCTGAAAGTGGACACAGAAAAGTACCCTCAAATTGCTGCCCGCTTCAACGTTCGTGCCATACCCTACTTCGTTGTGTTCTCCGGTGGCCAGGTCGTGTCGCAGCAGGCGGGCGTGGTTAGCCATGACCAGATGGAGCAGTGGCTGAGATCGGCCGCTCCAGTTCCGGCGTGAGAGACGATCCTACTGGGGGTGTGCCGCAGCGACCCCTTCTGCTGCCGGTCCTTTGTTTTCTATAACATTCTCGCTTTGTTCCGGCGATTCCGAGGTTCCGCCGGCGTTCTTCTCTGCTGGACTTTCTGTCCTAGGGTTCGTAGCGCCCTGACCTGTCGGGGCACCTGCCGAACCGAAAGTCGGCGCTGCTTCTGCACCGTCCAACCCCACGACCTTACTCAGCTCCGCGGCCGTGCGGTCGTCCGGCTCATGCATAGCGCGAAACTGGGATGAACAGAAACCTCGTCGTAGGGGCGACGCGGCGCCTCGCCCCTACCGGCCGGACACACGCAGGGCGTTGTGAATCTCAGGTGGTGCGGGAGAGCAGACAAGTGAGGTCGTTAAGCTGGCGGGGGGCCGTTTGCACGACGACGAAGGAACAGGCAGCCGGATCCTCGCCAACCAGGGGGCGGCGAGGTTTCCCCCTCCGAGTTGCCGAGCTTGCCCTCTCCTCGACGACGGACTTTCAAACGGCCCCCCACATGTCGAATTCGGGCTGGCCTAAGCTACTCGACAAGGCGCCAACGCAAACGCCGGGTTTGTGGGAAGCGCTGGCACAGGAAGGGCGGTACCACTCTGGCTCGAAATTAGGAGCCGCGCAATTGCACCAACGTACTAGGGCAAGCCTGAACTGAGAAGGAAGCTCCAGCCGCTGCTGATCGACCCGACCTACATTCCGGGGATATGTTCGGCGAGGGAAGTGGCTTGTGTAGTAGCGGCCTGGGCGTCGGGCATATTGGCGAATCCGCCGATGTAGCGGCCCTTGCGGAACATGCAAAGTCCGCCCAGGTATTGGTCGTCGGCATGGAAGGCCTCGTCGGCAACGTGGGCCGGCGTGCCTTCGGCGAATCGCTGCCGCAACTGGTTCAAGACGGCGGCGGCGGACGCGGGTGACTCTTCCATGACGACGAAGGCTTGCCCTTGCTCGTAGTGGGCTACGAAGCCGCGCTTCAACAGGCGCAATCCCAGGACGCTCTCCGGAATCAAGCGCACTGAGGCCAGCTTCGCGGTGGGAAACCAGGAGAGAGCGGCGGGGGGTGTGGCGCGGCCAGTGATTCGCTTTTCGGCTGCAGTTGCGAAGGCACGCAGCGCGGTTACCGCCCCCTTTTGGGGACTTGCCGCAAGCTCAACGTAATACTTGCCCTTACAGAAAAGGGCGCGGCGCGGCAAGACCTGGCCGCCCATGCCGAGCTTTTCGATGGGCATCTGGGGATCGAGATTTGACGAAAACACCCCGTAGGCGGAGTCCGCGTCGTTCATCTCGAAGACATCGAAGGTGATGGTTCCGCTCTTCGAGCGGCAGGTCACCCCCTGCATTCGAACCAAGCCGTACAGAATATAACCCTCGGCGCTCCCGTCCAGATACTCGAACAGGTTATCGGGTGTGTAATTCCGCGGGGCGCCTCGCTCGTCCCATCCCGCCACAAGGTGGCAATCCGCCACACCGGCCGCGCGCGCGATCGGCGCGACAACCGGCACAGCGAGCAGCAGTGCGAGCACGCAAGTCGATAACCGCGTGCTCGCCCCGGCTGTAGAGCCCGCCGATCCGGCCGTCAATAATCTCGTCAACCAAGCCGCCGGCAATTTCACCCGAACAACTCCTGTGCGCGCGCGATCCGGCTCGGGACCTTCACGCCATGCGGGCAATTCACCGTGCATTTCGAGCAATCCCCACAGCGCACGGCGGTGATCTCTTTGGGCAGAGCCAGGAAACGCTCGCGGCCCAGAGAGAATTGCCCATAACCCTCGGCGTAGGTGAGATAACGCAGCAGGTCGGCCACCGGCAGGCCCTTGGAACAGGCCCCGTCGCATTCCCCGCACATTCGGCAGTAGACCGGGGCGATGTGTTCGAGTTGCTGGGCCAGGAGTTTTTCCTCGCTCTCGCCAAACGGCCCCGCCATGGCCTTCAGGTTTTCCTCGAGCTGGTCCATGTCGGTCATGCTGGGGATGGTGGTATTGATTTTCGGATTCTTCAGCACCCATTTCAGCGCGGCCAGCAGCGCCCCTTGTTTCGCAAGTTGCGGGTAAAATGCTTTGCGGGGAGTCCCGGGGCGGTATCCGCCCGCCATCACCTTCATCGCCACCACGCCCATACCCGAATCGGAGGCCTGCTCGATGACCTCGCCAACACCCTTGTCCATCGTGAAGTTATAGGTGATCAGGACAACATCCACGGCATTCTTCTTGACCAGGAATGGAATCATGTCCTTCGGCTTGTGCGTGCTGACGCCGGTGAAGCGGATTTTCCCTTGTTGTTTGGCCACCTGCTGAGCCTCAAACATTTCATCCGAAACATCCGAGGTCCGATCCCGTTCGTGCAGGTACCAGATGTCGAGGTGGTCGGTGCCCAACTCGCGCAAGCTCGTATCCAAATCGCTCAAGAGGCTGTTCTTATCGCGTCCGTCCGACTTGCTGGAGAGAACAAGTCCATGGCGCTTCTTCCCGATCGCGGCACCGACCATGCGCTCGTTGTTGCCATGCTGGTAGCTGCGCGCCGTATCGAAATAAGTGATGCCGATATCTGCTCCGCGCTCGATCACGCTGGCGTCGGAAGTGATCATGCAACCAAACCCTACAGAAGTAACCTTCAGCCCTGTCTTGCCGAGAATTCGGTAACTTAGCTGCGGTGAAGAGTCCAGGGAAGGTAAGGCGGCTGCGGAGGGTGCTTCGACGGTCGCTTTGCCCGCACTCGAGCGGGCAGCCAACCCCACCACCGGGAGCGCCAATCCTGCTTGTAAGAAATCACGGCGAGAAGTACTCGATTTCATGAAGACGTCTCCTTATCGAATAGTCGTTCCACTATTAAGGCGCACCTATCATAAACGTTTCGATCCGTCCACGCCAGTCGAACCGGGAGCCCGGAAAGTCAGGGCAAAAGGAATACAGGTATAATGAAGAACATGGGTGAGCGGCGCCCGGTAACGCCGACGGGGTTGACAGGCCAGTGGCCGGTCTGGGTCGGCTTCGGTACGGCTGAAGGGTTCTTATTCGCGAGGGAGGTCGTCGCCTATGTCGGAAGCAAGACAAGCCGCCCGCCCGGGAACTGCCACGATCACTCAGTCAGCTTTTGCACTGCTGATGCTAGTGTTGCCCATTCTATCGAGTTGCGGAGGAGGAACGTCCTCAGCACCCGGGTCGGGCACTCCGCCAAGCGTACCTGTCTTCTCGACCGCGCCGGCCGAGAACGGGGCAGTGATCCTCAGCGTGGAAAGCACCAGTGGCGCGACGGTGCATTACACCATCGACGGATCTACGCCAACACCCTCCTCGCCCACCTATCAGGCGCCCATGCTCATTTTCTCCAACCTGACCATCAACGCGATTGCCGCGACTTCTGGCGCCACCTCGAGCGTAGCCACTTGGACCCTCCCCACGCCCGTACCGTCGGGCACGTTGGTCTGGTCAGACGAGTTCACAAACACGACAGGCGCCAATGCCCAACCCGATCCAGCGGTGTGGACCTATAACGCGGGAGATTACTACTGTGCCTGGGGTTCCTCCATCAGCCCCTGTGATCCGGCAAACCCGAATGCTTACGTGGGTACAGACGGCTACCTTCACATCGTTGCGGAACAGCCTTCCCCGGGTGTTTACACCTCGGCCCGGCCGTGGACACAAGGGCTGTTCAGCATTCTCTACGGGCGCGTCGAAGCGCGCATCATGGTCCCGGAGTCGCAAGGCATGTGGCCGGCATTCTGGACCATGGGCAATGACGTTGTAACCGACCAATGGCCAGCCTGCGGCGAATCTGACATCGAGGAACGAGTTGACGCAGCAACGAACCCTGACTGGAATCAAAGCACCATTCACGGCACCGGGTTCGCAAGCCCTGGTTTGGGAACCAAGTACAACTTCCCCAACGGCCAGACCGCTGCCGGCTGGCATACCTATGGAATGATCTGGCAGCCCGGGTCGGTTAAGTACTATATCGACAGTCCGTCCAACATCTACGCCACCTACACCCCAGCAAGCTTGAGTTCGCTCAGCGGCAGCGCGTGGCCATTTGATTCCGGCAATGGTCAATATCTCATCTTCGACCTGGCGGTGGGCGGTACTTGGCCGGGTCCTCCCGCCAGTACCACACCCTTTCCGTCGGAGATGTTGGTAGACTATGTCCGCGTCTACGCATTAAGCATTAGCGGGGCGCTGGAGGCCAACCCTCGATGACGTCGAAGTGCGAGGTTTTCTGCGCCGGGAATGCGGTGGCAGATGTATTGGCGCGGCCAGTGGACGCGCTCGCCGCTCCGGGCGGCAGCCAACCGCTCGAAGAGGTGGCGCTGGGGCCTGGAGGCAATGGTGTTAATACCGCCATTGCGTTAGCAAGACTGGGGGTTCGGGTGGCCCTGGCGGCGCCGGTTGGAAATGATCGGCTGGGAGAAATGCTTCGCCAGACCGTACACGCCGAAGGAGTGGACGACTCCAACATGTTCACGGTCAAAGAGGCGCGAACCTCGGCAAGCGTGGTGCTCATCGAATCGAACGGGGAGCGGCGCCTGTTGCACTTTCGCGGCGCGAGCGCACACTTCTCCGCTCGCCACCTGAACTGGGACTTGGTGAAGGGCGCGCGCGTCTTTCACTACGCAAGCGCCTTTGCCCTGCCGGCATTCGACGGCGAGCCTCTGGTGGGAACACTCAAGCGGGCCCGAGAACTGGGCTGCCTGACCTCAGTGAACGTTTGCTGGGATCAGCGCGGGCGATGGCTGTCGATCCTCGAACCCGCCCTCGCACACACCGACTTTATCTTTCCCAACCGGGAAGAGGGAAAACAGCTCACGGGTGAAACCGAACCCCCGGCCATCGCTCGCCGCCTGCGCAGCCTGGGCGTGAAGACCGTCATCGTCAAGCTGGGGGCGAGGGGCTGCTTTGTGGAATCCCCCGAAGGCGCCTTCACCTCGCCAGGCTTCGTGGTGCAGCCTGTGGACACCACCGGCGCGGGAGATTGCTTTGCCGCCGCGTTTTTGGCCGCCATCTGCCAAGGCAGCAACTTGGGCGACGCCGCGCGTTTTGCCAACGCCGCTGGGGCGCTTGCGACGCTTGGCATGGGAGGGGGAGACTCCGCTCCCACCAGGGCACAGGTTCTGAATCTACTCACCACCGCGGCGTAACCACAACGGCCACCCCTGCACCCAGCGGGGGTAGGGGTAGGGCTTGCCCTACACTCGTCAGCCTGGCAACCATCCGGGGACGGCAAGCAGTCCCCCTACATTGCGGGTCGTTATCGAGGTATTGGGGCTACAAATCGCGTTTCGAGAAGCGGCGCACAGCAAGGGCAAGTGCGAAGGCGAGATACAAACAGGCGTAGAGGACCATGAATTTGCTGGGGACAGAAATGGCGCTGAAGGGCGTGAAGCCCAGAGTACTCACAATGGGGGATTGCATCTCAAAGACGGCGCGACGCCACAGGGCTTCGCTGGGCATGATCAGGCTGGCGGCGATCCCTACATTAAGGGCGCGCGGGCTGTGCGTCAGGGCGGCAGCTTGCTCGATCCATCCTCCGATAAAGGCGATTCCGTGCAGCCCGAGCACCACCACGCCGTTCGTCATGGTGGAGAAACTGGCGCCCATCCGGAACGTCAGGCTGAGCATCAGGATGCATTCCAGCCAAATCAGAGTCGCGCCGCGCAGCAAATGATGAGGCAGTACCCCACCCACCGGGTGCAAGCTCATCAAATAGGTTACTGCCGTTATCCCACCCACCATCAGGAGCCACATAAACTGTGACCATTCCGACGAAGCCCATCCACTTTCCCAGCAGCAATTCCCAGCGCGAGATGGGCTTGGTGGCCACGGCCTGAATGGTACCTGAGGCCAGCTCGCCCGATAGCGTGTCCACGGAGGTCAGCACGGTCATGACCACCGCCATCAGGTCCACCGCGTAGAAGCCCACCATCAACAGCGCGCCGACTCCCTGGCGTTCGAGAAGCAGGTTGGTGCGCGGGCCCAGGTCTTTCAATTGAAAGTACAGGCCGGTTCCGAATAGGCTCAGAAACGCCGCCCCTGCTGCCAAGGCCATCCAGAGCACCCTCTTCCGAGCAGCCTCGCGAAAGGTTATGCCCGCCATGATCCAGGCGCCCATCACAGCCCCCCATCCGTGCCGACGATTTGAAGGAACATCTCTTCCAGCGACGTCCGCTGGGGAGTGACCTCGTAAACGTCTACGCCGCGCCCCACCAGGAAGCGCAAGATTTCCGGCAGGACCTCGGAACTGGCGACAGTAAGAGACAGGCGCTCGCCTTCCAGCTTCACGGAGGATGCCCAAGGGGAGAGCCCATTTACGGCTTCCCCCGTGAGTTTTCGAACCCGCATGGAAACGCGCAGTGTCTGCTCGCCCGCGCCGTGCAACTCGCGCGTCTCCAGCACTTCGCCATGCTTGATGAAAGCCACTCGGTCGCAGGTGATTTCGACTTCACTCAGGAGATGAGAATTCAGGAAGACCGTGGCGCCTCGTTCGCGCTGCGCCTTGATAACGTCACGCACCAGGCGCCGGCCCACGGGATCGAGTCCGGACGTGGGTTCGTCCAGGAAAATCAGCTCCGGATCGTTCAGCAGCGCCTGCGCCAGACCGATGCGCTGCAACATTCCCTTGGAGAAATCACGCAGCCGCTTGTCTCGATGGTCCGCGAGGCCGACGAGGTCCAGAAGCGCTGGCGTGCGGCGGCGGAGGTCCGCTAGTGACATTCCGTAAAGGCGTCCGTGGAATCGGAGCAATTCAGCGGCAGTCAGCCAGTCATAAAAGCTGAAATGTTCGGGAAGGAATCCAATCCTGCGCCGAGTGGCAACCTCTCCGGCGGGCCGTCCCAGCACGCGCGCGCGGCCCTCGGTGGGAGCAGCCAAGCCCAACAGCATTCGCACCGACGTCGTCTTGCCTGCTCCATTGGGACCGAGGAAACCAAA
Source organism: uncultured Acidobacteriota bacterium (assembly GCA_963768695.1). GTDB lineage: Bacteria > Acidobacteriota > Terriglobia > UBA7540 > UBA7540 > CAVROP01. Next base: position 247,752 of record CAVYJG010000011.1, on the reverse strand, counting down.
CACTTCACCGCGCGGGACTTCAAGCGTTAGACCCCGTACGGCCGCCTTCTGGCCGTAAAGTTTCCGAAGCCCCTGGGTCTGGATGGCGGTGCTGTCGACAGGCTGCAGTGGGATTCACCTCACTTCTGCCAGCCCTGAATCACAGCCCAGGCCAGCGAAGGTGTGAAGAAATCACGAACCCCTGTCATTCTGAGCGAAGCGAAGAATCTGCATTTGTTTGTTTTCAAAGAGATAAATGCAGATTCTTCGCTTCGCTCAGAATGACAGGTCGCTGGCGTCCCTCAACCGTCCGTTATTCCAGCGAATCCGCCAGCGGTACCGCCTGGTCGGCGCTGCCGAACCCGGTCAGCGAGTAGATAATGCCACTTTTCACCCACAAGAGCGAGTACCCCGGCGTTCCATGCGCCCATCCGCGCAGGGTAATGAGCGTTCCCTGGACGCCGTCCACGCTTGTCGTTTCATACGAACCGGCGTCTCTCGGGATGGGCACAACCAGGGTGGAGGTCCAGTCCACGGTCTGGCAGAAGGCCTGCGCGTCCTGCGCGCTCATGCCCGCAGCTTCGAGGGCCAAGGTCGCTAACTGCTGGACATTGAGCTCCGGAGGAACACTCACCGTCGGGCTGGGCACTTCCGCCAGCATCACGCATCCTGCCAGGTCGGCGACCGAAGGCGGCTTCTGCGCATTGTTCTTTCCAGGCTGGGGGCATTGACCGTAGACTGCCGTCACGGATTTGGGAATGTGCACTGCCACTAGGGCTCCGTCGATGGAAGTGGGCAGTTGCAAGTCGGTGCGCCCAAGTTCATCCAGGACGCCTTGCAAGCGATCCCGGTTCAGGGCCATTTGGAAGGCTCCCTCTCCCTGTACTGCGATCTTCGGGGCATCTGCGCGCGCCGACAGCAGGCGCAACGGGAATCCCGCCAGTTGGTTCGCCTGGTGCGCATTAGCGACCATCTGGGGCTCCGAGTGCATCGTTACTACGATGTTGTCCGAGATGAACTGGCCGATCATCTTTCCAGGGTCGTTACCGGATTGGGCTCCCTGCAACGCTTGCACGTCAACGGGAACAACTGCGATCTTCTGCACGCGTAGCATGGCGAGAACGCGCTGGGCCCAACTGCGCGCCGGTGCGAAGCTGAAACAAGCAACAAGTACCGCCAGCAGTGCCGCGCCGGCCCAGACAGGCCGCAGGCGGGCCGCAAACAGGCGGCTGAGAACTGCAACGGGCCGAGACTCCGCAGGCTGCTGAGCCTGAAAGCGTGTGTAGGCGAACGCCGGGTCGCTGAGCACTTCGTGCGGACCCGGCGCCAGTGTCGCCAGCGCGGCGCCAACTCGTTCGGCATCCGCGGCGAGAGTTTCGAGCTTGCTCCGGCAAGGCGCGCACTCCGCCAGGTGCCGGTCGATTGCCGCGGATTCTTCTTCGTTCAATTGACCATCAAGTTTTGCGCGCAGAATCCCTTCCTCAAGACATTTCATATTGCCTCCTCGTGTGCGTACATTCGCCGGAACCGCTCCTGGAAAGCCTTCTCGGCACGCACCAGCATCGTTCCGACAGTTCCCAGCTTGACTCCCAGCGAATCCGCAAGTTCCTTATAGGAAAGACCGCTGGCTCGCAGGATCAGGATTTGGGCGTGAGTGGGCTTGAGCTTGGCCAATACAGCGCGCACGCGGCCAGCCCGTTCGGCCCTGAGGACGTTTGCCAGAGGATCAGGTGCGGAGCCGCTTCCCGCCGTTTGGCGCCCGGCTGCTTCCTCATGGTGTCTGCGCCGAGCCGCCGCGCGCAGATGGTCAATCCCCAAGTTCGTAGCCGTGCGACAAAGCCAGCCGCCCACATTGCCATCCGATTCCGCCAGCCACGGTTGACGGTGCAACTTCCAGAAGACGTTGTTCGCCAGTTCCTCAGCGATCCCTCGGTCACCGACTAGCCTGTACAGGACGCCTGACACGCGAGGGTAGTATTTGACGAAGAGGGATTCGAATCCCGCGGCATGTGGACCCGCAACGCTGCTGCTCATCATAATGCTCGGATCGGAATCGAGCATGCTGCCCTGACCCTCCCTTATCGCCACACCCATCGCCGGCCTCCAAGCTGTCACAGGATGCCGAAAAACCCATCAACCTGTCATCCTGAGGAGTCCCGATCTGATCGGGACGACGAAGGATCTCCGCATTTGCTTGGAGAAACAACTGCCGAGATTCTTCGCTTCGCTCAGAATGACACCGCAACAGTTTCTTTCAACATCCTGCTGAGCCTTCCTAGAGGCTAATACGTCTCTCAACGGAAAAATGTGTCATCCAAGGTTTTCATTTTAATCTTCCCCGGCATAGAGGGATGCGGAATTCCGAGGATGGCGCAGACTCCAGGAAGCGGGAGTTCGTGTCACGCGGCAGCAATCCAGGTCGTGCTCACGGTGACGCGGTGTAGGGGTAGGGCTTGCCCTACCCTCGCCGGGATCAACGGAAATGCGGGGACGGCAAGCCGTCCCCCTACTCCTCCGAGCCTGCGCTCGGCGAGATGGGGGAAAGGGGCGGCAGCCTTCAATATAGGAAATCAGCGCATGGGGTTCTGTTGCTTTTTTTGCTTCTCCAACCCATCAAGGTTTGATCTGAGTGTTTCTAAAGTTGCCGACTGACCTTTGGGTTCCATCAGAGCCAGGGCTTTGCGCAGCCACTTCTCCGCTTCCTCCAACTGGCCCCGCGCTTGGTCAATCTGGCTCAGGTTGTTGTAGCGAAGGGCGAGCTTCGGCTCGTCTCCAAGCCGTTCGTCGATTTCGATGGCTTTGCGCAGCCACTTCTCCGCTTCCTCCAACTGGCCCCGCGCGTCATAGATCTGGCTCAGGTTGTTGTAGTCGATGGCGAGGTTCGGCTCGTCTCCCAGCCGCTCGTCGATTTCGATGGCTTGGCGCAGCCACTTCTCCGCTTCCTCCAACTGGCCCCGCGCTTGGTAAATCTGGCTCAGGTTGTTGTAGCGAATGGCGAGGTTCGGCTCGTCTCCCAGCCGTTCGTCGATCTCGATGGCTTTGCGCAGCCACTTCTCCGCTTCCTCCAACTGGCCCCGCGCGTCATAGATCTGGCTCAGGTTGTTGTAGCGAATGGCGAGGTTCGGCTCGTCTCCCAGCCGTTCGGCGATTTCGATGGCTTTGCGCAGCCACTTCTCCGCTTCCCCCAACTGGCCCCGCGCGTCATAGATCTGGCTCAGGTTGTTGTAGCCGATGGCGAGCTTCGGCTCGTCTCCCAGCCGTTCGTCGATTTCGACGGCTTTGCGCAGCCACTTCTCCGCTTCCTCCAACTGGCCCCGCGCTTGGTAAATCTGGCTCAAGTCGGCGTAGTCCACTGCCAAATTGGCTTCGCTCTGAAGCTCCCGATCGATCTCAATTGCCTGGCGGATGAATCCTTCCGCTTTCTCGAGTTGGCCAGTCTGAAGAAAAGCTCGCGCCAGGAGCGTTTTGACGGAGCTGATTTGGCGCGTCAGCTTGAGGCGTTCGAAGACCTCTTCGGCCTCATGAAGGGCGTCGAACGCGTCCTGAAATTCGTGCCGATCAACGTGCAGGCGGCCGATGTTCAGCAGGAGATTCCCGACGGCGTTCTCATCGGGTGGAATCTTCTTCCTATATGCGGCCAACTGCCGCAGCTTTTCTGCAAGGTCTCCCGCCCGTCGCCCGGAGGGCTCGCTTTGCCGCCGGGCCCTCGAGTCTCGCGCCTCGATCGCCGCGGTCCCGGAAGTGTCCGCGAACCGCGCCATGCCGGACCGGAACGACCAGAAATCCGGCGCCTTTTGCATGACGTAGGGCACAGTCTCAAGGTCGAGCCAAAAGAGCGCCCAGAGGCGTTTATCCCGGAAATACTCACGGCGATAATTCAGAAGCTGGGAGATGGGGGCGACCTTCGAGCTATCGCCGCCTGTTTGGGCGCGAATGAGCTCCGGTAGGCCGTGAATCAGGTAAAGGCACATCTTGCGGGGCGTCGCCTGCTCGAAATAGTCAAACAGATTCGGGATAAGGGCGCGATAGGTGGGAGGCTCGGCGCTCGCGTCGCGCTCCGCCAGGACGACTCGCTCCGTGTCCATCCCGTGGGAGGAGAGCTCCTGGCCAAGCTCGGCCTCCACGGCGGAGATTTTCTGGCGATTGTTCGAGACTCCGAAGTAAATGCAGCCGCGCTGCGAAGCACGCAGCGTTACCACAATCTCAGCTACGGCTTGCCGGTCCGCACCGCTGAGAAGGTTGATTGCAGGGGCGCCGCGCTCAAACTCCGATGAGCTGGTGGACAATGGGGTTGACTCCATACCATCCGGGACCGTTGGGGTATTTCAGAATAAACAGGTTGTGGAGAAGGTCCAGCATCGGCTTATCGTTGTCGGCCATCAATTGGCTTGTTTCATGAACCCTCTTGAGGATCCGGATATATTCATCGCGAGTCAGGCTGAAACTGTATTCCGAGCGGAGTTCATCCACCGCCTGGTCGACATATGCGAGCTTGATGCAGTTGGCCTTGGCCACCAGCGCCTTCACCGCCGCGCCTTGAATGATTCTGACCAGCTCACGAACCACTCCGCCGCTCATTTCCACGGCGCGGTCGAGCGCCTGAGACTCAATGAGCTGCCGCTCCATGCGTCTCTCAGCGATCTCCCGCATTCTATTCCAGCCGGTCTCGTTCCGCTCGCCGCTCTTCTCCTTGATTTTGAAATTGGGCAGGGGAAATTGTTTGCTGAAGTTCTGCATGGCCACGTTGTACTGCCCCGAATAGAGCAAGGCTGTCGGAACGGTGAAGATGATTTTGCAGTGAGGTTCGACCAGAACCGAACCCTTAACGGCGAACAGGTCCAGGGCGATATCCACGGTAGGCTTGTCCAGGTCTTCCAGGATGACCAGGACTTCGCGCCCGCCTGCGTCCGAGTTCGTCTCGATGGCGGCAATGATTCGATTGATGAATTCGATAAGCTGGGGGACGCGCGGCTCGAAGGTGCGCCGGAACTCTTTCTTGTCGGCAAATCCAGTCTTTAGCATCCCCGTGGCTTTAAGGAACCACGCCCCTATTCCTGCCTCGACTTTGGCTTCTGCCTCGTCCGTCTTGGTCGTAACCTGTGAGACTTCCGCCGACCACCTGTCGAGGTCGTCCTCGAGCGTCTTGCTGATCCAACCCTTTCCCTCCTCGTAAAGCCGATGGCCGACCGCGACCAGCAGATCCGTGTAGCTGAGGTCGGCGACGTTGAGCTCATCCTTGATCGAGAATTTGACCACCAGGAATTTCTCCACGATCTCTCGATCTGAAGCTAATTTGGCTAACGTCGAGGTCTTTCCGGACCCGCGATGGCCGCTGAACAGAATCTTGGTGTCGGTGGAATTGTTAAGGAGGTAGACCTTGATCTCCTCCTCGGGGCTGTCTGGCCGGTCGACATACCAATCCCTGTGTTCCTCATCCAAGGATTGCATGGGATCGAAAAAACCAACCACTTCCTTTAGAAACGAAGCCTTCATGTCGGCACGCCCTTCTTGCTTCTGTCCTAAATCCATGTTGTTACAACAGCCTGGAGCTATTCTGACGCCAGACCGCATCCAGGTCAACCCAATCTTGGCCGTGAGGGGGAAAAAGGCCGGCTGGCACACCTACGGGCCACTTGGCGAGCTAAACTCGCCGCCAAGAGTTCGAACTGAACCATTAAGCGTTTTTCACTTGACAACTCTGCTGATTTATAGTAGCCTATAGTTGTGGTCATTTTTGGGGACATATTGTCGCAGGTCAGCGCCGGAGACCGACGAGGTGCGTGGGATGGTGGGAAGTTGCCGGCACTCGTGCAAACAAGGAACTGGAAAACAAATAGAAAAAAATACGATCGAAGCCAGTATGTTTTTGAAAACAAAAGATGGCAATTCGAAAACGAACTCAAACGAACTCAAGAACGAACCCAAATTGGGTGCTCAATGCGTGCATTAAATCCAAGATTCGAGCGTTTTGACGTGGCACACGTTCCGGCTGGGGCTTTGGACTGCGGAAAGGCGGCCGGGTTCGAAATTGTCCGGCCGGCGGGAATCCGGAGGCGCGGTAGAGACTATAAAAACAGTGGGAACGAACTGAAGAAGTGCTTTAGAATAAAGGACATCACTTTTTCGAGCACTGCAAATTACGCCCGTTTTGCGCACACCTTAGTACAAAACGGAGCCTGAAAGGAGCAAAGAAGGGGGCATTTTGCGAAAACGAGCCGAAGCCGGCGGCTACTCCCGTGGTGGCGCCGTGACAGTGACAATTAGTCGGCTAGACAGCTCGAGGGACGTGCACTGTCGCCGATCTGCCTAGCTGCCCATCTGCCCACTGCCCGTCGCCAGCCCTTGTTTTTCCCCGTCCGCTTCTCAATAATGGAAGAATGCTCACACGCAACAATATCCGTTTGACACTGGAAGGAGCGCGCGCCGTTCTGGCCGCCGCTGAAAGCAAGGCTCGCGAGATCAAGGTTCCTCAGAATATCGCCATTGTCGACGAAGGCGGCCATCTGCTGGTCTTCGTTCGCATGGATGGGGCCAAGCTATCTTCGATCGAGGTGGCGCTCACCAAGGCCCGTGCCGCGGCGCTTCGGCGCTCGCCCACGGGTCCCTCGCCGTCGCACGCCGAGCCCAGCGTTTTGCTTTCCCTGGGTTTGCCCTTGGCGACCGGTGGGAAGCTCACTTGCATCCGTGGCGGCTTGCCGTTGGCGGTGGACGGCCAATGCGTAGGTGGCATCGGAGTGAGTGCAGGCACCGAGGAACAGGACGTCGAAGTGGCACAGGCAGGCGTGGAGGCTCTGGCCAGACTCTCATGACTCAGGCCACCCAATCCGCCTGGAGTTCCAAGCTTAATTACTCCCACGGGAAAGAGCTGGCCATCCAGGTTTTTCTCGGCGCCATGGCGGCCATGGATCTGCGCCCCGCCATGCTTGCCAAGCTGAAGCTGGAAGGCGAGTTGCTCAAGGCCGGAGGTACCTCGCTTTCCCTCAAGCGGCCCCCGCGCGTCGTTGCCTTCGGAAAAGCCGCCAATCGAATGGCTGCCGTTCTGGATGAGATCCTGGGGGGCCGGATCGAGGCCGGCGTTTGCGTCTCGCCGGGTGAGCCGGCCAGAAAACTGGATCATTTCCGCTATTTCGTGGGGGGGCATCCTTATCCGAAAGCGGGAACGCTTGAAGGCGCGCGTGCCGCGCTGGAACTGGCTTCGAATCTGGCTGCCGACGACGCCGTTGTTTTCCTGGTTTCGGGCGGCGGGTCAGCCATTTTCGAACAACCCTTCGATTCCGATGTCTCGCTTTCCGATCTGCATGAATTCAATCGCGTGCTGGTCACCTGCGGGCTTCCCATTGAGCAGATCAATGTGCTGCGCAAGCACACTTCAGCGGTGAAAGGCGGGCGCCTGGGTGTCCGGGCCTACCCCGCGCAGCAGTTGACGATCTACATTTCCGACGTGCCGGAGCAGCTTTTTTCGATGGTCGCCTCGGGCCCAACCCTCCCGGACGAATCAACGGCGGAGCAGGCCTACGCTCTTGCCGAGGCAAACGGGCTTGTGTCCCGTTTCCCACCCAGCATTCGCAAACGCTTCCTGGAGCACACACTGGAAGAAACACCCAAGCCCGGCGATAAGCGCTTCAAGAACTCTCACAGCGTTTGCTTGCTCTCGAATCGCAACGCCGTCGAGGCTGCGAAAGCGGCCGCGGAGAAGCTGGGATTTGAAACCGAGATTGATTCGAATCCCTGGGACGAGGACTATCAGCAGGTGGCGCGCTCGCACCTCGCTTCGGTCATAGCCTTGTCGGAGGCGCACGAGGGGAAGCCGGTTTGCCTCATCGCGGGAGGCGAGGTCATTTGCCCCGTCACCGGACCCGGAGTGGGAGGACGGAACCAGGCCTACACGCTTTACGCCGCCCAGTCCATCGCGGGGCAATCCCTCGTGGTTTTGAGCGCCGGCACGGACGGGCGCGACGGCAACAGCCCAACCAGCGGTGCAGTCGCCGACGGCCAGACCATCTCTCGCGCCCAGGCTCTGGGGATGAATCCTGCACACTACCTGGCGGAGAGCGACTCCTACTCGTTCTTCCGGTGCCTCGGAGACACGGTGGATGTCGGTTATATGGACAATAACCTCCGCGATGTACGAGTCTGGCTGGACTTTGGACGGAAGACTTCGGCAGATGGGCAGGTCGGCAGGTGGGCAGATCGGCAGGTGGGCAGATCGGCAGATGGGTAGCACGCACCAGTCGATTCGAAAGTGTGAATACCGTCGGAATGCTGTCATCTCATGACATCTCTGGGAAAGTGGCGCTCGTGACAGGCGCCAGCCGTGGCATCGGCAAGGCCGTCGCCCTGGCGCTTGCCGAGGCAGGCGTTGACGTGGCGGTGAACTACCACAGGCAAGACGACGCCGCCCAGGAAACCTGTGAGCGAGTCAAAAGCCTCGGACGCCGCGCCCTCGCGATCCGGGCCGACGTCTCGCAAGCGGCGGAAGTCGCGCGGGCGGTGAAAGCCGTCGAGGAAGGCCTGGGTCCGGTCGAGATTCTGGTCAACAATGCCGGGATCACGCGCCCCCAGCCGCTCCACGAGATCACGGAAAAAGACTGGGACGAGTTGTTGGATACGAACCTGAAATCCATGTTTCTGGTGACGCAACGTGTCCTGCCAGGCATGCGGAGCCGTCATTGGGGACGGGTCGTCAATCTCTCTTCGGTCGCCGCGCAAACCGGCGGAGTGGTCGGTCCGCACTACGCCGCGTCGAAGGCCGGCATTCTGGGCCTCACCCATTCTTATGCGACCCTTCTCGCGAAAGAGGGCATCACGGTGAACGCCATCGCACCCGCCCTCATCTATACCGAAATGGTGGCTGTCAATCCGAAAGCGCGAGCGGACCTGATTCCCGTGGGGCGCTTCGGCACCGTCGAGGAAGCGGCTGAGATCGCGGTAATGCTGGCTCGCAACGGCTACATTACAGGGCAGACGATTAACGTGAACGGGGGATGGTACTTTAGCTAGGGATTGGGGTTTAGGGATTAGGGATTAAGGGGCTACGGATCGGTTCCCTAACCCCTAATCCCCAATCCCTAATCCCTGTTCCCTAATCCCTTTCTCAGGAGGCAGACACATGCCGCATTCGATTGGTTTCATCGGGCTTGGAATCATGGGCCAGCCCATGGCTCTGAACCTGCTCAAGGCTGGGCACAAACTCACGGTCTACAACCGCAGCGCAGGAAAGACCGAACCGCTGAAGGCGGCCGGCGCACAAGTTGCCTTGGCACCCGCCGCGGCGGCCAAAGATGCCGAATTTGTCATCATCATCGTCACCGACAGCGCGGCCGTGGAGGAAGTTGTGCTCGGCAAAGATGGCATCCTGGGGACCATCGCTTCCGGCGCTACGGTGATTGACTCGAGCACCATCAGCCCCGTCGTGAGCCGCAAGCTGGCCTGCCACGTGGCGGGGAAAGGCGCCGGTTGGCTGGATGCCGCGGTAACCGGAAGCAAGCACGGCGCCGAAAAGGGCGAGCTGACCTTTATGGTGGGCGGGGACCGGCAAGTATTTGAGCGCGCGTTGCCGGTTCTCCAAGTGCTGGGAAAGAAGCACATTTACTGTGGCCAGAACGGTCTGGGGCTCTCGGCAAAGCTCGCCCAAAACACCATCCAGGCAACGACGCTCGAGATCTTTTGCGAGGGCCTGGTGCTGGCCGCTAAGGCGGGGGTGGCGCCGGAGACGATGCTCGAGATTCTACAGTCCAGCATGGCGCGGGCAACGCTCACGGACTTCAAGGCTCCGTTCATCTTCAAAGGTGATTTTGTTCCCTACTTCCCCCTTAAGCTGATGCACAAGGATCTGGAACTTGCCATGGAAGCCGGGTTCGCACACGGCGTACCCATGCCAACCCTGGCGGCGGTGAAGGAAGTATATGGCGCCTGCAAAGCCCAAGGAAAGGGCGAGCTTGACTATGCCGCCGTGGTCACGTTCTTGGAAGAATTGGCCGGTGTGAAGGTGCGGTCAAGTTAAGCCGAGACGATGATACCGGCATATCCGACGACGGCGTCGCGGTCGCCGGTGGCGTCGGCGGAGGTAGCGTACTTGATGAGCTGGGCGTGACTGGCGCCAAGGTCCTTGGCAGCCGTGAGCATGACGATCACCGGACCGTAGCCACACATCGAGATATCCTCGCGGCGTACTACTTCATAGAGACCCCGCGGATCGAGAGCCAGGATCTTATCAATGGCTTTGTGGTCCTTCTCGCGAGTCAAGCCGTCGGGTTCATAATGGTTCATATCACTGGAAGCGATGACCAGGGTATCGGCAGCGGCTGGATTCACAGCCTGGGCGATGCTATGCCCGAGGGATTCCAGCCCTGAATATCCTATTGACCCGATGGCGATGGGAACGAAACTGAATTCCCCGACGCTGCGCTGCAGAAACGGAAGCTGAACTTCGAGCGAGTGCTCGTCCGCGTGGGCTTCGGAATCCTCCATGAGCAGGTGGCAGGTTTGACGCAACAGTTTCGCCATCCCAGGATTAACTTGCGCCCGGCCCAAGGGCGTCAACCATTCGCCGCTCGACATGATCGCGAAAGGCGCGCCACGGCCGGTGTGGTTAGGACAGAGGATAATGTAGATCTTGCGTTTGGGTAATCTGCCAAAGACCGCCCCTGCCACATGGCCTGAGTACATATAGCCGGCATGGGGCACGACGCACCCCAACGCATCGTTGATCTTCTCCGCTTCGTTAGCGAGATACAAATCAAGCTGACGCGTTAGCGAGTCCGGCCGGCCAGGGTAAAATCTCCCCGCAACCGCTGGTGGCCGTAAGGGAGGGGAAAGCATGGATGCATCCTATTCCCGGATTTCCTTGAATGTCAAGGGAGTTGCTTACGGATCTTCTTTTTCGACGCTGATGCGGAGGGCCCTTAGGAATTGAGCATCCTGGCTGGTCAGACGGAAGACCGGTTCCTGACGCAGATCGGCGTTGAGCTTCTGGCGGTGAACGAGGTTGGTCTCACCCCGCTTGTTGAAGCCGATAGTCACCTCGAGAACGAGGAAAAGGTCGTATCCGGAAGAGCGAATGCGCCCCAGAACTTCGGCAATGTTGTCGGACTCAGACAAGGAGTCGTTGATCGCGTCACCTAGTTCCTTGATCAACCGTTTGAAGTTATCGTCCAGCTCCAAGAGTCACCTTGCCTTCCAACGGCCCCATTGTATGATTCACTTCAAAACCGTGTCAAGGCGCAAAATTTGAGGTACGATAGCCAGTGTAATTTCGCGCCGCCGCAGGAGGTTGCAGGGTTAAGGAGTGAGCAGACTCGGATACCTATTTAAACATTTGTTTCGGAATGCGCAACGGCTCTTCCACTTGCTGGTGGGGTTGACGTTCTTGGTGCTGGCAGTCGCTGGGGCAAGCGTTACTTTCGACGAGTGGCAAAACTACCTTAAGAGTCCCTCGGTGGGTTTAGTCAGTTTCGTCCTCCGTGCAAGCTTCACCGTCTTCCTGGTTATTCTCTGCCTTTATTCATTTGTGAAGGCGCGAAACGTCCGATAGAGCCGAAACTCGAAATTCTCACCGCAGAGGCGCGGAGACGCAGAGAAAAAGTTCTTGATTCTTGGTCCTCAGTGCCTCTGCGCCTCTGCGGTGCAACGTTTCAATGGCCAAGGCGATGCCACCATGGGTTCGAGCGACGATCACGAGGCGAAAGCAAGATTCACCACGGCATCCGGCTTGCCCTTGAAGAGCGCCAACACCCCTGCGGATCTCGCCGATTGGGATTATGAGCGTGACGCCGGCTACCCAGGCCAGTACCCTTACACTCGTGGAATCCATCCGAGCCTTTACCGCAGCCGGTGCTGGACCATGCGCCAATACGCGGGCTATGGGACGGCCGCGGAATCGAACGCGCGTTTCCGCTATCTGTTGAATCAGGGGCAAACGGGACTCTCGGTAGCTTTCGATCTTCCTACCCAAATCGGCTTGGACTCTGATCACCCGCTTTCCTGCGGCGAGGTCGGGCGGGTGGGCGTGGCCATCGATTCGCTCGAGGATATGGAGGCGCTCTTCACGGGTATTCCTGTGGACCGGGTCTCGACCTCGATGACCATCAACGCCACTGCGGCCATCCTCCTGGCGCTCTACTTCGCGGTGGCGGAAAAACAGGGCGTGGGGCTCGACAAGCTTTCGGGGACTGTCCAGAACGATATCCTGAAGGAATATATCGCGCGCGGGACTTACATCTATCCCCTTGAGCCCGCCCTTCGGGTTGTGACCGATATCTTCGCCTTCTGCCGTGACTGCGCGCCGGAATGGAATACGATCTCCATCAGCGGCTATCACATGCGGGAGGCGGGCTCAACGGCAGTCCAGGAAGTGGCGTTCACCTTGGCCAACGCAGTGACCTACGTTGAGGCAGCCGTCCGGCGCGGACTGGCCGTGGATGACGTCGCGCCGCGCCTTTCTTTCTTCCTGAACGCCCACAACGATCTGTTGGAAGAAATCGCTAAATTCCGCGCTGCACGCCGGCTCTGGGCGCGCCTCGTGCGTGAGCGCTTCAAGGCGCAGAATCCACGCTCTTGGGTATTCCGCTTCCACACCCAGACGGCGGGCTCCACGTTGACCGCGCAGCAGCCCGACGTCAACATCGTGCGCGTCACGCTGCAAGCGCTGGCTGCGGTGCTGGGCGGGACGCAATCGCTGCACACCAACGCGCGCGATGAAGCCCTGGCGTTGCCGACGGAGGCTTCCGCGCTGATCGCTCTGCGCACCCAGCAGATTATCGCCGCCGAGAGCGGAGTGACGAACACCGTTGATCCGCTGGCCGGCTCCTACGCGATCGAGAAGCTCACTTCCGAGATCGAAGAAGGCGCCCGGGAATACCTGCGCAAGATCGATGCCATGGGAGGCATGCTGCGCGCCGTCGCTAATGGCTACGTACAGAGGGAGATTCAGCAGGCCGCCTACGCGTATCAGAAATCTATCGAGAGCGCGGAACGCGTGGTGGTGGGCGTGAACCGGTACCAGAACGAGAGAGCCGCGCCGCTGGCCATTCTCCGCATCGATCCGGAGGTGGAGCGCGCCCAGGTGGAGCGATTGAGGAATCTTCGCGCCCGCCGGGACGCTGAGAGCGTCAACGCGGCGCTGCGCCACGTCGAGGAGACCGCGCGCTCGGAGAAAAACCTGATGCCCGCTATCCTCAAGGCCGTTAAGGCGTACGCAACCGTGGGCGAAATCTCCGACGCAATGCGCAAGGTGTTCGGGGAGTATCAGGAGTCGGTGGTAATTTAGCCTGTGGTCACCATGGTTGGTTGCCAAGCAAAGATGAAGGGGGCAAGTATAGTACGTAATAAACAGAACGCGCGAGAAGCCCGCCGCCGTTTGTTGGAGATCCTGAGCCGAAGTGCTCCCGCCTGGGATCCCGCCGATCATCCCGAAATCGAGGAGGCCGGCGGCGCCGCCGCTTGGGTGAAGAAGCTGCTACTCGAGGCCGACAAGGCGTCATGGCAGCGCGTGCGGCCGAAGCGTGGATGAGAACTCTGCCGAGTACTTCATTGGTCATCACCTGTCATTTTTGGTTCGACTGTCATCCTGAGCCCGCCCGGTTTTTGGGCGGGCGAAGGATCTCTGCAGTTGTCCTTCGCCCTTGCAATACGAAGACGAACTGCCGGGGTGCTTCGCTGTGCTCAGCATGACAGTATTTACACGGGAGTCGTTTCATTATGGCAACTCTAACCTTTCTCGGCGCCACCGGCACGGTTACCGGCTCGAAGTACTTGCTGGAGGCGGGCGGCGAGCGACTGCTGATTGATTGCGGGCTCTTCCAAGGCCTAAAGGAGCTTCGCCTGCGCAACTGGAACCCGCTGCCCGTTCCTGCTTCGAGCATCCAGTGGTTGGTGCTCACGCACGCGCACCTTGATCACACGGGCTACATTCCACGCTTGGTTAAAGACGGGTTCAAGGGGCCGATTTACGGCACTCCCGCCACGGTGGATTTGTCGAAGCTGGTGCTTCCGGATTCGGGCCACATCCAGGAAGAAGACGCGGCCTATGCCAACAAAAAGGGATTCAGCAAACACGCTCCGGCGCTGCCTCTCTACACCCACGACGAAGCGGTGAAATCGCTCGAATCGTTCCGCCCCATCGACGAGTCCAAGCCGCTCGAGCTTTCCACGCATTTCTCGCTGCGTTGCTTCGCGGCCGGCCACATCCTGGGTGCTCGATTGATCGAAGTCACCGTGCGCGAAAACGGGGCCGCTAAGAAGATCCTCTTTTCCGGCGATCTGGGCCGTTTTCCGCAACTTATCTTGCGGGCGCCCGCGACGCCGGAGGACGAGTACGATTATATGTTGCTCGAGTCCACCTACGGCGACCGCCTGCACCCGCGCGACGACGTGGGCCCGCACCTTGCTTCCATCGTGGAAGCGACGGCCGAGCGCGGCGGCACCGTGCTGATCCCCTCGTTTGCCGTGGGACGGACGCAGGAACTGCTCTATATTTTCCGCGAGCTGATCGAGGAGCGGAAAATGCATTCGCTTCCCATTCATGTAGACAGCCCTATGGCCATCGATGTGACCGACCTTTACCGGCGCCACCAGGAGGACTACGACCTTAAAACCGGAGCGCTGGAAGCGCAGGGCATTAGACCCTTCTCTCCGCCCAACCTGCACTTTGACAAGAGCGTGGAAGAATCCAAGGCTTTGAATGAGGTGCGTTATCCCATGGTCATCATCTCGGCCAGCGGCATGGCCACGGGGGGGCGCGTTGTTCATCACCTGCAACGCTGCCTTCCCGACCATCGCAACACCATTCTCTTTGTGGGGTTTCAAGCGGCAGGCACACGGGGCAAGCTCATCCAAGCTGGTCAACCCGTCAAGATGTACGGCCAACTCGTTAACATCCGGGCGCGCATCGAAACCCTCGAGCACCTAAGCGCTCACGCGGACTACGGAGAGATTTTGGGCTGGCTGCGCAAATTCCAGACACCTCCCCGCAAGACGTTTCTGGTCCACGGCGAACCCAAAGCCGCCGAATCGCTTCGCCAGAAGATCGACCAGGAGCTTGAATGGGATGTGTCAGTCGCTTCCTACCTCCAGAAGGTTCAACTTTGATTAAAGTGGGGTAGGGCGGACTTGCAGCATACAACGAAATGGCGCACCGCCGCATTCTGCTGTATAGTTGCCAAGACCGCTTCAAGAGGCAATCCGTGAGTGGGGCGAAAAATAAGTCGATGGCAATCTGCGGCGAAGATAAAGCAGCTAGCACATCTCGAGACACATAGAAGTGAATTCAACTTTGCGCGTCGCCCTCTTCACGGATTCTTTCTCCGAAGCGAATGGCGTCGGTACGCTCAGCCGGGAGCTCCTTGCGTTCGCCCAACGCCGGCAGTTTCCTTTTTTCTGTGTTCACAGCGGCCCTCAAACGCGCGTTGCCCAAGCGCAGTCTCTTACCACGTTGGAACTCAAGCGAAGTCTGGCGGCGTTTCCGCTGGATCACGACCTGTCTTGCGACCCCTTGCTCAGCCGCTACAAGAATTGGGTGACCGCGCAACTGCGCCCCTTCAAGGCGGACCTGGTACACATTACGGCGCCGGGGGATATGGGAATCCTGGGCCTTTGGGTGGCGCATTCCCTAAGGATTCCGCTGGTCGCGTCCTGGCATACCAACCTGCACAAGTATGCCTCCCGCCGGCTGAACAAGCTTTTTTCCTTCCTGCCGCATACCTGGCGGGAACAGGTCTGCAAAACCGCCGAAGAGCAGAGTTTGCGCGCCTGCGTCCGCTTCTATGGTTTGGCCCGCTTCCTCCTGGCGCCGAACGAAACCATGGTCAATCTTCTACAGGAGCGAACCGGTAAACCCGCCTACCTGATGGCGCACGGTGTTGATCCCGAATTATTCTACCCTGGCCGGCGCCGCCGGCGGAGCGGTCCCTTTTGTATAGGGTACGTGGGCCGCCTCACTCCTGAGAAGAACGTGCGCCTGTTCGTCGACTTGGAGCAAAGTCTGCTCGCCGCCGGGCAGAGTAACTTCCGCTTCATTATAGTCGGAGAGGGTAACGAGAGGGACTGGCTAAGGAAGAACCTTCGGTTTGGCGAGACGCCGGGGATACTCCGCAGCGAGGCTCTCGCGGAAGCGTTTGCCGACATGGATGTCTTTGTGTTCCCTTCGCAGACCGACACGTTCGGGCTGGTGCTGCTCGAAGCCATGGCTTCCGGGGTGCCCGTCGTGGTTAGCCCGCGGACCGGGGCCCGGGTGGGCGTACGGGACGGCATCACCGGATTTCACGCGGAAGACTTAACCTCCTTCACGAAAAGCGTGCTGTGGCTGATGGATAGTGAAGGCTTACAGCAAAGGATGAGTTCCGCGGCTCGGCTTTTCGCCTCTTCTCGTGGCTGGTATGGAGTGTTCGAGCAGTTGTATCGCGCTTATCAGTTAGGTCTGGAAGAAACCGGCTTACCGACATGTGATCGTGCAACAGCAGTAATGGAGGTGGCCGGATCTCACAAGGAAGCATCATAAGACGCCATGCTCATTCATTCGTGTCTGTTGCTCTTATTGAACTCGCTGGCCGTCGGCATCGGGGAACTTCCGCCGCAGGGGGACCTGCTCGGCCATGAACAATCATGAATTCTGTAGTGGCAACGCCGAAAGCGGCGCTCCGTAAAACGAAACAAACTCCCCTCCTGCGCGGCTGCGAGAAGGTCGCGCTGGCTTATTTCATCTACCTGCCCTGCTTAGGCTTGATAAGGCAGTTAAGCATAGGCCCGCTGCTGCTTCTGGCATCCATCCCCCCTGCGCTGTGGGCGATTTGGCACGCACAAGCGCGATCGACTTGGCGGCCCGTCGAGATGGCGCGCGATTGGTGGCCGCTGGGCTTGATCCTGGCCGGGTACTGGGCGATGGGATGCTTTGCCACCCCGCCGCGGGAAGCCCTGCAAGTCGAACTGGTCAGAATCGACCGCGCGGTTTTGTATAACGCGCACCTGCGAGCCCTGATTGAAGCTGCCGGGGGATTCGTGCCGGCCGTCCTGGAGACGGTCTATCTGCTTTTGTACGCGGTCCCGCCCGTGTGCATTGGCGTCCTGTACGCGTGCGGGGCGCGCTCGCAGGTTCCGCGCTTCCTGCTGCTGGTGTTTGCGGGCACCTTCGCCACCTATGCACTGCTGCCGTACGTCCAGGTGATTTCGCCGCGGCTGGCATTCCCGGGCGCGGATCTGCCTCACTACACCGGAATCTCACGGCGTTTAACAATTTGGTTGCTGGACCGTCTTGACATCTCGACCAGCGTTCTCCCCAGCGGTCACGTCGCCGTGGCGCTGTCATCAGCCCTGGGAATGTTTGCCGCCTTGCCGCGCCGCCCGATCTTCGGGTGGTGCGCGTTAGGATTTGCGGCGTTTGTTTACGTGGCCACCATTTACTACCGCTATCATTATTCCGTTGATGGCCTCATTAGTCTCGTGGTAGTATGCGCAGTCTGCCGCGTTGCGTCCCGGACTTATCGTCCCCTAGACTTATGAAAGCCCGAACAGTCTCGGTTCCAAAACCCGAAGATCACATCTCCAACTGTGGAGACAAGCACTCACACCGCTCGGAGCGAAGCGAAGCGTCGTTACGGTTGCAGATTTGCGAGGCACCAGGCGGACGAGTTTCAGTGATGGTGGTGCTTGTCTTGGCGCTGCTGGGGACAAGGTGCACGGTTGCGGGGGAGCGCAGTCAGAACATGGTGATCCGCTTGCTGACGCCGATTGCGAGCTATTCGCCCGCCGGCACGCATTTCGAAGCCAAGGTCATCGGGCCTGTGGTTCGCGCAGGAATCGACCTTCTTCCGAGCGGCAGCGTCATCAGCGGCAAAGTGACGAAGTCGGCCTCGGTGCGATTCGGCGTGCTGCGCGAGCGAGCGGTGCTCGAGGTAGGGTTTGACGAGTGCCGACTGCCGGACGGGACCGTCATCGAGTGCGGCGTGGCGCTGGAAGGCGTGGACAACGCGCGCGAAAAAGTAAGCGAGAATCGAATTCAAGGGGTGCTGGCGGCGAGCCACCCGTACAGTTGGCTCAACGGTCTCTGGTACCGGCCGGGAGCATTGCTGGTTTCACGCTCGGCCTTCGGGTTGACGGGAGCCGGCGGGGAAATTTACACGCATATTGCCACCACACCTTTGGGCGCGGTGGCGCTTATCACCTCAGAGATGCTGCTCTACCGATTGCCGAACCCGGAAATCGAGCTTCCCGCCGGAACTGATTTGGAGGTGCGGGCCGAGGTGCGGAGCAACCTTACGCCGTCGCCTGAGAAGCTTGTCCCCCTGCCTCGAGAGCTCTCCGAATGGGTGGCGGCGCAACCGGAGGAAGTTTACCGCCCGGATAAGAGTTTAGCTGGAGATATTATCCACCTTGTGTTCGTTGGTTCACGCGAACAGGTCGAGCAAGCGTTTCTGGCCGCCGGCTGGACGACGGTCCAGCCGCTGACGCGACGCTCTTTCACACATATGTACTCGGCATTAGTGGCGATGAAGGCAGACCCTACCGCTCCCATCGCTCCGCTCGTTTATCGTGGAAAGACAGGCTCTCTCTCTTTTCAGAGGACGCTCAACACCGTCGCCAAGCGGCATCACATCCGCATTTGGCCGGCTTCCGTTCCGGGCGAAGACACTCAGGTCTGGCTTGCGGCGGCCACGCACGATACGACGATTACTCTGGACGAAAGGCATTTGACCCTGACCCATCGCATCGATAAGTTCATCGATCGGGAGCGCAGTACGGTGGTGAATGACCTCGCAAGCGCCGGATGCGTCGCGGGAATCGGATTAGTGCCGCGGCCCAAAGCGGCCCGGTTTCCCGGCAGCGGCAAGCCGAGCGTGACGGATGGGGACGCTGCTGTGCTCTTCCTGAACGACTGCGGCGGCTCCCAACTGGCAAATTCGGACATGCAAAGGCTTCAACGCCGCCGTTTCACTCTCGCCATGCGGCGATTCTTCCTGGCGGACCGCCAATACGTCTGGCGTGAAAACCTTTATTATTGGGCTTATCGTGCCTCGCGCTCGCTTTATGATAAGGAAATCCTGGAACGGCTCCGACATTGATTAGAGAAGAACGCCGCAACGCGTACTGGGCAGGGTCGATCCCTTTCGGCGGCACGGCACTAACGTCTCTCCCGCGCTGCGAGGATTGCGGCTAGATGCTGAAGTCAGGGGCCACCGGTTCCACGACTGGGACAGGCACAGTCGCGGCGGGCGGTTCGGGCTCCTTGATGACAACAGGGATTCGTTGATGATACCAGATCGTCTCGCTGGCGCGTTGCCATAGCCGCGTCGCTAGCCAACTCAGCAGCATCAGTTGCGTGATAACGAAAGACGCGCCGATCCGTTCCGGCTTCACGACCGTGATCCAAATCCATCCGAGCAAAGCCATCGCCAGCCAGGCCGCGACGCTGATCCGCAGGTAGAGCCAGTAGAGCGAGCCAAAGTTTCCAAAAGTGATCCTGAAGGCGCGGCCGAGGGCGCGGCGAATGGCGCGTTCGTCTTCCGCCACGGCTCGAACCTGCGCCATGTCGAACCAAAGGCGAGCCGCCTGCAACAAAAAGAGCATTACCAACAGCCCGACGAACTGGGACCAGACCCCCGGCAGGGGGTTGGGCGATCGTTCATCCAACAGGTGCGTAGCGCCCATCGTCAATTTGTAAACGATGCCCACGGGAATCAGGGCGATCAACAACAGGACCAGCAAGCGCACAAATCGCCAGAAGAAGCGGCCGCTGGCTTCGAAAAATTCGCCTTTACTCAATCCGCGGTCCAGCCGATATGTTTCGAGCAGGCCGCCTTCGACAAACAACACGAAAACGAAGAAGACCAGCATGAGACAGGCGGAGGCCGCGCTTGCCGCTGAAGTCCCGTGCGCTTCCGTCATCAGGTCCGAATAAACAAAGGGATTAAGACTATGCACAAACGCCAGACCTTGAAGACTCTGATCGAGCACGGGGCCGACCTGCCGCACAAATGTGACGGCGCCCATTCCGGCCAACACGAGATTGATCAGGAAGATCCACCAAAGCACACTCTGGCGCCGCCAGACCATACCTAGCCCCGCAATGAATGGACTCTTACTCAGATCGGTCACGATAAGTCCCCGTGAGAGAATTGGGTGATCGAGTGATCCGGTGATCGGACAGCCTGTCCGCACGCTCATCCGGTTCCCCGATCTCCCGATTAAGTTACGCCAGCCATGCGAGCAGTTGCGCCAGGTACTGACAAGCAAAGAGCCAGTACGTTGCCAGCTTATGTGTTGCCCGCCGGTCGACTGCCTCCGTGCGGCTGTTGTCAAAAAAGTTATCGTCGAGCCGGATGGCCTGTAGCGGGTCCACTTCGGCCGACGTCACCCTGGCTTTCTTGTCGTAGCTGAAGCGCACCCATCGATCGCGCCCGTCCCATTTTTCCAGCACTCGCTCACCGTTATCAAAGACGATGCGCACGTCGACCGGCATGATGAAATCGCCCTTGCGATGCACCAGCACCGTGTCGCGGTACGCTGTTACACCTTTCTTGGGCTTCGACGGGTGCTGCTCGAACCAATTGAGAGGATCGGAACGGATGGAGAGCACTTCGTAGTCGAGGACGTTGGTGCCGTAAAGGGCTTGGTCGAAGAACCAATCTAGCTTCTGGCCGGAGACCTCTTCAACAGTCTTGACAAAGTCCGTGCCGGTGGGGTGCGTAAAGCGGTAGCGCATGAAATAGGTGCGCATCGCTTTTCGCAGGGTGTCTTCGCCGACGATGCCCTCGAGGGTCAACAGCATCGTCGCCGTCTTGCCATAGGTGATACCGCCATAGGCGCTGCTGTTCATGAACTTCCACGCGAAGTGGCTCAGCGGGTCGGTATCCGGCACTGCCAGGTACTCCATTCGCAGCAAGTCGGCATCGTCGGCTTTCATGCCCCACAGGTTGAGCAGCGAGGTGCCCTTGCCGTACAGAGAATCCATTACCTTGCTTTCGGTGTAGCTGTTGATGCCTTCGTCCATCCAAGCTTCTTCGAACTCGTTCGTGGCCACCATTCCATACCAATACTGGTGGCCGAATTCGTGCTCGGTAACCAACTCCACGCCGAGCAGGCCCTCGGGCATCCACCAGGTTGTTCCGCAGGTAATGAGCGTGGGATACTCCATCCCGCCGGCATCCTGCGCGCCTTGAGGAGGATCAACCAGCGTAATGCGGTCATAAGGATACGGTCCGTACCACTTGTCGAAGCGATCTAGAGTGCCCTTGATCACTGCAAGATAGCGGCGGATGGAACTTTCGTGCCCGGGCGAGAGGAGCAGATGGATATGCACCGTACTCGCCGATCCGGTCCAGGAATCTTCAATCAACTTGTAGTCGGGCGAGGCCGTCCAGGCGAAATCGTGAATATCTTCAGCGTGCCACGTAACCGTCTTGGTGTGATCAGGATTAGAAATAGACGAAATCAAATCACCCGTTGAGCCTACGATGTAGTTCTCCGGCACGGTGGCTTTCACGTCAAAGGTGCCGAAGTCTGCAAAGAACTCTGACGTAGCATGGAATTGGTGGCAATTCCACGCGTCGTGCCACCACACGCCCACTTTCGGGAACCACTGCGCAACCATGAAGAAGTTTCGTTTGTAGCCGGTGCGCTCCACTACTTCCGGAAGCTGGTCGTGAAACGCGATTTTGAAGACCACGTCTGCGCCCGGTGCGACCGGCTTCGCCAGCTTGACCTGGAAAACCGTGCGGTCGTTCGCGTTGCCGTCGTCGGGCTGAATGAATTCGAGGCGTTTCGTGAAGTCGCCTTGACCGACTACCTCAAAGGATTTCACTTCGCTGGCGCCGTAGTGTTTCGGGTCCCAGCCAGACCCGGAGCCCGTGCCTCGCGTCCCGTACAGGCGCACCTCACGCATGAAGGTGGACGTGGGTTGAAAGGCATTCAAATAAAGATGGAACGGGAAAGTGTCGAGGGGCCGGCCGGTGAGATTGTGGTAGGTCAGGGTCTCCGTTGCGTCAACCGTCTTCTTAACGGGATCGAGACGTGCCTCAATTTGATAAGCAACAACGCGCGTCGACAGGGGGTGCGCGGCTTGCACGTTGGTCTTACCTGTTCCCTCGGTGCTCCCCTGGCCGCCTGAACTTGCCACTGCGGCACCCGCCAGAATGAAACCGAGCAACACAAGACGAGGGCAGAAGAGTTGTGCCTTCCACCCTCGGCTTAGGGCTCTAGATTTTTGGACCTCATTGACTACATCAGCGAACATGTAGCATTCCGTCCTTTGCGGTAGAGGATAGCGCAAGCTTCATCGATGTCAAGTCATAATCATCGGGAGATCGGGCGAGCAAAGGCGGGCGGCACGGATGCGCTTCTTCTTGGCATGCCTGCGTTTTGCAGCCTAGCACGCGGCACGCGAGGCGCACCAGGTTTAGGTTCGCCGGATCACGCGATTACCGGTTGTACTTTGGAGTAATGCCTCGTAGCCGTTTCCAGGCTGAGTCGCAACGGGCAAGGAGAGATTCGTCAAGCGGGCCGCCTTGGCAGGCCTTGAGATTCTCTTCGAGCTGCTCGAGGCTCGACGCGCCCAGGATGACCGAGTCCACTTGCGCCTGGCTGAGTAGCCATTGGAACGCGAGTTCAACCAGACTCTTCCCCGACTCGCCCGCAACGCCTGCCAACTCTGCGACGGCGGCAAAGTAGTCGTCATGCCAATAACGGTCGAGGTAAAGCTTGTTTCCATCGAAGCGTGTTCCCGGAATCGGTCCCCGCTGCCTGGAGTGCTTGCCGGTCAGCAGGCCGCCGGCCAGCGGATTGTACGGCACCACGGCGATGTTGAACCGCTTGCAGAATGGCAGGTACTCTTCTTCGATGCCGCGGGCCAGGACGTTGTACATCGGCTGTGAGACGAAAAACGGCTTGAAACCGCTTCTTTCCGCGATCCAGCGAATCTCGCAAACCTGCCACGCCGCGTAGTTCGAGACCGCCGGGTACCGCACCTTGCCGGCGCGGACCAACTCATCCATCGCAGCGAGCGTTTCTTCAATCGGCACCGCGTAGTCCGGCAGGTGGAGATAGAAGAGGTCCACGTAGTCGGTCTGCAGGCGCTTGAGGCTTGCGTCGAGCGATTTACGAATTGCGGCGCGCGAAAGCCCTGCCTCGTCGTCGGGCACGCCGGTCTTGAAACCTGCTTTCGTGGCCACAATCACCGCCTGGCGTTTTCCGGCGAGCGCCTTGCCAAGCATCGTTTCGGACGCGCCCTTGTTGTAGACGTTCGCGGTGTCGAAGAAGTTTATGCCCTCGGCAAGGCACCGGTCGATGGCACGCGAGGCCGCCGCCTCGTCCATTGACGAGCCAAAGGTCAGGGTGCCAAAACTGAGCCGGGAGACGCTCAAATCAGTCGAAGATAGAGTCCGATATTCCATATTGTCCTCTCGTCCGGGACCACCAAGCCACAAAGACACCAAGCAAGCATGACGGTCTTAATTCAAGTTGCGCCGCATTGGTGTCTTGGTGGTTCAATGAACATTGGGCAAGCTCGCCCCGTTCACCCGTTACCTGTACTAAAATGAACTGATATGCCTGAACCGAAACTTCTTCAACTTGCACAAGACCTCGAGTGGCTGGGATGCGAACTCGAATACGTCGGGCACAAGCACGCTCTGGAAGGCTTCCCTGAATCGGGACCCACCTGGGACCAGTTTCGTGAGAAACAACGCGGCGTGCTGGCCACCGCCAACAAAGTGGAGCGGGAATTGAAGAACTTCGTGCGCTTCAATCCCGCCCTCTTGGTCGGCGTTGAATACCCCATCGCCCAATCGCTTGATTCTATCACCGACCTGCTGGGGAAGGCAGAGACCATCAAGCAGGCGGCGGCGGTCGCAGTCAACGAACTGCCGCCGCTCGTCCGTAACTTCACCATAATGGTGGAAGGGTACCTCCAGGCGGTTGATGGCGCCAGACGCTGAGCTGCACTGAGGAGAAGGACAAGTCAAAAGGCAAAGCGCAAAAGGCAAAGGGCGAGAGTAGGTCGGCCGTCCGCCCGGGCTGCGGTATTGCATTTTGCCTTTTGCGCTATGCCTTTTGACTTCAGGCGCACTTTATTTCTTCGGCACTTGAATTGTTCCGGCGACGCTGGGTGCGCCGGGCGGCATTTGATCGTAGTCGAGGACGGCGCCGCTGAGTAGTTCATTGCTGGCGAAGAAAAGGGCTGCGTTGGCAATGTCCGCGGGCAAAAGGAGGCGGCCGAAGGGGCGGGTCTTGACGGCTTCCTCGATCCAACCTTCACCGAGTCCTTCCTCCACCGCTCGCGTATGATGCTCGCCTTCAGTCAGAACCCAGCCGGGATTAATCTGATTGACTCGAATCCGGTATTTCTTGAGAGCATCGGCAAGGTTCCGGGTGAAGGTCATCAATCCGCCCTTGGCAACGGAATAAGCCATAAGGTTCGGGAAACCCATATAGGCGACTACAGACCCGATGTTGATTATGCAGCCACGCGAGCGTTGCTTCATGTGCGCAAATGCTTCCTGGCAAAGGATGAAAGGCGCGCGAAGGTCAGTAGCAACGATCTCATCCCAGAGCGCCACAGTAGTGGTCTCCAGGCTGCCGCGCGTGTACACGCCGGCGTTATTTACAAGGATGTCGAGTTGGCCGAATCGCCCCAGTGTCTGCCGGATGAGGTCGCGGCAGTGGCTTTCCTGTTTCAAGTCGCCGACGAGGAGCTGCGCTTCGTTTCCAGCCGCCTCGATTTCCTTCACCAGTTTTTCACCCTGCGGCTGGTGGCGTACCAAGCCATGCACCACCACTCGCGCCCCTGCTTCGGCAAACCGCCGTGCGATTCCCGCCCCGATTCCTTGAGTCGAGCCGGTGACGATGGCCACCTGTCCCGCTATCGGCAGATCGATTCCCATAAAGCTCCCTTCCTCCGATTGGCGCTGCGCGGGCGAGCCTTGAGGTTGCCGGAGCGCCACTCTGCATCAGAGCTGAAATTGTGCGACAACGATGGTATTGTCTTGTACCGAGAAATACAACCCGTACAGGAGGCTGAGGTCACTAACATGAATCGACGTCAATTCGGCCACACTCTTGCCGCCACGGCTTTGGCCGCGCCTGCCCTGGCAGGCTTGCCGGCCCATTCCGCATCTGCGCCGGCCGGGGAAGCCCCCGGAGTGCCTTTCAAAATCTCCGTGATGCTATGGACGGTATTCGAAAAGTTGCCGTTTGAACAACGGCTTGAAAAGGTCGCGGAAGCCGGCTATCACGCCGTGGAATTGGTGGGGGAGTACAAAGACTGGCCGGCAGAGGAGTTTCGTAAGGCCGACCGCAAACGGCGTGAGCTGGGGATCACTTTCGATGTGACCGCCGGGCTTGAGCATGGCGTGGGAGATCCGAGGGCGCGAGAAGCTTTTCTTTCCGACCTGCGCCAGGCGCTTCCTGCCATGGAGAAGCTCGAGTGCCGCGCCATCATCGTCATGTCGGGCGACGTTGTGCCGGGAATGCCGCGCGCCGCGCAACACCAGAGTTGCATCGAAGGGCTCAAGCGAGCGGCGGATGTTGCGGAGAAGAACAACATCACAATTATGCTGGAGAATATCGACTTGGAGGAGAATTCCCATTACTACCTTTGGTCGGTCGAGGAAGGGTTTGAGATCATCAGCCGCGTCGGCCACCCGCACGTCAAGTTCCTCGACGACTTTTTCCACGAACAGATTTCAGAAGGCAACCTGATTGAGAAGCTGGAAAAGAACATCGATAAGCTGGGGTTGGTGCACGTGGCCGACGTTCCGGGGCGGCATGAGCCTGGGACGGGCGAAATCAACTACGGCAACATTTACAAGAAACTCGCTGCGCTCAAGTACGACCGCTACGTGGCCATGGAGTTCATTCCCAGCGGTGACCCGGTCGAAAGTCTCCGACGGGCCCGCCAGGAAGCGTTCCGATTAGGCGTTAGAGGTTAAGGATAAACAAGCAGGTCAAATGGCAAACGGCAAATTTCAAATGGTTTTCCATTTGCGCTTTGCGGTTTGCCATGTGAATTTTGAAATTCCTTGGCGATCAGCCCCAGGCCCCTAGTCAGACGTAGTCTTTGTGTCCGTCCAGACTCGGACGGTTTCCTTCTCGCTGTTTACCGTTACGTCGACCTCACCTTCAAGAGCTAAGGCATGAATTCCGGCGTTGACATCGATCTCGTCAGAATTGCCTGAGAGCATCGCCCGAACCACCGAGATCGGCGCCTTAATGGCAATGGTTTTACCCGAACGATGTTCGGGGGTTGGCTTGTTAACAATCTTGATCAACAAGAATCGGCCGGACTTCGCCACGCTCACTTCGGCATCGTGCCGCTCCATGGTAATAAAAACATTGTCAGGCGAGTTCCGGACCGAGTCCAGGAGGGCTCGCAAGTCGGCGCCATTTACCGAGGCCTGAATATTGAATTTCCCATGGTGTTCATGATCGGACGGGATCGCAGGCAGTACTGCTGACGCCATCTCAATCGGCACGTTGAAGCTCACGTCCCCGCTTGTCCCTTTCGCACTCTCCACGCGAATGTGAATCCAACGCTGGACACTTGCGCCCGTCAGCATGGCAGCGCTCAAGAGAACCGTGGTTACGGCTGGGAGGATATTTCTTCTCACAGGTCACCTCACACTCATTTCCTTTCGAGTCAAAAACTCAGCAATTAGATGCCCGTCACCTACCCGAGGATGCCAGGGTCGAGGAACTGGGGGTTGGGAGCTGGGGGCTAGGGAAAAGAAGTTCAGATTTCAAATGGCAAATTCAAAAACCATTTGAAATTTGCCATTTGCCTTTTGCCATTTGAACTGTACTTTGGCTCTCCTAGCCCCTACTCGTTCCACCCTTCGTGTTCCCGCCAATCCACGATGCGCACGTGCTCTTCCTGGCGAGGAAGTTCTGAAAAGGTCTTCTTCATTCCTTCGTCCAGGTTTCCGTCCTGCGATTGGTAAAGCCAGCCCATCTCCTGCTTAAGCGCCGCGGCTTCGCCGGTCAGGTAGACAACGACCTTCTCGTATTTATAGGGCGCAGGCTTGAATCCGCCGGCGCCATACGCTTTATCCCCCCAAATGATGGTTTGCGGATCAATTCTATGTTCACGCAGCAAGCCCTGGCAGGCCTTGATGGCGAACCAGTTCGTAGTGCGGTGATCCACGTGGCGCTCGTCGGGATGGGGAAGCACAATCATGGCGGGATGAAACTCCGTAATGAGCTGCTGGAGCGTGCTGATGACGGCGTCACGCGCGTAAGGCAGATTTGGCTTCAGCACGTGCTCGTACGGCGAGTGGTCGACCGCAAGGTAAACCGATAAGAACGGGTTGGAGACCTCGATGTGCTGCGACCAGATCGCTCCCGAGCCGCCATCGGGCAAGCCCAGGATATCGACTTTGTCGCGGCTCAGGCCGAGATGTTCATAAGCTTCGCGGCTCTCCTCCATGCGCACCATGCCAAATCCGCGCGCTTCGTTTGGCCCGCAGGGCTTGTTGTAGTAGCGCTCGCACTCGCCCACGTCGCCGCCCGTCAGGATCACCGCCCGCACCGGAATGCCCGCTTCCACGGCAGCGTGGATGAGCCCGCCGTAGGCGGCTTCGTCGTCCTCATGAGGGTTAATAATCATCAGCGAGGAGGGCAGCGTGTTGATCGCGATTTCGGTCGCAGTTCCCGCCAGTATTCTGCCGCCATCGCCTGTCAATTCCAGCCTTACGCGATAAGTGCCGGGAGGTTGACTGGCCGGAACCGCCCAGGCATCTGAGTCAACAGCGAGGGTTTGTCCTGGGGCAAGATTGATTCCCGAGCGCAGCGCCGCCTTCCGCACGGCGTTCCCCGCGGGATCCAAGAACGCTGCCTGAAACTCCGCGCCCTTCCAAGATTCCTCCCCTGCATTCTTCAGCGTACATACGATTCTGACCTGATCGCCGGGCCGGTAGAGCGTTCGCGAGTGGTTCACGGTGATAAAGGGCGAGAGCTGACCAGGAGCATAAAACTGGCGATACTTTTCAAAGTCAATATCGGAGTTGTAGGGATGCGTGAAGTCCCTGCTGTAAGGAATGGGAAGTTCCTGGTCCCAGGGCCGCACGATCGCGTAGTCTGAGAACTTCATGTCGTACAGGACGGTGTGATCAGCGTTCCAGACGGCCACGGTGTAGTCATCCACTTCCGGCGGCGGCGTCTTATCGTGCCGCTCCGGGAGGCCGGACCCCATCACTTCCTTCTGCTTGCCTTGCAAGAAAGTTGCAACCCCCGCCTTCATCATGGGAATGGTCGCCGTCCCGCGTGCCGGCAGCTTCAAGTGGTCTCGCATGACTTTCAACGCCAGGTCTGGATTGCCGGCGGCGTCCGCCGAGTAGAGAGCAATCCAGGGGTAATTCGAATTTGAGAACTCGACGGTGAGGTTGTTGAGGTCAGCGTCAGTTAGGTTTTCCAGAGTCAACCCGCATTCGAGCGGCTCGCCAATCGTGTAGAAAGTCTTGTCCAGGCTTAAACGCGAAATCTGAACAAGCTTCTTGTACGCCACAAAGGGCCGCAGCGACTGCAGCGCGACCGTGCGGCGGGCGGAGCGATCCTCGACGCGCACGGCAACCGTGTACAGTCCCGTGGGCGCTTGAGCGGGAATCGGCCAGCCGATTTCATACCCAGCCTCTCCCGGCTTCGAGCCTGCCACGCGGTCCATCTGGACGCTGGTGGTGGACGTTGTCCCCGCGTATTGAATTTCCGCAAACGCACTGTAACGACTCGGATCGCCCCCCAGGCCTTTCACCGAGGCACGGATGGTCGCCACCGAGCCGATGTTGAAGCCAGTGTCAGCCGGTGCGCCTTGGACAGAGATTTCATCCCCGCAGGCCACGCTCGGGGCCGTTAGCAAGGCAGTGATCAACGTTACTAAAAACAGGGTTCGTGAGAGCATGGATTAAGAGTCCTCCCCAAAGAATCCCGTTCATTATGCCGTGGTTCACAGCAAAACCAAAACAGATTGTTCGTTGTCTTGCCTTGTAGGCTGCGGAAGAACCCTCCTCCCAGTCATCCTGAGGAGCCGAAGGCAGCGAAGCATCTCCGCAGTTCATTGAAATTTCAAGTGCCGAGATTCTTCGCTGCGCTCAGAATGACAACGTCCAGGCGACTTTCCGCAGTCTGCCAGGCACTTGAATTCAAGGTTGCGAAGCGCCCGAACTTCGCGCCTCCAGGGCCTCTTCGATCCTGCGCAGCATGAAGACGTCTTCCCGGTTGTAGGTCAGCAGGTCCTGAAGGAGACGTTCGTCGCGGGTAGCCTCATAGCTTTTCCAGACGTTGGCGGCCCATTTTCCGTCCTTGCCGGGAAGCTCGCGTTTTAGGCCCAGCATCCCCTCAATGGCCTTCTGACCACCCCACAGGCCCGCCTTCCAGCATTCCGGGCAGAGGTCGATGTGCGTGAACGTCTCGTCCAGCACCACGCCGAGTTGAGCTGCAATCACCGGGAAGTCGAACCCCCAGTAACCCTTCACCTCGTCGGGAATCGACCGCCCGTTGTAAGTGACAAGCCGCTCCACCCCGGCGAGCACTCCCATCAGCATCTCACGAGTGGCTTCCTCTCCAATGAGTTGGATAAAGGCGTCTTTCTCGCCCTCCACGACCCTCACCCCGATCACCGTGATCTTGTGGTTCTTGCAATCCCGGAAAAGACGCTGGTCGGTGTAGGTTCCCACGTAGTTCGTTTCGATGTCGAGGTAGGCTATTTTCACTCTTATTCACCCTCCCTCCCCAGGAATTCCCGGCGCTTGCGCGGTTTCGAGGGTTTGCCGGGTTCGAGCGAGCGCGCCAACTGTACTGCTTCGAAGCCAAACCTTTCGCGCAACTTATCTGCGGCCTCGAGAATCTTGCCAAGTTTCTCGTGCTGCGGAGCTTCCAGCAGATTTCGTTGAAACACGCTGCGATCGAGGTTCGACGCGCGCACGCCCACCAGCCGGACTTTCTTCTTCGGATCGTATGCGGCTTCAAAGAGACGCAACACGTTTTCGAAAATGACCGAGTCGAGATTAGTCGGTTCGTCGACGGTGACGTCGCGGGTGAGGGTATTGAAGGGCGCATAGCGAAGCTTCAATCCCAGCGTGTGCGAGTACAGGCCGTGATCGCGCAAACGGCGGGCCACAAGTTGGGCCAGGTAAGAAAGCGTGCGCTCCAGTTCCTCGAGGTCGTCGATGTCACGGTCAAAAGTGGTTTCGTGGCTGATCGATTTGGGCACCTCGGAATAGCCGTAAGCTTCGATATCCCGTCCGCACGACTTGGTATAAAGCCATTCGCCGAATTTGCCGAACTTCGTTACCAGCTTCTCTTCCCCCATTTGGCGGAGGTCGCCGATGGTGGCGATGCCAAAGGAGCGCAGTTCCGGCTCCGTCACTTTTCCAATCCCCGGCATGCGGCGAATTGGGAGCGGAGCCAGAAATGCCGCCTCGCAGCCCGGCAGGACGTAAAGCAGCCCGTGCGGTTTGGCCTGGTCAGAGGCGATCTTGGAAACCAGGTGAGAAGTGGAGAGGCCAATCGAGCAGTTAAGGCCGGTGCGCTCCTTGACGGTGCGAATCAGCTTATCCGCCGCTCGAAATGCCGAGCCGTGCAGACGCTCGCAGCCTGTGAGGTTGAGGTAGGCTTCATCAATGGACATCATCTCCACGACCGGAGTGAATTCGCCGAAGATTTTGCAGAGTCTGTGTGAATAGTCGCCGTACTTTTCATGGTGGCCCCGAAGAAAAATGGCGTGCGGGCAGAGCTGCTTCGCCTGTCGAATCGGCATGGCGGAGTGCACGCCGAACTTGCGCGCTTCATAGCTGGCCGCGGCCACCACGCCACGCCCGTCGGGATCCGCGCCCACAATTACGGCTTTGCCTTTCAGTGAAGGATCCTCAAGTTCCTCCACCGAAACGAAGAAAGCATCCATGTCGACATGCAAGATTTGATTGATCATCGCTCAGTCACACCGCAGAGGCACAGAGGCGCGGAGGAGCGCAAGTCAAGGTCTATTCTCTGCGTCTCAGCGGTGAAAGGTTCAACAATCTTCCAAACCCGTGGTCCCATCGGCAGCACTGTTCACCGGGCATCTGACTGTTTCTTTCGTGCGCTCACCACTCGCGGGATCCCCGCCAGATCCGGCATGACTTCAATGTCCGTCCAGCCCGGGCCCAGCAGGGTGAGTACCTGGTCGCGCATATTGTAGCCAATCTCGACCACTACGAAGCCGCTGGGTTTAAGCACCGCCAAAGCCTGCGGGAAGAGCCGGGCATAGATTTCGTCGCCGCGCTCGAGGTTTCCCCAAGCGATGCGGGGTTCGAATTCCCGCACCTCCCGCTGCACCCTGTCGAGATCGCTCTCGCCCACGTAAGGCGGATTTGCAACCACAATATCAAAGGCGCCAACGAAATCTTTATCAAGAAGGCGACCCAGAAGATCACTCTCGAGGAATTTGACGCGCTCCGGCATACGCAGGCGAACGGCGTTTCGCGAGGCCACCACGAGCGCCAGCCTGGAGATGTCGGCGCCGAAGAGGATGGCGCGAGGCAACTCAGAAGCCAGCGCCAGGGCGATGCACCCGGAGCCGGTCCCTACGTCTGCGATGCGCAGCCGTGCGTCCTTTGGCCATCCGCTGCGGCGAGCCAGTTCCAGCACTTGTTCTACCGCGTGTTCGGTTTCAGGCCGGGGAATCAGGACGTCCGGATTGACCTCGAAATCGAGCCCCCAGAATTCCTGATGGCCGGTGATGTATTGCGTCGGCTTGCCGGTACATCGCTCGTCAATCAGCTCGAAGTAGCCTTGGGCTTTCTCCACGGGCAGTTCTATGCCGGCGTTCGAGTGGAGAAAAGCGCGGTCGCAATTGAGAACGTACATCAACAGCAGTTCGGCGGCGAGTTGCGCGGAAGGAACCTGGTTTTGAAGGAGGGACTCGAGGCCGGTTTTAAGCGCAGTGCGAAGCTGCATGGGAGAAAGGAAGATATCAGTTTTCAGTTCTCAGTTCTCAGTCAAGAACTGAAAACTGAGGACTGACAGCTGACTACTGATGATCGCCTTTCACGCTGCCTCCGGCGGCTGTTTCAACTTCTCCGACTGAAAGTATGCGATCAGCGCCTCGATGACGTCTTCGATCTTTCCATCCATCACTCGGTCGAGCTGATGAATGGTAAGTCCGATGCGGTGATCGGTCAGGCGATTCTGGGGGAAGTTGTAAGTCCGGATCTTCTCGCTTCGGTCTCCCGTGCCGACCATGGAGCGGCGCTCTTCTGTGATCTGTTTCTGCTGCTCCTGGAGTTTCATCTCATAGAGACGCGAGCGCAGCACGCGAAGTCCCTTGGCGCGATTCTTGATCTGCGATTTCTCGTCCTGGCAGGAGACCACCATTCCCGTGGGCAGGTGAGTGAGGCGGACCGCCGAATAAGTGGTGTTCACCGATTGGCCGCCCGGCCCGGAGGAGCAGAACGTATCGATGCGGATGTCTTTGGGGTCAATCTCAATTTCGACTTCATCGGCTTCCGGGAGCACGGCTACGGTTATGGCCGAGGTGTGGATACGGCCCTGCTGCTCGGTGGCCGGCACACGCTGCACGCGGTGCACACCGCTCTCATACTTGAGCTTGCTGTAAACCTTCTGGCCTTCGATCAGGGCGATGACCTCTTTGATGCCGCCGATGCCCGAGAGGCTGGTGGAGAGCACTTCCACCCGCCAGCCTTGCGTTTCGGCATAGCGGTTGTACATGCGGAAGATTTCCTGCGCAAACAGAGATGCCTCGTCCCCGCCGGTGCCGGCCCGGATCTCGAGGACCACGTTCTTCTCGTCGTTTGGATCTTTGGGAAGCAGCAGGAACTTGAGTTGTTCTTCCACCTCCGCCCGCCGCTTCTCCAGGTCGCTGAGTTCTTCGTGCGCCAGCGCTTTCATTTCGAGGTCGGCGGAGGCTTCCTCGAGCAGCGATTTGGTTTCTTCCAGCCCCTTGCGGATGCCCTTCCACTCGCGGTACTTCTCGACGACTTCCCTGAGCTCCGAGTGCGCCTTGGCGGTCTTCTGATACAGGGATTGATCCGCCAACACTACGGGGTCGCCGAGTTGCGCCGTCAGCTGCGTCGTATTTTCTTTCGATTTCTGCAAGCTTATCTAGAAAGTGCATTGTTCACCAAAAGACGAGGCAGTGGCCAGATCGGCAGGTGGGCAGGTAGCCGCCAGAGCGGGTCGGCAGTGCCCACTTGTGCCTCTGCCGGCCCACTGCCTACCCGACCACTAACTCCCCTCCGCGCGCTTTCTCCAGTTCCATCGCGGTGTCGATGGCCTTGATCGCGGTCTCGAGTTGGCTATCGTCCGGCTCGCGTGTGGTGACCCGTTGCAACCAGAGTCCCGGCTGCGCCGCCCAACGCCACAGCTTCCCTTGTGATTTTGCCGCATAGCGGATGAATTCGTAGGAGACGCCCGCAATCACCGGCAGCAGCGCCAGGCGTCCCACGAACCGCATACCAAAGGAGCGGAAGGGCAGGAACATATAAAACACCATGGCGATGGCCATCACCACCAGCAGAAAGCTAGTTCCACAGCGGGGGTGGAAGCGCGTGCAGCCGCGCGCCGTCTCGACGTCAATTGCGCCCCGCTTTTCGAACGCCCACACCACCTTGTGCTCGGCCCCGTGGTATTCAAAAATTCGCCGGATTTCCTTCCATTGCGAAATGAAAAAGAGGAAGCCCAGGAACAAGACGATGCGAATTATTCCGTCCAGGAAGTTGAATATCAGCAGGTTGCCCGCCGCGGGGTAGCGCCGGCTGATCATCGTGGCCAGCGAAAGTGGCACATACTTGTAGAAAAAAACAAAGAACCCCAACGACAATGCCAGATTCGCTGTCAGAATCCAGTTGCTCAGCTCGGGCTTCTTGACGGTTTGGGCGGGTTTCCCCGGTTCATCCATCGCTTGTTCAGCGGAATAACGCAACGCCCGGATGCCGAGCACCATCGCCTGACCCAGGACCCCCAGCCCCCGCAGGAGCGGGTATTTCAGCCAAGGATGCTTTTCAGACGGCTTTTCCAGGTAGTCCTTGGACACTGCGATCGTGCCGCCGGGCTGACGCACCGCAACTGCATAGCTGTGCGGGGAGCGCATCATGACTCCCTCAATGACTGCCTGGCCCCCCATCAACGCCTCTTCCGGCGCCTGGAGAATCGGCAGCACGATCAGGCGGGGCAGGTTGCGCAACCAATCCCTCGCGTTCGTCGAAAGCAATCTCATAGACCTTTTGACTCCTCGCCCCGCCGCATGATCCCCCTTTTAGGACAATTAGTGTGGAGGCTGGCCGAATATTCGGAAAAGCGCTCTCAAAGCGCGGCAGGCCGCTGTTGGATTAGATGCGCGCGAGCGAGCCATGGCTCAGCATAGCTGCAAAGACAAGGGGTGTCAATTCAGGCTTAGCGGTAGCTAGGGCGTCGCGGCCCGCCACCCGGTCCTTTCGATTGACAGGCGTCAAAGCATTACCATACAATACGCAAAGGTGCAGGGCTGCGCCTTCCATTTCGACAGCTTCCGGGAGCTGTGTCTATGTTTAGGCTCGATGCTGACAAAAAGGTTCACTTCTGCGACGGTGTTACCCGCCGTGACTTCCTTCACGCCGGCACGATAGCCTTCCTGGGATTAACCATGCCCGAGTTCTTCAGCCTGAAGGCTCGTGGCGCCGTGAAATCCGACAAGGACATTAACTGCATCCAGCTTATGCTGGTCGGTGGGCCCAGCCAGATTGACACCTGGGACATGAAGCCCGAGGCCCCCGCCGAAATCCGCGGCCCCTACAAGCCGATCAAGA
Organism: uncultured Acidobacteriota bacterium; assembly: GCA_963768695.1. Lineage (GTDB taxonomy): Bacteria > Acidobacteriota > Terriglobia > UBA7540 > UBA7540 > CAVROP01. The sequence goes on along the minus strand of CAVYJG010000011.1, from coordinate 213,019 downwards.
CCAACGTGCCGGGCATTGAGATCTCTGAGATATTCCCGCGCATGGCCAAGCATGCTGACAAATTCGCCCTGCTGCGGTCCGTTTATCACACCGCCGCGGCTGTGCACGACACCGGCTGCCAGATGATGCAGACGGGTCGGCTGTTCCAAGGTGGCCTGGAATCCCCCAATTATGGTTGCGTGTTGCGGCTGGAGAAGGGGCCCAAGGGCGACATGCCGCCCAATGTGTTGATTCCAGTCACCATCGGCGCGTTGGGAGGCAATCTGCCGCACGGCGACACAGCCGGTTTCCTCGGCAAGGCCTACGACCCATTTGTTCTCAACGCCGATCCTTCCGACCCGAACTTCAAAGTACCGGACATGCTTCCGCCGGATTACATCTCCGCCGTGCGTGTCGACCGCCGCCGCGATTGGCGCCAGGTGATCGACCAATCGGTGAGCTACTTCGAGAAGAGCGATCAGGATGCAAAGCTGATGGATTCGACTTTCCATCAAGCGTACACGCTCATGACCTCGGCCACGGCGAGGGAAGCCTTCGACCTGGCCAAGGAGCCCGAGGAGGTTCGCAAGCGTTACGGCATGAACCGCTTTGGCCAGGGCTGCCTGTTGGCACGCCGGCTCGTGGAGCGCGGCGTCCGCTTCGTGACCGTGAACATGTTCGAAACCGTCTTCAATGAAATCACCTGGGACATTCACGGTTCGGCGCCTTTTAGCCCGATCAGTTGCTACCGCGATCAAATAGGCCCGATGTTTGACAATGCCTACAGCTCTTTGCTGGAGGACTTGAGCGACCGGGGGCTGCTCGATGCCACGCTGGTCTTGTCGACCGGGGAGTTCGGCCGCACGCCGCGCATCAATCCGGCGGGAGGACGTGACCATTGGCCGCAATGTTGGACCGTCGTGCTTGCAGGCGGAGGCATCAAGGGCGGCCAGATTGTGGGCTCCTCGGACACGATCGGAGCCGCGCCCAAGGACCGCGCCGTCATGCCATCCCACGTCGCGGCTACGGTTTACACGGCCCTGGGCATACCCCTCGACTTCATCATGAAGACACCCCAGGGGCGCGAGGTCCGGGTTGTCGATCACGGCTTCGATCCGATTACGGAATTGCTGACGTAGGGGCTGATATCTCCGTGTCCTCTATGACTTCAACGGCTTAACACAGAGAACACGGAGGATCTCAGTGTTCTTTGTGTTGGGCTTTTTCCGGGTCACAGAGGACACGGAGAAGATAAACAGCATGTGTAAGGTTCGCATCATTTCTTCCGTTCTTTTGGCCTTCCTGGGCGTTGCGAGCAGTACTATATTTCGGTCGCAAACACGTCAACCAACCGACCAGCCCTACCACCAAACGGACATGAGCGGCCCCTCGAAGGAGCCCACAACTGCCGTGCGGCCGGTCGCTGCGCACACAACGTTCAAGGGCGTCGACGTCAGCAAACTGCAAGTCCTGCCAACCTCGATCTCCCTCAGTGGCCCTAGCTATACGCAGCGCGTGGTCGTCGAGGCGACTTTCGTGGATGGCCACCAGGAAGACGTGACGGCTGACGCTCAGATTACTTCCGCTGATCCTGCGATCGCTCGCGTGGATCAGGAAGGACTGGTTTGGCCGCAGTCCGATGGGCGGACCACCCTTACAGCCAGCTTCCGCGGACAGCGTGACGCCGCGGCCGTGGAGGTTTCAAAGTTCTCCGCGCCGTTCGAGTGGAGCTTCCGCAATGATGTTATCCCGGTCATGACCAAAGTGGGATGCAACCAAGGCGCGTGCCACGGGGCCGCGGCAGGGAAGAACGGGTTCAAGCTTACTCTCCGTGGATACGACCCGGAAACGGATTACTACACGCTGACCCACCAGGCTCTGGCGCGCCGCACTGAGCGGATCGAGCCCGCCAGGAGCCTGATTCTTCTGAAGCCCACGCTGACCATTCCGCACGGCGGCGGCAAGCGCTTCGCGGTGGGCTCGACGGAGTATCAGGTCATTTCCGGCTGGATCGCGGACGGCATGCCCAAACCGCAGGAGTCCGACCCGCGTGTGGCAAGCATCGAAGTGTTGCCCAGCGAGGCTTCGCTTCAGCCTGAGGCGGAGCAGCAACTCGTTGTCACCGCTGTTTTCACCGATGGCCACCGCGAGGACGTCACGCGTTGGGCGAAATTTGACAGCGGAGACGAAGGTGTGGCGGCGGTGGATCAGGATGGGCACGTCAAGATGCACGGCTACGGCGAGGCCCCGGTCACTGTCTGGTACCAGAGTCACGTCACCTTCGCGCGCCTGCGTATTCCCTACGCCTACAACATCAGCGCCGATGTTTATAAGAATGCGCCGCGGCACAATTACATCGACGACTACATTTTGAAGCACCTCCAGGTGCTCCATATTCCCCCGTCTCCGCCCGCCGGCGACGCCGAGTTCATCCGGCGGGTGTACCTGGATGCGGCAGGCATTCTTCCTGCGCCGGCTGACGTCGAGCGGTTCCTGAAAGATACTGCGCCCGACAAGCGCAATCTGTTGATCAAGCAGTTAATGCAGCGGCCGGAGTTCGTCGACTACTGGGCATACAAGTGGTCTGACCTGCTGCTGGTGTCGAGCAATCATCTCTCGGACGAAGGGATGTGGAGCTATTACAACTGGATTCGCGAAAGCGTGGCCGCCGACAAGCCTTGGAATCAGTTCGTCAACGAAATCGTCACGGCGACGGGCAATGCGCGTGAGAACGGCGCGGCGAACTACTGGGCCATCCACCGCGACCCGCTTGATATCTCGGAGAATATGGCCCAGGCGTTCCTCGGCATTACGATCACCTGCGCCCATTGCCACAATCACCCGCTGGCGAAGTGGACGCAGAAGGACTACTACGGCATGGCCAACCTCTTCGCGCGAGTGCGGCTGAAGACTTCCGGCCGCACCATCTCGCGGGTCGGCGTTGGCCCCGTCTTCGAGGACGTGACGGTCTACTCGAATCCCTGGGGACAGTTTACCGACGACCGGTACACGAAGCCGCTTCCGCCCAAGCCGCTGGCCGCCGCCGCTTTGCCTGTAAATTCGCCCCAAGACCCGCGCCTCGATTTCGCCAAATGGCTGACTTCGCCGGAGAATCCTTTTTTTGCGCGGGCGATTGTGAACCGCGTGTGGCGAAGCCTGATGGGCCGCGGCCTGGTGGAACCGGCGGACGATATGCGGGATACGAATCCGGCCAGCAACGCCGAGCTGCTCGATGCGATGGTTAAGGACTTCATTAAACACAGCTATGATATTGACTATCTCATGGACACCATCCTGGAGTCCGCAACCTATCAGGCCTCCTCGCGCCCGAACGATCAGAATGCGCAGGACCAGCAGTATTACTCGCACTACTTGATTCGCAGGCTTCCCGCGGAAGTTCTGCTGGATGCCTACTCGCAGGTGACCCAGGAACCGGAAAAGTTCGAAAGCTATCCGCCCGGGACTCGGGCTTTGCAGTTGCCGGACGCGGCGGTGCGGTCTTACTTCCTCACCGCCTTCGGCCGCCCGGCGCGCCAGCAGACCCGAGAGAGCGAACGCACTTCAGTTCCGACCGTCACCCAGGCCTTGCACATCATCAACGGCGATACTTTGAACTACAAGCTGCGCGACGCCGGGAATTCGATCGATATGCTCATGAAACTGGGTTTTTCCGATGATGCGATCGTGAATTACCTTTACCTGGCATCGCTCAGCCGCTACCCGGCCGAGGCGGAGCGCGACGCGCTACTGAGTGCGCTTCGTGAAGCTGAGAGCACGAAGGTGCAAGGAGTCTCCGACTCGCGGCGGGCCGCACTGGCCGACATGGACTGGGCACTGCTGACGAGCGAGGAGTTTGTTTTTAACCATTAAGGCTGCGCCGTAGGGGCGGCCACAAGGGCCGCCCCTACAGCGCGACGACATTTTCCGAATGTTAAATAATCTGCACAACCTAAAGTGGTCGTCGCCACTAATCGCATGCTGCGGTGTCGCGCTTGCTTCTGTGTGGCTTTCGGTTGCGCTTGCATTCCCATCACAAACAGCCCGCGCGGCTTCAACGCCGACCTTCAGCAGCGACATCGCGCCGATTCTTCAGAAAAACTGCCTGGCCTGCCACTCCAGCGCCGCTAAGATGGGCGGATTTGTTATGGAGAGCTACGACCTGCTGATGAAGGGCGGCAAAGACGGGCCCGCGATTGTTCCGGGCAAGAGCGAGCAGAGCCAGGCTCGTTCAGATGGTCGAGGGGAAAGTTCAACCTCGCATGCCGTTTGGGGCCGACCCGCTTCCAGCGACGGACATTGCCGCTCTAAAGGCTTGGATTGAGGCTGGGGCCAAGGGTCCCGCCGCGGGCGAAGCAGCCCGGACGCTCGCGCCCGTGACCATCCCCGATATCAAGCCGAAAGCTCCGGCGGTTTCTCCCGTCGTGTCCCTGAAGTTCTCGCCCGACGGACGCATTCTTGCTGTTGGCGGTTATAAAGAAGTTCGGCTGATGGATGCCTCCACCGGCAAAGTCATCCGCACGCTCGAGGGTCACGCGGACTACGTGAGGTCGATTGTCTTCAGTCCCGACGGCAAGCAACTGCTGGCCGGCGGAGGTCCGCCACAGCAGTGGGGCGAAATCAAAGTGTGGGATGTCGCTACCGGCGCGCTCCTGCGGACGATGCGCGGCCACGCGGACTGCATCTACTCGGTTGCGGTCAGCCCCGATGGAAAGCTGGTGGCTTCGGGCAGCTATGATAAATCCATCCACATTTGGGACGCCCAAACCGGAAAGGACCTGAAGACACTGCTCGACCACATTGATGCCGTGTTCGCCGTGGCATTCAGTCCGGACGGAAAACTTCTGGCATCGGGCTCGCAGGATCGCTCCGTTAAGATCTGGAATGTGGCGTCCGGTGAACGACTGTATACGTTGAACGATGCGCTGGATGGAATTACCGGCATTGCGTTTTCGCCCTCCGGGGAGTACCTGGCAGGCGCCGGCTACGATGACTCCATTCATGTGTGGAAGATCAGTGAGAAGGAAGGCAGCCTGGTGCAATCGCTCATCGCCGACGAAGACAGCATCCTCCAGATCGTCTGGTCGCCTGAGGGGAAAACCCTGATCACGAGTTCCTCTGACGGCTCCATCCGTTTCCGCGACGCGGCAACCCTCGACCCGGTCGGAGTACTCCCTGGCCAACCTGATTGGGTGGATGCGTTGGCCATCAGTCCGGATGGCAAGTGGCTGGCGGCAGGACGATATGACGGAACCTTGAGCCTCTACGACGCGAGATCGTACAAGCCCAGGCTGGGCCCGCTGATGGCGGAAGGCAGTAGGCAGATCGGCAGGTAGGCAGATCGGCAGTGGGCAGGTCGGCAGTCGGCAGGTCGGCAGTCGGCAGAAGGCAGTTGCAGCGGGTCTGAAATCTGAAATTTCCAATCTCAGATGTACGTTGCCGGGCACTTCGGAGTTCAGTCATGCAAACAAGTGGTCTGAAAGTGACATTAATCGCGGTGACGCTTCTAGGCGGCGGGCTGCTGTTCGCCGACGAACCCATCATCCCGCCCACTCTTTCGCGCATCTCGCCGGCGGGAATGGAGCGTGGCACGACGACCACTTTCAAGCTCGAAGGCCGAGGGTTCACTGCGGCGCGCGCCGTGCTCTTTGATGCTCCCGGTTTCACGGCGAAGATACTCAACGTTACGGCGATTCATGAAGAGATCAAAGCGGCGCGGGCGGGCGTTGACCTGGTAGCCTCGGTGCCCCTGGGGATAAAGTCCGAAGCCCAAGTGGAACTCACGGTTTCCAATGAGGTCGAGCCGGGCATCCATTGGTTCCGCATCGAGACGCCGAACGGTACTTCGAACATGCTGCCGCTAGCTGTGGGATCGCTGAAAGAAGTGCAGCAGCAGCGCAATTCTTCCGGCCCGCAGCAAATCGAGCTGCCGGCTACTATCGTTGGCGCAGTTTCCACAGTCGGCGAAGAGAACAGCTACAGCTTTGAGGGCAAAGCGGGCCAGGAGATGGTGTTCCAAGTTGTGGCGTCACGGTTGGACTCGCAACTCGAATCGCAGTTGGTCCTGCGCGATGCTTCCGGGCAGCAGATTGCGCGCGTTGGGGAATATCTGCGCGAGCCCGATGCGCTATTGGTTGCCAAGCTGCCGAAGGAAGGCAAATACACGATCTCGATTTCTGATCGCGAGGAAAAAGGCGGCTGGGATTATTTCTACAGGCTCAATGCGGGTCCTCTCCCGTACGTCACCGGCTGGTTCCCCCTTGGCATCCCCGCGGGCAAGACTGCGGCAGTGTCCATCGAGGGGGTCAACCTAGGCGGCGTGAAGCAAGTCGAAGTCCGGCCGCCCGCGCACGTCGATGGTTGGACGACTCTTCCTCTGGTGGTTGCGACGTCCTCCGATCCGCTCTTGAATAAGCCCCGCGTTGGCGTGGGTGATGTTCCAGAGGTTTTCGAGAAGGAGCCCAACGACACGCCGTCCGAAGCCGAGGCAGTTTCCATTCCCGTCACCATCAATGGTCACATCGATAACCCGAGCACCGCAAAGCACGCCGACGACGATTACTTTCGCATCCACGCCGGTAAGGGCCAGCGTCTTTTGATCGAGGTGGCGGCCGCCCGGCTTGGTTCGCCTCTCGATTCCGTTGTCGAAGTGCTCGACTCGCGGGGCAACGACGTGCCGCGCGCCACGGTTCGTTGCCTTTACCAGACGCAAACCACGCTGACGGACCGGGATTCGCGAAGCGAAGGAATAAGGCTGGTTTCTACCGCCGGTTTCCACGAGAACGATTACCTCATGGTCGGCGATGAGTTAGACCAGATTGCGTACGTCTCCGACCAACCGGACGCCGACGTTATTCTGAAGGGGTTTGAAGGACAGCGGTTCACGTGGCTGGGTACTTCTCCAAGTTTGCGCCCGTTGAATACAACGGTCTACAAGGCGCAAATCCTCCCCGCGGACGCTGAGTTCCCGGCGAACGGCCTCCCTGTGTTTCATCTCACCGAGCGAAACGACGACGGCGGGCCCGGTTACGGCGCCGATTCGCGCTTGGATTTCGAGGCGCCCGCGGATGGGGACTATCTTGTTCACCTCAAGGACGTCCGCAACCAGGGCGGCCCCGGATTTGCGTATCGGTTGACGATCCGCGAAGCTGCGCCCGACTTCACTCTCGTGGCCGATCCTGACAACCCCAACGTCCCCCTGGGCGGATCGACGCCGATGACCGTCTCCGTCAACCGGTTACAGGGTTACGAAGGCCCGATCGAAGTCGAAGTCAAAGGCCTGCCCCAGGGCCTCACGGCGAGCAAGGCGGAGATCGCTGCGGGAGAGGATTCAGCCGTGGTCGTCTTGAGTGCTGCGCCGGACTCGCGTCCAGGCTCCCCGCCGGCTCACTTTGAAATTGTGGGGCACGCCACCGTGAACGGCCGGGTCATTACGCGCGAGGCGAATGCGGAGAAGGTTCTGCAAGTGGCGTCGATAATTCCCCCTCCGGACGTTGAAGTGCGGGCGGATCCAGTGCAAGTTGCAATCGCGCCGGATAAAGAGGTGAACGTATCTCTGCACGTGGTGCGAAAAAACGGATTCAAGGGGCGAGTACCGTGCGACGTTGTGAACCTGCCTCCCGGCGTCCGAGTTGTAAACCTGGGCCTGAACGGGATTCTGGTGCCGGAGAATGAGAGTGACGCAACTTTCAAGCTTCGAGCAGAAGATTGGGTGAAGCCGATCCTTCAGCCGATTTACGTGGTGGCCAATGTCGAATCGAATGCCACCACCCAGCACCCTTCCCCACCGATCATGCTTCGAGTGCAAAGCAAGGGAGAAGGGATGAGCGTAGCGTCGCGGTAGCGACTTTTGGAACGACGGATTGAGCCCCAAAGGGGCGATCTACCACAGCCCAGGCCAAACGACCCATAGGCGTTAACCTAAGCGTCGGCCGCCGACGGTGAATGCCCGAAGGGCATTAATCTCATTAGCCGTAGGTGAAACCTACGGACTATGGGCGGTCCTCTTTGATACTTGCCGACCCTGAAGGGGTCGAACGTACCTCCGTTCAACCCCTTCGGGGTTGGTGAAATCTCGGTCTTCGCGCTTTCCGTAGGTTTCACCTACGGCTAATGAAATTGGGTCCCTTCGGGACCCAGAGAGGGTGCTTAGGTTAACGCCCATGGGCCGGTGGCCTGGGCTGTGTTTGCTCGCCCCTTTGGGGCTGAAGGACGCGAACGCCACCTGACAGGAGCCCAATGCGAATCTTGAGAAGAAACATGCTCTACGGTTTACTCGCTTCAGCTGGTATGGCACGGAGTCTCAGCGCTCACCATGCGCACCCGCATGTTCCGCATCTGGGAGGAGGGCCGCCGTCTTCATCCGCTACCCCGCCCGGGGCAAATGCGGATCGAGCGCCGGGCATCAGCGGCCAGGGGGAGATGAGGTTCCGCGTCCTCTACACTTCCGAACGACTGCCGCCGGAAGCCCGGAAGGTCTTGGTGAACGCTCACGGAGGTTTCGCCGTCGACCGCCGCCCAGGCAAAGAGGAGACTTACTTCGCCCTTCCCGGAGCCGGGATTCTCCAGGTCAGTTCCGACCTGAAGACGATCGGTCTGGTTGACACTCCGGATCAAATGCGGAACATCAACCTTCACGACACGACCCTATGGTACGACGCGGACGGATCCCCGTATTTGACCTTCCCCGCCAATGATGCCGGCAAGATCTTCACGACTACCCTGGACGGAAAACTCGTAAACGCCCTCGATGCTCCCACCGCTGCGGTCGAATTCGAGCATCAGGAGATTCGCGACTATTTTCTGGGCGGAGGGAATTTCGCTCCTACAGCGGTCGAGTTCTTGAACGGCTTGTATTACGTCACCACCGGATATTGCAATCTCGATTATGTCCTGACGGCGCGGATCAATCGCGAAAACCACTTCGAAGTCGCGTGGAACGATCTGGCCTTCGGCGGAAAAGGCGAGGGCGTGGGCCAGTTCGGAACCGCCCACGGCATCACTTTGCCGCCCGGCAAAACGCGGCTCGACATCGCCGACCGGCCCCATTCCCGCGTGGACCGTTTTACCCGTTACGGCCATTACCTCTCCACCCTCAAAATGCCTTCCGGCTCGTTGCCCTGCGATATCAATTACCTCGACCAGCACTACAGCGTGGTTCCCGCCCTGGATGGTCCGGACAAGTCGAAAGGCGCTCCGATTTACATTCTTCAGGATGAAAAACTGGTTTCGACCATCATGCCGAAGGAAGACCTGGGACTCGAGAAATTCGTTCACATCCACAACGCGGCGCTGCGGAGAATCAACGGCAAATTCTACATCCTAGCGCAGGCGTGGAACCCGGGCGACTTCGCCATCCTCGAGCAGGCCGAGAGCTAGGAATGCCCCGATAACGACTCGCAATGTAGGGGGACGGCTTGCCGTCCCCGAATTCCCGCCGGCCCCGACGCGGGTAGGGCAAGCCCTACCCCTACGTCAAATCCGGCATCACCCGGAGAGTGCCACCCATAGGGGCGAGGCGCCGCCTCGCCCCTACTCACTTTTCGCCTTGACTTGTCGCAGACAGCGCCCTAACATCACCTTCCCCGGACAGGAAGTCGGGCTTGATTATTCTTCCTGTGGCCGCACGCACGCCACCTCCTGCCGCTGGGTGTAAGTTGTTTAGGCAGTGAAGGTAGCCATTCGGGTCTGCTCTTCTCAACCCAATCAGAATTTCGGCGGAGAGGTGTATCTATGAAGCGACGGCTTCTTCAGGAAGGATACGTTCTCGGGATTCTTTGCGGCTTGCTCATCCTCGTGACGGGTTGCGGCGGAGCTTCGACGATCATGACCAATCTCGTCCCGGCTATCACTACCCTGTCTCCCTCTTCCGCCACGACGGGGGCAGCGGCGCAGACTGTCACCATTAACGGGTCGAATTTCCTTTCCAGTTCGACGGTGACTTTCAACGGCGTGGCGCACACGGCGACGTTTGTGAGCTCATCCCAGTTGACGATTCCACTGAGTGCCTCGGACCAAGCCACCGCAGGAACTTACGCCGTCGTGGTAACCAATCCCTCTCCCGGCGGGGGAGCTTCGAATTCCGTGAATTTCACGGTGAACAACCCCATACCCGCCATCACGAGCTTGTCTCCGAATTCCGCCCGCGTCGGTGCAGCAGCGCAGACACTGACCGTCAATGGGACGGGCTTTGTTTCCAATTCGACCGTGACTTACAACGGGGTGGCGCACACCGCGGCGTACGTCAGCGCGACGCAGTTGACCATCCAACTGAGCGCCAGTGATCAAGCCACCGCAGGCACCTTCGCGGTGGTGGTGACCAACCCCTCCCCGGGCGGGGGAGCTTCCAACTCCGTCAACTTCGGGATAAACAACCTGGCCCCCACCATCACCAGCCTGTCTCCAACTTCCGCTACGGCAGGAGCGGCTGCTCAAACTCTCGCCATCAATGGAACCAAATTTGGCACCTTTTCGACCGTGACCTACAACTCGGTCGCGCACGCCGCGACGTTCGTAAGCGCCACCCAATTAACCATCCAACTCACTGCCGCGGACCTGGCCACGGCGGGAACGTACGCCGTCGTGGTGGTCAATCCCACTCCAGGCGGAGGCACTTCGAACTCCGTGAATTTCACGGTGAACAATCCCACGCCTACGATTTCGACCCTCTCTCCGAATTCCGCCACGGCGGGTGGATCCGCCCGGCCCCTGAGGATCGATGGGACGAACTTCGTTTCAACTTCGACGGTGACTTACAACGGGGTAGTGCAAATTTCGACCTTTGTGAACTCGACGCAACTGCAGATTATACTGAGCACCCCCGACCAGGCCACGGCGGGAACTTACCCGGTGGTGGTGACCAACCCGGCGCCGGGCGGGGGCGCCTCGAACGCCGTGAACTTCACGGTCAGTAGCGTTGCGAATAATCCCGTACCGGCCATCGCGAGCCTTTCTCCCTCCTCCGCGCCGGCCGGGTCTTCGGCGCAGGCACTTAGCCTTATGGGGACAGGCTTTATCTCCACTTCGACCGTGACTTACAACGGCGTGGCGCATACCGCTACGTTCGTAAGCTCGACGCAGTTGACGATCATGCTCAGCGCGAGCGACCAGGCCACCGCGGGTAGTTACCCCGTGGTGGTGACGAATCCCTCGCCGGGCGGAGGCCCATCGAACGCCGTGAACTTCACCGTCACTCCGGTGTCTACCGTGCTGGCCGTTAATACGACGGCGTTGCCGGAAGCCTTCCTGGGAGTGTCTTACGCCGCACAGGCCGAAGCGAGCGGCGGAACTCCCCCTTACACCTGGAGTGTCACCGGCGCGCTACCCCCTGGCCTCAGCCTGGCCTCGAGCACGGGAGTAATATCAGGCCTGCCTGTGGGTGGTACGGGATCGGCATCGGTGACCTTGCAGGTGACGGATTCGAAGTCTGCGACCGCCAATTCATCCTCGATCAACGTCACGATAGGTTATGACACGGTTTCCGTCTGCGAGTCGGGAAATGAGTCCGTTCTTATTGGACAGTACGCTGTCAGCCTGATTGGGTACAACGGCAGCGGCTTCCAAGCCGTCGTCGGCTCTCTGACCTTCAACGGAATCGGCGGCATCCCGCACGGGGAAGTCGATATCAACGCTACTGGCGCTACCTCCGAGACCTTCACCGCCATTACGCTCGCCGGCAGTTCGTACACAGTGGGGGCGAGCAATCGCGGTTGCGCCACGTTCGTCACCGCTTCCGGAACGACCTTCACAACCCGCTTCACCGTGGGAGCTCTCTCCTCAGGCGTGGCGGCTCAGGGGCGAATCATTGAATTTGATCCCGCCGGCCCCAGCGCGTTTATTGCTTCCGGCCAGATTCTCCTACAAAACCCTGCCGCATTCAGCGCCGGGCCGGCAGGCAGTTTCGCGCACTCGGTGTCGGGCTGGGACGCGACCAACAGCGCCCGCATTGCGTGTGCGGGCGTATCGACGAGGACGGCCACGTCAGGCGGCGCGGGCAATACCGGTGGTCTGGACGAGTCCTGCAACGATGGAGGCTCATTCAGCAACGTTACCCTTTCCGGCACACTGGGCAGTTACACGGCGCCGGACGAATATGGACGCTTCACCGAATCGACCACCGTCTCGGGAGTGGCGAGCGAAAACGTGGGGTATATGGTCTCCGCCAACCAAACGCTCTTGCTCAGCACGTCGTTTTACGGCTCCAACGAAATAATTACTGCCGGCGAAGCTTATCTTCAGACCGGCGCGGGCTCGTTCAGCACCAGCAGCGTCACTGGCGACTACTCCTGGTTCGAGAGCGGAGCGGATGGCAGCACGGGAGGATGGATGGAGTTCGGCTACTTCGACGCCGATGGCACCGGCACCTCGATCAACATCGAGGCCTATGTGGACGAAGCCGGGGCGACGGGAAAAGCTTTTGCTACATGCACTTACACCGTCGGGCCGAATGGCCATATGACCATTGTCGGCAGCGCGAACTGTGAGGACCCGCCGCTCGTCTACCTTATCTCGAACTCCCAGGCCGTCCTCTTGAGCGAGGACGCTCACGCACAAGACGGGCTGGCCTTCCTTCAGACTGTCCCGACCGGCGGTTACACCCCCACAACGATGGCCGGAGCATTCTTTGGCGGTACCACGGAGGTTGTGAACCAAAATAGCCGGGCCGAAAACTACCTGATCGATTTGCAGAACAGCACAACCTTCCCCAATATCTTTATCTTGGGCGACAACGCCAACGTTAATCCCAGCGATGAGTTGGCCGATCAGTTCACCAAGCAACTGGCGTCTTTCGGCGCCGACGGGATCATGATGACGCAAAGCACTCCCACGGCAGCCGCTGAGACGGTTGGTATCGCGATCAACTCCACCAGTTTTCTGATTGCAACAGACATCGGCAACACCTATCCGACGTTCGTCCTGTTCGGACCCTCGACCCCGGATAATGTGACCATCTCGCTTACTGAACCCACCACCGCGCAAACTGTGGCCACCAACGCGGAGGCGCCGATCACCGTCTCGGTGACCAACGCGACCAACACTGGGGTTACCTGGCTCCTCAATGGCGTCCAGAGCGGCAGTCCGGGGGCCGCAGCTTTCGGAAGTGTATCCGGTTCCGGCAGCTCGTTCACTTATACCGCTCCCCCTTCGGTGCCCGCCCCGGCGACATTCGACGTGACCGCGGTCAGCAACGCCGATGCGTCGAAAACTGTTTCGTTCAGCGTCACCGCCACCGATCCTGGCCATTAGGAGCGCACGACAACCCGTCGTAGGGGCGGCCACGATGGCCGCCCCCGCGGTTTTCCGCTTCCAACCAGCCCCAAAATGCGCCAGCCACTGGCAGAGTGAGAGTCAGTGCCCCGTATCGACTCTGACACTCTGACTTTCTGTCTCTTGACAAACCATAGGCTACCATGGTATGATTCACCGTTGGGGTTGCAGGGAACGTAATGTGTCAGACTTATAGTCTGTGGCGATCCAGGGCGGGGGGTGTCTCCCTCCGCGCCCCGGGCGCTCGCAAGCCGCAATCATTCCCACAAAAGCACCAAGTCAATCGCCGGGCCGAATTTGTCCGAAATCCTGCGGGTTGCAGCCCCATGCCCCAAGAGCAATTGCGTTTATTGACGAACGAACCGGGAATGTCTATGAAAACAAACAGTCGAGCCGTCGAGAAGTCAAGGAGTCGAGAAGTTGCGGGGCCAATGCAACAAGAGGTCGGGGCGTATGGTGACGGTTTGTCACTCTTCGACTCTCAGCTCTCGACTTCTCGACTTGAATTCGACGGAACAAAGCGAGAATGTCTATGAAAACAAACGGTCGAGCCGTCGAGAAGTTGAGGAGTCGAGGAGTTGTGGGGCCAATGCAAGAGGTCGGGTCGTATGGTGACGGTTTGTCACTCCTCAACCCTCGACTCTCGACTTCTCGGCTTGAATTCAACGGAACAAAGCGAGAATGTCTATGAAAACAAACAGTCGAGGAGTTGAGGAGTCGAGGAGTTGAGGAGTCGAGGAGTTGAGGAGTCGTGAATCCGAACCAGGAAGTCAAGCGGAAGGATGCCGCCGGCTTGTCACTCCTCGACTCTCAACTCTCGACTTCTCGACTTGTCGGACCGACGGAAGCCAAGCTACTGAAGTAACGACATTTAGTCAGTCTATCGGCTGAGTGCCACTATATTTGGGTGTCCTAATGAAAAAACCACCATATATTGTGTTTTCCCTCTTGACACCTCCATCGCCCCGTGGTATGTTTGCGGGGTTGCGCTCGGAAGCGGGGCGCAACCAGTGAAGCCAAGCAATCCCGATGTCCATCGGGATTTACGACTCACCGCAGTTCGGGGATTTGCTGTTACTTCTACCTGAGGAGGCTCACCATGGCGGAGAGAGATGCCGTCACTTTGGCAACAGTTGCTACGTCTTCGGCCAAGGAGAATGCCGCCAAGCGCGGCATCACGATGCGGCGGCTTTTTACCAAGCCCGGAATTCACCCCTTTGACGAGGTCGAGTGGGAATTGCGGACCGCCTCCATTCAGAATGAGAAGGGGCAAGCGATCTTCGAGCAGCGCAATGTGGAGATGCCTGCCGACTGGTCGCAGACCGCCACCAACATTGTGGCCTCGAAATACTTCCATGGAATGCTGGGTACGCCGGAGCGAGAGTCCAGCGCCCGGCAACTCATCAGTCGCGTGGCGGACACCATCGCACAATGGGGAGTCGACGACGGCTATTTTCGCACCGAGGAGGACGCCGCCAACTTCCACGACGAACTGGTCCACCTCCTGGTTCGCCAAAAGGCCTCCTTCAATTCACCCGTGTGGTTCAATTGCGGCCTATGGCACAAGTACCACCGGAATTCCCCGGCGAGCGGCTGGTACTGGGAGCCATCCACGGGCGGCGTCAAAAAGGAGACGGAGGCCTATCGTCACCCTCAGTGCTCGGCCTGCTTCATCAACTCCGTTCAAGATAACCTCGATAGCATTCTGACCCTGGCCAAGACGGAAGGGATGCTCTTCAAGTGGGGCTCGGGCACGGGCACCAACCTCTCGCCCCTGCGGTCCTCCGTCGAGCCGCTTTCGGGCGGCGGCATCGCCTCCGGTCCCCTTTCGTTCATGCGGGGCTATGACGCGTTTGCAGGGGTGATCAAATCGGGCGGCAAGACGCGGCGCGCGGCCAAGATGGTAATTCTGAATATAGACCATCCGGATATTGCTGACTTCATTAATTGCAAGGCCAAAGAAGAGCGCAAGGCCTGGGCGCTGGTGGACGCCGGTTACGACAAGGCCATCGACGGCGAAGCTTACAGCTCCATCTTCTTCCAGAACGCCAACAACAGCGTGCGGGTCAGCGACGAGTTCATGAAAGCGGCGGTCGAGGATCGGGAATGGACGACGCGCGAGGTTTCCACCGGCAAGCCGGCGAAGACCTACCGCGCCGGCGCCCTGATGAAGATGATCGCGGATGCGGCCTGGCAATGCGGCGATCCGGGAATGCAGTTCCACACCACCATCAACAAGTGGCACACCTCCAAGGCCACGGCCCCCATCAATGCCTCAAACCCCTGCAGCGAGTATATGTTCCTCGACGACTCCGCCTGCAACCTCTCGTCGCTGAACCTGATGAAGTTCTTCACCCCGGAGGGCGAATTCGACGTGGAGGCCTTCCGTCATGCCGTAGACGTGATGATCACTGCGCAGGAGATCATCGTCGACAACGCCAGCTATCCCACGGAGAAGATCGCCGTCAATTCTCACGACTTTCGCCCCTTGGGTCTGGGTTACGCCAACCTCGGCGCGCTGCTGATGGCCAACGGTTTGCCCTATGATTCGGACGGGGGGCGCGATTTTGCCGCCGCCATCACGGCGTTGATGCACGGCGAGGCGTATCTCCAGTCCTCGCGGATTGCCGCCGAACTCGGACCTTGCGCCGGCTATCCGCTCAATCGCGATCCCTTCCTGGGCGTGATCGAGATGCACCGCCAGGCGCTGGGAAAAATCAACGTTCACAACGTTCCCGGGAACCTGTGGGAAAGCGCCAGGAAGACCTGGGACGATTGCCTGGGGAACGGAATGAAATACGGCTACCGCAACGCCCAGGTGACGGTGCTGGCGCCCACCGGGACCATCGGCTTCATGATGGATTGCGATACCACGGGCGTTGAGCCTGACCTGGCGCTGGTGAAGATCAAGAAACTGGTGGGGGGCGGTGTTATCAAGATTGTGAACAACGTGATTCCCGCGGCGCTCTTGAAACTCGGCTACACTCCCCAGCAATCCTCCGACATCGTGAGTTACATCGACCAGCACGGCACCATCGAGGGCGCGCCGGGCCTCAAAGCGGAGCATTTGCCGGTTTTCGATTGCTCTCTGAAACCGGCCAACGGCAAACGCTCCATTCACTACATGGGACACGTGCGCATGATGTCGGCCGTGCAGCCGTTCCTGTCGGGCGCTATTTCTAAGACAGTTAATATGCCGGAAGAAGCGACGGCCGATGAAATCGCAAATGTCTACGCCGAAGGCTGGCGCCTGGGACTGAAGGCGATCGCCATCTATCGCGATGGCTCCAAACGCGTGCAGCCGCTCAATGCGTCAAGAGGGCAGGAGTCAGCAAAGCAGGAGTCAGGAGGTGTGCAGTCCCTGGCCCCCAGCCCCCAGCCCCCAGCCCCTAGCCGGCCTTATCGCCGCAAGTTGCCTGACGAGCGCGCCGCCATCACCCACAAGTTCTCCGTGGGCGCGCATGAAGGCTACCTGACCGTGGGCCTTTACGACGGCGGCCCGCCGGGAGAGATTTTCATCACCATGGCCAAAGAGGGCTCTACCGTGTCCGGCCTGATGGATTCCTTCGCTACGGCTGTTTCCCTGGCCCTGCAATACGGCGTGCCGCTCAAAGTACTCTGCGACAAGTTCAGCCACATGCGCTTCGAGCCCAGCGGCTGGACCAACAACCCCGAGGTCCGCTACGCCAAGTCCATCATGGATTACATCTTCCGCTGGATGGCCTACAAGTTCCTGCCCAAGGACGCGCAGCCGAGCGAAGACGCCAGCGTTGCTTCACTGAACGGCTCGGAGGTCGAGAAGGCCGCCGGCCTCGCCTCGCAGTTCACCCAGGCAACGGGTGGAACGGGCGCTCTCTCTTCCGAGACCGGCCAAGCCGGCCTGGCGGGCGTCGTCCATAGTGAAGACGCGCCTCCCTGCTCCGATTGCGGTGCCATCATGGTCCGCAATGGCGCCTGCTATAAGTGCCTGAATTGCGGCTCCACCAGCGGGTGTTCGTAGCGGACGAGTTGGCAGTAGGCAGGGTATTCCGGGGGCGTTGCCCCCGGCTACTATATGATGTCCCCCCGGGGCGGGGGCCATGACGGGACACGCCGGCCCCTGGAGCGGTTGCCTATTGCGGCCTGACTCTAAAAGGGTCACACTATGGAGATGGGGGCGGCAGGAGGTAAGCATGAGGCTGGTCAAAGCGAATAAGACTTCTGACCTTGACGTTAATGGTGCCCTGCACGCGATCTGTTCGACGGGCCGTGGGCGGTGCTGGCATTGCGAC
Source organism: uncultured Acidobacteriota bacterium (assembly GCA_963768695.1). Taxonomy (GTDB): domain Bacteria; phylum Acidobacteriota; class Terriglobia; order UBA7540; family UBA7540; genus CAVROP01. Next base: position 195,506 of record CAVYJG010000011.1, on the reverse strand, counting down.
CGTAAGCTGCCTACAGCGGAGGAAGCCATTAGCGCCGGGTGGTACGTACAGCGCGTTGACGGCCAGCGCGTGGCCAACATCATCCTCGTGTGTCCGAAATGCCGGCGCAAGAAAACTGAGGCAAGCCGGCGACAATATCTGCGCACCCTCTCTCCTCCAGCCTGCGACGCAGTCCATTAGTTCTCGCCAAAATCTTTACAGATCGCACGGTACAAAGCGGGAGGTGATCTGAGCCTGCACTTTTGCGGCAAGGGTGTCGACGTCGTCGCGCTTGAGCTCACTCGTGGCGATGGGAGGGTGAACGATCATCTCAGTCAAGCCAGGCCTCACGTGGTAAGTGTCCGGTTTCAGCACGGCTCGCGTCCCATTCAGGGTTATTGGTACGACAGGGACACCCGATTGAATGGCGAGGTAAAAGCTGCCGGACCTGAACGGCAGCATCCTTCCGTCGCGGCTCCGATGGCCTTCGGGAAAGAGTACGACGGAGCTTCCCGCACGGATCCTCTCTGCGGCCGCGTCCAGACTCATCCTCGCGCCCTTGGGGCGTCCTCTGTCGACGGGGATGTGTCCTGACCGCGTCAAGTGCCAGCCCAGGAAAGGCAGCTTGAACAGCGATCGTTTGGCGACAAAGCGGAACTGTACGGGCAGATTCACAAAGAGAACGGGGATATCCATGGCGCTCTGGTGATTCGCGCAATAGATGGCAGTCTTTAGGCCGGCCAGGTTCTCCAAGCCTTCCACGCGCGTCCTGATGCCGCTGGTCCTCAAGATCAACCAGGACCAGAGCCGCGCAAAGGCGTGCTGCCATCTCCCCTGGCTGTCGAACAATGAGGAGCCTAGTGAAAGCGTTCCGCAAACGGCGGTGTAGAAGTAGATCAGCAGATTGGTGAAGAGGAGTGAGCGCAGATAGCTGAGGTAGTACGAAACGCCCTGCTTTTTGCGGTTCGCGCCGACGGGGACAGCTGGAGGAGTTCCCATGATCGTATCACGCCGGCCCTTCGCCAGGGCGCGGGACGGCTCGGTTCGCGAGCTGAAGCTGACCGTCCAGCAGTGCCTTCTTGATGGCCCCCACCAGGTAGAGGGAGCCGATAATGATGACCACATCGTCTTCGGAGCTTGCCTGGCAGGCCCGCGCCACAGCCACGGAAGGCTCGGCTTCGATGACCAGCCGCTTGGGGCGAAACCGTGCCGTCGCGAGGATCTCTTCCGGCGTGGCTGCGCGGGGCAGGTGGGGACGCGTTAAATAGACCTCTTCGGCAAGCGGAAACAGAATCTCGCTGATTTCGCCGATCGCCTTATCGCGCATCGAAGCATAAACAAGCCGCAGGCGCCGCCCCGCCAGATCTCCCTGGATGAACTCCGCCAGCACGCGGGCGGCCGCGGGATTATGCGCCCCATCGAGCAGGACCAGCGGATGTTCCAACACCCGCTCCAGCCGCCCCGGCCACGAAGTGCTTTCGAGGCCTTTGACAATCGCACTGGGAGTGATCCGGAAACCATCCCGGCCGAGGCGCCAGGCTGCCGTCGACCGCGACCACAGCGTTTTTCACCTGAAACCTTCCTAACAGCGGACAACTGAGGCCGGAGAAGCTTTCCGCGCCGAAGGAGAGATTGAAAAGGTAGTGCCCCTGCGAGCTTTGCAGCCCGGAAAGCCTGCCGATCGTGTCCGTCTCCAATAACTCCGCGCCCATCTCCGCGCAGCGCCGCCGGATCACCTCAGCGGCCTCTCCCGGTTCGCATCCGCTCACTACGGGCGCTCCCGGGTTTGATGACTCCTGCCTTCTCACGCCCAATTTCGGCGAGGGTAGAACCCGAGAAATTCCATGTGGTCAAGCCCCACATTGGTGATCACCGCCACGCGAGGTTGAGTAACGTTGGTAGCATCCAGGCGGCCTCCCATGCCCACTTCCAGCACCACGAAGCCGGCTCCGCCTGGGCGAAATATTGGAAACCAGTGGCCGTCAGAAACTCAAAGAAGCTCGGCACTTGCCCCAGAGCCTTCTCCTCCAGCAGGCTTTCAACAGCCTGGCGGACTTCAGAGAAGGCGCGAGCAAAGTCGTCCTCGCTGATTTCAGCGCCGTTCACCCGCATCCGCTCGTTCACTCTGACGAGGTGCGGAGAGGTGTAAAGACCAGTGCGGTAACCGGCTTGGGTCAGAATGCTGGCCAGCATGGCCGCAGTGGACCCTTTCCCATTGGTTCCGGCAACGATGGCAGTGGGGTATTTCAGGTGAGGATTCCCAAGGCGGGTGAGTACCCTCGTTGTCGTCTCCAGCCCCCAATGCAGGCCATGCAGTTCCTGGCCGAGGCCGTCCAGGTATCTCAAACTCTCGACGTAATTCATCGACATACGGAGAGCCAGGAGTCAGAAGTCAGGAGTCAGAATGAAGTCAAAAGGGTAAAATCTAAAGGATAAAGTCCAAGCTCACGGCTCGCCGTTTAGCCTTTATCCTTTAGACTTTATCCTTTAACCTTCACCATCCATTTTGGCTCCTGACCGCTGACTCCTAAATCAGTCCCACGCCCGCAGCAGGCGCGCGGCTCGCGCCAAGAAGCTCTTTAACTCCTTGCGCGGAACGATAGCGTCCAGCATGCCGTGGGCTAGCAGGAACTCCGCGCGCTGGAATCCCGGCGGGCAGTTTCTGGCGGATCGTCTGCTCGATGACCCGCGGGCCCGCGAAGCCGATAAGGGCGCCGGGTTCCGCAATGTTAAGGTCGCCCAGCATGGCGAAGCTGGCAGTCACGCCGCCCGTGGTCGGATCCGTCAGTACGGAAATATAGGGCTTCCGCACTTCATCCAAGCGGGCCAGCGCCGCGCTGATCTTCGACATCTGCATCAAGCTGATGGCGCCTTCCATCATTCGCGCGCCCCCCGAACACGAGACGATAACCAGGGGAAGTTTCTTGTCGATGCAACGGTCGATGGCCCGCGTCACCTTCTCACCCACCACCGCACCCATGCTCCCGCCGATGAACTGAAATTCCATCGCGCAGATGATGGCCGGCTTGCCTTCGAGCTGGCCTTCGCCGGTGATCACGGCGTCTTTCAGTCCCGTGTTTCTTTCCGCTTGCCTTAACCGGTCGCTGTAACTCTTGGTGTCCTTGAATTGCAGCGGGTCGGTGCTGGCCAGTCCAGCATCGTGTTCCGTGTAGCAGCCCATCGTCGAAGAGCATCTCAAGGCGGGCGCGCGAGCCCATCTTGAAATGGTGGTTGCATTTGGGGCAGCAGAGGAGGCTGTTCTCCAGATCCTTCTTCCAAAGTATCTGCTTGCAGTCCTCGCACTTCACCCAAAGCCCCTCCGTCTGGATGCGCTTCTCTTTGGGCGATTCGATCGGTTGTTTTGCCTTTTCGAAACCAAACCATGGGTTTATTGGGTCATTGAGTCATTGTGTCATTGAGTCATTGCAACAATACCAAAATCCACCAACCTGGAAATGGCTCGATGACTCAATGGCTCAATGGCCAAATTTCAGTACTCGATTCCTTTTTGGGCTGCGATCCCTTTCTGGTACGGATGCTTCACTTCCCGCATCTCGGTGACCAGATCCGCAAGCTCCACGATCGAGGGGTGGGCGTTGCGCCCCGTCAGAATAACATGGAGCGTTTCGGGTTTCTTCTTCAAAGCCTCCACCACCAAACCCGGATCAAGCATCTTGTAGCTGATGACATAGTTGATTTCGTCGAGGACAATCAAATCATACTGGCCGCCCTCGATACTTTGGCGGGAGAATTCCCATGCCTCTTCCGCCAATCGCATGTCCTCCGGGTGAGGCTTTTCAGCTCCCAGCTTCACGAAGCCGCGACCCATGGGCAGGATCTTAAACCGGTCCTCACCCAGCATGCGGGCCGCCTCGAGCTCCCCATAGTGCCAGGAGCCTTTTATGAATTGTACCATCAATACCTTCAACCCCTGCCCGACGCACCGGAGCATGGTCCCCAGAGCCGCCGTAGTCTTCCCTTTGCCGGGTCCGGTGTAAACGATGATCAGTCCTTTTCGCGTTTCCGGCAAGTCAACCTCATTGGCACTAGTGCAAAGGTGCCTTAATAACAGGCATCGTTCGTGAGCTTCGGAAGGGCGGGGCTTCAGCCCCGCCGCCTCGGGGCACGGATTTGAATGGGCCTTTAGGCCCTGAAGACGCTTCGTTTCAGGGGCTAAAGCCCCGCGATCCCGGCTGAGACCTGCGGCGGGGCTGAAGCCCCGCCCTCCCGCCTCCCGAGAATCGAAGTCACTAACTCTTGCAACAAAGCGCTAGCGTGGATACGGGTATCCACGGAGGATCGTGAATCCACGGTAGATCTGCTCGAGTAAGAGCGACCGCGCCCAATCATGCGTCAGGGTCATGCGTGAAAGCGCCAGGAGCACGTCTGCTTCCTTCCTGAATGCAGCCGAGAATCCGTCCGGCCCTCCGATTAGAAAAACCAGTTCCCGCGTTCCCCGCAGGGCTTGTTGCCCAAGCCATTCCGCGAATTCCGCCGAAGTCCACTCCCGCCCTCGTTCGTCCAAGAAAACTCTGGTGCTCCCCCGCGTCTTCTCCAGCAAGCTCCGTTCGCCAGTGGAGAGTCCGTCCTTGCTTCGCCGGCCCGCTTCGCGCACGGGCGGTATCTCTTCCACAGTCAATCCGGTAAAGTGTTCGATCCGGCTGGCCAGGTCAGACTGTAGAGCTCGCAGGTGTGGATCTTTCGTCTTACCTTCCCAGAGAATGCGAATTCGCATGTCAAAATCAGTGACCAGTGAGGAGTGACAAGTGACGAGCCTGAAAGCGGATCAGCAGGCAGAGCCAAGTGTTTCGTTGCTCTTCACTCGCCACTTGTCACTCCTCACTTATAGGTAGCCGGGGAGCGCTCCTCCACAATCGTTCAAGATCGTAGAACTGCCGAGTTCGCTCCAGAAAGATCTGGACGACAAAGCCCATGTAATCCATCAGGATCCACTCCGCTTGCGAATAACCTTCGATGTGCGCGGGAGTCAATCCTGCCTTCTCGAGCTTTTCCTTAATCGCGTCGCAAATCGCCTGCGCATGGCGCACGGAAGTGGCGGAGCAAATCAGAAAATAACTGGTGAAAGAACAGGTTCGTTCCAGGTCCAGGACGCTCAGGTCCAAAGCTTTTCGGTCTTGAGCGGCACGAACCGCGGCCTGCAATTGCGGGGTCATCATCCTGGTTACTTCCCACCACAGCCGCTCTGTAGGGGCGCATGGCCTGGCGCCCGCACTTCTGAGGTCGTCCGGTGCGGACCGTAGAGGCCCTCCTTCAGAATGTATTCTTCCACAAGCCGGGGAACAAGGCCAGTTACAGTTCGGCCGGAGCCGATGGCCTGTCGGATCGCGTGTGAAGCGACGTGCATCTGGACGCCTTTGAGGACGTAAAGGGTGCTGCGGCGCAATCGTAGGGTATCAAGCCGTCCCGCACCACCCCTCAATCCCCTCCTCACTGAGGAGGGGATTGAGGGGTGGTCGAACCCGTCGCCGGGTCGACTCATCTCCCCCGGCACCACTTTCCGGATCTCATCAACATCAAAGCCTGGCCGTGAAACGACGATGAAATCAACCAGATTTAAGAGGCGGCGATAGTCTTTCCAATGGGGCAAATCCAGGAAAGCATCGACCCCGATCAGAAAAAAAAGGCGGTCGTCCTTATGAAGCGAACGGCGCACTTTGCGAACTGTGTCGATCGAGTAGCAAGGTTTGTCTTCCGCGGTCGGCGCTTCCAGCAGCGACGGAATCAACCGCCGGTCTCCAGCGCAGGCCAGCACCGTCATCCCATAGCGATGCGGGAAGGATGTTAAATGGTCGCCGTGCTTGTGGGGAGGCCTTCCCGTGGGAACAAAGAGGACCCGGTCCAACTTGAACATGCGTGCGGCCGCTCGCGCCGCCTGCACGTGTCCGGTATGGATAGGATCGAAGGTTCCGCCGAAAAGAGCGATGTTCACCCTATCTCCCGATCTCCGGGTTTCCTCGGGTATCTGCTCCAGCATTGCCCAGGTACGCCGCTTCAATTCCTCCAATCCTGCGCCGGTTACGCTGGAGATTTCAAGCAGGACCTTGCCTTGGGCATGGCAAAACTCTCGCAACTCCGTCAGCCGCTCGCCTGAGCCCGCAGCGTCAATTCGCGATGCGACCAGCAGCATCGGCTTGCTGGCCACGACCGGGCTGAAGCTCTCCAACTCTTCCATGATCACCCGGTAATCGTCCATCGGGGACCGGCCGGACTGCTCGGCGGTATCGATCAGGTGAAGCAACAGCCGGGTTCGCTCCACATGCCTGAGGAACCTTATGCCCAACCCTCGCCCCAGATGGGCGCCTGCAATCAAGCCGGGAATATCTGCCATAACGAAGGAATGTTCTTCATCGACAGGCACCACGCCGAGGCACGGCTCCAAGGTGGTGAAAGGATAATCGGCAATTCGCGGCCGGGCGGCACTCAGTCTGGATATCAAGGTGGATTTTCCCACGTTGGGAAAGCCCACCAGTCCCACATCGGCGAGAAGCTTGAGCTCAAGCCTTAACTCCCGTTCCTCGCCTGCTCCGCCAGGGTCGGCCCGGCGCGGCGCTTGGTGCGTGGAAGTGGCAAACTGGGCATTTCCGCGGCCGCCCCGCCCGCCTTTGGCCACCAGGTAATGCTGGCCGGGTTCGTCGAAATCCCACAGCTTTTCCTTGGTGTCGTAGTCATAGACCACCGTGCCCACCGGCAGCACTATTTTGAGGTCCTCGCCGTCCTTACCGTGCCGATTGGAGCCTTCCCCGTGCCTTCCTCGACCCGCGCGAAATAGGCGGTTGTACCGGAACTTCAGCAGCGTGTTCATCTGGTCCGTGCTTTCCAGAGTGACATCGCCGCCCCTGCCGCCATCTCCCCCGCTCGGTCCGCCCCGCGGAACGAACTTCTCACGCCGGAAAGCGACGCAACCGTTCCCGCCATTGCCGCCGACAACGTGAATTTTGGCTTCGTCGATGAACACGTGAAGTGCACCGCCCCTTCATTCCTGTAGCACAGGCACTCTTGCCTGTGCCCTTTGCGCCAAGCACAGGCAAGAGTGCCTGTGCTACGCGGTCACAGGGGAGATGCGCCGGGTCGGTATGCCGGGTGGATGAGCCATGCGCGCTACCGCTATCCCAAGACTGGCTGGCCGTTTTGTGGGGAAATAGACGAGTGTTGGTTGCCGCAAGTCCGTTCGAAGCACTGCCGGCCGCGTTCTGCGAAACCGGCATCTGCCAGCCCCGTAACTGCGGGGCCGGCACTTCGCCTAATTCGTTGAGGGAACCAGAATACTCACAAACCGGCCGGAATGGCCTTTATCCTCAAACCGGACTACGCCTGAGACCTTAGCGAAAAGTGTGTCGTCCTTGCCGACGCCCACGTTATCTCCAGGCTTCAAGCGAGTGCCGCGCTGGCGAACGAGTATTGAGCCCCCGGTTACAAATTGACCGTCAAAGCGCTTCACTCCCAACCGCTGTGCATTGGAATCTCGACCGTTGCGAGAGGTTCCCTGCCCTTTCTTATGTGCCATATCGAAATCCTGTTCCCGAAACCTCGAACACCAGTCATTCCCGCGAAAGCGGAAATCCATTTAGATTGCAGATGTGGACCCCCGCTTCCGCGGGGGTGACGAATGCTTGGCGTACTTAGTTTGTGACGATGTCGTTGATCAATACTTCGCTGAAACCTTGGCGGTGCCCCAGGGTGCGGCGGTATTGCTTCTTCCGTTTATACTTCAAGACTCGAACTTTGGGCGCACGGGCGTTGCGCACGATCGTCCCCGTGACTTTCGCGTTCTCGACCAGAGGCGTGCCTACCGTCAACCCCTCTTTTCGTACCGCAAAGATGTGATTGAATTCGATCGTCGAACCCGACTCGCCATCCACCAGCTCGATTCGGATCACATCACCGGGCGAAACCTTGTACTGTTTTCCACCTGTCCGCAAAATCGCGTACATAAGTCTTCCTCTCCTGAGCTGTTGCAAAACCTCAATTATAGCGGCGTGTTCACTGATCTGTCAAATTGCTTAATTATGGGTAGTTGGGCGGGTTGGTGTAGAGGCGGCTTTACGCCGCCATCTGGCGACGTAAACCCGCCGCTACAACATCAAACAGATCGCCGACCCATCTCGGCTCCCGCCCACCTTAGTTTGTCGCGTTGTATGCTATATTCCCACTATCGGTCTGGTGCGCTGATACTCCGGGCGCAACGGTCCGAAAATCGGAGGCCGGTATGCTATTTAGAGATCAGGTCGCATTGATTACCGGCGCGTCCAGCGGCATCGGGCGCGCCACCGCGGAAGCCATGGCAAGAGAGGGCGCGCGAGTAGGCGTCAACTATTGCAAGAACCAGGCCGGAGCGGACGAGACAGCGGGATCTATTCGCAAAGCAGGGGGAGCAGCGCTGGTGGTGCGCGCGGACGTTACACTTGCCGCCGAGGTGCAAGCCATGGTCGATGCGGTACGGAAAGAGTGGGGGCGAATCGATATTCTGGTTAACAATGCCGGAGATCTTCTCGCCCGCCGTTCGCTCCCCGACATGACTGAGGAATACTGGGACCAGATCATGGCGCTCAACTTGAAGAGCGTCTTCCTGTGCGTCCGCGCCGTGTGGCAGGAGATGGCCGAACGCAAAACGGGATGCATCATCAACGTTTCATCCATCGCCGGACGCAATGGCGGAGGGCCTGGCGCCGCGGCTTACTCCGCTGCCAAGGGCGGCCTCCTGACCTACACCAAGAGCCTGGCAAAGGAGTTGGCGCCACATGGCGTCAGGGTGAACGGGATCGCGCCAGGCGTGATTGCTACGCCCTATCACCTACGTTACAGCCCCGGTGAGGTTTTTCAGAAGTTTATCGCGAATATTCCCCTGGGCCGGGCGGGAACCTCCGAAGAAATTGCGGACGTGATCGTGTTTCTGGCTTCACCGGCAGCCCGTTACATTACCGGTGAAACGATCGAGGTCAACGGCGGGATGCTGATGGATTGAGAAGGGCAGTTCGCAATCGACAGTCAAGGGTTGACAGTAAAGGGCCCGCTACCTGAGCTTGCGCAGCAGGCGAGGCGTCAGCCACCACGTGAGTTGTCCGGGGCTCCGGGGCGGGAATTCCTCAAAGCTGATCATGCAGCAGCCGCCCTTCTTGAACCCGAGATTGGCGTGGCCTCCGGCCCCGATTAACCGCGCGGCCAGCTCACTAAGGTCGGGTTCGTGACCTACCACCAGCACTCTCGTCCGGCCGGGGCGTTTCGCCAGGAACGCGATCACCTCCTCGGGCGACCCGCCGGGCCGCATCGCGTCGCAAACGTCCACGGCTGCACTTGAAGCCAACGACTCGGCAATGATCCTTGCGGTTTCCACTGCTCTGACCAGCGGGCTACTCACGACCCAGTCCAGCTCGAGTCCCACTCGCTTCAGGCCTTCTGCGATTTCGCACAGCTTTTCTTTGCCCTCAGGTTGGAGGGGGCGTCGCTCGTCGTCCGCAAATCCTGCGCTGCCGCGCGCCACCGCCAGGCCGTGCCGCATGATGTAAAGTTCATACCCTGACTGCGCTTTTTCCTCAGGGGGATGTGGAATCTCTTTTGGCATATTGCAGCTCCCACGAAAAGCAGTTTGCTGGGCATCACTCTCGACGCCCGCGGCTGAGAACATAGAAGGCTCGCCGGTCCTCCCCGTCCCCCGTCGTAACAAAGCCCTCGACCCGGCAGCCCGATTCGAAGGCGCGCTGGAACATGCGCCGCGCTTCCAGCCGCCATCGCTGTGCCAGCTTTAGCGCGCGAATCCGCATTTCATCGGTATTGGCAGGAATCTCCAGCAGCAGCCGGGGCGTGGTAAACGAAAGGTTGAGCCGGCGATTCACCCTGAATCCTTCGTGGTCCCGTCGAGTTTCGTTGATTCTCGGAAGGCTGAGGTCAGCCGGGCGCAACGAAGGAGCACGAAGGCAGCGCGCCACATGGGCACTGCCGATTTGCCATCTCGCCACGAAGCGGTCGCTGGCCAAGCCCTTTTCGATCACGCTGGGAAAGCGGCCGTAGCAGTCCTTAAGATACTCTTCCACTCCTGCGCCCAGCCGGGCGATGTTCAAAGCGGCATTGCGGCTTTGCAGAGGATCATACGTCCAGCAAACAGACTTGATCCCTTCTTGCAGGGCTAATTCCCTGTGCACGAGCTTCATTTTGTAGCCCAGGCCCTGGTCCCGATGGTGCCGATCCACGGCCATCATATGAGACCAGTGAACCAGCCGCCCGTGATATCGTCCCAGGAAGGCATAAAGGAATCCGAGAAGGTTCCCCTTCGCGAGCGCCCCCAACACCACGCCGCCGCACTTCTGCGTTACTTGCAGGACCTCGCTGCCGACCCCCAGGTTTCCCCACACCTGCTTCTGGAGACGTTCACACTCCCGGTATTCGGCAAGGCTTCTCAGCCGTCTGATTTCGATGTGAGGCACGATCCAGTCTCGACCCCGTCTCTCAGCCGCTCCCACATTTCGCGAAACAGCTTTATCGAACCGGGAGCAAACCCGGCGTAATGATTGTTGAAGAACCCCAGGATGTTTATCCCGCGCTTGAGCAGCGCACGAATGATGGGGATCCACGTCTCCATCTCGCGGGTTCGGTCAGTGATGATTCTATCCCAGTGCTCGGTCCTCTCCTCGATCCCTTTGCGATCGCCCAGCCATCTCAGATAGGCAAAGTTGGCAGTCACTACATCCTGCTTGGCTACGAGCTGTTCGACAGGCGTCATCCAGGGATGATCGATCAACGCCAAAGCGATATTCCTGGCTCGAAGCAGATCGAGAAGCCGGTCATTAATCCAGTATTTGTTGCGCAACTCGACAGCGAAGGCGCGGTCTTTGGGAAGTCGCTCCAGAAAATTCGACAGCCGTACAAGGAAATCACGCGGCTGCGGGAAGGCTTGCTTATTGAAGTAAGGGAACTGAATCAAGAGAGGCCCAAGCTTGTCGCCCAGCAGGTCCATTGTCTTCAAGAACTCCGAGAGCTCGGTGGCGCAATCAACCAGCACCTTCTCATGAGTGATAACCTGAGGAAACTTGGCCGCAACCAGGAAACCTGCGGGCGTGCGCGCCGCCCAATTCCTGACCATAGCGGCGGACGGGATTCGATAGAATGTCGAATCCACTTCCACCGTGTCGAAATGCTTCGCGTATTCAGAAATGAAGTCGCCCGGAGCGGTTCCTGGGGGGTAGAAGACGCCGACCCAATCCTGACTGGACCAACTCGACGTGCCGAGGCGCAAGTTTGGGATCCGAGGATAGTCCAAGCTACTCTCCGCACATGCCCCGCTCGCGCGCTCCACAGGTCCGGCAGGGGCCGTCGTCAGAAGAAGCGGCGGAGTGCGAGCCTTTGGCCACCGCGAACACGGAAAGCATCTTCTCCACCTTCGGGCTCTCACACTTCCCGCAAAGCACGCTGACGGAGGCGGAGCTCACGATCTTTTCAAAACGGGTTCCGCAGTCCTGGCACTTGTATTCGAAGATTGGCATGGGTGTTTCTCCCCTTGCAATATATCGGATGCTGGCCGACAATTCAATGGTGGCGCAGGCGCATTTTTCAAGGGTCGCGTCGATGCGCCAATGAAATTGGGGCTTGACACGGTGCCGCGGAATTGCTTACATTGTCCATCGGCCACGTTAATTTTGGGGTTCATTATTCATTAGAGGAGAGGAGCAGCAAATGGCGAAGGTCCTGACGAAATCACAAGTGGTAGCCCACCTGGCAGAAAAGGCGGGGATTCAAAAGAAGGCTGCCGCTGCAGTCCTAGAGAACCTGGCTGCGTTGGCAACAAAAGAAGTCAAGGGCGGCGGACAATTCGTGGTTCCTGGACTCGGGAAAGCTGTCAAGGCGCACCGCAAAGCTCGTGTGGGTCGCAACCCGCAGACCGGTGAGCCCATCAACATTCCAGCGAAGACGGTCGTCAAGTTTCGCTTGGCCAAGGCATTCAAGGACGCCGTGGTGCCTCCAAAGAAGAAGTAGCGTTCGGCCGCGGGTCGGTAGTTCGACTCGCGGCTGCCCGCGCAGGTCGCGTGCAATCTGACTTCTGCGCCTGGCAGACAGAACACGGTGCGTGGGGTTTCAAGTTGTTGCGGCGACGGCTCACCGCGAGGAGCAGGGTAGTGGTGTCATCCGCGTTTGAGACTGCCGCGCAGCGGGGCGAAGCCTGCGTGTGGCGCTTGAAAGACCGACGGCTGGCCTCCCCGCCCGAAGATCTCCGGTTGTCCGCCTTCGTCCCTCAGCGGGTCGACCCCTAAGAATGGCAGGACGTTAGCGACCGTATCGAACAGGGCGCGGCCCTTCCTCGAGTGCCTGCCGGTCCCAAATCAAACCTTCCCGCGAATACTGTGCGATCTCGAAATCTTGCGTCAATTCGAGCGCGTCGACGGGACAAGCATCCTCGCAGAGGCCACAGAACATGCAGCGTGATAGGTCATAGGTGAAAGTCGTCAACCGCTTCTTGCGGTCCTCGGTCCGCGCCCAACCCACGACGATCAGGTTTTCCGGGCAAGCAATCGAGCAGAGATTGCACGCAATGCATAGCGTCTCGCCGCTTTCCGGGTGGTTGTTCAGGCGCGGCGCACCGCGGTAGCGCTCCGCGACCACGGGCCTTTCCAGCGGATATTGTTCAGTGTAGGTCGCGCCCGGACGTTGATAAGAAAACGTCAACTTCAGACCCTTGATGAGGTCAACGAGGAATATCCGTCGCAACCACTCCCCAGCGCTCATTGTTAGCACCCTGCCTTTGACTCAGTTCACGTCTTGGCGTGTAATACCTGTGTTTTACCGCCCCACAACGACATGATAGACTGGACGGGGAATTGAGGGAAAGACAAAAGTCGCCCCCTCGTAAGCCTGCGCGCCAAAGCCAGGCATCTTTAATCGACCATGAAACGCATAATCTTCATCGGTATTCTCGCCTTGGCCGTTCTATACGCCGGCGACTATCTTTCCCTTCGTTACCAGATCCCGAAGGGCCGCGCGCAATTTGGAGTGGTGAGAATCCAAAGCTATTACGCGGTGGGGCTGAAAAGCGGCAAAACTGATTTCATGTTCCTGGGGCCGAAGGACCAAACGTGCGTTCACTCGCTGTTTCCCCATTTTGGCGACAGTCCGTGCTGGTACCTCAACCGGAAGAAGGTGCAGCGTATCAACATGTGAGCAGCGCGAGCTCCCAGCGGGCGACGCAAGGTCGCCTGGAAGCCCCGCCGCTATTTGGGCACCATCCCCTGTAACCAGTATGCCTGAGCGAAAACCAGGGCGCTGAGCCCGAGCGGCATCAGCAGGCTGTGCCAGAAAGTGCGGCGTAAGATTTCCCCCTCCTGCCCGATCAATCCCACGGTGGTGACTCCCACGGCAATATTCTGAGGCGAAATCATCTTCCCGATAACGCCTCCAGCCGAATTGGCAGCTGCCAGCAGTATCGGGCTAACGCCGATCTGGCGGGCTACCGCCACTTGCAGATTGCCGAAAAGGAGATTGCTGGCCGTGTCGCTCCCGCTCAGAAAGCAGGCAACCCAGCCTAGATAGCCGCTCACCAGCGGAAAAACCTTGCCCAGCCCTGCCAGGGCGGCGCCCAGCGTATAGGCCATTCCGGAATAGTTGTAGAGGTAGGCTAGGGAGACGATCAGAGCCACCGTCAACGCCGGCAGGCGAAGCTGCTTCAGGCTCGCGATTCCAGCCCGGAGAACAAGCCCCGGCCGGCTGCGGAACACCAGGGCCGTTACGACAGTGGCCGTAAGGGCCGCCGTGCCCGCCGCCAAAGGCTGAAACTGGTAAATTGCCGCATAGAGCTTGTGGTATAGAGCGATGAACACAGCATTGTGGAGGTATGGCACGGGAACGTTGCGTTGACCAACTTGGAACAGCTTGAAGTAGGACCACGCGACCATCACGCCCGCAAGAATCAACCAGGGCGCCCAGCCAGTCAAGGCTTGCGGAGCCGTCTCGGGATTTGGAAGCGGAGTACCCGGACGCAGCGCAGGGGCTCCCTGCTCCGCCGAGGGTGAGCCCTCCCGCGTTCCAGGCGCCGGATCAGGGTTCTCCTCCGCCCGGGGCTTCCAGACGCGCAGCAGCAGCACCATGCAGGCAATGGCGGACAAGGCCGACACAATGCCGGTCGCATAGGGCCCCCAGTAGTTCGAGGACAAGAACTGTGCAAGGGCATAGCTGACGCCGGCGACCGCGGCTGCCGGCAAAGCTCTTCTCAAACCCTTTCGCCCCCCATACACCCAGACCAGGTACCCCGGCAGGATGACCGACAGGAAAGGAAGCTGGCGGCCCAGCATGGCTGAGAGCTTCATCTGGTCAAGCCCCGTCACGGCAGCCAGAGCCACGATGGGTATGCCCAATCCGCCGAACGCTACCGGCGCGGTGTTAGCAATCAGAGATAAGGTCACGGCGTCTCGCGCGGCGAAACCGAGGCCCAGCAAAAGGAAGGCGGAGACCGCCACGGGCGCACCAAACCCGGAGGTGCCTTCGAGCAGCGTCCCGAAGCAGAAGGCCACCAGGATGGCCTGCACGCAGCGATCGCCGGACGCATGAGTCGCCATCCATCGTCTCAATTGCTCGAAGCTGCCTGTGGCGATGGACAGGTTGTAAAGCCACAGCGAGGCAAACACAAGCCACAGAATCGGCCACAGCGCATAGAGAAAACCGAACGCCAGGCTTAGACAGGCCAATCGCCACGGGAGACTCCATACCACCAGGGCGAGGAAGGTGGCACTGCCAAGGCTCCAGGCGGCTGAAATCGCACCGCTCTTGCGCAGGCCCCCCATGAGAACCAAGAGGACCACGAGCGGAACCGCGGCTACGAGAGCGGACAAAAGCAGAGAGTGCAGAGGGTCGAGCGGCTGAGTCCAAGTAGGCAACGGCAGTTCTCCTGGAGCTAAAAGTCAAAAGTCGAGAGTCGAAGAGTTCAGCCTCTCGACTCGCTAGAGTGTCATCCTGAGCGAAGCGAAGGATCTTTGCCGTGTGGCGCGGGTTGTGGACGCCGCGCGACTTCTGAGATTCTTCGCTGCGCTCAGAATGACAAGCATAGGGTTCAGGATGACGCGTGTCGCGACCCCAGTTTTCCCACCACGAACCAGTACGCCAGGAGGCCAGTGAGGAGAACAAATGCCGCCAGGGCGAAGCCCGGCAGGTACGAGCCCGTCCGGGCAATGAGAAACCCCGTGGCCGCTGGGGCAAGGATACCGCCCACGTTGCCCGCGAAGTTCTCAAATCCTGTCCACACCCCGACCTCATCGGGTGGAGCACACGCTTGCAGGATCGCGAAGAGATTCCCTGTGGCCAGCCCGACCAGCGAGCCGCCTGCAATGAAGAGGATCGCGGAATGCGCACTTGCGACGCGCGCGGCAGGAATGAGCAGAAGCCCGGAAACAAAGGCCACAGTGATGAGCCACTTGCGAGAACGCGTTTCATCCCAACCCATGACGATCAGGCGGTCCGCGATCCAGCCTCCCAGCGGCTCGCTGACGCCCCACACGAAGTAGGGAAGGGCCGCGTACAGTCCGGCCTTCATAACCGTCAAATGCCGCACTGTGACCAGATAGTCGGGAAGCCAGGTGACGAGCAGATACCAGTAATAATCGAAACAGAAAAAGCCCAGGCAAATGCCAATCAAATCCCGGCTGCGAAGGTGTCTGAGCACCGTCCAGAATGTCTCTGGCGCCCCGTGCCTGTCAGCGCCCGGCCGTTGTCCGGAGAGCCGTGCGGGAAAAACAATCCACCAGGGGATGAGCCAGACGAGGGCCGAGAAGCCCACGAAAAAGAACATCTTCCTCCAGCCTAGAGAGACGATCAGCCACGCCACCACCGGCGCGCCCAGGAAGAGCCCGGCGCGGGTGCCGCTATCGAAGATTCCGGAGGGAAGGCCACGCTCCCGGGGCTCAAATAGCACGCTTACGATCTTGGTGCCCCCGGGAAGGTAGATCGACTCGCCAATCCCCAGCAACACCCGGAACGCGATCAGCACTCCCAGGCTTCCCGCCAGCCCCGTGAGACCGCACGCGAACGACCACAAGGCAAACAGGACGGAGTAAATCCAGCGCAGATTGTAGCGATCCACGCACCAGCCGACAGGCACCTGCATGAGAGCGTAAGAGAAGAAAAATGCGGAGAGAAGCAGGCCTTTGCTTGCCGCGGCCAGGTGCAGACTTACGGAGATGAGCGGCAGAGCCACCGAGATAGTGGCACGGTCCAGATAGTTGATCAGCGAGGCGACAAACAGCAGCCCGATAATGCCCCAGCGCCGGCGATTCGTGATCGTCGCACCGGTCCGTGGCGCAAAGTCCCCGCCTGCAAATGTTGGGCTTTGAGTTCCCATGCTGTGCGATTCAGACTCCGCGCGTTGCGCTCAGTTCGTGCACTATTTCCACCAAAGCCACGACATTTTCAAAAGGTGTGTCGGGGAGCAGGCCGTGGCCGAGGTTGAAAATGTGTCCGGGCCTGCCTCCGGCCTGATCCAGAATTCTCTGCACCCGCGCTCGGATGTAGTCCTGGCCGGCGTAGAGAACCACGGGATCCAGATTGCCCTGCACCCCCAAGTCGTAACCCACACGCGCCCAGGCTTGATCGAGCTCGACGTGAGAGTCCAGACCCAGGATGTCGCCGCCGGCTTCCCGCATGTCCTCGAGCAGCATGCCTGTGCCGGTTCCAAAATGGATGATCGGCGTGCCGGGAGTAATCGCATCGATCATCGTCCGCGTGTAGGGAAGCGCAAACTCGCGGTAATCCGCGGGGCCAAGGCAGCCGACCCAGGTATCAAAAACCTGGATAGCCTGCACGCCGGCGGAGATCTGGCCGTTGACGTAGCGGGCCAGGTTACGCGCCAGATGCTCCATGAGGGCACGCCATGCTTCCGGGTCGCGATACATCAGGCCCTTGGTGTACCGGTAGTTTCTCGATCCTCCGCCCTCCACAAGATAGGACGCAAGCGTGAACGGGCAGGCAGCAAACCCGATGAGCGGCAACTTGGGGTCGAGGTCGGCGCGGGTCTGGCGGATCGCCTCATAAAGGTAACTCAGCGACTGCGCCGGGTCCACTTCCCGAAGCCGCGCCACATCTTGAGGCGAGCGCACTGCCGGCTTGATGCTCGGACCTTCGCCCTGGTCATAAGCAAGGCCGAATCCCAGCGGCTCCACGATCAGTAACAGGTCGGCAAAAATGATGGCCGCGTCCACACCCAGCCGGCTCGCCGCCGTCACCGTAACCTCGGACACCAACCCCGGGTTCTTGCAAAGCTCCAGGAAAGGCACCTTGGAACGGAGCTCGCGGTATTCCTTCATGTACCGGCCCGCCTGGCGCATTAGCCAAACCGGCGTTCGGTCCACCGGCTCCCTGCGGCAGGCCTTCATGAAGCGGGAGTCATGCCAGGCAGGGACGACTGGTTTCTTGGCTGGTGTGTTGCCCGCAGTCTTAGGATTCGGCAGTCTATTCGGCATATTTCCGATTTCTCAAAATCCTGACCCGAAGGTCGGCGCTATGTCGCGGCGACCACCAGGCGATTATAAACCTCCCGCACTCGCTGCCGGGTCTCATGCAGGGTCGAGGCCAGTGTTTCCGATCCTGCCACCAATCCCCAGCGGCGCGCGAGCTTTTCCACCATCTCGGCGTGACCCCTGCGGTCCGGCAGTCCCTCTCCGGGTTTCCCGGTCACCAACCGCACAGCGTGATCCACAGAGCGGAGGAAATTCGCCCCGCTCGCCAAGACGCTAGCGTCTTCGGCATTCATGAGTTCAGCGGACCGCAAAGCGGCGATCTGTTCCGCCATATTTGCCCCGGGATGAGTAGCGATCTGTCCTCGCAATCGCAGGAGAGACACGGCAAAATCGATGTCGTAATAACCTCCCGGAGCGGTCTTAGTATTTGTAGGCGGCACAGGGACCTCTTTCTCCAGCCTGCGCCGCATTTGGCAAAGCTCCGAGGCCAAGGCGGGGTGCGCGGCGAAGCGCTCGAAGATGGCGCTCACAAGCCGCGAAACGGTTTCTTTCCCGAGTTCGACGTCGCCGGCCACGCGACAGGCCTTGAGATACGTCAATCCCTCCCACACCTGCGCGGGCTCGCGGATATAGCTGAGCAGTTCCTCCTGCGTTACGACCAGTTCGCCTTCCTGCCCGCGAGGTCGAAGGCGCGTATCGACAGCGAACACCGTTCCTTCACTGGTGTAACTCGACAGAACGTCGATCATTCTGGCCGCCATCCGTTTCCAGAAAGCCAGCTCGTCTCGCCCGACTCCGGGGCCCGTCACGAACACCAGGTCGACATCCGAAGCGAGGTCAAACTCGTTTATGGCCAACCGGCCCAGAGCCAGCACCGCAAGGGGGCTGGCGCGGTTCCTGTCTTCCAGTTCTCCGGTTTCGAGAGCCGATCCGGCAATCTGCAAGGCGCTGGAAACGCACCGAGCCGCGACGGCAGACCAACGCTTCAGAACCGGTAGGCTGGACTCGAAGGAAGCCAAATCGGCCGTGCCGAGTTCCAGGACTCGAGACTGAAAATGCCTGCGAAGCGCCGTCATCTTCTGGCGCATGGCCAGCACGGGTTCCGTCGCCCAATGATGCGGCTCGGCGTCTTCCCTGCCGTCAAGGGCGATTTCCATCTGCGCGGCGGAGGTCGGCGTCTGAGAGAATTGAAGAACCAGCATATCCTCGGGGTGACGGATCAGCAGTTCGCCGAGGTATTCACTTTCGCTTACCACCTCGAGGGCGCGCCGCAGAAGCTCGGGTTTTTCGCGCACCAGGGCAAACCGCTCCGGCGACTCCAGCAGGGCGGTAAGCAGCCTCGCCGCAACCGCGCGCGCACGGTCGGGGACTTCGGCTTCCTGAATGCAGACTGCTAATTCCGGCGCCTGGGCGCTCAGGAATTTCAGAGTGGATTCGTAGGAGGCCTGCCCCTGGTCGGGAGTGAAGGAAGGGAGTGGCTTGAGCGTGAACCCCTGATCGCCGGCGGCCGCCGTGCGAGGATGGATCACACGCTGGTAGATCTCCTTCACTCTTTCAAAATCATCTTGCAGTTTCTGTACGAGCGCGCTGCCCAGGGATTCGCTTGCAGCGGTGCCAAATCCCACCCGGCGGGCAAGCCGATCGAGAGAGCGCGCCGCAGCGGGCAAGCGGTGGGTTTGCTGGCCAAGCTCGAGCTGCACGCAGTGCTCCGTCTTACGGAAAAACACGTAAGCGTTTGTCAACTGGGCATAGTCGCGGTCGCTCAGCCATCCTTTGTCATTGAGCTTACGCAACGCGAAAAGCGTCCCACCGGAGCGCACCCAGGGGTCCTGCCGTCCGTAGAGCCGCTGCAGGCACTGGACTAGAAACTCGATGTCGCGGATGCCTCCCGAGTGGTGTTTGACGTCTATGGTCTGGCTGCCGCTCTCGCGCATTCTCTTCGTGATGCGCTCACGCGACCATAGCACGCTCTCGACGGCCTCAAAGTCACCCGGCGAGCCATAGATCTCCTGCTCGACACCGCGCAGAAAATCGCGAGTCAGCGTCGGATCGCCCGCGGAGTGGCGAGCCTTAATCAGCATCTGCAACTCCCAATCCCGCGCCCGATGTTCGTAATACTCGAGGGACGATTTCAGCGAAATAGCTAAGTCGCCCTGCTCCCCCTCCGGACGCAGCCGCAAATCGACGCGGAAGACTTCGCCCTGGGGCGTCGGCTGCGAAATGGTGCGGGTGATGGCATTCGCCAGGCGGACGAAGTACTCTTTGTTCGTAACTACCGACTCATTCCCGCCCGCGGTTTCACCGTCATGGGAATAGAGAAACAACAGGTCGATGTCGGAGCTGTAGTTCAACTCATTGCCGCCCAGCTTTCCCAGAGAGATAATGCTGAATCCGCTGCGCGCGATGCGGCCCTGCGAGTCAACGTACTGAGGCTGTCCGTAGCGTTTCTCCAGCTCGCCGTCGCAGTAAAGCAGGGTGTTGGTCAAAATCACGTCTGCCAGCGTGGCCAACTCCAGAGTCGTTTCCCCCAGCGTCGATAGTCCCAAGACATCCTTCATGGCGATGCGCAAGTAGTTTCGCCGCTTGAAGCGCGCCAACTGGGCCGCCGGCCAGGGGTCCGGATTGGTGGTGGCGAAGCGCGCGTAGTCCTGCGTCAAGTCTTCTTTGGATTTCAGCTTGGTGAAGTTGCGGTCTCGCGCGAACTGGATGACAAGCCCCGGCTCCGACAACAGAGTCTCCGCCAGAAACCCGCTTTGCCCGAAAATTGCCAACAGGTAGGACAAGGCCGCCGGATGGCGAGCAATTTCTCCCAACACCTCTGCCGGGGCTTCCTGCGCGTACCGCTCCAGCAGGTTCAGCGCGCCGTCGGCGTCCGGTGAATGGGCGAGCAGCGATGCCAGAGGCACTATGAGCCTCGGCGCCAATTGCTGTTCGAGCCGCGCCAGGTTCAGACTTGCTTTCTCAGTGTCCTCGAAGGGTACAGCCTGGAACTCGGGACGCATGCAACCGATTATATAACAGCAGTGGCTAGTGGCCCTTCTATAAGGTTAAAGGCTGAAGGGTAAGGGCTGAAAACCCACGATCCTTTAGCCTTTACCCTTTAACCTTTCTCGCTAGGCACCAGCCGCCGGCCACTCTTATAATATCGACATCCTCTTCCGAGTTCGAGGTCTGGATGTCAACAACGCAGCTACGCGGTTCCGTACTGATTCTGATTCTGTTCGATGTTTGCGAAGAGATCCGGCTGGAGGAGTTGCGGCGTATTTTGGGATTGCAGCCGGCGGGGCGCGAGCCCAGCTTCAAACATCCGGCCCCGGAGTACGTTCGTTTCGAGAATCCGCCGGTCGAAGAGCCGATGGAGAAAGTCCTTCTGGCCACCGGCGAAGAATTGACGGGGCGCCTGAAGTACTACGACTATGGGGTTGTGAGCGTCGAGTTCAAGCTGCCCTTTGAAGGGAATTGGGAGAAACTCGCGGCTCGCTCCTCAAGGTACGTGGCGGGCCTCGAAATTGAGCGGCAGGCCGCTTCCCTGGCTCGGCAAATGCTTCGGAGGGTCACGCCGGCGTTGGTTAAGCCCTACGAGCATTGGTTGAATGAAGACTACTACATCTTCCACGTGCAGGAGATCGAGGGACGGCCCACCGCCGCCGATCTCCTTCAGAATTTTGGCGACCAGATCGCGCGAGTGGTCCGCAGCGAGGATGCCCAGCTTTCGGAAGGCGAGCGTCGCGAGACCCTTCAATCCAGCATGTCCTATTCTCCCACCGACCTGATCGTCGCCGGCTGGAACGCGGCGTTCGTCTACGACACCGCGGCAGGCGCGACCACCACCATCGAGCTGCTCGAATATGCCAACTCCCAGCTCCTCGAGTTTCGGCATTACGACGAGGTCCTGACCCGCGAGCTAAAGAGCGTCTATCAGTCGCTGGAAAAGGGGACTGGGTTTTTCGCTCGCTGGCGGCTGGCCCGGGCATCGGCCCGGCTTCACACTCTGCTGCTGGACGTCACGGAGCTCACCGAGCGAGCGGACAATGCCATCAAATTCTTAAGCGATATGTTTTCCGCGCGGCTCTACCGCATGGCAGCCGGAAAGGTCGGCGTCGAGGACTACAAGAACCTGGTCAAACAGAAGCTGGACACGGCGGAGAACCTCTACCGTTTCATGGTCGACCAGTTCCACCAGGGCAGAGCGTTTGTCCTCGAGCTTCTGGTAGTGATCATTTTGATTATCGAAATAGTCTTCCTGTTTCGGGGCAAGGGCTAGGGCAGGTTTCGGGGGCCAGGTGCCTGGTGCCGAGCCCCCGCATCGGCTGTCATCCTGAGCGCAGCGAAGGATCTCCGCAGTTTCATTAGTTCCAACGGAGCACAGGAACTGCAGAGATGCTTCGCTGCGCTCAGCATGACAGGCCTCGACACCTGCTAGTGCTTAGTTGTCTTAATAGGCGTACTTTTCGTGGTGCTGAAGGGCGGGGCTTAGCCCCGCCGCTGATTTCGGGAAGGGGGCTTTAGCCCCTGAAAAGCCATGCCTTCAGGGCCTAAAGGCCCCTTCAGGCGGCTTGGTCGAGTCGGTGGGGCTAAAGCCCCGCCCTTCCGGGAGCGTCGATAGGCACTCTGATCAGTTCAACTAAGGCTTAGCGATTTCACCAGTAACCGCCGCGGACAAGGCGCGGACGAGTTCGCCGCCGAATTGCCTTCGGTCAGCCGCCGTGGGCACGCGTCCGAGCTTTGAGTTGTACTCGATCATCTGTTCCATCAACATTGCGGGCAGCTTGCGATCGTTGAAAAGTCCCTGGTCGACGGTCATGCGCCCGGGCTTGCCCGGCGTGGTGGTGGCGCCCGGGTCCCGCAGGGGTCCGGTGGGACTAAACGAAGACTGCGACGCCAGTTCCTGATAGGCCCGCTCGCCCAAAGCCTTGAACATGCCGACGGCGCCTCCAGATATTCATTATCCTCGTCGTTGTGGAAGTGACAAAAATAAGTCTAAGCGGTGCCCGGAATCAACCCAGTCAAGGATGGCCACTCGTTGCGCCCAGATTTCCGGCATCTTCTGCGGATCGGGAGTGTCCCAGTTCCGATTTAGATCGAACCCGTTCAGGTTGAACCGGACACCTCCGTGCACCACGCCGTCGGGGTCGGCCATTGGAAAAATCTTGAAGATGAAGCGATCGCGGATTTGGGCCGCGCGCGCATCACCCGAGAGCAGGAAACGCACCGCTCCATCGGCAACCCAAGAAGTGCCGGCCTCCCAGGCATGCTGGCGGAACATGAGCCAGATCACCGCTTTCTGCCGTTCGGGAACGCTGCGGTTAGTGATGGTGAGGAGAGGTATCTTCCTACTCTCGACGGTGCGGCCCACAGACCGTTCCTCAAGGTAGGGACTGCTATGGAAGGAACTGAGCAGGTTGGTGAGGTTCCGGCAGGTATAGGGTTCGACGTGCGCAATCCAGACGTGGTCGTGCTCGGGGGTGAACTGCAGGCTCAGGTGCGGCTCGCGGGCGTCCCAGGATACTTGCTGATCGGTAAAGTGGGTCCAGTGGATGTCATCGTAGCTGTAGACAGGCCGCACGTCCGCAGTGACCGAATAGGCAGGGCCCGCGTAGTTGTACTCACCGGCCAGATCAACCAAGTCGATCGTCACGGGTTCGCGCGGAAGGTTCGTGAGCTCGAAATAATACCAATCCGCCTGGCGGTTTCGATGGTCCTGGTCGAACTGCCCTTTCACGGCGCATCGCAGGTGAGTGGGAGAAACCTGGTCCACCTTGCCGACGGAGCCGCCTTCGAAATCAGCAAGAAGTCCAATGCGCTTCGTTTGCGCGGGGAGGTTCACCACGAAGGCACAAAGACACCACGAAACCACAATTTGGAGTGCGGCAGCGCCGGCTGCCGCCTTCCCCTGAGTCGTCCTGGTCGCTTCGCGCATTATCAAGAATCCACCAGCAGTTCGACTCAACTTTACTCTCACTTGCTGCAATCACAATCGGAAAAATCGAACAAAACTGTTGAACAAACCGGATTGCGGTGTATAACTTGAACACGCAATAAGCAGCGCGGACGGGATAACTTCCGGAGCCGGAATGAAAGGAGATTTGTGATGCGAGTCATGTTATCGATCTTCGTAATCGGAGCAGGCCTTCTGCCGCTCTCAGCGCAGCAAGGGCCGCAGCTCGCGGCCACTCCGCCCATGGGCTGGAACAGTTGGGACTCGTACGGCCTGACGATCGATGAAGGACAGTACAAGGCCAATGCCGACTGGATGGCAAAGCACCTGAAACAGTTCGGCTGGCAATATGCTGTGGTTGACGAAGGCTGGTATTTGCAGAACCCGGAAAGCGGCGGCAAGCCCTCATGGAAGTTCACTATGGACAGCCAGGGGCGCTTCGTACCCGCTCCGAACCGCTTTCCCTCCGCGGCGGATGGTGCGGGTTTCAAGCCCGTTGCGGACTACGTGCACTCGCTCGGCCTGAAGTTCGGCATTCACATCATTCGAGGCATTCCGCGCGAAGCAGTGGACAAGAATCTGCCGATTGCCGGTACGGCATTCCATGCGGCTGAGGCTGCGGATAAGTCGGACACCTGCTCGTGGAATCCCGACAATTACGGAGTGAAGTCCAATCCCGCCGGACAGGCCTTTTACGACTCTCTCGCCCAGCTCTATTCGAACTGGGGCCTGGATTTCATCAAAGTGGATTGCATTTCGAGCCGTCCGTACAACGCAGGGGAAATTCACATGCTGAGTTCCGCGCTCAAGAAGGCGGGCCGCCCGATTGTGCTGAGCCTGTCGCCGGGGCCAACGTCGCTGGGGGTTGCGGATGACGTGCGCCGGTACGCGCAGATGTGGCGCATCTCGGATGACTTCTGGGATTTTTGGACACCCGGCGCCGAAGAGCCGTGGGTTCAGACTCTGCATGGGCAGTTCGCCACGGCCGTCGCATGGGCGCCCTACGCGGGAGTCAACCATTGGCCGGATGCCGACATGCTCCCCATCGGCTATTTAGGCCCGCGACCGGGGTTGGGTTCGGCGCGCTCCACGCGCTTCACTCACGACGAACAGCGTACCCTGCTGGCGTTCTGGTCCATCATCCGTTCTCCTCTCATGCTTGGCTGCGACCTGCCGCATAGCGATGCCTGGACAACATCGCTGCTGACGAATCCCGAGGTGATTGCCGTGGACCAGCACTCCACCGCAAACCGGCCCTTGATTACCACCAATGGCGCGGTGATCTGGTCCGCCAGGCCCGAGGATGGGAAAGGCCACTACCTCGCGATCTTCAATCGCGGGGAAGTCGCGGAGGATATTACGCTCAAATGGAATGAGCTTGGACTCACGTCAGGCAAGAGCTACAGGTTGCGAGACCTTTGGGAACGTAAGGATTTAGGGTCGGCGACTTCACTCAAGCTGAAATTGCAGCCCCATTCCTGTGTTCTGTATCGCGCCAGCGAATGAAGTGGCGCACTGCCGTTAGCGCCAGAGAACTGCCGGTACCTGTTTGTAGGGGGACGGCTTGCCGTCCCCTGGAGTTTCTACATTTTCACCACTAACCAAGAGGGTAGGGCAAGCCCTACCCCTACGCGTTTTGAGATGACCGTCGAGGGATTATGAACACTCAGCGGCGCAACTCGGCATTTTTCAGGCATACGATTTTCGCTGCATTAGTTACAGCATTTTGGGCCATTCCGGCCTCCGGCGCAGTTCATATATGGGAGAAAGTGGAGCTGACTTTTACGTCTGCGGCTTCCTCTGCCAACCCCTATACGGATCAGGTAGTCTGGGTGGACCTTACCGGGCCGCAGTTTAAGAAACGCGTATACGGATTCTGGGACGGCGGCCGAACCTTCAGAGTGCGCCTGGTGGCCACCCGGCCCGGCCTCTGGGACTGGACCAGCGGATCGAGTCCGCAGGATGCTGGGTTAGCGGGCAAGGCCGGCTCGTTCACCGCCGTGGAATGGAGCGACGCAGAAAAACAGGCGAACGCGCTGCGTCGCGGATTTCTTCGCGCCACGCCGAACGGTCATGCCCTGGAAACGGCAGACGGCACACCGTTTTTCGTCATCGGCGACACGTGGT
The DNA here is from genome assembly GCA_963768695.1 of uncultured Acidobacteriota bacterium. Lineage (GTDB taxonomy): Bacteria > Acidobacteriota > Terriglobia > UBA7540 > UBA7540 > CAVROP01. The sequence goes on along the minus strand of CAVYJG010000011.1, from coordinate 170,018 downwards.
ATTCGGTGGGAACTAACCGCTTCCGTTGGTATGAAGATGACCGCGAACGGCCTCTCGGCCCCGCTGCCGGGTTCAAAGACTACGTGCGCTTTCGCAAATCGCAGGGCTACAACTGGATCAACATGATTGCCGCGTTTCCCAACTGGATGACGGATAGCTCTCCCTGGCACGTGGTGATGAACGACCCGGAGAAGACTACGGTCCGCTCTGCTTGGCTGGAGTTTGGCACCGGCAGCGCCAAGAATATGGATAACGAGGGCGGGCGGCCCTTCCTCTTTCCCGGAAAAGTTCCCGGGTTCTCAAATATGTTCCCCGACGTAGACCAGATCAACCCGGAGTATTTCCGTTACATCGACCGCAAGATTGACTACTTGAACGAGCAGGGGTTCGTGCCGTTCATTGAAGTTTCCCGCCGCGATGCGAGCTTATGTTGGAAAAAGTATTACAAGTGGCCTGACTCCTATGCGCGCTTTATCCAATACGTCTGGTCGCGCTACCAGGCCAATAACGTCGTCTTCAGTCCAATCCATCTCGACATCATCAGCGAAACCATCGGCCCCGAGGAATATGTGAAGGCCATTGATTATGTGAAGGCCAGGTTCGGGCCGCCGCCCTTTGGCACGCTGCTCTCCGCGAATGCCGATCCTTCCACGCTCGAGAATTGGGGCGAAGGTTCCTGGGTTACGCTACAGCAGACCGGCAACATGCGGGAGCACGACAATTACTGGTATCTGACGGAAATTTTCCATCTGCCTCACGCCGAACCGGCGATCAATGGCGAGCCTTATTACTCCGGGTACGTGGACGCTCGTGGCCTGGGTGGAAACGGCTACGAGTACGGCGCTCCGGGCGGGACGGAAAAGGACGCTCAATTCGTGCGCTCTGCGATGTATGGAAGCTTTTTATCAGGCGGTCTCGGCGGGCATGTCTACGGGGCGGAAGGTATCTGGGGAGCGGATATCGAACCGATGGCCCCGATCAAGATGTGGGACGCCTTCCAGTGGATTTCAGGAGCGCAGATGAAGTACTTGCGCGATTTCGCGTTTTCTATCGGCAGGCGCTATCAGGAACTGGAACCGGACGCCGACCTCGTCTCGCCCAACAAGGACTATAACTTGAAAGCTTACGAAGGCTGGGCTTACTGCGCGCGAACGCCGGACAAAGCGATCTTCCTTGCCTACTTTGAGAAAGGGGCGCCGCGCGCCGAGATGCGGGGAGCCAGGCTGAACAGCACATACCGCGCGCAATGGTTCGATCCGCGCAATGGGAGTTGGCAAAACGCGGGATCCGGCGCCGTGCGCTCGAACGAAATCGGGATTATCGAGTTGCCGGATTTCCCGGGGGCTACCGACTGGGGGTTACGTTTGATCCACTCTGCGGTCTCTGTTCATTCCCCCTCCACGCACCGCAGGGCCTCGCTCTGCGCCAGCCCGGAATCATTGAAATCACGGCCGTAGGGGCGAGGCGGTGCCTCGCCCTCGCGCCCGCGGTGCCCCGAATAGTTAGCAATCCAGACGGCGGTTCGACGGTGAGGGCGAGGCGCCGCCTCGCCCCTACAGCGCCAGCATGCCCTACCCGCGGATGGCAAAGTGGTACATGTTTACTACCTTGATCTTGACAATAATGGGAACGTATAGTAGCATGTACGGTCTGTGACCGTTCGTCCCACCTCGCGTGGGGACGGCTCCCCTGCCGCCCCTGCTCCTAACCTTCCAATTCATGGAGTTACTATGTCTCTTCGCAAATCTACTTGTCTTACTCCCCAGCGGCTCGACGCCGCTCGGCAGAATGCCCAGCACTCCACCGGCCCGCGCAGCGAGGCCGGAAAATGCCATTGCAGAATGAACGCCCTCAAGCACGGGGAGCGTTCCGACCCTGAGAATCAGGATGCCGTGATGCGCGCCCTGGGCGAAGACCCGGCGCGCTTCGAAACCCTGAAGCAGGAGTTGCGCGAGTCCTTCGGCTCGGCCGACCCGTTCGTGGAAAAGCAGGCAGACGATCTCGCCCGTCTTTACCTGCGGCGCGATCGCATTGAGCGCGCTCAGACCGGCCTGATGCGGCGCGCTCTGCTGGAAGTGGAAGAGCGTCAGCATCGCCGGCGGAAAGAGATCGAGGGGGCGACGATCGCCGCCGGCGAGGCTATCGATGTAAAGCTGGAGGCGCCCTCGGACCCGGCGGCGCGCCTGCGCCTGCTGCTCTCCTTGCTAGGGGTGATTGGGGCCAAAGCCCAGGCCCGCTGCTTTCTGCCCTGGCAGGCGGCGGCGCTCAAAGGCTGCTACGGGGGCAAGGGAGGCTGGCGGGCGGGGCGCATCGGTCATCTGCTGTCGTTTTTCGCCGACCCGGACATCGCGGCGCGCCTGGTGGAGGCGCCGGGTGAGCCCGCCGGCCTCCCCTGCGAGCCCACCGAGGTCCTTTGGCACAAGGAACTGCTGCGGCTGCTCGAGGCAGAAACGGCGAGCGTGGCGGAAGAGTTTGAATACGAGCAGAAATTGAACGAGGAGAAAGTGGCCATCGAGCGCGACGCTTGCCTGGCCCCCTCGGGCGAAGAGTGGCGCATGCTGTTGAGACGGGAAGAAGCGCTGGACCGCGCCATCGATCGCAAGATCAAGCTGCTGCTGAGCCTGCGGAAAGGGGCGGTTCAACACCCAAAGCCGCAGAGTCCCGACACCAGGGACTCTGCACTACCTCCCGCAGACGTAGGGGCACCTCTTGTGGGTGCCCAGCCCGACGGAGAGGCTGCCCAGTCTGGCGGTGAGGGCGGCCACGAGAGCCGCCCCTACGATGTGAACGAAGAGCCCTCTCCCGAGGGGCATAGGCGCTAGATTAGGGGCCGGTGGGGGCCGCCGAACATGCCCGAAGGGCATGAAGGTCATTAGCCGTAGGTGAAACCTACGGACGAGAAGGCATACGTTGAGTATCTCAGCGACCCCGAAGGGGTCGAATTCAACCCCTCCAGGGTTGAATTGAATACTCTGGGACGACGTTTACCGTAGGTTTCACCTACGGCTAATGATGTTGGGTCCCTTCGGGACCCCGTCGCAACGCTTAATCTAGCGCCTATGCTGCCGAGGGGCGAGGGGGCCGGGAGTGAGGCGGGGCACTGCCAAGAAAGTGGGCTTTATGACCGAGACTTTGGGTTGAGAGAGCTAAGAATGAACACCGCGCCATGCCCGGACACCTGCCGCCGGTTATCTGCTTTGGTGACCCGTCCTTTGTTTTCATCAACATTCCCGGTTCGTTCGTCGGTTCTTGTAGGCCCGTGCGGTGTAGCAGGCTGCGGAAAAACCGTAGCGGCGGCTTTATGCCGCCACATCCGATTATTGCGAATGCCAGGATTGTGCCGACGTAAAGTCGCCGCTACGGTTTTTCCGCAGCCTAGCAGGGGTTACGCTTGACAGCCGCGCAAAAGTCGGGAAGTATTCTCCCTACACTTTGAATGAGACAGAGGAGGAATATGGCAGCTTCCAAACCGGTAGGATATGCGGTGATTGGATTGGGCGGATTTGCGCAGAGGGCGATCTTGCCCGGCTTCAAGCATAGCAAGAAGGGAAAACTGGTGGCGCTGGTGAGTGGCGACCAGCTCAAAGCCAAGCGGCTGGCGCGGAAATTCGGCGCCGGGGCGACTTACACTTACGATGAGTTGCCTGCGTGCCTGAGCGACCCGCGGGTCGAGGCCGTTTACATCGCCACCAACAACGGTTCGCACGCCCGGTACGCCATTCAGGCGGCCAACGCCGGCAAGCATGTGCTCTCGGAAAAGCCAATGGCGAATTCGGTGGAGGAATGCCGCCAGATGCTCGCGGCCTGCCGCGCCTCGGACGTGCGCCTGATGATCGCCTACCGCAAGTATTTTGAACCTTCCAGCCTGGAGCTCAAGAAGCTGTACACGAGCGGGAAACTGGGGCGGCTGAAGTACATCCATTCGGCCTTCGGAATCTTTCTCCCGCCCGTTCTGAAGCGTGGTGCGTGGCATCTTGATCCCAAGCTCTCGGGGGGCGGCTCGCTCCCGGATGTGGGAGTTTACTGCGTAAATACGATTCGCTGGCTGGTGGGCGAGGAACCCAGCGCAGTATCGGCTTATCAGTGGGCCGCCGATCCCAAGCGGTTCAGCGAAGTGGATGAGAACGTCGCCTTCCGGCTAAACTTCCCCAGTGGCATCGTGGCCCAATGCACCTCGAGCTTTCAGGCCGCGGAGTCGTCATTCCTGCAGGTCAACGGCGAGAAAGGCTGGGCTTGCCTCAGTCCGGCGTACCAGTATGACCTGGAGCGTCGCCTGTTCGGCGAAATCGCCGGGCGCCGGATCGAGAAGAAATTCAAGGTGATTGATGAGCTGTCCCTGGAGATCGACGCCCTTGCCGACGCGGTTCGCCGCCGGCGCGAACCCGAGCCGAACGGCGTCGAGGGGATGCGCGATATGGTGGTGATGGAAGCGATCTATCAATCGGCGCGCGAGGGCCGGACCGTGTCCGTCACCATGCCGGAATAAGGAGGCCTGTGCCATGTTCATACCTGCCGTTTATTCGGCGGCGCTCGCCATGATCGTTGTCAGCATGATCTGCTGGGGTAGTTGGGCGAACAGTCAAAAGCTCTGCAAAGGCTGGCGCTTTGAGCTGTTCTATTGGGACTACGTGTGGGGCATTCTGCTCATGGCGCTGATCCTGGGCTTTACGCTAGGGAGCACGAATACCGGCAGCCCGGACAGCTTTCTGCAAAACCTGAGCAGGGTGGACGGCCGTCATTACCTGCTGGCGTTCCTGGGAGGAGTGGTTTTCAACCTGGGTAACATTTTGATTGTGGCCGCCATCGACATTGCGGGCATGGCTGTGGCTTTTCCCGTGGGCGTGGGATTGGCATTGGTGGTGGGATCGATTTTGAATTACATCATCACGCCCAAAGGCAATCCGTTGATGCTGTTCGGAGGGATCGCACTGGTCTGCGTGGCAATCGTTGTGGACGCTGTGGCTTATCGCAGACAGTCGAAAGGGCAGGCGGTGAGTGTCCGAGGGATCGTAGTCAGCGTGCTCGGCGGACTGATTATGGGGCTGTTCTACCCTTTCGTCGCCACGGCGATCAAGGGAGAGAACCACTTCGGTCCTTATACCGTGGCCTTCGTTTTTGTTCTGGGAGTTTTGGTTTCTAATTTTCCGCTGAACTATTTCCTGATGCGCAAGCCGGTGTCCGGGCCGCCGGTTTCCTTCGGCGATTATTTTCGCGGCGCCGGGAGATGGCACTTCTGGGGCCTGGTGGGCGGCATGGCGTGGGGCGTCGGCACGATCTTCAATTTCGTCGCCTCCTACGCCCAGATGGTGGGCCCGGCAGCTTCCTACGCGCTCGGCCAGGGCTCGACCATGATCGGCACCATCTGGGGTGTGTTTGTTTGGAGAGAATTCAAAGGCGCTGACCGAGCTACCAAGCGCTTGCTGGCCCTGATGTTTGCCTTTTTCATTATCGGGTTAGTCAGCGTGGCTCTGGCGCCGGTGGTGAAGTGAAGCATTGATTCCACAGATCAACGGCTGAATAATGAGCTGAGAGGGTTTCCCGAGAGTCATGCGAGATCGCTCTGTTTGTCTTGTGGACACGCAGCAAGCCGAAAGGGGTTTGGTTCCAATGATAAACGTCAAAGAAGCAGCAGAGAAGGCCGCGGAGTATTTCAGGGATCTTTATGGTGACCGATTCACGAATGTGCTGCTTGAAGAGGCTGAGCGAAAGGTCGAGCGAGCCGGACAATACTGGCTCATCACGCTCGGCTACGACCGCCCTTCGAGTTTGCCCCAGTTCTCCAAGACAGGTCCTCGTCAGTTCAAACTCTTTAAAGTTGATGCCAAGACAGGCGAGGTCGCTTCGATGAAGATTCGTGAGGTCGAGCATGTCGAGTAGAGGTTCAGATCCAACGAGTGCTCACCACAGGCAAGGTCTCCTTATCGACTCGAATTTGCTTCTTTTGCTGTTCGTAGGCCAGTACGATCCGACCCGAATTCAGAAATTCAAGAGGACAGACCAATTCACAGTTGGTGATTATGAGCTTTTGGCCGACTACGTTGAACAGTTCAGGGAGCTTGTTACTACGCCCAGTATCCTCACGGAAGTGAGCAATCTGCTCGGGCAACTACCCGAGAATTTGAGGTATCATTTTTGGCGGCAGTTCGCCCATGGCCTCAAAAACCTGCACGAGCATTACACGCCCAGTCAAGAATTGGGCGATCAGGGCGCCTTCCCAAAGTTCGGGCTAACCGACACGGCCATCCTTCATGCCGCAAGCGGGAGATACCTGGTGCTTACTGATGATTTTCGTTTGACTCAATATCTCACAGGCCAGAACGTTGACGTCATCAACTTCAACCACTTGCGTTCATCCGACTGAGGTCCCGTGGTCGCCCCGTCGCGTCGTACTTATCACCGAAGAAGGAGAATTCGCTTGCACAATCTAGGCCGATTGCTGTTGGTTGGTTTCGCTGTGGTCATGACCTCTCTCGATGCGCCCGGTGCGAAGACGCCAGTCATTCTCGACACCGACATTGGCACTGACATCGACGATGCGTTTGCGCTGGCGCTCATCGTCAACAGTCCTGAGTTGGAACTCCGCGGCGTGACCACCGTGTCGGGCGGCACGCAGGCGCGCGCGCGACTGGCGGCCAAAATGCTTTGGGAGGCGGGAGGAGCCTGGCGCAAAGTTCCGGTCTACGCAGGCCAACCGGGAAAGTCCCAGCCGATTGACCAGACTCGCTGGGCGGATGGCTTCTCGAGCCCTGCCTTGCACCTGAGTGGGGCGGTTGAATTCATGAAAGCCGAAATCGACCGGCAGCCGGGAAAGATCACCCTCATTGCGATCGGGGAACTGACCAATGTGGCGGCCCTCCTGAAATCTGACCCCTCCATGGCGAAGAAGATCAAGCGGATTGCCCTGATGGGAGGATCGATTGCCCACGGCTACGGGCCGGATTCGAAGCCTGAGGCTGAGTGGAATATCAAGTCCAACCCGGATGCGGCACAGACCGTGTTTTCCTCCGGCGTGCCCCTGGTCGTGGCTCCGCTCGACGTCACCGCCATGCTGCAACTCGACGCCGCCGCGCGCCGCCGCGTCTTCACTCATCTCACTCCGCTCACCAATGCTCTGACCATTCTCTACCACCTCTGGGGTAGCGAGTCCCCCACTCTGTTTGACCCCATGGCGGTGGCCATGCTCATTGACCCGAACATTTGCGGGACCCAACAACTGGCCGTCGAGGTTGATGCGAAGGGATTCACTCGAGTCGTCAAAGGCAAGCCCGCCAACGCGACGGTGGGAATGCAAGCAGACCCCAAGAAATTCTTTGAGTTTTATCTGAAGCGGGTGGCGCCGTAGATTTGCGATTTGCGATTTGTGATTTGTGATCGACCGCCACCTGAGTTGCCGTGCGAATCAACCTACGCTCGTCATTCCCGCGAAAGCGAGAGTCCCAAGCCTTCGGGTTGGTAGGCGTTAACTAGCCTAGCAAACATACGGCTCCCTCGCTCGGCCGCTTAGACTCTCAATCGCAAATCACCCATCACAAATCGCTAATTACTTGAGCTTTGCCTCGATGCGGTCGTGGATCCAGTGCGGGTCCCACCACTCGACGGGATTGACCGGGATTCCATCCAGCAGCATGGTAAAGTGCAAGTGGTCGCCGAAGGCTAGCCCTGTCTGCCCGCTGTGCGCGATCACCTGGTCCCGTTTTACGGCTTCCCCTTCCTTGACCTCGATCGAGTTCAAGTGCGCGTAAAGGCTCTGCAGGCCGCAGCCGTGGTCGATGACCACGACATTGCCGAAGATGCCGAGATAGCCCGCGTAAACCACGTTTCCATCATTGGAGGCCAACACCGGGGCGTGCTGCACAACCGCCAGATCAAACCCCAGGTGTACCTGGCGGTCGACCACCTGGCCGTTGTAGACGTAGGACCGGAAGTCGGCAAAGGAAGCCTCGACTTTCGAGTTTCCGAGCTGCACGAAGGGTTGGGTCCAAGTAAGGTGCGGGGAGGTCTTCTGGGAGAAAGCCACCAACTGCTGCGCGTCCATCCGGCGCAGCGTGCCGTTGACCAGCAGGAAATTCTTCAGAGCGCTGCCCTGATCCGACAGTTCCGGCGTCTGAGCCAGAATCGGCGGCACGACGCGCTGCATGTCGTCGTCTTTAAGGTTAATGGTGTCGGACCTGAACTTCTTGGGGAAGACCCTGTAGTTGAAATTCACCAGGCTCTGATTGCCGGCATCGTCGCGCGCCACAACGCGGGCCGGCGTGGATGGGTCAACGTCGTACGGATACGCGAAGATGCACATGCGGGAGGTGGGATCGGCCTTCACGGGATAACTGGGGAAAAAGTAGGTGCCCACCTGCACGCCGGATTCGACTGTCCCCTCGGAAACCTTGAGAAGAAGCATATCGCACCCGCCCTGATTGATGTAATGCTGCGCGGTGAGAACCTCAACGCGGGGCGGCATAAAGCGAACCGGCAAATCCTTGATGAGTTGGCTCTGGCCGCCGCGGAAGAATCGGCCCCAGGAGTTGTTGGTGGCGGTGACTGTCAGCCTTGCAGAACCTTCCTTCAAATCGGGTATCGATTTGCGGCCCACGTTGGCGTGGAATACGGCACTGCTCTCGACGCGGCGCGTCCAGAACTTCCACCACTTGGATGCGTGAACCTCCTCGGCGCCGCCCTGCGTGGGGATTTCAAAGGTCCGATCGCCCTGGCGCACTTCCACCACAAGCGACTTGATGCGGTAGTTCGAGTCGTGAACGCGGAGATCCAAGGGCGTATTGACTCCAATCCCTCTAATCTCCGGCTGCATTTCAACCACTGGGGCTTCACGGTTGGCGAGTTTCAGCGCCAGTATCCCGATCGCCAGAACCACCACGACGGCCAAGAACACAACCGCCCTTCCCACGCCCTTTTCCAGGTACTCCGTTGATCTCCGCAACTCCTGTCCTCCTCCAGGCGGCGGCTGCCGCCTTACAACCGCGCTTTCGCTTTAAGCGCGGCGACTGCTATTCTAAACCAAGTCGCGAACAAAAACCTTGAAGACTCCCTCGGATTTTGGTCAAATAGACTTATCTGTACTGGGGCTTAATACAACTCAAGTTCACAAAGGAGGATCGATGGGGGTCACACTCAGCGATGCGCGAAGGGTTATTGCGGCCGCCGAGAAGAAGGCGGCGGAACTCGGCCAACCGATGAACATTGCCGTGGCGGACGAAGGTGGGAATCTCGTGTCACACGTGCGCATGGACGGCGCCTGGATCGGCAGCATCGATATTTCCATCAAGAAGGCCTATACCTCGCGGGCCTTCGATATTGCAACCAAGGACTTGGCCACGCACAGCCAGTCCGGAAACCAGTTCTTCGGCATCCATGTTTCGAACAACGGCAAGATCATGATCTTCGCCGGAGGCGTGCCTCTGAAGCGTGGGGGCAAGGTGGTTGGCGCTATCGGTGTGAGCGGGGGTTCGGGGGAGCAAGACCACGCGGTCGCAGAGGCCGGCGCGGCAGCATTCTAAGAGCACGATTCAGGAATCAGGATTCGGGATTCAGCATGCAGGGGCAGGCCTTGTGCCTGCCCTTTGAGGGCGGCCTCAAGGGTCGCCCCTTCACAAGGAGGAACTGCTATGGCAACTAATCGGGGTGTGGCATACATGGGGACCGGGGTGGTGGAAGTGCACGGCATCGATTTCCCCAAACTGGCCCTGGGCGACCGGAAGTGCGAGCATGGAGTGATCCTCAAGATTGTCTCCACCAACATCTGCGGAAGCGACCAGCACATGGTCAGGGGACGAACGACAGCGCCGAAAGGATTGGTCCTCGGACACGAGATTACCGGCGAAGTCATCGAAGCGGGACGAGATGTGGAATTCATTAAGGTCGGGGATCTCGTCTCGGTGCCTTTCAACATCGCCTGTGGGCGCTGCCGGAATTGCAAAGAGCGCGCGACAGGGGTTTGCTTGAACGTCAATCCGGCGCGGCCCGGTGCTGCCTACGGCTACGTGGACATGGGCGGCTGGGTGGGCGGCCAGGCGGAGTACGTGATGGTGCCGTATGCGGATTTCAATCTGCTGAAATTCCCCGACAAGGCGCAGGCCATGGAGAAGATCCGCGACCTGACTTGCCTTTCCGATATTCTGCCCACGGGCTACCATGGCGCGGTCAGCGCGGGCGTCACCACCGGTTCAACCGTGTACGTTGCGGGCGCGGGTCCGGTTGGCCTGGCGTGCGCCGCGGCCTGCCAATTGCTCGGCGCCGCCTGTGTCATTGTCGGGGACCTGATTCCGGAACGCCTGGCGCAGGCCAAGAGCTTCGGCTGCGAGACCGTCGATGTCTCCAAGAGCGCAACGGTGGGTGAACAGATCGAGCAGATCCTGGGCGTGCCGGAGGTGGACTGCGGCGTGGACTGCGTGGGATTTGAAGCCCGTGGTCATGGCCAGGGTGCGCGGCGCGAAGCTCCCGCGACCGTGCTTAACTCGCTGATGACCATTACCCGTGCTGCGGGCGCGCTGGGAATTCCGGGCCTCTACGTCACCGACGACCCGGGCGGGATCGACGACCAGGCCAAAACCGGCAACCTGAGCATCCGCATCGGACTCGGTTGGGCGAAATCTCATCACTTCACGACCGGTCAGTGTCCGGTGATGAAATACAACCGGCAATTGATGATGGCAATCCTCTACAACAAGATCCAAATCGCCAAGGCCACGAACGTTACTGTGATCACCCTCGACGAAGCTCCGCAAGGATACAAGGACTTCGACAAGGGCGCAGCGAAGAAATTCGTCATCGACCCGAACCACCTGATTTCGCGCAACTAAGAAAAGCTGAAGTGCTGTCTCCGGTGTTCGCAGCTCTGGACCTTTCCGGGAAGAGACAGAGCGTGTGAAGAAGTCATAAACAACTCATCCGTCGGTTGACGGACTAAGTGGCAAAAGTACGCGAAGCGACAGGCTCTTCTTCCTTTGCGATCTTTGCGTACTTTGCGTCTTTGCGTGAGATCTTTCCTCCAATTGCCACCCGCCAGAAAGTAAACCCTTCAAACGGCAATCCGCATTTGCCGCCAACTCGCGCTTGGCATTATGGCCCAGACGGCGGTAGAATCTCTCCTCCGCAATTCGCAACGGGGCTACTGTAAGTAAGTCTAACGTTCGGGCCGGAGGCGGATGGAACACACAACTATGAAACCGCGGAAGGTAGTGGTTACTGATTACATCGAGCCTGATCTCAATTGGGAACGCCAGGAGATGTCCCAAAGAGGCGTGGAATTCTTAGCTCATCAACTCAAATTCGCGCCGAACTCGGAAGTTATCGCGGCGACACGCGATGCCGATGTGGTGGTCGTCAACATGGTGCCCATCACCCCCGAGACTATCTCGGGGTGGGAGAGGTGCAAGCTGGTGATCCGCCACGGAGTGGGCTACGACAACGTCGATGTAGCGGCGCTCGAAAAAGCCGGCATTCCGCTTTGCTACATTCCCGATTACTGCGCGGAAGAGGTCGCCGAACAGGCCATAGCGCTTCTGATGGCTTGCGGCCGCCGGCTGGCCGCCAGCCGGCGCGCACTCGATATTTCGTCTGCGCGGGGCGCCTGGGATTTCAAAGAAACGGTGCCTATTTTCCTCATGGCGGGCCGGAGCTTGGGCATCATCGGCTGCGGCCGCATCGGCTCTCTCGTCTTTCAAAAGTTGAAGAGCTTCGGGTTCAAATTCCTGATCTGCGATCCCTATCTATCGGAAGAACGGAAAGCGGAGTTGGGAATCGAAGTGGTAGACAAGGAGACGGTTTTTCGCAATGCTGACTTCATTACTATTCACACTCCGCTGACCGCCGAGACACGGCACTTGGTGAACGATCAGACCCTCGCCATGATGAAGCCCACGGCCTACCTTGTGAATACTTCCCGCGGACTGATGGTGGATTTGCAGGCCCTTGCCAAGGCTCTCGAGAGCGGTGTGATCGCCGGCGCGGGCATTGACGTTTTCGATGTCGAGCCTCCGCCCCCGGATTCCCCTCTTTTCCGGCTGCCGAACACCGTTCTGACACCGCACCTGTCCTGGTACTCGGAGGACTCCGGACGGCGCATCCGGGAACTGATCGTGCTCGAGATTGACCGATTCCTGGCCGGCCAGCCGCCGCGCTTTGTGGCGAAGTCAAGTGTCTGAGCGGCAGGGCCTCGCCTGCTGCGCTCTCGAAAGTCTGTCATTCTGAGCGAAGCGAAGAATCTGCATTGGTTCGCCTCGGAACGGAACTACGGATCCTTCGCGCAGTGTACCCTGAGCGAACAAACTGCAGATTCTTCGCTACGCTCAGAATGACAAGCGAGGGGCTCGGGATGACAGTGGCATCGTGATTTGCATTGGTTACATTCGGCGATCGCCGCTAAAGTGAGAGGTGCGCGATGAGTCAGAAAATCACATCCGTGAAAGGCCCGCTGCCCGGTCCACGCTCAAAGGAGTTTTACACGCGTTGGGCCCGCGTCGAGGCACAATGCACGGGCTACCAGGCGCAGGTCGCTTGGGACCATGCCTCCGGCGTGGTCGTAACCGATGCCGACGGCAACACGTTCATCGACTGGACGTCTCGGCGTGCTGGTCACCAATGTGGGGCACTGCCATCCCGACCTGGTCAAGGCCGTGCAAACGGCCTCTGGCAAGCTCTTGAACAATTATGAGTGCCTGCACGAATCGCGCGTGATCGCGGCGGAGAAACTCATCTCTGTTCTGCCCAGCTTCCTTGATAAGTGTTTCTTCCTCACCACAGGGAGTGAGTCCATCGAGGCCGCGCTTCGAATCATGAAGCGGAAGACCGGCAAGTTCGAAGTCATCAGTTTTTACGGCGGCTTTCATGGACGCACCTCTGCCGCGCTGAGCGCCGGTGGCTTGCCCGGCCCGAAGAAAGGCTATGGCCCGACCGTTCCCGGCTCGATTCGCGTTCCGTTCCCGTATTGTTACCGCTGCCCGTTTCGTGCCGAGCCCTCCACCTGCGACATGCTCTGCCTGGACTACCTTGAGGACGCCGTGCGCGCCAACAGTACCGGTAGCCTGGCGGGCCTGATTGTGGAGCCCTACCAGGGCGCGGCAGGGTTTATCTTTCCTCCCCAGGGATGGCTGACGCGCCTCGAGCAATGGCTGCGGGGGCGCGGCCTCCTCTTTACACTCGATGAGGTGCAGTCCGGCTTCGGGCGGACAGGCAAGTTCTGGGCGATGGAATGGGAAGGGCTGACGCCCGACCTGGTCTGTAGCGCCAAAGGCATTGGAAGCGGTGTTCCGGTCTCAGCGGTCGCGGCGAAAGGCGAGGTAATCGGAGTGTTGGGTTCCGGGGAACTGAGCAGCACCTTTGGAGGGAACCCGGTGGCCAGCGCTGCCGTGAGCGCCGTCGTCGATATCATGCGCCGCGAGAAGTTGGAAGAGAATGCCCTGCGCATGGGAGCGCTCATGAAATCCCGCCTCTTGGAGTTGCAGGAGAAATCTCCGTACGTGGGCGATGTGCGAGGCATGGGATTGGTGATAGGAGTCGAACTCGTCAAAGATAAGAAAACGAAGGAGCCCGCCCCGGACCTCACCCGAAAACTGATTGACCAGGCGGCCGAACTCGGCCTGCTGATCGGTTCCGTAGGAGTCTTCGGCAATGTGATCCGGGTGGCGCCGCCGCTCGTGATTTCTGAGGATGAAGCTAACGAAAGCCTGGACATCTTTGAGAAAGCCCTGTTGCGCCTATGAATCAATTAACGTTGCCCGATATTCGCGCTGCGGTCGGAACCCTGCGCAGCACCACGGAACATTTCCTCTGCGACTTGATTCGTTTCCCCTCGCTTCCCGGCAAAGAAAAGCAGGCTGTGGAATATGCCGCGCCGCGGTTTGCCGAAGCCGGCGAGGTGGAACGGATACCGCTCTCGAGCGCGTTGCGCGAGGACCCGGATTACTCCGACCCGGTGCCTGGGATCGAATACGAAGGCCGCTCGAACCTTCGCGTGCGCGTGGCCGGAAAGGGCGGAGGGCGGTCGCTGCTCTTCAATACGCATCTCGATGTTGTGCCGGCTTCCCCAGGGCAAGAACAGGCATTCGACCCCCGTGTGAGCGCCAACCGCGTCTACGGGCGCGGCGCTTGCGATGCCAAAGGCCAGGTGGCGACGCTGTTCACCGCCTTGTTGGCCATGAAGCGTCTGGGCGTGAAGCTCAACGGAGACGTCCTTGCACATCTTGTCGTCGAGGAGGAGGTGGGCGGCAACGGGACACTGGCGATGGTGCGCCGGGGCGAGCAGGCCGACGGCTGCATCGTGATGGAACCGACCGACATGCGGATTCTCTCCTCAGTGCGCGGCGCCGTGTGGTTTCGCATCACCTGCACCGGCAGGGCGGGCCACAGCGGCAGCGGCGGCACGGTCAGTGCTTTGAAGATGGCCATTCGGACGATTGAAATCCTCGAGCAGTACCATGCCCGCCTTCTGGCTGCGTCCCGTGGCATCGCTTTGTTCGACCAATTCGCCAATCCAATGCCTATTACTTTCGGCAAACTGGCGGCAGGCGTCTGGCCAGCCACCACACCCGCAAGCGCTTCGGTCGAGGGCGTTCTGGGCTTGCTTCCGAACAAGACTCATCAGGCGGTGGCGGCGGAGATGCTTCAGGCCATCCGCGACGGTGGGGATGAATGGCTGCGCGATCACTTCAAGCTGGAGTTCATGTACCGCCACGACGCCCATGTGCTGGATCCGGGTCACCCGCTGGTCAGAGGACTCGAAGCTTGCTGCCGGGAAGCGGGAACGAGCGGCGAGGTCACCGCCATGACAGCTTCCTGCGATTCCTGGTTCTATAACAACCAACTGCGCATACCCTCGCTGGTTTTTGGGCCGGGCAGCCTGCGGTATGCTCACACCAACGAGGAGCAGATCGGACTGGATGAGATCAGCGAAGCGGCCGTCATCCTTGTGCGTTTTATGGCCGAATGGTGTGGAGGCGCCCAACGATGAGAGCTCTGGTGAAAACTCAAAAGGGCGACGGCTTTCTTGAGATCCGCGATGTCCCCGAGCCGTCGCCGGGCCCCGGCGAGGTGCTCATCGAAGTTCAAGCCTGCGGAATCTGCGGAACGGACGTGCACGTCTGGCACGACGAATTTCCCTACTGGCCTCCGGTAGTTTTGGGGCACGAGTTCTCAGGCCGCATCGTCGAGGTTGGTCCGGAGACCGGACTCTTCAAGACCGGCGAGCGGGTGGTGGGCGAGCCGCACACGCGCGCCTGCGGCCACTGCTACCTGTGCCGAACCGGAAACATCCAGATCTGCCCGCTGAAGCGCTCGCCCGGCTGGGGGATCGACGGCGCCTTTGCAAAATACCTGAAAATGCCCGAGCGCCTGCTGCACCGCATCCCGGATTCCATGAGCTATGATCTGGCTGCCGTGGTGGAGCCCACAGCCAACGCCGTGCACGACGTCGTGGAGCGGGCCAGAATTGATGCGGGCGATTTTGTGGTGGTTCTGGGGCCGGGGCCCATCGGCTTGCTTGCGGCCCTCGCAGCGCGGGCCTCGGGCGCGCGGCACGTGGTGATTGTGGGAACGCCGGCGGATGAGGCTTTGCGCCTGAAAAAAGCGAGGGAGCTTGGGTTCGGAACGGTGATTAACGTGGCGCAACAAGACCCTGTCAAGATCGTGCAGGAACTCACGGGAGGGCTGGGCGCGGATCTGGTCATCGAATGCAGCGGCGCGGCCCCGGCGATTGCCTCGACCGTCGAACTGATCCGCAAGAAGGGACGCATCTGCGTAATCGGCTTGACCGGCAAGGACTCAATCCCGTTTCCGTGGGATAAGGCGGCTTTCAAGGTGTGCGATGTGCTTTTCAACCTGTCTACCAGCTACACAAGCTGGGATAGAACGATTCATTTGATCGCCAGTGGCCAGTTGCCGGCGGGTGAGATCATCACACGCCGGGCGCCCCTGCTGGAATGGAAGAACGCCTTCGAGGATATTGAGGCGAAGCGGGCGTTGAAAGTGCTGTTGATTCCGGAGTGAACTGGCCGTAGGGGCGGCCCTTATGGCCGCCCCTACGATGAAGACCGTGAGACAACAATGGCAAACGACTCAAGACTAGGTTTTGGACTGCTCGGGACGGGGCTGATTGCCCCCTTCCATGCCAAGGCGATTCGGGCCTCGAACGTCGGCCGCCTGGTGGGCGCCGCAGACTTGTATGCCGATCGCCTGGCCAAGTTCACGAGTGAATTCGAATGCAAGGCATACACCAGCCTGGAGCAGATGCTCCTCGATCCCGAAGTGCAAGTGATTTGTATTCTCACTCCCAACCATCTGCACGTTGACGCCGTGCTCAAGGCCGCGCGCGCCGGGAAGCACGTCCTGGTGGAAAAACCGCCTGCCATGTCCTTACGGGAAGTGGATAAGATGCAAAAAGTTTGCGCAGCCGCCGGCGTAAAGATCGGCGTGGTTCTTCAATGCCGTACCCGGCGCGCCGTGCAGGCCATCCGCCAAGCGATTCTGGAGGGCCGCTTCGGAAAGATCCTTCAGGCCGATACGTATATGAAGTGGTTCCGTCCGATCGACTACTACACTTCGGACGGTTGGCGCACGCAACGGCGTTCCGGGGCGGGCGTCACCATTCAGCAGGCCTTCCATTACATCGATCTGCTCCAATATCTCGCCGGTCCGGTAAAGCGGGTGCAGGCGCAGATGACCAACCTTGCGCACCCGAGCATCCCCGTCGAAGATACTGTAATGGCCTTCGTGACCTATCAGAGCGGTGCGCAAGGCATAGTGCAGGCGTCAACGGCGCTGTGGCCGGGCACTGACATTCGAATCGAAGTGAACGGAGAATTCGGCACGGCGATTATGGTGGGCGAGCGCATGGACACCTGGAAGTTCAGGGATCAGCGGCCGGAAGATGAAGAAATCCGCCACTTCGGAAGCGCCGCCGCGGCGACCGGCGCTACGGGCGCGGCCGCTCTCGGCTTTGAGGACCATCAAGCCGTGATTGAGGACATGGCTGCCGCAATTGAACACAGCCGCGAACCCATGATCACACTCGCCAGTGTGCGTCCGACTCTCGAGTGGGCGCTCGCCATGTATCAATCGGCCAAGCAGGATGCTCCCGTCGATTTGCCGCTTGCGGATGAGCAGGACGTTTGGTGATGTTGAACCCGCAGTCGCGAATCCAATTGCACATCATTGTGCGTTTGTGTACAATTCGGCGTAGGAGGGAGAATACTTGAGGACGGTCACCTTCAGCGAATTTCGACGGAACGCATCCGGGATTCTCGATTTGGTTGAGAAGGGCGAGAAGGTCTGCATCCTCCGCCACGGCAAAATGATTGCCAATCTAGTTCCGCATGGGTCGCGCCAACCAACGCCCGCTTGGAAGCGCCCGGGCCTGGAGTTAGTGGTGAAGGGGGCCTCTCTCAGTCGGGCCGTGATCGAGGAGAGGCGGTCGAAACCGTGAACGTCTTCCTCGACTCGTCAGCACTAACCAAGCGGTATGTCCGAGAACCGGGCAGCGATCACTTGCGAGAAATTCTGTTATCCGCATCTTCTCTGGGGGTTTCCGTGATCTGCCTGGCGGAAGTGGTTTCGGCACTGTGCAGACTCCGGCGGGAAAGGAAGCTCTTACCTCCGCAGTACCTGGATGCGAAGCGAGCGCTTCTCGCAGACTTTGAAGACGCCAGCGTCACTCATGTAACCGACGAGGTGATGGCGCGGGCCGTCGAACTCCTTGAGCGGTGGACGCTGCGTTCATCTGACGCTCTCCAAGTCGCCTCGGCGGCCGAGTGGGCTGCTGAGTTGTTCGTCTCTGCGGACGACCGGCAATGTGTAGCGGCACGGGGCTATGGACTTCACGTCGTCCAGTTGCCCTTAGCGGTATAATGAGAGTTGGGCGACCGAATGCTAGACAATTCCGCGCGAGGATCGAGGCTGAAGTATGGGCTGGATTGAGAATCGCTTTGAACAGAATTTCATCGTTACCACGGTGGACCAGATTTTCAACTGGGCGCGCAAGTCTTCTCTTTGGCCGCTCACCTTTGGTTTGGCCTGCTGCGCCATTGAGATGATCGCTTCCACCACTTCGCGCTTCGACATGGCGCGCTTCGGAGCGGAAGTCTTTCGTCCCAGCCCGCGCCAAGCCGACCTCATGATTGTGTCCGGCACGGTGACGCTGAAGATGGCGCCCGCCATCAAGCGAATCTGGGAGCAGATGCCGGCCCCGAAGTGGTGCATCTCCATGGGCGCCTGTTCGAGCGTGGGCGGCCCGTTCAATACTTATGCGGTGCTTCAGGGCGTAGACAAGATCGTGCCCGTGGACGTTTACGTGGTGGGCTGTCCACCGCGTCCCGAAAACCTCTTCTATGCTCTGCTGAAGCTCCAAGAGAAAATCGACAGCATGAGCCTGGGCAAGCGCCCCACCGAGGTCCGCCTGGAAGAGAGTATGCTGGAAGAGTTCAAGAAATCCGTCCGCATCGGCAAACCCGGAACGCCGGAAATGGTCCAAATTGGCTAGGCGGAATCCCGAGCGGGGAACTTCAAAACCACAAAGTGGTGTGTAGCCGCGACAAAGGAGGAGTGCGCATGGCCGAGTTCATCAAGGTTGCGAACCTCAATGAGCTATCTCCCGGATCGGCGAAGATGGTCGAAGTGGCGGGGAAGACGATTGCGCTTTTCAACGTGGGCGGCACGATCTACGCCACGGACAACACCTGCCTGCACCAAGGCGGACCGCTTGGCGAAGGTGAACTCATGGGCGAGGTGGTTGTTTGCCCTTGGCATCAGTGGGAGTACAACGTTTGCACCGGCGAGAACGTCGGCGACAGTTCCCTCAAAGTCGCTACCTACCCCGTGCAAGTCGACGGGGGCGATATCAAAGTAGCTGTGTAATCCGCGGGCCCGTCTTCCTGGCGCTGCGCCACGAATGATTGTCGTTTGTCGGTTTCGGATTGTCATTTGACAATCGACCATCGTCAATCGACAATCGTCAATCACCAATGCCCGAACTTCCCGAAGTCGAAACAGTTCTGCAAGGCTTGAAGCAGCATGCCTTGGGGCGCCGCATCATTGCCGTCGAGGTCCGCCATCCGGGGGTTATTGCGGGGTCGCCGGAGCGGTTCGTGGCTGAGGTCGAGGGGCGGACTATCGTTTCGATGCGGCGCAAGGGCAAGGCGCTCGCTCTCGAACTCGAGGCTGAAAACACGTCGCCGCGTTATCTTCTGGTGCGGCTGGGCATGACCGGGCAGTTCACCGTCTCCGCACGCGAAATACCTCTCGCGGCGCATACCCACGTGCTGCTCGCCGTCGGTGAGCACGATGAACTGCGCTTTCGCGACGTGCGCCGCTTTGGCAGATTGCGTTCCTGCACGCGTGAGGAACTGGAAGCCGTGTTCGACCGCCTCGGCCCGGACGCGCAGGAAGCCACCGAGGCTCAATTCCTGAACGCCATGTGCGGACGGCATGGCGCCATCAAAAGCTGGCTGATGAACCAGCAAATGCTCGCAGGCCTCGGCAACATCTATGCGGACGAGTCGCTGTTTGTAGCCGGCATCCACCCGCTGGCGCAGCCGGGCAGAGTTTCTGCATCCAAGGCTCGCCGGCTCTTCCAGGCCGTCAGAAAAGTACTAGACCATGCAGTGAAGCTCCAAGGCACCAGCTTCCGCGACTACGTTGACATCGAGGGCCGCCCCGGTAACTACGAGGCGCGCCTGCGCGTTTACCAGCGCACCGGTGAACCCTGCCGCCGCTGTGGCAGGCCGATTCGTCGCCTGGTGATTGGCGGCCGCAGCAGTCATTTCTGCCCCCGCTGCCAGCCACGTCCCCGCCACGTCGCCAAGATGCGGTTGGTTAGAACCCCATAACTACCTCATTCGGGTTGGTGGGAATTCTCAGATTGACGCCTCGTTCGTGATTCGCGGCGGTGCTGGCTTTGAGATCGAGGTCAGTAAGCGGTATGGTTCGCTGTTTTCCCTCAACGATTAGCCGCAACAAGCCCCCCAGGATGGTGTAGCGGCGAACCTCAATCTTCTCGCCGCTATTGAGCACGAAAACCGTGGGCTGCCGGGGCTTGGCCAGCGGCGTATTCGGACCCGCGGGGATCTCGATGAGCTTCGCGGTGATGGGATGAGTAGTCTTAGGCGCGGATGAACGCTGCCCGCTGCCCCGCCCCGCGTCCGTGGATGACCGGCCAAGCCCGGCGCGTCCCAAAACCCATCGGAGCCACTCTTCCCCCCCGCCCGCCACAGCCGCAGCAGTGTTTCCCTCTCGGTCGATCAGGACGTAGTAAGGAAAGCCCGTGGGGCTAAACGCGCTCACCAGATCGCTGTGGCCTTCCAGCACGATGTGGCACGACCGTCGGTGCACGGCTAGATAATCCTTCGCCGTTTGCTCGTCCTCATTCACGTCCACAGCGACGACCACCAGCCCCTCGCCGCCGAAATCACTTACGATGCTATTGATCGCAGCCTCCTGGCTGCGGCAGTGCGGTCACCAGGTGGTCCAGAACTGTAATAGCACCACTTGGCCTCGAAGCGAGTCGTTCGTTAAAGTCTCGCCCCGCAGCGTGTGCGCGATAAACGGCGACGCGCTCTCGCTGGCCGCCGCAGTCAGTGCCGAAAGAATTGTCAGAAAGAATAGTCCGTGCAGCCTTCGCAGGCTCATGAAATCCCTCCTACATTTTGTCTACAGTCCGATGATTCCATATGGATTTATGAACGCCGCACAGTATACACCTCTCTGTCCTCTATCGGCCCTGTTCCGGATTTATCTTGTAATTGGAGGGGGTAGGGGTATAGGCGTTAAACTAAGCGGAGGCTGTGCAGGTTGAATGCCCGAAGGGCATTAACATCATTAGCCGTAGGTGAAACCTACGGAGAAATGGCCCTTTCCTTGTGCTTACCCCGACCCCGGAGGGGTCGAATTCAACCCCTGCGGGGTTGGCTGTTCCTTGTAGCCGGCGCTTTCCGTAGGTTTCACCTACGGCTAATGATCTTGGGTCCCTTCGGGACCCGTCAGAAACGCTTAATCTGACCCCTACAGAGGGGGCAGGGGGTGGTGGCAGGATTACCGCGAACCACCCCCTACCCCTCCTTAGCTAAGGAGGGGAGTCACTAACGTCACCGCAGCTTTCCGCGAATCACTGTAATCGATCCGATGGGCAGGGTATACATGCCATCGGGGCTGGGAGCCATGGTGGTGTTCTTGTTTTCGTTGGGAGTGTTGCAGAACTGCACGAGAGTGACAGGCCCCGCAAATGAATGGTGCGCGTGTTTGGCATCGTCGATGACGAGATGGATCTCGTGAGCCGCATTCAGGTCGTGATTGATCAGCATCAACGCCCAGGTTCCATCCGGGCGATGCACCGCGTAAGAAGTGATCACCGTGCGCCCGGCGGCGTCAAAAAGATCGGTCGAAGCGGGAAAAATCTGGTTCGCTCCCCCGCCGTGCTCGAGCCACTCCAGGTTGATCATGTGCGCGGAAGTAAAGGGAGTATATTCCGGCGAGCCGTAGGCCCCGCCGCCGTTAGGGTCTCTTCCGGCGCCAAGGAAGCCCCCGCCGCTGGCGCCATCGTTAATGGCCGGCCGGTAGAACGCCTTGCCTCCCTGTTCGAAGAACGTGCCGAACGCGTCGCATTCCCAGATAGCTCGGCCCGTGACGCCCAGGTAACCCCGTGAGCTGTGGCCTGCCGTGATTCCGCTTTCGGAGATAATCAGCGGCACATCTTTGGGAACGCCGTCCTCACGCCACATCTGCAGGACGTGCTTCATAATTCCCGGTTCCATGTAAAGCGTGTCCCACTCGTCGGGGGGGCCGGAGCCGTTCTGCATCAATGGGTAGTGCTCGAAAGACATGAAAGCGAGATCCTGAAGGTGTCCGTGGGCCTTCAGGTAATCGACGAAGCGAGCCATCCACGAGGTGCGGCCCTGGTCGTCGACCCAAAGGGTGATGTCCTTGTTGACGCCTTCGAAAACAGGGCCGCCCAGCTTGGCGCCGGGAACGAGTTTGTGAACCGCCGTCGCCCATTGGCAGTAGATGGCCCCGTAGTCTTCCGGCATCATGTGCTTGCCGTCGCATTCCTCGCCCATTTCAATTCCTACCACCGGATAACCGCGCTTATGAATGTACGAAACCTCGTTGGCGCAATCCTCCGGCGTGTCATAAATCGCCGCGCAGGCCACGAGCGCCGGGTGCCCCATAGTTAAGCCGCTGGTAAAGAAATTGTCCATGCCGTTGTACTCGTCGCCGCCCCCAGTAACGAGGTTATCGGCCTGGTGCCAGGGGTCGACGGAAGAAGCGCAGAAGTTCCCTGCGGTGTCGGCCGCTGAGTTGGGGAACGCCTCGGGCTGACCGGCGGGATGGTGGTGACGCTCGCCGGGCACTGAAGGTTTCGGTTCGACGCCATCCGCCGGGTAGGCGATCGAGTAGGCGCCCGTCGCATCCATCGTCCCAACGGACATCGTCTGGAGTGCGTAACCCACGCAGTTGCGAATGTCCTTCGCGCCATGCGTATCGCAGGTACCTGAGGATTTCGACATCAAAACGCGGACGAATCGGGCGGTAATCGGCTTGTCGGAGAGCTTCAGGTGCACGTCCCCGCCGGCGCCGTTCTCGACCGTGCCCGATGGGAAAGCCTTCCACTCCCCATTCGGACCCATGTCCCAGTCGAGCGCGTTGTCGTCGCCGATCCAGTATTGCACCACGTACGTGACCGCATAGGGATTAACCCACTGGATGTGGATTGCATTGACGGCGCGCGCAATGCCCATATCGGCCACCACCCATTGCGGGTGCAGGGTGTCGCTTTCACCGGTGAAGCGGCTGGTGAGGTAGGGGTTGCTCTTCCAATAGCTTTGGAAACCCGCCACTAGAGGAGTGTCTCCGCTGGTCATGAAATCGCGATGGGGCAGCGAGTAGGAATAGCCATAATGGATCGGCTCGCCCAGATCGGCGCTGCCGGCGTAGTATCCGCTCTTCGTGGCCGGATCGCTCCAGGCGCCGTTCTCGTTCCAGTGCCAGGCGGCCAGGCGCAACTCGCTGTTGTTGCGCATGGTGATCGATCCCCAACCCAGGTTTTTGATCCCTTGAATCGTCTCGGGCTTGCTGAGATGATCCACCTGCGTCTTCGACAAGTCGTCCATCCAGGCGCCGGTGGCCGTGTCGGGATAGATCGTATTCAGAATGTGCCCGGGCGTTACGTCCAAATGCACCGTGGCCGACTGCGCCGCCGTCTGCGCCTGACCCTGAGAAAGAATGCCGATACAGGCCGTCACGAAAGTGAGCGCGGCGCCAACGGAAGCCCATAGAAACTTGTGAAGCGAAATTCGTTTGAATAAACCGGTCTTCAACATGAGAGCTCCTTAGTGAACAACCGACTTACGGCGGACCGACACAATCCACGATACAAGTGACTCAACCCCGATGCGCTTCCCAGCAGTCTCCGCAGAGTGTGTCCAGGTGGCAAGAGGCACGTTTTCGGCGACTGCGAGTCTGATCGACAACATCGTAGGGGAAAGTTCGAGCCCTGCCGGCAAGCGCCGAGCTTGGATGAATCCCCTACCGGGACTCTCTTCATGCCCTTCACGCCCATCGACCACGGCAGAGATTTCGTCCTTGGTCATTGAGGTCCTGATACGGCGCATGCGGGGTTACTTCCTTTCACAAACAAGCCAGCAGACAGCGTAGATTATCAGCCGTTGCCGGTCAAGCTGAGCGCCTATTGAGTAGTGGGTAGAAACCGTGTTCCCAACGAAAAGTCTCGGATTGTTCGGCTACACTGGGCTATGCCATTCTAGACGGTGATACACTCGCCACATGAAAAGAGTTAAGAGGTGCCTTGGTATAGTTCTAGGAATATGGACAATTATAACGTGGCTTCCTGACGCGCTTGACAAATATCAGGCCACGGTTAAATACGGCAGTGGCTGTACGTGCACACCGGAGACGGGCATATCTCTGTTTGGTTCGGAAAAATTGTGATTCCCCTGATTGGTTTAGGCATCATCTTTTCTGCTCCTATCCAGCGGCTCATATACCGGACAATTGAACGAAACAAGTACAGGTCCCGTTCACCGATGGAGAAGATGGAAGATAGGGATTTGTACGAGCGAAGCAAGGATTGGCTGGAGAAGCATCTTTCAGACAAAAACATGGGAGTGCATACAGCCTATCTTTTTGGCTCGGTTATCTATAACCACTTTCCTACTAGGGATGTCGATGTTCTGGTGGTTCTGAAGAAGGCATCTGACAGGACATCGGCTCGGGCTGGACAGCGTGTCAAGGATTTGCGAAACGACTTTCTGAAAACGTTTGGACATACACTCGACGTGCAACTATTCTTGTCGAGAGAGGAAGAAGGGCTAAAAAAGTTTTTGTCCAAATTGAATAAATATGAGCGGTTGAGGCTCAGATAAAATTCAACGAATAAAGCCCTTCCCTTCTTTAATCAGGTCTGTGGAACCGGCGGAGCAATTGAGCGCCCCGAAGTCTCTCACATTGCCAACTCCGATGCCGTTTTCTCTTCCCTGTTTGATAATATTCCACTTAACTTCGTCGCTATCCCCTCCAAATCCAGCGGCCAGAATGAAATCTCCCTGGCTTACGTGCTGAGACCGCACTAGGTACTCCGCAAAGTAACCTCATAAGCCCACACAATATGAACCTTTACCCTGTCCGCTCGTTCACCCAAGGCGCAGAACTGGGTCTTCTTTGCCCGGTTATTAGTCGCAGACACGACCTTATCGTGTGTTCGGAGACTGTCGCAATCAAACTTGATGGTACTGTCGTTAGGTTTCCATTATCCACTGGCTGTCGGTCCCGTAGGCCGGTTTGCGCCAGCAGTTCCTTAATTCCCCAGATATGATCGGTTGATCCAGCTTCCATTGCGGGCGTAACTCTCAGGCTTTAGTGAACGCGACATAGATTGTATCATGCCATGAACACGTCAGCGGCGCCTTGAGATCTTAATGCTTCATGCTGAGTCTATTCGTCAGTCGCGTGAACCGGCGGAGGTGCATTCTGAAGGTGAGATTTTGCCCCATTTGTCCAAGCGGCAACGTGGGTTCCGCTCACTACAGCTTGGTGTGATTCCCGCACAGCCCGTGGCGACGGAGCTTTGACCTGCGTTTCTTGCATTTTGGCTTTTTTCGCTTGACAAATCCGATGGGTTGTAGTAGCCTATCGTTGTGCTCGATTTGTGGACACCCTGTCATAGGCAAGCGCCGGGAATGCCCATGTACAATAGCGAACCCAATGCCCCCCGGCGAAGGTGGAAGAGGGAATTCGGGAAAAACACAAAAATAGTGGGAACGAAGCTAAGAAGTACTTGAAAACAAAGGATAATCGCTTTTTGAAGGCTGCAAACTGCGCGCGTTTTGCGCACAGAGTAGCACAAATTAGTGCTTGAAAGGAGCAAGAACAAAACATTCAGCAACGCCTTCAGCCCCAAAGGGGCGCCATAACTCAGCCCAGGCCAACGGCCCATAAGCGTTAACCTAAGCGGAGGTTGTACGGATTGAATGCCCGAAGGGCATTAATATCATTAGCCGTAGGTGAAACCTACGGAGAAATGGCCGTTTCCTTGTGCTTGCCCCGACCCTGAAGGGGTCGAATTCAACCCCTGCGGGGTTGGCTGAATCTCGTACCCGGCAGTTTCCGTAGGTTTCACCTACGGCTAATGATCTTGGGTCCCTTCGGGACCCCTCAGAAATGCTTAGGTTAACGCCTATGGGCCGTTGGCCTGGGCTGCGCTAGTGCCGCCCCCTTGGGGCTCAGTGCGAACTCCGATGACGCACTCGAAAATTGCCGGAACAAAGCGAGAATGTTATTGAAAACAAAGGATCGCTGTGGGAATCAACGGAACTCTGCGACCTTTGCGTCCTTGGCGCCTTGGCCTGAAACCGGGCCGGTGGAGGAATGTAGGGGAAAGTGGGGAAAAGTATGTTTTTTCGAGGGAACGAACTCAGTCATCTATTACAAATAAAAGACTTAGTAATTTTCGAGCGCACAAAACGAACTGATTTTGAATGAAAACGAACTCGAATTAAGATGAAAGTTGCCATGCCCAACGCGGATTTGCTGATTGAAACACTAAAGCGACGCATTGTCATCATTGACGGCGCCATGGGCACCATGATCCAGGCCCATAAGCTGGAGGAAGCCGACTATCGCGGCAAGGAGTTCGCCCGCCACGAGCGCGATCTGCATCTTTGCAACAACGTCCTGAACATCACCCAACCGGCGATTATTGAGGACATCCACCTCCAATACCTTGAGGCCGGTGCGGATATCATCGAGACCAACACCTTCAACGCCACCGCGATCTCGATGGCCGAATATCGCCTCCAAGGTCACGTCTACGACCTCAACAAGGCCGGAGCACAGGCAGCCCGCCGAGCCGTGGCGCGGTTCACGCGCCAGAATCCCGAGCGCCCCTGCTGGGTGGCCGGTTCCATCGGCCCCACCAGCCGCACGGCCTCTGCCTCGCAGGACATTGCGAGCCCCGCGGCGCGCGCCGTGAATTTCGACCAGTTAAGGGATGCCTACTACGAGCAGATCCGGGGTCTCGTGGACGGCGGCGTTGACTTGCTTCTGGTGGAAACCATCTTCGACACCCTCAACGGCAAAGCAGCGCTCTTCGCCGCCCAGCAATATTTCGAAGACACGGGCAAGCGCCTGCCGCTCGCGGCTTCCGTGACCATAGTTGACCTGAGCGGGCGCACGCTCACGGGACAGACGGTCGAAGCCTTCTGGATTTCGATTTCGCAGGCGCCGCTCCTGAGCGTTGGGATCAACTGCGCGCTCGGCGCCAAGCAGATGCGCGCGCACATCGAGGAACTCTCGGGAATCGCGCCCATCTTCACAAGCTGCTATCCCAACGCCGGCCTTCCCAACGCCTTCGGGGGATTCGACGAAACCCCCGAGAGCATGTCGGCGGACTTGCGCGAGTTTGCCGCGAATGGCTGGGTGAACATTGTGGGCGGCTGCTGCGGGTCTACGCCCGCGCACATTCGCGCCATCCGCGAGGCGGTCCGCGATGTCCCGCCGCGCATACCGCCCCAGGTCGAACGCTATTCGCGCTACAGCGGGCTCGAGCCCCTGGTCATTCGTCCCGAAACCAATTTCGTGAATATTGGCGAGCGCACCAACGTGACCGGCTCGCCGAAATTCTCGAAGCTCATTCTGGGCGGCCAATTCGAGGAGGCCTTAAGCGTCGCCAAGC
Source organism: uncultured Acidobacteriota bacterium (assembly GCA_963768695.1). GTDB lineage: Bacteria > Acidobacteriota > Terriglobia > UBA7540 > UBA7540 > CAVROP01. The sequence continues at coordinate 142,837 of CAVYJG010000011.1, read as the reverse complement.
AGCAGGTGGAAGGCGGCGCGCAGATCATCGACGTCAACCTGGACGAGGCCATGCTCGATTCCGAGCAGGCCATGACCACCTTCCTGAATTACGTCGCCTCCGAGCCGGACATCGCCCGCGTCCCCATCATGATCGACAGCTCCAAGTGGAGCGTCATCGAGGCGGGGCTGAAGTGCATCCAGGGCAAAGGCATCGTCAATTCCATCAGCCTGAAAGAGGGCGAAGAGGTTTTCATCGAGCGCGCCCGCTTGATCAAGCGCTATGGCGCGGCCATGGTGGTGATGGCCTTCGATGAGGCTGGCCAGGCAGTCTCGACGGAGCGGCGCGTGGAAATCTGCGCGCGCTGTTACCGGATTCTCACCCAAGAAGTGGGAGTGGATCCCTGCGACATTATCTTTGACCCCAACGTCCTGACCGTGGCGACGGGAATCGAGGAGCACCGCGACTACGCGGTGAGCTTCATCGAAAGTGCCCGCCAAATCAAGGCCGCGCTTCCCGGCTGCAAGGTGAGCGGCGGCATCAGCAACATCTCGTTCTCTTTTCGCGGTATGAATGCTATTCGCGAGGCCATGCACTCGGCTTTCCTGTACCACGCCATAAAGGCGGGACTGGACATGGCCATTGTGAACGCCGGGCAATTGGCTGTGTACGAGGAGCTGCCGCGCGACCTGCTGGAACTGGTTGAGGACGTCCTGCTGAATCGCCGCGCCGACGCTACCGAGAGACTGCTGGTGTTTTCCGAATCCGTGAAGCAGCGCGGCCCGGCGGAGGTGCAGGAAGACGCCTGGCGGCAAGGCACGGTCGAGGAACGCCTGCTGCACGCCCTCGTGAAAGGCGTCGCCGACCACATCGAGGCGGACACCGAGGAGGCCCGGCAAAAACTCGGCCGGCCGATCGCCGTGATCGAGGGCCCGCTGATGGCCGGCATGAGCGTGGTGGGCGACCTCTTCGGCTCCGGCAAGATGTTTCTGCCCCAGGTTGTCAAAAGCGCCCGAGTCATGAAGAAAGCCGTTGCCTATCTGCTGCCCTTTATGGAATCGGAGAAGGACGCGGGCGGCAAAGCTCGCGCGGTAGGCAAGATCGTGACCGCCACCGTGAAGGGCGACGTCCACGACATCGGCAAGAACATCGTGGGCGTGGTTCTCGGCTGCAACAACTATGAGGTGATCGATCTGGGCGTGATGGTTCCGTGCGAGAAGATTCTCGAAACCGCGCGGGCGACCCACGCGGACATGATCGGCCTGAGCGGGCTCATCACACCCTCGCTCGATGAAATGGTCCACGTCGCGAAGGAGATGGAACGCGAGGGATTCTCCATTCCCCTCCTCATTGGTGGCGCCACCACCAGCCGCGTCCATACCGCCGTGAAGATCGCGCCTCATTTCCGCCAGCCGGTCGTTCACGTCCTGGACGCTTCACGGGCCGTGGGGGTGGTGAGTCAACTCAAGAATCCCGATTCGCGCCCGGCTTTCGCGGAAGAAAACCGCCGCGAGCAGGAAAAGCTCCGCGCCGCGCGCAAGCCCGCCGCGCAGAGACTTTTGAGGCTCGACGAGGCCCGTCGGCGCAAGCCGCCCCTCGACTGGAGCCGGACGGACATTCCGCGTCCCGAGTTCACGGGGATTCGCGCTTTTCCCGCCGTGTCCTTAGAGGAGATTGTTCCTTACATCGACTGGACGCCGCTCTTCCAAGCCTGGGAGCTGCGCGGAACTTATCCGAAGATCCTGGATGACGGGACGGTCGGCGACAAGGCCCGCGAATTGTTGTGCGACGCGCAAAAGCTACTGGCGCGCATCGTGAGGGAGAAATCCCTCACCGCCAACGCCGTGGTTGGCTTCTTCCCGGCCGCGAGCGTGGGAGACGACATCGAGGTGTATCGCGACGCCTCTCGCTCCGGGCTCCTCACGACTTTCCACACATTGCGGCAGCAGATGGAGAAGGCGCCAGGCCATTACAATTGGGCGCTGGCGGATTTCATCGCTCCCAAGTCAACCGGCCTGGAGGATTATCTGGGCGCTTTCGCAGTGACCGCAGGTCTGGACCTCGAACCGCTCCTCGAACGTTTCCACGCGGACCACGACGACTACAATTCCATCATGGCCAAAGCTCTTGCCGACCGGCTGGCGGAGGCACTCGCTGAGTTAATGCACAAAAAGGTTCGTAATTATTGGGGTTATGGCAACGATGAAAACTTAGCGCCTGAAGACTTGATCCTGGAGCGCTACCGCGGCATTCGACCCGCCCCAGGCTATCCGGCCTGCCCCGACCATTCCGAGAAGCGTGAGCTTTTCGACCTTTTGCAGGCGGAGAAGAACACCGGTATCCGGCTGACCGAGAACTTCGCCATGTCGCCGGCCGCCTCGGTATGCGGCTTGTATTTTGCCCACCCCGAAGCGCAGTATTTTGCCGTCGGCAAGATCGACCGCGACCAGGTGGAGGACTACCACCGCCGCAAAGGCATGGACCTCCGTCAGGTGGAGCGCTGGCTCCGTCCGGCGCTCAACTACGATCCGGAATTGGAAGACGCCTCGCGCGTGAGCGAGGCGGTGCCTGCCGTGTCGTCCTGACATTCCACTTGCCTGCCAGCGCCTTTTTGCCGTACGATACGAACATTATGCGAACCGTGGCTCGGTAATTCCGAACTCGCGTCGTTTTGAATCCGCGTGACCCCGGTCCGGGTCGAAATCTGAAACCAAATCTACGAAGTCATATTTATGGCAACCGCCGTCACCACCAGCGATTCGTCTTCGTTTTGGGCCTCTCTGCGCGAAGCATTGCGCGGCTCGCACCAGGACTACACCACGGGCGACCTGACGCAGGCGATCTTCCTTCTCGCGGTGCCCATGGTCCTCGAGATGTTGATGGAATCGCTCTTCGCCATCGTGGACGTCTTCTGGGTAGCCCGCCTGGGAGCGTACTCGATTGCCACGGTGGGATTGGTCGAGGCGATGCTCACCATCATCTATGCAACCGGCATGGGGCTGGGCCTGTCGGCCACGGCCATGGTGGCCCGGCGCATCGGCGAGAAAGATCGCGAGGGAGCGGCGGTGGCCGGCGTGCAGGCCATCGCTCTCGGGCTGGCGGCCAGCCTGATAATGGGCGCTTGCGGCTTCTTTTTCGCGCCCCACTTGCTGCGCCTGATGGGCGCGTCGCCGGCTGTCGTTGCGGTCGGCACGCGCTATGCCCGCATCACTCTGGGTGGATGCTCCGTTGTGGTGTTGTTAATGCTGAACAACGCGGTGTTTCGCGGCGCGGGCGACGCTGCCATCGCGATGCGCGTGCTCTGGCTTTCGAATTCCATCAACTTGGTGATCGACCCCTGCCTGATCTTCGGCATCGGACCTTTTCCGCGCCTGGGCGTAACCGGCGCCGCCGTGGCGACGCTCAGCGGGCGGACGATTGGAGTGGTCTACCAATTCTACCGGCTGTCGCGAGGCGGAGAACACATCCGGATTCTGGCGCGGCAGATTCGGCTGAACCTGCAAATCATGGCGAGGCTGATCAAGGTCTCCGTAACCGGAATCGCGCAGATGCTGATTCCGCATATCGCCTGGATCAGCCTGATGCGCATTGTGAGCGTGTTCGGCAGTTCCGCCTTGGCCGCGTATACCATCAGCATCCGGATTCTCATTTTCTTTATCCTGCCCGCCTGGGGATTGAGCGGGGCGGCCGCTACGCTGGTTGGCCAAAGTCTCGGCGCCGGGCAGCCCGAGCGCGCCGAGCAAGCCGTGTGGAAGACCGGGTTCTATAACATGCTGGTCATGGGGGGCGTGGGTGTGTTCTTCGTTTTGTTCCCGGGTCCGGTAGTGGGCCTGTTTACCCACGATCCGGCCATAGTCTCGCTGGCTGCCGCTTGCCTGCGCATCGTGAGCATCGGCAACATCGGCTACTCCTATGAGATGGTCATGATGCAAGCGTTTAACGGCGCGGGAGACACCCTCACGCCGACGATCATCAACGCGTTCGGCTTCCTGGTTTTCGAAATCCCCTTTGCCTACGCGCTTGCCCTCCCACTCGGCATGCGCTCCCACGGCGTTTTCTGGGCGATCACCATTTCCGAATCCGCCATTGCCGTAGCTATGGTTCTGCTGTTCCGGCGCGGACGGTGGAAGGAGAAGAGGATTTAACCTGGATGTCGTAGCGGCCACCAGCCCCCTCTGTCATCCTGAGGGCAGCGAAGGATCACAGTGATATGGGTCTCTCAGCAACTGGCCTAAAATAGAGGCTAAGCTGCGGGGATGAAGTAGTGGAGCAAGAGGAAGCATGCTGCGGAGACGAGGGCCGCGGCGGGGATTGTCAATACCCAAGCCCAGACGATTTTCCGAGCCATGCCCCAGTGCACGGCGCTCAACCGCTGGACGCTGCCCACGCCCATGATGGCGCCCGCGATGGTGTGAGTGGTCGAAACCGGAATGCCCCACGACGCCGCTCCCAACAGGCTGATTGCCGCTGCGGTTTCAGCACAAAATCCCCCCACCGGTTTCAGGCGTGTAATCCTCATTCCCATCGTCCTGACAATTCGCCAGCCTCCGGCCAAGGTTCCCAGCGCAATGGCGGTGTGGGCCATCAGGACAATCCAGAACGGGATATAGAAGTGATCAATAATCCTGGCCGTAAAGAGGACGCCGGCAATAATCCCCATGGTCTTCTGAGCGTCGTTCGTGCCGTGGCCAAAGCTGTACGCAGCGGCCGAAAGGAGTTGTAACTTGCGGAAGTGGCGATCGACTCGCACCGGCGAGAAGTTGCGGAACAGCCAGTACACCGCAACCATCAGCGCGCCGCCCAGAACGAAACCGACGATTGGAGAGAGGCCGATGAAGAGCAGAGTCTTTGTCCAGCCGCTCCCGATGATGACTTTCCAGCCCGCTTTGGCTACCGCGGCGCCCGCGTAGCCGCCAATCAGCGCGTGAGACGAACTAATCGGCAGGCCGAAGTACCAGGTGAGGATATCCCAAACTATCGCCCCGATAAGACCGGCGAGAATAACGTACAGGTTCACGAATTCCAGGCGTATCATGCCACCGCCCATGGTCCGGGCCACGGCGGTGCCAAAGGTAAAGGCGGCGACGAAGTTGAAGAAGGCTGCCCACATCACCGCAATCCGCGGAGACAACACACGGGTTGAGACGACGGTGGCTATGGAGTTGGCGGCATCGTGGAAGCCGTTCAGGAAATCGAAGGTCAGGGCAACTAAGGTGAGTCCGACGGCAAACCAGAACATAATTCCTTGCGTGTGGGATCGTCTTAAGGGGCTGCGGTTAAGGCTTCGAGAGAACTAAGCGCTTTTCAGAGCGACCGCCGCCAGAACGTCCGAAACGTCCTCGCACTTATCCGTGGCAGCTTCCAGTACTTCGTAGATCTCTTTCCATTTGATGACCTCGATCGGCAGCGTCGAGTCCTCGAATAACCTGGCGATGCATTCGCCTTTGATCCGGTCGCTCTCTTCTTCGATCTGGTTAAGCTGCTCGCAGTATTTCAGAATAGTCTGAGGCCTTTTCAGCTCTGAAATGGCCTTCACCAGTATCTCCGCTCCGCGCAGGATGACATCGGCCAGTTGCGAAGCTCCGGGTGTTACGAATTTCACCTTGTAGGTGATGAGCCGGGTCGCCGCCGCATCCACCAGATCCATCACGTCATCCAGCGCCGAACTGAGCGCATGGATATCCTCCCGGTCAAAGGGAGTGATAAAGGTCTGGTTCAGCTTGGTCATTACGGAACGCGTGATCTGATCGCCTTTGTGCTCGGCGACCCTGATCTCTGCAACTCGCTTTTCAACGTCCTTAAAGTCCCGGAAAAGGACAACCAATACTTGAGCCGCCTCGTGGATATTCTTGGCCTGCTCGTTGAAAAGATCGTAGAATTTCCCATCACGTGGGATGAGCTGCACGACAGTTCCTCTGCTTCAATTCCGTGGTTTGGCCCTCAATTGTTATCGAACCAGGGCGAAAACGCAAGGGACAGGGAGCCCGACAGACATGTTGTCCTTAGTCGGCACTCCGCCGCTCGGTCCGTTGTCGTTCGGAGTTCGACGATTTAGAAACCCGGGGGGCCATCGCACACTGTCGGTTACCGATTTTCGTCCGGGAAAGGCCAGTCCGTGTTGAGGAGCAACTCTTTCTCTCTCGCCTCGCGTGAGCGCGTATTCACTTTCAAGTTCTCCAGCCAATGAACGCCGGTCTTGCCGGCCACCAGGACGTCGAGGTCCCCGTCACCGTCGATGTCGGTTACGACGAATTGCGTTCCTGCGGCCGCCGTGCCGTTGTAGCTGGCAGTGTAGCGGGTGAAGGTCGCGTTGCGGCGATCGATCTTGTAGTAGTAGATGGCCAAAGGTTCATAGGAACCGGGGTCGTGGCCGTTGTGCCCGCGGTAACGCTTGCCGGCGAGGAGTTCCAGTTCGCCGTCGCCGTCAAGGTCGGCCAGGGCCAGGACGTGGATCTGCGAGAACGAGTCGTCGATTAAGTGGGGGTTCCAGGCGCGTTTGCCGTTCTGGGTGGTCTGTTCCAGCCAGTAGAGGCCGTAGCTGTGGCCGTGCCCGTAGATCAGGTCCATCTTTCCATCATTGTTGACATCGAAGCCGAGTATTGGAAACCCGCAATCGCCCAAGTTCCACTCAGGATGCCACACCCACTTGTCGTGGGCGGCGTCAATGTTCTGAAACCAGCCGTGAATCGAGATCACGTCAGGCTTGCCGTCCCCGTCGATGTCCGCGACGCCGCAGCCGTGGCCGTCCTCATCATGGCCGCCAATATTGTGCACGGCCGGCTCCGGTCCGGCGAAGTTGATCCAAAGCATGCCCTGGCGGCCGTAGTGGGCGGCAAGCAACTCCGGGTGGCCGTCGCCGTCCAGGTCCTGGAACGCGAATCCCTCGGTCGTTACTGAGTGGCAGATGAAGTGGGGTTTCCACATCTCGCCCAACTTCCTGGGGTTCTCGAACCACCAGATGCCGTCGTTCTGCCAGGAAGAGGTTACCAGGTCGATGGCGCCGTCGTGATTGACGTCCACCGCGAACTCGCCGTTGTCGGCCACGAATTCGTCCCAGAAAGCCTTGTTCTCCGCACCCGGAACCCCGGAAGGTGGCTCGGGCGCGATTTGCCGGAACTTGTGGCGCTTCCATTCGCCTCCGGCAGGGCCCGGGTTCTCGTACCAGTAAGCTCCGCTGGTGAGGTCCAGGCGGCCGTCGCCGTTCATGTCGATGGCGGCGATGCCCTCGGCGTGATCCGTGCCCAAGCGATGCACATAGAAAGTCACGGGGTCACGATGGTAGGGCGAGTGGCCTGGGTCGCCTTGCATTGCATCGTCCTTTCCACCAGATCCCTTCGTTTCGGAGAATCCCTGCGAGCGCCCCACCAGCGCGGCGGCGGGAAGCCCCGCACCTGCCATCTTGATCAGCGCACGACGTGAAAAGTCAGCCATCAGTTCCTCTCCTTGTGGGGGCAACCCTTGTCGTTGCCCTCGGGTCGCCACACGGCCCCCCCTGCAACATGCGGGCGGTTAGGGTACCATAACCCACCTCGTCGTGGTCAGGCCTTCTGCGATTTCAGCAGTCCCTGCGCGGCCAGGACCTTCTCAAGCTTGGTGCGGTTTTCGGCTTTCAGGGGGACCATAGGTAGGCGGTAGACTTCCTCGACCATGCCCATCATGGCGAGCGCGGCCTTGACGGGGATGGGATTCGTCTCGATGAAGTTCACCTGCATGAGCGGCAAGAGATTGAAGTGGAGTTGGCGGGCCGCCTCGAGTTTCCCTTCCAGCAGCAGGTGCGCCAGCCTGGTCATCTCAGCCGGGATTTCGTTCGAGACCACCGAGATGATGCCAGCCCCACCCAGCGCCATGAGCGGGAACGTGAACGCATCGTCGCCGGAAAGCACGCGGAAGCCCGGTTCGACGGCGGCGAGGACTTCCATCTGCTGCACGATGCTGCCCGACGCTTCCTTAATGGCGATGATGTTTGCGACCTTCGAAAGGCGCGCCACCGTGGCAGGCTCGATATTCGACGAAGTGCGTCCCGGGACGTTGTAAAGGATCATGGGCAGGTCGGTTGACTCCGCGATAGCCCGAAAGTGCTGGTAAAGGCCTTCCTGGGTCGGCTTGTTGTAATAAGGAGCGACAGAGAGAATTCCCTGAATGCCCAACCCGCTCACCTCAGCCGCAAGACCGGTCAATTTGCGCGTGTTATTGCCACCTACCCCTGCGATTACAGGAACCTTGCCACCTGCCTCCTGAACGACAGTGCGGATCACAGCCAGGTATTCGGCGTGCTCAAGCGTGGGAGTTTCCCCCGTGGTGCCGCAGGGAACCAGGAAATCGATGCCGGAGCGAAGTTGGAACTGCACCAAACGCCGCAGGGCGTCCAGGTCCAGGGTGCCGTCTTTCCTGAACGGCGTTACCAGCGCCGTGCCGCAACCACGAATGTCCAAGCTCATGGCCTCCCCCTGCTATGACGCGATCAGTGCTTAACCATAGGCTTTCAGCTATCAGCCGTCAGCTATCAGCAAGCCTCTTCGAGACACAGTTCGAGAACTTCCGTAAGGTTGGTCCGCAACTCATCCAAGCTTGCCGCTTGAGTGTGCGCTCCCGGGATGCCGGGGATAATTCCAACGTAGAGTTTCGACTCGGGATCCCATTCCACGTATGCCGAGAAGGTTTTCATACTCAAATCCTCTCTAAGAATCTCGGGCCCTTGCCTCGCCCTCACCGAGGCGATTCCAAAACGTCTGCGAAGCTGAACAGCCCTTTCTTGCCCACCACCCAGCGCGCCGCGAGCAGGGCGCCTTCCGCAAACCCCTGGCGGCCGCGCGCCGTGTGCCGAAGCACGATTGTATCGGCTTCGGAGTCGAAACCCAACTCGTGGGTGCCCGGAATGTACCCCGCGCGCACACTAGTGACGGCCACCTCGCGGCTGCCGAACGCAGGTTGAATCCGGCGTTTGATTTCGAGCGCCGTCCCGGAGGGAGCGTCTATCTTAAACTTGTGATGAGCTTCAACCACGTAAGGATCGTACATCGAGAAGGGCGCAAAGATTTCCGATGCAGCGCGGACCAGGCGGTAAAACAAGTTGACGCCGATCGAAAAGTTCGGCGCGTAAACCATACCCACACCCGCGTTGTCGATGATCTTCCGCACTTCCTCCAGCCGGCCGTGCCAACCGGTTGTGCCGACCACTAGATTCACACCCAATTCCGCCACGCGGCGAATGTTCTCAACCGCCGCGTCGGGAGTGGTGAAGTCAATGCACACATCCACGCCTGCGAACTTCTCAGGTGTAATCCCGTGTCCGTGCGCGTTGATATCGATATCCATCACCAAGCGCATTTCGAAGCCGCGCTGCGGCGCCAGCGCCTCGATAGCTTTGCCCATCTTGCCGTAGCCAAGGAGCGCGAGTTTGGGAGCGCTATTCACTTTTCCTCTGCATGGGTGGGAATGGGACCGAGCCCCCAGACCCCCCTCACCCGGCCCGCACCGGCCTATGAAGACGCCGGCTGCGGGCCACCCTCTCCCCCAAGGGGGCGAGGGCTTCCGAATCGACTATCAACCGGACATCAAGCTACTTAGTTCCCTGTCACCTGTTCCCTAATCCAGATACCCCTCCGACTTCATTAACTCCGCATTGAGCAGAGCCGCACCCGCCGCGCCGCGAATGGTGTTGTGACTGAGAGCGACGTACTTGAACTGAAGCACAGGGCAAGTGCGAACGCGGCCCACCACCGTGGCCATGCCGTGCTCGGCCATCAGGTCGAATTTGGGCTGTGGGCGGTCGCGCTCTTCTCGAACGATAATGGGATGCTTGGGGGCAAACGGCAGATTTCGCTCCTGGGGAAGCGAACGAAACTTCCGCCACGCCTCAATCAGATCCTCGACGGAAGCTTTAGTCTTCAAGGAAACCGAAATCGACTCGGTATGGCCGTCCTCGACCGGCACGCGGTTGCAGTGCGCGCTCACCAGGAAGTCTCCGGGCTTGACCGACTCATCGAGGAATTTCCCCAGCAGTTTCTGGGTCTCGCGTTCCACCTTTTCCTCTTCGCCCGAAATGAAAGGGACGACGTTGCCGAGAATATCCAAAGTAGGAATGCCTGGGTAACCCGCCCCGGAAACCGCCTGCATGCTGGTCATCATCACCTTCTCAACCCCGAATTGCTTCTCGAGCGGCGCGAGCGACATGGCCAAGCCGACGGTGGTGCAGTTCGGGTTGGTGACGATCATCCCCTTCCATCCGCGACGCTTCCGCTGGATTCGTACCAGGGCCAGATGGTCCGGGTTAACTTCCGGAATCAACAACGGGACGTCCGGTTCCATGCGGTGGTTGCCGGAATTCGAGACCACCACGTGGCCGGCCTGGGCAAATTCCCGTTCGACCTCGCCGGCCACCTTGGAATCCAGCGAAGAGAAGAGCAGTTGCGGCGCGTGGTCCGGTTTGCACTCGTGCACGGCAAGTTCCCGGGCGGCCGCGGGCATCGGGTCACGCACCCGCCAGTTGCAGGCCTCTCCGTAAGTCTTTCCAGCGGACCGGTCCGAGGCCGCAAGCCATCGGACTTCAAACCAGGGATGGTGCTCGAGCAAGCTCACGAAGCGCTGCCCCACCATACCGGTCGCGCCCAGAATGCCAACTTCGATTTTGTTCATCGTGAAATTACCAATTGCCTTTCTGCCCCCAAAGTGTCGAGAGTCAAGAGTTGAAAGTCGAAAGTAAAACCTGCCAGCCGAACGTTCTGCCGGAACTTTAGACTCTCGACTCTTAACTCTCGACTGTCTTCTTCAGCTCTCTAACCAACCTGCAATACAGCTCCACCGCCTTCACCAAGTCAGCCTTGGCCACGCACTCACGCTCCGTGTGCGCCACACTGATCGACCCCGGACCCAGCAACACGGGCCGGCCCCAACGGCTTAACGATGGCAGATCGGTAGTGAAGGCCACGACGTCGGTCTCGTACCCGTCCAGTTTCTCCATGTGCAGGGGCGGAGTATCTCGAATGAACTCGCACTCACACCGCCCGCCCACCACTTCCGTGATGTGGCGGCGTATCTCGTCCGAGCTGTCTACCGTGCGAATCACGATCTGGGCCGAGGCTTGGTCCGGGACAACGTTGGGCGCCCGGCCGCCGGAGATCACGCCAACGTTCAACGTGGCTGCACCCAACAACGGATCCCGGGGCATCGGAACCTTGCGCAAGTCAACCAGCACGTCGACCAGCTTCTCGATTGCCGATTCGCCCAGTTGCGGATAAGCCGAGTGCGCCATCTTGCCATGCGCTCGAATTTCCAGTCGCAGGTTGCCCTTCGAACCCAGCACCAGTTTATTCTCGGTCGGCTCGCCGTTAATCATGTAGCGGCAGCCGGGGGGATGCAGGTTCGCTTCGCGCGCGCCGTCGCTGGTGGTTTCCTCCCCAACCAGGAAGAGCAGGCCGAAGTCCGTCACGTTCTCGCTCAACAGGCGCTCAGCCGCCGAAATCTGCGCAGCGATGATGCCCTTGGCGTCGCATGCTCCGCGCCCATAAATCTGCCCCGCGTCCTCGCGGGCGGGAATGAAGGGAGGAACCGTGTCGATGTGCGTGCTCAAGACTACGTCCGGCTTTCCAACTCTTGCGAATACATTGGATCGATCCCGCGAGACTGGCTGGTGTACAACTTCGAAGGTCCGCCCGGCGAGGTACGTCCCCAAGTACTCTGCGCAGGCGCGCTCGTGGCCGGTCACAGATTCGATGTTGATTAGCGCTTTCGTGAGCTCGAAGAGTTCCATGAGATTTGTCTTCCGTCCGCAGACGGTGTCCAAGGGTAACGCCAAGTGCTGACCTGAAGGTCAGCGCTACCCGTTGTTCGATTCAGCCGCGAACTGTCCCTACGCTAGACGTTAGCTCACAAATGAAAAGAGCGTCAAGGGCTACCCTAATGGGGACGTTTCCGGATCTTTGCGCCGCGCTGCCCAGAATGCGCATGGGTGCCCAATTACTTTCGGCCTAAGAGGCGGACTCTGGCGGTCACGGCGCGGCCCTGAATGCCGCCGTAGGTGAGAAACTCCGGAGAATCCACGTTGTTATTCACCCCGGACGGATTTGGCCGATTGGTGATGTCGTTGCATCCTGCGCGCAGTGCCCACACGAATCCGAACAAGTGAATGCGCCGCTCGATTTGTATGTCGAGAGAGAAATATTGGGGAAAGCGTATGGAGCCGGGTGCGCCGACCAGTTGCTGGTTTTCATCCACCAGGCTGAACGGAAAGCCGTCGCGCCAATCGAGAGAGTAGGCAATGGTGAAGTTTCGAGGCAAGGGCATGTAGCCGGAGGAGAGAAATCGGTTGGGCGTGTCCCAGGGAAGTGGGCCGCCTGCCTGCGGGCTGAAAAGGACGTTGTCGATGGCGAAATCCAGGACGGCGTTGGAGTCAGCCTTGGAGCGCGTGTAGGAAGCGAAAAGCATGTGGCCACCCCGAAAAGTGTGGCGCGCGGAAATCTCCACCGAATCGTAGTGGTCCCGCTCGACGCTCTCCAACTGGTACTTGCCGCCGAGCGCGACACCTTGATTAAGAAAAGCCCAGCCGTCGCGCCCCCGTTTATCAAGGAACTGAAGTTGAAAGTAGATGGCCCGCGGCATCTTCCTTTCAATGCCCAAGCTCCAGTTGGTGAAACGAGGGAACTTGAGCCTCCGCTGATCGACCAGGAACGAAGCCACCAACGGCGGTTGCACAAGCGTTTGGCCTGTCGACCCGTAGAAAAGATCCGTACGCTGCCCATCCAGGGAGCGAGTAATCAGATCGAGATTCGTCGCGTCGCCATAGACGCCCACTCCGCCGGAAAGTTTGGTGTCGCCACTCCGGCTTAGGAGATAGGTTGAGGCAAGGCGCGGGGAGACAAGGAAGTCCCTGACCACATCGTCCCAGTCAAAGCGTATTCCCGGCTCGACCAGCAAGCGTCCGGTCGGCGACCAGCGGTCCTGCACATATCCGCCCGACTCGAAGTTCTCCTGGGTGAACGGCACGCCGCCCTGAAAGGTGACCTCCTGGGAGAGTGTGCCGTTCGGGCGTTGAATCTCGATCGGCCGCCGCCGGTAAGACTGCCGGTCCGCGATTCCGTCCACGTCCAAGCCGACTTTGAACTCGTGCCGCCCATTCCAGCCCCTGGGCGGAAGGAAGAGGTTGGCGATGCCCTGCGTGCGACTGGCTCGTCCGTTGGTGGTTTCGAAGTAGTTGCCGCTGTATTGGCCGGCGCGATTGACGAAGGGGCTCGATCCCAGGGGAAAGAGCGCGTTGTGATACCCGCCCAACGCGCCGCCCACCTCCAGCAGAGTTCCGCCGGGAAAAAGATGCTGATCCTTGAGCATCAACAGTTCGGCAGAATTCCTCTCGTCGAGAGTCGTAGCCAAAGGCGTAAACACGGACAAGCCGAGATGGTCGGAGCGGTAGTCGTTCACCAGGAGGCTCGCGGTGAGGATGTTCGAGGACGTCAAATTCACCTGGGCCTTCGAAAGGTTGCTGACTCGCCACGCCGAACCTTGGTTCGCCCCGGGGGGAAGGTCCCTGATAAGATTCAAATCATATTCGCCATCGGCGGCGTTCATGAACCAGGCCTTGTTTTTCATGATCGGGCCGGAGAAAGTCAGGCGCGGTGTCCAGGTTTTGAAGTGGAAACCTCCCAATTGTTGAATAGAGGGAATGAAATCCGTGGCTAAGAAGCGAAAATGGTCGTCTCCCATCAGCGTTCTAAGGCTCACCACACCCCCGGAGCCCTTGCCATACTCGGCGGAGTAACGCCCGGTCTCGACCTGCGCTGACTGAAGGCTATCTACACTGGTGCGGACGTTGAATAATCCCGTGGCTGGATCGGAAACACTAAACCCGTCGACCTGATCGGCAATCTGGTACGTGCTCGCCCCGGAGACATGAAGTTGCCCGTCGGCGTCCTGAAGAACGCCGGGCAGCAAGGGCAAAGCGTAGCGGATGTCGCGGCCAACGTTAAAGGGAAGATTGACGATGTCCTGGGTGGATAGGGAGGCGCTGACCGAGGTCTTTTGGGGATCGATCGCCGGGGGGGAGTACACTACCTTGACCGATTCCGTGTATTCCTGGGTGTGATTCAGCGTGACATCGAGGTTGCTCCCCTCGGCCACCCGGACATTGTCGGAGTTGAACACGAAGAAACCGTCTTTCTCCACGCGCAGGGAACAGACTCCCGTCGCAAGAGCCGAGAACTGGTATCGGCCGGCGTAATCGGTTTCGGCCTTTTGGACGAAGGAATTCGAGCGATCGGTGAGCGTCAGCCGGGCTGAAGGAACCGCCAGCCCGTTTTCGTCTAGAACCGCGACCTGAAAATCCTGGGGTTCAGCCTGCTGGCGCAATTGCCATCCCGCGGATTCCGAGGCGGCAACGGCCCACGCGAGAAGCAACCAACAATAAGTCGCAGTCCTGCGCAGACGCGAAAGCGCGCCGCCATTCCAGGCACGAACTCGCCCACCCAGCATCGGAGAGACCTCCTCCTCTCCGGATTGATTGTATTGTACCGCCATCGCGGGTGAATTTCTTGATCTGTAGCGCTGACCTTTAGGTCAGCAGGTTTCTGATTTCCTCCAAGCAAGCGAGGTGCTGACCTAAAGGTCAGCGATACCCGGAACCGACGCTGGGATTATAATCCCCTCGACAACCCCAGTGGCGGGTCGGTGCGCTGCAAGCGTCATAAGGAGGTTCGATGAGATTTCAGCGGAAAAACATACGTTTGGCGCGCGCCTCTTACATAGGACCTCAATGGTATTTCCTCACCAACTGTACCCTGGGTCGCATTCCGAGGTTTCAGGATGGAATGCAAGTAACCGAAGTACTGCATTTCATGATGGAAGAATCACAAACAAAGGGCTTCTGCCTCCAGGCGTACTGCTTCATGCCGGACCATCTGCATTTGCTTGCTAACGGGACGCTTGCCACAGCCGATTGCCTTGTCTTCAACAAAAGCTTCAAACAGCGTTCGGGTTTTGCTTTCAAGCAAAGAACCCGACAACCACTCTGGCAGGATCGACCCTACGATCACATTCTGAGGCCGGACGATAGTTGGGAGGCAATCGCTTATTACATTTGGATGAACCCCGTCCGCAAAGGTCTTTGTGCTCGACCTGAAGACTGGCCATTCTCTGGGTCGCTGACAGTTGACTGGAAACGGATGTTGACGCCCCCCACAAATCCGTGGGTTCCACCGTGGAAGGGCGGGCGTAGCGCTGACCTTTAGGTCAGCAGGTTTCTGATTTCCTCCAAGCAAGCGAGGTGCTGACCTAAAGGTCAGCGCTACGTCTGACCGGAGGGTTTTCGTTTGCGGTCTTTGACTCTTCTTCTGCGGGCTCGGTTTCCTCGCCTTCGCGGACCTCGTGCTCCGGGGCGCGGCCATTCACCAGGGTCCACTTCAGCGGGTAGACGTCCGGGTCGAAGATGACGGCGTAGAAGTGCCAGACGACGATGGCGAGCGTGGCCAGAATAGCTTCGTAGTAATGAATGGCTGTGGCGACCTGCAACCAGGAACTGGGGAGATAACGCAGCACGAAGTTGTGGGCCCAGAGCAAGATTCCGGTAGCGCCCATCACCACGGATCCCCAGATCAGAGCCCAGTATTCAACTTTCTCCGCATAGTTAAACTTGCTATACGACGGCAACTCGCGCCGGTAGCCAAGGTTGTAGCCCATGGTTTGGACCGCCTCGCGTCCATCCCGCAATTTCGGCAACATGGCGCGCAGGGCCTTGCGCCCCTCAACCGTGAAGAAGAGGTAAATCAAGTGGTAGAAACCGGCGGCGATCAAGAACACTCCGGCGATGCGGTGTATGAGCCCTCGAAGCGGGAAATCTTTCTCCCAGCGCACGATAGGTTCAGCCCAGAAACTCCCAGGAAACTTCAGGGCAAAGCCCGTAACCACCAAAAGAAGGAAGCTGAGAAGAAGTATCGAGTGTTGGACGCGCTGGTTGAGAGTAAGGCGCAGCGGCGTGGAGAGGGATCCGTATTGAGCGATATGCCTGCGAAGCTTGCGCAGCCAGTCCAGAAGATTGTGGAAGAGCATGAAACCGAGGGCGGCAGGAATCGTGAACAAGTAGAACAGCCGGACGTAGCGAAGCCCGGGATTAGCAGTCGCGGTGCTGGGAAGCACGTGCACGGGTCCCAGGGCGAAGGTCTTCCCGGCATCGGGATGGCACTTGCCGCAGGTGGCGGCAAGATTGCCTTTGGCGATCGAGGAACGCGGGTCGCTGGAGGGAAGTATATCGTGAACGCCGTGGCAGCTTGCGCAGTTGGCGACCGTCTGTGAACCGGCCTTTGAAGCCAGTCCGTGGTAGCTGTTCTCGTAACTGGTGACGCGGTCGAGAGGAAGGTTGAAACGCCTCTCCAGCCGCGTGTCCCCGTGGCAGCGCGAACAGGTAGCGGTGGAGACGTTGGTCACGAAAACCGGCGAGAGGGGATCACCTCGGGCGAGAATGTTGTGCTCCCCGTGGCAGTCTGTGCAGGTGGGAGCCTCCGCGATGCCCGCAGCCACGGCCCGGCTGTGGATGCTGTCCTTGTATTGAGCAAAGGCCTGTCCATGGCAGCGGCCGCAGGTCGAGCCGACGTTGAGCTTGGCGATCGGCGAGTGAGGATCGGTGGGGGGAAGGATGGCATGCGTTCCATGGCAATCATTGCAGAGCGCTGCCTTTTTTCCGTCGGCGGTAGCGCGAGCATGAACGCTGGCTTCGTACGCCTCTACCGGCCTAGCGGCGGGAAACAGGTACTTTTGCGCCAGCTTCGGATCCGAGTGACAGCGGCCGCAGGTGGAGGGGAGGTTCCTCCCGTTCACAGGTGAGTCCGCCGCGGAGGCCTCGACCACCTGGTGGGTCGCCCCGTGGCAATCTGCACAACTCGGGGCGTTAGTGTCGCCTTGCTTGCGAGCAAGTCCGTGGACGCTGGAGGCGAATTCCTTCACCTCTGCGGCATGGCAAGTGGCGCAGAGATTGGCGCCACGCGCGGCGGGAACTGCCACCTCGTGCGCGTTCCCGTGGCAACTCATGCAGGTGTCGGAATTGTCCGGTTTCCCCAGGGCGGAGTGAGCGTGGTTTGCCAACTCCCCCGCGACTTCGCCGTGACAAGTAAGGCAGGAGGCGGACGCGACCTTGGCCGTGTGCGGCTGTTTGGCCGCCCCGGCGTGGCAGTCCACGCAGTGCAGGTCCTTGTGAATACTATGCGCGAGCGAGTCCGGCTTCACGGTGATAGGTTTGCCTTGCGAGTTCGTCAAGCCCGTGGAAGTTGCATGGCACACCAGGCAGTCGTCTGAAGCCCTGAGGGCCCCCGGGCGTGCTAGGAACAGAATGACTGAACAGAGAATGACTAGCCTGGTCGGACTCATTTCTAAGATTCCCACCTCTTAGTACGTGAACGATACCAATACGCTCCGGATCGAGCCCGCGTCGGCCAGAGTCTTTTGGAGCGCCTTCTTGTCAGCGTCCAACTGAAGGTCAAACTGCGAATTTCCACCCATAAAGTCGAGTCACGAGTGACAATTTGAATCCGAGTTGGAGACCCGGACGCACTTAGGGACATAGTGTTGCAGTTAAAGTGCCGTTTGCGCTGTTATTTTCAACACTTGCGGGTGACATAATATCGCCTCGGTCCGCCCTGGGGCCAACCTTCCTCTCTCCAAACATGTGGTGCTGAGTTATTGCGAAACTTGGAAGCTGAATTCCGTGTCAGGCCCTATCTTGCTGCCGGCGGGCGGGGACTGCGTCAAGATGGTGCCGCGCGCGCCGCTTGCCGCGGCGACGGAGTTAACTGCCGCCACCTTAAAGCCTGCCCTCTCCAGGGTACGGCGAGCTTCCGCAATAGACTGACCGACGAACCTTGGGCACAGGTATGCGGCAGGCTCCTCGCCCAGAGAAACCAGAATATTCACGGCGGGGCTCCTGAGCTCAGCGCTTTCCGGTAGAGGATCCTGCGCGACGACTTGGTCAGGTTCAGCGCTGGGCCAGTGTACGCCCACCACATCGCCCATTTCGAGGCTGCGCTGAACGGCGGTGATCCGCGCCGCCCGGATGCTTGCACCCACGAAGTTGGGGATGAAGACTTGAGGCTGACCCAGGCTCACCAGCACGTGAACATGCTGGCCGATCTTAATGCGGGTGCCCGGGGGAGGCATCTGCGACGCTATCGTCTGCGCTGGATATTGAGTGTTGTAGAGTTTATCTTCGACTTTCATCTCGAGGCCCAGCCCGCTGGTCATTCGTTGAGCATATTCAGAGGTCAGTCCCACTAGGTTGGGCATCGTCTCCTGATGCCCGCGAATGGTAAGCCGGATGGTGGTGAGGGCGCTCACCAGCGCTACGGTTACCAGCACTGTGGTTAGCAGAAAGAGGCGAAAAAGGGTCCGAATGCGTTCCCGAACGCTCATCTTGACGCCATATTCTACCACGCTTCGTGTGTCGAACTTATAGCTTACGTAAAACGTTGCTCGAACCACCCTTAGCCCCACCTTGAGCAAGGAGGCGAACTCGAAACTCCCCTCCTCTGTTGAGGAGGGGTTGGGGGTGGTGGGTCGTGCCCTGGCGCATCGTGCGCCTTGACTAAGCTTAAGCCAAACCAGTACTATGTGGCTCCAACCCAATGGAGGTGCAGTATGTCCAATGGCCCATCCGAACCGACTCTCTGGAAGAACTTAGAGACTTTCCGAATTGAATTACCCTCGTGGGGGTTCGCCAACACCGGCACGCGTTTTGGCAAATTCACCCAACTGGGCGCAGCCACGTCCACCGAGGAGAAGTTTAGTGATGCCGGGCA
This sequence comes from uncultured Acidobacteriota bacterium, assembly GCA_963768695.1. Taxonomy (GTDB): domain Bacteria; phylum Acidobacteriota; class Terriglobia; order UBA7540; family UBA7540; genus CAVROP01. The sequence continues at coordinate 124,091 of CAVYJG010000011.1, read as the reverse complement.
AGTTCACCACGTTACAGGCATCTGCCCCACGGTGGCCGTGCACGTCCTCTGGGATTTCCCAGAAGGCCTCAAGAGCACGAATGAAGTGAAAGGGTACGCCGCCAAGTACGGCGTTGGTGTCGGCGCGATCAACCCCAACGTCTTCCAGGATCAGATTTACAAATACGGATCGCTGGCGAATCCCGATCGCGCAGTGCGCCAAGCGGCATTGCAGCACATTCTGGATTGCATCGAGATCGGGAAGCAGACAGGCAGCCGGGACATCTCCCTGTGGTTTACGGACGGATCGTGCTATCCGGGTACCGCCAATATCCGGCAGAGAAAGGAGTGGTTCGCAGAGGGTTTGAAGGCCAGCCACGCGCAGCTTTCATCGACGCAGCGGCTGCTGGTGGAATACAAACCTTTTGAGCCGGCTTTCTATCACACGGACATTGCCGACTGGGGCATGGCTTTACTGTTGGCGCGCGCGGCCGGTCCACGCGGGAAGGTACTTGTAGATACGGGCCATCACTACCAGGCCCAGAATATCGAGCAAATCGTTACCTGGCTCCTGAGCGAGGACATGCTGGGCGGCTTCCATTTTAATGACCGTCGATACGCTGACGATGATCTGACTCTGGGTTCAATCGATCCTTACCAGATCTTTCGCATCTTCCACGGAATCCTCTTCTTCGAGTGGGAGGCGGGACGTCGCGCGGACATCGCCTACATGATCGACCAGAGCCACAACCTGAAAGGCAAGATCGAGGAAATGATCCAGACGGCGGTGACCGCGCAGGAACTGTATGCCAAGGCTACACTTGTCGATAACGAGAGCCTGGCTCGCCACCAGCAGAAGTGCGAACTCGTCGACGCCGAAGAGTGTCTCAAAGCAGCCTTCTCAACGGATGTGCGACCGGTAATCCGTGAATGGAGACGCTCCAAAGGCCTGCCGGAAGACCCCTTGGCCGCTTTCCGCGAGTCCGGCTACATGCAACGCATCGAACGTGAGCGCGCCGAGCGGAACCGGGCCGCCGGGGGCAGCTACGCATAATGAGCTGTAGAGACAACCCTTGTGGTTATCCGAAGGCGGCCACCGGGGCTGCCCCTACAGCGCGGAAGGAAATACGATGACCAAAGCCGGTACCAACATTGCTGCCGTCGATCTGGGAGCGGAGAGTGGCCGTGTCGTCCTTTGTCGCTGGACCGGGGAGGAAGGAATCCTGGAGGAGGTCCACCGTTTTCCCAATGGGGCGCGTGAAGAGGCGGGTCACTTAGTGTGGGATCCTGAGCGCCTGTGGCAGGAGATCGTCAAAGGACTTCGCCTCGCAGTATCCAAAGCGGGGGGCCGCATCGCCAGCGTCGGTGTGGATGGCTGGGGAGTGGACTACGTGCTGCTGGACCGGACAGGGAATCGCATCGGACGCTCCTACTGCTACCGCGATTCCAGAAACCTCCCTCAGATGGAGCGCGTTTATGAGCTGATTCCGCAAAAGCGCTTATACGAAATCACTGGAATTCAACTTCTTCCTTTCAACACGGTTTTCCAGTTGATGGCCCACAGAGCTGAATTCCCATCGGAATGGGAGCGCGCCGACAAGTGGCTGACTTTGCCGGAGTATTTTCTCTTCCGGCTCTCGGGAGTGGCGATGGCCGAGTATACGGAGGCCAGCACTACTCAACTCCTCGATGTCTATAAGCGCTCCTGGTCCGAGGAACTCACCCGCGCCTTGAAGCTTAATCTCGAGAAATTTCCTCATATCGCGCCACCGGGAACGCCCTTGGGGAAGATGCGCAAAGAGCTGGCCACCGACCTGGGCGTTGCCAATGTCAACGTGCAAGTCATCGCCCCCGCCTGCCATGACACTGGCGCAGCGGTGGCAGGAATTCCTTTCCCGCACGAAAAGCTGGCGTTCATCAGCTCCGGGACATGGTCCCTGGTGGGCATGGTGGTTCCCGGCCCGGTGGTGACCGCCGAGTCCTATGAACAGAACTTTACCAACGAAGGCGGAGCTGCGGGCAGCATCCGATTCCTGCGCAACGTGATCGGATTGTGGCTGCTTCAGGAGTGTCTGCGCGAGTGGAAAACGCAAGGGCTGGAATTGACGCCTGCCGACCTGGCGCAACAATGTTCGGAGACTCCCGCGATCGGGCCATCTTTCGATGCGGAGGCGGAAACATTCCTTGCGCCGGGCAACATGATTGCCCGCATCAATGCCGCGCTCAAAGCGAACGGGTTCGATGAGGAGACTCAGCCCAAGGAGATTGCGGCCGTTATTTTCCGCAGCCTGGCGCGGCAGTACGCCAAAGTGATCAAGGACCTTCAGGCGTTAACCGGCAAGCCGATTGAACGCATCTGCATCGTGGGCGGCGGCGTCAAGAACGAAACCCTCAACCGTCTGACCCAAGAAATAACGGGGCGGGAAGTTCTACGCGGGCCGAGTGAGTCCACAACTATTGGCAACATCGCGGTGCAGATCGCTGCGCTCGAAAAGACCAAATCCCTCGACCAGATTCAAGCCATCAGCGCGCGGCTGAAGTTTCCAGCGTAGTCGAGAGTCAAGAGCAAGGAGATAAGAGTCGGGGCGTAATTCCCCTCTTTATTAAGGAAGGGCTGGGGGTGGTTACCAGGCGCCTGAACCGTGGCCCCACGACACGATAGGCTTTCGACTCTCGACGCCTCGACTCCAGAGTACGGTGATGAACTTGGCTGAGGCATTGGCGCTGGGATTCGGTTCAGGTCCCATCTGTATTGCTTCCTGCGGACCGGTCCTGTTGCCGTGGCTGGGAGTCGAACCGCGCAAGTTGGGGCCCACGGGCCGCCTGTTGGGCATTTTTCTGGGTGGACGTCTCGCCGGGTACCTGGGGTTCGCAGTGCTGGCCTGGGCGGCCGGGTTAACCCTGCCGTTTGATCTGCGCTCGCGTAGCTTGGTGTTCGGGCTGGCCAACTTGGGCCTGGCTCTGCTGTTAGGTATCTCGGCTTTCTTTTCTCGTCGTGCCTGCGCACCACCCGAAGAACGCTCCATCCCTCTCTATCAGATCGGCGCCGCGCATCGCTTCCGTCCGCCCGCTGCCCTCACCCTGGGATTCCTCACAGGGCTCAATCTGTGCCCGCCGTTCGTTGCGGCCGGCGTGCGCGCGGCGACGACGCATAGCCTCCCCGGAGCACTTGCCTTCTTCGCGCTGTTTTTCGCCGGGACCTCCGTTTGGTTTCTTCCGGCGCTCGGAGTCAGTTGGCTGCGTCGATTCAGCGCCGTTCCGACCCTGGCGCGTATGACCATGGCCGCTCTCGCCATTTATTACGCCTACCTGGGAGTTGTGAGCGTGGCCGCCTGGCGGGTGGCGCCCGCCCGGGCGGACAGTCTTTTCATATTTTTAAGTGGGATGGTGTTTCATGCCTGATATTGCTCATAGGAGAGCGCCCGATCTCCCCCGCGGCATCGGGCGCTCGATTCTTCTCTGCGTACCCATGGCCCTGTTTACGCTGCTGTTGTTTACGCCGGTCATCCGGCAACCGGGCCGCCCTGCCAAGCTGGCGGCGCTGGTGACCTGGGTCTTTATGATCGCCTTGTTCTTCCTGATGATGCGCACCCGCGAGACCTATCGCTGGCGCCGCGTATTCTTCATCGCTTTAGGATTCCTGTTTCCCGTGGGCTTCATCTGGGATTTGATCTCCCTGCGCGGGTCCATGAGCGTCCCCATGGAACGGATGCTCTCCGGCGACACTCCTTTTTGCTTCATGGTGATCCCCATGACGCTCGTCCCCGCCGCGCTGACGAAATCCATCATCTTTCCGGGCTCGATCCTGCCGACGGCCTCGAACCCGCACAGCATCGCCATGATGGTGGCGCTTTGGCTGCTTGCCACGGTCATTCTGGGCAAAGCGTGGTGCAGCTATGGGTGCTTCTTCGGCGGGCTGGAAGAAGGTTTTGCGTCGATTGCGAAGAAAGCGCGCCTCCGTAAGATCAACTCGCGGTGGCGCCTCGCGCCCTGGGCGATTCTGGTGGCCATCGTGCTCCTCTCTGCGGCTACCTTTGAGCCCGCTTACTGCATGTGGCTCTGTCCGTTCAAGGCGGTGACGGAGTTTCCGCAGGTGCGCTCCACCCAAACCGCGATCCAGTTTGGCCTCTTCATCGCGCTGTTTCTAGGGCTGGTGGTTGTGCTGCCGTTCCTCACCAAGCGGCGAACCCAGTGCGCTTTCTTCTGCCCGTTCGGCGCTTTCCAGTCGATCTTCAGCCGGACCAGCATCTTTGAGGTACGGATCGACAAAGAAAAATGCGGAGCCGGCTGCCTGTTGTGCCAGAACAATTGCCCTACAATGGCCATTGACCAGGAGTCGATTCGCGCCGGCAAAACCCTCACCTCCTGCATGCGCTGCGGCGCCTGCATCGACGTTTGCCGCAAGGACGCTGCGGTCTGGCACATCAAGGGCACGCCGGTGGGCGTCAAGCCGGAGCGCGCGCGACTGCTCTTTCTTTATGCTGGGTGGCTCTTCGCCACGATGTTTGGCGGCAGCATCATCGCCCATTCGCTGGAGAGGCTGATCGGGCTGCTCATGTGATTTGTCGACGTGATCGTAGCCCTTTAACCGTGTTGAGTCATCGGAAATTTGTCATCCTGAGCGCAGCGAAGGATCTCGGCAGTTGTTCGTAACTCGTGGAGCCTATCACGAACTGCGGGGATTCGTTGCTCCGCTCAGAATGACAGTCGCTGCTAAGTTTCGTGCAAGGGGAATGCCATGAAACGCCTGACTTCAGCCCTCGGCTATACGGTCGCGGTGTTGACCATCGGAGTGGCGGTCGTGGGGCCGATGTTCTGGTTCGGCTTCTTCACCCGCGCCGCCGCCAAGACCTCGCTGCGGATTGACCCCACCTATACCGGAGGCGAGCCCGCCCGCACCATCGCCCGGGACGCTTACCAGATTGTGATATACAAACCCGTGCCGAAGCGCGCCCCGCTCTCTGCCATCGGGTCGTTCGTGCAAATCGTCTGGAAACCTGCCTCGGCGCTGCCGGCCACCGTGTCTGAGCCGCTCGATCTGGACGGCGATGGCCGGCCGGACTGCGAGGTCTCTTTCCAGGCGCCGCGTGATCCCAAAGTGAAACTGCTGGTTAGCGTGAAGCCGTTGGACAATCTCGTCAAGCCTTTGAACGCCGTCTCCAAAGATTCGTTCGCCTCGCTCATCGCACGTGTGAACGACACGATTGTCGTTCGCGTGCCGCTGCGGTGAGGTGGGCAGATCGGCAGGTAGGCAGATCGGCAGATAGGCAGATGATGGGCAGGTCCGTTGATGAAACGCTGTCATCCTGAGCGAACCGGAGGATCTGCTTTTCTTCGCGCGCCGCGAAGAAATTCAGTAGTACAGTGAGCTTAAGACTTGGGCCTTACTCAACGTCTCTGCGCCTCTGCGGTTCAATCGACGCGATTTTGATTCTTGACCCCCGCCGAGTTTTCGAATAGCGTGAGAGCTTCGAGAGGATTCGGATGTCGAAAATTCGTGCAGCGTTGTTTGTGACGTGTATAGGTGACCAGTTCTTTCCGCAAGTTGGAGAGTCCGTCGTCAAGATCCTTCGGCGCCTGGATGTCGAAGTCACCTTCAATCCAGCCCAAACTTGCTGTGGCCAGCCGGCGTTCAATACAGGTTACCGGGATGAAGCCCGCGCAGTAGCTTCTAATGTTCTCGACCTTTTTGATGATGCGGACTACGTGGTGTGCCCCTCCGGCTCCTGTACTTCCATGGTGCGCGTGTTCTTCCCCGAGCTGTTCGCCAACGACCCGGATCGCCTCAAGAAATGCCAGCAACTGCGCGGCAGGTTTTTCGAATTCTCGGAATTCCTGGTGAACGTCTTGAAGGTTGAGGATGTTGGTGCGAGCTTCCCCCATCGCGTCACTTACCACGATTCCTGCCACCTTCTGCGCGAGTTGGGTGTCGAGCAGCAGCCGCGCAAGCTGCTGAGCAACGTGCGGGGCATCGACTTCGTGGAGATGGAAGGGTATAAGGTGTGCTGCGGCTTTGGGGGGACGTTTGCCGTCAAGTTTCCCGAAGTTTCGGCAGCCATGGGCCAGGACAAACTTGATTTTGTCACCGCGACCAAGGCCGAGTACCTGGTCGCCAATGACTCCGGGTGCTTGATGCACCTCGCAGGGATGATTCATCGCCAGGGATTGGCGCTCAAGACGATGCATTTGGCGGAGGTGCTGGCGCGGGAAAAATAGCCCGTAGCGCTGACCTTTAGTTCAGCACGATGGGTGCCGACCTAAAGGTCGGCGCTTCAAGCTTTCTCGACTCTTGACTTTCGACTCTCGACTATGTCCGACACCGGTGTTCACAGTAACGAAGTTCACGAACTGGGCAGCAAGAACCTTGCCGACCCGCATCTTCAGGAAGCTTATCGTTCCTCCACGCTACGTCTCTACACCCACCGCTTGGAGGCCATCGGCCAGGTGCCGGGCTGGGAACGGCTGCGCGAGCTGGCTCGCGAGCTGAAGCAGGAGGTGATCGAGCACCTGGACTTTTACCTCGAACAGTTCGCCGACAAGGTAGAGCGGAACGGCGGCAAGGTGCACTGGGCTGAGTCCGCCGACGAGGCATGCCGGATCGTTCTGGAAATCGCGCGGCAATGCGGAGCGCGAGAAATTGTGAAGGCGAAGTCGATGGTTGGGGAGGAGGTGGAGCTAAACCACGCTTTCGAGGCGCAAGGAATTCATCCCTTTGAGACTGACTTGGGCGAGTTCATTATCCAACTCGAGGGGAACCGGCCCGCCCACATCGTGGCCCCCGCCATTCATTTGACCCGGCATGACGTGTCGGAACTCTTCGCGAAGAACCTTCAGTCAGAGCGCACGGAGGTGCCGGAACGTCTGACGAAGATTGCGCGCCAGGCGCTGCGCGAAAGGTTTGCCAGGGCGGAAATGGGAATAAGCGGCGCCAACTTCCTTGTGGCGGAAACCGGCACGGTGGTGTTGATCGAAAACGAGGGGAACATCCGTCTTTGCACTACGGCGCCGCGAGTGCATGTGGCGCTGGTGGGCATCGAGAAACTGATCCCGCGTTTTGCGGATCTGGGTGTCTTCCTGCGCATGCTGGGGCGTTCCGGCACGGGGCAGAAGCTGACTACTTACACGTCATTACTCCACGGCCCGCGGCGGCCAGGTGAGGACGGTCCGGAGGAGATGCACGTGGTGCTGGTGGACAACGGGCGCGTGGCGACGCTGGCGGATCCCAAGATGCGCGAAGCCCTTTACTGCATCCGCTGCGGGGCCTGCCTCAACACTTGCCCTGTCTACCGAAAGATCGGCGGGCACGCTTACGGCTGGGTCTACAGCGGCCCCATCGGGGCGTTGATTACGCCTCAATTCACCAGCCTTGACGAGGCGAGAGAACTGCCCTTCGCCTCTTCGCTTTGCGGCGCCTGCCGCGAAGTCTGTCCTGTCAAGATCAACATTCCCGACCTTTTGCTGCACTTGCGGAGTGAGGTTCAGGAACATGCTCCAGCTCCCCGGGCCAAAGGAGCGCTGCTGCACGAGAGGACCATGATGCGCTTGTGGGCCTGGGCATTCTCGCGCCCCTGGGTGTATCGGCTGGGCGGGCGAGTTGCTCGCTGGGGCCAGTTCCTGCTCGCTCGCTCCGGTTGGATTCGGAAGGTGCCGCTCTACCCCGCATCCCGCTGGACTGATGCGCGCGACGTACCTGCCCTGGCTAAACAGTCCTTCCACGACCGTTGGAAAGAGCTATGAATGCATTAGCCAGGATCCCTCCCCCAGCTCTCAAGTTCTGGGTCGACGGGACGATTCGAGTAGGATCGTCTGAGGTGCGTATTGACCTTGTAGTGCACCATTTCAAACAGGGCGCCACCGCTGAGCAAATCCATCAACGCTTCCCCTCGCTGGCCCTTGGGGACGTTTATCGCGCCATCATCTATTATTTGGAACATTTGGAAGGGATTGAAGCCTACCTTGCAGAGCAAGAGGAGCGGCAGGAGGAAGACGCGTAGCGCGGACCTGCATAGCCGCAGCCGGGTGACGACAGACAGCGGAAGGGGAACCCACCATGAGTACTTCACCCTTGAGCCTGATGAACAGTTCACTGCCTGCGGACGATCATTTCGCGAATCTGGATGGCCACCGCGTTCACTACCGGAGCTTCGGCTCCGGCGCGACTGCCGTGATCTTCCTCTCCGGCTGGGGGTGCGACACCTCGCTATGGGTAAACCAGGCTCCCGTGCTGGCACCGCATTATCGAGTACTGCTCATCGACCTCCCAGGCCATGGCGGCAGCGACAAGCCGGACATTCCGTACAACATCGACCTGTTTCTGGGCGCGGTCAACGCCGTGGTCGAACGGGTGCAGGCGCCGAAGGTCGTTGCCGTGGGGCATAGTCTGGGCGGGATGGTAGCGTACGAGTATGCGCGCCGCAGGCCGGAGAAGATTGCAGCGCTGATCTGGGTCGATGCCGCATTCAGCATGCCCATTGATGTCGACCAGCAGATCGCCGGGCTCCGCAAGCGTGCGGAAGAGTTCCGGTCGCCGGATTATGAGGCTAAGGTCCGGAGGTTTGTCGAACAACTCTACGTTCCGGAGACCCCCCCGGCTATCCGAAAGACACTCACCGAAAGTATCCTCTCGACTCCCCAACACGTACTGGCAAGTTGCATGGAGGGTCTTGCCGACCCCCGGCTCTTCCAGCACGAGACGCTCGACATTCCCGCCTTCGCGATATTCAGCGCGTTCTGGAATCCCGAACGCTTCGTCGATCTCATTAAGAAGACCCTGCCCCGATTTCAGTACGAGGTGCTGACTGGCGTCGGACACTACCCGATGCTAGAGAAACCGGAGCAGGTGAACGCGGCGCTTGGGCGCTTTTTGGCGACCACTGAACCCGTGTGAAGCGCGGATATTGGAGATTGATATGTCGTGGATCAAAACCATACGGCCGGAAGAGGCCACGGGCGCACTGAAGGTCGAGTATGAGCGCGCGATCCAGCGGGCAGGCAAGGTATTCAACATACTGAAGATACAAAGCTTAAACCCAAGGAGCCTGCGCGCGTCCATGCACTTGTATCTCGCCACGATGTACGGTCGCTCCGGGCTCCCCCGCGCCGAACGCGAAATGCTGGCAACGGTCGTCTCCTCGGCGAACCGATGCTTTTATTGAATTCAAGCGCACGGGGAGGATCTCCGTCGGGAAACAGGAAACAAGGAACTGGCTGAGCACGTCAAGCACGATTATCGCCGGGCCGGGCTTTCGGCCCGGCAAAAGGCGCTTTGCAAGTTCGCGGTGAAGGTGACTCGCGCGCCTGCCTCTGTGCGCCAACGGGATTTGGTGGCCCTCCGGAAACATGCTCTCACGGATCGCGATATCCTGGACGCAGTTCAGGTGATTTCCTACTTCAATTACATCAACCGGGTTGCCGATGCGCTGGGAATTGAGCCGGAGCCGGAAATGGCAAAAAGAGGGAGTAGGAAACAGGGAATAGGGAACAGGGAATAGGAACTTCTGCGAGTTCCTTACTCCTAACCTCGCAGAATCCATCGAACCAGCAGGCCCAGACCCGCCAGGAACTTCACGCCATCCAAGCCGGTGAATGCTCCGTGCAACGCCCAGAAGCGCGGCATGACGGGTGGGGGTGGGTTGCGGGGAACAAAATCGATGCTTCGTCCCAGGGAGACGATCATTGGTGTGAGCGCTAGCGTGAGGATCAGGACCAGGCCCAGCATGAAGCAGACTACTCCGAATCCGAGAGTATCTCGTGGGGTTGTGCGCCAAAGAAGCAAGACCAGCGCGCCGCCTAAAACGATCTGGGCCAAGCCGTAGCCCCAGAAAAATGAGCGGTTGATTTCCGAGGCCAAGTGCCGCAGCACCACCCGGGTCTGTCCCACGGCCATCCCCTTGGTGGCCTCATCGAATTGGATGTTGGCAGTCCCGAGAACGCGGTCCACGGTGGAAAATGATTTGGTCGCGGCGAACCACATGACGGGCGTCAGGATGAGCCATGCACTGAGGATGGCGACTTTCAGCATTGATGTTCGGGTCATATCGAGGTCCCTCTCACGATCCGGAAGCCGCTAAGGGCCAGCCTCTGGTCGCACACTGCTGCTCGTCACTTGTCACTCGCCACTGCTCTTAAATTCGGTTAAGCTGTCGTCTGGAATTATAACGCACCATGACTGAACCCTACGACGTGATTGTCATCGGCGCCGGCCATAACGGCCTTGTAACCGCGGGCTACCTGGCGCGTGCGGGGCTTCGCGTGTTAGTGCTGGAGAGCCGACGCGTGGTGGGGGGCGCTTGCGTCACGGAGGAAATCTTCCCCGGCTTCAAGTTCTCAACGACTTCCTATCTTTGCAGCTTGCTTCAGGACAAAGTCATCCGAGAATTGGAGCTGGAGCGATTTGGGTATCATGTCTATCCTAAAGACCCGGCCTTCTTCAGCCCATTTCCTGACGGGCGCTATCTGCTGATGTGGTCGGATACCCGGGCGACGTGCGAGGAGATTGCGAAATTCTCCGCTCACGACGCTGAGGTTTACCCGCGCTATGAAGATCACATCGATCGGCTGGCGCGCTTTATCGAGCCTCTGCTGCTCCAGACGCCACCCAGCCTGGTCCCCCGAGGGTTCGATGATTGGCGGAGCCTCGCCAGGCTAGGTTTGGGGCTGAACAGAATGCCGAAAGAGGAACGCATCGGCCACCTGCGCATCCTGACCCAAAGCGTGAAGGATTTTCTCGATCCGTGGTTCGAATCGGAGCAGCTCAAGACGGCTCTGGCCACGGATGGCGTCATTGGTACCAAGGGGGGTCCCTACACTCCCGGGACAGCCTACGTCCTTATGCATCATTGCATGGGAGGCGTGGGTGGAAAGCGTGGACTGTGGGGATTTGTTCGTGGAGGCATGGGAAGCATCACGCAGGCCATGGCTGATTCGGCACGCAGCCGAGGTGCGGAAATTCGCACCGAAGCGCGGGCAGAGAGAGTGCTGATCCAAGGTGGCCGGGCCGTCGGTATCGTGCTGGAAGGCGGCGAGGAGATCCGTGCCAGGATTGTCGTGTCCGGGGTGGACCCCAAGCGGACTTTCCTGAAACTTGTTGAGTCGAGCCACCTGGACAAGGAATTTCTGGGCGCCGTCAGAGCATTCAAGAGCGAGGGCGTATCGATGAAGATCAACCTCGCCCTGGATGGCCTGCCGGACTTCAAGTGCCTTCCGGGCTCGCAACTCGCGCCGCACCACAAGACCACGATCCATATCTGCCCCACGCTCGAATACATCGAGCGAGCCTTCGACGACTCAAAGTATGGGCGCCCCAGCCGGCAGCCAATGCTCGAGATCACCATTCCAACCACTTATGATGCCTCCCTCGCGCCGCCGGGGAAGCACGTGGCAAACGTATTCCTGCAATACGCGCCTTATACGCTGTCTCCGGAGGTCGCCACCAGTTGGCACTGCCTTAAGGAGAGCTACGCCGACGCCGTGATGGACCTGATCGAGGAGTATGCTCCGGGATTCAAAGGGTTAGTGCTGCATCGCCACGTACTCTCACCGCTAGACCTCGAAGAGGAGTACGGCCTGACGGGCGGGAATATCTTTCAGGGCGAGATGGGCACCGACCAGCTTTACTTCCTTCGGCCCGTTCCCGGCTGGGCGCAATATCGCACGCCCATCCGCGGCCTCTATTTGTGTGGCTCGGGCACGCACCCCGGAGGAGGAGTGACGGGAGCGCCGGGCCACAACGCAGCGCGAGAGATCCTCAAGGATTGGCGGAAAGCATGAACCGGGTCTTCATTCTCCACTATCACGAAATCTGGCTCAAAGGAGGGAATAAGAACTACTTTCTCAGCCGGCTGCGCTCCGCCGTCAAGCAGACCCTTGCCGACTTGCCCGTCCAATCCTTGGAAAGCATTGCCGAACGCTTCCTGCTGGTTCCCGGGGATGAATCGGCCGCGCCTGCTATCCTGGAGCGTTTACGCCGCGTCTTCGGACTCGCCTATATCGCCTCGGCGTCCGAAGTACCGAGTTCGCTTGCTGACATGGGTCCCGTGGCTTGCGCTTTGATGGCGGAGAAGAATCCCCGCAACTTCGCAGTCCGGGCCAAGATTGCAGACACGGGATGTGGCATTCATTCCATGGACCTGGAGCGCCAACTTGGGCGAATCATCCTGGACCATCTGCGCACGATCAACCCTAGCGTCCAGGTGAATCTTAGCAATCCCGAAGCGACCTGCTCGGTTGAGGTCGTGCCCGGGAAGACACTCATTTATGTCGACCGTGTGGACGGTGCCGGCGGTCTGCCTGCCCTCACGAGTGGCCGGCTCATCGTGCTGCTTTCGGGTGGGTTCGATTCCGCGGTGGCGGCCTATAAGATGATGCGTCGCGGTTGTCATGCCGCTTTCGTGCATTTCTACGGAAACCCTTCGCCTTCGCGGGATTCATCAACAGGAGTGGCAGAGGAGATCGTTCGGACGCTTACGCCCTACCAGTTCACCTCCCGGCTCTACCTGGTGGGTTTTGAGGCGGTGCAGCGCCAGATCGTTGCGAGCGCGCCAGAGAGCTTTCGCGTGCTGCTGTACCGGCGCATGATGGGGCGCATCGCGCGAGAGATCGCTCGGGCCGAGCAGGCCCTGGGCCTGGTGACCGGCGATAGCGTGTCGCAGGTGGCCTCGCAGACCTTGCATAACCTGGCGGCAATCGACCACGGGCTCGACTTGCCGGTCTACCGCCCGTTGGCAGGCGACGACAAAGCTGAAATACTGCGGTTGGCCCGGCAGATTGGGACTTACAAAATCTCCTGCGAACCCTTTGAGGACTGCTGCCCGCGCTTCATGCCTCGCGCCCCCGCCATCTTTGCCCAGACCGAGCAGCTCGACACTGCTGAGGAAGGAATCGACGTTCCTGCCTTGGTCAGGATGGGTCTCGAATCCACCCGCGTATTGAATTTCAAATTCGAGCGGGGATTGACCACTTCGCGCGAGGTGACGTTCGAGGGGCTTCGAAAGACTCCTTTACTCCATGAAAGCGACAGCAGAACCAAACCAAGGTGCTTCACAATGAAAGTCAGCATTCGTCACCTCCGCAGAAACGGAGGTCCAAGGTTGGTCAAGGAAACTCTGAGTTCCCGAGTGCGCGGGGGTGACGTGGTTTTCGGCACACTCGCCACGAATTTGATCTAGGTCACGCCTCGACCACCCTGCCCTAGCATAGAATTGACCGGTTTGCCGAGGGCTCCTATAATTGTTGGATGTATTGGAGAAGCCGCGGATGAGAACACTTTTCCTGTTTCTTGTGTTGTTATGCCTGCCGCTGGGACGGATTTTCGCCCAGCAGCCTCCCGCCGAGCCTGCCAGCCCCTCCGCCAACAATCCTCAAGTGACCGGCGACCAGAGTCGGATTCAGGTGCGCGTTGAGTTGGTGCAAATGCTCGCGACGGTTACTGACAAGAAGAACCGGCTCGTCACCGACCTCACTAAAGACGATTTCAAGATCTTCGAGGACGGCAAGCCCCAGGAGATCCGCTTCTTCAGCCGTGAGACGGATCTCCCTTTGCGCATAGGGATGTTGATCGATACAAGCAACAGCATCCGTGACCGGCTGCACTTCGAGCAGGACGCCGCCGTGGATTTCCTTACAGAAGTGCTGCGCCCCGGCAAAGATTCGGCCTTCGTGGAGGCTTTTGATGTGGAGCCCCAGTTCATTCAGGACTACACGGACGACATCGAAAAACTTTCGAACGCCATTCAGAGTCTGCGAGCGGGCGGGGTTACGAGCCTCTACGATGCAACATACCTCGCCTGTAAGGAGAAACTTTATATCTTTCCGCCCCCGGAGCCTTACCTGCGCCGGGTCATGATCGTCATCAGCGACGGGCAGGACAATCAAAGCGTCCACACCCGGGATGAAGCCATCGCCATGGCGCAGAAGGCCGAGGTCACTATTTTTACAATCAGCACCAACCGCAGCGGCGCAGAAGGGAAAGGCGACCAGGTCCTGAAAATGCTGGCAAAGGATACGGGCGGCCATCCCTTTTTCCCCTTCGAGGCGGGTGATTTGGCCGCCAATTTCCAGGAAATTGCCCGCGAACTCCGCAGCCAGTACAGCTTGGCTTACGTCTCAACGAATGCTGCCCACGACGGAACCTTCCGCAAAATCACTATCCAACCGGTCGACAACTCCCTGCATGTCCGTGCTAAGGATGGCTACTTCGCGCTGTCTCAGTAGGGAACAGGCAAGAGGGAGCAGGGAATAGGTCACAGCGGACAGAAGAGGGAATAGGCACGAGCTCACACAGCGGGGACCGGTGACAGTCTAACAGGGAATGACAGGCTGTTGCCTGTTGGCTGTTCCCTGTTCCCTATTCCCTGTAACCTATCCCTACTCCGTGGGAGCGTAGTAACCACGCCGTGCCTGTACTTTGTATTCCGAGTTATCAACCGAGACGCGGATCTTACGGAAGGCGCCGTCGTGCTTGGTGTTGGTGGGTGTATATCCGATCAAGTATTGAGTTCGCAGTTCGTTGGCGATTTCCTGAAACGCCGCTGCCGTATCCTTGGTTTTGTTGACTTGAAGGACGCGTCCGCCCGTATCGTCGGAAAGCTTCCTCAGAACCGAATCGCCGCCGAAACCAATGGAGCGTATGCCGTAAAAAGGACGGTCAACGATATCGACGGAATAGTTGATCACATCCGATTTCTGCGCTGCCTCGAGGGCGGTCTCCAACTTGACCTTGCTGCCCTGATCTTCACCATCCGTCAGGAGGATGAGCACCTTTCGGCCGACCTCGTTCTTCAACAATTCGTTCGATGCCAGGTAGACGGCGTCGTAAAGGTGGGTGGCGCCGCCGGCGTCGCTGGTGGGGAAGGGTCCGGGCATCGGGCCATGGCCACCGCCATTAATCACGGTTTCATCGATGGCGTGAGCGAGCAGCTTTTGATCGGCCGTGAAATCCTGGAGGAGCTCCACATCGACGTTGAAGTGCAGGACGAAGGCCAGGTCCTTTGGGCGCAGCACCTGGTGCAGAAAAGCGTCTGCTTGCTCCTGCTCGATGCCCAATACCCTGCCTTGGCTTGGGCTCGTGTCCACCATGATCCCCATGGTCAAAGGAGTGTCGGTCTCACGCGAAAAGTAGCGGATTTGCTGCGGCGCCCCGTCTTCCTGAACTTGGAAGTCCTCTTTCTTGAGGTCCGCGATAATGTGCTTCTTCTTGTCCGCCACCACGGCGTACACGTTTACCACTTCCGTCGACACCTTTAAGGTCGCTGGAGGCGCCTGCTCGGGGTTCTGCTGGCTCAAGCCAGGCACACTCGTCAGCGCCCAGAAGAGCATTCCGAGAAGGAGGTAGGTTCGCTTTCCGCTCGCAGTCGAGTACTGCAGCACGGGCTGGGGCTCGCTGGCCGTCGATATTGTTGGCATGTTTCTTGGATGCAATTCTAAAGTTCCGCGTCGTTACCTATTATATGCCTGTTCAGATCGTCAGTCATTCACGACTATAAGAGGAGTCCGTGCCGTTCCGAGCGCGGGCGTCGCGCGCGACTGCGAAGATTAGGTCAACGAGGCCCAACTCTGACATCGATCACTCGAAAAACTCCCGGCGTATTTCTATTTTTCAATCATTCGAATCCGGTTTTTGTATTTTTTTTCATGCAAACTTCACTTTCCTCTTGACAAGATAATGATGTGTCTCTATACATGAGATTGAATACGCGCTCCGCCAGCAACGCTGGCGTGAATTTCAAAAAGTTTGGAGGAGAATAGAATGGCAGCGAAAAAGAAAGCAAAAAAGAAGAGGTAAGTTCTTCACAAAATCCGAAAGGAACTCTCGGGGATGCAGCGATGCATCCCCGAAGTTTTTTAGGGGCCCTTCCCAACCAGTCCGAATACTCCAACCACGAAACCGCGCGAAGCGCCTTAGAGTGTGGCGGCTTGACGCCGCCTTCGCACTGCGCCGACCGAACTTTTCATAACCGGAACTCTAAGGGGTGGGACCGACGCGTTGTGTAACTTCTCCCCCCATGATAGTCCCAAGGCGGCGTCAAGCCGCCGCGCTCCAAGGTGCCTTCGGCACAATGGTTCTAAGAACAGTCTCTCATACCCGTCTGCTCACGGGCATCCAGAAGCCACCAAAACAATTCCCCTCCTTCACCTGCTTGTAGGGGGACGGCTTGCCGTCCCCTAATTAACAGGGTGGGCAAGCCTTACCCCTACACGTTTTCAAAGCAGCGGGGAATTGAAGGACTACTAACCCTCGACGGTCTCCTGCGGACCAGGCTTCGGCGCGCTCTCATCCAGGTTCGCTTCCGCGGCGGTCAGGGTGCGGGGCGTCTCACCCACGGGTTCAATTACAGGCAGCTCATCGCCTGTGGCGGCTCCGAGCTCTTTCAGTCTTCTGGCCGCAGGCAGCACGCGCCCTTCCAGTGATCCCACCGCCTTGTTGTATGAATCAACCGCTTTCGTCAGAGCCGATTCAATCGCTTGCAAGTGAGCAAGGAAGGGCCGCAATCGATCGTAGAGTTCCTTGCCCAATTCGCTGATGACGCGAGCATTCTCCGCGATTTGCTCCTGCCTCCACCCGTACGCTACCGCCCACAGCAAGGCAATCAGAGTCGTGGGAGTGGCCAACACTACGCGCTTTCGAAGTCCGTCCTCGATCAGGGTGCGGTCCTGCTCGAGCGCGGCACTGAAGAATGACTCCCCGGGAAGAAACAGCACCACAACCTCCGGCGTGGGCTCCAACTGTTCCCAATAACTGCGGGCGGCCAACTGATTCATATAGGTGCGCACGCTTTGGGCATGTTTTTCGAGCGCCTCCTTCCGCTCCTCCTCTTTAGTCGCGGTCGAGGCGTCTATGAAAGCCTGGAGCGGGACCTTGGCATCGACGGCGATCCGCCGGTTGCCGGGCAGCCTTACGATCATGTCAGGGCGCAATCGCCCTGACTCCGAAGCAAAGGATTCCTGCTCGGTGAAGTCGCAGTGCTCCGACATACCAGCCAAATCGGCCACGTTCCGAAGGGTCATTTCACCCCAGCGGCCTCGGGCCTGGGTTCCACCCCTTAATACGATAGCCAGCGAGGACGTTTTTTCCTGCAATTGCTGGTTTGTGGTGGCCAGGTTACGGAGTTGCTCATCGAGCGAGCCGTAAGCGCTTTGACGCGCTTTCTCCATCTCCAGGATCTGCGCTTCATAACGGCCGAGGGACTCCTTAAGCGGCGCAACCAGCGCATCGATTGCCTGCTGGCGTGTATCCAGGTCCCCCTTCGCCTGAGCCTGAATGGTCTCAAAGGTGCTTCGTGCCAAGGCAATAAACGCCTGGTTGTTGCTCTTGAGCGCCTCCGCCGACAACGCCTGGAACGCATCCGACAGGTTCTTCTTGGCCTCACCAACCAATTTCTTCTGCTCTTCCAGGCTCGCCTGCGCTTCCTGGAGCTTGGTCTCTGCAGCGACGCGCATTTCGCCCTCAGTCTTTATTCGTTCGCGCAAGGCCGCCAGATCCTCCAACCGCTGCTGCAATTGCTCGAATTCGGTTTGGGCTTTGACTTTTTGCTCGCTCTCACCGCGCAACTGTTGCTGCAGAGTGGAAGTTTCCTTTTCTTTGGCTTCGAATAAACCGTGCAGCGCGGTCAGCTGTACCCGAACTTCGGTGGAGGTAGCTTCCGCCGCCTTCACGCGGCCCTCCGCTTCGACTTGTACTTTTTGGACTACGGCTGCTGACCCGGCCTTAGCCCATAGCCAGGCAATGACGAATCCAGAAGCTATGCCGATGATGAGCAGGATGATGGAAATCACAGAGTCTCCTTAGCAGTCCGGGGAGATCATACCTAAAATCTGTGCATAAAGGTAGGTGCGGGTCACGGAGGTTTTCCAGCAACCTGCAAGACCCTAATAGTTCTCTTCGTGTGCAGGACAAATCGGACGGTAATCGCAGAATTTGCAAATAAAACCGGGTGTTGGAGGGAATTGGTTCCCGCGAATCTGATCGGCGACGGTCAGGACCCTGGTCTTAAGGGCTTTGAGGTCTGAATCGGTCCGTGCGGTGTGGACAGTTTGGTTGTTGGACAGGCAATAGAAGGTCAAGCGGCGGGGCTTCAGCTTCAATTCTTCCTGCGCCGCCAGAGCGTACACGGAAAGCTGCAAGCTGCCGTCGGCATCCTTTTGCGAGCGAGGCTTTCCAGTTTTGTAGTCGATGAGCTCAACTAGATCCTCGTTCTCGCCCGCGCGCGGTGTCATGGGACTGATCTGGTCAATGCGCCCTTCCAACAGGACTCCGCCCAGATCAAGCGAGAAAGATGTTTCCATGCTCAGAGGGAGTATCTCGGTGCGTCCCTGCTTTTCTACGAAGGTGCGCAATTGTTCCAGCCCAATTTGCTTGTAAGTCTGCTCCTGGTACTCGTCTTCGAACCCGGTGTTCCTCCAAGAACGTTCTCGTAGAAATCCCTCACCGCGTCGAAACTGGCTTCGCCACTGGCCCGCAGCTCAAAATAGCGCCTTACGGAACGATGCATGATGTGCCCAAAGGTGAGGGCGGCCTGCGGCCCGGTAGGGATCTTTAGAAAATGGCCAAACTTGAACTTGAGGGGACAGGCCTCGTAATCCTCAATCGAGGAAGCACTTAGGCGCAGTTTTTCTCCTGGCTTGGTCTCCGGCTCGCGGCCGGCCCATGCCGCGACCGGAGGGTGCACTCCAGAAAGCTCAGGCGGCTCGCCGAAGAATTCTTGCTGTGCAGGACTTCTGTCATTCTTTGCTTCGCTCAGGATGATAGCAGGAGGGGGCGGAATGACATTGACAGGGCGGTAGGAAGTTACGGTCAGGCGTTCAATGTCACGAGCTAGTACCACCGGGTCTGAAACCATGTCATCGATGAGTTTCGACGGCTTTTTCCCAGGCGCCGCCACACTGGAAACATAAAGTCGGTCCTTGGCGCGTGTAAGGGCCACAAAAAACAACCGGCGCTCCTCTTGCGCGTGGATATTCTTGGGCGGCAAAGGCCCCTTGCGAAGCTCGTCAGGAAACTCAATGACAGCTTTGCGCTCGACGCTGGGAAAGCGACGAGAGGCCACGCTGAGCACAAAGACCACGGGGAACTCCAACCCCTTGGCGGCGTGGACGGTCATCATCTGGACCGCGCCGACGCGGTCTTCAACGACAGGCGCCTCAATCTTTCCTCCCGCTTCGAGGTAATGCTCGAAATAGAAGAGGAATTCATGCAAGTTCTTGGCTGGTTTCTCCCCCGCGTGTTCCTCTTCCCACTCAGGGCCGGCCAGGGCCGGGAATTTCGAGAGCTTCTCTTCCCACTCGCGCAGGAACTCGGCGAACGCATTCATGTATCGGAGGTCCGTTTCGTCAAGAAACGAATGTATTTGAAGGCGCTCACAAAGCAGGCTGAACAGTGACGTCACGGTAACATTCTGGGCCGCCCAGTGCAGGTCGCGAAGGAGTTGTTTCAACGCCCCCCAGTTGGTAGCTTCGAGGGGATCTGAAACAGGGGCGGTTTGCGAACGGCTCCTGCTGAATGTAGCGAGGACGTTGTAGAGCGAGCAGCGCCGCCTTTCCGCCTCGACGCGGACTTCGAGGGCAAGTTCTTCGGGAAAGTTCCAGCGCGGCGCCAACAGCGCGCGGGTCAGGCTGATGTTGTCGTGGGGCGAATGGATCAAGTTGAGATAGGCGAGGAGGTCGCGAATAATCACGGTGGAAAGAACCGAGAGGCCACGAATAGCGAATGGTATCCCCCGGAGCTTGAATTCCTCCACGAGCCGGTCGCGATAATTATGGGCGCGGTAGAGGACGGCGATGTCGCCATAGAGAGTCCCGCCGTCGAAGAGCCGCTGTATTTCTTCGGCAACCCAATTCGCTTCGCTGACATAGTCCGGGCTGGTAGGCAGATAAATCGGGCAGCCTTGTTCACGTTCAGGTATCAATTCAGGCTTGCCAGGATATCGGGTGCCATTCTTTTTGATCACCACATCCGCGACGTGCAGCACGCGCTCAGTGGAGCGGTAATTGCGATTCAGAAAGATAGTATCGTGACCCGGGAACACCTTCCCAAACATGTCGAAGGCGCCATGCGAAGCGCCGCGAAAACGGTAGATGGCCTGGTCGTCATCACCGACGGCGGTGATGTTGAAGGGCGGAGCCACCAACCGCCTAAGCAGTTCCACTTGGGCGTAGTTTGTGTCTTGGAACTCGTCGACCAGGACAACACGGAACTGTTTGCGGTAAGCCTGGCAGACTTCGGGCTCGCGGTCGAGAATGCGCACCGCCTCTGGAATCAGGCTGCCAAGGCTGGAACTGCCCGCCCGCTCGATCAGACGGCGGCTATTGCGGAAGACGCGAGACAACTCCTTTTTCTTTTGAATCTCCTCTTCTTCCAGGACTCGTTCCCCGGGATCGAGCTTGCCGTCTTTCTCCAGGAAGGCTCTTTCGGCCGCTTGGACATATTTCTCGAAGTCTTCCGGCTCGATGAGCTCGTCTTGGCAACGAGAAAAGAAATCATTAAGTGCGTGCAGGAATGCACCGGGTTCAGCCAACTTCTGAAAAAACCCGAGACCGAGACGGTCCAGGCGCTGGCGGAGGAAGACCCACACGTCCTCTTTATTCAACAACATGCGCTCGCCGGGCCCGCCGTCGGCATCAACTTTCAGGGAGGTGTCGCCGACGCTCAGGTCGGTACTAGAAGATGCCTGGCTCAAACCCGGAGCTACGAGGGTGCTTTGGCTGCGGACCACTTCGTAGGCAAAGGCATGAAAAGTGGAGATTTGCGGGTTGGCGGCAAGATCTGGCAGAGCTTGGCGGACCCGAGATTGCATCTCGCCGGCAGCCTTCTCAGTAAAGGTCAAGGCCAGAATGTTGCGCGGTGCGAGGCCGGGGTAATGCTCGAGCAAATGAACGATTCGCTGTGTTATTACTCGGGTCTTGCCGCTGCCCGGACCCGCAATGACGAGCAGCGGCCCGTCGCCATGTTGAACCGCGCGAAGTTGTTCAGGATTGAGCAACATGCAAGAATTCAGGGTGCAGGAGTCAGCATTCAGGATCCGGGGAAAGTCCGAATCCGTCTTGAATCGTATCCTTTCCTTATGAACCAGGCAACCACATTTCGCCTTTTGCACCTACTTGCTGGCCGTGCCAACCGATGCACCGCTCTGTATTTCGGCCCTATTCCTGAATCAGGAACCGGTAATCTCCTGTTTCAACTTGTAGCACCGGCTTTTAGGCCAGCAATCGCCGACCTGATGGTCGGCGCTACGCTTAAATCGCGGCCGTAATTGCGAATTCTGGCAGTTGACCGTCCCACGGTGACTCGGTTATCTTGGGTTTTCAGTGTGTGCGGCTGAAGCTTAAGAACTCGTAGGGCAGCCGCGCTCCGGAATAGGTAAGAAACGTTGATAGTGGGTTTCGCTGGTAACCAAGCCGACGGATTGACCGTCCATTTATATTGCGGCATTCATCGGCGGATGAGTGTCAGTCGAAAAGGCCTAAACCCAATGGTAAGCGGGAGTTCGAATTGGACCGGCTTACAATTTGCACGAAATAAGGATTGAACCATGAGTACGCCCAGTACACTAGAGCGAAATGACGAGGCCCAGATACGACCAAACGCTTCGCCGGGCGCTCCGGGCAACGAACCCAAGCGGCGTTGGTGGCTTTGGCTGTTGGCGCTGGCGGTTTTAGCTTTTGGAGCCTACCGCGTTCACAGGGGGATGGTGGCGCCGCAAGCCGCCAACACCGGCTCGGCAGGGGGAGCGCCGGGGAGGAATTTCGGCGCCGTTCCGGTGGTTGCCGTGCCCGCCGTCAAAGGCGATATCGGAGTTTATTTTCCCGGACTGGGGACCGTTACGCCGATTCATACGGTCTCGATAAGAAGTCAAATTGCCGGTTACCTGATGCAGGTGCTCTACAGGGAAGGCCAGCTCGTAAATAAAGGCGATCCGTTAGCGGAGATTGACCCGCGGCCGTATCAAGTCATGCTCGAGAACGCGCAAGCAGGTTTGGCAAGAGACCAAGCCACCCTCGACAATGCAAAGGTGGACCTGCAGCGGTACCAAACACTCGTGCCGCTCCATGCCGTTCCAGAACAACAACTGGCCACTCAAACCTCTCTGGTGAAGTCAACCGAAGGAGTCGTCAAGACGGACCAGGCTCAAATTGATACCGCTAAGCTCGACCTCATTTACTGCCATATTACGGCTCCCATCACGGGGCGCGTTGGCCTTCGGCTGGTTGATCCCGGAAACTACGTCACCCCAGGCGACGCCACGGGATTGGTAGTTATTACCCAAATCGAACCAATCAGCGTGATCTTCCCGCTTCCGGAAGACCAACTCCCTGTCGTTATGGAGCGGGAGCGCGCTGGAGCCCGGCTCCAAGTTGACGCGTATGACCGTGCGAACACGAAGAAGATGGCCACGGGCTGGCTGGACACGATCGATAATCAGATCGATCCGACCACGGCGACGGTGAAGCTGCGCGCCAATTTCGAGAACCGCGATGGGGCATTGTTCCCGAATGAATTTGTCAACGTGAAGCTGCTGGCAGAGGAAAAGCACGGAGTAACACTCGTTCCCACAGCGGCCATTCAGAGGAACTCCCAGAAGACATATGTCTTTCTGATCAAACCGGATTCATCCACAGCAACCGTAAGGACCATTACTATCGGCATCTCGGAAGGGGATCAATCGGAGGTCACCTCTGGGCTGGCGCCCGGTGACGAGGTGGTGATGACGGGCGTCGATAGGCTGCAAGAAGGAACTAAGGTCAGATTTCAGAAGACGAAACAACAGTGACCAGTAACAAGTGACGAGCCGAAGGAACCACCCGTCGCTGGTCACTCGTCACCGTCGTTTAAAGGAGCGAAGGTATAGTGGGAGCAATCGAGTGCGGAGTGACACGCAAGAATGCATTCCTGCTGGTCACTTGTCACTCGTCACCCATCACTGCAGGTAACCAATGAGTCCGTCCAGGATCTTTATTATCCGGCCAGTCGCCACGTCGTTGCTCATGGTGGCCATTCTGCTGGCGGGGGCTGTGGGATTCAAGCAACTTCCGGTTTCGGCACTGCCGGAAGTAGATTACCCAACCATTCAAGTCATCACGTTTTACCCGGGAGCCAGCCCGGACGTGATGGCGTCCTACGTCACCGCGCCGCTGGAGCGGCAATTCGGGCAAGTGCCCGGGCTCCAGCAGATGACCTCGACCAGCTCCGCCGGCAGCTCCATCATCACGCTGCAGTTTAACCTCAACCTGAATATCGATGTGGCGGAACAGGAGGTGCAGGAGTCTATCAACGCGTCCGGAACTTACTTGCCGCCTGACCTCCCTACGCCGCCAATCTACAGCAAGAGCAACCCAGCAGACGCTCCAGTACTGACCCTGGCGCTCAGTTCAGATACCTTGCCCTTATCGAAAGTTGAGGACCTGGCCGACACGCGCCTGACGCCGAAGATTTCGCAGTTGCCGGGAGTGGGCCTGGTAAGCATCAGTGGCGGGCAGAAACCCGCCGTCCGGATTCGAGCTAATCCTACCCGGTTGGCCTCGCTCGGAATTAACTTGGAGGACCTGCGGAGTGCCATCGTAGCCGCCAATGTCAATCAAGCCAAAGGTAGTTTCGATGGTCCCCACCAGAACTATCAGATAGGCGCCAATGACCAATTGCTTTCGAGCGCCGACTACCGGCCGCTCATCGTCGCTTACCGGAACGGCTCTCCGGTGAAGATGACGGATGTAGCCACGGTTGAGGACGACGTCGAGAACGTCCGGCAAGCCGCCTGGATGAACGACACGCCCGCGGTTATTGTGAATATCCAGCGCCAGCCCGGGGCCAACGTAATCGCCGTGGTGGACCGCATCAAGACGCTGCTGGATCAGCTCACGAAGTCGCTGCCGACCTCGGTAAAGGTCCAGACGTTGACAGATCGAACCACCACCATTCGAGCCTCCGTTCACGACGTTGAGTTCGAGTTGATGCTGACGGTAGGCCTGGTGGTGATGGTCATTTTCCTCTTCCTGCGAAACCTCTCCGCCACCGTCATCCCCAGCGTCGCGGTCCCGCTCTCGCTGATGGGCACGTTCGGGGTGATGTACCTGCTTGGTTACAGCCTCAATAACCTGAGCTTGATGGCCCTGACCATTTCTACGGGGTTTGTGGTGGATGACGCCATCGTGATGATTGAAAACATCACGCGTTACATCGAAGAGGGCGAACCGCCGCTCCAGGCGGCGCTGAAAGGCTCGAAGCAGATCGGGTTCACCATCGTTTCTTTGACCATATCCTTGATTGCCGTGCTCATCCCCCTCTTGTTCATGGGTGATATTGTTGGGCGGCTCTTCCGCGAATTTGCAGTTACGCTGGCAGTTACGATTCTGGTCTCCGCGGTCGTCTCTTTGACGCTTACTCCGATGATGTGTTCGAAGCTGCTCAAGCATTCTCCGGAAGCCGAGCAGAGCCGCTTCTATCGAGTGACAGAACGGGGCTGGAAGGCGATCATTTCGTTCTATGACCGGACACTCCAGGTTGTCCTGCGCCATCAGACCATAACGCTGCTCGTGGCCGCCGGGACCCTGGTTCTCACCATCCTGCTCTACATCTATATCCCCAAGGGTTTCTTCCCCATCCAAGACACGGGCGTAATTCAGGGTGTTTCGGAGGCCTCGGAGACAGTTTCTTTTCCGGAAATGACCCGCCTGCAAGAGCAGCTAGGCAAGATCATTCTGCAAGATCCCGCCGTGGAAAGCCTTTCCTCATTTATCGGGATTGACGGTACCAACACAACCCTGAACAGCGGCCGCATTCTGATTAACCTGAAACCCATCGAGGTGCGTGGAATCGGCGCCACAGACGTTATCCGCCGCCTGCAGCCGGAACTGGCTCAAGTGGCGGGAATCACTCTATACATGCAGCCCGTGCAGGACATCACAGTGGAGGACCGCGTCAGCCGCACCCAATTCCAATACACCCTCGAGGATCCGAATTCCGAGGAGCTCTATTCTTTCGCCCCCCGCATGATCAAGAGACTGCAACAGTCTCCGACGTTACGTGACGTGGCGAGCGACCAGGAAGTGGGCGGGCTATGCACGAAACTGGTGTTCGATCGCAGCACCGCATACCGTCTCGGCATCTCGCCCTCGACCATCGATCAGACGCTCTACGACGCTTACGGCCAACGGGAAGTGTCCACCATCTACACGCAGTTGAACCAGTACCACGTAGTGCTGGAGGTGGACCCTTCCTTTATGAAGAATCCTGAGGATCTGCGCGCCCTCTTCATTCGTACCAACCAGGGCAGCACGACCGGGTCGACAGGCTTAGTGGCGGGCGGTTCGTCCGCCACGCAATTGTATGGACCGACCAGTTCGCTGACTGCAGCTAGCACGAGCCTCTCGAACTCAACCGCGTCTTCGGCTAGTTTCTCTTCCAGCATCGCCTCGAGCAGCGCCTTCGGCGGCGCCCAGATCGCCTCCACGTCGCATTTCCCTAACGGTGGCCAGGTGCCCCTATCCGCCATCACTCACGTGGAAGAGACCAACGTTCCCATCACAGTGAATCACCAGGGCCAGTTTCCGGTGGTGACGCTCTCTTTCAACCTGGCTCCGGGCGCCTCCCTGGGAGACGCGGTGACGGCGGTCAACAAAGTGAAGGACGAGAGTCACATGCCCGCCGCCATTCAGGCGGCATTCCAAGGTACGGCAGCGTCGTTCCTGGCCTCCCTGTCCAACGAGCCCATTCTGATCCTGGCGGCCCTCGTCACTGTCTACATCGTATTGGGAGTGCTGTATGAAAGTTACATTCATCCCATTACGATCCTGTCCACGCTGCCCTCTGCGGGTGTCGGCGCCCTGCTCTCGCTCATGATCTGCCGCATTGATTTCAGCGTCATTGCGCTGATCGGCTTGGTCTTGCTCATTGGCATTGTAAAGAAGAACGGCATTATGATGATCGATTTTGCTTTGGACGCAGAGCGTAAGGAAGGCATGACACCTGTAAACGCCATCTATCAGGCCTGCTTGTTGCGCTTCCGTCCCATCATGATGACGACCATGGCGGCCCTGCTGGGCGGCATTCCTTTGGCGCTGGGCACCGGAATGGGTTCGGAATTGCGGCGGCCCTTGGGAATCACCATGGTCGGCGGGCTTCTCTTGAGTCAGTTACTCACGCTCTACACCACCCCGGTCATTTATCTCTGGTTCGACCGGTTGGCACATCGCTTGTCAGAGTGGCGCGGACGCGGGAATGAAGTGACGAGTGAAGGGTGACAAGTAACATCGCCGTTTGCCATTTGAAATTCTTCTAGCGATGAATATTTCAGAGCCATTCATAAGACGACCGGTAGCGACAACGCTTCTCGTCGTCGCGGTGTTCTTGGCAGGCGCCGTGGCGTTCCGCCTGCTGCCGGTTTCGCCGCTGCCGCAAGTGGATTTTCCCACCATCTCCGTAGGGGCTGGTTTGCCCGGGGCAAGCCCGGAAATCATGGCCTCTTCCGTGGCGGCGCCACTCGAGCGGCAGTTTGGCCGCATCGCCGCGGTCAGCGAAATGACTTCCTCGAGCGCCCTCGGGTCCACCGGCGTCGTTTTGCAGTTCAATTTGGACCGAAACATTGACGCTGCGGCGCGCGATGTGCAGGCGGCCATCAATGCCGCCCGCGGATATCTTCCCATTAATCTTCCCAGCAATCCGACGTACCGGAAGATCAACCCGGCCGATTCTCCCATCGTGATCCTGGCCCTGACCTCCGACATACTTTCCAAGAGCCAGATTTACGATTACGCATCCACGATTATGGCGCAGAAGCTGGCGCAAGTGAGCGGAGTAGGCCAGGTGTTCGTCTGGGGTGGCGCATTGCCGGGGGTCCGAGTGGAGGTGAACCCCACCCAACTCAACAAGTATGGCATCGGTCTGGAGCAGGTCCGCAGCGTGCTGAGCAACGCCAACGCCAACACGCCCAAAGGGTACTTTTCCGACAGTCATCGGATTTGGCAGGTGGGCGCCAACGATCAGCTCTTTCACGCCGTTGATTACCAGCCACTCATCGTCACCTACAGAAACGGTTCACCCGTACATCTCTCCGACGTTGCCGAGGTGCGCGACGGACCTGAAACCGTCCTGTCCTCAGGCTACACGAACGGGAAACCTTCCGTCATGCTGGTCATTTTTCGCCAGCCGGGCGCCAATATCATCGACACTGTAGATCGCATCCGGGCCGTGCTGCCCCAGCTCAAGGCAGACATTCCCCCCTCCGTGGACACGCGGTGGGCGATGGATCAAACCCTCACCATCCGCGCCTCCGTGCGAGACGTGGAGCGGACCCTCGTCATCTCGGTTCTGCTGGTGATTCTGGTCGTCTTCGTTTTTCTGCGCAGCACAAGGAGCACCTTCATTCCCTCCATAGCCGTGCCCGTGTCACTGGTGGGCACGTTCGGGGTCATGTATCTGCTCGGATATAGCATCGATAACCTTTCTCTGATGGCGCTCTGTATTTCTACCGGCTTTGTCGTCGATGACGCCATTGTCGTGATCGAGAACATCACCCGTTATCTGGAAAAGGGCTTGGGGCCGTTTGAGGCCGCCCTCAAGGGCGCGCGAGAAATCGGCTTTACGGTGCTGACCATCAGCATATCGCTGGTGTCGGTGTTTATTCCGCTGCTGCTCATGGGCGGGATTGTGGGCCGATTGTTCCGCGAATTCGCCGTGACTCTGTCAGTGGCTATTATGGTTTCGCTGGTGGTCTCGCTTACGGCGACGCCTTCGATGTGCGCGCATCTCCTCAAGCAGCACGAGACCCACGGCAGGCTTTACCTGGCTTCCGAGCGCGCCTTCAATTGGGTCGTGGGATTTTACGGACGGACTTTGTCCACGGTGCTTAGGTTCCCGGGACTTACTCTTGCCGCACTCCTCGCCACCATCGCCCTAAACGTTTACTTGTACATTTACGTTCCGAAGGGGTTCTTTCCTCAGCAGGATAACGGGCGAATGATGGGACAGATCATTTCCGATCAGGACACTTCCTACCAATCCATGGACAAGATTCTGCGGCAGATGATCGACATCGTTAAGGATGATCCGGCGGTGGACACCGTGAGCGGAGCCACGGGCGGAAACGGATCGATAAATCAGGCGCGGATGTTTATTATGCTCAAGCCGCCGGCCCAGCGAAAGATCACGGCAGACCTGGTGATTGCGCGCTTACGTCCCAGATTAGCTCGAGTGCCTGGCGCCGCTCTTTATATGCAGGCCTCCCAGGACATCCGCGTGGGGGGCCGCTTCGGGGCCGCTCAATATCAGTTTACGATGCAGGGTGATAACCTCCGCGACCTGCAGGACTTTGGCCCGCGCATGTTGCAGGCCTTGCGGACGGTTCCGCAGATTGTGGATGTGAACAGCGATCAGCAGGACCGCGGCCTCCAGGCTTACGTCAACGTCGATCGCTCCACCGCCGCGCGCTTCGGCATCTCCTCGCAACTGACCGACAATACCCTCTACGACGCTTTTGGCGAGCGCCAGGTTTCCACCATGTATACAGCGCTCAACCAATATCATGTGATCATGGTCGTGGGGCGGCAGTTCTGGCAAAACCCCCTATTCCTGCGCCAGCTCTACGCCTTCGCGCCGAACGGGCGGGACGTTCCCTTGAGCGCCTTCTCGCAATTCAACCCGATCACCGCCCCATTGTCCGTAAACCACCAGAGTCTCTCACCCTCGGTGACTATTTCCTTCAACCTTCAGCCGGGCGTGGCGTTGGGAGACGCGGCGAACGCTATATTGCAGAAGGCCACGCAGCTTGGGATGCCTTCGACGATCCACACCGGCTTTTCCGGCACAGCTCAAGCTTACCAGGACTCCCTCTCGAGCGAGCCGCTGCTCATTGCCGCCGCTCTCATTTCAGTCTACCTGGTGCTCGGCATCCTCTACGAAAGTTACGTTCATCCGGTCACGATACTCTCTACATTGCCCTCGGCGGGGGTGGGAGCGCTGCTGGCACTGCTGCTCACCCGCACCGAACTGACGGTGATCGCCATCATCGGGATCATTCTGCTGATCGGCATTGTGAAGAAGAACGCGATTTTGATGATCGACTTTGCTCTTGCGGCGGAGCGAGGGGAAGGTAAGTCGTCGCGCGATGCCATCTACGAAGCTTGCCTGCTGCGCTTCCGTCCCATCTTGATGACCACCATGGCAGCCATGCTGGGCGCAGTTCCTCTGGCCCTCGGCCGCGGCACCGGGTCGGAGTTTCGCCGTCCGCTGGGAATCGCCATTATCGGCGGGTTGGCGGTGAGCCAGATGTTGACCCTGTACACGACTCCGGTGGTATACCTCTACTTCGACCGTGTACAGCATTGGTGGTGGAGGCACCTAAGTGCTCGGCGTCTCGAAGATGGCGGATCGGAGCTTACGAAGCACTGAGATGCGAACTATGAATCACCAAACAGCCAAACATCCCGCGGCGGGCTGCCGACTTCTTACTGCCTACTGCCTTCTGCTTTCTGCCTTCTGCCTTATGTTCTTCTCGACTGCCTGCATGGTCGGGCCGAAGTATCAACGGCCAAACGCCCCTGTCCCTCCTGCATTTAAAGAAACTCTGCCCGCCGATTGGAAGGAAGCGCAGGACTGGAAGCAGGCTCAGCCCAACGAAGCAGCGAAGCGTGGCAAGTGGTGGGAAGTTTACAAGGATTCCGAGCTCAACGCGCTGGAAGAACAGGTAAGTATCTCTAACCAAAACGTTTTAGCCGCCGAGGCACAGTTCCGCGAGGCCCGATACGCAGTGCGGATCGCGCGCGCAAGCCTGTTTCCGACAGTTAGCGTCAGTCCATCAATTCTAAATGAGAAATCTGTCTTTCTAGGGGTTTCCAACTTTGTCCCGTCTCCAGTCACCGCTTACGACCTCCCGGTGGCGGTGTCGTACCAGGCTGATATTTGGGGAAGCATTCGCCGCAGCGTTACCGCGAGCAGTGAGACCGCTCAAGCCTCCGCCGCAACGCTTGAAAACGCCAGGCTTTCTTATCAGGCGGAACTTGCGCAGGACTATTTCGAATTGCGCGGCGCGGACGGCGAGAAAGAATTGCTCCAAACCACCGTGAAGTCCTATGAGGACTACCTCAAACTCACGCAGGACAGATTTAATAGCGGGGTCGCGTCGGGCTCGGACGTCGCCCAAGCCCAGACTCAACTCGAAACCGCCCGAGCTCAGTTGATTGATTACGATGTAGCGCGCTCGCAATACGAGCACGCCATCGCGGTCCTTGCGGGTAAGCCTCCTTCAGAGATGTCCATCACTTATAGTCCCATCAAGATCTTGCCGCCGCCCGTTCCGGTGGGAGTTCCATCCGCACTTTTGGAACGCCGGCCGGATATCGCCGTGTCCGAACGCCAGATGGCGGCAGCGAACGAGCAAATCGGCATTGCGAAGGCTGCATTCTATCCCACGCTGAGCCTCTCCGGCACGGCAGGGATTGAGAGTGCGCGATTCTTAAGATGGATCAACTGGCCAAGCCGGTTTTGGTCTGCGGGCCCTCAGTTGGCAGAAACAGTGTTTGACGCAGGCAGGCGCCGCGCCGCCGTGAACCAGAGCTTAGCGGCCTACGATGCCACGGTGGCGAGCTATCGCCAGACAGTTCTCACGGCTTTTCAGCAGGTCGAGGACAACCTGGCGGCGCTTCGCGTGCTCGAGAACGAAGCGCAGGCCGAGAACGCCGCCGTGAAAGCCGCGCAGAATTCCCTCGACATATCGACTTATCAATACAAGGCAGGAACCGTCAACTACCTTACGGTGATCACGGAGCAAGCCATCTTGCTTCAGGATCAGGTGCAGGCCTTAAGCATTCTGACCCGCCGTATGAGCGCCAGCGTGCTCCTCATCGAGGCCTTGGGCGGAGGCTGGGACGCCTCAACTCTGCCTACCCTGCACGACGTGGCACAGGTTAAGTAGGAAGAGCGCTTTCACATAAAAACCACCGACTGAATACCGGAAACCTCGAACCGCTTCCGGCAGCGGGGATTCTTACATTGAACCATATCGTCACGCCGGATCATGTAGTCCCTCGACTTGGCGAACCGCGCTCGGTCTCGCTCATCGGCGTGACCCGGAAGCCTTTTCTTTTTGGTTCGCACCAGCCAGCGAATCTCGTACGCCTCCGTCTGGTGACAATGCAGGCAGGAGAGGGTGGCGGGCTTTAGACTCTCTTTTTCATCGAAAAATTCGCGCTCGTCCATAGCTTTTCTATTCTAGCTGGTTTGCGGCTGTAACTCCAGACTCATTTGTATTAAGCCGTTAACCGAAAGCTCGCCGTAAGAACTTCAAGCTGAGCCGCTATCGATTTAAGAAGTGGTTTCGTTCTTCGAACAGAAGTATAATGCGCTGGGGGCGAGAAACTAATTCAGTTTCTGAGGTCTTGCTATATTCCGGAGGACCAGTCATTATGTCCCACACAATTGGGGAACAAGAGCTCGCCGATTACCTTTTTGATCGCATTATTGTAAACTGCCCAACCTGCCTGGATAACAAGTGCTTGCGCGTGGCGTGCCTGAAAGTTGCAGAGGAGTTGCTCGAGGACGCTGATATATTCTACAAGCTGGCGCCCGTCTCCGACGGCGGAGCGTAAGGCTAGGAAACAGGGATTAGGGAACAGGGAACAGACCAAAAAGCTTGGCTGTTCCCTGTGAACTGTTCCATGCTGATCTTCCTTGTTCCCGGCTGCTTGCTTCCTGCTCATTATTCCCTACTCTGGGTTTTCCGTTTGCTCTTTCCTGTTCCCTATTCCCTGTTCCCTCTTCCCTCCAAGGAACTTCGGACCCAGCCACGCCAAAGCCACGGCATCGATCAGGCCGTGCGCGAGCATGGAAGGATAGAGACTCCCGAAATGAATGACGGGATAGGCAAGCAAAGCCCCTAGCAAAGAGGCTCGCACGATCCCACTCCAACCTTGATAAACATGCGCCAATCCAAACGCCAGTGATGCAACAGCGCACGCCCAGGCGCCAGTAGGCAGCCATTGACTGATTTGAGCGAGAAGCAAGCCGCGGTACAAGAATTCCTCGCAGATAGCGGCCGTGGGAGCCACCAGAAGCAGCGACCAAGCTTTTTCCTGGCGCGTCCTGGGAATCAAGAGGTAGGTCAGCTCGCTTTCTGCCGGCCACCACCCACGGCGTTCCAGGAATAGGCTTAGGAGAATGGCGGCCACGGACAGCGCAACCAAAGCACTTGCCCAGATGAGGGCAGTGGCGGGTGCGAGCCTTCTGAAGCCCAAGGAAAAAGCACTTAGCGAGCCGAGAAAACAGACAACCACTCCGACGACCGCCAGAGCCCACTGCGAAATAGCTGCGGAGACATAAAGCTCGAGCCGTTGCATTTGACGGAGCCGGTCATCGCGCGCCGAAGACAATGAGAGAATTGGGACTCCAACGACTAAGAAGAGTATGAAGAGGACCGACACGACCCTTGCGGCCATCGGCAATCCTGAGCGCTGTCATTCTGAGCGCAGCGAAGAATCCCGGCAGTTGTTGTTTCAACGAACTGCGGAGATGCTTCATCGTCCCGCAATGCGGGACTCCTCAGGATGACACCGCAGGCGTCGTTCAGAATCCTGCCTGGGAGTGCGGGCGGTTACGTCTCCCGGCTCTTGGGACCACGCAGGAGATACGCTCCCAGCACCGCTCGGCAGCGGTCACGATACACTTCCACCGGCACGTCCTCAGGACCCAAAAGCCATTGCAGACAGTAGCCGTCGACGAGGGCGCGTATGGTGGAAGCAGCCTCTAGAGAACTTACCCGGCGGAACTGCTCTTCACTGATTCCGTCTTCCACGATTTTCCGATCTCGCTGCCGGCACCTCTCGAAGAACTCCGAAAAGAGCTTGCGAAATCGTGGGTAGCGTGCCCCGCGGCTGACAAAATCGAAAAAGACCAGGTAAAGCTTGCGATTAACCGCGGCGCTATGAAACAAGACTTCCAGTTCCGCTCCCAACCGGGCGCGCGCCGGCTCTTGAGAATGCACAACCTCGTCCAGGCTGCGGTTCAATTGGCGCAGCAGCCACTCCAGAACGCCGAAGAGGAGGTCTTCCTTGGTCCGGAAGTAATAGAGCGCCCCGCCCTTACTCGATTCCGCCCTGGCTACGACGGAATCCAGCGTGGTCGCCTCGATTCCACGTTCCAGGACTTCCACGTATCCTGCGCGCTGGAGGGCTTCTCGTCGTCGGCCGATGAGTTCGGGATTGACTCGGCGTGGACTCATTCAGTTGCTTTCGCGGGAAGGACCTGAATCCCACCGCCCCCAACCCCTCCTCACCTGAGGAGGGGAGTCCGAATTTCACTCCTTCGACAAGGAAGGGCTGGGGGTGATCGGAACCCGCTCGATTACCCTAATATTACGTCGCGATGCTGCAAACGCTTGAGGCACCATCGCCAGAATGATAGCATGAGTTGAGACCGGGGCATCAGATGAACACGGGAATGCAGAATCTTGTGGGGCTTGATCGCCAGGAGTTGGAGCGACTGGCACAGTCCCTGGGGAAGGCGCCGTATCGCGGCCGCCAACTCTATCACGCCATTTACCGCCGCCGCGCAACGGCCATCGCCGGCTTTACAGACCTCGATAGGGATTTCAAAGGGGCCCTCTCAGCTCAATACGATGTCGACTACCCGCGCGTCCAGGCCGTATTCGCCTCGACGGACGGCTCCGCCCGGTACCTGCTCCGTCTTCAAGACAACACGCTGATCGAAACCGTCTATATGCCGGAGGAGTCGCGGACGACGGTTTGCCTTTCCAGTCAGGCGGGCTGCGCCGTAGATTGTCGCTTTTGCTTCACCGCGCTCTTGGGGTTGCAGCGAAACCTCTCGGCGGGAGAAATTCTTGGCCAGGTAATGGCGGTAACCAATGCGCGTGAGATTCTCCCTCGCACTCGGCTGAATCTGGTCTTCATGGGAATGGGTGAGCCGCTCCTGAACCTTACCCAGGTGATGAAAGCTGTCCATATACTCGCCGATCCGCAAGCTTTTGCCATTCCCCTGCGCCGTATCACCATCTCCACCTCGGGCATCGTCCCGCGCATCAACGAGATGGCGCGTGACCCGGGGCGCCCGAAACTGGCCGTCTCGTTGAACGCTTCGACCGAAGAACAGCGAACGGAGCTGATGCCGATCAACCGGAAGTATCCGCTGCGCGACCTCCTGCGCGCCTGCCGGGCCTACCCGCTGCGCCCCCGCGAACTGCTGACCTTCGAGTATGTTCTTCTCGACGGCTTCAACGACGCGGACGCCGATGCGCAGCGCGTGGGAAAACTGCTTGGCGGAATGCGCGCCAAGGTCAACCTTATCCCCTACAACTCCGGCACTGAGCTTCCCTATCGCGCCTCTCCCATGGAAAGAGTTTTGGCCTTCCAACAGGTTCTGGCGGAACGCACGATTCCAGCCTACATCCGTATTTCACGAGGACAGGATGTTGGCGCCGCCTGCGGCCAGCTCCGTTTGAAAGGAATGCTGGACGGCGACACCACCCCTCAGCCCCCTCCTCAACGAGAAGGAGAGTTGGCTCCCCTCCTTGATAAGGAGGCGAAGGGGTGGTTCACCCGAGATTAGCGAAGGGTTGCGGGTCGAATTCCGATAACCGCCGCCATGCGGCCCGTGCCGCTTCCGTCGCGCCGATAGGAATAAAAGAGGTCCGGATGGCAAGCGGTGCAGAAATCGACAGCGGCGACGTGGCGAGGCGCGAGTCCCGCGCCATGGAGTTGATCTTTTGCCACCGCAATCAGGTCAAGGTGCGCTGAGGGTTTTGGATTGGCGCCGTGCCCAGGCGGCTGCATATTCGGGAATGAGAGGAAGTAGCGCTGGGGCCGGGACGCCGGTCGTACCGGCGGCTTGCGAAAGAACTCATCCGCGTTTGGGAAGCGCCCACGAAAGGCCTCTTCCACATCTTCTCCCACCTCGTAACAACACGCGCGGATGGAAGGACCCAACACGGCGAGCAGGCTCGAGGGAGAGGAACCATGCTCGCGGCGCATCTCCCCCACCGTTTTCTCGATGATGCGCCCTAGCGCGCCGCGCCACCCGGCATGAACTGCTGCCACCGCCCGATGCTTCGGATCTACCAGGAGCACGGGCAGGCAGTCGGCAGTTCGCACCGACAGGAGGATGCCGGCTTGATCAGTCAGCAACACATCGCCTTCAGGCTGAGCAAGGCCGGATTGACTGGCCGACGGGCTCCCGGCAAGGCGGTACTCAAGTTCGCGGCCCCTCGCGTGACTAACTTGATAAATGACCGTGGAATGGACTTGCCGTACCGACGCCAGCGCAAGGTGTTCCGCGCCAAGCTGCCGAAAGAAAAGGTCCTGGTTCTTCCGCACTCCGAGTTGCGGCTCGCCCTTCGAGAGTCCTAGATTGAGGCCGGAGGAGGGTCCGCGGCTCACCCCGCCACGGCGAGTACTAAAGGCATGGACCAGCCAGGGATTGCGGGTGAGGAGAGGATGTTCAATCCATGCTAGCCCGCCCCGCGAAACAAGATGTGAAGTAGGGTGACCCAAGAGTCGAATATAGCATACGCGGGCCGATTTCCTGAGACCCCCCGCGCGGGTTGTTCAACGACGTTCCTCGCCCGCGGATGCTAGTTGAACCTTGCGTGCCACTCTGGTATTCTGACCTAGGCTTAACAGGGCCGTTCAACCCATAACGCAAACCAAGTCTTTGACCTGGGCCTGTAAAGTCCCTTTTCTGCAGAAGAGGGACGAAAGATATTAGAGGGAAAACAGTCTCGCTCTGCGATCGTTCAGTGACGCACTGCAACCATGAAGCGAAACTGAGACATCCAACTTAGTGGGAAAGGAGCACGATGTTATCGGATCGCCTGGTGCGTATGATCGAACACCATGCAGATGAGCTGACCCGCGCTCTGGTTGAAGACCTTCAGTCCAACCCGCGTACCGTTTCTTACCACAGATTCCCCCGGGAAGCGATCCACCTTCGCACCTATAACGTGTACAAGGACCTCGGCTTGTGGCTGAATAGCAAGGCCGAAGAGGACATCGAAGCGAGATACAGCGAGCTGGGGAAGCAACGCCAGACTGAGGGAGTGCCGCTTAGCGAAGTTGTCTACGCCCTCACCTTGACGAAGTATCATTTACGAGACTATATTCGAGTCGCCGGTTTGGTTGATTCTGCCATCGATCTATATCAGGCGTTGGACCTCCAGCGCCTTTTAGGCCAGTTTTTCGATAAGGCAGTCTACTACACCGTCCGGGCCTACGAGCGCGCAGCGAGCTTTCAGACAACAGCCAGCGCTGCGCAGTGAACGCTCCGGACGTTGAGTCAGCCCCGGCCTGTGACACATGATCGTCGGCACTGGTGTTGACATCATGGAGACTTCTCGCGTCGAAGAAGCTCTCCAGAAGCACGGCGAACGTTTTGTGAACCGCGTCTGCACGCCGGCGGAGATCGCTTACTGCAAAAGGTTCAAGAACTCGGCGGAGCGGTTCGCGGCGCGCTTTGCGGCCAAGGAAGCGGCTTTTAAGGCCTTGGGGACGGGCTGGAGCCACGGCGTGCGGTGGGTCGATGTGGAAATAACCCACGCCCCAAGCGGCAAGCCGGAGTTGAGCCTAAGAGGCCAAGCGGAGGAAATTGCGCGTCAAATGGGAGTTGTCCGGACCGCCGTCTCGATCTCGCACGCCGGGCGATTCGTGGTCGCTCAGGTGATATTTGAATCCGATGGCTAGCTTTCATCAAAGAGCGTGCCGTTGCTGTCTAGGCCTTGGCATCGTGTGGTTTTGCGCATTAAGGCTGTTGCCCGCGCGTGCCGAGGCGATTGGAGAAGACCAGCACCTACCGGAACTCGGCGCCAAAGAAGCTTCCCGTCTGCTCGTGTCCCAAATTCCTCCCGAGTACCCCGTCCTGGCTAAAGTGAATTACATTCAGGGCCGAATTCGCGTGCGGCTCACGGTCGACACCGAAGGCAAAGTTGTGAACGTCCACGTGCTGAGCGGCAATCCGCTCTTGGCTGCTGCTGTCCTCAATTCTGTTGCCGCTTGGCGCTACCGTCCGTACGTGGCAAAGGGCCGGAATACCCCTTCCGCTTTCGAGACCAAGCTGGAGGTGAATTTCTCTCTCCGCACGAACCGAATGGACCTTATGCCCACGCAAGCGGAATCGGACTTCGGCCGTCAAGTGAAGCCTCCTGCGGTCTTGAAAGGGTCAGGGACAGGCGCCACAACGAATGCTTCCGTTCGGCTGCGCGTGTTGGTAAGCGCCGACGGCAAAGTTATCGATTCAGAGATTCTGAAAGGCATACCCTCTTTGGTGGAAAAGGCGACGCGGGTCATCACGCGATGG
The DNA here is from genome assembly GCA_963768695.1 of uncultured Acidobacteriota bacterium. Taxonomy (GTDB): domain Bacteria; phylum Acidobacteriota; class Terriglobia; order UBA7540; family UBA7540; genus CAVROP01. The sequence goes on along the minus strand of CAVYJG010000011.1, from coordinate 86,833 downwards.
TCGTTTCAGCCAGCAAAATGGGGCACGCTAGCCGTTCCTTGGTACCTTGAAGTTGACGTCCCCGTCGAGCACGCTACTGTCGAGGCCGGAGTTGGACTGCCCCAGGAGGCCAGGCGGTCCGTGCCAGAATGACTGAACCCCCTGAAGCATCCCAATGGTGGCGGAATCAGCGTTGCGCCGCGCCGGCTGGAGTCACCGTTACCGTGCTGAACTTAATCGGCCTCGGCTCCCGAGAAGTTCTTCCCCAAAAGGTATTCCGGCGCTAAAATCAGTAAGTAAACCGAAGGTGGACCACCGGCCGGGCGTTTAACGCCGGTGGAGTGAGCGATTAATGAAATTAGATTGGGCAACACGGACTTGGAAAATCTGGCCGATAGTCTTCATCTTCCTGATCCCGCGCGGCGCGATGACTGGAACCGAGCAGGGCAAGGAAGCCATTTTTCAATACGCGGGCGGAAGCGAGAAGATTGAAATCGATTGTGCCGGGAAGTTGGAAGTCTCCGATAACGGCCTCATGTTCAGATGCCCGGGGGCGTCAGTGGATATGCCGTTTTCGACGATTTCTCTTATGCAGTTCCGCCCCGACATTAGCCCCCGCGTCCGCAACCTGAAGCTCAAGTGGAAAACCTACCCTAGCATTCTGGTAGCGGGCAAACAAAATAGGTTTTTCACTGTGGTGTGCAAAAAGCAAGGCGTTACCCACGTCATGGTCTTGCGAGTTGACCCGCTTTCTATGCGGCCCTACCTCGCCGAGATCGAGTTGAAATCGGGTAAGCGCGTCGAAGTGATGCCTTACGAGGATTATTCGTGAAAGCTGACAGCTGACCGTCTCACTGCCCGGGATTGGTCCCAGTTCCGCCCAAGAAATAGCCCGCCTTGGTTCGCACCTTGACTCCGCTGCGGTCGACGTGCACCTCGATGCGATGAAAGCCGTTGTTGTCGGGCGCGTGAGGAACGTAGGCGATCTCGTACTGGCTCTGGATTTCGTCGGCAATCTTGTTGAGCTCGTCCTGCATCGGCTTCTTTGACCAGGCCCCATAACTCAGCCCCCCGGTGTATCCCGCGTAGAACTCGAGGGGGTCCTTGGCCACAATGGATCGGATCATTTCCCCGCTTGCCAGGAAAAGCGGGACGATCGGCAAGTTGGCCCCGCTGCCCCAGTTGTTTTCGGCGCTCGAGGGTGTTTGCGGCATGCTGGGAGGGGCGGGCAGAGCCATGCTGGAAGCCAGAACACTCTGCGGGGGCGCCTTGGGCTGTTTCGTCAGTATCGAGCGTGACTGGCTGAATCCCAGACCATAGATCGTGATGCCGGCATTCAGCGCCCGCTGCACTACTTCCTCTTTAGTCGTTCGGCTCCCTATGTCATGCCCATCCGAAAAAGCTACGATGATCCGGCGGTCGTCCTTCGGCTGGGTCTCCAGCATTACAATGGCCTGCGCCAAGGCATCGTTCAGGTGCTGAGAACCGCCCCGGGCCTCAACGCGACGCAGAGCAGTCTCCAGTTCGTCGCCGTTTTGCGTGAAGTCCTGGACGGTGCGCATCTGATCGCCATAAGTGACCACCGCCGCTTGCCCCTGCGGTCCCAACATCAAACTCGAGAAAACCGGCCCGAGAGGACGCACCTCGCTCAGTAAAGGCTCCGACGTGCCATTGGCTTCCACCACGATGACCGCCGCCAGAGGACGCTGCTCGAGGCTGAATTGTTCGATCTTCTGGCGTACCCCGTTGTCCAAGACCTCAAAGTCCTTCTCCTGCAAGTCGAAAACGTAATCGCCCTTGGAATTGATCACCGTCACCGGGGCGGTCACAATGTTCGCCTGGACCCGAATCCGCGTGTTAGCCTCGGAGGGCTTGACTTCGGTCGCCGACTCATGCTGGGAAGTTGAGGTTGGCGGGTTTTGCGATCCTTCCTGACAGAAAGCAGAACCCGCCAGGCTAAGAAAACCACCCACCAGCATCACCGTCCAGGCTGATTTCAGGAAAGCATAAGTGCGGTTCACAGTCATTCACCCCTCCCTGCACGTCCCCGCGTGATTAGATGTGCGCGCACGGCCCAAAGTTGCCGCGAGAGCTGGAAACTGAAAAGTGGAAATTGGAAATTGGAAGCTCGTAAATTAGTGCTCTGTTTAGGTTTACGAGAGGCCAGTTTCCATTTTCCGCCCTTACCCCCGTTGCCGCAGGGCCTCATAAAGCACCACAGCGGTGGCCACGGAGACATTTAGTGAGGGCACAGGGCCGCGTAGGGGAATGTGGGCTAGTTGATCGCACGTTTCGCGTACCAAACGGTGCAGGCCTGCCCCCTCTCCCCCCAAGACCAGCGCACAACCCTGGCCGAAGTCCAACTCCAGGTATGACTTCTCGGCTTTTGCCTCAAAACCGTAAACCCAGATCCGGCGCTCTTTGATCTCCTCGAGGGCGCGGACCAGGTTGGTAACGCGCGCAACCTTGGCGTGCTCGAGCGCCCCGGCGGAAGCCCTTGCCACAGCGGGCGATATGCCCGCGGCGCGACGCTCCGGAATAATGATCCCCTCGCACCCGGCCGCCACTGACGTGCGCACAATAGCTCCCAGATTGGCTGGGTCTTCGACCCCGTCCAGAACAACCAGCAGCGGCCGCGCGGAACTGCCGAGCAGGGTCTCGAGGTCGTCATAGGCTCGAGGGGCACAGACTGCCACGACGTTCTGATGTTGGGTGTTGCCCGCCATGCGCTCAACCGCGGGCCGGGGAGCAAATCGCACTCCGATGCCACCAGCTCGGCAAGCGTCAATGATTTCCTGCACTCGCGGGTTGTGCTGCCCTTGCGCAACCAGTACGTATTCAACCGGATGGCTGAGCACGGCTTCCTTGACCGCGTGAATGCCGTAAATCACGTCGAGCTTTGTCCCACTCTCCCGATGCGACATGTTTTGTTGCGTTGACAAACTACGATATCACATCCGAGACCTGCGAACATTGTCATTCTTAGTGGTGGGAGGAGTGTGTGCAGCTCAGGCCCGTAGCCGGACAGGCACTTGGAAACCGTGAAAACACGCTTGTAGGGGGACGGCTTGCCGTCCCCTGGTTGGATCGACCTTGCACCCACGGGGTAGGGCAAGCCCTACGCCTACGCGTTTTCAGAGCAGCAGGTGTACACACCGTCACAGGACTTAGAACAGCAGCTTCAACGCGAATTGAATCAGCCTTGGGTCCCGGGCTTTCGAAACTTGGCCGAAAGTTGGGCCGTCAGTGATATTCCCGTCCGGCACGTAGAACTGGGCGTGGTTGAAGGCATTAAAGAACTCAGCACGGAACTGGAGTTCTTTGTGCTCGGCGAGGCGAGTGGTCTTCAGCAAAGCGAGGTCGGCGTCGTTGATTCCCGGGCCGCAGCAAAGCGAGCGTGGCGAGTTGCCGATGGTTCCTAGCGCCTGGTCAGCGAACGAATTGGGGTCAAAGTATTGATTGGGAACCGACTGGCAGTCAGGTGCTCCGGCTCCCGATGAGGGGCCGGTTCCCAACGCGCAGCCCGATTTGCGCGGGTTCTGCGTTGTAAATTTGCTCACCAAGTCCGGTTCACCGGGATACTCGAAGTCCTGGCTATTCTCGAGTTCGAGGTCGCTCCAGGAAGTGATCCTGACGGGAAAGCCGCTCTGGAAACTGAAGATTCCCGACATCCCCCAGCCGTTCACTGCCTTTCCCACCAGACCGTGCTTCTCCGGAACCGGGAATTCCCAGTAGTAGCTCAGAACGAAGCGCTGCGGGGCATTGAACAGAGACAACGCGCGGCTGCAGCGGAAACAGAGCGGATCAAGAGTGTTCTCGAAGCTTGACGCCTGATCAAAAGACTTGCTCCAGGTGTAAGCGGCGAGGAACTGGAGGCCTTTCGCGAAGCGCCGCTCAAGGGAAACCTGCATCGAGTTGTACGCCGAGTTGGCGATGGTATCTTGCGCGAAAACGCTGGCGAAGACCGGAGTGCCGTCCGGCGGGCATCCAGCACCGGTTGTCGGCTCGCAAAACGGCGCCGAGTATCGGCGCAGCCCAACCAAGTTTATGGCGGGGTTATTCGGCCCTGTCACCACAGGCACCGAGCCATACGGAAGATGCACGCTCATGCCGGCCGGGATGGAATTGGCGGGAATCTGGAACGAACTATCGGCGTAGAACGGCCCGCAGGCGAAGTTGGAAGAGAGTGCAGGACTGGAAGTAGCGTAAAAGTTTGAGATGTTCTGCAAATCCAGGCAGGTTTGCGCGTTGCCATAGTTCAAGTCGTGCGTGGCCAGCAGGCGATGCCCTTGCGAGCCCACGTATGCCGCTTGCAGAACCATGTCCCCGGTCAGTTCGCGCTGCACATTGAAATTGTATTGAGCCGCATATTGAGCGCGAAGATTCGGTTGGAGTTCGCCGAACATCAGGATCGGGCGGAACGTGGACCAATCCACCGGCTGGCCACGAGGCGGGTGAAGTATTCCGTTGAAAGGATTCGGGTAGACCGAACCGTCCTGGCCAAGGAAGGGTGTATTGAACATGGTTTCCGAGAGGTTGATGCTGCCACCGAACGGGGGCTCGCCGCTGAACTGCTCGAGCACAAGCTGCTCCATGGGATTGTAGAAAAGTCCCCATCCGGCCCGGAAGCTCGTCATGCCTGGCCCTCCGGTGAGCTTGGCGAGTGTTCCGCTGTTCCAGGAGGGGCTCCAGGCAAGGCCGAGGCGTGGCGCGAATGCCTTGTAGTAAGTTTGCGTCAAGGCGTCGGTGATACCTTTGTCCCCGGGCACCACCAACCCTTGCGGGAACACCGCCTCGCCTGCGCTTCCAGGGCCGCAATTGGTGGTCCCAAACTCACCCACCAAGGGATTATTGGCGCCGAGTTGGCAAGGGTAGACACTGGTGTTCTGACCCGGCCGGAAAGTTTGCGTGCGCTCGCCGATATCGGCGAGCGGAGTGTTCAACTCCCAGCGCAAGCCGTAGTTCAAGGTCAGAGCGGGACGGATTTTCCAACTATCCTGCGCGTAGAGATAAAAGGAGGTGCTGCGCACGTATTCGTGCTGCGCCGAGCCTTGCAAATAAGAGTCAGGAAGCCCAAGAAGGTAATTCGGGTACAGATCGGAGTACCCGGGATCATTCGGGCCTCCACCCAGGAACGAGTAATCGCCGTTGACATTAAAATAGAAGAGCTGATCAAAGCGTTGTCGGCGCGCGTCGGCGCCGAATTTCAAGCTGTGGTTACCTTTCACTTTACTGAGATTGTCCATCCACTGAAACGTGTTGCCGACTTGCGGCAGTTCACCTTCGTAGTTGTTCCCGATAGCGAATCCCCCGGAGACCGTCAGGAACGGCACGCCCTCGTGCTGAGTCCCGAGGTGGGGGGTGATGCCGAGCGCAGGATTATTCGGATCCGAAAAGCACTGGTCCGCCGGCACCGACTTGCAGGAGTCCTGGACGAGGTTGGTATGCTGAGGATGGTTAAATTCACCTTGCGCCTCGCGGAAGGCGGAAAACCGAAACTCGTTAACTGTGCTGGGGCTGATCACCCACGTATGCGTGAGGTTCACTTGCTGGTAGCGGTTATTGTAAAGCCCTCCGAAGCCCGGGACGTTAGCGCCCCCGCCCTGGAAGAACGAAAAAGGCTGGGTGTAAAATTGGTCGTCAAAATAATAGTATGCGTTGAATTGCTGGTGATCGCTCAGCTTGTGGTCGATGCGGCCTGTCAACTGGTCATCATACTCACGCGAGGTTGGGGCGGACTCGTATTCCGTGCCGTTCAAGTTCGCCTGCGGCACGTACTGATTCATCAAATCGAGCGCCGTAGGATCGAAGCATTGCGCCGGGATCTGGTTGTTGGGAAAAATTGCGGCGTAAGCAGTTTCGGGAGCGATCGGCGCTCCGCCTTCTGTGGCTATCGCCTCGGCGCATCCCGGGCGCGCGTTCATGAGCGCGGAGACCGTGCCGTTGGGATCGCTTAAGGTGCCCGTAAAGGGCTGCCCGGCAGAAAAATCGCCGCCGCGCTCGGCGACTGACGGCACAGGAAATGCCGGCGAAGTATCTCCTTGGCGGATTCGGCGTCCCTCGTAGGACGCAAAAAAGAAGGTTTGATCTTTGCGGACGGGGCCGCCCAGGGTGCCTCCAAACTGGTTCTGCTTGAAGTCGGGAACGGAGGCGTCAAAGAATCCGCGCGCGTTAAGCACGTTGTTGCGCAAGAACTCATACACGTCGCCGTGGAAGGTGTTGGAGCCCGATTTGGTTACGACGTTGACTACCGCGCCGGAATTGCGTCCAAACTCAGCGTCGAATGTATTGGTCAAGACGCGGAATTCTTCGATGCTATCCGGAGAAGGCTGCACGCCCGGCAGATTCACGAACTGGTCGTTGGCGTCGCCCCCATTCACCGTGTAGTTGTTCGACCGCCCGCGTCCCCCGTTGACAGAAACCACTCCGGGCTGATCGCTGCCATAGAAGAGGTCAGAACCGAGTTGCGACTGGACGCCGGGCTGCAATTGCAGCAGTTGGTAGGTATCGCGCGTATTCAGGGGAAGCTCCACCACCGCCTTATCGTTCACCACCGCGCCAACCTGCGTGCTGACGATTTCGATGAGAGGGGCGGCTGCCTCGGCGGAAACCACCTGCGCCACCGGGCCTAACTCCAGCTTGACGTCGACTGCGGTGACGTGACCCAGCCTGACGTCGATTTCAGTGTGTCGGGCCAGCTTGAATCCGGGCGCTTGTACGGAGACGGTGTAGCGACCCACCGGCAAGGCGGGGAACTCATAGTCGCCGCTCTCATTCGTCGTCACCGTGCGGGCAACATGAGTGTCGCTCTGAGCGGCGGTGACGCTGGCGCCCGGCACAAGCGCGCCGGAGGGATCCGTTACCGAACCCCGAATGGTGCCCGTCGTCTGAGCCCAACCTGCGCCTGCTGAGAAAACGAAGAAAAGGAGTCCGAGTACACAAAAGAACGCCTTCAACTTCATCTTTGCTCCTATCGGATCGCGCCGCGGATGATTAGAATGCGTCGCACCGGAATTTTGATGGCATGGAAATTCAATTTTCCAGACTCTATTTCGCAAATTAGAATAAGAAGCGCGGTGACGTCAAGAAAAGAATTCGATTCTGAGAAGAATTCGTCAAGAAATTTCCGTTTCGAGCGAGGCAGATCGAAAAAGTTGTCAGGCGTCAGGAAAAAGCAAAGATCTCGTTCCGGAACGGGACTCGCGCACTGCCCGGTGAAGTGGGACAGGCACTCTCGCCTGTCGCCAAGCGGCCTTCCGCGCCCTCGCCCGCACAGGCCGGAGTGCCTGTGATATCTATTTCAACAACGTCTTTTCGATGGCTCGCTGGAGTTCAGGAGAGAGCTTTCCGCCCTGCGCAGTCAGGTAAAACACATCAATGGCCTTTTCACCTTCGGTGTCGATCAAGGCGATCTCGATGTTGCAGCCGAGTTCTGCAAGAACCGAGCTGACTTGGTAAAGCAATCCGGGGCGATCTTGGGTGATCAGCTCGAGCAGGGTGCTGTGGGAAGAACTCGAGTCGTCAAAGCGGAGCTTGGTAAGAATGGTAACTTTGGGTTTCCGGGTCTGCGCAGCGTGGAGCCGTCCGCTGAGGAGCTTGGCGAGCTCCATCCTTCCTTCCAGGACATCGGCGAGGTTGGATTTCAGGCGCTCCGCCTCCGAAGGGTTCAATTCCAGCGTGCGATAGAGGTCACCGAAGCGGAAAGTGTCCAGAACCACCCCTGCCGCGTTGGCGAAAGCGTCGGCTTTCACGATGCTCATGCCCCAGGCCGACAGTGTCCCGGTGATGGAGGCGAAGAGAAACGGCCGGTCCTGCATAATGACGGTCAGCTCGTGCAGACTGCCCCGCGCCTTCAATTGAACTTGCGCCGGCGCCGACGCAAGCCGTTGCGCCAACTCAAGGTGCAACGCAATTTCCTCGGGCGAATGGGCCGCCAGGTAGCGCCGCGGAAACCCCTCGAGAAAACGCTCAATCTTTTCCCGGCTCATGGAGGACGTCAGCAGCGGCAGAATTCGTTCCGCCGCTGAGGCGCTGGCGCGAGCGAGTGTCAGCCGCTCCTCATCCGCGCTGCGAGCCAAGTGATTCGCTGTTGAGGCGTAGAGTCGCCACAAAAGTTCGGTCTTCCAGGGCGTCAAGGCTTCCGCATTGACCGACTTGATGTCCGCATAGGTCAAGAGCGACAGCATCTTCAAACGCTCAGTCGTCTCGACTTTCTCCGCGAAGGCGCGCACGGTTTCCGGCTCGAAAATGTCGCGCCGCTGCAAGGTGGTGGACATCTCAAGATGATTGACGATGAGAAACCGCACTGTGGCGCGGTCCGGCGGCGCCAACTCGAGGCGCGTCATGATTGCTTCCACCGCCTGGCGGCTTCCCTCGACGTGGTCTGTTGTCTCCATGCCTTTGCCCACGTCGTGGAAAAGCAAGGCGAGGTAGAGGAGTTCCGGTTGCTCAAGTTCTTCCAGGATCTCGGCGAGTCGATCTTCCCAATCCGGCGCCGTATCTGGATGTGGCCCCTCTCGCAGCTTCCGCCCAGAGAGCGCGTGCAAGTTCTGAATCGTCATGAAGGAGTGCTCGTCCACCGTGTAGCGGTGAAAGAAGTCCCGGATGACCAGCGAATCAATCGCCTGGAACTCCGGGAAAAGAGCCCTCAGCACACCCAACCGGTTCATCTCCCGCAAGGCCTTGGCCGCGCCCGGGAAACAAAGTATCTGGCGAAAGTGGCTCCAAATTAAGCCCCCGTCCAGGCGGTTGATAACCCCGCGAGCCAAGGCTTCGGCAACGGCTCTTTCTGCCTCGCGGCTCACTTCCAGCCCGTGCCGCGCCACCGTTTCAAATAAGCGCAAAACCAGCGCGGGTTCCTGGGCCGGCGCCGCAGGCTGGCGGAAGTAGACCTTCTCCCGCAGGACGGAGAAATCCGCATTCGAGAGGCGTGATCTCCAGTTTTGGAACAGCCCATAGAGTCCCGTACCGGCGGGCGCGCAATCGTCCAAAAGGCGCAGAGTAAGTTGGCAGATGGAGCGGACGCGGCGAAAGTAAGCGCGCATCCAATCCTCGGGACTGGGCGGCGGTAGCTGCGCGCCGCCTGAGCCGGGGTCCACGCCGCGCCGGAAGCCGATGCCGCGAGCGCAGGCCTCGTCCTGGCATTCGTAGCTCAACTGGTTGTCGTCGCGTTCACGGAAATAGTGAAGAAAACAGCGGGTGGCGCAGAGGAACTCCCACGCCGGACCGACCTCGGCGCGCCAGGCTGCCGGCCAAAGTTCTTCCGGCGGGCTCCAGACTTTGTGCTTCGCGATTGCCGAGATGCGAGCCAGCCACCGGCAAACATGATAATCCCGGAGGCCGCCAGGGCCATCTTTGAGGTTCGGCTCAAGATGAAAAATGGTGTCGTCATACTTCCGATGCCGCGCGCGTGTCATCTCTGCCAAATTGCGAAACAGGTCTTGATGATCTCGCGACACCAAGTGCGGATAAACGTCGTCGTGCAACCGGTTAAAGAGCTCGGCATCACCCGCCAGGTAACGGCAATCAAGCAGTGCGACGTTGAACTCGAGGTTCTGCCGGTAGAGCCGGCCGCACTCCGCCAGCGTGTGCACGCTGTGTCCGACCCGAAGCCGCAAGTCCCATAATTCCCGTAGAAGCGCCGCGATTGCCATCCGCTGGGAGGCCTGCTCGGCGCCGCTTTCGGAGAGGAACAGCAGGTCAATGTCCGAGTGCGGAAAGAGTTCTCGACGGCCGTAGCCACCCAGAGCGAGCATGCAGAATTTGCGCGGCTGATGGAGCTGCGAGGAAAAGTAGTGTCGGTACAGCGAGGCCGCCGCCGTGTCCACCAACTCCGCACGCCCACGCAGCACCGCCAAACCATCACCCGTGGTGTCGAAAGATTGCTGGATTCTTAGGGATTCTGAAGCGTAGAAATCCGAGAGGCTGAAGGCGGAGATTAGTCCTCTGTCCGTCTGTTTTCCAATTTCCATTTTCCACTACAGCGCTGCATCCCCGCGCTCATCGTTGCGAATACGGATGGCGTCGTCCACGTGCGTCAGGAACACTTTTCCGTCGCCGATCTTCCCGGTCTTCGCGGCTCTCAGAATGGCCTGAACGGCCTGTTCAGCGAGGGCGTCCGGGACCACCATCTCAATCTTGATCTTGGGGAGCAGATCAACCTTGTACTCGTTCCCACGATAGAACTCGGTGTGTCCCTTCTGCCGGCCGTGCCCACGCACCTCCAGGACCGTCATGCCTTCCACGCCGATCTCATGGAGAGCGTCCTTGACCGCGTCGAACCTCGAGGGCTGAATAATCGCTTCGATTTTTTTCATTGGCAATTATCCTTTGTAGGGGCGGCCCTCGTGGCCGCCCTGCCCCGGGCAAAAGTCGCTTTGCCCCTACGCCCCGCGTGGCGCGTACATCTTGCTTTCTGGAAGCGCCACCGACCACGGGCACCCACAAGGGGTGCCCCTTCAAACCAGATCAAACCTCCAAATTGTAACCCTCTTCCCCGTGTTGCGACAGGTCCAGGCCCTGAATCTCTTGCTCGTCCGAAACGCGCAGACCCACCACCACGTCCACAATCTTCAAAATGACCAGAGTGCCGACGATCGCCAGGACCCAGGCAATAACCACACCCACCAGTTGGTTCAAGAGTTGGTGGCCATTGCCGTCGATCAAGCCCACCGGCAGGGCATTACCCTTGCTGTCTTTATAAATCGCATTCACCGCTTGGGAGGCAAAGACGCCGGTCAGGAGCGCCCCAATCGTGCCGCCCGCGCCGTGCACCCCGAACACGTCGAGAGAATCATCGTAACCGAACAGGCCTTTCACCTTGGCCACCATGAAATAGCAGAACACGCCGGCGATCAGGCCTATGATCAGCGCCGGCATGGGCCCCACAAACCCGGAAGCGGGCGTAATCGCCACCAAGCCCGCCACCGCTCCTGAAATCACTCCCAGCACACTGGCTTTTCCGCGCGTCATCCACTCGGCCGCCGCCCAACCCAGGGCAGCAGCGGCCGCTCCGAAATGCGTGGCGACAAAGGCGCTTGTGGCGAGGCTTCCGGCGGACAGCGCGCTTCCGGCGTTGAATCCAAACCAACCCACCCAAAGCAGGCAGGCGCCGATGAAGCTCAGCACCACGCTGTGCGGCGGCATCGGCTCTTTCGGATACCCCAGCCGTTTGCCCAGGTAGAGCGCGCAGACCAGTGCCGAGACGCCTGAGGTCACGTGTACGACGGTCCCACCTGCAAAATCAAGCGTGGGGACGGCGCCGCCCAGAGAGGCATTAAGCAAGCCTCCCTTCCCCCAAACCATGTGGGCCATGGGATCGTAAACGATGATGGTCCATAAAGTCATGAACAGCAGCATGGCGCTGAACTTCATCCGCTCCGCAAAGGCGCCCGTGATCAGACCCGGGGTGATGATCGCGAACATCAATTGGTAGACCATGAAGGTCTGTTGCGGGATAGTGGCGGCATAGTCCGGATTAGGCGCGGCGCCGACCCCCTTGAGGAAAAGGTAGCCAAGCCCTCCCAGGAATCCCCCGCCCCCGTGGAACACCAAGCTGTAACCGAAAAGGGCCCAGAGCACCGTCACCAGCACCATCATGGTGAAACTCTGCATCATGGTGGCCAGCACGTTCTTTTTTCGCACCAGACCGCCGTAGAAAAGCGCCAGGCCAGGCCCGGTCATCATCAGCACCAGCGCCGCGCTGGTCAGCATCCAGGCGTTGTCGCCGGAACTGCGCGCATCGGCTATCTCCTGCTCGAGTTGAGCCACACGGTCGGCAGTATTGGAACCCGGTGCGGCCTGCGCCGCCGGAGCCGGGTTATCGGATGGCGCTGAAGTCTGCGCGAGCCCCTGACCGCCCGCCAATCCAATCACCAGCACCAGACCCAGAAAAAGCCGGGTTAGCAACCTAGGCATGGAATTCTCCTCTGAATTCTGAACCGTTTTTGGGGTGATGACAGTATCTATTATAAGAACTTACGCGGCATTGGCCCAAATCAAATATATTTATGAGCATGAAAAATGCCTGGCGCATGCTCCTGCCTTTTGGAGTCCGCCTTCCTCCGCGGTTCCCCCTGGCCTGCTACCTCAATTCACCTGAAGACGGGCAGCAAGTATCTTGGCGCGAATCAGTTCAGACTGCGATTGCGTGAAGTGCAGATTGCGCTGGCCTGCCAGTTGCACGTCCTTTTCATCCCAGCGTGCTCGCATGAGCCCCGTTAGCGAATGTGCATTTGCACCGAGGAAAAGGTGGCCGATTTCATGCGCCGCAGCATGGCCTAAGAGTTGACCCGCAGGCACGTTATAGTTTGCCGCCAGTTCGGCGATCGGCTCGTAAAGGAGAGTGGCATATGCGCCGTTGTCGCCTTCCAGCACGGTGAAAGCCAGCGCGGACTGATCTAACGCTAGGTGCCCGGCCGTTGACGTTGGTACGATCCTGATCACAAAATCCAGGGGTCCAAGAGGCCTCTGGCACACCGCTGGCTCGCCGGCGTTGGCCGCGGCAGGAAAACAATTGAGCCAGATGGTTTCGACCCCGGCCTTGCGAAGTATCCGCGTCGCCTCCATTTCCGCCTGGGCGATTGTCCCGTGAGGCAATTGGGCGTAATCATACGCCCGAACCGTAAACGCCAGGTTTTGCCCCGTTTTGCCACTTAGGAGTGGCCGGCCAAAGCAGAGAGAAATAACAGCCACAATGGAAACCAAAGTCAGGCGATTTGCTGAAGATTTCATCACGTCGCTCACCTCCGTCCTCGCCGGGGAAGGCGGGAACGGAGGCCGAAAACCAGAACGCCAAGGAAGGTTTTTTTGGGGCGGCTGCCTCCGGGGCGCCGTGCTATAATCCGAGTCACTGACCGATCACATGCGCTCGTGGCGTGGGGTTCATGGAGCACTCCAAAACGCACAAGGTGACAAGGCTCCTCCAAGCCTGGGGCCAAGGCGACGACGCTGCCCTGGAGCAGATGATTCCTTTTGTCTACCGCGAGCTAAGGAGGATTGCCCACCGCTACATGACCGGAGAGCGCCAAGGCCACACTTTGCAGACCACAGCCCTGGTGAACGAGGCTTATCTGAGGCTGGTCGATTCGCGCCAGGTCAACTGGCAGAATCGGGCGCACTTCTTTGCGATTTCAGCCCAGTTGATGCGCCGCATTCTGGTGGATTCCGCCCGCGCGCGCGGCTACCAGAAGCGGGGCGGCGGGGCACAAGAAATCACGCTCGATGAGGAGATCATAGGTCCGAGGGAGCGAGGACGGAACGTGTTGGCTTTGGACGATGCCCTGAAGGCCTTAGCGGAGGTGGACCCTCGCAAGAGCCAGGTGGTGGAGTTGCGTTTCTTCGGGGGATTGAGCTTGGAAGAGACCGCCGAGGTGCTGAAAGTTTGCCCCGACACGGTACTGCGCGACTGGAGGATGGCCAAGGCTTGGCTGGCGAGGGAGTTGGAGGGGGGCCAAGGCCGTGCATCCTGATCGCTGGCGGAAAATCGAAGAAATTTATCACACGGCGCTGGAGCGTGAGGGGAGCCAGCGGGCTGCATTTCTGGCGGAAGCGTGCGGGGGAGATGATGGATTGCGGGAGGAAGTGGAATCGCTCCTGGCGCACCAGGATGGCGCAAGATTCCTCGAGTCCCCGGTGGTGGACGTAGCGGCGCGGGCCGAGGAGGGCTCCGAGTTAAGCGCCACCGTCGAGGGTGATCCGGAGCGGCTCGGCCAAACGGTTTCCCACTACCGCATCGTTGAGAAGCTGGGCGGAGGCGGCATGGGCGTGGTGTACAAAGCCCAGGACACAAAGCTGGGCCGCTTCGTCGCCCTCAAGTTTCTGCCCGAGGAGCTTTCCAAAGACCGGCAGGCGCTGGAGCGCTTTCGGCGCGAAGCGCGCGCGGCATCCGCGTTGGACCACCCCAGTATCTGCACGATTCACGAGATTGGTGAGCAGGAGGGCCAGCCCTTCATCGTGATGCAGTATCTGGAGGGGCAGACCTTAAAGCATCGCATCGCGGGAAAGCCGCTCATGACCGGCGAACTGCTGGAACTGGCGATGGAGATTGCCGATGCGCTGGAGGCTGCGCACCAACGGGGCATCATCCACCGCGACATCAAGCCGGCAAATACTTTCGTCACCAACCGTGGGCAAGCGAAGATCCTGGACTTCGGCTTGGCCAAGCTAACACCCAAGCGAGGCGGAGTGGCGGGAACCCTTGGGGCCTCTGCGCTTGCTAGCGCCTCCACCGAGCCCGAAGGTCTAACCACTCCGGGCGTGGCAATGGGCACGGTCGCCTACATGTCGCCGGAGCAGGCGCGGGGGGAAGAAATGGACGCCCGCACCGATCTCTTCAGCTTTGGCGCTGTCCTCTACGAGATGGCCACTGGCTGCCTGCCTTTTCCCGGCAAGAACTGGGCGGAGATATTCGTAGCCATTCTGCACCAGGCCCCCGTGCCGCCCTTGCAGATCAATCCGAAATTGCCGATAGAGTTGGAACGAGTCATCAACAAGGCGCTCGAGAAAGACCGCGATCTGCGCTACCAGCATGCCGCTGACATTCGCACCGATTTAAAGCGTCTCAAGCGCGACCTGGAATCGGGTCGTGGCGCGGCTGTCCCGGCCGCTGTCGCGGGCGCGTCTCGCTCCGGCGCGGAGGAAGGGCCAGTCACTGAACGCCGGAGAACGGCAGAATACCTCGGATGGGCAGTCGCGGCCGCCCTCGTCGCGGTACTCCTGGTTTTCGGCTTTCACCGCCGCCCCGGCCCGCAGCCGGAACCGGTTCGTTCTTCTTTGCTGCCCCCGACCAACGTGGCCTTCCTTCCGTACAATTTCGCCATTTCTCCAGACGGCAGCCACCTGGCTTTCGTCGCCCTCGGGCCAGACGGCAAGACAGCTCTGTGGGTGCGGGGGCTTTCATCCTCGAGTGCCCAGCAACTGACAGGCACAGAGGGCGCGAGCTTCCCTTTCTGGTCACCGGATAGCCTGCGGGTTGGTTTCTTCGCGGAGGGACGGCTGAAGACTATCGATCTCGCTAATTCTGCGGTGCAAACCCTCTGTGCTGCCGCACCCGGGTTCGGTGGGACTTGGAACCAAGACGGCGTCATCGTCTTTGCTCCCGGCATCAAGGGCCCTCTGTACCGTGTCCCCGCGGCGGGCGGCACGCCCTCGGCAGTCACCAAACTTCTCACAAACAGCACTCAATCTCAACACTGGCCTTTTTTCCTGCCCGATGGCAAGCACTTCCTCTATTTCGTGAATTGGAGCGGTCCCTCCAACCCCCTGCGTAACGGCCTTTACGTGGCCTCGCTCGACTCCGACACCGCACACCAGATCTCCCCTGACATCATCGGCAATGTGCTTTTTGCCTCGGGACATCTGGTTTATGTTTACGACCGCCGCGTCGTAGCCCAACCCTTCGATGCCGGGCGCCTCAGAACAATCGGACCGCCGCTGCCCGTCACTCAGCAGGAGGTGGACAAGTTCTTTGACTTTTGGCAGTCCGGCTTTTCTGTTTCACAAGACGGCAAGCTGGTTTTCCAGTCCGCCGCCGATGCTCCTTCGCGGCTAATCTGGTACGACTCGACTGGAAAGGAGGCCGGCCAGCTCCCCGAGATTGGTTACGAGGGACCCCAGTTTTCTCCTGACGGCCGGTCGCTGGCGGCCTATTCGGATGACGAAAACGGACGGCACTTTATCCGTGTCTATGACCTCGCACGCGGAGTTAGCACTCGCCTCACCGACGGCGGGAATGAGAGCAACCCCGTATGGTCCCCCGACGGGAAAGTCATCGCCTTCCGCGACGCCTCCTTGAACATCGAAGAAGTTCCCGCCGATGCCTCGGCTCCGCCCAGCGCTCTCGTGACCGGCACCAACGTCATTCCCTGCGATTGGTCTCGAGATGGCCACTTGATCTATATGAGCCTCGAGGGGGGCGAGTTCCCGAGCCTGAACGTCTACTCTCCAGTCGATCACAAATCCACACAGTTCGCGAAGTTCGGGGCTGAACCTCAATTCTCCCCAGACGGGAAATGGGTCGCCTACGTGCAAATGCCGGAGCGCGTGACGGTTGTTCGACCCTTTTCCACTCCGGGTCCTCACCTCCAAATCTCCAATATGAGCGGGTCGACGCAGCCTCGTTGGAGCCGGGACGGCAGGAAGGTCTTTTTCGTGCAGCCGGATCGAAAGCTCGCCGTCGTAGCATTTAACCCTGTAACATTTTCGGCCGGTCCGCCCCAAGTCGTTGCTCAAACCCGCATCACCACGACATTGTTCGGATGGTTTCAGTACGCTGTCGCTCCCGACGGCCGCTTCCTGATTAACTCATTCCCCTCCGGCGCCTCTTCTCCACTCACGCTGATCACCGGCTGGACCGCACGCTTGAAGAGTCCGTGAAACGCGCACCCGGCCCGGCCAAAGCGATCGGACCTCCGATGGTCCCTTGCGCAAAGGCCCTCGCCGACAGCGCCTTCTGCACCGCATCGATTTGCCGGCGCAATTCTGTATTGACTTGCCCCCCGACCGATGTCTAACATCAACCTCAAGGGCAGGTTCCCACATCATGATCGGCCAGCTAGCGTCGCATTGTGGCGTCCCTGAGAAGTCAGGCGGTGGAGGCATGGGTGTGGTCTACGAGGCGGAGGGCATCGAGTCGGGTCGCTCGGTCGCGCTGAAGCACCTTCCCGAGGGCGTGGCTTTCCAAGTCCATAGGACCGTCCGTGGGCAGTAAATGAGGAGTGAGAAGATGTGCAAGTGGCATTCCGCATTGTCCGTTGGCAGCGGCTTGGTGTTGATGGTGATAGGCGCAATAGCGTGGGCGCAGCAGACACAGCCGCAACCGCCGGGTGAAACCGAGCTTTTGCATGTGCTCGTGGGGCACTCGCTGGAAGTCAGCTCGCCGGAACCCATCAAGCACTTCTCAGTCTCAAGCCCCGGCGTTATCGAAGTAGCCGTGGAGGATTCAAACCATATCAAAATCAACGGCAAGGCGACGGGCGGCGTCTCGCTGGAAGTGACGGATGGGGCCGGCGCGAGCCAGATTTTCTATGTCTACGTGGACGCTGACGCCTCCGCCCAGGCGGGACAGTTGCCGGAGGCCCCAATTGACAATCAGGCACCAGCGCACGTGGAGAAGAAGGCGAGCAGAGCTTGGCTTGGATGGGTAGTCTTCGCTTCAGCTCTCTTGCTGGCAGGAGTAGTCCTAATCATGCGACGCCGGCGGCAACCCGCATCGTACAGATTGGATCTTCAGACAGCAAAGGTCGCTTCGAGTGACGGTCACGCCGAAAGTGCGCCAGCCCGGACCCACGCGGCGCGCGACGAGAAACCGCACATGGCGGAAGCCGTCGCCGCCGCCGAGACGAGGTCGGCAGAAAACTCGGAGAAGGTCGACCGCGGCCTGGGGGAGCAGTGGTCGCGGCAAATCCAGGAACAAGCTGAGGCAGGATCGGAGAGGCTGCGGGAACAACTGGGGGAACTGGAACACGTCGTGGAGGAGAGCAAGCAACAACTGGCCAGCCTGGCTGAGGCGAAGCTCGCCTTCCTCATGCAAGCTGTCCGGGACGAATATGGCCGGCAACAGGCACAGTCGATTCAGGAGCGAACGCAGATGGTGCAGGAGGCGGCAGACTCAGGAGTGAAATCCATCAAACAAGCCGCCGAGGAATCGATGGCACAGTTTGAGGCTGCCGGGCAGAAGCGTGACACAAGTTATCAGCAACTGGCGCAGGCATTTCAAGTGCAAACTCAGGCGATGCACGAAGCAGCAGACGCGCATCTGAAATCCATCAAGCAGGCGGCCGAGGAGGCGATCGCGCAATCGCAGGCTGCCGCGCAGAAGAACGGGGCGAGTATCTTGGCGTGTGCCAGCGCCGCCGAAGAGCGCTTCAAAGGAGTTTCCTCGGCGCTGGAAGCGCTCGAGAGGCGGGGGCGGGCGCTGGCGGGAGACTTCCAGTCCGAGAGTGCGAAGCGGGCGGAGGATTTTGAGAAGATCGCCCAGGAGTTGGGAGGGGGATGGTCCCGGCGGTTCCAGCAGCAAGCGCAGGAAGCGGTGGAGCAGTTACGCGAAGAAGTGAAGAATTCGGGGCGATTCGTGGAAGAGAGCAAGCATCAACTGGCCGGTCTGGCCGAGGCAAAACTGGCGACGGTCGGCGGAGCTGGGGCTTACGCTGTAGCGAGCCTCGAGACGGCGGTGACGAAACTGCGGGAAGAATTCGGCGCATCGGCGCGGACGTTGGCGGAGAGCCGGGAAAGGCTGGCCGGCTTTGCCGAAGCAAAAATTGCTTTGCTGAACCAGGTAGCATCCGGCGCCGTCGCGGATCTCGAGGCCGAGCAAAGACGCTTTCGACACCAATACGCGACCTCGCGAAAAGAGCTGGAGGACCGCTCCACGCGACGGTCGGCATATCCGTCCGCCACTTTCGATGACAGCGGAGATCCTTCAAGGCGACGAGGGATGACGGCCTTGCTGACGTTGGCGGCAGGGTTATTTCTGGTAGTAACTGCGCAGCAGCTAGGCGGATACCTCTCAACTCCCCCGCCGGTCCAGATGCACCTACAGGCTGAGGCTCCGGCCGATTTCGCCGACGAGAGTCCATCCTCGAGCGCCAATCGTCGCGTCGAGGAGGAAGAGGTGGCGCAGGACTACTGGAGGGCGGCGGCATTCAGCTTACCGAGGATATACCCGTTCGGCAGCCAACTACCCTCCGACCCTCCACCCGAATTTCGAGTCGACAATCAATACGCCACGACTCGTGGGGCGGAATCCGCAGCTAAAACAAGGGCTCGCTACTGGGAAAAGGTCCGGGTCTGCTGGGGGCAGCGCCGGTACTGGGTAGAAACTCAACCTGTGAAAGAGACGTGGGCGGATCGCCTGCGAGGCGTCTGGACGCGGAATTAAGCGAAATTCGCGTAAGGGAGGTGGCGCATGCAAACTGTCTTCGAGGCGGCGGGTGGTAACGAAGGCTTGCGCCGTCTTGCCGACGCCTGGCATCGTCGCGTGATGGCCGACGAGGTGGTCGCCCATGCGTTCAGCCACGGCTTCAACGCTCAGCATACCGAGCGACTCGCCGCTTACTGGGCGGAGGCACTCGGTGGCCCGACCACTTATTCCGATTCCTATGGTGACGAGACCACCGTCGTCAAGATACACAGCGGGAACGGGGAGCACGATGAAATGGATCGCCGCGCCATTGCATGCTTCGATCAGGCCCTGACCGATGTCGGACTAGCCAACGACGCTGCTTTGCGACAGGTGCTGCACAACTACTTCGCCTGGGCGACTACGACCACGATGTCCCGCTACCACCAGTCCGCCGATGATGTGCCGAGCGGCCTCAGCATCCCACATTGGTCATGGGACGGACTCCAGGAACAGCGGTAGCGCAGAGGTATCCGTCAGCCGACGGATTCCTCTGCGGCCTTTAACTTATTCGCCTCAATCCTTGGTAAGAGCCGCAGAGGAGGGCAGAGTGCGCCCACCTCTGCGCTGCCCCGCTCCCGGCAATCTAGGGTTTGAACGTGCCGTCGATCCGAGTGGTCCAATCTTCGCGAACCTGTTCGGCTTCGGCCGGCGTCGCGCCGTAGAGCAGCCACATCAGGGTAAGCATCGATGAATCCCCTGCCTTCTCGCAGAACATACTCAGCAGGGCGTGATTACTTTCCGGGAACTCCACGGCGCAGGTGCCGGTAGCGGCGTTAAAGTGTTTAGATACCCCTTGCTGCATTTCCGGTACTCCCGCCACCAGTTTCTCCCAAGCCTGGGCGCGAGGCACAGGCAGCATCTTGAAGATACAGACATTGGTGCACGATGCCACGCCGTGCTCCACGCTATGCTTCAAGATCTTCAGAAAGACCGGCCAGGCTCCACGCGTCGATTCGAACTCTCCGTCAAATTTGGCTGTGGACTCAAAGCCGGAGTGGACCATCCGCAGGACCGTTGAACCTCCGCGGGCCTCAACGTAGTAGTCCACGACGCTGGGCGGCGCGCCTTCCGAACGGTCTCCCACAATTCGTATGTGCTGGTTCGGCTTCCACACTTCGATTCGCTGCGTGCCCTCCATGCCCGGTACCCACGCCACGGTGACACTTCCGCCCTCGCCTGGCTCCACTTTCACAATGGGAGCAAACCAACTGGCGATGCCCTGGCCTGTGCTCACGGCTTCCCAGACTTGCTCCACGGTCGCGTCAATCTCGATTTCCATTTCGTGTTGACGCATCTGCTTTTTCACTTCAGTATCGCTCGCCATGTTTTCTCCTTTTATTGAATTCAAATGGATTATTGAATCCGGATGGAACTGGTTTCTACCGGCTCCTCGCGCGTGATGGCTGGATACACGCCGCCGAAGAACCGAAACTTTCGCCCACCTTCGGCCGACTCGTCGTGATACTTAGCGGCAAGCCGGGCCACATGCTCTGCAAGTTCTTCCGCGAAAGCATTGCGAGATTCCGCCGACGCGAAACGAATCTCGACCTCCAACGCCATCGTTGAGACTCGCCTCTTCGACTTGTCCGGCGATTTCTGCGCGCGCGTGAAAATCACCGCCAGATCGCGGATCGCCCGCGCCGCGAGCGATACCAGGTAGGCTGCGGAGAAGCGGTCGCGCTGCTGTGCGGGGTCTTGTTGCGCCGGGTCGATCGATCCCAATTTCCCCAGCGCGATGGGACTAATCACAAAACTTTGGGCCGCGGTTCGCACCACCCGTTCGATGCAATTGCCCTTCCGGCGCTCCTCGACCAGCTCGACGAGTCCGGCCTGCTCCAGTTCGCGCAGATGATAGCCAATCTGCTGTCGCGGTAGCTCCAGGCGCCGGGCGACTCCGGCGGCCGAATCCGGCTTCGACAAATGCTCCAGAATGCGCATGCGCGCGGGACTAAAGAGCGTCGCCGCGGTATCCGCGCTTTGAATGACCTGAATCGGCGTTGACGCGTTCTCTGCCGTGGTGCCCATAGAGGCATTAGACGCCAAATTATAAATACTGTCAAGACAAATTCTACTGTCGGTTACGGCGCGGGCGGTTAACGGCGTAGTGTGGACGTACCACAATTCAAATTGACGGTCGGCAAACCACTCTGGTGGTCTGGCGCACGACGCATGCGGCTCAAAACCGCAGTTAGGCCATTTACCGGCAACTCGACCGCGCGTGCCAACTTCCGAGTGGCGCGATCCAGGAGTTTATTCGCCGTCAGTAGGTCAGCGCGACTCTAACCGTGCGCTGCTCCTAGGATTGCGGATGCGCGGGCGGGCGCAATACCCAGCGCGGGCGGCGTGTGGAAAACCCAAAGCCCAGCGTCAGCAATGCGTCTATTGGCTACCAACTTGAGAGAAGCGCTTGTGCCACCGGCTACGCGACAGGTGCGAGAAAATAAATGGGGCGCAGCGGCAGCAGATTCTTGTCCTCGTCCTTGAGCTTGTCGTAGAACTCCTGCCAAAGCGTGATGAACCGATTCAGGTCCACCAGTTCCACGTGGACATGTGAACTGCGCGCAGCGGTGCGTGCATCGGGACTGAATCCGGAGGTGGACACGAACATGCCCACGTCACCTTCCTTCTGAAGGAGGCCCATCAACTGTCTTACCTCCTGAACACTCGCGGTTGCTTCCTTGTGCTTGATCTGCACTTGAATTCTCGGCGACTGGGTCCCCAATGGATCGCGGTATGCCATCACGTCAACGCCGCCGTCTTTACCCTTTGGCGCAACAAAGGGCGTGTAGTATCCCATGCCTCTAAGAAGGGCGGCGACGAGGTCTTGGAATTCATACGGATTCTTTGCATTGATATATTGCTGAAGCCCTTCAATTGCCCGCTGTTCAATGTCATCATAAGAGGGAAGTTTGGCGCTTTGCTCCTCTACGCCAGTTCCTGCGCCCTCTTCTTCATCTTCTTCCTTTGCGGTAACCGGGTTGTCCGCTCTCCATTTCCGATACAGCTGGGTCGCGCTATCGAGCAATTTCTCCGCACCCAGCTTTAGCGCGTCTTCCCCTTCGGGCGTCAGATACCAGACGCCCTTCTTTTTGATCACCCAACCTGCCTTTACGCAGTCGATGCTGTAAAAGTGGAAGATAGACCCCCAGCGGACGTAGCCGGTCTTCTCATAACGCTCCTTTGCCCAGGCGTCCAAGCTGACGGTTTTCTCAATCTTTTCCATCAGGTCCTTGACCGGAAGTTCCTTGCCGTTGTCGCGGAGAATTGACATTCCAGCGTAAATGACCTTCGCGGCTAGCGCTCGCGTTGGCGATACTTTCTTAGGATTCGTCATCGGTTCTCCTCTTAAACGGACTGTCGATTCAACAATGACTCTCTCTTCAGAACTCTCGCCTTCAGTGGGCACGCGCGTTCTTTGCATCTATGGCTTCGTTTTCGTTGGCCATGGGTAGCTATGAGCTTTGACGGATCTGTAGTTCTCATCGAGCGTTGGTTCAAGCATGATAAGGGCGGCGATGCGGCGGGCCATTTCTTGGACGTAGCGGACTTCCTCCTTCGTGAGGGGACGGCCTAGAAGATCCAGCTCGCGATAGGAGAGCCACTTCTTGATGACCTGATATCCACCGATGGTGTATTCCCAAACGCGCGCGGGAATGTTCGACCAGTAGGCGACATCATTGAGGTAAACGTCGTAACTGCGGTCGTCCAAGGTACCGGCGGTATCCCGCTGGACCGACTCCGTAGCGCCGGCATCCTGCCGGCTCTCGGGTGCCGGCTGGAAGCCGGCGGTACGATCCGCGGGAGTGTAATCGCGCTCGACGAGCTTGCCCTTGCCGGGCATCGTCACACCGCCTTTACCCGCGTGTCCCCATCCGGCGGTAATGGCAAATTGGTCCTCTTCCTTAAGGACTGTATCGGGTTGCAACTTGAAGAGGGCAATGTGCTGCAACGCTGTTGTGCCGGCGGTATCGCCCGGCTGCCGGCTGGAAGCCGGCGTTACGAAAGGCGCCTCGGCATCCAGCAGCGAGGCGATCTGCTTCCCCAGTTCCGCGGAGGCAAGGAGCAACTCCTTTGAGTCCGGCAGCGGAATGCGCGGCCAGTCCTGACGAAGCGCAGTTCCGTTTTCACGCCGATATGTCGGGCTATGGAGAACCGCAATGACGTGATAGAACACGTCCGAGATAGCATCAATCATCGCGCTTCGTGCGACATATTCAAACAACTCATCGCTAATATTGAGCCGTCTGGCACCCGAGGGCGATTTCCCGTCTGCGAAAACATGGGAGGCGAATAGGGATTTTGCGCCCGGAAGTTTATCCAACCACAGTGGGAACATCCCCACGTTTGATTCGACAAGATGGTGGTCTGCCAATAAGCTTGTGACTTGCGGCTGATAGAAATCATCCTTGCGGTTCCGCTGCCCGGCACTCAACCAGATATTCCCTTCGAAAACTTGTGGAAAGTACTCAGCTCGTTTTTCATCCAGCAGCTTGGTTTCTGGCTCCCAACAAAGCCAGCGTACATCAAAGGGACGGTAACAATAGCGAACGACATTCTTATTCAAGAAACCGCGCTTTCGCAGATAATCGCGGATGCTCTCTGCCTGAAATCGTGCGGTACTGGTCATCGAGCCGGGAGAGATGCGCCGCATTTCCTCATGGCTGACTTCCGGGTCAAAGTACTGTTTCATCCTGTCCACTAGGCGTTGCCGATCGACATCCACCACCACATCATCTCGGCTAGTCTTAACTCCTGGAAAGGAAACCGGAAACAAATCAGGGAGGAGGGGCCAGGCGAGATAACCAGCGTCTGTTTGCGTGGGAGCCAGCGGCAGCCCAAGATTCAGCGGTGGGTTCAGTTCGCGATATAACTCTTTGCCATTCTGATCCGCGCTTTCCAGCAATTGCTGGCGCTTGGTCTTGCCCCACAAGTGGCGAAAGCGCACGATTGAACGCGCCGCACCCGCTTGACCTCCGACCGTAACGCCGGCATCCTGCCGGCTCTGCCCCGGCGCCGGCTGGAAGCCGGCGTTACGAAAGGCGTCATGAACCCACACCCATTTCCAACTGTGCAGGCCGGCTTTGGCGGGATTCTCGATCAGGTATTGGACTGTACGCTGAAGCTCGTCCGCGTCGCGAACCAAGCGGTCGAAATACTCATGCTCCCAGAATTGCCCTTTTCTTCCCAAAATCTTGTTGGCTTCGTTGGAGGTGAAGGATTTCCAACTGTGCAAAATGTTATTCAGTTCAAATCCATGGGCGGGAGAAAAGACGGCGTGCGCGTGATTCGGCATCACACACGCGGCTACCATGTTATAACGTTCGCCGTTGAAGTGGAGCAGTGCGCTGTAAACCACTTCTGCCACATCCGGTTGTGCGAGGCAGCAGGAGCCATATCCGGCGTCGAGCGCCTCATCAAATCGCCGATGAAGTTCCGCCAGGCGGTTCTTTTCCTGCTCTGTGAGATCGCGGCCAAGTTGCTGCGCGGTCTTCACGATGTCCTTGCGCTCAAAATCAATCTTCTCGCGAAGATCGTGCGGGAGCGAATCCCCGAGGCGGATAGTTACGGAATAGGTTGCGCCTTCCATTTCCCAATGGGGCAAGTAGCCCCTTCCACGCTTTGCGACGTGTTCGTAGCGGAAGGGGGGAATGGTAAGGTCGGCCACCACCTTACCTTGGCTCGTAGCGCCCGCATCCTGCCGGTTCGCAACCGTAGCGCCGGCATCTTGCCGGCTCTCGGGTGCCGGCTGGAAGCCGGCGTTACGGACGAGCAGGGCGATGGCCGTTCCAACCTGGATGCCCTCCCGGTTGGACTCCGTCGAAAATATGCTGGGGTCCGGTAAGCCTTCAGGAGTTAGCTTGCCGGTTTTGTATTTATCGCCATTCAAACAATCAATCCAGATGCGATCAAAAACCTCCAGATACCTCTCCCGCATGCCGGTGAAAGAGAGGCCGTCCAGCCAGGAGTAATTGGAAATCAGGCACACGACGCCTCGACCCGTTCTCTCGACGATGCGGCGCTCGGCCATGCGAAAGAAGCGAATGTAGAGATCGTTTAATCCTTGACCTTGCGGAGTGGGGGCTTTCTTTGTCGTCCGGTAAGCCTCTGAAAGGTCGCGCTCCTCCTCCATTTTGGCAATTCCTGCGTAACTGTTGTACGGAGGGTTCCCGAGAACTACCAGAATCGGCACGTTCTGTTTAATGTGCTCGGCGGCGTCGCGCTCCTCCTGCAGTTCCCAGAAGGTAAGCTGCTTTTTGGGACCTTTGGGCGGCTCCCAACCGGTCAGGGCATTGGTGAGGTAGACCGCGACCCGTTCAGGGGCGTGCGTAACGCCGCCATCCTGGCGGCCATGCCGGCTGGAAGCCGGCGTTACGGAAAGCGGCGCCCCCAGGTTCTGTAGCAGTAATCCCAATTGCAGATGCGAAACCACGAACGGCGCGGGCAAGATCTCAAATCCGAATATGCGCTTCTGTGCCGCTTCCTTCACGTCGCTCGCGGTCAGCGCATCCTCGCCACGATCCTTGAGCGTTCGATGGATGCGGTCAAGGACCTCGACAAGATACGAACCCGTGCCGCAGCATGGATCAAGCACGTAAACGTTCTTATCCGCCAAGCCAAGTGGCAGGTCGAGCTCCTGGCGGAGGACAGTGTCAACGCGCTCCACCATGTACTTCACGACTTCCGGCGGCGTGTACCAGACGCCCAATTCCTTGCGTAGCTCGGGATCAAAGGCTTCCAGGAACGGTTCGTAAAAGTACTGCACCGCATGGGATTCCTGAAAGTTCTTGAAGAACGAAGCACGATCAACCCTGTTCAGTACCAACGCCGCCCAATCCAAAACCTCCGTCAGCTTAAGCGCTTCGAGTTCTGACTGGTCGGCGACAAGGTGATAGAGCTTCGAGATCATCGGCACGCGCAAGTAACGTGCCGTCTCGTACCAATTGAAACGTCCAGTACCGCCGGCATCCTGCCGGCTCCCCGGTCCCGGCTGGAAGCCGGCGTTACGTTGCTTACTCCACAATACCCAGGCGGAAAACACGCCGTAAAAGAGCGTCTGCACCAGGCTCGACCGGAAGAAGTGCTCGCCTTTGTCGCCCTCGAATTTCAGGCCCAAGGCCTCCTCGAGGGCCGTTCGCACCGTAGCAAGCGCGGGGTGCGCTGCCAGTTCAATGCGTGCCCTGGCATCTCGCGCATAGGATGCAAGAAACCAGGCCACGTCCTCTGGCGTGGCCAGTGGCGCTGCATGCCGCATGACTCGTTGCAGGTATTCCTCGAATCGTGCGCCAATTCTTTCCGCAAAGCTGCGGGGGTGCTGCGCCGCGGCCCAGAAGGCTTTCTCAGAATCAGCGAGACGAAAGGGTTGCAGCTTTGCAGGATTGCCCTCTGCATCCTGACCAACCAGGACGAAGTCGCGATAATTCGTTACCAATACCTGGCGGTAGCTTCCCCAGTACCGGGAAACCTGCTCGCCGTCAGCCGTGACCCATGCATCATCTTTCGTAGATTTCACTTCAATAACACCCCGTGCAGGCTTCTGGCCGGGAAGAGGTTCGGCATCGGACCCCTTTTGGAATTGGTCGCCGGTGAACAGTCCTCCGTCCGGCAGTCCGGCGCCACGGTTGGCAAGGTTAATGACGCAACGCACTCGCGGCTTGAGGTGCTTGCCCACTTCGTTGAGCAGGTTGGAAAGGGCAGGATAGTACGAGGTTTCCTTCACCCCCGCTCCAGTTGAACGGATTTCGCGGAGATCTTGTAGATAGATTTCAAGAGGCGTCATGTCGGTAATCTGAGCTATTGGGTACGCTGGCAGGGATCTCTGCCCGCGCTGGCAACGTAAATAGTTACCACAGATGGACCGGGACGGCAATCGATAGTCGCGCGTCGAAATAGGTGGCCGAAATTACAGACATCTCGTCAATGCTACGGCCGCGTTGTTCAAACTAGCGATTGCCGGACAGATTACACAATCGCAGACCGACGCTGCGCGGTTTGGGGTGACGGAAGGTTCCGAACAAGTCGGTGAGTCGGAAACTACCGGGCGGACAGTTGAAGGTAAGTCGGCAAACCGTAGATGTAACCTCGTGGGACAACTGGCGATCACGGGAAGGGGCAGCTACTCAGTTTCCGGCGAGGGGCGCGCCGCCTAACGACATTTCGTCGCAAACAATCTTCCTGGCGTCGTCTGGCCAGGCAGGGCGTGGGAATTCGGGAAGGTCCGCTCACCTTTTTTGCATTTTCCACTGTTTGCATTTTCCACTGTTGCATTTTCCACTTGACAAACCCCGAGCTATGTGCTAGCCTATAATTGTGGTCATTTTGTCGACACATTGTCGCCGGCATACGCCAGAGATCGGCCAGACGCGAGGGTCGGGCGAGAAGTCCCGTTACTCGCGACAACCGTGCACTTGAAAAGAATCTAAAATAATACGAACGAAGCCAGGATGTTATTGCAAACACAAGGTGAAATTTCAAGAACTAACTGAAACGAACTCAAATTGAGTGCACAAATGCACGCCTCAAACGCACAATTCGAGCTTTTTCACACCGCACACGACCTGTCCGGGAGTTGGAGCGGGGGGATTGCGTCAGGGGGGGGAATTTGCCGGCCGGCGGGGATCCGCGGGCACGCGGGAGATTACAAAAACAGTGGGAACGAACTCAATAAGTTGTTTAGAATAAATGATATAACTTTTTTTGATGTTGCAAATTACGCGCATTTTGCGCGCAAACGTGCACAAATCGAACGCTGAAAGGAGCAAACCGAGCGCATTTTGGGCAAGACTTTGGTTAAGATTCTCGAATCGAAAGTCCGAGCCGTAAAAGTGACAAGTAGTCGGCTAGACAGACTTCGGATTTGCCGTACGTTCGAGGGTCCATGGTGACAGAAAGTCTCGATGTCGTTTACGTAGAATCAATCACTTACGTGGACTTTCTGGAGAGGATGCATGAGACCGACTCTTAGACTACTCGAGGACGAACTGCGGGACCGGATCATCTCGGAAGCGCGCGAGGTGGTGTGCGAACTTGGACTTGAAATCCACAACGGGCCCGTGCTGGATTTGCTGGCCGGGCACGGCGCGAAGGTGGACAAAGCCGCCTGTAACGCTCTCCTTACACCGGACCTCATTGACCGGGCGCTCGCTACCGTTCCGCGCTCTTTCAAACTCTACGATGTCCTGGGAAACGAAACTCACGACTTCGAGGGCGAGAACGTATATTTCACGCCCGGCTCGACCGCGCTCAACATCCTGGATAACCGCAGCGGGGAAATGCGCCGGCCCGCGACGTGCGATTACGTGCAGTACGTGAAAGTGACGAACGGCCTTCGCCACATCGCTTCTCAAAGCACCGCCCTGATCCCCGCGGACGTTGACGACAAGATCTCAGAGAGCTACAGGCTCTATCTCAGCTTGCTTTACGGGGAGAAGCCGGTGGTTACGGGGGCGTTCACGGTGGAGGGGTTCGAGGTCATGAAGGACTTCCAGGTGGCCGTGCGCGGAAGCGAGCCGGCTTTGCGGGCCAAGCCCCTGACCATCTTCTCCGTTTGCCCCACCGCGCCGCTCAAGTGGAGCGACGTGACCAGCCAGAATCTGGTGGACTGCGCCCGCTGGATGATTCCCGTGGAGCTGATCTCCATGCCGCTCTCGGGACTGGTGGCGCCGGTCACCCTGGTGGGCAGCCTTGTCCAGCAAACCGCCGAGAACCTGTCCGGGGTCGTGATCAGCCAGCTTGTGAATCCCGGCCATCCGATTCTGTACGGCGGCTCGCCGGCCATTTTCGACGTGCGGTTCGGGACCACACCCATGGGCGCGATCGAGACCATGATGCTCGACTGCGCCTCGAGCGAGATCGGGAAGCGCCTGGGAATGCCCACGCAGAGTTACATCGCCCTGAGCGACGCGAAACAACTGGATACGCAAGCGGGGCTCGAGGCGGGCATGGGCGCGCTGATGGCGGGGTTGTCAGGGATCAACAGCATTTCGGGGCCGGGAATGCTGGACTTTGAGAGCTGCCTGAGCCTGGAAAAGCTGGTTGTCGACAACGAGATTTGCCGCATGGTCCACCGCCTGCTCGAAGGCATCCAACCTCGCGAGGATTTCCCGGCGCTTCCCCTTTTCCGGGAGTTGAGACGCGAGAAGTCCCTTCTGATTGCCGACCATACGCGCCGGCATCTGCGCGAGGAAATTACGTTTCCGGGCCCGGTCATCGATCGCGGCAACCGCGGGCGATGGGTGGAGGCGGGAAGTCTGACCTTGCGGGAGCGGGCAGCGCAGGAAGTGTCGCGGCTGCTGGAACAATACACGCCCTCGCGTCTGCCGGAGGAAACTAAACTGGAGTTGACGCGCCTGATGAAAGGCGAAGCGCGGAGATACGGGATGGATTTCTTGCCTACTATTGTAGGCTAAACTTTCTCGGCAATTCGGGCGCCGGCGCTGCGCAACTCTTCCGCTGCGAGTTCCGGCCGGACCGAATTGTAATAGACCTCTTTCAGGCTGTACGACTTCGACTTGGGCTGGCTCGCCGGCAATATCTCGAAGTGCCAGTGAGAATCCTCTGCCAGAGTCGTCCAGTGCTCCTTGCGATCGTATTTTGCAGCCACGTTGGGGGTGGTGTAGAGGACCAGGTGGTAAGACGACGATACAGTCTCCAGGCGCTGCAGGACCGACTTCAGGAAGTGCGCTAACCGTAGTTGCCGATCCCACGTCGCGACATCCTCTTCGAAGGAACAGTGGTGGTTCAGGGGCAGTATCCACATCTCGTACGGCACGCGGGAAGCAAACGGGCAATAGGCCACGAACTGGTCGTCCCACTCCACTGTCCGGACTTGGTGGGCAGTTTCCTGCGCGGAAATGTCACAAAGGATACACCGTTCCTTAAGTGCGTAGTACTGCTGGAACGATCGCAGTTTGTAGACGACACGGCGGGGAATGAAAGGAGTCGCGGTAATCTGTGAGTGGGGGTGTTCCAAGTCCTGCCCCGCCAAGGCGCCTTGGTTACGGGAAACGGTGACATACTTGAACCGGCGATCCTTCTTGAGGTCTGTGATTCGGGAGACATAGGCGCGCAAGACCTGGGCAACCCCTTCGTCGCTCAGGCGCGAGAGCGAGGTATCGTGATGGGGTGATTCGATGACAATCTCGTGGGCGCCCAAGCCGCGCATCTTGTCATAAAGACCTTCAGCCCGGCGCTGGGCATCCCCTTCGATTCGGTACAGAGGCCGCAAGTGAGGGGTTACGCGGACTTGCCACAGGCCGTTGCCATTCCAATGCGAGTAGATGGTTTGCGGGGCAAGCGCTTCCTGGCCCGGGCACAGAGGGCAAGCGCCAAATCTGGGCCACGGGCCGTCACCATTTTCCTGGATTATCCAATTCTGCGTAATGGGATCCCTGCGCAGTTCCATGCGACCTCCAAAAGCAACCAACCGAAGCGAAAGGCAAACCGCTAAACTCGCCTTGCGACTCTTTCAAGACTATTCCTATCAAATTCGACCGCTGCCGGATATAGTTCGGCCGTACTGGTACGGTGGATATCCTTAAACCCGTTAGCCCCAGAAATCATAGGGCAGCCTCACGGCCGGCTCCTTGAAAAAAGCACGCGGCCGCAACGCTCGTTCATTCTTCGTAAACTGATAATCGGGATTCCGGGAATTAACCACGCTACCTAAATCCGCTGACACTATTACACGCCGCAGACAATCTAATGTCAAGTGGCTGCACTGTCAATAGACGACTACAGGTAAAGAGGCGAAAGATTTCGAAGGGGAACCAGGAAGTATTCGAATCGGCTACTCACTTGTCGGGCTGGAAATCCAGAATTTTGCTTTGCACCTTGGCTCTCTGAAAGGCAGAGTTCGCGAGTGCCACCGTGATGTCGCGGTTAATGAAGAACACGGCACGCAGGCGGAACTCCGTGCCGAAACTCACCGGAAACCAGACGCCTTCGTCAAATCGCTGGTACTCCACGTTGAAGCCGATACCGGGCACATCGGTGCCCAGCAAGGTCCTCACGAAGAACGGTACTCTCCGTGACAATTTCGTGTACACCCTCAGGGGCTCGAACTCCTCGGCGTCGATCATCGCTTCTCCTGCCCAAGTCAAATCACCCTTATCACGTGGACGAAATCTTACGCGGTACACTCTGCGACCTTTAACCGTATCCTCACCCACCAAATCGAAACGATACTGCTTCTGCTCCCCCGAGGTAAGCGGAAAGAGGTCGCGGCCCAGGCCGTCTTTGGACTTGTCGTTGGAAAGGTCCTCTCGGCAACTTTGAACAATACTGCTATCCACCCACCCATCCTCAGGCACAGGCTCACCTTGATATTTCAGGTACTTCCCTTTGTGCCAGTAACGGCCCTCGATGTGTTTCAGTTCCTTCTTTGTTCCGTCCGGCGTGGGGGCGACCAGGTAATCCGCTGTTTCCTCGCGCGCCAGCTTGCCGTTGGTACGCAAGGTTGCGACATGAATGCGCTGCTGGTAGACGTATTCAGCGCGAGCCTGTTCCGCCCGGTCCTGATTGGCGGCCACGCGAGCCATGATCTCGTCCACGGATGGCGACGGTTGGTCGGCGCTCGCAAATGTCCCCAGCGAGGCCAGCAGCAGAACACATGACAGCTTGAACATCGAGAATCCCCCACTGGAATATACGCAACGAACCCCACGCCGGGTGCAAGAAAATGGCAGGTGGGCAGGTCGGCAGAAGGGCAGATCTGCAGATAGCAGTCGGGAATCGACGGTCAGCAGTGGGCGACAGGCACGGAGGACATATTTCGGACACGCGGCCGCTGATTACTCCTCCGCGCATCGCCACCTGCCGACCTGCCCATCTGCCCACCGCCCACCCGCCAACTGGAAATCGGCCCCCGTAATCGGGCATAATGGTTCCCCGGCTGCAGTGACATGGCACTTTTTCTCGGAATCGATGGAGGTGGCAGCGGCACCCAAGCATTTCTAGGTGACGAAAAGGGGCGGATTCTCGCCAGAGCGATCGCTGGGCCCTCGAACCCAACGAAAGTGGGGATTGAAAGGGCCAAGCAAGAGATCTTGCGGGCGGCGCGTGGAGCCATTCGGAAGGCGCCGAGCGCGGCGGAGCGCGGCAAGTTGACGACCAAGCGCGGAGGTCAGGGGCGCCGTGGGCCATTGCTCGCCGCGGTTTGTGCCGGGGTGGCGGGCGTTGATCGTGCGGCTTTGAGCCGTCCGCTCCTGGCGTGGCTGCGCAGGGCCATCCCCGCGCGGCGCCATCTTCTGGTGGCGGACGCGGCGATTGGTTTGTATGCTGCGCTGGGAACAAGCATGGGAATGGTCGTCGAGTCAGGGACGGGTTCGATCGCCTACGCGCGTGACCGTCGCGGCAGAATCCTGCGCGCCGGTGGTTGGGGATCTACGTTTGACGATCCGGGGTCAGGCTATGACTTGGGACGGCAGGCTATCATGGCAGCTCTGCGCGATTTTGACGGGCGCGGCGAGCACACCGTGCTGACCACCAGGGTCTGCCGGGCGCTGAAGCTCTCCGGTATCAATCAGATCGTGTTGAAGACTCTTAGCCCACATCAGGTTGCGGCTCTTTTTCCCTTAGTTTTGGGAGCGGCGCGCGAAGGCGATCGAGTGGCGCGCCGGCTTTGCGCGCAGGCTGCATTTGAACTCGCCCAGATGGCGCTGGCTCTGGGACGGCGCCTGGGGCGGCACGGAACCGTGCCGGTGGTCTGTTTCGGCGGCGTCTTCCGCTCCAGCCCGACCCTGCGGCGTAGTTTTGCGCGCTTCGTGCATCAGCACATGCCTCGGGCGCGCGTGCGGCTTTTGCAGCGCGAACCTGTTGAAGGCGCGCTGGCCATGGCGCGAGAGTTGGCGTAGGAACGGTTTGTAAGCGCGGCCCTCGTCGCCGCCCGAGGGCAATCACAAGGGTTGCCCCTAAACGAAGGAGGTTTTATGTCTCAAATGATGAGAGAGATTCTGGAGCAGCCCCTGGCGCTCCAGCGCACCCTGGCCGCCGAGCGCGACCACGCCGTAGCGTTCGCGGATTTCGCGCGTCAGCAGAAATTCCGGCTTATAGTTCTGGTGGCGCGTGGGACATCCGACAATGCCGCGCTGTTTGGACGCTATTTGCTCGAGTTGACCACGGGCATCCCCGTCTCGATGAGCGCTGCATCGATACACACTCTTTATCACGCGCGGCTGGATCTTCGCCAGGCCCTGGTGGTAGGCATCTCGCAATCGGGTGAGGGTACGGATATCAATATGGTGCTCAAGTCGGCGAAGCGTCAGGGCGCCTACACACTTGGCATCACCAACGAGGCCCGGTCGACGATGGCCGATTTGGTGGACGACGTCTTCCTGGTTCACGCGGGAAGGCAGCGCTCCGTGGCGGCCACAAAGACCTACACGGGGCAACTGCTGATCTTCTACCTTTTGGCCTCGAGCTTAAGCTCTCAAATTATCCTTAGCGACGTTTCCGAAATCCCACACCGCGTCGAAGCAGCCCTCAAGCTGGCCCCGGAAATCGAGCACGCCGTCGAGCGCTATCGTTTCATGCGCCGCTGCGTGGTGGTGGGGCGCGGCATCAATTTAGCCAACGCCTACGAACTGGCTTTGAAACTGATGGAGACCTGCTACGTCGTGGCCGAAAGGTTCTCCTCCGCCGACTTCCTGCACGGGCCCATTGCGATGATTGAGAGGGACTTCCCGGCGCTGGTCTTTATGCCGCCCGGCAAGACTTTTCAAGAACTACTGAAACTGACCGCACATTTGCACGCCTTGAAAGCCGATACGCTGGTCTTTTCCGCCTCGAACGCGCGGATTCCGGGCGCCGGGCATGTGATTCGCATTCCCGATGCCGTCCCGGAAATCTACACGCCCATACCCTACATCGTTCCGGGGCAGATCTTTGCAGCCTTGCTCGCGGAAGTGAAGGGGCTGAATCCCGACAAGCCGCGAGAGCTTCAAATTGTGACGCAAACAATTTGAAGTCTTACCAATTCGTAATGGACCCGTCGGGCCGATGGAACATGGGGATCGGTCGTAAGCGCTCGGTAATTTCAGCCGCGAGTTGCAGTGGCTTGGTATCCAAGGTCACGCCGAGTCCCGGACGGCGGTTGGGCCACATCTTGCCGTCGCGGAAGTCGTAGCATTCCGGCAAGTGCGGGTAAGAAGCTTTCCCTTCGCCGGTCATTTCCATCAGTACCGGCCCCGAGAAAACCCCGCAGGCATGGACCAACGCGGTTTCCGACACCGGGCCGGTGAAGTGCGGAATCAGGCCCACGTAATGTGTCTCGCAAAGGGCGAGGATCTTCATGTACTCGGTGATGCCCCCCACATTCGGCAAGGTGACCCGGGCATAGTCGATAAGCTGCTGCTCAATTAACTGGTTAACGTCCCATCGGCTACCGAACTGTTCGCCGACCGCAATGGGGACTTTGACATGGGCGCGCAGCTCCTTGTAAACGTCGGGATTCTCAGACCGGATCAGATCCTCGGCGAAGTAGGGCTCGAGCGGCTCAATCAGGGTGCTGAGCCGCACGGCATCGGGGAAGTCGAGGCGAGTGTGGTAATCGAGCGCCCAATCGCCGTCTTTACCCACGCCCTCGCGGATCTCGACGCAGTCCTCATAAGTCTTGCGGACCATTTGGTGGGAGTTGAAGGGCTGGCCGTCCGGTGGGTCTGCGGTGGCATAGCGAAAGGCGCGGAAGCCTGCCTCGAGACAGGCGCGAGCGGTCTCCTTCAGGCTTCCGTGGCTCGGGAAACCCGTGGAATAACACTCCACGTGGTCACGCGCCAGGCCGCCGAGAAGCTCATACACGGGCACGCCCAGCGCTTTACCTTTGAGGTCCCAAAGAGCAAGGTCAATCGCGCCCAGGGCGTCTAGTTTTTCGCGTCCGGCGGGATAAAAGTAGCCACGGAACATCATCTGCCACAGATGATCAATGCGGAATGGGTCCTCGCCGATAATCATGGCAGCACACTGCGCGGCGGTATCACGCGAACCCCCCTCGCCGATACCTGTGATGCCTTGATCTGTCTCGACGGTGACGATGTTGAAGCTCTGGTTAAAATGCTCAGGAGACTTCGGATTGTGGTAGAAACGAACGCGAGTAATCTTCAGGGGAGAAGACGGGGCCAGGGCATTCACCCTTGGCGGAACCGCAAGAGCTGCTGCTCCCCCCAAACCGGCCGATTGCAGAAAATGACGCCGTTGCATATGACCTCCTTTTGGGGGAGTATAACGCAGTTAGCTGATCAGGTGTGCGGTGATGCCGATTTCCCCAAGGATTAGCACCAGCTCACGGTTGAGCGGATCTCGGTATTCGTTATGGCTGATGCCCAAAGGAGAGGTTCGCCGGCGGTTGGCGGAAGCTATCGTGGATCTGAGCGGGAAGTATTCCACACCAGCCTTTGAGCCTCACGTGACTCTGGCCGGCGGTATCGTTGGTCCGGCGCGCGAGGTTGAATCGAAGGTAAAGGACCTGGCCAGGAGGATCCCGCCTTTTACGGTTCGCCTGACCACGGTCGCAGGGCTGGAAGAGTATTTCCGCTGCCTGTTCGTACGAGTGGCCCAAACTCGCCCCATCATGTCTGCGAATGAGGCCGCCCGGGAGATTTTCCGCCTCCCAAAGAGGCCCGCTTTCATGCCGCATGCGAGCCTGCTTTATGGCAGCCTACCGTCCAAAGAAAAAGAGAGAATAATCGCTTCCCTGGGTCGCCGGTTCGAACTCGAGTTCAAAGCGGCAACTCTTCACCTCTATCTCATTAAGCGCGAGCCCGAAGCCTGGCGCCGAGTGGCGAGCCGGGGTCTCGGGCTGTAAATCGACCCTTTACGAACTTGTCGGGCCGGGTGCGAATTCTTCCGGCGCAGCATCCTGCACAGGTTGCGTCGAGCGGATGGTAAGCCAGTCGGCATGGGCTCGATCCCAATCCTGGATGACCAGGCCCTGCGCCTCGAAAAGTGCACGGATTTGAGGCCGCCCCCAGCCTACGATCTCTTCCAGGATGGGAACCAGCACGCTTAGAGCGTCTTCGCTAAGCACGGTCCGCTTGGCGATCTGGGTAATGCTTCGCGCCTGAGAAACTGCCACCGTGAAGCCCTCCCGCTGATTCAAGTGCAACATCACGTGGATGTCAGAGCTGCCGTCGCCGATATAAACAATCCGAGGCGAACCGATGCGAAGCGCTGCCTGGAGGTCGTCCAGTACGGCCACTTTGCCGTAACCGGCATTCACTCGAATGAGCCCGGCGATTCCTCCCGCGTCATCGTACTCCAGCAGCGTGCCGTGGATATGGTCCGGTGCGATGATGCCCTCGAGCGCCGACTCCACAATCTCCTGTGGAGCGGCGGAGATCACGTGAAACTCGAACTGGTAACCATCGATAGCACTGGCCAGCATTTCGTGCAGAAGCTTGATGTTCTTCTTCAGCCGGATTTTCTTCCCTGCTTTTCCGAAATGTTCCTTCCGCACTCGAATCCGAAACTCGCGATCGTGAAGCAGCAGGTAAGCTAATTCTCCGCCCTGCTGCACCAGGTTTTGGGCAGAGAGGATTGTCGTTTTCCGCTCGAACTCTTTACTGGAGATTCCCACCAACTCGCTCAAAACCGCGCCGGAGTCGTGGAAACTAAGCGTTTGGTCAAAATCGCTCGCCACCAGGTACTGCTTAGCAATCTGAGTTGTCGTTTGCATAGACATCTCCTCCTCAAGCCTGTAACCCCAAACTCGCCTGTTTAATCGAGTTCCTTGGTCAGCTTAGTTTATGCGCTCATTGTTACGGTAGGGTTTCTCGCCCATTGCGTGACCAGGCACGCCAAGCCAAGGCGGAAGAACACAGGCAGGTGAATTCTCGAATTTGTTTCGACGGTTGCATCTCACAGACTATCGTAGCCCACCGGCGCTGCTTTCAGCCAATCCATTAAATTAATACGTTCTATAAGTGCGACGGCGCCCTACTTTCCGTTGGGATTGAAAGAGGCCAGAACGGTGGCGAAAACCTTCTTGTACTGCTCGTACTTTTCTTCGACGCTCCAGGCAGTGGTGATAAAAACGATGTCGCCCCGGCGGAAAGCCATCACACGATTCAGAACCGGGCCCAGGGAGTCGTCGGTGGTCTTCATCAGGACGTCTTCCACCTTGCGCCCCGGCAGGTCCAGCTGTTGCCGCGCGGCGATGGCGCCATTGGCGTTCTTCGCGTACACGTCCACAACTGCGCTGACCGGCTTGTCGCCCGGCACGCGCATATACTGGACGTTGACCCCAAGGTCGTCCGCGCCGTTGGGATAAAACTCGATCATGGGAACCGGGCTCTCGGTGTCGTGGCTGAGTTGCCCGGGGTCATAGTCGCTCAAATGCGACTCCCAGCCGGTCGGAACGAGAATCTCCAAGCTGAACTTAGGATCGCCGAAAGGCGTGAACTGGTGGCTGCCAAAGCCCTTCGCCAATTCCGCCGCGGAAAAAAGCGAACCGGTGGGAAGCTGGTCCTGGGCTGACTGCTGAGGGGAACCGAATGCGAACGAGAAAACGAAAGCAACTGGCCAGATGAGGGCGAAATTGAGCAATTTGGATTTCATGATTTCACTCCTTGCATTCGGCAGAATCGTATCACAAAGTCCCGTCGAGAGGGATACCTGCCCGAAGCGAACCTCTGCCCGACCAACGGTTAGTTGCTTCGCGGCGCGGGAAGAAAAGCAGATCCTTCGCTTCGCTCAGGATGAGATGTCATTCTGAGCGAAGCGAAGAATCTGCATTTGCTTGCGGCTTTGCCGCTCTGTGGTGAGCGTTATTCGAAGCCGCTCAGGCCACTCGCAGCTTTTCCACCTCTTGCTCGTTCAAGTCGATTCCTAATCCGGGAGCGTCCGGGATCTGGAGATAGCCGTCTTGGGCATGCAGTTTCTGGCGGGTGATCTTGTCGCGCAGAGTGGTTTCCTCCTCCGCGACAAACTCCACAATCAAAGCGTTCGGAATTGAATTCAAGAAATGCAGCGCCGCCGTGACGTTGATATAGGTCGTGAAGCCATGATTGGCCACCAACAGGCCCCGGTCATAAGCCAGGCTGGCGATCTTGAGCGCTTCCGTAAATCCTCCGCAGCGCGTCAGGTCCACTTGCACCACATCGATCTTCCCCGTATCCATCAACTCCAGGAACGACAGGCGGTTACTCTCTTCCTCACCGGCGGCGATTCGAATCGAAGTGGAGCGGGAGAGCTTCGCGTAACCCTCGTAGTCATCGGGGCGAAGCGGCTCCTCGAGCCAGAAAATGTCGAACTCCTCGAAGGCGCGGGCTCTCTGCAACGCCGTCTTGGAATCCCAGACAAGGCCGGCGTCGATCAACAAATCGGGGCCGTCTCCCAGCCCCTTGCGCCCTTGCCTCACCAGATCCACGTCGGTCTTGGCGTCCCTGGCCCATGGGGTCCCATCCGAACTTCACGGCCTGGAAGCCCCGGTCGCGAAAACGCCTGGCCAGGTCGTGCGTGGCCTGGGGAGTGGCGCCGAAGAGGGAACTGGCGTAACAGCGCAGCTTTTTGTGGAAGCCGCCGCCCAGCAATTTCCACACCGGCAACCCTAAGGCTTTGCCCTTGATATCCCAAAGCGCCATGTCGATTCCGCTCATGGCATGAATGCCCACACCTCTTCTGCCGCCGTAGATGTTGGCGCGGTACATCTTGTGCCACAGGTACTCCGTCTCAAATGGGTCTTCGCCTATGACGACTTCTCTTAGCCCGGTGGCAGTGGTGTGGCTGAAAGGGCCTTCGATGGCTCCCTTAACCGCCATCGGGGATGAATCGACCTCTCCGATCCCGGTGATCCCAGCGTCCGTCGTCACCTTGACGATGAGCGCGTCCTGGCCGCTGTCACATTGCGTCTTCACCTCCGGTTGGCGAAGGTAGATAGCCTCTACACCTGTTATTTTCATAATCGCAACCCCCGGAAGGCGTTGAAATTGGACTGCATGTTTACAAGATAACCCAGATTGACGTACAGTGTCGCGGTGGTTTTCCGGCGACGACAGTCCCTGAAAGGATCTCTTATGAATCCCCTATCGAGACGTGAACTGCTGGCTTCCTTGCTGGTGGTGCCTGCTGCACTCCGCGCTGATGAGGAGTGGCTCCCGCTCTTTGACGGCCGCACCCTGCACGGATGGAAGGCGGGTGAGAACAAACACTCCTTCCAGGTTGCGGCTGGGCAGATCGCCGCCGGCGGAGCGCGTTCACACCTCTTTTACAACGGACGGATTCGTAATGCGAGATTTAAGAACTTCGAGCTCAGGGCGGAGTTCATGCCTTCCCCGGGAGCGGAGTCCGGCATCTACTTCCACACTGCGTTCCAGGCCGACGGGTGGCCGAAGAAGGGGCTCAAGGTCCAGATTGACAATACCTACAGGGGCGAGGGTGATCACGGCGAGCGCAACAAAACCGGCTCTCTTTATGGCGTGCGCAACATTTATAAAGCTTCGGCGAAAGACAATGAATGGTCTGAGTTGCACATCCTGGTCCACGGCAAGCGGGTACAAGTTCAGTTGAACGGAACGCCGCTTGTGGATTACCTCGAGCCGGACCCGCCGGCCGTAGACTCCGATCATCCCGGGCGAGTTCTGGGGAGCGGTACATTCGCCCTCGAATGCCACGGTCCGGACTCCAAGGTTTTGTTTCGCAACATCCGGGTTAAGCCGCTTCCGGACAACCTGGTCGCAGACATGGCTGATCCGCCTGAAATGGACGCCATCTATCGCGACCTGCTGTGGCTGCAAAGCCGGAACATCCCTGCGCTGGATTGCCACATTCATCTCAAGGGAGGGCTGA
Organism: uncultured Acidobacteriota bacterium; assembly: GCA_963768695.1. Lineage (GTDB taxonomy): Bacteria > Acidobacteriota > Terriglobia > UBA7540 > UBA7540 > CAVROP01. The sequence continues at coordinate 47,178 of CAVYJG010000011.1, read as the reverse complement.
CGCTGGAAGAGGCGCTCGCGAACTCGCGCCGGGTCGGCATCCAATATGGAATCGCCATCAACGGCGGACTCGGTTTTCCCACCACCAATGACGCCGCCGCTGAGGAATATCTCAAGAGCATGCAGGGCCAACCCTGCTTCGTAGCGCTGCAGGGCGAGGGCCGCGAATGGGTCACGCTATTCTCGAGGGAAACGGTGGCTAAATTCGATTACATATTTACCGACGCCATGACCTGGAGCGACGACAGCGGCAAGCGCAGGCGCCTTTGGATCAAGGAGGAAGCTGGAGAGATCGAAGACAAGCAACGGTTCATGGATATGCTGGTCAAGCGCGCGGTTGGAATCCTCGATCACGAGCCGATTGACATTCACGCCAATCCCACCTTTCTGCCGGACGTTATCGCAGCCGAGTACGATCAACTGTGGACTCCCGAGCGCATGCAGAAGCTGATCGATGCCGCCAAAAGGAACGACATCGCCATCGAAATCAGCAACCGCTACCGGCTGCCCAGCCCGGCGTTTATCAAATTGGCCAAGAAGGCAGGCGTTAAGTTTTCGTTTGGCACCAATAACGGTGACAAGAACCTGGGCCGCGACGAGTACGGTATCGAAATGGTGAAGGAGTGCGGGCTGACCTGGCAGGACATGTTTCTTCCCAAACCTGACGGCGAAAAGGCGGCGCAACGGAAGGGAATGTCGTAAAGGCAGTGACGAGTGACGAGTGATGAGTGACGAGCAAGAAACCTGCGCGGAGTAACCGCAGAGGCCGCGCTTGCCTCTCACTTCTTGCTTCTTGATTCTTATTTCTTACCTCTGCTCGTCCCTTGTCACTCGTCACTTCTTCGGCGGTTCCCATAGTTCGATGCGGTTGCCTTCCGGATCCATGATCCAGGCGAAGCGGCCATAGTCGTAGTCCTCGTGATGAGGGTCGACCTCCACGCCTTCTTCACGAAGCGCGGCCAGCAACCCATCCAAATCCTCCACAATAAAGTTCATCATGAAGCTGGATCGGCTGGGGTTGAAATACTTCGTATCTTTCTGGAAGATCGCCCAGACGGTCATGCCGGGTTTTTGTGGGTTGTCGGCATGACGCCAGTTGAAACTGACGGCCTCCTGCCCTTCGCGTCGGACGCCAAGGTGCTTCTCGTACCAGCCGTAGAGCTTCTCGGGATCGTCCGCCTTGAAGAAGACCCCTCCCAGTCCGGTGACTCGCTTCATGTTCGCGCTCCTTTAACGGAAGTGGGGGTGAGCAGGCTGAGCCTCACCCGTTCGGATGTCATACGCTAGAAGCATAGCCATGTGGGCGGGTTGAGTCAAGCAAAAGTGCTGCCGCGGCTCACCCTGCGGCGTATAGCCGCTCCACATCGTGCCTGATGCTATACTGGGGAAGTTATTGCCAAGGTGACGAATCGCAAGGGCAAAATCGAGGTGCAGAGATGAGCAAGCGTGTGGCGGGAAAGGTAGCTGTTGTCACGGGCGCGGCGTCGGGCATGGGGCGCGCAGGGGCCACGCTTCTGGCTGCGGAGGGCGCGAAAGTCGTGGTTGCGGATATCAACGAGGCGGGCGGGACACGAGTCACGCAAGCGATTCGAGACGCAGGCGGGGAAGCGACGTTCCTGAGGTTGGATGTGCGGAGCCTGGACAGTGTAAAGGCGCTGGTGCAAACAACGCTTTCACACTATGGCCGGATTGACGTGCTCTATCACAACGCTGTGGATGTGCGTTTTGTGAACGAGGAGGATCGCCGCCTTACCGAACTTCCCGAGGAGACGTGGGACCGGATGATCGATCTTATCTTGTCGGGCACGTTTCGATGCTGTAAGTATGTTGGCCGCCAGATGATTGCGCAACATTCCGGCTCGATCATCTTATCTGCCACAGATGACGCTCTCATCGGCTGCGCCGGCCTCGACGCGTACACTGCCGCCAAAGGTGGGGTTATCTCACTGACGCGTTCATTCGCCGCCGGCATGGGCAAGGAAGGCGTGCGGGTCAACGCCATTTGTCCCAGTTTCGTCTCCACGGAATCGCAGCTCGCGTGGATGCAGACGGATCAGGCTAAAACCGTCATGTCGGCGCTGCATCTTTTGCCAATTGCTACTCCCGAGCAGATCGCGCCCTTCGTTGTCTACCTGGCCAGCGACGAGTCGTGCGTCGTCACCGGCGGGGTCTTTCCGATTGATAGCGGCTATATGGCCTTCAAAGCCAACTTGGATGTTATGGGTACGATGAATCCGCAAGCGTAGATAGAAGTCCCAAAGGCAGAGCTTCTCCGTTTCTGGAAAACCGGCCGCAGAAGCCTCACAACCCAGCTTCTCTGCTGTCAGGCCGCACTGCTTATTCCTCCCCCGATCCTGAAGACCCGACTGGGGATTGCGCGTCGAAGCGTCTAGAGGTATATTGGCGATATCTCACGGGGTCAAAGGCAAAAATCCAGTCGAGTCCCACGTAGGTGGGCAGAGGAGGCGTAGTGATGTGGAATCATAAGCGAACTCCGGTGATCGCCCTGCTTTGGTGTGTCGTCGGCGCTTGGCCGTATCTGCACCCGGCAGCGCTCTGGGCTCAGACAGCGGATGAAGTAGATAAGCATACAGCAAGCCTTCCGCCCGATCAGCGCGCGTACGAACGCTTCCGCTTTTGGATGACCCAACTCCCACCGGAGCAGCAGCGCGATCCCAATTTGATGACGCGTTATCACGCCTACCTCAAGTCACGCGGCCGCTCCGATGCGGAAGCCGATGCTGAAGTCAAGTTGGTGGACGAGCGGGGCTCACGGTCTGAGATCGAACGCTGGAACCGTATCCTCACTGCGGAGAAACCACACTTTAATACCAAGCCCAATGCGTTCCTGGTGGAAATCGCCAGTACCCGCAAGCGAGGAACGGCGCTCGATGTCGGCATGGGACAGGGTCGCAACAGCATCTGGCTCGCGCAGCAGGGGTGGGACGTTACGGGGTTCGATCCCGCTGAAAAGGCCGTCGCACTGGCGCTGGAAAACGCCCAGAAAGCGGGAGTGCATCTCAAGACTGAGGTGAAAGGGATGGAAGACTTCGATTTTGGCGACAGCCGCTGGGATATGATCGTCCTCAGTTATGTGGGAGCGCGTGAGATGCCCGACGTAATTCAGCGTGCTCTCAAGCCGGGCGGAATTGTCGTCGTCGAGGCCTTCCACCGCGATGCCACCAAGGACGGTCCGATTGGCGGGGCAGTGGTTTTCGACACCGCCGAGTTGCCGGCCCTCTTTCCCCACTTGCGTGTCGTTCGCTACGAAGAACCCCTAGACACCGCGGACTTCGGACTGGACAAAGTGCGCCTGGTGAGATATTGCGGCGAACGTCCGGAATGAGCACTTGCTCTGGTCTAGCGCGCCGGTTGTTGAACCTGGGCTTCCCAACTCGAAGGGACAGGCGTCCATTGGCGGGTAAACTCATCGCTAAGGGTTAAGGCGACGAGAATGGCGAACCACACGAAGGCGGCGAGCAGAACCATCCGCATAAGGCCGGAACTCCAGCGCAGGTGCATGAAGAAAAGAACCACCAGCGAGGCTTTGCAGACTGCGATGGCCAGGGCCGCGAGGGTATTCCATTTGCCGAGGTCGATAAAAGCCACGCCTGTGGTGAGAGCGGTCAACCCGATCAGCGCCGCGAAAACAAGAATATAGAGCCTTTGGTGTACGACGTGGCCAACCATCAGTAGCGTCCTCCGATCAAGTACAGTAAGGGGTAAAGAAAGATCCAGACAATATCTACGAAGTGCCAGTAGAGGCCTGAGACCTCGACCGGGTTGTAGCGCTGCGGCGAAAACCTCCCGCGACTCGCCATGATAATAAGCGTAGTGAGGATTCCCGCTCCGATCACCATGTGCAGGGCGTGAATCCCGGTCAAAAAGAAATAGAAGCAGAAGAACAGCTCAAGGTGGCGCCAATCCGGCCCGTGAAAGGTCCAATTCACCCCAGGAGCAAACCCTTCCAAGTAGTCGTGCCTCCACTCGAGACCGAGCTTGATGCCGATGAAGGCCAGGCCCAAGAGTAAGGTAAGCACCAGGAAAGTAATCAGGAGTTTCTTCTTTCCCAGTTGGGCGGCGCGCACGCCCAGGGCCATCGTCAAACTGCTGCACAACAAGACGGCAGTATTGGCGGCCCCAATCTTGACGTTGAGCAGCCGGCTGCCGGCCTCAAAGGCTGACAGATAGAAATTCCGGTAAATGACATATGCGGTGAACAAGCCGCCGAAGAACATGACCTCCGTAGCCAGGAAGACCCACATGCCGAAGCTCGAAGATTCGTGCTGCTGCTCCAGGTCGTCGAATTGTTCCGCCAGTGCGGTGCTGCTTTGCAACTTAAGTCTCCTCCGTTCCGTACGCGTACGCTTCTTCCGTCACTTTGGGGGTTTCCTCGAAGTTCTCGGTGGGAGGCGGAGACGGCGTTTGCCATTCCAGGCCCTTAGCGCCCCACGGATTCGGCCCCGCCACCGGGCCATATCGCATCGACCAAACCATGTAAACCAAGGGGATCAGGTAGCCCACGCCCAGGATCGACGCGCCCGCGGATGACATGACATTCAGCACTTGGAACTCCGGCGCGTACACTGCGTAGCGGCGCGGCATTCCCAGGTAGCCAAGCATGTACTGAGGAAAGAAGGTCAGATTGAAGCCAATGAAAATGATCGCCGCCGACAATCGCGCCCAACCATCCGGGTACATCCTTCCGGAGATCTTGGGCCACCAGTAATGGATACCGCCCAGGTAACCCATCACCGCCCCGCCCACCATGATGTAGTGGAAGTGGCCCACCACGAAATAGGTGCCGTGGACATGCGCGTCAATGGCCAGCGTGGCCAGGAACAGGCCGGTCAAGCCCGCCCATGGTGAAGAGGCCGATGAAGCCCAGCGCGTAAAGCATGGGCGCCTGGTAGGAGACCGACCCTTTGTAAAGCGTGGCGGTCCAATTGAAAACCTTGACGGCGGAGGGAATGGCAACCAGGAAGCTCAGCACCGAAAAGACAATCCCGGCATAGATGGATTGTCCGGCGACGAACATGTGGTGTCCCCAAACCAGGAATGAAATCACTGCGATGGCCACGCTGGAGAAGGCGATGAAGCTGTAACCGAAAATCCGCTTCTTTGAAAAAGCTGTGACGAGTTCACTAATCACTCCCATCGAAGGCAAGATCATGATGTAAACCGCAGGATGGGAATAGAACCAGAAGAGGTGTTGGAAGAGGATGGGGTCGCCGCCCACCGCGGGGTCGAAGACTCCCACGTGGAAGACTCTTTCAAGCGCCACAAGCGTGATGGTGATCGCAAGGACGGGGGTGCCCAGAATCTGGATAATGCTGGTGGCGTAGATAGCCCAGAGAAAGAGCGGCAATCTGAACCAAGTCAGGCCGGGGGCGCGCATCTTGTGAATGGTGACCACGAAGTTCAGCCCGGTCAAAATCGAAGAAAAGCCGGTGATGAACACTCCCAGGGCCGCTGAAATCACGTTGGTATTGGCGTACGTGGTGCTCAACGGTGTGTAGAAAGTCCAGCCGGTGTCCACTCCCCCGGCAATCACCGCATAAAGAGTGAACAACCCGCCCACCATGAAAACATACCAGCTCAGAAGATTGAGGCGAGGGAAAGCCAGGTCGCGCGCCCCAATCATCAGGGGGACAAGGAAATTTCCCAGCACCGCGGGAATGGAGGGGATCAAAAAGAAGAAGACCATGATGATCCCGTGCATGCTGAAGAGTTTGTTGTAGGTTGCCGGCTCGAGCAATGCGCCTTGAGGTGATATCAGATTCAAGCGCATCAACACCGCCGCCGCCCCGCCGATAAAGAAGAAGAAGGTAATCGAGGCGAGGTAGAGCACCGCGATGCGTTTGTGGTCCGTGGTCAATAACCATGACTTGATGCCATAGCTGGCGTTCAAATAATGGACGCGCGATTCGATACCGGGTTCAACAACCGCCGTTCCCATTTCGTGATTACCTTCCCTTTCTTCGTCCCTGCGCCTGGCCTCGAAAAGGCCGAAGTCGAAAGCCCCGACGAGGCTCTGCTCATGGCCCTTTCGGAACGGGAACGGTAGCCGGAGACTGCTGTCCGCCCACGTTTTGGTTCCCGGCCCCGTGCCCTCCACCCTCCAAGCTTGGGGGGTAGCTGTTTGGCTTGCCGGGTTGGCTCACTCCCCCGGAACCTAGGGACTTGATGTAAGCCAAAAGCTGGAGGATCTGTTCCTCCGTGACCTGGCCTTTATAGGTCGGCATGAGAGGCTGATATCCAGCTACGATCTTGGCCGAGGGATAAAGTATCGACTCCCGGATGTAGGCTTCGTCGGCCGTCACGGTGGTCCCGTCGGTGAGTTTGACCTGGCTGCCAAGGAGGTTGACAAACGGTGGTCCCTTGCCGGTCCCATGGCAGGTGATACAGGCCAGTTGTTCGTAGAGTTTGGCGCCCGCAGAGGCCATCGACTCGCCCCGGATGCCGCCGCTCAGCCACTGCTCGTAGTCGTCCGGCGACATGACGATCACATAGCCGCCCATGACGGCGTGATTGGTGCCGCAATATTGATTGCAGAAGAAGTGGAACCGCCCTGTGATGGTGGCCTCAAACCAGATGCTGGTGTACATTCCAGGCACTACGTCTTTTTGAACCCGGAAGGCGGGCACATAGAAATTATGAATCACGTCTTCGGAGGTCATGGTCAACTTGATGGGACGCCGGACAGGCACGTGGAGCTCGTTGATCTCCATCGGGCCTTCAGGGTGCTGGAGCTTCCACATCCACTGCTTTCCCACGACGAAGATCTCCGTGGACGCCTCCGGCGGGCGCGAATTCCTGATAAACAGGCTCGATCCCCAGACGAAAGTGACCGCGCAAATGCCCAGAGGGATGACCGTCCAGATCACCTCGAGCGGGAGACTCCCTTCTATTTGAGTCGCCTTGGTTTCTGCCGAGCGGCGCCGGTATTTGATGGCGAGATAGAAGATGGCCAGAAAGATGAGCGCGGTGAAAAACAAATCGACCGCAGTGAGGAAATAGTAAAGATGATCGACACCCCGCGCGATGGTGGAGGCTTGATCGGGCCGTATGGGAAACCCTTGCCACATTCCGTGTAGTCACCTTCCGTCGTGCAAGTCGGGCGAGTCAAGAGTCGAGAGTCGAAAGTCAAAAGCAAAAGTGTTCTTCACGCACCATCGGTCTAGCGGACCAAAATCACAGTCCGCTTGCCGCGTGACGGACCCTGGAGAGCGACAGGATCAGCCCTCCGATAAAGAGAATTGTCATCAGCCCCGAAATCTGCATAATGCGCGAAATGATCACGCCGTACTTTCCGGTGGCGGGATCATAGCGGCAACAGAACAACAGCACCTCATCCACCGGCGAGCCGATTTTGTTTGCGGACGCCTCGACCAAACCCAGGCGGAGGTCGCGCGAGGGATAGTAAATTCCGTAGAAATAACGCGCGATTCGGGCTTGAGGCGTCAGGAGCATGATCCCGGTGGCATGAACGAACTGCTTGGCCTGCGGGTCGTACCTGTATCGAAAACCCACGGCATGGGTGAGCTGCTGAATCTCAGCTTCGTCCCCAGTGAGAAAATGCCAGCCGCTTTCGGCTCCCTTGCGGCCGTAGAGACCCACATAGACCGCCTTCTTGGCGGCGGCGAGCTCAACCGTATCATGCGGATCAAAGCTGACGGTCAGGACGTCGAACTCGCGACCGACGGTGAACTTGACTTCCTGCAAACTGTGCAGCAGCCCATTTTCGGCCACCGTGCACAGCATCGGACAATCGAAATAAACCAACGATAGGATGACAGGTCTCTTGCCGAAGTAATCGCCCAGCCTCACCGTTTTGCCGAATTCGTCACGAAAGTGCAGGTCGAGAGGAACTTGCTCATTCAGCCTTTGGTCGATCCCGATGCCTTGCAGCAGTGGCGGAAGAGCCTTCGCATTGCCCAGGGGCGACGGCGTTCCGGCCTGTGGCAACGCGGGCGCCTGCCATGCATAAGACACAGGCACGAGCGCCACTGCCAGAACTCCAGGGAGCATGACCATCCACCAGCGCCAGGTAAAACCGCGTCCTTGTCTCTGAACCTCCGTCCGAATTCCTTTCTGTCCTTTAACACCTGTCAGCGTGTTCATTGCCTTGCCTTTCTTGCTTTGGAACCCTTGCCCTTACGAAATTAACTCTGGAGTTGTCGTCACCCTGGCAGCGCTTTGCCCGTATCGGGAGACTTCCCCGATGGCTTGGGCGCGCCTTGTTTCTCCGGGGTCGTCGTGCGAACCGGGAACCCCCGCTGAAGTAGAATATCCATCGCCCGTTCGATGGGAATCCTCACAACGCCCGCCTGCCGATCCACCCATCCGTAGCTATTCAGAATTCCGTCCTGCGCCGCCTTGTACTGCTTCAGGTCCATTGGTGCCGTGACTTGCAAGCGCGGTTCGGGCGGAAGCGTCCGGACATTTTCGAATGGCGATGCCGGGGGACCCAACCCCTGGTGACCGACAAAGTAACGAAACACCACGCGACTGACGACAAGACCGGCAATGATCACGACGGCCAGACCGGCGCCGAAGATCAGCAAATTGCGAATGCTGGCGTCGCTCGTTTCGTGGCCGTGTTTCGGCTTTTCGGTAGGCCCGTTGCTTCCATCCATGATGACCTATGTCCTCTGTGCGCCGCTTTGGAGTGCGGCAGCTTGCTGCCGCTTTCTGCCTGCGAGCTTGCTCGCAGCCCACCCGTCTAAGTTCCGCTCGAACGCACGGCCAGCAAGCTGGCCTTATTGAAAGCGGCAGCAAGCTGCCGCACTCCAAAGCTACGCCTAATCCCCTGCGACCTCCATGCGGGGATCGTGCAGCGGCAGCAACGGCCGGCTCTTCAGATTCCCCATGAACCGCCAGAACCAAATCCCGCCTATACCTAGAATCGCCACCCAGTCCATCCAGTGAAACTGAGGGCCCGCCCGTTCGTAGGCCGGCACCGTCAGCCAGAAAATATCCACTACGCTCATGACGATCTGAATTGCAGCGACGATTCCCAACCAGCGCATCTGGCGCGTGACAAAGCGCGATAAGAGCAGAAGAAAAGGCACGGCAAAATGAAAGACGACGAGCGCCAGCGCCACCCAAGCCCATCCTCCCGAGGCCCGGCTGACGTACCACGGAATCTCGTCCTGTAAGTTGCCCGACCAGATGATGAGGTATTGGGAGAAAGATAGATAAGCCCACAGCATGGTAAAGGTCAGGAGCAGATTCCCGTAGTCATTCAAGACCCGCTTGGATAATAGGTCCGCGAAGGGCTTGTGACTCGAAAGCAGGATAACGGCAACGGTCACAATCGACATCGCTGCCAACCCCTCCGTGACCATGAAGATCATTCCGTAGATCGTCGAGAACCAGTGGGGCTCGAGGGACATCACCCAGTCGACGGAGGCATAGGTAACCGTCAATCCGAAAATGACCAGGCCGGGCCCGCTCAAACTTTGGAGGCGCCGTGTTAGTTCCGGCTTGGCGGTCTCGTCTTGCTCCCGGGACCACTTGTTGAGCAAGTAGGCCATTACGATCCAGACGACGAAATAGATGGCAGTCCGAACGATGAAGAATCGAACATTCAAATACGGCGCCTTGTATTGCAGCATCGAGTCAAGTTTGACTTTTTCCGGATCCGCCCAACTGTAAAGGGCGCGCAGACCAAACAGAAGAGGCACCGCGAAAATAGCCATTAAGTAGAAATTCAGCATCCCCGATTCCAGGCAGCGCCGAAGCGGGAAACCCCACCGGCCGCCCACCAGGTGATGCAGCATCAGAATCGCCAAACATCCAAGCGGCACACCCACCCAGAACACGAACGCCAACAGATAGGAGCGGAAAAACTGGGTGGGGCTGGTGTAGGCACCCGCCGCGCAGAGCGCCAGGGCAACTGCACCCACAGCCAGAGAAGCGTTCTGGAAGCGGTTGAAACCGGGTTGAAAAGACTCTTCGGAACTCATTTAGCCTGTCCTGTTAATTGCTCTTTCTCTTGCGCCGGGACATCGTCAAGCGCCGCGTGCTGGCTCAACTGCAGCGCTCGAATGTAGGCGACGATCGCCCAACGGTCCTGGGGATCGACGCGCGCCGCATAGCTATACATTGCGCCATAGCCGTTTGTGATGACATCGAAGAAATGCCCCGCCGGCGCTTTAACCAATCGGTCAATGTGATAAGAAGGGGGAGGCGGGAAACCTCTCTGGACAACCAATCCCCTTCCGCTGCCGGTGTAGTCGTGACAGGGCGAACAGTAAATGTTGAAGCGCTCACGGCCCCGCTCAAGAACCTGGCGCGTGACGGGAAACGGAAAGAGATCCGCGGGCTCGCCGCTCACCTTTCCGGTATACAGCAGTTCGTCGGTCCTCAACTGGCCGTGGGCTACGGTGCCAGGAACTTCCGGCCGCACGGACCTGCCGTCGCCAAAGAAGTTGCTCGGGTCGAGTGGTTTGTACTTCGGCTGCACGTGCATGTCCAGCCGGCAGGCGAAGAGAAAAAGTCCGCAAAGAGCAAGGCAAGCCAAACGTAGAGCTGCAACACGTGGAACACCGCCCTCTGCCCAGGGGAGAGGGTGGGCCGCGACCGGCGACTTCATCAGACGGCGCGGGCCGGGTGAGGGGTCGCCTGAAGCGCAAGGAGAGAGTGATGCAAGTAAGCCACCCCTCACCCGGCTCGCTACGCTCGCCACCCTCTCCCCAAGGGAGAGGGCTATTTCGTGACTGGCGCTAGGACTCAATTTCTACAACCCCTTTGGTTTTCAGCGTGGCCAGGAATTCCTTCGTCTTCTGCAAATCAAATCTCGGGTCGCGGGCCTTGATGCACAAGAAAAACCGGTTCCGCGTAGCCAACTCGAAATCCGGGACGTTGAAGACCGGATGATAGGGAGTGGGCAAGCCATTCAGCGCGAGCATCCCGAATACCGTCGCCAGGCCCGCGCAGAGAATCGTCAATTCGAAGGTAATCGGGATGAAATTCGGCCAACTGTTATAGGGCTTGCCCCCGATGTTCAGGGGATAACCAAAAACGTTGGGCCAGTATTGCAGGAAAAAGCCTCCGGAACAGCCGATCAATCCTCCGATCAAGCAGATGAGCGGGACACGCGTAAAATGAAAGCCCACCTCATCCGCCAACCCCTCGACGGGAAATGGAGAGAACGCGTCCATGCGGCGGTATCCGGCCTCGCGCGCTCGCTTGGCGGCGACGAGGAGTTCGTCCGAGTTTTCGAATTCGGCCATCAGGCCGTAAATCGCATGTCGCTTCATAACCAACCAGGGGCTAGGGGTTAGGGACTAGGGGCTAGGGTTAAACCCCTGCTTCGCGCGCGCCTCTCACCCGCCTTGTCTCCGCATCTGTCCACCTAACTGCTCGTCCATTTGGCCACCTGCCCATCTGCCTACCTGCCCACTGCCTACTTCGAGTCCTCCGCAGTCTTGTGCACAAGTTCCCGCATCTCGAAGATCGAAATCATGGGCAGGTAGCGGATGAAGAGCAGGAACAAGGTAAAGAAGAGTCCGATGGTGCCAATGAAAGTTGCAATATCCCATATCGTGGGGTAGTACATTCCCCAGGCAGAGGGCATGAAGTCCCGATGCAAACTGGTCACGACGATCACGAAGCGCTCCAGCCACATCCCGGTCTGGATCACCAGCGAGATCAGGAAAAGAGCCAGGACGTTGCGGCGGATGCGCGAAGACCAGAGAAGCGTCAGGGGAATGGCAATGTTGCACGCAATGAGAGTCCAATAAACAGGAGCGTAAGGGCCGGTCATGCGATTCATAATCATGTAACGGTCGTAAGGATTTCCGCTGTAAAAAGCCATGAACGTTTCCATCATGTACCCGTAGGCCACGATCATGCCGGTGGCCAGCAACATCTTCCCCATGTTGTCGAGATGGCGTAGGGTGACGAAGTCTTCCAACTTGTAAAAATAGCGAAGGGGAATTGCCAGCGTCACGACCATGGCGAACCCCGAATAGATGGCGCCCGCAACAAAATAGGGCGGGAAGATGGTGCTGTGCCAGCCAGGGACGATAGCAACCGTGAAATCAAAGCTCACGACCGTGTGCACGGAGACGACCAGCGGCGTGGCCAACCCGGCGAGCAATAACGACGCCATCTCATAATTTCGCCAATGGACGGCCGACCCGCGCCAGCCCATGGCCAGTATGCCGTAAAAAATCTTAGCCAGGCGCTGCTTCGCGCGGTCGCGCAGAGTGGCCAAGTCGGGAATCAGCCCCACAAACCAAAAGAGCAGGGAAATGGTGGCATAGGTGGACACTGCGAAGACGTCCCAGACCAGAGGGCTACGAAATTGCGGCCATGTTCCCATCGTGTCCGGGTAGGGCAGCATCCAGTAGAACAGCCAGGGGCGGCCCATGTGCAAGAGCGGGAACATTCCGGCGCAGGCCACCGCAAACAACGTCATCGCTTCCGCGAAGCGATTGATGGACTGCCGCCAAGTCTGACGCATCAAGAGCAGGAATGCAGAGATCAGCGTCCCGGCGTGCCCGATTCCTATCCACCAGACAAAATTGACGATGGCGAATCCCCAGGCAATGGGAATGTTGATTCCCCAGATGCCCACGCCCTTATAGAGAAGATAGGAGACCGCCAAATTGAAGAGCATGAAAAGGGCGAACGCGATGGCAAACCCTGCCAACCAGGCCTTTTTCGTGCCCTGCACGAGGACGATCGAACTGATCTTGTCCGTGACCGACCCGTAGGAATGGCCGGCCGCCAGAACCGGGCTCCCAGCTTCCACGACTGCGCCGTCTTCGGGTCTTTCGGGACTCAATGCTTACTCCTTGATCTCCGGATTGGGATTACGAAGCCTTGCCAAGTAAGTGGTCCGCGGCCGTGTGTTCAAGTCCGTCAACAGCCCGTAATTGGTCGATTGCGCTTTCAACTTGGATACGCGACTGTTGGGGTCGTTGATGTTGCCGAAAACAATAGCCTGGGTCGGGCAAGTTTGCTGGCAGGCCGTGAGAATCTCCCCGTCCCGCACCTCGCGGTCCTGCTCTTCGGTTTCAATTTTCTTTGCATTGATGCGCTGCACACAATAAGTGCACTTCTCCATGACTCCCCGGCTTCGCACGCTCACATTCGGGTTTCGCATCGCCTTCAGGCTGGGAGTTGTCCAATCCTGGAAAAGGAGGAAGTTGAAGCGCCTCACCTTGTAAGGACAGTTGTTCGAGCAATACCGTGTGCCCACGCAGCGGTTGTACACCATGTCGTTGAGCCCTTCCGGGCTGTGGACCGTCGCCCCCACCGGGCATACGTCTTCGCAGGGAGCGTTCTCGCATTGCATGCAGAGCACGACCTCGTTGTAGGTCTCAGGATTCTCGAGGGCGCCCCGGAAGTAAGTGTCAACGCGGATCCAGTGCATTTCGTGGCCCCGCGCCACCTGGTCCTTGCCGACCACAGCAATGTTATTCTCAGATTGGCACGCCACAACGCAGGCATTACACCCAATGCAACTGTTTAAATCGATCGCCATGCCCCAGGCATAACCCTCATACTTGTAGCCGGGATACATAGACTGGGCGCGGGTGGTCTGATCTTCCGGGTCCTTGGCAAAATCCGGGTTCTTCTTAAACTCTGCGAGGCTGGCGACCCTGACGAGGTCGCGCCGCGCCGCTGCAACGCTTTCTTCCTCCTCTTGCTTCTGGTGTTCGCCAGTGACGATGTGATGATGCTGCGTGGTCACCAGGCGGTACGTGTCGCCGGTCTTGGCGATCTCGAGTCCCGAGCCAAACCAGGGCGCACTCGAGGAGCGAATCGCGTAGGCATTGAAACCGATTCCGCTGCCAACTTTGCCCGCGCGCCTTCGCCCATAGCCCAAATGCACCGTGACGGAATCATCCGCGTGACCGGGCACGATCCAGACGGGAGCCTGAATCTCGCGGCTGCGCAGGCGAAGTCTCACCACATCACCGTTCTTAACGCCCAGTCCCGATGCGGTCGAGAGGCTGAGCATGGCCGCGTTATCCCAGGTGAGCTTGGTAAACGGCTTGGGCAACTCCTGAAGCCAGCCGATATTCGCATATTGCCCGTCCCAAATTGTAGGGTCCGGCCGAAAGACGAGCTCAAGTCCCGCGCCTTTGCCGCGGCCGACGGAGATGCTCTGAGCCAGACTTTCTTCGAAATCGGGGGCAAGTTTCGCCAGTTTGGATGAAGCAACGCTTTCCGCAACCACGCCCTCATTGAGCCATGATTCCCAGGCAGCTTCAAAATTCGGACCGGGCTTCTGGCCGCTCCAATAATCGTGCACGATGCTGTGAGGGGTCCGGCCGGCCTGGCCCAGGACCACCGCCAGCATTTCGTGGGCGGTCTTGCCTTCGTAAAGCGGCGCAATCAGCGGTTGAATGATGCTTACGGTACCGTCGAAGGCGCGAACGTCGCTCCACGACTCGAGATAATGCGCTTGTGGGATATGCCAGTGGCAGAGTTCCGCAGTCTCGTCTTCGTAAAGTCCCAGATAGATCCGCCGCCTGACCTTCAAGAGCTTGTCGCCAAAATTCAAATCGGCCGGAGCGTTGAAAACCGGGTTTCCTCCCAGCATTAAGAGGAGGTCGACTTGACCGGAGTCGATGTCCGAAACCAGCTCGTGCAAGGACTCAATTTGATTGACCGGGTTGGCCTCGATGGGGGCAGTGTAGTAGACAGTTCTGCCCGCGTTCCCCAGTGCAGCATTCATGGCGTGCGCCAAGGCGTGCACGACCGCCGGTTGCTGGTCGCCTGCCACAACCAAACTGGTCCCGGAGTGTTGCTGAAGATCGCGCACGAGCGCGGCGATTGAACCGGCGGGAATGTTGGGAAAAGCCGGTGGCCCACCCGCCGGCACTTTGACTCCCAAGCCTTCCGCCACCACGCGCGCGAAGACTTCTACGTCAGAAGCGCGCAAGGGCCAGCGATGGTCCGCCATGGCGCCTGTCGCCGAGGGTATGCACTCGACGCAATAGAGCCTGTTCATCGTCGATTGGGCATCGGCAACCCGCCGCTTGTCGGCAAAGTCGCGCGCGTAGCGCAGGCTGCCGGGGCCCGAACAGAGAAAATCGGAATCAAGCGAGAGGATCACCTCCGCCTGGTCGAAGCGATACACCGTGTTGACATACTCACCAAAAGCCATGCGCGAGCCTTCGCGCGCGCCGTCGCGTCCGCAGGGCTCATATTGATGCCATTTGGCGGATGGGAATTGAGCCAGCAGGGAACGAATCTGGTCCGCCAGCGTTGGCGAGCTGACGGTCTCCGTCAACAGTCGAAATCCCAAGCCCTTGTTCCCGGCAAGCCCCAGCCGCAATTCGTCCATGGCCGAGAGAAATGCGCTCCAACTCCCGATGCGGCCGTTGCGGACGGCCACCTGGGAGCGATCAGGGTCGTACAGGCCGAGCACCGAGGCCTGCGCGAAAATATCGGCGGCGCCAAGACTGGCCGGGTGAGAGGGGTTACCTTCGACCTTGGTTGGGCGGCCCATGTGGCTTTCCACCAGCAGCCCTGTGCCCACGCCGCCAAAAGGCATTGCCGTAGCGTAGAAAAGCGGTTTGCCCGGAATGAATTGCTCGGGCGCGGTTTGAGCGTAGGGGACAATCTTCTCGGTGGGAAGCTTTGTACAGGCGCTCAGGCCCGCCAAGGCAGCGGAGGCGGCCATCAGCTTGAGAATGTCGCGGCGCCCGATGCCCTCAGGTTCCTGCTGTAGGGGCAGCCCTTCTGGTTGAGCGAGGGCCGAAACCGAGGCCGACGCCCCAGAGCCCTCAATTTGCACCAGATCGCCCAAGCCGCGCCAGAACCGCTTCTTGGCGTCATCTTGGGAGATTTGACCTTTACCTTTAGTCATTTGATCCGCTCGTCCCGCTTTTCAACGATGGCACGTGTAGCAATCCGTCAGTTGCGTGGCGTCCTTAATCTTGTATTCCTTCACTAATCGCCGCCCCAGGGCGATCTGGTCTTGAGGCGGTTGATAGTCGGCCCTAAACACATCGTCGCGCCGCCGGACGAAGCGCTCCGGATGTTTGTGGCAATCGATGCACCACCGCATGTACAGGGTGTTGGCGCGCCACGTCAGTGGCATTTCGCCAATCGGGCCGTGACACGTGGTGCACCCAACGCCCTTATGGACATGAATGCTGTGGTCAAAATAGGCAAAGTCGGGAACCGCGTTAACCCGTGTCCACTCGAGGGACTTGTCGGTTTGGTAACTCAGACGCACCGGTTCCAACATGGGGCTGGTCGTCCACAGCCTGGAATGACAGCTCATGCAGATATGAGTCGAGGGAATGCCCGCGAAAGACGATTTTTCCACTGAGGTGTGACAGTAACGGCAATCGATCCCGTCGTCCGTCACGTGATGCTTGTGGCTGAAAGGCACCGGTTGTTCCCGGGGAACGTTGACGTCGGTGAAATAGGGAGATTCGGTGACGGCCCACCCAAGGTAGCCGAGAGCGGCCGCGATAAACACCGCTCCGTAGATACTCACGCGCGAAATTGTATTGGTGCTGCGATGAAAAATCTGAGCCATTGAAAAAGCACCAACGAACGCTCTTCGAGGCGAGTGAAGCTCTCAGTTTGCCCTGCTCCTAGCTCTCACTCGCTTCCCTGCCAAACTCATTCTTTGAACGGTTCTTGACTGCCACACTCGTAGTAGCTGTCCTTCGAGACAGCGTTGTGAGGCGCCCTGCTGCACCTTGGGGCGGATACGCCCGAACGTGCTGCGCCAGTCCTGCTAACGACTTACAATAAGATTTGAGTCTTACGCCCTGCCACCAACAATCCGGAAACCCGGAGTCCTGCCTACCTGTAACCCAACTAACACTAAGACGAGACGTTGCACCGTCTTTCCATTAGATGCTGCGCAGAAGAGTTCTGAACCATAAATTCTATTGCTTCCTGGCCCCTCGTGTCAAAGGAATCAAGTCGCGCTTAGAAAACGTCGCACTGTGACATTTCGTCCTATCGGCCCGGAGTCAACGCCAAGGCCGACAGCCAGAGGGACAAGTGATTGAGGCTGGGGTAATGAGTGCGGTCCACGTGCAGCGGGGTGATGGAAATCTCGTGCGCCAGGATCGCCGCATAATCGGAGTCCGGTTCAACCTGGTCCAGTTTTGTCGTTTCATCAAGCCAGTAATAGGGGCGGCCGCGCGGGTCTTTCTTTTCCACCACCAGGTTCTGAGAAATCTTCTGACTTTGGCGAGTGAGACGCACGCCGCGCACTTCGCCCCTCGGTACGTTCACGTTCAGCATGACGCCCTCGGGTAACCCTTCCGCTAGAACTCTGGCGGCCAGTTGAGCGGCGAAGATCGCAGCGCTGGAAAAATCCAGAAGCTTGCGCGTTGCCAGGGACATTGCGAATGACGGCACGCCGTGCAGAGCACCCTCCATGGCTGCCGCTACGGTGCCCGAGTAGAAGACCGATTCTCCCAGGTTACCTCCGGGGTTAATCCCGGAAACCACCAGATCGGGCCTGCGGGGTAAGAGGTTGTAGAGTGCGATGATCACCGTATCCGCAGGCGTGCCCGAAACCGCGTAATGTCTTTCGTCAAGCCGGCGAACCCGCAGCGGTGTGTGCGTGCTGATTGCCTGGCTCGAGGCGCTCATCTCCTTGTCGGGAGCTACCACCATGACTTCGCCCACGGTTGCCAGACTTTCTTCCAAATACTTCAGTCCCGGGGCTTGAATTCCATCGTCGTTGGTCACAAGGATTTGCTTCATCGTCCGCTATTTCTTTCCCACCCACCTCTGCCATTCTGAGCCCCGGCCAGGCGGGGCGAAAAATCCCGGCAGTTCTTCTTTATCGGGTGATAATTGTAGCACGGACAATCGAGTGTCGTGTTTCGCAGGGTTACCCGGTAGTGGTACAGCGCGGCAAAGCCGCTAGCAAATGCAGATTCTTCGCTTCGCTCAGAATGACATGTCATCCTGAGCGGAGCGAAGGATCTGCTTTTCTTCGTGCGCCGCGATCAGGTGTATGATAACTGCCATCATGAACCGCCGCGATTTCATCAATTCTGTAATCGGTGCGAGCGCCGCAATTCCGATTTGGCATGCCGCCGCGCAGCCGCGTTTCGCCTCTCGGACGAGTGTGAAACTCGCTGCGCCAACTGCCGGCCAGGCTGCTTGGCAAGACCTCGAAATCGGCATGTTCGTGCACTTCGCACCCAACACTTGGCAAGACCAGGAGTATGACAATCTCTCGACTCCCCTTTCTTCCATCAACCCGGCGCAACTCGATACGGACCAATGGGCGGAGTGCGCCCGAAACCTGGGAGCAAAGTACATCGTAGCCGTCGCCAAGCACGCCGGCGGGTTTTGTATGTGGCAGACCGAAACGACCGACTACGGCATCCGCAGCACGCCCTGGCGCGGGGGAAAGGGCGATGTCATGGCCGAACTTTCCCGCTCCTGCCGCAAGTTTGGCCTGGGGCTAGGCGTCTACGTTTCTCCTCAGGACGGCAAGTTCGGCGCGGGCACAGGGGGCCGGTGCAAGACTCCCGAGCTCCAGGCGGCATACAACACGGTCTATCGGCGCCAACTGACCGAATTGCTTTCACGCTACGGTGAGATGGTGGAGATCTGGTTTGACGGTTCGCTCGAGACACCGGTGGGCGACATTCTGAAAGAACGGGCGCCGCACGCCATGATCTTTCAGGGCCCCTTCGCTACCATCCGCTGGGTTGGGAATGAGGATGGGTTCGCTCCCTACCCGGCCTGGAATGCCGTGGCCAAGTCCGACGCCCGGACGGGCATCGCCACCGCGCTGCATGGCGATCCGCAGGGCGACGTGTGGCTGCCGCTCGAGACGGATGTCTCTATTCGCCGCCCCGATTGGTTTTGGAACACACACAACGAACGAAAGGTGCTGTCGCTCGATCAGCTTCTTGAGATTTACTACCGCTCGGTGGGCCGCGGCACGCAACTGCTTCTTAACATCCCCGCCGACCGTCGCGGCCTGCTGCCTGACGCCGATTGTGCGCGCGCCGGCGAATTCGGCAATGAAATCCGTCGGCGCTTCGGCCGGAGCGTCGCGGAGAGACACGGTTTTGGAGAAGTCATAGGTTTGCCGTTACCATCCCCAACGCACATCGACCATATGATCCTGCAAGAGGAATGCTTGACAGGCCAGCGCATTCGAGGCTACAGGCTGGAAGGCCATGCGCAGGGAAAGTGGGTGGCGCTGGGAGAGGGAACGTCCATCGGACACAAGAGAATCCAGCCTTTCAACCCGGGCGTGTTCGAGGCCGTAAGGCTCGTTATCCCGTCGAGCGTTGGTGAGCCGGCGATCCGGCGCCTGGCGGTGTTCAATACGGGCTCACCACCACCTCGAACCTGGGATGCCCCTGCGCCGCTCTGGGCTGACGACGCCGTGGGCGAGTGGAAGGGTCGCAGCTTCAGCGTCGATCTCTCGAAGAAGATCACCGCCGCCGGGTCGTACCAATTGCGATTCGTGCCGCAAGGGGAAGATACGGCTGCCATCAAGGATTTCCAATTGCTGCTCGGGGGAATACCACAGGCGCGCCTGGTGCGGCGCGTCGCGGGCTCCCTGAATGTCCTGATCCTCACCATACCGGGACTTGGCCAGAAGGCCGAAGTCAAAGGCCAAGTGCGCGGAGCGGAGCAAGGCACTCTCTTGTTCCGCAGACTCTAACCGGAGTGGAATTTGCAGCCCTCGCCCTTGGGGGAGAGCGTGGGCCGCATCGGCAGCCGGTAGTCACGACCGAAGAAAAGTTTGCGCGGGCGTGGGAATTTGGTTAAGGTGACGAAATGCGGGGCAAGGGAGGGCTGGAGACGATGGAAGATGCGGGATCTCGAAAGTCGCTAGTCAAGTTTTGCCTCCGGGCAACACTCTCGGCGCTTCTGGCATTGGTTGCCCTCGCCTGTGTGGTGTTGTTGCCCGAACTTGTCGAGGCCGGCAAGCCCGCAGCGCATCGCCCGCCCATTGTTGGGATCGCACACATCGGGCTCAGGACGAGCAACCTTAGCGCAGCTCGTGAGTTCTACACACACACCCTGGGATTTCAAGAACCCTTTTCGGTGAAGGTGGCACAGACTTCCGTCGCCGATCTTGCCGGCTCGCCTGGCCAGCTCATCATGACTTTCTTCAAGGTGAACGATCATCAGTATATTGAGCTCACTCCCGATCTGAAGACTCCAACCGAAGACAGGCTTTCGCACATTGCTTTCGAAACCACGGATATCCGCGCGCTGCGGGACTACCTGGCGGCAAACGGAGTGGAAGTGCCCGCTACACTGAAGCCAGGAGTGGCGGGTAATCTGAGCTTGGCCGTGAAGGATCCGGACGGACACTCCGTAGAATTCGTCGAGTACGTCGAAGGCTCGCTGCACAGCCGGAATTTTGGTAAGTTTCTTCCGGACACGCGGATCGCACAGCGCATGATTCACGTGGGGGTCACGGTCCGTGACCGGAAGGCTGCGGACCACTTCTACAAGGATATTCTGGGCTTTCAATCGATTTGGTATGGCGGAATGACGGACGACCGGGTGGATTGGGTGGACATGCGCGTACCCGACGGAACCGATTGGCTCGAGTATATGCTAAACGTCCGCGACCCCTCGCCGCGCACTCTCGGAGTCATGCACCATTTTGCGCTGGGGGTTCCGGACATTCACGCGGCTTATAAGGAAGTGACGAGCCGAGGGTATAATGCCGAACAACCCCAGATCGGACGAGACGGGAAGTGGCAGTTGAATCTTTACGACCCTGACTACACCCGCGCGGAATTGATGGAGCCCAAGCCCGTCCGGAAACCGTGTTGCTCAATGGTCATGGGAGAGTAGCGCAGAGGAAGGCGCGTTTTGCCCTCCTCTGCGGCGTGTCCTGCCACGCGAGAAGCCGCGGGGCAACCGCTCAGCTAACGCGATCCCTCCGCGCTACCGCCGCCCGCCTCACACTTTAGAACGGTCCACCCAGCCCAAAAGGAAACACCAGCCAGGGATTGAAAAGGGCCGAGCCCTCGATGCTTGAGCAACCGTCCACGCCGGGCCCGCCGAAACATCCCCACCAGTTTTCCGTGACGTTGACGGCGTTTCCGCTGGAGTTATCGACACCAACCGCATTGTGGCCAACAAAGCTGTTGAGATGCGCATCGACTTGCGCGGGCGTGTTGATGAACAGGTCGTAACCCTCTTGGCTGATCACATTCTGGGAGATCACGGTGCCCGAAATGAGTGAGCCGCCGAACCCGCTGTTAATGTTGATCCCCGTGGTACCGGGAGTGGCGGTGTCGCCGGTGTCAGCGCCGTTACCTGAGATTTGGTTTCCGGCGATGACGTTGTCGGCAAAGGTATCGCCGGGTGCATGGGTGTGAATCGCTACGCCGGGGATGCCATTGTTTCTGAGAACATTGTTGATCGCCACGTTACCGGCGACAAGGCCGGGACCGCTGCCGTCGGAGAAGAGGCCGACTCCGGCGCCCGCCCCAGGTACCTGAGTCCCGTTATGGAATGACTGGTTATTGGCAATGGTGTTGTGAACGACGCCGTTGTGCGCAGCACCTGACCCTGGTGCAGGGGCATGCGATGCCATTACGATTCCGCAATCGAACGCATTGTCGTGAACGATGTTGCCGATGACCAGGTTGTCGTGGACCGCGGCTGTGTCGTCACTTAGGAGAATTCCCCCGCTATTGTTGGCCACCACGTTATTCGCGATAACGGAATGATCGATGCCCAGAAGATGGATTCCTTCTCCGCAATCAAAATCCTCCCCAGTCTCGAATGCCGGCTCGCCGGGGCAGGCAGGAATCGCCGGCTCAAGGCTCTTGTCGTTGTACAACACAGCGTTGTTCGCGACCGTGACGCCCGACGCATTGGTGATCAGGATTCCCTCGTAGTTAGCGTTCTCCACCGTAAATCCCGACACTACGACGTTGCTCAAGCCGGGATTATCAATACCATCGATATAGACGCCATTGGAAAGGCCAATAGCGTTGATGATAGTCCTTTGGAAATTCGCGCCGACCAGCGAGAGCGGCTTGCCGATAATCACATCTTCTTTGTAGGTCCCCGGAGCTACGTTGATCGTGTCATTCGGCATGGCCGCCGCAACCGCAGACCCAATCTTCGCGAAGCACCCATTTGTTCCTCCTTGATTCACGCACCAAGTAGTTGCGCCTGCCGGCTTCGCAAATGCCGCCACCAGTCCCGCGCAGAGCACAACAGTTGTCGCCAAAGAGCGGATATTTCCCTTCATTTGTGTTTTCCCCCTATTTTGTTTTTGTGGTTAATGCCCTGAAGAAAAATCGTATCACCTCAGGTTGGAATTCGTAAAGGAAAAGAAGAGAGGTACTCTGGAAGGGATTTAAAGTGCTTGCGCATCCTTTCCGTAGGTATAAGATTTGCAGTGCAAGTCCGGCGGCGTCGCCATGCATAACCTGAAACGCCAGCAGCGAATATCTCGAGATGCAAGCCAGGTCCTGGCAGCCCCTTTGCTAATTGCTCTGCTGGCTCTGCTGACGACAAGCGGGAATGCTCGGCTGGCGGCGCAATCGCCGGAGACCGTTCAGCGCATCCAACAACTCCTTGAATCGGGAGACACCGCCGGCGCTCAAGCACTGCTGACGCAGGCATGGCGCGAATCTCCGGACCGCGCCGGGCTCTACAATCTTCAAGGGGTCATCAACGCCCAGGAGGGCGACTTCGCCTCCGCGGAGGCCAACTTCCGCAAGGCCATCAAGCTCGAGCCGGATTTGGAGGGCGCATACCTGAATTTGGGCCGCCTCTACCAGGAACACACCTCGAAAGACGTTGCGGCGCGCGATAAAGCGCTGGGTGTTTACGATTCGCTCCTGCGCTTCTCCCCGAACCAGGTCGAGGCAAATTACCAGAGTGCGGTACTCTTAATGCAGAAAGGTCTCTACCCGGCGTCACTCAACCGCCTCAACAAGCTTCCTGCTGAAGCGCAGAATCGCGCTCAAGCCCTTTCGGTGAAATGTGGCGACAATGCCGGGCTTGGCCAAGACGACAAAGCCGAGTACGCGGCCAGGCAAATGCTCGGCAGCGCCGACCTGGCCGAAGCCGACGTCACGAGTATCCTGCCCATTCTGGCGAATCGGAAGAACAACGCGCTCGCCGCCGCACTCTTGGAAGGTCTCAAGGTCCGGCAGCTTGCTTCTTTCGATTCTCTACAAAGCCTGGGGCTCTTGTACAAAACCGCGGGAAGGCTGGAGGAGGCGCGGCAGACCCTCGAGGCAGCCGCGCAACTCCAGCCGGTCTCAGTTACCGGTCTGCTCAATCTCGCGCGCGTAGCCGATGAACAGAAGGATTACACGGGAGCCCTAGGATATCTGGCCCATGCGCGCGAGATCGAGCCGAACAACGCATCGATTCACTTCTTCTGGGGAATAGTCTCGATTGAGCAGGGTCTGGCGGAGGAGGCCTACCAGTCGCTGAAGAAAGCTGTGACTCTCGACCCCCGCAACGCCTATTACAACTACGCTCTGGGCGCGGTGGCTATGGAGCGCGGGAATGGGAGCGAATCAATTCCCTACTTCCAGAAATATTGCGAGCTGAAGCCTCACGACCCGCGCGGGCGGCTGGCACTCGCTTCGGCATATTTCAACAGCTATGAAAATGCAAAGGCAGAAGAGGATCTGAACGCCATCAGCAGCAATCCGCAGACTGCCGCCGGTGCCCACTACTATCTGGGCAGAATCGCCAATCGAAAGGGGGATTATGCGGAAGCCATTCGCCAACTGCAAATGGCGCTCAAGGTTCACCCTGACTTTGCCGACGCTTACGCTGAGCTAGGCTTAGTTCATCTGAAGCAGGCGCAGTATCCCCAGGCTGAGGAAGCTCTGCTGAGAGCCCTGAAACTGAACCCCGAAAGTTATCTCGCGAACCTGAATCTCATGGTTCTCTACCAGAGGACCAAGAGTCCCAAGGCGGACGAGCAGGCCAAGCGGTTTGAACAGCTCAAGCAGGAGCGTGCCAGGAGAGCCCAGGACCTGCTACGCTCCATACAGGTTGAACCGTGAATGGCCGAAGGGCAAGCTAGCTAAGCTATCACCGATGGCGGCTTCGCCCAGGACAGGGTCAAAAAAGGGCGCTGCCCCACGTCATGCAGGACAGCGCCCGGAGAAGTGTCGAAGCGGCCGCGAGTTAGAAAGTGAATCGTCCTACAAGTTGCACGTTCCTTGGGTCGGTCACGGAGCCGTTCCAGAGGCCGAAGAGTGTGTCGCCTACACCGGTATCGAAGGCTCCGCTCCCGAAGCATTGGGTTGAGCAGTTGAACGTGTGCCAGTTCCAGAGGTTGAAGAACTCTCCGCGCAGTTGCATGGTCACCCGCTCACTGAGCTTGATGTCTTTAATCAATCCCACGTCGTGGTTATGGTAGCCGAAGCCCCGGTAGTTGGATACGCGTGGGCCCACTCCGGCGTAGAAGTTGAAGTTGTTATAGTTCTCGAAAGAGTTCTCGTTAAAGAGCGGGAGGTTGGGGTTGAAGTTGCTTTTGCCCTGCGCCCACGGACTGGCCCCAGGCAGCACCCCGGGGATGCAAGACTCCACAAACTCGCCCGGAATATTGCAGTAGCCAGACCGGAAAAAGAAGGGAACCCCGGTGGCAGCCCGGAAGACGCTGCTGAGCGACCATCCTCCCACAAATGCGTTCAAGTATCCGGGCAGGTTCTTTCCCCACCGCTTTTCCTTTCCAAACGGGAGGTCATAGACGAGCGACACCGAGAGCACCTGTGGGGTGTCATCTACAGCCAGAGCCTTATTCCGTTGCCGTTGGAATGGGGTGATGACTCCATGGACCGAACCCACCGTATTAGTAACCTGGGTGTTGTCGGTGTCGTCGAGGGTTTTGGAATTTGTGTACGAGGTAAGCAACCAGAGTCCGCTTGAGAAGCGCTTCTCGACCTTGGCCTGGAAAGCATGATAGGTGGAGTTCCCTGCATTCTCCGTAAGTCCGAAGAGCGAGCCGCAATACTGGGGATAGGAAGCCAAGGCCTGGGCCACACTGGGCGCGCAAGCTTGCATTTGATTGTACCAGCCGGGATACGGCTCAGCCACGCCATCCACGGGCGCGTCGCTTGTGAATTCGTCATTCAATTGCTGCCCCATCGACAGGTACTTCGGATTCACCGCGTTGATCGGGACCGTCTGGGAAGGCAACCGGGTTCCCTTATTCCCGACGTAGGCGACATTGAAGTAGGAATTGTTGGTAAGTTGGCGCTCGATGGTGAAATTCCACTGCTGGGCATACGGCCGGCGATTGGAGTCAAAGGGACGGTAGAGGGGTCCGTTTTGGCCGTTCAGATAGCCCGGATCAATGAAGGGCGGGCGGGTGAAGTTCTGGGGCAGCCCGTTCTGAAGCAGGAAGGCCGGGCTCAGTCCGTCATTCGAGTCCCCGAAGGCGGGAGTGGCAAAGAAGCCATCCTGAGCGATGCCGCCACCCCAGCCGGGATAGAACATCTGGCTGTAGAAGACGCCGTAGCCGGTTCGAACCACGGTCTTGGGCGTCACCGTGTAGGCAATTCCAAGACGCGGGGCAAAGCCCTTCTTCCACACCAACTCCGGTGTGCGCCTGCCGAAACTGGCGCTTCCCCAGCGCGTGCCTGCGAACACCAGACTGCCCGGCAATCCCCCCGCGTCGGGGTTCGGCCGGGTCGGGTCGAGGAACGATTGCTCATCGTGTTTTTCCTGAGCAGGGGTGTACGTATCCCAACGCAGCCCGTAGTTGATGCTCAGCTTCTTGGTGGCTTTCCAGGTGTCGCCCAGGTGCAGAATGTAGGCTGCGGCGCGCGGATAATTGGAAGCCACGGAGAAGAAAGTGGCAGACCCGTAGTCCACTTGACCCAGCAGAAAGCTCGCGATGGGGCTTCCGCTAATCATGCCTGCCAGGCCCGTCTCCCCGGAGCTGAAGGAGAAATTTCCGGCGGGCGAAGCAAAGCTGTTGTAATTGCCCCGGTTGTTCTCAGCCAGCCAGCGATACTCTCCTCCGAACTTGATGGTGTGCTTGTTCCTGACCCAGGTTATCAAGTCGTTGCCGGTGAAGTCCGGCCGGGCCGTGACATTCTTGATATTTGGACCCCCATAATTATCTCCCAAGGTAATCAGGCCGAGATTCAGCACGGGGGGAAAGTCGTGATTAGCGACGCCGGGGATTTGCGGAAACGAGCTTGCGTACTTCGCGTCAAGGGAACCATAGCCTTCCATGCGGTTATGGTATCCGATGGCCACGTGGCTGAGCAGAGTGGGTGAGAAGGTATGGTCCCAGTTCATGCGATCGACGAAGGCGTATTCGGGCGCCGCATCGTTCTCGTTGCTGATCTGGACCGGCAGAGTGGAGAGTGAATTCGCATGTGCGCCTTGATAGTAAATCGAGGCCGAGATGTGGTCGGAATTGCGGATGTATTGATCCAGCCGCAGGTCGAGGTAATTGGTGTGGAAAAGCAATTCCTCGGGGCGGGGTTTCGGCACCACGTAGTTATTGAGGATTCCCGACCGATTCGGGGAAGGCAGGTACTTGAACCAGGCCGGCGCCAGCGAATTGGCCAGCCTTGGGTCGGAGGCGCAGATCACATTGGGAGAATTGCCGCCGCAGCCCATGAACTGATCGCGGAGGAAGGGAAGGTTGTTGGCTCCCACGTCTTCGTTGGGGTTGAAGTTGGGATTCGCGCGCAGCGTGTCCGGATCGTAAACTGGAATCAAGTTGCCGTTCGAGTCCACCCAGTCGCTGAAGTCGCCCGCTCGTTCCTGCAACGTCGGCACGCTCAGGATGGGACGCTCCAGCGCGCCGCCGGTGCGGTAGCCCTCCAGGTTCAGGTAGAAGAACGTTTTCCAGGCCTTCGGGATCACATGGGGGATCCACACTGGCCCGCCGAAACCTACGCCAAATTCGTTTTGCAGGTTGGCAGGCCGCTGGTCGACTCCGAACTGTCGCGCGTTGAGCACCGTATTGCGCAGGTACTCGAACGCGGCTCCATGGTATTGACTGGTGCCCGATTTGGTTTCCAGGATAATCTGCCCCGAGAGGCTGGACCCATACTCTGGTTCGTAAGTCGAGGTCAGCACGCTCAATTCGCCGACCATGTCGGGCGAGGTGGGGAAGTCCGTTTGTATGGCAACCATGCCGCTCTGGCTCATGAGTCCTTCTTGCAGGCTCACCCCGTCCAGGACCGCTTCGTCGCCCGATTGCAGACCGCCGTTAATGCGCGCGTCGAAAGCGTTGCCGCCGCTTCCCGTGCTCACCCCAGGCATCAGGATGGCGAAGTTGGCTGCCGTGCGGATGGTGCCGGAGACTTCCAGCGGCAACTCTTTGAGGATATCCGGAGTTACGCTTCCTTTCACTTGCGCGTCGTCGGTGTTGAGGGGCGAGGCGTTGGCTTTGACCTCGACGGTTTGAACGGCTGTGCCGATGTGGAGCTTCACGTCCTGACGCGCCATGGCATTCATGGTCAACTCAATCCCCGTCTGCACATAATCACTGAACCCGGAAGCGTGCAGCCTTCAGTTCGTAGATGCCAGTTTGCAGATTGGGAAAAGAATAAAGGCCGTCAGGTCCGGAGGCCGTCTTGTTTACCGTGCCGGTGGCGACCGAAGTAAGGGTCAATTGAACGTTCGGGACGGCTGCACCTGTGGGATCGGTCACCGTGCCGCTAAGCGTTGCATTGGTGCTCTGCCCCTGGAGCGAACCGGAAAGGAGCAGCGCGAATAAACACGAAAGCCCTAAGGCCACTATGCCCCGTTTTTCCATGGAACTCCCCCTTTTGACCTTGCGCTTAACGCAGTAAGCCGCCTCGCCCGTCTAGGACGCACGCCGAGGCGCCCTCAGGGGCGAGGCAGGAGAATGTCCCTCTCCGTTTCGCTTCGTCCTGGCAACTAACTGCCGGAGAGGTCCTTAGCTTTCCTTCGGGAACAATTTTCTGTCTATTGGACACGACTACCCAAACACGCCGATTCTGAGCATACAAACTGGAGCATGTCAAGCGAAAAGAAGTACAGGGAAAACAAGCAAAAGGAAAGATGTTCTCCTCTCTCAGCTCGTCACTTTGTCGCCTGGCCCGGTTGCCGTCTCGCCTGCTTCTTGCCGGCCAGTTCCCGCCGTGTTCCACGACTGTCCTTTGTTTTCATCAACATTCCCGGTTCGTTCGTCGATTTTTTTCGGAGTGGGACAGGCACGCTTGCCTGTCTCCCTGCTCCCTGCAATGCCTTCGCCGGCACAGGCAGGAGTGCCTGTGCGACTTGCGTCGGGCTCGCCGTAGGGGCGACCCTTGTGGCCGCCCTCGTCGTCGGCCCGGGCACCCACAAGGGGTGCCCCTACGTTCTTGCGCAGGCTGAGCAGCAGCTTGATCTTGCGGTCGATGGAGCGGTCCAGGGTTTCTTCCCGGCGCAGCATCAGCTTCCACTCCTCGCCGGACGGAGCCAGGCAGGCATCGCGCTCGATCGCCACTCGCTCCTCATTCATCTTTTCCTCGTACTCGAATTCCCGCTCCGCGTGGGCGATCTCGACCTCGAGCAGAGCCAGAAGTTCCCGATACTGGAGTTCCTCCAGCGGGTCCGCGCCGGGCTCGGCCGGAGCGGGCGATGGCTCCGGCAGGGGCAGAACCGCAGAGTCCCCACTGCAGGGACTGTGCGCTACAGAATCCGCCGCTGCCGGCGATTCCCCGCTCGTACCTTCCGGCCCTACCTGACCCCACAATGCGGCGGCCGCCAGCATCGCAGCGTCCCGCTCCTGGCGCGCCTTCTCCTTCGCTAGATTTCTTGCCTTGCCGGCGAACTCCTTCAGCAGCAGGCAGAGCCGCGCCGGCCGCCAGCCGGGCTTCCCTTTGGAAAAGACTTCCAGCACCGCCCCCTGCCAGGGCAGGAAAGACCGCGCCCCCACCTGCTCGCGAACGAGGCCCAGCAACGACCGCTGCAAGCGCAGCCGCGCCGCCGGGTCCGACGGCGCCGTCAGGTCGGTGTTATGGGCCTGGCCAGGCAGGAAGCTGGCCCCCTCGATCTCAAGGCGCCGCGCGTGCTGCCGCGCGTCCAACTCCAGCAGGGCCCGCCGCATCAGGCCGGTCTGGGAGCGCTCAAGGCGGTCGCGCCGCCAGTAGAGACGGGCTAGGTCGTTGATCTGTTTCTCAAGGAAGGCGTCGCCCGAGCCGAAGGACTCACTGAGTTCCTGCTTCAGGGCTTCGAACCGGGCCGGATCTTCGCCCAGGGCGAGCATCACTTCGCAGTGATTTTCGGGGTCGGAACGCTCGCCGTGTTTGACGCCGTTCATGCGGGAGTTGTGTTTTCCGGCCGCGGTGCGCGGGCCGTGCGACCGCCGGCCGTTGGAGCGGGCGGCGTCGAGCAGTTGAGGAGTAAGCTGAGGCGATGTGCGAATAGACATAGAACCTCTCAGAAACAGAAATGGGATTGCCGGGGAGAAGGATTCCCCCTGGTAGAGCGTGGACCACACTCTAGACTAACATGGCATAGATTTATTGTCAAGTACCTACGGAGGTAATAGCAACGTCAGACCTGGCGCCCCGGGGTGGCGCAGACATCCGACTCTTGATGTCTGCGAGGTTCGCGACAGCGAACCTTAGTTGTGCATCGGCCATCGCCCCCAAGCGTCTCGCTCCGCGAGATCGCAGACTTCAAAAGACGAAGTCCGCGCCAGCCGGCCCACACGCGGGTTTAATGCGGCTGTTCTTTCGGGGTTTCTTGCTTCAGCTTCTGGAAGGTTTGCCACTCAGTGTCGGCCTTTTGCTTGTTGCCCTGGCGGGTGTAAATCCGCCCCAGAAGGTAGTGAGGTTCGGCGTAGGAGGGATCGTATTGGACGGCCTCGAGAAGCTCCTTGCAGGCTGGTTCGTCTTTCTTCTGCTTCTCGAGTAGCACACCCATCTGGAAGTGGGCCTTCGCAAAACGTGCGTCATACTTCAGAGACTCGTCGAGGTACGTCTCCGCCTCGGGCAATCTTCCGAGTTTGATGAGCAGCGTGCCGAGGTTCAGGGGAGGCCACGGCGACGGCGCCGCATCGGAACGATTCATCAGCACCGCCTGCTGATCCACGCGGACGGCATCGTCGTATTGCGCCAGAGCTTCGTAGGTGAGCCCCAGGTTGTCATAGGCTTTCATGAACTTCGGATTCAGGTTCAGGGCCTTTTGAAAGTGCGCTTCAGCATCTTTGAACTGCATGGCGTCGTAGTCGATTCGCCCCTGCCAATAGACGTAGAGCGGGCTGCGCGGGTCCTGGCCCGCAAGCTTCTCCAGTTCCGGCCGCGCCCAATCCCGATGGTTCATGATGATGTAACTCATTGCCAAGGTGAACCGGTCCCGGGCTCGAAGCGGCGCGAGCGCCTCGGCCTTTTTCATGGCCACCGCGCAGTTCAGATACTTGCCATCCAGAAAGAACACGCCCCCTGCCATGGTAAGCAGCTCCGCGGACTTGGGTTGCCGTTCGATTTCCGCGGCGAGCAACGCCTCAGCCCGCGAATAGTTTCGCGCCTTCATAGCGTCACGAAGCTCGCTGCGTTCCGCCTCACTCATGGGCAATCGCCGGTAAACATCCGGGCCGGGATCAGCGGGGATGGCATCCTCAAGGCGCACTTGCTGAGCAGGCGCGGGACAAAGCCGCCCCAGCATGAGGAGTGTGCAAGCCACGAAGCTGAAGCACCGGCGTTCAATCGGAAAGGGTCGCATCGTGTCACCTGGCTGCCGCACAGGATAGCGAACGCCGGTCCGGGTGTCGACCGCAAAATGGGGTAGCGGCGGCTTTACGCCGCCACGTGGCGTACGGGTAGGGCTTGCCCTACCCCGGAGGGTGCGAGATCCATCCAGCCAGGGGACGGCAAGCCGTCCCCCTACATTGCGGGTCGATGGGGGGCGCGCGGAGCCACTTGCGTTCGATCGGAAATCATGGGACACTACCCTTAGGTTCTTATGGGAGAGAAGCCATCCAATCCGGGCGAAATTTTGCGCGACACCCTGGACATGCTGATTCTCAAAGCGCTCAAGCACCGCCCTCTGCACGGTTACGCCATCGCGGAATTCATTGAGCAGACCTCCGACGAGATATTGCGGGTGGAAGAGGGCGCGCTCTACCCGGCCCTGCACCGCCTCGAGTTGCGCGGTTGGCTGGATTCGGAATGGGGCATTTCAGAAAACAACCGGCGCGCCAAATACTACCGGCTTACCGCAGCGGGCCGGAAACAACTGGCGGAAGAAGCCGCGCGCTGGGGCCGCCTGTCTGCGGCCATTGCACGTGTGATGGGAACGGCGTGACGGATTGCCTTGCGAGGATTGATAGCTGGATTAGTTGAAGGGCGACTCAGCAAACGAATTGTTCGTTAGGTGCGGAAGGGCGGGGCTTAAGCCCAATACTGTTCACGTTATTATTCTGATGCATCGTTCGATCTCAATCCGGTCCTTGCTTAGCCTCCGGCGCCGGCGCACGGGAAATTTGCTTTGCGGGCGGCGCACTCCGCGCGGGCGGCTTAGGCCCCGGCTGGACACCACCCGCTCGGCGAGAATTTCCCGCAGCAACGCCTCATGGAACGCTTTCCTCCGCCGAGGGGGGAATAGCGCCGTAGAGGGGCAACTTGCGTCGAATTACCCGCACCGCATGCAGGAAAGAGAGCCGGTCCGGGTCTTCGTCGACTTGCAGGGCGGCTTCGTGCATCAACCCGCGCACCGCGAAATGCGCCAACAGCAGGCCATAGAATTCCTGCCGCACCAGGTCCGGGGTCTTGCTGCGCAGGACGATTTGCGCTCCCCGCAGATGGGTCTTCAGTTCGTCGAAGGCCCCCTCGATCTCCCAACGTTCATGGTAAAGCGCCGCCAATTCCTCGGCCGGAGCCACCCCCGGTTCCAGGATCGTGGTCAGCAAGCGATAGGAGGGCTCGGCCCCCTCCACCCCTTCCAGCCGGTACTCGATCACCCGCACGGGGATCTCGGCGTCTGCGGCCGGAGGCGCCCCCGCCGGCGGATGCATGCGGCTGAGATAAGAACCATCCGGCAGAGCTTGTTCCACGGGGAAGCGCAGGTCCTTCTTCAGTCGCCACAGCAAGTCGGCGCCGCGGGCACGGGCGCGCTTCCACAGGTCATAGCTGAAGAAGCCGCGGTCGCCCAGGCACAGCATGCCCGGCTGCAAACGCTCCACCACCGCTTCCGCCAGGGTGTTTTCGCCCGTGCCATAGCCTCCCAGTTGGGCGCCGAACAACACGTGCGTGCCATTCTCCACCAGCGCCACGAAACGAATCTGCGGATAGGCCCCAGCGCCCCGCTGGTTCCGGGGATGACCGAAGTCTTGCCGGTTGGCTTGTTCATCGGCCACCGCCAGCGTGCTGCCGTCCAGACTCACCAGGCGCCAACTCCGGTACCAGGCCCCGCGTGTCGCCTCCACCGCCAGCGGCTTCACCACCTCGTCGTACAGTTGGCGCAGCACCTGCCAACCCAGCCGCGTGCGCGCTTGCGAGATCCCCGACTTGCCGGTCACCTTCACCGCCTGCTCCGGCCCCAGCAGCCACGCCAGGCCTTCCAGCAAACAGCGCAGCACCTCGCGGTAGGATACTTGCATGAACAGCGCCAGCGCGATGACATAGTAGACCACCACGTGCGCCGGCAATTCACGCTGCCGCCGGCTGGCCTTGCCCTGCGCCGCCAGCACCGCTTTCACCCGTCGCAAGGGCAAGCGGGTGGTCAAGACGCCCAGACTGAGGTAATCGGTCAAGCGTGTACCTTTGGGAAGTTCTGCGATCGTACGAGCCATGTGCGGTCCTCCTCTCATTTTAATGAGAGCAGTATACCGCATATTTACTTAAGTGAACAGTATTTGGCTTTAGCCCCGCCGCTGACCAAGAGAGGTAAGTAAGGGGCTTTAGCCCCTGAAGCGGTCCGGTTTCAGGGCCTAAAGGCCCCTCCAACCGTGTACGCCTAGGCGGCGGGGCTAAAGCCCCGCCCTTCCGAGGACCAATGGTAGGAGGCCTCTATGTCTCAATGGCTAACCAATGTCTTGCTCCGCGGCAAGGCGCTCTTTAAGCGGCGGCAGTTGGATCGCGACTTGGATGACGAACTCCGCTTCCATCTTGCGATGCGCGAAGGGAAGATGAAGGCGGGGGGACTCGATCCGGAAGAGGCCCGGTATCGAAGCCTCAGGCGCTTCGGCAACCGCGCCTCGCTGGAAGAGGACTGTCGTGCGATGTGGACCTTCGTCTGGCTCGAGGACCTCTGGCAGGACGTTCGCTATACGCTTCGCGGCATGCGCAAGAGCCCCGGCTTTACGGCGATCGTACTGGCGACGCTGGCGCTCGGCATCGGCGCATCCACGGCGGTGTTCAGCGTGGTCGATCCCCTGCTGTTTCGCCGCTTGCCCTACCCTAAAGACAATCAACTGGTTTCGGTGGGCTACCTGGGGCCGGTCGATAACAATGAGTTCAACGTCGTGAGCAGTTATTTCGATTGGCAGCAGGGGCCGTTTAAATCTCTCACCGCCATGCGGCCGGGCGTGGGCTGCGACGCGATGATCGGCGACGAGCCGAGGCGCATTGATTGTTACGCCGTGGCCGGCAATTTTCTCCGGACGTTCGGCATCTCGCCCGTACTCGGCCGGGAATTCGATCCCGACGACGATCAGCCGCACGCCCCGATGGTGGGCCTGCTGTCCTATGGGTTTTGGCAGAGTGCTTTTGGAGGCGACGCGAAAGCTCTGGGCAAAACCCTCGTTGTGGACGACGAGCCGGTGCGCATCATCGGCGTCCTGCCCAAGAACTTCGAAATGCCGCAACTGGGCGAGATTGATGTGATGCTGCCGGCGCGACTGGATGCCAGCCTGCCGCGCTCAGCAAATTCGAGCTCCTTTTTGCGGACCTTTGCGCGCTTGCCGGACGGCATGACGATCGAGCAGGCGCACGACCGCATGCTTCCGATTTTCAATTCCACTTCGGACAAGGACGTGCCGAAAGAATTACGCTCGGAGGTTCGCCTGGTGGTTCGTTCGCTCCGCGACCGGCAGATTCACGAAGTGAAGCTCTCTTCCTGGATGCTGCTGGGCTGCGTGTTGGCACTGTTGCTGGCGGCTTGCGCCAACATCGCCAATCTCATGCTGGCGCGCGCTGTGGCGCGCCGTCAGGAACTGGCGATGCGTGCCGCCCTGGGCGCGGGGCGCGGCCGCCTGATGCGCCAAACCCTCACCGAGTCCCTGATTTTTGGTTTACTGGGAGGCGCGGCGGGATGTGGAACTGCCTGGGTGCTGCTGCGCCTGTGCATTGGCCTCGCACCCGGGGGCATGCTGCGCCTCGAACATGCCCGGATCGATCTGCGCGTCCTGCTCTTCGCGTTGGCGGGTTCGCTTGGGGCAGCATTGTTGTTTGGCGTGGCGCCCGCCCTCGAGCCGTCACGAGCCGAGGCGCTCGCGGGCTGGCACACAACAGGAAAAGCTCGAACGTTGTTTCGCAAGGCGCTGGTCAGCGCGCAGGTGGCGATTTCCCTGGTCTTGCTGGCTGGTGCCTCGCTGTTGCTTCGTAGTCTTTGGAAACTTCAAAACCAGCCATTGGGATTTCAACCCCAAAGCGTTATCACTGCCTCGTTCACTTTGCGGCGCCGTTCCCATCAAACTCGCGGGGAGGATCAGCCGACTGCGGTACAACTCAGCTTCTTCGACGAACTCGAAGGGAGATTGAAGCGCATTCCCGGCGGCGGGTTCTTCGCTCTCAGCGACTCGATACCTCCACGCGGCTCGATGGGACGCCCTTACTCGAACCTGCGCATTGCGGGGCACCCCCCCGTGGCCCCGGACGGAGGGTTGGTCGAGTTTCGTTGGGTGACCCCGGGATACTTCCGCGCCATGGGCATTCCGATTGTTGCCGGCCGGGACTTCACTGAGGCTGAGCGCGCTTCCGGCGAATCGCCCCTCATCCTGAGCGCCACTCTGGCCCGCCGATTGTTCGGCCACGAGAGCCCGCTCGGCCAACAAATCGACTTGGAGGTAAACGGTCATTGGTGCACGGTCGTAGGTGTCGCGGCCGACATCAAGAACAACGGGCTGACCGAACCCTCCGATCCTGAGTATTACCGGCTTCGCATGCACAACACGCAGGAGCAGGGTTTGAGCGGCGTGGCGATATTCCGCACCTCGCTCGACCCTGACACGCTGGCGCGCTGGATCCGAAAGGAGTTTGCCGCGCTCGATTCCTCCACGCCGGTCAGGGTCGAGACTCTGAATCAGCGCGTCGACAGATTCAGAGAACGCCCGCGCTTCGTTGCGACTCTCGTGGGCCTGTTTGCGGGCCTTGGACTACTGCTGGCCGCGGTGGGACTTTACGGAGTCCTGTCGTTCCTGGTGGCCCGGCAGACGCGGGAAATCGGCGTGCGCATGGCTATCGGCGCGCGGCCGCTGGATATTGCCTTGCAGATCCAGAAGTACGCGGGCCTCTGGACGGGAATCGGAGTGGCGGCGGGGCTCGCCGGCTCGTTTGCCTTGGCGAGAACCATTCGCGGGCTTTTGTTTGAGGTCTCGCCCGGCGATCCGGTTTCGCTTCTTGTCTCCGCCGCCGTGTTGTTGGTGACGGCGGCGCTTGCGGCCTGGATCCCTTCCTCGAGGGCCGCCCGCATCGACCCTGTGATCGCTTTGCGGAACGAGTGACGCGGCTGTAGGGGTAGGGCTTGCCCTACCCCCGTCTTGACCAACGGAAATGCGGGGACGGCAAGCCGTCCCCCTACAAGTAGGTAGTCCCCTCCGAGCACCCTGGAGCCAGGACCATGGTCCTGTTGACGAACTCCGTTCATGCCTGCTAATACATATCAGCGTCTCTACCTGGGTGGAGGCGTGTTCTCCCCATGAATCAGACGTTTCAGCTTCTCCTTCCACGGGTGCGCAAGGCTTTGGCGCAGTTGCCTTATCTGCCGCAGACCTTTGCTTTGGTCTGGACCGCCGCCCGCGCCTGGACGCTCGTGTGGGGCGTACTGCTTCTAGCCCAGGGGTTGCTTCCGGTGGCCACCGTCTACGTGACGCGTTGGCTGGTGAATAGCATGGTGGGGGCAATTCAGGCAGGCGGCGACTGGGAGCACTTGCGGCCGACACTGCTGCTGGTGGCGCTCGTGGCGGCCATTCAACTCGCCTTGCAGATCCTGCGCAGCGCCGCCGCTTATGTCCGCACGGCTCAGTCAGAACTCGTCCAGGATCATATCAGTTCGCTGATTCACCGGAAATCCGCAGCGGCGGACCTGGGGTTCTACGATTCGGCGGAGTTCTATGACCATCTGCACCGGGCGCGGAGCGAAGCCACCTATCGCCCTGTCGCTCTGGTGGAGGGTTTGGGCAGCCTGCTGCAGAATGCGACCACGCTGATCGCCATGGGGGCAGTGCTCATTCC
This sequence comes from uncultured Acidobacteriota bacterium, assembly GCA_963768695.1. Lineage (GTDB taxonomy): Bacteria > Acidobacteriota > Terriglobia > UBA7540 > UBA7540 > CAVROP01. Next base: position 10,880 of record CAVYJG010000011.1, on the reverse strand, counting down.
CTTCGGGGTGTGGTTGCCGGCCGCCTTGCTGATCGGCACCGCGCCGGCGCTGTACGTTGCGGTGCGGTACGCGCTGCTGCAAAACCAGTGGCGGCGCAAGACCACACCGGTGGAACGCCGCGCCTGGTATTACGACTGGTTGCTCACTACGGGCGATACGGCCTCTGAGGTGAGGCTATTCGGCCTTGCGGAGCATTTTCAATCCTCCTTCCAGGCCTTGCGCCGTCGCCTGCGCGGCGAGCGGATGAGCCTGGCGCGGCAGCAGGAGTTGGCGGAATTCAGTGCCGGAAGTCTCGGGTTGCTCGTCACGGGCGCGGTGATGGCGTGGATGGTCTGGAGGGCGGTCCGCGGCCTTGCAACGCTCGGCGACGTGGCGATGTTTTACCAGGCCTTCCAGCAGGGTCTGGGGCTGATGCGTGGTCTGCTGGAAAACCTCGGCCAACTTTATGGCAACCTGCTTTTTCTGGGGAATCTGTACGAGTTTCTGGGGCTCGAACATCGCGTCGTCAGTCCGTCAAAACCTTTGCCGGTACCCCACACAATTCAGGGCAGCTTACGCCTGGAAGGGGTGAGCTTCCGCTATCCGGGGAGCCTGCGGCCGGCGCTGGAGAATTTTGATCTGGAGATTCGCGCCGGCCAAATCGTTGCCGTGGTGGGATCGAACGGCGCCGGCAAGAGCACGCTCATTAAGCTGCTCTGCCGGTTCTATGATCCGGAAGCAGGCCGCGTCTCGTTGGATGGCATCGACTTGCGCGCTCTGGACATTGAGGAGTTACGCAGCCGCATCACGGTGCTATTCCAGCAACCCGTGCATTACAACGACACCGTGCGCGATAATATCGCCTACGGCGATCTGAGATCGCCCTCCAAGGCTTTGGAGCCAGCCGTGCGCGCCGCGGGCGCAGAGGACGTCATCGCCCGCCTGCCGCAGGGCCTCGACAGCATGCTAGGCCGCTGGTTCGCCGAAGGCGCGGACCTCAGCGTCGGTGAATGGCAACGCCTGGCCTTGGCTCGAGCTTTCCTGCGCCGCGCGCCCGTCCTGATTCTCGATGAGCCGACCAGCGCCATGGATCCGTGGGCCGAGGCCGACTGGCTGGCGCGCTTCCGCGGGTTGGCAGCCGGCCGAACGGTTCTCATCATCACACACCGGTTCTCCACGGCGAGGTTTGCCGATGCGATTCACGTGATGAACGAAGGCCGCATCGTCGAATCCGGAACACACGAGCAGCTGTTACGGGCGGGTGGCCGTTACGCGCAAGGTTGGGCGGGCCTCCAGCTTTAGATGTGGCATTTTGGAATGAGTCTGTAATCTCCGTCAACGAAAGGCCGGCGAAATTTAGCCCGCCCCGCGGACATGCGTGATATCATGAGTGCTTTGGCCGGAATCTGGCGTCTTGCCTGATGTCGTCGGCAGGTAGAGAGATCCCTGAATGTACGCCAGACTACTAGCCAAGCATGAGTGCCAGGCAGATCGGGTACTCGTAGGCCCGTAGCTCAGCCCGGTTAGAGCGCTACCTTGACACGGTAGAGGTCTGGGGTTCGAGTCCCCACGGGCCTACCAAATCAATAACCTACAGACGGCTGACCTCTACCCGACCAGGATGGATTTCTGAGGATGATAAGTGTCGAAGATGGACAGGGTTACGCGACTTGAGAGAAGTAGTGTGCAGTAGGTGTATCAGTAGAATTCCAGTCTCTTGGCTCCAATCGGAAAGGCCTGAACGTTTTGAGGGTTGCCGAAACCCTGGCCCTTCGTGGTCCTATTGGCGGCAAGATGCGCCGGCCATTCTGGAACCGGCAGATAGGATCATCCCCAATGAGGTTCACTGTTTTGGGAAAACCAAAAGATAGGTCACTGACTTCCCCCTCAGTAGCGGCCCTCCAGGACCACGGCGAATCCTAGTCTTCATTGCGCCTGTGTGCGACCTGTGTGCACCCTTCTAGGCAGGCAATGTCTTATGCCTCGGTCAAAAGGGGCGACTTTTCCACGTGGCCTATGCATGCGCTTAGTTCGTGTTTTGCGAGGGCCGCGCAGATGGTATCGCGGAGGAGACGGTGAGAGCATACTTCAAAAGCATCCCGTCCGAATTGGACGCGAAAGGTCGCACACGTGCAGTCCACATCGGGTTCAAACAAGGGATCATCGCGTTTTGACACCGGAGCCAGCGCTTCGGAGACCGTTTGCGTCGCAATCTACTTCGACAAATCGTCGGACGATGCATGGGTTGACCTCCGACGATGTGAAGCTTGGGCTGATAGGCAGGCGACTCCGGCGCCATCAGGGACTGTCTTTCCCTTGAAACGCTGGTTGGTCGTGCGGTCCTACAGAATCAGCCTACCGATTGCCATCGCCAGGGCCGTTGATCTCGCAACAACTTCAGCTTGGCGGCCGTTTCTATTATCACTCCTCCTGCACCTGCCAATCGTGGTAATCACCGAAGTGTGCCAGCCAACGGGGATCAGGACCAAGGGTAAGCACCCGCGGTGAACTGCGATTCTCCCTTTGGGACTGAGCGGCACAGTCTGACGATGCCCGCGAATAGGGTGGCCCGGCGCCCACCGCCTCTCCGCTCTGCCAGGCCGAGCTCGAATCGCGCCCGCAACCGCGAGGATGGCACCTCACTTGCCCGTCTTGTTCACAGGATCTGGGAAGTCGAGACTGCTCTGTTGCCTTCGAAGTCGGAGGGACACGATGACGCCTGACCTCATCGAGCCGACAGTTCCAAATCGAACTCTGGATATCGCTGGCTCTCGAACGCAGAAGCTGTTGCCTATCTTTGAGAAGTCGATCCCTTCGGACCTGAGAGTTCTAGATGGTGCTGTGGTGGAGTTCGCCCAGGCGATAGACGGGACCACTTGTTGGGGCGACGTTGAGGGCATCTGCCTGGCGGTGCGCGAGGCGCTTGCCAACGCCATTATCCACGGGAACGAGTCCAACCCAGAGAAAACGGTAGAGATCTCCGTGGGCGTGAACCAGAACCATGATCTACTTATTATCTTTAAGGATTCGGGCGCAGGATTCGACTCAAACGGGATTGCGAACCCCACCGCCCAAGAGAATTTGTTGGCCATCCATGCAGGGGGATATTCCTCATTCAGCAGTGCATGTACCAAATTGACTTCAAGTTCGACCGCGGGACACAGGTTTACATGCGCCGGATGCGCAAGTGGCTCCGGTAGCGAACCAAGAAGCGCACGGTTCGGATTAGGACGTGGCTGAAGTTTCGCAAAGGCTGCCCGGGGGCCCGTCACGAAAACCTCCACGGCTGCAGCGACACCGGGCAGCAGCAACGCGATGCCCGCGACGCTAGGAATTATCCCCAGTGACGAATTTTGGGCTGCTGCCCGGGGTCGCCGCATACGCGGAAATGGCGCGGAGCGCGTTGAAGCGTGTTAGCGGAGCTGCAGGTATTCCGCTCGACGACGTAGGCCCTGAACTCCGCTACTGTTTCCGTACGCAGGTTCTGCCAACTCTGCTGGTCACCTACGATCCGTTGGGCGCGCCTTTTTTCCTGCAGTCCGGACAGAGCGAGTCGGTTTGACCTGGAAAACCTAGCCCCGACCCGCTTTGTCCCTACACTTAGCATGTGGCGCCTGAAGCTGTCCAGGATCAGTACGAGACCGTAAGAAGGTCCTTGACTTCACTGACCCCGGGCGCGGCCCAGGCAGCGTCCACAGCTTCGTCCAACTCAGCCCAGGACCTCACGCTGCCGGTTAGGGTGACCTTGCCCCCCTCAGCCTGTACCTTGATCCGTTGCGCATCCAAAATAGCATTACGCCTAAGGGCGGCTTCGATTTTTTCCTTCACGTCGGTCGGCGCCACTTTCGGTTTGATGGTGATGTGGTTCCACACGCCCTTGACCCCCGTAAGATGCTGCACCTCCTGCTCGGCAGCCGACTTTTGGAACTTCCAATCCACCTCTCCTTCCAGTTTGAGGAAGCCCTTCTCGACGGTCACCTTAATCCGGTCGCTGGGCACTGAAATGTCCCAGTCCAAGGCAGTCTCTGCGGCCCGGGCGATATCCGCGTCACTCCGCTCGCTAAAGCCGGGCAAATTAACTTCCAGTTCGACGGCAAGTCCTTTAACGCTCGGCACTCTTTTTGCAGCCTTTTCGGCGGCCCATTTTTCGGCGAAGCTATCCACCGTACCTTCAAGTGTCACTATGCCATCCTTCACCGTGATCCCGATCTCTGCGGCGTTGACGCTCGGCTCCCACCGGAGTTCATCAAGAACATCCAACTGAATTTCCCTGTCAGTCTTCATGGCTCTTCTCCTTTTTGTTTGCTAGATACAGCACTTGCATTACCTATGAGGCTGGCGCAGATTTTGCGTGGTTTCTGTGGACTTTTATTGTGGTGGTCCCACACAGACCTGCGCCAGCCTCCCCGACGCATCGGGCGACGCAGGACATCTCTTGAGACAATCTTTCCAGCTATCCGGCACAATCAAAAGGACTGCCGCTACACGTCAGGCGGCCTTTTCTGCGATCTGGATCTTCATTGCTTTGGCGGCCTTCGGCATCGAAAGCTCAAGCACTCCATTCTTGAGCGTGGCCGTGACCTTCGACGTGTCAACTTCAGCCGGCAAGTCAATCGCCCGGTAGATTTGGTTCGAGCATTGTTCCCTGTAGATCGCCTTCTCGCCTGTGTGCCCTTCGCTGCTCTCACGCTTGCCGCTAATGGTGAGACGATGCAGTTCCACGCCAACCTCAAGTTCTTTGGCACTGAAACCCGGCACCTCGGCGTGAACCGTGAAGGCATCGGCCGACTCGGCGAGGTCGACGTGAACTGGATGTAGGAACTCTGACTCCGCCCGGAACCAATCCTCAAGGTCGTGTCCATCGGCACGCCCGCGGCCATCAAAGAGCTCGAAGGCGCGGTGTGCAATGGCATTGGATAATTCCCGGACGCGCTCTAACAGATCGCTGCCTGGAAGTGATTTGACAGAAACGGCTTCCTTCTCCCGCTGCGTTATTGCTGACTGTTTTTCCATACGGATTCTCCTTTCCTGATCTTTGTTCAGGCAAGGCACGTGCCATTCGTAATTTGCTCAAAACGCTTAATTTCCCGCATCCCAGAGTCGCGGACTTTTCACGAATTCGCGAAGTTCGCAAAATCAGCGAAACGTGTCCCAGTGGTTGGGGCGCGTGGCCATGCGTCCCTACACCCGATACCGCGCCCAAGCCTGAGGAATTACTTGGCCGTCGTGATCGCGCTTGCTTTTTTCACCCTCTGGTCCTTTTCGGAGACGAAGATGCACGTAGGTCAATGCGTGAGTGACTGCTGCAAAGCGTGAAAGGGCTTCGGTGAACCATGGCGGATATCGCAAATACGGGTAAAGATCGAGAGATCAAAGAGCGACTCAAAGCGAACGAAGCGGAAAGGTTCAGGGAGTCAGAACAACTCGCCACGAAGATTAAGCAGGGTAATCAACGGCGGGAACGGAAACTCAAACGGGTGGTCGATCGCAACGTATTTCCCCCAGGAACGATTCCAAAGCCTCCTCGGGCTTAATCATGCCGGTGTGAGCGTTCGAGGCTGAGGCGGGGCTGTCTTTGCCTTCAGTGCGGACCTCGGCTCGATTCGCTTGATCAACTCCACGAGCCCGATCAGCAGAATTGGCCGTGCTAAGGAAACGAGCGGATCCAGCTAGCGGCTCAAGCGGTTTATCAGATAAAACACCCCGGAGAGCACCACGCTCAGCAGAACGCAAGTGGTCACGGGGAAATAGAACGTCCCGTTCTTGCCGCGATAAATAATGTCCCCCGGTAACTCTCCCAGCGGCAGGTGGATCTGGCCAATCGCCACGAACAATAGTCCCAGAACCAGCAGGGTCGCCCCGAAAAAAACCAGCACCTTACCCAAGTCAGTCATGGCAGAACCTCTACTTTGCCAACGCAACACGAATGCCAATCGTAAGGTCTTGAAGACACCCAACCCACGCTCAGGAGAGGCGCGAATTCCTCGCAAATTCGCGAGGTTCGTGAAAAGCAGGAACAATTGGGTGATCCACCCGGCAGGATTGCGCGGGCTGGTGAGTTCGCCTGGGGATTGGCCGTGGTCAAGCTGGCGGTGTTACTACTTGCATGACGTGTCCGTGCTTCGCATGGATCGACTGGACTGAACGGGCAGCACAGACCTGTCCCTTCGGGACATCGCAGACTCCAAGAGGCAGGGGTCTGCGACAGCCCGCGAATCCCTTGCAACCCACTCCTCTTGAATCAATCAGCGGGCGGGATTAGACTCTTGGCTCAAATCTAGTTCAACACCAGGAGCCGACCCTTGCCAGTGTCCATTGCCACATTTCACGCGGACCTTGAAAAGCTCATTCGGAAGTTTGAAGCCGACCAGCAGCACTATTCTTCCAAGGATTATCTTGAGGCCCAGGCGCGCATGGACCTCATCACGCCGTTTTTCAAGGCGTCTGGGATGGGATGTGGAGAACGAGGCTGGCCTGTTGCATCACGACCGGGAAGTGCTGGTGGAAAGAGGCGACATGGAAGCCACCGGGCGCCCCGACTACAACTTCCGTATCGGCGGGCAGACCAAGTTTTACGTGGAAGCCAAAGCGCCTTCCGAGCCGCTCGACACCCCCCGCCACATTTTGCAAGCCAAGGGTTACGTCTGGAACACCAAGAGCGTTTACTTCGTCATCCTGACGAACTTCGAGGAATTCCGCTTCTACGACGCCTCCGCCCAGCCCGACCCCAAGCGTCCTGACGAAGGCCTGCTGCTCAGCCTGCGTTACTCCGATTACCCGGCGAATGCGGAAAAGCTCTGGGAATTCTCCCGCGAGCGTGTGGCGGCGGGTTCACTGGAGGCATTGCTCCCGAAAATCCGCCGGGCGCCACGGCTGCGAAAGCAGGTTGATGACGTCTTCCTGGATGAGATGACGGGCTGGCGGGAAGAACTCGCCAAGAACATTCACAAGAACAATCCCGAACTCACCGCCCGGCAGTTGAACGAAGTGGTGCAGCGGTTGCTCGACCGGATTGTCTTCATCCGCATCGCGGAAGACCGCAAGGTGCTTGAGTACGGCCAGTTGCGAAGGGTCTTGGAAGACTGGGAGATTCACGGCGGCAAGTTCCACATTTTCGACTGGCTGAATGACCTTTTCCACAAAGTGAATGAGGACTTCAACGGCGAAATCTTCAAGCCGCATCTTTCCGAGACCATCAAGATTGATTCCGAGCTGCTGGCGCGCATCATCAAGCGGCTGTATCCGCCCGAAAGCCCCTACCGGTTTGACGTGATCGGCGTCGAACTGCTGGGCTCGATTTACGAGCGCTACCTTGGGAACACCATCCGCCTCACGCCCAAGCAAGTGAAGGTGGAAGAAAAGCCGGAGGTGCGCAAGGCGGGCGGAGTCTATTACACGCCGCGCTATATCGTGGATTACATCGTGCGCGAGACCGTGGGCAAGGCCATTGAGGGCAAATCGCCCAAGCAGATTGAGAAGATTCGCATTCTCGACCCGGCCTGCGGTTCCGGTTCGTTCCTGATTGGCGCGTTCCAATACCTGATTGATTACCACGTCAAGTGGTATCTCGCCCATCCCGAGCAGGAAGTGCGGCACGCGCACCCGTCGCTCGATTTCATGCGCGAAGTCCACACCGACCCCGATGGCGCGAAGCGCCTCTCCGTCTATCGCAAGGCCAGGATTCTGCGCAATAACCTGTTCGGCGTGGATATCGACCCGCAGGCCGTCGAGATCACCATGATGAGCCTGTACCTCAAGGCGCTGGAGGGCGAGAAATCACAGTTGCCGCCCAAACAACATATCCTGCCGGAACTGAAATACAACATCATGTGCGGCAATTCCCTGATCGGCCCGGATATTTATGACCAGGGCATGTTGTTTGCGGAAGATGAACGCGACCGCATCAACGCCTTCGATTGGAATTTTGTCCCCCCTGTAGCGGCGGTCTATGACCGCCGATCTTTGTCTGAGAACAACCGGCGGTCGTAGACCGCCGCTACAGCAAGGGGACACCGTCCCTCTCCGGAACGCCCTGCCCTCCATCGGCCAAGTCATGCGCTCGGGCGGGTTTGACTGCGTGATTGGGAATCCGCCGTATATCCGTATCCAAGCGATGAAGGAATGGGCGCCTGTCGAGGTCGAGTTCTACAAACAGCACTACAAGGCCGCGAGTTCCGGCAACTATGATATTTATGTGGTGTTCATTGAAAAAGGGCTGGGCCTTCTTAACCAAAAAGGGAAGCTCGGCTTCATCTGCCCGCACAAGTTCTTCAACGCCCAATATGGCGAGCCTCTTCGCAAGCTAGTTTCAGGGGAAAAGAATCTCTCTCGAGTTATCCACTTTGGCGATCAGCAGGTCTTTGAGGGGGTCACGACGTATACATGTTTGTTGTTCCTCGCTAGAGCCGGGTCCAAGCAGTTGAACATTGAAAAGGTAACTGACCTGGAGGCGTGGCGCGCGACAGGCCAAGCCATCCAAGGCAATATTCCCGCTGCCAAAATCACCGCCACTCAGTGGAATTTCGCTATCGGTCAAGGCGGGAATCTGTTTGACAGGCTCAGCAAAATGCAATTTAAACTCGGCGACATTTCCGAAATCTTTGTTGGACTCCAAACGAGCGCTGACACTGTATTTCTGTTCAAAGAATGCCAAAGAGGACGGCAACAAACAACTCGGGTCTATTCAAAGGAATTAAACAGACCTGTGATCCTTGAATCGGCACTGTTAAAGCCGGTGATCAGAAGTGGAGAAATTGGCAGGTATTGGGCCGAACCAACGGCATTGGTTCTTTTCCCATACAGAATTACCGATCGCAAAGCATTCTTGATTCCCGAGAAGCAGATGAAGGATGAGCATCCAAAGGCGTGGGACTACCTCTCGGCTAACAAGGCTCTGCTATCAAGCCGCGAGCACGAGAAGTTCAAATCCTCCGGCTGGTATCAACTGTATCCCAAGAATCTAGAAAGATGGGAGCAGCCAAAGATCATGCTGCCATACATGATCACCCGTCTAGCTGCATGTTACGATGACGCCGACAACTATTTCGTTAATGTGACTACCGGGGGATTTGGCGTTGTGACCGACGAAGCGCGCGGCTCCATGAAATATGTCACCGGAGTTCTCAACAGCGCCCTGCTCGATTGGTATTTGAGACAGGTCACGACCAGTTTTCACGGCGGCTACTTTGCGGCGAACAAGCAATACATCGAACAACTCCCCATCCGCCCCATCAACTTCCCCGACGTTGCCGACAAGGCCCGGCACGACGAGATGGTGAAGCTCGTTGACCGGATGCTGGAATTGAACAAACAAAAGCACTCCGCCAAGCTCGCCCCCTCGCAAGTTGAACGCGTCGACCGTGAAATCGCCGCCACCGACGGCGAAATTGACAATCTGGTTTACGACCTTTACGCCATCACAGACGAAGAAAGGAAGGTGATCGAAGCCCCATGAAACACCGCGTCGCACCGCCCGAGCCCACGGTCGTACGGTTGCTTGTGGCAAATCAGCGAGCTTGCTGCATATGCCACGAACGGAAGCACTTACATATCCACCACATCGACGGCGACACTAGCAACAATGCTGACGGGAACTTGGCCCCACTCTGCCTCGAATGTCACAGCCACGTCACGGGGGATGAGGGGTTGGGGCGGCGTTACACGAAGGCGGAAGTCAGCGCGCATAAGCGTAAATGGGAGCAAACATGCGCTGCCAATCCGATTGAGGACGAGGACGAAGACGAGCCCGATGACCCGGTTCCCGTTCTCTATGAGACGTTGTTGCTACGCCGTGAAGAAGAAATTCCCTATGATTTCGAGCTAGATAAAGGAGACGAACTAAATGTCTCGGTTTCAGCCACCGCATATGTGGGTATCATGATTTGCGACCCGGAAGATTACGAGCGGTGGTGCAAGCGAAAAGACATAGATGTATACATGGACGCAGATGATATAAGGGAGAAGACTTTTACCTTCCAGGCTCCAGAGACCGGAACCTATCTGTTGGTCGTGACCAACGCAGGCGACGACGACGCGGACGTGACGGTGGACGTGGACGTGCTCAGCGTTGGGGATGCGGATTGAGCACATAGTTTGTGCCGCTCGCTGGCGCAGAACGCAGCTCTGCGGTCTCTGTTCATTCCGGCTCCACGCAACGCAGGGCTTCGCCCTGCGCCGGCCTTCGCGGCGGTGTTTCGCCTGTAGGGGCGAGGCGGTGCCTCGCCCTGGCGCCCGTCGCCCCGAGTAATTAGAAACCCAGGCGGCGTTTCGCCGGTAGGGGCGAGGCACCGCCTCGCCCCTACAGCGCCAGCCTCGGCCGGGGCGGTTCGCGAACCGTCCTTATCAAGTCCCAGCAAGTCGCGCGATCAGGGGGACGGCAAGCCGTCCCCCTACAGCTCGTGCATTTCACCTGAGTCCCTTGCCGTGGCGCCTCACCGCGCAGACGGTTGCGCGCAGGTCGGCTGCTGAGCCCCAAAGGGGCGATCTAACGGAGCCCAGGCTGAAGGCCCATAGGCGTTAACCTAAGCGGAGGTTGTACGGATTGAATGCCCGAAGGGCATTAATATCATTAGCCGTAGGTGAAACCTACGGAGAAATGGCCCTTTCCTTGTGCTTGCCCCGACCCTGAAGGGGTCGAATTCAACCCCTGCGGGGTTGGCTGAATCTCGTGCCCGGCAGTTTCCGTAGGTTTCACCTACGGCTAATGATCTTGGGTCCCTTCGGGACCCCTCAGAAATGCCTAGGTTAACGCCTATGGGCCTTCAGCCTGGGCTTCGTTAGATCGCCCCTTCGGGGCTCAAGCCGGGACGTATGCGTCAGCCGTGAGGCGGGGTTCCGCCTGTAGGGGCGAGGCACCGCCTCGCCCCTACGGCGGAGGGCCTGCCCACCCATGGCAACGGAG
>CAVYJG010000010.1:0-815095 GCA_963768695.1 uncultured Acidobacteriota bacterium | reverse complement strand
TTGAATTGCGAGCCGAACTTAAACGGCTGGTCGAAAAACTCGACCACCATTTCCTCAACGATATTCCACCCTTCGACAAGTTGAATCCTTCGGCCGAGAATCTGGCCCAGTATATTTGCGGCGAGATCGAATCCCAGGCAGCAAGTCAGGGGTTGCAGGTGCAGGGCGTTACGGTTTGGGAAACAGATACAACTTCAGCGACGTACAGGCCGGAAAAGCAGTGACGGGTGACAAGTGACAAGTGACGGGCAAGAAAGACAACAACCCGCTGACGAGTGATAGACAACAAGGACAGCGATGAATCACAAGCGGCACGCAAGAAGAGTCGGAGCGTAGCGGCGATTGACTAGGAGCGAATGAGGGACCGATCGGCTTAGACTTTCCTGCTCGTCACTCGTCACCTGTCACTCGTCACTGCTTATCCTACCACGTCCAGAAGGCCACGGCGGGGTGCATCTCGGCCTGGTGCTGCTGCGCGCAAACTCCCTGCTTGCAAAAGTAAACGTCCTCGCACCAACGGCAGCGGGCTAAATGCTCCCTTTCACGGATGGCGCCGCAAATGGCGCAACCTTCCAACAGGTCGGCAACAATATGCCGGGAGTACTTCCGCCAGGTGTCTTCAGCTTCATTCTGTTCGCGGATCTTTCCTAGTTCATCTTGCGTCAACATAATCCGCTCCTCGCACGCCTGCCTAATTGGATGCAATCAACATGCCAATGCGTACACCTGTCCGATATTAAAGATTGCCCCCTACCTCGACGTTGACCCGTCAATTTATTAGATTAATGATCGCCCCGAGCCATTATGCCACGATTTTCGCAAATTATCATCTGTCGAGTGAGGATTTCTGCGCTCGTAAGCAGGAGTCAGAAGTCAGAATAAAACCCTGCCCCTCGAAGTCCGGACTTCGCTCCATCTGGGCACTATTGGCCCGACGCCGGGTGGTTTGTCTTCTGACTCCTGACTCCTGACTTCTGACTTCTGACTCCTACTTGTGAATCATGTAAAATGGACTAGACTGAGGAAGTTTCTTCGGGGGCTTGCGAGAAGAGAATGGTAATCACCGAGATTTTCAAGTCGATTCAGGGCGAGTCCACGTATGCCGGCCTGCCCTGCCTTTTCGTGCGGCTAACGGGCTGCAACCTACGCTGCCGCTGGTGCGACACCGCCTACGCCTTCTACGGCGGTCAGAAGATGTCGGTTGCCGAGGTGCTTGCCAGGCTCCAGCAGTTGGGCGGCAGCTTAGTGGAACTGACTGGGGGCGAACCCCTTTTGCAACAGGAAATCTATCCCTTGACTGACCAACTGCTCGCCCAGGGTTTCCGCGTATTGGTTGAGACCAGCGGAGAGCGCAGCGTAGCCCAGTTGCCACGCCAAGTCGTCAAAGTAATTGACGTGAAATGCCCGGAAAGTGGTGAGGAAGGCAAATTCTGTTTTGATAACCTGGCCTCGCTGGAGCGAAAGGACCAGATCAAGTTCGTGATCGTCAACGAGAAGGACTATTGCTACGCTCGAAACTTTCTCGCCCAGCACGACTTGCATCGGCACGTCGATGAAGTGATTTTCTCTCCGGTGTTCGACCAGTTATCGCCGCGCACCTTGGCGGAGTGGATCCTGCGCGACGACCTGGAGGTGCGACTGGGCCTGCAAATCCACAAGTTCATCTGGGGACCGGAGACGCGGGGCGTGTAAGAAAAGCAGAAGGCAGAAAGCAGAACGCAGAACGCAGAACGCGGAAGGCAGACTACGGATAAGTGACAACGGACAACGAAATACGGACTGCCGGCAAACCCCTCGCCGTTATTCTCGCCAGTGGCGGCATGGACAGTTGCGTTACTACAGCTCTGGCAAACCTCGAATACCGCCTGGCCATGCTGCACGTTGCCTACGGCCAGCGGACCGAAGCACGCGAACTTCAGTCCTTCAACGCCCTTGCAGATTTCTATCGGGCGGAATATCGCCTGGTCTGCCGCCTGGATCACCTGCGGCAGATCGGCGGGTCCTGCCTGACGGACCCTGCCATGGCAGTTGACTTGGCGGATCTGGATCGCAAGGACATCCCTTCCAGCTACGTGCCTTTTCGCAATGCACACTTTCTTTCCATCGCCGTCTCCTGGGGCGAAGTCCTCGGAGCCCGTAAAATCTTCATCGGGGCGGTAGAGGAAGACAGCTCCGGCTATCCCGATTGCCGCCCCGCTTACTACGAGGCGTTTAATCGGGTAATCGCGGCCGGTACCAGGCCGGAGACAAAACTCGAGATCGTTACGCCCGTCATCAGGATGCGGAAGAGTGAAATTGTCCGGCGGGGAATCGAACTGGGCGCGCCCTTCGCAAGCACCTGGTCATGCTACCAAGCGGAAGATGCGGCTTGCGGGGTATGCGATAGTTGCGCGTTGCGCCTTCGCGCTTTCGCAGAAGCTGGGATCGAAGACCCCATACCTTATGCCCGCCGCCCTCAATACGGCCGGAACTCCACGTCGTTCGTGGTTCGTTGAAATTGACATTGCTGAGATTGTCCGCAACGCTCGCCTGAAAATCGGGGAATGCTCGTCATTCCATCGCCAGCGGGAATCCCCGCGTCCCCGGGCTTACAATGGGCTCCCCGGTTTCGCGGAGGACAAGTTTTGAAGGGGGCGCCGCGACCCAAAGATCGCGCCGGATTTCAATGCCGGACACTACGTCGCTGTGCCCCTTGATTTTCGAGTATATTGGGTTATCATAAGCAGCCGAATGGGGTTGAGTGGAACCGCAAGTGGCGCTAGAATGTGAATCTGCAATATGTATGACTGAAGGAGGAAATTATGTTTAGTTCATGGAGGCGGAGACTGTTCGCGGTGGCAGGTGCCTTGGCGGCTATGGCCATAGCAGTTTCCGCATTTGCACAAACCGGCGGGTTGACCGGTAAGTGCTTAGGCGAGGACGGCAAGCCGCTGGTAGGCTATACAGTCCAGGTGGACCGGCAGGAAATGAAGTGGAGTCAGCATACGAAGACCAATAAGAAGGGTGAGTACGTTTATATCGGCCTTTCTCCTGCCACCTATAAGGTCACCCTCATCAGCCCTGCCGGCCAGACAGTTTTTAACGTCACTCAGCACGTGGGGATCGGGGATCCCACCGAAGTGAATTTTGACTTGGCCAAAGAAAGAGCCAATACCATAAAGGAAAACCCCGAAGCAGCGAAGAAGGTGGAAGAGGACCAGAAGAACCAGAAACAGTTCACGGGCCTGAAAGCAACCTTTGATCAGGCTGCGGCCCTTTTCCAGGCGAAGCAATATGTCGACTCAGCCGCCATGTTTGAGAAGGCGCTGCCGCTGGCAAAGGATAAGAACGTTCCCATTGTGCTTTCCCAGATGGCCCAGGCCTATGCAAAGGCGGCCGATGCGGAACAGAACAAGGATACGAGAACGCAGGAGCAACAGAAGGCCATCGAAACTTACCAAAAGGCGATGGCGATATCGCCCAACGATGCGGGGCTCCACAATAACCTTGGCAGCATTTATGCCACCATGGGGAAGGTTGATGACGCCAAAGCGGAATTCCAGAAAGCCGCTGATCTCGACCCAACTCACGCAGGTAATTATTACTATAACCTGGGAGTGGTCATGGTCAACCAGGGCAAGATGGATGATGCCTCCGTCGCCCTGAAGAAGGCTACCGACATCGATGCCAACAACGCCAACGCCTTTTATTGGTATGGCATGGCCCTGCTGGGCAAGGCCGAGACAAAGCCCGATGGCTCGGTTGTTCCGGTTCCGGGAACGATTGAAGCGTTTGAGACTTACCTGAAATTACAACCCAATGGCCCGTGGGCACAAGCCGCACAGGCCAGCATCGAGCAACTCAAAGCCACCGTGCCGACGGAGTATAAGAAGACGAAAAAGAAGGGTTAGTCACGGCACTGTTTGCCTGGGCCCCGCAGAGCGACCGTTCACGGATCGCGGCGGGGCCCGTTCATTTGCGGGAGTCCCGGAGTGCGAATCAGATTGCTCTTGCTCATTTTGGCGCTGGGCGTGGCTTTGCCTTTGGGGGCGGATACCATCTATCAGATGACCGGCCAGGGCAAGCTGTCCGTGCTGCAGCGGGACGCCATTCTGATCAGAGAAGATTCCTCGTTCGTGGTTTACAAACACTTCGAGTTGAGAGACCGCAGGGTGGAAGTCGTCCGCCTGAACAAGGGCAGCCTGCCTTACAGCGTTCAAACCGCCAGCCCCGAACAACGGCGCCAGATCGTGGAAGTCTGGAAGCGCTTCGGCTTCAAAGCGACGCTGACGGATCTGGACGGGAAAGCCACGAAGCTCTTTGACGTCTACCTGGATTTTTATCCGCCCGGCGGGCATGGCTCCTTGCTCGAGTCGATCCCCGCCACAACCAGTTTCACCATCCTCTTGGATAATGGGAGCGCCGACGACGTTGATATTTCCAAGATCGCGAACGTCCAGATTCAGGGCGACCACCTGAAAATGGCCCTTCGCGACGGCAAGCTCGAAGAGGGTAAGTTCCTTATGCCTACGAATCTGCCCGCGGAGGTGCGATTGCTTGGCATCTCCGACCAATACGATCCAGCCAGCGACCGCGTCTTCGATTTCTCCCTGCCGCTCGGCCGCATCAAGCAAATAGACTTTGAATAGAAGGGCTGAACGTACAGCACTTCACTGCTTCTTGTGCTCCAGACCGGTGCAGGCGCCACAAGCACCGGTAGGGTCAATCGCATCGGAGCCTTTGTCGATGTGCTGGATCACTCCATCTTTCTCGATCACGAAAGTTACCCGGTTGGCAAATAGATGAGTGAAATTGAGGACGCCGTAAGCCTTGGCGGTCGCCTTCTCAGGGTCGCTCAGGATCGGGAACGTCGCGCCAAGGCTCCGCGCGAACTTGCGGTTTGCTTCAGGGCCATCGATGCTGATGCCCATCACCTGCGCGCCTGCCGCCTCGAATTTGGCGATATCAGCCTGATATGCCGTCAGTTCCTTCGTTCAACCCGGTGTGCTGGCCCTGATGTAAAAAGCCAGGACGACACTCTTCTTCCCTAGGTAGTCGCTGAGCTTTATGGTCTGTCCCTTCTGGTCCTGCAGCGCAAAGTCCGGCGCGCGATCACCCACCTTCAACTGCGCCTTGGAAGTTAGGGAGAACAATAAGCAAAGAAGCACAAGCGCAATAGCCACCAAGAACCAACGGATTATCATCCCGCCTGCTCCTGGGCGAACCGTGGTCGTCCGCCCTCAAAACTGCGCGACTTGGTCCAGAGATAAAATGCCCGAACAGAATTATAGCACTCCAGAACGACATGGGGACTCTCATCCTCGCCGCCGGGCCACCGCGTGGCACCGCGGCACGTCCGCTCACCCTGAAATCCGGGGCGCCCCGCCCCGCAATCGCAACCAATCCAGCCAAGGCGGGAATCTGATGACGTGGGTGCGCCTCGGTTCGCAAAGGACTCGGCGACTCTAGCCTTCACCGAAAACGGCTAGACGAGGCGCAGGTGGGACTGTGAGCCATTTTGACGTCGCTCAAAGTGGTGTAGCTGGGAACCGGTTACTTATACCTGCCAAGAAGGCTTTTAAGTTACTGAAAATAAGCATAAAATAAATCTTGACAACATGTAACTAAACTTATATGATTATCATCTACTAAGGTTGAGAACGAGAACTTAGTGGAACGAAAAACTCAGGAGGTAAACAGCAATGGCAATTGTTCGATGGGAACCATACAGGGATCTAGTCACGGCTCAGAGGGATTTCGAGCGTTTGTTCCGGGATACCTTCTCATCCCAGCACGGTGAGACGGAACTCTCGACCCGGTCATGGGCTCCCCCGGTGGACATTTACGAAACCGCGGAAGCCATCGTCCTGAAGGCGGAGTTGCCTGGGGTTGATCCGAAGGATGTGGAAGTTCGAGTAGAGGACAACACTCTCTTTCTGAAGGGCGAGCGCAAGTTCGAAAAAGAGGTTAAGGAGCAGAACTACCACCGTGTTGAGCGCTCCTACGGCAGCTTTGCTCGAAGCTTCTCGCTTCCAAACTCGATCAGCACCGACAAGGTGAAGGCCGAGTTCAAGGATGGGATGTTGACCTTGACGATGCCCAAGCGCGAAGAGGCCAAGCCGAAGACCATTAAGATCGACGTTACCAACAATTAAGGTGGCGAGGCCGCGGTGCGCGGTGTGCTCAATTCACCGGCAATCTCTTCACCGCCCGGAACTTTGGAACCGCGCTGGGTCCGCCAAGACGGCCCGGCGCGGTTTGTTTTTGTACTGCAATCAAGAATTCGAGAGTCGAGAGTCAAGAGTCGAAAGTCGAGAGTTTAGAACCGCCTTCGAGGCTCAATGGTGGTAAGTTTTCATTGTCGACCTTCGATTTTCCATTTTCGACTTTCGGGTTACGATTTTCCAGTTTCCAGTTTCCAGTTTCCAGTTTCCAATTTCCATTACTGAGAGACCAACATGGCGACACGATTTGACAAATTTACGGTGAAGGCACAAGAAGCCCTGCAAGGGACGCAGGACGTTGCCGGGCGTTTCGGCAACCAGCAACTGGACCCTCTGCATCTGCTGCTGACTTTGATTGAGCAGAAAGAGGGAATTGTCCCCAGTCTGCTTGCGCGGTTGGGAGCGCCGCCGTCTGCGGTTGCCGCGGAAACGGAGCGGGCCATCGAGGCTCTCCCCAAGGTCGGCGGGACCACTGACCATTATCTCTCGCCGGCGCTCAAAGAGGTCCTGGACCAGGCCGCCAAGGAGACCGAGCAATTCAAGGACGAGTTTGTCTCCACCGAACATCTCCTACTGGCGTTGTCGAGGAAGTCGAAAGAGGCTGCCGGCCGCATTCTGGCCAAGCACGGAATCACCCACGACGCGATCCTGAAGGCTCTGGTTTCGGTGCGGGGGACGCAGCGCGTGACCGACCAGAACCCGGAGGACAAATACCAGGCTCTCGAACGATACGCGCGCGATCTGACGGAACTCGCGCGGCGTGGCAAGCTCGATCCGGTGATTGGCCGCGACGACGAAGTGCGCAGAGTGATCCAGGTGCTCTCGCGGCGCACCAAGAACAATCCCGTGCTGATCGGCGAGCCTGGGGTGGGTAAGACGGCCATCGTGGAGGGCATTGCCCAGCGCATTGTGGCCGGTGACGTGCCGGAGTCGCTCAAGTCGAAACGCCTGGCGGCGCTCGACCTCGGAGCGCTGGTAGCCGGATCGAAGTACCGGGGAGAATTTGAGGACCGCCTGAAGGCCGTGCTCAAGGAAATCGAGGAATCGAGCGGCCAGGTGATCCTGTTTATCGACGAACTCCATACCCTGGTAGGCGCGGGCGCCGCCGAAGGGTCGATTGACGCTTCGAACATGCTCAAGCCCGCTCTGGCGCGCGGCGAATTGCGCTGCATTGGCGCCACGACGCTGAACGAGTACAAGAAATATATCGAGAAGGACGCCGCGCTGGAGCGCCGTTTTCAGCCGGTTTACGTCGGCCAGCCGAGCGTCGAGGACACCATCGCCATTCTTCGCGGGCTCAAGGAGCGCTACGAAGTTCATCACGGCGTGCGCATCAAAGATTCCGCCATCGTGGCCGCGGCAGTCCTCTCCAACCGCTACATCTCCGACCGGTTCCTGCCGGACAAGGCCATCGACCTGATTGACGAGGCCGCCTCCAGCCTGCGCATCGAAATCGACTCGATGCCGGCGGAGATCGACAAGCTCGAGCGCCGCATTACGCAACTCGAGATCGAGCGCCAGGCGCTGCGTAAAGAGGATGACGCCGCTTCGCGCGAGCGCCTCGATGCCCTGGAGAAGGAATTGGCGGAGCTCAAGGAGGAATCGTCCAAGCTCAAGCTGCGCTGGAAATCTGAAAAGGAAGTCATCACCCAAATCCGGCAGCTCAAGCAGGAAATTGAGCAGGCCAAGGTCGACGAGCAGCGTGTGACGCGCGAAGGCGACCTGAACAAGGCGGCAGAAATCCGGTACGGCAAATTGGTGGCACTCGAGAAGCAGTTAGCCGGCGCGAATAAGAAACTCGAGGGGGTGCAGAAAACCGGCCGCATGCTCAAGGAAGAAGTTGACGAGGAGGACGTGGCGCGGGTGGTCTCGAAGTGGACCGGCGTCCCGGTCTCGAAGATGCTGGAAGGCGAGGTGGCCAAGCTCGTCCGGATGGAAGACCGCTTGCGGCTCCGTGTGGTGGGGCAGGACGAAGCTCTGAAGCTCGTCGCGAATGCGGTGCGGCGCAGCCGGGCGGGGCTTTCCGATCCCAAGCGGCCTATTGGCTCATTCCTGTTTCTCGGCCCCACGGGCGTGGGGAAGACTGAACTGGCGCGGGCCCTGGCGGAATTCCTATTCGACGATGAACGAGCCATGCTGCGCATCGATATGTCGGAATACATGGAAAAACACGCAGTGGCGCGACTCATCGGCGCCCCTCCGGGCTACGTCGGATACGAGGAGGGCGGCCAACTTACCGAGCAAGTGCGCCGCCGCCCTTATTCCGTGCTGCTTTTTGACGAAATCGAAAAGGCGCACCCTGACGTGTTCAACATCTTCCTCCAGATCCTGGATGAAGGCCGCTTGACTGACGGCAAGGGCCGCACCGTGGACTTCCGAAACACGGTGATCATCATGACCTCCAACATCGCCAGCACCTACATTCATGAAGCGATGAACGCTCGCGGGGCCGACGAACCCGCCGTGATTTCCGAGGTCCTCAAAAAGCGCATCCACGAGACACTGCTCGAACACTTCCGTCCCGAGTTCTTGAACCGCATCGATGAGATTGTGATCTTCAATCCGCTGGGCAAGGAGAACATCAAGAAGATCATCGACCTGCAACTGACCTACCTGAAGAGACTGCTGGCCGAACGTAAGATTCAGATTGAGCTGACACCCAAAGCGCAGGAACTGCTCTTCCGCGAAGGCTACGATCCGCAGTTCGGTGCGCGCCCGCTGAAACGGGCTATTCAGCGCCTGATCCAGGACCCGCTGGCCATGAAACTCCTGGACGGCGAGGTTCTGCCCGGCGAAACGATTGCGGTTGACGCGGACCTCAAGAAAGGCGCGATGACCTTCGAACGCGCCAAGGCGAAGGCAGCGAAAGGGTAGAGCAGACGGCGCTTGCGGTGACGGAGGGTCCGATGTTTGGCGGCGCGGCAAACTCGAATGTGCGGTTCGTAAACAGCATCCCACTCCCTGGCCCCTCCGCAAAGCCATTTCAAGAATGACATCAAAGTGATATCATTCCGATGGTGGAGGGACGATGGCCAACTTGACGGTGCGTAATATCCCGGAGAAAGACTACGCCGAACTCCAACAGGATGCGAAGCAAAATCGGCGCAGTATCAACGCCGAGATCCTGTGCCTTCTGGCGGGCAAGGCTGAAATGAACCGCCGCCGGCGGTACGCTGCCAAGGCGATGAGGAGGATCGATAAGCTTTGGAAAGGGATCGGGCAGAACTATCCTAACCAGCCGGATAGTACCGCCTTCATTCGCGAGGATCGGGACAATGACGAGCCTTATCGTTGATGCCAGCGTCGTTGCCAAACGGCTTGTGCTTGAACCCGACAGCGACAAAGCCAAGGTCTTATTCGCAAATTGGGAGCGAGGCGCCTTGGAAATACTTGCTCCTTCCATACTTCCCGCGGAAATTGCCAATATGCTCTGGAAGCGGGCGAGGCGGGGCCTTCTCTCGGCTGCGATCGTAGAAAATCTCTTTCGTGAGTTCAACGTATTCCACGTCCCCTTGTGGCCGATGGAAGATTTGGTGGACTTGGCTCTGACCTTGGCTATGAGAAACGGTCACAGCGCTTACGACGGCCTCTACGTGGCTCTCGCTATCAAGACAGGGTGGGACTTGGTCACAGCAGACGAACGCCTTTGCAACATGCTGAGCCCGTCATTTCCGAATATCCGCCTGATCCGCGACTATGCTTGAGCCCCACGGTCAAAGCCCTGCGATGTGCATCTAAATATCAGGGGAACGTGGGCGCCGAACTTCGGGAGAAAGCAAAAATATGTGGAATAATCTGAAAACGACAATTCTTCTAGCAGGAATGACCGGCTTGTTGTTGGTCATTGGAGAGTTTTTTGGCGGGCAACGGGGAATGATCTTCGCGCTGGTGTTTGCGGCAGGGATGAACCTGTTCAGCTACTTTTTTTCCGACAAGCTTGCGCTGAAAATGAGCGGGGCGAAGCCGATCGCGCGCGAAGAAAACCCGCGCATTTACCAGATCGTGGAGCGCCTGGCGGCCAAGGCGAACCTCCCGGTGCCCAAGATCTATTTCATCCCAACTGATTCGCCGAATGCCTTTGCTACGGGCCGCAACCCCAATCACGCTTCGGTGGCGGTCACGGCCGGCATCTTGGAGATTTGCGACGACGAGGAGATTGAAGGCGTGCTGGCGCACGAACTTGGCCACGTGAAGAACCGCGACATCCTCATCAGTGCGGTGGTGGCCACGCTTGCAGGCGCCATCACTTTGATTGCGCGAATGGTTTATTGGGGTGAGCTGTTTGGGGGATTTGGCGGCGGCCGCAGTGATAGCCGGCGCGGCGGAGGGATCTTCTCCGCGCTCGCCATGATGATTGTGGCGCCCCTCGCGGCCACACTTATCCAGCTCGCTATTTCCCGCTCGCGCGAATACGAGGCCGACGCCACCGGCGCTCACATCACCGGCAATCCCCAAGCTCTGGCGCGGGCGCTGAGCAAGATCGACCAATGGTCGAAGCGAATTCCCATGCAGAGTTCGCCCTCCATGGCGCACATGTACATCATGCAGCCCCTCACTCCCGGTGCGGTCTTCTCCAGCCTTTTTTCCACGCATCCACCCATCCCCAAGCGCATCGAGCGGCTAATCGGGAGGGATTTTGTTTAGTCGTCAGTCATCAGTGGTCACTTCTCAGTTATTCCGTTCGTAATTCACGTCATTCCCGCGTAAGCGGTAATCCATCGTTCGCGCGAGTCTCTTCACGGCGCGCGAAGAAAAGCAGATCCTTCGCTTCGCTCAGGATGACAGGTGGGAGGGTTGGCTCTGCCTGTCAGCAGCCACGTAAAACTGAAAAAGTCACAAGCTCTCAGGACGACATGTCATTCTGAGCGAAGCGAAGAATCTGCATTTGGTTGCGGCTTCGCCGCGCGGCACTACTGCCGGGGCAGTACCTCTCCTGCCCGTTTGGCCTATAATCTCTACTATGGCCTTCAACCCCAGCCCCGATATCGAAAGGCACGCCGTGCGCGCCGGCAACTTCCTGACGCGCCTCATACACAGGATTGAAGAATTCTGGCAGAGAGTAACCGAAGGCATCGCAGTACAAGAGCTTTGGTCGCAATTCCGGTCGGAGGCGCGGGCGAGCTACAGCCTTTACACGCGGGAAATCGACTGGGAGGCTCTGCGCAAGGAAAGCCGTGGCCGGCGATTCCGGAAAACCACCACCGCGCTTTTTTGGGGCTTGCTGATGAAGCTCTCGCCGGCCCGCCGCGTCTTCCTGCTCATTGCCTTGGTTTTTGCCATTGTCGCACTGTTAAGCAGCCAAGTCCTGACCTCAGTTTCCAACTCCCAGCATAACTTCGAGGTGAACCCGCCCAACAATTTCCTCTCCGTGCTGATTGCCGTTGCGGCGCTGCTTTTTCTGTTGGCGCTCGAACTGGCCGACCGCATCACCATGAAGCGGGACCTGGAAATTGCGCGCGATATCCAGCGCTGGCTGGTGCCTGCGGTGCCTCCCGTGGTGCCGGGCGTCGAGATTGCGTTTATTTCGCGGCCCGCCAATACCGTGGGCGGAGACTACTACGACGCCTTTCTGCGTGCTTCCCCGGGCTCGAAGCCCGATGCGAAGCGATTGATGCTGGTGGTGGCCGATGTGGCGGGGAAGAGCGTTCCCGCCTCGTTGCTCATGGCCACCCTTCAAGCCAGCGTGCGGACCCTGGCGGAGGCTCCTACCACCCTGCTCGAGCTGGTAGAAGGGTTGAACCGCTATGCTTGCGCCCACAGCCTGGGCGGCAGCCGCTTTACCACCGGCTTTTTTGCAGAGTTAGATCCCGCGAGCGGCGAGCTCTCTTATGTTCGCGCGGGGCACGACGTTCCCATTCTCCGGCGGGCCTCCGGAAGCCTGGAACGATTGCAGACGGGAGACCTGCCGCTGGGCATCAGTTCCGACGCCCATTTCACATGCGGCGCCGTAACCATGGGCCCGCAGGACGTGCTCGTGATCTTTACGGACGGACTGGTGGAAGCGGTGAATGACGCCGATCAGGAGTTCGGGGAAGCGCGTGTCCTGAATGTAGTGACAGCAAGCGGCGGCGCAGGTGCGCAGGGCACGCTGAAGAATCTACTCTCGGCCGTGGACTCCTTCGTGGGTTACGCCCGCCAGCACGACGACATCACTTGCCTTCTCCTGCGCACCGGATAAGGCGCAGCGATGAGATCGAGAACCAAAAGCGTGTTCAGGTTCTTTAGGAGTAACCCCTCACCCTGCCCGCTCCGGCCGGTGAAAGCGCCGGCAGCGGGACACCCTCGCCCCAAGGGCATAGGCGCTAGATTAAGGGCCGGTTGGGCCGCCAAACATGCCCGAAGGGCATGAAGGTCATTAGCCGTAGGTGAAACCTACGGACGACAAGGCACACGTTGAGTATCTCAGCGACCCCGAAGGGGTCGAATTCAACCCCTCCGGGGTTGAATTGAATACTTTGGGACGACGTTTACCGTAGGTTTCACCTACGGCTAATGATGTTGGGTCCCTTCGGGACCTCGTCTCAACGCTTAATCGAGCGCCTATTCTCCCCAAGGGAGACGGCCGTCAACGACGATTGGAGTCCGCTATCCAGTTCCCTCTTCTTCTGATTTGATCCTGCTGGTACAATCGCTGGGTGTCCGTTTGTGCACGCGCGAGGGAAGGAGTGCCGGCGGGCCAAGCGCAATCATGACGAGGAGCGTGCTGTGAGTGATCAACCGGAAGACTTTGCGGCCATGTTCGAGGCTTCGGTCAAGGCCAAGCGCCTCGATCAAGGCGAACTGGTTGAGGGCAGGATCGTTTCCATCGGTCCGGAGGTGGCGTTGGTCGACGTCGGCCGCAAGGGTGAGGCGGTAATGGATCTCGCCGAACTGAAGAACTCCGACGGCGCGTTCGAGGTGAAGTTGGGCGATCGTGTTCAGGTGATGGTGGTCTCGACGTCCGGTGGGCTGACGGTCTCCAGAAGGCTGGCGGGAGCGGCCGCGAGCGATCGGCAAGTCGAAGCCGCCTTCCAAAGCGGCCTGCCGGTGGAAGGGAAGGTCGAACGGGAGGTAAAGGGCGGTTACGAGGTGCGCATCGGCCGGCGTCGCGCCTTCTGTCCGATTTCCCAGATCGATCTGCGCGGCGCAGACGCCTCGGCGCACGCAGGGCATGTCTACCAATTCCGCATCATCGAGTACAAGGAAGGCGGCTCGGACCTCGTCGTCGCCCGGCGCCCGCTCCTCGAGGACGAGCAGCGGGCGAACGCAGCCAAGGTCCGCGACAAGATCGTCCCTGGTGCAGTCATGACCGGCCGTGTCACCTCCGTGCGCGAGTTCGGCGCGTTCATCGATCTCGGCGCAGGTGTCCAGGGGCTGCTCCACGTGTCCGAGATGGCGTGGTCCCGCGTGTCGGACCCTGCGGAGATGGTCAAAGCGGGCGAGGAGATCACGGTCAAGGTCCTGCGCGTGGACGAGGAAAAGCAGAAGATCTCGCTGGGGTTGAAGCAACTCTCCGCCGACCCATGGTCGAGAGTGCCCGAGGTATACAAAGTAGGCCAACGGCTGCCTGGCCGCGTCACGCGCGTGGCGCAGTTCGGCGCCTTCGTAGAGCTCGAGCCGGGCGTCGAGGGGCTGGCCCATGCTTCCACGTTCGAACCCACTGGACGGTCGGGAGGCTGGGCGGGTCAGGTCGCTCCAGGGACGACGGGCACATTCGAGATTCTCGCCATCGACCTCGAGCAGAAACGGATCGGCGTGGCGCTTGTTCAGGAAGGCTGGGCGCGGGCCGAGGCGGCTGCGGGAGCCCGGCCGGGCATCGTTCCGGGCGCGCGCCTGACGGGAAAGGTCGAGCGCTACGAGAAGTTCGGCGTGTTCGTCTTTCTGGCCCCGGGACGTACCGGTGTCATCCCCATGAGCGAAACCGGCGTCGCGAAGGAAGGCGACCTCCAGCGAGCCCTCCCTGTCGGGGGGGACGTTGAGGTCATCGTGTTGGAAGTCGATCCGTCAGGCCGGCGCATTCGCTTGAGCGCGAAGGCAGTCAAGGAAGCGCGCGAGGCCGAGGAAGTGCGTGAGTGGGTGGAGCAGAATGCTCCTCCCGCCGGGGGCTCCGGGATACTCGCCGACAAGCTGCGCTCCGCGCTCAAGTCGCAAGAGAAGTGACACTCTCACCGTCCCGCCTCATGGCGCTCCCGCCAGCCGGTTCTAGCGGATTGTCATGCCATGACTTTTGAGGAAGTCACGGAGAGCCGCGACCCCATTCGGCGCCGGGAAGTTCCCTTGGCTTTAGAGATGACTCCCCTCCTCAGCGGGAGGAACGGCAGGGGTGGTGGAAGCCCGGCGCCACGACCGCACCAACCACCCCCTACCCCTCGTTAGCCAAGGAGGGGAGTCGTTTTCACGGTTTCCGGGCGCCCCTCAGCCGACGGGCATTTTGTATGCAATGACAATTTCTGTCGAACGGGCTAGACGAAAAATGGTAGCGGCCCCGCAGCGGCGACTCCCCCTGGCATCAGCAAGTGCAAGCAAAGTCATTGCATTATAAGAGCTTGGCGTCCGGCTGATGTGGCTGTTTTTGGTCCCGGCTTGGCAAGAAAAATGCACTATATTCCGCGACTAATTCTTGCAAGCCTAATAACCGGAGGATTCTCAAGTGAAAAAAGAGGCGCAAGGTTTTTCACTTATCGAATTGTTGATTGTTGTTGCCATAATTCTGATCATCGCCGCAATTGCTATTCCGAACCTTCTGCGCTCGCGTATTGCGGCCAATCAGGCTTCTGCAGTGGGATCACTGAGGACGCTCAACACAGCGGAGATTAACTACTCGACGACTTACGGAACTGGCTACACGGCGACCTTGGGTGATTTGGGTCCGCCGACTTCCGGTAATCCCAGCGCTACGGGCGCGGGGCTGATCGACAGCGTCCTCTCCGGCGGTGCTGCCACCGCCACGTCCTCCGCTAAGAGTGGATACAAGTTAACCTACAACAGCGGGACTGCGGACCCCAGCGGCAGGATCAACACTTACTCGATAACCGCTACTCCCACCACCGTCGGAACCACGGGGACGAACTTCTATTACACCGATCAAACGGCTGTGATTCGTCAGAACAGCACGGCGACGGCGGGATCAACCGACTCGCCGCTGGGAGGATGACGCGGCCAGCCGTAAGTCCTTAGCTGGCAGCTAACTCCCTTCCTCCAGCGTGTTTCGATGTACCAGGTTCGAACCTCGTCCTAAAAGCTGAAGACCGCTTGGAAGTCTATGCGGCGGTTGGCCGCCTGGGACCCGCCGCCGCCGAAGACACCGCCCAGCGAGTTTGACTGGCCGAAAAAGGGCGAGCCAATCACACCGACGGGCGAACCGAGGTTTACGTTGTTCAGGGCGTTCCGAGCGTAGGCGCTGAAGGTGAGGCTATAGCGCTTGGTCGCGTTATTACCCTGACCGAAGAAACCGCCCGCGCCGCCACCGCCTCCCATACCCCGGCCGCCGAATCCACCTCCGCCACCGTAACCACCCCGCCCTCCGCCACCGCCGCCCCCTCCGCCGAATCCGCCTCCGCTTCTACCGCCGGCGTTCGAGGCTCGCCTAGTAACCTCTTTCCCGAAAGAGAAGGTTTTGCTGAGGCGCAAATTCAGGGTGAATTGGTCAGGGCCGGTAAAGTAATTGACGGGAATCAGGGGCTGGTTGGCCTGCGGGGCGATATTAAAGGTGCCGAGGCGGGTTTCCAGAATATTGCTGCCCGACTCGCCGGTCGCAGCAAAGGCCGGCCGGGAACCCGTCAAAACCCCAGTTCCGTACATGTCCTGAGCCACTGAAACGTTAAAAGGGGCGCCGGAGGAGGTTACCAAGAAAGGACTCAGGCTAAAGCGGTGCGGCAGATTCCAGGTGCCCGCCAAGAAGAGCCGGTTGCGAACGTCGAAGGATGCCCGGCCATAGCTCTCCAGAATGTCGTACGGGTTCATGGCGATGCCGGGATTATTCCCCGTCGTATCCGAATCGGCGTAGTTCAGGGTGTAATAGCCAAACAGGGAAAGCCGCGTGTTCAACCGTATATTGAAATTGGCGATCAGTTGGTTCTGGTTGAAGAGGCCAACGGAATCATACTGATAGAGGTTCCCGAGGGTGTTACCGAAGGGCCGCACACCGGCCTCCGGATCGCCTAGGCGAAACGTGTCCGGAAGAGGCGCGTTGATGTCATCGAGCAGCAGTTGGTGCAGCCCGCGCGAGTGAAGGTAGGTCAGCGAGACCGTCGCGCTCTTTGTAACCTGCTGCTCGAGGCTCGCCGCCGACTGCCAGACGTATGGCGCCCGCAGCCTGGGGGCGATTTGATAGCTGGCGGCAAGGGTGTTGGAGAGGCTCGGAAGAGTGCTGAGGGACGGAATGTTAGGGAAGAAATCAGGCGAAGAAATGATGAACTGCTGCTGGTTGATACCGTTCAAGCGTTCCGCATTGAGCACCAGATTGGACGCAAAACGGTCGTAGAAAACTCCCGATCCAACGCGCAGGACCGACTTCGCCGGCCCCTTTTGCGAGCGGCGCAGCCCCCAGGCAAACCCCAGGCGCGGGGCAAAATCCGAATGATCGTGGATGTCGTTCTGAGTTTCCCAACGCAGGCCGGCGCTCAACGTCATGCCGGGGTGGAGTTGCCAGTCGTCTTGCGCGAAGAGGCCCACGTCCAGCAGGTTGACCGTGCCTAACTTCTGCCCTGTGACGATCAGAAACTGGCTCGCCCCGTTCGCCTGGCACGCGGTTCCGCCAACCGCTGTGCAGGATTGGAGGGCCTGCTCCGCTGACTGGTAAGCCTGGAGCGACGGGAACGTAAAGGTGCCGTTAAAGTTTGCGTCGGAAATGTTCGAATCCTGGCCGTCCCGCAGGCGCCCTCCAACCACCAGAGTGTGCTTGCCAAGAAACAGGGACGTCAGATTTTGAAGCTCGTAGCGGTCTTGGGTATCGGAAGAGATGCCGCTGGGACTGCCGCCGCCGGTGAATGCACCCAGAACGGAAATCGTGGGCTCGAGGAACTGGGCGGTCTGGCTGGCGCCGTCGTGGAGATATTGGAAGCGAAGCTGATTCAGCGTCTTGGCGCTGAACACCTGGGTGTCGCTCACCTGAAGGGTGTGTTCGAGGCTATGGGTGTTGTAGCCCTGAGTCGGGAGGTTGAGCTGGCCGATTCCGCCGTTGCGGTTGTTGTTGTCAAAGAACTGGTAACGCACGGTCAGGACGTTGTTTTGGCTCAACTGGTAGTCGAAGCGGGGACTGAGATTGGTGCGCGTAGCGGGGCTGGCCACCGCCAGGCTGAACGGCGTCTGAACGAGCGCGGGGCTGAGAGTAAACGCGGAGACAATCGAGTTGTCCTGAATGTCGCGCCGGAAGAAGGTGAAGAAGAACGAAGCTTTCCTGCTGAGCGCATCCCCGACGCTGCCATTGAAAAACTCCGAATGATAGCCGGGTTCCTGCGTTGCGAAGGGATTGCGCGAGTTAAAAACCGAGTCGTTCAGATTGCCCAGAATCTGGCCGTGAAGCTGGCTCGCGCCCGGGCGAGTGGTGATTTCAATGCGGCCATAGCCCAGCTTGTCGTATTCTGCGGAGAACGGATTGTGGTTGATGCGGATTTCGAGAATATCCGCCTTGGGCGGGAGTTGCCCGGCGGTGAAGCCATCAACATAAATCTGGCCGCCATTCGGCCCCGCCGACGGTCCCGCCAACGCGTCGAGTTCGGACTGCAACTCGTCCGGGTCGTCGGAGAGCGCCTGCAGGTCCTCGCCCTTGATCACGAGAGAGGTAGCGTTCTCCTGCGGAGCCACATTGACCTGCGTGGTTTGCGCGGAGACGGTGACCTGCTCTTTCTCCTCGGCGAGTTGGAGAGCGATGTCGAGCTTCTTGCCTTGCCCGGCGGGAATCTCGACGCTCTGCTGCTCAAAGATCGCGAAGCCCGTGGCCTCAGCCCGCAGGGTGTACTTGCCCGGTGCGAGCCCGCGGATTTCATAGCTGCCGTCGGTCTTTACAACCCCGGAAATGGTCTGTCCCGAAGAAGAAACCGCTTGCACCACAGCGCCCGGAACACCGGCGCCGGAGGGATCCGACACTTGGCCACGAATCGTGCCGGAGGGGATTTGAGCCAGGAACCGGTTTGGGGAAAACAGCGAAAAGACAAGAAGTAAGAAGACGGACAAAATGTACCGCAACTTCCTATGACCCATCTCGACACCCTTTCAGATGGTGATAATGACTACATGGGCTGAGACGAAATGGTGCGGGGGGGAGTTTCACTGCATGGGAAAACTCCGGACCTCAGGGTGGGGATTCGGTAAAGATGTCCGAGATACGCAAGGCCGAACGTGGACTTGCTTTCCAATCTCGGCGGATTCTCGGATGCCTGGGTGGGGCTTGCGCTCGATCGGGCAAACATCCTGGCGCTGCCTTCCGCCTGTATGTAGCCCCTTCGCGAAACTCGAGGGCTGCGAAAAGTGCGTTGTTTCCTCCCCTTGTTCGCGCAAAATGGGGTCCTTTGCCGTCAAGAAGCGGTTCCACCAGGGCGGCCCACAGCCCGGTTCTTTCACATCTCCGTGGGCGCTGCCCCGGCTACCATATGAATTGGAACTCCAGCGAAACGCAGAGCTTTGCGCCGGCCGCAGGCGTTGCTTTTGTCCACAAGGCTGGGTAAGATGACTATGGATCGATGAGCAAAAAAGTTCACATCGCCGTCCCAAAAGCGAAAATTGCGGCTTTCTGCAACAAGCATCATATCTCGAAGCTCGCATTTTTCGGGTCTGTACTTCGCGACGATTTTTCGTCCGCCAGCGACGTGGACGCATTGGTCGAATTTGAGCCCGGGCACACGCCTGGCCTCGACTTTTTCGCGATGGAGGCGGAACTGGCCGCTGTCCTCGGGCATACGGTGGACTTGAACACCCGCGCCTTTCTAAGCAAGGACTTTCGCGAGGAAGCGCTGCGCGACGCGGAGGTGCACTACGTCGCGCCGTGACCCTGACGTCTATGTCCGCCATATGCTGGAGCATGCGCAAGAGGCAGTTGGGATGGCGAGAGGACGGCGCGCGCAGACTTGGACACCGACCGGCAGCTCAACCTCGCACTTGTGCGCTTGCTGGAGATTATTGGCGAAGCGGCCAACCGTGTTCCAGAAGACCAGCGTGCGCGCATCCCGAACGTGCCCTGGCCACAAATCGTCAGCTTGCGAAATCGGCTGATCCATGGCGATGACGAAGTCGATTTCGATATTCTTTGGCAGATCGTGACCCACGACCTTCCAAAGCTCATCAAAGCCCTCAAAACGCCTCTGGCCAACAATCAATGGATTTCGGACGGACGGTGATTGCGGAACTGGCTGAGCGCTTCGGTCTGCGCTCGCCGCAGGCTGAATGCCGGCGTTCCTCGCTATCGGCTGCCGGCGCCTGCGGCGGGTGTATACGATTTGAGGAACTCTGTAACGCTCGCCTCCTGGGCATTCTTATAGGCGACGCACAGGTCGATGCCCTCAAGGACCTGGGCGAGGATACGGGGCCCGCCGTAAAGCTTGGTTGACCGGCCGGTAAAGAAACTCTCGGCGTCCTTGCGATGTTCGGCGTCGCAGTATCCGGCGGCGACGTAGGGAGCGTAGGCGCCGGTATCGGTGGGAAGCTTGGCGACCATGAGGTCCCAGTTCCGCTTGACGAAATCGTAGGCCAAGTCGCGGGTCTGGCGTCTTTCGGAGGGCGCGAACAGGATGCCGAGCGACTCTCGAACATCGAACTCACCGCTCAGCGCGATGGGTAGCGCGGTCTTGATGATTTCGGGATCCTGGAACAGGCCAAGGCAGAAGATCAGGTTCCCGCGGAAACTCTCGTTGGTCTCCTTTCCGGCCGCGGCACGCATGCGGTCGAACAGATCGCGATCCCCATGGCGTGCGGCGATGGTAAGAACCACGCCCACCATGTCCGGGTCGACCGCTTTATGATCGTCGAGCCAGGCGAGCGCCAATCTTTTCGCTTCCGCGATCGCCTCCGGGTCCTCGGCGCCATTGCCAACCAGGCCCTGAAGCGAAGGGCGGAGGAAGCGGGCATCTTCGTTCTCACCCGGCTTCGTCTTCCAACCCAGGTCGCGAGCCCGGCCGCCGTAAAGATCCAGAAGATACTGCCGGTAACGGGGCAGCAAGTCTTCCGAAACCAGGTTTTCTTCGAGGCCCGAGGTGATCCCCATGGTTTTGGTGACCACCTGGCGGGCAGGGCTCCGGGCGAAAGCGGGAGCCAACGCCAATGCCTTTCCGAGGGGCATCTTGCCATTCCTGGTGAGCGCCGCCAAGTCGTCGATCAGCGCCACTTTCTCAGGAAGGGAGAGTTCCTGGGCGTTATCCTTCAGCAGATCGTCGAGCAGGTCGCCTTGATAAAGCACGCGGTAGTACCCGTTCGCGCCGTCGTTCACTTCTACCCAGCCCGGACAGCCGGTGGTTTTCGTGAGCCGTAATTCAGCCGACTGCTGCTCGAGCAGTGTGCATTCGCGAGCCTCGCCGGTTCCTGACGGATAGCGCACGCACACGGGCACCTTCCAGAATTGCGGCGCTCGGCCGGAAGAGCCCAAGGGAAAGAAGCGCTGTTGGGTCAAATCCAGCCGCGCGGCGCCGTCGTGGCAGGCAAGCTGGGCGGTGACCAGCGGCACGCCCGGCTGGTCGAGGAAGCTGGAGAATGCCGAGGAGAGGTTGCTGTCGTCGCCCGCGAGCGCGGCAAGAAACTCGGCGGAGGTGGCATTCTTCCACTCGTATTTCAACAGGTAGCGATGAACACCCTGTTGGAATTTCTCAGGCCCCATGTACGACTCGAACATGTTAAGCAGTGCCGAGCCCTTGTTGTATGTAATGCCGTCGAAGGCGTTGGCGATATCATCTTTAGATTCAATGGGTTGGCGAACCTGGCGCGCGCTCACCAGGGCATCGTTATCCATCGCCCCTTCGTAGCCATTCAACTCCGAGACGTTCATTTTCCACTCGGGATGATACTTATTCACATTCTTGTTGGCCATCCAGGAGGCAAACCCTTCGTTCAGCCAGATATCGTCCCACCAGGCTGTGGTGACGAGGTCGCCTACCCACTGGTGGGCGAGTTCGTGTGACGCCACGCTCACCCATTCGCGCTGGCGCCCCGGCGTGTCCTGGTCGGGCTTTTCGATGATGATGGCGGACCCGTAGGTCACGAGGCCGGGATGTTCCATGGCATAGCCTGCGAGCGGAATGGCAACCTCATCGAGCTTGTCGTAAGGGTAAGGGATGCCAAAATAGCTCTCGAGCAGGTTCACGATGGCGGGGGTGGTTTGAGCAGCATATTGTGCCTCCGCACTATGCCCATGCGGAACCACAATACGAATCCGAGTGTCCTTTTTCCCCGCCGTCCCGGCATCCACGAATTCCAGGTTGCCGACCGCATAGGCAACGAGGTAGCTGGGTAAAGGCTTGGTCTCCGCGAACTTCACCGTCTTCATGCTGTCGCCCGTATCGTACTCCGAAACGACCGGACTGTTCGAAAGTCCCACCTGGTCCGTCTTAATGTGCAACGTGACCTGCCAGGGAACCTTGTACCCGGGCTCGTCGAAACAAGGATAGGCCCGGCGCGCCGAAATCTCTTCGAACTGGGAGTAAACGTACCACTGGCCGCCGTCTTTCATCTGGAAAATGCCTTGCTGGTCTTTGCGGCTGATCTCACCCTGGAAAGTGGCGTGGAGAGTGGCCTCGCCGGGTCCAACGTGGTGACCGAAAGCGAACCCGACATAATCGTGCGGTTCGGTGATCACTTGGACGGGGGCCGTGTCACCGTCCATGATCAGCGCCGCCTCCTTGATCTGCAGTTTTTCAGCATTTAACCAGAGAAATGCGGCCGGCTTGGCGAACTTAAGGTCGATGTCGATGGCTCCTGTGAATGTGTCCTGGTCCGGCACGAGCGTCAGGTCGACGCGGTAACGCGTTGGGCCGACCACGTCGGCGGGAAGGCGGAACTTGGGCGGAGGCGGATTATCGCCAGGGGTCTCGCCTGCTCTGGCGCGGGATACACTGAGACTCGATGACGCACACATCGCAATCAGGACTGACGTGGTTAGACAGGCGAAGCGCCGCATTTAGCCTCCTCAAGTCGGACTGCTACCGTGACACTGAATAACGCGCCGGCCGGTCGGTCTCGAGGATTGATCGCTGCGGCGCGCCAGCAATGTTACTTCAGGCAAGTCGATTGCACAAGTTGGCAGCAGCCGGCTGGGCGCGCTCAGACCCCACCGTAACATATCCTTCTGGGCCCGTTCGCTGTCACCCTGAGCGGAGCGAAGGGTCTGAAGTCTGCTCGCGCAGGGTAAACTTCGCGAAGAATCTGCATTTATCTCTTTGAGAACAAACAGATGCAGATTCTTCGCTTCGCTCAGAATGACAGGGGCTGGTGAGTTTTCCACACCTTCTCATACTTGGGGTGTTAACCCCGCCGTTAACAGGCCTGCGGCGCCGGGTTGCTGCTACTTTGGCGCTACGCTATACTGAAAGCTCAGGGCAGTGACCGAAAATCTATTGAGCGAATGAGCGGCTCCGCCCGCCGGCAGCGCCTGGGGGATGGTTTGCACGAAGGCTCGCGCGTTCCGAATTATTTCCACCGTTACAATATCCGGCGGGGTAATTCGTCACCCTCTATGGCGAGGCAATCCAGCCGCTGCAGTACGAGGACACGATGAGAGTGGCGCGTTTTTTCATCTTTCTTCTGGTGATTTTTGTTATCTCGGCGCTTGTTTACGCCTTTACAACGCCGGGTACGAAAGAGATCCAATTCACCGGCATCATCATGGGCAATGATTACATCGCCAGTCCGCTGGTGCAAGGACGCCTCGATCGTTTGCTGGTGCAGGAGGGGTCATTCGTAAAGAAGGGCCAGTTGATCGCCGAAATCGATCCCCGCGACCTTCAGGCGGCACACGACTCCGCAGCCGCCAACATTCGCACGTTTCAGGCGCGGCTGCGACAATCGCAAGAGACTCGCGCCATGGATGACCAGCAAACCTCCGCCGCTGTCGAGCAGGCGGAAGCCGCGGTTCCGGCGGCTCGCGCTCAGCTCGAGCAAGCCAAGACAACACTGGCTTTGAACCAAATTACCTATCAGCGCGACGAGGGTTTGTTCAAGGAAGGCGTCCTTACAGCCCAGGAGCGCGACACCGCTGAACAGAACTACCGAGGCTCCCAAGCCAACGTGAAGGCGCTCACAGACCAGGTGCACGTGGCCGAGGGGCAATTGGCGGTTGCGAAAGCCAACCGCCGGGAGGTGATGGTTCAGCAGGACGATATTGCTGCGACACGCGCGCAAATCGCACAAGCCATGGCACAAGAAAACCAGGCCCAAACGCAGCTTGGATACACCGAGGTCTACGCCCCAAGCGACGGGGTGGTGTCCGTGCGGGTGGCGCGCCAGGGCGAAACGGTGCAGGCGGGCGGACCCATCGTCACGGTGCTTGATCTCGACCACCTCTGGGTGCAGGCTGACGTGGAGGAAACCTACATTGACCAGATTACTTTTGGTCAAAAGCTGCGAGTAAGGCTGCCTTCCGGAAACATCCTCGAGGGAACGGTCTTTTATAAAGGAGCGGAGTCGGACTTCGCCACGCAACGCGACGTCAGCCGCACAAAACGGGACATCGTCACCTTTGAAATCAAAGTGGCCATTCCCAACCAGGAGCGGCGCCTTTTTGCCGGCATGACCGCGTATGTGCTCCTGCCACGCCCGGCGAGCGAGCGCCGGTGGCTGCATTTCTAGACTACGCCAGGGGACGGCAAGCCGTCCCCCTACAGGCTGTAGGGGTAGGGCTTGCCCTACCCACCCGATGGCAAGCAAGGGCATATGAACGCGATTGAAGTCCAAGGCCTGACTAAGCGATTCGGCGACTTTGTGGCCGTTGACCACGTGAGTTTCGAGGTGCCGCAAGGGGAAGTGTTTGGCCTGCTGGGCCCCAACGGCGCCGGCAAGACCACGCTCATCCGGATGATCACCACGCTGACGCCGCCCAGCGAAGGGGTGGCGCGGGTTGCCGGACACGACGTGCGAAAGGATCCGGAAGGCGTTCGGAACTCCATCGGAGTGATTCCCCAGGCGCTCACCTCTGATCCTGAACTTACCGCAGAGGAAAACCTGAAGATCCACGCCAAGATTTACGGCGTCCCTGCCGAAGAACGCGCCACGCTGATCCGCGAACTCCTGGAAGCCGTCGACTTGGGGCAGTTTTCAAAAGCTCTCGTCGGCACCTTCTCGGGCGGCATGCGCCGCCGGTTGGAGATCGCACGCGGGTTGGTGCACTCGCCTAAGATCCTCTTTCTGGACGAGCCCACGACGGGGCTGGATCCCGTCTCACGCACGAATGTCTGGGAGATGATCGAAAAACTCCAGACGCAGTCCGGATTGACGATCCTGCTCACGACCCACTACATGGACGAAGCGGACAAGCTGTGCGAGAGAATCGCCATCGTCGACCACGGAAAGCTGGTGGCGCTGGATTCGCCCACGCGGCTGAAGGACAGCATTCCCGCCCACGAGGTGATCGAGGCGGAATTTAGCGGAGCCCCGGGCGACTGGCACGAAGCCCTCGCGTCGCTCCCGCTGGTTTTGAGCGTGAGCGAGCACGAAGGCGTTACGCGCATTACCTCCCAGGACGGAGCTGAAACGCTGGGCGCGATCATGGACCTGGCTCGCCGCCGGGGCGTGAAGGCGCACCGGGTCACCGTGCATAGCACAACCCTCGACGACGTTTTCTTACATTTCACGGGCCGGCAGCTTCGCGACGAACTCGGCAGCAAGCGGCTGGATATCAGCCACCTGTACAAGTGATCTGTGCCCTGCAAGGGCACGAGATAGTAGCCGGGGGCAACGCGAAGGCCGGCCCCAACCGTGGGCATCAAATGCCCGAAGGGCATTAATATCATTAGCCGTAGGTGGAACCTACGGACGAACAGCAATCACCCTTCGATTTCTGGCGACCCCGAAGGGGTCGAACGGGCCCAACTTCAACCCCTTCGGGGTTAATTAACGATTGATGGCGTACGTTTTCCGTAGGTTGCACCTACGGCTAATGATATTGGGTCCCTTCGGGACCCTGCGAATGCCCTTAAGGAGTACAGAGTTGGGTCGAGAAAGGCCATCCGTTTCGGGATGAGGTTGCTGCAGGGGCGGTTCGCGAACCGCCCCTACCATCCGAGAATCGAAAATGAAGTCTTACAGGATATTCGCTCTGATTGAACGCGACATGCGGAAGTTTTTCCGCAACCCTGCGCTGATGATGGCGTCGATGATCTTCCCGCTGGTGCAGCTTGTGGTGCTGGGCTATGCCTTTGGCGGAAAGATCACGAAAGTGCGGGTGGCGCTGGTGGACAAGGACACCGGCACGCAAGCCCGGCAGGTGCGCGCGGGACTGAACGCTATCGTGGCGAATCCCGAGACCTTTCACCTCACGCAATACACAGACCTTTCCGAGGCGGTAACCGATCTCAAGGCGGGCTTTTTGAAGGCGGTGATCTTTATCCCTCCCGATTTTTCGCAGCGCGTCCTGCGCAACGAAAACCCGCGCATTGCTTTTATCGAAGACAACACGGACACCTTCACCTCGAGCGGTATTTTCGAGCGCATGCAGCAGCTCCAGAACAGCCTGAACGGCCCCGTCCTCCCTCACCTGGAGTCCGGGGAATCTCCGGCCGCGAACCTGGCTGGCCTTTTCAGCCCCAACCGCCTTCCGGCCAGCATCGAGATTCAAACCGTGGAGGTTTATCCCTACATCGACTACATTAAATACCTGTTGGCAGGGTCGATCTCGCTGTCAATCTTTGTGACGGCGATGATCGGTGGCGGCATTACTTTTATCGATGATAAGGCTCGAGGTCTCCACGAAGGATATCTCAGCACTCCGCTCAGCAAAGTGGACCTGGTGTTGGGACTCATCGGCTCAGGCGCCCTGAAGGGGTTGATGGCCGGTTTCATTATCACGGTCATCGGCGGGCTGATTGCGGGCATTCCGCAGTTGTGGGAACCGGCACGGCTGGTTTACCTGATCGTCGTCCTGGCCGTGACCTCCCTGGCGATGATCAGCATGATGTTTCTGCTGATGGTGCGCGTGAGTGATCCGCTGGTCCCGCGCGCCATTTTCGGTGTGCTTAACACGCTGCTGTTTTTCCCTTCGGGCGCCGTGTACCCCACGGCCGGCTTTCCCGTATGGCTGCGAGCTATGTCGTTTGTCGACCCTTTCACCTACGTCGTGGACGCCCTCAAGAACCTGCTGCTGAAGGATACCGGGTTTGCCGGCATCGGCCTCGACCTTGCAATCCTGACGAGTTTTTCAGCCGTGCTCATCACGGCCTGTATACTGCTGTTTAAACGGCAGATTTGAGGGTC
This sequence comes from uncultured Acidobacteriota bacterium, assembly GCA_963768695.1. Lineage (GTDB taxonomy): Bacteria > Acidobacteriota > Terriglobia > UBA7540 > UBA7540 > CAVROP01. The sequence continues at coordinate 788,528 of CAVYJG010000010.1, read as the reverse complement.
CGGACTGAGCTACCCATTCTTCTGCGCTCGGCGGAGATGGAGAAAGTTCTCCTCACCCCCCCAAATGACAAATTCCAGATTCAAAATTCAAAAGGCTGGGATTCCAAAGAGTTTGGCAGAAAGACAGGAAACTGCGATCCTGTACTACACAGAGCGGCAACGCCGCAACCCAATGCAGATTCCTCGCTCGGAATGACATGTCATCCTGAGCGAAGCGAAGGATCTGCTTTTCTTCGCGTGCTGCGAGGAAACGCAAGCTTGCTGGTACAAAGCAAATTGAATTCAAGTGCACTGGTTAAGAGAGGTAAACGAGCCATGAAACGAACAGGTATGCGAGTCCCAATGGGACGAGCGGCGCTCATTGCCGCATTGCAGGTCATCGTCTTCGCAAGTTACGCTGCTGCCCAATTCGGGGGCGCCGCGCCTCCGCCCTCGACACAGGCCACGCCGCTTCCCCTTTCGGGACGAAACGCGCAAGGGGGCGGAGTGGTGGCCACGCAATCCGCCGTACCCAGCACCACGACCAGCGTGAATACCCTAAACTCCACGGTGTCCGTGCAGGGCGCTTACAGCGGAAGCACGAGCAGCACGGCGCAGCTTCCTTTCTCCGGCAAGTTGTCGCTGGCGGAGGCGATCCAGCGCGCGCTTCAGCACAACCTGGGGACGGTGGGTTCGAGCTATGCTCTGATGCAAGCTCGCGGCCAGACGCGTGCGGCGCGCAGCGCCCTCATGCCGGACATCAGGGCCGATCGTCAACGATGTGGAAGAGACATTCAACCTCCGATCCATCGGCTTCAACTTCAGTACCCCGGGATTTTCACTTCCCTCTCTGGTCGGACCCTTCAACGTTCTGGATGTGCGTGCGCGGGTGACGCAATCCATCGCCGATTTCACCGCTCTCAACAATTACCGTTCGGCGCGCGAGGTGGCGCACGCCGGCGAGCTTTCGGCCAAAGATGCCCAGGACCTGGTGGTCATGGCCGTCGCCGGAGCCTATCTTCAGGTGCTGGCCGCGCATGCGCGGCTCGACTCCGCTCAGGCGCAACTCGACACCGCCAAGGCTCTCTTTGAGCGCACCTCGCAACAGCTCAAGTTTGGCCGGGCCGCCCAGATCGACGTCAATCGAAGCCAGGTCGAGGTGCTGCTCAACCAGCAACGTTTAGTGACGCTTCAGAACGATCTTGCCAAGCAGAAGATCAACCTCGCCCGCGTGACGGGCCTGCCTCCCACGGCTGACTATGACCTTTCCAACGTTATTCCTTTTGCGGCCGCCCCGCCCTTGAACGTGGAGGACGCCATCAAGCAGGCCTTGGCGCAGCGTTCCGATCTGAAAGCGGCCGAGACGCAGGTTAGAGCGGCGGAGCGCTCCCTGGCTGCGGCGCGTGCCGAACGCTACCCTTCGGCATCCGCCAGCGCCGACTACGGCACCATCGGCACGCCTTCCTCGCTGCGCCCCACCTTTACGGCCTCGGCCACGCTGAACGTGCCCATCTGGAACGGCGGGCGCACAGCAGCAGACATTCAACAGGCGCAGGCCGCCCTTTCGCAACGGCGGGCAGAACTCGAGGACACTCGAAGCCAGATCGAAAGCGAAGTGCGCAACGCTTACCTGGACATGGAAGCGGCCTCTAATCAGGTCAAAGTGTCGCAGCAGAACATCCAACTGATGGGAGAGACCCTTCACCAGACTCGCCAGCGCTTCGAGGCCGGAGTGAGCGAGAACGTCGAGGTTGTGCAGTCACAGGAATCGGTTGCCGGCGCGAACCTTGATTATATCGACAGTGTGTTCGCCCACAATCTGGCCAAGTTGAGCCTGGCGCGCGCACTCGGGAACGCGCCCAACGCCCTGACGCAATTCCTCCCGGTCCAGCAACGGCCGTGAAGGCAGGTGTAAGGCTTCAGATGACATCTGCGATTTCTTCACACGTTCCAACGTCTTGGGACCGCGTGACGACCGTGCTTAACAGAATTGTAACAATAGATTCACCAGGGTATAATAGTCGCTTTCTACACTCTCATTCTCAGTAAAGCATAGCAATGTAGAGCCTGGGGGGATGGGCGAAAGATCCGGGTTGGGGTGCAGCACTTGCGGCGTTTCTGCGGCAAATAAAAGGGTTAAAGCTACAAAGTCTTGCGAGCAATATGTCTTGACCCGTGCTCCGGCACGTAGTTGGGCAGGTGTAACTACAGGAATAAGCATAGGAGGAGGCGTATGAAGAAAGAGACTAGCTGCCAAGCCAGCCTGCTGCGGAGGCCATGGGTAGCCACCGCGTTGATTCTATTCCTACTTATTGCCGCACGAACACCCTGCCTGGCCCAGCAAATCGTGGGAACCATTACCGGCACCGTACTGGATTCTTCAGGCGCCGTCGTCGGCGAAGCCACGGTGAGGGCGCACAACGTGGCCACCAACCTTGACGTGACAGCACACTCGGAGTCTAACGGGACCTACGCGATCTCCAATCTTCCGGCGGGAACCTATGAGTTGACCTTCACGAAAGATGGCTTCGAGACCGAGACCCACACCCAGGTGTTGGTCCAGGAGGGCCGGACGGCCACGGTGGACGGCAGTCTGAAGGTCGGCTCGGTCAGCACCACCGTCGAAGTGACCGCCACTCCGCTCATGAACCAGACGGACGCCACGAATGGCTACGTGGTCGACCAACTCACCATTCAGTCCACGCCGCTCGGCACCGGCAGCTTCACCCAACTGGCGATTCTGACTCCGGGCGTGCATGCAGATTTCCTGGCTGGCGCGGGCGCCAACGCCGGCCTGGGCAATCAGGCTATATTTGCCAACGGTAACCGAGACACCAGCAACAGTTTCTCGCTTAACGGCGTCAGCACCAACAATCTGTTCAATGGAAACTCCACCAGCCAGGTGGGTGAGAACCGCTTCGTGCTGAACACGGGTGAGAACTTCGCTGGCGGCGGCACCATTCAAACCAGCACTTCTGTCTATGGCGCCATCGGCCAGGCCCTGCCCACTCCTCCCATCGACGCGATCCAGGAGATCGCGGTGAATGCCGCCATGTTTGACGCCACGCAGGGCAACAATAGCGGCGCGCACATCAGCGTGCTGACCAAGTCGGGTACCAACGAGCTTCATGGGTCGGCTTGGGAGCAATGGCAGAACAGCGATTTGAACGCCGCGCCTTTCTTCTACAATGCCGCCGGCCTGAATCCCGTCACCGGCCAGAAGCTGCTGCCCAATCCGTTTCTGAATCGCAACCAATTCGGCGCCACCTTCGGCGGACCGATCAAGAAAGACAAGATGTTTTACTTCCTCTCCTACCAGGGGGTTCGCGTCTCCGATGCATCGGAATCAACCAGGGACGTGACCGTGCCGCTGGGTCTCACCGATGATCGCAGCGCGGCTGGCATCGTCAACGCCATCAACTCATCGAACTTCAATAGCACCATCACCGCCAGCCAGATCAATCCCGCGGCGATGAGCATGCTTCAGGCCAAGCTGCCCAACGGACAATATCTTATTCCGAGCGCGCAAATCACCAACCCGACGACCGCCACGACGCTCGGCTACGACGCCGTGGTCCAGGGTCGGAACTCCATCGCGCCCGTCAATCAGGGCATTGCTGATTTGGACTATCAAGTGAGTGACCGGGATCGTCTGTCAGGAAAGTTCTACATTCAGGATAATCCCACCACCAATCCCTTCGGTGCGGTCGGTTCCTTGTTGGGCTTCGCGCAACAGCTTTCGGCAGGCAGCGACGTCGCTACGATCACCAACACCTTCATCATTTCCCCGACGGTCACCTGGGAGCAGCATTTCGGCTTCACGCGCCTGCGGGCTTACGCGCAGACGGGGTCGGACTTTAAGCCCAGCGACCTAGGCATCGGCCTGTTGGGTTCGGCGACCTTCCCCCAGTTCGATATCAGCACTTCCGATCCCACCATCCAGGGTGGTCTCGAATTTGGCCCCAGCACCAGCTTCGGCAACGCCGGCATGTACCAGAACCAATGGGAGTACGAATCGTCGGTCAACATGGTGAAAGGACGGCACACGATTGCGTTCGGCGCCCAATTGGACCACACACAGCTCAACATCATCAACAACAACACCAATACGGATAGCCTCGACTTCACTGACTTCAGCTCCTTTGTGGAGGGGCAGGTGCGGGACGGGGCCGCTTTCGAGGGCTCCGCGAACCGTTATTACCGCTCCAACACGATCGGAGCTTATGTCAACGATAACTTCAAAATGCGCAGCAACCTGACTTTCACAGTCGGCCTGCGCTGGGATTACGACGGGCCGCTAACGGAAAAGTATGGCAGGCTGACCGCGTTCAACTCCTCTCTGTATTCTTACGATGCGCCCTCGGATACCCTCAATGGTTCGGGTCTGGAAATCGCGGGGAACGGCAGTAATTCCCTGATGAAACAAGGCCAGTGGGGTTTCGCCCCGCGCATCGCCATTGCTTGGTCGCCGCGTCCAAAATTCACGGTGCGTGCGGGCTACGGAATTTATTACGATCGCGGCCAGTTGTTCAGCTACTTCTCGCCTCCCGCCGGCTCAGGTTACAACGGTCCCTTCGGCGTGACGCTGGCGCCGCCCTTTGTGGAGCCCATCCGCGCCAAGAGGAATGCGAGCCTCTCGGCGCCGTTCGGCACGGTTGAGCCGCCCCCGCCCCCAGGCAATACCGGTGGATTTCTGTCGCTGCTGCCCAACCTCTCCCAAACCGCATCGGGATACTGGCCGTCGGGCAATTACTTTGGCCCGTTCCTGTTCGGGGGGTACGATATCCACAACAAACTGCCTTACACCCAGAACTGGACGCTCGACTTCCAATACCAACTTTCCAACAACTGGCTGTTCGACGTCGCCTACGTTGGCAACCACGGCGCGCACGAAGTGCTGCCCTCTCCCTTCAACCAGGCGCTCCTCGCCACGCCGTCGAATCCGGTCAACGGCCAGAGTTATTCTTACGGTGGCCTGGCCCCGGCCAGCGCCTGTAACATTTACTATAACCCCAGCCTGACGCAACTGGACACCGAACCCCTGTGCCCTGCACCCTACTACGCCGGGAACACCGAGGTACGGGTGCCCTACATCGGCTACGACATGAATTCCGTGTTGTATGAGGCGGAGGGCTTCTCCAACTACAATGCTCTTCAGGCTCAGGTGCGCAAGCGCCTGTCCAAGGGACTTCAGTTTACTGCCTCTTACACGTGGTCGCACGCGCTCGACGAGCAGAGCGGGCTGGGCTTGTTCATGACAGGAAACAACCCGCTGGACCCCAAGGGCAGCTATGCGTCCTCCGACTTCGACCAGACCCATGTTCTCCTGGTCAATTACAGCTACCAACTCCCGGGCACTGGTCAAAACAAGGGCCTCGGTCGACTGGTGAACGGCTGGATCATCGGCGGGCAATCCGTGCTTCAGAGCGGCCAGCCCTATGCCGTCTACGACTACTCGGGCTCGGTCGCCGGCATCTATTACGGCACGTACGATGAGAACAGCAACCCTGTGGTGCCGCTGGCGCCGGGCGTGACCTACAACCAGGCGCAACTTCAGGGCACTCACGGCGTGAATGCGGGAAAGCCGGTGCTCAATCCCAACGACTTTCTCCCGCAGTTTCTGGCACCCGGCCAGAACGGCGTGCCCCCCTGCGACGCGACCGGCTGCGATAACTGGGAATCGGTATTCGGGAACGCGGGGAGAAACACGTTTCGAGGTCCATTCCAGGTTCGCTTCGATATGAGCTTGGCCAAGGAGTTGTCCTTCAAGGAGCGCTACCGCCTGCGCTTCGAGGCTGATGCTTTCAATATCTTCAATAATCCCGATTTTGACACGCCAAACAACGATGTGGATTTCTTTCCCTATTATGAGGGACCTCCTTCGATCCCTCCCCAGGGCAGCCTGGGTGTGATTCAACACACCATCGGCAGCTCGCGCTTCCTGCAGTTGTCGCTGCACTTGTTGTTCTAGACAATCAGTGTAGGGGCGGCCCTTGTGGCCGCCCAGGGCAAAAACAAGGGTTGCCCCTACAGGGAGCGGATCGCGCCGCGCTTTAATGCATCGCGGCCACAGCCGCGTCGCACTCTTGTATAGCATGGTCAATTGCCCGCATGGCCCGATCGCGATGGCCGTATCCGTCGTTAAGCGCCTTTTCGAGATGCTTCCGGGCGTTGCGCAGATCGTTCACGGCATCGTGATACTCCGGGTGCTCGGATGGAGCGGGTTTGGCCATGGTCATATGAACCGCGGGAATTGCGACGGCGAGCAGAAGCGCCAGCAATGTAATCCAGATGATAATTGTCCTTTTCATTTTTCCTCCCTGGTGGTTTGTTCAAGCAAAGTGTCGAAGCCCGAAGGCTACGATCGTCCAGCCTCGAGTTTTCATTACAGCATAGCAGGCATCGCCTGTCACGTTCCGGCGGGTAGCATCACAGCGCGGCACATTCCCAACCAAAATGCAGATTCTTCGCTTCGCTCAGAATGACATGTCATCCTGAGCGAAGCGAAGGATCTGCTTTTCTTCGCGTTCGCAGGGACTTATGCGGGTTTTCCCTCAGCCCTCGGGCGACTCTTGGCAGCGCCCGAGGATTCAAACCGACGCAGAGGGCGATGGTAATGGGCGTCTTTTCTTTCAGTTGGCGGGGGAGGACTTGCGAATCAGGCTTCTTGGCCGATTGCGTGCTCCACCTATGGTCAAGTTATGTTCAGTTCGCCAGAAGCCGTATTTCAGCCGACAGAGGTCCGAACCCGAAAGGGGCGGAAACTCGAGGTACGGGCGTACGCGGGCGGGGACTTCGCAGCCCTTCTCGAAATGTACGCTAGCTTCGAGCCCAAGCGCGTAGCCCAAGGCCTCCCTCCGCCGGACGTTCCGCGCATTACCGGCTGGTTGGAGCAGCTTCAAAAGAAGTCCTCCCAATTGCTCGCATGGGATGGCACGAAGATTGTCGCGCATACCATTCTTTGCCCAATCCGCCTTCCCGAAATCGAGTTCACCATCTTCGTCCATCAGGACTATCGAGAGGAAACACTGGGAACGGCGATGACCGAGTTGACATTGGCCTGGTCGCTGGAGATGGGGTTCAGCAAGGTCCTTCTCACCACAGAGTTCTCCAACTACCGCGCCATCGGCCTCTTCCGCAAACTCGGCTTCCGCACTTCCAGCAGTTACGGCGACGAGTGCGAAATGGCAGTCGACCTTTCTTCCGGATCCAAAGCCAAAGCAGCGTGAGAGGTAGCACAGGCACTCTTGCCTGTGCTTATGGGGCGCGAACCCTCCATCGTTTATCACCGCACCGAACGATGTTCTTTGCGAGCCGGGGCAGGCGCGGTGCGGCGCAAGCGCGCGGGACGCGGGTTTGGCAGGGCTGAGGATCCAGGAAGTCGCATAAACTTTTCAGGACACAACAGGCTGGCTACCGAAATGTCCTCGTCGATGGCCTCCCAGTGAACTCCGAGGCCGCCCCCGATGAACTCCCAATGGCTTCTGTCTTTCGGAGTGGCATCCAATAACCTCGGGAACCTCACAAGGGGAACCGACAGGCTGCGGCCATCGTGCAAAATTACCGTCAGAGCGTCATCGGTACAAGAAACCTCGACCGCCAGGGCTTCACTGCTGTCCACCAAAGTAGGCATTCCACTTCTCCAAAAACAGATCTCGGTGTTCGCGCACCAACTCTCGAATCACGGTCAGCTCATGGCTGCGAAAGCCACGATTCGACGCCAGCCCGGCAGGATCAAGCCAGAATTTTGCGTAGCGCCCGGCCTGAGCAACATCAACATGTGCGGGCTCGCGATCCTCCAGGCTGTAGAAGAAGAACCTATAGCCACCAATTCGAAGCACCGCTGGCACGATGTTAGTTTACACCTTGTCCGACATTGAAGCATATAGAGGGTCACAAAAAGCCTCTCCGCAACGGAGAGGGCAGTCCAACAGCAGAAGACCGAACGAGCCACACGCTCGCCTCGAACGGGTGTAGAATGTCGCGCGGTGTTACAATTCAATCCAGGTCAACGCTCATACCGACCTAACGGGGGAGGGTGGATGTACCGTCTTGCCAAGTGGCTCACGTTCTGTTTGCTCTTATCCGTCTCGACTGTGGTTGCGCAAGAGGCGACGGAAGGCCGCCTGATGCGCTTTCCGGACGTTTACAAGGACAAGGTCGTTTTCAGTTACGGCGGCGATCTCTGGCTGGCCTCGACCTCTGGGGGTGAGGCGCGCCGCATCACCTCTCATCCGGGCCTCGAGTTATTCCCAAAGTTCTCGCCCGACGGCCGCTGGATTGCCTTTTCGGCGCAGTATGACGGCAACTTCAACGTTTACGTAGTTCCTTCGGAAGGCGGCGAACCCAAGCAACTGACTTTCCTGCCCGACCCGGCGAGCATGCCGGAGCGCATGGGTCCGAACAACATGGTCATCACCTGGTTCCCGGACAGCAAGCGCATCTTATTTCTCTCCCGGCGTGATACGTTCAACGACTGGTTCGGGCGGCTCTTCAGCGTCAGCATCGAGGGCGGCCTGCCGGTACGGCTGCCGATTGACAAGGGCGGGCTCACCTCCTTTTCACCCGACGGCACGAAGATCGCTTACAACCGCATCTTCCGCAACTTCCGCACCTGGAAACGTTACAAGGGCGGCATGGCCCAGGACATCGCCATTTACGACTTCAAGAACAACACCTACGAGCGCATCACGGATTATCCGGGCGCCGACACTTACCCGATGTGGCACGGCGACACGATCTACTTCGGATCCGACCGCGGTCCGGAGCAGCGCGTAAACCTTTACAGCTACAGCCTGAAGACCAAGCAGACTCGGCAGCTCACCGACTTCAAAGATTACGACGTTGAGTGGCCCAGCCTGGGGCCCGACTCGATCGTTTTTGAAAACGGCGGCTTCCTCTACCTCTTCGATTTGAAGTCCCAGAAAGCTCACAAGCTGACGATCAATCTGGCCGGCGACCGGCCCCTGGCGCAGAAGCATTGGGCGACGGTCGGCCACTTGATCACGGACTTCGACATCTCACCGGAGGGCAAGCGCGCCGTCTTCACTGCCCGCGGAGACATCTTTACGGTGCCCGCCAAAGAAGGCAGCATCCGCAACCTGACCCAAACCCCGGGCATCCAGGAGAAATTTGCGGCTTGGTCGCCCGATGGAAAATGGATTGCCTACTTTTCCGACCGCACCGGCGAAGACGAGCTTTACATCATTCCCCAGGACGGCTCTGGGCCGGAAGTCCGCATCACCTCTGACGGCAAAATGCATCGGCTGCCTGCCGTCTGGTCGCCCGACAGCAAGAAGCTGCTCTACGCCGATAAAGACACCCGGCTTTTCTACGTGGATATCGATGAGAAGAAGCCGGTCCAAATCGACAAAGGCAAGTACGCCGACACGACCGATTACAACTGGTCGCCCGACAGTAAATGGGTCACGTACGCGAAGGCCGCGGAGAATAATAACGGTGTGATATTACCTTTACTCCCTGGCCGACAAGAAAATCACGCCGGTCACGACCGACTTCACGAACAGCTTGGAACCCCGTGTTCGATCCCGGCGGGAAGTACCTCTATTTCTTCTCCAACCGCGACTACAACGAAGTGTTGGGCGTTTATGACGCCGAGTTCTCGAATCCCAAGGCCACGCGGGTCTACGTGGTGACGTTGCGCTCCGACCTGCCCTCCCCCTTCGCTCCCAAGAGCGACGAGGCTGGTCCGAAGAAGCCCGAGAAGCCGCCCGAAGAGAAGAAGGAGGAGAAGAAAGAAGAGAAGAAGGCTGAGGAAACGCCCCCCGTCCGAGTAGTTCCCAAGGACTTCCGCATCGATCTGGCGGGTATCGGCGACCGGGTAGTAGCTTTGCCGACTCCCCCGGAAAACAGCCACGCACTGAATGCGGCTGATGGCTTTGTCTACTACTCAACGTCGCCCGTCGGCGGCCTTTCCGGCCCCTTGCCGGGTGAATCGCCGGCCGTCCACGCCTACGACATGAACGAACGGAAGGACAGCGTGTTGATGTCGGGGGCCGACAACTACACCCTTTCTTTTGACGGCAAAAAGGTCCTCTATATCGCGCCCCCCTCCGGAGGCGGAGGAGATGGCGAACCCGTGCCGCAGACTTACGGCATCATCGACGCCAAGCCAGAAGGCCAACCGCACCATCCCGGCGATGGCGCGCTGAATGTGGCCTCGATGCGCCTTGAGGTCGACCCGCCGGCCGAGTGGAAAGAGATGTTCAACGAGGCGTGGCGCCAGGAGCGTGATTACTTCTTCGAACCGGCCATGAATGGCGTCAATTGGGAAAAGGAGCGCGAGCGCTATACGCCCCTGCTGCCTTATGTTGCAGACCGGTACGACCTGACCTACCTGCTGGGCGAAATGGTCGGGGAACTCTCCAACTCCCACACTTATGTGGGCGGGGGCGACTACCCCAACTTGAAACCTGTCAACGTGGGCGTGCTGGGCGCCGACTATGAAACGGACACCGCCCAGGGGCTCTACCGCTTCAAGAAAATCTATTCCGGGGAAAACTGGGACGCAGCATTCCGTTCGCCGCTCACCGAGCCCGGTGTGGATGTGAAGCCGGGCGACTACTTGCTGGCGGTCAACGGGAAGCCCTTGCGCACCCCGCAGAGCCCTTACCAGTTGTTCATCAACACTGTAGGTGAGAACGTCACCCTCACCGTCAATTCGAAGCCCACCGAGGACGGCGCGCGCAAAGTGGTGGTGAAGCCGCTGGGCAGCGAGTATGCCCTGCGCCAACTCGATATGGTCAACACCAACCGCAAAAAGGTGGATGAGGCGACGGGCGGGAAAGTGGGGTACATCTACATTCCCAACATGGGCGGCGAGGGGTTGAACGAATTCGTGAAAGCAGTTCTTCCCGCAGATCCGCAAAGAAGGTTTGATCATCGACGTGCGCTACAACGGCGGCGGCTTCGTCGATCAGCTTATCTTCGAGCGCCTGCGCCGGGTTCTGGCTGGAATGGGCTCCGCTCGCAACTTTGAGAGCGGTACCACTCCCGACGTGGTCTTTAACGGCCACATGGTCTGTATTACCAATGAGTATGCCGCTTCGGATGGAGACTTTTTCAGTTATTTCTTCAAGAAATATAAGCTGGGTCCGCTCATCGGCATGCGCACCTGGGGAGGCGTGCGAGGCATTCGCGGCGAAATACCTTTGATGGACGGCGGCTACGTCACCCGGCCGGAATTCTCGCTTTACGGCCTGAACAGCGACTGGCTGATCGAAAATCGCGGCGTCGCTCCGGATATCGAGGTGGATAACACCCCCGACCTGGTTATGAAAGGCCACGACCCGCAACTGGAAAAGGCCATCGAGGTGGTAACGAAAGAAATCCAGGAGCACCCCAGGAAACTGCCTCCGCGGCCCGCTGATCTGCCCGCGTACCCAACCGGGCCAGGGTAAAAGACCATACCGCAGGGTGCCCCTACCGGTAGTGGCGGGTCAGTTTACTGTAGCGGCGCTCTCCGAGCGCCGGAACTCCTTGAGAATTCAAGAACGGCGGTCAGAGACCGCCGCTACAACAATCGAACTGACACACTACTCTACCGGTTGAGAGGGCGTCGGTCAGGCTATAATGTGACCATGAGTAAACCTTCAGCCAAGCGTAGGCTCAGGCAGTTCACGGTGGTCATCGAGCAGGACGAGGACGGCTACTATGTTGCCAGCGTTCCTTCACTGCCGAGTTGTTATACCCAGGCGCGCACGCTCGAGGAACTCGCGCCCAGAATTCGTGAAGTCATTGCACTTTGCCTTGCCGAACAAGATGCGCCACGAATGAAGTTCGTCGCGCTCGAGCAGGTCGAGGTGAGCGCTTGAGTCGCCTTCACCCTGTGCGGGCGCGCGAGGTCATCCGATTTTTAGAGTCTCTCGGCTTCCTTCAGGTTCGGCAAAAGGGCAGTCACAAGTTTTTCCGGCACGCCGACGGGCGAACTGCGACCGTTCCCGACCATAGGGGTGAAGATCTCGGTCCCGGTATCCTGGCAAAAATCCTCCGCGACGCCGGCGCCAAACCTGCGGAGTTCCTGAAGTGGCTATCGTGAGCGGGTGCAGCGGCCTGTGAATTGAAAGCTCGGACCCAGGCCATCCACGCCGCGCATGTCCACAACCATCCGCCTAAGTAAGACCTGACACGAATTCGAGGCCGGGCTGGCGCAAACCCGAGTTGTGGGGAGTCCACACCATACTCAGAGAATCACTTTTTCACTTGATATTCGTAGTCGCTGCACATACTATCCTGAAAATCATCGAGCAAGGTGAATGATGCGCACCAAAAGCTGTGCCTTTTTACTGAGTGCAAGCTTGCTGGTTTTCTTCGCGGCTTGCGGCGGTGGAAGCAACAATAACAACAATTCCCCCGTCTATCCCGTGCCAGGGATTACGGCCTTGTCGCCCGCTTCAGTTACGGCGGGAGCGGCGGCCCAGACCCTGACCATCACGGGCACCAACTTCCTTTCCTCCTCGACGGTGACTTACAACGCCGTGGCGCACACCGCTACCTATGTAAGCGCGACCGAGTTGACGATCCCACTCGGCGCCTCGGACCAAGCCACGGCGGGAACTTACGCCGTCGTGGTGACCAATCCATCCCCCGGCGGGGGCGCGTCGAATTCCGTGAACTTGACGGTGAACAATCCTACACCCACCGTTACGACACTGTCTCCATCGTCCGCAAACGCCGGAGCGGCGGCGCAGATTTTGACAATCAATGGGACGAACTTTGTTTCGAGCTCCACGGTGACTTACAACGCCGCGGCGCACACCGCGACGTACGTTAGCGCCACGCAGTTGACCATCCAACTGAGCGCCGGCGATCAAGCTACGTCAGGCACTTTCGCCGTGGTCGTGACCAACCCCACTCCCGGCGGTGGATCTTCGAATTCCGTGAACTTCACGGTGGACAACCCCGTGCCCACCCTCGCGAGTCTCTCCCCGGCGTCCGCCACGGCCGGGGCGGCGGCGCAAACTCTCACTATCAACGGAACGAATTTTCTTTCCACGTCTACAGTGGCTTACAACTCGGCGGCACACACCGCAAAGTTTGTGAGTGCGACCCAATTGACCATTCAACTGAGCGCTGCGGACCAAGCCACGGCGGGAATCTTCACGGTCGTAGTCACCAACCCGGAGCCAGGCGGCGGATCATCGAAGTCCGCGACCTTCACGGTCAACAACCCGGCGCCCACGATCTCGAGCCTGTCTCCGACTTCTGCCACGGCGGGGGCCGCCGCCCAAACTCTGACGATCAACGGGACAGACTTTGTGTCCATCTCGAGCGTGACTTACAACGGGGTGGCGCACACAGCGAAGCTCTCGAGCTCGACGCAATTGACGATTACGCTAAGTGCGAGCGACCAGGCCACGGCGGGAACGTACCCTGTGGTGGTGACCAACCCGGCGCCGGGTGGGGGCGCTTCCAACGCGGTTAACTTTACGGTGAGCAGCGCGAACAATCCTGTGCCGGTGATTTCAAGTTTGTCGCCTTCCTCCGCGAACGCCGGGGCGGCGGCTCAAACCTTGGCCATCACTGGAACAGGCTTCATCTCCGCCTCGACCGTGACGTATAACCGCGCTGCGCACAGTGCGACCTTCGTGAGCTCGACGCAATTGACGATTACGCTGAGTGTGAGCGATCAAGCCACGGCGGGCAGCTACCCTGTCGTGGTGACGAATCCCGCGCCGGGCGGGGGCGCTTCGAACGCTGTGAACTTCACGGTGAACAGCGTTGCCAACAATCCTCTGCCGGTAATTTCGAGTTTGTCCCCTTCCGCCGCGGCAGCCGGGGCGGCGGCTCAAACCTTGACCATCAATGGTACAGGCTTCATTTCCACCTCGACCGTGACGTATAACGGGGCATCTCACACTGCGATCTTCGTGGGCTCGACGCAGTTGACGATTACGCTCAGCCCGAGCGATCAGGCCACGGCGGGCAGCTACCCGGTGGTGGTAACGAATCCCGCGCCAGGCGGCGGAGCTTCGAATGCGGTCGATTTCACCGTGAACGCCCCTGTTAATAACGTACTGAGTCTCGATGTCAATCTGGGGCCCGAAAACTACTACATCAATGGCCTCTTTGCGTCCGTCGAGGTCTGTGAGCCGGGCAGCACCACGAATTGCACCACGGTTCCGGACGTCATTGTGGATACGGGCTCCGTCGGGCTGCGCCTGCTGTCTGGAGCAGTGAGCGGACTCACGCTGCCTGCGGTCACGGACTCGAGCGGGAATGACGTTCAAGAGTGCATCCAGTTCATCAGCACGGCGTACATCTGGGGCCCGGTTGTCGAAGCGGATATTCATCTCTCCGGAGAATCCGCTTCCTCGGCGTCGATTCACATCATCAGCGAATCGCCACAGTACACTGCGCCCTTGAGTTGCCTCCCGACCATGGACTCTGTAGATTTGAATAGCCCGGACGTGCTGGGCGCCAACGGCATTCTGGGTGTGGCCGCAACTCCCCAGGATTGCGGCTCAGCCTGCGCCAACATCTCAACCGCGCCCGCCGTGTACTTTTCCTGCCCTAGTGGCAATTGCAACATTACGGCCGTGCCCACCACCAGCACCCAGGGCCAGGTCTGGAATCCCGTGGCGCTCTTTCCCCAAGACAATAACGGCGTGCTGATTTCTTTGCCGTCGGTTGCGGTGGGAGGGGCGGTCACCGCCTCGGGTTCGCTCATCTTCGGGATCGGAACACAATCCAATAATGCGCTGGGAACCGCCCAGGTTTATGCCGTAACCCCAGATCAGTTCTTCACCACCACTTACAATGGCAGCCAGTACAGCGAGAGCTTCATCGACAGCGGGTCGAATGGCCTCTTCTTCCTCGATTCTGCTACGCTCGGCAACCTGGACTGCCTGGATGAAGCGGGTTGGTACTGCCCCACGCCGGGGCCCCTCAGCTTCACCGTCACTAACACCGACATCAACGGCGCCGCAGGGTCGTTGACTTTCAGCATTGCGAACGCCGATAGCCTGTTTGATTCCGGCTACGCGGCCTTCAATGACCTCGGCGGAGACAGCGGCTACAGCCCTTCGACCGACTACTTTGATTTTGGACTGCCGTTCTTTTTCGGCCGCAACGTCTTTGTGGGAATCGCCGGTCAAACCGTGACGGGTGCCACGAACGCACCGAACGGCTTTTGGGCGTTTTAAGCCGCGCCCGCCCCTGCGTTCGCAGCCCTCTCCCTTGGGGAGATGGTGGCCCGCTGCCGGCGTTTTCATCAGCCGGAGCGGGACGGGTGAGGGGTTGCTTCCAGGGTCGTAGCACAAACTCCGTTTCTTGCAGTCGTCGAGCTGCCGGGCAGTTCCGCCGACACGCACTTTCAAGCACGCCAAAGGTCACGTTCTCCTGACCACCCGTGCGCGGGCGATGGACGGGCTCGCGCAGCGCGTCGAAATTGAAGAGATGGAACCGAAAGAGGGTGCGCTCTTCCTGCTTCGCCGGGCGGGTGTGATCGCCCGAGACGCGCTACTTGATGCCGCGAGCGAAGCGGACCAGAAACTCGCACAGCGAATCTCTGAGGAACTCGGCGGGCTGCCGCTGGCGCTCGATCAATCCGGCGCCTTTATCGAAGAGACACCTTCGAGCCTGGCCGAGTACATCGAGCTTTACAAATCCGAAGGCGTGAGGCTGCGGGCGGAGCGAGGCGATCTTGGCGACCATCCCTCGGTCACCGTGACTTTCTCTCTTGCTTTCAAGAAGGTGGCGGAGAGCAGCGCGGCCGCCGCGGACCTGGTTCGCCTTTGCGCCTTTCTCGCTTCCGATTCGATTCCGGAGGAGATCTTCGCCGAAGGTGCGGCGGAATTGGGGAAGACCCTAAGCCCAGTGGCGGCAGATAAGCTGGAGTTTGCAAAGGCGCTCAAAGAGGCGGGACGGTTTTCGCTCATTGACCGAGATCCTCTAAACCGGACGATTGACATTCACCGGCTCGTCCAGGCCGTGATCCAAGACGGCTTGACGCAGGATGAAAAGCGCCAGTGGGCGGAGCGCGCTGTGCGGGCCGTGAACAAGGCGTTCCCTTACGTCGAGTTTGCCAACTGGGCTCATTGCGAGCGCCTGGTTCCGCACGCCTACGTTTGCATAGCTCTTGTCGAGACTTATTCATTCGAATTCGAAGATGCGGCGCGATTGCTTAACCAAACGGGCTCTTACTTGCGACAAAGAGCGCGCTTTTCCGCCGTTGAGCCGCTCTACCAGCGTGCGCTCGCCATCCGGGAAAAGGCCCTGGGCCCCGACGACCCTAACGTGGCCCAGAGCCTCAACAACCTGGCGCTGCTCTATCACGCTCAAGGCAAGCACGCTCAGGCCGAGCCGCTCTACCAGCGTGCGCTCGAGATCAAAGAAAAGGCCCTGGGCCCCGACGACCCTAACGTGGCCGTCAGCCTCAACAACCTAGCGGGACTCTACCACGCTCAGGGCAATTAGCATGCGGGCCGAGCCGCTCTACCAGCGGGCGCTCGCCATCGAGGAGAAAGCCCTCGGCCCGGAGCACCCCAACCTGGCCGCCAGTCTCAATAACCTAGCGGAACTTTACCGCCATGAGCGCAAGTACGCTCAGGCCGAAGTGCTCTACTGGCGTGCCTTCGGCATCGACGAGAAGGCGTTGGGGCCAGACCACCCAGATGTTGCCATCGAGCTCAACAACTTGGCGGGACTCTGCAATGCTCAGGGCAAGTACGCCGAGGCCGAATCGCTGTACCAGCGGGCGCTCGCCATCTGGGAGAAGGCCCTTGGCCCCGAGCACCCCAATGTGGCCACGGTTCTCGGGAACTACGCTCGACTTCTTCGCGAGAGGAAGCGGGGCGCGGCGGCGAGAGAATTGGAATCCCGCGCCAAGGCCATTCGCGCCGCGCATGCCAAGAACAATCCGCCCAAGTAAGGCCTGACACAAATTCGAGGTAGGGGCACGCCGTGTTAAACCTCGTACGGGCACGCCATGGCGTGCCCCTACGGGTCGTCGTCGATGATTTCTTCGATATCGTCGGCCGCCTCACGCTCGCAGGCCGGATTCTCCACGTCGTACAGCCAGCGCTCCGGATTGGAGCAAATGTATTCCCGAATTCGATCCAGTTCCTTCTCATTCCGAATGACGTGCTCGTAATAGTTCTCGTGCCAGACCTCTATCGGCCCGCCACCGGAATTTTGCGGGCTGCCGCCATGGGCATTTTGTACGGGCACGCCAGGGCGTGCCCTCACGCGCCTTGTCACGGCCTGCTTAAACAATGCCACGATGCTTGCCAGTGAACCAGGAACGGGTTTGCCAAATCGGGCAGCGCCCGCCGGCACACCAGCACCGGGCCGGGCAACGGGCGCACCGTGCAGATTCTGTACGGGCACGGGGCGGTTGAACTGTACGGGCACGCCGTGGCCGAGCTGTACGGGCACGCTGTGGCGTGCCCCTACTTCGCCGATGACGATGATCCCATGGAGATGGTTGGGCATCACGACGGATACATCCAACGAGGCGCGGGGAAAATGCCGAGGAATTTCGTTCCAGCACTCCTGTGCGATGGCTCCCATTTCTGACGGATGCATCTGATCCCGAACAATCTCTCCAAATAAGAACTCACGGTCGTGTGTACAGATCGTCAGGTAATACCACCCCGGATTGGCATAGTCATATCCTTTGAGGCGGATGGAGCGGCGGTGATGCTTGGCGGGATCGTAGATCATGCGAGCCGTTTCTCCGTGGCGATTGGTACGGGCACGCCATGGCGTGCCCCTACAGTGCGGGCAAGAATATCACGATCTTGACGGTTCGGAGCTAATGTATCAGCCCTCCGGCCTCGATTCGTCGGCGACCTGTCAATGACCCGTCAATGGAGGCTCCGCGCCGTCTGCGCGGCGCGCGCGACCGTTCCCTGCAAAGCGCTTGACAGCCACTCCCGGTCATAGATTAGGCTACCTCTATGGACCCTGGGGGAAGGGAGGCCCGGATCGTGCCGGGTCTCGGTCTTCTTGTCCCAGGGGGAAAGCGGACCGGGAGTGAACGAAATCAGGGTAGTCTCTCGCGACCCACGACGATGACATCCCCCGCCCTTCGGCCTTCCCCCAGAATTGCGCCAAACGAGACGTTATCGCCCCTCGCGAAAAACACAAAAATCGTGGGAACGAACTCAACAAGTCGTGTGGAATCAACAAAACCCCAAGAAAACGAACTCAAAACGAACTCCAAATGGACTGGAAAAGATGCGGAAATCTCCACAGTGACGGTGCGATTTCGGCCAAACGAAGCCAATTCAATTCGCGTATCTTTGCCTCCGCCGCTGCCGAATGGTCTGAAGCAAATCGGCAGGGCTGAAAAAGATGTTAAAACCGTGGGAACGAACTCAACAAGTCTTTTGGAATCAACAAAGCGTCGAAAAAACGAACTCAAAACCAACTCAAAATGGAGCCAAAGATCATGCAATAAGGAGAAATCGACGAACGATCCGGCGGTGTTTACGAAACCAAGGAAGCACTGTGCAAACCGCTTAGCGTTGACCTTT
Source organism: uncultured Acidobacteriota bacterium (assembly GCA_963768695.1). Lineage (GTDB taxonomy): Bacteria > Acidobacteriota > Terriglobia > UBA7540 > UBA7540 > CAVROP01. The sequence goes on along the minus strand of CAVYJG010000010.1, from coordinate 770,049 downwards.
AGGTCAGTAAGGTGAAGACCTCTTCCAGAGTGCCGACAAGAAGGTCGGCGCTTTGAGAAATGGACGAACGAACCGGGGATGTGTATGAAAACAAAGGAACGGCCCAGAAATCAACCACCCCTAACCCCTCCTTCTCCAAGGAGGGGAACTTCGGGCTCCCCTCCTCGGGTGAGGAGGGGCGGGGGTGGTGCGCCGAAGAACTCGGCCAGAGTGCCGACCTGAAGGTCGACGCTACGCGAATCGCCGGAACAAAGCGAGAATGTCTATGAAAACAAAGGACCGCCATGTTTGGTAAGATTCTGATCGCCAATCGGGGAGAGATTGCCGTGCGCGTAATGCGCACCTGCCGCGAACTCGGGATCGGCACGGTGGGCGTTTATTCCGAGGTGGACCGAAAGTCGCTGCACGTCCGCTACGCTGACGAGGCGTTTTGCATTGGGCCCGCGCCTTCGACCGAGAGCTACCTTCACATCGAGCACATACTCGTCGCCGCCAAACGCAGCGGCGCGGAAGCGATTCACCCCGGCTATGGCTTCCTGGCGGAGAACCCTGAATTTGCCCGCGCTTGCGCTGATGCGGGCGTGGTTTTCATCGGGCCGCCGGTGTCTGCAATGGAGTTGATGGGATCGAAGACCAGCGCCCGGCACGCTCTGATCCAGGCGGGCCTGCCGGTGGTTCCCGGGACCGACCGCCACCTCGAAAGCCTCGAGGAGACGCATCGGGTGGCGGAGGGAATCGGCTATCCCGTCATGCTCAAAGCTTCGGCGGGAGGGGGCGGCAAGGGATTGCGCCTGGTGCGTTCGGCAGCGGAGCTTGAGTCCGCCTACCACACGGCGCGCTCAGAGGCTCAAAACGCTTTTGGCGATCCCGCGGTTTACCTGGAGAAATACCTCGACCGCCCCAGGCACATTGAAATCCAGATTCTCGGCGACCAGCATGGCCGCCTGATCCATCTTGGCGAGCGGGAGTGCTCGCTGCAACGACGGCACCAGAAACTGCTGGAAGAATGCCCGTCGGCGTTTGTCGACGAGGAATTGCGGCAGCGCATGGGCGAAACCGCGGTGCGCATCGGGAAGCTGGCAGGATATTGGAACGCCGGCACGGTTGAATTCCTCGTGGACCAGAGCCGCAATTTCTACTTTCTGGAGGTGAACGCGCGCCTGCAAGTCGAACACCCGGTGACGGAACTGGTCCTGGGCATCGACCTGGTCAAAGAGCAGATCCGGATTGCGGCCGGGAAGAGGCTCGAGTGGCGGCAGGAAGAAGTGCGCATGCGGGGCGCCGCGATCGAGTGCCGGGTTTATGCGGAAGACCCCAGCAACAATTTCTTCCCTTCGCCAGGATATATAAGTAGGCTCCAAGTCCCGGCGGGACCGGGCGTGCGCCGCGATAGCGGCGTCTATGAAGGTTGGACGGTGCCGCTGGAGTACGATCCGCTTTTGTCCAAAATCTCGGTGTGGGGGACGGAACGTGCGGAAGCTATCGCGCGCATGCGCCGGGCGCTCGGCGAGTACGAGGTTTTCGGCATCAAAACCAACATTCCCTTTTTCCGCCGGCTGCTCGAGCACCCCGACTTTGCGGCGGGACGCCTGGATACCGGCTTGATTGACCGCCTGCTGGCCGCAGGCCTGATGGAAGAAGAGCCGCCTTCACCCGAGGAGGAGCGTGTTGCCGCACTGGCCGCGGCCCTGTATGCGCGCGGGCGGCAGGAGAAGAGGACTCCCGCGCCCGCGGCCGCCAGCGCCTGGAAAAACACCGGCAGGGACGCGGCCCTCAACCGGTGGCCCCGTCGGGAGGGTGGGAGAAGCGGATGAAACTGGCAATCAGAATCCACTCGGGTTCGAAGACGTTGGACCATGAATTTGAGCTGACGGAGACGGGGGAGGGCGCATCTGCGGCCGCCACGCGGACTCCTTCGACTTCGAAGTTCTCCTTCGATGGCGAGACGCTGCTTGCCGACCGGGAAGAGATCGCGACGGGGGTCTACTCGATTCTGATCGATGGGCGGTCTTACGAAGCGCAGGTCAGCAAGCGGGCGGGCGACTCCGAAGGCATATCGACCCCGTACGTGGTTACCGTTGGGCTCCGAAATTACCTGGTGGAAATCCGCGATCCCCGGCGCTGGAAGCGCGATGGTTCCGGGTTTCGGGAGCGGGGCCCGCAGGAGATCGTGGCCCCCATGCCGGGGAAGATTGTCAGAGTGCTGGTATCTGAAAACCAGGAGGTGACGGGAGGGCAAGGGTTGCTCGTGATCGAAGCGATGAAAATGCAAAACGAAATTCGCGCCCCGCGAGCCGGCCGCGTGGAGCGGATTTACGCCCTGGAAGGAACCGGCGTGGAGGCAGGGTTTCGGCTGCTGCGCCTGGAGTGAGAGAGTCGATGTTCCGGGGATTCGTTTCTTGTCCGACGAGGTTAGCTGTGGGAACTGGAAAGCAGTTCAAAGTTCAAATGGCAAACGGCAAATGGCAAATGGAAAACCATTTGAAGTTTGACGTTTGCCATTTGACCTGCTGTTCTGCCTTGCGGGTCTATTTGGCGGCCGGCGGACTGAGCTGTCCCTTGACGATCTGCTCCGCCAGGTCATTCTCGACCTTCGCCCGGTTGCGCAGCGTCTCGATATAGGCCGCTTTCAGGAGTTGCTCCCGTTCATTCTTCAGTGTCTGCCGAATGGCATTCTGAACTCGCAACTCGGAAAGGGTGTGGGTTCCGGCCGGCTCAATGCCGAGGAGTTTGATGATGTGGAACCCGGAGGAACTGCGAATGATCCCGGTATACTGGTTGACCTGGAGCGCCTCCACGGCTTGCTTGAGTGGAGGGGTGGAATTCAGGGCCGAAACCGGAATAAAGCCCATGTCGCCGCCGCCCGAGGCGGTTCGGGCATCCTCGGAGTATTCCTGCGCCACCGTGGCGAATTCGTCCCCTGCGTGCAGGCGAGCGTAAAGCGCCTGGATTTTGCGCTCGGCGGCAGCGGGGGTCTTGGCATCGTCGTTCTTGAGGTTGCGCACCTCGGGATCCGCGACGGGAGTGACCTCGATCTGAGCCAAATGGTAAGCGGTTTCAGGGACGTTGAAGTTGGCCTTGTTGCGTTCGTAATAGTCCCCAATGTCGGCGTCGGAAATCTTGATATTCGACACGATTTCCTTGTTGATAACTTTAGTTATAATAAGATTGCGTCGTAACTCTTTGCGTAAATCTTCCATTTCCAGGCCCTGATCATGAAGCCGTTTCCTGAACTCCTCGGCAGAATATGGGGTCTGAAGCTTGGCCACCTCGTTATCCACCTCGGCTTCCGAAACCGAGATGCCGGCGTGGGAGGCGTGCTCGACCAGGATCTGATTGTTGATCAGTTCATCCAGGACATTCAGCTTGAAGCTCATGGCTTCTTCCGCGCTATTGGCCTCGGGCGAAGCACCCTGGCGGCTTCGGTAAACCCTGTCGACCTGGTCGCGGTAGATCGGTTGGCCATCGACTTTCGCCGCTATTTCGCGGTCCGAGGCGGTTTTCGGCCGGCAGGAGGTGAACACCGCCAGGCCCGCAACCAGCGTGAACGTCGCCAAGGCAGTAAGGCTGTGATAAGACCGTTGTATTCTCATGCAGGTATTGTACTCCACACCCCACGCCCCCGTGTCCGAATAAGACGCCTCGCAGGGACTCTCCCTACAAAGAACTGGGCAACTTAGGGTTGTCTCTGGTACAATAAGAAGGAGTGTTCATCCTATAACGAGGTGTGGCTATGGCATTGGCATGTGAGATTTGCGGCAAGGGACCATCTTATGGAAACAAGATTAGCCACGCCCATAACGTCACCAGGCGGCGCTGGAACCCCAACTTGCGCCGGGTTCATGCCGTCGTAGCCGGCGTCCCCAAAACCCTGCGCGTCTGCACGTCCTGCATTCGTTCGGGCAAAGTCTCCAAGGCGAAATGAAGAACGTAGCACAGGCACTTTTGCCTGTGCCCCTTACAGGTATGAGCACAGGCAAGAGTGCCTGTGCTAGTCCACCGTCAGTACCCCACCCGCTCAACCTGGTAAACCCCCTTGACCTTACGGAGTGAAGACACCACCTTTTCCAGGTGCTCCATATCCACAATATCCACGGTGACTTCGATGTGCGCCTGGCTGTCATCCGTTCGCACTTCGATATCCTGAATATTCGAATGGACGTTCCGCGATTGCCCCGGTTACATCGGCCAAAAGGCCCTGGCGGTCGCGAGCGAACAAAGTAAGCTTGACGGGATAAAGGCTATACTTGGGCCCCACCCACTCGACTTCGATGCGCCGGTCCGAATCGTAAAGGAGATTCTGAACGTTGGGGCAGTGCTTGGCATGCACTGCAATGCCTTTCCCGCGGGTGATGTAACCGGTGATTTCCTCACCTCGAATGGGATTACAGCACTTGGCGCGATAGACCATCAGGTCGCCGTGGCCGTGGACCTGGATGGCCGTGTCGCCGGAGATGCCCAGGGCGCGTTTCACGGTGGTGAGCCGGGAAGGACGGGCCGTCTCGAGCTGAGCCGAGGGAACAAGCCTGGCGAGCACTTGGCGCGCGGAGAACTTGCCATATCCGATTCCCGCGTGCAGGTCGTCCGCCGTCGTGCAGCCGTTATCCCGGGCCACCCGCACGTAATCTTCCTCGTTTACTTTCTTAAGCGTCACATCGAATTTGTGCGCCTCCTTTTCCAGCAAGCGCTTGCCGATTTCCACGGCTTGGCCTCTTTGCGCGACGTTGACCCAGTGCTTGATCTTGTTCCGCGCCCGCGAGGTCTTGACGATGGCAAGCCAGTCACGGCTGGGGTTGTGGTGCGTCTGAGTGACGATTTCGACGATATCGCCGTTGCGTAATTTGGACTTGAGGGGAACGATGCGGCCATTGACCTTGGCGCCTACACAATGGTGGCCCACCTCGCTGTGGATGGCATAGGCGAAATCGATGGGTGTGGCGTCCCGGGGCAACACGATCACTTTCCCCTTGGGGGTAAAGGTATAAACCTCTTCCGGGTAAAGGTCGATCTTGAGAGTGGAGAGGAACTCTCCCGGATCGCCCATGTCCTGTTGCCATTCCACCAGGTGTCGCAACCACGCGAAGCGCTCCTCATCCCGCGTCGCCACGGCGCTGCCGTCCTTGATGTCCTTGTACTTCCAGTGGGCGGCGATGCCTTCCTCGGCCACCCTGTGCATCTCCTCCGTGCGAATCTGCACCTCGAACGGCTGGCCATGTGGGCCAATGACGGACGTGTGCAAAGACTGGTACAAGTTTGGCCTGGGGATGGCAATGAAGTCCTTGATGCGGCCCGGGACCGGCCGCCATGTGTTGTGGATCACCCCGAGGGCGGCATAGCAGTTTTTCACGCTGTCCGTGATAATGCGGACGGCCAGGAGGTCGTAAACCTGCTCGAGGGGAACGTGTTGCCTGAGGAGTTTCTGCCGGATGCTGTAGAGGCGCTTGATTCGGCCTTCGATGCGCGCCGGAATGGAGTGCTCCTTCATTTTAGCATTCACGAGCCCGCGCACTTCCGAGAGAAATCCCTCGTCAACCTTACGGCGGCTTTCCACCTCTTTCTTGACCTCAAGGTAGGCGTCGGGCTCGAGAAACTTGAAGGACAGGTCTTCCAGTTCGCCCCGGACCTTTCCCATTCCCAGGCGGTGGGCAATGGGCGCGTAGATATCCAGGGTCTCGCGGGCGATGCGTTCCTGCTTTTCGGAGGGCAGGTACTCGAGGGTGCGCATGTTGTGGAGCCGGTCGGCAAGCTTGACCAGCACGACGCGAATATCGTCGACCATGGCGAGGACCATCTTGCGGAAGTTCTCCGCTTGCTGCTCCTCCCGGCTCATGAACTTGATGCGCCCGATCTTGGTCACACCTTCCACGATGCGCGCCACCTCGGCGCCGAATTCCGTCTCGATGGTTCCGCTCGTGGTGCCCGTATCCTCGACGACGTCGTGCAGCATGCCGGCGGCCAGGCACACAACGTCCAGCTTCATCTCGGCAAGGATGTGAACGACTTCCAGCGGATGGCTGATGAAGGGTTCGCCGGAGAGACGCTTCTGCTCGCCGTGGCGGATGGCGCAGAAGTCGTACGCTCTGCGCAGCAGAGTCAAGTCGTCCCCAGGACGATAACCCTGCACCACTCCCGTGATGTCTTCGAATCGAAGCATGTCCCCACTTTGCATTCTAGGGCAGCCTGCGCGCTGGGTTCAAGTCCCAGGGCGCAGGCTGCCGGCGGAGCAGGTTCCAACCTGGTTTGAAATCGTGTAGAGGTAGGGCTTGCCCTACCCGCTTCATGAGGGGACGGCAAGCCGTCCCCCTACAAGCACGGGAAGGTGGCGTGGTCGTCCTCTCTTTTCGCTGCTGTCGATTTGTGGTAGGCTTCCTGTATCTCCAAGAGAAAGGTAGATGCAGACCTGCCAAGAGCGACCGGGAGCTGCCCGCCACGTGCGGACGAAGGAGAGCCTATGAAACAAGCCACATGGAAGGTGTTTGCGATCGCACTGCTTGCAGCCGTGGGAGTATTCAGCTCATGCGAGAAGCCTTTTCATGAGGAGAACGAGCGCTACATCTTTGTCGCTGCAAATACCAGCCTCGCTTACTGGCAGGAAGCTAAAGCCGGATTTATGGATGCAGCCCACGGGCTGGGCGTGAAAGCAGAGTTTACGGGCTCAGAAACGTACTCACCTCAGGAAGAGCTTCAGGCCTTTCAAAAGGCCGTCGACATGCACCCCGCCGGAATCGCGGTTTCGCCCGCCAGGCCGGACATTTTCAAGGACGCCATCGATGCCGCCGTCAAGGCGGGAATTCCGGTTATCTGCGTCGATTCTGATGCCCCCGACTCGCGCCGCATCACATTCATTGGTACGGATAACTATCAGGCGGGGCTCATCAGTGGGAAGCGCATCGGCGAATTGATGAAAGGCGAAGGCAATCTGGTCGTGATCGCCCTCCCCGGCCAGTTCAATGTCGATGAGCGTGATCGCGGCCTGACTGAGGCGCTGAAGAAGTATCCGAAGATCAAGGTTCTTCGCACGCTTGACGACAAGGGTGACCCGCGCTCCGCGAACGACCAGATATCGTCGATGCTGGCTGCGAAGGAAAAGATCGATGGGATCGTGTGCCTGGAAGCTTCGGGCGGCCCGGGAGTGGGAGAGGCCTTGCACCGATTGAATCTGGGCGGCAAGATTCCCATTGTAGCGATGGACCGGGCTCCCGAAACCCTCGACTTCATTCAGCAGGGCGTGATCGCCGCCACCGTCGCGCAGAAGCCCTACACGATGGCTTTCTACGGCCTGCGGCTTTTGGACGACCTGCACCACAACATCGTGCACGAGTTCCAGGACTGGCAAACCGCGCCGGCGTCGCCGCTGCCGACTCGTGTGGATACCGGAACGGCCGTCATTGATGCCAGCAATCTCGCCGCTTTCCGGGCGGCCGAAGCTACGCGCCGACAGGCGCTCTAGCAGTATCAGCTGCTCGTTTTCTAATCGGTTGTCATTACGCCCAGGGACGATCGCGCCGCTCGTGGCGCTTCACCACTTCGCATACCTGCGAGATGTTCGACTCCACCTGGAAGTCGTACATCCCCACATTGATGAAATCTGCGCCGCTCCTGAACGCAAGGTCGAATCCGTCCTTGGGCAATACTCGACCCGCGCCCAGAACCTTAAACGCGATCCAGGGTTTCTTGATCGTTTTCATCAGGGCTGCCACATCGCGCGGATCCTGGGTATAAAAGCCGACCGAGTTGAAGGTCTTGAAATAGAAGTCGGGGTTGAAATTCTGCTGTTCCGAGATGATCGCCGTTTCCATGGAATGTGACCCGACTCCCGCCGCAAGGCCATTCTGCTTGATGAACGACACGACCTCCCCGATGAGTTCCGCCTTGCCGGCCTTCACGAAGGTGTCATCGGCCACTCCGCCCATGCAGTAAGCCGCCACCGCCCCGTTGTCGATCGCCAGTCTTATGTTGTCTTTCAGGTTCTCCGGCTCGGGATAGGTCTGGGCGAGCCACTGGATCTTTCCGCCGCGCTCTTTGCGGTAGCGCTTCAAGACGCGGACGATCTGCTCGTCGGTGCGAAGAATCGTGGTATTGATTCCTTGCTCCTCGCACAATTGCAGGGTGTCCAGGATCTTGTCGTCAGTAAAGTAATGCTGAAGCAAGCTGTGAACGTAAAGCAGGTCGCCGCTGTGGGCGAACCCGCTGAAAAGATTCCCGCCGCAGATCAGGCGGGTCACATCGAGTTTCCCGATGCGGCCGGCGGGCAGTTTACTCGAGGCCGGCTTGGGTTTGCCGGGCTCGCCGGCTTCCAGTTGGGCCTTCAAAGGAAGAGTATCGAAGGTTAGGCCTGCGGCGGCGGCGGAAGCTTGGAGGAAGCGCCGCCGATTCAGGCTTGGCGAAAAGGACATCCTATGCCTCACGGTTCGAAGAGTGCCGGATGGTTGATCTATCGTCCATGGTATTGATTCCGGCTTGCCCGTTTCCCGGACGGATACTGACGGCCTGTAATCTACTCCTGACCGTCTCACAATGCAATGGCTGATCGCGGCCCGCGACTTGGACACTCCGACCTTTACAGGGAGGCCTCCGAGAATGAAAGATGGAGTTGCAATGGCAGAATTCGGCGCTATGATTGTGGCTCCCGAGGCGCTTACAGAAGACCTCGGCGAATGAGATGATTAGTTTCGACGGAGAGCTGTCATGCAAAACCGATTGATACCTGTTCTGATCCTGCTTTCGGTCGTGTTCGCCGCCGGCCTGCAAATGACAAGCTGCGGGTCGAAGGCCGTCGTGGTTGACACGGCACAACTCCAGATGTTTAGGCCATTGCCTGACCTGGTCACGTCGCAAAAGAACCCCCGGAGCGATGCCAAGGTGAATCTTGGCCGCATGCTCTACTACGACCCGCGGTTGTCCAAGAACCAGGACATATCCTGCAACACCTGCCACGAATTGGCCAAATACGGGGTAGACGGGCAGCCGGTTTCGGACGGCCACCGAGGCCAGAAGGGCACACGCAACGCCCCCACGGTGTATAACGCCGCGGGCCACTTCGTGCAGTTTTGGGATGGCCGCGCTGCCGATGTGGAGGAACAGGCCAAGGGTCCGGTCATGAACCCGGTTGAGATGGCGATGTCCTCCGACAAAGCGGTGGTTGCAGTGCTGAAATCCATGCCTGAATATGTCGGCGGCTTCAAGGATGCATTCCCCGCCGATAAAGATCCAGTGACCTTTGAGAATACTGCCCAAGCAATCGGAGCCTTTGAGCGCGGCCTCGTGACGCCCTCTCGCTGGGACAAATTCCTCAACGGAGACCAGTCAGCCCTGAGCGTCACGGAGAAAGCTGGATTCAACAAGTTCATGGAAGCGGGTTGCCAGGCCTGCCACGCAGGAGCTTACTTGGGCGGTGAGGTTTACCAGAAACTGGGATTTGTGAAACCGTACCCCGACACCTCCGATGCCGGGCGCGAGGCGGTGACGAAGCAGGAAAGTGACCGGCTGGTATTCAAAGTACCTTCGTTACGAAACATCGACAAGACCCAGCCGTACTTTCACACTGGGAAAGTGGCCACTTTGCAAGAAGCGGTCAAGGAGATGGGAGAGTACCAACTGGGCAGGCGGCTGAACGACGACGAAATCGCTTCCATCGTGACGTTCCTCAAAACGCTCACCGGCGCGATTCCGGCGGACTACATCAAGCCGCCCCAACTCCCCAAAAGCACGGCGAAGACACCTAAGCCCAGCAATACCTGAGGCGTGCACAAACGGCGCAGTGATCCGGCCCCGTGAGGTGGCAAGCAGTGGCTCCGCATGGGCGCTTATGCTAATTGTGTTTTGAGATGCGGATTAGACTTGGGATTTCGGTGATGGGGGCGGCTTGTGCATTCTTGTGCGCGCAAGCGATCCAGAGCCCGCCGCGGCAGGAGTATCCGCGAACGCCGTGGGGAGGCTATCCCTATGCTTCGGTGCTGGCCTTCGATACAGTCTCGGCTGAAATCGTTGATAGGAAGCTTGATCCAGAGAGTCCTCTGAACGGGCAGGGGGCAGGGCACGGCCCAGCGCCGAGCGTCTTGAACATGACCGTGCCCACGTGCTCGACACTCGGGCCACAGGCGCCGCATTCGATCGAAAACACTGGTAACGTGCCATTGCACTACTACCGGATCGAATTCAAACGGGTGGACGGCGAGGAGTTCGGATCTCGCTGGCAGGAGTGGTATCCCTGGATGAAGTACATGAAGAATATGCGCTAGCGCTTGCTGACGAAATTCCGCGTCATATTGCTGAGCGGCGGGAAGGGCGGGGCTTCAGTCCCGCCACGGAAAACGGCTCGTCGTTGCGGGCTTTAGCCCCTGAAGGAACGTGGCTTCAGGGCCTAAGGGCCCAACTCATTGGGCTCCTGGAGGCGGCGGGGCTGAACCCCCGCCCTTCCCGCGAGGCCTGTACATCATGGCTGCAACCAGCGGTCCATCCAGGCGAATGCTTCTTCCTGCATTTCGCGGCTGAAAATGTGAGGATGCTCGTAAAATCCGCTCTTGAACATTGAGCCGGCGCCGGCTTTCTCATAGATCGCTGCGATCTTTTTCACTGCCTCCTGCATCCCTGCCAGCGGGTAAAGCTCGTCCTGGCTGCATTGTTGGACCATGAGTGGTTTGGGAACCATGCAGCCAATCAGGTCGGGCAGGTCGAGGAAATGCGTCAGGCCGGGAAGGAAATGGATGTAGCTGTGGGTGTCCACATGTTTGCGGAGCATGGGCCGCAGCGTCGACATCCAGCCCACCGAAACCGCGCATTTGATACGGTCATCCAAGCCGGAGAGGTAGTCCGTGCGGTCACCACCCATCGAGATGCCCAGACAGCCGATCCTTTCCGGGTCCACCTCCGGCCGGCCGGCGAGATAATCAACGGTCCGGATGTCGTCCCAATGCGCCACTCCGGGCCATGTTGTGCCGGCCCAAAACAGGCTGCGCGCTAGAATCCCCTCGCTCTCTCCCGCCCGGCGGTTCAAAGCGGCGACCGCTTCCACCGTATACTTCGACCGGTCCGGTCCGTATTTCTCGATATCGCCGGCGAACAAAGCCCGCCGCTCGCCAAAATAGAAGCAATCGATGGAGACCACAACATAGCCGCGCCGGCATAACTCGAGTGAGGTTGATCGCCCCTGGTAATTCGTTTCGCGATACGCCGTGATGGCGGGATGTTCTCCTTCGGGAGCCGGCATGACTTTCTCCTTGCCGAAAACAAACATGCCGCCGTGCGAATGCAGATCGACGATCCCCGGTCTTCGCCCCTTCCTACCTTTCGGAATCAGGACGTAAGCCGGCACCCGAAACCACGGGGTGGTTCGAAAGACCACTCGCTCCTGGATGTAATCAGAGTATTCCCAACGCCTCACCACTTCTGCCGCGGGCGGAACGGGCGGTGGATCATAGTGCAATAACTCCAGAACCTTCTTTCTCACCTCGTTCCGGTAAGATTTGACATCGGGATAACCGGCTTCCAAATACGAGAGGGGATATCGGCACAGTTCGGCCAGCGCCTGGATCTGAGGAAACAGACTCCCGCAATCGCTATCGTAGGGGTCCTCTTCGGCTGGGATGCCCGCTACCGATCCAGCCCCGTAACAACCCGCGAGCTTGCCGAACATCAGCAGCGGTCCCAAGCCCAGCGACTTGAGTATTTGCCGCCGCTCTTGCTGCCTTGCATTCTTTGCCAGGCGTTTTTCTACGCTTTGCGCGCCCATCGTAAACCCCCTCAAATCTGAATGTGCCAGCATATCGCCCTTGACGAACTCGAACAAGGCAGAGCTGCACAACGGTCGGGAATCCGACGCTACGAAACTCTAAATTGGCAGCTGTGAACAAATCACGCTGTCATGCCGAGCCCTTCGCTGTCACCCTGAGCGAAGCGAAGGGTCTGCAGTTATCCCTTGAAAACAAGCAAATGCAGATTCCTCGCTCCGCTCGGAATGACATGGCCTTTCGATTCTTTCACAAATTCCTAGTCCACGGACGAACAACCGGGTTGCACGCAAAGGCGCAACGTTCGCAAAGATCGTAAAGAAGAGTGCAAACCACTTTCCGCTTGCCCCGGGGCACCGAAGTGCTGTAATTTTTGGCTGCTCAGGCCTTCCATTGAGAGTCCGCCGCAGAAGTTCGAGAAGCCCATTCTCGAAGTGTGAAAGGTCTGGCAGAGATGCAAGCAGGAGGATGAAATGGTGAGCCGTCGTAGTCTCTTCAAAGGCGTGACCACAGGTTTGGTCGCCGCAAGTCTCGGCGCACGGAACCTCTTCGGGCAACTCATCGGATCGCGCTACAAGTTTACGATGGACAGCGGGCCGGGACCCGAAACCGTGATTAACGGCAAACGCTATCTGTATTTCGGCGGTACCGGCTATTTCAGCTTCCAAACTCACCCGGAGGTCCTCACCGCCGCGCAGAAGGCGCTGGCGGAGTTCGGCATGGATACGGCGACGTCCCGGGACATCTTCGGGACGTCACCCCTGCTGCTGGCGGTTGAGCGGAAGGTCCGGGAGTTCATGGGGACCGAAGACGCCATCTACCTGCCATCGGGGTACCTGATTAATATTGCGGGGTTTCAATCGTTGAATGAATTGAAGCGTTTCGACGCGATGTTCGTGGACGAAACTGCGCATTGGAGCATCACGGATTTCATGTATGCACTTCAGAAACCTGTGTACACCTTCGCCCACGGCGATTCGGAGGACCTCAGCCGGAAACTGAAGGCGAATCTCGGCGCGGGCCAAAGGCCTTTGGTGGCGAGCGACGGGATCTTCCCGACGTTCGGGAAGATCGCACCCGTCAAGGCTTATTTCCCGCTGGTGGAAACCTACAACGGCTGCCTTTGGTTGGATGATTGTCACGCCCTGGGCGTGCTGGGCGAGCACGGCCGCGGTACTTATGAATATTACAAGCTGCACTCCGACCGCTTGTACGGCGCCGGCACGCTGAGCAAGGCAGTAGGCGCGCACGGGGGAATCATCACCGGCAAGACCGAGTTTATTCAGCCTATCCGTGCCGGCCACGTGGCCAATGGTTCGAACGCTTCCGTCTCCGCAGCGGCGGCCGGGGCAGTGAAGGGTCTCGAGCTCATGATGACCCAGCCCGAGTTGCGCCAACAACTCTGGCGAAACGCCCACCAACTCAAGAGCGGCCTGAAAGCCATGGGTTTTGACCAGGACGACACACCCGTACCGGTTGCCGCCTGGACGCTCAAGACCGCAGAAGACATGGACCGGGTGCAGGCGGAAATGATGCGGCGCGGCATCGCGATTCAACGCACCGATTATGTGGGCGCGGGACCGGGAGGCGTTCTGCGCGCCGTGGTCTTCGCCAACCACAAACCAGAGCAGATCGCTCGCATGCTGAACGAATTGAAGTCGCTCGTTTAAGAGGGTGTGGAGAGATCAAAACAGCTCATCCGTCGGCTGGCGGACCAAAGAGCAAGGGGGCGCGAAGCTGAAGTGTTTTCTTTGCGAACTTTGCGTGCTTTGCGGCTTTGCGTGAAACCGGCCTGTCGATTCGCGGATTAATTCATAGGTTCAAAGCCCTGGAGTGGATGCAGGCGCAGGAGGACGAACAAAAATGGACATTTCACGAAAGGACTTCTTGAAAGGCTTAGCCGGAGCGGGGATGGCCCCGACCCTTGCGGGTGCAATGGCCCCGGCGCTGGCAGAGGCCGAAGCGACATCCTCCGCCTCACCCAAGCAGGCGCGCATCGCGGACTTGGAAGTCTTTCCCTTCACCATGCAGTCCAAGGAGGTATTCCGGATTTCTCTAGGCACGCTGACGGCGGAGAACGTCCTGGTGCGGGTACGGACGGAGGATGGATTGTGGGGCTGGGGCGAGTCTTCTCCGTTTTCCGCGGTCACGGGCGACACTCAGGCGACGAATCTGGCAGCCTCTAAAATGTTGGCGGGAATTGTGAAGGGGAAAGACCCTTTCGACCTGGCTCAAATCGTCGCCGAGATGGATGCGGCCACCACCGGTGAACCCGGCATTAAAGCCGCCTTCGAGATGGCGATTTGGGACATCTGCGGCAAGCTCGCGAACCGTCCCGTGCGCAGCCTGCTGGGGAACTATCGCAATTCCTTCGAAACCGACTTGACGGTGTATCTGGATAATCCGCAGGTTATGGCGGACAAAGCGCTTTCGGTGGTGAATCGCGGATTCAAATGCGTGAAGGTGAAATTGGGCGAGGCCCCCGCCACAGATATCGAGCGCATCCGCCGGGTGCGTGAGAAGATCGGCAAGGAAATCAGGATCCGCATCGACGCCAACCAAGGTTGGAGTCCCAATGACGCGGTGCGCGCCCTCAAGGGCATCGACGCTTACGACGTGCAGTTCTGTGAGCAGCCGGTGCGCTATTGGGATTGGGAAGGCCTGCGCTTCGTGCGAGAGCGTTCCCCCATTGCCATCATGGCGGACGAGTCCGTACACTCTCCGCACGATGCGATCACCGCGGTACGGCGCGACGCCGTGGATATGATCAACATTAAGCTGATGAAGACGGGCGGCATCCTTCAGGCGGTGCGAGTTGCCCACATCGCGGATGCGGCGGGCATGAATTGCATGCTGGGTTGCATGAATGAGACGCGCGTGGCGCTGACCGCGGCCGCGCACGTGGTTTGCTCCCAGCGCAACGTGCTGTGGGCGGACTTGGACGCGTTCAACGAGCATAACATCGACCCGGTCATCGGCGGGATGCAGTTGAAGGAAGGAGTCCTTCACGCACCCGACACGCCTGGGCTGGGCCTGGAGATCGATCCGGATTGGCTGAAAACTCTTCGCCCGGCGGCGTTGTAGGGACGCCCCCCCTCCTTACCCAAGAAGGGGAGTCAGGAAGGTGTGAAGAAATTGGCTGTCATGCTGAGCGAAGCGAAGCATCTGCATTTATTTCCTTGAAAACCAACAAATGCAGATTCCTTGCTTCGCTCGGAATGACAGGGGGTGGTGATTCTTTCACACCTTCCAGTTTCCTATCAGCAACCGCTATAAATGCAATTAAGGAATTTGATTTGAATTCATCCCTTCCCTCAAATATGCTGTGGGCTTGTACCCCTTTATAGTGTCCTAATTGGGCTTTACGACAGCACTGAGTTGCTTATTAAGCGGCCTGTATGGCGTCGGCGGGCGACTCTGACCAGGGAGGTTTGTGTCTTCGACCTTGCCGGTAGGTTACGTTGCCGGCGACGAGCGCCGCGTCACCCAAGAAAACTCGCGGCGGAAATAGGAGGGCTCATGAAAAGAGATTACCGTTGGCTGCTTTTCTGGCGCGCCGTCTTGCTCATCGCTCTCGCCTTCTGCGTTGCGGCCAAAACTCAAGCACAACTCAATTACGGCATCGTGCAAGGGGTGGTGACGGACCAGTCGGGAGCGGTTGTGGCCGGTGCAACCGTCACTGTTACCTCCGCGGAGACAGAAGTTTCGACGCGAACCAGGACAAACTCCTCAGGCTACTACCGAGCCGTAGACTTGACCCCCGGAAGGTATCGCGTTCGCGTCGAGGCCCAAGGCTTTAGCGCCGTGCAAGTGGACGACGTGCGGGTTTTCGCCGGCCAGGAAGTGGAGGTGGATCGGCAGTTGATCCTGGGAGCCGCGCACCAGACGGTCGAAGTGATGGCCGCACAGCCCTTGCTGGAAACGGCCTCGTCCAACAGTTCTACTACACTCGAATCGCACATCATAGACGACATGCCCCTGCAAGGTCACGACTTGCAGCAGATTGTGTATCTGCTGCCGGGCGTGCAGAATGACGCCGGCCCTCCCGGCAGCAACTTCGGATTCAACAGCCAGTTTGGGATTTTCCCTGACCCGACTTACGTGCAAGGCTCGGACGTGTCGGTGAACGGAGGACAAGGCGGAGCGAACGCCTGGTACCTCGATGGCAGCTTGAACGTTTCGACGCTCTCCGAAAACATCAACGTCAATCCCTCCCCGGACGCGGTTTCCGAATTCCAGGCCATTACCAGCGACCTTGCGGCGCAGTACGGCCGGACAGGCGGCGGGGTTTTTAACGTGGTCCTGAAGTCCGGCACAAACAAGCTGCACGGCAGCTTCTACGATTACCTTCGGAACAGTGCCATGGATGCGCGCAACCCCTTCACCTCGATTACGACCACGGGCGCGATAATTCCCAGTCGGCGACTCCAACTCAACGAAGCGGGCGGAACCATCGGAGGCCCCGTCGTGATACCCCATCTCTACAATGGCCACGACAAGACCTTCTTTTTCGCGTCCCTCGACAAGACTGTCCTGCACTTGAACGGCACTCAGGTATTCACGGTTCCCACCGCGGCCATGCGCACCGGCAACTTCAGCGAAGATCCCAATGCCGTGAATTTTGGGATCTGGAATCCCTGGAGTACTACCGGGCCAGGCTCCAGCGGCCTGTTCCAGCGCACCGCGTTGGGCACGCCGCTCGTACCCAATGGCTGCCTGAACACGGTGGTTGAATCCGGTACGACTCCCACTTGCCAATTCAGCACGCAAATCCCCCAGAACATGATGAACCCCATCGCCCAATTCTTCGTGAATTCGTACCCGCAGCCCAACTTCGTCGACCCTAACAGCAACTGCCCGATGGGCCTCGGCGGAGCTACAATTTGCGACAACTTTCTGGGAGCTATCGGCAATAGCCAGGACCCGTGGAATATGACGTTCAAAGTGGATCACCAGTGGAGCGACAAGAGCAAATATTTCGTGGAGTATCTGTTCAATCCCGGCAGTTACGGGATATTCAAAACTCCGTGGACGGGGCCAACGTTTCCGTCTGTGGGGTTTGCCGCCTCCTTCCCGGTTGACTTTGCCAATCAGGTTGCTACGGTCGGAAACACCTATCTGTTCAGCCCGACGCTGGTCAATCAGTTTCGCGTCAGCTTCAGCCGTCAGTACATGAACAGTCATCCCTCGCAGGGAGCATTTCCAGATAGCGTGTCTGACCTTACGGGGGTGCAGAAGGAGTTAGCGAACGCTCAGATTTTCCTGGGCCCCGGCGTCCCGATACCGGAATGGGAGGTGGGGATGCCGGAAGGTAGGGGATCGGTATTCGGAGATCCCGGCTTTCTGGACATGATGAGGGCCGGAGAGGCCTACACCATTCTCGACAACGTGACCAAGACCCTCGGGCGGCACACCATCATGACCGGGTTCATGTATCGGGACGAGCACGATGGTCGCCTGATTTACGATCCCACCCAGGTTAACTTTGCCAGCGGCGGTGCGAACCTCGTCGCCGACCCTGTGACCGGCCTGGGAGGGTCAGGATTAGAGCAATTCCTGCTCGGGGCGCCCAGCCCGACCGTCACCCAGACAGGCCTGACCGGGCAACCCTACCAGACGGATCATTACTGGGGCTTCTTCGTTCAAGATGATTTTCGGGTGAAGCCAAACTTCACCTTGAATGTGGGCCTGCGGTGGGACATCCCGGGCTACTGGCGGACTCGCCAGCAGCCGATGTCGAATTTCTGCCTGGGCTGTACTGATCCTGCCAGCGGATTGATCGGCCAAGTGGTTTACTCGGGGTCTCCGCAATTGCCCTCTGGAAGCAACATTTTCCCTGCGAACAAGAAAGACTTTGCTCCCCGGCTCAGTTTCGCCTGGAGCCCAGGGGCGAGCAGGAAGACCGTGATACGTGCAGGGTACAACGTCATCTACACCAACGCCACCAACGCTCTCAACAACGACGGGCAGGGCGTTGCGCCGGGCCCCCTGTGGCAGACCTTCTCTTATTGGCAAGGCAGCTTCAACGACACTCAGTGCGCACCCTTTCTGAACCAATGTCCGCCGTGGATGTTGGGCAACCCGCAGGCGCCTACGGGACAGTTGACTCAGCCGGCCATTCCGGCGAATGGATTGTCACCCGCTCAGGACAAAGTCCCCGGCTACGGTTCAAGCTTGCAGTTCTACGCGCCGCCTCCCAAGGTCGATCCCATGGTGCAGATGTGGAATATCGACATCCAGCGTGAGCTTCCCGGCAACATGATGGTCGAGATCGGGTACGTCGGGAGCCACGGCACGCATCTTGCCGGCGACACATTCCGCAACTACAATTACGTGCCCACCGCGGACAAGCTGAAATACCAGACGCAGTTGAACACGGAAACGCCGCTCGCCAACCACTTTTCAGGGACCGCCTTGAATCTGATGGAACAAACCTGGGGAAGCAACACGCTTCCGTTCTCGAGCACATTGTTGCCCTACCCGCTCTTTGGCAGCGTCTTTTCGCAGACCGTGCTGGACGCCTCGTCGGCCTATGACGCTATGCATCTCAAGGTGCAAAAGCGCCTTTCGAATGGGCTCAATTTCATAGCAACCTACACCATTTCCAAGGAAATCGACAGTTGCACCGAAGCTCAACTGGCTTCCCAACTCTTCGATCCTATTCACTCCGGCTACGGCGGGAACATCGGTGGCAGGATCGGGGCCGAAGGGGGAGGTTTCGCCTCCGGGGCCTCAGGCGTGTTTGGCACCGGCTGCCAGGACGAAGATAATCGGCGCGGGGACCGAACAATTTCTATCGCCGATATTCCGCAACAATTCAACATCGCCGGCACCTACCTCCTGCCCCTCGGATCGGGCCGGCAGTTCCTGAATCGACGCGGACCGCTTTCAGCCGTTTTGGGGGGCTGGGTCCTCACCGGAAACTTCAACGCCGAGAGCGGCACTCCCTTGGAGGTCGGCGGCCCGTGCGACGCCATCAGTTGCCGCCCGGACTTGGTCGGGAATCCGTCCCTTTCCCATAGCCGGCCCAAGGCCGATTTGATCAACGACTGGATTAACCCGAACGCTTTCCTGCCGCCCTACGGCGGCGACCAAACATTCTGGCAGAACCCCACACCCACCGATCCGCGATACTGGCAGTTCGGAACCGCCGGGCTCTACCTTCCCGGCTTGCGAGCCCCCGGCTTCTGGAACGTCGATACTTCACTTTCCAAACAGTTCCACTTCAAAGAAAACGACTATGTACAGTTTCGCTGGGAGGTCTACAATACTCTCAATCACCAGAACCTGGGGCTGCCTAACACGGGCTTCTGTTTGCCGTCCGGGCCTGGCGGCGAGACCGACGCAGTGCATCAAGCAGGCTGCTCGTTTGGAAAGATCACGAATATTCAAACCGATCCGCGGGCGATGGAATTCAGCATTAAGGTGGTTTTCTGAGGATTTGCCGGGGCGGCCCTCGTGGCCGCCCTGGGCAACCGAAAGGGCCGCCGGCATGTTGACGGTTTTTGGCGGTTTGTCATCCTGAGCGAAGCGAAGGATCTCCGTAGTTGCTTTTGTTCCGGCAATGTCGGCGAACTGCGGCGATCCTTCGCTTCGCTCAGGATGACGTCAGCGGTTTGGGAGATGACTGAGGGGAGGAGATACTGTGAAGCAATATGCTACTACGATTGCTATAGCCCTATTTATAATTGCCGCCTTGGTTATGGCCGGTCTCCGCGCATTCGCGCCTCAGAAGATGAGCCCGACATGTCAGCGCTCTTCGACAAGCGGGACGTCATGATACCCATGCGCGACGGGATCAAACTGCACACCGAGATCTACACCCCCAAGCACCAGGACGGTCCGCTGCCGTTCATCTTTGAGCGCACTCCCTACGGTTTGCACGACGATTCCAAAGGCTACACCATGAAGTTCGGCATCTACCAGGAACTCGTCGCGGAGGGCTTCATTTTCGTCTTCCAGGACATCCGGGGCCGGTATGGCTCCGAGGGCCAGTTTGTGATGTTTCGCGACCCGCGCGACAAGAACGACCCGCACGCGATCGACGAAGGGTCGGATACCAACGACACCGTCCAATGGCTGCTTAAGAACGTCCCGAACAATAACGGCAAAGTCGGCATCCTCGGGATTTCTTATGGCGGCTGGCTCACCACCATGGCCCTGCTCGACCCCGACCCGGCCATCAAGGCGGCTTCTGAACAGGCTTCGCCCGCCGATCAGTTCCTGGGCGACGACTTTCATCATAACGGCGCCTTTCGTTTGAGCTACGGGTTTGAGTACTCAACCGAAATGGAGACCGGGAAAGAGAACTACTCCTTCAAGTTCGATCGCTTCGACACTTATGACTGGTACTTGAACGAGTTGGGACCTCTCACCAACGGCAACGCGAAGTACCTCGAGGGCCGGGTACCGACTTGGAACGACTTCATCAACCATCCCAACTACGACGAGTTCTGGCAGAAGCAGGCTTTCTCGCCCTATCTGAAGTCGCTCCGGTTGAAGGTGCCCAACTTGAATGTGACCGGTTGGTGGGATCAGGAAGATTTTTACGGGCCCAACAAGATTTACGAACTCCTGGAGAAGAATGACACGGACCACATGAATTATCTTGTCGCCGGTCCCTGGAACCACGGCGGCTGGGCCGGGCGCGACGGAAGCCACCTGGGCAAAATCCAGTTTGGAAACGACACCAGCAAGTACTTCCGGGAGAATATCGAGCGCCCCTGGTTCACCTACTGGCTGAAGGGGAAAGGCGAGCTTCCGCTGCGCGAGGCGATTACGTTCGAGACCGGGTCCAACGCGTGGATGAAGTACGATCAGTGGCCGCCGCAGCAAGGCATTTCCGGCCGCAAGCTTTATTTGCAGCCAGATGGCCAACTCTCTTTCAGCGCACCGGCGGAAACAGGAGATAGGGAGTACGATGCCTACGTCTCCGATCCCGCCCACCCGGTGCCGTACCGCCATCGGCCGATCGGCCAAACCTACGGCGTTGTGCCCGGTTGGGGAACCTGGCTGGTTGAGGATCAGCGATTCGTTTATCTGCGCCCGGACGTAGCTTCCTGGCAAACGGCGGTCTTAGACAAGAACGTCACCGTGACCGGCGACATCGTCAGCCCATATCTTCGCCTCGACCACCGGGTCCGACTCCGACTGGATCGTGAAGCTGATCGATGTTTATCCGCAGGATTATCCGAGCGACCCGGCGATGGGCGGCTATCAGATGATGGTTGCCGATGAAGTGTTCCGCGCCCGCTTCCGCAAGAGCTTCGAGCGCCCGCAAGCCGTCGAGCCCGGGAAGACGACCGAGTACACCATCGACTTGCACACCAACGATCATACGTTCTTGAGCGGTCACCAGATCATGGTTCAGGTGCAGAGCACATGGTTTCCGGTGATCGACCGCAACCCGCAGAGATTTGTCCCTAATATTTATAAGGCAAGCCCTGAAGATTACCAGATCGCGACGCAGCGCGTGTACCACTCGAAAGAGTTCGCGTCGTATATCGATCTGCCCGTGAAGACCGAGTAGCCTATGGTAGGGGAGACCCTTGTGGTCGCCCGCGGGCAACCACAAGGGTTGCCCCTACAAACCATCAGGGCGGGGCGCGCCCTGTGCGCCCAAGCTCTTGAACAGGACGCCTCGCATGATCTGCTTCTCGCGCTCGTCGGCGGTCGCCTTCATCGCTTCGAAATGTTCGCGCGCTTCCCCTGCCTCCTCTGTCTTTCCCAGACGTGCATAAACCACGGCCAGGTGGTACCAGCCTTCCGAGAGGTCGGGCGCGAGGCGAACCGCCTTCTCGAGGTCGGCCAAGGCCAGGTGCAGCTCATTCTGCTGCTCATGGACCTTCCCTGATGCGACATAACAGAGAGCGCAATCAGGAATCTTCCTCTCCGCCACCTTGAGGTCGTTCAGAATTTGGGCTTGTTCCGCGTCATGTTGCTTCAACAGCGTGGCAGCCTCGAGATAATACAAGTAGGGGTCGGCTTCGGGGAACTTCAGGCCGGCGCGGGCGACTTCGTGGGCTCCGGCGAAATCTCCGTCAAAGTAAAGCGCGAAGCCAAGCAGCAGCCGCGCGGGCGAAAACTCCGGCGAGGCCGCCACAAGCCGCTTTGAGGCTTCCAGGGACTGAGAAGTGCGTCCATCCAATAACTGCGCCAGTGCCAGACCTAACTGCAAATAATTGGAACGAGGATTCAGCGCCGAGCTTTGGGCGAAGACCTTCTCCGATTGCCGGTAGGCATGGGCTTGCAAGCAGACCAGGCCAAGGTCCAACCCGAAGTTCTCACGCCCGGGATCTTTTTCGAAGGCGGCGGCAAGGTCTTCCTGTGCTTGCTCGAGGCGCCCCATGCCCGCTTGGATTTTGCCCCTCAGATAAATTCTTGCGATCGACTCCTGTTCGGACTGATGCGGCGCCCGGTCGATGGCCGCGTAGGCCTTATCGAGATGGTCCCGGGCCAGTTCCGCGAGGGCCAGGTTATAGTGGCCTTCGAAGACGCCAGGGTAGTCCCGAACGCAACGCGAGAAAGCACGCACGGCTTCCGGGTACATCCCACGCTGGGCAAAGGCTATTCCGGTGCGCAAGAGCGTTCCGGAGTCAAGCTGCGGATCTTCGAGAAGCTTACCCAGGGCTTCAGCGGCCAGCGAGCCCTTGCCGTGCGCGAGCGCGGAATTGATCTGGCGCTCGAGCGAGGCTTGCGAGGCCGTCTCCGAATGCGGAGGCGGACCCTGCAGCCACGCAGGGGCTGACTCGACAATGCCGGCGCATAGGGCCGCGCACAGGACGCAGGTTTTAATCGTAAGAAGACGCCGCCTGTAAGCTCGCCGAAATCGCACGGCTGCTCGGCCAGCCTGGCTTATTAACTTGGATGGAAGTCCCATCGACTGCACTATATCATAGCATGATGAAGACTTAGGAGCGGCCCTTGCGGCCGCCCACTGTGACGAGCGCTGATCATGATCTCAGTTTTCACACTGCTCCTGATATTAGCCGTCCCGGGCGCGCGCTCGCAGGCGGAGCCGACGGGCCACCCTGACGCTCAAGCGCACCTTGGCAAGGGCTACGAGTTTGAAAAGGACGATCGGTTTGCCGATGCGGCGGAGGAATTTGCCGCAGCGCTCGCCCTGAATGCGCGGCTGTCCGGGGCGCGCTACCAACTTGCCGTGTGCTACTTCGCACTAGGCCGCCACGACGACGCGCGCCGTGAGTTCGGGCATCTGCTCCTCGAGACTCACGATGATCCCAGCGTGATCTATTTTCTCGGCCGCCTTGACCTCGTCGAGCACAATGCAGACGCCGCCATTCGCGAGTTCCACGGGGTGGTCGCCAAGCCTCCGTTTCCCGATACGGCCTACTACCTGGGCGCTGCTTATCTCGAAAAAGGGGACCTCCAAAATGCTGCGCAATGGCTCAAGCGCGCCCGCCCTTTGAATCCCCGGGATTTCAGGATTCCTGACCGCCTCGCGCGCATCTACCAGCGACAAGGACAGACTGCGGAAGCAGAGCAGGAATACGCCCTGTCGGCGAAGTTGCGCGAGAATTACAACCAGGCGGCTCAGGCTGGAGTGAATTGCAGCGCGGCGCTCGAAAAAGGCGACGCGGAAACTGCGCGCGAGGCATGCTCCAAACTCGACCAGCCCGATGATCCCGACCGCCTCACGACGCTCGGCATGATCTACGGCCGGCACCAGCATTACGCGCAGGCGGTGGAGCCGCTCCGGCGCGCCGCCGCGCTCGATCCCGATTCGTACGAGATCGAGCACAACCTCGGCCTTACTTACTTTCGACTGCGACGCTACCCGGAAGCGCGAGGGCCTCTTGAACGCGCGGTGGCGTTGCGCCCCAATTTCTTCGACTCGAATGCCCTGTTGGGTGCGACACTCTTTGCTCTGCAGGAAGATCTCCAGGCTTATAGCGTGCTGACGCACGCTCACCAGCTGAACCCTGAAGACGGCGACACTCGGGAACTGCTCTTCAAGACGGCGTCAATTCTCGGAGTAAAGAGCCGCGAGGCAAAGAACTATCCTGAGGCTATCAAATACCTCATCGCTGCCGAAGAACTGAAACCACGCGACCCGCAGGTGCACGCGCGGCTGGCGGTGGTGTATAGCGAGGCCGGCGATCGGCGCCGCGCTGACATCGAGAAGCGGACGGCGGAACAGCTCGCGCCGGACCGTTAGCCGTGACGCCCATCCGCCTCGCTGCCTGCTACAATGGTCGCATGCTGAACATTCGAAAGGCCGGCACCGACGACATTCCGCTCATCCTTGAATTCATCCGCGAGCTTGCCGAATATGAGAAAGCTCCCGAGCAGGCGGTGGCCACCGCAGAAGATTTGCGTCGCGACGGATTTGCCGGCAGTCCCAAGTTCCGCGTGCTTATCGCCGAATGGCAGGGCGAGCCCGCCGCGTTTGCGCTCTTCTTCTATCACTATTCCACCTGGACCGGCCACCCGACTTTGTTTCTCGAGGACCTCTTTGTTCGCCCGCGATTTCGCGGCAAAGGGATCGGCAAAGCGCTGCTGTTGCGCTTGGCGAAAACAGGCGTGGAGGAAGGCTGCGCGCGATTCGAATGGCAAGTTCTCGACTGGAACACTCCTTCCATCGAGTTCTATCAATCGCTCGGAGCCAAGGTCATGAAGGAATGGCTCACCATGCGCGTGAGTGGAGAGGAACTGGTGCGGCTCGCCGGCGCCGAAAAGACAACCCCTTGAAGGCGCCAAATTGTCCCCTCAAACTCTCATCAATCTTTTCGGGTCCTTGGTGCATCACTATAAGGGGAGGTCATTTTCTCTCATGACAAGATTTGTGACTGACTACCTGGGGCAGGGGCAGCAAGAACTGTCTCAATTGTTAAATGAGCTTCAAGGTGAATTGCAAGTGCTCAACCTGGCGCGCGATTTGAAAACAACGGCGTCTCGCCTGGCGGCGTTATCGAGGAAGATCACACTGGCCCTTCATCATCATATCCTCCAGCAGGAGCAGATCCTCTTTCCCGCCCTCGAGGGACACATGCAAGGCATTGCCGCGACCCTGGAACGCATGCGAAGCGAGAACGAAATGGGTGAAGCTGCGGAGAAGGCGTTTTTCGACTGCTTCGAGCAGTGGACGAAAAGCGGCAAGAACCGCCAGGAAGTTATGAAGCGGGGCCGCTACTACGTTCAGTGGGTGCGCGCGCACCTGTTGAAGGAAAACGGGCGGCTTTTCCCGCTGGTTGAGCGCGGCCTCGATCCGGAAACCCAACAGAAGGTTCGCCGGGCGATGGAAGAATTGAGCCAGGAAACATCTTCTCCCCTCTCGGAGGGGACATTTACGGGACAGGCGTAGTAAGCTGTCAGCACTAAGCTGTCGGCTTTCACCTGTTTAGCCGGAAAGTTCCTGCCGTCGGGGCTCTCACCTTAAACCTTGCCGGCTTCAGGTTGAGGTTTGTCTATACCCCCCCCCGTTGATCCAGCACTCCAAAGTAACAATCCAAAGGTGTGGTGCGCGGACCGGATTTCGTGTAAGGTAGGGTGATTCCATCCGGAGGTGTCCCTTGTCGACGGTACTCGAAGCCGCGCCGGTCGCAGCAGAACCAACCCGCACCCGCCAACCCGCCGTGCGCAACGTCGCCGTGGACGCATACCGCGGCTTTGTGATGCTGCTGATGATGGGCGAAGTGTTGCAGTTCTCTCGCATCTCAGCGGCTTTTCCGGCGAGCTGGTTCTGGAAAATCCTGGCCTTTAACCAGACGCACGCCGAATGGGCCGGGTGCTCCCTGCACGACCTGATCCAGCCGGGGTTCTCGTTCCTGGTGGGAGTCGCATTGCCTTACTCGATCGCCAGCCGCATGGCGAAAGGCGCGACCTTCGGCAAGTTGCTGGCACACACGGCTTGGCGAGCTCTGGTGCTCATCGCGCTGGGCATCTTCCTGCGGTCCATGAGCAGCCCGCAAACCAACTTCACCTTCGAAGACACGCTCACTCAGATCGGACTCGGCTATGTGTTCTTGTTTGTGCTCGGGTTCCGTTCCCCGCGCTTTCAATGGACCGCCCTTGCTGTCATTTTGTTCGGCTATTGGCTGGCCTGGGCGCTTTACCCGGCGCCCGGACCCGGCTTCAACTGGCAGGCGGTCGGAGTGCCGGCGAATTGGACGCACTTCTATACAGGGTTCGCCGCCCACTGGAACAAGAACAGCAATTTGGGGCAGGCCGTCGATCTTTGGTTTCTTAACCTGTTCCCGCGCCCCAAGCCGTTTGCTTATAACGACGGTGGATACTTGACGCTCAGCTTCATTCCTACCCTGGGGACGATGATTCTGGGCTTGATTGCGGGCCAATGGTTACGTGCCTCCGCGCCTCGCATTCCCATGAAACGGCTGCTGCTCGCCGGCGTCATCGGTATCGCGGCGGGCCTTTTTCTGCACGTCACCGGCATCTGCCCGGTGGTGAAGCGCATCTGGACGCCCAGTTGGACGCTTTTCAGTGGGGGAGCATGTTTCCTGTTTCTGGCGGCATTCAGTTGGGTGATCGAGGTAAAAGGCTACAAAAAGTGGTCGTTTTTCCTTGTGGTCGTTGGAATGAACTCGATCGCCGCCTACCTCATCGCCCACTTGTTTGAGGAATTCATCGTCAGTTCCTTCCGCATCAACCTGGGCCAGCACCTTTTCCAGATATTCGGAACAGCTTATGAGCCTTTGACGCAGGGCGTGTTCGTGCTGTTTACGTATTGGTTAATTCTCTTGTGGATGTATCGCAGGAAGCTGTTCCTGAAGATCTAATGGACAGGTGTCAGATGCAGGGTGCATGGAAACCGGAGGGTAAATGAAATACCTTGTGGTTATTGAGAAAGCAGAGAACAACTATGCCGCTTTCATTCCGGACCTCCCGGGCTGCGTGGCCACCGGCGCCACCCTCAACGAACTGCACCGGAATATCACTGATGCGGTCGCCATGCATCTTGAGGGTCTAAGGGAAGATGGCATGCCGATTCCCGAACCTCTAACTCAAGCCGAATTTGTCGAGGCGTAGCCGCTGAACAGATTCCGCTGTTCTGCGGGAGATTTGTGCGTTGGCCTTTTTATTAGCGTCCTTCGACTCTCCACCCGGTGCCCGACACCTACTGCATCAGCTGCACCAGCGCCCGCGTCAGAACGCCTGCCACATCTTCGCCCGCAGAGTTAACCTCGCCGTACCAGCGATCCCTCTTATTTTGCAGCCAGGGCGGTTGGTTATCCCACTCAGCCTTGGGAATGATGTAGCCGAGTTCATCGTTAGCCAGCCCAAAGATAAACTGATAGCGGCTGTACAGGTGGGAGCGCAGGGTGGGCTCGAACGGCGCGTCGGGGAAATCAGCGCCGGGGTACCGCGCGAAGCCGCCGTTGACGAGCTCGGGGTAAATCTCACCCGGAACAGTGGTGATCTCCGCCATCAGATCGCCGCCGCTCAGCATCTGGACGTAGTCAACTTCCGTCTGAAGATCGTGTCCGGTGTTGCATTGGAGCTTGCCGATGCCGGGCAATTCCTTCTCGGCGGTCGCGGTATCGATTTTTCCGTCCGTAAAAAGCGGCTTCCGGTCTTTGTAGATATGAAGCGCGCCGGCGGCCCGAAAGCGGTCGTTATCCAGGGGCGCGTAGACCAACGCCTTGCGGATCACCAACGAATCCACCGGCGCATCCTGCCCGTTCTTCAAGGCGCGCATGGCGAGTTCGCCGATCAGGTTGCCGAACAATTCGGCCTTCTTCCAAGTCCCGTCTTTGGCCACCCGGCCCGTTTCCGGATCTTGCAAGGCTACGTCATCGCCGAGCGTCGAGAGCAAGCCGCCAATCGAACCCTGGAAGAAAACAGCTGTGCCGCCCTCGTGGCTCTCGACGTACTGGCAGAGCCAGTGAG
Source organism: uncultured Acidobacteriota bacterium (assembly GCA_963768695.1). Classification (GTDB taxonomy): domain Bacteria; phylum Acidobacteriota; class Terriglobia; order UBA7540; family UBA7540; genus CAVROP01. Next base: position 742,453 of record CAVYJG010000010.1, on the reverse strand, counting down.
GATAGTCTGCGGTGATCAGTGTATTCCGGCCGCCCAGCGTTTCCGGGTGGTCGCTCCAGTTCACCAGTGTGGCAATGGGGTGGTTGTCAGCCGTGGCCGTCAACTGCATAACGAAAAGATACGGGTCTTTCACGTAAGGGGGACGCGAGTCGCTTTGCAGCAGGGCCAGCAGCGGATGGTCGTCCCGGGCCAGCGTCATGCGGGCGTCCTGCATCGAGTGAACAGCCTGAAGGGCTGTGGAGGCGATGCGGTCGTCCAGCCAGTCCATGTACTTCTCGTCCATGCCGCTCTGAAACGGCGCGGGCCCCCAAAGGCCCATGGTGTCCGGCCCCTCGTGATCGTGTGAAGAACCCACGATCACCTGCGTTACGTCCGGAGCCTGGGCCTGGACCTTTTCGCGAACCTTGAGCACGTCGTCATAAAACAGGCCGATCAGGTCCGCCTCGCACAGAGCCAGCGTCTGGCGGCCGGCGCCAAGCGCCAGGCAGCGAACGTAAAGGTCATCGTGCACGCCAGTGGCGACGCGATTGTTGTCGAACCCGGCCATGTACACTTTGGCGGTCTTTACATCTGGCGTAATCGTCGCCTTGGCGGCGCCGGCCTCGAGGCCCGCGGCGCGCAGGACGCCGGTTCCCAAACTTGAGAGTGCCAGAACAATCAATGCAAGGCTGCGCAGAAATGAGCGCATGATGGGCGCCTCGAATGAATGAATTGAATTCCGCTTCCAACGAGGACCAAAGCTAACACGCCCGCCCGGCGACTTTCAAGCCGCAAAAACGCTCGACGAGCTATAGGCTACTTCAGGTGCAGGGCACTTGTGTCATGACCGGACCAGACATCCGACAAGGCCGTCATCGGGCGTCTCAGCCCGCCAATATGTCATTGCCTCACTTTGCTCCGGCGGCTTAAAATACCTCAGTTCGAACGATCAAACCGGGAATGTTATTGAAAACAAAGAAGCGGCTGTCATTCACAACCCGCTGCGGAGACGACTCGCGTTACTCAACGTGACAGAGTGGGATTTCGCGCACACGGGTTTTGGGAAGGACCCCCGAGCAAACCTGAGGTGACAATAGGGCCGGCGACGGGAACAGAGGGAGGACGGATGAAACGTGCATGCATGGCGCTCTCACTTTTTATCGCATGGGGCGGCGTCTGTTTCGCCCAGAACTCGGGGCCGCTGTTGCTCCAGAGTCCAACCTTGAGCAAGACCCAGATCGCCTTCGCTTACGGCGGCGACATCTGGATTGTGGATCGCAATGGCGGCGACGCTCGCCGCCTGGTGACGGGGACGGGACTGGAAAGCCGGCCTCTGTTTTCTCCCGATGGGGCATGGGTGGCTTACACCGGCGACTACGACGGCAACGAAGACGTTTACGTGGTACCTGCGGCGGGCGGCGAGCCACGCCGCTTGACTTACCACCCCGGCACGGACGTAGCAGTGGGATGGACGCCGGACGGCAAGAACGTTTTAATCCGTTCCACCCGCAGCAGTTACTCGCGTTTTGAGAAGCTCTTCGTCGTTCCGGTTGAAGGCGGGTTCCCGACCGAGTTGCCTCTGCCCATGGGAGTGCAGGGCTCGTATTCCGCCGACGGCTCAAGGATCGCCTACGTGCCAAGCTGGAATCGTCGCTTGGGGGCGGGCCCGGCGTATATCGCCATCAAGCATTATCGCGGCGGCCATACGGCGGCCATCTGGATTGCCAACCTGTCGGACTCGAGCATCGTGAAAGTGCCCCGCCAAACCTCGAACGACTTCAATCCCATGTGGGTTGGCGACAAGATCTATTTCCTCTCCGATCGCAACGGTCCCGTCACCCTCTTCGCCTACGATACCCGCACCAAAGAAGTGAAAGAGTTGTTGAAGAACGACGGCTTCGATTTCAAGTCGGCGGGGGTGGGGCCGGGCGCCATTGTCTACGAACAACTCGGATCGTTGCACCTTTACGACCTGGGCTCGGGCAAAACGAAGAAGGGTCGAGGTTAGCGTGTGCAGGCGATATGCCGCAAGTGCGGCCACATTTCGAGAAAGTGGAAAAACAGATCCTCTCCGCCAACATCTCACCCACCGGGCAGCGCGCCGTATTCGAAGCGCACGGCGAAATCCTGACGGTGCCCGCCGAAAAGGGAGACATCCGCAACCTCACGAACAGCCCCGGGGTGGCGGAGCGCGATCCGGCGTGGTCGCCGGATGGCAAATCCATCGCCTATTTCTCGGACGAATCCGGCGAATATGCGCTTCACATCATCAGCCAGGATGGCCTGGGTGCGGTGCGCAAAATCGATCTGGGCCAGCCGCCCTCCTATTTCTACTCGCCCACCTGGTCGCCCGACAGCAAGAAGATCGCTTACAGCGACAAGCGGCTGAATCTCTGGTATGTGGACCTGGATCACCCGACGCCGGTCAAAGTGGACTACGGACCTTTTCGATTCCCCTCTGCACGAGTTTGATGCGGTGTGGTCGCCCGACAATCGCTGGTTGGCCTACACGCGGCAACTGCCCAACCACCAGCGCGCGGTGTTTGTCTACTCACTCGAAGAGCGCAAGGCGACGCAAGTTACCGACGGCATGAGCGATGCGCTCTATCCCAACTTCGACAAGAACGGGAAATATCTCTACTTTACCGCCAGCACGAACATGGGCCTCGCCACGGGTTGGCTCGACATGACCAGCATCGACCGACCCGTGACGCGCGCCGTTTACGTCGCCGTGCTGCGCAAAGATTTGCCTTCCCCGCTTGCCCCGGAAAGCGATGAGGAAAAAGCGGAAGAGAAGAAAGACGATAAGACCGGCCAAGCCGGCGACCAGAGCAAGGACAAGGACAAAGACAGAGAAAAGAAGGAGCCCGTAAAGGTCACCATTGATTTTGAAAACCTCAGCCAGCGCATCCTCGCTCTGCCCATTCCGGAGCGCAACTACCAGGGATTAACAGCGGGCAAGGAGGGAATCCTGTACCTCGTGGAAGGCCCGCAACTGGAATCGAGAAGGTCCGCCCCGCTTGACTGTGCAACGCTTCGATCTGAAGACGCGCAAGACCGAAAGGCTGATTGAGGGCGTGCAAGGCTTCGTGCTCTCAGACAACGGCGAGAAGATGCTCTACCGCCAGGGTGAGCACTGGTTCATAGCTGCTGCGGACAAACCCCCCAAGCCGGGCGACGGGCAGCTCAAAACTGCGGACATGGAAGTCCGCGTTGACCCCCACGCGGAGTGGAAGCAGATGTTCCACGAGATCTGGCGAATCGAGCGCGACTTCTTCTACGATCCGCACTTCCACGGACTGGACTTGAAGGCGGCGGAGGCGGCCTACGCGCCGTTCCTGGCCGGTGTGTCGAGCCGCGCTGACCTGGATTACTTGTTTGATGATATGTTGGGCAATATCAACGTTCTGCATATGTATGTGGGCGGCGGTACGCAGCCCGAGCTTCAGACCGTGAAGGTGGGCCTGCTCGGCGCCGATTACACGTTGGAAAACGGCCGCTACCGTTTTGCGCGCATTTTCAGCGGCGAGAATTGGAATCCGCAATTGCACGCGCCCCTTACCCAGCCGGGCGTCAACGTGAAGGCAAGGTGAATACTTGCTGGCCGTCAACGGGCGCGACTTGCACAGCTACGGACGAGATCTACAGTTTCTTCCAGGAGACGGCCGGCAAACAGGTGGTGTTAAGAGTCGGTCCAAATCCTGACGGCAGCGGCTCGCGCGAGGTGACCGTGGTACCGGTCGATAACGAGACGGCGCTGCGGAACCTCGACTGGATCGAGTCCAACCGCCGCAAGGTGGACCGGATGAGCGGCGGCAAGCTCGCCTACGTCTATCTTCCCAATACGGCCGGCGCAGGTTACACGAATTTCAACCGCTACTATTTTGCGCAAGTGGGCAAAGAGGGCGCGGTCCTCGACGAACGCTTCAACGGCGGCGGCGACCTTGCGGACTACATCATCGACTACCTGCGCCGTCCGGTGATGAGCTTTGTCATGACCCGCGAAGGCGAACCCCTTACTCCGAGCCGCAGGAGGCGATTTACGGACCCAAGACGATGATCATCAACGAATTTGCGGGTTCCGGCGGCGACGCCATGCCTTGGTACTTCCGCAAGGCCGGCGATCGGCCCTCTGGTCGGCACCCGCACCTGGGGCGGGCTGGTTGGAATTGGCGGGTATCCGCAACTAATGGACGGCGGATTTGTGACCGCTCCGCGCTGGGCCATCTACGGAACCAAAGGTGAGTGGGAAGTGGAGAACCACGGCATCGCGCCGGACATCGAGGTTGAGCTTGACCCCAAGCTTGTTCGCCAAGGCCACGACCCTCAACTCGAGAAGGCGGTCGAGGTCACGATGGAAGCGCTCAAAAAGAACCCGCCGCCCGCCTACAAGAAGCCGGCCTATCCGAATTACCATCCCCACGTGCCAGCGGAGGGCGGTGGGCAGTAGGCAGATGGGCAGTCGGCAGGTTCGCAAGCGAAGACCCGGACATCAACCGTCGCGTGCAACAAATTCAGGAGATGGAGAAAAAACAGTGAGGGTATTGTCGTGATATTCACGAAACGCCTTCGCGAGAGAGTGCGTCGCGGCGAGATCACTTGCAGTGTCCGATTCTGGGTGCGCCCTCACGTCAAAGTGGGTGCGCGATACCGCATGGAAGAAGGTGAGATCGAAGTAGATTCAATCGAACCGATCGGGTTTCCGGACATCACCCCAGCTCTGGCACGCGAGTCGGGATTCCTTGGCGTCCTGGATCTGCTCAAGGTTGCAAAACACGGCCGGGGGGAAAACATCTATCTGGTCAGGTTTCACTTCGTGCCCCCACGCCGCAAACGAACACGCCAGAGCGCGTAGGGGAACCAGCGATTCGATGAGGAGTGACAGAGTTATCACAGAGGCCCCTGAGGGGTGCCCCGCATTACTGCCCAACCCCCAGTTGCGTCAGCATGAACGCATAATCAAACGCGATCTCCTTCAGATAATCATAACGCCCCGAAGAGCCGCCGTGTCCCGCCGCCATATTGGTCTTAAGCAGCAGAACGTTATTATCTGTCTTAAGGGTACGCAGTTTAGCAACGTACTTTGCCGGCTCCCAGTACATCACCTGGCTGTCGTTGAAAGAGGTCTTGACCAGCATGGCCGGGTACAGGCCTTTCTTCAGGTTGTCATAGGGCGAGTATTTGAGCATGTAGTCGTAGGCAGCTTTTTCATTCGGATTGCCCCACTCTTCGTATTCCGGCACCGTAAGCGGCAGTGAGGCGTCGAGCATCGTATTCATCACGTCAACAAACGGCACGTGTGCAACCACGACCTTGAAAAGATCCGGGCGGAGGTTAGTGACCGCGCCCATTAACAGGCCGCCGGCCGAACCGCCTTCGATGACGATCTTGTCGCGGGCGCCATATTTATTGGCCACCAGGTATTCGGTGCAATCGATGAAGTCGGTGAAGGTATTCAGCTTGTTCATCATGCGCCCGGCATCGTGCCAGGGCTTGCCGAGGTCTCCTCCGCCCCGAATGTGCGCGAAGGCCATCACAAAACCGCGGTCGAGCAAGCTCAGGCGATTTGAGCTGAATGTGACCGGTAGCGGGAAGCCGTAGGAGCCGTATCCGTAAACGTAGAGCGGATTCGATCCGTCCTCCTTTTTCATATCCTTGCGATAGACGACAGAGACGGGGACCTTGGCTCCGTCGCGCGCAGTTGCCCAGAGCCTCTCGGAGTTGTACCTGGAAGAGTCGTATCCACCCGGCACCTCGTTCTGCTTGAGCAGCGTGGAAGTGTGCTTTTCCACGTCGTAGTCAAAGACCGAAGGCGGCGTCCGCAGTGACTGGTAAGCATAGCGAAACAGTTTGGTCTTGAATTCGCGATTGATCTGGGGAGAGGCTGTATAAACGGGTTCGGGGAACGGAATGCGCTGCTTGGCGCCGGTGGCCAGATTCACGATCGTGAGTTGCGGCAATCCTTGTTCACGCTCGAAGAGAACGTAGAAGTCCTGGAAAGCCTCGAACGCCGATAGCATCACGTCCTCGCGGACTGGCACTACTTCCTTCCAATTCGATTTGCCGGGATCGTCCACGGGCGCGGACACCAGTCGGAAGTTGCGGCCCTTGTCATTGGTGCGAATGTAGAAGTGGTCACCCAGGTGGTCCGCGTAGTATTCGACATCCTGCTCCCGCGGCGCGAGCAGCTTCCATTCCCCAGTGGGATTTGCCGCATCCAGACAGCGGACCTCGGAAGTGGTGTGGCTGGCGGAAGTCAAGAAGATGTATTTGCGGCTGCGCGACCTTTCGGCTCGAATGTTGAAGCGTTCATCCTTCTCTTCGTAGACAAGTTCATCGCTTCCGGCGGCGCTCCCCAGCGTGTGCCGGTAAAGACGGTATTGCCGCTTGGCGTGATCTTCGATCGTGTAGAAGAGCGTTTGGTTGTCGGCGGCCCACGCCAGCGATCCTGTTTTCTCCGCCGTGTCCGGCAGATCCTTGCCGGTGCGCAGGTCGCGCACGTGCATGCGATACTGCCGGAAGCCGGTATTGTCAGTCGAATAAGCCAGCTGATTGCCATCGTCGCTCACCTCGGAAGTTCCCAGCGACATGAACCTCTCACCTTTGGCAAGCTCATTCACATCCAGTACGATCTGCTCGGCCCCACTTACGCTGCCCGGCTTTCTGCCCAGGATCAGGTACTGCTTTCCTGCCTCCCAACGCGAGTAATAAAAGTAGTCCCCTTCTTTGTAGGGCACGTTGACGTCCGTCTCCTTGATGTGGCTGAGCATCTCTTCATAAAGCGTTTTCTGCAGGGCCCCCGTGGGCTTCATGACGGAATCGGTGTAGGAGTTCTCGGATTCGAGATACCGCGCCACTTCCGGGTTCGATTTCTCGCGCAGCCAGTGGTAATCGTCGGCCAAATTTCCTCCGTTAATGTGGTTCTCTGTATGGATTTTCTTAGCCACCGGCGGAGCAATCCGTATCTGCCGCACTCGACGGCGTTCTTTGCTCCGTAACAACAATTATCGCAGCTACGACCAGAATCGAATAAGCAAGTTTCTTCATGGTTGGCCTCGAGGGTAATCTGAAGGCCGATTCTATAATGAGTCGGTCATGCAAGCATAGTGCGCCGTAAGGGTGAGGTTCTTCGCGGCGTGCGAAAAAAGCAGATCCTTCACTTCGCTCAGGATGACATGCCATTCTGAGTGAAGCGAAGAATCTGCATTTGGTTGGGGCTTTGCCGCGCTGTGATCTCCGTGGTGAAGCTTTTGTTTGCAGGCTACGAAGAGGGCAGTCTCTTCGGGATCGGCCCGCTTTATTCCCAGTCCCCGCAGGAGTGCGAGCATTAGTTCAGCTTTCCGGCGCTCCAACGGATGGCGTCCTGAACGAGCGTGCGGTAGAGCGGGTAAAGGTGCGCCGTTTCGCCATGGCCGAGTTCGATGTACACAACGCGCGATTTGGGATAAGGACTGATCCACGCCACCGGACCGTCGCTGGTGGGATTATCGGTGCGGAGCAGCACTTTGACCTCCGGCGAAATCCACATTCCCTTGTAAGTCTCATCCCACAAGTGCATCGCTCCCAGGCGCGCCGTGATGGGATGCTTTGCTACTACTTTGACGCATTGTTCCTGGCCGTGCAGATAAGTGGAAGCGGGCATGCTGCCGTCGGGCTTCAGCAGGTACTTGCCGCCCACCACCTCTTTGTACCACCATTCCCAGTTCTGGTAATCCGCAATGGCATGGTGGAGCACCACTATTCCTTTCCCGCTTTCAACAAAGTCCCGCAAGTGGGTCTTCTCGGTTTCGCTGATTTCATTCGAGAAATCGTAAAGGACGAGCACGTCATACTTGTTCCGGATGTCTTCGCGGAAAGCTTCGTGGTTCGAAACGGCATGGTCCCACTGGAGGTCGTCTGTCCCCTCGAAGACGGTGTAGAATGTTGTCGGGTATTCGTGCCCGCCTGTCACCACGAGCAACCGCAAGGGCTTCGGTCCGGCTTTAGCGGCGCCGGCATCGGGAGGCAGCGTGACGGCGCCCGAGGCAGCCCATTCGGTTCCCCGCAAAAACGTGTTTACGAATCCAGCCTCCTGCATGGCGGCAACATCGTGGCCAAGCGCCATGTACATGGTCCGCCCTTGGCCGTAATTCACCGTCCAGATCATCGGCTCGTCCTTGCCGGTTCCGCCGTTCGCGGGGTCGTCGTAAGCTTTGGCCAGAACCTGAGCGTCGGGGGACATCTGGTGGCTGTGGTAGAGCTCGTCCGAGACCACAAATGAATCGCTCATACCTTTTGAGATGGGGTGGTCCCGGTCCGTGAATTTCACCGTAAAGCAATGCCTTGGGGCGTGCGCGGTCTTGGGTGGGCCCTCCGTCCACCGTCCACCGATCATCTTGAAATACTCCGGCCAGGGCGGTTCTTCGAGGCCCATGGGCCGGTGGTTATCGCCCAATGCCTCGAGGCCGCTGAAGGCGTAACTGGCCGCATGAATCGCCACCAGCCCTTTGCCCGATTTCACGAAATTCTCGACTGCCCTCTCCGTCGTTTCTCCCCAGCGCGGGCCGTCGTAGTCGAGTACCAGAACATCGTAAGCAGCCAGCGTCGCCTCGTTGATTCCCATCGGTTCTTCTTCCACCCGCACATCAAAGCGCCCGCTCTCAACCAGGGTCTTTCGCAGAAAGGGCGTGGTGGTGCGCCAGTCGTGATTGTTCCGCCCGGAGAGGATGAGGACGCGAATTTTACCCGACTGGAAGAAAGGAATCGTCACCTGCGCGGTAGCGGTCTTTGGACACAGAAAAGCAACGCCTATTTGCATCGCGGCTATCATTCTGATCAAGAAGTAATTGTTCATAAGCGAACCTCGAGGCAGCACGAAAAGATTCACCACAGAGGACACAGAGAGCACGGAGAGAAACCGATTCTGCTTTTCTCTGTGACCTCCGTGTCCTCTGTGGTGAGTTTCTTTTATTCTCCCAGCACGGCGTGCAGATGTGCGAGGCTGCGGCGGGCTTGTTCTTCGGTGCCGCACTCCACGGACAGGACACCCTCAAAGCCCGACTCCCGCAGGATGCCGACCACCTTCTTCCAATCAATGACGCCATCTCCACACGCGCATCCCACGGGCGTGCCGGTCACCTTCCCACGTTCTGCTTCCGAGTGCTCGATGGCGATGTCCTTGGCGTGGACGTGCACGAGCAGGTGAGAAACAGCCCTTAGTCCTTCGTAGGGATCTTCGCCGGCCAGATAGGCGTTCCCGGTATCGTAGTTCACGCGGAGGTAAGGCGAATCCACCAGAGTGGCGATGCGCAGCAGGCCTTGCGTTGTCTTGGAAATACTCTGGTGCGGCTCGATGCCGATGTAAATGCCGTGGCGTTCCGCCGTCCGCAGCACCGTGCTGAGCGTGTATTTCATCACGCCAAACGCCTCATCCGTGCTGACCCAGGACGGGCGGATGCCCTCGTCGGTGTTCACGACAGGCGCGCCAACGCCCACCGCAAAGCGGATGGCCTTCTGCAAGTAGGGCACGCTGATTTCCGGCCGCATCAGGGGACAGTGGGCGCTCAAGGCGGAAGCCCGGATCTCGTGCTGCTCCAGGATGTCTTTCATTTCGCCCGGGTCGTCGTCGAGAGAGAAAGAGTGGAAGTAGCCGGCCTCGCTGAGCAATTCCCGCCCGTTGTGCACCATCGGCTCAACGAAACTATATCCGAGCCGCGCCGCGCGCTCCACGCCGTCGGCGAAAGATTTGTCTTGCGACCTGATAAACTCCATATTCACGCCGGGTTGGATGCTCATACCTCCCACTCCTTCTGCCAGACCGCCTGGCTCTTCTGTTTGTAGGCGAGGTTCCCGATATGGCAGGCCACGGCGCCGTAGTGTCCGGAAACCACGTCGGCGTTGGGTTGCCGGCGGGTGCGCATGCATTCGAGCCAATTCCCCATGTGATTGTCGTCCGTGGGGCCAGTCGAGCATTCAGCCACTTGAGCGTTCCCTTTGCTGGGGATGAAATGGTAACCGTAACGGAAGATGTTGAGCCTGCCGCCCGTGCCCATGAAGACGATGTCTGCCGCCCCGGCGGGGATCATGTCCGTCAGAGTGGCCTCGAAGGTCACGTTCAGTTTCTCGGGATATTCGAGAGCGAAGTTGATGTTGTCCGCCGTGTCGCGCCCGTCGTCGTAAAGATAAATGCCTCCCATCGCCACGGCGGAAAGGGGGCGCTGGATGTTCAGGAACCAATGCACCACATCTACCATGTGCACGAAAAGCCCGCCGGTCTGCCCGCCCGTTGAAAAGTCCCAATAGGCGAAACGATTGAAATAGCGTTTCGGATCCCAGGGGATCTTGGGCAGCCAGGCGAGGCAAGCGTCCCAATCGAGCCCGGCAGGTTTCTGCTCCATCCCCTTGGGCACGGGCGTCAGATAGCCGCCATTGGCATTCCAGATGGTGCGCACCATATTCACTTTTCCGATCGCCCCCGTGTCAAAAAACTTCTGCTTCGCTTCGAGAAAGTGCGGTGTGGTTCTCTGTTGCGTACCCACCTGGACGATGCGGTTAGTCTCTCGCACCGCCTTCACCATGGGAGGACCCTGCTCCGGCAGCGACGTCATAGGCTTTTCGACGTACACGTCCTTGCCGGCGCGGCAGGCGTCGATGGCGATCTGCGCGTGAACGTGGTCGAATGTCGCTACGATGACTCCGTCGATGTCTTTGCGATCGAGGAGTTGATGGTAATCGGCGTACTTATCCACTTTGGTGCCAGCCGTGTGTTCGCCGCGGTCGCGCCGCGCATCCCAGATGTCGGCGACAGCCACCCAGTCGAAATTTCCGACCTGGTTAGCGCGCCCCATCAGATACGTGCCTCGGTCTCCTGAGCCAATGATGCCCAGCCGCACGCGGTCGTTGGCCCCCATTACACGTAGCGCGGCAGCCGCCGTGGCCGCGCTCACCATGAAAGTACGTCGGGATATTTGAGTTGACATATGATTCCACCTCGATTGATCGGTTGATGGGAAGCTTGTGGCTGCACTCCGCCATCGGGCGGTAAGCATACCAGAAAACGGTTAGCTTGCAACCACGGTGCCGCCGGGAGGGGAAACCTCGAGCGCCGGAGTCAGCTCCAAGGATAGGATCAATGCATCTTCCAGGGGATCGCGGTAATAATCCCTCCGCCGCGAGTGAAGGCCAAACCCCATCGAGAAATAGAGTCGCTGCGCTCTGGCATTCGAAGCGCGCACTTCGAGGAAGATCCGCCTTACTCCCAGTTCAAGCAGTCGTCTCCGGCCTTCCGCGACCAGTTCGCTTCCTACGCCTTGTCCCCGATGGGCTGGGTCGACTGCCATGTTTCTGAGCTCTGCCTCGTCGATGACGTGGTGGAAGGCGGCGAATCCCGCAAGTGCAGGCGAGCTCACTCTGTCGACTTCGGCCACCAGGATGAGCCCCAAGGGATCGCCGGCCAAGGTTGCATAGTCAGCCGCAGTCCATTGGGCGGCTTCGGGAGCCTTGCTCTGGATTTGAATTATCGCTTCGACATCGTCTGCGCGGGCTTGGCGAATGTGCATGGCGGCTTGAAGATCGAAATTCGAAAATCGAAATTTGGGACTACAGGTTGAGAAGAGAGCCTCGATACTCACGAAGCGTATTGTCGAGGGTGTCGTTCTGAGCGCAGCGAAGAATCTGCATTAGTTCGCCTCCGAACGCAACTGCAGATTCTTCGCTGCGCTCAGGATGACAGCGACTTTCATCTCCGCGGGTGGGGCACAGGCCCATGTTTGCTCAGAATGACATGCGAAACTAGGTCTCGGTTTTCGAATTTCTATCTTGGCTTCCCGCCAGCAGTTCCGCATCCGGTCGCCGAACGTAATAGGCGTCGAGGCTGCCGGCCGCCTGCGGTTTTCCCGATCGGTAGTCCTCGAAACCGAGGCGAGCCACAGCCTCGACCAGCGTTCCCGCCACCGCCTGCCACTGGAATGGGGTGGAAAGGGTTTCGCGAAGCGCCAGCGCTGTACGATCGTACTCTCTCGAAACGCAGGTAATCCCCACCCCTTGCGGCAGGCGGCGGCTGAGGAAAGGCTCCAGCTCCGCTGGTTTCAAAATCCACCCTCGATCTTCCTTTAGAGGCGGCCCTTGCGGCGGCTTAAGGAAGCCGTCCGGTGTTTGAGTGTCCCTCCGGAAGATCCCCACAAAGATCTCTCCCCGGCGCGCATCCAGGATCGAGACCGCCCACTCCGTTTGTATTCGGGCTGCATCGACGAGAGCCTCGAGCACCGACACTGCTCGCACCGGCAGACCGAATGCCTTAGCCCAACCGAGCGACGCTGCCAGACCTACGCGGATTCCAGTGAAAGACCCAGGCCCGGAGGTGACTGCGATCAGTTGAATATCGGCCAGCCCTCGTTCGGGAACACCATGCCGCGCCCGCGCTTCTTCCAGTGCCCGGTCCACCATCGAGAACAATTTTACGGAGTAGTGGTTCGCTGGACCGTCATTCGCGATCTGGGCGAGACACTCATGGTCGCGGAAAACGCCGACCCCTCCCGCTTCGCTGGTCGTATCCAATGCCAGAATCAACATCGTAAGCCATTATACAGCGTATGCTACAATGGCCTTCAGACGTTTACCACCTGCTTGCCTTATGCCTGATGCAACACAATCCGCTTCGCGGCCGCTGGAGCTGACTGAACTTCTCACCCTGATGGTGGAACTCAGCGAACGGATCAACTCCACGCTGGATCTCGATGAGCTCATGGCGCGCATCGCCGAGATCGTCAAGCGCGCGATCGACTACGAAGTTTTCGCCATTCTTTTGCTCAACGAGAAGACCCACGAGTTGAGTGTTCGCTTCAGCATCGGCCATCCCGACGAGCTGATTCGCTCGTTGCGCATAAGAGTTGGCGAAGGGATTGTGGGGCGGGCTGCTGAAACCCGGCGCTCCGTACTGGTCAATGATGTGCTGAAGGACCCCGGCTATATTCGCACCTTATCTCCGATTCGCTCGGAGTTGGCGGTCCCGCTGATGACCAAGAACCGGCTTATTGGCGTAATCGACCTGGAAGCGCCCTGGCCGGATTTCTTCAACGATTCTCACGTCAGCCTTCTGGAACTCCTCGCCAGCCGCATGGCGATGGCGATCGAGAACGCGCGGCTCTATCGCCGCAGTGTGCGGCAAGCGCGGACTCTCCAATTGCTCAACGAGATCAGCCGGGAAATGAGCTCCGTCCTGGTCACGAGCGAGCTCCTGCGGAAGATCGGAACCTTGACGAAACGCCTGATCGATTATCACCGGTTCAGCATCCTGTTGGCCGATGAGCAGGCCCGGACGTTCAACACGGTGCTATCCCTGAAACAGGACGAACACCAGCCTGAGAGGGGTGTGGTGCGTTTTGGCCAGGGAATCGTGGGCGCCGCGGCCGATCTGCGTCAGACGGTGGTGGTCGGCGACGTCTCAAAAGACCCACGCTATATTCAGCTCAACCCGGAAACGCGCTCGGAGATGGCGACGCCGCTCATTTATCGCGGCCGCGTCATCGGCGTCGTGGACTTCGAAAGCCCGCAACTCAATTACTTCAGCGAGGAGCACATCCGCATCTTCTCCACTCTTGCTCCGCAAATTGCCATTGCCATTGAAAATGCCCGGCTTTACGAACGTGTAGCTCGAAGCGAAGCCCGCCTTGAGCGCGATTTGCAACGCGCCCAGGAGATCCAGATGCATCTCATGCCGGGGACGGCCCCCGACATTCCAGGCCTGGAAGTGGCGCTGCGCTTCCAGCCCGCGCGAGAACTGGGGGGCGACCTCTACGATTTTCTTGACCTACGGGAAGGAGCGGCATGTGCTCGCGGTCGGCGATGTGAGCGGCAAGGGTGCTCCTGCCGCGCTGTATGGAGCCATGGCCATGCGGCATCCTGCGCAGCCTGGCCCCTCAAAAGCTCTCGCCGCCGCAATTTATTGAAGAGACTGAGCCTGATTCTCCTCGAACGCAAGATCGAAGGTCACTTCATTACGCTTACTTACGCCATCTGGGAGCCGCGGGCAAAGACGCTGCGCCTTGCCAATGCGGGAATGCCCTTGCCCCTCTTGGTGCGGAAAGGGCAAACCCGGACGATTCGCGTCGAGGGAATCCCGCTGGGTCTGCTGGAACACGCCCAGTACCAGGACCAATTGGTGAGCCTCGAGTCAGGGGACTTGGTCGCGATGTTTTCGGATGGCATCGTCGAGGCCGCAAACACCAAGCACGAGGAGTTCGGGCCGCGGCGGCTCGAGAACGTGCTCCGCCGGAATTCCCATCGTCCTCTTGAGGAAATCATCGCCAGACTCTTCGATGAAGTGCGGGAGTATGAGCAAGGCCTGCCGCCGCGCGACGATCAGACCATTGTGCTGATTAGAGTGAAGTAGGCGGATAGCAGCGGGCAAACAGCGGGTTGCAGTGCGTGCGATGTCATTCCTCGCTTCGCTCTCGAAAGTCTGTCATTCTGAGCGAAGTGAAGAATCTGCTTTAGTTCGCTTCGGACCGGAACTGCAGGTCCTTCGCTTCGCTCAGGATGACATCGACTTTCATTTGCATGGATAGGCCGCAGGCCGATGACCACTCGGGATGACATGAGGGCTGGTGACGCGCAATTGACCATGGACGACGGACAATGATGCAAGCCTTTCGCTACGAATCCGGCCAATTAAGATGTGAAGATGTCTCTGTCGAGTTGCTTGCCGAGCGCTTCGGGACACCAGCCTATGTTTACAGTCAAGCTGCTGTTTTGGGCGAGTTCTCGCGCCTGGAAGAGAGCTTGTCGTCGCTACCCCATCTTATCTGTTACTCCGTGAAGGCTAACTCCAATCTGCGGATTCTGAGCCTGCTGCGGCAGGCTGGAGCGGGGTTTGATGTCGTTTCGGGCGGGGAGATGGCACGCGCTTTACGTGCCGGCGCGATCTCCGACCAGATCGTCTTTTCGGGAGTAGGGAAGAGCGAGGCCGAAATCGACGCAGGGCTGGAAGCGGGCATTGGAATGTTCAATGTCGAGTCGGCGGGCGAACTTGAACTGATCGAAAACCGGGCCGCTGCCCTGCAGAGGATCGCGCCTGTCGCGATCCGGGTCAACCCTGAGGTCGAGGCGGAGACGCACCCTTACATTTCCACCGGCCAGATCATTCACAAGTTCGGCGTTCCGAAGGACGAAGCTCTGGAACTCTACCGCCGCGCCTCGGCCTCCGCCCATCTGAAGATTCGCGGCGTGGCTTGCCACATCGGATCACAAATCCTGGCCGTTGAGCCTTTTCTCAAGGCCTTGGACGAAATACTGGCCTTGGCGGAGCGGCTCGAGAGCCAGGGAATTGGGATCGAATACATCGATCTTGGAGGCGGTTACGGAATCCGCTATGCCGATGAGCAGCCCCTCGAATTCGAGACCCTGGGGCGAGGGCTCAAGGACCGCCTCCAGGGTGCCCGGTACCGCCTGATCGTCGAACCGGGCCGCGCCCTGGTGGCCAAGGCGGGCATCCTCCTGACTCGTGTGCTTTATGTAAAGCAGAACCGTCGAAAGAACTTCATCGTTGTGGACGCCGGAATGAATGACCTCATGCGCCCCACGCTCTACGGTTCTTACCACGAGATCATTCCTGTTCGCGACCAGAACCGCGGCATGCTGGAAGCCGATGTGGTGGGACCGCTATGTGAGACGGGGGATTTTTTCGCCCAGGACCGCCAAATGCCCAGCGTCGAACCCGGCGAGTTGTTGGCAGTGCTCGCCGCCGGCGCCTATGGCTTCGTGCTCTCCTCCAACTACAATACTCGCCCACGCCCCGCCGAAGTCCTGGTCAACGGCGGCAAGGCAGAACTGATCCGGAAGCGCGAGACACTGGAAGATTTGATTGCAGGCGAAGTTCTATGAGTGAGCGATTCTTTGTCCGGGTGCCGGCGACATGCGCCAACCTGGGCAGCCTTTTCGATTGCGGCGCACTGGCGCTCGGCCTGCACCTCGACCTGCACGTGAACCCTCGCGACGACGGCGAAGTTTCAGTCCACTACGAGGGAGCGAACCCTGAGCGCGTTTCCAGCGACTCCAGCAATCTCGTCGCCCGCGTCATGACGGAGACCCTGGAAAGCTGGGGCAAGAAGCGCGGCTTCGACGTTGAGATTCACAATCGGATTCCAGTGGGCGTGGGCCTGGGTTCGAGCGCCGCAGCCATTGTGGGCGCCCTGGTGGCCAGCCACTGGCTTGTCAACCGGCCGCTTTTTAGCGAGGAGTTGTTGGCTCTCGCAAGCCAGCGCGAAGGACACCCCGACAACGTCGCGGCGGCGTGGCACGGGGGCTTCACGGTGGCGGTTAGCGAAGGGGAGAGGGTGATTGCTTACTCCTGCCCGGTCCCCACAGATCTTCAGCTTGTTCTGGTGGTGCCAAATTACGCCTTGGCGACGAAGCAGGCTCGAGCGGTCCTGCCCGACCATTACTCGCGCGCGGACGCGATTCATAATCTCCAGCGCGCCACCGTCCTGACAGCGCAGTTCTTTTCGGGCAAGCTGGATTTCCACCCTGAGTTTTTTGAAGACCGCTGGCATCAACCCTATCGCGCGCCCCTCGTGCCGGGACTGGCGGAAGTGCTTAGCATCAGGCATCCCGAGGTACTGGGGATATGCTTGAGCGGCGCAGGACCATCAATCATGACTTTCGTACGCGCCGACGCTGCCAACGTCGGCGAGTATATTTGCAGCATCCTTGCCAAACACGGCGTTGAGGCCCGCCCCTGTTTCCCAGTTGCCGATAACCGAGGCGCTAAAGGCTGGATTCTCCTGGAGCAGGCCGGGACCTAGCGTCCAAACCGACTTGTCAACCCTGAGTCTTCGTCGCCAGGGGATGGGTGCTTGGGGATCACCCTCGTTCAGTTCATCAACACAGCGCAGCGGAGCCGCGACCAAATGCAGATTCTTCGCTTCGCTCAGAATGACATGTCATCCTGAGTGAAGCATGTCATTCTGAGCGAAGCGAAGGATCTGCTTTACATCGCGCGCCGCCCTAAGCCCTGATTCGAAAGGGCACATTGTCCCGCAAGTTGATGCTTCTTGACGCGGGCCAAGCGTGGAGACCATAATGTGCCGTTCTAATCGTACACTACAGGCATCGGTGAGCTGGCCGGGTGTGTTCACTATATGGGCAATGTGTCTTGAGCAAATGTCTTTAATGTATTTGCCGGTTTTCAACCTGAGCCGCCCTTGTATTTTTCAAGCCGTAGTACTTGGCCTGCCGCAAGTGAGTATCTAGCGATGTCCAGTCAACCGTGGTGGGCGCAGCTCCGCCGGGATGGTTCGGAAAGAGAACGTTTTCTGGCCATCTCCTGCGCCGTTCTCGGAACGGGGTGCGTCGGGATTGCGTACCTCGCCCCACGCCTTCTTGGCCCGCGCCTTGACATTTCTCGGGTGCTGCTTTTTGCTTACTTCGCTTACAGTTTAGTGAGTTTGCTGACCACAACCGTCTTTAAGACTTCGTCCTCGGCATGGCGTTGGTGCATGCATGCCATGGGAGTTGTCTCGGTCTGCCTGCTGACCGTGTCAACAGGTGGAGCTCACAGCCCGTTTCTTGTATTTTATCTCTTGGCTTTCTTGACGGCCGCTGAACTCTGGGGCATGAGAGGAGCTCTCATAACGTCATTCGCCTGCGCTGCCCTCTTGCTTCTGCCGCCACTCGCCTTCTCCGGGACGGGCCGAATCCTGCCGCTCTACGGGGCGGAAATTTCGATGAAGGGCGCAATTGCCTTGGCCGGCAGTCTGATCATGGCGAGCTACCTCCTCGGCTTCCTGGCGGAGGAGGCGAAGCGGAGGCATGTTAACGCA
Source organism: uncultured Acidobacteriota bacterium (assembly GCA_963768695.1). Lineage (GTDB taxonomy): Bacteria > Acidobacteriota > Terriglobia > UBA7540 > UBA7540 > CAVROP01. The sequence continues at coordinate 724,679 of CAVYJG010000010.1, read as the reverse complement.
CTCATCATCAGCCGGCTTATTGGGAATGGCCTCCCGGAAATCGGGTTGAGGGCTACACTTGAAGGCCTACTGTATTTCATGGGCGACTACTTTGAGGCAGATCAGGTCAAGCTGGTACTCCGAAGAGTGGCCGGCGACGACGCCTTCCTTTGGGAGGCGAAACGCCCAAAGGGGGCGGGAGAAGCAACTGTGCGCTTCTCGAAGCTCTCCGACGCCGAGCGCAGAGCCTATTTTGCCGCTCTCCCGGAATCGGTTTGGCGCGCCGTTCAACGTCGGCGGCCTCTTGACCCGGCTGACCTTCGTGAGGCGGGCTTGACGAGTCGCCACGGTAGGCCGAAAGCGGGCTCCTCACGCGCGACGGCACGCGTTCGAGCCCTGCACAATTTTGGCCGGGAGAGTGTGGCCATGCGCGTTGTGGGCGAACGCCACACCATGTTTGTTGACTTCAGCTCGCTCCTCGCGGTCTCTTTCTCCTTTCAGCAGAACTGGTTCGGCCGGCTCTTGGTGTACAACTCCGCTCGCGGCGCCTTCCATAGACGAGACGTGCGGTTTCTTGAGAGCCTGGTTCGCGAAGTAGCTCCGGCCATTCAATATATGCACGATCTCGGTCGCATACGATCGCGCGCCCAGGCCGCGGAGCGGACTCGCCTGGCGCACGAGCTTCACGACGGAGTTATTCAGTCTCTCATGGGACTGGAAATGCAAACGGAACTGGTGCGAAGGAACGCCGCCGGCGACCGCACGATCCTTGTTCAGGAAATCAGCCGTCTGCAAGTGCTTCTCCGTCAGGAGATCCAGGACTTTCGTGAAAGAATGCAAATCTTAAAGCCGGTTGAAGTGGAGCCCGCTCAGTTCGTCAAGTGCCTGGGTGATACAGTCGATCGGTTCCAGCGCGACCAGCTTATCTCGGCCAGCTTTGACGCCGACGCCCAGGAGGTTTCCTTGCCGCCTCGCGCCTGCGCTGAATTGGTTCGCGTCCTGCAAGAGGCGCTGGTGAATATTCGGAAGCACAGCGGAGCGCGGAAAGTATCGGTGCGATTTGGCCGCGACAACGGGATTTCGAAGCTGGTCATCGAGGATGATGGACGCGGCTTCGAATTCGCGGGCCGGTTATCGCTCGCAGAACTCAATGCTGCCGCTCTGGGCCCTCGAGTCATAAGGGAACGCGTGCGCTCGATCGGCGCCGATCTGGTGATCGAATCGGCTCCTGGCGGCGGGGCGCGACTGGAGATTTCGCTCCCGTCAGTGGCCTATGAACGATGCGCGTGAGGAGATCGGTGGTCTCATCGCCGATAATAATCGCGTCTTCGGCGCAGGGTTTTGAAAGCCCAGCCGGCAGGCCATTGAGAGCCGCCCTTTCACGCCGTTCCTCACCAACCGCTTGAAACCCGTCCTTCTCACCGTCAATAACCACCTGACTCAAATCCTTCCTGCAAGAATGAGTTGGTCCGCCTGCCGCCGCAAGTACCAGGGGAACTAGTACCGTCGGTTCATTGCGAGATTCTAAGAAAGCTCTAAAGTGTTACCCGGAGCCTATACGAGAACCGGTGCCGGTTCCGTTTCATAGAAGACCATTGGAGAATTCAACGGTGCAGTTCGAGTTGCGTGCAGGAGGGCGTTTTGAGATCTAACAACCGTGCCCAACGATATGGAATCCAAATCCACGTGCGTTATCGGCTAAACGGGGAAAGCAAGTGGTGGAAGGGCACCACCGAAAACATCAGCCGTTCGGGAGTGCTTTTCCGGGGAGAGGAATTTGCCGAGCCCAAAACACCTCTCGAATTGACTTTCGTGCTGCCCAAAGAATTCTTCGGAGGGCGGCCTGCCGAAGTTATGTGCAAGGGCATGGTGATTTGGTCCGAACGCCCCAGAGAGGAAGGGAAGCTGCCTTCCCTCGCTACGACGATTAAGCATTACCGCATCATTCGGCCCTAATCGCGAATCCGTGGCTCGTCTCCCCCAAGGGGGGCGAGGGGAGAAATAACGCGAGTTTACGCCCCCGCCCCCTTGGGGGAGAGGGTGTCCGTTAGCCGACGGACAGGTGAGGGGGTTGGGCCTTAACGATAGTATGTGACCCTCAGTAATTGGCCGGCAGCGCGACTGCTTTGCCGGTCCGGATTGAGTCCTTTGCCGCGTCAATTATCTCATTCACACCCACGTTGATCTCTGCCGAGACAGGGCCCTCGATAGGCTTGTTGTTTCGGATACAGTACAAGAAGTAGGCCACGCCGTTGCGCTTTTCTGGAGGAATCGGTTGGGTCTCCACCGGTTTGCCGTCGGGATTCTGGACGCTGGTGGAGGCCTTGGCGGGTTGAAACAGCAGGCCGTCGCCCCGCACCAGAAAGCTGCCTTTGGTGCCGAAGATCTCCGCCTGCCCCTTGCCGGATGGCCAGTCCCAGGATGGCATGAGAATGGCTGTGGCGTCGGCGTACTCGAGGAGCACGGTGGCGTCGTCCTCCACCGCGTTGTGCTGCGCGGTTTTGAGTTTCAGCGACGTGGCATAAACGCGTTTGGGCCGCCCCTTAAGCACCATGGCCCAGTCGGCGCCGTAGCAACCGAAATCCATCAGAGCCCCGGCGCCATTCTTCACAGGGTCGTAAAGCCAGTCTGAGAAATACTTGGACGTGCCGATCTCTTTCGGCCCTTCGTGGCCGAATTGGACGATGATCTTTTGGATGTTGCCGGCCTCGCCCGCCTCGATGCGTCGTAAAGCCTCCTGGGTGGCGTCCGGCCAGGCGCTCCCGTAGTTCACCATTAACTTAATGCCCGCCTCGCGAGCCAGGCGCTCCATTTCGCGGGCGTCGGCGCCGCTGGCCGCCAGCGGCTTCTCAGTGTCGAAGTGGATCTTGCGTTCGGCGCAGGCTCGCAGGATTTCGAGGTGCCGGTTGTTCGCCGTGGTGACGATCACCGCATCAGGCTTCACCTCATCGAGCATGGCGACATAATTCGAAAAGAACTTCACACTCTCCGGCACCATTGCTTTCGCTTTCTGAATCAACTCCGGGTGCGTGTCCGCGACGGCCACCAGTTCGCCGTCCGGTTCGCTGGCGATGAGCTTGAGTATTCCCCAAACGTGATCGTGGTCTAGCCCCACAATCGCCAGGCGCGTTCTGGCTTGGGCAGCGACATGTGAAGGAACGAAAAGAGCCGCCGCAGAAACGAACACTATTGCGAGTATTCCGAGTCGATGAGGCATCGTGGTTCTCTCCAGGGCTGGGCTTATACAGAGAAGGGATTGTACTGCAACCAGGCTCTCATGTCATTCCGCGCCCCTCGCCCACAGTCCAGCGGAAATGTTTCCGGGACCTTTCGATTCAGCGCGGGGCTTGTGTGCGGGCGCCGCGTAATGCAGACCAGCGATGAAGTTGTCTCCTGGTCTTCTTATCGATGGCTTGCCCGTCGGCCCATGGCCGGTCGGAGTGACACGGCGGCAGGCTCTGACCGGCTCGGGCGGAGGGTAAAAAGTCTCTTCAAAAAAAGTTGAAAATTTCGCTTGCATTTGGTTTTTACGTGGAGTAGGATTGTTGATTGTCGGCACGAAGGTGAAGCTAGTGTGAAGGTGATCTTGAGAAAGAGCACCAGACTCAGCGCGAAACTTCTCATCGTATCGCCAGGTGAATCGAGGAGGTCAGTACGGTAAAGGCTACTGAATAGGGGAGTGGAGCAAGTGGGCCACCTGCAAGAAAAAGTCCCGCCTGATCTCACCCTCCAAACCTCAGAGTAACCGAACTGCCAACGCAAAGGTTCGCAGAGTGCTTTGCGGCCTGATGCGTTTCGTTATGGTTGTTGAGGTGGGTGTTCTCCGGAAGCGTGGAGAGGACCAACCCCAGCAACCTGCGGCCGGAAATTGAGTGGGCAAGCGGGCTGGAAAGAGATCACCGGAGACCAAGAGTCGACCGGGGATACTCAGCGATCTTTGAAAATTGAACGGTGTGGCGTCTACCTAGTAGTAGCTGTCAGCCCTCAGCAATCAGCTCCCAGCAAAGGCGTTAAAAACCTCGGCGAAGAGCAAAGTGAGATGGCAGGCAGCGTCTGTCCGGGTTGGAACCGGGCAGAGAGTAAGGCAATCTGCAAGAAGAGCAGTCAACGGTCGGGAACTGTGGACTGTTTTTCGTGTGTTGAGCAGATTTTATGGTCAAGCTACTAAGGGCGTACGGTGGATGCCTTGGCGCTAGACGGCGATGAAGGACGTGGTTACCTGCGATAAGCCCCGGACAGGCGGAAACAGCCTTAGACCCGGGGATCTCCGAATGGGGAAACCCCCCCGACTGAAAGTCGGGGACGGCCCGCTGAATACATAGGCGGGTACGAGCTAACCCAGGGAAGTGAACCATCTCAGTACCTGGAGGAAGAGAAAGCAACCGCGATTCCGTCAGTAGCGGCGAGCGAAAGCGGAACAGCCCAAACCCAGTCTTCCTTTGAAATCTCAGATTTGAGATTTGAGATTTCAAAGGAGGGCTGGGGGTTGTAGGGCGCGCGTCGGTGTAGAGCCAGAGAGTTAACAATCCGGCGGCTAGCTGAACGGCTTGGAAAAGCCGGCCACAGAGTGTGATAGCCACTTAAGCGAAAGCTGACCGGACTCTCATGCGCGTTCCTGAGTACCGCGGGGCACGTGAAACCCTGCGGGAATCTACGGGGACCATCCCGTAAGGCTAAATACGTTCTAGCGACCGATAGTGAACCAGTACCGCGAGGGAAAGGTGAAAAGAACCCCGGCGAGGGGAGTGAAAAGTACCTGAAACCGTATGCCTACAAGCAGTCGAAGGGCTACGCTTGTTTGCCGCAAGGCAGACAGGCAGCCTGACGTCGTGCCTATTGCATAATGAGCCGGCTAGTTATTGTCCGTCGCAAGGTTAAGCGATGATCCCGCAAGGGGGAGCGAGCCGTAGCGAAAGCGAGTCTGAATAGGGCGTTCAGTGGCGGGCAATAGACGCGAAGCGGGATGATCTACCCTTGGTCAGGGTGAAAGCCGCGTAACAGCGGCCGGAGGCCCGAACCGGTGTTGGTTGAAAACAGCTCGGATGAACTGAGGGTAGGAGTGAAAGGCCAATCAAATTCCGTGATAGCTCGTTCTCCTCGAAATAGCTTTAGGGCTAGCCTCGGATTGAGTCTCGCGGTGGTAGAGAACTAGATGGACTAGGGTCCGTTAACGGATACCGAATCCAACTAAACTACGAATGCCGCGAAGTACTGTCCGGGAGTCAGACAGCGGGGGCTAAGCTTCGTTGTCGAGAGGGAAATAGCCCAGACCGTCAGCTAAGGTCCCGAAGCAATGGCTAAGTGGGAAAGGAAGTGAAGTCGCTCAGACAGCCAGGAGGTTGGCTTAGAAGCAGCCATCCTTTAAAGAAAGCGTAACAGCTCACTGGTCGAGCGTCTTTGCGCCGATAATTCAACGGGGCTCAAGCCATTTACCGAAGCTGCGGACTCCGAAGGCAAAACAGAACGTAGAAGCTAGAAATCAGAAACATCCTATTCTGCTTTCTAATTTCTGACTTCTGATTTGCCTTCGGATTGGTAGAGGAGCGTTGAGTACAGTTTGAAGCGGGACCGCGAGGGCTCGTGGACGGTACTCAAGTGACCCTGCCGGCATAAGTAGCGATAACGGAGGTGGGAACCCTCCGCGCCGAAAGTCTAAGGTTTCCTGAGAAAGGTTAATCCGCTCAGGGTCAGTCGGTCCCTAAGGCGAGGCCGAAAGGCGTAGCTGATGGACAGCCGGTTAATATTCCGGCACTGCGGCGGAGACGTTATGACGAAGCGGGGACGCAGGAGGATAGCGGAGTCGTCTGATGGATGGCGATGCGCGCCTCAAGGAGGATCCGGCAGGCAAATCCACCGGGTCGGTTTAAAGCCAGCTCTGAGGGGTGAGCCGACGGGTCATAGACCCGGTAAAGTTCGCAATTTCACGCTGCCAAGAAAAGCCGCTAAGCAGTCTCTACTGCAACCGTACCTCAAACCGACACAGGTAGACGAGGTGAATATCCAAAGGCGCTTGAGAGAACACTCGCTCAGGAACTAGGCACATTAACTCCGTAACTTCGGGAGAAGGAGTGCCCCGCTAGGGTTCATAGCCCGAGGGGGCCGCAGCGAATCGCGCTCTGCGACTGTTTAACAAAAACACAGGTCTCTGCAAAGTCGAATACGACGTATAGGGGCTGACGCCTGCCCGGTGCCGGAAGGTTAAAGGGAGAGGTCATGTGGGAGCAATCCCGCGGCAGCTTTGAACTGAAGCCCCGGTGAACGGCGGCCGTAACTATAACGGTCCTAAGGTAGCGAAATTCCTTGTCGGGTAAGTTCCGACCTGCACGAATGGCGTAACGATAGAGCGACTGTCGTGGCGAGTGACTCAGCGAACTTGTAGTACCGGTGAAGATGCCGGTTTCCCGCACCTAGACGGAAAGACCCCGTGCACCTTTACTACACCTTAGCCTTGAACTATGGGGTTGTCTGCGCAGCATAGGTGGGAGGCTTTGAACCAGGGTTTTCGGGCTCTGGGGAGCCAACGGTGAGATACCACCCTGATGGTTCTGTGGTTCTAACCTCGACCCGTAATCCGGGTCAGGGACAAGGCTAGGCGGGTAGTTTGACTGGGGCGGTCGCCTCCTAAATTGTAACGGAGGCGCTCGAAGCTTGGCTCAGGCTGTTTGGAAATCAGCCGTCGAGTGCAAGGGCATAAGCCAGGCTGACTGCGAGACCAACAAGTCAAGCAGGCACGAAAGTGGGACCTAGTGATCCGGTGGTTCTGTATGGAAGGGCCATCGCTCAACGGATAAAAGGTACGCCGGGGATAACAGGCTGATCGCTGCCAAGAGTTCACATCGACGCAGCGGTTTGGCACCTCGATGTCGGCTCATCGCATCCTGGAGCTGTAGAAGGTTCCAAGGGTTAGGCTGTTCGCCTATTAAAGCGGTACGTGAGCTGGGTTCAGAACGTCGCGAGACAGTTCGGTCCCTATCTGGTGTGGGCTTAGGAGATTTGAGGGGGGTTGTCTCTAGTACGAGAGGACCGAGATGAACAGACCTCTTGTGTACCAGCTGTCACGCCCGTGGCATGGCTGGGTAGCGAAGTCTGGAAGTGATAAACGCTGAAAGCATCTAAGCGTGAAGCACGCCCCAAGATTAGATCTCCCAAGGGTGAAGTCCTGTCCGCTACAGGAATGATCCCTATGAAGGGCCGTCGAAGACTACGACGTATATAGGCCAGAGGTGTAAGCGCGGTAACGCGTTCAGCTTACTGGTCCTAATCGCCCGTTCGGCTTGACCATAAATCTGCTGAACACACAAGAACAGTCGACAGTTTACAGTCGACAGTTTACAGTTTGTCCTTTTTAGATTGAAGTGACGCCACACCGTTCAAAGAGCAGTCAACGGTTGCCAGTCTTCAGCCGCAGTCTTGCACGCTACAGACTGTCGACTGTGAACTGTCAACTGTTGACTGCTCTTCCGAGTTTCCGGCGACCTTACCGGAGGGGTCACACCCGTTCCCATCCCGAACACGGTAGTTAAGCCCTCCAGGGCCCATGGTACTGCGCGCGGAAGTGCGTGGGAGAGTCGGTCGTTGCCGGGATTAAATTAGTCGACAGCCCATAGTTGGCAGTCGACAAGTAGTTCGTAAGGGCGGGCCTTGTGCCCGCCCTTTTTGCTTTCGTACCCGCCCGAGATCTTAAGTTCTTGATCTCAAACACCGGCCCGATCGCGGCTTGCGATCGGGCCGTTTTGTTTTTCGAGGCAGGCAAGAATCGAACTAGGAGAAAATCATGACAGCATTCAAAGCCGTACGAGTAAGCCATAAATACACGCAGACGAACGATGCGCCACCTGCGCAGGTGTTTCCTCTTCTCTGTCCCGTTCGGGAATTGGATTGGGTGCCGAACTGGAAGCACAGCCTGATCTATTCCGACTCGGGCGTTGCGGAGGACGGCTGCGTCTTCACCACTCCGAACGAAAGCGGCACGGAAACGGTCTGGATGGTCACGAATTACGATCCGTCAACCCTGACCATTGCCTATGCTTGGGTCGAGCCGGGCATGATCGCGACCCAGCTCAGGATCGCGCTCGCTCCAGCCCCCGGCGGCAAGACGCGTTCGCACATTTATTTCGCCTACACGGCCCTGTCGGAGGCTGGCAACGCCGTCTTGGATGGCTACACCCAGGCCTGGTTCCGGAAGAAGATGCAGGGCTGGGAAGACGCCATCAACTATCACTTGCGCACCGGCAAGCTGATCACAGCCGCGGCGTGGGAATAATAGCGCCGTCGACAGTGCCAGTTGGCCGCAACCGCGGCCCTTGTGCCCGCCCTCTTGCTTCTTCGCGTGCCGCCCTGAAACCTGGAATCGCGGGCGCACACATCGCGACCAAAGGCGTCGCGAAGTGAGCGCCACCCGCGTGTTCGAACAGTGGAAGAGCCGCAGGCTCTCAAAATCAGAGAGTCTGCGCAACCAGTTCGCCGATCCTGTGCCGCCTCGATGGTCATGCTGGGTAAGGACAAAAAACTCATCTGGAAAGCCCCGTGACTTCGGCGCTGTAGCGCCTTCATGCTCGCGTAGAACGGCTGGCAGCCCGTTTGCTGCCATGATGTAATGAGGTATAGGGACACCCTGAAGGAAGGCGCGGGGCGGGTTGGATTAAAGGTAGAAAAGATAATCGGTTGCAGTCCAGTTCCCAAACTGCACAGTCTTCAAGCGCTGACCAACCACATTAGCAAAGTATTGAAGGGCCGAAGCCAGCCTCATGGTTGCCGGCTCCTCACCAGACTTTAATAAATGCCGTGCTGCCAGCGAAAGGAACTGCCAACGGCAGTAGAGGATCAAAAGTCGCTCTTCGTTTGAGTAGCGTTGGTTCACATTCGCGGAATTCTTGAGGAGGTACGTCAGGGCGAGGAAGTCGCATCTGAGCATCATACGCAGCCGGGAATAATCGGTGGGCATCCCAAATTCCTCCAGCGACTTTCGCAAAGACGGAAACTCCAAACGGTTTGCCTTGACGATGGATTGGAAGTATTCCCGGTCAAACTGCCGTCGCAGAATCTTCTGGCAAGTGACCTGAATATAGAAGAAAAACAGGGCCATGGAAAGTATTAAAACAAACATCGCTGTGATCATCGGCGTCTCCCAACTCAAAGCTTCGACTCCTGCGCGGGAACTGCCGGCAACAGCACCTCCCGCCGCGTTAACCCGCCTGCAGTTTTTGGTACATATACGATCACGTACGCCCACACCAGGAGCATACCGAAGGTGCACAGCGGGATCGTTTGGTAAGCCAACAACTTGGCGAAGCGCCCGCCATAGGTGAGGTGAACCAGCGCCAAAGTTGCAGCCGGACCGGCGAACTGGATTCCCACTCCACAAACCAGAAGTTCCAGTTGATCGTCAGCAGAATTCATGCGGTGCAGCATGAGGTACAGCAGGGTATTCAGCACCAGGCATGCAAAGTACAGTTTCTGATTGAACACGACAAGGAAATAGGTGAAGAAATCATGGCGATTGAGAGATAGAGATATGCCTGAAATAGCAGCGACCAGCACTAAAAGGAACACGAGGAATATTCGGATGAGGCGCCACATCTTCTCTTCGCGCAAGCAGGCGCGTCGGAAGAAAAGGCACACCACCCCGAAAGCGCTCATGACCAGCAGGAAATCTGTGCTCCAGTAGGCGTAATAATATCGCAGAGAGCTCAAGCCATACTCATGCAAGAAACACGCCCGCGTCAGTTGGCCGACCACCAGGGAAGAGAGGTAAAAAGCGACTGCGCCCTGCCCCTTCCATTGGCTTGTCCAAGCCAAGTAAAAGACCAAGGAAGCTTCAATTAAGATTCCAGAGTCCTGCAATACGTAGTGGAGCAGGTTGCTTTCCATGAGCGATCCGCGAACGCCCTAGCAAACAACCATCCTCCGGATCGCCCACGCGATTCGGTGGCATTTAATTGCTCGGCTTCGGCGGCTTCGGCGGCGGCGGCGGGAACGGCGGAACAGGATCAGTACCGATCGCCACCAGCGGCGGCCTTCCTCCGTCGATCGTCACAGTTTCAGCGAACATCCGCCAAAGCGAGTTAGCTGTTGCAACTACAAGCAGTGCAAGCAGGAACATCAGCACCAGGTTTTTCATTTGGGCTCTCCTCGAAACAGGGAAGTTAGCCGGCTCGTTGAGAACCAGCTCACCGGAGAGCCTAATGAATTATTTCCTAAGCGTCAATAACTGCTTGTGCACCTCTGCAGCTACACATTCTGCCAGAAGGCCCCGTCATGTCAAGCTCTATTTAGTCCGTTAATTCCCTCCTTTCACAACCCAGGGACTGTTTATAACCGATGCAGGAGCACCCTGCTACAGTACGATCGTACTTTGCTGCGAGCCTCTTGACATCCGACCTGGGCAGGGTGTCAGGAAGCTGTGAAAAAATCTCCGGCCGAGGGGTAGCTCAGAGTTTGTGCCTTTCAAACTCTGCGGTTTTTTATTTGAAGAATATCCCAGCTTGTTATTGCCCTGTGTCCGCGCTGCCTGTTCGGACGCTGGAAGAGCCGCAGACTCTCAAAACCAGAGAGTCTGCGCTACCGGCTGCTCACTCGGCGGGTTCTTGGCCGGTCACCTTAAGGAATTCCTTCCACACAACAGCTTGCTCGTCTGGGGACAGAGTATCCCAGTACTCGACAAAGCGGTCGACATGCTCCGTGCTTTCGAGTGCCTTTGTGTATGAATCGCGCACGCGGATGAAGCCTCTCCAGCGACGGCGTCCCTGATAGCGTTTTCGGATGAGCTTGCGCAACCAGAACTCGATCCGCGTCTCGAGCTTGCTGAGTTCGCGAAAGAAGGGGTCCAGTTCCATGAAGGCCAGCACGAGGCGCAGTTCCTCAGCGTCGGCGGCAGCGAGCCCGCGCTCGAACAGGCGGAGGCAGCCCTCGAATTCCTCTTTGCTTTCTCCCAACCGATCGACGCTTTCCTCGAGCGTCCGCTCGGCGAAGAGGCCGTGCTGTACGGCATTAAGGCGGGCGGCGGCATTGCCGTGCGGGGCGCGCCGGACAGCCTGGGCTTTGGCGAGATTGGCAAGACTGGCTCGCAGGCGTTTCTCGCTGGGCGGGTATCCTCCCTTCAAGGCCGCGCGGGCCTTGGCGTGGTTGGCGCGCCGCGTGGCTAGTTCGAGCTCCGTCAGAGGCTTTCCGGGCTTCCGCCCTCTTCGCCGGCTTGGCGCTTCGGCCGGAGCTTCGGGGGTGGGAGCCGGGTCATCCATGGCGCAGCTCCGCTGAAGAACCGGGATGCAGAGTCCGGGGCTTTCAAACCCTGCGGTTCTCTAGAGGGCGCATCCTAGGCTCATTTCGGAGAGGTCGTCAATTCGGGAGAGTGTCCCGCTGACCTAAGCCTGGGGCGCGGACAGCGAATGCCCGAAGGGCATTAATATCATCAGCCGTAGGTGAAACGTACGGACATGAAGCGCCGACCTTTTGATCGTCCGGCCGCTCAGCCAGGCAAGCCTTTCAGGGCGCCGCCCGCCGTCCGCGAGCCGTCGAACTTCACCTTGCTCGTAATCGACAGTTTTCTGCGGCTGTTTGAGAGGCTTGCCGGCAGTTGCGCAATTGGTTGCACGGTTCATGGGTCGCCATGCTATACTGAGAGACCAAATAACTGGGTTCAGGAACTTCACAGCGGGCTACTTTGCATGGCAATATTTGAGATCCGGCTTCCCTGCGGGGGGTGCGGGAAGGAATGCCGCGCCACGATCTCGGACGGTACCAGTTCGGCAAAGTTCAGGTGTGCCTCGTGCGGGCAGAACCTCTTGGAAGCGAGGTCAATCTCGGGCTATGTCTACGTGCTTTCACACCCGAAATTGCGGGGCATGTTAAAGGTGGGTTTCACCAAGCGAACTATCGCTCAGGAATTGCAGGAGTTAAGCTGGGTGTCGGGGTTGCCAGAGCGTTTCGTTCTGGAAGCGGCTTTCGAAAGTTCCTCACCGGAGAAACACACAGCGGAAGTTCACAAAAGGCTTGCGTCGAAGCGCGTTCAAGGTATGGAGTATTTTGAGGCAACCGTGCCCTTTGCCGTGAAGGTGGTTCAGGACGTGATTCCGTCGGGGCAGCATGACGACTCCGGAACTCCGGCGTCGCCGCAGGCTGATCAGGGCGAAGTAGTCTCTGGTCCCCTTGGGCAGTGGCACTGCGGGCTGTGCAAGCACGAGTGGCAGGCGGCTGCTCCTGACCGCTGCCCACTCTGTCAGAGCGCCGTGATCATCCGCTTTACCGCGCCGCTCCCGCGGTCCGGCAGCCCCACTCCTTAAGCGAGTTGCCGGAGAGCTCACCTGTTGCCGTGCCTAGCGATCATGAGACACAGCCCATAGCGCCCTCCTTAGTTCTTCCGCTGATCCGCACTGTGACCTCGCTTGTTTTGAGGCTGCGCAGTGACGATTGGGGCGCAGCAAAAACTCTGGAGTCGGCAGGGTTACGCAAAGGTCGCGCTTGACAAGGAATGCATCCTTGTTATAGTAAGGACATGGCGAAGGTCACCAGCAAGCTTCAATTGACGGTTCCCAAGGCGATCGCGGACCAGTTCGGCATCCGGCCCGGCGACAACCTGGAATGGGTTCCCGCTGGGGATGCCATTCGTGTCGTCGTCGCAAGGCCCCACAGACGACAGGGGCGGACCATCCACGAGCGCCTTACGTTGTTCGACCAAGCGACAGACCGCCAGCGGCAGCGCGGAGCAACCCTCGTGTCTGACGAAACTCCCGTCGAGTCCGGTTGGAGACCGCACGAAGTCGAGCGGGGCTGGAGGAGAGAGGACCTCTACTCTCGTGGCCGCTCTCGTTGACACTAATATTCTCGTTTACCGCTTTGATTCCAGCGCGCCGATCAAGCAAGAAATAGCCAGGGAATTGCTAAGATCCGGGATCGCTAACGACTCGTTGCGCGTCCCACACCAGGCCATAGTTGAGTTTGTTGCCGCTGTCACTAGGCCTCGTCAGGGTAGGCCTGTGCTGCTGTCAAGGCACGACGCCGGTATCGAGGCAGAGCAATTGCTGGATCAGTTTATGGTCGTATACCCGAATGCGTCGCTGGTTCGCACGGCTCTCCGTGGGGCCGCCGCCTACCAACTCTCTTGGTGCGATGCGCACATATGGGCGTATGCCGAGCATTACGGCCTGTCTGAACTGTACTCCGAGGACTTTGAGCATGGCCGCTTGTATGGCACCGTGCGGGCGGTGAACCCCTTCCTGGGTTAAGCACATCAAGATGAGAGCCGCGCCGGGTCAACCTTCCGGATTATTTTCGCCTCCTGCCCGATGCTCCACGAGTCCCTTGGGGGCTTGGACGTGCGCCATCAGTTCGAAAGTGCCAACCTGACTTTTTCGTGTCTTGAACGGACCCATCAGGTGTGCTAGCCTGAGCGTGGGTATTAAATCAAGTGGGGGAGGTGGCACACCCGTGAGCACTCCTACCGAGGCCGTCCGGGATGAATTGATGGCCAAGAACGAAGAGTATCGTCGCCTTCGCGAACAGCACACCCAGTACGCTTCCCAGCTCAACCTATTGTCGGCAAAGATCTTCCTGACGGAAGAAGAGAAGGTGGAAGAGGTGCGGCTGAAGAAGCTGAAGCTACGGGCCAAGGACCAGATGGAATTGCTGGTACGACAAGCCCAGTTGGTGCATTAGCCGCCTTCGAATCTGCCAGCGGACTTCTGACCGTGCTGGAGCAGGTGATGTGAGCACCTCTTGAAGTGTAACCAGGAGGCGGGCCCATGAGGAAGCAAGAGCTCCGGGCTGACAGGCAAAGGTACTTATGCTGCGGGAGGGATATTGGTACGGTCTTCCACTGGTGCTCATTTCCGGCGGTACTCTCGGATTCTGGTTCCGGGAGCAAAGCCCGGCCCTCTTGATCTGTGCGATCTTCTTTTTGATTCTGGCCTTACTCGTCCTCAATTTTTTCCGCGATCCTGAGCGTCCCATTCCAACTCAACCGCAAGCCATCATTTCTCCCGCCGACGGCCGCGTCGTGCAGATTGTCGAGGAGAACTACGAGGGCAGTCCGGTGTCCCGGATCAGCATTTTCATGTCCCCGCTGGACGTGCACGTCAATCGTTCTCCCATCGCCGGGGTAGTGAAAGAGGTCAATTACCGGAAAGGGGCGTTCCGGGTAGCGATGGCGGACGCCGCCTCGATCGAAAACGAGCAAAACGTCTTCACCGTGGAAGGTGAGCAAGGCCGGATCGTGGTGAAGCAAATCGCTGGCATCCTGGCGCGCCGAATAGTATTCTGGAAGCGCCCCGGCGACGCTCTGGCGCGCGGAGAGCGCGTCGGGCTGATCAAGTTTGGTTCGCGCGTGGACGTTCTCATGGCGCCGGATGTGACATTGAGCGTCAAAGTTGGGGATCGCGTCCGGGCGGGGAGCAGTATCCTTGGAACCAGCCAACTCAAATCTGAAATTCAATAGCAAGGGCGCCATGAGGCGGGGTGTCTATATCCTGCCCAGCCTGTTCACGGTAGGCACCCTGGTCTGCGGCTATTACGCCATTCTCGCGGCGCTGCGAGGCTCTCTGGCCATGGCGTCGGGCGGGGTCGAGGGCATGAGCGCGGTAGCTTTCGATGAGGCGGCAAAAGCCATCGGATGGGCGATTTTGTTCGACGGGCTGGACGGCCGAATTGCGCGGCTTACCAACTCCACCTCAGCCTTCGGCCGGGAGTTCGATTCGCTGGCCGATGTCATTACCTTCGGCGTTGCCCCGGCCATCCTGGCTTACTGCTGGGGCATCAGGGCCATCAACGAATCCCTGGGATCGCCTCTGATCGAGCACTTGCGCCAAATCGGTTGGATGGTTACGTTCGCCTACGTAATCTGCGGTGCGGCGCGCCTGGGGCGATTCAACATCGAGACGTAGTCAAACCCAACGCGGACCGCCGGTATTTCGTCGGCATGCCCATTCCCGCCGCGGCGGGAACGATTGCCGCCATCGTGCACTGGGAGAAGACGGCTCTCGTGCAGTGGGGATACAGTCTTGGCTGGATGATCGTGGTCGCGCTGCTGGCGTTCCTGATGGTGAGCCGGATGCGTTACTACAGCTTTAAGGCCCTCGACTTGAAAAGACGACGTTCCTACGTGCTCATCATCTTCCTGGGACTCGTCATCTGGGCCATCTGGCTGTATTCCGAACCTGTCCTGCTGGCGATTGCAGTTACTTATGCTCTTTCGGGAATCATTCTCCGGATCATCTCGATGACACACCGCCCCCATCCTCCTGAGCCCGAAGAGGTGCAGCCGGCATGAAAACCTCACCAGAAGGATACCGGGTTGCAGTTGTGGGCGCGTCTTCGCTGCTGGGCAAAGAGCTTCTGAACGTCCTGGGGGAACGCCACTTTCCCTTCTCTCGCCTGGTAACCTTCTCAGACGAGGAAGGTGAACCCGAATTGCCGATCCTGGATTTGAGCGAAGGACCACCCACGTTGCCCCTGGATGAGAATGTTACGGCCTCGGAGCTGGATTTTGCCTTTATCGCCGCGCGTTACCGGCACATGCCCGCGTTCCTGGATCCCGGGTCCTCGGCTCAGGGGCCATCTCCTTGCTCCGTGATTGATCTCAGCGGCGTAGCGCCCGCGCAAGAGCCGGGGCCGCCGAACCGACAAAGCATCGTGCGTATACCGTTTCTCGACCGTTCGTTTCCGGTTCGGAGAACGGCGGAAGGCGCTGACGCCCGGGTTTACGTTGGGGCGCGACCCGCCACGATTGTCATAAGCGCCTTGCTGTTGCGCCTGGGGGCGCGGTTTTCCCTGAAAAGGGCGGTCGCACATGTGTTCGCGTCGGCTTCCGAGACCGGGTCCCACGGGATTGACGAACTTCAGAAGCAGACCGTAAACCTCCTCAGCTTCCAAAAGATCCCGCGCAAGGTTTTTGGCGGCCAGTTGGCTTTTAACTTGATGTCGCGTCCGAGCGGGACGAGTGCGAGCGAACTTCTGGCGCTCGAGAGCGTGCTGCGCCAGCAGCTTCAAGAGTATTTGCAAGGCAGGGTTCCGGCGCCGGCTCTGCGCCTGCTTCAGGTACCCGTATTCCACTCCCTGGCGGTTTCCCTTTTCGTTGAGACCGATCCCCCCGCCGCGCCGGAGAAGGCCGCAGAGGCTTTGCTGGGAGAGCAAATCGACTTGCGGCGCGGCGCCCATGACTCGCCGACTCCCGTCGAGGTTGCCGGCTCGGACGACATCCAGGTGGATAGGGTGATGGCTGATCCCGACCACCCCGGGGGCCTGTGGATTTGGGCGGTGGCCGATAATCTTCGCCTTGCGGCCGTGAATGCGGTGGAGATTGCCGAGAGCCTTCGCTCGCGGGTATAACCGGATGCGAGTTCTGGATGGGAACGGCAGCAGGGCGGCGCGAGCGAGTGACCCCTCATCCGTCGTGCGACGTCTGAAGAAAGCGCCGTCGCCCGACACCTTCTCCCCAGGGGAGAAGGTGTCGTCGTCAGTTCTGCTTTCTACCTTCTGCCTTCTGCTTTCTGCTTTTTGCCTCTCCTGCGGCTATCACGTTGCGGGACGCGGTGACCGCTTGCCGCCCGACATCAAAACCATCGCCGTCCCCATTTTTGCCAACCAGTCTTCCACCTTCCGTATTGAACAGAAACTCGCGGCAGCAATCACCCGCGAGTTCCTGGAGAGAACCAAATTCCAGGTGACGCCCAATCCCGCCGGCGCTGATGCAGTCTTGAAAGGAGCGGTTAAAGAGGTGACCAGGGGTGTGATCACTTACGACTTGACGACCGGGCGAGCTTCTTCGCTCCAGATCCAGGTTTTGGCCGACGTCAAGCTCCTGGACTTGCACAGCAATAAAGTGGTCTACGCCAATCCCAACTTCGTCTTCCGGGAAGAGTACCAGGTGAGCCAGACCACTTCCGGCCTCTTCGAAGAGGACCAGGCTGCGCTCGACCGGCTCTCCCGCGACGTCGCCCGCACGCTCGTCACCGACGTGCTCGAGAACTTTTAGGGCATCCGCAGATTTCGCGGATTACGCAGATGAACTGCGGTCATCCTTCGCTTCGCTCAGGATGACAATGCGACGGGGGCTCTTGTATCGTAAACCGCCTGCCCGTTATCTGTTCGCGTAAGGGTTTTAACTACTCTGTGAAATCCGCGCAATCTGCGGATCATTTCAGTTCGATCAAACACAGCGAGCGGGGTTGCATGGGGATGTCGAGCACGCCGGGGAGGTTCATCTCGCGCTCTTCCTTCCGGCCGTCGATATCGAGAAGCAGCTTTTTGCTGCCTTCCCCCGGTACTTCGACGCGCGGGGACTCCGGCAGGTCGGCAACGTTGGCCAGCACAACGCCCACTCGCCCGTCCGGCGCTTGCCAGGTCGAGGACTGCACCAGGGGTTCCTTGCCCCAGCCGAAATCGCGCAGCGTAACGCCGCTCACGGTCCAAGGCCGCAGCATACGTCCGTAGACGAGGTAATCGTGGGCTATGCCCGCGCGGAATTGGTTAAGCCTTTTGCCCCAATCGAGAATCGCCGCCTGGTCCGGCACGGCGCGGGTCCAGGTCTGGTCCCAATCGTACTCGATCTGGCCTTTGTCGCGGAGAGTGAAAACGACCGTGTTGCCGTTCACGAGCGCCCTGGCGGCGGAAAGGCGCAGGGCTTCGTCATTGACTCGATTGGTGTAGAAACCCTCGGAGCCGCTGCCGTACTCGTGATAGAGGAACGCGTACAAGGGACAGGTGCTGACGCGGGCGTCCCAGGTCTGGAAGTGCTGAAGCTGGGTTTCCGGCGGAGCGCCCTCGCAGGACATGGCGATTTCAGGATTAACTGAACGAGCTATATTATAATCGGTTGTTACTAATTTATCGAATGCCTCGGACATCCACGGGCCCGGCACCGGAGGATGGCCGTGATTCGAGGCGTAACAGGCCCTGGGGCCGGGCCCTTGATCGAACTGCTGCACCGCCGCGGGGCCTAGCTCCGCCATCCGGCGAGTCATGTCCAAGATCATCTGCCGGCCTTTTTCCGTCCCCACGCAAGCCACATAATTCTTTCGCCACGGCCACACGTCCTCGAGGAAAGTGCCGTCCCATTTGCGCGCCACGGCGTCGTCGCCTCCATGCGAGTGGAAATAAGGCAAGCCGTCGTAGTTGGTGTTCTTCTGCCAGGTCACCCAGCAGAGGCCGTCGCCATAGATAATCGGATGCCAGCCCTTGGCTTTCGCCTTGGCCATGAATTCGCGCACCGCCGCTTCGCCCCCCAGCGGAGGGTAAGCATCGGGCTGAACCCAGGGACCGGCGTGTTCCCAGTTAAAGACAATCGGCATCAAAGGGCTCTCGAGAGCGGTAGCAAGTTTTTCGAGGTAAGGGAGTGCGTTCGCGAGCGGTGTGTACTCGGGGTTCACCGCCGCTGGAGGGTCCCAATCTCCCTGGCCGCGCATGGGAAAAGCGAGCGCGAAGGGGGAGTCGGTGATCCACTTGGGCACGTCCGTCCGCTGTGCCAGCTTGGTGGAGCAAAATGGCTGCTGCGCCGCCCAAGCCCGATAGATTTCAGCCGCCGCGTACCAATCGCCGTGAAAGGCGCCCACCACCACCTGGTAGGGGAGTTTGGACACGCCGGGACCGCGCGTGCCGGGGTAATGGCCGAGCCCCATCACCACCCCGTGCTGCTCCATCAATGGATCCAAAAACTTGGGCAGCCCCTTGGCATCGTCGCAAGCGACGTAGAGCCCACCGGCGTCGTTGTAGTAGGCCATCAGTTGCGTCGATACCCACTCGCCCGGGTAATTGTTGTAACGCCAGATTTCGGGAGTATCGTATTCTGTTCCTCCCCAACCGGCCACGGACGTGCCGGGCTCGACCGGCCCCGAAAGCCCGCCATCTGCAAAAGACGTCAAGATGTGGCTGAAGTGCTTGTCGGTGGGGTTGTCAAAAGGCACCTCGAGGACGGGGAACTGAATGTGCCCGATCCAGGAGTTCGTCCGGTTGTCCACTTCCAGGTTCCAGTAAGTCAGTGTTTCCCGGACCGGGCAGGTGATGGTGACGCGCGCATCGACGGGCAAGCCGCCAATGCCTTTGTACTCGATGTTGATGACTTGGCCGTCCGGAATCATGTCCCTGCTGACCTTGACCTCTTTCGCTTCCGAGGAAGTAACTGTTTTGAACTCGGCGTGGTCGTTCAGAAACTCGATTTTGAAGAGCGGCAAGCTCGCATGGTTGGGAATAAGTAAGTCGCGGTCGATGCCAAAGGTCGAGCGGAAAGACGCGATGGTTCCCTTCTCCGATGAAATCAACAGCCGGTATCCCCGGTTGATGACGATGACCGGCGGCTTTGAGGGAGTCGCGTCTTGAGCGGCTGCAGTTGCAGCCGCTACGGATGCCAGCAGGGTTACGTACAACCAACTTCGCCACTGGATCGAATCAAAAGGCTGTCGGGAATTCATGTGTCATCCCTTCAAGGTTGCGTTGCTTCGTGGCGCGCGAAGAAAAGCAGATCCTTCGCTTCGCTCAGGATGACATGTCATTCTGCGCGAAACACATGTCATTCTGAGCGAAGCGAAGAATCTGCATTGGGTTGCCGCTTTGCCGCTCTGCGAAATCCCCGCAATCCGCGGATTATGCACCGCCTACCACCTTCAGTTCGAGGCCCGTGAGCCATGCGACTTTTTCCAATTTCCCCACGACATGGCCGATTCCCAAAGCGCAATGGTGGGTGGGCCCCTCGGCGCACCAGGTGTTGATAAAAGGCGCCGGGTCAAGTCCGAATCGCAGTCGGCTATTGGTGTTCCCGATCTTCAGGCGCTCGCCGGCCAGCGACTCGCCCTGCGCCGCCATGAACTTAAGACGACCGTCGCGGGTTTGGGTAAGGCCCAGAATGGTGATGGGGCCTTTGCGCACGCTGGCTTCGACGCTGACGCCGTGGCCTGCCTTGCCGTGGTATAGCCCCAGCCCGCGCAAGATCGGACGGCCTTCCGCAATGCCCAGGTGGAACGGACCATCGTGCCCCATCAGGATAAAACGCTCGCGAAAATCCATGGCATAGAGTTCCGTGTAGCTGCCGCCGGCGCCCAGGAGATCCATGATCTTCATGGCCTGGCAGTTCTTCAAGTCGGCTTCTCCCGAGCAGGGAATTCCGCGCGCCGTCAGCAGGGAGCAGCCGAGAATCAGGCCCGCCCCGAGCCGCTCGTAAGGATTCCCCGGCGCGCCACGGTAATAATACGCCATTCCGTCAAGGTTGAAATCCTCCACCAGGCGATCAAGACCCACCGCCACGCGGCAGGCCCAGTCCATCTCCTCCGGCGCCGGCTTCTTGGCCAAGGGATCGGAAGGACTGTCCTCGCTGATGTCAAAGATGGCCCGCGTCTCCTCGGCCTTCTTGGCCAACTCGGCGGGAGTTGCCGCGCGCACCCGCTCATCCAAGTCGCACATCTCGAGTACCTCGATGTGCGTTCCCAGTTGAGCCTGGTGCTGGGTGAAGTCGCTGTACATGTCCAGCATTCCGGGGTAGGGGTGCCCGAGGAATCCGATGCGAGACTTGCGGAGATTGTGAATCACCTTGGCGGCTTCGCACCATTCCCGGATTTCCGCCCAGGCCAGTTCGCTCGGCTCGCGCACATCCGGTTCGGGTTCGAGCATGCCGGTCACCTGCTGGAACGGGATGGCGGAGCGTGCGAAGGCGCAGGAAATCTCCGGCACGCAACAGGCGGAACAGTGGGCCAGCCACTCGCCGGTGTCGGTGTGGGCATAATCCAAGGCGGCGCTCGGCTGGAGGTTCAGCACCACCACCGGAGTTTTCGACTTCTGAACCACGGGTAGAACCTGTGAGGACGTGGCGTAGGTCCCCACGTAGCAGAAAACCAGGTCCACACGCTCGCAGAGGAAGGCCTGAGCGGCTTCCTCCGCCTTCGGCGCATCGTCCACAAGCCCCGCGCTGACTACCGTCGCCCATTCGCCCAGGCGCTCTTCTACTTTCCGCTGATACCCTTCAAGGCGCTCTTTGAGCCCATGAAACTGGGGCCAGTAGGCCGCCAGCCCGATTCCGAAGACTCCAACCTTGGCCTGTTCTCCATGTGTCATGTTCACCGCCATTCTTGGCTGTCAGATTAAAGTCGCTGTCATCCTGAGCGAAGCGAAGGATCTGCAGTACCGGTCTGAGGCGAACCAATGCAGATTCTTCGCTTCGCTCAGAATGACAGACTTTCAAAAGAGCGGAGCGAGGAATCTCGCTCTGGTCGTTTTTGTCTGAAATCCGCCCATGCTCGAGATGCCCGGAAAGAACCTAGTTTTCCACAGCGGTCCTTTATTTTCAATAACATTCCCGGATCGTTCGCTCAATTTTGGAGCGTAGTTCCTGGAACCGGCATAGGGGCGGTTCGCGACCTGCCCCTACCAACTCCGCTTGTCAAGAGACAGGTTGACCGGGTAAGCTCATCAGCATGGCGGAGCATGGCACATCACCGGCGGGGTTGGTACTCGAACCGGCCGAGCTTCTGCACCAACTGGAGCGCGAGCGGGACCGGCTGCGCCTGCTTCTGGACCTCAACAACAACATTGTTTCCATCCTCGACTTGCGCGAGTTGCTACGCGCCATCACTACCCACGTGCGACGCGTTATGCAGTGCGACTATACCAGTGTGACTTTGCGGGAGCGGGGGGAGGAACATCGCCTGCACGTCTATGCCCGCCACTATCCCCAGCCTGACTCCAGCCAAGATGAGGAGATCGTTATTCCGGCGGTGGGAACGATTTCGGGCGAAGTCATCGAGTCCGGCAAGGCGTTGCTGCTGGACGGCCAGGACTTGTCCAGGTTCACGCCCCAGAGCAATCACCTGATTGCCGCCGGGTTGAAGTCGGCCTGCTTCCTGCCGCTGATCAGCCACAACCGGTCTCTGGGCACCCTAAACGTGGGCAAGATGCCGGCCAGCGCTTTTTCCACGGAAGACCTGGAATTCCTTTGCCAAGTGGCGAATCAAGTGGCCATCGGCGTCGAGAACGCCTTGAACTATCGGGAAGTCAATGAGGTCAGGGAGAAACTGGCTGAGGAAAGGGTTTACCTTAACGAGGAGATTCGCGCCGATCGCGATTTCGAAGACATCATCGGTGACAGCCAGCCACTGAAGGATGTTTTGGGCCAGGTAAGGATCGTGGCGCCCACGGACTCGACGGTTCTGACCTTAGGCGAGACGGGCACCGGGAAAGAGCTGATCGCGCGCGCCATCCACAGCTTGAGCCCCAGGCGCGACCGCACCTTTGTCAAAGTGAATTGCGCGGCGATTCCCCTGGGCCTGCTGGAGAGTGAACTTTTCGGACATGAGAAGGGCGCCTTCACCGGGGCGATAGCGCAAAAGGCCGGCCGTTTTGAGCTTGCGCACCAGGGCACCCTGTTTCTTGACGAGGTGGGCGACATCCCGCTCGAATTACAGCCCAAATTGCTGCGGGTTCTCCAGGAACATGAATTCGAGCGGCTGGGCAGTTCGCGAACCGTGCGGGTCAACGTGCGGGTAGTGGCCGCGACCAGCCGGAACCTGCTCGAGATGGTGGATAAGCATGAATTCCGCGGCGACCTCTATTACCGCCTGAATGTTTTCCCCATCACCATTCCTCCGTTGCGCGAGCGCCGTGAGGATATTCCCGTCCTGGCACGCTACTTCGCGGAGAAGTATGCCCGCCGGATCAACAAGCGGATTGAGACTATTCCCGCCGAGGTGATGCACGCCCTGCAGCAATATCAATGGCCCGGCAATATCCGTGAGTTGCAGAATTTCGTCGAGCGCGCCGTGATCCTCTCCAAGACAACCACTCTACAAGCACCATTGGGCGAGTTGGAACGGCTGGCAGATCGAGGTTCGTCTCCGCGGGTGCGTACCCTTGTGGTGACTGACCGCGAGCAGATCCTTCAGGCCCTGAACGCAGCAAAAGGCGTTTTGGGCGGGCCTGGTGGCGCGGCGGAACGCTTGGGACTGAAGCGGACCACGCTGCTCTACCGGATGAAGAGGCTGGGAATCGAGAGATCCGGTGATCGGAAGAACAGCCTATTTGCGATTTCTGATTTGTGATTGGCGATTGGTTGGCCGGTGAGGACCTGTTCTTTGTTCTCCCGATCACCGGATCAACCGATCAACCGATCCTCACTGACGCCGATCTGGGCTAGATGATGCACCAGATGCCGCAAATAGTCCCTGGCCAAGAACTCCAGCTTGACCGGGTTCCCCGGCCCGATGCGGCAAAGGGTGCCTAGCTTGGAGGGCGGCAAGCGGGCTATTACGTGAGCAAGGTAGCGGTTGTAATCGGCCCAGAGCGAGACAAGGAGGGACCAGCCGGCTTCTTGAAAAGCCTGCACACGCGCGTTTCCAACCTGGTCGTAAGCAGGGAAATCCAAAGAGGTCTGAAGCGCCGCACGGACGAATCGCTGGTGGTTGTTTGACGCCGAATCAACCAAATGTCCGATGACTTCTTTCCTCGACCAACCGCCCGACAGTACCGGCTTGACACTTTCAAGCTCAGTGATTGCGCGCAGCCTCGGTTCAGCCGTCTCGACAACGCGGAGCAGATCTGCACTCAGGTCTTTCATCGCGTCCCCCTTATGGGAGAATATCAAATCTCAAGTCAGAAATCACAAACGACTCAGTCACCTGATCACCGAATGCCTCGTGCCTGTCAAAACTGACGTCAAAGCGACTTTGACACCTGTTCCCGCTTCCGATTGCTTTCTCCAGAATCGCGAGTAACCACTGTATTCACATCGGTTTAATTCCCCAAGAACAATCCTCATCGGCTTGGCATCGCACTTGCCTCCTGTCTCGTACTCAGGGGCAACCACAAGGGCTGCCCCTGCGACACCGCGACTGAGACTATGTGGATTGTCAGGTTAGCACTTCGGAGGCCTTACACGTTCATCGTGGCAGCCATTGCCATAATGATCCTGGGCACCCTATCGATCCTCAGGACTCCGAAGGACATTTTCCCCAACATTAACATCCCCGTGGTGAGCGTGCTTTGGAGCTACAACGGATTGTCGCCGGAGCAGATGGCGAACCGGATCGTGGTCGTCAACGAACGCGCCCTCACTCTGACTGTAAACGACATCGACCACATCGAGTCCCAGTCGCTGAGCGGGATAGCAGTCATCAAAATCTTCTTTCAACCGGGAGCGAATATATCTACGGCGTTGAGCCAGGTCACCGCCATGTGCCAGACCCAACTTCGGCAATTGCCGCCCGGAACCACTCCGCCGCTGATTATTCAGTACAGTGCTTCGAGTGTGCCCATCCTCCAGATCGGCCTTGCCGGGGAAGGGCTCTCCGAGCAGCGATTGTTCGATCTCGGCGCCAACTTCATCCGCGTGCAACTGGCCGACGTGGAAGGCGCGGCGATTCCCTGGCCGTACGGAGGCAAGCAGCGCCAAGTACAGGTGGATCTTGAACACGGCGGCTTTGCAGTCCAAGGGGCTGTCTCCCAATGACGTTGTGAGCGCCATCAGTACGCAGAATCTGATCCTTCCCTCCGGAACTTCCAAGATCGGGCAATACGAATACGACGTGGAGACCAACGGCAGTCCGCTGACCACTGCGGAACTCAACGACCTGCCCGTCAAAACGAGCGGCAACACGGTTATCTACATCCACGATGTCGCCCAGGTGCGCGACGGGTTTCCGCCTCAAACCAACATTGTCCGCGTGAACGGCCAGCGCGCGGCGCTGATGACCGTACTGAAGACGGGCAATGCCTCGACTCTGGACATCATTTCTCGAATCAAAGAGGAGTTGCCCCTTATACAAAAAGGCTTGCCGCCTCAATTGCAAATGCATTACCTGACCGATCAGTCGCTCTTCGTCAGGGCGGCGATTCAGGGCGTGGTCCGCGAGATGCTGATCGCCGCTGCTGCTCACCGCCGCGATGATTCTGCTGTTTCTGGGGAGTTGGAGAAGCACGTTGATTATCGCCGTATCCATCCCGCTTTCCATTCTGACCTCACTCGATGGTGCTGAGCGCTCTAGGGGAAACGATCAACATCATGACGCTGGGCGGATTCGCCCTGGCGGTGGGGATTCTGGTGGACGACGCCACGGTTGAAATCGAAAACATCAACCGCAACATCGCCATGAACAAGGAAATCCTGACGGCGATTCTGGATGGCGCGTCGCAGATCGCCGTGCCGGCTTTTGTCTCCACACTCGCCATCTGCATTGTCTTCGTGCCCATGTTCTTCCTCACCGGGGTGGCCCGGCACCTGTTTATTCCGCTGGCGGAAGCAGTGAGCTTTGCCATGCTGGCGTCTTATCTCTTGTCCCGAACCCTGGTGCCCACCATGGCGCGGTATTTGTTGCGCGGGCACGAGCACGACGCGGACGCGGCAAGCCTGGAGGCGCAGGCGCAGCGCCACTTCCTGGCGCGCCAGCAATTGAGCTTTGAGCACGCGTTCGAGCGGCTGCGGGGAAAATACAGGCGCGGATTGGAGGTCTGTCTGCGGCATCGGGCCTGGCTGGCGTTGGGCGTGTTGGGGTCGGCGCTGGCCTCCTTCCTGCTTTTCCCCTGGCTGGGCCAGGACTTCTTCCCCAAGGTGGACAGCGGCCAATTCACGCTGCATCTGCGGGCGCCCACCGGCACCCGCATTGAAGAGACGGCGCGGCTTTGCGATATGGTGGAGAAGACGGTTCGTGCGGAAATTCCCCCGGGCGAACTGGACAGCATCATTGACAACATCGGACTGCCCTACAGCAGTGTCAATCTTTCTTACAGCACCTCGGCGCCCATCGGCACTGGGGACGCCGACATTCTGGTTTCGCTGGCGCACGAGCATCACCCCACGGCAGAATACGTCCGCAAGCTGCGCCTGCGCGTGGCGCGTGAGTATCCGGGAGTGACGTTTTACGTGCTGGCCTCCGACATGGTCAGCCAGATTTTGAATTTCGGCCTTCCCGCGCCCATCAACGTGCAGGTGGTGGGCCAGCAACTTGTCGCCAACCGGCGTTTTGCGGAGTCGCTGGTGAGCAGAGTCAAACTGGTTCCGGGGGTGGTGGACTTGCACATTCAGGAACCTTTCAACCTGCCGCGGCTGCAAGTGGACATCGATCGAACCCGGACGGCGCAGGTCGGCTTCACTCCCCGGGATGTGGCACAGCAACCTCTTGGTCTCTCTGAGCGGGAGTTTCCAAACCGCGCCCACGTTCTGGATGGACCCCAAGACCGGGCGTAAGTTACAGCATTACCACGCAGACCCCGCAGTACCGCGTGGACACGCTTCAGGATCTCAAAAACATTCCGGTCACCAGCTCGGGAGGCGCAGCGCCGCAGATCCTCGGCAATCTTGCCTCGATCAGCCGCGGTTCTTCCCTGGCTGCCGTTTCACACTACAACGTTCAACCCGTCATTAACATCTACGGTTCCGTGCAGGGGCGGGACCTGGGGGGCGTGGCACGCGAGATTGACCGCATTGTGGATCAAAGCCAGAAGGAACTGCCGCGCGGCTCGCGAACCATCGTGCGCGGGCAGATTGATACCATGCGTTCTTCGTTCATCGGACTGCTGGCCGGGCTGGCCTTCTCGATTGTGCTGGTCTATCTCTTGATCGTGGTGAATTTCCAATCCTGGCTGGACCCGTTGATTATCATTTCCGCTTTGCCCACGGCCCTGGCGGGGATTGTCTGGTTTCTGTTCGGCACCCACACCACGATCAGCGTGCCGGCGCTGATCGGATCGGTGATGTGCGTGGGCGTGGCCACCTCCAACAGCATTCTGGTAGTGAGTTTCGCCAAAGAACAAATGGCCGAAGGCCGGAATGCCACGGTGGCCGCGCTGGAGGCCGGCTTCACGCGTTTTCGGCCCGTCATCATGACGGCGCTGGCCATGATCATCGGCATGGTGCCCATGGCTCTGGGCTTGGGCGAGGGCGGGAACAGAACGCTCCGCTGGGCCGGGCGGTGATCGGCGGACTGCTGTTCGCCACCGTGGCGACACTGTTCTTTGTTCCCACGGTGTTCAGCATCATCCATGGGAAATCGGATAATCGGGAGCATTTGTGATTTGCGATTGGTGATTTGCGATCTTTGAGTTTTGGTGTTTGCAGTTGCGGAGGACGGAATGAAAGTTGAGGAAAGCATAGAACGCGACAAAGGTTCGCAAGAGGGGCCACCAGATCCTCGTCGAGGACCCAAATCCGGCGTCGCCAAGACCATCGTTTGGCTGGTTCTTGTCGTCATCGTTGCGGGCATTGTGGCCTACCGGGGGATTTACACTCGAGTCCGTGCCGCGGCGGAAGTGAAGAACGAAACGCGCGAGCTCGCCGTGCCCTCAGTTTCCGTGACGCGGCCCAAGCGCGGCGCCCCGCAACAGGAGATCATCTTGCCGGGGAATGTCCAGGCGTTTATTGAGGCTCCGATCTATGCCCGGACGACGGGTTATTTGAAGAGCTGGTATGTGGACATTGGCGGGCGGGTGAAGAATGGCCAACTTCTGGCGGAAATTGATACGCCCGAGCTCGACCAGCAACTCCAGCAGGCGCGGGCGGAGCTTGCGACGGCCAAAGCCAACTACGAACTGGCGCAGACGACTGCGGCGCGCTATGAATTCTTGCTGAAAAGCGACTCCGTCTCCAAACAGGATGTGGACAACGCGGTGGGAGACGAGCACGCCAAGAAGGCCATGGTGGATTCCGCCGGGGACAACGTCAAACGGCTGGAGCAATTGCAATCCTTCGAGAAAGTGTATGCGCCCTTCGACGGCGTCCTCACGGCGCGCGAGACCGATATCGGCCAGTTGATTGCTCCCGGAGGGGAAGCGGCGGCAACGGCGGGTCCAACCGGGAGTTGTTCCGCGTGGCGGCCGTTAATCCCCTGCGCGTGTACGTCAATGTGCCGCAGGTTGATTCGCCCTCGGCAAGACCCGGCGTGCAGGCTTACTTAACCATGCCCCAGTATCCCGGCAGGCGCTTCCCCGGCAAGATCGTGCGCAACGCCGAGGCCATCGAGCAATCCTCGCGGACGCTTTTGACGGAGGTGGACGTTGCCAACCCCACCGGCGAGATTCTGCCTGGGGCCTACGCGGAGGTTCATCTGAGCTTTACCCGCGGCGACCTCAACCCTGATCGTGCCGGTTACGAGCCTGATCTTCCGTTCAGAGGGCTTGCACGTCGCCGTGGTCCGGAAAGGGCGGTCGGTGATGCTCCCGATTACCTTGGGACGCGATTTCGGCACCGAGGTCGAAGTGGTGTCTGGGCTCTCGGCAAACGAAGCGGTCATCACCAATCCGCCCGATTCGCTGGTGGATGGTGAGGAGGTGCGCGTGGCCGGGCCGGGCGAAAACCACTGGGGAGCGGAATAATTTGTGATTGGCGATTTGTGATTGATGATTTAGTTGACCGGGAGAGTTGTGGGATGTTGAGCGGAAGGACACGGAAAACGGCACACGCTATAAAGCCGAGGTGGTTTTTGCCAGGCGGAAATCACGACCAGCCAAATCACAAATCACAAATCGCAAATCGCAAATGTTTCTGCCTTCTGCTTTCTGCCTTCTGCCTTCTGCTTTTTCCCGCCGCTTGCACGGTCGGGCCGAAATACGCCCGGCCTCCGGTGGAAACGCCTACAGCTTATAAGGAGCTTGCGCCCAGCGGCGGTGGGACGCAGGGTGAGTGGAAACCTTCCCAGCCCCAAGATCAAGTTCTGCGCGGCAAGTGGTGGGAGATTTTTGGCGATCCGCAGCTAAACGCACTTGAAGAGCGCATCGAGGTTTCGAACCAGAATTTGAAGGTTGCAGAACAGCAGTATCGTCAGGCGCGCGATTTGATCGGTATTAATCGCGCGGGGCTGTTTCCGACCGTCAGTGTCGGCCCTTTCACGACGGTTGAGCAAACCTCCAAGAATGCTCCGCAGGCCGCTGGAAATGCGGGGCAAACCCTAGGTGACCTTGTCCTGCCTTTCAACCTCTCCTACGAGATTGACGCCTGGGGCCGCATCCATCGGGCTGTGGAGGCCGCGAGGGAGAATGCCCAAGCCAGCGCGGCCGACCTGGAAACCGCCCGCCTGAGCATTCATGCGGAACTGGCTTCTGATTACTTCGCCCTGCGCGGTTTGGATGCGCAAAAGCGGTTGTTGGACTCGACGGTTATCGCCTATCAGAAAGCGCTGGACCTGACACAGAACCGGTACATCGGGGGCCTGGCGGCCCGAGCGGAGGTGGCGCAGGCAGAAACCCAGCTTGAAACCACCCAGGCCCAGGCGATCGACGTGGGGGTAGCGCGCGCGCAATTCGAGCACGCGCTGGCGGCGCTGGTGGGCCAGCCAGCCTCAACATTTTCAATTCCGGCATCGCCGCTCGATCTTTCGCCCCCCAAGATTCCGGTGGGCGTACCCTCTGAGTTGCTCGAGCGGAGGCCTGACATCGCCGCCGCCGAACGCCGCACAGCCGCGGCCAACGCCCAGATCGGCTTCGCCAAGGCGGCCTATTACCCTACCCTGACGCTAAGCGGGGCGGGCGGAACGGAAGGATCGACAATCGGCAACTGGGTGGCGTGGCCGAGCCGTTTTTTTGCCTTGGGGCCGACCTTGCTCGAAACACTCTACGATGCCGGTCTTCGCCACGCGACCACCGATCAAGCCCGGGCCGCCTACGAGGCGAACGTGGCAACGTATCGACAAAACGTCCTGACTGCCTTTCAGGAGGTCGAGGATAACCTGGCGGCGCTGCGCATCCTGGAGGAAGAAAGCGCGAAACAGCAGCAAGCTGTGGAGTCTGCCGAACGGTCCACGGCGCTTTCCTTAAACCGCTACAAAGGGGGCCTCGTAACGTATTTCGAGGTGATAACCGCCCAAAGTATCGCCCTAAGTGATGAAATCGCGGCAGTTAATATTCTGACGCGCCGCATGAATTCCAGCGTGCTCCTGATTAAGGCGCTGGGCGGGGGCTGGAGTGCTTCGAGCCTGCCGTCATTCTCTTCCAACGGAACGGGAATAAGCCAGTCGAAGCACGGCGGTTTACCCTAAGGAGTAGAAGTGACGCCTTGGAGTGCCGCAGCGAAGCTGCCGCCTTGGAATTCCGGCAAAACGGCGGCAGCTTCGCTGCGGCACTCCAAGGCGCTTCGGCGGAGCGGAATTAACGAGTAATTCATGCTGAAAATCACCATTCACAACTCGACGAATGCGGCCACGCTGAACCTGGAAGGAAGGCTGGCCGGACCCTGGGTGGAGGAACTCGGGCGAAGCTGGCGCGCAGTGAAAGATAACTCGCCGGAGAAGCCGGTAATCGTGGACCTCTGCGAAGTGACGTTCGTCGATGCCGAAGGCCGGAAGCTCCTCAGCTCGATGTACGAGCAGGGTGCCCGATTGAGAACTTTTGGCTGCATGGCCAAAGGCATTGTGGAAGAGATCGTTCAAGCTCATAGCCGGATCGTATAGACTGACTTCAGCCTGCCCAACTGCGTAAGTGCTTAGTTTAGCTAGGCTTAACAGCACAGTGGCGCGCGGAGCAACGTGATGCCTCCGCCGCTTTACGTAAGGTTCCCCTTGACAAATAGTCGGTTGAGGTTTACAAGTGAGCATATAGCGTCGAGTCTAATAGGTACGGCGCGCCCGTAAGATGCGGGGCTTGCCTTACCAGAGCGGGAACATCGATTTTATCTTAGGGAGTGTGTGACGGCTGATGAGTCCCCCCGTCTAACTGCCCTGAAACCGTTTTTGCAAGCGAGCTGGGTCTGAACTTACGAGGGTCCGCGCCGTTACGGCCGGGCCTAAGGGCTTATACCTTAAAACCAAGACTTCCGACGGAGGTGTGCATTATGGTCCGTTTACGAGCCAGCGGCTTGACCTTCTGGTTGGTTTGTCTCGCGTTGCTGATCGTGCCCCCACAGATCTTCGGCCAATCCATCACCGGGGACATTCTAGGTACGGTTTATGACTCCACGAAAGCCGTGGTACCGGGCGCCAAAGTCATCCTCACGGCAACCGACACGGGCATCAAGCAAGAGGCTCCATCCGACGAGAACGGCAACTACCAGTTTGCCGCTTTGAAGCCCGGAGTTTACAGCGTACAAGCGTCCAAGGAGGGTTTCCAAACCTCGGAAGTCACCAATATCACCCTTCTGGTGGGAGCCCGGCCGCGGGTGGACGTTACTCTGCAAGTCGGTGCCGTAACCCAGACGGTCGAGGTGACGGCGGGAAGCATGGCGCAGCTCGAAACCCAAACCTCGTCGATGAACCAGGTGACGCAAGAGTCGGCTGTGGAGAACCTGCCCATCGAGAATCGTAATTTTATCGGCCTGGTCGCTCTATCGGCGGGAGTGGCGCCCATTGGCCAGGGAAACTCCCCGGCGTCCTATTGGACGGGCGCTGGTCAGGGGCAGGTGACCACCAGCGTGTCAGGAGGGCGGGAGTCGGACGAGAGCTTCATTGTTGACGGCATTGAGTCCCGAAACGCCCGCTTCGGCAGCGCCAACCTGCGGCCCTCCTTCGATGCCATCCAGGAGATCAACGTCCAGACCAGCAACTTCTCCGCGGAATATGGCAGGTCCGCCGCAGTGATCAATACCACTCTGAAATCAGGCTCGAATTCAATTCACGGCGACGTCTACGATTACGTCGAAAACGACGTTTTCAACGCCAACAGCTTCTTCTCGAATCTCGCGGGGTTGCCCAAGGGAATCGTCCGTTATAACGACTTCGGGGCGACGATTGGCGGCCCGGTGGTCTTGCCGCACTACAACGGCCGCGACAGGACCTTCTTCTTTTTCTCTTACGAGGGCCTGCGCAACCCCACAATCACGAACGAGACAGCGCTCAACCCCAGTCCCCAGCAATTGGCTGGGAATCTGGCCGACAATAGCTACGGTACAGGTTTCTTCCCGACCAGCTCCAATTACTGCCAGAATCTGCCGACCTCTCCCCATTGCGTGGACATCGTTAACCCTGCGACCGGCCAAGCCTTTCCAGGCAATATGATCCCCACGAGCATGCTCAACTCGGTCACGCAAAAGTGGATTCCCTTTTGGCCGGCCCCCAACGTCACAAACGCGCCCATTCCTGTCGCGGGCGGGTTCCCAACCTACAACTACTTTACGGCAGCGAGAGGTTACGTAAACAGCGATCAGTATAATGCTCGGCTTGACCACTCCATAGGCCCACGCGACCAGCTTTGGGGTGCCTTCACTCATGATAATCGCCCCACCTTCGCCCCGGGATCTGAGCCCTTGTCCGGGAATTCATGGCCTCTCTCAGATACTCTGGTCACCGTGACGGAGACGCATACCTTCTCACCCAACATCGTGAATGACGCGCGCCTGGGGTACAATCGAGGCAGGACCTACCTCGTCGGCCAGGGGGCGTTGACGCAAAACTATGCGTCGAGCGTTTTCAGCTTGACGAATACCTCGCCCAATCCCTTTGACTTTGGCGTACCTGACGCCGGGGTCTCCGACTTTAACGATCCAGGATCCCCCGCTGAATCTATTGGAGCGCTCGATCAGGACAAGCAGTTTGTCGATAATTTGAGCATTGTGCACGGCAAGCACAACCTGAAGATGGGATTCAACTACATTCACGAGTCGTTCAATCAGATTACCGATTTTGGCGGCGTGCCAGGCGTCAGTTTCGGGGGCCTTTTTAGCCACAACAGCTTGGCAGACTTTCTGCTGGGCGACCCGCTAAATGCCACCGCCTCCGTCGGCGACTCCTCGCAGGACCTGATCAGCAATTTCTACGCGGGCTACTTGCAGGATAACTGGCGGGTTACACCCAGCTTCACGGTCAATGTCGGTCTTCGCTACGAATACAGTCAAACTCCTTGGGACCGCAGCAACAAGACCGGCTGGTTTGATCCCTCGACGCAAATCGTGGAGTATTCCCGCAGCGGCGCCGTACGGAATGGCATCGTGGACCCCACGTGGAGGAACTGGGCTCCTCGGGTAGGTTTTGCCTACAGCCCGTCGTGGGCCAAGAATACAGTGGTTCGCGGCGCGTACGGCATCTTTTATGCCACGGACAACTGGAATGAACTCCAGTTTGAGGTGGTCCTCCCCGCCTATTACACAACCCAGACGCTGAACTCTGACCCCACGAAGCCGACGCTGGCGATGTCGAGTCTCTTCCCGGTCGGTACCTTTGGGAGCGGAACCACGGTGCCCTTCAGCCTTGACAAGCGCAGCCGCACTCCCTACGTGCAGCAATGGGATTATGATATCCAGCATACGTTCGCACACAACATGTTCCTGGACGTGGGGTACATTGGCAATGTGGGCCAGAAGCTTCCCCAGCGGCGGAATGAGGACAATCCCTCCTTCGACCCGACCGGCACCATTCCCATTGCCAACCGCATCCCCTACCCGAATTACAGTTGGATCCTGCTCGACTACAACGGGGGATGGTCCAGTTACAACGGACTGGCTACACGGTTCACCAAGCGCTTTGGCAGCGGCATGTTCCTGCAGATCGCCTACACCTACAGCCACACGCTCGACCTGGGAAACACGGACGACTTCTCGGCATCCCAGTGCTGCTTCAAAACGATCGACAAAGGCAACGGGGATTACGACATTCGCAACCGCTTTGTGGCCAGCTACGTGTATGACCTGCCATTCGGCAAGGGCAAGCGCTACTTCTCCGGCGCCTCCGGCGCCCTCAATAAAGTGGTCAGTGGTTGGCAGGCGACGGGCATCACCACGTTCTCAACAGGTCAATGGCTGTCCGCCACTCTGCCCACAGACTGGCAGGTTTTCGGAGCTTTCTCCACGTCCTATCCCGACAAAGTTGGTTCGGCTTATACCCCCAAGGGCACACGGACCTACGGGAATTGGTACAACTACGATGCCTTCACCTATCCCGGATGCCCAGCAGGCATTGCAGCCCCGACGGCTACGAACTGCCCGAACGCCGTCCACCTCCAGGGAAACTCGGAACGCAATAGCCTGGAAGAGCCCGGCCTCAACAACTGGGATATCGCCGCGTTTAAGCGCACCGCGATCGGCGAGCGCTTGAACACGGAATTCCGCGCCGAGTTTTACAACGCCTGGAATCACGTCCAGTTCAGCGCCCCAAATGGCTCGCTCACTCCGGGTCAATTTGGGGTAATCGGGGGCTTGCTCGAGCCGCCCAGGGTCATTCAGTTGGCGTTCAAGCTGATTTGGTAAGGTGTAGGGGCGGTTCATGAACCGCCCCTACCATAATTCTATAGGGGCGACCTTGGTGCCGCCAGGCTGAACCCACCCACCCGCCGAAGAAATGCTTGGTTCCCTTCGCTTGACAGGCACAGTGCTGGGTCTAAGATAGAGGCGATGGACCCGTTTGTCGGCTGAAGGTCTTTTCAGTCACAAACGGCGTTCAGGCAAAATCGTAACAGTGCGCCATTGACTTTGCATCGTGCAACGATATTTCTTTGCGTCGAGTCCCCGGTCGGTATAGAGGAGAGGTAAAAAACGATGAACATTCCAGCGCCTTCCGTTGAAGGCTTGCGGATTGCAGGGATAACACTACTGGCAAGTGTGCTTTCAGTTGGCTTGGCGGCCGGCCAGAGCCGCCAAAGCGGCGAGATTCGTGGAACGGTGACGGATTCCTCTGGAGGAGTGATTCCTGGTGTCTCATCACGGTTAAAAACCTTGCGACGGGCGTGGTTCAGAGGACGACAACCGATGCCACGGGCTTATACGACGCTCCCTCGGTGCCGGTGGGACCGTATTCCGTCACCTTCTCCAAGGAGGGATTCAAAGAATTCATTCGAAGCAACGTCGATATGCGGCTCGAGACCATCACGCTGAACGCCCAGCTCGATGTTGGAGCCACCACGCAGTCCGTTACGGTGACGGCTCCGGTCGCACTGGTTCAAACCGAGAATGCGGAGCAGAGTACTACGCTGACGTCGGCGCCGGTGACCGAGCTTCCCAATGTCGGCGCGAGCTGGTACAACCTCCTGTCGGTGATACCCGGCGTGAACCAGGGCGGATCGTCGATGAATTATGGAGGCGCTAACGGATCGAACGTGGGCGTCAACGGCATGGGAGGCTTGAACTCGAACTGGCAGGTCGACGGCGGACGCGCCTTTCTCGTTATGGATGTGAATCCCGACTGGATGCAGCCCCCCTTGGATGACATTCAGGAAATCAAGATGCTCACCGCGAATTTCGGGGCCGAGTACGGGAATGGGACTTCGGTTTTCAACGTGGTGACCAAGAGCGGCACCAACCATTTTCACGGCGACGCCTTCGAGTATGTCGAGAACAACATATTCAATGCCCGCAACTGGTTTACGATAGGCCCCCAAACGCCTCTGCGCTGGAACAAGTTCGGCGCGTCGATCGGCGGGCCGATCAAGCACGACAAGCTATTCTTTCACTTCAACTACCAGCAAAACACCAACATTGCGGACTACCCTTCGTTCGCCACTTTCCCTACGCCTGATATGCTCGCGGGCAAGTTCACCGATCCGAACCTTCAGACCATCTACGATCCTGCTACCCTGGCCTTCCAGAATGGCAACTATGTGAATCAACCTTTCCAGAACAATACCATTCCCCAGGCCAGGTTCGACAAGGTCTCGGCCGCCATCGCGGCGAATTTCCCGCAGCCTAATCTGCCCGGGCTTTACAACAACTTCTACTGGGTGGACCGCGTCACGGAGCCGGGCAAATGGATCAACACCAAGATCGACTACAACATTTCTTCGTCCCAGCGCCTGACGGGCAATCTCGAAATCGTGCCCGCGCATCTCGGGTATCCCGCAGCGGACCCTCTGATTGATAACGACGGGTGGGATATCAAAGAGTACCAGTCGGAGATTACCGACGTCTGGACCATCAGCCCACGCTTAGTGGGCGAATTCCGCGTTTCGTTCGCGCGCGAACACGGCGCGTATCAAAGCGTGGCCACCGGCAAGGGCTGGCCGCAGAAGCTAGGCCTCGCGAACCCGGTTGCGGATATGTTCCCGTCAACGACGATCGAGGGGACGCTGGGCACCTCCATCGGAACGGGCGGCACCGGGCTCGATACCGAGGTGGGATATGGCCCCGGCGCCGATTTCACCTGGGTCAAGGGCAAGCACGTTATCAAATGGGGGGGCGAGTTTACCAAGGATTGGGTCAACACCAATGGGAGTCAGGAAGGAGCCTTCGATTTCAACGGCATTTTCACACGGAACCCCTCCATTTCAACTAGCAGTGGCGAGGGATTCGCTGATTTCCTCCTCGGCTTGCCGGACACCTGGAGTGTCAGCGACACTCCTACCACGGGCCAGCGAATGTGGACGGCGCAGCCCTTTGTCCAGGACGAGTATAAGATCCGTCCCAACCTGACGCTTTCAGCAGGGGTGCGTTGGGTAATTCAATCAGGGTACGGAGAAGCGTATAATCGTATCTCGAACTTCGATCCCGCCTTGATCAATGACGCCACCGGAACGCCCGGCGCAATGACGTATGCGGGCGAGGGTTGGACACATTTGGAGAACACCCACTATCACTTCTTCGCGCCCAGGGTAGGTTTTGCCTGGGCACCCAAGCCCAACTGGTCCATTCGGGGCGGGTATGGCGTCTTCAGTATCCTGTGGGCTCAGTACAACTATGACAACTACAACAACGTCGCGCAAGGCTGGGGGATAAGTGGTTTCGAGACTTCCTCCGACCTGATCCATCCCATCTTCACTATGCAGCAGGGTGCGCCCCCGCCGCTCTACCCCACGAGCGCCACGCGCACCAATTCGTTTCTGAACGGGCAGTCGGTAGGTTATGTCTCCCCGAACATCCCGATGGGTTACAACCAGCAATACCGGCTTGATATCCAGCACCAGATGAGAGGCGGCGTGTTGATAGACGTAGCCTATGTCGGAAACAGGTCGTTGCACATGCCGGCTACCGGGAGTTGGAGAGACATGAACCAAGTGCCGGAGAATCTTCTGGGGCTTGGCAATGCGCAAGCTGTGCGACCCTTCCCGCAGTTTGCCGCCATCACCGACTACGATCCGGTTGATTATGGAGAGTATAACGCTTTGCAGATTTCGGCCAAGAAAGATATGGGCCACGGAATACTGTTTGCCGTCAATTACGCTTGGTCCCATTCCCTGGATAGCATGACCGCAAACGGCGGCACCGGCGCCCCGTCGGTGTGGCAGGACGCATATACTCCCCAAGCAGATTACGGAAGCTCGCCGGTGGATCAGCGGAACGTGCTCAACGGAAATTTCATCTACCGGCTTCCGGTGGGGCGCGGACGCCATTTCCTGAATCGCGGCGGCTGGGGTGACGCCGTTCTGGGCGGTTGGGAACTCACTTCCGTGTTCACGGCACGCAATGGAACTCCGTTCACCCCGTACATGGGCACCGACAATCTCAGCGGCGCCTTGTCGGGAACTTGGCGGCCGAACCGCATTGGCAGCGGCAAGCTGGCGAATCCGACCATCAACGGTTGGTTTGATACGTCGGCGTTCGTCGAGCCTAACCCGTACACCTTCGGAAACTCCGGCAGAGATATTCTGTACGGGCCGCCGTTTACGGATATGGATTTCGCTCTGAGCAAGAAGTTCCCCATTACGAAACTCGGCGAGGGCGGAAGCCTCACATTTAAAGCGGAGACGTACGATACCTTTGACAGTCCGAATTTCAACCAACCCGCCGCGGGCATCGGAGTAGCCGGCGCGGGCGTCATCAGTTCGGCTCTTGACAACCGGCTGATCCAATTTGGGCTGATGCTCAACTTCTAGCCGATCCTGTCGTAAGGGAATCTGTGGTAAGACGTAGGGGCGGTTCGCGAACCGCCCCTGCTCTGGCATGACACTCGCCACAGAGGCCAGTTTCTTCGCGGCGCGCGAGGAAAATCAGATCCTTCGCTTCGCTCAGGATGACAGAGATCGCGCCCTGAGTTGTCATTCTGAGCGAAGCGAAGAATCTGCATTTGGTTGCGGCTGTGCCTGGCTGTGTGCTCTGTGTTTTTTGGTTCATTTTGGAGGGATGCGATGAGAACTGATAGGTTCATCCCGTTGCTTGCTGGCCTCGTTGTCTCGCTTGCGATTTTACATACTGGTTGTGCCCAAAAAGAAACAGCGCCCCAACAGCCGAGCGCAGTCGAAAAGGCCAAGGTAACCGTCACCTGGGACAAGGTCGTGACCGTTTCGAAAACCACGCCCGCGCTTCAAGTTGTGGTCAACCCTCCTCTGCGTCGAGGCACGCAGATTCATGATCGGGTCTTTCAGGCCCTGCACGATTTAGGCGCCGATTACGTTCGCTACGTACCCTGGCTGCCCTATCCCAAGTTGGGGGTTGCCGAACTCGAGCCGCCTGCCGACGGCAAGACTTCCTGGGATTTCTCTGTGATTGATCCCATGATGGAAGACTTCATGAATGCTCAGACGGGGCATTCGGTGATCATCAACTTCAGCACCATACCGCAGTGGATGTTCAAGACGGAGAAGCCGGTGGCGTATCCGGCGGATCCGGACCAAGTGACGTGGGATTACGAGAAGGGGACGGAGTTTCGGGATCCGACTTTGAAGGAAGTGGGGGACTACTACGCGCGACTGGTGAGTTGGTACACGCAGGGAGGATTCACGGACGAGTACGGGAAGCGCCACGACTCCAACCACCACTACAAGATCGACTACTGGGAGGTTCTCAACGAGGTCGACGGTGAACATAACATGACGCCTGAGACCTACACGCACGTTTATGATGCCATCGTCGCCGCCGTGCATCGCGTCGATCCCAACATCAAGTTTGTGGGGTTGGGACTGGGCGGCACGGGCAAGGAATACTTCGAGTACTTCCTTAACCACAAGAATCACAAGCCCGGCATCCCGCTTTACATGATCTCTTACCATTTCTACGCCGTGCCGACTGCCGACCAGACTCCGGAGGTCATGCAATTCACCTATTGGGATCAGGCCGACCATTTCCTGGACGTGGTAGGGTTTATTCAGGACATCCGCGCGCGGCTGTCGCCGGAAACGCAGACGGACACGGACGAACTGGGCTCGATTTCCGCGGACGACATCGATCAGGGCAAGCCGGGACACGTGGTGAAGCCGATCCCGAACTCGTATTGGAATCTCTGCGGCGGCCTGTATGCTTACCTTTACTCGGAACTGGCCAAACGCGGCGTCGAAGTTGCCGGCGAATCGCAGCTTGTCGGCTACCCCACGCAGTTCCCCAGCGTTTCGATGGTGGATTGGATCAGCGGCCAGCCCAACGCCCGCTTCTGGGTGCTGAAGCTGCTGCATGATAATTTCGGTCCGGGCGATAAACTGGTGGATACGAGCGTGGACAGTTCCTATGTGTACGCGCAGGCCTTCGAGACACGGGACGGCAAGCGAAAGCTGCTGCTGATCAACAAGCGCAACCGGCCTTTTGAAGTCTCGACTCCCGCCTCGCAAGGCTCAAACGTGACGTACGTCGACCAAACCACCAGTTCCCAGCCGCCCGCATCGGCGCAAGTGGGTGCGACGCCGCTAACGCTGAGCGGTTATGAGGTTGCAGTGGTAACAATGTAGGACGTTGTTGTAGGGGCACCCCTTGTGGGTGCCCGTCGCGCGGGCAAACCCAGACAAACGGGCGACCACAAGGGTCGCCCCTACGACGGCAGTGGGCACCCGCAAGGGGTGCCCCTACGGCGCACAGCTATTGCTTGATGACCGTGCCATCGAACTGCCGGATGACTCCCCATCCGCCGTTGAGGTGCTCGGGGCCGTCACGGAAAGGATACTTGGCCGCCAACTCCTCGTTGACCTCGATCCCCCATCCCGGTAAATCGCTGGCCCAAAGGAATCCGTCTTTGTAAGTTGCGCAGCCGGTGAAGATCTCGGCCTCCACGCCTTGAATGACCCCGCCCTCCTGAATGCCAAAATTGTAGCTGGCAAGGTCCAGGTGCAGTTGAGCGGTGTGCCCGACGGGCGAGACGTTTCCGGGGCCATGCCAGGCGGTTTTC
Source organism: uncultured Acidobacteriota bacterium (assembly GCA_963768695.1). Taxonomy (GTDB): domain Bacteria; phylum Acidobacteriota; class Terriglobia; order UBA7540; family UBA7540; genus CAVROP01. The sequence continues at coordinate 684,870 of CAVYJG010000010.1, read as the reverse complement.
ACGCCAAAATTCTCCGCCAGAATCGCGATCTTGCGCGACGGCGTCAGGCCGCCCGCTTGCGACAAGTGGACGCGAATGTAATCAATCAAGCGCTCCACGATCAGCGGTTGCCACTCGTGCGGGCTGTTGAACAACTCGCCCATGGCCAAGGAGGTCGAGCACTGCTGGCGAATCTGCCGGAAGTAGGCAATGTCCTCCGGCGAGAGCACGTCTTCGAGATAGAAGAGCCGTAGCGGCTCGAGTTCCTTGGCGAATTGGACGGACTGGTGCGGGCTCACGCGTTCGTGGACGTCGTGAATCAGCTCGATTTCATTACCCAGTAGTTTCCGGCACCCTTCGAGCATCTGCCGCGCATGACGCATATAAGGAACCGAATCAAAGACGGGGCCGGCGTGCAAGCCTTTGAGGGGAGCGCCGCCGCTGGGGCCGTAAGAATCCATACCGGGGACACCCGTCATAATCTTGATAACTCGAAATCCCTTTGCCATCTCCTGCCGAGCGCGGTCGATGGCCTCCGATGCTTCCATGCCGCCCACCGTGGCGTAGGTGAGGGCTGCTTCGCGAGCCTTGCCGCCCAGCAACTGGTACACGGGCAGGTTGGCCTGCCGGCCCTTGATGTCCCACAACGCCTGATCGACCCCGCTGATAGCATTATTGAGCACCGGACCGTTTCGCCAATAGGAGCTGTTGTAGCAAGCCTGCCAGGTGTCCTCAATGCGATCGGCCGGCTTCCCGACCAGAAACGGCTTGAGATACTTTTCCACGGCGGGGCCCACTAGATCGGCGCGTTGCGTAAAGGTGGCGCAGCCGTAACCGTAGAGGCCATCCTGATCGGTGAGGATCTTAACCACCACCAGGCGTACGCCTGCCGGTTGAGTCGTGATCACTTGGATGTCCTTGATGATGGGTGACGGCAACCCGCGAACCGCGCGCGCCGCCTGCGCTTCCGCCGCCAGGCGTCGAGCCGGCAAGGAGGCCCCTGCGACTCCCGCCGCGGCAAGTTGAAAGCATTCTCTTCGATTCATTAGATCCTCCTGATAGGGGCATCCCTTGTGGGTGCCCGTTGTGCGAAGTGGCCCGAACGGAGGGCTCCCACGAGGGGTGCCCCTACAGCCGTACGGACGCGCGCGCCACGACCTTGAAAACGGCGTATATTGTATGACCCTGGGAAGCAAAATGTAAATTCAAGTGCAAGGCTGGGAACATGGAACAATTGGAACACTGTGCCCTCGTGGGGGTTCAGATGCGGGCTCGCTTTTGTGCACTTTTCGTTTTGTTGGCGGCTGCGGCCATGGCCTTCGAGCCGCCGGTGAATACGGTTGGGCCTCTGACCGTCCGAATCGAGCAACCCACTCTGGGTTCGTACGGTGCCGGGGGAAGGGTGCAATTCGATCAGCCGGACGCGCCTTTCACCTTAGAAGTCGAACTTAGCAGCACGGCGGATCAGGCGTTACAGGGAACTCTGCGCGTGCGGGTCATCGACCGATGGCGAGTTGAACCTAGTGGCCCCGTTTCCTTCACCCTTCCGCCTCGGGGCAGTACGACGGTGGCATTTCAGGTCAGTTTCGGCGCCGGGACCTACAATGCGTTCTACCCAATTCACGCTCTGGCCGAATTCGATTACCAAGGCCAGCACATGGTGGCGCATCCCATCCTGATGGTCAGCACGACGCAAGCTAACATCCCGCGAGCGCCGCTGCCGGTGGAGTGGAAGCCTGTCCCTGTCTCCATCAACCACTCCTTGGGTATCTGGCGTGAACCCGTGAGGCGCGAACGCTGCATCGTCAGCGCGGAAGCACCACAATCAGGGGCCAGCGGGCCGGAGGGTTTCGAGTTGCGCCCCAGCATTCAGTTTTCCGAGCACCGCGGCGCCATTATCATGACGCTGGGGCCGCGCCCGCCTTCGCTGCGTGAACGTGTGGACGCCTGCACGGTTGAATACCCCTTGTCTCTGCCGCAAGATCAGCCTCTGGTTCTACGTTTCGCCGCCGCCGCTCCCAGTGGTGCGCTGTTTCGTGTACGCGCCCTCGCCTTCGACGCTCCGGCGGGCGAGGAGGGCGCTGTCCTTCTCGAAAAGCGCGTGGCCTCGGCGGCCTCCGAAGAAATGGAGGTGGATCTGGCCTCTTACGCCGGACGCAAGGTGCGTTTGCAGCTTGAAAGCTCCGGCGATGCAGGCCAAGTCATTTGGGTCGCTCCTACAATCGTGGCCGGCAAGGCGCAGGGTCCCCCTGGGTTTCCGCCAGCGCCTAATGCGTCCTCGCGCTTGCTTGGAACCGTTCAGGGCTATAACGTGCGCATATATCCCGGCTCGCGCGGCGCGCTCGATTCCGCAATCGAGCTGGCAAGAGGTGATCGGAGGTTGCTGTTTCACGGCTACAGGATTCAGGTGCTGGGTGAAGACCTTGGAGATTCACGCTCGGCCAGCGAATTGGTCTATGCCCACGAAGAATCCGCAGCGGGGCGCTATCGCGTCCGCCATCATTTCCAAAGCTGGGCCGGTACATTCGACGTGCTCACCGAAATGTGGGTGGACGCGCGCGGGCTTCAGGTCCGCTTCTGGTTGGAAAACGTCCCGCCAACGCGCCCCTGGATAAGCGTACACCTGGAGGGCGTCGCCGCGGGGCCATGGAGCGAGCGCGCCCTCAAGATTTATGGCGGCCCTGGCAATGTCATCCAGGACCCCGAGGCGTTTCATCTTGGGTTCGACGGCCACAACCTGGCCACTTCCTTCGTCGGCTTCGATTTCGCTAACGGGGTCTCGTTGCTTCAGGGTGTGGATGCGGTCCCGGACCGGCTCGAGGTCGACCCACAGGACCACACGTACACGCTCGTCACACCGCACGCGCAAACCATCACCTTCCTTCCTGCCGCGAATGTCTGGGAGGCTGTGAAGCTCTGGCGGGCGAATGAACTGCACGCTGCGGCCGGCGTCCCCAAGCTCGCAGGGCGATTCATTTTCGACCTTTGGGAGGGCCGGTACGCGTCGAGCGCCCAGGCCCTGGAGCGGGCGTTCCGCTACGGCCTGTCTGACGCAGCGGTGGTTTGGCACGATTGGCAACGCTGGGGCTACGATTTCCGCCTGCCTGATATCTATCCTCCCAACCCACAGTTGGGCACGCTTGAGGAATTCCAGAAGCTAGTGGAGATCTGCCGCCAACATGGCGTTTTGTTCGCCCCGCACGACAATTACATCGACCTCTACCCGGACGCCGAGGGCTTCAGCTATGAAAACGTAGCTTTCCAGAACAATGGCCAGCCGCAGCGCGCCTGGTACCACGCCGAACGCGATGCGCAATCCTACCGCGCGCGTCCCGATCGTATCCGGCCCCTGGTGGAGCGAAATCTGAACTTGATCAAGGCGGGCTTCTCGCCCACGGCGTATTTCATTGACGTGTGGTCGTCCGCGCCGCCTTATGACTTTTGGACGGCGGACGGCCAATTCGTGGACCGCAGCGTTACGCGTAAGGTGTGGGGCCAGACGTTCTCCTGGATCCGCAACTATTTAGGTGATGATGCGCCCCAAATCTCTGAAGCCGGCCATGACCGTTTGATTGGCTGGCTGGATGGAGCGCAAGCCAATATTCTGCGCGTCGATGCCGAGGGCAGTGGATTTGTGTGGAAGATCCGTTGCGGAGACTCGGAACGCATCCCTTGGATGGATGCCGCCTACCACGACCGCTTCGTGCTGCATGGGGCCGGTTACGAGGATCGCTACGCCGCGGGCCTCGATTTGGCGACTCACGGCATCTACAGCGACGACTACATGGCAACGGAGATGCTGACCGGCCATCCCGCCATGGTCGCGGCGCCGTTCTCGCGCGACGTGGTGCGCAAGTACTGGCTGCTGCACGAGATGATGCGGGCGCTCGCGCTGCGGAACATCGATGCCGTAGTGTTTGTCGGCGGTGACATCCACCGCCAGCACGTGACCTGGGATAACGGAGCCGAGGTGTGGGTTAATCGGGGCGCAAGCGAATGGAAAGTCGGCCAGCGCACCCTTCCGCAGTATGGCTTTTACGCCCAGGCTCCGATGTCGGGAGGCAAGGTTGAGGCCGCCATAGAACGGCAATCCGCCGGCACAGTGGAGTGGTCGCGCTCGCCCGATTCTTATTATTTCAACGACCGCCACGGCGCCGCGTACCGCCTGGCGCGTGAAGGTGCGACGTGGCGCGTAATAGCGGCCCCCGAGAGTTCCACATTCACCGCCCACGTCCCCTGGACCGGCCCCGTTCCAACGGAAGGCACAGCCATAGACGAACGCGGCGCAGAGTTGCGTCGGGTTCCTGTCCGCCGCGAGGGAGGAGTCCTGACTTTCGCCTTCGACTCCAAAACGTTCGCCTATGTGTTGAAGTGAAGTGCAGGTCCGGAGACGAACGGTGGCTTTTGGGCGTTGGGCGTTATAGAATTCCCCTCGCGTTTCGTTCCGAATCGGCCTGGAGACCGGAGAACCTTTTTAGGAGGGAGTGCCATGGAGCTTAATCGGGTTGTTCGAGTGCTCGGTTTGTTTTCTCTTTCGCTGGTTGTTTTCCTTTCGAGCTGTGCGCAAAAAGAAACCGCGCCGCAAAAGCCGGGACCAGTCGAGAAGGCCAAGGTAACCGTTAACTGGGACAAGGTCGTGACCGTGTCGAAAACCACGCCGACCCTGCAAGTCGTGGTCAACCCTCCTCTGCGTCGAGGCACGCAGATTCATGATCGAGTCTTTCAGGCCCTGCACGATCTGGGCGCGGACGATGTGCGCTACGTACCCTGGCTGCCTTATCCGAAGTTGGGGGTCGCCGAACTCGAGCCGCCTGCCGACGGCAAGACATCCTGGGACTTTTCCCTGATCGATCCCATGATGGAAGACTTCATGAACGCTCAGACGGGGCATTCGGTGATCATCAACTTCAGCACCATACCGCAGTGGATGTTCAAGACGGAGAAGCCGGTGGCGTATTCAGCGGATCCGGACCAGGTGACGTGGGACTACGAGAAGGGAAAGGAGTTTCGTGACCCGAGCTTGAAGGAAGTGGGGGACTACTACGCGCGACTGGTGAGTTGGTACACGCAAGGAGGATTCACGGACGAGTACGGAAAGCGCCACGACTCCAACCACCATTACAAGATTCCCATCTGGGAAGTGCTCAACGAAGTCGACTTTGAACATTCGATGTCGCCGGAAACCTACACTCGGGTCTACGACGCCATCGTGAGCGCCATTCGACGCGTTGATCCGCAGATGAAGTTCATGGGCATGGCCGTGGCAGGGACCTCGCCTAACATCTTCCTTCAGGAGAATGTGCCGGCGTATTTCGAGTATTTCCTCAATCCCAAGAACCACAAGCCGGGGATTCCGTTGGACATGGTTTCTTACCATTTCTATGCGAACCCGTCGGCTGACCAGAGCCCCGAAGCGCAACAGTACACCGTGTTCGATCAAGCCTCCGGCTTCCTCAATTCGGTCCGGTATCTCGACGCAATTCGGCAGCGCCTGACGCCGAAGACCCAAGTGGATCTGGATGAGCTGGGCTGTATACCGGCTGACGATAACACTGTGCCGCGCAAACCTATTCCCGACTCATACTGGAATCTATGCGGCGGAGTGTATGCCTATCTTTACGGAGAGTTGGCGCGGTTCGGGATTGACGCAGCGGGTGAGTCGCAGCTAGTGGGATACCCGTCGCAGTTTCCGGGTGTCTCGATGGTGGACTGGACCAGCGGCCAACCCAACGCCCGTTTCTGGGTGCTCAAGCTCCTGCATGACAACTTCGGACCCGGAGATAAGCTGGTGGAGACTGCTTCCGACCTTGGTGGAGTCTTCGCCCAGGCGTTCGCGACTCGTGATGGCAAGCGCAAGCTGCTGCTGGTTAACCAGCGCGACCGGGACTTTGATTTGACGATTCCGGGTGGAAACGGGGCCCAGGTGATGTACGTCGATCAGACCACGGGCTTCCAGCCACCTGCAACCGTGCAGATGAATGGTGAACAAACAACCTTGCATGGGCTCGCGGTGGCGGTGGTGACGCTTGCGCAGTGAACTGGACCGTGGCGTTCGAGCTGGGACATCCCTGCAGCGCCGTAGGGGTGGCCCTTGTGGCCGCCCTCCGACTACCAATTTGTTACTAGGGCGGCCACAAGGGCCGCCCCTACGGAGTGCGGTTGATGGGGCTCGTTAAATATCGCGGCCCCGAGGTCCGTGATTCCGTCTACATTCCGTAAAGCGTTTCTGTATTTACGGGCAGGCCGAGAAGTTTCAGGTAGGTGAAAAGCTGCATTTTATGATTGGTGAAATGCTCGAGGAAGGAGACGGTCATGCGTTCCATCTTAGCTGTCATGCCCCAGGGCACCGTGACGACTTTGTTGGCAAAGTCCTCCTCGCTCACGCCATCCAGAACCTGGCGCAAAATCTCCTTGTCCTTCTTGAGTTTATCCAGGGCCTCCTGGATGCCGCAAGAAGGGAGCTTCTCCAGCTTCATTCCCTCTTCCATTTCTTTCATCGTGGGCCACTTGCCGCTAACCAGCATCTCGAGTCCGCCCCCTACGCCTTCGCTCAGGTGGCAAAGCACCTGTCCAGCACTCATGAACGTTGAGCCCGGCGCCCAGTCGAGTTTGTCGGCTGGCACCATGCCGATCATTTTCTCGGCCGGTCGGTAGCTGTCAATCACCATCGCGTAATACTCATTCTTGGTCATAGTTCCCCCTCTAAGTTTGTGCGCTGTGCCTATGTGTACGTGGGGCCTATCGCCGCTGATGTCATGGACGCGCCCCCTTGTTGCATTGTCTCACGGTTGATGGAAACGAGCCGAAGCCGAATAGATTCTAGCGCATTGCCTACAGGCCGTAAAGCGGCTGACTATCGACAGATTGTGACCATTCCGATCAACCTTTGGCCAGCGGATAAATCTCCAGAATGGATTGCTAAAACCCATTCCCGATTATGATTGCTCCTCGCGGTTCCTCAACTTTCGTAACGGCACTTGGATCAGGATGTAAGCGATAACCGCGAACGCCACCAGGGAGATCCATCCGCCCCAGTTAGCCAGGAAAGGCAGTTCATCGTGGCCGGTAATTACCTTAGTGATAGACGAGACGCCGGTGAGGAACAGGGTCGCGAGGAGAATTCCGGTGATGGCCTCCCCGGCGATGAATCCGGAGGCCAGGAGGGTTCCACGTTCCTCAACCTTGGCCTTTTCTTCTGCTGATAACTTCTTGCGCGCCACCCACACGTCGGCAGTCCATTTCAAAACCCCACCCAGGAATATCGCCCCGCTGGTTTCGAGCGGGAGATACATGCCCACGGCGATGAGCATGGGGGAAGGCGCGCCAATCATCACCAGCGCTATACCGAAAAAGCACCCCATGAGGAGCAAGCCCCATGCCATTTGCCCACCCACGATTCCCTGAGCAAGTTGAGCCATGAGGCCGGCTTGCGGGGCAGGCAGCAACTTACCTCCGATCCCGCCTGTGGCGAGGTTGGCTTCGTGCAGGGCGATGATGGGCAGCAGCAGAAAAAAGGAAACGGCGGTCACGCTCAGTATTTCCACTACTTCCATCTTCCACGGTGTCCCGCCCAGCAGATAGCCGGCCTTCAGATCCTGAATCAGGCTGCCGGAGACGCAACACGCGCAGCAGACTACCGACGCTACGCCCAGAACCGCGGCGACTCCTCCCAGGCCCTTCACCCCGATGGCCACCATCATGAGCGCCGCCACCACCAGCGCCGCCAGCGTCAGGCCGCTGACGGGTTGATTGGAGGAGCCGACCAGGCCCACCAGGTATCCGCCCACCGCCGCCAGGAAGAAGCCGGTCAGCGTCATCACAATAGCCGCCGTGAGGGCTGCGCTCCAACTTTGTGCGAAGTATTTATAGATGATCGTAATAGGAATAACAAGCACAGCAATACCCAAAATGATCCATTTGATAGGGATGTCAATATCCAGGCGCGTGCGCTGGGCGGCGTGTTCACCGCCCGCCGCGGAGGCGTGGAAAGCCCCTCGAATCGAGGTGAGGATCGATTCGCGCATGCTGTAGAGCGTGTAGACGGCGCCCACCAGCATTGCTCCCACCGCGATGGGCCGAACCACGTTGTACCACACGGTGTAACTTGCCAGGTCCCACGGCGCGGTGCCTCCCGTAGTCGCGCCCAGCCGGTGCGGCAGGTCGGGATCGATAAATAGGACCAGAGGAATCAGCACCAGCCAGGCGATGACACCTCCGGAGAAATTGATCGCTGACAAACGCGGTCCGATGATATATCCGATCCCGATGAGTGCAGGGGATGCGGAAGGGGTTGAGTAGGCGAGACCCCCTGAGTACTCGACGCGGCCCAGAAGTTCTTTCTGGTATCCGAAATAGCTGACCACGGACTTCGGGAATTTCCAGAACACGCTGATCGAATCCTGGAAAACTTGAAAGCCTTTATCGTCCTTGAGCAACTGAAGAAGGGCGCCCAATCCCATGGCGCCGAAAATGTATTTGGGCGCATCGGTGGCGCCCTGCTGGCCGGCTTTCACGATCTCCGCGCTGGCGGTGCTTTCAGGAAAAGGCAGATCAGGTGAATCGACGCAGAGGGGACGTCGCAGGATGATGATGAAGAATACTCCCAGCAATCCGCCCGCGAAGAGGATGAATGTGCCGGTCCAGAAATGGCTGCGCAAGTCAGTCCAGAGGCGCTGCCCGCCTACGTTGACCATCATGAAGGCAGGGATGGTGAAAATCGCGCCGGCCACCAGCGCCTCGCCCACAGAGGCGGCAGTGCGGGTCAGGTTTTGTTCCAGCACGCCGCCGCGAAAGAAAGGCAAACGAAACAAGGCGATGGCTATCACCGCCGCCGGGATCGTCGCGGCCACCGTCTGCCCGGCCTTCATACCTAAGTAGGCGTTGGCGGCCCCGAAAATGGCGGCCAGGAAGATGCCCGCCAGGACCGATTTGAGGGTGAACTCGCGCTCTTTCGAGTCATGGGGTACAAAGGGTTTGAATTCGGCCATGTGTACGCTCCGCTGCGTCGTTGCGCCGGCCGTTAAGCTAGGCAGGCTTGGCGCCGACTTCATCCTGGCCCGGACTCCCAGGCCGACAGACACGATGCTCACCCAAAGGTGAGCGCTACAACCGAGAAATGGGCAGTTGGGCACTATATCACGATGGGCAACACCGTGAAAAATGCTTAAGTTACTGATACTTAAGTTACCATCACATGAAAAGCTCCACTGGCCATCACAAGGAGATCACAGTGCGGCACGGCCGCAACCAAATGCAGATTCTTCGCTTCGCTCAGAATGACATGTCATCCTGAGCGAAGCGAAGGATCTGGTTTCTTCGCAAATCACCTTTGCAGGTTCGGCGCGGTGCCGCGAACCTCCAGAAGCAGCTCAGTGAGACTGATGTTACAATGAGCGGGAAAGGGCTCCTCTTCGGTGGGTTCAACGAATGCTCGCAAAGTCAGTGGTGTACTCCCGCTGGTTAAAAGAAGCGAAGCGGCAGGGATTTTTCCATGCCGGGCAACGAGTTGGTGTCGCGGTATCGGGCGGGCCGGATTCGACATTGCTCTTGCATTTCATGAAAGACGCGGCTTCGGAGTTGGGGATCACTCTGGCCGTGGTCCACTTTAATCATCATTTGCGAGGGGCCGAATCCGACGCCGACGAGCGATTTGTCCGCGCACTGGCCGAATCCATGGCAATCGCTTACATGGGGGGGCAGGCCGACGTGGCGCGGGTGGCACGCGAGAAGAAACGCAACCTGGAGGCTACCGCTCGCGAGTTGCGCTATCGGTTTCTCTTATCCCTGGTGGATCAAGGCCGGCTGGAGCTGGCCGTGACCGCGCATACCGCAAACGACCAGGCCGAGACCGTGCTGATGCGCCTCTTGCGCGGTGCGGGGACGCGCGGCTTGAGTGGCATTTACCCGCTGCTGGAGGGCAAGGTCGCCCGTCCCTTTCTCGATGTCACGCGCCCCGAGATCATGCGTGAGATTGAAGCGCGAAAGCTAGAGTACCGGGTCGATTCGACCAATCTTGACTCCCGTCTGCGGCGCAACAAGGTGCGCCGGGAACTGCTTCCGCTGCTGGAGCGGGAATTTAACCCCGCGATCATTCCACTCCTCAAGGCTCATGCCGATCGGGCAAGGGATGAAGAGGCGTTCCTCGAGCAACAGGCTCTCGCTCGCAGCCGTCCCTGGCGCCTGCGCGAAGGGACAGAAGAGAAGATTTCGGTGCGCGCTCTGGAAGGGTTTGAGCCGGCAATTCAAAGGCGGGTCTTGCGCCAAATGTTCCAATCCGCCCGCCCGGGATTGCGCGGACTGGCGTATTCCCGCATTGAAGAGTTGCGGCGTTTTGCTCTCGGAGCCCGAAGCGGGCGAAGCCTCCCTATGTCTGGAGAGACAATAGCCAGAAAGGAATTCGACTGGCTTGTCCTCGGGCAGCAGCCCACTACATCCGGAAGCGATGCCTATGCTTACCCGGTCGATGTTCCGGGAGAGGCCACAGTACCTCTTCTGGGGGTTACTTTCGTGCTAAAGATTGTTGAACCTGCCGGGCATGCCGGGGAGTATAATCAAATGGCGGGGAGCGCCATGGATTCTGGGAAGTTGCCGCGGCGGTTGGTGCTACGCAATTGGCGAGCCGGTGACCGCTATTGGCCTTCGGGAAGCCGGAAGCCGCGGAAATTGAAGGAATTGTTTCGCCAGCGGAAGATTCCTCGCATCCGTCGGAATCTCTGGCCCGTTTTGGAGAGTGGGGAGCAGATCGTGTGGGTAAGAGGATTTCCGCCCGCCGCCTCCGTGGCAGCGACTCCAGAGTCGCGAACGCTGCTGGTCGTGGAGGAAGGTGCTGGGTAGCGGCCCCGGCTTGGGGGGCGGCAGAGGTACTGTTGCCCGCTCCCGGGACGCCGCAGGCCGTCCTCTCTGCGAAGAGATTTCTATCAGCCGCTTCGTTCGGGCAGTGAGAAGCATCCAATAGCTTGGCACTTGAACGCGCCCCGGATAGGCTCAGGGGCCGGAGGAGGAAGCGCCGTGAATTCGGCGGTGAAAAACATCGTTTTCTGGGTGGTGATGGCAGTCACCGCCGTGTTGATTTGGGCGGTAGTCAAAAACAGTGCAAGCGGAAACGTTAAAGACCTTAGTTTCTCAGCTTTCATGGACCAGATTGACAGCAACAACGTCCGTGAAGTGCAGATTACAGGCACAGACGTTACCGGTACACTGAAAAAAGACAACGACAAGTTTAAGTCCACTATTCCTGCGAATTATCCCGACCTCTACAAGACCCTGCACGACAAGAACGTCAACGTCACCATCAAAGACAGTTCGGGGAATTCCTGGGTAACTTGGCTCATTAACGGCCTGCCCATGATTCTGCTCTTGGGCCTCTGGATCTTCTTTATGCGCCAGATGCAGAGCGGTGGCAACAAAGCGCTCTCATTCGGGAAGAGCCGCGCCCGTCTTCTCTCCAGCCAACAAAAGAAGGTGACATTCAAGGACGTTGCCGGAGTGGAAGAGGCCAAAGAAGAATTGCAGGAAATTATTGAGTTCTTGCGGGAGCCGCAAAAGTTCCAGAAGCTCGGCGGGCGCATCCCCAAGGGTGTTTTGCTGGTGGGGCCGCCGGGAACTGGGAAGACTCTGTTGGCGCGGGCGATTGCCGGTGAAGCCAACGTCCCCTTCTTTTCGATCTCCGGCTCCGACTTCGTTGAAATGTTCGTGGGAGTGGGCGCGTCGCGCGTTCGCGACCTTTTCGAGCAAGGGAAGAAAAATGCTCCCTGCATTATCTTCATTGATGAAATTGATGCGGTCGGCCGCCATCGTGGCGCCGGCTTGGGTGGTGGGCACGACGAGCGCGAGCAGACGTTAAACCAGTTGCTGGTGGAGATGGATGGATTTGAATCGAACGAAGGGGTCATCCTGATCGCCGCCACCAACCGTCCGGACGTCCTGGATCCGGCGCTCTTGCGTCCCGGCCGATTCGATCGGCGCGTGGTAGTTCCGCGGCCGGACGTGGGAGGGCGCGAAGCTATTCTGAAGGTGCACACCAAGAAGATTCCTCTCTCTGAGGACGTCGACATCCCAGTGTTGGCTCGCGGGTCGCCGGGCTTTTCGGGCGCAGACTTGGCCAACCTGGTGAACGAAGCGGCCCTGCTCGCTGCCCGGCAGAACCGCAAGATGGTTGTCATGCATGACTTTGAGACCTCCAAGGACAAGGTCCTGATGGGGGCTGAGCGAAAGTCCATGATCCTCTCAGAGGAGGAGAAAAAGAACACCGCTTTTCATGAGGCCGGACATGCCTTGGTGGCCTCCATGATTCCTTACGCCGACCCGCTTCACAAGGTAACCATTATCCCGCGTGGTATGGCATTGGGCGTCACCATGCAGCTCCCGTTGGATGACAAGCACACCTACACGCGCGATTATCTCGAGTCGCAATTGGCTGTCATGATGGGCGGGCGCGCGGCGGAGGAGATCTTCCTGAACCATTTCACCACCGGGGCCGGCAACGACATCGAGCAGGCCACGGAAGTTTCCCGACGCATGGTGTGCGAGTGGGGAATGTCAGACCTCGGCCCCCTGGCCTATGGAAAGCACCAACAGGAAATCTTCCTGGGCCGTGATTTGGCCACCTCGCGTGACTTCAGCGAGGACACCGCCATCAAGATCGACCAGGAAGTGAAGAGGTTTGTAAGCACCGCTTACCTGAAAGCCAAGGACATACTCACCACTCACCGTGACGCCCTGGTGCGCATCGCGGAAGCATTGCTGGTCCGAGAAGTCCTCGATGCGAGCGAAGTCAATCTGCTCCTGGAAGGTAAACCACTGCCGGAAGTAGTCCGGCAGGCGCCTCCGAAGCCTCCCGCCCCGGAGACGACCCAGGTATTGAAGCCTCGTCCCACACCCGGTTTGCCCTCGCGCGAACGGCCGCAGCCGGCGTGACAAGGGCAGCGCATAGTGACTAGTGGTTAGTGCTCAGTACGAACGCGGCGGCCAAGTTGCTGGCCACTAGGCACTAACCACTAGCCACTGCCTTTCATGACTCCGCGTCCAATCTTCGACATACGAATTAACGGGCGCAAAGTGCGTCTTGGGGAGCGTACCCTCATCATGGGCGCGCTCAATGTAACGCCGGATTCATTCTCGGACGGCGGGCTCTACCTTACTCCTGGCGCGGCCGTCGAGCACGGATTGGAATTGGTGCGGCAGGGGGCACAGTGGATCGACGTTGGAGGTGAATCCACGCGGCCGGGTTCGCAGCCCGCTTCTGCCGAAGAAGAGCTGCGGAGAGTCCTGCCGGTCATCAGAAGCCTCCGCCGAAAGCTACCCTCAACTCCCATCTCGATCGACACTACAAAGGCTGAAGTGGCCGAGATGGCCGTGCGGGCCGGGGCCAACATCCTCAATGACATAAGCGGTCTGCGATTCGACGCGCGGCTGGCTGAGGTGGCGCGGCGTCACAAGACCCCCCTCATTCTTATGCACCTGCGGGGCCGCCCGGAGACGATGCAAACACGGCCGTTTGTGGCGGATATCGTACAGTCGGTTAAGCGTGGGCTGGCGACTTCGATCCGTCGCGCTCTCTCTGGGGGCGTGCTCCGGTCACAGCTGATTCTCGATCCCGGCCTGGGCTTCGGCAAGTCGCGGCTTCAGAGCTTTCAAATCCTCTCACATCTGGGAAAATTGCGCCGGTTCGGCCTTCCAATTCTGGCGGGCAGTTCACGCAAGTCGTTCATTCAGGCAGTTGCCGCCGGCGCGGGTCTTCAGGCAGGTGCGCCACGCAGCCCATGCAGCCATCTCGGCAGAAAAGGCGCGGAGGGCTACTGGCCGATGATGCGAACCGAGGTAGGGGCACGCCACGGCGTGCCCCTGGTGTCTGCCGACGCCGCAGCTGTAGTGGCCTCGATTCTCGCCGGCGCCCACATCGTGCGCGTGCACGATGCGGCGGGAATTCTGCCGGCAGTGCGCATCGCGGACGCTATCCTGGAGGCAGGCGGGCAGTAGGCAGGTCGGCAGATGGGCAGTGGGTAAACAGACGAAGGGTGGAACTGGACTCCGGCAGCCGTTGGCAAAGGTCGAGACAGACCGCTCCCCGAGCTGCCTACCTGCCGATCTGCCCACTGCCCATGCCTTTTAGGCATCAAAGAGTTTGTAGTCTACAATGGGTGGGAGCATGGCGGACAAACCGCGGCTGTTTGGCACGGACGGGATAAGAAGCGTCGCGGGCGAGTACCCGCTCGACCACGCGACCGTGTGGAGGCTTGGCCAAAGCCTGGGCAAGGTTCTCCAGAGGTCAGACCCGGCGCGCCCGGCGCGGGTTATTTTGGGGCGCGATACCCGCGAATCCGGAAGCTGGATTGCCCAGCCGTCTTGCTGCCGGACTGCGCTCGGTCGGAGTGGAAGTCGGCGAAGCAGGTGTCATGACGACACCTGGGTTGGCATTTCTGACGGGTCATCACGGCTTCTCTGCCGGCGTGGTCATTTCCGCGTCTCATAACCCTTATGAAGACAACGGCATCAAAGTCTTCTCCAGATCCGGGACAAAACTCTCCGAGACTGTGGAGCTTGAGATCGAACGGGGGTTGGAGCAAACAGGGTCCGACGGGGAAAAGGCTTCCACGTTTGTCGAGAGCAATTCCCGAGTCCTCGCTTCCGAACTCCGGGCGTCGCCGCAACTGCTGGAGGACTACCTGGAACGGCTCAGGCAGATCATCCCAGCCGGTCTGGCGGTGACGCGATATAGTCTGGTCGTGGATTGCGCTCACGGTGCGGCTTCTCACGTGGTCCCGCCCCTGTTGCGCCGACTAGGCATGGAGGTGCAGTTCCTGCACACGGAACCGAACGGGCGCAACATCAATCTCGGTTGCGGCTCGCTTTATCCGCAAGCTATGGCGGACTTGACACGGTCGCTCTCGGCGGACCTGGGCGTGGCCTTCGATGGTGACGCCGACCGAGCCATATTCGCCACGCGGGAAGGAAAGTTGATCGACGGCGACTATATTCTCTCGATCATGGCGCCGTACTTTAAGAAATGCGGAATCCTCCCGGGCTCTGCGGTGGTCGGCACCCAAATGACGAATCTGGCGCTTGAAATCGCCCTGGGTGAGCACGGGATCGGATTCAAGCGCACGCCCGTCGGCGACAAGTACGTTTTGGAGGAAATGCAGCGTTCTGGCCTCAACCTGGGTGGAGAACCATCGGGACATATCATTTTCGGCCACTTGTCACTGGCTGGAGACGGCATCATCACCTTGCTCGAGGTGGTGCGCGTGATGGCCGAGACCGGGCAGGCCTTCGAGGAATTGACGCGGGCTTTCAAACCTTTCCCGCAGATAATCCGAAACGTGCGAGTCAGGGAGAAGTTGCCGCTCGAAGCCATTCCGGAAGTCACTCGCGCCATTTCAGAATGCCGGAGTGCGATCGGGGAGCGGGGGCGAGTGGTGGTTCGCTACTCGGGGACCGAACCCCTAGCCAGGGTGATGGTCGAGGCCGCACGAACTGAGGATGTGGAGTACCACGCGGCCCGCATCTCGCAGGCCATTCAAACCGCTTTGGGGATCGGGTGATCGGTCTTTCGATGCTAGGCCGATCTCCCGATCATCCGATCACCCGATTTGTGGAGTGAGGTCATCATGAAAACCCCGCCAATTCTGCTTTGCTTGTTCTTAATCGCCATCTTCCCAACGAGTCTGTTTCCGCAGCAAAAACTGACTGCCGACAATCTACCTGATTTCCTGGCGCGATACGATACCAACTTTGGGCCTTTAGACGCGATTTTCAAAGACCTGACGAATGAAAACCTGCCGCTTACCGACGAAACGGGACAGCCTCTGGCCCGAAGGCCGATTGCCGACCGTCTGCAATCTCTAACCAATCTGCGCCAGACGGCCCTCCAGTTGGCCGCGAAACCTGAAGACCTGGTCCTGGCAACCACGCTGGTCATCCGCACGGAGAGTCTTGCTGACGATCTCTTTGATCTTTCGCAAGTGGCCTACGATAATGACCGCGAAGAGCTTGGCAATAAGCTCAACAATCTTCAGGTCACCATGGAAGATAACAAAGGATTATTGGCGGACTACCTTCTGGCGCTCGCTGCGGACAAGCAGAACAGGCTGCAACAGCTTGAAAAAGAGGTTGAAGATTTGCATCAGAAATTGAGGGCGGAAGAGAAGTGAGTTCAGTCGAAAGTCAACCGTTGAAACTCAAAAGTGCGACGGCCCATTTCTCGGCCGAGAGCGAGTGGGCCAGGGGGCACTATGAACAGCCGTCACTTATTCGCAGTTTACTTCGCTGTGGCCCTTGCCGGAGCATTGACAGCAAATTACAGCTATTGCCAAAACTCACCAGCGGACTCGCTGCAAACAAATACGCCAGCCGCGCCGACTCCTGGGGAGAATGCGCCAGCCGCCCAGGCCGGGTCCGCGCTGGTGTTGCCTGTCGCGACCGCGATCCCGCTCCGGCTCATGAACACCATCAACTCGCGGACAGCGCAACCAGGCCAGGCGCTATACTGCGAAACCATCTTCCCTATTACGTCAGGTAATAGGATTGTGATTCCCCGCGGAAGCTCCGTGAAGGGATCAATTACGCAGATTGTCCGGCCCAAGCGCGGAAAGCACAAGCAGGCGCAAATGGGACTGCGGTTTGAGACTCTCATCTTGCCCAACGGTACTACCTTTTCTCTGCGCGCCACGCTTTCCGGGTTTGGCACCGCCGGGAAGGAAGGCTTTCAACCCAAGGAAGGGAAGATTGAGGGCGCTTCAACCAAGGGCGAGGATATCGGCAAGGTTGCTGAGACAACGGTTACGGGTGCGGAGCTGGGTACTATTGTGGGAGCGGCTGACGGGAGCGTTTGGAAAGGGCTTGGAATCGGCAGCCTGGTCGGCGCCGGGAGTGGACTGGTATGGATCTTGGCTAGCCGCGGGAAGGAAATCGTTCTCCCGTCCGGGACAAACTTTGACCTGCGCTTAAGCTCCCCCCTCACCTTCAACCGGGATGACCTCAACGCCCCCCCCTCTGCGTACGATCAGGGGCAAGCGCCGCCGCAGTAAACCAGTGGCCTGCCAACTGCCGCTACCCATCGGCTTGCCGTTTTTCCTTGCACTCGCGGCACAGACGCGACCAGGGTACCGCGTCCAGCCGTACGGCGGAGATAGGCTTCATACAAGCCTGACAGACACCGTAGGTGTTGTGTTCGATTCGCCCCAGCGCTTCGTCGATAGCACGCAGAAGCTTGGTGTCGTTCTCGCGCAGGCGCACCTGTAAATCTGCTTCCAGTGCCGCTGACGCATGATCCCCCAAGTCGCCTTTATCCCCGCCTGAGGAAGGGGCGGGACTTTCGTTTCCGGCCTTTGCTGCAGTCAAGGCCCGCCGCTTGGCCAACAGCAGTTCCTTATAATGACTAAGATTAATGCCATTCATGAAAGGACCTCCACAGCAGGAAAGAATAAGTAGAGCCTTTCGCTCCTGAGGTTACCACTTCATGCGATATCTGATGCTGTGGCAGCGAGTTTACGCCGCCAAATCGTCTTTTGCATTCTGCGCGCTCCGGACCGAGATTGCAACCCTTTGGTGAAGGCCTGGAACTCGACGGTGATTTGTTGTATAAAAACAGAGGCTGGCCCAGTCTTGCGAAGGGCTGAAAATCTGAGAAGCAAGGGCTACTCCTTGGCTGCATGAAGGAGGCTGGCGGACCGCAAGGCGGGCGCCTCAACGGGGACACCATGCAGCTTCGAAGGGATCCCATTACTCAGAGTTGGGTGAATCTGGAGGATGAGGGTGAGGACCACATCCGCCACAAAGACGCTCCCTGCCCACTTTGTCCCGGGCAGGTGAGTGAGTCTGCGCAAACTCTTTATGAATACCCGGGCGGAGGATCGATCTGGCAGGTCCGGGTGACCGCCTCATCTCCATCCCATCTACCGCATCGAGGGTGACCCGCAGCGCCGCGCGGAGGGCATCTACGACAAGAGGCGCAGCCTGGGGGCGCATGAAATTGTGGTGGAGAATCCCGACCACGATGTCCAGCTCTCACGCCTGTCGGACGAAAATGTGGCCCAAATTCTGCGCGCTTATCTCGCCAGGATGAACGATTTGAAGAGGGATCGGCGCTTCAGGTACGTGACCGTGTTCCACAACCATGGCACGACGGCGGGCGGGGAATGCGACCACCCGCAGCGAACCATTTGGGGCGAGGACAGCGAAGCCCGCTCCTCCAGAGCGAAGCGGCAATTCCTGTGAGGTGACCCGTGGTGGAAGGGAGATTACGTTTAGCAACGCCGGAGGGCGAAGGAATGCAGTTCGTCGCAGAGTCAGGCTCAGGCCACGCAATCGTGGTGGATGACGCGAAAGGCGACACGGGGGCCAAACCGATCGAATTGGCGCTTCTGGCGCTTGGGGCCTGCACGGGCTTTGACGTGATCAGCATTCTTCGCAAGAAGCGCCAGACGGTCACCGGCTACGAAATCGAGTTGCTGGCGGAGCAGAACCCGGGGCCTCCGTCTTACTTCACTCGGGTTGAAATCAAGCATCGGCTTCGAGGGCAAATCGCTCCTGAAGCCGTCCAAAGAGCTATCTATCTCTCGGAGACCAAGTACTGCGCCGTCGGAGCGATGATTTCGAAGACGGCAAAGATCGAGGCTACGTTTGAGATCATTCCGCCAACGCAGGCAGGTTGACAGCGGGTGTAAAGGCATGAAAAGAATCCCCCAAATAGGTTAGAATAGGTGTGCGCTCCGGCAACCTCACTGCCTGAGTCGAAGTCGGCGGGCCGGAGAGTCGGAGCTCGACCACAATGCAAGAAGGAGCAAAGCGGCATGGACAAGGAAACGCTCAGTCTGTCAGACAACCGAACTGGAAAGTCCTGTGAAGTGCCACTTTTTAAGGGCACCCTGCGGGCCATGGACCTGCGCCAGTTCAAGACTCAGGTCGATGACTTTGGAATGATGACCTACGATCCTGCATTCATGAATACCGCGTCCTGTCAGAGCGC
Organism: uncultured Acidobacteriota bacterium; assembly: GCA_963768695.1. GTDB lineage: Bacteria > Acidobacteriota > Terriglobia > UBA7540 > UBA7540 > CAVROP01. The sequence continues at coordinate 665,927 of CAVYJG010000010.1, read as the reverse complement.
CGTGACCTTCATCGACGGCGACAAGGGTATTCTCCGTTATCGCGGTTATCCGATCGAACAGCTTGCCGAGCACTGCACGTTTCTGGAGGTTGCCTATCTTATCCTGTTTGGTGAACTTCCTACGGCCGCTCAATTAGCCGAGTGGACGAACAAGATCACTCACCATACCATGCTGATCGAGACCACCAAGAAATTCCTTGAGGGCTTCCGGTATGACGCACACCCCATGGGGATGTTCATCAGTTCCGTCGCGGCGCTTTCCACCATTTATTCGGAGGCCCGCAGTGTGCGCGATCCCGAGGTTCGAGCCTTGCAGATTCAGCGGCTGATCGGAAAGGTGCCGACCATTGCCGCCTACACTTACCGTCACAGCCTCGGCTATCCCTACATCTACCCGGACAATGACCTCAGCTATACCGAAAATTTCATGAACATGCTGTGGAAGATGGTCGAGCCGAAGTATCACGCCAATCCCGTCTTGTCGAAAGCCCTGGATGTCCTGTTTATTCTGCATGCCGACCACGAACAGAATTGCAGCACCAATGTGATGCGCGCCGTCGGTAGTTCAGAGGCGGATCCGTATGTTTGCACGGCTGCCGCGGCAGCCGCTCTTTCCGGACCTCTGCATGGCGGCGCCAATGAAGAGGTGCTGAGGATGCTGGATGAGATTGGGAGCAAAGACAACGTCCCCGGCTATATTGAGCGTGTTAAAACCGGACGCATGAAGCTGATGGGTTTCGGCCACCGTATTTACAAGAATTACGATCCGCGCGCCAAGATTATCAAATGGGCTGCCGATCAGGTCTTCGAGATAACGGGGCGGAATCCCAAACTTGAAATCGCGCTCGAACTCGAGCGCATCGCCCTGCAGGACGACTACTTTGTAAAACGCAAGCTCTATCCCAATGTGGACTTCTACTCCGGCATCATCTACCAGGCGTTGGGGTTCCAACCGGATATGTTCACGGTCCTCTTTGCCATCCCTCGCACGGTCGGGTGGCTCGCCCAGTGGGATGAGATGCTGCGAGATCCGGAGCAGAAGATCGCTCGCCCACGCCAGATTTACACCGGCCACGAATGCCGGGATTGGGTGCCCGTCGAAAAACGTGCCGCGCCGTCCACTGCCGCCGCGTGAGCGTCCCGCTAACGCGCAGCGCCGCAAATTGAGTGAGAGTATGCAAAGCCTCTTGATTTACGTTCTCTTTCTCGTGGTTTGGTTTCTGGTCCTGCCACGAATCCCCGGGATCTCCCGGTTTACCTGAGCGGGCCGCAGGAAAGCCCCGGAGGGGAAATCTAACCAGAGCATCTGTGAGATCAAACCTAAGGAGTGAGCAAGATCTGCCATGCCCATCTTCGAGTATGCGTGTCCCAACTGCGGACATGTCTTTGAGAAACTTGTATTGTCACGCCATCAAGAGACGCCGGAGTGCCCGCATTGCGGGTGGAAGCAAGTGGAACAGAAGTTCTCGACCTTTGCCACGGCCGGCTCCACAAGCAGCGTAGCCTCTGGAGCTTGCGCCCCGGCGGGCGGCGGTTGACGCTTGCGCTAGGGGAGCAGGCTGCTTCCCAGGTTGAGCGCCCAGCCAAACGACGTCTTTAGGCCACCGCAGCGGAAGTCCTCTGTAGTCGACTTCTTGTCACTTGCCTGGCCACGCCCTGCCGCTCGGAAGCTTCGGTTCCTTTGCGCAAATTGTGCTGATTTTGGTCGTTTCAGGCCCTGATTTGTGCAAATTCGTGCGCAAAACGCGCATAATTTGCACGACTCAAAATAGTGATGTGCTTTGTTTTCAGGTACTTCTTAGCTTCGTTCCCACTATTTTCCATTTTTTGTAATTACCTGTTTTTCCCTGTCGCCCGCACTGTCCGGCTGTGTTTCGTTTTTCGGCAGCCGCGGCGATTGTCCACGACAATGTGTCCGCAATGTGACCACAACTATAGGCTACCATAGAGGTCGGGAGTTGTCAAGCGGGAAAATGCGAAAATGTCGAAAAATGCGAAAAAGCGGATGCAAAAGAGTGAAAAGGATATCTGTCATCCTGAGCGGAGCGAAGGATCTGCATTCGCTCGTGTTGAAGGAAAAACTGCAGATCCTTCGCTCCACTCAGGATGACAGGCTAGGCGAAAACTCTTCCGCAGCTTGCTTGCGCGTCTATTTGGCGGGGTAAACTCGCCGCTGGGAATTCAAACTGAGACACCGCCTGTCCAACGCACCTGTTTTGTCAAAGCGCGCCGGATGGGGTATGCTATTTGACTTTCGTCACCAACTCTACCTAAGGCGGAGCGATGAGCGAACCTATCGAGCAAGCTTCCAGTTCGGCGCCGGCGGGCGCGTCCCAGCCGCAACTGAAAAGGCACCTGGGCATCCTGAACGCCACCTCCATCAACATGTCGAACATGATCGGCATCGGGCCGTTCATCACGGTCCCACCCATTCTCGCCACGATGGGCGGGCCGCAAGCGCTGCTCGCTTGGTTTGTGGGGGCGCTTCTTGCCATTTGCGACGGGTTGGTTGTTTCCGAGTTGGGCGCTGCCTTGCCCGGCTCGGGGGGACCGTACGTGTTCCTGCGCGACAGCTTCGGGCGGGAGCGCTGGGGCAAGCTCATGGCCTGGATGTTCATCTGGCAGTTTCTGTTTTCGGGCACACTGGAAATCGCATCGGGAAGCATCGGCATGGTGCAATACCTGAGCTTCCTCTGGAAGGACCTGGCATTGCATCCCTGGCGCATCAAGTTCCTGGCGGCCGCGATTTCCGCTTTGGTGATGCTTTCCTTGTACCGGAAGATTCAGGACATCGCGCGGCTGATGATGATTCTCTGGATCACCACACTCGTGACCACCGGGTGGGTGATCGTGTCGGGCCTCGCGCGCATGAACACGCACCTGGCCTTCGATTTCCCTCCCCACGCCTTCGCGATGAACTGGGCATTTCTGCTGGGGCTGGGGAACGGCACCGTGCTGGTGATTTACAACTACCTCGGATACAACCAGGTCTGCTACCTGGGCGGCGAAGTAAAACGGCCGGAGCGAACCATTCCTTACGCCGTAATTCTCTCCATCCTGGCCGTAACCGTAATCGACTTCCTTCTCTCCTTCAGTTTCGTTTCGGTAGTTCCGTGGCGGGAGATGGTGAAGGAGGGATCGCTGGCTTACAACGCCGTGGCTTCAGTTTTCATGGGTAAGATCTACGGCCCCTGGGCGGCCTATGGGATTTCGGCCATGGTCCTTTTCACCGCCTTTGCCTCCGTATTCGCGCTGATGCTGGGCTATTCCCGGGTGCCCTACGCCGCCGCGCAGGATGGCGCCTTCTTCCGCTACTTCGGAGTGCTGCACCGCAAAGGCGAGTTTCCCCATCGCTCGCTCGTCCTGGTGGGAACGCTTTGCATCATCGCCAGCTTCTTCGGCCTGGTGCAGATCATCACGGCTTTGATCCTGGCTCGAGTCCTGGTGGTTTTCATGGGCCAGATTGGCGGCTTGTTCATCATGCGCAAGTACCGGCATGAAATAAAGCTGCCGTTCAAGATGTGGCTTTATCCTCTGCCTGCGATCCTGGCGTTAATCGGGTGGTTATACGTGTTCGTCAGCCCTTTAGGCCAGCCAGGGGGATTGAGCTTCATGCTCTACGCCTTCGGGACGATCATCCTGGGCTTGATCGCCTTCCTCGCCCTAACCGCCAAAAAACGCGAATGGCCGTTTGCCGCACGGTCGTAGCGCAGGAACGGCGCTATTGGCGCTCTGGAGTGCGGCAGCTTGCTGCCGCTTTCCTGGGCACGAGCTTGCTCGTGCCCTTCAGGTAACGTCCCCAATGGCGGCCAGCAAGCTGGCCCAAAGAAGAGCGGCAGCAAGCTGCCGCACTCCAAAGCCGTGCACTGGCCCACCCCACATCTGCATTCTTTTGGTATAATAGGACCACGGTGTGTAAGGGCTGTTTTTCTCGGCGCACATGTACGCGGGAACGCGTAAACAGGGGAAGGTATTCCTCTGACTTATGGGGGTATTCTCAGGAACTTTATGGCAACCACGCATGTCGAGTTGAAGGAAAGCGAAGCATCGGCGGGGCAGAAGAGGATCATCAATGACCTCAGCATTCAGGTGGCAACCGTTAACGGATCCGGCAGCCAGACGGCGAATTCGGTTCTGTTGAGGTCTATTTTCCAAATGGGTATTCCCGTCTCCGGCAAGAATCTTTTTCCGTCGAATATTGCCGGACTGCCCACGTGGTTCACGATTCGCGCTTCCAAAGATGGCTACATTGCCCGCCGCCAGGACAGTGAGTATCTGGTGGCGATGAACCCCGAGAGCGCCGACGAAGACGTGCTGACGCTGAAGCCGGGGGCCGTATGCGTTTACGACGAGCGCCTGAACCTGAAACGGCATCGTGAGGATGTGATCTTTTACCCGGTACCGTTTGACCAGCTCGTGGCGCCTGTCTGCCCCGATGCCCGGCTGCGCAAATTAGTACGGAACATGATTTACGACGGCGTGCTGGCGCGGCTGCTGGGCATTGACATGGAAGAGATCCAGGTTGGCCTGCGCAAACAGTTCCGGAAGAAGGCCAAGGCGGTAGACCTGAATTTCAATGCCGCCATGGTTGGCTACGACTATGCCGGCAAGAATTTTCAGAAGAAGGACCCCTTCTACCTCGAGCGCATGGACGCGACGCGCGGGAAGATCATCATCGACGGCAACTCGGCTTGCGCGCTGGGAGCAATGTTCGCCGGCGTCACTGTGGTGACCTGGTACCCCATCACTCCATCATCTTCAGTCTGTGAAACGTTAATCGAGTACATGAAGCGTTACCGGATCGACAAAGAAACCGGTAAGGCGACGTTCGCCATCGTGCAGGCTGAGGACGAGCTAGCCGCCATCGGCATGGTGATGGGCGCGGGCTGGGCGGGAGCGCGGGCCATGACCGCCACTTCCGGTCCCGGTATCTCGCTCATGTCGGAGTTCATGGGCTTTGGCTACTATGCAGAAATTCCCGCGGTCATCTTCGACATCCAGCGCGTCGGTCCTTCGACCGGGTTGCCGACGCGGACGGCGCAGGGCGATATCTTGAAGAATGCCGTCCTTTCCCACGGCGATACCAGGCACATCATGGTGATTCCGTGCTCGGTCGAGGAGTGCTTCACCCTGGCGATCGAGGCCTTCGACCTGGCGGAAGAATTCCAGACTCCCGTGTTCGTGATGAGCGACCTCGATCTGGGGATGAACAACTGGATGGCCGATCGCTTCCCTTACCCGGAAAAGCCCATATCGCGAGGTAAGGTGCTGAGCGCTGAAGACGTCCGGCGCCTGGGCGGGTTTAATCGCTATAAGGATGTGGATGGCGACGGGGTCGGGTACCGCACCTTGCCCGGCACTCCTGAACCTCTAGCCGGCTACTTTGCCCGGGGCAGCGGCCACAACGAGAAGGCGATCTACAGCGAACGCCCCAACGATTACGTCAATAACATGGACCGCTTGACGCGGAAGTTTGAGACGGCCAGCACCAAAGTCCCCAAGCCGGTGATCCTGGAAAACGCCAAGGGCGAAGTGGGCATCATCGCTTACGGCACAAGCCACTGGGCGGTGGTCGAGGCCCTCGACCAACTCAAGAATGAGCAGGGCATCGAAGCCGCGTATTGCCGTTTGCGGGCTTACCCCTTCTCGACGGAAGTGTACGACTTCATTCGCAGCCACGCTCGGATTTATGTCGTTGACCAGAACCGCGACGCGCAGATGCTGAGCCTCTTCCGGCTCGAACTGAAACCCGAGGAGATCAACAAGTTGCGCAGCGTAAAGCACTACGATGGCTTGCCCATCGACGCGCGCAGCATCACCAACGAGATCGTTACCCAGGAAGGACAGAATCGAAATGGCCACTGCTACAATACCGCCGGCGTCGCCGGCTAAAGTCAACCGCGTCGGCCTCGAGGTCGCGGACTACAAAGGCAACAAGAGCACTCTCTGCGCCGGATGCGGGCATAACGCCATCTCCGAGCGCATCATCGAGGCCTGCTACGAAATGGGTATCGCGCCGCATCGGGTGGCCAAGCTTTCGGGCATCGGCTGCTCCTCGAAGAGCCCCGCCTATTTTCTACGCACGGCGTACGGTGTGAATTCACTCCACGGACGCATGCCCTCCATCGCCACGGGCGCCATGCTGGCCAATCGGGACTTGATTGCCCTCGGAGTGAGCGGCGACGGCGATACCGCCTCGATCGGGGTCGGCCAGTTCGTGCACCTTATGCGCCGGAACATGCCCCTGATTTACATCATCGAGGATAACGGTGTTTACGGGTTGACCAAGGGCCAGTTCTCCGCCACGGCCGATATCGGCTCGAAGCTCAAGACGGGCGTGTTGAACGACCTGCCGCCGATCGACACTTGCGCGCTCGCGATCCAGCTCGGTGCCACCTATGTGGCACGTTCCTTCTCGGGCGACAAGAAGCAATTATCGGCTTTGCTGAAAGGCGCGTTGGCCCATAACGGGACTTCCATGTTGGACGTGATTTCTCCCTGCGTGACTTTCAATGACCACGAGGGATCGACCAAGAGTTATAGCTATGTGAAGGACCACGACGAGCCTCTGGCCGACGTGAGCTTTGTGCCTTACTTCGAGGAGATTACGGCGGAGTACAGTGCTGGCTCAACCATGGACATCACCATGCACGATGGCTCGCACATCCTGCTGCGCAAAATCGAGGAATCTTACGACCCTACGAATAAGATCGAAGCGCTCCGCCTGCTCACGGAATCTCACGACAAGGGGGAAGTCATCACCGGCCTCTTCTACGTGAATACCAAGCAGGAGAATTTCCTCACCTTGCTGAATGTGGTGGACGAACCTTTGGCGACTTTGCCGGAATCCAGAGTCCGCCCGCCCAAAGAAGTCCTGGACGAGGTCATGCAGGGGCTGATGTGATCAAGCTCCTTCATAGGCCCGCTTGAGACCCTCAATATCGAACTTCTTCATTTTGAGGAAGGCTGCGGTCAGCCGGGCCAATTTCTTCTCGTCCTTACCTTTGAACATCTCATCCATAACCGTAGGCACAATCTGCCACGACAGACCGTATTTGTCTTTCAGCCAGCCGCACTGCTCCGCCGCGGGGTCGGCGGAGAGTTTTCCCCAGTAATGGTCGATCTCTTCCTGAGTCTCGCAGTGCACGATGAAGGATATTGCCTCGTTAAAGGTGAAGGCGTGAGCGTAGGCGCTGTCCATGGCGGCAAACTTCTGGCCTTCCAGTGTGAACGAGGCGTGCTTGACCGTTCCAGGCTTGTCGGGCAGTTCGCCTTCGCCGTAGCGGAAAATGCCGTCGATTTTTGAATTGTTGAATATCGAGGCATAGGACTCCATCGCCTCTTCCGCTTTCCCACACTGATTGCCGACGAACATCATGGTGGGTGTAATACGCCGCTCTATTGCGCGGCCGGCAACATACATCACCTGCCAAGATAAACCGTATCGATCCTCCGCCCATCCGTACTTTTCGCTGAACGGATATTCGCCAAGCTCCATCAGCGGCTTACCACCCTCCGCCAGCTTTGCCCACAAGGCCTCGACCTCATCTTTCGTTTCGCAGGCAACAAGAAATGAAACCGCCGGAGTGAACTTGAAAAACGGGCCGGCGACGAGAAGCGTGGATTCCATGTCTCGAAGCCGCACGGCAGCGACCTCAACGGTTCCCGAGGGCGTATTTTTGAGCGTTCTGATGTTTATAACTTCCGAATCCTTGAAAATCGAGGTGTAGAACTTGCAGATCTCCTGGGCGTCCTTCTCGAACCACAGGCAGGGGGTGATCTTCTGCGTCATGAGGATGCTCCTTGAGATTTTATCTGGGGCCCTTGGTGAAACCCAGCTCTTTCCAGAACTTCTCCCAACGCCAGATTGAGGCTTCGTATGCGGGCAGAGGGTAGCCGAGTTGGTGAGCAAGGGCAATCACCTGGCCCCGGTGATGCGCTTCGTGGGCGAACATGTAAGCGAACATCGTCGCGCCGGCGGGCCAATCGCGCGTCCAGCTCCCGCGTGAGAACCTGGTCACGCGCCGGTCCGGCTTTTCGGAAAGCGCTTCTTTGAGCATTCGAAGGCAGCTCGCCGCACTCTGGCGATGGGCTGTAGCGGTTTGTTTTAGAGTCGAACGAAAGGGATCAAGGGCCACAGGGCATTTGAGGTGAGGCGCTGAATGCTTTAACCAAACCAGACGGCAGTTGTGCAGATGGGCAAAAATGGCGGCGATGGTGCGGCCGCCGCGCTGTTTCAGCCCAGGCAGTTTGGCTCGCCAGGCGCGCGGCTCAAGGTGCTCGAGCAGAACTTGATTCATGCGGTCATTGGCCGCATAGATTTCCAGCAGGACCTCGCGAACGTCTGATTCGCCTGGCGGCCTGTGTGGCATAAATGTATCTACCGAGGATCGCAAAACGAAGTGGCATCACCCCCCTCACCCCTGACCCCTCTCCCCCAAGGGGGGTGGCCCCTGAGGGTGTCCGTCAGCCGACGGACGGGTGAGGGGGTTGGTCCTTCGCCATTTCAGGTAACCCTCAGTAGCAGTAAACGGCCTCGCAGGGGCGGCCCTTGTGGCCGCCCTGGGCAATCCGTCAATTGACGGATTGCCCATACGATTCCTAAGCGCCTTCTTTCTCTATTGGAAATCCCGCACCTACCCAGCCGCGCCAGCCGCCATCCACCGAGACAACATTCCCGTAGCCCATCTTCTGTAAATTGTCGGCGACCAGCGCGGAGCGGAATCCGCCGCCGCAATAAAGCAGAATCTCCGCCTCCCGGTTCGGAAACTTTTCTTCGATGTCGCGTTCGATGATTCCCTTGGAAAGGTGCACTGCTCCGGGGATGTGCCCGGCGGCCCATTCGTGATCCTCGCGGACGTCAACCAGGTGGAATCCTTCCTTCGCCTCCAACCGTCGCCTCAACTCCGGGATGTTTGTCTCGCGGACGCGTTTTTTCGCGTCGTCGACAAGCGCCAGAAATGCCGGTGAGTGTTGTTTGGCCATAATATTAGTCCACCCAATCTGCGATGAAGATATTGACCTCGTGCGGCTGCTTGGCGTTTCGATTGGACGCGAATACCAACCGCTTGCCGTCCGGAGAGAACTGAGGGAAGGCGTTGAAGCCGCCGGTGAAGGTAATCGGTTCGAGCTTCGAACCGTCGCGATTGACTGCATAAAGCTCAAACGCGCTGGTGCCAGCGTGCTCGTAATTTGAAGCGAAAATGATTCGCTGGCTGCCGGGGAAAAAGAAAGGCGCAAAGCTGGCGCCACCGAGGTTGGTAATCCGCCGCTGGTCGGAACCGTCGGCGCGCATCACATAAAGGTCCATTTCCATCGGCTCGACAAGGTCCTGGGCAAGGAGAGCTTTGTAACGGGCCACTTCATCCCCTGCCATGGGATGGTGGGCGCGATAAACGATCCATTGCCCATCGGGCGAAAAGAAAGGCCCGCCGTCATAACCGAGTTTGTTAGTCAGACGTTTCACGCCGCTCCCATCGGGATTCATGGTGTAGATTTCCAAGTCGCCGTCCCGCGAGGACGTAAAGACGATCTTCTTCCCATCCGCTGAGAGCGTGGCTTCGGCGTTGTAGCCCGGCGCCGGTGCGAGCTGCTTAAGAATCCTTCCCTTGTCCGTAGCGTAGAAAATCCTGAAGGTCGAATAGACTCCCCAGACGTAGCCTTTGGAATAGTCCGGCCTGGGCGGGCATTCAGGGCTCGAGAGGTGAGTGGACGAGTAGAGGATGTGCTTGCCGTCCGGATAAAAGTAGCTGCAGGTCGTCCTGCCCTGGCCGGTGGAAACAAGGTGCTGGTCAGAGCCGTCGGCGTTCATGATGAAGATTTGATCGCATTTGTACGGCTCGCGTGTGCTCTGAAATGTCAGGCGCCTGCCGTCATAGCTGAAATACGCCTCGGCGTTCTGCCCGCCAAAAGTGAGTTGTTTAACGTGGCGAAGGTGCGTTTCACGTGGATCGCGCAGCGGATCGTCGGGAGTGCCTTGGACTACCGGGCCGATGCCGGAAAGCCCGGATTTCTGCTGGCCTGCGAGCACAAAGCCGAATACAACAAGCAACAGCGGCATTACCAGGGCGACCCGACGGGCGCCCCGCGAAGCTACTGCCCTCTCCCTTGGGGAGAGGGTGTCCCGCGACGGCGCATTCTCCGGCCGTTGCGAGACGGGTGAGGGGGTTCTTTGAAGAGTGCTCATTCAGATTAATCCTGCGGCATGGCTCATTTCTTCGCGCAGTTGAAGGCGAACTGGAACGCGCCGATTCCCGCGCCGGGAGTGACATCCGCCCGCTCGTCTTGTTTTGGACATCCCTTACGTTTAAGCGTCACAAAATTACGGCCGGGAATGACGGTGAGCGCCACCGTACCATCCCGGCCGGTTTCACCCTTCACGTTATCCACAAGATCCCCATTGGCATAGGTGACATCGAGGCCCACCCGGTCCATCGGAGCCCCGGCGTTATCGGTAATACGAAAGAGCACCGGCTTGTGAAGCATATGCTTGGGTTCGTAGACCTCCTCCGGAATGATCACCAGATGCTGATTTACCGAAGGCGCGGAGGACGTTAGTTCCACGTGCCGGAATACCCCGGTATCTTGCGTGTCGCCGTGGCGCCGCGCCGTAACCCAGTAAAAGCCGGGGGGGAGGCCGGAAAACGAATACTTGCCATCGGGGTCGCTCGCCGTCTGGTCCAAGAGGCGCTGCGTCTTGTCGGAAAGTGAAACGATGGCTCCGCCGATCGGCACCGAATCCGGGGTGTCCACTGTTCCGTATACTTCGCAGCGCGAATCGGGGGTGGGAGGCGGAAGCTGAATCTCGATCGTGTTGCTCGAGATCTCGCCCTGCCAGAGGTTGGCCTTCAGGTCGCGTTGGATTTCGTCCGCATTAGAATACTGGGCCTTGTAAACGGCAGTCAGCCGATACGCTCCCCAGAGCTGTTTCTGCACCTCGGAAAGCGCCGGCGTAAGGTGAATCGTATGCTTTTCTTCGTAGTCGTCGCCGGGCGCCAAGCCGACCAGCGCCGGTTTAGGAAGGCCAATGCTGTCGAACACCTCAGCTTGCGCCGGGGTGGAAATGGTTACCCCCTCCGTGCTGACCGGTTCAAGCTGCACGGCGAGTATCGACCCACCCGTGGACTGTGGCTCGGTGTCCTCGTCCGACATGCGCATGGGCGGTGGAAGCTTGGCGCGCGCATGCCGGTAAAGCCAGATCGTGGCGCTGCCGCTGTTGTGGAGGTGCAGGCTGATACGTGCCGGGAAGGGCGCCGGAATAGATTGCTGCTCGACCGCGACCACGAGCTTGAGAGGCGCATCAACCGCCGCAGCGGAACTCGCAACAGCGACGGGCGCCAGCAAGAGCGCTACGGCCAGACAAGTGCGAAGGTTCCGGAATCTCCCCATTCTCATCGCGCGTGCATTTCTATCTTGCCCCGAAGTGCCGTCTACTTTCCATCATACCACGGGCGGCACAAGCACTCTTGCCTGTGCCGCCGCCCAAGGTACAGCTATTTTCTTACCTCCAAGGTCACCTCACGCGTAAGTTTCTCGCCGTTTCGCAGAACTGTCACGGAGACCTTGTCGCCCGGCTTGTGGGCCCGCAAGGCATAAGTAAAATCGTAGAGGTTGTCGATGCTCTTCCCGCCAAAATCGATCAAGGTGTCGCCAGCCTTGAAGCCGGCCTTGGCGGCAGGGCTCCCGTCACGCACATCGGCGAACTTCACGCCGCCATGTTCCGCCGCGCCGAAATCGGGGATGGAACCGAAGTAAGGGCCGTAGCCGCCGCCACCACCCATGGCGGAAGGAGTGGGCTCTGCCACGCGAACGAATTGCGGTTTTTCCGTCAACTCGTCGAGTCCGTTGACCACTTGCGCCACCAACGTCACAACCTTCGCTCCGTCCTCGGCATTTATTTTGTCCCAGGTGTCGGAGGGCTTGTGATAGTCGGAGTGGAGGCCGGAGAAGAAGAACAGCACCGGCACGCTTCGGACGGTAAACGACATGTGATCGCTGGCGCCGTAGCCGGAGGCCGAGTAGTTCAGGTCGAAACCGATGTTGTGGTCAGCATCCTCCACCAGCTTCTTGAATCCCGGCGAGGTTCCCGTTCCACCGACGTAGAGTTTGTTCTTGGAGACGCGACCCACCATGTCCATGTTGACCATGGCCAGGGTCTTGTCGAGGCTACAGGCGGGATGACTGGTGAAGTAACTGGAGCCCAGCAAGCCGGTTTCCTCTCCCGCGAAGGTCACGAATACCAGCGAATGCGTGGGATGAGGGCTGGAATGCGCGAAGCCATCGGCAAGCTCGAGCACGGCGCTGGTTCCGGAGGCATTGTCGTCTGCGCCGTGGTGGATCTGGCCGATTTGACTGGGGGCGAGAGAATGCTGGTCGCCAAGCCCGAGGTGGTCATAGTGGGCGCCGACGACAATGCACTCGCCGGAGAGCTTTTCATCCCGGCCCGGCAGCATGCCGATCACATTCGAAACCTCTTTGCGAATCCGCTGAACGTCCACGGCCAGCATTACCTGCGCCGAAGGCGGCAGCGCAAAGGAATGGTTCGATAAATCCTTATCAATGGCCTGGCGAAGCTCTTCCAGGCTCTTCCCCTCAGGCTTGAGCCACTCATCCGCCGCCGCAGCCTTCACCTGGATGGCCGCCACCTGCATCTCTTCGGGGCCCGTGAGGGAGCCAAACTTGATTAGCTCATCGGGCTCGCCGGGATGATTCCCGAGATCGTTCACCAGGATCATCCCCACCGCACCGTGGTTTCTTGCGTTGATGGCTTTATTGACAACCTCCGAGTGCGTAGTGAGCTGTTTTCCCGCGAAAACACTCTTGTCGTCGTCTTCCTGCGGCTCGTGACGCAGCACCAACACGATCTTTCCTTTGGCATCTACGCCTTTGTAATCGTCGTAGTTGAATTCCGGAGCGGTGATTCCATATCCTGCAAAGATGAGCGGCGCCTGAACCGTCACGGCCTCCGAAAAGCTGAAGGGGACAAAATCCTGCCCGGCGGTGAGCGCGGTGCGAGTGGAGCCGTTTTGATACGTCAGGGAGTTGTTCGTACCCATCTCGGCTCCCACCGTGATCTTGAAACGTTGAAGATAACTTCCGTTGTCACCCGCAGGCTTCAGTCCAAACTTCTTGAAGCGCTTCTCAATGTATTGCGCCGCTTCATCGAGTTCTTGGCTGCCGTCTCCGCGACCCTTGAGTTTGTCGCTGGCTAGAAACTTGATCGGCTCGAGGAATTCCTGGGAGGAAAAGTGCAGATTTTGTTCCGTTGCCAGCGAAGGCCCGGCGATCCGCGTCAAAGACAATGCTGCGGCAATGAGCCATGCGCACCGTGCGAACATGCGAGTCCAACTCATGCCATGATTAGTGCCAGTCGGTACGCGGTTAGACATGTTTCTCCTCAGAGACTGCGATTCAATATGCGGCCCGTCGACGCATCACAGGCGCGAACGAAATTAGAAATTCAAATTACAGATTTCAAGAAAAGAATCAGAAGATACGCAAAATCAAACACTTTAAGTAGTGCGTTTCAGGCACCGTCAACAGGATAGGGTGGTCACGCGACTGCGTTCGCCGCTCGACAACAGCTACCGTGCGGTGCGCGTCGAGCGCCGCTGCGGCGATGATCTCGAGGAAGTCTGCCTCGCTCACATGATGGGAGCATGAGCAGGTGATGAGGAATCCGCCCGGGTTCAGCATTTTGAGTGCCCGCAGGTTCAGCTCCTTGTAACCGCGCCAGGCCGCCTCCAGCTTGGACTTCTGCCGGGCAAAGGCCGGAGGGTCGAGCACTATCGTGTCGTAGCGTTGTCGTTCCAGGTCGGCGGCCTTTAAGAAGTCGAAACAGTTGGCCTCCTTCCATTCCAGGTTGGTCAGGCCGTTCAATTGCTGGTTGCGGCGAGCAAGGCCGAGCGCCTCTGCCGAAGAGTCGATGCCCAGGACGGAATCGCACTGCGCCGCCAGATGCAGCGCAAACCCGCCCGTATAGCTGAAACAATCGAGCGCGCGGCCCCGAGCGTATTGCCGCGCTGCCAGTCGATTCTCTCGCTGGTCGAGAAATCCGCCCGTCTTCTGCCCGCCCATCAGGTCGAAGGTGAATCGCAGCCCGTTCTCCTTCGCCTCGACTTCGCGGATGCTTTCCCCGGCCAGAGTCCCTTTCTGCTCCGGCAGTCCCTCGAGTCCCCGCACTGCCACATCATTTCGCTCGAGGATGGAGCGGGGCGAAAAGGCCTGCTGGAGGATCTCGACAATCTGTGGCTTCAACCGGTCCATCCCTTGGGTGAGAGTCTGGATGACGAAGCAGGGACCGTAGCGATCGATGATGAGAGAGGGGAGCAGGTCGCCTTCCGCAGAGACGAGGCGATAAGCCTGCGCACCACCTGCCACCTGTTGGCGGAGACTCGCCGCCGTGGCTATTCGCTCAGCCAGGAAGGATTGATCGAAGGGCCGCTCGTCGCGTGTGAGCAAACGCAGAGCAATCTGAGACTGGCTGCTGTAAAGCGCCTGACCCCAGAATTGCCGCCTGTGGTCCTGGAGACGAACGATAGCGCCGGGTTCAGCTTGGTTTGCGTCCACCACATCGGCACGGTAGATCCAGACGTGGCCGGAAAACACGCGGTCGGCGCCGCGCTGCGTGATAATGACCGCCGGGGAAGGCATACCAGAACTCTATCACAAATGGGGCGCTTCTCGTGTTCTGGGGCGCTGGTCAATACCGATACCCCAAACCATTCATCGAACAACGGACAATGGACCACTCTCACTGATACAATTCTTAAGAGATGCTTGTGGACGAGTTCGATTATCACCTACCGGCGGAGTTAATTGCCCAGCGGCCGCTGGTCCCCCGCGACGCTTCGCGGATGATGGTCGTGCAGCGCGCAGCAGGGACCTTCAGGGACCAGGGTTTCCGGGACCTGCCTCAACTCCTCGAGCCCGGCGATCTTCTGGTTTTCAACAACACCAAGGTGTTTCCGGCGCGCCTATTGGGGCACCGCCAGGGTCTCCATTCGCAACCCGTCGGCAAGGGCAATCCTGCCGCGCGGGAATTTCTGAAGGGTGAAGTCGAGTTGCTGCTTACAGGGCAGGAGGGCGGAGACGTTTGGGAAGGGCTTGTCCACCCGGGCCGCAAGGTGCGAACCGGCGAGATGCTCCTTTTCGGCGAGGGGGAATTGGAAGCGGAAGTCATTGGGCGAGGCGATTATGGAGTGCGGCGCGTTCGTTTGAGGGCACGCGAAGGCACCGTTGAAGACGCAATCGACCGCCTGGGTCACGTCCCGTTGCCGCCCTATATCCGACGTGCTGATGAAACGCAGGATCGCGAGACCTACCAGACGATTTACGCCAAGGTCCGCGGCGCCGTCGCCGCGCCCACGGCAGGCTTCCATTTCACGGAAAGAGTTTTGGAGTCGCTGCGCGGGCGCGGGATTGAAACCTGCGAGATCACGCTCCACGTGGGGCTCGGCACGTTTCAGCCGGTGCGTGTCGAGCAAGTGGAAGATCACAAGATGGAAGGCGAGCGCTTCGAGATTTCGGAGTCCGCCGCCGTCGCCCTGAACACGGCGCTCGAGGAAGGCCGGCGCATCCTTGCCGTGGGCACTACAAGCCTCCGCACACTCGAACATGTGGGGGGCGAACACGACGGGAAAATCGAACCCGGAAGAGGGGAAACTAATCTTTTCGTTTATCCGGGATTCAAATTTCGAGTGATTCGCGGGCTGCTCACTAACTTTCACCTTCCCAAATCCACGCTCCTCATGCTGGTCTCCGCATGGGCGGGCCGCGACCTTACACTCCGCGCCTACCATCACGCAGTCCAGGAGCGCTACCGGTTTTACAGCTACGGGGACTGTATGTTAGTGCTCTAGGGTACTTTCAAGGTATCTTGGGCATTGCGTTTCCTGCCACTTCTGCATGATTCCCTCAACACAACCCGGGTGACTGACCTGACATCCAATAAACTTCAGGGATTTGAAACTCTCCAGCATTGGTGACCAAAATCGGCGTCGAACGTCTAAACTTTTGACCAGGAAATCTGGAAGTAGGGGCGCTCGAGGGCAAAAGTCGCCTTTGCAAGGAGGTAAGGGTCTTATGAAAAAGGCCAGACTACCGTTACCGGTTGTGGTTCTTTTTTCGGCCACCCTTTTCTTAGTTTCCAGTAGTTTCGGGGAGTGGATTGCACGGCCGTCGACTTTTCCCGCGCCAACCCGCGCAGCTGCGGAGCAGCAAGAAGGGTCATGGTCTATGTCCGGGCGATATCCTGGGTTGCGCAACTGATAAGCCACCCCAGCGCCCACTGCGAGTTGGACCCCGAATCCGCGCTAACTGACGATGCCTCCCACGTGTCAACTCGTGAAGCGCCCGGGGGCCGAGTTCAAGTCTGCGCCTTGACAAAGCTTGACCGCCCCTCGCGGAGCCTGTAGCAAGTCATGGCAACTCAAAATTCAGTCTTCTCCCCACTCTCTCGCCCGGATGATTGCCACACAACCTACCACGGACAACTGACTCGCTCTCAGCACGAGGTTTACCACTGCACGCGTACCCGGTACTTGAGTACAGACTCCGCGTTCGCCGCCACGGGCACTTGGAATTGCGCCGCAAACGCTGCGGTCTTTTCATATTTGTAGTTCGAGTCGAGCATCGTCCAGTCGCCGCCGATGGGCTCATTAACGACCACCGTAATGGGGTCTGGTTTGTGATTGCGCAGTGAAATCTCAAAGGCGAATTCGAAGGCCCGGCCAAAAGACTTGAAGTCCGTCTGCTTTCTTTCCGCGACCACATCAAAAGCATTCCCGATGTGAAGATCGAGCGTCTCGTCTTTGGGCGTGTGGCCGATGCGGTCTTCGCCGATAAACTGTACGCGACCCTTCGAGTCGCCCTGATAAACACGCACGGTGCCGGCCGGCAGGGGGATGCCAAGAGCATTCTCCTGCGAGTTCTTGAACTTGATGTGAACTTGGACCGGTTCCTTGACGGGCGCACCGGGGTTCTGGGCGTTGTGGTAGTAGTATTGCTGCCCGTCCACTTCGAAAACCTTGCTGAAGCCGACGCCGGTGGCTGCAAGCAGGCTGATCTGCTTGGTTTCTTTGTCCTGGAGGTTGGTGCGGCGCTCGAGCGAATAGAGGTGATACTCGGAAATGGGTTCCTGGGCAAACTGGGCCGCCCCAGCTACGGCGGCCTTCATCATCATGGGCCGGGGCGTCGAAGGCGCCGCTTCGGAAACCCTGTGGACTTCGCCCGCGACAAGCTGCAGTTGCGTGTTCCGAAATGCCGTCCCGCTATTATTGATGACCGTCACCCAACCGTTCAGATCCGCCCCCTTTTGATTTGCGCCGATCGTGAGCACGTAGTCGGCGGTCCAATTCACCTGGTTGGTCAAGTAGGAGGCTTCCACCGTCTGCTCCCCGGCCCGCGCATTTTCCAGCAACCAGATCAAGGTCGGCTTGCTGTACAGGTTTTCGGGGAGGTCGGGGAAGATATACCGGTCAGTCCCTATTCCGGTGACGATTTCATTTCCCACTTTCCACACCGGCCCGTCGTTCAGCGCAAGCAGGGTTGCTTTTAGGGGAACTTCCTTGGTCGAATTGTTCTCCGTCACTGTCCGCACCAGGGTCAATTCTTTTCCCACGTATTTCTGGAGAAGTTTTAGAGGACTCAGCAGGTCGTACTCGTAGTTCTGCTCGAGAACGTTCAGGTCCTTTGGAGCGGTGAGCGAGACGATGTGGACTGTCGCCGGGTTCACCTCGGCCGCGATGTCCATGTAACGCAGGTCCAGTGTTCCCGCGGGCAGCCGCAGCCTGCGCACATCCCGCACCAGCGCCACGTTGGAGTTGTAAACCGTCACCGCCAGATCTTTCTGATCCTGCTGGGTTGAGGTCACGGTGCTTTGGCCGAACGATTGACTGCCCGCCAGGAACGCCATGGCCATTCCGCACACGAGCCGGCGCCACACTCCTCGCTTGAGCATAAGTCACCCTCCGTTTTCAGAAATGTCATTACAGACTTTTGGAAGCACCAAGCTTAGCGTGTGTTGCCTTGGAATGAAAGGCGAAATACCGGTCGCCGGGCTACTTGACTTCCCGCCACGGCAATGGCTTAATCAATTATGTAGGCTGTAGGGCAATCCTTCTGGGACATCTCGAAAGCTAATTACTGTAAGGCAAGCGTCCGGTTGGTCTCGAAGAGCGCGCAAAATGGCGCGTTCAAACCCGCCACGATTTTTTGCGGTCATCCGGTAATTCGGCTTACTAAATCCACGATGAGGATCATATGGCTACGAAAAAAACTATCGCGGTAGTAGGGGCCACCGGCGCGCAGGGGGGCGGCTTAGTTCGCGCCGTCCTGAACGACCCACAAGGCGGCTTTGCGGTGCGGGCTCTTGTGCGAGACGTCAACTCCAGCAAGGCAAAGAAGCTGGCAGAAATGGGCGCGGAGGTTGTCGCCGCCAACGTCGACGACCTTGCGAGCCTCGAAAAGGCGTTTCAGGGCGCCTACGGTGCATTCTGCGTCACATTCTTCTGGGAGCATTTCTCGCCCGAGAAAGAGTTGGCTGAAGCCGCCAACATGGCTCAGGCGGCCGAGCACGCCGCAATCCAGCACGTGATCTGGTCGACGCTCGAGGACACGCGCAAGTGGGTTCCCCTCAGCGACGACCGCATGCCGACACTCCAGGGTAAGTACAAAGTGCCGCACTTTGACGCAAAGGGCGAGGCTGAAAAGATCTTCACCGATCTTGGGCTGCCTGTAACGTTCTTGCTGACTTCGTTCTATTGGGACAACTTCATTTACTTCGGCATGGGCCCCAAGAAAGGCCCGGACGGCAAACTGGCTTTGACGTTGCCGATGGAGGACAAGAAGCTTGCCCGCCATCGCCGCCGAAGACATCGGCCGGTGCGCCTACGGCGTCTTCAAGCGCGGACACGAACTGATCGGCAAGACGGTCGGCATTGCCGGAGAGCATTTGACGGGCGCGCAGATGGCCGCAGCCTTCAGCAAGGCGCTGGGGCAGGAGGTTGGTTACAACGCCGTGCCCCACGCGGTCTACCGCAGCTTCGGGTTCCCCGGAGCCGATGACTTGGGGAACATGTTCCAGTTCAAGTGCGATTTCAACGAGTACTTCTGTGGCGCGCGCAACCCCGAGACCGCCCGGGCCCTCAACCCGGCGCTGCAAAGCTTCGAACAGTGGCTCGCTCAGAACAAGTCCCGTATCCCGCTGGGCGAGTGATTTATTAGAGACGACGGTTACAGTCGATTTTGGCCCACGAAACGCAGAGTCGCTAAGTCACACAGCCAAGGCTATCTGGCTTCGATCCTCCGCGCCTCTGCGCCTCCGCGGTGCGAGAGCCTCTGGCGATTCCCCCACGGCCTCGGATCCCTTCCGCATCGCGCGGCGCCCACCCCTGGATTTCGTGGTAAACTCTCTCCGCTGGCAAGACCGAAGTCCCAAGGAAAGGATACAAATGCGAGAACCCATCGTCGGACTGGTATGGAGGACCGTTGGAGGCGCAATGCTTCTTGTGCTGCCGCTGCTGTTCGCTTCAGTTGACAGCCGTGCACAGGAACTGCGCGCCGGGTATGCGAAAGTCAACGTCACTCCTTCCGTGCCCGTATTCATGGGCGGGTATGACTTGCGCGGCGAGCCTTCGAACGGCGTTCACGGGCACGACCGTCTGTACGTCCGCGCCTTGGTCTTTGACGCCTCGGGCGTTCGCGTGGCTTTTGTGGTTGCAGACGTGATCATGATTCAGGGGCACGATCTTTTCCGCCGCCGAATCGCTGACGCCACAGGTATTCCGGAAGCGAACGTTCTGTTGGGCGACGTTCATAACCATTCCGCGCCTTCGCCAAATGCCGAGCCAAAGATCGACTGGGACCGCCAGTTCGGAGATGGCGTGATAAAAGCCGCGCAACAAGCTGTTGCCAACCTGCAGCCTGTGCGCATCGCCGCGGGCGCCGGGCACTCGCGGATCGCTATGAACCGCCGCCAGGCGCGGCCGGCCGATTCGGACTCGACCCTGACCTTCGATGAGAACGACGCCAGCCAATCCTTCGGCAAGCACAAGACCGATCATCCAGCCATGATTCACGAATTCGGCGGCGTCGTGCGGCTGGGCGCGAACCCTCAGGGTCCCATCGACGATGCGGTGCAAATCGTGCGCGTGGATAAGGCTTCGGGCGCCCCTCTGGCCATCATGATTCACTACGCCTGCCACGGAACTTCGCTGGGGGGACGCAACAGCAAAATCTCCGGCGAGTGGATGGGCCGCATGCAGGAGTATGTTGAGAAGCAGTTCCCCGGTCTGGGCTCGATCTACCTGCAGGGGGCTGCGGGAGATATTAACCCGCGCGTCGTGGGCGGCCTGGATGGCAACCCGGATAACATCGAGGCCACCTGGGCACTAGGCGAAGAGATCGGGCGCGAGGTGTCCCGAGTCTATCGAGGCCTGTCACCGGAATCCGGTCCCAGCCCCCGCGTTCAGCTGGAAACCGCCGACATTCTTCTGCCGCGGAATTATCGCGAGCTATTTCAGGATTTCGCAGCCACTGCCATTACGGTCCCTACCACCATCATTCGTATCGGCGACCTGATGTGGACGACGTTCCCGGGCGAATTGTTCAGCAACATCGGGAAACAGGTTAAAGGGGCTTCGCCGGCCACCTTCGCGCACTTGATGGGATACACCAACGGCTATGTCGGCTATTTCCCGGAACAAAAGGCCTTCGCTGAAGGCGGGTATGAAGTGGCTTCTACCCACTTCGATCCCCAGGCGGAACGCATTTATCTGAAGGCCATCGCCGCCCTGATGCAACGATTCCACTAAGGAGACCCTTTGCCGGCCGCTTGGGCTAGAAATGCATCCCGGCACGCCATTCCGGCCGAGCGGATTTCTTGAAATCCGGACCGGGAGCGCGCCCGCGCCAAAAGGGAATCGGAATCCATCGACGGATAGGAGCAGTACCCATCGTCAACGGCTTGTTTCAGCAAGGGAAGCGCAGCATCCGGCTCACCGGCATACGCCAGGTGCGCGGCGGAAAAATAGTTCATTTCCGGATCGGAGTCAGGCTGAACGGAGCGCGCGAGCCTTGCGATCTCCGCGGAGGGACGATGTTGCAAGTATGCCAGCAGCACCCGATAGGCGCCCCACTGCGGTGTGGGATCCGGCCAGATCTTGAGGGCCTCTCTTGCCTTTCCTTGGTGCAGCAGCAAATCGATCGACACCGCCTTCATCAGGTTGGCGGGATCCAGGCGCAGAAAATCCATGGCGCGCGAGTAATTCCCCAGCAGCATGAACGTGACTCCGCAGCTCCGGGCGCCGGCATCCTGCGCGTCGATCAGCACCGACGTTTCACATTCGCGCGCCGACTCTTCCAGCAGGCCGGCATCACGCAGCATCCAGCTTGCGTCAAAGTGCAGCCGGGCGCTATCCGGCCGGAGGCGAATCAACTCTTCCAGGCGGCGATACGCCTCACCGCGGCTGATTCCGCGGCGATCGGCTTGCTTTCCCATTGATCCCTGCATGTACAGGAAGGCGGCACGGAAAATTACGTTGTCCGGATCGAGCTGGGCGGCCCGCTCGCCTGCATCCCACCAACCCTCGATCGCGGGCTGGCCGCCGTTCCTAATCCAAACGTCCGCCACGTACCTTGCCGAGAGATCTTCCCAAGCCTGAGCGTAAGCCGGGTCGAGCTCGACCGCTCGTTTCAACATTTCGATGGCGCGCCGGTTGAGTTTGGGATCGGCCTCGGCCGTAATCGAGCGGGCTTCCAGCACAAGCTTGTAGGCTTCTTCATTGGTTGGTTTCGGACGCGTTTCGGTGATAAATCCCGGCGCGCCCAGCAGCGGGGCCAGACCGCGGCGCGTCTTGGCCGCGATCTGCGCCTGCATCGCGATCATGTTCCCGGCCGGAATATCGAAAACGTCCTCCCACAGCAGACCATCCTTCTCGACATCGGTCATTCGCAAAGTGATTTGGAGTTGGTCACCCGCTTGAAGAAAATGTCCGCTGATCAGGCGCGCCACTCGCAGCTCGCGCCCTGTCTTGGCGAGGTCAGAATTCGATCCGCTGTATTTATGAGTTTGTTCGGGCGGCCGTACGGTCAGCAAACGCGCATACCCCAGGGTGGCGGAGATTTCATCAGCAATCCCCCATTTGAGAAAATCGAGCCGCGAGTCGGTTCCCGCATTCTCGAAGGGAATCACCGCCACGGTATGCGGCACGGACTCGGCGATTCCCTTAGGGCCGCGGCTCATGGTCAGCGCGATCGCGATCCCGATGCTCGCCAGCATCGCCGCTCCGGTTGCCACGGATCGCCAGTTTCGCCGCAGAAATTTCACCAACGTGTATAACGGCGAATCGGGACGGGCGTTCAGCGGTTCGTGTCTTAAATAATGATCGAGGTCGTCGATCAGCGCCTGCGCAGATCGATACCGCTGCGCGGGATCTTTCTGCATCGCTTTCAGGCAAAGCACATCCAAATCGATCCACGACCCTGTGCGCGTTCCGCCGCGGCGAGCCACCAGCGACGGCTTCATCGGTTCCTGTGTGGTTACGAAAGCAGCCGCCTCGGGCGGCGATTTTTGCGAAACATCGAAGGGCAGGCATCCGGTTAACAATTCGTACAAAATGACGCCGAGGGAATACACGTCGCTTTCGGCCCCCGCGGCGCCGCCGCGAAGCTGCTCCGGAGCCGCGTAGGCGGGAGTCATGGGACGCAGATCCGTCCGGGTGTGGTCGGCCGGCCGCCCGTCTGTATCGAGCTGCTTGGCGATTCCAAAATCGAGCAGGCGCAGCGCGCCATCCTCCTTGACCAGAATATTCGAGGGTTTAAGATCGCGATGAATGACGCCGCGATCGTGGGCGTATTGCACCGCTTCGCAAACGGAGCGGACCAGTTTCAGGCGGTCCTCGATCGAACACTTGTGGATCTCGCAGTATTTGTTCAGGGCGAGGCCTTGAACGTATTCCATTGCGAACCAGGGCGTTCCATCGGGTAAGGTCGCGGCATCGTAGAGGGGGGCGATGGAGGGATGATTGAGTTGCGCCAGGGTGCGCCGCTCGGCTTCAAAGCGCTTGAGCCGGGAAGGAGACAGCCACGCGTCGCGCAGGATTTTGATGGCCACCAGGTTCCCCAGGTCCCGCCGCTCGGCCAGATAAACGACCCCCATCCCGCCTTCTCCCAGGACGCTCTTGATTCGATAAGGACCGAATTCCCTCGGCTGGGTGGTGTCAGCCTGCATGAGGTCCGCGGCGAGGTCGGACACATCGCGATCGAGTAGTCCAAAACTCTTCGAGTCCTGCTCGATCATCGCCAGCACGGTCGAGCGGATCTCCGAGTCATCGCCACAGGCTTGGCTGAGGAAAGACAGCTGCTCCGAACGCGGAAGATCGGCGGCGTGGTGGAAGAGTTCCTGCACTCGTTGCCAGCGTTCGGGTTGCATATCAGGTTCCAGTGCGCCGTTTGGTCTTGGTGTTTTGGATAGAGTGCACCGCGCGGCGATCGGATGTGCCTGCCCTGCGGGCCATCCGTTCGCCGAAATTCTTCGCCGCCATGGCAGATTTTACCTAGCTCTTGCGTATGGCAGAGTGCAAGGGCATGCGCTCGTGCGCGGAGCCTGGTCCATGGCTGATGCGGGCAAACCTCTCTGTTTATTTCTTCCGTACCCTGAGCGGCAAGAGGAATTCTAGCATTCAGTGTGGTCTTGCCGCAACGGGCGCTAGAGGCAAAAACGGCATTTTGTGGTGTCGAATTCTATATTGGCGAACTTTCTAGGGACGGGAATTTCGTGCGGGCCCGAAGCGCCTCAAGTTTGATTATCCAAGGAGCGAAGGCAGTTCGGCGTTCGCCTCAATCTTCTCTCAGCAGCCCTCGGCGTCGTGGTGGTAGGTGTCCCAGCCTTTGTAATTGCTCAGGGCTTCGGCGACGGCGGCGCCGTAGTGGCTGCGATTGACGGCCACGTGGTGCTCGTAGCCGTGCTTGCAGATGTGTTTCAACAGCTTTTGCATTTGCGGAATCCTCACCACCCCGTAACCGCCGAAACTCTGCGGTCGGTCGCCGGTGATTTCGCCCTCCCCCATGTAGGCGCGTAGCTTCCCCTGCAGGTCGTCCGTCGACACCCGGCAATAGGTGAGCGGACCGCTCTTCAATTTCCCTACTATCGTCCCGTAGGTGTTGTTCTTGCCCACTGAGCCGGCGATGATTTCCTGGAAATCCATCTTCACGTCTTCAAAGAAGTGCTTGGGCAGGTTCGAGCAGTGGAAGATCACGGCCTTGTCGGGGTCTTCGCCGTAGTTGTTGTTCCAGTCCACGATGGCGCTCGGTTCGCCCGCCGCCAACTGCAGAATATACATCGAGATCATGCCGATCATATCCGTCTCGCAGGCGCTGGGCATCAGGTTGTTGGACATCATGCTCATCAGCGTGCAGGGCACCACCCCGAAGAACTCTTCCATCGCCGTCCAGCACTGCACCGAGGAACCCACCAACTCGTTGGCGTTCATCCACTCGTCCACCACCAGGCCGAACTTTGCCATCTTCACGAGCGATGCCGAAGGCACCGTTTGCGTCGAGTACATAGCCTTGAATGGAGGCGATCTTCGCCACGCACCTTTTCGTCATCATCCTTCAACCGCTGAATGCGGCCTAGCACTTCCGAGAGGTCCAGCGTCTCCACGCTGATGCCGTGGTTCTCCATCAGCTTCTCGCTGAAACGCACGGTGTTGAAGGCCGCCGGTCGCGCCCCAATCACCCCCACGCGGACGTTTTTGAGGCCCTTCACAATCCGGCAAGTCGCGGCAAAAGCTCTCAGATCATCCGCAAAGACCGGGGTCGAGGGCGCTTCCGTGTGCAACGAAGTGAGCGAGTAGCGAATTCCGTATTGCCACAGGTTGTTGCACACCGACATCTTCCCGCAAAAGCTGTCGCGGCGCGAGCTTGCCAGCATTTTGCCGGGATCATCCGGGAAGGCATGGATCAGCACCGGAACGTCCAGCCCCGACATGCGAATCGAGTTCGCCACGCCGCGCTCGTCGCCGAAATTGGGCAGGGTGACCAGAATGCCGTCAATCTCGCCGGCGTGCCGCTTGAACAAGTCCGCGCACTTGCGCGCGTCCTGAAGAGTCTCGACCGAGCCGTACTTCGTCTCTTCGGAAGTGAGACAGATGCTCTTGTAACCTTGCTGCTCGAGGGTGCGCAGAATCTCTTCCCGTCCGTCGCGGGCCAGAACCGCAGGAAAGAAACCGCGATTGCCGACGATGACACCTAATGTCGTTGCCATGGAAAGCCTCCTTACGATAAGTCACGTCAAAGCGAGAACTCGAAGTGACCGTAAAACGGTGACCGATGTCAGCCGGATTGCGCTACTTCAAGATTGTCCCCTGGCGCGAGAGCGGTGGAATCGCGCACAAGGAGTTGGGGCTCGATCAAAAGCTCGTTGCCAGGGCCGACGGATTCGCCTGACTCCGGAACCAGCGTGCGGAAGGCGAGCCGGCCGATTCGATCGCGGGGGACGTCAAGGGTGGTCAGCGTGGGCGCCAGGAAATCCGACAGATTGATGTTGTCGTGACCCGTCACTGAAACGTCACCGGGGATCTTTAAGCCCAGTTCTCGAAGACCCTTCATCACTCCGATGGCCATAAAATCGTTGGTGCAGACGATCGCCGTGGGCTTCGCACCTGAAGCCAGGAGGGTGCGAACCGCTTGCCTGCCTCCCTCCGTGCCGTCCCGTCCTGTGGCCGTCACGAACTCGACCTCACCCGCATAGAGTTTCATCGTCTCCAGGAACGCTTTCTGCCGCTCTTGCAGAGGCTGCAAACCCGCGTGGTGGCCGATGAATGCCATCCTGCGATGCCCGAGAGAGTGTAGGTAAGTGACGACCTTCCTCATCCCGCTTGGGTAATTCACCTTGATCCTGGAGATGCAGCCCCCTGCCTCGCCCACGTCAAAGAGCACCACCGGAAGGTTTAGTTCTCTCAGCTCCCGAAGCAGGGCCGGCTCCATTTCGGAAACGACCACCGCCAGTCCCGCGACACGTCGTTCGATCATCAGGTGGACTTGCGCGACCAGCCGCCGCGCAATGTAGTTCGTGTTCGCCACCGCGACCTCATACCCGTGACGGTTCGACTCGTCTTCGAGCGCGCGAAAGATGTCCACAAAGAACGGATTCTCAAGATTCGAAACCACCATCCCCAAGGTCCGACTCTTGCGGCCGGCCAAAGCCCGCGCGTTGCTGTTGGGGTAGTACCTGCACTTCTCGATCGCTTTCAACACCCGCAGTCGTGTCGAAGCTTTGATCGGGCCGGTGTCGTTCAGGACGCGGGATACCGTTGCCGTCGAAACCTTCGCATGCTTGGCAACTTCGAAAAGTGTCATTGTCGGTTCCGTGA
Organism: uncultured Acidobacteriota bacterium; assembly: GCA_963768695.1. Taxonomy (GTDB): domain Bacteria; phylum Acidobacteriota; class Terriglobia; order UBA7540; family UBA7540; genus CAVROP01. The sequence goes on along the minus strand of CAVYJG010000010.1, from coordinate 639,552 downwards.
AGATAAACTGCCGCCGACTAAGCTAATCGGTGCTGAAACGATCCACGTGATTCTATTGCAGAGACCCTCAGTTCCCGTGAAGCCGTGCGAATGTTGGAAATCAGCGATTAGAAATGCGACACGAGGTGGCTCGCCAGACTTTCGCAGCGTAGCGGCCAAAGATTTACTTCTATTCGCAAGCAAGCTTAGCAACGGGATCGAAGGTGCAAGCGCTTTCAATTGGAGTTTTGCGAACCTTCCGTTTGAATACGACTTGCGGAGCACACTGGGAGCCGTCTCTAGCAAACAAGAGGCTTGGACGACTAACATACCACTCAGGCCAGCTTTAGGCAAGCACTATATTCGGCAGTGTCCTGATTTGACTGTGGCGCCGACCTCTGCCTCGGCAGATGCCAGCTTGAGGGCAAGCGCTGGATTTGCGCGGAACGGGTGTCCAGATTAAGGGTAGTCCCCGCCACGAGAGGTCTCGCAGACTATTGGGACGTGGTGGCTCGATATTGTAAGCGCTTGCAACTATTTCGCTTCCCCCTTCATGCTTTTCCACCCGCTCTGCATGTTGTAGAATAGACTGGTCTTGCCGTGGATGGGCGACAAAGAGCCCGAGCGAGGTTGGGATGCAGGGTCATTTGACGCGGCTGCAAGGAAGGACGCACTTTCTGATCCTGCCTTTTCTAGGGGCGGCCCTGCTCCTAACTACTCCGGGAGACTGCCGTGGGAGCGACAACTCGATTCAAGGGCAGGTTCGCGTGACCAACGGCGGGCCTCTCCCCTCGGGCATCACCGTAAAGCTGGAGGTGGCGGAAAATGTCGTCGTCGCTCAGCAGATGGTGGGCGCAACGGGCACATTCACATTCCAGGATCTGACCGACAAGGCCTATCAGATCATCGTCACTGCTGAGGGGTATCAGCCGGCCAGCGCTCAGGTCGAGATGCAGTATTATGCCAGCCGATATCCAACGGTCTACTTGATCCCACTGGGCGCAAGGAAGACGCCGAATGGCGATGGAATTCGCCCAGACCTTTCCGAGTAGCGAACTGCTGTCGTACGTCTTTACGCAGGCGGCCACCGCTTTCCAACAAAAAGGCGACTTCCCGAATGCTGCGAAGACTGGGCGGAAAAGTCTGGCACTTGATGCCGACCTGGCCGCATCGATCCACGAGTTCGAGGAGGCCATCCGCCTGCGTCCCTCCTGGCCCGAGGCCTACAACTACCTGGGAGTAGCTCTGGCTCGAAAGGGCGAAGCCGAGAGAGCTGTCATCACGTTTCAGCAAGCCCTCAAGCTCAATCCCCAGTATCACGAAGCGCAAGAGAACCTGGCCTCCACTCTCAAGCAGATTGGCGGATCGAAGCCGGCTGTGGTGCATTGAGCAGGCCGCCCTGGGCGATTCGCCTCCAGGAGTTCGCGAATTTGAGGCGCCGTCCGTCCTTGATCCCCGCAGGGGATAGATAAAGTAGCCGGGGGCAACGCCCCCGGAATAAGTGACCCCCACACCGTCCGACCCTGAAACGGTCGCATCACTCACATCTGCGGAACGCACGACCTGCGCGATATTAGCGGGAGTCGACCCTTGCAGGGTCGAGGATTAAACGTCGCGTTTTCCGGGGGCGTTGCCCCCGGCTACTATCTTGTGCCCTTGCAGGGCACGAAAAACGCGGCTCGCGCATCCTGTTCTAGATGTCTGCGGGGTTCGCGACAACGAACCTCACTTCGGCATCGGCCATCTCCCAGAGTTTCGCTACGTGAAACCGCAGACTTCAGTAGGCGAAGTCTGCGCCGGCCCGGCGGGATTAGTTGACGCCCTAAAAAGAACTCTTAACCAGCGTGAAACGTTTTCGGGCATAGGATCACTATTCTCTGGAGCCGGAAAGAGAGCCGCTGACTTTCCAGAGCATTGGCTGTAGGGGCGGTCTCCGACCGCCTTCGTCGATCGGAGATCGACGCTGCAAAGGGCGAGCCATCCAGGAAGCAACTTCCGGCTGAGCATTCTGGTGGGCGGGAAAGGGAGGCAACCATGGGACAGAACGTGACCGTTCTCGGGGACCTGGCGGACTCTTACGATGCCTTGGTGGCGCACGACGAGAAGCTTTTAGACTACTACGTCGAAGACCATGGTTATAGCCTGGGTTCGATGGTGCTGGCCTCGTCGGCGATTTCTGTCATGCGCTTCGCCAAATGGTTTACCGACATCGGACGGCTGGGCAACGGAGTATTGATTCAAGGGGGCTGGAGAGGAGTGGGCAACGATGCCATGCGGGCGCTGAACCTGGTCGGTGCGGTGGGCGCCGTGGCCGGGCGCGTAGGCGGCCTGCTTAAAGTCGTGCAGGCGTCGAACGCCAATACCTGCGCCTGGGTCGCTCAAACCAATGCGTTGCGTTTGAGCGGACAGCGCTTTCTGATCACGCTCGAAACTCTTGCGAACAACGCCGGAGCCAATTTAGCCAAGGTGGCGGGCTCGGGCCGCCAAGCCGGCGACTACGTGAAGATGATGGCCGAGATGAAGCAGATGGGAGTCCCGGCCAGCGAACTGCTGCCGGGGGCCACGGGCACGGCACGGACGTTTGAATCGCTGTTCCAGTCATTGCGCAGCGCGGGCAAGGGCGTGGTGACCTTCAGCGTGCGATTTGGCAACGGCGGACAATACGGGCACCGTTTATACGCCACGATTGACCGGATGGGGGGGCTGATCATTCGCGACCCGGCACTCTCCCGGATTCTCACCAGCGCATCGGACATTCGGGCGGCTTTTCCGGGCGCTTCCATGAGCAGCTCAACAGCCATCTTCGTTCCCAACGCACTCATCACGCAGGCTTCGCACCTCGCGCAAGGGCTCTCAGAGATTCAAATCATGGCGAAAACCCTGCTCCTTCAGGTCGTGCCGCTAGTGCCTGTCAAGGCGCAGGACGCGCAGACCGCGGTGGAGACCCTGCACGTGCGTGAGGCCGTCGCGGCAAAAACCCTCAAGCTACAGCCGGCCACCAAGACCCACACGGTGCAACCCGGGGATTGGCTTTCCAAGATCGCAAAAACCTACTACGGAAACATGCACAAATGGCCGCTGGTCTATGAGGCCAACCGCAAGACCATCGGAGCAAACCCCAACCTGATCAAGCCGGGACAACGGTTGGTGATCCCAACCCTGCCCAAAGTGATGCTGCGCCACGCTGCGGCAGCAGCATGAAGAACTTCTCGATGGGAAGAAAATGGCGTCAGGAAGGTGTGAAAAAATCACTAAGTCCTGTCATTCTGAGCGAAGCGAAGAATCTGCATTTGTTTGTTTTCAAAAAGATAAAAGCAGATTCTTCGCTTCGCTCAGAATGACAGACGATTTCTTCACAGCTTCCAGGTATCTTTTCCGCCAATAGTCTCAGGTGGCGCTGGCTGGCGCCGGCACAGCAGGGGAGACCTTACCGTCCGCCAACGCACGTGCGGCCACCTAACCCTGCGGAACCGTTGTGGGCGATGGCATGACTAGTTCGCGGATGTCATGGTTTGCATCGAATGAACACTCCGACCGGAGTTGCTCTGTCAGCGCTCCCCGTTCAATCAACCGACGGACTGCATTCCCGCGGCAAAACGAGCAAGGCCCCTGTTCGTACAGAGCGCGCAACATAGGCACTTCGGTATTCTCGTCCGGATACCGTTTCCAGAGGTCGATCAAATCGAAGCCGAGGGCGTGCCGCGTTTCCAGATCTTCCTCCGCCTCAAACCAGCGGAGTGCGATGGCGTGATCTCCATCACTAAAGTTCTGGGCTAGCAACTCGATGGCCTCGCCCCTCCACCTAGCCCGCGTTTCTATGAGCCGGAATGCAAGTTCTCTGACCGCTGGATGCGTGATCTGCGAGAGAGCCTTTAGCGCGGCGAACCCCACCCGTTCCTGCTCCGCGTCGACCAAGTTGAGGAGGACGTGGATATCGAGTGGGAAACGCCGACGCCCGAAGATCCTTAGATGACTGTACTGTTCTTTGGGGTCTCGCGCTGCGGCCAACCCTTGCGCGGCCCGCTCGATGTCGGCAGCGCTGGCTCGTTCGCCCCAACTAGTAACCCAGGTGAAGGTCATCCCTGGCAGCTTCGGCTTCAGCTCGTTATAGCCGGCGTTAATAAGTGCACGGGATGTGCCCCATCTTTCGTGAGAACTCTTTCGGCTCGCCTCTACTGCCAGTCGATACATTTCGATGCGAGGGTTTTCCGTTCCCGCTTTGCACAAGGCCTCACGAACCTCCTGCTCACCGAGGTCCTCGCCAGCCACACCCATCAACCAGCCCAAGTCAACCTTCTCGTTCGTGGCCATAATCAACTCGCCGATCTTCTCGGCTGCAAACAGGAAGCCCTTGATTTCGTCCATCTGCATGAAGTAAATGCCGATTCCTTCTGCCATTATCGGTCCCGGCCTGTAGTTCTGATACATCGCCTGCTTCGCGCGATCGTCTCCGTCGAACGCCAGGCAGGCTGCAAAGCGAAACCGCTGCAGTGCATCCCAATCGTCTCCGCTCCGAGGTAAGGCCTTGAGAACTGCTTCGTGATAGAACTCCTTTCCCGGCGTGAGGTCCACCAGTTCGAGCATGTAGTCCGCGCGTGTGCCTTCTTGCTGCGGGTCATAGGCATAACAATGCAGACACGCGTCCAGAATCAGGTTTCGGAAGCCCTGCACGCCGTGGTCTTTGGCATACAGGATTGCTCGCCCGAGTCCCAACTTCAGTAGGTGCCGAAACTGGCTCTCGTCCATGGCCGCATCATATCTAAATGGAACGGAAGAGTGCAACGAGAGGATAACTCGAAGAAATAGTGCCAGGAACCGTTTCATCGTTTCTTCTTGCTCTTTACCAATGGTAACATATATGCTACCATGACGATGATGATCGAGATCCGCGAGTATCACGACCGCCCTGGTCGAAGCCCGTTTCGCGAATGGTTTGACAAGCTCAATTCCGAGGCGTCGCGGAAGGTCACAACCGCTCTCTACAGAGTGGGGCTGGGAAACTTGTCAAACGCCAAGAGCGTCGGGGCCGGAGTCTACGAATGCAGGATACATTTCGGCCCTGGATACCGGGTGTATTTTGGCAAAGAGGATGACGTGATCGTGATCCTTCTCGGCGGCGGAACGAAACAACGCCAGTCAAATGACATCGAGCTTGCAATCGAACGATGGGAAGACTACAAGCGGAGAAGGAAAGAGCAAAAGGAAGGTGAATGAAGATGGCTTTGACGAGAGATTTCAGGGAAACGGTCCAAGCGCGGGCGAGACGAGACTCGGCATTTCGAAAAGGTCTGCTGAGCGACGCCCTCGAAGCCTATCTCTCCGGCGAAGCGACCCTGGGCAAGGAGTTGCTGCGCGATTACATCAATGCCACCGTCGGATTTCCCAAGTTGGCCGCCGAGACCGGCATTCACGCGAAAACGCTTCACCATATGTTCGGCCCCAACGGAAACCCGACCACGAGCAGTTTTTCGGAAATCGTTGCCTTCCTCCAACGCGCGGAGGGCGTGCGCTTCGAGGTGCGGCCCGCGCGTCCATCCTCGCGCTCAACGCGTCCATCGCCGCACAAACCGACCAGGACGGCCTTGACTGCAGCGAGTCACTGAGGGATGCTGAGAGCGCGATCTAGCCACGCACGACTGGCCGCATGCTGGGGACTATCACGATAGAGAGCACGGACCAGGACGTTGGCATCTACCGCCGTCCTGTCAGCGGACATCTTCGTAGAGTTGGTCACGGTGTAAGTCGCTCAGCGCACGACCAGGCCAGGAAGGCAGCGGCGCCGGCTGGGTAGCGTCGCGAACTAACCGTTCCACGTACTCTTGGGCGGAAATCCCTCGGGCGCGTGCCCTCTCGGCAACCACAATCTCCAGTTCTGGCGGCAGCGTAACCGTCACTCCTTCCACCTCCCTCCTCGTGCAGACATTGGCTATTTTATTCCATTATGGAGAGCCTCAGGCAAACTGCAAGCGCCAAGAATGAAACCATTGACCTTGGTGAGGTCGTGCAGGCAGTCAGCGCGGGCTGCCGGTGCTCCCCGTAGGGGAGCAATTTGAGTAGCCGGGGGTGAAACCCCCGGACCCAGCCCCACACCCCGCCTCCGGCACCCCTCTCCCCGCTAGCGGGGAGAGGGGAAAGGGGGTGAGGGGGGCACGTTTCCGGGGGCGTTGCCCCCGGCTACTCATGTCCAGCCCCTACGGGGCTGAGTGCGGCCAAAATGGCCGAGCCATATCAAACGGAGTCATTACCGCGTTACCCACTTGACAAAACCAGGGAAATGTGATAGCCTATAATTGTGGTCATGTTGTGGACACATTGTCGTAGGCTGGCGCCGGAGACCGCCGACGCGCTAGGATTGGTGGGAAGGCTCCGCCGAAAGGGCAAGGCGGGGAAATACAAAAAATGAAAAACAGTGGGAACGAACTCGCAGAACTACTTGAAAACAAAGGAAGAGGGCTGAAAAACGAACTCAAAACGAACTCAAAACGAACCCAAATTGAGTGCCCAGTGCGCGCTTTTAACGCAGAATTCCGGCTTTTTGACGCTCCACACGTCGCAGCGGAAGAGTTGGAGCGAGGGAACCGTATCGTCCGGCTGTGGGAAGTCCCGAGGAGCGGGAGAAAATACAAAAACAGTCGGAACGAAGCTAAGAAGTACCTGAAAACAAAGGACATCACTTTTTTGAGTGGTGCAAATGATGCTCGTTTTGCGCACAAATCTGCACAAATCGGACGCTGAAATGAGCAAAACCAGCACAAGGACTCATAGGGCAAAAGGTTGGACCGGGAGAGGCCAAACTGTCGGCTAGACAGGCTCCCCGTGAACAGCCAAATTGGTTCTCTGGAGGTGGCGGACCCATGCACAGACGAGACTTCCTTGCGATGACCCTGGCCGCGTCGGCAGCCGGTGTGGCGCCCAGGAGTTCGCGCGCCGCGGACGGACTGGTGGAAGTGCTTATTGACGAACCCATCGGCAACATCGCGCCCGAGATTCACGGCCATTTCACTGAGCACATCGGCGGGGTGATCTATGATGGCATCTGGGTAGGCGAGAACTCAAAGATCCCTAACGTGGGCGGAATTCGTAAGGACCTCATCGACCACATGCAGCAACTCAAAGCGCCGGTGGTGCGCTGGCCCGGCGGTTGCTTCGCCGACAGCTATAACTGGCGCGACGGCGTTGGGCCGCGTGACAAGCGCCCTGCCCGCACCAATTTCTGGTGCAACGTCCCGTCACTTTGGAATGCACCAAACGGCCCCCAGAAGTACGAACCCAACACCTTCGGCACGGCAGAGTTCATGCGCTTCTGCCGGCTATGCGGCTCAGAGCCCTACGTCGCGGCAAACTTGCGTAGCCTGACACCGGCGGATTACGACCAGTGGGTGGAGTATTGCAACTCGCCGGCCGGTTCCACCAGCCTGGCCGACCTCCGGGCCGCCGACGGGAGCAAGGATCCCTACAACGTGACTTACTGGGGCATCGGTAACGAATCGTGGGGTTGCGGCGGCGATTTCCGGCCTGAGCAATACGCAGTGGAGTTCCGACGATTCATCTCCTGGGTTCCCGATTACGGCTTGAAGCTGCGCTTCGTGGCATCCGGGCCGGGCATGGCGATCGATGACTCGCAAGTGGCTTGGACGCGCGGCCTGTTTCAGGAGTTGGTGGCGAAGGACAAGAACCTGCTGAACCGAATCTTCGGCCTGTCTTTGCACTACTATTGCTGGACGGCCGGCAAAGGCCTATCCCTCGACTTCACTGTTGACGATTGGTACCAGCTTCTGTGGCAATCGGACTTGATGGACTCGCTGCTTACCATGCAGTGGCTCGCGATGGGTGAATTCGACGCTGAGCATAAGGTCAAGATGGTTGTGGACGAGTGGGGCGCCTGGCACCGCGGCAAGGCCATCGATCCCCGCTACCTCTTCAGCTATGTGCCCAGCATGCGCGACGCCCTGGTGACCGGCATCACCCTCGATATCTTCAATCGCCACGCGGACAAGCTCGCGATGTGCAATGCCGCCCAACTTGTGAATAATATTCATACCTCCTTTCTCGCGCTGGAGGACCATTTCGCCGCAACCACTATCTTTCACGCCTTCGATATGTACAAATCGCACAAGGGCGGCCAGTCGCTGCGCTTTGTGAGCGACGCGCCGAGCATTTCGTTTGGAGCGGGCAAGTCGTTTTGGGGACTGGCGGGATCGGCCTCGCTGCACGGGAAAACGCTGGTCATCACCGTGGTGAATCCGCACGTCAGTGAGCCCCGGACCGCGGAGGTCAGCCTACGCGGAGCTTCAGCCCGCTCCTGTAACGTGACAGTCCTCGCGTCAGCGGATATTCACGCCCACGATGACTTTGAAAATCCGCATGCTGTAGAGCCTGAAACAAAGCCGGCCAGCGTCACGGGTTCCAGCTTTGCCTGGACCTTCAAACCCGCATCGCTCACTAAGCTGGAGATCGACTTGGTTTGAAAGAAGGAGCGAGCTTCCTGAGTAAGTGAGTAAGGTGTTGAAGAAATGGAAGCCTTTAGCCCTGTCGTTCCGAGCGTATGTCGAGGAATCTGCATCTTGGCTTCAGGTCTGGCCCTTCAAACCCTGCAGACTAAACGCAGATGCTTCGCTTCGCCTCCAGGGCCACTTGACAATCACGTTCTTAAACTCAAGCAGCGCTAGATTCGTGAATCACCTTTGCGCTGCCGCCACAGTCTGCGCGCTTGGCGTTCGTCTTGCTCGCCGGCCCAGCCTTGGCGCAGCAGGAAGCTGTGATTCGGATCGATGCCTCAGGACCGCGTGAGCGCCTGGCGCCGGTGTGGGATTACTTCGGGTACGACGAACCCAACTACACGTACGCTCCCAACGGGGAAAAACTCCTGGCAGAGCTTTCCGAATTGAGCGCGAGAGCGGTTCAGATTCGCATGCACAACCTGCTGACTTCCGGCGATGGCACGGCGGCCCTCAAGTGGGGTTCCACCAACGTTTATAGTAAAGACGCAACGGGTCGCCCTATTTACGATTGGACGATCCTCGACAAGATCTTCGACGCGCTGATGCGGGTAAAGGCAAAGCCCTTGGTGGAAATTGGCTTCATGCCTCAGGCGCTTTCGGCCCGGCCTGAACCGTACAGGCATCACTGGCCAGAGGGAACGCTCTGGACGGGCTGGGCGTACCCGCCCGGCGATTATCACCAGTGGGCCGATCTGGTCTACCGCTGGGTGCAGCATGCCATCGAGCGCTACGGGAAGGAGCAAGTCCAATCCTGGAACTGGGAAGTCTGGAATGAGCCTGACATCGGCTACTGGCAAGGCTCGCCCGATGAGTATTTCAAGCTCTACGACTACGCGACCGACGCCGTGAAACGCGCACTCCCTCAGGCACGCGTCGGTGGACCGGACTCCACGGGTCCGGTAGATCCTCACGCGGCGGATTTTCTCCGCCAATTCCTGGCACACTGCGCCAACGGGATCAATTCCGCTACGGGAGGGAAGGGTGCTCCCCTCGATTTCGTCACCTTCCACGCCAAGGGCGACCCGAAGATCGTGGAGGGCCACGTGGTGATGGGAATCAACCGGCAACTGCAATCCATCGACGAGGGGTTCCGCATCATTCGCTCTTTCCCCCAGTTCAAGGATCTGCCGGTCATCCTCGGCGAGTCTGACCCGGAAGGTTGTGCAGCCTGCTCCGCGCGGCGGTTTCCTCAGAATGCTTACCGCAACGGCCCGCTTTACGCCTGCTACACCGCCGAGATGCTGGCCCGGACACTGGAACTTGCCGCAGAGCGCCAAGTCTCTCTGGCAGGCGTGGTGACGTGGGCCTTCGAATTCGAGAACCAGCCTTACTTTGAAGGCTTTCGCACCCTGGCCACCAACGGCGTCGACAAACCTGTTCTAAACGTCTTCCGGATGTTGGGAATGATGGGCAGCGAGCGCATTGCGCTGAGGAGCAATTCGTCATTGGAGATAGATTCCGTATTGCGATCGGGGGTCTCAGGCCAGGCGGATATCAACGGCATCGCCACCCTCGAGAAAGGGCGGCTGTCCGCGATCGTCTGGAACTATCACGACCAGGACGTAGCCGTCCCCGCTGCTAACGTGGAGATGATTATCACGGGCTTGCCGCCGGCTGCCAGTCGGCCTCTGGTCCGCCATTACCGGATCGACCAAGGCCACAGCAACGCCTACGCGGTGTGGAAGGGTATGGGCTCCCCGCAGCAGCCGACACCTGAGCAGTACCGCCGGCTGCTATCACAAGGGAACCTGCAAGAACTCACGCCGGAGGAGAACAAGGTGGCGAATCAGGGGGAGCTACGAATTGCCTTCTCTCTTCCCCGTCACGCCGTCTCGCTTATACAGATAAATTGGTAGTTCCCATCGGACATCCTTGCCAAAGTGGCGTAGGGGTAGGGCTTGCCCTACCCGCGCGCCAACGGCGTGTACAGGGGACGGCAAGCCGTCCCCCTACATCGACGGGCGCTACGGCGTTGTATCGATCCAGACGGCCATCTTCCCCAGCCCGCGATTTCCCCATATGCAGTAAGGAACGGCCGTAATTGGAAGGGGACTGGTATTCGCGGTGCGAGCCGGACGGTAGAGGACGCTCTTCCAATCGTCGAGCGGGCGTAAGAGGCCCTGACCCTTGATGACCGTTATGCCGCCCAGGAGTTCGGGCATGTATTGGCCTTCAAGCCGTGCTCCCAGCGTCCGGAAGGTTCAGTGGGACATAGGTGTCCAGATAGCCATCTTTTTGCGGGGCTGCCGCGATCTTGGCAATCAACTGGTCCACCTTGGACTCGAGCTGAGCGTCAGGGTGAAGGGCGAGGATATAAGAGGCGCCTTCGATCCACTTGTAGACGTCCGAATCAGCCCACCATGGTCCGCCGAATTTGCCTTCCGCCTTGCCGCTGGCAAGATCGAAATTCCGGATGCACCCCGTCACTTCCAGCTCCTTGTAAACGTGCTCGAGGGTTCGGGTGCGATTGACCTCCAGGCGGGGCGACCAGAAAGGGTCTTGGATCTGCACAGCGGTCAAAGGCAGTTCCCGAAGTCGCGATGCCGCAGGAAGCAAACGAGCGCCCCCGGTTGCCGAGTTTTGAAGGTCCCCGGTTCTGCCCGCGAGCGGCACAACCAATAGGGCAAATGAAGCGATAAAAGCAAGGGCTGACTTCGAGGTTGAGTTGAGCATCATCTCAAGCACCATCCCTCTGGAAGAGTGTTTACCACACAGGGCGGTGAATTTGCAAACGCTTACACCTGCCCGGCTTCTGCAACTCAGCACCCTTGACTTCTTTCCCGCACCCGTATTAAGCTGCCCCCGACTCCTGAAATCGACTCTGCACGCCGGGAGGTTGGAAGCAGAGGCAGGGCTGAGTTAACATGCGGCGCTTAAGCGCTTACAGCTTCCATTTCTACTTACCTGATCCACAAGGAATATCGCGATCCTTCACTGCCTAAGGAGGCCAAAATGAATTGCTTCTCCCGACGTCAGTTTCTCAGCGGCACCGTGGTAGCAGGCGCCTCACTCGCCGCGCGATTTCCCTGGCTGGCGAACTCTACTGAGGCGGCGCAGGAGAGCACCGGCCCGGCGCGCGTGGTCATCGATCCGGACCGTTGCATTTCGACGCTGGACAGAAACATCTTCGGGTCCTTCATCGAACACCTGGGCCGTGCGGTCTATGAAGGCATCTATGAGCCCGGTTCGAAGTTCGCTGATTCCAACGGATTCCGCACCGATGTTTTGAAGGAGATCAAGGGTCTAGGCGTCCCGATAATTCGTTATCCCGGAGGGAATTTTGTTTCCGGGTATAACTGGCTTGACGGTGTTGGGCCCAAGAAAGACCGTCCACGGGTGCTCGACCGGGCCTGGGATAGTATCGAGACCAACCAGTTCGGCATCAACGAGTATGTAACATGGTGCCACGCCGTGGGTGCAGAGCCGCTCATCGGCACCAATTTTGGCACTGGCACACCTGAGACAACGGTCGAGCTGCTCGAGTATTGCAATGTCGATAAGGGGACCAGGTGGAGTGATTTGCGCCGCGCCCATGGGTACGACAAGCCCCACAACATCAAGTACTGGTGCCTCGGCAATGAGATGGACGGACCGTGGCAGATCGGGCACATTCCCGCCATTCAGTACGGCATTAAAGCGCGCGATGCCGCGCGCCAGATGCGGGAGATGGACCCTTCGGTCAAGCTGATCGCCTGCGGATCCAGCGGCCCTTTTATGCCGACTTACCTGGAGTGGGACCAGCAGACACTCGAACAATGCTATGACGAGGTCGACGCCATTTCACTGCATCGCTATTTCGGCAACGCCGAGGACACCGCCGGGAACACGGCCAGATATCTGGCCATGAACCTCGACATGGACCGGCAGATCCACGAGATTATGGCGGTATGCGACTTGGTCGGGGGCCGTATGAAGTCCAACAAGACGCTGTGGCTGTCATTCGACGAGTGGAACGTGTGGTACCGGGCGCGCAGCGGAACCGCGGTGGATGGCCAAAGGAAGGTGGCGCCGCACCTGTTGGAGGAGATTTACAACCTTGAGGACGCCCTGGTGGTGGGTGGGCTGCTGAATACCTTGATTCGCCGTTCGGATCGCGTACGCGTGGCGTGCCTGGCGCAGTTGGTGAACGTGATTGCGCCGATTATGACCAACGAAAACGGCCTGTTCCGGCAAACGATCTATTACCCCTATGCCTGGGCTTCACAATATGCCCGTGGTAAGGCGCTCGAACTCGCAGTGACATCACCGGCTTACGAGGTTGCCGTTGCAGGACGGCCTGCGGCGCGAAGCCACGAAAGCATGTCCGTGCCCTACCTTGACGTCGCCGGGACAATCGACGTTGAGAACAAGACTGCCAGTCTTTTCGTCTTGAACCGGGACCTGGAGAAGGCACGCGATCTCGAGTTGGTTTGGCACGAGACCACGCCGACGCGCGTGAATACTTGCCAGGTCTTGACGGGCTCCGATCTCAAGGCCGAAAATGGATTTGACGCGCCGGACCGGGTGGTTCCCAAGCCGCTTGACCCTCCGCAGCCCGGTTCAAAGATGGCGCTGCAGGTCCCGCCGAGATCCTATGTCCTCTTAAGTCTGGGGCTGGCGTAGGCGGGAACGAACTGAACATCATAGGCCGGGAGGCCTCGGGAACCTGTTATCCTGAGCGCAGCGAAGGATCCCGGCATTTGGTCGCAAATCGTTGGGCCATGGGAAACTGCGGAGATCCTTCGCTGCGCTCAGGATGACAGTCGGCGGACGCAAGTCTCATCTCTCAGGAGCAGAACATGACATACCTTACTTTGACTTCCTCTGTACTTCTTATGCTCGCCATCGTTGGCGCCGCAGGCGGCGCAGCGGATAAGCCCAACTCCGGCATCACCAAAAAGGGATTTGGGAAAATGGCAGACGGAAGAACCATTGAACTCTACACTCTCACCAACAGCCAGGGAATGCGAGTATCCATCACGAATTACGGCGGAATCGTGGTTTCAGTCCTGGCGCCTGATCGCCACGGTAAACCCGGCGACGTCGTACTAGGCTTTGATAACCTCGACGGTTACCTGGCCAAGGAGCCCTATTTTGGGGCGCTCATCGGGCGTTACGGAAACCGCATCGGAAATGCCAGGTTCAAGTTGGATGGGGCGGAATACAAACTACCTGCTAACGACGGCCCAAACAGCCTGCACGGCGGCTTACGGGGCTTCGACAAGCGGGTTTGGACTGCACGCGAGATTCACGGCGAGCACCCCGCATTGGAGCTGACTTACCTTAGCAAGGACGGCGAAGAGGGCTACCCGGGCAACCTGAGCGCGAAGGTCGTCTACTCACTCACGGACGATAACGCGCTGAGAATCGATTACACTGCTACGACCGACAAAGACACGGTACTGAACCTCACGAACCACTCTTACTTCAATCTGGCCGGGGAAGGCAACGGCGACAACTTGAAGCACGAGATCATGATCAACGCCGACCGCTTCACCCCCATCGACGGCACTCTGATTCCGACGGGCGAGCTTCGCAAGGTCGAGAATACTCCTTTCGATTTCCGCAAGCCGGCCTTGATCGGGGCGCGGATTGATGCGGACGACGAACAGATCAAGTTCGGCAAAGGGTATGACCACAATTTTGTCTTGAACCGCTCCGGCACTGGCTTGAGTCTGGCTGCCCGAGTCACCGATGCTGAGTCGGGACGCGTGCTCGAGGTGCTCACGACGCAACCGGGGCTGCAATTCTATACGGGCAATTTCCTGGACGGCAGCATTCACGGCAAGGGCGGCAAAACATACGGCCGCCGCTCCGCATTCTGCTTGGAGACGCAGCACTTCCCGGATTCTCCGAACAAGCCGAGCTTTCCATCGACCGTCCTCAAGCCCGGTGAGACCTATCGCGAGAGCACGGTCTTCAGGTTCTCCACAAGCAAGTAAGCAGACTCTCGTCCGCCTCGTGACCCGGAGTGGCGGGCGCTGGTTCGCACAGAGGGTAGCTCTACGCACGTCGTCCTGCTTTGAGAACGTGTAGGGGTAGGGCTTGCCCTGACCCGTTCTTTAGGGGACGGCAAGCCATCCCCCTGCAAGCAGGTAAAAGGAGCGGCATTTTCATGGCTTCGTAGCAATGGCACAACCTGGGGGCGATGGAGATTCTGTACCGCCGCGAATGAGGGGGGAGATCACTGATCGGACCGGTTTAAGGAATTAACCGTAGGACGCACTCACCGGGTGGGGGAGCTGCAGCGGGGAAGAGTACACCCCGGCCCATCGTGCAGGGCCGGGGTGTGTGATCGGACAAAGAATAGCTTAGGGAGCGGAACTGGCTGGCGCGCTACGATCCACCAGCCTTCTTCAAGGCGAGTGCTTTGTCGACCCAATCTTCAGCTAGTTTCAGGTCGGCCGCGCGTGCCGATGCGTCGGCCTCCAAATCAGCTTTTTGCCGATACATCAGGTTTAAGTAAGCCATGGTCTCGAAATCATTCGGCTTAAGCTGAATTGCTTTTTGCAAGACCTCCACGCCTTCCTTCACCAGCGGGCCATTCTTTTCTTCTAACTCTGCACGGGCCTTGGCTGGAAATGGGGGCAGACTGCCGGGGTCTTTGGGGTCCTTCGGAAATTCGATCTTCAGATCCTTACGCATCTGCTGCGATCGCGGAAAGGCAACTGCCCAATCCAGCACGCCAATCCAGTAATAGGGAACGGGATTATTCGGGTCGACCTGCATCAGGCGCCGCTGGTACTCCTTGGCCTTGTCAAAGTTCTTCTGGTAGTAATAAATCTGAGCAATACTCGCGATGGCATTAGCGTTGTTCGGATCTGCCTTTAAAACATCCTCATAGGCATCGACCGCTTGTTGCGCGATTTTCAGGTTTTCCGGCGATTCTCCGCTGGGGATGTACTGGTTGAAGTACGCAGTGGCAAGGTAAAGCTTGGCATTTAACAGGGAGGGGTCCAAGCCAACGGCAGTCTTGAAATGCATGATTGCGGCCTGGAACTGCGCATTGCGGAAGGCCGCAACGCCCTTGTTAAGCTGATCCCGCGCCCTGAGTTTCTCGCATCCGCTGGTGAATGGCAGCGACAGCAACACTGCCCCCAGCAGGAAGAACTTATATACCTTCATTGGAAATCCTCCCTCGACGTGAGCATAGGTGGGGGGCTATTGGCCTTCTTCCAAGGCCTTGGTAATGAGGCCGATCTTATCTAACCCCGCGCCATGCGAGATATCGATGACTTCCGCCACGTCGGACCAAGGTAACGTGGGATCGCCCTTGACGAACATCACACGGTCACTTCGCATCTTGAAGATATCCTCGAGGCGCGAGCCAAGATCGCGGATGTCGACGGGGTCCTGATTGATCTTCACCTGACGGCTGGCATCGATAGACACCACAATGGTATGGGCGAGGACTTCCGGATCGACTTTGGCGTCCTTGGGACCTGGCTGCGGCACAATCGCGTCCAAGCCCTTGGGCGTCAACGGCGTGATCACCATAAAGATGATGAGCAGCACCAATAAGACGTCGATCAGCGGAGTCACGTTCATGTCCACCATGGGACCTTTCTTATTTCCCCCTACGGCCATAGCCATAGTGCTACCCTCCTGCTTCTCTAACGAACTGGATTCGACGTTACGGAGTTGCTTCAGCCGCAGCGGCGGAAGCACGTCGGCTCTGGACCTTATCGGCCAAAAGCCCGACGGCATCGACCCCTGCCGCCCGAACTGCATCCACGACCGCGACCACATCTCCGTACTTGGCCCGGGCGTCGCTCTTGATGAAAACCGTCTTGTCGAGCTTGTCGGCGACGCGGTCCTTGACCTTAGCCGTGATCTTGTCAATGGTGATGGTGTCCGAGCCCAGGTAGATCTTGCCGTCCCGGGTTATCGCCAGGACCGTAGCGTCTTCCTTGTCCGCGTCGTGCATATCCCGCGGGTTGTTGACACGGGCCATGTCGACGCTGACGCCTTTTTGCAACATGGGAGTGATCACCATAAAGATGATCAGCAGCACCAGCATCACGTCGACCAGCGGCGTCACATTGATGTCCGAAACAGCTCCAGGTGCATCCCGCTTGGTTGCCATTATTTCTTCCCCCGCGAAGATCTCTTGATGAAGTAGTCAATCAACTCGGAAGAGGAGTTATCCATTTCCACGTCGAAAGACTCGATTTTTCCGGCGAAGTAGTTGTAAGCCCAGACCGCAGGCACAGCCACAAACAGACCGACAGCGGTGGTGACGAGGGCTTCGGAAATACCGCCTGCCACAGCAGCCAGACCTGTGGACTTCGCTCCGGCGATGCCGCGGAACGCGTTGATGATGCCCAGCACGGTGCCGAACAGCCCGACGAAGGGAGCCGTGGAACCGGTGGTGGCAAGGGAGGAGACGCCGCGCTTGAGTTCGGCATGCACAATCGCCGCAGCCCGCTCAAGGGCTCGCTTGGAAGCTTCGATCGTCTCGCCCGAAATCTCTGCGGTAGCCTGGTGCGCCTGGAACTCTTGAAGACCGGCCGTCACAACTTTTGCCAGATGGCTCCGCTTGTTTTGCTCGGCAATGGAGATCGCTTCGTCAATCTTGCCGTCCTTCAAGGCGCCCGCTACTGCGGGAGCGAAAAGCCGCGATTGCTTGCGCGCCGCGTTGTAAGCAATCCAGCGGTCAATCATTACACCGATCGACCAGCACGACATGATCAACAACAAAATGACCACGGACCGGGCCGGCCATGCCATCGAACGCCACATGGAGATGGGGTCGAATCCAATCGACGACTCGCCTTCCTGAAACAGCAACAAGCTCAGGGTTAACAGACTCATGTTATTTTGTATCCTCCTGGAAGATTTTCCTCGTTCACAAACTATTCAGCCAAGGTGAAGTTGACGTCCACCTCGGTCACAACCTCGACAGGCTCGCCATTCAGCAAGGTCGGCTGGTAGCGCCAGCGCTGCACAGCCTCCAAGGCTGCTTTTACCAGCAAGGGATGTCCACTCACGACTTTCAGGTCCTGGATCGTGCCGTCTTTGCTGATCACGGCCTCCAGGCGGACGGTCCCCTGGATGCGGGCCATCTTCGCCAACTGGGGATATTCAGGCTTGGGTTGAAAGATCAGCTTCGCGCTTTCCACCTGGCCGCCCACGCGAATTCGCTTCGGCGTAGCTGCCTTGGGTGGTGGGGGAGGAGGAGGAGCAGAAGCAGTGGAAAGCACTCCGCCCAACACTCCGCCGAGCACGCCGCCCATCTGGCCACCAGGCATGCCGCCCGGCACGCCGCCCACCACTCCCACGGCGCCGGCGTTGTTCACCGGCTCAGGAGCGTCTTTGATGATCTTCACTGTTTTGGGGATCACGGTGGGGGCTTTCATGATGTCTTCTACAGTGACGCGCTTGATAACCTTGACCGGGACCGCCGCAGCAGGTGGAGGTGGAGGGGGTGGGGGAGGGGGCGGCGCCGCTAAGAAGGTCATCAACTGGGCGGAGGGCAGGGCCTCAGTATAGATCAAGGGGACCAGAACCAACACGCCCACAATGACGATCTCAATCATGTAAGCGAGTGGAATCGTTGCCCGCTTCCAGTTGTCGGTCTTGATCGCAGAGTAGACCAAGTACAGGATGAAACCGACAATGTTCAAGAGCAGCGTGATCACCAGCCAGGCGGCCCAACCCAGGTTAAGACGACGCGCATCCGACGCCACATAACAACACATCAGCGAGTAAGCCGTTACCAGCACGGCGCCGATGATGGCTTGCGCCACCACAACCTTCGTGTCCGCACCAAATGACAATACGGGCAACCCGAAAAACAGAGCTAGAAACACCACAACGCCAATCCCTAGCGAGATCAACCAGTGCTTTCTACTGAGGACCGGCACACGAGAGGGAGAAGATTCAAGCAAAGTCTCGTCGAACATGGCTTCCGCCTCCTAAGATTCTTGACACAGCCAGGGACTCTGGCCACAATCCAAACAACAGCTACCGTCGAACTGATACAGCCTCGCGGTAATCTTTGGGCTCGCGGGGGTAATTCTTGGACTTCGCCGTCGCTGCGCTTCCACTTCCTATCATTCTTCTCTGAAAGTAGACCACAATGGGACTAGCGATGAATATCGAAGAGTAAGTGCCTACGATCACTCCGACCACCAGGGTGAATGCAAACCCGTGAATAACTTCCCCGCCGAAAAGGTACAACGACAGCACGGCAAGGAAGGTCAAGCCTGAGGTCAAAATCGTCCGGCTCAGGGTCTGGTTGATGCTGCGGTTGACAAGGTCTACAAAGTTCTCTCGCTTGTTCAGCCGCACGTTTTCCCTGATTCGATCGAAGACCACAATCGTATCGTTCATGGAATAGCCGACCAGCGTCAACAGGGCCGCGATCACCGTTAGAGTGATCTCCTTATTGAGCAAGGAAAAGAAACCGAGCGTAATCGTGACATCATGAAATGTGGCGACCACCGCGGCGACGCCGTATGATAGCTCAAAGCGGAACCAGATGTAAATCAACATCGCGCCCAACCCCGCCAGGGTGACGTAGAGGGCCTGCTGGCGAAGATCCTTGCCCACCTTGGGGCCCACGATGCTCGTGTGCTTGATCGCGAAATTGGATAGACCGAAGTCGTTTCTGAGCGTGGCAAGTACTCCCGCATTTACACTCGGGACCGGACTCAGTTCCTGGAAGTCCGAAATAAGCCCATCCCTCGGCGGGGCGTTCTTGAAACTAATGATAGCATCGGCCAAATCCCGGTAAGACTTGTTGGCGGCGTCGAAACCTTTCGAAGCCAGCCCCAGGGGATCTGCCGCCACGAGGTGATCCGTGAGGACCTGGGGGCTGGAGTTATTAAAATCCGGTTTCCCCGTCTCACTTTGACCTGCCACTCCGGACAACGCCGCTATGATGGCACGCTTGCCTTCGTCCAGAGCTTGGGCAGAGGCGGTCGTCTTGAGGTCCAGCCCGATCATCACCTCGTGGTTGCTGGCCGGGCCGTAAGTGGAGAGGTTTGCACCGTGCAGACCCTGGCGGTCAAGCTCATGCCGGATGGTATCCAAATTCGGGGCCTTGGCAAACTGCACCTCGATGGCGGTTCCGCCCCGGAAGTCAATCCCGTAAGCAAGACCCTTCTTAACCACCATGGAAATGATTCCGGCGCTGGCTAGCGCCAGAGATAAGGCGATCAAGTACCACTTAATTCCCATCCAGTCGATTTTTGGCTCGCGAAAGAACTCCATGACTTAATCCCGTACCTCTACTCTCTTTTTGACACCGAACGCCAACCCGAAGTTCCCTAATTTTCCAGTGGCGTTTCGTATATCATCTGGCCCCGGCCATCGGGCCTGCCGGTGCCCCGCAAACCGGGGCGTCGAGCTTAGATACTGAGCTCCGCACCTTTCTCCCGCCTGGAAAGGACATAATCAAATATCACACGGGAGACAAAAACGGAAGTGAAAAGATTGGCTAGTAATCCGATGGTTAACGTAACTGCAAAACCACGGATGGGGCCGGTTCCGAAGGTGAAAAGAATAGCCGCGGAGACTATCGTGGTTACGTGGGTATCAATTATGGTCACAAAAGCATGCTCGAAGCCGCCGGCCACTGCTGCTCCCACCGCTTTACCCAACCGCAGTTCTTCCCGGATGCGCTCAAAAATCAGCACGTTGGAGTCGACTCCCATGCCCACCGTGAGGATGACTCCGGCGATTCCAGGCAGCGTGAGAGTTGCATCAATCCACCCCAGCGCAGACAGCAGAATAATCAGGTTCAAAAGTAACGCCAAGTCGGCGTTAACGCCTGCGCCGCGATAGTAGATCAGCATGAATGCCATCACCGCGACGAAGCCCACGATGCAAGCCATGATGCCGTGGCGAATCGAATCCGCCCCCAGCGAAGGGCCCACCGTCTCATCAGAAAGAGTGGTGATGGACGCCGGCAGCGCGCCGGAGCGCAAGACCAGCGCCAAGTCCTGCGCCTTCTGGGGAGTAAAGCCGCCTCGGATTTCGCCGCGTTCGGTAATCTGGCTCTCGATGTTCGCCGCCTCGTAGACCCGGTTGTCGAGCACGACGGCGAGCAGCTTGCCGACATTGGCGCCGGTCACGCGCCCGAACCTCGACGCGCCATCGCGGCTGAGGGTGAAAGTCACGTCGGGCTGCCCATTGGCATCATGCGATGGCTCCGCCCCGGTCAGGTCGCGCCCGGTAACGGCCGCCACGCGGTTAATGACGTACCAGGTTTCGCCGCCATTCTTCCCAGCCTGCCCTTGCAACAACTGGGTATCCGGAGGAAGTACGCCGCCATGCTGGGCCAGCGCCGCCTCGCGGCTTGGGAAGGGTCCGTCCTGAACCAGCTTCAGTTCCAGCAGCGCCTGGGATTGCATAATGTCCCTGACGCGTGTGGGGTCATCGACCTGGGGAAGTTCAACAACCAGTTCATAGTCCCCTTGCCCCCCGTACTCGGCAATGTTTGGCTCGGCGACGCCGTACTGGTTCACCCGGTTGGTGATCGTGTTCATGGACTGCATCAGCGCCTGGTTGCGAATATTGGCCGCAGCGGTCGTTTTCAAGGAAAGCATCCAGCCTGTGGCATCGCCCGGCACGCGGGCGAGATCCCAGTCCGAAAACTGCTCGGCGGTCAAAGTCTCAAGATCGGAGGTCCTTTCCTGAGGAATGCCTTTAATAAGGATACGATGCACGGGAGGCTGAACTTTCGTCTCATCGGCTTTCTGAATGTCGGCGAAGGGAATATTCTTGGCTTTCAGTTCGTCCGTCAGCCTTTCCAGCCCCTGGTCGGCGGTGATGTTGACCGCGTCTTCCACGTGCACTTGCAAAACCAGGTGGGTGCCGCCCTTCAGGTCAAGTCCCAAATGAATGCGGCTGCGGACGTTATCCTTTAGTTCCTGGACGTTCTTTGGGAAACCGATTATGCCCAGAATGCTGGCCACCACCACCAGGCCAATAAAAATTACCCGATTTCTGATCTTGAATTCCATGGCTCAAATTCCTTCAACACGCCGTAGCGCTGACCTTCAGGCCAGAAACTGCCTCCGTTCTCACCTGCCGACCTGAAGGTCAGTGCTACGCGAGTTCCTTCATTACTTCTTCTGCTGTTTAGCGGCCAGTTCCTGCTTTGCCTCTGCTTCGGCCTCTTCTCCCGCCATGCCCGTGATTGCCGTGCGCGTCACGTCAACCTTGACCTGGCTGGCAATCTGGAGTTGAACCACGCCGTTGCGGAAGGAGATGATGGTTCCGTGGATGCCGCCGCTCGTCACCACACGATCGCCGGTCTTGAGGTTGGCGAGCATGGCTTGCAACTTGCGACGCTGCTGTTGTTGAGGCCGGATAACCAGGAAATACCAGATGGCGAACATGGGTACAAACATGACGAGAAGGCTTAGGCCGCCACCCGCACCTGAGTCAGCCGCCAATACAAATGAGTTCACAATACTGCCCTCGATCCAGGTCCAACCGATTAGCAAAGGAATTTCGAATCTGCTACGCCGCCCGCGAGGCACGTGACTGGCGGGGTCGGGCTTTACGGATTCGTCTCAGGGATAGTTTGCGCGCTTAACGATCCGCGCGCGCCCTAGAATGAAACTCCGCGAACGCTCCAAAAACCAAAGACTGCCTGATTTTACGCATCCTGTCAATGTAAAAGTGGAGATTATGCTGGGTGGACAACATGGCGCCAAGCATCTCCCCGGCCATGAACAGATGGCGAATGTAACTCCTTGAGTAACGCCGGCAGACTGGGCACTCACAAGCGGGGTCGAGCGGAGAGTCATCGCGCGCGTACTTGGCGTTTTTGATGATCACCTTGCCTTGCGACGTAAACACACAGCCGTTGCGGGCGTTTCGAGTCGGCATGACGCAATCGAACATGTCAATTCCCCGCGCCACGCACTCAACTAAGTCTTCGGGCGTCCCGACTCCCATCAAATAGCGCGGGCGGTCGCGAGGAAGTAAGCGCCCGGCGTACTCAACGACTTCGTACATTTCCTGCTTCGGTTCGCCCACCGAAAATCCGCCCAGCGCGTATCCCTCAAAGTCCAACTCCAGCAACCCCTCCGCGCTCTCGCGGCGAAGTTCCTTGTCCACTCCACCCTGGACAATTCCGAAAATTGCCGATTGTCGATTGACGATTGTCGATTGCTGTGGCATTGCCGATCGCCCGATGTCAGTGGTCGATGCAGAAGGAACGGCGGGCAATCGACAATCGTCCATCGACAATCGACCATAGTGCTGTTTCGCCCGCCCCGCCCAGCGCTCCGTCAGCTTGACGGCGCGGTGCAGGGCTTCACGGCTCGCCGGATACTCGACGCACTCGTCGAGCGTCATGATGATGTCCGCGCCCAGCGCACACTGGATCTCCACGGCGCGCTCCGGAGAAAGGAAGTGGGAGGAGCCGTCCAAGTGCGATTTGAACCAGACCCCGTCCTCGGTCACCCGGCCAAGGCCCTTCAGGCTCATCACCTGAAAGCCTCCACTGTCGGTGAGTATGGGGTGAGGCCAGGACATGAAGCGGTGCAGTCCGCCGAGATCCCGGATGATGTCGTGGCCCGGGCGCAGGTAGAGGTGATAGGTGTTGGAGAGGAGTATCTGTACGCCCAACTCTTCCAGTTGGGCTTGCGTCATTCCTTTGACGGTGCCTGCCGTCCCCACGGGCATGAAGACCGGCGTCTCGACGGTCCCATGGGGCGTGTGGAGAAGGCCCGCCCTCGCTCCGGTTGCCTTGTCCTCTGCGACGATCTCAAATCGCAATGGCATGATGGGCGAGTCATCGGTAACGCGGTGTAGGGGCGGTTCGCGAACCGCCCCTACCGCCCTCGACTCAATTCGCAATTTTCCTATCACCCGAGCATCGAAAGGCCAACTTTAGCCAGAACCCAAAGCAGCCAGATACCTGTGAACACCAGGAAGATCGGCGTGGGCTTGACCTTCCCCCCGCTCCCTTTCGACAAGGCTATTCCCAGCAGGATCAGGAGCCAGATGCTGAAGATGTCGGCGGAAGATGCCAGCGCGTAGAGCGGTTTGGAAACGTCGTGAGGGTTGAGGAAAAAGGCGACATTTCCCGGCACGGGGTTTTGGGAATTGAAATGGTCGGGATCACCAAAGAGGATTAACGCCACCGACATGAGCGCGCCCAAGAGCGAGATAAGGTCGGCGTAACAAACCAAGGACAACACCGTCTTGAAGCTCGAGCGCGCGCCGAAAATCACGTTCACGATGAGAATTCCCACGCCGGCAATGACCAGGACAACAATAGGGGCACCGAGGAAGGCAGCCACCTGCATGATAATCGTGGTGAACTTCGCGCCGTTGCTGACCGCCTGGTTTATCTGCTCCGGAGACATACTGGAGGCCCGGCTGCTCTGTTCGATCCCCATGCGTGTGAGGCGCTCGGCGCCGATCTTCCAAAGCATGGTCTCGACCACAGCGACCGAGCCAAGTACTAAGGCGATCAGAGGCGCCCAGAAACCCGGCTTGCGCGCCACATCTTCGAAAGTTTCGCCCGGCGAGATGAACACACCCATCAGCCGCTCAGGAAACGACTGTGCTGGAGCTTCCGGCTCGATAGGACTCACGACGGCATCACCCATGGCAACGACCCCCCTTTGGACTGAGTTATCTGACTTTGTTGGCGATTTGGACTACCGTGAACGGTACCATCATATCAAGCCGTGGCCGGGGAAACAACTGATTGTCGATGGTCGATTGGGAATGCGCGCAGCGCCTTGGAGTGCGGCTGCGAAGCTGCCGCCCTGGAACCGGTGCGGAAAGGCGATGGCTGGCGCTATCGCACTCCAAGGCGTTGGTGCTTACGGAAGAGCGGGCGGCGGAGCGCTTTCTTCAATCGTCAATCGACAATCGTCAATCGACAATCACTCTCGCACTTCGGCGTCCAGGAAGGCGCGCAGTTTGCGGCTGCGCGAGGGGTGGCGCAGTTTGCGCAGGGCTTTGGCTTCGATCTGGCGGATGCGTTCGCGAGTCACCGCAAAACTCTGGCCCACTTCCTCCAGCGTGTGCTCGCTGCCATCGTCGAGGCCGAAACGCATCTTGATGACTTTCTCTTCGCGCGGCGTCAAGGTCTTCAGCACGGACTCCGTCTGCTCTTTCAAGTTGATGTTGATGACGGCCTCGGCGGGCGAGATCACGCCGCGGTCCTCGATGAAGTCGCCGAGATGAGAATCTTCCTCCTCGCCGATGGGAGTCTCGAGCGAGATGGGCTCCTGCGCGATCTTGAGTACCTTGCGGACCTTGATGACGGGAATCTCCATCCGCTTGGCGATCTCTTCCGAGGTGGGCTCCCGCCCGTATTCCTGCACCAGCAAGCGCGAGGTGCGAATCAGCTTGTTGATGGTCTCGATCATGTGCACGGGAATGCGGATGGTGCGCGCCTGGTCGGCGATGGCGCGGGTAATCGCCTGGCGGATCCACCAGGTGGCGTAAGTGGAGAATTTATAGCCGCGACGGTACTCGAACTTGTCCACGGCCTTCATCAATCCGATATTACCTTCCTGGATGAGATCAAGAAACTGAAGACCACGATTGGTGTACTTCTTGGCGATGGACACGACCAGCCGCAGGTTGGCCTCGATCAGATCGCGCTTGGCCGCTTCCGCCTGCTCCTCGCCGCTCAGGATGTTCTGGCAGCTCCGGCGCAGCTCCACGGCGGAAGACTGGGTCCGCAGCTCGAAGTCCGAGAGCCGCTGGCGAAGCTGCCGCAGGTCCTTCCTCAGGTCCTTGTTGCCGTTGGTGCGCGAGCCTTCGGCTTTCTTTTCCGCCTTGTTCAACTCGCGCTCCAGCGGGCGCAGTTCGTCGATGCCCTGCCGGATTCTCTCGATCAGGGCGTTCTTCATGCTGTGGGTGAACAGGACGGAGCGGAAGAGCACCGAGATCAGAACGCGGTGGCGGGCCACCGCCCAACTGTAGCGCCGGAAATCCCTGGGCTTCCGGGTGCGGGGAATACCGTCTCGCTTGGTGCGAAGCTGCGACAGCTTCTTGGAGAGCCGTTCGATCTCGTCGATGCAGGAAATGACATCCTTGGTCCGTTCCGCAACTTTCTCTTCCGTGAGCTCGTCGTCGTCGAAGACCACCACTTCCTTGATGGTCCTGTCGCCACTCTTCAGCTCCTCGCGCACCTCGAAAAGCGCCTGGATAACGATAGGCGAGCGCGAAAGCGTCTTCAGCACGTTAAGCTGCCCACGCTCGATGCGCTTGGCAATCTCAACCTCGCCCTCGCGGGTGAGCAGGGGCACGGTTCCCATTTCGCGCAGATACATGCGAACCGGGTCGTTGGTCTTGTCCAGCGCGCCCGGAGTCAGATCGAGTTCGACGTCCTCCCCCAGCTCGTCCCCTTTGATCTCATCGACTTTTTCCAGGCCCAGGCCCTCGGCCGATTTTACTTTGGGGGAATCCAGCACCTCGATGCCGGCATTGTCAAACATCGAGAGGAGGTCGTCGAGATCTTCCGCCGAGTGCACGTCGGAGGGAAGAAGTTCGTTAACCTCGTCGTAGAGGAGGTAGCCCTTCTCTTTGCCTATTGAAATTAACTTACTGACCTGATCAAACTTGTCGTCGAACGCCAAGGCAAGCGCCTCCCCTGGGGAACAAATATTAATTTAATGTTAAAACAAGTATGGCGACACCCCCGCCATTGCTCGGGCGGTGCCGCCTCGCGTAACTCCGTCGTCATTTTGACAAGCCGTCAAACCGCACCGGCTCCATCGTATTAGATGTAATATACACGATTTCGTTTGTCAGTGGATGGATATTTTTCTGCCCTCCTCGAGCCCCCGCAGCTCATTTTCAAGATTGGACTTAGCCTTTTGGAATTCAGCGACCTTTTGCCAGTCGTTGGCCTGAATGGCCTCCTGGATCGCGGCGCGCAAGGTATCGAGTTCGCGTCGCGCTCGTCGAGCGCGGAGGGATTGGAGGTGTCGGTCAATTCGTCCCCTATCGGGCGGCTCGACCGCCCAAAACAGGCTTTCATAGAGCGCCTGGCGTGTCTCGGCTGTGAGTGGCTCTTCCAGGGCCGATGGTTCCGCCTTCTCGCCTTTCAGCCGTAACTCCAGGAGGCGCTTGAAGATAGGTTCCGTCAACAAACCCTCGAGCATGCCTTGCTCCACCATCTGTGAAAGAAGTTCATCGGCAAGTTCGTGGTTTTCCACGAACGCTCGCAGCAACTCCTTCTCCGCCACCGTGATTTTGGGAGTGGCCGATGCGGTCTGGATCCGCACTTCTGATCGAGCCGGCCCCGCCACGCGCCGGAGTTCCTCACGCAAAAGCCGCGGGTCCAAGCGCAATCGTTCTGCCAGCCGGCCCGCCAGTTCCGCCCGCAGCATAGGGTTGGGAACCCTGGCAAGATAAGGCAGCACGGCATTGGCCGCTCCGACCTTCCCTTCGGGGGTGGCGAGGCTATGTGTGGCGATGGCCCGATCGGTCAAATAGTCAATGTAGCTCGGCGTGCCCGAAAGCAGTTCACGGTAACGCCCGCTTCCTTCCTTTCGAATGAAGGAATCCGGGTCGAGCTTCCCGGGCAGCGCCAGCACCTTGGCTTCGAAGCCCTCCTCGAGGAGCAACGCCAAGGAGCGTTCCGTGGCCGCCACGCCGGCCGAGTCCGGATCGTAGTTCACCACGATGCGGCGGGAATAGCGCGCCAGCAAGCGAATCTGGCCTTCGGTCAGGCTTGTCCCACAGGAAGCGACAACATTCTCGATGCCGATCGACGCCACCGCGATGCAGTCCATGTAGCCCTCAACCAGAATGGCATAGTCAAGCTTCCGAATGGCTTGGGCAGCGCGGTCCAGGTGGTACAACACTCGCCCCTTGGTGTAGATGGGAGTCTCCGGCGAATTGAGGTATTTCGGCTGCTCGTCTCCCAAGGCTCGACCCGCGAAAGCCACGACTTTGCCGCTATCGCCGGCAATGGGAAAGATGATGCGGCGGCGGAAGCGGTCGTAGAAGCGGTTTCTCTCGGCGTCGTGGCCGATTAAGCCGCTTTTGGCGAGCAAGTCGGACGCATTGCCCGCATCACCCTGTGCCATCTCCCCCATAGCCCCGCTGAGATGCCGGTGTAAAGCCTGGCCATCGCCCGGCGCATATCCCAATCGGAAACGGCCCACGGCTTCGTCGTTCAAGCCCCGATCCTCCAGGTAGGCCTTCGCCATGCGGCCCTCCGCGGTGCCCGTTAGCTGGCCGGCGAAGAACTTGGCGGCGGCTTCGTGCATTTTGTAGAGCGCGGCGCGGACTCGTGTGTTGGGATCATAGGCGGCCTCGCCGAAAGACTCCGAGATCGTGATGCCCACCTTCTCCGCCACGCGGCGCAGTGCTTCGGGGAAGCTAAGGCTGTCGATCGTCATCACAAACTTGAAGACGTCACCGCCAACGCCGCAGCCGAAGCAATGGAAAATCTGCTTGGCCGGGTGGACGGCAAACGAAGGAGTCTTCTCCTGGTGGAATGGGCAAAGGCCCATGTAATTCGCACCGGCTTTGCGTAGCTTGACATAATCGCCCACAATCTTGACGATGTCAGCAGCCGCCCGTACTTCGTCCACCTGGCTCATTGTGGGTTAGCCTTCTCTCGCCCGATCCTTTGTTTTCATAGACATTCTCGCTTTGTTCCCGTTCTTCATGCCACAAATCCGGTTTCATGCCAAGGTCCCACCACCCCCCGCCCCCTCCTCACCCGAGGAGGGGAAGCCGGAATTCCCCTCCTTGGATAAGGAGGGGCCAGGGGTGGTTGATTTCCGCACCGATCCTTTGTTTTCATAGACATTCTCGCTTTGTTCCCGTTCCTCATGCCGCAAATCCGGTTTCATGCCAAGGTCCCACCACCCCCGCCCCCTCCTCATCCGAGGAGGGGAGTCCGAACGGGCAGTATTGGGCATAAACTGGGACGTTGGGGCGAAGCAAAACAGGAGGGCACACATAAAGCAGCACGGACCTTCCACCAACACTTTAGGATTCTAGCCTATCTTTTCCCGATTGTCAAGAGACAACGAGTCCGTTTCAAAGAATTCCAAGAAAAAGTTGGGATGTTCGGGAATAAAGCCCACTCGAAGGCAGCAACCAACCCCTCACCCGGCCCCGTCGGCTGACGGGCTGATGAAAACTCCGGCAGCGGGACGCCCTCTCGCCTGGGGAAAGGGCCGTTGTTTCATAAGGCGACTGCCGACCTGCCCACTGCCCTCCTTCAGTCCCTTTCCAGCTTAGCCCCGTAGAACGCCCTTCCTTGGTCCTTAGCGGGACGCCGCCACATGATGCGGGCAGGAATATCACGTTGTTCGTCAGGGCTATCGAGTCCCACTCGTACGTAGAGCCGCTCTCCGACTTGCAGTTCGAGGTCGCAGGCAAAGCAGAGGCCCGTCTTGGAGATATTCTCCGTCGTACTGGTTTCCTCGCTCCCGTCCGGGAGCCGGAGTCCCAGGGGGAGCTTCACCCCGAGGCGTTTTTCCTGCCGTCGTTCGAGTTCACGCTGCGCCGCCAAGTCCGAAATTGACATGGCGGGCAGGGTAGGCGAGGGTCTCTCAGGCCCGTTCTCGACGACCGCAAACGTCCAGTCCCTGGGAAAGTCGCATCTTGGGCAGGGACGCGGCACGGACGAATACGACACCAGCCTTCGATACTGTTCTACGGTGAGTGCGGTCATCTCCCGGTAGGAACAATCCCGGCACTCGAGCAGAACATGGACAAGACCTTCTTGTGCAGGCTCGTCCGATTTGTCTTGAAAGTGGACACCCCAGATTTCAACTTCCGGTTCCAGGGACTTCACTCCCCATTCAGGAGTGCCGCTTAAGGACCTTGCGGCGCGCATCACCACCTGGAAGAAACAGGAAATTTGGTTATTGAGGTTGGTAATCTTGATTACGGCGCCGGGTAGCATCAGGCGCGAGACGACGATCAATCCCCCTGATTGATTGACTACCAGGGTATAAGTCAGCTCATCGAACCCGTCACCCTGGGTATCCTTGCCTTCGACCCGTATCGGGATCCTCAGCAGCACTCGTTCGGTTCGTCGCGCCGTTGCGTCCAAAGGTTGGTTTGGCATCGTCCGGTCCAGAATTCAGGATTCGGGATTCAGGCCCGAAATCCACGACTTCGAGATTATAGGGGAGGAGGCTGGAAATTCATATGACAAAAGGGAAGACCGGATCCAGGAACACGGTATTGGCGTCATTCCGAGCGGAGCGAGGAATCTCGCACTGGTTTGAGAACATTCAGAGCGAAAATCCTCGCGGCGCTCTATCGAAAGTCTGTCATTCTGAGCAAAGCGAAGAATCTGTATTAGTTTGCGTCGGACCGCAACTGCAGATCCTTCGCTTCGCTCAGGATGACAGCCAAATTTATCCCCACGGGCGGGCGGCAGTCGCATGGGCGCTCGGAATGACAGCCTCAACGAAGTTTTCACGCAGACTCGTTTGCCCCGAATCCTGAATCCTGAATCCTAGCCAGAGCGCCCAGCACGAAGCCAATCGTATGCGCCATCCCCACGTGCCAGGGGGCGGCACAGCTCATCTGGGGTGTGTGGTCAGGGATGATGACTCCCTCGAAAGCGTTGCGCTTCAGAATCGACAGGACGCGGACCATATCGACGTCACCTTCGTCGATGAAGGTCTCCCGATAGTGCGGCACTTTTCCAGTTACGTTGCGGAGATGGAGGTAAGCGATTTTGCCTTGGCGGCTGTACTGGTCGATGGCCTCGTAGATGTTTCCTTCCGTCATCTCGGCCAAGGTCCCGACGCAGAGTTCCAAGGCGTTGCTTTTGCTGGGCAGGAGGTCAATCAACTTCTGGTAGAGATAGGGCTGGTAGACGAGGCGAGGCTGCCCGCGCAGGGTCGGCATGGGAGGGTCGTCAGGGTGGGCGGCGAGGCGCACGCCTGCCTGCTCGGCCACAGGGATTATCTCCTCCAAAAACCTTTGCAGCCTGCGCCACAACTCCGCGTTGGTTACCGGTGGAACAGTTCCGCCAGGCGCAGCGCGATCGTAAATCATGTTCCACACCACACCATTGGGAATGGGCTCATCCACCGTCCCGTCCATGCCTACTGAGGCTGCGCCGCCCCGTCCGGAGAGTCCGCTGACGCGGCCGCTGACCCCTGCCAGGCTGAAGTTGTATCCCAAGACAGGAATCCCAGCCTCACCCAAGCGGCGAACAATCGTCTTTACGTTCTCAATGTGGGCTGAGCGCTGCGGCCCATCCAGAAGGACGTCGTGCCAATGGGCGGGATCGAGGTTCTCGACTGCGGCCAGAACAAGCCCCGCCCCCTCGATCTCTCCGCGAATTCTCCGCAACTCTTCCAGACTCCAGAGATTCCCAGGATCGCCGGCCACTCCCCATGGCTCGAGTTTGCCGCCCGTGGGCTGATTGTCGCGCGGGTTTGCCGGCCCTCGATTGAAGTAGTCCACCAGGTGGATGACGACGTGAGTGCAACCCGCCTGGCGTGCGAAGGCATAGTTCTCCCGCGTCAACATGTGGCGGTAAAGTCCTAGTCCAAGTTTCATAAACACTCGAACCGCCCCCCCTGCTAACAGGCAGCGCGAAACCCCCTCACCCGGCTCGCTACGCTCGCCACCCTCTCCCCCAAGGGGGAGAGGGGAGTTGCACAACGAGTTTATGCCCTCTACCCCTTGGGGGAGAGGGTGGCTCGGGACGGCGTTTTCATCAGCCGTCGCGGGCCGGGTGAGGGGGCGCAAATCGCCGGCATGATCTCGACAGTGTGTTCAGCGCTACTTCGGCGCACCCAGCCCGGCCCCCTGAAACGCCATGCCGCCGGCGGGAACGAGCAGGCCGCCGTCGACAGCGTAAGCCGCACCGGTTACGAACGAAGCCAAGTCGCTGGCCAGGAAGGCAATCACCCGCGCCACTTCCTCCGGCTGTCCCAGCGTGCCTCGAATGTGAATGCCTGCGCAGTCAGCCAGTACTTTCTCGGGATCGTTATCTCGCGAAGCCGCCCAGCGCAGCATGGGCGTATCGATGGCTCCCGGCAGGACACAATTGGCCCGGATATTCTGCCTTCCGAAATCGAGCGCAATGGAGCGCATGAGGCCCAAGATGGCGTGCTTGCTCGTAACATAGGCGACGGAGTTTTGCTGGGCCGACACCGATTGTACGGAGCCCGTCATGACGATGGCGCCGCCTCCCCGCTTAATGATTTCCGGGATCGCATACTTGGACATCAGGAAGGCGCCCTTGAGATTAACGCCGATGACCTCGTCCCACTCTTCTTCGCTGGTCGTGGTGGCGCTGCCGTAGCGCTGGATTCCGGCATTGTTGACCAGCACGTCGATACCCCCGAAGCTCCCCACGACCTGGGGAACCAGGCGCTCGACCTCGACGCGGGAACTCACGTCGGCCTGAAAGTATTTAAGCGTGGCGCCTTTTTGGCGAAGCGCCGCGACGGTTTGTTCGCCGGCGCCGGCCTTGCAATCCACCATCGCCACGGCCGCATGCCGAGCGGCGAATTCTCGTACGCAAGCCTCGCCAATTCCGGACGCCGCCCCTGTCACCAACACCACTTTGCCTGTGAAGTCCATCATTCCCGTCCTTTCTAAAGGCAGCGCACCGCAGAGGCGCTGAGGCGCAGAGGAATAGGAGTCAAGTTCTCTGTGCCTCCGTGTCTCTGCGGTTAAGTGCTTTATTACCGGGTTTCTGCAAGCGCCCAGTTAAATTATAGGTTATTCGAGTGACTTGTGGAAGCGCAGGACGCTGATGGCCAGCAGGACGGCTGCAAGGCCGGCCATGGCGGCGATGTTTGGCCAGAGAACGTTGAGCCCTACGCCCTTAAGGTAGACGCTGCGCAGCAGCACCATGACGTGGGTCATGGGGTTGACGTAGGTGAGCTTCTGCAAAAACACCGGCATGCTGCTGATGGGGTTGCCGAAGCCGGAGAGCGTGATCATAGGCATATTAAAGAAGAACGAGGCGAGCATGGCCTGCTGCTGGGTGGCGGAGATCGTCGAGAGGAGGAGTCCGAGGCCCAGCGCTGCCACGATGAAGGTGGCGAGTCCGAGCGCCAGCACGGCGACTTTGCCGCGGAATGGCACGCCAAACCACAGGGTGCCGACGATCGCGATGAGGGTGGCATCGAAGCAGCCGATGAGGAAAAAGGGGAGGGTCTTGCCGAGGATAAACTCCCAGCGGCGGATGGGTGTAACCATAACCTGCTCGAGCGTGCCGATTTCGCGCTCGCGCACCACCGCAAACGCCGTCAGCATCATGACCATGATTAGCATCAGGTTGCCGATGACGCCGGGAACGAAGTACCACTGGCTGTTGAGGCTTTCGTTGAACCAGGGACGGGTTTCGAGCTGGACCTGCGGCACAAAGGAGGCCAGTTGCGGCGCTGTGCGGTGCATCCGGTCGGTTTCGTATTGGCGCGAGAATTGAGCGCCGATCTGGCTGAGATAACCGAGCGCCACGAGCGCCGTGTTCGAGTTCGAACAGTCCACCAGTACCTGGACCGAGGCGCCCTGGCCGTTGCGCAGGCGCTGGGCAAAGCCGGAATGGATTTCCAGGGCTAAAAGAAAATCGCCGCGGTCGATGCCTTCGCGGAGGTCATCCCGGCGCTCGGCATATCGCTGAATATCGAAATAGCGGCTGGCGGAAAAATGCGACACCAGTTCGCGGCTCTCCTGCGTGTTGTCCAGGTCGAGCACCGCGAGCGACACATGCTTCACTTCCATCGTGGCCGCATACCCGAACACCAGCATCTGGATGATGGGCGGGCCGATGAGCAGGAAGCGGGTGTGGGGATCGCGCAGCGTTTGGATGAATTCCTTCCGCAGCATGTGCCCGACGCGCGCGAAGGATTGGAGGAGTTTCATTCCAGCCTCTACTACTAGGAGGTATTGACGGAAATAGCCGTCATAACTTGGCGCCTCGGAAGGGCGGGGCTTCAGCCCCGCCGCTCTCGGCACCCCAACCGATTGGGCCTTTAGGCCCTGAAGCCACCTCGCTTCAGGGGCTAAAGCCCCGTGGCAAGCGGTCTTCCATGGCGGGGCTGAAGCCCCGCCCTTCCCGGCACTCCGCAAAGTGATTCGGACTTTCGTCAGCCGCCCAGGGCAACCATCCACCGGTTGGCGGATTGCCCCCACAACCTCATTCCAGCTTCTTATGAAACGCTCGGGTAGACAAGGTGACGAGCACCGCGGCAATCACCGCCAGGGCGAAGAGCTGGCCTGCCATCAATCGAATCTCCGTGCCTTTCAGGAATACGTTGCGAAGAATGGCGACGTAATAACGCGCCGGCAGCACCCGCGTGATCCATTGCACCACCACCGGCATCTGCTCGATGGGAAAAATGAAGCCCGACAAAAGGAAGGTGGGAAGGAACGTCGCCAGCAGGGCCATCTGGCTGGCGCCGAGTTGGGACTTGGCCGTGACCGAAATGAAGTAGCCAAGCGACAGCACCACCACCAAGAACAACATCGAACAGCCGAACAAAACCGTCCAGCTCCCGCGAAAAGGAACGTGGAACCACCCCACGGCCACGGCGGCGCAAACCGCGGTGTCGATGATTCCGATCAGGAAATACGGGGTCAGTTTGCCGATCTGGATTTCCAGCTTGGCAATCGGCGTGGAGATGAGCTGCTCCATCGTGCCGCGCTCCCACTCGCGGGCGATGGTGAGCGAGGTGAGAAACGCACCCACCACCGCCATCACCATGGCCACTACGCCCGGCACAATATTCGACATGCTTTCGAGATCCTCGTTGAACCAGGTGCGGGGCTGGAAGGTGACCGAGGCGGGTATAGCAGCGAGGCCGTGGCGCTCGCGCCAGTCGATCTGCACTTGGGCGGAGTAGGCCTGCACGATGTTGAGCGCGTACCCCATGCCGATGCTGGCCGTGTTGCTGTCGCTGGCGTCAAGCAGCGCCTGCACGCTGCCATGGCCGTCGGAGCGAAGCCTCTCGGCGAATTGCGGCGGCACAACCACGGCCACCGTACAAACTCCGTAGTCAATGTTCCGCACCACATCGGTGTAGCTGTCCGACAGATGAACGATCTGGAAGTAGTCGGTGGCCTGGAAGCGCTTGAGCAGGTCCTGGCTGGTTTGGGTCGCGTCGCGGTCGTACACGCAAAGCGGAATGTGCTTAACGTCCAGGTTGACCGCGTAACCGAAGATCAACAGTTGGATGATCGGCATGGCGATGATGATCATCAGGCTCAAGGGATCGCGCCGGATCTGAATTACTTCTTTGCGTGTCATGGCCAGGATGCGGCGCCCACTCATGCGGGTTTCTCCAATCTAGCTTCGCGCGTTGCGGTGAGCGAGACGAAGACGTCTTCGAGGCTGGGCGGAATCTGCTCCAGCCGTCCCACGCGCAGGCGGCGTGCTTCGAGGGACTCACGAACCCTGGGCACGGCAGCCTGCGCGTCGGCGACGACGGCATGCAAGCTGCTCCCGAAAACCGCGGCATCGAGGACGCCGGGAGTTTCCCGCAGCGCTTCCAGGCCCGGCCCCAGCGGCTCGCACTCGACCAGCAGGAGCTGGCCTTTCATGTTGCGGTTCTTGAGTTCCGTGGGAGTGCCCATCGCCACGATGCGCCCGCGATCGATCATGACCAGGCGGTTGCAGTATTCCGCTTCGTCCATGTAGTGCGTGGTGACGAACACCGTGACGCCCTCGTCGACCATCTGGTAGATCAAATCCCAGAACTTCCGGCGCGAGACGGGATCCACGCCCGAGGTCGGCTCGTCGAGAAAGACAATCGGAGGCCGGTGCAGAACCGCGCAGCCCAGAGCCAGGCGTTGCTTCCAGCCTGTGGCCAGCGCGCGCGTGAGGGATTGCTCGCGGCCCTCGAGTCCGGCCATGCGCAGCGCCCAGGCCAGGCGGTCCGGCAGGTCGCGGGCTGGCACGCTGTACAACCCTGCAAAGAACCGCAGGTTTTCGATGACCCGCAGGTCGTTGTAGAGCGAAAACTTTTGTGACATGTAGCCGATCTGCTGGCGCACCGCTTCCGGGGCTGCCGCTACGTCGATGCCCGCTACCAGCGCCTTGCCGGAGGTGGGCCGCAGCAGGCCGCACAGGATGCGGATGGTGGTGGATTTGCCGGCGCCGTTGGGGCCAAGAAAACCGAAAATCTCGCCCCGCCGAGCCGCGAAGCTGATGCGGTCCACGGCGGTAAACGACCCGAACCGCTTGGTGAGATTTTCGACCACTACCGATGCGTCGTTCTGGATCATAATGATCTTCCTACTCCGATCCGTGTCATTCTGAGCGAAGCGAAGAATCTGTATTAGTTCGCTATGGACCGGAAATGCAGATTCTTCGCTGCGCTCAGAATGACAAGCGTTTTCCCAACCGATCAGCTCCGCCCCTCCCCCAGCGCCGAAACGAAGAGATCCTCAATGGTCGGCGCGACCGATTGAATGGAATCGTAGGCCGCCCCGGCCGCCTCGAGGCGGGCGCGCAATTCCGGAAGCCGGCGAGCGGCGTTATCCACGAAAAGATGGACGCGGTCGCCCACCAGCAGCGCGCTGCGCACTGCGTCCGACTTCGCGAGCAGATCGCGCACGCGCGCCGGCTCAGGGGCGTGCACAGCCAGAATCTCGCCGGGAAATTTCTTCTTGAGGGCGCCGGGCTGATCGCAGAAAAGCAAGCGCCCCTGGTACAGGAGCCCAACGCGGTGGCAGCGCTCGGCCTCGTCGAGATAAGAGGTCGAGGTGAGAATGGCCACGCCCCCCGCGAGCAGCGAATAAAGAATTCGCCAGAAGTCGCGTCGCGACACCGGATCCACTCCATTGGTGGGCTCGTCGAGCAGGATCACTTTGGGGGTGTGAATCAGGGCGCAGACCAGGCCGAGCTTTTGCTTCATCCCGCCGGAGAGGTTCCCCGCAAGGCGGGCGCGGAAATCGCTCAGGCCGGCCGCCGCCAGCAGTTCCGTGGAGCGCGGCTCGCGCTTCTTGCGGGTGACGCCGAAGAGATCCGCGTAAAACCGGATGTTCTCGTCCACCGTCAGATCTTCGTAAAGGCCGAAGCGCTGCGACATGTAGCTGAGATGATGCTTGGCGCCCTCGGGGTCGCGCACCACGTCGTAGCCGGCCACGGTCGCCGAGCCCGAATCGGCATCGAGCACCCCGGCGAGGATGCGCATTGCCGTCGTCTTCCCCGCGCCGTCCGGCCCCACCAGGCCAAAGATTTCTCCCGGGCAGACGTTGAAGGTGAGTTCGTCGACCGCGCGCACTTCGCCGAAGCGTTTACTCAGTGCGGAAACGATGATGGCCGGAGAGGAATTCATTTCACCTTGATGTACGCATCCGCCGGCATTCCGGGCTTCAGCTCGTAGTTCGGGTTCTCGACATCCACCTTGACGCGATAGACCAGCGTGACGCGCTCCTTCTCCGTCTGGACGCTCTTGGGGGTGAATTCCGCCTCGGAGGAAATCAACGAAATCCGGCCGTGATAAATCTTGTCAGGATAGGTGTCGGTCCGCACGTCAACGCACTGGCCCCAGTGCACCTTGCCAAGATCGGTATCTGGCACGTAGACGCGCAGCCAGAGATGGTCCAGGTCGGCCAGAGTAACGATGGGCGTGCCGGGGGAGACCACTTCGCCCAGCTCCGCTTGCCGCACCAGGACCACTCCGTTGAAGGGCGCGCGCAGCGCGGTGTAAGACAGCCGGATGCGCGACAGATGAAGGCTCTGGTCCGCCTGATGTACGTTGGCCTGATCCACCTCGAGTTCCTCTTTGCGCGTGCCTTCCATCAACTCGTTGTAGATCTGTTGCGCCCGGTCGCAGGCAGCCTGCGCACGGGTCACGCTGGTGGCTGCCAGATCGCGGGTCTGCGTGGGTATTTCGTCCTTCTCGGCCAGCGCCTGGTAGCGCGCGTAATCCTTTCTTCTCTGCTCGAGGTCGGCCTGGGCGTCGAGGATGGCCTGCCGGGCTGCTTCAATCTCCTGGTGGCGGCTGCCCGCCATGCCGAGGGCGAGTTGACGACCGCGCACGCTTGCCGCCGCCTCGTCCACCACCACTTGCTGGCGGTAGTCGTCATTGTCGAGCCGCGCCAGCAGGTCGCCGCATTTGATGGTCATGCCCTCATCCACTGGCAAGGCGGCGATGCGGCCAGTCACTTTGAAGCTGACCAGGCTTTCGTGGGCTTCGATGTTGCCCGAGAGCTTCAGCAGATTTGGATCGGGGCGTTTGCCAAAATAGTGAGGATAATACCGGACTGCCGCCGCGGCGGCAGCCGCCAAGAGCAGGAGTGGGATTATGCGTTTCATGGCCGTACCACCTTCTTGGACATTCTCTGAATACTGTGCGCAACGGCGTCATTCCGAGTGCACATGGACCTGTGGCCCACCCATAGAGACAAAAGCCACTGTCATCCTGAGCGAAGCGAAGGATCTGCAGTTCGGTCCGGGGCGAACTAATGCAGATTCTTCGCTTCGCTCAGAATGACAGGCGCCGACGGTGGGCCATTCAGCGCTAACTCACTGCTCGCCCAGGTACGTCTGGTAAATCTTCTCGGTTGCGCCGAGCGCCCGCGCCAGGGCCATTCCCGCGTCGGCGTGGCGTGCCAGCGCCATGATGCGATCGTCCTGCGCGCTGGCCAGGGTGTCCTGCGCCGTCACAACCTCGATGTTGTCCGTTACGCCATTGCGGAAGCGGTCTTGTGCCAAAGAGAGTTCACGCTCCGCAAGCGCCAGGGCAGATTCTGTAACGCTCACCTGATTAGCGGCGGAATCGAGGTCGAGCAGCGCCTTTCGCAAGTCCTGTTCGATTCCTCGAGTGAGGTCGTCAATCTGAAGGTTCAAGCGCTGCACGCGGCTCGCAAGTTCCTTTTGTTGGCCCGTGCGGTCCCAGTCGAAAAGGCTGATGCTGACCGTGCCTTGGATTTCGCCGGTTCCCGCCATGGTGTGAGCGGTGCCCAGCGCGCCGTAGTCGCCGTTCACCGACAGCTTCGGGAAATAGCGCGCTCGCGTCGCCTTCTCCTGTTCAATGAGGGACTGGCGTTGGGAGAGGAGCGAGCGATAATCGGAACGCGCCTCGAGCGCCGTGCGCAGCGCCTCGTCGATGGGGGGCGCGGGGACGCTGTAGAATTGCATGTGCCCGGCCAGTTCCAGTGGCGTTCCGGGGCTCAGCCCCAGGAAGCGCGCCAGCGCGAGCAGCGAGGTCTGGTAGGCGTCCTGCGCCACCAGCAGGGTTTGGCGGTCGCGTGCCAATTGCACCTGGGCGCGAACCAAATCCACCGCCGTCGCCAACCCCTGGTCGTGCTGGTCGTGCGCCAACTTCTCGAGGGCTTGCGAAGTGGTGACGCGGGATTCCGCCGCCGCAACCTCTGCGAACCCCACTTCCGAATCCAGATAAAGCCCTGCCGTCTCCCGCACCACCAGGTCGCGCGTGTCCTGATAAGAGAGCTTCGAGGCCTGCACCTGTCTCTCGGTGGCTTTCAGATTGTGGTAAGCCTCGCGGTCAATCAGGGGTTGGCTGGCGAGAATGCGGGAATCGTAATGATTGAAAGCCGGGATGACCGTAGGAATGGGGATGTTGGGAATAGAACTAAACCCCAGGGCGCCCAGGTTGACGTTCTGCCGGTTCGCCAGCAGGTTTCCGGAGACGCGCGGCAGCAGAGAGGCCTCGCGGCGCTCGCGTGTCCCCAGTAATTCCTCCACTTGCGTCCCGGCCACCCGCACGCTGAGGTTATTCTTGAGCGCCAACTCAATCGCTTCTCTTAAAGTCAGCCGTTGCGGACTTACCTGTTGAGCGATCACAAAGCTTCCCTGAGCAAGCGCCAACGCCGCCACGAACGCGGCCAATCCCCGATGCGGCTTCATGATTGTTCTCCTCTTCTCCGCAGGCCGTGCAGAACAAACTCCATGTGCGCCGCCATGAAGGCGTGTAAGTTGAGTTGATTTCGCTCACCGAAGACCAGTCTCCAGATCGTGGCGAGGACCCCGGGAGCGACCACAATCTGCGGAAAGTCCTTGATTTTGCTTTTGCGAAACTCGCCCGATGCCTCGCCCTTCGCGAGCACCTTGCGCATCGCCGATACGCCCGGACCGATGATCTCGCGATGGAAAATGTCTGCAAGCTGGGGAAACTTCCCGCTTTCTGCGATCAACAGGCGGAGAATAGCCCGCGCCTTTTCGTTATTCACGACGTGGGCATAATGGCGCGCCAGCAACTCGCAGAGAAGTTCCTCCGCGGAGCCGGGAAACGCCGCAACGAACGGGGCAAGTTGTTCGAACACCGGTTGAATCACGCTGCGAACGACGGCCCGGAAGAGTCCTTCCTTATCCTTGAAATAGAGGTAGATCGTCCCTTTGGCAATTCCTCCGCGCTTGGCAACGTCCTCAATGCGAGCGGCCGCATAGCCGTTCGCGGCAAACTCCTCGAAGGCAGCCGCCAGGATTTCCTGCGGGCGTCCCTCTTTGGGTTTCCGCCCTCGCCGGAGCGTTTTCTTGGGGCTGCGCCGGGTTGGATGCTTTGCATTCATAGCGCTTCGTCCTTTTACTGACTGAACGGTCAGTCATTAAATAAGGTTGGAAGATTAGCCCGCGCAGGAGGGTTTGTCAAGATGATTCCGGGGACTTTGTGAGGATTGCAGAATTATGTGACATCACCCCCTCGGCTCCCGACCCCTCTCCCCCGAGGGGGCGAGGGCGTCCGTCAGCCGAAGGACGGGTGAGGGGGTTGGTGCCTCAGGAGATTATGTAATCCTCAGTTGTGTGGCGAAGCGGGCTGGGTGATGCGGCCTACGGTCTTTATACTGATTTCCACTTGGTTGCCGACGCGCATGAGCATGCCGCCGGGATTCCTCAGGCCCCAGTCTACGTAGGGAATCTGGAAATGAGTGGTGGCGGTCAACTGGTCACCGTTCCGGGTCTCCGTGGTTTCGACCATGAGATCGTGTTCGATGCCGTGCAGCCTGAACGTGCCGCTTAGTTGAAGTAATGACTCACCTTCGGCCACCAGGCGGCCGTCGATATGGTCGGGGATGAAAGCCGCTTCAGGATACTTGCGGGTCTCCAGAACTTCTCCCAGGATTTTGCGATCCAGCGAAACGTTGTCACTCTCCTCGCTGGTCATGTCGACATCGACCGAACCGCTGGCTTTTCCCGTAGTGCGGTTGAAGCGAATCGTCCCGCTTTTGAGTTTGAAGGTCCCGTGCACCGCGCGAATAGTCCCAGGCAGGGTGAATTCGATCTGGGTTTGCGCCGGGTCGAGTTCGAGCACCGCTTCTTGTGCGGACAAGGAGAGAGGCGTGGTAAATACAAAAACCAGGGCAATCGAAATAAGAGTGTGTCGTAATCTCAAATCTGACCCACTACGGCGGAGGGCGCTCGATCAAGTGCTATAAGCACAGCATCGTTATGACCAGCGGAGCAATACGAGTTCGGAGCAAAACCCCGGCCCCATCGCCCCGAGGAGGCTGAGCGTTCCCGGGGCGGGGCGACGGTGCTGCATCACCTCTTCGAGCACCAGAAGGACCGAGACCGAGGAGATATTGCCCACCCTCCGCAGGCATTCCCAGGAGGCCTCGAGGGCCCGATCAGGAAGATTCAACGTAGCCGCCATCGCCGCCAGCACTTTGGGGCCGCCTGTGTGCAGAATCCAGCTCCCAATGTCTTTTCGGGACAAACCATTGTCGCTCAGAAACTCGTCCACGTCATGCGCCCAGTGGCGTTCCACCATGGCCGGCACTTCGGGCGACAAGACGATGGTGAACCCCTTCTCGGAAATGTCCCATCCCATCACCTGCTCGGTGTGGGGATAGAAGACCGAGCGAGTGGCCAGAATTTCCGGTCCGGCTGCCTCCCTCTCCGATCCGGTCACCAGCACCGCCGCCGCCCCATCTCCAAACAAGGCGGCGGAAATCAGGTTGGCGATCGAGAGGTCATCACGCTGTATGGTGAGCGAACAAAGCTCGACCGCAAGCAGCGCCGCGACCTGGCCGGGGTAGGCGCGGACGTAGTCGGCGGCGCGGGAAATGCCCGCAGCCCCGGCCACGCACCCTAAGCCGAAGATCGGGACGCGCTTGATATTCGGAGACAGCCCCATGCGATTGACTAGCCGCGCATCAATCGAGGGGCTGGCGATCCCGGTCACGGACACGACAATGAGAGTGGCAATCTCGCCGGCGTTCAACCCTGCTCGCGCCAGCGCCCGGCAGAGGGACTGCTCGCCCAGCACTTGAGCGGTTTCAATGAAGACGTTGTTCGCCTCGCCCCACGAAGCGATCTCGTAGTAGGCGCTGAGGGGAAGCGTAAGGTAGCGCGCTTCCACAGCCATGTGGGAATAGATCCGTTCCAAGCGCTGCGGATTGGCGAGCTTTTCGCCGAAATACTTCTGCAACGCCTCAACGAGAACTTTCTGTGTGTAGTGATGCTCGGGAAATGCGCTTGCCACAGCTGCGATTCGCATCGCTCAGACCCACCCCCACCGTAGCGCGGTGTTTTGTCATTCTGAGCGAAGCGAAGAATCGCAGCAGTTGTGTTTTCAAGCAACCACCGAGATCCTTCGTCGCCTTCGGCTCCTCAGGATGACAGGTTGATGGATTTCACCGCGCTGCCGGGTCAGTACGGTGAATGCCGACCGAAAGGCCGGCGTTACGCTCCAAGTCACGAGCTCTAATGAAGCCGCTCGAGTTCTCTACGGTATAGCGTGTTACTGGGAAACTGCTGCGCCAGCCCGGCGAGCAGTTCCCTTGCTTGATTGCTGTTCTTATCCCTCAGAGCAGCAACGGCGAGCAGTAGCTGCGCGAAGGGAAGCAGGTAGTGCCCTTTCTCCGCCGTCAGCCGGAGTTTCTGGATCCCCACGTCCTTATCTGTCTGCGCGCCGTACATCCTCAAGACCCAGCGAAGCGGGGCGGGTTTCAACCCCAGAATGTAGTTCTCTACTCCGACGGCCAGGTTGGCATCGTAGCAAGCCGGGTCAACGGCCAACAGTTGCTGGGCGAGAAGCCCGGCCCTCTTCATGTCTCCCACGGAGGCCAGATATCTCTTTTCGATTAAGGCCAGATAATCCGAACGGAGCCCCAGGTCCATGACCTTGGCTAGAAGGGCATTCCGATCCCGCGGTGACCGCGCCAGCGCACGATCGGCGACCTGCTCGCTCAATGTCACTGACGCATCAAAAGCTCTTTTCGTTACCGGGTCGGGAGCCAGCTTCTTGCTCTGCTTAAATTTCTCATCGTCTAGAAACAGCTCCCACTGCAGCACTCCCAGGCGGTCGAATTCGGAGAAGAGGCAAGCTGCAGCATCCGAAGCAGGTCCCAGCGGGTCGTCCGGGTGCGATTGCTCCCAGCCCTTGAAAGTTCGGTGCGCCTCCTCGAACTGGAGATTATACATTTGGCGGAACCCCAAATCGAGCGGAATAGCGGTGGAAAGCGCCACCCCGGCGTGGCCGCGAGATGCGGAGCCCAGGAGGGCGAGCCCGGCACAGAATAGGGTGAGTGCTTTGCGCATAGGGCGTCGGTTCCTGGAAACGGTACTCTATTTTATAAAGTCTGTGAATACTCTGCGAACGTTCCTTTGGATGCCGCCAAGAGGGTGGAAGTTGCGGCAAACGAGCGAAAGGCTGGCGTTACCCTCAATTGACGCTAGGCCACCATTCTTATAGGATAGAGAAGTAGCGAAGTAGCGAGAGAATGATCTTGCGGTCCTTACATCTCAACCTCCGATTCCGTACGCGCCTGGCGCTGGTGATGTTTGTTACCATGACCTGTACGGGGGCTATACTTACTTGGAACTATGTCAACCACCGGCGCGAGATTCTGAACTACGTGTCCGGGGAGGCATCGCGGCTGCTTACCGTCAGCCAGCTGGCCCAGACTCAAATCGCCCCGAAAACGAGCGTGGACGATGCCCTTAAAATTTACCAGGAAAAACTTCAGGAATTGGGCATCAAGAACGTATCCGTCGTCTCGCCGGAAGGGCAAGTGAAGGGGAGTACCAATCCTTCCCAGGTCGGCAAGAAGATCTCACTGAAGATGTCGAGCAAGTCTCTCTTTCAGCATCTCTCGAAGAAACGTACTGAAACCAAGAAGGACCAAGTCCGCCTTCAGGGTCAGTTTTCGGAGCTTGACACCTCCCCCCAGAGCGATCAGACCACCTTTACAATCCAGTACCCACTCGTGCTCGGCGATCAAGTGATAGGGTTCGCTGTCATTAAGGGGGAGAGCGACCAGGTTACGACCCTGTCGCGCCTGTGGTATAGACAACGGCTCACTTGGATTCTGGGAACGATGCTGGCGGCCTTGTGCGTGGTGGTGTACCTGGCATTTCGTTTCACCAAGCCGGTGGATCAATTGGTGAAAGGCGCGCAGCAGGTGGCGGGCGGCAACTTGTATGTGGCGTTGCCGACCAGTGGTGAGGGCGAGATCGGCCTGCTGGCG
Organism: uncultured Acidobacteriota bacterium; assembly: GCA_963768695.1. Taxonomy (GTDB): domain Bacteria; phylum Acidobacteriota; class Terriglobia; order UBA7540; family UBA7540; genus CAVROP01. Next base: position 595,774 of record CAVYJG010000010.1, on the reverse strand, counting down.
CAGACATTTAACCAGATGGTGGAGAAGTTGCGGGAGAACCGTGCGCTTCAGGCTCGGCTGAATGAAGCGGAGAAACTCTCCTTGCTGGGGCGGTTCGCGGCGACGGTGGCGCACGAAGTTCGCAACTCCTTGAACTTCATCAATCTCACCATCGACCAGATTCGCGCCAAGCATCAGGACGGCGACGACCGGGCCGCGCGCGACTTGCAACGAAACTTGGCGAATATCAAGGACGAAATCAGCCGCTTGAATCACCTGGTGAATGACGTGCTGACCGCCGGACGCCAGGCGCCCCCTATGCTCGTGCCCTGCGACCTTAAGGCGACGCTGACCGAAGCGTTGACGGTGGTGGGTCGGCAGGCGAGCAACCAGGGCATCGAGATCAAACAGGACCTGGCGCTGGACCTGCCGATTTTCCGCCTGGATTCGGCGCAGATGAAGACCTGTTTCTTGAACATTCTGACCAATGCGATCCAGGCCATGCCGGGGGGAGGCCAACTGCGCATTTACGCGGTAACCACGAAGTCGCCCAAGAACGGGGATTGCCTCCAGTTGCACTTTGCCGACTCGGGCCCCGGTATCCCTTACGCGGAACGCGAGAGAGTCTTTGCGCCTTTTTATTCGACCAAAGCGACCGGATTCGGCCTTGGATTGGCCATCGCCAAGAAGATCGTTGAGGATCACGCGGGGCGGGTCTTCGTCGATGACAGAGCACACGCTGGGACAGACTTGGTGGTCGAGCTTCCCGTTCCCCAACCTTCGCAGCCAGAGCGCGCTGAGCTGGCTGCTTCCCCCGCAGCGTAAGGATAATGCTCAATGACCTCCGCAAGTATCCTGGTAGTTGACGACGAGCAGCGTCAACGCGAAATCTACAACGACATCCTGCAGGACGAGGGCTACGCCTCGGAGACCGCCCCCAGCGGCGAGGTCGCGCTTCAATTGCTTTCGCATCGTCGCTTCGATCTGGTGATTACCGACTTGAACTTGACCGGAATGACGGGCATTGAGTTGTTAAGCGAGATCGTGGGTGAGGACCCCACGGTGGCGGTCATCCTCATCACCGGTTACCCTTCCATACAGTCGGCGGTGGAAGCGACGCGGCGGGGCGTTTACCAGTACCTGGAGAAACCCGTCGACCGTGACGAATTGTTGAGGGTCGTGGCGGAGGTTTTTGACCGCCTGGCGACCCTCAAGCGAGCCATTCTGGGTGACTCACCCGCAACCAAGGCCATGATGCGCATGGTCCTGAAGGTGGCTCCCACGGCCCACACGGTCCTCATCCTGGGGGAGAGCGGTACGGGGAAGGAACTGGTGGCGCGCGAGATTCACCGCAGCAGCCCTCGTGCCGAGCGTCCCTTCCTGGCCATCAACTGCGCGGCTCTTACCGAGACCCTTTTGGAAAGCGAACTCTTCGGCCATGAGAAAGGCGCCTTCACGGACGCTCATCAACAAAAGAAGGGACTGTTCGAGAGGGCGCATCAATCCACGCTGTTTCTGGATGAAATCGGAGACACCAGCTTGGGGATGCAGGCCAAGATACTTCGCGTGTTGCAGGAACGCGAATTCATGCGGGTGGGCGGCACCGAGTCCATCAAAACGGACGTGCGCATTATCGCTGCCACCAACAAGAACCTCGAGCAGATTGTCAAAGACGGCAAGTTTCGTGAGGACCTTTACTACCGCTTGAACGTCATCCCCATCGTTTGTCCACCCCTGCGCGAAAGGGGAGACGACATCGATACGCTGGCCCACCATTTCATGCGGAAAGCCGCTTTCGTCGATGGCCGCAGAGTGGAGAAGATTTCGCCGGAGGCCCTTCAAGCCATCAGGAATTATTATTGGCCCGGGAACATTCGCCAGCTCGAATGGGCCATGGAGCGTGCCGTGGTGTTAGGAGAGGCAGACTGCGTGGAAATTCGGGATCTTCCCCCTGAAGTCCTTCAGCAGGCCCCGGCTCTGACGGCCGCGCCGGTCCAACCCGCCGAGGAAGCACTCCGTCCCATCATTCCCGAGGGCACCTGGGAAGAACATGAAAAGGCCAAGATCCTGGAGGCCCTCCAGCGTTCAAACTGGAACATCACCCGGGCAGCTCAGTTGCTGGGGATGACCTTCCGTACGCTGCAATATCGGCTGGAAAAATTCGCGATCAAACGCCCCAATGCGTAGGATGAAGAGAGAGGTCTGCCCGCGGAAGGGGACGTGTCATTCTTTTGGGTGGGTCGAAGACCCAGGACCACTCAGAACGACATGGTGGGATCTCTTAAAGCGGACCACGTGTCGTGACGCTTGCCCTTTCAATCAGGTCATCAGTCAAGACGCGGACCCCCGTGACGGGGTCCGCGCGACCCGGCAACCGCTGCTCAACCTCGGGCTGCCGCTAGGCTTTTTGGAAGCTGGCGATGCCTTTGGCTTCGTCGTCGTGGATGTCGAAGACGGTGTAGAGCTTGGTAATCTGCAGAAGGTCATGGACCTTCTTGGTAAGATTCAGGAGCTTCAACTGTCCACCCTGGTTTGAAACCGCCGTGAAGGCGCTGACGAGTTCACCGATGCCGGAACTGTCGATGTAGGTGACGTCGGCAAGGTTAAGCAGGATCTGTTTGTTGCCCTTGCTCAACTGGTCCCGAATAAGCTCGCGCAGTTGCGCGCAGCCCTCCCCCAGCGTGATCCTGCCGCTAATGTCAATGACGATCACGGAATCAACTTGTCGAATTGTGGCTTTCATGCTCACGGTCGGTTCCTCCTTGTTTCAGTTGGTTTGCCGGATCAATTCGCTTCACGAGGGTGACCTCGGTCCCGGAGCCGGGGAGGTGCTTCACGTGGAATTCATCCATAAAAGTACGGATTAAGAATATCCCTCGACCGGATACCTTCAACAGGTTGTCGCCTGAGCAGGGATCCGGTACGTCGGCGAGATTAAAGCCGACACCTTGGTCCCGAATGCGAATCTCGAGCCGGTCCTTGTGAATTTCAAACCTCAGCCAGACGCGCTTGCTGGCGTCATTCTTATTTCCATGCCAGATGGCGTTGATCATCGATTCGTGCACGGCCATTTCAATCTGGTGCTCGGACTCCTCGCCGAAGCCTGCTGTTCCGGCGACTCTGCGCACGATCTCTTCCGCCACCTCGAGATTCTTGAGATCACTCTCAAGAGTCACTTCCACTACGCTGGGTTCAGAAGTCATAGGCTGAGGATGGAGCTATTTGCCCCGTCCATGAAAGTACCTTAGGGGTCAACGAAAGTCAAATAGTTGTAGCGGCGGATGCTGCCTTTATTTGAACCTTGACGCTCCGGCTTGTCAGGACACGTGCTGATCTGAAGGCCGGCGCAGCGCGTAAACTTAGACATTACGCAAATAGCATTCATAGGCCTGCTTGCCGAAGCAGACAAAAACTACCTTCTCCACAGACGGAGTCTCTTCCAGGAACCGTTTCACTTCTCTTACCGCGATTGCTGTGGCGCGCTCGAGGGGGAAGCCGTACACGCCCGTACTGACGGCGGGAAAAGCCATGGCGCGAATACCGTTCTCGACAGCCAACTGCAAAGAAGCCCGGTAACAACTCGCCAACAACTCATCTTCGCGCCGCCCGCCACCCTGCCAAACCGGGCCCACCGTGTGAATCACCCATTTCGCCGGCAAGTTGTAGCCCTTGGTTATCTTTGCCTGGCCGGTGCGGCAACCGCCCAGCGTCCTGCATTCCTCGAGCAGTCCAGGCCCCGCGGCGCGATGGATTGCACCGTCCACTCCGCCACCGCCCAGCAGGGTCGTGTTCGCAGCATTCACAATAGCGTCCACTTGCTGCCTTGTGATGTCGCCCTCGACAACCTCAATCTTCCCGGTAATCATCCGTTCGGCTCCGCCACTCGCATGTAGGGGCGGCCCTCGTGGCCGCCCTGGGCAGCCGCAAGGGCTGCCCCTACGAGGGACGGCGTTGCCCTGTAAAGTGCTACTCCTTTAAGCCGTAAAGCTGGGGGTCCAGCTTTTCCTCCGACCTCATCAACTGCTCCCACGTAGCTTCGGCTCGATGGTAGGCGGCCGTGCGGCCCAGGATCGTGGTCAGGTTGCTCCTCACGCTGGGCGCCGTAGTGGGATTAGAGAAGCGGCCCCCGGTGACGTTCTCGTAGAAAGTCGCGATGTTGCGCACCGCACCGTCTTTATACAGTCCCGGCGACTTTCCTCCTTCGTAAGGGTTCTTGCCCCAGATCGCCACGCTTCCGGCGTAGTGGGTGTCGACGACGCCCTTGGCGCCATACATGCGGCAGAGAATGTCGTCGAAGCCCTCGCCGAACTGCTTCGAAGCGAAGGTTACCATCACTTCTTCAGGGAAAGTGAAGACGACCGAGAAATGGTCCCAGCAGCTGCCTTCCGTGCGGGACTTCAGCCCGCCCATGCCCGAGGCCTTCAGCGGGTAAGCGTCCATTATCCATGTAGCAACATCTATTGAGTGAATGTTTTGCTCTGTAATAATATCTCCTGAGAGCGTCCGGTCCACGCCCCAGGCCCGCAAGCGGCGCTCCGGGTCCGAAGGGTTCGCCCGTAACTGTTCCACTGGGCGCGTCCACGGGGACCCCGCCCAGTAAGCGGCTTCGCCGCACAGGATGGGGCCGATCTCGCCCGCGTGCACGCGCCGGACCGCTTCCTGGTAAAACGGATCGGTGCGGGTTTGGAAGTCCACCAGAAAGCACCGGTTCCTGGCCGAAGCTTTGCTGCTGCTTTCCTCGATGCTTCGGCATCCGGGCACGTCCACGGCAACAGGTTTGGCGAGATAGACGTGCACTCCCGCGTCCACGGCAGCGGCGGCCTGTTCGGGATGGAAATAGGGCGGGCTCTCGATGGCCACGGCATCAAGCTTGCCTTCCAGCATTCGACGGTAACCCAGCAAGCCCGAGTAACGGCGCTCCGGCGCCACGCTGAACTTCTCCCCGAAGGGGTTCACCCTGTCCGGGAAGTAGTCCATCGCGGCCACGATTTCGTACCCGCCGTTCTGCCGAAATAGATCGGCAATCCAGGTCCCACGGCCCCCGCACCCGATTATGCCGAGGGCGACCTTCGAGTTGACTTGCGACCCACGCACCAGTTCGGGTTTCATGATCGAGAACGAGAATGCCGCTGCTCCTGCGCCAGCCAGGAATTCTCGACGGTCCAGGGTCGCGCGCTGCCGCTCATCGGTGGAAAGCTTCCATTTCTCTGTCATGGGTCGCACTCCTCAAGCGAAGATTGCGGATATAGGAACCGGAACCATAGCAGATCGGCACGTCGAAAACCAGTTCGTTCTGCGTAGTCCGGGAATACTAACTCTTTTCTGAGCCGGTCCTTTGTTTTCATAGACATTCTCGCTTTGCTCCGTCAGTTTTGGGCTGCGGTAACGATGAAAGGGCGGCTGCCCGGAACTCCGGATGTCCTTCGGCGGCCTGCTCGACCAGACTGGGTCGTTTAGGGATGGGGTGCAGACAGGAATGCCGCATAGCGTCCGCGGCGAGGTGGGGACTCGACCGTGCTCCAGTTAACGATGGCAGCCTATGTCGGAGGGTTTGTCAAGAGACAAGAAGACCGTTACCAAAAAAACTCGGCGCAGGAGGCGGTTCAGCCTAACAAACGATAAACCACTGGATCCAAGGAAAGCGCGCCGGCACCCTGCACGATGATCGCAACGACGATGGCGAGCGCCAAAAGGTGGTACTCATAGCCCTCGCCTTTCTGGGCTCCGGTCCAATTCGCAAAGAGCCCATGTTGCCGGTGGACCATCAAGATGGCGACCAGCATGTTGACGCCGACGCCGAAGGCGGCGATGCGGGTTAAGAGCCCCAGGATCAGGCCGAGGCCGCCGAAAAACTCGGCGCAAATCGCCAGGAAGGCAAACGGAGCCGGGATCCGCATACTCTTGGTGAAAAAGCCCATCGTGCCGTTGAAGCCGTAGCCGCCGAACCAGCCGAGCATCTTCTGCGCCCCATGGGCAAACATGACGACTCCCAACACCACCCTCAATATCGTCAACACCCAATTCGGGTCGGTTTGCAGCAATTGAGCAAGCATTGTTGAAGCCTCCTCGATTATTGGATTTTCGCTGTTGATCCGTCGCCCGCCGCCGGGGACCACGGTTTGGCCCAGGTCCCCTCAAAGAAAAGTGTATCAAGGGACCTGCGGGGGCGTCGAGCACTGTCGAGTTGCCGAAGCGCGTCTGCCGGAGACCCGGAATCATCCGGGTACCCCACGGCCATCATCGCCGCCGGCTCGTAACCGTCCGGGATGTTGAGAAGCTGGCGAGCTTTCACAGGGTCAAAGCCGGCCATCTGGTGAACGTACAGATCGAGTTCGGTCGCTTGCAGGGTAAGGTATGCCGCCGCCTGGCCGACATCGTAGAGAGCGTGTCGGTTGGGTTGCCCGCTGTGTGTGAAGTCGGCTTTGGCGACGGAAAGCACCAGCACCGGCGCATTGCGAGCCCACTTTCGGTTCTGATCGACGAGCGCGTCGAGCAGCCGTCCAAAACCCTCCGAGTCCTCCCGCCTGGCCACAACGAAGCGCCAGGGCTGTTCGTTGTAGCTCGAGGGCGCCGAGCGGGCGGCCTCGAACAGTTGACGCAGTTTTTCCGGTTCAACCGGACGCGTCGAAAAAGCATAGGGGCTGTAACGGCGTTCCAAAAGTCCGCGCACGCCTGCCTGGATACTGCCGGTTCTTTGCTCAGCTTCCATTACTGTCATGGTGTCCTCCTTGGTCTTTCGGACTGAATGCCCCCGGAGAACCGATTCTGCCGGCCGGGGGGCTCTTTCAGCGCATCACGATATTCGTTATAACGACTATATGATGCAGGCGCCACCCCCAAGGTTACGCGCCAGCGGGTCTTTGTAGCGCCGACCTTCAGGTCAGCACTTCCGGATGTCCCCGTCTGCCGACCTAAAGGTCAGCGCTACGGCTGGTTGCGGGCGGAATTGAGAAGCTCAATCAACTGCGCGAGGCGACGCGGTCCGAGGTGGCCGAACTGCCGCCGGTGGCATTCTTCGATGGGTCGATCCAGATTGGCGAGGATTCGCAGCCCTTCCGGCGTGATCCGCGCCGTGATGACCCGCCGGTCCGAACTGGCGCGAGCTCGAACGATAAGGCCGCGCCGCTCCAGCCGGTCCAGCAGGCGGGTGACGTCCGGGTCGTGAGTGAGCATGCGCTCCGCCGCCTCGTGGCAGCAGAGGCCCTCGGCTCCCGCGCCTCGCAGAATGCGCAGAATGTTGTATTGAGTACCGGAAAGGCCGAAGGGCTTGATCACTTCCTCGGCGCCGCGCGCCAGAGCGTCCGCGGTGCGCTGGAGGCTGAGAAATGCGTCCTGCTCGAGGCTGGCCGAAACCTTGCGCTGCTTGGCTGCCGCTTGCTTTCTTGGCATCCTTTGATATTAGGCGTTATCACGATAATTCTCAAGAGGAGTACGTGCGGCAGTTGCCCGGGAGGGCAACACCGTGAGTAGCCGTAGGTGCAACCTACGGAATGCGGAAGCCCTAAGAATGGATGGCGGCCCTGGCGGGGCCGGACAACCGTTGGGTCAACCCCGTTGGGGTTGGGACGTTTGACGCGCCCCAACGATCCGCAGGTTAAAACCTGCGGCTACTCACAGTCGGCCCCTGCCGGGGCCGCGTGCCCGAGGACTTCATGTGCTAATTGAGGAAATAAGTGCGGTACAGCGTGTCGCGCTTGACGGGGCGGAAGCCGGCCTCGGCGATCATGCGGCGGAGTTGCTCTTCGCTCGAGGTGCGAGTGACGCCGGCGGCGCGGACAACATTTTCCTCGATAAGGATGCTGCCCACGTCGTTGCCGCCAAAGCGCAAGGCGATCTGGCAGATTTTGTGGCCGGGCGTGAGCCAGGACGCCTGCACGTTGAGGATGTTATCCAAGTAGATGCGGGAAACGGCAAGCGTTTTCAGGTAATCAATGGCCGTGGCTTCATCCTTGACGAAGTTGCCGAGCGAAGTGTTCTCGCGCTGAAAGAGCCAGGGGATGAAGGCGGTGAAGCCGCCGGTCTCCTCCTGCAATTGGCGGACGCGCTCAAAATGGCTGATGCGATGTTCGAGCGTTTCGCCGCAGCCGAACATCATGGTGGCGGTCGTGCGCAGGCCAAGCTGGTGCGCGGTGCGATGCACCAGGAACCACTCCTCCGTAGTGCACTTCAGGCGCGCAATGCGCCGGCGCACCTCGTCGTCCAGGATCTCGGCTCCCCCGCCGGGAATAGAGTCGAGCCCCGCGCCCATAAGGCGCGCTATGGTGTCCCGCACATTCAGGCCGGAGACTTCCGCGATATTCAGGATTTCCGGGGACGAGAAGCAATGCAAATGGAGAGAAGGGTAGCGCTGTTTGATGCTCGAGAGCAGGTTCTCGTAATAATCAATCTTGAGGTCGGGATGAAGGCCCCCTTGCATGAGGACTCCCGTCCCGCCCAAGGCCAGCGTTTCGTCGATCTTTTGAAAAATCGACTCAAGCGTCTGTATGTATCCTTCGGGGGAACCCACGGGGCGATAGAAGGCGCAAAACGAGCAGTACTCCGTGCAAACGTTCGTATAGTTAACGTTGCGGTCGACGATGTAGGTGACCACGCCTTCAGGATGCAGGCGCTTGCGCACGGCGTCCGCCTCGAGGCCGAGGCCGAGCAGATCGTCGGACTTCAACATGTCGAGCGCTTGGGTTGGAGCGAAAGCCATAACGAAAGTCCCTCTGCCACTGCGATGCTACACCGGGTCGCACCGTCATTCCGAAGCCTTCGCTGTCATCCTGAGCGAAGCGAAGGATCTGCAGTTCCGGTCCGTGGCGAACTAATGCAGATTCTTCGCTTCGCTCAGAATGACAGACCATTACACGAACCGCAATACCTTCTCAACTGGAATGATGTTTGCCTCGTACGCCAGCTTGAAGAAGAGACGCAACCCCCTGCAATTCTCCTCATCCAGAGAATAATCGATATTCTCGGTCAAGTAAACCTTCACGTCCGCAGGATCCGTATGGAGCTTCACGGCGTATTCGGCTGCGATGTCGTCGATGTGGGCCAGGCCGAACTGCCGCGACTCCTCGAAGTCTTTTCGGTACAAAGAGAGGTCCTGGTCCGTCCGGCCCGCCCAGAAGGCGAACACAAACGGTAATCCCGTAAACTTCTTCCATTCCGCGGCAAGGTCATAAACCTCCGCCGAACCGCGATAAGTGAACGCGGGATCGCCGATCACGAGAGCCGAATCGGCAAGGCTCAACATCTCGTCGGGGTGCGGCGCAGAAGGAATAAAGTCGACCTTGAGCGAATAAAACTTGCCCAGCAGAATGCGCAGGAAGGCCGCGGAAGTACGCGAAGAAGTGTCTACGGCGACGCTTCGGATTTTCTCGATCGGCAGCTTGCTCAAAAGCAGCACGCTGCGCACACGCGATTTGGAGGCGATGGAGATGCCGGAGATGATCTGAAGGCGCCCGATGCGGTGGTACTCGATGGCGGGGATGATGCCGATGTCTGCCGTGCGGTCTCGCACCGCGTCCGCGCACTGCGCAGGTGTGGCGAACTGGAGTTCGTGTTTCCCGCACTGTGGGCCGTGCAGCATGCCCCAGATCAGCGGAACACTATTCAGATACTGGACGACGGAGATTCTGAGATTGGGCATAAGGTTTCAATTACTTTCGATTACCTGCTTGTAGGGGGACGGCTTGCCGTCTCCGTCAGCCGACGGATAGGGCGAGCCCTATCTCTACACGTTTTCAAAGCCGGAAGCGATTATACATCGAACGCAGCGCAACGGGCTCCTCAGCCGGCGCGCGTCGGCTCGTGATTATGAGAACTCTCTCGAAACTCTGTCATTCTGAGCGTAGCGAAGAATCTGCATTAGTTTGCCTCGGACCGGAACTGCAGATCCTTCGCTACGCTCAGAATGACAAGCGAAGGGCCCAGGATGACAGTGACTTTGGGCCGCTCCACATGCGACCTGCTATCTACCACATCCCCGTCATCCAAAACTTTCTTCTTGCTACTGCATCTCATGTTCTGCGATTTTAGTAGGGCGTCGAAATGGGGACGAAAGCAATTCAGGAACGGGGAGTGAGACAATTAGACTTGAGTTCGGACGATACACAGTTCTGGTTGGGGCTGACGAAGCTCGAAGGACTGGGCGTACGCGGGGCGCACAGGTTGGTGGAGCATTTTGGTTCTGCGCAGGGCGCCTACATGGCATCGCTGACGGAGCTCGAAAGCTGCGGCGTTCCGGCGCGCGTGGCGCAGGCGATTTTCGCGCAGGCCGGATTGCAGGAGGCGGTGCGGGATCTTGAATCGTCGGCGAAAGCCGGCTGCCAGGTGGTGGCGTATTCGAGCGACGATTATCCCGCGCTGCTCAAACAAACCCCTGATCCTGCGCTGGTTCTCTACATTCGCGGAGATGTTAAGTTACTTTCGCAACATGCAGTCGGCATCGTCGGCACGCGGAGGCCTACGGTTTATGGCAGCCAGGTGGCGCAGCGGCTGGCGCGCGACCTGTCGCAAAGGAAATTGGTGATTGTGAGCGGATTGGCTCGAGGAATCGATTCGGCTGCTCATCGCGGCACGCTGGAAGCCGGCGGGAAGACGGTGGCAGTTCTCGGCTCGGGGATTGACGTGATCTATCCGCGCGAAAACAAGCGGCTGGCCGATCAAATTGCCGAGTCGGGCGCATTGATTTCGGAATTCCCGCCGGGCACCTCGCCATCACCAGAGAATTTTCCCATCCGCAACCGCACCATCAGCGGACTCTCGCTGGGTGTGATCGTGGTTGAAGCGGCGGAATACAGCGGCTCGCTGATCACCGCGCGCCTGGCCGTCGAGCAGAATCGCGAAGTCTTCGCCGTGCCGGGCAACATCACCTCGGCGCAAAGTTTCGGCCCCAATCATTTGATAAAGCAGGGCGCGAAGCTCGTGGATGAATGGATGGACGTCATCGAAGAGTTTCCGGCGGAGATACGGATGCAACTCTTGCCGGCGACCGAAGCATCGGAACAAGCTGTGGCCGGACCGCAAGCGGGATCGCTCTTCGAGCAATCGTTGACGCCCGACCAGAAAGTTGTATTCGAAGTGCTGCGGGCCGATGCGGCCTTGTTTATGGATGACATACTCACTTCCGCCGCGATCCCGCAGCCGCGTGTCATGACGGCGCTGCTCGAGCTCGAGATGTCGGGCGTGATCCGGCAGTTGCCGGGAAAGAATTTTATTCGTAAGCTGTGAACTAGTCGAGGAGTTGAGGAGTTGAAGAGTCGAAAAGTCGAGGGTCGGAAAGTTTTTGGCTCTTCGACTTCTTGACTTCTCAACTTCTCGACTAACAGGACGTTCTCTATGGCCAAATCGTTGGTTATCGTCGAATCGCCGGCCAAGGCAAGGACCATCAACAAATACCTTGGACCGGACTATGTGGTGAAAGCCTCCATGGGGCACGTGATGGACCTGCCCAAGAAGGACCTGGGCGTGGACGTCGACCACGATTTTAAGCCAACCTACATCACCATTCCCGGCAGAAAGGCTGTGATCGCGGAGTTAAAGTCGGCAGCGGCGAAATCCGACTCGGTGTTCCTGGCCGCCGACCCGGATCGTGAAGGCGAAGCCATCTGCGCGCACTTGCGCGAGCTGCTGGAGGGGAAGAAGAGGACATTTCATCGCGTACTTTTCAACGAGATCACGCGCGACGCAATTCGCGAAGCGTTCAAAGCGCCGGGCGAGATCGACTCGAGATTAGTGGACGCGCAGCAGGCGCGAAGGATCCTGGACCGCCTGGTGGGTTACCAGGTCAGCCCGCTGCTCTGGGAGAAAGTGAAGCGGGGCATTTCCGCCGGGCGCGTGCAAACCGTGGCTTTACGCCTGATCGTCGAGCGAGAGCGGGAAATCCAGGCTTTCCTGAAGAAAGAATACTGGACCATCAGCGTCCACCTGGAGGGTAAGAACCCTCCGCCGTTTGACGCGCGCCTCGCGAAGTTCCAGGGCAAAGACCTGGAGATTCCCGATCAGACGACCGCAGACCGAATCGCCGGCGAGATCAAGGCGGCGAACCTGGTGGTCGAGTCGGTGGCCACTAAGGAAAAGCGGAAATATCCGGTGCCGCCGTTCATCACCAGCAAGCTCCAGCAGGAAGCCGTGCGCAAGCTGCGCTTCACCGCCAAGAAAACCATGACGATCGCTCAGCGCCTTTACGAGGGCCTGGAGATCGGCGCGGAAGGCTCCGTTGGCCTCATCACCTACATGCGCACGGACTCGACTCGCGTGGGGGAGGGCGCCCTGGCGGCCGCGCGCGAGCACATCCTGAAGGCGTTTGGGAAAGACTACCTTCCGCCTGAGCCCATTCGCTACAAGAGTAAGAAGGATGCGCAGGATGCCCACGAAGCCATCCGGCCAACCGACGTCAGTCTCAAACCGGAATCCATCCAAAGGTACCTGAGCGCGGATGAATTCAAATTGTACAAGCTCATCTGGCAGCGTTTTGTGGCCTCGCAGATGAATCCGGCGGTCTTCGACCAGACGACGATCGATATCTCCGCCGGCGAGTACTTGCTGCGCGCCACCGGCTCGGTGGAGAAGTTCAACGGCTTCCGCGCCGTGTACGAAGAGGGCAAGGACGAAAAGGTGGAGATGGAGGAAGATGAGGAATTGAAACTCCGTCTGCCGCAAGTCGAGCAAGGTGAGAAGCTGAAGCTGCACAAGATCACGCCGGAACAGCACTTTACCGAGCCTCCGCCGCGATTCACGGAAGCCACGCTGGTGAAGGCTCTGGAGGAAAAGGGCATCGGCAGGCCTTCCACCTACGCGACGATTCTGGGGACCATCCAGAATCGTGAATATGTGGAAAAGCTCCAGGGCCGCTTTTATCCCACTCAGCTCGGCATGCTGGTGAGCGATTTGTTGGTGAAGAACTTCAGCGACATCTTCGAGGTGGCTTACACCGCGCACATGGAAGAAGAGTTGGACGAGGTGGAAGAAGGGAAACTCACCTGGACCGAGGCACTCGAGGAGTTTTATAAGAAGTTCAAGAAGGATTTGCGGGTCGCAGAACGGGAGATGGAGGATATCAAAGGCGAGGGCATCCCGACCGACCTGAAGTGTGAGAAGTGCGGCAAGCCCATGGTGATCCGCCTGGGACGCAACGGAGCGTTCCTGTCCTGCACCGGCTACCCGGACTGCGATGGAACCAGCGACCTGCCGCCGGAACTGGCGGCGAAATACAGCACCGGGGGGCCTCCGGCGCCGGAAGTCGCTGAACAGACGTGCGAAAAATGCGGCAAGCCGATGGCCGTCAAGCGCGGACGTTTTGGATTCTTCCTGGCCTGCACCGGTTATCCAGACTGCCGCAACACCAAGAAAATTGTAATGAAGGAAGGAACCGCGACGGCCGTCAGTGATACGCTGCTGGATGAGAAGTGCCCCGAGTGCGGTAATCAGCTTGCCCTTAAGCACGGCCGCTTTGGCCCGTTCACGGCGTGCAGCAACTACCCGAAATGCAAATATGTGAAACGGCAGACGCTGGGAATACCCTGTCCCGAGAAAGGCTGCACCGGCGAACTGGTGGCTCGCCGCACGCGCAAAGGCAAGACTTTTTACGGATGCAGCCGTTACCCGGAGTGCAAATTCACCGCCTGGGATAAACCTGTCAACGAACCCTGCCCCAATTGCGGCCATCCTTTGCTGCTTGAAAAGTACAATAAGGACGGCCCGCCTCTCCGCTACTGCCCCAATGAAAGCTGCAAGTACGAGATGGCAGTGGCGTAAGACTAGCCGAAATTCGAAAATCGAAATTCGGCAACCCATCACGGAGAAGGTGCGAACAAATCACCACGCCCTGTCATTCTGAGCGAAGCGAAGAATCTGCATTTGTTTGTTCTCAAAAAGATAAATGCAGACCCTTCGCTTCGCTCAGGGTGACAGCGAATGGGCTCAGAATGATACGCGATGTTTTCACGCCTTTAGCGAGGGGAGGTTCGCGAACCGCCCCTACGCCCGCGGTGTTGATATAATCACATGCAGCGAGGGCAATTGATGGGACCGGTTACGATTGCTGGCGGCGGGCTGGCGGGGAGTGAAGCCGCCTGGCAACTTGCCGTGCGCGGCGTTTCGGTGACTCTGTACGAAATGCGGCCGGCGCGTTCAACGCCCGCGCACAAAACGGACCGCCTCGCCGAGCTTGTCTGCAGCAACTCACTGAAATCGAACACGCCGGGCGCCGCTTCCTGGCTCCTGAAAGAAGAATTGCGCCGGTCCGGCTCCCTGCTGATGAAGCTTGGCGGGTGAATGCGCCGTTCCCGGAGGATCGGCGCTGGCGGTCGACCGGGAACGATTTTCGGAGACAGTTACGCAGGCTCTGCGCGAGCATCCACTGGTCACGCTACGCCGGGAGGAACTGCGGGAGATTCCCTCGACGGGAGCGATGTTGATTGCCACGGGTCCCCTCACCTCTGACGCTCTGGCCTCCTCGCTCCAGTCGCTCACCGGCTCGGAGAACCTGGCTTTCTACGACGCCATCAGCCCTATCGTGGATGCCGAAACGGTGAACCTCGAGCGCGTCTTCGCAGCCTCGCGGTATGGGAAAGGGAATGGCGACGATTACCTGAACTGCCCGATGACGGAAGCGGAATATCGCGACTTTTATGAAGCACTGCGAGGCGCGGAGACGGTCGAAGCGCACGAATTCGAAGACCTGAATTATTTCGAAGCCTGCCTGCCCATCGAAGAACTGGCGCGGCGAGGGTACGACACGCTTCGCTTCGGCCCCATGAAGCCCGTCGGGTTGTCCGACCCGCGCAGCGGCAGGCAGCCCTATGCCGTGGTGCAACTGAGGACGGAAAACCTGCGATCTTCCAGCTACAATTTGGTGGGGTTCCAGAACCATCTCAAGTTTCCCGAGCAGGCGCGCATCTTACGGAAGATTCCCGGGCTCGAGCGGGCGGAGTTTCTGCGTTTCGGGCAGATTCATCGCAACACGTTTCTCAATGCGCCCAAGCTGCTCGGCGCCGACCTGCGGCTGCGCACCGCCCCCAACGTCTTCGTCGCGGGCCAGCTTTGCGGGGTCGAGGGATACGTCGAGTGCATCGCCACAGGGTTCCTGGCAGGAGTGGCGTTGGCCCAGGAAGCGGCCGGCGAGGGCTTCACCCCGCCCCCACGCGCCACGGCGCTCGGGTCACTGATTCATTACGCCACGCATGCCGACCCCGGCAATTATCAGCCTGCCAACATTTCTTTCGATTTGCTCCCTTCCCTGGAGGATTTGCCCAAAGCCATCGCGCGTGACCGGCGCGCTCGGCGCGCACGCCAGTGTGAGAGGGCGCTGGCCGAACTCTCGGTTTGGTTGTCATCCTGAGCGAAGCGAAGGATCCCTGTAGTTGCTTTCCTTAGCACTTCATGACGAACTACCGAGATCCTTCGCTTCGCTCAGGATGACAAGTCTTCGAACCACCGATCCCAAACCGAGGTCATTGCCGTCCGGCAAAGTGAGTTAGAATCTTACGGCATGGATGAACTGATCGAACGCTATATCAACTACCTCCGGTACGAGCGTAATGCGTCGCCGCACACGGTTCGGAACTACCGCAGCGATTTGCTGCAGTTCCGGGATTTCCTGGCCGCGGGCCTCGCCAACGCCAGCATTGACATCAAATCGGTGGACGCCTTAAGCATTCGCGGGTTTCTGGGTACTCTTTTTGAAAAGCAGGAGAAGAAATCTTCTATCGCCCGAAAGCTCTCGGCGGTGCGGGGGTTCTTTAAGTTCCTGAGGCGCGATGGAGTGCTGGCGGAGAATCCTTCCGCGATTGTCGCGACGCCAAAGCAGGACAAGACTCTTCCCAGGATCATGACCGAGGAAGAGATGAACACGTTCCTCGACCGGGTGGCTGAGGCTACGAAGACCGGAGACCCCGCCATGCGGCGCGACCGCGCGCTGCTGGAACTGCTTTACGCCTCAGGCCTGCGCGTTAGCGAACTGGTGGGCCTTGATCTCCGCAGCGTGAACTTCGGAGACGGCATGTTGCTGGTGCGCGGCAAGGGACGAAAGGAGAGGATCGTGCCGTTCGGCTCAAAGGCCAAGCAGGCCATCGAGGATTACCTCCCGACCAGGCAGAGAATACTCCAGGAACGGAAGAAGTCCGGCCAACAGGCCTTGTTTTTGAACGTGTGGGGCGAGCGGCTCACGACGCGTTCCGTGGACCGGTTGGTGAAACAATACGTTCGCCAGTACGGGCCATCGGTAAGAGTCAGCCCCCATTCGCTCCGGCACGCTTTCGCTTCTCACCTGCTTACAGAAGGAGCTGATTTGAGGGCGATTCAAGAAATGCTGGGGCACACAAGTCTTGCCACAACTCAGAAGTACACCCAGGTATCGATTAAACAGTTGATTGATGTTTATGACAAGACTCACCCAAAGGCGTGAGTTACACGAGGAAGCGCGAGCGGATGCTTTCCTGCACCGTGGGGTTGCGGCGCATAAACCATTCCCCGACCTCCGCAGAGGCTTCAAGTAGAGTATTCAGAGTGGACTTTGCAACCCGGACGAAACCCTCCAACACCTTTACACCTAACCAGACGCCCAGTTGCTGCGTCGACCTTCCAGGTTCATGAAGGTTAAGGTTGAGGCGGTAGCGTGGCCCCGCCGTCCGATAGCTGACCAGGACGATCCCCACATAGAGGGCAGCAGCAGCTACGACTAACCAGCTCAGCAAGTGGCCCAACACAATGCTCAAGTAGGTCACCATATCTCTCGTCTACCATGTCCTTTCTTCTTGAACCCTTACATAAGTTAGATTCGAGCTATGTCAAAAGGATTCCTCAACTTGTGAAACAATATCTGGTTAGTTTTCATAAGGGAAGAGGCAGGGGCTGACATTGGGTCGGTGTCGGGCGCAAATAATGATATTAAGTCCCTTTCTGCTCCTCATTTCGCTCGCCACTCTCCTTACCCCGCACTTTAGTCCCCATTACGAGCATCAATCGCAATTGGCGTTGTCGAGAGCAGCTCCACCCTTATATCGGCTGGGGTTGACGTGAACCCCACTGCTCTGGACATGGGCGCAGCGCCTTAGAGTGCGGCAGCGGAGCTGCCGCCGTGGAATCCAGCAAAACGGCGGTAGCTGGCGCTACCGCACTCCAAATCGCTGCGCCCATGTTAACTCTGGCAGGGCACGCCATAGCGTGTCCCTATGGGGAGTTTCTTCTAAGAGGCGGGAATAGGAGCGGCGATTGCCCGCTGGGCCGCAGCCCTGCCGGTGCGGATGCAATCCGAAATTCCGATGCCCGAGAAGGCGTTTCCGGCAAGGTAGAGACCTGGCAAGTCCTCTAGTCGGCTTTGGATTTTCCTGAGGCGCTCGGCGTGTCCCACCTGGTATTGCGCCATGGAGGCGGGCCAGCGGTGAATCCGGCAAAAGAGCGGATCGAAGGAGAAATTCAGGATTTCCTTCAGTTCCTGTCGCACCAGCGTAACCACTTCTTCGTCGGCTAGATTCAGGGCTTCCGGGTCGCGCGAGCCGCCCAGGAAGCAGCGCAGCAATGCGTTGCCTTCGGGCGCGCGATGGTTGAACTTGCGATGCACGAAGGTGCAGGCCAGCATCCTCCGGCCTTCCTTGCGCGGGGCCAGGTATCCGAAGCCCGGGGGAAGGTGCTCCCTAGCTCCCTCACCATACCCCAGGGAGACCGTCATCGACGAACTGTAGGGTATTTCGCCGAGCAATCCGCCCAGTGCCGGGTGGAAGGGAGAGAGCAGTCGGCTGCTTTCATGGGCTGGCATGGCCAGGATGATTGCATCCGCGTCGAACGACTGCCCGCCCTCGCAAAAGACCTCATACCTTCGGCTACATCTGTCAGGCGTACCGCCTGGCCCGCCTGGCGCCAGTTCGATTCCAGCAACCCGGTGTCCGAGGTGAACGCGAGCCGTGTCGAGGCGCTCGACCAGCTTGCCGGTAAGCTGTTCGAGCCCGTCCCGAAGTGTCATGAAGAGCGGCAAGGGATTGCGAGGGGCAGCGTCGGCGCCACCGGAGTCAAGCTGAGAAGTTGATTTTGCTTTGGACTTGCGGCGCTGCCGCATGGCGCGCAATGTAGCCCGGGTCAGGCTGCCGTGCTGGCGCTCCATTTCGAAGAAGCGGGGCAGCACGGAGCGGACGCTCAAAGCTCCTGAGTCGCCTCCATAGACCCCAGCGAGCAGAGGATCGGCGACATTTTCCAGCATAGCCTCTCCGAAGTGCCGTCGCACGAAACTTGCTACGGACTCGTCTGCATCCCCGTTGCCGGAAGGCCGCTTGGCAAACAACTCGGCAGCCATCGCCAGTTTGCTGCTGAAGGGCAGCAGCGAAGTCGTGACCATCGGCCAGAGGCGAGTGGGGACCAGAAACATCAGGCCATCAGGTAGAGGAATCAAACGGCCCCGGTGGAGGATGTAGGTACGCCGTTGGCTGTCGTTCGATCCGATCAGCGAGTCGCCTAACCCCAGTTCCCGAGCCAACGCCGCCGCCTCCGGTTTTTCGGCAAGGAAACTGTCCGGTCCGGCTTCAATGACGAAACCCTCAAGACGCTCGGTGCGGATCACTCCTCCCAGGCGGTCCCGGCCCTCAATGAGCAGCTCTTCAACCGGCGCGCCGGACTGGCGCGCACGTGCCAGAGTGTAAGCCGCAGCCAAGCCGGCGATGCCCCCTCCCAGCACTGCCACGCGCCTTCGGGCTGGCGGATCAGTTAACACTACCGACGAACCCCCTCACCCGGCCCGCGTCGGCTGAAGAAAGCGCCGTCGCGGGCCACCCTCTCCCCCAAGGGGGCGAGGGCCACATTTCGCGGACTTTCACTTTCCGCCTACAATCCACCTACCTATCAGCCGATCTGCCCATCTGCCGATCTGCCTACCTGCCTACTTGCCCGCCCGCTCTTCGACGACGGCTGCCAGCGCTTCGATGAACAGCGGGCTGTCGTTCAGCGACTCGGAGCGGTGTACGGTCACACTTCTTGCCTTTCCATATTCGCGGAAAAGCACATCAATATCGTAAAGAATCTCAACGTGATCGCAAACGAAGCCCACCGGCGCCAGCAGGATGTGGCGCCGGCCTTGGGCGGCGTTCCGGTCGATGAGGGATTCGACGGTGGGGCCGATCCACGGCTCGCTGGTCATTCCCTGGCTTTGAAAAGCCACATCGTACTCCGCAAGGCCCAAGGCCCTAGCCACCAGCGCGGCAGTTTCCTTCACCTGCTGCTCATAGAGATCGCCGTCCTCGATAGTTTTCCGGGGAACGCTGTGCGCAGTGAAGATCACAGGAACCGGCCCGGCGGCGTCGGCTTCCACGCGGGCCAGCGCCGTCGCCACTCGCTCGCGAAATGCCTCCACCAGCCCAGGATGATCGTGCCAGTTGTCAACGAAGACCACTCTTAAATGCGGTGCGAACCGTTCCGTTTCTTCAAAGAGGCACTTCCTATAAAGTCCGATGCTGGTCCGGGAATTCTGGGGCGCCAGGCATAGCGCCACAACGCTGTTCGACCCCGTCGGCCGCGATCTGCCGAACCGCATCGGAGATGAATGGCTTCCAGTTGCGCATACCCACGTAGACCGGCCAGCCCAACCGTTTCGCCAGGCCCTGCGCCTGCAAGGTGGTCAGGCGCAGCAAAGGCGACCCGCCGATGAGCCCGTAACGGCGAACAATCTCATTCACTGCAGCCTCGGGAAGCTTCCGGCCACTACGCACGTTGAGCAGAAAGGCGGGGATATCCTCGAGCCGGTCGGGTGCGCCGTGCGCGAGGAGCAGTGCGCCCCAATTCTCACGACCCTCCATCCCAATTGCTCGTTCCATAAGGTTCAATATTCGACGGAGCGAAGGTTCCGATGTGCGAAGCACCTTGGAGTGCGACAGCGAAGCTGCCGCCTTGGAATCGAAACGAAAACGCGGTAGCTGGCGCTGCCGCACTCCAAGGCGCATTCGGGCAAGCATTTTTCCGCTCATCAACAATATAACACGCGGTTGTTTACTACCGAGCAAACACAAGGGTTGCCCCCACAGCGCGGCGCGTGTAGACTCAGTTTCCCATGCAACTGAAGCAGCCTATGGGCTGCCTGCAACCTGCGATACAGGATGCCGCGAACAGGAGACTTGGCGATGAAGACACGTCCGACTGCTTGGAAATTACTCTGCGGTTTGCTGATCTGCGCCCCGCTATGGGCTGCGTCGGGCACGGATGGTTTCAGACCGCCCGCTGTGCCGCTGGTGACCTGCAATCCATATTTCAGTGTCTGGTCGGCTGCCGACCGTTTGACCTATGACGCAACACGCCATTGGACCGGCAGTAAGCAGGAACTCCACAGTCTGGTGAGGATTGACGGCAGAGCGTGGCGCATCATGGGCGACGAGCGGCGGGATATCCAGCCCATGCCGCAGACCGATCTTCACGTCTCGCCGACGCGCACCATTTACGAGTTCGAGGGAGGCGGAGTCCACATCACGCTCAGCTTCCTCACTCCGTTGCTGCCCTCAGACCTCGACTTGATGTCCTGGCCTGTCACCTACCTCACTTGGGAAGTTCGATCGCTGGACGGGAAGGAGCACGAAGTCTCAATTGAATACGACAACACCGCACAGTTCGTGGTGAATACCGAGGACGAGCCGGTGGGTTGGCAGCATGAAGAAACGGGAGGCTTGAGCGTGTTGCGCATGGGAACCGAGGCGCAGCCTGTGCTCAAGAAGTCCGGCGATGACGTTCGTATCGACTGGGGCTATCTCTACGTCGCTGCGCCAAACGCGCAATCTCCTCACAGCGTAGTGGCGAACGTCGGGAGCGTTATCGGGACTTTCGCCAGGACGGGGTCGCTGCCTCCGGCTGACACACGCATGCCCCGGCCGCCGCACGATCACATGCCTGCGATGGCCGTGGCGTTTGATCTCGGCAATGTAGGCGCCGACCCTGTCGAGCGTCATCTGATCCTCGCTTACGACCAGATCTATGCCATTGAATATTTCCACAAACCCTTGCGTCCCTATTGGCGGCTCAAGCGGACCGAGGCAAGCAGCCTGCTGGAGGAGGCGGACCGGAATTACGCGTCTCTCGCGGCGCGCTGCGAGAAGTTTGATGCTGACCTGATAGCCGATCTTACACGAGTCGGGGGCGTGAAGTACGCTCGCCTTGCGGCCCTGGCTTACCGTCAGGCCCTGGCGGCGCAGATTCTGGTGGCGGGGCCGGATGGCGAGCCGTTCTTCCTGCCCAAAGAGAATTCCAGCAACGGCTGCATCGGGACCGTAGACGTGATCTACCCCGCGTCGCCCGTTCTCTTGCTTCTCAATCCGAAATTGCTGGAAGCTTCGCTCGCGCCACTCTTCAAGTACGCTGAGTCCGGCCCTTGGCATTTTCCCTTCGCCCCTCACGATATCGGTATGTACCCGCTTGCAAATGGGCAGGCCTACGGCGGCGGCGAGAAGTCGGATGTCGATCAGATGCCGGTGGAAGAGTCCGGCAATATGCTGTTATTGGTCGCTGCCATCGCAAAGGCTGAAGGAGGTGCGAGCTTTGCCGGCAAGCATTGGCCCTTGCTGACGAAGTGGGCGGAATATCTGAAGGACAAGGGCCTCGATCCTGCCAACCAGCTTTGCACAGATGATTTCGCCGGACATCTGGCGCACAACGCGAATCTTTCCTTGAAAGCCATCGAGGCCCTCGATGCCTATGGGGAACTTGCAGGCATGCTCGGCAAGAACCAGGAGCACGATCTGTACCATAAGACCGCGCAGGATTTTGCCCAGCAATGGATGAAGATGGCCGACGACGGGGACCACTACCGCTTGGCGTTCGACAAGCCGGGGACCTGGAGCCAGAAATACAATCTGGTATGGGATAAAGTTCTTGGCTTTCACCTCTTCCCCGCTGAGCTCGCCGCGAAGGAGATTGTCTATTATGAAACCAAGAACCACCTCGGCTTTCCGCTCGATAATCGCCAGGGTTACACCAAGCTTGACTGGGAATTCTGGTCCGCAACCCTGGCGGATTCAGCGGCGGATTGGGAGAGTCTCACTTCCCCGATCTACGACTGGGCTAACCAAACACCCAGCCGCGTCCCTCTGACGGATTGGTATTGGACGACCGACGGCACCGAGGTCGGATTCCAGGCGCGCTCGGTGGTGGGCGGGCTTTTCATTAAAATGCTCGCGGATAGCGAGGCCTGGAACCGCTGGGCGGGCAGAGGGAACGAATAGTGAATGGCGAATAGTGAATAGTGAATTGTGAATTAGACCGGCCTCGCTGTCATCCTGAGCAGAGCAAATTTTGAAGCGACGATTCACAATTCACAATTCACTATTCATGATTGCGACCGGTTCGATCGTGGGAATCATCCAGTGGACAACTCCGAACGCGAGCGGGTGCATGATTCCGGCGATGATGAAGAGAGGCACGTAAGTGTGGAACCACTGAAGTGTGTAACCTGCGACGAGCGCCAGGATCATGCCGCCTACGGCACCGCCCGTGCCGCCGAGGCCCGTGACCGAGCCGACGTCCCGCTTGGGGAACATATCCGAGGCCAAAGTGTAGACGTTCGCCGACCAACCCTGATGGGCGGCAAGCGAAAGGGAAATGAGGGCCAGCGCCCACACGATGTTGTGGGCAAAAACGGCCACGATCCCGGACGGCATGCAAAACGCGCAGATCGCCATCGCCGCCTTGCGCGCTCGGCTTACGGGCCAGCCTCGTTTAAGGAAGAAACCCGAAAGCCACCCGCCCGCCACGCTTCCCACACCTGAAACGAGAAAAGGAATCCAGGCGAAGAGTCCGATCTCCTGGAGCGTGAAGCCGCGACCCTGCTTGAGGTAGGAAGGTAGCCAGAAGATGTAAAACCACCATATCGGGTCAGACATGAATTTCGCCAGGATGAAACCCCAAGCCTGCCGGTAGGCGAGGATTTTCCGCCATGGGATCCGGGCGGTTGTGGCGGCTTGCGGTTCGTCCTCCCCTCCCTCAATGAGTTCCAATTCGCCGGGAGTAATCCGTGGATGCTGGCCAGGAAGGCGGTAAAAAGCCAACCACAAAAACAGCCAAAGAAATCCCAAAGCTCCCGTGAAAATGAAAGACGCCCGCCACCCCCAGCGAAGTGTCAGCCAGACTACCAGGGGAGGGGCGATGACGGCGCCTACCGTCGGCCCGGCATTGAAGACGCCGGTGGCCAGCGCGCGCTCCCTTTTTGGAAACCACTCGGCGACGGCTTTAATGGCGGCGGGGAAGTTCCCTGCTTCACCCGCGCCCAGAAGGAAACGCGCCGCGCCAAAGGAGATTGCGCCGCGTGCCAGCGCATGAGCCATGGCGGCAATGGACCACCAGGTGATCGAGATCGCGTATCCCAACCTCGTTCCCAGCCAATCCATCGCCACGCCCGCCACCGTGAACATCAGGGCATAGGCGAGTTGGAAGGCGAATACAATCCAGCCGTAATCGCTCTCCGACCAGTGCAGAACGTTTTGCAGGTGGGGTTTCAGGACGGAGATCGTCTGCCGGTCAACGTAGTTGATCGTGGAGGCAAGGAACAACAGCCCACAGATGGTCCAGCGAAGGTGGGGAATCGTGAAGGGGCGTTTCGGCATGGCGTTAAGGCAGTGGCCAATTCTAAAGGCTAAAGGGTAAAGGTTAAAGCGAGAGAATCAACGTCTGGGGAACAGGGAGCCTTGTTCCGGCCTTTATCCTTTACCCTTTAACCTTCAGCCTTTCGACGCTCACTCTTCGTTC
Organism: uncultured Acidobacteriota bacterium; assembly: GCA_963768695.1. Lineage (GTDB taxonomy): Bacteria > Acidobacteriota > Terriglobia > UBA7540 > UBA7540 > CAVROP01. Next base: position 572,104 of record CAVYJG010000010.1, on the reverse strand, counting down.
GTTGCCGGAGGCTAACCACCCGGCGCTGAGCACTAGCCACTGCTTTTCACCCACGCATGCCGCGAGTCATCCGCCCAGGCGCCATAGCGGCGCTCTTCTCCGGCCAGTACCCAGGTGTAGTGAAGTTCGTAGCCCGGCGCCGCCACGACGGGATGATAGCCCTTGGGCACGAGAACTGTATCCCCGTCCTCGATGACGTAGACCGTGGAGAAGCCCTCGGGATCATCCGCAGCGGTATACGTCCACATCAAGCCAAAACCCTGGGCGGGTCGAGTGCGGAAGAAGTAAATCTCTTCCAGGACCGCCTCGTTCGGCGGGTTCGAGCGGTCGTGCTTGTGAGGGGGGTAGCTGGACCAGTTGCCGGGCGGATTGAGCGTCTCGCCCGCCAACAAGCGCTCCGCAGCAACGTTTTCGGCCAAGGCTGAGTAAACGGTCCGCTGCCAGTTGTCGCGACCCACGTTCTTGGCGGTTACCTCAGGACCCGCAAGGAGCGTCGGAGGCGCGGTGGCGGTTGACGGAGCGGAGAAGATCCCCGCATCGAACTCCTCCGAGGCAGCCGTGATCTCGTAGGAAGAGCGCGGCGGCAAGTAGAGCATAACGGGCGGTCCGGAAAAAACATCAGCGCGTGCGCCAACATCTGCGAAGACCTGACTTTGCCCGTCGGCCGTCTCGACAGCGATGCCTGCTGTGCCGGAGAAGATATCCAGCACCGATTCGCGCTCCCCAGCCTTTGCCGAATACCGCTGACCTTTTTTCAACCTCAACCGGGCAAAGTCCAGAAAACGCAGAACTCCCGTCGGGACGATTTGCTGAAATCCTTCCTTGGCTTGCGCTTTGATTAATCGTTCCATGCTCCCCCCAGAATCACTTTCCCTCGGCGTACTGCGAATAGGCTTCGGCAACCTTGGCTTCGGCGGCATCACCGTCATGAATCAGCACCCGATATCGCAAGGTCAAGGAGTCACCTGCAGCAATGGTCACGCTCCCGTCGCGCTTGGGATCGCCGTAGAAGTCATGCTCGCCGAAAGGATTAACGGCGAAGAGGCCGTATCCACGGGCATGCCAATAAGTGGGATGTTTGATGTTGCGGGGATAATCGAAGATGGCAATTCCAACCCTTTCGCCTCCTACTACCCCGGAGTAATCAACCCAATCTGCTCGCTTGCCCCAAATGTTCTTCTCACCCACAGCGCCGCTGGAGTTCAGCATTTTCACGGCGGGTTCTTGCAGGTTTCTGACCACCCGAATGGCGAAGGTTCCCTCCTTGGTATCGCCCATCTTAAGGGGCGTTCCATGGTCCGCCGTGATGGTGAAGGCGCAATCGATGATGCGGGTTTTGCCATCGCCTCGAAAAGTGTATTCCTGCGTCTCGCTGCCCATCACCACTCCATTCGGACCGAGCAGGCTGAAAATGGCCCGAAGCGTCCCGGAATCAGGCCCCCCCTTTGCTTCTTCGAGCTTGGTGAAGACGGTACGGCCCTTGGGCAGTTCCTCGGAAGTGGCGTAGGTTTTCCCCGCCACATGCACGGGCGCCTTTTCCGTAAACTGTGCTTCGCCCCAGAAATCAACTCCGTTGATATCTCCGTGAGCGAAGAACAACGCGCGGTGATGGGGATGGTCTTTGCTCTCGCCAGGGATGTCCTTCACCATGGGATACCCACGCGTGACGATGATGCCCTGCGGCGAACGCAAAGGATAGAGGTAGGGTTTGGGAGTATCTGGGCTGAAATAGTAACCCGAGAAAGGTTTTCCGCCGATGCTCACGTCAACTTGGTCGCCATGCCGGACAAAAGCCACGGGCATGTCCGCAGCCACGAGCGACGAAGCTTGTAATAGTATTATTAAGGGAATCAGGCGCAAGAGGTTTCTCCGTCGAAGAATATTCTATTCGTCTATTCCCAACAGGATTGCCGCGGCCAGTACAGTGGTCCAGAGGCCCCGCTTGTCGCCGATTGCCGACTGGCTGATATTCATCGTGCGAACGATCTTATTGGAAATTCGGTAAATCTCCTTCTTTTCATCCCAACTCCGGTCGGGGTCGAACTCCACGCCCAGGGTGGTGGCGAGCATTTCGGCCGCCAGTTCTTCGGCGTATTCGCCGGCCACTTCTTCTGTCTCGCCAAACGAGTGGTGCTCCGAGAGATAGCCAAAGGCATTCCGGTCGGAGGGAATTGCGACTCCCACCGAAGCGGCAATCAAACGGTGCGGTTCCCGTGTTGAGTTCTCACTCATAACTACGAATGTCACCTGGCCGGGGCGGAGTTCTTTCACGCCCTCGGTCCGGGAAACCAGCTTGCAGCGGGGCGGGAAGATGCTCGAGACGCGTACCAGGTTACAGGCAGCGATTCCGGCAGACCTAAGCGCTAGTTCGAAGCTGGTAAGCTTTTCCCGGTGTTTCCCTACACCTTTGGTGAAAAACATGCGTTTGGCTACGAACATTCGATTCCCCACCTTCTCATCGGCTCTGTTTTGTTTCAAATCGAACGGCGACGCGACGAAGACAGCCCTGGAAGACTCCTTTTCGGGTATGGCCAGGAACGATGTAAGCTAACAAAAAGCCAAGAAAAGTGTCAACGCATTTTTCAGAAGATCAAAACAGCTCGCATGAAACTACAAGCCGCAATGGAACGCAAAGTGGAAGTCGTTTATTCTCTGCAACCTTCGCGCACTTTGCGAATTTGCGTGAACCTTTTTCCCGCACAGAATCCTGTGGCGCCGAAGTATGCCGACTGCTACACAGACTGATAAAAAAATTTGATGACAGCGACCCTTGACTAATTCCTCCGCGCACGCTATGTTGCATTATTAAGTAAAAAACAACCTGAGCTTACCCCTTGATCGTGGACAGAAATCTTTCTTATGGAGGATCTATGAATCCGAAGGCAGTATTAGAGTTCGCTGCTGCCAACAACGTGAAGATTGTGGACATCCGTTTCACCGACCTTCCGGGCCTGTGGCAGCACATTTCATTCCCTATTCACGAACTGGAAGAGAGTTCTTTCGAAGATGGCTTCGGCATGGATGGCTCCAGCATCCGCGGCTGGGCGGCGATTCATGAGAGCGACATGCTCCTGATTCCCGACCCGAGCTGGTTCACGCTCGATCCGTTCACCGAGACCCCGACTTTGGCCATGATTGGCGACATCATCGACCCCGTGACCCGGCAACATTACGTGAAGGATCCCCGGAATATCGCCAAGAAGGCGGAGAATTATCTCGTCTATACCGGGATAGCTGACACGGCATACTTTGGCGCCGAAGCCGAGTTCTTCATCTTTGACAACATCCGTTTCGACCAGGCCCAGCAACATGGTTTCTATTTTATCGACGCCGAAGAGGGACGCTGGAACTCCGGCCGAGAGAAGGATAACCTGGGTTACCGGCCGCGCTACAAGGAAGGCTATTTCCCCGTTCCGCCCACCGACCATTACCAGGACCTGCGCAGTGAGATGGTTTTGGCGATGGAAAAGGCCGGGCTGAACATCGAGTGCCACCACCACGAAGTCGCCACCGGCGGCCAGGCTGAGATCGACCAGAGATTCAACTCCCTGTTGAAATCGGCCGACGGGATGATGGTCTACAAATACATCATCCGCAACGTGGCCTATCAGTACGGCAAAACCGTGACCTTCATGCCCAAGCCGATTTTCCAGGACAACGGCTCGGGTATGCATACGCACCAGAGCCTTTGGAAGGACGGCAAGCCGCTGTTTGCCGGGGACAAATACGCGGGATTCAGCCAACTCGGCCTTTGGTACATCGGCGGGCTGCTGAAGCACTCGCCCGCGCTCGCCGCCTTGATCGCGCCCACTACAAACTCCTACAAACGGCTGGTTCCGGGCTTTGAGGCACCCGTCAACCTCGCCTATTCGCGACGCAATCGCAGCGCCTGTTGCCGCATCCCCATGTACTCGCCCAACCCGAAAGCCAAGCGTGTGGAGTACCGTCCCCCCGACCCGTCCTGCAACCCGTATCTGGCGTTCGCTGCCATGTTGATGGCGGGCCTCGACGGAATTGAAAACAAGATCGACCCCGGCGAGCCGCTCGACAAGGACATTTACGACTTGGGTCCGGAAGAGTTGAAGAAAGTGCCCACCCTCCCCGGTTCGCTGGAAGAATCGCTGCGGGCTCTCGGGAACGATCTCGATTTCCTGCTCAAGGGAGATGTCTTCAGCGAAGAACTGCTCGAGACTTGGATCGATTACAAGATGAAGAACGAAGTGCAGGCCGTGAACATGAGGCCGCACCCGTACGAGTTCGCGCTCTACTACGACATCTGAGCGTAAGCGGCTTGCTCCCAGCCGGTTGGGGGCAAGCTGCGAATTCTTGGCATATTTTGGCGCACTCGGCGTGTTTCGCTCCCGTCGGCTGGTATCAGGGCTAGAGGGGCGAAGCCGAGATGGAAAATCTGAAGGCTGAAATCGGGGCTGGAGCGGGTCCAGCCCCGATCCATTTTTCCGCCAAGACCGTCGCCGGGCTGGCCACAACCACGCTGGCTGGTTGGGTGGCCGGTCGGAATGGTCTTGGCTACTTCCTCTCGCGAACTCTGGTGCCGCCGGACGCCTCATCCGCATACCTCTTCCGCCACCAGTCCTTTGTTTTCTATAACATTCTGGCTTTGTTCCGGCAATTTCGAGGTTTCGACGACTTTTTCCTCATTCGGACTTTCTGTCACATGATCCGTAGCGCTGACCTTCAGGTCAGCACCTGCAGAACTAAAGTTCGGCGCTACCTCGGCGCTGTCGTCGACCTCTGGCGTAGGGACGGTTCGCGAACCGCCCCTACCTCGAGCATGTTCCTGGCGCATGGTCAGGAGGATCCTCACCTTGCGGTCGATCGCCCGGTCGAGCGCCATTTCCAGGCGCAGCACCATGTTCGCCGTCTCGTCCGTCGGAGCGAAACACGAGTCCCGCGCAATCGCGTCCTTCCGCTCCTGCGCCTGCATCTCTTCCGCGAACGCCGCTTCCGCCGCCGCGATCTGATCGTCCAGCAGGCCCTCCAGTTCCTTGAACCGCGCCTCCATCCCCGCTCCGTCCCCGAAGGCGTCCTTCACGAACTTGTCGAGCCTAGGCTTGTCGTCCTCTCGCCCCAGGCGCGCCCACACCTGGAAGACCTCCAGCAGCCGGCCAATCTGCCGCGGCCGCCACCCCAACTGTCCTTCGTAGTAGCTTTCCACCGCCTTCGCCTGGGAGGTCGCGAAGTGTCGCCCCCGCACCTGCTCGCGAATCACCCCCCAAAGCGAAACCAGCATGCGCAGCCGCACCAGGGGGTGGGTGGGCTTGGGCAGGTCGAGCGCCACCGCCTCGCACTGGGAGGGTTCGAAGGTCACGTCCGCAAGGTCCCGGGCGAGCGAGCGCCGCTCCTCCTCGACCTCCTCCAGAGCGTCCCGCATCAGGCCCGTCTCCATGCGCTCCAGCCGGTTGCGCCGCCAGTAAAGCCGCGCCAGGTCTTCGGTTTGCCGATCCCAGAGCGCGTCGCCCGGCCCGTAGGCGGTCGCCAACTCGCGCTTCAGGGCTGCATAGTGCTCGGGGTCTTCCCCCAGAGCCCGCATAACCGCAGCGTCGTTTTCGGGCGCCGCATCGCAGCCGTGCTGGAGGGCGTTCATTTTCATGCGCTCTTTTCCGGCCTCGCTGCGGGGCCCGGTGGAGCGTTGCGAATTGCGCCGCTGGGCGTCGAGCCGCTGGGGAGTGAGACAAGTAGCTTTGCGTAAAGACATAGTAACTCCATGAATTGGAAGATTAGGAGCAGGGGCGGCAGGGGAGCCGTCCCCACGCGAGGTGGGACGAACGGTCACAGACCGTACATGCTACTATACGTTCCCATTATTGTCAAGATCAAGGTAGTAAACATGTACCACTTTGCCATCCGCGGGCAGGGCAATCTCTAGCTGTAGGGGGACGGCTTGCCGTCCCCTGATCGTGCGACTTCCTGGACTTTGACAGGGACGGCTCGCGAACCGCTGGCGGGAAGGTGTGAAAAAATCGCAGAAACGTGCTGTAGCGGCGGTCTCTGACCGCCGATGCCATTGAAAACACAAGAACGGCGGTCGGAGACCGCCGCTACAACACGATTTTTTCACACCTTCCGGGCATGGTTTTTCTTTCAGCCCGACATGCGCAACCTGATATAGTAGAGATAGGGTGTAGACAAATCCCATGGACTACGATCAGCTCGCCAGCTTTCTGGAAGTTTCCAAGCTGCAAAGTTTTTCGCGTGCGGCGGAGAAGCTTTTTCGCACGCAGCCTGCCATCAGCGCGCAAGTGCGGCTTTTAGAACAAGAGTGCGGGGAGAAGCTGTTCGACCGCAGCGGCAAGAAAGTCCTCCTGACTCCGGCGGGGGAGATCCTGCGGCGATACGCGGAGAAGATGCTGGAACTCCATAAAGAGGCTCTGCAAGCCATTGCTGAGCTGAACCAGACGCCCCGCGGAAAGCTCTATATGGGTGCCAACGAGGCCACCTGCCTCTACGTCCTGCCCAAGACTTTCGCCAAATTCAAACAGCTTTACCCTCTGGTGCAGATCAGCATCTACCGCAACTTCAGCCACAAGATTCTGCAAAAGGTTCAGGAAGGCGTTCTGGACATGGGCATCGTGACCCTGCCGCACGCGGCCAATAACACGGAGGTTATTCCGCTATTTCGCGACGAAATGCAGATTGTGGTGCCCAAGAACCACCCCCTGAGCAAGAACAAGAGCGTGACGCCGGAAGAGATTTCGCACCACCCGCTGATTCTGCCCAAGACCGGCCACACGCGGGTGGTGATAGACCGGCTGCTGCGCGAATTCCGCGGCCACATCCAGATCTCCATGGAGTTGGCCAGCGTTGAAACGATCAAGAAATTTGTGGGTGCGGGCCTGGGAATCTCCCTGATCAGCAGGACCTACGCGCAACCGGAGGTTCAGGCCGGCGTGTTGAAGCTGATTCCACTCGAGGGCGAAAAGATTTACCGGGAACTCGGCTTGGTGTATCGCCGGGACCGGTACCTGTCGCTTCCCGCCAAGGTCTTCATCGACGTGGTTCGCGAATCGGCAAAGACGCCCGACGCTGCCTCTGCAGCCCAGGCAGGTGGGCAGATGGGCAGGTAGGCAGATGGGCAGCTCGGCAGATGGGCAAATCGGCGGCTCGGGGATGACCGGCGAAGAGGACCGAGACGTGAGTGGATCGGCCGGTGAAGGCTGAACCAGCCCCCCATCTACCCATCTGCCTAACTGTCCACCTGCCTAACTGCCCATCTGCTTCCAGCGCGCACCCCTTCCTGCCGAAGGTATCAGTAGCGATCGGTCCGCCAGGCACGCGAGTAGCTTCCATGGCGGCTAAGGAATGATTCATGGTTAAAGAAGGCATGCCTCCTGCAAAGAGCAAGAAACCACTCATCGTCATGAAATTCGGGGGGACCTCGGTGGGAAACGCCGAGCGCATGCAAAACGTGGGTAACCTGTTGGCCGAGCATGCGCAACAGGCGGAGTTGGCGGTGGTGGTGTCGGCGATGGGCGGCGTCACGGATATGTTGATTCGTGCCGCCACCGAAGCCAGCGCCGGCGATGGCGAACACTGGAAAAATGTGCGGAGGGAACTGGCGCGCCGTCACCGCGAAGTCGCCGACCACCTTCTCTCCGCCGCCGAGCAGTCATTCGTGCTGCCGCGGCTTGCCGCGCAAGTCGGAAACTTCGAAAACCTATGTTCCGGTTTCTCCCTGGTACGCGAAGTCACTCCCCGCGCCATGGATACGCTCTCCAGCCTGGGCGAAGTGATGTCTGCGAACCTCATGGCGGCTATCCTTCGCTCTTTAGGTATGGCAGCGGAAGCCGTGGATGCCACCGAACTCATCGTTACGGACGACGACTTCGGCAACGCCTCTCCCCTGTTTGAGGAGACCGCCGTCAAAACCCGCCAGCGCCTTGCCCTGCCCCGCCGGCGCGGAGTTATCCCCGTGATTACCGGATTCAGGGGCGCGACGCGTGAGGGTGTGTGCACGACGCTGGGGCGTGGCGGATCCGATTTCAGCGGCACGATCATTGGGGCGGCACTGGATGCCGACGAGGTCTGGATCTGGACCGACGTGGACGGGGTGATGACGGCTGACCCGCGGCTGGTTCCCGAAGCGCACATTATTCCCGGCATCTCCTACCGGGAAGCCATCGAGCTTTCCTTCTTCGGCGCCAAGGTGCTCCACCCCAAGACCATTCAGCCGGTGATGAAGAAAAAGATCCCGGTCTGGATCAAGAATAGCTTCAACCCTTCCTGCCCGGGAACCCGGATCGTCCCTTCCGCCGCCGATGGCCCGCCCGGCGTGAAAGCCATCACCTCGCTCGGCAAAGCCAGCCTGATCATGGTGAGCGGTGGGGATCGGTTGAGCTTCGCGCAACTGGCAAGCCGGGTGTTCACTTGCCTCAGCGTGGAAGACATCACCTCTCTTATGGTGACCCAATCGTCCGCGGAGAATGTGCTTTGCCTGGCCGTGCACGATGCAGACTTAAAACGGGCGAAGGCCGAGCTCGAGAAAGCTTTCGAACTGGAAATCATTCACGACCGCTCTGCGTCGGTGGAAGTTATGCCGCATGTTGCGCTTGTCGTCGCCGTGGGTGAAAACATGAAAGGCACACCGGGCGTGGCCGGGCGCGCCTTCGGGGCGCTGGGCCGGCGCGCCATCAACATCATCGCCATTGCCCAGGGGTCCTCCGAATTGAGCATCTCGTTCGCCGTGAAGTCTACCGACGTGAAAGAAGCGGTGAAGACGATTCACGAGGAGTTTAAACTCTAGGAGTCAGAAGTCAGGAGTCAGGAGTCAGAAGAAGTGTCAGGTGCCAGGTGTGAGGTGTCAGGGAACCGCATATCACCATTGAGGGATGTCATGCCTGAGGTTTTTCCCTAGCCCCTAGTCCCCAGCCCCTAGCCCCTTCTTTCTGACAACTGACGACTGAGAACTGAAAACTACCGATGTCCGCCTACCTCCAATGCATCGAAGACGCTTGCCGGCGCAAGCAAGACGCGAAGCGGGACGCCCACGCGTGTGCTTACTGTGGCGGACTTCTGGAGGTGAAGTACGAATTTGAGAACTTCGATCCCGAGTGCCAGCGGCGGACATGGCATCAGCGCCGTTTAAGCGGCGAACCGATCGATCGCAGCGGCGTGTGGCGCTTTCGCGAGTTGATTCCATTCACCGAACCGGGCGACCGGATTATCTCGCTCTCGGAGGGCTCGACGCCTCTCGTGGGCACGCGCCGCACAGGATGGTGGGCGGGCCCCGTGCATCTGACCATCAAGCACCAGGGCAACAATCCTACCGGCTCGTTTAAAGACTTAGGTATGACCGCCTGCATTACGCGCGCCGCCGCGCGGGGAATACGCCGGGTGGCCTGCGCCTCCACCGGCAATACGTCTTCCTCCATGGCCGCCTACGCGGCTCGCGCCGGCATGAAGGCGCTGCTCTTTGTGCCTTACCGGCAAATCTCCGCTGCCAAGCTGGCGCAAGCTCTGGATTTTGGCTCGCTGGTGGTGGAAGTGGGCGATACTTTTGATGAGGCTTTCAGGCTGCTGCGAGAGATCGCCTGCGAACTGGATCTTTACCTGGTGAATTCCGTGAACCCTTTCCGCATCGAGGGCCAGAAAACCATTGTGGCGGAGATGCTGGAACAACGGGCCTGGCGTCCGCCCGATTACATCGTGGTCCCAGGCGGGAATCTTGGCAACGTCTCCGCCATCGGCAAGGGATTGCGCGAGTTGAAAGAAATGGGATTCATCGAAAAGGTGCCGCAACTTGTCGTGGTGCAGGCGGCAGGCGCGAGTCCCTTCCATCAGATGCAGGCAGGCGGCTTGAACGAGCTGGTCGCAGTCGATAAACCGGAGACGGAGGCCACGGCGATTCGCATTGGCCATCCAGCCAATTGGAAGAAGGCTCAACGAGTGCTGGAGTGGTCCGGGGGATTCACGGAGTCCGTCACCGACACCGAGATCTTTGAAGCCAAGGCGATGTTGGCGCAAGACGGCGTGGGATGTGAGCCCGCCTCAGCGGCTACCGTTGCCGGGGTTCGAAAGCTGGTGCGCGCCGGGAAAATTCCCTGGCACGCCGACATCGTCTGCGTGCTTACGGGCAACCAACTGAAGGATACCGAGTACGTCATGCGCCACCGCTCGGATGTTCAGGAAAGCCGCCAGAGACTTCGCGTCGAGCCGAGTTTGGAGGCGTTGCGGAAGGCGCTGGAACCGGTGGTTGGTAAGAGTCGACAGTAAAAGCGTGTCATTCCGAGCGAAGCGAGGTCTGGAGTGCGGCAGCTTGCTGCCGCTTTTCCCGAGCGCGAGCTTGCTCGCGCCCTTTCGGTACAGGTGGCCAATCCCGGCCAGCAAGCTGGCCTGAAAAAAAGCGGCAGCAAGCTGCCGCACTCCAAAGCGCCGGCGGCGCAGTGTGGCGTCTGAAATCTCATGGATGAAGCTTTACGCCAGGAAGTACGATTCCTCACCACACGCCTCGGGGCGATTGTGCAGGAGCAGTGTGGAGCAAAGACGTTCCAGGCGATCGAGCGTCTGCGCAGCCTGGCCAAGCAACTCCGAAAGCACCCTGATCCGAAGCTTCTGGAAGCCAAGGAGTCGGCCGTCCGCGAACTTTCGAGCCGCCAGGCCACCGAGGTCGCGCACGCTTTCAGCCTCTTTTTTCACCTCGTCAACCTTTGCGAGGAACGCGAGCGGGTACGCCGCCTGGGTACCTATGCTTCGCAGGAAGCGGGCGCGCCCATGTCCTTGCGCCGGACCTTCAGCGAGTTGCGGCGCCAGGAAATTCCGGCTACCCAACTCAAGCGCCTGCTTCGATCCATGCACATTGAGCCGGTTCTAACCGCCCACCCGACGGAAGCCAAGCGGCGCAGTGTACTCAACCACATTCTGCGGATTGGGAAAACGCTGGAAGTTTTGCAGGGAGGCCCGCGGGCCGCCGCGGAGCAGGCGATCGACCCCTCCATCGAGGCTTTGTGGCTTACCGACGAGGTCCGTGAGTCTCCGGTCACGCCCCAAATCGAAAGTGAGAATGCGCGCTTCTACCTCGAGCGCACTATCTATGATCTGGCAGGAACTTTTTGGGAGAAATTCTGCGACGAGTTGTTTCGTTATGATCCCCGCATTCCCGAACCGCAGCCCTTCCTGAGTTTCGGTTCCTGGGTCGGCACTGACCGGGATGGCAATCCCAACGTTACGCCGGACACCAGTAAAGAAGCTGCCGAAGAAGTGCGCAAGAGCATTCTGCGTTACTACCACGCGGGTTGCCGGCGCTTGTTAGGCCTGGCATCGTTTCCGTGCCGCCACGAACCGGAAATCCAGCGCGACCTCGAGCGGCTGATGCGGCGCTTTCCGGAAACCCGCACTTTCCGGGAAGTGGATCAGCCCAGCGAGCTCTATCGGCGCAAACTCCGCATCATGATGTGGAGGCTTGACCAGACAGTGAATCGCGAGCGAGGAGCCTATGGCACTCCCGGCGAATTCACCTGCGATCTGCGTCAATTGGAGCGCCTCTTGGCGCGGCATGGCAGCCCTCGAATCTCGAAACTGGGCGCCCGCAGGCTGCGGGTATCCTCGCAGGTCTTTGGCTTTCACGGAGCGAGCCTCGACTTTCGCACCCACTCCTATGCTACCCGCGCTGCCGCCAGCGAGCTTTTGCAGATTCAAGGGCTTCCTTTCGAACCCTGCGAGACGCGCATTCTTTCCATCCAGAGACTTCTCGAGAAGCCGAGAATCCTGAAGACGCAGGTCAGCGCCGCAGAACCGTTGCAGACAAACGCATTCTCGGAATCCACCCGGCGTATTTTGGAGGAGCTTCGAGCGCTGAAGGAAATTCAGACTCGGGACGGAGAAGCGGCCTCACATCGTTACATCCTGAGCATGACTGCCAGCGCGGCGGACGTTTGGGATATTCTCCTGCTGGGGCAGCAAGCCGGCCTGGTGGAACTCCGCGAGGGCGAGCCGCACTCATCGTTCGACGTCATTCCCCTGTTCGAGACCTTGGACGATCTGGAAGCGGGTCCGGTCATCATGCAGGAGCTTTTCGGGGACCCGCTTTACCGGCGCATACTGAAGTCCCGTGGCGATTTTCAGGAAGTCATGCTGGGGTATTCCGACTCGGTCAAGGATGGTGGTTATGTGGCGGCGAACTGGGCGCTGTTCCGCGCCCAGAAGCGGTTGGATTCGGTCGCGGAAAATTGCGGCGTAAATCTGAGCCTGTTTCACGGCAAGGGTGGAACCATTGACCGCGGAGGCGGACAATCCCACCGCAGCATCGAGGCGCAACCCTTCGCCGCTCCCGGCGGAAGACTTCGGATCACCGAACAAGGCGAGGTCATCTCTCTCAAATATGCCAATCCAGCCATTGCCGAGCGGAATCTCGAACAGCTCGTTACCGCCGTTATGCACGCCCACCTGCTGCACTTCCGCGGGTTCGAGGTGGAGCAGATTCCAGCGTGGGAAGAGCACGCCCAGGAACTCGCCGCCAGCAGCCGCGCCTTCTATCGCGAACTCGTTTACGAAACTCCCGGATTCGTTACCTATTTTCGCCAGGCCACACCCATCGACCTCATTGAGCGCATCCGCCTCGGGTCGCGCCCCAGCCGGCGGTTTCAAACCGGCAACCTCGGCGACTTGCGCGCCATTCCCTGGGTCTTTGCCTGGACGCAGTCTCGCCACCTCCTCCCGGCCTGGTACGGCCTCGGCTACGCGATCGAGAAGTTCATCGCCAATCACGACGCCAATGGGCTCCCAGTGCTGCGCCGCATGTACAAGGGCTGGCCTTTCTTCAGCATTCTGATCGCCAACGCGGAGGCCTCCTTGGCTAAGACCGACCTCTATATCGCCAGCCGCTATGCCGACTTGGTTCGGCCCCCATCCCTTGGCTCGAGCATCTTCGGGCGCATCCGGGAAGAATATGAGCGCAGTGTTCGGGCCGTGCTTGAGGTGTCCGGCTCGAATCGCCTGCTCGAACGCCAACCCGTCCTGGCGGAATCCATCCGCCTCCGCAATCCTTACGTCGATCCTCTCAACTTCCTTCAGACCCGCTTCCTCGAGAAATGGCGCCGCGCACCCGACCGGCAGCCGGATATCCTCCACCTTTTGCAAATTACCGTTGGAGGTATTGCCTTCGGTATGAAAAGCACGGGGTAGGGGCCGGGGGCTAGGGAATTTTAGATTTTGGATTTTCGATTTCGGATTGGGGATTATTCAGTGTCGCCCTCGCCCCGTTGGGGGAGAGGGTGGACCGCAGCCGGCGTTTGCATCAGTCCGTCGGCCGACGGAGCCGGGTGAGGGAGCTTACGTCCCTACGCATTTTGGCTTTCCACCAGTTGCCGCGCGCGCTGGCCGGCGCGGACCACGGCTTTGATCAAAGTGACCCGCAGGCCGCCTTCCTCGAGCTCGAGCAGGCCGTCGATCGTGCAGCCCGCCGGCGTAGTGACAATGTCTTTCAATTTGGCAGGGTGCTCGCCGGTGTGGAGCACCATGGCGGACGCCCCCAGCAAAGTTTGGGCGGAGAGTTCGGTGGAAAGATCGCGTGGCAGTCCCATCTTCACTCCCGCCTCGGCGAGCGACTCGATAATCAAGTAAACGTAGGCGGGGCCGGAGGCCGAAAGGCCGGTGATGGCGTCCATATGTTCTTCATTCACAACGGCGATCCGGCCCATCGAACTGAAAATCTCACGTGCCGTCAGGACGTCGTCTTCGGTGGCGTGCCGCCCGGCCGCCAGCGCCGTCATGCCCTGGCGGATAAGGCAAGGCGTGTTCGGCATGGCCCGCACCACGCGCACGGCCCGTCCCAACTCGCGCTCGATCAAGGCGGTGGTAACCGAGGCTGCAACCGAAATGAGCAGCGCATCACGCCTCAGAACCTTCCTGATTTCATGCAAGACGCCTTTCACCTGCTGGGGCTTCAAGCAAACCAGCACCAGGTCGGCTCCGGAGACCGCCTGAAGGTTGTTCGTATGGGTCTTGACGCCATAGATCTCTTTTATGTAATCAGCCCGCGGCCGGTCGGCTTCCGCTACTGTCGCTTCGACACTCGCCACAGGGATAAGCTGCGAGCCCAAGACTCCTGAGAGCAATGCTTCGCCCAGCTTTCCGGCGCCGATGAGAGCAAGTTTCTTGACCCGGAACTGAAAAGGCTTCGCAGCCCGCGCGGCCTTCTGAGAAACGTTTGTTGCTGGTTTCATATCGCTCCTGCGTATTACCGAGCGCCGCAAAAGTGCGTGACCGAACCCCCTCACTCCCGACCCCTCTCCCCCAAGGGGCGCGAGGGTGTCCGTCAGCCGACGGACGGGTGAGGGGGCCTACGTCGCGCTGCTTGGCCAGTTACCGTCGTGCCTCGGCCTGGGCAGCGGTGACTTCCGCCTTCGAGCCCTGGATCCAAGGCATCATTTTCCGCAACTCGCTTCCGACCTTTTCGATCAGATGATTTGCGGCTTGGGCGCGCATTTCGAGGAACTTCGTGCGGCCCTGGGCGTTCTCGTCCATCCATTCTTTGGCGAAGCTCCCAGTCTGAATGTCGGCGAGGATCTTCTTCATGGCCTCACGCACGTGCGCGTCAATCACCTTGGGTCCGCGAGTGTAGTCGCCGAATTCCGCCGTGTCGCTGACGGAGTAGCGCATGTACTTGATGCCGCCCTGATAAATCAAGTCCACGATGAGCTTCAGTTCGTGCAGGCACTCGAAGTAGGCGATCTCCGGCTGGTACCCCGCCGCGACCAGAGTTTCAAATCCCGCCGTGATCAGTGCCGATACACCACCGCACAGGACGGTTTGCTCGCCGAACAAATCCGTCTCGGTCTCCTCTTTGAAGGTCGTGCCGATGACACCTGCCTTAAGGCTCCCGAGCCCTCGGGCGTATGCCAGTCCGGTCTCGACGGCGTGGCCGGAGGCGTCCTGCTGGACGGCGAGCAGGGCCGGCACTCCGATACCTTCCTGGAACAATTCGCGCAAGCGGTGGCCGGGACACTTGGGCGCGATCATGATGACATCCACCGTCGGAGGGGGTGTAATGAACTTGAAGTGAATACTGAACCCATGGGCAAACAACAGCGTCTTCCCTTGGCTGAGATTGGGCTCGACCTGTTCCTTGTAGGCCTTGGGCTGCACGTGATCAGGGATGAGCAGGGCAATGAGGTCGCCACGCCGAGTAGCCTCAGCAGCGTCAACGACCTCGAAACCCGCCTCCTTGGCTTTCGCCTGAGATTTGGAGTCTCGCGCCGCGCCCACGATAACTTTCAACCCGCTGTCGCGCAAATTAAGTGCATGCGCGTGGCCCTGGCTTCCGTAGCCGATCACCGCGACGGTCTTGCCCGCTAAGGCCTTCAAGTCTCCATCAGTTTCGTAATAGACTTTTGCCATTTCGTTTCCCCATGAATTGAATTATCCACTTCCAACTTCACACTAATCAGAGTGGTGGACCTTCCTTTGTTTCTTCAGCTCTCTCGAAAACCTGTCATTCTGAGCGAAGCGAAGAATCTGCATTAGTTTGCCGCGCACCGGAACTGCGGATCTTTCGTGAAGTTTACCCTGAGCGAACAAACTGCAGATTCTTCGCTTCGCTCAGAATGACAAGCGAAGGGCTCAGCATGACAGCAACTTTCGTCGCCATGGGCAGGCCGCATGCCCAGGTGCGCTCGGAATGACAAACCAGCAGCGCTCTTCGCAGAATACCAGTTCTCTAACTTGTCGTCATGTGTAAGATGTGAAATTCAGGCTTGAACCGCCGCTAGCTCCGCCTGTGGGGCGCAGCGTGTCGTCCTGACGCAAGCAAAGGGATGAAACGCCGTCTCTCGGGAGCTTACGGAAACCGAGTTCCGCCGTCGCTCTGCTGGAATTTCCAGTAGATACTTTCCGTGACTGGCGAAGATCAGCTTCGATTCTGGAAATGCCTCGAGCACTCGAGAGACGCCCGAGTTGTCCTCCTCCGAATCGACAAAGATGAAGGAAGCATTCGGAAAGGATTCATGGCGGTAGCAAGTAACGTGCTGCACTCCCTCCGTGCGCCGCAAGAAGTTGAAAAGGTAATCGACATCGGCTTCTGCCGAGTCCACAACGCCCATCAGAGAGAACCCCGATGGACGCGACGTCATCGTCAGGGTAGTAATCTTCAGGCTCTTGCGACGGAAAATATTCATCAGCCGGCAGATGGATATCATGTCGTTGTTCGTTTCAAGTGTCAGTAGCCACTGCATAACCCGCTCCTATTTCGAGATGTAGGGGTAGGGCTTGCCCTACCCTCGGAAGGGGACGGCAAGCCGTCCCCCTACATGGCCTCGTTAAACCGCCCACAGATCGTCGAGCGCTTCCTCTTCCACCAACACGTGCGGCGGCTCCACCACCATTTCCGCCAGGGATGCTCCCGGCGGAACAATGGGATAAACGTTCTCAGCCGGATCAACCCAGAAGTCGATCAGGCGCGGCTCGCGGTCGCTCAGGAAATCCTGCACCGCATCCGCAACGTCCGTACGGTGTTCGACCCGCGTCCCGCGGATTCCGTATGCGTCGGCCAACTTCACAAAGTCCGGGGCGAAGTCCAGGTCGATATCGCAATAGCGCTTCTCGAAGAAAATCTCCTGCCACTGGCGGACCATCCCCAAAGCGCGATTATTAATGATGGCGATCTTGACCGGAACCCGGTACTGCACTACGGTAGCCAGATCGTTCAATGTCATCTGGAATCCGCCGTCGCCCACGATGGCGATCGCCTGCCGGTCGGGGAATGCCATCTGCGCACCCATGGCCGCCGGGAACCCGTAGCCCATGGAGCCGAGCCCGCTCGAGGAGAGCCAGGATCGCGGCCGCGTGAAATTCCAGAACTGCGCCCCCCACATCTGGTGCTGTCCCACGTCGACCGCCACGATGGCATCCTCACTGGCATATTGGGCGAGGGTCTCGATCACGAATTGCGGCTTGACGTTGTTGGCGTACTTGTCATAGGTCATCGGGTGCTCAGAACGCCAGGATTCGATGCGTTGCAGCCACTGCTGCCTATCCATCCGGGGCGGGATGTTGCGGCG
Organism: uncultured Acidobacteriota bacterium; assembly: GCA_963768695.1. Lineage (GTDB taxonomy): Bacteria > Acidobacteriota > Terriglobia > UBA7540 > UBA7540 > CAVROP01. Next base: position 555,095 of record CAVYJG010000010.1, on the reverse strand, counting down.
CCTCAACACGGCAAGGAGCGCGCGCAGGCTTTCCCTGGCGTCGCCCACCAACCCTACATCCACGCGCACGTTCTTGTTGACCTCGGAGGGGTCCACGTCCAGGTGGATCTTCTTCGCGTTGGTTGCGAAGCCGTTCAAGCGCCCCGTGACGCGGTCATCAAACCGAGCGCCGACCGCGATGAGCAAATCGCACTGGCAGATGGCCGAATTGGTCGCGTAGGAGCCATGCATTCCTAACATGCCCAAAGAGAGCGGGTGGCGCGACGGAAAGCAGCCCAGGCCCATCAGCGTGGTGGTAACCGGAATGTGCGTTAAGTCGGCAAGCTCGCGCAACTCCTCGGAGGCGTTGGCCGTGATCACTCCCCCGCCCGCATAGAGCACGGCCCGTTTACTCGCCAGGATCATGTCGGCGGCGCGTTCCACGTCGTCGTCCGTCCACTCGTGCGGGGATTGCGCAGGCGCTTGGGCGGCAGCGGGAGGGTAGTTGGCCTCGGCGGTTTCCATCAGCACGCTCTTGGGAAGGTCTACCAGCACCGGGCCGGGCCGTCCCGACACCGCGGATTTGAAGGCAGCCTGAATCACACCGGGAATCTCGGCCGCCGACCTTACCAGGAATGACTGCTTGGTGCTGGGAAGGCTGATGCCGATGGTGTCGGCTTCCTGGAAGGCATCTTTGCCGATCAGCGCCAGAGGCACCTGGCCGGTCAATGCCACCACCGGGATGGAATCCATCATCGCCGAGGTCAGGCCCGTGATCAAATTTGTCGCCCCAGGCCCCGAAGTGCCAAGGCAAACCCCGGGCTTGCCGGTGACGCGCGCATAGCCATCGGCGGCGAAGGCAGCCGCCTGCTCGTGGCGGACGAGGAGGTGGCGAATGCCAGCGCTGTAAAGTGCGTCGTAAAGAGGCAACACAGCGCCGCCGGGAAGCCCGAAAAACACTTCCACCTGCTGACGGCGAAGACTTTCCAACAAGAGTTCCGAACCCGAAAAGAGTTTAGGCATCTTCTCTCCCGCTCCGACGGCGGAGGGTGTATGCTACCGACCAGTCGGTAGGTAGAATACCATTCCAACTTCTCCCCGTCAATCTTTTATTTCGGCGTTCTCGTCCTCCGAGTCGCCGATTGCATTTTCAGGGGTTCGCCGCTCAGCTCTTAGGCTGGCGGCCCCGTAATCACGATGGATTCTTCTGTGGGTACGCCGCGCAGCGCTTTGGCCGGCGGCGCCGTAAGGATGAGACGGATAGCGTTCCTGTTGAAGAGCGAGTAGTGCATTAGTTTGCCCCCCCTGCGGGCGATAAGCAACTCTCCCTTGGGGGTTCGATCGAAAGTAAAACTTCCAGCAGTTAAGGATAGCCCGGATGGTTCGTCAAGTACAATTCAATTTACTTATGACTGCCATAAAAGCATTCTATTAAGTTTGTCCGGCAACTACGGGAACTGCAGATCCTTCGCTCCGCTCGGGATGACGGTGATTTTCATCGCCGCGGGTGGGCCACCGGTTCACGTGCATTGGGAAGGACCGCCCGGTCAGTTTTCTCACGCTCCCCAAGGCCTGAGCCGCCGCTGTTCACCGCAGCAGTTCTTCCAACCGCACCGACTCGTCCGTCTTCTCATCGCGATACTTGATGATCACGGGAGTATAGAGGGAAAGACCCAGCTCCTTTCCTCGTCCGGTGGTGATGGCGCGTGAGCCGGGGACGACCACCGCCCCCGCGGGAATCGTCAGTGGCTGTTCGCCCTCGCGCCGGTACACCGCGTCCCGCACTAAATCGTAAACGGGAGTAGAGCCCGTCAGAATCGTTCCGGCGGCCAAAACGCTTCCCCTGCCGACAATCGCCCCTTCGTAGACTCCGCAATTGCCGCCCACCAGGACCAAGTCTTCCACAATCACGGGCATGGCTCCGATCGGCTCGAGCACGCCGCCGAGTTGTGCCCCTGCGCTCAGGTGGACGTGCTTCCCCACCTGGGCGCACGAACCCACCAAAGCGTGCGAGTCAATCATCGTGGCGTCGTCCACGTAAGCCCCTACGTTGATAAACATGGGCGGCATGCAGGTCACGTTCTTGCCGATGTAACAGCCGTCCCGAATTGAGGAACCGCCGGGCACCACGCGCGCGCTCAGGTTCCAGCGAAGCTGCTTCAAAGGGAACGTGTGCTTGTCGCGAAACTGAAAACCCGCAGGTCCCATCTCGGTGACACGCCCGATCCTGAAGCCCAGCAGAATCCCCTTCTTTACCCAGGAATTCACTTTCCAGCCCGTCGGCGAGTTCGCATCAGGCTCCGCCGCCCGAATCCGGCCCTCGTTAAGAGACAGTTTGAATTCATCGAATGCCGTATAGTATTCTTCGCCGGTTTGGTCGGCCGGCGCGTCGTAGAGTTCCTCAATAGTCGCTTGAAGATTCGCCAATTTAGTTTCCACCTCTGCGCAGCTACAGGCCAAGGACGCGTCTTAGCCCGTCCTCCACCCGAACCAGCAAATGAGTGGGGAATACTCCCACCCGCTCCGTGAAGAGCATCTTGTCAACTGTTACGACTTGGGACACATTCACAACCGAATCCCTGGGGAGTCCCGTTTCTTTCGATCCGCAGTGCACATTGCCTGGCGCCGCTGCCAGTCGTAGGTTTGTAGTCAAGATCACCGCGAGCGCAGTCTTGATTCTACTCTCGTTGAATTCGTCCGCTTGGATAACCAGAACCGGACGGGGAAACCCTGGGCCTGACCCCGTTGGCGGGGGCAGGGCGGCCCACCAGATCTCGCCTCGGCGCATCACCACTCCTCCGGGCCAATTGACAGGCTTTGCAGCTGTGCGATCACAGGATCAAGGGAGGAATCTTCGGTCGCATAAATGGCATCGAGTGCGTCCTTGACGCCCTTCGCTTCCTGCCTTTTCAGATAGGCCTCGACCGCTCGGGCGTAGAAGCGGCTGCGCGAGACCTTCTGACGCTTCGCCGCCCGCTCTGCCGCATGGAAAAGAGGGTCTGGAATAGAGACCGCTGTTTTCATACGAAAAGTATAACCGGAGTTATACCCGGAAGCAAGTTATCGGAAACGGGGTCGTCGCTGTCATCTTGAGGGAAGACTTCACGACCCGTCGGCTCACCAGTTGCGACGAAAGCCGCTGTCATCCTGAGCGAAGCGAAGGATCTGCAGTTCCCTGAGGGACAAATGCAGATTCTTCGCTTCGCTCAGAATGACAGACGTTCGAGAGAACGCGGCGTCAGCGGACAATTGCTTTTTTCCTAGGCCCAGCTAAACTTGAATTAAGATGTCGACTTCGGGGTTGAAGAACATACCGCAGAAGTCCCTTGCTTCTCTTGGCCTGGGCGCACCCGCTCGTCGAGGAATGGTTCGCGGCCAGGTTCGGCTCGCCCACGGAACCGCAGGAGCGGGGATGGCCATCCATACTCGCGGGTAAGTCCACACTCATTTGCGCGCCCACCGGCTCCGGCAAGACGCTGGCGGCGTTTCTTGCCTGCATCGACCGCCTGATTCGCAAGGCCCTGAGCGGCGCCCTCGAGGACCGTACCGAAGTCGTTTATGTTTCGCCGCTCAAGGCACTGAGCAACGACATTCGCAAGAATCTGGAAGTGCCGCTCAGTGAGATCACCGCGCTGGCCGCTGCGCGAGGCTTGCCGATGCCGCCCGTCCGCGCGGCGGTGCGCACCGGCGACACGCTCGCGCCGGAACGCCGGGCGATGCTGGCGCATCCGCCCCACATCCTGGTTACCACCCCTGAGTCTCTTTACATCCTGCTGACCGCGGAAAAAAGCCGTGCCCTCCTGGGCCATGTTGAGACCGTGATTGTGGATGAAATCCACGCCGTGGCAGACGACAAACGCGGCGCGCACCTGGCGCTTTCGCTGGAAAGGCTGGAAGCGCTGGTGGAGCAGCGGCGGCCGGGCCGGCCGCCGGTGCGCATCGGTCTTTCCGCCACTCAAAAGCCGCTCGAGTTGGTTGCCAGGTTCTTAGCCGGAAGCAGCCGCGCCGAGCCCGTCATGGTGAACATCGGCCATCGCCGCGCGCTCGATCTCGCTGTCGAGGTGCCGCGCGAGCGAGCTTGGTCCTATCGCCACCAACGATCTGTGGGAAGAGGTTTACGACCGGCTGGCGGAACTGGGGCGGCAGCACCGCTCGACTCTGGTCTTTGTGAACACGCGGCGGCAGTCGGAGCGGATCGCGCATCACCTTGCCCGGCGCCTGGGCGCGGAGGCCGTGGCGGCGCATCACGGCAGCCTGGCGCGCAAGGTGCGCCTCGCGGCGGAAAACCGGCTGAAGTTGGGCGAGGTGCGAGTGCTGGTGGCTACGGCCTCCCTCGAACTCGGCATCGACATCGGCACGGTAGACCTGGTTTGCCAGATCAGCTCTCCCCATTCCATCGCGGTCGCTTTGCAGCGGATCGGCCGGGCCGGCCATTGGCGGGGTGCGGTGCCCAAGGGCCGCCTCTTTGCCATGACTCGCGACGACCTGATCGAATGCGCCGCGCTGGTCCATGCCCTGCGGATGGGAGAACTCGATCGTCTGGAGATTCCGGACGCTCCCTTGGACGTTCTCGCCCAGCAGATCGTGGCGATGTGCGCCTGCGAAGACTGGAATGAGGAAGATCTGTATCAGGTCGTGCGCCGGGCGTATCCTTACCGGAATTTGGCTCGCCCGGACTTCGACGCGCTGCTCGAAATCCTTTCTGAGGGAATTACGGCGCGCCGCGGCCGCTACGGCGCCTATCTGCACCGCGACCGCGTCGGGCATCGCCTGCGAGGACGGCGTGGCAGCCGCCTGGTGGCCATCACCAACGGCGGCGCCATACCGGAGTCTGCGCTCTTCACCGTCGTCGCGCAGCCGGACGGCACGACGGTGGGCACCGTCGCCGAGGACTTTGCGGTGGAGAGCATGGGCGGCGACGTCTTTCTCCTGGGCAACACCTCCTGGCGCATCTCGCGGGTCGAGGGCAATTCCGGCCGCGTTCTGGTGGAGGATGCGCACGGCGCCGCTCCCAACATCCCGTTCTGGCTGGGCGAGGCGCCGGCACGCACCCCCGAACTCTCCGCCCAAGTCGCAGAGATTCGCGAGAAGATCAGTGAATTGGCGTAGCGGCAGCGAAGCAGCCGCCTGTGGACTGCCCAGCAGACGGCGGTAACTGACGCGAGGGCGGCCACAAGGTGCCGCCGGCACATACCGCGGCCATAGCCTGGTTGAAAGACCAATGCGGCCTGGACGACTCCGGGGCGGAGCAGGCGGTCGAGTACATCCTGGCCGGCCGCGCCCTGCTGGGTGCGGTTCCGACCCAGCGCACCATTATTGCCGAGCGCTTTTTCGACGAAGGCGGCGGCATGCAGCTTATCATCCACGCCCCGTTTGGCAGCCGAATCAACAAAGCCTGGGGACTGGCGCTGCGCAAGCGCTTCTGCCGCTCCTTCAATTTTGAATTGCAAGCCGCCGCCACCGAGGACGGCCTGAACATTTCGCTGGGCGAGCAGCACAGCTTCCCGCTGGCGGATGTCTTCCATTTTCTTTTGCCACAATCCGTCGCGCCGGTCCTCGAGCAGGCGGCGCTGGTTTCGCCCATCTTCGCCACGCGCTGGCGTTGGGACGCCACGCGCGCCCTGGCGCTGCCGCGTTTTCGCAACGGAAAGAAGGTCCCGATTCAGATTCAGCGCATGCGCGCTGACGACCTTCTGGCCGCCGTCTTCCCGGACGCCGCCGCCTGCCAGGACAACATCGAGGGCGACATTCGCATTCCGGACCATCCGCTGATCCGCGAGGTGATGAAAGACGTGCTCACCGAGGCGCTCGACCTCGAGGGCCTGAAGCGCGTGCTGCGCGGCATCGGCGACGGTAGCATCCGCTGCATCGCGGTGGACACGCCCGCGCCTTCCCAATTCTCCCACGAAATCTTGAACGCCAATCCCTACGCCTATCTCGACGATGCACCCATTGAGGAGCGCCGCGCCCGCGCCGTTTCGCTGCGCCGGGTGATGCCGGAGACCGTGCTCACCGACATCGGCCGCCTCGATCCCGCCGCCATCGCGCAAGTGCGCGCGGAAGCCTGGCCGGACGTTCGCGACGCCGACGAGTTGAACGAAGTGCTGCAAGTATTTGTCGCCCTGCCGGAAAATTTTGTTCCGCCAGTAGCACAGGCACTCCTGCCTGTGCTACCGGTGGCCGCGCAGTGGGGCGATCTCTTTGGTCAACTCGTCGCCAATCAACGCGCCGCTCGTGCCAGGGTGGGCGAAAACATCCTCTGGGTTGCCGCCGAAAAGATCAAGGCCTTCTCGAGGCTCTTCCCCGAAGCGCAATTCGAGACCTTGCCGGGCGAGGTTGATGGGCCGGTTCCTTCCAGAGACGATGCCGTGCTTCAACTCGTGCGAGGCTGGATGGAACATTCCGGGCCCGTCGAGGTCGCGTGCCTCGCGCAAATCGTCGGTTTGCCGGCTGCGGATATCGAGGCTGCAATGCTGCGCCTCGAAGCCGAAGGCCGTGTGCTGCGCGGGCAGTTCACTGGCGCAGCAATTCCACCCCCGCCGTTGCCTGTCATCCTGAGCGAAGCGAAGGATCGGCAGTTCCCAGCGGGACAAATGCAGATTCTTCGCTTCGCTCAGAATGACAATGCCGGGAGGATTGAGGGCCACCAGCCCACGATCGAGTGGTGCGACCGCAGGCTCTTGGCACGCATTCATCGGCTCACACTCGGCGCTTTGCGCAGGGAGATTCAGCCTGTTACGCGAGCTCAATTCATGCGCTGGCTGCTCCGCTGGCAGCACCTTGCCCCGGGGACGCAGGTGAATGCCGAACGCGGCGTCCTGGAAGTCATCCGGCAATTGCAGGGATTCGAGGCGCCGGCCAACGCGTGGGAGTCGCAGATCCTGGCGCGTCGAGTCGCCGACTATGACCCGCTAATCCTCGACCAGCTATGCCTGACGGGCGAAGTTGGCTGGGGCCGTTTGTCCCCGCATCCGGCGACCTTATTAGTAACTGGGGAACCTGCCGCCCGCCGCATCACTCCCTCCAGCGTGGCTCCCATTACCTTCTTCGTGCGGGAAGAATCCGATTGGATGATGCCGCGCCACGCCCCACTTGCTGAAATGTCTGGATCCCTGAGCGAAGCTGCTCGCCAGGTGCTCGAATTCGTTCGTCAGCGCGGCGCCTCTTTCTTCGCCGACATCGTGCGCGGAACCGGCACGCCTCAAGTCGGAAGTCGAAACGGCGCTCTGGGAACTCGTGGCCGCGGGACTCTTCACCGCCGATGGCTTCGACAATCTGCGCGCCCTCATCGACCCCAAGCGGCGGTCGGGACAAGGCCGGGGGCGCAAGGCTCGCCCGCGCCACAGCACGGGTCGATGGTCGCTGCTCTTTCCAGGCGAGGCGGCGGACCGCTCGAAGGCCCTGGAAGCGGTTTGCAGCGTGCTGCTCGAGCGCTATGGCGTGGTGTTCCGCGAATTGACCTTGCGGGAGGAATTCCCGGTCAAGTGGCGCGAGTTGCTGATTACCTTCCGGCGCCTCGAAGATCGTGGGGAGGTGCGCGGCGGCCGCTTTGTGGACGGTTTCGTGGGCGAGCAGTTTGCCCTGCCTTCGGCGCTCGAGTCACTGCGCGCCGCGCGCCACGCTGACGTAGGGGCGCAAGGCCATGCACCCCACGAACCCGAACTCCTCACCCTCTCCGCCGCCGACCCGCTGAACCTGGCGGGAATCATAGTGCCGGGCGAGCGCGTCCCGGCAATCTCCGGCAAGACCGTCACGCTGCGCGACGGCGCTTTGGAATGCAGCCCGTTCATTGACCCGGCTTGCGCTGAGCGAAGCTCTGCGGCCTTCAAACCCTAGAAATCCGCCCGGCGTGTGCGGCTCTGCCGCCCCGTCTTGCGGAAAGGCTCTGCCTTTCCGTGCCTCCGCCGTTTAAGTCCCGGTCTTTCGGCGAGGCTACGATTCGCCGATTGAGGCGCAGCCTCAACCTAAGAAATAAGACTTGAGGTGCGCCCCGGAAAGGCGAAGCCTTTCCGCAAGGCAGAGCGGCGGAGCCGCTGAGTTCACGAGACTATGGCAACGACCACAATACGCGGTCCGCAATAAGGTTATAAGGGCGACCCTTGCGGTTGCCCACGTGCCGCACAAGAGCCATTCCTACACAATTCAATTTAGAAAAGTGCCGGCCCAAACCATGCCGGGCGCCACCGCGGCCATAAAGATCAAGGGCGCTCGTGAAAGAGTGTTTCGTGCGTAGTGGGTCGTGAGCGCCTGACACATGCCGACGCCGCAGGTAGCAGACCCGAGATTTCCGCAGGTCCTCGAAATCAACGGGATCTTCTCCAGTGGAACGTGGGCATTTTCAGCCAGCATCTCGACCACGCGCGGATTGGGCTGGTGCAGGGCCAAGTAATCGACTTCGGCTCGCGGCCGCCCGCTCTTTTTCTCAAGCATTTCGAGAATACGATCGGTTTGGACAACCGCAGCGTGGGCGAGTGGTTCTCCTTTGAATTGAAGAGCCATGCTTGAGTTCTCGTCGATGTCCACGGTTAACGCCGATGCGAAGTGCCCAGAACAACCCCAGACGAAGTCTCCGAGCCTGAGAGAGTGCTCCTGGTCGGCGGCTGCGGCAGACGAAAGAACAAATGCACAAGCACCGTCACCGAAGAGACCTCGAAACTCTCCAGGCACACCGAGATGCTTGAGTCTGCGGCTATGGACTTCCGAAGCCACAAGAAGGGCCACTCCTTGAGGCGTGGTGCGAAGCAGGCTCTTCGCCACCGCGAACGTATAGATCAAGCCCGCGCAGGCTCCGCCGATGTCAAAGGCGCCGCAACTTTCCTGCAAGAGCAGCCGTGAATGCAGTGAGGCGGCAAACGATGGAAGGCGAAGGAAAGTGGTGCTCGTGGTCAATAGAAAGTCGACTCCTTCGACATCGACCCCAGCCGTGTCCAATGCAGCTTCGGCGGCCGTCTGACCCAATGTTAATTCATCTTCCGAGGCGTCGGCAAATCGCAGACTGTGAATTCCTGCCCCATCGCGGATTTTATGCGGTGCAAGGTGCAGTTCCTGTTCGATCTGTTCTGCGTCGACAGTCACCGATCCCAGCGCGTAGCCCCAGCCTTTGAAGGTGATCTCCGACCCGTTCTCCGCACTTGTCGCCAGCCGCTCCGCAGCGCGTTGTTCCGTACGTCCTGTATGCGCCGCGCGGGTCGCCTCCGCCAGTTCTCGAATACTCTTCGGGCGGTTCTCCGGCCAATCACCGCCGAAATCTCGAAGACCTGTAGCCGACTCGACGGAGATGAGTACGTCTACCCAACCCATGGAGTCGAGAGCCCCCGTCCTGACAAGGTCTTCATCATCTTCGGGGTGCGCCTCGGAAGGGAGTCTGCCCGCCACGCACCTCCGGCACATCTCTAGGGCGTGCGATTCGTCCATGTAGGCCGATGAGCTCATTGGGGCAACCACGCTGCATTCGGCTGCGGAAAAAGCGAGTCCAGCATGAGCCAACACTTCGTCTCTTCGTTTGACGTGCCTCGCGTCAGACCAATCCGTGCAAACCTGTAAGGAGATTGCAGGAGTTCCGTCCGAATTGACCCGTTGAGGAAAGCTTCCGCGTTTGGGGCTGTTCCTGACTGCGACTGGCTTCGAACCAGTTCACTGAAGAACTGACGCCATTCGCGATCCACCACGGGCAGGCTATACAGGATATCGCCGGAGGGCAGCAGCAACTTGGCGCGCAGATTCGCTTCGCCGCGCTCACTACGGACGCGAAACCGGATGTTGCTGAATTCGAACCCGCAGATTGAGCGCGTCGCAGAAGCCGGCTCCGCCCAGGCGTTGCCTCCTTGCACGTCAATATGCAGTTGGCATCGGAAGAGTTCGTCGAGGCTGGTAGACACCTCCGCCCTCCGAAGCATTTCAACCAGCTCGGCCTCGCCTATTTGTTCACCCGTGGGAGCCAACCCATGGGTATTCTGATCCTCAACGTGGGGCATTGAAGCCGGGGTGGTAGCGGGCGAAAAGCGAATGATGCTTCCCCGCCCATAGGGAAAGAACGCGGGCCAGGCGTGGCCCCTGCGCGGCAGTGGCCGGACCGAACGGAAGGCGCCTTCGGCGGTTCGTTCCAATCCGATAACACAATACCCTTGGGCCATCACCGTGATGTCCGATAGAGTCACTTCGCTCACGGTTTTCTGCGAGTCCGTTTCATGCGCTGCCGGCCTTCCCGAGAGCCTAGATGCTTCACTTCGACTTCGTGGGCTTGCGAGGACCAATGCCGCGCGAGCATTTCGGCTACCAGGCGCCGGTGACACTGGTCGGGGTCAGCCTCCGAGCAAAGGAGCGCGATTTTTCCCTCAAAGAGAGAGGGATCTATCTCGTCCAGAACTCTCCTTTGACCCATCAACTCCTCAAAAGACTTCTCGTACTGCGCCCAGTCGTGTGTCTTGCGATAGGCATCCCGGATCTCCGGGCTCGGAGCGAGCATGGGCTGGTAGTCGTAGGTAATTCCAGCGATTCGATCGAGGAAGAAAGCAAGGTCGGGGTACTTCGCGAACCCCGAGAGTTGCCCCACACGATTCTCCCGGATGTCAACCAACTTCTCCACACGAGCCTCTTGAAGAAGGCGGAAAAACTCTGCCGCGTTCTTCTTCGTGAAGCCGATGGTGAAAATCGTTGAAGTCATGGCCCGTCCTACCATGACTCCTGCGCGACGGGGTTCACCCGAAAAGCGAATCTCTCGGCCTGGAGTCGGTAGGCATCCTCCAAAGCGTCGTTGCGGGCTTGCGGGAAAAGGGTGTTTGTGGCGACGGACCCCAAGCCGTTGGCCTTAAGCAGCCGGTTTTCGGCTGCTTCTTGGGTTTCGATTTGGCCCCCTTTACGGATATGCAGAGGATCAACTCCCAGCTTGACCAGTTCTGGGCAGACCATCATAAATCGGTGACACTGTAGGGGGTCTTCTTCCGCGCACATCACTGCCACCGATCGCTGCTCCAGTTCCTTCAGGAGACGTTCAACGCCTCTCTGGAAAGCGTAAGATCTGCGGCGCGCCACATAATTAACCACTCCGCTTGGCTGGTAAGCGTCGGAGTCGTCAGGGCGGCCTCCGAGTTCTTCACCGAGGAAGAGGTACGAGATGTTCTCGGCGGCAAGCAAATTTTCGAATGCAGGCTGGCTGAAGTGAGGCAAGCGTGCGCTTTGGGGCACGCTGCGCACATCGGCGACAAGCTCGACCCCATGGTCCTTGAGCAGTTTAGCGAATGCCACCATCTCCAAGATAGAGTGGCCGATAGTAAATAGGGGTCTTAGCCCGCTCGAACCTGCTTCGAGAGACGTCTTAGGGCCCACGCTTACTTCTCCTCGAACACGAACGAAGCATAACACAAGACCTGTCGAAGAGCATTGCCTTCGGACACGTACCCATTCCCCCGATAACGTCCCGCAACGTAGGGGGACGGCTTGCTGCCCCCCGGGGGGCTTGATAGGGCGACAAAGGTAGGGCAAGCCCTACCTCTACGCCACCTGGGTGCATCCAAGTGAGGCGAAAAGCAACATGGCTGCGCGCCGCTCCAATCTTCAGCGGCCGTTATCGATGGATTGGGGGGCTTTGTCAAACTCCTTGGACGGACCTTAACTCAGCGGCCGATTATTGGTGTAAGATCACTCTGAACTTAATCACTGGAGGGCCGGATGGCTGGAACGCCTGACAATACGCTTAACCGCAGGTCATTTCTAAATCGCACCGCTTCGATGCTGGCGGGAACCGCGTTGGGAACCACGGCGGTTTCTTATGGGCGCATCGTGGGGGCCAACGATCGCATATCGCTCGCGCACATTGGAATTGGAGATCGCGGCAGCGAGCTCGATTGGCTTGCCTCACGCCTCAAGGAGAAGCACAACGTGGAGATGACCGCCGTGTGCGACCTCTGGAAAGTGAATCGGGAGCGAGCGGTCCACTCCAATGGCACTTACTACGGCAGGCCGCCGCGCCAGTTCCAGTATCTCGAGGATTTGCTGCAGTTGCAGGATGTGGACGCCGTGCTGATCTCCACTCCCGAACATTCGCATTCACCCATTCTGAAGCTCGTGGCCGACGCCGGCAAAGATGCGTATGTCGAGAAGCCCATGGGCAACGTGTTGGAAGAAGTTAAGGCGGCGCGCGATGCCGTGCAGCAACAAAAGCGCATCGTTCAGGTCGGCACGCAGCATCGCAGCGAACTGTATCCGCAGGCCGCTTGCCAGGCCATCCAGTCGGGGGCGCTGGGCGACGTGAGTAAGATCGAGATTGTTTGGAACTATCACGGGCCGCGCTGGCGAGGGCGTCGCGAGGTGAAACAGCTCCGCGCCGAGGATACCGATTGGAACAAGTGGCTGATGACCAAGCCGCCACGGCCCTTCGACCCCCAACTTTATTTCGAATTCCGCCTCTACAAGGAGTTCTCGAGCGGCATCTCCGACCAGTGGGTGAGCCATGCCATCGAGCTTGTGCACTGGTTCATGGATGAGAAGTATCCCACGCTCCGTGGTGGCGCACGGCGGTATCTTCGCCTGGCGAGATGGCCGCGAGAATCCGGACACGTTCCAGGCGCTGTTCGAATATCCCAAGGGATTCATGGTCAGTTACTCGACGAGTTTCGGCAACGACGCGCCCAGCTTCACTCGTTACATGGGGAAGAAAGCGACGCTCATGAACATCGGGGGCGAAGGCAGTCCCCGCTATAAATTGGTCGAGGAGAAAGGCAACCACGAAGATAACCCCGACATCGACCGGCAGCGCGCCGAAAAGGACATCCTGCTTCCTGGCGACCAGAAGGTGCCCCCGGAAGGCATGGGTGACCTTGACCTTCACCACATGGAAAACTGGTTCGAGTGCCTGCGTAGCCGCCAGGAACCCCGTGCCCCCGTCAGCGATGGCTATGCCCACTCGGTGGCCTGCATCATGGCGGCCGAGGCCTACTGGGCCGGGAAGAAGCTCTACTACCATCCGGGGACCGAGACGATTCAGGACCACGCCACGGAGTCATGACCGACTCGCTTCACCAACTGCGCGACGAGATCGAACTCTTCCTTAACGCTCTCCCTCATCCTATTGTGGTGGAAGACGAGGTCGAGCTCTTTGACCTCTCGGCGAGCCAGTGGCGGCTCTCGGTGGAATTCGGCAAGCTGATTTTCACGGCCTGGAACGCCGCACGCTCGGTGAGCCGGAGGATCGAGGATTTCGCCTACCGCGACGGCGAGCGGCTTGGCGTTTTTGCGCGCAAGGCCGGTGGCCGTGAGACCGTCACCCTGGAATTCCGTCCGGCGGATCGCGCCGCCGGCCAGGTGGACAAGGCGCCAGGACGCGCCGCTTTCCAGAAACAGTTGCTCGCCATGCTGGAGCGGCAATACCCGGGCTGCAGCTTCGAGCGCGTCAGCCACCGGTCCGATCGGGAACACTCGTTTTCGTCGTGGTACACGAGAGGCGTGGCGCGGCAGGGCCGCACGGCTTGGGCGTTTCTCGGCGTGAGCGAAAATGAATCCCCTGCAGCTTCCGATACGGCCTTGGCTTTCGGGCTGATCTGGTTGGATTGGCTGCGCAGCCATTCCGAGCGCGTCACCTATCCCGGGTTGAAATTGATCTTTCCGCCCCGGGCGGCAGAAACGTGCGCGCACCGGGCCGCCTATCTGAACCATCGCGCTGTGCAGGTGGAGATTCTCGAGTGGTCGGCCAAGGACGAGAGGCCGAAGGTGATCGACTGGAGGGATTACGGCAACATTGAAACCCGCCTGACCCCGCGGCGGATGGGCGCGGACCTCCTGGAACGCCACAGCGGGCTGCTTTCGCGGCTGCTGGGTGAACATCTCGCCAAGGTTGAGGTGGTAGCCGACGCCGCAGCCGCGGCACTTTCCATTCGCGTGCTCGGTCTCGAGGTGGCGCGCCTCGAGGGTCTGCTTGCCCCGCGTATCACTTTCGGCTTGCCCGGTAGCGCGCGGCGTCTCCACGAGGGCAATCTCTCAGAATTCCGTCAGTTCCTTGAGACCGCCGTGCGAAGCCGTTGTGCCGCAAGCCCGGACCCCTCCGGCGAACTCTACCGGCTTCAGTCTGAGCGCTGGCTGGAGAGTATGGTGGTGCGCGACGTCACGAAGCTCGACCCCGCTCTCTTGCCCGATTGCGTTTATCCCCAGGTTCCTGCGTTTACCGGGATGGATCGCGGAGTTATTGATATCCTGCTGGCCACTCGCGGTGGGCGCTTGGCGGTGCTAGAGTTGAAGGTGCACGAGGATATCAACCTTCCCCTCCAGGGCCTCGACTACTGGCTGCGCGTCAAGTGGCTGCAGGAGCGCGGACAGCTTCAGCAGTTCGGATATTTTTCGGGAATCGAACTCGCCGATTCTCCCCCCGTGCTTTACCTCGTTTGCCCTGCTTTTCGCTTCCACTCCACCACGGGCCGGATGCTCCGTTACCTCGAGCCAACCATCCGCATTCTGCAGGTGGGCATCAACGATGGCTGGAGGAAGGAAATCAAGATCCTCTTTCGGCGGGAGTTCGAGAGGCAGGCGTGATTTGCGGAAAGCTGACGGTAGACAGCAGGAAGCCGGTTGCGAACGGTTCTTCGTTTCCGTTTGAAATCTGAAATTTGAAATCGCCGAATGGGGTGGGCGCGGTGTTGTCAGCGACCAAGTGGAACTGGGCCTTGAGGGTGCTTAAGCCGCTTCGGCCTGCCGCGAATCACGGATGCTTACGCGATCCAAATCCTTCCATCCGTTATCCACGGCAGGCCGCGAGCGGGCAATACATCAGAACGAGTCGTGCTGCAACATCAGACCAAACTCTTTTCACGCGGGCGCCTCCAGCACCACGCCCGCGGTCGATGGTAGCCGAGGCCCTAGCCAGCCAGCGGCGAGTCGCTCGATCCGGCAACGGCCGTGCTGTTTTGGCGGATCACGCCCGACTGATCGGTGTAGTAATAGTTGGTCCCTGTGGTCCCGGCTTGGACGGGGGACGCAGTGAAACTGTAGTAATCAATCTTTCCGGTCGTATCGGCTGCGGCCGGAGAGTAAACGAACGTATAACCACTCTTTGAACTCGTGTTGGCTGTTGCAGCCGTTCCCCCGGCGGTCCCGATCCCCGACAGAACCTCATCAATCAGTCCTGCAAAAGCAGCGGTTGGGGTCGTAGTAGTCCCTGGACCCAAGTTGGCCAACGTCGCCGAGTAACCGGTGTTGTAAGTCGTGGAATAAGTAACCTCTGCGGTGTTAAGCGTGCGGAGCGATCCGACCGCTGAAGCTTGGTTGGCTGCGATTCGCGAACGCAGCAAGTTCGGGATGGCAATTGCCGCGATGATCAGAATAATCGCAACGACGATCAACAATTCAATTAGTGAAAAACCTCGTGGACCTTTCTTCATTCTTCCTTCCTCCTTGATTAATTTAGTGCTTTCGTACTGGCACGTACTTTAGTGCAGTTTGCCTGCCATCTAGGAGTTCAGGTGGTTTAAATAACCACTGTTTTATCATGGCGTTGAAAGAAACCCTCGCGAGGTACCCTCAACCGGGGCAAGAAAACGGCTCTCGGTTGCCCTAATTTGTCGAAACAGCATGACGAAATGTGTCATCGCCAGCTCCGCCGGTCTTTGGATATCCTTCCAGGCTTCCCGACCATGGAACCCATTCGTCTACGGCGGGATTGTCAAGCCTTTCGGGGGTTCAGCCGATAATAAAAGGGAGGAGGCCAGAGGCGACTAGTAAAATCCCTGAAGGGACGAGGCCCTTCATGGTCTGTATAATCCGAACTCGCCTCTGGCCGATCTGCCACATTACCTGCGATAAGTACGATGTCCGCCGAAGCGCAGACTTAAAGCCACCCCGATCCCGAAGCCCTTTAGCCTCATCCTTAGACAAGCAGCCCATTCCTAGCCGGTAGCTTGGGAGAGCATGCACGTCGTCCCCCTTTCGTCCGTCTTATAGAGTGCGTTGCTTGAGCGGGGGGGCGAGAGTGCCAATTTGTCACTTTGGCCTGAAAACAAATGGCTTGACATGAAACCGGCATGCCGTTATTCTATATACGACTTATTTAGTCGGATATTGTAATGCTAAGGCTCGGAAAAAAGGCTGACTACGGTTTAATCGCTCTTCGGCATCTGGCCGCACAACGACTCCGCGCTTCTTGCAGCGCCAAGGAGATCGCCCAGACTTACGGGATGCCGGCCGAGCTGGTCGCTAAGGTCCTGCAGAGGCTGGCGAAAATCGGCCTGCTGGCATCTCAGCACGGCACGAACGGCGGCTACGTGCTGGCAAGAAATCCTTCCCAAATCAATGCCTTCGAAGTCATCCGAGCGCTCGAGGGGCCACTGTTCATTACCTCGTGCGTAACCGACCGCAGCGAGTGCCATCAGATGACGAAGTGCACGGTACGCGAGCCCTTGCGCAAGGTGAACGACGCCATCGCCACGGCGCTGCGCCAAGTGACCATTGCTAGCCTCGTATCCGAGCCAGTGAGTTTGGTTCAGATTCAGATGGAGGGCAAGCGGCGGTAAAAGGCAACGCGGAATCTTGACTTCGGAGTACAGATTTATTAGAATGATTTTGTTGGTTCCGGCGGCGCCAGAAATGCCGGCGCGACGGCCCGACTTAAGTGCCGCTATCGAGGAGTGATCGCCAAGAGGAGGTTTGATGGCTACGCCGCAATCAGAAGTCGAAACCCTGGCCACCCAGGAATACAAATATGGATTCGTGACCGACATCGAACAGGAAACGGTGCCGCCGGGATTGAACGAAGACGTCATCCGCCTGATATCAGCGAAGAAACAGGAACCCGAGTGGCTGCTGGAGTGGCGATTGAAAGCCTATCGCCACTGGCAGACGATGAAAGAGCCCACTTGGGCGAACGTGAAGTACGGTCCGATCGATTACCAGGGCATCCGCTACTTTGCCGCGCCGAAGAAGCAAGAAGTGAAAGGGGAAATCGACCCGGAGCTTTTGAAAACCTACGAAAAGCTCGGTATCCCGCTGAAGGAGCGAGAACTACTTGCCGGAGTGGCGGTGGACGCGGTGTTTGACAGCGTCTCCGTCGCGACCACGTTCAAGGAGAAGCTGGCAGAACTGGGCATCATTTTCGGTTCCTTCTCGGAAGCAGTGCGCGAGCACCCAGACCTGGTGCGCAAATATCTCGGCTCGGTGGTTCCCTACACGGACAACTTCTTTGCCACGCTCAATTCCGCGGTATTCAGCGACGGGTCTTTCGCTTACGTGCCGAAGGGCGTGCGCTGCCCGATGGAGCTTTCCACCTACTTCCGCATCAACGCGCGGGACACGGGACAGTTCGAGCGCACCCTGATTGTTGCCGACGAAGGCGCGTACGTCAGCTACCTGGAGGGCTGCACGGCGCCCATGCGCGACGAGAATCAGCTCCACGCGGCCGTGGTCGAACTTGTAGCATTGGATAATGCCCAGATCAAGTATTCCACAGTTCAGAATTGGTATCCTGGCGACAAGGAAGGCAAGGGCGGAATCTACAACTTTGTCACCAAGCGCGGCAAGTGCCAGGGCGTGAACTCGAAGATTTCCTGGACGCAGGTCGAAACCGGCTCGGCCATCACCTGGAAGTATCCGGGCTGCATCCTGCAGGGGAACAACTCGATCGGCGAGTTTTACTCGGTGGCGGTCACCAACAATTATCAACAGGCCGATACGGGCACGAAGATGATTCACATCGGGAAGAACACCAAGAGCACCATCGTCTCGAAGGGCATCTCCGCCGGGCACGGGCAGAACAGCTACCGCGGTCTGGTGAAGATCCTGGGCGGAGCCACGGGAGCGCGCAACTACTCGCAGTGCGATTCCCTGCTGATCGGCGACAAGTGCGGCGCGCACACCTTTCCGTATCTGGAAGTCAAGAACTCCACCGCGCAGGTGGAGCACGAAGCTTCCACCTCGAAGATCGGGGAAGACCAGATTTTCTACTGCCGCCAGCGGGGCATGTCCACGGAAGACGCGGTTTCGATGATCGTCAACGGGTTCTGCAAACAAGTTTTCAAGGAATTGCCCATGGAGTTCGCGGTCGAAGCGCAGAAGCTGCTGGGCGTGAGTCTGGAAGGCAGTGTAGGGTAAGGCGCAAGGCCAGAGTACTAACCCCCTCACCCGTCCCGCGACGGCTCATGAGAACGCCGTCGCTGGGCCACCCTCTCCCCCAAAGGGGGCGGGGGTATTAGTCAAACTGGGGGAGAGGGCTGCGGTAGACGAGAGACCGACTTTCGAATTTCGAGTTTCCATGTTCCAGTTTCCAATTTCCAACGAGGAGTGAGGATGCTTCACATCAAGAACCTACAGGCAAGAGCGGAGGGGAAAGACATCCTACGCGGCATTAATCTGGAAGTGGGCACAGGCGAGGTGCACGCCATCATGGGGCCCAACGGCACGGGCAAGAGCACGCTGGCGCAGGTACTGGCGGGGCACAGTGCTTACGAAGTGACGGGCGGCGAGGTGACGTACGAAGGCAAGGACTTGCTGGCGATGCCGCCGGAAGTGCGCGCGCGGGAAGGCGTTTTCCTCGCCTTCCAGTACCCGGTGGAGATACCCGGGGTCAGCAATACTTACTTCCTGCGCTCGGCGCTGAACGCCATCCGCAAACACCGCGGCGAGTCTGAATACGACGCCATGGACTTCCTCGCGCTGGTACGCGAGAAGATGAAGCTGCTGGAGATGGACGAAGCGCTGATGACGCGTTCGGTCAACGAAGGCTTCTCGGGCGGCGAAAAGAAGCGCAACGAGATTTTCCAGATGGCGGTGCTCGAGCCCAAGCTGGGCATTCTCGACGAGACCGATTCCGGCCTCGACATTGACGCCCTGAAGATCGTTGCCCATGGCGTGAACGCGCTGCGCAGCAAGGACCGAAGCATTATCGTGGTGACGCACTACCAGCGCCTGCTGAATTACATTGTTCCCGACTTCGTGCACGTTCTGTATGAGGGACGCATTGTGAAATCGGGGACCAAGGAGTTGGCGCTGGAACTCGAAGAGAAGGGCTACGGATGGCTGGAGCAATCGGCGGCGTAGGTAGAACGATGAATTATAAATTATAAATAGTAAATTGCGGCGAATTCACAATTTGCTATTCGTGGCGGGCTCTGTGCCAGCCGGGACAACGGACGGCAAGAAAGAAGGGGAAAAACGAACTGATGATTGCGACAAGTGAAAAAGAAGGTCTTTACCTTTCAAGCTTCAGGGAACTCGAGGAGTCGTCTTGCCGCGCACTCGCCTTCCTGGCTGCATGAAATCCGCAGGGCGGCGATGGCAGGGTTCGCGGAGAAGGGATTTCCGACCACGCGCCAGGAAGATTGGCGGAACACCAACGTCGGTCCGATCGCGGCGGTGCCTTTTCAACCCGCCACCAGCCCCTTGTCCCCTTCTCAGCGGGGAGGGGAGTTGCGGATTCTCGAGCATCCCCTGGCCGACCTGGGATGCCCCAGGCTTGTCTTCATCAACGGGCGTTTTGCGAAGCAGCTTTCGACGCTGGAAGCTCTTCCCAAGGGAGTGCAAGGCCGGAAGCCTGGCGGAAGCGCTGGCAAGCGATGCGAAGACGCTGGAGCGCCATCTGGCCCGCTACGCCGCGGATTACCGCGAGCACGCGTTTGTGGCGCTGAATACGGCCTTCCTCGAGGACGGGGCGTTCATTGAGATTCCCAAAGGCGTGGTGCTCGAGAAGCCCATTTGCCTGCTTTACGTATCCGACCCGAACGGGCTTCCCACCGTGTCCTACCCTCGCAACCTGATTATTGCCGGGCGGGAAAGCCAGGCCAGCATCATGGAAGCGTACGTGGGACCGGCGCAGCGCTCCAGCGGCGGCGCCGGCTCGAAGGAGTTTACTTCACCAACGCGGTAAGCGAAGTCGCGGTGGGTGAAGGCGCGGTGATCGCGTATCACCGGATCCAGCAAGAGAACGAGAACGGCCTTCCACTTCGGGCGGCTGGTCTTCCACCAGGAGCGCTCGAGCAACGTCGCCACGCATTCCATTGCGACCGGAGGGAGGCTGGTCCGCGAAGAAGTGAACGCGGTTCTGGACGGCGAAGGCGCGGAAGCCACGCTGACGGGCTGTACGTCATCACCGGCCGTCAACACATCGACAACCAGACCACTCTCGACCACGCGAAGCCGCACTGTAGCAGCCGGGAAGTCTATAAGGGCGTTCTGGATGGCGAGTCCTCGGCGGTCTTCAACGGCAAAATCATCGTGCGCAAGGATGCGCAGAAAACCGACTCGAAACAAAGCAACAAGAACCTGCTGCTTTCAGAAAAAGCCATCATCGATACCAAGCCGGCGCTGGAGATTTACGCGGACGACGTTAAGTGCACGCACGGCGCCACGATTGGGCAGATCGATCCGGACGCGATTTTCTATTTGCGTTCCCGCGGGATCGGCCGGCAGGAAGCGCGCGACCTGCTGACTTACGCTTTCGCCAACGACATCCTGGAGCGCATCAAATACGCGCCGCTGCGCGAGCGGCTCAGCGAAAGTTTGTTTGCTCGCCTGGCGAGCGGCCAGCGAGCCGTCGCTGATGACGCCGGCGCCGCCCTGAAAGCCTGAAAGCGGTTCCCCTCCTTTGTTAAGGAGGGGACAGGGGTGGTTGATGGAAATGGGCCCACCATCCCCAACCCCTCCTCCTTCCGAGGAGGGGAGCAAAGCCGAGGAGGCATGATGGCCACCACGCACGAAACAATCCAGGCGCCGCCACGCACATCACCCGCGGCGGCTTTCGACGTGAAGCGGATCCGCGAGGATTTCCCGATGCTTGAAGCAGAAAGTGCATGACAAGCCCCTGGTCTATCTTGACAATGCCGCCACCAGCCAGAAGCCCCAAAAAGTTATCGACGCGATAGTCCGCTTTTACGCCGAGGACTGCGCCAACATTCACCGCGGCGTTCACCTTCTCAGCGAACGCGCCACGGACGTCTATGAAAACACGCGGCGAAAGGTTCAGCAATTCCTGAACGCTTCCGACTCAGCGGGAGATCGTTTACGTGCGCGGGACCACCGAAGCCATCAACCTGGTGGCGCAGACGTTATGGAAAGCGGAATGTTCAGGCCGGCGACGAAGTCCTGATCACCGGTCTCGAGCATCACTCGAACATCGTTCCCTGGCAGATGCTGTGCGAGGAGAAAGGCGCCAGGTTACAGGTGGGGCCGATCAACGACCGGGGCGAACTGATTCTGGAGGAATTCGAGAAGCTCTTGAACGACCGCACGCGCATCGTGGCTGTCGCCCACGTCTCCAATGCCCTCGGCACCATCAATCCGGTTCGCCAGATCGTGGAAATGGCGCACGCGAGGGGCGTTCCAGTCCTCGTGGATGGCGCGCAAGCCGTGCCGCACATGAAGGTGGATGTGCAGGAATTGGGCTGCGATTTTTACACCTTTTCGGGCCACAAGGTTTTTGGGCCAACCGGAATCGGCGTGCTCTATGGCAAGTTCGAGCTTCTGGAGGCGATGCCTCCTTATCAGGGCGGCGGGGACATGATCAGCTACGTGACTTTTGAGAAGACCTTGTATAACGCCGTTCCCTACAAGTTCGAAGCGGGAACGCCCGATATCGCCGGGGTCTATGGCCTGGAGGCCGCGCTTGAATACGTCAATCATGTGGGCCTCGCAAACATCACATCCTACGAGCATGCCCTGCTCTCTTACGCCACGGAAGCCCTCCAGCAGATCCCGGGCGTGCGGATTATCGGCACGGCGCGTGAGAAAGCCGGAGTCATTTCATTCGTTCTGGAAGGTATACATGCCCACGATGTTGGGACTATACTGGACCACGAGGGAATTGCGGTTCGCACCGGACACCACTGCGCTCAACCGGTGATGGACCGTTTTGGCGTGCCTGCCACCGTGCGCGCTTCGCTGGCATTTTATAATACCAAGCAGGAGATCAATTCCCTGGCCGCAGGCATCCAAAGAGTGAAGGCAGTGCTTGGGTGAGCCGTTAAATGAATTCCCGCTTTCGCGGGAATGACGCGAGTGGGACGATGTTGAGTGGCGCGGTGGCGTAGAGCCGGCAGTCCCTATCAGCCCTTACTCTCGACTCTCGACTTTGGACTTGTTTATGCCAGATCTTGAAGGCCTTTATCAGGAAGTCATACTTGACCACAGCAGGCGGCCGCGTAATTGTCATTCCATGAAAGACGCCGACCGCCACGCGGACGGTTACAATCCCCTTTGCGGCGACAGGTTCACGGTCTATCTGAAACTCCAGGACGACCGCATCGCTGACATCAGTTTCGAAGGCACCGGCTGCGCCATTTCCACGGCCTCGGCTTCGATCCTGACGGAGATTTTGAAGGGGAAAACTCGCGCCCAGGCGGAGGCGCTCTTCGATACCTTTCACGACCTGGTCACCGGAAAAACCCACGAGGAGGGTGAGACTCCCGCCTTGGGGAAGCTGGCGGCTTTCTCCGGAGTATGTGAGTTTCCAGTCCGCGTCAAGTGCGCCACCTTGGTTTGGCACACGCTCCGAAGCGCGCTGAACGGTGAAGCGAAACCGGCCTCCACGGAGTGACTTGAATTATGGAAGAGCAACCCCCTCTGACAATCTCGCAGGCCATCGCCCTTCAGGACAAGATGATTGAGACATTGCGCTCCTGCTACGATCCCGAGATTCCGGTGAATATCTACGACCTCGGCCTGATTTACGAGGCCAAGGTCGACACTTCCGGCCATGCGATCGTGAAGATGACCTTGACCGCTCCGGGCTGCCCTGCCGCGGGCTCGCTGCCGGGAGAAGTGGAAGACAAGATCACCGTCCTTCCCGGCGTTCAGAGCGTTAAAGTTGACGTGGTGTGGGAGCCGCCCTGGGATAAAGACATGATGTCGGAAGCCGCCAAGCTGCAGTTGGGGTTCTTCTAAGGACTGCATGTAGGGGCGCCCCTCGTGGGTGCCCATTCTGGGCTGCAGGGGCGATCCGCCTCTATCTCGGTTCGAGGTGGGCAGGCACAAGGCCTGCCCCTACATTGCAGTAACATGAAACTCTCTTACCAGGAAGAATACGGTTTGCGCTGCCTGCTGCGTGTGGCCACGCTCAGCGATCCCGGCCATTTAACCATCCATGAAATCAGCGAAGATGAGGGGCTGTCGGTTTCATACGTTGCCAAGCTGATGCGGATCCTGCGCCAGAACGGCTTCGTGCGAAGCGTTCGAGGACAGGTGGGGGGCTACGCGCTGGCGCGGCCGGCCCAGAAGATAATTGTCGGCGAGGTCCTCGCCGCGTTGGGAGGGAGACTGTTTGACCCGCGATTCTGCATCGAACACTCGGGGTTGGAAGTGTCGTGCAAGAAACTGCGAGAGTGTTCGATCCGAACACTCTGGCGCACCTTGCAAGGGCTGGTCGACCAGGTTCTGAGCAAGGTAACCCTGGCCGATCTTGTGGAGAACAGCGAGTCCGAGATGGCTTCACACGTCAGCACGCTGGTGCAGTTGGGGACGGCGTTGGAAAATAGAAAATAGAAACTGGAAAATGGAAAATCGAAACTAGGGAATGAAAACTGAAAATGTGAAATTGGAGATTTGAGATTCTCGGATCGCTACTTGATCTTCCAGCGTTCATTTTGCAATTTCTATTTTCCAGTTTCCAATTTCCAGTTTCTGCTTTGGCAATTTCAAATCTCAAATTTCAAATTGTGACTTTGCGGACTCCGGAACCGATGACCACTCCTCCTCTCTCCTCCCCTCTCGCCGACTACCACCGCTCGCAAGGCGCCACGCTGGGCGAATATCACGGCGCCGTCGTCCCCTCTTATTTCACCGACGCTGTGGCGGAGCACAAGGCCGTGCGGGAAGCTTCCGGGCTGTTTGATTTCTCCTTTCGCGGCAAGTTCGCCATGAAAGGCCGCGACCACGCCAAGTTTCTCCACCGCATGGTTTCGAACGATATCAAGCGGCTCAAGCCCGGCCAGGGTACTTACGCCACGCTGCTGACCCCGCAGGGGCACATTCGCGCGGACATGCGCCTCTACTGCGCGGAGGACCGGTTCTTCGCCGATACCGATGCCGACCTGCGCGACAAGGCGCTCGAGGGCCTGAAGCGTTACGTGATCGCCGACCAGGTGGAATTCGAGCCTCTCGACCTCTATGCTCTTGCCTTTCAGGGACCGCGCGCGCGCCCTTTGCTGGAAAAAACCCTTCACATCACTCTTCCGGCAATGCAGGAATACGACCATTTCTCGACCAACTACGCCGGCTTCCCGGCGCAGGTGGTGTGCGCGAGCGCTACGGGCGAGGAAGGGTACGAAGTCTGGACGGGGGCGAAGGGACTGCCCGCGATCTGGGGCGCCGCCTGCGGCCAGGCGCCGACCTACGGCACGCTCCCTTGTGGGACGCAGGCGCTCGAGACACTGCGAATTGAAGCGGGAATTCCCCGCTACGGCCAGGAACTGGGCGAGGATACCATTCCCAACGAAGCGGGATTGTGGGACGCTCTGAGCTTCAGCAAAGGGTGTTACGTGGGCCAGGAAATCGTGGAGCGCGCCCGAAGCCGCGGGCATGTGAATTGGGTGCTGATGGGACTCGTGATGGAATCGGAGACTCCGCCCGCTGCAGGCGAGAAACTGGCGCGCGAGGGCAGGGAGATCGGCGAAGTCACCAGTTCCTGCGTCTCGCCAACCCTGGGCAAAGCGATTGCCTTGGCTTACCTCCGCCGCGAAGTTGCGGAGCCGGGAACAAAATTGGAATTCTCCTCAGGCGCGGCCGCCCAGGTAGTGAGCCTTCCCTTCTATCAACGCACGCCAGTGCACTAGATGAGAAATCGAAAGCAGATTCTTCGCTTCGCTCAGAATGACATGTCATCCTGAGCATTGACCGCGGTGCGGCTACCCTTGCTGGCATGTCATCCTGAGCGAAGCGAAGGATCTGCTTTTCTTCGAGCGGTGCGAAAAAGTTCGGGAATCGTAGTACAGCGAATGAGGAGGCATTGTATGGGGTGGATTGTGGCGGTTGCAATCCTCGTGGTTTTGGCCGCTGCGCTCGCCGTGGTGGTCGGCCCGTTTCTTCTGCTGAAGCGCCTGCCGCAGCGGGCGGAAATCAACGGCATGGTTCTGGTGAAAGATGGCATGGTGAGCGCAGGCCTGGTGCCGCTGGGCGAGCACGAAGCGGCCCTGGTGGATGCCGGCAACGATCCCCAGGCGAAAGCAATTCTGGCGGAGTTAGCGCGCAGCGGGATGGGCCCGCACGATGTGAAGTACATCTTGCTGACTCATAGTGATTCTGATCACATCGGTGGTGTTGGAAAGTTCCCCAAAGCGCAGGTGATGGCGCTGGCTGCGGAGGTGAGCGCCGCGGATGGTCGTTCGCCGGACGCGGTCCCGATGGTGCGTTCCAGGACCTCAAAGCAGAAGACGGTTCGCCTTGCCCGGACCTTGCAGGATGGCGATATCGTGCAAGTAGGACCCTTTCAGGTGCGCGTCTTCGCCGTGCCGGGCCACACGCCAGGAAGCGCTGCGTATGCCATCGGGCAGAACTTGTTTCTCGGCGACAGCGCCAACCAGGACAAGCAGCGGCGGCTTAAGGCGTCGCCTTGGGTTTTCACCAAGAATACGGCGCAGAATCGGAAATCTTTGGTGGAACTTGCGCGCCGCCTGGCCGGCGACAGCACCATCAAGACGCTCGTCTTCGGCCACTCCGCGCCGCTGGAGCGGGGGATTGCGCCGCTGCTGGAGTTTGCGGCGAGTGAGTTAACCACCCCCGACCCCTCCTGATCCCAGGAGGGGAGTAAGAAGAACCACAGCAGGTCCGCGCCACCTATCTCATGGCCGGCGGGGGCTTAGCTTCTTGGTGACCAGCATGATCAAGGAACCGAGCGCCCAAAGAATAAGCGGTAGAACGACTATCGCTACAGCGTGGCCGCCAATGTGACCCCAGGTTGCGCCGCTAGTTTTGCCGGGCGAGAACTCGGGGGCGCTGAAGATGTTGTCCTTCCCGCTCTGCATCGCGATCAGGATTCCGGTGATGATGATCGCGTTGCCGATGATCACCGGCAGAGCGTAGATGGGCAGCAGTTGTTTGTAGCTCCCAAATCCGCTGGTGTGAACGCGGACGGCGTAGTAGAACATCCCCAGCAGGAAACAGACGGTCAAGCTGAGAAACTTTACCTGGGAATTGGGCACGCCGAGAAGCGAAGCGGCTAACCTCGCCACTCCCACAACCAGGACGAGGATCAGGAATCCTCGTTCGAATCGAGCGTATTCTGCTAAGCTCTTACCGAAGATTCTCATGGAGGAATTATACGATGGAATGGGCGAGACACCTGCTTAGTCTTATGGTCGCGGCGCCTCTGGTGATCGGGGCGCTTGCAGCCACGACCAATGCACCGGAGCAGGCTGCCTGGAAGCGGATCGACGCCGCGGGTATTCTGGAACGAATTAAAGTCCTCTCGTCGGACGAATTCGAGGGGCGCGCGCCTGCTTCCAAAGGAGAGCAGTTGGCCACCGCCTATATCGAAAGTCAATTCAAGCAGGTCGGGCTGAAGCCGGGAAACCCTGATGGAACTTATTTTCAGAATGTCCCTATGGCGGGCATCAAAGCCGACCCTGGCGCGGAACTGGTGTTCGCTGACGACACCGGTGGGAAGCGCGAGACACTGAAATTCGGTGACGACTTTGTTGCCTGGACCAAACACCATCAGTCCGCCATCGACGCTGAGGGTGACGTTGTATTCGTGGGCTACGGCGTGGTGGCGCCGGAGTACCGCTGGGACGATTTCAAGGATGTGAATGTCAAAGGCAAAATCATCGTGGTGCTAATCAACGACCCGCCCGTCCCTGACCCTCACGATCCATCCAAGCTGGACGAACATACTTTTAAGGGCGAAGCGATGACGTACTACGGCCGCTGGACGTACAAGTTTGAAGAGGCGGCCGCCAAGGGCGCCCTCGGGTGCCTGATCGTGCACCAGACCGGGCCGGCTGGATATCCATGGGGCGTGGTGCACAACAGCAACACCGGTGAACAGTTCAGCCTGATCACTGCGGACAAGGGTGCGTCGCGGTGCGCCTTTGAGGGCTGGATCACTTTCGAAAAGGCCAAGGAGTTATTCGCCTTGGTGGGTAAGGATTTCGATGCCCTGGAGAAGTCTGCCGCCAGCCGCGATTTTCGCCCAGTCGACTTGCGAGTAAGAGCCTCTCTCAGCCTTCGCAACACCATTCGCATCATAAACTCCAAAAACGTGGTGGGCATGGTTGAGGGGGCTGATCCTGCCCTGCGCCACGAGTACGTGGTCTACACGGCGCACTGGGACCACCTGGGAATCGGGCCGGAGGTTAACGGTGATCGGATCTATCATGGGGCCGTGGATAATGCCTCGGGAGTTGCGGGATTGATCGGCCTCGGCGATGTCTTTGCGCACCTCCAGCCGCCTCCACGCCGCTCGATTCTGTTTCTCTCCGTGACGGCAGAGGAAAAGGGGTTGCTCGGATCGCAGTATTACTCCGAACATCCGCTCTATCCTCTGTCCAAGACGCTGGCGGAAATCAACATGGACGGGCTCAATGTGCTCGGGCGGACCAAGGATATCGAGGTTATCGGAATGGGCCAGTCCACGCTCGAGGACCTTGCCAAAAGCGTGGCCGCGGAACAGGGAAGGGTGGTTAGACCGGATTCTGAACCGGAAAAAGGCTATTACTACCGCTCGGACCACTTCAATTTCGCCAGGCAGGGAGTGCCGGCGCTCGATCTCGACAGCGGCGTGGACTACGTTGGCAAACCCGCGGGCTGGGGAATCGAAATGCGAGACAAGTACACCAGCCAGGACTACCATAAACCTTCCGACAAAATAAAGCCTTTCTGGGATTTGAGCGGCGCCGTAGAGGACGTGCGCCTGCTGGGAGAAGTTGGCTACCGCGTCGCCAACGCCCAGAGCTCTCCGGAATGGAAAGCGGGGTCCGAGTTTAAGGCGAAACGGTCAGGCAGCAAGTAGCGTAGGCCTGATTGCCCCCATACTCCCGGGGAACCGGCGAATCACCTTCGTCCGCCCGTGGCGGCTTGCTGCGGGCGGACCTCCCACTCACCTTCGGCCACGTAACCGCGCTCGTCATAGGAATGGCCGGTCACCAGGCCCAGAACGAACCAGCCGAGTACCAGCGCCCCCAATGCGAAGATCGAATCGCCGATCATGCGCAGCCAGCGCAACTGGTTGAGGTGTCCGGAGTGAAGGAATTCCGCCGAGCGCGCGTACCAGGTTCCCACTTCGACGGAGGCCCAGGTCTGCGCGAGTCCGATGGGAAGCATGCTGATGAGCACCATCAGCGCCAGGCCTATGTTGATCGCCCAGAAAGAGAACCAGAGCGGCCAGTTCTTCCACGCTTTGCCCGGCCGCAAGGCGCGCAGGCAGAACAGCATGAGCCCCAGCCCAAGCATTCCGTAGACGCCAAACAGAGCCGTGTGGCCGTGCACGGGAGTGGTGTTCAGGCCCTGCATGTAGTAAAGCGCCACCGGGGGGTTGATAAGGAAACCAAACAGGCCTGCGCCCACGAAATTCCAGAACGCGACCGCGACAAAGAAATAGATTGGCCACTTGTACGCCGCCACCCAGATGTGCTGCTGGCGGGAGCGGGCAAGGCGGATGTTCTCCCATGCCTCGAATCCGATCAGGACGAGGGGCACAACCTCGAGGCCGCTGAAGACCGCGCCGAGCGCGAGTACGACGTCCGGCGTGCCCGAGAAATACAAGTGATGAAATGTCCCGATGATGCCGCCGGAGAGAAACACCACCGTCGAGAACATCACGGCGCGAGTGGCCGTGGGAAGAGAGAGCAGCTTGAGCCGCGCCAGTAGAAACGCGATGACGACGGTGGCGAAGACTTCAAAGAAACCTTCCACCCACAAATGCACCACCCACCAGCGCCAGTATTCGGCTGTCACCAGATTGCTGCGTTGGCCGTAGACCAGGCCGGCGGCGTAGAACAACGGTATGGCAATGCTGGAGAGCAGGAACATCAGAAGCAGCGAATGGCTCTGGTCGTGTTTCAGAAGCGCGGGCTTGAGCGCGCGCCACATCAGCCACAGCCAGAAAACCAGGCCGACGAAAAGCAGGATTTGCCAGAAGCGGCCCAGGTCCACATACTCGTAGCCCTGCGTGCCGAACCAGAACCAGAGATTCCCCAGCTTGTGCTCGATGCTGAGCCACTCCCCGGCGAGTGAGCCCACCACCACGACGAGGAGCGCGAGAAACAACGCGTTGACCCCAATTCTTTGACCTTTGGGTTCGTAGCCGCTGATGGCGGGCGCAACGTAAAGGCCCGCCGCCAGCCAGGAGGTGGCGATCCAGAAGATCCCCATCTGTAGATGCCAGGTGCGCGTGACGCTGTAGGGAAGCCAGCGGTCGAGCGGAATACCATAGAAGCCAGAGCCCTCGACGCCGTAGTGGGCGGTGATGGCGCCCAGTCCAACTTGAACAACCCACAGCGCGGCCACCACAAAGAAGTATTTCACCGTGGCCCGCTGCGAGGGCGTGGGCTTCAGGCCCAGAAGAGGATCGCGCTCGGGCAGAAGATCATTCGCCACGGCGCGCGGCTGAGAGCCGAAATACCACACCATGCCGCCGACGCCCGCCAGCAGTAACACAAAGCTGACGACACTCCAGACCACGGTTCCACCCGTCGGCTGGTTTCCCACTAGCGGTTCGTGCGGCCAGTTCTGCGTGTAGGTCACGTCCGTGCCGGGACGATTCGTGGAAGCCGCCCACGCCGTCCACCAGAAAAAGGCGCTCATCTGCCGCAATTTCACCGGGTCGCTGAGGGCGTTGGGCTGAATGGCGTACTGGTCGCGGCCGTGGCTGAAAACGTCGGAATAATACTCGTCCAAGTGTTGGAATGCCTCGGCACGCACAGGATCAAGGGTGATGCGGTTCGTTGCAGCATCGTAGGTGTTTCGCCGCATGAGCTGTTCGAGCCGCGCTTGCAATGCGGCCTGCTGCTCAACGTCTAACGACTGGTAACTCTCCGCTCCCGAATCCTTGGCCCAGCGAGCGAGGATGAACACGCACTCGCGGTGAAGCCAGTCAGCGCTCCAGTCGGGCGCGACGTAGGAACCGTGCCCCCAGACTGTGCCAACCTCCTGTCCGCCAATCGACTGCCACGCATTTTGGCCGTCCCGGATGTCGTCGCCACTGAACAGGGCGCGACCGTCCGAACTCGCCACTTGCGCGGGAATGGGTGGGGCGTTGCTGAGCACCTTGTACCCGACGCCGCCCAAAACGGCAAAGGAAATCAACAGGACCAGCGACAAAGCAATCCAGAGCTTTCGATAGGGCACGATGGAGCTCCTTTCGATATCGGTTGACCTGCTAGTTTTCCAATTCCACAGCCCGCGGAAAGAGGATGTTGTTCTCGAGATGCACGTGCAGGTGCAGGTCGGTTTCGAATTGGCGCAGTTCGCCGTACAGGCGCTGGTAACTCGCGCAGGCGTCAGCCGGAGGGGCGTAGTTCGAACTGGCTTCTCGAATCTGTTTGGCCAGGTTCCCCGCGGCGTCGTGTTCATTCATCATCATCTGAACCGGATTGCGCACGCTTTGGAAGAAGGGCCTCTCCAGTGCGGCGCCACTGTTCCTCGACTGCTCGAGCCGCTCGATGTACGGGAAGAGGATGATTTCCTCTTTTTGCATGTGCGCGATCATATCCTGGCCCAACTGATGAAAGAGATTTTCGATGCTGGCAATTTCCGGGTGATTGGCGCCGTGCTTCGTTTTCACTTTTACGAGCAACGCGGATACGCGCGGGATAGCTTCGCGAACGTAGCCATGATGCTTTTGGCGAATGTGCTCGGTAAGCTTTGCAAGGGGTGCGGAGCGCCAGTCCGCGTCTTCCGGGCGTGCCTGCTCGGCGCTTGCACGAAGCCGCGCCAAGATCTCCTCGGCGGCGACTCCGGTGCCCGCGCACCCTTCCTCGAGGGAGTGATTGCCCCCGCAACAATAATCGACTCCGGCCTCCTCCAGAACCCTGGCTGCGTCAGGGCTGCTCAGGGCGATTTCCTTTAGTGCCGTCTCATTATTGAAACTCATTTGCACCTCCTTTGACACCTCAAATATGAAGGAAGGCGCAAGCGGGCGCAGTGACAAAAGTCACTGGTTTGAAAGGTTTTGGGTTAGCTTCAAATTGGCGGCAGGACTAGCCCTCGGGTTCCCACGCCTGCTTCAGGCCGGCCAAGTCCTTGACAACGATCTTGCGGCCTTGTACTTCGATTAAGCCCTCGGCCTGGAGGCGGCTCAAATTGCGCGAGACAAGCTCGCGCACTGTGCCCAATTCCGCGGCGAATTCCTGGTGGCTCTTCGAAAGTTCAAATCGCACCCCGTCTTTCGATGGCGTGCCCGCACTTTCAGCCAACCGAACCACGAGCGCAATCAGCCGCTGCCGCACGGTGGTGAACGAGAGCTCTTCAATGATTCCTACGAGCCGGCGAAGGCGCGTTCCGACAACGCGAAGAACTTTGAGTGTGACCTGAGGATGGGCCAGGCAGAGGGCTTGAAAGTCCTGCTTGCTGACGAAGAGCAGCGTGGTGTCGCCGATGGCCGCGCAGGACGCGGGGTACGTCCCGCCGTCGAACAACGGCACCTCGGCGATGGAGTTGCCCGGGCCGTCTACGCTCAGGACCTGCTCGCGACCAGAGCCGGAGGTTTTGAAAATGCGCACGTGCCCCGAAGCAACCACGTAAAGTCCCGAACATCGCTCTCCCTCGCTGAAGACGATCCCGCCGGAAGTAAACTGGCGCGGAACCGCGCGTTGCACGAAGAAGCCAAGTTCCTCTTCCGAGAGGCCAGAGAATATTGGGACACGGGCTAGCGTCTGTGCGTAATTGAATGGTGCGGTCGGCATGTCATGATTTTAGCCTATGTTTGGTGAATTACTCGAAGAGGAGAAGCGAGGAACCTGGTTTCCCTACCGTCCGAGCGCCGGATCGCCGGGCATGGGATGCGAGGCCTGATCCGCGTGTGGGACAACGTCGGAGTAAACTTGTGCGGAGATGTCCCCGTTCCAATGGCCAGTGACTTTGGCGTAAGCGATGATCCCCAGGAATAAGACCGCTATACCTGCCGCCAAGGCCCACGCGGGAAGGCGTGGTTTGGAACGCAGGCCGACGGGCCCCGCCCACAGTGCGTCCCGCGCAGGACAAGCAGCGACGCATTCCAGGCAGCCCGTACACTCCGCCGAGATGACGGAACGCAGCTTGTCCACAGGCAACGACGCGGGGCACGCAGCAGCGCACTTGCCGCAATCAATGCAGGCATTGGAATCGCGCCGAACACGCGTGGGGCTGAACACCGCTGCGAGACCAAGCAGCGCACCGTAAGGGCACAGGTATCGACACCAGAAGTTCTGCACAAGAAGCGAGGCGATGCCCAAGATGGTTAGAACGATTGCGGCAGTTTCTCCCAAGTGGCGGAAGAAGTTGAGCATCTTCACGTCGGCGACCAGCCCGTACGGACTCTTGAGGAAGCCCGCAATCGCTTCGGCCGACATCGATGCTATCGCCCAGATAAAGAATCCGAGAAGCAGATACTTCAGTCCGCGCAAGGGAATATCGAGCCAGCGCGGAAGCGCGAAGTTGCGGCCCATCAGCTTCCGCCCCGCGCGCCAAACATATTCCGACAGCGTTCCGATCGGGCACAGCCAACTGCAAAAGGCCTTCCGAAATAGAAACGAGATGCATAAGAAAGCGAGGAGGAGGAACACTGCGGCAGGATGTATTCTGGGGACGCTCCCCGTGACCAACAGGTATTTGAGGTTCATGAGGCCAGCGATGGGCAGCCATCCCTCGACGCCGGCTGGCCGGGCGACGCCTGCGAAATGGCGGCCGGTCTCGATACCGCGCACCCAAAGGTAAAACGCCCCGCCGATATAAGCATTTAGGGCGAGGAATGCGAATTGAAATGCGTGGCGAAGCGCCTGTGAATAATCGCGTCCGGCGCGCCGGGCGAGCTTCTTTTTCGCTCGGCTTCGAGGCCGCTCCGGCGGCGCCGTCCGCGATTGAATCTGGAAGAGTTCAGTAGTGCCTTGTGTACCCATGCCGTCCCTCGCAACGAGCAAGGTTAACAGCAGGGACCGCTGGGTGCAGTGACCTAAGTCACACGATTCCCTTCATTCTCCCAGCCTGAAGGTCACTGTGATTTCAGTCAGGACCTCGACGGGCTCGCCATTCAGCAGTGTGGGTTGATAGCGCCACTGCCGCACGGCTTCGAAAGCCGCTTTCACCAGCAGAGGATGACCTCTGACCACTTTCAATTCTTCTATGCTTCCGTCCTTGCCAATGATGGCTTCAAACTCCACGTCTCCCTGGGTTCGAGTCATCCTGGCAAGCTCGGGATAATCGGGTTTGGGTTGGTAAATGAGCTTGGCAGCAACTACTATACCGCCCAGGCGAATCCGCTGCTGTTGGACCGGCTTGGGGGCCTGCGGAGCAGGCGGCTGCGGCCCGATACCGCTGAGCAGCTTTTGTAACGCAGGATCGAGCGCGCCGCCCGGAAGTCCGTCTGATATTCCGCCCAGAACCCCGATGGACGTGGAGGGGAATTGCGCGGGCGGAAGGTATTCATCGTGGACGGGCGCAATGTGGGCCGGAATCGAAGTGGGCTCAAGAAGTGCAAGCTCTGGGCGGGTGGGTCGCATCGCTTGCCGCACAGTCTGCGTCGCAAGCGGAGCACGGGGCGGCGGTGGAGGCACAGGAACTTGCAGCACCTCTGTCCAAACCGTCTTAGGCAACGCCTCCGTGTAGACGAGCGGAACCAGCGCCATCGCTCCCACTAACAGGCCTTCAGCGCCATATACGCACGGAATAGCCGCTCGCTTCCAATTTCCCGTCTTGGTGGCTGTATAAACAAGGAAGCACACGAAGCCTGGAAGGTTCAAGAGGCAAGTTAGTGTTACCCAAAACGGAGTATTCAGTCCCAGTCCCCGCGATTCGGCGTGCACATAGCAAAGCATCAAGCCAAGAATGGTGGTGACACTTCCAATCGCCAGCGATTGCAACGCCATCGCTCCGCCCGAGCCGGGGGATAGCAGGCGTCCCAGCGCGCAGAACCATACGAGCGAACCGATCGCGCCGCCGCCGGCAGCGTAAAAGTAATGGCGTTTCTTCAGCAGGGAAAGCCGTGTGGGTGAAGATTCCAGCAACGTGTCGCCGAACATAGCTGCACCTCCTCAGGAAGTCTTTGAACATCCGAAGTTCAGGTGACGGCCACGGAGCGCTCCGTTAGCTGCCTACTTTCTCCTTCATCTGATTGGACACCGTCTCCGATGGCCGAGTTCCAGTATTTTGATTGTGGTTAACATTGGGAGTGGGCCTACAAAGCGGTGACCTGCGGATCGCGCCGTCGATGCGGCGTGCCGGAAACAACCCCTCACCCGTCACGCTCCGGCTGACGAAAGCGTCGGAGCGTGACACCCTCTCCCCAAGGGAGAGGGCTATTCATCCGATTCTCTTTTCCGCCTGAATCCTTAATCCTGAATCCTGCCGGTTACACAGGCAATCTCACCCTCGCCTCGCATCCCCGGCCAGAAAGCCGGTTTTGAAGAGTCAACGAGCCACCATGCGCCTCGGCGATCTGGCGGCTGAGAACGAGTCCGATGCCGGTGCCTACGGCTTTGGTAGTGAAGAACGGCACAAACAGGTTGGCGGTGTTAGGCAATCCCGGACCTTCATCTTCGATCAATAATTCGACGTATTCTCCGTTTCGCCTCCACCCCAGGCTCACGCCGCCGCCGGTTTCGAGCGACGCATCCACCGCATTCCGGACCAGGTTGATCAGCATCTGCTCGAGCTGGTCCGGGTCAACTTGGAGCGTCAACGCCGGGCCCGGAACCAAGCTCACCGGCAGTCGTCTTTCGAGGCCCACGACACGCCGCGCCAAGGCTCCCAGGTCCGCCGACTGCAATTTCGGGGAGGGCAAGCGAGCCAGGCGCGAATAGCCTTCCATGAAGCGGCTGAGCGATTCAGCCCGCCCTTCGATAACGCTTAAGCCCCGGCGTGCGTCCTCGTCCCAGTCCGCCGGTCGAGGCTGGCGAGTCAGCAAGCTGCCGAGCGTGCCGGCCATGGACTTGATGGGGGCCAGCGAATTATTCAACTCGTGCCCCAAGACGCGGATAAGGCGTTGCCAGGCTTGACGCTCCTCTTCGCGCAGAGCCTTGCTGAGATTTGTGAGCACCAGCAACTGGTGCGGCCTGCCGTGCTCGCGAAACGTGCTGCGACGGATTCCCCAGCGGCCGGCTTCCCCTGGGAAAGACATCGTTATGGTCCGCACCGCTTCGCCCTCCAGACATGCGCCCAGGCCTAATTCCAAAGCCGTCCGACCCAGGATTCGTTCCGCGGGCTGGGCCAGCAAACGCTCGCCGGCGCGGTTCAAAAGGCGAAGCCGTTGCTCTTCGTCGAAAGTGAATATGGCCACGTCGATTTCTTCCATGACCTTCCGCAAAAGCGCGATGGCTTCGAGGGAAGAAAGCCGTTGGTCGCGCAGCATTTCGCTGAGCGCATTCACTTCCGTGAAGACCTCGCCCAAAGCGGAGCCCGACCGAGTCCCCCGGGCGCGAATCGAGTAATCCTCTTCCCGCAGTGCGGAGAGAAGGTTGGAAAGAGTCTGTAGGGGGTGAATTACTTTGCCGCGCAAGCCGAGAGAAAAGCCCAACCAAACGACGGCTAGAATAAGGGTTAAAGTCCATCGCGTTTGGGACGAGTAAGACGTCGTCCACAACAGGATGAGGGCAATGAGGATGGCGGGGAAACCCGCAGCCAGAGCCATGAGCGCCAAGCGATTTTCAAGCGCCATACGGCGGCGCGAGCGCTCCGGCCGCGCCCCCATGCCGAGTTCGCTCTCTTCGGGATATATGGCCATGCTCGTTGGTGATGGACGATTGTCGATTCAGAACGCTGTCATAAACCGCCAAGTGCTTAGGTGATTTGGTATGCCAGCTTATTCGTCGGAAGCGGAAGGGCGGGGCTTCAGCCCCGCCGCCAGTCTCGCGAGATCATCACGGGGCTTTAGCCCCTGAAGCAGCTTGGCTTCAGGGCCTAAAGGCCCTTCCAACCACGCACCCGTAGACGGCGGGGCTAAAGCCCCGCCCTTCCGAGTGGCACTTGGAAATGCGCTCATTAATTCAACCAAGCGCTAGAGCTAATCGGCAATCGACAATTTTCAATCGCCTAAAGCCCATACTTCCTCAGTCGTCGGTACAGGCCGCTGCGGCTCAAGCCCAGCGCTGAGGCGGCCTGGCTCACGTTCCCCCCGTATCGCGACACAGCTTTCTTGATGAGCAGGCACTCCACTTCCTCGAGACTCAGTTCTTCCAGGCGCGATCCGCCTTCCCGCTCCGCCCGCAGGCCAAAATCACTCGGCCGCACCACGTCGCCCTGCGCCATCAGGACAGCCCGCTCGACGGCATGCTCGAGTTCGCGCACGTTGCCGGGCCAGGCGTAATCCAGGAGGAATTGAATCGCCGCAGGGTCAAATGCGGTGAGAGGTTTCCTGTAACGCTCGGCATAACGACGCAGGAAGAAATTGGCCAGGAGAGGGATGTCCTCGTGCCGTTCACGCAAGGGGGGAAGATGAATCTCAATCGTGTTGAGGCGGAAAAGAAGGTCTTCGCGGAAGCGTCCGTCCAGCACTTCCTGAGTGACGTCCGCATTGGTTGCCGAGAGTACGCGCGCATCGACGCGCCGGGTCTTGGAGGAGCCCACTCGCTCCATCTGCCCCGTTTCGAGCACGCGCAAGAGCTTGGCCTGTAGATTGATGGGGACGTTGGCAATTTCATCCAAGAACAGCGTCCCGCCGTCGGCAAGCTCGAATCGGCCGACTCGGTCTGTTTTGGCATCCGTGAATGCTCCTTTGACATGGCCAAACAGTTCGCTCTCAAACACGCCTTCGGAAAGGCCCCCGGCGTTCACGGTCACCATCGGCTTGGCGGCGCGCGCCAGAGAGCGTATGGAGCGTCTGTGCCACCACCTCTTTTCCCGTGCCGTGCTCGCCGGTAATCAGGACATTGGCATCCGAAGGGCCGACCCGCGAGATGAGGTCCAGCACCGGGCGCATGGCGGAGGATTCGGCGATCAGGGTGGGGCGTCCCTCAGCGCGCAGCAACCGGTTCTCAGCCTCCAGGCGAAGGCCCTGCCGCAGCGCGCGGCTGAGATCAATCTGCGTGCGGAGAATGGCCAGCAGGCGGGCGTTGTCCCAGGGTTTTTGGATAAAGTCCCGCGCTCCCCGCCGCATAGCCTCTACAGCTAAGCCTACGCTGCCCCAGGCGGTCATCACCACCACCGGCAAGGTGCTGTCAGTGGCCTGGAGCTTTCTCAGCAGATCCAGGCCTTCCTGCCCGGAAGTGGTATCGCGCGCAAAGTTCAAGTCCATCAGCACCAGGTCGAAGTCCTGAGCCTCGAGCGCGGCGAGAATACCCGCCGGGGAAGTCGCCGACTCGGTAACATACCCCTCACCCTTGAGCAGCAGGCGAAGCGCTTCCAGCACGTCGGGCAGGTCGTCAGCAATGAGAATTTTGGTCATAGGATTTTAGATTGACGATTGTCGATGGTCGATTGTCGATTGATTGAACCAGCGACGGATCAATCGGGCGTCGGCATCCGTCCATCCACCATCAGGCTGCTAGTTTAGCTGTCTTCCGTGCCGCAGCGCTGATTGCTACTAGCTCATTCGCCTCCATTAGCAGCTCGAGCAGTCGTGCGGGTTTGGTCAAGCTCGACTCCCTAAGCAATTCGAGCCAGTAAAGGCTTTCGTCAGCTTCTTCGACGACGATTGAGAGCTTGGCCGCGAACTCTGGGTGCGATTGGGCTCGGCAGGCTGCCCTATAGTTGGCCCCTACCGATGTTGCCGACCGCAGAAGCTGACGGCCAATTACTTGACCCGCCGTACTGCGCGGCAAAGTATCGACCAGCTTGATTATTCGCAACGCAAAGGCTTTCGTCCGTGCTTGCATTTCTTTGGGGGTCATATCTTAACTCACAATCGAGCATCATCAATCGTCAATCGTCCATCGAGTCAATCGTCAATCGACAATCGTCGATCGACCATCACACAACCCATCCGTCCGCCAGTCGCACGATGCGGTGGCTGAAGGCGGCGTTCGTTTCCGAATGCGTCACCTGAATAATGGTCGTTCCTTCCTTGTTGAGCTTCGTGAAGAGCTCCATGATTTCCCGTCCCTGGTCGGAGTGCAGGTTGCCGGTGGGCTCGTCGGCCAGGATCAG
This sequence comes from uncultured Acidobacteriota bacterium, assembly GCA_963768695.1. Lineage (GTDB taxonomy): Bacteria > Acidobacteriota > Terriglobia > UBA7540 > UBA7540 > CAVROP01. The sequence goes on along the minus strand of CAVYJG010000010.1, from coordinate 516,947 downwards.
TTTGGGGTTTGCAATGACGGCTCGAGCCACGGCCACCAATTGCTGCTGGCCGCCGGAAAGCTGGTTGGGGAAAAGGTCCTTCTTGCCCACAATATGAAACCGGTCCAGAGCATCGGCAACCAGCGCCTGGCGCTCAGCAGACTTGACGTTCCGATAAGAAAGGGGGATATCAAGGTTCTCAGCGACCGTAAGGCCGTCCAAAAGGTGATATTGCTGGAACACGAAGCCCACGGTTTGCTTCCCGATCTCCGCCCGTTGTTTCAGATTCATTTTATGCACCGGGCGCTCCGTCAGGTAGTACTCGCCTTCCCACTCGCCGTCCAGCATTCCAACGATACTCAGGAGCGTGGACTTGCCTGCTCCGGACGGCCCCATGATGGTCACGAATTCTCCTTCCGCGACATCCATGTTAATGCGCCGCAAGACGTAATATCTGCCCGGCCCGACGGGATAATACTTGTCGAGATTCCTCAAAGCGATCATTGGGTTTTCCTCGCTGTCTATAGTCAGTTTGTCGGTCTCCGCTCGGCAGGGATGCAGTGCCTGGGGTGCCGGAATGCGAAGTCCCTGTAGCCCCTCGTGGATTGTGCGCTATACAAAAAGCCAATTAGGGCGTCTAAAGCATGCATTGGGCTGTCGAAATTGAGCTCGTTTTGGGTTCGTTTTCGTATCAAATGAATCATTGCTTCATTTGTTTTCAATAACATACTGGCTTCGTTCGTATTGTTTTTGTGGTTTCCACATGCCTCGGGTTGCAAGGTCCGCCGGGGCGCATTGGAGCCTTGCCAGTCCGTCCGTACCCTGCCAGGAGCATCCTGGTCCCCCGTTTTCGTCCGCCGTTCCCGACCCCCTCTGCCTTCGCATGGAGCAGCCACAGCCGATGGCCGAAGCCCCGCTTCGACCACCACAATAGGCTACCACAAGCGGGCCGACTTGTCAAGCACAAAGTGCTAGCGACAAAATGGTCACCCGATCTCCCGATTACCCGATCACCCGATAACTTCATTCGTGCCGCAGCGCCACCATGGGATCGACTTGGGTGGCCCTGCGAGCGGGGATATAACTTGCCGCCATTGCCACCAACGCCAGCAGCAACGGCACGGCAATGAACGTTAGGGGATCGAGGGGCTTGACGCCGTAAAGCAAGGAGGAGAGTACTCGCGTGCCGGCCACTGCGCCGGCGAGTCCAAGGGCCAATCCCACACTGGTCAACCGGAGACCGTACCAGAGCACATCTCGCATGACCAGTTCCGGCGGGGCGCCCAACGCCATGCGGATGCCGATTTGGCGCGTGCGCTGCGCCACCACGTACGAGAGGACTCCATAAATTCCGACTGATGACAGCAAGAGCGCGATAGCTGCGAAAACGGCAAGCAGGAACGTGTCGAAGTGCGATTCTTCCAGCGTGCCGGAAATCTTCTGCCCTACGGTCGAGAGCCGGTAGATGGGCACGCCGGGAGCAATCGACGCCACCGTAGTTCTCAATTCGCCCGCCGGAAACCTGCCATCGCGAGTGCGAACCATCAAGTCCATGGTCCGCCCGATCCAATCCCAGGCGTCCGGGGGCATCTGCGCAATCGGAAGATAAAACTCCGGCTCTACTTGCCGGTCGAGGCCCCAGGCACGCACGTCTCCGACAACTCCCACCACTTCGTGCCACGCGGGATCCATGCGCCCTTTGGGCCCGGACTCGCAGCACGCGAAGCGCTTGCCGATCGGGTTTTCGCGTGGCCACGCAGTGCGTGCAAGAGTTTCGTTAACGATGGTAACCAGCGTTCTATCGCGTGTGTCCCGGGCGGTGAATTCGCGTCCGGCCCTCAGGGGGACGTGTGCAGTCGAGAGATATCCGGGGGAGACGATCTGCAATTCCGCGTTGATTGCGTTTGTCAGGTCGAGTGCCTTGCCTTCGGGAATCAGGCCGTTGCTGCTGCCCCCTCCAGCCAGGGGAGCGCGAGAAACGACGGCCGCCGACTGCACGCCGGGCAGGGCTTCCGCCGCAGTGATCATGCGCTCAAATGTCTGCCGCGCCACAGTCGGATCGCCATAGCCGACCTCGGGGAGCCCCACTCGTCCCACGACGAGGTTCGAGGTGTCGAAGCCCGGATCCAGATGCGACACGAGCAGAGCGCTTCGGATCAGCAGTCCCGCCCCTGCCATCAACATCAGAGCCAGCGCGACTTCCCCGGCCACGAGCACGCTTCGAACGCGATCACGACCACCACTGGAACTGCCGCCTCTTTCCTGGAAGGCTTCGGTCAACCGGGTGGAAGCAGAGCGCAGGGCTGGAGCAAGGCCGAACAGGAAACTCGAGAGGAGGGTAACTGCACAGGCAAACCCGAGGGTCCCTGCGTCCACGCTCGCCTGGTCTAGCCTCGGAACCGTGGCGGGTCCCTTCGCGACAATCCAAGATACACCCCAATACGCCAAAAAGACGCCAACCACTCCGCTGGCGGCCCCAAGCACAAGGCATTCCGCCAGAAGTTGCCTCACGATTCGCAGCGGCGAGGCTCCCAGCGCTGCCCGCACCGCCATTTCCTTCTGTCGCGTGCGCGCGCGGGCCAGTTGCAGATTGGCGATGTTCGCGCAAGCAATCAGCAGCACGAATCCGACGGCTCCGAGCATCATCCGTAGCGCTGACCTCTCATCGCCCAGCAGGGCCGTCGTAAGTGGCACCAGGCGAAAGCCGCGGTCTACGTCATCGATCGGGTATTGGTGCTGAAGCCTGAGCGCAATCACATTGAGTTCCGACTGCGCCTGAGGAAGTGAAACACCTGGCTTAAGCCGGCCCATGACATTCAAAAAGTGGTTGTCGTGATCGGCAAGCCGCTGCCCGGTGAAAGCCTCGGGAAACCAAAGATCGCTCTTGTCCAGCAGGGGATCGAATGTTTTCGGCATGACGCCAACTACGGTATACGTCGTGCCGTTGACTCGTATAGCCCGGCCCACGGCGGCGCGATCTGCATCGAGGTGCGTCCGCCACAACCGTTCGCTGATAACCACCACTTGCCCATGCCCGGGCTTATCCTCATCGGCGGTGAAAACTCGCCCGAGTATCGGTTGAACGCCAAAGGTCGAGAAGTAGTCCGCAGTCGCATACTCGCCCTGCACGCGCTCGGGGGCTTCCGAGGTTGCAAGGTTGAAACTGGCGTTATTGGATGCACAGAGCTTGGTGAACGAGGTGCTTTGGCGCTGTACATCAGCAAAGTTCCCCACCGAGAGACCCGGGAAAATGCCTTTCCACTGTTCCTGCATGTACACTACGCGCGAGGGGTCCTCCATCGCGAGAGGCCTCAACAGGACGGCGTTGACGACGCTGAAGATGGCGGTGTTTGCCCCAATGCCGAGTGCCAGGGTAATTACGGCCACCGTCGTAAAGCCGGGATTCTTCGCCAGCATGCGAAAGCCGTAACGCACGTCTTGGATTAGATTGCCCACTGTTGTCCTCTCATCGGGTGATCGGGCGAGCGAAGAATCCGGTTCCCTTTCACCTGTTCCCTGTCACCTATTCCCTGTTCCCTACAGCTATTCGTGCCGCAACGCCACTATGGGATCCACCTTGGTGGCCCGGCGGGCGGGAAGATAACTGGCCAGAAGCGCCGCCAATCCCAACAGCAACGCAACAGCGAAGAGCGTAAGGGGATCAGTCGGGCTTACGTCAAACAGCAGCGACTGCATGCCGCGGGTTAGCACGAGAGCGCCGGTAATCCCAATCGCCAGGCCGACCGCCGTGGTCAGCATTCCCTGCCTGAGTACAAGACGCAGCACGTGCGGCGCACTTGCCCCCAGCGCCATTCGAACCCCGAGTTCGTGGGTCCGCCTTGCCACCGAATAGGCCATCACTCCGTAGATGCCCGCTACGGCAAGCAATAGCGCTGTGGCGGCGAAGACGCCCACCAGAGTCAGGTTAAAGCGGCGGGTGGCAAGCGACGCGGAGAAAACATCCTGGAAAGCTTGGAAACGCGGCGCGAGGTCGGGCGCCACGTCATGCGCCACGCGACGAACGTTTGCCACGAGCGAACCGGGTGGCGTAGCAGCGCGCATCACGATGTTGAAGTCACGCCCGCCCCGCAGACGTTGACGGTAGTTGACGTACACGGTGGGCTCCGGAGGCTTCTCGAGGCTCCGGTAGTGCGCGTCGGCGACAACACCTACCACGGTGAGCAGGCGCATGTCGCCATCCATGTTGCCAAACTCGATAGTACGCCCCAGGGGGTCCCGGTTGGCCCAGGTGGCGCGCGCCATCGATTGGCTGACCACCGCGGCGTGAGGCGCATCGGGGCCATCGCGCTCGTCAAATAGACGACCGTTGAGCAGAGGAATGCCCAGGGCCTTGAAATAGCCCTCACTCGCTACGCAGTAATCCGCGCTGCCTCCAGGAGTGGTCGTCCAGAAGCGCTCGAAGCGGGCCTGGTCTTCCGGCTTATTCGGGTCGAACTGAGGCTCGCGGTCGATCAGCAGGAACTTGCCATCGGCGCAATCCCCTGCTTCCCCGAGAGGTAAGTTCGAGACCCCACCGACTTCTTCGACGCCAGGAATCGAGCGCAACCGGTCAAAGAGATGGCTCAGAAAGATGGCTGGCTTGGTGTCTTTGATCGATTCCTCGACGGCTGCCATCGAGGTGGGCTGTGAGCCCGGAACCTCAAGCTCCATCGTCACTATGTTCGCGGTGCGGAAGCCAGGATTGACGGAAAGCACGCGGAGCAGGCTTCGACCGAGCAATGCGGCGCCGGCGAGCAGGACTAGCGTTACGGCCACCTGGGCTCCAACCAGACTGCGGGCCAAGCGCTGCGAAGCGACCGAGCCGGTAGCTCCACGACCTCCTTCAGCCAACGCCTCCTGCGGATCGGTTGCCGTCGCTCGGAGCGCCGTCAGCACTCCCAGTCCGACCGCCACGAGGAGGCAAAGTCCCAGCGCGAACGCCAACACCGGCAGATTGATCGAAACTTCGTCGAGCCGCGGCAAGCCGGCTGGGGCGAGCGCCAGCAGGGTGTCTACGCCCCAAAGCGCCAGCAGCACACCCAGCGCGCTACCCGTGAGCGATAGCAAGAGGGATTCTGCCAGGAACTGACGGACCAAGCGCCCTCGCCCTGCGCCTAGGGCGGCGCGGACGGCCAGTTCCCGCTGGCGTTCCGCGGCGCGCGCCAGCGACAGGTTAGCCACGTTGGCGCACGCCACCAGCAGCAGAAAGCCGACGGCAGCCAGCAGGATCAACAAGGCGGGGCGGACGCTAGTGGTGAGCGCTGCCCGCAGGGGCACGACGCTGGCGTCCCTCATGTCGATCTCAGGCTTGTACTGCTGGTAGAGGCCGTGCGCGAGGGTAGAAAGCTCACTGCGCGCCACCGTCAGATTCACGCCGTCTCGCCGCCTCGCCACCGCCATCGCCCAGTTGTGCGAGGTGCGGCTGGGAGTCTCGCCCCAGAGCTCTGCCGGAGTCCACAGGTCGCTGCGAGCGGGGAAGCCGAATCCAGGCGGCATCACACCTACCACGGCGACGCTCCTATTTTCCATTCTGAGCCCAAGCTGGGAGAGATCAGTCGTGCTGCCCAGGTGCTGCTGCCAATATCCGTAGCTTGCGATCGCAGCCGGCCTCCCCCCCTCGTGCAGTTCCTCGTCGGTGAAAGTGCGGCCTAGCATAGGCGCCACGCCCATGACGTGAAAGAAGTCGCGCGAAACGCTGGCGACACCCACCCGCGACGATACGGATCCCTGGGAAACCGTGATGTCCCAGCTTGACACCTTCGCCATACCCACGAAACTCCGGTTCGCGGCTCGCAAGTCGTCAAAGTTGGGGTCTGTGAATGCCATCTGGTGGCCGTCGGCAGCTACCTCTTTGATGCTCACGAGTTGGTCGGGCTTGGGATAAGGCAGGCTACGCAGAAGCACGCCGTAAACCACGCTGAAGATGGCGGTAGTTGCGCCAATGCCCAGCGCCAGCGTCAGCACCGCCACAGCCGTGAAGCTGGGATTCTTCACCAGCACTCGCAAGCCGTAGCGCAAGTCGTGAAGCAGAGTGTTCATCAGAGTCTCCCTGTTCGAGAAGTGGCTAGTGCTTAGGCCCAGTGGCTAACCGTACCTCTAGCCAGCGGGGGCCCCCCCGACTAGACTTGACATATTTCCATATAGGCGATATGGTTTTCCATATGAAAACCACTGTGATCATTCCCGACCCTGTTTTCCGGGACTTGAAACGGCGCGCGGCGGACCGGAACGAAACAATGTCTGCCCTTGTCACGGAGTTTCTCGTCCGAGGCTTGCACGAAAGCGAGAAACCCAAACGCCCCTTTCGCTTTCCAACCTTCAGTGTCGGCCAGCCCAGGGTCGACGTCGACAATCGCGAAGCCTTGCTTGACTTGCTCGACCGCGAGCGCGACGAGCGACTGTACGGGCGTGGCAGGAGAAAGGGCTGAACTTGTTTGTTGTTGACACTAATCTGCTTATCTACGCGGCTCTCCAGGAATTCAAGGAACACGATCAGGCGGACGGACTCCTCGCGATCTGGGGGAGGGCCGCCGAGCCCTGGCGCATCACTTGGTCTATTGCTTACGAATTCATGAGGGTGGTAACTCACCATGCGCCGTTCCCGCACCCCCTGACATTTGCGGAGGCTTGGCAGTTCATCGAGAGTCTGCGCACATCTGAATCGTTTGGAATCCTGGTGGAAACGGAGCAGCACTCCGAAGTGGTCCGCGAACTCACCGTCGAATATCCACGCATATCTGGAAACAGGTTGCACGACCTGCACATCGCCGCACTCATGCGAGAGCACGGCGTACGGGAAATTCGCACCGCTGATGTAGGCTTCCACCAGTTCAAATTCCTCCGGGTCGTGAACCCACTCTGATTCCGAATCGAAACTCGAAAATCGTTCTACGGGTCGTCTACGGGCCTACGACAAACCGCGGACCGGCCACTAACCGCTAACTAACCACTAACCACTGCTTTACTCGTGCCGCAACACTTCGATGGGATCCACACGCGTGGCCCGGCGGGCGGGCAGGTAGCACGCCAGCAGTGCAATGACCGCCGCAGCTACGGCGCCCGTGCCCAGGCAAATTGGGTCGTATGGCTTGACTCCGTAAAGGTAGCCGGCCACCAGACGGCCGACACCCACGGCGGCAATCATGCCCACCAGAACTCCCGCCAAGGCCAGCCTGAGTCCGCGGAGCAGAAAGAGTGTCTTGAGCTGTCGAAGGCCGGCGCCAAGGGCCAAGCGGATACCGATTTCGCGCGTGTGGCTCTTCACAATGAATCCAACCACTCCATAAAGACCAATGGCGGCAAGAAAAACTCCCAGCAGGCTTAGGACGGCCATCAAGCGAGATTCGAAGACCAGGTCGAAGGTGGACAATTCGAGAAGACTACGGACGGTATCGACGCCGACGATGATCAGGGTTGAACGATAGTTGTGGATTTCGCGCCGTAGCAGGGAGATCACCGCGTCCGGTTTCTGAGAAGCCTCCACGATCAGCGCGCCCCCGTTGTATTGCGACTGGGCGTAGGGGAGGTACATGTAGGGGGTTGGATCCTCGCGCAACCAGTTGGTCTTGGCGTCCTCGGCGACGCCGACGATCAGCGTATCCTCCTTACCCATCTTAATGAACTTACCCAGTGCATCGTCGTGCGGCCAGAAGCGGCGCGCCATGAACCGGCTGACAATGACGACTTTTTGTGATTGGGGACCGTCCGCAAAGGTGAAGTCGCGCCCCTCGAGGATATGGGTCCCGATGGTTTGAAAGTAATTCGGGCCGACAGCGTTCAAATGAATGGGAATGCTCGACTGGCCTTCGGGAAGCTGAAAGCCAGGAATGGAAACCGCCTCGTTCGCTCCTCCACCCGAGCCGCTCAGCAGCATGCGCATGGCGTAGGTTGCGCGCTTGACTCCCGGCAGGCTGGCAGCGCGCTGCGCCAGGGCGGGCAGGAATTTCACTCCTTCCGGTCCGGCGATGTTCACGACGACAAGGTTCCTGCGCGTATCGAAGCCGGCGGGCAGGTCACGGACCGTAGAAAGGCTGCGGTAAAAAAGCAGCGAGATGGTCATCACCACAACCGAAAGCGCCATTTGACCTACTACGAGCAGATTCCGAGTCGTAAAGCGGCGGCTTCCTCGCACGAGCACTGCCTCTTCACCTTTGAGGACCCCCGCCAGGCCTACTTTCCAGGCGCGGACGGCGGGAGTGAGTGTAAACAGCACAGTGGCGAGAAGCGCGATGCCGGCGGTGAACCCAAGTTCCCGCAAGTCAACCCGCATGTCCGGCCCAAGGAAGGAATAAGCTGCCGGCATAAGAGCTCTCTGCAAGCTCATCAGCCACGCGGTCAGCGTGAGGCCGAGGGCGCCCCCCGCGGCAGAAAGTAGAATACCTTCAGCCAGGAATTGCCGGAGCAGTTGCCATCGGCCGGCGCCCAAGGCGACCCGGACGGCCGATTCCCGCCACCGGGTTTCGGAGCGCGCCAGGAGCAAGCCCGCAATGTTCGAACAAGCGATCAATAACACGAGGCCCGGGATTGCCATCACCAGAAGACTGGCGAGGAGCATTTTGCGTTCGTCCATGGCTTCGGGACTGAGCTGGTAGGTTCTGCCGCGGTTGGTTTCCGGGTAAATCGCGGCCAAGCTGCGACTGAAAGCATCCAGCTCCGCGGAGGCTTGCGAAGGCGTTGCGCCGTCCCGCAAGCGAGCCTCGGCTTCATACCACCGATCTCCCCGCTTTGGAGGATGCGCGGAGTCGAATGCGACGGCGTCAGAAGTCAGAAGCCAGATATCTGTGGGGACGTTCCGCGCGAGCCCCTGGAAATGCAGCGGCGTTACTCCGATTACTGTCGCGGTGTGACCCGTGAGCTTGATTTCTTTGCCGATGATCCCGGGAACGCCTCCCAGGCGGCCTTTCCAAAGGCGATAGCTGATCACCACACCAAGCTGAGACTGCGGTGTGTTGTCCAGTTCAGGCGCGAATACACGCCCCAGCAGAGGCTTTACTCCAGCGACCTTGAAATAGTCCGGCGAGACTTCGTCCACAAGAACCATGCTGGACTCATCCAGGGAATTGACGAAGCGCGATTGGCGAGAGTAAATCGCCACGCCGGAGAAAGATTTCACTTGCTGGCGAAGGTCCTGGTAATCGGGATAGGAAAAACCGGTCTCGACTCCCTGAGGGCTCTTGATTTGGAGCTCGACGAGCCGCTCAGGGTTGGCTACGGGAAGAGGGCGCAGGAGGAGGGCATCCAGCATCGTGAAAATCGCTGAGTTAGCGCCGATTCCCAGCGCCAGGGTCAGCACGGCCACAGCGGTGAAGCCGGGGTTCTTCGCCAACATGCGCAGACCGTAACGCAAATCTTGAAGAAGCGCATTCATGATGCCTCCTTACCGGATAAAAAGCCGAAATTCGAAAACCGAAACTCGAAATTCGCCTCCACTTCTAATTTCCCTTCCTGATCGTCGAGAGGAGTAAGGCCTAAGCATCAGCAATCGTCGATCACTTGCCAGCGCGAACCGAGTGCAACTTAATGGGCAGTACCCTTGCGTAAGCCTTGAAATCAGGATCCGTCGTGAATATGCTCCACTTCCGGCCCAGGGCAACCTGGCAAATCAACGCGTCTACAACGGAAGCCACGATTCCCAATGCCCGGCAATCGTTGCTGCCCCTTGCAGCCGCCTCGTAGTCTGCGGTTCCGACCAGCTCGTCGGGAAAAGCCCGCAGGGCCAAGCGGAGCTTCTCATACTGCGCCGCCATCCTAATTCCTGACAACAGCTCCTGCCGTACCAGCCCGATGACGCGAGCGCGGCCCTCACGCGTAAGGTCTACCAATTCGTCTACGATCAACCGCTCCTGTGCGGTTAGGTCCGCGGGCTTTCGACGCAGTGCCAGGGACCACACCGAGGTGTCCACCAAAACATTCATGCTCGTTTCCGCCGCTCGCGCTTGTAGTCATAGGTCCGGTCGTACTCGATAGTTCCAAAAAGTGAGAGAATCTGCTGCTGCTTGCGGCGCTGCACGTATTCGTCCAGAGCCGCATTCACGGTTTCCTTCTTGGTGCGGTGATGTCCCAGCTTCTGGGCCTCGGCAATCAAGCGATCGTCAATAGCAAGGTTGGTCGGCATGGTTTCCTCCACACATTATTCTACACAATCGATTGTGTAAAGTCCAGCCCCTCCAATCCGATAACCCGGAGACCGAGCAATCGGGTGATCGGGTTATCGGGCGAACAACAGCGCACCCAAGTTCGCACTTTGGATTCACGGCGATAGCGCCTCTCTGCGGATCACTGGAGGCGGAGACCCGCGGGGCCGCAGTCGGCCGCTCACCGGGCGCACACAACCAGTGCGCCACGATACGAATCGTTTTTTGTTCACCCGATCACCCGATCACCCGATCGCCCGGTTAGTGTGTTTCTTCCACGATCTGACCATCGAAGAGGTGGATGGACCGGTCGGCAAACTCGGCGTAACGCGGATCGTGAGTGACCATGCAGATGGTGGCGCCTTCGCGATGAAGCTCACGCAGCAGATCCATCACCGCCTCGCCGTTCTTCGAGTCCAGGTTGCCAGTGGGCTCGTCCGCCAGCAGAATCGACGGCTTCCCAGCCAGTGCGCGAGCCACGGCCACACGCTGTTGCTGACCCCCGGAGAGTTGCGAGGGATAATGCTTCATGCGATGCGACATGCCCACCCTCTCGAGCGCCTCTTGCACGCGTTGTTTGCGTTCCGAGGAGGGCATGCCGCGGTAAGTCAACGGCAACTCCACGTTTTCATAGACGTTCAGGTCGCCGATGAGATTGAATGCCTGAAAAATGAACCCAATTTCACGGTTGCGAATCCGGGTGCGCTGCGAGAGCGTGAGGTCTTCCACCCCCGTGCCGTTCAGAGTGTATTTGCCGCCGGTGGGCGAATCGAGCAGCCCCAAAATCGAAAGCAGGGTGGATTTCCCGCAGCCCGAAGGGCCTGCGATGGAAAGGTATTCGCCCTTCTTGATCTCCAGGTGGATACCCGAAAGAGCGTGGGTTTCCACTTCCTCGGTGAAAAACACCTTGGTTACACCCTCCAATTGAATCAGTTCGGAACCATTGGATTTACTTCGCTCCGGGTTGCGTGGAGCAGTCGCTTCGACTTCCGAGTTCGATGCCATCTTTATCTCCTTTTCTAAGCTATCAGCCGTCAGCTCAAAGCGAGCTGGCGGACTGCCTGTCAATGATTTCGGTTGAAAAACATTCTTTCTTTCTATTCGCTGTTTCCTACAACTTGCCACTTGACGCCTGGCCTCTACTCATACCTCAGCGCCACCATCGGATCCACCCGCGTCGCACGGCGAGCGGGGATATATGCCGCCGCTGCCGCGACCAGCGCCAGCAGAAGCGTGAACGAAGCGAACATGGGAATATCAAGCCGCATCACACCGAAGAGCAGGCTCGAGAGAACCCAGGTGAGCGCCAGCGCTGTGGGCACCCCAATCGCCAGCCCGATGACGGTCAGCTTGACTGCATAGCCCACCACCAGCCTCAACACGGAGACGCGCTCTGCTCCCAGCGCCATGCGTACCCCGATTTCATGAGTGCGTTGGGTGACGGAATAGCTCATCAGCGCATAGATTCCGGAAGCAGAGAGAAGCAGGGCGACAATGCCGAAAGCAAACATCATGCGCGCTGATCCCTCCACGCCGCTGACATCGTCAGACATGAGCTGCGCCAGCGTCCGCATGTCGTAGGGAGGGTCATCAGCATTCACGCTGCGCACTTGGGCTCTCACCGCCGCAGCCAAGGCAAGCGGATCGCTCGCCGTGCGCACCACGAGGCACGAAGAGGCCATTGGCATTTGAGCGAATGAGAAGTATGCAGTCGGGTCCGGGTTGGGATCAAACGGAGATCCCTGGATATCGGCCACCACACCCACGACAGTTTTCCACTGCTCGTTGCGTTCCGCCCGGCCAAACTTAATGCGCTTTCCCACGGGATCCTGACCTCTCCAAATCCGATTGGCCATACTTTGGCTGACGACTACACTCGGCGGAGAGTCCGGGCCATCTTGGCCAGAGAGAAGCCGACCCCTCAACAACGGAATGCGCAGGGCGCGGAAGAAGTCAGGGGTAACGGACTGGCTCACGGCAACACGCATTTCGCCCGGGGCGGCGGAAGCTTGGCCCTCAGCCGTATATTCTGTCCAGTTCCAGGACCAACCAGAAGGCAGGCTGGTGGCCGTTGCCGCCGATTCTACACCGGGCAGGCCTTGTAGCTTTTCGATGACCTGCCTGTAGAACCCCCTTACACGGGCATCCTCCTGGTCTTTTGACGTAACTCGAGGGCCATTGGATTGCCCTAAACGTGATGAAAGGCCGGTACTTGCAGGTTCCCCACCGGGAGGGAGCGGTGCCGCAGGGGCGAGAGCAATGCGGAAAGTGAGGACGTTATTGCGATCGTAGCCCGGGTACCTATTCAGTAGCGTGCCGAATCCCTTTACCATCAGGCCGGCGCCCACCAGCAAAACCAGCGCCAGCGCGATCTCGCTGACCACCAGGAGCGCGCGCAAGCGCTGCCGCCCTGGTCCGCTGCTTGAGCCGCGGGACCCCTCTTTGAGGGCCTCATTAGGGTCAGGGTTCGAGACGTGCAAAGCCGGTGCAAGCCCGGCGAGAATTCCGGTAAGGAGTGCAACCACGAGTGTGAAAGCCAGCACGGTGGAATCAATCTGCTGGTGCTTGATTCCCGGTATGTGGGCGAGGATAAAGGGCGGGATGGTGCGCTGCAGCATGGCGCTACCCCAGCCGCCGAAGAGTACTCCCGCCGCTCCGCCCAGCAAGGCCAGTACGACGCTCTCGGCGAGTAACTGGCGTGCAATCTTCCATCGGCTGGCGCCCAGGGCGCGGCGCAGCGCCAGTTCTCTTGCCCGCGCGGTGGCTCGGGCCAATTGCAGATTCGCCACGTTGGCGCAGGCTAGAAGCAGAACGAACACTGCGGAACCCATGAGTACCGAAAGAAATTGGCGAGTGCCGTAAGTGAGGTCCTCGACGAGACCCAGGACTCTCACGTTGTGTCCGGCGTTCGTCTCCGGGTACTGTTGCGCCAAGCGCCCCGAGATGGTTTGGAGATCGGCCTCCGCTTGCGCCATGGTGGTTCCGGACCTTAAGCGGCCAATCACCTCCAAATAGTGGCTGGCGCGGTCAGCGTTCTCGGCGGGGCTAAGGTCAAGTGGCGCCCAGGCCTCGCTGCCCACGGGATAATCGAAATCCGCCGGCATGATGCCGATGACCGTGAATGCCCGCCCATTCAAGTGCAGGGTCTTGCCGACGATGCCGGGTTCGGCGCCAAGGTGCCGCTGCCAAAACCCGTTGCTGAGGACCACGACGGACGCATGGCCGGGCTCAAAATCGCCCGCATTGACAGCCCGGCCCAATTGTGGTGACATGCCCAGCAGAGAGAAGAATCCTGAGGTAACCTGATAACCCTCGACACGCTCCGCAACACCCACGCCGGTCAGGTTAACGTTCCATCCGCGGGTGGCGGCCAGCATCTCGAACCCTTTATTTTGCTCCTGCCAATCTCGCAAATTTGCCGGCGCCACTTTGATGTGGAATTCATTCTGCTTCGGCGCCGTCTCCCACACGTCGACAATACGATGCAGGTCCTTGAAAAGAAAGGGATGAAGTAGCATGCCATTGACGGAACTGAACATGACCGTGTTGGCGCCGATGCCCAGCGCCAGCGCGATCACCGCCACGGCCGTAAAGCCGGGGGACTTCGCCAGCATGCGAATTGCAAAGCGAACGTCCTGGACGACTGAATTCATGTTCTTTCTCCGACTACGTATGGATTGCCGGCAAGGATGAAATGGTGAATAGTGAATTGTGAATTGCTGCCTGAAATGCTGTTTTGGAATTCACTATTCATAATTCACCATTCACTATTCGTAACGTAGCGCCACCAGCGGGTCCACCTTGGTCGCCCGCCGCGCGGGTAAGTAGCAAGCCAGCAGAGCCACGCAGATGGCAACAAGAACGCCAGCCACGTAACTGAGCGGGTCGGTAGTGGCCACTCCATAAATGAAACGGGACATGAGGCGGGAAGCAGCGAATGCCCCTGCCAAGCCAACCGCGGCTCCCGCAGCGCTCAAACGCAGGCCCTGCCCCAACACCAGCTTCAGCACGTCGCCTCGCCGCGCCCCCAGCGCCATGCGGATACCAAGCTCATGCGTGCGCCGATTGACCAGATAAGCGACTGCCGCGTAAAGCCCTACTGCAGCCAATACCATTCCCAGGACGCTCAAAATGCCGAGTAGCTCAGCCATCGCGCGCTCCTCGGCTGTGGCTTCGCGCATCATCTCCCTGAAGGTCACCGCGTTGACGATGGGGAGGTCCTTGGCTACGGTCGCAGCCGCTTTCAGAATCGCCGGCGTCATCCCACGCGGGTCGCCAGCCGTTTGCACGAACAACGTGCACTCGCCCGAGAAAACCTGGGTGAAAGGAAGGAACACGTACGGTTGGACGGCCTCATGAAGGCGGTTGTATCTGCCGGCCTCCACCACGCCAACTACCTGCAAGTCTTTCTTTTGAATCTGAAGTGCTTTCCCCAGCGGGTCCTGTCCAGGCCAAAACCTGCGAGCCATAACGTCGTTGATAATAACCACCGGCGCTGTGGATGGCCGATCGAAATCACTGAATTCACGCCCCTCCCTCAGCCGGGCGCCCACCGTAGCGAAAAACTCGGGACCGACAATGTTGTAGCGAATCTTGAAATGATCCGTTCCGGGAGGCGGCTGCGCTCCGGGAATCACCACGGGCTGCGTTTCTCCCTCTTCGACGGTAGTCAATGGAGCGCGCCGGGCATAGCTGGCGTGGATGACTCCGGGCACAGATCCCACACGAGCGGCCAAGTCCAGGATAGATGGTGCGCGCCTGGGCGCCGCTGTAACCGTAGAAGTCAGGAGGCGCAACGGAGAGCATCACCACGTTCCTACTCGGGTCAAACCCCGGATTGATCCCGAGGCTGTAGCGCAAGCTGCGAAGCAGCAAAGCCGAAGCGACCAGCAGAACTACTGAGAGCGCGATTTCTCCGGCCACTAGCAGACTTCGCAGAGGCACGCGGTTCGCAGATCGTCCGAACCGCGGATCCTCACCCTTGAGGACTGGGACGACGCCGGACCTTGAAACCCAAACGCCTGGAACCAATCCGAAAACGAAAGCTGTTACCAGCGAAATAACCGCGGTGAACAAAAGCAAGCGGCCATCGAGCCGGAGATAGTCGTCCGACAGGCCGGGAACGAGCGCAGGCACAAGCCTCATGAGCCATGCCGCCATTATGGTTCCCAGCGCGCCGCCAGCCAAGGCAAGAGGGACGCCTTCAGCGAAGAGCTGCCCGAGCAGACGCCGCAGCCCAGCGCCCAAAGCTCGGCGCATCGCAATCTCCCGCTGCCTCCGCTCAGTTTGCGCCAAAAGCAAATTAGCGACGTTGGCACAGGAGATCAGGAGGACCAACCCCACCATGGCCAACAGGTAGATTCCCACGCCCATGCCTTCGTGAGCCACCTCGGAGCCAGGGCGGGCGACGAAGTTCACTCCCTGATTCGAGGATGGGTACGCTAAAGCGAGCCGTTTGGCGAGAGTCTGGAGTTGGGCCCGTGCTTCGTTGATCTTAGTCCCCTGGCGCAGATGCGCGGCCACATCGAACCAGCGATAGTCGCGAGCGGCGTCTGCGCGTTCCTCACCGGGGAGCATCGTTTCCCAGCCCTCTTTGGTGACCCAGATGTCGGGGGTCCATCCCTGGTGCCGTAGCCCAGAGAATTCCCGAGGTGTGACGCCGATCACCGTGAATTCTTTATCATCGAGGAGCGTGGTTTTGCCGGGCAGTGAAGGGTCGCCTCTGAAGTACTTTTGCCAGAGATTGTAGCTCACCACAACAGAGCGGCCTTCGGCGGGCGTCTGGCTTGCCTGCGAAGAGAAGGCACGGCCGAGCTGGGTCTTCACACCCATCGCCGAGAAGAAGTTTTGAGAGACCACCTCGATGACAACTTCCTGGCCTTGGCCCTCGCCACTTACGAACCCGCCTCGGTCGCCGTAAGCGACCACGTCAGACAAAGCCGTGACCTGGCTGCTAATGTCAAGATAATCGGGGTATGAGGTCGAATTGAAATCAAGCCTTCGGCGAATCCGAATAAATCACGGCCAGTCGCCCCGGGTCTTTTACCGGCCAAGCCTTTAAGAGTTCGTTATCCACGATACTGAAAATGGTCGAGTTAGCTCCGATTCCCAGCGCCAGCGAGACAATTGCGACTGCCGCGAAACCGGGATTCTTGGCCAGCATGCGAATTCCATACCGAACGTCATGCAGGAGTGCGTTCATGGGTCTTCTCCGTAAAACTGACAAATAGTGAATGGTGAATAGTGAATTGTGATTTGCCGCGTTCGCGCCTACTTTTCAATTTACCATTCATAATTTACTATTCACTATTCGTAACGCAACGCCTCCATCGGATCGACTCGCGCCGCCCGCCGCGCCGGCAGGTAAGCGGCGAACAGACCCGTTAAAGCAACCAGTAGACCCGACAATCCCAGGACCACCGGATTCAACGTCGAGATGCCGAACAACATACTTTGCAGCAAGCGGTCCGCGGCAAGCGAAGCTGCAAGTCCCAGCGCGAGCCCAGCCGCCAACAACACCACCGCCCGCTTGAGGACCATGGCGAGCACCGTCCGGCGGCTTGCACCCAGGGCGACTCGCACTCCGATCTCACGCGTGCGTCGCGCTACGGAATACGCCATCACGCCGTAGAGCCCCACCATGGTGAGCAGCAACGCGACGCCCGCGAAACAGCCGAGCAGCACGGTGTGGAAGCGCGGTTCCGTCACCTGGGTGGATAACAGCTCCTCCATCGTCCTAATCTGAAATACGGGAACCAGGGGGTCCAATGTTCCCATTTCTTTACTTACGGCGGACTCCAAACTGCGAGGCGGCACGGCTGTACGCAGCATCACGACCGGTGGCTGCCAAGCAAGCTGTTTATAAGGGAAATAATAAATGGGCTCAGGCTCGGCGTCGTCGGCAAAGAGCTTGGCATTGCCGACCACGCCTACGATTTCATGCGCGGTCTCTTTGCTCTCGCCGGGGCCGGTGGCGCCGGGCGTGATGCGTTTGCCGATCACTTCCTCATGTGGGAAATACTTGTTTGCGAAGGCTTTGTTGACCACCAGAACCTTCGGCGCCGTCAAATCGTCGTGCTCATTGAAGGTCCTACCTCTGAGCAGAGGGATACCTGCGGTCGAAAAGTAGCCCGGCGTTATGAGGGCCATTCGGGCGGAAGGCCGGTCGGCGGGCGTAGCGGGACGCTCTTCGATATCGAACCCAACCGTGGCGTTGTCGCCGCCCAGCGGCATCGGCCACGCTCCCGCGGCCGATTCGACGCCGGGTAAAGCGCGCATGCGCTCCAGCAAGTGATCGTAGAATGCCACTTCTTGAGCGGAGCTGTACTGCGGCTCGGGCAAATTGAACCAGAAAGTCAGCAGGTGGTCAGGCTTCAAGCCCAGATCGCTTCTCTCGAGGCGCAGAAAACTCGCCATCAGTAATCCGGCAGCAGTGACCAGAACCAGGCCGAGGGTCACTTGAGCGATCACCAGCACGTCGCGAATCCGATCGTGTTTGCCGATGCTGCTCCTGCTTCCCTCTTTTAGGGAAGCTGCAAAATTGACCTTGGACGCATGCAGTGCGGGCATCAAACCAAAAAAGACAATGGTGAGGAGAGTGAGCAGCAATGAAAACCCAAGCACCTGCGAGTCGACGCTGGTTTGCGCGAGGCGCGGAATGCTCCGCCCGCCCAGGGGTAACACCACACCCAACACATACTCCGCCAGCAACGTTCCTGCTGCCCCCCCAAGAATAGCCAGCAGCAAACTCTCAGTCAGCAGTTGGCGGATAACTCGCCCGCGGCTGGCGCCCATCGCAGCGCGCACCGCCATTTCCTGCTCGCGATTGGCAGTCCGGGCAAGCAGGAGATTAGCGATATTTCCGCACGCGATCAGGAGTACCATGCCGACCGCGCCGAGCAGAATCAACAGCGGCGTCCGCGATTCACCCACCAAGGTTTGAAGCTCCGGCCGAACTGAGGCCTGGGCGTGATTGGTGTTGGAGTCCGGATACTTCTTGGCGAGGGCTGCTGCAATCACGTTGAGGTCAGCCCGGGCTTGCTCGATGCTGACGCCGGGCCGGATTCGTCCGAGCGCCCTCAGCAGGTGAGCGCCGCGCTGCTCGGTGATGGGCTGATCGCCTGCTGGCGCTTCCCGATCCACTGCAATCGTCGTCCAGAGCTGAACGTTAGGCTCGTTTACCGGAAAGGCAAAGCTGGGCGGCGCCACGCCCACAACCGTGTAGGGCTTTCGATCCAGGGTGATCGTCCGTCCCGCAATGCCGCGATCGCCGCCGAACTGCCTTTGCCAAAGCGCGTGACTCAGCACCACCACGTGCTCTCCCGCTGCTTCCTCAGACTGCAAAAAGCCGCGCCCCAACTGAGGTTGTATTCCGAGTGTTGGGAACAGATCCCAGGTGACCATCTCGCCATCCACCTGCATGGGCGTACCCACGCCGGTGAGCGCCAGGCTGGTGTCCCGCGAGGTCACGAGGTGCTCGAAGACATGGTTCTGCGCGCGAAAGTCAAAGAAATCCGGATAAGAGAGCGGGTTCGGATGCGGTCCGCCGCGCGTCCACATCGACTCGACCCGCACCAGCCGGTCAGGCTCTGCGTACGGCAGCGGCTTGAGCAGGACGGAATTGACGACGCTGAAGACCGCAGTGTTGGCGCCGACTCCCAGCGCCAGCGTCAGCACCGCCGCGACGGTGAAACCGGGATTTTTCGCCAGCATGCGAATTCCGTAGCGAACGTCGTGGACGAGCGCGTTCATAGGTTTTCTCCGTAACACTGACAAATAGTGAATGGTGATTTGCCGTTTACGCGTCTGCTCTTCAATTTACTATTCATAATTCACTATTGACTATTCATACCGAAGCGCCTCCAGCGGATCGACCCGGGTGGCCCGGCGCGCGGGAATGTAACTTGCCAGCAACGCGGCGCCAACTACGAGCAGTGAAACCAACAGAAGAGTTGGCGGATCGGTAGGTCGAACGGTGTAGAGCAAACTCGCAAGGAAGCGAGTAAGAGCGATTGCACCCGCCAGTCCAGCGAAGACCCCGATGAGAGCGAGCATAAATCCCTGCCTGACCACGAGCCTCACCACGTCGCCTCCCCTGGCGCCCAGCGCCATGCGAATACCGATTTCGTGCGTGCGTTGCGCGACCGAGTAAGCGAGCACGCTATAAGTGCCGATGGCCGCGAGCAGCACAGCCAGCCCCGCGAAAGCCGCAAGCAGGCTCATGGCCAGCCGCTGCCCGGCCAGCGCGTCCGCCATCAACTCCCGCATGGTCGCCACATGATAAATGGGCTGGTCGGGGTCAAACTCCTGCACGACCTTCTGGATCGTGGAGGCCATACGAGTTGGATCAGTGCCGGTGCGGATGGCCAGGCCCATATCGGACTCCGGACGCTGCGCTTCCGGCCAGTACACCTCAACGCGGGACCGGGCCGTGAGGGTTCGATAGCGGACGTGGCGAACCACCCCGACAACCGTTTCCCAGGGCGAGGAGGGCCCGCCGAAGATCTTGAGGCGTTTGCCAATCGGGTCTTCGTTCGGCCAGTAGGTATGCGCCAGAGTCTCATCGACCACGACCACGGGGGACGAAGTCTCCACGTCCCGCTCGTCCAGATACCGCCCACGGATTAGGGAGATCCGCATGGCCTTGAAGAACCCCGGCGTCACTGCGCGCAGATCGGCTTCCGGCGTCGTTTGGTCGCGCGGAACGGCGTGCGTGTCAATGGCCACGGTTCCGGATTGGCTCTGGCCGCAGAGTGGGAGGATATTGACCGCGCCGGCCGCCTCGACGCCTGGGAGGCCTTGGACGCGCTCCAGGAGCTTGGAGTAAAAATCGCGCTGCTGCTCAGGTTTACTGTACTTCTCCTCCGGCAGCGAGACGCGCAGAGTCAGCACGCCCTCGGGATCGAAACCCGGATTGACGTCGAGGATTCGGATGAAGCTTTTGAGCATCAGCCCGGCTCCGGCAAGCAGCACCAGCGAGACCGCGGTTTCTCCCACCACCAGTACGTTAAGCAGGCGGTGCCGGACGGCCCCGGCGCCACTCGACCGGCCGCCCTCCTTGAGAGAGTCAAAACGCGCGCCGTGTATGGTCTGGAGAGCCGGCACCAAACCAAACAAAATCCCAGCCAGAAATGAAACCGCGGTGGTAAAAGCCAGAACCGAGAAATCAACACGGACATCGGCGGCCCTCGGGAGGGCCGTTGCGCTGAGCGTGCCGACGGCTTTCAGGATTTGAAATGCCAGCGCCAAACCGACAAGCCCGCCCAGGGCCGAGAGCAGCACGCTTTCTGTGAGCAGTTGGCCCACGATGCGCAACGGGTTCGCGCCGAGCGAGAGGCGAATCGCCGTTTCTTTCCCGCGCACTTCAGCTCGTGCGAGCAACAAGCCCGCTACGTTGGCGCAGGCGATAAGCAGCACAAATCCCGCCGCGCCCATCAGTGTCCACAGCGGCGTTTTCGCTTCGCCCACTGTCTCCTCAAAGAGAGGGCTGAGCAGGACAGTGAAGTGGAACCGGCGATATGGGTAAGACGGATTTTGTTGGATGATCTTGTTGCTGACCGTCTCCATATCGGCCCTGGCCTGCGCCAGCGACAACTCCGGCTTGACTCGAGCCAACACTTGGTAATTGTGGTTGCCGCGATTGTTCGGGTCGAGATCACCAGGCATAAAGGCGAGCGGCGCCCATATCTGCGCGTGGCGAGGGAATTCAAAACCCGCAGGCATCACTCCCACCACCAGGATGTTGGCTCCGTTGATGCTAATCATCTTGCCCACGACACTCGGGTCGCCGCCAAAGGCGCGTTTCCACAAGCCGTCGCTCAGCACCACCACTTTGTTCCGTCCCGCTTGTGCCTCTTCCGGGAGAAAAGTCCGGCCCAGCCGCGCCCGAGCACCCAAAATGGTGAACAGGCTGGGGGAAACGTCGGCGCCTTCAATACGCTGCGGCGTCCCTCGCACTCCAAGATTGAAATCGTCCTCGCCAATCGCCGCCAACCCCGCAAGGCTGCCGCTGAACTCGTTGAGGTCCCGGAATTCCGGCGGCGAAATCCAATTGTGGTCGTTCGGCAGGCCAATGTCTGTGAAGCGCATCCAGACCATTACCAGACGGCTGGGATCGGGATAGGGCAGCGGGTGGAAGAGCACACCATTGACCACGCTGAAGATCGCCGTGTTCGCACCAATGCCAAGGGCCAAGGTCAGCACCGCCGCGGCGGTGAAGCCGGGACTCTTCGCGAGAATGCGAAGGGCATAGCGAACGTCCTGGAGTAGGCTACTCATCCCTCTCTCCTCAAGGCAGCAGGAAGATTTCTCGATTTGTCACCACGACGTATTTCCGGATCCCTCTCGCCCGTCTACTCATGGCGCAGCGCCTCCGTAGGGCTTACCCGGGTTGCCCGCCAGGCGGGAATGTAACACGCGACGAGTGACACTAGGCAGAGCAGTAAAGTCACTGTGGCATAGGTCCGCACATCCGTAGCGGCAACGCCGTAGAGTTCGCTCTTGAGGTAGCGCGTCAGCGCCAGTGATACAGCGATACCTATCCCCAAACCGGCGACTGTCAGCCACAGCCCCTGACCAAGTACCAACCGCAAAACCGCTGCGCGCCGCGCGCCCAGCGCCATGCGAATGGCAATCTCGCGAGTGCGCTGGCGCGTTGTGTATGCGATCACTCCGTAGATGCCCACGGCGGCAAGAACTACCGCCAGTAATCCAAACGCCCCGGCAAATGTTCCGGCTATTCGTTCAAAAATGCTCCCCAGTTGCATGCTGGATTTGAGAGTGGTGACGCCAAACAAAGGTAAATCGGCATTGAGCTGATGGACGGTTCTCTCCACGACTCCTGCATAACTCCTAGGATCGCCGGAGACGCGCGCGTGAATCGTCACCAGATCGTAATAGCATTGATAAAGCGCCGTGAAGTAAACAGGCTCAGCAGCATAGACCAAGCGGCGATACTTGGCGTTTCGAACTACGCCCACAATCGTAAACCACTGCTGATCGTTTCTTATCCTCTTGCCGATCGCGTCCTTCCCTGGCCAGTATCGATTGGCGAACTCCTCATTAACGATGGCAACGATCTGTGACTTATCGGTGTCCTGCTCGGTGAAGTCCCGCCCCGCGATGATGGGAGTTCGCAGGGTGTGGAAATAGTTAGGACCGACGATGCCCCGGCTGATTTCCATGGATTCGCCGGGCTGCGGAACATAGTCCTCGGGGAAGACATCGTTGGAGTGGATTGAGAAGCTGAGGGGCGAGAAATCCGCCAAGGTCACCGACTCAACTCCGGGCAGCACCGAGAGTTTTGAGAGTAGTTCACGATTGAACGCCCTCCCCTGCCCATCCGAGTAGCCTGCAGGTCCAAGTTCATAGGAAGCCAGCAGGATGTGGTTGGGATCGAAGCCGGGATCCGAGCGTTGAGCATTCTGCAAACTGCGGATGAACAGTCCAGCCGAGATCAACAGAAGAAGCGAGAGGGAGAGTTGCGCCACCACCAGGGCCCGGGAGAGTCGTGACTTGCGAATTCCGCCCGACATACTCCCCGCCTCCTCCTTCAGCACGCTGATGGGAGCCAAGCTGGAAGCGCGCAGCGCCGGCAGAATGCCGAACACCATGGCGCTGAGAATCGAGATGAGGATCGTCACGGCAAGTACTCGGTGGTCGGCGTGACCGTTGATACTGAGCGGCAGGTTGGCAGCGGGCGGGAAGAAAGCTGCCAGGGATCCGGCAGTCCAGCGGGTCAAAAGCAGAGCGCCCGCGCCGCCTAGCAGCGCCAGGAGCATGCTCTCGACCAGCAGTTGGCGCACAAGTCTCCAGCGGTTAGCGCCCATTGACAATCGCAGAGCAACTTCGCGCCGCCGGGCCACTGACCGCACCAGCAGCAGATTGGCGACGTTGGCACAGGCCAGTAGCAGCAAGACCGCCGCCAGAGCCAGTAGAATGGGCAGAGACTTGTACATATAGACGTTGGCGCCGAAGGGCGACCGCCAGAGCGGATCGAGCGTGATCTGGTTGGGACCGCGGTGTGAATCGGGGAACTGCGCGACGATGCGTTGCATTTGAAGATCCAGTTCCTTTTCCGCCTGGCCCCGAGTTCCTCCTGGTTTGAGCCTGCCGAGGACGTTAAACCAAAGGGCGTCGCGTTCCCGCAGGTCGCTGCGGCCATAAATCAAGGGAAACCACAGGTCGGTCCGCAGCCCGGTCTTGCATCCCTGGAAATCCTTGGGCGCCACTCCGACAATCGTGCCCAGACGGCGGTTGACCTGGATGGCTTTGCCGATAATCGACGGGTCCGCGCCAAAATGCGTTTGCCAAAACGAGTAGCTGATCACGACCGCCGGCACACCCCCGGCGTTATCCTCTTCACCGTGCTGGAATCCGCGGCCGAGAAGGGGCTGCACTCCGAGCACGTCGAAATAATCCGCTGAAATGAACGCCCCATAAATGCGCTCCGGCCGGTTGGTGCCGGTGAGCGTAACGAAATCGTCGTGGTACGCCAGCATTCCCGAAAAGCTCTGAGTTCGTGCGCGCAGGTCTACGTAGTCCGGATAAGAAAATGGCGGCGTGGGGTGTTCACTTCGCTCCCCCCTCATGACTGAAACTAGCCTGCTGGTATCGGCAACTCCTGGAATAGGGTCCAGCAGCGTCGAACTGATCCAACTGAAGATAGTGCTATTGGCTCCGATGCCCAGCGCCAGCGTGATGGCGACCACCACGGTAAAGCCGGGAGTTCGAGCCAACATGCGAAGTCCGAAACGAACATCTTGGATAATTGCGTTCATAAATTGTCCTCGTAACACTGACTAACGGTGAATAGTGAATAGTGAGATCGTGAAGGGCTGCTAGTCACCGTGTTTTGCGGTTCACCATTCATAATTCACTATTCACTATTCACTATTCGTAGCGAAGCGCCACGATGGGATCCACCCTCGTGGCGCGCCGTGCCGGGAAGTAGGTGGCCAGCGCCGCCACGACGGCGAGCAGCAGTGTCGCCCCCACGGATATGAGCGGGCTGGTGGTGTCGAGACCGTACAGCATGCTGGATACGAGGCGCGCGGCGGCAAACGCCAGCCCCAGCCCGAGCACCGCCCCTGTCGCGATCAACGTCAGGCTCTTGCGAAAAACCATCCACAGAATAGCAGGGCGCGACGCTCCCAGCGCCATGCGCAATCCGATCTCGCTGGTGCGCCGCGCCACGGTGTATGAGACCAATCCATAGAGGCCGATGGCGGCGAGGGCGGCGGCCAACGCGCCAAAGGCCACACCCAACCACGCCACCATCCTGTCGCCGTAAATCGACTGCTGGATCGCGGACGTCACGCTCTGCACTTGGTTCAGCGGCACATTAGAATCCATATCGCGGACGGTTTGCCTTATATTCCCTGTAAAGGCGACAGGGTTGCCGACGGCTCGGACATAGTAGCGCAGTGAGCTAACGCCGGCGTGGCTGTCTTGCAGGTAAGGGATATAGATGAAGCGGGCCACCTTCTCGCGCAGGTCATCATGAAGATTGTCGCGCACCACGCCCACAATCTCGATGTCGAGCTTTACGTCGCCCGCGCCGAAGGCAAGGTGATGGCCCACAGCATTTCCGCCGGGAAAAAAGAAACGCGTGAATTGTTGGTTGACGATGGCGACTTTTGGGGCGCCACTTCCGTCAGCCTCCGTGAAATCGCGTCCGGCGACCAATGGAATCTTAAGGGTACTCATGAATCCCGCGCTGACGGCGTCGATCGCGCATTGCATGTCTTCGTCGGGGCGCGCATGGTACCCTTCTACGGTTACGTTCCCGCCTCGGTCCGAACCATTAAAGACCCCGCCACGAGCCGCACCCACGGCTACCACCCCAGGCAGCGCTTTGAGCCTCCGCTCGACTTCCTGGTCGAAGGTCAATTCCCGGGGGCCGGTATAGCCGCTGAGGCTGGGGTCTACAGAAAAGGAAAGCAGGTTCTCGGGCTGAAAGCCGGTAGACTTTTGCAGAAGGTTCTTCAGGCTCACCGCGAACAGACCGGCCGTGACCACCAGCACGATCGAGAGCGCCAGTTGTGCCACCACCAGGGCGCTGCGCCACCGCGCTTGAGCATGGCGGCCCGCAATGCCAACGGAGGATTCCTTGAGTGTTGGAGCGGTATCCGCGCGCAGGGCCTGGCCGGCGGGAAGCAGCCCGCAAATCAGGCCCGCAAGCAATGATACTCCGAGATTAAAGGCCAGAACCCGGCCATCGAGCGCGGAAGAGAACGCGACCGCGGTATCCTGGGGCAACAAGTAAATAAGCAACCGGCAACACGCCCACGCCACCTCCAAACCCACCAGACCGCCCGCCGCGCCCAGCAGCAGGGTTTCGGTTACCAGTTGGCGAACGATCGCCCCACGACGCGCCCCAAGCGCCAGCCTGATCGCCACTTCCCTCTGCCGCCCCGCCGCTTTGGCAATCATCAGGCCGGCAACGTTGGCGCAGGTAATTAACAACACCAGTCCCACACAACCGGCGAGCACCAGAAGTGGCTTCGCCCAAGTCTGGCTGAGGAGATTGATTCCCTGTGCTGCAGGCCGGAGTGAAATGTGCTGCCGCAGGTAACGGTCGCGAAAAGTAGCACGAGGGTTCTTGATGGATTGAATTTCGGCCTCGAGAATAGCGTGATAGGGGCCCTGAATTGCCGCTTCTGCCTGCTCGCGGGAAACCCCCGGTTTCAGGCGCGCAAAGATGTTCAACCACATGATGTCGCGTTCGACCAGGCCGTTCCAATCCGGTGTAATCTGCCGCTTCATGGCGATGGGGACGAACACATCCACGTTGTGTCCTTTGAGAAGGCCGGCAAAGCCTGGCGCCGCAACACCTATAACCGTAAACGGATATGCATTTACCGAGATCTTCCGGCCGATTACGTCCCGGTCGCTTCCAAATCGGCTCTGCCAGTAACTATAACTAAGCACTGCCACCGGGCTGGCTCCGGGGACTCGGTCATCTTCGGGGACCAAGACGCGTCCCAGCGCCGGACCAACCCCCAGGACGGAGAAGAAGTTGCCGCTCACCACGTCGCCGCTGGCCCTTTCCGCCACGCCGCCTGACGCGACGCTGAGGGGAACGCGCGCTCGCGCAATCACTCCGTCGAACAACGGAATCCCGTCCCTAACTTCTTTGTAGTGCGGATAGGAATAGACCATCGCATCGTTGTCCGAAGTCGACCACCCGCTTCTGAATTCGGCGTCGTTGACAAGTACCAGACGGCCGGGGTCTTTCACCGGCAGCGCGCGCAGAATCGCCTGATCAAGTAACGAGAAGATCGCCGTGTTCGCTCCGATTCCCAGCGCCAGCGTCAGCACAACAACCGCCGTGAATCCAGGGTTCTTCGCCAGCACGCGCAAGCCGTAGCGAACGTCGTTGAAAAATGTCGTCATTATTTGCCTCATTTTTCTGCAACCTGTCAGCCCTCAGCTATCAGCAAACTAGTGTTTCGGTTTGCTGACGGCTGATCGCTGAGGGCTGACAGCTTTACTCGTATCGCAGCGCCTCCATCGGATCGACCTTGGTTGCCCGGCGTGCCGGGATGTAGCTGGCCAGCGCCGCCACCGCTGCCAAAACCAGGGAAACGACCAGGTAGGTCAGGGGGTCCGTGGGGCGGATACCATAAAGCAAACTTGTCAGGAAGCGGGTCAGAACCAACGCCCCGGCAACGCCCAGCCCCACACCGACCAGTCCCAACGTAAGCCCGTGTCCAACTACGAGCCTGAACACGTCGGACTCTCGCGCTCCCAAGGCCATGCGAATGCCGATCTCGTGCGTGCGCTGGCTGACCGAATAGGAAGTCACCCCGTAGATCCCAACTGCTGCCAGGGTCAAAGCCAGGAAAGCGAAAATCCCGAGCAGAATGAACGCCAGTCGTTGCGCTGAGACCACGCCGGAAATGATCTCGTCCATGGTTTTGACATTGAAGATTGGCTGATCCTTGTCTATGGCCCGGATTGCATTTTTGATCGCAGGCACGATGGCGGCAGGCTCCGAATCGGTCCTCACCACCAAGCTCATCGTTTGATCACCGGTTTGCAGGTACGGAAGATAGATCGTGGGACGCGGCTGCTGATCGAATCCCGTATCGTGTACACCTCCGACTACGCCCACGATTTCCCACGGCCGCGAAACCTCCGCGAACTGCAAGTGTCTTCCTAACGGGTCCTGGTTCGGGAAAAAGCGCCGCGCCAGCGTCGCATCGACGATCGCCACCCGCGGGCCATCCGCATTGTCGTGCTCCGTGAATGCCCGCCCCTGGAGGAGAGGAATCCCCATCGTCCCAAAGTAGCTCGCACTCACATCTCTGAAATCTGCCGCGGGGGCCTCGCCCGGCACCGAGGGCGGCGCCTCTTTGACGATGAAGCGCCCCATATCCATGTCGTCCTGGCTCAGGGGAATAATCTCGGTGAGTGCCGCCGAACGAACTGCGGGCAGGGCCGCGACGTTGGCCAGGAACTGCTCGAAGGTTAATGCCCGCTGCCGCGGTTCCCTGTATTTTGAGTCTTTGGTGTCGTTGGGCAGTTTGATTCGCAGGGTGAGCAGGTGCTGCGGATTGAAGCCCGGGTTGGCTTCCAGAAGCCGCCAGAAGCTCTTGATCATCAGGCCGGCGCCGATCACCAACACCACCGCCAGGGCAGCTTCACCAATCACCAGCGCGGCGCGCGCACGGTGCGCCTCCCGGCCGGCAAGAAAACCTCTTCCACCTTCTTTGAGCGACTCGTTAACGTCGCATCTTGCGCCCTGAAAGGCAGGGATCAGGCCGAAAATGGTTCCGGTGAGCAGCGAGACTACCAGCGTGAAGAGGACGACCTTCGCGTCCATGTGGATCTTGGGCAGCAACACCGCGTCCGCCGCGTTCGGAACGGGGATGCGCGAAGGCATCACTCGCATCAGCAGATCGGTCCCCCACGCCGCGAGCAACAGGCCCGCGCCTCCTCCACCGAGCGCCAGCAGCGTGCTCTCCGACAGGAACTGGCGGATCAGCCGCAATCGTCCGGCGCCCAGCGCCATGCGCATCGCCACTTCCCGCTCGCGGCTGACGGCGCGCACCAGCAGCAGATTGGCCACGTTTACGCAGGCGATGAGCAGGACGAAAGCAACGCCGCCCAGCAGCAACAGGAGCGCCGGCCGGATGTACTCCACCCGCACCGCTTCGAGCGGCACCAGCACCACGCCCCAGCCTTTGCGGTCGAGTCGTTGGCTCTCGATGCGTTGCGCAATCAGGCTCATCTCCGCGGACGCCTGCTCGAGCGTGATCCCCGGCTTAGGCCTGCCGAAGACGCCAAGATCGCTGTCGGCGCGCTTCACCCAATCGTTATCGAAGGGCACCACGACATCCATGGGAAAGAGCGCGGCGAACGAGGCTGGAATCACGCCGATGATCGTATAGAGTTCACTGTTCAGCGTTATGCCGCGCCCAACCACGTCGGGGTCAGACCCGAAGCGCCGCTGCCAGTAGCCGTAGGACAGTAGCAACAGATTGTGGCGGCCCCGCGCTTCGTCGAGTCGAAAGGTCCTGCCCAGGACCGGCTTGATTCCAAAAAAGTCCCCGAAATTCGTGGTCACGCGCAGGCCTGACACCTGCTCCGGCTCGCCCACGCCCGTCACCGTCCCGGTACCATGTTCGAACAGGAACAGATCCTCGAATGACCTGTTCTGCTCCCTCCAGTCGAGATAATCCCGTCCCGTGGGCCCCACGCGGCTCCAGCCGTGCGCCAGGTTGCGAATCCAGATCACCACCAGGCGATCGGCAGCCCTGATCGGAAGGTGCTCGAGAAGCACGGTATTCACCACGCTGAAGATGGCCGCGTTTGCGCCAATCCCCAGCGCCAGCGTCAACAACGCGACGGCGGTGAAGCCACGATTCTTCGCCAGCGTTCGAATTCCGTACCGGAAGTCTTGAAGCAGTGTTCCCATGATTTGGCTTGATCGTCCACAAGCTATTAGCCGTCAGCTTTCAGCAAACAACTGCACCGCCTGGTTGCTGATAGCTGATGGCTGAGAGCTGACAGCTTTATTCATACCTCAGCGCCACCATCGGATCCACCCGCGCTGCCCGCTGCGCCGGGATCAAGCTCGCCGCAAGCACCACAATCGCCAGGCCCAGTATGGCCGCGGCGAAGGCGAGGGGGTCGCCCGGCCCCAGTCCAAATAGCATGGAGCGGAGTACCCGCGCGCCGGCTACCGCCAGCGGGAGGCCGGCGAGCAGGCCCACAACACTGACCGTCAGACTCTCGCGCAGGACCATCCAGAGCACCTGCTGGCGTTGCGCACCCAAGGCCATGCGCACTCCGATTTCCGCCGTGCGGCGGCTCACTCGATATGAAAGCGTCCCGTAAAGTCCGGTCGCCACGAGCAGCGCGGCAAGAAATCCGAAGGAGATGGCCAGGCGCGCCGACAAACGCTCGTCGGTATACGACTTGTCAAACTGCTCCTGTTGAGTCATGGGTTCAAGCAGCGGCAGATCCGGCCCAAACTCCGCCACGGCGCGGCGCACCAGGGGAAGCAAGGCCGTGGGGTAGCCTTCCGCGCGCAATTCGATGTTCATCGTTGACGTGCCGCCGACTTGCGTGTAGGGGAACCAGGCCATGGGCGTGGCTTTTTCCTCCACACCGGTGTACTTGCTGTCCTGAACTACCCCCACCACGACGTACTGTACCGCCTTGGGGCCGTTATCAAGCGACACATGGTGTCCCAGGGGTTGCCGCCCATCGAGGTAGCGCTCGGCAAAAGTCCGATTGATGATGGCGACCTTGGGGGCAGACGCCGAATCGGCGTCGTTAAAATCGCGGCCAACAAGGATCGGTGTTCTTAGCACATGGAAATAGTCCGGCCCCACCCCGTTCCAGCGCATCGGGCAAAAGGCGTTAGGCTTCGGGTACTTTCCGTCAACAAACGCGCCGGTATTGTTGCTCCACCCTGAGCCGATGCGGTTATCCATCAAAGTCGCCGACTCGACGCCGGGCAGAGCCCGCAGCCGCTCCATCAGCGACTGGTAGAAATGCAGGACGTCAGCTTCTTTCAATAGCCCTTGCGGCGGTGTGATGCCGAATACGAGCAGCCCTTGTGTGCGCATCCCAAGGTCCAGCGTCTCGAGGTTCCGAAGCGTGCGCAACAGTAAGCTGGCGCAAACCAGCAACGCCAGGCAGAGAGCAATCTGAAAGGCCACCACCGCCTGCCCGCGGCGCTGTTGTTCCTTACCGCGTGTGGAGCCGGAAGCGCCGGTCGTGCGGGTAAATCCGGGGGCCGCGCGGACGGCATTACGCAGGGGAGCCAGTCCGAATAACAGGGCCGCGAGTGCCGAGAGAGCCAGGGTAAACGCCAACACCCTTTGGTCGGGCGACACGTTGAAATCCAGCCCTGCCCAGGCCACCATGGCTTCCGTCGCCCAGGTCGCGAAGAGCCAGCCCAGCGCAGTTCCTGCTCCCACCAGCACCAGGCTCTCGGTAAGCAATTGACGGAAAAGCTGCAATCGGGTTGCACCCAAAGCCAGACGCAGCCTGAACTCGTGCCGGCGCACACTATTCCTGGCCACCAGCAGCATGGCTACATTGCCGCACGCAATCACCAACACCACGCCGACCATCGCCATCAGTACTAAGAGCGGTTTCTCGTACCCGTCCCGCAGGTTCTCGATGCCGCGCACGGGCGAGAAGAGAAGCTTCACCGGTTGCGCCTTCGGGTCCGGCTTGACGCCTGTCGCGGCCAGCGTGCCTTGATAGACGGGATTCAACTGTGCCAATGCCCGCTCTTGGCTGATCCCAGGTTGCAACCGCCCAATCATCAGCAGGAAAAGCCAGGTCGGATCTCCGTAGAGACTGTCACTGCTGTCGGGAGAGCGGCCCCACGGCTTCAAATCAGCGCGGGTTTGGAAGGGAACCCAAATCTCGGTCGGCTCACCCTGCCCGACTCCCCCGAATTCCCGGGGCGCAACTCCGACGATCGTGAACGGTGCTCCCTTGATGTAAAGAGTCTGCCCGATTACGGAGGGGTTACGGGCGAAGCGCCGCGTCCAGTAGGCGTAGCTCAGCACCGCCGTCTGGGTGTGCTGAGATTCGTCCTCAGGGGTAAATCCCCGGCCCCGCTCGAGGCGCACTCCCAGCCCCGAGAAGAAGTTTCCGCTCACCATGTCGGCGTTGGCCTCTTCGGGCTCGCCACCAAAGCGTACCGCTACCTTTCGGATGCTGAGCGGCACGTAAGCAACGAGGTCCGAAAGAACGCTGCGTTGCTTGCGGAGTTGCTCGAAAACAGGTTCGGTCAAGGAAGTGTCGTTGTAACCTGTCTGCGACGTGTTGGGGGGCTGATCGGTGGTGTGGAGGCGAACCAATCGTTCCGGATCGGGCACCGGCAAACGGCGCACGAGCGCGGCATTCATCACGCTGAAAATCGCCGTGTTCGCACCGATCCCCAGCGCCAGCGTCAGCACCGCCACCGCCGTAAAGCCGGGAGTCTTCGCCAACATGCGAATGCCGTAGCGAACGTCCTGGAGCAATACACCCATCAGGATCTCCATGAACAGACAAGTGGCTCGTGCCTAGTGCCTAGTGCTTAGTGATTAGCGGCCAGTGGTTGGTGGTCAGTAGCTAGTCGTGCCGCGAGCTTCCCCCGCAATGATGCGATCATCTTTTGCAGCTCAGCGACCGTTACCACGCTTCCGTTGGCATCGCACGGGCGGCAGTAGCCCAACTCGACAGCCAAGGTCAACTGTGTGTCCAACTCCGCCAACGAACCTTCGGCATGAGAGAGGAAATGCACGAATTCCCGCTTCCCGTGCCGCGCCTGGCCCTCGGCGATATTGGATGGAACTGAGACAACCGCACGTCGCATCTGCGCCGTCAGGCCAAACCTCTCATCGCCCGGAAAGGTACGCGTCATGAAGTAAACCTGCTTCGCCAACGCCATGCCCTTCTGCCAAATAAGAAGATCCCGATAGCTCTTGATCTCCGCATTTCCGCTCATCTCGTTCCACCACGGAGCTCTAGTGACCTCTGGTTACTAAGCACTAGCCACTAGGCACTAGCCACTGCCCTATTCATACCGCAGCCTACTACGTCAATTAAGGTGGTCGGTTTCGCTTGCGAATAAGCTGCCACAATATGCACACTCTCCGGTCCAGGTGAACAACAGGCGTTGGATCTCACGGCGCGTCCGTGCAGGGTCCACCCAGAAGCTTTTCTTGCTCCGCAACCTTTCCAGGGTCAGGAAGGCATGCGCCAACATGACCAGCGTGACATGTTGATGCCAACCTGCCCAACTGCGGCCTTCGTATTGATCCAGTCCCAGTTCCTCCTTGAGTTGCTGATAATCCTGCTCGATCTTCCAGCGGCTTTGACGATGCGCACCAGCCGCCGCAAAGGGTAGTGCTCCGGCAGGTCGCAGAGAAAGTATTTGGTGGGTTCTTTCTCGCCGCGCGGCCATTCCACCAGCAGCCAGACCTCCTTGTGCGCGGGTCGGCCCTCGGGAATCCATGCGAGGGTTGCACGCGGCAAGCATCGAGCGGGACTCGAGCCAGCCTTTGCTGCCTCTCGCCAGCGCACTTGCTT
This sequence comes from uncultured Acidobacteriota bacterium, assembly GCA_963768695.1. Classification (GTDB taxonomy): domain Bacteria; phylum Acidobacteriota; class Terriglobia; order UBA7540; family UBA7540; genus CAVROP01. The sequence continues at coordinate 484,287 of CAVYJG010000010.1, read as the reverse complement.
CCACCCGCTGGCCTTTTGCGCCACCTCCCGGACCGTTCCTGGCCGCTGCTTCCGTATTGATAAGCACTCCGCGACGGCCCGCCCTCGGGCTGTCAGGTTGTGCATGCGAGGCGGCGTCGCCACTCCCCCTGGTCGGGAGCCCACCGCATGGGGCGGTCTCCAGCCCCTGGCGAAATTCCGTGACTTCTCCGTAACCTGCGTCCGCCATCACCACCCCGCACCGCAAGCCCCACTTCCGCGCCTCGTCGATCATTTCCAGAGCCAGTTGCCACTTCGTCTGCAATTCACCTCTGCTGCGATGCCCGCAGCGGCACGCCGCTCCGCATCCTGCGTCCAGCTTTCCGGCAAGTAGAGCCGCCAGTTCAGAGGCACTTCTTCTGCTGCCGCTTGGTGCAGGCTCACCGCCACCTGGCAGTTGCCCGTCTTGCCCAGCGTCCCCGAATACTGCCGCGCCACCCCCACCGAATGCTGACCCTGTTTCGGGAAACCCGTGTCGTCGATGACCCACACCGGTCGGGCGTCAACTCCGCCGTCATGCGTTGCGCCAAGCGTTGCCAGACCGGCGCCCAAAGCCAGGACTCTGCCCGATCAACTGCTGCATCGCCTGCACGTTGCCCTCCGGCAGACGCGTGCCATCGGCTCGATGACTTGCGTTCGCCGTCCAGCATCAGCCTCGCACATATACCGAGCCCCATGGCGTCGCTCGCGTCGCCCCAGCGGCTCCAGCATCCCAAAATGTTCCAAACGTGTTCGACATTTGCATCGCCCTCTCACCCGAGCTACACCTCTCCGTCATCACTTAACCTAGTAATACTAGTGACCTCTGGTTACTAAGCACTAGCCACTAGGCACTAGCCACTGCCCTATTCATACCGCAGCGCCACCAGCGGATCGACCTTAGTCGCGCGGCGCGCGGGAATGTAGCTGGCGAGCAAGGCGACGGCAATCAGCAGGAGAGTTACGCCGAGAAAGGTGAGAGGGTCGGTGGGCTTCACACCATACAGCAGGCTCGATACAAATCGCGTCAACGCAAGCGCGCCCAGGACTCCCGCTCCCACCCCCACCAGGACCATCCTTGATCCCTGTCCCACCACGAGTTTCAGGATGTCTCTTCGCTCCGCCCCCAGCGCCACGCGCACGCCGAATTCGTGGGTTCGCTGGGCCACTGAATACGAAATCACTCCGTACAGTCCGACCATCGCCAGCACCAATGCCAGGGCGGCAAACAGGATGGAAACCAGCATGGTGAGGCGCTGCGGCGCAACGGACTCTGAGGCCAGACTCTCCATGGTGCGCACGTCTCCAACCGGCTGATTGGGATCGATGCTGTGAACGATCTGGCGGATATCGCCGACAAGCCTTGTCGGATCCTCGGTCGCGCGAACCACCAGTGTCATGTCGTCCATGTTCTCCATGAAGTACATCGCAATGGCGGGCTCGGCGGCGGGGCCGAGTTCCTTAACGTCGCCGACCACTCCCACCACCGTTTGCCAATGGCAAGGCGAGTCGGAGCAGTTAACGCCGAAGCGCTTTCCAATCGGGTCTTCCCCTGGCCAATATTGCTTGGCCATGGCTTCACTAATGACGCCACGGTCGCTGTACCAGTCGCTCGCCTCGAATGATCGCCCGCGCAGCAGGGGAATTCCCACGGCGCGAAAATAGCCGGCGGTCGCCTGGCGATGCGCCGCCCAGATCAAATCGCCGTGCGCGCGGGGCGGTCGGCCCTCAATGATAATGTCCTGGCCCCAACCGCCGCCGGAAAGTGGCGCAAAGTTGATGATGCCCGCCGCTCCCACCTGCGGCAGGGCAGTGATCCGCTGCAACACTGGGGTCGTAAAACTGTTCCCCCATGTGTTGTCCCGGGCGGTGCAGCCCAATTGTCAGGACGGAATCAGGCTGAAAGCCCATGGCGACGGTGGAAATTCGAACGAAACTCTTGGCAAGTAATCCGGCTGCCGTCAGGAGTATTGCCGCCAGCGCCACTTCGCCCGCCACCAGCGCGGCTCGAGAGGACTGGAGTCCCGCCGCCGAGTGCGCATCGCGCAGCCCTTGCTTCAACGTCTCATTCAAGTCGAAACCGGCGGCGCGCAGTGCCGGCGCCATGCCGAACAGCAGGACGGTGAGCAGAGAAATCCCGAGGGAGAACAAGAGCACCGGGGCGTCAATTCCGCCTCGGGTTAACGGGTTCCACGCGCTTGGAAGCAGCAAGTACAAAACGGCTACGCCGTAGGATGCCAGCAGCACGCCTACTGCGCCGCCCGCCAGCCCCAGCAATCCGCTTTCGATCAACATTTGGCGAACGATTTGCGATTCGCCCCGCACCCAGGGCGCGGCGAATGGCGATCTCCTGCTGCCGCCCTGCGGCACGGGCCAGCAGCAGATTAGCGAGATTGGCGCAGGCGATCAGCAGCACGAGACCGGCGAATGCCAGTAACGCCAGGAGCGAGGGACGGAGTTCCTTGGCGTATCGGTCGCGTAGGCTTTCAACCACAACGAACTGGTCCGAGTTCCATTCCTGAGGGAAAATCTTGGCCAGTTGCACGTCGAGCGTATCCATATCCGCCTGTGCTCGTGGAAGCCTGATGCCGGGCTTTAATAGTCCGAGGGCGTGCAAGTAATAGCCGCCCGCACCTTCGTCGAGATTGGCCTGGAGAGGTAACCAGATGTCCTCGGGCACGATAGAGAAGCGAAAACGTGCGGGTAGGACGCCAATGACTTCGAAGGGTTTGCCATTCAGGATCAGCTTCTTTCCCAGAATTCCAGGGTCGCTGCCGTAACGCGACTGCCAGAGCGCGTGGCTGATGATGACCACACGGTCGCCCCCGGGGCGGTCCTCCGCAGCGGAGAAAGTCCTGCCGAGAGTTGGCGTCACGCCAAGCACGCGGAAGAATCCTTCGGTTACTTCCTTGGCGTGAACCCGCTCCGAGCCTGCGGGGCCGGTCAGGTAGTTCTGCTCCTGGGCACCTTCGCCGGCCCACGCCGCCATCGCCTGAAAAACCTGGTTGTGGTCGCGCCAGTACTTGAAGCTGGGCTGATCCGCCCAACCTCCCGCGCTCGCCATCCCCGACTGCATGATCTTACGTTGTTGACACTTCACCATCACCACTCGGTTGGAGTTGCCGAAGGGCAAAGGGCGAAAAAGGAAATCATTGGCGACCGTGAAGATGGCGGTGTTGGCGCCGATCGCCAGCGCGAGGGTGAGTATGGCGATGACTGCAAAGCCCGGATTCCGGCCAAGTTGGCGAAACCCGAAGCGAAGGTCTTGAAGTAAGTTGCTCATTGGCATCTCACTATCTGGAAAGTGGTTAGTGCCTGGCACGCTGCAAAGGGAGGTCATCTGTCATGCTGAGCGGAGCGAAGCATCTGCAGTACATCCTTGACTAGCAGCGAATGCAGATCCTTCGCTTCGCTCAGGATGACAGCACCGGGGAACTTTTCCGCAGCTTCCTAGTGCCTGGTGGCTAGCCCCCGGCGCGTCGTGGCTAGTGAGCAGCAGTTGCAGTCCGTTGCTACTAGCCACTCGGCGCCAAGCACTAACCACTAACCACTGCTCTAGTTCAGCCTGATCCGATTAAACGCATCCCAAGTGGACATGTCAGACAGCACAACGCGGTCGCCCGGCTTCAGTCCATCCAGGATTTCGACCGTGTTGACAGAGCTTCGACCCAGCTTCACCTGCACTCGCGAGGCGCCGTTGCCTTCTTCATCCAGCTTGAAGATTCCCACCGTGCTGTTGGGCTGGCCAAACGCCGGCCGGCCCACGTAGACCACGTCTTTCAGGTTCTCGATCTCGATCGTGCCTTCCACGCTCAAGTCGGGGCGCGCGCCTTTCGGCAACTCGCCCTCCAGTTTGACGTCCACGGTCACGGTTCCGTTTATCACGGACGGGTCAATCCGCTCCACATGACCGCCAATGATGCCGTTGCGCGTGTCCACGGAAGCGTCTTGTCCGATTAGAACGTCCTTCGCCTGCGTCTCTGGAATTTTCAGCTCTGCCTTCAGCTTGTTCGGCTGGGCCACCTTGGCCAGGATCGTGCCTGCCGTAACCTGTTGGCCGACTTCCACTGGCACTTCCTGAAGCACCCCTTCAACTCCAGCCCGCACTTTCAGCCGATCCAGTTGCGCCTCCTTCAACTCGTAAAGGGCGCGCAATTGTCCGACTTTGGCTTTCGAGGCTTCCAGTTGGGCCTGGGCGGAAGCGGCGCTCACGGCTAGACGGTCGAGTTCGATTTTGTTGCGAGTAGTCAATTCGTCCGCTTTGGCCCGCGAGAGCTTGGCGTTCAGTTCGGCCGCCAAGCCGGCCTTGGCCAACGCCGCATCCTTCTCAGCATTGAGCACCGCGTTGGTGTAATCGGCCTGAACCGTGGCTGCGGACGCCTTTTCGTCCAGAAGTTTGCTGTCAAGCTGGGCCTTCAGGCTGTTGTAATCCGCGTCGGCGGCTTTGAGTTGCCACTGGGCATCCAGGGCGGCCTGCTCAAGCTCGGGATTCTTCAACTCCATGATTGTCGTGTCCGCTTTCAAGTGGATGCCGGGCAGAAGCCTACGCACTACCCGCCCGTCTGAGGTCGCAGGGATCCACAAGAGCTCATCGGGAACCAAGGTGCCCAACCCTCTTACTTCTAGAAGCATCGGGCCCCTCTTGACCGGCTCGATCCAGACCGTTGCCTTGTCCACGCTGGGCGCGGCAGGCTTTAGGCGCGAAAGGCCATAAGTTACTGAGGCAATGGCTAATAGACCCACTGCGGAATAAATGATCCTACGAATTCGGCGTTGTCGTTTTGCATCTTCACGTGGTATGTCCATGTCAATACTCCCCGGGGATATTTAGGGCAATAGCACTGCCAAGTCAATTGTCGATCATTTCCTTTAGTTTCTATGCATTAGGCTAACCTAACGCCTGGGGTCCGCCCTTAGCTGTTCGATTTTGGGACGACCCGTCCCGAGTTCGGGACTAAGTGCTGCGGGGGCGGCCCTTGTGGCCGCCCCTGCGAAGCTAATTCACAGTCGCACCCGGAATGTTTGGCGCCCGCTTGACCTCCCCTTGTACGGCTTCGTTCAGGTTGATGCTGTTCCTTTCGAGCAGAGTTCCCGCGGCTTGTTCATACTGGATCAATGCCTTGGCATAAGCCGCGCGCGCGGTCACCACCGCCCCCTGGGCGTTAGCCAGATTAGTTTGTGCGGTGATGACATCTTCTACCGTGGCCGAAGCTAAGGTGAACTTCTGCTGTTGCATCCCGAGCACCTGCCGTGAAATCGACTCTAAGTTCGTGGCAGCGTCAAGCTGAACTTTGGCCTGCTGAACCGCGCTGACGGCCTTGTTCACGTCCCATACAGCCTGGTTCTGGGCGTCCTGGAGCTTTATCTGCAACTGCCGCTGTTCGAGTAGAGCCCGGGCCGCGTCGGCCTGGGCGACCCGGTTGCGGAATGGTATTCCAAGCTGAACTCCGTATGAGATGTTAGGGAAGTCATTCTCGAAGATATTAGCGAAAGTCGGCCTCAACGCCCCGCCCAGTCCCGATAGGTTGTAGGAGGCAAAGACCTGAAGTTGTGGCAACAGAGCGTTGCGCGTCTCCTGAATATTGTACTCCTGGTTCTTCAGATTGATGTCCGCCTGCTCAATCTCCGGGCGATGGCGCTCAGCTTCCTTCATGGCTTCGTCCAAGGACGGCACATCATCCGGATGGGGTTCCGGCAGCTTGTCGGTAGGCGAAATGTCCACCCTCGCCAGTTCCTGATTGAAGCTCTTGGATATCTTGGCCTTCAGCGTTTGGCCATCCTGCGAGAAGGTGTTTCCGGCCGTCAGGAGGTCCTGTTTCCTCAATGCCACTTCCTCCTGGCTGCGGAGAACGTCATACTGAGCCACGGCGCCGATCTTCAACTCCGTCTGGTTGTTTTCAAGGAGCTTCTGGGCATTCTGAAGCCCCTCCTGCGCCACGCGGATTTTTTCAGCGTCGGCCAGCAGGTCGTAATAGGTGCTCATCACTGCGGCCACCTGGGTGATCACTGCCTGCCGGAAGACGCTCATGGCGAACTGCAGGTTGTTGCGGCCTTGCCGGATCGATCTGGCGTTGGCGCGGTAACCGTAGCCGGCCAGTAAGTTCTGGCTAAAGCCTACGGAAAGACCTGAGACGAAATCAGGATTGTAGAGCGCGGTGGTGGCGTTCGAAGAGAGACGGTAGCTATATTCGGACACGGTGAAGCTTGTGCCGGTCAGAAAACCCTGACCGTACCCTGCTTGAAAGTACGCCTGGTGCGTCGTCTCGACAGGTACCCCGGCCACCACTTCGTAGTTCAGCGGTGAGATGCTATTGCTCCAACCATAGAAAGCGTACGCGCTTGGATCGCAGCAGCCCACGGAGCTTCCGCCGTAGATGCCGCCGCCGAGCGTACCTCCTGCCCCGCTCCCGCCGCCGTTGTTGTTACTGTTCGCAGCTCCACCCAAAGCGCCGGAGAACGCCGTAGTGGATTGAAAGGAGCCCGCCACACCGCGCACCGCGCCTCCGCCTTTGGCGCGCAAATAGTCCGTTTGGCCAATGGGCAGATTGTAACGCGCCACGTCGACATCCAGGTTGTTTTCAAGCGCCAGCGCAATAGCGTCGTCGATGGTAAGGTTCAGCTTGCCGTTTGAAATCAGGTCCTGAAGCCGGGGCGAGTTGTCCAGCCGCGGGCGGGGAACATAGCGATTAAAATAAGGCGCAAAAATGCTAGGGAAGGAGCGATTCGTCGAGTAATCGAAGTGCGTCGCTTCTTCAGCTCCCGCATCCTTTTTGTCGCCCTGCCCAGCCGCAGGCTGGGTCGAGACTGCCAGCAGGAAAACAGCTGTCACTAACATTCGCCAAAATGCCATTCTCGTTAACATTTTCACTTCTCCCTTGGGATTGAAACCATCGAGGCACAGAGGGCTTATTGATCGGTGCCCATCTTCTCGGCGACTCTGCGCCCCCGTGGTGAACTTCATTCCAGCCGGATGCGGTTGAAACTGTCCCATGCCGACATGTCGGACAGAATCACCTTGTCAGCGGGTTGCAAGCCGCTAAGGACCTCGATGGTATTCACCGAGGCGCGGCCGAGATTCACCTGTACGAGGTTGGCTCCCTTGCCGTCCGGGTCGACCTTGTACAGTGATACGGTGGTGTTAGGCTGGCCGAAGACCGGACGGCCCACGAAGACCACATCGTCCAATTTCTCGATCTCGACGGTGCCGTCCACTTCCTGGCCCGGCTTTGTTCCTTCCGGCGCCGGGCCATCCAGTTTCACTTCGACCGTCATGACCCCTCCGATCACGATGGGCACTACACCCACCACGTGACCGGGAACAATCCCGTTGTGCGTGTCGATAGTCGCCGCCTCGCCGATCTTCACGTCTTTGGCCTGCGCCTGAGGGATTCTCAGCTGCACCGTCGTGCTGTTAGACGGCGCCTTGGCGCCTTTCGTTTGAGGCACCACAGTCCCTAACGCTTTTACCCCGATCACCATGGGACCTTTCTTCACGGTGTCGATCCAGACTGCCGTCTTGTCCACGACCGGCGCAGCAGGTTTCAGGCGCGATAAAAAAACAGTGATGCCTGCGATGGCTGCAACACCAACGATGGAATAAATAACCATGCGTATTCGCCGCTGGCGCTGATTGGATTCGCGCGGGATGTCCAATACCCCATGCTTGGAGTTCATGGTTTTCTCTCCCTTCAACCGGGATTCCTCCTTCTCGTTAAGCGGGTCTGGGCAGGGTTGACTGCCGACGTTTCGTTAAGAACCCAGCGATGCCCTTTGGCCCTTCGAGACCCAGAGGCGTCTTTCAAAGGCAACCCGGGACTTCGCTCGGCTCCGTTGGTGCTTTTAGGGCACGAGACTTGCCATCTTGTTTCTGCATACCGCCATTTGTTTCCAATGGCTTAGGAGGAAAATGGGACCGACGAACGGGGGCAGGTGTTCGTTTTTGGGATAGCTCGTCCCGAGTTCGGACAGTGGCAGGATTGGCGGTTACCGATGGAGGTCGGACAAATGCGGCCAAGCAAAGCCGCGGTGAGAGTGCAGACTCCACCGACGAATGCGCCTCGCTCCGTCCCCAGGGGAAGGCGGAATTTTGTGCTTGACAAACGCCCCTGCATAAGCTACAATGCTAGCGTATTTTTTGTGGGAAGCGGTGGTGGGACAAGTTGTCGATGTGAGAGAAACAGGCTATGCCAATAACTCGGCGCAAGCTCCGTTTCGCATGGACAAACTTGGTCCAAATGACCGCTACCTTAAGGCTTGGCACCCAGCCCTAATTTGGGAAGAATCTCTCTTCTACGGAACAAAGCGAGAATGTCTATGAAAACAAGGCAGTTAGGCATAATTGTTGGAATGTTATTGAAAACACAGGTGGTTAGAGTAGGCCGAAGGGCTGGGATTTGAAAGTGTCAAGATGTCTGGTCCAGCCTGTGATTGTGTGCCCCAGGAAAGTGAGGGAAACTGCTTGATCGCAAAAGCCTCTTTCATCGTTGTTCTGCTGTGCCTGGTTCTGGTCGCTGGATCCCTGCTGTTCGCTTCCGAAAACCAGGGCGCCGCGAAGCCGCCCGCCAGCGCCGCCAAAAGCAGCGCGCTTCCTGAGGTTTGGAAGTCCGTGTCGACCGGCAAAGAATACCGTGTCAAGGTTGAGGGCGATCGCTTCACGGCTGAGTGGGTGAACATCCCGCCCGAGGCTGCCAGGCAAGGCGCCTACATCCGCAGTGAGTGCCGGAAAACCGGGTCGCGGTGGATTGGCACTTCGCGCATTCTTCTCGGCTGCGCCTTGCCCGATGGAAAGACGAAGATGTGCCCGATGATCCTTCGCTTTGAGGTGGACTTCGTTTCTGCCGACCGCATCACGGGCGGCGGAGACATTCTCAGGGATTTTGACTGCGGCTCCTGCGAGGTTCGGCAGACGGGTTGGGGACCGTTTACCTGGACACCGAAAAAGCCGTGACAAGTAACGAGTGGCGAGCAAGAAGGTCAGCAGTGAACCCCTCAGGCGAATAGGGCAGGGTTCCCCGCGGGGCCCCACCGGGAACCGGTTGATTAAACGATAGGGCTCGACTACTATCGAGATAGCGATGCATAGGGGCCGTTGCCAGCGAGGGTATAAGTGCAGCTTACACGAGAACAAGTTTTGGCAAAGCTGAGCGAGGAGCGTGACAACATCCGGCGTTTCGGCGTGCGTAGCCTCGGGCTGTTTGGTTCGGTGGCTCGGGCAGAAAACACCTCCGCCAGCGATCTGGATATGCTGGTAGAGTTCGACCACAAATCCTTCGACGCCTATATGGATTTAAAGGCATATCTAGAAAACCTATTCGACTGCCCGGTGGACCTGGTGCTGGCCGATGCCCTTAAGCCGAGGCTTCGAGAGCCAATTCTTAACGAGACCGTTCATGCCCCGGGATTATGAGGTCTATCTGGAGGACATCCTCCAGGCGATTACGAAAATCCGCCAATATACGGCCGGCCTCTCGGCAGCCGGGTTTGCGGGCGATGGCAAAACTCTCGATGCTGTGGTCCGAAACCTGGAGGTAATCGGGGAAGCCGCGAAGACAATTCCAGAAGCCATTCGATTACAACATCCAGAGGTGGATTGGAAGAAGCTCGTAGGGCTGCGCAATATCCTCATCCATGAGTACTTCGGGGTGGATGCCGAACTCATCTGGGACATTATCCAGAATAAGCTGGTCTCGCTTGAAGAACAGATTCGAGCGATGACGAATAGCTGAGGCTCGTAAGTAAGGCAGGCAGGTGAATGCTTCGGTTAACGGCTGATAGCTTTATTCTGACTCCTAGCTCTTGATCTTCCTAATCTCTTCCGTCAGCGCCGGAACGATTTCGAAAAGATCTCCGACGATTCCGTAAGTGGCGGCTTCGAAGATGGGCGCTTCCTTATCCTTATTGATCGCCACCACCGTCCGCGAGCCTTTCATTCCCACCATATGCTGGATGGCGCCGGAGATTCCCAGCGCAACGTAGAGCTTAGGTGCCACGGTCTGCCCCGAACTTCCTACTTGGCGGTCCATCGGCAGCCAGCCGCTATCGCAGATGGGGCGCGAAGCGCCGATTTCGGCGCCCAGCGCTTCGGCCAGTTTCTTGGCCAGTTCGATGTGTTCGGGGGCCTTGATGCCGCGTCCGACGGCGACGATGATTTCCGACTGCGTCAAGTCCACGGCTTGTTTGGCGCCGCGAAAACGCTCGCCCGGCTTGGTCCGGACTTTATCCGCGGAAAGAGTCGTGGGCACCGACGTAATTTTGGCAGGAGCGGCCCCCCGCCGAACTGAGTCCTCGCGGAATGCCGCCGCCTGGAAGGAGACGAAGTGGGGTGGCGGTCCCGCGAACTCCACGTCCGCTACAAACTTCCCCTGGAAAACCTGCCGCACGAAGACCAGCCGGTCGCCTTCTGCGCGGTAGCCCAGGCAGTCGCTCACCAGCGCCTGCTGAAGTGAAGTAGCCAGCTTGGGAGCGAAGTCCCGCACGAGATAGGTATGGCTGAAGACTACCAAGCGCGGTTGCTTTTGCTGGACAACCTCACGGAGCGCCTGGGCGTAGCCCTCCGGCGTGTAGTCGGCCAGCAAGGGGGAATCGACGCACACGACCTCATCGAGCTCGAGGGCGGCAAGTTCCGACGCCAGTGGGGCGATCGGGTGCCCCAGGAGTACCGCAGACACCGTTCCGCCGAGTTGCTGCGCGAGGTTTTGCCCCGCGGCCATCGCTTCCCAGGTGGGCCGACTTAACCTGCCTTCTTGATGCTCTGCGAAAACCAAAACCGACTCAGGCATATTCGTTTCCTGTTCGACCGAAGAGCCGCGACCTCAAAAGCGGAGGTCCGCGCTACCCATTCACTCCGGCTCCCCGGAAGGGCGGGGCTTCAGCCCAGCCGACTCGGGGCGCACTGTTGAAGGGGCCTTTAGGCCCTGAAGCAGCGTGGCTTCAGGGCCTAAAGCCCCAGCGTTCTGTCTCTTGTCTACGGCGGGGCTGAAGCCCCGCCCTTCCCGCTGGGGTATGAAGCCCGAGCTAGCCAGCTCGCTTTGCCTTCTTTGCAGTAACTCGCGCCGCCGTCGCGCCGAACGTACCCAAGCACTCGCACACCAGTTCCAGCGGAATAGTCTTGTAGAATTTCCCCGCTTCAAACTTCCTGATCTGATCCCGCCAAAGGGGATTTGTGCGCGCCGCTTCCAGAGCTTTATGGTCCCGCCAGAAAACCACCCAGAGATATTCCGGTTTGCGGGCCTCGAACACCTTAATAAAATGAACCTGTTCGCAGCCGTCGATCTTCTGAAGCGCCGGTAGCGTTACCTGGCGTCCGAAGGTCTCGTAATCCTTGGTGCTCTTCTTGCGCGCGCGCATTCTCCAGATATGAGCAAACATGGCAAGCCTCCTCAAATCACGCGTGCCTCATTCCTTAGCTTGTCCACCAAGAGGGCGGAAACTTCCTTGGGACTGCCTTGCAAAAACTGCGTTTGGTTCGTCTTGGCCGGCGCATAGACCTTCATAACGCGCTGTCTTGGCGCGAGGTCCGCCGCGCTCAATCCCAAGTCGGCCGCGTTCAACTTCTTTATCGGCTTTGTCTTTGCCGCCATGATGCCTTTCAGCGTGGCATAGCGCGGTTTATTGATGCCCGACTGAATCGTCAGCAGCGCCGGCAGAGGCATTTCGATCCACTGAAACCAGCCGCCCTCGAGTTCCCGCTTCGCCTTGAGGGCTCCACCTTCCAGCTGGATTTCCATGATGATAGTGGAGTAGGGAAGGCCCAGCAGTTCCGCCAGGATGACTCCAGTTTGAGCAAAGCCGAAATCGTCGGACTGTAAGCCGGTCAACACGAGATCCGGCTGCTCCTTCTGAATAGCCTTGGAGAGGGCAAGCCCGACACCGTAGGCATCGAGGCCCACGAACGCCGGGTCGTCAAGATGCAGCGCGCGGTCGGCGCCCTTTGCCAATGCTTCTTTAATGGCCTGCTGCGCGCGCGCCGGACCCAGGCAACAGAGCACCACTTCGCCCCCCTGCTTTTCTTTCAGGCGCAACCCTTCCTCGAGGGCATAGATGTCCGGCTCGTTGATCTCAAAGCCCAGGTCGGCCTCCTGGATCCAGGTTCCGGCGGGATTAATCCGCAGAAGGGAGTCGCGTGCAGGGACTTGCTTGAGGCAAACCACAACTTTCATGGCGCTGATCACTCCTGTAAGTGTTTACGACGCGAGCCGTTGGCTGCAGCAAATTGAGCTTCTCCGTGTTCTCGGTGCCTCAGAAGCCTCAACACAGAGTCCACAGAGGGTCTCTGTGACCTCTGTGTTGAGCTTTGTTTTGGCCACAGAGAACACGGAGAAGATAATCTTCGAGGCGCAACGAGTTCCCCAGGAACTATAGCTACAGCGAGACTAAGATCTATATCGCTTGAAAAGCAGCGCAGCGTTTGTCCCACCGAATCCAAAGGAATTCGAGAGCGCGTACTCGACTTCCGCCTTGCGAGATTGGTTCGGGACGTAATCCAGATCGCAATCCGGATCCGGGTTTTCGAGATTGATGGTAGGGGGCATGACTTGATCGCGGAGCGCCAATGCCGTGATGCCTGCCTCGAGTCCCCCCGCGCCGCCCAGCAGATGCCCGGTCATGGACTTGGTTGAGCTGATGGCCAGCTTCGAGGCGTGCTCGCCGAACACTTTCTTGATCGCCAGCGTTTCCAGCTTGTCGTTGTAAGGCGTGGACGTGCCGTGCGCGTTGATGTACTGCACTTGCTCGGCCGAGACGCTGGAGTCTGCCAGGGTGCTTTGCATGACGCGGACGGCGCCGTCGGCATTTTCCGCCGGAGCGGTGATGTGGAAAGCATCGCCGGACATGCCGTAGCCGACGACCTCCGCCAGAATCGGCGCGCCGCGCTTCAGGGCCAGGCCCAGTTCTTCCAGGATGAGAATGCCCGCGCCTTCGCCGATGACGAACCCATCGCGCTCGCGGTCGAAGGGCCGGCTGGCTCTGGTGGGTTCATGGTTGCGGGTTGAGAGCGCTCGCATGGCCGCGAACCCGCCTACGCCCATCGGCGTGATCGCCGCCTCCGCACCTCCACAGATCATCACGTCCGCGGCACAGCGCTGGATCAGCTTGAAAGAATCGCCTATGGCGTGCGTGCTTGACGAGCAGGCCGTGCAAGTGGCTGAGTTGGGACCTTTGGCTCCCCACCGAATCGAGACAAATCCGGCGGCGAGGTTCACAATAGCCGCCGGTATAAAGAAGGGAGATATCTTCCGAGGTCCCCCTTGCATCAAGGCGGTGTGTTCCCGCTCAATCACGTCGAACCCGCCAATCCCGGAGCCGATATACACACCCGTGTGGTCGGCGAGGTCCGGGGTGATCCTAAGCTGGGCCTGCTCCATGGCGAATTGGGTGGCCGCCAGGGCAAACTGAATGAACAGGCCCATCTTCTTTACTTCCTTCTTCTCAACGTACAGGAAGGGGTCGAAGCCCTTGACCTCCGCGGCGATCGTCGCCGCAAAGCCCGTCGTATCAAAATGGGTGATGGGCGCGACGCCGCTCCGGCCGGCCAGCAGTCTCTGCCAGGTCTCCTCCGTGCCGATGCCAACCGCGCTCACCAGTCCTACGCCTGTGACGACAACTCGACGAGTCAAGCTTGACTCCTTCTGCTCACCACCTCTCGTTCCCCTCCTCATTGAGGAGGGGACTAAGGGGTGGTGCGTCAGCCTTTCGAGGGCTTAATATGTCCCTGGATGTACTCGACCGCATCTTTCACGGTCTGGATCTTTTCGGCGTCTTCGTCCGGAATCTCGATCTCGAAGGCCTCTTCAAAGGCCATGACAAGCTCCACAATGTCGAGCGAGTCCGCTCCCAGATCGTCCACGAAATGTGCCGTGGGAGTAACCTCAGATTCATCCACGCCAAGTTGTTCCACAATAATTTGCTTAACTTTCTCTTCGGGCGATGCCATCGCTCTCTCCTTTTCCGATTACTTGCGGGCGGACATTTTAACAGTGTCAACTGTCGAGTGACAAGTGATTATACCAGTCTGCTGCGGGCTTCGGTGATTTCTCTCCCCTCTCCTGCCGCTCCCGACCAATCGGTTCTACTCGCGCTTTCCGGCGCTCAACCCATCAGCCGCACCTCCGGCCCTTCAACCCGGCTGGTGCGATTCGTCGAAAAGCCCTCTGCGGCCGAAGATTCCAAACTCACCGGCGCGCCTTGGGAGGAAGGCAGAACTACGCCTCCTAAGAGGTAACACGCCGCGCCGGCCAGCACACAGGCCGCGATGCTGGACTCCATCGAGATCACGATCGCTACAAAGCTTGCAAGGGTTGCGGCGGCGCCGTTCAGCGCCCACATCCAGGGCAGGTTCTCCTTCTGCCGCAGCATGGTCATCCAGCGAAGCCCAACCGGAAAGCAGATACCCATCACGAATCCGCAAGGCGCCACCAGCCCCACGCAAATGAGCGCCCTCTGCCAAAGCGTTTCGGCAATGAAACGATGGATGATAGGGATGACCGCCGCCGAATAGAGCATGAGAATGAGAGTCACCGCCAGCGCCGGCATGCGGCTAATGGCGCTCGAAGCCAGACGCAGCCGGTCGGAAGCCAGACTGCCTACACCCGTCGAGAGGATCAAGCCCGCCAGGACCACGACCAGCGAGTAGACGGGGTGCCCGAGAAAGATCGACAGTTGCTGCATCATGGCTATTTCCACGAGCATGAAACCCATTCCGATGCTGATAAAGTAGGCGATGCCGCCCCACCCCGGCGGCGCAACCCCGGCTCGCCGTCCGGCCCAAAGCTTGAGGGGCAGCACGATGATCATCGCCACCAGAATCGAAGCGGCCAACATGAACGCCAGAACGAAAAACAAAGCTCGAACGTTCCCCATGGCTGCGCCTCCCTTCAGGACGCGAGGAAGGTCCCGCAGCCGAATGGAGTTAAAAAAGTAAGGAGAGCTGTCAAAAACCGGAGAGTAATCGAATCCCTGGGCATCGCTCAGACGCCGCAGCTCTCCCAGCGTGCGCGCGGACGAGGCGCTTCGCAATTCGGGAACCAGCGTCTCCTCCCCGGGCAGGAAAAGCACCCTGAATTCCATCTGGCCTGCGACGGCCCGAATGTTGCGCAGATCCTGCGCTGATAGCGGCTGGTTGCTCACCAGAATTGTGGCCACGCGATCCGACGGCCACCAGCGCATATTACGCGAGGGGTCCTTCAGCCCTCACAACACTTGGCTTAGGAACGACACCATGAGATAGCTTTCGTGCTCGGGCTCCAGGAACCACCGGCGAACGTGATCAAGCCGCCGGGTTTCAGGTGCTGGCTGAAAATCTGCCAGGCCTCCACGGTGTAAAGTGAATTCTCGGTGAGGTGAGGGCGCCCGCCGAAGTGGCCGCAAACGTGTCTACCAAGGAAGCTTGAATGATGTCGAATTTCTCATTGCTGCGAGTGAGATAGCTTCTCCCCTCATCCTTATGAAGTTCGAAATGAGGGATCTTGCTGAAGCCCGAGAACGAGGCAAAGCGCCGGGTGTCGAGATCCACGATCGCGCTGTTGATCTCAATCCCGACGATCCTTTGGAATCCGTTGACGCGCGCAATTGAGCACGTCGCGTCCACCGCCTACCCCAATGATGGCGGCCGAGCCGCCGGGGCGTAATTGGGGCGCGAGCGAGGTCACGTCGTAGCGAAGGAAAGTAAAGGGCGTGAGGTCGCCCTCGAAGTGCAGGATTTCGGTGCCGGCGTTGCTGTCGATAATCAGCGCCATCTGCTCGACTTGGGGCTGAGGAGCGAAGCGGCTGGGCCCCCACATCTGGGGCGGTCCCGCGTGTGGCTTCTCGGCGCGGACCTTGGAGATGGGGTTCCAGACTTCCGCCGCCAGCCGGAGGCGGCGGTCGATAGCGCCCTTGGCCCAGATGGGTTGAATGCCGTAAAGCGTGCAAGCATTCAGGCCGGCAACAACCAGCATTCCCGCCGCCAGAACATATGACTTCCGGCGTCGCGGACCATCCTCGGCATAAGCGGCATAGCAGGCGGCGCCCAGAAAGAGCAAGGCCGAGATCACAAAGATGCCGCTGGGAGCGTCCACTATTTTGAGCAGCAACACCGATGCGAAACAGCCTGCTCCTGCCCCCACGAGGTCGGCGAAGTAGATGCGGCCAATCGGGAAGCTCGTCCGTGTAAGCGAGAGACATACAACCACACCCGAAAAGAAGAACGGCACCGCGATCACCGCGGAGAACAGCAGAAAGCTGAACAAGGTCTCCGCAGAAAGCGAGATGTCGACCGGCACCGCGAACATGATGAGGAGAGCGATGGGCATCGATACCGCCGTGGCGAATGCGGCTTGGGAGAGACGTCTTGAAACCTCGGTGGGCTCGAACCAACCGGGACGAAATTGCACGGCCAAGCGCCCGCCGTCATGCCAAACATGGCCATGGAAATCGAAACGAAGGCAAGGTAGTACCAGCAGAGGACGCTCAACAGCCGCGTGAGCACGATTTCGTACATCAGCGTGCTCGCGCAGGTGAGAAACACACCCGCATAAAAGGCACTCGAGGAGAATTCTCCCCGCGCACGGGTCTTATTCTGGTTCAACACGGGGCCCATGTGGTACCGCTACTCTTCACGCCATAAACATCCCGCCGTTGATATTGAGAACGTGCCCGGTGATATAGCGAGCTTCTTCCGACACCAGGAAACGCACTCCGATGGCAATTTCCGCGTCGGTTCCCATGCGGCCAATGGGGATAATGCTCAACATCTTTTCCTTGATCTCCGGGGGCAGGTTCTCCGTCATCGGCGTGGCAATGAAACCCGGCGCCACCGCATTCACGGTAATGTTCCGGCGCGCCACCTCCGCCGCCACGCCTTTCGTCAAGCCGATGATCCCCGCCTTCGAGGAAATGTAGTTGGCCTGGCCGACGTTTCCGGCCTGCGCGACCACGGAAGCAATACTGACGATGCGCCCGTAACGCTGGCGGACCATGCCGGGCAGAACTGCTTGGATGCAGTAGAACGACCCATCCAGGTTCGTTTTAAGCACCGCTTGCCAATCCTCGACCTTCATTCGCATGACAAGACTGTCGCGGGTGATGCCCGCGTTGTTCACCAGGATGTCGATCTTCTCCCACGTTTCCAGGGTTTGATCCACTACCTTCCGCACCGCCTCGCGGTCGGTCACATCCACGACAAAGCGAATCGCTTTCCCGCCTAGCGCCTCGATCTCTTTGACAACTTCATCGAGCTTGGGCTCGCGCATGTCCGTCAGCACAATGCGGGCGCCGCCTTGCGCTAGGTTAAGAGCTATAGCCCTTCCAATCCCTTGCGCGCTTCCCGTCACCAACGCCACTTTTCCTTCAAGATCAAACATGGTTGTCACCTGCTTTCTCTCACGGCCCCGAAGGGGCCGAAGGTCATTAGCCGTGGGTGGAACCCACGGGAAATAGGGCGTGCTGACGTTCGACCCCTGCGGGGTCGAATAGCCCTTCTCTCTGAGTCCGTAGGTTTCACCTACGGCTAATGATCTTGTTCCCCTTCGGGGAGCTTCGCGGTTCCGTGCTACGCAGCGCCCAGACGCGCCAGCAATTCGTTCAATGTAGCCCTGTCTTCAATTCGTAAGCATTCGGCTTGTGGATCGATTTGCCGAAGCAATCCTGAAAGTACTTTTCCGGGTCCGACTTCTATAAAGCAATCTACCTTCTGGGCTTGCAGAACCCGCATCGCCTGATCCCACCGGACCGGCGCCGTCACCTGGCGTTTCAGCCCCTCGCGAACTCGATCCGCCGAGTCAACCAGCTCCGCGTTCACATTGTTTGCCAAGGGGATCTTAGGGTCGCAAATTGCCGCGCCATCGAGGTCTTTCTCCAGCCGCTCCTGGGCAGGTTTCATCAAGGCGCTATGGAACGGCGCGCTGACACTCAACATAATGGCGCGCTTGGCGCCCCGCCCTCGGGCCAGCGCAACGGCTCGCTCCACAGCTCCCTTGTGCCCGGAAATCACGATTTGCCCCGGGCAGTTAAAATTGGCGGGCGAAACCACTTCCCCCTGCGCCGCCTCGCGGCAAACCTCTTCAACTACAGACGCCTCCATGCCCAGCAGCGCCGCCATAGCGCCTTGGCCAACCGGCACGGCCTCCTGCATGTATTGGCCGCGCTTGCGTACCAAACAAACCGCTTCCTCGATCGGCATGCTGCCGGCGGCCACCAGGGCGGAGTATTCGCCCAAACTGTGACCCGCTACAAAATCCGCGCGGATGCCTTTCCCGCTCAAGACCTCCGCCGCTGCTACCGACATAGCCAGAATTGCGGGCTGGGCGTTTCGAGTGAGCTGCAACTCTTCCGCGGGCCCTTCGAAGCACAACTTGGAAAGTGCAAAACCCAGCGCCCGATCGGCAATCTCGAAGGCTTGCCGCGCGCGCGGAAACTCCTCCGCCAACTCGCGGCCCATGCCGGGATGCTGAGAACCTTGACCGGGGAAGAGGAATGCGATTTTTCGAGCCATGCGAAAAGGAGTCAGGAGTCAGAAGTAAGGAGTCAGAATGGAAACGGTAGCTCTCAGCTTTCAGCTGTCAGCCATCAGCAACCAGGTTGACCTCGCTCGTTCGCTGATAGCTGAACGCTGACAGCTGATGGCTTCATTCTGACTTACGACTCCTGACTTCTGACTTCTGACTTCTGCTTTACCACCTCATCAAAACCGCGCCCCAAGTGACGCCGGCGCCAAAGGCAGCCATCAAGACCAAATCGCCTTGCTTCAGGCGTCCGCTGCGGACGCACTCGTCGAGGCAAATCGGGATGGACGCGGAAGAGGTATTGCCGATGCGGTCAATATTCGAGTAAACCTTCTCGCTCGCCACTCCCAACCGCTCCCGGACGGCCTCCGTGATGCGCTGGTTGGCCTGGTGGGGAACAAAGAGGTCGACTTGGTCCGCGCTAATTTGCGCCTTCTCGAGCACCCGCCTCGACACCTCCTCCATGTTTCGAACCGCCACCTTGAATAACTCGTTCCCGCGCATCTTGATGTAGTGGCCGCGCCCCGACACCGTCTCCGCCGAAGCCGGACACGCGGTGCCTCCGGCGGGAATGTACAAGTGGTCCGCATAGTGGCCTTCGGTGTGCAAGTCGGAAGCCAGGATTCCGGAGGGAGGCGCAACCGGGCCGAGGACCGCCGCTGCCATTCCGTCTCCGAAAATCACGCAGGTTTCGCGGTCCTTGTAGTCGACATATCGCGATAGCAACTCGGCGCCGATCACCAGCACGCGTTTGCATTTCCCGGTGCGTATGAATTGATCGGCCACCGTTATGCCAAAAAGGAAGCCTGAACATGCTGCGGCGAGATCGAAGGCGCAGCACGAGCGCGCCCCGAGGTCGCGCTGGATCAAGGCGGCGGTGGACGGCAGGGGCATATCGGGAGAGATGGTTGAGCAGATGATCAGGTCCAGGTCTTGAGGCGTGATGCCCGCCATCTCGAGAGCTTTTTTTGAAGCCGTTACGGAAAGCGTCGAGGTAGTGTCCTGAGGACCAGCCATGTGGCGTTCCTTGATGCCTGTCCGCTCCGTAATCCACTTGTCGGACGTCTTAACCATCTTCTCGAGGTCGAAATTTGTGAGCACCTTCTCCGGCAGCGCAGAACCGGTGCCCAATATTCCAGCCGAATGTTCCATAAGACTCCCAAACCGTTGTAGAGCAAAGGCGGTGCTGAAGGTCAGGCTGTCATTCTGAGCCCCTTCACTGTCATTCTGAGCGAAGCGAAGAATCTGCATTTGTTTCCCTGAAAACAGGCCAATGCAGATTCTTCGCTTCGCTCAGAATGACCACTTCCCCGCGTTATCCAGCAACCAGTTAGTGCGCCACCTTCGCCGCTCTTGGTGTTCCGATTGTGGTGGCGGCCAAGTGGCCTTCGATCTTTTCGTTTACCTTGCCCTCCGCAAATCCCGCCGCCACGCGGATGGCGTTCTTGATCGCGTTCGCGTTCGAGCCTCCGTGGCAAATAATGCATACGCCACGCACTCCCAGCAGAGGGGCGCCGCCGTATTCCGAATAGTCCACACGTTTCTTGAACTTCTGGAAGGCGCGGCGGGACAGAACGTAACCAACCTTGGCGCGCATGGTGCTTGAGAGCGCCTCTTTCAAGAGGCTCGAAATCGTCTCCACCAGGCCCTCACTGATCTTGAGCGCCACGTTGCCGATGAAGCCGTCGCAGACGATAACTTCCACGCGCCCGTTGTAAAGGTCCCGCCCTTCCACGTTGCCGACAAAATTAAAGGGAAGCTGTTTGAGCAGTCCGAAGGCCTCGCGGGTCAGGTCGTTCCCTTTGTGTTCTTCTTCGCCAATGGAGAGCAAGCCGATTCGGGGCTTCTCCACACCAAAGATCACCCGGTAGTAGACCTCGCCCATCACGGCGAATTGCTGCAAGTGCTGAGGCTTGCAATCCACGTTCGCGCCCACGTCGAGCAGCACGGCTGCCGTCCCTTTGGAAGTGGGAAAGACAGCGGCCAGGGCCGGGCGGTCAACGCCGGCGAGAGTTCCGAGCACGATCTTGGCCGTAGTCATGACCGCGCCGGTGTTGCCGGCGCTGATCAATCCATCTGCCTCGTGCTCCCGCACCAGACGCGCTGCGACGCGGATGGAGGAGTCCCGCTTGCGACGAAACGCTTTCGCCGCGGCATCCTCCATGGTCACCGCTTCGCTGGCATGGACCACTTCAATGGGAAGGCCGCGCGCGTCCCGGCGGGACAGTTCGTGCTTCAGAACGTCCTGTGGGCCGACCAGCAGGACCTCTGCAAGCCTCTCTCGCGCTGCCAGAACCGCTCCCTCAACCTCCGGCCCCGGCGCGGAGTCGGTACCCATGGCGTCAATGGCGATGCGTCGCATGCAAGTCAAATGTCAGGCGGTTTCCTTCACCAGTATGACCTCTCGCCCGTTATAGTAACCGCAGTGCGGACAGGCCTGGTGAGGCATTTTCTTCTCGTGGCAGTGGGGGCACTCGGCCAGCGCTGGCGCTTCCAGGAAGTCGTGCGCTCGCCGGCGACTCGTGCGTGCCTTTGAATGTCGTCGTTTGGGATTTGGCATAGTTATTCAACTCTCTTCAGCGGCAAAGGCTGTCTTGATTTCTTGTCGTGCTGACCTTCACGTCAGCACATGCACCTAGTGCCTGCTTGATTTAATGAGCACAATTTCGAATGACCTTCGGAAGGGCGGGGCTTTAGTCCCGCCGTCTAGAGCCGCATGCTTCAATGGGCCTTTAGGCCCTGAAACAACGTCGCTTCAGGGGCTAAAGCCCCTTATGCCTCCCGGGACATCCAGCGGGGCTAAAGCCCCGCCCTCCGCTAAGTTCAACAAATGAGTATATCTCGCCTAGCTTTTCTTTAGAGAAGAAAAGGGAGAGATCTCCGCTGTGGACGCGCAGCCGCATTTTGCGACGTTCAAATTCGACTTACAGACGGGGCAAAGACCTCGGCAATCCGTCTTGCAGATCAGCTTCATGGGAACCGACAGGATCACTTGCTCTGTCACCACGTCGTCGAACTCGATTCCATCTCCAGAAAAGAACCCGACCTCCAGCTCGTCTTGAGGCAGCTCAACTTCCTCGGCGCGGGCAATGGTTGAAATAGGCCGATAGAAAAGGTCGAAATCCTGCTCCACGGGAATGACCACCGGCCCAAGGCACCGGTCGCAAATAGCCTCCAATTTCGTCGCCAGGTGTCCGCGAATGTGGATCTCCGCGCCCCGCAACTCTGCCACCGCATCCACCTTGAGGGGGGCAGTCTGGCGGAACTCAGCCCCAAGGTAATCCATGGCAGCCGGGGAGTAGGTCTTCGAAACCACAACCGGGCGAAGCTCCAACTCCTCCAGAGTAATGCGCACCACAACCTCCAAGGGGCGAATCCCCTAATTTATAACCAGAGGTGCAGAGATGTCAAGGAAAGCTCAGACGGTCAAGTACTTACATCCGTAGGGGTAGCCCTTTTGGCTACCCGCGGCCGCCACCCGTGGGCCGAGGACTGGAAGGCGGGCGGCCACAAGGGCCGCCCCTACCACATCGCAGTGGATTGGGAGGCTATCGCGAGGCCATTGCATCCTGGGCCTTCCGCTTTTTCATTTGCGCAATCTGTTCGTCAGCGTAGCTCTTGATTAGCGTGCCTTGCCCAAGCCCGCCGGCCTTCTTGAAGGCTTGGATGGCGTCGTCCCACTTGCCATCCAGAGCGTAAGCCTCGCCCAGACGGTAGTAATCGCGGGGATCGGGATTGGCGGAGGTGGTCACGGCGGCGTTGATTTCCTGCTCGGCCCTCGCCAACTCTCCCCGGTCAAGCCCGGCAGGGCCGCCGGAGGCCAACTCGAGGTGGACGGTGCCAAGAGGCCCGTAAATCTCGCTAGTAAAACCCTCCAGGCGCTTCTGGTATTGCGCATCAGATTCATGGGGCTGCCTGGGAATCTGCGCGGTGAGCTGGAGCGCCCGCTTGGCATCATTTTCAGCTTCCTGAAGGATTCTGGTTTTGTCGGCCGCGTGGCTGCGGAGGTATTGGGGCATGGGAAGCATCTCAATACGCAAGATTAATGAGGTCAGATTGTCCGGGTTCAACTGGAGGCTCCTGCCTGTGTAAGCGACGACTTTCTCTACATCGCCCTTCTGCTGGTAAGCGTTGGCTCCGAACGAATAGACCATACTGAGCAGAGGGCTCGCGGGATACCGTTTGGCGAAGTCGTCGACCAGTTTGATGGACTTGTCAGGGTCCAATTCGGTCAGGATGGCCGAGAATGGCCGAGCTTCCTCGCTCCGGACATTTTGGGCCCCAACCGGAGCTGGGTCCCAGGATCATCTTCGCGATCTGCGCGCGCACGTTCGGTCCCGCCTGCCGGACTGCTTCGATTACTTCGTCGCTCGCATTGGCCTTGCGGAGCTTCTTCTCGATGCCGTGAGTCAGGTCAAAATCCACGCCGCGCTCATGCACCTCTTTGATCACGGTTTCCGCAGGAGCGCTTTCTGCTTCCTTTGTTACTTCTCTCTCGGTCATCAAGGCAGGCGCCTGCCCTTGCTCCTCGAGTTGTCGCCGCATTGCGGCTTGGTTCAGTATTGCTTTCTGAGTTGAGGTAATCGGGGCCATGTAATCGTCCCGAACGATGTCGCAGCGCGCGCCGGGGTGCGCATTGCTCTGGCCTGACGGGTCTTGCAATTGTTGCGATTGCTGGGCCTGTGGCTGGCCAGTTTGGGCATACAGAACACCGGTAAGGCCAAATGTCACTATCAGCCGAAGGAGTTGTTTCAACTTCATGCCCGTCTCCATATTTCTTGAGTTCGCCCTGAGCGAGTCCCCGCCGGATCCGACGCACTCAGTCTACAAGATGGACGACATTACGTCAATCAACAACGCATCAAAAACAACGCCCCTCCAATTCCGCGCCAACCGCCCGTTGTAGGGGGACGGCTTGCCGTCCCCGGACGGTTACTAGGCCGACAAGGGTAGGGCAAGCCCTACCCCTACGACGCCCAAATCTGCGAAAGGCACAGGCAGGAGTGCCTGTGCTACTCGGCTGGTGGCAGAAACAAAAAAACCCTTCGGCCCACCCGAACTTCTGGGTGAGCCGAAGGGCAAAAGGCAGGGTAGCGGCGATGTTACGTCGCTACGACCCGCGTTAGAAGTGTAACCGCAACGAGCCTTGCAGTTCGCGGCCGTAGTTGGCGCCGTTCGAGCCGCCTGCCTCGGTTAGGCTCAGGCCGTCGGACGATCCGCAGGAAGAGCCAACGCAGGGATCGCCTGGGATGAACTTGTTAGGCATGTTGTACATCTCCAGGCGGAACTCGAGGTTGAAGCGCTCGTTGATGCTGAAGGTCTTCGAGGCCGTTGAGTCAAGCTGCCAGAAGCGCGGCCCGCGCAGGCCCTCGTAATACGGAGGTGCGGTGGCGATCGTGTAGGACGGCGGGGTAGTGATGCAATTCGGATTGAACCAATACGGCCCGCTCGGCTTGTTCTGCCTGGGATCGCAGACCATGCCGGACGTCGGGAAGCTGAGCAGATCGCCGCCCATGAAGTAGAAGATCTGGCTGGTAGACCACCCGCCGATGACTTCATCCACCCACTTGGGCACGGTGCTGAAGTAGGATTTGCCCTTGCCAAAGGGGAGTTGGTAGGTGCCGGATATGCGAATGTTGTGGCGCGGCAACTGACGGTCCCACTGAGTCAGGTGATGGTTGAATGTGTCGATGTCGTCGTAGTACTGGGAGTGGCTCTGGAGGCTGTAGTTGTAGGTTGCCAGGAGCGTCCAGCCGTGGGCGAAGGGCCGTGTGACGGAGATTGCCGTCCCGAAGTAGTGATCTCTGTAGCCGGGAATACCCTGGAGATTCAGGTTACCGTATTGAGGGTAGGGCTGAAGCAACTGGCCCAGGGACACGGTGGAGGAAGTGCCCAGAGAGCCGGGCATGATCGGTAGTCCTGTGTAACTCGGCGTCACAGAGGATACCCCCGCCGCCCCAAGGCTGGTGGGGAACTGGCCGTAGAAGGGATTGGGAACGCTCTCGCTCAGCAGACCCTTATACTTGTAGTAGTACTCCGGGTTCATCTGATTGAGGTTCTGTCCGTAAAATCCTCCCCACATGCTACCGTCCTGGGCGTTGTGCTCGAACATCATGAACTCGGTTGCGTCCAAACGGAGGCCCCCAGGCAGCTCGCGCTGAATGTTGAAGTTGAACCGGTCGTTAATGGGCACCTTGTATTGCCGCATGTCATAGAAATTCCAGTTATTGCCTAGATCCTGGTAGGGCCCCAGAGCGGTCCCGACCGCCTGAATGACCGGGTTGGGATAGGTGCCTCCGGACGGGTAGGGATCCGCGAGGTAGGAGCGCGGGATGCCCGACAGAGGGCCAAGGGCACTGGTGGATTGCGAGAAGCCGTTGGCATAAATGTTGCTGTCGTCGGAGGAATTGCTTAACCAAGTCACCGCAAACCGGGAATAGCCCACTCGTACAGCCGTCTTGTCGTTGAGGCGGTAGGCGATGCCGGCGCGGGGCAGGAAGAGACTATTCACCCCGTACCATACGTTCGGATCGGTGGGGCTGGTGCGGACGACTGCGCCGTTATACTGCGACGCCACAAGACTCGGAATGTCGGCCGCACTGGCCGGCAAGTTCGCGGCGGCAAGCACCTGCGGAGTCCAGAGGTTGAAGGACGAGGGCCAGTTCTGAATATTCTGTTTCATATCCAGGGTTTTGACCAGCCAGTGGTTATCGTCCGACGGACCGGACTCTTTTTCCCAACGAAGGCCAAGGTTCAGGGTGGTGCGAGGGTTCAGCCGGAAGTCGTCCTGAATAAACCCTGCATACAGGTGATTGTGAACCTTGTCGACAATGGGATAAATGGTGGCGGTTGCGCTATTCACAACCCCAAGCAGCGAGGAGGCGTATTGGTCGCCACTCAGGTCAGGGTTATAGGTCCCCGAAACCACGCCGGAAGTGTCCTGAGAGTTAAAGCCGAAAGACCCCGGCCCGACGGATTGGAAGTTCTGCATCCACTCGTAGCGATACTGCCAGCCGAACTTCAGGTGGTGCTTCCCCATCTCGTGGGTCACGATGATTTGCGGCGAATAGGTGCGCAGATGGTCGTACCACCAACCGCCGAAGCCAGTGTGGGCGCCCGTGCCGATGCCGGAGGTGCTCCCGCCAAAGTATTCATTACCCCACTGGAAGGCGGGGAAATAGACGCCGATGGAGGGAGAGAGCACTGAGTTGTACCAATTGTTGTTCGGCCAGAAGCTAGACCACACGTCGCAATTGGTGCTGGGTGAGTTGCCCGAGCAGGGCGTGCCCATCTTCAGCTTGTAGATCTGCGAGTTGTAGTCGTCTTCGGTGTAGTTAACGCCCAACTTGACATCGATGGTGGTGCGCGGGCTCATCATGTACAAGGCATCGATCCCGGAACTGGTGGCGTCCATGATGCCGCCGTTGTCCGAGGGCCAGGCAATTGAGTTGTCACCCGAGGCGTTGTCGTTGTCCAGCCGTGTGCGGAACCAACTATAGCGAGCGAACATGCGCAGCTTGTCGCTGGCGTTGAAGTCAACCCGCTCGGAAACGTTATGGTACTTGGTCCACCAGGGGTAAGTCACCGCGAAGTTGTTCAATCCGCTCTTATTGTCGGGCGTGCGGTTCGGCGCCCACAAATAGTTCATGGCTGCCGAGCCCACGGGGTCGAGGCGGTTAGCCGGAATCATGTTCCCAGGGAATTGCTGCCGGGTGTACGTTCCCGAAGCCGCGTCGTAGGTTGTGGTGAGCGGGTCGTAGATCGGCCTCATCTGGCCGTTGCTCTGTAGAGCTTGGGAGAAGTCACCCGCCCGCTCCGCCAAAGTCGGTACGGTCTCTTCCACCGTCTGCGGCTGCGTGGCATACCATTTCTCGAACGAGAAGAAGTTGAAGAGCTTGTTCTTCAGGATCGGGTTGCCGACCGCGAAGCCATAAATGTTCTGCTTCACGATATCCGCGGAACGCGTTACGCGATTGGCCAGAGCGTTGAAATTGGGCTGGCGCCACATGCCATAGGCATCGCCATGAATGTCGTTGGTGCCAGACTTCATGGAGATGTTCACCGCGCCGCCGCCGCTCCAGCCGTGCTCGGCGTCCGGAATCTGTTGCTGCACAACCACTTCCTGCACTGAGTCCATGGACGCGTTGTAGGAGCCGCGCGCGGCCATGTCCGTTCTGAAGCCGTCGATGATCTGCTCGTTCTTACCGCCCGTGGGGCCGCCGATGTCCAGGCCGCCGTCGGACCACATGTAGAACGGCAGGCGGTGCGCCTCATCCCAGTACTCGTTGATCACGCCTGCGTCGAGCAGGGCCAGCGTGAAGGGATTGCGCGCCAGGACGGGAAGGTCCTTCAGGAAGGATTGCTGGACGGTGTCGCTCATGGTCGAAGTATTGAACTCGACCTGGCCGACGTTCGTGGTGACCTCCACGGTCTGGGTCACGGCGCCGATCGTCAGAATCGCGTTGACGGTGATGTCTGACGCGGTCTGAACGACGACGTTGTCTTGCACGAATTTTTCAAACCCTGGAGACTCTACCATAACTCGATAGGTCCCGGGAATGACCGGGTCAAACACGTAAAACCCGCTGGTGTCTACCTGCTTAGTCAGCTCCGCTCCGGTGCCGACGTTGTGCAGGGTGACTTTTGCATTCGGTACCACCGCGTGCGTGGGGTCTGTTACTTCCCCACGGATGGTGCCACGGGATTCCTGGGCAGACAGTGGCTGAACGAAAGTTATGAATGCCACCAGTAAGGCTCCCGTCAAAAGGAACAGAAGCTCGTATCCGGAGGCCTTTCTCGCGTGCTTCGTCATATTGCGTTTTCCTCCTTGCTCTGAGTCAACAGAGCCCGACGCCCTGGTTGCAGCTCCGCTAGTCCGCGACCGTACGCAATGGCAAGAGACAATAAAGCATCGCCTTCGCCTTTGCGTCGCAATCAAGAACTCCTTCAAAATGAGGCTCGAACACGGGATGAGCATACGACACTGAGCGCCCCCCTCAGCCTTGTACAGTCACGTTTGCTAGCGGCCGATGAAACATGTGGGACTAGAGTTGGCGAGGCTCGCCACCCTTCTGGCCAACCGTTCAAGAGGTGCCCGCGTTAGCATATGGATGCTTACTATACTGTTTTCAGATACGTTATGTGGTAGACGCGACTCAACTCACCATGAACAGACTACCGTGCGAACACGGAGCAAACGCACTTCCAAACAGTTTGCAGCCGTAAGTCCTTGAAACGTATAACCCATTGAGATCGGCCGGAGGCTAGTTTGGCAAACAATCCTGAAATCGGTATATGGTTTTCGGAATCCCTCCGGTTCCTTGTAGGGGTCATTTACATTTAATGACAAAAATACCTATACGTAAGATTTACATAACCCGCATGTGAACATCTGTCGGGCCCTCTGCACTGCTAAGGGTGAGTTTCTTCGCGGCACGCGAAGAAAAGCAGATCCTTCGCTTCGCTCAGGATGACATGTCACTCTGAGCGAAGCGAAGGATCTGGATTTGGTTGGGGCTTGGCCTCGCTGCCAAGGCTAGAGGGGCACATCGAGGACCAACTCTAGCTACAAAATGTCGGGTTAGCCTACCCTGCCGAGCCTTGCCCTCTTGGATTCCACGCGCATGAGAATCGTGCGGAGGACACCCCGCGCGCCGCGAAGGTTCGGTAAACTAGTGGTACAATGCCTCCCTTCGCGTGGCGGACTTAAACGTGCGGTCCTGGCGCGATTAGAAATACAGAAAGAATGAGATATGAAGAATCAGGAGGTAGAATGCGGCTAAAGCACGATCATAGGAATGCATATCTGGTTGTTCTCGCGCTGACGATGGTTGGCGGATTTCTGCTTTCATTTCGAATACCAGTTTCCGCACAGCAGGCCACCAGTGAGGCCGGTGGTTCTTCCGGGGCGGCAATACTCCAAGCACACATGTACGATTCCGGATTTCCCCAGGGCACCGAAAACTACAACGCCTGTTACTATGCGAGTGACGGGCGTGTCTACTACGTTCTCTGTTCCTCGTCCGTGGAAGTCGGCGGGCAAATGTTCTCCCTCGACCCTTCCACCGGGAAAATCCGGCGCCTTGGCGACTTGACCGAGGTGGTTGGAGAAAAGGGAATGCATGCCATTCCCCAAGGGAAGTCGCACGTCAACTTCGTGGAGTGCAAAGGGCGGCTCTTTTTCGCGACCCACGTTGGGTATTACGAAAATTATAAATACCAGGGGAAGCAAAAATATGCCACCGCTCCGGGACATGTCACATACCCGGGCGGACACTTCCTGGCGTACGATCTGAGCAGCGGCAAGTTCGAAGACTTCGGTAAAGCGCCGACAGGCGAGGGCATCATTGCCATGACCATGGACCCGCAGCGCGAGCGGCTGTACGGGCTTACCTGGCCATCGGGTTTGTTCGTGCGCTACGACCTCAAGAGCAGGGAGTTCAAGAATCTGGGACCTGTATCCGGAGAGGCGGAAAACCCTACGGGTCCAACCTTCGAAATGCTCGACCGGTGCCTGGTCGTTGATCCGACTGACGGCTCAGTCTACTTCACCAGGGCGAACGGGGAGATGCTCCGTTACCGATACGATACGGAGTCGGTGGAAACAGTGCCGGGCGGAAACCTCAGGAGGGACTATTTTGGACACATGGACCCCAGCAATACCGACGGGGACATGGCGTACCATTGGCTCCAGGCTGGGTGGTGCCCGGCGGGCCGGGGTATCTTTGGCATCCATGGAAAGTCGGGCTACCTGTTTCGCTTTGAACCCGCGTCCAAGCAATTGGAGGTCCTGTCGCGATTGGTTTCGGACGCTTCACTGAAGACCGGTATGTACGATCGGACACCTTACGGATACCTCGGCTTCACGCCTGGGCCGAGTGGACAGACGCTGTACCACCTTACGGGAGCGTCCCTGGCGCGCGAAGGGACAAAGGACGCCGAGGCGCTTGATCTGGTCACCTATGACATTGCCTCAGGGAAACGTGCGGATCACGGCATGGTGGTCCTGGAAGATGGCGTCAAGCCTTATCAGGCGCAGTGCCTGACCGTCGGCAATAATGGAATGGTTTATACCGTAGCGTTTGTTGGCAAGCCCGATCATTCCAGGTTGGACCTGATTAGCTTTCACAACCCGGAAAGCAAGCCGTAATGCCCCGGCGAGACGCGTAGGGGCAGCCCTTGTGGCTGCCCCAGGGCGGCCACAAGGGCCGCCCCTACGACGGGCTCCCTCTCTACTTCGGCTCCTCGACTCTGAGCGTTTGGTTCTCCCGCAGTCCCTCCGTCACCACCTGTTTTCGGCCGGAGGGCCAATCGATCTCGACGCGTTCGATCTTAGATGTCTCGCCCAGGCCGAAGTAGAGCGGCAGAGCGCTCTGGGAGAGATAGCCGGACTTGCCGTCGTTGTACTTGGTATAGACTTGGCCGCCGGAGTGCACGCGCACGGTTGCGCCCAGCCCGTTGCGATTCGAAGCGGTCCCCTCGAGCACGATTTTGAGCCAGTGAATGGGCTTGCGTTTGGCGAGATCGCTGATGAGCACCTGGGGCGGGGCGTTGAAGTCGTTGGTCACGATGTCGAGGGCGCCATCGTCGTCGAGGTCAAAGATGACTGAGGACCGGCTGGAGAGCGGCGCCCATATACTGATCTCCCCCTTGTGTCCCTTGCAGACAATCCTCGAGGACTCACGCAGTTTTGCCAAGTCGGAGCAGTCGAGGTCGAAATAATGAGTGTGGGTCTTTCCGGAACTGCGGGGTTCTATGCCGAGCAGGAATTCAGCGTCTAGGAACTTTTTCCCCTGGTTATTCAGAAGCAACGAGTTGATGCCGTAGCGGTATGGGAAGCTCATGCCGGCAGTGATGAAGATGTCGTCCCAACCGTCGGCGTTGACGTCGCCAACGCTCAGTCCCCACGGCCAATAAGTCTCGACTCCCAACTGGTCTGAGATTTCCTCGAACTTACCGTTTCCGAGATTGTGGTAGAAGGCATTGCCGAAGATGAAACTTTCCTTGGGCCCCCCGAGAAAGTCGGGTCCCGGGATTCCGGCAGCGTGGGACTTGTGCTTCTCCTGGTCGGGCTCTTGCGGTTCCCACATGTCGGAGTGCATGTCTGTGACGATCAGATCCATCAGCCCGTCGTTATCGAAATCGAAGAACTTGACGCCCATGGCGCCCCAGGGCGTTCTGGGAAAATACTCCTCGGTCTTGTCAACGAATTTTTTGCCGCCTTGGTTTTCAAAATAGTGAGAGTGGCCCTGCATGTTGAGGATGAATAAGTCGGGATAGCCGTCTCGATTCAGATCGGTGAAGGTTGCATCGCCTGACCAGACGTGAGGCCGCAGGCCGACTTCCTCCGTTACATCTGCGAACTTATTGTTGCCCAGGTTCTTGTAGAGGATGGGAAACTCGTAGCGTTCGGGGTATCGCTGTCCTCCGAACGAGCCTTCCAGCCCCACAAATGCCCCTGAAGGTTCTTTCAGGTCGATCGTGTACTGTCCCACGTTGGACACCAGGAGATCGACCAGGCCGTCGTTGTCGTAATCAAAGAAGACGGCTCCGGAGGAATGGCCCACCCAGCCGACGCCCGCCTCTTTCGAGATATCCGTGAAGTGGCCGTGTCCATCGTTATGGAACAGAATGTTGCCGCCCTTCACGGTGGTGACGTAAAGGTCCTGGTGGCCGTCGTTATCGATGTCTGCGAAAGAGGCGGTGACGCTGATCCGTCCGGGCACACCGACCCCCGCTTCCTCGGTGATGTCCTTGAACTTACCGCCACCCAGGTTTTTCCAAAGTTGATTGCCTCCTACCTGGTTAACAAAGTAAATGTCATAGAGGCCATCTCCGTCGACGTCCGCCACAGCGATGCCATTGCCGTGATCGTAGTGCACTTGCTTGTAGTAGATGCCCGCGTCCTCGACAATGTGCTGCTCGAAGGTGATGCCGCTTTCCTTCAGCCTGTCAGTGAAATTGAACTGGTAGAAAACCTTAAACTGACTGATCGTTTCCAGTTGCGCCTTTTTGCGGGCAGGAAGAGTATTCAGGCCGACGTTGGGATCCGGAAAGCGAACTACCTGCGGGGACGGCGCTTGGTTCAGAGGTCCGCCCAGAGGGCTTTTGAGGCCCGCCGGCAGCCACAATCCCCTGCCGGCCCCCCAGGAATTGACGGCGAGGCTGGCGCCAGCGGCCGCCGCCGTGGAAATAAAGGTTCGTCGTTTCATGCTCTCCTCCTCGCGGGTTCGTTGGTCTCGCGAAATGGACTTCCACCTTTACGTGCATAGCTTTTATCCAATGGATGAGCGATTATACCCCAATCTCGGGAGTGTGGCAGCAGAACGAGAGGCCGTGAACGAGAGCCCGCAGCCTCGAAAAACCATCCATGGGTGGCGCAGACGTGCCGACGCCTTTTGTCGGCATGTGTGCGCCGTTCGAAATTCGTGGCCGCAGACATGCCAAAGAACGGCACGTCTGCGCCACCCCGGTGTCAGGGCTTCACCGACTTTTCTTTGGATGTCATATACGAACGGGAACGTTAACTACAATGAAATCGATTAACATCAAAAGCCACAGAGTTTGAAAGGCGCAAACATCTGAAAAGGGTACCTGAACCCTTCACCTCTTCCGATCGGGAGAGTTCAATAGAGTACTTCGGTGTCATGGAGGCTAACGGTCTTTTTTGGCACAATTCCCCTCCGGCAAAACCCAAAGAAACGGCCGGACGTATAAGAAAAAGGACTCATGCGCACTATTAAACCAATTGGTCCATTCCTAACTGCTATGGTCAAGTTTTCCCGTTGCTTCGGGTTGCTTTTCGTGTTGTGCAGCCTTTTGCCGGTGTTGGGACGCAGCGATACGAATCCTCTCCCGGACGATCAGGCTGTTCCTTCTGGCTATCAAGTGGTCACGGTCTCCGACCTTCACTTCAATCCGCTCTACGATCCATCGTTGTATTCCAGCCTTACCGAGAACGGTCCAAGCCGCTGGGCTTCGATTTTTCGGGAGGAGGGGGGAGGGACGTTACCGACGTACGGAGCGGATACGAACTATCCTTTGTTGGTGCTCACGCTGGCGGACATGAGGCAACGCATGGGAGCCAGCCCGGCAGTTCTTTTTACCGGCGATATGCTCGGGCACTACATACCGGAGAACTTTTACTGCGAGTACTATCAGCATGTGCCGATGTCGGACTGCACGCTTAACTTCGCTTCCTTCACTCCCGACCCAACGGCTGTCAGCGCGATGCAGCAGTTCATCGACAAGACGTTTGCTTTCGTGGCCGGGCAGATCCGGTTGGCCGTGGGCGACGCGCCCGTGTTCTACGTCCCGGGAAATATCGATACTTACGACATCGCCGGGTACGGACCCGGCATCGACTTCCTTACCAACAACTCCGCCACCGTCTTCAACCAGCTTTTGAACGGCAGCGTGGATCGAGCGATGTTCAGCACGTTCACGATGGGCGGGTACTACGCGGCGCACCTGGGATCGAAGCTGCTCATCCTCGGATTGAACAGCAATTCGTTCGTGGCTGGAGCGCCTACCTACAGTCACGCTGCCAGGGAACTGGAATGGCTGGATATCCAGCTCGGTATCGCCCAGACTTCCAGAAAGCACGTGTGGATTCTGATGCATGTGCCACCAGGCGCAAATTCCCAGAAGATGGCGGATGACACACCGGGCCAGCTCGAGGAAGACCAAGTCTCCATGAATTGGGACCAGAATCTCCAGTCGACATTCATCGGCAAGCTGAAAAAACACCCGGGCGTGGTCACGCTGATCCTCGCTGGACATACGCACATGGACGAATATCGCATCCTGTCGTCTGGCGATGTCCTGGAGCAACTGCCGGGCATCAGTCCGTGTTTTGGCAACAACCCAGCCTATAAAGTTTTCAAAATGATGCCGGGCGCGTTTATCCCTGTGGATTACGAATCGTTCGACTTGAACCTGTTAGCCAGACCGGCGCCCAAGCAGTTCCAAAGCCTCTACACATTCTCTACCGCTTACCCCACGCCGGGCGTGCTCAACTATTCGTTGCAACAGCTATATCCGCAGTTGCTGAGCAACGAAACGCAGCGCAACTCGTACGTTGATTACTATGTTTCCGGAAGCCTCGTCATCCATCCCATCAACCCAGGGAATTGGCCGATCTTTTCCTGCACCATCGGCGATATCGACGAGCCGGATTATATCGACTGTGTGAACACCTACTGAAGCACAAACCAAGGCGGGCACACAATTCTACTCGGGGATGTCGGCAGAAGGGTGTCAGGTGCCCTTTAGCATCGCAGGGAACTTAACACGCAAAGAATGTGACGCGTTATTTGACCATCATCTCGAATCGGTCCTTCTCCAAACGCATTTCTTCACACGTTCCTGACACTCTTCATCCCCCTTTCCGTAAGCCACTTATGAAACGCTCCGAGCGCCGCACCACCGAAAGACACTGCCGTGGACCAGAATTCCCACCGTTCCCGCCGGAGTTTTTCCTGGAGCGTCTGATAAACCACATACCCGTGGATGTTCAAAGAATAGATATTTCCAGCCGCCGGGTTTGGGGAATGCGGAAGGCTTCCGTACTGGTCCCAGAATGCCATGGCCCGGAGTCAGCCGAGTGCACCTGCCAAGCAGCTCGCTACCGCTGCGTACCAAAGAATTCTCTCAATCTTGGGTTTCGAAGCCACAGTGCCTCCGCTATTCGCAGGGCCGGCCCGTGAGGGGCGTCGCCGTTGTGCTTGTGACGCTTCCGCTCCCTCCGACTCCCGCTCCCCCCCGATACCCCGCCTCCATAAACTGGACCATGAGAGCTGGTCCTGTAGAAGCGAGCGCAGAGGAGGGCAAAAGGCGCCCACCTCTGCGCAACCCGCTATGCGGAAACCAGGACGGAACGCGGATACGCTTGACAAAAACGGAGTGGGGGCATAACTTGGGCTCTGCTGTGAAAGCGCCTCGAAAGTCGTCGAAATCCTTCCCACTTCATCGCCGGCCGTGCCCGCGGAGCTTCGGACATTGCCTTACTACCTGGTCTTTCGACGTGCGTTCTTGGACGGTGGGATTTGCTTGCCTCGCGGCTCTGTTCATCTTGAGCCTCGCCTGCATCGCGTTTGCGCAGGCGCCTGATCCGCAGCAACTCTTCCAGCAGGCGGCCGAGGCCCAGCAGCACGGCAATGCCGCACTCGCCGTGCGCAAATACCAGGAACTCCTCCGGTTGCATCCGGAGGTCCTAGCGGCTCACGCGAACCTGGGCCTGGTGTTCGAGTCGCTGGGCCGGTTTGACGAAGCCGTAGCGCAGTTTCGAGCCGCGGTCGCGCTCGCCCCCGGCGACCGCAGTTTGCGGACCAACCTCGCCATGGCGTACTACCAAAAGGGCGACCTGCAAGGCGCCGTCCGGGAGTTCAGTTCATTGCTCAAAGATCATCCTGAGGACATCCAGACGGCAACTCTGCTCGGCAACTGCTACGTGCGCCAGGGCCGCACCGCCCAGGCTGTGTCGCTGCTTACGCCTCTGGCGGCCTTGCATCCGGATGACGTCAGCCTCCAGTTGACGCTGGGGTGGGCGCTGGTTCGCGCCGGGCGCACGAAAGAAGGCTTGGAGCGAATTGATAAACTCGCGCAGCAAACCAACAGCGCCGAGGCTTACATGGGGGCCGCCACTGCGCAGCTAAAACTCGAGGCCCTCGATCAGGCGCGCCGCAACGTCGACGCGGCCTTGCGGCTCAACCCGCATCTACACGGCTTGCACACTCTCAGCGGCATGATTGCGGCTGACTTTGGCGATTACGAGGGGGCGGAGGCGGCCTTCGAAAAGGAGTTGGAAGCGAACCCCGGTGACTTTCAAGCCCAACTGAACCTGGGTAGCGTCCTGTACAGCCAGCGGAAGCTGGATGCCGCGCGGGAGCATCTTGAACGTGCGCTCGAGCTCGCCCCAGCCTCCTCGCAGGCACTCTATGACCTGGCGCTCGTGGAACGCGCTCAGGGGCATATGGAGGCTGCCGTCAAGGACCTGGAAAAGGTGGCGGGGAAAGACCCCCAATGGATGGATCCGCACGTCGAGTTGGCGGCGCTTTACTACCGCCTGAATCGCCCCCAGGATGGCGCCAGGGAAAAGCAGATCGTCGACCGGCTCGCCAATGAACAGCGAACCTCGGCAAAAGGGCACGAGGTTAATCCGCAGACTCCTTAACCTCGATGAAGCGGTCGCCGGCGACGTTCCGGAGGGTCTGAACGATGCCCGAAGGCCAGTGGATCTCGACCTCGCCGGCCTGGGTTTCCGCGCCCAATCCGAAATGCAGCGGGCCGTGGCTGGACGAGGCGTAGCCAACGCTCGTCGTCATGTGATTGTACTGGGCGCCGGCCCGCGTCACCACCTTGACCCGCGCCCCGATGCCGTCCCGGTTGCTCTTTGTTCCCTGGAGCGCGATGCCCAGCCAGTGCCCGGCGGCTTCAGTGCGGTTCATCCAGATCTCCGCCTCCTTCCCGATCGCGGTGGCCACCACATCCATCCGGCCGTCTCCGTCGAAGTCAGCGAACGCGCATCCCCGGTGGCGGGCCGGGGAGGAGGCGTCGAGCCCGGCTTCCTCCGTCAGGGCTTGCCATTTTCCGCTGGGGCCCGGGTTGTGGAACACTGTGTTGTGCTGCTCGACCGTAATCCCCGGAATGGAGTGGGCTCGCACATGGCCGCGCG
Source organism: uncultured Acidobacteriota bacterium (assembly GCA_963768695.1). GTDB lineage: Bacteria > Acidobacteriota > Terriglobia > UBA7540 > UBA7540 > CAVROP01. The sequence continues at coordinate 448,140 of CAVYJG010000010.1, read as the reverse complement.
TCACGAACAGGTCCTTCCATCCGTCGTTGTCGAAGTCGCAGAGGCCCGGGCCGTAGCCTCCCATGGAGCGGCTCAGCTCGCGGATGCCGCTCGGAAAGGTGATCTCCTCAAACTGCCGCCCGTCCAGGTTACGGAAGACCGGGAAAGTCTCGTTATTCAAGGCCACCGTCACGATGTCGGGGTAGCCGTCGTTATCGAGATCCCGGAAATCCACGCCCATCCCCGAGATGAATCCCCCATCCTCGACCAGGCCGACGCCCATCGGGAGCGCGACCTCTTCAAATTTCTTTCCGGTGTTGTGAAACAGAAAGTTGTAGTACCCGTCGTTGGTGACGAAGAGGTCAGGGCGCCCATCAAGGTCGAAGTCTGCCACGCCGACGCCCATCGCCTTGCCGACATGAGAGCGAATCCCCCACTCCGCCGAAACGTCTTCGAAGGTTCCGTCACCCCGATTCAGAAACAGTTGATTGGGCTGCCCTTTGTAAAACTTCGGGCTGCAGTAATCGTATCTCTCGCCAACCTGGCAGAGCGGCTCTTTCTGGTAATCCCACTGCAAGTAGTTGGCGACGAAGAGATCCAGAAGGCCGTCATTGTTAACATCCACCCAGGCGGCCGTGATGCTCCAGAGGGGACCGTATTCGGGATCATGGAAACGGTCCAAACCCGCCTTGGCCGTAACGTCCGTGAACGTTCCGTCGCCGTTGTTGTGGTAGAGAGTGCGGTGGTGAACGCCTGCCACGAAAATGTCAGGGTATCCATCGTTATCGTAATCGCCCACAGCCACGCCGGTGTCGTATCCGGCGCCCGCCAAGCCCGCCTGCCCGGTGACGTCCGTGAACACGCCATGACCGTCGTTGCGGAAAAGCCGGTTCGAGAACTTCGGGGAATCTTTCTTCAGAGTGGCAATGTTCGCGCCATTGGTGAAGAAGATGTCGGGCCGCCCGTCTTTGTTGTAGTCGAACACAGCCACGCCGCCGGCCATCGTGGCGGGAGTGTGGGGTACGCGCGTGGATTCGTCCGTTTCGAGCCGGAAAGGAACGGGCTGCAGTCCGAATCGGATAGTCGGAGGGACGGCTCCGGCTGTTCGGGGAGCAGAGCCGCAGCCGCCGCGGGGTACGAGGGATGCCCCCAAGACTGCCAGCACCTCCCGCCTGCTGATAGTCCTCTTCGCGTTCAAGGCGCGACCGCAGCCGGCAAAGTCCAAGGTGATTCCTCAACCAGCAGTCTATACGATTTCACAAGCTTTCAGCCAATTCTCGAACATCCGCCGGGCATGGGAGTGCAGCGTCTCTTTCACCCGCAGGACATCGCCGACTACCTTGCTCGCCGCGCCCGCGCCGAGAGATCGTTCCAGTGCCGCCGCATAGTCCGGCACCTGGGACCATTGCTCCGCCATCTCCGCCGAGATCTCGAGGTGGAATTGAACGCCGTAAGCCTTTTCTTTCCAGCGAAACGCCTGGTTTGGGTAGCTCGGCGAGCCGGCGAGAAGGGCCGCCCCCGCGGGCAAGTCAAATGTCTCTCCGTGCCACTGGAAAGTCGGCAACTCCCGAGGAATTCCAGAGAAGACTGCATCGTTTTGCGCCTCTAAGGTCAAATACACCGGCATGATTCCGATTTCAGGGGTGCTGCCGGCGTAGACGCGCGCCCCCAAGCTGGCGGCAAGCAACTGAGCCCCGAGGCACACGCCCCAGAAGGGTTTGCCGGCGAGCACGGCCTGTCTGACCCAGCGCTTCTCCGCACTCAACCAGGGCAAAGTGTCATCGTCATTCACGCTCATAGGGCCGCCCATGGCAAGAATGGCATCGCCGATCTGCCAATCGGGAAGTTGCTGCCCCGCGTCGAGCTCAACGCGGTGGATGTCTGCGCCTCTCTCCACCAGGATGTCTTCGAAGACGCCCGGGGGCTCGCAGGCTATATGCTGGAGAATCAAGATCTTCACCGCCGGTCCTCCTTGCGACAAGACTAACATGATCCTGCCGAATCCCCCAAATGGCGTAAAGAAACGCGGAAGGTGTCATCCTTCGCTACGCTCAGGATGACGGGTGCTTGATTTTTTTCACACCTTTCCCCCGCTTGCCTGATCCCCCGTCTGTGCCCTTTGACTCAGTACCCCCCTCGCCTGGTTGATAAGCTGCTTAGAATCAATCGCTAGAAACGGACGTTTTGGACCTAAAGTTGCTCAACTATTGTGCCCGTGTTGCAAAATACGGGACGAGTGGGGGCGATGATAAGCCATTCATAATTCTGCATGGCTCCGGTCTGCCTACCGCATCTAAGTGAAGGAGTCCGGTTTTATGGCTTATGTTATAACAAGCGATTGTACGAAAGATGAGAAGTGCGTAGACGTTTGTCCGGTGGACTGCATTCATCCGCGCAAGGATGAACCCAAGTTTGCTGCAGCGACCCAGCTTTTTATAAGCCCGGTCGATTGTATTGACTGCGGTGCTTGCGTTCCGGTCTGTGAAGCTTCGGCGATCTATTCACTGGATGAGCTCCCTGAGAGTCACAAGAACTTTGCCGAGCTGAACGCGCAGTACTACCAGTAGAGCGTAGACCAAAGGCGCTGATCAAAGGCCTCCTCGGCGATCCGATTTCTGTTTGTCCGGGCGCCACGAGGCGAGATCCATTGCGGGTTTTTCCCCTCCTCCGCAAGAGATCTCGTTCTGGTGGCGCCTTTCTTTCTGTAGGTCCTTCGTGTAAGAGTGCCCTAATCTGACTCTTAGCTTCGGCGTCGGGGTCGGCGCCGGATTCGGCTTAGGACAATGCCCCCCTTGCATTCACGAGTTCGTCAACCTTAACATACACACACTATGAAAGCGCTACTGCTGAAAGAGTACGGCCAATTTGTGTATGAAGAAGTACCCGACCCGCAGGTTGCCGAAGACGAGGTCCTGATCGAAGTGCGCGCCTGTGGCATCTGCGGCAGCGATGTGCACGGGATGGACGGCTCGACCGGGCGCCGCCGGCCACCCATCATCATGGGTCATGAAGCCTCGGGCGTGATCGCAAAGGTAGGCGGCAAAGTCACCGGCTGGCGCCCGGGCGACCGCGTTACCTTCGACTCGACAGTTTATTGCGGCTCCTGCTGGTTTTGCCGGCGCGGAGCGATCAATCTGTGTGACAGCCGCCGGGTGCTGGGCGTTTCGTGCGAAGACTACCGGCAGCACGGGGCGTTCGCCGAATATGTTGCCGTGCCGCAGCGCGTTCTGTACCGCCTCCCGGAGGGTGTCTCCTTTGAACGCGCCGCCATGGTCGAGGCCGTGTCAGTCGCAGTCCATGCCGTTGAGCGCACGCCGGTTTCTTTAGGGGATACGGCGGTGGTGGTGGGCGCAGGCATGATCGGCCTCCTCGTGGTGCAGGCTTTGCGGCTGGCAGGTTGTGGGATGATCATCGCGGTCGATTTGGACGCTGAGAGGCTGAATCTGGCGCGGAAACTAGGCGCCGACGTGGGACTGAAAGCGGATGATTGCGACGTTTTGAAGGAAGTGCTTCAGCATACGCAAGGACGGGGTGCGGACCTCGCCATGGAAGTGGTGGGAACCAGCCCTACCGTCAACACAGCGCTGGCCTGCGTGCGCAAGGGAGGCGCAGTCACTCTGGTTGGGAATTTGAAGCCGGCGATAGAACTCCCTCTTCAAGCCGTGGTCACCCGCCAAATTACTCTTTTCGGCAGTTGCGCATCGAGCGGCGAATACCCCGCCTGCCTGGATTTTATGGCGCGCGGGGCGATCAACGTGGAAGCGCTGATCAGCGCCACTCCGCCGTTGGCTGAAGGCGCTGCTTGGTTCAATCGCTTGTATGACCGCGAACCGAGACTCTTGAAGGTGGTGCTGGTTCCGTAGGGAGACTGAATGCGCGCGCTCAGAACCGCCGTCGTGGGTTGCGGGAAAGTCGGCCATCTTCATGCCAAGGCGCTCAGCCGCCTGCCTCAGTCCGTTTTCGTCGCTGCCTGCAGCAGAAATCTTCAGCGCGCCACGCAATTCGCCGATCAATACAATATCGAAGCCTATTGCGATGTGGAGGAGATGATCTCCAAGTCGGGAGTGGAAGCGCTGACCGTCTGCACCCCGCACCCCCAACACGCCGGGCCCGCGGTCAAGGCCGCCAACGCCGGGGTTCATGTCCTCATCGAAAAGCCTTTAGCTTCTTCGCTGGCAGACTGCGACGCCATAATCAACGCCGGCAAAAAGAGCGGAGCCAAAATAGGAACGGTGTGCCAGCGGCGGTTCTACGCACCCTGCCGGCGAGTGAAGCAAGCCATTGAAGACGGCAAGCTGGGCCGGCCCATCCTGGGGTCCGTCGCGATGTACGGCTGGCGGGACGAAGCTTACTACAAGAGTGATCCGTGGCGTGGTCTCTGGGATGCCGAAGGCGGCGGCGTCCTGGTCAACCAGGCGCCGCATCAGTTGGACCTGCTCCAGTGGTATATGGGGCCGATCGAAGAACTGTTCGGCTACTGGGGCAACTTGAATCACCCCTACATCGAGGTGGAAGACACGGCGATTGCGGTGCTGCGCTTCAAGAGCGGCGCGCTGGGCAACATTGTGGTCAGCAATTCCCAGAACTCCAGCGTTGTATGGGAGAGTCTATGTGCACGGCAGCAACGGCGCTTCCGTGGGTGTGCAAACGGACGGCGGCGCGATGTTTATCGCCGGAATGTCAAGCATCACCGAGCCGCCCATCAACGATTTGTGGACGGTGCGCGGGGAAGAGGACCTGCTGGAGCTGTGGCAAAAGCAAGATGCAGAGTTTTTCCAGAGCATTAATGCCGTGGAATATTATCATCAGCTTCAGATTGCTGACTTTCTCATGGCCATTCTCGATTCAAGTGAACCGCTGATTACGGGCGAAGAGGGAAGAAAGACGGTGGAAATCTTTACAGCCCTCTACCGTTCTCAAACCGAGCGGAGACCGATCAAGTTTCCGTTGGCGGCGTGAGGGGAAATGTTGGATCAGAAACCCTCTCCCCCGGGGCGCGAGCCCAATACCGAGAACTTTCTCCAGGATTTCGGCCCCTCCAGTCCAATATTCGGCCTCGCATCGTCCTCGTGGCTCGAGGCGATCGCAGCCGTGAGTCGACAGGCCGATTTTCAAGCCACCTATGCAAACTGGCTCAAGTCCTTGTCCATCGCTTACGGGACCTCGGAGGGCGACGAAGTGCTTTTCGTTCGCCACACCTACCTGGCGACGCTGGCCAAGCTGATTGCCTACCTGCGCATCACCGGTGCGCAGACGTCACCGGACGCGGCCCAAACCCGCGCGATCTTGCAGGGAACGCTCTTCGAAGAGCACCAGATCGTCAACTTCCCCGGCGAGGATTTCTTCGCGTGGGTGGCGCGCTCGCCGGTATTCGCCTGCACGCAGAAGATCGCCTCCCGTTTTGCGGAACTGCTCTTCATCTACCGGCTGAAGGAACTTTCCGAAGACGTCCTGAAGGAACTATACCAGGCGCTCGTCGATCCCAGGGACCGCCACGGTCTCGGCGAGTATTACACGCCAGATTGGCTCGCCGCGCGCATGTGCGACGCTCTTCTGAGCAGGACAGGCATGGATGTCGTCCTCGATCCGGCCTGCGGCTCCGGCGCCTTCCTTTACCAGGCCATTCAGCACAAGAAGCGCTATCTACCCGCCACTCGAGATTCCTTAGGCAGGATTCTAAGCAGCGTGGTGGGGATGGACATTCATCCGCTGGCGGTCCTCGTTTCGAAGGTGAACGTTCTTCTGGCCCTGGGAGATTTGCTCGACTTGCGTTCCGGGCCTGTGTCCATTCCTGTTTACCTCGCCAATTCCATTCGCAGTGTAAGGGCACGCCAGGGTGTGACCTTCCGTCACCACTTTGATGTCGTCATGGGCAATCCTCCCTGGATCTCCTTTCGCTTTGTCGAGAAAGGCGAGTACCAGGATTACTTGAAGAAGCTCATCGTGAAGGAGTGCGGGTTGCTCGCGGGCTCGGCACACCTCGTCACCCATCTGGAACTCGCCACGCTCTTCTTCGTTCGCTGCGCCAACCTCTACCTCAAACCTTCAGGGATAATCGGCTTTGTTCTTCCCCGCAGCATCTTCACCGCCGACCAGCACGACCGCTTCCGCCGCTCCGACGGCATGGGTAATACAACCCTCACCCGGATATGGGACCTCGAAGGTGTGTCGCCCCTGTTCCCGGTCCCGGCAGCGGTGGCCTTCGGAGACCTGAGCGGCCGCGCCAACCAGACACTTCCGGGCGAAGTATTGCGAGCGCGCTTGAAGCGAAGAAACGCGTCATGGGAAGAAGCCCGCCGGGACCTGAAGACTGAAGCTACAGAGTTCCACGTTGTCCAGCAGGGCCGGCGCAGCTTTCTGAGCAGTCGCTCATGCCCATCAGCTGACGAGCACCCAGAAACCATGAAAATGCGCGAAGCGCCTTGGAGTGCGGCAGCGAGGCTGCCGCCTTGGAATCCTCGCCAAAAGGCGGTAGCTGGCGCTACCGCACTCCAAGGCGCCTCCGGCGCAAGAATAAGTTTTCAGAGCAGTGTAAGCAGTGGAACCTCCAGCCTGCGCAGCTTCTACCACGCTCACTTTCGGGAAGGCGCCACAATTGTCCCGCGCAGCTTCTGGTTAGTGGAATTCAAGCCTGCATCCACGCCGGGCGCAGTGACGGAATCCCCGTACCTCGCGGTTGCTACCGATCCGCGCGCTCGGGTCGAGGCCAAGCCGCGCTACAAACTCGTCCGCTTCGAGGCCAACGTCGAGGCTGAATTCATTTACGCCACGCTCCTTTCGACTGACCTCCTGCCCTTTGGCCATCTTGATTTCCGCCCCGTGGTTCTTCCCTTGATCGAAGATGGCCGAAGATATCGCCTGCTGAACGCGGAACAGGCCCGCGGCAAGGGGCATCTTAAGCTTGCGGAGTGGCTGGACCGTGCGCAAACAATATGGGCAGCGATACGCAAGGAAAAAGCTGCCAAGGCCAACGCACTGGCCTGGCTGAACTATCGAAACAAGCTGACGGAGCAGAACCCGAAGGCGAAGTACGTTGTCCTTTACACGCGGTCTGCAACCTTCCTATGCGCCGGCGCCTTGCGAGTAGCACGGACTTGCTTTCCAGGGTCTGCGGCTCTTTCGAGTGGCCGGGAAATCGTCCCGCAACATTTCGTAGCCTCAGACTCGACTTACTATTTCGACACTGAGGACCCGAAAGAAGCCGGCTTCCTTGCCGCCCTGTTGAATTCGCCCACGATTGACTCCCTGATCAAGCCCATGCAGGCGCGCGGCCTCTGGGGCCCGCGCGATATTCACAAGAAGGTTTGGGAACTGCCCATTCCGCAGTTCAACTCTGGGGACAAGATGCATCTCCGTCTGGCGGAGCTTGCGGAAGCCTGTGGGCAAAAAGTGAAAAGGATGGTTCCCGGCTTGGGGAGATCATTTGAGGGGGCTCGTGGGCCGCGCGTAATCGGGCGCGTCCGAACCGCCGTGCGCGTGGCGCTCAACGATGAACTCACGGAAATTGACGGGATTGTCAAAGGAATCCTAAACTAGAAGTTTCGCTGACGACGTGCGCGTCCCGAAGGGACCCAAGATTATTAGCCGTAGGTGAAACCTACGGTGGTTGGCGGGCAACATAATTTATCAACCCCGCAGGGGTTGAATCTTAGGCATCTCGGGAGAAGGGATTCGACCCCTTCGGGGTCGGTAGGCTTTACCGGCGAATTCGTTCTCCGTAGGTTTCACCTACGGCTAATGAATTTGTTCCCCTTCGGGGAACCGCTCGTCAATTGCAGCAGCAGCGTTCTAGACCGGAGTCACTCCCATGAAATCGTCTCGTCGGCAGTTCATTCAATCCACGTTGGCCGCTCCTCTGATGGCCCGCTTCGTCGTCGGCCCTTCAGGCGCGGCGCGCGTGGAGACCCTCCTGGCCGCACCGGCCCAGATGGAATTTGAGAACCCGCAGATCGTCAAGTACGATTCGAGCTGTTTTACGCTTTATCGCAAAGACACGATGATCTTCAGCGGGGCGTTCCATTACACGCGTTGTCCGAAGCCGCTCTGGCGCGACCGCCTGGCAAAGTTCAAGGCTGCTGGGTTCAACACAATTGAAAGCTACGCCTTCTGGAACTATCACGAGCCGGAGAAGGGCAAGTGCAACCTGACGGACTTCGAGGATTTCATCAAGCTGGTTCACGAAATGGGTTTTTACATGATCGCCCGTCCCGGCCCCTATGTTTGCGCCGAATGGCAGCGTGGCGGATTTCCCGACTGGGTGGCGGCGATGCGGTTTCCGCTACGCAGCAATCACCCGGAGAGCATCAAGACCTCGCATCATTGGTTCGACCAGGTTTTACCGGTGATTCAGCGCCACCAGGTCAGCGTGAACGGCCCCATCATCATGGTGCAGGTGGAGAACGAATACGACTATAGCCCTCACATGCCCGACGCCGAAAAGCGCGAATATGTTCGGGCTCTCGCCAACATGGTCTGGAACGCCGGCATCAGCGTCCCGGTGATCACTTGCTGGACCCGGCAGGCGCGCGAAAACTCCGACCCCGACATGGCCAAGATCATGGACACGTGCAATTTCTATCCGGGGTGGAAAATTGTGAAAGAGGTTGTGCCGGAGCTTCAGAAACTGCGCAAAGAAGAACCTGATTCCCCGCTTGCCATCAGCGAACTGCAAGGCGGCTGGTTCAGCGAGTTTGGCGGAAAGCTCTCCATCAACCAGGATGGGGTGAATGCCGAGCAGCTCGACACGCTTACCAAGACCGTCCTGGAACAGGGTGTGACTTCGTTAAGTTACTATATGGGTTTTGGGGGAACGAATTTCGATTGGGCCGCGAAGAACCTGACCACCTCTTACGATTACGCCGCGCCGATTCGCGAGCCCGGCGGCTTGTGGGACAAGTATTATGCTGCTCACGGGATTTGCGAGTTTCTGCGGCTGCACGGGGACGTGCTGACCCGGGCTAAAGCTCTGGAGGGCGGCGCCGAGTCCACGAATCACAACGTCAGCATTACGGAACGGGTGAACGGTCAGAGCGGAGTGGTATTCATTCGGGAAAACGCCAACGCCGAACAGCACTGTAAGGTGAGCTTCATCGACCCCAACAGCCCTACGAAACGCCGGATCAGCGCGCCGCGCGAGGGCGAACTCGTGCTCGGTCCGCGCGAAATGAAGATGCTTGCGGTGCAGGTGCCCATCCCGGGAAGCCAACTTCGCTACTCGACTGCGGAAGTGCTGGCCCACGGAACCAACCTCGATCGCCATTTCCTTATCCTGTACGACGTGCCCGGGCGTGCAGCGGAAATCTCTCTGGCGACTCGCGAGGAGCCCCATTTGGAGGGCGACACGCTCTACCAGTACTGGGACCAGGAGTACGAATCCGTGGTGTTCGGGGTGCGATTCGAGCAGACCGAGAAGTTCCTGCTGGTGAACGAGCACCTGCTGGTCATCCTGCTGCCCCGCGACCGTGCCTTGCGAAGCTGGGTCGCGCAGTTTCCTTCCAAGGTTTTCCCCTATTTGGATGAGTCGGATCCCAAGACGTTCACGGCAGCCTTCATTTCTGACAGTTATATGTTTGCGGGCAGCGGGACACAAAAGAATCGGGTGTGGGCCGAAATGGATTTCCTGCCCGGCCGTCACGAGCTGATGCTGCTGCTTCCAAGCAAGCCCGCGAAGACATGGGTTGACGACGTGTTGACGGATGTTACCTACGAACGCGAGCACCGCACCGCTCGCCTGAACGTCACGACGCCACCGTTACCCTATCGGCCCATCGAATTGGGCAGCGGCCAGGCCTGGGTGGAAAAGTCTGACACAAGTTCCGGTCACTGGCAGAGCGGACCGCTGGGCGCTCTGGAAGACACTGGTCCCGCTCCCTACGGCTACGTGAAGTATAGGGCTCAGTTCGACTTCACGAACCAAGCGAAGATGTTCATCTCGACTTTTGCCAAAGATACGTTGAAAGTCTTCATCAACGGGAAGCTTGTTGAAGAAGACTTGAAGCCGGCAAAGTCCGTCAGCTTCGAACTGGCCAAATACGCCCAGCCGGGCGCAAACACGCTGGAGATCGCCTATGAGGCTTTTGGGGCGGAGAACGGCGACACGGCAATGGGGGACTTGAAGGGCATTGAAACGGTGCGCCTGGGGAGCGACGCCCAAAGCGGCGCGGCCATCAGCACCTGGCAGATCCAACGCTTTGCCGCTCCCATGCGGGGACGGGAGGTGGACCCGGACTTGGCGGGTCCCGCTTCTAGCCCGGCAACTTTCCAGGGTTCCGGTGCAACGGACCCGCTGCTTCCGGCCTTCACTTGGTGCCAGACGAAATTCACCCTGCCGGCCGTCGAACCAGGCTGGCTGGCGCCCTGGAAGCTGACCTTCGACGCCGACCGCGACGCTCTGATTTATCTGAATGGCAAGTTCGTGGGACGCTACGTGACCGTCGGTCCGCAGAAGGAGTTCTACTTGCCGGGGCCGTACTTCGCTTCCACCGGGGAAAACACCCTGACTTTCGTGTTGGCTTACACAGATAAGCCAACACATTTGCACGGCCTGCGCGTCGGCCCCTATGAGGAGTTCTCCGCCCGCCGCTCGCGCCTGGAATTTCAGTGGTAGGGGCGCTTACCAAATCCCCAAGGGAGAGGGCTTTTGATCCGAGGGTGGCGATTCAATTCATTGACGGACCGTGCGGAAAAATGCAACAATTCCAACTTGGGGTGTTGTGGGACCGGACTCCGCTTGGTTTCCCCCCTGGATGAAGCCCCATCCCATTCTATTTGAGGGATTGTTCTTATGAATGCCAACGATCTACGTCCCGGTATGGTTATCAGACACAACGGCGAACTTTTCACTGTTCACAAAGCTGAGCACCGCACGCCGGGGAACCTGCGCGCTTTCGTTCAGGCTCGCATCCGTAATCTGCGCACCGGCGCGCTCTTCGAGCACCGCTTCCGCTCTGAGGACAACGTCGAGAAAGCCAACCTCGACGAAGTCGAAATGCAGTACCTCTATTCCGACGGCGATACCTATTTCTTCATGAACACGCAGAGCTACGAGCAAATCGGCCTGCACAAGACCGTGATCGAGGATCGGGCTTCGTACCTGGTCCCGGAGGTGGTGATCAAGGTGATGCTGTTCGAGGGGAGGGCGGTGGATATCGAACTTCCGGCTACCGTGGACCTGAAAGTGATCGAGACGGAGCCCGGAATGAAGGGCGCTTCCGCGACTAACGTGACCAAAGCAGCTAAGCTCGAAACCGGCCTTATCGTGCAGGTCCCGCCGTTCATCGGCGAAGGCGAAGTCATCCGAGTGGACACCGCCGAGGGCAAATACCTGGAACGCGCCTCCGGATAAGAATCGTAGGGGTGGCCCTTGTGGCCGCCTGCGGGCAACCATAAGGGTTGCCCCTACCGTCATTCAATAGCCACCCGCCGCAGCAGTTCGAAATCCGTTAGCATCCTTCCCGTTCCTTGCACCACTGAAGCTAAGGGGTCTTCGGCAATGGAAACGGGCAGTCCCGTTTCCTCGCGTATCCTCTTGTCGAGGTTTCTCAGCAGCGCCCCGCCGCCCGTAAGCACAATGCCGCGATCGGAGATATCGGCCGAGAGTTCCGGCGGTGTGCGCTCCAAAGCCACCCGGATGGCGTTCAGGATTGTCCCCACGCATTCGGATAGCGGGTCACGAATCTCCGAGTCGTCGATGGTGATCGTCTTCGGAACGCCCTCCAACAAATGGCGTCCCTTGATTTCCATAGTCAGAGGATGATCGAGCGGATAAGCGGAGCCGACCTCGATCTTGATCTGTTCGGCCGTGCGTTCGCCGATCAGCAAGTTGTACTTGCGCTTGAGGTAGGAGGAAATCGCCTCATCCATCTCGTTTCCCGCCACCCGCACGGAGCGGGCGTATACAATACCGGCCAGCGACACCACGGCGATATCGGTGGTACCTCCGCCGATATCCACAATCATGCTGCCGGAGGGCTCGGTGATGGGCAGGCCGGCGCCGATGGCCGCCATCATGGCCTGCTCGACCAGGAACACTTCGCTGGCCCGGGCGCGCATGGCGGAGTCCTGTACCGCACGCTTTTCCACCTGGGTGATTTCCGCAGGCACACCGATGACGATCCGGGGGTGCACAAAAGTTTTGCGGTTGTGCGCCTTATGGATGAAATAGTTCAGCATCTTCTCAGTGCTTTTGAAGTCTGCGATGACGCCGTCTTTCAGAGGACGGATGGCGACGATGTTACCGGGTGTGCGCCCCAGCATCTCCTTGGCCTCGCGCCCCACCGCCTCGACCTCTCCGCTGACATTGTTGATGGCCACGATGGAGGGTTCGTTGACCACAATGCCTCGGCCACGGACGAAGACCAGCGTGTTGGCGGTGCCAAGGTCGATGGCGAGGTCGGAAGAGAAAACACTAAACAAAGAACGCAAATTCATGGCGTCGTCGACTCCTGCCTGGAGAGGGGGGGGTGCCCGGAAGGGGTCATTCTATCACGACAGTCTCTCGGGTCGTATCGGTGTTTCCGCTCGTTCTGCGATAGCGCCCCCTTTTCGCGGGAGGGCCAGCCGGTGGTGTCGCGGCCGGCTCGCACAGATCTCGCCGGCCACACATCGAATTCCTGGCGGCAACTTCTGAAGGGCAGTCCTGCCTCGCCTCTTTTTAGGTTTCACTCTAAATTGTGAGATCGCCGCAAAGGCAATGGGCAGGCCCAGGGGGTACAAACAGGCAATCCTCTCGACCTTTGTTAGGAACTCGATTAAGACTCGGACGGCCAAAACACGCCCACGAGTGAGCTAGTCCAAGCGTCTCTCATTCCTGGGTGGCAGGCCGGCGCTTCAGCGTCGCGGCCCCCTCGGAAGAACGGGTTGCGGCCTGGCCTGTGTTTCCAGTGGCCGACCCGACCGGGGCCGCGGCAGTGGCTGCCATTTCGGATGACTTGTACTTGGGTTCGCTGACGTAACCCCTGACATCGTCCTTGCCGATGCTGTTGATGACCAGTTGCAGGGGCTGCGAATAACCCTCGGGATAAAACAGAACCGGCTCGTACAGGTTTACGTGCTTTTTGCTCACTTCCGAATCGTTCACGATCATCGCCAAGTCGCAGTACTTGTGCTTGTCGTTGGATTTGCGCAGCGAAATACTCATTGGCCCTTCTCTTGTAAATTCCTTGGACCTCAGAAGATTGAATTCGTGGTAGCTGCGTTCTCCTTTCCTCTCCAGCGCTACAAGCTCATCATGGTTCTTTGCGATGGACCCATTCAAATCATCGCGGGTTGATTGCAGATTGCCCTCGAGGTCGGTACGGGCCTTCTGAACAGAGTCTTGCGTGTCCTGGATGACCCTTTGTTGATCAGCTAGCTCCTTTTGCTGTTGAGTCAACTGTGACTGCATCTGCTTGCGCCACGGATCTTCGGACCGGTGTGCGCGAGCAATCGCGACGCGCTTTCGGGGATGACTCTGGACTTTTCTGGGTTGGGCGATGGGTACTTGCGGCTCAGCCGGCGTCACAGTCGGTTGAGGCGCTGGGGAAGGCGTCACCGCCGTCGGTGCGGGCACAGATTGTGCCGCAAGGAGTTTCTGCGAAAGGCTCTGTATCTGGGCATGTCCGAGGTTAAGCTCCGCAGCTAGTTCATCACGACTGGTGGTTAGTTGCTTGAGAGACCGATGCTCCACCAGGGCATAAACAAGAACCGCACACAGGCCAACCAGCACGAGCCCGGTGACGATCCGGTCGCCCCGGCTGGACTCGATCGACGCTTCTTCTTGAGCTGGTTTTTCTTCCATCTTTCTCCTCCAACGGCACGCTCGCACGTTACTGACAAGGGTTGAGTTGAGCAAGTGCTCTGCCAAAGAGAGATCTTGTAACTGGTGTCGGCTCAATGCCGGACCTAAGGCAGCCGGAAATTGTTGAAGCCAAAACTACATAGATGGAGAAAAAACTGCTCGATGGCACTGATTCCGACTTCGGCCACAGTTCTTACCGAGTGACAAAGCCGCAACCAAATGCAGATTCTTCGCGCGCCGCGAAGAAAAGCAACCCCTGTGGTGGAGGGAACTGAACCTGAAACGTACCGTGTGACCGCCGTGGCGGTCCTGGGCATCCACCCGGGTTATCTCTAGGGTTTTGGATTTGGCCGGGCAGATTCCTCGAGGAGTTTGACCAAGGCGTAAAGGGTCTGATTGACGGGGGTTGGCACACCGAGATCCGCACCCCGCCGGACCAGATAGCCGTTCAAAGAATCAATCTCGGTAGGCTTACCTCGAGCGAGATCCTGAGCGGTCGACGAGGTGGCGTTGGCCATGCTTTCAGAAATCTTCAGCACTGTTTCGACCATATCGACGTCCGGAAGCCGAACTCCGGCGGCACGTGCCACTTCGAGGGCCTCTTCGGTGACCTTGATCATCAACTCGCGCGTCCAGCGATTTCCTCCCGCACGATGGTACTGAGCGCGGCCCAGTGCTGAAATCGCGTTGTAAGCGCAATTAATAATCATCTTCAACCAGAGTTCGCCCCGCACGATGTTCGAGACGCGGCAGGGAACGCCAGCGCGCGCGAAGCGCGAAGCCAGTCGCTCGAGTTCGCGCCGCCGGGGTTCTTCTTCGCGGGCGCCTACCAGGAGATCCCCCAGGATGAGGTCGCCTCGCCCGGAATGTTTGACCCGCCCTGGGGCAGTCATAGCGGCAGCCACATAGACGACGGCCGCAAAGGCGTCAATGTTGGATGCGGAGCGGATGCGCTCTACGTTGTCTACTCCGTTTTGGAGACTAATAACGGTGGCGTTTGGGGCGAGGTTTGGCGCGAGGGATCTCGAGGCCTCTTCCGTGTTCAGCGTCTTTACACAGAAAAGCACAACCTCTGCATCCCTTGCGGTGCTGATCTCAGTGGATGCCGCAACTTGAATGTGCTGTTGAAAATGCAAGCCGTCGATGAACAAGCCGTGCCGAGCGATGGCTTCCGCGTGCAGAGGACGGCCAATCAAGGTCACCGGCGCACCGGCGCGCGCCAGCATTCCGCCAAAATAGCAACCTACCGCCCCCGCACCCAGCACGGCAACGCGCGGCCAGTTTACCTCCACTTATCGTCACCCCCTGAAGAGCAAGTAGGCAGATGGGCAACTCGGCAGGTGGGCAGTTCGGCCTTGGGTCTGTCGGCAAGCAGTGTGGAGTGCCGGTCATTCTAGCTCATCTGCTGCCGAAACCGAGTCGCGCCGCCGCCCCACTGCCCGGCAACCCTCACCGGCACGATTTGGGTGAGCTTCACCAAGGTGGGACGCTTCTCTGGAGCCTCCAGCGAGGGTATGAAACGGAGCGGATCGTCACCGGCAGCAGACCTCGGGCGAATCTCCGAACCAGTCGCTGGACAGACAATTCTCAGGACGATTACTTGGCTTCCTTATACCCTTCCAAGGAATGGTTATGTTCCTTGTAATACTTGCCCATGTCCGTTAATTCTTTAGGATTTCCGTGGACGTGGCAATCCACACACTTCTTTCCCTCTTTCTTGGCATACTCCGGCTTGGCGTGGCCAAGCGGTACGATCACGGCGCAGAACGCGGCGATAACAAGAATCCCTAGAACCTTCTTCATTAAAACACCCCCGTTTCGAGTTTTCGAAGCCCGATCACAACGCGGCTATTCTCTTTTAGAGACGTCCGAGAAGCATCAAATTTATCACCACCAAGGCACCAAGTCACAAAGAAAAACATTCTTTCAGGCTTTGCTCAGCGTCCTGGTGTTTTGGTGTTCATCATTCCCGTCTACTTTCCTCCCTGGAGTTCTTGCAGAATCTTGGGATTGGCTTCGTCCATGGCCAGCAGGTTGTGGCAACTGTTGCAATCCTGCGTGATGACCTGGCCGTCCTTCGACTTGTGGTCTCCGTCGTGGCACCGGAAACAACCTGGAAAATCCATGTGACCCAGGTTATTGGCATACGTTCCCCAGGTGACGTTCATTTCCGGGAAGACGTTGCTGTCGTAGATGTAGACCAGGGCTTTGGCGGCTTCCTCAACTTCCGAGCGCTTACTGTTGTAAAGGGCAAAATAGTTGCTGCGGTAATACGCCCGCAGGTTTTCCGGAATCTGCGTCTCCGCCGCAAGACGGTTCGCATAATTCTGCTTGAGCAGCCCAATCCCGACCTTGTGTATAAAAGGAAGCGACGGACTGATGCGCCCCGCGGCCATTTCGGAGTTCACGGCCTCTTCTGGCAGATGGAACGTGTGGCTGGGCCGGTTGTGACAGTCCATGCAATCCATGACGCGCCGTCCGCCACGGGCCAGTAAATCGGGCTTGGGAGGAGTCCCGGCGGAATCAAATTGCGTGTAAGTTCCATCCTCATTTCGGTGTTCGACCCAGGGAATCACCTGCCGCTTCTCGTCGGATGCAATGTAATTGATGAGCCCCAAATGCCACCCGTGAATGCCGGTGTATTTCAGCCCCGGGCTGAGTCCGCCGATATGCATCAGGAGCACGCTGTTGGTGGGGGAATTCTTTTCGTCATCCCCGAATTTCGTTTTGACGAGGAGCTTGTCGCCGGAGAACTTGGCCGGCCAATGGCACTCGTTGCAGGTTTGGGCGGCGGGCCGGAGGTTATGGACGGGCACGGGGATAGGCCGCGGATAGAGGTTAAACGTTACCGCCAGGACTTGATAGGACCCCGAGATTTTCGAGCGCACGAACCAGGATGCTCCCGATCCAATGTGGCATTCGACGCAAGCCACGTGGGAGTGCGGCGAGTTAAGGTAAGCGGTATATTCGGGCTGCATCACGGTGTGGCACGTGGCTCCGCAAAAACTCGCCGAATCCATATAAGCCACTCCCCGGTAGCTGGCGAGCACGAAGAGAGGCACATTGATGGCGGTCATTAGAACCACGAAGCTTGCTGTGCGGCGAAACTCCTCGCGCGAAAACGAAACCAAGGGATATTCATGGGGAAGCGTTCCCAGGCGGCGCCGCTGGCGGAACTCCCGGTATATGCCGACGGGAATCAGGATGAGCCCCAGGACAAAGAAACCTGGCAACACCAGAAATACAATAATGCCTAAATAGGGATTGAAGGAATAACCCAGGACCTGTGAAAGAAAAGTCAAGATTATGGTGATAGCTGAAGTGGTCGCCAGCGCCACTCCAATGCGGCTAATCCAATTCTGGCCGAGGTAAACGACGGGACGTGCTAGGTGGCGAAACCTCCCCCATCCGCCCCGCTCAGGTTCACCCGGAGCCTTTCCGCTCTTATCCCCACCATCGGTCTCCGTCAAGCGACAGACCTCCTCGCCGGCGCGGTTCCTCCGTGGCAGAGGCCTGCCGGACCGCTCCGTTTCTCAACTGAGTTTGCCGGGATGGAATCCATTATGTTTCCTGTATGTTTCCTGACTACCCCGGGCACGAATCTCCACAGCGCCGACATTATATTACTTTCACAAGGCGTGGCGCACGACGAAAAAGAGTGTGTAGGTACGAGAGACAATCAGAATCTGTCATCCTGAGCGAAGCGAAGGATCTCTGCACTTGTTCGTCACTCGTTATAACCAAGGAACCTGCGGAGATCCTTCGCTTCGCTCAGGATGACAGGCGGCGGATGTTTACACCGTCTGCTCCCACCTTCCAGCGAACCGCTTCCCGCGGGAGTATTGGTGTATACTCACTCGGGCCATGAGCTCCCAAGCGGGGGTTTAAGGCTCAAACCTCGAAAGGACTGCAAAAGCCATGAATTGCACCCGCCTTTTTAGCATGCTGCTTTTCCTTGTGGCGCCGATGGTTCTCGCACAGACGCCGCAGCGCCCCCAGCCCCCGCCGCCAGTGGTTTCGCCGGAGGTAGGGCCTGACAATCGCGTTACGTTCCGCTTCCGCGATCCGAATGCCAAGGAGGTCTTGCTTGCCCGAGAGGGGGCAGAACCGGTGCCCATGCAGAAGGACCAAGAAGGGGTTTGGAGCGTCACCACTGACCCGCTGGAGCCGGATTTCTACGGCTACTCGTTTGTGGCCGACGGCGTCCATTTAATCGACCCCTCGAACCACCTGATGAAGCCCAACCTCCTCGGCCCCCAGAGTGTGGTGCATGTTCCAGGCCCGGCCTCGCTGCCTTGGGAGGTCAATGACGTTCCGCACGGTGTGATCCACCACCATTTCTACAGATCGGCGATCGTGGGCGACGATCGGGACTACTACGTCTATACTCCACCGGCCTACAATCCCACCGGGCAGGATTCCTATCCCACGCTCTACCTCTTACACGGATTCAGCGACGATGCGAGCGCCTGGACCGCCGTCGGTTACGCGAACGTGATTCTTGACAACCTGATTGCCCAGGGAAAGATCAAGCCCATGATCGTCGTAATGCCTCTCGGCTACGGCGCACCGGAGATTGTCTCGCAAGGGGTGGCGTCGTTTCGCGATCCCAGCCTCCGCCAACGCAACTACCAGAGGTTTCGCGAGGCTCTGGTTAACGAAGTTATGCCCCAGGTGGAAGCGTCCTATCGGGTGGTGAAGGACCGCAATTCTCGAGCCATCGCGGGTCTCTCTATGGGAGGCGCTGAATCTCTCCTCACCGGGCTGAATACTCTCAACGACTTCGCCTGGATCGGCGCGTTCAGCTCAGGCGGTGTTCCTGACGATTTCCAGACAGACTTTCCCGGGCTCGATTCGAGTGCCAACTCAAAACTGCGGTTGCTTTGGATCGCTTGCGGCACCGATGACCATCTCATCGAAATAAATCGCAAGTTCCGGGACTGGCTAAAGTCGAAGGGGATTGAGCACACCGACATCGAAACGCCGGGCGCACACTCCTGGATGGTGTGGCGGCGCAATCTGGCTACCTTCGCACCGCTCTTATTCCGATGACAGCGGCCGTGACGGCCGCGCCACGCCGAGCGCTATCACTCTATTCAGAAAGTCTAGTCAGGATGATACCCGCCGTTCGACGTTCACAAGAGGCCCGCCATGTCTAATCGCTTCCAAGTTCTTCTTTCGGCATTAATTCTCGGTTCTATTTCAATCCTTCCCGGCTGTGGAGGCGGCGGGGGCACGTCCTCGCCCGCTCCGCAACCGATTGGAGAGAGTCTCTCCGCGAGTTCGTTGACCGTCTACCAGGACGGCACATCAGGGACTGTCAACGTGACCATTACGCGCCCGGCCGGCGATGCGAACGCCGTCACACTCACGGTGTCGCCTCCTCTCAGTGCGATGAACGTCAGCGTCCAATCGCCAGGCACCGGCAACAGCGGCTCAATCGGCTTTTCGACCGGCGGCCCCGTTCCACTCCCAGGCCAGGGCATTGCTGCCACCGCTTCCACCCCTTCGGGGACCTATAACCTCACCGTTACGGCGAGCGATGGGACAACAACGGGCAGCGCAACGCTGGCGCTGACAGTCGGTATCTCCGCGGTTGTGGCGGACGCGGTGGATTCCACCCTGGGGGTCAAAGGCCGGTTGCAGGAGGCCATGTCCACATCCTTCCAACTCGCATCATGGGACGATCAGTTCTTCGTGCAATATCCCTCGGCAACTACACCGCTGGGAACTCTCCTGCCCCACCATATTCGCCTGCAGGTGCTCGAGCGGGACATCCCGGAAACAGCCGCGGGAGTTTGGGATTTCTCCTATCCCGACGCCATCATCGATCCCATCATGAGCGTCACCGACCATAGCCCGGAATACCAGATCGCCAAAGCCCCTGCTTACATGTACGACGGCTCGGGAAATCTGCTCGATCCGACTTTCAAGGCGTTCGGCGCCTACGCGGCAGACTTGGTGAGGTATTACAACACCCCGGCCGGGATTACCGACGCAACCTCTTGTAACAAGACTCCCTGTGTTTCCACACCCTCCAACGGCCTGGGCCGTGTGGACTATTGGGGCATCTACAACGAGCCGAACATTAACGACGAGTTCAACGACAGTAACGAGCCCAACTCACCTGGCCCTCGAAACTACGTGAAAATGTACAATGTGGTGGTGCCCCAGATGCAAGCGGTGGATAGCACCATCAAGTTCGTTGCCGTCGAGTTGGCGGATTTCAGCAGCGAGGCCAGCAACTACATTCCGACCTTTGTCCAGAACGTGACCGCCCGCGTGGATGTGCTTGCCACGCACTTCTATGCCACCTGCAACCAGAAAGACACGGACCAGACGCTCTTCGACGCGATCACTCAGTTTGTCCCGCACGTTCAATACCTCTATGCGCAGCTTGAGACCAAGCCCGCCCTTGCAGGCGTGCCTGTCTGGATGACTGAAAACAACGTCAACGCCGATTACGACCAGGGGGGCGGCATCAGCGCCTGCAATGGCACGCCGTTCGTGACGGACCAGCGCGGATCGAGCGCCTTCTTCGCTGCCTGGCGACCGACGGTTTTCTCCATGTTGGGCAAGGCAGGTCTGCAAGCGTTGTATCACTGGGATTTTGCCGCCGACGCTCAATACGGCGAAATCAACGCCTCGAACACGGAGGTTCAACTCGGGTATTGGGTGGATTACTGGCTGGGCCAGTATTTTCCCTCCAACCCGGACGTCATCCCAACTGGAGCTGAGATCCTGCAACTGGGCGTCAGTGAAAACTCGAGCGTGGAAACCCTGGCGATAAAGAACGGAGATGGCAGCGTGGTGATGATGGTCGCCGATCACGCCGTCCAATCGAGCACGGATAACAACGGGTCGGGCGATCCCCGCGTGGTGGCGATTGACCTTTCAAGCCTCGGGACATTTTCCTCTGCCTCGTTGCTCACCATTGATAAGAACACGAATGTCGCCGCCGGACCCACCGCCACACCGGTTACCCCCGCGGCACAAATGACGATTCAGTTGGGAGGCTATGGCGTGGCGTTCCTGAAACTCGTGCCCTGATGAACCCCGAAGGCGTCTGTGCGAAAAAGCCTGTCATTCTGAGCGAAGCGAAGAATCTGCATTAGTTCGCCTCGGACCGGAACTGCAGATCCGTCGCTTCGCTCAGGATGACACCGACGATCATCTCCATGAGTGGGGCGCAGCCCCACGTACTTTCGGAATGACAGCATCGAGACGTTTGTACACCGACTCTGGTGGTTGGGGAAGCCAGCGCTATTTCTTGTAGTCCGCGGCCGCGCGTTGGTACGCCGCTTCGAGGTTCTTCATTGCCGCCTCGAGGTTCGGCTTCATATCGCGCCAGGCTTGCTGGCTGGTGTTCTTGAACTTTTCAAGCTGCTGTTGGACGCTCGCTCGTTGCCGATCCAAGCCGGCGATCTGCCGGTCAAATTCCTTTCGGGTCTCACCGCTTTGCTTGCTGGCTTTGGCGTTTAAGGAATCGATTTTACGTTTGAGCTCCCGCAGCCTTGCCTCGGCTTTTTCCTGATAGCTATCTCTTTGTTGACTGGCGGTTGCGTGCTCTCCGCTTTTCTGTTGCGCGGACCCACCTTCCTGGCAACAGCACGGAATAGACGTCAACAAGACCATGGCCAGAAGTAGTGATAGCCTATTCATAATCCTTTGCCTCCTTCTACCCTCACGGGGAGCGTGCAATATCCCTTCCACAAATAGTATAAATCAAATAAGTCCAATTGGGTTCGGGAGGAAGTGCCCGGCCCGAAGCGCTGGCGCCGTCGGTGCTAAGGTCAATTCTTCCAAGTGCGCGTAAGAATGCGCCCCCCCAAAGCTTCGCCGGGCATACGCTGAAATCACCCGGCGGACGTACCTGGGCGGTTTCATCAACTCAGTCCGAGTGGGTTCGCCCAAGATATCCCCCTAAAATGGCTCTGTTCATCGTACCAATAAGAACGTAACATCAGCCTTGGGCTTCGACCAACACTTTGCAGCTTCGCAGAGGCGGCCATTGGCCGGCCTGCAGACGCCATTCCGGTGCACGGGAGGCCGAGGAGGGTTTTATGCTTAGCAACTACTTCTATTGGCGTTATCTTTTTTGGGGGCAGTTGGCCGGCATAGCTTTCCTCAGCGTGGGGCTCATTTCCGCTCGCAAGCAACTGCCTTTCAGGCCGGATGACTGGCCCGTTTTGGGCCGCGTATTTGTGGCTGCCCCCCTGGCGGTGTTCGGAGCCGGGCATCTGGTTGGAGCGCAGTTCATGGTGTCGTTGGTCCCAGCGTGGATGCCGTGGCGCCTGTTCTGGGTGTACTTTGTGGGTCTGGCGGAAATCGCCGCATCCGCAAGCTTGGTGGCGATGAAGCACATGCGCTTGTCGGCCACGCTGCTCGGAATCATGTTCTTTATCTTCGTGCTGACGATCCATTTGCACGACGTGGTTAGAACTCCCTACGACCGATTCAGGTGGGCCGTCATGGTGCGGGATCTCGTTTTCGGCATCGGCGCGTGGGCGCTGGCGGGTGCCGACATGGAAGAACATCACGTTCCCGGGGCGCGAGCGTGGATCGCAAGCTGCCGGACGGTTTTTGGGGTGGTGCTCGTGTTTTACGCCGCCGAGCACTTCCTGCACCCTAAATTCGCCTTGGGCGTTCCGCTCGAACTTCCGACGCCGGCATGGGTGCCGCTGCCCTCGCTTTGGGGCTACGTTGTAGGCGCGATGCTGCTGGTGAGCGGTGTTTCCATTCTAATCAACAAACATGCTCGCGCCGCCGCCACCTGGCTTGGACTCGCTATCACGTTGGTGGTGGTGTTCTACTATCTGCCGATGGTTGTACCGGCAAAGTTGCCGTCGCAACTGAACCTGGCGGTGGATTACATCGCAGACACGCTACTCTTCGCAGGGAACATTTTTCTTCTGGCCCGTGCAATTCCAGCGGCACAAAGCCTTGGTGGTTCACAGCTTGTCTGAAGCGCGGGTAAAAGACACACCTTTGGCTTCCGGGCCAGCGGAGATGATGGCGACGCCAAAGCAGAGCACCACCACGGCGAGGCTTCCCATGGATATTGTGTAGCTGAAGTGTTCGCCGAGTACGGACTCGATGTAGCCGATGGACGACGCAACTAGTACTCCGAGTTGGTAGGCGAAGCCGGGGAAGAATCCCCGAAGTTGCGGCGGCGACAGCTCATTGATGTGCGCAGGAATCACGCCCCAGGCGCCTTGCACCATAAACTGCATGATGAACGCGCCCAATATGATCAGCGGTTTGCTCGGCGCCATGATCCATAAAGGTACGGCAGCCAAACCGAGCGATTCCGCCCAGACCATTGCACGCCGCCTTCCCTTGCTGTCGGAGAAGTGGCCAAAGGTAAGGCCGCCCAGTATCGCGCCCAGCATCGAGATGCCGGTAATTAGCGCCGTGGCGCTGACATCGAAGTGGCGCTGGCGCTGCAGAAAGGTGGGGTACAAATCCTGCGTGCCGTGCGAGATGAAATTCATGGCCGCCATCAGGGCGACCAGATAGAAGAACAGCCGCGAGTTTTTGAAAATGGCGCGCCGGTAAGTGGACCAGTCGGTGCGCGACTCTTGCCATGCCTGGGGATCTTTGACCCGCAGGCAAATCAGCATGGTCAGCAATCCCGGCGCGGCCCCCACGAAGAACATCGTGCGCCAACCCCAGCGCGGAAAGACGGTATAGTAAGCGATTGCGGCCAGTATGTTGCCGAGCGCGTAACCCTCCTGGAGCAGCCCGGAAAGAAGGCCTCTCCACTTGGGCGGCGCCGACTCCATGGCGAGCGATGCGCCCACGCCCCAGTTGCCGCCCATGCCGATTCCATAGAGCAGGCGGAGCAGAAAGAATTGCGTGTAGTTCTGCGCCAGCCCGGACATCACCTCCATCAGAGTGAAAAACGCGACGTTGGCCAGGAGCACGATACGACGGCCGTAACGATCGGCCAACAGTCCGAAAACGAAAGCGCCCACCGGGCGCATCGCCAGCGTGATCGTGAGAGTCAAGGCGAGAGCAGGGATCGAGCGGCCAAAGTTCTTGGCCACGGCGGAGAGAACGAACACCACCACGAAGAAGTCAAACGCGTCGAGCGTCCAGCCGAGAAAACCGGCCGCGACAGCATTGCGGGCGTTGCTGCGGCTGTCCCGTAGATCCATCGCGTCTCACCACCAAGTCACGAAGAGATCAAGCGCGCTAGAGCATTTGACATTCTACAACAGCTCCGCAAAGAAGCGGTGCGGCAGGCGAGTGGGGACCTGCGGATTTGGCGGGTTATTTGCCGCCCACGACCAGAATCGATCCCAGGCGGTAGCGCCGGTGCCCGTCGTCATCGGGCAAGGGAAGCGCGATCACCGGTTCGCCGGTGGCGGTTCCCACGGAGATATAGACGCCGTACTTGCCGGGTTTCAAAATGTGAGCCGGAGGCAGCGTATAAGCGAGTCGCGGCTGATCATTCTCTTCCAGCGCTTGACCGAATTCTCTCCGGGAAATGATCATCGCCTGGCCCGGCGGCCCCACCGGCAATTCGCGGACATCGAAGTCCTGGTCAACAAATACGCCGGCGATCCCTTGCTTCTCATCTTTGAGAGTGAGGGTAGGATGCCCGCCCGGGAGGCAAGGCGCCACGCCGGCATTGCGCCATGAGTAGCCTATATTTATGGGCTCTGCTGCTTGAGCCTCCGCCGGCCAGGAGGCCTCCGTCAGTTGCAGCCGGTAGCCGAGGCGCAGGTTGATCCTGTCGATCAGTGGGCGGTTGTCCGCCAGGAACTCCCGCGGATACCAGTGCACCGTGGCGTAACTGGCATGGTAGTCCTCGATGGCCTGCAAGAACAGGTGTCCGTCGCCCCAGGCTCCTTTCTTTTTCGAATCTCCGTAATGCTCCGATTCCAGAATCACGGGAACGCGCGGCCAGAAATTGTAGGCCAGGTAGGCGTGGTAATAAGCGTGTTCGCCAGGTTCCACCAGAATGCTGTCGTCTCTCAAGCCGAGCCCCTCGTCGCGAGCGTAGCCCAGCGTCTCGATGCCGCGGCCCTGGATCATAAAATCGTCGTTCGCGACCAGAAGCGTATGCTTGAAGTTTTTCTTGTACAGATCAATATGGCGTCGAAGGGTGGCAAGCGAATAGGGAATCCGGGTGCTGGCCACGGTGTGGCCTTCGCCCCAGACTCCGAACGAGCCCACGTCAATGAACGCCACGTGCGGATTGCCGTCGTACCGCGCCGCCGCGGCGGCCAGGAAGTTGTCCAGCTTTTGGAGAAAAATCGGGTCGTCGAAATCCGGCTCCCACATGGGGCCGTCCGGCGCGATTTTCCCCTCGGCGATCAGGTGGTATCCCTTGGCTCCTGCCTTTTCCACCCAGCGGGGAGTGGCGTAAGGTTCTGCCTCCTCGGCCTCCGAGGTGCAAAACCGGAAAGCCACGGTCTTGCCCGCCTCCACCCATTTCTGCATGGGCGTGTCCACGAGGGGCCAGTTGAACTTGCCTTCTTCGGGCTCGAGGTCGGACCAGTCCAGGCGCATGTAGACGGAACTGACGCCAGGGAATTCGGGCACCGTGTCCGAGGGCGCCAGGTCCACCGTGTAATGTCGAAGATCGTTGTCGTAATGGTGGAACATCCACCCCATGCCGGGATTGACGAGGGCGGCGCCCGTATCCTTCGGGCGCACGACGATTCGATCCGATTGGGCGCGAAGGCCGCCCCCGAACGCCGCCAGCAACAGCAAAGCGCACGAGATGGTTCTAAGCTCACTTATTAGGTTCGATCTGCGCAACTGACCCTCAAAGTTGGCGGTTTTTTCAGTTCGTTTTAGTTCGTTTTGCAATTGCCATCCTGTGTTTTCAATACCATACTGGCTTCGTTCGTATTGTTTTTCGTGTTTTCTCGCGATCCTGCCCGTCTCCGAACAATGGCCACTTCCAACCCCTTCGGGATTCCCGGGCACAACGCTTCCGCCTGGATGCGTGCTTTACAGGAAAGCTCACTTTTTGGGTTCGATCTGCACATTCGACCCTCAAAGTTGGGAGCTTTTTCAGTTCGTTTTAGTTGGTTTTGCAATTGCCATCCTGCGTTTTCAATAACATACTGGCTTCGTTCGTATTATTTCTCGTGTTTTCTCGC
Organism: uncultured Acidobacteriota bacterium; assembly: GCA_963768695.1. Classification (GTDB taxonomy): domain Bacteria; phylum Acidobacteriota; class Terriglobia; order UBA7540; family UBA7540; genus CAVROP01. The sequence continues at coordinate 422,265 of CAVYJG010000010.1, read as the reverse complement.
GCACTCTCCCCCCGTTCCTGGCGGTCTCCGGCCCACGGACCGCCCATAGGAATGTGAGTGCCCGGTGCGGTCGCCCCCGCGAAGCTTGTCCTCCGCGAAGGCCGAGGGACTGGCACCCGCCCCTGTCGATTCCCGCCTTCGCGGGAAAGACCAGATTTTCGGTTTGAGGTGGTGTAGTCAAACCCTGAGACAGACAACCTTGGAAATACGGGGCAGGAAGCACAGGCAGGGACGACGGACGAAGACTTAAGCAGACTTCCCAGCATAACTTAACCGGCAGGGCACAACCTCCTACACTCTAGCCTATGCTGCGGCATTTGTCAAGCGAAAAATGTGGGGGAGACAACAAGTCCATTCCGTGAAAAGCGAAGCCCTGCGAGATGAGGAGTTGCCTTGCCCGAACGGAGACCGCAGAGCTTCGCTCTGCGCCAGTCCAGGCAATTGTGTTAACCTTCCATCTGCCGCTACACTCCTGAACGGGGTAACCCATGCCCATTCTGCGCCTCACGCAATTTGCCGACGGTGACGGCCGCTACCGAGTGGAAATTGCCTTTGAGGATGAAGGCTCCCCTCGCCGGACCGCGGTTTCGCAGTTTGCTTTTGCCGTAAGCGAGCAGGACCGGGAAGATTTGCGTTGGTATCTCGAAGATTACCTGCAATACCCGCTCGACCCGGCGCCGAAGATTGCGGCGCGCATCGAAGCGCGGGTAGCGGAAATCGGCCGCGACCTTTTCAGCCGCATCTTTCAATCGAGTGACGATGCCCGCGACCTCTTGGCCACGGCGCGCGCCAAACTCGCGGATACGCGTGTCGAGATCTCGACAGGCGTGCGCGACGCCACAGCCATCCCCTGGGAATTGCTTCGCGACCCGAAGACGGACATGCCGCTAGCGCTCAGGGCAAAGGCCTTCGTGCGTGCGAGTTCCCAGGCCGCGCTGCCCCCGTACTTGCCAAAGAAAGTATCCGGCCCCATCCGCATTCTGTTGGTAATCTGCCGGCCCAATCGCGGTGACGATGTTCCTTTCCGCTCCGTCGCCAGCCGCCTGCTCAAGGGCCTGAGCGGCGCCGATCCCGAGGCAGTTCGGTTGGAGTTGCTGCGCCCGCCCACTTTCGAGCAGTTGGCTCGCAAGCTTCGCGAGGCCAAAGACCGGGATGAGCCCTATCACGTGGTCCATTTTGATGGCCACGGCGGTTACGGCGAAGATGATCACCGCCCCGGGGAACACGGCTACCTGATGTTTGAGAATCCCGCGCTCGATCGCAACTTCGAGCCGGTGGGCGGGACCGCGCTGGGCGGCCTGCTGGCCGAGGCCAAGGTGCCCGTGCTGATTCTGAATGCCTGCCGCTCGGCGCACGCTGATCCCCCCGCGGCGCCCGTGCAGGTGGCGAGCGCACCCAATCCCCATGCCGAAGCGCGGGCCTTTGGGTCGCTCGCGCAGGAGATCGTGGACGCAGGCGTGGCGGGCGTCGTCGCCATGCGCTACAACGTCTATGTCGAAACCGCGGCGCATTTCGTGGCCGACGTTTATGATGCTTTGGTCCGTGGTCAGGCTCTCGGTGAGGCCGTCACCTTTGGCCGCAAGCAACTGGTGGCTCAGCCGCTGCGCTCGATTGCCTTTGATCCCCTGCGCCTCGAGGATTGGCCGGTGCCAGTGGCTTTCGAGGCCGCTCCCGTCAGCTTGTTTCGCAAGCGCGCCGGAGCCCCCGCACTCAAGATTTCCCTGGGCAAGGGCGAGGCCGCTCCCGGGCGCGGCACGCTTGACAAGGATCTTCCCAAGCCGCCCGACGCGGGCTTCTTCGGCCGCGATGAAACCCTCTACGAGCTCGACCGCGCCTTTGATTCCCAGCATGTGGTTCTGCTCCACGCCTACGCGGGCAGCGGCAAGACCACCACCGCCGCCGAGTTCGCGCGCTGGTATACGCTGACCGGCGGCCTCGAGGGGCCGGTGCTGTTCACTTCCTTCGAGCAATACAAACCTCTGGAGCGGGGGCTCGATTCTTTTGGGCAAATGTTCAATCGTGAATTGGAGCAGGCGGGCTTCAACTGGCTCGCACACGATGACTCCGAGCGCCGCGAGGCGGCTCTCCAGGTGATGCAGCAAATCCCGTTGCTGTGGATTTGGGATAACGTCGAGCCGGTGGCAGGCTTCCCCAAGGGGACCGCTTCAAAATGGAGCCAGGAAGAGCAGGGCGAACTTGCGGACTTTCTCCGGGCGGCGTGCGAGACCAAGGCGAAATTCCTGCTCACCTCGCGGCGCGACGAGCAGGCGTGGCTGCACAATCTGCCGGCGCGTATCCCTGTCCCGCCCATGCCTTTCATGGAAAGGGTACAGTTGGCTCGTGCCTTGGCGGAGAAGGCGGGGCGGCGGCTCAACGGAATCGAAGACTGGCAGCCCCTGCTCCGCTTTACGCAGGGCAACCCCATGACCATTACGGCGCTGGTGGGGCAAGCGTTGCGCGACGGGTTAAGAACGAAGGCCCAAATTGAGGAATTCGTGCGCAAGCTGCGCGCCGGCGAGGCCCAGATCAAGGATGAAGAAGGTGAAGGCCGCACCCGTTCGCTCGCCGCTTCGCTCAACTACGGCTTCGAGCATGCCTTCGGCGAGCCGGAGCGAAAGCAACTGGCGCTGCTGCACCTGTTCCAGGGCTTTGTAGATGTCGATGCGTTGCGTGCGATGGGTGATCCCGAGGGCGATTCGTGCTTGGCCGAAGTGCGTGGCCTGATGCGCGAATCGGGCATTGCCTTGCTCGACCGCGCGGCAGAGGTGGGCCTGCTGACCGGACACGGAGACGGCTATTATTCCATCCATCCGGCGCTGCCCTGGTTCTTCAAGAAGCTGTTCGACGAGTATTATGGGAAGTCGGAGGAGCGCGCCATCCGTGCCTATGTGGAAGCGATAGGTGCGTTGGGAGACTACTATCACAACGCGTACGCGGATGGGCGGCGGGATGTGATTAATGTACTTGAGGCCGAAGAACCCAATCTGCTCCATGCTCGCGAGCTGGCTCGTTCTCGCGGCTTGTGGGGGGGCGTGATTTCCACGATGCAGGGTCTTCGCCAGCTCCACGAGCACACGGGCCGCAGGGCTGAGTGGGCGCGCCTGGTCGACGAAATCGTTCTAGAGTTCGTTGATCCTGCGACGGACGCGCCGCTTCCTGGACAGGAGGATGAGTGGGGTCTGGTTACTGAATACCGGGTCCGGCTTGCGGAGCAGGTCCGGCAGTGGGAAAAGGCGGAGCGGCTACAGCGCATTTGCGTCAAATGGGACCGCGAACGCGCCTCAGCGGCTCTGGCAATTTCTCCAGAAAAGTTGGACGACGTTCAACGCAATGCTATTCGGACCCTGGCCGTTTCGGCCCACGAACTGGGGCAGATTCAACGCGAAATAGGCCAAACGACATGTGTCGAATCCTATCGAGAAAGTTATGAACTGGCCCTGCGGATTGTCGACCGGCCCGGCGCTGCAACCAGTGCCTTTAACCTGGGCACGGCCCACAAGGACTTGGCAGAGATCTGTGACTTGGCAGAGGCTGAGCGCTGGTGCCAGCGTAGCCTTGAGCTACGCTCGGAGGGTGATACTCTGGGTCGAGCCAAGTGCCTTAGCCAGCTTGGAAACGTGGCCTATGAGCGTTTTAAGGACGCGCGAGGGGCTGGCAAGCCCGCGGCGGAACTGGCGAAGTACCTCCAGCGTGCCCTCGGTTTGTACAATCAGGCCCTTCGGCTCACCCCGGAAAACGCGATCAGCTCGTTAGCGGTGATGCACAACCTGCTTGGCAACATTTACGATGCCGCAGGTGATTTGGACCAAGCCCTGGAGCACTATCGCCAGAGCATCGGGCACGACGAAGCGCAAGGCAACCTATACGGCGCGGCTCAAACACAGTACAACGTCGCCCGTGCCCTCGCACTCGGAGACCGCTTCCCCGACGCCAAGGAGTACGCCCTGGCCGCCCTGCGCAAGTACGAAACCTACGGTGAGGGCGCGAAGGATGCCGTCCTGGAAACCCTCAAGCTGATCGCTGACATTGACAATGCCCTGAAGCCGGGCCCCTGAAGCGCGAAGCGCCTTGGAGTGCGGCGGCTTGACGCCGCCTTGCAGTCTCGATGTTCATACCGACCAGCGAGCCAGTCAGGGCCGTTCCCCAGGTCGGGAGTCCGGTATGAACCTCGGAAGGAAGGCGGCGTCAAGTCCGTCAGCCGACGGACACTCCAAGGTGCCCTCGGCACGGTTAGTCGGGCGACCATTCAACCTTGAAATCGTCAGGCAGCTTCAGGCGCTCAATTCCGAATTTCATGATGGTGGTGTAAAACGAAGTGGCTGCGCGGCGCTGGAACCAACTGGCCGAGCACCAGGGGTACGAGCACGGCTCCTTGACCAGCCCGTGGTGAACCGCGTTGCGGTGCACGTAACTCAGGCGCGCAAAATAGGATCGCTCGAAGGTGAGATGGGTGTCCCAGTACTGATACCAGACTTGGCGCCCCGGGGCGCCGTCCTCCCGATTAACGGCACCCGAAGCCTGGGAATGGAGTTCGTTCAAAAAGGTTCGCAGGTTTCCGGCATCGGCGGGTGAAAGCGCAACGAAGTGGTAGTGATTGGAGAAGACCGCCCAAGCCTGAAGATTCCACCCGTACTTCGCCGCCCCACCCAGAAGGGCTTCGCACAGCATCGCCAATCGCTCGCGGGCGCGAAAATGGTGCGCCTTGAGATAAGTCCCACAGGTCACCATGTAGGCTCCCGCCTCGGTGAGGCGATGAACCGGACTGTGAGGCCAGTCAGGCACGGGTTCTCCTTTGGAGTGCGGCGGCCTGACGCCGCCTTGCAGTTTCGATGTTCATACCGACCAGCGAGCCAGTCAGGCTGCTCCCCACGCTGGGAGTTTAGTATCGATCCTAATAAAAGGCGGCGTCAAGCCGCCGCATTCCAAGGTGCCTTCGGCACAGAGGGGCCAGCCATTCGCGTGGATTTCACTCAACCCTAACCTTGGTGTAACCTATAGGGGGCAACATTCGTGCTCAGGTTCTTCTGCAGGTCAAACTGACGCTGGTTCGAAATCCAGGGCGGGCGGACCGGCACGCTAGCGGGCAGCGAGGTTTCTCGATGATGAAGACTGCGTTTTTCATTTTGACAGCTATTCTGGCCATGAGCGCCGGCATCCCGCTGGCGGGCGCCGCCCAGGACCCGACGAGTGATCAGGGACCGCTCATTGTGGAAGTACAACCGAACGGGACACCGAAACTTTCACGTCTCAAGCTGGGCGACAGATTGCAGGGAGAGGTCAAGAACGGAGTGTATTCGGGCGAACGTGAGCTGATACCCTCGGGCAGCCCGATTGAGTTGACCGTTTCCAGCATCGAGAGCCGGCGACGAGCACCCAGCGACCGTTGGCCGTGGGTGGTGCGACTGTTCGCCCGAAGGCGAACTCGCTGCCCATCCACGCTTGCGGCCACGGTGCATCTACCGGACGGGTCGAAGCGGCCGTATTCGCTCACCTTCGTGTCCGCCACGCACGAGGTGGAATTGACCGCCAAGACAGAATCTCGGAAATCGAGGGCGAGCCGGTTGCCTGGGGGTAAGCACAAGCCGGGTATCAATCCAACGCTCGTGCTTGAACTTGGGCGGCCCACCGATGAGGAGGCGCGGTCTGGTGGCTTCGCGCCTATTCCGGCCACAGCACAGGATGGCGTCACCGTCGGGACCGTTGCTCATGTAAGGCTTCTCGGTGATCTGCGCGCCTCGAAGAGCCGCACGGGCGACACGTTTATGTCGCGTTTGGCGGAGCCAGTGTCCCTGAGCTCCGGAGTGGTCCTTCCGGAAGGCTTGCTGGTACGGGGAAAAGTCGTCCGGAGCGTTGCGCCCCGCCGCCTCTGCCGTCCCGGGTCCCTGTCCTTGTCGTTCACAGAGTTGACCCTTCCCACAGGATCGAAAACTGCCATCTCGGCTTCGCCCTCGGGTGTCGTGGTCGATCGTACTTCCGGACTGCGGATGAATGCAGAGGGTGGCTTGATGGGCGCAAGGCCGGGCAAGGCACGTCTTCTTATTGATCTCGGGGTGACCGGAGGGATTTCCAAGGTCGCAGATGACTCGTTCCAGATTATCGCCGAGGCTTTGGTCTCGACCGCTACGGACGCATCGACGGCGGGCAGCGCCCGAATTGTGGCGGCGGTCTTTTCCGGAGTCTATATGCTCACGCGCCATGGACGGGACGTAGCCCTGCCGCGCTATACAAACATTGAAATGACCTTTGATCGGCCGGCGGCGCTGGTGTCTGCCGCGCCATAGACGCTCACTCGACCCAGTCCTCAAGAATGCTTATGCCGAACGCATTTTGGTGTGCGGTAGCGCCAGCTACCGCCGCTCGCTCGAGGTCCAAGGCGGCAGCTTCGCTGCCGCACTCCATGACGCACCGCACGGATTCACACACTCTTTAAGACTTCTTCACACAACTGTCACGCCCCCCGAGTAGAACCACTGTAGGGCAAGCGGCGGTTCGCCGTTAGCCTGCGTGGCTTCTGCGGCCGTGCCCGCGCCCATGTTGATTTGCAATTCCGTACTCAGGCGCCTGTCCTTGCAGTCCAGGATTGTGGCTTGCCGGCATGACACTTTCAAATCACAAAACGAGGTGGCTCATGACTCTAAGAATAAGGCAGAGAATCGCCGTCGCGATCGCGGGGTTGTTTATGTTGCAACCCATGGTAATGTTGCGGGCGCAAGAGCACCGCAACAGCCATCGCGATCTCGTCAACAAATACTACATCCCGCCCAAAGCGGAGCCCAATCTTTCGTACAGCCAACTGCTCGCTTTGGTCCAGGGGAAAATCAAGTACGTTTTCGTCATGTACCAAGAGAACCGATCTTTCGACTCGTACTTTGGAACCTACCCCGGCGCCAACGGACTCTTCAGCCAAGGGGCTGCACAGACGCCCGGCTTTACTCAGAACCTGGTGGATACCAACGGCAAGACGATCGCCATCAGCCCGTTCCGCATCGGTCCGAGCGACACTTGCCCCCACTCGATCGTCAATGGCACGGTTTCGCCCTCCACGTGCTATGCTGCCGATACCGACGATATCGATCATTCGCACCCGCGCATCGTGGCAAAGATGGACCTCCAAAACGATGTTCCTTTGATGGACCAATTCGCCTCCGTCGAAGAACTCAAGTATTGGACTCCCTCCGACTCCACTCCCACTCCCAGCCTTAAAGCGAAGCAAATGGGCGAACTCGCGATGGCTTATGAGGATTGCGACACTATTCCGCTGCTTTGGGCATACGCGGACGAGTTTGTTCTCTTCGACAACATCTTCCAAACCATGACGGGACCCTCCACGCCCGGTAATCTGGCGATTATCGGCGCTCAGGCGGGCCAAACGCAGTGGGCTCTGCATCCGCTCGAAGGCTATACGGATAACGGCTCATCCGATCCGGGCGTGCCTGTCTTGAACGACGACGACCCCTTCTGGGGCTCGCCCTCCGATCCCACGCCGGCAGTGAATAAAATGCCGGTGAATCCCGGCGATTACCCCGGCTACGGCACTCAGATTAACCTCACCTACGCGACGCTGCCCTTAACGCTGGCGGGTGGGAATCTGGGGAAGATCGTGAAGTCGGACACCGATCCGGACGACGACCTCGATGACGTGAAAGACGACGTCAAAGTCATCACCGACCTGCGCAAGGCGTCCGTACCTTTCGGCTGGTATGAAGAGGGCTACGACAAAGAACCCACGGACTCCGATGCGGTGGACGCCGATGGGACGCACGCGTCTTACATTACGCATCACAACGGGCCGCAGTACTTTGGCTATATCGCAAACAACCCTAAAATGCGCCAGCAACTTCACGGGCTGGGCGATTTCTTCAGTGCGCTCGATAACAAGACCCTTCCGACGCAGGGCGGCCTGTTTTTCGTCAAGGGCGGTTATACGAACCTCTTCAACCTGGCGCCTACTGACCCTGATTCGAAAGTGCAGAAGAACTTCCTCGGTGACGACGACCACCCGGCTTATTCGGACGCCCAGATCAGCGAAGCGATGGTGGCCGAGGCCATCAATAAGATCGCCGGGAGCCCTTACTGGTCCCAATGCGCGATCATCATCACCTGGGACGACTCCGAGGGCGACTACGACCACGTTCAACCGCCGATTCGGCGATTCGGCCCGGATAACTCGCTGATCAGCAATGGACCGCGCGTACCGTTCATAGTGATTTCGCCGTACGCGAAGACCAACTACGTTTCTCACGACCAGGGCAGCCAATCCTCCGTGGTTAAATTCGTGGACATCACGTTTAACCTGATCCGGCTCGCACTGCTCCCGGACGAAATCAAAGGGCGCGTGCTAGGCGAGCGGGAATTCGGACAAGCTGATTTGGGGCCAGAGGATCTGTTTGTGCAAGGGATCTCGGACCTGACGGACGCTTTCAGTCCTGCCCGACTGAGCGGAGCGGCCGCTCCATTGCCGCCATCCTACGTAACGGTGCCTGAATCGATGATCACAACTCTGCCCTCGGCATGGGGCACTGGTGGCTGTGCGTATCTCGGAATCACCACCACCGATCGCGCGCAAGGCATCAGCAACCCGATTCCCAGCGACTTCAACCCGCGGCCCAAGACGAACCCCAACTAGGGCCGCCTTCGACTCGGACTGGTTCTCTCCTCGCCAGTCCGAGTCTTTTTGTTTTGAAGCACGGCCTGGCGGAATTCGCTCCGGCTGGCTATTTGACGATGGTATCGAGGATGCTCTGCAAGGGCACATCCACGGGGCCGATGGGCTGCGGGTCGAAGGCGGTCCGCACCACCACCATATCGAGTGACGGCACCACGAAGCAGCGATTGGTGGCAAAGCCCATCATCGCGAAAGCGTCTTTGGGAGCATGAGGCCAGAGCGTGCCGGCGGTATTCACCCAAAAAGTGAATCCGTAATCCGGGTTGATGTTCTGTGAGCTGCGCGTCGCGAGATCGACCCACCATTTCGGAACGATCTGTTTGCCCTGCCACACGCCGCCGTGCAGCAAGAGATAGCCGAGACGGGCGAAGTCGCGGGCGGAGAGATGGAGTCCGCTGTGCGGGTTGGTGTGCGGGCCGAGGTTCCCGCCACCACCCTCCAGGTCCCAACCACCGTTCACTATGCCGATGGGCTGGAAGACCCGCGCCTTCATAACGTCAGCGATCTCCTGACCGGTGACATGGAAGAAGATCAGGGAGAGATGCGCAAAGGCGGCATCGGAGTAATCCCATGCCTCGCCAGGGGCCGCATACAGCCGCGCTGCCGACTCGCCAAAGCGGTTCGGCTCCCGCCCTAAAGCGATTTCGAATTCGCCTCCCCCGTCGCGGACCTCGAATCCTTCAATGCCGTGGTCTTCGCCGGGGATGCCCGAGGTCATGCTCAAGAGGTGGCGGAGCTTGATCTTTTCTTTGGCAGGATCGCTCGACGGTGAGCCTTCTGGGATGAGCGGATAGGCTGGGGTGTCGAGGTCAATCTGCGCATCGTGGGGAAGCCGGTGGTGGCGGCTGTCGTCGAAGAGTAAACCGAATGCAACGCCGGTGGCCGATTTCGTGCACGACCAGAGATCGAAAGTTGTCTGCGGCATGGCGTTGGCTCCCATCCATTCACGCACCAAGTAGCCGTGCCGGATCACTAAGATCTGCCAAGGGCCTCCGTAAAAGGTAAGATTCATGCGGCCGACCCTGGCAAGCTTCTCGGGATCCATACCGCCCAGCCTGCGGACTTCCTCGTCCGTCTTACAGCGCCGCCAACCGCCCGCTAACTCGGATGGCGGGTAGTAGCTCTCGGCGGACGGTGAATCCTGTGCTCGGAGGCCGTCGCCCTGGGCGGCCGACAGTGTTCCGAGGACCCCTAAGCTGAGCATGAGAGCGATGAAAGTAGCGCTGCGTTTTTTCATAACGACATTTTCCTTTGCATAGTCTGATCTCGTTGGCGCTAATCGGGCACGCCGTGCTGGTGCATGTGGTGGTGCAGTTCCGCGCGGGCGGCAGCATAGACCTCTCGAATTCGTGCAAGAGCCTTAGCCTCCGGCCGCGTGGCAAGCGTCTCGACCTACAACTGGGCGCCATCCGATAAGCTGATCGCCGGCACAGTCCGCAAACCGGCGCAGAGCGCCGAGTTTGTTTGCGGGCGGGACGCACCCTATCCGGAACCCGCGCGGATAGTAGCACGCAACGGCTCATTTTCCAACACAAGGACGCTGGGCACACTTGGACACCACCACCGACTCGCTGGACGGACTGCTAATAGTAACGTCGGCTGCGGCGGCGTGAGAGTAAGATTGGGTTTTCTCGATCGCTGGCCTGCGGTTGAAATGGCCTGGCGGCGTGGTAGTGCCGCGCAGGCGGCACATCGAGCGCGCTTAGCTCAATTGGCTTGTGGTAGCATCGAGACGAACCGGTGATCGATGGCTCGCTCGATTGCCTTGCTAAAAGTATCCCAAGGGCAGCCGGAAGCCGAAGTCGCGGAATCGCACCCCGGAATCGACAGGTCTTCCTTCGCAGGCGGTGCGGACAGGCTGAGCGGAGTCGCGCCTCGCATCTGTTCAAGGGTCTGGGCAAGGTACTGCGAGCGCACGAAGTATTTCGCGGCGCCGGGCTCCTGCCAAATTGAAAACACGAGCGCGCCGCCGGGTGGCGTATCATCCGCCTGATAGCCCGGCAGGCGCCAGGAGAGCCCCAGCATGCCTGATAGGTTTGACAGGTTGGTATCGTGGCCCGAGACGATCAAGACGGCATTTCCCGAACGGTCCAACGCCCCTGTGGTGGCCTTGCCGGTGGCTGCCTGCTGCATCGACTGCAGAACGTGATAGAGCAGATTGGATCCCCTGGCACGGGCAAGGTAGGAAGTCCGCCGCATCAAGTCAGCGTACACCGCGTGCAACTCCAGAATCCGAAACAGCGCATCCGCGTCGAGGCGGCCCCAGCCCAGATCCCCACCCTGCATGCCTTCCGTGTATTCGAGGAGTAGATCCTCGCCAAGCGTTGACGCGACGCCCCACGGCTCGTTGAGTTGGACGCCCTTGCTCGTTACGGAAACCGTGATCTCATCCGGAGGTTCGAGCCTATTTTGCGACGCGCTTCCTTCTCCCGCGAGCAAGGACTCGAGAGTTTCAAAGGCGAAGCGATGCAAGTCCCGGAAGCCGCCGGATGGGTCTGACAGACGCTCGCGCACCGCCTGTGCGGCGAGTTGCCAATCCGGCTTTGCGAGACCTGTTTCCAGCGGGTCGAAAAGCGGGTCTTTGCTGCCGGGCGTTTGCGAGTGAACCTCAACAGTGCACCCTGGCAGCACCGTCTCCGCCAGAGCTTTGCCGGTCTCGAGGGTTCGCTGATCGCTATCCGCATAAACATAGACCCGGCGGGCGTCAGCGCAACCCTGTTGGTGAAGCAATCCCGCACTCATCAACCACTCACGGTAGTAACTCCCCATAAGCAGCATGAGGGCTCGACCATGCGGCGTCAGGTTGCCCGGCGGAACGCTCCAGGCCGGCCAAGGCGCGGTTGAGTACTGGTTCAGGCGGTCAATGTTCCAAGTGGGTGAGCGCACCCCGTGGCGGGTGATGATGACAACGTAACGCAATTGCGAAGGCGGGCCGGCGCCGGCGACTAATAGGCCAGCCCCGGCCATCGACATCGCCGCGAACAGAAGTAATGTTCGGAGGCGTTTGAAGTCGACGTGGAGACTCCATTTAGACATCTTGCCGTTTTGCTTTTCCTGCGGGGCGCGGAGCCGCGACCGTAACGCTCAGTCGCGCTCGCGGCTCTGTCGCAAGGACGCAACTTCACCGCTCAGAACTCCAGGCGCAGCATGAACTGAAGGCGACGCGACGAACCGATGCCAGTGGCGCCGGAGTTGAGTTGGGTGTGATGACCCCGAACTCGCCGGGCCCATCCGAGACGTCGGAATCAGGATCGCCGTATATGGGATGGTTGAGGAGATTAAACGCCTCGGCTCGGAACTCCAATTTCAACTGTTCGGTAAGGGGAATTGCCTTCTCGATCGCCGTGTCGATTTCATAATACCCGGGTCCACGTCCCATGTTGCGTCCCAGGTTTCCCCAGGTGTCTTTGGCCGGTGTCGCGAAGGCCGCTGGATTGAACCAGTTGTTGATGTTTTTGCCGGCCGGGTAAAGGGACATGCCGGGGATAAAGTCCGGCCGCTGAGCTTTCTTGTTGCCGTCGGGCACGGCCGACGCCTTCCGGTCTATCTCGATGTCGATCGGACGGCCGCTCATTGCAGAGGCAATGCCGCTCAGTTGCCAGCCGCCCAGCACCTTCCCGGCCACGCCTCCCCCGCTTAAGAAATGCTTGCCGCGTCCAAACGGAAGCTCGTAGACCGAATTGATCGAGAGGGATTGGCGAATGTCGATGTCCGAGCTGCTATAGTCACATTTGATACACGACACGTTTTCAATATTCGTGGTGTCGCCCGCTCCGAACCCTTCGTCAGCTAAACCGTGCGACCACATGTACTGCGTCCCCCAGAGCCATCCACTGGTGAGATGACGCTGCAAGGATACCTGAAGCGAGTGGAAGTTGCTGTTGCCGAGGTTGTTTTTATAGCCATACTGGCCAAAGGTGGGTATGGGGCGCTCGCCCGTTAAAGGATCGATGACATTGGCCTGTAATTTGCCGAACAGCCTATGGCCCGCGCTGCCGTCGTAAGCAATCTGGCCTATGAAGTTGCCCGGAAGCATCCGCTCGACCGTGAAATCCCAGTTTTCGAAGTATCCGTCCTTGCGGTTCGGATCCCACGCCTTGGGCGAGTATAACGGGGCAGGAAGCAGGGCCGGGAGAATTGGCCACGCGAGGTTTGACACATCCGCTGATGAAACAGCAAACCGTTGGTCCGTACTCTCGTGCCCGTCGGTGAAGTCGTCCATCTGGTTCGGCGAAAAGTACATCCCGAACCCGGTACGGATGACCGTTTTTCCTGCATCTCCCCCAGGCGCCCATGCCAAGCCCAGGCGAGGCCCGAAGTCCTTGTAGTAGGGCGAATACAGCGGCGTGCCCGTAGGGCAAAAGCCTCCGCACGAAACCTTCACCACGGCCTGCCGGCCAAACGCCTCCTTCAAGACCGAGTAATGCTCGTAGCGCAATCCGTAATTGAGGGTGAGATTAGGCCGCACTTTGAACGTATCTTGCACGTAGGGCATGATGTAAGTCCGCCGCTCGCCTCCGAGGGTCAACGGCCCGACGTAGGAATAGCTGTCAACAACGTTGTTCAGGAAATCGTCCGTTGTGTCGTAGGAGAGGTCCCCGTTCGCGATACTTTCGTCCGAATTGTTCAGGCGGTGGCGCTCCACACCGATCCCCATCTTAATGGTGTGCCGGCCTCGAACAATGGTCAGGTCGTCGTAGCCATCAATCGTCGTGCCGACTTCCGTGTCAAGTTGGCTATCGCTGGGACCATCGAAGGGGCCGCTCACGTCCGCGCAGATGGTACCTGGCAGGCCGTTGGCGGTCGATTGAGGACACGTTCCATTCTGGTAGTGGTGCAAGGCGGAGCGGTTGATTCCCCCGCGGAGCTCGTTAATGACGGTCGGCGAAAAAGTGTGCGTTAACTGGACCACATAATTAGAGGGGCGAATCAGAGGGTTATCGAGGCCGCCCAGGGTGTCTAACGGATCGGTGGTGTTGGCGTCGTCGATGTTCAGCCGGGCGAAGATGGAGGTTCGATCGGTGAAGATATGATCCAAACGGAACATCCCGCTGTCTTCGCGGATGTTGTCACTCTGCGGTTGAACCCATTCGTTGGTAATGCCGTCACCGACGGGGACCAACAGCCCCGTGTTCGGCCACTGGGCAAGGAAGGGTTGCAGAACGGGATTGGTCACACTGGCCCGAAATGCGGCATTCGGCACAAACCCAATCACGGTCGTATCCAGGCGCTGCCGGATCCCTTCGTAATCCGTGAAGAAGAAAGTGCGGTCCTTCTGGATGGGCCCGCCCAGGCTGGCGCCGAACTGGTTCAAGCGGAAGGGCGGGATGTTCGTATCGAAGGGCGAGCGTGCGTCGAATACGTCGTTGCGAAGGAAATCGAAGGCCGAACCGTGAAACGCGTTCGTCCCCGTCTTCGATACGATGCTGACGATAGCCCCGGCTGACCCGCCCTGATCTGCGGTATAGACCGAGGAACTCACGCGGAATTCCCCGATCGATTCCAGCGAAATCGCCAGGCGCACTCCCACCTTCTGGCTTTGCTCCTGGACACCCGTGGCGTCTACTCCATCGTAAGTGTAATTGCTGTCGTCGATGCCTCGACCCACGAATCGCAGGTCCCTCTGGCCGCCGGCGCCGAGGTTGACCGCGCCCGGGGCGAGTGTCATCAGGAGGGACCAGTCGCGCCCGTTAAGGGGGATGTTCTCCACTTGATGTGATTGAACGACGGAGGAGATCTCGGCGTCGTTCAAATCGAGTGCCGCAACTTTACTCTGCACTTCGACCTTCGTTGTGGGTGCGCCCACAAGCAGTTGCACGTTGATGGTGCGGGTCTGACCAACGAAAAGCTCGATCCCCGTCGTCGCGGAGGTCCTGAATCCTGTGGCAGAGATCGTGAGAACGTAAGTTCCTGTTGGCAGGCTGCTTATGCTGTAAACTCCACTGCTCCCCGTAGTCGTCTGCCTTTTGAAACCCGTGTCGAGTGCAACGACATCGACTTCCGCGCTGGGAACGCTCGCCCCACTTGGGTCCGTTACGGTTCCATTGAGGTTGGCGTTGTTGATTTGGCTAAAGGCGACGCCAACAAATGAGCCGAAGCCAAATAGAGCGAGAAGAACTGCCCGGGGCCATTTAAATTTCACGGAGAACTCCTCCTGTTTCTAAGACTTGCTATAGAGAGCGACATTGACTGTCGCGGCGCTCTCTGACCGACTGTGGGCGTCCAGCGCACACTACGATGGAGAAACACGTTCCGCCCAGCTTGAGTGCCGAGATGGGGTGGGAACGATAAGCTACGGCATGCGCAACTAGACTGCGGCCACTCGATGAACTGCGTGTGAAGCCTGCATGAACAGAGTGTTAAACCGCAGTCCGAATAGATCAATTTGTCCGGGATCAGCCAAAGGGAATGCGAAAGCCCTCAACAACCGCCGTCGCAGGCATTCGGCGTATTCACGAAAGCAAGAATGTCTTTCATTCTTAACCGCAGTGTCATATATTTGTCACATTGCTGTAACGTGGAGTTCAAGCGGTGCGGGCTCGTGGAGCGGCGACATTTCTGGCGATCTGGCTGATACTCGGTGGCCTTCGATCAAGCAATGCCAACTCAATTCTCGCCCCGGATGCTCCTCCCGAGCTTGTAAGTCCCTACCAGCCCTACGAACTTAAGCTGCAACCCTTCTACCCGATCCCGAGCCGTCCTGCGGGCGTTCTCCTGCATGGACGCATCAATGGTGGGCCTCCTCTGCGACTGCTTCTGGACAGCGGTGCCGGTTCCATCGTGATTGGAGCTAAGGCCGCGCGTTCCGCAGTCATTTCCGCCAGCTCCGACATGGAACTGGTAGGCTTGGGAAGTAGACCCGCAAGGGTGGGGTGGGCCGAGACTGTTGAGATCGGTCCCGTCCGCTTCCGAAACTGCCGCGTCGCCCTGGTGGAAGGCAGTGTAATCGAGGGGGCCGACGGAGTGATTCCTTTAAGTCTGTTCTCCGATTTCCTGTTGCGCCTCAATTTGCCCGAGAAGACGCTCGGACTGTTTCCCTATCCAGGCGAGCAGGACCCGGCGAGCCCGTCCAGCCGAAGGGTCACACAACGAGACCTGCTGTTAGTCGCAGCCGTCTTAAACGGAAAGCAAAGCGGGCACGTGGTTTTGGATACCGCCGCCTTTTGCAGTGCCATTTCTCGTGAGCTTGCAGGCTCGCCACGTGCCCATCTCGCTCCAGAGGTACGGATCGTGGCAGGGACTGGCGCAGCGACCGGACAACTCGTGTCATCCGCCATGCATTTCCGAGTCGCAGGGCAGGAACTCATTCCGAATGAAGTTGTGGCGTTAGACCTTTCGAACCTGAGCCGCTACTATGGTGTGCAGGTAGTTGGTGTCCTTGGGTTCCCTGCATTGAGGCCTTACATTCTCACCCTTAGCTATCGCGACGCGCTGGTCAAGATCGAATCACCGCAGCGTCTCTCCCTGCGTGGGGAGGACGACAGCCACAACGCCAAACCTCCCTCGCCGCTCGCACTCCGTTAGGCGCTCCTCAAAGAGAATTCGTTTGGCGAAAAATTTGTAGGCTCCGCCGCGCACTTGGCTGGATGGGGGCGCATAAGTGGCGAAGCTCCGCCTCGCCCCTGCTGGTGAAACGCCGCGCTGGGCTCGCGTTTCTAGAGTCCCAGGTCAGAAGAATGGCACGTCGACTCGATAGCCGGCTCCTCTTCAGTTCCCGCCCTGGACGTAGATGCTCGCGGTGCGTCCGGGGAGGTCGCCGCTGAGCCTGCCGTTGTGAACCTGCAAAGGAGGGCAGCCCCCTAGCCGATCAGCAAGGGAAGTTCCGTCCAAAAGGCGTGCGGGAGCGCCCTCGAACTCGACGGTCGCGCGGTCAGCCGCGTTGTTGATGATTACGACCACCGCCGCGACCAGGTCGGCGGGGATGGTATCGAGCTTCACTTGCCGCACGCCGCCTTCGGGCGAGGGAGTATTGACGCCGTCAATGGTGGTGTTGGTCAACTCGGGGGCCGTGCCGCGCACGTCAATATACTTGTTTTCGCCTCGATCGCGCTCGAGGGAAACACCCGGCAGGCGGCCGGCGGCGTTGGCAATTGTGGCATTGGGAAGGCTGGTAATCACTGCCGCCGGGAGGACCTGGAGAATGTTGTCGGCGCTACGCTCAATGTTGACGGCCTCAGCCACCGCGTTCTCAGGCGCGGCCGTCACCGTAACTTCCTGACATGACGAGGCGACTGTCAGGGCAGCTTCCACTTCCGTCGTTTGGCCGGCGGAGACCCCCACTTTGGAGGTGTATCGCGAAAAACCCACGTAGGAGACAGTCACCGCGTAAGTGCCGGGCTCGAGGTCAGTCAGGCTGAATGTGCCTCGGCTGTCCGATACGCCGGTGACTCCGCCCGGCTGCAGTTCCACCTGAGCCCCCTGGAGCACACTTCCTGTACTGTCCGTCACACGTCCTTCGATCTTGCCGTTCTTAACTTGCCCGAGCATCGGTGACACAATAAGGCTGACAGCCCCGAGAAATAGTACCGGTAGTAAACTCCGTCGGTGGTACATACACCACACCTCCCGCTGATAAGGTCCCTTCAATTGAAACTGGCGGATGAAGACACTTCCCACCGGAACTGGGGTCACTTGCTGAAACCAAGGACCCGCGAACGACTCGGACCCTGGGCCACGGGTAAACTGGCCCTACCAAGCGAATCGGATATGAAGCTTGAGTTAAGAGAGTGTTAAATCGGTAAAGGCAGAGGCGCCCGGCTCGGTTGGAGGGTGGCGCCTTCTGTAGTTAGGTCGCTAGCCTTCATGCTTTAACCCCCGTGACAGCGGGCGTGACGCCCGCACTAGTTCCTGCCGGCTCTTTGTTTTCTATAACATTCTCGCTTTGTTCCGGCGATTTCTTCGAGGTTTCGCCCTCGCCGTCCTGCTCACTTTCCTCCGGCTGGCCCAGTAATCTAGGCTTTTGTCAAGGGGTGACGGAGTACCGCTACTCCGTTGCCATCCGCGGGTAGGGCAAGCCCTACCCCTACGAGCTGTAGGGGGACGGCTTGCCGGCCCCCTAATCGTCCGAATCACTGCGCTTGGATTAAGAGTCTCGGTCTATCTCGTTCGATGGCGGGGCAGGCTCCAGCGGCTGGGTCCAGGCGTAAATCTCACGGAACAGCTCGTCCTGCCGAATCGGCTTGGAAACGTAGCTATCCATGCCGGCGGTAATGCAGCGCTCGCGGTCACCTCTCATGCTATAAGCGGTCATGGCAATGATCGGCAAGTGCCGGCCTGAGAGTTTCTCCCTCTCACGAATCTCTGCGGTGGCTTCGAATCCATCCATGCCGGGCATCTGCACGTCCATCAGCGCCACATCGAAGGCTTCCCGGCTTACCCATTCCACAGCTTCACGTCCGTTGTTGACGACGGCCACCGAATGTCCTCTTTTCTCGAGCAGACGGACCGCCAGTTTCTGATTTATTTCGTTATCCTCGGCTAAGAGGACTCGCAGGGACCTCTTTGCTTCCCGCAAGGTGTGACGGGTAACCAAACCCTGCCCCTTCTTTTGAATGTCCGAGCTTAAAACCCGCAAGATCGCGTCCATCAGTTCGGATTCGCCTATGGGCTTGGTCAGGTAAGCGGCGACGCCGAGCTGGTTGCAACGCAGCGCGTCACCCCGCTGCCCGGCGGAGGTCAGCATCATGATCGGGGTGTTTGAGATCTGCGGATGCTTTCGAATTTCCTCAACCAGAGCGAATCCGTCCATTCCGGGCATATTGGCGTCCGTAAGCACCAGCGAAAAAGGCGTTCCCGCATCAAGCGCCGATTCCATGCGATTCAGTGCCGCGGGGGCATTTTCGGCTAGGGCCGGTTGCATAACCCAACCAGCGAGAATCTCTTCCAGAATGCGTCGGTTCGTGGCATTGTCATCGACCACTAATACGCGAAGGTCAGCCAGGCTTGCCGGCAGCGCAGGTCCGGCCAAGCCGCCAGGATCCGCCACGCCCAGCCGCACCGTGAAGTGGAACGTACTGCCGTGTCCAGGGACGCTCTCCACCCAGATGCGGCCGCCCATCATCTCTACTAGGCGCTTGGAGATGGTCAATCCCAGACCAGTGCCCCCGTAGTGACGGGCGGTGGAGCTGTCCGCCTGGGTGAAAGACTCGAAGATGATCGCTTGTTTCTCCGCGCTGATCCCGATGCCGGTATCCTGCACGCTGACGTGCAAACAAGCGGAGATTGGTTCTGCCGGTTCGGGTGCGATTGCGATCCGGACATTCACTTCGCCTTTGTCGGTAAACTTCAAGGCATTGCCCAACAAATTGACCAGAACTTGGCGCAGACGGCCGGGATCACCGCGAAAGTGCTCAGGCACCTCGTGTTCAACTTTGTAGTTCAGTTCCAGGCCCTTTTGCTGAGCGCGCACAGCCAGGGTCTTTATGGTGGGTTCCAGGCTGCCGCGCAGCTTGAAATCGATGGACTCGAGTTCGAGTTTGCCCGCCTCGACCTTGGAGAAATCCAGAATGTCGTTGATCACGGACAACAGGCTGTCGGCGGACCGCTTGGCCATGTCGAGGTACTCACGCTGCTCGGTCGTCAAGTCGGTATTGAGCGCCAGATCGGTCATACCCAGCACGCCGTTCATGGGCGTGCGGATCTCGTGGCTCATATTGGCCAGGAATTCGCTCTTGGCACGGTTGGCGGCTTCTGCGGACTCCTTGGCTTTCTGCAGCTCCGATTGCGCCAGCTTGCGCTCGGCCACTTCCTCTTTCAGTTCTTGAGTGCGCTCCTCGACCCGAGTCGAGAGTTCCCGTTCTCGCATGGCCAGAGCCTGAACACGCAATCGGTGGACCGCTGCCAGAATGCTCGCAGAGAAGATTCCGCACAAGATGTAGAACCAGAGAGTCTGGTAGAAGTGCGGGGCCAGGTAGACCTCGCAGGGCGCTCCCGCTTCGTACCAAGTGCCTTCACCACTCGAAGCCCGTACCCGAAAGCGGTAGCGCCCCGGATAGAGGTTGGTGTAGTAAGCAACGCGACGTGTTCCAGCCTCCACCCAATCCGGGTCGAATCCTTCCAACTTATACTGAAAGCGAATTGTCTCGGGGGAAAGGAATCCCAACGCCGTGTAGTAGAAATCCAACTGTCCGGCGCCGGGAGGGACGCGGGCCAGCGCACCAGGGTCGAACAGCCGTCCGCGCACCTGGACCTTCTCAATCACCACCGGGAGAGGGCGTGTGTTGGTGCGAGATCCCGGGTCAAAAATCGCGACGCCCTTCATGGTGGGAAAGCAGAGTCTGCCGTCCCGAGTCTTCCATCCCGCAGGCTGATAACCGCCGTTGCATTCCTTGCTTTTCATGCCATCGGAGGCGCCGAGGGCAAGCGAATCAATCCTCTCCACTTTGCCGTCGGCAAGATCGTTGAGCTGTTGCTTGCTGACGCGGAAGATCCCCCGGTTGCAGCTCATCCACAAGTACCCCTGGTCATCCTCCAGAATCCGCGAGATGGCTTCATCAAACAACCCCTGCTTCATCGTGTAAGTGGTAAACTTGCCGCCTTCGAGCCGATTCAGACCACCACCATTGGTGCCGATCCACAGGGTTCCTTGCCCGTCCTGATAAGTGGTCATAACCACGTCGCTGGAGAGGCCTTGCTTGGTGGAATATACGGTGAATTTACCGTCCTTCAGCCGGTTCAGGCCCCCGCCGCCGGTGCCGATCCATAGGGCGCCGTCGCGATCTTCTTCGATCGACGTTACAAAAGTGTTGGATAAACCATCTTTGAGCGTATAGACAGTGAACTTGCCATCCTTGAAGCGGCCGAGTCCCCCGCGTCCCCCAACCCATAGGTCGCCCTTCCGGTCTACGTAGGTTACGATCACGATGTTGTTGGGAAGTCCGTCGCGAGTGGTGTACACCTTGAATTTGTCGTTCTTCAAACAGTCGAGCCCTTGGCGAGTACCAATCCAGATACTGCCGTCGGGAGCCTCGGAGATCGAGAACACGAAATCGCCGGAGAGGCCGTCTTTGGACGTGTAGACGGTGACCTTGCCGTCCTTGATCCGGTCCAGACCCCCCTGGGCGGTTCCGGCCCAGAGGCTGCCATCGTGGCTCTGGTAGACCGGCAGGACGATGTCACTGGAAAGGCCTTCCTGGCTGGAGATGGTCGTGACCCTCCCATCGTTGAAGCGGTTGATCCCGCCGCCCGCTGTACCGACCCAAAGGCTGCCTTCGCGGTCCTCGAACATGCAGAAAACCGCATCGGCGGAAAGTCCCTGCTTCGAGGTGTAGGCCTCGATTCGGCCCTCCCTGATCCGATCCAGTCCTCCTTCGGTACCGATCCATAGGGCGCCCCGGCTATCTTCTTCAAGGGACAAGACCTCGTTGCTGGAAAGGCCGTCCTTCGTGGTGAAGGCGGTGAAGCGGCCGTCGGCGAACCGGCTCAGGCCTCCCCCATTGGTCCCGACCCAGAGTCCGCCATGGCTGTCCCCATGAACGGACCTCACGGAAGTGTTCTTGAATCCGTCTTGAGCGGCATAGGAGGTGAACCTGCCGTCCTTCGAGCGGTTCAGCCCGGAACGAGTTCCCACCCAGAGATCACCCTGGCTGTCCTCCGTGATGGAAAAGACCACGGCATCCGCCAGGCCGTCTTTGGTGGAGTAGGAAGCGAAATGCCCATCCTTGAACCGGTTCAGGCCGCCTCCGTCGGTGCCAATCCACAGATTGCCTGCTCGATCCGGGTACAAGGCAAGAATTGAGTCATTCGAGAGACCATCCTTGCTCGTGTAGGTTCTAAAACGGCCATCTTTCAAACAGGTGAGGCCGCCGCCCTGGGTGCCGATCCACAGTCGCCCCTCGTGATCTTCCGCCAAGGCGATGACAATGTTGCTTTTCAGCTCCGGCGTGTTGCTTTCATCGAAGACGGTGAAGCGGACGCCATCGAAGCGCGCCAGACCGAGCTCCGTCCCGACCCAGATATAGCCCGCGCGCGTTTGGACCATGGCCGAAATAGTGTTCTGGGGAAGTCCCTGTTCCGTCTTCCAAACTTCGTGGGCGTACTGAGTAATGGCCTTCTCGGGGTCAAGACTGCACGCACTTTTTGTGGTTAGAAATAAGAGTGCGGCCGCTACATACCCGAGAGACTTTACAATCACCGTGCGCTTCATCAGACGTGTCTCCGTTCGCGAGTTCGCCACGGTTGCGGATGGTTGCCCAGACCTCGCGGCAGAGCGGGCTACGAGCCCGCTCTACCACGAGAATGGCTGTGAATCGAGTTTGTCATTCCCCGTTGACCAGGACGATCGATGCATCGGCGGGGTTCGTCTGTCCCCACAGGGACTGAGAGCCCCACAAGGTCTGGCTGCCCCACAGGGTTTGGCTACCCCACAGAGTCTGGCTACTGTTGATGACTTCCGCAGCTCCCCAGACCGTCTGCGATCCCCACAGCGTCTGGGTGTTCCAGATCGACCCGGCTGCAGGAACCAGCGTTGCCGTACCCGTCTTGCTATTAAAGGCGGCAGTGGGAGAAAGCGCGGTGCCTGTGGCAAGGGCAGTACTGGAGAGCGCCGCCGCGATATCAAGGTAGCCGGCGCCGACGGTGAAGATGTCGTAGTAGTCCGTGTACACGGTCCCCGTGGTGGGATCGGTGACGGAGCTGTAGACCGGAAACGACTTGTAGGCGTTCAACATCAGCCGAGCCTTGACCTGGTCCGGCGTCAGGCTGGAGTTCTGCTGAAGTAGAAGAGCTGCTGCACCGCTCACCACTGGCGTCGCCATGCTGGTGCCGTTCAGCTTGAAATAGCCGCCCGAGACGGCTTGTGCGTAACCGTTCGCAAAATAAGACATTAACACCTGCGTGCTGGAATTGAAAAGCGTGGCCGAGGTGGATGCGAGGTCGGAAACAACCTGATTGCCGGGGGCGACGATGTCCGGTTTGATGATGTGATCGATCACTGTGGGCCCCTTGGAACTGTAACTGGCAATCAGATCGTCGTTGCGTTGCGACGTTCCCATGGTCTTCATCGCGCCCACGGTGATGACATAGGGATCGTTGCCCGGAGCGTAGATGGTACCGTATCCGTTGGTGCCCGCCGAGTTGTCCCGTCCGTCGTTGCCTGCCGCAACCGCCACCACAATGCCGGCCTTCCATGCCGCCTCCACCGCTTGGCACAGCGGGTCCACCTTATAGCTTTCGAATACTGGACGGCCCAACGAGAGGTTGATGACGCGGATGTTGTACTGGCTCTGAAGCGCGACGGCTTGCTGGAGCGCGGCGATGACCTGGCTGTCCGTGCCCTGGCCATTCTGGTCCAACACCCGCAGGTTGATGATCCTGGCTTCGGGGGCCATGCCGATAAACGAGCGGAAATCGGCGCTGTAGCTGCTCGCCTTCCCGTTCCCAGCCGCGATTCCGGCCACGTGCGTTCCGTGACCGTAAGAATCGGTGGTTACGCCTTGGCCTGTGAAGTCCTGGCTGTAAAAGATACGCGAGCTCCCGGCCCCCATCTTCTTAAGATCGCCTGTTAACGTGACACCACTATCGATGATGGCGATGCCGATGCCCGTCCCGTCCAAGCCATATGAGTTCCAGGCTGTGGGCGCATTCACCGCGGCCGCGGTGAGATCGAGCATGCCCTTGATCTTGCGGTCCGGCGAGATGTAGACCACCGAGGGATCACGAGCCAAGTTCTCGAGTTGCCCACGCTTGATTTTGTACGCTCCGGCTTTCACCAAGTCGAGTTGCCCCTTTAATACGCCGCCTCGGGCCAGAACTTTCGCGTGATGCCAGGCGGTTGGGGCATGCGTGAATTGAACGATGACGTTAACGTCCGCCGACGGTTCCACCCCTTCCAAGTCAGGCGCGATCTTGGGATGTTGGCCGAAAGCCGGCGTTCCTAGCAGAAAGCAAATTACCGCGATCGACGCAATGTGCAGCGTTTTGCTCCAAATCGGTTTCATAACGGTTCCCCTCCATCGATTACTTTCATTCTGAAAATCATCGCTCTCGATTTGTCGTGATGCGCGATTGTTGACTTCCGTATCACGAGTCTGTCCTTCGTGCTTGTTTCGCATTCACTTATTTCCTAAACAATGGTTCAACTTGATTGTGATTATCTCGCTGGATAAGGGGGGCGGGTAAATGACTCTGTGGTACTAGCACCTTCGTATTGCCTCGCTCTGGGCGAGGACCAGTTCGGAAGAGTGGCTTGCCGCGTAACCATGCAACCCCTCTTCACTTCAGAAGCTGGACGTAGATGCTCGCGGTGCGGCCGGGCACTGTGGCGCTGAGCTTGCCGTCGTAAACCTGCACAGGAGGGCCACCCCCGAGGCGATCAGCAAGGGTAGTTCCGTTCAAAAGGCGTGCGGGAGCGGCGTCGAATTCGACGGTCGTGCGGTCAACAGCATTGTTGATAATCGCGATCACTGACTGGCGGCCAGTGAGCCGGGCGTAGGCGTAAACCTGATCGCTGACAAACAGATCGACGAGCTTGCCGCGCCGCAAGGGCTCGAGTTCGTGGCGCAGATGGGCGAGTTTCACAACCCGCGCGAAGACTGCCTCCTGGTCCGGCGAGCGGCCTGAAGCCTCGAACGCGTTGTGCGGGTCGCCCGGCCAACCACCGGGAAAGTCCCGGCGATTGTCGGGGTCGGCGCCGCCCGGCATGGCAAGTTCGTCACCCGAGTAAATCATGGGGACTCCACGCGTAGTCATGATGAACGTCAACGCCAGCTTCAGCCCCTCAAGGCCGGCTCCGGGTTCGTTCATGAATCGCGGCATGTCGTGATTTCCCACGAAGGTGACGAGCAGGTTGGGATCCTGGTAAAGGTAGTCGTGAGACAGCATCGTGGCCGCCTCGCGTAACGGTTTCCCTTCCGCAAAGGCGCGCCGGATCGGGTAGAGTAGCGGGAAATCGAAGACGCTATCGACGCCCGAGTCGACACCGTCGAAACGCGCCTTGCCGCCCTGGAAGAAAGAGGTCATAGCGGGGTCGCCGTCGAAGACCTCTCCCACCACGTTGACGCGTGGATACTGGCGCTTGATGGCAGCCATCCAGTCGTGCCAGAAGCGCCGTGGCACATAGGGAAGCGTATCCTCGCGAATCGCGTCAAAGCCGGCGATGCCGATCCACCAGAGGGTGTTTTGAATTAAGTAACGCTCGACTTCGGGATCGTCCTGGTTCAAGTCCGGCAGGATGTTGAGGAACCAGCCGTCGAGCGTGGCGCTGCGGAGCTGGGGCGGCGCATGCGGGTCTAGGAGCGTCCAGGTTTGCCAGTTTTCCTCGGGATGGGCGGCTTCGCTGCCGTGAAACCAGGTGGTGGTGGGCGGGTCCTGGACCCATGGGTGATAGGGCCCGGTATGGTTCGCAACCTCGTCCTGCATGACCTTGATGCCAAGCTCGTGGGCATCGTCCACCAGTTCGCGCAGCTTGGCCAGATCGCCGAAATGCTCCTCCACGCCGTAGAAATCAACCGCGCCGTAGCCGTGGTAGTCCGTAATCGGCTGATGGTCGTAACTCTCGCGTTCGTTCAGATGGTTTACGTTGTCGTAAATCGGCGTCAGCCAGATCGTGGTCGCTCCCAACTCCTTCAGGTAAGACAGGTGATTGATGATGCCCTGGAAATCGCCGCCATGGTAGTAGCGGGGCTTGGAGCGATCCAGCAGGCCCGGCGATTCGGGAGGGTTGTCGTTCGAAGGGTCGCCGTCGGAAAAACGGTCCGGCATGATCTCGTAGATGAAGTCGTCCGGGGAGAAACCCTGGAAACGGTTCTGGGGCGGCAAGGGAGCGAGCACGTCAAAAGGAAAGCTCACCGAGCCGGCGGCATTGATGAGCTGGAGCGAGCGGCGGCCCGGCTTGCTCTGGGGGTCAATGGTCAAGTCGAGGAACAAATAGGAGCCGTTGGCATTCGAGTGGGCGTTGCTTACCGTGAGGCCTGAGCCCTGCGGGTCTACTCGAGCCTGGGAAAGATTGCGCCCGTGAATCAATAGCCGGACAGGATTGATCGTGTCGCCCACCCACCAGTTGGGCGGATCAATCTTGAGAACTTGCGGCGCGCCCTTGGCGTGTGCTTGGGGCGACGGCGCAGCGCGACCAGCGCAAACGAATCCGACCAGACCAACAAGGAACAAAGCGCAGGGGCGGCTTCGGAGCATACTTCCTTGGAATGCACACAATAGAACCATCGCGCGCTACCGGCGACGGGCCCCAATCATCTCCTCAATAATCGTCTTGGTGGCACCCGCGCCGCGTGGCGTAAATGCAGAATCTCAATAAGTCGCTTCTCTTCGTCGACTCGGTAGTAAACGAGCATAGGGCTATGAAGCAACTTGCGTACCCGCGATCGCTTGCGGATAACGCTACCCAAGCGGGGAAAGCGGGCGAGCAAATCAACGTGATCTAGGAGGGAGGCGCCAAATCGCGAAGCGGCCTCAGCATCGTCTTCGGCGATGTAGCCGATAACCTCTGCGAGATCGTTCAGTGCTCTTTGCGTGTAGAGGAGGTGGTAATCCACTCGGCCAATCGCTTGCGGACCTCTTCCGCAGGCACAGTTCGGCCCGCATCGGCATCCTGAATCCCCTCATCGATGGCCGCAAGCGTTTCCTCGTCCTCATCGTCAAGGGTGGGAGCGGGTTTCTCAAACTCGAATTCGAACTCTTTGACCTTTCCCATAGGTTGATACTAGCCCTGATCCGCGTTCGGTGCAAGGGCGCGCAGACTTCGCCTTCTGAAGTCTGCGATCTCGCGTAGCGTGACGGTTGGGGAAGATGGCCGATGCACAACTAAGGTTCGCTGCCGCGAACCTCGCAGACATCAAGAACCCGATGTCTGCGCCAGCCCTCCGACCGCGACCTCAGCGTTCGGCGACGGTTCTCTCTCGAGTGAGACATCAACGACTCGCTTCATCAACAGCGCCGCCAGGATCAGGAAGACACCGCCGGCCAGCACCGCCGCCAGGCGATTGTTATGGAAGAGGTGCAACATGACCCAGCCAAAGAAAAGAGAGGCGATAATTTCAGGAATAGTTATGAAGAAATTGAAGATGCCCATATACACGCCGGTCTTTTCGCCAGGCAGGGAGCCGGCGAGGATGGCGTACGGCATGGCCAGGACGCTGGCCCAGGCGATGCCCACCCCGGCCATCGACAGCAACAGCAGGTAGGGGTTGTGAATTACAGCTATGGACAGCAGTCCCGCGGCGCCGCAAAGCAGGCAGAGGCTGTGCGTCAGCTTGCGGCCGAGCGCCCCCGCCAAGGCCGGCAACAGGAAGGAGAAAACGAAGCAGACCGCAGAGTACAGTCCAAAACAGATGCCCGCCCACTCCACGCCCCGGGTATAAACGGGCGAAGTCTGGTCGGCAGCGCCAAAGACGTTGTGGGCCACCGCGACGGGGAAATAGAGCCACATGCAGAAGAGTCCCAGCCAGGTGAAGAGTTGAACCCACGCCAGTTGCTTCATGGTCGGCGGCATGTTTCCAATCGAGCCGAAGATTTCTCGGGCGTTGTCAAACAAGCCGGACTTCTCCTGCTTCATTTTCGTGAAAGCCTCCAGATCGTCCGGCGGATACTCCTTGGTGCTTACGATCGTCCAGATCACCGCGCCGAGGAAGGCAACTGCACCGACGTAGAAAGAAAATCGTACGGTGAGCGGAATCGCGTGGCCCGTTGCAGGGGCGTTTTGAACGTGGAGAAGATTCGTCATCATCCATGGGAGCGCCGAAGCGACGACGGCGCCGAGCCCGATAAACAGGCTCTGCATGGCGAAACCCCGTGTACGCTGGTCCTCCGGCAGGAGGTCCGCCACAAAGGCGCGAAAGGGCTCCATACTGACGTTGATGGAGGCGTCCATAATCCACAGCAGGCCGGCCGCCATCCAAAGCGTGGGGGATTTCGGCATGAGGACCAGAGCTGCCGAGGCCAGCAAAGCGCCCGTCAGAAAGTAGGGGCGCCTCCGGCCCAATCGGTTCCACGTGCGGTCGCTCATATGGCCGATGATGGGCTGCACGATCAAGCCAGTGAGAGGCGCGGCCAGCCAGAGGATGGGTATCTGGTCCGCGCGAGCGCCAAGATACTCGTAGATGGCACTCATGTTCGCCATTTGCAGCCCCCAGCCAAACTGTATGCCGAGGAATCCGAAGCTCATGTTCCAAATCTGCCAGAAACTCAGACGAGGTTTTTCCATGGAAATTACCTGCTGGACCGCAAGAGAGTCATTGCGAGCGAAGCGAGGAGTCTTGCTCTGGCTGTCCCCCCCACAAGATCGTGTGAAAAAAGCAACCCGTGTCATCCTGAGCGAAGCGAAGGATCAGCAGTTCCGGTCCGAGACGAACTAATGCAGATTCTTCGCTTCGCTCAGAATGACAGCCAACGGGCTCAGGATGACAGCCCAACGGGCTCGGATTGGCACCGTGGTCGCGGTCGCCCGTCACGGCCGCGCGGCCCGGCCATAGATCGCGGTCAACTCGCGCAAGCGTTCTCCAATTTCGGGGGTCGGTTGGTCTGCGGTAAACCGCCAACGCCAATTGCCGCTCGAGGTGCCTGGCAGGTTCATCCGTGCCCGGCCGTCCAAGCCCAGAAGATCCTGGAGAGGAACGATCGCCACATCGGCCACTGAAGCCAGGAGAGTGCGGATGAACACCCAATTCATTTCGCGCCCGTCCGTGCCCAGGTACTTGAGCGCGAAATCTCTTTCCGCCCGGATGTTCTCCGCCGTCCGTGTACTGTCGCCGACGCCGCTCGAGGTCCACCAGCCGATCGTGGTGTCATTATCATGCGTGCCTGTGTAGACCACAAAGTACCGCTGGAAGTTGTGCGGTCTGAACCCGGGCGCCTGAGGATCCGAGCCGAAAGCGAACTGGAGAATCCCCATGCCCGGAAAACCGAATCGTTCGCGCAAGGCTTCGACTTCAGGCGTGATCACGCCCAGGGTTTCGGCAACGATGGGCAACTCGCCCAGGGTTTTCTTTACCGCTTCGAGCATCTCGCCGCCCGGCGCCTTCACCCAGCGGCCGTTAATCGCGGTCTTCTCGTTGCCGGGAACCTCCCAGCAGGCTTCAAATCCTCGGAAGTGGTCGAGCCGCACGATATCGACCAACCTCAGAATTGATCGAAAGCGCTCGATCCACCACGCATAGCCCGCCTCGGCCAGCGCCTCCCAGCGATAAAGCGGGTTGCCCCACAGTTGTCCGGTGGCGCTGAAGTAGTCGGGCGGAACCCCGGCCTGTACCGTAGGGTTTCCGTCCCCGTCAAGGTGGAACAGTTCCGGGTGGGCCCAAACGTCAGCACTGTCGTGGGCGACGAAGATCGGGATGTCGCCCATCATCTGAATTCCTCGCTCGTGACAGTAGGCCTTGAGCTCCGACCACTGCTTGAAGAACTGGTATTGGACGTACTTCTGGGTGTCGATCGGTTCCGACAGACTTGCTTCCCAACGCGCCACCGCCTCCGGCCGGCGCGCCGCGATGTCGCGCGCCCATTTGTTCCACACCGCTTCCCCGCCGTGCGCTTCTTTCAAGGCCATGAAGAGTGCGAAGTTGTCGAGCCACGAGGCGCTTTGCCGGCAAAAATCCTGGAAGTCCTCGCGCCGCGCGGCGGTTGCGACGGTAAGAAAATTTCTTGCCGCCTTGCGGAGGAGCGGGAGCCTGTGGCGCACCACCCCGCCGAAGTCCACTTGGTGATTCGGAAATTCCGGGAGATCGCCTGCCAGGTCGTCCGGCGAGAGGTCGCCCTCTGCGACCAGTTTCTCAAGGCTTACCAACAGCGGGTTCCCGGCAAATGCCGAGAAACACTGGTAAGGTGAATCGCCGTAACCTGTGGGTCCCAGAGGGAGCACTTGCCAGATCCGCTGGCCCGCCGCGGCCAGGAAATCCGCGAACCAATAGGCACCCAGGCCGAGGTCACCAATGCCAAATCTGCCCGGCAGAGAGGTTGGATGGAGGAGAATGCCGCTAGAACGGGGAAATTCCATGCCGGGATTCTACGCTGTTTCGTGAATTCGGGCCAAGGGGAATCTGTTCCCGCGACCCGCCCTTCTCCCCTGCGGGAGAAAGTTGTAATATACCGCCGGGTTCTCCTGCGAGGAGGTTACGAACATGAGAAGTTCGGGGTTGAGGCGCAAGGCTTCATTCCAGTTGGTGATCGCTGTGGTGTTCGGTTGTGCTCTTGTAAGGACGCTCTCTGCCCAGGGTGTGGGCGCGGAAGCGCCGCCGGCCTATCTCAACCCATCCCTGCCGGTCGAGCAGAGGGCGACTGACCTGGTACGCCGCATGACGCTGGAAGAAAAGGCCACGCAACTGGTGAACCAGGCGCGCGCGATCCCGCGGTTGAACGTCCCGGCTTACGACTGGTGGAGCGAGGCCCTGCATGGAGTTGCCGTGGACGGGACCACCGAGTATCCCGAACCGATAGGCCTGGCCGCCACTTTTGACGTCCCGGCGATTCATGAGATGGCCGTGGCCATCGGTATCGAGGGGCGAATCAAGCACGCCCAGGACGTGCGAGCCGGCCATAGCAACATCTTCGAAGGCTTAGACTTCTGGTCGCCCAACATCAACATCTTTCGCGACCCGCGTTGGGGACGCGGGCAGGAGACGTACGGCGAGGACCCGTTCCTGACCGCGCGCATGGGGGTGGCCTTTGTAACCGGCATGCAGGGTGATGACCCGAAGTACTACCGCGTGATCTCGACGCCCAAGCACTACGCCGTGCACAGCGGCCCGGAGCCGACGCGGCACTTCGCCGACGTGGATGTGAGCAAGCACGACATGCTCGACACCTACGAGCCGGCGTTCCGTGCCACGGTCGTGGAGGGCCATGCGGGATCCGTGATGTGCGCTTACAACGCCATCAACGGACAGCCGGCTTGCGCGAACGAATTCCTGCTCGAAGATCAGTTGCGTGGAAAGTGGGGCTTCCAGGGTTATGTGGTCTCGGATTGCGGTGCCGTTCTCAATGTCTTCGAGGGCCACCGCTACCGCCCCTCGCAGCCACAGGCAACGGCGATCTCTCTCGAACGGGGCATGGACAATGAATGCGTCGATTTTACTGAGAAGGTGAAGGACGACCACGATTACAAGCCGTACATCGAAGCCGTCCAGCAGGGCTATCTCAGTGAGAATGCGATTGACACGGCGCTGATTCGCCTCTTCACGGCGCGAATCAGGCTGGGCATGTTTGATCCGCCGGAAATGGTTCCCTATACGAAGATCGATGAAAAGGAACTCGACAGCCCGGAACACCGCGCGCTGGCCCGCAAGCTTGCCAATGAGTCCATGGTGCTGCTCAAGAACGATGGCACGCTGCCCCTCAAATCAGGAATCACCAGGATCGCCGTGGTCGGCCCGCTCGCCGATCAGACCAAGGTCCTGCTGGGGAATTACAACGGAACGCCGACTCATAGCGTTTCCCTGCTGGATGGACTCAAAGCGGAGTTCCCGCAAGCCAAGATCACGTTCGTTCCGGGAACCCAGTTCCTGCGCAACGACGGCAATTCGGTGCCGGGCAATCTGCTGACGACCGCCGAGGGCAAACCGGGTCTCAAAGCGGAGTATAGCAACGGGCAGGAAGAAGAACCGGCTCCCGGAGCGAAGCCGGCAACACTCACGAGCCGGGTTGAACCCAATGTAGACCTGAGCGAGAGCAATCTGCCGGCTGAAGCCGCGGGGAAAAAGTCGATTGGCGTGCAGTGGACGGGCGTGCTCACGCCGCCGGATTCCGGCGACTACCTCATCGGCATGCGTGCCGCCGGCTCTGCCAACGTGATGGTTGACGGCAAAACGGTCGCGGAGGAGGACGGTACCCACGGAGTGGAAGCGCAGGTCGGGCGCGTGCATCTGGACAAAGGGCAGAAGGTCGTGCTGACTGTCAACTACGGCAATACGAGTGGAGTCCAGCCTCGCGCGCAGTTGATCTGGGCGAAGGCGAACAATGCGCCGTCACCCCAAGCCGTAGCAGCGGCGAGAGAATGCCGATGTGGTGATTGCCGCCGTGGGGATCACCGGCGAACTGGAAGGCGAAGAGATGCCGGTGAGCGAACCGGGTTTTCTGGGCGGAGATCGCACCAGCATCGATCTGCCCGAGCCGGAAGAAGCGCTCATCGAAGCCGTCGCGGCGACCGGCAAACCCCTGGTGATCGTGCTGATGAATGGCAGCGCTCTGGCCGTCAACTGGGCCAGTGAACATGCCAATGCGATTCTCGAGGCGTGGTATTCCGGCGAGGAAGGCGGCTCGGCGATCGCCGAAACGCTAAGCGGGAAGAATAATCCTGCGGGCCGTCTGCCGGTGACCTTCTACAAGAACCTCAGCCAACTGCCCAATTTTGAAGACTACTCCATGCAAGGCCGCACCTACCGATACTTTCGGGAAAAGCCGCTCTATCCCTTCGGCTACGGCCTGAGTTACACGAACTTCAGTTACAGCGATCTGAGCCTGCCGGAGACTAAGGTGAATGCGGGCGATCCGGTGGGTGCCGAGGTGACGGTGACCAATACAGGAAAGGCGGCGGGGGATGAGGTGGTGCAACTCTATCTGAGATTCCCCTCAGCGAAAGGTGCGCCGCTCGTAGCTCTGCGCGCGTTCCAGCGCGTTCACCTGGACGCCGGCGCAAGCCAGAAGGTGCATTTTGAGCTGAAGAACCGCGACCTGGGCATGGTGACGGAGGACGGCCATCCGATCATCGCCGGCGGTGATTACACCCTTAGCATCGGCGGTGGCCAGCCTGATACGGGGGTACCAGGAGTCAGCGGATACTTCCATGTTGAAGGCCAGATCGACTTGCCGGAATAGTAAGGGCCAGTATAATATTGATTTGCCAAAGCTGGGCTTAACCTCAATCGGAATCTGTGGGTTTTAGTCTTCCGGCCATGCGCGTTCTTCGACCAAGCTTTCGCGTCCTCTCGCCTCGCCTTGCAAAGCCGCAGGGGTTCACTTGAATTTTGAACCTTTAAACGTCCGGTGGCCGTTTCTATCAAATACTGAACCATGAAATGTGGCAGCGTGAAGCGCGAGCTTCAGGCTCCAGTGTTACCTGCTTGGGCACAGACGAAGAGGCCTTTCGGGCAAGGGCTGGCCAGCTTCGCGCTTCCAGATGTTCTCGTCGAATCAACCGACCTTAGCGGATGATGTGGAGACCCGCAGCTTAAAATTCCCAGGAGCTAATCCCATGACGAAATCAGCGCAAGGCCTTCTGGAAGAAAACGAGAAATTGGCAAAGTCGATACTGGCTCCCCGCGCGGACGAAATCGACCGCACGCGCCGCTTTCCGCGTCAGAACATCGAGGAGTTGGGACGCCGCGGCCTGCTGGGGCTGGTGGTTCCCACCGAATACGGCGGGGCAGGCGCCAGCATTCCCGAGATGGCGCAAGTCCTCGAGTGTATGGCGCAGGCCTGTGCTTCAACGGCCATGGTGACGCTCATGCACTACTGCGGGACGGCGGTGATCGCCGCCAAGGGGAGCGTCATGTTAAAACAAGACTTGCTTCCGGCGATCGCGCGCGGCGGGCACCTGGCGACGCTTGCCTTCAGCGAGGCTGGTTCGGGCGGACATTTTTATATGCCGGTCAGCGAGGTGCGAAGGAACGGGCACGGCCTGCGCTTAACCGCTCAAAAGACTTTTGTGACCAGCGCCGGTGACGCCGACAGCTACGTGGTGTCGACACGCAAGGCGGGTGCTTCCGGGCCCACGGACCTGGATCTTTATCTCGTCGCCCGGGGCGCGAAAGGCTTCGAGGTGGGAAGGCCCTTTGAAGGCCTGGGCCTGGCCGGGAATGGCAGCGCGCCCATGAAACTCGACGAGGTTGAACTGGAGGAGGAAAAGCGGCTGGGCAGTGAAGGCAGCGGTTTCCAGACCATGATGGAGGTTGTTCTGCCGCACTTCCAAGTGGGCGTCGCGGCGGTTTCGCTGGGGATCGCGGCGGCTGCCTTTCAGGCGGCCTCGGCGCACGTTACCGCCCGAAAATATGAGCACGCGGGTGGAACAGCGCTCTCGGCGATCCCGCGCGTGCAATTCCTTGCCGCGGAGATGGCCCTGGAACTCCGCTCGGCGCGCGCGTACCTGGGCGAGACCATTCGCCGCGCCGGAGCGGGAGACCCGGAAGCCATGCTGGATGTTCTGGGCGTCAAAGTGCGTGCCGCTGAGGCTGCTCTCGCCGTGGCCTCGCGCGCCATGACTCTGGGTGGTGGTGCAGCATTTGGCCGGCGCGGAGGACTGGAACGTATTTTCCGTGACGCGCAAGCCGCTTCCGTCATGGCGCCTTCCACCGACGTGCTGAAGGAGTTTCTGGGGAAGGCGTGCCTGGGAGTCCCGCTGTTCTGACAAAAGGGGGAACATGCCACAGATATCCGGAAGGGGAAGCGAGAAACGGCTGCTGCGCGTGGGCGCAGTGGCCTACGACCCGAAGGTCGTGACGATTTGGGAGGGCTTCAAACCTTACTTTGAAAAGCGCGGCGCTCCCATCGACTACGTCCTGTATTCGAACTACGACGCGCAGGTGGCAGCCAATCTGGCAGGCGAGGTTGACGTAGCCTGGAATTCACCGTTGGCCTGGGTCAAGAGCCAGCTCGACAGTCACGGTGGCTGCCGCGCCATCGCCATGCGTGACTCGGATCGCGACCTCACCACCAAAATCCTCGCGCGCAAGGGGTCCAACATTTCGAGCCTCACCGATCTCAAGGGCAAGACGATCGCCGTGGGCGCTTCGGACTCACCCCAGGCCACCTTGATCCCGCTTTCCACTCTCGCGGACGCGGGCGTCGCGCCTGGGGAGGACTGCCGCGTCGTCTATCACAATGTCATGGTTGGGAAGCATGGCGACCATGTGGGTGGGGAACGCGATGCTGCGCGGGCGCTGGCCGCAGGGGCCGCCGATGCCGCATGCGTGCTCGACGCGAACTACACCGTCTTCATCAATGAGGGCACGCTCGATCCCGGCGCCACACGCGTGCTGGCTTCCACGTTGCCCTTTGACCACTGCAATTTCACCGTCCGCGCGGACCTGCCGGAGGAGCGTTCCCAACTCTTCGTCGATGTTCTGCTCGGCATGTCCTTCCAGGATCCGGAAGTCCGCACGCTGATGGAGCTGGAAGGACTGAAGCAATGGCTCCCCGCTCGCTTGAGTGGGTACCCCCAGCTTGAAAGGGCCGTGGAGCGTTTCAAGTTTTATGCCTGAGCGAATTCCCAAGTCGCTGGTGGAGATCGAAGACCTCACCATTCATGGGGGAGCACCGGTCCTGTTGAGGCGGGCGCTCGCCAGGCTGGCTCCCGGTGAGTTGCTGGAAGTGCGCGGAGACTCACCGGTGTTCGCGGAAGAGCTTGTGGCGTGGTGCCGCAAAGAGGGCCATCGCTATCTGGGAGAAGACAAGGGCCCGAACACTTACCGCATCGAACGCGGTACGGGACCCGCGCCGCTGATGGCCACCGGCAGCGACACTGCCGAAGTCGCCGACGTCCACTGGGGCTTGGCGCCGCGCGGTGCGCGCATCGAGGCGGGGGGGCCTGAGTTCGCGTTTACCTTGCGCCATAAGCGGGAGGTTTGGGCACAGGAACTGTCGAGCATCTACAAGCAGGCGGTTGGTAATCAGTGGTCCTCCGCACGCGACATCCCTTGGGACAACCTTTCCAGGCTACCGGAGGATCTCGAGGAAGCGGTCTGCCAGATCATGACGTTTCTCACGGAGAATGAGTTTGCGGCGCTCTACGTCCCCGCTCGGTTCATCCCGCGCATTCACCCTCATTACCGCGAGGTTGTGGAGGTGCTCGCCGTTCAGATTGTGGATGAAGCTCGCCATGCCGAGGCGTTTACCCGCCGGGCGGAGGCGGGCGGTAGAGGATTGGGTACAACTGCGGTCAGCGGCCAACTCTCCCTCCAGACCCTGCTGGAAGAGCCGGATTTCACCACGGCGACGTTTCTGCTTTGCGTCATGGGCGAGGGGACGTTCCTCACCCTGCTCAAGTTTCTTGAAGAGTACGCGCCGGAGGCCGTAACGGCGGCGCTGGCCAGGCTGGCCCACCGCGACGAGGCGCGCCATGTGGCCTTCGGAATGGAGCATCTGCGCTATGTGCTGGAACGCGAACCGGAGCGCCGCACCTCGCTGGCTGCTGCCGTGGAGCGCCGCAGTCGCATGCTTGCTGCGATCTCCGGACTCAGTCCATATGTACACGATGCCTTGACGGTTCTAGCGGGCGGCGGGGTCTCGCCCCGTCAGATCCGCGAGGGTGCACGCCACGTGGCCGCGCTGCATCGGGAAATGGATCGCGCCCGGCGCGAGCGCTTGCAGAGCCTTGGATTCAGCGCCGAGGAAGCCCGAACCCTCTCCTCCTACCACACCAAGAATTTTATGTGACGCGACGTGAGATCCGAGGCGGTGCCTGAGCACCAAGTTCAATCGATCACGTTCCTGCCCGTCTTAACTTACATCAATAAAGTATTTTGAAGCTATGCGGATTTAACTTGACAAGACGCGTTAATTCACCTATATTGGTTAAGTCGATGGGCCAGCGCACGCTCACCCTCCAGGTCACTTGAACTAAGTCAGGTAATCTGCAATCGCACCCCTTAGACCAAATCTCAGGAGGCGCCCATGGTTGCTCGAAGTCTTTCCTTACATCTGAAGCCCAATCATGTCGAGGAATTCACGCGCATCATGGAGCGACGAAGTCATTCCGATGATACGCGGGCTGAGAGGCTTCCAGGACAAGATTGTTTTGGTTGCCGCGGGTGGACTGGAAGCGATTGGCCTCAGTTTCTGGGATCGGAAAGCGGATGCAGAAGCCTACGGTCGCGGAAAGTTCCGGCAAGTGGTGAAGGCCCTGGCGAAGGTCGTTGAGGGTACTCCTCGTGTTGAAACCCGCGAGGTCTCGAACTCGACCTTCCACAAGCTCCCGGGGCACGTGGATGCCTAAAGGTGGCAGCGTTAGGATTCGGCCCGGGTGGTGAACGCCTTTCTTGCCCGGCAAAGAGGGGTTCAGGCAAAAGAAGAAGCGAGGTGTCCAATGCTCACGGCAATCATGAAGTGGATTTTCATGCTGGTGTTGCTCGTGGTGCTTCTGTGGCCCGCGCACGCCAACTATTACGTATGGTTAGCACTCGCGGTTTGCGTGCCGGCGATTTGGGTCGTCCAGGCCCGCCGAAATAAGTACCTTCGAAAGGTCGCGTACGTGCCGGCTACCTCGAGGGTGAAATACGAGAATTAATCCAGACCCATAGTTCGAACTTAATTCGTGGGTGATAAGGAGAGTCAAAATGAATTTAAGACCTCTACATGATCGGATCCTGATCAAGCGAATCGAAGAGAAGGAGACTGTGAAGGGTGGAATCATCATTCCCGACACGGCCAAAGAGAAACCCCAAGAAGGCGAAGTAGTCGCCGTGGGGCACGGCAAGAAGACCGAAGACGGAAAGGTGATCGCCCTGGATGTGAAAGCGGGTGACCGGATCCTCTTCGGAAAATATTCCGGCGCTGAAATCAAGCTCGACGGCCAGGAGTATCTGATCCTGCGCGAAGAAGAAGTGCTCGGCATCATTGAAGGCAAGGCGGCCAGCGCGAGCGGGAAGAAGTAGTTTGGTTGTCAGTAGCCCGCGAGGAGCCTAATTCGCGGCGAACTGCCCGCCGATAGTTCTCGCAGCGGAGCGCCGACAAAGAAAGACATCGACAAAGTCCAGGAGGAATTGAAAATGGCAAATGCAAAACAAATTGTACATGGCGAAGAAAGCCGTCACGCGATTCTCCGCGGCGTGAATCAACTTGCGGACGTTGTGAAGATCACGTTGGGTCCCCGAGGCCGCAACGTAGTTCTAGACAAGAAATTCGGCGCCCCGACGATCACCAAGGACGGGGTAACGGTAGCGAAGGAAGTCAGCCTGCAGGACCCGCTCGAGAACATGGGCGCACAGATGGTGCGTGAAGTCGCTTCCAAGACTTCCGACGTTGCGGGCGACGGCACCACCACTGCGACTGTGCTGGCCCAGGCAATTTTCCGCGAGGGCGCGAAGACCGTGTCCGCGGGCGCTAACCCGATGGACGTGAAGCGCGGCATCGAAAGCGCGGTTCGCGCGGTTTGCGGCTACGATGAGACCGGCAAGGACGGTAACAAAAAGCACATCAAGGGCGAGCTCGACAGAATCTCGAAGCCGGTTGAGGGCTCGATGATCGCGCAAGTGGGCGCGGTGTCCGCCAACAACGATCACACCATCGGCAACATCATTGCCGAGGCCATGAAAAAGGTCGGCAAGGACGGCGTCATTACGGTCGAGGAATCCAGAACCATGGACACCACGCTCGAAGTGGTCGAGGGCATGCGGTTCGATCGCGGATACCTCTCCCCTTACTTCGTCACCGACCCTGAGCGGATGGAGTGCGTGCTGGAGAACGCACTAATCTTGATCCACGAGAAGAAGATCAGCTCCATGAAGGACCTCCTACCTTTGCTCGAGCAGACGGCAAAGTCCGGCCAGCCGCTGCTGATTATTGCGGAGGATGTGGAAGGCGAGGCTCTGGCGACCCTGGTGGTCAACAAGTTGCGGGGAACGCTTTCGGCTGCGGCCGTAAAGGCGCCGGGCTTCGGCGATCGCCGCAAGGCCATGCTGGAAGACATCGCCATCCTGACGGACGGCAAGGCCATTTCCGAGGACCTGGGCATCAAGCTCGAGAACGTGAAGCTGGCGGACCTTGGCCGCGCCAAGAAGATCACCATCGATAAGGACAACACCACCATCATCGAGGGCGCCGGCAAGTCTTCTGATATCGAGGGCCGCGTCAAGCAGCTTCGTACGCAGGTCGAGGAGACCACGTCCGACTACGATCGGGAAAAGCTGCAGGAGCGCCTGGCGAAGCTGGTCGGCGGCGTCGCTCAGATTAAAGTGGGTGCGGCGACCGAGACCGAGATGAAAGAAAAGAAGGCTCGCGTCGAGGACGCGATGCACGCTACCAGGGCGGCGGTGGAGGAAGGCATCGTGCCCGGTGGCGGAGTGGCGCTGGTGCGCTGCATCCCCGCCCTCCACAAGCTGAAGGGCGAGGGAGACGCGCAGATTGGCATCAACATCATTACGCGCGCGCTCGAAGAGCCTCTACGCATGATCGTCGCCAACGCCGGTCATGAAGGCGCGGTGGTGGTGGAGAAAGTGAAGTCAAATAACAACCAGAACTATGGCTTCAATGCGGAAACTGAGAGCTTCGGCGACCTGGTCGAGGAAGGTGTCATCGACCCTACCATGGTCACACGCGCTGCGCTCCAGAACGCTGCCTCCATTGCTTCTTTGCTCCTCACCACCGAAGCGCTGGTCGGCGATTACCCCGCAGAGGAGGATCATGCTCCGGCAGGGTCTCCGGGAGGCATGGGCGGAGGGATGTACTAGAAGGCGGCCGGCGGTGATGGCGTAAGCGCAGCGTTCCTGGGCGCAGTAATGAAGGAAGAGGTGAAGCTGATGGCAGAGATAATCAACGCCGGTACCATCCTGATCAAGGAAGGCACGCTTTTGCCGGAAGGCATGCAGTTAGAAAGCGATCCGTATTTGAAGGGCTGGAGGCTGGTCAAAAGTCCGGCCCTCCCAGGAATCGACCGGAAACTCTGCGAGGCGGGATGGACCTTTTTCTACATGGCGGGTGAGGTTGATGCGATGGCCTTCGGTTCAGAGTCGGACAAAACGACCCACAGGGCAGTTAAGAAGGCCATTGCCAACATCAAATCGGAGAAGTTCAACTGCCTGGAAATTTCCCAAGTGGCCGCGAAGGGCTTCCTGGGGCTGCCCTACGTAACCGTCGCTGCCCATCCGCGACATATTCAGGAAAGCATGTTTCTGTTCCACGGACGCGTTGCGGAATGGGCTCGATCCGGGTTGGCCGCCGTCTGAATCGAGGCGCAGAGTTCGCAAAGGAGGGGGTTATGTCGGTAAGAAACGGTGACAAAGCCAGATTTGGCAGATTACGAAAGCAGAAGATTCTCCTGCGGAAGCGAATCCGCGAAATGCGGGAGGCAGTGGAGAACAAAACACGGACAACAATCGTCGCGTCCGAGCAAAACGGCGCACCCCCGCTGGCGCTCGACCCTCTGGGCTGATGAGGTCGGAAAGGCTGAGGTTCGACGGGTGAATCGAACCGTGCAATCGTAAAGTCTCAAGCCCCCTGAAGGAGGACTCCCATGAGCGACACGCGTAGATTGGTAGTTTCAGTCTTAGGGGCCGTGCTGTTGGCGGTCCCCTTGATCGGCTCGCAAGATATGAACTCGCCTGTGGCAAAAGTAATGGTTACGAAGCCGCTGGCGATCCAAGAACTGGGATTGCAGCCTCGCCGCGGTTTCGGCCGGTTGCTGCAACTGGTCCCTGTTTCGGCGCCTGCGCTGGGCGCACCGGATCTTTCCCGTTACCGGGGCTTTCAGTTCGGAGAGACACTGCCGGCAGTTGCAAAACAGGCGGGCCTGGACGTGTCTCAGGCGAAGGTGATCCATGAACGCCCCGCGCTCCTTCAAGAACTGGAATGGCCGATCTGGCTGGCGAGCAGTTTTGATTCACCGCAGGACCCGGTCAGGACCATCCTATTCAGTTTTTACAACGGGGAACTTTTTCGAGTCCTGGTTAGTTACGATCGGGATGACACCACAGGGCTGACGACAGAGGACGTGATCGAAGCGATTTCGGCCCAGTATGGAACTGCCACCAAGCCCGCGAACCTCGAAATTGCCTTCTCTTCGCCGCAAGTCTACAACGATAGCGAAGCCGTCATCGCGCGTTGGGAGGACTCGCAGTATTCGTTTAACCTGTATCGTTCCACTTATCAACCGACTTTTGGAATGATTGCATTCTCGAAAGGACTGGATGCGCTGGCCCGCACAGCGACTACAGAAGCTATCCGGTTGGATGCCGCCGAGGCTCCGCAGCGGGAAGTTCAGCGCCAAAACCAGGCGGACGAGAAGAGCCGCGAGTCGCTGGAAAAAGCCCGGCAAGCAAACAAAAGCAAGTTCCGTCTCTAGCCTGCAAGCGACGGCCCGAAGAGTCAGCGCTGCGCAGCTATTACCCGGAGCCGACGACCCAGGCACCTGACTTCCAATCGAAGGGAGCTCCCATGAGGGAAGAAATCTCGGCGGTCCTGCTGCACCGACCCGCGGAATCACAGCGTGTGCTGAAGCAGGCTCTGGAAGGCCGATCGATCAAGGTCAATTGGCTGCAAAACTACCGGGAAGCCCTGCCCCTGCTCAGCGCGGCCGATCCGCCGCATTTGGTTTTCACGGAAGCGCTGCTTCCTGACGGGAACTGGACGGACGTCGTCAAATTGTCGCTGGAAGCTCTTAAGCCCGTGAAGGTCATTGTGGTGTCGCGCCTCGTCGATATCAAGCTCTATGTGGACACGATATTCGGCGGGGCTTTTGACTTCATTGTGCCTCCCATGACCAGCGATGAACTCGCTCATATCCTGGCATGCGCAGTAGAGAGTGTGATGGGTCTGCGGCGAACGCAGGCCGCAGCGGCGGCCGGGTAGCCATGGCCGGCGCCGCCGAATGCGCCAAGCCCCGCAAACCGCTCGCAGGCGTGAAGTTAGATGGGGGCGCTAATTCTTCGATCTATAAAGGAGACTGATATGCAAACACTCCCGAAAGGCCAGTTCATCAAGCACTTCCAGTACGGCCTTGGTGTGGTGACCCAATCGAACGCCGAACGCACCTCAATCGACTTCCCCCTTCACGGACCCAAGAAATTTGCTACCCGGCTCATGACTGTCGAATTTACTGACGAAGCCCCTCCACCTAAGCCCCAGCCGGCCAGGCGCAGGAGAACGGTCCTCAAGCTTCCTCCAGCCACGTTATCGGCAGGCGCCGAATGAGCGAGAAGGGCAGCGGCAACGGCGCCGGTCCCGGGGCACGGCATTTGACCCTGAAAGCACCGGCAGCATGCTTGACGTTTCAAACGAGCCGCAGGGGTACGCGATGGGCCTACTCCACCGCGCTATTCCATCGCGTCTAGGATTTCATCAAGCGTTCCAATCGCAAAAGTAGTGGCGTGATCGGCCGTTCCGTAAGGGATGATCAGGTGCCGGCCGTGCAGAAGACTTCCGCAAGAGTAAACAACGTTAGGGACGTAACCCTCCCGCTCGATTTCATTGGGTTCGATGAGGGGTTTCCCCACTCGGCCGATGACCTTACTGGGGTCATCGCGATCAAGCAGGAAGGCGCCGATGGAATACTTCCGCATCGGGCCCACTCCGTGACTGAGCACGAGCCAGCCGGCTTCAGTTTCAATCGGGGAACCGCAGTTTCCCATCTGGATGAATTCCCACGGGAATCTCGGCCCCAGAATCAGTTCCTTGGTCCGCCAGAAATGCAAATGGTCGGAGAACATCAAGTAGATGTTTTCGAAGTCCTGCCGGCCCAGCATCGCGTACAGCCCCTTAATCTTCCTCGGAAAGAGCGCCATCCCTTTGTTTTCGACGGCCGGGCCGTTTAGCGTGACGAATTTGAAGTTCAGAAAATCGGGCGTTTCGAGGAACTGGGGCTGTATTTCTTTGCCATCATAGGCGGTGAAAGTTGCGTAATAAGTGCGCGTGCCATCGTCATCCTGAAAAAGTACAAAGCGAGCATCCTCGATTCCGTGGCTCTGCACCAGGGTTAAGGGAAACAGCACGCGCTCGGAAAAACCCGCGTCCGAGGTGAATTGGACCTCGAAAGTCGCTTGCCCCAACATGAGGGTCTTCCTGGCTGCATTTTCGGTTTCCAGGTCGCGCACCTGAAATTGCTTTACAGCTTGGCTGACGCTGGCGCGCAAGTCTTCGAGCGTGAACGATTCTCCCAGGCCCTTCAGGACTTCCCGGCTGAAGGCCCCTGGTGGGGCGAGTTCGTCCAGCTTGCGCGCGAACAGGTCTTTACGGAATGCCGCTTGGGGCACTTGTGCCGGTTCGACAGCGTACGGGGTGGGCGTGTCGATCACGATCTTCCCACGATTATCGAGCACCCCGGTGCGAAACGTGACGGAGGAGACATGCCCTTCCCCCGTGGCACGCAGGCTCAGCACGAAACGCAGCGAGCCGGGCGGGAGACAGGTTTGATCGGGGTGCGGCACGATGGAGGGATTGAACAGCGCGGCGGCCTCGAATGAATACTCGTCAGTGAAATACCCGCCGACTAGCAGCAATCTTTCTTCGGAGAGTGCCCGGTCGTTTAACAAATAGGGGCGCACCTCCTCAAAACGACGCCGGAAAAAGTCGCGGATGTTCTTGTGACGTGCTCCGAATTCCGCCCACAACCGGGTAAGCTGTGTATGGACCTCGTCTTCGGAAAGGGCCATGATGCGGGCGCAAATCTCGTCGGCGCGCCGGCCACTCATTAAATGAAAGGGCCGCATCAGGACGCGCTTGCTGTCAGGATACAGAGTCAGGTTCGTGCGCTGGACGTTCGGAGGTTTCATTGGTACCTACAAAGACGGCTCGTTGAAAACGGTCACAGCATTTTGCATGAGTTGCATTTCCGCCAAGGAGAGCAGGAAAGCCAGGGTCGATTCCGCCCCCTGGTTCGCGTTCACCCGGTCCACGTGCAAAGCGTCCCGGCAGCCGCCGGTAGTGACAGAGTAAAGTTCCAGTCCAAGGTCGTTCCAACCCAGGAACCAATCGAAGGCGCGTTGCGCCTGGTCGTACCACCAGGAGTCCGAGGTCGCCCGGTAGGCCTCGAGGCAGGCGGACACCATCGCTTGAGCCTCGACGGGCTGCTGGTCGAAGGTAGCACGCGGGCCGCCGCGACGGTAAAATCCATTGCTGCCGATGGGCTGGAAGTGGCCATTCTCGGAGGTTTCCACCCCCACCAACCAGCGCAGCGCACCGAGGCCACGTTCGAACACTGCCTTTTGCCCTGTGGCATGTCCGCTGAGGAGCAAGGCGTGTGCCAGCTTGGGATTGTCGTAACTCAGTTCCTCTTCAAACCAAGGCCAATCCGGGTGAGAGGTTCTGTCGAAGATATCCATCAGACGCGTGGTGAGCGTATCGCCAATCTGGCGAGCCAAGCTGTCGCCGCCGAGCCGGCGCAGATACTCATGGACTCCGATGAGCGAGAATGCCCAGGCGCGCGGCGAAGTAAACGTGGTCACCACCGGCAAGGCTCGGGCGAAGAGTTGTCCGGCTATGGTTTGGAAACTCCGGCGCGAGGAGCGTCCCACGCCCACGCCCAGTGCCCAGAGCGCACGGGCGTGACAGTCCTCAGACCCCTGCTCATCAAGCCACCGGCGGTCGAAACTCAGGAAGTTATGGAAGCGCTTGGTTTTCTCATCGAAGGCGTAATTCAAGAAGGCCGCGTAGGTGGTGGAAAGCGTCCGTAGGCGCGTCTGCTCGACTTTCAGCTCGTCGAGAAGCGTGGAAAGAATGAAGGCCCGGGCGTTGTCATCCGTGCAGTATCCTTCGCGAAAATTCGGCACCGTCAGTATGGCGTGTTGGAATATGCCGGTCGAATCAGTCATCCGTGAGAGATGGTCCAGCCGCACTTCCGGCAGGTCCCGGGGTTGCTGGTCGAGAGTCTTCGTAGCGAATAATTTTCGCGACAGCACGGCACCCTGAAGGCGAGCCTGTTCGAAGGAGCGCATGTAAAGCCGCGCCACGTTGTTCCAGACCATTTCACGGCCCAGCTTGTAGGCGTTCTTGCGCATCGCATGGCGGCGTGTCGCATCGCGCAGCAAGCCGCCAACCTCGCGCGCGATGGCCTTGGAGTCTGCAAAGGGCACCAGAATGCCGCGCTCTTCCGCCAGCAACTCCGCGGCATGCCAGTAAGGTGTCGAGACCACGGCCTTGCCCGCGCCAAACGTGTACGCCAGGGTGCCCGAGGTAATCTGCGCCTCGTTGAGATACGGCGTAATGTAAACGTCCGCCGCGCCGATGAACTCCTTCAACTCTTCGAGTTCTACAAAACGGTCATAGAAAATGACGTTCTTCTCGACTTTGTTTTTTTTGGCCAGGATTTCGAGGCCGAGACGATAGGCTTCACCGCGCTCCTGCAACTCGTGGGGATGCGTTGCACCCAGGACGACATAAACAACCTCCGGAAACTCCGCCAGAATCATCGGCAGGGAATTGAGCACGTGCTCAATTCCCTTATTGGGCGAAAGCAGCCCGAAGGTGAGTAATACGGTCCTTCCCTCCACTCCAAACTGGTCTTTGTAGTAGTTCGGATCGACGAACGGAATGTCGGGGATGCCGTGCGGGATGAGATCGATCTTGGCGGCCGGAGCCTTGTGGACCTCCTGCAACATCTGGCGGCCGCGCTCGGTCATGACCACAAGCCGGGTCGAGCGAGCAATCAATTCCTGC
The DNA here is from genome assembly GCA_963768695.1 of uncultured Acidobacteriota bacterium. GTDB lineage: Bacteria > Acidobacteriota > Terriglobia > UBA7540 > UBA7540 > CAVROP01. The sequence continues at coordinate 377,363 of CAVYJG010000010.1, read as the reverse complement.
ATGACGCGCCGCTGTGTGTCGTTCGGCTCGCGCAGGAGTGTGTGAAACGTGGTGACGACGGGCATCTTCAGCTCGCGCACCAGCGCCAGCACGTGCCGGCCCGCCGGCCCGCCGTAAATCCCAAACTCGTGCTGAACGCACACGATGTCTACGTTGCTGATGTTGATGAAGTCCGCTGCGCGTTGGTAGGACGCGAGATCCTGCTCGGCGATTTCGAAGCGGACTACGCCCGGATACTCATAGCCTTCCTCGAGGTCGTTGACCGACACGGCAAAACACTGGTTTTGGGGGTATTCCGCGGCCACGGCAGTCAGCAGGTCGGATGTGAACGTAGCGATGCCGCACTTGCGCGGTAAGTAGTCACCGACAAATGCTATCTTCCGGATTGTAGGAGATGCTGTTTCCATTATCGTCGGACGCGTGATTCTCCGGCCTGCACGGTATTCACCGGATTCGGGCCGGGGCGAAGCCGAGCGCCCGACGGCACGTTGTGGAGAGATGGGGAAGAGGCCAGGCGAGAGGGGAAGAAATACGGATCACAGCTCAGCCCCGGCTGCGATGATTCCCCCTCGCGGAGACTGCCCCCTCTGGCTTAGCTCATGGCTTGGTCGACTTCCCGAGCAACGCGTTCAACAATTCCACGGGGACAGGGAATACCACCGTGGTGTTCTTCTCGGTTCCAATTTCCGCCAAGGTTTGAAGGTAGCGAAGTGTGATGGTGATCGGCTCGCGTGCCAGGACGGCCGCAGCTTCCGCCAACTTCTCGGATGCCTGGAACTCGCCGTCAGCATTGATAATCTTGGCCCGGCGTTCACGCTCGGCCTCTGCTTGGCGAGCGATGGCGCGCTGCATATCCTGCGGCAGGTCTACCTGCTTCACTTCCACCTTGGCTACCTTGATGCCCCACGGCTCGGTTTGCTCGTCGAGGATGGTCTGCAGTCGCGCGTTGAGCTTCTCGCGCTGGGAAAGCAGGTCGTCGAGCTCCACTTCGCCCAGCACGGAGCGCAACGTCGTTTGCGCCAACTGTTCGATGGCGTAGCGGTAATTCTCCAGTTCGATGAAGGCCTTTTGGGCGCTGAGGACACGGAAGTAAACGACGGCGTTTACCTTTACCGAAATGTTATCGCGCGTAATGGTGTCCTGAGGCGGGACGTCCCACGCTATGATGCGCAACGAAACCCTGACCAACTTATCGATCGGCCAAAAAATGAAGATGAGCCCTGGCCCTTTGTCCGGAGTTTGTAAGCGCCCCAGACGAAAGACCACAGCTCGTTCGTATTCTCGTAAAACGTGGAGACATGCTGAGATCCACATGAGAACGATGAAGCCTGCGACGAGAAAAGCCAAATCCATAATGCCCTCCCTGACTGATGTGTCGTGACCAAACAGTACTGGAGTTCCGGGTACAGTCTCCCCGCTTCATGCCGCTCTGCTTCGATGCCGTCGCGTGTGCCCTTAGTACCCGAAGGGAGGCTGTACCAATGTTTGCACACGACAAGGCCTCAAGCTCTACCCAGCCTTTAACAGTATCCTGCATCGGAGGCGTGAAATCTGGTCACATTTGCTCACTTGGCAGACGGTGGGCGGCCATGCCTGGTTGGCACGGCGACTCCTCCCCCCGGCGCCGGACCACGGAAATGCAACGGATCTCGGAGGGTCTGCAATTCACGGTAGTAAAAGAGTGGAGTGGGGTGTCTCCCGCTCAGTCTGAGAGCCTTGAAGAAGTCGATTTCCTCCGCCGTAGTTCCGGCACTGAGAGAAGCCTCTTGCAGGAATTCTTTCAGCCCCCGCTCATCCTCGCCGGCACCTTGCGGCTGTTCAACGAACGCAAACTTCTTAACGTGCCCAGGGGCTACTCTGCGGTTCAAAACAACCTCAAGGCTGAAAGTTGTAAGGTCAACGTCCCAGGATTCAATCAGGGGATCCAGGAAGGAGACGCAATTCTGAACCGACACATTGAAGACGTTGGTATCTAGAAACTCGAGAATCGAGACTCTCAACTCTTCGTAGCTTCGATTGTTGAGCCTGCCCACCAGGCGGAGCCAACTCTCACTGTCGAGTTCGTGTCTGGCAACTTCCTTGACCACATCCAGAAGTTTCTGGGTCACCAGAAGCTCAAGTTCGCCGAATGGCTGTCTTTCGAAAATCGTCCTGACCTGTTTCTGTTTGCCGGGTTTGCACTTGCGAAGAACTAACTCTCGAACTTCTTTGAACAAAGGCGCGGGTGGATCGGCCAGTTTCCGTTTCAACTCTTCATGGCGCTGCAACTCAACCAGCTTAGCGAGCTCTCCGCGTCGGAACTTCAAGAATTCTTCGATCTTGCGATAGATATCTGTCCGCTCGGGGGCGGGAGGCGCTTTCTTCCTTGTAAGTAACTGCGAAATATACGACTCCGTGACCTGGGTAGCAGCCGCCAAGTCCCTTTGCTCATGTCCTAGTTGCTCAAGTCGCTGCTTGAGGACTGAAGATAGATCCATAGAAACCATCCTGTTTGTTAACTGCATAGAGTTAAGTATTCTCTATAGATTTATAGTTTTGCATAATTGTATTGACAAGTAAAGTGAATTCACTTACAATGGTTAACGAAATGAGCCTATCTTAAGCTTGACTTGGCAACGCTGAACTAATTGTGGTTCATTTAGATAAGCACCTGCCACTGCTGACCACCGCTAAGTTGTGCTCCGGACATGTAGTTTGGCGAAGAGGATAACGGCACGCAGCAGGAAGAAATGAGGATTTCAATGCTAACGGCAATCATGAAGTGGCTTTCAATCGGGGTATTGCTCTTGGGGTTCTTTGAGAACCTGCCTGTTGGTTCTCAAGAGTGGTCGGTGAGGAACGGCGGCTACCTGGAGCTTTTCAATATGTTGGTTTGTCTGAGCGCCCTCTTGCTTGTTACGGAGGGATTCCGCGGTCATAAGTACTTTTGGGCGTCAGGATTTGTCGCGATTGCCGTCCTTTTCAATCCTATCGTACCCGTGACACTTCCCCGGAAGATGTTTCTCGGGCTGGATTCTGTCTGCATCCTGACGTTTCTGGTCTCACTGGCTCTTTCGAAAAGGCAACCCATGCTCATCGTACCCTCGATAACCAGCGGCAGTCCACGAAGTGAGTCACTGTGACGGTGCCTATTGATAGTGATGCGAAGCGCCCGTGTCAGCAGTGTCATCCACAGACAGAAATCGTGGAGTGAAAGGATCTTGGCATGTACATTCAATATTTAGGTTTCGACAGTTCCGCCGGTTCCCGCATTTATTCTTTTCATGTGATTGACGCGCCCGAGGAGGCCCGCAATTTCACCATCACGTGTTCAGTCTGCGGCGTTTCGCCCGGACGGCCTGAAGTTCCAGGACGGGCCGGACATCTGCTTTGCCCGGTTGGGGCACGAATTAGAGAAACAAACGCCAGAGATCCGCACCGCGGCCCACTTGAGCATCGGTGAGCCGGATATCAAGGATTACCTGGATAATCACCATAGCCAAAAACCCAAGCGAAAGAAGAAAACGGAAGAGCCTGAGCTGCCGGCAACCAACGTGCCGAGGGATTGGTGGCAGCGGAGATGACGCCGGAGAAAGTATAACCCAAAGAGGCACGACTTCCTGACGGTGCTGAGCAGCAACTTACTGCAACAGAACGAAACGGCCAATCTCATCAACGATGCCGCCGGCCCCTTTACCTGGGCTCTTGGCAGAGCCCGACAAGCTCTCCGGCCGGCCTTGTGGGTCATAGAGTTGCCAACCAAGTTCATCTTCATGTTTCCACGCGATCAGCGACTCACCATTGGGGGCGCTTAAAGCCACCACCCCCGAGCGCATGCCGGAGTGGCCAGGGGTTTTGATTTCGCCCGGAGGCAAGACCTTGCCATTTCGATCGAGCTTGGCGAAATAAATGTCGCCCTTGGTGGGCCAAGCAGCGACATAACCCTCCTTGGTAGCAGAGATCATGTAGTACGTCATTGGCACAAACGCAACTCCAGCTCAGATCCCCCCAACACGTTGGTGCAAACCGCATTCGAGGGAATAGCTCCTTGGGAGTCGCTCTGCGCGAACACGTTCGCGAACAGCAGGTCATGGTGCCGCCCCAGCGGAACGAGCGCTTGTCCGAAGGCGATGAAGTCGCAGGGTATCAGCCGCTGTGAGTGACTCCAATCGCCTTCATGCGGTTCGACTTTTTCGTCAGGTCGCGCAGCCGTTCGAACGTCAAGTCGGACAGCATGTTGTCCGTCACGCGCCAGCGCCAATTTCCTTCGGCACGGCCGGGGACGTTCATTCGAGCTTCTCTCCCCAAGTTCAGCAAATCCTGCAGCGGAGCGATCGCCAGGGCAGCCGGGGAGGACCAAGCTAATTCCGTCAGAGCCGGAGCCACCTCGCTGCTTGCACCCGGCGACCTCTTCAGGTACTTCCATAGGTTCAGCCGCTGGTCATCCGGCAAATCCTCAAACCACTCTCGGGTCGTGGGATTGTCGTGAGTGCCGGTGTACACCACAGTGTTGGCGACGTAGTTGTGAGGGAGATGCGGATTATCCGCATGGCCATCGAAGGCGAACTGAAGTACCCGCATTCCCGGCAGGTGGAACTGGTCGCGCAGTGCATACACGTCGGGTGTGATCATTCCCAAGTCCTCCGCGATGAACGGCAGGGCGCCCAACTCTTTCTCGGCGGCACGGAAGAACTCGGCGCCAGGACCTTCGACCCACTTCCCAGTCTCAGCAGTCGGAGCGCCCGCGGGCACGTGCCAGGCCGCCACGAAACCCCGGAAATGATCCAAGCGAATCACGTCAACGTGGGCCAGCAGCGAGCGCAAGCGAGATATGCACCAACCATAACCGGACCCGCGTAGGGCATCCCAGTTGTACACGGGATTCCCCCAAAGCTGGCCCTGCGCGCTGAAATAGTCGGGCGGCACGCCGCCAACGAAGCGGGGACGGCGGTGCTCGTCCAGCAGGAAGATCTCCGGGTTGGCCCACACGTCGCTTGAGTCGGGCGAGACGTAAAAGGGCGCGTCGCCGATCAGACCCACTCCCTTGAGGTGGGCGTATGTCTTCAACCGCTCGCCTTGGCGGAACACCAGGAACTGTGCGAAGCACACCTGGCCCATCTCATCCGCCAATTCACGCCTGGCTTCCTCAAGCGCCACAGGCTTGCGCTGGGCCAACTCTGCCGGCCAATCGAGATAGTAGGCGTCGCCAAACTTCACTTTCAAGGCCCGGAAAAGTGCGTAGTCCTGCAGCCAATGCGCCTGTTCATTGCGAAATTGCTCATAGGCTGCTCGAAGGTCAGCGTGGACTCCGGCCTTGAAGTTCGCCCAGGCTGTCTCGAGCAGCCGGTGCTTGAAAGGAATGACAGCGTTGTAGTCGATTTCGCCTGGCGATAGCGAACTCGTCCGACCATCGCTCGCCCGCACCAGTCCGTCTTCGATCAGCCAGTCCGGGCTGATGAGCAGCGAATTGCCGGCAAAAGACGACAAGGGATCATACGGCGAGTTGCCGAAGCCCGTGGGACCGAGCGGCAGCGACTGCCACCAGCTTTGACCCGCGTCGGCAAGCCGGTCAATCCATGCGAGTGCCGCCGGTCCCATATCGCCAATGCCGTAAGGCGACGGCAGCGAGGTAACGTGCAACAACACGCCTGAGGCACGGTATCCCGCTGGAAACGGCAGCACACTAAAATTCCGGCCGCTCATGCTTGTCCCTTCGCGGCCCTTAGTACGTTATTCACAATCTCTTCGGCCCCCGCGAGGATGGCGTTCAAATGCGACTGGTCCCGGAAGCTCTCGGCGTAGAACTTGTAGATGTCCTCCGTGCCGGAAGGCCTTGCAGCAATCCAGCCGCCCTTCCATGCGCTGCGGTGCGCTGGCCGCCCGAGGGCGCTCACCGGTTACCATTTGCCAACATGTGCACCGCCGTCCACGTGCAAGACCTCCCCGGTCACCTGACGGGCTTCCGTCAGGTAAATGACCGCGTCCACGATGTCTTTCACCTCGGACACCTGTCCCATCGGCTGCAGCGTCTTGAGAAGATCCTGCGAGCCACCTTTCTGCATCGGAGTATTGACAACGCCAGGCGCGACGGCGTTCACACGAATGTCCTGTCTTGCGTATTCCATCGCCAGGCTCAGCGTGACGGCCTGAATGCCGCCTTTCGTGATCATCGGGATCGCAGAGTTTACTCCGGCGATGGGGTGATCCACCTGCGCTGCCGTGATATTGACGATGCTGCCGCCGGTTTTTTGCGCCAACATCTGCTTGATCACCCGCTGAGTGGTGAAGACAAAGCCTTCGATGTTGACGGAAATGAGAGACCGCAGATCGTCGACCGTGTAATCCGTGAAGTGCTTGGAGAAATATATGCCGGCGTTGTTGACGAGCGCGTCAATCCGGCCGAATCGGGATACGGCTGTGTCCACGATCTTCGCGGCCGTGCCGGGGTCTCTGATGTCTCCATCTACCAATGCAAGATCCACAGATGCCGGAAACGGGTTTGCTTTGGAAATGTTTCGCGAGTTTGCAACCACGCAATAACCACGCTGCAAAAACGCTTCCACCAGCCCCGCGCCAATACCCTGCGAGGCTCCGGTAACGATTGCTGTCTTCTTTGTATCAGGCATTCCGAACTTCTTTCCGAAGCAGGCGGTTTGCGCGTTCTCGGCCGCTACTTCATGAAGCCGCGAATGAGCTGCACAGACCGCCTACGCTGAGGCGGCCACCCGTTGCCCAGATCGGGCCTTGTGGGGCCCGCCAACATAGGGGAACGAGGCGAGCAAGTCCGTGTGGGGCCCTACGTTATCTCTCGTCACCTTTCCATTGGTTAGGATGGAAAGAAAGACATCAATAGCGTCGTCGGTAAGTGTTCGCCCATTGGCCGGATAGGACGCCGGCTTGCCGGGATTATAAGGGAGGATGTCCGGCAGCAGGATCCCTGCCGCTCGCTTCGCTTCCTCTGGCGTATAGCCACCCGTGTGCTCAAGTGAGTGAGCGAAGACGGCGATGAAACGTGCATCGTCCGCCGGCTGCCCAGCCTCATAGGCGGCTCTCTCCTCACCAGGAAGGAATACAGATTGCGACGCCAGCGCGCCGCGGTCTGCCTGTATCCACTTCCCGCTCGCGCCGTCTACAGTGCGATGCCACAGGCCGATCTTTCCAGAGCCCAGGGCAGAGTTGGGCACTTCCAGCACGATGCTGCACACGTCTTTGTCGGCGAAGAAATCGGCACCAGTGAACTGCAGATTGTTCAGCGCGCCCATCGTGTCGAAGAAGAAAGAATCGCTGCGCCAGCCGGCGAAAAAGCGATAGTCTCCAGCCTCAGTCACTCGTGCGTCACGCCCGGTTGAGACCGGTGCGCCTTCGAGAATAGTCTGCCCGTCGTCGCCTGTCCCGGCGGCCCGTTTGCCTTCAACACGGCGTAGTGTTGCAGTCTGCGCTCCGTTCTTGTCTGAGGTGAAGCGCACTCGGTACGCGATATCGGCAACGAAATCCCCGTCAGTGTCAATCTTGAATTCATAAATCGCCTCGGGTGCGAAGGGGTCGTCTGTCGTGGGTCCGGTTGGGTTCAGACCTACGGATGGGTGCACGTTCATAATCAGGATCGACTTGCCTGCGTCCCCGGGCTTGGGGAAGGCATACAAGTCGGTAAGATCGAGGCGGGCGTCCCCGTGGGGAAAGCCAAGGTCCGGACCGGAGTAATGGTGTGACAAGAATCATCTCCTCCTTTGCTCTCAAATATCTGGCGGGTGAACTTCAAGGGCGCGTCAATTCGCTGTATTAAGGCGCGTAATGGGTGAAGACAAGGTCGCTATCTTTCGCCTGCGCGTGGCAAGGAAAGCACGTTTTGAGTAACGCCTCGGCGCCGGGTTTGCCGTCTGCGAAGTGCCCGAACCCCCAGCCGCCCGTCGAGGCGTACTTGCTTGAGTCCTTGACCATAAACTGAACGTTGGTGGGTTGCCCGGGAACGAAAGACTGCTGACGGCCGAAGATTCGGTTGTTTTCCTCCGACGGCACGTGCTGGTAGTGCAAAGCGGCAATAATTGTGCCGTCCGGGTACGGAAGCTTCTTGTCGCGGTAGGCCTTGATGGCAACATCGTTGCCCAAAACGGCGCCGATGCTGTGAAGGCTACCCTCTTCGTGGGCCACGGAGATCCACCTCCAGTCGCGGTATCCCCGGGGAATTTGGGTTACGAAGACCGGAGTCGCCTGTTGAGCGGTGACTCGAGATATGAACACCGTGGCGGCGACAACTCCTGCGACCGCGGTAAGTGCAACCAGCAGGAGAATTGGTTTCATGATATCTCCTCCACTCTAGTATCTGGCTGTTAACGCAGAACCCCACAGCGCCCCAGGATTAGCCCGATCCGGGAGCGGACGTCAGTGATGACAATCCTGCTTCCCGTTACCTCGTTGCGTACGCCGTGAAGACGTAATCCTGCCCCTTCACGATCGTGTGGCACGCTAACCCGCACTTGGCGTCGTTCCCCTGCGGCGGCTTGTCAGCCGAGGTGCCGGGCCTGAACGTATTGGATGCAGCGTCATACTCGAACGCGCCCCATCCCCACCCGCCGCTGTGCGCGAACCTCTTGCTGTCCTTCACCATGAAATCGACGTCATGCTGGGTACCTGGCACCGTCGCTGCGGTGAACGTCTCCATCTTTTTAGGGTTCCAATGGATCTTCGCCATCTTGCAGCCGTCGGGGAAAGGCTTGCCGTTGCCGGGAACGCCGGCCAAATAGGCCTTGATCATCACGGGGTTGGCGAGGATCGCAGCAATATGGGGGCCGTCCTGACTGATGGAAACAACCTGCCAGGCCTCATATCCCCTGAACTCGGAGAACGCGAGCCCATTGGGCACTTTCACGGTGTACTTGTCCTGCGCGGAAAAGGTCCTGCCGCCTAGAAGTGTGAGCCCCGCTGCGACGATCATTGCCAGCCCGTACGAAATTTTGCTCATGGCTATTTCTCCTTTGCGATTTTGTGTTGTCTGGTGTTAGTTTGCCGATGGCTCTCGCTAGCCGGCCACGAACTGCTGCCCGCCGTCGATGTCGTAGGTTGCGCCCGTCAGGGCCGTGTTCGTCATGATGTGTACGGCGAGCGCGGCGACGTCGGTCGGTCCGACGACGCGTCCGATGGGAAGCGTGGCGCGAAGCTGATTGCGGCGGTTTTCGAGTTCATCGCCAAGGAGCGATGCCGACAATGGTGTGTCGACGAAGCCCGCGGCGATGAGGTTGACCCGGATGGGCGCTACTTCAACCGCCAGATTTGCGATCAGTGCGGGCATCGCCGCGGTGGCCGCTGCCATGACTGACATGCCGCGTCCCCGCCGGCGGCCACCCGTGCCGCCCATAAACAGCAGCGTGCCGCCGGACCGCACCCGGCCGACAGCATGCTGGGCCACGGCAACCGCCAGCCACAAGTGCTCGTCGAAATCGCGGTGCACCCGCTCACGTTTGAGGTCGGCCAGAGGCGCGTAGTACGGACCGCCGGCCGTGACCATGACGTGGTCGATCCGCGCCGGCAGGCCTTGGAAGAACTGATCAAGCGCAGCCGGATCCGTCGCGTCGAAGGCGGCAGTGCTCAGCGCCTCGAGTTCACTCGCGGCGCGCTGGAGCGGCTCGGGATTCCGGCTGGTGAGGATCAGCCTGGCCCCCTCGGCGCGTGCTCGCCGGGCCGTTTCGAGCCCGATGCCGGCGCTACCGCCGATCACGACGACGGTTTGCCCGAGGAGTTCGCGCTCGCGCTGGATGAGAGGGGCGGTGGCTGCGGCACTCATGATTCCTCCGATCGGCAGTCTGAATTGCTTTCGTCTTAAGCGGAAAGCCAACCGTACTCTGTCGCCCAATAACGCGCGAGCCTCTGAACCGTCGCGAGTTGAACGCCTTGCGATGCATCCGCGACCGTTTCCTGCTCCAACCACTTGGTCGCGTAGATGCTGCTAGTGCCGTAGGTTTGCGATCAGTCCTGCTTGTACGACTCAGGTACGCTGTAGGAACGGCACGTGGCATACCAATGCCAGGCAGAAGCTGAGCCGGGACTATCTCTCCTCTCCTCAGGCGTTTGATCGCTCGCGCAGGCCCCGGACGAATCCTGACTTGGTGACGAAAATCCAATCCCAGTGACCGCGGGCCGACATCCGTCGAGGATACCCGACAGCTTTGACCGCGCCACCTCCAGCAGCCGGTCCAGTTCCTGGTAGCAGGACTCCACTCCCGCCTCGCCCCCGAAGCTCCTCGTCATGCACTTGTCTAGCCCTGGCTGGTCCTGCTGGTCTCAGGGTTCCATTCCTGTTGGGGGTTCAAGCAATCGGGCGAGCAGTTGGCGGAGGGCATCCGAAGCCAGCACCGCAGCGTGCCGGGAAGCCGCCGGCAGCCCGCCCAGGCCGTCGGCAATCCGGTCAGAGGCTATTAGTGTAAGCTCTGTCAGAGGCGCTCCCTTGATCCGTTCCGTCAGCCAGGACCCGCAGGCGACGGCCGGAACGCATCCCGCCACCTTGAACTTGACCTCCACAATCACTCCCTCCCGGACCCGTACCCACAATTTCATCAGGTCTCCGCAGGCGGGGTTTACGGTCTCCACCACGATCGCCGGCGGCTCGATCTCGCCGACGTTGCGGGGATGATGGAAATGGTCGAGCACCTGATCAGAGTACATTGCGCTCCACCACGCGGCTAGGGCAGGACGGCCCCGAAGAACCAGAACCGCAGCACGAGAACCAGCGCCACGCCAGCCCCAACCGTCAAGGCGACGCGCGGACCGGGCAGCTTGTTGACCTCCGGAATAAGGTCCGACGCGGCCACGTAGAGGGTGACTCCCGCCGAAAGCGCCAAGCCGTAGTTAACCCATTGCTTCGCGACCGCCATGGCCAGGATACCCAAGAGCCTCGAGATCCCCAAGCCTGCCACGGCCCACATGCCCGCGGCGCGGCTTTTCTTGGCCGCCGCCATGACGGAGGCCATGGTGAATCCTTCCGGTATATTGTGGAGGATCACCGCGCCGAAGATCACGAAGCCCAGCCAGTTGGAAATCAGGAAGCCGCAGGCGATCGAGACCCCGTCGAAAAACGTGTGGGTCAGCAAACCACCCAGCGCCGCATAAGCCACTCCGGGATGGATAAACTCCTCGGCGTGGGTCTCCTCGCCGAAGTGAAAATGCGCCGGCAGAGAGTGTTCGAAGACGTGCACGATGAAATATCCCACCAGAATCCAGGGAGCGGCGCGAGCGCCCCGCAGGCGCTCGAAACTCTCGGGAATCATCACCGTGATCGTGGTCGCCAGCATGAAGCCGGAGCCGAAGGCGATGAAAGAGGTCAGAACACTCCGCCGCCAAGGCCACGCCGCTACAACCCCGCCGCCCAGTAGATTGGCCAACCCGGCGGCAGTTCCTAACGCGAGACTGATCCAGAGGTAGGACATAACAGTGACGAACGGGGAGTCAGGAGTCAGAAGTCAGGAGTCAGAATAGAGCTGCCAGCTTTCAGCTCTCAGCTATCAGCAAGCAGCCATCCCCAGGATGGTTCGCTGATGGCTGGGAGCGGTCGGCTGATAGCCGCGCATTCTGACTCCTGACTCCTGACTTCTGACTCCTACCCCGAATGTCTTATGTGCACGATTTCACCGTCGTGCACGATATAGTCTTTGCCTTCGAGCCTGAGTTGGGCGCGAGCGCGGGCTTCGACCAAGCCGCCCGCTGCCAGAAGCTCGTCATGCTTCACCACTTCGGCGCGAATAAATCCGCGCTGCAGATCGGTATGGATTTCCCCGGCGGCTTCGAGGGCGGAAGTCCCCGCGCGAATGGTCCAAGCCCGGCATTCGTCTTCCCCGACGGTGAAGAAAGAAATCAAACCCAGGAGCTGATAGCTGGCGCGGATCAGCCTGAAGATAGCGGACTCCTCGAGCCCGTAACTGGCCAGAAACTCCGCCGCCTCGGAATCGTTAAGTTCCGCCAACTCTGCTTCGACCTTGCCGCAGATCGCCGCAACTGCAGTGTGCGGCCGCTGCTTTAACCCCGCTTGCTGCGCAAACTGGTCGGCGGCGTTGGCGCGGCCCGCGTCCTTCTCACCCAGGTTGAGAACATAGAGCATGGGCTTCAGACTCAGGAACGTGAAACCGCGGATAACCCGCTCGTCCTCGGCTGTCAGCGCGGCGTCGCGCAGGGGAATCTGTTTCTCGAGGCTCGACTTGCAGACCTTCAAAACCTGCAACTCCTTTTCCAGCGCGGCGTTCTTCTGTTTTTTGACATCCTTTTCAAGCCGCTCAAGGCGTTTCTCCACCACCGCGAGATCCGAGAGGATGAGTTCCAACTCGACGTTCTCAATGTCGCCTGAGGGATTCACAGCGCCTTCGGCGGCAATCACTGGGTTTTCGAACGCCCGCACTACGTGCACCAGGGCATCCAATTCCCGCAGGCTCTGGGATTGGACGCCCGCCCGCGTTAAATCAATGATGCTGCCGGGCGTATCGAGGTATTCAACCGTGGCGTATATAGTTTTTTCCGGGTGAAACATCTCCGCCAGGCGGTCAAGCCGCGCATCCGGCACACGCACCACGCCCACGCGCGCCTCGGCCTTTCCCCCGCCATGCCCGGCGGCGTGCGCCCGGGTAAGGATCTCAAACAGCGTCGTCTTTCCAACTTGGGCCAAGCCCACGATGCCGATTTTTAGCAAGGAGGTTTCCTCAAGATAGCCGCCGCAGCCGTAGGGGCGGTTCGCGAACCGCCCCTGCCTGAAATCGCCGCGCACCGGCTATTATATTCTGATAAATTCCTTTTTGCGATACATCCAATAAAGTATTAACCAGACGATAGCAAAGGCGGCGGCCGCCTCCAACAGGCTGTCCCACCGTCCCACGCGCGGCAAAAGGTGCCCCACGAAGACGTTGCCCACGCGGCTGAAATCAAAGATTTCGGTGGCGACGTAAACCGCGATGGAATTCATGCCAATCACGATAAAACCGAAGGCCCACTTCTTGTATCCGCGCACATCGACGATCCAGTAGAAAAGGGCCAGGACCAGAAAACTGAATCCGCCCGAAATCAGGACGTAAGAACTTGTCCACATCAGCTTGATGACGGGAAACCACAAGCTCCAGAGGAGGCCCGCCAGCAAGCTGAGCGCCCCCATTCCCACCAGACGCAATAGCTTGCTGCCCGTGGAACGGCCGGACATCAGCAGTTGCCCGGCCAGCACTCCCAGCAGTACCGAGGCCCCGAAGCCCGGGTAGCTCAGGAACCAGGTGTTCTCGCCGTAGTGCAGATGGCCGAGGATCAGCTTATCCACGTAAGTCGGCAGGTTGCCCTGAGGAGTCAGGACCCCCGCGCCCACTCCCGGCACCGGCACCAGCATAACCACCGCCCAATAAGCGAGCAGGAAGGCGGCGATGGTAGCGGCATGCCATTTCGGTTTAACCTTAACCGCCACCACGGTGGCGATCAGGTACCCCACGGCGAGTCCGTGCAAGACGCTGTAACAGGGGCGGAACTTGTACCAATCAAACAGAAGCAGATTGCCCTGCGTCACCGTCCCCAGGCAGAACATGACGATGGCTCGCCACAGCGCGTGCAGCAGAAGCCGCCGGTCAGTTTCGCCTTTAGACCGCCGCTTGGCGACTGCAAGCGGTATGGCCGCTCCCATGATAAACATGAAGAGCGGCCAGATCAGGTCGAAGAAGTGCAGCCCCCGCCAGGGCACATGGTCAAATTGCTCGAGGAACTTGTCGAACAACGGGCGGTGGATAACCTTTCCCAACCCCATCAGGATGGCCGTGCCGCCCGTGATCCAGAACATGTCGAAGCCGCGCAGGGCATCGAGGGAAAGTAGCCGCTGAGCGGGCGCAGGCGGACTGGCGGTCCTTGGCGGCGAGGGCTGGGGCAATTTGTCTCGTTCGATCTCCAAAGCCTTCATTCTGAACCCTCCTACCTGCTTTCGACACCAATCCCGGTTTCACGCCAAGGCGCAAAGCACGCAAAGGCCGCTAAGCCACACCACCCCCACCCCCTCCTCATCCGAGGAGGGGAGCCTGGAATTCCCCTCCTTCGATAAGGAGGGGCCAGGGGGTGGCTGATTTTCACGCCGTCCCTTTGTTTTCATATACATTCTCGCTTTGTTCCGTCGAATTCAAGTCGAGAAGTAGAGAGTCGAGGCTTGAGAAGTGACGAACCGTCGGCCTCCGGCCAGACCTCTCGAATTGGCCCCGCAACTTCTCAACTCCTCAACTCCTCGACTGTTTGTTTTCATGGACATTCTCGCTTTGTTCCGTCGAATTCAAGTCGAGAAGTAGAGAGTCGAGGGTTAAGAAGTGACAAACCGTCGGCATCCGACTCGACCTCTCGAATTGGCCCCACAACTTCTCAACTCCTCGACTGTTTGTTTTCATAGACATTCTCGCTTTGTTCCGTCGATAAACAACCCTGACCCCAGCAATTCGGGCCACCACAGCCCGACTAGTGGGGGTCTCGGATATCCCGAAGGGCCAGGTCGGGGTGCCGTACAATTTGACCGAACTGCGCCTTCGGCGCAGACGGGTTCTAGGCTATCATGTTGGGCGTAGCCTGTCAAGGATTTTCTTGTAAGCGGCGCAGTTTGGTGTGGGAGCGGCGAGTTTTGCTCGTCCAATGGCAACCCCAAGCCGCCCCTGCACTCAACCGCGCTACCATCGTTATTCTGCGAGTGCGCCAGTTTGTCCGAGCGGCGCTCTCCGGGCGAGCGCCGACCGGTAGACAAGAGGTCTTCGTCCTTGAGCCAAAGACAAAGCGGGTGTAGGCTTGGTTCGGCAGAAGCCGAGTCTGGAGGCTGATGCCGGAGGAGGGTGTCGTGAGTCAAACCCACCTATACGCTCTAACGCTATTGCTGGCGATGGGTCTTTCGCCCGCGCCGTTGATAGCCCAGCAGGCCACAGCGCCGGGGACCGTTGCCATAATGGATACCATGAATCGGGACCGCTCCTTGAAGAACCACTGGTGGGTTTCCGGCAAAGTGACGACGATCGAGGGCGACCCGATCCAAGGTGCAGCGGTCGAAGTAGAGCCGCTGAATGCCGCCGGCGAGTTCCGCAGTTTCTCGACAACCCTGCAAGGGCTTTTCCAGACTGACTACTGGCTACAGGTGGACATCTTCAAGGAGTTCGACGTAACCCTGACGGTTAGCAAGAAGGGCTTTCGCAAGGCGCAGGAGACCGTGGCGCTTACCGATCCATCTCAAGCGTGGATTATTCCCATTACGCTGCGGGCGCCGGTTGAGGATCCCCGATTGCTTGCGCAGGCCGACCTCATCGCGCGGCTGACGCCGAGGCTGAAGGCCCTCGGAGCCTCTGACAAGCTGTCGGCTGCGGAAGAGAAGGATTACGCGCGCGGTGTGGAGGAGTTCTTAAGCCGGAAGCGACCGGACCTGGCCCTGGCGCCTCTCACCAAAGTGACACGCCAAGACCCCTCCTGTGTCCAGTGCCGCGCCATGCTGGCGCTTGCCGAACTTGACTCCAGTGATTGGGATGGCGCCTACCGAAACCTGATGCTGGCAGGCCAGACGATGCGAGACGACACGAGCTTGGGGCGTCCGGAACCGCTAATAGCCCTGGGAGTTATGGAGACCTGGCGACGCCATCCGAGCGAAGCGGCCGGCGTTTTCCTCGAGGCGCTCAAGTACGCACCTCAGAACCCCCTCGCACTCCAGGAACTGGGCCGCTCGCAGGTGCTCACCCAGAATTGGGAGGCCGCCGAGCAGTCATTCTCCAAGGCACTCGCGGCCGGGGCAGGGCCCGAGGCGCGCCTCCTGCTGGCCGAGGCCTTATTGGGGGGAGATCATACCCAAGCCGCGAGCACAGCCTTGACTCGCTACCTTGCCGGACGGGAAGTGCGAACGATGCCGTTCGAAGTTCGTCAACTTTGGGTGCAGATTGAAAATCGCAAAAAGCTGGAGGCAGCCTACATCAAGGGACAACCGAAGGGCGAGGCGGCGATTGACCGTTATCTCCGCCGACCTCCGCCCGACCTTAAAGGCCTGGAACCCGCCGCCGACCAGGCCCCGCTAGCCTCGATACTGAGCGGGGTGGGCAAAAGCGTCGCCGAGTTCTTCAAAGATTTCCCCAATACAGTTTCGCTGGAAGAAATCCATCAGGAAAAATTGGGCCGCAAGCAGAAGGGGGGCGAAACGCTGGAGCGAAAGTTCCGCTATCTGTGCGCCACTCCGGCCAAGGCTTGGGGGCCGGGCTTCGATGAATTCAGGGAGGAGTTGCCGGGCGCTCAAACTTCCGCGCAGGCCCTCGAGGCTGGGTTTATGCTGACCTCGGGATTCGCGTCGGCCTCACTGGTCTTCCATCCCCTATACCAGGCGCAAGCCGACTTTCGGTACCTGGGGCGGCAGAAAATCGATGGCCGGAACACCAATGTAATTGCCTTCGCTCAGCAACCGGGCAAAGCGCGTGTGCACGGGGCCTTTAAGTTTCGCGATCTGGCCCTGCCGACTTTCACTCAAGGTCTGGCGTGGATCGATAGCGCAACGTACGAAATCGTCCGGCTGCGCACCGACTTGCTGGCGCCGCTCGAAGAAGTCAAGCTGGAACGGCAGACCACCGAAATCGCCTTTGCTAAGGTCGAATTCAAGAGCATCGGGAGGGAGTTCGAGCTTCCACAGCAAGTCACCGTCAACGTCGATTGGAACGGCAAACACCTCCAGAACGAACATCGCTACTCGGATTTCAGACTCTTCAACGTCGAGGCCGTCGAAAAACGAAAGCCCAGCGATTTCGGGGAAACGTCCAAGGAAGCTTCCAAGCCCCAGACGCCACCTTGAGCTTGCCGATGAGGGCCGCCGCCCTCAGGCCATTCCAGCCACCCCTTCAGTCGGAGTACGGCCTGGGCGTGGGTGAGGGTTCTCCCGCGCCGGATGGCCCTTTCACCCCGCGCAATTCCCTTCAGAATTCGCATTCGACTGTGAACGTTCTTACGCATGGGCTCGCTCGAGACCCTTGAGGGTAGGCAACACTTTGATCGATCTCCCGGAAATCTGTTCGGCCCGGCGGATTTCATATAGGCTCTGCAAATTCAGCCAAAATTCAGCGGTGGTCCCGAAGAAATGGGCCAAGCGCAGGGCGGTGTCACCCGTGATGCCACGCTGTCTATTCAGGATTTGAGTGACGCGGTTGGTGGGGACATCCAGTTGTCGCGCCAATTCGGCGGCGCTCATGCCTAGCTCCTTAAGCTCTTCGGCCAGATGTTCACCGGGATGAATGGCTGGAATGGCCACGATATTTCTCCTAATGGTAATCGACGATCTCCACATTCGAAGGGCCGCGACCGCCTTCTTCCCATTCGAAGCATATACGCCAGCGGTCGTTGACGCGGATACTGTACTGATCTTTGCGATCGCCTTTCAGACCCTCCAAACGGTTGCCGGGCAGCGCCGCGAGGTCTTTGAGCGCCGCGGCCGCTTCCAAACGGTCCAGCTTGAGGCGCGCGGCGCGTTCGATACCGGAAAATGCCTTAACCCAGTGTCCCTCCGCGAAGCTCCTGGTCCGTTTGTCCCGATAGCTAACGATCATAAACCAGTGTAAGTTCCTTTATGCCTTACGTCAAGCGTAACGCACCTAGAGCGTCGCCACCCACTGTTTTTGCGGCACGAGTTGCACGGGGCCGAGGAGGCCGGAGGGAGGAATGCTCGCCGGCTTGACTTCGCCGTAGGTGCCCCAGCGGATGCCGTACGTCTCAGCCAAGACTTTTCGGTCCGGTTTGGGGAGAGACTGGACATGACGAATCCAGAGATTCCCGACTTCGACTTTCAAATGATTCGTCCCCGCCTTTAGAGCCTTGCCGCAGGGGAGGATTCGCGAACCCTTCCACGCGGCTCCCAGATTAATTCCGTTCAGAACCGCTTCAGCGGTCTCGTGGACAGTGCCCAAGTCCAGCGCCCACTCGATCTGTTCGCCCAGCTTGGTTACCTCGAAATCCGTTTCGTAGACTCCCCAGCCACTGTAATACTTCCCTTCCGGCAGTTCGTTCCACGACTGCAACTGCGCGAGCGCTGGCACCATCTTGTCTCCGAGTGTCAATCGCCATGGGCCATTCAGAGGAATCGGCTCGGGCACGTCCTTCACATTGAAGCGGTGAGTCTTCCCTCCACCATCCACGAGAAAATACTCCCCGTTTTTCGGAACAATTCCCGTCACCCGAACCCTCTGCCCGGCTTTTTCGATCTTCAGGCGCCCCCGCCAGTCGCTGTGAGTGACGACCGGTCCATTCCCGCCGGGGCTGAATACCAGAAAGCACGATTCATAAGGCGCGAGGCGGACCTGAACTTCGGTGACCGGCGAATTCGAGCTGGCCAGCTCGGAATGGCTGAAGACCAGTGTGTCATCGACCTCGCCGCTTTCGGGATTCCAGCGCTGAGGCTGCTTATGCCCGAGGGGAAACCTCACTCTCAAATCCTGAAGAAACGAGGAGACGTTGCTGATGAAATACAGATCCGCGTCGTCCACTTGTCGGCGGAGGAAGCCGACATTCTCCCGCGCCCGCTGCATCGACTGGTCACTCGAATCGCCCGCCTGGAGGATTTCAAAGTCCGGCGGAAGCGCCGCCGGCAAAGCTGCGAGTGCCCTCGAAGGGTGATCGGAGACCAAAACCTTGCCTTTACCGCAGGGCTCGAATCGATCAACTTCAGGCGCTGTTCCCCGGAGGGTCGTGAGGATCGATTTCACTCGCGCGCTCCGGGTGCTGTTGTCCTTCAGCCCTGGGGCCGCCACTGAAGAGTGCCATCCGGCGAACATTACACAACCGCTATTTTGAGCGAACTTCAGCAGCACCTCGAGCGATTCCGGAGGCATGTACTGCACATCCGGGACGACTACGACGCGGTAAGCCCCGGTGCCGGCGCGCAGTACGCCTGCCTCGACCGAAGCGACTCGCGCCAGGGCGTCGTCGTTAAGGAAGTCGAAGTCGTATCCGGAGCGCCTCAATTCAAGCAACCACTGCGCGCCGAGTTGGCGTTCGATCTCGACGTCCATGTTGAGGCCGCCGACGCCGAACTTGGCGTAGACGTCGGCAAGCGGAACGTACACGGCCACCGGATTCACGGCGACTCCCTGCTGAAGCAAAGTGCAAACTCGTTGGATGTACTGGGTCAGGTAGTGATAGTGGCGCCACCAGATATTGTTGTGGTTGACGACCGTCGAGGCATAGAACGTCCAGCCGGGTTGTCCGGCTTGAGGCGGCGAGTAGGAATAACCCTGGTTGACGATATGATTGATGCCGTCCAGGAATTGCGCGTCCGAAGCTGCCTTCATCATCTCGAGCGTGACCATGAAAAGGGGAAAACGCAGCCACGAGTAGCTCTCCGCCGAAATAACGGGCTTCCGATAGATATGGCCGGCGGAGGATGCGAGGCGGCGATGCTGGATATCGACTGTGTACCGGTCGCCTCCCTCGATGTGCTCGCCTTCCGGGATGTGCGCCAGCGCGTAGCCCTGCATCACGTCTCCCATGGCGCCGTGGGCCTGGATGCGCGCCGTCATGCCGCGCTTCTGGGCCCAATCGGCCAAGGGCGCGAAAAAGTTCTCCAGGATGAGGTCCGAAAGTGTGAGGTGATAGTCGTAGCGGATGTGAGGAGTCAGGTCGCCGGCCTCCTGCCACAAGGCGGGGAGATACGGCGTCAAAGCATATCCGCGGCGTTTTTCGAATTCGCGCAGGAGGTTCGGAGTCCAGTCCGCGCCGTAAACTTCCAGGCTGTCGCAGAAGACCGAATGAAAGGGCGGGTCGCCGGCCGTCCTGAGTTCGTTCAAGACCTGATCGCCAGCCGCGGCGAGAAAAAGGTCCATGGCTTGGCGACTGAAATGGTCGAGAACGTTACCTTCCATGCCCAGCGTGGGCCGCTTCACCTGCTGGCCCGTGGGACAATCGATGACCACCATCAATCTCCACAGGCCGGATGGGACATCCCAGTTATCAAATCCCATGCCGCTGAACCCCGCGGACGCGCCGGGACCCCGCGTTTGGTCCCAGACCACGCGCGAGTGTTGGAGATCCGGCTGGCCCGAAGGCAGAACCGGAACGGCCACGGCGGCAACGATGTTTTCGTCTTCGGTGAACTCGTGAGCAAGGCGCCACGAGAAGCGCCCTGGCCCCGCGGTTTCCTGAATCAGGGCGCGAGTCCGGCGCGCAGCCAACTCGATGGGAATGAACGGCCCTCCATAAGGCCAGCCGCTTCCCAAGGTGAGATCAACCTGCATCCCCAGGCGGCGGGTTTCCTGGACGGTGTGGCGCAGCAACTCATACCATTCGGAAGAGAAGTACCGGATGTTTCGAATGCCGCGCTTCGGGTCGTCGACCTCGAGCGGGTAAACGGGTTGAAGCTCCACGCCTCGTAATCCGCTTTCCGACATCAAAGTGAGTTCACGCGTAATCTCCTCCGGCGTGGCCGCGCCGCCAAACCACCACCAGCGCGTCATGGGCTGGGAAGATTGCGGAGGGTGGACAAACAGGTCTTTCAATTTGGCCGCTTGTCCGCCGGGTACAGCACTTTGCGGTGATGACGGGTCGGAAGTGCCGCGCGCCGGTTCCGCGGCCGACCATAGCGTGGCCAACGCCAAACCAGTTCGCCCTGATTGACAGATAAACTGCCGTCGCGTGAAGGAGATCGGTTTCATCGAAGTGACCTCCTGCGTAGCCAGAAATTTCAGATTTGCACCCTACGGTATGCGGGCGTGAGACCGGCCCATGCACCCTCGGCCCCGGTGGAGACATTGGCCGGGCCGATTACCCATGCAGCTTATGAAATGCCGCGAGACACCGCTGCGCGGTCTCCATTTCGGGATAATCGCTGCCTTCCTGCTCAATCAGGTAGTATTCGATTCCTCCGGTCTTTTCGGCGGCAGCGAAGAGCTTCTTCCAAGGGGCGATTCCTTCTCCGGTCAGAACCTTGTATTCCTTCTGCGGGGACCAATCCTTCACATGCACGGAGCGGATGCGTCCGGGGTTCCGATTGATCCAGGCTACGGGGTCACTGCCGGCGGCCAGACATGTCCCCACATCCAGTTGCAGCATGATGCTTTTGTCCAGTGTCGCGGCCAGCAATTCCATGGGTTTCTGCCCATCAACGGGTTTCCACTCGGCATCGTGGTTGTGATAGCCGGCGTGCAGACCCTTGCCTTTCAAAGTGTCGTTGGCCCTGTTCAGGGTCTCAGCCACGCGCTTCCAGCCATCCAGGCCGCTCACCTCGCCGGGATGAGCCAGCACAATGTAGCGCGCCCCGAGGGCCTTGTTTAAGTCAATCGCTTTGCCAATCCCTTCCGGGGTGAACGAATTCAACCCGTTGTGAGTGGAATAGCAATGGATGCCGAGTTCATCCAGCTCGGCGCGAACCTGCCGGGCATATTCGGTTGTCCAGTCTAGGTAGGGTGCGTAGAACTCCACGCATTGGTAACCCATCTTTGCCACGCCCCGGACGGTTCCCATCAGGTCCTTCTCCAGCGCGTGGCGGACCGAGTAGAGCTCTAGCCCGACCGGGATTCGTTTTGACTGAGCCACGGCAGCCGCGAGCGGCGCCGCCGCTATAACACCCAGAAAAGAGCGACGTGAAATACGATTTTGTGTGTTCACAGGAATCTCCATTAGGCCACTTTCCGCCGACCCAAAAGATACTCCTGACCGCCGCGCATTGCAACGGTGAGTCGAGTTTGCGGTGCAAGGCGCTTTGCAGAACACTTACACCGCTCGGAACGGCTGGAATTGCCCGTAGGCGCGTCAGTACGACTGGGCAGGGCCAAAATCACATCGTTTTGCGGATCGGAGACGTTAGACGCAGGCGTCCTGGGCCAACAAGAGGGCGTGCAGGCGATCTCACGACGGTCGATTGAGCCCCGCTTATCTTTTTGACTCAGCGGCCGAACCTGGGGATAATTGTCCCGCCGGAATCAAGGATTCCGTTACCAAGGAAAATCTATGCGCCTCGAAACCTGCAAGACCCGTCTCCGCCTTTTGCCGGTGCTGATCCTTCTCGACCTCGCAGTCAACGGACCGGCCTCTGCGCAGCAACCGGCTCCGCCACGGGCGGTGACGGCCGCCGATTATGCGCGTGCCGAGAAATTCATGGGGTACAACACTGGGCCCCTGGTGGACCACGCAGTGCAGCCCGCCTGGACCGGCGACGGGCGGCTCTGGTATCGCGACACCGACGCGCAGGGTGTACGCTTTGTGGTTTTCGATCCCGTCAAACTCACGAAGGAGCCCGCTTTCGATCATCTCCGGCTCGCCGCGGCTCTCTCCCAGGCGGCAGGGCGAACCTACGACGCGAATAAGCTGCCGTTCCGCGAAATCGAATTCACCGCCGACGGGCAGTCCATTTCTTTCCGCCTCGGCCGGCGGCGGTTCCAGTGCGACCGCCAAGGCAGCCAGTGCACCGTGGAGGGAAACGCGGAAGGGCCGCCGGGCAGGATGGGGCGCCACGGCAGAGCAGGCAACGAGATGCCTTCACCGGACAAGAAGCGCGTCGCCTTCATCCGCGATTACAACCTTTGGGTGCGCGAGGTTTCGAGCGGCAAGGAGACCCAGCTCACGGCCGACGGCGTCAAGGACTTCTCCTACGCCCTGGACAATGCGGGATGGGAGAAGAGCGACCGGCCCATCCTGCTCTGGTCGCCTGATTCCAGGAAGATCGCCACCTTCCAGCAGGACCAGCGCAACGTGGGCGACATGTACCTGGTGGAGACCAGGGTAGGCCATCCCGCGCTGCAATCCTGGAAGTACCCGCTTCCCGGCGACGATTCCATAGCTACGATCCAGCGCGTCGTGATCGACGTGGAGACGCCGAAGGTGGTCCGCCTGCAGATGCCGCCCGACCCGCACCGGTCCTCGCTCTGTGACGATGTGGCCTGCGGCAGCCCCTTTGAGGAGGCGGGGAATTGGACGGATGTGGAGTGGAGCCCGGACTCGGGGCAGTTGTATTTCGTTTCCACTTCGCGCGACCACAAGCAGGAAACGCTTCGGGTGGCCGATCCGTCGAGCGGTGCCGTGCATAACGTGATGGAGGAGCGCGCGGCGACGCAGTACGAGTCCGGCCAGGGGGGTGTGAACTGGCGCGTCTTCCCCGCTTCGAACGAATTCATCTGGTACTCGGAGCGCGACAATTGGGGACACCTTTACCTATACGACCTGGCTACCGGGAAGCTCAAGAACCGGATCACTTCGGGCGACTGGGTAGTCACCCAATTGCTGCGTGTGGATGAAAAAGAGCGCACCCTTTACTTTCTTGCCGACGGGAGGGAGCCTGGGCGTAACCCCTACTTCACGCATCTCTATCGGGCGGGATTCGCCGGGGCGGGGCTGACCCTGCTGACCCCCGAGGACGCCAACCACCAGGTTACCTTCTCGCCCTCCGGCCGCTATTTTGTGGACAGCTATTCCCGCCCCGACGTTCCGCCTGTCACAGTGTTGAGGCAGTCCGACGGCAAGCTCGTTGCCATGATCGAAAAAGCGAACGACTCCCGGCTGCGGGCGGCCGGGTGGGAGCCGCCACAGCCTTTTACCGTTGAAGGGCGCGACGGCGTCACGCATCTCTATGGCCTGATGTTCAAGCCTGCGCAACTCGACCCGCACGAGAAGTACCCCATCATCAACCACATCTATCCCGGACCACAGGGAGGCAGCGTGGGGAGTTGGTCATTCGCGGCGGCGCGAGGCGACTCGCAGGCGCTGGCCGAATTGGGATTTGTGGTCGTGGAGATCGAGGGGATGGGAAATCCCCTTCGCTCCAAGAAGTTCCACGACTTCTATTACGGGAATATGGGCGACAACACCTTGCCCGACCAGGTGGCCGGCATGACCCAACTCGCCCAGCGCTTCCCCTGGATCGACTTGGAGCGCGCCGGCATCTACGGGCACTCCGGGGGAGGGTACGCCGCGGCGGACGCGATGTTCCGTTATTCAGATTTCTTTAAAGTGGGAATTTCCGAGGCTGGCAACCACGATAACCGCGAGTATGAGGACGATTGGGGCGAGCGGTACCAGGGGTTATTGACTCACAACGCGGGCGGAGGGACGAACTACGACGATCAGGCTAACCAAAATATCGCCAAGAACCTGAAAGGCCACCTGCTGCTGGCGCACGGTACGCTTGACGACAACGTGCCGCCTTACAACACGCTTCTGGTGGTGAATGAGCTGATCAAGGCCAACAAGGACTTTGACCTGCTCCTGCTGCCCAATCGCCGCCACGGGTTCGGTAATGAGCCCTACATGGTGAGGCGGAGGTGGGATTATTTTGTTCGCTATCTGCTGGGAGCGGAGCCGCCCAAGGAATATCAGTTGAAGCCGCCACCTGACCCGTTTGCCGCGCCCTGAGCTGCAGTATGGCAGCGCGGCAAAGCCGCAACCAAAAGCAGATTCTTCGCCCGCCGCGGTGGGGAACTGGAGGACCGTGCGGTCATGCCTTCGGCAGACGGCCGATCAAGTCCGAAGGCCGGAATGGGCCGGGCGCGGCAATCAAATCGCGAGCGGCGTCTACCTGACCCCAAACGTTCCACAACAGCACGCCGCAGACGCGGCTGTCGCGCAGGTAATAAACCACACCCTCGCGATACGGCCGCTTCCAATCCGCAACGGTTTCAAGGCGCGAGTCAAATTCGCCGACGGCTTCATACCCGAGGTCAAACAAATCCGAATAAAAGAACGGCAAGTGATGATATGGGGCCGCCTTGCCCGCCATGGCGCAACCCGCCGCGCGGCCCATGGTGTTGGCGTTGTCCTCGTGCTCGACCCGCAACCGCTTTCCTAACGCCGGGTTAAAGAAATCCGCCACATCGCCGGCGGCGTAGATATCAGGAGTTGTTGTGCTCAACAGCTCGTCGACCACGATGCCATTCTCCACCTCCAGCCCCGCCAACCGTGCTAATTCTATGTTGGGTGTAACACCGATGCCCGCCACCACGCCGTCGACGACGAATTCCCCTTGGCTTTTCGTCTTCACCATGGTTCCCTTGGGACTCTTTCCCAAGCCCACGACCGAGCTTCCGGGAACCACGTTAACTCCCTTTTGCCGGTAAAACTCGTTCAGAAACTGAGCCAACTCGACCGGGTAAATGTGACCGCCAATCGCTTCGCCCGGGAAGAGCATTACCACTTCTTTGCCGTTCATGGCCAAGGCTGCCGCAATTTCCCAGCCGATGAATCCAGCGCCGATTACGGCGAATCGGCCTCCTTTCCCTGCCAGCGCCCGCAGATGCTCGTAGTCCTTCACGGTGCGGTAATAGATAATCGAGTCATCATCGAAAGGCAGCCGGCGCGGCGTCGCCCCTGTGGCCAGCAAAAGCTTCTCGAACGAGTAGACCATCCCCTGATCGTCCGTTACAATCTTGTTGGTCGAATCGAGGGCCACGGCCTTTCGCCCAAGATGAAGCGCCACGCCTTTCTTCTCCGTCCCCCGCCATATGCTGTCCGGATCTTCCCCCTTCCAAAGGCCTTTTGATAGAGGCGGGCGATTATAGGGAGCATTTTCCTCCGAACAGAGCAAGCCGATCGTCCCAGTCGTATCGGCTTCGCGGATGCCACTCACAGCAGCATCGGCGGTCATCCCGCCTCCCACGATCAGGTACTTGTAGCGTTCCATGTCGCCTCCTTTTCAGAAGATCAACAATTCACGTGCCTCAAACATAATTCAACCATAGGTTCTACGATGTTGTCTGTGGATTTCATTCTGCAGTAGAACAGCGCGGCAGACCCACAACCAAAAGCCTCCAACACAGAGGCCACAGAGAGAAAGCCCACAGAGATTACGGAGAAAGAGAAAGAGACCGTTTTTTCTTCTCTGTGCGCTCTGTGAGCTACTCTCTGTGCCCTCTGTGTTCCGCTTTTCTGGGCCACCGCGAATGGAATTCGGACTGATGGCGAGGTATACTGAAAACTGGCCCGCTTTTCGCATGCCCAAACTCGAAAGCCAGATTAATCCGGAAGCCGAATCGTATCGGCAGAACTTCGCGCGCAACGAGCAACTTGCTCGCGAGTTGCGCGCACGGGTAAGCGATGCTGCCTTGGGGGGACCCGAAGCCGCGCGCTCGCGCCACGTCGCCCGGGGCAAGCTCTTGCCGCGAGACCGCGTAACACGCCTGCTCGATCCCGGAGCGCCCTTCCTCGAAATTGGTCAGTTGGCTGCCTGGGATATGTACCGCGGCGAAGCGCCCTGCGCCGGCATCATTACCGGCATCGGGCGCGTCGCAGGCCGGGAGGCGATGATCGTTGCAAACGACGCCACCGTCAAAGGCGGCGCGTACTTCCCCATGACGGTGAAGAAACACCTGCGCGCGCAGGAGATCGCGCAGCAGAACCGCCTGCCCTGCATATACCTGGTGGACAGCGGCGGGGCCAATTTGCCTCATCAGGCGGAGATCTTCCCCGACCGGGACCACTTCGGCCGCATCTTCTTCAACCAGGCGCGAATGAGCATGCAGGGCATTGCGCAAATCGCCAGCGTCATGGGCTCTTGCACCGCGGGCGGAGCCTACGTGCCTGCCATGAGCGACGAAACGGTGATCGTTCGCCACGAGGGCACCATTTTCCTCGGCGGGCCGCCGCTGGTGAAAGCTGCCACGGGCGAGGTGATCAGCGCGGAAGAACTGGGTGGCGCTGAAACGCACGGTCAGCGCTCGGGAGTGGTGGATTATGTGGCGGAGAATGACGAGCACGCACTTTCCCTGGTCCGATCCATCGTTGCCAATCTTAATACAACGAAAACGGCGGATATCGATCGGCGCAAACCCAGACTTCCCGAGTACGACCCAGCGGAGGTCTACGGCATAATCCCCACCGATGTCCGGGCTCCTTATGACGTGCATGAGGTCATAGCTCGTGTGGTGGATGCTTCGGAGTTTGATGAGTTCAAAGCGCTCTACGGGACAACGTCTGGTCTGCGGCACTGCCCGTATTTGGGGGTTTCCGGTCGCCATCCTGGCGAATAATGGCGTGCTTATTTTCCGAAAGTGCCTTGAAAGGCGCCCATTTCATCGAGCTCGCGGCGAAGCGCCGGATTCCGCTGTTGTTTCTGCAGAACATATCGGGCTTCATGGTGGGCGGCAAGTATGAGGCTGGAGGTATCGCCAAGGATGGAGCGAAACTGGTGACCGCGGTGGCCTCAGCCGAAGTGCCAAAGTTTACGGTAATCATAGGCGGCAGCTTCGGCGCCGGAAATTACGGCATGTGCGGGAGGGCCTATTCGCCGCGCCTGCTCTTCACCTGGCCCAACAGCCGCATCAGCGTTATGGGCGGCGAACAGGCGGCGAGTGTTCTCGCCACCATCAAACGCGACGGAATCGAAGCCAAAGGTGAAACGTGGAGCGCGGAAGACGAAGAAGCCTTTAAGGCGCCGATCCGCGAACGTTACGAGGCGGAAGGGAATCCGTATTTTGCCACCGCCCGTTTGTGGGACGATGGCATCATCGACCCGGTCGAGACGCGGGACGTGCTGGGGCTCGCGCTCAGCGCCAGCCTGAACGCTCCCATCCCCGAGACGTCTTTCGGCGTCTTCCGAATGTGACCCCATGATCGGCAGCCTCCTGATCGCCAACCGCGGTGAAATCGCGCGTCGCATTATAAGCACGGCTCGACGTCTGGGCGTGCGGACGATCGCGGTGTACTCCGACGCGGATGCCGGTTCCCCCCATGTGCGCGAGGCGGATACGGCGGTCAACATCGGGCCGCCTGCCGCGCGTGACAGCTACCTTGCGCAAGACAAGATCCTTGAGGCCGCGCAAAGATCGGGTGCGGAAGCCATACACCCGGGCTACGGCTTTCTTTCCGAGAACGCCGACTTCGCCGAAGCCGTCACTGCGGCCGGGATCGTGTGGGTTGGCCCGCCCCCCGCTGCAATCCGCGCGATGGGACTTAAGGACGCAGCCAAGCGGCTGATGGACGCGGCGGGTGTGCCGACAACGCGCGGGTATCTTGGCGAAGACCAAACGGAAGCCGGCTTCGCCCGCGCGGCCGCTGCCATCGGATGGCCGGTATTAATCAAAGCCGTCGCCGGAGGCGGGGGTAAGGGGATGCGGAAAGTCGCGACGGCGGCAGAGTTCGGCGCCGCACTTGCCTCGGCAAAGCGCGAGGCCGCTGCGGCCTTCGGCGACGACCGGGTTTTCCTGGAGAAGTATATCGAGCGGCCGCGACACATCGAGGTGCAAATCTTTGGCGACCGTTACGGTAATGTCGTTCATCTCTTCGAGCGCGACTGTTCGATCCAACGGCGCTACCAGAAAGTCATCGAGGAGGCGCCGGCTCCCGGCATGGACGCGGCCACCCGCGAACGAGTGTGCGCGGCCGCGGTTTCAGCCGCAAGGGCGGTCGCGTACGAAGGGGCCGGCACGGTCGAATTCATTGCCGATGCAAGCCGAGGCCTCAGCGCCGATCGCATCTGGTTCATGGAAATGAATACGCGCCTTCAGGTAGAACACCCGGTCACCGAGGCCATCACGGGTCAGGACCTGGTGGAATGGCAGTTGCGTGTTGCCTCCGGCGAGCCCTTGCCGCTCGGCCAGGAGGGACTTGCGATTTCGGGCTGGGCGATCGAAGCGCGGCTTTATGCCGAAAACCCTGCGACTGGTTTCTTGCCGTGCACGGGCCCGTTAAAACACTTCCGGCTTCCGGGGGGCGTTCGGATCGATTCCGGGGTGGAAGAAGGCGGCGAGATCAGTCCCTTTTATGATCCGCTGATCGCGAAAATCATCGCCGCCGGCCCATCCCGCACCGCGGCTGCGAAGCGCCTGGCAGAAGCATGCTCGCACGTGGAAGTGTGGCCCCTTAGGACAAACGCAGGGTTTCTTGCTCGGGCTCTCGCCGACCCCGATTTTCTCGCTGCCGACCTCGATACGTCGTTCATCGAAAACCGTTTGGTCCGATTGATTCCGCCGCCCGAGCCATCGGAGGAGATCGTGCGGTCAGCCGCCAGCGCGCGCCTCGTGAGGGAGCACGATCCAAGCGAACCGTGGCGCGCCCTGGAAGGCTTCCGGCTCAACGCCCCGTCCCACATCCATGTGAGCCTTCAGTCGGGCGATACGCGTTACCAGGTCGAGTCAGAGGCATGTCCGGCGGCTGCACTGCCGGCCCGCGACTTCGCGGACGCTATCGTTGTCTTCGCCGCGGGGGAGCCTTACACGTTCACGGACCCCAAACTCGCAGCAAAGGCCTCAGGACCGGCGTCAAGCGGCACAATCACTTCGCCCCTGCCCGGCCGCATCGCCGCAGTCCACGTCCGGCCAGGGGACCGAGTCGCCAAGGGCCAGCCACTGGTGACCGTGGAGGCCATGAAGATCGAACATGCTCTGCGAGCGCCGTGCGGCGGCATTGTCAGTGCAATTTCCGCCATCGAAGGTCAGCACGTCAGCGAAGGCGTGGTGCTGGCGCGAATCAATCCCGAGGGGTGATGAGTATGCCCGGCCGGACTTTCGAGCAATTCAACATCGGGGACCACATGGTCCACAGCATCCACCGCACTGTGACGGAAACTGACAACTTGCTGATTTCAGTGCTCACGCATAATCCTCAACCGCTTCACCTGGATGCAGAGTATGCACGGGCCAGCGAGTTCGGCCGCATCCTGGTGAACGGCATTTTTACTTTCGGGCTCATGATAGGGCTGTCGGTCAGTGACACCACGGAGGGCACGGCGATCGCCAATCTTGGCTATGACGCTGTGGTGATGCCTCATCCGGTATTTATCGGCGATACGCTGCGTGCCGAGACACGCGTGGTTGAGAAGCGCGACAGCAAATCGCGTCCCACGGCAGGCCTCGTCACTTTCGAACACAAATTGTTTAATCAGCGCGACGAGATCGTCTGCCAGTGCCGCCGGACGGCGCTCATCAAGAAGTCGGCGGCGTGACGGTCGCGCACTCTAGTGCTTAGCAGAATTGGTGAGCGACCTTATAGGTCAGAGGCGGAACGGCGGGGCTTTAGAGCCTGCATGAAAACTCGGCAGGAGTGCTGTAGGCGGCGCAGCTTTGGAGTGCGGCAGCTTGCTGCCGCTTTCTTCTGCGAGCTTGCTCGCGGCAGCGTAGGCGGCACGGTCCACAGCCGGCAAGCCGGCCGAGCCAAAGCGGCAGCAAGCTGCCGCACTCCAAAGCGCCTTCGGCGCTGCCCATTGCCCAGGTTTTCACACAGACTTTAGAGCCCGGGGAATAGGAGGTAGCATGACGCCGCGGTCCTGGTTGTTTGTACCGGGCGACCGCCCGGACATGGTGGCGAAGGCCTTTGGCTCGGGGGCGGACGCCGTTATCGTAGATCTTGAGGACGCCGTTCTGCCGGAGAATAAACCTCGAGCGAGGACGATTCTTCCGTCGATCGCGAAAGATGTTTCTTCAACCGCGCCGCAGTTCTGGGTGAGAATAAATTCGCTCCAGACCAAAGACTCACTCCTGGACCTTGCCGCTGTAGTGCCCGCTGCCCCGGTGGGTGTTGTCCTTCCCAAGGCCGAATCCTCCTCGGCGGTCATACAACTAGGCCACCTCCTCAGCCAGATCGGGGCTGCCCGCGGACTGTCAAGCCTGAAGACCCGGATCCTTGCGATTGCAACCGAGACACCGAGGTCCGTCTTTGAGCTGGGTTCCTACGCCGTAAGCGGTCCGCGCCTGGCCGGCCTCACGTGGGGCGCTGAAGACCTGTCGGCCGCGGTTGGAGCGCTCAGCGCGCGTGATGAGCACGGCGCTTTCACTCCCTTATACACGCTTGCGCGGTCGCTCTGCATCGCCGGAGCCGCGGCTGCCGGCGTCGCGGCAATCGAAACCATCTACCCCGCTTTTCGGGATATCGAGGGCTTGCGCGCCTATGCACAAACCGCGCGCCGGGACGGATTCCAGGGAATGCTGGCCTTGCACCCCGCTCAAGTCCCTGTCATCAACGAGGCCTTCACGCCGACCTCCGCTGAATTCGCATACGCGGAGCGCGTCGTCGCCGCTTTCGATGCGAATCCCGGCCGTGGAGCAGTGGCGCTCGACGGAAAGATGTTGGATGCTCCGCATTTGAAGCAAGCCCGGCAGATCCTCGCATCCCGCGAGCGATTGAAAGCGTGAGAGAGCGGCAGTTGTCATCCTGAGCGCAGCGAAGGATCTGCAGTTCCAGCCCGAGGCGAACTAATGCAGATTCTTCGCTTCGCTCAGAATGACAGACATTCGAGAAGCGATGTAGGGGTAGGGCTTGCCCTACTTCCGTCGCGACCACGGGAATGCGGGGACGGCAAGCCGTCCCCCTACGGCGGCACTGACGGATTACGGAGGCTTCTTGCCTGTTCGGCCGCTCGACGAATTTCCTCTATGGCTTGAGGATTGGCAAGGGCTGCGGTGTTACCCGCAGGCTTTCCCTCATAAACTCTGCGGATAAGGCCTCGCGGGATCTTTGCAGACAAGTTAACGGGAAGATCGTTTACCATGTGAATCTCTTCGGGCTGCGCCAACGGATCGTAGGTTTGCTTGATGTAAGCTTTGAGACGCGCCGAGAACCCTTCGGGCGGCGCTGCTTCGTCCGAACCGAGCACCACAAAGCAAACTATTCGCTCTCCCTTGATTTCATCTTCGGCGCCGATGGCCACTGCCTCTCTGATACGCGGCGGGCCCGGGAATGCGAGGAGTTTTTCCTCGAGCTTGGCCGGATCGTGCTTCACGCCACCGTGAACAATCAGGTCGTCGCTGCGGCCCAGCAAGTACCAGTACCCATCCTCATCGACCCTGGCCAAGTCTCCATGAACCCAGCAGTCAGGCCCATGAGGGAAATAGGTTTCGAGGAATAGCTTGGGGTCTCCCAGGAACCCGCGGGTCATGGAGGGAAACGGTTTGCGGCATACGAGGTAACCGGTCTCATCGCGCGCTGTCTTCCCTTCGGAGTCGACGACTTCTACAGCCATACCTAATCCCGGACCGCCCACTGTTGAGGGTTTCAAGGGCATAACTGGAAGGGGTGAAAGCATGCAGCCGATAAGCTCCGTCCCACCCGAAATGTTCATAATCGGACAACGCTCGCGGCCAAAGGTTCTGAAATACCACTCCCAGGTTGCCGCATCAAGAACGCTTCCGGTCGAGCCAAGAATCCGAAGCGTGGAAAGGTCGTGGCGCTCGGAATCCACCTTCAGGCTAGCGAGTTCTCGCAAGACGGAAGGCGTGCAGCCGAAGATGGAAATGCCGTACTTTTCGATGATTTCAAACAGACGGTGCGCCGTTGGGTAGAGGTGGGTTCCCTCGTAGAGAACCACTGCGGCTCCGAAAAACAGAGCTCCTATGATCTCCCATGGCGCCATCATCCAACCAATGTTCGTGAACCAGTAAAAGACATCGTTTCCCTGGCAATCAAACGCATAACCGACTTCCTTTGCGACTTGCGCCAGTGCTCCAGCATGAGTGTGAACCACCGTTTTTGCCTTACCGGTTGTACCGGAGCTATACAGAATCAGCGCCGGATGTTCAGATTCGACAATTTCGGTCTCGACAATGCAGTCCGCCGGTGAGCGATGCATGACCGTGTCCCAGGACAGGCATTTCGGACGGTGCGCCAGGCCGTTACCCGTGCGTTCGTTGACGACGACCCACTCCACCGAGGGTGCAGAGTCCAGCACCGCTTCGTAAACACCCTCGGTCCTTATCACCTTGCCGGCCCGCGGGTAGCTGTCATTGACGAAAAGCAGGCGGGACTGGGCCTGCTGGATGCGAAAGACGACATCCTCCGCGGCGATTCGCGCCGGTATCTGGACGCAAGCAGCCCCTAATTTAAGGGCGGCAAACATCACGATAACAGCCTCGGGGGAGATGGGCATGCACATCGCAACCCGATCCCCCTTTCGAACCCCCAGAGCCTTCATCGTCACGGCAAGGCGATTTACGCAATCGTAAAGTTGCTGATAACTAAGAGACCTTTGCGATCCGTCATCGGACTCAAACCATAGAGCCGTGGCCGCTCCTCGACCATCCCGGATGTGCCGGTCGAGGCAATTGTGAACAATGTTGAGCTTCCCACCCGAGAACCAAGTGGTCCACGGCATCCCACGGGAGTCGTCGTACAGGCGCGTGTACTTCTCGAACCACTCGACTCCAAGGTGCTCAAGGGCAGAGTTCCAGAACCATTCGATATCGAGAGTCGATCGGCCGATAAGCTCCTGCCACGACCGGATTCCATGGACATCCATGAAGTGCCGCACCCTTGAACCGTTGAGATATCTGCCGCTCGGTTGCCATGCAAAATCGCCCATGGGCCTCCTCGGGTCGAAGTTCTCGCTGCAACTCGACTGCTTTAGGTGCTGTCCTAATTTGGTCGTAGCGCCGCCATCTTGGCGGCTCCCTTGCCGGCTGGAAGCCGGCGTTACGGGCCAAATTGGGACACTAGCCTGTTTTAGGTGATGTTCCGACAGCCCCGAAAGTTGTGTATACTTACAACTTAGGGCTTTTCAAGACATAACTGGCCGTACGCACTCGCCGGACGGGCGCGAGAGGATTCACTGCGCCACGGCCCGATCATGTCACCCGCGCAGAAGCGGCGTAGGTGTAGGGCTTGCCCTACCCGCGTCGGGGCGAGCGGCAATGCGGGGACGGCGAGCCGTCCCCCTACATCGAACCATTTGGCCGGGATATGGCTCTAACCTAAAGAGGGGCTGAGGACAAATGACGGGACGCCAAATTTTGGCGGAACTCCATGAGGATGATGACTTCTTTCTCTTGGCGAAGTCTGTAGGCGAGTTTGGGGATCGCGAGCTCGTGCCCTACCTCAGCCGGCTCGGCGCAGAGGAATTCCCAGCGCGGTTCATTCCGCTCGCAGCCAACAATGGATTTGTCGGCTCAGCCGTCCCTGCCGAGTATGGCGGCCAGGGCGGAACTCTGGAAGGTATACTGTCAATTATCGAGGGCATCGCAGCGTGTGACGGTTCGTTGGCGCTCACCCTCGCCGCCCACGAATCTCTGGCGACAACGCATATTCTCCTGGGTGGCAACGATAGGCAGAAACACAATTACCTTCCCAGGCTGACGAGCGGCGCAGATACTGGCGCGTGGTGCCTCACCGAGCCGCAGGCAGGGAGCAATATTTTCCATGATATGAGGACCAGGCTCGAGCGGGGCCCCGAGGGCTGGAAGCTGAATGGCGAGAAGACTTTCATTACGAACGGATGCCACTCCGGCCTGTTCGTCGTGCTTGCTCGCGCTCTATGGAAGGATGGCAGGGACGACGGCATAACCGCCTGCGTGGTGGAAAGCCGCGGCAACGAGGACCGCATTGCCCGAACAGCTCTCCATGGCAAGATGGGCATGCTGCGTTCGGATACGGCGGCGCTGAAGTTCGACGATGTTCCTGTTGCCGGTGACGCCATCCTGGGTCCGATTGGAAGTGGAGGCAAAGTAGCCCGCAAGGTCCTATTGCGGGGAAGAGTGGGCATCGCTGCTCTTGCCCTCGGTTTGGCGCGGGACTCGCTCGATCGTGCTGCGGTTTACTCCAAAGAACGGAAGGTGGCTGGCGGATCGCTTTTTGACCAGCCGCTTACGCAGGCCAAGCTGTTCCGCATGGAAGAGAGCCTCTGGGTGGCGTGGCAAGGAGTTCGCAGCGCTGCCCGGCTTGCCGACGCGCTCAAGCCTTTCAAAGTGCAAGCATGCATGGCCAAAGTGTTCGCGACCGAAAGCGCTCTGCGAATCACCGACGAGGCGATCCAAATAATGGGTGGCTACGGTTACATGCGGGATTACAAAGTCGAGCAGAACTACCGCGACGCACGGCTGTTAACCATTGGAGAGGGGGCCTCCGAGATTCTGCGCTTTGCCATCGCCAGAAATCTATTGGATCAGGATCGCGGCGACATGGGGGATGTTATTCCCCATCTCGAGAACCTGGAAGTTGCCGCCCGGCGGGACCGTGGCGCCATGGGTTCCCTATGGGGGCCGTGCTGGCGGGCCCTTCAACTTGCCTCCGAAAGTGTGCGCTTCGTGCGAGAAAAAGTTAGGCAGGAATTTCAGCGGACAGATTTGGCTTCGAGCCCCCAATGCGAAGAGGTGAGGCTTGCAGATCTTGCAACCATGCTATGGATCTCAACCCAAGCGGTTCTGGCTGGTACGAGGATCGTTGCCAGTGATAGCGCTTCCCCAAAGCATATGCGGATGGTCAAGAAGTTTCTCATCCATTCTTCGATCGAAGTCTGTCACCAAGCCTCAGAGCTCCTCCGGGTACTGGGCCTCACTGATGCCACGCTCTGCCGCAATTACATCGAGGCTCTGCAGATTGGTGCTGCTGTCAATCCCGCCGACCCTCCTTGCCCAATGCCACTCGGCGTGGAACACTCATAGGACAAGCGTATGTCTGGAAGGGCTGGGCTTCAGCCCCGCCGGTACGCAAAGCACGGTTTATGGGGCCTTTAGGCCCTGAAGCAAGGTGGCTTCAGGGGCTAAAGCCCCCAGGAGTGGCCCGTTCTCTGCGGCGGGACTGAAGCCCCGCCCTTCCGACGCCAAACGAACAAGAACGCTGACTTCTGCAAGTAAGCACTAGCCCCATACCCGGTCAGTGACTCGAGATTGGTTTTCGAGCGTGGAAGCGGAATCTCTGTGGCTTGGCTTCAATGAAGATCTTCTCGAACCCGGCAGCCTCCAGGCGAGATTGAAAGGTGGATGGCTCGATAGGCACCAGCGTGTCATAAATATGAATCACGCGCATGTAAAGGCTTGTACGGCCGTCTGTACCCGCGAACATGGCGCCGGGCTTGAGCACTCGAAACACCTCGTGAAGCAACTTGTCTTGCAGCGCAGGAGACGGCACGTGGTGGAGCATGGTGCAGCAGACGGCGCCCGTGAATTCCGCATCCGGGAAAGGCATCTCGGTGGCGTCACCCTGAATCGCCGTCACATTGCTGCCCCGCATTCTGGCCGCAAGGGAGAGGGCGAGCGCCGAGTCGATCTCGAGTGCGGTAAGGTGCTCGATGCGTGGACGCAGTATGTCCGTGGTGAGCCCGGGGCCGGGGCCTACTTCCAGGACTCCAGTCCCGAGATCCACGCCGTTCAGAACCCACGGCATAACGTTCTTCTCAAGTTCCCTTCGCCAACGAGCCGAGCGACATAGCCAACGATGAATGCGGTTCATAGGGGATACCTCGTTCGAGCGGGTTGGCGAGGCCGATTCCTTTGCCTTGCCAATTCATCCGCGAGCAAAAAACCACGGCCTCTGTGAAACCTGGGGCACCTTCACTTAAAGTGCAATCTCAGCAAGCATCTTCCACGCTTTTTCCTCAGTATCGGCGACTGAGGCCAGGGCGGCAGCCAAGCGTGGGAGGTAGGCCGCAGCCAAAGGCGGCGTGGGCTCGTCCGCGGCCTTGCGGGAAAGAACCGCAATCGCGTCCCAGGCCTCGGCGATCGAACCGAACTCCGCGCCCGACTTCTCCAACCGGTTCCGCCCGGTCAGCGCGGCGGCGTCTCGGAGGAAGCGGGAGAACATGCGGCGGAACAAGCCGCCCCCGGTGCCCCCCGCGGCGCTGGCGAAAATCCAGATATTGAACAGCGCTCCCCGCAACTCCTCCGCCGGAAGCAGAGAGTCCCACCGGCCCACCTCCCCTGCCGCCTTCCTGATGCCTTTCACCCCGAGATTGGCGATGGGCGGAGATAGCATGAATGCGGCCTGTTTGCGAATGGCCTGAAGGATGTCTGGCTTCGAGGGCGGGGTGAAGGCGGCGAAATCGAAATCCCACCATTTCCGCCCCGGCGGAAAGGGCCGGAAGCGTGAGCCCCGCGCCGCAGCGAGGGCGGGCAGTGGGACGGGATGGAGATCTCTTTCCCGGTCTGCAATCAAGACCTCACCGGAAGCGCGATCCAGGCCGCAGGCCACGACCACATGTCCCCCGAAGTGGTACTCACGCCCCCCGAAATCGAAGTAGGGCAGGAAACCCATGTCGACCTGGATCATCACGGGGGCGCCGCTTTCGAGGCGCGCCACCAGCGCCTTCTCGGCAGCCGGATCGCTGGAGGATTTACGGGCCTTGACGCGGACTCCCGTGCGCCGACCGGCAATTTCCTCCATGCTGGGTTTGGGCATGGCTCGTCCGCCCAGAAAAGGCGGCTGCCCACGGAAGCGGAAGTATGCGAACCCCACGCCCTCGCCCAGGCCGAGCAGGAGGTCCTCCGAAAGATCGTGGCCATGGAAGGCGTAGACGTGACGCATCGAACCGGTGACGCAGTGGTCCGTCTCAAAATGCTTAAATCCCTTAATCGGCGCTGGTTTCATGCTGCTTCCTCCGGCTGTTCGGTCCCAAGTACCCGCGGCATAATAACATTGTTAGCCCCATTGGTCACCCCGCCTAGCGGCAGCGTGCTGGCCCTATTCCAACCATACGACAGCGCCCTCTGCGATGGCCGGCAATTCGCAAGTGAGTTTGCCATTGGCGAATTCGGCGTGCAGTGTCTGCCGTTGGCCAAGGAAAGGAAGAAAGACTACCGTGCCGGGGCCCTTCGTGGAGAAACTGACTTTCACATTTAGCTCGGGAGTCTGTTGCGCCACTTCCTTAGCCTTCAGTCCTTTGAAGTTGGCCAGGAATATCGTCGGCTTGCCATCGACTTCGGCGATCTGAGTGGAGACGAATGGCGAGGCAGTAACTTCCACAGCGGGCTTGAGACCTGAGACGTTTAGCATTTCCGCTGCAAAGGCTTTCCTCAGCCCGTTGAACTCGGCGGATTCAAATGCGCCAGCGGCGTGATCGAATTCTTTTCGCAGTTGTGTGTAATAGACTTTGCCGGGGCAATCGGGGAAATAGAGGAAGTTCTTGCCGATTCTTTTCTCCTCTGGCTTCGTGACTCCCAGCAATTCGTGAATTGGGTTCGAAGTCTGCTCCGCCCCGGTGCTGTCGTATTTCCCGGTCTCGCCGGTAACCATCAAGGTCTTCCCGGCTCGCAAGTAAGACTCCAGCGAACTCAACTCTTCTTTGCTGAGGCAGCGGGCTTCCGGCAGAATCAGCATCTCGCCGCGGAAATCGGCCAAGGTCCGCGGGGTCACGATCTGGAACTCCAGATGAGATTGCATGAGGAGCATCAGAATACCCCGGTAGGAATCAATGAACTCCTTGGCGAAGTAGTTTCGGGTCCTCTGAGAGAAGTAGACGGCAACCGGTTGCACCGGGCGCCGCGGAAGAAAAAACGTCTTTTCGTTATTCTTAATCCATCCGAAGATTAACTTGCGCGTGTGAATGTCATTCGAGCCGGACATGACATGCCCCTGCGCGTCCCACGTATTGGCGCCCGCCATCAACTGCGCCATCGCCAGATTCTTCATGGCCTCTGCTGGTGCGATTTGCTTTTCTTTCTCCCAAGAATAGCTGAGCATCCAGCTCGGTTTACTGCCGGCAAAGGCGCGGAACGAGTACATGCCAACCATGTCCTGAAACCACGCCAGCGGCGTACGGGACGCCGATCGGCCGCCCGTCGAATACTCATGCGCGATCGTGTCCACCACCTGATACAACTCGTACACGTCGCTGCCGACCCGCACCGCGCTCTCTTCTATTCCCGGGTAAATCTCGGCGATGGTCTTGCACTTGGGGTTGACTGCCTTCACGTTGGCGTCAATCTCGCGCATGAAGTCGGTGAGTGCGTCGATCCGGAAATCGACCCACTTGCGGAAGTTCGCGTCCCGGAAATTCCCCAGTTTCAGATCCGTCTTGGCGTTGAGGCCGGTCTTGGCCTTGAACGCGGCAACCGCGTAGTCGTCAAAGCTGGCCCAGGTATCCTCCCAGCCCTCGAAGTGCGTCATCCAGTACGGGATGTCCACATACACGCCGTCAATCCCTGTGGCTGCGATCTGTCGGACACGCTGCATGTAGGTCTTGCGCCACTCCGTGGCAAATGGTGTGACCCAGACATCCTCATCCCCCTGGCGAATCCAAAACGCCGTGCCGCCTCCGAAGAACGCCGGTTCGCCGGTAATCTTTCGTTGCAACCAGTCCGGGTGATCTTTGGCCATGCTGTGTGCGGCAGAAGCGGCGTTTGCCGTGATGCACTCCGTACCTGCGATGTATACGAAGGCGTAGTTGCCGGAGGCGTGAGCTTTCACGGCGACCGCGTGGATCGCCTTCAGTTTCTCGGAGGGGTCGACAAAGCTCTCGTAACGGCCCGGAATGTCATTGTCCACTTCGATCCCGAAGACGTTGGTGTCGGTGGACTCTCGGACGATCTCATCCGCATTATCGAGACGCAGGCCGTGACCTGCGATACGCACGTAATGCGTCCAGTCCTGGTTTGTCTGGCCTCCCAGAAGTCCGATCAAGCCAACGAATATGGTGAGAGTTTGCAACATGACGTTAATCTCCCTGAGGACGACTTCCTCGCGGCTCCAGGCACAAGGTATCACAGCGTGAGAAACAAATATGCAGGGAATCTCACCCGAATGGCCGCGCTTGGCTCATACAGAACGCCGGCGAGAGCGCTTGGGCGGGGTGACCTCAGCCAGAAGCGTCGCTGCGCCCGAGGCCGAGAATCTGACGGATATGGCTTCGCTGGCTGATGTCGTTCGGCCTTCCCCCCTCTCGACTCAACCACCTGTTAAAATCCTGCATCCTCACGGAGTGCATAACAGGTACAGTCGCCACGCTCACGTCCACGGTGTTCAGTCCTTCCGCGATTTCGCCCGCCCAGTCCTGCTCACGGATGGCCGCGAGGCCGAGCGCCACTGCTTCGTAAAGAGTTGAGGCGGTTACTTCGACACTGTGCTTGACGCCTTCCATATCGCAAACGGTGACCCGGCAAGAGCGCAGACCCATAGCGAGGGAAGTGTAGCATATTCGCTTTTTGTTCGCCACGAATCAGCATTTCACGCCGCCTGTCCGCAATGGACGACCGCGTTCGCTGTTGGCTGCGGCAACAATCCGTATTTTGCTTGAGGATTTGGCCGGGTTGGGATCTGTCTCTAGTGGTGACCGCAACGCTGACCAAGTCAGATGCTCAGGAGGTTTGGCCATCCCTCTTTTCGGCTCGCAAATCGCGGAGCAGTTGGTCGAATGCCTTTCGATAAGATTCCTGGTCCGCCCAGTTGCTGAAGTCGGGAATGAAATACTCGCGGATCTCTCGGGCCAGGTCCTTGCCGGTATCGGCGTCGAAGGATTCCCACCCCCTCAGGCTTTCGAACGAGCAAAGTCGAACCGGGAAGAGAACGTGCTTCCGCTCCTGAATTTCGCGCTTTTGAGCTTTCGTGATTTCGCTTTTAACCCACTCGCTATTCAGGCTCTCCGGGGAGAGGATCAAGAGCAGGCGTTCATGCAGGCGGATCGCCTGATCGATCTGCTCGAGAATTTTGCGGCCTCCCTGGATGTCGTGGGGAGCAAACCAGCAGCGCACTCCATGAGCCTGGAGGTCGGTATAGAGGCGCTCTGCAAACGATTGGTCCCTGGTAGAGTAACTGATAAAACAGGAATACCATTCGACTGGCCCCAAGGTCAGCGACCTCATGTATTCGATGAACGCTTCCGGCACACCGCAGCCCCGGAGGAACGACTCCGGGATTTTGCCGTGCGAGCGGTGGATCGTGTCGATGCCGACAGTGGAAGGGGACATGTGCCGAACGGTTTCAAGTGCCGTGGCATCGCGAAAATCGATCTCGCCAAAAATCGTTCGTCCTGCTATCGCTTCTCTGAGATTTGCACCTGCAAGTCTCGCGCCGATCAAACGTGCCCCCTCAAGTTCGGCTCCTTCAAGATTGGCCCCGGTAAGGTCTGCTTGATACAGGTTTGCCCCGGTGAGGAATGCGTAGCTGAGATCCGCTCGGATCAGGTCGGTCCCACTTAGATCAGCCTCGCTCAGTCCCGCGCCTTTAAGGTTGGCGCCGGACAAGTCGGCGTCTCTGAGCCTGGCGCCCGTGAGTTGCGCATTCCTGAGATCCGCTTGGACCAGTTTCGCTTTGCTCAGGTCCGCTCCACTGAGGTCGGAGGATACTAGATGCGCCTCGCTAAGGTTGAACCCCTTGAGGTCCGCCCCTCGCAAATCAGGACCTAATCCGCGCAAGGCTGTCTTTGCGGCTTTTTCAGCCCGCCACTTATTCCACACCTCCACGCCTTGATTGAGAATCTTGAGATGCTCATTGTTGGCCATACGCCAAGTCTCTCCAAACTGGATTATAAAGTCTAATATCATATGCTGAGACGCCGCCAATCAAGCTCAATCGCGAGATGAGGCACGCGGCAGAGCACCGAACTCGTCGCGGGGCAGGCGGAAGCCGGAACATTGCACCCAAGAGCGGCATGGCGTATGGTATCCGCGTGAGAGCCAATTGCGCCGGGGCCAGCGCCCAGGCAAGTCGGTTCGCGCCGGGCGGGGTTGGGCGAAACGCAAAATATGGGCCAAAACATCTACGAGCTGCTGATCGGCAGCCCTTCATCTGAGCCTTCACTGCCCTGCCTCGGAATTCCGAGCGGGCAGGTTTTTACTTACGGCGACGTTGACGAGCATTCGGCTCGCATCGCTAATCTTCTCGCATCACACGGAATTGCCAAGGGCGACCGGGTCGCGGTCCAGGTGGAGAAGTCGACGCCGGCAGTTTTTCTTTATCTCGCCTGCCTCCGCATGGGCGCTGTTTATCTGCCCCTGAACCCCTCCTACACATGCGACGAGGTCGGCTATTTTTTGGCGGACGCCCAACCCCGGGGCATGATCTGCCAGCCCGAACGCTTCGAGGAAATGACGGGCCTCTGTCGCCAGGCAAGCATCGCGAAGGTTTTCACACTGGGTGCGGCAGGAGAAGGAAATCTGCTGGATGCAAGCCGCACTATGCCCTCGAGCTTCTCCGCTTTGCCTTCTTCGGATGGTGACACGGCAGCAATTCTCTACAGCTCGGGAACGACGGGCAAGCCCAAAGGAGTAATGCTGACTCAAGGCAATCTCGTTCACAATGCCCGCACGCTGGTCCAGGCCTGGGGCTTCACGCGCCATGACGTTCTCCTCCACGCCCTGCCGATCTTTCACGTTCACGGTCTCTTCGTTGCGCTACATTGCACGCTGCTGAGCCACGCCCGCATGCTTTTCCTGCCGCGCTTTGAAGCGGCCCAGGTGTGTTCCCTGCTTGCGCAGGCAACTGTCTTCATGGGCGTGCCCACCTACTACACCCGCCTGCTGTCTCTGCCCCAACTCGACCGGGAAAGCTGCCGGAACATCCGCCTGCTCGTCTCTGGCTCGGCCCCGCTGCTTCCGGACACCTTCGAGCAAGTCCGGGAGCGGACCGGCCAATCGATCCTGGAACGCTATGGGATGACCGAAACGCTCATGAATACCAGCAATCCGCTGGAGGGAAGGCGTATGCCGGGTTCTGTGGGCTTACCGCTTCCGGGAGTCTCCGTGCGCATAGCGGGCGGAGATGACCTTCCGCTTAGCCCAGGCAAAGAGGGCGAGATCCAGGTACGCGGCCCCAACGTTTTTTCGGGTTACTGGAACAGGCCGGAGATGACGAGCAACTGCTTCACCCCCGACGGATTCTTCAGGACTGGCGACTTGGGACGCATCGATGAGGACGGCTATGTTTACATCTTGGGCAGGTCCAAGGACCTGATTATCTCTGGAGGCTTCAATGTCTACCCGAGAGAGGTCGAGGACTGCATTGACCGGTTCGAGGGGGTGCAGGAGTCGGCAGTGGTCGGCATGCCCCACCCAGACTTCGGCGAAGGGGTGTTGGCTGTTGTGGTTGCCCGCCGTGGCGCCGAGGTCGACGCGGATTCCCTGAAATTGTTCCTGCGCCGCAGCCTCGCGAACTACAAACTGCCCAAGTGCGTGGCGATGGCGAAGGAATTGCCGCGAAACGCGATGGGCAAGGTGCAGAAGGACCGTTTGCGAAAGACCTACCTCCCGGTTTGGAATGAGCATCTGGAAGGGCGGAAATAGCCTTGGCCGAGAGATCGACTGCCGCCGCGAGAATTCCTGGCCGGACTCCTCTGACCCGCCAGCAAATCCTGGGCTTCTGGGCCGCCTGGGCGGGATGGACCTTGGACGGCATGGGGTCTTTCATTTATGCGCTGGTGCTCAGCCCTGCGCTTACCGAACTTCTGCCCAGGTCGGGCATCGCAAGCACCGCCCACAATGTCGGTTTCGCCGGGTCTATTTTGTTTGCCCTCTTTCTGGTCGGATGGGGCCTGTCGTTTGTCTGGGGACCTCTGGCGGACCGCTTCGGGCGCACTCGAATGATGGCCGCAACAATCATCGTCTATTCCGTCTTCACGGGCATCTCCGCCCTGTCGCAGAACGTGTGGCAACTCGCCGCCTTCAGGCTGCTGGCCGGCATCGGGATCGGCGGCGAGTGGGCGCTGGCGGGCACCTACGTGGCGGAGGCGTGGCCGGAGGACCGCCGGAAAATGGGCGCGGGCTATCTGCAGACCGGTTACTACGCCGGGTTCTTCCTCGCTTCCGCCCTCGACTACACCGTGGGAGCGCGCTACGGCTGGCGTGCCATG
The DNA here is from genome assembly GCA_963768695.1 of uncultured Acidobacteriota bacterium. Classification (GTDB taxonomy): domain Bacteria; phylum Acidobacteriota; class Terriglobia; order UBA7540; family UBA7540; genus CAVROP01. The sequence goes on along the minus strand of CAVYJG010000010.1, from coordinate 334,006 downwards.
TTCCTGTGCGGCCTCGCGCCAGTGGTGCTGGCCTTCCTCGTCTTGAGGCACGTAAAGGAACCGGAGCGCTGGCGGCGTGCCGCACCTGTCTCCGCTGCCGGCGCTAAGTCCCGCCTGCGCCGCATTTTTTCCCGAAACTACCGGCGCCGCACCTTGGTGAACGCGGCGTTGCTGAGCGTGGCTATTGTCGGCCTCTGGGCCGCCGCCGTATACGAGCCAACCGCCGTCCTTCTGCTGGCGGGAAAGGCGGGCATTACGGGAGCCCACGCCACGCGGACGGTCTCCGTCGCCAGCGGCATACTCGCCCTCGGCACCATCCTCGGCTGCCTCCTGGTCCCCCCTCTGGCGGAGCGCTTCGGACGAAAGCCGACCCTAGGGCTCTATTTTGTGGGTATGGGCGCGACCATAATTCTCAGCTTCGGGTGGGCGTTCTACCTGCCTCACGGGCTCTACGCATTCATCGCGGTATTATTCTTCCTGGGATTTTTCGGCGGGAACTTCGCCCTTTTCAGCCTTTGGCTGCCTGAGCAGTACGGCACTTCCGTCCGGGCCACGGCGTTCGCCTTTGCGACTTCCTTCGGGCGCTTCATCGGCGCCGGAATGAACTTCCTGCTGGGGACGATGGTCCGCAGACTTGGAACACTCGGAAGTCCCGTGGCCTTCACTTCCGTTGCGTTTGGGCTGGGCCTGCTGCTGCTCCCCTTCGCTGAGGAAACGCGGGGCCGCGCCCTGCCGGACGACTGAAAAACGTAAGATACACGGCGGGGGGTTGTGCGCTCACAAGCGCTATGATAAGCACGTGCCTAGGGTCCCGAAGGGACCCAAGTTCATTAGCCGTAGGTGAAACCTACGGGCGGGGCACAAAGACCGTATCCGACCCTGAAAGGGTCGAACATTCGACCCCTGCGGGGTCGGAGAAGATCAAAAGGTGGGGGCTTCATATCCGTAGGTTTCACCTACGGCTAATGATATTAACGCCCTTCGGGCATTTGACATCGTTCCTACGCGCTTATCCTGGCGCTCATACGCGGTAGGGGATTGTCCGCCCTCGGCTCATCCCACCTTGTACTTCCGAATCTCCTCCGCGCTCACCTCGCTGCTCATCCCGGGGAGTTCGGGTGCCGCCACTTCGCCGTCAACCATCTTCACCGGCCCGCCTGTCTCCATATAGATCGCATTGGGCATGGCCAGTAGCATGTTGAGGTTGGTCTCGCCGCCTCCATGGCTCGCCACTTCTACTCCGTAGCCGTCGGCGATGGCGGCGATTTCCATCCACTCGCTAACCCCGCCGGCACGGCGATTGTCCGGCTGCACGATATCGGCCCCTCGTTTTGCGATAAGCTCGGCAAAAGCATACTTGGTGTTGAGATTCTCCCCGGTGGCAATGCGCAGGTCCAACGCCTCGGCCAGAATCGCAAACCCTTCCATGTCCTGGGGCGGCAAGGGTTCTTCGTACCAGAAACAACCCATCTCCTGGTACACTCTCCCGCGCCGAAGCGCTTCTTTACGGTCGAACACCTGGTTGGCATCCACCATCAGTCGTCGATCCTTGCCGATGACGTCGAGTGCCAGGCGGATGCGCCGGACGTCATCGTCCAGTGAGTACTTCCCGACTTTGATCTTTACGGCCTTGTAGCCCTGTTCTACTGCGTCAGCGACTTGGCGCTTGAATCGAGAGAGGTCGCCATCGTTGTCGTAGTACCAGCCGCACATCGAGTAGACCGGCATGCGGTCGCGGTATGCTCCCAGCATCTTGTACACCGGCAGACCCGCGTTCTTGCCCAGGATATCCCACAGGGCAATGTCGGTAGCCGCCATGGCAAACTGCCCCACCCCGGTTACTCCGTGATAATTCATAGCCTTCCACAGTTCGGCGCGAATTCCGCGAGGGAATGCCGGATCCTTTCCCATGACCACGGGCTTTACTTCGTTCTCGATAATGGACTGGACCACTCTTGCTCCTTCCCCGCGATTACCGAATGAACTGCTGGCCCACCCCGTGATACCGGCGTCGGTGCGAATTCTGAGAACGACCTTGCCAGTGTCTACATCCAGGGTCTGAAGCGCATCGTAAATCGGCTCACCGGGAGGCGGTTTGAGCAGGTCCGTTTCTACTCCCGTGATTTTCATCTCCTTTTTCTGCTCTGCCGCAACCGACAACGCTGCCTGAAGAGATGGCAATGCTGCCGCCGAGCAAAGCAGTTGTCTCCTGTTCATCTTTTCTCCTCGCTGGTATGGACACGCCGCAGACTAACCCCGCCAGTAGGGCATGCTACCACTTCCAACCGGTCTTGATCTTTCAAATGTTTCTACTGACTCACTCTACGAAACGAACGACTGAGGTACCAGAACTCTAGTACTATTCCCACGCCTGCCCATCCAGGTTATAAGTATGGCGAACGATGCCCGGGGAGGAAACCGGCTGCATGATTGTATCTTGGCTCATCTTGGCGCTCTCGGTCGCGATGGTCTTCTTTTACTTCCAGGCGACCTGCCAGAGAATTCTGCGCCGGCAATTCGATCAAGCGTACTTCCAATCCATCGCCAATGTGATCCGATTGGAGTTTCCGGCCCTGCGAAAGTCACTGGCAGAGCTGGGCGCCGCAGTCGATTATTCCCGTGTGCCCAAGGCGCTAAAATGCGACTTCCTCGCCCTGACCCACCTCCTCAAGAATACTGCGGATGTGAAACAAGGCTATTCCAGGGAACAACGCCTCTTGATCCTCTATTTCCGCATCCAGTTCCTTTCCTTGGCAGTGCGGCGTTTGGTGGGGGTGGGAGAGCGGAAAGCAGCCCTGAGACTCACTTCCATCCTTCAGTACTTTGCCAACGTGATTGGCCAGCGCCTGTATGCCGATGAGTTTGCAAATCTGAAACCTGACTACCTCGTGAATTAATCGTTCATTCTTCCTCGGGGCGCGCCTGCGTCCAAGCTCCTCACCAAATTGCAACTCGCCTCCGTAAAAACTCTCGCGCCTTAAGCCTGTGCCGTCACATTTGGCTCTCCACACGCGTCATTCCCGCGCAAGCGGGAATCCATCGTGTTCCGGAGCAACAATGGCCCCCGCTTCTGCGGGGGTGACGGCGGTGGTGATTTGACTCGGGAGTTCTTTCTGATGTTGCGCGACTCTGCGGGCGGGGCTTGTGGAGCGAACGGAGGACTGGCCGTGGTCGAGTGTGCGCGACTACGGAGAGAATCCGTGCGCGGTGGCCAGCGCGCATCCCATCCTGCGCATCGATCCGGTACTGCTGCCAGCCGAGGCCCGGACACGCATCTAAACGAAAAGCCGCAGAGCCCCAACACCAGGCACTCTGCACTACCCGCTGCTAGTTGTCGGGCCGGGTCCATCCCATCAGGTCAATGATCACCCCCAGGGAGACCTCGGCCTTGACGGAAAACTAACGTCGCGGCGGAATTATTGAATGGCGGCTAACTGGCTCGGGGTTAACAGGTTCAGTTCACGAATGTATTGGCAACGATTCTCAGTCGCGAAATCGATCATGACGACGTTAGGAAAGAACTTAAGCTGCTCAGCGGCGCGCGCCAGGGGGTTGGGAGCAATGGAAGCCCCCACGTGCTGGCTCAAGCCTTGCCTCCAGAGAGTTAGTAGCCGTATGCGGTTCGGTGGATCCCACATTCCATCGTTCCGTCTTTCGATGCTTTCCTTCATTCCCGTGCTGGTCCAGTACATCATTCTGATAACTTCGGGAGGTTGTTGTCTGGCTTTTGTCATTAGCTTTCCTTGCTTCTTCTCATTTTCCTTCGTCTTGTTGCTAAGGAAGTTGATCGGGTTCGTTCCGCCCTCGCCGTAATACTGCAGGCCCCAGGCATGCGGCTCATACGCTGCCCCTACCCCGTCTTCTTTCTTTGCCAGGTTCTTGAAGGCAAGAATTCCACTGTCAGCCCTCCATTGCGTTTGCGACTCCCGCAGGCCCTTGCTGGAAAAGACCACAATGACCTTGCCCGCCAAGTCTGCAAGTGTCTTGGTGTTGACATTGCCTCCTCCTCGATAGAGAACGTTCCCCAAACAGGTAACACATTGCTGCGCAATGGGGCCCCAGTTGAAGCACTTGTCGAACTTCAGAATGAGGAACTCTTGCTGTCCGACCGGGGATGTCACGAAGGCTCTGGCATCATCCAAAATCTTTCGCAGTGTTTCGCCGAAGTCGCCGGCATGCAACTTGGAGCGGGTGAAAGTCCCTGGCTGCTGCGCGAACCCCCGCAGGATTCGCGTCTTCTTTTCGTCTTTCCTGACCATATCGTCCGCATGGTAGGCTCTCAGGTCCATGATTTTTTCATTGTTGGCCAAATCCAACGTGGCGGCGCCGGTGATTCGAAGATCGAACAGGCGCACCCCAGCCGTGGCCTGCTGAAGGATGTTGAGCTCCTGCGTCTTGACATTTTGATCGCCTCCGGTAATGCCCGCATCATGACTTCCAGCGAAGATAATCTGGTGGAGTCGCTTGTGCAGACCCAAGGTGTTGTATTGAATCATTCGTGTTTACCTCGACTGGTTTTGTCCGCGATTTCCGTTTTCAGTTTTCGCCCTATAGCCCAAATATACAGCCGCCCGCCCCTAATTTCAAGGTCTGGCGGCGATACATTCATGTGTTGTTTTGGCGGAAACAATCACCACGATCTTTATGACTCCGCAGCATGAATGTTTATGCGCCTTAGAAAGGTAGCAAGATGATTGAGCGGACCGGGCAATAAGCAGGGAGAATAAGGGGACTGGGTACCGCTCCCCGTTTCTTCACATTCATCTGAACCCGGTGCGGGCGGGGCTTGTGGAGCGAGTTGAGGACTGGCCGTGCTCGAGCGTGCGCGAGGCGCTGCAACTGAGCAAGGAGATGGGGGTGAGTTATCCCACCGCTTGGCTGCTGGCGCACAAGATTCGCAAGGTCATGGCGGAGTGGGAGGGGGGGCAGTTGCGCGGCTTAGTGGAACTTTGGGTGAGAACCGAGCCCCGCTGCGGCGCTACTTCCCTTGGGTGCATATCGTGTTGTTGAACCTGAAACGGTTTCTGTTGGGCACGCACCCTAAGCCGGAAGCCAAACACCTGCCCCGCTACGTGGCGGAATTCGCCTACCGGTTCAATCGGCGCCGGCAGGAATTGTTTGATCGCCTGACACGTGCCTGCCTCAGCACCAACACCATCACCATCACCTACAAGGACTTAGTGGCCGAGCCGGAGGTGGCTTGATATTCATCTTTCAACGAACGAACCGGGAATGTGTATGAAAACAAAGGGTAAGCGTAGCGAATGTCCACTTGGCCTCAAAAAAGCATACAGGTCCGGGGGGAGTGTGAGATTACGCATTCAGGGAGGCTAAGGTGCCGTTGATGGATCGGCGAGGGTTCATTTCGAGTGGTCTTCTGGGAGCAGTGGCAGTAGGCGCAGGAACGATGGGAGCTAAAGCGGGTGGTGATGACAATAAGTCCACCGCGCAGCCAAAAATCCTTAACTTCAACCCTGCCATGAAGTACCGCCCCATGGGCAATACCGGCATCCTGGTGTCGGAAATCAGCTTGGGTGGACTGGTCATGGCGGAGACGGTGCATCGGTACGCCATCGAGCACGGCGTGAACCTGGTGCATGTCGCTTGGGACTACCTGGGCGGACAGTCGATCAAGACACTCGGCGCGGGGCTAAGTTCTCTGCGCGACAGGTTCTACCTGGCCCTGAAGGATGACTACCCCAGTATTGACGAAGCCCTGAAAGTCCTTAATACCGATCACGTGGATTTCCTGATGTTCAACCGCCACTTCCCCTTTTCGGCCTCCGACGCAAAAATCGCAGAAACTTTCGAGAAACTGAAGAACCAGGGGAAAGTCAGGTTCGCCGGTTTGACGACCCACGCCATGGTGAAGAGCACAACCGCGGCGGGCCTTCAGTCCGGCTATTACAACGTCGTCATGCCGGTGCTGAACCAGCCTAACCTGGAAGCCATGACGGAAGAACTTCGCCTGGCCCAGCAGCGGGGCGTCGGCGTGATGGCCATGAAGACGATGAAAGGGCTGAAAGGTCTTGACTCGGAAGTCGCCTACTTGAAGAAGCTTCTGAGCAACCCGGCGGTGACGACGGTGACCAAGGGTATGGGCTCCTTCGATATGTTCGACGCTTATCTGGCGGCGCTCAAGGAACCGCTGACCGCTGCGGAGGACATGGGCCTGTACCGCCACGCGCAGGCGAACCGCTCCAATAATTGCATGATGTGCGATGAGTGCAAGCAAGCCTGCCCGCGGGGGGTCGAGGTGTCCACCGTTTTGCGCTGCAAGGACTACTACTACGACCAAATGGGAGACCGGCAGACGGCATTGCGTACTTATCGCGAACTCCGGGCGGAGAAGACCGGCAGCGAAGCGTGCCGCCTCTGCAAGCAGTGCGAACCTGCGTGCCCCAATGGGATCGCCATCGTCGATCGGCTCATGGCGGCACGCGAAGTGTTTTCGAGTCTTGCGTGAGAGGGTCGAGGGGTAAGGAACGAGATGCGAATCATAGCTGTTTTTCTGCTGCTGATTGGAGCGCTGCCCGCGCTGCTGCTCGCGCAAGAGGAGGGTGGCCAGGACGCGGCGCCCGCTGTGATTCCTGCCGCGGCGAAGGCCAGGTTGGTGCAACTGTTGCCGGACTCTTCGGAAGTCGGCGCGGCGCGGGCCGGCGAGCAGAAGTTCTATAGCTCCGACCTTTATCAATACAGCGACGGCGGGGCGGATGTTTACCTCGACTATGGCCTGGTGGCAATGGTTCACCAGGAATACAAATCCTCCAGCACTGACTTCACGCTCGATATTTACAATCTGAGCACGCCGGCCAATGCCTTCGGGATTTACGCCGCTGAAAGCTCGCCGGATTACCATTTCCTTCCCATCGGCGCGGAAGGTTACGGCACCAATGAAATCCTGAACTTCTTGCAGGACGAATATTACGTGAAGTTATCCGGCTTCAGCGACAAGGAGAAGGCCGGGCCGGCGCTCGAGCGCTTTGCCCAGGCGGTCTCGCGAAGGATCGGTTCGTCTTCATCAATGCCTGAGTTTCTTTCCCTGTTTCCCGAGAACGACTTGGTGGACCACTCGTGGAAATACGCGAAGAAAGCCCCATTGGGACACGAATTCCTGGCGCCCGCGATTCTGGCGTCTTACACGTTGGGCGTGAAACGGACCACCCTACTCATCTCGAAAGCGCCGGACGCGTCGGCAGCGGTGCTTAAGGTAGGGAAGTTGCGAGACTATTTCGAGCGTTCGGGCAAGGTGGTCCCTTATTCGGTACTGGCGCCGCCAGCCTTCATCGGGTCGAACCAGTTCGAGGGCCAAGCGGTGTTCTTCGCTTCCGGCTCCTATGCGGTTCTCTGCCTCAACCCCCCGGTTAATCCCGAATCGTTTTTGAAGACAATCAAGGAGCGCATTGAAGAAAAAGGAGCCGGCGTATCGTTTTGATGTCGTAGGGGTGGCCCTTCTGGCCGACCTTGGGCAACCACAAGGGTTGCCCCTACAAGCTGCACGCTCCTAGGAGTTAATTTATGGCACATATTGATCGACGAAATTTCCTGAGAGCAGGCGTAACGGCAGGCGCTGGGTTCGGTGTAAGTTTGTTCGGACCTCAGTCTCTGATCCCCAGTCCACAGCCCTCGGCTTTGAGCATTGCCCATTACAAGAGTTCCCCGGCGGACCCCGACGGCATTGCCGAGGAGGCAAAGCGACTCACTCGGCAGGCCGTCGACGCCTTGGGTGGAATGGGCCGTTTTGTTTCGAAAGGAAACGTTGTCTGGATAAAGCCTGACATCGGTTGGGACCGCCGGCCGGAACAGGCCGCGACGACCAATCCGGATGTCGTCGCAACCTTGGTCGAGATGTGCTACCAGGCGGGAGCAAAGAAAGTGCTGGTGAGCGACAACCCCTGCAACCCAGCCCGGCTTTCTTATCCGCGCAGCGGAATTCAGCCGGCGGCGGAGAAAGCGGGCGCGGAGGTGCCCTTCCTGGACGAAAGAAAATTCCGAAGGATGTCCCTCAACGGCAAAGTTTTGAAAGAGTGGGAAGTCTACCAGGACATCGTGGAAGCGGACCGGTTGATCAACGTCCCCATCGCCAAGAACCACAATTTGTGCCTGGCGACTTTGGGTATGAAGAATCTGATGGGCGTAATTGGCGGCGCGCGCAACCGCCTTCATCAGGATTTGGGTGGGACGATAGCGGACCTGGCGGCTTTTCTGAAGCCGCGACTGGTGGTGCTGGACGCGATTCGCGTGCTGACGGCCAACGGGCCCGTGGGTGGCAATCTCGCCGACGTTAAGCGGAAGGACACGCTGGTGGCGGGCGTTGACCAGGTCGCGGTGGATGCCTTTGGCGCCACCTTACTGGGTTACAAGCCTGATTCGATTGTTTACATTGTGCAGGGAAACGCCAGAGGTCTGGGCACCATGGATTTCAAGTCGCTTTCGCCCAGGCAAATAGAAGTGTAATCACCCATGGCCAAGAAGCAGAAAACCTCGTGGATCGTCTGGCTGCGCCGGCTGGTGCAAACGGGTTTCTTTCTCCTGTTCTGTTATCTCTTTTTGCAGACGGTCTATCACCCCATCAACCTGGCCGGCCGCGGCGTCACGTTTTTCTTTAATCTCGATCCGCTGGTGGCGCTCAATTCCTGGCTGGCTTCACACGTCCTGGTGGGGGCGATGCTGCTTTCGTTGGTTACCTTGTTGGTGACTCTCGTGTGCGGGCGCTGGTTCTGCGGTTGGGTTTGTCCTTTTGGCGCGCTGCACAACTTCTTCACCAGCCTGCGCGGCGGGCCTGCCAAGAAAAAGCTCGAGGCGGGCGGCTACCACCCATGGCAGAAAGCGAAGTACTACGGTCTGGTAGCGTTTCTGGTCGCGGCCTTGTTGGGCGCCGACGTGGTTGGCTGGCTTGACCCGTTCTCTTTCTTCTTCCGCTCGCTCTCCACTTCCATCTACCCGGCCATCAATAAGGCACTGGTGGCCGTGTTCACGTGGGTTTACGACGCCAATCCGGGCGTCGGACCGGTCCGGGTGACGCTGGTGACAGAGCCTGTCTATGGCTTCCTGAGCAAGTACTTGCTGGCCTCCGCTCAACCGTATTACCTGGGCAGCTTGCTGATCGGGTCGCTGTTTGTTGCTGTCGTGGCGCTCAACTTCTGGCGCGCCCGCTTCTGGTGCCGTTACGTTTGCCCGCTGGGAGGGCTGCTGGGAGTGGTGGGGAAGAACCCGCTCGTCCGGCTGAAGAAGAACCAGGAAGAGTGCAACAACTGCCGGCTTTGCCTGGTGGACTGCCAGGGCGGGGCCGCTCCCGACAAGGGTTGGAAACCTGCGGAGTGCTTCTACTGTTGGAATTGCAAATCGGATTGCCCCGCGCAGTCGATCACGTTCACCGTTGGCGGTCGTCCTGATGTGCATTGATACGGCGCTGTAGGGGCGGCCCTCGTGGCCGCCCTGGGCAACCACAAGGGTTGCCCCTACGATGTGTGAGGTTGGAACGAAAACACGATGAACCATTTTTCCAAATGGATCGCTGACTTTCTTCGCCCCCCCAAAGAGGCCCGGCTGGACTTGGGGCGGCGAGCCGTACTAGGCGCTGGCCTGGCTGGCGTGGGCGCCAAGCTCCTCTTTGGCGTCGCCCCCGAAGCCTCCAAGCGGACCTTCAATCCCGCCCTGATTCGTCCCCCCGGCGCGCTGGCCGAGGACGAGTTCCTTGCCCGCTGCATTCGCTGTGGCGAGTGCATGAAGGTGTGCCCCACCAACGCCATTCATCCCGCTTCGCTGGAGAGCGGCTTCGAGGGCCTGTGGACGCCCCGCATGTTGACGTCGCTCGGTTACTGCGACTACGAGTGCAATCTGTGTTCTCAGGTTTGCCCCACGCACGCGATTCGCCAGATCGAGGTCGCCGAAAAACAGAAGATCAAGATCGGATTGGCTTACATCGACAGGAGTCGCTGCCTCCCCTGGGCCTATTCGAAGACCTGCATCGTCTGCGAAGAGCATTGCCCCACGCCCAAGAAAGCGATCTGGTTCGAAGAAGTGGAAGTGCGGAATATTCAGGGAGAAAAACTGACCGTAAAGCAGCCCCGCGTGGATCCGGAACTTTGCATCGGCTGCGGCATTTGCGAAGTCAAATGCCCCGTGAAGGCGCCGGCCGCCGTGCGCGTCACCAGCGTCGGCGAATCCAGAAACCCCGAGAACCAGATCCTGCTGACCACCGATAGCTATGGCCAAGGTTAAGGTTTAACCCGGGTTATTCATCATAGAAAAACCGTCTACTATAATAAAAACACCTAATGATATATCTCATAAATGAACTTACGAAAGAGCCGGAACGTTGTCATCCTGAGCGAAGCAAAGGATCCCCGCGGTTATTCGCAAGCCATCGCGCGTACGAACCAACTGCGGAGTTCCTTCGCTTCGCTCAGGATGACAGCCGGTGCTCTACACCTAGCAGGAGATTACAATGGCGAAAGTACTCTTAATAAGTGGAAGTCCTAAAGCGGATGGCAATACCGCGCAACTCATGAATGAATGCGCGCGCCTGATTCGTGAACAAGGGGTCGAGGCGGAAGTCATCTCGTTTTCTGAAATGAAGATCGAATCGTGCACGGCGTGCGGCAAGTGTAGCGAATCCAAGCAGTGCAGTCTCGACGACGGCTTGAATGATATTATCGAGAAGCTCCGAGCCTCGCAGGGGTTCATTGTGGGCTCGCCGGTTTATTTCGGTACGGCGCGCGGGGACGTGATGGCGGCGCTCCAACGCATAGGCTATGTTTCCATGAAGTCGGACCGGTTCCTTTCCGGAATGGTAGGCGGCCCCATGGCGGTGGCTCGCCGTGGCGGACAGACCTCCACGCTCCAGGAGATGCTCATGTTTTTCCTGATTAACGACATGATCGTGCCGGGATCGACCTACTGGAACATGGCGTTTGGCCGCCTCCCCGGCGAGGTCTGGCAGGACAAAGAAGGAATTGAGACAGCCCGGCACTTCGCGCTGAATGTAGCCAAATTGGTTAAGAAACTTCACGGCAGTAATGTGGCATGCTTGTAGGGATGCCTTTTGTATTGGTTCTTCTCCGTGTCCTTCGTGCCTAAACAGAGCTAACACGGAGGTCGCGGAGCGTTGCAGTCAAAAGCCGATGATGGTCTTCTCTTTGAGTGAAATCGGTTTGTAGGTCTCCAGCATGATCCAAAGGCTCTGACGCCTGATAGAATGGGTTAGGGACATCGAGAGGAGTCTTCATGAAAGCAGCTTTCCTAACCGGCTTAAGACAAATGGAGATTCGCGAGACTGCGCCTCCGCAGATCACCGATCCCCACAGCGTCCTGCTGCGCGTCGGGGTGGTGGGGGTTTGCGGTTCGGACGTGCATTACTACACCACGGGGCGGATCGGCACCTTGGTGGTGAATTACCCGGAATGGACAGGTCACGAATGCGCCGGAAGCGTGGTGGCGGTCGGGGACCAGGTGAAGAAACTGACCGTTGGCCAACGCGTGGCCGTGGACCCGCTGAAAAGCTGCGGGCATTGCGATCAATGCTTGTCGGGCCGGGAACATACGTGCCGAAACCAGAGCTTCCTGGCGTGCCCCGGGCAGGGGCCGGGAGCGCTTGCGGAATACCTGGTGATGCCGGAACGGTCCTGCTACGCGATTCCCGAGCGCATGACCATGGTGCAGGCTGCGGCGGTCGAGCCGCTCTCAATTGGGATTTACGCGCAACGCCTGGCGCAGATGCGGCCGGGGGCCAAGATCGCCATTCTGGGTTCCGGACCCATCGGATTGTGCGTGCTACTCGCCAGTCGCGCCGCGGGCGATTGCACCGCGTATGTTACTGACCTGATCGGCGAGCGCCTCGAGATGGCCCGGCGCTGCGGAGCAACGTGGACCGGGAACCCGAAAGAAACCGACGTGGTGCGCGCTATCCGAGGGATCGAGCCGCTGGGAGTGGATTGCGTGTTCGAATGCGCGGGGCAGCAGGAAACCCTCGACCAGGCGATTGAGCTGCTCAAGCCCGGCGGGCGCCTGCTGATGATCGGCATTCCGGAGGTTGATCGAGTTAGCTTCAGCATCCACACTTTGCGGCGCAAGGAAATACAACTTCAGAGCGTCCGTCGGCAGAACCAGTGCGTGGCCCCTGCGATCGAACTGGTCGCCAGCGGCGCCATCAACCTCGACCAGATTGTGACCCACCATTTCCCTCTTGCCGAAACCAAGCAGGCTTTCGACCTCGTCGCCGATTATCGCGACGGCGTAGTGAAGGCGATAGTCCACGTCGCAGAATAAACAGGCATGTGGTATGTCGTAGGTGGTAGGTGGGAAGAACGGATCCTCATGTCATTCCCGCGCCCCCGCTTGTCATTCTGAGCGAAGCGAAGAATCTCCGTAGTTGCCCGGTACCCACGTGTGCGGCAGACTGCAGAGATGCTTCGCTGCGCTCAGCATGACAGTCGCCGGCCTACTTCAGGAACGGAATGTAGGCAGGAACGCGGCGCCGATATGCCAGAAACTCGTCACCAAATTGCGCCGCGAGCAGCTTCTCTTCGATCCGCACACGAATTTCGGTGCCGACGATGAGGAACAGGAATGACGGCAGCAGGAGCGTTAGAGGCGTCACCAACAGCAAACCCGTACCCAACAACATGCAAAGCATCGAAGTGTAGATCGGATGGCGGATCAGCCGGTAGGGCCCGGACCGAACCAGTTCGTGGTCGGAGTTAAGGCCGGCATCAAGCCGCCAATGTCGTCCCAGTGCGTGGGTACTCGTCCAAGAGAGAATGCTTGCGGCGGCGAAAAGGAGAGAAGAAATCGCAATCCGCCATGGTCCTGGCGATCGCGTCCAAAAGCTGCCCTGCCACACAAGAGTGTAAGCGACGGCAATGAGAGGCATTCCCCATCGGGCGCGGCGATCCACCTTTGTCGGGCGTCCACCCCGCCGCTTGGCTGCGGCGACCAGAAATCGGCCCATCCAGGCGACCCATCCCGCTGCCAGAATGAGGTATGCGTAAGCAGGCATGTCAATCGTCAATCACAAATCGCAAATCAGCAATGTCTTCAGGGCCATCTCTTAAACTGCTTGCTGAGCGCCAGGCCTTGCATTTGGTAGGAAGAGCCTATTTGGACGCCGTAGATTTTTTCGGGCCGCGCCAGCATGGGGCTATAGATGAGCCTGCCCACGATCTGCCCGTGTTCGATCAGGATGGGCACTTCATGAGCCCGGACTTCCAGCACCGCCAGCGTCCCCAGAACGTCGCTCGTTCCGTATCCAAAACCCGGATCGAAGAAGCCTGCGTAATGGACGCGAAATTCTCCGATCGACTGATCGTAAGGGACCATTTCCGCAGCGTAGTCCGGCGGCACGCGAACCTTCTCTTTGGACGCCAGCAGGTAAAAATCACCTGGGTCCAGAACGATGCCTCGTCCCGGCACGGAGTAGACGGCGTCCCAGTACTCTCTCGGATCGTGGAAATCGCGTACTCCCAGATCGACCACAGGGGCATGTTTCTTGGCTCGGAAAGCGACGGGATCAAGTTCGCCCTCCGCATTAAGTCTCACGGAAATGCGCAGCCCCTTGTCGATCGTAGCCTTCACGGGGCCTTCGTCCTCTTCATACACCAGGTTTTCCTTCTCGTCCAACTCCGCCAGGGGGCCGTCGTGAGAAGGTGGATTACCGCGGATGAAACGCAGTTGGTTCAGTTTCATTCCCGTCCGCGCCTGGAAAGTAAACGTGCCGGAGACGATCTCAGCGTAAAGCTTGCCGCGATAACCGGGACGGACGCGTTCGAATTCGATGCCGTAATCGGCGATCAGCCTGGTGAAAATGTCGAGCCGCCCAGTGGTGCTTTTGGGATTGGCCCTTGCTTCAATGTCTTTCGGCAGGCGCAACTCCTCCATCAAGGGCACGATATAGACGCACCCCGGCTCGAACACCGTGCCGCCGGTCAGATCAACTTTGGTGAGAGCCAGCGACGAGATCTTATCCTGGACGGTGGACTCTGCACCGGGCAGGAAGCTGGCGCGCACGCGGTAGGCGACCTCGCCCAGACGCAGGTCAATGCTGGCGGGCTGGATTTGCTCCTCCGTGATCTCGTTGCTCGCCACGACGCGCCCGCCGGCAATCAATTCCCGAATGGTTTGAGCGGGCAGGATTCCCGTCGTCCGCGCCGAACTTGGCTCGGCGGTCAAGTTTGGAAAGAGGCTGTGGCCGGCTGCGCCCATGGTGACTCCTGCTACCTCCCCACAGTTTGATTCGACATCTGAATGAACGGGAAGCATTCCGGGATGTGGGTGTCGTAGACGGCGTGGCGGCTCAACACCCATGCGGGGTGCGGGTTCAGCTCGACGCCGCCCGGCATCAGCTTCTCGAAGCGTCCGAAGAAAATCCTCCAGGTATCGCCGTCTTTGGGCGGCAGGGAACGGCCCGCCGCCAGGTACTTCATTCCCTTCCAGGGGAAGGCCAATTCCACGGTCCAGCCTTTGTCGGGCATGGAGTTGTCGTTGATTTTTCCGTCCACGTGTGAAGCGTGAAGAAGGCCCGGTAACTGCCAGTTCAGAAATGCCCAGCGGAGCCCGCGGGGATGAGTCCCCACCCAGAAATTCTGGTCTGAGCGGTCGAAGTCGCCTCCAAAGGTCAGGGCGTTATTCTTGAAGATGTCGAACTCGGGCACGTCGAAAACACCGCCCTTCTTATACGCGTCGCGCCAAATGAAGAAGACCTGGTAAGTCGTGCCCAGGGCATTGGTCTCGAACTCCGAATAGGCGTCGCCGCCGTCGATGAACACCTCGGCGTCGTTTTCCTGGAAGATCAGCGAACCGGTCTTAGTCAGGTGGGCTTCCACGTAGGGCTCTTCCAGCCACAGGCCGACGTAAAGGTATTGGTCATCCCACAGAACCGCAACTCGCGTGTCGTAAAACCCTCCTTGTCCTGTAACCATGTCCACAAAACGCGGAGACTTTTCCGCCATTTGCCAGGAGGGTTCGTCCAGCCGGCCGTCAACCACGATGGGCCCGGCCGCCCGCTGCGCCACATAGTGCCCAATATCCTTCGCCGTGCATCCGTAACTTCCTGTGCCTTCCTTCATCCAGGATTGGCCGCCGGCTGCACCGGTACCGCTTCCCGGGCCCTCCGCAGCGCCGATTGCGGCTGCTGCGCCGGTCAGCGACACGAGAAGGATAGCCACAGCAAACAGTTTCCATGCGTTCTTCATCCCTGCGTTCCTCCTGGCAGCAATTCCCGGGTTTCCATACACGAAGGCGCCATGCCGGTCAGGTACGTCTTGCTCTTTGTAGAGGCTGACCCTGGTTGGCCACCTTGCTTGGCAGGCGATTCCCCTCAAGGAATCCGCTGCGAGATTCGTGTTGCTCGAAGCGCCCCATGATAGCACGACAGCCGCCTGTCAGGACGAACAACCGAGGGCGAAGCCGAGCGCCTCGCAAATCTCCCTCATTCGCTCGCCATTGAGCGCCGCCACGCGACGACCCAGGTGAGCCTTTGAGACCGTCACAAGATTGTGCAGATTAACAGCGCACTCGCCCTTCATGCCGTCCGCCTCGCTCAAGCGCACCTCCGACGGCACACCACGCACGGTGGAACTGATGGGTGCCACCGTGACGGTGGACAAGTATCCGATGGCGTTCTCGCGGGTGAGCACCACCACAGGTCGCTGTTTGTCGGGACGCGGGAACTGATAGAGCCGGACTTCACCGCGTGTTATCGGGCCGGCCATACGGCTACCTCTTCCCAGTCCTCCGCCCAGGTAGAGACATCAGGGTGCTCGCGATAGCCCTGGCGATCTCGTGCCTCGAGCTCCTGGGTTTGAAGACGCCTGAGGTGTTCGCGAAGCGCCTTCCGAATTAAAGCGGAACGATTCACTCGAGCACGTCTAGCTGCTCCATCTGCGGCGCGGAGCAGGGCAGAGTCCAATACGACTTGAATGGTTTCCATACTGTGGAGCATACTCCACAGTGCGGTCAACAATCAATAGGCAGCTTGCTGTGGAAAGGTGTAGAATCCGCAAGGTGTCAACTCTGATTTCAGGTCAAATGCATGCGTAAGCGCACATATCAACAAGTTCTGCAACCCGGCTTCGGGTTACTGCTCGCCGTGATTTGCAACTGCTCCCTCGTGGCAGCGGCGCAGGAAACGGTCTGGCAGATCGGCAAGTTTGATCAATCCTCCGCTGAGTTCCATCAGGGCGAGATGAAAGCGCCCGCGGTTGCCGGCGCCCAGGGCGAGAGCGAAGTGCTTTACGTCGTCGGGAAAAGCAGCCCGGCAAACGACTGGCCGGCGTTTCAGCCGGGCTCGTCGAACGGCGGGGCGGGGTTCCGCCCCCATCCTTATACGATCCAGTTTGACCTGCCGGGCGCTCCGCAAGGCCTTTATACGCTGAGAGTGGCATTGCTGGTTGAAACCCCGCGCGTCTCGCGCGTGCAGGTGGAGATCAACGGGCACCGTGCGCTGCTTTTTCAGCACCCCACCCTGAACTATGCCGGGGGCGATGTGACCAGTGTATTCGAGCCTGCGTATTCGGCCGACACCATCACGGTCGATCTCCCCACAGATTACCTGAAGGAGGGGGCCAACCAGCTTGTCCTCACGGCTGTGGATGAGCCGGCGGAGCGCGATGACGTCACCAACCCCGGAATCTTCTACGACGCTTTGGAACTCGATCAAGACCCGGATGGAAAATTCCCCTCCGGGGACGTCACTGTCCAGACGCAGCCGACCGTTTTTTACCGGCAGATTGATGGAAAGTTAGTGGAGTTGGTCGATGTCTTCATCCGTCATAACTCTCCCTCAGAAGATGGGCAAGTGCAGTTGACCGTCGGCAAACAGAAGTTCGCGGCGAAACTGGACTCCGGCTGGGATTTCGGCGATCAACGGGTGGAGTTCGAAGTTCCGGAATTTGCCGCGCATACCAGGAGCGAGGTTACCGTCAGCTTGGGCGGGCGTACGAAACGCTTTCCGGAGGCGCTGGATCCGGCAAAGAAGTGGAATCTGTTCATCGTGCCTCACACTCACCTGGATGTGGGTTACACGGATTACCAGGCCAAGGTGGCGGAAGCTCAAAGCCGCACGCTCGACGAAGCCATTCAGTTGGTTCTCGACCATCCCGAGTTTCGTTTCAGCCCGGATGGGTTTTGGTGCGTGCGGCAGTTCCTCGAGGGACGCAGTGAAGAGGAGAAGCAGCGGTTTTTTCAGATGGTCGAGAAAAAGAAGATTTTCGTGCCCTCGGTGGAGGCGAGCCTTCTTACCGGTTTTCCTGGCCTGGAGACACTCTTGCGCTCGTTATACCCTGGCTTCCGCTTCAATCAGGATCACGGTGGCGACGGCGATTATGCCAATATCACGGATGTCCCCTCCTATTCCTGGTCCTACGCCTCGGTGTTGGCGGCGGCAGGCCTGAAGTACTTCGCTGCCGGAAGCGACAACTATCGCGCTCCGGTTCTCCTTCAGGGACGCCTGCATGAGAAGTCGCCTTTCTGGTGGGAAGGCCCGGACGGTGGAAGAATCCTGATGTGGTACTCGCGGCACTACCATCAGGTCTTAACGTTGTTCGGGATACCGCCTCAAATTGCGGGCGGGCGCGATTCCTTGCCACGTTTCCTTCAAATCTACTCGCATCCTGAATACAAATCCGACGCCGCAGTGATTTACGGCACGCAGGTGGAGAATACAGACCTCTTCCCGCAACAAGCGACGCTGGCGGCGGATTGGAACAAGATTTACGCCTACCCACACCTGACCTATACGGGGTTTTCGGAAGCCCTCCGTTACATCGCCAACCAGTTCGGAGACGCCATTCCGGTGGTGCGGGGCGACGGCGGGCCGTACTGGGAAGATGGGATTATTTCCACGGCTCGCTCGGCGGCCCTCGAGCGGCAGACGGAACAGCGAGCCCTGGCGGCGGAAAAGTTCTCCACCATCAGCAGCCTGGTCAATCCCCGCCTTAAACCCGAGGACGAGGCGCTAAAGCGACTTTGGCACAACATGGTGCTTTACGATGAACACACCTGGGGCGCGTCGGGCAGTGAATCGAATCCCGGAGCGAGGAAACCCTCGGGCAATGGTCCGTCAAAGAGGGGTTCGCCGCACAGGCCAAAAAGGACGTTGATTACGTGCTGCGGCGAGGCATGGCCGCTCTTGCGGACTATATCTACGACCCGCAAGGGACGCTGGTGGTTTTCAATCCCCTTAGTTGGCAGCGCTCCGGCCTGGTCGAAATGGATTTGGACAAAGGCCTAGAACTCGTTGACCAGATTTCACGTCGCACGGTCTCTTATGAAGTCCTTTCCACCGGGCCGGCTTACCGGCGCGTTCGCTTCCTTGCTCAGAATGTGCCGTCGGTGGGCTACAAGGCTTACGCCCTGAAAGGAACCAAAGCCGAACCGGAAGCTCCGCCGGCGTTAATTGAAAGAACTCTCGAGAATCAGTACTACCGGGTGACGCTCGATCCCGATAGCGGTGCGGTAAAGAGCGTCTTCGACAAGGAATTGAACCGGGAACTTGTGAACGCCTCGAGTCCTTATTCGTTCGATCAGTACCTCTACGTCACGGGAGCGGATCAAACTCCCAACCGGCTGGTTCAGTACAGTCCCGCCTTTCCGGTCCCGGAGCTTACGGTGCACAACTCGAGTGAAGGGCGACTGCTGTCCGTGACCAAACAGCCCTTCGGGATCGTGGCGCGCCTCGAGTCTTCCGCCGTGAATACGCCCCGCATCGAGACGGAGGTGATTCTGTTTGACCGGCAAAAGAAGATCGAGTTCATCAACCGCGTGCACAAAACCGAGGTTTTCACGAAGGAAGGCGTTTACTTTGCATTTCCCCTGGCCATGGACCATCCGCGATTTCGCTACGAGATTCAGAACGGAATCGTGGACCCCAGCCGCGACCAACTGCCCGGAGCAGGCAAGGAATGGTTTTCCGTGCAGCACTGGGTGGCGGCAGAGCAGGGCGGCGTGACGGCGGCGCTGGTTCCCGTCGATGCCCCGCTGGTGGCCTTGGGAGACATAGTGCGGGGGACATGGCCGCTCGAATTCGGCCAACGTCCCGGCACGATCTTCTCCTATGTGATGGACAACTACTGGGACACAAACTACGCAGCAGGGCAGGGAGGCGACTTCACGTTCCGTTACGTTCTGACCAGCGGCAATAATCTCGATCCGGGCTACCTGGGTCGACTGGGCCGCGAGGAAATGTCTCCTCTCGAAATCGACCAGATCACCTCCCAGGATAAAGCGACCAATTCTCCACGGCCATTGGATGCTTTCCAGGCAAGCTTCCTCGAAGTGAAGGATCCCGACGCCGTCCTCGTGACGTGGAAGAGGGCTGAAGACGGCCAAGGCACAATCCTGCGTTTTGTGGAGGTGGCGGGCAAGGAAAGCGTGATCGAGGTGCAAACACCGATTTTCGAGCTGAAATCGGCATCGCTGAGCGATGCTCTGGAGCGAACAAAGGGGTCTCTTGCGGTCACTCCCCACGGCTTCAAGTTTTCCATCAAGCCGTTTCAGATCGTGACGATTCGGCTGGAGGCAGCCGCGAATCTAAAGTGAACTTAGTGCGTGCGACAGCCCTCTCCCTTGGGGAGAGGGCTGTTCTAGTTGTGGTGAGATATAGTGCCTTATACTCCCACCTGGGCCCTTGGCCGCTGCTTGCGAACGTATTCGCTTTCTATGATCGGCTCGGACTCGCACTCCGCTTCGATCACGCTCACAGGCTGATCGGGCGCGTCGTGGGGCAGTCCGGTGAACCTCACGGAAATGTCGTCCTGAACGAAATCCACCTTCTTCCCGGAGGCAAACAATCGCGCCGACTTCACCTTGGCTCGCATGCCGCCGATGGCCACCACCGTGGGCGGTTTGTAGTAATCGAGGGCTTTGGTGCCCGCCGTTTGCGCCGGCCAGAAGTGGACGTGCACGTAGAGGGTGTTGCCCTTGCGCGTGTAGCTTGCGTACGTATGCCAGTCGGCCTTGCAAGGTTCCGCTTCATAAATCGTCGGGCCGTTCTTGCTCATCCACTTGCCGACTTCGGTGAGGACTTTGGCGGACTGTTCCGGCACCGAGCCATCAGGTTTCGGGCCGATGTTGAGCAAGTAGTTTCCGCCGCCATTCGCGCACTCGATCAGGTTCCGGACGATCGTCTTAGAGTTTTTCCAGGCATCGTCCGCATCGGTGAATCCCCAGCTGTCATTCATGGTCATGCAGGATTCCCAGGCGCGGCCCGTCTTTTCGGCGCGAATTTCCTGCTCGGGTGTCGAGAAGTCTCCGGGCAGTCCATTTCGGTTGTTCACGATGATGTCCGGCTGAAGTTTGAACACCATCTCGTTCATCTTTTTCGACTCCCACTGCTCTGCCGTGAGAGGCCAATCCACGTCATACCACAGAACGTCGATCTTCCCGTAATTGGTCAGCAGTTCGCGGATCAGGCCGTGCGTGTACTCGACAAAACGCTTTCGCGCCTCCTCGTCCGTCGCGCAGCGCGCGCCGTCCGGATGGTGCCAATCCATCAGCGAGTAATAGAAGCCGACGCGCAGTCCCTCGGCGCGGGCGGCTTCTACGTATTCCGCCACTAGGTCGCGGCCCGGTCCCTGTTTGGGCGCGCAATAGTTGGTAAGTTTCGTGTCCCAATTGCAGAATCCTTCGTGGTGCTTGGTGGTCATCACCATATACTTCTGGCCGGCCGCCTTGGCCAGCTTGGCCCAGGCCCGCGCGGCGTTGGGCTGCGGCTTGAAGATCTTGGCGAGCTGTTCGTATTGGGGCACCGGGATGCCCTCCATCTCCATGGCCCACTCATGGTGGCCAATCGTGCTGTAAAGGCCCCAGTGAATAAACATGCCGAATTTGGCATCGTGCCACCACTTCATGCGCCGCTGGCGGTCAGCCACGGCCTCAGGGCTTTCCACTTCCGCCTGGGCAGGCTTTTCCGCGGGCGCCTCAACTTTCCCGCAACTTGCACTTAACCCGGAGGCGGCAAGCGCCGCTCCGCTTCCCATCAGAAGCAATGAATCACGCCTGGAAATCTTGGTTTCGAACATGGTGGAACCTCCATTAATAAAGGCATCGTTTCGCCCGGCGAGCGCACAAAGCTTACCGCCCTGGACACGTAGAGTCAACGTTTTCAGACAAATGCAAATCCGATTCGCAGCGCGCCGACCTGTCGGGGTATTTGCCGAACTGAAATTCGACGCCACGTCAAATAAGGACACTGCCAATCAAATCGGGTATTTCGCGGAATCATTAAGTGAGGTAGACTCTGCTAGCAGGAGTTGGAAGCGTTTCCAGGAGGAACAATCAGATGCCCGCTAAGAAGGAAGCGATGGTAGGTATCGATATGGGGGGAACGCGCATGCGCGCCTTGGTGGTCAATGCGCAAAACAAAATTCTGGGGATGCACAGAGCGCCGACCAACCCAAAACAGAAAACCGATCGGCTCGTCGCGGACATCGCTGCTCTTGTTGATGCCGCGGCGCGGTCGGCCTCGCTGAAAGTTTCCGACTTGCGCTCCGTGAGCATGGGTGTGCCAGGAGCGGTCGATGCCGAGAGCGGTATGGTTTATCATGCTCCAAACCTGGGATGGAAAAAGGTGCCGTTGGGATCCAAGCTGAGGGCTCTGCTGAAGGTCCCGGTGTTTGTGGAAAACGACGTCAACGTTGGCGTGATGGGGGAATACACCCTGGGCGCAGGCCAGGGAGCGCGTGAATTCGTGGGGATATTCGTCGGGACGGGAATTGGCGGAGGCATCGTCAACGGAGGACGGCTCTTCCTCGGCTCGCGCGGCGCTGCCGCAGAGGTCGGCCATATCGTCATCGAGATGAATGGGCCGCTTTGTGGCTGCGGCAACCGCGGCTGCGCTGAAGCCCTGGCCAGCCGCACCGCGATGGAGCGCGACGTGCGGGACGCCATCCGTCGTGGACAAAAAAGCATCGTCTTGAAGCTTATGGAGGAACGGGGCCGGACGCGCATGACCAGCAGCGTCATCGAGAGAGCCTTGAAAGAACACGACCCGGTCATGGTACGAGTGATGGAACACGCGCAGCTCTGCCTGGGCATTCTGGCTGCGAACGTCGTCAATATGCTCGATCCCGAGTACGTGATCATAGGAGGAGGAATCGCCGCGCGGCTGGGAAAGGATTTTGTGACGCCCATCAGGCAGACCGCTTATCAGTATTTCCTCCGCCGTCACGACGCCAGGCGCGTAAAGATTCTCCCCGGCATACTGGGCGACGACGCGGGACCCTTCGGCGCGGTGGCCCTGGCCCGGCAACGCCTTGCGAGCAAGCCCGCAAATTGACAGCTAACGTCTGACGACCACCATGCCTCGCCCTCAATACGCTCGAATTGCGGTCCTCGTCGTCTTCGCTGTTGTGTTGTATCTCGTCTACCGCATCTTAGAGCCTTTCTTGCCGGCCCTAGTGTGGGCAGCAATTTTGGCCACGGTCTTCTACCCGCTGTTTTCGTTTCTCTCGCGCCGGATGCGCCACCCCCGCCTGGCGAGCACGCTGACCTGCGTTTTTCTTACCGTGGTCATTGTGCTGCCTGCGCTGTTTCTCATACTCGCGCTGGCAAAGGAATCCGTCGTTGCCTACAAGGCGCTGGAAGAGGACGTGTCGGGCGGCGGCCCGGCATCCTTAGGCGCCCTCCAGAAGACATCCGCTTACCAATGGTTTCTTGCCAAGAGCAGGAGTTTAGGAATGCCAGAGCCTGGGCTGAGCTCGGTGGCGCCGAAAGGCATTGGCATCGTGAGCGAGTTTCTTGTCAGCCGCAGCGCCAAGGTCTTTTCGGGAATCACCCGCTCCGTCATCAACTTCGTCGTGATGCTCTTTGGATTGTATTACTTCCTTCTGCGTGGTCCGGACATGCTTCGTGCACTCCGTGAGTTGAGCCTTCTCCAGCCCGAGCATGGAGAACGGATCATAGAGGAATTCCACGCCATCGCGGTTTCGACCTTTGGAGGAAGCCTAGCCACAGCCGCGATTCACGGTGCTGCTGATGGGATTATTTTTCTCCTTTTTGGTTTGCCCTCTCCCTTGCTTTGGGGCGCGGTGCTGGCCATCTTATCGTTGATCCCGGTGGTAGGGACATCCCTGGTCTGGATTCCTCTTGTGGTTTATTACATTTTGAAGGGACAGGTGTTGCGGGGAATCCTCTTGTTGGTCGCTTTCGGAGCAGTGGCAACAATCGTGGATTACCTCGTGAAGCCCTTGCTGATCCGGCGGGGGACAGAGATCGACTCCATCTGGGTTCTGCTGAGTGTGCTTGGAGGCATTGGGGTCTTCGGTTTCCTGGGTTTGTTCCTGGGGCCTTTTCTGGTCGCGCTGCTCTTAGTGTTCCTAGAGATTTACAAGGCAGAGTTCCGCCAGGAGGTGGGCGGGAATATAACCGCGTAGAGGCCAGCCTCGGATTGTCATTCTGAGCGGAGCGAAGAATCTCGGTAGTTAATGACCGATCAACCGCAGAGATCCTTCGCTTCGCTCAGGATGGCAGCAATAGCTTGATGGCGTGAGGAACGGACACAGGCTAACAGACACCTCGGAGCATGACATCGGTCGACAAAGGATTCAGCCAATGGCAACCCGGCGCGACTTTCTCACCTTCTCCGCCGCCACGGTGCTGGCGGGTCGAATCGCTCTCCCGGACGAAACGTGCATGGGCTTCGATCAGCCTGGAGACGAACCGAGCAGATTAGCCGCGGACCCTCACAGGCCTCGATATCACTTCATGCCCCCGGCAAACTGGATGAACGACCCCAACGGGCCGATCGTCTGGAAGGGTCAATACCACATGTTTTATCAGTACAACCCCCACGGGGCATTTCCCGAGAGCATGCATTGGGGGCACGCCGTGAGTGTCGATTTGGTGCACTGGAAGCACCTTCCCATCGCGCTTGTGCCCACTCCTGGTGGGCCTGACAAGGACGGTTGCTGGTCCGGCTGCGCGGTGGTTGAAGGGGGAATCCCGGCGATTCTCTACACGGGTGTTTTCCCGCAGGTTCTGTGCCTGGCGCGGAGCGAAGATGGCATGAGAACCTGGCAAAAACTCGCCAATCCCATTATCGCCGCTCCGCCACAAGGTATGCGGACCACCGGCTTCCGCGACCCATGCGTATGGCGAGAAGACGACGAGTGGTTTCTGGCGATCGGGTCGGGCATTGAAGGCCAGGGCGGCGTGGTCCTGCTTTATCGCTCCAGAGATTTGATCCATTGGGATTATCTCCACTTCCTGTGCAGAGGCAGAAGGGATGAACTCCTGCCGGGAAAAGATCCGGTCAGCACCGGTGAGATGTGGGAGTGCCCGGACTTCTTCCCCTTGTTGGACAAGCACGCGCTGCTGGTGTCTACGCAGGGCGCCGTGATTTATTCAGTCGGCGCCTATGAGAATCACTACTTCCGTCCTGAAGTTCAGGGCAAAGCGGACCTTTCGGACTCCTACTATGCCGCCCGGAGTATGCCCGACGCCAGTGGCCGGCGGATCTTGTGGGGCTGGATCAGGGAAGGGCGCAGCGAGACCGCACAGCGCGCCGCCGGCTGGGCCGGAGTGATGTCACTGCCTCGCATTGTTTCGCTCGCGGCTGACGGGAGGCTTCGCATCACTCCCGCTCCGGAACTTGAAACTTTGCGCGGCAAACATCACCACTTCGGTGGACAACCGGCGCACGGGGAGTTCTCCATTCGTGGAGACAGCCTGGAGATTCAAGCCGAGTTCGAGCCGGGAGCATCTGAAGTGGCGGGCTTGACGGTGCGACGTTCGCCAGGTGGGGAAGAGCTTACCTCGATCACCTACAATCGAACCAAAGCTCAACTGCTGGCTGAACGCGAACATTCCAGCCTGAGCCCGGATGTGGACCGCGGACCCCAGGGCGGGTCGTTCACGCTCGCCGAGAATGAAACGCTGAAATTGCGTATTTTCCTGGATGCTTCGGTCGTCGAAGTCTTCGCCAATGATCGCGCTTGCCTCACCAGCCGCGTTTACCCCTCACGGCCCGACAGCCTCGGCATCGGCACGCTTGCGAAATGGGGCGAATGCCCGCCTGAAGGCCCTCGACGTTTGGGAGATGCGCCCCATTTCTCCAGACAGGCTAACGACATAGCAATCCCACTCTCACCGCAGTTCGCTGCAGCGAAGATCCGCCTGCGCCATCGGCGGGCGGATTCAGCGGTAGACTTCTCGACGGTGCCCGATATCAAAGATTCGAATCTCTTGGGCACCATCGTCAATCCGGTACAGAACACGGTAGTCACCGACTCGAATCCTCCATCCATCCTTGAGCTTGCCTCGGAGGAGTATCGCTCCGGAAGGGCGGGGACTTGCAGATCACGAGACGATCGCAGCGTCGATTTTCTGGATGATAGGTTTGGGGAGTTTTTCAAGCCTCTTTGCCGCTCGAGCGTCGAGTAGAACGCGAAAGCTCACAACTTGCCAACTCGTTTCAGCCGCTCGCGAACTTCAGCATAGTCGACCAAACTCTTGGAATTGTTTTCGGCGCGGCCGAGGGTCAAGGCGTCCTCAAGATCCTCGATTCGGCGCAGCAAGCGGTGATAGTGGGATGTCCGTATCAATAGAACATCGTTTTGCCCGCTCTTGCGCACTGCGACCTGTGCTTTGGTATTCGCCATGAAACGGATTTTACCATAACCTACAGCGAATCCATGAAAACCAAGTAGGACGATCCCCAGAGGCTGGTGGGAATCGACCCCTGGGGCTGGGCGGTGATGATGATGTTGTAAGTGCGCGGCGCGGCGGCAATCGCTGAGAGTATGGATGGCGCGGAAGGGTCGAGCACGGGCTCAATGAGCGCCAGGGCTTCGAGTGTGGGGTAGATGATCTCTCCGGAAGGAGCCATAGGTGTCTCGTGCCCGTTGGTGAGGAATTGCAGGTGCGCGTCGATCTCGTAGAAGTGCCATGCCAGGCAGGCACAGAAATTCACGGCCCTTTCGAATTTTGCCAGCAGACTCGCGCCGGCGTGGGGCAGATGGGCATCAAAGACCAGCAGCAGGCGGCGCTCGTCCTCGCGCGTAAACTCCCGCACCTTCACGGCCTGCGCCTTGGCACTTGCCTTCCAATCCACATGCCGCGCGGAATCGCCTTCCTGATAGTCGCGGATGGCGTAGAGGTCGTTGCCCCGTCCCTTGTAGAGACTCTCGATCTCGCCCCCAATCATCGGGAGAATTTCGTAAAACTCCTCGGTGGGCTGAACGTTGGGCAATACCAGAATTTCCTGCCGGGTGGGGACTTCATGGGACTTGCGCACGAAGCCGAAGGGGAATTTACTGCTGACGCGAAAGCCCTCTTGAGTGTAGCGGCCGCGGCGCGGAAAGGTGGCTTCCACGTGCTGTGTGACAGACGAGCGGTGAGGGATATAAGGGACGTATACGGGGGCATCCAAGATCTGCCGCACCGGCGGCGCAGCGTTCTTCTTTCGCTTCCTCCTCTCCGCCTCACGCGCCGAGACAGTGATCGAAAAAGACGGAAAGAGCAGTTTGAGATTGCTCACCGTCAGCCGCGAAATCATCGGCTGCTCAGCAAAGATGTGGTCGGGCAGCATGAATTCCAGTTCCAGGCGCGAGAGTACGATTTGCGAGAGAATGCCGGAAACCAGGATTGCGCCGAGCAGACTGGCAAGAATCAGGAAGAGAAGGTTGTTCCCGGTGTTTAAGGCCGCAATCGAAATCAACCCAATGATGATGAGGTAGACCACTCCTTCGCGGGTGAATTCGTAAGTCATCCTCACCAGCCAACGGCTCAGAGCGGTCCTGCGCGCCAGGTAGGGAACCACTTTCACGGCGACGATTATGGTCAGCAACAGTGAGGTGGCCGCGGCCCAGACGGCAGCCCCCACGCGCCCCGCCTCGGTGAGCGCGGTGGAATAGAGCGCCAGGCAGAAGGCCGTGCCCAGTCCGAAGAGCCCCTGGAAAAACCGCCGCCATCCCGCGCGATCAGAGTTCGCCCACTGCTCGCGAACGCGCAGGCGCAAATCGCCCATAGTGCTGCCGATGGTTGAATGCGGCCTCATCATCGCTTAGGATTGTAACGTATCAATTCGAGTGTGTCATTCTGAGCTGCCATGAGCGGAGGGGGGCCGGTGACCCATTCAGGGGGATGCATAGTCGCTGTCATCATGGGCGCAGCGAAGGATCTGCAGTGGAATTCCGAGGCGAACTAATGCAGATTCTTCGCTGCGCTCAGAATGACAGCGAAGTTGGGACTGTCGACTCTGAACTGTCAATTGCCCTTCACAGCGGCACCGGTGTGCCGTTGAGAATCTCTTCCACGATCGCCCGGGCCTGGTCGGATTTCTTGAGCGTGGAGATATATCGCGAGCTCACCACGCAGCGGTGACAAAAAACGGGGATTATGAGGCGTTTGATGTCGTCGGGGATGCAGTAGTTACGGCCTTCGAGGAACGCAAGGGCCTGAGCAGCGCGGTAAAGCGACATGGAGCCGCGCGGACTCACACCCAGGCTGAGATATTCGTGCTGCCGGGTCTTTTCCACAATGGCCAGCGTGTAGTTCACAAGTTCTGGATCCACTTTCACCCGCCGCACCTGATTCTGGATCTCCACCACTTCCGGCCCCGTCATCACCGGTCTGACGTTTGCCATCGGGTCGGAATCGGCGAAGTCCTGAAGGATTTCTTTCTCGCTCTCGGCGCTTGGGTAGCCGATCTTCACCCGCATCAGGAAGCGGTCCAACTGGGATTCGGGAAGCGGATAGGTTCCGTGATGTTCGATAGGGTTCTGAGTGGCCATCACCATGAAGGGTTGAGGAAGCGGTGTAGTGTGGTTATCCACCGTCACCTGATTTTCATTCATGGCTTCGAGCAGCGCGCTCTGAGTCTTGGGTGTGGTGCGGTTGATTTCGTCGGCGAGGACGATGTTGGCAAAGATGGGTCCCGGCCGAAACTCGAAGCGCTGCGTTTGCTGGCTGAAGATGCTCACGCCGATAACGTCGGACGGAAGCATATCGGAGGTGAACTGGATGCGCTGGAAGGCGCAGTCGAAGGAGCGCGCCAGGGCGTGAGCCAGCGTCGTCTTCCCAACTCCAGGTACGTCTTCAATCAGCAGGTGGCCGCGGGCCAGCAGGCCTACGAGCACGAGTTGAATGACCTCGTCCTTGCCTCGTATCACCGATCGGACGGACTGTTGCACTCGGATCAGAAGTTCGGGAACCTCTGCCACATGATCGTTTACAATTGCGTTTCGCATGTTATGCTATGCTGGATGTTGCTGCGTGGGCGGTTAACTCAGCGGTAGAGTGCTATCCTCACACGGTAGAAGTCAGAGGTTCAAATCCTCTACCGCCCACCATTCTGTTCTTAGACTTAACACCTTCTCTCGCTTCTTAAGTGCCAACCTCCCACCTTGTCAACCATTGGATTTGTCCTTTGGCTTACAGCGGCTGCGGGGTCATTATACATCTTCGCCTCCTCGCTGTTGAAGGGGGAGTACAATCAGACGTATGAGCATTGCCCCTTCATTGCGAGCTGCTTTCCTAGCCACGCTTGTTCCCTGCACGCCGGGGCTGGCCCCGAAGGGAAATGTCCTTTCGACATGGAGGTTAGCATGAACCTCAGGAGAGCTTGTTTCCTTAGCCTGTCAATCGCCTGCGTGCTTGCCGCCCTGGCGTATGGGCGCAAGCACCACACCACGATCACCTGGGACAGGAGCGCCAGCCCGGAGGTCGTAGGCTACAACATCTATCGGGGCGATGACTGGGGGAAA
Organism: uncultured Acidobacteriota bacterium; assembly: GCA_963768695.1. Lineage (GTDB taxonomy): Bacteria > Acidobacteriota > Terriglobia > UBA7540 > UBA7540 > CAVROP01. Next base: position 305,306 of record CAVYJG010000010.1, on the reverse strand, counting down.
GAGAACCCCTTGCCGGTGGTGAAGCTGGCCGCGCCGGAATGCTGCAAGACGGCAAAGCCAAAGTGCAAGTGGGACGACTATGACGTCGTGTCCGGGGCCAGGCACTGCTATGTGGTCAAGGCGGTGCTGAAGGACGGCAAGGTCTTGGACCGTGCCTCTGCGGAGGCGTGTGCCGCCACGCCGTGAGCCTGGTGCGGCCTCTAGGGCAGCCCCAAGGATCCGCCAGGGTCCTGTGCGCGCTCGGACACGAAGCCCCAGGCGGCCCATCAGCCGCCGCACCCGGAGAACCTGCGGGCACAGACGGTCCTGCCATAGGCTTAAATATCTAGCCTATCATTCGTCGTGGGTCAAGAGACAGCAAGTCTGAGTTGCGGTCCGGCGGGGCAAAATTCAGGCACGGCGACGCTTGTGAGCCCGGGGGGCGTTGTGCGTTTTGTGTTTCTTGGGTTGTTGCGGTGCGGCTTGAGGATGTTCGCTCGGAGCGGGCAAGTCGGTGTTTACCATGTCGGCCACGGCCTTCCAGTTTCCGTCGGCCTGCTTCTTATAAACAGTCAGGTACTTGCCCTGGTCGGTAACCGGCTTCTGGTCTCTGGGACTCGAGGTGGTCATCGAGTAAGTGCCGATCACGTAAACGAAATCGCCGCTTTTCGAAGCCTCTCCGCGCGTGGACTGGAAAGTCAGGGCAAAGTTGGGGTCGGCCAGCATGGGCTTGAAAGCTGCCTTGATGCTGTCTTTGCCGGTGATCATCATCTCGTTGGGAAGCAGGACTGAAGCGTCATCGGAATAGTAACTCAGCCACTTGTCCACATCTTTCGCGGCAATGTCCTTGACCGAGGCAGCCTCGACGCTCCTCACCGCCGCGAGATCAGCGTTCTGCGAGCTGGGGACGTTCCTCGAGCAGGCGGTCGTCAGAGCCAAGAGAGCGACACACGCAAACCAGTGGCGGGGTCGTAGCATTGTTTTTTCCTCCACGAGAATCTCGCATGATTCTACCACGGACCAGCGGCGTTATAGCGAACGAAACTGGGGCAGCCTTGAAGGATCTGAAGACGGCATAGAGCCCGTAGGAGCAAAGGGCTGGGCAGAGCTATCACGCGAGGGTTGCTTTCTTGGATTGGGCACTGGTGGGGGCGATTAAGTCGAGGTGTTACCCCGGACGCCTGCGGGGTTAATTCACAGGCACAGTAGCTTCAGTTTCGCCTGAGGCGGCACTCTGCTCGCCGTTTGAGGCCACGGCGGTAACCACGTAGTAGTAAGTCGCTCCGGACGCAACACCCTCGTCCACATAGGCGGTGCCGTTAATTGACAATGCATTCAGCGGAGTCGAACTCTCGCCGCCGGAAGTGGTTCCCCGGTAGACGTTATAGCCGACGGTCCCACTCGTCTCGCTGGCGGTCCAGGAGAGAATCACGTTGTGTCTGCCCGCGCCCGAAAGGCTCACTGTCTGCGGGCTACCCGGGGCATTATCCGTGATGCGGAGAGTGGCCGTGCGTTCCCCTCCGGCACTCGGCGTGAATGTCGCGCCGATCGTACAACTGCCGCCCGCTGCCACCGAACCGCCGCAGGTGTCTGCGACCTCTGCAAAATCGCCCGGGTTGGCCCCCACGACTGCCAGGTTGGTAATGCTCAAGGGCGCGCCGCCACCGTTAGCCAGAGTGACGGTCTCGGCCGCGCTCGTTATGGCAACAGCCTGGCTTCCAAAGGAAAGGCTGGTGGTGGAAAGGCTGACTGCGGGCGCGATGCCCGTCCCGGCGAGCTTCACCGCCTGGGGGCTGCCGGCGGCATTGTCCGCGAACGCGACCGACGCGGTGCGGGTCCCGGCAGAACCGGGCTTGAACGTGACCGTCAGTGTGCATTGATCGGAAGGCGCCAGTGACGAGCTGCAATGGTTGGTCAAAGTGAAGTCGGAGGCGTTGGACCCCGTAACTTCAATACTCGAAAGACTCAGAGTCGCGTTGCCAACATTCGTCAACGTGGCGGATTGAGGCGCGCTGGGGATGCCTACGTCCTGCTTGGCGAATTCAATGCTCGTGGAACTCAAGGCGAAACCTGCCGTGGGAGTTGCGGCCACTTCGGAATGTCCTCCGGCGCCGCCACAGGAGATACCGCATAAGGCGGCGAGGCAGACGACGGCGAGCATCGCTTGCTGTGCGTGGAGAGAACGGAGGGGCTTGACTTGCATAAGCCGTGGCTTCCTGGTTCGCGTGGCTCCAGCTTCTGAGGGAGAAATGCAGTCGGCCGGTGGTTGGCATTTTCGATGCCACGCGCCCAGCACCAAGGTGCCATTACCCTCGAGCAGGGTCTATGGCACGAAAGTACGGCCTCGTGAGAGGGCTCGGTTAGGCGAGAGGAAGCACGGTTCAGGTGGGGGGTATCGCGTTGCGACGGGTCGGGAACTACGACGTGAGTGACACGGTCCTGCCGTCGGGGCCAGCGACTTGGGCCAGGAGTTGGGGTTTTTCGGCCTGCGTAATGTGAACGTCGAGGTCGAGAAGCGTGGAGATGCGCTGCAATTCGGCGCTCTCGGGCGTGGAGAGTTCAAAGCGGAGGATTTTGCAACCCGCGGGCGCATCGACGGAAGGATGGACAGTCTCAGCGCTCCACTCGATGAAGAAAGGGAGAAGCCCGGCTCGAGTGTCTTGAAGATTGAGAGTTTTCCATTGGAGAAGGCGGCCGTCGGGTCGCCGGCGCGAGCCCGGCGTGGGACCGTCGAAGGTAAGATGGGCACTGCGAAGGCGAACTGCGAAGGCGTTGAGATCGCCGGGATGCGCCGCCCAGCCAACCAGGCGCGGCGCTGTAAGTTTCTTCAAACCATAGTGGTCGGGTGCGCCGGTCTGCGCGGGGTCAGGCGCGATGATTTCAAGGTAGTGTCTGCCGCCCAGCGAGAGCAGGGCGTTGCGCGTGCCGCGTCCGGGATGAACGCCACCGAAGGCCGCAGTGATCCCGGTGTGTTGCTTGACGAACTCGATGCCTGCATCGAGATCGCTCGAGCCGAGAAGAATGTGATCGAGTACGGTGGGCACGTTAGCGCCTCCCCAGGAAGTGGCAGGCAGGGTGAACGCGCCTGCGGTCATAGCGAGAAATAATCTGCGGGATAACATGAACGTCTACACATTCTTAATGGAGATCTTTCACGTCTGACGCCGAAGCAAGAATTCTGCGGTGTCACGTACCCATTATACGTCAACGGCTTTTGCCGCCCCATCGCAAGCCTCCTCCTGCTGCTTGCCTGGGTTACCTTGCGGATGGCTTGACGACCTCTTACCGGTAACATTTTAGATGCCTCGATTCGTGGAATGTAATCCCTCGCGTCCCCCGTGTAAAATCCTCTCTTCCCGGTAATATGCCAAATTCCCCGGCCATCAGCAACTCACAGAATCTCCGCCGCTTATCGGCGGACCTATGGGGCTGACAGTTTGGCCGATTTCTTGCTTTCCCTCTTCCTGGATTGACGCTGCGGCAGCTTAACGAACAGCTCGGCGTCGGAGGAGGATGCTAATGACGAAGATGTGCTCGCTGGACACCGAAAGCGAAGCTTGCGCCCCTTCAACGATCTCGCTGGCTTCAGGGCGCGTAAGAGAAGCGCTGCGCTGCCTGGGCGTGACGAGGGCGGAGCCGACCTGGGACGACGTCGCTGACAGTTACCGTGCGCTCTCGCAGAAATGGCTTTACGGCCAACGCAGCCCGGAGGTGAGCGGTCAACTCACCATCGCGTATGCGGCTTATCGCTTTCTGGAATCCAAGCTCGAGCCCGCACTTCGGGATGGCCAGCGCGTGCTCGAATTCGCGGGCGAGCCTTGATTAATTGGTGTAACCAATGAGCCGCTACAAAGGCAATGACCCGGCCGCGGAGACGCCAGCTCATTCAACTCTTAAGACGAGCGGCAAATGATCCGAGATCTCGTTCGTGGGGACTGAGAACTCTCTGACGTTGACCTCCGGACTCACAAAGACATAGTCAGAGAAATATTGCTTGTACTCCGGGTACAGATCCCAAATAAGCCGGTTGCGCGTTGTTGGGATTCTGAAATCTTTGATAAGACTCCGATAGCCGTTTTCCTCAAACATCTGCGCGCTCTTTGTTTCAGGGCCGAGGTTGAAATCGCCTCCGATAATCTTCATGCCTTTCTTTTCCTTGAAAAAATCCAAGAGCTCCCGCGATTGATTGATCCGCTGCGGAGTGTCCAGTTTATTGCCCGGCCGCGCTGTGCCGTGGAGGTTGCAGAGATGAATCGAAGTATTCTGCGTGTTGATCTGGGTATATATGGCGAGGCCGGTGCCCGGCTGGTTTTCGAGCACCAACTCGGAGGACAGCAACTCAAGATCGCTGCGCACGTACGTTGCCTGGGGGAAATCATCGTCTTCCGCAACCTTTTTATAGCCACTGATCAGGCGATAGTTCGGAAGCAATTCTCCCGAGAGAGTTTTCATTTCCTCATACACTTCCTGAAAACAAAAAACGTCCGTATCCGGAGCCTGCTGTTTGATGAATGCGGCGATGCCCTCTCGAATTTTGCCGTTCAAGGTGTTTAGAAATATCACTTTCATGGGGGAGAATATTATAGCAGGCAACTTCGTCCGGCCGGCTGCCGGGGCGCGAGTTGGGCCCATCGGCAAATCGCGATTACGAGACTTCGCGTCAGTGCCGTTCGCCTTGGTGCGGGATGGCGGGCGCAGCGACTCCGGCGGGAGTCACGCTGACGTGAAGCGGCTTTGTGGCTTCGGTCTGGAACCACACGATCAGGTCAGTGCCTTCTAATCTCCGAACGTGGCCGACTCGGAGATCACTTCCCACCGGCCTCGGTTTTCCGTCCAGGGTTATTCGCGCTTCGCCATCGCCCCAATTCTTGATCACAACGGCAGGGTTGACGCCGGGTGATACTTCGCTTGCCTGGAGGGTCATGACCAGCGGAGCGAGCTTGGCAGAAGCATCATGCAACAGGACGAACGCGCGCTCGGCGGCATCATATCCTCCGCTTCTGAAACCGTCGCCCGCCACGTCGACCCGGGGTGGTGACAGCCAGGATTTTGCGAGAGGCAGTAACTCACGCGGCGACTTCGCTGTCAGTCCGCTCAGCAGCAACTCGCTCTGTGTGTTCTCTCCGGGCTGGCTGGCAGGCCAGATAATGTGCGACAGCGAAGAGTGGGAAGGGCGGTCGGGCGCCAGGCAGGGCCGGCCGCTGGAAGCGATCTGGGCCACGGGCCAGTGGTTCCAGCATTCAAACGTAAAGTAGGTTTTCTCACCGTTATAGATGTCCCACTTGACGTCCACAGGTGGAACAATCTGAAACGGCTTCCAGGCCGACTTCAAATTCACCATTTGCATATTGGCTTCCGGCGGCCCTGTGACGGCTTGCGGACCGTCAGGCCGGGCGAAGCTTGCGTCCGATCTCTGCTTCCAACTATAGGTGACGGACTCGCCCTTCATGTTGGTCAGGGTCAACGCATCCAAATTGATATTGTCCTCCGGCCTTTGGCCCGGCCCGTTGATGACGATGGTCTCCTGCCACTCAAAGTCCGTCAGGTTCTGATCGGAAGTGTGAATCACTTGCTTGCGCACCGCCACACCGTCCGGGTAGACGGTCCAGTATTCGTCCGCCCAATCGAACCAGCCCGTGAGAGGGTCTGTGTGCGAACCGAGATAGTGCTCCACTTCGGAGAGCGCATACCTCCAATGAATCACCGCGCGGGCATCGCTGCTCTCGAGGATGTCGACGTGCGAGTAGCGGCTCTGCTTGTCGGACATCGGCTCGCAGTCCTCGCCGTCCGGGCAAATGGGAGCGCCGTAGGATTCGAGGAACTCATCGGTGTACCACTTGCCGTTCTCGGTGACCCAGGCGGGAATGTAGTTCATGCCCTGCCAGAAGACCAGCCGTATGGGCGCCTGGTCGAAACGAACGACAACGTCGGAGTCCGGTCCGATTCTCCGCGGCCGATCCCAGACATCCTCGAATTTGAGCGAGGCGTAATACGCTCCGAACTGTCCCGCCCCAGGCGGCCCGGAAGGAAGCGTCGGCCAAGGAAGGACTTCGCCGCCAGGAGGGTGGGCGCTTGAGAAATTCTTTTCCACTTCATCCGCGCTCAGGCTGCGGGAGTAGATCTTGAGCTCATCCAAGATACCGTCGAGCGAGTACCAGACCGGATTGATCGGGTGAATGGCCTCCGCCGGCACCGGAAGCATCGGCCGGCGCGTCCTGCCGATCAACAGATCCGCGTGCTCGGCTGGCTTGAAGTTTCCTGTCGCCGGCAACCGTGCCACTTCCTTGCCGTCGATGTAAAGGGCCAGGCCGCGTACAGGGTTGAAGGTGCCCGCGATGTGCGTCCACTTCTTGAGCGGTATCTGCGCGGTCGAGATCAACGACTGCCACACGCCGTCGACCGACATCTGCAATCCTAAATGGCCGAACGCATCGATTCCGAAAGAGTAGCCGGCCTGCTGGAATTGTTCGTGGTCCGCGACTGGCGTCCAGTTCCAGGGAAGCGTGTTGAGCGCGACCCAAGCTTCCACGGAGAACGCGTCAGCAAGTTGGGGAACCTTATCGGCGGCGCGGATAACCTGGGTGGTATAGCCGTCGAACCGTAGACCCGTCCCGGCAACCCCAGGAACGAACTTGTAGAAACCTTCGATCTTGTCGTTCACACCGGCGGCACTGTCACGAGTCAGAGGATTGTCAGCCCGCTCGAATGACCACCTGGCCACCAAGCCTGGGTCTTGCGCGGATGCCCGTCCGGAAAACAAGGGCAGAATCAGAGACGCGAACAGAACCGTAACCAGAGAGATCCTCGATCGCATTTCTCACCTCTCAAGAAGACCCCGGATTCAGTCACATCGAACAGATGCCTCGCTCCGCTCGGAATGACATTTCATGATTTCCGGGGCCGCAAGCGGCATGATCGGCTGCGTCAAATTCCATCGCCTGTATGCACGGCAAGAACATCATACGTTCCGCCTGGTTCGGTGCTGAATTTTACCAGTCCAGGCTCAGGTGCTGAGACCTCGACCGTCGCGTGATTCGACGTCACCTCCACGCGCGACGCAGTACGCAGCTTGCACTCTTTCCCCAGCCCCGAGCGAACCGAAGCGCGCGCCAGCCTGCCGTCCTTCCAGGCAATGTCCGCCTCGAATCCCCCGCGGGCGCGCAAGCCTTTCACCGACCCGGCTGCCCATGCGCGCGGAAGTGCAGGCAGCAGGTGCAATTCATCGTGGTGGGATTGCAAAAGCATCTCCGCCACCCCCGCCGTGCCGCCCAGGTTGCCATCCACCTGAAGCGCCTTGCCGTCGCGGGAAAACAGGTTGGGAAACAGGGCCTCGCCAATGAGTTTCTTGAGAGTGTGATGGGCCCGCTCTCCATCCAGCAGGCGCGCCCAAAGGTTGACTTTCCACGCCATGGAAAAACTCAAACCGCCTTCGCCCCGCATGATGATCGCGGTCTTGGCCGCTTCCGCAAGCTTCGGAGTGCCGCCAAGCGAAATCTGGTTTCCCGGGTAAAGTCCCCAGAGGTGGGAGAGATGGCGGTGCTGCGGTTCGATGTCCTCCCAATCTTCCAGCCACTCCTGCAAATTTCCGCGCTTCCCGACCTGCATGGGCGGCAACCTCCGGGTGGCGTCGAGCACCCGGCCGCGAAATTCCGAATCGAGACCAAGAAGTTCCGCGCCCTCGGCATAGTGGCCAAACAGGTCACGAAGGATCTGGATGTCGATCGTCGATGCGGCGCAGATGGTGGTTCCGGGAAGATAGATGCCGGTGGTTTCGTCGAGATATCGCTCATTGCCTTCGCGCTTAGGAAAGTTCTCAGGCGACATGGAGGGACACGTGACCAGCCATCCGTACTTGGGATGCTCGACCAGCGTATCAAGGAAGAACTGGGCCGATCCCTTCAGGATGGGATAAATCTTCTGGAGATACTCGCGATCTCCGTTGAACAGGTAATGCTCCCAGAGATGACTGCAAAGCCATGCCCCTCCCACGGAGAAGGTCCCCCAGGTAGGGCCATCCATGGGCGCTGTGGCCAGCCAGAGGTCCGTGTTTTGATGCAGCACCCACCCATTTGCTCCATACGTAACCTTAGCCGTGCGCTTGCCGGGCTCCACAATCTCGCGGACCATTTCGATGAGCGGCTCGGCACAGTCCGCGAGATTCGCGACCTCCGCCGGCCAATAGTTCATTTGCAGGTTGATGTTGGTGGTGTATTTGGAGCCCCACCAGGGATTCATGTCCTGGTTCCAGATGCCCTGCAAATTGGCGGGCTGGGTTCCAGGGCGTGAACTGCAAATGAGCAGGTATCTCCCGTACTGGAAGAAGAGCGTCACCAGGTGCGGGTCGTCACTGGCCGGGAGGTTTTTCAGGCGCTCGTCGAGCGGCTCGCGGGCGGCTTCGGTGGTTCCCAAATCAAGCGCCACACGTCGAAACAACCGCTGGTGCTCGGCCGCGTGATCACGGCGAATGTCCGTGTACGATTTGCCGGAGACCCCTGCCAGATACTTCAAGGCCCGGGCCTGAGGGTCGGCGCTCACATCTTTGGAATTGACGAAATTAGTGGCTGCGGAGATCAACAACGCCGCCGCGTCCGCGTGGCTGACGATCAATTCCTGATAACCTGTGGACACCTCCCCACCCTCAGCGATGGCCCTGACCCGCGCCTGATAATCCAATTGACCTTTAATGCCCTGATCGGAGGAGTTGTGACCGCGCAGCACAAGCGCATCCGGCGGGACGCTGTCCGAGGTGTAGTATTCGTCGCCGTTATAATCCGTCCTCTTGCCGCCGCTGATGCGGGCCGTTAAGGAGATGCTGGCGGGCTTGCTGGCCGTCAGTCGCACCACGATGACCTGATCGACGGGAGAGGAAAAAATCTCGCGCTCAAATTGCAAATCGCCGATGCGATAGCTGACCCGAACAATCGCCTCGTCGAGGTCCAGCGCGCGACGGTAATCTGTGACCTTGGCGTGGCCCGGAAAGGTCAGCCAGAGGTTCCCTAAAGGCTGGTACATCATCTGATCGGCGGGATAGCCCATCATCTTGCGCCCGAAGAGGTCGTGGGCCTGCAGGTAATTTCCCTCAAACACCAGGCGGCGTACCTCGGGCAGCGCCTCCGGGCCGCCGGAAGTCGTGGGATCATAGGGAGCGCCAGTCCAAAGGGTTTCCTCGTTGAGTTGAATGCGCTCCTGTTCGGTCGCCCCCATGATCATGGCGCCAAGCCGGCCGTTGCCGACCGGAAGCGCTTCCGTCCACTCCTTCGCAGGTTGGCGATACCATAGTTCAAGCTTGGCCGGAATCGTTGAGGCTTCCACGGTTGCAGCCGCAGTTCGGCTCCTCGGCGCAAAGAGGGCGGCAGTGCCCGCCAGAACAGCCTTGCCCGCATCGCGACGTGATATGTTTCTCACAAGACGCCCCTTCGGGGCTGAGGCGCACGGCCGGACTTGATCGACGAACTTCCGTTACACGATACTAGGAGACCTTTACGTCCAGGACGGGTGAGCCCAGCACTTCAAAGCGCGGAGTGATTCCCAGGCCAGGACCGGTGGGAGCCGCGAGCCGGCCGGCGATGCGTTGCGGTGCCCCTTCCGCAATGCTCAAAGTGACGTAACTGTTGAAATCCGTGGAAGAGAAGAGCAATTCCGGCGGAGTGCTGTGCGCCAGGTGGGAGATGGCGGCGGTGATGATGTCGCCGCCCCAGGTGTCCTCGATGGTCAAAGCAATGCCGAGCGACACGCACAAGTCGCGAATCTGACGAGCCTTGGTCAGCCCGCCAACCTTGGAAATCTTCAGGTTGATAATATCCATTGCCCGATCGGCGGCGCCCCGCAGCACCATCGAAACGTCGTCAATCACTTCGTCCAGAATCAAGGGCCGATTCGTGTGATTTCGAACTGCCAGGCACTCCTCATAGCGCTCGCAGGGCTGTTCGAGGTAGACGTCCACATCGCGAACGGCCTGCGCCACACGGATAGCTTGATGTTGAGTCCATCCCGTGTTGGCATCCGCCACCAGCACATCACCGGTGTGCAAGCGGGCGGCCACGGCCTGAATGCGAGTTATGTCCTCATCGGGACTGCCGCCCACCTTGAGCTGAAACTTCGTATAGCCTTCTGAACGATACTTTTCTACCATCGCCGCCATCGTCTCAGGGCTTTCCTGCGAAATGGCGCGATAAAGCGCGAAGTCTTCGCCGTATCGGCCACCTAGAAGTTTCACCAGCGGCTGGCCGCTGGCCTTGCCCAGAATGTCCCAACAGGCCATATCCAGTGCGGACTTCACGTAGGGATGACCACGCATCGCATGGTCCATGCGCCTGTTGATAACACCGGTTTCCGTGGGATCAAGCCCGATCAAAGACGGCGCAAGCTCGGCGATGCCGGTCCTGGCGCCGGCAGCATAAGCGGGAAGATACGCGGGACCGAGCGGGCAAACCTCGCCATATCCCGTGATTCCGGCGTCCGTTTCGACCGCGACCACAGTGGAATCGAACACCGTCACGGAATGCCCGCCCGACCATTTGTAGCTGCCTTCGTGTAGAGGCAGTTCGACTCGGTAGGCCGTAATGCGGCTGATCTTCATAAGTTTGGATGTCGGCGCAATGAATTATGCCAGCGAGACCTTCAGCGCCGCCGCGAAGTCTGTCGGTGGCTGATATTGGGCCGGAAGTTCCACATGCAGGCCATCGCTCGCCTGGTTCCACTTCACCTCGGCATCGGTGCCCAGCAGTTGCACATGCTCGATCTTCCCCGGATTCGTGGCGCTCACCGTTCCCAGCGCCTGGACGACGAACTCGCCCGCCGGCCAGCCGAGTGTAATGGCATAGATCACCGTGTTGGCTTTGTTGCGAGTAAAGCGGACGTCCCGGGCGCCCACCTTGCTGATGCTGTCACCCTGGTAGGCTCCGGTATTCACCATGGACGGCCCTTCGCCGTAAATCTTCCAAGGACGCGTCGAGTAGATCGCTTCACTATTCCCCTGCATCCAGTCAGTGATCTTATCCAGAATCGCAATCTCCTTGGAATCGATCGTGCCGTCCGGCCGGCCGGGAATGTTCAGAATAAATATGGCGTTCTTGCTCACGGCGTCGATCATCCAGTGAATCGCGTCCCGCGGCGGCAGGTATCCTCCGAATTCTCCCGGCTTCTCGAAGAGGGCGCGATTGTAATGCCATTCTCCGATGCAGGTTTCCGACTGCCAGACATGCGGCATGATTTTGTTGGTGAGGCCGCGCTCGTAATCGGCGACGACGGCCTTGGCCAGGCGGTCAGGCACGTCTTTGATGTTGAGGATCGCTTCCAGCTTTCCCCCATGAGTCTTGATATTGTGGTTGTAGAAGTAAGCCCCGATATTCATCCCGGCCCAGCCCAGCGGAAGCAGCGTATCGTCAAAGTAGAGCAGGTCGGGATCGTGCTGATCGATCAGATCGCGCGTACGGTCGTAGAAATTCTTCACATAGGAGATGTCAGGCAGCGAGTGCGGGGGGTGCTTCGCGCCGTACAAACGCTGCGGGTCAAGACCCTGCCACCACTGGCCCTTGCCCTCGGCCTCGGTCAGGTCGCCGTCGTAAGGCACGCCCGCCAGCGGGCCCGCCTTGTCCGCGCCGTGCGAGGTCTGGAACCACCACCAGTTGCGCGCCTGGTGAACCGTGACGCCGACGCGCAACCCCTGGTCGCGCGCCGCTTTGGCCCACCCGCCGACGACATCGCGATGCGGGCCGAGGCTCGCGGCATTCCAGGGCTGATGCTTGGAGGCCCAGGCATCGAAGCCGTCATGATGGTTGGCGAGCGCCACAAAGATGCGGGCTCCCGCCTTCTTATAGCGCGCAATCAACGCCTCCGGATCCCAGTTGAGAAGCGTCCACTGGGCGCAGAGGTCCTTGTATCCGAATTTCGAGGGATGGCCGTAGTGCTTCAACTGATACTTGTAGTCATCATCCTTTTCCATATACATGCTGCGGGCATACCAATCGCCCGCTTCCGCCACGCACTGCGGACTCCAGTGCGCCCAGATGCCGAATTTGGCATCCTGATACCACTCCGGCGTTTCGTACTCCAGCAGGGACTCCCACGTTGGCTTGTACGGCCCTGATCCACTCAGGTTGGGGATCGGAGAATTCACGGGCACGCTATCCCATGACCCGCCAGGGATCGGCAGCTTAGTCAGCTCATCTTCTTTGCAGACGGTCCAGGTTTTTTCGTCGAGCTTTTTCGTCACAACCTGGCCGTTCTCCAGCGCATAAAAGACCCGCTCGCCCGCCGGAGTCGCGCAGAACTTCGCATAATCCTGGCTATAGGTATTGAAGGATTTGAACACCGGAGATTGCGCTGCGTTATTGGTTTGCGCCAGCGCCGGTACGGCGGTGGCGGCGGCCGCACCCGCAATCACTTTGCAGAATTCACGTCGCTGCATAAGAACGCCTCCTCCCTGATTTCTAAAGAGTGCCGGAAGGGCGGGGCTTTAGCCCCGCCGCCTAGAGGCACACGGTTGAATGGACCTTTAGGCCCTGAAGCAACGTCGTTTCAGGGGCTAAAGCCCCCGATAAACCTGCCGTTATCAGCGGCGGGGCTAAAGCCCCGCCCTTCCAGGTGTCGGGTAAAAATTCACGAGCGGGGAGAGAAATCCCCCTTAGGTGATTTTCAAAACGTAAGCATGCTCGCCCGTACGGCTCTGCGGCATTTCAACCCGCAAGCCTTGACCATCTTGAGTCCATCGCAGCGGCTGGTCATCACCGAGCATCCGCACCTGCCGGATCTTCCCGAACCACAAGGGCTTACTCGCCGGCAGCGAAGCAATGAGCGATTGCTTCTCCGGCCAGCCCAGCAGGATCGCGTACAGCGCTCGCCCTTTGGTGGTGAATCGGATGTCCAGGGCAGTATAGGGCCTGTCCTTGTCTTCGCCGTACCCCGCTCCGCCAGATAAGTTCCTGGTCGGCCCCTCCCCGTAAACAGTCCAGGGGCGCGTGCCATAAATGGCTTCGCCGTTCATTTTGAGCCACTGCCCCATGGCGAGCAGAATGTCGACGCCTTGCTGCGGCAGCGTGCCATCAACCTTGGGGCCGATATCGAGCATCATGCAGCCGTTCTTGGAAACGATGTCCACAAACGTGCCGATCAACTTGGTGGCGGTCTCGAAATGCGCCGCGGCCACGTAAAACCAGGTGCTCATTTCCGAATCGTCAAGCCAGGGATAAGGCGTGATGCCGTCCTCATGTCCGACCTCGATATCGAAAATGCCGGTATGCTCATGGATGCCGCGGTCCTTTTGGGTCACGCCGATTTCCCGCTTGTGCTGTGCCGCCCAATCGTACGCGGTGGCAAAAAGCCTTTGCTCGTACTCCGGCGTGATCACCTCCCGGAATTCGAAGTCGAAGTAGATCAGGTCCGGCTGATAATTGTTGAGCACCTCGTAGACTTCCGCCAGCCACTTGTCCAGGTAATGCTTGCTGGGCGGCGCGCCTGCCCGGTGCGGCTCAGTGTAGAGATCGGAATATAGCGGGTCGGCAGCATCGTAAGCAAACGCCGGTTCGTAATATCGCCACGCATAGCCGTGGTGAAACGTGGTGACGAAGCGCAGGCCGCGCTTGCGATAGGCTTTCGCGAGTTCGCCAACGATGTCGCGGTGCGGCCCCATCGCCACGCTATTCCAGCGCGTCAGGGCGGAGTTCCACAAAGCGAAGTTGTCGTGATGGGAAGCGACAGGTCCGGCGAACTTCGCGCCTGCCCGCGTGAAGATGTCGGCCCAGGCATCAGCGTCAAACTTCTCTCCCGTGAATCGCGGGATGAGGTCCTTGAAGCCGACCTTGTGCTGATCCCCGAACTTCTCCTGGTGGTACTTGAACGCCGGGTGGTCGGGCTTGTACATCTGGTTGCCGTACCACTCCGCGTCTCCGGGGGAGTCTGAAGAGCCGACGGTCACCGGTCCCCAGTGCGTGTAGATGCCGAACTTGGCATCGCGAAACCATTCAGGGTCCTGGTGCTTGCGCAGCGAATCCCAGTCTGCTTGGAAGGGACCGCGCGCGATCAGTGAGTCGATTGCCGCCGTGGCCTGGGCAAGATTCGTCTCTTCGATTTCATGCGCCGCGGCGGTCGCAAGGCCCTCGTAAGCGTTGTGCACTCGCGGAGATGGAGAGGCCGCCTGCGCAATTCGCAGTGTTTTTCGTCCCCCAACCGCATAGCCGATGAGTGCGCACAATCCCACAAACCTGCGCCGGTTCATAATCTCGTCTTCTCTCTAATAAGCGTTCTGGCCGCCAGCAACGGAGCGAGAATAATGACATGCCAAAGGCCAGAGATCAAGCGCGCAGCGCAGTCCTCCTTTTCCGCAGCTTCCGCCTGGCGCTTTTTTCGCATTTTTCACTTGACAAATTGAGAGGTATATGCTAGCCTATAATTGTGGTCATTTTGTGGACACATTGTCGTGGGCAGGCTTCGGACCGCGAGGAAAAACGCAATAGTCCCGGCACGTGGGGGAAACCAGATCCTAAGAAAACAAAAGACAGTACGATCGAAGCCAGTATATTATTGAAAACAAATAAGGCAATGTCAGAAACGAAGCTAAAACGAACTCAAAATGAGTGCAATTTTGAGCACCGAAGGCGCGATTTGAACCTGCAAAGCGCGGTTAGCACATACATGGCAGATAATCTATGTGCCACTCGCGAATTCCCTCCTTTGCCCGGAAGGGCAGCGCCGCGAAAACACAAAAATAGTGGGAACGAAGCTAAGAAGTCGTTGAAAACAAAGGATCTGGCTCTTCTAAACGCTGCACATTGGAGTGGTTTTTGTGCGCGAATGACGCCCGATCGAATCCCAAAACGAGCCCAAACGCCACACATCGAGCAAAACGGACCCAAAGCTCCGGGTCGAGTGGCGAGGCGGGGCAAATGACACAAAGCTGGCTACATTGGCGGCAGACTTCCGTGATCGGCAGGAGCAGAACTGCAGAGTGCTCTTTGCTGAGCATCCTCTGCGCCGTCATTTTCTTCGGCTTCACGCGCCCCCCGCTGGCGCAAGCACAGAACTCCGGTGCCCTTAAAGGCCAACCTCTGCCAGCATCCTGTCAAAATATGGGCAAATCGGACCAGCGTGTGGGCAAACTCTTAGCGAACGTAGCGCGCCACGCCACGGCAGACGGATACAACGCACTCGGCGCCGCCTACGCAGAAGCGAACCGGCTGAACTGCGCAGTCCCGGCTTTTGAGAACGCCCTGCGGCTTGATGAGCAGGACTGGCGTGCCCGCTACAACCTGGCTTTGGCGTTAATTCAAAAAGGCGAAGCGAAGAAGGCTGCGGATCACCTCCGCATTCTGATCCAACAGAAACCCGATTCGCCGCAGGCGCACAATGTAATGGGCAGCCTCCTGAAGCAACAAGGAGACTTGAACGGCGCGGAGCAGGAATTCAAGACGGCGCTCAAATACGATCCGGCGTTTGCGCCCGCCACCCTGAGTCTTGGGCAGACCCTGATTGACCAGAAGCGGTACACCGCCGCCAAGGCCTACTTGCAGGATGCGCTGAAGGCTTCGACGGCCCCGGAGACCCAGGCTCAGCTTCTAACCCTGCTGGCCGTGGCTTATGCCCAGAACGGCGAAAACGATCAGGCCATTGGAACGCTCGAGCGGCTGATCAGGGACCACCCCGACGACGCCGAGGCGCACTTCAATCTGGCAACCGTTTATGCCAGGCAAGGGCCGGCTCTGGGATATCAGAAGGCCATCGCGAACTTCCAGGACGCGGTGCGGCTTGATCCCAAATACGATGCCGCTCGCTATTCGTTAGCGAAGGTTCTGGTGCAGGTCGGCCAATTTTCCGATGCCGTCTCCTATCTCGAGGAATACACCCGCCACCAGGCCAAAGACGCGGAGGGCTTTCATCTGCTCGGGTCTGCCTATGCGGGTCTCGATCAAATCCCCAAGGCCGTCGAAGCTCTCGAGCGCGCAAGGCAGTTGAAGCCCGGCGATCACCTGATCCGGTACGACCTTGGGTCGGCTTTGGCGAAGGCAGGCAACACGAAGCAGGCCATCGAACAACTACTGGCGTCCGAAAAACTCAATCCCGCGTTTGCCGATACGCATTACCAACTCGCGCTGCAACTGCGCAAGCAGGGAGAGACGGCACGCTCGAAGCAGGAGATTCAGCTATTTCAGAAATTGAAGAACCGGATAACCGAAGAGACCGAGGCCGGAAACCTCAATAACGAAGCCAACCGCCTTCTGCAAGATGGGAAAGCGCAGGAAGCCGCCGACGCCTATCGCAAGGCCGTCCAACTCGACCCTGACAATGCCCAATGGCAATACAATCTCTCTCTGGCGCTGGCCAGACTGGGCGACCGGGAAGGCCAGAAGACGGCGCTCAAGAGGGCGCTCGAAATAGATCCCAATGTGGCGGCCACGCACAACGATCTTGGCTTGGCGTACCTGGCAGACCGCAATCTGGAGGGCGCGGAAAAAGAATTCCGTGCGGCGCTTGAGCTTAGCCCGAAATTTGCGGAGGCCCAGAACAACCTGGGTGTCGTCGACAGCGAGCAGGGAAAGGACGCTGAAGCGCTCGAACTTTTCCGGCAGGCGACCGAGAACGACTCCCACTACGCGCGAGCTTTCGTTAATCTAGGCCTGCTGATGGCGCGCCAGGGAAATCTGAGTGGCGCGAAGGATCAGATCCAGCAGGCGCTGAAGATCTCCCCCAATAATTCCGGCGCTTTATCCGCCCTGGAAATGATCGAGGGCCGGATGAACCCGAAGCAGGAACCTGCGCCCCAGCAATAGGTCCATTTAGCTAGCCTATCATTCCAGTGATCATTCCGGGCACTTCGCTGTCATCCTGAGCGAAGCGAAGGATCTCGCTCTGGGTGCCTAGGGTAAACTCCGCGAGGAATCTCGCCCTGAGTCTTCCCAGTGCGAGATTCCTCGTCGCCTCCGGCTCCTCGGAATGACAGGCAAACAGAGTTGTGGCGCGGACTCTGAATCCGGGCCCTTCCGGTCTTCGCCACAGGCAGTGAGAAATCCGGCTTAGCCCAGCGTCAATTCAATGATGGTGTCCAGCGGGTCTCGCTGGTTCTCCGGCACCGACAGTTCCAGGCTGGTGGATTTTTGCTTACATTTCACTTCCCCGCCATTCAGGCGCCGCGCCGATTTCACGGCCTGCTCCAAGGATGGCAGCCGCAGCGTCTCTCCCGGCCAGGAGAGAACGTGCACGTAGACCTTGTTTCCGCGCCGCGTACTTGCTCCCCAGAGGCCCGGCTCAAACGGACCGCCACGCGTCGCATAGACGCTTTCACCGTTGGCCTTCAGCCATGCTCCAATCTTCAGCAGCGCATCTTTCTGCCGCTGCTCGAAACGGCCATCCGCCATGGGTGTGACATTCAGGTTGAAATTGCCGCCGCCGCCCACGGTCTCCACCATGTAGCGGATGATGTCCTCCGGCGACTTGTACTTGTCGTTGGCCATCCAGGCCCACTGCTCGCCCATCGTGATCCATGCTTCCCAGGGATACGGCGCAGGACCGCCAATGTACTCTTCACGGTCCAGAAAATCACCTGCGTACTCCTCGGGCTTCCAGGCCTTCGAATAGTACACCCAGAGGGCCTTATCGTAACCAAGCGCCCGTGCCTCTTCATCGCCCTGCTTCGAGTCGACTCGATTGCTGACGAGGAGATCATGCTTTAGGCTGTGGAGGTAGCGATACAAATCACCTCCGCGCTGATGCGTCCAGCTCGGATCCCAATTGCCATCGAGAACCAGGTCTTCAATGCCGTAGTTCTGGATCAGTTCCTTGAGTTCGGCCTTCATGTAGCTGACGTAGCGCTCGAAATCCGGCGGGCGGTCCAGCTTGAGGCCGGGCCCGCCCCGGTTCGGCGTACTGCCCGGCGCCGCGCCTCCCGAGTAGTCGTACTGATAGAAGTCCATTATCGAGTAATAGACCCCAAACATAATGCCTTGTTTGCGGCAGGCGTCGGAGATCTCTTTGAGCCAGTCCCGGTGGAAGGCAGTATGCATGATGTTGTACTCAGTCTGCTTCGTGTCCCACATCACAAAGCCATCGTGATGCTTGCTCACCAACGCGACATAACGAAATCCCGAATCCTTGAGCAATTGCGCCCACTCGTCGGCATTGAAAAGGACTGGATTGAACTCCTTGTAGAGCGAGTCGTAATCCGGCGCTGGCACCTGTGCACTGTTTGACCATCCGACCAATTCCGATCCTGGCTCCGCCGCTCGTCCAACCCGTGACCAGCCGATTTCGGTTCCGCGTAAAGCGATTGGCCCCCAGTGCATGGTCAGGCCGATCTTCGCGTCCTGCCATTTCGCGAGAGCCGCCTGATCGGTCTCCAGGTTCGGATTCAGATCGCCGCCGCCGATGTGAGATGCCCTGGCGGTGGCCCTCGAAAACGAAATCGCTAAGATGAGAAGAGCAACGCCTCGTGTTGATATGTGTTTAGTCATAATACGCCTAATGGCTTTTCCTTCCCCGGACCTCGCCGCGGTTTCGGGGCATCATAACACAGTCAATACAATCCCGTGCCGGCACGGTATGCGATACTCTGGGGGATCGAACCTGACCTGGTATGCCTGAGACTGAACTCAAGCCGGCGTCGCAGGAGTCCGCTGCCACGACTTCCGTGCGCAGACTTCTCCCGTGGGGCGCGGTAGTCCTGGTTTTCCTGCTCGTCTACCTACCCGGCCTATTTCGGCCTGCCTTGCTGGACGATGCGGATGCGACCCATGCCGAAGCCGCCCGCGAAATGATGGCCAACGGCGACTTTATCACTCTGCATGTTAATGGCGTCCGTTATCTGGAAAAGGCGCCGTTGCCCTATTGGCTGGCGGGGTTGAGCGATCGTGCCTTCGGAGTGTCGGAATTCTCCACGCGGCTGCCGACCTTCCTGGCAATTCTCCTGTCGGTTACCATGGCGTCGATCTGGGCGCTGCGCGCCTTCGGAAGGCGTGCGGGCGTTTACGCGGGACTGTTCGTTAGCACCTCAGTCGGGTTCTATCTCTTCACTCGCATATTCATCCCGGAGGCGCTGCTGAGCCTGTTGATCGGAGCGTCTCTTTACTTCTTCTTGACCGCCCTGGAAGCGCGCGGAAAGAGTCCGTGGCGATGGTACGCAGGATACGCGTCCGTGGCTCTTGCTGTCCTCAGCAAGGGACTGATCGGCATCGTCTTCGTAGGTTTAAGTGCGGCGGGATACTTATTGTGCAGCGGGGAGTGGAGGCGTTGGAGGGAGTTTCGCCTCGCCGGCGGCTTCGGGCTTTTCCTCTTGATCGCGGCGCCCTGGCACGTCCTGGCAGGCATTCGAAACCGTGGCTTCTTCTGGTTCTACTTCGTTAACGAACACTTCCTGCGTTTTCTGGGGAAGCGCTACCCGATGGATTACAACAAGCTCCCCCCACTGGCCTATTGGGGCTTAACGCTCGTTTGGCTCTTCCCCTGGAGTTTGTTTCTGGCGCTTATCGTCCGCACCAGAAGCCGCAGGACCACAAACTCGGGGCCGCCTCTCGGCCACCTGCCGCGCCCTATTTCGGGATTTGCCGAGGGCTTGAACTTCCAGGCGCGAACCCGGCTGCTCTGTTGGGTATGGTCAGGAGTGGTGCTGCTCTTTTTTGCCTTCTCGACGAATCAGGAGTATTACACCTTCCCTGCGTATCTGCCTCTGTTGATTCTCCTGGCGGGAGCGCTCTCCGCGGAGGAAGAAGCGAACCCCGGGAGCCGCTGGCTTTTCATTCCGAATATCGTGAACGCGGGCCTCGGCGTGGCTCTCGGTGGCATTCTGATTGCTGGCTTGTGGGCCTCGCGGAGCAAGCCGTTCATCAGCGACATCGGAACGGTCATGGCAGACCGCAATGTGGGCAACAATACGCTCGCGATGACGCACTTTTTCGACCTCACCACGGATTCCTTCGCTGCCCTCCGCCTGCCCGCGCTGCTGGCCGCGGTGGCGCTTATCGCAGGCTCCCTCCTTGCCCTCTGGCTGCGCGCCCGAGGAAAGAACTTTGCTTCCACTTGGGCCGTCGCTGGTGCTACCGGGCTACTTTTCCTTGCTGCGCAGCTAGCCTTGATCCGCTTTGAACCTTTTCTTTCTTCCCGGACACTCGCGCGCGAGATCGCACGCCGGGCAGCACCCACGGATAAGGTCATGATTTACGGCGACCAGGCGTATGGTTCGTCGCTGCTCTTCTACCTCAAGAGGCGGATTTACTTGATTAACGGCAACACGACATCGATGTGGTTTGGTTCGCGATTCCCGGACGCTCCGGCGATATTCCTTGATGACGCTGATTTAGTGCGCCTGTGGACTGGGCGCGATCGGATATTCCTGTTTGTACCGCCAGACGAGATCGCCCGCGTGAAACAGGTGATTCCTCAACCGCAATATATTGTCGCCCAAAGTTCAGGGAAGGTCGTCTATTCTAACCGCAGGTAGCGGCAACCCTTACGCCGCAGCATCGGGCGACTTCGGCGCTGAACGGCTCAGGCCTGACTTGGGCGCCATCTTGCCGCCCGCGATGAGCTGGTAACGCTCGCCGCGCCACACAATTTCCGAACCCCAAAAGCTTGCGCACCACAGCAAAAATCCCAAAAGATCCCGCACCGGATATAACCAACAAAACCGCAGTGAACCGGAGTCGCGGACCACTCCCCATCCCGTCACAATTGAAAGGATAACGCGATTCAGCATCGCCACGCACAGCAGCCCGAAGCCCAGTTTCCAGTTGCCCATGGCGAGTCCTGCCGCTAAGCCAAGCAGGCCAAAGGGCATCGCGAAAGTCATGAGAGCGCCGACGTGACCCAGCGGACGTGAGAATCGCGTGCTCTTCATCCAGCGGAGTTGGTGGAGCAGCGATGTTCGCGCGGACAGGTTCACAGCTACATGTTCGATGATATGGCGTGAAAGGAGCACTCTCTTTCCAGCCGCATATGTAAGCTGACCGAGGAGAAAATCATCCGAACAGTAGTCGCCCAGAACCCGGATTCCCCCGAGGTGGGCAAGAAGATCCCTGCGTGTGGCCATGCAGGGACCGAGGGCAAATTTCATGCCCTCCAATAACTCCGCCACCAGCACACCCGTCGACATTTCTACGGACATACCAAGCGCTTCCAACCGGGACCAAAGCCCCCCGCAAGGCGCGCCACGATAGATACACGTTACCAACCCAACGCTGGGATCCGCGAGCGGCCCGACGACCTGCTTGACGAAGTCGGAAGCAACGTGCACGTCGCTGTCCGTAATCACCAGGTACGGATTGGAAGCCGCCGCAATCATTTTCTCCAGGCAGTGCACTTTGGCATTCGGGTAAGTAGGTTCTCCGGAGTGCACAACCGTAACCCGAACGGCGGGATATTTCTGTCGCAGCGCGTCCACGACTTTCAAAACTGGATCGCTCGCACTGCGAGCGCCGAATATCAGCTCAAACCTTGGGTAATCCTGCTGAAAGAAACTCTCCAGCCGCTGCTCCACGAAAGGCTCCATCCCGTACACTGGCTTCAAGAGCGTTACCGCAGGCAAGGGAAGGTCTCCATCCCCCGAGCAAGGTATTACGGGGGCCATGCAGCGGAAGCGAATGGCCGCAATCAGCGCTAGAAGCAGAAATATTGCGGAGGTCACGAGTCCGCCGAGCGAGATGAAGAGCATGATTCGTTCGATCATCTGACGGTAGTTTACAGCGAAAAAGAAGAGGCCCCCAAGTACGCAATTGAGTGTAGAATTGACGTTGGCAGGGAGCCAAATAAAACGCTTGCGATCCTGGAGGTTGTTCGTTGCCTACTCCAATGCCAGTTGAGAGGCCCGGTCCGTTTGCTCCAGGCATAGCCGTGCATCAACTGGCCGGACTCAAATCCAGGAAAGTGCATAAGGGGGGAGGCGCAGTAAATCAGTTCTGTATCGCTCTCCTTATCCTGGGCGCCATAGCCACTGCTCTCTCGGCGCTCGGAGAGTGCAGGGCTGCCCAGGCGAAGAGCCTCCAAAAAAGTTCTACCGCGCACCTGGCTTCGGTCACCATCGATTATCCGATGGACGGTTCGATTTTTCCTCCTGAAATCATCCCGCCGACTTTCATCTGGCGCGACGATGCGTCGAGCGCCACCCATTGGCGGATCGACATCGCCTTCACCGATGGCTCGGTTGGAATGAGAATCGACTCAGCCGGCGAGCGGATGTCCCTTGGCGAGATTGATCCGCGTTGCATCTCCTCCACGAATGAATTACCCAAGCTGACACCGGAGCAGGCGGCGGCGCACACCTGGAGCCCCGAGGTGGGGATCTGGGAGGCCATCAAGAAACACTCCATGGCGGGACCGGCGGTGGTGAGCATCAATGGGTTCAGCGCCCAGGACGCCAGGCACGCGGTGTCGAGCGGCCGCGTGACCATCCTCACGTCCAATGACCCTGTCGGCGCGCCCATCTTTTATCGCGACGTGCCCCTGATGCCCTCCGAAACTGAAAAAGGGATTATCAAACCTTTGGCTCCTGCCGCGATTCGGTTGATCGAATGGCGGCTGCGCAACATTGGCGAGCTGCGGAGCCGCGTAGTTCTGAAGGACATGGTGGTCTGCGCCAACTGCCATTCTTTTTCCCGCGATGGCAAGACGATGGGGATGGACATGGACGGGCCGCAGAATGACAAGGGGCTTTACGCCGTCGTTCCTGTCAAGCCGCAGATGACGATTAATGCCAGCGATATGGTGACGTGGAATCCTTCTCACGACCGCCAGGTGGGGCTGAATCGCGTGGGGTTCATGTCGCAGGTTTCTCCGGATGGGAAGTATGTGCTCACCACCGTGAACCCGGCGGACCGGCCCCCCGAAGCTAATTATTATGTGGTCAATTTCAAGAACTATCGCTTTCTCCAGGTGTTCTATCCAACCCGGGGAGTTCTGGCCTGGTACAGCCGGGAGAACGGCGAGCGAGAACCCTTGCCCGGCGCGGACGATCCCCGATACGTGCAGACGGACGGCGTGTGGAGCCCGGACGGAAGTTACGTGATATTCGCGCGGGCGGAAGCAAAGCCGGCGTATCCACCCGACGGGAAGATGGCCGCCTATGCCAATGATCCGAACGAGGTGCAGATTCAGTACAACCTCTACCGTGTTCCTTTCAACGGAGGGCGCGGAGGTCAGTCGGAGTCCATCGCCGGCGCTTCCGCGAACGGCATGAGCAACACGTTCCCGAAGGTGTCGCCGGACGGGCGCTGGATCGTGTTCGTCAAGTGCCGCAACGGGCAATTGATGCGTCCCGACAGCCAGCTTTGGATTGTGCCGGCCGCCGGCGGGCAAGCCAGGCGGATGAGCTGCAATACTTCGCTCATGAACTCCTGGCACAGCTTTTCGCCCAACGGGCGCTGGCTGGTGTTCTCCTCGAAGGCACGCTCGCCCTATACCCAAATGTACCTCACGCACATCGACGAGGAAGGCAACGATAGCCCTGCCATCCTGATCGACCAAGCAACGGCTGCCAACCGCGCCGTGAATCTCCCCGAGTTCGTGAACATTCCACAAGACGGCATCGTCGCCATTGCCACTCCCGCGATTGACATGTACAAGAAGTTCGACCAGGCGGCGGAATTGGGAGAGAAGGGTCAGTATGAGGCAGCCATCGCCGAGTGGCGCGAACTCCTGGCGACAAACCCGGATGACGCCCGCATTCACAACAATCTGGGCGCCGCTCTCCAGAAGAGCGGCCGATATGCTGAAGCCATCCCCGAGTTTGAAAAGGCGCTTGAACTGAATCCTCAGTATCACACCATTTATTACAATCTCGGCCGGACCCTGCTGGCAGCAGGACGGCCCGACGATGCGATTCGTACCCTGGAAGACGGCCTGCGCACCTACGAGTCTGATGACCTCCACACGCAATTGGGTCTTGCCCTGGCCAGCAAGAGCCGAATCGAGGATGCCGAGGCGCAGTTTGACAGGGCACTGGAAATCAACCCCAACAATGCGGTTGCCCACTTTGCCCGCGGCGTGGCGCTCGCCTTCAAGAGTGATTGGGATGCTGCGATCGTGGAATACAGAACAACGCTCCGCTTGAATCCCCAATATGAATCGGCGCACATCTACCTCGGAGCGGCGCTAAAGCAGAAGGGCGACTGGGATGGAGCGGTCGCGGAATACCGGGAAGCGCTGAAGCTGAACCCGAATAATGACGAAGTTCACGCTACGCTAGGGGCAACCCTCGGGAGCAAGAGAGATTGGGACGGCGAGATCGCAGAGGAACGCGAAGCTCAACGCCTGAACCCGAAGAATCCGAACGCACACGTCTACCTCGGCGCAGCACTTGGAGAAAAGGGCGATTGGCAGGCAGATATTGCTGAACAGCGCGAGGCGCTGGGCTTGGATCCGGACAGCGTTCTTGCGCACGCTAACCTCGGCTACGCCCTTGGAAAACGGGGCGACTCGGATGGGGAGATCGCCGAATATCGCCGGGCGCTCCGCCTCAACCCAAACGACCCGGGCGCCCACTATCTTCTTGGCTTTGCGCTCGAGCGCAAACGCAACAGCCCGGAGGCTTTCGAACAATACCGCGCCGCATACCAACTCAACCCTCTCGATCCCGACTACCGGAAGGCTTACGAGCGCCTGCTGGGCGCCGCCCACGATTGATCCCGGCTAGAATCGCCCGTATCGCTGGTATGCCTCCAGCGGTAAAACTCCCTTCAGAATTGCGGCTCGCACGAGGTTCTCCGTCCGCACCACCTCTTCCGCTTTGCTCACCACTTCTTCCGCAACCGTCTGGGGAATGATCGCCACCCCGTCCCGGTCGCCCAAGACCAAATCGCCGGGCGTGATGGCAACCGAACCGATCACGATAGGGACATTCCACTCCACCAGCCGCCATCGGCCGCGGATGTCTGCCGGCGTCTTGTAGCGAGCAAACACCGGAAAACCGAGGCGCACCATGTACTCCGTATCGCGCGCCCCTCCGTCGATCACCGCACCCCGGGCGCCGCGAAACTTGGCGGTCTCACTGGAGAGTTCGCCCAGGTGCGCCGAAACGTTGTCGTTGGCTTGATTGGTGAGCACGTCGCCGGGCCGGATTTCCCCCAGCATTTTCAGAAAAGGCGGATAGACGATGTCCGGATCATCGATGGCGGAGGGCTCTCCGCGCAGCGTGAGCGCACGGCCAGCCACGGTCTGCCCCGGAACCAGGGATTGAATGGCATGGGGAAGCACCTGCCGGTGAAACCCCATTTCATCAAGGATGTCCGTGACCGCGCCAGTGTAAGGGATTGCCGCCAAGCGTTCAATCAAAGGCAAATCCACCGGATTGTTCTTCTGTGCCGAATCCATTCCCGAACCTCTCATTCTAACAGGCTGCGGAAAATGTCCCTCGCGCTGTCATCCTGAGCGCAGCGAAGGATCTGCATTTGCTTGTCGTCAAGGAGATACTGCGGATGCTTCGCTACGCTCAGCATGACATATCTCCTTTTTCCGCAACCTGCAAAGGCATTCCGAATCCGCATGCGTTAGCGCGCGAACTCCTCCGCCACCTCGCTTGCGATCTGCGCCCACTCCCAAAGCTTCTTGGGCCCGTAGCGCACCGTGGAGATATCCTTCATGATCAACTCCACGTGGCAGCGGCCGCCCGTCTTGGTGAGAAAAGTTCGAAGTTCCTGCCGCGCGCCCTCGGGATCCCAATGATCGCGTGCAAAGATCGCGGGAGTGGGCTTATAGCTGAGGATGTAATCGGCGCCGACCTTATCGACCAGGCGCTCCGTCTGGTTCCAGTAGCTGGCTGAAATCTTGCGCAGGTTCGGGATCCTGTGCAGCACGTCGATTTTAAGGTCCAGCGGCTCGCAGCAGCCGTAATACACCAGTCCCCAGCGCTTCAACCAACGCAGATCGTGCTTGACCGCGAACTCCCACTGCATCTCCGGGGAGACGTCGGAAAAGATCTGCGCGTTCGAGCATCCCCACATGTTCTGCGGCTTTACGAAGCTTGGGTCAAAATCGCTGCCCGGCAGCGAACGCGTGTACCCGTAACCACCCGATCCAATCCGAGTGTTGTTGCAATCCAGCGAGAGCAGATTCAGCTCTACAAACTGGTCGAGTTCGACCATCCAGGCGTCGACCATCCGCTCCACGGCGGCGTGCACAAGTTCCGGCCGCTCCACCAAATCGAGCATGGCTTCCTGCACTCCCCACCAACGGATCAGATAGTCCCAGGGAGTAAACCAGATGTGCGTCTGCCCGACCTTTTTCACCGGCATAATGCCGCCGTAGACGTTGCACATGGCCTGGTAGTAAAGGTCGGTCGCCAACTCGTTGTGCGTGACCACCGGCATCTTGATCTTTTCCAGATCGGGAAAGTCACGGATCTGAATATGAAAATGGCGTGACACCACATCGGCGGCAGGGTCAGTCGTGGCGATGTCGACATCTTCGATGATCCCGAAGTCGGTAGAGTGAATCGCCAGCGGACAGGGGAGGAAGTCACTGACAATCATATCGCCGGGAAGATGCCGCCACTGATAGAGGGTGCGGCGCAGTTCGCGTTCCTGTTCTTGGGCCCAAGGGTGTTCAGTCCGGAGCGTCAACTCACCATCCACGTCCATCTCGTGCCAGCAGACTTCGTTGATCCAGACCATTGGACGCTCGGACTCTCGGTCGTTCAGCATCTGCCAGAGTCTTGCCTTTTCTTTGTGAATCGGCAGCGCGGCAACCTCCGCCAATTCCCCGGCCAAGCGCTTCAAAATCTCCGTGTCGTATGACGAGAGCCGGACTTCCTCCGCCACCGGCAACGACGGATGATGACTGGGATCGTGCAGCATAAGCCTGTCTCCATAGCGATTAACGCAGCGCGGTCGAGCCGCAACCAAATGCAGATTCTTCGCTTCGCTCAGAATGACGTGTCATCCTGAGCGAAGCGAAGGATCTGCTTTTCTTCGCGCGCCTCGAAGAAACTCACCCTTAATATTACAAAGTTCTCCGCACGTCAAGCAGGAGGAGGTCTCCCCAATCCCTCGATAACGACCCGCAATGTAGGAGGACGGATTGCCGTCCCCAAAGGGTCTCTAGGCCGACGAGGGTAAGGCAAGCCCTATCCCTACACCAGCTGGGTGCGTGTGCAGAATCGAGAGGTCAATCAAGGCTTTACGGCAGATTCGTCTTTGGAAGCCTGCCCGATATCTTTGGGCTTGCCTTGCTTCTCGGTGGCCGCCACGTTGAAAACTTTGAATTCCGAGTAACGATGCTGGTTTCGCATCCGTTTGCCGTTCCAATCCACGGAGACAGTGACCTCCTGGGGAAGCCAAAAACCCATAGGCGAGTCTCTAAAATGCACTTCGCCATAAGTGATGTCGGTTGTTTCTGTTTCCAAGTTCACTTCGGGCAGGGTTTTGAGCAAGTCGGTGCGCAAGCGAATGACCTCGTAGCTCTGGGGATCAATCCAGGCCAGCCCTTGGGAGAAAGTGGGCATGCTCATGTGGCCGGAATTAAACGTCCCGTTCAACCGCGCCTTCGCGGGCTGCTGGGCGAAGGCAATCACATAAGCGTCCCGCCCGTTCACGGTCTGCCGTCCAAGATAGCGAAACTCGGATTGGGACTGGTACAACGGGTGGAAAATGAGTGAGGCAGAGGCGAATCCGGAGGTGAGCATGTAACCATCCCCCAAACCTAGAGGCGCAGCCTGGCTTCCCGCCGGATCGGATCGGTATTCTTCAAAGCGCGGCCCGTAAGTCTCAGCCGGGGCAAAGCAGAGATAGCGAAATTTCTGATCGAGAGTAGTCCCCACCTTATCTTTGCGGCGCAGCTTCTCCTGGTGAATCTGCTCCAGGGAGCTGGTGTTTGGAAAATTCGCAAAAAACTGCGCGACAGTCGTGCCCACGGAGTTCAGGATGGAATCCAACTCTTTCTGGTCGGTTGTGGGAACGAGCCCCTTGATAAGATTCGACGGAGGGTGATGGAGATAGTCGAGCGTCGGTTTCGATTTGGCGTAAGCCGCTTCCACCCTTTCGTGGTCCTCAATCTGCACCCACAGCTTGCGGACGTTGATGGGCATCGTTTTCACGTCGCGCCCGTTCAGGTACTGAGACACCTCCTTGCCGGCTACTTCGAATTTGCCTTCGCCCAACAATGACTCCGCGCGCAGCAGCCGCGCCGCGGGCTTCGCACCGGCGGCTATTGCTTTGTCCAGGTATTCATCGGCAGCCGGCCAATTCTGAATCAGCAATTGGGAGCGGCCGAGTTCCTGCAAGGCGAGAGGGTCCTGCGGTGCGAACTTGAGCGCCTCAGAAAAGTAGCCTGCGGCGTGCTCAGGTCGATGCCGCCAACTTTCCATCACTCCCAAAGCCACGAAGGGTTCGGGACGCCCCAGGCTCTGGTCCGAGTGGATTCTGTTGAACTCTTCCACGAGATTGTAATTGGCGCCGTCCCAATCTCCGGAATCAAGTTCGGCCAGAGCCAGCATCGTGCGGCAAGGCAGGCAGGAATCGTCCCGATGGATCACCTTGTCCAGAAACGGCACCGCGCGGTCGGGCCGGTTCTCCTGCAGGAAATCGGTCACACCCCGCGCATAGTCCTTCTCGCCGCCAGCCGAAAGCCCATCAGATGCTCTGAGCTCCTTCAGCCTCGGGGCCA
Organism: uncultured Acidobacteriota bacterium; assembly: GCA_963768695.1. GTDB lineage: Bacteria > Acidobacteriota > Terriglobia > UBA7540 > UBA7540 > CAVROP01. The sequence goes on along the minus strand of CAVYJG010000010.1, from coordinate 276,755 downwards.
GCGCTGCGATGAGCTCCGCCTGTGAGAGTAGCTTGGGGTCTTCTCCCGGCTCCCGCAGCGTGACGGGGATAACCCATGTCTTGCCGGAACTGCCAAAGTCGACAAACGCGTGCGTTCGGAGGAACCCCTTTTTGATTACGGTGAGTTCAATGGAGAAATCCTTGAAGCGCTCGAAGTTTAACCAGTAATCGGTGCGGAACTGGCCTTGTGCGTCAGTCATCATGGAGCGGAAGTTTCCACCCATGACCGTCGGCGCCACCTCAACCCTTGCATGGACGATCGGTTGACCCGCGAGTGTCGTTACCTTGCCGGAAACCGCCCAGTTCCTCTGTTGGGTTTGAAGCCTGTTGATGCCGGCCATCGTGTTCTCGCCGATGCCGCCGCCGAGCGGCGACGCCTGCTGGGAGAGTGCGGCCGCGGGCAACAAACACAGTGCCGCACTCAGTACGGGCATGCGCCATCGAGCACTCATCATGACGGCTTCTTTCTCTTACCCCTCGATTATCGCGAGCTCTCTCGAAAACCCTGTCATTCTGAGCGAAGCGAAGAATCTCGCTCTGCTCTTTTCGTTGTCGCTTCGTCACGGACAAGAGCGAGATTCTTCACAGCGCGTTCCTAGGTTTGTGGCTCATCCCCCATCGGCGGATGCCCCTTGTAATTGCCATAAGCGTGCAGCGCGGCGCGCTTGGGTTCCGGCACAAATTTGTCCCACTCGGTTACCGGCTTAATCTCCTCCACAGGTGACGCGGCATGGAAGCGGATGGTCACGATCTGAAGTGGCCGCACAGGAAAGCGATACGAAGGGCCGCCGCCTGCCAAAGGCTTGGGATTCCTGCCCCGCAGGTCGGTCAAGTCCGCCCCACGATGCGGCAAGTTCAACGTCACCTCCGCAGTTCCATCCGTTCCCAGGCACTCCGTCAAACGCATTTCTATGTCCTTGCCCTCCCGCCGAAGCACCTCGACGATGACATTGCTCGAGGTGTGTAGGAATGACTTTGCCGCCATCGCTTTCCGGCCGGTGACGAGCACCGGAGGGCAGTTGTATTCCCACGCCATCTGCGGGATTCGCGCCTGCTCCCACTTCTCCCCATGAACTACCAAAGCGTATTCCAGATGGTGCTTTCCTTTGCCGCTCAACCAGGCATTGGGATATTTGTAATAGGTATCCGTCGCATTCAGCAGGTAAATGATGGGCGTCCGTTCGTTGAGCTCCCGGCCGGTGAGTCCACGGTCGAGGATGGCCACCCCTCCGCCGCCCGCCAGGCTGTAGTCACTCCAGCGCACCGCCGGAGTGATACCCTTCGTCCAACCGACCAGGGCGGGATTCGGCTTTGACCAGGCGCCGTGGGAGAAGCCGCAAGGGATGCCGCGGCGGACTTCCTCAATATCCTCCGCCAAGGGGAATTCCGCCACCACCACGGTGATATTCGGAATGTCCTGGACTTCAGTTTCAAAGTCGATGCGGGGGAGCTCGTGGTAGAATCTCATCACTCGCCGGCTGGCTGCGCCTCCATAAAACTGACTCTCGATCTCCACCGTAAGCGCCAGCGGTCCGCTGCTGGCAGTTATGGTGGGCGCAAAATCGCTGGATGAACCGAGCCGGGTGCGGTCCGGCCGCGGGCTCATGAAATCGCCATAGTCTTCTGTCTGCGGCTTAGGCTTTTCGGCTACGATGACATTGGCAGGCCCGCCCAGCATCTCCCGGCCGGACGGCTTCAGCTTCAAACTCACTAAGGCCCCGGTTTTCGAATCAATTCGCGCTGTGTAGTGGCGCGTTTCGATGCTTGCGGGCAGGTCGATCTTCTTGGGATTCTCAGGACTCTTGGATGCGAGGGTTATGCCTGACACTCCAACGGAGGGCAGGCGAAGACTGCAGAGCGTCTTGCCGCCGGAAGTCGTTTGTGAGACCACGCCCTCAAGGCTCTTCGCTTCCGGCAATTCCACCAGCGCGGGATCGTTGCGATCCCAATTAAGTGGATTAAAAAGAACTGCCGCATCTCCTTCCGCGCTCATCGAGCTCAACGCGCCCGCATGCACTTTCCTGTTGCTCGTTTCCACATAGTCCATGCGGTCACGGACATCCCACGAGTTGTCACTCTCATAGACAAAGCCGGCGGCAGAACCCCAAAGCGTGTTGCGGTCCATGTTGAGCAGCATCAAAGTCCAAGCCTCATAAATGGCCTGGACGGGATAGGCGAACCCGGAGTTGAGGCTGGCAATGGTGGAAATCGTCTCCGCCGCTTGCAATCCTTGCTCGTTCGTTCGATACGAGGTCTTAACGCGAGGACATTCGATCCAGAAGGCGTCGAAGGTGTATCCCGTGCCGCCCTGCATGGTCGGAATCTTGATTTGGCCGGACTTGATTCCCGGCAGAATGGCATCCAGATACTCACTGACGGTGGCAATGCGGAGGTTGGTCCGGGGGAAGGCCTGCTTCCACTGCTCGAGGAATTCACTGGGGTATTCCTTCCGCAGCGGGGCCTGGCTGTAGTCGCCGCTTCCGCCCAAAACCAGCACGGGCGCGCCGGCCGGGGTCTTCTTCGCCCATTCCGCCAATTCCCCCGCGAGCTTCTCGAGTCCGTCCGTGCCCAGCCGCTTTTTGGTTTCGAACAAAGCGCTGAACGATGCGTATCCATCGGGGCAGAGCGCCAGGATGCGCGACCCGTCGGGCGATTCGGCCCAGTGGATGGTGCTGTTCGTCTTGTTCATGCGCTCGTAAACCATGGCCTCGAGGCCCAGACCGGAGGCGATCTGGGGGATCTGATCGTGCCATCCGCAGGTGTCGATCATCCACATAAAGCGGGGATGAATTCCCATCACCTGCTCCTGCCAGCGCAGGCCCTCCACCCCTTGTTTCAGCAAGGCTTCACCACCCGCCAAATTAACGGTCATCTCCAGAAAATTGGCGTTGACCAGCTCCACCCGCCCTTCCTTCGCCCGCTGCTTGATCTCCTCGATCCGCTGCGGCTCAAAGTTCATAATGGCGATAATATTATTGACTTCAGAAAGAGCGAACTTGTAATTAGGATCGTCGCGGACACGATCCAGGTGGTCCAGATAATCGTTCGCGCAATAGACGCGTTCCTTGGAGAAGTTCGTCAGCCAACCGCAACTGGCCGGATGGAAGTTGGGCACAATGAAGGCCTCTTGGGGGGCATTTTCGGGAGGCACAGGCTGGCGGCCCCTGCAACCGAGAGCCAGGGCGGTTCCCGCAAGCCCTCCCAGAAACTGTCTGCGGCTGCCTGACATTCTTGACGATCTTTCGCTCATAGGAGTTATCCTTCTTCGCTGTTTTGAAAACCCGCTGTCATTCTGAGCGAAGCGAAGAATCTCGCTCTGGTCCGTGATGAAGCGAGAACGAAAAGATCAGAGCCAGATTCTTCGCTTCGCTCAGAATGACATTTCATGGTTTCTGGCTGCTCGTCAGCCGACGGGCATTAGCAATTGCAAAGAACTCATCAGGGATTGCGTGCTTCCACCCTGGCCTGGATCCCGCGCATAAATGTGTCTTCCGGGAAGAGGGCGACGTAGCGTTTCAATGCCTCGTCGGCCTTGGAGAATTGCTTCAATGTCACGTAGCGCAGGACCAGGGCCTTCTGAATGTCCGCTGAAAACGGCCATGCGGCGACACCCTGCTCGAGGACTTTTGCAGACTCTTCGACTTGTCCGAGGTGGGCTAACGCTTCGCCAAGATCGATATACGTAGCTTCGAACTTGGAGCCATTCTGCAGCGCCCGCTGAAGGTACTCCACCGCCTTCGCATCCTGCTTCTCCGCGATCGCTTTCCTTCCCAAGCACGCCAGCACCGTAGGATCATTCGGCAGGGAGGTTCGCAGTTGCTCGAGCAGGTCATAATAGTAACGGCTCAGGCTGGAATCCTTGATCATCGCGTCCGCGTAGGCTTGCAGCCTGGTCAGCGGAGGGATCGGCCGGGCCGCGTCTTCGCCTTGCCGGTCGATGCAGACGAGGCCAGGCAAATCCTTCGCCGGCTCCTCAAAAGCGTAATCCGGGTAGGGCTGCCCCACACGGCGCACGATCCTGTGACTCGTATCCTCAGAGTGAGGTATGCCAGCCAGCGGTTTCTTGGGCATGTGGCAGCCCACGCAATCATTGGGAGGATCCTGCCGCAGGCGCTCCGCCAAGGCCACTTTACAACTCTGATCATTATGACATGTGAAGCACCTTTCGCGGTAATATTCAACCTTGTTCTCTTTGGTCGGCGGGTGGTGAATTACGTGGCAGGTGATGCATCTCAGTTCGCCCTTGCTATCATGAAAACACCGGCTCATCTGGAGGTTCAGGTTTTTCCACCACTGCGGGGCAATGATGCTCCCCCTCACCGGCGGCGAGTTCTCGAGACGATTCAATTCCGCCCGCTGGTCGGTCGTCAAAGGGACCTTGAATAAGGCCATCGTCTCGTAAAGCGGCGTCCCAGGCCGAAAATCCAGGATGGTCTTGCCGGGCTGAAGAACGTACGAATGCCCGCCCTGGTGGCACTTCATGCAGACATCATTGGCCAGGCGCGCCGAGAGCCTGGCAGGATTCACTGTGGTAGGATCCGCTTTCCCCAACTTTTTCTTGGGGTGTTTTCCCATGGCCAGCAAGTGCAATTGGCCAGGCCCGTGACAACACTCGCAACCGATGCTGTACTCCATGAATCGGAACGGCGGGTCGCGGTACATGCCGTCGTGATTGGCAACCGGTTGGGGTTGTCCGTTGTGGCAAGCCAGGCAACCCGTCGCCACAGGACGATTAAAGGCGACGTCTTTGGCGAAGTAGCCGGGAGAAAGGTCCCACTGCTGGGTCCGGTTATAATAAGAGAGCGGCGCTTCGAAAAGGTATTGACCCTTGCGGACCAAATACGTGTAAGCCGTCAGGGGTCCTCCCGCCACGTACTCGAGCTTCTCGGCGGTCGTGAAGAGCTTATTCCCCTTCTCGTCCAGTTGATATTCGGTCTGATAAATGTCCGAGCCTTCGCGGACCACCTGGAAATATCGATCCAGTTCCCGGTTGTAAACAGTGATCCGGTTGGGCACTTTCGCGAGTTCAGACGGGGCATTAGCAGGCGCCATGGAGTGACCCATGGGCGTGAGGTGAAAGCTGCGGTCGAGATCGGCGTGGCAACCCGAACAGGATACTGACCCGGTATAAGCCACGCCCGGAGCGGTGTTCTGATAAACCACGGGCTTGTGGTCTTTACCCCAGACAGACCCGCAAACCGCTAGCAGCACGAAAATTGAGCCCGGTACTAGTCGACTACTTGTCACTGTCACGGCCTTGCTTCAGTGCTCGGATGATTCACTTCGTTTTCGTAAAATGTGCTGTTCTTGATCCATTCAGACACTAATTTGTGCTCAATTGCACGCAAAACGCACCTAATTTGCACCCCACAAAAAAGTGATGTGCTTTGTTTTCAGGTACTTCTTAGCTTCGTTCCCACTATTTTCCATTTTTTGTAGTTCCCTGCACTGGCGCAAATCCGTAACCCTTCTGCGTTCCCCCGCGCCCCGGCGCCCGCTGCGACAATGTGTCCAGAAAAAGACCATCACAATAGGCTATCACGGAGAGCGGAAATTGTCAAGCGGAAAATGCGAGACAGGACTATTTGTCCTGCCTGCCGCCCCGATCAATGGCCGCCGTCATCATCGCCTCGGCACGAGGTTCCAGGCCACCGTAGCGAATTGCCTGAGCGCCGGGCGGCGCCGTCGACTCACGCACGCGCAATTCCGCCTTGAGGACTCTGCACTTTCTCGCGCCACTCTCGGCACGCTGATCCGAACTCATGAGCGTCTCGATCAACATTTCGGCTGCCACTTCGCCCATCTCGTGTGACGGCTGGACAACGGTCGTCAGCCTGGGATTGAAGAGCTCTGACCATTCAAAGTCGTCAAAGCCAACCACGCTCACGTCCTGGGGACACCTCAGCCCGAGATGCCTGAGAGCGCGCATCAGGCCCATGGTCATTCGATTATTGCAGGCAAAAACCGCAGTGGGCGGGTTCGGAACCTGCAACATCTCGAGCGCCGCGCAAAAGGCGGGTTCCGTCGCAAAAGAAGTCGAGCGAACGTACTCCGCCGGAAGGGCAAGATGTGCTTCCTGGAGCGCCTGCCGGAAGCCCGCCAGTCGTTGGGCCCCGGTCAAGATGGTTTGCGGTCCGGCGATGACGCCGATCCGCTCGTGGCCTAACTCAATCAGGTGGCGAGCGGCCTGAAAGCTGGCGAGGCCGTTGTCCACCAAGACAACGCCGCCTTGGAATCCCCCGGGTTCGCGGTCAAGGCAAACTATCGGCGGGCGCCGCCCAAGCAGCCGACTCTCCACTAAAGTCTCTTCTGTGGAGGCCAGCAGTATGCCGTCCACGCGCCGGCGAACCAGCATGGCAAGCAACTCTCGCTCCTGAGAGGGGTCTTCATGCGAATCGCAGAGCAAGACTGAGAACCCGAGTTGCCGCGTCTTGGATTCAGCTCCAGCCAAAATGTCATTGAAAAAAAAGTTGGAGACATCCGGAACGACCATGCCGATGGTAAACGTCCGGCTTACCCGGAGGCTGCGCGCCACTTCGTTCGGGTGGTAGTCCAAAGTGGCCATCGCGTCCTCGACGCGCTTTGTCAGCTCAGGGCTTACTCCCTCGCGCCCATTTACGATCGCTGAAACCGTGGTCACTGAGACGCGGGCAAGCCTTGCCACGTCACGCATGGTATACGATGGAGACTTTTTCATGGGTGTGCCCTCATCGCTACGATGCAGTATAAGCACTTCTGCACGGATGTCAATGGTTCCTTACGCAAAGACCACAACTCTAATTAAGTGATTGCATATGAATATGTTAGGAGTCTACTCAGAAATTCCTCCGTAACGTTACACTTTTTTCCTTGACAACCTAATAGATTTAGATTAGAAGATTTAACCAGCAGGGTAAGTTCTCTTTCCTATTGACTATTGCGGACTTGCGCGGGTTTTGGACAGACCGAATTAGGAGGTGACATGCAAGGGTCAAGCTCGTGGTCCCAGTCTAAGCGAGGGTCACTGCGATTTGGACTCGTCGCTGCCTGTCTTGCGCTGTTGGCTTTTCCCGGCGCGAGTTGGGCGCAGCGTTCGGCAGCCTCAATCAACGGCACCGTAAAAGATCCCACGGGAGCCGTTGTTCCGCAGGCGGCCATAACCCTCACCAACACTCAAACCAACGTTGCCCAAACTGCGGTAACGAACGACACAGGCGAGTACGTGATTCAAAACATCCTTCCGGGAAGCTATATTTTGAGGGCTGCCAAAGAGGGATTTGAGACCGTCACTCAACCTGCAATCACTTTGGAAGTGAACCAAACTACTACCTTCGATTTCACTTTGCCGGTCGGCGCGACGACGCAAACCGTCACCGTGGAAGCCGCGGCGGCGGCACTCGAGACCTCGACGGCAGAGATCGGTTCGGTGGTGACCGTCAAGATGGTGAACGATCTTCCCTTGAATGGGAGAAACTTCACCCAACTGCTCGAACTGACGCCCGGCGTCAGCCCGATCAGCACGGCGCAGAATAGTGGTGGATGGGGCGGCCAACCGCTGGGCAGCTACACCTTCCCCTCTGTTAACGGCCAGTCGAACCGCAGCAATCTCTTCTTGATGGATGGGGTTAGCAACCAAGGCGAGTTCGAGAGCACTTACAACATAGCCCCCCAGATCGACGATATTGAGGAATTCAAGGTCCAGTCTCACAACGATGAAGCCCAGTTTGGCGGCGCATTGGGCGGAATCGTCAACCTGGTCACGAAAGGCGGTACGAATTCGATCCACGGAGATGCCTTCGACTTCCATCGCGATCGCGCGCTGGATGGCCGCGGCTTCTTCCTGCCTTCGGTTGATCCAAAACAGGCGTTCACACAGAACCAGTTCGGTGGGACCTTTGCCGGCCCTGTCGATATTCCTCACGTCTACAACGGCAAGAACCGGACCTTCTATTACATGTCGTACGAAGGGTTCCGTGATCACACCGCGTCGGCAACTTTAACTCGCGTGCCGACACCGGCGGAGCTAGGCGGCGATTTGAGCGACTTCAGCTCCCAAATCTACAACCCCTTCAGCACGGCCGCAGACCCTGCCCACGCGGGCTATTCGCTGGTGTCGCCTTTCATGTGCGACGGGAGCGGAAATCCCGAGGCGGCGGTGAACGGCATTCAGGCGGCCGGAGGGGTTCCCTGCAACAAGATCCCATCAAACATGATCAGCAAGAGCGCCCTGGCCTATGCCACGTCTTGGCCGGCGCCGGTCAACACCGGCTCCCCTGGATTCAACGCCCTTGACACTTCTCCGTATATTTTGCGGCAAGACGAAGCGAGTCTTCGGATTGACGAGACGGTATCAAGCCACGATAGCGTGTTCGTTCGCTACACTGGACTCAGCCAGCCCCAGGGCGGCTCGGCCGGTTTCGTCGGTTACAAGTCCGGGGTCTTTTTCCACGCCGACAATGCGGCGGTGACTTGGACTCACACCTTCGCGGGCAGCGCCGTCCTGGACTTTTCCTTTGGGCGCAACAACGCGGAGTACAACAACCCCGCTTATTACACCAACCTTCCCTCAGGTTTTTTAGGGAACGTGGGGTTCTCTGACACCTTCGCTGGAGCCTTTATCGGCGGGGCGAGCGCGGTCCCAGGCGTAGGTATCACGAACTTCGCTGGCGGCGGGACGAACATCAGCAATACGCATATGTCCGACATCTACGAGTGGAAGGGTGACTTCTCGAAACTCTACGGGCGGCACACTTTCAAGATGGGCGTGGACATCGCCAGTAACAACGCCTCGGCGCTTTACGAGAACGTGAACGTGGGCTTCGCCAACGTCGAAACCTCCCAGCAATTCGCCTACGGCGGCAGTGCAAATCCGGGAGGCGTGGCTTTCGCCTCGTTCCTGCTCAATGTGCCTGACAACGCGGGACGCCGCAACGTGCATGAAACTGAACACGGTGGATGGATTGATGGGTTCTACTTCCAGGATATGTGGAAGGCCAGCGACAAGCTGACCGTCAACCTGGGCCTGCGTTATGACTTTTCGCTCATGCCCATCTATGGAAACGACAAAGAAAACACCGACACCACGGGCGACGTGGACTTCAACAATGGCACTTATGTGCTTCAGAAAAGGGTGCCCTCTTGCAACCCTCCCACGGTTGTGGCGCCATGCATACCGGTATCACAATTTGCGGCTGCCGGTAGCTTGCCGGACCATGTGGTCATTAATCCCAACAGCAACCACAAGACGTTCGCCAACATGCTGGACAATTGGCAGCCTCGCGCCGGCATCGCTTACCGCTTAAGGCCGGCGCTGGTATTCCACGCGTCCTACGGGCGATTCTACGACGACTGGGCGGCCGTCACGCAGACGGCCCAGAACACCGAAGGCTCATGGCCACAAGTCGGCCAACTTCTGGCCAATAACCTGAACCACAATTCGGTGCCCAACGTGAGCCTGACGGACCCCTTCGCCGGTGCTTCCACGGCGGGCATTCCGTCAGCTACTCCGTTCATCAGCCCCGGGTTCGTCGAGTGGTACATGAACCCGCTGCAAAAGAACCCTTATTCCGACCAGTGGACGGTGGGGTTCGAGCAGCAACTGGGTCCTAACACGACGATAACGGCGAATTATGTGGGCTCCCATAGCGGGCGGATGGACGTGGGCGGCAACTGGAATGTCGCCAACGTGCCGGGGCCCGGCCCCGTCGACTTGCATCCAACAAGCGGACCGGACGCCGGCGCAAGTTGGACGCCCGATCCTCGCCAGCCTTATCCCTACATCCCTCCCACCTTCTATGACCGGGATAACGGCTTTGCAAATTACAACGCCTTCCAGTTCTCCATGAACCACAAAACCGGGAAGGGTCTCTCGTACCTCCTCTCCTACACCTACTCGAAGGCGATCAATACTGGGACTGACGGGTGGTACGGCGCGGACGGTGGCGCTCCCCAACAGCCCTATAACCTGAATGGAGATAAATCCGTAGCGGGCTTTGACCTGACCCACATCCTCTCATTCAGTTGGGTGTACCAACTGCCCTTCGGCAAGGGGATGCGCTTTGGCAGTGGCAGCAAGGCACTCGATTACGTGATCGGCAACTGGCAGTTCAACGGGCTGTTCTTCATCTCCAGCGGCCAGCCGTTCAATGTCGGGTCCAGCGGCGATATCGCCAACACCGGCAATATCACGGAGCGGGCGAACCGTTTGCAGGGAGTCGCGACAACCGCGGATAAGGGTTCTCCAGGCTCGGAGGGCTACGCCATCAACTGGCTGAACACTGCCGCCTTTACCCCCGCCACCACCTATACCTATGGCACGGAAGGCAGGAATGACCTGCGCATGGATTATCCTCGAAACTTCGACCTCTCTCTGTTCCGGTCGTTCCCGGTCACCGAGTCCAAGCGCCTGGAATTCAGGGCGGAGTTCTTCAATGCCTTTAACACTCCGCGCTTCGGTCAGCCGGACAACACGGTTGGCGATCAATACTTCGGCCAGATCAACTCCACCGCCAACAGCCCGCGAATCATTCAGCTTGCCTTGAAGTTGTATTTCTAAGCCTTTAGACTGTAGGTCTAGAGGCGGACGAGCAGCGCGGGCCCCGGATTCCGGGGTCCGCGGCTTCTTACAAGGCGAGCGATCGGACCATGAGTTTTCAACGGGAGGTACGGAGTGCATTAAGGTCTTGCATCCGCGCCTCCCGTTTTTTTTCACTCGTAGGGGCGACCCTTGTGGTCGCCCTTCCATCCACACAGGGGCGACCACAAGGGTCGCCCCTACAAAGTCCGCCCCTACCGGATTCCTGCCTGAAGGAATCCGGCGCGTCGACCCAGATACGCAGCTTACTCCAAACGCTTGAAACCCATCCCACCGCCGAAGCCTATAACACCGTGGGCGCCCTGTGGGCGCGGGACAGGAAGTATGATTGCGCCATCGCCGCCTTTGACGCCGCCTTGCACCTCGATCCCACCGTCTGGGACGCACGCTACAACAAGGGCCTGGCGCTCATTTCGAATCAGAATTATCAGCAGGCCGCCACGGAATTACGTCTGGCCGTGAAACAGAAACCCGGCTCATTCGCCGCGCACAATGCCTTGGGGCGTGCCCTGCGATCTCTCGGGCAGCCTGCCGAGGCCACAGAAGAGTTCAAGAAAGCACTCGGCTTGAACCCCCGCTTCGTCGATGCATCGCTTAACCTGGCGGACATCGCGCTCGACCAGAAGCGCTACGTGGCGGCCGCTTATTACGTCCAGCAGGCGCTGGCCAAATCCCCTCCCCAGCCATTCTCTGACCGCCTCGAAATGGACCTGGCATTGGCCTACTCCGGAAACCAGGAATACGAAAAGTCCGCTGGCGTGTTTAAGAAGCTGGTCGGCGCCCATCCGGACTCGAGCGAGTTGCATTTCGATCTCGCCAACACTTACGCCCACTACAACGAATGGGATCCGGCGGCTGCGGAATACAAACAGGCTCTGCGGCTCGACCCGAAAAACGATGCCGCGCGGCTGTCGCTGGCAAAGGCCTACATCAGCCTCAATCAGGTCAGCGAGACCTTGCCTTATTTGCGCGATTACGTCCGCAACCAACCACTCGATGCGGAGGGATACGAGATCGAAGGAGAGGTTTATCGCAAGCTGGGGCAATTTGGCGAGGCCGTAGCAGCTCTCCGCAAAGCCGTGGCCATGAATCCGCAGAGCTACCCGGCTCATTACAACCTTGGCTTTTGCCTGGCGCGCCTGGGGCAAACCGATGAAGGCATCGAGCAGCTCAAGGAGGCCGCAAAGATCAAGCCCGGGGCCCCTGAGCCGGCTTACGAGCTGGGCATGCTGCTTTCGAAAAAGGATGGGACGAAGGCGGGCCAGGGCGAGTTCGACAAATTCCAGCAAGTGAAGCAGGAAAACCAGCGCGATTATCGCGCCGACACCCTCAACGAGCAGGGCAACAAAGCCATGCGGGAAGGCAGGTGGCGCGATGCGGTGGCGGATTACAACGAGGCTCTGCGCCTGAACCCGGGAGATGCGCCGTACTACTTCAACATGTCGTTGGCGTACTCGAAGCTTGGAGACCGTGCCGCAGAGGAAGCGGCTCTCGCCAAGGCGGTCCAGGTGGACCCCAAACTGGCTAAGGCCCACAACCAACTCGGCCTGCGCTTCATGGAAGATGGAAAGCTGGCCGATGCCGAGAAGGAACTCCAGGCCGCCCTGGAGATCGATCCGCATTATGCGGAGGCGGAGAGCAATCTTGGTGTGCTCTATGCGCGGCAGGGGAAGAACAGCGCGGCGGAGGCGTTGTTCCAAAAGGCGCAGGAAGACGATCCGCAGTACGCACAAGCGTTCGTAAACCTCGGGCTGGTGCTGGGCAGCGAGGGAAAGCTGAGGCAGGCCGCGCAGCAGTTTCAGGCCGCACTTAAACTTTCTCCGGATAATCCGGCCATTTACACAGACCTGGGGATGACGGAAGGCAAGTTGGGCCACGGGAAAGAAGCGGTCGAGATCTTCCGCAAGGTGGTTCAACTCCAGCCTGCGTCCGCCACTGCGCATCTGAATTTGGGCATCGCTCTGGCCGATCACTACGACCTACAAGGCGCCCTCGAACAGTTCTCGGAAGCCGCGCGGCTCGACCCCGGTTCTGCGGCCGCACATTGCAACAAGGGTCGAGCGCTTTACGACCTCGGCAAGCACGAGGAAGCGCGAGTTGAGCTTGAGAAGGCCTGCGCGATCAATCCGAACTATCCGGAAGCCCTCTACTTGTTGGCACAAGCCGAAAGACGGCTTGGGGACACGCAGAAGTCGGTTGATTTCCTGGAGCGCCTCGTGATGCTGACACCCGGCAACGCCGATGCCCAGGCGCTCCTGGGGCAGAATCTCCTGCGCCTGGGCAAAACGGACGAAGCTATAGGGCACTTGCAGATTGCCGTCAAGTCAGACCCCAACAATACGCAGGCTCTGTATAACCTGGCCGACCAGTTGGCCAAGTCGGGGAGGCCGGAAGCGAAAGAGTACATGACGCGCTTCAATGAGCTCGAGAAGCAGCGGCAGCTTACTGACCGCGTTCAGAAATTGGGGAACTTCGGCCTGGAAGCCGCCAGCGCCCGCAACTGGCCGCAGGCTCTCGAAGACCTGAAGCAAGCGCTGGAACTCTGCGGCAATTGCCGCTCCGGCGCAGACCTGCACCGCAACCTGGGATTGGTTTACTTGCGCACAGGTGACACGCCGGATGGGACGCGGGAATTGGAACTTGCGCTGAAGCTCAATCCCGACGATGATGACGCCCGAAAGGCGCTGGAAGCGATTGGTTCGGTTAAGGCCAGGCCGTAATGCCTTGTCATGCTGAGCGGCCTTAGGCCCGTGGCCTAGCGATGGACATGAAAATCATAAACGTCGTCCCCGAGCAAGCGGGGACCCTTTGTCAGTCCAATGGATTCCCGCTTACCCGGGAATGACGTGATTATCGGCAGAGCGGCCTCAGAATGACAGGTCATAATTTCTTGTGATTGCGAGGGAAATTCCTGATGAATAGCACGCGAAGAGAATTCATGGGGCTGGCGGTTGCGGCAGCAATGGCTCAGGCCAAGGTGTTCGCAAGCGACGCCGGCACTCTTTCTTTCACGCCCGATTTGGAATCCTTCAAGCAGTACCGCGCACCGGAATGGTTTCGGAACGCCAAGCTGGGATTCTGGGCCTGCTGGGGACCCGAAGCCGTCCCCGAAATGGGTGATTGGTACGCACGGCAGATGTACATTGAAGGGCACCCCCAGTATGAGGACCACCTCAAGCGCTATGGCCATCCTTCGAAATTCGGCTACAAAGACATCGTTCCCCTCTGGAAAGGCGAGAACTGGGAGCCGGAGCGCCTGATGCGGCTGTACAAGAAGAGTGGAGCGAAATACTTTTGCGCGATTGCCCAGCACCACGACAACATCGATTGCTGGAACTCCAAGTTTCATCGCTGGAACTCCGTGAAAATGGGGCCGAAGCGGGACGTGATCGGTTTGTGGCGCGAGGCCGCGCGGAAGCAGGAACTGCGCTTCGGCGTCACCGAACACCTCGCGGCAAGCTGGAACTGGTACGGGGTTACAAAGCTGAGCGATAAGAAGGGCCCCATGGCGGGCGTGCCGTACGATGGTGTCAACCCTAAATTCTTCGATCTTTATCACTCCGGCAACGAGAAGTCGAAGGTGGAGTGGTGGTACCGCGACGCGCCGGATGCGTGGAAGCAGGAATGGTTCAATCGCATCAAGGACCTGGTGGATAGCTATCAACCCGATCTGCTTTACAGTGACGGCAGCCTTCCGTTCGGCGAGTACGGCCGCAAGCTGCTGGCCCATTTCTACAACTCCAACATCCAGCAGCATGAGGGGAAACTCGAAGCTGTTTACAACTGCAAGTTCAACGATGACGGAGGGCAATACACCGAGGGCATGTGCGTTCAGGACCTGGAGCGAGGGGTGGAACAAGGGATAAAGGCCGAGGCGTGGCAGACGGACACCTGCGTGGGTGATTGGTATTACAAACGCGATATTCAATACAAGACGCCGGCCACAGTGATACGGATGCTGGTGGATATAGTCAGCAAGAACGGCAACCTGCTGCTGAATTTCCCAGTGCGCGGCGACGGCACTTTAGATGCGCAAGAGGAGAGGATACTGGCGTCCTTGGCGGAGTGGATTGCAGTTAATGGCGAAGCGATCTACGGCACGCGCCCATGGAAGGTGTTCGGAGAAGGAGCCAGCAACGTCTCCAGTGGAAACTTCAACGAGGATAAACTGCATTACACGGCCGAGGATATTCGCTTCACCACCAAGGAAGGAAACCTCTACGCCATCGCACTGGGATGGCCGGAAACTGGCAAGCTGACGATCCGCTCGTTACCTGGAACTAGTGCTCACTCGGTTCGCTTGCTGGGAGCTTCGGAGCAGCTCAAGTGGCACCGCGACCCGCAAGGGCTCGTTGTACAGTTCCCGAAAGAGCAGCGGGGTCAGCATGCTTTTGCCTTGCGCATTGAAGGTGGCGTGTAAACGTGGAAAGTCGACGCAGCACGGACCACCTCGATTTGGAAAAAGGAGGATGAAGCATGTCAGCAAACAAGATTTCCCGGCGAGACTCTCTTTTTCTGATGGGCACGGGGGCGGCCGTTGCCGCAACTGCTTTCAACACGAGTTGCGCCAAGCAAGAAGCCCCCGCGCCGAAGCCAGCCCAGGCCGAAGAGGAAAGCCCTGAGGTCAAGGCCGACCGCGATCGGCGCATGAAGTGGTGGCACGATGCCAAATTCGGCATGTTTATTCACTGGGGCCTTTACAGCACGATTGGCCACCATGAGTGGGCCATGGAGATGGAGGGCATCCCGGTGCCCCAATACGAACAGCTCGCCAAGATCTTCAAGCCGCAGCCCAACGCGGCGCGGGCCTGGGCCAAGCTGGCCAAGGCGGCCGGCCAGAAGTATATGGTGATGACCACCAAGCACCACGAAGGTTTCTGCAATTGGGACACGAAACTCACCAACTACTGCGCGCCCAAACAGGGACCGGGGCGCGACCTGGTGGCGGAATACGTAGAAGCCGCCCGCGCTGAGGGACTGCGCGTCGGCTTCTATTACTCGCTGATGGATTGGCACCATCCGGACGGTGCACGCTGCGCCACGGACGAGGAGGCGCGAAAGCGTTTTGTCGAGTACACACACGGCCTGATCCGCGAACTGCTGACCAATTACGGGAAGATCGACGTTCTCTGGTATGACGTGGATTGGCCTCTCACGGCAGAGCAGTGGGAGTCGAAAAAGATGAACGAGATGGTGTTCAAACTTCAGCCGGACATCATCGTGAACAACCGGAATGGACTGCCCGGAGACTTCTCGACACCAGAGCAGACGATTCGCGCCGAACGTGGAGGGCGCGCCTGGGAATCCTGCATGACCATGAATAACAGTTGGGGATACACTCCCGCCGACGACGATTGGAAAAACGCCAAGACCGTCGTTCGCAACCTCGTGACCTGCGCACGGGGCGGGGGCAACTACCTTCTGAACATCGGTCCCAAACCGGACGGGTCTGTGCCGGAGCAGTCAGCCGGTGTACTGAACGAGGTTGGCCATTGGATGGACAAGAACGGGCCAACCATTTACGAATCGGAACCGTGCAACGCGCATGGCCACACGTTCGCCGGATACAC
The DNA here is from genome assembly GCA_963768695.1 of uncultured Acidobacteriota bacterium. Lineage (GTDB taxonomy): Bacteria > Acidobacteriota > Terriglobia > UBA7540 > UBA7540 > CAVROP01. The sequence continues at coordinate 260,592 of CAVYJG010000010.1, read as the reverse complement.
GCGCAAGGGCAACACGCTCTATATCCACGTTCACTTCTGGCCAGCCCAAACGATAGGAACCCAGGCCCTGGAGTTTTACAAACCGCCCACGGTGGTGGCGATCGGCGGCATGCGCAGTAAAGTCAAGGCAGCGCGCTTGTATGCCTCAGGCAAGAAGGTGGACTTCGTGCAAGACGACATCTCGCTGCGCTTCACGGGACTTCCGCACGACGCGCCAGACCATCCTGTTACCGTGATCGAAGCGGTGTGCGAGTCGGAGCCGGCCATCGACGCGTCGTATGTGCGTAAGAACCGCCCGAGGGCCGGGGTGGGCGTCGGGCAAACAACCTGAACGCGCACTGCCTTGAAAATGGGTAGGGGTAGGGCTTGCCCTACCCCGTCGGTTGCAGGGTCGATCCAACCAGGGGACGGCAAGCCGTCCCCCTACAATCGTGCTCAGTGTCAGAGGGCAGCACGGCAAATTCGTTTGTGAGTGGAAATATGAAATTCAACCTATTTACACGTTTAGTAATATGCGCCTTCTTTCTCCTCTTGCTCCTAACCGCCGCTGACACCAAATCCGGAGGTACCCGCCACCTGTTGGCGCAGACCGGATCCGCTGCCCAGCAACAGCCTGAGTTGAACCGCGCGCCGTGGTACAAGCCGCCGCAGCTCTTCGTCATGACGGGCTTCATCGCCAACACTACAACGGGCGTCTGGGGGCCGGAATACATCGTGAACGGCACGTGGACTCCGGCCAAGCAGGAAGCGGCGCTACGGGCCTGGGAAAAAACCTTGGGCGACAGCTACGACGCCGAGAAGACCATTCAGGAGTTTCAGAATGCCGGCGCGACGGGCGTGATCTTCTATGACAAGTGGCACGATGGGCTGGTGAATCATGAAACGCACCTCACCGACTTCAAGACGCACCGCGACTTTGTGAAGCCCACGTTGGCCGCCCTTCGCAAGCACAACATGGCCGCCGTGGTCTATTACTCCGTGGGGCTGGACAACAACCCGGAGGCGAAGTTCCGGGACTGGACTTGCTTGGACGCCCAAGGCAAACCCATGGGGCTCGCCTTTGCGACGGAGTGGAAATCGTTCCACTCACCTTACCGCCAGTACGTTATTGATCAGTTAATGGAAATTCTGAAGCAGGACGGCCCGGTGGACGGCTTCTGGCTCGACCTCTACACGCAACCGAGCCCGATCTCCTACGATCCTTTCACACTCCGCAAATTCCGAGACAGATACCACATCGCGGTCGGCCAGGCGTCGCCCAAGCAGTTTTCTGATTTCGAGCTGGCCACTCTCCGGGATTTCCTGCTGGAGATTCGGCAGAAGCTCGAAGCCATTCAGCCGGGTCTCAGTTTCACCTTCAACGGCGCGGGAATGGCCGATGTGATCGAGCCGGCCCGGGCGCGTCAGGTAGATTCGGTCGTTGACTGGTTCTCGGTTGAAGGCCACACTTGGCCCAACATCGACAGGTCTTCGCGCATCATGCATACCGCAGACCGGCCATGGGAGGAAGGGATCTTGATCAGTTCGTCGTGGTACGTTCCTCCCAGCAACGATGCGCCTGCGCCGGTGGAATCCCAGTCGGAAGCGGTGGACCTGGCAGCGGCCACCTGGATCGAGGGCGGGAATGCTTACGCGGCGATCACCCCGGGCCACGCGGGTGTGTACGATCCGCACGGCGACCTTGCTTTGCTTCGAGCCATGGGGACTTGGCTGAAGGATAATCGGCCGTGGCTTGTGGACGCGAGTCCCTATGCCGAGATTGGCATCTTGACAGGCCACCCTGCCGATGATGTTGAACACATCCCCGACGTGGGCGAACTGTGGAAGGCATCTCACGGCTTCCGCCGGGCGGAGGCGGATGCCGATCCCGGCCGCGACACTTCCCGTTATCTGCGGAGCCTCGGTTACCTCACGGAACGCGTGGGGGGGACATTTTCCTCGCGTCGCTTCCACCTTGGCTCCTATCGAATGCTGCTCTTGCCCGAGACAGCCCTCCTGAGCGACAGCGACCTGGGAGAGATTAAGGAATACGTCAGGAAAGGCGGCACGCTGCTGAGCTTCGGCTATGGCTCGCTGTTTGACCAGGAAGGGCGCCTGAAGAGCGATTTCGCCTTGGCCGATCTGTTCGGGTGCGAATACACCGGCACTTTGGCAGGTTATAAACGGCTGGCGTTCTCGCCCGGATCGGGACTGGCGGCGACGCTCCCGCTGTACCCTGGGGCACTGGCGGTAAAGCCCACCACCGCAAAGGTCCTGGCCCAATGGGAGTACGCTGGCGATTCCCCCGCCATCGTCGAAAATACTTACGGCCAGGGGCGCGTGATTTATGTGAGCGCGGAAGAACTCGCGTTCGGCGAGGGTAGCGCGCTGCTGGGTGAGTTGACTGCACGCCTGATCGGCGCGCCGGCTTTTGAGATCCACGGCTCGCGCCATTATGCTCTGCTGGTAAACCGCAAGGGCGATGACCTGCTGTGCTATCTGCTCAACCGCGATACCGCGCCCGCCCCCTACACACAGGGACGTCTACTGCGGCAATCCGACTTGCCGAAACTCGAGACCCCAGAGTCGGTCCGCCTGACTATACACACCGATCAGCTTGGCGACATCGGATCGGCCGAGCTGATTCCATCAGGCCGGGTGTGGATGAGCCGGCAGAAGGGCTCAATCGAGTTGAACTTCGATGCTGCGCCGTCCGTAACTACGGTGCGGCTCAGCCGGCCGCGGTTGTAGCACAATCTTCGACATTGTAGGGGCGCCCCTAGTCGGCGCCCATTCAGACTGCGGACCCTCCCCGCGCAGGGGGGGACCCCAAGGGGTCCCCCTGCAAGATCCTTGCTCTTAGTCGAACACCACCATGACGTGGGGGCCAACCTTGGGGATCACCACTCCGAGCATGTTGCCGCGCGTCTCAACCCGCAGGACCATGTGGTCCGGCCAGACCATCGAGGCCTTCCCGCCTACTCCGAGATCGTCCGCGATGCTCACGCGGAGATCAGTGGCGGGAAGGTCAGTCTGCCAATTCACCAAGTGCAGAACGTGGCGGTGCTGGCTTGGCTGCGCGTTCAGGCCGGCCCAGATCTTCTCCGACGCTTCGAGGCGCCACGGCACATGAGGCGCCAGGTTCCGGACGATCTCTTCCACGAACTGGCCGGCCCAGCGCACTCCGGCGCCGTCAGCACCCCAGGCGGAGCGGGCGAAGATGCTCCCGCAGATGTAAACGCATTGGCCCTTGCCAAACTGGTTAACCTGGACCGCGACGCGTGGGGTGGCGCTGCCCGGGGAATTCATGGGTGTGCCTGCGTCGTCGATTGCGTAGGCGGTCGCCTGGCCGGTCGTCGCGCGGACCATGACCGAGTCGCCGGGAATGATCAGCGCGGTATGCGGCAGAGAACGAAGAATGGGATGCGAGGAACTCGAGGGTGTGATGTAAACGGGTTTCTTATTATCTTCGGTTCGAATTTGATTGCTGGGCGTCTCGTCGATATTCACTCCAAAAACATCCGCCAAGGCAAAGTCCTGCCTGGCATTTCCGTTCTCGTCAAAGAGCGAAGATTCTGCCGTGGCCAAAAGCCTGCCGCCACCGCTCACGTACTCCCGCACCGCGGCAGCTTGAGCATCGCTCAGGCAGCCCGTATTGGGAAGAATGACCAGGGCATAGGGCTTCAGAAAATCCGGTTGCAGATCCCAGTCCGCAACCACTGCATGCTGGATGTGGAGCGCATCGAGCATGCGGAGTGACCCCAACAAGTCATCTGCATGGCAACTGCGATCGGAGCGCCCCCTGTAAAACATGGTCGGCTCGCTACTGACGATTCCGACATATTTTATCGGCTCGGCGCCCTTGATGTAGGGAGTCTTTTCCTTCACTTCTTTGAATATCTCGCCCCAGCGATCAATGAAAACGCGGTCGGGGGCACCGTCCACTGAAGTGCGGTCATAGCGATAAGGCATGCCTCCGATGGCGAGAGTGCGGCCAATGCGGGCTCGAACCTCGTCCGGATCAAACGGGTCGAGAACCGAAAAGGCGTTATTGAAAGTTACTCGGAACGGCTTGGGGTGGGCAATCCCCTTGGTCCAGTCGGCGTGCTCGCCGCCGCTTCCCGCTTCCGTAAAGGCATAATCCGTTTGCGGGTTGAGGTGGGGCGGTTCGGGAACAAAGTTTATCCCGCTGTCTCGACCGGGCATGGCAATTTCCGGACCCGGTCCGTTGAACGTGACCTCTACCCTGGGGTCCTGCTCTTTGATCGCATTGCGAAGCTTCTGCCAATAGCCATCGATCTGCTTGATCTCCCATCGCAACGTGGATCGCCAATCCGGGTCACTCGCGAGCGAGGTTGGATAAGACCGCCCCATATCGAGTTGGAACTTCTTCACGGCGAATTCTGACTGCCCGTACTTGATAAACGTTATGCCGTCGGCGAAGAAGGCGTCGCCGCCATAGGCAGGAATGAGTTCGCGGATCACGTCGACATACCAGTCCGCCGCAGGGGAATTCAAATCCGGGTGGTACCCGCCAAAGGCCGCCGTGTACAGGCTCCCATCCGGATTCCGCATGCCCCAGTCCCCGTGTTGCTGGATCAGATAATCCGCCCACATGGTGGGGACGTAGAGCTCCATCGCGATTCCCTTCTGGTGCCCCAGGGTAATGATCTCTTTCAAGTAATCGAAATTAAGTGAAGGATGCCGCACGCCGATTTTGCTGTTATAGAACATGTATCCCGAGATGGACATGCAGAAGACCATCAGGGAGTCGGAATCAATCTTGATGAGATCCTCGACTTCTCCGGCCGCGCTCAGGTGAGCGTAATTCGAGAGCGGCTTGACGTGCCCCTCGAGCTTGTCGACCCAATTGAAGTCGAAGCAGTATTCCCGATATGCGCCGGAGAGCTTGGGCCTCGGCGGTTCTGCGCCCGGAGTGGTCGCAGGCGCTCCTGCCGTTCCTGAGTTGACTGCAGCTAGGCGCCTCGGGAAAGGCAGGCTCGAAAGAGCCAGAGCTGAGAACTTTGAAAACTGTCGCCGGTTCATTGCTGCCTCTATTCTGCATGGAGACGTGCCGAACGGGCTAACCCTCCAACACAAAAACCGAGTGGACATCAACCGCGGGAAGTTCGATCTCCACCGAGTCTCCGCGCCTGTTCATTTTGAGAGGTCGCGTCGTGGGGTGAATCTGTCTTGCCGCGGTGGGCTTGAAGAACGATGCGTCGATGGTCAGCGTACCCCCCTTCAGCGGATTCACATCGCCCTGCAAAAGAGGAACCGTCCTGTTGACCTGGTGCACGATCAGCACGTTCTTGCCGCGTTTCTTGTAGAACGTGGTACCCACTCCGCGGCGGTTCGTCAGGCTGACCTGCAGCGGGGGATTCTTCAGGTTTGATTGCAGCAACTGACGATGAAACTCCAGCGGCCACTGGTAGTCCTTGTTGATCATTCCGTAGAGATCGAAGCTCGCATAAACAACTTTGCCTTTTCCGTGAGTTGTCTCAAGGAGAGCAGGGAACTCCGTTGTCGCTCCCGGCGGGGGTGGTTCCCAGTTCACCCAGCACTGCTCATTTTCATCCGCATCTTTGCACCATACGGTAGAAGGAAGAATGTGGGTTGCAAGGACTTTGGTTCCGGGCCGCGCCTTGACCGCCACGAACGGCGCGTCGACCACCAGGGTGGTGTCCGGCAGCCCTTTCCAGATCGGGTCGTTGCCCCTGTGAAGGTAGCTTCCCCACAAATTGTTTTTATAGGTGTCGAAAACTCTTTCAAAATCGCATCCCGCGAGGTCAGCCTGCGCAAAGTTCGCGCGGGCCTGCCCGTCGGCATCCCTGGTGCCGGTCTGGCCGGTGACGATGAGCAAGCCACCCGATTCGACGTACCGTCCGAACGCTTCTGCGTCGCTCGAGGACAAGCAAATGACTTCCGGCAGCACCACAGCCTGGTAATCCGCCAGACGCTCCAGACTCCAATCCGGCAGGATGTCAGAAGGAAACTGCGAATACGTGGCGGCCTCCATCGCGCCGCGAAGTACACCTCGGACGTCGGAATGGCAGTTGAAGCGTGTGTTGGCGCTGAATAATACGGCCACACAGGGCACCGAGTCGCGGTCAGTCAAGTAGGGTTGAATCTTCTCGATGTCCTTGTAGCCGGCTCCCATCTCGCGAAACCACAGCGAATCCAGGACTCCATCCTGCCGCATGGTCTCCGAGTACATGAACGCCCGGCAACCCTGGGCCGCAATCATGGCGCTCTCAACTCGGAATATAGAAGCCGGAGAAGGATCGTAGACCCATGCGACCAGGCCGGGGCCGATCTGCGGCAGCTTACCGGTGCCCCGCGCGAACATGGCGGAATGATAGTTGCCCGCGAAGGGCTCGGCAAAGGTGTAGTCGAGCAGGTCCATCATTTCCTTGCGGAAATCCAGGTGACCGCCATTGACGGTGATGGCGGCTTTTGAACCGAGTCCCCGCACGGTGGCGATGGAATCCTTCACGAATCCGAGCTGGGTGGTCTGGTAGAGGAACTCGTCCGTCTCGCGCCAGTCACGGTCTGCGGCGGGGCCGCGCGGAATTTCGTGGCCGTAACGGGACCGATAAAGTTCTGAACACGATGCGCAATAGCAGAGTGGCTGGCCTACGATGTCGAGAAAAATTCCGTCGGGATTGTAACCCTTTACGATTTCAGTTAACTGATCGAGGACGTATTTGCGGTAAGGCGTGTTGATACACGTCCAGTGAAATTGACCCTGGGAGTGCGGAACATCTCCCGGCTCGACGCGCCGGTTCTTGCCGTTTTCGTCCAGGAGCGCCCACTGCGCGTGATTGAGGACCGCCCAATCGTCGAACCCGATGCAGTAATAGGCATGAAAAGCGATGCCCTTTTGACGCAGGCGGTCGCTGAACGCCTTCACAAAATCGACTTTCAGGCCGGGGTGCATATGTCCTATCCTGGTTGGGTAGTAGGCTTCACCATGATGTCCCTTGCAGAATACCCAGACGTGATCCAGATCCGCTTCCTCGTAAAGGCGGAACCACTGGTCGGGGTCGAAGTTCTGATAGGTGATCGCGGGAGGATCCGGTGAATGGTGATCCACGATATACCCGCGGTACTGATTCTCAAGGCTGGGCGGCGCGGGATTTGCTGGCGCGGCGCTTTCCGTGGCGGCATAGGCAGCGTGTTCTCCCCCGGACTCCGTAAACTCCCTCACCAAGCGAGAAGAACCCCACAGTGTCAGCAACGTTGAATTAAACGCTCGACGATCCATCGCTTTCCCTCCCGCAAAAACATGATCTGGATGTTGAGATATGAGTCCAGGCCGTTCGCTCGTCCAGCGCCGGAGCGCTTCCTGCCGGGATCGTGGTCCAGTTTCGTTGCAACAAGCCGAGTATTGTCTGTCAACTCGGGAGAATGTGAAAGACAAATGTGATCGCGCACCAATCCGCATACAGAATCATCTCACTCGGGGGGTAGCCTCAGATACGGACGACTCGGGTGAAGGATCAGAAGATCATTTTCAGCGAGAGCTGAATTTGGCGGGAAGTTCCTGCGGTATGATTGATGACCCCGAAGCCCGAACCCCGCAAAATGTTCACGGGCAGCCCGAAGTTCACCAGGTTGAAAGCGTTGAAGAACTCGGCGCGGAACTCCAGGGAGGTGGGCTCGGACCGCGCTCGGCTGCCCAACGTGGTGTCTTTGATCAAAGCCATGTCGAGATTGTGAAAACCCGGTCCAAAGAAAGTGTTTCGTCCCAACGATCCGAAGCGGCCTTGGTTGGGCCCGGTGCCGCCAGGAACGTCGATCGGGATGGAAAAAAAGGAGGGGTTGTTGTCGCCCCGGCCTAAGTAGTCCTCCCGAACCTTGCGACTAGTAGAGAAGACCGGAACTGCAACCTGATCGGGCCGGTCAGCCCCCGCTGAGCCCACGCCGGTCTGTTGAATGCCGGAATAAACCGAGAAGGGCGAGCCGGAAGTCAGGGTAGTAATGTTGAGGACTTGCCAGCCCGAGAGCAGTTTATTCCCCAGGGGGCGGAGAAAACCCACCCGCTCCAACGGCAAGATCTGAATGATGCTCGCCGAAAACGCCTGAGCTATGTCAAAAGTTGAGGGTCCTTTGTCGGCCCCAGGATTCCAGGGATTCTGCGGCAAGGTTTGGAGGACAGTTCCGGTGGTTCCGGTGAAGCTCAGCGGCTCGGCGCTGGAATCGTCGAGAGATTTTCCGAAAGTGTAGCTGGATTGAAAGCCCAATCCCAGCCGCGCAGAGTTCTTGGCCGCGGAAACCTGGAGGGCGTGGTAAGTCGAGTGGGAAGGCATGCCGATAAGATATTCCTGACCGTAGCCGCCCAACACCTGGCCGCTGCTATCAAACTGCGTGAAGCGCGCAAACTCGGGGGAAGCGCCGGCGTAGCTATTGGGGCTGAGCACACCGGGGAGCTTCACTCCTACGGTGGCAACATAGGACGCGTTGATTACCACGTCTTTAAACGTCTGTTCGATGCCTGCCGTGTAGCTCACGATGTAACCCGGGGGAAGATTGGGCGTCATGCCAAACACCAAGAGCGGCTGCGCTTGGTGGCCCGGTGTCAGCGCGGAAAGCTCCGCCTGGAAACGCGGTACGTCCAGCAAGGTGTTCGGTGCAACGTCGTTCGGGCGGCCCGTGGGAAACGCCAAGTGCCCCGAGGTCGTGTAGACGGGCGGTAACTGGAGCGTCATTACGGCGTCTTCAAAAGGCACGGGCGTGGCCGGCGAAGCCGTGAGATTGGGACTAACGATGAAGGGGAAAACACCCGTCAGGACGTTTTCTATCCCGAGAGTAGGAAGGTGCGTGGTGATCCCGCCACCCACGCGCAGCACCGTTCCGGGCGCGGCCCGCCATTCTGCCGACAACCTTGGCCCCCACCCGCGTAGGTCGAGTCCGTAGGGGGGCTGAGGGTTAAGAACCATGATCTGCCGCGCTCCGGGTTCCCAAGCGGGCACGAACTTGCCCTCTGCATTTACAATCCGGAACGTCGAAGTGCGGCGCTCAGCTTCCTGAAGGGGCGGGTTCACTTCGTAGCGCAGACCATAGTTAAGCGTGAACTGCGGCGTGACCTTCCAGGTGTCCTGGAAGAAAAAATCGTAAGATCGGCGGCGGATGGCCACAGCATCAAAATCATTACCCTGCGGCGTAAGCGCCAAGGCCGCCGTCGTGTTGTACGAAAAGGGGGTTGCGGTGAGAAACCCCGTGAGCGTGTCCGGAAGGGGGGCGCCTGCCGGGATGTCGTGCTGGCCGCTCGATGAGAGGATTTCCGCCGGGGCGTATGCGGCGCCACCGCCAAAAACGTACTGACCGTTGGGGTTCACTCCGTAAAGAGCGGTGTCATGGTTGGAGCGGAACTCCATTCCAAATTTCAGCGTGTGGGTTCCATGCACGTCGGTGAAGTTCTGGCGAACCTGATAGACGTTTCCGTAAAAGCCCATTACGCTCCCGGACGCCGAGTTAAACGCTTCGTAAAGACTATCTGCAAACGTCATGCCCGGCTGGGTGTGATTGTGGGGAAGAAAGAGCGGCGTGCTGCGAATGTAACCGAGCGAAGTCTCGGACGTAATATTGGGCGATAAGATTCGCGTGTAGTTCAGCCCCAGGTTGCGCTGATAGTTAATGAAGGTGGTGGCAAAACTCGGATTGATGGCTGTCTGGTCGGGATTGGTCAGTGGGCCGCTCACATTGTCGAGGTTGAAGCGGGCAAAAAACTGGCCCTGGTCGGAAATGCGATGGTCGATACGCAGGGAAAATTGGTCGGCGTCCGTCGTGACTCTGGAAGGGGTGGCATAGGTGCGCGGTCCAAAGGACCCTTGCGGATCATTGGGCAAAGGATAGCCCGCCAGGATGGGCGTCATCATCGGATTCACCGGCACATCGAGCGTATCGCGCGGGAACGCCGTCGTGTCCACACCCTGTCGCTCTGCCTGTGTCGGCACCGAGAGCACTTGCGTGGTCCCCAGAACTTGGCGGAATCCCTGAAACTGCCCGAAGAAAAATGTGCGATCGCGGCCCCTGTAAATTCCCGGCAGCGCGACCGCCCCCCCCACTGTGAAGCCGAATTCGTTACGCCGGAAGGGCGGAATGCGGCCGGGGTTGGCCAGAGATCGCTCATCGAAGAAATTGCGCGCATCGAAGGCCGAGTTGCGCACAAATTCAAAAACCGAGCCGTGCAGCAGGTTGGTGCCGGCTCTGGTCTTGATGTTGGTGAAGCCGGCGGCGCCGTGGCCGATTTCCGCAGGCATCACCCCGGAAAGAGAGTCTATTTCCTGAACTGCGTCTACGTTGAAGTTTGTGAACGTGGCGCCGCCCACTTCCGGATCGGTGATGTCCACGCCATCCATGGCAAAGACGGCGTTGGCGCCGCGCTGGCCATTCACGGCGAATTGCTGCGTGAAATTCGCCGAGCCATTGGTATCCGTCATGGTGCCGGCCGCCAGCAGCAGCAGTTGACTGAAGTCGCGCTTGTTCAGGGGCAACTTCGAAACTTCCTGGCTGGAAAGCTTTTCACGGCCGCTCGCTTGCGTTTGCCCTCCTGCCACCGCCGTCTGGAGAACCAGCCATCCTCCAGCCACGACAACCTGCACAAGAGAGTTCAGGTGGTCACCCGGCTGGAGCTTCAGCAGTTCCCGCGAGGCGGTCGTCTTGTTATGCCAGCGGACGAGTACCGCATAATTCCCCGCCAACACCTCGGGAAAGATGAAGGCACCTTGCGCATCTGTGGTGGTGGTTAAGTTGCGATCCGATGCGGTTTCACGCAGTTCGACTTGCGTGCCAGCCATGACGTTCCCCCGGGCATCGCGCACTGTGCCGTGCCAGGAGGCAGGAGCGACCTGAGCGGGAGTTGAGACAGCTACTGCGCACAAAACAACGCTAATACTTTTTAGGAAGGAATTGAATTTCGCCAGTCTCAAGAGATTTGAACCCTACGGGCCGGAATGGGAGAGACACGGCCGGGCATCGTTGCGCCCCCACTCTGGAGCAGCCTGATTTCAGGACGCAATAAGATTGCGCCCGAGGGGTGGACTTCGTCAAGCACTCGAGTCAGCGTCACTTTTGGTGCGAACAGAAAAGGCTCCCGAATCACGTTTTGAGGCAAGCCTAAATGAGCACGCGCGTGCGGGGAAACACTCTTTTAGAAATTTGGGCTATTCACACCCGGCCCGCGACAAAAACCTGGAGTTCCCTATGTCCTCTGCGGGACTTGGATTTGAGATATCTTAGAGAAATCCCTTGCGAGATGGTGCCGAAGAGAGGATTCTGGATTCCTAGCCGCCCTAAGTCAATAGAAATCCACGCAAACCTTCAAAAACCGCATGAATGCTGGCTACTGGCACAGTCTATTAGGTCTTTTCACACTTGTCAAATCTCCCTCGTGCCCTACAGAAATAGACACCAAACAGACACCAAGGTATTGGGGCGCTTGGCAGCAAAGTTTTGTAATTCAGCGTTAATGGCAAGGTAAAATAGCGTTGTGGACACACCGGTCCCACTACCGGCGTTGCGGCGAACTTGGGTGAATCAGCGTTCCCCCGCCCAGGCGAAAATCGCCCTCTTCCGCTCCTTGTTTCGCGGGCGCGAAGATGTCTATCCACGCCGCTTCGAAAGCCGCAAGACAGGCAGGGCCGGTTATTCACCGGCTTGCGCCAATGAGTGGGTCGCGGGAATCTGCGAAAAACCGCGAATCAAATGTTCCGAATGTCTCCACCAGCGTTTTCTTGCCGTAACTGACGAGGTAATCCGCGGGCATCTCTCGGGTCGAGACGGCCAGGGCCGTGGTTTCGTCATGGGGATTTATCCGATGCTGCTGGACGAAACCTGTTTCTTCCTGGCTGCCGATTTTGACAAAGCAGCATGGCAGGAGGATGCCGCCGCGTTTCTGGAAACCTGCCGCCAAATGAATGTGCCGGCAGCTTTGGAGCGTTCTCGCTCGGGCCACGGCGGGCACATTTGGTTCTTTTTCGACGAAGCCATCCCTGCCACCTTGGCGCGGAAGTTGGGGGCGTACCTTCTAACGGAGACCATGGAACGCCGTCCGGACATCGGCCTGGATTCCTACGACCGTTTCTTTCCGAATCAAGACACCCTGCCGCCAGGTGGGTTCGGCAACTTGATCGCCCTGCCCCTTCAGAAACGCGCGCGGGATTCGGGCAATAGCGTTTTCGTGGACGAGCGATTTGCACCCTATCCGGACCAATGGGAGTTCCTGTCCACGATCCGCGGGATCACCCGCCAGGAAGTTGAAGAGCTAGTCCGTCTCGCCGAGGCCAAGGGTAAAGTGATCGGTGTGCGTTTAGCGGCCGAAGATGAAGACGAAGCGACACCGTGGTTGACTCCACCCTCGCGGCGCCGGAAGGAAGCATCGATTCCAGGTCCACTGCCGGAAACCTTGGAACTCGTCCTGGGCAATCAGATTTATATTCCCAAAGAGGCTCTGACTCCCGCCCTCCGCAACCGGTTGATTCGGATGGCGGCGTTCCAAAATCCCGAGTTCTACAAAGCGCAGGCCATGCGGCTTCCGACCTACGACAAACCTCGAATCATTGCCTGCGCTGAGGATCACCCCAAGCACGTTGGACTGCCACGCGGTTGCCTGGAAGAGCTGCTTCAAACCTTGTCGGATCTGAACATCCAGCCGACGCTTCAGGACCGACGCCACGCCGGCCAGCTCCTCAAGATGACATTCCAGGGGGAACTACGCGCCGAGCAAGCTGTCGCCGCCCAGGCCATGCTCGCCCATGACATGGGAGTGTTGGCGGTCACCACCGCCTTCGGAAAGACCGTAGTAGCCGCCTGGCTGATGGCCCAACGGGGCGTTAATACGCTCGTCTTGGTGCATCGGCGGCAATTGCAGGAACAGTGGATCGAGCGGCTTTCCACCTTCCTGGGCATGCCGGCGCACGCCATCGGACGGATCGGTGGGGGACGCAAAAAGCCGACCGGTCTAGTGGATGTGGCCGTGATTCAAAGCCTGGTGCGAAACGGGGTCGTCGATGACCTGGTGGGGAATTACGGGCACTTGATTGTTGACGAATGCCACCATCTTTCCGCCCAGAGCTTTGAGCTTGTGGCACGTCAGGCCAAGGCGAAGTTCGTCACGGGTTTGTCCGCGACCGTCGCGCGGAAGGATGGCCACCATCCGATCATCTTTATGCAATGCGGTCCCGTGCGTTATCGGGGTAATGCGAAACAGCAGGCGGCGGCTCATCCTTTTGAGCATAAGGCGATGGTTCGTCCGACGGGCTTTCGCACGCTACGACCGGCCCATCCCAATGTGCGGATGCAATTTCACCAACTCTATGAAGAACTGGTTGCCGAGGAAGAACGTAATCGACTCATCTGCCAGGATGTGCTCCAAGCCCTGGGAGAGGGGCGTTCGCCGCTGGTGCTCACCGAACGGAATGAACATCTGGACACCTTAGCCAATCGATTGGGCCCGGAGGTGCAGCACCTCGTCGTGCTCCGAGGAGGGATGCGCAAGAAGGAACTTGACGCACTCCCGGCTCGTCTGGCCGCCATTCCTGCTGGAGAGGCTCGCGTGATCCTGGCCACCGGCCGTTATGTGGGCGAGGGTTTTGATGATGCCCGGCTGGATACTCTTTTCCTGACGTTGCCAGTTTCGTGGCACGGCACGATCGCGCAGTATGTGGGCCGGCTGCACCGGCTTTATGACGGCAAGCGTGAAGTGCGCGTGTACGACTACGCCGACCTCAATGTGCCGATGCTGGCGCGGATGTTTGATCGCCGCTGTCGCGGCTATGAAGCCATTGGCTACATGATCGAGCTTCCGGGCAGCGCTGTGCCTGGCTGGCCTGCGGAGGTGCCACTTCCCGTCGATCCTGCGTGGAAGAGCCAATATGCCTCGAGCGTGCGTCGCCTGGTGCGCGACGGCGTAGATTCTCCCCTGGCAAATTCATTTGTGCATGTTGCCGTAACTCCACTGCCGAATGCCGAAGGCGCCGATCGAGCACGCAGCGCCACCGAAGCATTTCTATACCGGCGACTCGAAACACTAACGGAAACAGCCGGGAAGTTTCATTTGAACGCCGAGCTTCCTATTCCCTTCGATGGGTGGGGCCGCATGGAAGTTGACCTGCTTTGTGAGCGAACACGCCTCGCGATCGAATTGGATGGCAGCCAACATCTGGGCGATCCGGACGCCTACCGGCGCGATCGTCGCAAGGATGCTTTGCTTCAGGAGAACGGCTATCAGGTCCTCCGATTCCTGGCCGAAGACGTTGGCAAGTATCTCGATCAGGTTCTGGACGCGATCTTGCGGGCTTTATCCCATCAAGGGACCAGAATCTAATACAGTGGTTGGGTCTCCAGAATCGGCACCCACAGGTATTGCCCCATCATTGCTCGGCTCGAAAGTACTGCCGCCGGGGATCCTGCGGTCCGCTCCCCACTTCGATAACCAAGCCGCGCCTCACCAGATCAGCCAGCCGCGTCCGTGTAGCACGCGGAGACAGAGAAATAATCTTGGCTATTTCCGCTGTCGATCGGCCTCGTCCGTCTTCAAGAAGGCGTAGGATTATGTGGTCGGCCTCATCGATGCGAGCCGGGCCGGTCCGTGCTGCTGACAAAGTTACCCTGAAATGTGTCCCAATCTCTTCAAGAACCGGACCGCGCAACCCAGCCTGCTCGCACGCGGCCGTCATGCGCTGAATCCCGCTTCCCCATTGCTCGATGAGGCCCAGCTCATGGAAGATGCGACCGATCACTCTGTTGCGCAGCTTCGATACACCCCTCCGGATGTCATCAATCGTAAGGCCGAATGGCAGAATGCCGGGGTTCTCCACCTCGATGCGGTCATCAAATACAGCCACCCGGATCGGAGCGCCGCGTTCTGCGTAGTCAGCGTGTACAATTGCATTCACGATCGCCTCGCGAAGCGCGACCAGCGGAACCGTCCAGCGATCGACGCGCCGGGCCGCGGCAATTACGGCTTCGCGACTCAGATGCTTCTGGACGAACGCAATTGCCTGATCGACGGCCGGCGGCAGGTAGGTGCGGATTTCGCATGAGTCCAAGATCCGTGTCCGGTCCTTCCCGGCGAAGCGGCCTGCCTGCAACCATGCGTCGGGGAAGCGGTCAAATCGGTTCCTACCAAACAGGAGCAATCCGCCGACGGTCGGGACCTCGCGTCCCTGATGTTTCGCAGTGACTCGAAGGTTACGAAATGCAGATGGCGCCAGTTTCCGGATGGGCGCAAACAACTCGGAAGCAGCTCGGAAGTCTAGCGCTTCCGAGTTCAATTCCGGGATGGGCTGCTCGTCAAACGTCTCGAGTTGGCCAAACCGACGCATCTCGTCAATTTGCGCTAGGTCCGCACGCCGATTCGTTGACCCTAGCCGAACGAAGACGCCAGCTTCCGGTCCCAGGCGGACAAGATAGTGGGGGCGCGCCACGCTTGGGTAAACTTGCACCACCAATACCTGCGTCTTTCGCCAGGGGACAATCTCAATATCGGGTACCAAGCGCGGCCGAATCGAGTCAGCGATGATGCTGGCCAGTCGTTCTTCGGCTGCCAGAACATCGGGAACCCCGATCACTCGCCTGGTCCCATCCTCGATGCCAATTGCTAGGATTCCCCCTGCGGCGTTGGCAAAAGCGACCAAGGTCTTCAACAAGCCGTCAGGAGAGGACAAATCTCGCTTGTATTCGAGGGTCTTCCCTTCCGGTTTCTGGAGGACTTCGATGAGATTCATAGCTCTGCATTATACTCTGAAGCCTGGGAGTTTAAGTCTCTTCCGAGTTCAAATCAGTTTCATTCTGGGCCCGTCGAGGACTGATTGAAGTAGGCCGCACACCAGCTAGCCCATTCCTAGATCATCCGTAATCCTCGGGGATTCTCGGCAACAAATTCGTCTCGTGCGAACATACCCGAGATGCCGACACCGACAGAATCGCTGCCGACGTGGACTGTCGACGTGCTTCAGGCGGGGCCGCTAACGGGCGCTGCCCGCGGCGCTCGCCTGCAAGTCGGCATCTTAGCCATTCGTTGTTTGGTGTCTATTTCACGGCTCAAACAGACACCAAAGAATGAGCCAAAACATGCGGAAAAAGCAGTTAGGCGGCATAAAATTCGAACTAAACACTCGGCAGCGTGTGTAACAAGTTTAAAACAAAGGGGATATGCCGAAGAGAGGACTCGAACCTCCACGCCCTGACGGGCACTACACCCTGAATGTAGCGCGTCTGCCAATTCCGCCACTTCGGCACGCCTTGGATCAGGAGATCTGCTATGGCCAAGCCACAGCAGCCCAAGCGCAGGCTTTAATGGTGCCATTCACCCCAGATTCTGTCAAGGCTACGCTGGGTGATGGCTGAGTTTGACTGGTAGCGCCGGTCCCCGCGGCCACGGAAAGACCTTGTTCGCCTGTCATTCCGGGAAGTCGCAGGCGACGAGGAATCTCACAGTGCCCTGAATGCAAACCAGAGCGAGATCCCTCGCGGAGTTTACCCAAAGCACCCAAAACGAGATCCTTCGCTCAGGATGACAGCGAAGGACTCGGGATAACAACGGAACGGGTTTTTGCATAGCCCACGAAGGCCGGCGCTGCGTTCCAAGTAATCCGCTCACCTGCTTTCGAGTGGGCCACGAGTCAGATGCAACGCTGGGCGTTTTCCTGTAGAATTAATGTAATGCGACGCTGGTTCACTCTCATTACATCGCATTCCGGTCTTCTCTTGCTGCTCACCCTTGGCGCCCTTGCGCCGGCTCATGCCGAGCAGTGGCAAAAACTCAACGTTCAGGGATTCATCAACGACTTCGCCGGCGTCCTCAACCCGACGACGACGCAAAGCCTTACTCGGCTGTGTACGGAAGTGGATCAAAAGGCCAAGGCGCAGATCGCTGTGGTCACGATCCACTCTCTAGATGGCGACCCGGCGGAGGATTTCGCCAATCACCTTTTTCAAAAGTGGGGCGTCGGATACAAAGGAACCGATCGCGGGGTGATGGTCCTGCTTGCGGTGAGTGACCACAAGTACTGGACGGAGGTCGGATACGGGCTGGAGCCGATTCTTCCTGACGGCAAGGTGGGTGGTTTCGGACGCGATATGCTTCCGCTGCTCCGCCAGGGCAACTACAGCAGCGGCCTGCTGCAAATGGTGAGTCAGATCGCCTTGGTGATTGCTCAGGATAGTCATGTCTCCTTGGAGAGTTTGGACCCATCCCGTGCGGTTCCCGCCACTCGCCCAAGCGGGGGCCAGGAAGTACACCTGACGGGAGGGCAGATTCTCCTCCTTATCGTCGTGCTGATCGTTGTGGGACCCATCCTGCTCAAGTTCCTGGGCCCGTTCTTGCTTTTGTCGATTTTGACGGGAGGGTCGGGGCGCGGAGGAGGGGGCGGTTGGAGTGGGGGTGGATTTGGCGGAGGAGGCGGCGGAGGTTTCGGGGGCTTTGGAGGAGGATCGTCGGGTGGAGGGGGAGCGGGCGGAGGCTGGTGAGTTTCTGCGCTACGAGCGAAGAACAGCAGATCCTATACTGCCCTGAAAATGACTTCCCACCTCAGCGGGAGGAGGGGTTGGGGATGGTGGGTGGTATCGTCAGCGAATGCCAACCGCCCCTGACCCCTCCTTACCAAGGAGGGGAATCATTTTCATGAAAACGTGCGATCCGAAGGATCATAGAATCTTCGCTCAGGATGACGTGTCATTCTGAGCGAAGCGAAGAATCTGCTTTTGGTTGCCGCTTTGCCGCGCTGTGGCCTCCGTGGTGAAGTTTTGGCCTTGTTCTGAACGGAGCTAGAACCATGAAGACAGAAGAGCAGCTGACGCAGTTAGTCACCAAATTGAAAAAGGCAGCGGAAGGGAATCTTCTCTCTGTAATACTTTACGGCTCCGCGGCCACAGACGAGTTCCACCCCCAGCACTCCGACTTGAATGTGCTCTGCATTTTGCGTGACCTTGGGAGCAGCGAGCTCACGAAACTGGGCGCCGCGTCCGCCTGGTGGACCAAGAAGGAACACCCGGCGCCGCTGTACTTCACGCCAGAGGAACTTCGCCATTCTGCGGATATTTTTGCGATCGAACTGCTGGACATCAAAGCGGCGCGCCGCGTTCTCTATGGCGAGGATGTTATTGCTACGCTGCACGTCCCCACGGACCGTCACCGGATGCAGGTGGAACGGGAGTTCCGAAACAACTCTCTCCGCTTGAGGCAGCACTACGTCATGCTTGCGGGGGATTCCCGCAAGACCCTGGCACTGATGCTCTCCTCTATTTCCACGTTCGCGGCACTCTTCCGGCACGCCTTGCTGGCGCTGGGAGAGGAACCGCCGGCCACCAAGCGGGCGACGCTCGACCGCGCAGGCTCGGCGCTGGGATTCGACCCCGCTCCTTTTCATGCCCTGCTCGATATTCGCGAAGGACGCAAGCGCGAGAACGAGGTGGACGTTCAAACCACGTTCGACAAATACCTGCACGCGGTCGTCAAGGCCACCGAGGAGGTCGACCGCCGGCTGGCTTCAGGAGGATCAATATGAAGGTACTATTGCTCGTTTTGGGGATCCCTTTGCTGCTCGTGCTCATCGTGGGAGGAAGCTACATCAGCAGCCGGAACGACATGGTGCGTAAGAACGAAACCGTCAAGCAAACCTGGTCGCAGGTGGACGTCGTGCTGCAAAGGCGCGCGGACCTGATTCCCAACCTCGTGGCCACAGTAAAAGGGTATGCCCAGCAGGAGCAGAAGGTGTTTGGGGACATCGCCAATGCTCGCGCCGGTTTACTGAACGCCCGGACACCCGGGGAGAAAATCGCCGCCAATGGCCAGTTGGACGGCGCCCTCGGCAGGTTGCTGGCCATTGCCGAGAACTACCCCACTCTGAAATCCAACCAGAATTTCCAGGCCCTCCAGGACGAACTGGCGGGGACCGAAAACCGTATTGCCGTCGAGCGCCGGCGCTACAACGAGGCCATTCAGGATTACAACACCTATATTGGCCTGTTCCCCAACAACATTTTTGCCGGATGGGCAGGCTACCAACGAAACAACGATTACTTCGCAGCGTCAGGCGCCGCGCGCGAAGTTCCCAAAGTGGACTTCAGCACGCCTAAACAATAACTGCAGCGAGGCTCGGGTCGTCGCACTGGGCCGGCGACTGGATTGCCGCAGCCGCGTTCGCGGGCGCGCACGCGGGTACGGTCCTATTTTGAATGTAGCGCCGGCGTTCAGGCCGGCAGATGCCATCCTAAAGGCCAGCGCTACGAACTAAACCAGGACTTCACCTAAACACGCTACCAACTTATTGCCATTTGCAGTATCCTCTTGCAGCCAGGCGAGTGTGTCATCAGCGGGGTGCAGCATGAAGGTAGCAGGGAGTTTGTTGAGTCTGGTCATTGTGGCAGCCATAGTCTGGTTTGTGATCAAGCCTCAGCTGACACAAGGTCCGGCGGGCGGCGCTCCGCCTAAGCAGTTGATCGACGTGGTGGGCGTCAAAATGGATCTGGCGGTGATCGGAAAGGCTGAGCGCCTTTACCTGGCCGTTCACGGTTCCTACGCCAACCTCGAGGAACTCAAGCAAGAGGGAGCGATCGCCTTTTCGGGCTCCGATCGTCGCGGCTATAACTACACTGCCGAAGTCGACGACGGCCAGCATTTCAAGATTACTGCGGCCCCTTCCGCGCCCGACAAACAAGGCTGGCCCGCTCTGTGGATTGACGAGACCATGGAGGAGGCACAGCAGTAGGCAGGTAGGCAGTGGGTGGTAGGCAGCAGTGGGCTTATAACAGGAAGTAGCAGTTCCACTGCCCGCTGACAACGGATAACTGACGACGGACAACTGACAACCGGGTTTTCTCGAGGTTCCCATGCGAGTTCAAGCGCGAGCGCCGGCAAGAGCAGATCTGGCAGGCGGAACAGTAGACATCTGGCCGCTCTATCTATTTCATCCAGGAGCCCTGACCGTCAATATCGCTATCCGCTGTTACGCCTCCTGTGTGATCGAGACGCGACCGGACCGGCAGATCGTTCTGGCGTCCAAGGACCAGGAGATTAAAGAGACCTTTGAAGACTTGGCGGACTTGGCGCGCAGCAAGTCCCGGCTGCCTTTGGTGCGGGAGTTGGTGATTTACTTCGCACCCAAACGAGGGCTCAACATCGAGACCAGCTCACAGGTCCCTGCCGGGGCCGGACTGGGCGGCTCATCGGCCCTCAACATCGCACTTTGCGGAGGCTTGGCGCGCGTCACCGGCAAGCGGGTGACGCGAACCCAAATCCTCGAAATCGCCAAGAATGTCGAGGCCATTGCGATTCAGGTTCCCACCGGTTGGCAGGACTATTTCCCGGCCCTTTACGGCGGGGCGAACGTGGTCCACCTCGAGCCCGGCGGCGTGAGACGCGAAAAGCTTCCGATATTTGTTTCCGACCTCGAAAAACGCTTTGTCCTGTGCTACACCGGCCAACCTCGAGATTCCGCCATCAACAACTGGGAAGTAATGAAATCGCACATTGACGGCGACGAGCAGGTGCGCCGGAATTTCGACAAGATCACCACCATCGCCAACCAGATGCGCGAGGCCCTTCTCACGGGAGACTGGAAGGATGTGGCGGAACTGCTGGCTTTGGAGTGGGAAAACCGCAAACTAAACTTCAAAGGCATTTCTACTCCCACCATCGACAGCATGATCGAGCAAACCCGGAAGCAGGGCACTGTGGCTGCCAAGGTCTGCGGGGCAGGCGGCGGAGGGTGTGTGGTTTTCATGGTAGAACCTGGCACCAAGCCCGCCGTCGAAGAAGCGCTGATTCAGATGGGCGGGCAGATCATCAACTTCGCCTTTTCGCGCACCGGCTTGGAAGTCTGGGCAGACCAGCCGGAGCAAGCTCCGGAGACGCCGGAGAAGCCCCAACCTTGAGGACACCCGTCATTCCAAGCCAAGCGAGGAATGGCACATTACTTTCTTTGTTCCTGGGCACCGCCGGCGCATGAGCGAATTCCATGACTCGGTATGATGTGTTCCTAATGGATGGGGCCCTGCGTCCGATCTGGCGTTGCTTCTTATCGCTCGTCCTGGTCTTCATCGCTCACCAGGTGGCAAACCTTGCGGCCGGAGGACTTCAGGGCGCTGCGCCGTGGATCACGGCGAAGTACGCCCTCTACTTCCTTTTCGAGCTCGGTGCGCTGCTGGGCGCCTTCAAAATCATGACCCGAGTGTTCGAGCGAAAGCCTCTAGGGATGATTGGCCTGGCGTTTCATCCTGCCTGGGGGAAAGAGCTCTGCACAGGCTTGGGAATCGGGGCGATCATGATGGTCCTGGTCGGGGCGGCCGAAGGCTTGCTGTCTCTGACCCGCTTTGCTTGGAGCCCACAGCCCGCAACGTCGGAACTCCTTTACGCGGTCGGTACGTTTCTGATTCTCTTCATCAGCGCCACAAACGAGGAGCTGGTTTTTCGAGGATATCCCTTTCAAAAGCTGGTCGAATCGTTGGGAGCAGCGGCAGCGGTCGCATTGGCTTCGGTTTGCTTCGGCCTGATGCACCTCGGCAACCCCGATCACACGCTCTTCTCGACCCTGAATACCATGCTGGTGGGCGTACCCCTTTCTATCGCCTACCTTCGCACGCGAGCTCTGTGGATGCCGGTAGGAATCCATTTCGCGTGGAATTACATCCAGGGTTTCATCTTCGGACTGCCGGTGAGCGGTTTTCGCTTATCCACAACAGTACTCACCCCCCGCGCGCACGGCGGAGCCTGGCTGACCGGCTCTGCTTACGGTCCGGAGGGCGGTCTGCTCTGTACCCTGGTGGTGGTAGGCGCCGGGCTCTTTCTTTTTTTGTCCCCGCGCATCAGAATGAGTGGGAGAATGAAAGAGTTGGTTTACGGCCCCTCTCCCTATACTGGCGCGGCGACGGAGCTTCACATTTTGCCGGAACGTGGCCCCGGGGAGGATGGCCCGGGCTAAATGCGCAGCCACTATCCCCGGAAAACGGTTAAAGGCGCGGCCGGATTATTGCTCAGGCGCGGGGCGGAGATTTGTCTTACGCTCGCGCTGGCCACGTCCGTCTGGGCAAACAACCCACCTAAGAACCCGACCCACATTGTGCTCATCCGCGGTATGCTGCGTGAAATTGCAGTAAACAAAGTAGCCCTGCCACGAGGCGGTAAAGGAGTACGGGTGGACTTAACCGGCAAACTCGACAAGGCCCAGGCCGATGCCCAACTGAGCGCCAACGGCCTGGCAATCAAGCCCGGCATGCCGGTGGAGATTAGCAAGATCACGTTTAAGCCCAAGGAAATTGTCTTTGAACTTAATGGAGGCGGGAAAAAGAAAAGTAAGTGGTATCAGCACCTCGAGGTAGGAGTGGGAATGGACACCATGCCTATTTCCCAAGCTCCGCCGGTTCTGGCTTACGGTTCCTGGGTCACTCTGGTCTTTCCCGACAAGGTCCCCCAGTTGACCGTCGACCAGGTAAAACAGGCATTGGGAAACGTGCTGGACTTCACGCGGCGGACGCCGACCGAACTCTACAAGCCCGAAGTGCCTGCCAAGTTTAAAGAAGCCATCAAGAATCATCAGGTGCTCGTGGGCATGAACCGCGATGCCGTCCTGTCGTCAAAGGGGCCGCCGGACCGCCGGGTGCGCGAAGAGCGCGAGGGCGTCGAACAGGAGGATTGGATTTACGGAACTCCTCCACACGTCCTTTTCGTTACCTTCGACGGGGACACCGTGATCAAAGTTGAGCAGTACTAGGGGCAGGAGTCAGGAGCCAGATTCCTGGTTTCGCCCTCGCGAAAGTCTGTCATTCTGAGCGGAGCGAAGAATCTGCATTAGTTCGCCTCGGACCGGAACTGCAGATCCTTCGCTCCGCTCAGGATGACAGCGACTTTCATCTCCATGCGTGGGCCGCAGGGCTGAAATCCGAGAACCGAAAACTGCAGGCTGAAGGCTGAGAGCTGAACCGTGGTGGATTTATCGGGCACCTGCCTGGGGGAAATCGTCGCGGCGCGAGGGCGCGCCGTGGAAGAGGCACAAGCGTCCGTGGCCCTCGAGACATTGCAACGTGCCGCCGCAGCCCGGGCAGAGCGCCGGGATTTTGCCGCCGCCCTTTCCCGCGGGGCGCTCCAAGTTATCGCGGAACTGAAGCGCGCTTCGCCCTCGCGTGGCGTAATGCGGGAAGACTTCCGGCGCGACGACATTGCCCGAAGCTACGAAGCCGCGGGCGCTTCTGCGCTCTCTGTTTTGACCGAAGAGCGCTACTTCCTGGGTTCGCTCGCGGACCTCGATGTGGCTCGCGCCGCTGTGCGCCTGCCGGTTTTGCGCAAGGACTTCATCATTGCGGAGTATCAGATCTACGAATCTGCGGCGGCTGGCGCGGATGCGATTTTGCTGATCGTGGCTGCTCTCTCCGATGCAGACCTGCGCAATTTCCTGGAACTTTGCCGCGAACTGCGGATTGCTGCTTTGGTTGAAGT
The DNA here is from genome assembly GCA_963768695.1 of uncultured Acidobacteriota bacterium. Lineage (GTDB taxonomy): Bacteria > Acidobacteriota > Terriglobia > UBA7540 > UBA7540 > CAVROP01. Next base: position 237,176 of record CAVYJG010000010.1, on the reverse strand, counting down.
GCACGATCAAATCGAGCTCCAGCGGGCGGTGCAGGCGGGGGCAGCAATCATCGGCGTGAACAACCGCGATCTTAAGACCCTGGAAGTAGACCTCGCAACCTCTTTCCGCTTGCGGCCCGGAATTCCCGCGGACTGTATTGCGGTGAGCGAGAGCGGGATAAAAACCTGGGAAGACCTCTACCGGATTGCCGAAGCCGGGTACCACGCGGTTCTGATCGGAGAGAGGTTCATGACGGCGGCCGATCCTGGCTTGGCCCTGAAACAAATGCTGGATGGCTTGAGGTCGCACGGCGCACAGACGTAGCGCGGGCGAGACGCCCGCGGTGGCGCGGCATACACTCGCTCCGCTCAGGACAGGCGCTGCCGTGAAAGGGTGTAGGGGTAGGGCTTGCCCTACCCGATTCATAAGGGGACGGCAAGCCGTCCCCCTGCTCTCCGCCTCAGTGCCTCTGTGGTGAGAGTTTCGACTATTTCACCGCCTCTCGCGGACGTGAAACGTGCCGACACGTGTTAAAATCTGTGGGATTACCCGACTCGAGGATGCGCAACAGGCTGTCGATCTAGGAGCAGCGGCACTGGGATTCAATTTCTATCCGCCTTCGCCAAGGTACATCGAGCCAGAAGCGGCGAGGGCCATGGTGCACCGCCTGCCTCCTTTCGTGACCTCAGTGGGCGTCTTTGCGAATGAGACAGATGCGGGGCGTGTAATTTCAATTGCGCGCGAGGCAGGCGCAACCGCCGTCCAGTTGCACGGCCCCGGCTTTCCAGATTTGCAGGAGTTGCTTTCTGCCTTTACGCTGGTGGTTGCGGTGCCGGTACGAGAGGGTTTCAAGGCGGAAGCGCTCGGCAAATTCCGGGCCAACGCTTACTTGCTCGATGCTTTCGATGCCGACCGGCTCGGGGGCACAGGAAAAACCTTCGACTGGGACGCCGCGCGAGAAGCGAAGCGATATGGCCCGATCATCCTTGCCGGCGGGCTTACTCCGGAAAACGTCGGACAGGCCGTTCGGGTAGTTCGGCCTTATGCCGTCGACGTGGCCAGCGGCGTCGAGTCAGCTCCAGGGATCAAGGACTCCGCCAAGCTGAGTGCCTTCTTCGCAGCCGTGACGGAAGCAGACAGGGAATGAGTTTGGAGTGCGGTGGCGCAGCTACCGCCTGGCGAGTACCAGGGCGAAACCGCGTAGAAAGGCGGCAGCTCCGCTGCCGCACTCCAAAATGGGGTTGGAAACGATGCAGGAACAACAACGATCCGGAGCATGGCCGGACGCGCGAGGAAGATTCGGAGAATTCGGCGGGCGCTATGTGCCGGAAACCTTGATGCACCCCGTCGAGGAGCTAGAACAAGCTTTCGAGGCGGCACGCGCCGATTCAGTTTTCAAGGCGGAACTGGCGCGCCTGCTGAAGGATTTTGCCGGGCGGCCCACGCCGCTTTTCCCTGCGCGACGATTGACTGAGCACCTGGGCGGGGCGCAGATTTATTTGAAGCGCGAAGATCTGCTGCACACGGGCGCGCACAAAATCAACAACTGCCTGGGACAGGGACTTCTGGCGCAGCGTATGGGAAAGACGCGCCTGGTGGCAGAGACCGGGGCAGGCCAGCACGGCGTAGCGACGGCTACCGTGGCAGCGCTTCTCGGACTTGAGTGCGTCGTCTACATGGGCGAAGAGGACATGGCCCGGCAAGCTCCCAATGTTTTTCGCATGCGCCTGCTGGGCGCAAGTGTGGTTGGAGTTTCATCCGGCAGCAGGACCCTCAAAGATGCCATCAGCGAAGCCATGCGCGATTGGGTGACCAACGTCCAAAACACTCATTACTTGCTGGGCTCGGTGCTGGGACCGCACCCTTACCCGCTCATGGTGCGCGAGTTTCAGCGGATCATCGGGCAGGAAGCTCGCCGCCAGATTTTGACGGAAACGGGGAGGCTGCCGGACACCCTAGTCGCCTGCGTGGGCGGAGGGAGCAACTCCATCGGCTTATTTTACGATTTCATTCCGGACGCCGAGGTGAAGATGGTAGGCGTCGAAGCCGGAGGGCGTGGGCCGAAGCTGGGCGACCATGCGGCGCGCTTCTCAGGGGGAAGCCCCGGAGTGCTGCAAGGGACCTATACCTACGTGCTGCAAGATACAGACGGGTTGATTGCCGGGACTCATTCGGTATCTGCGGGCCTCGATTATGCCGCCATCGGCCCCGAACACGCTGCCCTTTACCGGCAGGGCCGCGTCGAGTACACGCGGGTGAGCGATGACGAGGCGCTCGAGGCGGCGCGCCTTCTTGCGCACAAGGAAGGAATCATTTCGGCGCTCGAATCGGCTCATGCCGTCGCCGAGGTCATCAGACGCGCACCCAAAATGCGTAAGGATGAAATAGTTGTGGTCAATCTTTCGGGGCGGGGAGACAAGGACCTGGGGATCTTCCAGTCGCAGGGGATCCTTTAATTGCGTGACTAGGCCTGCATGCTACACTGGGGAGTCACCGCAGCGGCCGACGGAAGGGCCTACCTTGAGAGCTCACAGGTTGCAAGCCTGCGAAGGGTAAGGCCGTCAAACTTCCCCAACCCCGACGCCGTTGACCAGTATAATGTTCCGCGATGTCAACGCATACCGAGCGGTACTTGCTGTGAAGAGCATGGTCCGGCCCTTGCAGGGCCGATAATTGTTTTTGGCTTTCAATCCGTGGGTTTCACCCACGGCTACTCACGGTTTGTCCCATTCGGGGCACGCAGGAGCGGCAGCTTAGCATCATGCCTACAAGTTCGATAACCCGCATTGAATCCCGTTTCCGCGACCTGCGCGAGCGGCACGCCAAGGGACTGATCGTGTACTTCACCGCCGGCGATCCCTCGCTCGAAGCCACGGGTGAGCTGCTCGTCGCTCTCGACCACGCGGGCGTGGACGTGATTGAACTTGGCGTGCCCTTTTCCGACCCGCTCGCCGACGGTCCAGTAATCCAGCGAGCTTCCGAGCGCGCCGTGCGAGGGGGAACCACGCTGCGGCGGATTCTGGAGCGATTTCCCAAGTGGCGCGAAAGCGTGCGCGCGCCCATCATTCTCTTCAGCTACTACAACCCGATCTTGCAGTACGGGCTGGAGAACTTTGCGCGGGATGCTGCCCAGGCCGGTGTGGATGGCGCGCTGGCGGTGGACCTGAGCCCGGAAGAGGCTTCGGTCTACGTGGAGATCATGCACGCTCGAAACCTCGACACGATTTTCCTGGCCTCGCCCACCTCGACCGACGCGCGGCTTGAGCGGGCCTCTCAGCTCTCCTCCGGTTTTCTTTATCTGGTTTCGCGCGCGGGAGTGACGGGCGAGCGCAGTGAGATCTCGGCCGCTCTCCAGCCGCTGGTGGAGCGGGCCCGGCAGCACACTTCGCTGCCCTTGGCGGTGGGGTTCGGCATTTCAACTCCGGCTCAGGTGCGCGCCGTGCAGTCGGTGGCCGATGCGGCGGTCGTCGGCAGCGCGGTAGTCCATGCTATTGAAGAGCGGTACGCTGGGGAAGGGGCGGCGGCGATTGAGCGGTTCGTCCGCTGGCTCAAAGAAGGGACGGGGGAGAAGCCGGCATGAATGACCTCGAGGGCTGGCGCAAGCGAATTGACGAGATCGATCAACAGATCCTCAAGCTGTTGAACGAGCGCTCCCGCTGCGCCGTCGAGATCGGCCACATCAAGAAGGGGCTGAACCTCCCGGCCTGGCATCCGGAACGCGAGATGCAAATTCTCCGCAATGTGGTAAAGGCGAATGCCGGACCTCTCGACGACGCCGCCATCCGCCGGTTATTCGAGCGCATTATTGACGAAGCCCGCTCGCTGGAGCGTCATGCCATGGACCGTAGCGGTACTGCAGAGAAGGAGTGAGGAAGCATGGTAGTGGTGATGCAAGAGGGCGCCACGGAAGCTCAGATCCAAAGCGCCATCAATAAGCTTATGGAGATGGGGTTCGATATCCATCGTTCCACCGGCGCCCGTCAAACGGTGCTGGGCGCGGTGGGGTCCATCGTCGATTTTGACACCCGGAACATCGAACTCCTGGAGGGAGTCGCGGAGGTGGTGCGCATCTCCGCGCCTTACAAGCTGGCCAGCCGACATTTCCGCCCGGAAGGCTCGGTGGTTCAACTCGGGAAGGGCGTGGCGGTGGGCGGCGAGCAGATCATTATGATGGCCGGCCCCTGCAGCGTGGAGAGCCCCGAGCAGATCGAAACCGTTGCCGCCTTTGTGGCGAAGCACGGGGCAAAAGTATTGCGCGGCGGCGCCTTTAAACCCCGCACCTCTCCCTATAGTTTCCAGGGATTGGGACTCAAAGGACTGGAAATGCTGCGCAGCGCCGCCGACGCACACGGCCTGCTTTTGGTTTCGGAGGTCATGGACCAAACCCAAATCCCCATGATTATCGATTATGTGGACGTGCTCCAGGTGGGCGCGCGCAACATGCAGAACTACAATTTGCTGAAGGAGATCGGGAAAGTCTCGAAGCCCGTGCTGTTGAAACGCGGCATTTCCGCCACACTTGAAGAGCTCTTGCTCTCCGCCGAATACATCATGATGGGAGGTAACTACAACGTCGTCCTGTGCGAGCGAGGCATTCGAACCTTTGAGAGCTACACGCGAAACACTCTGGACATCTCCGCCATCCCCGTTATAAAGAAACTCTCGCACCTGCCGATCATTGTCGATCCCTCGCACGGCACCGGCCGGCGCGACAAGGTTCCGCCCATGGCTCGAGCCGCCGTGGCCGCAGGCGCAGACGGCTTGATGATCGAAGTCCATAACGATCCGGAGAAGGCTCTGTCCGACGGCGCCCAGTCCCTCTACCCGGCACAATTCGAGCAGCTCATCAAGGAATTGCGGATGATTGCGCCGGCGGTGGGACGGACGATTTAGGGACTGCGGCTAGGGATCAGGGACTAGGGATTAGGGATTGGGGACATCGGCCACCTGTTTTCAAGTCTCAGCGGTGAGCAAGCAGCCTGCGGCCAAAGCCGGGGGAAAGCTTAGGGCTTTTCCTAGCCCCTAGACCCTAATCCCTAACCCCTAACCCCTTTTTACCATGGACGCGACTTTTGAAAACGTAGCGATTGTCGGCCTGGGCCTGATTGGCGGGTCCTGGGGAATGGCGCTGAAGAAGCACGGTCTGGCTGCACGCCGCATCGGTTTCGGACGCGCCTCGACGGTCGCCCGCGCGCTCGCCATGGATGCTGTGGACGAAGGGACAGACGACCTCCGCAAGGCCGTCCAAGGAGCCCAACTCATTATCCTGGCTCCGCCGGTGGGCGCCATCCTGGATTATATCTCTCGCTTGAAGGACATCGCCTCGCCGGACGCGCTGGTGACGGACGTGGGCAGCACCAAACGCCTCATCTGCGAACGCGCGCGCGAAACTTTCGGCGGGGCGCCGTTGTTCTTGGGCGGGCATCCGCTGGCCGGGAAAGAGCGCGCCGGGGTCGAGAATGCCGACGCCGCTCTTTTCACGAACGCCCGCTATGTCCTGACGCCGCTCGAAGAGGAACATCTCGAAGACCCTCGCATCAGGGCTTTCGCCTCGTTGGTTTCGGCCATCGGCGCGCGCCCGTGTTTCATGGATCCGGACCGGCATGACCGCGCCTTGGCTTTCCTCAGCCACCTGCCGCAACTCGTATCGTCCGCATTGGCCAGCGTGATTGCCGAGGAAAACCGCAATTCGCAATTGCCGGTTGAGTTGGCAGCCACCGGCTTCCGGGATGTGACCCGACTGGCGGAAAGCCCCTACTCCGTTTGGCGCGACATTTGCCTTACTAACTTCGAGAACATCCAGCTCGCACTCGAAGCCTTGATTGAAAAAGTCGCGTTCATGAAACGCCATTTGGGTGACAGCGAACTCGAGCGCGAATTCCAGCAGGCCGCGAAGTTGCGGGAAGAACTCAAGAAAGCCGGTTGATTGAGGATTGGCGATTGATGATTGACGATTGCTGAGTCCAGTGCCTGCCATGCCGAACGCTTTCGACGCATTCGCAGTCATCCTGAGCGAAGCGAAGGATCCCCGCAGTTCTACGAACACCGCGGGCCGGCAAGACTACGGAGATTCTTCGCTTCGCTCAGGATGACACGGGACGGAAGCTACTGAGATTGCGCCGAGAGGAAGTCCCATTTTTCGATTTCCAGTTTCCATTTTCCAGTTTTCGCCTCCGGAGGTAACGATGCTCAAGGATGTGTTCGCCATTCTCGTTTCCACGCCGCGGAAGCTTAAGCAGGAACTCTCCTCAATGTCGTTGAAACAAATGCAGACTCGCCCCGCTGCGAACAAGTGGTCCGTGCAAGAAGTTCTCGCTCACCTCGACGATGTCGAGGAGATTGGCATGCGGGCGCGCGTGGCGGCGATGCTTGAGGCTCAGAATCCTCTGCTCCCTTCCTTTGACCAGGAGAAGCGCTCGGAGGAGAAGAAATACAATCGGAAACATCCCTTGAAAAGCCTGGCCAGTCTGGCGCGCCAGCGCGAAGCCAATGTGAAGTGGCTCAGAACTCTTAAACCCGCCCAACTGAAGCGGCGGGGAACCCATCAAAAAGTGGGCGAAATTGCCGTCGAAGAATTGGTGACAGAATGGGCGTTCCACGACCTCGGGCACCTCAAACAGATCCTCGATATTAAACGCTATGCGCTTTTTCCGCGAATCGGAAACATGCGGGCGTTTTATAAGCTCACCTAGCCGTGGCGGAACCTGGGAGGCAGAACTGGGAAAGAATCACCCGCCCTGTCATTCTGAGCGAAGCGAAGAATCTGCATTTGCTTGTTCTCAAAGGATAAATGCAGATTCTTCGCTTCGCTCAGAATGACAGAGGTTTTTTCACGCCTCCTCAGGCCAGAAAAGGCGCAAAAGGTCATTTAGTCCGTTCCGGCGCGGCGACGCGAGAAATCTCACAAAATCTTGAATCCTCCACCCTCCGGCGGCATCTCAACCACAGCACGGCGGGGAGTATTGAGCCCCTAAGTCTGCGGTAAATGCCTGGCCAAGATGACGATGCGGATATTTACTATGTGCGCACTTTACTGCGGGAGAGGTTTAGGAGATAATAGCGACTGGGATGGGTGCGTTACTGGGGACGCTCCCGAAGGTAGTCCCAGTTCCGAAGCAAATTAAAGGGCCTTCCAAAACAAACAAGTAGGCGTGCCCGAGGTTTGTACCCTGCCGGTTGGCGGGACAGCCGTGGTCGATGGTGACGTGAAACAAGCGGCGATTCCGTTGGCGGCTCTGCCGCTCTGCCTCACAGATAAAGAAAGGCTCCAGTTCAGTGGTAAGACCGAATAAGCTTGGAACGAATCAAAACGCCCGCCGATGGGCGAATTCCGCTGTCTCCAGTGAGGCGGCTGGAGATGCCTCCTTTGGGGCAGTCGCCTTCCCCAAAGGAGGGGGAAGCCGGACCGGGGTGGGGTCCTGGTTGTCACGAGTTGCGGGGAAAGTGCAAGGCGCGGCTGTGTACTTCGACGGTAATAAGCCTACTGTGCTGTTGCCGTGTACTACTTCAATACTTCACAGCACCACATTCTCCGGCTTAAAATTGGCCGTGAGTAGGGAGGTCCAGTTCGATGACCTCCCCCACTGCGGAGCCGATTCCAGACAACTTGTTTTTCGATCCGGCTGTCGTTCATGCCTGCGCCCTTCACTCTCTTGTGCCCGGGGCGAGGCTGGATTTGACAGGGGGAGGGTACCGTTACCGGCTGGTGCACCGTACTGTTACATTCGTGCACTTGCTCCGCGACGCGGTAAGGCAGATTATTCGAAGTATCGAAATCTGGCGGGAAATACAATTTCGTGGAAAGGCACGGTCACAAATCAATGACAGTGTCAAACAGGTTCGGAATCCGGGCCGCCAAGCGTGGAGTATCGCGCATATCTGTCCGCACCCGGCGCGAAGAGGGATCATCGCTGTACGAGTTCGCCGTGGTGTTGCCAGTTCTGTCGATGTTTATAATCGGCATTATCTATGGCGGGATTACCTTTTATGACTACTCGATACTGGCGAATGCCGTGGCGGACGGCGCCACCGCGCTGGCGCAGGGCCGGGGGAACAGCACAACCCAGGGACCTGCTTGCACATACGCCCAGACCACGGTGCAGACGTCCGCGTACTCACTCAAGCAGTCGCTGGTTAACGTATCAACGCCCACCTTTGCCGCCGGACAGAACGCGGCCGTAAGCTCGTCATGTTCCGCGACGAGCGGAACGAATCCGTTGAACGGCAACCCATGCACGACCTCCGCGCCGTGCCAGAAGTTAACTAAGGGCGACGCGGGCACAATTTCCGCCACCTATCCGTGCAATTTGACGATCCCATTCACCGGAATCAACGTCTGCCCCCAAACGGGCGCTGCCGCCTGCGGCGCGGGCGTGGCCTCATGTATTAGCGCGCAGACAACCATACGGATCGAATGAGGTCGTGTTAGTAAGTTGCGGCCAGTCTGGCTTGCGATCTGCGGCTCGTGGCAGTGAGTGTAATGAGTGAGTTTAATCTAGGAAACGCCCTCGTGCTCTGAAAGGTACGGGTTAATTCCATGAAGCGATCTAACGGGTTCGGGTTGCGACGATGGTGGCACAGAATTCTCCGCACCAGTGCCCGCCCCGGAGGCGATGAAGGCTCGGCGCTTTATGAGTTCGCGCTGGTGACGCCGTTTCTGGCGATGCTGCTGCTCGGCATCGTCTGGGGCGGGATTACGTTTTACGACTACGTGGTTTTGGCCGATTCGGTGGCGGCCGGCGCGCGGACGCTGGCAACCGGTTCAGCGGATGTAGCCATTGTGGCGACGAACCAAAATGCCTGCCAACTGGCGCAAGCCACCGTTCAGTCCGCGGCGCATTACCTTAATCCATCGAACCTCACCGTGCCGCTCCCAACGGTCACTGGGCCCGGGAATTCGACGTGCGCTTCCCTGGTGACGAACGACACGGGGATCGTCTGGGCCACGTACTCGTGTAACCTGCCGATCCCATTCACCAGCATGAACCTTTGTCCCCTGGCGCAGGGAGCCGAGATTGACGCCAATTTAACGACCGGTTCTCTGAAGCTGGGGACATGTCCATATACCCACTGCATCACTGCGGTAACGACTGTACTTCTCGAATGAGGTGGAACATGAGCTCTCTATTTCGGCGGCTCTATCACGAGCAAGAGGGGCAGGTCATCTATTTGGTGGCGGCGCTCTTGGTTTGCCTGCTTGGGATGGCGGCGTTGTCCATTGATATCGGTTTCGCGCTGCACGGACAGCGTGAACTGCAAGCCTCGGCAGATGCGGCAGCGACAGCGGGAGGCGCGGACATAGGCAACAATGACTCGAACGCTGGTGCCGTGATTTATGCAAACAACTACAGCGGCATTCCCGGGGCAAACAACGCCATTAAGGATCTGTACAACGTGAAAATGGCCTCGGGCTACCCGCAGGTGCAATGCCTCAATTACTTAAAGAACCAAAACATAACGTGCAGCACCAACGCGGGCGGAAACGCCATGGCCGTCATTGAAACAGCCACCGCCCCGACGTTCTTCGGCAAGCTGTTCGGCATCAATCAGATTAATCTGACCGCGAAATCGCTTTCGGCTATGAAGGGCGGCTCGGCGATTCCCGCGAATCTCATGGTTCTTGTTGATACTACACCCTCGATGGACAGTCCGGATACGAGTGGAGACTGCAAGGCTGGCAGCATTCCTGGATTGGCCGGGACCCCGTCGAAAGAGGACTGCGCCAAGTGGGGAGTTCGGACATTAATGAGCCAACTCTCTCCATGCGCCCCCGGCTTGACTTCCTGCGGCACAGCCACGGGCGGCAACGTCCAAAACGCGGTGGATGAGGTGTCCATAATGACGTTCCCAGGACTCGCCAACACTACGTCCCAGACATACGACTATAATAACTGCGAGATCAACGCAGTTACACTCTCTGCGTATGCCCCTGCCACCCCTAGCGCCACCCCTCCGTATTATACGGTCGTGCCGCTTTCCAGCGATTACAAGACCTCCGACACCAACGGTCTGAACGGCGGCACCTCAGATGCGGTGAAGGCTGTCGATTGGGCGGATGGCGCCGGCTGCCCAGCGCAATCCAACAAATACGGCCTTGAGTCGCCCTACGGGCCATACGATACTTACTTTGCATCCGCGATTTCTCAGGCGCAGGCCAACCTCTCCGCGCTTGCGAATCCGCGCGCGAGCATGCAGAGCGCAATCATCCTTCTGAGCGACGGCGACGCCACCGCGCTGTGGTCGACCACTGGCGGCCAGATGGACTTCACCCCATCGACCCCGCAGAGGTTTTCTCAGAACGAATGCCACCAAGCAATCGTCGCGGGCGCGAACGCCGCGCAGACCGCGAATTCCGCCGGGCTCACCACCTGGGTGTACTCGATCGCCTATGCCTCCTCCACGTGGGCATGGCGTTCTTCAAGGCCGAACAGCAGTTGCAAGACTGACACCTCCGCCTATGGCGGTAACAACAGCGGCCTCACGGGGTGCAGTACCATGCAGCAGATTGCCTCGGACCCGAACAAGTTTTACAACGACCAAGGAGCGCCTAGCGATGGCTCTCCCCCTTGCAACGTCTCTGTTCACACCTCGCTCAAGGACCTGAGTCAGATCTTTTCGGCCATCGCCGGCGATTTCTACACTACACAGTTGCTGCCATGGGGCACGACGTAGGGGAGGGACTTCCGCAGCGGCCAAGGAGGAAGACGTTTAAGGCAGCCGATCCGCGGATCAGAGGTACCTGCAATGAACTCCAAAAGTCATCGCTCTACGCGGCCATTTATTGGTTTGGCCATATTCACTGCCGTTGCCGGGCTCACCGTTTTCATCTCCGGCCAGCAGCGCGGCCAGATGGCCAACCCCCAAAGCAGTATGCACGTTCCCATCTTGACTTCCGGGCCGCAGCCGGATGAGCTCGAGGCGCCGGGGTTGCCGGATGACTGGAGCTTCCACCACCTGAACTTTACCGATCCGGGAACGGAGGAAGACGCGATCAACGCCGGCCGTCACGAGGAGTGGCTCAGGATCGTCAACGAACCTCGTTATATCATCCAGCAGTTGAAGCGGCGGCAACCGGCGCAGGGGCCCTGGGCGGACTACGTCGCCAAGCTGAATGAGAGAGCGCGAGCGCAGGAGGAAGGCGGGGAGGCGGAACTGGGCCTGGATCGGGCGGGCCAGTTGGAGGTCTTTCCTCGGCCAGTGAAAGGCCACAGACCGGTCCGGCCGGTCAAGGCGGGCATCGATCGGGACTGGAGCATGGACCTCGGCGCCAGCGCCGCGCCGAGAGCGGGGCAGTACCCCGCCAAATACACCTTTTCGACCACTGCTATCGCGAGCTGCAGCGATTACGTGGTCTACCCGACGGGCGCCACCGGCAGCTCGGGTCAAGCCACCATAGTAGCCTATAATAACCTGTACGGCACTTCTGGGCCGAATGGCACGGGCTGCGGCTCCGGCGGGAGCGGCGGCGCTGTTCCGGGAGTCTATTGGGCCTACAACACACCGGTGGGATCAAACAATGGGACCGCGAAGCTCTCTCCTGTAATCGACTTCAGCGGCACCCAGGTCGCCTTCGTCGAAACCGTCGGCACTGAGTCGTATCTGGTGCTACTGCGCATGACGTTGGGTGGTTCGGTCACCTCACCGACCACGGCAAACCATGCAAGTAGCGCTGGTAACTATTTCACGGGGACTAACTGCGCCGCTCCCTGCTACTATTATTTCGGCCTCGGCACCTCCACCACCGACAGCAACTCCCCGCCCTTTTATGACTACTCACACGACACGATATACGTAGGCGACGACGCCGGCGTAGTGCACCAGTTTACGACGGTTCTTAGAGGAACCCCCACCCCAGGATCGACTAGTACGTCAGTTGGCTCAAGGACGCTAACCGGGCCGGTGGTAGATCCCATTGGCGGGTCGATCTTCTTCGGGGATAGTTCCGGCTATTTGCACAGCGTGAGTTCGTCCGGTGGGACACCGGCCAACTCCAATCAACTGGACCACAGTACACCAGGCATCGTTGATGCGCCAGTCATCGACAGCGCCTCATCATCCGGGTCCTTTGTTTATGTTTTGATCTCGTACGGAGGGGATACAAACCACCACTCCTACCTTAACGTCTTTAACACGACCACATTAAGCGGCAGTAACTACTACGGTGTTACCAACACTCAACTCGGAATTGGGAGCTCCACTTCATCGCCGCTGAAGGTTTATTCCGGCGCTTTCGACAACCTGCACGGCTCGGCGACAAGCGGGGATTACTACGTCTGTGCTGGCGACGGTACCAACGGCACGAATCCGACCCTCTACCAGATTGCGATAAGCAGCAGCAGCGGAAACCCTTCGCTCACGCTTAATACGTACAACTCTCCATCCAATGGCGCTGGCGCATGCTCACCCGTCACCGAGTTCTACAACAGCCCCACGGACTACGTCTATCTGAGCGTTACTGCGAACGGCAACGCCGCAGCGTCGTGCACCGGCGCTTGCCTTTACAACTACAAGGTCCCGACCAGTACGGGCACCCTCTCGGGTTCAGCCTCGGCGGGGATGACAGTGGCCGGCGGCGCCAGCGGGGTCATAATTGACAACAATGGGGCATCGGGCACTCTCGCGGGGGCCTCGCAGATCTACTTCTCCTCGCTTGCGAGCGAGTCTTGTCTCGGGAACGGGAGCACCGGCAGCGGCACGGGCGGCTGCGCTGTGCAGGCATCTCAGTCAATTCCAGCGGCCCGGTACGCCAACGGCACTGGTGACTTTCATAACGACCCGTACAACTGGCGGGAGTTGGCAACGGATTCACCGGCGACACCGTGCATGGCCCCGCCGTCACGGCGACACCGACCACTGGAACGGCGGAGACTTACACCTTCAGGCTGAACGCTGAGTGTGGCTGGCCAAGTCTCTTGCCGAGGAACTCAGCGGTACGGATGCGCAGTGCGAGGCGAATACCGCCCAGAATCTTGCACGCGGCGATATCGGACAATCCAACGCATGTGCCCGACGGTCCCAATGGATCGCTGTTGCACAACACATGCTTTGGCAACATAACCGCCGCGTTATCGCGTACGTATCGAGCGACCTGTGACCACGCTGAGTCCAAGCGTTGTTAACGCTGACGAATTTACGCCAAGCACCAACTTGATCTCTACCGCGCATACGGTACCGGCGACATAACGTGTCGCCCCTACGGCATCCTTCCGAGTGTATTCATGAACGACGCGGCAGCCAAGCCTGCGAAGCTGCCGCCCTCAGTGACGTGCGAAGTTAAAAGGCTGAAGGCAGAGAACGAACGGTTTCGCGCCAGGACGTAAAGTACGCCAAGCTTGCAGTGCCAGGATATTTCCCTCTCTCTCCGGAGCATCCTGGTTTGACTCGTAGCGCCGGTCCCGCAGGCACCGGGCCGGCGCTACGCCCGAATCGACACGCCACCCTGATTCCCCCTTCTCAGTTGTCTCACAGCGCCAACCCAAATTCCTGAGACAGCCCACTAATCTGTCGTCCCCGATTGCCGAAGTGAAGGTTTGGAGGGAGTAGTCTGTGCCGCGACGGCTTCTCGCAGCGCAGGCATCTTCCCTATACGGAAGCTGGGGAGCAGCCTGTGCAAAGTCACCCGAGCGGGACGGGCGAGGTAAGCGATGTGACAATTTACGTCTGGTACCTCCGTAATATTGTCGCCCGCCGCAGAAAGGCTAAGACTTACTTCCTAGCACAAAGGTCGGAAAGTTTTCCCGGGGAAAGGTACGGTTCCGCTCTAATGAAGCCATCTAACACGCCCGATCTCAGTCCGAAAATGCGCGCGGCGCGGCGCAGGTTTATCCGCACGGGACGCGAGGAAGGCTCGACGTTGTTTGAGTTTGCGCTGATTTTGCCGCTGCTGTCGATGCTCCTGGTCGGCATCATCCTTGGCGGAGTGACCTTTTACGACTACGTGACGCTGGCCGAAGCTGTGTCGGTCGGTGGTAGGTCCCTGGCCACCAATGCCGGCATTTCAGGCCCTTGCACGACGGCGACAACCGCGCTCACGAACGGAGCGACTAGCCTCAAGGCATCGGCAGTTACGGTCTCGATTAGCTTTCCTTCGACGAACACCCACAGCGACTCCTGTACAACCATCTACGGGGGCGACTCCGCGATGGTAAATGCCACCTATCCGTGCAACATGACAATCCCATTCACGAAGGTCAACCTTTGTCCTGTGAGCGGCCCTAGTTCGACTAAGAACTCGTCGGGCGTAACCACGATGAGCTGTCCCTACACGTCTTGCATCAGCTCGACGACGACGGTAGTCATCGAATGAGGTAGTGCCCGTGAATGAGATTCGCAAAACACGCGGCTTGCCGCTCACGGGCTGCGATCCTGCAACGAAAATGCTGCGCCAGAGCCGCATTGATTCTCGGAAAGGCACGGTTATAGTCCCATGAAACTTTCTAACAGGTACGGTTTCCTGCCACTATTGCACAGAGCGCGCCGCGCAGGTTCCCGTGCCGGCCGGGAAGAAGGAAACCAACTGATCGAGCTCGCGCTCGTCACGCCGGTGCTGTCGATGATGCTGCTCGGCATTCTCTATGGCGGAATGACCTTCTACAACTACTTGGAACTGACCAATGCGGTGGCGGTCGGCGCGAGGACGTTGGCAATCAACAGAGCGGCTTATGCCGGCCCTCCCACCGCCTGTACGCTCGAGCAAACCGCCATCAAGAACGCAGCCGGCAACCTCACGACATCGAAAATCACGATCGCCACGGAGACGTTCACCGGAACTTCTACGTGCTCCGCCTTACAACCGGGCACCGCCGGGACCGTGTCCGCCACCTATCCATGCAGTATTGCGATCCCATTCTCCAATATCAACCTTTGTCCCGTCACTGGCGGTACCGGGGCATGTCCGACCGCGTACTGCATTAGTGCGACGACCACGGTATATATCCAATGAGGTGGAACATGAGCTCCCTATTTCGCAGGTTGTATCACGAGCAGAACGGGCAGGTCCTCTACTTGGCTGCGAGCGCCTTTAGTCGTGGTGCTGGGGATGGCGGCATTGTCCATCGATATCGGTTATGCGCTGCACGTCCAGCGCGAACTGCAATCCTGCGCTGATGCGGCGGCCTCAGCGGGAGGGTCGGCCATGACGAATGCCAACAGCGTAATCCCCACAACTGTCGCGGACGAGTACAGCGGCGACTCCACGGTGGGCGGAATCTATAACCTCCACCACGATCTGAACATTACGGCTGTGAACGTCAACTACGCGTGCGTCACGGGGAGCACGGCTACCAATCTGAACATGCCCCCCTGTGTTCAGTTATTCCACCCTTAACAGCAATCCCGGGTGTCTTCTAGGTACAGGGTGCAACGTCATTCAGGTGATTGAGACAGCGACAGTGCCGACGTTCTTCGCCAAGATTTTCGGCATCAACACCATCAACGTTACGGCAACCGCGAGCGCAAGCGCGAGTGGCGCATTACCGATCCCCTATCACATCATGATGGTCCTTGACAGCACGAGTTCCATGGGAACCACTAACGACACCGGATGCCTCAGCAGCTCACCGGTCACCACGTACACGGCGGAGCAGTGCGCACAGTATGGCGTCCAGGCCCTGCTCGGCGGCCTCGCTCCCTGCGCCACGAACCTGGCAAGCTGCAGCGGCGAGCCTGCGGTTGATCAGGTCGGGTGATGATGTTTCCTGGGCTCTGCGACAAAACAGCCGCCGGAGAAACCACTAGCAACTGCAACCCTAGCAACTACTTAGCTAGCTCCTGAATAATACCACTGCGACTCAACCTACTCCCCGGATGACTACAATTGCCCGGGGACGGACCCCCCTATCACAGTCGTACAATAATAACCCCGCATATCTGATCGTAGGGCATTGAGAACGACTATCGTACTTCCGACGCTGCTCCACGCTGACTACAGCGAGACCTTGTTGAACTCAAACTCGCGCTATGGTCTAGTCGGTGGGGGCGGGAATGTTTGGGAGTAATAATTGCGGGATTCCCACTCCGGGCGGCGAGGAAACGTTCTATGCAGGCGTCATTGTCGCCGCGCAACAGTATCTCATCGCTCAACCACACAACTGGCATCCAGGATATCATGATCATGCTCAGTGACGGCGACGCAAACGCCAGCGGCAGCACCGGAAACTCGAACGGCAGCCACATGGGCGGAACCGTGAAGCAGACGGTTTCACTCACCGGGATGAGTAACAATCTTTGGCAGGGGACGAATGAGTGCACACAGCGGTCGCCGCGGCGAACTGGGCCAAGGGGTACAACAGCAATCCGATGGCACCGCCACCGAGATTTACTCCATCTCCTACAGCTCGGAGAACGTGAATTGCAGTAACGATGACACCAGCGATTACCGCACTGCCAGACGATGGCAGAGCATTGGCTCCACTCCGAGCTCACAGTACTTCTTTTCTGTGCCCATCAAATCTGGCGGCACCAGCACAGTACGCTCGGCGCGGTGCCCATCACTACCTGGATCAGGTCTTTACCACCATCGCGGGAGACCTCATGAGCTCCCGGTTGATACCCAACACCGCCTTCTGACGCTCTCCATGAGAGAGCGGCGAGAGTTTCCTTACGGGCGCGCGGCAACCCGCGCGTCCGCCCAATTCCGCTCCGGCGATCCTCTTTTCAGCATAGGCTAGAGTTTCAGTTTGAATTTGTAGCGGCGAGTTTATCTCGCCACGTGGCGGCGTAAAGCCGCCTCTACATCCCACTGATCACCCGTCATATGTTAGGCTGGCTATTTGGTCTGGAGGAGCGTATTCTCTTCACTTTGGCGCGGGAGTGCATGGGCTCACCGATTAACCGCAGTCGAGGCACCTTATGGAACTCAATAGCATTGTCATCGTAAGCCTGGGATCCCCCAAGGAGAAAGTCTGGGGACAACTGCTCCAACTCGATGCCCAGGGCGTGACGGTGCGCGGTATCGAACTCAACTCCTTCGACGACTTCGTCCGCCAGATCGTTGCGCGGGAAGAATGCAGCGTGGGAATGACCCAGGTCTTCTACCCCATGCACCGTGTGGAGCGCGTCGCGCTGGATGAATCCTCGGGCTCGATCCCATCGCTTTCAGAGCGCTTCCGCAGCTTGGTGGGTTTGAGCATCCAGGAATACCTCGGGATCGAGACACCGCAGGCCTGAAGGGCAGTCAACAATCAGCAGTCGACAGTCCACAGTCAACAGTCGACAGTAAAGAACCCCTGGCGCGTACTGGCCCTCTCCCCCTTGGGGGAGAGGGTGGCCCTCAGCCGGCGTTTTCATCAGCCGGGGAGGACCGGGTGAGGGGGTCGCTAAGAACTACCGCAACCATGACATTCAATGAGGTTCTGAAAACGCTCGAGTCGAAAGCCAACTCTGCCGCGGTGCTGGGCATGGCGCGCTTCGGGATCACTGCGGGCAAGGCCTACGGCTGGTCCACGCCGGCCCTGAAGAAGTTGGCTCGCGAGATCGGCAAGGACCATGCTCTGGCTCAGCGCTTGTGGTCCACGGGCATACTGGAAGCGCGTTATCTCGCGGGCCTGGTGGCTGAGCGGCAGAGCGTGTCGGAACGTCTGATGGAAGACTGGGTGAAGGATTTCGATTCCTGGGCGGTCTGCGATGGAACCTGCCTCAACCTTTTCCGCTTCACGCCCTTCGCCTACGGGAAATGCCGGGAGTGGAGCGAGCGCCGGGAGGAATACGTGAAGAGGGCGGCGTTCGCGTTGATGGCCTGCCTCACCGTCAGCGACAAAGCAGCCCCCGATCGAACCTTCCTGAGTCTCCTTCCCATCATCAAGAGGGAGGCGAGCGACGAGCGGAACTACGTGAGAAAGGCCGTAAACTGGGCGCTTCGCCAAATCGGCAAGCGAAACCGGCGGTTAAACCGGGCGGCGATCAAGGTCGCCCGGGAGATTCACGAATTGGGTTCGCCAGCCGCGCGTTGGATTGCCTCGGATGCGCTGCGGGAACTGCGCAGCCCTGCGGTCGAACGACGGCTGAACAAATCGTGACGCAAAGCGCCGCCGCGACCGAGATATGATGAATCCGGAAGGAGCTATGACGTTTGAATAAGCCGTCCTCGCTGGGCACGGCCGCTCTGCTCCTGGCGCTTGCTTCTGGCGTGCACGGCTCCTGCCAGAAGTCTCCCTCCGATCCCAAAGCAATCTTCGAACAAGCTCAGCGCGCGCTGGACGCTCACGATTACACAACGGCGGAAGCGGGATTCCGCGCGGTGCTCAAGATCGACCCGCACTCTGCGGCAGCGTACTCCAACCTTGGCGTGGTGTACATGCGCAGGAGAGAATACGCGCGCGCCGTCGAAGCGTTCCGGAATGCCAAGCGGCTTGCGCCCCAGGTGACAGGTGTCGACCTCAACCTCGGTTTGGCTTACTACCAGCAAAACGACTTTGCGAAAGCCATCCCGCACTTCGCGCTGGTTGTTCGCTCCGACCCAGGCCAACTCCAAGCGCGCTACCTGCTCGGAATGTGCTACTTTCTGACCTTTGACTTCGGGCCGGCGGCTTCGACTCTCGAACCCCTGCATGAAAGCCAAAGTACGAATCTGGACTTCTTATATGTCCTCGGCATCGCCTACCAGAAGCTCGGGCGCACGCAAGACTCCACGCGAACGTTCGAGCAATTGGTGCGCGCCGGCGGTGACTCGGCCCAACTGCACTTGCTGATGGGGAAGGCCCGCCTCGATCTCTCGGAAATCTCCTCCGCGCAAGCTGAGCTTGAGAAAGCCATTTCCCTCGACCCCAAATTGCACTTTGCCCACTACAACCTCGGGGTCGTCTACCAGCATCAGGGGAAACTGGCTGAGGCGGTGGCCCAATACAAACAGGAGATGTCTCTCACCCCTGACGACGCGGCGAGCCCGGAGAACCTGGGATTGATCTACCTCGAACGAGGCGATCAGGATGACGCGCTCTCGAGTTTCCGGCAAGCGCTCAACATCGATCCGAAACTGCCCAAGTCGTGGGAGGGAATGGGCAAGGCCTATCTGCATGAGAACCGGCCAGAGCAAGCCATCCCCTGTTTCCAGCGCGCTCTGGACCTCGCCCCGGACAGCGCCAGAATGCACTTCCAATTGGGCCAGGCTTACCTGAAAGTGGGCCAACAGGAGAAAGCCCAGAGCGAAATCCGCCAGGCAGGACGCTTGCAGGCGGAAGCTCGGAAGAAGTTCGAAGACACGGTCTCTGGCAAGTTGCCTGCCCCTCAAGCCCCTGCGGGAATGCCCTGAGACGACCAGCACCACGTGTCATGCGGCGACCCCCTCTGCTGCCGGTCCTTTGTTTTCTACAACATTCTCGCTTTGTTCCGGCGATTTTGAGGTTTCGCCGTCGTTTTCCTCATGCGGACTTTCTGTCTGAGTAGCGCTGACCTTCAGGTCAGCACTTGCCGAACTAAAGTTCGGCGCTACCTCGGCGCTGTCGTCGACCTCTGGCGTAGGGGCGGTTCGCGAACCGCCCCTACGCTGTTGGGCATGGTCTTTGCGCATGGTCAGGAGGATTCTGACCTTGCGGTCGATCGAGCGGTCGAGCGCCATTTCCAGGCGCAGCAGCATCTCCCAGGTCTTCCCCTCCGGAGCGAGGCAGGCGTCGCGCGCAATCGCGTCCTTCCGCTCCTGCGCCTGCATCTCCTCCGCGAACGCCGCCTCCACCGCCGCGATCTGATCGTCCAGCAGGCCCTCCAGTTCCTTCAACCGCGCCTCCAGCCCCGCTCCGTCCCCGAAGGCGTCCTTCACGAACTTGTCGAGCCTCGGCTTGTCGTCCTCTCGCCCCAGGCGCGCCCATACCTGGAAGACCTCCAGCAGTCGGCCAATCTGCCGCGGCCGCCACCCCCACTGTCCTTCGTAGTAGCTTTCCACCGCCTTCGCCTGGGAGGTCGCGAAGTGTCGCCGCCGCACCTGCTCGCGAATCACTCCCCAGAGCGAAATCAGCAGGCGCAGCCGCACCAAGGGGTGTGAGGGCTTGGGCAGGTCGAGCGCCACCGCCTGGCACTGGGAGGGTTCGAAGGTCACGTCCGCAAGGTCCCGGGCGAGCGAGCGCCGCTCGCTCCTCGACCCCCTCGAGAGCGTCCCGCATCAGGCCCGTCTGCATGCGCTCGATGCGGTTGCGCCGCCAGTAGAGCTTGCCCAGGTCGGCGACTTGCTGGTCCCAGAGGGCGTCGCCGGGGCCGTAGGTGGTCGAGAGTTCCCGTTGCAAGGCAGCGTACCGTTCGGGATCTTCGCCCAGGGCGCGCATCACGGCGGCTTCGTTTTCGGGCGCGGCATCGCAGCCGTGCTTGACTGCGTTCATTTTCATGCGCTCTTTTCCGGCCTCGCTGCGGGGTCCGGTGGAGTGCTGCGAATTGCGCCGGGCGGCGTCAAGCCGCTGGGGACTAAGACAAGTCGATTTGCGTAAGGACATAGTATTCTCCAAGCAGTGGAAATTGGGAGCAGGGGCGGCAGGCAAGCCGTCCCCACGAGAAATGAGACGGACACTCACAGACCTCACAGCTTACCACAGGGCTAGGCGTGTGTCAAGTCTAGACGGAGTTAATGGCTAGTATGCTAATCCCGGCGGGCGCAGACTCCTGCCTTTGGCAGTCTGCGTTGTCCCGAAGGAACACAGGAGCGTTCCAGACTCACGGTGTCTGCGCCGGCCAAAGGCGAGATCGGCGTCTGCAAGCAAGTAGACTAGTTGCCGTCGCTTGCGCTTGTCGCGGTGAAGCATATGTACCGAGGCTCGTTCTCGGGACGCAATCGCCCCTTGAGCATCCGAGGGGCGCAGACAGGCCAAAGAACGGCACGTCGGCGCCACCCACGAGGGCATGAACTTTGAGTACCAAATGCGCGCGCGTGACATCGAAAGATTATGCCAGACGGCTTATTGAATCTTGAATAAGCGAGCCCCGAAAGGGGCGCTGACGGACTTGCTTATGGCTCTGGAAGATTACAAAAGGAAGCGCAATTTCAAAATAACGCCGGAGCCCCCTCCTCGAGCTCCGGCGGATGGGAAGGGGCTTTCCTACCTCATTCAGAAGCATGACGCGACGCGCCTGCATTATGATTTCCGGCTGGAGCTCGATGGAGTTTTGCTGAGCTGGGCGGTAACCAGAGGGCCCAGCCTGAATCCCGCGGACAAACGACTGGCGGTTCGCACGGAAGACCATCCTTTGTCCTACGGCAGCTTTTGAAGGGACGATTCCCCAAGGCCAATATGGCGGCGGCACGGTCATGTTGTGGGATCGGGGTTCCTGGGAGCCCAAGGCCGATCCGCACGCGGGCCTGAAAAAAGGGCATCTGTCTTTTGATCTGCATGGGGAACGTCTGAAGGGCGGCTGGGACCTGATCCGCATGCACGGCAATGGAAAGAAAGAAAACTGGCTGCTGATCAAGGAAAAGGACGATTACGCTCTTGGCAGCGACGGCGCCGGACAATTCCTGGAGCAGGAGGCTTCCAGCGTCTCAACTCGCCGCTCGATGGACGAGATCGCCGTAGGCGCGCCCGAATCCAAGCCGGGGCGCGAGGCCGGTGCAGCCCTCAGCCAGCTCATGAAGGACTATCCCGGAGTGCTCCTCCCGACGTTTGTGGACACACCTCCGGCCGGCAAAGAGTGGCTGCACGAAGTGAAATACGACGGCTATCGCGCCTTGGCCTTCGCGGCGAACGGTGATGTCCGCCTTCGGACCAGGAACGGCAACGACTGGACGCACAAATTTCCTTCCATCCATGCGGCGGTATCTACGTTGAAAGTCAAAAGCGTTGTGCTGGATCTCGAGGCGGTTGTACTCGACCGCGAGGGCAAAACCAGCTTTCAGGCCATGCAGCAGGCTCTGGGCGAGGGTGGCAATCCCCAGTCTATTTCCGCCTACGTGTTCGACCTCCTCCACCTTGATAGCAAAGACTGGAGCGCGCGGCCGCTCTCCCAGCGAAAGAAGAAACTGGCGGGCCTGCTGAAGCGGTCTCGATCTACCGGCTCGCTTCGTTACAGTGACCACGTGGTCGGCGACGCGGCGGATATCATCGCCAAGTCCTGCTCGATGGGCCTGGAGGGAATTGTTTCGAAGCGCGCAGATTCCCCATATCAAGCTGGAAGACAAACAACCTGGCTGAAGGCCAAATGCATTAAACGCCAGGAATTCGTAATCATCGGATACACAGCAGCCCGCAGAGGGGCCCGGGCGATTGGCGCCTTGCACCTGGGATACAACCAGAAGGGCCGCATGAAATATGCGGGGAAAGTCGGTACCGGCTTCACCATGAAATCCGCGCAGGAGCTCTACGACCGGCTCGCGAAAATCAAAGTGGACAGACCGGCCATCACCGCGCTTCCGCGGAACATTTTGAAAGGCGCCACGTGGGTCAGGCCCCAGTTGCTCTGTGAGGTGGCGTTCACGGAATGGACGGAGGATGGCCACATCCGCCAGCCTTCATTCCAGGGTCTGCGTGAAGACAAGAGCTCACGAGAGGTCGTCATGGAACAACCTGTTCATGTGGACCGGCGCCATCGTGTAAAGTCCACTCGCGACCAGAGCTCCGAAGCGGCTCAGAGCGAGGTGGTGGGCATCAAAATCACCCATCCGGACCGAGTGGTTTTTGACGATACCGGCATGACCAAGCTCCAACTGGCCGAGTACTACGCAGCCGTGTCTTCTTGGGTTCTGAGGGACCTGGCCGGCCATCCCGTAAGCCTTCTGCGCTGCCCGGAAGGAACCGCCGGCGGCTGCTTTTACCAGCGCAGCCCGGGTAAGGGACTTGGCCCTGACGTAGAGCCTTTTACATGGAAGCACAAAGGGAAGTCCTACGAGTATCTCTACGTCGAAAACGAAAAAGGCCTGATCGAGTTCATCCAGATGGGCGCCATCGAACTGCATCCCTGGGGCGCGCGCGTCGAGAATATCGATCACCCTGACCGGCTGATTTTCGATCTCGATCCGGATGAGAACGTGCCGTTTGAAGCCGTCAAACTGGCAGCAGGCGACTTGAGGAAGAGGCTCGAGCGCGAGGGACTGACTAGCTATCTGAAGTGCACAGGCGGAAAAGGGCTTCACGTCACCGTGCCGCTCGTCGAAAAGAGCAGTTGGGCCGAAGTCAAAGCCTTTTGTGCCGCGATTGCGAATGCGATGGTGACGGATGTTCCAGACGCCTACGTGGCGACAATGAGCAAGGAAAAACGCAAGGGCAAGATCTTTGTCGACTATTTTCGCAACGATTACACCGCGACGGCGATTGCGGACTACGCTGTGCGCGTCCGGCCGTCGGCCCCCGTGGCTCTTCCTCTGGAATGGAGCGAGTTGGGCAAGCTGCGCGCCGCGAATCAGTTTACGACCGAAGACGTTTTGAGGCGGCTGAAGCGAAAGAACCCCGATCCTGCGCGGTACGATAATCGTCAAAAGCTGCCGGCTTAACGCTAGTATTCAATGACAGGATCGAATGGGTGGCGCCGACGTGCCGTTCTTCGGCATGTCTGCGCCACCCGCAGGTCCTCCGCCCATGATTCTTTGACGACCACGCCTCCCCAGCGTTTTGAGTTGCCTCTTCGAGGTCGAGGAAACTAATGGTCCATCGCACTGCGGACGTGCGTTTCCAGGGTATCCTCGGTCACACCTCCAGCCGCCACGAAATCAACCAGTCCATTGGCTGAGATGACGACAGTGAGCGGGAGTCCGGTTACACCGTAGCTCGTGGCTAGCGGTCCATCGATCTTTCCCGCTTTCAGCAGGGTATAGGAGATCGGCCGTTTTTGCAGGAATTGCTGTAGCGCATCCGGTTCGTCATCAACGTCGAGACCAAGGATGACAAGGCGTTCGTACTTTCGGGCTAATTTGTTCAACTCATCAGATTCCGCCACGCATGGTCGGCAGGATTAGCAAGCCCGGTAATGCCAAAATGGTAGAAAGTATCCGCACCGCCTCCGCCGCCGAAACCGCCTTGGGAAAGCGGCGGACGTTGGTGATAATCGAGTAAAACTCGCAAAGTATCTGCGAGGTGACGTACAGGCTTGTAGAGGGATTACGCGCCGCTTCCAGGAGCGTACGGGCGGCCACGTGCTGAGGCGCGTCGGCGTTTATGGCATACGCCAGAACGTTGGCATCGAGAACTCCCGGTTCAACGGACGTCATCGTAGATGTCGCGGCGATGGAGAGGCCCCATGGGACCAAGATGGAGGACCGGCAACTCGGGGGCTTGGTGAGCCCGGACGGCAGTGCCCGCGGCTTGGTCGTTCATGAGGCGCTCCAGCAAAGCTTCGACCGATATGCCTTGCCGCTGCGCTTCCTGCCGGATTCGCGCTTCGGTTTGTGGCGAGATGTCGAGGCCCATCCCACGAGCTCCCTTCCCACGATTACTGTTTATCTTACGCCCCTCTCGCGCCTTTGTCACGGTTGCCTTCCAGCCTTCTTGCCCTCTCGGGGTTGGTGCAGCCGCGCGCAACTCTGCGGTCTCTGTTCATTCCGGCTCCAGGGAACGTCGGACTTCGCCGTGCGGCAGCCTCTCGCCGGGCTGGCGCAGTTGTACCAGACGTGTCGTTCTTTGGCATGTCTGCGCCCTTCTAGTGCTAAAGAGGCGCATACATCCCGACAAAAAGCGTCGGGACGCATGCCCGCGGCATTGTCTGTGTAGTCCGGAAGGGTTCTATCGACGCGCACGCTTGGACGCGTGAGTTCGTAACCTATGCGGCCTTCGGACCGCGTGCTCAGTCCTCGCCGAGGAGTGCTTCGGGCGCTGGCCCGTCCGCCCAGCCAGGCTCTGCTTGAGGATCGCCACCAAATCGGGCGCGGCTTCCCTGCTGTTGTCCTTCTCGCCCGTCACCACCACGTCCTGTTTTCTCGCTTGCTTTTCACGCACCAGCTTCAGCAGTTCGGCCGAGGTTTCGTCGCGGAGTTCGTCCCGTGACAGTTCCGGCGATGCGTGCTTCTGGATGATTTGAATAAAATGGCGGGTCCGTTCACCCGGCGCCTTCTTTCTTTCCGGCAGACCGATGTCGCCCGGTGAGCGGATTTCGTCCTTGAAACGCATGGTTTCCGCTCGCAGAATCCCATGCTCGGCCGTAATCGCAATCAGATACTCTTTTCCTCGCATGACGAACGTTGCCAGGCCGGCGCGCTGAGTCTTTTCCAAAATGGCTGCGAGCAACAAGTACGCTTTCGTTGAGTCACCCTCCGGCGCCAGAAAGTATCCGCGCTCAAAATAGATCGGTGCAATCTGATTCACATCGACGAATTCCCGGAGGTCGATGTCGCGTGATCGCTTAGGCGCTAGCCGATCGAGTTCCTCATCTGTAACCACCACGTACTTGTCCTTTTCAATTTCGTATCCCCGCACCATTTCCTTGGGAGACAGCTCCCGATCGGTTTTGGAGGAATAATATCGGCGGCCCAGCGGAATCCCTTGCGGCCCCAGGGCCCGCGCCTGAACGCGGCTCGAGCGATTGGCCGGGAACAAAGTCACGGGAATACTGACCAAGCCGAAGCTGATCGTCCCGGACCAGAACGAGCTCGGGGAAGACTCCTTCTCGACGTTATCGACTTCTTCAGGCAACTCGCTTCTCCTTGTCGTCTTTGGCCTTTCTGAGGCTGGCCGCCAGGCTGTCAATGAGCGACCTGGATTCCCTCTTTCGGGCAACAACTTGCAGGCGCGGCTTGTGCCCGCTTCCCTTCGCTTCGATGAATTTCATCACCCGATCGCGATAATCGTCGCGAAAATCCGCGGGGCGAAAGTCGCCCTCGAGCGCGCCCACCAATTGCTCCGCCATCTGCAATTCTTTCGCCTCCGGAGCGCGCCCGGCGGGACGCGGCAGTTCGGATGCGCTCAGCACTTCCTCGGCGAACTTCATCGTGATCAGCAACAGGTACCCATCCTCCGCACGCAGGGCGCCCACGTAGCGCTTCTTGCGCATCACCCAACGGGCGACGCCTTCGCGTTTCTCGTGCTCGAGCGCCTCGGCCAAAGCAAAGTAAGACTCAGAATCTGAATCGTCGGGCGCAAGATAATACGGCCGGTCGTACCATTGCTGATGGATATGGTCGGAGGGGACGAAGCGCATGATTTCAATTTTGCGGGAGTCTTCCGGCTGCGTTTTATCAAGCTCCTCCGGCGTCAGACGCACATACACACCGGGTTCAGCCAGGAAGCCCTTTTGGATCTGGTCGCTGGGAACTTCCTCGCCCGTTTCCGGATTCACCATGTGCTGTTGGATTCGCAGCAGGGTCGATTTCTCCAGCACATGGAAGTGAAAGGAGCTGTCTTCCACGGCGGAATAGAGCTTGACCGGTACGCTCTCCGCGCCCATCTCGAGCGACCCTTTCCAGATTGCGCGTGCCGGCATTTCTTAGCACTCCAGGCACCAGAATTCACCACTCCGGTCCTCGATGCAAAACGCGCAGACTGCCGCGTCGCACCCCGAGCAGTAATACCCCGTACCGTAGGCATAACCTTCGCCGCAAACGGCGCAAACTTCAACGTCTGCGGTCAGCCAATATGCCATTTGCGCTGGGCGTGCGCGTTCGCCCTTAATTGGCGTGCGCGGCGGGCGTTTAGGATTGTGTGCTCTGTTGGTTGCTCGCGCGGCTCTCGACATGACTTCTTCTGTACGCGATCCATGGCGCCTTGATTGTCCGGCGCCTTCGGATCACGACTCCCCGCTCCGACTCCTCGGGCGAACTTCGCCCCACATATACTTTGATGGCCGACAGTTTCAGATGGGTGCAAATTTCGACCGCGAGGGAAAGGGATGCACAGCCAGGGAAATGGGTGAAAGGCTTCAATATCCCGGGCTCAACGATTCCAGTGGGGGGAGCTTGTCGCCTTGATGGAATCCTGCGGCGAGGTCGTGCAAGCGCCTGGTGAGTTTCCACCAATACTGGAACTCGGCGTTCCATTTGCCCATAATGGCGCCAAGGCGGTAGGGAGTATAGGTGTCCAGCCAGGCGGCGCGGTATGTTTGCTCGAGATCGCCACTGTAGTCCATGAGGTCCTGAATCTGGCTGTGATCGTGGGAGCTGAACTTCCCCACCCAAAAATCGACCCGGCCGGGGTCGGGATGCTCGCCCAGATCCCGCCAAACGCTCGCCATTTCCGCTGCGTAAACATTCTTCATCCCGTCGTAATCAAGCAGGCGGGCTTCCAGCAGCGTATCCGCTAAGGTGGAAGGATCTCCCCCCAATCGCATGGCGTGGGAGAGATGTTCGATGGCGTCTTCGGCCTTAAGCCGCGACTGATGGTAATGCTCTCTCTGTGCAGTGGTTCGCGCGAGATGCGCCGAAGTGAAGGGGTCATCCCAGAAAGCAGGCGAAGTCTCTTCCCATTCCGGACGTCCTCCGTCGACCGCCAAGGCCAGTTCGTTTTCGGAGCGGTCCACTGCCGCCAGCCCTGCTGCCACTTCCGTAGCCGCAGCCTCGCCGTACATGATTCGAGCGTATTCGGAGAAGAATGTGCTGCGCTTCACGGGGTCTGCCTGCCAGGCCGCCGCGGCGCCATAGGCCATCCCCGGATAAGCAGGCCTGAACAGGACCGCGACGTCGTCCGTCCAAAGAGTATTGATCAGACCGGAGACTCCGTGTTGCCGGCCGGTGGAAAGAAAGGCGTCGATGTTGTCAAACGACCGATCGAAGTTGGGCGCGACCTGGTCCCAGATACTCACGCCTGTCGCCACGAATCGCGTCAGGGGACTATCCTGGAATGGCTTCCAGTACGGCTCATAGACGGTCCGATCGTATCCCCAGGGGACTATGATCGTGCCGGCTGGAATCAGCGGGATCAATTTTGGGTACTGGGCGAACATATCGCTCCAAACCAGCAACGTCCTGCCGTGCTCCCGGACCAGGCCGGATACCAGCCGAAACTGCTCCTGATACAGGGTGGCGGGCAGATCTTTATCGGGGGCCACAGCCACCGGCGCTTCCCGCGTTTCGTCGAATCCGATATGAAAGAACCGGCTTGGAAACAGAGCGGTAAGCTGCTCCACCCAGCTTTTCATCAGCGGCGCTATTTGCGGATTGCGGGGGTCGAACTCGCTGCCGTGTGGGAGAATGGCCAGGTTGGCATAACGTTCCACGCGGAACAGGTCGTGCAAGTGGCCATACAGTTCCACGCAGGGGACCACATCGATGTGCCGCTGGCGTCCATAAGCAACAATGCGGCGAATTTCGTCAGGGCTGAATTCCGCCTCGGGACTGAGGATTGGAAATCCCTCCAGCTCGATACTCGCCTCTGAATACAGGTAGTATTGATTGTTCTTCCAGCGCGCCAGAAAATCCATCTGGCGCTTCACCTCCGCTTCGGTCGGTAGCCCTCCGTGACTGGTGTCCACCATAACACCTCGGTAAGGAAGCGAAGGCCAGTCGCGAATCTCGACCTCCGGAAGCCGGGCGTCGGCGCCACTGCCTTCCACCAGTTGAACGAGTGTCTGCACACCGTAATAAACGGCTGCGGAAGAGCGGCCCTCGACCTCTACACCCTCGGGGGTCACTTTGATCGAATACGATTCGCGCGAATCGGACCCGCCCTTTTCCCCCGGCGTTGGCAGCGGGTCGAGCGCGCCGGTCCGCCGCAAGGTTATCGCCTTGCCTGTCGAGCCGCACTCCGAGACGAAAAACGGGCTTCCCACGATTCTCGAAAGAGATGAAGAGAGTTCCTCGGCAGCGAAACGGTCTTCAGCGGCTGCATCCGACGGAAGGCGTATCTCGAGACTACGCACCGCCAGCGCGCCTGAAGCGTAATTAATCTGCTGCGGTCGTGGCAACAGGGGGTTGTGCTCCGCGGACGCCCCCGAAGGCGCAAGCAGGAGCAAGAGGAGGGGTGTCGAGAATTGTATTGGTTTCATAGTCTGAAAAGTAGGGGTAGGGCTTGCCCTACCCGCGTCGGTGCCGGCGGAAATGCGGGGACGGCAAGCCGTCCCCCTACAAGCCGGTAAACGATGAGTGTCACTTTCAACGTTTGGGCCGAGGCTCTTTAGAATATGAGTCGGAGCCCGATTTGGATCAAGCGTGGTGCATAGCCTCCGGCGCCATTAGTGATCTTGCCAGAATAGGTATCAACGACGCCGCCATCGCGAGTGTCGAAAATGCCGGTGTCAGGATCCCCCAGGTTATAGTGGTTAGGCAAGTTGAAGAAATCGGCCTTGAATTCCAGTTTGGTAGCCTCACCCACGGGGACTCGGAAGCTCTTCATGGCGCTAAGGTCCCAATCGCCGAACCCGGGGCCGAACATGGAGTAAGGCGAAGCGTTGCCGTAGTGCCAGGGTTGTGGAGGAGCGAATGCCGCAATGTTGAACCAGGTTACGCCGTTTACGGTGTCGTGCCCTGACTGCCGCCCGGCATAAAGCGGCGCGCCAGCAACGCGGTCCGGCCGCGAGGCAGACCATCCGACCATGGTGCCAGGGTTCTCAAAGTTGGGGGTCAACGCGTCGCCGCTGTGATAAACGGTGACACCCGATACCCGCCAACCGCCCAGCACGCCATCCACGAACTTGTTCGAGTTCGCGAGCCACTTCCGGCCATGTCCCACGGGCAGTTCGTAAACGTAGTAGACCAGAAACTTGTCACGGTACTGGAACTGTTCGTTGCTGTACTCCGCGCGCAGATTCCAGGGGTTTTGTGGTGGCGAGCCGCCCAACTCGGCATCGGCATTGATGTTGGTGAGGTTGCGAGACCAGTCGTATTCCGCCCGCAGCATCAGCCCGCTCGCAAAGCGTTTCTGGGCTTCCAGTTGGAGTTGATTGAACGAACTGGTGCCCGGGAAGTTGAACCAGTTGACGGCGCTCCACGGCTGGTAGGGAAGCTGGTCCTGGGTTGGCACGTTGGGTTGTTGAACGTTCGGCCGGTCGATATTGTCGAACTGAGACAGCAAGTGGTGGCCTTGGTCGCCGAGGTAACTGGCGCGGAATGACCAGTTGTCTCCTACCTGGCGCTCCAGCGTCAGGTTCCACTGCTGCGATACAGGATTCATTTCATTCCGATCCATGACCGAGATGGAGGGATTCGCCGCCTCACCCTGAACCAGGTTGGCGGGAAAGGGATTGGCAAAAGTGATGTCCGGAAGATAGGCGCTGCTGGGTGTGCCGGGCAGTTGAGTGTTGAACGCGGCAGTCCGCTCCCAAGGCAGGTTGCTCTGACTTTGTAATGGCCCGGACCATCCGGCGTTGAAGGCATAGTAAATTCCCCAGCCGCCTCGAATGACGGTTTTATTGTTGGCGCCGGGACGGTACGCGAAGCCGATGCGCGGTCCCCAGTTGTGGAAATCGTTCTTGAAATAGTTGAGGGGCGCGCCAATCTGCTGGGTGGTTACAAAGGGATAAGCGGCAAAGGCGCCGGGATCCGCATTGGGCGGTATCGTAACCGTGTCCGAATTCTCCGCGATGATCACCTTGTTAATGGCAGGATCCCAGAAGGTCGCGTTGTGGTCGCGGAACGTCCATGGCCTCTGATACATGTATCGCAGCCCATAGCTCACGGTGAGGCGAGGGGAGGCTTTGAACGTGTCCTGCGCGTAAAAGTCCCACTCGCGGTCGTACATGTTTTGGCTGACCGGGGCGGCGTAGCTCGAATAGTCAGCGACCCCCAGCATGAAATCGGCGTAGCCGTTTCCGATCGACTGGCCGTAATTGCTTCCCGGAATGTTCCATCCGCGGTTACCTGTCCACTGCCCTGACGAGCTGAAACTTCCCAAGGGAGCGTTGCAGTTGAAGAAGCAGAAGTCATTCTCCTTGTAGCCGCTCTCCTCGAAACCGACCTTTATGGTGTGCCGCCCTCGCACCATGGTGAGGTTATCTACCCAATCGGCCGTGCCCTGCAAGGCGTGGGCATTACCCACGTCACCGATTGTGCCCCCGAGGTTCGTCCCCCCGTAACCACCTATGGTCATGGCCGGCAGGCCGCGATCGGAATTCGACGGCATTTGTGGGAAAAGGCTCCACGGCTCGAAACCCAGGTCTTGCCCGGAGGATCGAATTGCCGTGCCCACCCATCCGAGCCGAAACTCGTTGACGGTGCCGGGGCCGAAGGTATGCGTCTCGGTTCCACTTGCGTTGTACCAGTTGTATCCGTGGTCCGACCAACTGCCATAAGTCGCACAGCAGGCGTAGCCGTAGAACCACGGCGCGCCTTTGGACGCTGTGGCGAAAAGTACGATCGAGTCCCTGCTCCCGATCTGTCCATCCAGGCGCATCTGAGCGTTGTTCGTGCCAAAGCGGAGCGGAAGGGCGCCGTCCCAGTCGTACAGGGCGTTGGGCGATCCGGGTAGAAAAGGCGACCCTGGAGCCTGCGCAAGATTGACGTTTGGCGCGGGCATGTAGGGGGAAAGTACAGTGGCTTGGGAGGCAAGCATCGACTTGGGAATCTGGTTGTTCAGAAATGGTTGTCCGGTAAAGGGATTGTACAACTGCTGGCCGTTGGCCGGGTCGGTGCAGAGGCCCTGCGCCCAGGTGTCGCACAGGTTCGAGAAGTCCCCTTGGCGCATGGCCAGCGTGGGGAAGTTGTATTGCAACGGCTGCGGGTGGATTTCGCGAATCCCATCGTAGTTGACGAAGAAGAAGAGTTTATCCTTCAGGATCGGCCCACCCACATTCGCGCCAAACTGGTTGCGGTTGAATGGATTTGCATTCTGATTGTACTTGTTCAGATCGAAGCTGTTGGCGCTGGTCGTTTTGTTTTCGTTGTACTCGAACACGTTGCCGTGAAACTGGTTGGTGCCCTGCTTGGTCACCATCGTAATCGCCGTCTGGGAGCGATACTCCGCGCCGTTCATGGAGCTGTCGACTTTGAACTCCTGCAAGGTGCCGATGGCGGGAAGGTTCGCCTGGGCAATCATCTCCGACGTGCCAATATAAGTGACGTTTCCACCGCCGCCCTGGCCGGGGTTGTTGGTGCTGATTCCGTTAACAGTCCAATTGCTCATCCCGACGTAGGCCGCTCCCCCAACGTCCGGATTGGAGTTTCCATTGGTGATCCCTTGTGACATGCCGGGGACCAGATTCATCAGCCCGTCAGTCGACGTGGTCTGAAAGGGAAGGTCCGCCAGTTCGCGGGTTTGCAGCGTGCCCCCCACGGTAGGCGAATCAGTCTGCACAAGCTGAGCGTGCCCGTTGACCTCTACCGTCTGAACCACCTCGCCGACCTGCAAAACCACATCCTGACGGGCCGTCTGTGACGAGAGGAGCTGAACGCCTGCGGCTTGATAGGTTCTGAACCCCTCTTTGGTGGCGGTCACGGTGTATGTTCCCGCGAGGAGGTCTGGAACGGTGTAGGTTCCGGCAGAATCCGAGGTGGTGTGGTATTCAATCCCGGTACCCTCGTTCTTGACTGTGATGCGAGTGCCGGGAACCGCCGCACCGGAAGTATCCGTAACATTACCCACAATCAAACCTCTGATCTCCTGAGCGTGCAGTGCCACCGCGATGGCGAGGCACATAAACGCCAACATCGAAAACCAGAGCTTTTTGATTCCCATAACTCAACCTCCACAGTGCCTACGATCGCCCTTATGACCGCAAGATAAGCGTGGCCAATTGGAGCAGTCAAGACAGACAGGTGTGGTTTCGCAGGGAAAGTCCAACAGGCTGGAAGAAAAGCAACGGGCAGTTGGAGAGCGTCCTGTCTATCGCTCCAGGTTCAGAGTTGCGGTTTCGGTTCAGATGAGGGCGCCGGGGTTGTCCCCGCTTCAATTCCTGACTTCGGCTCGTGGACATCGAGTTGCTGCTCGAGCGACTTGGCGTGAGCCTGTGCCGCTTCAGCTCTGGCGGGATCGTGAGCCCGCTGATATAGGCTTGCCAACAGGCTGTAGGCTTGAGCCGCGCGCGGGTTCAGTTGCGTCCCCGTTTCAACTTCCTTTATGCTTTCCGGGAGGCGGTCCTGTTGAGCTAACACTTCGCCAAGTCCGCAATGGGCCTGCCAATCCCTGGAATTGAGGCGGATTGCCGTAGTGTATTCTTCCCCGGCTTCCTTCAATTTGCCTGCCTGGAAAAAGGCCTTAGCTAAGTTGCGGTGCATCTCCGAGGAATTCGGGCTAAGATCGACCGCCGCTCGAAAATAGCCGATGCCGGCGTTCAGGTCGCCTTGCTCGACCAGCCGGATGCCCGTATCGGTGTAGAGTTGAACCGTCCTGAGAGTATCGCGGTCTTTTCGCAACTCGACGAATCTTCGCATCGCCTGTTGCGACTCTTCAGTTTTACCCTCGAGTCCCAGGATCTGAGCGAGATTGAGAAGCGATGGACCGTCTGTGGGACTCAAGTCAACGGCTTGGCGAAATTCCGATGCGGCGCCCTCCAATTCACCCTTTTGCCGAAGGAGAAGCCCCAGTTCATAGTGCGATTCAGGGGCCTTGGGCGCCATTTGCAGTGATTCCTTGAATTCATCGAGGGCCTTCTGTGGGTCGCCCTGATTTTTGAAGTACAGACCCCACACATAGTGAATGCCCGGATCGTTGGGTTGAATCCGAGTCGCTGCTCGCAAGGCGTCCTCTGCTTCGGTGAATTTGCGCTGCTCGACCAAGACACGGGCCAACTGGATTCGGGGTGCAGCGTAGCCGGGCTGTAGACGGATCGCCTCGCCAAATTCCGAAACACCCCGGTCGACGGCATCCGTAAGCTCACGAACCATTCCCACGCCGTAGTGTGCAGGTGCAAAGCCCGGGTCAATTTCGAGAGCCGCCTGGAATTCGGCTGATGCCTCGTCAAAATGCTCAAGCTCCATGAGGGTCCAAGCCACTTCATAGCGAATCTGGAGGTTCCGTGGCTCAAGAGCGGACGCCGAATGAAGTTCGTTCATGGCGCCCCAACGGTCTCCCATCTCCCGCAACAGCATGCCGAGTTGGAAATGGGCGCTGGGATCTTGCGGCTGAAGCACGATGAGGCTGCGAAAGTCCTTGGTTGAGGCACTGCGATCGCCGGCCTTCCACTCGGCCATGGCCAGGTTGTAAAGCGCGTCGGGGTAGCCAGGATGAAGCTGAAGAACCGTCCGAAGTGCGGCAGTCGCGTCTTGAAAGTTGCCAAGAATAATGTAGGTTTGTGCCAACATGTAACGCGGCTCCCAAGCTTTGGGCTCCAGCGTCGCGGCTTTTTGAAACTCTAAAACTGCCTCCCTCGAATTCCCATTCGCCCGCAGGGCGATGCCCAGTCCAGAGTGGGCCGAGGCTGAGCCCGGTTCGAGCCTCACTGCTAATCGAAACTGGCGCTCCGCAACAGCATAGTTCTTTTGTTCGAGGGCCATTGTCCCCGCTCGTTCGTATTCACTGGCTGTGTTTTGGGACTCTTGGCTGGGCGCAGGGGGGACCGGCAAGATTGGCATGCCAGCAGAAAGCAGGAGAAAAGTAACGGCAGACCCAGCGCTGCATAACCGATGCGAGAAATGCCTCACTTTCTTTGTTTCCTCTCATTGGCTCAGCGAGTCTCTGGGTAGTTCAGTCACCTCATGCGCGGCAGTTTGGGCACTCGATGCTCTCCCTAAGTTGCCTAAGTGCGAAGAAAGTTGCGCCGCTGTGCGCTTGACCAAAGCCGCCAAGTCCTGAATACGCCCGTCGGGGATTTGGGCCAGGCTGCCTGCTACGCTGAGGGCGGCGACGATCGAGGAGTTGGAATCAAATACCGGCGCCCCAACGCAACGGGCCCCGATTTCGTCTTCCTCGTCGTCTACCGAATAACCCAGTGATCTTACCTGGGCGAGTTCCCGCTTCAAGGCGGCGAGGGAGGTAATTGTATTGTCGTTGCGCCTCGGGAAGCCTTTGAATCTTGCGGTCATGTCGAGTTCATCGTCACTGATGTAGGCCACCAAGGCCTTGCCCACAGCCGTACTGTGAACGTCCAGCCGGCGTCCAACAAAAGAGGTCTGCCGGCCTGTTCCGGGCGCCTCCACCTTTTCGATGATCATGGCCTCGGCGCCATCCAGGACGGCCATATGGGCAATCAGTTGGGTCTGCTGCATGAGAGAACGCAAGAAGGGTTTGGCCGCGTCTCGAAGATCAAGGTTCTCGATTGCATGGCGGCTTAGTGTGATTAGTTTCAAACCAAAGGAGTATCTGCCATTCTGGCGATTCTTTTGCAGGAATCCCCGCCGCTCAAGGGTTTCTACGATCAAATAGGTTGAGCTCTTGGGAAGTCCGAGCCTGCGGCTTATTTCCGAGGTTGAAAAGCCAGACCGCGACTTAGCGAGAAACTCGAGCACCGAGAGCGCACGCTCAATGGCTGGAACCGGACAGCTCTTAGCATCCGACATCGGATTCTTCGCTTGTTTCAGAGACTTCAAAAGCCCTCAAACACGGTTCAATACTAGCACAGATCGCCGCTGGAAGGGGCTGAGAGGAACCTTCCAGCCTACTGGAAAACAATCGCCAACTCCGGTGCAATTGGGTTGACAGAGTTCTTGCCTACGGTAAACTCTCCACATGACAACACCACGTAACTTCAAGATAGACGGCATCGTTCCGATCATCCCGACAATCTTTGACGAAAAGGAACGGATTGATTGGAGTGCTTTTGAGGCCTTGCTGGATTTCGCCTGTGGGATCGATGTCTGCGCCATTTGCCTCCCGGCCTACGCAAGCGAATTCTACAAGCTCTCCGACGACGAACGCCGCCAGATCATCGCCAAGGCGGTCGAGCAATCGAACGGCCGAGTGCCCGTGGTTGCGCAGGCGAATGCGGGCTCCGCGCTTCACTCGGTGGAACTGGCGCGCTTCGCGCAATCGGCGGGAGCGGCCGCGGTGTCCGTCGCCGCACCCCGTATGTTTGCCATTTCGGAGAACGACCTGTTGCGGCATTTCGACAGGGTTTTATCGGCAATCGACATTCCGCTGGTTCTTCAAGACTTCAATCCGGGCGGGCCAACGGTCAGCACGAGCTTTATCACCAAACTTCATCGCCAACACCCGCATTTTCGTTGGGTCAAATTGGAAGAACCCCTGATGGCCACGCGAATTGCTTCAATTCTGGATGCGACCTCCGGCAAAGTCGGAGTGCTCGAGGGTTGGGGCGGCATGTATATGCTCGAGTTGATAGCCGCCGGGATTTGTGGCGTAATGCCGTCGCTCTCGCTGGCGGATTTACTGGCGCGCATCTTTCGGCTGGCTGAGGGCGGACAGCGCCAGGAAGCGTACGAGGTCTTCACGGGCACGCTGCCACAGATTGTCTTTAGCTTGCAGAATATGGAGCTCTATCATCATGCCGAGAAGCGGTTGCTCGCCGCGCGCGGCATCATTAACGAAACGTTTGTGCGTGACCCGCGAATTGAATTGAGCCCCCTCGATGCCGCGCATATCGAGTTCCTGAACGCAAACATACTGGCGTTGCTCGATCGCTTAAAAATGCCGCGTTTCCCTCGTACGGCTAAAGCGGTTGAAATCTCCAGACAGCATCGTGGCACGAAAATACAACACGCGACAGTAGCGCGAGGCGCGGGCTCATCCTGAACGCGGAGTATGGGCCACGCACGCCGCAGCGTACCGACGTCGGAAAGGAATTTTAAGATGCCCAAAACAGAGATTCTGCATCCCGATAAGAAAGTCTCTACGGGAGCCTACTCGGCAGGTGTTTTGATCGACGGTTGGCTCTATATCAGCGGACAGGGGCCGCTCAACCTTGCCACGGGTGAGGTGAAGCGTGGAACCATCGAGGAAGAAACCCAGCTAACTCTGGAACACATCGGGAAGGTCCTGGCAGCGGCCGGGATGACTTTCGAGGATGTGATCAAGTGCACGTGCCATCTTTCGGACATCAAGGACTTC
Organism: uncultured Acidobacteriota bacterium; assembly: GCA_963768695.1. Taxonomy (GTDB): domain Bacteria; phylum Acidobacteriota; class Terriglobia; order UBA7540; family UBA7540; genus CAVROP01. The sequence goes on along the minus strand of CAVYJG010000010.1, from coordinate 200,495 downwards.
GCCCGTTTTAACGCAGTCTATCGCAGTTTTTTCCGCGGCATTCTGCCTGCGCGGACCACTGTGCAAAGCGTGCTTGGGGACGGAATCAAAGTGGAGATCGATGCGGTTGCCCGGAAGGGGTAGCGCAGAAGTGGGCGCATTCTGCCCTCCTCTGCGGCACTTCATCTGAAGACGGGACCGCAAGGGGAAGGGCCGCAGAGGAATCCCTCGGCTGACGGATACCTCTGCGCTACACCTTCTTGCCAAGTAGGGGAATTGGGGTGTTATCTATATGCAAAAAATTGCCAGAAGAACATTCTTGATGAGCGCAGGGGCCGCTCCTTTGGCCTTTGCATTGAGCGGGCGCGCAGGCGCCAACGATCGTATTCGAGCTGCCATTATTGGTATGGGCGACAGAGGCCGGGACCACATCGAACTGCTGTCGCGAATGGATGGAGTGGAGATCGCAACGTTCTGCGATCCGGACGAACACCGGATGCAGGAGAAAGCCGCAGAATTCGAAAAGCAAAGCGGAAAGAAACCCAAACTCGAGTCCGACCTTCGCCGTGTCCTCGATGATCGGAATATTGACGTCATCACCATCGCCGCGCCGAATCACTGGCACGCCCTGGCGACGATCTGGGCCTGCCAGGCGGGAAAGCACGTATACGTTGAGAAGCCCATCGCCCATGACATGGTCGAAGGGCGAATGATGGTGGAAGCCGCGAGGAAGCACGGACGGCTGGTACAGGGCGGTACCCAACGGCGCTCCAATGGACGCATTCGCAAAGCCATCGAGGCGCTGCATGACGGAGTCATCGGCGATATTTATATGGCCCGCTGCATTCACTTCCAAGTGCGAGACTCGCTTGGATTCAAGGAGCCCGAAGCGCCGCCGCCCGATCTTCATTGGGATCTTTGGCTCGGACCCGGGCCTCAACAACCCTTCCACCGTAATCTGGTCCATTACAACTGGCATTGGTTCTGGGATTTCGGCAATGGAGAACTTGGAAACAACGGAGTCCACTACATGGATGTGGCCCGCTGGGGTCTCAAGCGCGGTCTGCCTGACCGCATCCATTCCATCGGCGGACGCTTCGGTTACAAAGACCAGGGGCAAACTCCCAATACCCAGGTTGTGACCTACGAGTTCAGGGACGGCCCGCAATTGGTCACGGAAATCCGTGGCCGCTTCAGCAATGAGGAAGCGGGGATGTCGTCGGGCGTGTTTTTCTACGGGTCAAAAGGGTACATGGCAGTCAGTCCTGAACAGCAGGGAAAGTGTACGGTTTTCCTGGGCGACAGCAAGCAGCCCCAGCCCGATTTGGGAAGTGATGGAGAAGACCGTGACATGCAGGTGGCCCACTTTCAGAACTTCTTCGATGCTGTCCGCGCCGGAAAGCAGGAAATCCTGCATGCCGACGTGAATGAGATTTATCTTTCGACCGCGCTTGCCTTGCTGGGTAACATTTCGTACCGGACGGGCAGGAAGTTGACCTTCAACCCGGAGGCGGAACGGTTTACCAACGACACGGAAGCCGATCAGATGCTGAAGGGCATGCACCGCAGCCCATATAGCCTGCCTGCGAAGGTGTAGCAACAGAGGCCGGCCAGTCAGTCTATCATTCTGAGCGAAGCGAAGAATCTGCATCAGTTCGTCCTGGACCTGAACTGCAGATCCTTCGCTTCGCTCAGGATGACAGACATATTCATCTCCACGGGTGGGCAGCAGGTGTATTCAGAATGACATCGTTCGAGGAATGCCTATGAATCGCAGACAATGGATGATCCTTTCCGGGGCGGCGGTCGTAAACCCGCGGGGGCTGGCGCGCGCACAACAGGCGCCGACGCCTGGGGATGAATCCCCGACCTCGCCGGACAAGATTTTACTGAAGGACTACCGCCCTCGTTCGATCTATAAGATCCCCAAGACTGAAATTGCGAAGGCCAGGTATCCCGTGGTCGATGCTCATTATCATGCCGAATGGGTCAAGTCACCTGAGGACCTGGATGAGATGGTCAAACTGATGGACGAGGCCGGCGTCGAGAAGACTGTTACTTTCGTCAGGACGGGCTCTCCAGAGAAATACTCAGAGTTGAGCAAACGGTTTTCCAAGTACCCGGAACGTTTTGACCTATGGTGTGGGTTCGACCTTAAAGGCTGCGATGATCCGGGATTTGGGCCGGCCGCCGTGAAATCGCTTGAGGAGTGCCATGGCCTGGGCGCCCTAGGAGTGGGTGAGATCGGCGACAAGGGCACCGGCATTTGGGGCGCTCCGAAAGGATCGGGCCTGCACCCGGACGATGCGCGTATGGACCCTCTTTACGACCAATGCGCGCGTTTGGGAATGCCCATCAACATGCACGTCTCGGATCCAATCTGGGCTTATGAGCCTATGGACAATACCAATGACGGACTGATGAATTGCTACACCTGGCGGATCACCGTGGGCCCGGGCGTCCTGGGCCACAACGAATTGATCGAAAGCCTCGAGCGCGCCGTGGCGAAGCATCCCCGGACAACCTTTATTGCGTGCCACATCGCCAACCTTGAGTACGATCTGACGCGGCTGGGTCAGATGCTGGATCGAAATCCCAACCTCTATGTGGACGTGGCCGCCCGCTTTGGGGAAATGTCTCCCATTGCGCGATCCGCGGGACGGTTCATCGAGCGCTACCCCGACCGCGTGCTTTACGGGACGGACATGGCTTACACCCGCCCGATGTTTCGCATCACATTTCGAATACTCGAGAGTCTGGACGAGCACTTTTACGGATGGGAGATGGGACTCGACGGGGCCTCCGGAGGTTTCTCGTACCATTGGCCGCTTTATGGATTGGGCCTGCCGGACGAAATCCTCAAGAAAGTCTACGGAGATAACGCCCGCAGAATTTTCAGTACGGCGCGGGCGAACGCGGCCTGAGGGCTGTGGCGCGCGAAGAAAAGCAGATCCTTCGCTTCGCTCAGGATAACATGTCATTCGGCCAGCTTCAGACGCATACTGTCATCCTGAGCGAAGCGAAGGATCTCGGCAGTTGTCCGCCAGTCGCTGGACCCAATTAGCAACTGCGGAGATTCTTCGCTTCGCTCAGAATGACAGGCGAGGAGATCGAGGATATTACTGATATGCGAACAATCCGCAATCTTGTAATGGTCGCGCTGTTCTTGGCCACTCAGGCCATCCCATGTCCGGCAGCGCCTGAGGGCGTCGCATCGTTGATCTTTCCAACGCCTCGAGAAATCGCTCTGGCAGGAACCGGGTTTACCCTGGACGATAACGTTACGATTGCCGTTCCGTCCACGGCGTCCGAAGAGGACATGCTTCTGGCGCATTTTCTGACAGATGAACTTGCAGACCGATTTGGGGTGTTTCTCAAAACCGATCGGCTGGCACGAATCGACGCGGGAAGGCGGACGATCGTCATGGGCTCCGTCGCCAACCCATTGGTCAGAGAATATTGTGCGCAGAACCACATCGAACTGAGCGCTCAAAATCCTGGCGCCGAAGGGTATATCCTGCAGGTTTCCCCCAGCCTGGTCTTGATTGGGGGGAGCGACGATCGGGGGGCCTTCTATGGATTGCAATCCCTGCGCCAGTTAGTTGCGAGGGACAACGGGCAATTGCAAATTCCGGGGGTGCGCATTCGCGATTGGCCCGACAAGCCCTTTCGCGGCCTCAAGCTTTATCTTCCCGGACGCGACCACATCCCCTTTTTCAAACGGTTCATTCGCGACTTCATGGCCCTCTACAAATACAACACGCTGATCATGGAAATGAACGCCGGCATGCGGCTCGACAGCCATCCTGAGCTGAACTCCGCCTGGCTGGAATTCGCCCGCGATGCCAATTATGGGCGCCGTAACTACCCCGCCGGTACGCTCCACAATCGGACACCCAATTCATCCCATCAAGACACGGCGGATGGAGGGGTTCTCGAAAAAGACGAAGTGGCCGACCTGGCGCGGTGGGTAAGGCAGAACCACATCGAATTGGTTCCTGAGCTTCCCTCGTTCACGCATAGCTACTACCTCCTGAGCGTGCATAAGGACCTTGCGGAGGTACCCGGCGAGAAGTGGCCGGACACGTACTGTCCTTCCAACCCGAAAAGCTACGAACTGCTTTTCGAAGTTTATGACGAGTACATCGACCTCCTGAAACCCAAGACGATTCACGCCGGGCACGACGAATTGTTCTGTCCCGTTGGCCTCTGTCCAGTGTGCGGAAACAAGGACATTGGCGAGCGCTACGGAGAGGATGTCAAGAAGATTCACGATCATCTGGCGGCCAAGGGAATTCAGCTCGCCATCTGGGGCGACATGCTGCTACAGAGTGTCCGCGGCGTGGGCTTGCAGCCGGACCATACGGAGGACGGCTGGAAATTCAACGTGGCCGGAGGCATGACTCGCGAGCAAGTGGAGCGACTGGTTCCAAAAGACATTCTGATCTTCAACTGGTTCTGGGACGAACCCAAGGCGCTCGAAAGCGAAGCCCAACTCGACCAGATGGGATTCAAGCAGATCTATGGAAACTTCACTCCCAGCATTCGGGATTACGAACGGCGGAGCAAACGCGACACGATTATCGGGGGGGCACCGTCCGCGTGGTTCGCCACCAACGAAATCGGCTTCGGCAAGGAACTGATGGCCGATTTCCTTGGCTGCAGCAACATCCTATGGAACGGCAAGGTCGTTGACGGCAAGCAACTCTCGGGCGTCATTCAATCGATGGTTCCTGACATTCGCGCCAGGCTCGAGGAACGATTGCCGCCCAGCCGCACCGAAACGTCCGTTGCGCCGGTTGACATTCAGGCGAGCTTCAACATGGGAACCACGGAACCGAAGCTGAGTGTAGACCTGAGCGGCATGAAGACAGGATCGATCTCGCTTGGTAAGGTGCCCTTTGATCTCGGTGACTCAGGAGAGAAGAAAGCGATTCTGGCGGCTGCCGACGGAAAGGAGAGCAGCGGACTGCCGAAAGAAGCGGACATCAAAATTGGTGAGGACGTTACCAGTCTGATTTTTCTGCACGCCGCTGCAAAACCTGCAACGAACAAGGAGTCGTTCCGGTTGATCTACGATCCGGAGGACACCGCGGATATGCTCGGCTGGTACGAAATCGTGTACGAAGACGGTTTCGTCAGCATCATACCCATCCGCTACGGTGTGAACATCGCCGAGTGGAGTTGGGAGAAGCGCGATTCTTCGCACGACTATGCCTACGGCGCCGATGCCGTCTCCCTCGGCGGGTCCGCGGGCAATCCCATCACTTTCTTCGCGTTCGAGTGGGTTAATCCCAGGTTGGGTAAGGTAATCAAGGAGGTCCGGCTGCGAGGCACGACGGGTTTCCGAGGAGGCGATCCGGGCTGGACCAATGATTTCGGCCCGATAATTCCGGACAATGGCGTTATGCTTAAAGCCATCAGCGTAGTCAGAAAACGCCAATAAGTATCGAAGTGGAGGCGATGAACATGGCATCAGGGAAAACCAAGCGGACAGTTTCCCGGAAGAGCATCCGACTCGCGAAAGCGGCGGATATTCCTGTCGGGGTGGTGGGTCTGGGGTTGATGGGAAACAGTATCATCGCCTGCTTGTTGGCGGCCGGACATCCGGTGGTCGGCGTGACTCGCAGCCTTTCGAAGCGGCGCAATACTCGCCGCCACTTGCAATCTATTCTCCGCCAGATGAAACGGGAGAAATTGCTTTCCTCCGATCCGGTACAGGTGCTCAAGATGTTGCGCATCACGGAAGACTTCGCGGACCTGCGCGAGTGCCAGGTGGTGATTGAAACGGTGCTCGAAGACTTGCAGGTGAAATATGAGGTGTTTCGGAAAATTGAGGGCGCAGTAGCGCCGGAGACGATCATCGGCAGCAACACTTCAGCGCTCCCCGTGACTTTGCTTCAAAAGGGCGCCAGCCATCCCGAGAGATTCATGGGAATCCACTGGGGTGAACCCGCGCACGTCTTGCGATTCATGGAGATTATCTGCGGCGACCAGACTGACCTGCGCCTGGTGGAGCGCGCGAGGGCGCTGGCGGAGCGCTGGGGGAAAGAGCCTTCGGTTGTGCGGCGGGACATTCGCGGGTTCCTGACCAACCGCTGTATGTACGCTATGTTGCGCGAGGCCTTTTACCTGGTCGAACAGGGCTACGCAACGATCGAGGACGTGGATCGGTCCTTGCGGAACGACTATGGCTACTGGATTACACTCGCCGGGCCTTTCCGCTTTATGGATCTTACCGGCATTCCTGCCTACATGCGGGTGATGGAGCACCTGCTGCCGGATTTGTGCTGCACCAAGGAGGTGCCGGAGTTGATGCGCAAAGTGGTGGGCTCGGGCGCCCTTGGAGTCGCCAACGCTAAAGGTTTTTACAAGTACACTCCGCAGGAGGCGAGACGCTGGGAGAAGCGTTTTCTAAGATTCACTTACGATATTCGCGCCCTGGCGCAGAAGTATTCGAAAGGTTGAAAAGGCAAACCGCACATGCGTTCCTGGTTGCTGCTCTTCAGTTGCAATTTGATGTGGGCTCTGCAATTCACCTGCGTCAAGTTGGTGCAAGCTCAGGTGGGTCCTTGGATGACGGTCTGGGGACCTATGACCTTGGCCACCCTCATGCTCTATCCGCTCATCCGCGCGGAGAATCGCGACGCCTACAAAGGGAAAGCGCGATCGCGAAAAGACATCGGTCTGTTTTTCCTTCTGGCGCTCGTGGGTATCTTTCCCGGCCAGGTCTTGATCACCTGGGGCACACGCATGTCGCTGGCCAGCAACGCGGCGCTCCTGATGTTGACGCTGCCGGTTTCCACCGCTATCCTGGCCATCATTTTTCTTCACGAACACATGACATGGGTGCGATGGGCGAGCTTTCTGCTGGCCATCGCGGGTGTGCTGATGTGCTCGGGCGTTGACCTGCGAGGCCTCAATTTCGGGACGAGTTACTTCTTTGGGAACATCCTGATTCTTCTCGGCACGCTGGGGAGCGCTTTTTACAACTCCTACGGGAAAAAAGTGCTGGAGCGATACTCGCCCATGCAGATGCTTTTCTATACTTACGTCGCCATGTTCATCTTGATGACTCCACTCGTCTTGACCGCAGGAGCGCGGTGTTTTCAGCCATATCACGGAGTTTACCGCGCGCACCTGGATCGGCCTCATCCTGCTGACCTTCTTCCACAATTTTCTTTCCATGGTGCTGTTCCTGAAGGCGCTGAAGGCCCTCGACGCCATTCAGGCGGCCCTTTCGAACTACCTCATCACATTCTTCGGGGTTCCCATCGCCGCGATTTGGCTGGGGGAGAGATTGACGCTGATGGCCATCGTGGGTGGGCTGCTGGTGCTGGGGAGCACTTTACTCATTACGCTATGGGAGGGATCCAAACCGGAAGAAGCACCCGCGGCGGGATAAAGTCCGCCCTATCTCTGCCTACTCCCCTCGCCGCATGTCGTCCAGGGCCCTTTGCGCCGCGAGGAACTTGGGATCAACTTCCAATGCTTTTTTGAACTCGCGAGCGGCCTCGTCCCTCTCGTGCATCTTGCTCAGCGTCATGCCGAGATCGTAATAGGCCTGCGCATACTTGGGATCCAACTTGATGGCCTCACCGAACTCAACGCGCGCTTGGGCAAAATCCCCTTGCTCGAGATAAACCGTCCCCAGCGCATTATGGGCCCGAGCATTGTTCGGCTCGATTTCCAGTGCGGCGCGAAGCTGCCGCGTTGCTTCTTCCCAATTCTTCTCTTCGGCTTGCAATCCATCCCAGGTTGTAATGTGCTGCAAAATCTTGTGGGAAGACCGTCAACAGATGGTTATATTGATTGCGGGCCCGCACCACGTCCCGTTTCTCCAGCCAGATTTTCCCCAGCATCTCCTCGGAGGGTTGGATGAGCTGCCCGACGGCCGCTCCTCGAGGTGAGCCGATCGCGAGGGTTGCCTGGAGTTCACGGGCCGCATCATCGAGTCGATGGAGCTCGAAGTATTGGACCCCCAGGTTGTAATGGGCCATGAGGTTGGCGGGGTCGCGATCCAACACCTTCCGGAAGTCCCCGGCAGCGTCCTCACGGCGGCCCAGCTTCTGTTCGAAAAGCGCCAAGAGATTGCGCGTGTCGATCAGCTCAGGGTCCTTGGACAGAACCCCTTTCAGCAATTTCACTGATTGCGATAACTGCCCTGCGAACGAGAGCGTTACGGCCTCCTCTGTCTTCAGATAATCGACAACCCTCGCTTTGGGATCAGGTCCCGAGTCAACTTCGGCCGCATGGCTGCCCGAGGAGGCCACATAACCGAGCGAGCGCAGGGCGCGTGCGACGTCCGGGCCGACCGCGATGGGTTGCGCGCGGCTGGCGTCAGAAGCAAACCGCGAGCGCAGCTTTTGCAGACGCTCGCGGTAAGCGAGATCAACTGGGTGCATGCGTGCGTAGAGGTTGACCTGTTCACCGGGATCGGTGGAGAGATCGTACAACTCCGGCTCAGGCGCGCTGACGTATTTGTAGTCTCCCACACGTAAACTTCGTAATGCCGCGCAGCCGTAGTGGTAATGCGCATACAGGCTTTCGCTGTAAACCTCGCCAGGCGCCGGCTGGACCTTCCCATCCAGCAGGTCCACGAGACTCCGCCCCTGGAATTGAGACGGCTCGGGAAAGCCCAGGAACTGCATGATGGTGGGCGCAACATCAATCAGGCCGGTGGGAAATTCGACACGAGAAGGGAAATGGTTGGCGCCGCGCGGCCAATGAACGATTAGCGGCACTCGAAGGGTGCTTTCGTAGATGAAGTAGCCGTGGGTCCGCTCGCCGTGCTCGCCCAGGCTTTCGCCATGGTCTGAGAGGAAGATGATCAGACTCTTATCGACCAGACCCTCGGCCGTGAGAAATTTCCAGAAGTCTCCCAACGTCGCATCGACGTAGCTGAGCACCCCATCGTATTCCCGGCCTCGGAATCGAGTTCGCATCTCCGGAGCGAGACTGTAAGGTTTATGGAGGTCGTACAGGTGCAGGAAAAGGAAAAACGGATGATCCGAATTGTCCTGCAACCATCGGCGGGCAGCCTGCGTTACTTCTCCTGCGGGACGCTTGAGGTCAAGCTGCTCGAGGTTCTGCTGGGTGGTCAAGTTGAAAGGGCTATCGTAGAAGTCGAAACCTTGGTCCAAACCAAATCTGCGGTCTAGAGGAAATCCCCCAATGATCGCTGCGGTCCGATAACCTCGAGACTTCAATAGGCTCGAAAGCGTTACGGCTCCCTGCTCGAGGACAGCACCATTGTCTTCCACTCCGTTCGAGAAAGGATACGTGGAGGTGAAAAGAGAGACGTGCGACGGCAAAGTGAGCGGGACCTGAGAGTTGACGTTCAAGAACTGAGTGGCCCCCAACCTCATCGCGTCGATGTGCGGAGTTGGCAGCGCGCCATAGCCGTAGCAACCGAGATGGTCGGCGCGCAGAGTGTCAACTGAGATGAGAATGACTGAGGCAGGATTGGTCCCTTCGGCCAAGATGTGGGTGCGAGCGATAAACAGAAGGATCGTGGCAAGCGTGCACAGAGACGCCGCGCGCAGCAGGCGCCCTTCCACGGGCAACGCGCGCCAGACCTTCCGGGCATGCGCCGTGAGCCCCCGATTGCTTGCTAATTCCATCTGGACCAGCCTTCGCGTAGGGGCCGGCCTCATTCAATAAGCCAACCGCCTTCAGGCCATCTTCAACCTCCTCGCAGCGGAAATCAAGGTTGCCGTGTTGATCTTCAGCGGCCTGGCCGAACGTGGCCGAACGCTGTTCGGCACTACAGTAGCTCGCACCGGAAATCAAGGTTGCCGTGTTGATCTTCAGAGCGCCAAATCCAGTTTCTCGATCAGAGCTTTCGCGTCCTTCGGCGTTGGCGCAGCTTTGATGGCGGCCCGTGCGTGCTGCAGCTTATCCTGCAATTTGACGTATGAATCGTGCTGGGCTTTTGCAGCCTCTACTTGTTCTTTGGGCGCCGTGGTGTCCTGCGCGGCCTTTTCGAGGCAGCCTACCAGTTCCCCTAACATGCTGTCGTTAATGGTGAGCTTGTTTAACACACTCTTCTGGTGGTTGAGGCGCTGAAAATCCGAGAGGCTTTCCTTCTTCACCGTCTCCGTGAGCTCCACGAAGGCCTGCTTGGTTGCCTCCACCATGGATGCTTCATCCTTGCAAACCTGCGCGAGGCCCTGCTGCGGCCCTAGAAGGAGCCCCACGCCGGCCCCTAGCAGAAGGGTCATTCCCCATACCTGTCTCATGGTTGAGCCTCCTCGATTCGATTGTGGTCTCGCCCGGAAAACGCTGCCCCAGGGTAGTTCTTTACGGAGCCCGCGACTGAATCCGGCGCTGATGTTATCACAGCCCGTATGGCTTTGCTTCATTCTCGTCGCGCCCAGCTCCTTACCACGGTTGAGTTGAAGCGGGCTTTCATCGCCTCGCCAATTGCTCTAGAATAGGAGCGGGCAAATATCCGGACCTTTCTGTCTTCCCGTGCTTTTCGAACTAGCCGTGACCCGATGCCGCTACCGAGCCATAGGGCGCAGAGTGGCATGAATGCAAGCAGGAGAAACACCATGGCGCCCAGGCGGGGCTACTCGGAGGTTCTGAAACGGCGCGGATTCGTCTATCTGCTCGTAGCACAGGCGCTGGCGGTTTTTGACGACAACGCCTTCAAACAGCTCGTCCTGCTTTTCGTCACCGCGCGCGTCATTTCGCTGGCCACGCGGAACCTCGTTATTTCCCTCGGCACCGCGCTTTACGTGCTTCCTTACATCGTTCTTTCATCCTACGCGGGCCAGGTGGCCGATCGCTTCTCCAAGCGCCGAGTGATCATCTTCATGAAGATTCTCGAAGCCTCTTTACTCGTTCTCGCCACCATCGCTATGGCCGTTGGCCAAGTCACGGCCATGCTGGCTGTGCTCTTCCTGCTGGGGATTCATGCCTGCTTCCTCGACCCCGCCAAGGAAGGCATCCTGCCCCAGATCTTCCCGGATGAGGACCTTTCGCGGGCCAACGGGCTGATGCAGCTCACCGTTTACACCATGATTGTTTCAGGACCGGTGGCTGCCGGACTGCTGTTGGACGCCTTTCTATCCAAACCCTACGTTCCCGTCTCCATGCTGGTGGGAACGGCTTTGTTGGGGCTGGTTGTGGCGAGGGGTATCAGCCGCGTCCCGGCCATCGCCCCAGGGGAAAAGTTCCGCTGGAACGGAGTCAGCGAGTTTTGGCGGGACTTCCACGAAATCCGCGCATCGCGCGCGCTTTTCCAAACCGTCCTGGCCATCGCTTATTTCTGGTTTCTGGGCGCCGTGTATTTGCAAAACGTGATCGGCTACGGCCGCGATCTTTTGCACTTGAGCAATACTGGAATCAGCCAACTGACGGCGTCGGTTTCGATCGGCGTGGGCCTGGGAGCCTTCGTGGCCGGGAAGCTTTCCGGCGACCAGGTGGAATTGGGCCTGGTGCCGATCGGGTCGCTAGGTTTGGGCTTCTTTGGTTTGTTTCTCTTCTTCGGTCATCACACGTTCGCGCAGGTCTTCATCGGCCATTTCCTGTTGGGCTTTTCGGGCGGCATCTTTATCATACCCCTCCAGTCGTACTTGCAAGCCCACGCGGGGGAGCACTCCAAGGGACGGATCATCGCCACCTCCAACGTGCTGACCTTTACGGCCGTGTTTCTCGGCGCGGGAATTTTTGCGTTCCTGTCCGGCCCCTGCCACTTGCAGGCAAACCAGATTCTCCTGGTGATGGCGGCGATTTCGTTTTGCGCCACTTGGTATATCCTGACCGTACTCCCCGACTTCATGATTCGCCTGTGTCTGTTCCTGCTGACGCACACGTTCTATCGAATTGAGATTCGCGGCGCCGACAATCTTCCCCGGCGCGGGCCCGCTTTGCTGGTGTGCAACCACACTTCCTTTGTCGATCCCTTCTTGATCGGGGCATGCACTCAGCGCTTCATTCGTTTCCTCATGTACCGGCACTTTTATGAGACACGGGGCATCCACTGGCTGGCGAAGTTGATGGGCGCGATTCCCATTTCGGAAGGCGACAAGCCTCGCGAAATGGTGGAATCGCTGCGCGGGGCGCAGGACCGTCTTCGTGAGGGCGACCTGGTGTGCATTTTCGCGGAGGGCGCCATTACTCGCACGGGGAACCTGCTACCCTTCCGCCGCGGGTTCGAGCGCATCACGCGGGGCCTCACTGTTCCCGTCATTCCCGTCCACCTCGACCGCGTGTGGGGTAGCATCTTCAGCTTCGAGCGTGGGCGGTTCTTCTTCAAATGGCCGCGCCGCATTCCCTACCGCGTTACGGTGAGTTTCGGCACACCGCTGGCGGGTGATGCCAAAGCCTTCCAGGTGCGGCAAGCGGTCATGGCGCTGAGCGCGGAGGCCTTCTCGCGCCGCCATGCGTCCCAGCGCCCGCTCCCGGAGTTGTTCCTCGATGGCGCCCGCCGCAACTGGCGGCGTTTCGCCATGGCGGATTCCACCGGCCGGCGGGTGAACTTCGGCCAAGCTCTGATTGGAGCCTTGCTGTTTCGCCGCCACGTGATGAAGCAGGGCGAGAACCAAAACATGATCGGCGTGCTGCTGCCGCCCTGCGTGCCGGCGGCACTCGTGAATCTTGGCATCAGCCTGGCGGGCAGCGTGCCTGTGAACCTGAACTATACGGCGTCAAGGCAAACCATGGACGTAGCCATTGCGCGTTGCCAACTCAAGACGATTTTCACCTCGGAAAAGCTGCTGGCGCGATTGGGAATCGAGAAGCTACCCGGCATGGTGATGGTTGAGGATGTGGCGAAGAGCTTTTCCAAACCGGCCAAGTGGATTTGGGGCGCCATCGCCTGGCTTGTTCCCACCGCGATTCTGCGCCGCTGCCTGATTCCGCACCATGTGAAGCTGGACTCGCTCGCCACCGTGATCTTCTCCAGCGGCAGCACCGGGACGCCCAAAGGGGTGATGCTGAGCCATCGCAACATCGTCTCCAATCTGGAGGCTGTGCAGCAGACGATCAACGTGAATCGGAGGGACTGCTTGCTGGGGATTTTGCCATTCTTCCACTCCTTCGGTTTCACCATCGGACTCTGGCTGCCCGCGATTTCCGGCTTTGGAGTAGCCTATCATACGAGCCCTCTGGAGGCGCGGAAAATCGGGGAATTATGCCGGCAGTATCACGTCACCATCCTGATTTCCACGCCGACGTTCGTTTGGGAATACGTTCGGCGCTGCGAGCCGGAAGACCTGGCTTCGCTGCGCGTGGCGATTGTGGGCGCGGAAAAGATGAAGCCGGAACTTGCCGATGCATTCCACGAAAAGTTTCAGCTCGACCTGCTTCAGGGCTATGGTTGTACGGAGCTTTCTCCGGTGGTGGCAGTGGAGAATTCCGGTTACACAGGCCGGCGGGAGAAACAGATTGGGGCAAAGCGCGGTACTGTGGGCCACCCGATTCCCGGAGTGGCGGTACGCACGGTGAATCCGGAAACCTATGCGACTCTTGGCGCGGGGGAGGCGGGCATGCTCCTGGTGAAAGGCCCGAGCGTGATGGTGGGCTACCTTGGCGAGCCGGAAATGACCCGTCAGGTGATGTGGGGAGATGGATGGTACATCACGGGTGACATCGCCCAGCTTGATGAGGATGGCTTCATCAAGATTTCCGACCGGCTGGCGCGCTTTTCCAAGATCGCCGGGGAGATGGTGTCGCACGTTCAGGTGGAGGATGCGCTGCACCACGCTCTCGGCAGCGTGGAGCCCCGCATGGTGGTGACCACAATTCCCGACGAGCAAAAAGGTGAGCGGTTCGTGGTGCTGCACACTGAGCTGGGAATGAGCGTGGAGGAATTGCTGAAGCGGATGCGCGATTCCGGACTTCCCAAGCTCTGGGTCCCGCGCAAAGAGAGCTTCTTCCCGGTGCCGGCGTTGCCGCTTCTGGGCAGCGGAAAACTGGATTTGAGACAGTTGAAGGAAACTGCGAAGCGGCTTGCGGCGGAAGCAGCACCGGCGGAGTAGCCGCCAGGCAATCTCAGATACCGGATTGCAAATGGGCGAAGCGACGGGGCAGCTCGGCTCGGTGTCATCCTTTGTTTTCATAGACATTCTCGCTTTGTTCCATCGAATTCAAGTCGAGAAGTCGAGAGTCGAGGGTCGAGAAGTGACAGACCGTCCACCATCCGACCCGGCCTCTTGAATTGGCCCTTCAACTCCTCGACTTCTCGACTCCTCGACTCCCCGGCTGTTTGTTTTCATAGACATTCTCGCTTTGTTCCGTCGAATTCAAGTCGAGAAGTCGAGAGTCGAGGGTCGAGAAGTGACAGACCGTCCACCATCCGACCCGGCCTCTTGAATTGGGCCTTCAACTCCTCGACTTCTCGACTCCTCGACTCCCCGGCTGTTTGTTTTCATAGACATTCTCGCTTTGTTCGCCGAGAAACCCGTCTCAACTATCAGCTTTCACGTCCAGCCGTGCCATTCCCGGATGGCGCAGACCCTGCTGTGTGGGTCTGCGATGTCCCGAAGGGCCATGTCAGGGCGATCGGTACAATCTGACCGAAACTGCGCCTTCGGCGCATCGCAGACGTTCAAAGGCGCCATCTGCGCCAGCCTTCCACCACCCCCGACCCCTCCTCATCTGAGGAGGGGAGCCCGCAATTCCCCTCCTTGCATAAGGAGGGGTCAGGGGTGGTTGCCGATTCTAGCCTATAAGCTCAGGTGCAGTTTGCCAAGGAATTTCCCTGTAGCGGGGAATCTGAGTGCCTCAACGGGCAGTTTGAAGGGCTGGCGCGAACCGGACTTGGCGTTAGCCTGCACGGCGGAAGCCGAACTCGAAGGAGTCGCTGTGGCCGCCGCCACAAGACGGGGCGCTGACCTCCAACCATCGAATCTTAACCCGGTGGTGCGCATCCAACGGTTGAGGATCTCCACATGCGACCTGACATTATTCCTGGGGCTATTTTCCCCGACTATGAGCTTTCCGACCACACCGCGAAACGCCGGAAGCTCTCACAACTGCAAGGGCCACATCCCATGGTTCTCGTCCTCGGCCGCGGAGGTTTCTGCCCCAAAGATCGCCGGCAGGCTGAAGGGCTTGTTCAACTCCATCGTGAGCTCGAGGTTGCCTATTGCCGGCTGGTCACAATCAGCACCGACAATATCACGCAGACCAATGAATATCGCAGCGGAGTCGGCGCCCACTGGCCTTTCCTCTCCGACGCGGGGCGTATCGTGCAAAAAGATCTCGATATCGCCGAATACACCGATCCTGTCAACAATCCCATGATCCCCCATGTGATTGTCCTCGAGCCCGGTCTGGTCATTTATAAGGTTTACAACGGCTACTGGTTTTTCGGCCGGCCCACGCTGGAAGATCTGCGCCAGGACCTGCGTGCCGTTACGAAGAAATGCCGGCCGGACTGGGACATCACGACGCCCGAACTCAGAGCGGCGTGGCAGCAAGGCCGCAAGGAACTCTTCTATCCGTACGGCAAAACGTACGTGCAAACTCTCGGCGAACAGGATTAGGAGCGGTGGTGTGAAATCGAGAAAATGCCGCTCCTTCGTCGCCTTCGGCTCCTCAGGATGAAATCCGTTGGCAAATCTTCCTAATCACTCCGCGCGCAACGCCTGCATGGGGTCGAGTTTGGAGGCGCGCGTGGCAGGCAGCCAGACGGCGAGCAGCGCCACAGCGGAGAGGATAGGCGGCGCAGAGATAAACACCACCGGATCCCAGGGCTTGACGCCGAAGAGGATAGCGGCGATGAGCCGCGTCAGGCCGAAGGCTGCGGCGATGCCCACCGCCACGCCAACCAGAGTAAGCCTCACGCCCTGCCAGACCACAAGCATACGAATGGCGGATGGGTCTGCGCCCAGCGCCATGCGAATGCCCATCTCCTGGGTGCGCTGCTCGACGGAGTAGGCGATCAGGCCATAGATGCCGATGGCGGCGAGAACCAGCGCCACGGCTCCGAAGATGGTAAGCAGCAGCATGTTGAAGCTCTGGCGGGCCGTAGAACGCCCCATCACCTCCTCCATGGTGCGGAGATGAGCCACCGGAAGGCCTCCGCTCGAGAGGCGCAACTGCTCGCTGAAAGCGGCAAAGGTCTGATGGGGGTCGCCGCGGGTGCGCGCTACCCAGATCATCGCGGAGGTATCGGAGTACGCCGCCGCATACCAGTCCACGACCTGTGCCGTAGGAACCATCATCATGGGATCGGGAGGTTGGCCGAGGCCGTTGTTGTGGGTGTCGCCCACCAGTCCAATGATGGTCCGCGGCGGCTCGTCGGCCTGCACTCCCATACCTGTGTTGATCTGGATTTGCCGGCCCACAGGGTCCTCGTTGGGCCAGAATCTCTTGGCAAAAGCCTGATTGATGAGCACCACGCCGGGAGCCGCGAGCGTATCGGTTTCCCTGAAATCGCGCCCGCGCAGGATGGGAATCTTGAAGACACTCAGATAACCGGGGGAAAAACTCATCCACCGGCCGACGGTCCAGCCCTTCTCGTGCCGCCCGGCGATTTGGAAGGCCAAAGCGTCGTCGACCTGGTTGGGTAGCCAGACCGTTGACGCCGACACTTGCACCCCAGGGATTGCATTGAGCCGATTGCGAGCGTTCCGCGAAAGCTGAGCTATGCCCGCCGTCGTGTGCAGGAGCGAGCCGGTCATGGACATCTCGGCCGTGAGGACGTTTTGGGAGTCGAAGCCCGGAGACACCGCGCGCAAGGAAATAAAGGTGCGGATCAGCAAAGCAGCGCCGATCAGCAACACCAGGGCGAGTGAGACCTCGCTCGTGACCAGCAACGAGCGGGTCTTGCCCGCACGGAACCCTGTGCCGGACCGATTGCTGCCCTCCTTCAAGGAAGTGTTCAGGTCGGTGCGCGAAGCGGCGAAGGCGGGGAAGACCCCAAACAGGACACCCGTGAGCAGCGCAACGGCGAGGGTGAAGGCGAGGACGTGCCAATCGATCGCCACGGCGGAGCCGTCTTCACCGAGACGGGGTAGACCCGCAGGGCTGACTGCGAGTAGTGCGCGCACGCCCGCAAACCCCAGCATCAGGCCCAGCGCGGCGCCCGCAACCGCCAATAGCACACTTTCCGCCAGCAACTGGCGGATGATGCGACCGCGGCTTGCGCCCAGCACGGAGCGGATGGCCAACTCCCGTTTGCGCCCGGAGGCGCGCACGAGCAGCAGGTTAGCGACGTTGGCGCATGCGATCAACAGCACCAGGCCCACCGCTCCCAGCATGACCAGCAGCGACCTGCGCGCATCACCGATGATCAAGTCGCGCAGCGGCTCAACCGCAAATGTCTCCCCTTCGCTGGGGCTGCTTCTGGGGAAGATGCGGTAGTACTCTTCCGTGGCGAGCCTCATTTGCGCGTTGGCGGCGGCGAGGGTGATGCCGGGCTTGAGACGTGCGGCAACCTGAAAGTACTGGTTTCCGTTCGTGCTTTCGGGTTCAAACTGAAAGGGCAACCAGATGTCCGCGTCAGGGTCGGAGAAGAACTCTTTTCCAATCACGCCCACGATGGTATAAGGCTCATTGCCCAGCGAGAGCCATTTTCCCACGATGGCCGGATCGCCGCCGAAGCGGCGCTGCCAGAAGCCATAGCTCAACACCACCACCTCGCCGCCGTGCGGCGAGTCCTCGAGTGGCGTAAAGGTGCGGCCCAGCATGGCCCGCGCGCCGAAGAGACGGAAGTAACTCTCGGTAACGTGAATGCCGTGGAGTTGTTCGGGCCGGTCGCCTGTAAGGTTGAAGCCGGGGCTGGTGAAGTCGTAGGCGGCAACGTCCTGGAATACCTTGGTCTGCCGCTGATAAAGGCGAAACACCGGAATCGAGGCAAGGTTGGAAGCAAGAAGGCTGCTGCCACTGGCCGGATGATGGAAGAACTCGACCATGCGATCGGCTTCGGGGTAGGTGAGGGGCTTGAGCAGAACCGTGTTGACGACCGTGAAGATGGCGGTGTTGGCTCCGATACCCAGCGCCAAAGCGGCAAGGGCGGCGATGGTAAAGCCGGGGTTCTTGAAGAACATGTGCAGCGAGTGCTTAATCTCATTCCCGAGATTGCCCATTCATCTACTCCATTTTCCACCCAGGATCTCAGAGCCAGTTTATAGCATTAGGAAAGAGTTCGACAATTTGGCGAAGGGATGCTTCGAGTGGCGGGGGAGCACTCAATGAAGTAGGGATTGCGTTTAGTGACACTATATGCAATTATGCCTGCATATGGTTCAACGGCATTTTTGGCTGAATCTTCTTGCACAGGCTTGGAGGACGCGCTCCGTCGTATGGTTGTCAGGGGTGCGGCGGGTGGGGAAAACTTGCCTCTGCCAGAGCCTGC
This sequence comes from uncultured Acidobacteriota bacterium, assembly GCA_963768695.1. GTDB lineage: Bacteria > Acidobacteriota > Terriglobia > UBA7540 > UBA7540 > CAVROP01. Next base: position 182,203 of record CAVYJG010000010.1, on the reverse strand, counting down.
CCAAAGTCGAGTACTTCGACTGTGAACTTCCCCGCGTGCGCAGGATTCTCATGGATCCACAGAGCTTTCTTGACGGCCTGCGCGGGCGCCGCGTCGTCCTCGATGAAATCCATCGGCTGCCGAATCCGTCCGAGCTGTTGAAGATCGCTGCCGATCACTACCACACGACCCATATCGTCGCTACGGGCTCGTCAACTCTGGGGGCCTCAACCAAATTCAGAGACACGCTCACGGGGCGCAAGCGGGATATTTGGCTAACCCCCATGTCCCTGCGTGACCTCGAGGATGCCAAGTTGCCTGACTTGAAGCGCCGCCTGCAGCGAGGGGGACTGCCCCCTTTTTTCCTGCCGGAACATCTCCCCGAGCGCGACTTTCAGGAATGGATGGACGCTTTTTGGGCCAAAGACATCCAGGAGTTGTTCCGCTTGGAGCGGCGCGACTCCTTTCAGAAGTTCACCGAGCTGATCCTGGCGCAGAGCGGCGGTATCTTCGAGGCGACCCGCTTCACGCGGTCCTGCGAAGTCAGCCGACCGACCATCGCGAATTATTTGCGCGCGCTGGAGGCAACATTCGTTGCCCACGTGATCAGACCCTTTAGCACTCGCCGGCCTAATGAAATCGTGGCGGCCCCTAAGGTCTATGGATTCGACACCGGTTTCGTTTGCTACTACCGCGGTTGGAATGAGTTACGAGAGGAGGACCTCGGAGTGTTGTGGGAACACTTCGTGCTGAATGAACTTATGACCCGCCTGCAAAGCCGCGACGTGGCTTACTGGAGGGACAAGCGGGGGCACGAGGTCGACTTCATACTCGCTCGGCGCCGCAACAAGCCACTGGCCATTGAATGTAAGTGGTCGGCAGACAGCTTCGAGCCCACAAACCTCCGGGCCTTTCGACAGCAGCACCCCGAGGGAGAGAATGTTGTTGTGGCCCAGGATGTCGATCGTACCTTCACTCGGACCTTTGGAGAGTTGCGAGTCCGTTTCGAAAGCCTTGACGCATTTGCCGCCTCGGCGGCGGAGTGGCAGCCCTGATAGTGCGTCATTCTGAGCAAGGGCAACCCCCACGGCTGTCAATGCTCAGGATGGCAGACCTTGTCGAGATGATTTTGTTGTCACCATGGATTATTCTGATATGTGGCCCGAATGAAGTTTCGACGTGGCTGGGAAGGCGGCAAGTTTCATGGATGGACGGAACCGAAGTGACGTGGCGCGCGGAGCAGACGTTTCAATTGTCCTCAAAGAGGACCAGCGCACAGGGAAACAGACCCGAGGCATCGTCCAGGACCTTCTCACGAATTCCTCGTTTCACCCGCACGGGATCAAGGTAAGGCTGCAGGACGGTAAAGTCGGCAGGGTTCAAGTCATCCATAGCGCCGGGCGGGCGGTCTAGTACCTAATGAAGGAATCCGCCGTGATAACGTTGCCGCTTGGAAGGGCGGGGCTTCAGCCCCGCCGCGTCCGCGACCCCGACGAGTTGGGCCTTTAGGTCCTGAAGGTATCTTGCCTCAGGGGCTAAAGCCCCCAGTGATAAGCCGCTTTCCATGGCGGGGCTGAAGCCCCGCCCTTCCCGGTTCTCCGCAAATCAGTCTGGCAGTTTCACGGTGACAGTCTTGACTTCGGTGTACTGCTGGAGGCCATACTCGCCCAGTTCTCGTCCCATGCCCGACTGCTTGAAGCCTCCGAAGGGCGCCGCGGCGTCGAAGACGTCGTAGCAATTCACCCAAACCGTTCCGGCCCGCACGCTGTTGGCGATAGCATGAGCCTTGCTAATGTCGCGAGTCCAGACGGCTGCGGCCAGACCATACTCTGTGCGGTTCGATCGTTCCACAACTTCCTCGATGTCTTTGAACTTCATAATACTCATGACGGGTCCGAAGATCTCTTCCTTGGCGATCTTCATGTCGTCTTTGACATCGGCAAAAACCGTGGGCTCGATAAAGAAGCCGCGATTGCCCACGCGCTTGCCGCCGGCCACGAGCGACGCGCCCTCAGTCTTTCCCGCCACGATATAACTCATCACCTTCTCAAACTGGATGTCGTCCACTTGGGGACCCTGTTCGGAAGTGGGGTCGAAGGGGTCGCCCACCTTACGCTTCTTGGCGCGCGCCACGCTCTTTTCCACGAACTCGTCATAAGCCTTGGCTTCTACAAAAAGTCGCGAGCCGGCGCAGCAGCACTGGCCTTGATTGAAGAAGAGGGCGAAGTGGGCGCCTTCAATGGCCTGATCCATATCCGCGTCCGCAAAGACGATGTTAGGGCTCTTGCCTCCCAGTTCAAGCGTCACTCGCTTCAGGTTGCTTCTGGCTGCTGCTTCCATAATGAGGTGTCCGACTTCTGTGGACCCGGTAAAGGCCACCTTGTCGACGCCATTGTGCCACGCGATTGCGGCGCCCGCGGTCGGACCGTACCCCGGCAAAATGTTGACCACACCCGCTGGGAAGCCTGCTTCGATAATCAGTTCGCCCACGCGCAGAGCGGTGAGGGGAGTCTGCTCTGCCGGTTTCAGCACCACCGTGTTGCCCGCTGCCAGCGCCGGCCCCAGTTTCCAGGCCTGCATGAGGAGTGGGAAATTCCAGGGAATGATTTGGCCCACCACCCCTACGGGCTCATGCCGGGTGTAACAGAAATAGTTCCCCGCGATGGGAATGGTTTTGCCCTGGATCTTGTCCGCCCAACCCGCGTAATAGCGGTAACAGCCGATCACCAGCGGCAGGTCGGCCGTTCTGGCGACCTGATAGGGTTTGCCGTTGTCGAGGGCCTCCAGGCGAGCCAACTCGTCAGCGTTTTTCTCGATCAAATCGGCGAGCTTGTAAAGTAGCTTGCCTCGCTCGGCAGCCGCCATCTTGCGCCAGGGGCCTTTTTCAAAAGCCTCCCGTGCAGCGTGCACGGCCTTGTCCACATCCGACGCATCGGCTTCCGCTACACGGCAGATCTCCTCGCCGGTGGCCGGGTTGACGGTGGGAAATGTCTTGCCCGATGCGCTTTCCACCCAGCGATTGTTGATCAGAAGTTTCGTGGCGCCAACGGACACCCGCGGTTCCATTTGAGCAGTACTCGTTGCCATAGGTTCCTCCTCGAGTCTTGAATTGAAAAAGCCCGAAACTACAAGAAGTCGATTGTCAATTTATGCCCCAACCGAATTATACGTCCGACTCCATACGTAAACAATGCAACGGGTCAGAGCTCTAATAAGCCCTTGGGGTTGCGCCGCAGGCGCCTTGGAGTGCGGTAGCAGCAGCTACCGCCTTTGGTTCACGCGGCAAAGATGCAAGGCGGTAGCTGCTGCTACCGCACTCCAAGGCGCTTCGCGCATTTTCACGGGTTCCGGGTGCCGCGAGCGGCACGAGCGACCGCTCTGCGATTTGAGTTGGACTTGCGCCGATTGTGATAAGATACCAAACAATGAGTGTTCTTCTCAGACGACGGCCTGTGAGGGCGGCTGTTATTTACTGCCTTTTGGTGTTCCAGGGCCACCTTCTTTGGCTGTCGATGCTTCATCAACACCCGTCAACGGCGTTCACACGGAGCGCATCGACTGCGGTCAGTCAAGGCGGTTCGCAGCCACGCCCGCCCGTGGCCACGGAGTTGACTTGCAACGTGTGTCAGATCGTCCGCCACAGTCTGGCGCTGCCGGCGACCGCATTTCAGGCGTTGCACGCCGCGACCTCGGTATCCCGCCTGCTTCTTTTCTGCCCGACAGACTATCATTTCTGCCAGTCGAGCGTTGTGCTCTCGCGCTCGCCTCCTCTCTCCTAGTCTGCATGCCGGGCCGCGGTTTTTGGCCGCCGAGCCTGCAATTGACGTCTTGATCACTCCTCAAGACCAAACCAAATGTTACTAGGTGGTGTTGCCAGGATGCCGGACATGCAAATACCTCAGAAATGGGCACGGTCTCGACTTTGGCTTGCGGCCAAGGCTTTTATCATCTTCGCTCTGATGCATGTCAAACGGCCGCCGCGCAGCAATCGCCGCCAAGTGTGCGGATCGACCTCGAGCAGGCGATTCAGATGGCGGTGGCCCACAACCATTCCTTGAAGGCCGCTCGCACCCAGATCCCGCAAAGCGAGGCACAGGAAATCACCGCGGCCCTGCGGCCCAACCCCGTGTTCACTTACGACGACCTGTACGTGCCGATCTTCAATCCCGGCCAATTTTCTGCGAACTATCTCGACTCGACCACGGAGTTTGACCTCGGAATCAGCTATATGTTCGAGCGAGGGCACAAGCGTCAAGCCCGAATTCAGGCGGCCAAGGATCAGACCTCGGTGACGCGCTCGCAGGTGAGCGACACGGAACGGGGGCTGACGTTTAACGTGGCGCAGCAGTTCGTCGCCATCCTGTTGGCCAAATCGACTCTGCAATTCGCCAATCAGGATCTTGCCAGCTACCAGCAGACCGTGAATCTCAGCTCGGAGCAGTACCGGGCGGGGGCCATCAGCGAAGGCGATCTTCTGAAAATCAAGCTGCAGTTGTTGCAGTTTCAGATGGACGTCTCCGCAAGCCCAGTTGAGCCTGGTGCAGGCTTACGCGAGCCTGCGGGCGCTGCTCGGGTACGATGCGATTCCGGCGGGATACGACGTGGTGGGCGACCTCGCTTACGAACCCTTGAAGCTCAATCAAGAGGACCTGCAACTCAAGGCGCTGCAACTGCGGCCGGACTACGTGGCGGCGCAACGAGGGCGTGACCGCCGCCCAGAGCCAGTATGCTTTGGCGAAGGCGAACGGCAAGCGCGACCTGACCACCATGTTCGACTATACCCACGTTGCCTCGACGAACAACGCCGGCCTGACCCTGAGCATCGAAATTCCGGTCTTTGACAAGAACCAGGGTGAGATTGCGCGCACCAATTACGCCATCGGCCAGGCGCAGGAGACCAAGACCGCCGCCCAGGAAACCGTGATGACGGACGTGGCCAACGCCTACGAGGCCTTCCGGATCGGCGACCAGGTGATGCAACTTTACCTCTCCGGCTACCTCAAGCAGGCGCAGGATTCGCGGGATATCAGCGAATACGCCTACAAGCGCGGCGCCGCCAGCCTGCTGGACTTCCTGGATGCGGAGCGCAGCTACCGCGCGACGCAATTGGCCTACCGGCAGGCCTTAGCCACCTACATGCTGGCCATCGAACAGTTGCGGGAAGTCGTTGGAACGAGGAAACTGCAATGAAAACAGCCCAAAAAACCCTCGAATGGAAAGCGCCGCAGGCGCTCTGGAGTGCGGCAGCTTGCTGCCGCTTTTGTGAGGCGAGCTTGCTCGCGATCCTCTCTGCGTGCGGCGTTCCAACGCATGGCCAGCAAGCTGGCCTGGGCGAAAGCGGCATCAAACTGCCGCACTCGAGAGCTTTCGCTTTGCTCCTCGTGGGCCTGCTCTTCCTGGCAGGGTGCGGGCAGCACGGCGCGGACTCCGGAGCCTCTTCAGTTTCCTTCGGCTCCGCTCCGGGCGAGGAGGCCAAGGCGCAATTGTTCACTGTCCCGGCGGAGCAGATGGCGCACGTCGAGGTGACACCGGTAGAGGTCGACGCGGTTGCCTCGGGTGCTTCGCCTCACCGGTTCGGTGGCCTACAACAATTTCAAAACCACGCCGGTCATCGCCCAGGTGGGCGGCCCGGTTGCGCGGATTCTGGTTTCACCCGGCGAGGTGGTCCACACCGAGCAACCCATGCTTTATGTGAGCAGCCCGGACTACGCACAATTGCGTTCCGCTTATCTGAAGGCTCGCGATGCCCTGGAATTAGCAGAGAAGGGCGCTAACCGCGCTAACGACCTTTATGCGCATCATGCGATTGCCGAAGCGGACTTGCAGCAGGCCGAATCGACGCGAAACCAGGCGAAAGCGGACCTCGAAGCGGCCCAGCAGTCGTTGAAGGTTTTGGGGATCAACCAGCCCGATCGTTTGCTCAAGGACCCGGTTTCACCGGAGATCCCTGTCCTGGCGCCTCTGACGGGGGAGGTTGTGGAAAGGCTGGTGGCGCCCGGCCAGGTGCTGCAAGCTGGAGCCACGCAGTGTTTCACCATCTCCGACATGAGCACGGTGTGGGTGCTGGCCAATGTCTATGAGCACGACCTGGGATACGTGCACCTCGGCGACGCCGTGGTGATCCAGACCGACGCTTATGCGAACTCGTTCAGCGGAAAAATCTCTTACATCGCAACCGCCCTGGACCCCAACTCCAGAACCCTCCAGGTGCGCATTGAGACCAATAATCCCGGGAAGAAGCTGAAGAGGGACATGTATGTGACGGCCATCGTCCACGCTGGAGCGATCGAGGGCGCGCTCACCGTGCCTGACGCCGCGATCCTTCGCAACAATGAGAATCAACCGTTTGTGTACGTAGCAGAAAATGCGGGGCAGCCGCGGCAGTTCGCGGAGAGGGCCGTCACTATCGGAGACAGCCAGCAGGGCAGGACGCAGGTCCTGACCGGACTCCGCGCCGGCGAACGAGTGGTCGCCGACGGGAGTTTGTTTTTGCAATTTGCCAATTCGTTCCAGAGGTAGGGACTAGGTCTTAGGGATTAGGGACCAGGGATTAGGGTTGCGAACCAATCTCAGTCCCTAGGCCAATCCCTAACCCCTGATCCCTAATCCCTAACTATGATTCATCGCATCGTTCAATTCGCATTAAGCCAGCGGTTCCTGGTAGTGATGATGACTGTTTTTGTGGTGGTAGCAGGAATCATCGCCTTCCAGCGTATGCCGGTGGACGCCTACCCGGATCTCTCCCCGCCCATGGTGGAGGTCATCACGCAGTGGCCGGGGCATGCCGCGGAAGAGGTGGAGCGACTGGTGACGCTGCCCATCGAAGTGGAAATGAACGGCATTCCGCGACCTGGAGTTCAAGCGGTCCATTTCGCTCTACGGGCTCTCCGATGTGATTCTGACCTTCGAGGAAGACACGGACGATTATTGGGCGCGCCAGGTCGCCTTCGAGCGCTTGAGCGACGCCAATGTGCCCACCGGCGTGACGCCCTCGCTCGCTCCCCTTTACTCACCCAGCGGGCTTGTTTATCGCTACATCATCGAAAGTCCCGACCACTCGCCCCAGGAACTCAAGACCATCGAGGATTGGGTGCTGGAGCGCGCCTACAAATCGGTGCCGGGTGTGGCCGACGACTCCGGCTTTGGCGGCACGGTGATGCAGTACCAGGTGCTGCTGGATCCCGCTCGGGTTTATGGATATCACCTCACCGTCCCGCAGGTGATTCAGGCTCTCTCCGCCAACAACGCCAACGCGGGCGGCGGATTCTATTCGCAGGGCGGGCAGTTCTACTACGTGCGCGGGCTTGGGTCTGGTGCGCGACACCAAAGACATCGGCGAGATCGTCGTGGCCAGCGTGAACGGCGCACCCGTGCGGATCAGCGACATTGGCGAAGTGGCGATGGGACACGCGCCGCGCCTGGGTGAGTTCGGCTTCCAGAAGAACGACGACGCGGTCGAGGGCGTCATCCTGATGCGCCGCGGCGAGCAGACCCAGAACGTTCTAAAGGGAGTGGAGGAGAAGACCAAGGAACTGAACGAGCAGGTCCTCCCCAAGGACGTAAAGGTTCGCCCCTACTACGACCGCAGCGACCTGGTGAAGCTGACCACGGATACGGTCGAGGATAACCTGCTGCGGGGCATGGTGCTGGTGCTGATCGTGCTGGTTTTCTTTCTGGTGAGCTTCCGGGCCGCCCTCATCACCGCACTCACCATTCCGCTGGCTCTGCTCTTTTCTTTCATCATTCTTCATGCCCGCAATATCTCCGCGAACCTGCTCTCCATCGGCGCCATCGACTTCGGCATCATCATCGACGGCACCGTGGTCATGGTGGAGAACATCTACCGCGAGCTGGACTGCGCGGCACGGGACGGAGTACAAGCTGCACGAAGTCATCGCCGCGGCGGCGCGCGACGTGGACCGGCCCATCTTCTATTCCGTGGCCGTCATCATCGCCGGTTACCTTCCCATTTACGTGCTGCACGGGCCTTCCGGCAAGCTCTTCCATCCCATGGCCGATACCATGTCTTTTGCCCTGATTGGCTCCTTGATCCTGACCCTGACGCTGGTTCCCGTCATGGCTTCCTACTGGTTTCGAAAAGGTGTGAAGGAGAAAACCAATCGCGCCTATGAGTGGTTCAAGCGGGAATACGCAGCGGAGCTGAACTGGTGCCTGGACCGCCCCAAGCTGACCATGCTGATCGCCACCGCGATCTTCGCCGCCACTTTGCTGCTGGTCCCTTATATCGGCGGCGAGTTCATGCCTCACCTGGACGAGGGCGCGTCTGTGGGTGCGGGCCACCATGCCTTACACGATCTCATTCGAGGAGGCCGCCAAAGTTACGCCCCAGATTCGCGATATCCTGATGTCCTACCCGCAAGTGACGGTCGTGGGCTCGGAGTTGGGGCGCCCGGACGACGGAACCGATCCCACCGGATTCTTCAACGTTGAATTCTATGTGGGCCTCAAGCCCTACAAAGACAAAACCTGGGCGGGATCGCTCCACACCAAGGCGCAGCTTACGGACGCGATTCGCGACCGGCTCGAGGCCTTCCCGGGCATCATTTTCAATTTCACCCAGCCCGCCGAGGACGCCGTGGATGAAGCTTTGACCGGCCTGAAGAGCGCGTCTGGCGGTAAAAGTCTATGGCTCGGACTTGAATGTCCTGCAGGACACGGCACTGCAAATCAAAGAAACGCTGGCCAGAGTTCCCGGATTTTCGGAATTGACGGTGGTGCGCGAGCTTGGCCAGCCGAGCCTCTTGATTGACATCGACCGGGAGAAGATTGCCCGCTACGGAATCAACGTCGCGGACGTGGAGGCCGTGATCCAAGCGGCCGTGGGCGGGCAGGCCGCCACGCAAGTCATTCAGGGCGAGAAACTTTTCGACCTCGTGGTGCGCATGCGGCCGCAGTTCCGCGAGAGCGCGCAGGAAATCGGCAATCTGCTGGTAGGCACTCCGTCGGGCCAGCAGATCCCCTTGAAGCAACTTGCGGCCATCACGCAAGGAAACGGCGCTTCGTTCATTTATCGCGAAAACAACTCGCGCTACATCGGAATCCAGTACAGCATTGTCGGGCGCGATCTGGAGCGGGCTGTGGACGATGGGCAGAAGGCGGTGCGCAAGGCAGTGCATTTGGCGGCCGGGTACCGTCTGGAATGGGGGGGAGAATATAGCGAGTTCCTCGCCGCCCGGGCCCAGCTCGTGTTCATCGGCCCAATCACGGTGCTGCTCATTTTTCTCATCCTCTTCGCGCTCTACGGCAATTTCAAGTTCCCCGTCATCGTGGTGCTCAGCGTCGTCATGACGGAACCGGTCGGAGCGCTGCTGGCCCTCAAGCTGACCCACACTCCCTTTAGCGTATCTTCCGTTCTCGGCCTGCTGGTGCTGATGGGCGTCTCGGTGGAGACGGCGGTCATCGACACGTCCTACATCAACAAACTGCGCTTGCAAGGGGATGAGATCCGCAAGGCGACCTTCGAGGCCTCCCTGGTGCGCCTGCGGCCCATCATGATGACGGCTCTGGTCGCCTGCCTGGGGCTTCTTGCCCGCGGCGCTCTCGACGGGCATCGGCTCGGACTCGCAGAAGCCTTTTGCGATCGTCATTGTCGCCGGCTTGATTTCCCGGCTGTTTCTCGGACGCATTGTGAGTCCAGTGCTGTACAAGTTGGTGGCCCGCGAGGGTGACGTGCTGCAGGTCTAACGGCCGAAAGGTAGCGCAAGCGGAGGCGGCTCGCATGCGCGATTTGGTGCATTTGGCCGCGGCAAGGTTTGGAGTGCTCAACCATGCATGACAAGCCCTTTTCCTTGTGGATTCGCCTGATTCGGGACCTGGCCATCTCGGTTCCTCTGCAGTTTTCTCGCGAAGTGGCGCAGGATGCAAAGCATACGTTTCGCCTTTGGGCCCGCCGTCCCTGGCAGATCGGTTTCGCGATCCTCGCACTGGCCATCGGGATTGGCGCGAATACCGGCGTCTTTAGCGTGGTCAACGCGCTTCTCTTGCGTTCACTACCGTTTCGGGATCCCGAACGGCTGGCGTACCTGAGCCAGGACTTTCAACCCCCTCACGACAGCGCCCGGCAGTTTCACGACTGGCGACGCGAGAGTGCGTATCTTGCCGACGCTGCGGTATTCGAGCAAATCGATGTCAACTTGGGCGGAGCCGGTGAATGGCGGCGCGCCCACGCCATCCAGGCATCCTCGAATTTCTTCGCGGTGTTGGGTACCCAGCCCGTACTGGGACGTGCTTTCGCGCCGGGAGAAGATGTAGACGGGACGGGGTGGGGGCCGCCCGGCCGCAACGCCGTGGCAGTGATTGGCTACGGACTCTGGCAGGATTTGTTTGGTGGCGACCCGAAAGCCCTGGGCGCCACGATACGATTGGACGGAAACCCGCTGACGATCATCGGCGTCGCACCGCCGGGTTTCGACTATCCGGGCAAGGCCGTCATTTGGAAGCCCGCGGCCTTCGCTTCGGGCAACAACGGCTGGGAAACGGTGGCGCGGCTGAAGCCCGGCATCACGTGGTCTCAGGCCCGCGCAGCCTTCACTACCGAAGCCAATCACTTGTGGCCCAACCGCACCCAGCTTCAGAAGCTCCAGTATCCCTCCGCCCTGACCGAGCTTCGCAACGAGCTTGCCGGGCCGGCGAGGAGGGGCTCACTCGCGCTGATGGCCTGCGCCGGGCTGATCCTTCTGATCGCTTGCACCAACGTCGCAAACTTGCTGATGGCGCGCACCGCCGATCGCGCCGCGGAGTTTTCCATACGCTCCGCATTGGGAGCCAGCCGTGCGCGCCTCTCGCAACAATTGCTGACCGAATGCGTGCTTCTCTCACTCGCCGCGTGCACCGCAGGCGTTTTCATCGCGCTCTGGACTACGAGTATCGCGGCCAAGCTTCAGCCAGCGGCGCTGGCTTCGCAAGCTTATTCTCTTCTCGATGGCCGCGTGCTGGGGTTCGCCATCGCCGCCTCGGTTCTCAGCGGCTTGCTCTTCGGCGTCCTGCCGTCGCTCGCGGCCAACCGCGTTCCGATGGTGGGAAGCCACGCCTCCGGTAATATCCGCAGCTCACGGCTCACCAGCGATACGCTCGTTGCGGCGCAGGTGATGCTCACCATCATGCTCCTTACCGCTTCCATCTCAGTCGGCCGAGCTTTTGCCCATCTCATGCACATCGATCGCGGTTTCGATCGTAGCGGCCTGGCCACGGTGAACGTATCGCTGGAAGGAACGACGCACCAGACCGATGCGAGCCGCTTGAGCTATTTCGAGGAAGCGCTGGCTCGCGTGCGGCGGCTTCCGGGGATTCAAAGCGCCAGCGCCACGGAGTTTCTCCCGCTGTATGCCAACGCTTTCATCGGCGGGCGATTCACCGTGAATGGCCGGCTGGCGGCAAAGGCTTCCATGGTGAATCCGGTCTTGCCGGACTATTTCCGAGCGATGGGCGGACACATTCTGTGGGGACGCGAACTTACTGACGCGGAAGTGCGGAACAACGCGCGAGTCGTCATCGTCAATGAGCGGTTTGCGAGCGAATTCGGCGCGCCGGCGGATGCGCTGGGCGGCGAGATCGCGGACGGCAACGAGCACTGGAAAATCATCGGCGTGGTCGCGACGATGGATTACATGACGGAAGGAGCGGACAGCTACGAGGCCTTTGTTCCCGACCGCTCACCGGGCGGCTTCTTCTCGACCTTCGTGGTTCGGGTCAATGGCCGCGCCGAAGACCGCCTCGCCATGATCCGCGACACCATCCAGTCCGTGGACCGCGACGTTCCGGTATTCGGCGTAAAAACCATGGAGCAGCGGCTTGCCGACCTCCTCGCCCGGCCGGAGTTTTACAGGACTGCTGTCCTGTGCTTCACGGCGTTCGCGTTGCTGCTTGTCGTTATGGGCGTGTATGGCATCGTTTCCTACACCGTTGCTCGTAGAACCCGCGAGATGGGCATACGCTTGGCTCTGGGCACGACGCCGGAACGGCTGCGGGTGCGCCATCTTTGGCAAGGCCTGGTCCCGATTGCCGTGGGGGCAATTCCTGGAATCGCGGGAGCGATACTCAGCAGCCGACTGCTCGAGAGCATTGTTGAGGGCGCGAAATCCGTAAACGCCGCGACCTATGCGGCCTGTATCCTCTTCATCGTGCTCGTTGCAGCCTTGGGCATCTGGCTGGCCACTCGCCCCATTGCTCGACTCGAAATCGTCGAGATCCTCCGAACGGAGTAGTTGCACCTACGGAGGAAGAGCCTTGCCGAAAGAACACGAAGTCACACCCTGCTTTTCATGCCGCTCGATCTCGGGAAGTCTGCTCAGCCTGTGAGACCTCGCCAGAGGGCAATCCCTCGGGGTACCAAACCTCCCAACTGTTGTAGCCGCCGGACAAGTTGCTGGCGTCAAAACCGTGCTGCTCGAGGATTCGCACGGCATAGTAGGACCGCTGGCCCCTGGCGCAATTAACCCAGATCGGCCGGTCCTTGGGAAGCTCGCGAGAGCCTTTGGCGGAGTTGATGGAGTGGGATATTGACGGCGGCGCCAATCGCGCCGCGCCTGAACTCTTCTTCCTCGCGAACGTCCAGCAGAAAAGCGCCGCAGTCAGGCAGTTCGCTCCATCTGGCCAGGTTGACATCACCGCGGACAACGTTTGCAGCCACCATACCGGCCAGGTTCACGGGATCTTTGGCCATGCCAAACTGGGGTGCATAACACAACTCGGCTTCTTCGAGATCGAAGACTGTTGCGCCCTTTTGAATGGCGAACGATATGACGTCAATCCGGCGCTCCACTCCCTTCTCACCGATTGCCTGTGCCCCCAGAACAAGCCCGTCAGAACGGCGGAAAATCAACTTCAGGTGCATTTCGCTTGCGCCTGGGTAGTAGCTGGCGTGGTCAGTGGGATGCAGGTAGACGGCTTCGTAATCGGCGTCCTTCGCTTGCTGCAGCCGTTTCTCGCTGACGCCGGTCATCGCGACGGTCAATCCGAAAACGCCGCAGACGGCCGTAGCTTGCACACCACGGAACCGCGCTGGCCTGCCGCAGATTGCCGCTGCCGCGATTCGCCCTTGCCGGTTGGCAGGTCCCGCCAAGGGCGCTAAGCACAGCCCGCCGGTGATGGCGTCCTTCACTTCCACGGCATCCCCCACTGCCCAAATACAAGGGTCGCTGGTCCTCATGGACTCATCAACACGAATGCCGCCGTGTGGGCCCAGTTCCAGGCCTGCGTTTCTAGCAAGCTGGCTTTCGGGTTTGACGCCGGCGGAAAGGATGACCATGTCAGCCTGAATCCTCGCACCGCTTCTGGTCTCGACCGAAGCCACGCGCCCTTCGCTTCCGTTAAACCGTGCTACAGCATCCGCGAGATGGACTGAGACATGGTTCTTCAGAAGGTGAACATACACGTATTCGGCCATCTCGCGGTCGAGCGGCGGCATGACCTGATCGGACATCTCGACGATTGTGACCTCGAGGCCCCGGCGCGCCAGATTTTCGGCCATTTCGAGTCCGATGAACCCACCGCCGACAACAACCGCATTTCGCGGCTGGTACTCTTGAATCCATGCGCGTATGGCGCGGCTGTCGGGAATGGTTCGAAGCGTGAAAACACCCGCCAGGTCGACGCCCGGAAGCGGCGGCCGGGCGGGCACTGCGCCAGGAGACAAGACCAGCGAGTCGTACGCCTCCTGATAGACAGAATCCTTCCGAAGGTCCTTGACCTCAATCTTCCGCGCCTCGCGATTGATGCCAATAACCTCGTGTTCGGTGCGAACCTCGATGTTGAAGCGGCTGCGGAATAACTCTGGTGTGGCCACAAGCAGCTTTGCTTCATCGGAGATAGCATCGCCGATGTAATACGGTAAGCCGCAGTTTGCAAATGACGGGTATGGCCCTTTTTCAAACACGACGATCTCCGCGTGCTCGTCCAGCCGTCGCAGCCTCGCGGCGCAGGAAGCTCCGCCTGCCACGCCGCCTACAATCAAGACTCTTTTGGGGCTCATTGACACAGTTCTCCTCGCAACTTGATAAGCACGTTGCTTGCCATGTTAGTATGATGAATTCAGTTCGGCGAGATGATCGTGGAGGCGCGATGAAGAAGATCGGCATACTTGGCGGCATGAGTCCGGAATCCACCACCCTCTATTATGAGTACATCACCAGGACGTATACGGCGCGGTTTGGCAACTACGGTTACCCGGAAATCCTGATCTATAGCGTGAACTTTCAGAAATATGTGGATTGGCAACATAACGGACAATGGCAGGAGGCGGCGCGGGATATGGCGGACGTGCTCGAGCGCTTGCACGGGGCGGGCGCTGATTTCGGGTTGATCGCCACCAACACCATGCACATTGTATTTGAGGAAGTGCAGCGCGCCGTGCACATGCCCCTGATCAGCATCGTGCAAGCCACGGCGGAATCAATTGTCGCGGCCGGACTTCGCTGCGTGGGCCTGCTGGGGACGATCTTCACCATGAGCGAGCGGTTCTTCCGCGAGGGGCTGGAGCGGTGCGGAATTACGGCGCTCGTTCCGGACCCCGACAGCCAGCAGCGGATGAATGACGTAATCTATCAGGAATTGTGTCGAGGCGAGATCAGGCCGGAATCGCGACGGCTTTTTCTGGACATCATCGAGCGTCTGCGCGCCCAGGGTGCCCAGGGGATTGTGCTCGGATGTACGGAAATCCCGTTGCTGGTCGAGCCTCAGCATTGCGAGTTACCGCTGTTCAACACTTCGTTGCTGCACGCCGCCAAGGCACTGGATTTCGCGCTGCAATCGCCGGAGTGAAAACACTGTAGCCGACAGTTTGTCACTTTTTGCGGCTCGGGGGCTTTGGTTCGTTTGCTCAAATTGTGCTTTCTTCGCTTGTTTCAGGCTCAAATTGGTGCCAATCGGCGCGCGAAACGCGCAAGTTCTCCAGTCTTAGCGATAGTTATATCATTTGTTTTCAGCCACTTCTTAGCTTCGTTTCTGATATTCTGATATAACTCCTTTGTTTCCAGATACTTCTTAGCTTCGTTTCAACAGCCATTCCTTGCTTTCAATAACATACTGGCTTCGTTCGTACTATTTTTGTCCTTTTTGAAGCCACTCTCTCTCGAGTACCCCAGGACCATCCGGCTCTTCCTTCCCCATCCGGCCATTCCTGCGCCCTTCTGCGACAATGTGTCCACAACAAGACCACGATTATAGGCTATCACTCGTCCGCAAAGTTGTCAAGTGGAAAATGCAAAAAGCTGAGGGGACTTTCCCGAACTTCCTCGCCTTGCCCCAGCGAAGCGACCAAAACGAGGCCGCGACAAGGGTGTTCTATTTTGCACAGACAGGTCGAATTATGAATTGATATATTACTTAATCAGTAAGGACTTTTATGATCCACAATGTGCTTCTTGTTGCGGACGATCCCGCTGTTGCCGGGGTGATCCGGGAGGCCCTTGCTGACCTAAGCGACAGCCCATTCATCGTCGAATGGGTCAGGCGACTCTGCGACGGCCTCGCGCGAGTGAGCAAGGGAGGAATAGCAGCGGTCCTACTCGATCTGTTCCTGCCCGACAGCAAGGGTATCAACACGTTTAGCACGTTGTCCCTGGCCGCGCCTGGCGTCCCGATTTTGGTCCTCGCTGGTTTGGGCGATGAAGACATCGCTAAGGAGGCCGTCGAGCGCGGAGCCCAGGATTATCTTCTGAAGATTCGCCTCGACAATTACTCATTGACGCGGGCTCTGCATAGCGTGATCGCACGCAAGGCGGTGGAAGACGCGTTGTTTCTGGAAAAGGAACGCGCCCAAGTTACTCTCAATTCCATTGGGGACGCCGTCATCAGTACCGATATCTCGGGCAACATCACTTATCTGAATCAAGTCGCGGAAAGGATGACGGGCTGGTCTGGGGCGGAGGCATCCGGCCGGCCGTTCGCCGAAGTATTCCAAATCATTGAGGGTGTTACGCGCGAACCAGCCCACAATCCCATGCAGTTAGCAGTTCAGCAAAACCAACCTGTGGGCCTGACCTCGAACTGCATCCTTATCCGGCGCGATGGGTGTGAATCTGCCATCGAAGATTCCACCGCCCCGATCCACTCCCGGATGGGACAGGTTATCGGCGCCGTGATAGTTTTTCGTGACGTGAGTGAGGCGCGGGCGATGCGGCTCAAAATGACCCATTTGGCCCAACACGATGTTCTCACCGAACTGCCCAACCGATTGCTGCTGAACGATCGGCTTACCCAGGCCATTTCGTTATCCCGCCGCCACGGCACACACCTTGCCGTGCTGTTTTTGGATTTGGACGGCTTCAAACACATCAACGACTCTCTGGGACATCAGATTGGCGACGAAGTGCTTCAGTTGGTTGCACAACGCCTGGTTGCTTGTGTGCGTACCTCGGACACCATAAGCCGCCACGGTGGGGACGAATTCGTGATACTGCTTTCAGAAATCGCGCAAGCGGGAGATGCGGCCATCAGCGCGGAAAAGATACTCGCTGCACTTGCGATGCCGCACGCCATCTCCGAGCGTACTGTCCATTTGAGCGCAAGCATTGGGATCAGTATCTACCCCCAAGACGGTCAAGATGCGGATACCCTACTCAAGAATGCGGACACCGCAATGTACCAGGCCAAGGGAAAGGGGACCAGCAACTACCATTTCATTAAGCGCAACATGAACGTCCGGGGCGTCGAGCAGCCGTTCCTCGAAAGCGAACCGGCCAACGCCTCGGAGCGGCAGGAGTTTTAGCTGCATTGCCAGCCGCAGGTATGGGAGAACGAAGAGTGACACGGTGAAAGAGCGGTAGCGTCATACTCTCTTAGGGGGGCCTAATGAGAACCCTGAAGAACGGGCAGAAGTGGTCGCGTGAAGTGGAATGCGAGAACTGCAAAGCCAAACTGAAGATCGAAGAAGACGATATCAAGGGCGAAGCTGGTCTTCACCGCGATAAGTCGATTGATGGCAGCAACTACTTCTTTCGCTGCCGAGTGTGCGGCCACAAGAGGTACCTACTAATAGGCACCTCCCGACATGACAACAAGGGCCTTGATGACATCCCTCTGCATGTTCTAAGGAACGCTCCGAGTGACTATTAACCAGTTTGTTCAAAGTAGCCCACTGCCAATGCCGCCGCCAATTTGCCCAACACCCCAAGTGAACGGACGCTCATGGGGGCTCGTGATAGGCGCCCCCCTTTGGGGCCAAAGATCCGCTCTTGATGTTGCCAGAAGTGCAGTCGGTTGAGTTATGCGGCCGCACTTTCCGAGGAATCTCCGTCCTCGATCCGTACCAGGATGACGCCACGACAGTACCTGCAAGTCGTGATGTGTTCACCATGGGTGAATCTGGGGCCACGAGGAACCGTGGTCGGGCGCAGGCAGTCGGGACACTCCATGGCGTAGTGTCCGTCTCCATCCCACCTCGCCTGGACTGGTTTGTTGTCAACGTGCGGGGCAGCAGGCCGGAGAATAGGCTTTCTGGTTAGGTCCGAAATGGTCCGCAGGAGCCGCTCAAATCCGCATCCATGCTGCGCCCTTGTACAGGGGTTGTCTGTCCAATATTGCACACCTGGGAAGGATTGCTTGCGCTTGGATGGGCGACGAGCAACGGGTGGCACAGCAATTGCCAGTCGCAAGGATGTAAGGACAGCTCCGCGGCTATTCAACCGGAATCCAGCATTTCAATTTCAAATCCGCGTGCGCCCAGCAATGGCCAGGAGTGCGCGATCGTTACCAAGCCAAATCGGTCGTGCCGAAACCGCAGGCGACGACGTCACGCCGCGATAATCTACGCGCCTGCGCGCGGGCAGAAGGCCGAAAAGCCGCGTACCGTGCGAAGCAGGTCCGCTGCGTGCGGCAACGAAACCGGGAAGGGCGATAGCCGCTCCCGGAAACTGTAGTCCTTCGAGTCTCTGTACCCCAAGGGGCGAGTTTCTTTGCGGGGCGCGAAGAAAAGCAGATCCTTCGCTTCGCTCAGGATGACATGTCATTCTGAGCGAAGCGAAGAATCTGCATTTGGTTGGGGCTTTGGTGCGCTGTAAACGCTGCCGATAATTTTCTTGTGATGTACGGCCGATTGCCGTACGATAGGAAGATAGTTTTTGAACGGGGGGGAATTGTTATGGCAACAACCGCAATGCTCAAGGTGGAGCGGATCGAGGCACGGGTCAATAAGGAAACGAAAGCCTTGTGCCAGGAAGCCGCCAACCTCGAAGGGCGAAGTCTGACGGATTTTATCGTAGCCAGTGCCGTCGAATCTGCCCGGCGGGTAATTCGCGAGCGACAACTGATTGATTTGAGTCAGCGCGATCGCAAAGCCTTCGTCGCTTCTCTGTTGAATCCTCCTTCGCCCAACCGGCGCCTGCGAAACGCCGCACGGTACTATGAGCAGGTGATGGGAAAACGATGATTCCTTCCCCACCCGCTTTTCGCGTCGAGCCGCTCGGTGACCACGACCGGGCGGCTTTTTCGTGTGGCAGCGAACCGCTGGACCGCTACCTGCGCGAACAAGCAGGCCAGGACGCGCGCAAACATGCCGCCGCCTCCTTTGTCCTGTTGACCCCGGAAAATCGTATCGCAGGCTATTACACGCTCTCATCGACCATCATCCTGGCGGACGACCTCCCCGAGGAAGAAATCAAGAAGCTGAAGTGGCCGCGCTACCCTCAATTGCCCTCGACGCTGATCGGACGCCTGGCCCGTGACGTAGCGTTCCGCGGACAACGCATTGGAGACTTGCTGCTGCTGGATGCGCTGAGGCGGGCGTTCGACAACGTTGGAACCGTCGCGTCGCTCGCGGTCATTGTTGATGTCAAAGACGAGAAGGCCCGGCGGTTCTACTCCAAGCATGGATTTCTTTCCTTCCCTGACACACAGAACCGGAAGTATATCCCCATGAAGACTGTGGAAAGACTCTTCGCCAGATAATTGCGAACCTTAGATGCGGTCTGGGACTGATCTTTGACGGTCAAGCCCGGATCACAGGGCATTCGGAAGTTGGACGGGGCGGTCAAGTTGACGGTTAAACGGCCTTATCGCCGCGGACAGGCCCCCAAAGGAGATGAACAAGTCAATATCGAACCAACAGCCGCCCGTTCTTAAGGTGCGATTTCCCAACCACGGGCCCGGAGGTATTCCAGGACCTTTTCGGCGCTTTGCTCGGGCGTCTCTTCATTCGTGTCCAAGACGAGTTCCGGGTGAAGCGGTTCCTCATAAGGGTCCGACACACCGGTAAAATTCTTCAACTCCCCCGCCAAGGCCCGTTTGTACATGCCCTTCACGTCCCGCCGCACGCACACTTCCAGCGGACAATTCAGGTAGATTTCCACAAAGCAGGGAATCATGGCGCGGAGTTCGTCGCGCAGGGCACGGTAGGGTGAAATCGCGGCGCCAATGGCAATAACGCCGTTGCGAGACAAGAGGTGGCACACATATCCGATGCGACGGATGTTCTCGTCCCGATCCTCTTTGCTGAAACCTAATCCCTTGGTCAGCTTTTGCCGCACCACGTCGCCATCCAGTAACTCGACTTTAAGACGGGAGCGCTGCAACCTCTCGAACAAGAGTTGTGCAATGGTGGACTTGCCGGAGCACGGCAAGCCGGTGAACCAGAGTGTAACACCGCCGACATCGCTCTTCAGGCTATTTGAAACCATCCTCAGTAATCGTCTCCTATGGTATTGAACAGGCGTAGCAGCGCCTGATAGCATCGCGTCTTTCCAACTATTGGCACTATAATCCGACCTTCGGGTGACCGTCAACACGGGTAGTGAATCAGTTTGCCAGTATGCTACGATGCTCGTTAGGTCTGGGCTCAGGCGATAAATGGTTCGATCCGACTAGCCAGAAAGGGCGTTCTTTGGCCACAAATACGGGCTCGTCATCCACAAGGAATTGCGCGGGAAAGGTGTACCTGGTCGGCGCCGGGCCAGGGCCGGTAGAGTTGCTCACGCTTAGGGCCGCCGAACTGCTGCGAGAGGCAGATGTGGTGGTCTATGATCGCCTCATTCAGGAGGGGGTATTGGCACTCACATCACCTCGCGCCGAGCGAATTCACATCGGCAAGCCGGTGGTGGGCTGCCACAGCGCACGCCAGGATGAAGTAAACGAACTCCTCGTAAAGAAGGCGCGCGAGGGCAAACGGGTGGTCCGTTTGAAGGGAGGCGACCCGTTCGTGCTAGGCCGTGGAGGCGAAGAGGCCGAATACCTTGCCATGCGCGGAGTGCCCTTCGAGGTTATTCCGGGCGTCTCATCCGCTATCGCCGCTCCCCTGCGCGCCGGTATTCCGGTGACCCACCGGGATGCAGCTTCCTGTGTAGTCATTGCCACCGGCCATGAGGCTCACCCCGACGAGGACCGGCTGGACTGGGCCGCCCTGAGCAAGCTGGACACGCTGGTGTTCCTCATGGGCGTCCGCAATCTGGGCCGGATTGCTTCCCGTTTGATCGAACACGGGCGCGACCCGGCCACTCCCGCCGCCTTGATCCAGATGGCGTACTGGCCCAACGAGCGCGTGCTGGTGGCAACTTTAGCGAATATCGCTGAGGAGGCTGAGCGCGCGCAAGTGCAGCCGCCGGCCACCCTGGTAATCGGTGAAGTCGTCAGGTGGCGCGAGAGACTGCGCATCAAGGAGACATCGCAAGGGTGAGTTGTCGCTCTAAACCGTTGGCGGAAGATTCGTTGCAGACACGGTTAGGAAGACTTAAGGGAGGACTCAGATCCAGCCAGCAACGGCCCATAGCAGGACCCGGAGCCTTCATGAGCGGGATGATCCGCCTGGACGGACCGTCAATTGCGCCAAAGAGGTGTGGTCCAGAATCTTAGCGGCCGCGTCACGAACGTCAAGAAACACCTGGTAAAGAGCGCTGTGCTTTTTATCGTACTTCACCAGCCGTTTCAAAGACTCGTTATCCGCAATCGGAGCCAGCGGCCCATCAATGGTTCGGATGATCTCGCCCAGGAAAATCTCCCGGGGAGGCCTCCGCAGCAAGTATCCTCCTTGCGCGCCTCGCAGGCTGTCGACGAAGCGCGCCCTCTTCAGATCGAGGAGGATCAACTCCAGGAACTTCTGCGGAATGTCTTCGGCGGCCGCAATGTTGGAGATCTTCGTCGGTTCGGGATAGTTTCGCGCCAGTCTGATCATTGCCTCCAGCGCATAAAGGCCCTTCTTTGAAATCCTCATAAATCTATCTACTTACTAAGGTTTTCGCCGGCTAATGTCAAGAGACTCTTTGTCTGGGTCGTGATACAGCGCAGCAAAGCCGCAACCCAATGCAGATTCTTCGCTTCGCTCAGAATGACATGTCATCCTGAGCCCGTTAGCTTCGCGCGCAATGACATGTCATCCTGAGCCAAGCGCATGTCATCCTGAGCGAAGCGAAGGATCTGCTTGTCTTCGCGCGCCGCCGGGCGCTCCAGAGTTGTGCCGTTGCTAGTTAGTCAATCGATCCGATAGACTTAGTTATATTTTCTGTTGACAGCGGTCACGGATCTCTTATACGCTACCATTTTGATAGGGCAAATAGACACACTTCCACCTGCGGCCGAACCTGTGCTGACTTGTAGCGCCCAGTGGGGAAAAATAGGCAGGCTGTTTTTCGGTGGAGCCGATCTTGGCTGAACTGCAGTATCGGCTCTCAGCCGAAGAATAACCAAAGGAGAGAATGTCGTGAACGCAGCAAACCGGACTACGGATAAAAATTCCATATGGAGAGCGTTGAAGCAATCCCAGGAACGGAAGCAGCGATTGGCGCGCGCGAGGTGGCTGCAGTTGACGCTGGTTGCCGCATTGTTCTTCATGGTGGCATCAGCCGCTCGAGCTCAAGGAGAGGCCTCGATATCTGGAAGTGTCACGGATGCGACGGGGAGCGCAATCCCTCACGCCGCAGTCAAAATCATCAACACAGAAACCGGTGCGGCTCGCAGCGCGCTCTCGGACGACTCCGGCCGGTTCGAGGCTGCATTGCTCGAGGTCGGGTCATACGAGGTCACCGCCGACGCGGCAGGCTTTTCACAGGCCAAGCGGAACGTCTCACTCGTGCTGGGCCAGCACACCACCGTTGATTTGACGCTGCCTCTCGCTAAGGTCCGTGAGGCCATTCAGGTCGAGGCGGCCCCCTTCCGAGCCGAGGTGAGCACCGCCGATGCGTCAGGACTCGTGAGCGGACGCCAGGTGAAAGACCTGCCGCTGAATGGACGCAGCTACGACCAATTGCTTACCTTGAACCCCGGCGCGGTCAACTACACCTCGCAGCGGGCCGGTGGCGTGGGCACATCGAACTCGGTGGTTGGGAACATGTTTGCAGTTTCGGGCCGCCGTCCGCAAGAGAATCTGTTTCTCCTGAACGGGGTGGAATTCACGAGTGCCTCTGAAATCAACAACACTCCGGGAGGGGCAAGCGGCCAGCTTCTGGGTGTTGACGCGGTGCGTGAATTCGCCGTCGTCGGAGAAACCTACGGCGCTGAATACGGCAAGCGCCCCGGCGCTCAGATCAACATCGTGACGACCTCCGGCACAAATCAGATCCATGGCGATATTTACGAGTTCCTGCGCAATAGCGCCCTGGACGCCCGGAATTTCTTTGACGGGGCGAACATTCCGCCATTTCGCCGGAATATGTTCGGAGGCTCGGTGGGCGGCCCTGTCAAAAAGAACAAGGCATTCCTTTTTGGAAACTACGAAGGATTCCGGCAGGTGCTCGGCCTGAGCGACGTTACGCTCGTGCCGGATGCCGCCTCTCGTGCAGCGGCGGCGGACGGTATTCAGCCGCTGCTGGCTCTGTGGCCCGTGGCCAATGGGCCGGAGCTTCTGACTTCGACCGGAGCACAAAGTGGAATCGCGGAGGCTTTCAGCAATCCCTTGCAGCACATTCGGGAGGATTTTGGAACGGCGAGGTTCGACGAAAACTTCTCGGATAAGGATTCCCTCGTCGCCGTTTACACAGGGGATGACAGCGGAGCCCATACGCCGACGAGCAACCCGTTCAGTTGGTCTGAAGTTTTCTTGCGGGAGCAGGTGGCGAGCTTGAGCGAGACACACGTCTTTTCATCCGGCTTGCTCAACAAAGCGACGGTCGGGTTCTCTCGCGGAGGCTTCTATTTCAACAGCGGAGTCTCCGGGCCGGCGGCCTCAGTACCCGGAGGTTGGATTCATGCCGGGCAGCCCGTTGGAACCCTGGTGATCGGCGGGGGTACGACGCTCAATGGGGCATCACAGCTCACCAACGCCGGCACGAACGCGGGAAGCAACCTCTCTGAGGCGCGCAACCTTTTCACCGTCCATGATGAGGTCTCGCTCACTCATGGCCGCCATCTGCTGAGTCTGGGTGGCTGGTTCGAGCGAATCCAGTCGAACGACAACCTCATCCAGGATCAATACGGTCAGGCTTCGTTCTCGAGCCTGCAAACTTTCCTAAAAGGCACGGTGAGTACATACACCTACGCGCCGTCCTACACCCCCTTGTCCTGGCGTTCGCTGGAAGGAGCCTTTTTTGCCCAAGACGCGATCAAGCTGAAGCCGAGTCTGGAAATTCGGCTTGGATTCCGCGGCGAGTTTACCAACGGTTGGAACGAGGCCTGGGGACGTGCGTCGAACTATGTCTTCGATGGAAATAGCGTGCTGGAAACTCAGCCGTTGACTGGCCATTCAGCCTTCTCCGCGAACAACGCGAAGTTTCTGCCCGCACCCCGGGTGGGAGTTGCCTGGTCGCCCTTCGGCTCGAAGAAAACGGTGGTCCATGCCGGGTTCGGTCTATATTATGCGTTGAACGACGCCTTAGATTATCGATTGGACCAGGTCGCTCCCTTCAACACTGTCTTTGCGGCCAAGAGTTTGGCATTTTCAAGCATCGCGCCCGATGCGTTGTACTCGGGTGCGAAGATCGTCCCCAGCGGCGTGCAGCCCAACCTACAGACGCCCACGGTTGAATCTTATACGCTGAAAATCGAACAGCAGCTTTCCCCCAGCACCACGCTGAGTGTGGGTTACATCGGGTCGCATGGCTATCACGAAATCCTCTCGATCGACGCCAACGTGCCGTTCCCGACGATATGCCCGGCATCGCCGTGCCCCGCAGGCTATCCCGCGGGGACATGGTACAATCCAGCCAACGCGCCGCTCGCCAACAGCGCCTTGACGAATTCGACACATTGGTTCTCCGAGGGCGTTAGTTCCTACAACGCACTTCAGGTGGACGCCCGACGCCACTTCAGTCACGGGTTCGCACTCCGCGCCGTCTACACATACTCGAAGGTACTCGACGACGGTGACAGCTTGAATACCAGCGTCGCGACGAATTCCCCGGCGTTCGCCGCATTGCCCCTGCTCCCTCGGCTGGACTATGGCCGGGGATCTTTCGACATCCGGCACGCAGCCGTCATCAATGCCACGTACGACCTCCCGTTTGCACGCGCCAAGTCTGTTCAAGGGAACCGCTGGGCGGAGCGCCTCATGGGAAATTGGCAGCTCAGCGGAATCGAGACTTTGCAATCCGGCCTCCCGTTCACACCACAAATGTCCTACAACCCTGCGAACGACGGCGACAGCCGCAATCCGGTCAGGCCCTCCATGGATCCGAACTTCGCAGGACGGCTTATCCTGGGCGGCCCCGATCATTACTTCAATACGGCGGCCTTCATCCCCCCGCTCGCGGGCACATACGGCAACGCGCCACGCAACTTCTTGGGGGGGCCGGCACTCGCGGGAACAGACCTGTCCCTGGCGAAGAAGATTTCGCTTTCGGAGCGGTTGAATCTGCAATTCAGGGCCGAATTCTTCAACCTGCCCAACCGCGTGAACCTCAACACGCCGAATCCTGTTGTGTTCACTGCGGCGACGGGGGGTCCTTCACCGACGGCCGGCGTGATCACATCGACCTCGACCAGTTCGCGGCAGATTCAGTTGGGGTTGAAACTCCTTTGGTGAGGAGGAATAATAATGAGGTAAGGCATGGACATCAAGGTCATCGCGCTTGGGCTGGTTGTAGGATTCATGGTTGGATTGACCGGGATGGGCGGGGGCGCGTTGATGACCCCGGCGCTGATCCTGTTGGGCATCGCACGCCCGTCTCTGGCCGTCGGGACCGATCTGGTTTGGAACGCACTCACCAAGAGCGTCGGCTCCGTCGTTCACATCCGGCAGCATACCGTCGACAATAGAATCGTCAAGCGTCTGGCGATGGGCAGCATTCCCGGCGCACTCGCCGGCCTCGGGCTGTTGGCGATTCTGCGACGCGCCGGCGTCCAGGATGAGGACAAAGTGGTTGTAGCAGTTCTGGGCGTGGCCTTGGTGTGCGTGGCCATGGCGCTCTACGCGCGAACGCTTGTGGGAAGATTTCTGCACTCGCCGACTCAGGAGCAAGTCTCGCATGGACCCTGGTGGCTGACTTCGCTGGTTGGGTTAGTGGTGGGTTTTCTGGTGAGCATCACATCGGTGGGCAGCGGCACCCTGATCATCGCCAGCCTGGCGTTCCTCTATCCGGCAACTCCTCTTAAAAAGCTTGTAGGCTCCGACATCTTCCACGCCCTCTTCCTCGTCGGAGTCTCCGCCATCGGCCATGCGGGGCTGGGTACGATTAATTACAAGCTACTCGCAGGCCTGCTGGTCGGATCCCTGCCTGGTGTGTGGATCGGCAGCAAGTTGAGCGCCCGCTTTCCGGAGAAGATCCTCCGCCCGATCCTGGCCACCACCTTGCTTTACCTCGGGTTGAAACTCCTGTAGAAACGCACCGCGCCGCGGCGCGCGAAGAAAAGCAGATCCTTCGCTTCGCTCAGGATGACATGTCATTCTGACAAGTTGAAATGTCATTCTGACAGGATGAAATGTCATTCTGACAGGATGAAATGTCATTCTGACAGGATGACATGTCATTCTGAGCGAAGCGAAGAATCTGCATTTGGTTGCGGCTCCGCCGCGCTGTGATACGATAATTCTCTTCGCCGGTTGCGGTTGGTTGCTTCAGAATAAGGCAGTCACTGCCGGGCTTTGGTGGCGAAGACCACGAATATCTTGCGCAGCAGGGTGTGCCTTTCGAAGGAATGTCGTGGTTCTACGTTCGGGAGGTTACGAATGAGCAATCTGATTTCTCCGCACGGCAGTCAAAAACTCAATCCTCTTCTGGTAGAGGGGCGGCAACTTCAAGAGGAGACCGCGAAAGCACAATCCCTAACAAAAGTTCCAATGACCAGCCGCGAGACCAGCGACCTGATCATGATGGGCATCGGTGCATTTACGCCTCTGGAAGGATTTATGGGAAGGGACGACTGGCACGGGTGTTGTGAAACCTACAGCCTGCCCAGCCGGAAAGGCCTCTTCTGGCCCATACCGATTACCCTCTCGGCCACTCAAGCCCTGGCCGATTCCATTGCGATTGGCGACGAGGTGGCGCTATGGGACATTGAAACTGAATCCATCATGGGCACCATGAGGGTGACCGAAAAATACTCCATCGACAAGGAGTTCGAGTGTAAGCGAGTGTTCCGCACTACCGACCCTGCTCACCCCGGCGTACAGAAAGTAATGGAGCAGGGACCGGTGAATCTTGCCGGCCCTGTCAAAGTGCTTTCGGAATCCTACTACCCGGAAATGTTCAAGGGTATCTACCAGCGGCCTGCGGAAGCCCGCAAGGCTTTCGAGGAACGCGGCTGGAACACCGTGGCCGCTCTGCAACTCCGCAACCCCATGCACAACTCGCACGCGTACCTGGCATGGATCGCCATCGAGGTCTGCGACGGGGTCTACATTCACCAACTTGTGGGCAAGCTCAAACCCGGCGACATCCCGGCCGAAGTGCGCGTCAAAGCCATCGACGCGCTGGTCAATAAGTACTTCCGCAAAGACCGGGTAATCCAGGGCGGCTACCCCATGGAAATGCGCTACGCCGGGCCGCGCGAGGCGCTGCTGCACGCTGTGTTCCGGCAGAATTACGGCTGCACTCACCTCATCGTGGGACGCGACCACGCCGGCGTGGGCGATTACTATGGGCCCTTCGACTCCCAGAAGATCTTCAACGACATCCCTTCCGATGCCCTGCTTTTGCGGCCCTTGTGCATGGATTGGACGTTCTATTGCTATGAATGCGGCAGCATGGCGTCAATGAAGACCTGCCCCCACGAGAGCAAGGCCGTCATCGATGCCGACGGGAACTACAAGGGAGGGGCTCGTTTGCTTTTATCAGGGACGATGCTGCGGAAGTTGATGAGCGAAGGAAAGCCTGTCCCCTCGGAGTTCTCCCGGCCGGAAGTGATTAAGATTTTGAAGGATTACTACGATAGCCTCGACCAGAAAGTCGAGGTAAAACTCCACGGGGCGGCCACCGGGCAGAGCCAACAACCGCGCCGCTAGAATTCCCTCTGGCGATTCGGCTCATTCTAATTCAGCTTGGCGTATTCCGTCTTGGCTTGCTTGAGGATCGGGACGTCCGGGTCGGCATCCTTCCACAATGCGAGGAAGTCTTCGAACGCCCTTCTGGCTCTCGCCGTGTCGCCCGCAAGCGCCCAGCCGCGCGCAACGCCCAGGCAGGAGAGCGCATAGAACTGCCCCCAATACGGGTGCCGCCAGCCACTGCCCCAATTGGCGCCCTTGTGATCGACAATCTTCTGGAACTCTGCCGCTGCCTCCACGCCCTTATTCAGACGCAGGTAAGCCAAGCCGCGCAAGTAAACCGCCCCGAAGTGAGCGCTCTCGTAGGGCGAGGCGGATGTCAGCAGTTCCACGCCCTTGGCCGGTTGGTCGCGCCTGATGGCGATTGCAGCGCGCATCTGAGGAAGTTGCACCGCATTCCAGATGGTTCCGTTTGGAAAAAGCTTCGAAGTCTCTGCCGCCAGTTTCTCCGCCTGGGCAGCATCGCCACAGAACGCCAGGGCCAGGCCAGGACGCCCCAAGCGGCGCACGGACTGACAATTGCCCATCAGCGCGTCAGCCTGCGCATCGGCTTCGTCGAATTCGGAGGCGACATTGTGGAGCCCCAGATGACGAGCCTTATCAGCGGCTCGCTGGAACAGTTCGTGCGATTCGCGACGCTTGCCGAGGACGTTCCGATTGGCCGCTTGTAACCCAAAACTGAGGTACTCCTCCGGCTTGCCTGCGAACCATTGGGTCGCCCGGTCGATGGCCGTCCTATCGTTATCCACGTATGCAAGTTCAAGGAAGCGCTGGTGAATCCTCGCACCGCCGAGCCCCGACTGTCGCAGTTTTTCCGCTAACTGCCGGGCCTCGGCAAACCGATTCAGGCACATGTAGGCGTCCAGTTGACGCCGATAGGGAGGCTCAACCTTGGGCTGCAAGCGAGCCGCTTCCAGGCCTTCGCGCAACCCCTCTTCGTATTGGCCCTGTTCTATGTAGCACTCGCTCAAATTATTATGGAATCCCCACCATCGGGGGTAGTTGCGGATACCCATTCGAAAGGCTTCCGTTTCCTTGTCCAGCTCGCCATTGTCTCCGTAATAGGATCCCGCTATGCTACTGCGTTCGCGTTCGGAGACCCGGTCGATCAAAGCGAAAGCCTTTCTTGAGTACTCTCGACTCATGGCCAAATCTCCGGCATTGTCGAATGCTACGCTCACGAATTCGTAAGCCATGGCGAAATTCCGGTCGAGGGCGATGGCGCGCTCAAATAACGGCACAGCGGGAAGGAAGCGGCCCTGCTCCATCTCGGACATACCTTCGGTGTAGTCCTGAAGAGCCTCCAGCGAAGAAGTAGTGGCCTGTTCCAGGGGACGATTCAGCTTCTCGATCGAGTTGAGGGATTCTCCCAGCTTGCCGCGCAGGGCCGTCGCGGCAGTCCCGACCGCGTTCAACACGTGCTCTTTGTCTGGCGCCTGGATCTGCTCACGGGCGAGCGTTGCGCCATCCTGGCAAGCGATCGCCTGGAGCGTGATGACGTAGTTTCTCCCCAGGCTGGCGATGGTGCCCTCGATGGTGGCTGAAGCTCCCTCCCGGACGCAGATTTCGTGCGCGATGGGAATGGTAATTCGGGCGCCCAGCGGAAGATTCATGCGGCGAAGAACGCCCTGCACCTGCGCGTCATCCATTGTTTTGAGAAAGGGCGACTGTTCAAGCTGTACGGCCAGGCCTTGGCGAAGGGTCCCGTCAAACACGGAGTCGCCGGTCGTATTGGAGAAATCGGCGAGGACAATCGTGTCCTTGTCCGTGAGCCTTGGCGCATGGTGAGCGTAGAAGTAGCCGCCCGCCGCCAGCGCCGCCAGCAGCACTGCGGCTGCCCACCACCAGGCCCTGGGGGCCACAGGGCGAACCATGGCCGCGGCTTGCGCAGTGTCCCTTTCCCGCTTCAACCGTTCAAGGTCGGTGCGAATTTCCGAGGCATGCTGGTAACGCCGGTCACGGTCCCTCTCCAGGGCCTTGCCGATGATTTCTTCCAGATTCGCCGGCAGAGCGGGATTGAGGCGCGACGCCGGCGCCGGGCTCTGGGTGAGAATGGCAGCGAAGATTGCAGCGGTGCTGCTGCCTTGGAACGCCTGCTGTCCCGTGCCCATCTCGTAGAGCACGGCGCCGAAGCTGAACAGGTCTGTGCGGGTGTCCAACTCTTCGCCCCGCGCTTGTTCCGGCGACATGTAAGCCAAGGTCCCGATCGCCGCACCCTCGGTGCTGATCGAATCCTCGAGGAGGCTTGCAGTTGCGACCTCGCTTGGCCTATTGGGCTCCTCCGCTGCGCTCGGGACACGCTCGCGGCCCCTGGCTTCGCGGCCGGGGATGGCGGGAAACACCCGCTTGGCCAGTCCGAAGTCGAGAATTTTGGCGTGGCCCCGCTCGGTGACAAAAATATTTGCCGGTTTGATATCCCGGTGGACGATGCCTTTGGCGTGAGCGGCATCGAGCCCGTCGGCAATCTCGATCGCCAACCCCAACAGCAGGTCCATCGGTAGGGGCGACCCTCGTGGTCGTCCTGGCTGGGCGGGCACGCGGCCCGACCCTACAAGCCGCTCCTTCAGCGTCACGCCTTCCAGATGCTCCATAACAATGAAGGCGCGCCCTTCGTGCTCACCGATGTCGTAAATCGTGCAGATGTCGGGGTGGTTCAGAGCAGAAGCGGCCCGCGCCTCTCGCTCGAAGCGGCTGAGAGCCTGGGAGTCCCGGGCGACCTCGTCGGGAAGAAACTTGAGAGCTACGAAACGGCGCAGGCGCGCGTCCCGGGCCTTGTAGACAACGCCCATCCCGCCGCCCCCCAACTTGTCCACGATGCAGTAGTGCGTAACCGTTTTGCCGACCATGAGGGGGTCAGTTTCCCCCGATTCGCGTGGCGGGTCTGGCGCTCCGGCAAATACTTTTGCCGCCAGCTCCAGCGCGGGTGCTTGCAGGAAGTTTTCGCCTTTGAGGTGATGGGCGAGCAAGGATTCAACTTCTTGGAGCAGAGACTGATCATCCGCCGAGGCTTCTCTCAGGAAGGCATTCCGCTCATTCTCCGGGCGCTCAAGAGCCAGGTGGTACAATCGCTCGACTTCCTGAAAGCGAGCAGGCGTCATTGCGGCTCCCTGCTCAGTTCGCGTACCAGCCAGTCTTTTGCCAGCCTCCAGTCCCGCAAAACGGTGTCCGGAGAAACCTTCAGCACTTCGGCTGTTTCATCCACCGTCAAACCGCCAAAAAAGCGAAGTTCCACCACCTGACTCTTGCGCAGGTCAAGGGCGCCCAGATGGTTCAGGGCATCGT
Organism: uncultured Acidobacteriota bacterium; assembly: GCA_963768695.1. GTDB lineage: Bacteria > Acidobacteriota > Terriglobia > UBA7540 > UBA7540 > CAVROP01. The sequence continues at coordinate 151,587 of CAVYJG010000010.1, read as the reverse complement.
CAAGGGCCAGCAAATCGGCGCGCGGTTCTTGAGACACGATCAGGTCCTCATCCAAAGAGACCGTTTGGGCCTCCCCGCCACGCTTCGAAGCTCGCCGGGAACGGGCCAAATCGATGAGAATGCGCCGCATCAGCTTGGCGCAGACCGCAAGAAAATGGGCGCGGTTTTGCCAAGTCACCTCGCGGACATCCACCAGCCGCAGGTAAACCTCATTCACCAGCGCCGTGGTCTGGAGAGTGTGGTCCGGCGCCTGGCGGGCCATATAACGGTGAGCGGCTTGGTGCAACTCCCGGTAAACGAGAGGCGTTAACTCCTCCAGCGCCTGCTCGTCACCTTTGCCCCAAGCCTGAAGCAACTGGGTTATCCCGTGTGTCGGCGGCCCGCTCATACAGCCCTTGATGTACCGGAGTTCGAACCCTGATAGGCATAGAGGATAGCACACCGCAGCTAGAGTTATCTACCCGCCAAGCCGGCCTGTAGCGGCGAGTTTACCTCGCCATATGGCGGCGTAAAGCCGCCGCTACGCCAAAAAGAGACACTACCAACCGCCCCGACCCTTCAGCGCCGCCGGACGACCATGCGAAGAATTCCTCCACGCAGGTTCCAGTTTTTGTCTTGATTTTCCGTTACTAGGAATAGAGGGACAAAATCGGGCAGTGAAGGTCAGGCAGCGCAGACTTCAGGCTGTTCGAAGCCTGCGGCTCACTCTCTTAGAGCAAGGGCCGCAGACTTTCGGGGCTGCGAAACTCGGACCTGTTACAGGCCGGATGCTCGCCCGAAAGATCCCTAAAAGGAGGCAACATGAAACTCAGGTCACTCGTTATATCGCTGGGCATGCTCGGTTTGCTGGCGCCACCAGCCAGATTAACGGCTCAGGAGGACTTACACAGTCCTCGCTACACGGTTATCGAGCTCGGCACGCTAGGCGGGACGTATAGCCAGGCGTTCTATGTGAACAACAACGGTCTGGCCGGCGGGGAGGCGAGCCTGGCTGACGGAAACTGGCACGCGACCCTCTGGCAGGGCCCATTCAAGAGAGATCTCGGCACTCTGGGAGGGTTGGCCAGCTCAGTTTATAACTCACCGAATGCCATCGGCCAAGTCGTGGGTGCGGCCGAAACCTCTGACTCAGACCCGAACGGCGAAGATTTCTGCGGCTTCAAGGCATCCGGAGCCCCGTCGTCGGGTACATGTCTAGGCTTTTTGTGGGAACACGGCTCTATGAATCCGCTCTCCACGCTGGGAGGCTACAACGCGGCGGCCAGTATGATCAACAATCGAGGCGAAGTGGCCGGCAACGCGGAGAACACGACGCCCGACTCGACCTGCCCACCTTATAGTCCCGCCCAGGGCCAATATCAGGTGTTGCAGGATAAGCCTGTGGTTTGGAAGAACGGCCGCATCGAAGAACTCCCGACCTACGGCGGCGATCCGGACGGATTCGCTATAGCGATCAACGACTCCGGCCAGGTGGCCGGCGCATCGGGAGCTTGCTCGACCTTCAACACGATCAACGGTTTATATCTTGCACCGGTCCACGCCCTGCTCTGGGATGAGAATGGCGCCGCAACCGACCTCGGCAGCCTGGGTGGCGCGTTCGGAAACCAGGCCCATAATATAAATAATCGGGGCCAGGTTGTGGGCGTATCAGACTTGGCCGGCGATGCCGTGTTTCACGGCTTCGTCTGGAGCCAACGCACCGGAATGCAGGACGTGCCCCCGCTCCCGGGGGATACCTACAGTGCCGCCCTATCCATCAACGACGCGGGCGAGGTGGGTGGGGTCTCGCTGGATGCGACATTTTCAGTTCTGCGCGCCTTCGTGGTCGTGAACGGGGTGCAGACCGACCTCAACACTCTGATTCCTGCCAATTCTCCCCTGCAACTGCAAACCGCATGCGCTATCAACTCTCGCGGGGAGATTACAGGTTTGGCGGTGGAGAAAAGCACCGGCGAGTATCGCGGCTATCTGGCGATACCGGTCGGTGGGGGGTATCCCGGGCGCTTGAGCCTGCGTTGAAAAATCAGGAGCACACGGCCATGCCGCTCTGCGTGGAAGCAGCAGGGCGGCAAAGGCGGCGCGCCTTGCGATTGCAGCGGAACTCCTGCGCGAGTCGCGGCGCGTCCGCTTGCCGTGCCATGGCGCGTTCTAGAGGCTAGGGCAGAGGCCCGGCGCGCGCGGCACGAAGGCGTAAAGTGTCGAACCGTATGCCTCCCCTGGGCCGCGATGAAGCGAGCAACAGGACAGCCGTGCTTGTCTTTCAAGCACCGTCTGCCGTCAGTGACGATTAGTCGGCCAGTCTTTACGAATCGCGGGCTGGCGCGAGCCGAGATCTGCGATTCACGTCTCCAAAAGGTCTTGACTTATTACAAATTGTTATATACTGAACTCGCGATGAGAACGCGGGATTTGAAAGCGGAGCGGCGGAGGCACGGCTGGGGCCAGGTGGAAGCGGCCGGACGCCTGGGTGTGTCCCAACCTTATCTGGCCATGCTGGAGAAAGGAAAGCGCCGACTCACGCCCGCTTTGGCGCGTAAGGTCGTTGCGGGCTATGGACTTCCGCCTGTGGAACTGCCGGTGCCTGCGGCGTTCAATCCGTCCAAAAGGGTAGACGCGCAACGGCTGATGGAGGACCTCGCTAAGCTCGACTACCCGGGATTTGCTTATGTACGCACCCGGGTGAGAAGCAAGCACCCTGGAGAGGTTCTACTTACGGCTCTCGCGCAAGTGAGTCTGGAGGGGAGGGCGGCAGAAGCGTTGCCCTGGCTGCTGCTGCGTTACTGGCACATGGATCTTACCTGGCTGGTGGTGGAGGCGAAGAAGTTTGACCTCCAAAATCGTTTGGGATTCGTGGTCAATCTTGCCCGCCAGCTTTCCGCGCGAACGGCCGAACCCGAGCGGACCCAAGCGCTCGCCCAACTGGAATCGTGGCTCGACCGCAGCCGGCTGGCGCGCGAAGATTACTTCTATCGGCCTCCCCGCAACGATCGGGAGCGGCAGTGGCTCGCGCAAAACCGGCCGGAAGCGGCACAACACTGGAATTTGCTCTCCGACCTGCGACCGGAGCACCTGCAATATGCCGGCTGACCGTGACTCGACGCCCCCATCTCCTTGGGACGAGTTCCTGGAAGAACTCGACGGAATTCTCCGCGACCAGGTTCACGTGCATTGCATCGGCGGGTTCGTGGTCAGCATGTTTTATGGACTGCCGCGGCCAACGGCCGATATTGACTACTATGCGGTTCTACCGTATTCCTCCATCGACGACCTTCAGAGGTGGGCGGGCCCTGACTCCACGCTGGCGAAGAAGTGCAAGGTGCACCTACAGCATGTGCCGTCGGTTTCTTTGCCGGAAGACTATGCCGAGCGGCTCTCCGAAATCTATCCTGGCCGGTACGAAAACTTGCGTCTCTACGCACTCGACCCCTACGACTTGATTTTGTCGAAGCTGGAGAGAAACAGCCCTAAGGATCGCGATGACGTTGCCTTCCTCGCAGGAAGTCTCCATCTCAGTCGCGAGTTGCTATGTGAACGTTTCCAGAAAGAATTGCGTCCTTGCTTGGCAAATCAAAGTCGTCATGACCTTACCCTCGAACTCTGGCTCGATGTTTGCTTCGAGCCGCATCCACCTAAACCTTGAACCTTGCCCACGCTCGTAATGACAGGCAATTTCGGAATGATAGCGCATTTCAGAGCAGGGGCAGTGCCTACAGCTTCTTAATCGTGCAACGGTCGATGAAGCTCCAATCGAAGTCGACGCCGGTTCCGGGCGTTTCGGGGGGATGCGCGTAGCCTTCGGCGTCAATCTGCAATTTGTTGGTCATGCCGAAATCCATATAGGACAAGGGGTAGAGCAGTTCAAAAAACTCGCAGTTGGAGATGGCGCAGCAGCAATGCAGGTTCACGACTTCCAGGGGATGATAAATGGTGGTGTGCAGTTCGCATTTGACGCCGAAGGATTCCGCCAGGTGGGCCGTTTTCATGACTGGAGTGATGCCTCCCTTCCACGACACATCGGTGCGGACCATGTCCACGACTCCGGTGGAAATGCACTCGGCCGTCGAGTAGTGGGAGCCTGCCAGAACCTCCGTGCCGATAATGGGAATATCCAGTGAGGCGGTCAGCTTTCGCAGGCCGTGAAAATCCACATCGAAGAGGGGTTCCTCGAGCCAGTAGTAGTTGAGACGCTCGAGTTCGCGCCCTACCCGCAGAGCTTCCTGGTGAGAGTAGGCCGCCACCGGATCGGCCATCAGCTTGAACTCTGGCCCCACGGCCTCGCGGCAGGCACGATACGCCTGCAAGTCGAATTCGACCTTTCCCGGCGGGTGGAGCTTATAGGCATGCCATCCACGGGCCTTCACTTCGAGCGCCTGCCGTGCATAGTCATCAGGAGTGGGCAGAACAAAGGAACTGGCGTAGGTGGGCACCTTTTCCCGGTAAGTGCCCAGGAGTTTGTAAAGCGGCAAGCCTGCGGCCTTGGCGGCAATGTCGTAGAGACAGATGTCGAATGGGCCGTAAGAATAAATGGGAACGTGATTCCACCAACGGTCATACGTCCGAAAATCCTGCCAATGCTTCTCCCGCGCCCACGGATCTTTCCCCAGGAAAAATGGCTTGAGGGCGGAAGCTGCAACTTCGCCGGCCATCTCTGCTCCGCGACCAGCAAAGCCGAATGACGTGCCGTCGATTCCCTCGCTAGTTTTCATGGAGACCACAAGGAAATCGAAAGTCGATTTCCCTCCCGCTCTCATCTCTCGGTCCGACATGCTTTCGCGGGAATTCCTGCAAACGCGAATTTCAATCGAAGTTATCGCCATGGGAGGGTCATGCTCCTTTCTATGCGCATCTTACCTTACTTCCAGGTCAACATCGTAATAGAGCGCGGACATTGGACGCCCTGAGATGGGCTCGCGGTTGTCGGCTTTCACGACGGCGTGGTAACGGCCCCTGCCAAGTCCCGCGACAGAAACCTTGTTGGAAAACGTCTGCGTCTTGCCGCTTGGGGTCACCGTAACGGACAACCAGGAGGGTAGCCCCGGGCTCACTGTCCACAGCGGCAGTTCGCTGCTGCCATTGTTCTTGGCGGTAATCGCCTGCGTGAGCTTCTGAGCGGAATTGCCCGTGGCGTGGAAAACCACTCGATACGAGTCCGCCACAATAATCGGCGGCAGGGGAAAGGAACTCGTCTTCGAAATGCGAAGCAGGGCTACATCCTTGGGGGCAACCGTGACACGGATGGTTCCCGCGCGCGGCCCCGAGGTTTGATGCGTCCACAGATCGCGCACGTAGAGTGAGGCCGATTCCTCAAATCCCGCGTCGCCCGGGGTTACTTGCACCTGCGCCGGGGCGTCGCCGGGATTGAACACGAGCACGGCTTGACTGCCATCGAACAGCCGCTTGCCGGCCCAGATTTCCGCCGCACCATCTTTACGCACGATCCGCCCCTGAATGCCCAAGGGGTCCTGATTGATTCCGATCGCCTCGCGATTGGTGAGAATCTTGATGGTGGACTCGGTCATACTCCGCAGATCGTTTCCCGCCATGAGGGGCGAAGCCATCATGCACCATAGGCTGAACAAGCTTCGATTCTGCACTTCACTCATACCGCTCATTCCGGTAATCATCATGTCGGGGTCGTTCCAATGGCCGGGACCGGCCGATGCGAAGAGCTTTTCGTTGGCTTCGACATTTTTCATCGCCGCGGTCCAACTGGCCTTCCCGGGCCCGCAGATGTCTGCGGTGGTCCGCCAAAGATGCCCGACCGATGCAGCCCACTTCCAGGGCTCTCCCTGCCCCCATGAACACAGGCTGAAAACGATAGGCCGCCCGGCCGCCAGTTGGGCGTCGCGGAGTTTGGGATAAGTCGAATCGGGGGTCTGCCCGGTCGTGTTGCACCAGTCCACCTTGACGTAATCCGCGCGCCACTCCGCGAAGGCCTTCATATCCTCGAATTCATGGTCCTTGGTTCCCGGCATGGCCTTGCTGCAGGTACGGGTTCCGGCATCCGTATAAAGGGCGTATTTCAGCCCCTGCTGGTGGACGTAGTCGCCCAGGCCTCGCAGGCCGCTGGGATAACGGGCGAGATTAGGAGTGAGCTTGCCGCTCACGTTGCGAGAAAAACAGATGCCCTCGTCCGGGCCGATGTAGTTGTAACCGGCCTCTTTCATGCCGCTGCGGACCAGCGCTTCGACCGTCTCCTTGATCAGTTTCTCATTCTGTGGCTCCTGGCCGAACTCATTCCAGGGATACCAGCCCATGGGCGGAGTGAGCGCCAATCCATCCCGATCCGAGCGGAGCTTCGCCTTCTTCCCCTCTGCCAAAACCAACAAGAAGCAAGAGTCCCATAGAAACGGCAGTAAGTATTCGAGCGAGCTTCGTCATAAGTCATCCCCTTTAGTGTGCTGTAACATAAGTTGATCCTCCAAATCAGCCTGCCGAGGTCGCCGGTTTCTAGCCCCGGCAGGGACGGCATAGGGCAGCCCAGGGCGTGAGACGCTGCGACAAAATCGAAACGGTTGTCATCCTGAGCGAAGCGAAGGATCTCCGTAGTTTCTTGGGGTCCAACGATTTACGAACAACTGCAGAGATCCTTCGCCTCGCTCAGGATGACACCTTCTGAATTTCTTCACACCTTCTCACTTTCCTCGGAATCTGTCAGGCGCAGTTGCACACTGTTCTTGTAGCCTGAGTCGAAGGCAAGGGGCTTGTCATAGTTCCCCCATTTCAAGTCCGGGTAGCCCCACAGGTTGAGAATATGAAGGCGAACCTTGCCATCCTGCAAAACCTCTGCCCGCACTGCCGCCTGGCCGCCGGACTCTGCCCTGACGCGCACCCCGGTTTCCCCAAGAACGCAAGATGCGCGCCAGATGTTCTCTTTCAGGCTGCGGAAATCGTTCGTGCCGCGGCCGCCACGGTCGTCGGGACCGAAAAGGAAGAAGTTCTTGGAGTCTTGTGACCACGGCCCCTGTGGAGCGCTACGGTAAGTTTCTGCCGGTCCGCCGGGATTCTTCATCGCCGTCCCTTGCGGGCGGCCAATGTGGTCCGGAGGGTAAGCTGACCACAGGCCTTTTCGGTCCCAGGTGAGCCGGTCGATTGAACTGGGAAGCGTGAATGCGAGTCCCACCTCACTCATGCCCTTGCGCTGGCCGAGCAATTGGTACTCGACGGTGATCAGTCCTTGGCCATCAACCCGGATCTCGAATTCCGCCCCCAGATCATCGCCCCCTCCGCGCAGGGCCATGTAAACTCCCGCGGTCTTTATGATCGCGGCGTCCGAGGTTGTCGAGTAAGTCAGGCTGGTCAACCACCAGGGAGGCAGTGCGAGCGATCCAAGGCTAACGACGGGCCCACTTTCGATGATCCGCTGGCCGCGATATGTCCCTTCCGCAATCAGTCCCGTGACTTTGTCGAAAACCAGAGTGAAGTCCGCACCCTGAACTGTAAGCGATTTTGAGGTCTCTCGGATGTTGGGCGCAGGGCCCTTTTCAGCCGGGAACGTTACCGCGCGCTCTCCGATTCTGAGGTTGAACTCGTCCACCAACATTCCGTACTTGTCGATGAACTTCAAATTCACAGTCTCCCCCGATTTCCAATCGCGACCAGGAACACGCAGGACGCCTTCTTCGCCGGGAGCCACGTTCGCTCCGAACGATTCGCCGGAGTCCCTGCCCACTGCCCAGACGATCTTGATTTCATGCAGATTGGTATGGTTAAACCAATTCTTGATGGGAATCGTGAGAGGGGCGCCTGCAACCGGAACGTTTCGAATGTCTTCATCGAGGATGCGGACCGGCGAATAAGCCTTTTTGGTTAGCCAATGCTCCGGCTTGGGCCTGCGCCATCCGTCTACGATTCCCCATTCGCCGTAGCCAACGGGTGATCCGGGCAGCAGAAACACTTCGTCAAAGCCGCCCCAAATCGCTCCGCCCAGGCAGCCGTCGGCGGCATAGCAGCTTTCCCAGAACCGCTTCAGACTGTGTCCCCAATAGTTTCTGACGCCCGGGTCACGCTGCAAGGTCTCGACGTTGTAGCAGGAGATGTGCGCGTATTCGTCATTGAGTTTCGGGAATTCCTTGCTCGACAGATCCGCACTCACCTCAGGATAGTGGTAGCTGAAGAGGTCGTAGCAATCCGTACCCTTAGGAACAGTCTCGGGGTAACTGAAGATGATCGGCCGTGTGGTGTCCTCTTGTTTTGCGTAGTCGTGCTCTTTCTGAAAGTTAGGGCCCCAGGCGCTTTCGTTTCCCAACGACCAGAAAATGACGCAGGGATGACTTCTGTCCCTCTCGAGCATTTCCGCAAACTGGTTCATGTAGCGGGAAGTAAACTTCGGGTCTGATTCGGTCGGCTCACCCATGACCGACCATTCGGGGTGAACAAAACAGACCGCGGATTCTTCTTCGACGTAAATTCCGTGGCGGTCGCAGGCCGCGAGGAAGCTCTCCGTCGGAGGGTAGTGCGAAGTCCGCACGAAATTGACGTTGGCATCGCGCAGAAGTACGGCGTCTTTCTCATCCTGCTCGGGCGATGTCCTCCTTCCCCACAGAGGATGAACGTCGTGCCGGCACACACCATGGAGCTTCACGGGGTCGCCGTTCACGTAGAGTTTATTCCGCCGTCGTTCGACTTTGCGGAATCCAAGCCTCTTCTCCAACTTTTCCACCACTGACTTGTCCACCATCAATTCCGCTCCCAGAGTGTAAAGGTTCGGATGCTCGGCATCCCACTTCATCGGCGCAAGGACCGGGGTCTCGATGGAGATCTCTGACCTGTTAGCAGAAAATGCGATCAAACCCGGATGTAAGGGAACTCGATTCCTCTCAGGGTCCGTCAAATGCAGGTTCAAGAAAACGTCGTGGCTGTCGCGGACGGCCACCGTTGCTATGACCTTCAAACGCGCATCCCTGTAGGAAGAATCGAAATCCGTCTCAACATGCCAGCGCGAAACGTAAGTGGCAGGCAACAACACGAGCTTCACACTGCGCAGGATTCCGCCGATGTAGTGCTTGGCATAATTGCTTGCGTAAGAGATCTCGTCGGCACGGTCGGTGACTCCGACGGTAATCCAGGCGGTTTGGCCGGGCGTTACGTTCTCAGTGACGTCACAGTCCCACGAAGTGAACCCGCCATGATGATCTCGCACAAACTTCCCGTTCACCCAAACCCGCGCGTAGCTGTAGACGCCGTCAAACCGCAATAAGATTCGCTTGCCTCTTGCCTCGGCGGGAATCTCCACCGGGCGCTTGTAAGCAAATTCATCGTCTCTTGCGAACTCTATTCCCTGGGCGGCGAGTTCACCCGGGACGGTGATGTCCGACCAAGCAGTAAGATCAACATCATTGGTCCAAAAGTCAGCGGAAGGAGCGGTAGTGAGTTTCCAGGTTCCGCCCAAATCAACGATGGGGTGGGAGACGCCCGCGACTTCTTTCGGCAGCGGAACAATGAACGGCCTTGGCCAGACTGCGTTGGGTTGTCCAGCTTCTCGAGCAGTTGGAAGGCCGCCATTCGCCTTGGCCAAGACAGCCTTGTCCCCTAACGCCCACGCTGATGAAATGGCCGAAGAACCAAGTGTCTGGACGAATTTTCTTCGATTCATGATGACGAGTCTCTTTCCATACGGAGGGTTGTTTCACGCCTCCGCACCGATGAACTCCGGCAAAATGGCCTGCGGACAAAAGTCGTTGGCCGGCAGACGTACCATAAACCTCAAAACCGAGCCGAAGTCAAGACCGACGGCAGCGCTTTCCGCGCGTCCCAGTTACATGGAAGCTGTGAAGAAATCGTCTGTCATGCTGAGCGAAGCGGAGCATCTGCATTTATCTCTTTGAAAACAAACCAATGCAGATTCCTCGCTCCGCTCGGAATGACAGAGCTTAGTGTCTTTTCACTCCCTCAGGGTTGACGGGTTGCGTGCAACGAGACGGATCGGCTAGACTGCAATCGCAACTCTCGGGTATGACCCTCGCATTGCCGATCGAAGGGCTCCGCAGAGCTGGCAGTTGGTGCCAAGGCTGGGAAGGAAGGCGGATGAAACATCGCGATAGGGTACGCATGGCCCTCGAGCACGAGGAAGCGGACAGATGTCCGATGCAGATCAGTTTTACGCCGGAGTTCGCAAACCGGCTGCGAGCGGAATTGCGTTTTCAAGAGGGCTCAGTCCACAACCCGCATGGCGGGGGCAACACCTACGCGCTTGAGCGCTCGCTCGGCGAAGACATGCTGCTGACCTCGGTGGGCTGGGCAAATTGCTACTACCAGCACCCGTGCGACTATGTGGACGAATGGGGCGTGGGGTGGAAGCAGTGCGAGTACACCACGCGATTCGGCAAGGGCAGCTACACGGAGATGGGTACTCATCCTCTCGCCGATGCAAAGGCGCTCGGGACTTACCGCTCGCCGGATCCTGACCGCGCGGAACTTTATGAAGACGCGGCGCGAACGATCAGGGACTTCAAAGACGAATATTGGATCGTGGGAGTGACGGTGACCACGATCTTTGAAACCGCCTGGGCCCTGCGCGGGCTGGAGCAGATGTTGATGGACTTCGCGCTCAATCCTGAACTGGCGGAGAGGATTCTCGAGATTCCCTATCAATATCACCTCGCCGCTGCCAAGCGACTGGTGCAAATGGGCGTGGACATGATTTGGACCGGCGACGATGTGGGCGGGCAAAAGGCCATGATCATTTCACCGGCCTGCTGGCGCAGATTTCTTAAACCCCGCATGGCGAATTTCATCGCCGAACTCAAGGCCATCAACCCGCAGGTAAAAGTCGCGTATCATTCCGACGGCATGATCGTTCCCATAATTCCCGAACTGATCGAGATCGGAGTAGATGTTTTGAATCCGATTCAACCGGCCTCCATGGATCCGGCGGAGATCAAACGTGAATTCGGAGACAAGCTGTGCTTCTGGGGATCCATCGACGAGCAATACACCCTTCCGTTCGGAAGTCCTGACGATATTCGCCGGGAGGTCAAGGAAAGGCTCAAAACGATTGGCAAGAACGGCGGGCTGATTCTGGCCCCGACACATCACGTCCAGCTCGATACGCCCATGGAGAACTTCCTGGCCATGCAGCGGACCATCACCGAAACGTCCTATTCAGAGCTGTAGCGGCGGTCTCCGACCGCCGTCGTCGGTCGGAGACCGACGCTACAATTTATGTCGCTGGCGTGTTGCTCAATCAACATGCAAGTGTGATTCCGTGCTCGTCAAGCTTGATGCCACTAACTCTCCCCAGGGGAAGGAACATCATGAGGTCACTGCTGCTTGTTACTATTCTGTTCTGCGTGGGAATGGCTTCAGCGCAGACGCCCACGAATGATTTCCCTGATTCTCTCGGCCTCGCGCGCTTGAAGAACTTCTCGGCGGGGCGAGTCTCCAGCGACAACCGATATGTCTTCAGCAACGATGACAGCAAGCATATCATGCCAGGCCAGACACTGGTGATGGCTGATCTTGCCGGTCCCGGCGCGGTGACCCACATCTGGGTAACGGTGGCGGACAACGAGTATGGCTGGCCGCGCCTGCTTCGCCTGCGTGCTTACTACGACGGGAAGAAAACTCCGAGCGTGGACTCGCCTTTGGGTGATTTTTTCGGCGTCGGACACGGCATGGAGATGGACCTCAATTCCATGATGGTGGAGGACAGCTCGCTGGGTCGCGCGCGAAACAGCTACTGGCCGATGCCTTTTCAGAAATCCTGCAAAATCACGGTGACCAACGAGGGAAATCGGCCGGTTCGTTCGTTCTACTACCACGTCGACTTTCAAAAGTGGCCGGCCTGGCGGAATGACCTCGCGTACTTCCACGCCTACTACCGGCAGGAGCGTCCTGCAACCCCGGGCCGGAATTATGAATTCCTCAATATCCAAGGAACCGGGCACTATATCGGCACCGTACTTAACGTGATTGAGACTGGCGTGGGGTGGTTTGGCGAAGGCGATGACTTGTTTTATGTTGATGGGGCGAAGCATCCGCAGATTTATGGGACGGGCGCCGAGGATTATTTCAGTGAAGGCTGGGGCTTGCGCGACTTCACAGGTCCCTGGAGCGGCAGTCCGATTTCGGGAGGGGAACTGCCCGGGCAAAGGCTGGGCGCTTACCGATGGCATGTTCCCGACCCCATCCCATTCACCAAGTCGATTTGGGCGGGCATCGAGCACGCCGGGTGGACCTACAACGCAGACGGGACGGTTCGCTCCGGCTTCGAAGAACGCCCTGACTATTATTCCAGCGTCGCCTTCTGGTACCAGAAGGGCGTGAACGAAGATCTGCCGGAACCCCCTTACGGTGAGGAGCGCCTGCCGCTCGGCAACGCCACGCAGCTCGCGGTGGAGGACTCAATACAGGACGTGACTGCGGAGAATGGGAAAGCGTCCGTCCAGCGCGAAGTCGATTGGGCGAAGGACTTGCTCTTCTTCCAGGCCCAAGGCAAGGGAGCCAGAATCAACGTGCCCATCGACATCGCGGAGGCGGGCCGCTACGAGCTTGTGGCCCTGCTTGCCAAGGGACCTGATTATGGAGACTACACGGCCTTGGTGGACGACGAGCCGGCTAATCTGGACAAACGCAAGCCCGCAACCTCCGAGGTTCCGGCGCCGGGTCCGGAGGTTTTCCACAACTATCTTTCCGAGGTTTACGTTGCACAAGACAGGCCGCTCGGCTGGTTTTCTTTAACCAGAGGACGACACAGACTCAGTTTCGTTTGCACGGGAAAGGACGAACGCTCCGCCGGATACAACCTGGGAATTAACGATGTGGTGTTGGAGAAGGTCCCGGAATCTGCGGGCGAACCGGAGGCGGAGACGACACCACGTTTAACTCCGGAACCGCCATCCGTGGCTCCCTCGGCCCCTGCGGGAGTGGCCGTTTACCGCGGGCTCCCGCTTTCGGCTTATCGCGACAAGCTTAAGCAGGCAGACCCGGACGGCCGGGCAGCCGCGATTCGCGCCATCGGCGCCTTTGGCGAGGACGCAGCGCCAGCCGCCGGGGAGCTTTCAGCGGCCCTGGGTGATCCCGAGGTTCAGGTTCGTGCTGCGGCGGCGTGGGCGCTGTCGCAGATCGGGCGGAAGGGCGCGGCTGCAGTTCCTGCCTTAGGCAAAGCCCTGGCGGATTCCAACCCCCGGGTGCGCGGCCTGGCGGCCCTTGCCTTGAAGGCCATGGGACCTGCGGCTGCTCCCGCCGTGCCCGAACTGATCGCGGCTCTGAAGGACCCCGTGGCTTACGTGCGATCCCCGGTCGCCGACGCGCTGGGCGCCATCGGCCCGGCCGCGCGGCGGCGGTAGGCCCCATGGCAGAGAGGCTGCTGGCCAAGGATGAGCAAGGGCTCGTGCTGAGCAGCATCGCCACCGCTCTGGGAGACATCGGACCCGAGGCGAAAGACGCAATCCCCGCGCTCCAGCAGGCCATCGCGATGCACCGCATCGGCGCTGCAGGGCAGGAGGCCATATTGAGAATCGAAGGGAAGCCCGTCCCCACATGGTGGTGAGGCGCGCCACCCATGTGCCGGGACCTAAATATGCACAGTCTTGCATATATGTGTCAAAATGCTACAGTTTGGACCCTGATTTTCACATTGTGAAAACTCCTCGTCTCGCCAACCCATTGATTCCATTGCAATAAGTATTTTCTTTCGCATTATTCTCAACTTTTCCCACTCTCTCATTTTCATCTGATAGCCTGGGAGATGGGGGGATTGTCGCAGTCCTCGCGGAACGAAGCGGCATTTCGAGGATTGTAGGGGGCTGGCTCCCCGTCCCCTGGACTGGAGCGGTCTTAACACGATCCGAGGTAGGGCAAGCCCTACCCCTGCGCCTATGTGGTAGCGCGGCGCCCCGGTTTTTGAGGCTCGAAAAGCGGCGAGTGGATGTATACTCCCCCGTCCCGGGAAGCCCGAAATGAAGATCCCAGGTAAGATGGGCAACGCGGTTCGGGAGGGTGGAGTGGATCAGATGAGCGAAGCGGCAGTGATGCAGAGCGACGACGCGGGCACGAGAAAGGGAGACATTCAACTCTTGGCGGCGCTGGCCGGCGTCGCTCTGGTGCTCCACTTCCTGTTCAACCGGCGGTACGGCTTTCACGGCGACGAACTGTACTTCTACGCCTGCGCCGACCACCTGGCGTGGGGCTACGTGGACCACCCGCCCCTGGTGCCGTTCATCGCCTGGCTGTCGCGCGCGCTACTGGGTGAGTCGCTCTTTGCGCTGCGGCTGTACCCGGCGCTGGCGCATGCAGGGCTGATCTTCCTTACGGGCTGGCTGGCGCGCGAGATGGGTGGAGGCCGGTGGGCCCAAGGAATCGCGGCTCTGACGGTACTGATTTCGCCGGTGTATCTGTTTTGCGGCAACGTGCTGACGACGGGCTTCGAGCCGTTCTGGACGGTGTGCGCATTCATCCTGGTGCTGATGTTGAACGGTCGCACGCCGAAGCTGTGGCTGCTCTTCGGCGCCGCGGCAGGGCTGGGCCTGCTGAACAAGCATTCGATGGCGTTCTGGGGATTCGGCCTGGCCGTGGGCCTGCTGCTGACGGCGCGGCCGTTGCTGAGGAGCAAGTGGATGTGGATCGGCGGCGCGCTGGCCGGGCTGATCTTTCTGCCGAATTTCATCTGGGAGCAGCAGCATCACTGGGTGACGCTGACCGCTCTCGACCAGATGCGACAATTCAATCGCGAGCCGTTCTCGGCGGCGGCGTTCTGGATGACCAACGTGATCATCAACCATCCCTTCACCGTCCCGATCTGGCTCGCCGGGCTGTGGTTTTTCCTCTTCGACAAGCGGGGCCGGCCGTACAGGACCTTGGGGATCGCGTTCCTCGTGGTGGCGGTGCTACTCGCCGTGATGAACGGGAAGGCGTACTACCTGGGCGGAGCGTACCCGGCGGCGCTGGCGGGCGGCGCCGTGATGGCCGGCATCTGGGCGGAGCGGTGGCGCTGGACATGGCAGAAAGCAGCGGTGACGGCGGTACTGGCCCTGGGAGGCGCGGCATGGGTGCCACTCTACCTCCCCATTCTGCCGCTGCCCGCGTTTGCGCGCTTCCACAGGCTGATGGATTTCTACGAGCCGCGCATGGAGAAAAGCGATGTCGGGCAGGAGATCCCAACGGTCTTCGGCAACATGCTGGGACACGAGGAACTGACCAAGGCCGTGGCAGGGATTTACTTCTCCATCCCAGAGTCCGAGCGGAGGAATACGGCGATCTACGGTAATACTTACGCTCAAGCCGCGGCAATCGACTACTACGGGCCCGGGTTGGGTCTGCCGAAGGCGATCAGCGGACACCAGACCTACGGGCTGTGGGGGCCGCGCGATTACACGGGCGAGACGATGATCCTGATTGGCATCCCGAAACGGGAAGCGGAAAAGGGATTCTCGTCAGTGGAGGTTGGAGCGGAAGTCAAGGTGCCGTACGCGCCGCCGTGGCTGAACGGGCAGATCCTGCTCTGTCGACACCCGGTCATGAGTCTACAGCAGGCGTGGCCGCGGCTGGTGCGGTTCCACTAGCGGTTCCGAGTCTGGATGCGAACCCCCGTGCACCTGTTCGTTTTTCGCTCGGGGCTACATTGACATTAATTCCGTTTCCGCTCCAAGAAATCATTAAAACCTGACCCTCGGCCAAACTGGTATAATGATTGTCCCGCGTGGAGGTTGACATGGATTTTGATTCTTATCCTGATTTATCTTCCGAGTACTTGAATGCTCATAAGATTGCTGCCAGGGAATTGGCTAAATATTGCCAGGAGTTCGACCGCTGGCTCACAGCAGAGCGGCGCATCACAGGGCGGGCCCAGGATCCGCGAAGGCGGGGAATGCTGGCGCCACACCTGACGGTGAGGCCGGCGGTCCCTGAACGGCGAGCAGATTAGTGGTCCCGCCAAACAACCATTCCCAGAGGCTGGGTTAAACCACTCTTTGCCTCTGGTCCGCTCGTGGGTGGGTGATTTCCAGACCCACCCTCTTCCTCCCGTATGGCTTGTTTTCCTCCTTGATTTTTGGTTCGTAGTATTGTAAATAACTTAGGATTGTAGATGAATTAGGCGTTGGTCGAACTATGAGTAAGCCATCGGATTTAATCCAGGGAACGCTGGATCTGCTCATCCTCAAAACGCTTTCGCTTGAGCCGAAGCATGGCTGGGCCATCGCCAAGCGCATCGAGCAGGTGAGTCATGAGGCGCTTCAGATTACTCAGGGAGCCCTTTACCCGGCCCTGCATCGTCTGGAACATCAGGGTTGGATTAGCGCCAGGTGGCGGACCACGGAAACCGGGCGCGAAGCGAAATTCTACGAACTGACCGGTGCGGGCCGCCTCCAGCTTGAAAAGGAGTTGGCGGAGTGGGAGCGCCTGTCGAATGCGGTGGGACTGGTGATCCGCATGGTTTAGGAGAAGCTTTCAACGTGGAGCCCAGGCGCTGGTGGAATCTCGCGAGAATGCGGTTCAGTTCGCTCGTACAGCGGAGCCGGGTGGACGAAGCGCTCGACAAAGAACTTCGTTTCCATCTCGATCAACAGATCGAGGAGAACCTGGCTGCCGGCATGCCGCTGAGTGAGGCGCGATATGCAGCGATGCGCCGGCTAGGCGGCGTGGCCCAAATCAAAGAGGAGTGTCGCGATATGCGCCGAATGAATTACGCGCACGATCTCGTTCAGGACCTCCGCTACGCGGCTCGGACTTTCGTGAAGGAGCGCGGCTTTGCCGCCCTGGTGGCGCTGACGCTCGGGCTGGGAATCGGCGCCAATAGCGCCATTTTCAGTGTCATCGACGGCGTGTTGCTCAAGAAACTCCCGTACCGGCAGGCGGACCGCATCGTTCGAGTCTTCTTCAGCAGTAACACCTATCCAAAGTTTCCGCTGAATCCCTTTGACTTTCGGGACTTTCGAACCCGCAGCCGCTCCTTCCAGGCGCTGGCTGCCTTCACCCGCAGCGACGTTCAGCTTTCCGGTTCGGGCGAGCCCGTGCGCCTGTCCGCCTTCCGCGTGACTGCCGGATATTTCGAAGTACTCGGTGTGACCCCCGCCCAGGGACGCGAGTTTGATCGGAGCGACGAAGATTCCGGGCAATGGCAATTCAGTAATTCTGAGCGACCGGACCTGGCGCACTGAGTTCGGGGCGGCGCCCGACATCATAGGGCGAAAAATCACCCTCGATTCACAACCCGCCACGGTCGTCGGCGTAATGCCGCCCGGTACGGAACACCCGGGCAACAGCTACCACGCTCTGCCTTACGGGAATTCCGTCGATGCCTGGCGTCCGTTCACTTTCGAAGGCGACCCGAACGATCGCGGCTCTCACTTTCTGGAGGTTATCGGGCGACTGAAGCCCGGCGTGGCCCGGTCGCAAGCGCAAGCCGAGCTGAACACCCTGCTTCCACAGATCGCACGCGAGCACGGCGGCGACCGGGGGTGGCACATGCTCGCGGTCGAACTTTACCGTGAGATCGTGGGGCCGAACGAGCGGCTGCTTCTGGTTTTGCTGGGAGCTGTCGGCCTGGTGTTAATGATTGCGTGCGCAAACGTCGCGAACCTCTTGATGGCGAGGGCCACGGCGCGCCAGCGCGAAATCGCGGTGCGATCCGCTCTTGGTGCGTGGCAATCCAGGCTGGTGCGCCAGATGCTTACCGAGAGCTTGTTGATTGCCCTTGTGGGCGGCGCGTTAGGCCTCGTATTCGCCGCAGGCGGGGTCAAAGCGCTGGTCTCGCTGCTGCCGGCAGACTTCCCGCGCGTGGATTCGATCCATGTTAACGCTGTCGTCCTCGGGTTCACCTTGCTTGTCGCTCTGGCTGCCGGCTTTGCCTTCGGGCTTGTGCCCGCCTTAGAGGCCGCCCGCGCCTATCCCCAGCAAGGCCTTCGCGAGGGCGCCCGAGGTTCGACGGATACCGGCCTGCATCTTAGGCTGCGAAGCGTTCTGGTTGTGGCTGAAGTCAGCCTGGCTTCGATCCTGCTGGCCGGGGCCGGGCTGATGCTGCGCAGTTTCGTCAACCTCTTGCGCATGGACCCCGGGTTCCGCCCGGAGCATGTCCTGACCGCAGATCTCACCCTGCCTTCCACCGAATACAAGACACCTGCCGCCGCGCGGGCGTTCGAGGACTCGCTCATCACGAACCTCGCCTCGGCTCCGGCGGTGAAGTACGCCGGCATTGGCACGGACCTGCCTTGGACGGGCTACGACGAGAACCTCGGCGGCTTCATGATCGAAGGCAATAATCCGAAACCCGGGGAAGAGTTTCACGGCAGGTATCACGCCGCAACACCGGATTACTTTCGCGCCCTCGGCATACCGCTTGAGCAGGGCCGTTTCTTCACCAAGGCCGACAATCAAGGCGCCCCGCAGGTGATGATCATCAACTCCACCATGGCACGGCTCTACTGGCCGCATCGCGATGCGCTGGGCGCTCGCATCGCGTTCAGTGATACCCCCAAAGAAAAGGACTGGATGACTGTGGTCGGAATCGTGGGCGATGTTAAAGACACTCCGACGTTGAGTGGTGCGGAACCCGCCTTCTGGTGGCCCGCGCTACAGGTACCGTTCGTCATGAATAACGGCGTGATGTCCGTAGCTATGCGCTCCGACTCCGACGCCTCGCAACTCGCCAACGTGTTACGGCGCGAGGTGCACCGCCTTGACCCGGCCTTGGCAGTGTACGACGTTCGCCTGTTGGATCAGATCACTGACGCCAACCTCGCCAGTGCACGGTTCGCGTTCTTCCTGGTAGGACTGTTTGCAGCTTTAGCCGTCGGTTTGGCGGCTGTCGGGACTTATGGGGTAATCGCTTATTCGGTTGGCCGTCGTAGCCACGAGTTCGGGCTGCGCATGGCATTGGGCGCAAGCCGCTGGGACGTGGTGCGCCTCGTGTTCGGCAGAGGTGTTACCTTGGCAGCCATTGGCGTCGCCCTCGGCCTCCTGGCGGGGCTGGGCCTCGCCCGCGTGCTGCGAAGCCTGATCTACGAGGTCAGCCCGGCCGACCCTCTGACGTTTGGGGCGGTGGCGGTCCTGGTGTTTTCCGTGGCGGCTTTGGCTTGCTACCTCCCCGCGCGAAGGGCCACACAAGCCGACCCCATGAGTGCCCTGCGAGCGGAGTGAAGAGGCGAATCAGCGCCGTGTCCATCGCATTCTCACTGAGATAGCCCTGCTGGACGGCTTCGATGTACGGCCTGTGATCGTGGTCGTCCTTCACCTTGGCAATATAGTCGACGCATTCATTATCCATGCCCCGTTCGGTAGTAAACATATACCACTTCGCCTTCTGCTGGTATGGCAAGCCCTACCCCTTCAAGGTGTAGGGGGACGGCTTGCCGTCCCCA
Source organism: uncultured Acidobacteriota bacterium (assembly GCA_963768695.1). GTDB lineage: Bacteria > Acidobacteriota > Terriglobia > UBA7540 > UBA7540 > CAVROP01. Next base: position 132,289 of record CAVYJG010000010.1, on the reverse strand, counting down.
CCCGGCGAACACTGTCGCTTCCACTCCCGGCGCATGCATTTCAATTCTAATCGGCAAACGAGTAGTCTTGGGGCATAATCGACGCTCGAATGGGTTGGGCTCGGCGCCATTCCGCCCGCTGTGGAACGATCGGCGACGGGGAGAGGTGGCGCCGCAGTTGTAATCGAAAAACCAGCGAAGGGCGGAGAACAGGATGCGATTCTCACATGGCCGAATGATACTTGTTACGCTGATAGCCTGCTGGAGCTTGGGCGCGATCGTTGCCTACGGTCAAAGCCTCTGCACTGTGGATGTCTCCAAACCAGGGCCAACGGTGGCCCCGATATGCCGTGGCCAGCAAATCGAGGAGTTCAATCACCAGTTCGAAGGAGGATTGTACGCGCAGCTCATCAGCAACCCCTCCTTTGAGGAATTGAATAACACAATCGCCGGGTGGTACGTGGTAAAAGCCGGGTCCTCGCGGGCTGAAATGTTTTCACAGACTGCCTCCGACACGGAAATGCTCAACCCCCGCCAGGCCCACGCGATCAAGCTTCAGATCGACTCGGTGGATTCGGGAGCCGTGGGTCTGGCCAACGGGGGTTACTGGGGAATTGGACTCAAGAACCAAACCACCTACAAGGTTTCGTTCTGGGCCACGGCCGGCAAGAACTTCACGGGCACGTTGAAGGCGAAGCTGGAAAGCAATCGGGGGGTGGCCTATGCAGAATCGGAGGATTTCAAACCCACCACGACCTGGCGGCATTTCACCGCCGCCCTTACGACGCATGGCGTCTCGAAGGCAACCGGGGATAACCGCTTTGTGCTTTATGCCTCGTCGCCAGGGGACGTTTTTTTCGACGTGGTCACGGTCATGCCGCCGACCTGGAAAAACCGGCCCAACGGACTGCGGCCGGATCTGGGGGAGAAATTGGCTGCGCTCAAACTCAAGTTCATCCAATTCCCGGGGGGATGCACCGCGGAGTCCTGCAACATGGATGTCTGCTGGAACTGGAAGAATTCCATCGGTCCCCTGGAACAAAGGCCGGGCTCCAGCAGGAATCGGTGGAAATATAAGAACGACCTCTATTTTGGCCTGGATGAATACCTGCAACTGTGCGAAGACCTGGGAGCCGAGCCGGTGTATGTTACCTCGGCCGGGATCAGTGAGAATCCGGAGGACAAGGATTGGTGGGGCCTTTGCCCGCTGGATAAGATGCAACCGATCATCGTTGACATCTTGGATCTATTGGAGTACTGCAAAGGGCCAACATCCAGCACCTGGGGAGCGAAGCGTGCGGCCAATGGCCATCCCAAGCCCTACAACCTGAAGTATATCGAAATCGGTAATGAAAACGGGTGGAAGACCACAGATGATTATCGTCCCCGCTATGTCAAGATTCATGACGCTCTTCTGGCGCGGTATCCCGACCTCAAAATCATGTACAACGGGTTCCTGCAAGAGAATGTGCCGACGCACACCTTCGGCAATGCTCTGGATTTCGTGGATGAACATTTCTACCGGAAAGATCTTTCCGTCCTGTACCACAAGTACGACACCATCGATCCGGCCTGCAAGAAGATCTGTGTGGCGGAGTATGCTTCCTCCGTGGCCGGCAACGGGGGTAACGTGATCGGGAATTTGGGGGATGCCCTGGGAGATGCCGCCTTCATGCTGGGCTGCGAACGCAACTCGGAGCGCATGTGGTGGACGGGATACGGCAACTACGCCGGCTTTGTGGGGCATGGTGATTTTGGCCCGTGCATCGTCTGGAACGATGCCGTATCAAACTTCGCCACACCTTCGTACTATATGGAGAAGATGCTGTTTTCCGATAATTCCGGGACACGCGTTCTGCCCTTCACGCAGAATTCCGACCATTGCTTCTGGTCCGCCTCGCTCGACAGCGCATCCGGAAGAAATGATGTTCTCCTTAAAGCTGTTAACAATTCACCTCTATCTGAAACGGTAGATATAACCCTCAAAGGTGCTGGTAAGGTCGACCCTGCGGGCAATTCTACAACGTTGACAGGTCGGCCGGAGACGGAGAATTCGCTTGCGAATCCGACCAAAGTAGCGCCAATCGCAGGCAAATTTGCTGCCGGCGCCAGCTTCAAGTACCGTTTCCCGGCTTATTCGATTACAGTTCTGAGGGTCGGATTTTCGGAATAGACCCGGTAGCGCAGAGTCCCCGTGTTGGGACTCCGCGGCCCTTAGTGTGAGGTATTCGTGCGCGGGCATTGATAATTGAGGAATTATTCAATGCAAAGGCCGCAGAGTCACAAGGGGGCGCTACCTGCTTCCACCATGAGGATTCCCAAGAGTCTTGAAGGATGTGACTCCTTGGTGTCCACTGACTCGTCCTTCGATAAAATCCGTGTCGGAGTGTGACGTGGTTCGTGCTAATGGGGCACTCCATGCTGGTGCATGCGGCGGTGCAATTCCGCGCGGGCGTCGGCATAGACCTTGCGAATGCGGGCAAAATCATCAGCCGCCGGCCGCGTGGCCAGCGTGTCGACATAAAACTGGGCACCATCGATGAGCTGGAGAAAATAGGTCGCAGCTTCCGGGGAAAACAGTTCCCGCCCTGGAACCTGCACGTAGACCGGCGAAGTGTGGGCGGCAATCTTGAAACTCCACGAGGTGGTGGGGCCGCACTGGGAAGAGCATCGCGCCGCGAGCCATCCCGGCCCCTCCACTTTGATCTTTTCGCTCAGCTTAATCGTCCGGGCGCCGCCAGGCGATTCCCGCGAAGCGACCACTTTGCCCTTGAAGATAACCTCCAGGCGATGAATCGGCACGAAGCTCTGGGCTTCGGCAGCGACTTCAATCGTCCCACCGTTCGCTCCCAAACTGATTTCGGCTCCGGGCGGACGTCCGTCGGCATGGAACATCAGCAGCGGCCCCGAAGTGGCGAAGGTATTTCCTGCCCGCACGGCCTTGGCGAAATTGGGAAAATTGAACTCTTCCTGGCCAAGATAAGCGTAAACGCGATTGGCGCCAGCCGGCATGTAGGCGCCCATTTTATCGGTCCCGGCCACAGCAGGCAGGCGGTAGCCGCAATTCAAGTAGTGATACCAATCCAGGTAGCGCAGGGTTCTGAACTCCTCGATGACCTTGCTGCCCGACACTTCATCATCTCGCGGCCAAATTTCAACGGCATCGATTTTGCCCAGCACGATGTCTGCGGCAATCTCGCCGGTGGGGTAAGGAAAGTGCACGGCCACGGCCAGGCCCTGCCGGCGGCGGCAGGCATCTGCCCAGTCGGCCATGCTGGCCCAGAGTGGATCGCCGAGAAACGTCTCGCTCGGACCGTCTGCCGAAAGAGGAAACACAGCATTCCCCTGAACGCCCTCGAGCCCGATGTGGCCGAGAATATGCTGGCGGTTCTCGGTGCCCACCCAGACCATGGAATCGCGATCCTGCGAAAGCAGAGGCCCGTAAGACAGGTCGCCCACATTGGTGAACAGATCACCCCATTGAGCTGCCAAGAGGTTGATGAGGTTCAGTCCTTCAGCCCGAGCTTCCAGTAGAGCCGTTGTGGGTGACAGGAAATGTGTGTGGGTGTCGGCCGTGACCCAACCCTGGGAGCGCAGGTTGATGAAGCGAGGAATTTCCAAGGTTAATTCGCGCTGACCGGGATGGATTTCAACCTTTTGCCGCACCGCCTCGTGTTCAAACCCCTTGGTCATTTCCACGTACACTTCACCGGGTGGTAGCTCGATCTGAAACGTGCCGTCAACATAGGCAAACGACGTGTCCATCAATTTCACGTCGGCGCCGTAATCCTGGAACCATTGATCGTTAATTTCCGTGCGGTGTCCGTACGGCGGTAGGTAGCGCCCGTTCTTCGAACGAAACGCCAGGCGAACCGGTGTCGGCTGTTTCCTCTCGCTGTCGAGGACGCGGCAGTGCACCCATTGGCGGCCAGGGTCGATGAGCTGGATGCTTCCGCCGCCCTCCGCCGCCGGCGTTTCGCGCTCGGGAACGACCTGCGAGAGTTCGTAGCGGTAGAGCGTTCCGCTCTTGGCGTCGTTGAGGGTCAAGGTGGCGCCGGCGCTCGCGAAAACCTCCGCATAAAGGTAGCGTGTCCCCGGACTCACGCTAGACTTTTCACCCAGACCTTTTGCGGGCACCGCCAGCCACGCTTCGGGATCGAAATCGGGCAGCGCAAACACGCGGGCTACCGTTCCGAGGTCCACTTCCAGCTTCCAGCGCGATTCGTCTTCCGCGCCGGCTTCGGGCAAGCTGAACCGGTACAAAGCGCGCCGCTGGTAACGAAGTGGGTGCTCAGAGCGGTGGTAGAGTGTCAGCCCGCAGATCGCGAGCGCATGCTCGCCGCTCGCCTCGAATCGCACCGCGCGAAGCGCTCGGTCAGGCTCCGGGTTTTCCAGCGCACACACCCAAACTATGCCCTCGGAGCCGTCCCTGTAACCGCCGCCGAGGGAAGTCTGAAGATTTCCCCAGCCCATCGCATTGCGGAGAGGATCCGTGAGCTTCACCGCACCCATTCTGCCCTGCGGCACCGAGCCGAAACTGAGGTGCCCCCAGGGTTCCACCACGGCATTGGTTTCGAATCGACGGCGAACGGTCAGGGCACTCGTCCCTCCATCGTCGTAGATCAGCGTGACAGCGGCTAAGCGTTCACCCACCCTTTGAAATACGTCCTCCCCCGGATCGGGGTCCTCGTTCTCGTCAAAGTCACAGAAGGAAGCGAGGCAGAGGAATCGGGCCTTGAGTCCCAAGGGGATTTCCACCTTTGCGGCGGCGGTGGGCCCGGGTTTGGCGCTGAGCACCACCCAAGCTTTGCTCTGTAAATCCTCCGGTCCCAACACAAACGGAATCCCGCGCAGGTCGCGCTTCCCACCGGGAACCCGGATCAGCGAATCCTTCGCCGAGTCGCCGCCTTCCATCCCCGCCCTTTCGCGAGTTCCGAATTCTCGCGAAGAACAGTTGAAGTAAGTGCTCAGGTCAATGGGAGTAAACTTGAGGTCGGCAGTGGCCGCGGGCGCCATTGGTGCTGACTGCGGCTTCGCGATGGCGCCGCCCTCCATCAAACTCATCGTTGGAGGGGCAGCACCAACCGTCAGCAAGAATTCCCGACGCGAAAATCCGGCTGTCGAGGCCCGTGATTTCTTGCGGCTCATCCTGATGCTCCTTTCTTTGCCCTGCCTGTGGCAAATCTACTTCCCAGTATTGGTATTGTCAAATACCTTGCTTGCCGGGGACACCGTAACCGGCTCGCTGGACGAACTGCTAAAACTAGTGTCGGCTGCGGCGGCGTGAGAGTAAGATAGGTCCTTTCGATCGCCGGCCAGCGGGTGAAATGGCCAAGGATAGCCTTCATGAAAACTTCTGCTCTCGCACCGCTTCGATATCTCAGTCAGGAAGAGATGAACGGGATCCACCAGGCTGCGCTACAAATCCTGGAGCGCACCGGAATGTGGATCGATCACGTCCAAGCGTTGGAGTATCTTCGTGCGGCTGGCTGCCGGGTCGACATGGATACCCGGATCGTGAAGTTTCCCCCGGAACAGGTGGAATCCGCCGTGGCCCGCATGCGCCGCAATTTTCAGGATCCCGACCGATGGCCCAAACGCCTATCGGTCCGTTACTCCCAAGTGCGTTTCGATGCTCAGCCTTTCCAAATTCACGAAGACTTCACCGTGAGCGCAGGCGGCTTCTGCTGTTTCATCTGGGACATGGCCGGCGAGCGCCGTTACGCCACGCTTGAGGACGTTCGCCGGTCGTTGAAGCTTGCCGACCAGTTGGATCAGATTGCGTATACGGGTCTCCCTTGCTCCGCCCAGGATATTCCCGTGGAAGTTCGGCCCGTCGCGATGGCGGCTGAACTGGTTAAGGCCACACTCAAGTACGGTGGGATCGAGACCTTCCAGCGCAAAGACGTGGGTTATGTCACCCGCATCGGAGAGATTGTCGCCGGCGGCCGCGAGGCGCATCGGCGAAATCCGATCCTGGTGGGTTATGCGGAAGCGCGCACGCCCTTGTGCATCGACGCCGTGATGGCCGACGTGATGCTGGCGCACTTGGAACTTGGGTTGCCCCAGAGTCTCGACACCATGCCCAACGGCGGGGCCACGGCGCCCATGAGTCCGCCGGCAGTATTGGCGCTGGGGATCGCGGAAACTCTCGGTGGTTTGGTGTTAGGGTACGCCGTCGATCCCGATGCCACGATGACCGTGGATGTGACGCCTGGTTACTGCGACATGCGCTCGATGCAGTACCGCTCGGCGGGTGGGGAGCGCTTGCCGCTGCTGGCGGCGCGTGTACAGCTTATCTCGGAGTATTACGGCTGCCCCTCCGGCGTGCATGCGGGTAAGACCGACGCGTGCGTGCCGGGCATCCAGGCCGCGGTAGAGAAATCCCTTTCCATGTACGGGGCGGTGATGGCAGGCGCAATCGGCGTCGGCACGGTAGGTCAACTGGAGAATATGATCACCTTCTCACCGCTGCAACTCGCGATCGACAATGAGATGGCCCGCTACGTGCGCCATTCCGTCCGTGCATTTGAGGTCAACGAGGAAACCCTCGCGCTTGAAGTGATCGAGGAACTGGGCCACGGCGGCCAGGCGTTTGACCACCGACACACGGTCGAGAATTTCCGTAAGCTCGAAATGCTCTCACCCTACTTTGACCTCTGCCCATGGGGCATGGGAGACAGCCTGGACCGGGAGCGGTTCGAGAAGCGCGCCGCCGCCAAAGTGCAGCAGGCGCTGGCCGCAGAACGGGTTCCCGTTTTAACACCTGATCAGGAAGCAGCCGTCGATGAAGTGGTGAAAGAGGCGGCCAGGGATTACAAAGTGCGATACCCAATTTAGTGAGGGTTAGATAATATCGTGACGGACCAACCCCCTCAGCTGTCCGTCGGCTGACGGACACCCTCTCCCCCAAGGAGGCGAGGGCCTAAACTCGAGTTATCCGGAGGTTTTTCATGCATTCTCTTGAGAGAGTCCGAAGGCTCATCGCGGGCCAGTCCGTCGATCATCTTCCTGTCCAGCCGGTCATTATGATGTTTGCAGCGCAGCACATAGGCATTCCCTTTATCGATTACACTCGCGACGGGCGGCAAATGGCCGCCGCGCAGAGCAAGCTGGTTCATGACTTTGGCATCGATTGCCTGTTGACCTGCTCCGACCCGGCACGCGAGGTGATCGACATCGCCGGGGAGGGCAGCATCAACTGGTACCAGGATCAGGGCCCGGCGATTTGCGAAGCACGAGCCGCTCTGTTGGAAAAGTCGAGGTTAAGAAGCTTCCGCATTCCTGACCCGCTGGGCGGGGGCCGGATGCACGACCGGATCAAGGCCATTGAGATCATGCACCAGGAGTTCGGCGGCGACGTTCTCGATCGTGGGATGGGTCGAAGGTCCGCTGGCGCTTGGTGCGGAGTTGCGCGGCTTGACTCGTGCCATGCTGGATTTTCTGGACGACCCCGCTTTCATGAAGGACTTGCTCGACTTCACGGCGGAAGTGGCCGTGCATTATGCGGGGGCGCAGATTCAGGCAGGCGCTGACACGATCGGGATGAGTGACGCCGCGGCCAGTATGATGGGGCCGCGGCACTACGGCGAGTTTCTGTTTCCGCGCCAACTGCGCGTTGTGGAATCCATCCGTCAGGCCCATCCGGAAGTCATCGTTCGGCTGCACATGTGCGGAAACACCGATCCCTTGATTTCCCAGATGAAGCAGCTCCCGGTGCAAATCTTCGAATTGGATTCGCCCACGAACCTGGCGGCTGCCCGTGCCTGCCTGGGACCGGACCGCGTTATTCTGGGCAACGTCTCAACCATCACGGAGATGTTGGAAGGAAGTCCCGAGCAAGTTTATCAGGCATCCCGCCGATGCCATGAAATCGCCGGAAAGGCGCACATCGTCGGTACGGGATGCGAGGTGCCACCCGCAACCCCGCCCGAGAATTTGCACGCGATGGTCCGATATTCGCGAGAGCATTCGCCCGAGCAATTCGACACCAGGGCCGCCGCTTGAGCCGATTCCGGTTCACGCCCAGTGCGCTTCGCAAACGTTGAGGCACGGATGGCTTCGTAAGTAGTCGCTAAATCGGAAGCGGACGCGTTCGGATGGGCGCTTAGGGTTCCCTGATCGTGTTCATCGGGTCCATTCCGGCCGCGCGCCGCGCCGGCACTAGTGCCGAAATGATTCCGATGACGAAGAGAGCGGCCACCACGGCCACGTAGGTTTCGACGTTCGAGGGGTTTCACGCCGTAGAGGAAACTTTTCACAATCCGCCCGGTACAAAGCGCCAAGGTCACTCCCACCGCCAGCCCCAATCCAACCACCCTCGAACCTTGCAGCAGGAACATGCGCAGTATAGTTCGAGGCGTCGCGCCCAGGGCCAGACGCACTCCGATCTCCCGCCGGCGGTAGCTGACAGTCTGAGCCAGGACGCCGAACAATCCGGCCATGACCATCAAAACAGCGAGGCCGGCAAATGCTCCAACCAGGTACAAGCCGAGCCGAGCGCTGAAGTTGTTCTGGTCCAGGGCTTCCTGCATCGTTTGAAAATTGTCGAGAGCAAAGTCGGGCGCCAACCGCCGGAAGATCGCACGCATTTCGGGCGCCACAACCATCTTGCCTCGTGTTTTCACTACAAAGTGAACTACGGTCTTGAGCAGAGCCGGATAGTAAAGCGAGGTGACCGGTACCTGCTGGTAGGGCAGCATCAAGAGCGGCTTCGGCGCTTCCGCAGGGCTGCTGTCGATTTGGTCTCTAATTACACCTACAATGGTATAAGGCCTCAGCATTCCCGTGCTTTTGCCGCCTAAATCAATTTGCCGGCCGAGCGGGTCCTGTCCTACAAAGTACTTCCGCGCCAAGGTTTCGTTGATGGCTGCACTGTAAGCGGTATTTGCGGCGTCGTCATCGCTGAGTTCACGGCCACGCACTACCGGCGTCCCCATCGTTTTCAGGTAATCGCCGCTCACGGCCATGAGCCTGGCTTCCTGTGCGAGGCCGCTGTTGTTCGGCTGGCCGACTACCCTGAAGCTCGCAGTCAAGTCCATGCGGGAAAATGGCGGAGCGGTGACGAGGGCAGCGTGTGATACTCCGGGCGCGTGCCGGATGTTTTCAAGTAGAGGCCGGTAGACTAGTGTGGCAATCGAGGCCGACGCAGGTTGGCCCTCGGGGTACCCGCCCAAGTTGGCGAATCCCGCCACGTCCGCCGGCATGGCGGAAAAGCACGTAACCCGGCTCACCTCAAAGCCCAGCGGCGCGCGCTCGAGACTCCAGAGGGTCCGAAAGAGTAGTCCGGCCGAGACCAGCAATACGGTCGAGAGCGCCACTTCAAAGCCCACCAGACACCTACTCACATTGGCTTGCACCGCCCTCGCACCGACTCCGCGCGAGGCCGCCTGGAGCGCCCTCTGGGGCTCTGCCTTGGCCACGAAAAGAGCCGGCAAAAGGGAGGCCAGCAGTGTGGTTACCGCGGCGGTCAGGGCGAGGATCAGGAGGACCGTCCACCGGACTCCAAGAGCGTCGCCGCGCGGAATGGTATCAGGCGGCAGTTTGTGAATGGCGGCGAGTGCGCCGTAGGCGAGCGCTAAACCGGCGAAGCAGCCGAGCACACTCAAGAGAGCGCCCTCTGCCATCACTTGTCTGATAAGGCGCCAGCGTGCGGCGCCCAGGGCCGCGCGAACGGCGAATTCCTGCTGCCGGCCGAGACAACGGGCGACCAGCAAGTTGGACACATTCGCGCATGCAATCAATAGAACCAGCCCCAGTGCGGCCGAAAGAGACCAGAACACCGAGCTTACCTGCCCGGTCAGCAGCCGAGCGTACGGCGCTACTCGAAATGCGACGTTCGCCCCCGAGTTCGGTCCTATCTCTTGAACACGCCCCGCAATTAAATCCAATTGCGCTTGCGTCTCTCGAAGCGTGGCGCCGGCCCTGAGTTTACCGACGATTGTGAAGAAGTCGTATCCGCGGTCTTTCAACATCTCGGCGGTAGGTTGGAGCGGCAACCAGAGCCCTTTCTCGATGTCATGGCCGACAGGTTCGGGGAACCGAAAACTTCGCGGCATTACGCCCACCACCGATCGCTCACGCCCGTTAACGCGTACCATTCGTCCCACAATGGTTGACTCCCCCTGGAAGACTTCCCGCCACAGACCCTCAGAAATCATCACCGCCTCTGGGCCCCCCGTCGCTCCTTCGGCGTCTGTGAACGCTCGCCCAATCAAAGGCTGCGCTCCAAGCATACGAAACAGATTCGGGGTTACTCTGGGCGTCAGCACGCTCAATGAAGCTTCCTTACTCTCGACCACCCCAACGTCCTCCGAGTATCCGGCCGTTATCTCCAGGTTCTGCGCCTGGTCACGGATGTCGCGATAATTCAGCCACGAAGTGGGTCCAAACGCCTCAGCGCCGGCTGGTCCGATGTACACCAGGCGGTCTGCGTCCGGGTAGGGCAGCGGGCGCAGGAGCACGCTCTCGATCACTGTGAACATCGCAGTGTTGGCCCCTGTTCCCAGTGCCAGTGTTAAAACGGCCAGGATTGCGAAGCCAGGCGCGCGACACAGTTGCCGAACTGCAAAACGAAAATCGCGGAGGGCGGTTTGCATGAGATGTGCTCCTCGGTGGAATTGGACCCGTGAGGCTGGCGCACACATCGAGTACGATGCGTGCACCGCCCCCGGAGTGCCGGGAACGGCGGGGATTCAGCCCCGCCATCGAAAAACGGCTTATCGCTGGGGGCTTTAGCCCCTGAGGCAACGATTGCTTCAGGGCCTAAAGGCCCTACTCATCGGGTTCGCGAAGGCGGCGGGGCTGAAGCCCCGCCCTTCCCAGCGGCCACGTTATCACGGCGTATTCCGTCATTAAGGACTAGACGGGCCTGACACACATTTCAGCCCTGTCCGCCTGATCTGACGTTGGCTCCGAACGCGGCAAGAACTGGGCACTCGTAACCGAGCTGAACTTTGGGCTCGTATCGGGAAGCCGGAATATCCGGCCTTCACGGATCTCGTAGACAATGTCGGAGACTGAAAGCAGGTGCGAGCGATGGGCCACGATAATGCGAGTCAGCGCCAGGTTGCCAAGCACGCCGGCGATCTTCCGCTCGGATTCGGCATCAAGATTGGCTGTTCCCTCATCGAAGAGCAGAATCTGCGGCTCCCGGTACAAAGCGCGCGCGATGAGGATCCGCTGTCGCTGTCCTCCGGAGACTTGTACCCCCATATCCCCCACCATGGTTCCGTATTCCATGGGCATAGCGTCGATTTCGCTGTGGACTGCGGCAGCCTCGGCCGCGGCGCGGACCCGGTCCATGTCAATCCGGGAATCGAAAAAGGCGATATTCTGATTGATCGATCCAGCGAGCAGGGTATCGTCTTGCATGACGGTCCCGAAGCGTTCGCGCCACACCTGGCGGTGAACGCTCTCGATGGGTACGCCATCGAGAGTGATGGAGCCTTGTTGGGGCGTCTCGAGACCCAGGATCAGTTTGATGAGCGTGGATTTGCCGCAACCCGACGGGCCGATGATTCCGATGCAGGCCCCGGCGGGAATCTCGAGCGAGACATTGTCAAGGACGGGCGGCTCTGTAGGCGAGTAGCGGAAGCTGACATTCTCCAACTTCAAGTTGCCCGGCCCGCCCAAGGGCAGTACCCCTTTCCCTTGGGGTTCGGCCTCCGCCAGCATCAGATCGTCGAGCCGTCGCAGGTGAACGCCGATCATCTGCAAGGCCCAGAAGTTTTCCACGACGGTCGAGAGCCGCTCGCGAAACACTCCGCGATAGGCGAGAAACCCGAAAAGAACGCCGGTCGTAACCGGAGCGGCGCCCACACCCAGGACGCCGACGGCGAGAACGGCTGCCCACTCGAGCCCGCTGATCCCCAACGTCAGGGTGCTTACTGAGGTGCGCTGCTCGCTCACTCGCGTACCCGCATTCAGCACCCTGACGAGTTCGTTCTCCCATGCTGCAAACCGTTGGGCCTCCCGTGCCGCAAGCTTGATGGTCTGGATGGCGCGCATGGATTCCAAAAGTTGGGAGAGTTCCTTGCTTTCGGCATCAAGAAGGTTCTCTGTCAGTTCACGCTGCTTGCGCATTCCAGAGAATCTCACTGCAATCTCCAGGGCCAACCCGGCAATCACGATCGCGGCCAGGTGAGGGCTGAATCCAATCATCAGCGCCGCGGTAACCAGGCCCACTGCCAGATCAATTACCAATGGCGCCGCCTGATCGGTGAGAAAACGCCGGACGGCGTCAACCGAACGAACGCGTGAGAGCACGTCACCGAGCATCTGGCGCTGGAAAAACGCCACCGGAAGCGAAAACAACCGCGCCACAATGTGGGTGGAGACTCGATGCACGAAGATATTCCCTAAACGCGTTACTACTTGGCCGCGGGTCCAGGCGGAGCCGGCTTGCACCAGGATCATCAGCCCGATACCGGCGGCAATCCAAACCAGGCGCGGATCGAAGGACCTTCCTCCGGCCCGGTCGATCACGCTGCGGTAAGCAAATGGCAACGCAATGATCGTGATTTGAAGAACCAGGGTAAGCCAGAGAGCTCGCAACGCCGCGGCGCGCAAGCCTCGATCGTCCACCCAGGCGCGGCGGAAACTGCGCGAAAGGCGAAGCAGGCCCGGCTCGAAACCATGCGTGGGCGTGAATTCGACAGCGATTCCGGTGAAGTTGGGAGAGATCGACTCAAGCGAAACACGCCGCCGGCCTTGCGCAGGATCTACAATCCACGCGACGTCTCTTCTCACCCGCTCCAGAACCACGAAGTGATCCATATTCCAGTGCAGCAGGGCAGGCAGCTTTAATTCACCCAGGCGCTGGAGACCGATGCGGACGGGACGGGCCGCGAGGCCGATGGCGGCAGCGAGATTCACCAGCATGCGGAGGCTGAGGCCACGGGGCGTGGAAGCGAGCCGGGCACGCAGGGCGGCGAGATCAGCCTTCAGGCCCCAGGCGGCCGCTAGCATGGCGAGGCAGGCCAGACCGCATTCACTAATTTCACCTTGCAGAATCACGGGAACTCGCCGCCGTCGAACTTGGGACGAGGCAGGGGCGGTACTCATCGCTTCAGAATCCTCCTCGGAAAATAATCGCCGCGCCAGCGGCGGCAACCAGCGTCAAGCCGGCAATGAGCCACGCTTCAAAACGCGATCTCTTAGCCCACGGGTCGCCGGCCTGACGCGTCGCGCAGGCTTCCACCGCTTGCGGACGGAATATTCGATAGTTGTTCAAATGCTTGCCGTTGTTATTCCCAGTCTGAGTGACGTTGAGAGCTGTTGGCATCTAGTTCTCCATGGCGCGGTCCACTGTTTGGCACAAGCTCGACCAGAGCGTGCGCCCAGCCGCAGTCAGGCTTTCGCTTCGATCGAGAGAGGGACGGTAATCTGCGGCAAACCAGGTGCAGTGCCGATCGAACCTCTCCTGTGAGGCCGGGTCAAGCTTCGCCCCTCGGCGCAGAGTGGCGTAGTAAATGATCATGTTGCCGACGGCGTGCCCGCCCGTCAGTACGCGGTCTATGGTGCGGTTCGCGCGTTTGATGGGCGAATAGGCCATTTCGGTGCTGCCTGGCGTCACCAGTGGCGCGACCATTCCGTAGATGAGAAAATGCTGGTGAGAACACTCATGCACCAGGATTTCGCCGCAGAAAATGGGGCAATCGGGGGGCTCGATGGCGATTAACCCCGGGTGGTCATACGAACTGCCGGATTGAGCGCTGCAGCTTGCGCTGGATTCCAGCAGCAGGCAGCCTGCCGCCGCGCTGGCCACCCAAGCGGCGTACGCGGGCGTCAGCTCGAGAATCCTCAGCCATCCTTCATGAATAGTTGCGATGCGGGGATCGCCCACGTCCGGCCGCTTGACGGCGGCGAGTGGCGGAGCGTCCGAAATCCAGGGAAACCCTTCGACGGAGTGGCGAAGCCCGCTGGCCGTGACGTAGCGCGGCGCCAGGCCGCCACTGGCGTAAGCCGTCCAGGGGCCCGCGGGGCCATCTGCGGGCGACCAACCGTTATGTTGGGAGGCAACAAACACTGTCTCGCCCAGATCGGAGTAGATCCGGATGGAATGGCCGTCGGCGGTCAGGCGGCAATCGCCGCTAACGGGCGTCAGCCATCCATCCAGATAAAGCCACTGGGGCGCGTCGATTCGAGCCCCCAGGGAGCCTGCGCCACCCATGCCGGCGCAGGCGGCCGCCACTTGCAGCGCCGCCATCTGCAAATTCGATGTTTCCTGCGGCGCCTGACTTCGCAGAAACTGCAAGGCCAGGCCCGTCTCAGGCCGCCATGGGCTGCCTTGACCACAGGCAAATGCCAGGAGTGACTGCGCCCTCTCCGGTTGGCCCGAACCATCGAGCGCAGCCGCGATGCGACGGCGTGTGCCGTTCAAGCGGGCAAGGGAGATAGCGCGCACTGCCCCGATGGCCTCGCCGCCATCGGGACTGGCGAACGCGGGAGCAAAAGTAAGCATGTCCGTCATAAAACCCTCCTTCATCAACTCCCCGTCCAGGCTCTTCAGCATTGGAGGCGGGATGAGATTTCGGAAAACGGCGTTCCGTTCCGCACCAGGAACGCTGCAATTTCCGCGTAGACGTTTTTCAGGCCTGAGCAATAGAGCGAAGGATTGCTGAAACCCATCGCTTTCGAATACCGGTTGATCGGGCGGCCCGCTTTGCAGACCTTCCACCATCCGCAGCCCCGGCAAGCGTTCGGCCGCTGGGTCGCGGCATTCTCCTGCTCGCGCCATGCGTTGGACTCAACGAGTTCACTCAGATCACTCTTCGATACATTCAATCCCATCGAACTGAAGCGAGGATCCAAAATCCTCAGGGTATCTTCCGGCCCCAGATCGCCATTCGAAGATACCGAAATAATGTTGCGATAATCGTCGCGATAGGTTTGAAGAACCTCCATGGCGCGAACATCGATCATCGCGGTCAGCAGTTCCGAAAACACCCGGATGCGAATCTTCGGATTCTTGTCTCGAAGCCAGGCGCGCAGGCAGGCAAGCAGAAAACGTTCGACGCCGCGTATCACGGACTCAGTCACTCCCGAATCCCAGGTGTAATCGGGGGTGAGAAAGCTCATCCGGTCGACACCGAGATCGTGCGCGAAGTGGCGATAAACCTCACCGCCATCCGCAACAGGATTGATTACGGAGAGTAGTCCCGGAGCACCCAATTTGCCGTGGGCAGCAGCTTCCTGAATGCGGCGCAGGCCGGCAACCGTGCGGTCGTAGGAACTGCGGCCGCGAAAATCCAGGCGGTGCTGATCGTTGATGCCGCGAGTGCCGTCCAGTGACACTCCCACGGACACCTTATGGCGCTCGAATAGCGAGATCCATTCGTCGTCCACGAGTACGCCATTCGTTTGTAGTCCGAAGTCGAAGTGGAAGCCGTTTTCGTAGCGACGCAGTGTTTCGCACATTTCGGCGAATCGCGGGCGCTTCATCAACAAGGGCTCGCCGCCATGGAAGATCAGCGTGATGACCTCTAGTCCATAGTCGTGCGCGGCTCGCGCCGCGAAAGCTCCAAGATCTTCGATCACCTGTTGGGGAACCATCGGCGGATGCAACTTCCACGTCTCGTCTCCGCCGAAAAAGAAGTAGCAGTAATCACACTTCAGGTTACAGCGCTCGCTGATTTTGAAGACGATATTCAGATTTTGAAGCGATGCCGGCTGCATGAGGAATCCTCTCTTGGCCTCCAACCAAGAACGATGCGCCCTTCCTGTTCACTGGTGGAGAGAGCGCATCATCCTTCGGTTGACGGAGCGGTCTGGGTTAGACCTTGGTGGTGAACTGAATGTGCAGGCTGAACCCGCGGCCAACCAGTCCGGCCGTTACATCGTCGAGATGGGCGTCGACGAGATCCTGAGCGCCCTCCAGATCCGCATTCGCGGACACACGGTTCATCACTTGCTTTTCGATATCGGTCATTGTTTTCTCCTCTCTCAATTGTTTGATCTTGGCCCTGTCAATCTGGGCATCACCCAAATAGTGACGTTTAGCCCGAAAGCGTTTCACTCCGGGACGCGGCCGCCACTCAAGCCGCCAGATTTTCGAACCGAATGCGATTTACGCGCTCCCCGATGACATTCGCAAAATAGAGAAGGATAGAGGCCATATTCATCAGGGCCGGCTCTTCGCGCCACCGAAGCCAGTGCCGTATGACGAGCAGAGTATGTAGGACTCTGAAATAGAGAATTAAACGGAGCTCTTCCGAGGTGTAGGACTGATTGAAGTTGGCCGTGTGCTTTAGCAAATAAGTTAACCCCAAGAAATCGCACCTGAGTGCCGCTGTTACCCGAGAGAATTCCGTGGGCTGAGCGAAATCCCCGCTGTTGTTTCTGATCAGGAGGAATTCGAAGCGGTGCACAGTGACAATCGGTTGGAAGTATTCCGGAGCAAACGGGCGTGCCAGGATCTTCCGGCAGTCAGCCTGAAACCAGAAGCAAAGAAGGCTGGTGAGCACCATCAGGATTACCGTGGGTATGAGCATAATTCACCTTCCAATGGACTTTGCCGCTCTTGAAACATTCCGCGCACTCGTCGCAGTGCAGGGCCACAGGCAAACGGTGTCGAGTGAATCCGCCTGGGGACGCGCACCTATCATTTCGAGGAAACACTGCGACTAAGAGATAGTGGTGACAAGGTGAGAAACGTTGCTAACCAGAGCGCTGAAACGCTGAACGCCCGAATGCCACTAATTGTACGAATGTGGCGCACGGTTTGGACCTAAGGGGAGACGCTCGGGCAGCGAGGGGGACGCGCAGCGGTAAGCCCACGCTGCCGACCTTTGCAAGGTTTCGCTTCTGCCAGTTTTGGTCGGGTACTCAACACCGAATGTCAGGAAAGAACATGCAGATGAAATTTCTTGTGTGGTTTCTGATCTTCTCAATGCTGAACGGTGCGTTCGAGCTTCTCAACGTCGCGGCGGGTGACTTCGTCAAGCGCAAGCTTGGTCGAGGTCTCAGGAGGCAGGCGGAAAGTTCCGGGGCCACCCGAACGCCGTTGCCCTTTGTTTCCGGTTCCGCGGTGGTAGCGCGGGTTGCTGGTGCGCTGCAACCTAAAGAGCTCGAATCCACGGGAACTCCTCTCGGGAGAGTATCCATGAGCGAAGCCGAATTCCGATTCGAGGCGAGGCGGTGATATGGAAGGTTCAGGCGGTCTGACGACAGACACGGTCGCTGTCAAATCGACAATTCGATTGCGGTGCGATAGACTGGGAGCACCTCGCAGAAGTGTCACAAGAACGCACGAATTGGGGCGGCGTTCGCCAGCGAAAACCATGGAGAAGCAGGATTTTGACGCCGAGTACGTGAGACTCCTGACGGACGGGGACGCTTCCGTCGAGCACCATTTTACCGCCTATTTTAGCGAGTTTCTGAATATCAAGCTCCGCCGGCGCTTCTTCGACGCGAGTGAAGTTGAAGACATACGCCAGGAAACATTTCTAAGGGTGCTGCAAGCTCTTCGCCAGAAGCGCGGCTTGGAATACCCGGAGCGCCTCGGTGCGTTCGTCAATTCGGTTTGCAACAACATTATCTTCGAATTCATCAAAGCTCGTGCCCGGCACCCAAGCTACGACCCAGCCGAGTATGACCCCGTCGATCACACGATTGATATGGATGGGAGTGTGTTGGCTGAGGAAAACCGGAAGATGGTTCGCCGCATTTTAAGTGGGCTTCCGGAGGCAGACCACACGCTCCTGAAAATGGTATTCCTGGATGAGATGGACCGCGAAGAGGTCTGCCGGGCCATGAACGTAGACCGCGGTTATTTGCGGGTGCTACTACACCGGGCCTTGACAAGGTTCAAGGAACTGAAGGACAAGGGGATGTCGTAGGGATGGCCTGCGGGAATGGCCACGGTTGCCCTTACGACGGTGGCTCGGGAGAATCGACATGGAACATCATGAAATGGAACAAGCTCTCGCAGTCGAGCGTTATCTGCTGGGCGACATGACAACTGCCGAGGTTGCGCAATTCGAGGAACACATGTTCATCTGCCCGGAATGCGCAGAAGCTGTGAAGACTGGAGTGGTATTCGTTGAAAACGCGCGCGCCGTTTTCCGTGAACCGCTCCCTGACCCCGGGCGGGAAGCGACAGCGAAAACGGTCAGGTGGAAGCCAACGCCATGGTGGAAAAGGTTGCTGGCACCCGCCTTCCTCCCGGCGCTTGCAGCCTTGGCGCTGGTGTGTTTGGCCGGTTATCAGCAACTTGTCGTTATTCGCGGCCTGCGGACACAGTTGGCGGAAGCAACTGCTCCGCAGTCGCTCGCCTCATTCGCGCTGCACGCCGTGTCACGCAGCGCGCTGCAGTCCATAGTAGTCCCTGCGAACGCCCGCTTTTTCAGTCTTTACTTCGATGTGGCGCAAGAAAGCGCTTCGGGATATAGTTGTTCCATTCTGGATGGGGCGGGCTCCGTCAAGTTCACGGAACATCTGTTGCCGGCGAAGCCGGAAACGGGGGGCGTCTTGACTCTGCTGATTGGGCGTTCGGGGCTGCCGGAGGGTAACTACACGTTGGTCGTCGGCGTTGGCTCTCCGCAGGCGACGGAAATCGGCCGGTACCCATTCAAGATTGAGTATCAATAGGAGATTTCCGTGGAACAAACCTTTCTTTACCACGCACTTGCCACCGGAGTATCCGGGCACATCACGGCGCCCTTTCAACACGTTATTGCCGTCCAGGCGCCCAGCGCTCTTCCTTTCATCGGGGGTTATTCGTCGTCGCGAGTGGAAGGGTTTCGCCATGATCAAATTCTATCCTTCGCTGCTGCCGAATCTTCCACGACGGGAAGCGAAAACCGCGAGTTCTTCAACACACTCGCCACGGCGAACATCGAGCGACTCAACATCCATAACGTGCTGACGGCTGACCGGGTGGTGGCGCGGCTGGCGTCGAAGTACTCGAAGGAGACCGGCGAACGGACAACCACCTTTGCCGGGAGCCATTTTGAGAACCTGCGCATTGCCGGCTGCCCGATTGAGGTTCGGATTGATCCTGAGCGGCTCGAGTCCTCAAGTCGGTCGGAAAGGGGACGCTTCGGCACTTTCGCCGCCCCCGTTAGCCTTGAGCGATGCTTCGGAGTGGAACTGCTCGAGGATGGCGCATTGCACGTCTTCCAATTCGGCAAAGTCTATCTTGCAGAATGTCTGTCCACTGCCAGCTACGCCAGTATCTCCATGCTTCGCGTGGTATTGGGCTGCGCCGTCGAAGGACACGTAACGGCCGCCAACGCCTCCAGCAATGGAGAGCCGATGCCCGGGCGGATTAAGCCTTAAGGTCCTGCCGCATCGGACTTTGCGGTGTGACGACTCTCGGTGGCATGAGAGGGCAGTTGCAGCCCAGCGCGCAATCAGATTATCAGGCGAGGGCGAGCCGTCCCCCTACGCGTCGAGTGGGTGGGCAATGCCGTACCCTGAGACTTCTTTTGCTTCTTCTGTCGCTGGCAGCGTGTAGGCGACGGCCTGCCGCTGACCCTGATTCCCTTTTCCGACAGGCGACCTTGCTTCGTCAACAGGGCGAAATGCAGAAAGCGCTGGCCCTCGCTGATCGCGGAGTAGCGCTATTCGGTACCAATACTCATTCTGAATGGTACTGGAAGTTCCGCCTTCTTAAGGCTGAAGTGTTTCTCTCTCTGGGTAAGGCGGCAGAGGGATCCAAGCTGCTCGAAGCTCCGGTGTCAGGGCTTCCTGACTCGCCGGGCATCCAGGCAAGGCTGATCCTGGACAAGGGTTTCGCGGAATTCTCTACCTCTCACTTTCCGGAATCGAAGCAGCTGTTCGATCAATCGCTGCAGCTTGCGGAATCCCACCGACTGGAACCTCTCGTCGCGGAAATCAAGTTGCGGCGCGGCGTGGCTCTCGCCCGCTTAGGCGATGCGGCAGCAAGCGATCGCGATCTTCATGACGCACTGCAGTTTGCCCGCCAAGCGCATGACACCTATCTCGAGGCGACCGCGCTGGGTAATCTCGGATTCATCCGCATGACCTCCGCTCGTTATGACGAGGCGATATCGTGGTTCAAGCAATCCCGTGTCCTCCTCGGCCGGATCCGGGCCAAAGTGGCCACGGCCCGCGCGCTCAACAACTCCGGCTATTGTTACACTCAACTTGGACAACCAGAGAACGCTGTTCCGTTGTTCGAGGAGGCGGTACGCCTCGCAGCCGAATCCGGCGATTTGATAGATCGTTATCTCGGACTCGGACGCCTGGCGGAATGGTATGAGGGCAAGGGCGAACACGCGAAAGCCCTCGTTTACTATCAACAGGCCATCGACGCGGCCCAGCAGGCCCACTCCCCCTATTATACGGCCAAGTGGCTTTATGAGATCTCCGCTACGTCAATTGCCGCCGGCGATCTGGGTCGTGCGGAGGAGTGCAACCGGCGCTCGCTCGAGTTCGAAGCGCAAATCCGAAATCCCGTGGAAAGACTCCCTACCCAAATCAATGCTGCCCGGATCGCCGAAGCAAAACAGCAATGGAGCCAAGCTGAGCAATTCTACAGCTCGGTAATTCAAGCGGCCGAAAAGCTCAAAGCCACGGAAGCGACCGGTTTCCTTCTCGAGGCGCGAGGCAGGCTGGCGAATCTCCTGGTCCGCACACACCACGAGCGCTCGGCCGAGAACCAATTTCAACTTGCTCTGGCTCTCATCAATGCGAGGCGCTCCGAACTGATTGATTATGAATACCGGATTAGCTACCTTTCGAGCCTTGCACAATTCTACCGGGACTATGTGGACTTCCTTGTGGCGCAGAACCGGAACGCCGAAGCATTGAGGGTAGCGGAGTCCAGTCGGGCGCGCGTGCTGGCTGAACTGCTCGGCGGTAGCCGCGCCTCTGGCGTCGCGGCGCCGCCCGCCGACTATCGCACAGTCGCTCGAGCCTCAAACAACATTTTTCTCTCCTACTGGCTCGCGCCGGCCAGGTCGTTTCTGTGGGTGATTACGCCATCGCGAATCTCGCTTTTCAAGCTTCCGCCCGAGCCCGAGATATCATCGCTTGTAAATGATTATCTTGGCGTGATTGAAGGCCTCCACGATCCTATGCGCGAAGGCGGTAACGCCGGCCACGAGCTTTACGAGCGGCTCCTGGCGCCGGCTCTACCTTTAGTTCCCGCAGGATCCAACGTTGCCATCGTGGCGGACGGCGCGCTGCACAATCTCGACTTCGGGACGTTGCCCGGCTCCGGTTCCGATTCGCGCTACTGGATTGAAGACGTCACGCTGTCGGTGGTGCCGTCGATTGATCTCGTATATCGGAATCTCGGGCTGCATTCGAGGCGAACAGGCTCGCTGCTGCTTATCGGCGACCCTTCACCCCCAGACCAGGAGAGGTTTCCCAAGCTGTTGAACGCGGCGCTCGAAGTCCGTGATATCGAGCGCCAATTTCGCCAGACCGTGTTGCGGACTGGCGCCCAGGCCGATCCTGGCGCTTACGCGGACTCGCACCCCGCCCAGTTTTCGGTCATTCACTTTGCCGCACATGCCGAAGCCAATGAGCGCGACCCGCTCGACTCCGCCATCATCTTGTCCCCGCGCGGCGACACTTATAAGCTCTACGCTCGCGACATCGCCGCTCTACCCATCCACGCCAATCTCGTGACCCTCTCAGCTTGCCGTGGAGCGGGGAGCAGAACTTATGCCGGCGAGGGACTGCTAGGATTCGCGTGGGCCTTTCTAGAGGCAGGATCCCGGAACGTGGTGGCGAGTCTGTGGGAGGTTGATGACGCCTCGACGGCCAAGCTGATGGAAAGTATGTACTTTCACCTGCATGGGGGAGCCACCCCGCAACAGGCGCTGCGAACGGCCAAGTTGGAGTTGCTCCACTCCACGGGGCCCTACAACAAGCCTTACTACTGGGGGCCGTTTGAGGTGATTACCGATTCGTTGGGCGGCAAACCTTAGTTCGGCTTCCTGGGAAACGAGTTAACGACCCGCTGGCTCAGCGCGTAGAGCACCAGTTCGAGTCTGTTTGCGACTCCGAGCTTTTCAATGATGCGCAGAGTCTGCCGATGAATCGCCGGTTCGCTGGAGCAGAGATGCCGCGCCATTTCGTGGTTCGTGTAGCCCGATATAATCATCGTAATGATTTGGATCTCTTCAGAAGAAAGCACAAAGGTTTCCCCGCCGGTTTGACAAACGGATTTGGACTGCTGAGGTAGTGTTTCGTGTTCAGTGCTCTCCGCCGCGATCAACGTGGCGCCCGCATGGAAGCCTGAGTACTCCGGATGTTCATTGTCACCAGCGAGGTCCCCCTCGGCGCAGAGAATGCAAAGTAAGCCTCCGTCCTGATCCATAAACAGCACCTCCTGCCCGTCTGAAAATTGGGGGCAGCCTTGAGCTGCCCCCGCATACTACAACCCAACTCTGTTCGATTCTCTACCCAGGCCTTAGAACGCCCTCTCTATACTTGCGAACTATACCTATAGTGCAGTTCAAGCCTTCAGCGTTTCAATCTCGATACGATATTTGAGCGTGCGATTCCAAGCACTTCTCCCCAAGGAAAAGACACCACGCCGTTTGCCGGAACGGCGTGGTCCCGAACTGAATGTTGTGGTTGCGAATCTGTTGCTGGGGTCGTCACCAGAAGAACTTCAACCCGAACTGTATCACCCGCTCTGGGGACGAGGTCACGCTGGCGCCCTGAATGGTTCCAAAGGCGGCGCCATCGAGCACTCCGACATCCGGGTTGTTGAAACTCGTTTGGTTGAAGATATCGAAGAACTCGGCGCGAAACTGGAACCTGGTTCTTTCGGTGACGGGAATATCCTTCAGAACGGCAAAATCGGTGCTGTTCAGGGCCGGACCGGAGAGGATGTTGCGGCCTGACTGTCCGAAGGTCCCGAGTAGATTGTACTTAATCCCGAAGGGGGTGCAGTTCTGCTGTTCAATCGCTTGTGCATTCCCCGGCTCGGGTGTGAATGTGCAGGAAGGATTGACGAAGGCATTGGTGTTGAAGAACTGGCTGATCATGGCGTTGCGGTTCGGATGACTCACGGCAATAGCTGCGCCGTTGCGAAATGCGTGCTGCGGGGCGTATGTCCCGTCCACGGCCACATCCAAACCGCTGTTGGTGAAGGTGAAGGGCGCGCCGCTTTGAATGGTGGTGATACCGCTGAAGCTCCAGCCCCCTAGTAACTCGTTTTTCCAATGGTCGCTGAACTTCACTGGGGGCGACCAAAGCCAACTGGCTACGAAAGCATGGCGGCGATCAAAGTTGGCGCGCCCTCTGATGCTCCGTAGACTAAAGGGGTCCGAAACGCAGCCGCAGGCTTCGCAAATGGCGGAGCACAAGTCGATAGCTTTGGAAAGCGTGTAGGACGATGTCACCGACAAGCCGTGGCCCATTCGATGATTGATCTGGACTTGAAAGCTATGGTACCAGCTTCGGAAATCGTTGCCCAAGTCCCAACTGGTGGAGGAAATAATTCCGGGCTCAAACCGGACGCGGTTATTGTCGTTGCCGGGATTGGAAATAGTGGTTTCCATTCCCGTGGCGGAATCATAGGTGGTTCCAGGTGTAAAGATGGAGGGGTTGAAGTTGAGCAGCCCGTTCAGCTTAATCCCCATATTTCCCACGTACCCTAACTCCAGCATGGTTGAGGGAGAAATCTGGCGCTGAATTCCCAAGTTCCACGCTTGGGTATAGGGTGTCCGCAACGCCCCGTCAACAAGCAAGCCAAAGACGGGCAGAGGAAACAGGGGGCAGTTGTAGCCTGGAAAGGTCGAAACGGCCGTGCATCCGAATTTGCCGGATAAGATCACGGGCGGCATGGTGGTGGTGAGCGTAGTCGCAAACGGGTTCGTCCAATCGCCGTTGTACATACTCAAGAATCCCGAGTAGGGAGCATTCTGCTGGGATTCGGAGTCGGCGTTGAGCTGGTTGAAGAACACTCCATAGCCGCCGCGTACGCTCGTCTTGCCATTGCCGAAAACGTCCCAGGCAAAACCTACTCGCGGTGCAAGGCTGTGCCACTCTGGGGGAACGATCGCCTTGGTGATGCCCGGATCGCCCGGGAACACAATGCCGGGCGGGGCGTCGGGATGGACCACCGACTGCGCGTTGGCTTTGAACGTGTCAATGCGATTGTGCTTATCCGCCCAGAACAAGTTGGGCTCCCAGCGTACTCCGAAAGTCGCCGTGAAGCGCGGCGTCACCTTGAACCGGTCCTGCACGAAGAGGCTGGGCGCGGTCGTGATGTCATCGTTGTCGGCCAAGCCAAACGGTAACAGCAGCGAGCTGAAGGTCCCCATAAGGTAGTCGGCAAACGGAGAACCGGTAGCAGTGCCGTTAAACGAATAGTTCTGCTGCTCGATGAAGCGTTGCAGGAAGTGCAGCCAAAGCACTTCGCCACCCATTTTTATCTCGTGCCGGCCATGCATCCAGGTGAGGGCGTCCCGGATCTGCAGATTGTTGTTCTTGAAAATATTGTAGCCGCCGCCTCCGAGACCGAAACTTCCGCTGACACTTACC
Source organism: uncultured Acidobacteriota bacterium (assembly GCA_963768695.1). Lineage (GTDB taxonomy): Bacteria > Acidobacteriota > Terriglobia > UBA7540 > UBA7540 > CAVROP01. Next base: position 107,836 of record CAVYJG010000010.1, on the reverse strand, counting down.
CCCAAGGTCCCGTAGTAATCGTAATCCGGCATATTGATTCCGATGGCCGAGGGGGGCTGTGAGCGATTGAGGTGAAACGTCGACGTTGTCCGCAGGAACGCGATTCCGACCTGGTTCACCAGGTCAGGACGGAAGGTGTAGGTCTCATTAATCGCGATGCTGTCCGTTTCCTCGGGAAAAACTGCGCTGTTATAGCCCGGGAAACTGCTGCCGGTGAAGGGGTTCTCTCCCCAGTTGTGATTCACGTACACGTGGCCAAAAACAGTCTGCTTCGAGCTCAAGTTCAGGTCAATTCGGCCCAGGTACATTTCATTATTGACCGGGCTGGCGCCCAAAGAAGTCACGCTCCCGGTAGCACTTTCCGGCACGTAACTGAGCAGGTTCTTTGAAGGTGTCGTAATACAACTGGGGTCAATGATATTGTTGGCCACGCATGGGGCGCCCGAGGGCGTCGTGTAGGGCACGCCCGTGTTGGGGTTGGTTGGGTTGGAGAGAACCGTACCCGGCAACAGGTCTGTAAAGTCGCCTGCCCGCTCGGCCGCTGATGGGACCAGCGTTTCGTTCGACACCCCCTGGGGCCGGTTACGCAAACCTTGATACGAACCAAAGAAATACGCCTTGTCCCGCTTGATGGGTCCGCCCACCGCTCCGCCGTATTGGTTCTCCTTGATGGCTGGCACGGTGGCGGCAAAGAAGTTTCGAGCATTCAGATCGTTATTGCGCAGGAATTCCCAAACATCGCCATGAATGTCATTTGTTCCGGCGCGTGTGACTACCATAGCTTGGGATCCGGCGTTGCGCCCGTACTCCGCATCGAAATTGGACGTCAAAAGTCGAAATTCCTGAATGGCATCGGGCGGGGGATAATTCATTCCCGTATTGCGCGACGGGTTATTGAAAAACGAACCGTCGAACGTGTAGAGGTTCATATTCTGGCGGCCGCCGTTGGAGTTCATTAACGGTCCCGCCCGGGCATCGCCCAGCGATTCAGGTGCCTTCACGCTAAGTATGCCGGGAACGAGTTCCGCCAGGCTCATGACATTTCGGCCATTCAGCGGCAGGTCCACGATCCGGCGATCGTCCACCAGGCTGGAAACGGTTTGGGAGGTCGTGTCGACCAGAGGCGCCTGGCTGGTCACGCTGACTGCTTGTGTTACAGTTCCTACGGTCAACGCCACGTCGACGCGCAGGTTCTGTCCCACACTAAGCGATAAGCCAGTTTGAATGTTGCGCTCAAACCCTTGTTTCTCAACGGTGATGGTGTATTCTCCCGGGTCCAGGGCAGGAAAACTATAGAAGCCTTCCGCGTTGGTTTCGCCGGGGTAGGTGGTGCCATGCTGCACCAGCGTAGCCGTCACTTTGGCCTGCGGGACGATGGCACCACTCGAATCCTTTACGAACCCGCTCACGGTGCCCGTCGCCTGCGCCTGGAGCAAACCAGGCAAAGTTAGAATGAACCCTACCACCGACAAGCCGACTGCAAGGTTTGCAAGCAATCGCCCAGCCTTTTGCATTCAAATCCTCCTGAGAGAATGTGCGGGACGTCGCAGGACAACCAAACAGCGCCCCCAGTTTGGTCATATTCACTTTTGGAACAAGTAAGCCCTAATGTCCGATATTCGAAACTGATACTATGTTCTACTGCGACAAAAAGTCAAGCCCATTCGCGAGCGCGGGTAGTGCTATATTGCCGCGTTGCTGCTCCCGATAACCCCTTTCGGCGCGCGGACCTTTGGCGTGTGGCAGCTCGTTGCCGCATGACTCCCCGCACTCTTACTCACGGGCAGGATGCCAACGCCTCAGAAGGTGTGAAAGAATCGCGCTGTAGGGGCGGCCCTTGTGGCCGCCCTGGGGCAATCCGTCAACTGACGGATTGCCCCTACAATGCCCTGCGCTAGAACAAAAGTTTCAATGCAAACTGCAAAACCCGAGGCGAATTTGAGGTAGCGAGAATCTGCCCAAAAGTCGGATCGGTCAAGGTGGCATCCGGAGCGCCAAAACTGACATTGTTGAAAGCGTTGTAGGCCTCGGCGCGGATCTGGAGCACATAGCTCTCATGGATTTTGAGGTCTTTGAGTAAAGCTATATCCGTATCGAATGATCCCGGCCCACGCAAATTGTTTTTTCCGCTGTTGCCGAAGGTTCCAAGGGCATTGGGCCCGAAAACCGCGGTGTTAAAGTACTCTTGGGTCAGCGCGTTGTGAGAACGGTTGGGGTCCAGCTTGGCCTGATCGAAATTCGTGCCGATAAAGTCTGCCCGGTCCACAAAATCCCCGGAGAAGGAATTGTCGTATCCGCTCATGACGGTGAACGGAAATCCGCTCCGCCAACTCACGATAGGGCTCAATCGCCACCCGTTCAGGAACTTATCGGCCGGTCCGCTCAGGTGGAAATGAGTGATCTCCCAGACGCCCGAGAATTTGATGACGTTGGTCAGGTCGGGCGTCCCCGGGCCGTAATTAAAATTCCGGTCGAAGGGATTTGTTTGATAGTAGCTCGAGTTGAGCGTCTCGGAGAAGTCATTGAGCGCTCGGGACCAGGTGTAATTCGCCAGCAACGAAAGCCCGTGGCTCGCCTTCCTTTCCACGCTCAACTGACCCGAATTGTAGTTGGAATTGAACCCGGAATCGATCATTCCGATGGGCCCGAAGTTGGGATACGGCCGGCGCTGTTGCAGGTTGTCTTCGGTGGAATTGCCCGGCACGTAGCGGCCGGCGTTAATGTCGGCCATGGGCTCCTGGTCCGAAGTCCCATAAAGATGGGTGGCCTTATTCCCGAAATAGGCCGCCTTGATCAACCAACTCGATCCGAGCTGGCGCTCGAGCGTCAAATTCCAGATGGTGATTTCGGGCATTTTGAAGCCGCGGGAGAAGAAGTAGGCAACCGTGGCAGGAAGGGGGAACGCGGTGCTGGACGGCGGCACCTGGGGGCCGAAATCCGCCGGAAAGGGATTGGCGACTCCTGCGCTGCCATAGGGATCGGCAAAGCTCACACTATTCAGCGTGACGATGGGGGCGAAGGGCGCCACACCCGCGTCGTCCTGGTAGGCGAGAGTCTCGGGGGGCTGATAATAGAAACCCGCACCTCCGCGAAGACTCGTTTTGCCGTCTTGGGTCAGGCGATAAGCAAATCCGATGCGCGGCGCGAAGGTGGCCAAGCTACTGTAATAAGTCCCTTGGGGGCAACCCGGATCACCTGCAAACAGCAAGCCCGCCGGAGCATTGGGGTAGCGTTTTGAAACCTTGCCCGGCTCAAAACACGGCAGGCGTCCTTGCTATCGGTAAAGGGCAGCAAAGGTTGCCACCGCAGGCCGCCGTTGAGCGTCAAGCGCTCGGTGGCGCGCCAGTTGTCCTGGAGAAAGGCGGCAAGGTTATATCCGGTTACATGGGCGTAAATGCCGCCTCCTTGAGTAAAAGTGGCAACGTCGCCGAGCATGAAATCGGCCAGATCGTCTCCGGACAAGGCGCCTCCGAACTCGAATTGGCCGCCCTCCAGGTACTGACTGGAGATGGGCGCGTCCACTCTCAACAACTCTCCCCCGAAGGAGAGTTGGTGCTTCCCTTTCATGAAGGTCGCGACTTCCCGAAAAGTCTGGTCACCGCGATTGTAGGCGCCGACCTCGGGCCCAATGAGGTCAAAGTAACCGTCCACGAGAATGCTGAGCTGCGGTGAAGGGGACGGCGCAATATTCGCCCCCAAGGCATTGGCGGAAAAAGGCACGCCGACGAGGTAACCTCCGTTCTGCTGGTTCCATCCAAACCACGTATTGAACAGCAAATGGGGCGTGGCCGTATACGTGTCATTTACAGAAACCGTTTGCACGCGCACTCGATTGGCATTGGATTGAATGGTCAGGATATTGTTGCTCATCACCGGGGTGGCCGGCTCCGTGAATTGGGTAAAGAAGTAGTGCCCGCTCACATGGTGGTTGCCGCGGGCGTAATCGATCTTGGCCAGATATTGGTCGTCGTTCGTATTCGTCGCCGCTCCCAGGTAGTTGAGTTCCTGGCCGCCGGCATTGGGCAGGGGCAATTGCTTGAGCAGGTTCAATGCGACCGGGGAAAGTGAGCCCCCCGGAAGCTGGTTGTAAGCAAAAGGAGTACCCGTGTGGGGATCGCTAAGCTGAACGCCTCCATTGGCGATGGCGTCCGCAGTGCAGAGACCCGACGCATCGTAAGCGGAGCAGTAAGAGGAAAAATCACCTCCCCGCTGGGCTGCAGTCGGCACCTCCACAATGTTCCCGTTGGGCGCCGTCCGCGTGCGCGTGCCTTGGTAGCTCCCAAAGAAAAAGAGTTTGTCTTTCTTGAGGGGTCCGCCCAGCGTGCCCCCGAATTGGTTCTGCTTCAGCGTGTCCCGGGTGGGGGCAAAGTAGTTGCGCGCATCGAACGCGTAGTTTCGAAGAAACTCGAAGACGTCTCCCTTGAATTGGTTCGTCCCCGATTTGGTGACAATATCCACGACGCCGCTAACGGCGTTGCCGTACTCCGCGCTCATGTTCCCGGTTTGTACGTTGAATTCCTCAATCGCATCCGGATCGGGGAAGGGCAGGTTCGTGTTCATGTAAGTGTCGTTGTTGTCGGAGCCGTCCATCTGGTAGTTAACCCCGTTCGGCCCGCCGCCATTGACCGCAGCATATTGTTCACCGGGATAAACTCCGCCCTCACAGCCCGCGCCGCAATAATACGGCGTGACGTTGTTCGCCCCGGGGATGAGGAACACCAGGCTTTGCGCCATGCGTCCATTCAAGGGCAAATTCTCGACGTTCTGCTGGCTTACCAACTGCCCCACTGTCGACACCTGCGTGGTCACGAGAGGAGCGCTGCCTGATACGCTAATCTGCTCGGTCACGTTTCCGACCTGGAGAATCACCGGCTGAGTGGCCGCCTGGTTCACGCTCAGCGCAATGCCGCTTTGGATGTAGGGCCGAAACCCGCTCTTTTCTACCGTCAGCTTGTACACCCCCACGGGCAAGGCGGGAAAAAGATAATGCCCGTCGGGTCCGCTTCGGGTGTTGCGGATAAGGCCTGTCTCGGTGTTTTCCATCCTGATCGAGGCATCGGGAACTGCCGCTCCCGACGGGTCAACCACGGTTCCGTCCAGGCTCGCCGTGGTGAACTGCGCCGCCAGCGGCACAGCTCCAATCAGCGCTATGAACAGGATCATAAGACAGGGAATGAGGCGATCTCGCGTGGTCCGGCGGACGTTTGCCATACTTTATCCTCCCAATCCTGAGAATGACAAGATCAGAGCATGCCCCTAACATCAATAATGGTCTGAATGTCGCGCCACAGTTGCCGATGATGATACAACAACCACTCATATCCGTTTGGGTAGGAATGAAGGGCGACATCATACCACGCGAAGTATATCACCCTACCCGCGACCGGGCAGGGTCTCAGTTCGAATTCGTAGCGGCGAGCGTATCTCATCAAGTGACGGCGTAAAGACGCCTCTATTTCAAGCCTGAGACTCTACGGCTATTCCGCAGACCTTGATATCGACCAGCGAAACACGGTACTATTTTTACGAGTCAGCAATGATCCGGCGCAATGCCGGTAAGCACTTATCAGGGCAATGAAATACAGGCGATTTGCTTCAACAAGGGCCTCCTCGGTAGTCGCACTGGCAGCCGTAGTGGGGTTGATTGTTCCGCCCGCCTTGGCCCAGGGCCAAGAGGAAACACGAGGGCCGGGATGTTACTTGGCGGGAGGCTTGGACGCCCTGGATCGTGGTGACTTGAGCCTGGCGGAAAAGGAATTCCGCGGGGCTGTCAGGGCCAGTTCAGGCTCGCTGGAAGCGCGCGAGGATCTGGCCATCGTACTCGCGCGCGAGCGGAAGTTGGGCGAGGCCGTGGCGGAGTTTCGAGAAGTGTTGGCCGAACGCCCATTTTGGCCGGAGGCTCATTGTAACCTGGGCATGGCGCTATTGGAGAAAAACGATATCGCCGCCGCTCAGGAGCAATTCCGCGACGCCATAAAGCAAAATCCTGAATACCCGGAAGCGCACAACAGCCTGGGTTTGGCGTTGGAGAAGCAGGGAGTCGGCACGCAAGCTGAGGCAGAGTTCCGCGCCGCGCTGGAGTTCAATCCGCAATACGCGGAAGCGCAAAACAACCTCGGCGAACTTCTTGCGGTAGAAGGCGAACTGGACAATTCGATCGAGGCATTTCGCCAAGCCATCGCGATCGAGGCCGATTTCATCCCCGCCCGTCTGAACCTGGGCTCGGCCTTGTGGAAGAAGCACGAACTCGAAGAGGCCGAGTACGAGTTTCGCATCGCCGCCGGCAAGGGAAGCGCGGAGGCACAAATGCAACTGGGCGCTGTGCTGGGAGAAGAGGGCCGGCACGAGGAAGCACTTGCTACGGAGCGGAAGACAGTCGAACTTCTGCCCCAGGATGCGCACGCTCACTTTCTGCTTGGCGGGGGATTCGAGGAAAGTGGAGATTTAGCGAATGCAATCAACGAGTTTCGCACGGCCGCGCAACTCGATCCTGATTGGGCCGATGCGCAGTTGAACTGGGGAATCGCCTTGCGACAGACGGGCGACCTCGAGAATGCGCTCAAAGCCTTGCGAGCCGCCGCCAAATTAGCCGAGACGAATACGGATGTCCACTACCAACTCGGATTCACGTTGTACCGCTTGGGACAACTGGACGAGGCGGCAGCCGAACTGCGCCGTTCGATTTCCCTTCAGCCAAACAATGGCCAGGCATATTACATTCTTGGCCGGACGCTCGAACAGACGGGCAATCATGCGGAATCCGCAAAGGCGTTCGCGGAAGTCGAGCGGCTCCATCGTTCCAGCGTTGCTTATGCACAAGCTGTAACTCAGTACAACCAGGGTATGCAGGCGCTTGAAAACGGCGACCTCAACGCGGCATGCACGGCTTTTCACGCCGCCTTAGCGTTTTGGCCCGACTTAGCTCAAGCCCATACCAACCTGGGAGGGGCGCTCCTGAAGCTGGGAGACGTGAAGAGCGCCGTTGCTCAGTTTCGCTCGGCCATCGACTTGAATCCCGACGACGCGCGGGCTTATTTCAATCTGAGCCTGGCTTTGGCCAGATCTGGTGACCGGGACGGCGCAGATCGGGCGCTGGAACGAGCCCGGAAAATCGATCCACGGATTACCGCTTCGGAGGGCCAGCCAAGCCCTGAGTAAGAGGAAATGAAAATTAGCGTCGTCGTCCCCGCGAAGGCGGGGACCCATTGTCAGTCCAATGGCTTCCCGCTTGCGCGGGAATGACAACTATGGCGCGATTTTCAGGCGAGCGGGTCCGAGGGCGGTCCAAAACCCGATTGATTCCGGCCTGCGCGGAATTACTCGACACCGAGCGTGTGAGGACGGCGTTGAATAGACGTTATGTCATGACTCTTCTCGGCAATGCTTGGCTCGCTGCAAAAGTGCTGCGGGCTGAGCACCGGGTCATTTCCATGGACCCCCTGGAAATGGAGTTTGAATTGTGGTCTCTCCAGGGACAATACACCTCCGTTGAAGACTTCTATGTTCGCAATCACTTTGAGTCGCCCCCTATCCCACAGGCCACGACTTTGAAGATTGAAGGCGAAGTGGAAGTTCCTCAGCAATTGACGAGGGCTGACTTAGCGAAGTTGCACGAGCGGAAATTCGGCGCGGTGCTCGAGTGCGCTGGAAACCGAGTGGGTGCAACCGGCCTGGTCAGCAACGGCGCGTGGACCGGATGGGCGCTCAAGGACATTTTGACGCTTGCTCGCCCGAATGCTGCCGCTGGCCACCTGCACCTGCACGGGCGTGATGGCTACAAGCGAAGTGTGCCCCTGGATCGCGCGCTTGCCGACGGAGTTCTGGTGACACAACTCAATTCTCGGCCTCTCACTCTTCCGCACGGCGCTCCTTGGCGGGCCTTGCTGCCGGGCTGGTACGGGATGGATTCGGTGAAGTGGCTGGAACGAATTGTGGTGGCTGCTACCCCGCTGCCCAGCGAGGGGGGCACCTATCAGCAATCACGCCAGACTTCCTCGGGCGAAATCGAACGAGAACCATTGCCGCGTGTGCGGGTGAAGTCCGTCATCCTAAATCCCAGGTCGGGGAGCGTGCTGCGCAAGGGAAAGACGGAGATACGAGGACTCGCCTGGACGGGTGCAGGGACCATCGCTTCCGTCGAAGTGAGCGCCGACGCGGGCCGCGCCTGGCAATCGGCCTCGCTGGTCTCCGCCGGGGCGCTTGAGTGGGTGATCTGGAAGACTTCCGTTCAATTGACGGAGGCGGGTACGGTGGAATTTGTCTCGCGGGCCAAGGATACTGAGGGTCAAGTGCAGCCGGCTGAGCGTGATGCGTCACGTTTAGACGGGTATACCAACAGTTGGTACCATCGGGTACGCTGCACGGTGGTTTAGGGGCAAGAACGATCCGATACTTTAGATTGTTGTACACCATAATCGCAGTTTTGTGGGTTCCTGCTCTCGGAACGGCCCAGTGCGGTGCGCCGCCGCCGGGCCACGCCCGCACGGCACACTCTTCTGGCGCCGATTGGCACCTGAAGGGGGAGGGAGTGGTTTGCTGTCCTTGTGGTGTACCCTGTCCCTGCCGCACCAACGGCAATGCGACGTACGGACATTGCGAGGCAACCCTTTACCTGCACGTGAGCGATGGGCACTATGGAGACGTGCGACTGAGGAACTTGAACATCGTGGACACCAGCGGTCCGTGCGGCATGAGCTACGAAAGACTCTCCGCGATCTATCTGGACCGGGCAACCCCGCCTGATGTGCAAGAAGCGTTGTTACAACTACTTGCAAGCCTTTCTGCTACGGGGACCAGCGAGTTTCCCTATGTGCGGGAGGTCTCGATCAAGGCCCAGGTGACCGATGGTCACATCTTTCAGGTTGCGATTCCGGACATTCTGGATATGAAAGTGGACCGAAGTTGGGGCCAAGCGGCGCCGCCCATGCCGGCTTACGCCGCCCAGGACCGATTTGCCAATGCTCTCGTGTATGTTCAGAATATTCGATACCGCATGCACGATGACGGCGCAAAGTTGAATTTCGATTATAGCCGCCGGCAAGCGAATTACCGCTCGATCGACCTTGATGCGGCGGACTACCGGGAGCGCCGGATGATCGTCCAGTACTTGGATGGCAGCGGATGGTTCAACCCCGCCATGCTCCAGATCATCCAGGAACAACACCTGGTGCTTCCCGATCTTGAAGCGATAGGGCGGGAAGTTGCTCGCCTGCGGCTCGCGCGCGGAGGGTCAAAGTGAGGTTTCCGGGTTGGTGCGCGTCGCTGGCGATCTGCGCTGGTCTTCTGGTCGCTCGGGCGTGCCTCGCGCAGGCAGAGACCCCCCAGGAGATGCTGCGGGAGGGCAAGGGTGCCCTCGAAGCTAAAGATTTCAACCGGGCAGAGAAGATCTTCTCGCAGTTGGCCAAGCAGGAGCCATCAGCTACCAATTATGCCTATCTTGCCGTCGCAGAATTTTCTGCGGGAGAACCCGCGCTGGCCATTGAACACTTCAAGCTGGCACATCAATTGGGCAATGATTCCGCGAATATGCACTATTACTGGGGATTGGCGTATCTCCAGAATAAAGCTCCCGATTCGGGCATCCGGGAACTGAGAGCGGCGTTGAGCAAGGATCCTAAGCTTCAACCTGCGATCATTGCCCTCGGCGTTGCGCTCGTCAACAACGGGCATCCCAAGGAAGGGGTGCCTTACTTGGCGCAGGCGCGTGCGCGCTCCCCGGGCGACGCGGAGATTCAGGCCAGCTTTGTCCGAGCGGAATTTGAGGCAGGCAATACGCCGGCGGCCCTGGCCAGCATCGACTCGGCTATCGATGCCATCCCTGAAAACTCGCGCCTCGACGCGACGTTGGCGTTCCTTTGCCTTCACCACCGCCAGGTGCAGAAAGCGCGCCAGTTGCTGGAAAATGCCAGTGAGGTAAATCCGCAGGACGTTTCGCTGAAACTGTTGCTTGCGGACGCCAGCCTAAAGGGGGGCGAACCCGTGGAGGCGCTGGCCGTCCTGAAAGGCGTTTCGGAGGAAGCGGGAGGCAAAGGCGAACTGTCCTTTCTGCGAGGGAGCGCCTACTTGCTCGCTGGCGATCCCAAGCGCGCGGCCCCATACTTGTCCGATGCGGTGAGCGCCGACCCCGCCAATGTCAGCTACCAACTCGCATATGCCACGCTGGAGGGGTCAGAGCAGCTCTACTCGAAAGCTCTGGAAACCCTCGCCAGGGCGCGTCAACTCGATCCGCAGACAGAAAGTATTCCCTACCAGATGGCGGTGACTTACGCGTTGATGCACAATTATCCGGACTCCTTGCAGGCTTGTGAGACTGCCCTCCGGCTTACACACCAGCCTGACGAAGTTCATTTCCTACGGGGTGTCATTGAAATCGAGCAGGGAAGCTACGGGGCGGCGGAAGACTCACTTCAACGGGCCGTGACAATGAACCCGCGCGTAGCGTCTTACCACGCGGCGCTGGGAGTAGCCGAGTTTGAAACGGGCAAGCTCACCGGCAGCCTCAGGGAGTTGGACCAGGCTCTGGCTATGGACGCGCAGGGCGCGCCGGCATACCTCTGGCGAGCGCGGGTGGAGGTGCGACAAGGACGGAACGCCCCGGCGCTCGCCGATTACCAGGCTTACACCGCGCTATCCCCGGATACGGCGAAGGCTTATCAGGAAGAAGAGACTCTGTACCGACAGGCAGGACAGGTAGACAAGGCGGCGGCTGCCCATACCAGGTATGTTGCGCTAAAAGCTGAGAAGTCCGAAGCCGAACGAGACCCCTCATTCCTCGATCAGCTTTGGTTATCGCGTCTACGCGAGGGTCTCGGCGAAGAGGCGGTGAGCCCGTGAGGTCAAAGTGGCCGCTTGGCCCCGCAACACGGAGTGCGGCAGCACAATTGCCGCCTAGTTCCCCGACTGCCGCGCAAGGCCTCAGCCCCGCAGGGGCTGGACATGAGTAGCCGGGGGTGCAACCCCTGGACCAAGGCCCCACGCCCCGCCTTCGGCACCCCTCTCCCCGCGGGCGGGAAGAGGGGACAGGGGGTGAGAGGCCGCCGTTTCCGGGGGCGTTGCCCCCGGCTACTCATATCTAGCCCCTGCGGGGCTGAGGCCTCGAGCAGCATAGCGCCGACCTCTAGAGCCGGCCCTGAGCGAAACGAAGGGTCGGCAAGAGCTGACCTAAAGGTCAGCTCTACAGGTAAACGCAATTTCCGCACGCATCACTTCCGCTACAGCGCTCCCGCGCTGCGAGACAATTGTATGAATCTCACGAGACGTTGGGTCCTTGTGGCAACATTTGTGGTCGCCTGTATCGGTGTAGCGAGCGCACTCCGGGCCGCCACGGTTTCGCCGCTTTTTGCGCGAGGATATACGGTCCTTCCCGAACCGCAGAAGGCCGAGCTGAGTGGCCCGGACTTTGAGTTTCGCAACTCCTGGCGCCTGCAACTGGCTTCCGGTGTTAAGGCAGATGACATTGCCGTTCGAAGCCTCAAGCAAGAACTGCTGGAGCGGGATCATATTGCCCTGCGAGAAGCGAGCGGAAAGGGCGGAGCGGTGCTGACGCTGGCCGTCGATCCCCGGGCGGTAGAGATCGGCGTGGCCATCGACAGGGAAAAGGTGAAGCTGGCCGAGCAGGCTTACCGAATAAAATTGGCTCCCAGCGAGATTACGATTACCGGAGACAGTTCGACGGGTTTGTTCTACGGAGTGCAAACGCTGGTGCAATTACTGAAGTCGCAGGGGGGTAAGCTGTGGCTGCCGGAGGGGGAGATCATCGACTGGCCAGACCAGGAACTGCGGGTCATCTACTGGGATGACGCCCATCATCTGGAGCGTCTGGAGGTCCTGAAGGCAGCGTTGCGGCAGGCGGCGTTCTACAAGATCAACGGTTTTTCGCTCAAGTTGGAGGGGCATTTCGAGTACCAGCACGCACAGCCCATCGTGGAGCCTTATGCTTTGTCTCCGGCTGAGCTGCAGGAGCTCACCGATGTGGCGGTGAAGTACCACATGGAGCTCATTCCCTATCTGGATGGGCCGGCGCACGATGCGTTCATGCTGAAGCATTCGGAATATGTTGACTTGCGCGAGTATAGGGAGAGCAACTACGAGTTTTGCGTGACCAACCCGGACACCTACAAGCTGTTTTACGGGATGTTTGATGACCTCTTGGCGGCGACGAAGGGGAGCCAGTATTTCGTGCTGTCCACGGATGAGCCCTACTACGTAGGATTGGCGAAGAACTCACAGTGCAACGAAGTGGACCGGGCGAAAGAACTGGGAAGCGTGGGGAAGCTGCTGGCGGAATTTGTGACGAAGGCGGCGGGTTACCTGCACGAACACGGACGGAAGGTAATGTTCTGGGGAGAATATCCGATGGTGCCGGAGGACATTGCTTCGCTCCCGGGCTACATGATTAACGGTGAGGTATACGGTCCCAAGTTTAACCCTGTGTTCAAGGCCCACGGAATTCGCCAGATGATGTTCACTTCAACCGTGGGATGGCAGGAGTACCTTTTCCCGAACTATTACCTCCTTCCCCAGGACCAGCACATTCCGGGCCCGCCGGGTGGCACTTTTGAAGCGGCCAGCCAGGGGCCGGGTTTCGTCGAACAGATGTTCGACATGATTTCGCATGATCCGTCGCGGCAGAACGCCGACTTGATGGGAACCTTTGTGGCGGGTTGGGCTGACGTTGGGTTGCATCCCGAGACGATGTGGCTTGGATATGCCACGGGATCGGCAAGTGGTTGGCATCCCGGAACGCCGGCTCCCCAGGAATCCATGTCTTCCTTTTACCAGCTCTTCTACGGGCCGGGAGCAACGCGGATGGGCCGGCTGTACCAGCTTCTGAGCGAGCAAGGCCAGTTCTGGAAAGAGAGTTGGGAAGCCAAGCCCTCGGCCGCGCGCACGCCCCTGTGGGGCGACTGGAACATCATCTACGCGCGGCCGCGTCCGGCGCTCGATCAAACCCTTCCGCTGCTACCGATTCCTTCGATGCCACTTCTCACCAGGGGCTACGACTGGGCTCCGCTCAACACGCGCCGGCTTGAGATGGCAGGCAAATTCCTGGCCGATAACGACGAATTGCTCGGGCTGATTCAGGCGAATCTGGGGCAGGCAGAATTCCAGCATTACAACCTGGAGGTCTATCTCTCCATCGCTCAACTGTTTCGTCAGAATCTCACCATGCTGAGAAGCCTTGCGCAAATCAATCAATCGCTCGAAGCGGCCGAGCGCCAGGCTGGCGAGGCCGACCCGGAAGCTGCCCTGGCGTCGCTTGACCATGCTCTCGATCTTGCCGGGCAGATTCGAAGCGAGCGCAACGAAGCTTTCCAGGACGCGGTGAACACCTGGTACAAGAGTTGGTATCCGCGCGTCCCGGAAGCCAACGGGCGTCGCTTCCTTGACAAGGTCGATGACGCGAAGGACCATCTGCCGGCTCGCACGGTGGATATGACCTACCTGATCTATCGTGAGCTGCTCTATCCCCTCGGCGATTGGGCCGAAAAGGTGGCGGCCGTCCGCAATGCGTACGCTGAAGCGAACCATTTCGCGGTGCGGGATTTCAAGCTGGATTGGCAGGGGACCGGCGGCGAGTGACTACTGAGGATTGAAGAATTAAGTGACATCTCCCCCTCACCCCCGACTCCCACAAGCGCTACCATAAGCGCCTGGTCACCTGTGGCTTAGAGGCAGTTTTCGTGTCTTAAACTAGCGCTTACGCACCCAGCCCCCCTCCCCAAGGGGGCTAGGGAAAAACTCGAGTTATGCCCTTGCCCCGTTGGGCGCTAGGTCACGCCTTTCGCAGGCTCTGCGGGTCAATGGGGAGTCGGCGCAGGCGCACCCCAGTGGCTGCGAAGACGGCATTGGACACGGCAGGGGCCAGGGGCGGAACGCCGGGCTCGCCCATTCCGCCGGGTTTTTCGTTACTGGGCACGATGTGGACTTCGACGTCGGGCGCCTGGTCGATGCGCAGGACCTGGTAATCGTGAAAATTGCTCTGCTCGACAGCTCCGTCTTTGACGGTGATCTTGGCGTTGAGCACGGGGCCGAGTGCATAGTTAATGGCTCCTTCAGTCATCGCCCGCACGCCGTCGGGGTTTACTGCGGTGCCGCAATCGACGGCGCTCACAATCCGGTTAACGCGCACAGCGCCGTCTTTCGCCACGGAGACTTCTGCGACGTGGGCGATGTAGCTATCGAAAGAATAGAAACAAGCGAGGCCTCGCCCGTGGCCTGCCGGCAAGGGCTTTCCCCAGCCGGACTTCTCCGCTGCCAGCTTAAGTACAGCGCGAAATCTTGATGTATCCAGCGGTGGATCATCACCCTCAGCCATCTTCCGGGTTTCGGGAACGAGACTGAGGCGGAACTCGTAAGGATCTCGACCGGCAGCGTGGGCCAATTCATCAACGAAACATTCTACGGCAAAGCCGTTGAAAGAGGACGCCACGGAGCGCCACCAGGCGCGTGGGACGACCGAGTGCACGGGCGCATAATCCAAACGAAAGTTCGCGGTGTCGTAAGGAATCACTTTCGCTCCGCTCAATTCCTGCGATGCGACGTGTTTGGGGTCCTTCAACTCCTCCGGCGAGTCAAACACGGCCCGAATCGGTGTGGAGACTATGCGATGCGACCAGGCGGTGAGAGCGCCGCGCTCATCGAGGCCTCCCGCCATGCGGTGGTACGAGTAGGGGCGGTAGAAATCGTGCTGCATGTCGTCTTCGCGGGCCCACAGCAACTGCACGGGCTGTTTCACTTCTTTAGCCACTTGCCAAGCCTGCGCGACGTAGTCCCATTGATAGCGGCGTCCGAAAGATCCTCCGCAGAACATCATGTGAACCAGGACCTTTTCCGGTGGAATCCCGGCGAGTTGGGCGATTTCCTGGCGGTGAATCTCTCCGATCTGCGTGGGCGACCAGACTTCGATCCCGTCGTCGCGCACGTGCACGGTGGTGTTCATCGGCTCCATGGTGGCGTGGGCCTGAAACGGCAACTCGTACGTCGCTTCCACCTTTTTCGAGGAGCCCGCGAACGCCTGAAGAACGTCCCCTTGATTCACCGCGACATAGGAAGGGGGTGCTGCTGCTTGTTCCAGCAACTGCTTCCGCAGGCTCTGCGTAGTTTCGTCTCCGGCGCCTTTATCCCAGGAGACCTTGAGGGCTTGCCTGCCCTTTAAGGCTGCCCAGGTGGAGTCTGCGACAACAGCGACGCCGCCTGCGGAGTTTATGTCGCGACCAAACTTGCCCATCTGGAGCCATCTGATCGGAGGCACCTCGAAGACCGCGCGAACGCCGGGCACCGCTTTCGCGGCCGCGGCATCGAAGCTGGCGAGCTTGCCGCCAAACTGCGGGCAGCGGGCCAGGACGGCAAACAGCATGTTCGGCACTCGAACATCGATGCCGAACTTTGCGCTGCCGTCCGTCTTGGCGGGCACATCCACGCGCGGACGGGGCTTGCCGATGTAACGAAACTCCGACGGGGCCTTCACACGCACGGAGTCCGCTTTCACTGCTTCGAGCTTGGAGGCGGTTTCGACCAACTCTCCATAGGTGAAGCGCCGCTTCGTCGGCTGGTGGATCACAGCGCCGTTGCTGGCGCGGCAGTCCGCTTTCGCCACGCCCCACCGCTCGGCTGCGGCGGAGACCAAAGTCTCCCGTGCCTGCGCTCCCGCCTGGCGGAGGTTATCCCAAGCCCACTCTGTGCCGCCGCTTCCGCCCGTTGAGAGGTGATGATAAATCTCCGGGATGACGGGTGCCTGCTCCACGCGGATCGCCGACCAGTCCGCTTCAAGCTCGTCGGCCAGGATCATGGCTTCCATGGTCCGCGGGCCCTGGCCCATTTCCGGATTCTCAACCAGGATCGTGATCCGATCGTCTGGAGTGATTCGCAACCAGGCGTTCGGTTTGAAAATCGCGGCCTCATCCCCGGAGGGAGATTCGGCGTGGGCTCGCCCGGGCAGGCAGAAACCCAGGATGTAAGCCGCGCTGCTGCCCGTCGTTGCTTTCAAGAATTCACGCCGGTTAACGATGGTCTCGGTGCTCATCGTGCTCCCTCCTGCGCGGCGCGCTGGATGGCGCGGCGAATGCGCTGATACGTGGCGCAGCGGCAGATGTTGCCGTTCATCGCGCGGTTGATTTCTTCGAGCGTGGGACGCGGGTTCTGGCTGAGCAAAGCGGCCGCCTGCATGATTTGACCTGATTGGCAATAGCCGCATTGAGGCACCTGCTCCGCGATCCAGGCGCGCTGCACCGGGTGACTGCGGTCCGGCGAGAGGCCCTCGATGGTGGTGACCTTTTTGCTTCCGACAGACCCGACGGGCGTCTGGCAGGAGCGCACCGCATCGCCATCCAAGTGCACGGTGCAGGCCCCGCACAAGCCCATGCCGCATCCGTACTTGGTCCCGGTCAGCCCCAGGGTGTCCCGCAGCACCCAGAGCAGCGGCGTGTCCGGCGCCACTTCAACTTCGTGCGACTGCCCATTCACGATGAGACGTGCTCCAGCCATATTGACTCACCAGCCCTGAGAGGATTCTTCTTTACCATTCTAAATGGCCGGCCTGCGAATGAGGATCATTTTGGGATGAATCGTTCATGCCGCGGGTTGAATCGTAGCTGCGGGTCGCTCAGGCAATGAATTAGGGGGTGACGGGGCAGACCCCCTTACCCAAGTCTGTCATTCTGAGCGAAGCGAAGAATCTGCATTAGTTCGTCGCAGACCGGAACTGCAGATCCTTCGCTGCGCTCAGGATGACGCCGGCCTTCATCTCCCGTGGATGGGCCGCAGGTCCATGTAGCCTCGGAATGACAATTCAAAGGATGTTTCCGCACGGACTTCCCAGCGAGACAGCACCGAATTCGCACCAAGCGAACTTATTCTAAAGCGACATGTACTTTGCCACGACGACTGATCAAGGCTAGAATTTAAATGTGAGACGTAGGGTTTTCACTGCGCTTTTGGGCGTGACATAAGAGGATGGACAACACGACTTCGAACAAAGGTGCGGCGAGGAATCCCGCTGCCGCCAGGCGGTTATGGCTGGCTTGCGGCTGGCTGTTGGCCGTACTGCTCTTTGCAAGCCTGTGGTATTCCTACGACTCCGGTCATCACGTTGCGGACCCCTTTGTCGACTACTTAGGCTGGTCTTGTTACATTTGGGGCGTACTCACGCCCATTGCGCTTTGGCTTGCCCGGCGGCTGCCGATCGACTCGAAGAGTTGGGTGCGGGCAATTCCGCTGCACGTCGTGGCGAGTGTTCTGCTGGCTGTCGTTCAACTAACGCTCGAGGCCTCTGCGGAATGGCTCCGCAGCCGTGGCGGTTGGCCCTTCGCCGAAGTGCTGCGGCATTATTTGACCCAGCATGCGCAGATCAGTATAGCCAGTTATTGGTTACTGATTGCAGGGACGCAGATTTACGACCTCGCTGACCAGGCGCGGAGGCGCGAGCTGCGCGCGGCTCAACTCGAGGCGCGACTGGCCGAGGCGCAACTCGAAGCTCTGCGAGGGCAACTGCAACCGCATTTTCTGTTTAATACGCTCCAGGCGGCCGTGACGCTGATTCACGACGATCCGGAGGGAGCTGAAGATGTTCTGCTGCAGTTGAGCGAACTGCTCCGCGCGTCCCTGGACAAACTGCACGTCCAGGAAATTCCGCTGCGGCGTGAAATCGAACTGTTGAATCATTACATCAGCATCCAACAGCGGCGTTTTGGCGAGCGGCTAAGGTTTGATGTGCAGGTTGATCCGTGCGCGCTCGATTGCGCAGTTCCCACACTCATCCTCCAGCCACTCGTCGAAAATGCGGTTCGATACGGCGTCGGAAGGCACAAGGAGAGCGACCTGGTAACGATTCGGGCCTGGCGAAATCACGACGCGCTTTGCCTGGAAATCTCTAACCTGACGGGTGTGCTGGATGGTGAGCCGGAACAGCTCTTCTCACGCGGGGTGGGACTGTCGAATACACGCCGGCGCCTCCAGCAGCTCTACGGCGAGCGCCAGGCGCTCGCCATCTCCGACAGCAGACCAAGAGGCGTGGGCGTCAGCCTTTCGATGCCCGCACACGCGATGGAAAACGACATAAGCGTGCTGCCGGCTGGAGTGGCGCCATGAATGTGCGGGCGCTGATTGTCGACGACGAGCCTCTGGCGCGCCGGAGTGTCATTCGCTTCCTGAAAAACGATTCGGAGGTGGCGATTATTGGAGAATGCGGGGATGGGGGAGCGGCGGTCAAAACTATCCGCGCCGAGAATCCCGATCTGGTGCTCCTTGACATTCAGATGCCGGAGATGGATGGTTTCGAGGTGGTGCGGCAGATCGGCCCGGAGAGAATGCCCGCGACGATCTTCGTAACTGCCTACGACCAATACGCGCTGCGCGCTTTCGACTCGAACGCCCTCGACTATTTACTTAAGCCCGTGGAAAGGAGCCGATTCGAAAGAGCCCTCCACCGCGCCAAGCAACGCATTGCGGATAAATCACAGCGCGAACTGGGCGAGCGAATCACGGTTGCTCTCGAGCATGTGAAGCGGCAAAACGAGTACCTTGAACGCCTCCCCGTCGCAGAAAACGACCGCATTCTGCTGGTGAAGACCAGGGAGATCGATTGGATTGAGGCGGAAGGAAACTACTGCCGCCTGCATGTGGGCCAGCGCAGCTACGAGATTCGCGCCACGCTCACGGCCTTGGACCGGAAGCTTAATCCGCGTGACTTCGCGCGCATCCACCGCTCGACCATCGTCAACGTTCACCGCATCCGTGAAATCCAGCCCTGGTTTCACGGCTACCACGTGGTCCTGCTGGAGAATGGCCAGGAGTTGCGGATGAGCCGTTATAAAGATAAGGTGGCGAAACAGCTTGGCATTGGGTAGGCTGGTGTCGTGCGTCAGGGGCCACGTGGCCATACCTCACTGATGTCTCGTCGAGCGCCAGATGTCCCGTGTCGCACAGATTGAGAGGTGGAAGACATGCAGCCTCCATTTTTGAGCTCAGCTCCGAAGCCCTCCAGAGGTCACAGCCGCCGGGAATTGTTCCAGCGAGGTGCGCTGGCCGCCGCGGTGGCAGCGCTGGGCGGACGCATCCGGAAAGCCGTGGCGGCCCCGCTCGAGTACGGCGCCAATCTCTATCGCTCGATCGGCGTCAAACCGCTGATCAATGCCAAGGGTACTTTCACCATTATCACCGGCTCGGAAACGTTGCCGGAAGTGAAGCGCGCCATGGACGATGCCTCACGGGCCTATGTCCAGATGGATGAGTTAATGGATGGCGTCGGCAAGCGCTTAGCCGAGCTGACTGGCGCGGAGTGGGGCATCATCACAAACGGTTGCTGCGCCGCGCTGACGCACACCACGGCGGCCTCGCTCGCGGGCTCGGACCCCGAGCGCATGCAGCATCTTCCCAACCTCGAAGGACTGAAAAGTGAAGTGGTGATCCCGGCCTACTCGCGCAATGTTTATGACCACGCCATCCGCATGTTGGGTGTTAAGATCGTCACCGTCCACGATCCTTCGCAGCTTGAAGCCGCCTTTAACGAGCGCACGGCACTGGCCTATATTCTGGGAGGTCCCGGGGACGACGGGCCGATGGGAACCAAGGTGGTCGCGGAAATCGCCAAGCGCCACAATGTGCCCGTGATCGTGGATGCGGCGGCGGAAGTCCTTACCATCCCCAACGTTCACTTGCAACGCGGCGCTACGGCTGTCGCTTACAGCGGCGGCAAGTGCATCCGCGGACCCCAGGCGGCGGGTCTCCTGCTGGGCGAAAAGAACCTGCTTCAGGCAGCCTGGGCCAACAGCGCGCCCCACCACGCCTTCGGCCGCTCGCTCAAGGTCGGCAAAGAGGAGATCATGGGCATGCTGGCGGCGGTGGAAATGTGGGTGAAGCGCGACCACGATGCGGAATGGAAGCAGTGGGAGAGTTGGCTCAATAGCATTTCCACACGGGTATCGCAAATCAACGGCGTCACCACACACATCAAGCAGCCCTCGGCGGACTTGTCAAATCGCTCGCCGAGCCTTTCCATCGAGTGGGATGGTGCGCGCCTGGGCATCACCGGCGAGGAACTGAGCAACTTATTGCTCTCGACCGAACCTCGCGTGATCTTGGCGGGAGCCAGGGGCAGCCGGCCGGATAACATGTCCAGTTCGGCCTCCATCGTTGCTTACATGATGATGCCCGGAGACGACAAAGTGGTGGCAGAGCGGCTCTACGCCGCGCTCTCGAGTCCGCCGAAATTCGAAAGTCCCCGTCCAGCCGCAAGGCGCACCTGCCATGGTCGCAGGACAATGGGCGGTGCAACTCGAGTTCCAGCGAGGTTCGGCGGCACACACGTTCTTCCTGGAGCAAGAAGGCTCGAAGCTGGTCGGCACACACCGGGGTGAATTCTACAGCGGCGACCTGAACGGAACGGTGGCCGCCAATACGGTCCGTTTCAGGAGCTCGCATCCGGCTGAAGGCACCCGCTTGTTCTATGAGTTCACAGGAACCGTGGAAGGCGACACGATGGCGGGCAAGGTGAACCTCGGCGAGTACGGCGAGGCGAGCTGGAAGGCCGAGAGGCACCAGTACCGAAGCTCCGGACGCCGCAACTCATAACCTGGTAAGCCTACCTCGGTGGCGGGACGGCCTGCGTCCGTGGCGCCGGCGTTACCGCGTCCCAGCGGGAGTCGCCCGTCGCCCGATAACCCTTCGGCAGAGTGTTCCAATCGGGACGCGTGATTCCATTAAGGTCGTAGACTACCTTGCCATCGCGTACGGTAAGTTCGCAGGTCAGTTTCTTCGTGCCTCGCAACCGCGCACCGTACATATCCGTGAAACCGAAGGCGCCATTTTCCAGTCGCAGCACCGCCACGTCCGCCGGCGCGCCTACGGAGAGGTTGCCCAATTCCTGGTGTTGGATCTCGCGGGCAGGATTCCAGGTGGACCGCAGGATCACATCGTCCAGCGACAGACCCATCGCCAGGAATTTATCCATGACATTCAACATATCCTTCATCCCGGCATTCATGCTGCCGATGTGGAGGTCTGTCGAGATTGAATCCGGAAAGAAACCCTCCTTGATCGCCTCTGTGGCGACGGGCCAGGCAAAACTGCCTCCGCCATGCCCCACATCGAAAATCACTCCTCGCTTGCGTCCCGCCCACATCGCGGGATTCAAGCGCCCGGAATCGTCGAGCTCATTGCGGATGCCGGAGAAGCAGTGAGTGTAAATGTCACCGGGCCGCATCTTCTCGGTCCAGAGGATGCTCGTGGGGCGCTCCGGGCGGTTCGCTCCGAAATCAACCATGATCGGAATCCCCACTTTTGTGCCGACTTCGACGGCGCGCTCGACCGGCGTCCACTCCGGGCCGGCGTAATGCGCAGTCTTGATCCCGACGATCAGATCCTTATAGCGCAGGCACATGTCCGCGGTTGGCGCAACTTCCATATCTGCGAGATTGTTTTCGAAATTTGCCCCGCGCATGCCCGCACCCACGATGTTCAGAAACGCCAGCACCCGCGTGTGCGAGCGGTCGATGATGTGTTCCTTGAAGTCCTCGAAATTCCGCCAGCCCGCACAGCCCGCGTCGGCCACGGTGGTCACACCCACTCTAAAGGTGAAGCCGTCAGGAAACACGCTGTTGTCCCCGGCGTAGGAATTGCGCTCGCCCGTGCTGGCGTAAACGTGCACGTGAATATCCACCAGGCCCGGCGTGACGTACAAGCCCGAAACATCCACGGTCTTCAGAGCGGTCGAGGCATCAAGGTGCTCCGCCACCGCCGCGATGCGGCCGTTGAGGATCGCCACATCGCGAACACCACTAATATTGTTCTTGGGGTCGATGACGCGCCCGCCCTGGAGGAGTAAGTCATATTGTGTCTGGCTTAACCCGAGCGGCGTAACGAACGTGGAGATAATTAGCATAGCTAAAGCGTAAGAACAGAAGATGCGTTTATTCATAGATCAGACTCTAATCTCCCGGCTTTCATGCCGTCAAGTTGCAAGATGACGCGTGCGGTTTCCCCCGTGATTCCCAAGTCCGTTGGACAATCCAATACCCTGTCATTCTGAGCGCAGCGAAGAATCCCCGCAGTTCGTAAGGTCCGAAACAAACTACCGGGATTCTTCGCTGCGCTCAGAATGACAGGGTGAATTGTGTCTACTCCGAGCTGGTTCAGAAGGATTTCGTCCGGCGCCTGCATGGTGGTAAAATCCTCTGCGATTCAAACCAGGAGGTTCTATGACCGAGCCTAGCAATCTCACTGCCGCCGTCGTGGTCCGCAAAGCTCTCATTGTTTTGGCCCTTGTCTTGGCCGGTGTCCTGACTTATGCGGGGTACCCGTCCGCTCACGGGCAAACTACCCCTGCTGGCGACTCTGCGGCATTGCTGGAGGGATTTCGCCACGTGGAAGTTGCGTCTGTCTCCGACGCGCTGGAACAGTTGACGGGCCGCAAGATGTACATGTCACATCGAATGCGCCCCATCTTTACAACCAAGTTTGCGGGTTTCGCCGTGACCGTTCTGCTGAAGAAGGAGCCCAACGACGACCCCAATGCTCTCGGCGGCATGTTGGCGGCGATCGACCAAGGCGCCAAGGATTCCGTCTACGTCATGGTGGTGGAAGACGGCATAGACATCGCCGGCATGGGAGGCCTGATGGGCACTGCCATGTACTCCCGTGAGTACGCCGGGGCCGTCATCGACGGCGGGGTTCGAGACGTGGCCTACCTGAAGAAGATCGCTTTTCCCGTCTACTCCCTCGGAATCGTGCCTTCTACGTCGGTTCATCATTACCGCTTCTCTGGTTCCGGCATCCCGGTGGTCTGCGACGGCGTGCAAGTGAACCCTGGTGACATCGTTGCCGCCGATCAGGATGGCGTTGTGGTAGTTCCCCTCGCGGACGCGACGAAAGTGCTGGCGTTAGCACAAGACATGGACTTCAAAGAACATTCCATGTACGCCTACATCGAGAAGCTGAAATCCATTGAGGAGGCTGTAAAGAAGTTCGGAAGACTGTGATTGCCGAAATCGGTAGCGCGGACCGCCGTCTTTGCGGTCCGCGGTTCTTCAATTGAAAAGGCCGCGGACCACAGAAGCGGTGGTCCGCGCTACCAGTTGATCAGGAGGCCAGTCTGCATATGCCAGGAAGATCAATTTCTCGTCGCGAGTTTATCGGAACATCATTGGCGGGCGGCGTGACCGCCGTCGGAGTTCCGGGACTTCACGCCGGTAACGGCACGGGGGCGCGCGGCCTCGACCGGGGAGGCTTCGATCCCGATCTTCGCTCGCGCGCTAATTGGAACGAAGATTGGAAATTCAAGCGGCAGCTATCTCCGGGGAGCGGGACGGAAGCGGAATTCCTGGGTGCTGAAAAGCCTGGCTACGACGATTCCTCCTGGCCGCAAATATGGCTGCCGCATACCTGGGACGCTACGCCGGATAATCCCTTTGCAACTTCAGGGCATTTTCACGGCGTAGGCTGGTATCGGAAACGGTTTACTGTGCCCGAGGCGTGGGGCAGCCGCCGGGTGTTGACACACTTCAATGGAGCGTTTCAGGTGGCGGACGTGTGGGTGAATGGCCGGCACATAGGCCAGCACGTAGGCGGCTACACGAGCTTCGCTTTTGACATCACAAGCGCCGTTGAGCCAGGCAGAAGCAACCTGATTGCCGTCAAGGTCGATGACATGATTACTCCGTTCATCGCGCCAGCCGAGGAACGGAACGTCGCGACCTATGGAGGCATCTACCGCAGTGTTTGGGTCGAGGTTACGGACCCGCTGCACGTTCGCTATAACGGGACCTGGGTGACGCTGGAGGGAAATGAGGGTGCGCCGGTTGTGCGCATTCGCACCTGGGTCGAGAACGAGGGGCAGGCCCGCCGGACGATCCGCCTCGAGAGCAACGTGGTGGATGCGGCGGGGAATTCGAAGGCCAAGTTGGAGGCGCGCGCCGAGATTGGGCCCAATGAGGAGAAGCCCTTCGACCAGAAGACCGAAGTAATCAGCGATCCCCAGCTTTGGTCGCCCGCGTCGCCCTACCTTTATCAGATCGTGAGTACGGTTTGGGAGGGTGATCGTGCTCTGGATCGATATGTGACCCGCTTTGGATTGCGCTTTATGCGCCACAATGCGGCCGATGGGTTCACCTTGAACGGGAAGCCCATTAATCTGCACGGGGTGGATCGGCGGCAGGACTACGCCTTCCTGGGAGACGCGGTGCCCGAGGCCGTCGGAGTGCGTGACGTTCGCTTGATGAAAGAGATGGGGGTGAACTTTCTCCGCACGTCGCATTACCCGCAGGATGTGGCGGTGCTGGATGCCTGCGACGAGTTGGGCATCCTGGTGTGGGAGGAGGTCCCCAACATCGCCATCCATATCTACCCGCCACCCGAAGACGAGACTGAACCCGTCTACACCACGCGCTTCCCCTGGCCGCTCATGGAGAACCTGAAGCAGCAACTGAGGGAGATGATCGAGCGGGACCGCAATCGTCCCTCGGTGATCATCTGGGGTTTTGCCGACGACCTGAGCGAATACCAGTTTCCCGAAGACTTTGCTGAGCTATCCGATTACACGCACTCCGTCGATCCCACCCGTTGGACGGCGGGGCGCGCGCCCGACGTGACGGATATCGTGGATGCCACGACCTATGACGACCTTTGGGGCGAGCACGAAAAACACCCCGAAAAGATGTACATCTGGAACGAATGGGGGGCGATTCCCTGCGAGCGCGACCGGGAGGGAGCGGCGCTGGTCCTGCATAACCGGGTGCCGGGCGAGGGCGACGAAAACAGGATTCAGGCCATCTCCGACAGCGTTATGGCTCTCATTCAGGAGGGTTACCTGATGCAGTGGAACGCCATGCCATGGCTGGGCACCGCCAAGTGGTGCATGTTTGACTGTGGCGAGGTTAACGGCACCGTCTCGCGGAGCCTCTGGACGCAGCCCGATGACAAGGTGACGCTCCGCTGGCCCTTCAACGATTATCTCGGCGTCTCCGACATGTGGCGTCTGCCCAAGAATGCCTACTTCCTCTTTCAATCCCAATGGACGGAGAAGCCGCTGGTCCACATCGTCGGCCACTGGACCTGGCCGAAGGAGCAAGGCAAGCCACGGCAGATCAGGGTCTACAGCAACTGCGATACGGTGGAGTTGCTCTTGAACGGGCACAGCCTGGGTGTGCACAACCCTGCCACGCAGGAGCGCGTGTGGACGGACTTCCAAGCCGTGACCGGGAAATACAGTGACTTACGCAACGATCAGTTTGCGCACCGGCTCTTTCCGGGAGCGCACCTTACCCACCCGCCGTTTGTCTGGGATGACGTCAGCTACCAGGCGGGCACGCTGGTCGCCCGGGGGCAAAAGGGAAGCACGACAGTCCAACATGAACTGCGGACTGCTGGGGAAAGCCGAAAGATACTCTTGAAAGCCGAGAAGCAAAAACTGGTAGCGGACGGGATGGATGTGAGCTTCATTACGGCTGCGGTGGTCGACAAGGATGATACGGTGGTGCCGAGCGCGCGTCCGTGGATCAGCTTTACGGTTCAGGGGCCCGGCAGACTGCTGGGCGGAACGACTACCGTTGACGCCATTACTGGACTCGCGGCGATTAACGTGCAAAGCACCGGCCATCCAGGCCACGTGACTGTAAAAGCTTCCTCTGCGAAGTTAGAACCGGGGTCGGTTGAGCTTATCGCAGAATCCGCTTAACACGGACCGTAAAACTCCCACTGACCCGAAACGGGTTCCACAGTTCAAAGACTTGCGGGCTATTGCGATCCAACCCTATGATACAGCGTGACGCAGCGCTGGTTCTGCCAATCCCAAACTGGCCGAACTGTTTATCATGAGCGATGGTCTACATACGCCGTTGAGCGCGGTAAGAGATTGCGAAGGGAAAACAGGACAACAACCCAGGACGGTGGAGCATGTCATTTATCGAGAGTATCTCGCTTAAACACAGTTTACGTACCTTTAGACTTGTCCTACCTGCGGCAGCGCTGATGACGTGCATGCTGGTAAGCCGAATGGCGACCGCCCAGCAGAGCGGCAAAACGGTGATTGACTTGCCTAGCAGCAAGGTCCTTCTGAAGCCCGTAGCAGGAAGCCCGCAAAGCACCAACAGCTTTCCTACCGCCGTGGCGATGAGTCCGGATGGGCGTTTTCTTGCCATTCTCAACAATGGCCGTGGCACGGCGGAATCCGGCTTTCAGCAATCCATCGCCATACTGGACCTGGCGACCAACCAGCTCACCGACTATCCTGACCGCCGGCTCAAAGTCGATGCTCATCAGAGCTATTTCCTGGGGCTTGCCTTTGACAAGAACGGTAAAGAGGTTTACGCGTCCATGGTCTCGTTGACGGACCCCGAAGGAAAGCGTCCTGGCGACACGGGCAATGGGATCGCGGTATACAGCTTCGAAGGAGGTCGACTCTCGCCGGAACGTTTCATCTCGATTCCACTCCAGGCGCTGGCTCCCGGCAAGCACACGAAGATCAACGAGCTTATCCCGAAAGGCGAAGCGATTCCGTACCCGGCCGGGCTTGCGGTGATTTCCGGGCCTGCAGGGAAGCGGATCCTGGTTGCAAATGACCTCGCCGACAATGCCCTGCTGCTGGACGCGAGTACAGGAAAGGTGTTGCGCACCTTCGACCTCAGCATCACCAATGACGTCCCCGCCTCGTTTCCGTACGCGGTGGTTGCCACCGCGGACGGCCGGCGCGCCTATTGCAGCCTGTGGAACGCCTCGCAGGTCGCAGAACTCGATCTGGAGGAGGGTACGATTTTGAGGAACATTCCCCTCCGGGCGCCGGCCTCGGCGACAGCGGCGGGTTCGCATCCCACGGCCATGCTGCTCAGCCCCGATGAAAAGCAATTGTACGTGACACTCGCCAATGCCGATGCAGTGGCCGTGATCGACACGGCATCAGGGCGCCTGCTGCGAACATTGTCAACGATGCTGCCGGGACAAAAACAGGGCGGGACCTGTCCCATCGCACTAGCGCAGAGCGCGGACGGCAAACGCTTGTTCGTCGCCGCCGCCTCGCTTGACGCCGTCGCAGTCTTTGACACTTCCGGCGCCCGCGAAAAGGAAACTGCAATCGGCTTTCTTCCGACGGAATGGTACCCCTCGGCTTTGGCGGTGCATGGTGACGACCTCCTGGTTGCCACAGGAAAGGGTGAAGGAACCGGTCCGAACAACGGCTTGGAGGATACCGGCAGCCCGGGCAAAGGGCGCGCGCATCCCTACATCGCCTCGATGATCCATGGGTCGGTCGCGCGCATCAACGTCCCGCAGGCTGAACGCCAGTTGGGAACGTTCACTGACGAAGTCCTGCGCAGCAACTTGATGCGGGTGAACGAAGAGGGCATTCCGTTCAAGGCAGGCGGCAATCCCATCAAGCACGTTATCTATATCATCAAGGAGAACCGCACGTACGACCAACTGTTTGGCGACCTGAAGCCCGGTGACGCCGATCCCTCGCTTTGCATGTACGGCGAGGAAATCACTCCCAACCAGCACAAGCTGGCGCGGCAGTTCGGCATTGTCGACAATTTCTACGACAGCGGGGAAGTCTCCGGCGATGGCCACGTGTGGTCCATGGCCGCCATCACCAGCGACTACAACGAGAAGACATGGCCCGTCGGCTACCGGGGAGCCGAGCACACCTACGACTACGAAGGCGAAGTGGCAAACGCTGTACCGCTCCAGCAGGGAATAGCGGATGTGAATGAGCCCGGTACGGGGTACATCTGGAGTGCCGTGGCGCGCCAGGGGCTCACGCATCGGAACTATGGCGAGTACGTGATGACGCGCTGGTGTGATGATACCGCCGCCGGGCAATCGCCTTTCAAGGGCACGCCACTGCCGAAGGGTATGAGCTGCGCTCAGAAATTCGTTCGGAAAGGAGAGCCGCTTCCGGCCAACGTGGGCGCGCCGCACGGGTCGCCGAGCCCCTGGCCATGGCGCGTCCCAGTGATCGGACTGAATGTGGCCACTAAGCCGGAACTCGAGAACAACTTCGATCCGCACTTTGCCAATTTCCGTCTGGACTATCCCGATCAGCTTCGGGCAGATGAGTTTCTGAATGAACTTGCCGCATTCGTAAAGGCCAGACAGGAAGGCAAGGGCGCTGAACTGCCGCAGTTCGTCATCCTCCGCCTGCCCAACGATCACACGGCGGGCACGGAGGCAGGCATGCCTAAGCCGGAGGCTTCCGTAGCCGATAACGACCTGGCCGTCGGCCGTGTGGTGGAAGCCGTTTCGCACAGCCCCTACTGGGATGACACGGCGATCTTCATCCTGGAAGATGATGCCCAGGATGGCGCCGATCACGTTGATGCTCATCGTAGCCTGGCGCTGGTGATCAGCAAGTACTCGCCGGGTTCGCCTGCCCATCCGTATGTTGACCATCGCTTCTACACTACCGTCAACATGCTTCACACCATGGAAGTTCTGCTGGGGCTTCCGTCCATGAACAACAACGACGCGCACGCGGTGGTGATGGCGCCGTTGTTTTCAGGTGTCGAATATCAGCAACCATTCACCGCGGACAGGCGCAACCACGACAAGGGCCTTATTTATCGGGTTAATCCCCGCAAGGGACCGGGCGCGAAGGAATCCGCAAAGATGGACTTCTCGCATGCGGACGCGGCGGACGCTCACGCGCTCAATGCCATTCTCTGGCGCGAGAGCAAAGGCAACATACCCATGCCGGCGCCGAAACATTCGGTGATCTCAGGCGGGGATTGACAAGGGGATTTTACAGGAGCGGACAACATGAAGACTGACACAAGGACCCTCGGACGCTTCCTCCTCATTGTCGTCCTTGTCTCCATTCCTGCAACGCTCAAGGGCGCTGGGGACATGATCGAAAGACGCAAGGCATTTCTCACCCAACTGCTGGCCATGCTTCCTCAGGACCCGGCCTGGAACGAATGGCTCAATCGCACAGGGGAACTACCGCCGGACTTCGATGCCCTGCCCACAATCATGGATCTGCCCGACCCCTTGCTTCTGGAAGAGAACGGCAAGCAGGTCCGTATTTCCACCAAGGAGCAGTGGGAGCGCCGGCGACTGTTCCTCAAGAAACAGTTCGAGTATTACGTCACCGGCCGTTTCCCTCCGCCGCCTGGCAACGTCGAAGCAAGCGTCGTCAACGAAACCAAGGACGGCGAAGTGACCATCCGTGACGTGCTCCTCACCTTCGGCCCCGAACACAAGGCGAAACTGCGCGTGCAGCTTTTTATACCCGAGGGCGCCGGCCCCTTTCCGGTCTTCGTGACCTGCACGGGAAAACGTTCTTGGGTCGAGATGGGTCTCCGGCGCGGCTACATGGGCGCCATCGTGGCTGCCGCCGACGGATCCGACGACACCGAGATGTACGCCCAGCTCTATCCCGATTACGACTTTACCTGCCTGGCCCGGCGGGCCTGGGGCATCTCCAGAGCGATCGATTATCTGACGACGCTCCCGGTGGTCGACAAAACCAAAATCGTATTCACTGACCATTCGCGTAATGGAAAGATGGCCACGTGGGCCGGGGCCTTCGAAGAGAGGCTGGCGGCCGTCATCGGAAGCAGCCCGGTGTCGGGCGGAGCGATCCCCTGGCGCTACTGTGCGGACCGCTACGGCGCCGAAACCCTGGAGATGAGCATCCACAACTACCCTCACTGGTTCAACCCCAGATTGCGCTTCTTCGTGGGGCGTGAGAACAAGCTCCCCGTCGATATGCATGAGATGGTGGCCCTCATTGCCCCTCGCGCCTACATGGTTACTCTCGGGATCAATGAAGGAGAAGTGAACGCTTGGGGCGAAGAGCGCGGTTTTCTCGCCGCCCGGCGTGTTTATGACTTCCTCGGTGTCAAAGACCGGATCGCATTGCGGTTCCGGCCCGGCACCCATCGCACTCCCGGCTCCAACATCGAAGAGTATTTCGATTGGTTCGACACCGTGCTTGGCCGCCGGAAGTTTCCGATACCCGACAAGCTTCTGTGGAACTACTCGTTCGACAAGTGGAAATCGCTCAGTGGCGAGAGCGTTGATTCCAAGTCCTATCCCGAAGAAGCGTCCCCTAGCCTCTTGAGCGCGAACCTCGACTGGAACAAGCAGCGCAAAGAATTGCGCAAGAGAATTCTCTGGAGCCTGGGAGAGTTCCCGCCTCACGTCAAGGTCCTGGGACAAAACGGGTTGGGAACCAGCCCTCCTGGCGCGGGCCCTTCCGGCTCGCTCGGATACGTCGATCAAATCCTGGACCGCCCCCGGCCCACCGCAGAGGTTGACCGGGCCACCCTCGGCTTCAGTGATGATCGCAACCTGATGGGCGATCTCTACTACCGCCGTGGCACTCCTCCCGATGCCAAGATGCCGGTGGTCATCTGGCTCCATCCTTACTCTTATTCCAAAGGTTACTCCGACCTGCCGATTCTTCCCCAAAGTGCCGAAGAGTCAGCGTACATAGCGGGCACCTATCCTTTGCAGGACCAGGGTTACCTGGGAACCGATTTCAAGGTCCGGCCGCTGGTCCTTGACGGCTTCGCCGTCTTTACCTACGACATGATCGGATTCGGTACCAGGATTCCCGAAGTCGAGCGATTCTACGAACGCTTTCCTCATTGGTCGCTGATGGGAAAGATGGTGGACGACGTCCGATCGGCGGTGGATCTCCTGTCGGCTAACGATAGGATCGACTCGCGTCGCATCTACGTCATGGGCTACTCGCTCGGAGGTACGGTCGGTCTGCTCGCGACGGCCCTTGACGATCGAATCGCTGGCGCAATTTCCTTCTGCGGGTTCACTCCTCTGCGTACGGAGAAAGGCACCGGCGGCCTCGACAATGACGCCTTCATCCATGGCTTGATCCCGCGCCTCGGGTTCTTCAAGGGGAATGAAAAGCGCTTGCCCTGGGATTTTGATGAGGCCATGGCTCTCGTCGCACCTCGCCCTCTTATGGTTGTGGCGCCTCAATTCGACCAGGAGGCGACCTTCGATGACGTCAGACGCTCCGTCGAGGTGGCGCGCCAGGTCTATGAGGCATTGAACCCAGCAGAGCGGTCCGCCAGCGCCTACGACTACAACTGGAGCGGGATCTGGAGAGGCGAGGTGGCGCGCAATGTTCCGTTGCGTAGTCTGGAACTCTACGCGCCGCCGGACTACAACCACTTCACCAATGCCATGCAGTCCGTCGCCTACCACTGGATGCAGTTGAAACTTCTCCCCTGAATCGTAGGGGAGGTTCGCGGCGTTCCCATTTTCCGGCCCATTCTGCTAATCTGGCTTTACGTAAGGCAGAAGCGTCAACCGGCATCTGGGAGCAAATGGAGGATCCATGGAGGATCGGTCACGGAGGGATTTTCTATCGGGAGTGGGGAGCGTGCTGGCGGCAGGCCTGGCGCCGGCTGGTGCTGAGGGATATGCGTCTGAAACAGGGGAGAAAGCCCGCATCGCGGGTTTGCCTGCCTCGGACGCCCGCGACCTTCCGTCCCGGGATCGTCGCTTGGAGGTGCGCACACTGGATACGCCGAGGGTGCCTCCGTCCTTCAAGTCGCGAGCTGCCTGGGAGGCGCGGGCGGCGAAGCTAAGAGAACAGATCCTGGCGGCCGCGGGACTCTGGCCGTTGCCGGAGAAGACCCCGCTGCGGGCCCAGGTGTTTGACCGCATCGACCAGGAAGGCTACTCCGTTGAGAAGGTCTATTTCGAAAGTCATCCCCGGTTCTATTGCACGGGTAACCTCTTTCGTCCGCTCGGCGGGTCCGCTGCACCCCCTTTCCCCGGTGTCCTCTGTCCGCACGGGCACTGGGGCTACGGGAGACTCGAACACAATCCTGACGACCTCAACGGTTGCTCCGTACCTGCGCGGTGTATCAACTTTGCCCTGCAAGGTTATGTGGCCTTTGCCTACGACATGGTGGGGTACAACGACAGCTTCCAAGTGCCGCACAATTGGGGACGCGACATGAAGGCCCCCTGGACATTGTCGCAGGAGGCACTTCGCCTAGGTCTATGGGGAGTTGGCCTGCTGGGGTTGCAACTTTGGAATTCGATCCGGGCCATCGATTTCCTGAGTTCACTCCCTGATGTTGACTCGCAACGCATCGCCGTGACCGGCGCTTCTGGCGGAGGGACGCAGACGTTCCTGTTGACGGCTGTGGACGAGCGGGTGCGCGTGGCGGCCCCTGTCAATATGATTTCACACTTCATGCAAGGAGGAGACGTTTGTGAGAATGCTCCTAACCTGCGCATCGACACGGATAACGTCGAAATCGGAGCCGTGGCCGCGCCGCGCCCCCTGCTCATGGTTTCGGCGACTGGGGATTGGACCTGCGACACTCCTCGCATCGAGTACCCTGCCGTCCGCGCCATCTACGGCCTCTTCGACGAACCCGCCCGTGTGACCTGCGTGCAGATCCCGGCGCAGCACAATTACAACCGTCTCAGCCGTGAGGCCGTTTATGAGTTCTTCGCCCGCTGGCTGAGAAAGGATCCCATCAAGACGTTCTGCCGAGGCGCCCAAGGAAAAGGATCAGGACTTTTCGCTTGATCCCGGGCGCCTGCTGGTTTTCAATCGCCGGCAAGTGCCTGCCGAGGCGCTTGATTCCCGCGAGCTTGCTGACTATCTGGTGGCGGGGACTCGCCAGCGGTTGGAGAAATCCGTTCCGCAAAATGCCGCGGAACTGGAAAGCTACCGCAAGAAATTCGAGCCCGCCTTCCGGGTAGCACTCATGGCCGCTTCGCCGACCGCTGACGATCTGAGGTGGTGGCCCCAGCCGGTTGGAGCGGGGGGAGGAAACGAACCGCGGCGGCGCGTGATCATCGGGCGGTCCTCCGTTCAAGACCGCATTTCGGCACAACTGGTGGTCCCACCAACGCGCATTACTTCCGCGGCTATGGTAGTTCACCCGCAGGGCGCAGAAGCCGCGCTCGGATCGCCTCAGCGGCCCACCCCATTGGCACAGGAATTGGCGAAGCACGGCTACCTCTTGTTTTCTGTCGATGCGTTTCAAACCGGCGAAGCGGCCGACCCATCTCGGAGAATGGACGGGCCGTACTTCTCTACCTATAATCGCACCGACGACGCCGAGCGAGTGCAGGACATCCTCACGGGCCTCGTTTACCTCGAAGAAGTCTGGCGGCCCAACAAGATCGTGATCGTCGGCCAAGGCCTGGCCGGACTCTGGAGCTTGCTGGCCCGTCCCTTCTTTCGGACTCCTTTTGCTTTGGCGGCGGATGTGGCGGGGTTCGACGGTGGCGATGACGGAGCCTACGTGAATAGCCTTCACCTTCCGCTGCTGCGGCAAGCCGGCGACTTCCAAACGGCGGCGTTGCTGGCTCCCCCCTCGCCGCTTCTGCTGCACAACCTTGGCACGCACTTCTCAAGCCAGCCGTTCGAACACTCCTTCAAGGTTCAAGGCGCCCCGAACAGGTTGCGCGTGTCAACCCAGGAATTGTCAGCTTGCCGAAATCGCGGCGTGGATCACTGCGGCTCCAAGATAAGTGAGTGGAAGTACATCAGATCGTGGCCGGAGACGGAGGTGGGCCGCACCTTGACGGTATAGGGCCCCGCCTTGAGGAATTTCACCTCGCCGAGGTCGAACTTCTTATATTCGAACCCATCGCCTGTCGCCGTGACAGCGGCAGTCAGGGATTGCGAGCCCACTGTGACGACGTAAGTATTTCGCGCCCACTCCTCTCGCGCGGCATAACGGATGCCGACCCTGTAGCTCCCCGGCAGGCTCACCAGTACGTGCCAGGTGATCGAATCCGCCGGGCCGGTCAACTTGGAGATAAAGAACCCACCATCGCGGTTGAAGCGCTTCTCCGCCTTTCCTGCGGTCATGGCTTCGAGGTAATCCAGTTCGAACGGTGAATCGCTGTCCTGAACGATCCGAGGCGGGTCGACCACCGGCGGGCCCGAAATCTCCATCACCACGACAGTGTCGTTCTCATCCAGGCTCCGGGCCGGCAGGCCCACGGTTATGGCGTCATTTTCACGGTCTACGGAAAGTCTGAGCGACGGGTCCGCAAGGGGGTAGGCAGCCGCAACCTCGTTGTGCAAACCGGCGATTCGAAGCCTAGCATCCGCGGGCCAACTGAAGACGTGCAGGTAGATCTTCCGCCCCTTCACCGTGCACCGCCCCCAGGGGAAATCTTCGAGAGGGCAGGCGCTTGTCCCGTAGATGCTCTCCCCGTTCTTCTGCATCCAGGCGCCCACTTTTTCCAAGACGGCTACACTCGGGGCCGGCACGGTTCCATCCGCCATGGGTCCGATGTTGAGCAGATAGTTGCCGCCCTTGCTCACGATCTCGACGAGCCGCTGGATGACGCCCGCGGGCGTCTTCCATTGCTGGTCGAATTTGCTGTAGCCCCAGGTGGTATTCAAGGTTTGAGGCGTTTCCCAGTCCTCCTGAAGTCCTCCCACCGGCATGCCGTTGTCGCCCAAGTCCTGATAGTCACCCATCAGATCCTGGCCGTAATTGCCCACCCTCCCGTTCACCAAACAATTTGGCTGTAAAGTTCGGACGAGGTTCACGAAGTCCCGAGCCTGCTGCGGGGTGTAAAGGCCGCGATCGAACCACACCAGCCCAAGGGGGCCGTAGTTGGTCAGCAGTTCACGAAGCTGGGGCTTGGACTTCTGCTCCAGGTAACGATCGAAGTTCTTCTTGGATCGATCGTAGTCCCAGTTATTGCCGTATCCATCCGGGTGGTCCCAATCTTCGCGGTGCGAGTAATAGACACAAAAACGGATCCCGGCCCTCTGGCACGCTTGGGAGAGTTCCTCGAGTGGGTCTCGCTTGAAGGGGGTCCAGTCCACGATGTTGTACTCGCTCACCCGGGAGTGGTACATGGCAAACCCATCATGATGTTTAGCCGTGATCACCAGATACTTCATCCCTGCTTGCTTGGCTAAGCCCACCCACTGGTCGGCGTTGAAGTTGACGGGATTCATCCGCCGCGCCATTTCGCGGTATTCACGGACCGGAATGTTGAACCGCTCCATGATCCATTCCGCTTCTGTGCCGACGGGTACGCGCTGTCCTTTCCACTCTCCGGCCAAAAGGGAATACGGACCCCAGTGGATAAACATCCCGAACTTGTCGTGGCGAAACCACGCCATCCGTTCCGCATGGGGAACCGAAGCGTCGGGCGCCTTATCCTGGCCGCTCACCGGCGATCCCCAAGAACTACAGATTATTAACGCTGCCAAAGTCATTGAATGTGGAAATCGTTTTGTCATCAGCATCTCGAAAACAGCGTTAGGGTGCATTCTCCCCCGTCATCGATGGCGGAGCGTCCCTGGGCGAGCTGCCCCAACTGAGGTTAGGGGTGTCCCCCATTTCCAGTGTCAGGGTTCCGCCATTAACGATATCAGCATGCCGGAACCATGGCTTTACCAATGGTTTTCCATTCAAGCTGGCGGACTGAATATACTTGTTCTTCGTTGATACGCGGTCTGCCAGGATTGTGAACCTATCTCCATTCCCCATGGTCAGAGTGATTTTCGGGAAGATTGGACTGCCGATCTCATAAACAGGACTGCCAGGGCAGACCGGGTAAAATCCCATGGCACTGAAGACGTACCAAGATGAAGTTTCGCCACCATCGTCATCACCCGGTATTCCCAGCGGGCCGTCTCCGTACCAGATGTCCATAAGCTGGCGCACGCGTCTCTGGGTTTTCCAAGGCTGGCCGGAGAAGTCGTACAGATAGGGAATATGGAAGCTGGGCTCGTTGCCTTGCGCGTAAAGACCGATCAATCCGGTGGCATCGGGGAATTGGTTGAGGAACTGGAATTTTGAAGTGCCGTACTGCTCGACGAACAGGCGGTCGAGTTTGGAGTTGAAGCGGTCGCGGCCGCCAAACAAGCCGATAAGACCGGCAACATCATGCTGCACGCCGAAAGTGTAGATCCACGAGTCGACTTCCGTGAAGTAGTCGCGACCGCCCTGGCCGCCACCGAGCTTGGGATCGAACTGTTCAACCCATGCGCCGTCGGCACTGCGGGGAGCCATAAAGCCTATCTCCGGATTGAACACATTCCGGTAGTTGCGCGCTAATCTCGAGAAATAAGCCGCGTCCGGGTCCTTATGCAGGGCCGTCGCGAGTTGCGAAACCGACCAATCGTCGTAGCTGCTTTCGAGGGTGACTGAGACTGCCTGGCGCCGCTCCCAGCCAACCTGCGGTTGTGTCTCGCTTTCCCCCTTGGCGAGCGCGGGGAAAAATCCTTTGTCGAAGTAAACGCGATCCGCAGCGGTGAGCGGGCCGCGGCTCCAGGGAATCATGGTAGCCTCGGTAGCATTTTTGCGCATGGCTGCATACGCTTCTTCGACATCGAAATCCCGGTAACCCTTCGCGTAGGTGTCCAGGATCAGTTCGGCCGCATGTCGTCCGATCATGACCGCCTGCTCGCCGCTTACCGAGGGAAAAGAAGGAAGCCAGCCGCTTTGCTCGTACATGCGGAGATAGGAACGAACCATGTCTTCCTGCCGCCGGGAATCCAGCAAAAGCTGAAGAGGATGAAGTGACCGGAAGGTATCCCAAAGGCCGTCGTCGACGTAGAAGTCGTGGCCGCTCGCGTCGTGGACAGCATGGTCGTAGCCGCTGAAGTAACGGCCGTCTTCCGTAATGTCGGTCATGCGGCCGAGCGAACGGTAGAGGGCAGTGTAGAAGATAGTGCGTTGGCGCTCAGTTCCGCCTTCGACGCCGATGGCGCCGAGGGCGCGGTTCCACGCGGCGCGAGCCTCCGCCTTGACGCGATCAAACTCCCAGGCCGGGATCTCGCGTTCCAGGTTGCGGCGAGCCTGCTCAACGCTGATGTAGGAGAGACCCACGCGGACGCCGACCTGCTCGCCGGCACTCGTGGCGGATTCCGAGAAGAGCCCGATGCGATCTCCAGTCAGTTCCGCGGCGTGCAGAATCTCTCCGTTCTTCCAGGTCTGCCACTGGTCAAGAGGCACTGAAAACTCCGCATAGAAGTAGGCTCGTGTTTCTTTCCCTCCATCCGTGGCCCTCTCGCCACCTCCTTCGAGCCCTTCGCTTCCCTCGACCGATTTCGACCCGATCACGGCAAGCTGTGCCTTCTTGTCGAGGCTCAACATCAGGTGTGAATGCGCGTTGGCAGGAAATGTGAATCTGTAGTACGCCGCTTCCGGCGTCGCCGTAAACTCGGCCTTAATGCCCCAGGTCAGCAGGTCAGCTTCGTAATAATAGGGAGTTGAGACTTCGAAATCATGGTCAAAATCCGATGCATAGCCGGCGGGAGACGAACCCCCTGTGCCCACGGAGGCCATGAGAACTGCCGGACCGGCAGGGAAGCCGAATATCTTATCCGCGAGATAACGGTCTGTGATTCCCGGTGTCGTGATCGGGGCCAGCCGAGCCATGCCGTGAGGATACTGCACGTACGGGACGGTCGCGGTCAGCAACTGGCCGATACCTCCGATATTCGGGGCAACAGAGTCTACGGGTTCAATCGGATTCTGCTCGGCCCCAGCGAACATACTTCCACCCAAAGCGGTCAATAACAGCAATACACCTACGTTCTTCGTCAGCGACATTTTGTACTTGTCCTTTGTTTTCATAGACATTCTCGCTTTGTTCCGACGAACTCAGGTCGAGAAGTCGAAAGTTGAGAGTCGGAGAGTGGCAAACCGTCACCGTCCGACTCGACACTCCTGAATTGGACCCCACAACTCCCCAACTCTTCTACTCCTCAACACCTCGACTGTTTGTTTTCATAGATATTCTCGCTTTGTTCCGGCGAATTCAAGTCGAGAAGTCGAAAGTTGAAAGTCGAAGACCGCGCTGGCGCGCCACCGGCGTAGGGGCAACCCTTGTGGTTGCCCCAGGGCGGCCACAAGGGTCGCCCCTACGTGCGTGCGGTCCTTTGTTTTCATAGACATTCTCGCTTTGTTCCCCCGCTTTTGCATTTGAGAAGCCGAGGAGCCGACACGTTGGGGAGCCATCCGCCAGCTTCCGGCATGCGGCAGCGCGCAACGGTCGCGGTCGGCTCGGTGTATCCCACACCTCGACTCTTTGACTCCTCGACGGCAATTGGAGGAAGAAACCACAGGCAGGAACTACAGACGAAAACAAAAGACGGCTTCCTGGCATAGCGTACCCGGCAGGTCGTGAGGGCCTCGGCCAACCCTACCACCTCATGATGGCCTATAATACCAGTTTTGTCAAGTGCCAACGGAGTCAACCGCTCCGACGGCACCTCGGCGGGTGCAGACTCCGTTGCGCCCTGATCGCGGGTCTTGTAGCGCAGACTCGCTGGTGTTGCGAGTCTGCGGCTTTTGACGTTAGGGATTTGCTTGTCACTCAAACACACGCTTGAACATGGCCGAGGGAAGAACCGCAGAGTCCCAACACCAGGGACGCTGCGGTTCTTCCGTTCGGTTGGGGCCACATCGCGCCGGCCTTCGTTCAAGCGGTTACCTCGCTTGTTTCTTTGCAAAATGCACGCTGGACATTGTGCTTATTGCAGCGATGCCTGCGAAGAAAATAACACGTGCTGAGTCGTATCCGCTCGAGACCTTTCCGATCCGAAAAAGGATGTAACCGACGACCAGATTAAATAGTGCCCAGACAACGTTCACCGTTGGTGATGACAATCCTTTTCCGGGAGGGTGAGCGAATGGCGTCGGGAAACGGTCGCCAGAAATGCCATGAACGAAATGAGGCACGACATTAGCGAGAAACATTCCGGCGAAGAAACTAGCGATATAGTCATACCAGTTCATTGTGGTTTTTCCTTTCGGCTGAAGTCATTAGAAAGCCATATTGCCGGCTCGGGCTCGTCGGAAATCAGATCCATGTCGGGCGCAGGCAGCAGTCCCATCTGCTGGTAGATCGGCCGCATGATGGCTCTGAGCTTTGGCAGTTCGAGCGTGAACCATAGCGAACCGGCGATGCAGAACGAACCCGTAACGATGACGGTGTGGGGCGCTCCTATCCGGTTAGCCAGCGTGCCGGCCAGCAGGCTGCCAAATGGCGCCGAGCCGAAAAATGCCATGGTGTAATAGCTCATCACGCGAGCGCGTTTGTCCTCCGGCACCAGCGATTGGACGATCGTATTGCTGGCGGCCGCCGCCTGAATCAGGCCGAAGCCGACAAAGACCATCAGTAGCAGCGATAACCACAACGTATGCGACAGGCCAAAGAACACCAGCCCTCCTCCGAGCATCGCGGCCGCGATCTGGATCATGCGTGTCAGGCCGGCGACCGACTTGCGGATCGCAAGGGAAAGCGCGGATACAAGCGCACCGATTCCTGAAGCTCCCGTCAGCCAGCCGAGAGTAGCCGCGCCGCCGTGCAGCACTTGGCCGGCGAAGACCGGCAGCAGCACACCGTAGGAATAGCCCATCAGGCTGAGAAGCGAAAAGAGCAGAAGGATACTGCGCATGGGACGAAATGTGCGGACGTAGTCCCAACCCTCGCGCATCTGTTCAAACATGCTGGCCTTTTTGCGGAGAATCTCCAACGGCTT
This sequence comes from uncultured Acidobacteriota bacterium, assembly GCA_963768695.1. Classification (GTDB taxonomy): domain Bacteria; phylum Acidobacteriota; class Terriglobia; order UBA7540; family UBA7540; genus CAVROP01. The sequence goes on along the minus strand of CAVYJG010000010.1, from coordinate 68,391 downwards.
GAAACGCATCAGAAGCAGGGATGCAACTACGGCAAAATAACTGACGCCATCGATCAGGAAACACCAGCCTTCGCCGAAGGCTGCAATCACCAGGCCGGCCATGGCCGGGCCGATCAGCCGGGCTCCGGTGGCCATCGAAGAGTTGATGGCGATGGCATTACTGAGATCTTTGCGATCTTCGACCATCTGGACGAGGAAGGATTGGCGCCCAGGCATGTCGAACGCATTGATCACGCCCTGCAAAGCGGCGAGAGCGATGATTTCCCAAAGGGTGATGACATGCGCCAGCGTGAGGCCGGCGAGCGCGAGTGACTGGACGGCGGCAGCAGCTTGCGTAAACACCAGCAGCTTGCGGCGATTGAGGCGCTCCACCCAGACGCCTGCCAAGGGCGCCAGCGCAAACGTGACAATCTGCCCCGCGAAGCCTACGATGCCCAGCAGCAACGCCGAATGGGTGAGCCGATAGACCAGCCAGCTTGTCGCCAGCCGCGTCATCCAGGTGCCGATCACCGAGATACTCTGGCCGGCGAAGAAGAGCTGGAAGTTGCGGTGTCGCAGAGCTCGCCAGGCGTGCGAGATCGAACCGAGGAAAGAAGTCTCCTGTGCATCCGAGTTGTTTGCGCGCTTGTTCACAATCTGCGTGCGTCCCTCATTGCGGGTCACTTTTCCACCAAGCGCTTGATGATGCCGCCGGCCTTGAACAGCGTGTCCCGCTCCTGTTCGTCGAGTTGGGCGATGGCCTGCGCCAGCCACGTGCGCTTCGCATCCTTGGCGCTCTTCCGCACCGCCGCGCCTTTGGCGGTCAGCTCAATATTCACCTGGCGGCCGTCGGTCGGATGCTGCTTGCGCTCGACAATGCCCCTTTCCTCAAGCGCGGCGATGGTCGCCCCCATCGACTGCGGTTTCATGCCTTCCGCACGCGCCAGATCGGCGGTCGTTGCAGGCCCGTCCCTAGCCAGGCGCGCCATGACGGCGGACTCGGTCAATGAAAGCTCATGCGAGGCGGCCACGGCGCGCACGCGGCGCACCAAGAGCCCAATCGTATGAATAAAGTCGATTACAGCGGTGTCGAGGGTTTTTCGTAGCATAGCAACTCTATGATACCAATAAACAGGTAAACTTGCAAGTTAACCTTGCAAGTTTGGCTGTGTACACTAATGGCTCGCAGCTGCCGATCGCCTTTGTGGCAGAGAACTTTCGCTTTGATGGTTGGAAGAGGCGCTAATTGGCCGCCCGGTACAAATTGCCTGTAACGGCGAAGCGGCTAAGGACGGCATCCACCGCCAATTCGCGATGAGAAATCCCCTTCGCACCACCAAACGCCTTCGAAGTCTGCTTCGAGGACCCGAAGGCCGGATCCGCGGAGTCTGCATGATTGCTGGTGGCGAGGGCGTTCTCGCCAGGAATAGGCAAACGCTGGCCGGCCAGTCAGGAGTAATCCGCGTTTGGATCGCAGGAAGGTTCTTTCGCGCTGCGCCCCGCGTTGGTGTATGGTATCGTCGCTTATATCTTGAGGGAGGGGACCGCCTCTTTATTCCGATGGGATCATGGAGCGCAGACAATCATCCCACGTTTCCGGGCCCGCGCTTCGCTACCTCCTTCTTTATCGAGTACGGCCGCAGCGCAGGCGTGGATAGCTCCGACCAGTACATCTACGCCGTCTCGAATGACGGTTTCTGGGACTGCGGCAATGATATGATTCTGGGCCGCGTGCTGAAGTTGAAGATGGCCAGCCTGAATGGCGCCGATTGGGAATACTTCAGGGGCGGCGACGGGATGAAGTCTTCCGCTTGGGCGCCGCATTTCAATGACGCCAAGCCCCGTCGTCCCATTGGAACTAGTCATTTGAGATTGCGAGGTGAGAGATGAGTATCACGAGACGCCGCTTTCTGAAAACCTCCGCCGGGGCCGGCGCGACTGTAGTGGGCGCGCGCTTCTTCACGGGCGCCGCGGTGGCCGCCGCTCCGCCGGATTCGCCGCCCGATGAGCGCGTTGTGCCCATCCCCACCGGCGAGTGGATGTCTCCCTCGTCGGGCACGGCGTACCGCGCGTATCGCTCGAAGTACGCCAAGAGCGCCGACGCCACCACCTGGGTCGAGATCGACCTGGGCGAGAAGCGGGCGATCGATTCGGTGAAGGTCTACCCGGCGAATGACCGCTTTGTGCCCGGGCAGGGCTTCCCGATCCGCTTCAAAATTGAGGCTTCGAGCGAGCCCGAATTCCACAAGCCGATCGCGATCGTGAGCCATCTTGACGCCGACGTCCCTAACCCCAAGGGCGCCATTCAACAGTACTCCGCGCGCGGAGTGGAGTGCCGCTACGTGCGCCTGACGGCCACGCGCCTGCCCAACAGCGAGCCGAACAGTGGCCTGCACGCTGAGGGTGGATTCTACCTGGCGATTGGAAAGATGGATGTTTATTCCGGCGGCAAGAACGTGGCCGAATTGTGCCCCGTCACCGCCGATGCGGCGTACGGAAACGATGACGACCTGCCGCAAGTCACGCGGCCCGAACGCGCGGGCGGCGAGAACACGTTCATGAATCATCCTGAGAACGTCACCGACCCAAGCTCGTGGAAACCGCCGGCTCACAAGGTGAAGGTTCCGCGCAGTCAAGTGACGCTCAACGGCGGCGTTTTCCAGACGGCCATGGAGAAGAACATCCGCTATCTTCTCGATTCCTATTCGGTGGATGATCTGCTGCGCCAATTCCGCGAGCGCGCGGGCGTGATCCCGCCCTTTGCGCCGCCCAATAACGATGTGAAGTTCTGGGAAGAGGACCTGGCCGGGTCGAACGCCGGCCGTTTCATGATGGCGGCGGGGAACACCTTGCGCTGGATGGAGCACCCCGAACTGCGCAGCCGCTTGAACGCCGTGGTGGATGGCATCGCGCAGTATCGCGAGCCGAACGGTTACATCATGGCGTACCCGCCGAACACTATCCTCTACTCAGAGCGCGGCGGATACACCCGCGCCTGGGTGACCCACGGCCTCATCGAGGCGGCCTACGCGGGGAACCCGAAGGCCTTCGACCTGCTGCGCGGCTACTACGACTGGTTCAATCAAAACCCCTACTTGACGCAGATGCTGCGTTTCAGTTACCAGGGCGGCCAGGGCATGGTGGCCAATTCGCGCCTGTACTTCACGCCCGTCGGCAAGCCCGCGGACATCCAGGTGCTGCAGCGTTACTACCAGGAGAACTTCTGGATGGAGCAGTTGGGGGCACGCGAGGAACGCGCCGTTTGGCAATATCCCTACGCCGCGCCCCACTGCTACCTGCTGACCAACCTCGAAGGGTACATGGACATCTACCTCGCTACCGGCGATGAACGCTATTTGCGCATGGTCGAGGGCGCCTGGGCGCTGTATCACCAGAATTGGGAGAACTCCGGCGGATCCATTTCGATTATCGAGTTCGTTCCTTCGCCGCCCCGCTCCAACATGCTCAACGTGCCGCTGGGAGAACTGTGCGGAAACTGCTTCTGGACATTCCTGAGCCAGCGATTCCACCTGCTTGACCCGGAAAATGAGAAATTCGTGGCGGAAATCGAGAAGTCAATTTACAACGTGGGACTGGCCGACCTGGTGGGCTCACCGGGCTTCCGTTATCACACCCTGCTGGCTCATCACAAAGAAAAACCCACTGCACACAACTCCTGCTGCGAGGGCCAGGGCACGCGATTGATTGGTTCACTGCCCGAGCACATCTATTCGTTCGCGCCCGATGGCCTGTACGTCAATCTGTACGAGCCGTCAACGGTCGAGTGGAAAGGCGACAGCGCTACCCTGAAGCTGAAGATGCAGACGCGATTTCCGTTCGATTCCGACGTGGTGTTGCAATTTTCCGTGGCGCGCCCGACCCAGGCAAAAATCCGCGTGCGTGTGCCTTCCTGGGCCACACGCGCTATGGATATTTCCGTCAATGGAGATCCGGCAGCGAAAGGAACGCCGGGCAGCTACGTGGCGCTCGACCGCACGTGGTCGGAAGGCGACACAATCCAATTCCGACTGCCCATCGCGCTCTACGCAGAACGCTATGCCGGCCTCGACCAAATTCCCGGCCACGCCCGGTTCGCGGTGAGCTATGGCCCGATCTTGCTGGCCGCCGTCGGCGCGCCCGAAGTCCGTCTGCGCCTCGATGATGTCAAAGAACCCGCAGACTTGCAAAAGCGCCTGAAACCGAAATCCGGTCAGCCGCTCCACTTCACCGTGGAGAATACGCCGGGCATTGAGTTCATGCCCTACTGGCTGGTGGATCAGGAGCCCTTCAATTGTTTCCCCGCCGTCCCTTTGCGCGCGTAATAGTGTGCATCTGTGCAGGCGAAGCGCCTCCGCCAGGCCGTCGCACGATCTGGCGCACCAACGGCATTCCAGTTCGCCGGACTGAGAGCGGCTTGCTAGCCTGATTAAACCGCGCCGTTCGGGCCGTCGCCCCGTTCGAGCGACCTGCGATCCCAGTGGGCCAGATTGGCGGCGGCTTCATAAGTGCTCTGAAGAAAGTCAAGAAGAGTCTGATCCGGGGCCTCCGCTAGTCGCACGACGTCATAGGGCAGGATGAACTCCCGAAAGTCCGCACTGTAGAACGCCGTCTCCGGCCTGACTGACGTCCCAGAGAACCCCGGCGGCTCCGGATAAGCGTAGGAATAGAAAGCGGGGTAGGGAATCGCGCCCCCACCCGGCCAAAACCCGCAGCTACTCACTTCGTGCGAGTACGCCTCTCGGGTAACCCAGTCCGGCAGGTTAGGAATTCCGCCGGGATGTTGGGGAGCTCTTCGCCCCGAAAACCGGGTGACAGCCAGATCGAAGGCGCCCCAGAACAAGTGCACGGGACTACACTTGCCGATGAACCGGGCGCGAAACTCTTTCAGGACCCGATCGGCCTGCACGAGGATTCGCCAGAACCGATTGGCATACTCCCGATCGTAGGCCTGGTGAGATTCGTCCTGGTCGAACCTGATCGGCTCGGGAACTTCGTTGGGTTTCATGTGGATGTTCACATGAAGATCGAGTTTTCCCATCTCCTCCATCAAGCGCCGATAGAACGTCGCCACCGATTGAGGCTCGAGTCGAATCGTACCGATGCGCCCATCGCTGGCCTGGATGGCAAGGTGATGATTGAGGAAATCGAACTCGATTTGGAACGTCCGGGCGCCATAAGGAATCGGTGAAGTGGTGAGCCCTCTAGAGGTCACATAAAGTGTGACATGCCATGAGTGATTGACCCACGGACTTTGAGCGAGGCGAATCTTTCCGATCACCTGAGTCCACAGCTGCAAGGTCGCATAGGTGTCGCTCCAGGATTCAAGAGGAAGACTCGGCCAAGTTTCCTCGCGCGAATCAGCCAATCGGATCGCCAAGATTGCCCTCCGCCGGAACCGCCTGGCGCGGCCCAATTCATGCCTGGGCTGGCCTGGACAAAACCGATCCTGGCCAGCTTCAGCCGAAACCGCTAGCACCTAGCCACGCGCCCAGTTGTTCATAGTAACCCTTCGCCCTCGAAACCAAGAATACTTCGACGAGAACGGTAGGTCAAACGGTGAGTCAACGGCACAGCAACTCGTCGAGTTGTTTGCCGCCCTTCCGGGTCACACGAACGGCAAAGCTGACGTCACAACCACGTGGCGAGCGGCCCCATTTCCAGGTCCCACGTCTCGCCTTCAACTGCGGACGTTCTCCGCCCGCAGCCACCTACTGAGGGTTACAGAATACCGTGACGAACCATCCCCTCAACTGGCGCTACGCGCCACCCTCTCCCCCAATGGGGCGAGGGCACAAACTCGGGTTGTTTCTCCCCTCGCCCCCCTGGGGGAGAGGGGCCGGGGGTGAGGGGGTGATGTCTCCTAATTCTGCAATGCTCAGTAGGACAATCCCTTTACCGACCAGCCATTTCGGTACTCGCGCTGGAGAAAGCGGTTGGCTTCGGCGAGATCGAACTTCATCTTCTTCGCGTTCCATTTCAACGTCGTTTGAGGAAAGCGCGAAGCGATGCCGCCCAGCAGGATGGCTTCCGTGAGCGGACCAGAGTAGCCGAAGTTTGTGGTGGTTTTGCCCTCACCACGGCAGGCACTAACAAACTGGGCATAGTGATTGATTCCGGCGATATCAGGGACCGCGTAGTCTTTGAATTTCGCCTTCGGGTACAGGGTTGGCCGGAGGTAATTCGGCAGCAGCATCACTCCCTCGGTACCGATGAAGATGGAGCCGGCCTCAGGAAGCGCATCGCCTTCGAGCAAGGCAATGACGTCCGCAGAAGGCTTGGCCGTGCCGTCGTACCAGGTGATGGGCAGGACCTTGGACGCCGTGCGCTTCGTCCCTGCGAACTGGTAAAGGACCTTGCCGTTGAGCGCCCAGTTCCATTCGTTCGGCGCCGGGCCTTCCGAGCGGACAGAAATCGGCTTGGCCAGGCCCAAGGAAGTGAAGATCGGATCGAAAATGTGGCAACCCATATCGCCGAAGGTGCCGGTGCCAAAATCCAGCCGCTTGCGCCAGTTGGCCGGATGGTAATATTCACCGCCGATGAAGGGACGATCCGCGCACACGCCGAGCCAGAGGTCCCAGTCGAAATTCGCGGGCACGGGATCCGTTTGGTCCGGCTTGGGGGAGGGATCACCCCATGACTTCGGGCACCACGAGTGGACTTCCTTGACCTTGCCGATCGCGCCGTCCTCGACCACCCGCACCGCGGTGCGGAAAGCCGCCGACGAGTGCATGTGAATTCCCATTTGGGTGACAAGTTTCGTCTTGTGTGCAATCTTCATCATGCGGCGCACTTCGTAAACGTCGTGGGCCAGCGGCTTCTGGCCGTAGACGTTGATTCCCAGTTGCATCGCACTTACCGCAATGGACGCGTGCATGTGATCCGGCGTGGAAACGTTAGCGGAGTGCAGGTTCCTCCCTTCCTTGTCGAGCAAGACGCGCCAGTCCTGGTAGACCTTCGCTTTCGGAAACAGTTCCAAAGCCTTGGCCGTCCGGCTGAGGTCAACGTCGCAAATGGCGACGAGCTCAACTCCCGGACATTTTCCGATCTCGGAAAGGTCACCGAGCGCCATACCCGAGGCGCCAAAACTCGCGTGGCGAAGCGTGCCGATTCGAGAGCGTGCCATCAAGCCGCGTGTGATGTAAGGCGCGGCGATGGCGGTTATGCCCAGAGTCTTGAGGAACGTGCGACGAGAGCAGTTGGGATTCATGTCCATTAGGGGTACCTGGTTCACTTGAGAGTTTTGATTGCAATGTTGCGAAACATCACGGGATCGTTGTGGCCGGCAAAGCCGAAGTGGCCGCGGGTGCGATCCTTGCCCGGATGCTTGCTGCCGGCCATGGATTCCGTAACCTTGCTAAGGAGACTTGCCGCACGCTTCTTCATCGCATCGCCTCTTTGCATGAGAACCGGCTTCGCAGGCAAGATAACAGTCCCCTCGCTCCCTGCGGGCTGAGTTCCTGGCTGCCCACAAGTTCATAAGGTTCCGCCTGGCCACCGAATAAGGACCAGTGGAGCCTTATATCTCCAGGACGGAAACTTGGCAAGGAGAAATTTAGCGGCGCAGAAGTCGCCAGCCATTTCCGGCAGCTTTTTCTATCAATGTGCCTACCTCGACGGTCTCCACGCGCGAGGATGTGGCCCAGCCTTCCGTGGGGTATGATATGTGTTCCGACCCGCAGGGTATCGGTAAACTATGGATACTGCGAATCACCAAGCGAAAGGAACGGAATCGGGAATGAGTCGATTCAAAGTGGCCGTTGTGCAAGCGGCTCCGGTTGCGTTCAATCGCGAGCGGACAATTGAGAAAGTTCACGCTCTTTCGGGTGAGGCGGCCAGTCAGGGCGCGCGGCTTGTCCTCTTTCCCGAAGCGTTTGTTTCGGCTTACCCGAGAGGGCTCGACTTCGGGGCTGTAATCGGCTCGCGTTCCGAGCAAGGTCGCGAGGACTTTCGGCGGTATTGGGAGAGCAGTGTGGACGTACCCGGTCCGGCAGTCGACGCCCTCGGGAGGACCGCGCGAAGCCACGGCATCTACCTTGTGGTGGGCGTCGTCGAAAGGGACCGTGGCACTCTCTATTGCTCCGTCTTGTTCTTCGCTTCAGATGGCAGCTACCTGGGCAAGCATCGCAAGGTCATGCCAACCGCCTCGGAACGCCTGGTGTGGGGCTTTGGTGATGGTTCCACTATGCCCGTGTTCCACACGCCGCTGGGTAAGATCGGCGCAGTGATCTGCTGGGAGAACTATTTACCCTTGATGCGGGCAGCAATGTACGCCAAGGGCATTGAGATCTACTGCGCCCCTACGGCTGATGCGCGCGACTCCTGGATCGCTTCGATGCGCCACATAGCCGTGGAGGGGCGGTGCTTCGTGCTTTCCTGTAACCAATTCGAACTGCGCCGGGACTTCCCGGCCGATTATCGTTCGGTTTTTGGAGACGATCCGGAAACTGTTGTGACTCGTGGGGGGAGCTGCATCGTCGACCCGTTCGGCAATTTTCTCGCGGGGCCTAACATGGAGGGCGAGGCGATTCTGACCGCCGAAATCGATCTCGCGCAGATCATCCGAGGCAAATTCGATCTGGATGTTGTCGGTCATTACGCACGGCCGGATATCTTTCAACTCCACGTTGACGAGCGCCCTAAGCAACCCGTCACCACTCACGCGTCTGAAGCAACCGGCCGGACCGAACCAGGTGCTGAGGCTGACGGTCGCAATGCTACGGGACTGGCCAAATGATCGCGGTTCGGTACTTCCGACAGCCCCATCACAACTCACAACAAGGATATGGGGCATCAACAAAGAGTCCTTCCTATTGTCAAACTCACCGCGCCTCTGAAATTGCACAGAGCAAATTCGTGTTTGCCGCGTTCTGGCTTCGCCAAGTTCGAGGTCGCCACGGTGAGAACGTCGACGCGTCCGCCGGGAGGTAGGTGAGCGCCTTCCATGGTGCAAAAACGATACAGGCCCTTGAGGGTGAAACGACACTCGCCCGCCTGCCTGTGATTGCCGCGAGGCGCTGCTGGCTTGACCTTGCGATTCAGTTCAGGGTTCGGCCTGAAAAAGTAGGTTTCCCATCATCTGGCTTCGGCAGGCATGGCGCAAACGGGATTCGGGCGTTGAAGGGCGTTTCTCAGGCACAATCCGGGAGAGGTGGTCGGAAGCGCTGTGCTCCCTGGCCGCCATAAATGGCAGTCGATTCCGCAACTGCGTATTTGCGGAACGGAATCGCATCGGAGGCGCACCTAAGAATCGGGGGAGCCAAAGACCGCCGAAGACCTTACGCCGGGAAATTCATGCGGCGCAGGAGGTCCCGGAAGTGCGGATCCGAGCGGAGGGGATCGTAGTCCGGCTCCGCCTTCAGCAAGAGCATCCCCCACTCGTGCTCCTCATACGCCTCGTCGAGCAACGCGAGGGCTTGTTCTTTATTGCCCAGAGCTATGTAAACAACCGCCCGATCTAGTGGCGAGACCAGCCGATGTTTAGACCCCTCGTTCAATTGCTTGAGGATCTCGAGCGCCTCAGGTCGCCTTCCTGCGAGCGCATACACACAGCCCAGATCGGATAACCCTTCGGGCTGCCTTCCGGAAAGCTCGAGACCCTTCCGATACTCGCGGATCGCCAAGTCATATCGCCCCTGCTGTGCGTAAACTCCACCCATGCCGTTGTGCGGATTAGCCCGCTTCGGGTCCATCTCGAGCGCCTTCCGGAATTGCTGGAGGGCTTGGTCGTATTGCCGCGTCTCGTAATAGGTAACTCCGAGCATATAGCGAAGGTCGGCCGACATCGGATCGTTTTCCACCGCCCGCCCCATTTCGGCCACAGCTTTCCCTCCTCCTCCGCTAAACGTCAAAAGGTCGGCGTAAATGCGGTGCGCAAAAGAATAGCTCGGATTGAGCTGGATCGCCCGTTTGAATTCGCTCTCGGCGCCCTGCCAGTCCCAGTCGCAGAAAAATCGGATGCCGCCATGCGAGAGGTGAGTTTCGGCAAGCGAATCGTCAAGCTCCACGGCTTTGAGCGCGGCAGGCTCCGCTTTCGGACACGCTTCATTACGAGGCAAAGCGCCTATGCCGGCGTACATCATGAGGTAGTAATCGGCCAAGCCGGAATAGCCCAGGGCATAGTTCGGGTCCTTTCCGATCGCTTGCTGGAAGAATCCGAGACTCTTCCTCCCATCGGCCTCGGTGAACTGATCCCAGTAATAGCGGCCCTTGAGATATGCTTCGTGCGCCTCCGGGTTGACCGGGTGAGAACCGGCCAGCCGGGCACGCTCCTGAGGCGTCAGCTCAACTCTGATCTCATTCGCGATATCGCGCGCCACTTCGTCCTGCAAATTCAGCACATCCCGCAGGTCACGCTCGTACGCATGCGCCCACAGGTGGTGATCGGTTCGGGCATCGATCAGTTGGGCGGTGATGCGCACCCGGCTGCCCGAGCGGAAAACGGCGCCCTCCACAATGGCGTCGGCGCCCAACTCCCGCCCGATTTGCGGCAGCGTCTTGGCGGTTCGCTTGTACTGCATGACGGAGGTGCGAGAGATCACCCGCAAGGCGCTCATCTGCCCAAGGTGGGTAATCAGTTCATCGGTCATCCCGTCAGCGAAGTACTCCTGGTCATTATCGCCGGAAAGATTCTGGAGTGGCAGGACGGCCAGCGAGCGGATCGGGGCAGCGGAGACCGTACCCACCGCCGGAAAAACCTGCCTGCGGGCCAACCCATACCAGAGCGCCGAAGCCAGCAGGCCGAAGACCCCCAGCAAAAGAACGATGGCGGGAGTCATCCATCGGGCCCTCCGTGGGTTGCTAGTTACGACGGGATCAGGCGGAGCCACCAACACCGCCGGGGGGCCGCTGGGCTCCGATGGCGGCTGGGCGCTGCTTACCGTAGCGATGAAGCGATAGCCGCGTCGCGGCAAAGTTTCGATATAGCGCGGCGTCTCCCTGTCGTCGCTGAGGGCTTCTCGGAGTTTATTGATGGTTTTATTCAGGCCGTGCTCGAAGTCCACGAAGGTGTCTGCGGGCCAGAGCTTCAGACGCAACTCCTCGCGCGTGACCAACTCGCCCGGCCGCGCGAGCAGCAGGGATAGAACCTGAAACGGCTGTTCCTGAAGCTTGATTCGCAGGCCATGCTTGCGCAACTCACCCGTGACAGTATCCGCCTCAAAGACACCGAACCGGATGACCTCGGCCGAGCTTTTGACTTGTTTCACGGAGGGGCGACCACCCATTCGACTTAAATCTAACACTCCTTGATTTCCGAATCAATCCGAAATGCCGCCCGGGGATATCTGGCCCTAACTCACCTGTTTAGAGGAAATTGCGCGGGGACTTTCAATTCCGCTATAGAGAACTTGCTGTCCATTGAAGCGCTTTCTCAACCGGCCCATAGTCCACCCACGCGAGCGAGCCAGGCGACGGGAGTTTGAGCCCGCCCGGGACTTCCAGGTCTGAGGGCACGATCAACTATCAGTGGGCTGGCGACGGCGGGACAGGCAACCGAAGCTGGTGCAGCGCTTGGGAAACAAAATCTTCGCGAGGCGAAAAGGAGAACTTTATGACGAGCAGAATGGGATATCACGGCCGGATTTCTGTCAGGGGCTGGCGAGCCGTAAGCGGTGCTCTGGCTGTCGGGGCAGTCCTTCTCTCGGCGGCCATTGCCGTCCGAGCGCAGGAAGCGCCGAATTATACCGTAATCAACACGTTTGCCGGTATCGGCGCAGACGGGGAATACCCCCGAGGGAACTTATTTCGCGACCAGGCGGGCAACCTCTACGGTACCACCTTCAACGGCGGCAACCTCAGCGATTGCTTCGGCGCCGGCTGCGGAGTGGTGTTCAAGGTGGATAGGTGGGGCAAGGAGACCGTCCTTTACAACTTCATGGGAGGAGCGGACGGAGCTTATCCTCTCGCGGGTCTACTTCCGGACGATGCGGGCAACCTTTACGGCTCGACCGAAGGTGGCGGCGACATAAACGGCAACGCAACTTGCGCCGAATTCGAGGGATTCCCCGGGTGCGGGGTGGTGTTCAAGCTGGATCGAAACGGCAAACAGACCGTCGTCTACGCCTTCACCGGGGGTGCGGACGGATTAGGTGCTTCCTCGGGCCTGGTACGAGACGAAGCGGGCAACCTTTACGGCGTCACCGTCGCCGGCGGTTTCAGCGGGGACTGCCCCGGCTTGCCCCTCCCCGGGTGCGGGGTGGTTTACAAAGTGGATCCAAAGGGCAAAGAGACCATCCTCCACACCTTCACCGGCGGTGCGGACGGGTATGGTCCATACGGAGACCTGCTCCTGGACGCGGCGGGCAACCTCTACGGCGCCGCAGGGTACGGCGGCGACTTAAGCGGATTTTGCAGCGGCGTGGTTGAGCCCGCTATCGGCTTCCTCGGCTGCGGAACGGTGTTTAAGCTGGACCGGACCGGAAAATTCACCGTGCTGCACACCTTCAACGGAGCGGACGGTGCGTTTCCTGACGGATGGCTGGTTGGGGATAACGCGGGCAATCTTTACGGCATGACCGGCAACGGTGGCGACTTAAGCGGATGCTCCGGCTTGGGGTGCGGGGTGGTCTTCAAGGTGGATAGGACAGGCAAAGAGACCGTGCTCTACCGCTTCACGGGAGGCGCAGACGGAGCAGAGACGTTCAATGGTGTGGTCCGGGACGCGGCGGGCAACCTCTACGGCACTACAGCCTACGGGGGAGACTTCAGCGGCCCCCTTTGCGCCGGCACAGGCTGCGGGGTGGCGTTCAAGCTGAGTCCTACGGGCAGAGAGACCGTCCTCTACACCTTCACCGGGGGTTCGGACGGAGCGAATCCGGGCGCAGGTCTGCTCCAGGACGAGGAGGGCAACCTCTACAGCACGACAATAGGCGGCGGCGACACGTCGTCATGCAGTCCCACGTACGGCTGCGGGGTGGTGTTCAAGATCGCGCTTCATGATGGCGGCGATCCAGACGTTTCACAAGAGGACGTTGCCGCCAGAGAAGACGAGACCACCGAAGGTCCGAGGGTAGTTCTCCCAGATAACGTTCAAAAGCTGCTTCTCCAGCGACGGGGCTTCGGTCGATTCGGAACTCCGCTCACGGGACCGCGATGACCGTCCGGTAGGGTCGCACACCGGGGCATTTTGAAGGACAAAAAGAAAAAGGAATGAAATCCTATAACAACAGAAAAGGAGACGGACATGAAATTGACATTCAAGAAGAGGTACACACGTTTTGTGGCCCTGCTCGCTGTGGGAATTATCGCGGCGATAGGAGTCGCCCGTGCAGGTGACGGGCGGGACGATGACGATCAACTGGCCCAATGGTCTGAACTGGAACAGCTTCACGCAACCTTCCACGCGGCAGTCAGCGTGCACGATCCAGTGAATGGCGATTCGCCCACAGTGATAACTCAGCGAATCCGCAACGTACTCGCGATCTGGACTGAAGACGCCGAACTCACGGTTATCAACACTACTGCCACAGCAGGAAATTATGTCGGCAACGGCGATCCGGATGATCCCGCGAGTTGCCCTGAACCCTCGGGCGACACGTCTGCCACCGGTCAACAGGGCACGCTGTGCACGTTCTTCAAGTATGTTGCCGGCGGGTTGCAGCCAGCCAATAAGTTCGTGTCGCTTTCCCCGGCGTACAAAACGAAGTTTGTCCCTGTAAGGGATCATGACGGCCAATGGACATCGTCGGTGTATTTCGAATGCCATTACTTCGACGTGTCATTGAATCCAGCCACCGGCCAGCCATTTTGGACAGCCAAAAGCCACGTCGACCTTGACGGTGAAGCCAAAAAGATCGACGGGCGGTGGTTATTGACGCGCGTCAGCTCATCCGCCGTTCCAGTTCCGGTTCCGGTTCCGTGAAGCAGAACACCCGATGCACGCGCTCGCCAAGAGTGCAGCGAGGGCATCCGGATTAATTTGCCCTGCTTTGATCGGGGAGCTGGTAGCCACGGCATGCCTTCTATGCCGTGGGCTCTTTCCATCGCAAGGCAGAAAAGGCGAGCGGTACCTCCGTCAGCGGCGGCTTCAGCGGAGACTGCCCCGGCCTATCCCTCCCCGGGTGCGGAGTGGTGTATAAGCTGGATCCTAAGGGCAAAGAGACCGTCCTCCACACCTTCACCGGGGGTGCGGACGGAGTGAGGTCTGCTCCAGGACGAGGAGGGAAACCTCTACAGCACGACAATAGGCGGCGGTGACACGATCTCGCGACGGACAGACCGAAAGAGCAACACGCCGGCAGCGGTCTATTGGCCACTGCCGGCGTGGTGCCAAGTGGATCTCCTTAAGTGTTGACATGGTCTTGGCCGATGGCAGCTTCTCATCCCCCCCAATGTGCCCGACGTATCTCCACAATGACCTAACCGTGCGAGTGCCGTACAACCGCGCAGAATCGCAATAAATGAACCGGTTCTCGGCGATTCCCCGTGTTCAACGGCGTGTTTACCGATGGCACTGCGCCGAGTCGTTGTGAAAAATCCCCACCCCACCAGTGATTTTCAGGTGACCGATATCGCCGGAAGCGGATTGGGAATTAGAAGTCGGCTTCCGATCGACAATCCTGGCATCTTGCTGGTCCGGCGAGGGGTGGGCGTATCCGGATTAAGTGGTGGGTTGGGTTGATCTCAACACCTATCCCAGGCGCCCAAGGTTTTGGGGGTTGATCAGAGACCAAGTCTTGTTGCCGAGCGCACGGTGGCAGAAGGGCCTGACGGCTATCAGCCAGGCATGATAGGTGTCACTGAGTATTCAAGTGAGGGGTGTTGGGTTAGTTTCAAGCGGTTATTCGGGCGGCAGTTCGTGGAGCGCCGTGCCGAGATCCAAGACTTAATGTCTATGCAGATCAGAGATGCCTTTAAAGCACGCTGGTTCTGGTACTGCATCCTATGTGTTTTGCTCTGGGGACCTTACACAATAGTCTCGAAGCTGGGTTCGCGGGAGATTCCGGCCTCGACCATGCAATTCCTTTTCACTTTAGGTTCGTTGCCGGTCGCATTGGTTCTGCTAGTGGCCAGACGATTCAAACTGGAAAAAGACTCCAAGGGGATTACCCACGCCACGGTCACGGGTGTCCTTTCCGGCATCGGCGGGATGGGATTGTTCGCTGCCTATGGAAGTGGGGGAAACACGGCAGTGGTCACTTACCAACTCGTGGTACTGAGCCCGGGTGCTTCCATCTCCCCGGACGGTCAGCCTACGATCAGCGGCCAACCCAGCCAGCAGCAAAGTTACCTGCTGGACGGAGTGGACAACAACAATTACCAGGGCACGAACCAATCCGGCGCCCCGTGGGCCTTGCAGCCTTCTCCCGATGCGATTCAGGAATTCAAGGTTCAGACGAATAATTACTCGGCGGAATTTGGACGCGCCGGCGGCGGCATCGTCAACGTCGTCACCAAGAGCGGCGCCAACCAACTCCATGGCGATTTTTACGAGTTCCTGCGCAACGCGGCTCTGGACGGCCGCAACTTCTTCGCACCGGTCAAACCGACCTTTATTCAAAACCAGTTTGGAGGAAGCGCGGGAGGGCCTCTGGTTCTTCCCGGAGTTTACAATGGTCGAAACAAGACGTTCTTTTTCGCCGACTACGAGGGGTATCGCGCGCGCACCGGTACGACGCAACTCCAGAACATGCCGCCGGAGGCTTGGCGTACGGGGAATTTCCAAAGCTATTTAACCGGAACGACCTTCACCGATCCATGCACCGGGGCGACTTACGACACGGGGCAACTCTTTGATCCCACCACCACGCAGCAAGTGACGTGCATGGACGGCACGACGGGTTACGCCCGCAACCCTATCGCGTATAACGAACAGGCCAACGTTATCAATCCGGCGCAGATCGTGCCAACCGCCGCGCAGACTGCCGCCCTCTTCCCGTCGCCCAACCTCGGGAGTTCCCAATACGTTTGGAGTCCTTCGTTGGCTCTTGATTTCAACCAGTTCGATGTGAAGGTCGATCACTACTGGGGCAGCCACGATACCATTTCCGCCCGCTACGCGCTTCGCAACACGCCACCTTACGGAATTCCCTCCTTGCCGGGTCAAGTCGGCTCGGGAGTAGCCAACCAGTCGCGTCAGCAGGGCGGCGCAATTTCGGACACGCACCTGTTCTCTCCCACGGCCGTGAACGAATTCCGCTACGGTTACACTCGAAACGCCTTTGCCAGCCATCTTCTGAACTCCTCCGAGAACCCGTCCTCGCTCGGTTACGGCGTCCTGGTCTACCAAGCGGGGCTGCTGGGCGGACTGCCGAGCCTCAGTTTCTCGGATGTTAGTTCCATCGGTGCGGGAGGCTACCTGCCGTCAATCGCCGTCGCCCGTGACCAGCTTTTCGCCGATACTCTGAGCCTGATGCGCGGGAAGCATTCGTTCAAGATCGGCGGAATGTACAACAGCTTGTGGTTTACGCAACCTGCAACCTCAATTTGGCCCACAGTATCCTGTGGAATACGTGAAGGACAACAGCCTGCTGCTCGCTTCCAATCTTAACCTCGGGCCGCGCGTGGGAATTGCCTACCACCCCTTTTCGAAGACCGTGGTTCGAAGCGGTTTCGGAATCTTCTACGGTTACGCTTATTACGCGGGTACCTTGGCTATGCCTCTTAATCCGCCTTGGGGGCCCGACGTTTACATCCAACCCCCCAACACAGGAGTCTTTGACCCCGTCAGTAAGGCCCCCACCGTTCCCGTCACGAGCATCGCCACCGGCTTCCCGTCGGATGTGTTTCAAAACTATGCGCAGGACTCTCTGTTGTTCGTTTACGATTTAGCGCCGGACCCTTGGAGGTGGCCAAGCATTCTGAACTGGAATTTCGCGCTGCAACAGGAAATCGCCCACGAAACCTCGCTGCAGGTGGCGTACGCGGGGACCAGCGGATACCACCTTACGACGGGAGCGGATGATAACCAACCTTATCCCTCGGCAGATCCGAATAGCACACCTCAGAGCCGCCGGCCGTTTCCGAATCTCGGCACCTTCGGGGCCGTACACACTTACGGCACGTCGAACTACAACTCGCTCCAGGTGACACTCGAACATCATTACTCGAGTGGTTTGACCTTGCTCTCCGGTTACACGTGGGCTCATTCCTTGGACCGGAATCCCCTGTGCGTAGTGCTGGGCAATACCGGTGGAATTCCGGGCTGTTTCCGCGATTCGCACGACCGGGCCCCCGACTACGGAAATTCTTCCTTTGATATTCGCCAGCGGTTTACCGTGAGCTGGATGTACGACTTGCCTTTTGGTCGTGGCCGCGCTCACGGCTCGGCATGGAACGGCGCCGAAGACGCCACGCTGGGCGGATGGTCAATCGGAGGCATCGAGCAGATCCAAAGCGGCTTCCACTTTGTGCCCTACTCTTTTATCGACCCGGCCGACTCGCCCACTTACCAGGGTGTGGCGCGTCCTGACCTGGTGGGAGATCCTACCAACTTCTCGTACGGGCAAAGCACGCAGGCAGCCTTAGGCTGTCCTACGGGGCATAAGTCAGTGCTCTGCTCCTTCAACCCCGCCGCCTTCGCCGTACCCGCGCCCGGCGATTTTGGCAACGCCGACCGCAACACGGTGGAAGGTCCTGGCCTGGTCGGTTTCGACCTAACCCTGCACAAGCTGTTCCGGCTCACGGAGCGCAGCCAACTGGAATTTCGCGCTGAGGCCTTTAACTTCTTAAATACCCCAAATTTCAATCTTCCCGACCCAGGGTTACAGAGTCCCACGTTTTCCAGGTATCTCTCGTCGGGACCTCCGCGTGAAATCCAGTTTGCGCTTAAACTGATGTCTTGAGACGTAGGGGCACCCCTTGTGGGCGCCCGTGCCAAACATGTCGGTTCAGTATTCGGGCACCCACAAGAGGTGCCCCTACGAGCGATGATTAATGCGCACAAATAGCCAACGACAGCTTGGGAGAATCTGCGGCCTGCTTGCGTGCTTCCCTCTACTATTTGCGGGAGCAGGATTGGGCCAGGAAGCGACGCCCGCCATTCGGACGATCGCCCCTGTTGAGGTTGAGGGTCCTCTCCCGAATCCTTACATGGGATGGGGAATCTGGGCGGGGCGACGCCAGTTTGGATACAGCGAAAAGAGTTTCACCGTGCCGGACGATACAACTGGCTTCGGTGACAACGCGGCGCTCTTCAATTGGATCCTGGTGGACTGGGACTGGGCAAGCCTCGAGCCTCAAGAAGGGCAGTTCAACTGGCAGGAATTCGATTCAGTACTTGCATACTGGAGCGCGCGCGACAAGCAAGCAATGGTCCGATTTTGGGTCACGGACGATGCGGGTTGGAATGGACACGCCGGTGCGCCCGTGCTTCCGGACTGGATCTGGAAGAAGGGTGTGAAGTACCGTGAATACACCGGCAACGGCAGCGTGAAGCAGAGAGAACTCGACTACGCCGATCCCTCGTACCGGAAGGTTTATCTGCCTGAACTCAAGAAGTTTCTCACGGCATTCGCCGAGAAGTACGATAAGCCCGCGACCCCCGTGATTCTGCTTCAGGTGATGGGGTACGGCCACTGGGCAGACTGGGCCACATGGTATTCCCATTATGCGTTTCCCAGCCGCGAATATAAACACGATCTGCTCTCGAAAATCATGCAGGCCTACATCGAAACGTTCCAGCACATCCAGTTGTTCGAGTTCGCCGGGCCGGATTGGGACGGCGACAAGGACATCACCTTGCAGGACCGTCTTCATTCCAAGGCGCTTGATGTCGCCGTCGATCATGGCTTCGCCCTCATCTGGACCGGCTTCATCGACGGACTCAACGGCTGGGATCGCGACCTGATGGAGAAATACTGGCGCGACCACCCGATTATTGCCGAGGGTAACTGGAGCTATGACGATCTTAAGGACCAGAGGACCCACGGTACAGTGGCCGAGAATCTCGACGTAGGGCTCGAGTGGCATTCGAACTTCGAGCATTTCTATATCGGCTCGGACTCTTATCCCCGTGCCATGCGTCAAGACCGCGCCGCCTGGGAACGGGGACTCGAGAGCGGTGCACTCGGCTACCGCCTCGTGCCCCTCTCGCTGAGCTGGCCCGAGTCGGTTCCGGCGGGAAACCTGCTGGTGTTCCGGCAGAAATGGGTGAATCGCAACGTGGGCCGCCTCTACGTTAAGCACCCGCTGAAATTCTACCTGACCGATTTGCAAGGCAAGGAGAAATTCAGCGAAGTCGATACCAGCTTCGATGAGAGTTCCTGGCTGCAGGGGGAAAACCATGCTCTGCTCAGTGTGTTTCATCTGCCCAAAGACCTCGCGCCCGGCAATTACGAGATTAGAATTGCCCTGGTTGACCCCGCCGGAAAGCCTCGCATCAAGCTGCCGATCCGGGGAGAGGATGGCGAGAAACGGTACGCCGTGGGCGAAATCCGGATCGCCGCTCCCGAGGGCAAAGCGGCGTGCGACAAAGCTTTTTGTCCGTGAGGTAGCGCGGGTCAGCGCCCGCAACCAAATGCAGATTCTTCGCTTCGCTCAGAATGACATGTCATCCTGAGCGAAGCGAAGGATCTGCTTTTCGGCGCGCGCCGCGAAGCAATTCACCTTTAGTAGTAGGGAGCACGCAGAGAACAAGCAATCTTCGCGGCATAACTGTGAAGGAGATGATATGCGAGCCAGCGTCTTCAACTATCGCTTACTGGGGATTGCTTACGTACTTATCTGTTTGGCCGGAACCCTGACTGCCCGCGCGGCGGATTCCCGCCAGATGATCCGCACGGTTGTCCCGGCCGAAATTGACGGACCGGTGAACAACCCCGACATGGGATGGGGGATCTGGGCGGGGCCGCGCTATTTCGATGGCCGGCCGTTTACGCTCGAGTACAACACCACGGGCTTTGGCGACGACGCGCCGCTGTACAGTTGGGTCCTGATTGACTGGATGTGGTCCGATCTCGAGCCGCAGGAGGGGCAGTACTACTGGAAGGATCTCGATACGATCATCAATTACTGGGCGGGGCGCGGCAAACAGATTGAGTTGCGCATCTGGATCACAGACGATCCAGGCTGGGCGGGAGCTCCTGGCAACGAAGTTTGTCCGGAATGGCTGTGGAAGGACGGCGTCCGTTACCATGCCTATACGGGTGAAGGAAAGACTCACAAGCGTGAACCCGACTACGTCGATCCCTCCTATCAAACCATCTACTTGCCCAAAGCGCGCAGGTTCCTCGAGGCGCTGGCTAACCGCTACGACAAGCCCGAAAGCCCCGTCGTCCTCTGGGGCCTCTTCGGATACGGCCAGTGGGGCGAGTGGCACACCTTGTGGTCCAACTATCCCTGGCCGAATAAGGACGTCAAGCACAAGATTCTCACCCAGCTCGTTAATATGTATCAGGATATCTTCAAAGTTAAGAAGCTCTCCATTTCATACTGCATCGATCATGACAACTCGGAAGTCACCAGTCTGGAAGACTTCATGTACCGGCAGGCGCTCGACTCTGCGATCCCGCACGAGGACGCTCTGGCCCGGCATGCTTTTATTGATGGATTCGACTATTGGGATACGCTGATCATGAAGAAGTATTGGACGACCAACCCGATGTGGGCGGAAGGGAACTGGGCATACACGGCGGTCAAGGACCAAGGCACGCACGGCACCTTCGACGAGAACATCGACGTCATGCTCGAGTGGCATTCCAACTGGGGCCACTTTTACACCGACGCGGAAAGTTACAAGCGTTCGGTGAAGGAAGATCGCACCTCGCTGGAGCGCGGCCTCAAGAGCGGTGGATTGGGTTTTCGCCTTGTGCCGACGGAGGTGAGCTGGCCTCTCGAATTAGCGGCGGGCGACCTCTTCTTGATGCGCCAAACATGGGTGAATCGCAACGTGGGACGCCTCTATGAACGCCATCCCCTGAAGGTTTACTTGATGGATTCCCAAGGCAACGAGAAATTCAGCGAGGTGGATCGCTCCTTCGATGAGACCCACTGGGTGCGCGGGGAGACTTATCCGGTCACGAGCATTTTCCACCTGGATAAGGATCTTCCGCCGGGAGAATATGAGGTGCGAGTTGCCTTGGTAGATAACGCGGGCAGGCCCCGAATCAACCTGGCCATCCAGGGCCAGGATTCAGAAAAACGTTATAAACTGGGCGCCATTCGCATTCTTCCTGCCCGAAGCCAAGTGGCCTGTAACGGGATGAATTGCAAGTGAAAAGGCGTATCAATGACATTCGCAAGGCTGAGGAGCGGCCCGAATTGGAGTTGAGAGGTTTCAGGGGCGGGATTCAGCTCAGAATCCCGTTTCACGTACTGCACGTGCTGGTAATACTGTTGGGCGACATTCGTTCCGAGCGGCGCGCCCATGATGACCTCGTCAGCACTAAGATGATATATAGTTATGCCCATGCTAAGGCGCTTGTTGGCTGGAGCGGCGGTTTATAGCCGCCGGTTCAATTCTGGGCGATTACTTGCGCTCACCGAGCGCCGCCCTAGCGGGGAGATGATCTCATGCGATCTCGAGCGACGGATGTGACATCGCTTTGTTCAATGAGACTCAGGATTCTGGGAGTCGTTCTCACCTGTTTGGTATGTTTCATGCCCGCGAAAGCCCGGGTGGCCGAGCAGCCGTCAATCTCCATCATCGTTCCGAAGGAAGCAGACGCGGTCGTGGAATTCGCCGCACGGGATCTTGCACGGTATCTGAAGCTGGTTGTTGCGGAGCCAGTCGAAACGGGCCACGCCCCTGCCCGGCACCACATTTATCTGGGCGAAATCCCCCCGAACCTTCCGTCTGCGCAGGCGAGGCGACTGCGTGAGGCGGCAGAGAAACTCCAGGAAGACGGGTTCATTATTCGCTCCATAGGAGCTGACGTTGCAATCTTGGGCAGGGGTAGCCGGGGCAATCTTTATGGCAGCTACGCTTTTCTAGAACGGCAGGGGGTCCGTTGGTTCTTTCCGGGAAAACAGTTTGAGGTTGTTCCGCACCACGCGCTGAATTGGGCGGATCAGCTAAACGTCTCCGAGTCACCAGCGTTTCCAAAGCGCATTCTTTTTTATTGGCCGAACAACTATTCGTCAGTGGCGGATTGGATCGATTTCTCCGCCAAGGTTCGGCTGAACCGCCTGGCGTTTCATTACACCTGGCCGGCAATGGATTGGTACATCCTGCTGCAATCGCAAGTGCTGCCGGAACTTCGTAAGCGGGGCATGGAAATCGAAGCCGGAGGGCACTTCCTTTCAACGTTCATGCCTCGAACGCTTTTCGCGCAACATCCGGAATGGTTCCGGATCGACGAGCAGGGAAAACGGGTGAACGACTTCAACTTCGACCCGTTCAATCTGGAGGCACTCGATTATCTGTCCGGAGGTGCGACCGACTACCTTGGGCGAATGCCAGGTGTGAGCCTGTTTCACCTCTGGGCGGATGACATCGAGGGCGGCGGCTGGACCCACGAGCCGGGAAAAGAAGACTACACTGCTTCGGACCAAGCCCTGCTAGTCACGAACTATCTCGTGAAACGGCTACGTGAGAAACTTCCAAACGCAACTCTTGCCTTCCTTGCTTACCACGACACAGTCTATCCACCGCGCGTCGTGAAACCCGAACCCGGCGTCATATACTTTTACGCGCCGCGCGAGCGATGTTATGCACACGCTTTGAATGACAGTGCGTGCGGACTGAACCGCAAATACGCACGGGCGCTCGAGGCTGGTTTGCCAGCTTTTGGAGCCGCCAACGCGGAAGTTTTCGAATACTACGCGGACCAGATCCTCTACGAAAGCATCACCAATCCACCCATCCCTGAAGTTTTGAGCGCCGACTTGCGCTATTACCACCAGCTTGGGATTCCCGCCGTGGGCGCGCTCATGACGAATACCAGCAACTTCGTGACTCCGATGGTCAACATGTTTCTCTACCCGCAGGCGCTATGGGATCCCCAGCGTGACCTAAGCCAGTCGCTTGTGGACTATGCTTCACGCTATTTTGGCGATCCCGGCATGGGCAACTATTTCCAGGAACTGTCCCGAGGGCTGCGAAGCGTCTTACAGGTGTGTCATTACGAGCATCCGGGTGATGCGTGGGATGAGGTGAGGGTTGATAAGGAAACTGACGAAGCGCTGGAATACCACGTGCGCGGACTGCAGGACGCCCTCCAGGGCCCATTGGCACGTGCCGACACCACGCTTCGCCACGCCGCCCGTGGCGCAAAGGACAAGATAAAGCAGGAGCGTTTCGCCGGAGAGCAGGTGTCGATGAACTTCACCTTGCTCCAAGCGAGACTCTACTATCACCTCCTCAAGGGTGAGCGGCTTTATCGAACCTGGAGAAGTCAACACGACCGGGAGGCCGGCTTAGGCGTCCTCACGGAATTGGCGCTCGCGCGGCACAGTTGGGAATGCGAAAAGAAGTTCGTTGCGATCTCAGGAATGAAGGCAAGCCCCTTGATGCCGGCCACCCAACCGCTGGAAGAACGGGCGGCGGAGTTAGCTCAGTCCATCGTGCATGATCCTGCCGAGGTTGCAGGGGTCAACATCGCTGGCTTCGGATCCGATGAGTTGAGACAGCACATGATGAATGGCGTTACCGGATATATCTTATCAGGCCCTACCGGCTCGACGGCCGTGATTTGGACGGATGCCGCCGCTTCGCGCTCCGCCTTGCAACCGGGACCCAGCGAACTGGTGTGGCGCGACGAAGTGGGGCAGCCTATCAAATCCGGGACGCCGGATCTTTATGCCTCGCCGGTCGTGATCGAGGCCAAGGGAATGCCCGCCAACAAACTATTCGATGCCCTGCTGGGGAGCCAGTTGAAACCCAAGGGGACGGGCATGGCGCGTTAGGCTGGGTTTCACCGAAGCGATCGGGGGCTCACCTATCGGCGCAATTTCCATACCAGACCCCCTGCCAGAAGGGCCGCACCCAAGATGAGCCATCGCCCGGACCCTGCACTAAAGAAAAGAAGGTCAGCCAGCAGTACTGATGTAAGCACTGCCAAGCCAAACGTCAAAAGCTTGCGGAGTCCCAATTGTTCCGACAGGCTTGTCTCTTCTGCCGGAGTGATGCCGCCCGCTTCGTCAGGAGACGTAAGGGTTACGACATAAGCTGAGAAAAGACGCCAGAAAAGGAACCCTAGAATGATCATCGCTGCTATCTGAACTGCGCCCAATAGGAACCGTCCAACATAGAGGTTCGATATCCCAACGATGTAACACATCACTGAAATCGCGCCAAAGGCGGCGATGAGGAGGCCTTTGCCGATTTTCTTCGAGCCGAAGTCTTGGGTCGCGCCACGGCCGCCGTCCGTTGCCTGAGTGGCATCCTTGGATCGAAATGGCCCCCACCATCCCATCGGCCGGGCTCGCGCGCAAAAGGTCTCTAACAGCAATCTTGGTTCAGGCGAGGTGAGCAAGGTAGTGACCACCCAAAGCACAGTGCTGATCAGCATGATCAGGTACATCCTGGTCCACCATTTCATTTGTGGGAAGAAGAACACCAGCCCCACGTAGATCGCTCCGCCACCGAAGGAAGCGGCGAGCCTGCCCCACCCGTTGAATCTCCACCACCACCACTGGGCCCAATTTCCAGACATCTCTGCGGTGGCCAAACCCACCATGAAAATGGCCACATCGAAAAGAAAATGCACCCGGTAAACGACCAAGAGAGCCAGGCCCAAAATGATGAAGATGCAGACTCGCCCCACCAGCAAATAGTGTTTTTCCGACGCGTGTCGCACAAAGTGCCGCTTGTAAATATCATTCATTAAGATCTGCGACCCGAAATTCAGATTATCGCCGACCACTGCCATGATCCCCGCCAGCATGGCCACAAAGACCAATCCCAATAATCCTGGACCCAGGAACCGGACCATCAACATGCCGTAAGCAAGCTCGCGATCCACTTGGCCGCTGCGAAGTTGAGGCCAGAGGATGACCGCGCCAAGGCAGGGAACGCTAACCAGCCAGACCATAGTGAACAAGCTGACTGTTGCTACCAGGTACATTTGACAGGCTTCTCGAGGAGAACGCGTGGAGAGGATGCGTTGCCCCTCTACTGCCCCGCTCATCGGCGCCGCATCGCCGCCGTAGCCAATGCTGGTGCCCAAAAGCCATGCCAGACCGGCCATGAAGGGGAGATAAGCGTGGTGGGCCGGAGGCAAGTTGGCAAGAACTTCCTTGCCAAACTGCGAGGTGAGCGAGAGTCCGAGATTGTGCGGCCCGCCCACCGCCCACAAGACCTTCAGGGCGAGCACCAGCGTTCCAACGATAATAACGACCACCTGAATCAGATTGCTGAGGACAACACCCAGATATCCTGATACGTAGAGATAGGCAATCGTGAAGGGAAGAATCAGCAGGAGAGTCTGGGTCTTGCTCAGGCCGAGTACCGGCCCGACGATCTTCGCGGAGGCAAGCAGCGCGATCGCCGTCCAGGCAACCATCGCAATCAACGAGCTTCGAATGGCCAGCCACGAACGCATCAGGTTGGCGGGCCTGCCGCTGAATCGCAACTCGTAGAACTCCAGGGTGGTAAAGGTGTTCAAGCGTTTCCAGTAAACAGCGAAAAGTACCGCGCCAATAAAGAAGGCGAGGCCGAACCGTGCAAGGTAGAACCAGCAAACAAACAGACCGGTCACAACCGCCATTCCGCCGTAGCCCACCGCGGAGTCGGCGCTCATCATCGAAGCCGCATAGGAAATTCCCGCCATCCACCCGCGCATATTACGTCCGCCCAGAAAATAGTTCTCCAGGCTCTTGCCTGCGAACTTGCGAGATCGCCAGGCAATGTAAGCGATCATTCCCATGTAAGCGACAACAATCAAAATATCCAGAGGCGATAGTCGCATGTGCAACCAACCGGAAAGGCAAAGACGCTTGTAGCGCTGATCCTCAAGTCGGCATTCGCCGGCCCAACCTGAAGTTCAGTGCCACGACGACCCGTCAGAGGGGGCCGTAGCCCCCTCGCTTGCGCAGATCATCCGCTCAATGCACATCAGGTTAAGCATGAGGTGCCGGGGGTGATGGTAGTGTTCGAGCGCGCCCAAATGCAGAGTGGTTTGCGCTTCTGACGTGAAATGGGACTGGAGGGTTACTTTTCTGTCCGCCGCGGACTTCCACAGCGGCGAACCGTGTTGCCTGAGAGGGTATTTTTCGTGCACGTATTTAAACATTTTCCCGAACATGTCACGTGCCCACGCATTGCCCGTCCGTTCGTAAATGAAGAGCGATCCGATAAGAACTTCTTCCTGCGCCCACAAGACCTTATCCAGCGTCCAAAGATTCTGCTCCACACTGTTCAGGCTGCGGAAGACCCCTCCGTATACGTCATCCCATGCGACCTCGACGTGTCTCTCGAAGCGTTCTGCGCAGATCCGGAAGAGGTCTGTGTCTTCCAGTCGAGCAGCTTCAAAAAGCAAAATCCAAAGCGTCTCGATGGCATGGCCGGTATAAACGAACTGCGCCAATTCATTGTCGGGGCGGGAGAAGTCATGGTTGAGAAATTCGTTATTGAGGGAAAATTCCGGATTGTAATGGTGGTTCAATACAGCTTCCACGCACTGAGAGACAATCCCCTGTAGCTCGTCATCCTCTCTTACTTCGAGCATTTGACTGATAATTCGAGTGAGCACCATCGAAACCCCTTGGTTCCTGGCGCCGGGAAAGGGCAGAGCCTTGGGGGCCATGTAGCTGGCGACGATGTTCGGTTCGTAGCCGGGGGAGTCGTAGATTCGTACGCACTTTAGTATGATCTCTTTTGCTATGGCCCAGTACTTCTCTTTCCCGCTGGCCCGAGAATACTCGGCCAGACCTTCGGCAATAAAAAGGTCTCCGTAAATGGAGGTGGCGGGAGGAGTAAGCGGTTCTCCCTCTCGAGAAAATCGCTCGGGCCACAATGCGTCTCTGTCCTGGGGCTTCGATTTCAGAATGAACTGGAGTGATTTGTTCGCGACCTCGAGGTGCTCGGGGTGTTTGCCAAAATTTCGGTAGAGAAAAGAATAAACCCAAATTCCCCGGCCTTCGAACCACGTCTCTTTCCTCGCGCTCAGGCGATTCCCGTTTTCGTCGAGATCGCACATGAATCCGCCGTATTGGTGGTCGATGACGTACTTTTCCATGAACGGTAAGAAATCGTCGAAGAGGTCGTGCCGGTACTGTTCTCTCAGCCTTTCAAGTGGCAGGCCGCCCAGCTTCACGCCGCCGCCCTGATTGCCAACCATCTTCGGTCTCTCGCCCAGTTTCATGGTACAAGGCCTCCGCATAATAGATATATGTGTGGGACTACTCGATGTGGTAAGCATTCCTCAGATCGCGGATGCAAGTCTCAATCAACGTGACCCCTTCGGGCGGATTACCCGGAGACGCGCCCTTTTCAGTGCGTACCTCAGCCTCCATGGCCGCCAGCCTGGGACGCAGATTCTCCGCATTGACGCCAACCATGGGAGGTTGGGAAGCCGGGCCTTCGCGCATGAAGTCCCTCAGCGTCACCATTATGTCGACCAGGTCTTGTGACATTCCGGGGGCAAGAAACTTCTTGTGGACGCGCGCTCGAAACTCATCCCAACTCAGGTCGGGATTCCAGGCAAATTCTCTGTAGGCAAACCTGGTCAGACGATACGGCAGCAAATCTATGGGAAACGGAATCCGATCACCATAAACAGATGCGCTCGCGGCTCCCGGTTCGTAGGCCACCGCGTAGCCCGAAATGCCGGCTTCCGCCACTCGACGGGCTTGGTCGCGTATATCCAAGAGTGGCATCCTATAGTACTGGTCCCAGTGAAGTACATTCTTGGATAACTGATTCAGCGGTCTTAATGAGCCGATGGCGCCAGGGAGTTGCCAATTCTGCCGGACCTCAACCCAGTAGTACCGCGGGTCAGCCAACTGCGTGCGGATTTCCTCGTAGTAGCGAACATCCCATGCGTGGCCTTCGGGATACCCGATGGGCCAGAAAAACTTTAGCTCGGGGTTCCTTTTCCAGAGCTTTTCCGAAAACTCCCGCAAGAAAGACAGCTCCGACTGTCCGATTTGCCTGGAACCCAATTCGTCCAAAGGCTTTTGGCACAAAGGGCCTCTGCAGTGATAGTCTCCCTCGCATCCGATCTCCAAATACATGCCGTCGGCTTCCGGAAAGGCGTCATGGAGTTCCGAGAGGTAATCATCGACGATGCGTCGCGACGCCGGTAACGTGCGGCAGAGGACGGACTGGCCGAGTTCCCTGGCCTCCGGGTGGTACATGGCGATCTGATCCTGGCCGAACCACGCGAAGGCTCCTGAACCAAGATAAAACCGAATACCCCGGTCCTGCGCGTACTTGATCAGGACGTGGATGTCATTGTGCGTCAAGGGAGTTTCGGGATAGATGAAGGACTCAGGAAACCTCTTGGAGCGGAACAGACCTGCCAGCCAGAAGAGGACGAAGTTCATATGGTCTTCGGCCATAGCGTCAACGACATGCTCCCAGTCCGTCAGGCTGTATCGAGGCGCCAGCCCCCAGCAAGCCAAGTTATAGGTTCCTCGCAGAGGGATGGCGGGCCGGGCATCCGAACTCAGCGCAGGGAATGCAACTGAATTGGCTTCCGCCTTTAGCCAATACTCGGTTAAATGCGTCGCTGCGTGAAAGACTCCCTTGTCCGAGTTGGAGGCGATCAGAACGCAACAAGTTCCATTGGGATGATTCCAGGTACGGAGTGCATATCCCTCTGTTCCAGCTTGCTCCAGCTCTATGCGATATTCTTCGACCCATTTGGCCACGAGCGGATTGCTTTTCGGCGTGCCGAGAACCAGCAAGTTGGTGTCAGGCCGCGCGGATAAGGTGGTGCTGCCCTCGAGCGAGGGGAGAACCAAGTTTGCATGCCTTTTGACGAAACTGGTTATCCGTTCCTCCGCCATTCGGCTCAGGACTGTTGGCTCGACAGGCCTAATCATAGTTGCAGTCACTCGCCCGTCACGAGTCAGAAAGACAGATGGCTGTTTGTCGATATTCCCGGGTGTTCCAACCTCAAGATCCTTGCCGGCATTGCTTAGAATCGCTGCCTGTACCGGAACGCCCATGAGAGCCAGACTCGCAGAGGCGGTGCCTAAGAAAGCTCGCCGGTCCAGCGTGCCCGAACGGTCTGCTTCGTTGTTCATCAATCTCTCCGTCCTCCCTTATGGCAGTTCAACACTCCCCGCACTCGAGGTCCTGGGGTGTCAATTCTTCGACCGCGTGTACCAATATGGGAAATCACCTTTGCGCCCCCCTGCCTCATAGGCCTGGGGCTAGGGCTCTCCGTAGCGCCTCTACCACGGCGGGTTCAGATCCCTTCGCATAGGGTGCGGGACGACCATAGAAACGGTAGGCGTATTCTACCTCGTAGCCACCCTCGTGGAGGGCCTCATCGGTCGGTAAATAGCCCACCAGAGGGGACGCATAGCCTATCACAGTCATCACCGTGTCGGGAAAGGTATCCTGAAGCTGAATCGCCGTTTCGACAAAGACCTCTGCTGCTATGAAACAGAAGGCCAGAGGTTCAAGCCTCCACACCTTGATCGCCAGATCGGCGCCGGTGGGGACATCGTCGTACTTTTCCAGCAATTCCTGACTCCATTGGCTAAGAGCTGCTGCGATGAACCTCGTCATCGCGGGATCAGGCTGCTCGCCGGGCTCCACATTCATAATGTTCGCCAGGATGGACATGATCGAAGGGGACCCGGAGCCGGCGCGGGCGATCATTTGCATTCCGTTCCGGAATTCTTCCAACTCTTCCGATCTTGGAATTGCCGCATAGGCGAGGCGAACGGAGCGGCTGAGCAGAGACGAGGCATTTGCCCGCCGGGCGGGAGGCCAGGCGACGGTCGAGAGCGCATTCATCAAACTGTCGACGTTCTCGAGCATCTCCTCCCGCACCATGTGACGGAAGGGCAAATTGATATTGCCGCAAGCGCCCTGCAGGTAGATGAACGGGACATCGAACGCAAGGGAGAGCCGGCGGCGCAACTCACCGGGGTAGTCGGCCGAAATATTCTGGGTGCAGACCACCGCGGGGTGCGCTGCCCAATTCGCAATCCCAGCGATCCCCTTTCCCGCCTCATCCTCAAAGCGAACGAGCAGCAAACGGTCCCAGGTCGGTCCAACTTTGACGACCGGAGTCGCCGCATTGCGGCCCATTACTACCCGGCCGTCCGCGAGCAGCGAGCGGCGGTTGTGGCTCACATTTGCAACTGGAACCGCGAGATAGCGGAGCAAGGCCGGACGAAGATCGGCCAAAGCTTCAAGGGCAGCTTCCGACGAAGCCTTTACCAATAGTTCCCAATATTTGAGATCAGGAATTCCGCAGCCAATCAGCTTGATGGCGGCCGGCGCACTGTGCGTGTGCGTGCAACAGAGCGCCAGCTCTACCTGCAACCCTGCGCCGCGAGACAGTTGCTGAACGGCCGAGCTTATCTCTGCGGTGATTTCTTCGCCCATGGCCAGCAGGTCATAAACGAGAATTAGCAGCACCTCCCCGTGGTCTTCCACACTTAGAGCGTGCACCAAAATAGGGTCATCGATGCCGGAGGAAGGTTTATTGCCCCGGGAAACAAACCCGCTCAATGTGACCCCCGGCTCTGGGGTTATATCTCGTTGCGCATGGCCGACTTTCATGGGTGCCGGCTACCTCCACTCTTCCCGATTCTCCTACGCCTGTTCGAAGGCTCTGGCAACGTCCAATGTGTGTTCTTCCGTTTGCCTCGGGGCATCCTCAAGGCAGCATCTCATGGCCGTATTTCTCGAGATCGGGCGCTATCGTGATCTGCGAGGTCATATCCCACAGGGAGGTTTTCATCTGGCGCATAGCTAAGACAGCCGTGATCCAACTCTGCATCCATCCGGTTTCGGTGCACCAGGCCCCCCAGCCAATATCGTTGTTCGAGGCCCAATACTCCCAGCGTTTGAAGTCAAACGCGCGGAACCAGGCGCCGTCCAACTCCGGGTGCTTTTCGCTCTTCACCTGAACCCGGCAGAGGAAGGCGGCCAAGCGGTCCTCTGCGTCCTTGTAATAACGGTCGCCCGTGGCAGCGGCAGCTTCGTGCAAGCCCAGGAACGCAAAGTTTGCCGTGTAGATCAGGTCGGTGGCGGGGTCGCCGTTGCTCTGAATAAGGCTTCCCTCGGCTGTACCATAAGCGTCATTGGAGGCGATCAACGGCGCCGTGGACTCGGGATCGCCCGACTGTTCGCGGATGGCCCCGCAGGCGTCTTGCACGGAGAGTAAATCCTCCGTGATCTGCCGCAACCACCGCCGATGTTGCGCCGTGTCGTCCGCGCGCACCAGCCACGCCAAGGGCAATAGCATCCGTGATTCTGCCATGCGCACAGCTCTCGCGCCCTCGCCCAGCCCGATCACCCAGTCTTTAGGATGGACTTCCATCATCATTCCGAGCCCGGTTTTGGTTCTTTCAAGAAACAGAGGAGAACCGCCATGGCGAGCGGCCCAGAGATAGCTGGCCCAAACATAGGCTTGGTAATTTGGCGCGAGACTTGACTCTCGGCTGTCGAAATAGTATCGCCAGCCGTTCTTCTCGAGCGGTTCTGTGTCTAACCGGTCCGGCTGGAATCCAATCTGGCCGGTCAGACGGAGGTTTGAAATCAGACCCTTGGAGAGACGCTCATTCCACCGGTCAGTTTTCAAAGCGGCTGCGGCCAGCATCATGCCAAGCATGCCTCGTGCGTTATCGTCGCCATAATAGACGCCGAAACCATCCATTTTGTCCCAATAGTTGGGGACGTCGTTCCAGCCAAAAAGTCCATAAGCCGGGTCGTGGGGATCAGCGCGCTTGCCGAGCGACATTATGGACTTGAAATAGATGTAGTCGCCAATGTTGCTTGCCACTTGCAGGTAGCGATCGCCGCGAAGCGCCACGCCCGCAAGCGCCATGGTCCCGGCCACTTCACCGTTGCAATCATCTCGTCTCCACCAGCGAAGCGGTTGAGTGCCATCGAGGAGAATTGTTGACGTGAATCCCTCGAGCACGCCCAGGCTGCCGTCTCCGACACCCTCCTCCGCGTTCGGCATCAAGGCGATGCGATGGCCAAACGGCCACTCCACCGTCGGTTCCTCCCGGTTGGCCGGCTTGTCGTACTTCGCCACCCAGGAAGGGTGTACCAGCAGTGGCGCTTTGAAGTACCACTCGATTCCGCGCTGCAGAGATTGCGTCTCGAAGTTCGGGGGAAGCTTCTCATCAGCGCCGTATGAAGGCCGCACAGTGGGCAGCCATTTAAGCTCCGGCAATGAGCCGGCGGGCTGCAACCAGGTGAGGATCATCCGCCAAATTGGGCCCCAAGCATCCTGAGGCCCATAACGAGCGGTAATAAACTGGCTGAGCTTGGTTGTTGACACGAGCACCCGAGTTGATCCCGGGCCGCCGGCGGGCAGTTCAAATAGGATGGGAAACGTCTCCTTGGGTAGCCCGAACGAGGCGTAATCGTAGCCCGCCACTCGCGCCATGACCACATGCGGATTTTCGGCAGTCACGGGGAGGAATCGGCAACTGTGAATGGCAAGGATTCGCATCTTCCGGAGCGATGCGCCGAAAACATCCGAAGACACTACTCCACGCTCCCACTTGATCTCGCGCGCTTGACCCAATTCGGTTCCCGGCAGAAAGGAAGGGAATTCAACGTACAGCCGCAGTCCCTTACGGGCTGCGAGCTTGAACATTTCCGCATTCAGAGGAGTGGTTCGATCGGGATAGCCATCCGCGAGGATCAGGACACCAGCGCCAGACGGCGCCGCTTCCACCGCTTCCTCGGCGCTCCCGTAGCGCGGGACCGGAACGTTCAAAGTCTGCTGCCATGCCACAAAGAGATCGTTGTTCGCCTGGCAACTGAACACGAAGTGGGGGCCTTTACCACTTTCCTTCTTTCCCTTCAGGGCGGGAGCTGGCAGCACGATAAGCGCGACCAGCACTGCAACAGTCGAAGAAATAGTCATCCTCATGTCCCCATCCTCCTGCGAGGGTAGAATCGGTCGCCGTTCTCAAATTCAGAGGGCAAGAAGCAACCGCTCCTTTGTTTTCATAGACATTCCAGGTTCGTTCGTCGCTTTTTTGAACGTGGCCGCCACAACCAACGCTCCGGCCGTAGCGAACGAGCTTGCCGCCATCGGCTCCGAGGCCTACCGGCGTCCCGTGCGGCGATCTGCACAGGTCAATGTTGAGGGACATGCCCAACCTCGTTCGGAGGGGGAGAGTGGCTTTCCTGATTAGTTCCTGGATTACAGGTCATGGGCGTGCCGGTCTTACGTAACCGGCACGCCCATGATGCTTCGGTCAAAATTCCAACCGTAAGCTGAACTGTACAGATCGCGGACTACTTGCCGTGGAGAAGATCTGGCCTACTTGCGAGGGTACACTGATGTCACTGGCCGGGTTACTAAAGCTGGGGTGGTTCAGCCAGTTAAAGAGTTCCGCCCTGAACTGCAGCCGGATTCGTTCCTTCAGAGGGAATATCTTGAAGATACCCATGTCCCAGTTGCTGAAGCGTGGTCCGAACAGTGAATTCGGAGCAGAGTCTCCATAGGCAAACGGCTGGGGCACAGCATACGCGGCAGGATTGAACCATTGGGAAAGTGACGGGCTGCCGACGTGAGGGTTGCCGACGATGTCCGCACGGCTGCTCGGCCATCCTTCGGTACTACTATCAAAGGTAACCGAATACGGTTTGCCGCCTGAAATCGTTATGATTCCAGTGGTCTGCCAGCCGCCGACTACTTGGTTTAAGGCGCCATCTGCGGAGGAGAGGAACCGTTTACCCTTGCCGAATGGCAGCTCATAATTGTAGTTGGCTACCGCGTACTGTGGCGCGATAAAGGCATAGTTCCCACGGTCCAGGCGTATGTTCTGGTTGTCAGTGGGGGTGGCCTGTCCGTAGAGCCCGTTCGTCAGCCATTTCGTCCACGCATATTCGACCTCAAACGAAAGCCCGGTGGAGAATCGCCGTTGCAGTGACAACTGAAGTTCCTGGCAATTCGTGGTTTCCCCGCCGTTATAGTACGAAATACTGGACCACGGCTGATAGGGTCTGCGAGGCTGCACAGGGCCGGGCGCCGGGACGGGATCATTGATGTTGTACGGAAAATACATATGCTCGCTCTCATTGCCCAGGTAACTTGCGCGCACCGAAGTGTGTGCCGAAATCTGTGACTCAGCCGTAAAGTTCCATTCATGGCTTTCAGGCAACTTGTAATTTTGCTGACTGGCGCCGAGGCCAATCCCACTCAATGGAACCGCTCCGGTACCACTGGGGAAGGGGTTATCAAATGTCAGGGAGGGAGTGGTCCCTGCCTGGGGCTCGAAGGAAAATGTCCCGGCAAAGGGAGGATTCCCAACTCCTTCCCAACTGGGACCAAACGAAGAGGGCATTGGGGTGTAATAAATTCCGTACCCCCCCCGAAGTACCACGCGATTGCTGGCCAGCGGCGAATAAGCGAGCCCCACCCGAGGGGTCACTTGTTTGGAGTCACTGTGGACGTAGTTGCCGGTGTTTATCCCGGCGGCGCTGCCTTTCACGATCGGGAGATTGCCCCATAGAGACGGGTCATACGTACCCTGCACCACCGCCACTTGGTTTGTATCAGGATACCAATTGGTCATCCATTCACCTGAACCGGTATTTATAAATTGCGACGGCAAGTCGACTCGAAGCCCGAGCGTCACCGTAAGGTGCTTCGTTGCCTTCCAATTATCCTGTATCCACCCGGAATACCGATCCTCAGTTGGCGTGCCTTTACTAGGACCAAGCGGGTATCCATCGGCAGAGATGTCTCCCAGCAGATAGTCCGCAAAGGGGTTGCCGGTATAGCGCCCAGTGAAAGTGAACGCTCCGTGCGCGTCGCCCCCATTCCCGAAATCATAGAACTGCCAGCGATACCAGTCGAAACCGCCTTTTACGGTGTGTGAGCTCTTGACCCAGGTCAAGGTGTCGTGGAACTCATACGTTGGTATGGTGTCTCCGCCGCCTCCCCAGTCGCTGATGCCATTGAACCCGTAAATTGTGAAGGTCGGAAGACCAGCATTGCCGGGCAACGACGCCGGGACGGACGGAATCACGCTGTGGGTATCAAAATTGTAGTTCTGAGATTTCAGTGTATCCGTCTCCCGCGACCAACCGAACGTCGCGAGGTTGACCAACTTCGGGGTGAGAATGCGGGTGTAGTTGATCGCCAAGTTTTGATTCACGTCGGGCCAAAGCACGGATCCCATCTTCTCCGTCGAGCCCCACGCGAAATTCTGGGGAATCTGTCGAACCATGAAGTACCGCACGGATAGCGTATTCGCTTCGTCGATATTGTAATCAACACGCCCTTGAAATCGGTTGTTATCCTGGACGTTCGGTATGTTGACGACATAGTTTGTCCCAAGCCCGCCTGGGGCCGTGGAAGGCAGGTTGGGAGTATCAAAGTACTTGAAAAAAGCGCTCGAGATGCTACTGATCCTGTCTGAAGGTATTTGGTTGTTGGGAAAGGGCAGACCAGTGGTAGGGTCCGTAACGGTTGGCAGGCCAGTGAAATCCCCCTGCAGCAGAGCCGGGGTCGGCTGGGCTGTCTCCGCCGTTGCGGAAGAGAGATACTTGAAACCCTCGAAGCTTCCAAAGAAGAACACTTTGTCGCGCTTTATTGGCCCACCCAGCGAGGCGCCGTATTCATTGCGGATGAACGGAGGTTTGGGGAGGCTGGTAGCAAAGTAATTGGCTGCCGCCGTTGCCCTTACGCGGTTGTATTCAAAAGCGGTGCCGTGGAACTGGTTCGTCCCTGATTTGGTGGCGGTGATGACTTGGACAGCCTCTTGACCGCCCCCAGCGCTGCCTGTACTGTCCACTACCTTGAATTGCCCGATCGACTCCAAGGAAGGGCTAGCGTCCGCAAGCCGCTGGTTTTCCACTTCCATGAAGGTCACCCCATCCATGGTTTCACGGGTTGAGGCACTCCACAGGTTGCCTGCAATCTGGGGGTTGCTGCCGGCGTTCTGAACTCCCGGCACCATGGTAAGTAACCCGTAGAGATTGGTTCGGCCGTTCAGCGGCATGGAGGTGATTTGGCTCGAGTCGATCACGCCCGCCACTTCCGAGGTTTGAGTTTGGACCAGCGGTAACTCGGCCGTAACCTGGACCGACTGCGTGACTCCACCGACGGTGAGTGAGGCGTCTTCGCGAGCCGTCTGGTTGACGTACAGCACGATATGATTGACAACGTACCGCTCGAACCCCGTAGAGGTAACCGATACCTCGTACGTACCCGGTATCAAGTTGGAGAAAACATAATCTCCCGCCGTATTGGATTCGGTCGAAGCAGTAACATTAGTCGCTTCGTTGCGCAGCACTACTTGGGCGCTCGCGATTACGCCGCCACTCTGATCAGTC
Organism: uncultured Acidobacteriota bacterium; assembly: GCA_963768695.1. Taxonomy (GTDB): domain Bacteria; phylum Acidobacteriota; class Terriglobia; order UBA7540; family UBA7540; genus CAVROP01. Next base: position 32,099 of record CAVYJG010000010.1, on the reverse strand, counting down.
ACTCTGCCCACAATGCTGCCGAAAGTTGTCTGTCCTACGAGGACAGTACTGCCGAACAGTAAGAGCCACGCAACCAGCATGGCGCCCAATACGAAGCAGCGTCGCATACCCGAAAAGCAGTCTGCGTTTCTTCTCATACTCCTCCTTTTCAGTACAAACTTGCGTTTTGACTTACATGCCCGGCCCGCGCGCCAATCCACGGTTGATGTCCGGCAATCATCCTTCCTTGCCGGCGCTCTGTGAATCCTCAGCGGACCGAAACGACTGCACGATTGCGGAATACAGGTCCCCCCGGTAGACAGCCAAGCCCATCTCTACCGGGGTGTCGTTCTCAGTAAAAGCCTTTCGCTGCACAACCAGGACCGGTATGCCGCGGGGAATGTTGAGCGCCTCCTTTTGCGCGCGTGTCGCGGCGGCCGCCGAAATCTCCTCACTACAGTGAGACAGTCGAAGCCCGTAATTTCCTTCCAGAATGCTGTAGAGAGAATGTTCGGTTAGATTAAAGCGGTCCAGGTTGGGACAGAGTTGCAGGGGAATCTGCACCTTCTCGAGAGCAATGGCCACGCCCGAACTGAAGCGGACACGCTCCACTTCGTAGACTTTCTCGCCTACCGGCAGGCCAAAGAATTCCCGCGCCTTGACCCCCGGCTCGACCACGCGAAACGACAGCAGTTTTGAGGACGGGAGGCCCCCGCGCGCAATGATCTCTTCACTGAAGCTGCGCATCCTCTGCTGCTGCTTGCGCATGCGGTTGGGCGCGACGAAGGTGCCGCGGCCCGGGTGGCGTTCGATAAGTCCCTCGCGTTCAAGCGCGTCAAATGCTTGACGCAAGGTCATGCGGCTCACGCCGTAGCGTTCGCAGAAGACCCGTTCGGGCGGCAGAATGGCGCCGGGCCCAAGCGTGCCCTCCTGTAACAGTTTGCTAATGGCCCCCGAGATTTGAGCGTACAAGGGCATGGCGCTTTTCTTATCAATTTCGAGGGTTAACAGTTTCGTGCTCAGTTGTGATTGGTCCATATCTATCGACCTGACCTCTAGACAATAGTATGTTCGGCGTAATTCAAGCGCATCACGATCTGTTTGTCAAGCGTTTTTTCCCCCACGTTCTTCCCCGTTGATGTGGCCTCACTGGCGTGCCGTGCACGCAGCATGCATGGATTCATTCGGAGGCTTGTGTGGTCAGATCAGTGTCTGGGTGCTTCCTTTGCGGATATCGACCCTGGAACTCGGCGCCTCACCGCAACGCCTCAAGAGTCCAGGGCGGCGACCCGCTCACTTCTCCGGGGGCAACATGACCGGCAGCAGAGCGTTCATATGCTGCTTGATCCCGCTGCCCTTCGTGAGCTGCCAGAAGGATGTCTTCATCTGCCGCATGCCCAGGACCGAGGTAATCCAGGATTGCCCCCAGCCCGTCTCGACCCCCAGGGGGCCATACCCCCAATCTGCCGAGCTGCCCCAGTACTCCCAGCGGTGGTAATCGAAGGCCCGGAACCAAAGGCCATCGAGCTCAGGGCGAACTTCCGAGCGGCCCTGAATCCGGCACAGAAAACCTGCCAGCTTATCGGCAGCGTCGCGATAGAGAGAATCGCCTGTCGCTGCCGCCGCTTCGTGCAGGCCGAGGAAGGCGAAGTTCGTGGTGTACAGAAGATCCGCTACCGGGTCGCCGTTCTCCTGAATCAGCGGTGCTTCGTCGGTTCCGTACGCTTCGTTCGTCTTCGGCGGGGGGAAGTCTCCGTGGCCGGTGGGACCGAGCTCCTCACGGATGGCGCCGGATTCGTCCTGCGACGCGAGCATGTCCGTTGCTATGCGGCGCAGCCATTGCCGGTGCTCGGGCGTGTCCTCGACGCGCACCATCCAGGCAAGGGGCAGAAGCATGCGGGCGCGCTCCTGCTGAAGGCCGTTCGTCCATCGCCACTCGTTTGGATAGGCGGCCATCATCATCCGCATGCCGTTCCGGGTCCGATCGAGCAACGGCTGATACGCGGTCTTGTCATAGGCCCACAGCAGAGCCGCCCAAAGGTAGGCCTCATAGTGCGGCTGGTAGAGGACTGTGTCTTTATCGAAATAGTAGCGCCAGCCGTGCTCCTGGATCTCGTGGTCCTCGAGGCGCCAACTGCGGAACCCGAGCTTCCCGCTGGTGCGGAACTCCGCCAGAAGGAAGCGCAGCAGGGACTCATCCCAACGGTCGGAGTGCAAAACCGCTGCGGCGCCCGCCGTGCCCAAGATACTGCGCGCGGCATCGTCGCCGTAGTAGATATCCACGGACTCCCGCCGGCCGCCGCCGCCCACCAGGCCGAAACTGGGGCTCTTCGGATCGCCCCGTGGCCCCTTCGCCAAGATCGAGCGAAAGTAGACGAAGTTCGCCAGGTTCGCTGCAATCCGTGCGTCTTGGGGCGAGCCGTCCAATGCGCTCGAGATCGCGAATGGAAGCGTCACCTCGCCGATGCAGTCGTCACGCAGGAAATAGCTGACCGGTTGCGAACCATCCTGCTCCACCACGTTCATTACCCCCTCGGCAACACCTTCGGTTCCGTCCCCGAGAGGACCCGACCGATGCATGGAAGCCGTGCGCGGGAAGTACGGCTCAAGGTCGCCGCCCTGCCGCCAGGAGGGATGGAGTAGTAGCCGAGCCTTGCTATACCAAGCCACGCCCCGCCGGAAGGCCTGGAGCTCCGCGTCGCTGGGCAACGCTTCCTTGGGTCCAAACGTGGGCTGCACTACTGGAGTCCATTTGAGTTCGGGAATGCTCGCACCCGGCGCCAGCCACTCCAGGATTCTCTTCCAGACCAATTGCCACGCCTCCGCGGGTGCGTATCGGGCGGTGATGAACTGGCTGAGCTTGGTGGTGGCCACCAGAGTCTTTCCGGAAGTGAGCTCGACGAGGATGGGATAAACGCCGCTCGAGGGCAAGCCGAATACTGCCGTATCGAACCCAGCGACGCGCGCCAGCACGATCGAGGGCTTGGCCGCTTTCACGGGAACGAAGTAGCAATCCCGCATGTCGAGAATCCGCATCTTTCCGAGCTTCGGCCCAAATTCGTCCGAGGCAATGACGGCTCTCGCCAAGCGACTGCCGCGCGGCGGTTCCACCGTGAGGTCGGGAAGCGTCGCGGGATACTCGACGTAGACGCGCAAGCCGCGCTTTGCCGCGTATTCGAGCGTGGAATCTACCGGAGTGGGGATCTCCGGGTAGCCATCCGCCAAGATGAGCACGCCGGAACCCGGCGGCGCTTTGTCAACCGCCTCGAGCGCATTGTTGTAACGAGGGTAGTGCGCCCCGCCCGCCGACATGGCGCGATAAAGATCGTTTTCGGGAGAGCAACTGAAAACGAGCGGCATTTCTGCTGCAAGTAATGCTTGAGCCGTTAGACAGAAAAGCAGGCCCGTACTGTAGATAAGAGCTCCGAATACCTTGGTCCAGTTCATTTTTCTCCTCGGGGTAATAGCGTGGTGATCGAATATGTACATTCGCGTGTGCCTGGAGAACCGTGGCGCCTGGCGTTCGCTCGATCAGAAAAAACCGATCAGGCTAAGGACACGAGACTGCTCAGCGCCCGCGAATCGAGATATTCTTCGCCCTTGGTCTCGTAGATCGCGTCCAATACTTGAGGCGCATTAGCGGCTATGGCCAGGATTTTTGCAAGGCGTTGGCTGTCCTCGTACCCTGCTATGGGTGCGTTGGCATTCCAAAGGACTCCGGCAACATCGGTTCCAGGTGCGCTCACTAACCAAAGCCCGACTTTTTCTTTGAGCAGGGCTGCAGCCTGGCTTAAGTCTGTTTTTCTCCCAAGCATCAGAGCCGTGCTGGGCGCGAGACGAAAGTTCGGCGCGTCAATTTTATCTATGAACCTTATTGCCTCTTCCAGATCAGCGGGGAGCTTGCCCGGACTCATGCGAAGATGCAAAGTAATCTCGTAATGAGCGGCTTCGACAGCCAAGTGCCGCAACGTTGATTGAAATGAATTCCATGTCTGCTCTGCTGTGAAGTTGTTTTCCGGGACCCGGTGAAGGGACAAGATGATATCTCGGACGTGTAGTATCTTCGACCTTATCAGCACTTCCTTAATAGCGGCCATGCTGGCTAGATAGTCCTCTTTAACGTTATCAACCAGCCGGAGGTCGGGAAAAAGGTTGATGCCCGAGGAGAGGTCCACGATGATCTGTAGCTTCTGCCTTGCGATCCAGCCAGCCTCCTTCTGGATCTGGTCTTTGTCGCGCCGCGCCAGATAGCCCCAATCGACAACGACGCCATTGAAATGCTCGAAGAAAGAAGGCCTCGCGAGAATTGCTTCCTTGATCATGCCGTCGCCCCGGAGGGTCAAAATCCTGCCGCGAGGCCGGGGCGGAGGGGTATTGTGTGGAATCTCCTCCACTTGTTCTTCACGCACTCGGACTGCGAACACGCGTATGTCTCCGCCCGCGATGCTGTGGTCACTGTTCGCGCCCAGGTCAAGGTGTTCGAAGCCCTCCGCAATGTATCCCACAGCTCCTTTCTCCGATTGATCGATTTGGATCTCTTGCAGGGATTGGATCGGCCCGATATGCGAAATGATTTCGAGTGGCTGTTGGCGCCAGGTATTGTTTGAGACTCCCAGCATATACTCGCCTGGGCCCTTACGACAGGTAATGAAATTCAGACCTTGGCCAACTTCAAAAAGCATCTGGCTGCGAAAAGCTTCATGAAGCACAGCCTTCACATGGTCCAGGAGCGGATAGGGCTTCACTAAAGGCTTATCAACCTGATTGAGAAGGCTGGAGGGAGTCAAGCTCGCTCCCGCAGCCTTTTCCCTGCCGATACCGAAGGGACTTGCCAAAACGGTGATTCGGCCCATGCCGTGACGTACCTCTATAGCCGCGGGCAATGCTGAAGTTTCCGCCAGGATGGATGCACCAGATGGGAATGAAAGTGGATACAGGCAGAAAGACGTGTCCTTGTCCAGTTCTGCGGCTCCGACCCGAACCACCTCACCGACGGGAAATTGCTTCACGGGGCCCGTAACTTCTATCCCGGCAAGCCCGCCTGGCAGCTTTGCTAAATTGCCGGCGGTGATGATGAGGTGACCGCCCGTCTTAATATAGGATTGAAACTTGTCCCGTATTTCCGGACCGCCCTCAAGCTCCCCGGCGACGACAAGCAAAGGATAACGACCCAGGAGCCATCCCTCCGCGTCGCTCAGAATGCAGTCCGCACATTCGCCATACGGCGCCGGTGCAAGGAATCCGGATTCGTCATGATAGTAGGAGGAATCCTGGTAGCCGGGGAAGAGCATCTCGAGCGCTCCATCGGTGAGGTAATCTCCAGGCCCGTAAGGCAAATTCCCCCAAGCACGGTACACATTATCCGAATAGAGGTGGCGTGGGAAGGTCCAACCCGCATAGAAGTCCAACATCAGGGCGACTGGCGTCAGCATGACACCTGGAAAGCCCAACTGCGAAGTCCATCGCCGTGCAGCTTGCTGGATTTCACCGATGGGTGATAGTTTGCCATTTCCAGTATCACCTTCTCCAGACGCGGATTCCTGTTCGTTGTAAAACCATTGCTGATCGAAGCCGACAATCATGGAGTTGTAGAGGATCTGACTGTACATCAGCCTCTTCATCAAGCTAAGGCTTGTGCCCTTGGTAGGACCGTTGTCGGGACTTGATCGCCCGTATGTCTTATAGCCCCATCGATTGAAGACTGAGGAGTTCCCGAACCACGGAACGCCGTACTGTTTTCCAGCACCGCGGTTGAAGGCATAGAAGATCTGTGCATTAGGCAGCCCTTGCGCCGTCTCCGAACCAATGAAAGTGTAGATACCCTCCTTCAGGAAGTAGTGACCGAAACCAAGCGTATCGAGCGTCGACATCTTATTACCTTGAACGGTCGTATAGCGCTCGAAATAGCGTGTGAAGTTGAGGTACTGCTCGTAACGGGACAAGGAGGGTGGGGACATCTGGGGTGCATACCCTCCAATGTAGCGGCCGTCCTCTTCGCCTGTATCCATGCCAAGCCAATGCTCGCCCAATTTTGATGGCAGCATCTCGAACACGCCTGACGGCGGTACGAACTGCGCCCAGAAGCCACCAGGGCCGGATCCGGGTGTATACCCCCAGATATCAAACAGGTACAACCCACGCCGATTTATCTCCTCCGCCAAATCAGCAAAGTTTCTGGCAAAAATGACTGGATAAGACGGCCAGATGACATCGCCCAGCTCGTACTTCCGTGTAAAGTCGTCGAGTTTTTGAACAAAGTCGACAAGGGTACCGTTCTTGATCCCAAAGCCTCGCAGCGTGACGAAATGCGTCCGATGGCCAAAGGTATCCCAGCTTGGCGCCTGCACATACCGGCGGGAATAATCCGGGTGTTCGCGGGGATCGAGGAGTTGCGAGTAGACACGGTGCTGCCCGACGTTCCTTCTCTCCTGCGCCTCGCTATCGAGGCCCACCGAAAGCATGGCGACACCAAGCGCACTGCTGCCCAGGAATTCTCTTCGGTTGATTGATTTCATTGAACCGCCTCCTCGCAGCTATGTAAACAGTGGGAACTTTCATTGAAACTAAAGAGGTTATCCCGAAGTGGCTTTTTTCATGCATGGTGGTGAGCCGAAGGGCAAGATTCAGTTATGAAGATCCATACCTATTGACTTGCTCTCTAGACAATAGTATGTTGTCGCATTTGACCATCCACGCAGAGCATTGTCAAGCACTTTCTGGTGGTCGACGAGTCATTCCATCCCGGATCCTGACGACGCCACACCGAGCCGAGCGGTCGGACAGCAATGACCTCACGTGAACGAAGTCAATCAGCCATGCGAGCGCAAACACCCGATCGGGTTCCGGTGGCGCCCCTGATCGATACCTCTTACGCCGCGGCGTGCTACGGCGTATCCGTCTCCGAGTGCTTTCTCAATCCCGAAGTCCACGCCCGGGCCTTGCTCTGTTGCCTGGAACTCCACCCGGACATCGACGGCCTCTCGATCAACATCGGCATCGCCCCAGAGGTCGTCTGCGAGCGGCTGCGAACACCGGATGGTTGGTCGGTCACAACACTCGATGGTTCAGTGTGGCGCGTACCGCTGAACGACATCGGCACGCCCGTCCGGCACGATATCACGAGTTTCGAGGATGAGCGGTTACAGACGCTCGACATGATGCGTCCGTATGTAATTGATACGTTGCGCCACATCCCTGCCGATGTCCTGGACCAATACAACATCTCAGTCGGCCTTACCGGGCCGTTTTCCCAAGTTGGTTTTATGATGGGCGTGCAGCGTATACTAACCGCCTTGATTGACCAGCCCGAGGAATTGAGAGCGGCCATCGGCCGCCGCACCCAGTTCGCAATCGCCTGGGCTGAGGAGATCGCCGCGATGAATGCGCCGAGCGCCTGGCTGGGGGAGGGCATGGCGTCCGGCAGCCTGATTTCCGCAGCCCATTACTCCGGGTTTGTGTTGCCGTCCGAGCAGCGAGTTACACGGCGACTGCGTGAGCTGGGCATTCCGTCGGCGCTGCACATCTGTGGAAAGGCGGGTAACATGTTGGACGCAATGGCCCGCAGCGGTGCAGACTGCCTCGAACTTGATTGGCAGGTCGACCTCCGAGCCGCGAGGACCCGCGTCGGGTCGAAGATTTCGCTGAAAGGAAATCTGCACACCAGCAAACTGGCGCAGTCAACGGCGGCAGAGGTCTACGACGATGCTCGCCGCGTCATTGAGGCAGCGAAACCAGGCGGTGCGTTCATTCTGAGCAGCGGTTGCGCACTTGGCCGTGACACGCCCCCGGAGAACGTTGCTGCCATGGCGCGCGCCGCAAGAGATTTCGGTGTTTACTCAGGAAATAAAGATATGGCCTGAAGGCATTCGGAACAATCATGGTAGATAACTCAACGGTGTACCAAGGGACCCTGCTGGCGGTCATATCCGGCCTCATGAATGGGACCTTCACGCTGCCCATGCGTTATCTGGGCCGATGGGCGTGGGAAAACGTCTGGGCGCTCTTCATTGTCGTCTCCTGCCTGGCGATGCCACCCGTCATGACCCTCGTGACGGTTGGGCACCCTCTCCAAGTCTTGGCCGCCGCGCCAGGCCGCGCGGAACTAATCGCCGTGGTCACAGGTTTCACCTGGGGATTCGGCGCTATTTTGTTCGGTCAAGGCGTGAGCGCCATTGGGATCTCGATGGCGAATACACTGGTGCTGGCGACAAGTGCCGCGCTGGGATCTTTCCTGCCCATCCTGGTTTTGGCGCCGGAACGATTGGGGCAACCGCAGGGGGAGGCGATTATTCTGGGCACGGTGATCGCTACGCTGGGCATGGGCTGTTGCGGCCGCGCGGGAGTCCTGCGGGAACGGAGCGAGGAAGCAAGGGGCGGTACAATTCGGGAGATGGTCGGCACCGCTCGCCCGTTCTGGGTGGGCCTGTTGATTTGCGCCGGGGCCGGCGTGCTTTCCGCCGTCTTCAACGTGGGTTATAGCCTGTCCCAGAGTATAATGTCGAGGGCTGTCCAGTCAGGGGAGAGTTCCTTTGCGGGATCGAACCTGATTTGGCTCCTCGTGCTCGGGAGCGGCGCCCTCTCCAACCTGGCCTTTTGTGCGTACTTGCTTCGCAAGAATCGAACCTGGTCGAATTATCGGCAGCCAAGAGTCATGCGCCTTTACGCGCTGGGGATCCTCATGGGTGTATTGTGGGGAGGGAGCATCTTCGCTTATGGTGCGGCCGCGCCCAAACTCGGCAGGTTAGGGCCGGCCATCGGCTGGCCGCTCAGTTTGGTCGTGAGTCTTGTGGCGGCTAATTTCTGCGGCTTCCTGGCCGGGGAGTGGAAGCTCTCATCGCTCGCAGCTCGCCGCTGGATGACCGTGGGTGTGGCGATTCTTCTGGTGTCAGTTGGAATTCTGGGTTGGTCGGGCCGCCTGGCTCGCTAGAACCGGCTGACGTGTCCGGCAGTCAGAGAACACCGCCACAGAAATACCGGGGGATTTCATGAACCCTTTCGAACGACTTCAATCCGCGCTCCGGGGAAAACTCCTGGTGTCTTGCCAAGCGGACGCCGGCACTGCCCTTCGAGATTCCTCCATCATGGCGCGTATGGCGCGGGCCGCCGTGGAGGGCGGAGCCATGGGCATCCGCACCAATGGGCCTGATGACGTGCGGGCGATTCGGCAGGCCGTGAGCGTTCCCATCGTCGGTATTTGGAAAACCCTGCAAGACGATGGCGAGATTCTTATTACGCCTTCGTTCGAGGCAGCACGGCAGTTGGTGGAGGCAGGAGCGGACCTCGTCGCTCTGGATTGTACGGCCCGCGGCGTGCGGTTCGGGGCCTTGGAAAGACTGCGCCGCATCAGGGAGGAACTTGGAATTCCAGTTCTGGCGGACATTGCCACGCTTCACGAGGCGGTTCAGGCCGCCGCAGCGGGTGCGGACGCCGTTCTGTCAACCATGCGGGGTTATACACAGGACACCCGTGACCGCAAGACGTTCGAACCGTCCTTCATTGCCGAGCTCGTTCGCACCATAAAAGACGTTCCGGTAATCGCAGAGGGTCACATCCAGGCGCCTGAGGAGCTTTGCGCTGCACTCGACGCCGGGGCCTTTGCGATCATCATAGGGACGGCCATCACGCGACCGGCGGCCATCACTCGAAGATTTGTCTCCGCCCTCGATGTTTGGCAGCGCCTTCATGCCCCCAATAGCGTTTTCGTGGGCATCGATATGGGGGGAACCAACACCAAGTATGGCCTCGTCACTGGCCAGGGCAAGTTACTCTTCCAATCGACCACTCCCACACCTTGGAAAGACGGGCGGGAGGCATTGCTCGGCCACCTGAAGCAGAGCGTCTCCGCCTGCCTGGAAGAGGCTCGTCGCCAGGCCCTATGGCCTGGGGCTATAGGGCTTGCCACCGCCGGCTGGGTGGATCCGGGATCGGGCCAAGTGGTCTACGCAACGGAGAACCTCCCCGGCTGGACCGGAGCCAGCCCCGGTGCCTGCTTGCGCGAGGCGTTTGGCCTTCCCGTAGTGGTTGAGAACGACGCGAATGCGCTTGCGGTCGCCGAAAAGCAATTCGGGGCAGCGCGAACTGCCTCCGATTTTGTATGCATCACGCTGGGGACGGGCGTGGGAGGCGGCTGTTACGTGAACGGGCGCCTTAATCGTGGCCCCCATTTCTTTGCCAACGGCCTAGGTCATATCACGATCGAACCAGGTGGAAGACCCTGCACTTGCGGTCTGGCTGGGTGCCTGGAACCGTACGCGAACGCGTCGGCGCTTGTGCGCTACGGGAATTCGAGGGATTACACTTCGGGGGAGGAGGTCATCGCGGCAGCCAATGCGGGAGATGGAGCAGCCATACAAGCAATTCACACCTATGCAAAATACCTGGCGATTGGATGTGCAACCATCGTGAACCTGCTCGACCCGGAGCTTCTCATCTTGGCCGGCGGCTTGGCTCAGAACAATCCCCTGCTGTTGAGCGACCTCACGGAAGAGCTCTCCAAACGCGTTAGGGTGTGGCAGCAGCGCAAGCTGCGGGTGGCCTTCTCGTCGTTAGGCTACTCGGCGGGCGTGCTGGGCGCCGCGGCCGTAGCCTCCGCCAGACTGGCGGACTCCGGGTTTCCGGGGTGATTGAACAGCCGAAAAAGGCCAGTTTGATGCCAAGGCGCAAAGTGCGCAAAGCATCGAAAGGATCTCCATTTTGCGTTTCTGGGCGCCTTTGCGCCTTTGCCTGAGCGGTTTTGTTTCTTGACCGTTCGGACGGCGCACCAGGAGCCGGGAGGCTAGCCAATGAACACTGTTGAGCGCTGTCTTCGAGCCATTCGGCGCCAGCAGCCGGACCGGACACCGGTGATCCCTCTGATCATCAGCCATGCCGCCCGCCTGACAGGCACACCCTTTTGGCATTACAACCGCGACCCAAAGGTCATCGTGGACTGCCAGGCGGCCGCATGGCGGAAATATGGATACGACGGCATTCACGTGACCACGGACAACTGGATACTTCCGGAAGCTCTCGGTGTTCCCGTGCAATTTTATCCCGACTTGCCTCCCACGGGGCTTGCCCGCCCCTTGGCGGCGACCACGGATCTTTCGGCGTTGCGGCCCCTGGCAGAAGCCAAGAATGCCGGCCGCATGGGTTTGTTGCCGGAGGCCACGCGCTGCGCTCGTGAACTGCTGGGCGACTCCTGCTTCATCAAGACAAACTTCGATCAGGGGCCCTTCTCGCTGGCCAGTGCGGTTCGAGGCATCGAACAGCTCATGATTGACCTCCACGATGACGAGCAGTTTGTATTCGACCTGCTGGAAATCTGCACCGAACTGGTCTTTCACCTTGGGCGCGCCGTGGGCGAGGCGAAGCCGCATGCCGTTACCTTTGGGGATTCGGTGGCAGGATTGATCGGCCGAAAGGACTTTATCAAGTTCGCCTTCCCGTTCGAGCAACTGGTGGTGCGGAGATTGCACGCTGCTCTCGATCTGCCGGTGTTCCTGCATATCTGCGGAAATGCCTCTCACATTCTCGATTACATGGCGGCGACCGGAGCCGACGTGCTCGAACTGGACCACTTCAATGACTTTACCGACGCTCGGCGGCGAGTCGGGAGTGCAGTTTGTTTGGAAGGAAATCTGGACCCGTCCGGCGTTTTGTTTCAGGGCACGCCGGAACTGGTGCGTGAAAAGAGCCTTGAACTAATTCGGGGTGTCGGAATGGGTGGAGGACTAATTCTCAGTTCCGGCTGCGAGGTGCCTCGCGACACACCCCCTGCAAACATTCTGGCCATGGTTCAAGCCGCGCAAGAGTAGCGTGGCGCTTCAAAGACTTTTCATTCCGAGCGGAGTAAGGAACCTCGCCCTGTTGTCTAAAGGCTCTGGCGTAGCCTTGCTAGCGAGGTCCGGGTTTGGCGCCTGGTTGGCTGCCGCGAAGCTCGTTCCAGATTTCAGAAGGGTGGGGAAGATCAGATGTTTCGGAGGAAGGGGCCACTATCTTCTCGAACTCCGTCCTCTCGGCCTGGCGCTTCTTAGTCGTCAGCTCTTGGAGCTTTCGAGTCCACTCCTGGGCTTTACCAGGTTCGTTCATGCGCAGGTAAGTGCGGGCTAGCAAGTAATAGGGAGAGTCACTTTCGGGGTCCAGGCCAACGGCGGTCTCGAGCTGCGAAACGGCCTCGCTGTAGCGTCCGAGTTTCGCATAGATCTTTCCCAGCAAGTAGTGATTGCGGCTGCTCTTCGGCTCGAGGCGCACTGATTCTTCTGCCAAGCGAATGGCTTCATCTGCTTTGCCCAAGCTTTCCAGCGCGCGCGCAGCACCGTAAAAGTAAAGGCCATTCTGTGGATTCTCTGCAATTGCCTTACGATAACATTCCAGGGCCTTCGCGTAGTCGCCGCCGAACAGGTAACAGTAACCCAGAAGATTATAGGCTGGAGCGGAATGAGGATTCAGATCAATGGCCTTCTTAAGGGTCGGGATAGCCGGTCCCGAGCCATACCAATACTGAGCCATTCCCAACATGAGGTATAGCTTGTCTGAGGGCCGCGTGCGCTCAACCCCTTGAGTGAGCAGAACCACGGCCGGCTTCAACTCACCTTGATTCAACAGCCACGTGCCCAGCTCGAGGTAATAATCCGCATTGTCCGGATCCAGGCGGATGGCCGACCGCATTTCTTGGTCGCCCTCGCTCTGAGTTCGCTTGTCAGAAAAATTGATGAGCAACCTTCCCAACTCGTAGTGGATACTTGCTTCCTGCGGGTTTAGACGAACCGCTTCTCTAAACGACGGAAGCGCCTCTTGGGGTTTGCCCGCGAGTTCGTAAGCTTGACCCAGCAGGAAATTGGCTTGCCAGGATGATTGGTGCCCTTCCAGGCGACTCAGCAATCTTATGGCGCGTTCGGGTTGATTGGAACCCACGTAGGCGTAAGCCAGCTTGCTTGCAAGCTCGACGGATTGGGGAGCACTAGCCAAGGCTTTTTCGAAGGCTGCCGCGGCCTCCGCGTAACAGCGATTCTCCAGCAACCGAAGGCCGATCTGTCCGCTTAGCGAGCCCCTGGAATCATGCTCGATTCCTTCCTTTGCCAACTCCAACGCGCGGGCCTTATCTCCGATTTTGAAATTCGTCTCAATTTCTCGCAACAACTCGGCGGGGTTATTCGGTTCAGCCCGAGCGGCTTGGGCGTATTCAGGGGCCGGTTCGTTTCGCCGCGCAAGGATGCTTTCCGCCAGGCGGCGTGGCCGGACGGCTTGAGTGAATGCCATCACTGCGACCAATATCGCAAAGGCTGGGCGACTCACAAACACGGCGATATCCTTACGCGGGGAATTGAGATTCTCGCTCGCCATCCTTTGGAGGGTGTGGGCTATTCTCTGCCGTCGCTCCGCGGCTAATCGGGCGACTCCATTCGATCAATCACGCGGCGCTCTGCTTTGCCCTTCTCAGTCTCCTCCTGACGCTGCTTAGCGGTCAGTTCCTGAAGTTTCTGAGTCCACTCCCGGGCTTTATCAGGATTGTTCAGTTGCACATAGGTGCGTGCCAGCAAGTAGTACGGAGGCTCACGTTCAGGGTCCAGGCGAACAGCCGTTTCGAGCTCGTGAACGGCCTCGTTATTTCTTCCAGCTTTCGCGTATAGCTTTCCGAGCAAATAATGACTGCGACTGCTCTTGGGCTCGAGACGGACTGAGTTTTCGGCGAAGCGGGTAGCTTCCACGGTCCTGTTCAGGCTTTCCAGAGTGTGGGCAGCGCCGTAAAAGTAAAGGCCATTCTGCGGATCCTCCGCAATGGCACTCTGATAGTACTTCAGGGCCTGCTTGTAGTCCCCATCGTGAAAATAGCAACCCCCCAGGAGATTATAAGCTGGAGCGGCATGAGGATTCAGATCGATAACTCTCTTTAAAGTGGGTATAGCAGGCCCCGACCCATACAGCCCGTACTGAGCCAGTCCCAGCAGGAGATAAATCTTGTCCGAGGGTTGAGAATTCTTAACGAGCTGGGTAAGCAGAACAACGGCCGTCTTCACATCATGGTCGATTAACCAGCTGCTCAGGTTGATGAAATAATCTGCTCCCTGGGTATTCAGCCGGATGGCCTTCTGCATCTCATCGGCGCCCTCGGCCTGAACGCTCGCATCCGACGAATTGATGAGTAGCCTCCCCAGCTCATAATGGACGCTTGCTTCATCGGGCTTTAAAAGAACGGATTCCCGGAAGGCGCGAAGCGCTTCGTGCGGTTTGTAGGCGAGTTCGTAAGCTTGTCCCAGCAGGAAATTGGCTTGCCAGGATGATCGGAGGTCTTCACGACTCAGCAAGCCTATGGCACGCTCAGGTTGATTGGCGCCCACGTACGCATAGGCCAGCTTGGTTACGAGGTCGACCGAATCAGGAGTGCGCGCCAAGGCTTTCTCGAATGCTGGCACGGCTTCCGGGTAGCACTTATTCTTCAGCAAACGAAGGCCGATTTGTTCGCTTAACGAACTTCTGGAATCATGCCCGATGCCTTCCTTTGCCAACTGCAACGCACGGGCCTTGTTTCCAACTTCGAAATTCGCGTCGATTTCGCGCAGGAGTTCGGCCGGGTTATTCAGCGGGCCGCTCGCTTGAGCGAAGGCACTGCCACACGAAACGCCCAGGCTCATCACCAGGACCAGTCTCGACAGCGCGAGGTGCGCAACGCACATCGGAGCATTCTAGCATGCGGGGGACGCCCGCAAAACAGAGTTCATGTTAAATGTAATCGGTGAGGTGTCATCATGGAATGCGCCGGTATAGAATGTACCGATTTCACCGGTGAAGGTACGCTCAGGAGACGTTCATGAATTCGAACCAATTGGACCGAAGAGAGTTTTTGCACCGCACGCTGCTTTCGGCGGGAATGCTACCGGGACCTCGACTCAATTCGTTGCGGTGTCCCCCACTTCGCAACGGGGTCTTTGCTGAAATCCAAGGGACGGATCGCCTCCGCGCACTCCTGAATGACGCGTTCAGCATCTATAGTGGCCGACCAGACGGTAACACACTCTCGAAATTGGCTGTTGCCAATGGCGCCGGCACGCGGTTCTTCGTGAATGACAACGTCTGGTGGAAGTACACCGACTTTCAGTGCAACTATCACGCAACCTATGGGTGGCGCCCATTTTTTAACAAAGCTTATCGGGAGATCGACCGTAACACTTGGCAGGCCTGCTTTCGTTTCCAGGTGAACAAGACACTACAGGACTATTTCAAAAGGGTAGAGCAAGCTCCCAGAATTCCGCCTCTCAACTGGCTACCTTACTCCTTCGACCCATTCGGGAAGGAACCCTACCCTTTTGATCCCGCCACGGAGCATCCGAGCGTCCACTCCGTCGGGTGGTACTACTCGAATATCGCCGTCGACCCGAAATCGAAGAAGGTCAAAAGAGAAGACGCCGCCGAGCACGCCGAGAACACCGATTACCCTCTGATGAACTGCATCACGGCCACGGATTATCTCCTCTGGGAAAGGGATGTGGCTCAGGCGAGTTTCTATTTGCCAAAGATTCACGCGTTCCTCGAGGCGCTGCGCGAGCATTGCCAGGATTCCAGCGGCCTCTTGTGGGTGGGAACGCAAGGGAGCCAAATTGAGTTCTGCCATTACGGCTATCGCTACCCTGGACACACACACGTTTATTTGCTGAAAGTGTACCGCAGCATGCAGCAAGTGGCGCGGATGGCCGGACGAAATGATTTGGCAGATCGATACGCTGAACGCAGTGAACAGTTGGAACAAAAGATGGCCTGCTTTATTGAGGATGGAAAGTGGCTTGTGGGTGGATTGCAAGACGCGGCAGGGCAAATGCGATTGGGAACCGGAGCGTTGGATGGCAGCCGATCAAGCTATTTTGACCTGTGGCACAACGTAAATGCCGTCGTTCTTCATATCGCGGACGAGAAGCTCAGCCGGTCAATTGTGGAGAAGATTGCTACGATTCCGGCCCTCACCGCGAACCATCTCACGCTAATCAATTATCCCGCTCGCCCGAAGGAGGAAATCGACCCGAACCATGGCGGCTTTCCGCAACCCGGCGTCCATGTTAATGCCGGCTGGTTTTGGATGTGCGCAGCAGGAGCGCTCTACGCTTATACCCGCACGCGCCGCACGGATCTTCTTGATCGCCTGGAAGAGTTGCTCTCCGACCACGATCATCACTACAGCATCGACTATTACAACCAATACGGGGCGAACAAAGGATCCCAATGGCCTGAGCGAGGGCACGATTCTAACTCGGTAACCTGCGCCGGATCTTTTGGTATGTTGTTTCGCGCGCTCCTGGACTTGCAGGTTACCGCCGACTCCCTGGAGATAAGCCCCAGGCTGCCCGAGGAATGCGAGCGCCTGGCGACCAAGTCTCCCATTCTCTATGGAGGAAAGGAAATCCTCATCTCTGTGCTCAATGGTGCGGGATCCATTCGGTCAGTACGCCTCAACGGGAAGCCTTATAGTCAACACGATAAGAGCGGGATCGGATTGCCGCATGCGGTGCTTGAGGCGAAAAACCTGGTCGAAATAGAGATGCAGGCATGACCTGAACACGGCAAGACCCATTGGTGATCGCGTGCGAGTTCCAAGTGCTTTGAAGAACTCAGTTCCTGAGCAACTCGGCTCGTTGCTTGAACATCCTGCGCACAACCGCAAATGCCTTCATCCTCGTTTTCCGGTCCCGGCTCACTTACCCATACGGGCTGATATCGAACCCGAAGCAACCTCCCGGCCAGGCCTGTTTCGCATGGCACCAAAGGGCATGCCTCGCCACAGTCCCTGCCAATCATGCGCTCAATGTCCGGCGTATGCTCATCCCCAACGCCAACTCAACCGAGGCACATCAAGGGTCAGCGACTTTTTGACCCTGCCCTTTGTTTTCATAGACATTCTCGCTTTGTTCCGGCGAATTCAAGTCGAGAAGTCGAGAGTTGAGAGTCGAAGAGTGACAAGCAGTCGGCATCCTACCGCTTTGCTTCCTGGTTCAGCTTTACTACTCGACTCCTCAACCCCTCGACTGTTTGTTTTCATAGACATTCTCGCTTTGTTCCGGCGATTTTGCAGTGGATAGGTGGAGGAGTCGAGACGTTGGGGAGCCCTCCGCCACCTTTCAGACTGCGTTCCGCGCGCGACGTTCGCGATCGGCTCCGGGTCCCCCACTCCTCGACTTCTCGACTGAATTTGAAGGCAGAAACCACAGGCGGGGACTACAGACGAGAACAAAAGAGGACTTTCTGGCATAGCGTACCCGGCAGGCCCTGAGCGCCTTGCCCGACCTTACCCGCTCACTCTAGCATATATTACCACGTTTGGCAAGTACCAACTAAGTCAACCACTCCGATGGCACCTCGGCTTGGGCCGAAGGCGCTTCGGCCCTACGACCGGCCGAACGCTGTTCGGCCCTACAAACGCCCGCCGCCATCAGACGGTACCTCCCATGAACCGACCCGACTACTGGCTCGGGAAATTCTCCAAATTGCGCGTTGACCGCGCCCGAGGCGATCCAGCCCCTCACGAGCCCCTCTTGCTTCTCGCACTCTGCGACTTGGCGGCGAACGGCGCGACGTTCTCCCCTTGTCCCCCGAACTGGCATTTCGCTTTTACTCCTACTGGGACATCGTCGCGCGCAGACGCTCGCAGCGCCCTGACAATCGGTTACCCGACCATCCAGCAACCCGAGGGACCCAAAATGGAAATTCCGGTCCGATTTTCCCACACTTTCAATTGCCTTCGAGGGCGGGCGAGCATACGATGATAGGCGGGCCAAATTCAACGAATGGCATTCGAGTTTAGAAGGCTTTTCGGATTCAAGAAGATAGCTGTCAGGCGTCCGACCCTGGCGGGACATTCCAGAATAACCGATCTCCGCGGGGGGAGGTTTTCGGCCAAGTAACGGCCGCCTGCGACCCCGTAGTGGCCACGTATCGGTGAAGTTTATGTTCTAAGAGGAGCCGCTCCCGATGACAGCGAAGGCACGAAATCATCGCATCATCCAAATCGACTGGCCCGAATTCGGCCAGGCCTCTTATCCCCCGCAGGCGCCCACCTCCGAGTTCGAGAAAAGGATCAACGACCTGCGCGCCATGATGGGCGAACGAGAACTCACGCATGTGGTGGTGTACGGCGACCGCGAGCATTTTGCTAACTTAGCTTACCTCACCGGTTTCGACCCGCGATTCGAGGAGGCGCTGCTCATAATCTCGCCTGACCGGAATCCGCTGCTGGTGGTTGGCAACGAGTGCGAAGCGTATGTTGGCGTCAGTCCGCTATTCAGCGATGGGAAGTTAAGAAGAGAACGCTTCCAACCATTTTCCCTGCTCAATCAGCCGCGGGACCAGAGCCGGTTCATTCATGAGATATTTGCCGGCGAAGGAGTCGGAGAGACCTCAATGGTCGGATGTGTGGGCTGGAAGTATTTCACTGACCGCGAACATCCTGACTCCCTGTATGCGATCGATCTGCCCTCCTACCTCGCAGACACGCTACGGGCGCTGGCGGGAAGGAACCATGTCGTCAACTCCACAGATCTGCTGATGCATCCGGGTTACGGCCTGCGCAGCTTTTGCTCTCCCTCCGAGATTGCCTATTTCGAATACACCAACGTCTTGGCCTCCGACGCGATGAAACGCATGATTTTCGGAATGCGGGAGGGTATGACGGATCATGAGGTGGTCGCGCTGGCCGGCATCAACGGCGAGCCGCTCGGGTGCCACATCACGTTTACGACGGGGTGCACCGCGAGGCTCGGTCTCTCCAGCCCCAAGGATGAAAAGATCGAGCGTGGACAGACCCTAGCCACGAACATCTGCTATTGGGGCGGCAATAGCACTCGCGCGGGATGGATCGCGTCCTCATCTCGCGACCTTCCAGGTGAAGCGGCTGACTATGTTGCGAACTACGCCGGTCCCTACTTCGAAGCCATGAGCGAGTGGTTCGCTCTCCTCAAACCGGGCACTTCCGGGGGACAATTGTGGCGCCTGATTCAGGAGCGCCTGCCCTTCGAGCGATTCGAGATTTTCCTCAATGCAGGCCATTTGATTCACCTGGATGAATGGCTCAGTTCGCCGATTTACCAGGACTCGGAGGTTGGCCTGCATTCCGGTATGGCGATGCAAGCGGATGTCATCCCCGGTTCGCCGGTGTATTTCTCAACCCGCATGGAAGATGGGCTGATTCTCGCCGACGAAGAGCTTCGCAAGAAACTCAGCAATGATTTTCCTGCGTGCTACGGGCGCTGCCAAAAGAGGCGAAAGTTCATGACGGACATCTTGGGCATCGGCCTACCCGAAGAAGTATTGCCCCTGTCGAATATACCGGGAATCGTGCCTCCGTTCTTTCTTGCGCCGAACAGCATCCTTGCCTTGTAGGGGAGGAGGTTGTGGCCGCCCTCGGGCACTTACAAGGGGCATAGACGCTAGATTAAGAGTTGCGACGGGGTCCCGACGGGACCCAACATCATTAGCCGTAGGTGAAACCTACGGTAAACGCCGTTCCAAAGCATTCAATCCAACCCCGGAGGGGTTGAATTCGACCCCTTCGGGGTCGCTGAGATACTCAGCGTATGAATTCTCGTCCGTAGGTTTCACCTACGGCTAATGAACTTCATGCCCTTCGGGCATGTTTGGCGGCCCCCACCGGATCTTAAACTAGCGCCTATGCCCACAAGGGGTGCCCCTACAAGTGATGGAGATCCGCCGCTGACTGCCACGAAAACCACTTCCACCGCGCCTCTTCAACTGCGGCGCAATTCACTCGGGCTTACGGAACTGGTGTTCCAGGCCATCACGCACATCGCACCGGCGGGCAACATCGTCCTTACCTTTCCGATCATTGCCCGCGAGGCGGGGCCGGCCATGCCGGTGTCGCTCCTGCTGACGACCATCGTGTGCTTCCTGATCGGCAATACGGTGGCGCAGTTTTCCGCCTACCTGCCCTCGAGCGGTGGTTACTACTCTTTTGCCACCCGGGGGCTCGGGAACCGCGGCGGGTTCATGGCGACCTGGAGCTATCTGATGTACGACATCCTGGGTCCGGCCGCGACCAACGGATTTCTTGGCTATATGCTCTCGGACATGCTGGGTACAGCCTTTGGCGTGAAGATCCCGTGGTGGCTCATCGCCGTGGCGGCATCCGCCATCGTCTGGATACTCACCCACTGCGGGGTTCGCCTGTCGATGCGAATCACCACGCTGTTCGGTGGCCTCGAGATTTTGATCATGTTGGTGCTCGCCATCACCTTCCTGGTTTATCCAGGGCGCGGTTCGAGCTACATCGCACCATTCAAGCCCTCGCTCGCGCCGCACCACTTCACCGGCGTCCTGGCGGGAATGGTCTTCTCCGTGCTTGCGTTGAGCGGCTTCGAAGCGCCGGCGCCGCTCGCCCAGGAAAGCCGCCGGCCGGGCAGGTATGTTGGCTTGGCGGTAAACCTCTCGCTGCTGGCCATCGGGACTTTTTACGTCTTCACATCCTATGCGAGCGCGGTCGGCTGGGGCACCGGCGACATGGCCGCCTTCGCTGCCAGCCCGAACCCCTATTACGCCCTGGGACACTCGCTTTGGGGGGCCGGCTGGTGGCTCGTCGTGCTTGCGGTGATCAACAGTTCGGTGGGAACCGGCATGGCTTCCACCAACGCGGCCTGCCGGGTGATGTACACGATGGGCCAGGCGGGCACACTCCCTGCTCGTTTCGGCAAGATTCATCCCGTGCACCGAACGCCTGCTTTTGCTATTGCCGTTATACAACTGGCGGGCATCGCCGCGTTCTTGCTGGTGGGTGCGCTGTTGCGACCGGAAGAGATCCTGGCTTTTCTTGGCACCATTGCTACGCTGGCCGTCATCAGCCTATACGCCACTGCAAACCTCGCCCTACCTCCCTACATCCGCCGGGAACACCCGGACCACTTCAGCTTCTGGCGGCACGCGGCGATCCCTTGGATGGGGACTTTGGCGCTATTGCCCGTCCTGGTCGTGACCGTCTACCCTGTACCCCCTCGGCCGTACAACTTCACGCCGTATTTGTTCGTTGTGGCGCTCCTCATCGGCCTTGGATACATGCACTGGCTCGAGACGCGTCGCCCCGGAGCGCTCGAGCGGGGCGCCACCATGCTCGTGGGACGCCGCACCAACGCGGAAGGCGACGTGGACTGGGACGTACCCAAAGTTTAGAGTCTTGCTTGCAGAACGAAGCCCAGGCACGGGGCGAATCAGAATGCCATCAGATACCTTTCAACTTCCCAGTTGCTCACGGTGCGTTGGTATTGCCGCCATTCCTCGTTCTTCACCTTGACGTAGTAGGAGGTGAAGTCTGTTCCGAGTGCGCGGGCGAGGATCTCGTCCTTTTCCAATTCTCCCAGGGCTTCTCGCAGGCTCATGGGCAGCACGCGAATCCCGCGCTCGGCGAGATCACGTTCCTCGACTTCGTATAAGTTGCTGGTGTTGGCGGCGCCGGGATCCATTTTGTTCTCAATTCCATCCAGGCCGGCGGCGAGCAGTGCGGCAATAGCCAGATAGGGGTTGGCTGCGCCATCGACGGCGCGATTCTCGATCCTCCCCGGTCCCGGCAAACGGATCATCTGTGTGCGATTCGAAGGGCCATAGGTGATATAGACGGGTGCCCAGGTGGCGCCGGAGCGAGGCGTGCCGGGAACCAATCGTTTGTAACTATTCACGATCGGCGAGGTCAGGGCCGCAAGGCTCTTGGCATGATGTAAGACACCCGCCATGAACCACCGGCCGAGCGTGGAAAGGCCGAACTCAGCGCTCGTGTCCAGGAAAAGGTTGCGGCCGGTATCGGCCTCCGCCAGGCTGAGGTGAAAGTGGGCGCCGTTGCCCGTAAGATGGGCGAAGGGTTTCGGCATGAAGGTGGCCCACAAGCCATGCTGCTCGGCCACCGTGCGGACCATCCACTTGAAAAATGTGTGCCGATCAGCGCTTGTCAGGGCATCCGCATACAGCCAATTGAGTTCAAACTGGCAGTTGGCGTCCTCGTGGTCGGCGGCATACGGATTCCATCCTAGCTCCTGCATGTAGCGCAGGAGAGCGGTCATGAGATCCAGATTGCGGTAAAGGGCGCCCAAGTCGTAACAGGGCTTTCCTGCCGTATCCAGCGGATCCCAGGGAAGATAGTTCCCGAGGTCATTTTTCTTCAGCAGCATGAACTCGGCTTCGATTCCCACCTGCAGTACCCATCCCTTCCGGCGAAGGTCTTCGAGGTTTCGGCAAAGGATCGTTCGCGGACAGTAGGGCCACGGTTGCCCGTTGACATGGAGGTTGCCCGGCACCCAAGCCACATTCTTGCGCCAGGGAAGGATGGTTAACGATTTGAAGTCGGGGATACTCACTATATCCGGGTCGTGTGGACCTTGGTTCAGGTCGCCCGCCGCAAATCCCGCAAATCCCGCGCCCTCGCTCTGCATTTCTTCTATGTGGGTGGCAGGGACGAGCTTGGCTTTCGGCGTCCCCGCCAATTCCACGAAAGAGCAGAGGTAGAAATCGATGCCGTTCCCATTCTTCGATGAACTCTGGGGATCGTCCATGGGTTCCTCCTTAGTCAGTTACGACGACACTGCCGCGGCGGCCTTCTCTCCCACCAATTGTCCGCTCGCAAAGCGCGCCGGTGAGAACGGCTCCAGGAGCTTCGGGGTTTTCCCCGTGGCAATAAGTTCGGCCGTGCATTTTCCCGCAATCGGAGCGGCCTTGAATCCATAGGTTCCCCATCCCACATCCAGGTAGAAGTTTTTCACCTCTTGTGCCACGCCGATAATGGGAGCGTAGTCCGGGGTCATATCACAGACTCCCGCCCATTGGCGAAGCACTCGAAGTGAGTGCAATTGGGGGAACAACTCCAAAGTATAGCCGGCCATCTGCTCCAGGGTGGGGAGCGTACTCTTCAAAGAGTAGGACTGGTAGGGATCAATCTCCGCGCCGATCACCAACTCACCTTTGTCGGTCTGATTCACGTAAACGTGTAAGGTTGCTGAGACAATCACCTTGTCCAGGAAGGGTTTCAAGGGTTCCGTGACGCAGGCCTGGAGCGGGTGGCTGACCACGGGCAGGGAAACTCCCGCCATCCTGGCAATGGTGGAAGCCCAACCAGCGGTGGCGTTAAGCACCGCCGAGGTGGCAATTTCGCCGCGATCGGTGATCACCGATTGCACGCTGCCGCTCTCCACTCGTATGGCGGTGACCGTAGTGTGGGGATGAATCTCAATTCCCATCCGATCGCAGGCGCGAGCCAGGCCCCACACCACCGCGTCGTGGCGGATAATCCCGCCGGGCGGATGATATAGCGCGGCCAACACCGGGAAGCGCGGCCGCGAACTGAGGTCCATGGCGGGAACCAGGCGGCGAATTTCGTCAGGATAGATCATCCGGCTGTCAATGCCGAGGGCCTGGTTGTTCTCGGCGCGAATCCGCAACCCGGTTACCGAGGCGTCCGTGTGCCCCAGCGTCAGGTGGCCGCACTGGCTGAACAGGAGATTCCATTCGAGCTCGCGTGAGAGAGTTTCGTAGAGCTTGACGGACGCATCATAGAAGAGAATGCCTTCCGGAGTGCGGTAGTTGGAGCGGATAATGGCGGTGTTGCGGCCGCTGCTGCCGCTGCCCAGATAGCCTTTGTCAATCAGTGCGATGTTTCTGTAGCCGTGCTTCGAGCCCAGGTAGTAAGCGGTGGCGAGCCCATGCACACCCGCGCCAACGATCACCAGATCGTAGCGCCGCTTCAGCTCCGGCTGCCGCCACATGCGCTCCCGTTTGAAAAGTTGGAACATTCTGTACTCTAACCGCGAAGGCGCACAGGGGAAGAGTCAAGGGCGATTTTCTCTGTGCCTCAGCGTCTCGGCGGTGAACTCACTTCCTCAAGATTCTTTGCGCTTCCAGCCCGAATGGCGTGATTTGGAATTCTTGTCCCGCGTGCAGAATCGACTCCCACACGCTCTCGCCGTATTCCCGGCCCACCAGAAGATGAAACGCCGGAATGCCGGGCAGATCGTCGCGCAAGACAATGGCATGAACGTGCGCCAGGCTGGCCTGCGCGCAGGTGAGGTTCCCCATCGCGCCTTCAGATGGATCGAGCGAGGTGAGCTTGCTGAGAACCTCGCGGCTGCGAGGCCCTGCGAGCATCAACTGCGTGTATGCC
This sequence comes from uncultured Acidobacteriota bacterium, assembly GCA_963768695.1. GTDB lineage: Bacteria > Acidobacteriota > Terriglobia > UBA7540 > UBA7540 > CAVROP01. Next base: position 8,011 of record CAVYJG010000010.1, on the reverse strand, counting down.
GAAGTCACGTCCGTCACGTAAATGTTCGCGGGCGAAGCAGCATCTCCATTCTGAAGTTGTTGCAGGCGTCTTCGCACGTCACCGGCCGCCGAGGGTTCGCACGTCAGCAGAAATTGCCGGCGGCCCAACAGCCACGAGGATGCTTCCGGCCGGAGGTCGGGGGGACCTTTCAGGCCGTTTCCCTGTAGTTGAAACTTCGACTTCCAGCTCACGTCAGCCAAGCCCACAGACTCGCGCGTCCGCGTCGCCTCGTCGGATGGATTGCCGAAGCTTGAGGCGATTTGCCAACCGTGATGCTCGACCATCGCAGCCCCGTGTGCATGATGCGCGTGGAATAATGCCGATTGCTTAATGAGATTGTCCCCTACGTGAATGTAGGGGCGGCCCTTGTGGCCGCCCGGAGTTTCCGGTTGCTTACGCACAGGGCACCCACAAGGGGTGCCCCTACCGGCAGAAACTATGAAAAATACTGATTCCCCTCCTTGGATAATGAGGGGGTAGAGTGGTTGACCACGGCCCACCACCCCCTACCCCCTCCTCAACTGAGGAGGGGAGTAATTTTCAAAGCAGTCGCTAATTCAGATTTGCGAGACACCCAACGTCACATGCGCAGGCGTGCTCCATCCGGATCGTAAAACACTTTCTCCGTAATCCTGGCGCGCGCCAACCGGCCATCCACGCGCACGTCGACTTCCGCCCCTTCACGGGCGACCTCGGCCGGCACCCAGGCGAGGCCGATTGCTTTCCCTTGCAGCGGAGAGACCCGTGTACTCGTAACCCTGCCCGCCAGTCGGCCGGCGATCATAACGGCTGCACCGTCCTCCGGCACCACCGCTTCATCCATGACGAAGCCCGCCAGCTTCTGGTGAAGCGGCTGTCCGGCCAGCCGACGAAGCGCCGAGCGCCCTATGAAATCTTCCTTGTCCAGTTTCAGCGCCCAGCCCATGCCGGTCTCGAACGGATTGGTCAGAGCATCGCTATCCACTCCCACGATAACGTGGCGTTTTTCCAGTCGCAGCAGGCGTTGTGCTTCAATACCAAACGGCCTGATGTCGAATTTGCGTCCCGCCTCCAGCAGCGCCTTCCACACATCCGGGCCGGATTCAGCGGGGAAGTGGATTTCCCAACCCGTTTCGCCGACAAAGCCGAGGCGCATCAGAATGGCTTCGACGCCGGCGACCGGTGCAATGCGGCAGGCCATGTAGGGGAAGGCGGCGGTGCTCAGGTCGCAATCCGTCAGTTGCTTCAGCACCTCACGCGCCTGGGGCCCCGCAAGATTCACGGCGGCGAGCCCCGAGGTGAGATTCGTGATGTAGACATCCCAGCCCGTCCCCACCAGCCACCATTTTATCCATTGAAAGACGAAGTCCAGGTTTCCCGTGGTGGTCGTCACGAAAAACTGGTCGTCCGCCAGGCGAGAGACGGTGCCGTCGTCAAGCATGATTCCGGCTTCATCGCAAATCACTCCGTAACGGGTGCGTCCCGGGCGCAGGTCGGAGAATCGTCCCGCATAAATCTTGTCGAGCAGCTTCCCGACGTCGCGGCCCTTCAGGTCGAGCTTGCCCAAGGTGCTGACATCGATCAATCCCACGCGTTCGCGCACGGCGCGGTATTCCTGCTCAACGCACTGCCGCTCGCTGGCGCCTTTTGCTGATTGGTAGTATCGTGGCCGCTTCCACTCGCCCATGTCGAGCCATACTGCCCCCGCTGCCTCGTGCTCGTAGTGCATCGGAGTGCGGCGCGTGGGATGATGCCGTGCGCCGGCTAAGGCGCCCAGCGTGACGCCGGGATTAGGAGGCCGCGATGTGGTTACGCCCGTGTCCGCCATACTGCGGCCGGTTCGCATCGCACACACGCCGATGGCGGGCAGTTGGCACATTCGGCCTTGACACGGTCCCATGGTCGTGGTGGTGTATCGCTTCAGCGTTTCAATATGATCGAACCCTTCGTCGATCGCGTTCACCAAGTCCTGGGAGCTCACATCGGAGCACAAGCAGACAAACGTTCGCTTGCTGGCGGGATCGCGCTCGGGCGGCAAGGTGGCTGCGGCGCTGAGCGATTCACCCGTTACCTCACCGACGGCGCTGACGTTCGCGGGCAGACCGGCCGGAATGAAGGCGCCCTTTGCGGCGCTCCACTCGAAACTCGCACCCGCCTGATGCAACAGGCCCGCGTCCGGGATGCGATGCCCGCACATCACCACCAGATCGCAAGCGTGCCGGGCGTCGCTTGTTTCGATGGCTGCGACGTGCGCTTTCCCGACGGCTCTTACAACGGACTCCGGAGCAACCGTGGCGGCAATTTGAATACCCGCCGCGCGCAAGTCCGCCACGACGGGTTCGGCCATCGGACTCCGCCCAATGACCACTGCAACCTTACCGGGCATGATGCCGTGCAGGCGGATCAGTCGCAGCACGGCGGTCGAGAGCATCACCCCGACCAGATCATTGTTCGGAAAAAGCAGCGGCGACTCATACGCACCGGTGGCCACCACCACGCGTGCGGCCCGCAAGTGAATCAACCGCTCCGCGTCCTTCGGGTCGCGCCGGGGCTGCACGATGCCCAGCAGGTTGCCCTCGTACAAGCCAAAGCAGTAGCAGCCCTTCAATAATTGCAGGTTGGGAAGCGCCTGCACTTGCGCTACGAGGTCCGGCAGCGAAGTTCCCGCGGTATTCGAGTAGCGCAGATGCCCGCCCAGTTCCGGCTGGTCGTCGACCAGCGTAACCACGCCGCCATTCGCGGCCTCTGAGATGGCGGCTTCGAGGCCCGCCGGACCGCCGCCGATGATCGCCACGTCCGCATGGCGGTACGCATGCTCGTAATTTCCGCTGATGTCCGCCGGCGAAGGCGGCGTGCCGAGACCGGCGACCTTGCGCACGAATGGCTCCGCCGCATGCCACAGGCGAGGGTCGGTCATGGTCTTGTAGTACCATCCGACCGGCATCAACCAGTCGAAATGCTGCACCACCGACAGCCAATCTTTTTCGAGCGAAGGATAGGCGTTTTGATGAGTCACGCGCATTCCGGCCCGGACGGGCGTCATGCAGGTACGCACGTTGGGTGTGCCATCCACATTCATCAGGCAATTCGGGCACTTGCCCGCAAGGCACAGCAATCCGCGCGGGCGATGGTACTTGAAGCTGCGGGTGAAGATCCGCTGGCCGGAGCGATAGAGCGCGGAGGCAACGGTATCGCCCGGGCGGGCATTCACCGTCTTGCCGTTGAATTCAAATGTGATAGCGTTTCGAGTCTGCGCTCACGTTGTTTCGTCGGGGAAAAAGGATTCCTGCACTTCGTTGGTCACGGTGTTTCGAACCGCCTGAAACCACTGGCGGCAGCCGGAGCGGTGGAACCACCACTCTTTCTGCACTCCAGCCTCGTTCGCCTTGGTGTAAGTGTAGTGCGTCCAGTCCGGTTCGGGAGCGTCCGGCGCGGGGCGCTGCTTCACCTCACCGCCAAAGCGGAATTCATAGACGCTGCGAGGGCCGCACTGGGGACACCGCACCAGAAACGACACAATATTCTCTCCTGACAGGCTGCGGAAAAACCTTCCAAACTGTCATCCTGAGCGCAGCGAAGGATCTGCATTTGCTTGTTTTCGACGAGATACGGCAGATGCTTCGCTTCGCTCAGCATGACAGATAGGCTTTTTCCGCAGCCTGCTAAAGTCGTACTGCTCTTCGCATCCCGGCCAGCGGAATTCCACAAATGGCCGAGGCTTCCGCTGTGAGTGCGGCCATGTCTTCCGGCTCCAGGTGGTGGACGTCCGACTTGCCGCAAGCCCGGGCCAACATCTGAATCTCCGTCGTCATGACGCGCAGCAGATTGGCGACGCGTTCCGCCGCCTGATCAATGTCCAGGCGTTCCATCAATTTCGGATCCTGCGTGGTGACGCCGACCGGACATCGCCCGGTGTGGCAATGATGGCAATAGCCGGGTTCCGTGCCGAGCTGGTGATAATCATCGACGTACAGAGCCTTGTTGCAATTGAGTGCGATCAGGGCCGCCGTGCCGATATAAACCGCGTCCGCGCCGAGCGCGATGGCCTTGGCTGCGTCCGCGCCGTCACGAATGCCTCCGGCAATTATCAATTGAATTTCACCGTACTGCCCACAATCCTCCAGCGCCGCGCGAGCTTCGCAGACCGCTGCCAGCGTCGGGATGCCGGTGTGCTCCTGAAAGATCTCCGGTGAAGCCCCTGTCCCGCCCTCCATGCCATCCACCACAATGACGTCCGCGCCGGCTTTGGCCGCCAATTTTACGTCATCGAAGACGCGGCTGGCGCCCATCTTAACGAAAATGGGAACCTCCCAGTCAGTGGCCTCCCGCAGCTCCTCAATTTTCACGATCATGTCGTCGGGGCCCAGGAAGTCCGGGTGGCGTGCAGGGCTCCGCTGATCGACGCCGACCGGCAGATCGCGCTGCCGGGCGATCGTGTCCGAGACCTTCGAGCCCAGCAGCAATCCACCCGATCCGGGCTTGGCGCCCTGCCCCACCGTGAGCTCAATCGCGTCGGCCCTGCGCATGTCGTGGACGCTGATTCCGTATCGCGAGGGCAGCACTTCATAAATCAACGTCTTGCTGTTCTCGCGTTCCGCCCCCAGCATGCCGCCATCACCCGTGGTGTTTGAGGAACCCGCGGCGGCCGCGCCTCGCGCCAGCGCCACCTTGGCGTTATAGGAAAGCGCTCCCCAGCTCATCCCGGTGATCATCACCGGAATGTCCAGCACAATCGGTCTCCGCGCATGGCGCGTCCCCAGCACGGTCTTGGTTGAACATTTCTCGCGATACCCTTCCAGCGGAATCCGTGTCAGCGAGCAGGGAAGGAAGGTGAGGTCGTCAAACGTCGCCCAGTTCCGCGGACGCAAGGTGCCATACCCGCGCATGCGATACAGACCCGACTCCGCCTTGGCCTGAATAGCTTCGATGGTCTCGGGCCTGAAGGTCCCGCTGGGCCGTAGCAAACGGTTGGAATCATGCGGATCATCGGGCATCGCTCAGAGGGCCTCCTGCCAAGTCTTCCACTCGCGCTTATCGAAATTCCACAGCTTTCTCCCGGCCACGATCTTCTTAAAATCGGCGCCGTGCGGGAGCTTGGGCGCACTTCAGGATCAAGATGTTGAGCCAGTAGTGCGTCGAGCGATTCGGCATCGCCGGGAGAGGCTTTTTCAACCACCGCATCGGTCCCCAGGCTGGCGATTTTTCCCCCCACATAGCAGACGGTTTCATAAAGGGAATCGCCGAAAGCTTCACCGGCGTCGCCACAAACGACCAGCGTTCCTTTTTGCGCCATAAAGCCGGCCATATACCCACAACTTCCTGCCACGACCACCGTGCCGCCCTTCATCGAGATGCCCAAACGCGCTGCCGCATCTCCGTGAATCACCACCGATCCTCCGCGAATAGCGGCGGCCGCGCCGTTTCCCGCGCTGCCATGCACCCTGACCAAGCCGTTCATCATCGATTCAGCAAGGCCCCATCCGGCGCTGCCGGCAACCTCCACCGTGGCACCGTCGATCAGCCCCGCGCAGTAATAGCCGACGCTGCCATCGAATTGAACCGTGACCGGCTGCAGAATGGCCACGCCCAGGTTGTGACGGGCGCCGGGATTGCGAACCACAATCGGGTTCTCGCCATGGCGCACTTGGCGCTTGATTTCAGCGTTGACCTCGCGGCTGGTCCGGCCCTCACAATTCACCTCTCCCATAACCGCACCTCTCGCGCTTGCGCCTCGCGAACTTCGTAGTCGCCGGGCAAAGCGGAGCGAATGGCGATCTCTTCGTTGGCGAGAGCGACAAAGCTCGCCGTTTCCGCCCAGAGCAGCGGCTTTAGAGCGAACGGATCTTTGACAAAGCCGAACTGGCTGGCCGTGGCCACCAGGCAACTGTAGGAGCCGTCCAGATCCACCAGCATGGCCTCGAGAGCTTTTTCAGCGTCAACCCTTTGTTGATCTGGTCAGACAGGTAAATCGCCACGACTTCCGAATCGTTCTCCGTGTAGAAGCGAACCTTGTGCTGTTCGTAGCGGCGGCGGAGTTGGTGATAATTTGTGATGTGACCGTTGTGAACAATGGCCAGGTCGCCGATCTGGTGGCTGCCGAAAGGTTGCGAATGGCTGAGATCGACCTTGGATTCGGTGGAGAGACGCGTGTGGCCGATGCCGTGCGTGCCCTTCATTTGCGAAACTCCGTATTCACGATCGAGGTTGGCGGGCGAACCGACTTGCTTCATGATTTCCAGGCAAGCCCCCATGCTGACGACTTCGAGTTCCTTGTCCAGCGCTTCAATGGCGGCGGCGAGGGCCGGGACGTTCGCAACTTCGCTGACCACCAACCGCCCGGCGTTTCCATGGCTCGTGAGCTGGTAGCGCAAGTTGAAGTCGCGATCGAGAACGATTCTCAGCGCCGCGAGGCGAGCGGAGCAATCCCCTTCTTCGCCCAGCTTAATGCGCAGCACCACCTGGTGATCGACGCCGGGCCTAAAAAGGGCGACTCCGGTGGAGTCCGGTCCGCGACAGGCTAATCCCTGGAGCATGGTGAGGAGGACCTGCCCGACCGGAGCATCGTGGATACTTCGCGAGGGCTCGAAAAAGCCCGCTATGCCGCACATTGGGGTATGGAATTCCCTGGAAAATCTGTATACTACCCGTATACGCGATGGATGGCAAGCACTTTCTTGAGCTCAGGTTTCGAGGAACTCTAGTGGTTACTTGCAGAAGTAACCGTTCTTATTCATTTGGCGCCGGAAGGGCGGGGCTTCAGCCCCGCCGCAGAGAAGGGCCACTCCTCGGGGCTTTAGCCCCTGAAGCCGCGTTGCTTCAGGGCCTAAAGGCCTCTTCAACCGTGCTCTGCGTACCGGCGGGGCTAAAGCCCCGCCCTTCCAGGACTCAGAATAATGGCGCTTATTAACAAAACTAAGGGCTGGGCGAAGGTTCCGGCCACGAGCGCCGTACCCGGGAGACATCAAGTGTTTCAGAGAGCGAAGTCAAAGGCGCAATCTTCGGGAGAGGTCGAGCGCGTTTATCAACTGCTTAAAGGGTGGCTGATTGACGCGAAGTTGGCGCCCGGGGAGGTGCTTTCGGAAGTAGAGCTTGCCTCCCGCTGCCGGACCAGCCGCACCCCGGTGCGAGAGTCGTTCAGCCGCCTGGCCCAAGACGGATGGCTGAGGAGGATTCCCCGCAAGGGCTATCTGGTGGCGCCGATTTCGATACGAGACGTTGTGGAGCTTTATGAATATCGTAAGGTCTTGGAGTGCTTCGCGGCGGAGCGCGCCGCGCAAGCCGCCGGCCCACAGGCGGTCAAGGAACTGGAAGCGATCGTCGCCATCGAGAAGAAGGGTGAATCGCACGTCGCCGAAATCCTGTCCGCGAACGGCCGCTTCCACCTTCGACTGGCTGAACTCGCATCGAACGCGCGCCTCACCAGCCAGGTTGCGCTGGTGCTCTGTTACGTCAAGCGGCTCGACACCATCTGCACGGAGAGCGTTCCCGGTTGGATCGGGCATCGCGAAATCATCGACGCGCTACGGGAGCGCCAACCGGAAGCCGCCCGCCAAGCTATGGCGCGCCACATCGACCTTTCCCGCGACAAGATGCTGCGGCTATTTGCTGCCTGAATCGAGCAGCTTGTCGGTTTGCTTTCCGCTTTCCCCAAGCTTAGTCACGAACACATCAAAGTTCCCGTGAGGGCTCGGCTGCAGCGGATGCACCACGGGAAAGTCCGTGGAGGACGTCTCCACCTGTGACATAAGCGGTGCCCGAGGAATCGACAGCGATGCCATAGCCATAGTCGACGCCGCTGCCCCCGAGATAGGTTGAGTAGACCAGAGCCGATCCCAGAGCATTCAATTTCACCACAAACGCGTCGGCATAAGTGCTGCAGCCACCGCATGTACTTTGGTAAGGGGTAGCGGCCGGGAAATGTCGAGTAGGTCACGCCCGTCACATAGGCGTTGCCGGAAGGATCAACAGCGATGCTGTTGCCTTCGTCATAGCGGTCACCGCCTAAATAGGT